>JAOQNJ010000001.1 GCA_025961275.1 Providencia alcalifaciens | reverse complement strand
TGCTCAGCATTACCTGATGCTAATGCATCCCTCAGTCTGTGCGGGGTGATATGGTCGACAACGGTAGCAGCAGTAACACGACCTTGCTCTTGGCACATAACGCAAAGAGGATTTTCATTGAGGAAGCTAAGCCTGACCTTTGCCCATCGACTGCCATAGACATTCGGCTTCTTCATATCAACAAAACCCTGAGCGACTACGCTGCATATCGATAGCAAGTTGACGGGTTGCCTCAGCGTGCGCATAATTTGACTCGGCGATAGCCTGCTGTATAGATGCAATCGAAGCGCGCTCTTGCTCTTTCTCAGATAGCATTGCTGCTACAGTTTCCTTTAGCGCTTCAACTTCTTGAAAGAGATTTGGGGCGTGATTGTCAATGCTGTTGTCATTGTGTTTGGCAAACTCAGTACTCAGCTCTTTTATATACTGATCTGCATCAACTTCCTTTATTTCAGCTATAGCGTTATCAATGTTAGCTATTGCAGACTCGCCCTCATCAACACGGACTCCTCCACGAAATACATTTTCTGCTTGCTTTTCGTTTACTCGTTCAACTTTGATATGATTGCGGATCACAGGTCGTATTGCCTGCTTTACTGCTTGCTTTAGATCTTCTTTGTATTCATCACTGTGTAAGCCTGAAATAGTGTATTTAATTGCAGGACTAACGGTTGCAGATGTGATAAATGCACTATCAACATAAGCCTTACCGTTTTTAATTTTCGCATTAGTAATTGTCCCGTCCTGAATAAATGCGGTATTTATAAATGTCCGTCCGTTTTCGACAGAAAATACAGGCTCTAACTTGCCACCCGATGAGCTAAAAATGCCAAACGAATCACTCACAAAACCACCGTTTGCTGGCTCCTTCAGTCCTGCATTAACCATCAATCCAGCAATGCGTTTAAGCTGTGCTTCTAGCTTATCTAAGTCAGTGCTATCGACTGATATCTTTATAGATAGAGTGGCTATTTCTTTTTTATCAGACATGACTGTCTCCATAAATGAAAAAAGACCGCTTTCGCGATCTCTTTTAAAGGTTGTAGCTATTAGTTGCATGATGTGTGACAGGGCGGACAATTTGTGAGCACTAAATGTGAATGTCTTTTCCCGACTGGTGGCATATTATTCATTCAACCCTGTAGCACCCCTAGAGTCCAGTGCTATACTCCTCTCTCTTTCTGTGCTGGACTTATAATAATATGCTGTCGCACAATTAACCTTAGCCCACCGCCACGTGGGCTATTTTTTTATTCTTTCCTACGCAAAGCCACAATAACCCCCTTGAACTGTAACTGACTCATCAGGGTCACATTTACACTTAGCACCAATTGTCATGCTGAACAGCTCTTAGTTAGACTAGTATTAAACTGCTGGATTCCAATAATTATAATATAAAGTTATGCGTATATTAGCCCACACCAAGGTGGGCTTTTTTTATCTTCAAATCCCTTTCTCTCTACACTATTTCTGTATAACCATTTCCATTTAGAGCATTGTGCTACTTCGATTGATATAACTCCGTAACTCAGCGTGACTGCTAGCACCAAAACCTCTATAAAGCTCTATCAATGCTACTCAATGAATGACGTTTATAGAATTAAATAATCTTATAATTTATTGATACCTTCCATGACTCGCTTATATTCATTTACAAGTGATGTTGCATATTCACTGGAGTGCGTGGCGGCTTCAATTGTGAGATCAATGAGTCTGTGCATTCTTACAAGAAGCTCGATATCTTTATCTGTACCTCGCTTTTTTAACTCAGGTTCTATTTCACTTATTATCTGAAGAGCAAGTCTAGACACCTTGTAAGCATCATTATACAAAACGTCAGCTTTCTGCCTGAAAAGAAATAAATCAGTTAAAATACTTCTGTGGGATGTCATTGTTTCGCTCTCTCCACTTCAATTTCCCGTATTGCTTTCTTGTCTACTTAATTAGTGATGCTGCATATTCAATAAGATATAGCTTTGGAGCTAAAAGTATCTTTAACCACATAGCAAAACCGCCAATGGTAATAAAGATGCCGAAAAACAAAATTAACGCTGGGAATATCGATCTGGAAAAGTCATACATAACTGAGTTAATGTCATATTTTTTTCTCCATCATGATATGTCCATATAGCGCCGTTAGATTTAGCTCTCTTAGCCCATATCGACATATAAAGATAGCTAGCGCAATAAGTACCACACCAACAACAGACCAGATAATGCCCATTGTCATTTTCCACGCCAGTAACTGATGAATTACGTCTGGCAATTGGGCCTGACTAAATGCAACCGTTGAATCAATGCCGCTTGACGCCTTCTCCAATAAATCGGTCAGCGCCTTTGAAACCTGTTCATTCATCGTAAACACTCCGTTTTAATATAATCTTGCAGCCCTAATATCATTCGCGTTAGTTCTGCAATTCGGTTTCTGAGTAACCAATAATTTCTGACAGCGGAGTCAGTAGGTCTGGCGGCTGTTCCATCATCCAAGCCGGAGGTGGAATTGGTTTCACTTTTCGGACAACTGGCTCTGATGTACACCCGCTCAGGATTGCGCTCAGCAGCAATACGCAACTGGTCAATTTCAGCTTTTGCATTTGTGAGTTCCGTTGTGTGTTTGGTGTCGACTTCGCGAAGGGAGTTAATGCGCTTTTCATAGTCTGCCATTTCAGCAGCGAGGGAGCTGTTTGCTTTCCTTAGGTCTTTGTTCTCTTTACCAAGCTCTATCATTTCTTTAGTCGAAAAGAACAAAGCAATACACAATCCACCCCACAACAGAACGGGAAACCATGACTTTAAACTATTCACAACAAGCTCCACGCTTTTTCGAACAGTGAGTCAGAATAAGGGACGGCATAACCTAGCTCGATTGCGATAATTGCTTTCGATAACTCAATAGCCACCTCTTTATCGTTCACAGTCAGACAATCCTCAGGACTAACCCCGAGCGTTTTTGCAGCACGCTGGATATAGTTTTCTGTGTGATTTTCATTTGGTGGCGCATAGCGGTTGATAATTTGACGAACTGAACATAATCCGTATTTCTTTTCGTATGTGCGCATCAATACAAAGATTGCTCGGATGCCATATTCAGCGGAAATAAACTGACAAAAGTCTTTATCCGTTTGCGTAGCTGATAGCCCCTGCCATTTTGAACCATGACGAATGTTGCCGGGGTTATTATTACGCTCACCGCGTGCTATTTTTCGTTGCTGGCTGGTCATTATTTTACCTTTGAAATAAAAGGCCGCTTTATAAGCAGCCAGATTGATTTGAGTCGAGCGATTAATTTACTGAAAACGACAACCGACATGATATTTCCGCCAACGGCGAATATGACGATAAAAAATACACCATCAAATAAAACATCAGAGGCAGCTGATATCCGTTCTCCGTATATCGTTTCCCCTATCTGGCAAACCCAGCAAATAATTAGAATATTACCAATGACAGAATCTCTCGTTTTCTTGTAGGGGCAGAGAAATACCGTTACCGCTGAAGCAAGCATAAAAAAAACATCAGCAGCATCTAGCGGGTGAGTGTCCACCCAGTAGGCTATGCCTGAGAGTGTTGTTAGGAAGGTCTCCATCAGCTCCCTCCTTTATTGCGCCAATCTTTAATGGCTTGAACGATATTGCTGAAATTCCTGTCTATTGATGCCGCAATACGACTAAACAACTTCAACAGATTGTCTCGATTCGCCACGACAATGAGAATTGGAATTAACAAAGCTGAAACTACGACCGCGGTTATTTTGGGGCTTACATTCCATGCCCATATTTGAGCAATTAGCTCTGAGGCAGGATAAGCAATCAGCACCCCAGCACCTAACGCGAGGAAAAAGTGCAATATCTTTCGTTTGTTGTTGTCTTTTGACGCTATCACGGATACAGAAGCACCAATAATAGCGCCAAGGACTACGCCATAATCCGCACCAAACAGCGTACCGCCGATAGAGCCACCAATAGCACCACCTACCGCGATACTGGCTGTTACTGTGTGTGGCATATATAACACCTGTGTTTTTAGTTAATAGATAGCCGCGCACAATCTCTATGCGTCAATTAAGTGTGTGTGATTAGAATTTTGTGGCGGCGTATATGAAAAAAGGCCGCACTATGCGACCTCTTGAATAGATGACTGATATAGCTCAGTCGCACAGCCTTGCGTTAAGAAGGCTGTGCGACTACAGGATATTTGAACTGCCAAATATCTTTTGGTAGTTGGATTTTATTGCTTTATG
Organism: Providencia alcalifaciens; assembly: GCA_025961275.1. Lineage (GTDB taxonomy): Bacteria > Pseudomonadota > Gammaproteobacteria > Enterobacterales > Enterobacteriaceae > Providencia. The sequence goes on along the minus strand of JAOQNJ010000001.1, from coordinate 4,837,508 downwards.
TGCAGCAACACCTACATTTCTTCATCAAAAATTTCACACCCTGTCCGCCAGATTGCAAAGTCTTCATTATTTTGATGATAACTCTCGCGTAAAACTTTGCGTTCTTCAAAATAAGCAATACCGCGCTCAATATTGCTTTCATGCTCACTATAACCGCTTAGAATCCTATACCCTTTCATGGGAGATGCTATGTCTTGGAAAAAGTAGGTATGCTCATCCCCCCAAGGGTCCACCCATGTTATACGCTCTAATTCAACTATAAATGTCTTTTTATCATTAGCTTTAGGGGTTGCTTTATCAAAATCCAACGACCATAAACTTTTTTTCTTATCTATTTCTACATCAGGAACCTTTTGTGAGTATTCACATTCAATTTTCTTTGTCGCTGCATATGATGAAGCAGAAAATATAAAGGCTAGCATCGCTGATATCTTGATAAACTTTCTAATCACTTATAGTACCTTTTGTTCAATTCATTAACGTAGACACAATCTAATTTAGGCAAGGGTATAAGTATACACCAAGCTAATTTAACTTATGACACTAAATGTTGAATAACAAAACCCGCCTTGGTGAGGTTCCATCCTATAGGTTAGGTGACTATTTACTCTGATCTATCTCTAACTTAGTTTGCTCAAACCGTTCAGTTTCTAACTCAATACCTATCACGCGCCGGTTAAGCTTTAATGCGGCTTTTATTGTTGCGCCAGACCCCATGAAGAAATCAGCAACAACATCACCTTCACGACTGCTACTATTGATAATGTGCTCCATCATCTCAGCAGGTTTTTCACATGGATGCTTGCCGGGGTAATATTGCACCGGTGGATATACCCACACATCTGTATAAGGAACATCAACGGTCACAGTAAAAGGGCGACGTAATAATTGATATTGTTCAGCTAATTCATGATATTCACGCCTTAATGTTGCTTGCTGCATCACCAGTTCAGCGTGTTCACGATCTAACGGATTTTTACTTAATTTTTCCTCAGCAACACGCTTGAATAAATCCTGAAGCTTCAAATAATCCGGTTCACTTGGTAGCTGCCACTGACTGTAGCCAAACCAATGAGAAGCCATTTGCTTACCTGTCGCGGCGTGGATCTCTTTTGCTGTTATCCCTAACGAATCCCGTGCTTGTTTGAAATATTCGATTAGTGGCTTAAGCACGTTTTCTTTAAGTTCACGGCATTGCTGCAAGTATTCGCTACCCTTCCCTTTGTATGGGCCTTGGTAATGTTCAGCGAATAGGATCCGTTCTGTGCTTGGAAAGAAACTACGTAAGTCAGCTTTACACGCCCGCCGCCATGGTCCTGATGGTTTAGCCCAAATTATATGGTTTAAAACGTTAAACCGTTCACGAACTAATAATTCCGTATCAGTCGCCAGCTTTGAACCACAAAACATATATAAGCTGCCGTTTGGCTTTAGAACACGCCAAAATTCAGCAAGCATTTCATCAAGCCAAGATAAATAAGAAGTAACATTTTCCCACTGATTATCCCAATTACATGACTTAACCTGAAAGTAAGGTGGGTCGGTTGCAATTAGGTCAATACAATTATCGGGAAGTGTCTTTATGTAGCTGAGTGAGTCATCATTAACTAAATTGATACTGTTTAAATTTACAGTGTTTTTCATAGATCAGGAGAACCTTTTTTGATAAGCTCACTTCGCTTTGTGCGCATAAGCAGTGGGCCTTGGTTTGTCCGTGATCTTCCGGAACGGGTGAATGACTGTATGAGTGCTACCAACACTTTTACAGTCGCCCATTTTCACAGTGCTAGATATTTTGATATGTTCTTTCTTTGATGTTTTCTTTGATTAACCCCGCCATTGCAAGTTGTGTCAGTATTAACTGGCAGCAGGGGTTTGTTAATTCGGTGAACTGAGAAACCTCGCCCGTTGTAACGGCCACATCTAGTGGAACCGCATCAAAAACAAGCCTTGCTTTTTCTGTCATATCTACATGTTTTCGCATGATAATTTCAAACCTTTGGTCAGTTATTGTGCATAACTACACATGTAACTCTGGCAAAGGAGAACAGCAAGTCTTATGTTTGTTTCAGGCATAAAAAAACCCCGCATTGCGAGGTCTTGAATTGGTTTAATGCGACTAGGTATATAATGTCCATTATTAGAGGATAATAAACCAGCTTCGGACAAAATGCAACAATCCGTATTTTCGAATGCACTTATTTACCGCACAGCCAGCTGCCACGTATAGGGCGTGCAAAAGATGCTAAGACTGCAATGAGACATATTTCTATAGATGCAGCCCAATAAATATGTCCTAAAATCTCACTAAATAATTCATAACCATTTAAATTCCAAAGCCAGCCAACTTTACCCTCATTATATGAAGGATGACGGAAACCAAATAATGGGATCATAATCCCGTGTGCAAATATTGTGATTAAAACACCATATAACGCACCATAGAACATTCGAATCTTAGGCAGGTAAGCTGATAAAAAAACGTATACAAAAGCGAACGCAAAACTAAATAACCAATGGTATAAGGTCACAGCACCACCGACTAATGATCCCTGATAAAAATAATCAAGAGAATGAGAATTGATACCTAACCAGCCAAACCATGCGTCAATATTCGCTGCTGGAGGTGATATTTCACCCGCAACTCTTGGCGGCATATTTACTTCAGAGCCCCATTTAACTAATGAACTCATGAAACCACCAACAATTGTTCCCCAAATAACTATTTTTATATTTACTTTGTTGCTCCACATAAACCACACCTCATCTAAATTTGATTCCTTTATTTTTACACTAAATAAAATTAAATTTACAGAAATAAAAATAAGATTAGCTTAATTAGTCATTTGATTGTTCGGCTAAATGCCTGTTCAGCAACACCTTCCTCAATAAAACATTTGTGAGCAAGTGCCTCGAAAAAGGGCTTCCAGTTCCTGCGCCATGTTCTTTCGTTTAAATCAGGCACCACATGCTTGATTGCATTATAAGCTACCGATGAGGGGACTCGTTTAAATCCACGCCCTGCACAGCGAGGGCAAGCTTTGAATACGGGCGCGCCTTGTTGCTCAGTTTGAGTCTCGTCTAGAACCTTCCCCCTGCCCTTGCAGCGACAACGATGAGTTAGCTGTCCTTTCCCATCACATTTTTGACACAGTTCCTCGACTTGCTCATATTTAATCGTTGGCTCAAAAACCATCTCGCCGTCACTATTCACAATACCAGGATGTTTAATAACATCTTTTTTACTGTAGATGAGTCCTTTACCGCTACACTCTGAACACTGACAGACTGAACCTGCTGAACGCGCATAATCTTCAAACGCCATTCTAGCGAGTACTTTTAAGCAATAGCCTAATTTATTGCCTGCCGCTTTTCGTACCAGCTTAGGTGCCATTCTTTTCGCATATACGGTGAGTGCCTCAACCGTGCTGAATTTGTCATTTTCGCTGACATCGTTTTTAGCCAGATAGGCAGTCATTCCAAATTTGGCTTTAGATTCAGTCATGCCCATAGCGGCCATAATATCCGTTCCCGTGATACGGTCAGGAGAGGTGCAACCTGCTACATTACCGAACGTCGGTGACTTAGGGTGAAAGTTTTTTAGTGCGTTTTCGAGTTTCATTAAGCCGCCTCTCTTTGTTTCCGAATAAATTTGTATTTCTTTAACTGATTAGCCATTTATTTGATATTTGGCCTTGCCTGAATTTCCTAGTACCCATATGCGATTTGGCTTAATATGTTTTTGATCTATCCAGCTAAATGAGCTCCAGTAATCAGCTTGTATCTTGTTAACCTTCCTGACGACTTTTGGTATTCTAAAATGCTTTTTGCGCTTGATTTTCTTGTTTTTATAAATTGTGTACTGGCCAAATAACATATCCGCTTGTGAGTCTTTTGTGGCTGAATTAAATTCTCTGAGACTAATAGCTCGCAATTGGTTTCTCCAGCTTTGTTCAAGTTGCTTAAGTGTCGTTCCTTTCATTTCGTGTCCTTCTCTTATTTTTGAGTGTTAGTGCTGCGTAACATTTTCATTTAGCCACATATGGTCATATTCTGAGTTCGGCATGTTAGCGATGTAGTTGTATGGTGAACCGCCTTCCATGATTAAAAACTGGTGCGAACGCTCTTCGAGGTATAAGGGGATCTTACCTTCCCACCCTTCACCGTTTCGCTGTTTCTCCAAGCACAATACTGATGCTGGTTCAGCGGTGTGGTTCTGTTCTTCTGGTGTTAATTGCTGTCCTGCATGTTGCTTCTGTAAAGCTCTCTCGCGGCGCTTGTTGCGCCAGATGATAAACAGGTTATCCGTCAGGTCAGTAATTGAACCAGAGCCTTTCACGTCCATTTTTCCCGTTGGTTTATCTTCACTATCAGACTTCCGACTGTGGGTAACTAAAATGACATGGCTGTTGGTCTTATTCTTGAAGTCGCATATCGCGTCTAAAAATTCCTTTTGCCCGTTGTAGTCATCGTCATCAATTCCACACTTCATCAAGCTATCGATAACAAAAAGGTTTATTCCATATCGTCGGTTTGCGTACTGGAATATTTCCAAGATCTTTTTAGCTTTTGCCGTTCCTGTTAGCGCAAATAACCAAAGGCGATCGTCATAAAACCCAAAGGCAGATTCTATTTCCATGTTTGTAGGTAATTTATTACACGTTGCTTGGCGTGTTAGGCGTTTAAGAAATATCGCAGGTTTAAGCTCAAATGATGCGACGCAAGCCCTAGCACCTTGTCTCATTGCTTCACAAAGCATATGACCTAGAATTTCGCTTTTACCATGACCGTTCACCCCATTGAGAATGGTTAATTCCGATTCTCTAAAGCTGAATTGGTGGTTTAATGTTTCCCATGGGCTTCTGAAAAGATATTGCTCCTTGCCGTAGAATGCTTGGATAGTGTCCTGCATAAACTCACGGGCACTGCATAACTCATCGGGATCAAAATAGATGGCCGTATCAAGGTACTTAATGATTTCTTCTTGGGGTATTCCAGCCTGTAGACACTCGTTGATATCCTTTTTCGGTAGTGAAACAAGGCGGCAACGATATTCACCAAGTCGGTTAGCAATCTCTTTTGCCGCTTCTCGCCCTACTTCGTCAGCGTCCAGTGATAGCCAAATTTCTGTAAAGCGGTCTAGGTTGTGGTATTCAAACTCAATCCACTGTTGCTTTGCCCCTTTCCCCCCTCCGAATGGCACAGACAGAGCAGATAGCCCATACTCGTGATAGCTCATGCAGTCAATTTCACCCTCACAAATAATCACTGCTCTAGCGTTTTTGGGTATTTGCTCCCAGCCATACAAACAAGGCTCACAATCGGCCTCAACTGAAATAGCTTTTTTGCCATTTGGGCGCTCAGTGCTAATTCGCTTTACCTGCAATAATTCACCATCTCGCTTGTATGGGAAGGCGATAGCGGGCAATTCACGATTAACATCATGAGACCAAACTACAGCGTCACAGACCTTGAACTCTTCGGCTGTTTTTCTGCTGATCCCTCGGCCTTCTAGGTAGGTGAAACAATCTTCAGTTTTGCGAATGTTTTTCTTGAGTGATTCGTTTTTTGGTCGGCTGAATTTCTTTTGGCTCTTGGCTGAAAAGTGATGGTCATCGTCATGAATGCCTAGATACTGCTTCGCCTCGGCCATGGCTTGGTGCAAGCTGCAATCTCTAACCTCTACCCACAAATCAAGCAAATCACCACCGATCCCCTCCGCGAAATCTGACCAAACCCTTTTGCCAGAAAGGTTTATCTTCAAGCTCTTACCTGATTCACCGTTTACCGATCCTGTTACCCACTCGTTATGTTCTTTTTTGCCGTTGGGTAGTAAATACTTGGACACTCGGTCAACGTCATCCCAAAGGCGATCTGACAGCTCCGTGATTGTCATTAGACTTCCCTCAGTAAAATACGAGTCCGTTTTTTGAGACCGTGATTGATGATTGATTCACTGTGCTTTGTGGTACTTCTGGCTTTTCGTCGGTCCATCGACTGCCGTTTAGATAAGTTGCCGGATGCATTTTATCAAAGCCGAATTGCTGAATTCGGATCCTGCACTGAATATCATCGGCAAGGATCTGGGCAAACTGCTCGATTGAACCGCCGGTCTCTTTTCGCCACTCTTTGAATTTCGATTTGAATGCAGATATCGATTTGTCCTTCCCGACTTTTCGCATCCCTGCAATCCAAAATATTTTTTCAAACGGCTCAAAAAACGGATCTTGTTTTGTAGGCTCAGAATTCGATTTTTCATCCGTCGAGCGAACCTCTTCGCTCATAGTGTTTTTATTGTCTTTCTTGTCTTTTGTAATAGTGTCTTTTGTGTGTCCCTGTTTTGGTGACAGCCCTGTCACGCTTTTGGTGACACTTTTTGTCACCGTTTTAGTGACAATGACACCTTTTTGGTGACACTCTGGAATTTCCCATTCAGCCAGATTTTTATTAGGGCCTATCGCCATGCCTATTTTTACTATAACTTTCATGGTGATAAGCTCATTTTTAGCCTTGTTCACCTTCTGTCTTGGCAATCTAGTTAACTCGGCTAACTGGCTATCTGAAATACGGTCTGATTTTTTGTTAAAGCCGTAAGTTTTACGACAAATAGCATGAGCAACCTTGGCTTGATTCCTTGTTAAATTAGCGCCGATCAACTCCTCGTATAGCTCATTAGCTAGCCTTGTGTAACCATCCTCAGTTTTAGCCACTCTCTCCTCCAAATTAACAACTTGAGGCCTAAGTTGAATGACATTGTCTTCTGCTGGGTTAGCCATTAACTGCCCTCCCCTTGAATATGCTTAAGATTTCATTGAATTCATTTACTTCGAAATCTTCTTTCAGCAGATCATCAAGAAACTGGTTCGGAATAAAGGTGAATCCATCTTCTTTTGGCATGTGTGGTAGTAGCTCTCTGGCTCTGCTCTTGTACTGCTCAATCGAAATAACGTTGCCCATCACTCCACCTCGGTATGTTGTGTATCTGGTGCATTAACTAGCCGTTCGTAGGTGTATGAAATATTCGGATCGTAGTGACACAAGATTGCTACATCCTCAGGGACGCCTCTCCATTTCCATTTTCCAACCCCCTGACTACTACGAGCTCTGCCTTTTAGTGGATAGGCTTTTCCTATGGCGGCATTTGTTTTATGAATACCTTTTAGGATTTCGTATAAATTCATTTAAAACCTCTTGAAAGTTTTCTTTCGTTAAATCATAGTGAAAAGCAACCTAGGTTTCAAGTTAATTTGATATATTAGTTTCGGAATAAATTTAAATAGAAATGGTGGATTATGAGCACATTCGGAAAAAGACTTCTCAGCAGACGAACAGAGTTAGGAATGTCACAGGATGATCTGGCAAAATTAACTGGCGTTTCGCGCGTAACCATTAGCAAAATCGAGCTAGGCGACTCTCAAGATACAAGATCTGCAAATCTATTCAAAATAGCGTCAGCTTTAAAATGCTCGCCAAGGTGGCTCTTGGACGGCAGCGAACCAGCCAGTGAGGAGCCCATAGGTGAATCTAACGTATTAAATCCAAGACCAAATGACCCTGCAAAATACACATATCCAAAACTTAACTGGATTAGTGCAGGCTCTTGGAATGGGTGCGAAACCACTATCGCACCAGATGAATGGATTAGCACGAACATATACGCTGGAGAAAATGGTTACTGGCTTGATGTTAAAGGTGATTCAATGACCTCATCAGGTGATTTTTCAATATTTGAAGGAATGCAAGTACTTGTCTCTCCGATTGAGGAAGCCAGATCGGGTAAGTTTGTCGTCGCAAGAATCAATGGATCAGATGAATCAACTCTAAAGCAATATGTCGAAGATGGAGGGCAGGTATTTTTGAAGCCATTAAACCCAAGATATCCACTCATTCCATTCACACGAGACTGCGTCATTGAAGGAGTTGTGATGGAAATCAGAATGAAAGTGTGACCTCACGCCTCCCAAAAAAGCAGCGCTAAGCCGACGAGAGTCGGTTTTTTTATGCCCGAAACTTTTCTTTCATCTTTTTATTGACAACTAATTACTCAATATGTAACCTAGGTTTCGTAAACTGTTATTTGGGAGGCATTAAATGAACACCTTAAATCACTGCGGTACAAAAATTCAGTTATTGAGTAGCCAAATATCCACTTTGTTATTTTGTGCGATCGAGTCAAGTTCAACAGAGGAAATTCAAGCCTTGATAGAAATGGCAATTGAAAAAAATGAAGTGATTAAATCAGAGCTAAGTTGCGCTCAAACCAAGCCCGAAGCAACTAAATACAACTTCACACCACTAAACTCATTCGCTGCTCGTTTGCGCTTAGCAATTGTGCACTCTGGAATGACTCAGGCCGCTTTAGCTTGGAGAATTGGAGTTTCACAAAGCACAATCAGCGCGTTGGTGACAGGTAAGTCAAAAGAAGCAGGTATTGTCCGTGCAAGAGCAATTGCAGAAGTATTAGAAGTAAATGCCAAGTGGTTGCTTTATGGCGAAGGTGACATGTGTAGCAAGCAACCAGAAAGCCTTGAGTCACAAATTGCTCGTATTAAATTTTCCGGCTCAAATAGCTGAGGTTCAAAAAATGCCGACTATACATTATGCGTCAAATTTGAATATACCGATACCTGATATCCGTACAGGTCTATTTAAGTTCTGCTTCTTTGCAGTAAAGCGTAGTGATCAGGCTGACAAAGGTTGTCGTATCAAAGTTTACGCAACTGATTTGAAATCAGCAAAATTACAACTTGTTCGTGATTATGTTTTATCACTGGCATCACAAACACCTGCAGGAGATATGGCGTGTCACACGAAATTAAATTAAGCACTGCCGCAAAAAAAGCGCGCAATTGAATGCAGTACTGTTTCAGCTCAATAGCCAATTTGCAGGTGATCCAGTCATCGATAGTTTAATTGAATTAGCTTACGAACTATCAAACCCTGTTGCCGATTGGCTAATTGAAGAAAATGCACAACGGGATAATAGACATGAGCAAATTAATAACATCATCAAGTAAAGAATTAAGCAACTGTAGAGACGTATTACATCGAATTAAAGCATTTATTATCGCAGCGCAATTTTTGAATAGAGACTCAAGTGAAAGGCATATTGCTAATGAATTACTATGTCAAGCAGAAGAAGAAATAGACGAGGCGCTCAAAAATGAATAATGAGAAATTAATCGATTCAACCTTAAATGAACTAACTTATGCAGCTTCAATTTTAAATATTATAATCAATAACCCTATAGAGGCAGACCAAGATGTTTTTACTGTCATTGAATCTGTTGTCGAAAATATTGATAGGGCAAAGAATAATGTTGGAGGTATTAAAATTGACTCGGCAATTAATACCATAGGCGAGGTTAAATTAACGGAAAGTGAAACTATAGAAACAGCTATAGGCTCTGTTCTATCTGTTTTGCAAACGGCAATAAATTTAAAGGTTGCGGAGGAGAGCGGTAAATTAAAAGCTCAAGACACTCCCATTATTAATTTAATCGCATCAGCGAAGCTGAACTTAGAAGCCATCTATACCAAAGTGAGTTTTACGGGGGCGCAATGACAATTAAAGACATTTTAGAAATTAAAGAGGTTCACAGATATAATCAAAGTGAATTAATGAATATTTGCATTAATAGTGAGCATGCTTATGACTCATTAATTGAGGGAGTGAGTTCAATCGGTACATTATTATTTGAGGCTTCTTGTAATGAAAACGACCCAATTAGCAATCAAACAATTGGAGAAATAAGATTGCTCATTAACCAAGTGGCTCTTATCGCTAGTGCCTTAAAATATAATATAGACCTTGCAGATAAAGAATTAAATAAAAATCAAATACAAATAAGGAAGTAATATGAATCAAAAATTTGAAGCTATAGAAAAAGCGAGTAAAGGTGAAATTACTATCGAAATGCGCCCCGTGTATATCATCAATGGAGCTAATCGCGCATACCTTAGCGAGCGTTCGGCACTGAATAAATTGTCCAGCATATTGGCTGAACGCGAGATTCACAAGGAAGGATTTGAAACCAACTATGAAAGTGAAAGCGTTACCCTTGAAAATGGCACTGTTGCTTATAAGCGTGGCGAACCGACTGAATATTTCATGGAACGCAAAGAATCCAAGCTTCTTGAATTACACCAAAATCTAAAAAATGAAAAAGAGATTCTACGATTACAAACTGAATATGCAAAGGCCGTTGTTGATTCAGAAATGGCTAATGATAGTGTTGATATTATTTTTAATAAGTTACAAAACGCTTTAAATAATAAAATCTAAATTTAATTAATCTAACGAGCTTTTAATTCAGCGTCAATGCTGAGGGAATCCCTTTATCTAAAATCAGGAATTATAAAATGGAATATAAACTATTAATAGGCAGAAGGAGAATAACTTACATCAACTGCCTATTAGATTACTTTAAGCATGAAGGTAAAAAGCCCCAATTTAAAGCAGTCGTTAATAATGAAGAAATCATAGTCACATTAACTAGCGAAAACCTTAATGATTTCTTTCGTGATGTATATGAGGAGTTAGATTGCAAGCAACGCTGCAAATATTCAGACAAAGATATATATGATATTTACGCATTGCTTTATACGAAATACGGAAACATAACCGAACTAGGTAAGTTATTAATCGATGTGATTACAAAATACATCCCAAATTATTTAAATGGTGAGCCGTATGTATATAACGAAATATGACCAGTTAATGAATAAAGGAAAGGAACTAGAAGCAAAGAAACTATATAGGCGCGCTATCGAAATTTACAACCAAGCCTTTTTTATTGCAGAACCACCTCTAATCGGTGCCATTAGTCAAAGGCAATTAGATAGCAAAATAGCAGCCGCTCGTTGTTTATCTAAAGTAAAAATTAAAATAACGGAGAGTTATTTATGAATGATTTAATTAACACCAATGCATCAATGACCTCGAAAGAGATCGCTGAATTAGTTGGTAGCCGTGAAGATAGTGTTAAAAGAACTATCGAGCGCTTAGTCGATAAAGGAATTATATCCAAACCACCAATGGTGAATGGGATTAAAACCGCGAACGGGGTAACGCCACAGCACTATTTATTTTCAGGTGAAGAAGGTAAGCGCGACAGCATTATTGTAGTTGCTCAATTATCGCCTGAATTTACAGCTCGACTAGTTGACCGCTGGAAAGAACTCGAAAATGAGCGCCTGAAACCAAAATCACAGGCTGAGATTATTGCAGCTATGGCGTTAGCCAACCTTGATAGTGAGCGCCGGATATTGAGTGTAGAGCATAAGGTTGAACAGGTTCATGAAACTGTAGAACAAATCAAGCAAGGTTTCATCCCTATAGGCTATGTCTCCTATCCTGTTATATCAAACAAAGCAGGAATAACAAAAGGTAAGTGTCGAACTCTTGTTAACCAGTTTGATGTACCAGAAAAGATTATCAGCGCCCTCTCGCCTGATGGCGTCCCTTTCAAGATGAAGGTCGTTCTAGAAGATGACTTTATGGTTGTATTTCATTCGATGATGTGTGAGGCAGAGAAGCGAGGTACCCGTTGGTATCACCCCAAAATGGGTATATTTCAGGTTATCGGTTGGGAGGCTAAATAATGGCTTATTTTACTGATACAGGCAATGGCGTTATTGCCGACGATGGCACTTTGATTGCTTATTCTGACGCAGTTAAGGCGCTTGAATGTGGTCAATACGACCAAGAATTAGTGAAAGGCTTGTATTTGGCTGCTGCCGTGATGGGGAGGCTAGCCGATGAGCCCGACACACTAACACCAGAGCAGCGTGTTTCTGTCTGGCGCTGGGTCGTTGCTGCTTGCTTTATCCGTGAGCAGCAAGAGAAAAACGGCACTATTGAGGTGCCCAATGACCAAGGCGGCACTGATGTAGCAACTATCTACAGCAATGGCAAATCGACGCTAAGTATTTATCCTGCACCTTTACGTCTCGGGCTAATTGAAAATCTCGAAGGCATCATGATCGAGCAATTCGGTAGGGATTATTGGGCTGATTTCACCATTAAGGCATACATCGATTTTCTGGATATTTCGGTTGAGCACGGTCCTTGCCTATCGAAGATGGGGCGTGAGGGTCTTTGCATTCTTCATGATGACTATATTCGCATGCTGGAAGCAAATGGCGGATTTCCATCAATGCCAACTATGCATTAAGGGCGGTAAGTAATGATCATTCAAACACACTTACTTCGCGCAGCTTTGGTTTGCGTTGCTAAAAATGATCCTCGCTACTATCTGCAGGGTGTTCACATTAACAATAAATACATTGAGGCCACTAACGGACACGTCGCTTTACGTATGGAGCATGGCATTAAAACCCGTCGAGACACAATACTTGAGTTCAGAGGTGCTATACCTGCGAAGGCGGTAACAACAGAAATTTGCTTTACCAAAGAGCCGTATGCAATTCACCGTGACAGTAATGACCATCGAATTGGCTTTACCGTCCTCATTGCATATGACGATGCACGATTCCCTGATCTGGATAGAGTCATCCCGAATAAATTCGAACCGTGCTTACCCCACTTTCAGGCAGCTTATCTTGCGTACCCTGAAAAGATGTTTAGCACTGGTCGAGGGGTCAACCCAATATCATTTCACCCAGCAGGAATGACTGAGGCTTGCTTATTAAAGTTTAGTGACGTGATAAATGAAAAATACGGCAATCCACAGTTCGTTGTTATGCCATGCAGAACATGAGGTGAAAATGAAAATTGAATATATCACCAGCGAAACAGGCAACACAGCCAAAGTAGTGATCCTGTCTTTCATTACCGAACGCAGAAAGCTAAATCGCTTAATTGATAAGGCTCTACTTCGTTCACCCGTGCACGAGATATCTACCGGATTCTTTTTCCGAGTAACGGCAATTTACGGTAAGGCGAACCACGTTTTACGAGCTTATAAAGGTATTTGCAAGGAGGCAAGCAAGTGATTGAACAAGATAACACTGAACATGAAATGGCTGATTTCGATGATGTGATCGTTCGTGTGGCTCACTATGTTGATGACGGTTGCGATTGGACCGCTCGAATTATTCATGGCATCCGGCAACGTTGTTATATCAGGATGGGCGTATGTCCTCCTCTACCACCAGCATCACAAATCGTTGCACCCAAATTAATCCCGATCACCAAAAAGAAAAAACGCGCAAGGAAGGTGAATGATGAGCAAAATTAAGAACCCTATTGTTTTAGTTAACATACATAAAAATCACGAAAACAGTGTGGCTGTTCACGTTACTGACGGATCCAACGATTGGCGAGACGTCCGTAAGGGCTGCATTGCTGACCTAGACGAGGCTCATCCTGATGATGCTATGGATAGGTTACCACTTGAGGTTTTGTATTACACGGCTATAGCCCTCGAGGAGGAGCGAGCAAGAAATAATAAGCTTCAACAAATAATTGGACAGGCTCGGCAATTCATTGAAACCATCATGTTTCATGTTGATGACGATTACCATAGCCAACATATTGCCCATCTTGTTAAGCAAGCTATTTACTGGTTAGAGCTTGGAGGTGAAGCAAATGACAACGCTTGATTTCAACCTCGTCAGTATCATTAAAAATGCAGGAGGTGATCCGGGTGAAGTAACTGATGCCGTTTGGAATGCCGGTTATCAACGAATGAATTTCACCACAGAGGAAATCATTCAAATGACCACCAGCCAGATAGCCGATTGTGTTTATTATGGCGTCCCGCAAAATGTATGGCCAAAAACAGTTGAAAGTCTCAGCATGGGAAATTTAAACACTATTATCGATGATGCTATGTCGCTTGGCGTCGACGCTGAGGTGGCGGCAATGGTGTTAAAGAATGGACATACGAAAGGAGGTAACACATGACTCTCGATAGCGCATATATGACAACAAAAGATGTATGTGACCACCTCCGCATATCATCAAGGACGCTAGATAGAAGACGGAAACGTAGTATATTACCATTTCCCGAACCTGATTGTAGCTACCAAGGCTCTGAAAATAGATGGTTTAAATATAGAGTATTAGAGTGGCAAACAAAAGATTCAGAGTTGAGCAAAGAAAACCGCTAGTAAAATAAACGCCCCTACTATGGGGCGAATTTCGTTATTAATTCTAATTTATTCCACCACTTCTGATAAGCTTCACGCATTTCATTCATATAGCCATATTTATCATAGACTCCCCAGACACCTGGTAACTTATGTCCTAACATTGTTTCAGCGACATGCGGAGCTGTAAGTTCAGAAAAATTAGTTCTAGCTGTTCTTCGTAGATCATGCATTGAGAAATGAGGGATATCCACTCCATACTTTTTTTTGCTGTATCTAATCAGATTGCGAGGGAAAGTTAAATGAAAATTGAATGAGATGACATCACTCCCTGAATTAAAAATTATTTCATTTTCAGCTAACTCAATAAGTCTTTTGATTACAGGAATGGAATCTTCTATTATTGGCCTAATCAATGGCATTCCCGTTTTTCCACCTGTCTTATGGTTTTCCGCGGGAATAACCCATATCATTTTATTGAAGTCAAAATCACTTTTTTTAGCCAAACGGAGCTCACCAACACGGCAGCCATAATAAAGACACAACAATACAAATAATGAATTTTTCTCCTCCATCCTTGACTCTTCACTGGCTTTTAATATGTAAAAAATCTCAGAGTCGTTTAATGTGCGTGAGCCTTGCCCCTTTTTAACACCAAAATCTTTAGGACTAAGATTTGATAGTGGGTTTAGAGCTACCATATTCCGCTTTCTGGCCCATTCGTAGCATTCCATTGAATAATTTAAAATACGCTTTGTAATTTCTGAGAATTTCTTTGATACCCCATCGAGGTAAGAGACCCATATTTTTGTGGTTAGTTGCTCTGGGGGGTATTTACCTAATTTAGAGAATACGTGTATCTCAAAGGTTCTTAATACATTTTCAGAGCTAACTTTCCCCTTAAAATGCATTTCGTGCCACTGCCTATATAGCTCCTCAAACGTACTTGTTTTGTTGATAACTTCTATTTCCAAGGATTGAACTAGTTTCGGATTTTTCCCCTCACTTAGGATCTTAGACCAGTGTAATACTTTAGATCTGGCCTCTTTGAGTGACATTACAGGATATTGCCCGATAGTCATCTTATCCTGCTTACCTGCACAGCGATATCTATAGAAAAATGACACTACTCCATTTTTAGAAATGCGAACCCACAAGCCATCACGATCTGACTTTTCGATAACCGATAATTGTTTTTTACCCTGATTTGTTCGCAAAAATGTATCTGTTATTGCCATTATCGCCCCATTCTTACAATTGTCATCCTGTTTTGATGGACACACTGGTGGACACATTAATTATGTCTTATGGTGGCTCAGCGTGTCTTGGGTTGTCAATGGTTATTTTTAAAAACCCTTAAATAACAATACATTAACGGATAAAAATGGCAGAACTTGTCTTTCGATGTCAAAGGGGGTCATGTTGCTGTCGATGATAACAGCAAACCAACTCCTCTACTTGATTAATCGAATTGTCATGCAAGATCATTTAATTTAATGATTTTGCGTGTACTTCAAATAGAAGTTAATAACTCACTGATATTGCCTTTTTGCCAATAAATTATTCATCGTGACATATTACGTTTTTAAGTATGGTGAATATTTAACCCTAGTTGATCGTACTGATAGCTCGTATCTTAGAAAATTAACCTATTATATTAACGTTCGTCTTTACCATAGACCTTCGTTTATATTGCCTAAATCTCTTTAACATTAATTATTTTATTTTATTGATTTTATTGATTTTATTGATAAATCTTTGTCATTAACCTTAGTTGTTTCAACTAATTATTTAACCTAGCCATACACCTATCTTCCAAGAAAAAGATAACTTCACAAATCATCCGTTAAAGATCTTTATTAGCGTTTCCGTTTGGATTAAAAATAAAAAGTAGTATAAAGCAAACGTATAATACTGATTTCGTCTGATTTCTAGCCTCGAAAGCTCACCTTGATTGACCAATTAAATCCCCAGTAAAACGATACAATCTTTTTACACTAAAAAAATAGTATTTAAAATCAGTAAACTACATTAAACATTATTAATTTGTTAATAAGATCACACAATCATAATAAACCAAAGCATTCTATCATTTATCTAGTTATATTTAACTAGTCATTAAAAGAGTAATTAAACTATACACACCCAAAATAATTCTAGATGCATGTATGCGACAAGCGAAACTATCGCAATCAATATTCGCGCTGTTCTGATTCGGATAGATGAGTGTAGTCAACACAGTGTATCTCGAAGGATTACAGGTATAGAGAGGATATTATGAGACATGGTGATATATCTAGTAGCCCAACATCAGTTGGTGTTGCAGTGGTTAATTATAAAATACCTCGCCTGCATAGCAGAGCTGAAATCATTGAAAATGCAAATAAAATTTCAGATGTTATCGCCGGTGTAAAAATAGGTTTTCCGGGGCTTGACCTCATTATTTTTCCCGAATATAGCACTCAAGGCATTATGTATGATCATGATGAAATGATGGAAACTGCGGCAACAGTACCTGGTGATGAAACACACATTTTTTCTGCTGCATGTAAAACCAATAAAGTTTGGGGTGTATTTTCTATTACAGGTGAACAGCATGAAGATCATCCGTCAAAGGCCCCTTATAACACACTAATCCTTATTGATGATACCGGTGAAATTGTTCAAAAATATCGTAAAATTATTCCTTGGTGTCCAATTGAAGGTTGGTATCCAGGTGATAAAACCTATGTTTGTGATGGTCCAAAAGGCTTAAAAGTCAGTCTGATTATTTGTGATGATGGAAATTACCCCGAAATTTGGTGTGATTGTGCGATGAAAGGTGCTGAGCTGATAGTTCGTTGTCAAGGCTACATGTACCCAGCCAAAGAGCAGCAAATCATGATGTCTAAAACGATGGCATGGTCTAATAACTGCTATGTCGCTGTTGCAAATGGAACGGGATTTGACGGTGTTTATACCTATTTTGGCCATTCTGCTATCATTGGCTTTGATGGACGAACTTTAGGTGAATGTGGTGAAGAAGAGATGGGAATTCAGTACGCTCAACTTTCCGTCACTGAAATTCGTGATGCACGTAAATATGACCAATCACAAAACCATATTTTTAAAATATTACACCGTGGTTATACCGGTATTTATAATTCCGGAGATGGTGAGAAAGGTCTTGCTGAATGTCCTTTCGAATTTTATCGAAGCTGGGTACTAGATGCTGAAAAAACACGTGAACAGGTAGAAAGTATTACTCGAAATACCATCGGAGTTTCTGAATGCCAAGTTTATAACTTACCGTCAAATGGGAATAAAACAAAAGATGCTGATTAACAAAAATTGTTAATTAAATATAAAGTCGTCACTTTTTAAAATAAACAAATATAAATAAAATAATTACTCACTTAATTAAGTGACTACTTTCTCTTTATTATTAGGAATAAGCCATGCCTTTTATTAATGATATGTTAACAGCGAATGAAAAAGAATCTGTCATACAATCTTTGCCCGCTCAAGGGATGGAACGCTTTCATTTTACTTTTGATCCTGACGCAGTTATTCAATCCATCAAAAAAATATCCTCGGTCAAGATGAGGTATTATACCAACTACAAGATGTATTTTATTGCATAAAAACACATATTTTTGATACCGATAGGCCATTAAGCACTCTCTTATTTCTAGGGCCAACGGGCGTTGGAAAGACAGAAACAGTACGTGTTTTAGCAAAAGCTATAAATAATGGAAAAGAACTTTACTGCCGAATAAATATGAATACCTTATCACAAGATCATTATGCGGCTTCATTATCTGGTGACCCTCCTGGGTATTCAGGAAGTTAAGAGTCATACTCTCTCTTTGATACAGATAAAATTGAAGGTAGCTATAATACACCCGGAATTGTGTTATTTGATGAGATTGAAAAAGCCAGTAAAGAAGTGATTAGAACGCTATTAAATGTTCTTGATACAGGTGAGCTTAGCCTTGCTAATGGGCAAAAGAACATTAATTTCAAAAATTCGATTATTATTATGACATCTAATTTAGGTTTCCGAGATATTTTAAATAATAATAAGGAACGTACTTCATTCTTTAGACGAAAAACGCATGAACAAAAGATACTTGAATTGCTAGAGCAACGATTCGAGCCTGAATTCATTAACTGTATTGATAGAAAAATCATCTATAAAAAATTGATGCTAGCCATGCTATTCAAATTATTGAACTTGAGTTATCTAAGCTCAATAAGAGAGTTTCACGTTTCTCTCTCACAATTGATCTCGATGAAAATGCCAAGCTAAAAATAAATACAATGTATGATAGACGTTATGGTGTTAGGGATATCAAACGTATTTTTAAAGTCTATATCGAGCCATTAGTGGCAAGAGTGATATTACATGGACACCATACTACCTACATAGAATTGACCATTAACAACAACCAATTTGTACTTAAGAGGTGAAAAATGGGAGGACGTTTACTAATTTTTATTGGCGGGGGCTTTGATCGCTAATGGTATTGCTATCATTAAACAATACGACAATAAAGAAACGGGGATCTTCAACGGAATTATCGGTTTTTTCTGTCTTATTGGTAATATTATTTTAATGCTCAATGCCAAAGAAAGTAGAGATTATGTAGCTATTGCTCAGTCTATGCTATTTACCTTCACCTATATTTTCCTGTTCTCGTCAAAAATTTTTCATTGTCAGGAAAATTGTTTGGTTGGTACTGCCTGTTTGTTTTTTTTAATGGCTTATTCTATGCGTACTATGATAGTGCAGATATTCGAATGGTCGCATTATGGCTACTATGGGCTATGTTGTGGTTTCTATTCTTCTGTGCATTTTCACTTAATAAAACATTTAAATACATCGGAGCGCTTGCCTTATTCATCGGTATCTTCACTTGCACGATCCCTGGACTGATGATGGTGACATATCATTGGTAAGATAAGTTGTATCAAACTAAAGATATCCCCTTTGAGCTAAGGGATATCTCCTTTTATTTGGGTTCTGTTTTCTCATTAAAAAACACATAGAGAGAGTATAATTATTTATTAAGACTTATAGCGCCGTTTTATTTTATAAAAAGCTAAAACACATTGATATTCTAAGCTTGTCGACGTAAAGTAATTAAATGAAATTTTGGCGTTCACTTACAAAAATGGCTATTGATAATAGTAGCTTATCTATTTATCAACTTTTGATTTAAAGTTGTAAGCGTTGTCATGATATTAACAATTAATCAATAAGATACTTACTTACAATATGTTTAGAATTTACTCTTTAATTTTACTTTTCCTATTTTCTATCCATTCTAGCTTTGCAGCTGTTCCAAATGAGACCCTTAAACTGATTGAAAAAGAGGCTCAGAAAGGGGATGTTAAAGCTCAAGTGATGTTGGGTATTGGTTACTACCTTGGTAATGAGATCAAGCAAGATTATACGAAAGCAAAAAAATGGTTAACAATGGCCTCTAACAAAGGTAATCCGGATGCACAACTCTTTTTAGGTGATATGTACTTAAATGGCAATGGTGTTGAGCCGAACATTGAAACCGCAATTCAATGGTTAGATAAATCCGCTACGCAAGGTAATGCTGAAGCCCAAAATTATATGGGGCAATTTTATTATCAGGGTATCGGTGTTAAACAAAACTATATTGTCGCGTTTGACTGGTTTAAAAAATCAGCCGATAAAAAATATCCACCAGCAGAGTACCAGGTCGGTAAAATGTATGGAAATGGCGAAGGTATCGAAATTGATGATAAAGCCGCTAAGGAATACCTAGACAAAGCATGTAAAGGTGGATTGAAAGAAGCCTGTACAAAATAACTTATCGAAAACAGATACTGACATTTTTTTGTCAGTATCTGTTTTTAGCTTTACCCGATTTTTTCCTAAAAAATGAATTGTATTCTTCTGTTTAAAAACTATATTTAAAACTATTATAAATATCCCCTCGTATTTACATCATTAACCTTTATTTACAACGTCATTATGCTTCCTCGATATGGGTTCCTCCCAATATCGAGGAAGCGGATGTCCTGAATCACTCTTTCTATCCTTCATTTTTATCGAAAAGTGTTACGTATCATCGATAGACAATTCGATTTATTTTGAGCATCTATTTTTTAATTTAATGATTAATTTAAATATACTTAGAAATGTTCTAAACTTATCAAATAAAAAACAAAAGGAGGATTTATGTACAAAACAATTTTAGTCCCGATTGACGTTACTGAAGATGCACTCACCGAGCTAGTTATCCCTCATGTTAACGCCTTACAGAAGTTAAATAACGCATCAGTTCATTTTCTCGCCGTCACCTCTGCCATTTCGAACTATTTACGTTATGGCGGTACTATTCTACCCGGTGATTTTCCTGATGATGAAAAGCAAGCTGAACTTGTCCTTAATGCTTTGAAAGAAAAAGTTAAACTTTTTTCTATCCCTGAAGATAAAACCTATATCACCTCTTCAGTCGGTTCGGTTAAAGATGAAATATTAGCTGTTGCACAAGAGATCAACGCTGATATTATTCTACTGGGTTCTCGTCGACCAAGTATGTCTACTTATTTATTGGGTTCAAATGCCGCATCAGTCGTACGCTATGCAAATACATCGGTACTCGTTATCCGATAACATAGCTGAAAAGTTTAAGGTAGTGTTATCAACCATATTTTTAATTTTAGACTGAATATGGTCATCTTATTATGAGTAAATCCAGAGATAATAAATACACACAATTTATAAGACTATTACATAAATTTATAGGTTAGATTAGGGCCTCATAAACATTTCGTGGCTTTCACACCCTGCTTTATTGCAGGGCTTTTTCTTTACCGCCCAGAAATTCCCAAACTAGTTCAAAATAAAATCTATATCTGTCTTTCTTCGATTTGTCGCTCTCAATACATCACCTCCAAATTTTAATATCATCGCTAAGCAAGATTGTGGATAGCATAAAGTATTGGGATTATTTGCATGTTATCTATTTGAGGAATTTAGTCGTTATATATAATAAAAAACCCGCCTTATTCGGCGGGCTGAAAGTAAGAATAGCAAGAAACTACTAATCTAGTGCTGATTTCATCACTTTCTGGAAATTTTCCCAAGAACAATAACCATTTTTATCTATTGGGCAATTTTTCATTTCTAAAGTGACATGTTTTGGTGGTGTTTCTAACGATAGATAGCTATTTTCTCTTAGCTGATCTGCCGTTTGATAGACATATTCCACTTTGACATAATCCTTTTTGTCACTCTTATCATGCCAGCGTTGAAAGACTAATTTTCCACCAATCGGTGTATGCTCATATTGCTCTGGTAGCTTATACGGATTGAAATCCATCGCCGACATTAACGAAGCAATATTCGAGTCATGGCCAACTAACATAATAAATTTGGCCGTCTCTCCTTGACCAGCTGAAGCGAAGCCTTTATTAATGTAATTTAACAGTGGATGAGCGACATTTTTAGCAATTAATTTTGGTGTAAATAACGTTTCTTGATAACCATTTTTTAGTGTATTTAATTTTGTCCACTTATCGGCAGTATCGACCATTCCCCACGCGACTTGATCAGCAGGAAAACCTTCATAATATTGTAAATCAATAGCGTCTACTGCGGAGTTAGCGATTTTTAGTGCCCCCGCAACACCGGGTTCTTTATTCGCTTCAATAATAAAACTATTTTCTTGGGATGAGAGGTCACAAAATTTATCTGTTTGGCACTTCTTAGAATTTTTAATATCAAGAATAGAGTCTAATTCTTCATAACCCGCTTTAAGCTTCAGTCCTTTTAAATGCTCCTCCATTGCTAATAATGCCTTTTTCTTAAACTCAGGGCTATCATTAGTAATGATAGGATTAAATACGGGATCCATCGTCCCTATTTCAGGCTGATGATGAATTTTAACGGTACATCCTGGGAATGCCCCCGTAATAAAGAACTGGGCTGTTGCTATCGTTCTTTGCAAGCTATTGGTATACACAAAAAGATTTTCATTGCCTGTAGGACAAAGATCATCAGGAATTAAGTTATTTTGGTCAGCCCACTCTCTAAAATAGTGGCCCATATAAACTTCAAGCGCACCACCTTTTGTCGTTAGATACCCACTTTTGGCATCCCAAGCAGGCCATTTTTTATCTGTAATTTCAGTCAAGATACCCGTATTAACGATAGGAGTTCGTAAATTATGACGACTTAAAAGTAAAACTTGGTCGAGCTGCATATTTTCTAAATTGTCAGTACTTGCAAGTGTGGGTGCTATTGGTGTTAACAATGCAGCTGATAAACAAAGCGTTAGAATCTTATATTTCATCGACGTACTCCACCATTTTGTTGTTGTCATATCTCATCGCCATCATTTTATGGCATCTACTCATTTATTCTTTTTAATTTAAGGTGTTCAAATTAATCTTTATATTAAATTTAATTCCAACTTATCATGAAGCAACTCACTTTTTTTTCTGCGATTAATATCTCAAAAATAGATTTTCAATGTAAAAATTCATTTAAATCGGTATTTATGCCAGCATCCACTTCTATGGAGCCACTAACATTGTTCTGCGCAACTAAATCAGGACACTTTTCTTAAGGAATTTTGTTCATACTCAATTGGGGACAGATCACCGTTGGCAGTATGAAACCTTTCTAGGTTGTAATAGCGCATATACGCGATAACATCTTCTTTCATCTGTTTCCGAGTCGGCTGAGGGATTTTCAGTACCCAATCGTGTTTTAAACTGCCAAAAAATCGTTCTACAACGGCGTTATCCCAACAGGCTCCAACATCACCCATGCTTGCCCTAATACCATAGCTTGTTAGCAAGCGGCGATATCGCTTACTCGTATATTGAGAGCCTCTATCACTATGAAAGACTAAGCCTTTTTCGGGCTGGCGTAAGTTATACGCTTTCATCAAGGCTTTACTGACTAAATCTGCCGTCATTCGTTTATCGATATGCCAACCCACAATACGGCGTGAGTATAAGTCCATCACGATGGCTAAATACATCCAGCCTTCCCCTGTTTTTAAATAGGTCACATCACCCGCCCACACTTCGTTAGGTGCGTGAGGATTAAAATTTTGATTGAGCAAATTATCGGCTACGGCATCACTGTGTTTGCGTTTTGTGGTGACTTTGTAAGCAACGCGCTGAGTGACGACTAGGCCAAGCTGAGCCATAAGCACTCACGCTAAAGCCCTCTTTGCATAACCGTTTACGTAACGTTCTATAACCTAAGCTATTTCGACTCTGTTCAAAGATAGCTTTGGCTCTGCGGTACAGGCTAAGTTGTTCTGCGGTGATCAATTTTGCTGGGCGTTTAAGCCAAGCATAGTAGGCAGAACGACTTATTTTCATTAACTTGCAGAGCTTCAGCACGGGAAACTGTGAAGATAATTGCTTAATCGTTTTAAACGCTACTTGGTTTCCTTTAGCAGGAGGGCGCTGGCTTTTTTTAGGATCTCTTTCTCCATCCTAAGTTCTTTATTTTCTTTTCGAAGCCTTAATAGCTCAGTTCTCTCATCGGCATTCAAGCTGCTACCGGATTGTTCAGCATCGAATTTTGCTTTCCAGTTATAAAGTAATTTATCGGTGATCCCTAATGAAGCTGCCGCTTTTGGGACGCTATAACCTTGTTCGGTGACTAATGCGACCGCTTCTTGCTTAAACTCAGTAGTATAAACCTGTTTGTTCGTTTTTTCATTTAACACCTCAATAATTGGATTATATTCCATTATTAAAGTGTCCTGTTTGATTAAAGCAGATCACATAGTCAAAGAAAAATGAATCGATGACCAATAGTATCTTTTAGCTACGCATGATGGTCATTATAAATATAAACAGCCCACCTTAGTTGGCGGGCTGAAAGTTATAGGCTTTGATAATCAGAGTCAAAATAAACAACTGTTGTCTTTTATATATGCGGCTTGTCTGATTATTATTTTCTTACAAACTTTTTTATTTCAGGGAGTTTACGCCATTCTCTAAATCGAGAGATTTCATCTTCAAGCCAAGAGGTAAATAAGCATTTATAAGCCACGTTTTTCCATCAATAACGCAAGATCTATCAAGCGATTTGAAAATCCCCATTCGTTATCATACCAAGCTAAAATCTTGACCATTTTTCCACCAATAACCAGCGTGGAAAGACCATCAATGATAGATGAGCGAGGGTCACCGCGATAATCGCTCGATACCAATGGTTCTTCGCTGTACCCCAAAATGCCTTTTAAAGGTCCTGATTCGGTAGCTTTAGCAAATGCAGCGTTAATTTCTTCAACTGTCGCTTCACGCTTAAGGTTTACGGTTAAATCCACAATCGATACAACAGGTACGGGAACACGCAGAGAATAGCCTGTCATTTTACCTTCAAGTTCAGGGATAACCTCACCTATTGCCTTTGCCGCTCCGCTAGAATAAGGAACAATCGAAACAGCAGCGGCACGTGCTCCACGTAAATCTTTTTCAGGTTGGTCGTGCAATGCCTGGCTATTGGTATAAGCATGAGTGGTATTCATAAGCCCGTGCTCAATGCCAAATGTTTGATGTAAAACTTGAGCAGCCGGAGCCAAGCCGTTGGTTGTACAGCTACCATTACTAACAACTTTGTGTTTAAGCGCATCATATTTATCATCATTGACGCCCATCACAATGGTAATATCGTCGTTTTTAGCAGGAGCAGAAATAATGACTCTCTTTGCTCCCCCTTTGGTGATATGAACCTCTGCTTTTTCTTTTTCAGTAAAGAAACCGGTGGCTTCAATGACAATATCGACACTAACACTATGCCAAGGAATTGCAGCAGGATCTCTTTCTGAAAATACGCGAATTTCCTTTCCATCAACAAATAGTTGGGTATCACTCACTTCAATATCGACCTTTATCGTGCCTGAGAGTGAATCATATTTAAGGAGATGAGCGAGGGTTTTACTATCAGTGAGGTCATTAATGGCGACAACTTGAAAATCATCACGCCCCAATGCTGCGCGGAGGACATTTCGACCAATTCTACCGAATCCGTTAATACCAATTTTTACCATGATAAAACGCCTTTATTAACTGAATTAAGTTAATAGTAGCCTCAAGGAGAAATGGCGTAAATGACAATAAAGGAACAATTTAAGCCATCATGCGAGAATGAAAACGCTCACGATATTCTGTTGGGGTTAGATGTAAATTGCGTTCAAAAACTCTGCGTAGGTTTAAGCTAGTACCGAATCCAGTGGTAACGGCGATTTGTTCAATACTCTGCATTGTTTGTTCAAGATATTGTCTGGCAGCATTTAATCTGACCTCTTCCACATACTTTGCGGGTGTAATTCCGGTTTCGCGAGTAAAATTACGTGGACTAATTGCAGTGCGTGCCGCTAAATTTTCTACAGATAAATCGTCTGTGAGGTTTTCAGGTAACCATATCTGAAGATCACGAATTGGACCTTCATTAGCTTGATTCAACAAATATCGACTAAACTGTGCCTGTCCACCGGGACGGCGTAGAAACATGACAAGATCTTGTGCTACTTCCCGCGCAAGATTAAATCCATAATCATCTTCAACCAGCGCTAGAGTCAGGTCAAAGCCCGAACTGACACCACCCGACGTCCAGATTACCCCATCCTGAACAAATAAAGGCCCCCTTTCAACAATAACTAGTGGGTATTGTGTTTGCAGGGTATCAAGCAAATTCCAATGTGTAGTGGCGCGTCGTCCATCCAACAAACCTGCTTTAGCGAGCAAAAGCGCCCCGCCACAGATAGAAACGATTCGTTTGGCATTCGGCGCTGCTAAATTAAGCCAGCTAACAACGCGGTGACCTTCGTCTTCGGTCACCCCTTTGCTAGTAACCATGATTGTATCGCGAGGGGTCGCAGGGTCCAGATCACACAGTCGAAAATCAGCGAGCAGGTTTAGCCCTGAAATTCCATTGACTACACGATGTAGCTGCGTTGTTGCTACAGTAACCTGATAGCGAGGATGGGATAAATCAGTTTGTTGCAGGCGATTAGCCTGCATAAAAATATCGGCGATCCCTGCGGCTTCGAACAACATTCCCCCATCAGGGATGATAACCAAAATAGTGTGCATGACATTAATTGTATCGTTTGTATTATATGAGACAAGTGTAGCGCTTAAATATAGTGAAAAGCCAACAGTTTAATCAAGCAAAAGCATTGTACTGAAATAATGCACATATCGAGCCAATGTTTAACTTCAATATAAAATACCCAATAAGCATAACCAAATATCATGAGCCAATTGTTGAGCTCTACCGTCTATTGACATCAAATCGAAACACTTTAAGATTCGATTTAATTCATTTATCCGGATACACACATGAAAATACAACCTGCTATTTCAACACAATTCAATGATATTATTGAAGTTTGGGAGTCATCTGTTAGAGCTACTCATCTCTTTCTGACTGAAGAAACCATACAAGAATTAAAAATTGCGATTCTTGAGCAATATTTGCCTCAATTACCCGTTTTTGTTGCAATAGATCATAATGATAAAATTAATGGCTTTATTGGAATTACTGAAAACCGACTCGAAATGCTATTTATCTCTCAAGAAAATCGCGGTAAAGGTCTAGGTAAACAACTGCTTAACTTTGCCATTCAACAATTAGGTGTGAATGAGCTCGACGTCAATGAACAAAACCCACAAGCTGTTGGTTTTTATCAGCATATGGGTTTTAAACAATTTGCACGATCTGAAAAAGATGGACAAGGTAACCCCTTTCCATTACTACATATGCGGCTAGAAACAACGAAAGAGTAGGTTAATCGATGACTATAATTGAACTCGATACGCCACGTTTACATTTACGTGGCTGGCGTGAATTAGACAGTGAGCCTTTCTTTAAATTGAATAGTTCACCACAGGTGATGCGCTACTTTCCAGCAGTACTGAATAAAGAGCAAAGTGACCAACTCATGGCGGCTATTATGGCTCGGTTTGTCTCTCAGGGTGGATGGGGGTTGTGGGCAGTGGAATTAAAATCACAAAATGTATTTATAGGTTTTACTGGCCTGAATATTCCAACTTGTACCCTTCCCTGCTCACCTTGTACAGAAATCGGCTGGCGTTTTCTGCCTGAGTACTGGCAGCAAGGTTATGCGACAGAAGCTGCTCAAACGGTTGTTGAATTTGCATTTGAGCAACTCAAATTAGACGAAATTGTCGCCTTTACAGCTGTCCAAAATACACCTTCAGAAGCGGTAATGAAAAAGCTCGGTATGATTAAAGATCCTAAAAATTTTAATCATCCGATTTTACCTGAAGGGCATTGGTTACAAGAGCATGTGCTATATCGATTACAAAACCCTAATGAATAGCAAACAACCTTTATTGGCAAATATCTATCCACGCACCTTTTGTTAATTCGAGCATTCGCTGTGGGGAAATACGTATCGCACTATTAACAGAACCCGCTGCAGGAAGGACTTCACTGTATTGTTGTAGCGTGATATCACAATACACGGGTAAATCATAAGGTAAACCAAATGGACACACGCCACCAACAGGATGACTCGTTAATTCGACAACCTCTTCTGCTCTAAGCATTCGCGCCTTAGCTCCCAAAGCCTGTTTAATCTTTTGATTATCTAATCTTGCTTCACCTGCACAGACTACCAAAACAACTTCATTTTTGACTTTCAATGACAATGTTTTAGCAATTTGATTAGGTTCGACATTATGTACAATAGCAGCTTGTTCAACAGTTGCAGTTACACCCTCTGTTTCGATAATTTCGATATCGGGGGCATGTTGTGAGATAAAGGCTTTAACAGATTCAATACTCATTGATTTTTCTCTTTGATTATTATTTTCAACGCTCTGTTATTTTTAGCCTAAATTTTCGGTTTTATATATTGAAAAATCTTCAAATTGCTTCGCACATAAATTCTAATAACCATAAATTAATGTATTTTATTTATGTAAGCCTTAAGCAACTTTAGCAGTATCAATGGCTAATCCTATAATCAATATTATATTTTGGATAACCAAAAATAATTGTAAAAATCTATTTCTTCAGACGTGCGTATCTTGCTCACAGTGATTTGCAGAAAATCTTAGTGCTCTATAAATATGAGCTATTAGTTCACCACTGAGCTTTTCATACTGACAAAATAAACCAACTTGGTCTGCTAAAAAAGGTGCTGAATCATTCCAAGAACCCATGCCACCAAATACCCAAGAACCACACGCTACATTAAATAATAGTTCACAAAGAACTTGGTTGCTCTCAGGCCTAGATTCTAACTTTTCAGCTTGAAATTTAAAGATCGACGCAAAATTTGGTTCTTCAATACGGGTAGCTAATTGTTCGAGTTGTTGTAGTGTTGCTTGAAAATCAGATTGATTGCTTAATTCATTTTGCAATCCTACAATATTTTGCTCAGCCATAGACGCTTTAAAAATAACACTGCCGTCATCCCACTCAACCGATAATAGTGTTGCTAAAGGTTCACCTTGAGTGATCACGACCTGTTGCTGTTGATTTAAATAATATCGGGCATTACTTGCTATTTTTAGGTGATTCCTCAGCTGTGAAATGAGCACATTTACTGACGATTCTTGGAAAATTTCATCACTTTGTTTATTCCGTAAAACCCAGCGTTTCACATAAGATAACGCCTTTAATAATGAGAGATCTTGTTCACGCTTGAATGCCCTTACAACACAATATGCAATATACTCATCAGCTCTCATTATTCTCTCCTTGTCTTTATTGCGCGCCATAAAAAAACCTCTGCATTATGCACTGACTTCTACTTGGTTGGATACCAACTAACAGAAACAGTGTATTAATTTCAGAGGCTTTTATTCAATAAATGTCTTTGATTTGGCATTAAACAACTCACTATGGCACTCTACACTTCAGGAAATAAACCAATATAGGTGGTTTTCTTTCTAGCACCTGTCATCAGAGGCTCTAGGCCTTCAACACATTTTAAATAATGCGCTGTTTTCTTATGAGCAAGCACTGCTTCCTCATCCACATAAGCTTCATATATATAAAAGCGAGTTGGAATTTCAGGATCTTGTAAAACATAAAAGCGTAGATTACCCGGTTCTTTAATTGAACCTAAATGGTTAGCGCGAAAAACCTCAATAAATTCATCAGCCTTACCTTTTTTAACATTAATTTCGACTAGCGTAACATTCACAGATCACCCCCTATTTTTTTCATTCAAGAACAATTGATAAGCGTATTGGGGCTTTTCATTGGCATGCACCACCGCTTTAATGGCTTTAATCATTGTAATAGGATCTTCTGATTGGAAGATATTACGCCCCATATCAACACCAGATGCGCCCTGATCAATCGCGTTATAACACATTTCTAATGCTTCCAACTCAGGTAACTTTTTGCCACCAGCGATGACAATCGGCACTGGACAACCTGCTGCAATACGCTCAAACCTTCATCTACATAGTATGTTTTAATAATTTGAGCTCCCATTTCTGCTGCGATCCGAGTCGATAAAGAGAAATAACGTTGGTCGCGTACCATATCTTTGCCAACCCCCGTTACCGCCATTGCCGGTATACCGTACCGCATACCTTCATCAACCAATTTAATAATATTTTTGATTGATTGATGCTCATATTCAGTCCCAATATAAACTTGAGCAGCAACAGCACACACGTTCAGACGAACTGCATCTTCAATCGCAACTGCAACCGCTTCATTAGAAAGTTCAGCCAAAATGGAGTTAGCGCCTGAAGCACTTAATACGATAGGTTTATTCGTTGCAGGTGGAACTTGAGAACGTAGAATTCCACGCGTGCACATCAACACATCTGTTTCTGCGAACAAAGGGGCAATATTGAGATCAATACGTTCAAGACCCGTTGTGGGGCCTTGAAAATAACCATGATCAAATGCGAGCATCACTGTTTTGTTATCTTTTGGATCAAAAATCCGCGCCAATCGTGACTGCATCCCCCAATCCAATGCTGCACTGCCTTTTAACGTGAATAAAGTGTTTTTTTGTGGTGATTTTAAGCCAAAATCTTTGCCGTCACGGATATCATCTAAATCAGCCATTAATTACTCCATATCATAGATTCAGCGCAGTAACCTCACGCGTCATGATTAAAAGTCGTAGTTATTGATATTTTCTTTGGTAAAAATAACGCGCTCAGGCATCACAACGATACTGTTGCCTTTATTTTCATAGCCATAGCCTTGAACTCTATTGGATGAGACTTCAACCGTGCCAATGCCAGCAATATCTACTTTATCACCAACATTAAGTTCACCTTTTTTAGATACTATATTTGCCACATTGACCACGATTTCGCCCTGCTTAACCACATCCCACAACGCGAATTGTTGAACGGTTCCACGCTCGACATAAGGACGCATGACATTCGGGGTACTGAAGCCAACGATAGCAACATCACTGCGTTTTAAATTTTCTGCTGCTTGAGCGGCTGCGGGTAATGCGTTGGCATCAGGCGCAATGATGGTATCTAAATCAGGCCATGCTTTCAGAATACCTTCCGCAGTTTGTAAAGATTTAGTGGCGTCGTTATAACCATATTGAGTAGTGACAACCTCCCAACTCGGATGCTTTGCCTCTATTTTAGCTTTGGCTTCTTTCACCCATTGATTCTGATCGGTAACTGTTGGGCTTGAATAGAAGAACGCAACGTTTGCTTTGTCTTTTTTGACTTGATTCGCCGCCATATCAATTAATATTCCACCTAATTGTTTAGGTGTGCCTTGGCTAATATAGATAGAACGACATTCAGGATTGGTATCTGAATCCCATGTTAAAACTTTTACACCACGTTGCATGGCACGTTTCAATGCGGGACACAAACCTTCGGGTGAAACAGCTGAAACGATAATTGCATCGTAGCCACGATTCACGGAGTTATTAATTAACTGTACCTGACCTGATACGCTTGGCTTTGTTGGGCCATCATAAGTCACATCGATACCCAGTTTTTTACCTGTTTCTACTGCACCTTGGCCACCGCTAGTAAAGAAACCGACACCGACTAATTTAGGAATAAAGGCTACATTCTCAGCCGCGTGAGCCCACGAAACACAAGCGAGACTTAATGCAGTCGCAATAGTGAGTTTTTCCATCATGGATACTTTCATGTCATTCTCCATCTCTCAACATTATGAGTTAGTTTTGTTGTTGCGCTGATAGAAGTTGCCTATTGCATCTACGCATCCACCAACCACGGATCTGATGACGATGTAGATAAATAGAACGACCCACAACGCCAATGATTAACAATGCACCCGAAAGTGCACTGGATATTTGATTTGGCACACCGACCATTTGTAGCCCTTGCTGTAAAAAACCAATCAATAACACGGCTAAAGCCGTCCCTAAAATTGAACCGGAACCGCCATAGATATTGGCGCCACCTAAAACAACAGCCGTGATGGCTGGCATAATAAAAGAAGTGCCTAAATCTGCTCGTGCTGAGCCGAAATAGGAGACAAGAATAATGGAGGCGAGAGCTGCGCTTAATCCGAGTAACGCATATAAAAAACATAATATGCGGGCAACAGGGAAAGCACCATATTGGGCAACACGAACATTTTGGCCAATTAAAAAAACAGTTCGTCCGCTATGTATTCGATGCATGTAAAGCCACAATACAATCACGCAAACAATAAAAATAACAAGTGGGATCGGTAAACCAAATACCGTAAGGTTGGCAAAATTAGTGAATTCCATTGAAAATCCACCAATTCTCTCAAAACCGGTCATACCTGAAAAACCCGATAACAAGAGAGCACTACCACCAAACAGATACATTGTGCCCAAAGTGATGACTAATGGATTAACGACAGTATATAAAATCAGTAATGCATTGATTAAACCGCAAATAAAATCAATTAATAAGGTCAATGGAATAGCAATAATCATCGGAATGTCGACTTGATTCATTATCCCTAGTGATATCGCATACAAACCAATCGTCGACCCAAATGAGATATCCATTCCACCACTTACAATAACCATCGTTAACGGTAAAGCGATTAAACCGACACAGATAAAATCACTGGTACTAAATAGCAATACATTGATATCTAATAAGCGTGGATTCCTCCAGCCGAATAGCAAAATCTCCAGAACGATTAATAAGATCAAGGCAATTTCCCAGCCGTAACGTTTAGTGATTGCCATGTTGTCCCTCACTATTGGTTTTATTGGGTGTCAAAAAATGAGCATAACGTTGTTGGCGTAAATTCTTCTCAACAGAAACACGCAAACGACCATCAAAAACCAGTACAGCAAGTAGAACAAAACCTGCAATAATATCATTCCACCGAGCAGGGAGTTTGAGCAGGACTAATACGCTATCAATTTGGGTCATAAAGTAAGCGCCTAACACGGCTCCTTAAATAGTACCAGTTCCGCCTAATAAACTAATTCCCCCTAAAACACAGGCGGCAATAGCTTTCATTTCAAGACCACTACCCGTTTGATTAGGAATGAAACCAATTTGAAAGGCAAAAACAATGCCTGCAAGCCCCGCCATCTCTCATCACACTAATGACATCGGCTTTCACTTGGATTTCAGGGTTCTTGTGTGAGATAAAAACAATTCCTACCCCTTGGCTTTTTAGTTCATTTATCCTTTGGAAAAGCGTTTTGCTTCTACTGGGGTGAGCGAGGCTGTGGGTTCATCTAAAATCAAAATGCGAGAATCACGCATCAACCCACGAATAATTTCAACTAACTGCTGATCTGCAACATTTAAGGTTGCCGCCCACGCAGATAGATCAAATGAGCAAGCCAATGATTTAAGCAGTTGATGTAGCTTTTTCTTATCTGCTTGATGCCGCGGTAATTTAAACAAAATATTTTCTTGCACTGATAAATTAGGAAACAGCAAAGGTTCTTGAGGAACAAGGTAGATACCTAATTGATGTGCCTTTGACGGTGTTAAATGATTAATTGTCTGACTTTCAATCATCATCGTTCCCTGATCAGCTTATTCTATCCCTGCAATAATTTTCATTAGGGTCGATTTTCCCGTCCCATTTCCCTCCAATAAAGCATGAACTTGGCCGGATAACAGTAAGAAGTCGATATGGCTTAACACCACGACACCAGAGAATTGCTTGCTAATCCCTTTTACGATGAGCAGAGGGGATGAATGTGGCGGATTCTCAGACATAACGACACCTCTTGATATGCAGGACAGAAATAAATTAGGGAAAAATTGAATATACGAACCTGAACATTTATAAATTTATAATTCATTTGTTCATAAACTCTAGCCTAACAATCGTGAAAATGGCAATCTACCAATCATTTTTTGTGAAAAAATTAGATCTGCATTAAAATATGTTCAATAAATTGTCTTGCATCACTGGCGATAAGTCGAAATTGATGCTTATCTGTAATGGCGAAATACAAAAGTTCATATGACTAAATCAATTGATAGAAAAAACGCCTCGGTAAAAAGCATTTCATCCATGGAAGCTGATAATCCGGGAATTAACATGAATGAAGAAGAATTACTGGCTCGCATTGCGTGGTTTTATTATCACGATGGCCTAACGCAAGGAGAAATAGGTGATTTATTAGGGCTGACTCGTCTTAAAGTGTCACGGTTATTAGAGAAAGGTCGGCAATCAGGTGTGATACGCGTCCAAATTAACTCACGGTATGAAGGTTGTTTGGTACTCGAAGAGGAACTGAAAAAAAAGTTTAAGCTTGATCAGATCCGCATTTTACCGGCATTAACAGGACCAAATTTAAACAGCCGTCTTGGTGTTGCCGCCGCACATGTTTTGATGTCCATGTTAGCGACAGACCAGCTTCTAGCAATTGGTTTTGGTGAAACAGCAATGAGCACTTTGCAACATTTAAGTGGTTACATTTCTTCACAGCATATAAGGCTGGTGACACTATCTGGTGGCGTTGGTCCTTATATGACAGGAATTGGCCAGCTAGATGCAGATTGCGCCATCAGTATTATTCCTGCGCCATTACGTGTATCAAGTGCAAATGTGGCAAGTACGTTTCGGCAGGAAAAAAGTGTGCAGGATGTGATGTTAGCCGCCTGCGCAGCAGATGTCGCAGTTGTTGGGTTAGGTGCGATTAACCAAAAACAAGATGCAACAATTATGCGTTCAGGTTATATCAGTGGCGGTGAACAACTGATGTACAGTCGCAAAGGTGCGGTTGGTGATATTTTAGGCTATTTCATCAATAGTGATGGAGAGTTAGTCAGTGATATCGATATTCATAATGAATTGATCGGCGTTTCTTTAGCAGATCTCAAATCGATACCGCGTGTTATCGGTGTTGCTGGTGGCATCGAAAAAGCAGAGGTTATTTTAGCTGGCCTGAAAGGACATTATATTCATTCTCTTGTCACCGAAGAATTAACAGCAAGAGCGATGCTTGAGCTTTTTAATGATTGATTTTATTGATGAATACGACAATTTCGCAAATTGTACTGATGAGGTTTTATAAATGCCAATGTAATTAAATCGATAAGAACAGTTTCAGCTGACTGTTCCATGAGGACAGCACCATGAACCAGTATACAAATGATGACGCATCAGAAAAATACTTAATGGCTCTGGATGCCGGTACAGGCAGTATTCGATCCGTTATTTTTGACTTGGATGGAAATCAAATCTCAGTAGGCCAAGCGGAATGGGTACATCATGCGATCCCTGATGTACCCGGTTCAATGGATTTTGATTTAAAAACCAACTGGCAACTGGCTTGCCAATGTATTCAATCTGCACTGACAAAAGCAAATTTATCGTCTTCTGCTATTGCTGGGGTTGCCGCTTGCTCAATGCGTGAAGGTATTGTTCTTTATGATAAGAAAGGTGTAGCTATTTGGGCATGTGCTAACGTTGATGCACGTTCCAGTCATGAAGTTTCTGAATTAAAAGAGCTTTATGATAATAACTTTGAATATGACGTTTACCGTTATTCAGGGCAAACTCTAGCTCTTGGCGCTATGCCTCGCTTATTATGGCTAGCTCATAATCGCCCAGATGTTTATCGTAAAGCCGCCACACTCACAATGATTAGCGATTGGTTGGCTTGTAAATTAAGTGGCGAACTAGCGGTTGACCC
The DNA here is from genome assembly GCA_025961275.1 of Providencia alcalifaciens. Taxonomy (GTDB): domain Bacteria; phylum Pseudomonadota; class Gammaproteobacteria; order Enterobacterales; family Enterobacteriaceae; genus Providencia. The sequence continues at coordinate 4,802,352 of JAOQNJ010000001.1, read as the reverse complement.
CTCTAATGCTGGCACCACTGGTATGTTAGATTTATTTACTCGCGATTGGCGACCCAGTATTCTTGAAATGGCGGGATTGCGTTCTGATATTCTGTCACCCGTGAAAGAAACAGGCACGTTACTGGGACATGTCACTAAACAAGCGGCAAAATTATCAGGTTTAATGGAAGGTACGCCTGTTGTTATGGGAGGGGGTGATGTTCAATTAGGTTGCCTAGGTTTAGGGGTTGTAAGACCCTCACAAACAGCCGTTCTTGGTGGCACTTTCTGGCAACAAGTTGTTAATTTACCTGAGCCCGTCACTGACCCTAACATGAACACACGCATCAACCCCCATGTGATCCCCGGAATGGTTCAAGCTGAATCAATCAGTTTCTTTACAGGATTAACCATGCGTTGGTTTCGATATGCATTTTGCGCAGAAGAAAAATTGATAGCCGAGCGACTTGGAATTGATACTTATAGATTACTCGAAGATATGGCGGCACGAGTACCTGCGGGTTCTCATGGCATTATGCCCATTTTTTCAGATGTGATGAGATTTAAGTCTTGGTATCACGCGGCCCCCTCCTTCATTAATCTTTCGATTGATGCTGAAAAATGCAATAAAGCGACCTTGTTCCGTGCCTTAGAAGAAAATGCGGCAATTGTTTCTGCCTGTAATCTTGATTTAATTGCGCAATTTAGTGGTGTCAAAGCACAATCATTAGTGTTTGCGGGAGGCGGTTCTAAAGGTGCGTTGTGGAGTCAAATTCTTGCTGATATTACGGGTGTGGCCGTAAAAGTACCAGTTGTTAAAGAAGCGACGGCATTAGGCTGTACCATTGCAGCAGGCGTTGGTGTGGGCGTTTATGCTGATTTAGCTTCAACAGGTGAACGTCTGGTTCGCTGGAAACATGAATATCACCCTAACCCTGAAAATCGTGAAATTTATAATAAAGCGAAGCAAGATTGTCAGGCAATTTATGCGGATCAACTTTCATTAGTTGATAATGGATTGACCACTTAATTGTGGAAAGCGCCGGGGCATAAATAATCGCGATTTTTTACCATTATGTCAACAAAACCTAAATTTATGAGTTAACGCCTCACTGGTTTTATTGAATGTATATTTAAACCTAAATCAGCAATCATAATGTGAAATCTCATACTTATTTTTTCTGATCACTTAATGGCCTAACAACTGCCTCTATACCCGCTAAGCTTCAAGAAATACTTTGAAATATAGCGGGTATAGATTAGTTATAATTTATTCTTTTCGGCTTCAGCTTCAGCCTCTTTTGCTTCAACTTCACGATACCACCGCGGATGATGCTTTTTAGCCCAGCGGCGGCTTACCTTGCCTTCAATCATCCCATCAATAGAACCTTTCACCCAAAATGCCATATACATATGAATTAAAATGGCATGGATTAAGATAATGGCGGCCGCTGCATGGATTAATAAACTCCAGCGGATCATCCACATTGGGAACATATCTGCAAAATAAGGACGCCAAATGATGATACCTGTCACTAAGAGTACAAAAATCATACTCATAATGCTCCAGAACATCATTTTCTGCCCTGCATTATATTTACCAACATCAGCAACATGATGCTCGTTACCTTTCAGAACCTCGATAATATTCTTAATCCAAGGTAAATCTTTCCTATCTGGAATATTGTGTTTCACAAAGCGCACAAACATAAACATCAGCACGACAAAGATCAACACGCCAAAGAAAGGATGCAAGATCCGCCCCATTTGCGGTGTACCAAAGGTTTCAGTTAACCATTTCAGTGTTGGGAAAAATAACGCTATTCCAGACAAGGCCACCAAAAAAAAGCTGATGACCACCGTCCAGTGACATGCTCGGTCAATAAATTTTGTCCGAACAATCATTTTGCTTTTTTTACTCATGGTGATCGTCCTCCTCTTCATCATCCACTTCTTTATTAGGACCAATTCCAACATAATGGAAAATGAGTCCAGCAAAAGTGGCAATAAAGCCAACGATTGAAAGTGGCTTCAATACGCCTTTCCACAGATTAATTGGCGTATCAATTTGTGGATTTTTTGGTAAGCCGTGGTATAGCTCAGGATTATCGGCATGTTGAAGAATATACATGACATGAGTACCGCCAACCCCTTCAGGATCATAGATCCCTGCATTTTTAAAACCGCGTTTTTGCAGTTTCCCCACACGTTCCGAGGCATATTCCAACATCTCTGTTTTGGTTCCGAAATGAATCGCGCCTGTTGGACAAGTTTTCACACAAGCAGGTTCTTGACCCACACTGACCCTGTCGACACATAAAGTGCATTTGTACACACGATTATCTTTCGGGTTCAAACGTGGGATATTAAACGGACAACCCGCGATACAATAGCCACAGCCAATGCAGTGCTCAGATTGGAAATCAACAATACCATTCGCATACTGAATGATTGCACCTGCCGAAGGACAGGCTTTCAAACACCCAGGGTCAGTACAATGCATACAACCATCTTTACGAATTAACCACTCTAACTTACCGTTTTCAGTGGTTTCGCTAAAACGCATCACTGTCCATGATTTTGCGCTCAAATCCATTGGGTTATCATAGACCCCAACGCAATGACCGACCTCATCACGAATATCATTCCATTCCGAACACGCAACCTGACAGGCCTTACAGCCTATACAGGAGGTCACATCTATTAGTTTCGCAACTTCAAACTTATCATCACGCACTTGTGGAGGAGGCGTAATGCTATTGGTCGCGGAACGCTTAATAATGTCTTGAGATTGCATGGACATAGTTCCCTCCCTTACGCCTTCTCAATGTTAACTAAAAACGCTTTATACTCAGGAGTCTGAGAGTTAGCGTCACCAACCGATGGTGTTAACGTATTGGCAATAAAACCTTTTTGAGCTGCACCTTCAAAGCCCCAATGGATCGGCACCCCCACTGTTTCGATCGGTTTTCCATCCACCATCAACGTTTGTAATCGTTGAGTCACTACAGCAACCGCTTTGATAAAGCCACGTTGACTACTGACTTTGACTTTATCGCCATTCTCAATATGTTTAGCTTTTGCCAATGTTTCGCTAATTTCAACAAACTGCTCAGGCTGAACAATTGCATTTAAACGAGAATGTTTGGTCCATGTATGGAAATGCTCTGTTAAACGGTAAGTGGTTCCGACATAAGGGAATTGTTCATGGCTACCGAGTCGTTGTTTGTCCGCCTCAAAAATACGTGCAGCTGGGTTAGAAACCACATTAGGATGTAGAGGATTGGTACCCAATGGCGTTTCAAATGGTTCATAATGCTCAGGGAATGGACCTTCTGCCATTTTATCAATTGCAAATAAACGACCTAAGCCTTCAGGTTGCATGATAAATGGCCCAGAGCCGACTTCAGGTGCTGAAGCATTAAAGTCTGGAATATCATTACCAACCCATTTTTTTCCGTTCCACTCGATCAATATGCGATTTTTATCCCATGGACGACCTTGTGTATCACATGAAGCGCGGTTATAAATAACGCGGCGGTTTAGTGGCCATGCCCATGCCCAACCTAATGTATTACCAATACCTGATGGATCACTGTTATCACGGTTTGCCATCTGGTTGCCTTTTTCCGTCCAGCTGCCTGCATAAATCCAACAAGATGAAGCCGTCGAACCATCATCACGCAACAGTGCAAAAGTACTGAGTAAGTCACCTTTTTTGGCTTGCAAATTGCCATCGGAATCATACAAATCAGCCAATGCAACTCCGTTATTTTCTTTAGCGACCTCTTCCGATTCAGGATGGAATTGTCGTTTGTAATCCCAACGCATCTGCATCAACTGATCTTGCCCTTGGCCACCTTCTTGATCGTAAAGTTCACGGATTTTGTATAAAATTCCCGTTAAAATCTGACCATCATTACGTGCTTCACCCGGTGCATCAGCAGCTTTCCAGTGCCATTGTAGCCAACGTCCTGAGTTAGCAATCGAACCATCCTCTTCAGCGAAACACGTTGATGGTAAACGGAACACCTCAGTTTGAATCGACGCTGTATCAACATCATTCATCTCACCATGGTTTTGCCAAAAATTAGCCGTTTCAGTCACTAATGGGTCTACAACAATCAAATACTTCAATTTGCTTAAACAGCTGACGACTTTGTTTTTATCTGGGAATGACGCAACTGGGTTAAAGCCCTGACAAATATAGCCATTAACTTGATCTTTGCTCATCATGTCAAAATACTTCATGACATCATAAGCTTGATCCCATTTAGGCAACCAGTCATAACCCCATTGGTTGTCTTTTTGAGCGGCATCACCATAAAAAGACTTCATTAAACTAACAAAGAATTTAGGGTAATTACTCCAATAGTTAACCTGATTTGGCAAAGTAGCCTTTGGCGTACTGGCAGCTAAGTAACTATCGATTGTCGTCTGTTTTTCAGATGGTAAAGTTAAATACCCCGGTAAGCTGGTTGATAACAGACCTAAGTCGGTTAGGCCTTGGATATTTGAGTGACCACGCAATGCGTTAACACCGCCACCAGCCATCCCCATATTCCCTAACAACAGCTGGATCATTGCCATGGTACGGATATTTTGTGCACCGACGGTATGTTGAGTCCATCCCAACGCATACAAGAACGTCGTGGTTCGATCTGCTACGCTCGTTGATGCTAAAATTTCACATACTTTTAAGAAATCATCTTTTGGTGTACCACAAATTTGTTCTACCACTTCTGGTGTATAACGAGAAACGTGCTGTTTGAGTAAATTCCATACGCAACGTGGATGTTGTAAGGAATCATCACGCAATGCATGACCATTTTCATCAAACTGGTAGTTCCAAGTAGTTTTATCATAACTGCGTTTATCGGCGTTATAGCCACTAAATAGGCCATCATCGAAGCTATAATCATCTCTTACCAACAATGCCGCATTGGTATAATGTTGAACATATTCAGCATTGATTTTATTTTGTTCAATGAGATAGAGAATAACCCCCGATAAGAAGGTAATGTCAGTACCTGAACGAATAGGCATATAGTGATCTGCGACTGATGCAGTACGCGTGAAACGGGGATCAATAACAACCAGTGTGGCATCATTATTGTTCTTCGCTTCCATCGCCCAACGGAACCCGACAGGATGAGCTTCCGCAGCATTACCGCCCATGACGATAATGACATTGGCATTTTTAATATCAACCCAGTGGTTGGTCATCGCACCGCGACCAAATGTTGGAGCAAGACTTGCTACCGTTGGTCCGTGTCAGACACGTGCTTGGTTATCAACTGCCAGCATTCCCAGTGATCGGGTGAATTTCTGAGTGAGCATACCGGTTTCATTACTTGCCGCAGAAGCACAAAGCATCCCGGTTGATAGCCAGCGATTTACTGTTGTTCCTTGTTCGTTTTTTTCAATGAAGTTGGCATCGCGGTCATTTTTCATTAATCGAGCGATACGGGTGAAAGCATCGTCCCAGCTAATTCGCTCCCATCTATTAGAACCCGGAGCACGATATTCAGGGTACCGTAAACGGTTTTCACTATGGATGTAATCGAGAAGCCCAGCCCCTTTTGGACATAAGGCACCTCGGTTGACAGGATGATCTGAATCACCTTCAACATGAAATATAGCGGATTTAGCATTCATGGCACCATCGCCCATGCTATATATGAGTAATCCACAACCCACAGAACAGTAAGTACAAGTATTACGAGTCTCTTTAGAGCTAAGTAATTTATATTCACGTACATTGGCTATTGCCGTTGCTGGCATAAAACCTAACGCAGCTACAGTAGTACCTGCCATCCCGCCGGCACAGATTTTAAAAAACTTTCTGCGACTGACGTTCATTGTTTCCCTCTTTATATTTTTTGTATATATACCGAAAATAATTCGAGTTTCCTGTTGTTGGCAAAGAATAGGTAATCTGAAGATCATAGATGACTATGTCACTCAGGCAACTGGGTAATACCAACCGATAATTAACTTAAAATATGATATGTATAATCGGTGAGAGAATATCAGTACAAAATGATGAGATATTGCCTAAAATCAATTAATGTGAAAATAGAAGGTAAATTAATATTAACTGAGTAGTTAACAATCAGAAAAAGGTACTACTAATTAAGTAGATATTATAAATATTGACTCAGATCAAAAACCCAAAAAAACAGAATAATTCCAATTATTGATCTAAAAACATAGCTTTTTAATAACTAAATAAAATTTAACTATTAAAAAATTATCAACATCTATTAAAATCAAACATAATCCTTGAAATTAGAATCAAATAAATTTTATTTATGTCAATAGTGGTTAACCAAATTATTATTCATGATGTAACGGTTAATTTAATTTCTCATACCAAAGAAAATCGGTCATCACATAACGGTAAATTAAAGTGCCGCTAAATCACTCAAAGTGAGTCATTCAGTTAGCTAAGGAATAAATTTCACTCAAGCAAATACTATTTAATTTGAAAAAGATTAGTTCATCTCGTCATTTTTAACGGGATTAAATTCCATCGCAGTACAGATAAAACAATCCTTATATCAAATATAAATAGTTAGCATCCCCTCTTATTATTACAATAAGATGAAGGGATATGAAATGACTTAAGAATTAAGCAAAAAGAATGTTCAACTTTTGACAAAAAACAGAGAAGCATTTCTAGCAAAAGATAAAACGAATAACAGCGCTGGAAAATCGGTCACCCAAGATAGCCCCAAGAACTTAACCATGGCGAACACATTTCAGTATTAATACCTAATATCTTGACTGGGCTGATTAAAGAAATGACGACACTCATCACTGAAGATAAAAAGAAAGGAACAAAAAACATCACTACTCTAGGAGGAAACTTTGGAATACCAAGGATATGGTTTTTATTTTGAAAGGACATATTGAGGACGAAAATTAAACATTCAAAACAGCCTCTAACTGTTGAGAAACAAGGTGATATGAGTTGATTAACGTAAATACTTACGAGTCTTTTGAAACTAAACCGACCCACTTTTTATAAATAGTGATGACTTTACCAATAAAATTATTAACCTTAAACTTCGTTAGGTTATTACAAACAAGATAAATCCCCGTAATATTACTCATCTATACTAATGATAAATACAAAAGTATTTATACATTGAATTAAATCACTCCCATCAAGAAAGCATAAATAGCATAGGTAAACTATGTCATTTAGATAATAAATGAGCAATAACAAGAGTAAATATTAACATATTATAACCACGTATCAACATTAATTAACCACTAATAACAGAATAAAAACCGCATTATTTCCTTGAGTCTAAACAAGATATTATTATTATATTTTCAATTTAACCATGTTATTTATCAAATTAAACTCTCGGAATAAAAGTTAAAACAGCAACATAATTCAATAACGAATTTCATAATAAATTATTTAATAAATTTCAATTAAGCATGTAAAATCAACAAATTAAAATCATCAAAAAATGACAAGCATCTGACCACATAGGAGTATTAAAATGATAGAGCCTACTAATTATGTAATAAGAGAAATATTCCCAGCATTAGGGGAATGGTATTTAGTGCATCCTGAGCAAGGTTATTATACAACGTTGAGTTCTTGGGGGCTCACTACAGACAATAGAGTACTCGCATTAGCCCCAAGTAAATTTGAAGAAGAAGAACTTACAAATCAACGGGCAAGTAAAAGTTTATTTCCAGTCAGAGTTGATTGTGACAATCCAGATTTAAATATTATACATGACAATATTAAGGCTGCAAAAAAAGAAGTTGGTTCAAAAAAAACATCTATAGAAATATCATCGATAAATATTAAGCAAATTATTCCAGCAGAAACTAATTGGTATATATATGACCCTGACTTAAGAATTGATGTGCAAATTGCTGCATGGCTAATAGATTACAACGGTAATAGTATATGCTTAACACCTAGCATTCCAGATGAGAATCAATATTCAGAACTTAAGGCAATAAAAGGAGAAAGACCATTTATAAAATCCAAATTTACAGAAAAAAACAAAAACAATTAAAGCTAAACATTGATTAACATGAAATAAAAACCCCCAGTAATTGGTTGTCCAACTATTGGGGGTCACTTCATAAATACTGGTTTTTTTTATTTGTACAGTACAACTTTATTTTAATGATTGATTTATAATATTTTTTTATCCCATTCCCCCTGCACTACAACAATATCGGCAATAGGTAAATTGATCTCATATTCAACATTCACCCAGCTCATATGGTATATATATGGATAGGCATATAGATGATGATAAGCAACTAGTTCGTTAAAATCATCACACTCAGGAGGGCTAGGAAAAGCATAAGGACTCAATGGGTTAATATGTACATATCGATCAATCAATTTTAACTCAGGGATGGCGATATGATTAAGTAACTTATCCAATGTTTCTGGTAGCTTTACCCCCGGATAAATCTCATTAATACTTTCTAAAGTGTAAAAATCCCAAGCTTTAGGGACAATATCATTTTTATTTATAATTTGATGGAAAATACTACGGTCAATTGAAGGATCATCGCCATTAGCATTAAAGATATCACTTGCGTATTTTGCAAAGGTCTGATTACCGGCAGTTGGCCCATCATATGAATAGCAATTTATTGAGAGTGGAGTATTTATATATTGGACATACAAACGCTTTAGGTATAGGGCTAATGTTGATGCCAATACCCCCCCCTAAACTATGACCAACAATATTTAAAGTTGCCCACCTAAAACTCAAAATATGATCTTCGATAAAATCAAACAATGTAGTTCCTAGCCCAGGGGGATTATTACTAACAGCATTAATAATAAAATCAAGTGCAACACCTGTGCCTTGAGATATCATTGCATCATCAGGAGCCAATTTATCCCATTTTTTCCAAGGAACTTGTTCAAATACAGCGAGATCTTCCTGCAAATTAGTGTCAGAAACCGTCCCTCTAATAACCAAATGAAACTTTGTTGGATTTTTCTTATTTTGAACAATAAAAAAAACATGATCATCAAGATTGTCGTCTATAGATTTATTCTTTTTAAACCCTAGAGGAGAAAAACGTAAGACAGCAGGCCCCCATACAATCTCAAATAAATCTGCTGTTGCTTTACTCGCTTCAAGTGATAACTTTATTTTCCTATACACTAATTCAGGATTATGTTGTTTAACTTCTCGCCCTGCACTGGAAATATAGCTAAGTGCTAGATTTATTGCTGTATCATTATATACAGTATCCATATTTTATTCTCCACAGTAGATAGTGAATTATATTAACGAATGCTATTGAAATTAAAACAGCAATGAATGACCAGTAGGAAAAAATTACAAATTTCTATTTTTATAGCATTTTAAGTGCATTAAGCCTTAAAACCATATCAAATGCAAAAATAGCATCTTTATATAATCCCCCATTCTTTCTAAATAATAAAAAAATAAAACAGGTAATAAGCTAATAGTATAAATCAAAAAGAAACCCTCATTAAGATTAAAAAAATGAAAGGTATAACATACAATAATTGAAAACATCGGGACTATAATGATTAATATTATTGCCTTAACCAACAAGCTATTAAGCCTAACATCCTCTATATTATTATTTATTTTATACTTTAAAATCACTCCCATAAAATAATTTATCTTACTGCCTCTAGATAAAAACAGCATTACACCTAGAACCGAGTACAATAGTATTATTAAGGCTATCATAAACTGTATATCAATATAGCCGTTATCTAATAAGAATGAGGGTTTTCGACTTATTGGAAGTACAATAGAAAAATTAACAATAAGACTTATAGCTATTTCCTTTATAACCATATTAGGCAATTTAAAATTTGTACACTGTGTACTATCAAATGAATACTCATCTAAAAACACAACAGCTTTATAAAAATAATAATGAATAATAATGAATAATAAACCTCATGTAATACCATATTAAAAAAGGTGATATAATCCCCCCGACAAAAATAATTGAAAAATTTAAATTATTAGAAGAAAGATACAAGGTAATATGATAAAAACAATATAATACGATAATAGAAATAAGAAAAGCAGAAAAAAAAGCAATAACTAATAATATTTTTTTGAGTATAACCCCCTATACTTAACCATATCATCACTTATTTTATCAAAAATAAATTTTTCCGAAAAAACACAATAGACCCAATATTCTTTTTCATTATTTATCGCACTAAATAAAACAACAAAAAAATAGCATATATACCAATAAAAAATTCATTGAATGAGAGGTCGTGATAATTGTTAATAAAACATAAATTAAGAACAACTGAGGCTAGAACTATAGGTTTAAGAATTATTTTATGATGAAAATTAATATAATTTGGATAGCTTGGTAACATTCCCCCCTCCAATGTAGAATAAAGTTATTAAATATAATCATTAGAATGTAATATAGTAACCCCCTATTCTGGATAGAACTTTTTTGCTATGTAGTATAGTGATTTCTTACCACTAATTTCAATGTAGTTTTTATAACCCTTTTGATACCATATAGTCATTGTTTCTCGCCATCTCACTGTTTCAGTCAGCTGATTAACCAAATTAGCTTTTATCGTTTTAGTATTACTTACAAATTTGGGCTGTACATTCATAATGATGGGTTGCAATGGTGGTGAGAAATCAATATTAGCTAAAAAAAATTTTAATCTTTCTTTAGCATCTAACATAAGATCGGTATGCCAAGCACCATTTACCGCTAATTTAGTCGTTTCTATCTTCATCTTAAATAACGTATTAATTATGATACGTACACTTGCAATATCACCACCTATAACTTGTTGATGTTCATTATTATCACAGCAAACATTCACTAATCCCTTTAATCCATTAGCATGAATCAATGCTCGGATTTTATTATAAGGATAGTTTTTAACGATATACATTACCCCTTTTTTATCACTTGCTAATTCTTGCATAATTAATGAACGATAATTAATTATTTTAAATAATTTTTCTAAATCAAAAACATTTGCTGCAAATAATGCAGAATACTCCCCTGCGCTATGACCAGAATATCCAATTTCATTAAATAAAAAACGCTCTCTCAACAATACCAATGTTGCTATATTAATCGTCGTCACAGCCACTTGTTGGTATCGCGTTTGAACAAGCTTAGTCATTGGTCCTTTCATACATAACTTTCTAACATCAAATCCTGATATTTCGCTCGCACAATCCCAAACTGCTTTAGTCCGTAGAGAAGCATTAAAAACATTATTCCCCATTCCTAGATATGGCTGACCTTGCCCAGGGAAAAACATAACAATATCTTTGTTTTTTTTAACTTCATTAGTAATAATCATATTGAATCCATTTTGAAAAATTCATTTATAGATAATGTTGTTATTTAACAGCCTTTATCGCAGGATGAATCGATGCGACAAAAGAAGATATGAATAATAGTACTGTATACATAGAACTATATTCGTCAGACCATAAAACAGATAGTTGATAACTTTTTCCGGTTGATAACGGTATGCGGATTAAGCTTATATTAATTAAAAATGAAAAAAACATTGCTATAACCAAACTTAAACTGGATATTACAAAACCAAAGTTAACAAGGATCTCATCACCAATAGCTGCTAATTCATATTTCGCTACTTCAACATATATTTTATTATCAACAGAAAGGTCATCATTATTGATAATACCATCCCTCATCTGTGGTAGATATGGTGCAATTAAAGAATAAGCTTTTAGCATATTATTTTACTCTGAAAATATGTTGGATTAAACGTGGACATCACGTAGCATGCTATTGTATGACTGAAAATATATATACGTGTTATCATAATATGAGTATCAAAATTTAATGAATTTCCGATACGATTTACTAATTACTTGATATTTCATGTAATTAGACATTACTTATAATCTACAAATAATTATTCCAGTTATCCATCATCTCTACAAAAATGATTACGCTTTCCTCAACCTGTATTATTCTCGATAATATTATTTTTAATATTCATTATTAAAAAATAAACCAGCCGTACAACGTACGGCTAGGTTAGCGAGTATTAGTCTTCTAATTTGGCTGGTGGAAGTATATCAACCAAAACTCTTTTAAGCTTTGAAACATGAGGACGAGCGGAAGTGATTGTTTTAATTGTAGCATCAATCTCAAGCGCACCCTGCTCGATATAAGTATAACGGTCTTTTGGTTGCAAAGGATCCCTTTCATCTAGAAATATATATTGTCCCGCTGGATTTTCACTACTGATGATGTCTTTAAAATCGGCCCAAGTAAAAGGCTCTGTACTTGTAATATTGAGCTCAGCACTCTGACCATCTTTTTTCGTTCCTTGGAAACGTAATACAACAGGGGAATCTGCTTTATCTATATAATCTAGAATATTATCTGGCAGTAATCCCGACTCATCCACTAACTGATCGATAATAGGTTTGAAATTATAAGCAACACCTTTCAACCAGAGTGCCTGATTGATATAGCCGTTATACAGGCCAGGAACATCAATTGCTGGTAGGGTTCTTTCACTTGTACCGTGGTCAAGCCTAAAATTAAAATCAAGGCTTGTAGCAATATTTCCGGCTTCACCAGATAACGTATAATAAAGATCATACTGGCCATCGCTAAATGCAGATTTATCGAACTGGTCACGTAAATTAATGGCAATAGGAAAGCTCTCTGGTGTAATTAATTTCTGATAGCTTACAGTATCAAAATATAACGTTAACGTTAACGTTAACGATTTAGTAACACTTGGAATCGTATGGATAATAATAATTGTGTCATCTTCTTTTCCGTATCTATCGTAATAATAACCGCCCTCTAAGTCCTTCTTTATATTTAAAAAATCAATAGCAGGCAGAGTTCCATAATATACTTTTACTTTTTGGAATTGTTCCTCAGTCTCGGTCTCCAAACGAATATCAATAGAGCTTGAACTCGCCCATGGTTGAGCTAGATCATAATTTAACGATACTGTAGCTGAGCATTCCCCATCGGCATTTGAAGTATCATTTATGTCAAGAAGCGCAATAAAATCATTAGGTTTAAAAACCACTTTTGCGCCTTCCACGGGCTTTAAGGCTCCATCTCGTACAGTAACAATTAGTGATTTGGTCGTTATTGCAGCCGATCCTGGTACACTGGACTCATCGGTTAAAATAATGACTTTTGTTTCAATGTGAAGACTATTTACTGGCATAATATTATTTCTCTTATGGTTTAACAATTATATTAAAATTAAGTACATCGCCGTACTGACCTTCTTTGGGATTACTACCTGCATCAATTTTAAATGTTGGAAAAAAACAAACCTCCTGATCATTTTTATTAAAGATAAACTATTTCCAGAATTTGAAGGGAATAGCAAATTATGTCCTCCATCACTCAATAATAATTTATATTTAATAACATCTTCAGGTGTTAATTTATTTATCAAATTAAAATTACTCTCTTTTTCATTCGAACTATTCACTGTCATTAAAAATTGCGTATCTGAAGTTTGCTTATTATCATATTTAATACAAAATTCCTCACTGCGCACACCGGAAAAGCTAACCTCTGATATACCTGGTGGGATTTCTTTTAGATCCCATAACTGCGGAAGTGTAAATTCAAATTTAACATTAGGTTCTGGATCTGGTGGGTCTATAGGATCAATTATTTGGCAAGATCCGTTATTATCATAGGTAAGATAAGCAGCCCCTCTATTTTCAACATAATAATCACCACGAATATCTCGATCTGCCAGTCTCAATGATATTGCGTTCCACTCGTCAAAATAATTGTTAGGTACTATGACCGTAAAATCAGTTGTAAATCCGAATACTTTTTTCCAATCACCTTTTTGGCTACCATAATATGCATTCAACCCAACCTGTTCGTAACCAACAGATTTAGTAGCACCTAATGAAATATTTCCAGGTGAAAGAGGTTTAAAAAAATAGCGACCATCTTTATCATAGAAAAATAATACAACAGCCCTGTATTCCATTGGAAATGTATGTAAATACCCATAATAACTAACATTTACTGTTGCAGTACTGGTTCCATCTCCGTTATCTATTAACTCACAACTATTATATAGACCAACGTTATCTTCATTTATATTAGCACTCAATGATGGAGATGATAAAGAAAGCAGCATTGATAATATAATAGTTTTTAACATTAAATGTTTCATTTCTCCTCCGACATACTGCAAGTTTCATTTTCAATAACAACATCGCCATGTTCAAACCATTTATTTTGTCCTGGATATATATTTTCAACATTACCCTTCTTGCTTCCTTTAATATACTTAGCGGAAATATGAAGATTACCTTTATTAATCACCATATCTTTATTCCCTTTACAGGTGAAAATAAAATTTTTATTAACATTCCTTGGCAAGTTTTTTAAAATAATGCTAAACCCCATATTAATAATAACACTAGCTGCATTATTACTTTTAATTGAAGGGTTAATACTCGGCTTAACATTAATTCTATAGACTTCTTCGGATTCAACATCTATCATTTTTTAAATGTAACTTTTTTTATTTGATTAGGCGATAAAATCAATTTAAATGGCGAGTAAATTAATGCAGGATTTATATCATCAGTTAAATTAACATACTGTTCTTTTTGGTAGTCAACACCAGGATTAGTAATTTTCTTGACTTCTATTTCAATATATTCTGTATTATTCCCATTATTTATAATTGAAATATATCCTGTTTCATTTTCTAGTTTTAATACCTTTGGGAGAACATCAATAGCTGACCAAGCTTCAAACGAAAATAAACCACAGATGATAAATAATAATCTACTTGAGTTTATTTGCATAAATATGCTACTCCGAGGCCGATGGTTCAAAGATAAGTTCAATTTCACCAGAATAAATGCCGCCAATGTCTTTATTATTACCTGATGGTGTAACAGCTGAAATTTTAAGTGTGTAGTCCCCTTCACTATCAGCGCCTGCTGACGGTTCTGGGTTAGTAAATGTTTGCGGCTCTTGAGGTTTTAATGCTTTTCCTTGTCCTTCAAGTGTAGAAAATATCACCTCGGCGGGTAAGAACGATAAATTATTTTTACCATTCATCAAAACGACATTATTCCTTAATGTCACCATGAAATTTCTATTTGTTGATAACACATGTACTCTTGCCTCAATTTGATAAAGTACATCACTTCCGGCTTGAGTTAATTCAAGAGTGGTATACCAATTTCCAGGTCCAGTGCCATCAGTAACTTCAAAATTATTCTTCTTCGTCACCGTACCTTTTACTTGGACAGGATGATTGCCTGTTATTGTAATATCAGCTTGAACCGGAGGAAGACTCAAAATAAAACTAAAGCAAAAAAGAAATAAATTAAACTTCATTATTTTCACCATTAATATTATTCACAGGAGATAGCGTAATCTTCGCCTTTAAATTTAGCTGTCAAATTTTTATGGGGAATAATAATTGGTGTTGAAGGATAAACACCAATACGATCTAGCTTCTTTCCTATACCGAATGAAATATTACTCAAATCAGCTCGGCTATTTCCTGTATTTGATAAACGAATTCCTTTTGATTGACATTCATAAACCAGTTCTGAAGTTAAACTTCCCGATGGTAATACTCTTACCAGAACCCCATAGCCGACGGACACCACTGTTGGCGCACTAATTCTTTTATCCGCATCAGTATCGGTTACCGAAAAGGACGATACAGGGATGACATATAAACGATATGCTTGTTCTTTTAACGGCGATTTTAAAGCGGTCAATTTGATATTCCTACTTTGGCCAGCGCCAAGAGAAACTTTTGTTGGTGAAGCTATAATTATCGGGTCAGCAAGAGCCGAAATAGGTATTTTCTTTTCGGGAGTTATCCCTGGATTCTCAATTTGGTGTAGGGATATATTAATATACATTGGCGCATCCCCTATATTTTTAACTGTAATATTACGCTCATTCGGAAATGTTACTGTTGTACTTGCAGGTGCAACGAGTAACTGCCCCACCCCAAAAGAAATACCCCATGGATACAATAACAAACTTATTGTCAATATTTTTAACATTGGTAGCTCCTAACCTATTTACTGCGGTATGCATATATAACTATTGTCATTTTTAACTTTAAGATCACAGCGATAAGACATTTCATTATTTTTCAAAATAATTTCATTTATCACTTTTTTTGCATTAAACGAAAAAAGTCCATTTTTATATACTTGTTCACCGTTATCTAAAATACCATTAACTAGCTTTCCATTTTTATCTCGCATAAATCCACTATAAACCTGGTTAATATCGACAAATGCTTTGGCATAATAAACTTGACCTGGGTGACTTCTCACAATATTCGCTGGGACTTCAATTTGCATATCAATATCATCTGCATTATTTGCCACAGGCGCATAACCAATACTTTTATAATTCCCAATAGGAACAGAAAGCGTGCGCCCACTTCTGACAGGACTTCCATTCACACTAAAGCCATAATAATAACCAGATTCATCTTTCGGTACTTCAACTAACAATGCAGCACCTGATGTATTATATCGACCAGGATAGATACCATATTCGCTTGCGGAGAAACTACCACGATAATATAGGCTTCCCTGTGCACTTTGATCATTAATATTCACTGAAGCCGTCGCATCTCCCAGAAAACCAGACCGCGTCAATCTTAAACCAACATTATCGTTATTATTACTGTGACTGTAATCAATGCTAGAACTTGTTGTTCCTAATGTATCTACCCAGTCTTTTTGGTAATTAGCAGAATAAACCGTATTACTCCCTGAGTTGGCAATATTTATATTCGCTTTGCTATTTAATAAAGATACCGATACATTTAAGAATACACCGTCACCAAAATAGGTCTGACGTTTAGCACCTAGAGAAACATTCGCATAATAACCATTTTGATCGAACATTCGGCTTACTTGAATTTGTTTGTAATCACTATTACTATAACGACCATAAGAATAACTAACTAAATTTCCGCCAAAGCTTCTCGAATAACTTAAGGCGCGACTATTAACAGTGTAATAGATATCTGAAATATCATTCTGCTGATAATACGATGCTGTAGCATTTCCCCAAAAATCATTTCCCATTGACAAGCTTGTATAACCACCAATACCTTTTTCACCAGCGCGAAATCCGAGAGTGGGTTGAATAATAATATCATCAAAATATAATGGGCGATTTATATTGATATCACTCGTCCACATTCCATTATCTGCTGCGACGGTGAGTAGATTTCCATACACCCCAAGAATTTCACGTCCAGTACCAAACTCTATCATACGATCATCGGTAAACTGTTCTTTTCCCGCGGTGATATGCCAGTTATTCCCTTGCCCACTGTTTCCATAAGTAACATTGTCAATAACCTGAACTTCGTGATTAATTTCACGACCATTTTATCTAAATAATAAATTTCAACAGTGTAATAGCCACCGGGTAGAATTCGATAATCAATCTCATTTCGCCCAATAGTAACAGGGCGATTGAAAATTGTACGCCCATCCCTTCTTATATCGACGCTACCATCAGTCATGGAAAAAAATATTAATCTTCCATTACTTTTATTTTTAGTTTCATTATTAAAATTTTCTTGACTACCTATAGTCACAAACCCATCGTAGCTAGGAGTAACAACTGAATTTACTGATCCAGCGTAGTAAGCCAGTGAACTTTGTTTACCTGCTCTTAAATAAATATTAGAAAAATTCTTTTGTAAGTAAAATGTTGAAATACCAACGTCATTATATTTACTATCGCCATAGCTTCTTTCATTTAAATACCAATTGAAATAACCATACATCTGTGACGGTAGTCCGACATATCCATTGCCTGCTATATTAGCAGCCTTATAACCCTCTGTTGAATGTCTAAGATCAATCGTTTGGTTGTGTACTAAACCAAAATTAGTTTCTGGAATAATATAATTTAATTGATTATCATTAATAGTAATGGTCTGATTTACTTTATCGATTGAAATATTATTATTATCTATTTCAATATCACAGCCCCTAATACACTGCTCAAAATTAATCTTAGAGAGTATAACGTCAATTTTTTCGATATTTTTATTTGATTTCCCATTTTTTAAAAATGATTCTTCATCTAATTCTAGTCTTCTTTTAAGAGGATCATATACAACATAACCTGGTAATGCCTTGCCGTTATAACTAATTAAATATCCCAGTGACTTCCCGACATCCATATTTTCAAAGCCAGGTGGAACATTAAATTTGACAACTGTTTTATCCGCATAACTATAGCTTTGGTATAAGATAATATTAAAAAGGAATAGACACCTTACGATTTTATATTTAATAAAAATATTTAAAAAAATTCTATCATTAATCATACCGGTGCCTATTCATTAAGATTATTCGTTATTCTTCATTATTTAACTTAAGCTGCTGGCTCAAATAGCATAACTAATTCACCGCTATATGCACCATTAACACTACCATCTAGCGCAGTTCCTGCCGCAGTTGGTGCTTTAGCTTCGATATTTAATTTATAGATATCATCGTATCCATCATCAGTCGGTGTTGTTTGAATAATCTCTTGAGGCGGCTGACCATAAATCAATTCTTTTTGCCCCCAATTAATATCGCCCCAATAAACATGGGTATCTTGTAATTGATAAACACCATCATCACGTGAAATAACCAATGGTTGAATCATTGATACATTAAATTTTTGGCCTCGTGTCCATACTCGTACATCTAAGCTTTTAGTAAATTCAGTTTGCTTTTTGTCTTTAGCTTCCAATTCTTCTGTTGTATACCAGGAATGACCATCAGGTTTAGTTACATAGATACTGTCATTAATTTGCGCAATAAGCGTGATTTTTTTTCTACGCCTGTAGTTGCAGCATTTGCAATAAATGCACTTCCACAAAATAGACTGAAAGCTATTGCTACTGCACTAGTTAATACATTTTTTTATATTGCATATCATTTATCCTTTGTTTTTGTAAAAGCTATCGTTTGAGATTTTAGTGTTTTATTTATCGCATAATATTCTAACAATATACGTGTAAACAAAATTAACTATAAATAAATCTCGTGAAAATCATAAAATAGAAATGCGATTAAAATGCAAATTCATCTCAAACAGCATATGACTTATAAGCTTAATATCTAAAGCTAACTTACTCCATTAAGTCAGCCAAAGCGTCGACAATAATACAAAAAAAACGAATAAAATAAATCATTAAAATAAGTGTAAAGATGAATTCGATACAATCATTCACCTAATGCATAAATTACTTACGGCGCGATATTAGTGATCGCATAATTATATATCGTGATATAATATTCTTTTCTTTTAATTAAAGATAAAATCTTCTGTTTAAATATGACTACTTAGCTATAATCTATAAGGGTCAATCGACTACCTCTGCAACGAGTACTTTAGTGATTTTATTCTATATTTGTTATTAAGGCGGACATATATATGGCGAAAGCGTTATGTGCGAAACACATAACTATTAGCACAAGAACGGTAAAGAGCATGAAAGAAATGAATTTCATTCTGTCTGCTATTACCGCGTTGATTAAAGTTAATAAAATAGATTGTGATAATGGAATTATAGATGTAATGCCGGAGGAAAAATACTGGCCTAGGACAAGAGATATCGCAGAATACTGTCAATTTAGTATTTATAAAACACGTCATTTACTTGTCAAGCTATCAGAGAAAGGCTTAGTTAAATCTTCATCGAAAATGATTAATAACTCATTACATTGACATGTTAATTGTCATCTATTTATGGAAAATAACCAGGATGCAGAGAATTGATATACAGACCATAGACATATAATTGAATCATTCTAAAATTTATTATCTCTTCCCTATTTTAAAGTAAATATTCTGCTTAAACTTACAGGTTAAAGTAAATTAAATTGTTATCAATATGAGTTAATTGTTAACGCATTTATAAATTTACTGATTTTATAAGTATACATTTTAACAATACAAGTAATTATTATAGATAATTGATTTTTTAGTTCACGATGATTGTTTTATCACTTTCTATTTCATAGATAAGTGAGTTTGAATTTTTTCATAGCATTTAAAGTTACTGTTCTACATAAGATTACTATGGGCATATTCAATTTAATACGTCTTATCGTTTTTACTGTTATTGATGTTTAATTACAAGACTAATAGTCTGAGTGTGCTCTGAATATAATGTATAAACAAAGAAAAATTAAATTTGCTAGTAACTGTTGACTAGATACAATTACAGATCTATATCATAGGGTAGGCTTTTTGCTTTGTGCCTTAATGAAGGCTAAAATAGATTTTTAATCATAAACCGCGGCATCAAATATCCTCCCAAGTAACGCACCTACCAAGCACATTAATTTTATGATTTTGTATGCGGTTTCATATTGAGAAACATAATTGTAGTGACTTTTTTCATTTGATGACTCAAGTCATACATTAGGCATGAGACAGAAAAATAATTTTCCATATGGCAAATTGTATCAAGGAATAGTTTTCTGCCTCCCCCCTCAATCAACCAACTGGATATCTAAGCTTTTCAATAACTCTAATGCTTCAAATTTTGAGAATGTTGCTTTTGATAATTTATTTTGCCGTATATCAATATTGAACGAATGAGATTCAGTGAAATCGGTAAATTCCAAATTAGTTTGTAGAAATAGGCTATTTGAAAAATCACAATCGAGTAATGAAGATTTATTAAGCTCTGCATTTCTAAAATCTACATGATGCAATCGACATCCTTCAAAGTGAGATTCATGTAACTTTAGCCCAAAAAAACTGCAATTATCTAAAATACACTGTTTAAAATTTAGTTCTGAGTAAAAGTCAAACTTTGGCCAATATGCTGCAGTCCAGTCAATCCCTACCAACTTACAATCAGAAAACTCAACATTTGAAAAGCGCGTGTTAGCAACGTTGCTCATACTTAAATTACATTGTTTGAATACACACTCGATAAATTTACAACGAGAGAGTGACGCAGCTGAAAAATCACAATTAATAAATTCACACTTTTCAAAAACTGTACTGACAATATTCTGCTCACTGATATCTATCTTACTGAAGCTTTTATCATAATAGTCTTGGTTATCATCTATTTTAGCCATTATTTATCCAATCAAAATACTGTGTAGTTGAACAGTGCTTTACTGTACAACTATCTATTGCGACTATCCAGCGACTTTTTCACAGCAATGTATCATCATGATAATCCGAACAACCTATCAATATAGCGCTAAATACTAGTGATAAAAAATGCCTAAATAACATCGGGTAACCATGTGGCTTGAGTTATTGATTTGACTTAAAATTTACATAATCATAAAGGTATTACAAGCATACACGTAATTATTTATTTCAATAAAGCTGGATAATCAAATAATTACCTATATAACATGACAAGTTTTAATGCGAGTGCAACATTGCCAACTTTTTTTTAAGATGCTACATTGCTGATCTTATTAAAAATTCAATCTATTAAAAATCATTGTTATTCGCCCACCTCAGCATTGGTTTCTAAGACTGTTAGATTGGCATGGCTCCGTGTTGTCAAAAATAACATTTAGACTCTCTTTAAATATTTTTATGTCCATTATTGCCGTCATCAGCTATCAATGGTACGAGCAATTAGGAATGCATTTAACTATTGCGCCATTTAGCTTGTTAGGTATTGCGATTGCAATATTTCTCGGTTTTAGAAATAACGCAAGCTATAGTCGTTTAGTTGAAGCAAGAACCTTGTGGGGAACTTTGTTAATTCAACAACGAAATATCCTACGCAGTATTAAAACCTTACTACCTCACGACAAGAAATATCAAAAAGAAATCGGCCAGCTATTAATTGCTTTTGGCTGGTGCTTAAAGCATGAACTAAGAAAAACTAACCCTGCGATAGATTTATATCGATTATTACCACTCTCTATTCTAGAGGATGTGATAAAAAGCCCATTACCCACAAATCGAATTTTGTTGCAAATTGGCTTAAAAATTGGTGAGTTACGTGACAAACATCTGATTAGTGATGTAATCTTCCAAGGTATCAACCATGATCTCAATACATTATCCGATGTATTAGGCGGCTGCGAACGTATTTCAAATACACCAATTCCGTTTGCATATACTTTGATCCTTCAAAGAACAGTTTACCTTTTTTGCACATTACTACCTTTCGCTTTAGTTAGCGATCTCCATTACATGACCCCCATTGTCTCAGTATTTGTCTCATACACATTTCTAGCTTGGGATGCGCTGGCTGAAGAACTCGAAGATCCATTTGGTATCTCCGCCAATGACCTTCCATTGAATGCAATATGTACGGAGATTGAGCGAAGTACGTTAGAAATGTTAGATATTACACCTTTGCCTCGCCCCATTAAGCCTAATAAATATTTTAATCTATTATAATTTTTCATTTTATTAAACGTATATTGCCCCTAAAAGGGGCATTTTATTTATGTGTGCCTCTTTCTAACTTATAGTCGCGGATACCTTAATATTTTTTCATCATCCAGTTCATTCACTGACCAAAAATTACTCATAAGCAGATAAATATGCTCATTGAACAATCCATTTATTGATTAATAAGTAAAAAAATATTTTACCTTGATTTAAAATTAAAAACATAATAGTTACGCTAACCAATCTAAAACTTAACTAAAAAAAAACTGCTTATTGAAGTATAAGCACACACTATCAACCATATCAAAAACATTTCGCCTCCTATTTAAATATTAATATTTTTTATTGATAACTAGAAAAATTAACTTTAGTTGAATCTTATTTAACACATTATATTAAATATATTTCTATCACTTTATAGTCATATAATTTCACTATTACCTGACCTATTGACATTACTTAAATTAAATAGTTTATTAAAATGGAACTAAAGTAACCTGCTATTCTGCTTACCAATTAAAATATTGCAAAAATATATAGTTGAATCACCTCAACACAAGGCATCAATCAACTTGTAAAAAAATTGTTTATTATGATACATTTCAAAAGCACTCATTTCATAGATGTTAATAAAAGTGACTGCGAATAAAGCAAGCAGCCACATGTAAGTAGAAAAACTGTCATTAAATATTAAATTAAAATAAATTATTTGTAACCCTACGTAACAATAAAGATTGGTAAATATCTTTTTGTTTTTATAATAAATAAATTTAAACCAAATATTGATTAATAAATGATCTGCTCAGCGTATTTTCTTCATTAATATAGCGAAAAACATAGATTAGACTTAATTTAAAATAAAAATTTCTGATACTTAAATTCTTCTTAATATATAAATAATCACTGTTTAAATAAGCAACACAACAACGTTAGGACGATATATGAATAATAACTTTTTAGTACACCAAGCCGATATGCTAAAACTTCTAGAGGAAGTGGTTAATATTGAATCAGGCTCTTATGATAAATTTGGTGTTGACCAACATTCCGCAATTTGGTGTGAACGTTATAAAAAAATGGGCTTTGAAGTGGAAGTCATTCCTAATGAATCTTTAGGCAATAACTATCGAATTTATTATCCTACAGAAGCATCAGAAATACTCATTTTATTGCATTTAGACACCGTATTCCCGAAAGGAACTGTTGCTGAGCGACCATTTAGTATTGAAGGTGACAGAGCCTACGGCCCTGGGGTCATTGACATGAAAGGTAGTCATGTCATGGTGTACCAAGTAATAAAAGAACTCTTTGATTCACAAGACCCTCGCTATAAAAAAATTGAAGTTTTATTAAACTGCGATGAAGAAATTGGTTCTATTTCCTCCCGTGAAATCATTGAAAAATGTGCTCTTGGCAAACGCTATGCATTAGTTATGGAACCTGCTCGCGCGAATGGAGCTATTGTCAGTGCACGACGCGGTGTAGGTACCTACGTACTCACCATTCAAGGCAAAGCTTCTCACTCGGGTATTGCCCCTGAAGCTGGGATTAGTGCAATCCAAGAATTAGCGCATAAAATCCAAAGCTTACATGCTCTTTCTCAGCATGATAAAGGCCTATCCGTCAACGTTGGCTTAATTTCAGGTGGAACCTCTGTCAATACCGTTGCGCCAAATGCAAGAGCGGAAATTGATGTTCGAATTTCTACAGACCAACAAGGCGTTAAAATTGATAAAAAAGTGAGAGATATCTGCAATACACCTGTGTTAGAAGGCATTCAACTTTCACTAACAGGTGGTATTAACCGTCCACCAATGGTGAAAACTAACGAAAGTACTGCACTGATTAGCATCATCAAAGAAGAAGCAACTCAACTCAATATCACATTAGAGGATGTATCTACTGGTGGTGGCTCTGATGCGTCATTTACCGCAGGCGTTGGTACACCAACAGTCGATGGATTAGGTCCTATTGGCGGCCACCAGCACAGTGATAAAGAATACTTAGAGATCCCTTCTTTAGCTGAACGTGCACAGCTATTTTTTAATGTTTTAAAACGTATTACTCAATAATAACAATCTGACAGGGTAAGTATATGGCAATGGCAACAGCAACAACCACTCCGAATAAAAAACGCTCCGAGGGTTTAAACCCTTATGTGTTACTGTTTTTTATTTTAGTATTAGCCGCAGTCGCGACATGGATCGTACCTGCTGGTCAATACGCTTCAGAAACTAAAGTTATCACAGTAATTAAGGATGGTGTCGAAAGTAAAGTTTCGAGTTCTTATACCGTCCCAGGTAGTTATGAACGTTTACCCGAACAACATGGTGTATCACCGGGTCATATCTTTACCTCTATTGCTGATGGGTTAGTTAAAGCGGCACCGATCATCTTTTTGATTATATTTACAGGTGGTGCTTTACATCTTCTCGAAGAAACAGGGGCAATTAAAAAAGTCCTTAGTAATATTTCGAAAAGTAAAAGGCTCAATGACTTCCTATTAATTTCGATATTTTTTATTGTTTTCTCTATTTTGGGAACAACAGGTATCGTCGTTAACTCAATCATTGCATTTGTTCCCATAGGTTTACTTGTTGCTAAATCGGTTGGGATGGATGATAAGTTTGGTGCAGCTTTAGTGTATGTTGCCGCTTATTCAGGCTTTAACGCTTCCATTATGGCGCCGATGACTGTTGGGCTATCTCAAGGTTTAGCGGATGTTCCTCTGCTATCAGGCCTAGGATATCGTATGGTCATTTATATTTCCTTTGTTGTAGCGGGTATCATCTTTTTAACGATTTACACCAAAAAGTGTCGCTCTAAAGGTATGATCCGCCCTGATATCGTCGTTGATGATAGTGAAGAACAAACCGCTAAAATATCACTTCGTCATATCATTACCTTATCTTACAGCGCTCTGTGCTTAGTTGGCTTTATCTTCGGTGCGGTTGAGTTTGGCTGGGGTGAAAAAGAGATGATGGCGATGTTTATCATCTTGGGTGTGGGTGTGGGTATCCTAAATAGCATGTCAGCAAACTCAATCGCAACTGGCTTCTTAAAAGGCTGTGCCGGGATGGTTGGCGGTGCATTTATTGTTGGTATGGCTCGTGCTATTGCTATCGTGTTATCTGACGGAATGATCTTAGATACCATCGTTAACGCCATCATTTCTATGATGGATGGATTGCCGAAAACATTATCAACACTCTCAATGTTTGGTACTGCAGCAATCATGCACTTCTTTATCTCATCAGGTTCTGGGGAAGCCGCTGTTCTAGTTCCGATCTTCACTCCGATGGGGGATCTTTTAGAGATCACTCGCCAAACGACAGTACAAACCGTTCTGCTTGGTGAAGGTGTAGTTAACTGTATTAATCCGACATCAGGTATCTTGATGGCAGTACTTGCAACATCAAAAATACCTTATACAACATGGGTTAAGTTCATTTGGCCATTAGTCCTTGCGTGGGTTGTAATTTCGATTCTTGCGCTGGTTTACGCCGTAATGACTAATTTAGGACCAATTTAATTGGCTTATGAACTCAATACTTGATTGTGGGTAATAGAGTTTCGCTTATCCCGCCAATTTATCGGTAGGATGAGCAAATGATGTCAATGCTTCAAAATTGACGCCACTCCTATAACCGTGGCGTCAATTTTCTTTTTTAAGTTGCTTGCTACTTTTGGTGTTTAGCTCAGCCTCTAACGTACAATCATTTTGCGTTGCTGTTGATAGCGATGAAAATAGGCTATTAAGACAATCGTCAAATAAAAGAATGGTTCAGGTGTAGTAGTTTTTAGCGATAATATAAAATGTACTATGACCATTAATAGCAGTGGATAAAGCAGGTTATGTATTCTTTTCCACCAACGTCCAAGTTTAATACGTATCCAATTGAAAGAACTGATAGCCATTAGAAATAAAATTAACCAACAAATTAAACCGATAATCAGATATACACGCGAGAAAATCTCACTGAAAAATAGCGTAAGATCCCCCCAGCCGATTTCGAGTATTAAATAACTGCTTAAATGCAATACCGCCCAGAAAAAACACCATAATCCAAGCAGTTTCCTAGTTTGAAATAACTCATTCCATTTCAAGTAATACGCAAGCATTGGTATAGCAATAATCACAATTAATAAACGAAGTGCAGTGAGCCCCGTAAAATGCTGAATATCTTTTGCAGGATCAGCACTTAATTCTTGGAAGTAAATGGCATAAATTAACCATACTAATGGCAACAATGCGATTAGATGAAAAATGCCTTTAATCAACCAGATTGGCTTGCTAGGCGGTTTCATCATTAAAAATATCTCCGTAAATCCATATCATCGTATAGACTCCCAACTTGATCAGCATAACCGTTAAACGGTAAGGTTTGCTGTCTTGTCACTTGTCCTAAACCACCTGAACCAATAAAGCGCTCTGTGGCTTGTGACCAACGTGGGTGATCCACATTTGGATTAACGTTAGCATAAAACCCATATTCATTTGGCGCAGAAAGGTTCCATGTCGTTGGTGGGATTGATTCTGTTAAGCGAATTTTCACAATGGATTTAATCCCTTTAAATCCATATTTCCACGGCACAACAAGTCGAATAGGTGCACCATTTTGATTTGGTAGCTCTTTTCCATAGACACCAGTCGCCATAAAAGCCAATGGATTCATCGCCTCATCTAAGCGTAGCCCTTCAACATACGGGTATTGAAGGCCACCGCCAATAAACCGGCTCTCTTGCCCCGGCATTTCTTTCGGTGAATAGAGCGTTTCAAATGCAACATACTTCGCTCGGCTATTCGGCTCCACTAAAGAAAGTAAACTCGCGAGAGGAAAACCTATCCAAGGGATTACCATTGACCATGCTTCAACACAACGCATACGATAGATGCGTTCTTCTAATGAAAATTTATTGCGAATGTCGTCCAAATTTAATGTCATTGGCCGATTAACTTCACCTTCAATGGAAACTGTCCATTCATCCGTTTTCATCGTGTGAGCATTTTCAGCAGGGTCTGATTTGCTCAAGCCGAACTCATAAAAGTTATTATATCCTGTGACTTTATTCTCTGGTGTTAGTACAAGATCCGCCTGATATGCTTCAGGTTTAATAAACTTCAATTCTTTTAGCGCAATCTTAGGTTCCGCAGGTTTATCATCCGAAAACCACGAAAATATATCTGCTTTGACTGCTGAGCTCACCATCAGCCCTGTTGCGCCAACTCCTAACAATTTGAGTAGGTTCCTGCGTTTCATCATAAAAACAGATTCTGGTGTAATATCAGATGATTTCATTTTGTCTGTTTTTTTCATCGTTCTCACCTCAATTCAAATAGAATAAATAATTCAAGATGCATGTAGGCGACAAACGAAGATAGACGGGGAGCATAGATAAACTATGTGACTCGGCTAGCTGAGTGTAGTCAACAACCATGCAGTTTGAAGTATGACGAGTATATCGCCATAGATAATCAACAAAGGGTATAGAGTACTTATCAGCAAATTATCAGGTAAGCACTCTTAAATGATACGTTAGTTATACTCAAAAATAGGAGTAAAAAGCTGACAATAAGATGACAATTTTGTCATTTTAATTTGGGAAAGTTAACGTGATGACATTATGAGGATCTGTGCGCTCAAAGGTAACCTCACCGCCATGCAACTCCATAATGACTTGGACGATAGATAAGCCTAAACCACTTCCTTCAGAACTTCGTGCATTATCACCGCGCCAAAACCGCGTAAATACTTCATCGTTTTTCGCAATTGCATCCCCCTCATTCATTACGGCAATAGTCATTTTATTGTCGCGAGTAGCGGCATGTATGATCACTTGAGTATTGGGATAAGAATATTTAATTGCATTCGAAACTAAATTCATTAACGCTCTAACTAATAGCAAACGATCGGCTTCAAGACTCAGTGTTGATGGTTCACAAACTAATTCAATTTGCTTATCTTCTGCATATATTGAAAATAATTCATAAACTTCTTCTACCACATCAGAAACATCTAACACCTCTCTTTTTAACGCAATATTTTTGTTTTCGGCTCGCGCAATGAACAAAACGCTTTGTATTATTTTTGCTAATTTATCTAATTCTTCGATATTACTGACAATAATCGACTCATATTCAGAGGCTGTACGCGCGCGCTGTAAGACAATTTCATTTTGTACTTTAATCGCATTAATTGGTGTTCTTAGCTCATGAGCTAAATCGTCTGCCAGCTGGGTTAATTTGATAAAGTCATTTTTTAGTCTTGACCTCATTATGTTTAATGAATCGCCTAAGTTTTTCAACTCATCAGGTAACTGAGTAATATCAACCTGCTGATTAAGCGCATGCACATCAGTATTAGCCGTAATTTGGCTCAGAAGTGTAATATCATGCAATCCACGTCTTATTAACCAAAGACTCAAAATTCCCATAAATAAAATTGAGGAAAGAGAAATGCCTAAGCTTTTTTTTAGGTACCCTGCAAGCACACTATTACGGTCAACAGATGCCTTGGCAATAACAACCTGAAGTTTTCCGATCGGTGATTGAATATCAAAATTGATAGCGGAAATAGGTGTTCCCGTGGGTGTATCCCAATGAGTAATTGACTTTAAGCTTAAATCGTCAAGTTTGATGGGCTTAAGATGACCTGCAAATAAAATATCAGAATTGTTATCAACAATGACCTTGTTATTTGCATCGATGATTTGCAGAATATCTTGCCTCATATCCATCATTCGCTGGAAATAAATAGGCAAAGTTTTTATATCAATACCGCTAACAATTAATTTTGAAAGTTGATCCGCGCGATTAACCAGTAAACTATCATCTCGCGAGACAAGTTCATTTTTGAGTGAATGGTAAAGCGCTAGAGTAACGAAGCCTGCATTGACCACCATCAGCAAAATAAATAAAAAAATGATTTTAAATCGGAGTGATTTCACTTTCATACTGCTGGCCTATTGAGTCGATAACCCATTCCACGAACGGTTTCTATCAATTTAACCTCAAAAGCGTCATCAATTTTTTTTCTCAATCGACGAATAGCGACATCAACAATATTAGTATCACTTTCAAAGTCAATTCCCCATACCTCACTGGCAATCAAGGTTCTAGGCAGAACCTCATCCACATGAAGTGCAAAGAACAATAATAATGAGTATTCTTGGCGTGTCATAGCAATTTTTATACTACCCCGCTCTACATCATGGCGTGAAAGATCAATTTTAAGATCTGCAATGTCAATCACAGTAGATACTGTTTGGTGAGATCGTAATTGATTTTTTACTCTAGCTAATAATTCTGAAAATGAAAAAGGTTTTACTAAATAATCATTTGCACCTAACTCTAAACCTTTCACGCGATCATCAACCGCATCTCGCGCCGTTAAACAAATTACGGGAACCGATTTAGAAGTACGCAACGTTTTTAATACACTCCACCCATCCATACCCGGTAGCATGATGTCTAGAATTATCAATTGGTAATCATTTTCTAAGGAAAAATAGAGACCATCTCTCCCATCAGTCACGATATCCACGATAAACCCCGCTTCTTCGAGTCCTTTTTTTACCCAACGACCTGTTTTTTCATGGTCTTCAATTAATAGTATTTTCATTTTAATTGCCTCGAAATCCCTTTAATGACGTTTTTTTACTCACTTAGAATTTAATTAATGATCGTTTACGCCATTGAATTTAAGGTACTTAAAATAAGGATAGCAAACATATTGCATCCCTTTACTTCAGTAATCCGGACTACATTAAAATTCGGATAGCACAATAAATCAGTAAAGCACTTAAGCTATAATTAATCACTCGACCATGTTTGGCAAAGATAATTTGGAAATAACGTCCAGCAAGTGCCCAAGTAAGATTCCCTGTAATACCAATAATTGACAATAAAAGACTAACGCTAAAAATAATCAGGATATTTTCTGTATAGGGTAATACAAAGGTTGATAGCACAGTGATCCGATACAAAATAATCTTCACATTGACAAACTGCAACCAAAAGCTCACCCAGAAACATCGGCCTATCTATCGAAGAGGAAGAAGATATTTGGCTTTTTGCTATCTTCCACACTAACCATAAAATATAAGCAGCACCAATCCAGCTCAGCCATTGAATAAAAACAAGAAGTACTATCACTAGTGACAGCGTAAAAACTGCACATAAAATCATGATGACTAAAAATCCAAGACTCATCCCAATAATTACACCAATGCTTCGACGGAATCCATATTGGATCACTGAACTCATCGCAAGAATATTATTAGGCCCTAGTGTAAGTGCAGTAATCAATGTATAGGTTAAAAATGAACTAATGAGAGTCGTTATCATCGAGATCTCCTAAAAAAAAGACAGTAACGCATTAATTCACTTCAAAATAATAAATGTTTTGATATTATGAATTCGATATTTTCGATGGGTTAGGGGATTTTAGGTCTGGATTTACGGCGCTTTATCACATTTAAAACTATCGTCGAAGAAGGATCTTTTGTTCGCGCATCCCGAAAGCTATTTTGCACTCAATCAACCGTCACATTTCATATCCAGCAATTAGAACAAGAATTGTCATTACAACTATTTGAAAAGATTGGTCGGCGGATGACATTAACCAAAGAGGGTAAAATTGCTTTGCCTCATGTGTATGAACTGATACGAGTGATGGATTGTATACGCTAAGCCGCACAGCATAATGCTGAGCCCAATGGTGAGTTACGGGTCGTTGCTGCTGAAACCTTACTTTCGTACAAAATGCCAGCTGTCTCAGAGAAATTTAAACAACGAGCTCCCAAAATACGCTTATCTCTTCAATCTTTGAATTGCTATGTTATCCGTGATGCCTTACTCACAGATAATGCAGATTTAGGAATTTTCTATCGTGTTGGTCATGACAATGCATTCGCAATGGAAAACTTAGGAACACAAAGATTAGTTCTTGTTGCCTCTCCCAAAATAGAAAATATTAATTTTACACAACATAATCAACAACTCTCGGTTAGTTTTATTATTAATGAACCTCAATGCATTTTCCGTCAAATATTCGAAATAACAACACGCCAAAGAAATATCACATTCGAAAATACAATTGAGCTTTGGACTATCAAAAGTATTAAGCTCTGTGTTTCCTGCAACTTAGGTGTCTCTTTTCTCCCTTACTTTACAGTATGTTCTGCGCAACTAAATCAGGACACTTTTCTTAAGGAATTTTGTTCATACTCAATTGGGGACAGATCACCGTTGGCAGTATGAAACCTTTCTAGGTTGTAATAGCGCATATACGCGATAACATCTTCTTTCATCTGTTTCCGAGTCGGCTGAGGGATTTTCAGTACCCAATCGTGTTTTAAACTGCCAAAAAATCGTTCTACAACGGCGTTATCCCAACAGGCTCCAACATCACCCATGCTTGCCCTAATACCATAGCTTGTTAGCAAGCGGCGATATCGCTTACTCGTATATTGAGAGCCTCTATCACTATGAAAGACTAAGCCTTTTTCGGGCTGGCGTAAGTTATACGCTTTCATCAAGGCTTTACTGACTAAATCTGCCGTCATTCGTTTATCGATATGCCAACCCACAATACGGCGTGAGTATAAGTCCATCACGATGGCTAAATACATCCAGCCTTCCCCTGTTTTTAAATAGGTCACATCACCCGCCCACACTTCGTTAGGTGCGTGAGGATTAAAATTTTGATTGAGCAAATTATCGGCTACGGCATCACTGTGTTTGCGTTTTGTGGTGACTTTGTAAGCAACGCGCTGAGTGACGACTAGGCCAAGCTGAGCCATTAGCTTTTGAACGCCATAAGCACTCACGCTAAAGCCCTCTTTGCATAACCGTTTACGTAACGTTCTATAACCTAAGCTATTTCGACTCTGTTCAAAGATAGCTTTGGCTCTGCGGTACAGGCTAAGTTGTTCTGCGGTGATCAATTTTGCTGGGCGTTTAAGCCAAGCATAGTAGGCAGAACGACTTATTTTCATTAACTTGCAGAGCTTCAGCACGGGAAACTGTGAAGATAATTGCTTAATCGTTTTAAACGCTACTTGGTTTCCTTTAGCAGGAGGGCGCTGGCTTTTTTTAGGATCTCTTTCTCCATCCTAAGTTCTTTATTTTCTTTTCGAAGCCTTAATAGCTCAGCTCTCTCATCGGCATTCAAGCTGCTACCGGATTGTTCAGCATCGAATTTTGCTTTCCAGTTATAAAGTAATTTATCGGTGATCCCTAATGAAGCTGCCGCTTTTGGGACGCTATAACCTTGTTCGGTGACTAATGCGACCGCTTCTTACTTAAACTCAGTAGTATAAAACCTGTTTGTTCGTTTTTTCATTTAACACCTCAATAATTGGATTATATTCCATTATTAAAGTGTCCTGTTTGATTAAAGCAGATCAGGGCTACCAGGCAATGAACGAGTATCGATTTGCTGGCTAGTCTCTTCTTCTTCTTGCCATAATATGTGTTCATTTCGTGGAAATGTAAATGTTTCTGGGCCAAAAATTCCACTATATCCCCCGCTTTTATTCTCGCTATCAGTCACATTAGCAAAAACAAAGTACACGTTATTTTCCCCTGCACGAGTTCTGAATAAGTGCCAATGAAGCGGGTCTACACCTGTCGGTATCGGATAATTTTGCAGTACTTTACTCCCTAGATGACCACCAATAAATCCGCCTTTAAGTGCTGCAGAACACGCAATAATATCGCATCCCATTAACGCCAAAATACGACTGGATTCAGGGAATAATGCATCATTCCCTAAAAGGAGACCTATACGACCCATAGGCGTATCAAATGTTCTCCACTCGCCTCCTGCTGTCGCCCAACCTTGTTGTTCAGCTGCTAAATGTATTTGATGATAGTGCCCTTCTATACCCTGTGGGCCAAATAGCATTTGACTATTATAAAGCTTATCGTCGTGTTTCTCTGATAGCCCAATGACTAGATAAACTCTTAATTTCATCGCTAATTTAGTTAATGTTATTAACGCTTCGCTTTGCCTATCTTGTGCATTGTGGCCTCGGCTATAATCACCGGTTAATGCTAATTCAGGAAAGACAATCAGTTCGCTTGCAGATTTGTGTACCAAAGATTCGGTTATGTTGATAATCTGCGTTAAGTTATCATCAACGTTATCGGTCGGAGAGAATTGCGCCACACTAATCAAACTTTTTTTGCCGTTAGGTAGAGGTTTCTTGCCATATAAGCCAAAGAATTCTTGTGGATTCCATAAAAAGCTATCACTCATTAATAAGGTATAGCATTCAGCGCGACGTTGAAGAAATACTGACTCACCTAAAACCTGACCTTGACGGCTACGGTTAGTATCTATCTCAGAATAAGCAATTCCATCACCACCATCAATCACAGCCGCTATATTTCCATCTGGCTCAATAATGCAACTCCCGCCACTGAATTTAACGCCACGTTCAAGCCCCCAGCGGTTGCTTTCCAGTAGATAGCAACTATTCTCTACGGCTCGGCTAATCCAAAAAGGTGCTGGCGTTCGCTCCATAAGCCAATTACTGATATGGCAAATAACATCAACTTTTTCTAACGCAAGCAACGTAGTTGTTTCTGGAAATTGAATATCCATACACACTAATAAACCAATTCGGCCTAATGGAGTGTCAAATACCTTATGATTTTCCCCCGCAGCCGCCCATTTAGGTTCTGCAATAAAAGGATGACTTTTTCGGTGACAACCAATAATTCCATCTGGACCGATTAATACTGCACTGTTGTAATATAAT
The DNA here is from genome assembly GCA_025961275.1 of Providencia alcalifaciens. Lineage (GTDB taxonomy): Bacteria > Pseudomonadota > Gammaproteobacteria > Enterobacterales > Enterobacteriaceae > Providencia. Next base: position 4,768,170 of record JAOQNJ010000001.1, on the reverse strand, counting down.
GATGTTTCTATATCAACTTCAGGCATTCCTAAAACAATATAACACTGGTAACGTTGTGCTAATTCGTAAAAACGATCGGTACTGTCACCTGGAACAGTTTCAACCATTGGTGTAACTTCTTCACGGTCATACCAACAATAGCCTGTTGTTGCCATTTCCGGCGTAGTAATTAATTTTGCACCCTGTTGTGCTGCTTCCTCAACTAAGGTTAACAACTTATCAATATTAGAATTCTTAGCCCCCAGCGTGGGTTCGAATTGAATTACAGCGGCAAGAAAAGGAGTTGTGTGCATAAAAACCTCATTAGTAGTCGGTGATTACTGGATTAAATTAGCTAACTATTACCAATTTATAAAAATAAATTTAAATTATTAATTAATAGACTCTTACATTTTAATTTTTATATTTAAATACATTAATTCCTGATTAGCTTTAATTTAAAAAAAATTAAAAATCTAATTAACAACAGATCTTATTGTAGTGTTGTTTTTTATTATAGTGATTTACGATATATATTATTTAGAATTTCTCATATTGCTAAATAGCGATAAATGAGTATATTGTTATTCAATTCATTATTATCAAGCTCTTTAATAATGATGCCTTTATCCATTACTAGGCATCGCTGAGTTGCACGTTGGATCATCGAAATGTTTTGCTCAACCAAAATAATAGCAACTCGTAGATCCACGCTAATACGCTGTAACGTATCGGTAATTGTATTAATGATCGAGGGTTGAACACCTTCTGAAGGTTCATCTAATAACAACACTTTAGGCGCCCCCACCAAAGCGCGCGCAATTGCCAATTGTTGTTGTTCGCCTCCACTCATTGTGCCTGCTTTTTGTTTTAGGCGTTGCCGTAAACTTGGAAAATAGTTGAGAACCCGCTCCTGTAATTCATTGGCAAATTGGGGCTTTTTACGTATTAATTGCATGCTGACTTGTAAATTCTCTGCGACGGTTAATCCGCTGAAAATTTCACGCCCTTGTGGTACATACCCTATACCTAAATGTACTCGTTGTTGTGGTGTTAAATGCGTTACATCGGTATCCGCTAGTACAATACTTCCATGTTGTGCTTTTATTATTCCAATCAATGAACGCATAAGTGTTGTTTTTCCTACGCAATTACGTCCAATAATACCGAGAATTTCACCTAATTGAAGTTCAAACGTGACACCATTTAACACCTGACCACTATTATAGCCTCCCTTTAGGAGTTGAACCTTTAGCATCACATTATTCATATCGCATTTCCCGAATAAATGCGTGCAACATCTTCACGCGCGAGTACTTGATCCGTATTGCCATATGCAAATACTTGACCGCCATGTAATACTGTAACTTGTGAAGCAATTTGGCGTACAAATGTCATATCATGTTCTATAACTACCAACGTCAGCCCATCACTTTGCATTTGTTTAATCAATTCCCCAGTCACATAAGTTTCATCAATCGATAAACCCGCTACGGGTTCATCTAACATTAATATTTTAGGTTGTAGTGAGACAGCCATGGCTATTTCTAACCACTGTTTTTTTCCATGCGATAAATTGCCCGCAGGCTGTTTGTATTCATCTGTTAAATTAAAACGTTGTAATAAATTATCAATATCATCCGGTGTTTTATGAATTTCTGGCCGTAAATGACTCAATGAAAGTTTGAGATGTTCATGCACTGTCAATTCTGAAAATATACCAGGTATTTGAAATTTAATTCCCATCCCCATTTTGATACGTTTGAATGGTGGTAATTTATTAATACACTGATTTAAAAAGTGAATATCACCACTAGAACGAGAGTACTCCCCAGTTAACAATTTAAAAAAAGTACTTTTACCTGCCCCATTAGGACCGATGACACAATGTACTTCTCCTCGGCAAATTTGCATATTGACTTGATTAATAATTTGAATACCGCCAATTTTTTTACTTAGCATATTCGTTTCTAGGAAAATCTCAGGATGCAGATCACTCATTATTTTTTTTCCTTAGGGTGATTTTTCGCCATATTATTCTCAGAGAATAATCCCGTCATTTTTCCTAATATCCAAGGTAATACCCCATTGGGAGCAGCTAAAATAACAAAGAGTAAAATCATACCCAGTAAAATCATTGCATATTCTTGACCATAAACCGCCAACCACTGGGATAGCCATACCAGCAGTACGGTCATGACTATTGTCATAAATATATTTTTCCTTCCGGCAGCGGCAACCCAAATAACCGGCATAGCAGCGGCAGTCAATCCCATTGATGACGGGGTAATGTAAGACCCCCAAATGGTATAAAGTGCGCCCGATAAACCAGATAACATACCACCTAGCACAAATACTAGTAATTGATATCGACGTATATCAATTCCCAGCATTTCAGCCCGTCTTGGGTTATCACGAATTGATGCTAGAGTTAGACCGAAACTGGAGTTTAATAACCGATTCACTAATAAATAAACACCTGCTAGCAAAATTAGGATTAAATAATAAAATCCATTACCTTCGAGTGTTAAAAGGGTCCCTTCCCATTCAAACAATGAGAGGGGCGGCATGCCACTCATACCATTAAAGCCATTTAATCGTGCACTACCTATCGCCCACTGAGCGCCAGCAGTTTGCGACATAAATGTCTCAAGCACTAAGGTTGTCGAGAGTGTGACAATACCAATGAAAACACCCGTGATCCCCCCATAAAACATAAAATAACCCAATATCATCGCCGCCAAAATTGCCATTAATAAGGCAAATAGAAGCCCTGACCATGTGGATAAAGCCCCATCACCATAATTTATAGTTAATATCCCATAGGCATATCCTGCTATCCCGAAAAATGCGGTTTGGCCAAAGGAAAGAATACCGCCATAACCCCACATCATCGCAAGCCCAATAGCGCAAAAAGTCCATAACATAAAATAGGTAAAATCGCCGATTAACACCGCATCAACGATATTTGGTAGTAATAAGGCGATAATAAATAATAAAATACCAAATGCTTTGGTTGTCACGAAAGCCTGCTTTAATGCATCCCTTATAGATAAACGCGTAGAGACAAGATTCATCTTCACACCCTAACGACTACGTGTGAATAAGCTGCTAACACCATTTGGCAGTAAGCGAATAACTAAAACAGCGGTAACTAAAAGTCCAATCTGCCCAGCAAGTTGCCCATACCAAGAATTTAACCCCGTTTGAATTGTCCCCAAGACGGCAGCAGCGGGGATTGTTCCAACGAGTACATTAGTGCTACCAACAACAACTGAAACGAACGCTTGTACAATAAAATTGCCTCCCATCGTTGGTACAGCCGCCAAGGTGGGTGCATATATCGCTCCAGCTAAACCCGCAAGCCCTGCCCCTAACGCGAAAGTCAGTATATAAATACGTTCAGTTTTCAAACCTAAACAAGAAGCCATCCGTGCATTTTGGATCGTGGCTCTAGAGCAAACCCCATAATTAGTGTGAAAGAACAGCCAATACAAAACAGCTAAAATAGCGATAGCAAATAACGGTAATAAGGCCCGATAAATTGAAAATGAATATTCACCTAGCGTAAAGGAATCGAAAGGCGTTGAAAGTCCCTCTAATGAGGGCCCAGCAAGTAGTAACATGCTCTGCTGAACAATCAAGCTGATAGCCCATGTTGCCACCACTGAGTCATATAACCGATCGTAAAGATGTCGCACGATCAGCCTTTCAATGATCACACCTGTGCAGGCTGCTGTTAACGCCCCTAATATCATCGCGAGAGGCAAAGAAATACCTAATTTATTCATTGTGATCGTGACATATGCACCACACATAATAAACTCACCATGAGCGAGGTTAATCACTCCCATCATGCCGAAAATTACTGCCAATCCTAATGATGCCAAAACAAGATAAGCAAAATTATCGCCGAATTGATAAATAACAGAGTAAATAATAGAAATTGTCGACATGTTTTCACGCCCCATATTTTTCTAATAGAAGCATTTATTCTCGTCATACTTAAGCTGCTGTTGGCTATATGTAAAGCGAAGTTAACTGCTCGACCCGAGTTACATTATCATTGATGCTTCTCGGGGTTTGCTGAGGGGTCACTTAGCTTATTACCTATATTCATCTTGAGTTATTTTGGGTATAGACAGGAAATAACTCAAAACTCAGCGTTTTCAGAAATCAAAGCGAAATTATGATTTAGGTGGAGATGAAGGCGTATACTGACTTGTATCTGGTTTAACCGGTAGATTACATCCGACCTCACCAAGCCAATAAGGTTTAATATCATTCCAGACTTTAAGGATCTCTATTTTATGGTCAGCTTTCACATGAGCTAGATAAATATTGTGGGTAAGATGGTGGCTTTTAGGATCAATACAGACGTTTCCTGATGGCCCATCGGTACAAATATCACCACTTTCCAATGCTTTTCTAACTTTGACCATATCCGTAGAACCTGCTTTCTCTACCGCTTTTTTATACAGATAAACAGCATCATAAGCGTTAGCTGCCTCTTGATTTATATAAGGTTCATCGGGGAATTTAATTCGGAAATTCTTTTTAAATTTATTACTTGCTTCACTATCAACTTCTTCAATATAGTTCGCGGTGATATACATATCTTTTAAAGCAGGTGGTTTAAAGCGTATATGTTCATAAGCCTGACTTACGGTGTTTGAAGTTGCCATTGGTAAATTCAATTTAGCAGCAGCTTGCTGTTCATAATAAGATGAGTGAGTTGTACCCACTAATAAAGTGACAATAAAATCAGGTTTTGCTTTTTGGATATTTTGAATTGTTTGGCTAAATTGAGATACAGTCAGCGGAAGAAACTCCTCTCCCACCATTTCACCGCCATTTTCTTTAACTATCTTACGCACCCACTCTGCTGAGATTTGACCAAAATTATAATCAGCAGCAATGGTGTATACTTTCTTGCCATATTTTTCCATCATCCAAGGAAGAAGTGTCGAAAATTGCTGTTCGGGTACGGCACCTGTTACAAAAACATTGGTATCACAGACACCTCCCTCATATTGATTATTATACCAATACAATTGTTTTTCACGATCCATAATAGGCCGAATAGCTTCCCGAGATGCACTAGAAAAGGCACCAAAAATGACATCGACTTTATCGTTTTTAATTAATCTACGAGCCATTTGTTGGAAACGGGTATTATCGGATTGAGTATCATATTTTATTAACTCAATCGGTTTACCTAGAATTCCACCTTTTGAGTTAATTTCTTCAACAGCTAATTCAGTTGCATAAATTTTAGAAATTACAGGTAATGCAAAATTACCTGATGAATCCTCTAACAAACCAATTTTAACTGATTTTTCCGCTGCTACTATCACATTCGAATATGACATAACCAATATAGCTGCCAATGTTAGAGATAGAGTGATGCAATGACATTTTATTCTTGACATAAAAACCCCTTATTATTTGTTATTAACAATGAATCTGAATAATCGAGAAAAAACTATAGCAAACTATAAAACCTAATATTATAGGCTATCAACTACCACTAAATTAAAAATCCAAGTTTATTAACATAAAAAATATTTATAATTCACTTTTAATAATAAGTCTAAAATCAACATATATAGTTCAATAACAAACTTAAAATGTTAAATTACATAGTGTTATTCAACACTCAAAATAGAAAAAACTCAAATTAAATTCTTTATTATTTGTTATTAGCAATAAACCTAAACAATCGAAAAAATGTCATAAACAGCGTACAACATGTCATCGTATCGTTTTTATTTACTCAAACTATGGATAGAAATATCATTGTTTTTATGTGTAATTAACATTAACCTTAAAAGATATTTAACACTTCGATTATATAATGTAAACACATTTATTACTTACTAAATGTAAGTTATTTTTTATTGTTACCTACATTTATTTATATTTTTCTTATAGAATATTTTTAATTATTTATTGTATAGATTAAATTCGAAACATTTTTCAAATTACAGACTCAGTTAAGAACCTGTATCGCAAGAAGATAAGTAATTAAAATTAATAGTAATTATAAAAAAAAACGATAAGTACTCTGGGCTACAGTCAATTTTTATTGGCAGAAAATGTGAGATGTCATGCTATAAAAAATATTTAATCCATATATATGTATAGTTAGCAGATAACGTAAAAACAGTCATATAGGATTTCGATAACATTAAGCACGGCAGGACTCGATGATACTTAATAGGCTTAAGTAAATCTAACATATAAATTAATTTAAGCCTTATATTAACCATATCATAGCTATATTATATAAACACTAGATGTTTATTTTTTAACTAAGATAAAGGTTCTCGGGAATGGTAACAATAATCCCCCTATCGGTAATTCTGTAAATTCTTGAGATAATCTACTTTTATATTCTTCTAAAAAAATTTCGCGTTCATTTTCATTTAATAACGATAAAAAAGGGCGTAGAGCAGTTCCTTTAAACCATTCAACAATATCATTCATATCATTCATAAAGTGAAAATAAGTTGTTCGCCAAATATTGATATCAGCGGCTAATGGCTTTAATAAAGAAAAATACCATTCAACGCTATGCCTTTCTTCGTGATGGATATGCCCAATTTTATTAATCCATTTTTCTGATGCTGCGATTTCTAGGGCAATTTTATGCGGAGGTTCTTGCAGATTATCGGGGGTTTGTACTGCAAGATATCCCCCCTTGGTAAGATTATTGACTAATCGAGTATAAAGCGAAGCATGATCGGGTAGCCACTGTAAAGCTGCATTTGAAAAGATCACGTCATATTTTTGTTCACTTTCCCATTGAGAAATATCGGCTAATTTAAAATTTATTTGTGGAAGTCGTTTTTTAGCCTCGATTAGCATCGTTTCTGAATTATCAAGGCCAATAATGCTTTGTTCAGAATAACGAGATAGTAAAGCTTGAGTCGAATTTCCAGTACCACAGCCTAAATCAATAATATTTTGAGCATTTATCTTAGGTATTGCATTGACTAAATCATAAGCAGGGCGAGATCTTTGCTCATCAAAAACAGAATATTGTTTTGCTTGCCACTCCATGCGGACTCCTTTAAATACGACAATTGCTGAGTTAAACATCTTCATACTAATTCGAGAGGTACTTAGCGACAAGCGAAGATAGACCAAAAACTAACGTCGCTTTATCACACTAATAGCGATTACATAAAATACCAATAGCGATAAGATAGAGGCTTACCTTGTTCATTATTGCCTAAAACGCAAAAGTATTTTCTTCAAAGCTCTCTTTTTATAAACGCATTAGGTAATACACTTGATGCATTAAATATCGTGCCATGAGGTAGCGTCAAATAAAAGGAGACAATAAATGATATTTGACTCATATTGGTTAAATCAAGTGAATACCAAAAACTGTATTACTATACCCGCAATGACTGACTCACGAGCGGGTATTGGCGACTCAGCAGTTGAGATGATCGCAGATCATCTACTCAGCTAAATATACCGCAGAGTGTGCAGATGAAGCCTTAAAAGCAAGCTGAGTACATTTGATTTATTTTGGTCGTCCGTTTATTGTCAACATAACCTTACCCTATCGACTCGCACATAATTTAACTTTAAATACCCCGATTGCAGAAAAAATATTTGGTAGTAACGAGCAAGCATATATTGTTTATCCCTTGCTGCAACAAGAAAGTTGATATTACGATTAAACGACTATTCACTAAATTAAGAGAGATTACTATGAGTGTTCCTGTATTAGGTCTTGGTACCTACCGTTTAAAAGATGATGTAGTTATTCATTCAGTAAAAACCGCATTAGAATTAGGTTACAGAGCTATTGATACAGCACAGATTTATGAAAATGAAGCGGCTGTTGGGCAAGCTATTGCTGACAGTCACGTGCCACGTAAAGATCTTTATATTACAACTAAGATTTGGATCACTAATTTTAGCAAAGACAAATTGATCCCGAGCCTGAAAAAAAGCTTGAGTGATTTACAAACTGATTATGTTGATTTAACCCTGATCCATTGGCCATCACCGAATGATGAAGTGTCAATTGATGAATTTATGCATGAACTTTTAGAAGCAAAAAAACAGGGTTTAACCCGTGAAATTGGTGTTTCTAATTTTACTATTCCATTAATGGAAAAGGCGATTACGGCAGTTGGTGCTGAAAATATCGCGACAAATCAGATTGAAATATCACCTTACTTACAAAATCGCAAAGTGGCTGATTGGGCGAAAGCGCATAATATTCATCTTACATCGTATATGACCTTAGCGTATGGACAAGCAATACAAGATGAAGTCATTAAGACTATTGCTAAAAAGCATAATGCAACTCCTGCACAAGTGATTCTGGCTTGGGCAATCAATGAAGGTTATTCGGTTATCCCTTCATCAACTAAACGAGAAAATTTAGAAAGTAACTTATTGAGTATAAATATCAAACTGGATACTGAAGATAAAAAGGCGATTGCAACACTTGATTGCAATGAGCGATTAGCTAATCCTGAAAGCCTAGCACCAAAGTGGGATTAATTTATTAATCAATGGCGGGCACTTGCTGTGCCCGTTATTTGGCATTATTTTCAATGTACTCTCTCAATGTATCGATAAAAACTCTGATCCGCTGACTCACTATTTTCTCACTGTAATAAACAGCATTAAACGGCATCGAAATAGGCAATAATTTATCGGAAAAAAGTGTAATAAAATCCCCGTTCTCAATATCTTCATTCACCATAAAATCAGACAAACAAGCAATGCCGTTCCCTGCAAGGCAGAGTTGCCGGATAGTTTCCCCACTATTCGATGAAATACCTTGTTCAATGATCATTTGTTGCCCATTGATATCCGGTACAGGCCAAGTATTTAATAATGCCGGTTCCGTAAATGCCAAACAGGTATGATTAATCAAATCTTCGATTCTTTCAGGCTTACCATGCTGAGCAATATAATCAGGTGAAGCAACAATTTTACGAAAACTTTCAAACAATGGGCGCGCTCGTAAACTTGAATCCATCAGATCACCGACGCGGATAGCAATATCAACTTTACGGTCTATTAAATTAATAAAGGTTTCAGAGGAGACAAGAGAAAGAGTTATTTCAGGATAAGCAAGGCTGAACTCCTTAATAAATGGTACCAATAAATGTAATACCACCGGTGTTGCTGCATCAATGCGTAACAAGCCCTTGGGTGAATTTTGTGTATCTATAAGTTCATTTTCTGCAGCTGCCATATCCTGCAAAATTATTTTCATGCGGTGAAAATAGCGATCGCCCTCTTCTGTCAAGCTCAACTGTCGAGTCGTTCTATTCAGTAAATTAACACCCAATTTTGCTTCCAGTTTTTTTATTGTTCGGCTAACAACTGAATTTGCCACATCCAGTTTTTCTGCAGCTCGTGAAAAACTGCCACACTCAACAACCGTAATAAAAATTTGAACTTCTTCTGAGGTTGATTTCATTCTTAGCGTCCCTTGGTCTACCATTAATCGCTATTCATTAAGATTAATGAACTTTCGCTTTATTATTAATCATTACAAGTCTACATTATTAAATCTCATCTGTAGCATTTTACCTAGTTTAGGGTGCCATATACACGTAAATTTGCTAGGTACCCCCCCCTCTCACTGCAAGTCATTACTCGATTTTCGAGTAAAAAAACATAGCAAAGTGTAACATCAACATCGTTTTGTTAATGTTAAACGGTAGCAATATACAATCAGAAAAAAGCAAAAAATTACTTTACCACGATAATAAATTATCGTAGTTAAATAATTACTACACTAATGTGATATTTTTATATGGATAAGATTAAAATGCTAAAAAGTAACAAAAAGATAACTTACATTGCAAAATCAATTGCTTTTATAACGTGGATACTCGGTGTTACCGACTTAATCTTTAACTACATCTCATGGTCATCGAGCGAGCGAGAAATATTATATGCGATTATTGAAAATTTAGACCCCAATTTATTAACTTAAACTATTGAATTAAGTCCAACAAGCATCAATTTATTGATTTTAATTTCCTATATACCTATGGTAATTTCGTCTTTAAGTTTATTTTTTGTCGGGTACTTTTTCTTTGGAGCCTCTCAGGGGGGAGATTTGGTCGCAAAAAAATATTAAAGTATTACTTATTGCAGGAATATTAGCTGTAATAGCGCCAATAATCTATGGCGCACAAGATTCATTAGAAAGCTTAGCTTTATCCCTAAGTTTGCCAGAAGGAGACAAAATCTTTGTTTTCTTTTTAGGGTTTTCTTCATCAGCAGTACGTGAGATTATTTATGGTATAATCATCTTGTCATTATCATTGATAATCCGAGAAACCAAAAAACTTAGCGATGAGAATAAGCAGTATATATAAATTATGACTATAATAATAAACCTAGATGTATTGATGGCTGAAAGAAAAATAAAATCAAAGGATCTTGCATTAGAACTGGGAATAACTGAAGCTAATCTATCATTATTGAAAAATGGTAAAATAAAAGGAATTAAGTTTTCAACTCTTGAGAAATTATGTGAAATATTAGCATGTCAACCTGGAGACATAATAAAATACGTACAATAATATAAATTAATATATAGATATAAATTTATAGCTGGATAGATTGCATCATTATAGATTATAAATAATGATTAAAGACTGAAGGCTATAAAAAGCAACCATAAAATCAATAAAATCAACGTTTTTCATTATATTTAACCAACCAATATAGAAAAGTATAGTTGAAAATCGTTCGTATGTAGCCATTATTTAACTTTTTCAAATTGGATTAAGCAATTTCGCATGCAAAATAAACTATTTTTACTCGACGAAAATCAGCATGAAAAAAAATATTTTTTTGATTATCATTCTTTTGTACATAACTAAGCAATTATTATATTTTTACATACCTGATAGCGATAATACTAAAGATAATAAAATGCTTGAGTATAAAAAAACAAAAAAGTCTATTTTTTTCTTTCATAACATTAATAGGTTAATTAAAAAACTTCATTAATTAAAATATAAAATATCAAAAAAATACTTATAAATAAATTATGAGCATAACCAAACCTAACGTTTTTAATAATCAATAATATTATCTTTAACAACTAAATTAGGCAAATCATTAAGCTTATTAAAACCAATAGGGATATAAACCAAAAGATCGTTAATAATAAATATCATTAGTTATTAATTCATTGTAGCATCTAGTTATCTAGAATATTATTAAAAACCAGAAGCTCATTAAAATATAATAATACTTTTTTAAATTACAGAATAAAAACTCCATTTTAACAATGAGGATTTATCGTTCTATTTATAGATTAATTAACCTACTATCTGACGGTTAGATTTATTAAAAAACATCTTATTCTAAATATTTAGTTCGTGTATTATATCGTCTGAAAACTGTTATATAGATTTTACAGTCAAAAATTCAACCTTAAAAAGCTTTTTAACCTCATTGAATATTGAAAGTTTTTTTAGAAAAATTATCAACTTAGAAAGTTTAGAAAATACTTTCTTAACAATGCTGGAGAATTTCCATATGAAAAAATCAACTGTAATCGCCATTATTTTAAGTTTAGTTTCCTATAATTGCTATTCACTTAATACAAGTGAAATTAAAACAAATGATTTAATAACAAGTAAAAAAACTGAACATACGCTTCATCAAGATAATGATAAAAATCAGTACTTCCATGAAAAAATGAAAAGCAACAACGATCAACGCATAGATGCATTAATTTGGTCTAAAAAAAACAGTAATAATCAGAGAAAGCCAAATGATTTTAGCGCTAAGATGTTATCTGCTACAAATAGTCAAGGTAATAGACAATTGCTCAATGAAAGCCAAGATAAATTTCTTCAAGGTGTAGAGCATGAAGATAGTTCAACTGGAATTTCGCTATCATTACCTGTTCGCTAAGGCACATTAATTAGCTAAAATTCACCTAGGATAATTTAGATTACATACGGGTATTAGCTAACGTGAAGAGTCTGCTCAATCGTAAACTCTATGACTAGGGTCACGTCGCTAAGCAATGAAAATTATATCACAACACATACTCTATAATTTTTTAGTCGCCGTACATAAATATAATATGCCGCTATTCCAAAAATTTTATCCATTCGTACTGTTCGAAATTAGACAGATTATACTTTATGGTCATTTCATTAGAGTATTAGTGCGGAATTTACTTATCTAAGTGCGCTATGTTTAATATTTGCCTGTAATTCTAAGTGATGCATTGCACATTTTTGTATTAACGTAAGGTTATTTACTTTACCTATAGCGAAGTAGCTACTAATCTGATAGTTCTCACTTGCTCGATATTCAATGTCGAGATGTCCAAAGGTGGCTAAAATGCCACCTTTTTTTATAATTTTCAAGGCACTATCCGCTACATCGCTTTTTCTAAATTTTATTTAGTAGCGTTGTTTCTCAAAGATATTTATCTGTTTTGGATACCCCAATAAATATTACTCATACAAGCCATCTAAACACGACAATATAATGATTTAAACCAATCTAAATAATTTCTACCGATAACTCAATGCCAGCTTAAAAGCAAACAACATAAAAATCCCACCTGTTAATAGGTCCACCCACTGAACAAAAGAGGATATTTTCAGCATTGATGATAGATACTTGGTTGCCATAATGAGAGTGAGCGACCAAAGTCTCCCGATAGCTACATGAATAAAACCCAGAGGACAGGCAAGTGACCTGCTGGGATGAATTGAGGTAAAAACGATACGTAAAAAATACCCATTTTAGGATTTAAAAGATTCCCAAGCATGCCTCGCAAATACCAGTTTCCTTACACGTTACTTCCTGCTTGATTTGCATCAAATATATCGCGAGGCCGAGTTATCAATTTAATCCCTAACCAGAATAAATATAATGCCCCACACCATTTAAGGATTTCGTAAGCTAACTCAGAGGTAGCAAGTACTGCACCCAGCCCCACAGCAACAAATACTCCCCTAATAAAACATCAAGTGTCGATGCCAAGCGCTAGATGAAATGTTTTTCTCCCTCCTTCAACGGCTGTTGTTCGTAATATAAGTGCAGTATCAAGGCCTTGAGTGAGTGTTAAAAGTAATGCAGCGAAGGAATAAGCGAGGAGAGAATCAGCAACAGACATTTTATGTCTCCGAAAAATACCATGCTATAAAAAAGCTTGGATGCATTACACGAAAAATATTAAACCTTAACGCACCTTGAACATTTATCCCGAATTTATTTGTTGGCGTTTTATTTATAATTATAAATAACACAAAAATAATGCAACTAATCAATCGTGTGATGAGTAACACCATTGACAACGTCGGTAAGCTCGGGTTATTTAAAGGCGCCACTGCAAGGCTACTTATAAAAAGTGCAGGAAACAACTCATAGTAGTTGATTCTCTCAGCACCTTGCTAGAAGGCATCATCAAAAAAAGTATTTCGTCTTAGATAAAAACCTAACATAATAAGAGGAAATAGCGGCCATAGAGCAAAAAGGATTGTTACCATTAACTTATTCCAACAATATCAGCTTTATTCTTTTTATTCTGAATAGCATTCAATGATTTCAATTGATTACCCATACCATCAAAATTACTTGCTGATAGCTATTGCCTGATAGATAGGTTCACAATTGGCCATTCGCTATCAATTATTGAAAGCCAATCCGTAACTCTATTATTCCCTTCTACAACCATAGCTTGCCTAAACCGACCTTCGTATTTAAATCCTAACCTCAGAGCTGCATTTCGTGATGGCACATTTAAGCTATTACATTTCCATTCATATCTTCTGTATTTTAAATTTTTAAATACCTAGCTCATTAAAAGGCAATGCGCTTCTGTTGACATTATAGTTTCGCGTAGTAACTTAGAAAAATGTACATGCTCCACATCAACAACACCATTGCTCGGATTTATACGCATCAATGCAAAATAGCCAATCGGTTTGTTTATTTCATGATCAAAAACAACATAAAAAAGGACGTCATTAATGACTTCCTTGCAATGCCACTCATATAGAATATTGTTTACTTTCCCAGTCAGAAATCGACATGCCAATATCTTGATTAAATTTTTTTAAAATTCATAATTAATAATTAATAATTTTCATAAAAAGCAATTGAGAATCTTACAATTTTATAACTATATCTCTTGAAATTAAAGCTTCTGAATGACTACATTATATTTCACTAATACTTTTACTTTTCATTCTATTTTTTCCCGATAATGAAGTATTAACGATTGGTTTTGAATTGTAGTGAAATGGTCATAACTGTCATCAATCAGCGAAGATGTTCCTATTTCAAAATTTCCTCAGTCTTTCGTTTAGACCTCCGTTCACTGGTAGTTGTAAATCGAGTTAATGCAAAGTAATATGCCTTATGCTAATATACTGCTAATATAAATTTATATGCAGGTTTAGCTAATGAAGTCATTGTTTTTAATGCTATTATTACCGACAACAATTACATTTATAACACCTGCTTATAGCGATGACAGCTTGAATTCAAGTTATGCTAAACTTCTCGCCCTATCATTAACCAATGATATTAGTGCGTCAAAATTAGATTCAGAAGGTCTAAGTTACGAAAAGTATTCTTTTCCTTATACTTTCAAAAATCTTTATGAATATGATGATTATTCTTTTTCTGTCCAACTGAGAGGCAATTATCTTAAAGTAAAGGCATCACCAATGGATGTAAATCCATCGGGTAAACTCCGCGCTCACTGGGATATTTTGAGTGTAACCACATCACCAAAAATCACTTATAAAATAAATAATAGTCTTAAACTAGAAAATGAAATTGAATTTGGTTATGCAAATATGAATAATAAATCTACATTTTCTGGTGATAATGACATGAAAGAATCACTACGTGAAATTGGCTTATTGGGATGGAGTATTAATTCATTTCAATTAGCCCCTAAGATTGGGCTGATAAATACCAATATACTTAATAATAATCATCAGGTAAACTTCCACGGTAATGTATCGTACATGTTTATGCATGGAATTAATAATGACAAGGAATTGAATGTTAACAATAATACTGGAACATGGTCAGTAGGTGGCGAATATATTATGGCTGACCTTTTCAATATAAAAGATAAACCATTTAGCCTAATCCTATCCAATGATATTGGTGGTTTTTATGGGAATGACTATAGAGAATTATCATTTGGCTTTATTAATAATACATCATTAGCGATAGAAACACCGGTTAATGTTTATAATAATGAAGTTAAATTTAAAACTGGAATTGGCTACCTTGCTAGTGATAACGCACATGGTATCACTTTAACATTCGAAATTAGATAGTTTTTATTTATACTGTTAAGCAGCTCCCTGTATTTCGACTGATGAAATATTAATATCACGGTTGAAAATAAAGATAAGCTAATATTGTAATTCTTTTAAGTTTCACATACTCGTAATGCGTTAAGTTTTAGTCACTACTATCATTATTTTTTAGCACTCTTCTAAACTGACAGATAAACCAATAAACATGATTAAAAAACTGACTGTCTAATTAATTATTTTGTCTTAATATTTATCGATAATCTCCATATAAAGGCCAAATATGTTTAGCCCCCATATTATTAATTACCTTACTTATAATAATAAAAAACCATTATTCTATAGATATAAAAAATATCCTATCTGTTAATCTATGAAAAATAATTTAATTCGATACTTGTTTTCGCTAATTGTTATCTAATTTTCGTTTGAATATGAGAAATACTGTATACCATAGTACTTTTTTTAATGTCACAATCAATACACATTAGTGCTTACTTTCCCATTAAATCGTTATCACCTTTATCATCAGAGGCTTTATTCAACTAATGGTGAGCTTATTCGCAACTTTATATTCCACCACAATATCATGTATTGCGCCAGAGGGTATCCTTCTAAGGCCGTACTATGCATCCAATAGCGGCCTTTTTCATTATTTCGTTCAATATTATCTCCATTGACGTAATGGACACCAAAATCATATAGCTTAGCACGTCATGTTCTTTCACCATCTGTTGCTAACGGAGAAATCTAGAATATTCATCAATAAAACATAAAAAGGATATTGTTGATTAAAATTTATTATTATTCATATATTTATTGTTTTTATTAGCTAATAAAGATAAGGGAAACTATGAAAATAAAAACACAAATATTTATTCATAATTAATATCATAATCAGAATTAGTCCCATGTAATATTTACAGTCGCTTGCGATGTCCCTTCACCTAATAATCCAGAACCATTGCTACACAATGACCACGTGATAGGTACTTTCGTTATACCAACTCCAACATTACTTAACGTTTTAATAGCACTAGTTCCATTGAATCCTATCTCATTAGCACTATCACCCGAGCAGAAGCCATCATCATTTAAATAACGACCTCGAATATATGCCATTTGCGCTCCTGCCTCATTCATTACATTGAGACGCCCCCAATAACTATTATTGAATACTCCCTGAAAAGATATTTTCATATCAGCGGTAATAGCATTGTTATCTGATGTGCAGCTTATATCAAATCCTTGCACCTTAGATTTTAATAAACTTCCACTTGGTTTACCTGTAATATTGACTATACCAAAATCAATTGTGGGTGGAGCAGAAATTGAGCATAGTAATTTTTTTGATTTCACAGTCACTGTCGTTGAATTCAACAATACTCCGTCGTTAACAGGTCCTTTTTTAGAATAGATCCAATCATATAATGTGGGAATTGTATAATTTCCCGGAACAGCTTGAGGGCCAGCATAGACAGAAATATCAATACTTTCCCATCCGACCATTCTATATTCATTTGGTTGTGTGGTTAAAGATGTTGTGGACTGCACTGCAGCTGAATTACCAATAAGAGCTGCATCATCGGCTTGATACGCTTGATCATATTCAAGAATAAGCTCTGCATACGCCTTATCTCAGCGCCTTTACTTGGCCTACCTGATGGGTTCCCTGATTGCCCTTTTTGCCACCTTGTCGGGTGCTTACTCATTTACTTACCTCTTACGATAAGCCATCCAGAAAGTAACTCACCGAACGGCATTACCCCTATAATCACTATTACTTCCAGTTACGACTAGATAGCGTAGAGCGAACAACATCATTGACTACCTGCTGTACAAGTTGAGTGTTAGCTGTTGTGCTTTCTACGCTAGTAAAAGCATATTCACCAATTTCTACCGTTAAACCGTTAAGCTTATTACCCATTGAATCAGGTAATTCACCATTAAAACGGTGACTTAATGCGCTAGCTAATGCTGAGCGAAATTCTTCTGACTTAGTGCTTTGACTTCCAATGAGGCGCTTATCTACTTGTATATTAATATTCATGCTCGTTTTTCCATTTGATTAAGTGCTGTATCAACTAAGCCTCTAGCGATAGCATTAATCGTTGGCGCTAAATTTAGAGGTGATTTATCTTTCTCAGCGTCCTGTATAGCTCGGATCCTCTCCATTTGCGCCATCGTTAACATCACAGGTTTAAAGTTCGGGTTATAGGCCATTATGAATACCTCTCATTTATCATTTCATAATCTGCAATAATTATATTTATTACCCCAATTATAGCAACATAATAAGAAGTAAGCGTTTGAGGGCTATTCTCTCTTTAGATATATCACCGTGGTTTATCCTAGTACCATTTTGGTACGTTATTACCGTGAGTCTTTTTAATATCGATAAGTAAGCTATATACAAAAAAGGCCCTTAAAAAATATTAAGGGCCTATCAACTTAGTTTATTTTACTTGTTAGCTTTTGCGCCCCAAATAGCTTCTGCGTTTGGTATGGTCGTATATTTTTGAATTATTTCTTTATATGTATCTTCTGGCTTTAATCCAGAAAACTGTTCTGGGTAAATAAATGTCGCTAAATATTCTAAACCGACAATGTTATATGGGTGGTTATAAAAATTATGATAGACACCATATAAACGATTATTTTCTACCGCACTTATCTGACTGAATCCTACTCGATTTTTTAATCGACTAAAGCCTTCTTGAGCTTCTTTGTCAGATACTCCATAGCCGAATGGCGCTGCTATGCTATTTTTGTTTGTCCAATGAGAACCAGTGACGATGTATACATCAGGTTTAGTGCTAATGACTTGCTCTAATGAAACAACACCTGAAGCACCCGGTAAAAATTGGCTACCAATATTATCACCACCAACAGCCTGAATCATTCCACCCCAGCCAGCATTGTTGTGTGTAAAGCAGCATCCATCACCATTCGCCCCAGCTTTTGCCTCAACAAATACCCTTGGCTTACGTTCAATTTTTTGTGTTTTACTTGTGATGTTATCTAAATGCTCTTGGTAAAAATCAGTATATTCTTTGGCTTCATTTTCTTTATTTAAAATGGTTCCAAGCAAATCAACACTTTCTTTTGTGTTCTTCACTGGCTCTAAAAAAGTGTCAATATAAACAATTGGTATGTTCGCATCCTTTAATCGGCTAACAACCCCAGAACCTTCCAATGCTGGCTTGGCCCTTAATTGAGCAATCAAAACATCAGGGCGTTGAGCAATAACTTGTTCAGTATTCACTTCACCTTTGTCATTAAACCCCATGTCAGGAATAGCCTGTATATTTGATTTCCATTTCTGTTCTAGTAAAGAAACTGTCTGAGGGTCTGATTTTTTAAGGTTGTTGTTCCAAGCAACGACTCTTTCAAACGGGTTACTTCTATCAAGCAATGCGAGAGTTAAAATATCCCTTCCATCCTGAAGAACAACACGCTTAGGCTCTTGGGTTAAGGTTATTTTTTGCCCATCCGTATCCGTAATTGTAACTGGGTATGTTGTTGCTGTTGCGGCTAAAGGAAGTAATGCAGAAAGAGATATTGCTAGCAGGTGATATTTATTTTTCATATTATACTCTCCATTAAAGGGAGTTAATGCTAACAATTACCATTAACATCATCAATAAGAAGTCACTCTATTATTAGCGTTAATTAGCAATAGCAAACTATGTATAACACTGTTATACGCTGATATAATAAGCACTCACTGAGTTAATAACGGACTATTACCATGAGTAAATCTAATCTTATTGCCTTTCGTCTACCTGCTGAACTCCAAGCTCTATTTAATGACGCTGTAGCGAACTCTGGTAACGATAAAACAGCGTGGATAGTCTCAGCTATCAAAGAGAAACTAAATCGACCAGACAGTAATCCTGATGCTCGTATGCTGTCGCTAGTGGAACGCCTAGAATCATCTGTAGCGTCTTTAATTGCTGGTAAGGCAGATATCCCACCGTATACTTATAATGAGTCTGCTGTCGTTTCTGTGGTTAATTTGGTGCTATCAGAGGGCATAGATAACGGGCGCATTATCGCTGAGCGAATTAATGAGGCTGGCTATCAAACTAAAGGCGGTAAAGCGTGGGATAAGGACATTTATTCAGCGTGGAAGCGTCACAAGGATATAGCAGGGAAACTAAATTAAATAATGTATCAACGGACGGTTTTCGCTAACTAACTCGTCCGTTTAACATAAAAGGGATTATAGGAACCAATTATTTTTCATCGCCCACATGTTTCATCACCTTTTCGCCAACCAGTAAGTATGTATTTTTTATCTGTTAAATCATATACGTTTATAGTTTGGGTATCGCCTATATATATATCGTAGTCATGTCCTTTCTCAGGAATGAACTTATGTATAAATGGGCGGGTAATGGTATTGTACTGCGTTGTTTTTACTATCTCATAAGAGATAACAACACCCTGATTAGCTTTTATTTTATATTCGAGCGCGTCTACTCCAATCATTTTTTCTGAAGGAGGAGTCATGCTTGGTATTTTTTTATTGGTTGTTGATTTTACTCCCATAATATTAAAACCTGGACCTAAACTCACTTTATCTATGTATTTATAACAATCGCCTTCTTTCTCATATGTACTCATTGAAAGTACATCTATAGAGTTTTGAACTCTGATTCGTGAAAAATCAGAACCATTGTAATCATCAGGCATTTTTAAACTAACAGCACATCCCGAAAGTACAAAAATAGAAAGGCTAATAAACAAGCTTGATATTTTAAACATTTTCATTTCCATTGATTTTTAGATTGTATATTACATTTTATAGTTGTTTTTTTGTTCCCTAGCAATTTTAGGGCAAAAAACACCTAAATGCCCCAATGTGGTACTAACCAAAATAGAGCGAAAATATCATATGACTAGATTTTTTTCTGTCAATTACCATAATAAATATCGACCTAATCATTTTCATTCATATTAGGTTTCACGCAATAACTAAGTTCAACCTATAGTTTTCTGTAGTAGTAAACAGCGAACAATCATGACAATTGATAACAGGCCATCATTGAACAAAGCCAGACAGAAAGCGGCTTTAATGCTACATTTCCACTTCATGGCCAACTGCGAATTCGCAATTTTGTGCGCAGTTTTAGTGCGCAATTTTTGCATCAATGCTCAATTTTATTAGATACTAAATACTACTTATTTATCAGCGTGTTACTTACCAACACATCAAATTAACTGTTTAGAGTGCGCGTTTCGTTTTGCGCAATAACCTCTAGTTTTATCTAGTAGCAAGGCTAGTTTTGGCTAGTAGTAAAATATCAAAGGCGTGAGGTTTCGTGAGGTGGTGCTAACCGAAATACGTTATCAAATGTTATCATTCAAACGCTTACAATTGTTAACACCTCACCAGTAAAAATCTTAGGATTTCTTAGGATTTAGGTATTATAAAAACGTTAAGAATTGTTAAGATTTAATGCCTACATTTATCTCTAACTCAGTCCTTTTTTATGGACTCCGATAACTCTTCCTACGATGTCCGAAAACTATTTGCCACTGTGTAAAAACCATCATCCCTAACGTATATCGTTGGTGTGCCACCTGAGTATTACAGGGGTTTTTGTTATAGCTTAATTGTGTTTCTCGTAAATCAAATCTAATACTTTTTTAGCGGTATTGAAATTTGTCATATCCATTGTTTTATCAACATACCTCTCATATGGCCATTGCATAAATCTGGTTGTAACAGCCTTAGCATTAGCCATTTCATTTAAAAGCTCCGCTGTCTGCTGATGGTTGTACTGCCCTTTATCACTGGACTCGATAGGCTTGTCTTTATCAATTCGAATTAACGCTGTGGTGTTCGGAAAATGCTTAGTACCAATAATGGCTTGGTATCCGTCTTTGCTCTTAATGACCACCAAATTATCTTTCATGATTGCGCATGTATGCTCATCAGTGATAGCGTCAGTTTTACAAGCGGTATGCCATGCTTTACTGTCTGAATAACTATTACCAATTGTTCCTGAGCCATCCGTATGATGTATTCTTACTTTAACGTTACCCACTAAGAAAGATTCTACCCATGAAATTTTATATGAGTTTGTAGAGTAGTCACCACGAACTGAGCATGATATTTTGCTCTCATCTACTACTTTATTATTTTTAAATACAGACTGAACTACTGTTACTAGCTTTTTCTGATCAAGCTTTACTCCGGATGTATCAAAAGATTCACACCCTAACTCTTTTATCTCAGAGCTTTCCTTTATCCTTTTTATTTCCTGCTTTGTAACTTGATCTACACTTGCCGCCATGGAAATAAGAGGAAGCAGTAAAACGCCTACCAATAAAAACCTATTCATTATATTCACCAATAAAAATTTAATATTCTAACGATAGTAGCTAATCCGAAATTTTTCTCAAAGAAAAAGGGCTATTTCCTGCCCTTTATATTACTAGTAGTTTCTTATTGCCCTAATAGTTTCCTTGTTTTCCCATTAGTCGCAAAGTCACGCTGAATCTCAGCTATAGCCTGCTTAGCACCTTTATTGGCAGCTACCGTCACTATATTATCTAAAACTCGATCACCGCTTCCAGTGATGTTAATTGTTTGATTGATAATATAATTAACATGTTGCTCACTGTTATTCTCATTCGTCTCAGAGTTGGCATTACTCGTGCTTGAGTTATTAGTCGTATTATTCGTCTGATTAGCCGGATTGATATACTTCATTGCGTATGCGTCGGGTGTCATTGACCTAGATAAGCCTTCTAGCACTTTATCCATTCTAGCTGACGTGTCCTGAGTCATTACGCGCTCACCCTTTTGTAGCAACCATGTGCCAGTTTCAGGGACTCTATCAATCCCTGACATTCAATAAAAGATAAATACAGGTGATAGAGATACTTTCTTGGTTGGCGTTCCTCTTCAACTTTTCGCCCTCCGCCCATTTCTAGCCCTCTAGGCTCCCCCATAAAGGCAAGGGCAGCACAAAGATCTAACACAGGGTTAGATGCTCGCTTAACTTCTAATGCTTCCGCACTATCCCTTTGCTCAATAAGTAGCATTTTGGCTTCTTCTGGGTCGTCAAACGTTGCTAGCAATCGACGAACGATAACAGGGATTTCCTCTGCTATTTTTTTAGAGAGTAACGGGTCTTTATCTTCATCTTTCACTTTGTTGTTAAACTGAAAAATGACACGTCTACGAGCCACGCCACCAGCACGCTCAGTAAATATCATTGGCGTGTTGTTCGTTGCTATCACTACCGCTCTAATAATTTCGGTATATTGCTGCTCATGCTTCGGGTCAATCTCTACAGCATCACCGCCTGTAATGGCTTTAATGCCTGTACCTTCACCCGTGTATTTAGGTTGGTCTGGTAATGTGATCATGCTTTTACCAACGAATTGCGCCCGACCTCGAGCCGTATCGAGTGCGGCCATGTTTCCGCTGGCTGTATTGTGTTGTCCAGCCAGTAAGGTAGCGACCTGCGTTAATACACTCTTACCGCTGCCGCCTTCCCCTGTAATTTCTAAAAATAACTGCCAGTCATAACGATTTGCTAACACCATATAAAGCGCGGCAAATATCCTTTTTATTTTGTATGGATCGCTGTTGGCTGCATGGTCTATCCATTTATGAAAATTCTGGGCATCATCCCTTAAGTTTTCATCTGGTTTTGCTGGCGTATACTCAATCCCATTGTGATTTAAGAGCCAATTGCTCGGGCTATGAGGCGAAAATAGCTTTGTTTTAATATCAAAAACACCATTAGAAAATGGGATCAGGCTTTGGCAAGGTTCTTCCATGACTGGAGCGACAATTTTTAAAGCCTCAACCACATTATTGAGTGCTCGTTTACTAAAATTAGTATTGTGCCGCATGTAAACACGTCCCATTTCTCGGCTTAAATCCAAGAAAGACGTTTTGAGCCACACGCCCTGCTGATACGTATAGAAGCCCTCACTTTCTGGATGTACAGCTATCCCCTCATACTGTTCAGCCAGTAATAATGCTTTTTCATTATCCGCAAGTTGAGTAAGGTTATTTCTTGTTTTCATTTTTCTTTTGGTATTTTTTTCTTTCATAATCGCCTTGCCTCCTTGCTGTTCTGACGCTTCATTAAATGCCTGTCTTGCTGGCTCAATACCGTGTGATAAGCGGTAATCATCCCAATCAGCTTTATCATCGGTAGGCGGTAAAATCGTGATTGCCCCTACATTACTGATGTACATAGCCGCAAGTTCTTTTTCACCATGACTATTTTCAATTAATCGCGTTCCGTTTTGTGCGGCTTGCTCTTGGATAAATAAAGATGAAACCAACCAACGAAATAAAATTATTCTTTGTTCTGTCGATGGGGTGAAAATTTCTGACGTCCAGCTATCCGCAATTGAGCCAATGAGCGAAAAACCTAGTGGTAAATCCTTGTCATACATACCGTTATCAAGTGCTGTTATTGCGCTTTCATAACTTACTGTCTGTGTGCTACCAGACTCCGTAATGACAATGACGCCATCCTTGCAGTAGTTAAATTCAATTTGTTTTTGTGGATTTAATGTGTTCATAATTTTCCTTCCTTGGCACGATTTAGTGACGCCTCAATCTGACAAGCGACCGTGATAGCAACGCTAATCATGTTTCTAGTATCGTCGTCATCTTCACCTGCACACCATGTAGACAGCAAAGTCAGTAGCATTGATGTGTGTATTTGAGGCGTTTCAATAAGCATGGCTATTTTGTGTTTTTGTTCTGGTGTCATTACTTCACCTCACGCACATAATTGATTCGAATATCGGTTAGCCCGTCACGTTGTACTTCTCGCATTACCAATGATTGGGCATCTTTTTGGGTGGCAGATATCACACGCTTGCTAATACCTAACGTTAAGCCTTTCGGTGTTGTGCCATACCCTGCAATTTGAAACGTTCTCATGAGCGATAACCTCCCATATCCTGAATGTGTAACTGTGAGGCTTGCTCAATCGCGATTACCATCGGTTTGAGTGCTTTCTTCTCCTTGCGGCGTAGGTTCATGGCATAACTACCGCGTCTACCGTGACCTTGATAAGAGTCAGCCTCTAAACTGCTAATCAGGTTTTGAGCCTCACCAATTGGCATAGCCTCAAGTTCAGCCAGCGTGGGGATATTTATATGCTGTAACTCAGGGAATTCAGACAGTCGAAAGTACGCATCAATAAGCTGGTTTTGTACCTGCCAAGAAAGCGGATCATTGAACGGCTTTACGGTCAGCAAATACCCTGATTCAGTAATCAGTGTTACTTCACGGGCTTTATTACTAATTGGTGAATGTTTGTGCGTCCGTTTTGTGCACGCACAAAGTTTGAACAGTTCTAAATCCTGTCCAGTTAGGCGGTAAAAATCCTTACCCTCAGTAAAATATTGACGGTGAGCATTGAATGATTTTCTAGCCGCACCCGTTGGGCGTTGGTGTACCTCGTCAATCATGGCAAAGGTGACTACTCGCTTACCTTGGTACATGAATGGGCTTAGGCTGGTGGTATTGATAGTGACTTGTCTCATTTCATCACCTCCGCTAACCGAGTAATTTCTTCACCATTATTTTTGTGGGTGTAGAAATCATTAGTTTGAGGGTTACGCATGAGCTACCTCCTGAGCAGGTAAGCGACCAGCGAATGACAGAATGTAATCACGTACAAGCATCAGTCTTGCATCGTTTTCGTTCGGTGCTGTAACAGTGATACGACAAGGTTTAGCGGTAGTATCTGAGCGTTTAATGCTCAAAAACAGAAATTTGAATTGAGTTTGGGTAGGGGTTGCCATCATAACGATGATCTCCTTTAGTTTATCTAAGGAGTCACCACCAGATCTGCGAATCTCTATAGGGGTGGTGACACTGACAGGGTTCGCAGTACTGGTACTAAAGGAAACCAGCCAACCTTTCGGTTGCCCTGCCAGCATCACCATTGAATTTGAGCGATATAGTACCGCAAATTGTAGGTGTGCGTAGGCACAGACACAAAAAAAGACGCTAGGCGCGTCATGTGTCACCTTTAGTATATTCAGGCTGCGAAACCCGACACTAGATTTTGCTAATGCGTTTTTACTATAGCCAACAATTACCCATAAGCGCAAGTGATGTATTGCACATTTTTCAAGGTTCCCCTTTTTTATGGACTCCAAAAACTCAATTTGCTCATTTTTTGAGATGAACGAATTCAAATAGCGGGATTTCCCGACTTTAGAAAGGTGAGAAAAATCACCTTTAGCAAATAGTGTAAATTCTCCACGTTTTAGATTGGCAAAATGTTTTGCTGATTGATATCACGTAAATTTGGGTGATTGATTGGCGTAAATTTTCGCTGATTGCTGAGGGAAAATAATCCCTGAGTGATCGGACGAAAGTTTGTCTGATTGGTTGTCTGTAATGCCGTAGTTTAAAGCCACAGTATTAGTAGGGGTGTAAGTTGAACTTACGTTATTACCTGCCAGTAGGGAATCATTCACTTGGTAGGCAATATTCCCCCAATCGGGTGTTAATTGATTAATATTTAAACTTTGATACGCCGCTTTGGGTGTACCAATCATTGCTTTAGTCGCATTCGTCATATTAGCCACCAATCCGCACCGTAGGACTCATTAAGCTAGCGAACTGCTCAATGCGTTTACTGACTTCACGCAATGCCTGAGTAGCCGATAAACCCGAATCAATAGCATCCTGAAACGCTGCCTGTTCGATTTTCTGCATACAGACTAATAAACCTAATTGTTACTCGTCTGCGCTAGCACGTTCGCCAGTGAGTAAGCCTGTTAATCGGTTCTCTGTACGGGCTAGGTTGATGTAATGATATTTCTCTGCGCCTAAGTCTCTGAGCGCGTCGCGTGATTCATGGTAATGTGGCAGATATTCACGGCGGATAGGTTCAGCGGCGCGTTTCTTACTGAATGCTTTGGTAACGTCCAGCTTGAATTGTGTCATCTGCTCATGGTTACGCCCACGAACAATTCGGCACATAAAATCAAATTGATTCTCATTGAGCAGAGCGTATTTATTAATACTCGCACCCGTTGAGTGTGAGCACGTCTCCGTTTGAAACGGAAGCGTGCCAAATTGACGTAAATTCTTTGTATTCTTTTTAATTAATTCAAAAAGGTTCTTATGTTTAATTCCGATGCGTTTAGAAAACAGACGGCTATCTATTCTCGGCTCAGTTCTGTGTTGAATTAAAATAGCCTCTTCGCTGAATTTAGGGTGAGCGAATCCACCAGCATTTAAGCTGTTATTTTTTGATTTCATTATTTATTACTCCGTCATTCGGTCGGGTATAAGCTCAGAATTGAATTGATTTGCTCTTGTGATAACCCTTGATAGTTGCCATGAGCCGCACGAGTATTGATTAAATTAATAATCTTCTGTGCGTCTTTCTGGCTGCGAATACGATAACGATAATGTGATCCAATGCCGTCTGGGTTCGGTTCGTCAATACGCTCTAAATTAATATCTAGTTTCCTTTCTAGCTCCGAAAAATAATTACGGCCTGATGATAAACGACAATATTTTAAAATATCGTTTTCAGTAGAACCGTTATAAGCAGATAAAAAATATTTCCATGCTTTGACTTTTTTTGGTGGATTCTTTGATAGAATAGATGCTGTCGCGTTATCCTGAGAAGCCACCTGTAGCGGGTGGTTTTTCTTTTCCATTATGCCACCTCGCCAGTACGCGATTCAGCAATTTTATTAGCGATCCATTCATCGATTTCCGATTCAATGAAAGCAATAGAACGAGTACCTATTTTTACTTGCTGTGGAAAGTCATTTTCTTTTATTAATCTATAAATCCATGCTTTGCTGTAACCTGTGCGTCGCAAAACCTCTGAAAGCCTAATCAGATTATTCATAGAATTTTCCTTAATATGATATGAAAGGATATGCGAAAACGCCCTATACATAAATGTATAAGGCCTATATTGCATATTTAGGGTTATATTTTGGGTATTTTCTGGTAGAAACTATATTTTAGAATAAAAATAATCAACAATAAGTTAATTTATGCACATAATACATGTGGCATAGAGTTTTGAAGGGTATAACTATAATGAAGGTTTCTTAAAAACGAGCTTTCATTGATATAGATACAATCGCTATTTGATAACAATGTATTACCAACCATAGTCAGTAACCTACTGATAAGCGATTTGCTCCTGATGCAGGAGCTTAGAATTGATTTTAAAGAGCAGAATTACAATCACGCCCCACAAAGGCGGAGCCTTAAATTTCAAAGAACAATTTACTAATTTGAATAGTCACAATTGCATTATTCAGATTAGCTGATTGCTATTAACGACCTGAACCACATACATTTAGTAAACAGCGAAAAATCATTAAGTTGTTTACTAAAAGCTCCCGTTTGCAAGGAGCGCAGGTCATTTTTTAAAGAACAAGTAGCTATCCGTGCAAGTTTTGCTACAAATACTATTTTGTGTTGAGAACTCATCAAAAGGCCACACAATGAGTTAACTTTTTTGCACACGATGCATGTGCCGATATTATTATAAAAGAGCAAATAGCCTAATTTAAAGGCTATCAATACAACTAAAATGCTCTGAGAAGTTCCTCTGAGCGTTCCATACTTTTTGCAAGTTGTCTCTGCCACTACTCAAACTAAAAAAATCACTTCAAATACCTCAAGAGTGCCACTGCGGCAAATTGTCCCTGAGAAGTTGCCCCGGGAATACCCTTGTCTGTAAAAGAGCGGTGCGCGTTTTTCAGCGCAGAGATGCTAAAGAGCTAGTCCACAATGATCTACTGCGGTACTACTAGGTATATTATACTGTAATAATAAACAGTCAAGTTTAAGAAACGAGCAAAGTTTATCACTGCAATTTCACATGGTCTATTGACGTCTACTATGGTGTACTTTCATTAGATATTAAGATTTATCTTACTAAGATTCAGTCTGAATGAATTTACAGGTTTAAAAGCAAATCAACCACTAGTGGTTATTTTAGATACAAAAAAACCAGACCTTTTACTGTCTGGTTCTGTATGTGGCTGCTGGTGGATTAAGCACGTTTAAAGTTACCGTGTACAACATTATCACCGTTCTCTAATGCCCCCATGTAATCAGCGTACCATTGAAGCATTTCTCTACGGCCATCGATATACTGAGCATGATTATACGTTCCACGAATAGAGTTCTTATCAACGTGTGCTAGCTGTGTCTCGATCCATGCGGTGTTATAGCCTTGTTCGTGTAGGATGGTGCTCATTGTGTGCCTGAATCCGTGACCTGTGGCTCTACCACTGTATCCCATGCGCCTAATCATCGTATTCAGTGCCATATCTGATATATGCTTTCTATAATCAGTACGGCTAGGGAATATATATTGATAACTGCCACTGATGGGGTGTATCTGTTTCAGTAAATCAATAACCTGCTCTGATAACGGCACAATATGAGGCCGGCGCATCTTCATTTTTTCAGCCGGTATTTCCCACACTCCAGTATCAAAGTTAATTTCTGACCATTCCGCCTTTCTCAATTCGCCTGGTCGAACTCCAGTTAATATAAGTACCCTTAGTGCTACTCTAACAATCTGGCTTCCCATGTACTTATCTATAGAAGAAAGAAACTCTGGTAATTCACTAACTGAAAGATGGGCGTAGTGCTCGCACTTGTGCGGTACAAAGGCGCTGGCTAAATCTGGCGCAGGGTTATACTCTGCCCTACCAGTAATAATGGCGTACTTCCACACCTCACCGCAACGTTGACGCACTTTCTTTAGCTTCTCGGTTGCTACACGCTTTTCCATAATAGAAAGTACTTCGAGTAATTCCATAGGTTTGATTTCGGCAATCGGGCGATTACCTATATAAGGAAATACATCTTTTTCGAACGCGTCCATCATGTCATCACGATAACCAACAGACCAGCGATCCTTTCTTCCCTCATACCACTCAAGGGCAATATTTTTAAAGGTGTTTTCAGTTTGGTTAATTGTTGCCGCTTTTTCTGATTTTCTGGCTTCACTTGGATTAATGCCATTGACAACCTGTTTTCGTGCCTCATCTCTTTTCGTTCTTGCTTCATTGAGTGTGACAACAGGATAGATGCCTAACGATATCATTTTAGTTTTGCCAGCGAATTGATAGCGATAACGCCAGCCTTTGGAACCGTTAGTTTCAACTAACAAAGATAGCCCGTTACCGTCCGCCAGCGTGTATGATTTTTCTTTTGGCTTGGCACGCTTGATTGCCATGTCTGTTAGCTTCATAAATCACCAATATTGTATAGGAAAATTGTAGAGGTAAATTCTATACAAGAAACTATACAATAGATTGTATAGATTTAGAAAGACGCTAGTAGACTTCGGTAGAGTGAGATTTCGCTAGAATGCTTGATTTAACTGGGATTGGTAGACTTTAGGAGACGTTACTAGAAGTGAAGATGGCGGAGGAGGAGAGATTCGAACTCTCGGATGGTTACCCATCGGCGGTTTTCAAGACCGCTGCCTTCAGCCGCTCGGCCACCCCTCCGCAATGACGAGCACTATAAACATCTGTTCATTCGATGTAAACCCCTTATTTGATCAATTGCTTCAAAAATAGGCGCTTAGTGTGTTAATGGGCTAAATTATCAACATTTTTGACAGGCGACTTGGGTTATCACCTATTATTTGTTAAATTTACACCCTATTTTTGTTTAGGTTGAAATTCGTATGTTGCTTTTTAACGGTCAAGAAATTGAGACTGATTCTCAGGGCTACCTTATTAATAGCCAACAATGGAGCGAAGCTCTTATTCCTCTTCTCGCAGAGCAAGAAAATATTTCACTGACAGAAGAGCATTTAGAAATCGTTCGCTTTGTTCGTTCTTTTTATTTGGAATTTAATACATCCCCCGCTATTCGAATGCTGGTAAAAGCCGTTTCTCAGCAATTTGGGGAGGAGAAAGGAAATAGCCGCTACTTATATCGACTATTTCCTAAAGGTCCAGCAAAACAAGCAACCAAACTTGCGGGGCTACCGAAACCAGTTAAATGTATTTAATTTATTAATATCCTCAATTCCCTGAAAGGCAGAGCCTTATCTGTATTGGATATGTCATTAATAGCGGACAGAAAAATCCGCTATTTTCTCAGTTTGCCAATTTTCACTGAAATAGTGATCAATCTTTGCACCAGGGGGCCCACCCGCGTTTAACCACTCTTCTACAAAACTAATATCTTGATTTGAGCCATAAATAGCTAATGCCACACTACCGTCTTCACGGTTGTGCACATACCCTTTTATGCCATTTTGATTGGCCCAATGATAGGTTTGATAGCGAAAACCTACTCCCTGTACACGTCCATAGATATAAAATAAACGACCTGCTGCTGTTGTCATTTTAGCCCCCATTATCAATACACTATTTATTAATATACCATTTATTACGGTTGTATTTTATTCATCGAACAGATAATCTGAGTTTGAGGCACTGCTTTTCATGTTACATATAAAACAGTGTATTGCGTTATGAGTAATTGTCCATACATTGGCTTGAAAACGCGGAACACTGCCCAAATATAGAGTTATAGCATAAGAAAGGCTTTTAGGAGGTGGCTATGATGATCACCAGTAAATACGGGATCGGGCAACAAGTTAGACATAAACTACTCGGCTACCTTGGCGTTGTCGTTGATGTTGATGCAGAGTATTCGCTCGAACAACCACATGATGATGATATCGCATCAAACAGTACATTACGTGATCTGCCTTGGTATCATGTTGTTATGGAAGATGACGACGGTGAAGCGATTCATACATATTTAGCTGAAGCTCAAATTACTTATGAAATCGTTGGTGACCATCCTGAACAATCCTCTATGGATGAGTTGGCAGAATCTATACGCTCACAATTACAGGCTCCCCGCCTGCGTAACTAATTGCGAGTAAATCTTTTGTCATTTTATCAACAGTAAAGCAGTTTCATCACTGCTTTACTGCTTTAATCAACAATTATTTTTCTAAACCAAGCGCTGGTATCTCTTGCTTTGGACATTTGTCCATGACAAATTTCATACCTGCAGCAAGAGCAATCTGCTTAGCTTCTTCACTGATAATTTCTTTTTGCAACCATAATACTTTTGCATTAATCGCCACAGCTTCTTCCGCAACACCAACAGCAGCTTCCGCATTACGAAAAACATCTACCATATCAATCGGTTGTTGAATATCGCTAAGTTTGGCGTAGACTTTTTGTCCTAATAGCATTTGTCCCGCTAATTTAGGACTAACGGGTATTACAGTATACCCTTGCTCTAAAAGATACTCCATCACTTCATAACTAGGTCTATTTTTTTTATCACTCGCACCAACTAATGCGATGGTATTAACACTACGTAATATTTCTGCAATTTCTTGGCTAGTCATCAAAATATCTCCCAAAATCAGTAAACTATTAACCTACAATATGATATATCTTGAGTCGCGTGCGAACTCAATTATTCCTAGCGTGATATGCCACGCTACTTTTAAGGGAACATCATGGAATCAACTACTCGTACAATCACAGCCTCTAAAAACATAGCACTCGTTGCCCATGACCATTGCAAATCGTCTTTATTAGCATGGGTAACAAAAAATATTGAGCAACTTAAGTCACATAAATTATTTGGAACTGGGACCACCGCTAAACTCATTAGCCAACATACTGGGCTTAACGTCACAGGTATGCTAAGTGGACCTATGGGCGGCGATCAACAAATTGGTGCAATGATTGCTGAACAAAAAATCGATACAATGATTTTTTTCTGGGACCCATTAAATGCAGTTCCTCATGACCCTGATGTTAAAGCGTTGTTACGCTTAGCGACGGTTTGGAATATCCCTGTAGCCACTAACCCTGCAACAGCAGACTTTATCATTACTTCACCTTTTTTTGCTGGTGAAATTGAGATCGTTATTCCTGACTATCAGCAATACCTACAAAAACGTACCAACTAAATGTTTCGATGTGCCGGATACGCCACCGGCCACATCGAGTCTGTTACGGTTTTTTCTGTCTAGGAACACCTAACTGTTTTAGTACTTCGACAAAATCAGAAGGCTCATCGGGGTTATACAGCAACCATACTTGTTGTTTTGTACGCGTCATTGCGACATACAGTAAGCGCCGCTCTTCTGCATGATCGAACTCTTCATGTTTAGGGAGTAATGCCTGTTCCATGATAGATTCTCTCGCTGCAGCGGGAAAACCATCTTTGCCGTTATTCAGCCCACAAATAACCACATGGTCAGCTTGCTTCCCTTTTGAAGCATGAATAGTCATAAATTCGATATTAAGCTTTGGCCAACGCGTTTTTGCCTTATTTAAGATTTCAGGCCGTAAATAATGGTAGCGTACTAATAATAATATGGTTTCATTTTCAGTCACGTAACCACTCATTTTGTCTAAAAGTAATTCAAGCGCATTTTCATAAAGTAATATAACCGATTTTTTATTCCCTTTCGTTAAGCTATTTAATGGTTTATACAACTGAGTAGGATTTTGCATAACAAAACGATTCGCAATATCGCCAATACGTTCATTGAATCGATAAGTTGTATCTAAGGCACATAATGCACCAGTACCAAAATTCTGTTCAAAGGACGTTGTCAAATCAAGTTCAGCACCGCTAAAACGATAAATTGCTTGCCAGTCATCACCCACAGCAAAAAGTGCTGTTTGTTTATTTTGTTGACGCAAAGCCTGTAACAGCTTTGCTCTCAATGGCGATATATCTTGGAATTCATCAACTAAAATATGCTTCCAAGGGCTAATAAAACGTCCTTTTTCTAAAAGATTGACAGCCTGATGAATTAGACCTGAAAAATCGATAGCACCTTCATTTTTTAATGCAGTTTTCCATGCCTTTAGTAATGGGGACATTAGGCGAATACGTTTTTGGAAGAGGTCTTTAATAGATTCATCAGTAGCTTCTATCATCTCTTTTTGGCTTCCACCATGCATTCGCATGAGGCTTAACCAACGTTCGAGGCGGCTAACTATTTTTTTGCTAATTTTTTTATCATGCCAAAACTCACCGTCAGGAACGTCCCAGCCTAGTTCATCTGTCAACCATTCACGCCAACCTTTAGCTTGTGCTTTCTTACTACCACACTGTTCACGCCACTCGTTGAGTAATAGTGCATGACGTTTTTGAGCATCAGTTTCTAATTCACTAATGACTGGAGATTTATTGCTCCCCTCACGTATGATGTGTAACGCTAATGCGTGAAATGTTTTGGCTTCAATCTCTGTTTGATGTAAATGCTCTTGAATACGTTCATTCATCTCTTCCGCAGCTTTACGACCAAAAGCTAACAATAAAATTTGATCAGCTTTGGCTAAGTTTCTTAAAAGTAGCCAACCCGCTCTAGCAACCAATACCGACGTTTTTCCGCTCCCTGCCCCCGCCAATACTAAAACATTATCTTCACCATTGATGACTGAAAGTGACTGACTATGGTTAAGTGGCGACGATTCTATATTTTGGAAAAAATCGCCATAGCGTGACAATATTGATTCACACCACTGTTCATTTGAACGTAAACGACACTGTTCACCATCATTCAGCCATTGTAAGCAATAATGATAAGGTGCTGCACAGTTCTCAAATTGACTAACGCGAGCTAAAGGTAGAGGAAGCGACGAAAATTGTTGCGTGATATTTTTTCGAAAAGTCGATAGATCTCGCAAACTACACCAAATATCCTGTTGAGTTTGGCGCTGGATACTCTTAGCCAGTGAAACAAGCACTTCAGCACTGATCTCGCTCATTTCAGTACTCCATTGCTGCCACTTCTCATTTAAATAATGATAAAAACGTTGAGTTTGCTTCCATTCAGTTCCATGCAAGCGCACAACTTGCTCATCAGCTAATTCGAATTCGAGCTCCCCCCAAACGATCCCTCTTTTACAGCGAATATCAATTAATTGATTAAAGGGAATGAGATATTCATGTTTTTCACCACCAACTTCAATGCCTGCATTTAATAAGCGAACCCGATTATAGGGATGCTGAGCCAGGCGCTGCCCAATCTGTGTTGATTTCAGTTCCATACATCCTGCACCTGAGTTGAACAATAATGAAAATGATGGCTGCTTGATTTCAGACGGTTTTTTATTACTTATAAACAAGCTATCCTATATAGATTAAGGATTCTTGCCTTTGAGGTACTTTGTGTTAACGCTGCTTACCAGTTATCGTCGTGTTTTATATAACAGCCATGCTTTATATTATATCCGAATCTTAATCGCCCTGACAGGGACGACCTTAATTCCTTGGTTATTAGGCCAAGACCCCAAAGTCACCATCCCCCTAACTTTAGGCGTGGTTGCAGCAGCCCTAACTGACTTAGACGATAGACTAACAGGTAGATTAAAAAACCTCGTTATTACCTTACTCAGCTTTTTTATAGCCTCAGTCTCGATTGAGTTACTCTTCCCTTATCCAGTATTATTCTTTTTTGGGTTAGCTCTTTCAACTTGTGGGTTTATCCTTTTAGGTGCATTAGGGCAGCGTTATGCCACAATTGCCTTTGGTGCTTTGCTTATTGCAATCTATACCATGCTGGGCGTGCCTATTTTTGATACTTGGTATCAGCAACCTGCGTTATTACTAATTGGTGCAATTTGGTATAATATTTTAACTTTAATAGGCCATATTTTATTCCCTGTTAGGCCGCTGCAAGATGCTATTATGCAATGTTACCAACAATTGGCCGCTTACCTTGATGCTAAAGCAAATTTATTCGACCCTGATCTTGAAGATGGCTATCAACAGTCTATCTATGATTTAGCTTTAGTTAATAGTTCTTTAGTCAGCACCATGCACCAAACGAAAATTGCGCTACTCAGCCGCCTTAAAGGCGATAGAGGACAAAAAGGAACTCGTACTGCATTACAATATTATTTTGTTGCTCAAGATATTCATGAACGCGTGAGTTCATCCCATATTCAATACCAGCAATTGAGCCGTACACTACGCCATAGTGATATTTTATTTCGCTTTCAACGTTTACTCACTATGCAAGCAAGAGCCTGCCAACAGGTTGCACAATCTGTTTTGTGGCACAAACAGTACCAACATAACCCTCGCTTTGATGGCACTTTTGCTTATCTTGAAAACTCGCTGCAATTACTTAAACAGCAATACCCTGCTATTCATGAAATAAAAGCGCTCCACAATTTACTTAAAAACTTGAAAGGAATTGATGTACAACTCAGGGGATTGAGCCTTGAACAAAGCGTACGGCAACAAAATAATAAGCAAATTGAACAACTTTCCGATGAGTCACTATCAGGTATAGGCGATATTATTGCTCGCTTTAAGCACCATTTAACACCAAAGTCAGCTCTATTTCGCCACGCGGTAAGAATGTCAATCCTACTTTGTACTGGATACCTTATCATCCAATTATTGGATTTAGAAAGAGGCTATTGGATTTTATTGACGAGCTTATTTGTTTGCCAACCTAACTACAGTGCGACGAAACGGCGTTTAGCTTTACGCATTGTTGGTACAATTATTGGAATTTTGGTTGGATTGCCGCTATTGAATTTTGTTCCCTCTATGGAAGGGCAACTCATACTAATTGTGATTTCGGGACTGCTATTTTTTGTTTTTCGCAGTAGTCAGTATGCGCAAGCAACACTGTTTATTACTCTACTTGTTCTCTTTTGTTTTAACCTATTAGGTGATGGCTTTGAAGTTGCTCTCCCTCGGGTCATTGATACCTTAATCGGTTGTTTCATTGCATTCTGTGCTGTTAGTTTTATTTGGCCGGATTGGAAGTTTCGGCAATTACCTCTGGTTGTCCAAAAAACAATGGACAGTAATTGTGGCTATTTGGATGCTATCTTGCAGCAATATTATCAAGGTAAAGATAATAGCCTTGAATATAGAATCGCGAGGCGTGAAGCTCATAAGAATGACGCCGAGTTTGCTTCTATTGTTTCCAACATGGCTTCAGACCCTAAGTCTTATAAAGTAACTCAAGAGCTAGCTTTCCAGTTGCTATGCCTAAATCATACATTACTTAGCTACATTTCTGCCTTAGGGGCTCACAGAGAGCAAATGCAAAATGAAGATAACCTCAGCATTTTAAGTGATGCTATCTGCTATGTGGAAACTTCACTTCAAGCTGTAAAATTTGATTCTCGTAATAACACAGAAGAAAAATCAGAGCAGCTTCGCGAAAAAATTATGAAACGTATTGATAGCATATCTTCAAGTGATGATGAAAAAACTGGTTTGATTTTGGAACAAACAAGACTATTACTGGAATTAACGCCTGACATTAATGCTATGATAAAAAAAATTAATATCCCCATAGCAGATGCTTCAAATAGTCAGACCTCCTAGTGGCTTTTGAACTTTTAAGGTCAATTTTATTCGAATAAAAAGTCCTTACTTAAGGTAAAAAGAAAACAGGCAGTAGCTCGCCGCATTGTAGACTTGGCAAGAGCCGTTCAATCCAACGAAAAATTACTTTTAATCGAACCCGAGGGGTGCTTTTATTTACTGTTTAGGTTTATGTTGATGCTTTTAACCGTATTAGTAAGTAATCTGATTACATCCCTGTTATTTTAATCATTAAATACAGTAAAATAATCAGCAAAGAGCAACAGCCCCTAGGTGTAATGAATAAATTAAACTGATGAGCGGGTGCCAAAATTCTATTTACTCATAGAATGATCCACCTACTCCGCTTATTTATCTAGGCTTATCCTGTGATGCTTCAGTTGATGAACAATGAGAACACTTATCTTAAAGGGCACATTAATTAACTTTCTATATCTATTGAATCTAGAGCTACTGAACTTTTATGCTTATTTTTCTCGTAATAACTGATGGTAAATAAAACACATTTTATTTACCATCCTATGATGAGCAAAACCTGCCCTAGAGTTTAATAATAGAGTATTTCATTACTTGAGCCTTAAATATAAATCACACCTGAAAGATTAACAGCGCCTTGATTTCTTACCTAATTGCAATTTAGAAAGATATCAATTTCACCCTACACTGTTGTACCAGTTAATTAAATCCTGTTTCATTTTTGCCGGTAAAACTGCACTATGATATCCCTCAATTGCACCAGCTAGACCAATTAATAGTTTGATACTAGGTGCGAACTTTCCATATTGTTTTAATTTTAAAAAGCACGCTTTCGCCCCTATTTCCCGTAATTCGTCTACTTTATGGATACCAATCTTACCCAAGGCCCTTTCAACAGACATATTCATATTCGGTAAATCTTTTATTCGTATGACTGCCGATTGTTTCTGAGTTTTCTCCTCTATTGCTGATCGATAAGCTAAATCAATACAATGTAATAGTAGTTCTTCATTTTCCCAAATTTGTTTAGAAACAAGATAATAGCGAAGCTCTAATGGAATTCCTTTTTTTCTAAACACTAAGCGATTTAATGCTGCAGATTCAAAATAACTTCTTGCAAATAGACAACCTCGTAAATATAAAAGATCATCTAATATCAATCCGATAATGACGTTATCGATAATTAAGCTATCTCCACCAAAATGATTTTTTTTCTTAGTTCACCAAATCTTTCTAGTAACTGCTCTAAATGAATATAATTATTTTCAGTTAAAGACATACACCCAAACTCCTTATGAGTATTCATCTGCATCCATCCTTGTGAGTGAAACTATAAATTTCCTAATTTTACAAACAATTAGAAGATGTACATTCTGAGAGTATCTTTCAAAAACGCCAAGAATATTGCTGAGATAAACTATAAAGTTGCGAAGCGCTTTGTAAAAATAGACTTGATATTGGATAAATATACAGTTACTGTACATTCATACAGCTTATTGGCGAGGTGAACTATGGCTATCTATTCTCGGAACAAGACAACTGAACTTTCTCTTAATCATTTTGTGCAAACAAAAGCTTCAATACCGCATCTCAATGATACTATGCAGCACGGTATGGTGAGTGAACTTGTTTACGATGAAAAGCACCCAATAATGGATTGCATTCTACTACCGATGCTTCGTCAATTTGGTGTGCAATCGCGTTGGTTGCTATGGCTAAGCCCAAATAAGAAATTAAGTCGAAATTGGCTAGAACAGTCAGGAATACCTGCCAATAAAGTCATGCAATTGAATCATATGGCAACCATTACAACAATTGATGTCATGGAAAAAGCATTGAGAAGTGGTAACTACAGTGTTGTTTTAGGTTGGCTTCCAGTATTGGCTGAACAAGACTTTGCTCGGCTACATAGTGCAGCACAAGAAGGTCATTCTATTGGCTTCATTATGCGCCCCCAAAAAACACATAATATTGTAAGTAACCATTCTGGACAGCAAAACAATCTAAAAATTCACTCTAAATATTACCACTAACTAAGATTAAGAATATTCTTAGTAAATTTGACATTTGGATATATTAGGTATAAAAAACATAGAAAAAATAATGAAGATCAATGGGATAGATAATAATCAATTTCATGGTAAATTATATTTATCTCTCTGATTTATCCACTAAAAATAGTTTTTTTATAACGATTTTTGCTCGCTCTACTTGTATCTTTCCTAGTTCGTTGTAGACTTTAGCTTGTTAAGGTTATGACATTATTTTTTACTTTTTATAAATTTTTGTAGATAATGTCAGTGAAACCTAGCACATATTTTAAACCAATGGCGAATAATAAGGCTCTTTGAAGCCATGCCTATATTGGATGATAACGAGGCGTAAAAATGAAAAAGACAGCTATCGCAGTAGCAGTGGCAGTAGCAGCTTTCGCAACTGTTGCGCAAGCAGCTCCAAAAGACAATACTTGGTATACCGGTGCTAAACTGGGTTGGTCTCATTATGAAGATACCAAATTCACTCCAGTTAACCGTGATACTTCTGTAGGCAATAGCACTGACCGTGATACTTTAGGTGCTGGTGCATACGCAGGTTACCAATACAACCAATACCTAGGCTTCGAGCTTGGTTATGACTGGTTTGGTAAATTGAAATATAAAGGTGCTGGTAACAGCGGCGACCTGAAATCAATGGGTGTTTCTCTAACTACTAAACTAAGCTATCCAATCATGGATGACTTAGATGTTTACACTCGTTTAGGTGGTATGGTTTGGCGTACAGATGTTAAAGCTAGCCAAGCTGGTGAGCCTAACTATAAAGAAAACGACACTGGCGTTTCTCCTGTATACGCACTGGGTGTTGAATATGCTATCACTCCAAACTGGGCAACTCGTTTAGATTACCAATGGGTTAGCAAGATCGGTGATAATGACAACCTGGGCGCGCGTCCTGATAACGGCATGCTGAGCGTTGGTCTGGCATACCGCTTCAATCAAGAAGCTGCTCCAGTTGTTGAGCCAGCTCCAGTTGTTGCTCCAGCTCCAGTTGTTGAAAACAAACGTTTCACACTGCGTTCAGACGTTCTGTTTAACTTCAACAAAGCAACTCTGAAACCAGAAGGTCAGCAAGCGCTGAACGAACTGTATACTGAACTGAGCAGCATCGACCCAACTCAAGGTCGCGTACTGGTAGTTGGTTTCACAGACCGTATCGGTTCACAAAACTACAACCTACCACTGTCACAAAAACGTGCTCAGTCTGTAGTTGATTACTTGGTATCTAAAGGCGTTCCAGCAAGCGCAATCGCTGCTGAAGGTCGTGGTAAAGAAGATCCAGTAACTGGCAACAAATGTGACGATGTTAAAGGCCGCGCAGCTCTAATCGAGTGTTTGGCTCCAGACCGTCGCGTTGAAATCGAAATTCAAGGTACAACTGAAGTTGTTACTCAACCAGGCGCTTAATTACTAGCCCTAGTTTGAATTTCGTACAGAATAAAAAACCCCATTTTATGGGGTTTTTTTATCGTTAAATTATCGAAAAAAACGTCATCGTCCCCTAGGTAAAGTTTCCCTTATTATCACAAAACCGACACTTAAAATACCAACAATTCGAACATAATAAGGTCGTAACTAGAATGCCCATTACGGAGAGGAAGGATGATAAAGGTAAGCTTGTTCACCGAAGGAAACGATCAGGATAGATCATGTAACGATCACCAAATTTATTTTTCCGTATTAGCACTACCTAAAATGGCTTGCAAATCTTGTTTTAATGAACTCATCTGATTCTCATATTTATCTTTATGTTCTGCATCTTCTATCAATTGGATGATCGTTTCTGATAATGTTTTATTTCGATTTACTGCAAGGTTAGATAAGCGTTGCCAAACAGAAAAATCAAGATCAATGGATTTTTTTCTTGTATGAGGATGTTCTGCATTAAAATGCCGCTTGCGTCTTGCTCGAATACTTTGCTTCATACGATTATCTAATTGTGGATTCATATGAAGAGAGATCCACTTTAAAACCTCGGTTGGGCAATTTTCCATCTTCAACAGCAAGGCAATGGCTTCATCTTCAGCACTCCTTTCTATATAACGCGTGATCAGTTCACCACCTCTGGATTTTTTAATCAGATAATCCCATTTCCAGCCACATTCAAGATTTTCAAGCTGCTGATATTTCATATTTTTTCCTGATGAAAATCGAATTTGATTCTATAGTAGCAATTTTAGAAGAAAAATGCGTAATCATAGAATAATTGTCAACTTACCATTCACAAAGTAGATAACAACTGAGTACAAATTAGTGTACAATCCGCGTTTAACTGTTAACAATTTAATAAATTAGCATGTCTACATTTGAATGCATGCTCCTCATATACGGGATCGGAGGCGTATGTTCTGCTCTTATAACACTACTCGTAACTAAAGACCCTAATATTTTTATGCGATTACTCAGCGCGATACTTATAGGCTTAACATGGCCGATGAGTTTCCCTGTTGTACTTTTATTTTCTCTATTCTAACCGATAATACGACAATTATTGCTGCAAGATTGACGCTCAGACGTTAATATAGCAGCCTTGCCCATTGGGTAATAAACTGACCTGAAAATAATGTAAAATATCCAAACAGGATTCAGACATACGCGCCGGCTCACCGACAGGCATTTTACTTATAATCATATTAATAGCAGAAAAATTATAGTGATCAGTCAAGAACTAACATGGCAAGGCCTAATACCTGACTTAACGCCTTACCAGGCAAATTTTGTCTCTTCAGATACTCTGTCTCCTACCATTCTGTCTGAAATTCAGCCTAGGTTGTTTGACAGTGTTGAGCGTTTTATCAAAGAAAATGCTCGAACTCGTTTTATGTTTATCAAATCCGATGAACATGAAAGCTATCTACAGTTATTTGCAGATGCTATTCAGCCTTTGCTTACAAAATGCTCGCCAATTAATGGTGACTATCAGCTTTCTGAAAGCAAAGATGCTTTTGAATGGATACCTGATATAAATAGCCGCTTTTCAAGTCGAACTAATATTGCTTATCGCCATTGGATTGAGCAAGAACAACTGTTTGGTTATATCACGCCATCAATGCGTTTAGTGCCGGGATTACTGCATCATGTCAATGGCGGAGTCTTAATCATATCGGCTTCTGCTCTGATTTCTCAACCTTTGATGTGCCAACGATTACAACATATGATTTCTCGTCGCCGGCTCGAATGGCTACCTTTTTCGGATAACCAGCCTCTTCCGATTGAGATTGAGTCACAGCCTCTTGACGTCAAATTAATTATTGTTGGTGATCGACTTGAACTTGAAGAGTTTGAATATAATCACGTCGACCTCTTTGATAATGCAATTTATGGCGAATATGAGCCAGTGATGTTCTTTGATAATGAAGAACAATTGACTTTATGGATGCGTTATATCAAATCTATTATCGTTACAAATCAATTGCCAGAAATTGCTCCAGATGGTTGGCCAGCGTTGCTCACTCAAGCAACTCGTTTTTGCGAAGATAAATTCAATTTACCGTTAGATACTCTTTGGTTAACGCGTAGATTGATTGATGCATCCCATTATCAATCTAACAATCTCATTGGTAATGATGCCTTTAATGAAGCTATTGAAAATCGGCTCTGGCGTCATAGTTTTCTTTCAGAGCGTACTCAAGACGATATTTTGCAAGAACAAGTTTTTATCAAAACAGAAGGCGACGTTATCGGCCAAATTAATGGTTTATCTGTTTTGCAATATCCGGGTCATCCTGAAGCGCTTGGAGAACCATCACGTATCACTTGTGTTGTCCATTTAGGTGACGGTGAATTCATTGATGTTGAACGCAAAGCTGAGCTAGGCGGAAATATTCATGCTAAAGGTATGATGATCATGCAAGCTTATTTGAATTATGAACTGAAATTGGATCAACCACAGCCATTTTCAGCCTCCATTGTCTTTGAACAGTCTTATGGTGAAGTAGATGGAGATAGTGCGTCATTGGCTGAGCTGTGCGTTCTTATCAGTGCATTGGCCCTACAGCCTATCGACCAGCAAATTGCGGTAACAGGTGCTGTTGACCAGTTTGGTTTTGTACAACCAATTGGTGGTGTAAATGAGAAAATTGAAGGTTTTTATGATATCTGTGCTAAACGTGGCCTAACAGGTAACCAAGGCGTGATTATCCCAATGTCTAACGTTCGTCATCTCAACGTCAATGACACGGTATTAAACTCTGTCAAGGAAGGTCAATTCCATATTTGGCCCGTTGAACATGTGGCTCAAGCTATTACTTTACTGACACAACAGCCTTATTTTGAACAGCAAGTTGAAGATGATAATGTACACCTGTTAGCTTTAATTCAGGAACGTATAAATCACGCTAATTCACCGGAAAAACCAAAGTTTCCTTGGTTTCAAAAATGGCTTGGCTGAGGAAAAATATCAGATCGGAGTTGTTCAGCGTACAAGTGTAAGCTATCCTGTGTTCTTACACTTAATTAAGGCTATCAGAAGAACATGGTTGATAAACGCGGATCCTACACAAAGGTTGATTTAGAAGCTTCTGGAAGAGGCGAATTATTTGGAGAAAATGGACCACCATTACCCTCTGGTAACATGTTGATGATGGATCGCATCATCACAATGACAGAAGATGGTGGTACCTTTAATAAAGGCTATGTCGAAGCTGAACTGGATATCAATCCAGACCTATGGTTCTTTGGCTGCCATTTTGTTAATGATCCTGTTATGCCAGGTTGCTTAGGACTCGATGCAATGTGGCAGCTTGTTGGTTTTTATCTTGGGTGGCTTGGCGGAGAAGGTAAAGGCCGTGCGCTTGGTGTTGGCGAAGTGAAATTTACTGGTCAAATTCTACCAACAGCAAAAAAAGTCACTTATCGTATCAATTTTAAACGCGTCATTAACCGTAAATTGATTATGGGACTTGCAGATGGTGAAGTGTTAGTAGATGGTAAAGTAATTTACGTCGCTAACGACCTTAAAGTAGGCCTGTTTAAAGACACTAGCGTATTCTAATTTAGTAACTATACCCAAATGCTAAACTGACTTTAAGTATGATGGGTATAAGTGTCTCTAGTGCGAAAACCTCCGCAATAGCGGAGGTTTAAAAATTATCTATATGAATTGAATTAAAAAACCGCTTACTCGAGTTCTCTAATTGATAAGTTATGGTTAGGTCTACCCTTAAGCAGAGAGAACTACCCTGTCATCCATAGCTTGACGCCATCCTCCTAGCCAATGCGATCGTGCATCGACAGCCTGATAGGGACATAGCTCTTTTGAACGCCCTGCAATTCCTGCTTGATAACCTCTTGATAAAGCTCTTTCTAAACGGTCTCGTTTCTGTCTTTTCATGCCTTACTTCCCTCATCATTTAAATGGAAAAGAAAACAGTAGCGAATCTCATTCGGCTACACTATAGAAATACCGCTCACTTGATAGAAAATCAAGTAAAGAATTTCATATAAATGTCATAAATGTTATATATGTGATTTGTATATTCAAAAAACAGCAACTATTTGATATTTAATATATTTATGTTTATTTTCTCTATTGTTAGTTATTTTATGAGCGTGTGTATTTGGATGATTTACAACAGAATTAATAAAAAATGCACCTCTATTCACTAAAATATGAGGTGCATTTTATATAACAATAATAACGCTAATTAAGGCTTACTGATCTCTTTCACCATTCCATCTGCAACTTGTTGCCAGCCATTTGCTAGT
Organism: Providencia alcalifaciens; assembly: GCA_025961275.1. Taxonomy (GTDB): domain Bacteria; phylum Pseudomonadota; class Gammaproteobacteria; order Enterobacterales; family Enterobacteriaceae; genus Providencia. Next base: position 4,723,774 of record JAOQNJ010000001.1, on the reverse strand, counting down.
GTTCGAACTAACTCAGGATAGCCGTCTTCTTTTTGCTCAAGTTGAATATCAAAATTACGACGAATCACCTCTTTACCGCGAGATAATGTCCAAAAGCCTTGAACCAGTACAGTGCCATCATAGCGGCCGTTAAACGCAGTTAGTGTAATATCTAACGTATCCGGTGAATTCTGCAATGGCTGCAGTGATACTAGCCGTCCTGGCAACGCTAAAGATAGCTCACTAACCATTGATTGCCCCAACTGCTGCTCTAATGGGCTGGCCCACAAATGGGCGCTAGCATTACTGTAACTCACATCAGAAGTCTGATAAGTAATTCCATTTGATGTAAGAACATCCGCTAACATAACACGTTGCAACCAAACTTGATTTTGTTCGCTCATCACTGTAGCAGTTTGCGTTGCCGGCGGTTTCACCGGCAACTGATAGTACATTTTATCAGGTGTGCTACTACAAGCCGCCAGCATTAAAACAAGTATTGATAATAGATATCTCATTATTTTTTCACTCCTTTAGGTACAGGATCCTTCGATGGCTCAGCTTCAAATACAAGGGCATTGCTCTTATTATTCAAAGTACGTAGTAATGGTTGAACTTCTCTAAGAACCTGATCTAAACGCTGCATATTATCAACCATCTTATTGTATGCAGGCGAACCTGGTTGGAACCCTTGCATTGCGCGATTCATTTCACTCAATGTTTTTTGCATATCTTGAGGCAAGTTCTGGAAATCTTTGCTTCCCATCAATTTATTCAATTCAGAAAGCATTACTTGCGCTTCTTTAATGGTTTTTTGCCCATCAGCAAGTGTCTGAGTTGTTTGATTCAACATTGGCTCAATTGGCATGCTATTGATTTTATCCAGTACGGAAATGACTTTCTGCTGAATTTGCGCTAAACCACCACTCGTCGTTGGAATGATTTTGTATCCTGCAACAACATCTGGTCCTTTATATTCAGGCACATTCTGCACGAAATCGAGGTCAACAAATAGTGCACCTGTTAATAAATTTCCTGATTTTAATGAGGCTCTAAGCCCATTTTTCATCGCTAATTCAAGTTCATTTTTCAGATTAAAATCAGCGCCGACATCTTTAGCAAAACGCTCTGGTTCAATATGAATCAACACAGGGATACGGAAATCGTTATCCAATTTTTGATCTAGGCCTTCTGTATAGAAAGGGACTTGTGCAACAGTTCCTAAGCGAATACCTCGGAACTCGACAGGGGCTCCAGGCTGTAGTCCTCGGATAGAATCAGAGAAAAACATCACAAAGTCTTGATATTCAGTGTAGAGAGAATTCTGAATGCTGCTTTGGTTATCAAATAATTTAAATTCCGCAGCTTCTTTAACACTGTCACCTGGAAGCCACCCAGCTGGTACATCAAAGCTAACTCCGCCTGACAACAGAGTTGCTATAGAACCTAATTCAACGTGAATACCTTGCGATGACATGTCAAATGCAATTCCGCTATCTTTCCAGAATCGTACATTTGAGCTTATTAATTTGTCAAAAGGCGCGTTGATAAACAGTTGATAGCGCATATCACGATTATTCATATCGAAATCGCTAGTCTCAACGGATCCGACGCGATAGCCTCTGAACAATACTGGGTCCCCTGCATTTAATTGCCCAGCTTTCTGACTACTGAGTACGATGCGAATACCTTCAGCGTCTGGAGAAGCTAAAGGCGGTGAGTCCAATAATGTAAATTCAGAATGCTCTTTAGTATCTCGGCCCGGTTGTAATTCAATAAAAACACCAGACAACAATGTGCCTAATCCTGTCACACCATCACGGCCAATCGTCGGTTTGACTATCCAAAAAGCAGAATCTGTACGCAACAAATCTTCCATATTACTGTTAAGGCGCGCTTTAATAACAACTCGGCTAAAGTTGTCATCTAATGTCACACTTTCAACGATACCAATATCAACACTACGGCTCTTAATTTTAGTTTTACCCGCCTCAATGCCTTCTGCATTGTAAGTGATCAAAGTGACCTGCGGTCCTTGATGACTAAAGTTGTAAAACAATATCCAAGCACCAATAAGGACAGTGATGATCGGGATCACCCAAACGGGTGACCAGCTTTTCAGTTTACTAACTTTGGCATTAGACTGTGATGTTTCTTGTTCACTCACCCGATAGCTCCTTCTTGTTCGACAGCTTTTAACGCATTTCTCTTTTCACAGCGATCCCATGTCAATCTAGGGTCAAAAGTTATCGCAGCAAACATCGTTAAAATAACGACGACACCAAAGAAAATAACGCCCTGTGCGGGGACTATGCTCATTAATTGACCCATTTGTACTAATGAAGCCAAAATGGTAATCACAAAGACATCAATCATAGACCAACGTCCAACATATTCGACTAACTCATAAATAAAATGCATTCTATGTGGATCTCGATTTCCATATCCTTGCGAATCTAGACACAACCATGCGATACCTATCATTTTTAAAGATGGCACCATAATACTGGCAATAAAAATAATTAATGCGACAGGATATGACCCATCACCCCAAAGTAAAATTACCCCATCCATAATGGTCGAATGCAAGTCACTTCCCAACATGCTCGTTGTCATAACAGGTAGCACATTCGCTGGGATATATAAGATAATTGAAGTTAATAAAAGTGCCAACGTCCACTGTATACTTTGATTTTTACGCACACTACCATGTGCATAACACCGAGGGCACTGAGACTGCTCTGAGGGTAAAATAGCAGTACAAACTAAGCACAATCTGATATTTTGGCTTATCCCTGTCTGCCCCACTTTTAATTTCTGCTCAATCTTAGGAGCAGCTTCAATTTTATTCCACATCCAGTGTCGATCAAGGCATTGAAATGCCCTGACTTGCAAAACACAGTATAGGCAGTATGGCAGAAAACTTAAGCCAACACCGATGTCACCATAAGCAATCAATTTTACGAAGCTAACCAGAACACCCGCGAGAAAAATTTCCGCCATACACCAAGATTTCATCTGGAACAAAATACGACTTATCCATACCTTCGGCTTTTTGGGAATATATACCTGTAAACCAAGCAGTATGATAGTTATCATACAAAAAGCAGGGATAACCAATGCAAAAAACAGAAAAAAGAGGGCTAAACCGCTATAGCGTGTCGTAGATATAATCTCAATAATTTGAAATATCGAGATTTCATTTTCGATGCCAGCCGCACTCATTTTCACAAAAGGAAATAAGCAAGCAACAAACAACATTATTAATGCACTAAACGCATAAGCTGCAGGCTGCTTGTAAGGATAACGCCACTTTGCGATTAGCGTCGTATGGCAGCGCGGACAGGTCGCTTTAGTGCCTTGTTTTAATTCAGGCACTGCAACGAGCATGTCGCACTGTGTACACAGCACATGTTCATGAGATTCATGAGAACACAAGGTGATTCGCCCCTTCTTGTTTCCTAATTATAAGAATTAGCTATTTTTCAATAACTCAAGTTCTTGCCAACGATCAAATGCTTTTTCCAACTCTTGCTCTTTCTCAGTCAACTTACTCAATGTTTTTTCTGTCTCATCATGAGGTTGATTAAAGAAGTCAGCATCACCCACAATTGCTTGCAACTTTTCAAGTTCAGTTTCAAGTTGCTCCAACTTGGATGGTAGTTGTTCTAATTCACGGAGTAAATGATAGCTAATCTTATTATTTCGCTTTGTAGGTTCTTTTTCCTTAAGAGATTTATCTTGATTCGCGATTTTACTTTGTTGTGGGACTTTTAAACTCACTGTTTGTGCTTTTTGCTGCTGAGCATCAAAATAACCACCAGTGAAACGGTTAATAATACCGTCACCTTCAAAAATCCAACACTCTGTCACACTGTTATCAACGAATTCACGGTCATGGCTCACTAATAAAATAGTACCTTGGTAGCCGTCTACCAGCTCTTCGAGTAGTTCAAGCGTTTCTACATCGAGGTCGTTTGTTGGTTCATCGAGGATCAATAAATTGCTTGGTTTTAAAAATAAACGGGCAAGCAGCAATCTATTACGTTCACCACCTGACAACGCACGAACAGGTGTCATCGCACGTTTTGGTGGGAACATGAAGTCTTGTAAATAGCCTAAAACATGACGTGGTTTACCATTAACCATGACTTCTTGCTTACCTTCCGCAAGGTTATCCATAACTGTTTTATCTGGGTCTAATGCTGCACGATGTTGGTCAAAATAAGCGACTTCTAGCTTGGTCCCACAATGTACTTTTCCACTGTCTGCCTGTAAATCACCAAGCATTAACTTTAACAATGTCGTTTTACCGCAGCCATTCGGCCCAACTAGCGCAATTTTGTCACCACGCATAACTTGAGCACTGAAGTCATTAACCAATACTTTGCCATCGATTTGGTAGTTAACGTTTTCCATCTCAAAAACGATTTTCCCAGAACGAGCTGCTTCCCCAACCTGCATTTTCGCACTACCCATCACTTCACGGCGCTCTGAGCGTTCGACACGTAATGCTTTTAATGCCCGTACACGGCCTTCATTACGCGTACGTCTCGCTTTGATGCCTTGGCGGATCCAAGTTTCTTCTTGTGCCAGTTTGCGATCGAATTCTGCATTTTGCATCTCTTCCACACGCAAAGCTTCTTCTTTAGCTTCCAGATAATTGTCATAGTTACCCGGCCATGACATTAACTTCCCTCTATCCAGATCAATAATACGTGTTGCCATATTACGAATAAAGGAACGGTCATGGGAGATAAATACAATGCTACCTTGGAAATCTTTCAAAAAGTTTTCTAACCACAGAATAGTTTCGATATCTAAGTGGTTCGTTGGCTCATCGAGAAATAATACCCGTGGATTGCTAACTAATGCACGACCCAGCGCTGCCTTGCGTAACCATCCACCAGACAGTGAAGACAGTTGTGCATCAGCAGGCAAATCTAGTTTTTTAAGTACATCACTGATACGTGAGTCTAATAACCATAAATTACGGGTATCCAGAATCTCTTGTACTTCAGCGAGTTTATTTAAATTCTTTTCACTTGGATCTTCTTCGACTAGTTTCGAAATATGATGATAGTCTTTGAGGTACTCAGCTTGCTCTGCTACACCTTCCGCAACAAAATCAAAAATAGTTCCTTCAACATTGCGTGGGGGATCTTGTTGTAAACGTGCAACCACTAAATCTTGTTGATAAAGTAGCTGCCCATCATCAAGAGGCTGTTCTTTCGTTAATACACGCATTAATGTTGACTTGCCGGCACCATTACGACCGACCAAACAGACACGTTCGTTCTCTTCGATATGTATTTCTGTATTATCCAATAAAGGTGCATCACTAAAGGCAAGATATGCACCGGACAAATTAATTAAAGCCATTGATTTTTTTATCCTTTACGCTGTGTGGCGGATCAGCCAGCAGTTATGAATCTGACGGTTACGTGCAAAGTCTTCTGAACGAGTTTTTGCTGTTATTTCACTAGCTTGTAGGCCTAACTCATTCAATGCATCTACATCCATTTTGAAACCACGTTTGTTATTAGAGAACATGATGGTTCCACCACGACGCAATAAACGTTTTAAATGGGTCACTAGTTGAACATGATCACGCTGAACATCGAAAGTCCCATCCATGCGTTTTGAGTTTGAAAATGTTGGTGGATCAATGAAGATCAAATCAAATTGCTCATCACTATTTGCCAACCAACTCAAGCAATCTGCTTGGATCAATCGGTGTTGACGTCCACTTAGACCGTTCGCTTGTAAGTTTTTCTCGGCCCATTCTAAATAGGTACGGGACATGTCAACTGACGTGGTACTTTTTGCTCCACCCAACCCAGCATGCACCGTTGCAGAACCGGTGTAACAGAATAGGTTAAGGAAATCAGCCCCACCGCTCATTTGCCCTAACATGCGACGCGCAATACGATGATCTAAAAATAGCCCAGTATCAAGATAGTCAGTTAAATTAACCAGCATTTTTGCGTTGTACTCTTGTACTAAAAAGAAATCATCTTTCTGTGCAAGTTTTTCATATTGCTGTTTACCTTTCTGCCGTTGACGCGTCTTCAATATCAGTTGATTTGATGAAAGCTGTAAAACATTCATCGTCGCGGTGATCACATCAAATAAACGCTGACGAGCCTTGCGTTCGTCAACTGTTTTTGGCGGCGCATATTCCTGAACAATCACCTTGCTACCATAAATATCCACTGCGACGTTATATTCTGGCAAGTCCGCATCATAAACACGGTAGCAGTCAACACCCTGCTGTTTCGCCCATTTACTGAGTTTTTTGTGGTTTTTACGTAGACGATTCGCAAAATCAGGAGAAATTTCACCCACAGTTTCTGAAGGTGATTCCGCTAATAAATAATTCTTTTGTACACAGTCAAGCGGGCCATTTTTGGCTTTGAATTCACGCTCAGAACGTAATTGCAAACAGCTTAATAATTCAGGTGAACCACTGAAAATAGATAAGCGCCATCCAGGAAAACGAGCTTTAACTACGCGACCTAATTGGCTATGTAATGCAATTAGGGCTGGTTCACTTTCTAAACGCTCACCATAAGGTGGGTTACTTAGGATAGTTCCTTTAATTTCCGTTTTAACCGGGTTTTCTAGCATTGCTGCATCACCTTGGTTAAAGCTAATCAGATCTTGCACCCCAGCTCTACGAGCATTAGAGCGGGCCATATCCAATACACGTTTATCAATATCAAAACCATGAAAACGTGATGTGGTATCCTTCAGTCCCTGACGAAAGCGTACTTGAGCTTCTGTTGTGAGCTCACGCCATAATTCTGGGTTATATTTTGACCATGCATAAAAGCCCCAATGATCGCGATGTAAACCCGGTGCTCTATCAGCAGCCATCATCGCAGCTTCTATTAATAAAGTCCCAGAACCACACATTGGGTCAACGAGCGGTGTATCTTTCTGCCAACCTGAACGATTAATGATAGCCGCAGCTAAGTTTTCTTTTAGTGGGGCTTGCCCTGCTAAATCACGATAACCACGAATATGCATAGAGTCGCCACTTAAATCCAATGCGACACTCGCTTTTTCTTTATTGAGATTCACGTTCACTCGAATATCAGGTTGTTGCCGAGCAACATCAGGACGCTGATCGATTTTACGTACAAAGCAATCCACAATGGCATCTTTGACTTTTAGCGCACCATATTGGCTGTTGCGGATCTCGTCATTGGTACCACTAAAATGTACAGCAAACTTGTCTGTCACTGAAAAAATCTCAGTCCAGTCGATAACTTGCACACCAAGATACAAGTCTAAGTCACTATAAACATCAAACTCATTCAATGGTAATAAGATACGGGATGCCAGCCTGCTCCAGAGCAGACTCTGATACATAACCCGTTCATCAGCCTGAAAATGGACGCCCCCTTGTGCAATTTTGCACTGGCTAGCGCCAAGAGCTTCTAATTCCGATTTCAATAGTTCTTCTAGGCCACGAGCTGTGCTGGCAAACAGAGAATTCATAGTATTTTTACCAAATTGGATGAAAAATTGTTGCGCATTATAGCTAATCTTATGCGCTTGTCATAAAGTTGCTAAGCAACAATTTTAAGGATTAAAAAATGATAACGCTTTCACGTCTTTATACACACCCCGTTAAATCAATGAGGGGTATACGTCTTTCCCATGCATACGCAGATACCAGCGGACTAATATTTGATCGTAATTTTATGGTAACAACACAGGAAGGTAAATTTATCACGGCAAGAAAATACCCGCAGATGTTACTATTTACACCAGCAGTGCTAAATAATGGCCTCTATCTCAAAGCACCGGATGGTGAAAGTGTGACGGTATTGTATCAGGACTTTGATCAAAATCAGAGTCCAACCGAAGTATGGGGCAATCATTTTCATGCACTAATTGCACCTGAAGCCATTAATTCTTGGTTAAGTCGCTATTTTGACGAACCTGTACAACTTCGTTGGTTAAGTTCACAACTATCTCGCCGTGTTAAAACCATTCCTGATGTGCCATTATCTTTTGCCGATGGCTATCCATTTTTATTGATTAATGAAGCTTCAGTGCAAGAATTACAAAGACGCTGCCCCGCGAGTATCAAACTTGAGCAATTTCGAGGTAATTTGATTATTACGGGAGCACAACCTTTTGAAGAGGATACTTGGCATAAGATTCAAATTGGTGACGTTGTGTTTACCTTAGATAAACCGTGTAGCCGTTGTATCTTAACAACTGTAAGTCCTGAAAAAGGCATTAAACACCCAAATCGTGAACCACTAGCAACCCTACAAACATTCCGCACAGCAGAGAACGGTAATATTGATTTCGGGCAAAATATCATTATCAATAATACTGGCGTTATTCGTGTCGGCGATACGGTGACTGTGCTTGAAAAGAAACAGCCGAGTCAATATTTCCCACAAGAAAGAGATGTAGATATTAAACCAGAGGTTATTCAATCTCAGTTAAGTTCGGTGACATTAACGTTTGAAAACAATAAATATGAAGGAAATACTCAAGAAGTTATTCTTGAACAGCTTGAATCAAAAGGTGTATCGCTACCTTATTCATGCCGTGCTGGGATTTGTGGACAATGTAAAGTAAAACTTATTGAAGGGGAAATCACACCTTTAAAACAAAGTGCAATTAAAGACGATGGCTATATATTAACCTGTAGTTGTATTCCTAAAAGTGCGCTCAAATTATCTTTACAGTAATTGTTTAATATCATCATACCAACAATGATTATCAAAAAAGATCATGGACGATCAATTAAATAACATTGCCGTATAATAACCCACTAGACTTACGTTTATATCGCATCATGCGATCATTCATGATCTTGATTGGATCACAAAAACGTAATTTACGATCAGGTAATTCTAATTGAGTCTCAGCTAATAAACATAAACTCGCCGATGTACCTGCTTCTGCAATAATAAATGTCGCAACGCTGTTCGTATTTTCTAGGCGAACTTGAATAAGTTGCCCTTGAGATGGCATATCAATATCGTGGAAAGAAGAAAAATACCAACTTTTTGGCATTTGAGGTTTAAGAAAACGGAGTGCTACTAAACTATTTAAGACTAATTCAGCTCTTTCTTCGTTTGATAGATTTAATCTTTTAGCCTGCTCATCAAATATATAAAACTCACCGGCATCTTCAATACTAAAAGCCACCTCAGCACGTGCGCATACCGTTAGCATTTTGGCGGGAAAGCATGAGCGAAATATCATACCGTTAGCAAGATCTAACATCACCCTGTCATGGTCATGATCAAAATACCAACGCCAATGATCATCGGGTTTAATTTTCATAAACGATCCTTTAGCGATTTATAGGCAAACTATTATTAAGATATATCCTCTTCATACTTCAAGCTGCATACCATGTATTGCTAATTAAAATGATACACTCAGCGACTCGAATTACCGTATTGTTTAATCTATTTTGGACTTTTTCATATAAATAGTTTTTTTTGCCTATGCATAATTCAAAATATTTTGAGTATATACCCCAATACATCAAGATGCGGTTACGTCTGCTCTTCTCCCCAAATCACATTCTTATTGCCGCTCAGGAATATTTTCAGCTCGCTTATCTAACTGCACTTGAATTATTTTAGGTATAATTCCAGATAAATCCATCTCAAAATCGATTAAAAAAATAAGCAATCTATACTCTACATAATTCGATTTACATATAGGTGGGAAGCATAGATAAACTATGTGGCTCGGCTAGCTAAGTATAGTCAACAACCATGCAACTCGAAATATGACGAGTTTATTTAATATAAATTAAAAAGGGGCATAAATAAAGCCCCCCTTAAGTAAATTTATAGTAAACTATATATGATTCACAATATCTTTTATTAATTTTGGTCCATGATATATAAAACCAGAATAAATTTGGATCAATGATGCACCTGCGTCCATTTTCTCTCTCGCCGCTGTTAATGAATCAATTCCACCAACACCAATAATCGGTAATTTCCCATTTAATTCGCGGGAAAGTATTCTGATAACTTCAGTACTTTTAAATTGGACAGGACGTCCACTTAAACCACCAGCCTCATTACAATGATTTAAACCTTGAACTAAAGCACGGTCTAAAGTGGTATTTGTCGCTATGACACCATCAATATTATGGCGAACTAAGCTATCGGTGACCTGTATTATTTCTTCTTCTGTTAGATCAGGTGCAATTTTAACAGTAACAGGAACATATTTTTGATGTTTCGATTGGAGCTCAAGCTGTTTTGCTTTTATTCCACTTAATAAATCGTCTAATGCATCTCCATATTGTAAAGTGCGCAAGCCTGGAGTATTTGGTGATGAGATATTTATGGCAATATATCCTGCGTGCGAATACACCTTATCCATACAAATTAAATAGTCGTCTTTACCTTGTTCAACTGGTGTATCTTTATTTTTACCAATGTTAATTCCAATGATCCCGCCATATGTTGTTTTTTTGACATTCTCAACCAGATTATCAACACCTTTATTGTTAAATCCCATGCGATTGATCAGACCTTCTGCTTCCGGCAGTCTGAATAATCGAGGTTTATCATTACCTAATTGCGCTCGAGGCGTCACGGTACCTATCTCAACAAACCCAAACCCCATTGCGCCAAAAGCATCGATGCATTCACCATCTTTATCCAAACCAGCAGCAAGTCCCAGCGGATTTTTGAATGATAGCCCCATACATTGAACAGGTTTAGTCGCAACAGATTGACGTAAAAGGCATTTAAAAGGGGAATTATTTAAACGATGAAGGTGGCGAAAAGTCAATTCATGAGCTTTTTCTGGGTCTAACTGGAATAAAGCCTTGCGGGCAAGGTGATATAACATATCCAATAACCTATTTCTGTCTATACCCTTAATGCTTCAGCTGCCGATTTGAGGTTTCTCACTCTAGTCACTGAGTTTTCTACGTGCCTAGTAACTTGTTCACTTACCGCCTACCGACAACCTGAATTATTTGGTGTATAAAGCGATTAAAGACACAATATCCTGCGCATCAAAAAAAACCGCCAAATCAAATTTGCCAAGGTTATTTTCAACGTACAGTTATTTTCATCTGATAAAACGCGATATAGATTACCCTATCTTGCGCAACTTAATCTACGAAAATATCAATCTATATTTGCCATACTTCAAGCTACAGGCTTGTTGAGTGCACTCAGCTCGTCGAGTCAGAGAGATTATCTATACTCCGCCCACCTATTTTCTCTGCCGACTAAAGGTCATCTCTCTACCATGACAGTAGTGAAATCGATTTTGATCTCGAATTATTTATTGGAATGTTATGACTGGATTTGAACTGCGATTATGGCGACGAGGGATGAATTGGGATCAGGAACGAGCATCAAAAGAACTTGGGGTTAGTCTAAGAAGCTACAAACGTTATGAAAAAGCGCAAGAAGTAGCAAAGTTAATCGAGTTAGCTACCTTTACAATAACAATTAAGCAATAGACACTACACCAGCACTCAATCAACAGAAGCTCTACTTTAAATTGCCAGCAGATAAGTATCAGCAAGTGACTTTTCACTGCTCTCATCTGGTGATGACTTTACGCCGGAATAGCTAAAAAACTTCAATTCCTGATGTTCTTGATACACTTATCTATAAAACAAAAAACCCCTGAAATTGACTCAGGGGTTATAGATAGCTTTTTTGCTGCTAAATAAGCCGTTTAGCCTTCAAGTGCTTTAGTCACTTTCTCAAATAAGTCACCTGAAAGATTTTCTAATCCTTTAAGTTGCTCAAGCACATTGCGCATTAAACCTTGGCGTTGCTCATCGTAACGTTTCAAGCGGATTAACGGCTCGATCAATCTTGATGCCACTTGCGGATTACGCGTATTCAAATCAACTAAAATTTCATATAGGAACTGATATCCACTGCCATCTCGCGTATGAAATGCGGATGGATTACCTGAGGTAAATGCTCCTACCAATGAACGGACGCGATTCGGGTTGCTCATGCTAAAGGAACGGTGTTCTAGCAACCCGCGTACTTTATTCAACACATCTGATGCAGGGCTAGAGCCTTGCAGCATGAACCATTTATCCATCACTAACCCATCTTGATGCCAACGTTCATCAAACTCTGCCATCAATGCCTCAAGACAAGGTAACTGAGATTCATTTGCTGCGGTTAATGCAGCCAGTGAATCTGTCATATTATCTGCTGATTTAAATTGTGCAGACACCAGCTTATTTGCAAGATCTTGAGAATCCCCAGCCGCAATATACTGCAAGCAAATATTGCGCAGTGCTCGTTTGGCAATATCTTGGTGATCGACGCGATAGCCATCAATTTTAATTGATTGGTAGACGGCTAAAAATTCATCAGCCATTTCAGTTGCTAATCGATGAGCAATGAAATCTGCAACAACATGAATCGCATCAGGGTCGATCGTTTGGAATGATTCCGACATTTCATTTTCAGAAGGCAAAGTCAATATGAGAGCAACTAAAGCAGGATCAATAGAATCACTCAGTAAAACGGCACGGAATGCATCAATCACATGTTCTGGGAACACGAGCGGTTTGCCCGCTTGTTGATTAGCCACATTGATCTTCACATAATTGTTGATCAGCTGTTGAGCCGCATCCCACCGGGAAAATTCATTGCTAGAATACTGCATTAAAAATGCAAGTTGCTCATCACTATAAGCATAATCCAACTTAACTGGCGCAGAGAATTCTCGTAAAAGTGAAGGCACAGGCCGGCTAGGAACTTCATCAAACGTAAAACTTTGTGACTCTTGCGTCACATTGAGCACTGAATTAACCGTGCTACCTAAATGCTTTAGAGGAATAACCGCGCCATCTTCACCATATAACTCAACATCCAGAGGGATATGTAATGGTTGTTTATCCGCTTGATCCGCTGTTGGTGGCGTCATTTGATTAACATGCAAAACATATTGCTGTTTTTCTGGGAAATATTCATCACGGACAGTTAAAACTGGTGTACCTGATTGACTATACCAACGACGGAATAGAGAAAGATCCACATTTGATGCATCTTCCATTGCTTGTACAAAATCATTACAAGTTGCCGCACTACCATCGTGACGATGAACATAAAGCTGGATACCGGCTTGGAACATCTCCTCGCCCAATAAAGTGTGGATCATGCGAATAACTTCAGAACCTTTTTCATAAACCGTCAAGGTATAGAAGTTATTCATCTCGATCACTTTTTCAGGGCGAATTGGATGTGCCATAGGACTCGCATCTTCAGCAAACTGAGCGGCTCGCATCACTTTAACATTATTAATTCTGTTAACTGAACGAGAGCCTAAATCTGAGCTAAATTCTTGATCGCGAAAAACAGTTAAACCTTCTTTTAAACTAAGCTGGAACCAGTCACGACATGTAATGCGGTTACCCGTCCAGTTATGGAAATACTCATGACCGATAACAGCTTCGATATTCAAATAGTCTTTATCGGTTGCTGTTTCATTTTTTGCGAGGACATATTTTGAATTGAAGACATTCAGGCCTTTGTTTTCCATTGCGCCCATATTAAAGAAATCAACAGCCACAATCATATAGATATCAAGATCATACTCAAGGCCAAAGCGCTCTTCATCCCATTTCATGGCATTTTTAAGCGATTGCATTGCCCATGGCGCGCGATCAAGATTACCTTTATCAACAAACAGCTCTAAAGCCACTTCACGTCCACTGCGTGTGATAAAGATATCACTAAGGACATCAAAATCACCCGCGACTAAAGCGAATAGGTAACTTGGTTTTGGGAATGGATCTTCCCATTTAACCCAGTGGCGTCCATCTTCAAGAATGCCTTCGGCAATACGGTTACCATTTGATAGTAAATAAGGATAACGCTGCTTATCAGCCGTAATTGTCGTCGTGTAACGCGCTAAAACGTCAGGCCGATCTTGATAATAAGTAATATGTCGGAAACCTTCTGCTTCACATTGCGTACAAAGAGCATCACCGGAAACATATAAACCTTCTAATGCCGTATTTTTTTCTGGGCTGATTTCATTCACAATTCGCAGGGTAAATGCTTCTGGCAATGATCTGAGAATTAATTTGCTCTCTTGTTCTTTATAATCAGTCCAAGGTTGGCCATTCACTTCAACACTAACCAGTACAAGGTCTTCGCCATGCAATTCAAATGTGGAGGACTGTGGGTTAATGCGCTTAACTTGACTGGTTGCCGTGACAACCGTTTTTGCGGGATCGAGGATAAAATCGAGATCAATTTCAGTGGTCGTATAATCGGGAGCTTGATAGTCCTGACGATATTTCGCTTGTCGCAACTGGGTCATAAGTAACCTTTTTATTCGTTAATTCGATATCGTGGTTTTCACTTTCTTATATACAATACTATACGGTAGCGGAATCTGCATGGATATGAGAAACATTTTCATCATCTAATGTTTTTGTTTTGTTACTCTCAATAGATAAAGCTGTTAAGATTTAGTTTGTCTGTTGATGCTATAGCCCTATTAAATAGAAAATTACATGTTAGTATCATTTTAAATACGCTAAATGATTCGATTTGTATGTAGACAACGAGGAAACATCAATAAGCAATGAGACTCAACTGGCTGAATATGGTTACTGATCTGCTTTAATCAAACAGGACACTTTAATAATGGAATATAATCCAATTATTGAGGTGTTAAATGAAAAAACGAACAAACAGGTTTTATACTACTGAGTTTAAGCAAGAAGCGGTCGCATTAGTCACCGAACAAGGTTATAGCGTCCCAAAAGCGGCAGCTTCATTAGGGATCACCGATAAATTACTTTATAACTGGAAAGCAAAATTCGATGCTGAACAATCCGGTAGCAGCTTGAATGCCGATGAGAGAACTGAGCTATTAAGGCTTCGAAAAGAAAATAAAGAACTTAGGATGGAGAAAGAGATCCTAAAAAAAGCCAGCGCCCTCCTGCTAAAGGAAACCAAGTAGCGTTTAAAACGATTAAGCAATTATCTTCACAGTTTCCCGTGCTGAAGCTCTGCAAGTTAATGAAAATAAGTCGTTCTGCCTACTATGCTTGGCTTAAACGCCCAGCAAAATTGATCACCGCAGAACAACTTAGCCTGTACCGCAGAGCCAAAGCTATCTTTGAACAGAGTCGAAATAGCTTAGGTTATAGAACGTTACGTAAACGGTTATGCAAAGAGGGCTTTAGCGTGAGTGCTTATGGCGTTCAAAAGCTAATGGCTCAGCTTGGCCTAGTCGTCACTCAGCGCGTTGCTTACAAAGTCACCACAAAACGCAAACACAGTGATGCCGTAGCCGATAATTTGCTCAATCAAAATTTTAATCCTCACGCACCTAACGAAGTGTGGGCGGGTGATGTGACCTATTTAAAAACAGGGGAAGGCTGGATGTATTTAGCCATCGTGATGGACTTATACTCACGCCGTATTGTGGGTTGGCATATCGATAAACGAATGACGGCAGATTTAGTCAGTAAAGCCTTGATGAAAGCGTATAACTTACGCCAGCCCGAAAAAGGCTTAGTCTTTCATAGTGATAGAGGCTCTCAATATACGAGTAAGCGATATCGCCGCTTGCTAACAAGCTATGGTATTAGGGCAAGCATGGGTGATGTTGGAGCCTGTTGGGATAACGCCGTTGTAGAACGATTTTTTGGCAGTTTAAAACACGATTGGGTACTGAAAATCCCTCAGCCGACTCGGAAACAGATGAAAGAAGATGTTATCGCGTATATGCGCTATTACAACCTAGAAAGGTTTCATACTGCCAACGGTGATCTGTCCCCAATTGAGTATGAACAAAATTCCTTAAGAAAAGTGTCCTGATTTAGTTGCGCAGAACATACTCACTACAACTTGAACTACTACGGGTATCAATTAGATGATTGAAGGCGTGCATATTAACGCTTGTTTAGTAACGATAACCGTCAGCTCAATATCAACGTTTATTGAGTAAACGTATTACTCTAAATAATTCGAGATGCTTGTAGACCCAAAGCGAAGATAGCCCGAATGAGTATAGCTAAACTATATGATTCGAATCGCTGAGCGAATACAATAGCCAAGCAACTGGAGAATGACGGGTATACTGGGAATACTCTCAGGCAGAAGAGAGATACATAGAGTCATACAATAAGACTTCTATCTTTTGTCAAAGTGAGTATACTTTTCCAACCTTAACGATTTGTATCCAAAATAACTCAAGTTACAGATAGGCAATCAGTGAAGTTATCCGAAAGTACATACATTGTTGTGTGATTCGAATAGCTAAATGGAACAACCTCTGCAACATGTCATATTATGGGTATAGCTAAGTAGATAAGCTCCGCGAGGATGTCTGCGCGCCATGAATTTAGACGCTACACCGATCATTACATCACTGCTCGATACTGATGCTTATAAGCTTCATATGCAGCAGGCCGTTTTTCACCATTACAGTCAAGTTCCGGTTGTCGCCGAGTTCCGCTGCCGTAGTAGTGAAATTTTAGGCGCCTATGCCAATGAAATACACCAACAGGTTAATTTAATGGCTGGCCTTTATCTCACGGATGAAGAGTCACACTACTTAACTAGCCTACCGTTTTTCAAAAACGACTACCTTGCATGGCTGAAAACGTTTCGCTTTAAACCTGAGCAAGTAAACATCACTACGGCGGATGATGGGCAACTCGCTATCCGTATTAGCGGCCCTTGGAGCGAAGTCATTATGTGGGAAGTTCCACTGCTTGCTCTCGTAAGTGAAATCGTCCAACGTAATAGACATCCGCTGGTTACCCCTGAGGATGCAGTTAAACAGCTAAAAAAATTACTCTCGGTATTTTATGCGCAAGCAACAGAGAACAAGGTAGACCTGACAAATTTCAAATTGATGGACTTTGGAACTCGCCGTCGGTTTTCTTATGACGTGCAATCCGCAATCGTTTCAATGCTTAAAAAGGAATTTCCTTACCTTGTCGGCTCAAGTAACTACAAACTTGCCCATGAACTAGGGTTAGCACCAGTGGGTACGCAAGCACATGAATGGTTTCAAGCTCATCAACAAATCAGTCCTGAATTAGCGAATAGTCAGCGAGCTGCGCTACAAAGCTGGCTAGATGAATACCCAGACCAACTAGGTATCGCATTGACCGACTGTATCACTATGGATGCTTTCTTACGCGATTTTGATATCAATTTTGCGAAGCGCTACCAAGGATTACGCCACGATTCAGGTGACCCGATTGAATGGGGGAAAAAAGCGATTGCTCATTATGAAAAGTTGGGTATTGATCCAATGAGTAAGACGCTCGTATTTTCTGATAGCTTGGATCTGCAAAAATCACTGGAACTATATCGCTATTTCCATAAACGCATTAACCTCGTGTTTGGTATTGGAACAAGATTGACTTGTAATATTCCGCAAGTTGTCCCTTTAAATATTGTTATCAAACTCGTTGAATGTAATGGCAAGCCTGTTGCAAAGCTATCTGATAGCCCAGGTAAAACCATCTGTGAAGATGATGAATTCGTCAATCAACTACGCAAAGCCTTCGACCTACCAAAAATGGAAAAAGCCTGTTAATGGGCTTTTTCCATTGCGTGATACCCAATATTGACTTTTTGGGGTATCACGCAAGAAAAGCGCTTTTACTTTTATTTACTTGCTATTAATATGCCAACTAGGTTTTAGGGGATGTTTATCTTTTCTGCTTATTTTTACTGCACTAATTGATTGAAATGACATCAGTTTTATTATGTCACCTATTGAGGTTATTAAAATAACATCACATAACCCCAAACCCTAAAGGAAAGCGCCCTTTGGGTTCGATTAAAAGCGATTTTTCGCTGTGTTGAGCGGCTCTTGCCTAGTTCACTAGGCTGCGAATCACTCGCCTTGCTCAAAAGGCTTTTAATTCGAATAAAAATTGACCTTCAAAGATAAACAGCCCCTAGCTAAAAAGTCTCAGCTCGCCTTTGATTCAAATGTCGTAATTTTTTACTTGTTTCCTGCCCCACGGCAAGTAACATAGAACCTCGACCCTGAAATATGGGATTTGAGAAAACTTATACTTTCATTCATCTCTATAAGTTATTTAATACTTATTAGGTTAATGAATATTCATCGTTAATATCGTTTATATAAAAGAGAGTAATTTTTATGATCGTAGCGCCTGTAGTCGATGTACTGCAAGGCCGTGTGGCGGTTGGCTCTGAAGTCACCGTTCAAGGCTGGGTACGTACAAGGAGAGATTCAAATGCTGGTTTTTCTTTCCTCGCCGTTTATGACGGTTCCTGCTTTAATCCGTTACAGGCTGTCATCAATAATAATTTACCTAATTATAACGATGAGATCCTGCACCTGACGACAGGTTGTTCTGTCGAAGTTACGGGTACCGTAAAAGAATCCCCGGGCCAAGGTCAGTCTTTTGAATTAGATGCAACCGCAGTAAAAATTGTCGGCTGGGTTGAAGATCCTGATACTTACCCAATGGCAGCAAAACGCCATAGCGTGGAATATCTACGTGAAACAGCTCACCTGCGTCCACGGACTAATTTAATTGGTGCCGTTGCACGCGTACGTCATACCCTTGCACAAGCATTGCATCGCTTCTTTGATGAACAAGGCTATTTTTGGGTCTCAGCACCGATTATCACGGCATCCGATACTGAAGGTGCCGGTGAAATGTTCCGTGTTTCTACGCTGGATTACAACAACCTACCTCGTAACGATAAAGGCGAAGTGGATTTCAGCGAAGATTTCTTTGGACGTGAAGCTTTCTTAACCGTATCAGGTCAACTGAATGGCGAAGCTTATGCCACGGCGCTGAGTAAAATATACACCTTTGGTCCAACCTTCCGTGCAGAAAACTCAAATACTAGCCGTCACTTGGCTGAATTCTGGATGGTTGAGCCTGAAGTCGCATTTGCGAACCTCGATGATATCGCGGGCCTTGCAGAGCAAATGCTGAAATATGTCTTTAAAGCTGCACTGGATGAGCGTCGTGATGACCTTGAATTCTTTGCTCAGCGTGTTGATAAAGAGGCAATCAGCCGTTTAGAAAACTTTGTTAGCTCTGATTTCGCCCAAGTTGATTATACTGATGCGATCAAAATCCTCGAAACCTGCGGCCAGAAGTTTGAAAACCCAGTATATTGGGGCGTTGATATGTCGTCTGAACATGAGCGCTATTTAGCAGAACAACACTTTAAAGCACCTGTTGTCGTTAAAAACTATCCGAAAGATATTAAAGCGTTCTATATGCGTCTTAACGAAGATGGCAAAACAGTTGCTGCGATGGATGTCCTTGCGCCGGGTATTGGTGAAATCATCGGAGGCTCTCAACGTGAAGAGCGCCTTGATAGACTAGATGCGCGTCTTGAAGAAATGGGCATGAATAAAGAAGATTACTGGTGGTATCGTGATCTCCGCCGTTATGGCACAGTGCCACATTCAGGATTTGGCCTCGGTTTTGAGCGCTTAGTGGCTTATGTGACTGGTGTTGGTAACGTCCGTGAAGTTATTCCATTCCCACGCACGCCAAGAAACGCGGCTTTCTAATTATAGATAAATCATATAAATATAAATAGAAGCATATTATTATATTGGGTTCGTTATCGAACCCAATATTTTTTCAAGTTATCATCATTTTTACTATACCTGAAAAGTTCATCATCCCCTATCAGCAAAACACAATAACTCATCCTTTTCCAAGTGTATTCCACTTAAAGAAGAAAAATCTATTTTTTATATTTTTGCTGACATCTTCAGGTAAAAAAAATTATTAATCTATTTTCAATCTGTTCAAAAAAAGCACAATTCAACTTTTCAAAAAGTTCCCTAAAATTTGTAATTATTTTTATCTGGTCATATCAGTGTTTGTTTTTTGATCTATTTTTTACATCTAGAAACATCATATTACCATTTGTTACAGAATCTTCGTTTTTGTAGCACTTTGAGGGTAGATAAATTTATTTAGCAATGGAACACTGGACGCCGACATAGACGACACTAATCTCTCATAAATAGTTCCAAAAAATTTTGAGAATTATTTTTGGCAGTGGCAGGTGTCCGAATAACACCAATGAGGGTAATAATAATGATGAAGCGCAATATTCTTGCAATGGTTATCCCAGCTCTGTTAGCTACAGGCGCAGCAAACGCAGCTGAAGTATATAACAAAGACGGCAATAAGTTAGACGTTTACGGTAAAGTTGACGTTCGTCACTACTTCGCTGATGGCAAAGGTAGTAACGGTACTAAAAGCCAAGATGGCGACGACTCACGTGTTCGTATCGGCTTCAAAGGTGATACTCAAATCACTGATCAACTGACTGGTTTTGGTCGTTTCGAGTGGGAAACTAAAACTAACAAAACTGAATCAGGTGCTGAAAATAAAAACCGTCTAGCATACGCTGGTCTGAAATTCCAAGACTTCGGTTCAATCGACTATGGCCGTAACTACGGCGTAATCTATGACACGAACGCATGGACTGACGTATTCCCATTATGGGGCGGCGACACTATGGCTCAGACTGACACGTTCATGACTAGCCGTAACCGTAACCTATTAACTTACCGTAACAACAATGCATTCGGTTATGTTGATGGCCTGAGCTTTGCTCTGCAATATCAAGGCAAAAACACTGAAAACAATAAATCAGGTGTTTCAGAAGCATACAAAAACAATGGCGATGGTTATGGCTTCGCTGCTGCGTATGACTTAGGTTGGGGTGTATCACTAGGTGGTGGTTACGCTAACTCTTCTCGTACTGAAGGTCAAAAAGCTGTCAATGGTGCTGGTACTAGCTTAACTGGTGCATCAGGTGAACGTGCTGAAGCATGGAACGTTGGTGGTAAATTCGACGCTAACAATGTTTACTTAGCTGCTATGTATGGTCAAACACTGAATACTACTCACTTCGGCAAATCTGACACCATCGCTAACAAAACTGAAAACGTTGAATTAGTTGCTCAATACTTGTTCGACTTCGGTCTGAAACCTTCTATTGGTTATAACCAATCTAAAGGTAAAAATCTGCCTACTGGTAACGAAGATTTAGTTAAATATGTTTCTGTTGGTTCTTACTACTACTTCAACAAAAACATGTCTGCTGTAGTTGACTACAAAATCAACTTACTGAAAGACAATGACTTCACTAGATCTTACGGTATCAACACTGATAACGTCGTTGGTTTAGGTCTGACTTATCAGTTCTAATTATCGTTTACGATAATAAAAACTGTATTGAAGTTAGTATCAGAAAAGCAGCGCCTAGCGCTGCTTTTTTCTTATCATCATTTTAACTTAGATTTTGGCTTCATCTAGCCAACAAGAACATATAATCCAGCCAACTCATCATTCGCTTTTATATAACCTTAAAACTTATTACAAAACGATCCCCTAAATAAAAAACCAATAATCCAGATAATTACTCTAGCGTAATATAAACTTACGGTTATATTACATTCAATTTATATCTAGCTCACAAGATCCCGCCATTTTTTCGTAAAACGGTTGGCAAATTGTTTTCTGCACGTTAACCTGAGTACTCAACATTTTCGGCTTAACAACTGAGTTTTGGAATCGACAACATGTTTGAAAAAATTACTTCTGCCCCTGCTGACCCTATTTTAGGCCTCGCTGATAGTTTCCGTGCTGATCCCCGTGATAACAAAATTAACCTTGGTATCGGTGTATACAAAGACGGTTCAGGTAAAACGCCTGTTCTAGACACAGTAAAAAAAGCTGAAAAGCTCCTGCTAGAAAACGAAAATACCAAAAACTATCTTGCCATCAGTGGTATTCCAGAATTCGGCCAAGTAACTCAAGAACTATTATTTGGTAAAGAGCACGAAATTGTCACCTCTAAACGAGCTCGTACTGCACAGGCTCCAGGTGGTACTGGCGCATTGCGTATCGCTGCCGACTTTATTGCTAGCCAAACTAATGCTAAGCGTGTTTGGATAAGCAACCCAACTTGGCCAAACCATAAAAATATTTTTGAAGCAGCCGGTTTAGAAGTCGTGACTTACAACTACTATGACGCTACTAATCATGGTATGGACTTTGATGGGATGCTCAAAAGCTTATCTTCCGCTGTTTCCGGTGATGCAATCGTTTTACACGGTTGCTGCCACAACCCAACAGGTATCGACCCTACAGTTGAGCAGTGGACTGAACTGTCCGCACTGTGTGCAGAAAAAGGTTTACTGCCAGTCTTTGACTTTGCTTACCAAGGTTTCGCTAAAGGCTTAGAAGAAGATGCTGAAGGCCTTCGTGTCTTCACGAAACAAAACCCAGAAATGACTGTTGCGAGTTCTTACTCTAAAAACTTCGGTCTGTACAATGAGCGCGTTGGTGCTTGCACTATTATTGCTAAAGATAGTGATAACGCAGAGCGTGCATTTAGCCAAGCAAAAGCCGTTATCCGTGCTAACTACTCAAACCCACCCGCTCATGGTGCAGCGGTTGTTACCACCATTTTATCTGATGAAGCACTAAAAGCTGAGTGGATCCAAGAATTATCATCAATGCGCGAACGTATTAAACGTATGCGTCAATTACTGGTTAATACACTCGAAGAGAAAGGCTCTAAACAGGACTTCAGCTTCATTATTAACCAAAATGGCATGTTTTCTTTCAGTGGCCTAACAAAAGAGCAAGTAGAGCGCTTACGCAGCGAATTTGGTATCTATGCTGTAAGCTCAGGTCGTATCAACGTGGCCGGTTTAACTCTCGAGAACATGGTGCCACTGTGTGACGCTATCATTAAAGTGATTTAATACTTTAAGATAACTGAGTTTGATCATCGCGAAGACGCCTCTTTTTGGAGGCGTTTTTTATTAAACGACGAAAGTTAAAAATAACTTAAAATAATAATGCCTCAATCGCTGAGGCATTTATTGAAATCGAACTATCTATTCTCTACAAAACTCTTGGTGTAATTAGCCTACAATAGAATGACAGCCTCATTACCAAACTGGCAACTCATCCTCTAAGAAAGGATTTGTTTTGCGCTCATGACCAAGATTCGACATTGGGCCATGTCCCGGAATAAATTGATATTCATCCCCAAGCGGCAATACTTTATTTTTAATCGAGGCTATCAGTGCCTGATGGTCACCACGAGGGAAATCGCTGCGCCCTACACCACCTTTAAATAACACATCACCCATTGAAATTAATTTATCGGCATGATTAACAAAAATGATATGACCGGGCGTGTGCCCAGGGCAATGTAGAACGTCAAAAGTGATAGGCCCACAAGTCACAGTTTGCCCTTCTTCTAACCAATAATCAGGGGTAAAGTCAGGACATTCCCCGATATTAAACATCGCATTTTGCTCTGCTAGCGCTTCAATCCAAAAAGCATCTTCTTTTTGAGGCCCATAAATAGGCACTGAAAAATGCTTAGAAAGAATAGCGGTAGCACCAATATGGTCAGAGTGCCCATGAGTCAAAAGGATCTTTGTTGGCTTTAAATTGCGATTTTCAATAGCGGCTATGAGTTTTTCTGCCTCACCACCGGGATCAACAATAACGGCTTCCATCGAGTTTTCATCCCATATAACCTGACAATTTTGCATAAAAGGGGTTACTGGGATAATGATATATTTCATTGAACAATTACTCCATAATCTGTGTCACCTATGCACAGATTACCATGTTCTTGCTGGACCTGTATCGATATGAACAAAATTGCTTCTCGGGTAGTAACCCACACCACCCGCTTTCATTTTTAGTGCGGCTTTACGGATATTACTCAATTGCAATCCCTCAATGTGAAAATCCATTGCTTGGCCACGCGTATGGTAACTTTTCTTCGCGACTCCCGAGCTACTTTTACGTAATGCATTATTAGTCTCGAGTGAGCGATATCCCGAAATTAATTGAACTGGCTTATTGGAGCCCATCATCATTTGTAACAAATAGATTTGATCGAATAATTTAGGATCAATCGTTTTCACTTTATCACTGCGGTGATCACGAAACAGGTGATTTAATCGCGCAAGCTCTGATTTGTTATAATGGCGTCCATCGAAAAACTCTGTCTTTAGAAATTCCCCGGTGTTGAGATTTTGAAAACGCAAAATTCTTGGTCTTGGTGTTGTCATTGCTGCAAACACATGGCTTGGTAGTAAGCTTAGCCCGACAGTAGCGGCACCAATTCCTAACCATTTTCTGCGATTTTGGTCAATTATATCCATAGGTGATAACTCAGATTTCAATTATGTAAATAGTAAACAAACTAACTGTATCTTCCAGTCTAACAAATGATATTTGACTTTAATGTATAAAAATGTAAATAAATAAGTAAAAGTCCAAATAATCACGTTATATCATCAAAATAGTGAGTGTTATCACTAAATACAGTCTTAGTGTCAGTTCATGATTGTTACTTCAATTAATATATACTCAAAATAATTCAAGTTGCAGATAGGCGACAAATGAAGATAGGCGGGGAGCATAGATAAACTATGTGACTCGGCTAGCGAAGAGCAGTCAACAACGCTGCAACTTGAAGTATGACGAGTATAAAACCATTAATACTTCATTTTTCCTAAGGAAATGATGGGAAATAATGCGGGAATATTGGAAGAACGCTGAAAATGCAATCAGGGAGATAACCTCCCTGACTGATTGACACCATTATTAATGCAGGATCTTTTTTATTGCCGGAACGTATTTTTCCGCATTTTCAATACTATTATCATATTGATAAATATCAGCACGATACTGTGGCTGTTGGTCTTTATCTACCCATGCTGTTTGATAGTAAAGGTAAACTGGGATCCTATCAGGAATATTCACGTATTTTGTAGAGCCTTCTTTCAATGCACCATCAATACGTTTTTGTTCCCAACCAGCATCTCCTAACAAGATACCCGCCAATACATTGGCTTTATTTACTCGAACGCAGCCGGAGCTTATTGCACGTGCATTACGATTAAATAAGCTATGGTTAGGCGTATCATGAAGATAAATAGCCTCTGAATTTGGCATATTAAACTTATAGCGCCCTAACGAATTTGTTGGTCCTGGTGCTTGGCGGATCCGATATGGAAAGTTTGCAGGGCTAATTTGCTCCCAATTAATAGAATATGGGTCAATTTCAAATGAGTCCTGCTCCCACCCTGAATACACCGTATAACCTTTACGACTAAAATAGCTAGGATCTTCCTTTCCTCTTGGCGCGATATCTTTTCTCGCCATACTCGTTGGCACACTCCATGGTGGATTGATTACCACATTATTTAGAGCACTGCTCATAATTGGCGTTTTGCGGTCAGGGCGTCCTACAATCACTTTTGAATCCAAGATCACATCATTGTTCAGATAAAAATTTAAAGAAAAGCCCGGAATATTGACAAGAATTCCTGTTCCATTACTTTCTGGGATAATGCGCAATCTTTGAATATTCAATGCCATTAATCCCGCTTTTTGATGCGGTTTCATGTTAAGCCACACTTTGGTGCCTTTGCCCACCATGCCATCAGCCTCTAAACTGTACTGTAGCTGGAATTTTTTCACTGCATCGACAAGTTCATCACTGTATAGGCGTGCTTCTGCTATTGAACTCGCCTTTTCTTCATCCGTTGCCGCTGCATCTAATTCTGTTGAAATTGCTGCTTCACTTACAAGACCTTGACGATATAAAATCTCTCTCAAAGCAATAACATCATCACTTGACTGGCCTGGTTTTAACGTGCTGGTACTCACCAATTCAAGTTCATCATCATTCATCTTAAGTTGCTTCAACATTTCTTGCCGCATAGGCTGATACAACGGATGATTTGGGGCTTGCGACTGAACCCATGCATTGAGGCGATTTTCTGAAATAGAATCTAACCAAGGTTTTATTTGTGCTGCTGTTGGCTCAACCAGCTTATAGGGCTGTTTTCGATACAACCAATATTGACCATTAGTCGGAATTGCCGAAACATATTGCCTATAACCAAGCATCGCATCGGACAAAATAACATCTCTGCCTAGCTCGCTTAAATCACTCTGTTCAAGAGCTAATAGCCACTCGCTAAATTGAGGTTGTACCCCTGATAGTGCAAGTTCTGCCAGTTGTTGTTGGAATTGTTCAATTGCTGTTTCATCTTGCCACAGTAATTGCATCTGCCTATCCGCATAAATTTTAGCAAGTTGTGCAGGAAATACCGCTTTTACATTCCCCGGTAATGATGCTGTGATTTGAGCTAGGCTTTCAGCAGGTGTCATAACAGTCACAGTCGTGGGCTCTGTTGCTTGTTGTAACTGAACCCCTTCAACCACTAATTGCCCATTATCTTGTACTGAAAAAGCAGGAAACTGTAGCGAGAACAACCCTAATATTACTGATGCTTGCAGAGCTTTCACTCTTTTCTTTGCCATAAATCCACCTTAAGTTACTACATGGATAACAATCATTTTTATTATATTGACAATTGATTATATTTAAATTTAAAAGGAATGTTATAGGAATTAACTAATTTTGTCTTTAGATAAGATAAAACAGTTCTGGTGATAGTTTATAACGAGAAATAGAATTATTTACATTTTTAATTCAATACGAATTAATCATAAAAGTAATATCTAATATTATTAATTTAAATGTAAAAGCTGGATTAACAATCTGAACATTTGGCCTAATATAGATTAAGTATAACGACATGTTTATTTTAAATCCAATTACTATTTGAAACGAAGCTCAGTATTGCTACATCTATACCCCTCATCCCAAAAAACAGTAAAATTTTTATTATCAATAAGATATATCAAATCTAAAACTGAACTTGGGTCATCCTCTACTATCCCATAGAAAATTTTAATTTCTCCACGCTACCTTAACATCAATAATAATTAAATTATCTTCAATATTGATAGTACAAAATGGCATCTCTATATAAAAGTGCCCCGTCAAATGCGCTATTACGTTATCTTTATTATGTGGGATATGCTTCCACCTATATATGCACTACATAATTCGTTTTGCATGTCGGCGAAAAGGGAAAATAGGAGGGGGGACATAGATAAACTTGGTGACTCGACTCACTAAGCGTAGTCGATAACGATGAAACTTGAAGTATGCAGACTATATCAAAAAAAGGCGCTAAGCGCCTTTTCAATTAATCAAAATATTCAGCTGCTAACATTAATATTCGGAGTTAATAACAACTTCTTCACCGAACTGGCCGGCTTTTGGCAGTGGCTGATATGATGAATTTGCTGCACGTAATATACGGATACCACGAATATTCAATTCACGGGCCGCTGCAATATCAGCATCTGCATCACCATAATAAATTTTTAATTTATGATCACGCATCCAACTGACTTTATTATTTTGGCCTGGTTCATCTCCTGCGAAGATGACTGTATTCATCTTGTCAGCAGGGATCTCAAGACCTTCTTGTACGTATTTTGTCACTGTTTCTGTTTTAGTTTTAGTACGGCCAGTAATAAAATAAACGGTATCGCCACGCTTTAAGTGCATTTGAACTAAATCCATACCCACTTTTTTAGGCATACTGAACTGATCCCACTCATTATTCATTTTTTCCCAAAATTCAATGTTTTTCAGATAACTAAAGTCATTTGGGGAATACTCGATCTTACCACGGTAAAATCCTGGGCTTGAAAACAGCACGGTATCATCAATATCAAAACCAACAGCCATTGGTGCCTGGCCTTCAAGACTGCTTTTGATCTGCTCAATAGAAACCCAATGAACTGGCTTTTGGTCAGCAAGTTGTGTCACTGTCACACCTGGGCTGACGACTTCTGGCATTAATACTTTCGCTTGTGATGTTGCTGTAAAACTGAGTACTAAAGCAATGGCACTTAAAGTCAGTGTCGTTTTTTTCATGTTTAATCCTTATTGATTTATTGACTACTTATGCATCATTTATTGCAAAATACTGAATTTCTATTTGTCACACTACCGATAGGTTTTTTTATGATGTCATTATCATTGGAAATAATCATAGCAAAGAGAAATAAAATTATTTGGGATGTATCACAGGAACATAGATAATAGTATTTTTATTTTCATAAAAATGAGACTTACTTCTCATCGTAGATGTCTGTTGTTAATCGTATTAGTCTAATTAACGTAATTTAATTTGCAGGTGATTAAACTATAGACGAAATATTCTTCAGTAAATTTAAGTAGGACTCTCTGTGCCATGTATAAAGGATATTCACCATAATTTAAATTAAAATAATTCAATCAGTTATTATATCTATCAGTTACTTATCTTCCGAATTTAATTACCTCGAACGACCGAATCATTAATCGTTTTAGTTGAAAAATCGTAGCCTTAAACCAACTATAAACCTTTAGATATCAGGTTAATGAGCCTTTAGCTATTCATCACTAACCAAAAAAAACGGTGCTGAAAACAGCACCGTTTAGACGTTAATTCATATTACTAATTCATTACTCTTGAGGTAGTTGTACTTGCTGAGTAGGGCTATCTTGGCCAAAACCTTTTAAACCAACGACATGAACATGTTCTCGATTATCAAATACCTTACGCACCAATTTATAGGTCGTTCCTTTTTCAGGACTGATATTCTCTGGCGCTGCAATGATCAGCTGCATTTCTAACCTGTCACACAACTCAAATAGGGTCGCAATTGACTTCGCATCCAGACGCGCCGCTTCATCAAGGAATAATAAGCGGCAAGGAATAATATCTTTCGCTCGCAGGCGACGTGACTCTTCCTCCCAACTTTGAACGACCATTACCAATATTGACATACCGGTACCAATCGCTTCCCCCGTTGAGAGAGCCCCACTTTCCGCTTTCAACCAGCCATCAGAGCCACGATTTACCTCAACTTCAAGTTCAAGATAATTACGGTAGTCTAATAGCTCTTCACCTATAGTTTGTGGCAGACGCTGCCCCATATCCATTTGTGGGTTTAAGCGCTGATAAAGTTTGGCCATTGCTTCTGAGAAGGTCAAACGCTGGCTTGTGAACAAGTCTTGGTGTAATTCGCTCTCTTCTGATAGCACTGTTAACATCAAAGAGTGGCTTTCTCTAATGTTCACATTTAGCCTAACCCCTTTCACTTGACCAAATGACACAGCTTGTAGCCCTTGGTTTAACATGCGAATACGGTTTTGCTCGCGCTGAATAGTTTTACGAATAATATTCGCCACACTCTTCGAACTTATCGCCAGTTTTTGCTCACGAGCGGTGAGTTCTTCAGTTAAGCGAGCCAATTCGATTTCCATTTGTTCAATAGCATCGATTGGATCATCTGTACGAATAATATCTTGACGGATACGCTCGCGCAGGTGCTGGTAAACGGCAATAAAGAACTGGATCTTACGTTCTGGACGTTTAGGATCTTCGGATAAACGTAATACATCACGTAAATGCTCATTGTCCGCAACCGCTAAACGTAAAGCTCCTAACGCCTTATCCGACATTGAACGCAGGCTTTCACCATCAGTGTAAGCCAATTCACGTCGATGCAAGCGACGTTCGACGCCATTATCTTTCACTAAACGCATCACCGCACACCAACCTGACTTGGCTGATACAACTTGTTCGCGCTGCAAATAATAATCTTTCTCTAACTTACGAATGCGTTTTAGCAGGTTTTCCATTTCTGCTTCGCACAATGTGAGCTGTTTCTCTAACTGATTAATGCGACTACGATTCGCCATCACTGATTGATGAAACTCATCACGACGAATACGAGCACGTTCTTGTGCTTCAGGATCGGCTTTAACTCCGATATCCTGCATCTCAGTCTCTAACTCTTTAAGCATCTCTTGCTTGGTATCAAAAGAGCTACGAAGAGAGGCTAATACTTGATTAAATTGTGCAGCTTGTGATTGTTGCTGGCGAAGTTGCTCACGAGCACGGCTTCGTTCACTTTCAGCTTGCTCTAAGCGCTGACGCAATTTCTCATTAAGATCCGCATTCTCATTAACCATACCTGTCGAATCACTATAACTAAAGTGAGCACGACGTTGCACGATTTCAACCAACGCAAATGCTTGCTGCTTGGCACTTTGCTGGCTATGTTTAGCCGTTTCATAATCTTTACGAAGCTGATCATGCTGCTCAGGATCACTGAGTAAAACAGTGACAATCGGTTCAAGTTTTGTTAACGATTGACTATGTTTATTCAAGAAGTGCGCCGCTTCCTCCGCATCCGATAACTCATCACGGATCTCATCAGCACGATCAGCCAGAGTTTCATCCATCAACAAGCCAACCAGAGGTAATAGGCGATTCAATGCCGACAAGCTGTCTTTACCCTGTGTGTATTGCTGACGCTGTTGCTGAGTTTGTTCTTCAAACTGGGCTAAATTACGCTCAATTTCAGTTCGTTTCTGGTTTAGTGTACGAATTTCCGCTTCTGGGTCTGTTTCAAAGGCGACTGAAATGTGTTGACCAATAAAACGACTAAATGCCTGGTGTGAACGTTGAATTTTTTGCACATCAAACGAGAGTGTCGCATAACGTTCCGCTAAGCTATCACGTTCTAAGGTCAGTGATTCAAGGTGATTTTCACGCGCAGCACGTCCAAATAAAGGCACTTCAGGATAACGCGAGAAACGCCACTGCCTATCCGTTGAGCGGATCAGCACCGCATTTTCGAACTCTTCAGCATTAAACACGCTGTCATCAAAAGATTGAGGATCTCCTTCAATAAAATAAACATCTTCTGGGCAATCGTGTAATGTAGTTAATTGGCTACGAACCACTGACAGATCTTGTACAACAATACCGTTACGTGCTGGACCATATAATGCAGAGAAGTAAGGTGCATCATCAATGGTGATATCGTCATAAATTTCAGATAGCAATACGCCACCAAAACGTTCAGCAAGCGCTAGCATTCTACTATCTTCTGCACCGCTTGGCTGGCTAAGGCGTTCAATCTGCTTTTCTAGCCCACGTCTTTGTGCCGCAATTTCATCGCGTTCAACCGTAATTTCTCTTTCTTGCTCAAGCAATTGCTGCATATGTTCAGTAACTGCACTGCTTGAATCAAAGGCTTCATGCGCTTGTTCATTTAGCTGAGTTAACGCTTCTTGAGCCATCAGCCAAGCTGGCGCTTTCGAGGTCAATACTTGAATGCGTTGACGAATTTGATCAAGCTCTTGGCGCATTTGCATACGACGTTCGCCACTTTCATTAACACCGATGCTTAACTCTTCTTGTTGGGCCTCAAGCTCGGCCATTAACGAGTCTAATTCGTCAGGCTCATAACTTTGCCCATGCCGTTTGCAAAACTCACTTAATAAACGCTCAGCATTCTGCTGGCTATCTAGGCGTTGCTGTAATTCAGAGAGTTGCATACGTAATGGCTGTACTCGCTCAGCCAAGTGTTGCTGAGAAGACCAGTCGCGAAGTAGAGATCGAGCCTGCTGGTATGCATCACCACGGCTAACTTCACCTATCATATTCTTGACGAGTTGATAGGCTTGTTCAAATTGGCTATGAGCTGCATCCGCAACACTCATTTTCTGTTCTAAAGCCAATAAGGTTTCAGTTGCCTGCTGTTCACGAGCTTCAAAGGTCTCTAACCATTCATCTGCATTTTCAATTGATAATTCTGATAATTGACATAATTCACGCGCACGGGTTAATGCTTGTAATGCTTGCTGGTATTGAATTGCGCGAGTTTGTTGGACATCAAGCGCTTGCTGATAATCTGCCAGTTGGCTTTTTAATTCATCAACTTCTACTTCAGCCGCTTCTGAACGGGCTTCAAGATCTTCTTGACGCTCTGTTGCTTCGGCAACAACCTCAGATTGATCTTCTAAGCGATAGGTTAACTCTTCAATATCGGATTGATAGCGATCGATTTTTTCTTGTTGACGCAATGCCGTTTGAACAAGATTAAGATGATCGCTTGCTGCTTGGTAATCAGCTTCTAAATCTGAAGATGAGCTACTTTGCTCATTCAGCTCACGGGCAATTTCGACACTACGAACTTGCTCTTGTCTCAATTGTTTTCGGCTCGCGAGCAATTCATTACGCGCAGCTATTGCTGAGTCGAGATGAATACGTCGTTCATTGGAGTGGCGCATATAATCAGCTGAAACATAGTCTGTTACTTGGCTAATTAAATGTTTAAACAGATCACGATCTGATTGAGTTATACGAATAGCTTCGAGTGTTAGACGGTTCTCGCGTAATGCAGCTTCCATATCTTGGAAAGCTTTACGTACCCCACTATTTTCTGGTAACAAATAGTCACGTAATGAACGGGTGATCGCACTGGAAATACCACCGTAAAGTGATGCTTCAATAAGGCGATAGAACTTGCTACGGTCACTGGCTGAACGTAAACGTTTTGGTAAAACACCTAGCTCGAATAATACCGAATGATAATCAGTGATTGAGTTAAATTGTTTAAAAAGCACACCTTCTTGTTGCTCCATGCGCTCTTTTAAATCATTCAGTGCAATAACTTTTGCTTGGCGGCCATCCAGTACTTCAGTCAGTATTTCTGTTGGCCCGGTTGCAATAGGAACCCCTTGGATCATAAAGGGTTTAATGTCCACTTTTTTATCGCGACCAGCAACTTGTTGCAGCCTGACACCTACCATAATGCGCTGATGTTTTGAATTCAAAACATCCAAAATGGCATAACAAACACCTGGACGTAATTTACCGTGTAAGCCTTTATCACGTGAACCTGAGGTTGCTCCTGCTTCTGTTGTGTTACGGAAGTGCAGCAAGGTTAAATCAGGGATCATTGCCGTAATAAATGCCGCCATCGTCGTGGATTTACCTGCACCGTTTCCGCCCGATAAGGTTGTTACCAGTTCATCAAGGTCAAAAGTACGTGCAAAAAAACCATTCCAGTTAATCAGCGTCAGTGAGCGAAACTTTCCGCGTTCAATCATACTTGTTCATCCTCATCACTCTCAGCCGCATCTCGATTATCTTCTCTCTCTTCATCTTCATTATCATGTAAAGATAATTCACCATCGAGAGAGATAGCTTCGCCGTCACGGATCATGCGTAATTGTGCTTCTTGCACGTTATCACCACTACGAACATCTGCACCAAAGCGAAACACAGATTCAAAAATAACAAATTTATTCACATCATTCTGAATAAAATGCACCATGCCTAGGCGGCGTAAGCGATTTAATGAGGTTCTTAATTTTTCTTGTAGTTTTTGCTTATCTAAGTCAGAACCGGTTGAACGCTGATTAACAAACTTCAGTAATTTATTCTCATCCGCTAATGACAATAGCTCTTCAAACAGCTCTTGAGCGGTAAAAATACCTTGGTTGGTTAATCGCTCAGGGCTTAAATAGAGATAGCAAAGAATTTTACCAACCATCATATCCAGCTCAGACAGTACAGAACGCGATATCAAGGTTGTTGAGCGAGGTCGTAAATAGAAAAAGCCTTCAGGTGCACGAATTAATTCGACATTATAACGTGCATAAAATTGTTCTAATGACTCCTGAAAATCCATCAAATAGGCATGATTATCAAGGTCATCAATACTAATATGACGCCCTGAACGCAATTGGCTATCGAGCTCTGGAAAAATGGGATTAGCTAATGCCTGTGCCAGTTTAACTGACATAAATTGTTCAATATTTGTCGATGACATGTGCCTGCACCTTGGCTCCGTGATCATTAATTGCCAGCCACTCTGACGGTAATCCCGCCAAATCAGCCTCTGCGATACCTAATTTTACAGCCTGATCAATAATAATACGTGCAACATCAAAGTGACGTTTTTGCGGATGCTGCTTCAAGTATTCTTGTACAACACGAGCAACATCCAGCGGCCGTTGCTCGCGTTTATAAAATGCCAATTCAGCTTCAACTAACTCAGAAAGCCTATCGTTAATCTCGCTAAACTCTTCAAATTCGAGATCCGGAGGTAATTCCCCTGTCACTTCTTCATCATTTAATGTCAATTCTTCATCACGCATATCAAATAGACGATCCGCATTCGCGTAAGTCAATGCCCATGGACTATCAAGAAATTGTTGAACAGATTGGCGTAAACGCTGAGAAAAAATACGATTTTTATCCATATCAATCGCAGTACGAATAAATTTATGAACATGGCGGTCATAACCAATCCATAAGTCAATGGATTGCTGCCCCCAGCTGACGATACGATCTAGTTTATTCTGTAAATCATAAACCAGCCGATCAACAGAGTCTGAAAATACAGGCGCATTCATGTTAGCTTCTTGGATACGCAATAAATTAGCTTGCAATTTATCACCCGCAGCCTCTAGCGTATCTTGCAATTCTCTTAATGTGCCTGATGTTTCTGATAATAATTGCTCACAATTTGCTATCGCTGCTTGCCAGTCTTGAGTTAACAACGCAGCAATATCTTCTTTAACTCCACTTTGCTGTTCATCCATTATTCGCTGTGATAAATCAATGCTATCAAATATTTCAGCGACGGAATATTTAAGTGGCGCAAAAACAAAGCGATGCCAATAGAATTCGTCACCACCTTCTTCAGCGGCCTCTGCTGATCGCTGTAGCTCACCAGCAACAATAGATAGTTGCATAGAAAGCCTTAAGGTAGAAAACTCACGTTGGCGAATATAATAGTCACTAATCCCAATGCCTAGTGAGGTTAGACGATAAATCGCGTTACCTTCAACTATATCGCCCGTGAAGCGGTTGAATATTTTCTGCCGAACCATGTCATTGATGGCATTATTCGCTCTAACGGATAATGATTCAGTCGTCTGCTCGAAGCCTTTGCAAACTTCACGAAATGCATCGATCAGCTCCCCTTCACTCATTTCACCATTAACACGTTCACTGTTAAGCCCAGCAACCGCCAACAAAAAAGCTAAACGCTCTGCTGGTAATGATATTGAAAAGTCATTTTTCCGTGCCCAGGACACGAGCTCAGGGACGGTCTGGGAAAAATCACTCATAAGTCGTCCTTTATTATTGGTTTTCGTGCCATGACATGAATATAACGCCCCATGCTGATATAGGGTTCCTGACGACAATATTGTTGCTCTAATGCCAACAACGCAGGAAAATCTTTTTGCTGCAACTGCCTACTTTGTAGGTAATCATGAAATACTCTGACACCACTTTTGCCGATAATATCCATTTTGCAACTAGATAACCAATCATCGACTTGTTTTGGCAGTAAAGGGTTTTGCGGTGATAATGAGCGTTTGCGCCGACGTTGTATATGCGGGGTGGCAAGATGAAAATTGCCTAAAATCGCATTACGCATCACTAAGCCATTAGCGTTATAATACATGACAGAAAATACACCTTCTGGCCGAATGACTCCCACCAGCTGTTCAATTGCATATTGCTGATCGCTAATCCATTCGAGTACAGCATGAAAAAGCACTAAATCGATTGGTTCTTCAATATGTTGCTTAACATCTTGTACCGCACAATGGATAAAGCGCATATTCTCGCTAATTCCTTGCTCTTGAGCAAGTTCACTTGCACGCTCAAGCATTTCTTCGGATAAATCGCAAAGTATAACTTGATGCCCCATCTGTGCTAGTTTGCGTGAAAAATGCCCTTCACCACCACCCGCATCCAGTATACGCAATGTTTGTCCATGAAAATGAGATTCAATTAATTGAGTCAAATCCTGCCAAACAACAGCTTCGCGTATTTTACCTTTTGTTGTGCCATAGATATTTTTTGCAAATTTATCAGCAATATCATCAAAGTTGCGGTCTACCATGTATTATCCGGTGATCCTAAAATTAGCTATTTATGCCTGTATATCAAAACGACAGTTACCTAACAAACACCAAAATCAGCGAGTTCTTATCTCACTGTTAATGAAATAAAACCAAATCCAGAATATGATTCGAAAAACATGCGACTAAAATGGTCTGAACATCATGCTAAGTGCTTTAGGTGGCTGAAACCTGAATGATAACAGATAATAGCCTTATTTTGGCATAGTGCAGCTCTGAATTCAGCATTCAGAACAATTAATTGATGATAAATCCCAAAAAATAGGTTCTCTTATGCTATTCCTTTTAAAAAAGTACATTGGTGGCTTACTCATGCCACTCCCTTTACTGTTGATTCTCGGGTTTATTGGCATCATTTTGCTATGGTTCACACGTTGGCAAAAAAGCGGTAAAGCTTGTGTTTCTATTAGCGTTATTGCAGTTACTCTTTTAAGCCTCCAACCGATTTCAGATAGTTTACTGGCACCCACAGAAGGTAACTTCGATAAACGCTATGAACTGATCACATCTAATCCTCCTGAAAATATCCACTATATTGTCGTTCTTGGCGGAGGGTTTACTTATAATCCTGATTGGAGCCCAAGCTCTAACTTACTGAATAATAGCCTACCACGAGTTACCGAAGGGATTCGCTTATACCTCAAGCATCCAGGAAGTAAGCTTATTTTTACCGGAGGCAAAGCAAGTAGTCCCATTAGTAGTGCAGAAGTTGCCGCGATGGTTGCCCAATCACTGGGGGTACCCGCAGAAGATACGATTGCATTGACTGAGCCGAAAGATACTCAAGAAGAAGCTTTTGAGGTTGAGAAAATTATTGGTAAAGCACCATTCTTATTAGTAACATCTGCCAATCATTTACCAAGAGCGATTACGATGTTTACCGCCAGAGGAATGCAACCGCTACCCGCACCGGCAAACCAGCTCGCTATCAAAAGCGCACTAAATCCGTGGGAAAAATATATTCCTTCAGCCTCTTCTTTTAGCCATAGCGAGCGTGCATGGTATGAATTGATCGGCTCTATTTGGCTCTATTTAAAACCAGATAATACTCAAAAATTAGAAGATCCCTTGCTAACCCCTGGAGCTGTCGAAGCCGAATAATATACAAAAAAGTGTGAGCTCAATTTGAGTCACACCTTTTTTCGTCAATAAACGAGTCTATGCTTTAAATAATTCGAGTCGTAGAGTGCAAGAGAATATACAGCCAATAGTCATATCAAGCACTACGGTTAAAATGACTATTTAAATTGCATTCTAACGACTTCAAGATCTTCTGGTGTATCCACTCCAGCGCCTGGTGTTTTTTCAGCCACTGCTACATGAATTTTCTCGCCATACCAAAGCACTCTTAGTTGCTCTAGCATTTCAATTTTTTCTAATGGGCTGGCTTCCCAAGTAATATAGCGGCGAATAAACCCAGAGCGATAAGCATAAATTCCAATATGGCGCAAAAAATGATCACCAATAGTTTCTTGGTTTAATGCGAATTTATCGCGATCCCATGGAATGGTAGCTCGAGAGAAATAAAGCGCATAGCCTTCATGATCAGTAACCACTTTGACGGCATTAGGATTAAAAGCTTCTTGTGCATCATGAATAGGCACAGCCAGTGTTCCCATCTGAGCTTTACTATTTTGAAGGTTTCGTGCGACTTGACTAATAATTTCAGGTGGAATTAATGGCTCATCACCTTGTACATTGACAATAATTTCATCATCACAAAAGCCATAAGTATCAATAACCTCGGCTAATCTTTCTGTACCTGATTGGTGATTAGGGTCTGTCATACAGGCTTCGCCACCCGCTGCAATAACTGCAGCAGCAACATCCCGATTATCTGTCGCGACAATCACACGTGAAGCGCCTGATTTAAGCGCTTGCTCCATGACTCTAACAACCATTGGTTTACCATGAATATCAGCAAGAGGCTTACCGGGTAAACGAGTAGAGGCATAACGAGCAGGAATGATAACAGTAAACATAGTGATTACTGCCCTTCATCTAATGAGATTTGGCGGGCTTCATTTTCTAACAGGACAGGAATACCATCACGAATAGGATATGCAAGATGGTCAAATTTACAGATAAGCTCAAGGTTATCTTTGTTATAACTTAACTTACCATGGCAAACAGGGCAGGCTATGATTTCAAGTAAACGGTGATCCATGTTTTCTCCCGAATGGATTTAACTCACTTCGGGTCAGGATAACACATGCAGATATCACCGTTAACTTTAATCTTTATTGAATAAGATCTCCTGCGAGAGATTGAGAGGATGAAAGCAGGAGAAATAGCACTGCTAATTATTTAATTAATAAGCAATAACGTCAGCTGCCGTTATACCATCAGAATTGCGAGTAACAGAAAACTCGACGTTTTGGCCTTCAGATAATGATTTGATTTTTTTGTTTGCCATTGACTTTCGTGTAACGAATATGTCATCACCGCCGTTTCTCGGTGATATAAATCCATAACCAGCGATTGCATCAAACCATTTAACTCGACCCATATGTAATTGAAAATTCATATTAAAACTCCTTTTGTTCTAAGAACAATAATTCTATTTATTGTTGTACTATTACTCTTTACACGCGATACCCCATTATAAATTGCCGATTTATTTATACGTTTTAAGAGCAAGTAAACTTTACCATTTTTATGTGCTGTTATTGTACTGCACACACTTTTGACGACCTTTCACATACCAATCATCCACTGTAACTTAACAGTATTATTTGACATTTAGATGACAAAACTGATGAGTAAACGCGGAAAATACGAGGATATGAAGATTAACTAAATAACTGGTCGTGAATTTAATCTAGTATAAAACCACTTACTAATGCATTACATTCACATTCATGATAAGTGGATTTATATCACGTTGAAGGTATTATTAACATAGTAAACCATTAGGAGCAAGCTTTTTTATAACTACCGATTATATTTTCTATTTCGCTTAGTATTTTCTTTTCACCTAAAACATCAAAAGAAGCTTGGACTGGAAGATACCACCAATTTGATTGAGCAAAAGATTGGCATTTGACAGCATCTTTTTCTGTCATTAACAATGGTTCATTATTTGGTGTTAATACCGTAAGCTGATGTTGCTGGTAAGATTGATGATCAGAAAAAGAATACCTCTGTATTAGCTTTAATCCCTTATTTTCTAGGGATGAAAAGAAGCGTGGAGGATGACCAATTCCCGCCATGGCAACGACGGTGCGAAGTTCAGTCACCAAACGTTTATCACCACTGAGTAAGTTGACAGCAATATCACCTTCCAGAGCCATAGCAATTTCATTTCGTTGAGGCTGCCCACCATTTACAATCAATGCATCAACGCTCTTAAGTCGTCCAGCTCTCTCTCGCATTGGGCCTGCGGGTAACCACCAACCGTTACCAAAACGACGCTCACCATCAATAACGACTATTTCGTAATCTCTCGCAAGTGCATAATGCTGCAAGCCGTCATCTGTAATAATGACATCTAAGCAATGTACTTCGAGTAACGCTTTGACTGCATCACTGCGTTTAGGCGCAACAGCAACGGGAACCTTTGTTCGGTGATAGATTAAAACAGGTTCATCCCCTGCTTGATCCGTTGTTGTATTCGATGAAAGTACTAATGGGTATTGCTCAGCTTTTCCACCGTAGCCACGAGAAACGACACCTACTCGGTAACCTTCTCGAATTAATGCTTCAACTAACCAAATAACAACAGGAGTCTTACCATTGCCCCCAGCAGTTAAATTACCAACGACGACGATGGGCACTGGCGCTTTCCAAGAATGTAAAAAACCTACTTTATAACTCATACGCCTAACTACCGTTACCACTCCATAAAGGAATGATAGCGGTAGTAGTAAGATATAAAGCCATGATCGGCCAGCCCAGATCCGTTCTATCATTGGCTAAACTGTATTTTATGCAATTGAGCATAGGCGCCATTTTCAGCTAACAATGCTTTATGGTTGCCACGCTCAATAATGTGCCCATCTTGAACCACCAAAATTTCATCGGCATTTTCAATTGTCGATAAGCGGTGAGCAATAACTAAAGAGGTTCTATTTTTTTGCAGTTCATCAAGTGCAGCTTGAATTGCACGTTCAGACTCAGTATCCAGCGCTGACGTTGCTTCATCAAGAATAAGGATAGGCGCATCACGTAACAATGCTCGGGCAATTGCAATACGTTGTCGCTGACCTCCTGATAGCATTACACCATTTTCACCAATA
Source organism: Providencia alcalifaciens (assembly GCA_025961275.1). Lineage (GTDB taxonomy): Bacteria > Pseudomonadota > Gammaproteobacteria > Enterobacterales > Enterobacteriaceae > Providencia. The sequence goes on along the minus strand of JAOQNJ010000001.1, from coordinate 4,683,858 downwards.
ACAGTATCTAAGCCCTTATCAAGCTTAGCAATAAAGTCCATGGCATAAGCCATTTCAGCCGCTTTCTCAATTTTTTCACGACTATAGCGGCCATCAGTTGCATAAGCGATATTATTCGCAATCGTGTCATTAAATAGATAAACATGTTGTGACACTAAGGCGACTTGACTACGTAATGATTGCAGAGTGTATTCCCTGATATCATGACCATCAATCTGAATACTGCCTTCATCAATATCATAAAAACGAGTGATCAGATTGGCAATGGTCGACTTACCTGATCCTGAGCGCCCAACTAATGCTACTGATTTTCCAGCAGGTAAGTTAAACGAAATATTGTCTAAAGCCGGATGCTCTTTAGTTGCATAAGTAAAAGTGACATTTTTAAATTCTACGTCTCCTTTCACCTGAGATAATACTTTTGTTCCATCATCTTTCTCTTGTTCGGTATCTAAAATAGCAAACAAGGTCTGACAGGCTGCCATACCACGCTGAAACTGAGAGTTCACGTTTGTCAGTGATTTTAATGGGCGCATTAAAGCAAACATAGATGAAAAGACCACCGCGATAGTACCTGATGTTAACTGATCACGTATTTCAGGGAAGCTTGCTGCATACAGTACAAACGCAAGTGCAAATGACGCAATCAACTGAACAATAGGATCTGAGGTAGCCGAAGCTGTCGTCATTTTCATTGATTGACTACGCATGTGATTGCTGACTTTATTAAAACGCTTAGTTTCAACTTCCTGTCCACCGAAAATTAAAACTTCTTTATGCCCTTTTAACATTTGTTCAGCACTCGCCGTAACACTCCCCATGCCCGTTTGCATATTTTTACTAATTTTACGAAAACGTTTTGAAACGATACGAATAGTGATTGATACGATAGGAGCTATCACTATCAAGATGAGGGAGAGTTGCCAACTATAGTAAAACATCATCGCAAATAAACCGATGATATAGGCACTTTCTCGAATAATCGTAATTAACGCGCCAGATGAGGATGAGGCAACTTGTTCTGAGTCATACGTAATGCGTGATAATAACGTTCCTGTCGATTGTTGATCAAAGAAACTAACTGGCATTCCCATCATATGACCAAAGAGCTTGCGGCGCATATTCATGACAACTTTGCCTGACACCCATGAAACACAATAGGTTGATACAAAGCTAGACGCACCACGAACTATCATTAGACCTAATACTGCAAGAGGGAGCCATTTTAAAACATCATTATCAGCTTTATCAAACCCTTCATCCAGTAAAGGTTTTAGTAAAGATATCATGAACGCATCACCTGCTGCGTTTATGATTAAAGCTATAGCTGCAACTATTAAACCAGCTTTAAACGGTACGATGGTAGGCCATAATCGGCTAAACGTTTGTCGTGTCGAAAGGTCTTTATCATTCATGCTTTTATTACCAAACTTAATGTAGGCGGACTATTCTACTCGGGAAATTGCGGATCACCAAACCAGAGATGATACCAACGGGGTTGAACTTCCTGTCTAAACCGTAATAACTCGATTTTTTCCCTTTTAAACCATATGGTTACTTGACCTGATTCAGCAGTATTAATCCATTTGATATTATTTTTTTTGTACCGTAAATGCACTTTATCTGAAGGTATTTTCCAAGCACTGTATCTTGCAGAGGAAACCAATACCATCATTGGTGCAACAGTTCTAATGAATAATGGAGTTGATGACGTTCTACTACCATGATGAGGTGCAAAGATAATATCTGAACGTAATTTCTGTTTATACAATGCAGTTATCGCTTTCTCACTCTGGCCTTCTATATCGCCCGTCAGTAAAACTTTATGGTATCCATCACTTATTTGGATCACACAAGAATCATTGTTATGTGATATTTTTGAAAGCTGTTCAGGCCAAAGTACCTCAAAATTAAGTACTACCCATTGCCATTGCTAACCTTTACGACACGGAAGATGCTGATTAAATCCGAAACTACTACGTAAGTTAATCCATGGATATTGCGCTATTAGCGAGTCTACACCGCCTGTATGATCAAGATGATTATGGCTTAAAATAATCCCTATTGGTGTAATATTTTTATGTTTCAAATAAGGAATAATTTGTCTTTGTGCATTGCTTCCTTCAGGCCAACGGTTACCTGTGTCATATAAATAGGCTAAACCATTTTGCTCAATAACAACCGCAAGCCCATGCCCAACATCAAGTGCCGTTAATCTCCATCCCCTATTATTCGTTTCATTGGTAATGCTTTCTGAACTTAAGTAAAGAGCAATAAAACAACCGAGTAACCCGATATAAGCTCTATGCCACCCCAAGGCAATAAAGCCACCAATAAGCCAGCAAAATACGAAAAGCCATAATGAGGATATCTGTAATTCAAACCAAAAATCACTCAAATAAGGTAATGGTGCTATTCCAATTGATATGATGTTATCTATACATTGTAAGATAACATCTTGAATTTTAGATACTGGAATTAAAAATAACAAAAGTATAGCTGGATCAACTAACCAAGATACAATAGGAACTAACCACAGATTAGCTAGAAAACTCATAGGATTAATACCCTGAAATAACATAATCTGTATAGGTGCAAGTAATACAAGTAAGCCAACCTGTAAATGAACGAGCGGAATTAATTTACTAATTATTTTATGATGATAAAGAGATGATGAGACAGGAAACAGCGTAAGCCAGTAAAGTATTGCTAGCACGGCAAAGCTAGATAACCAAAAGCTATCAGATAAAATTGCTAAAGGATCGGCAGTAATGATTAACCCTATACTCCAAACAGCCCATTGCCATGAAAAAAAATGGCAATTCTGTTGTTTAACATATACCCATAATACAAGCGCAATTAAGGCTCGTGTTGCAGGAATAGCAAAACCTGAAACCCATCCATAGAGAAAAGCAAATACTAGGCCAAATAAAATAGGAATTTTAGGATTAATAAAATAGGTCGGAAGTACATACAATAAAAATAGAGCAAACCAATATCCAAAAAGATATGACATTCCAATATGCAATCCAGAAATTGCAATAAGGTGGCTTAACCCTGTATTTTGTAATAAAGTTGATGACTCTACAGTCAACAATCCTCTTTCTCCAAACATTAATGCATATATAAACCCTGAATTATCCAATAATTTTATTTTTTTGATATAAAAATTAATGAATTTTTGTCTAAAAGAACATTGCGGATCCACTATCGTGGATTGTGCATTTTTAAATGTTCCTATTATTCGCTGAGATAGACTAAATCGTAGCTGATCAAATCCTCCTTCGTTTAGAGAGGCATGAAGTGGCTTTAATGCACCGTTAATTCGCCATACCTGACCAGCACAGGTAAAGTTATCGGATTGATGTTTAAACGCCCATATTGCATAAAGTGGAGGAAATACCTTTATTTCACCTACCTTATCAATCCTAACTTTAAGCCTCTCATTTTGACTCATAAGTAAAGGAACACTAATAATCGTAATTTCTAATGATTGTTTATTCTTCGCTAAAAGATTAATTTTTTCAATGACATCATTGCTATGCCAACAAGTCCATAAAAATGCAATTAAAATGAGTATAAAAAACTTAAGATGAGAACTTACTTTAATAAAAATCACAAAAAGAAATAAAATTAATAATATTATTATTAAGTTATTTATTTTTGGAATTTCATGAATAAATAAAATAGGTAGAACACCAATAAAAAATGCAATTGCGGCCAATGTACATGAAAGTGCTTCCCTCCTTAAAATAATTAACAATTTACCATACATAACTTTTCACTTATTGGCGTGTAACTGATGTCATTAGTTATATCCAAACTCTATTATATTAAGCTTTTCTTATAATCGCCCATGCGAGTACATACCCAAAAATTTATGTAATACATAGAACATATTTCACATTCTTAGGAATAGCTACGCAAACATATATTTTTTTAACTCATCATTATTTAGGGAAAATTAATTTGTTTATATAGTGAAAAAAAGAGATAAATAATTAGGCTTACAAGCTTGGTGGGAGGTTTGGAGGTTTGGAGGTTTGGAGGTTTGGAGGTTTGGAGGTTTGGAGGTTTGGAGGTTTGGAGACTTCAATAAATAAAAAACGGCGCTTGAAATATAAGCACCGTTTTGAACTAATAATTAAGACTTATAATCAGTTATTGATCATAAATATTTACACGGTCACGTAATTCCTTACCTGGTTTGAAGTGAGGAACGTATTTACCTTCCAATTCCACCTTGTCTCCAGTTTTAGGATTACGCCCAACACGCGGAGCACGGTAGTGAAGAGAAAAACTGCCGAATCCGCGGACTTCTATACGTTCACCACTAGCCAGCGTATCAGCCATATGCTCGAGAATTTCTTTAACAGCTTCCTCGATGGTTTTTGCTGAAAGATGCGATTGCTGGCTAGCAAGTCTTTCTATTAACTCAGACTTGGTCATAGTACCTCCCTAAACTACCGTTACAAAGGGGTAACATGAGTTACCCCCAACTTAATTATTCGCCTTTAGCTGCTTTGAAAGCTTCAGCCATTGCGTTATTACTAAAGCTAGTCTCTTCTTGTTTGTTCACAGTCGCGATAGCATCTTTTTCATCAGCTTCGTCTTTTGCACGAACAGAAAGGTTGACTACACGGTTTTTACGATCAACACCAGTGTATTTAGCTTCAACATCATCACCAACGTTCAGAACCAAAGTTGCATCTTCAACACGGTCACGTGAAGCTTCTGATGCACGCAGGTAACCTTCAACGCCCAGAGTCAGCTCAACAGTTGCGCCTTTAGCATCAACTGCGATGACTTTACCAGTAACGATTGCGCCTTTCTTAGTTGCTGCTAAGTAGTTATTGAATGGATCTTCAGCTAACTGCTTAACGCCCAGAGAGATACGCTCACGTTCTGCGTCGACTTGCAGAACAACAGCTGCGATTTCGTCACCTTTTTTGTATTCACGTACTGCTTCTTCACCTGTAACGTTCCAGGAGATATCAGACAAGTGAACAAGGCCATCGATTCCGCCTTCCAGTCCGATGAAGATACCGAAGTCAGTGATTGACTTGATTTTACCTTCAACACGGTCGCCTTTGTTGTGAGTTTCTGCAAATTGCTGCCATGGGTTAGATTTGCATTGTTTCAGGCCCAGAGAGATACGACGACGTTCTTCATCGATATCCAGAACCATAACTTCAACAACATCACCAACGTTAACAACTTTAGATGGGTGGATGTTTTTGTTAGTCCAATCCATTTCTGAAACGTGAACCAGACCTTCAACGCCTTCTTCGATTTCCACGAAGCAGCCGTAATCAGTTAGGTTAGTAACGCGACCAGTCAGTTTAGTACCTTCTGGGTAACGTTTAGCGATTGCGACCCAAGGATCTTCGCCCAGCTGTTTCAGACCTAGAGAAACACGAGTGCGCTCACGGTCGAATTTAAGAACTTTAACTGTGATTTCATCACCAACATTGACGATTTCGCTTGGGTGCTTAACGCGTTTCCAAGCCATATCAGTGATGTGCAGCAGGCCATCAACACCGCCCAGATCAACGAATGCACCGTAGTCAGTAAGGTTCTTAACGATACCTTTAACTTCCATGCCTTCTTGTAGGTTTTCTAACAGTTGATCACGTTCTGCGCTGCTTTCAGATTCAATTACAGCACGACGAGAAACTACAACGTTATTGCGTTTCTGATCTAGCTTAATAACTTTGAACTCTAGCTCTTTGCCTTCCAGGTGCGTAGTGTCACGAACTGGACGAACGTCTACCAATGAACCAGGTAGGAATGCACGAATGCCATTCAGTTCTACAGTGAAACCACCTTTAACTTTACCGTTAATAACACCAGTTACAGTTTCAGCTTCTTCGTAAGCTTTTTCCAGCATCAGCCATGCTTCGTGACGTTTAGCTTTCTCACGAGAAAGGATAGTTTCACCGAAACCATCTTCTACTGCATCCAGAGCTACGTCGATTTCGTCGCCAACTTGGATTTCAAGCTCACCCTGAGCATTTTTGAATTGTTCGATTGGTATTGCAGATTCAGACTTAAGACCTGCGTCAACCAGAACAACGTCTTTATCGATGGCAACAACTGTACCACGGACGATAGAACCAGGACGGGTTTCAATATTCTGCAGGGATTCTTCAAAGAGTTGAGCAAAAGATTCTGTCATATTAATGATCTTCAAGAGTTTTTAATTAACGTCCATTCAGCATCCAGCCAGATGGGGTTGTTTCACATACCTCACAACTTTCCATGTCATAAGGTTTGTACGATGCCGATTTTAAAAAATCAACATAGTATTAAGTGCCTATACTATCTACATTATGAGCTAAAATACAGCCAATTATGAAGATAATTGCAGAATTTTTTTCGCATAGGCATGTGCTTTTTCAATGACTTCCTCAATAGACATACTTGTGGAATCCAGTATTAAAGCATCCTTCGCGGCAACTAACGGCGCAACTGTACGGTTACGATCGCGATAATCGCGCTCCTGTATTTCGGTCAAAAGTCGTTCGAAGTTAACATCAAACCCTTTATCCTGCAACTGCTTCATACGTCGATGAGCACGTTCTTCAGCTGAAGCATCAAGGAAAATTTTGACTGGGGCATCAGGGAAAACTACGGTTCCCATGTCTCGACCATCTGCAATTAGCCCTGGCATGGCTCTAAATGCTCGCTGACGTCGCAGCAAAGCTTCTCTTACACGAGGGAAAGTTGCTGTTTGAGAAGCTGTATTGCCAACAGTCTCAGTACGAATTTGATTCGAGACATCCTCACCTTCTAAGATGACTTTCAGTTGATTTTGTTCGGGAACAAAGCGGACATCTAAATTGGCTGCAAGAGGAACTAATGCATCTTCAGAATGGATATCTACATGATGATGCAATGCTGCTAATGCAAGAACACGATAAATCGCACCAGAGTCTAAAAGTTGCCATCCAAATTCATTTGCTAGTGCTTGACATAACGTACCTTTACCAGCTCCGCTTGGTCCATCAACGGTTATTACAGGGGCAATTGCCTCCATAAGAGGTCTCCTTCTCTGCAAGTAGTTTAACCACCTGCAATTAAAATCTGTGGCGGTATTATACCTACTCGACAACTTTGTGAAATACGCAGATTCTGTTGTAATAAATAAAAATCTTTATATCAGAAGATGAATGGCGGATTTAGAAGACTCTGACTGGCATTAAACTTACTAATACCAGTCAACCGAATGATTTAAAAATTAGCTAAGGTGTGCTAATTGCTGAAAATAATCGGGAAATGTTTTTGCTGTGCAGCCAGGATCAAGGATAGTTACTGGGGTATCAGACAGAGCAACCAACGAAAAACACATTGCAATTCGATGGTCATTATAAGTTTCAATTTGAGCATGCTTAAGTTTTGCTGGTGGTGTAACACGAATAAAATCATGCCCTTCCTCCACTTCAGCACCAACTTTACGCAATTCAGTTGCCATTGCATACAACCTGTCAGTTTCTTTAACTCTCCAGTTATAGATATTACGAATAACTGTTTCACCTTCAGCAAACAGAGCCACGGTTCCAATTGTCATTGCTGCATCAGGAATGGCATTCATATCCATATCAATTCCCTTAAGGGTAGCTCGTTCACATTCAACAAAGTCATCACCCCAACGGATTATTGCACCCATTTTTTCAAGTACATTGGCAAACTTTGTGTCACCTTGTAGGCTATTTCGACCAATACCGGTTACACGTACTCTGCCACCTTTTATAGCCGCGGCTGCAAGAAAATAAGAAGCAGATGACGCATCTCCTTCAACAAGGTACTCACCCGGCGATTGATATTGCTGTTGTCCTTTAATCACAAAATGTTGGTATTGACGGTTTTCCACTTCAATACCAAAAGTAGCCATCAACGCCAATGTGATATCAATATATGGTTTTGAAACTAACTCGCCTATGATTGTTATGACCGTATCTTGATCCGCTAATGGTGCAGCCATCAAGAGCGCTGTCAAAAATTGACTCGACACCGAACCATCTACCGAAACTGTCCCGCCAGAAAAACCACCACGTAAACGGATCGGTGGATAATTTTCTTGCTCTAAATATTCTATGACCGCACCACCTTCACGTAATGCATCCACTAAGTGACCAATAGGTCGCTCTTTCATGCGCGGCTCACCCGTCAAAACAATATTATTATCTGCTAGAGATAATGCTGCTGTTAACGGTCGCATAGCCGTTCCCGCATTACCTAAAAAAATTTCCAATTCGTTTACATGACTTAAGTGACCACCAAGGCCTTGTACTGAACAACGAGTTTTATCATCAGATAGATGGTATTTAACACCTAGTAAGTTTAATGCATTCAGCATATGGCGAATATCATCACTATCTAATAAGTTTGTTAGTACTGTAGTGCCTTTGGCCATTGCCGCTAATAAAAGAGCTCGGTTCGATACACTTTTAGACCCTGGCAGGTTGATAGTACCGTTAATTGAGGAGATGGGTTGTAATGTCAGGGATTGCATAAAGAGCAGATTCTCCAGTATTGTTTGCCTAATTATTTATTATGGTTGTCAAAAATAATGTTTCAAAACCCGACTTAGCAATAATGTTAAGCCGGGTAAGTGATTTACGCGTGGCGACGTTCAAAATCAGCCATAAAATCAACAAGAGCTTGAACACCCGCTAATGGCATTGCATTATAAATTGATGCACGCATACCACCTGAAACACGGTGACCTTTGAGTGACAATAGACCCTGAGCATGTGCTTCTTCAAGGAATTTTGCATCTAATGCTGGGTTTTGCATTTGAAATGGCACGTTCATCCAAGAGCGGTTTTCCACTGCAACACGGTTGATATAGAATTTGCTGTTATCGATTGCATTATACAACAACTGAGATTTTTCATAGTTGCGTTTTGCCATCTCTTGCAAGCCACCTTGCTCTTTTAACCATTTGAAAACCATACCAGATAAGTACCAAGCAAATGTTGGTGGTGTATTAAACATTGAATCATACTTAGCAAGGACGGAATAATCAAAAATTGAAGGTGTCTGTGTTGATGCTTTACCTAACAAATCTTCGCGAATGATGACAATTGTTAGACCAGCAGGACCAATATTTTTTTGTGCTCCCGCATAAATAACACCATATCGGCTGATATCAATAGGTTTGGACAGAATAGATGATGAATAATCAGCAATAACAATTTTGTCATCTGGAAAATCAGGTTCTTCGTGAATAGCAAGTCCATCAATAGTTTCATTTGGACAATAGTGAATATAGGCTGAATCTTGACTTAATTGCCACTCTTTCATGGGTTTAACACCCAAAACACCATCTTTCTCTTGTTTGACTTGAATAATGTTTGGAGCGCAGTATTTTTTTGCTTCTTCTGCTGCAGATTCCGCCCAATAACCACCAACAATATAATCAGCTGTTGTTTTATCACCCAATAGGTTCATTGGTAAGGCTGCAAAGTGACCCCGTGCTCCACCATGGCAAAATAACACTTTATAATTTTGCGGGATATTTAATAAATCACGTAAGTTTTGCTCTGCTTCTTCTGCTACAGCAATGAAGTCTTTACCTCGGTGGCTGACTTCCATAACTGAAACACCTAAACCCTTCCAATTACAAAATTCCTGTTCTGCACGACGCATGACTTCAACGGGTAGCATAGCAGGACCCGCACTGAAATTATAAACCTGACTCATTGACCTCACCCTATCTTCAATAATGTTTGTTAAATTAACTCAGTGACTATGGTTGTATCATCACGCGCCGCTGGCTGCAACGGTTATTGTCGAGTTGATTAGAAATACAACACCCTAAGTTTGTTGATAAAAAAGAGAGGAATTTTGTCAATGATGCCACAGTATATATAACTGTAATATTATGATGAAATAGATGGCTAAAAAGAAATAAAATCCCGATTACAGAATATTGCCGTAATCAGGATTCACACAGTTTCTTATCAAAAAATTATTAATTTGCGATCAAACTATTAAGCAATCACCTTACTAACAATTTCTATCGCTTCTTTTTCAATTTGACGCAAATGTTCTTCACCACGGAAACTTTCACAATATATTTTATATGCTTCTTCAGTGCCGGATGGACGTGCCGCGAACCAACCATGATCAGTCATGATTTTAAGCCCGCCAATAGATGCGCCATTACCTGGTGCTGTCGTTAGACGTTGGGTTATTTTATCACCGGCCAAGATATCTGCGGACACCATCTCTGGTGATAATTTACTTAACTTATCTTTTTGCTCATGCGTTGCTCTTGCTTGAATACGGCTATAAATAGGTGAACCAAACTTTTCAGCGAGTTTATCATATCGTTGCTGAGGGTTTTCACCTGTCACCGCCGTAATTTCAGCAGCAAGCAAGCACAGGATAATGCCATCTTTATCAGTTGACCAAGGCGTTCCATCAAATTTCAGGAATGAGGCTCCTGCACTCTCTTCGCCACCAAAGCCCAATGTTCCGTTAAATAGCCCTTCAACGAACCATTTAAAGCCAACCGGAACTTCGATAAGCTCGCGTCCAATATCAGCAATAACACGATCTATCATCGCACTCGATACTAATGTTTTACCCACTGCAACATATTTTCCCCATTGAGGGCGATGTTGGAATAAGTAATCAATCACAACCGCGAGGTAATGATTTGGATTCATTAAACCTGTTGGGGTCACGATACCATGACGGTCATAATCAGGGTCATTAGCGAAAGCTAAGTCAAATTTTTCTTTCATACCCAATAGACCTGCCATCGCCCAACGCGATGAGCAATCCATACGGATAACTCCGTCATGGTCAAGGGGCATGAAACGAAAAGTCTGATCGAGTTGGTCATTAACTAATTCAAGATCTAATTCATAATATTCAGCGATTTTACGCCAATATTCGATACCTGAACCACCAAGTGGATCCACACCAATTTTTAAGCCTGCCTGCTGAATGGCTTTCATATTAACCACTTCGCCCAGAGCGACCACATAAGGCATGATTAAATCTTGTTCTGTTACAAAACCACTTATCTGTGCATCGTCAAACGAAATACGCTTAACCCCAACAAGATTATCTGCAAGTAATTGATTTGCATGCTGTTCAATCACAGAGGTTAAATCTGTATCAGCTGGACCGCCATTGGATGGGTTATATTTAATACCGCCATCCTCAGGTGGATTGTGCGAAGGGGTAATCACAATCCCATCTGCAATATTTTGATGGGATTGGTTATAGCTGAGAATAGTATGGGATACAGCAGGAGTTGGCGTAAAACCATTATCTGCTTGAACAACGACATTAACTTGATTAGCAGCTAAAACTTCAATCACCGAAATAAAGGCAGCTTCAGACAATGCATGAGTGTCTTTACCAACGAAACACGGTCCAGTAACACCGTTTTTTTTGCGTAAATCAGCAATAGCTTGAGCAATCGCAAGAATATGATTCTCATTGAAATTTTTACGAAATGAGCTACCTCGATGGCCTGATGTACCAAACTTCACCGCGTGTTCTGGATTACCAGACTGTGGCTGTAGCTGATAATATTGAGCTGTCAGTTGTGCGACATTGATCAAATCAGTTTGAAGCGGAAGCTGCCCTGCACGTTCATGTATTGTCACTTGTTCTCTCCCAAAGCACCGGCATCCCGTTAAGGACACCAGTAATGCCTCAATTTTTAGATAGTATTACAAGCCTTCTCAATCACATTGGCAGGAAACTGCATTTCCTGCATGATGGATTCAACCATGCTACGTTTGCGATTGGTATTTGTGTTGGTGATCACCCAGTATGGTGTTCCCGGAATATGACGCGGTTTAGATTGTTTGCCCGCAGCTAATAACGTTTGTTCATCACCCGCAAAATAGACACGGGTACGGCCATGCATTGACTCTGTTGCATTAGCAAAAATAGTTGAATCTAAACTATAAAGTGTAGATAAAATCAGCATAAAACGGTCTATTGCTTTGTTTTTTTCTGCATAAGCATCAGAGAGTAAGAGTTCTCTCACCACTCGAACCGGATTTTGCGGCGTAATTTGTGTATTTTTTGTCTCTACCGCCTCTTCAGGCTGTTGATTGCCGAGTTTTTTTACTTGTACTGGCTGACCGGACTTAAAATTTAACATACGGCGCAAAATATCCGATGCACTTTCACCGATATGTTGTGTATGGCTGGCAATATAGCGGTAAAGCTCTTCATCAACTTCTATCGTTTTCATTTTTTCCCAGTACTTTATTTTAACTAAAATTTACTTTCAGATTATAAGATAGATTTCAAAAAAACAAAACAATTAAAATTTCAATAACTTAAAGTAAACATTATCTTAAGTTTAACGGTATTTCAGTGAGTTAACTTCTTATTGGTTATTTTATGTTTAGGAATAAAAATGCGCACTTTAGGTTAATCGATACCGTTATATTCACTTCAATCTTTAATTAATAGTAGTATGTAATCAAATACCCTATTTGGATTTTGGCGCAGTACATGCCATCATATATTTATATGTCGATTAACCAGTTGATAATTCAATATGACAAACCTGCTAAACCATATTATCCATAAACCTAATACTGCTATATCATCAACTCCAGTTGTACTTATTCATGGGCTGTTTGGCGACCTTAACAATTTGGGTGTGATAGGCCGAGACCTACAGAAGTATTTCACGACAATTCAAATTGATGTACGTAACCATGGTGATTCCTTTCGCGCTGAAAAAATGCAATATCGCGAAATGGCACAAGATGTTATAACACTTTTACAATCTGTAGGGTATCAAAGTGCCATTTTGGTCGGTCATTCAATGGGCGGTAAAATTGCGATGGCAGCAACAGAAATAGCGCCTGATTTCATTGAAAAAATAGTTGTTATTGATATAGCTCCCGTTGCTTACCAAACACGCCGTCATGACACGATTATTGCAGCATTGGAAGCCGTACTTAAAGGCGGTGCTAAAACGCGTCAAGAAGCAACACTAATTATGCGTGAATATCTTGAGGAAGACGGTATTATTCAATTTTTACTCAAGTCTTTTCGTCAAGGTGAATGGAAATTTAACCTGCCAATAATCAAAGATAACTATGAATTGATTATTGGTTGGGAAACCGTACCTGTTTGGAATAAACCCGTCTTATTAATTCCTGGTGGGAACTCTCCCTACGTTCAAACTGGAGATCGTGAGGAAATTGCATCTCAATTTCCAAATGCAAAAGCGTGGGTAGTTGCAGATGCTGGGCACTGGGTTCATGCGGAGAAGCCAGACCAAGTATTGAGAGCAATTCATCGTTTTCTTTCATTACCTGAGTTCAAATAAATTTAACGTAGCTGTAGGTGCAGGTTAGCGGTAAGCACCTAAAATAGTCTTATAATTATTATTAATAATTATAAGACTAACTTCGATACACTTATAATTATTATATCTGTATTATCTCACACCAAAGCCATTCAATTTTCATACAAATTAAGTCTATTGTATATATATGGCAAACAAATCTATCCACATGAACACAAGTAATAGTGTAATAGTCATCATACTATTTAACGTGTGATAGGAATTGACTTTCGATATTCGCATTTAATAAGTAATATTTATAGACAAAAGCATTAAATACACGTCATGCATTAAAGGAATATTCATATACAAAATGGAAAATGAAAAATTAAAGAGCATTTTATATTTCATTGGTGTCATCATTAAATTAACAGGTGATATCAACAATGAAGAGTTCAATGAAGCGACCATCGACAAAAAAAACCTCAATGAAGCATTAAAATCAATAAAAGGAAAATTCAATGTAAAATGCCAACATAGAAATCAAATAAAAAAGAATATCAGCAAGATAGATAGCCCATCAATTATTTATGACAATGATGGGAATGTTTATTTACTCGCTAATTTTAATCATGAGCAAGTGCTTATTCAACGATTTGGGAATCATCCTCCCGAACTTTGGACCTTAGCCGAATTTAACCAAATATGGAGTGGTAAATGGTTACAAGTTAAACAAAAGCAAAGTAAATTTGATATTACATGGTTTCAAGCTGAATTTTTAAAATATAAAGTCATTATTAGTTGGGTTTTGTTATTTTCATTCATTCTACAAATACTCGCTTTAGTTTCCCCTATTGTAATTCAAGTTATTATGGATAAGGTATTAGTCCATAATAGTTTAGCAACTCTTGATGTACTTATCTTTGGTCTTATTGTCGCGGCTTGTATTGAAGTGACACTAAAAGGATTACGGCAATACATTTATCACCATACAGTTAATCGTATTGATATCACTCTAGGATTAAAGCTCGTTAATCATCTATTACATCTTCCTATTTCTTTTTTTAAAACTAGGCAAATTGGTGCAATTGTTACTCGAGTCAAAGAATTGGAAACTATCCGAGAGTTTTTAACGGGAAGCTTTTTTACGCTTTGTGTTGATGTACTTTTTTTATTTGTTTTTGTTTATGTCATGAGTTTATTGTCATCAACACTCACACTTGTTTTTCTTTGCTCTATTCCATTTTATTTACTCGTTGCTTGGTGGCTAACACCTAAGATTGATGCAGCGGCTCATCAGCAATTCTCTAATATTGCCATCAATACATCATTTCTCACCGAAAGTATTAATGGCATTGAAACAGCAAAAAGCCTTTCAATTGAACCTAATTTTATTCGCCGATGGGATAACCAAACTTCGGATATGAGCCACACCACTTTTGTGTCAGGTCAAATAAATTCACGTTCTGAACACATTGTTATGGTGATAGAGAAACTCACAAGTGCCATTATTTTATGGATAGGAGCATCTGAAGTACTTGCCTTGCAATTAACCATCGGGCAATTCATCGCGTTTCATATGATCGTTAACCATGCAAGTCAGCCACTCGTGAAACTCGTCAAGCTATGGGGGGACTATATAAGAACTAAAGTCGCAATTGAAAAGTTAGCCCAAATTATCAATTTACCAACAGAACAAACTAAACAAGGTACTCATAAAGATCTAAGTGGTAATATCGATTTGCATGATATTTCTTTCCGCTACCAACCCAATATGCCTTATATCCTCGATAACTTTAATTTATCTATACGTGCTGGTGAAACACTCGGTATCGTCGGAACATCAGGATCAGGTAAAAGCACTCTGACACGCTTATTATTACGATTATACACTCCAGAAAAAGGCGTTATTTTATTTGATGGAACCCCACTGTCATCCGTAAACATTCATTCATTGAGGGAGCAAATTGGTATCGTGTTGCAAGAAAACTTTCTTTTTAATCAAACGGTTTTCGATAATATTGCCCAAACCTGTCCTAATGCATCTTTAGATGAAGTTATATATGCAGCTAAAATGGCAGGGGCGCATGATTTTATTTTAAAATTACCTATGGGTTATGACACGATATTATCAGAAGGGGGTTCTTCATTATCCGGGGGGGCAACGCCAACGCATTGCTATAGCACGAACCCTTCTAGCCAACCCTAAAATTATTATTTTCGATGAAGACACAAGCGCGTTGGATGATGAGTCTCAGGCTATTATTCAAGAAAATATGCAAATTATTGCTCAAGGTAGAATGGTTATTACCATCGCCCATCGCCTATCCACAATTCGTCATCATCAACGCATTATTGTTATGCGAGAAGGAAAAATTGTTGAACAAGGAAATCATCAGCAATTAATTGAACAAGGTCAATTTTATAAACATTTATGGGCATTACAGCAATCTTTTAAATAATTACATGGATGTTAGCTATGAACAAACAATCTACAAACTCACGGTATGACAGCTTTTTACCGTCTCATTTAGCTCTACTTAAAAGTCCTCCTTCTTATCTTGCATTAACCATTGCAGTCATTATTAGCCTAGGTATTCTATGTGCAATTATGTGGTCATATGTTGGAAAATTGGATATTCAAGCCACAACGCAAGGTAAGTTAATTGTTTCGGGTAGAACTCAGATAATTCAAGCATTCGAGCTTGGTCGCCTGCAGCATATTTATGTTACTGATGGTCAAGAAGTTAAGCAGGGTGATGCCTTATTAAGTATTAATGTATTTGGCATTAATCAAGATATTCTTAACCTAAACTATAAAGTTAATTTTCAGCTTATTGAAAAGTTAGTTCACCATTCATTACTTAATCAAATCCCCCCTGAATTATCTGCTGAATTTGCTCAGTTGTTACCCGAAGAGCAGCAACGAGTAAAACGGAGCTATCAAAGTCTTAAAAATGAATATGATGCATTAATTGATGAAATTAATAATGAAATTGTCCTTAATAGAACTAGTTATACCGCAAGAGAACGTGAACTAAAGGATGTACATGCTCTCATCATTAATATTAAAAAACGCCTCAATGCTTATAGCGCGCTTAATAAAAAGCGAATAATTAGTGAAAAAGAATTTTTAGAGCAAGAGCGTGAGCTTTTAATGGCAAAAAAAGAAAAAACGACTAAATTATCTGACTTAGCAATACTCAATAGTCAACACCATTCATTAGAGGAAAAAACTCAATAAGCTGCAAACTCAAAAAAACCAAGAATGGTATGAGAAATATAGACAAGCCGAATTTAATCATGCTTCATTCGAACAGGAGTTATTCAAAAATCAGGAAAGAGATCAATTAAAAATCGTTCGTTCTCCTGTTGATGGCACGGTACAACAATTAGCAACCCATACAATAGGTGCTGTATTACAACCGGCTCAACAACTCATGGTAATCGTACCCGATAATGAAGTACAACTAGCTGAAGTTAAAATTTTAAATAAAGATATCGGGTTTATCCGTGAAGGACAAAGCGCTACTGTTAAAATCGATGCTTTTCCTTATACGCGTTATGGCACCATAGAAGGTGAAATTATTTCTATTTCTAGAGATAGCACTCAAGATGAGCAATTAGGTTTAATCTTCTTAGGACAAATTGGCCTAAGCAAAAAAAGTTTACTCGTCGAAAATAAGGAAGTAGAACTCACTCCAGGTTTATCTATTACAGCCGAAGTCAAAACCGAGAAACGCCGTGTTATTGATTATTTATTGAGTCCAATTCAGGAATATACCTCCACTGCAATGAGGGAAAAATAATCAATGA
Organism: Providencia alcalifaciens; assembly: GCA_025961275.1. Taxonomy (GTDB): domain Bacteria; phylum Pseudomonadota; class Gammaproteobacteria; order Enterobacterales; family Enterobacteriaceae; genus Providencia. Next base: position 4,666,757 of record JAOQNJ010000001.1, on the reverse strand, counting down.
CTACAACTCAAAATAACTATGGTTTAGAAGCGCTAGTTTGGATAGCCAACTATTACCAAAAAAATGTAACCAAAGACCAATTAATCCATGCGATTGGTATGCAATCAATTTCACCTACAAATTGGGAAATAAGGGAATGTGCTCATATTACTGGCTATGAAACCGAACTTATTACATTAGATAAACCATTATTGGCCGACATTCCACTCCCCGCCCTAATCTGCTTAAATGAATGTTGGTTAGTTCTATCGAAAAACAATGATGACGAATACTCTTTAATTCATCCTGATACCGGAGAACAAACTAGATGGTCTGATTATCAGTTCAATGGCATAGCCAAATTCACCTTGTTACTAGTAAAAGAACAACTTGAAGTTAAACAAAAGATAAAATTTGGTATTGGCTGGTTTATCCCTTCGATATTACGCCAATGTTCTCAACTCAAAAATATCTTTATACTGGCTGCAATCGTGCAGCTTTTTGCGTTAATTAGTCCATTATTATTTCAAAACGTTATTGATAAAGTTCTGGTTGGGCGTAGTTTAAATAGTCTTCATGTACTCGCTATTGCCATAATCAGCATTTCATTTGCTGAGCCTATTTATAGTTTCATTCGTAATAAAATTTTTAGTCATACAAGCACTCAAATCAGTGCAGAATTATCGGGCAAGTTATACCGACATTTAATGGCATTGCCATTAAAATACTTTAAATTACGCCCAACCGGAAAAATCATTGCGCGCATAAGAGAGATGGCTCATATCCGCCAGTTTTTAACGGGCTCAACACTGATGCTTTTTATTGATTTATTATTCGTTAGTTTGTTTATCGCAGTTTTATTTTCTTATAGCGCGATAATGTCATGGATCCTAATCGGTTCTTTAGTCGTTTTTTTCATTCTATGGATGATACTTGGCCCGATAATTCGCCAACAAACAGAGAAATCCTATCAAGCCGATGAAAATGGATTAACTTTTTTAACTGAAGCTATAACTGGAATTGAAACGGTTAAAACAACAGCAACCGAAAAATATTTTTATCATCGCTGGCAAAAACTCCTCAGTAAGCAATTAATTCAAGGTTTTAAAGTCTCTATACGCAGTGAAGTTGCATCACAACTGATGACTATTGTTAGTAAAATAACGATAGCTATTCTACTCTGGGTGGGGGTAAAGGAAGTCATGAATGGCGGGATAACCCCCGGTGAATTAGTTGCCTATAACATGTTAAGCGCTCATGTCACTCAACCGGTTCTCAGGTTGGCTCAGATTTGGCAAGATTTTCAACACACTATTATTTCCCTTCGACGTGTGGGAGATATTCTTGATGAACCCGTTGAAAATGAAAGGAAAGGTATAGTTAGCACCGCTTCTATTCAAGGCCAAATTGATTTTCAAAATATCCGTTTTCGTTATCAATCTGAAACGCCTGAAGTTCTTAATAACCTCTCTTTATCTATAAAAGCGGGCGAATTCATTGGCATTACAGGACCTTCAGGCTCAGGAAAAAGTACCTTAACAAAATTATTACAAAGGTTATATATTCCACAACATGGACAAGTGATTGTGGACGGTATGGATTTAGCGGTAAGTGACACTGTCGCATTACGGCGCCGTATGAGTGTGGTATTACAAGAAAGCATGTTATTTGTCGGATCAATAAAGGAAAACATTCGTTTAAGTAGACCTCAAGCAAGTGATCATGAGGTTATTCAATCTGCGAAACTCGCGGGGGCTTATGAGTTTATAATGTCATTGCCGGATAACTTTGATTATCACTTATCAGAACGTGGCCTCAACCTTTCAGGTGGGCAGCGTCAACGGATTGCACTCGCTAGAGCCCTGCTCACTGAACCCGATATACTGATCCTCGACGAGGCTACATCCGCATTAGATTACGAGTCGGAAGGTGTGTGAATATTGATTAATGATTTATAGCTAGCAAAGCCGCACTGTAAGCCAGCCAGCACTTTTGCGATTTGCTTATTTTTGTCTATTTTTATCACCTACCTTCATTTTTGTGTCACAATTTTGGCACAGACAGATACCCAATCAGATACCCGCATAACAACCCCACCCCATGAATCAAGAGAGCGATACAAATCGACAGCGATAAATACACGACAAAGCTGCCTGCTGAGACAGCCGATAGATTCAGCTTTGTATATTTGAGTGGATTTATATCTCTTTCGTCACATTGCGTGTCACAACTGTGACACACACGCTCACTCAAGTAACAAAAAAAGAGGCCTCAGCCTCTTCTACGTGAACAATAGTCATATTAGTTTAATAGCGGTATCATGAGGTAAGACATGACACCAAAAAAAGTACAAACAAGTGCAGTGCAAACAATAGTTCCCAGCATTCCCATTGGTTTTACGTTATCTTTAACTTGATGTGATTTTATGACGTTTGGCGCACGTCTTGTAATTTCGCTTTTTATTTCCAACCATACGGATGAAGGAGCTTTCTTAAAGAATTTTTCGCATTCATCAATGTAGCGATTTACCGTTACGTCAAAAAAACCGGGGCCGTATTCGGACTCACTTTTGATTCTGTTATTAAGCTCATCAATCAATGGGGTTATTGATAGCATCACGCTACCGTTTTCAATTCTATAGTAGTCAGTATCTTTCCCTGAGATATTTTTTTGGAACATTTTTAAGCCTTAAAAATCAATTTGGCATTGTATAAAATAATATCAACGAGTAATTTGTTAAGAAATCCCTTACTGGATTCGTAGATGCAAAGTATAACGTAGCGAAAAACATCGCTAAACTAAAGCAGATAATTCCACATATTTGAATTGCTCTTATGTTTTTTCTTAAGTAAAGAGTAGATACAAACAAAACATAAGAACAAGGCATTAAATAATAAGATACGCGAGATACATACTCTCCAAAATCCATTAATATTAGATATATCAATGCAAAAACATAATATATATTAAATATATATATATCATCTTTTGATTTTAAATGTCGATTGAATAACCAAAAATAAAAGAACAGAGCTACGCACACTAACCCTATTTTTTTCCCAGAATCTACGGCTTTTGCCCCAATTAAATACTCTTGATAGTTGCCTGCTAAATACGCATATTCCGCTATAAAAAAAGCAACCGGATAGCTAACTGCCATTAGTGCAAGATATAGCCAGATTGGATAAATCCTATTTGATAGAAATTTATAAAATATAAAAATTACTATGAAAATAATAGCTGAAGTATGAAATGACACTGCTAAGATAAAAAACAAAGAGCTTAGTATGTATCTCTTGTCGATAAATGTAGATAATGATAATAAAAATAGGCCTATTGCAACATATTGCCTTACGTATCCAAAAGAGGTTAGCAATGAAAGAGGGAGAGACAGAAAAAGAAAAAATGATAGCTCAGGGTTTTTGGATCGCTTCCAACAAAAATATGCAACGCTAGTTATGTATATGATTGACGTGCTTAAAAAATAAAGCATTGGTGAATCATACGTTTTAGCTATTGACAAAAGTATTCTTGGTGATATTTCAAGTTTATCAAACCAATAGTACCCCTTTGCCATCCCGTAATAAGTAAAGTAATCATTCCCTGCGTCATGCCTGAAGCCAGAAAAAAAGATCGCAATTAAAACTGCAAAAGAGAAGATGATGATATTGCTCTTCAATGTTCTAGATAGCAGCAAAAGCCCAGAAGAAAATGCCAAAAAAACAATGTAATAAATCACTACGCTCATCACCCTATTAAATTTTTCCAGAATTATGCGATCTATGAACATCAAGGTCAACTCAGCCTTAAAAAAAACAAGCTAAGGTTGGTAATTAAAAAATTATTAAGTCTAGATTTTGATCTACACCTCTCGATTGTCAGTAATCATACTTACTTAAATTAAGCACACAGCCACATAGGGTCACCTGAATATTGTTAGTCATGCTAAGAACTAAAGTAATTTCTCCGTTGTTGTCAGATAATGCTGGAGTTCCAAGCCATTCATTAGAGCCTGACTCAATGTAAAGAGTTGTTGGGGTTAACAAAACAGTGATTGGTATCTTCGCCAATCCACCATTGGCGATCGTATATGTTTGACTTAACGAGTTTTCCCCTTGGATATTTGATAACCCAAAACCTAATCGAATATTCGCATCACTTCCTGATGTATTTCGAATGAAGGCAAAGCCAGACAAACTAAGTGGAAGTTTATCTTTGCTGCGATAATATAGCTTTCTACTAGCAATGCTTACGGCATTCCCACTTGGAATTACTCTCTCACTTTTCAGAAAGAATAAAGAAGATGTCATTGTTATTGGAGTTGTTAAGTCTGAAAAATGGTAAGGTCTATGCAGTAATGTAAATTGCCCAATGTCTTGCCTATCGGTCCCATATGTACCACCAATGTACGTATTTCTATACGTAACAAAGCTATCAACAGTAACGAACTGATTTGTTATTGATGGGAAGTTACGGCTACCGACTATATTCGAATTTCCCTTCACTAAAATTGAAGTTGAATGTAATTTAGGATACTCATAATCCCATACATGACCATCAACCGTATTCCTTACCCCATAAATATGAATAACATCTTCTGACTGTGCATCAGTCTGATAGTTAATAAAGTAGTTATTCGCGGCTATCTCTAACTTATTAATTGCACCATGGGTGTATTCTTGTTGTATAAGTCCTCTACGACATTGCCATATTGTTAGATTAATATCATTGTTGTTTATGTATGTAGCATCTGACTCCGTGCCATTTCGGGACGCTATTTCTTCATATGCAGTATCCATTCCTTTAATTGAGGCATTAACTTTAATTCCTGCAATGATACCTGCTTTATTGTCAGATCCAGTGCTAGCATCAAGCACCAGCCCTCTACCTTTCCGGTATTCACTTTCAATAGTAAAATTAGCAACCACTGGCCTTCCTACGCCCAGAATCATTGCGGGTCTTGTAGAGCCTTTAATTGTCACAACATCCATTTCGTAATCTAGACATGCCAAACTAGGTGCATAAAATTGGGAGCTTCTATTTAGAATGAATTTCTTACCAGTCCCACCAAGTAAATTCCTCCTTTCCCCGATCGGCGGAAGAACTGTTAGTGATTTGTGCGCAGGTATTTCGATTGTCCCGTCAATTCTATCTGACCTCAATAAAATATGGTCATGACTTGCAAATGCGGGCATAACATCTCGCTCTGAAAAAACAATCACGTCACACGGTAAGTTGCTAAGATATTTAGCTAAATCAACATCGCCCACCCCTACAAATCCTGCACCATCTTTGCTGCTTAATGCACCCCTCAAGCTAGCATCACCAACGCTAACCCAAGCACCTTTACCGATTCCGCCAGTTGATTGTGGAGTTGAGCCAGCTGGGACTTGTTTGGGTAAGTCGCCATCCCAACGGTAGTGGTCGCCATCACCATCAGGTAATTTCCATAATACTGTTTCATTTCTGTTGGCTAACTCTGCACCCTCTTGAAATGTGCCAACTGGTACGTATCCAGCGACTAAAATAGCCTGCTCCATTTCAACTTTAAATCGCTCAATGAGCTGAGTTGCAACCCAGTTAATTCCCTCGATAGTTCGGTGGCACTGTCCGAATCTATCTTTATATTCGTGCTGTAATGATGTAACGAACTCATCAATTCTTTCTGCGTTATAAGCTAAATCACGCATTTCTTTACTTGGTACAGGTTTGTTTGTTGGTACTGTAGACATAAGTTGTCCTCTCCTATTGGAAGATATGAGTGTTAGTTTGGTGTTATATGAAACCCATCCTTGGGCTATGTGAGACTAGAATAACTTAGCTAAGTTAACATCATGAACAGCTTTCCAAGCTTCGGCAGGCCATGATTTTACTGACCCGTACCTGTCGTCATGCACTTCCATTGGTGTTGCATCATTTTCTTTGCACCACTTACGCAGTGGTTGCCATTTAAACTTTTTGTCGAGTTTCTTCTCTACAGATAAGACAGTGGCATGTTTTTTACTTTCGCCGATCTTTTCAGCTAGCGCATTCTTTTCACGAACAGCCTTTGATGCAGTAGCCATTGCTGTTGCTTGGCGCTTATCCCCAATCCACGCTTTGGTGTTCTGCGCAACTAAATCAGGACACTTTTCTTAAGGAATTTTGTTCATACTCAATTGGGGACAGATCACCGTTGGCAGTATGAAACCTTTCTAGGTTGTAATAGCGCATATACGCGATAACATCTTCTTTCATCTGTTTCCGAGTCGGCTGAGGGATTTTCAGTACCCAATCGTGTTTTAAACTGCCAAAAAATCGTTCTACAACGGCGTTATCCCAACAGGCTCCAACATCACCCATGCTTGCCCTAATACCATAGCTTGTTAGCAAGCGGCGATATCGCTTACTCGTATATTGAGAGCCTCTATCACTATGAAAGACTAAGCCTTTTTCGGGCTGGCGTAAGTTATACGCTTTCATCAAGGCTTTACTGACTAAATCTGCCGTCATTCGTTTATCGATATGCCAACCCACAATACGGCGTGAGTATAAGTCCATCACGATGGCTAAATACATCCAGCCTTCCCCTGTTTTTAAATAGGTCACATCACCCGCCCACACTTCGTTAGGTGCGTGAGGATTAAAATTTTGATTGAGCAAATTATCGGCTACGGCATCACTGTGTTTGCGTTTTGTGGTGACTTTGTAAGCAACGCGCTGAGTGACGACTAGGCCAAGCTGAGCCATTAGCTTTTGAACGCCATAAGCACTCACGCTAAAGCCCTCTTTGCATAACCGTTTACGTAACGTTCTATAACCTAAGCTATTTCGACTCTGTTCAAAGATAGCTTTGGCTCTGCGGTACAGGCTAAGTTGTTCTGCGGTGATCAATTTTGCTGGGCGTTTAAGCCAAGCATAGTAGGCAGAACGACTTATTTTCATTAACTTGCAGAGCTTCAGCACGGGAAACTGTGAAGATAATTGCTTAATCGTTTTAAACGCTACTTGGTTTCCTTTAGCAGGAGGGCGCTGGCTTTTTTTAGGATCTCTTTCTCCATCCTAAGTTCTTTATTTTCTTTTCGAAGCCTTAATAGCTCAGTTCTCTCATCGGCATTCAAGCTGCTACCGGATTGTTCAGCATCGAATTTTGCTTTCCAGTTATAAAGTAATTTATCGGTGATCCCTAATGAAGCTGCCGCTTTTGGGACGCTATAACCTTGTTCGGTGACTAATGCGACCGCTTCTTGCTTAAACTCAGTAGTATAAAACCTGTTTGTTCGTTTTTTCATTTAACACCTCAATAATTGGATTATATTCCATTATTAAAGTGTCCTGTTTGATTAAAGCAGATCAGTATTTTATCGCAATTCTCGGCGGAAGAAAGCTCTCATCAATAACCAGTGATGATATTACCAACTCAATCCCCGATTATAACCCGATAACTAAGAGCAAGCTCACAAGCGCGACTAAGAATAGATACCGATCTTTCATTCTTAGAGTTCTATCACTGGCGCATAAAATGGGATGGGTAACCAAGTCATCCTATATACCACGGATGAAAGAGCCTACTGTCAGGGTTCGATGGTTAGAAAAATGGGAGGCTGAACTTCTTCTATCTAACATTAAAGTTAAGTGGATGCGGGATTTCGTTTCCATTGCAATTTTAACAGGCATGAGAAAAAACGAGATTTTATCGCTTAAGTGGAAAAGCGTTGACTTAGTTAGAAGAGTTGCACATGTAACAGCAGATAATGCAAAGTCAGGACGTGCTAGGCCAGTTCCATTAAATGATGTATCCATAGAGATTCTAAATGGAATTGAGAAGGATGGTGACTATGTATTTTCCAACAATGGGAAGCGGAGAAGTTGTCACTATCGTGAATGCTACGACCAAGCACTTATTGACTCTGGCATAACTGATTTCACTTTTCACGACCTCAGGCATACATGGGCAAGTTGGCACGCGCAAAGTGGAACCCCCTTGATGGTGTTAAAAGAAATGGGCGGATGGGAGACGTTAGAAATGGTTCAAAAATACGCGCACTTTAGCGGTCAACATTTAACCAAATATAGTGAGCATGTCACAATCTCGACACAGCCGAAGAATGAAGCCAGCCAAAAGCCACATCTAACACTTTTAACTGGCTGATACAAAACGATTAATTTCACACTTCAATAACTCCCAATCACTTCAACTTTAGATTACGAGTCGGAAGCTGCGATTATGGCCAATATGCCTTTAATAACAAAAGGAAGAACCGTAATCAGCATCGCCCACCGCTTAAACACAATTATGCATGCAGATAAAATATGTGTCATTCGTGACGGTGAAGTCGCAGAAATGGATACGCATGAAAATTTACTCCAACAAAATGGCGTATATGCTCATTTGTGGCGACAACAAACCAGTTAATCTAATAAAAGCATCAATGAATGACACATTGATGCTTTTTTAATCAAACTCTTCTTTTTTTACTATCAATGACTTTCGCTCAACATGCAGCTATGGCACAAGGGAAGCAGCTAGGGTATCATTGCGCGCTGGATTATTGGTACATGCCCTTTAGTATTAAAAAAATATGGCAAAAGAACAAACTGATCGCACTACACTTGATTTGTTCGCTGAGGAACGCAGGCCTGGGCGACCTAAAACGAGTCCGCTTTCGCGGGGTGAGCAATTAAGAATTAACAAACGTAACCAACTTAAGCGTGATAAAGTCAAAGGACTGCGCCGTGTTGAATTGAAATTAAATGAAGATGCTGTCGCCATATTGAACCAATTGGCTGATGAAAAAAACATGAGCCGTAGCGAACTAATTGAAGAAATACTCATGTCTCAATTAGAACAGGTCTATGAGCCTTCCGGTAAATAATTCATCTTCGTAAACCACACAAATTCGACAGACTTATTTGCGCTTTTTCGCCAAAATGGGGCGTAAAATTCTACTTATTTTAGTTCAAATTTAGCTCTATCTGGCCTTATTCACACATTGAACCAGATCGGAAAAACAAGAGGTTATTCACTTTATGGCAGTCATAGGCATTTTCTTCGGTAGTGATACAGGTAACACAGAAAATATTGCCAAGATGATCCAAGAGAGATTAGGCAAAGACAACGCTGAAGTTCATGATATCGCAAAATGTAGCAAGGAAGACATTGAGGCTTTCGATATCCTGCTTTTAGGTATCCCAACTTGGTACTATGGTGAAGCTCAATGCGATTGGGATGACTTTTTCCCTACTCTCGAAGAAATCGATTTTGAAGGCAAACTTGTTGCTTTATTTGGCTGCGGTGATCAAGAAGACTATGCAGAGTACTTCTGTGATGCAATGGGCACCATCCGCGATATTATTGAACCCCGTGGCGCGGTCATCGTGGGTCATTGGCCAACAGATGGCTACCATTTTGAAATATCTAAAGGTATGGCTGATGATAACCATTTTATCGGCCTTGCGATTGATGAAGATCGCCAACCAGAGCTTACTGAAGAACGCGTCGATGCATGGGTAAAACAAATTTCAGAAGAAATGTCGCTGGCAGAAATTATTGGTTAACTTGCTAAGCAGCATAGATTACTGACATTATCACAATAATGAGACAATACATGGTTTCTATTTTTTATTTCCATGCCTATAATTGTAAATCAGTTTAGAAGACAACTGAGTTTATGTTAAAAATGTCTCATTGTTGTTAAATTTATGATTTAAGATACAGGACAAACCCGCATGACAGACAACAATAAAGCATTGAAAAATGCTGGACTCAAAGTCACTCTTCCAAGATTAAAAATATTGGAAGTACTTCAAGAGCCTGAGTGCCATCACGTCAGTGCGGAAGATCTCTATAAAAAGCTGATTGATATGGGCGAAGAGATCGGCCTGGCTACGGTATACCGTGTATTAAACCAGTTTGATGATGCTGGTATTGTGACGCGCCACAATTTCGAAGGCGGTAAATCCGTTTTTGAACTGACGCAACAACATCATCATGATCACTTAATTTGCTTAGACTGTGGAAAAGTTATCGAATTTTCTGATAAATCAATCGAAGATCGCCAAACTAATATTGCAGCACGTCATGGCATCAAGCTTTCTAACCACAGCTTATACCTTTATGGACACTGTGCAGATGGTAGTTGCCGTGATAACGCAGATGCTCACGAAGCAAAAGAATAAGTTATCATTTTAACGCTATTTAGAACGAGTTGTATCTATAATAAATAGCTCAACGAATTAATGCCAGTCAGGTTAACTTTCTGGTATTTTTTTTTTGGTACTTCTTACCTCAATTTTGCTTTTACAACCAATAAAAAATACTATTTTAATTCGAAGAAAAATTGAGCTTTTGAGAGCATACGTCATAAAGGGTCTTATCAAAATAATATACTATTTACTAATCTTCCAAATCTAGGTGGTATTCAGCTTCTTTCGAATAATAGTAACGCACCTAAAATTTCAAGTTAACTAACACCATAGAATATCAATGAGTTAGCATAATTGGTTAGTCTTAGGGCTTAGAATATGATCATTGATAAAAGTTAAAAGCTGTAATCAATTTAAAAATAACAAACTTTAACTCTCTATTTTAGAAACCTTATCTCATAACGTTAGGATCATTCAATTAATAACATTTTACTTAACTAATTAACATTATTTAGATAACAATTCATTCTCCATTTGACAAATTAGATTTATTAAAATTAGTTTGACCTTCACGATGAAAATCACAATAAAAAATAATTATCTCCTATTACTAATAAGCCTGATATAACCTATAACAATGAAATTTGATGTATTTCTACCATACACTCAAGATAAACTTTCATTAAAAAATAACTATTCATTAATTATTTGAAATTAAATTCAGGAAAAATAAACAATATAGATAGTATAATAAATTAAAATAATGAATAAAAAAATAAAATGTTTTTTATTTCAAATAACTATTAAACCCAATCAAGGTAGTGGTAATTAAACATTTAAAATCAATTAGTTACAAACGAACTCAAACATTTAAATTTTAGTTCATAAAATTCACAGGAAGATTACAGAGTATAAAAAATGAAAGCCATATCCGTCATGCAAAATATAATGAATTATAAATAATTAAAGTTAAATTTATGAATCAATATTTTTCAGTAGCAATTAATAATGAGTTAATCTATTTTAGACAAGTATTAATCATATAAAATATGATTTATTAACCATTAAAATTACCAGAGGTTATTCCTATGAAAATATCTAACATTAATAATGTTATTATAACCACACAAACATCATTAGAAAAATCACATTTAGAAGCAAACAAATTAACTCGAACGATTAATGCTATAAACAATATTATTTCCATATACTATGATAAACCAATGAGGAATAAAAAAATATAATCAAGAATAAGTACAATATGTTAATTAAAGTAAATAAATTTATAGCTGATCATGATGAAAATTCAATCGTTCGATTTAAAAATGGCAAATTAAAATTAGGAAAAGCTAATGGATTTTTAAAGAATATATTTAATGGTGCCCGTTATCAGGCTGAACGTGCAGCTGCTGCAAAAACAGTAAATATGAATGGCGGAAAAATTACTGCATTTCAAATCAAAGATGCCCTTAATACAGGGATAGTAAATATGCAATATGAGATTTCGCTATTACATGATGAAAAAGAAGAACTACAGGCCGAGCTCAATGAAATCAAATTAAAACTTGACGCTGTATGACCCAAAATCAATATAGCAGAAAAACTAGTCTCAAGGATTGAGACTGTTATATTGTCCATCTGGACATTTAGAAAAAACTCACACATTCACATTAGCATCTATTTAGAATCTGTGTTATCTATTAAGCTCTTTAAAATAAATGCTTTATCATTATAGTTAGCTAAATAAAACTTAATAATACAATAACTTAATTTAATGTCGGCACGAATACTGACTCCCCAATCAATCTTAGGCATAAGCTAATATTTTTTCATTTATTAAGCAACGATATTATTTTCATATCAGATATGATACAACTCAATATTAACGAAAAAATAAGCTATTTCTATAGAAAATAATCAGGGAGAAAACACAAGATTACATACTTTATTTTATTTAATAATATCAATTTGAATTCTGATTATGGAAAATAATTATTATACACATTATACTATTTAAGCATTTGCTATTTACAACATATTTATTAAATTAAAATATATCACTATTCTATTATTTTTTGACTGTACTAGCTGTTCCATCAAAAATAGTGAACGGCATCGTAACCATAAACTTAATATCTTTTTCATCCTGGAATATATTCCCGAATCCACCAGTACCGGCTGGAATATCGGTATGGTTATCATATTTAGTAAAGTGTATTTTAAATAAGGTATCTTTAGCTTTGCCAGTTTGGATGGTATATAAGATGTCAACATTCCAAGCACTTTCTTTTAACCGTACATCTTGATTAAATTTGGGATTGGTACTTGGTTTTGCATCCCAACCATATACATAAGATGTTCCGACTTTCCAGCCCGCTAGATCCCATTTTTTTAAATCATACATCACTCCAGCAAAAACAGCTTTTTCATTGTTTGCATTAAAGTCAGAGCGGCCATCCCACCAAATATCTAATCGACCATTTGAGGTCGCATAACCTGGAGTCATACGCTGTAAGAAATACCCTTGATTGCCTTTAGCTTTGGCATAAGTTCCCTCAAGCCGAAAATCGAATTGCTCGTAGGTATAACCGAGTGTGATCGCTTGTAGGAAAGCTAGACCATCATATACATCATTGACACCACCATTTGTTACCTTATCTTTTGCTCCATAGAATTGATAAGACATACGTAGATCACGCGAAGCAACTGGTACCGCATAGGAGACTTTGCCAAAATATTGATCCATATAGTCTTTGGCTTGACCGTAAGCGCCTTCCAGCACTAAAGAATTTTTAAAATCATATTTCAAACCAACTGAATGTAAATAGCTAATACCTGTTTTTCCATCAGCCTCACGGAAGTTATACATATCTCGATACCAAGGTGCTTTATAGTGATCTGTCCACATATAAGACATACTAAGCTCACCTTTTTTATCAAAATCAAACGCTGCACCAACTTCAAACCCTCTATAGGTTCCCGGCATATAACTCCAGTGGGGAGCTAATAGTGTTTGCCCAGAAGGTTGAATATAACCACCTTTTCCCCAAAATAGGCCATATTTCATTTTCGCTGCTGCTTTATAAACGCTGAAACCACCAGTGTCTCCATCCCATTTTTCATTCCATCGTGATTTCGCATTACTAAAGCCTATTTCATTAGGCGCGGCTGGGCCACCATTCGAAAGTTCAACAGCTGTAAATGCCGCAAGATCCAAACCAATAATATCTTGGAAATAACCCGATGAAAAATCAAGACTAGCATTTGCACTAGAGTGTTTGAGGTTATCTACATATTTTTTATATTTATCACTGGCTGGATTTAAATCTTTTCTTGAGCGATCACGTTGCCAATAATAAATTCCACCTTTCAGAGTTGAATTATCTAAGAATTGTTCGGCAAAACTTATTGGTTGATAACTTATTGGTAGTAATGAAATTATTATTTTAAGCGCAAGAGTCCTCCTGCCACTATTGACATTTTTATTGAGCATTTAATATTTCCTCAGCTTTTTATATTATTTTTTCAATGTAACTTCGCCGTAGTAGATCTTTGGGTAAATATACATAAACATACAACTACGTATTTATACTTATCCTATTTTTCGCAACACGAATTATCAAGCTTAAAAATGATTTTATTCTTAAAACAAGACTTACATCACGTTAATTAGTCAATGGAAATACTTTATTAGTTTATTAAAACAATTTACTTTCCATACCCACTAAAATATAATTTCTAATATATAAGAACTATTATAATCAAACCATTCACAGGGTTGGCTTATTAACCCCACCAAATAGGCCACTTATCAAATAATTAAAATAACTTATTCATTAATATGGTTTATTATTGTTATTTATAGTATTTATCGATTTAATATCCTTAAGATAACAACTAAAGTCAGATAAAAATCCAAAAAATATTAGTCATATTTATACTTATTTAAATATTATAAATAAGTTTTCAAAACTCGGTCTTTTCGAGCTAATTTGCTAAGCTGATATATAATCTAAATAATATTTTCTAAAAAGTTGTATGGATGAACATATTCACAGAATAAAAATCAGTATTGAATTAGGGAGAAAGAATGAATCAATCGCAAATTAATCTCGATAACAATCAACAAGAGGGTTGGCGGGCACTACTTACGGGGAGAAATCTCTGTTTCACACTTGCATTATCAGGTGAAATTTGTCTCCATGCTATCAACGTCTATATCACCATAACCACTCTACCGTCAGTTGTACACGATATCGGTGGGATTGATTTTTATGCGTGGAATACCACATTATTTATTCTTTCATCAATAATTTTATCCGCATTAACTTCACGAATTCTTAATCACTTAGGCCTCCGAAAAAGCTATATGTTTGCCACCGTAATTTTTCTAATAGGAACAATTATCTGTGCCATCACACCATCAATGCCTATTATGTTGCTTGGTCGGATCATTCAAGGTGCTGGTGGCGGGATCTTACTGAGTTTATCCTATTCAATGGTACATGTTATATTTGCACAACATCTTTGGTCCAGAGTCATCGCCATGATATCGAGTATGTGGGGAATGGCGACACTACTTGGACCCGCTCTTGGCGGTATGTTTGCTGAATATGATGTTTGGAGAGGTGCTTTCTGGTGTTTAGTTATTGTTGGAATACCTTATTTATGGCTAACATGGCAGGTTTTGCCCGCCAAAAATTCTAATAAAAAATGCGCTCAACAGCCAATCCCCTTGCAAGCTCTTTTACTTCTATCTTGCGCTGTGCTAGCCATCTCTTTGGGGAGTTTAAGCCAAGATAAACAGATTCCTATTATCGGGATGCTAATTGCTATTTTACTGTGTATACGCTTGGTTGTGATCGAACGCCGTGGCCGTAATACTCTTTTTCCAAATGGAACATTTCATTTTTCTGGTCAATTAGCCTCTATCTATTTGACCATGGCGTTATTAGGTCTTAGTGTTCAATCCGAGGTGTTCGTTCCCTATTTTTTTGCAAATATTACATGGTATTAATCCACTACTTTCTGGTTATTTAGCCGCTCTCATTGGTGCTGGATGGTCCAGCGCTGCCATTTTGGCATCCTCTCTAAAACCGGCTATAACAATCAAAATTATACGAACTGGCCCACTGCTAACTTTCATTGCCTTGGTAACCCTTGCTTTATTTATAACAAACATTGTTCATATTGAAGGATTACAAATATGGATTATTTGCCTCGCTTTATTTGCTACTGGTGCAAGCATTGGAGCAACGTGGCCACATTTACTCACTCGTGTACTGCTCGTATCCACAGGAGATGAATCACAAAAAGCCTCTTCAGCGATTACTACATTACAACTATTTTCCACCGCTTTTGGCGCATCTTTGGCAGGAATGATAGCAAACCTTTCCGGTTTGTCTTACCCTGGAGGCATAGTGGGCGCACAATTGGCTTCAATCTGGTTATTTTTCTTATTTTCTCTAGTGCCTTGCTTTGCGCTCATTACGGCCAATATTGTTGCTAACCGCATTGATTCACCAACTAACTAATAATATGAACATTTATCCGCAGCGGGCTAGTTTATGCTATTGGAACCTCAGCAACATTAGTCAATAAAATTAAAAAACCTAATAGATGCCTTGCCTTCGAGACTAAAGTCGTTATTCAAATTTTTGATTTAGCGATTGGCTTACCTAAAAATAAATCTGAATTAAAAGGAAAGCTAAATAAATAGGCCAATACTAATCTCCAAAATGGCAAGCTCAATACTATTTATGAAAAATATAACAGTGCGTCTATCCATGATGAAGTAATGAATAGAAGTAAAAAATAATATACATTAATCACTTAAATAAATGAAATAACGAGCCTATCCTAAATGACAAGGATAGACTCAACATCATAATAATATCGCGAATTTAATTACTACAACATCCGATTAAAAATGTAATATTATTTATCACGACGTTTTTAATTATTTAAAATAGAACATGCTACCCTTTTAATATTTCTCAAATAATGGTTGAATTTGTTTCGGATCTTTTGTTTGTGTCAGCGCTAATTGAAGTAATACGCGCGCTTTTTGTGGATTCAATCTTTCTGAAGCAACGAACCCATACAAATTATCATCCACTTCCGCATTACGTGTTGTATAGCCTGTTGGGACACGACTTGCACGAACCACAACAACATTATCTTTTGCTGCTGTCGCTAATGCTTCAAAGACCGTTTTATACATATTACCGTTACCAACACCTGCGCTGATAATTCCTTCTGCACCTTCATTAAGTAATGCTTTGACAGGTGCAGCTGAAGCATTTGCATAATTATAAACAATGCCAACTTGTGGTAATTTTTCTAGCTTACTCACATCGAAAGTCGCTTTATTTTCACGTGGTTCGGCTCGCTTATAAAATGTCACTTTTCCATCATGAATAAAGCCTTGTGCTCCAGCATTGACAGCATCAAAAGCTTGTACTTCTGTCGTGCTCATTTTAACTACATCACGCCCATGCACTACTTTATCATTCATCACTATTAAGACACCGCGATCACCCGCGGACTCGTCAGTTGCAAGTACCACTGCATTGTAAAGGTTAAGGGGGCCATCAGCACCCAGCGCTGTTGAAGGACGCATCGCACCAACTAACACAACTGGCTTTTGACAAGCAGTCGTTAAATCAAGGAAAAAAGCGGTTTCTTCTAAAGTATCAGTACCATGAGTAATGACAAATCCATCGGTTTTGTCACACTCTTGATTGATCTTTTTAGCGAGAGTTAACCAGACTTGGTCATTCATATCTTGTGAACCAATGTTCACCAGCTGCTCACCACTAAGGTTTGCTATCTTTTTAATGTCAGGCACTGCATTAATCAAAGCATCAATGCCAACTTTACCCGCTTGATAGCTGGAGGAAGTTGCAGAGTCACCGCCACCAGCAATAGTTCCTCCTGTTGCTAATACCGTAATATTCGGCAATGCAAAAGCTGATGCTGTACAGAATGAGATGACTGTCGCCAATAATACTTTATTACTACTTTTCATCTTATAACCTCTATTTATATAAACTGTAGTTATTATGTGGAATTAAAACAATATTTCCGTGATGCCTCTATATTTTTTTGGTAAAACCATTCACTTTCAGATGATTTGTATTGTTTAGAATAAAAAGCGTGAGCAAGCTCCGAAAAATCCGTATTATAGGCCGCCTATACACTCTATTAACAAGTGACTGACAATGAGCCAAACATTTATTCCCGGCAAAGATGCCGCCCTCGAAGTTTCCATCGATGCATTTCAAACTAAATTAAAAAAGCTGGGATTTGATATTGAAGAAGCCTCTTGGCTGAATCCTGTTCCTCATGTTTGGTCAGTCCATATTCGGGATAAAGAGTGTCCACTATGCTTTACCAATGGTAAAGGCGCGAGTCAAAAAGCGGCACTCGCTTCAGCTCTCGGCGAATACTTCGAGCGTTTATCGGCCAACTATTTTTTTGCTGATTTCTATTTAGGTAAATCTATTGCTGAAGGTGATTTTGTTCACTATCCGAATGAAAAATGGTTCCCATTAACTGAAGATGACAGCTTACCAGAAGGTATTTTAGATACACGTTTACGTAAATTCTATGACCCTGATGATGCGCTTGCTAGCAGTCAATTAATTGATTTGCAGTCAGGTAATGAAGAGCGTGGTATCTGTGCGCTTCCTTTTACCCGCCAATCTGATAACCAAACGGTTTACATTCCAATGAATATCGTTGGCAACCTGTATGTTTCGAATGGTATGTCTGCGGGTAATACTGCAAATGAAGCCCGCGTCCAAGGCCTATCAGAGGTTTTTGAACGTTTCGTTAAAAATCGTATTATTGCAGAAAGCATTAGTCTCCCAGCTATTCCTAATGAAGTCATGGCTCGTTACCCAAGTGTTGTAGAAGCGGTTGAAACACTTGAAAAAGAAGGTTTCCCAATTTTCTGTTACGACGCATCACTAGGCGGTAAATTTCCGGTTATTTGTGTCGTTCTATTTAACCCACAGAATGGGACTTGCTTTGCCTCTTTTGGTGCTCATCCCGATTTTGGGGTCGCCTTAGAGCGTACAGTAACTGAACTACTACAAGGTCGTGGCCTTAAAGATCTCGATGTATTCAATGCACCAACCTTTGATGATGAAGAAGTTGCTGAGCATACTAACTTAGAAACTCACTTTATCGATTCAAGCGGCTTGATTAGCTGGGATCTGTTTAAAGATGATTCTGATTATGAATTCGCAGATTGGAGCTTCAAAGGAACGACTCAAGAAGAATTTGCAACACTGATGGCTATCTTTAATCAATTAGATACTGAAGTCTATATTGCAGATTATAACCATTTAGATGTTTATGCATGCCGTATTTTAGTTCCCGGTATGTCGGATATCTATCCTGTCGAAGACTTACATATTGCTAACAATGCTATGGGTGCTTTTTTACGTGATACCATTATCAATCTGCCTGATAGCCAATGGGAAAAACAGGATTACCTAGCCTTTATTGAGCAATTAGATGATGAAGGGCTTGATGACTTTACTCGCGTACGCGAACTACTTGGCCTTGCTGTAGGTAAAGATAATGGCTGGAGCAATCTACGTATTGGTGAGTTAAAATCTATGCTAGCGCTGGCAGGTGGTGATCTTGAACAAGCACTTGCTTGGGTTGAATGGACACAGGACTTTAATAGCTCTGTATTGACCGCTGACCGTGCAAACTATTACCGCTGCTTGCATACATTGCTATTATTAAGCCAAGAAGATCAGCGTGACATGTCACAATACTATACTGCTTTTGTGCGTATGTATGGCCAAGAAGCTGTTGATGCTGCGTCCGCGGCTATTGTTGGTGAATCTTGCTTCTATGGCCTATGGTCAATTGATGATGAACTAAAAGCACTCCCTGCTCATCAAGCTCTGCTTGCCGCTTATGAAAAGTTACAAAAAGCCAAACGTGAAAATGCGTAGTCATTCTTTCAATTAGTCTTTTTTAGATAATGGCCTTCGGGCCATTATCTTTATATAAGTTAAATTAATTAAATACGCACTATTTTTTGCAATAATTAGACAACAAATCTTCTAATTTATTAACTTACTTTCAAGGTAAATCCTTATACTCTAAAAAATTTTAATAAGATTTAAAATTTATTTATCCATTTTAAATCAATTAGATAGCAGGTGATTTAACCATTTAATAACAATTAAACATGGTTTCTTACCCGAGTTAATGATCCATATCAATTTTCTCGCTTACCCCGTTTGTTACTATTGTTGCGTGCTATAATTAATCAACTTTGTAAGAGAGTGTTAGTATGAAAGCTGACAACCCTTTTAATCTTTTGCCCCCGGCTGTAATGGCTCAAATTGCAGATGATGCTGGTGTATATAAAGCTAATAAACATCCTGCAATTACATATATGTCAGCATTTACTGCTGGTATCTTTATCTCAATTGCATTTGTTTTCTACATTACTGCGACCACGGGTGCACAAGCGGCTCCATTTGGTTTTATGAAACTCATTGGAGGCATATGCTTCTCTCTTGGGTTGATGTTAGTTGTAGTCTGCGGCGCTGACCTTTTTACTTCTACTGTACTCACTATTGTGTCAAAAGCCACAGGCCGAATCACTTGGGGACAAATGTTCCTAAATTGGTTTAATGTATATATTGGTAACTTTATTGGTGCTCTGTTTTTTGTTGCTTTGATTTGGTTTGCTGGCCAATATACTGCGGCAAATGGTCAGTGGGGATTAAATGTCCTGCAAACTGCAGACCATAAACTTCACCATACATTTATTGAAGCTGTCTGTTTAGGTGTTTTAGCTAACTTAATGGTTTGCTTAGCTGTTTGGATGAGTTACTCAGGTCGTAGCCTAACTGATAAACTATTAGTTTTAGTGCTCCCTATAGCGATGTTCGTTGCTAGCGGCTTTGAACACAGTATCGCGAACATGTTTTTAATCCCATTGGGGATCATGATTAAAGAATTTGCTCCTGTTGAATACTGGACTCAAATCGGTGTTTCACCAGAACAGTTTTCTCATTTGAACGTAAGCAACTTTATTACAGACAACCTAATACCAGTAACTATCGGTAATATCATTGGCGGCGCATTGTTGGTCGGCCTAATTTATTGGTTCATGCATTTACGTAGTGGCATTAAACAATAATCGCCACTAACACACACGAAACGATTTATTAAGATTATTAAGATCCTTAAAAGATCCATTGTTAAAAGGTAAAAGTATCATGTCAGAATTAAATGAAAAATTCGCTTTAGCATGGCAAGGTTTTAACCAAGGTAACTGGCAGGGTGATGTTGATGTACGTGACTTCATCCAGAAAAACTACACCCCATATGAAGGTGATGAATCTTTCTTGGCAGGCTCGACTCCAGCAACTGATAAGTTGTGGGAAAAAGTCATGGAAGGCATCAAAATCGAAAACCGCACTCATGCACCTGTTGATTTTGACACTGACGTTGCATCAACAATTACTTCACATGATGCCGGCTATATTACCAAAGATTTAGAACAAATCGTTGGTTTGCAAACTGATGCTCCTCTGAAACGTGGTCTTATCCCATTTGGTGGGATCAAAATGGTTGAAAGCTCATGTAAAGCTTATGACCGTATTTTAGACCCTAGCGTGAAAAAAACTTTCACTGAATTCCGTAAGACCCATAACCAAGGTGTTTTCGATGTCTATACTCCAGATATTCTAAAATGCCGTAAATCAGGTATCCTAACAGGTTTGCCTGATGCATATGGTCGTGGTCGTATCATCGGTGACTATCGTCGTGTTGCACTGTACGGTATTGATTTCCTGATGAAAGACAAGTTTAACCAGTTCAATTCTTTGCAAGCGAGATTAGAACAAGGTGAAGATCTGGAAATGACTATCCAACTGCGCGAAGAAATTGCTGAACAGCACCGCGCATTGGGTCAAATGAAAGAAATGGCTGCAAAATATGGCTATGACATTTCAGCCCCAGCGACCAACGCAAAAGAAGCTGTTCAGTGGACTTACTTTGGTTATCTCGCAGCCGTTAAATCACAAAACGGCGCAGCAATGTCATTTGGCCGTGTTTCAACATTTTTAGATGTTTATATTCAACGTGATATTAATGCGGGTAACTTGACCGAGCAAGAAGCTCAAGAGCTGATTGACCATTTAGTCATGAAGCTGCGTATGGTACGTTTCCTGCGTACTCCTGAGTATGATGAGCTGTTCTCTGGTGATCCAATCTGGGCAACAGAATCGCTGGCAGGTATGGGTCTTGATGGTCGTACCCTCGTCACTAAAAATACTTTCCGCTTCCTGAACACGCTGTACACCATGGGCCCATCTCCAGAGCCTAACATGACTATCCTGTGGTCAGAAAAACTGCCTATTAGCTTTAAAAAATATGCGGCGAAAGTTTCTATCGATACTTCATCAGTTCAGTATGAAAACGATGACCTGATGCGTCCTGACTTCGACAACGATGACTATGCTATCGCATGTTGCGTCAGCCCTATGATTGTTGGTAAACAAATGCAGTTCTTTGGTGCTCGTGCAAACTTGGCGAAAACTATGCTGTATACCATCAATGGTGGTATTGATGAAAAAATGAAAATACAAGTGGGTCCTAAACATGCTCCAATCCTAGACGAAGTTCTTGACTTCGACGTAGTGATGGATCGTATGGACCACTTCATGGACTGGTTAGCAACGCAATATGTCACAGCATTAAATATCATCCACTATATGCATGATAAATATAGCTATGAAGCTGCGCTGATGGCTCTACATGACCGTGATGTATATCGTACAATGGCTTGTGGTATTGCGGGTCTCTCTGTTGCGGCTGACTCACTGTCTGCTATCAAATATGCAAAAGTTAAACCAATTCGTGACGAAGATGGTATTGCTCTCGACTTTGAAATCGAAGGCGAATATCCACAATTCGGTAATAACGATTCTCGTGTAGATGATATCGCTTGTGACTTAGTTGAACGTTTCATGAAGAAAATTCAGAAACTGCATACTTATCGCAACGCAGTACCAACTCAGTCTATCCTGACAATCACGTCTAACGTGGTTTATGGTAAGAAAACTGGTAACACTCCAGATGGTCGTCGTGCTGGTGCACCATTCGGGCCTGGTGCAAACCCAATGCATGGTCGTGACCAAAAAGGTGCTGTTGCTTCATTGACTTCGGTTGCTAAACTGCCGTTTGCTTACGCGAAAGATGGTATCTCTTATACCTTCTCTATCGTACCAAATGCGTTAGGTAAAGATGATGATGTCCGTAAAGCGAACTTAGCGGGTCTGATGGATGGTTATTTCCACCACGAAGCATCTATCGAAGGCGGTCAACACTTGAACGTTAACGTAATGAATCGTGAAATGCTACTTGATGCGATGGAAGATCCTGAAAAATATCCACAATTGACCATCCGTGTTTCTGGTTATGCAGTGCGTTTTAACTCGTTAACTAAAGAACAACAGCAAGACGTTATTACTCGTACTTTTACAAGTTCAATGTAATAATTAGCCATTAAAATAATATAAATAAAAAGCCCCGGACTCATGGGGCTTTTTCAGAACTAAACCCGAGTAATTTGAATTTTTGGTTGTAAGTTGTTGGTAGTTATTAGCTACTAAAATCGCAAATAGCTACATGCTTAGGTAAATCAGCCAGTCAATTCAGCCACAATTTGAAGTATAACGGGTATTTTTGGAGTTCCTGCTATGTCTATATTAGGTCGTATCCACTCTTTTGAATCCTGCGGGACCGTTGACGGCCCAGGTATACGATTTATTGTCTTCTTTCAAGGCTGTTTAATGCGTTGTCTATACTGCCATAACCGTGATACGTGGGATACACACACGGGTAAAATGGTCACCGTAGATGAACTAATGAAAGAAGCTGTCACATATCGCCATTTTATGAATGCGACTGGAGGCGGTGTAACGGCATCCGGTGGTGAAGCTATTTTGCAGGCTGAGTTTGTCCGTGATTGGTTCCGAGCTTGTAAAGAACAAAATATTAATACTTGCCTTGATACAAATGGGTTTGTTCGTCGCTATGACCCAGTTATTGATGAGTTAATAGATGCCACAGACTTAGTGATGTTAGATTTAAAACAGCTTAATGATGAGATTCATCAGGTACTCGTGGGTGTTTCTAATCATCGTACACTTGAGTTTGCTCGCTACCTCGCAAAACGTAATCAAAAAACGTGGGTACGTTATGTCGTTGTTCCGGGTTGGAGTGATGATGACCATTCAGTTCATCTGTTAGGTGAATTCACTAAAGATATGAAAAATATCGAGAAAATTGAATTGCTCCCTTACCATGAATTAGGTAGACATAAATGGGAAACGATGGGTGAGGAATACAAGCTTGCTGATGTTAAACCGCCCTCAAAAGAGATCATGGAACGTGTGAAAGGCATACTTGAGAGCTATGGCCACAACGTCATGTATTAATAGATTAGCTAGGCTCTTCTCTGATGTAGAGCCTACCTTTCCCCATAAAAATATTCATTCTCCTTCCAATTACAGCAATAAATATATCCATTATTACTCATAGAAAAACAATTCAAGATGTATAAAGCGATCCTAACATTGTTATAAATACATTCTAGCCTATGAATAAAACATGCAATTCATAATGTTCGACATACAAATTGAAGTATTTCTGTAAGAATTGATCGCAGGTTAAATCTCTATTTAAATAGTAATAAATTGCCCGTTAATTTATTAATTTTACTTTTTTTCCCAACCAAACCAATCGCTGCTATTTGAATATCCTGATCCTGTGCGCTCGTTAACTTTTGAACATAATCATCGTAATTTTTACATGATTGAGCAATCAAACTAAAAGGAAGAAAATAAACTCCCTCAAGTTTAGAACAATCTATTTGTATTTTTTTAATCATTTCATTTGTCGCTTTTAATATTGGCAATGATGACGAAATTACGCCGGGATAATCAATACCATCGATACTAATTAAGTCTTGACCAATAAGTTGTTTAATTTTATTACCAATTCCTACGCCAACAATACTCGCTGCATTAATAGCAAGCCCAAGTGGTAAATTTTGATTGATAACAATAACACAACGGTCTACGGAAGCATCAAACTGCATATTTCTCTCTTTAATTTTCAAGTTTTATATTTACATGTTGCTAAAACAGCTATGGATCATAGTGGGTACTTGCAATGATTATGTCACTAATAAACAGAAATTTGTTATCTATTTCATCTCAAGTCAACTATGATTAAGAATAAATTAACCTAATAATAATAGTAATACGCAAGGAAATACCCAATATGGCAATAGATAAGACAGAAATCAAAATCCTCAAGCTCCTGCAAGATGATGCGCGCATTACCAATCAAGTACTCGCAGATAAGGTGGGAATGTCGGCTTCTCCTTGCTGACGGCGAGTACGCAAATTGGAGGAAGATAATGTCATTCAAGGCTACCGCGCAATCCTTAACCGCAAAAAAATCGGCTTGGGTGTCATGGTATTTATTCGAGTCACCATTGATAGCCATAGTGAAATAGAAGCTAAAAAGTTTGAACAAGAAGTCAGTGAGTTAGAAAATGTGGTGTCTTGCTATAGCATCGGTGGTGATGCAGATTTTTTATTGCAGGTCGTTTCTCACGACTTAGACTCTTATGCCGATTTTGCTATGTCAGTCATCCGCCGCCTGCCAGGTATTAAAGAGATGCAAAGCATGTTTGTATTAAAAGAAATTAAGCCATTAGTCTCTTATCCCGTTGCAAAAATCAATTCGTTTTTAGACTAATTTGACTGAACGAAACTAAACACTGCGACTCGCTAATATAGTGACTACCTGCCAATTAAAGTATGTCGAGTATATTTTTAAATGAATAGTATATTATTTTAATCCTAAATTTACTTCTGTATACTGTATTACTTGATTTAATTTTAATCTGAACATTATTGACTAATTTTATTAGTAAAATGATTTTACTATTTTATTTTGTACTAGATTACTATCAATATGTTACCCAATAACGATGACTATTTAATTTTAGGTGATGTATGCATTAGCTAAGAGTACAAAACTTACCAGAATAGTCTGCTTTAATTTCTTTTCACTTTAGATCATAATTGGCAGGATTTAATTTAAAGTATTTATACATAATAATATATTGCTAATTCACTATAACTAACGGGCTATTCCTTCATCATGAACAATGAAAACTTTAATTTGCAGAGTACTCCAACCCCCTCTACAAACGAACACAATCCAATTGATAATTCGGTGTTTTTACCTGAGCCACGTGCAGTGGACGCAGGTGAAGGTATTAATTGGATTAGCCAGTCTTGGGCAATGGTTAAAGAAAAACTGGGAATGTGGGTACTAATCAACATCATTTTCTTCGCTTTTGTTCTTATCGTCTCGATGATCCCGTTTGTGAATTTTTTCGTTACCTTTATGACACCAATCCTAATTGGTGGCATTATTGCGATTAGTGAAAAGCAGCGCAAAACTGGTGAAGTGGATGTCGGTTCACTATTTGCCGGTTTCCAGCAAAAATTTGGTGCTCTTTTTGCTGTAGGTGTAATTAATTTCGGTGTAACGCTGATTGGCATAATTATCGCTTTAATGATTGGTGGTACTGCAGTACTCGGTGCAATCATGGAAATGAACGAGTATGGAACAATATCTCCAGATGTTGTCATGGCGCTAAGTAGTTCATTTTTCTATATTTTCATCATAGTGGCTATTGCAAATTTATTAGCTGCTGCGATGACTTGGTTTGCCCCAGCACTTATCATGAATCATGATTTTAAAGTTGGTGCAGCTATTTCAGCTAGCCTGAAGGCCGTTTCCAAAAATATTCTTCCGGGTATTCTGTTCTTTATTGTAATGGCGATTATCCTCGTTATTTCAGCAATTCCATTAGGCTTAGGTTTGCTGATCACAATGCCTATTATGTACGTTGGTTATTACACTAGCTACCGTAGCATCTTCTTTTCTCGTGAAGATAAAGTAAAACATAACTCTATTATTCAGTAAGTTATCGTGATAAAAATATTCAAGATGCATAATCGGCACACGCCATGCAACTTGAAGTATGACGGATGCATAATGATTGAAAATACCCAGCATATAACGTGACTGGGTATTTTTTTGATTTAAATAAAAGACCAAAACTATTAAATCTACTATCCGCCCCTGATGTTAACCAAATACATTCACTTTCTGCTTTTCACATATCACGTCACTTTTCTTATATTCTTGTTTAGTCACTCTTCTGCGAAACACGAGTGTTTTTTTAAAACTCTAGTGAGTTTAGTGTATCAATGACGTGAAACACTAAGAAATAGAGTAAAAAAATATCAACTATCATATTTTTTTATAAACATAATATAAAGTTGGCACGAAACATGCTTTATATGACAAACAACCAGAGTTTAACAAATTATTACCCATGTTAAATAGCAAATATTCGCTTTCAAAGCTTAATTCAGAATTATAAGGGGATCTGCAAAGTATGAAGTGTACTGTTGTGATTGTTACACATGGAAAGTTAGCGAATGAGCTCTTAGAAACCAGCCGTATGCTTATAGGCGGTCAAGACGATGTGATGACCTTAGACTTTTTACCCGATGAAAATATGGAAGGCTTAATCAAAAAAATAACTAAGGCTGTTGAAACCGTACCCACGGTAGTCCCTGTATTGATACTTGTGGATATGCTATCAGGTAGCCCATTTAATGCCTCAACCTTTATTGTAAAAAATAGGCCAGGAACTCGAACAATACCCGGAGTTAATATTCCTATGTTGCTCAATATTTTACTTGAACGCACCGAAGTTGAAAATTTAGATGAACTTGTTGAGTTAGCAGTAACCGTCGGAAAAAATGCGATAAAACCACTATAATAAAATGGAGATGTATTATGTCTAATATTTCACTATTACGTATTGACGATAGATTAATTCATGGTCAAGTTATGACGGGATGGGTTAAACATTTAAATGCAACAAAAATTATCATTATTGATAATGAATTAGTTAATGATGATTTTATGATTTCAGTGTTAGAAATGGCAGTGCTAAGTCATATGCAGTTAAATATCTATTCTGTTGATAATGCAGTATCAATTTTAAAAAATATTCAAAATGATGGGCGAGATGACCAAATTATTATCTTAGTTAAAAGTCCGCTACCTGTTTGGGAATTGATCAAACAAGATGTTAGTTTCGATACACTTACTGTTGGTGGTATGGGAGTGAATGAAAATAGAACAAAATTATATCGTAATCTAGCTGCATCACAATCAGAAAGAGAAGCCTTTAGAGAGATAAGCAAAACGGGTTTACCTATCTTAATACGAGTTATACCAAATGATAATCCGAGTGATTTATTACAACACTTATAATATTAATAATAAAAATATCTGATCCTACACTGAAGGATAATAAATATGTTAATCCCAGCAATATTAGTTATGTTAATTGCGACAATTACCAACTGGTGGGGTATGCATTTAATAACCCGCTCTTGGATCTATCCAATTATATCCGGATTTTTAGTTGCAATTGCATTAGGCGATCCTATTGAAGGAATGAAAGCCGCAGCTTATATCAACTTAGCCTATTTAGGTTGGATGACTGTTGGCGGGACCATGCCAGGAAACTTACCTGTCGCATCTGTATTTGGAACAGCAATGACAATATTAAG
The DNA here is from genome assembly GCA_025961275.1 of Providencia alcalifaciens. Classification (GTDB taxonomy): domain Bacteria; phylum Pseudomonadota; class Gammaproteobacteria; order Enterobacterales; family Enterobacteriaceae; genus Providencia. The sequence continues at coordinate 4,638,924 of JAOQNJ010000001.1, read as the reverse complement.
TGGTGCTGAACCTTCCACTGCTGTTGTATTTGCCGTGCCATTTTCTTTATTAGGTATCCTCACATTCCAAGCTGCAATGAGTATTAATGCACTATGGGTTCATAAAGCCGAAACCATGCTAAATAATGGGAATATAACTGGCATGCGGATTATGAATTATGTTCCATCATTCTTTGTTGCACTAATTTTAGTCGGAATTCCAGCTTTCTGCATGGTCTACTTAGGTGCAGATTTTATGAAGAGGATGCTATCACAAATACCAAAAAGCCTTGTTGAAGCATTCCAAGTTATCGGCGGTATTATGCCTGCACTCGGTATCGCAATGCTTGTATCGTTCTTAGGAAAGAAACATTTAATGCCATTTTTCTTCCTTGGTTTCTTCCTAGTTGCATTCCTAAAAATAGATATTATGGGTATCGCTGTATTTGCCATTATTGCAGCAGTTATCATGAATATGGATTTAAAACCATCTGTAAATAAAGAATAAATAAGAGGTGGATATAATGAGTAATATAGCAGAAACTGATGTAATCATAAAAAAACAGTCACTCACAAAAATTGAATTATTAAAAGCTTGGGCATTAAATTATTCTTCTGAAGCTTGTTATAACTATGAACGCTTACAAGCATTAGGACAAGCCAACGCCATGGTGCCTATCATTCGAAAATTATATCCGAATGATAAAGAGAGTCAGGTTAGAGAATTAAAGAAATATCTCAACTTCTTTAATACAGAGCCCTCATTTTGCGGTACGGTAATCACAGGTGTTTTTTCTGCAATGGAAGAACAACGTGCGAATGGTGCAGATATTCCTGCTAATACTATTACATCATTGCGCTCTGGGTTAATGGGACCTGTCGCAGGTATCGGTGATACTATTCAGGCCATTGTCTACTCTATTCTAGCGGCAATTGCATGTAACTTAGCTATACAAGGTAATATAGCTGGTCCTATCATATTTGAGGTCGCCTATAAATTTATCATGATCTTCTGTAGCTTAAATATGTTCTTTTTAGGTTATAAAAAAGGCCGAACAGTTATTCTCGACCTATTAAAGAAAGGATTAATTGATAAATTAACCAATGCATTTGGCTTAATTGGTCTTATGGTAGTTGGTGGTATGGCTGCGGCTCGAGTTGATGTAATGACACCAGCCAAAATTAACATCAATGGTATTGATATTGTATTCCAAGATATTTTAAATACCTTATTACCATCACTGATCCCTTTATTAATTACTATTTCAATTCTTAGAATGATCAGAAAAAAAATGAAACCAAATACGGTTATTGCGATTATTTTCATCTTTGGTATCGCAACCTCTTATCTTGGGCTACTGGCTGTACCAGATGTAGCTTAAGTTTCTAATTTAAACTTTATACCCTAATTAATTTAAATTATACGATATAAATAAACAAAGCATTATCTGATGATAAAACCCAAGTCATAAAAATGATATTTTGACTTGGGTCGCTGATTTCTATCAATATCCATGCAACTTAAAGTATGACGGGTATATATCTTCAATTGAGATCTTGGAGTTTATATGAAAGTTTTATCATTAACCCAATTAGGGCAATTTGAATTACAAGAACGTGAAAAACCTACTGCTAGTGCTGGTGAAGTATTACTTAAAGTTTGTGCCGCTGGCGTATGTGGCTCTGATATTCCAAGGGCATTTGTTAATGGTCCTTACCATTATCCGTTAGTATTAGGTCATGAATTTGCAGGACAAATCGAAGCTGTTGGAGATGGAGTTGATAGTGTGTTGATCGGCAGAAAAGCGGCAATCTTCCCATTAATACCTTGTAATAAATGTCAATTTTGCTATGAGCACCACTATGCTAAATGTACAAACTACAGCTATTTTGGTTCTAGACAAGATGGTGGCTTTAGTGAGTACGTCGCAATACCTGAATTCAATTTGATTCTGTTAGATGATAAGACTGATCTGCGTGAAGCGGCCATGCTTGAACCTGCAGTTGTTGGATTGCACGTCATGCGCAGAGCACATTTAGATTTAAATGATAATGTCGTTATTTATGGCGCGGGTCCCATTGGGATCATGGTTGCTCGCTGGGCGAAAATCTATGGTGCGAATAAAGTACTACTCGTTGATGTCGACCCGAAAAAAATTGATTTTTGCAAAAAACTCGGTTTTGACATGGTATATAATGCAAGGGAAGCAGACCCCGTACAATGGGTACTCGATAATACGGATGGCTATGGTGCTGATGTTTGTGTCGAAGGCAGTGGCTCCTCATCTGGATTGGTGAATTCTCTAGCATCTTGCCGTGTATATGGAAAGGTTCTGCTACTAGGTAATCCGCATTCAGATATGGTTTTACCTCGCTTAGCTTATGACAAATTTATGCGTAAGGAAGCAACTATTTTAGGCGTATTCAATTCCGTTTATAAATTGAATCCACACGATGAATGGAAAGATGCCGCGGAAGCAATTCAGTCGGGTAAACTTAAAATTGATGACCCGATTACTCATACAGTGAGCATCGATGATCTCAAAAACCTGATGCAAATAATGTACAAAAATTCCGAACCTTATTGTAAAGGAATGATGGTGATATAATGGATAAACTCTCATATATCGAGCGTGTAGATCATATCAGTCAGGAATTAAGAACTGTATTATCACACATAGATCCAGCACAAACAGATGATTATATTGCTATTATTTTAGCTTCCGACAAAATATTTGTCACCGGCGTCGGACGGGTATTATTAGCATTAGAAACGATGGTTAAACGCTTTAATCATTTAGGTATTTCAGCTCATATTGTCGGTGCGGTAAATGAACCTCCAATAAGTAAAAATGATTTGCTTATTGTGGGTTCGGGTTCTGGCGAATCTTTAATACCGAAACACATCACTCTATGCGCTAAAAAAATTGGTGCTAAAATTGCTCACTTGACCTCTAGTCCACACAGTTCAATTGCTCAGCAATCGGATGTCATTGTCAATTTCAAATGTGGATCAAAATCTGGGGAAGGAACCTGTCAATCAATTCAACCAATGACAACGTTATTTGAACAATCATTAATAATATTTGGCGATATTATTTGTTTAGAATTAATGCAATTAAAAGAATTGTCATATGCTGACGCCAGTAAGAATCATGCTAATCTAGAATAGTACTACGTTTTATAATCATCGATAATGCGGGCAAAACCTCTAGGTCTGCCCACATTATTTATTCAGATTCAATCATATCAATAATATAAAACAGTTCATCATCACTTAATTTAGCACCAATTTTTTCTTCAAGTAAATAATTAGCATGTTTATAGATTTTAAATAACTGACTATCCATCAATTTTCGCTTATTGTTTTTATTATACTCAATAGATTCATGTCGAATCGATCTTTCCAGTGCTAAACAAATATGGACACAATTTTTTAGTAAATCTTTCCCAAAATCATCCAGTTCTCGATCTTCTCTTATTTTTCGAATAAAAGACATTATAATTGGGACAATTTTCTTCGGATTTAAAAATACTAAAAAATCTTGTAAGTACTGTTCTGAAAGCTTGGTTACCGTCACTGGGTTTTCATCCGATTTTCCTGTTGTAAAGCTTCTACCAATAACATTCTGAAAAGTTAATTCTCCAGCAGGTGTGAATAAATGGGCTAATGGAATATAAGGCGCATCTAATTGCGGATCTATGACCCCTACCGATAATAAAACCTGATAATCGGTGAGTAAACTGTATTTTTCTGATAAGACTTCATCAACTGAAATATTGACGATGTGGATATCCTTTTGATTCATTTCATCTAGAATAGAGCGTAATAGATCTTGTAATTTTTTAGCGATCCCTTTCCCTGTTGAACAAATAGCTAGAATCGCTAATGGTTTTTCCGTTAATGCGAGATAATTCGGCTTATTAGCGCCATAACCTTTAAAGTGCTGTAAGCTAAAATAGATTTCATTTAAATCTGCATTCAAAATTACCGTTCTGCGCAGGGCTTCGATCACTAAAGGAGTGGAAACCATATCTAATGTTTTGACAAGAATATTATATTCTTGTTCAATTATCTCACCAGCTTGCAATAAGGAGCCCATATCAACCAGTAATAAAAAACCTTTTGCATTTTCGGTTGATATAATGGTTCCTTTGATTTTATCTATAGCTCGATTTGGACGAATATCCAGTGGCATATCTACGGCTGTTATATTCTGTTCACCAATTAATTTTTTAGCGATATCTGCCATGTTACTCGCAATTTTGTCACCATGAGTGGCAACAATAATATGTATGACTTTCCCTCGTTCATGAACAACAAGAGATGATAACAAAATAGTGAGGTAGGCAACCTCATCATCATTAATCGAAACATTAAAATCACTTTGAAGTCGTGTTTTGATGGTCTGAGCAGAACCATACTCTTTAAATTTATCGATGGCATAACGACGAGTCCAAGTATTCACACGGTAAGTTTGTGGATTGTCGATAATATTCTGTAAATGATAGCCAAATAAATAAACAAATCCGGTGCCTAACTCTTTACCAAGTTGCAACGTAATCTCAGCTTGTAATGAATAACAGAAATTAAGTACTTTACTATCGATAACATGATCAAAATTATCTTTGCTATTTTGAATATTAAATGACAAGAAATTATTAAGTTCAGATGTAATGTAGCGATTAACTTGTTGGATATCAAATTTTTGGTCTAAGACAAAATTCATTTTATTATCAATGAATTCATAAACCTTAAAAGGCGTATCATGCTTAGTTAAATCGATATAGCTATCATTTGATAATTGATAATGTGGACTATCCGGTGATACATGAATACCATCACCAATTGCTCGCTTTATTTTAGATTGATAGTCATTGTCACGCTCTAGGTTAAAAACGCCCATTTTCGTGGTCAATTCTAGTGCTTCAAAGTTTACATTTATATGATTTTCATGAGCACTTTTATCAATAAAAAATTGAGCACATACAGATTGTATGGTGGACTTTAGTTTGCCAATATTGCCAGTAAATGAAGAACCCACAATAGCTTTGACACTTTCTGGGTCAAGCGATACTGCACAGTTAATTCGTTTAGATTCAATCTCTACGAGGAATTTAACCAGCTCAATTTGATCTTCTGGTGTTCGTTGGGCGAGATTAGGAAGATGTATCGTAATCGGGATACGTCTTAAAAAGGTTGATAACAGTGCTGAGCTAGGTTCTTCAGTGGTTGCACAGACGAGTAATATCTTAGATTCTCGATGGCGTTTTGTCTCACCTAAGAAGCCGTATGTCCCCGTATCCATAAAATAAAAGATCATTTCCTGACCTTCTGGGGGTAACCGGTGTACTTCATCTAGGAATAACATTCCGCCATTTGCTTCACTAATTAATCCTGCTTCGTCTTTATCAGCACCTGTGAATGCCCCTTTAGCATGACCAAAAATATGGGAAACAAGTAGTTGAGGATTACTTGCATAATCAGCGCAATTAAACACTATGAATGGTGCATTATCTGCCAGACGATTCATGAACACAGCGTACTTGTACATCAAAGTTGCAAAAAGACTTTTTCCTACACCAGTATCTCCTGTTAATAAAGTATGCAGCCCTTTAGGTGGGTAAATCACTGCCGCCTTTGCTTGGCTGATCTGTTTTTTTAAGCTCGAGTTATATCCTAAAAGATAATAAAAAGGATCAGGGATATTTGACTTTAAATATTCAATTGTATTATTTTCTACGTTTCCAATAAGTTCCTTTTTGTTCGTATGATATTGAACTGGGCGCGTATTTTTTTTATAAATTAATCCTTCGTTGACCAGAATATTTAGGTAATGACTAACGTTAGCTCTTGATATTCCAGTTTGCTCAACTATTTCAATTGTCGTCGCACTTATTGAATTATTTTGCGTTAATTCAATCACTTTTTCCAATATTCTATCTTTCCTACTCATATACAAAGTGTTTCCTATAGTAATAATTTTATTGATGGGGCACTTAGTGATATAAATTTGGTTTTTAATAAAAAATTAAAATATAATAAAACTTGAAGATTGATAAAGATATAAAATCTATTACCAATATAATTCATGTCGTATCTAAATGACAAGTGACGCTATCCACAAAGTATTAATAATATGATGAAATAAATCTAATTGAAAATAATCAATATCAAAATAACTTGGAGCATGATGTCCATATATCAAAATCAATAAATTAGACATAAAAAATAAGGTAATTAAATTTACGTCATAAACAAAATAAAGTTAATATTATACTTAGATAATAGTTGAATTTTTATTTAACTAATATTTAAATTTAATGTTGACTTTTTTTAATGTTTCTTGATGATTTAAAATCAAAAAATAAAAAAACCGCCACTGCAATAGTGGCGGTTATATTTATAATTAATTATAACGCGATGATTAGCCGATAAACTCTAGGCCTTTCATATATGGACGTAAAACTTCAGGGACTTCGATACGACCATCAGCTAGCTGGTAGTTCTCAAGTACAGCAACTAATGTACGCCCAACTGCAAGACCTGAACCATTCAGTGTATGAACAAGCTGAGGTTTTTTATCATTCTTGCCACGGAAACGAGCTTGCATACGACGCGCTTGGAAATCCCACATGTTAGAACATGAAGAGATCTCACGGTAAGTATTTTGAGCCGGTAACCAAACTTCTAAGTCATACGTTTTACGAGAACCGAAACCAATATCACCCGTACAAAGAATCACTTTGCGATATGGCAAATTCAGTAATTGCAGGACTTTTTCTGCATGACCCGTTAGTTCTTCGAGCGCTTCCATCGATTTTTCTGGATGAACAATTTGCACCATTTCAACTTTATCAAACTGGTGCATACGGATCAAACCACGTGTATCACGCCCATAAGAACCAGCTTCTGAACGGAAACAAGGCGTATGTGCTGTCATTTTAAGTGGCAATGCATCTTCTTCTAAGATTTCATCACGCACTAAGTTAGTGACTGGCACTTCAGCTGTCGGAATTAATGCATAGGTACTTTCAGCTTCTTCATCAAGTGGCTTGGTATGAAAAAGATCTTCACCGAATTTTGGTAATTGACCCGTCCCATAAAGCGTATCATGGTTAACCAAGTAAGGAACATACAGCTCTTGATAACCATGTTGTTCTGTATGAAGATCCAGCATGAACTGTGCAAGTGCACGATGCAGACGAGCAATTTGGCCTTTCATCACAACGAAACGTGCACCAGTCAACTTAACTGCTGCAGGGAAGTCTAACCCACTCGCTAGTTCACCAAGGCTAACGTGATCTTTAACTTCAAAGTCATACTGGCGAGGTTCACCCCAGCGTGCGACTTCAACGTTATCAGAATCATCTTTGCCATCAGGAACTTCATCATCAGGTATATTCGGGATACTTAACGCAATATCACGAATTTCTTGTTGTAGCTTATCTAGCTCCAACTTAGCGGAGTCCAATTTTTCGCCTAACTGGTTAACTTCCTGACGCAGAGGCTCGATATCCTCACCGCGCGCCTTAGCTGCACCAATGGTTTTCGATCGCGAGTTACGTTCTGCTTGCAGGGATTCAGTTTCAACTTGCAAAACTTTGCGGCGTTCTTCTAATTCACGCAGCTTTTCCACATCAAGGGTAAAACCCCTGCGAGCCAGTTTTTCAGCAACCGCGTCTAGCTCCGTACGCAGTAAATTGGGATCGAGCATGCTTATCCTGTGATTATTGTTAGTAAATGATGGGGGTCAATATAACGCGCTCCGGCGCTATATCTGTCTTACTTCAAGTTGTCGGTATACCGATTAAGCAAAATCAACTCTAGTGTCTCATCTGATTATAACCTACTGACAACTCAAATTATTCTATACTTATATTTTTGACAATTATCCCACCTTAAAGGTGAGAATACCTACAGTTTTCAGAGCAGCTTCTAACGTGCCTGTGTAGTTTCCTGTTTAATCACGAGAGTTAAAAACGACATCTCTTTACAGGCCTAAAATACCGTATGTCTTGCGGTACTCTTTACTATCGATACGTTGATAAGACTAAACAATGATAGTCTTTGAAGTTTAACACAAATTAGCTTAAATACTGCGCCTAATATCTCCGTACTATAAGATGGGCTATTATGGTGCAATAGTTAACCTTACCGTATTGCCTACATTAGCGATAGCGTTTTGTTGTGCTATTTTGATCCAGCTGCGTTAACCAGTTTAATTTTTCGGCTATTTTACCTTCTAAGCCTCGATTTGTAGGTTGGTAATACTGAGTATGTTGCATTTCAGGTGGAAAATAGACTTCGCCTGCAGCATACGCATTCTCTTCATCATGTGCATAACGATACTCCTTCCCTGCCCCTAACTCTTTAAGGAGTTTCGTCGGTGCATTTCGTAAATGGGCTGGAACATCATAATCAGGTTGCATTTGTGCATCAGCCAGCGCTGCTTTATAGGCTGTATAAACGGCATTACTTTTTGGTGCGCAAGCTAAGTAAACAATAGCTTGTGCAATCGCTCTTTCCCCTTCGGCTGGGCCAACACGAGTAAAGCAATCCCATGCAGAAATAGCGACTTGCATGGCACGAGGATCCGCATTACCGACATCTTCAGAGGCGATCGCTAATAAACGACGAGCGACATACAGAGGATCACCGCCAGCCGTGATAATACGTGCGTACCAGTATAGTGCTGCATCCGGTGCAGAGCCGCGTACTGATTTATGTAAGGCAGAAATTAAATCGTAATAACGATCACCTTTGTTATCAAAACGCGCTGTACGTTCACCACTAACCTCTTTGAGTAATTCAGCCGTTAAAACACGCTGGCCTTGGCTATCACTTTCTGCCATATCAGCCATCATCTCTAAGAGATTAAGTGAACGCCTTGCATCACCATTAACTAGCTCGGCAATTAATTTTCGAGTGCTATCAGGTAGAATAATATTTTGCCCACCCAACCCACGGATTGAATCACTCATAGCCTGCAATAAGACTTCTTCAATATCGCTAACATCTAAAGACTTTAGTAGATACACACGAGCTCGAGACAATAGCGCTGAATTTAATTCAAAAGAGGGGTTTTCAGTCGTTGCGCCGATAAAGGTAATTGTGCCATCTTCAATATGAGGCAAAAAGGCATCTTGCTGGCTTTTATTAAAGCGATGAACTTCATCAACAAATAAAATAGTTCGACGACCTGCGCTACGATTTTGCCGCGCTTTTTCTATTGCTTCGCGGATCTCTTTAATGCCGGAGGTGACAGCGGATATTCGTTCAACATCAGCTTGAGCGTAGTGACCAATAATTTCTGCTAATGTTGTTTTACCTGTTCCTGGAGGACCCCACAAAATCATAGAATGCAAATGGCCCGATTTTATTGCACGCGGTAAAGGCTTACCTTCGGCAAATAAATGTTTTTGACCTATATATTGTTCAAGTACCTCTGGGCGCATACGCGCAGCCAGAGGTTGAAATTCATTTTGTGAAAAATCGAGTGATAGGTTACCCACTATTTCCTCTTATTTGCCACCAGAACGCTGATCATCAAGTGTCACACCTTTGGGTACAGTAAATAAGAATTTACTCTTATCGACATTGCCATTTTTTTGCTCTTTCAACTGATAATCGCTGGTTTGCCCGTCTTGCTCAATAGCTGAAAATTTCTCAATTGTTCCTTCAGGCGAAACCGTGATCGAAAAAAGTTTCAATGTTCCGTTGGTCAGTTTAGGTTTTAGATCAAACGTATTACCCTGCTGAATGATGGAATATTGCTTCCAATCTAGTGGATTATTACGGGTTATTAATAAAAATGGCGTATCTTGTGTAGCATCTGCTAAATTAGTCACGGTGACTTGTTCTACAAAAGGATTGTAGAACCATAAATTTTTGCCGTCAGAGACCAAAACACTTTCATCCGGTGATGTCATGTTCCAATTGAATAAATTAGGGCGTTGAAGCCATAATTCACCGACACCTTCTTGCACTAAATCACCTTCAGGGCTAGTCACTTTTTGAGAGAAACTGGCGTGAAAACTGTTAACCTTATTCAGGCGTTCCTGAAGATCTTGGCTGGCGTCTGCCAGTACTGAGCCGATATGCAAACTGAGGGCTAATACGCCCAATAACATCATTTTTTTCATCGAACAAAGACCTTTTATTAATACGATAAGAAACGCTACGCCTTTATATCCATTAGACTTGGGTGGCTATTGCTTCGTATGAAGGCGGATCCCAAAATCTGAGTCACATTTCTCCTATGCGATTCGAGGACGCTTCGCCATTCATTCAGATCCAATTCACACTAATTTAGATATATACTCACTTATATTACATCTGCAATTAATCTTAAAAGTCCGCTTGCCGTGGAGAAAGCACTTCACGATTTCCATTATGCCCCGGCTCACTAACAATTTGCTGTGCTTCCATTTGCTCAACAATACGTGCTGCGCGGTTATAACCAATACGGAACTGCCTTTGAACACCAGAAATAGAAACACGTTGTTTTTCGACAATAAATTCTACTGCTTGGTCAAACAGTGGATCTAACTCTTCCTCAGCATTATCATAACCGCCACCACCTTCACCTTCATCACTGCATTTGGTAATACTATCAATATATTGTGGTCGGCCACGCGCTTTCCAATCATTAACTACCGCATGAACTTCTTGGTCACGAACGAAAGCGCCATGTACCCGCACAGGAATTGATGAATTCGGTGGTAAATACAGCATATCCCCCATGCCCAATAGTGATTCAGCACCACCTTGGTCAAGAATAGTACGGGAATCGATTTTACTAGAAACCGTAAATGCAATTCTTGTTGGAATGTTGGCTTTAATCAAACCAGTGATAATATCAACCGATGGGCGCTGAGTTGCTAACACGAGATGAATACCTGCTGCACGCGCTTTTTGAGCAAGGCGTGCGATCAGTTCTTCAACTTTTTTGCCAGCGGTCATCATCAAGTCTGCAAATTCATCTACCATAACGACGATGTACGGTTCTTTTTTCAGCGTTGGGTGCTCTATTTCCATACTATCGCTTGGCTTCCAATGAGGATCTGGAATTGGGCGTCCCATTTCTCCCGCGGCTTTGATTTTTTCGTTGTAACCTGCGAGATTACGTACACCAAGTGCAGACATTAATTTGTAGCGACGCTCCATTTCATTGACACACCAACGTAATGCATTCGCGGCATCCTTCATGTCGGTAACAACTTCAGTCAACAGATGCGGAATGCCTTCGTAAATGGAAAGCTCCAACATTTTCGGGTCTATCATGATAAAACGAACATCTTCAGGCTTCGATTTATACAATATGCTCAGGATCATCGCATTGACCCCGACAGATTTACCCGACCCTGTTGTACCCGCAACCAGCAAATGTGGCATTTTTGCTAAATCAGCAACCACAGGCTCGCCTTCAATGTCTTTTCCTAACACCATAGTGAGTGGTGATGGGTTATGCCTAAATTGATCGCAATCCAGCACTTCTCTTAAATAGACGGTTTGGCGTTTTTCATTTGGGAGTTCCAGTCCAACATAAGGTTTCCCCGGAATAACTTCCACCACCCTGACCGCAGTTGTAGAAAGCGAGCGCGCAAGGTCTCTTGAAAGCGTGGAGATACGAGCCGCTTTCACGCCCGGCGCTAAATCTAGCTCAAAGCGAGTGATAACGGGGCCAGGAGAGAAACCAACGACCTCAGCTTTAACACGGTAATCATTTAACCGTGCTTCAATCAATCTAGCAGTTTGTTCCAACTTAAACATATCAACTGGCTCTTCATGTGATGGTGGACTCGCAAGCAAGTCTAAAGAAGGCATTGGTGTTGTTGGTTTTGGTAATGGCTGATCATTACGCACCAAAAATGGATGAAATAAACTATCTTGTTGTGGTTGTTGCTGTTGCTGTTGCTGTTGCTGTTGCTGTTGCTGTTGCTGTTGCTGTTGCTGTTGCTGTTGCTGTTGCTGTTGCTGTTGCTGTTGCTGTGAGAAAGTATCAACAGGAGGTACTAGAGAATCCAGCTCAGAAGTTAAATTTCTCACAATTTCATCGTGCTGAGGCAAACTTGATGGACTGCTTGCCGTTGTTGCACTAAATGATGGCATAAACACCGGATCAACTGGCTCGTCATTCACTAAATCATCAACAGGCGAGAAGCTGTCTAATACAGAGAATTGTTCACTCAGGTTAAATTGAGGTTCGACTCGATAACCTTCATTTCCATCCTCATTGTGAACAGTCAAGTTATTTTCAACGGGTCTAAATTGGTGAATATCCTGTTCGATTGGTTCAACTTGTGTTGTCATTGAAGGCCAACGATGCTCAATTTCTGGTTGAGTATAATGTGATGCTACTGGCTCTATTTCTTCAGATTCTTGTTTTTTTAATATACGATGAGAATCTGCTGGTTCGACCTCATAAGTTGATACATCTTCTTCACCATAACGAGCTCTCTGTTGCTGCAAAAATTCCTCGCGAAGCATATCGGTACCTTCATCATCAGGTTGCTGCGGGTCGTCAGAAGAAGACCACTGCTGATAAACTTGCTCACGTTGCAATGCTTCATCTTTGCGGCGCTGAATTTCGGCATCACGCTGAGATGGAATATGAATTCCGTACAATTCCCGACGAGTCGGTAAACGGACAGGGTTTGGACGCGGTAATTCTGGTTCCGCATTTTGTTTAATTTGTGCATGGCGATCAAGCGCAGCCGCAGAAATCCCGGCAGCAGCTAAAGCAGTAGGATTAGCAATCCTATCAGTAACAGATTGGCCACTTATTTGTGAAATTACATCACTAGCGGCAGATGTTGATGGTACTGAAAGATTTTGATATTCCTTTGTCATATCAAGTGTATTGATATCTTGTCGCTCGATTGGTGCGAATGTATCCCGATTCGATGATTGCCTAGTATTACTTGGCTCAAATGTTTGAGATTGCACATTATTTATAGACTGAGGATTCACAGGTTGATGTAAACGCTCATCAGAAGTAAAACCTGGCGGTTTATTATAATTCGTTTCTATTTGTTGAGGAGTTTGGTTTGAAACGTACTCACCATCAGCAGTCTTAAACTGAAAATCTTTATCATATAAAACAGGTTGATAATCATCAGGAACCTCAAAGTGATAGGCTTCTTGTGGTTCTGGTTTTGATTGTATTTCTGATGCTTGTAGCTCTGATGCAGAAAATGAAGGTAAAATCTCTGATTCAGTTTCTAATGATGGCATTGCTGATGTCGCTGGCAGCACAACTTCAATAGGTTCTAGTTCTGCTGGTGGTACATCAATATCAGACGTAACTAACTCGCTAATCGTTGGTGCTGAGAATAAAGCATCATCACTATCTGCATGAGTCTCATCAATAGCTTGCCTTTCAGCTTCTTGTGCGCGTTGCAATGCATCCTCGGTTTCTTCCACATCATATTCATCAGAATCATCCCCCCGCGCTCGATTTGTCACCAAGGTTAGCGGAATGAGTACAGCTGCACCTATTTTTTCGGCAATCGTTAACCAAGACCAGCCTGTAAATAACGTAAAGCTTATCGCCCACAGGAATAAGAGTGCCAGAGTAGCGCCTAGTGAATTAAACCATGGCATTATTGCATTACTGAATACACTACCAATAACACCGCCAGAGGAGAAATTAGGTAAATCATCAAAATTAAGTGCCGCTAATCCACAAGATGAGAGAACTAGCGCTAAGCCACCAATCAGACGCAATGCAAGTGAAAAAAAGTCAATATAACGGCGCTGGCTTTCATAGTGATAAATCGCCCAACATCCAAGCAGTAATAATGGTGGAATGGCAAATGCAAGGATCCCTAACGCCGAAAATAGAATATCTGCACTCCATGAGCCAACACTACCACCAAGATTTTTCACTGGTGCATTCCATGTGGTTTGTGACCAACTTGGATCTGAAGGGCTGAAACTCATTAATGCAACCATTAAAAAGATGGCGCACAAACAAATTGCGAGCAAAATGACTTCGAGTAGTCGTCTTCCGCTACTGAGTTTCTTAAATCGAATGTATTTGTCTTCTGTATATTCTTGGCTCATTACTGTTTCTTTACTGACTGATGATGTCACTCGTGTTGAGACGAACTCACTTGAATTCGCAATGATAATACGCGCAAAGTTGAAGGCCATTCTAACATCAATCACCTTCTTGTGCGTGACTTGTTGCTGCTATGGCAAACTAAACCGCTATATACTCTAAATCATTCGATTTGCATGTAGGCGACGACAAAGGAAGATAGACGGGGAGCATAGATAAACTATGTAACTCGGCTAGCTGAGTGCAGTCAACAACCATGCAACTTGAAGTATGACGAGCATAGATAGATTAAGATGCAGTATTTCATCTTAATGATTAGGATTCAATTTCTATTTAAAGTTAAAAATCTTAAATATTTATAGCTTTAATATCAACAATTTGAAACTGAAAATTACGTTTATTTACTGTGTTTCAGCAAAAACCATAAAACAATTGAAGGATATTAAAACGGTACGATGGAAAATCATCAAAGTGAAAAGCGTTCATGCCCTAAACGGAACAACGCTGAGTAAACTCAGCGTTGAAACTGCAGTGCGACAACAATCACAACTGTTGTGCAGAAATGAGACTATCTAAGCCTGTTAGCGAGTTTTTATAACCAAACGGTTACTTTGCTTCACTTCTTCCATAACTACATAGGTACGAGTATCGTTCACACCTGGAAGACGCAGAAGAGTTTCTCCAAGTAGTTTACGGTAAGCGGACATATCAGGCACACGCGTTTTCAACAGATAATCGAAATCACCAGAAACAAGGTGACATTCTTGAATCTCTTCGAGTTTTTGAACTGCGGTATTGAATTGTTCAAAAACATCCGGCGCGCCACGGTTTAAGGTAATTTCAACAAAAACCAGTAGTGATGCATCTAGATAGTGCGGGTTCAATAATGCCGTATAGCCCGAAATAAACCCTTGTCTCTCCAAACGACGAACACGTTCTAAACATGGCGTTGGTGATAAACCAACACGTTTAGACAGTTCTACGTTAGAAATACGTCCATCTTTCTGGAGTTCGTTGAGTATATTTCTATCGATACGGTCGAGGTCTTTTCCTGGACGCTTTTTATTGTCAATCATCTCTTTATCTCTCTTTCTCTAATTGTTATTTTTCACACCTATAAAACAGCACCATCCTCGCTCATACTTTATTTATTTAGGTATTCGTGTTCAGGAGCAAATTTTATGCGCAATACCGAAATCTACGTGAACAGAATTCTTGCCCACAATGATTACCTATTTATTAAGTTATAAGTGTCGTAAAGTTAGCTTTCCAGCAAGAACAAAAGTTCGCTATTAACATTAGCTAGCTAGATAATTAACTCTTACATAGATGTTTTCGCAAATGCACAGCCGATTGTCAAAGAAAATGAATAAAAATCAGTACAAGATTTCGCTTTTTTGTCTGGTCAAACGTTTCGCCAGCCAGAATTCAGGATAATTCCTAAAAATCAGACATACTATTGCTCATCTGTTTGCGGTATTAAGTTTTCACTTTTATCACTAATATCTATCGCAAAAATAGCCAGACTGCAATTTACTTAGCATTTAAATCACTTTTTTTAACCTTCTAATTCTCCTACAATCGTACCATTGCTATTTTTAGATTAAAAACGAGGTATTCATGAGCACAGCCACACATCGCAAGTTAATCATTTTGGGTTCTGGTCCCGCTGGTTACACGGCAGCAGTCTATGCAGCACGCGCAAACCTGAGCCCTGCACTGATTACTGGTGTAGAAAAAGGTGGTCAGTTAACAACAACCACCGAAGTTGAAAACTGGCCAGGTGACCCTGAAGGCCTAACAGGTCCAGGTTTGATGGATCGCATGTATGAACATGCGGCAAAATTTCAAACTGAAATCATTTCAGACCATATCAACAAGGTTGATCTTAAACAGCGCCCATTCCGTCTATTTGGTGACGAAAGCGAATATACCTGTGATGCGCTGATTATTGCCACTGGCGCCTCAGCTCGTTATATCGGTTTACCATCAGAAGAAGCATTTAAAGGGCGTGGCGTTTCAGCCTGTGCAACCTGTGATGGCTTCTTCTATCGTAATCAAAAAGTAGCCGTTGTTGGTGGCGGTAATACCGCAGTTGAAGAAGCGCTTTATCTGTCAAATATTGCATCAGAAGTTCATTTGATTCATCGTCGTGATAGTTTTCGAGCGGAAAAAATTCTGATCGATCGCTTAATGGATAAAGTGCAAAACGGCAATATTACCCTACATACTGATCGCACACTTGATGAAGTATTAGGTGATGATATGGGGGTGACTGGTGTTCGTCTACGTAACACTAAAACTGACGAAACTGAAGATCTTGACGTTATGGGCGCATTTATTGCTATTGGACATAGTCCAAATACTGGGATCTTTGATGGCCAACTCGATTTGAAAAATGGTTACATCAAGGTTCAATCAGGCACTCACGGTAACGCGACTCAAACCTCTATTACCGGTGTTTTTGCCGCAGGTGATGTGATGGATCATATTTATCGCCAAGCCATCACCTCAGCAGGCACAGGCTGTATGGCGGCACTTGATGCAGAACGTTACCTCGACGGGCTAGCCGATAAAAAATAATCATCTCTAAATAATACAGTAAGGTACCTTTGGGTACCTTACTGTCCCAAAGTTCCTCATCAGATCCGATAATAATTCGAGCGATATGTATCAGCTACTCATTCCACCAGTCACAATTTAAAGTATCACGATATATTTTTTTCAGAGCAAGTTTATATTGAGTTACAATTCTGCTACCTATAATTGTTGTATATCAATTATTTTTCCCAACAAGGAAATAGTATGGGTCAGCAACCACAGCAAGAATCCATTAGCCGTTATTCCTATCTTTTTGTCACCATAATCTCTGTTATTCAAACTATTGTCATTTGGCTTTCAACGGATAGCTCAATACAAATAGAGAGCGAATATAGCCATAAACTCATTTACTTACCGTTATTGCTGGCGGTATTTATCCCTTCAGTTATCAGCTATTTAATCACTAATGCCAGATCAGTTACTTTTTATATTAATATATTAATAACCATTATTCTCACAACTTGGATAGCTATCTGGCAGGCAAGACATGACGAATTAAGTACGCATTCTAGCCTTTTTATTCCCTTTGCAACCCTAACTATCTTGTTTTTCTTTTTACTGCCTTGGATGCAAATACGTCAGTGTGTCGGAACATGGAAAATCAATTACAGCTGCCTGATGGGCTTTTATCTTAAGAATACTTTTTTAGCTTTTTTCGCCTCAACTATTGCTGGATTAGTTATAACCATAAATTATCTTGCGAGCTTTTTATTCCAAGTTGTTAATCTAGATACTCTAAGTGATATTCTTAGCAATAAATTAGCTGTTGGGCATTGCTAGCACTTAGCTTTAACATCAGCCTTGTCTTTTTGCGCTCCACTTTTGATCTTCAATTAGGTAAATTTGTCAGTTATATCGCACGATTTTTCTTAATTACATTAAATGTAATCGCTATTATTTTTATGATTGGCTTTCTAATTTCTCAGATCACAGGGCTTACATTAGTAGGGTTAGGCTCCTCGGGAATGCTCTGGTTCTTAATACTAAATATTGTTTTAATTAACTTAGTATACGGTGATGGCAGTACCCAGTATCAATTCTTCTCTTGGTTAAATCCTTTCGTATTATTTAGCATTCTTCTGCTGAATTTTTTCTCATTACTCTCTGTTTATGGCATTTTGATCCGAGTCGAACAATATAGCTGGAGTATAAATCGCCTTTACGCGTTTACAGTGGCATTGTTTATTGCCGTAATTGTTTTGGCCTATAGCATTGCCGTGATCTGTAAAAGAACAGGCTGGATGTTGTCATTAGGTTCAATAAACAAAGTGGGGCTTTTGGGGTTAATTGCAATAATCTTATTAATTAATAGCCCTATTGCTGACTTTAAGCGTATCACCCTTAATAGCCTTTTAATCGGCATTGAAAATGGCAAAGTAAAAATCAACTCTATGCTAGCTTATGATTTAACCGATTTAGGGCCTAATGGCCAAAAGGCTCTCGAAAAATTAAAATCGAACTCTGAATATAAAAAAGCATTTGAAGTAAACACCTACGATACCGATCAACCCGAAAAATCACTTAAAGAAGTATTGGTTTTAGCAAAAAACAGTCTTCCATTACCTGAAAGCTGGTGGACTAAAAGAAATAAAGATAGCGTATGGTATTGCACCGCACATTACGATCCGTATCACTGTCTTGGCTTTGTAGCGGATGTAAATCAAGATGGTCAAAATGACGTTGTGATGTGCTATTCATCGACTGAAGGTTCTAATTTTGAATGTCTCATCTGGCAAGAAACAGAAAATGAATAGGCTGTTGCAGATAGACAAGCACATCAATACAACTCAACAGAGGAACGGGATGATGCTTGGGAAAAACTTTTAGATGGCCAATTTAATTTAACACCGAAAAAATGGCGTCAGATAACTCCGCAATAAATAGATTAAATGATCAACGAATAGCTTCATCAATTTGGTGAAGCTATTCAAAAATAGCATCTAGGGGCGCGGCTTATTTTTACTATGTTCATTGATAGAAATAACAGTAACATCATCAATAACACGTATTAATGTGATTTAAGTACTAAGTGTAATTCCTTTCCTTCAGCTTGAAGAATTAAACGTATATATACTTGTTGTATTTTTTATTTAACATTTATTTCTAGTCAATAGCCTGCACTTCTACTCTCACCGCTTTTAACAAACGCCAGCTCACAGTAATATGCTTTACCTTTATAAAACATATTACTAACAATAAACTGTGCTATTTTAATAACATCCTTTTATTATATAACATAACGCAAAGAAGCTGTTATGATAGGAAAAAACTCCGTTAGACTTTAATCCTTTACACATTTTAGCTAGCGGCACACTCTCAATATATACCTAAAATAATTCAAGGTGCTGTAGGCAACCAGCGAAGAACTTTAGAGCCACGATAAACATTGTGATTCAGATCTCGGTTTTCGCTTACCTACTTAGCTAACGGCAGCTTGAGTATGACAGGTATAAAACTACACCTGCACACTAAATCATTATGGATAAAACAAGACAGACTGAGTTGGTACGTTGGTTGAAGCAGCATAGTATTTCCGCAAAGCGTTGGTTGCGTATTTCTATGTTATTAGGCATTGTCAGTGGCCTGCTTATTATCGCGCAAGCATGGTTTTTAGCGGTAATACTGCAAGCACTCATTATGGATCATATTCCACGAGAACAACTGCTTACCTCATTTATATTGCTTGTTATTGTGTTTGTGCTGCGCGCGCTCGTGACGCTAGTTCGAGAACGTGTTGGGTTTCGCTGTGGCCAAATTGTACGCCAAGAGATCCGTACACAAGTACTCGATAAGCTCCAAGAATTAGGTCCTGTATGGGTCAAAGGGAAACCTGCAGGTAGTTGGGCTACCATTGTGCTTGAGCAAATTGAGGATATGCAAGAATACTATTCTCGCTATCTTCCACAAATGTATCTTGCAGGTATCATCCCGATAATGATCCTAATTGCTATCTTCCCATTTAACTGGGTGGCAGCACTAATTTTGTTTGTAACCGCGCCATTAATTCCTATTTTTATGGCTTTAGTTGGCTTAGGTGCCGCAGATGCGAACCGACGTAATTTTGTCGCACTTGGTCGACTCAGCGGTAGCTTTCTTGATAGGCTCCGTGGCTTAGAGACTTTACGATTATTTTTTCGTGAAAAAGCCGAAGTAGAACAAATACGTGAATCTACTGAAAACTTTCGTTCCAGAACAATGGAAGTCCTGAGAATGGCTTTCCTTTCTTCTGGTGTTTTAGAGTTCTTTGCATCAATTTCAATTGCCATTGTCGCCGTTTATTTTGGTTTTTCCTACCTTGGTCAATTTCATTTCGGCAGCTATGGCCTTCCTGTCACACTATTTGCTGGCTTTCTTGCACTGATTTTGTCACCTGAATTTTTCCAACCATTACGTGACTTAGGCACCTATTACCATGCAAAAGCACAAGCTGTCGGTGCCGCTGAAACATTAGTAACACTTCTGGAAAGCGACAATGATCAAAAAAACACAGTAGGCAATAAAATCCTAAATGATGAACCAATCCACATTCAGGCTACTGGACTAGAAGTTTTGTCTCATGATGGGCAATGCCTTGTTGGTCCTCTGGATTTTACTATTGCCCCCCAGCAGCGAATTGCTCTTGTTGGGCAAAGTGGCGCAGGGAAAAGCTCCCTACTCAATTTACTATTAGGTTTTCTACCCTATCGGGGGTCGATTAAAATTAATGGTGAAGAGCTCAATCAGCTATGCCCCGAACAGTGGCGTGTATTAATTGGTTGGGTTGGTCAAAATCCACATTTACCAGAACAATCTTTGCTTGAAAATATCTGCTTAGGAAAACCTAATGCTTCACACGCTGAAATACAGCAAGCAATTGATGAGGCTTATGTTTCAGAGTTTATACCTATGCTTCCTGATGGATTGAACACGCATCTCGGGGACTATGCCGCTAGACTCTCTGTTGGCCAAGCTCAGCGTGTCGCTGTTGCTCGTACACTCCTAAAGCCATCTCGCATTCTACTATTAGATGAACCGGCTGCCAGCCTTGATGCTCACAGTGAGCAGCGTGTTATGCACACGTTAAATCAGCTAGCCCAAAAGCAAACCACGCTAATGGTGACTCACTTATTAGAAGAAACGATTAATTATGACCAAATCTGGGTGATGGCTAACGGGCAAATCATTCAGCGTGGTAATTACGCACAATTGAGTCAATCTGAAGGGCCTTTTGCCCACTTACTGACCCACCGCAGCGAGGAGCTTTAATGATGAGAGTTCTATTACCTTTTCTGGCTCTATATCGCCGCCATTGGTTTTTAATTTTACTTGGAATGATTTTAGCTATCATTACTTTGCTGGCAAGTATTGGATTACTCACCTTATCAGGATGGTTCCTTGCAGGAACCGCGATCGCTGGTTTCCCAGGTCTTTACTATTTTAATTATATGCTACCCGCAGCAGGTGTACGTGGTACCGCTATCTTCCGTACTGCCGGCCGCTATGCAGAGCGATTAGTCAGCCACGATGCAACATTTAGAGTCCTCGCACACTTACGTGTATTTGCTTTTAGCAAAATACTGCCACTTTCTCCGGGGGGAATTAGTCGTTTTCGACAAGGTGAGATCCTCAACCGATTAGTCGCAGATGTTGAAACTTTAGACCACCTGTATTTACGCGTTATATCACCGATTTTTGCCGCTTTTGTGGTGATCTTCGTGCTAATCTTTGGTTTGGGCTTTCTTGATACTCGTCTAGCTTGGACACTTGGCGGTATTATGCTATTCCTGCTGTTTACTTTGCCGTTTGTTTTTTATCGAGCAGGTAAACCTATCGGCCAAGAATTAACGCATTTACGCGCTCATTATCGCACCATCTTAACATCTGCCTTGCAAGGTCAAGCAGAACTCACATTATTCGGAGCTCTGCCCCGTTTTCGTCAAGCGCTAACGACGATTGAAAACCAATGGCAAGAACGTCAACAACAACAAGCTAATCTAACAGGCCTTTCACAGGCGATTATTTTGTTTGCCTCAGGCTTTACTGCAACTCTACTATTATGGATGGCAGCTGACCATGTCGGTGGAAATACCGATCCTGGGGCATTAATTGCACTATTTGTTTTTTGTGCATTAGCCGCATTTGAAACACTAGGCCCTGTTGCAGTAGCATTCCAACATATGGGGCAAGTGGTTGCTTCCGCTGAGCGCGTATCTCAGCTTATTGATGCTAAACCTGAAGTGACTTTTCCCAAAGAAGGAACCATCCTGTCACAACTAGACAGCCTCATCGTTGATAATGTTTCGTTTACTTACCCTGAGCAACCTTTTGCTGTGTTAAAACAGGTGTCACTCTCACTACATCAAGGGCAGCACATTGCACTATTAGGTAAAACTGGTTGTGGTAAATCAACCCTATTGCAATTATTAACCCGGGCTTGGGATGTTAACAGTGGTGCTATCACAATTAATAATAAGCCTATTGCTGATTATAGTGAAGAAGCACTGCGCGCTGTGATGTCAGTTGTTCCTCAGCGTGTGCACGTGTTTAGTGATACACTACGCAATAACCTTTTACTCGCTGACGAAAAAGCCACAGACCAGCAACTCAATGAAGTGTTAGAACAAGTTGGACTTGGCAATTTGCTTGAAAATGAACAAAAACTCAATGCTTGGATGGGTGAAGGTGGTCGTCAATTATCCGGTGGTGAGCAACGCCGTTTAGGCATTGCACGCGCACTATTACACAATGCACCGTTGGTTTTAATGGATGAACCGACAGAAGGACTTGATGCTCATACAGAACAGCAAATCCTCACATTACTAAAAGAAAAATGTGCTGATAAAACATTGATTGTAATCACGCACCGAATGCAGGGATTAGACCAGATGGACACCATTTGTGTTATGGATAATGGACAAATTGTTGAGGAAGGTTCACATCAAGAACTTCTTGATTTGAATGGTCGTTATTTTCAATTTCGCCAACGTCAAATACAGCAACTAGCCCTCTGAGGTACGCTATGTACCAGCTTGATGATGACTCTTATTTATTCCCGCCCGTCAATGAGGCGATGCGGGAACCAAATGGGCTACTTGCTATTGGTGGTGATCTTGCGCCTGAAAGGTTAAAAGCCGCTTATTATGCTGGCATTTTCCCTTGGTTTAATCCAAATGAGATGCCTCTATGGTGGTCTCCAGACCCAAGAGCTGTTTTGATGGTCGGCGAATTACATATTAGCCGCTCAATGAAAAAATTATTGAGAAAGAAAAAATATCACATCACTATCAATCATGCTTTCAAGGAAGTCATTGAAGCTTGCTCAGTGCGTGAAGAAGGAACATGGATTTTACCTGAAGTACGTGCTGGGTATCAGGCTTTGCACCAACAAGGAGTCGCGCATTCTGTCGAAGCTTGGTATGGTAACGAGCTGGTTGGCGGCTTGTATGGCGTGAACATTGGGCACCTATTTTGTGGTGAATCTATGTTCAGTAGAATGAGTGATTCGTC
This sequence comes from Providencia alcalifaciens, assembly GCA_025961275.1. Lineage (GTDB taxonomy): Bacteria > Pseudomonadota > Gammaproteobacteria > Enterobacterales > Enterobacteriaceae > Providencia. The sequence goes on along the minus strand of JAOQNJ010000001.1, from coordinate 4,615,789 downwards.
CAAAATTGCTTTTATTACATTCTATTTTCATTTTTTGCGCTATAATGGGCAGCTTTTTGATTGTCAGGTACTTAATCACCACACAGCCTCATTAGGCGCAAAAGAAATATCCCGTCGGGATTTTTTAAATATTCTTTATCGGTGGCGTAACAAGGCGATTAACCCAGACTGCTGGTTACCGCAATCGATTGAAATATCACCACTATTCGAACAATGAATTTTGGTTTTAAGTAATTTTATGCCTATACTACTCAAGAAAAATCGCTTTAAAATGCGACATTTCTTTACTTAGTGAGGGTTTTTGGGCATTATCTTGCACGTTAAAAATCATGGTTATTAGACTTAGAGGATTAGATGGCCAAAGAAGACAATATTGAAATGCAGGGAACCGTACTGGATACCCTGCCAAACACAATGTTCCGCGTTGAACTAGAAAATGGTCACGTTGTGACTGCTCATATTTCTGGAAAAATGCGTAAAAACTATATCCGCATCCTGACAGGCGACAAGGTAACTGTAGAGTTAACTCCGTATGACCTGAGCAAAGGCCGTATCATTTTCCGTAGCCGCTGATTATACCCTTCAGGCAAGGCCTGATACTGCCACAGGTGGTGTGCAAGCTGCACCACACACCTGTGGTCTATTGGTTAGAATACCGCATCCTCCGGCGAGGCCTTGTGCACGCTACTGAAGCTGTATGTCAGTGTGTTACTTTTATCATCAAGCCCGATACTTACCGAGCCGCCATTAGTTAACGAACCAAACAGCAATTCATTTGCTAATGGTTTTTTCAGGTTATCCTGAATGACGCGTGCCATAGGTCGGGCTCCCATCGCCTTATCATAGCCTTTCTCACACAACCAGCGACGAGCCTCTTGGCTAACCTCAATCGATACACCTTTCTCATCTAATTGCGCCTGTAATTCAACAATGAATTTGTCCACAACTTGAGTGATGATTTCAACAGATAACGAATTGAACCAAATAATGCCATCTAACCGGTTACGGAACTCAGGTGAAAAGGTTTTCTTGATTTCCGACATTGCATCTGTACTGTTGTCTTGGTCTGCAAAACCAATCGAACGACGTTGAGTCTCTTGTACGCCTGCGTTGGTTGTCATCACAACAATTACATTACGAAAATCAGCTTTGCGCCCGTTATTGTCCGTCAGAGTTCCATGATCCATCACTTGCAGTAAGATATTAAACACATCAGGATGTGCTTTTTCTATCTCATCAAGCAAAACCACTGAATGGGGATGCTTGATAACGGCATCGGTGAGTAATCCACCCTGATCAAACCCAACATAACCCGGAGGCGCACCAATTAAGCGACTGACAGTATGTCGCTCCATATATTCAGACATATCAAAGCGCAATAATTTGATGTCTAATGCTTTGGCTAATTGAACCGTCACTTCCGTTTTACCAACCCCTGTTGGACCAGCAAACAAAAAAGAACCAACAGGTCTATGGTCTGGCCCTAATCCAGCTCGACTCATTTTAATCGCTTCAGTCAAAGCCGCAATCGCATTATCTTGGCCAAATACCAACATTTTTAAACGCGCATCTAGCGTTTTCAATCTGTCTTTATCACTAGAAGAAATCGTTTTTTCAGGGATCCGTGCAATACGAGCAACAACAGATTCAATTTCAGGAATGCCAATCGTTTTCTTACGTTTACTCGGCGCGACTAAACGTGTTCTCGCCCCTGCTTCATCAATAACATCTATCGCTTTATCTGGAAGATGCCGGTCAGTAATATACTTGACAGATAAATCTACCGCTGCCTGGATCGCTTTTGCAGTATAGCGGACATCATGGTGAGATTCGTACTTAGGTTTTAACCCGTTAATGATACGTACTGTCTCTTCGGCCGTTGGCTCAACAATATCAATTTTTTGGAAACGGCGAGCCAGTGCTCTATCTTTCTCAAAAATATTGCTAAATTCTTGATAAGTGGTCGAACCGATGACACGAATACGCCCACCTGATAATAATGGCTTAATTAAGTTAGCCGCATCAACTTGGCCACCAGAAGCTGCCCCAGCACCAATAATAGTGTGGATTTCGTCAATAAATAAAATACTTTTAGTATCTTTTTCCAGCATTTTTAACAGTGATTTAAAGCGTTTCTCAAAATCACCACGATATTTAGTTCCTGCAAGTAAAGAACCAATATCCAATGAATAAATAGTATAGCCCTTCATCACTTCTGGCACGTCATCTTGCTCTATTCGCCATGCAAGCCCTTCCGCAATTGCGGTTTTACCAACACCCGATTCTCCTACCAATAATGGGTTATTTTTACGGCGGCGACACAATACTTGAATGGTACGCTCTAATTCGGCCTGACGACCAACCAGCGGGTCGATATTGCCCTGCTTAGCCTGCTGATTAAGATTAGTGGTAAAGCTATCCATATGTTCATCTGAGACCGGCTGCTCTTCATTGTTCGCATTGCTGCTCGGTATATCTTGTTCGGATGAAGGTATTTCTTCGCCTTTTATGGTGCCGTGAGAAATAAAATTCACCACATCTAAGCGACTCACATCATGCTTACGTAATAAATAAGCAGCCTGAGACTCTTGCTCACTAAAAATAGCGACAAGCACATTTGCACCACTCACTTCATTACGCCCTGATGATTGGACGTGAAATACTGCGCGTTGCAGTACGCGTTGAAAGCTTAATGTTGGTTGAGTATCACGATTATCATTTTCAGGTAACAGTGGCGTCGTTTGTAGAATGAAATGCTCAAGCTCTTGTCGTAAAACCACAAGGTCAACTTTACAGGCATCCAGTACTTCACGTGCAGACGTATTACTCAATAGTGCCAGTAATAGGTGCTCCACTGTCATAAATTCGTGTCGATTGTCTTTCGCTTTTGCAAATGCGACGTTTAGACTAAGCTCCAATTCTTGATTGAGCATAAGCACCTCCCAAAATTGATATTAAGCTATACCCATCATACTTCAAGTTACATGGGGGTTAGTATCACTCAGTGACCCGAATGTTAATAATATAACGCTATATTCATCCGGATATCTTCACTTACGGCCTACATGTACCTTGAGGTATTTAGTGTATAAATCACACTTTTTCGATTGTACAGAGTAAAGGGTATTCATTTTCACGTGCATAAGTATTAACTTGTGCGGCTTTTGTCTCTGCAACCTCCGCTGTAAAAATTCCGCAAACCCCTTTCCCCTGAAAATGAACATCTAACATTATTTGTGTAGCGCGTTCTTCATCAAAAGAAAAGTATTTTTGTAACACTTCAACAACAAAATCCATTGGAGTGTAATCATCATTATTTAATAGAACCTTATACATTGAAGGGGGCTGTAAAATTTGCTCCACTTCTTCCTTAAAAATGACATTTGTTTTAAATGTACCAAGAAAATCGCTCATGACTTGTCGTGCTCAGAGTTATAAATTAAATTAAGCATAGCCTTTATTATCAATGATTTCTATTAATCAAGATAACAACAAAACGCAGTGGGAATCATTTATTTTATCAATCACTGACTCACCATCACTACAGTGTAACACGCAATTTAGCGTAACTCATACGGCTAAGATTTTGTGATCAACTTCAAGTTTTATGAAAATATTCTCGTTGTTCATAACAAATTTTCATCACTTTACCTTAAAACCTCAAACTCATCACTTGACGTCATAGGTCAATTCATTACAGTATGATTTGCAGACAGTCAATATGGGTAATTATACTTAGTTAATGCGTAGGGATTATGCATTTATGTCAAACACAACTTGTAAATACGAAGGATGTAGTATGGAGACAGGTACAGTTAAGTGGTTTAACAATGCTAAAGGCTTTGGTTTCATCTGCCCTGAGAATGGAGGCGAAGACATTTTTGCACATTACTCCTGTATTCAAATGGATGGTTACAGGACATTAAAAGCTGGTCAGAAAGTCAACTTTAGTATCAATATTGGCCCGAAAGGGAACCATGCTAATCTGATTGTTCCGGTTCAGGATAGTACAGTAAATAGTACAAATGTAGATATGGTGTCTCAAGAGTAAAAGGATTTAATAGAGCACAGTTAATTACTTATCGATTTAATGATTGCACATTTATAATCTGCGGTAGTTAACTGTGTCTATTTTTAAGTCAGACTTTAATGTTCTAACTAACGATCTTGGGCTTGCAAACGTGACATGTCACCATAGAGTGATTTCAGTAATGTAAATTGCTCTTTATCATAAAATTGGCAATTTCCGCTACTAAACTCCTTCGCAACTTCAACCATAAACTTCACGGATAATGCAATATCAACTTCATGGCTAGCTCCTGTTGAGCAGCCAGGCACAATCGTTTGTGCGCAAATAGCAACACCAACTACAGGCACTGTTGTTGATACAGCTGGCTGCATAATACTATTGATATGGTGAAGTCCATTTCCATAAGGTGTAATATCTTGAACTGCTAATGGGAAAGTTACTGCATGTTGCCCACTACTCCACTCCATCAGACGTAATAAATCCTCAGAAACAGGTAATATATAACCTTCTTTTACTGTCGGAGATAATGCGTAACCTTTATGATTGATCAGCCTATTACCTTTGGTAGTATCCACTGACAATATAGCATCCGCTTCCGAGATTGATTCATTTTCATTCATTGTCCCATCGTTAAGCGGAGAGTCCATAAAATCAACTGGACTATGCGGACGAGTTGGTGCAGTTGGGCAAATATGAGTCGAAATGATCACATCCCCCAGTAACATATCACCTTTTTCTCTCATTTCTGCTAGTTTAAGAGCAGCAGCAATCGCGGCGATTGCACCATCAGCATCAGAAACCACACCAATACGAGATGGTCTAGCGCCAATCCCACCCAAGCGGCCAATGATCCCTAGTTTGGTGCATTTTTGCCTTGTAATTTACCTTCGCTTCCAGGAATAACAATACGAACAAAATCACTCTGCCCTTTTTCATCTTGTACTGTTTTTGAGGATGCTTCAATTACCGTAAAATTAGCAAATAAGGCAACGATATCATCCCCACTAACAGCTGCGCTATCGATCAACTCGTAGACGTATAGGGTCTGTTTTAAACTCATAAATTTCCCTTGATATTTTACTACTTTCAGATCTATCGACCTGATTTCCTGATGAAGGCGTAAACACGCACTGCAGAACTGTTAACCTTAACAATCCTAAATATTTTTTATTTTATGATTCAGTACTGCGCTTTAGCCAATAAGGATCACCTACCATACTGCCTAGATAGGATGCTTTATGGCACATTTTTGTGGCTAACTTCGCCAATAATTCGGGTGTAATTTGTGATGCTGGCAGACTCAAACAAAGTGCATATAATGTCCCTTGTGAAGGGTCATACACCGTACTTGATACTGAAGCAACACCAGGTACAGCCTCATTCATTGAATAGGCCCAACCACGTTCTTCTATTTGATTTAGTTCTTGACGTAACTTGTCTTGTTTCTCTTTAGGCTCTTGGCAAATGATCACTTCTCTTTCACTCAAAGAATTACGAGATAATAGTGCCTTCCCCGTTGAGGTACCTGCAATAGGCAATTTTGTTCCAGGCTGAGTAATCACTTGGAGCATGCTATTACCAATTCGAGCATGCACCACTCTCACTTGGTCCTTGTCACGCAAAGAAACATAGCTCGTGAACCCCGTTTCTTTGGTGATTTCATCAAGAGACTCAAGGGTCATATCGATCAGCGGGTTCATTCCTCTAGCGCGATGGGCTAATTCCATAATGATTAAGCCTGGTCGATAAATTGGCGCATCTTTTTTCTTTTCGAGCAAACCATACTCAGTCATCTGTTTCAGTACACGTGATGCGGAGCTTTTTGGCATCCCCAATTCATTTACTAATGTCGTCACAGTTAGCTCATCACCAGAGCGTAGAAATAACCGATAGACATCAACAACACTTGAGAGAATACTCATAACTCACCTGTAAACTGAGAATTTTGCACCAGCAGGTCATAGCTTTGTGGCTTTCGGTCTCTCAAATAAGGGATACTTAGGCGGGTATGTGCCTGAGCGAGAAAATTAACTTCACCAATCAGTAGTACTTCACCATCACAATTAGCTTCGCTAAGAACTTGACCTCGAGGACCTAAAATTTTACTACCACCAAACAGGTGTAACTCTTCTTCATTCCCCCAGCGATTGACCGCAAGTAAATGACTACCATTTTCCAGTGCTCTGCAGGCTGTATTTATATCCCACATATCTCTATCTTGAACACACCACGCAGAAGGCGCGAGTAATAATTCAGCACCGTTTAAAGTTAGAATGCGTGCAACCTCAGGAAAACCCATATCATAACAAATCATGATGCCAATCTTACCGATCGGCGTATCAAATACGGGATAATTATTTCCATTACGAAACCACTGTTTTTCAATACCAAATGCGTGAACTTTACGGAAAACACCGCTGATTTCATCGCAATTAGGATTCCAAACACCAACAGAGTTGTAAATTTCACCAAGATAACGACCTCGCTCAACAAAGCCACTCACAATAGTGAGGTTTAGACTTGTTGCTAGCGAACTAAATAACTGATAGGTTTCGCTGCCTGTGGTATCACTGAGATCCCATAGTTTCGTAGACAGTAAATCACCACGATATCCTGTTGTTGCCAACTCAGGAAAACAGATTAATTTAGCTTCCTGCTCAGCGGCTTGATAGCAGAAATCAGCCATCCTCTGTAAATTATGTTGTTTGTCGCCAAGCGATGAATTAAATTGCGCCAGAGCAACTTTAACAATGTTCTGATCCATGCTCACATCCTTAATCTGAGTGATTGACTTTACGGAAGTGAACTGTATCGACACCTTTCACACGCCCTTGCCAACGCATGCCTAACCAATAGGCAACCGCACCGATAACCAGTGAGTTTAGTGCTGGTACGCCAATGTCTACATTGAAAGGCCCCAGCTCAGAACTTACCCAACCAACCACAACTGCAATCCCCCAAACAACTAGTGTTATAGGATTAAAAGCTTCGCATGTCGAAGGGAGTACACCTTGGGCTCTCGTTGTATCGAGCTCTTTGCGATCACGTTTTAAGAGGTAGTAATCAACTACCATGATGCCAGCGACGGGTGGAATTGCTATTCCCAAATAAATGAGGAAGCCAATAAAGTTATCTAAAATACCTAACATTGATGCAATGGTACCAAAAATACCAATAACCCAAGTCAGATAACGGCGATCAAAATGCTTGTTGAAAATGGCATTCAGTAAGGTGGAGAAACCTAATGATGATGAATAAAGATTGATATCATTCATTTTTATGGTTGAGAAGATAACAATTGATGCACCAATCAACCCAGTTAGTGTCATCATCAGATCAAATACTTGATAGGTATGGAGTGCGAGCGCCATCAATACTGCAATCATATTGACTAACAATTCACCAAAAAAAGTCCCGATAAGTGTCATCCAGAAAACCTCTTTTGGGCTTTTCATAAAACGACTAATATCGGGAGTTGTTACTGCTGCGATGATAAATCCACCAGCAACCATTGTAATGGCTGCAGGCATACTCATACGCGGCCCTGATGGTTCTGTACTACTAATGAGAGCACCGACATCCTGCCCAGAGAGCAAATTATAAGTAGCCCAAGCTAATGCAAGTAAAAATAGCGGCGTTGAAATATTGGCGGTAATAGATAAAAAGCGATACCCATATACCGTAATAATCGTGACCGTAATGCCTGTAATAAGCGACCAAGTCCCTGGTGTTAGCACATTCGTCGCTTTATACATTCCATCCGCAAAGAAACCATTTTGCACGCCGAACCAACCCATTAGTGAAATTGCAATTGCTCCACCAATTAACGCTGATCCCAACTTACCAAATCCAGCCCACCGTGACAGTAGACTGATTGACATTCCTTCGCGGCACGCTGCCGCACCTAGTGCCCAGCTGACAACTTGTAAAATGACTGAACCTAACATTGTGGCCCAAAACGCTTGCCAAAAAGTAAGTCCGTATCCGAGAGCTGCGCCTAACATCACCTGAGAAACACAGGCTAGTGAGCCAATTCGGAGTATTAGTACTTCGTAGAATGGCCGACGAGCACCTAAAGGTACTCTAGCCAATGAATAATCTTCACCTGTTTTATTCGCCATTTAGTATTCCTGCTGTGTGAATCTTTGCTGTTTAATTTATTTTGGCTTTAATGTTTATTTAGTTCCATTTTATGGAACCAGGTTTCATTTATTCTACGAGATGAATGATATCTATGTTCGATACCAAACCGCAAGTAAAATTTACCTTTTAGAACACTTTTTTGAGTGAACCACTGCTACTATAGCTGGAATTTAAGAATGCGAGGAGGAAAATTTGTATAAAAATAAATAGGTTGAAGTTCCTCTTAAATAATAAGAGGAGCTTCACAAAACAACAATAATTTGGCTCTTATTCTCTTGCTAATGCGTCAATTGGGTTAAGCTTCGCTGCGTTTCGTGCAGGTAGGTAACCAAAAACGACACCAATTATCGTCGAACAGGCAAACGCACTAATAAGCGCTATAGGTTCAAAAACAAACGTCCAGCCGGGTAAAGCCATCTGTACAATCAAGCTAATGCCATAAGCAAGTCCAATTCCCATTAATCCACCAAACAAGCAAACTAGCACTGCTTCAATCAAAAACTGTTGCATTACATCGCTAGTCCTCGCGCCTACCGCCATACGAATACCGATTTCTCGCGTTCTTTCTGTCACCGACACAAGCATAATATTCATAACTCCAATTCCCCCAACCACTAATGAGATAACGGCAACTAATGTCAAAAAAAGCTGCATAGTTCTAGTCGTTTTTTCTGCAGTTTTTACCAAAGTATCAATATTATAAGTGAAGATATCTTTCTTTCCGTGACGTAACGTCAATAGTCGTGTGATTTGCTGTTCGGCTGATTTTGCATTGACTCCTTCTTTGATTCTCACCACAATCGAGTCTAAATAAGGTCTATTCACGATTTTGCTTTTTACCGTAGTGTCTGGCAGCCAAATAGATAAAGAGTTATTAGAACCAAAAATCGATTTTTGTTCCTCTGTCACACCAATAATCGTCACAGGCACATTACCTACCAGTATAGTTTCTCCTACAACTCGCTTATAATTAGGAAAAAAACGACGCTTAGTATTAGCATCAATTACGACTACTTGCGCACTTCGTTCGACCATATCTGGTGTAAAACTCATTCCTTCAGAAAATTTCGTGGCGTAGACCTGAAAATAATTCTTACCGACCCCCGTGAATTGTGCTACGGCATTTAAATTCCCTTTACGTAATCGAGTCGATTTTGATACCGTGCCTGACACAGCATACACATAGGGTTGCTGAGCAAGAGCATTAACATCAGAAACGTTTAGTGATTGCCGATTTAGTGCATCATCGCTACCATAATCTTCACCTGGATAAACGGATATAGTATTCGTTCCTATCGATTTAATATCGTTGAGTACCATTTTCTGAGCTGCATCGCCAATTACCATGATCGACACAACAGATGCGATACCAATAATTATCCCAAGCATAGTGAGTAAGGTACGCATTTTGTTGACCACCATCGCTCGCCAAGCCATCAAAAGTGCTTCACTGAATCGGCCATATATTTGGCCTATTGTGAGTCTTCGGCTCGTCCTTTCTTGTGCTGGTGGTAGTTTGAGTGCTGAAACCGTACCTGAATCACTGATAATTTCACCATCATTGATCTCTATAATTCGTTCAGCTTGTTGTGCAATTTTTGGATCATGAGTCACAATGATTACGGTATGCCCCTGTGCGCAGAGGTCTTTGAGAATTTTCATCACCTCTTCACCAGAGTGGCTATCAAGTGCTCCAGTTGGTTCATCCGCTAGAATCACTTGTCCGCCATTCATCAAGGCTCGCGCAATACTCACCCGCTGTTGCTGGCCACCAGATAACTGGCTTGGACGATAGACTACTCGCTCTTTTAGACCTAATTTCGTCAGTAGCTCAATCGCTCTTTCACGACGCTGGACTTTACCCATCCCCGCATAAATAGCAGGCATTTCCACATTTTGTTCTGCAGTAAGATGACTTAATAAATGATAGCGCTGAAAAATAAAACCAAAATGTTCTCGGCGTAGTTCTGCTAACTGATTATCATCGAGTAGTGAAATGTTTTGTTGGGCAACAAAATATTCGCCTGTCGTAGGTTTATCTAAACAACCAATAATATTCATCAAGGTCGATTTGCCCGACCCAGAGGCCCCCATAATCGCTACCATCTCCCCAGCATCAATCTTTAATGAAATGCCTTTGAGTACTGTAATTTCATTTTCACCTGCGGGATAGCGTCTAGTAATATGATTAAGCTCTAATAAGGCTGACATATTAATTCCCCGTATTACTACGGCTGATGATCACCTTTTCACCTTCTTTGAGACCATCAATCACTTCAATATAAACATCATTTCGACTGCCTATTTTAATTTGTCGCTTCTCAACATTTTCGTTATTGAGAACGTCGACTTCATAAACGAACTGAGAAACTTCATTTCCTAATGCTGATAAAGGTAAAAGCAGCACATTTTTATGAGATTCTAGCTCAATTTTAACTTGTGCGGTCATTTGCAATTTCAATAGATGTTCAGGATTTGGCACTTCAAAGCGAGCATAATAAAAAATCGCATCATTAATTTTTTCAGGTGTGGGCAAAATATCCTTTAAAACACCTGAAAAACGTTTATCAGGTGCACCTAACACGGTGAAAGAAGCCGGCTGCCCTGGCTTTAGATAAATAACATCAGCTTCTGAAACTTCGGCTTTAACCATCATGGTATTAAGATCAGCTAAGGTCAAAATCGTTGGTGCTTGTTGCACTGCGATAACCGTTTGACCTTGTAATGTTTTAATAGAGGTTACAGTGCCATCCATAGGCGCTGTAATTTGCGTATAGGTCAGATTAGTTTTTGCTGTATTTAACGTCGCTAGGTTACGTTTAATTTGGGCTTCAAAGGTGGCTACTTGCGCTTTTTTGACATCAACATCTGTTTGCGCTTTATCCAAATCTTGTTTAGCCACGGCTTGTAATTTAGATAAACTTAGTTGCCGTTGATAAGTTGCCTGTGCATATTTGAGTTCAGCTTTTGCTAAGGCCAAATTTGCTTCTAGTTCATGATTTCTTTCTTGAGATTCAGTGACATCATTTTGTGCTTTTTGCGGGTCGATTACAGCTAATAAATCACTTTTGCTAACTTTATCGCCCTCTTTTACATAAAGTGTCTGTAACTGCCCGCTAACCTGAGCACCTACATCGACCTGTCGGACAGCATTGAGCTTACCTGTTGCTTGGACTTGTTTATTCAAATCGCCTCGAGTGACAGCAATAGTTTGAAATTCTTCTTTATTTTCCTCACCCCAAAAAAATACTGCTGTCCCAATCGCAACGAGAATAACCAGTATGGAAATAAGCCATTTTTTCCGTGAATTTGCGCTCATTAAATTACTACCTATAATAAAAAAAGGGCAAAGCCCTCTCAAAAATAATTTAAGATTCAGGAAGATTTATCCACCTGAATCTTCATTCTCTAGCCTTTAATAGGCTTTGCCTCGTGCTAACCAAGCCACTCGAGAAAACATATTCTTCAAATGCAATGGAATAGAGTTTGGTCCTAACTCAGCAGCACGATTTGCAATCGCAATAGCTAAATCAGGTTTAGAGGTCTTTGATATTGCTTTAATAATGACTCGGCGAGTAGCGACCTTGCCATTATCGGGGATCCCCGCTATCTGATGAAAAAGATGCCCAAAACCTTCACGATATAAAAAATGTTCGATATCGAGTGCGGGTAATCGCGTTAACCTATCTCTTTCTGGGTCATTCATTTTTTCAGCATAATGCATTGCTGTTGCCGCATATTTTTTCCCTGCCTCATCGCCATCAACAAGTGTGTGCCATTCTATACCCATTTGGTTCGCAAACTTTAATAATGGTTTAAGACCGCTTTGGGCGAATTCAATGACTTTGATTCCTTCGGTCTCAAAGTGAAAATTACACTGACGAGCTAATTCATTCATTAACCAAATTTCAGTTTCCCCTTCAACGAGTAACCAACATCTCGCAAACATGGCTGACGGTCGATTAAAGCGAATATGAAAGGAAATTTTACGGATTTCTTCTGGTGATAAATCGTTTTCACGCAAACGATAGGAAGAAACCTTACCTGAATCACGCACCAAACGGCAAAGATTTTCAATCGGAACTTGTGACAATAATTCCCCAGAATTCGTAGTCGTTAGTCTCTGTAAAGAAAACAAATTTAACAAGCCCCAAGCGATCGATAACATTATAGGATGTAAACGTGTTTCGGGGTCTTCAACAATCACTAATGGACGAGCGTATTTATCCAGTTGTACATTGCCTTTTGACTGCAATACTGAAGAAAACATGCCTAATATAATCAATCGAATATTGCGCTGATTTGGCTTCGCAATAATTCGGCTGATGTTATCTAATGCATGCCATCCCCTTTTACGTGGTTCTCGCCCTCCCTCCACATTATGCTCTTTGAACATATGACTACTTTGCCCCGCAAAGTAGTGACTAAGCAATTTCTGCATTGCATCCACCCCTTCCGTCAACTCTTCGTCGCTCAGGCGATGTGGATTATTAACTAATGCTTGGGTTAGCCCTTTCATTCGAGAATTAAAAATATCGCCGGTTTCTTGCTCTCCAGGAACCTGCGAATCAAAATCTAACGTGCGCAAAAAACGAGCATCTCGTAACCGCACCACAGGATATAACCGTATAATCTCTTTGATATACTTACTAACATTATCTAGGGATAATTTATTACCACCCGCATTGAGAAAACTACGGTCAACACTAATACTACCATCACCTTTTAATTCAGCGCTGACACGGTAATAGATGTGCTTTAGATCATCATCATTATCGACCCACACAGAGGTAAGGTTTCTAAAACGAAATGAGCGATACCTACCTTTTCGATTTTCGCAGAATTTAAGAACTATCTGTAATGAACGAAATCGTGTTGCATCATCACCTACCGATTGGTGGAAATCATGCTGATTAAATTGGTAATTTTCTTGTTCAGGGGAAAGTAAAAGGGTTAATGCATCTAAAAGACTTGATTTACCCCATGAGTTTTCTCCAATTAATACCGTATTTTTATTCAAAGCTAATGAGAGTCGGTTGATCCCTCTAAAACCGTATATTTCGACACGTTCCAGATACATATACTCTCTCCATGCTGATAATTTGTTCTCCGAGCTTAACTCATTCACGGATAGCATGACTACAATACAGCGCTATAGTTAAATATATTTACAACAATAGAGCACACTGTATTGAGCATCCATTTATAGTGTTATAAAATAGTTAAACTTTATTTTTTAGTCTTTTTATCCTATTTTTTATCGATAACTGGAGAAAAAAGCGATATGGCAATAAATGCTATTCGTCGTGCATGTCAAAACTAAAGACTCGCTAAAATAATATGAACGGCAACAACTAAACATTCTAACCGTGATAACTTAAGTTGCCGTTGGTAGGCCATATAGGCAAGGCCGCCACCCGATCACAGTCTTTGCTGTGTTTATCTAATAGCTTAGCTTGTCACGCTCATGCAACTCGAATTATTTTGGGTCTAACCCATTGTAAATGGGATAAATTTTAAGGATGCAAAATGTATTCAGGGCTACTCATTATTTTACTACCATTAATACTCGGCTATCTTATCCACATAAAGAACAGGGTTATACTGAGTGCTATACATCGTTCACTAAACTCAATGGTGTATATCATTTTATTTTTAATGGGGATCACACTCGCATTACTTGAAAATTTAAGTGTTCACCTAGTTTCAATTTTAATTTATGCACTTACTTTCTTTGCTTGTATATTTTCTCTTAACCTTATTGCTTTACTTTTATTGGATAAAATCGATCCTTGGAAGATACCTAAGCATAAACAAGAAAAACCACCTTCTAGGCTGAAAATGGTCTTTGAATCACTGCAATTATGCGCTGTATTAACCATTGGTTTTTTAGTTGGCTTAATCGGTTTTGAATTTCTTCATTATGCCGAAAAAGGCAGCCAAATTGCATTGATGATATTGTTATTACTTGTCGGCCTACAATTACGCAATAGCGGCATGAGTATTAAACAAATATTCGTTAATCGCCGCGGTACTATTATTGCGCTTGTCATGGCGGTTAGTGCTTTAATAGGGGGAGCCATTGCAGCTTTATTATTAGGCTTACCCGTTAAGATGGGGCTGGCATTAGCCTCTGGATTTGGGTGGTATTCATTAACCGGTATTGTTCTAACGGATGCTTATGGCCCAGTAATGGGTAGTGCAGCCTTCTTTAATGACTTAGCTCGAGAACTTGCCGCAATTATGCTAATTCCAATGATCATTAACCGCTATCGCTCAACTGCATTAGGTATTTGTGGTTCCACATCAATGGATTTCACCCTTCCCGTTCTGCAACGAAGTGGTGGAGTTTCAATCGTACCAGCCGCTATTGTGCATGGGTTTGTTCTTAGTCTGATGACACCGATCCTAATGGCATTCTTTTCGTAAACTTCTGTTTTCTCATAAACTACCGCTTATTTAAAAATTTTTAGATAAGCGGTAAATCGCAAAATGACAACATTTAACATGCTTTACATAAGTAGAATATCAGTCACAATAGCGACATATGAGAGTAAAACAGGAAATCAACATGAACGAAAAACAACGTGTTTTAGTCTTGGGTGCCAGTGGTTATATCGGACAAAATCTGATCCCAGAGTTAATTAAACAAGGCCACCAAGTTACAGCAGCAGCAAGACGTGTCGATTGGATGCTCTCACAAGGTTGGCAAGATGCCAAATGCATTTATGTTGACCTACAAGACCCTGACACACTCGCAGGCACAATGAAAGACATAGACATTGTCTATTTCCTCGTCCATAGCATGGCTGATCAAGCAAACCTAATAGAACGCGAGCGTGCTGCAGCTCGTCATGTTCAGCAAGCGCTAAATGATTCCGATGTTAAACATGTTGTTTATCTCAGTTCACTACAACATGGACATAGTTATTCGCAACATTTAATCTCTCGTCGATTAACGGGAGAAATATTACGCGAAAGCAAAGTGCCTATTACTGAAATTCGCTCAGCTATCATCGTCGGATCAGGTTCCGCTGCTTTTGAAATCATGCGTGACATGGTTTATAACTTAGCTATCTTGACACCACCTCGTTGGGTTCGCTCTAAATCATCCCCCATTGCATTGAGCAATATCTTGTTCTACTTAACCGAACTGATGAGAATTCCCGTCACTGAAAATCAAATTTTTGATGCAGGTGGCCCTGAATATATGAGCTATCAAGAGTTGTTTAAACGCTTTATCAAGGTCAGTGGTAAACGTCGATTATTACTCCCAATCCCGATCCCCATCAGTATGATCTCTGTACATTTCATCAGTTTAATTACCTCAGTACCTCCCTCAATTGCAAAAGAACTTATCCAAGGTCTACAGCATGATCTCCCTGCTGATGACAAAGCATTGCGTGAATTGATCCCTCAAACATTAATCTCATTCGATGATGCGGTAAGAACAACATTGGCTCAAGAAGCTGATGCTGTCGATAACGCCGACTGGGGATATGATCCCGAAGTTAGAAAACGCTGGCGCCCAGGTTATGGTTTCTATCCCAAGCAAGCTGGCGCTACACTAGGGAGCTCTGCAACGACAGAATCCTTGTGGCATGTAGTGCAGCAAATTGGAGGTAAAGATGGCTATTTTTATGCTAATTCGCTTTGGAAGACACGCGCCATTATGGATGACATGATGTTCAACAAAGTGAAATATGGTAGGCCCGATCGTGAAGAACTCCAACTAGGTGATGAGATAGATGGATGGCGAGTGATTAATATTGAACCCGAAAAACAACTTACCCTTCTATTTGGAATGAAAGCTCCTGGACTAGGTAGATTAACATTCACTATTCATGATAGTGGTAGCAGACGTTCTATTGATGTCCGTGCATGGTGGCACCCTGCGGGATTCAGTGGTTTACTCTACTGGTTTGCCATGATGCCCGCACATTTATTTATTTTTAAAGGCATGGCAAAAAAAATTAGTGAACTAGCGTTTGAGCGCGATAAGCTGCTCTCTAACAATCCGAAAATTGAGCAGCAATCCTCAGAGTAATTATCGTCTAAACAGAAAAAACAAATTTTTATGCATGCATTATTGCATAAATATGCTTACAAGATTAATATCACTATCAGTTAAGCGAGGTATTATTGGTAAGCATGAGCATTCAATTAAAAAATATAAACTGTTTCTACGGCTCTCATCAGGCACTTTTCGATATTAACTTAGAGTGCCCAGTAGGGGAAACAATGGTATTACTTGGGCCAAGCGGCGCAGGTAAGAGCTCTTTGCTACGTGTTTTAAATCTGTTAGAAATGCCACGATCGGGTTTGCTTAATATTGCAGGTCAGCAATTTGATTTTGCTGCATCTCCTGATGCGAAAGCAATCCGCATATTGCGCCAAAATGTGGGAATGGTTTTCCAGCAGTACAACCTATGGCCGCATTTGAGTGTCTTGGATAACTTGATTGAAGCACCTTGCCGAGTATTAAAGCTGTCACGCCAAGAAGCAAAAATAAAAGCTGAAAAATTACTGGAGCGTTTACGTTTAACCCAGTTTGCAACACGCTTTCCTTTGCATTTATCTGGTGGCCAGCAACAGCGTGTTGCGATTGCTAGAGCACTGATGATGGAACCACAAGTTCTACTATTTGATGAGCCAACCGCTGCTCTCGATCCTGAAATTACTGCGCAAGTTGTCGATATTATTCGCGAATTGTCAGCAACTGGAATTACACAGGTTATCGTCACTCACGAAGTTGAGATAGCCCGTAAAGCCGCTAGCCGTGTGGTGTATATGGAAAACGGCCATATTGTTGAACAAGGGGATGCTAGCCATTTTTCAGCCCCTCAGACTGAAGCATTTGCAAATTATCTGTCACATTAAGTCTGGTCTGTTGATCTTTGGGACTTATTTTTGTAGCAATTTGTGACGCTTCAGCGATAAAACAAAGCTGAAGATATTGAGATATTAGTGATTAGAAAAGCTGTCCTTCGGGTTCGGCTAAAAATAATTTTACTCTGTGTTGAGAGATATTTGTCTAGACAGTTAAGTTACACGGAAAACCTCTCACTTTGATGAAAATGCGTTTATCTCGAACAAAATTTGACCACGAAAGGTCCACAGACCCTAGATATAGGATTAAGCAATGAAAAAAATTATACTAGCTGCACTACTTGGCGCTGTAACCTTATCTGCAACTGCAGCAGAAAAAGAAACCATCCGTTTTGCAACAGAAGCAACGTATGCCCCATTCGAAATGTTTGACAAAAACAACCAAATCGTGGGCTTTGATGTTGACCTTGCAAATGCCGTGTGCGAAAAAATGAATGCGACCTGTACATTCACGCACCAATCTTTTGATAGTTTAATCCCGAGTTTAAAATTTCGTCGCTTTGAAGCCTTGATGGCAGGTATCGATATTACTCCAGAGCGTCAACAACAAGTTGATTTCACTGATACTTACTATCCTAACTCTGCTGAGTTTGTTTCAGTTAAAGAAAAAATCTCTTCTGTCGATCAATTAAAAAATAAAAAGATTGGCGTACAAAATGGAACGACCCACCAAAAATACATTATGGAACAACATAAAGGTATGACCGTTGTTCCTTATGATAACTACCAATCTGCTGTTCTTGACCTACAAAATGGTCGTATTGATGCCGTCTTTGGTGACACTGCAGTTGCTGAGGAATGGCTTAAAGCTAAAGGTAACGAAAACTTAGCTGCTGTCGGTGACAAAGTCACAGACCCGCAATACTTTGGTATTGGCTTAGGTATCGCTGTTCGTAAAGGCAATAAAGAATTGTTAGATAAAATGAATAAAGCATTAGCTGAAGTTAAAGCTGATGGTACTTATGACGTTATCTACAAAAAATGGTTTGAACAATAATCGATACAATTGATGAACAATTTTCTTTTTTTAACAAGTGCCGCCGGTATAACCGTCGGCCTTGCTGTTTCTGCCCTGATACTGGGCCTGATCTTAGCTATGCTATTCACAGCATGGGAATCTGTTCGCTTTAAGCCAGTCGCCTTCTTAGGAACGTGCTGTGTAACATTGATCCGTGGCTTACCTGAGCTTCTTGTTGTGTTGTTTGTTTACTTCGGTACGCTGCAGCTGATCAATATCTTGGGGGATGGGATAAGCATCAATCTCGGTTTCTGGCAAACCACGTTGCAGGTTGATCCGAGCATTTTCTTTGCAGATAGTGGTCAATTTGACTTTACGCCATTTGTATGTGGTGTAATAGCCTTGGCTCTTCTGTATGCGTCTTATGCTTCACAAACACTGAGAGGTGCATTAAGAGCTGTACCTTATGGTCAATGGGAAGCTGGTTTTGCTCTAGGTCTGCACAAACGTACGATTTTCTTTCGCTATATCATGCCACAAATGTGGCGACATGCCCTACCGGGTCTAGGTAACCAATGGTTAGTTTTACTCAAGGATACAGCATTAGTTTCTTTAATTAGTGTTAATGATTTGATGTTACAAACTAAGACTATTGTTAACCGGACACATGAACCTTTTACTTGGTATGCGATTGTCGGACTTATTTATCTTGTTATTACCTTATTAAGTCAGTTAGTTTTGAAACGAATTGAATTACGCACCACGCGCTTTGAACGAGGTGAATCGAAATGATCGATTTAATTCTCGATATCCTACCAGGCCTACCAACAAGTTTATCTCTGACATTCAGTGCGCTATTTGTTGCATTTATTCTGGCAGTTTTATTCACATTAATTCTATCCCTTAAAACACCTTTCGTTTCTCAAGCTATTAAGGTCTATATCACGCTGTTTACAGGCACACCGCTGCTGGTTCAGTTCTTCTTAATTTATAATGGCCCCAGCCAATTTAAATCATTACAGAACTACCCTGCCCTCTGGGGCTTTATTTCAACACCTTGGGTTTGCGCAATGGTCGCTCTTGCACTCAATAGCGCTGCTTATTCGACCTTATTATTCCACGGTGCGGTGAAAGCAATTCCATCTGGGCAGTGGCAATCTTGCGAAGCATTAGGGATGTCTAAAGCACAAACAATGCGTATTATCCTGCCATATGCGTTTAAACGTTCCTTATCATCCTACTCCAATGAAGTCGTCTTAATCTTTAAGAGTACCTCGCTCGCAAGTACCATAACGATGATGGATATCATGGGATATAGCAGTCAAGTATTTGGACAAACTTGGGATGTGATGGCTTTTGTCGCAGCAGGGATTATCTATCTAGTTGTGAATGCAATATTAACCATTATTATGCGCTTAATTGAACGTAAAGCACTCGCCTTCGAACACAGAAATTAATAATTGAACTTATTACGTTAATGGTGACATTAAAAAAGGCTTGCTAATAGACAAGCCTTTTTTATCTATAGATAAAATATTATAAACGATAGGTTTAGATTATTATGCTGCGTTTTTCACTAATAGAGCCAATACTTCATAATGTGCGGTATGTGGAAACATATCAAAGAGCTGAACTTTAGAAACTTGATAACCCACTAGCCGTTCAATATCCGTTGCCATCGTTTGTGCATTGCAACTGGAATATAAAATGAATTCAGGTTGCATAGAGGACAGATATTCACACAATACGTTACCAATGCCTCGCCTTGGTGGATTAACCAAAACAAGCTGAGGAATATCATCTTTATTTATTGCAAATTGTGTTGAATCCAATGCTTGAAATTCAATATGTAATAAACCGAGTTCTTGGGCAGACTGCGTAGCACTCGCAATGGCTGGCTCGCTAATTTCAATTCCCGTTAATTTAGTCTGCTTATCCGCACAATGAAGACCAAAACCGCCAACACCACAAAACAGATCCCACATACTTGTGATATTAAGATCTTTCACCCATTCGCGAGCCGTTCGATATAAACTTGCTGCGACGACTGGATTGGTTTGAAAAAAACTATTCGGGCGAATAAACAGAGGGACTTGGTTAAATTCTTCTCGTAAAACCTGCTGTTCTGTTAATACAATTTCTTGCTCACCTTCCAATATTGCCATATGGACGGGTTGTAGGTTAACGGTAATAACGGTTAATTGAGGAAGTTTTTCTCTTAGCCATGGTAATGCATTCTTTAGCTGCTCTACTTTTTTCTCTGAACGCAAAACAAATCGTAGCATAAACTGTCCGCTATGCTGGCTCTGTGTTAATAGCAGATATTTTAATTCACCACGTTTACGCTCAATGTTATATGGCGTTAATCCTGCCCGAGCAATAAAGGGTTTAAGGATATCAAATACAGCTAAAAAACCGTCTGTATAAAGTGGACAGTTTGTTAAGCTAACTGCTTGCCCTTGTGGATTCACAATTCCAAATATCGGTTTTTCTACACTACCACTAACGACCATTTTTGCTTTATTTCGAAATTTCTTTTGAGGGCTCGCAATCGGTATTTGAAAAACTGATTTTGTTAACGAAGGCAGTAAGAAAGACAAGTTTTCTTGTTTTAGTTTGAGCTGTTGCTCAGCTGGCAATTCAAGCCATTGGCAGGAGCGACAATCTCCCGCCTCATATTTTTGACAATGCATAATAAAAAATGACTAATGAATGATTACAGAAGGTTTATCTTCAACATCAAGATCGACAGTTTCTTCATCAAGTTCATCTTGATTTCCATAAAGCAAATTATTGCTATATATTTCAAAGACAATTGACGAAATTTGGTCTTCAGTCTGCTGTAAAAAATGGCAAAACTGGCGATAAGTCATCCCAGCTTCAAGAGAGAATGATTGACTTACAATTAACTTAGGTAAGTTTTCATTATTAATTTCAAGAAAAATTTTTGCAGTCAATGAACTGGCATTAATTTGACTAATATTTGCCACCAATGTCACTATCGCTGTTGGTTTGAGCTCTGCTAGCGCGGATAGAACGAGTACATTATTAATAATATCAAGTTTGGCATCAAAAATGCCTTCGATATTTTGCATGTGCGGTAAATGAATTGCCGCACAAGAATCGCACTCGAAATAGGACGTTTTGAGTTGGTCTAACCATTCACGAAGCAGTGAGATGTCAGGGTAACAAATAGAATCCATGGATAATAACCTTCTTCAACTCAAATGATAACTTATGAAATTTCCCCATTACTTCACATTACATAACCGCAATGAGGAAAAGCGGACAATTTTCACACATCAGGTATGAAAAGACCAGTAAAACCGTGCTTACTCGTCCTTTTCATCCTTTTTATTATCTATGGTTTTGCTTTTTTGCGCACCTGGTCTTGATGGTTTTTGATTATCAATGCCTAAGAAAGTTAATCCATGGATAGCACGCCACACAATATTGATTGTCGCGGGGATTAAACATCCCATTCCTATCAAAACCATCGTGACAAGAGCTCCCTGTTGCATAAGCGGTTCTGGAAGTGCCAGATAGCCATTCATTGAAAGCAATACAATTATCAGTAATACTATTCCCACAACCTCTAAGATTAAAACAGGTTTAGGTAAATCAGAGAGTGATCGCATCTCTCTTTGTGGTTTTTTATTCATCAAATATCCTTTAGTCGCTTTATCTCTATAGTGACCTAATTTCAAGCCTCATGGAGTATATTGTTAATTCTGTGTCATTATTCTTTAATCTGAGGGGAGATATATAATGTGAACACACTTGGGATACCCTCTTCTCGATATCAACCTACAGCCTAAGTTGAAGTAATATTTTTATCTATATTAGCGGATTATAATCAAGGCCTATACAAACAAAAGGCAAAATCAACTTTTATTTCCTAATTGTTATTGGCATAGTATGGAGTATTCTGATTAAAAAACTGAGTTATTCATAAAGGAGATACTATGTACACTGTTATTTTTGGTCGCCCTGGCTGCCCATATTGTGTTCGCGCTAAAGAGCTAGCTGAAAAACTCAAGAATGAGCGTGATGATTTCGACTATCGTTATGTGGACATTCATGCTGAAGGCCTAACAAAAGAAGACCTTTCAAAAACAGTGGGTAAAGAAGTTCTCACTGTACCGCAAATTTTTATCGATGAAAAACACATCGGTGGTTGCACTGATTTTGAAGCTTACGCTAAAGAAAATTTGAATCTTTATAAGTAAAAAATAGCACTAAACCTACCCAAGCGAAGCATTTTTATTCAATCTATGAATATTTAATGGCTTCGCTTGTTCTATTTGTGCTATTTCCTCACCCTCAACAGAAAATAAACGAATTATTTTTTTTATCGGTGAACTTTCATATTCACCTCATGTCTTAATTTATGCCACTGCTTTTCTTTGATGTCCCCATATTGAGGAGCCCGATAGCCAACTTTACGTTTATCGCTATCGGGTTTTTTGTTTTCTATCATAAAGTTACTACCTTCTATTACAACTGCATTACCTTTGTTACTACCTCAAAAACTCAATCGTGAATACCTTTACAAGCCAATTATTGATCACCCCTTACTTTGTGACCATATAGTAAAAATTGTAGGCTAACCTAAATCGTAAATGAGAATAGTATATAATTTACTTTAAAGATTTTTTACTATCACATTAATATTTAAATAAGCATAACCCACATAAATATATTAAATTCATGTAACTTTAATATGGGTTTTAATATAAATCACTTACTTAAATAAGTATTAATTAGATTTAACCTCAATTACCATTAAAAAAACAAAACTAATACCAAGAAATTAAAAATATTTATAAATTAGAACGTACCTTATCAAAATAAAGATCTCCATATCAAATAATAAAAAATGTATACAAATGAAAATAATTTAATCTGTATTTTCATGGTTATTAAATCACTTACATTAAAAATAAAAATGACGTAATTAATGAAATGAAAATATCGATGGTTCAAATGTGATTGTAAGGCATATGGATTTTGGCATTTATAGAAACCATGAAGATCTAAAAACGCGACTATAACAGTAGTTCCTAGTCGTCCGGAAACAGAGGATTGCAACCATGGAACTACATCTACAGGATGTATAGTTGCAACTAAAAATAATATAGGAATCACTGGTATAGCTTATGGATGCAAAAGCATGGAGAAATAATGATTGCAAGTTAAATATCATGGTTAATATTCAAGTTGAATAATAAAATTTAAATAAAAAAACACATTAGTGTACAATAAACCCTATCGCTAACTGTTAAATATCTTATATCTAGGATACTAACTAGATTCACATTCAGTATTCTAACTTATTTACATAACCTCATTGATACTTCAGATGCTTATTTAATGAGCAACTCAAATTTTTTCAAGATTACAAACCAACCTATATTAATGAACAATGATTATTTCACTTATAAAAAGTAGCCTATGACTCTACACCTTGAACACTAACCAATTGCACAGCTTCTTTGTGACCAAAAAGATTTAAAATGCATAAAATCAGTCTTTATCATTGACGTTTTCTTATCACTCTGTTGAGTAAATGGCGTTAAAATGTAAAATTCGCTGCTTAATTTATAAATATTAAGACAAAGGTGCTTTACCTGTCAGGTAAGAGCCTTTAATCTTTCGCACCAGAGTCTTCATAATTACTATTTCCCGAGGTACTTTGCTGTGTTGGAACAACTTAATCTTGATCTTTTCAATCTCATCAACGCAACTCCAGAGTCTGCTAGCGGTACTATCGCAGTCGCCACCGTGATAGCTAAGCGCTTAATATTACTTTTCCCCTTATTTACTGCCGCATGCTGGTTTTGGGGATCAAAACCCGATATGACTCGCCAAAGAGCATTTGTTTGTAAAACAGCCTCTGCGTTAGTCATTGGATTAGCTATTTCATGGCTAATTGGCATAGTTGCACCACATGATCGCCCTTTCATGGTAGGAGTTGGCACCAATTTCCTCGACCATAGCCCTACCTCATCATTTCCAAGTAACCACGGTACTATTGTCTTTACCTTTGTATTTGCATTCTTGTTCTGGTTAAGAACTTGGGTTGGTGTATTGATGCTAGTTCCTGCAATTATGATTGCTTGGTCACGTATCTATCTAGGTGTTCACTGGCCACTAGATATGGTCGGTGCTTTTATTTTGGGCATAATCGCCTGTGGTTTAGCTCAAATAGTTTGGGCGATTGCTGGGTATAAAATACAAGCACCTTTAACTCATTTTTACCACCGAGTTTTTGCTGTTTTAATTCGTAAAGGTTGGCTCCAAGCCTAATCTATCGAGTTGCATATTATCATGAGCAAAGATAGCCTGAAAATCATAGATAATTATGCAACTCAAGTCACTGACTTCACCTTCGTGTATACTCAACAATATGGCGTAGGCTAGATATAGCAAATTTATCGGTACAGACGTTATTTTCGCCAATGTTTTGCTCATTTAAATTTTGCGTTGAATCAATATTTTGTTTTATTTTTTTATTCTTCAAACTAAAAAAATTCGGGTTAAAAGCAAGATTAAATAACAAATAACTAACAAATAATTTGTTACGTTTATTCATTATTTTTCGCGACGAAAAATAACTAATTGTATTTCTTTTTACTAACCCTATAGATCATTAATGTATTGAAAAGAAAATAATGATATCAGCCAAGACTAGTTTCGTACGAAACCATTTAATGCGCGTCATTTATTTCATTAAATATCAATACCTTAAAGTTAAAATATAGAGATAAAATAATATTAGCTAAATTATTTTCCCCTAAAATTGAATTGCTTTAATAATATTAAATTAAAATCAAATAATTTATTAATATAATAATAATTTTCTCTCTTAATATAAATTCATTTATAACCATATCGATTTAATTATTTTACCCCACAGACAACACCCTCATTTTAATTAACTTTAAGGCAAATTTGTTAACATTTTTATAAAAATCGACAAATAGCAATAATTAGGACATTTTTCGCTTTTGAGAGTATGATCACAGTGATTTCTACTGTAAATCTGTACATTTGCCCCTTCAAAAACGGGTTATCAAATTTATATATAAAAATAATAAAACTGATTGAAAATAATTTTACTTTAGATTCTATTTTTATTTTCAATCAGATTGTTACGTAGAAACAAAAAACTGCACTTTATATTTGGCGATAATTTGTTCGTACAAAAGATTAAAACATGTGTGAGGTTTATTTCTCATACAGAATGCTTATTTTTGACTTTTATTTCGGAGACTATTATGGATACAACAAAAGTTGATTCCATCAGTAAAACAGCCTCACAAACTGCAGATTCTCGCGCTTGGCGTAAAACTGACACAGTATGGATGCTCGGTTTATATGGTACAGCTATCGGTGCTGGTGTTCTGTTTTTACCGATAAATGCGGGCTTAAGTGGACTAGTTCCTGTTCTACTGATGTTGGTACTAGCCTTCCCAATGACATTTTTTGCACACCGTGGATTGACACGCTTTGTATTATCTGGCTCAAAACCTGATGGTGATATTACCGAAGTGGTTGAAGAACACTTTGGCCGTACTGCAGGAAACTGGATCACGCTGCTCTATTTCTTTGCTATCTATCCAATCCTGCTAGTTTATGGTGTCTCTATCACCAATAACGTAAATAAATTTCTAACAGAATTGATGGGCTTTACTGCGCCACCGCGCTGGTTGCTGGCACTGATTCTAGTCGGTGGGATCATGGCGATTGTCTCATTTGGCGAAAAATATATTGTCAAAGTCATGAGCATGCTGGTATTTCCATTCATTGCCGTTTTAGTTGCATTCTCTTTATATATGATCCCGTATTGGAATGGTGCTGTACTAGATACATTAACCCTAGACGGTATTGCTGAAGCAGCAAAATATTCTGGTGGACAAAGCATTTGGGTAACTATCTGGTTAACCATCCCAGTCATGGTATTTGCTTTTAACCATTCACCAATCATCTCTGCATTCTCAGTTGCCAAACGTGAAGAATATGGCGATCAAGCTGAGAAAAAATGTTCGCGTATCTTAGCATCCGCACATATTCTGATGGTACTGACAGTGATGTTCTTTGTGATTAGCTGCGTATTTACACTTTCATCAGCTGATCTGGCTCAAGCAAAACATGACAATATCAGTATTCTTGACTATCTGTCAGGCTACTTTGACCAACCTTTCATCAAGTTTGCTGCGGCAATTATTGCTTTCGTAGCTATAATTAAATCATTCCTTGGTCACTATTTAGGTGCACGAGAAGGTTTTAACGGCTTAGTGGAGCGTGCATACCGTTCAAAAGGTAAAACCATAGATGTTCGTAAATTAAATCGTGGTACTGCAATCTTCATGTTAGTCACTACTTGGTTGGTTGCGACGCTTAACCCTGGTGTGTTGGATATCATTGAAAGTCTCGGTGGTCCAGTTATCGCTATTATTCTGTTCTTAATGCCGGTCTATGCTATTAGCAAAGTACCAGCAATGCGTAAATACGCTCATAAATTAAGCAATGGTTTTATCGTGATTATGGGTCTAGTCGCAATCTCTGCGGCAGTTTATAAATTGTTCTTTTAATTGACCTTTATCGGGTGAGTGATCCACTCCGGCGGATCATTCACCTCCCTCACTAAAATGCCGGAGCACACGGCATAACACGCCTATAAAATTAAAGACCTACCTAATATAGGAAGCGCTGAATATGATTAGCGTATTTGATATCTTCAAAATTGGTATCGGCCCCTCTAGCTCCCACACCGTTGGCCCGATGAAAGCAGGTAAGCAATTTGTCGAAGATTTAATTCAACAAAATTTACTCTTATCAACCACCCGTATCTCTGTTGATGTTTATGGATCTTTATCACTAACAGGTAAAGGGCATGCAACTGACATTGCTATTATTATGGGCCTTGCCGGTAATTTACCTGACACTGTCGATATTGATGCAATTCCAGCCTTTATTCGCCAAGTTGAACAAACTGGTAAATTATTACTTGCCAATGGGCAACATCAAGTTGATTTCCCGATTAAAGGTGGAATGAACTTTCATTCAACTAATTTGCCTCTGCACGAAAATGGTATGACCATTACTGCATTTCATGCAGATGAAACTATCTATACAAAAACATATTACTCGATTGGTGGTGGATTTATTGTTGACGAAGAACATTTTGGTCAATCAAATGATCAATCAGTACAAGTTCCTTATCCCTATCAATATGCCTCTGATCTGCAACGACACTGTAAAGAAACAGGTTTATCTCTTTCTGCTCTAGTGATGCAAAATGAACTTGCCTTACACAGCAAACAAGAAATCCACCAATATTTGTCTAGCGTATGGGATGTAATGAAAGCGGGTATTGAACGCGGTGTCACAACTGAAGGCTTATTGCCAGGACCATTACGTGTTCCTCGCCGTGCCGCTGCTTTACGCCGCCAACTCGTGACCAGTGATAATACTAATACCGATCCAATGGTCGTGATTGATTGGATTAATATGTACGCATTGGCCGTGAATGAAGAAAATGCAGCAGGTGGTCGTGTTGTTACAGCACCGACTAATGGGGCTTGCGGCATTATACCGGCGGTTTTAGCCTACTATGACAAATTCATCCGCCCTGTTAATGAAAACTCTTATACTCGCTACTTTTTAGTCTCAGGTGTGATAGGCACACTATATAAGATGAATGCTTCCATCTCTGGCGCAGAAGTTGGCTGCCAAGGTGAGGTTGGTGTTGCTTGTTCTATGGCTGCTGCTGGACTAGCAGAATTGATGGGTGGAAGTCCCGAACAGGTCTGTATTGCAGCTGAAATTGCCATGGAGCATAACCTTGGTTTAACGTGTGACCCAGTGGGTGGACAAGTTCAAGTACCTTGTATCGAACGTAATGCCATCGCTTCCGTTAAAGCTGTCAATGCTGCTCGAATGGCATTGCGTCGCGTTAGCGATCCTCGTGTTTGTCTCGATAAAGTTATCGAAACAATGTACGAAACAGGTAAAGATATTAATTCAAAATATCGAGAAACGTCACTAGGTGGCTTAGCAATCAAGCTCGCGCACTGCGATTAATTTAGGTTCTTTTACCACATATTGTATTAAACAAAGAGGCCTACAAACTGTAGGCCTCTATTTATCTAATAGAGTATTATTAACAAACTACTTGGTTTGAGCTATTTTGTGCAAATACAACAACACCTTTAGTATTTTTATCCACTGAACCAATAACATCAGTGATAATACCTTCGGCCTTACTTGTCATTCCACTCATTGATTCAACTAGGTTACTTACAACGAGATCACTAGTATTGCCTTTATCAATATTAATTTCAGTATTGACAACAATAGAGTGACTGTTGCTATCTCCCGCTTTTATCAGACCTGTATTCGTACCTGTATTTCGAACGTTGCCACCATTAATAGATGGAGCAGTTGATGACTCATCATCTATTGTAGTGGTTGTTTCTACTGTTGAAGCGGTTATTTTACTACCTGCTGTAACAGTAACAGAATCAGATAATTTATTTTTACCTTCTTTAGCTAAAGCTGATATTTGATTCATAACTTCTTCTAATTGTTTTTTTAATTCATCTTGCTTTTGATTATATTCGACTTCTACTGTCAAAATTCTAGTATTGAGTTTAGAAATTGTTTTTTCTCTTCTTGCAACTAACTTTTGATTATTATTTAATTCAGTTTCTTTATTTTTCAATTCACTTTGTAATGTTGAAATCTTTTTATTTAGATCATCCTTGTCAGCACCATGCTCTTCTAATTTTTTTTGATACTCTGATACTTCCTTGTTTTTTTGTTCAATAGATTCTTTTAATGTTTCAATACGTTTAAAAGCATTTAGTTTTTTATTTTCAACATCAGCCAAATGTGCTATTAGTTCATTTTTTTGCTTAATAGCTTCTTCAAGCTCTGTTGTTACAGCTTTAACAATCTCATCTTTACCTGTTGATTGAGAAGTTAACTTTTGAATTTCGTTAAGATTATTTTTGATATTATCATTCAATTTATTAATTTCATCATTTTTTTCTATTAATAAATTTTCTAATTTTTCTTGTTCAGCATGCGATATTTTATTGCTTTGAGTTTGGCCAATTTCAATTTGTCCTTTTATCTTTGCGTAATCATCTTGCATTGCTTTTAATTGAATTAGATGACCATCATAACTCTCTACACAACGCTGAAGCTCCCTAATTGCGTCACCACCTTTAATAAAAGAACCTGATTGATTTATAGAACCAAAATTATTATCAGCCATACCACCTAAAAGTGTATTTTTGTTTATTCCATCGTTAATGCCATCACCTCCGCCAACATCACCATTATTAACGCCGCGGTTAAATGCTGCGCCCCCTGCAACGGTGTCTTCATTTATGTTATTATTTGTTGCGCTCCCTCCTTGAGTATTACCGTTACCCATTCCACCATCATAGGCAATCCCGCCTTCAATAATACCCTTATTATATCCACGATTGAGCGCATTTCCCCCTAGAACTTTATTTTCACCAATACCTTGCGTTTTTTCTCTTGCTGCTAACTCTGCTTTTCTTTGTTCTAATGTTATAGCCATAAATATCATTCTCCGTATTAAATACACATGTTAAATCCATTTATTAATTAAATGCTCAGTATCAATTATATGTTCTTATTTCAATAGATGATTACTTTGAAATAATTAAACACCAAATGATATATTTTATTATTAAAGTAAAATGAAAATATTGCAATTGAAGTTTATCTGTAAAATATAATTAATTTTTAAGAATAATTTTATTTTTTAATAAAAAGGCGCTTTTTATGCGCCTTTGATAATTAAATTAGATATCTATTTTTTGTTAACCAAAAATAGCACTCCACCAACCACTTACCGTTTTAGCAATATAATCCCAAATACGACCAAAGAATCCAGCTTCTGCGACTTCGTCTTTCACTACAAGTGGACGTTGTTCAACAACCTCATCATTTAAGATAAAGTTTACAGTACCGACCACTTGGTTTTTCGCTAATGGAGCTTCAATAGATGGATTAGTCAATTCATAGCTGACTTTCAAATTCTGTAATTGACCTTTTGGTATGGTAACAGACGCATCTTTTTCAACGCCTAATGCTACCTCTGATTTATCCCCAAACCATACCCTCTGTGTTTGCAAAGTTTGATCTGCTTTGATTGGCGTGATTGTTTCAAAGAAACGAAATCCCCAAGTTAATAGCTTTTCACTTTCAGAAAAACGTACGCGGTCACTTGGCGCACCTAAAACAACCGAAATTAAGCGCATTGGGCCATCAGTGGCAGAGGCAACTAAGTTATGGCCGGCTCCACTTGTATGCCCAGTTTTTACACCATCTACTTTTAGATTTTCATTCCACAATAAGCGGTTACGGTTAGGCTGGCGAATTTTATTAAAGGTAAACTCTTTTTCTTTGTGCAGGATATACTCGTCAGGAACATCGTGGATCATCGCTTGTGTTAAAATCGCCATATCACGTGCGGTACTGTATTGACCATCAGAGTCTAGGCCATGCACGGTTTTAAAATGGGTATTTTTCAAGCCAATCTGTTGGACATATTGATTCATCAAACTAACGAAAGAATCTTGGCTTCCTGCAACATAATCTGCCAATGCGATACTCGCATCATTACCAGATTGAATGACAATTCCTTTATTTAAATCTAAAACTGAAACACGGTCTTTAGGCTTCAAAAACATCAAGGATGAGCCTTTCAGTACAGGGTTACCGGTTGCCCATGCGTCAACACCAACGGTGACCATATCCTGAGGCGTAATTTTACCCGCCTTAATCGCTTGGCCTATCACATAACTCGTCATAATTTTGGTTAAACTTGCCGGATCTAAACGCTCGTCAGGATTACTAGACGCTAAAATTTTGCCACTATCATAATCCATCAGGACGAAGGCTTTTGCGTCAATTTGTGGGGCAACCGGTGTCTCTGCTGCATAAACGCAACTACTCACAGCCACTAAAAGGCCCAATCCAGTTCCAAGATATCGAGCCTTTAAAGTTAAAATTTTTCTGTTCATCGGTTACTCCTTTACAAATACTCAAACGGTTAATTCATTATTAATATAGGACTTTTTACCCTAAGAGACTATCAACAACAAATAAAGATTGTTCCTATCATACAATTTCATCTATCTTTATCTCGCTAAATTACGTGAAAATGAAATTATGAGGAATATTATGTTAACTGTATGGGGCCGTAAAAATTCATCAAATGTCAAAAAAGTCCTTTGGTGCCTCGAAGAACTAAACGCGGCATATGCGCAAAAAGATGTTGGTGGCCCTTTTGGTGGGCTTGATACACCTGAATACAAAAAAATGAACCCAAACAGCACGATCCCAACTTTACAGGATGATCACTTTACCCTGTGGGAATCAAATACCATTTTACGTTACCTTACGGAAAAGTTTGATCATTCTCACTTATTATTGCCCCAAGATGTCCAAGAAAGAGCCGCAGCGGACAAATGGATGGACTGGGGAGGCAGCAATTTATTCGGCAATATTAAACAAATGATGAATAAAATTGTACGCGTTCCTGTTAGCGAACGTGATCCTGAGGTTGTTAACTCGATTTGTCAGAATATTGAGAAACTACTTAAAATCGCGGATGACGCGCTTGCAGAACAAGCTTATTTTAGCGGTCGAAAATTTGGTATTGCTGACATTGCTATTGCGCCACTGTTCTACCCTTGGCGTGAAATCGTTACCGAACGCCCCGCATTTAACAATTTAGAGCGCTGGTACGAACAACTCAAAACACGCCCAGCATTTAAAAAGATTGTCATGATCCCAATTAAATAATTATAGACTCATTGGCATCTCTATCGGGTTTGGATATTGATATTCAAACCCGAGATCTTCACAAATACGATTGCCTTTTACTTCTTTTCCTGCAAATTCTTCGACTTCATCATCAAATTCAGGCGGTTCAAGGTTTAATGATTGTGCCGCTTGGTGATAAAAATTGGCACGTTTTGGGTGTTCTGGGGCACAAAGATTGTAAACATGTCCACCTTGAGGTTGTTTAAGTAATAATCTGATCGCTTCAATGACATCATCTTGATGGACAATATTCACAGGCTGAGCAGCACCTTTCAGTGATTTTTTACCTGCAAGAAAACGTCCAGCGTGACGATTTTCACCCACTAATCCAGCTAACCGTAAAATGTCGACAGAAATATTCGGCAAATCATGCAACCAATTTTCAACGTTGATTAATGCCTGAGAGGAAGCCGTTGCAGCCTGTAAATCGCTTTTTTCATCAATTTCACCACTTGCATTGCCATAAACTGATGTTGATGAAGTGAAGATCACCCGTGGTACATTAAATACCAGCGCTGTATCAACAAGTTGTTGAATAGCTTCAACATAAGCAGCAACATTAATCTTTGAGGGAGGAAGCAAAATGATTAAAGCATCAGTACCACCTAGCAATTGCTGCAAATCATCCACCTCGCAGACTAACTCAGGGGTAAGTTGTAAAGTGTAACAATCAATCCCCATAGCACGAGCAGCGGTAATACCATCTTGTGTGGTTTTGGTTCCTGTTACTTCCATACCATCAGACAACAATGCTCTGGCTAATGGCAAACCCAACCAACCTAATCCAACAATCGCAACTTTTTTCATTTATCATCTCTTCATATCAAGCAACAATCTTAATTACTCATTAGATTAACTGAAAACAGTTTAACTTCCGAGCATATTAGATTCTGTTGGGCGGATGTTTACAGCAATTTTAATGTAACGCTATCAACTAAATGACAACATGAAATGGTTTAAGTTGTCTATTGTCTAACAAATAAAAATTTTCGACCCGCATAGTTAGCAGAGTAATTCTCGCCATTTAAAATCTATATCAAACAACATGAAGTATGACGGGTATATATAATTATTATCGTTAATTTAAAAAAAACAGTTGCATTAAGGGGGCGAGATCGGATAGCTTGTTGAGTAATGAATGTTTAAGCAACTAATAACATCACTAAATAACTAAAACGGAAGCTACTATGACTCGTATTTCTCGCAACCATCATCATCATCATCATCCTGATTAGTCTTTTGGGCGATGTGTGCTGGAAGACGATTAACGACTCTTCCGGTGGCAGAAATGCGAAATATAGAAAACCCTCGGAAGATAATCTTCCGAGGGTTTTTTTATGATTAATCAAAAAGATATAACAGAATAAACAGGGTAAAATTATGTTAGACAAATCACGTTTAAGAATTGCAATTCAAAAGTCTGGTCGCCTAAGCGATGAATCAAGAGAGCTGCTAGCGCGTTGCGGAATTAAAATCAATTTACAACAACAGCGACTGATTGCTTATGCAGAAAACATGCCTATTGATTTACTTCGTGTGCGTGATGACGATATCCCAGGGTTGGTAATGGATGGCGTTGTTGACTTAGGTATTATTGGTGAAAATGTGCTTGAAGAAGAGTTATTAAACCGCCAAGCACAAGGTGACAATGCAACCTATAAAACACTACGTCGCCTCGATTTTGGTGGCTGTCGCCTCTCTCTCGCCGCTCCTCTCGACTTTAACTATACGGGTGCAGAGTGTTTAAATGGTTCTCGCATTGCCACATCCTATCCACACTTGCTAAAGCGCTACTTCGATGAGAAAGGTATTCAATTCAAATCTTGCTTGTTAAATGGTTCAGTTGAAGTTGCACCACGAGCAGGCCTTGCCGATGCCATTTGTGACCTTGTTTCAACAGGTGCAACACTAGAAGCTAACGGCTTAAAAGAAGTTGAAGTTATCTATCGTTCAAAAGCTTGTTTAATTCAACGTGATGGTGAAATGTCTGCTGATAAACAGCAGCTTATCGACCGCATGATGACGCGTATTCAAGGTGTTATCCAAGCGCGTGAATCCAAATACATCATGCTACACGCACCAAGCGAACGCTTAGAAGAGATCATTGCTTTACTACCGGGCGCTGAAAGACCCACACTTCTACCATTAGCGGGTGACCAAAATCGCGTTGCAATGCATATGGTCAGTAGTGAAACACTGTTCTGGGAAACAATGGAAAAACTCAAAGCATTGGGTGCAAGCTCCATTTTAGTTCTACCAATTGAAAAAATGATGGAGTAAGCATGATGGAAATGGGATTCAACCAATTTATTCGCTGGTCAACATGCAGTGCTGCTGAACAAAAAGCATTATTAACGCGCCCTGCTATCGCTGCATCAACGAGCATCGGTGCTACTGTAAAGCAGGTTATTGAGCAGGTACAAGCACTGGGTGACAGTGCGCTGATTGAGTTTAGTCAACGCTTTGACAAAACGACCATTTCCACCATCCGTATTGCTCAAGACACCGTTGAACAAGCTGAGTTACGTCTTGGTAATGAAATTAAGACCGCAATGAATACGGCAATTGGTAATATTCGTCGTTTTCATGAAGCACAAAAACCAACACTAATCAGCGTTGAGACTCAATCGGGCGTGGTTTGCCAGCAAGTGACTCGTCCGATTGATGCTGTCGGTCTGTATATACCGGGCGGTTCTGCGCCATTATTATCAACCGTAATGATGCTAGGAACACCCGCAAATATCGCAGGTTGCCGTAAAATCATTTTATGTTCACCGCCACCGATTGCAGATGAAATTTTATATGCCGCAAAATTGTGCGGTATTAGTGAAATTTTCCAAGTGGGTGGAGCACAAGCCATTGCTGCAATGGCATTCGGTACTGAAAGCATCCCTGCGGTAGATAAGATTTTTGGGCCGGGCAATGCATATGTAACAGAAGCTAAACGCCAAGTAAGCCAAAGCCACGACGGTGCTGCGATTGATATGCCTGCAGGTCCATCAGAAGTTTTGGTTATCGCCGACAGCTTAGCTAACCCTGCATTTACAGCCGCTGATTTACTTTCTCAGGCTGAGCATGGTCCTGATTCGCAAGTTATTTTACTAACTGATAATCAAGATTTTGCTCAGCGTGTTATCAACGAAACGGAAAAACAGCTTGCTAAACTTTCTCGTGCAGATATCGCAAGAGAAGCGCTTAATTCAAGTCGAGTGATTATTGCTGATTCGATAGACCAATGCGTTGAAATCAGTAACCGCTATGGCCCTGAGCATCTGATTCTGCAAACACGTAATGCAGATGAATTAGTAGATAAAATAATCAATGCCGGATCAATTTTCGTTGGGGATTGGTCCCCTGAATCTGCGGGCGATTATGCCTCCGGCACCAACCATGTACTGCCCACTTATGGTTATACTTCAACCTATTCAAGCCTTGGCCTTGCTGATTTTATGAAACGGATGACCGTTCAAAAGCTTTCAGAACAAGGTTTATTAGGACTCGCTGCCACCATTGAGACATTAGCGCAAGCAGAAAGGCTTACTGCTCATAAAAATGCCGTTACTTTACGTGTAAACGAACTAAAAAAACAAAATCAGGAGTAAGTCATGAGCCAAACTTTTAATGCTGCTAGCCTTGCGCGTCAAAATGTCAAAGAGATGACCCCATATATGTCAGCTCGCCGTTTAGGCGGAAATGGGGATGTTTGGTTGAATGCCAACGAATACCCTATTGCACCTGAATATCAGTTCAATGAGCGTAATCTAAACCGCTATCCTGAATGCCAACCAAAGGATGTTATTCTCAATTACGCTGCCTATGCAGGCGTCGCGTCTGAGCAAGTTTTGGTATGCCGTGGTGCTGATGAGTCTATCGAGCTATTAATTCGCGCATTTTGTGAGCCCGGTAAAGATGCCGTCATGTTCTGCCCACCGACTTATGGCATGTACAGCGTGAGTGCTGAGGCCTTTGGTGTTGAGCAGAAAAAAATTGCAGCACTACCTGACTGGTCCCTCAACATCGAAGCAATTCGTGAAAATCTATCCAATACCAAACTAATCTATATTTGCAGCCCAAATAACCCGACGGGTAACATCATTGATAATAAAGACCTTGTTGAAGTATTAGAAGCGGCGGCTGGCCGTGCACTGGTTGTGATTGATGAGGCTTATATCGAATTTTGCCCACAATATAGCGTCGCGAGCTGGTTGACTAATTACCCTAACCTTGTCGTGTTAAGAACCTTGTCTAAAGCATTTGCATTAGCAGGTCTACGTTGTGGTTTTGCCTTAGCTTCCGCTGAAATTATTGAATTGTTGCTAAAAGTGATTGCGCCTTACCCACTATCTACACCTGTGGCCCTTATTGCTGCTAAAGCATTAGATATGGATGGAATTGCCACAATGAAACACCGTGTTGCCGCCATTACAGACAGTCGTATTGCTTTGACTGAAGCCTTAAGTGAATTATCTGTGGTCGAAAAAGTGTATCCAAGTGAGACTAACTACATTTTAGTCCGCTTTACTGATGGCAATAAAGTCTTTAAAGCATTGTGGGATCAAGGCATTATTTTACGTGATCAAAGCAAGCAACCGGGCCTCACGAATTGCTTGCGGATCACCATCGGGACTGAAATCGAAAACGTCCGTGTTATTGAAGCTATCGAAGCACTTTGCTAACCCTGAAAATAGGAAATATTCATGAGCCAAAAAATACTTTTTATTGACCGTGATGGTACGTTAATTACTGAGCCACCAACTGATTTTCAGGTCGATAGCCTCACCAAGTTAGCCTTTGAAAAAGCCGTTATTCCAAGCTTACTGGCATTACAAAAAGCGAATTATCGTTTAGTTATGGTAACAAACCAAGATGGCTTAGGGACCGACAGTTTTCCTACTGCTGACTTTGAGCCGCCTCATAATTTAATGATGCAACTATTTGAATCACAAGGCATCAATTTTGATGAGGTATTAATCTGCCCTCATAAGCCTGCGGATAACTGCACTTGCCGTAAGCCTAAATTAGGGCTGGTTGAAACCTATCTTGCAGAAGGTAAATTAGACCTAGCCAACAGCTATGTAATTGGTGATCGTGAAACCGACCTGCAGCTGGCCAAAAATATGGGTATTCAAGGCTTACGCTATTGCCCTGAGTCGTTCGATTGGGTTGCGATTACCGATAAATTAACCAAACGCGATCGCCACGCATTGGTTGAGCGAGTCACCAAAGAAACCCATATCCAAGTAGAAGTTTGGTTAGACCGCGAAGGTGGTAGCGTGATCAACACAGGTGTTGGCTTCTTTGATCATATGCTTGATCAAATTGCGACCCACGGTGGTTTTCGTTTAAATGTCGATGTCAAAGGCGACTTGTTTATTGATGATCACCATTCTGTTGAAGACACAGGCCTAGCGCTTGGCGAAGCATTGCGGATCGCGCTAGGCGATAAACGCGGTATCGCACGCTTTGGTTTTGTGCTTCCAATGGATGAGTGCCAAGCTCGCTGTGCATTAGATATTTCAGGTCGTCCACACCTTGAATATAAAGCAGAATTTAAATATCAGCGCGTTGGCGATTTAAGCACTGAAATGATTGAACACTTTTTCAGTTCACTCTCTTATGCGATGGGCTGCACACTACACCTCAAAACCAAAGGTAAAAACGATCATCACAAAGCAGAAAGCCTATTCAAAGTCTTTGGCCGC
Organism: Providencia alcalifaciens; assembly: GCA_025961275.1. Lineage (GTDB taxonomy): Bacteria > Pseudomonadota > Gammaproteobacteria > Enterobacterales > Enterobacteriaceae > Providencia. The sequence goes on along the minus strand of JAOQNJ010000001.1, from coordinate 4,578,192 downwards.
ACACTACGCCAAGCTATCCGTGTCGAAGGGGATACTTTGCCTAGCTCAAAAGGGGTTCTCTAATGAACGTAATTATCCTTGATACGGGTTGTGCTAATTTAGCGTCCGTGGCGTATGCTGTGAAACGTTTGGGCTATAATCCGCAAATCAGCCGTGATACCAATACTATTTTGCAAGCAGATAAAGTTTTTCTGCCCGGTGTCGGTACTGCCAGCGCAGCCATGGATAAACTGCACGAACGTGAATTGGTGCATTTAATCAAGGCATTAACACAACCTGTTCTAGGCATTTGCTTAGGAATGCAATTGATGGGCAGTGTTAGTGAAGAGGGCGAAACACCGATCCCGTTACTTAATCTGATTGATAGCCCCGTCGAAAAAATGAATGCCAATGGCTTACCTGTCCCACACAGCGGGTGGAATCAAGTACAAGCCTTAGCGGGTCATCCTTTATTTAGAGGTATTAGCGATGATGCTTATTTCTATTTTGTGCACAGCTATGCAATGCCAATATCAGCCAATACTATTGCCCACACGCAATATGGAAATCAATTTAGCAGCGCAGTCAGTCAGGATAACTTTTATGGCGTTCAATTCCATCCTGAACGTTCGGGTGCCGCTGGCTCTCGCCTGATCCAAAACTTTTTGGAGATGTAATTGACATGATCATTCCTGCATTAGATTTAATTGACGGTAACGTTGTTCGCTTACATCAGGGCGATTACGCCAAGCAAACTGCTTATGGCAATGACCCTCTACCTCGTTTACAACAATATGAGCAAGAAGGCGCTAAGTTACTGCACCTAGTCGATTTAACTGGGGCTAAAGATCCACAAAAACGCCAAATCTCACTGCTCAAAAAATTATTAGCAGGAGTTTCTGTTCCAGTACAAGTTGGTGGTGGTATACGCACAGAGGCAGATGTTAAAGCATTGCTTGACGCTGGCGCGACTCGTGTTGTGATCGGTTCAACGGCCGTAAAACAACCTGAATTAGTTCAATCTTGGTTTGAACGATATGGTGGCAATGCTATCGTGCTAGCACTAGATGTACGCATCAATGAGCAAGGCATCAAAGAGATCGCAATCAGTGGATGGCAAGAAAACTCAAACCTTTCTCTTGAGCAAGCCATTGAGATGTATCAGTCTTTCGGATTAAAGCATGTCTTGTGTACCGATATCTCTAAAGACGGTACATTAGCCGGCTCGAATGTTAATTTGTATCAAGAAATCAGCCAAAAATACCCAGATATTGCGTTTCAAGCTTCTGGTGGTATTGGCTCTCTGGATGATATCGCCGCAATCCCTGCCTCTGGTGCAGCTGGAGTGATTGTGGGTCGTGCATTACTTGAAGGTAAATTTACAGTTGCGGAGGCAATCGAATGTTGGCAAAACGCATAATTCCTTGTTTGGATGTCCGTGATGGGCAAGTCGTTAAAGGCATCCAATTTCGCAACCATGAAATTATTGGTGATATTGTTCCACTCGCTCAACGTTACGCTCAAGAAGGCGCTGACGAATTAGTGTTTTATGATATTACCGCCTCGTCTGATGGCCGTGTCGTTGATAAAAGCTGGGTGTCGAAAGTTGCTGAAGTGATTGATATTCCGTTTTGTGTCGCGGGTGGCATTAAAAGTGTCGACGATGCAGCACAAATTCTGTCATTTGGTGCTGATAAAATCTCTATCAACTCCCCTGCGTTGTCTGATCCAACTTTAATCAGCCGCCTTGCTGACCGTTTTGGTGTGCAATGTATTGTTGTTGGTATCGATACTTGGTTTGATGAAGAATCGGGCGACTATTTCGTTTATCAGTTCACTGGTGATGAAAAACGCACTACACAAACCCGCTGGAAAACCTTAGATTGGGTCAAAGAAGTTCAACAACGTGGTGCGGGTGAAATCGTTTTAAATATGATGAATCAAGATGGTGTACGCCAAGGTTATGATCTGGTACAACTTAAAAAAGTACGCGAAGTTTGCCAAGTTCCATTAATTGCCTCTGGTGGTGCGGGTGAGCGAGTGCATTTCCTTGATGCATTTATCCAAGCAGGCGTTGATGGTGCTTTAGCCGCTTCTGTGTTCCATAAGCAGATCATCAATATTGGTGAATTAAAGCAATACCTTGCAGAAAATGGAGTTCAAATCAGAGTATGTTAACGACAGAACAATGTAACCAACTCGCTTGGCAAAAAGTGGATGAACTAATGCCCGTCGTTGTCCAGCATGCTACCTCAGGTGATGTGCTAATGCTTGGCTATATGAACCGCGAAGCATTACAAGCAACCATAGAAAGTCGCAAGGTGACTTTTTTTTCTAGGACCAAACAGCGTTTATGGACCAAAGGGGAAACGTCCGGTAATTTCCTCAACTTAGTTGATATCTACCCTGATTGCGACAGTGACACCTTATTGGCACTCGTACAGCCAGTCGGACCAACTTGCCATAATGGAACTGAAAGCTGTTTCGCACCTGCACAAAGTGACTGGGGTTTCTTATTCGAGCTAGAAACATTACTCAAGTCGCGTAAAACTGCAGATCCGGAAAGCTCTTATACAGCACGTCTTTATGCGAGTGGCACCAAGCGTATTGCGCAAAAAGTGGGTGAAGAAGGTGTTGAAACGGCACTGGCTGCTACCGTCAATGACCGAGCAGAACTCACTAACGAAGCTGCTGACTTGGTTTATCACTTGTTGGTGTTATTGCAAGATCAAGACTTAGATCTAAGTACCATTATTCGACGCCTTAAAGATCGCCATCAATAATAATTTCACTGCCTGTTTCACTACAGGCAGTGTTAACCCACTGATTGGATACAAAAATGCACCTAATCACTCGATGATTACGCTCTAAAATTTAGTTCAACAATGCAATCATCTTAATTAACTATTTGAAATAAAAAAACGTGATATATCACGCTGATTTTTATATTACCAATTGAGTTTCACGATAAAGTAGCCAATTTTTATTGAGCCCTCCAATTAAACAAAATTACGTTTTCCACGAAGAATATGTTCATTCAATGTTTCTTCTGCTTCAGCGTACCGCTTTGCCTTTAGGTGGTCGATTAATTGTTGATGTTGTCGGGTGGATTCTAAATAGTAATCACTGCGATATAACGGATCGGGTTCAAAATAAGCACGTTGACGTATATTAGTTGATAAATCTAAGAAAACTGCGTTATCGAGTAGTGATAGAAAATAACGATGAAAACGCTCATCCTCTTTAACCCATTCGCGATAATTTGATTTTTTCAATAATTCAAATTGGAAATCAATAATTTTTTGTAAAAATACAAAATCGTTTTCTGTAAGATACCCACGTAATAATTTCAATGTATGATTTTCAATAGCTAATCTTAAATCGTAATAATCCCGCGTCTCTTTCAGAGATAAGCGTTGAATAAATACGCCTTTTCGAGGAATTATTTTAACTAATCCTTCATTTTGCAATTGATATAAAGCTTCACGGATAGGAGTACGACTCATCCCCAATTCTTTGACAAGAATATTTTCAGAAGTGTAACTTTCTTCTTCAAATTGTTTTGCCAAAATCTTTGCTTTGATAGCTTCGTAGGCTTGCTGGCTTAGTGTTTTATCTTTCATTTAGGTTACGCCATTTATTCAATTCTTATTGAGTATATACTCTAAATAATTTGCTTTGCATGTAGGCAACAAGAGAAGGTAGTGGGGGAAGCATAGATAAACTATGTAACTCAACTAGCTGAATGCAGTCAACAATCATGCAACTTAAAGTATCACGAGTATAGAGATGAAAATACTGGTATACAAGTAATAAACCCAAACAATACATAACAGTATTCGATGACTATTACGAGTTAGAGAGCTCTGAGGGAGTTGATTATCATTGATATAAGGTACTTAACATTATTTACGAGTATATAAATTACCTTGTAAAAATATCACGTCGATTAGTTATGGTAATAATAAAACCCCACGTAAAAACATGAGGCTTGTTAGCGTTTTTATATTCATATCCTCATCACCTTTAAATGTGATGAGGATTGGCCTCGTATTTACCTGTGTTCATCAAGTTTTTTTCATAAAAATAGCGTTACCCGATACTTGCATGCAACTCGAATTATTTGAGATATATAATAATTGAGATCATTAAAGAAATAATATCACTATTTTATCAGTAATTTTTAATAAAGCTCTGGACGCCTATTTTGAATACAAGGTAACTTTTGTCGAGTTTCATGTGTGTGCTCAATTGAAATATCGGCAAAGAATACGGTTTCGTCGTAACCCGCTGATGCTACCGTGACACCAAGAGCATCACAAACAAGGCTTCGACCAATAAAGAGATTACCTGTTTGGTCACAAGCGCAAACTGGAATAGTATTTTCGAGTGCTCGCGCTTTAACTAATGATTGATAATGTTCTTCTTTTAATGGACCACTCACCCACGCTGTTGGCACTAACAATACATCAGCACCCGCAAGTGTCAGTTTTCTCGCTACTTCAGGAAAACGTAATTCATAACAAACCAAAATACCTATTTTACCAAACTCAGTTTCCACGGGTACTAAAGGATTATTACTCTGAATAATGTTCAGTGATTCCTGATAAGAAAATGCGTCATAAAGATGAGTTTTTTGGTAATGGAACACTAACTCACCTTGTCGGTTTAACATAATCGTTGTATTAAATGCTCTTTTGGGATCATTTTCTGCTTTTTGATACATTCCACAAACAACATAAATGCCCATTTCTTTTGCTTTTGCTGCTAATCTACTAACAAACGGGCCATCGAGTGATTCAGCAATATCGGCATATCTGATCCCGCTGTCTGGTGAAACGAAAGCCATATACATCTCAGGTAATAAAATTAGATCTGCGCCGCCTTCTGCGGCTTGTTCTATCGCAGAACACGCTTTATTTAATGTCAGCTTTTTATCGTGATGACTCACAAGTTGTGCAATTGCAATTTTCATATTGGTTTCCTATTCGAAATATTTTGCGGCACCAGAGATTGCAGCTAACGTTTCCCCTGCATCAATACGTTGTTTCATTGCAATTTCACTGTGTTGCGCGTTTAAAGCTCGTTTAGCATATTCATTTAATGTTTGTTCATTTGCGACAAAAACGCCGTCATTATCAGCAATAATTAAGTCACCCGGAAAAACAGTTACGCCATCGAGATTAACAGCAGTATTAATAGCCCCTTCAATGCCTAAAATACGAGTCGTTAATGGGCTAACTCTGCGAGCAAAAACTGGCACACCAATTTCACGTAATGCTTTGATATCAGTCACACAGCCATCAATAACCGCACCCGCAATTTTTTTCTCACGGGCCATGTATGAAACCATTTCGCCCCAGCATGCTCTGTCTATATCACCTGACATGTCAATGCAAATTACATCACCTTCTTTAACGATATCAAATACTTTATGGACAGCACTAGAATCCATATGAGGTATTCGAACTGTCACTGCATTTCCAATAAACTGACAGTTATCAATTTGTGGACGTAAATTTTTGATAAAACCGAAATCAGTCATATGACCTATGGTAGATGGACAAATTTGACGATATTGCTCAATATCATTTTGTGTATAATTTTCAATACGGTGATTTAATATAAACATGGATTAATCCTTTTAATGAGAATTGAGTATAGAAGGGTTTACATCAGATAAAGGTTTATCAGGCTGAATAAAGAACCAACAGATAATAGCTAAGCAGACAGGAACAATATTGAATAGTAATGCGACGTTCCAGCCAAAATTTTGGGCTAACCAACCACATAATATGGGAGAAATAACGCCGCCCAAATTACCCCATAAATTCATCCAGCTACTGACAGAACCCGCATATTGCTTGCCTTTATCAGCCGCTATCGCCCAAGAAGTCACGACAGGTAGGCCTAGCGATCCAAGTGCTAATGTTAGCCACGCAACGCTCATAATGGCGCTTGTCGTTGTCGCTGCACCGCAAATTCCAATAATGAATAAAATGAAACCAATGATTGCAACATATCCACGGGCAACCAGCTGAGAATAGCCTTTATTAAGTAACCAGTCAGATACCGTTCCAGCAGTAAGTACCGCGATACAAATAGCTAGCCATGGAAAACTGGCTGCAATACCCATGTGGGTTAATGAGAAACCTTGTGCTTCTTGTAAGTAAGTTGGTAACCAAATCATAAATAATGTGGTCATATAACCAACAAAGAAGTACTGAATTCCAATCGCCCAAAAAGCACGGTCTTGCATAAAAATTCGCCATGGTGCTTTGACTGATTCAACGCTACTTTCTTGAAATGAACGCCCTTCTTGAATATGTGCGATTTCCGACTGTGAAATATTAGGATGATCTTCGGGTTTATTACGTGCAACAAGGTACCAAAGTGCACCGATGACAATCCCGACAACACCAAAAATCCAAAAAACGGCATGCCATCCTAGCGTAATCATGATAAAAACCGTTAATGTCGGTGCGATCACGGGGCCAAAATAGGATCCAGCAAGTAGAAAACTGGCTGCTCTGGCTTTTTCGTTCTGTCTAAACCACCAGCTATTAAAAACAGCGTTTGATGGATAAAGTGGCGCTTCCCCTACACCAAATAAAAACCTGACAATACAAAGCCATATATAGGTTGGTGCAACAACAGTGAGTATGGTAAATGCCGACCATATATATAAACTGATAGTTACAACCCTTCGGCTGCCAAAGCGCTCCGCCAAAATACCACTTGGGATTTGTGCTAATGCGTAACCCAGTGAAAACAAAGCACCTAAAAATCCAAACTGAACTTTACTTAGCCCTAAATCTGTCATCATATGTTCGGCAACAATCGATAAATTGGCCCGATCCATATAGGCAATTAGTCCAATAACAAAGAAAATAATTGCTAATCCCCACCTTAAATGCCCTGGCGGTGCTTTTTCTTTTACTGTAGCCATGGTTGTTTCTTTTATTGACATAGCTATGCCCTTTTTAGGTAATAAAGAGGTTTATTTGTCTTGTATTTTTATTGAACACATCTTGTATGCAAGAAGAATGTTAGTGATAGGTTAAATTTATGTCAAAATGCGTTTTCACTATCTGTGAGTCAGCTCTAAATAAGTGATAAAATTGTGCTATTCGTCATACTTTATAAGTAATCACCCAAAACAAATATAAGATATTGATATAAAAGTATTTAATTGAATTTCAATTCCAGTAAATTGAGGCGAACGCTGAATAGATAAATTTATAGCAAGCGAATTTCTTTGGATTTTTTGCACGGTGATTAATCCTTGAGCAACATTACTCAGAACGCTGAGATGTGGGAATAAATTAAAGGATTGAAATACCATCCCCACATTCAAACATAATTGTGAATATTTTTTTTCAAAAAATATGGCACAGTGATCGTAATATCATCTATACAAATTTGACCTTTATTCGGTCTTTTAAGCAGGTTAAAACAACGAAGCAACGTCGAATTACCCGAGCCTGAAGGCCCTATAATTGCAATAGATATCAACCTTCATCTACATGAAGGTTGATATCTATTAAAACAGCTAATCCATCAAAATTTTTATTTAAGCCAGTTATTTTAATCATAGATAATTTACTTTTTCGCGATTATGCAGCGCTGCTCTAAGCTCCAATTTAATTAACATTCTCTCGACAATTAAACAAATAGCCTAGTACATTAAAGCAGCAACGATATATACCTCGAAGAACTGATATGTTCTGCCCGCAATAATTTTTTCCTGTCCAACAATTTCAGGTACTACTGCAACAAAAGCTAAATGGCGTTTGATAGATGGATACTGAGGCACTACGAATATGCTTGTTAGCTTTATAGCCAGAATGAAGAGCACGCGTTGATAATTTCTAATTTTCAAAACCTGTTTTTTCCATTATTTATTTACCCTTAAATTTACGCCAAGGACAACCACGTTAAATATAATTTATATCTATAAATTTTCTCTTCCGAATAAAACCCGATGAAAATAATTAAACAATGAAACGCCTGCAGCTGATCGTAGCCAATACGTATTCAAATATGAGCGGGGTTATTGTTGTATATCCGACTGAACTTGTTATCATTTCAAACGTTTGGCTTACACAAAAGGAAATAGCTGTGTCAGAAAATTCTATTTTTATCCAATTAATCCAGTTACTTGGTCAACATAATGCCAAATACCACGTGATGGAGCATTCAACCGCAGGTAAGTCTGAAGAAGTAGCAAAAGTTCGTGGTACAGAATTAGGTCAAGGCGCTAAAGGCCTCGTCTGTCATGTAAAGGGAAATGGTATCCGTCAACATGTTCTTGCTATTCTCCCCGCTGACAAACAAGCTGATTTGAGTAAAATTGCTAACGCACTTGGAGGAACTCGCGCCTCACTGGCGAGCCCAAAAGAAGTTGATGAATTAACTCAATGTGTATTTGGAGCTATTCCTCCTTTTAGTTTTCATCCGTCATTAAAATTGATTGCTGATCCTCATTTATTTACACGTTTTGAGGAGCTTGCCTTTAATGCAGGCACTCTTGAGCGATCAATTATTCTCAATACAGAAGATTATCGAAAAATCGCTAATCCAACCTTGGTGGATTTTATTCGTACTGTCGAATAAAGATGGAATTATCTTAATTTTAGTAGATAGCAGGTCGAATATTGAAAGTCTGCTATGCTTAAAAATGACTGTCGTTCACTATTAAGGAGAATATAATGAGTTTATTCGAAAAAGCAGAAAACAAAACAAAAGAAGCCGCTGGTGCTGCACAGCAAGCCTATGGTGAAGCCACTGATTCCCATGAGCATCAACTCAAGGGGGCAGTAAAAAAATGTGCTGCTCAAGGTTGTGATACCTTAAATACAGCAGTGGATACAGTTAAAAGCAACCCATTAGCCGCTGCAACGGTTGCAGCCGGTATAGGTTTCGTATTTGGTTACCTAATCGGTAAAAAGTAAGTTTTAATGTTAACGGAATGATTATTTATCAATTCCCCTGACATTAGAAAAAGCGAGAAATATATTCATTTTTCTCGCTTTTTGTTTGGCCGCCAAATATTCAAAATATCTGCAGATAATAAGCCCCCCTGATAAGCAACGTAAAAATAGTGGCTAGAGCCGCTGAATCCCTACCTACCGACAGACATCTTTTAAATAATTAGGAACGATGGCTTTTACTCCAAATAGATGAAGTCAGTGACCTGCATATTGAATAATAGATTAATGATCTGCTTTAATCAAACAGGACACTTTAATAATGGAATATAATCCAATTATTGAGGTGTTAAATGAAAAAACGAACAAACAGGTTTTATACTACTGAGTTTAAGCAAGAAGCGGTCGCATTAGTCACCGAACAAGGTTATAGCGTCCCAAAAGCGGCAGCTTCATTAGGGATCACCGATAAATTACTTTATAACTGGAAAGCAAAATTCGATGCTGAACAATCCGGTAGCAGCTTGAATGCCGATGAGAGAGCTGAGCTATTAAGGCTTCGAAAAGAAAATAAAGAACTTAGGATGGAGAAAGAGATCCTAAAAAAAGCCAGCGCCCTCCTGCTAAAGGAAACCAAGTAGCGTTTAAAACGATTAAGCAATTATCTTCACAGTTTCCCGTGCTGAAGCTCTGCAAGTTAATGAAAATAAGTCGTTCTGCCTACTATGCTTGGCTTAAACGCCCAGCAAAATTGATCACCGCAGAACAACTTAGCCTGTACCGCAGAGCCAAAGCTATCTTTGAACAGAGTCGAAATAGCTTAGGTTATAGAACGTTACGTAAACGGTTATGCAAAGAGGGCTTTAGCGTGAGTGCTTATGGCGTTCAAAAGCTAATGGCTCAGCTTGGCCTAGTCGTCACTCAGCGCGTTGCTTACAAAGTCACCACAAAACGCAAACACAGTGATGCCGTAGCCGATAATTTGCTCAATCAAAATTTTAATCCTCACGCACCTAACGAAGTGTGGGCGGGTGATGTGACCTATTTAAAAACAGGGGAAGGCTGGATGTATTTAGCCATCGTGATGGACTTATACTCACGCCGTATTGTGGGTTGGCATATCGATAAACGAATGACGGCAGATTTAGTCAGTAAAGCCTTGATGAAAGCGTATAACTTACGCCAGCCCGAAAAAGGCTTAGTCTTTCATAGTGATAGAGGCTCTCAATATACGAGTAAGCGATATCGCCGCTTGCTAACAAGCTATGGTATTAGGGCAAGCATGGGTGATGTTGGAGCCTGTTGGGATAACGCCGTTGTAGAACGATTTTTTGGCAGTTTAAAACACGATTGGGTACTGAAAATCCCTCAGCCGACTCGGAAACAGATGAAAGAAGATGTTATCGCGTATATGCGCTATTACAACCTAGAAAGGTTTCATACTGCCAACGGTGATCTGTCCCCAATTGAGTATGAACAAAATTCCTTAAGAAAAGTGTCCTGATTTAGTTGCGCAGAACAATCAGCCAGTGCTTTTTTTAATGCCGTCAAATCCGAATCACATAAATAAGGTCTTAAAGCCTTAAATTTCACTTCGGGCCAATCATAGATTTTTAATGCCAAAAGCTCAGCAATAATATCGGGGGAAAAACGGTAATTAATCCGCTTAGCTGGGTTACCACCGACAATGCTATAAGGTTCTACATCTTTGACAACCACACTGTTAGCGGCGATGACCGCACCTTCACCTATTTTGATACCCGGCATAATAAATGCGCGCATGCCAATCCAAACCCCATCGCTAATTATGGTGTCCCCTTTACCGATGTATGCTTCATTAATATGCTCAATAAAAGGGTATAGACAAAACCAATCCATTCTATGGGTGTGATTTCCGCCCATCAAGATGACAGCTTCACTACCAATACAGACATAATCACCAATATAAAGCTGGTCAACTTTCCAAGCGAGTTGCCAATCACAGCTGCCTGCATCCCCTTGCAGATAACGGACAACCGATTGTTTAAATCCGTCATCCCAACAATGGCTGTAGTAGCTATGGCAACCTTTAATATGAATATTGGTATTTTTTACAACTTCATGAAGTAATTGATATTTTGACCAATGTTTTTGATTCATGATAATAGTCCTGATAATAAAATTATTATTACCATAGAACGCAGTCTATGGTGATGTATTTGCGTTCAAAAATACATCACACTTAGCCACTCTGGGCTGTTTTAATAATGGATTAACCATGATACCTTCCTTATTGCTTATTTTCCTGTCTGCGCGACAAGCTTTAAGCTGGCTTTTCTTGCAACTAATCCGATAATGCAACCTAACAACATCATTATAGCTAACGCGAGTTTTGCAGGCAGAAAAGAATTAATTGCTAGCAATCCAAGTGTTGCACCACCCGCCATTTGTACAAATCCGACTAATGCCGATGCAGTCCCTGCTTCTTTTTCAAAAGGCTCTAGTGCAAAGCTGGTTGCTGTACCCATCATAAAAGCCAACCCGGTACAGGCACAAGCGACTGGTAGCATATAGACTAACCAATGAGTTTGAATTGTATTTGGTAAGATAGTGAGCCCAAATATAAGCCCTAAGCAACCCACTCCCATAAATATACTTCCCACCATTAAGCAATTTGGACGCCCTATTCTTGGAATAAAATAGTTTGCAACGTAGCTGGCAAACATAATCCAAAAGCCATTTAAACCAAATACAATGGAGAATTCGAGAGGAGTTAATCCCGATTCTCCCATTAGAACAGTGGGAGTAAATGAAACATAGGTCAGTACCATTCCCATGCTTCCAGCATTAACTAACGCAAAAATGATAAAGTTTTTATTACGCAATATATGCAGATAGTGATTGAAGTTGATTTTTTTAACATTTTTCAAGCTTTCTGGTCGTGTTTCGGGCAAATACACCACAATCAATACTAAAAGTAGAACTGCATATAATGCTAAAAACCAAAAAGGTGCACGCCATCCCCAAACTTCGGCGAGAAGCCCACCTAATAATGGCGCCAATGCAGGTACAATATTCAGAGTACCATTGAGAAAACCAAATGCCCTTGCTGCCTCAGTACCATTCATACGATCACGAACACCGCTAAAAGCCACGACACCAGTACAACAGACGGCAATTCCTTGTAGTACTCGAGCTGCTATAAATATCTCAGCAGTTGTCGATACAGCTGCAACAATTGAACCAACGATATAAATCAAAATACCAATAATCGCGATAGGTTTACGCCCGTATCGATCGATTAGAGGGCCTGAAATTAATTGCCCAATACCAAATATCAATATAAATAAAGCAATCGTCGATTGAATAATCGACTCCTGAGTCCCTAATGCGATGGCAATAGCCGGTATCACAGGAAGATAGAGATCAATTGCCAATGGACTCAGCAAAACGAGTAGTAATAACAGGATAAGAAACTTTCGCATAAACAGGGATCTAAGGTTGAGAGTACAAAATGAATGAATTTAGGTTTATAACAATAAACGTTTTTTGCCATACCAAATCAAAAAAGTAGCAGACGATTCTATCAGTATGCTAAATCAAAGCCATAGTAGATTTTATACTCGACATAATTCAGATTATTTGGCTTGATTTGCCATAGGGAACACCCCCTCAACGATAGAATTATTTAATTTTCTACGTTTATCGGCATAATAGATTATAAGTGCCCGCGGATTTATAGCAAAGTGTTGATTAAAAAAGGTGCTGAATAATCAGCACCTTTATTATTTCATTTGCAAATACTATTTCTATTTTAGAAATTATTCCATCCACTCGGTATGAAATACGCCTTCTTTATCCGTACGCTTATAAGTGTGAGCACCGAAGTAATCACGCTGTGCTTGAATTAAGTTTGCAGGCAATACCGCCGCACGATAGCTATCATAGTAAGAAATAGCAGCAGAGAATGTTGGTGTTGGAATACCATTTTGTATGCCATAGCAAACAACATCACGCAGCGATTGCTGATATTCATCAGCAATGTTCTTGAAGTATGGCGCTAACAATAAGTTGGCAATTTGTGCATTTTCATTATAGGCATCAGTGATTTTTTGTAGGAATTGCGCACGAATGATACAACCAGCACGGAAGATCTTCGCTATCTCGCCATAGTTAAGATCCCAGCTGTATTCGTCTGAAGCCGCTTTTAATTGCTGGAAGCCTTGAGCATAAGAAACGATTTTACCGAGGTACAGTGCACGACGTACTTTCTCAATAAACTCTTTTTTATCACCATCAACCGCTTTCAAAACAGGACCAGTTAAGACTTTAGAGGCAGCAACACGTTGATCTTTTAAGAAAGAGATATAACGTGCGAACACAGATTCAGTAATCAGTGTGACAGGAATACCTAAGTCCAAAGAACTTTGGCTAGTCCACTTACCTGTACCTTTGTTAGCAGCTTCATCAAGGATCACATCAACAAGGTATTTACCTTCGTCATCTTTCTTCTTAAAGATATCCGCGGTAATTTCGATGAGATAGCTACTCAGCTCGCCTTGGTTCCAATCAGCGAAAATCTCTGCTAACTCTTCGTTATTCAGGTTTAAAGAACCTTTCAGTAGTGAATACGCTTCTGCGATTAATTGCATATCGCCATATTCAATACCATTGTGAACCATTTTAACATAGTGGCCTGCACCATCTGGACCGATATAAGTCACACAAGGTTCACCGTCTACTTTAGCTGCGATTTCTTTCAAAATTGGCGCAACCAGCTCGTAAGCTTCTTTTTGGCCGCCCGGCATAATAGAAGGACCTTTCAATGCACCATCTTCACCACCAGAAACACCTGTACCGATGAAGTTGAAGCCTTGCTCTGACAGTTCACGATTACGGCGAATAGTATCTTTGTAGAGCGTATTACCGCCATCAATTAAGATATCACCTTTGTCCAGATGCGGAGTCAATGCAGCGATAGTTTTATCTGTAGCTTCACCCGCTTTAACCATCAACAGGATGCGGCGTGGTTTTTCCAGAGAGTCGACAAACTCTTCAATTGTGTAGTTGGGAACTAATTTTTTCCCTGGATTTTCAGCAATAACTTCATCCGTTTTATCTTGTGAACGGTTGAAAATAGAGACGGAATAACCACGACTTTCAATATTCAGCGCAAGGTTACGCCCCATGACAGCCATACCGACAACGCCAATCTGTTGCTTTGACATGAAAAACTCCTGTCTGATTAGGACCACGTCAGCGATTTATTTGCTGACAATTCTGTTAACAGGATCACATGTTAACTCAGGTTTGTTCTGCTGGGTAGCTATTGATTTCATCGCTAAGGACTGTTGAACTTTGCTGCTTATTTTTACAACAAGTGGAGATTAAAAAACAGCCGTGCATGGCCATGCATCTTGAATTAAATGATGCTTCACTTTTTTTAATTTGAATAAAAATTGCCCCAGAAAGATGAACAATTCTCGGCATAAACGAAATGTTATTTGCAGTTTATCGCCTAATATTCGCGAATTTTGATTGAAATTTGAGAAAACAAACCGCATTATTCACCTGTCGGCATAAGCCGTTATCTCAGAAGGTAAAACAAACTGTATGGAATGGATCGCAGATCCTTCGATTTGGGCGGGGCTTGCCACCCTCATCGTTCTAGAAATCGTTCTTGGTATTGATAACCTCGTCTTTATAGCCATTTTGGCAGATAAACTTCCGCAAAAATTGCGTGACCGAGCTCGTATTACGGGCCTTATGTTCGCACTGATTATGCGTATTATTCTGCTGTTTAGTCTGTCTTGGCTAATAACGCTCACCAAGCCAATTATTACGTTATTCGATCATCCATTTAGCGCCCGAGATCTCATTATGTTAATCGGGGGAATATTCTTGCTATTTAAAGCAACAATGGAGCTAAATGAGCGATTAGAAGGGGGTGATGAGCATAGCAATACTCAAAGAAAAACATCGAATTTCTGGGCAGTTGTTGCACAAATTATTGTCCTTGACGCCGTATTCTCTCTTGACTCAGTCATCACGGCAGTGGGGATGGTTGACCATATAGGCGTGATGGTAGCGGCGGTTACTATTGCCATGATCTTAATGATATGGGCAAGTAAGCCACTGACAGGCTTCGTCAATAACCATCCAACTATTGTTATCTTGTGTCTTAGCTTCTTGCTAATGATAGGCTTTAGCTTAGTCGCTGAAGGTTTTGGTTATGCAATACCAAAAGGTTATCTGTACGCTGCGATCGGCTTCTCGATTATGATTGAGATGTTGAACCAGTTTGCACAGTTTAACCGTCGCAAGTACCTTAAAGGCACCCGCCCGTTACGTGAGCGGACTGCTGAAGCTGTTTTACGTATCTTAAGTGGTAAACATGAACGTGCAGAACTGGATGCTCATACCTCGAATTTAATTGCAGATAACCAATCTGTTTTTGATCCACAAGAGCGTCAAATGATTGCCCGTGTTCTTGGAATGGCGCAACGTAACGTCGAAAGTATTATGACATCACGCCATGATGTGGATTATTTGGATATCAATAAATCAGCAAGTGAATTATTGCAATTAATGGAAAAAAATCCGCATTCACGTTTTGTTGTCATTGATGAAACCATCAGTGATGAACCTGTTGGCGTTGTTCATATTCTAGACTTAGTTAAGCAGCAATTAAGTGGTGCTCCGTTGGATTTACGTGCACTAATTACGCAGCCGCTTATCTTCCCAGAAGGGCTTTCACTGTTAAAAGCACTCGAGCAATTCCGTAAGGCACATACTCATTTTGCGTTTGTTGTGGATGAATTTGGTTCTATCGAAGGTATCGTAACATTAACGGATGTTATGGAAACTATCGCGGGTAACTTACCTGTTGGTGAAGAAGAGAATGATTCACGCCATGATATCCAAAAGTTAGAAGATGGCAGCTGGGTTGCTAATGGCTTTATGCCTTTAGAAGATTTAATTCTATTTATTCCAATGGAACTTGATGACAAACGTGAGTACGAAACCATTGCTGGTCTATTAATGGAAGACCTTCAACGCGTTCCTCAAGTAGGTGAACAAGTCGAAGTCAATGGCTGCATCTTCCAACCACTTGAAATAAATAGTCATCGTATCAGTAAGGTATTAATTATTCCGCCAAAAACCTCACATGAGTACGAAGAAGTATAACCTGTTTTTAAATCTATAAATAATTCGAGTTGTCTACCGGCAACTCGAATTTTTAAGGCCTTATTGTCAATAATCAAACTCTATTATTTCTCAATATCGACGTTGCTAAAGTGATGTTTGCCAAGTGGATCGATAATATAGCCTTTCACTTCTTTACGTATTGGTTCAAATATTGTTGAGTGAGCGATGATTAATGCGGGAGCTTGTTCATGCATCACAATTTGCGCTTGCTTATAAAGCTCAATCCGTTTGCCATGATCCGTCGTCATACGTGCTGGTTGGATTGATCTGCTTTAATCAAACAGGACACTTTAATAATGGAATATAATCCAATTATTGAGGTGTTAAATGAAAAAACGAACAAACAGGTTTTATACTACTGAGTTTAAGCAAGAAGCGGTCGCATTAGTCACCGAACAAGGTTATAGCGTCCCAAAAGCGGCAGCTTCATTAGGGATCACCGATAAATTACTTTATAACTGGAAAGCAAAATTCGATGCTGAACAATCCGGTAGCAGCTTGAATGCCGATGAGAGAGCTGAGCTATTAAGGCTTCGAAAAGAAAATAAAGAACTTAGGATGGAGAAAGAGATCCTAAAAAAAGCCAGCGCCCTCCTGCTAAAGGAAACCAAGTAGCGTTTAAAACGATTAAGCAATTATCTTCACAGTTTCCCGTGCTGAAGCTCTGCAAGTTAATGAAAATAAGTCGTTCTGCCTACTATGCTTGGCTTAAACGCCCAGCAAAATTGATCACCGCAGAACAACTTAGCCTGTACCGCAGAGCCAAAGCTATCTTTGAACAGAGTCGAAATAGCTTAGGTTATAGAACGTTACGTAAACGGTTATGCAAAGAGGGCTTTAGCGTGAGTGCTTATGGCGTTCAAAAGCTAATGGCTCAGCTTGGCCTAGTCGTCACTCAGCGCGTTGCTTACAAAGTCACCACAAAACGCAAACACAGTGATGCCGTAGCCGATAATTTGCTCAATCAAAATTTTAATCCTCACGCACCTAACGAAGTGTGGGCGGGTGATGTGACCTATTTAAAAACAGGGGAAGGCTGGATGTATTTAGCCATCGTGATGGACTTATACTCACGCCGTATTGTGGGTTGGCATATCGATAAACGAATGACGGCAGATTTAGTCAGTAAAGCCTTGATGAAAGCGTATAACTTACGCCAGCCCGAAAAAGGCTTAGTCTTTCATAGTGATAGAGGCTCTCAATATACGAGTAAGCGATATCGCCGCTTGCTAACAAGCTATGGTATTAGGGCAAGCATGGGTGATGTTGGAGCCTGTTGGGATAACGCCGTTGTAGAACGATTTTTTGGCAGTTTAAAACACGATTGGGTACTGAAAATCCCTCAGCCGACTCGGAAACAGATGAAAGAAGATGTTATCGCGTATATGCGCTATTACAACCTAGAAAGGTTTCATACTGCCAACGGTGATCTGTCCCCAATTGAGTATGAACAAAATTCCTTAAGAAAAGTGTCCTGATTTAGTTGCGCAGAACAATTTGATAAGAATGGAGATTCGGGACGAATCAGAGTAATACGAATGGTATTGTCATCAATTTTTTCAATTTTATCGATGAGTTTATCCATATCCATTCCCATAAAGAACTCATAGTTGCCCCCAGAGACTTTATGATATGGATGATTAGCATCTTTTTGGCGCATAAAGCTATAAATTACATCATCAGCATTAAAATCACGAGTTGGCTTGAAATCTTTGTTTGAATGCCATTTAACACCTTTACGTAAGTGGAAGGTATAAATCTTGTTATCTTTGCTCACTTCCCAGCGTTCCGCTAACCCCGGCTCAATGACTGTAGTACCCAATGTAAATTCAACTAAACGATCGTATATCTGAGCTGAACTAGCATCGAATGTTGTACTTGAAACAGATAACTGAGGATTAAAGCTATCTGGAGAAGCCTCCGAACAGTAAACCAATGTTTTCGCTTTCACAGAATTTGACGCTGTGAGAGCTGCTAATGTAAATGCAATTATTAATAAACTTGGCTTTTTGATAGATAGCGTCATCTATATGCTCCTGTGAGATTTATGTGTTATTTGCTTGATGTACTAACTCATCATAGAAAATGACTATTTAGGCATCAGTATATTTAACTACTCACAGTGTAATTAATCACCAACTCTTAACTCAGTTAACGCAAAAATAACAATTTAAAAACAAATTGTTAACTAATTTATAATGTTTATAACGTATCTGAATTTAAATAATTTAGCTACATTAAGATGGTAGGATTGACTTCAATAGATGGCAACTTGATGGAAATTGACATGATTCATTTCTTCGTGAACTTGCACGACATCTAATTATTTAAAATATAAATATTTAGCCGATGACCATCATTACCAGAGATTTGAAATTGAAAGCCATGAATAAAACTCTAATCAGATATATCAGACTCAATGGGGAATAGACAGAGTACTTCACTTAGTCACCCGAATCACATAGTTTACCTATGCTCATCGGGCTTTATTAATTCTTCAGGTTTTACCGATGCTCACCGATCGTTGAGTATGCCAGTTAGATCCTATTAAAACGCATTCAATAGATCATTAAGTCCTTTTTTCTCTTCTTTTTTCAAAAAGTTACCTAATGCTTCTTTAGCCTGGGTTCTTAATTCATTACGAATAAGTTTTTCAACATTCAGCTGATATTGCAAACTGTCCCAACCACCATAAATACGCAGTGGTATCGTCATGGATTGCAACTGCTGAATAAAGCGAGAATCACCCGCCCAACCTTTAGTAACTTGTACACCTAAATTAACATCTAAAGTTTCTTCAGGAATATTCGCCCAACCTTGCCCTGTTATCGAAATCAGTTCTGAAGTCGCGTTCATTGACATAATATTCATGGTGCCTTTATTCAAACGACCATTCACTGTAAATAACTCGACAGTGGTGTAATTACCTGAACTCACTGGAGCATTTATTTTATCAGTAACACGAGAGATCGATTGCTGAATTAGGAGAGGAATATTTAGCCCTGCCAAACGCGCATTTTGCAGGCTGAAATTAATGGGCCCTTGCCATAAATTTTTGACCGCATTGTCATCATAACCTGGACCTGACAAAGTGGCATTAATCGAGACAATCCCACTTAGTTTTTCTGGCATATTAAATGCTTTCAATAATGGCGTTAAGTTAATATTTTTAAAATCTGGCTTAGCCGTTACTTTAGCGGGGATATCACTATAATTTATGGTTAACGGTAAAGAGAATTGACCACCAAATGCCTTCCCTTCTAATTGAGAAACAGTGAGTAATGGCGCTTGGTTTTGCGCACTAAATTTCACACCACTAATCGGCATACCTCGATAAACTAGGTTTTCGATACCTACATTCATCTCTGCCGTAAACGATTTTAGGCTAGACAGATCATATTTTTGACCTTGTTTTCCTGAAATAACAGGCTTAACGCCAACACGTGCAGGGTTCTCTGTTTCGATGACTGTTTCTGTCTCATCACTAGAATTGGCTGCACCTAATAATTTATCGAGGTTTAGCGTACTAGAAGATAGCCTGACGTTGATATCAGGAATATTTCCCAGTATTGCAGTAATTTTTCCTGTTAATTCACTGTCATTCGCGTTAATAGCAATATTATTTAAACTCGCCGATGCGATATCATCTTTATTATAAATAAAATCAGTAGTGACTTGGCCAGAGATGCCACCTTCAGGTAAATCGACACCGGTAAAGGTATAATCAAACTGGGTTAGTTGCCCACTTACCTGCCGCGATAGTTGAGAAAGGTCAATGTCTGCACGAGCATTAAAGTTAAGCTCTTGCTGATTTTTATTTAAGTTACCACTAAATTTAGCTGCAATTTTTTGGTCGTCGCTCTTTTTTAATGAAAGATCGATATTGCGTAAATTATATTCATCGTTTTTCGTTTTCCAGATGACTAAGCTATTGGATACTTCAATTTTCTCAATATCCAACAGCCATTTACTTTTTTCTGTCGTCTCTGAAACAGGTTGGTTTCCTGCTGGTGCAATCGGTGAGTTACCGCTAATTTGAGGTTCACTTTCCGGAGTATGGCGGATCACAGCACCATCTAAAACAATTTGTTGAATAGATAAACGGTGAGATATTAAAGGCCATAATTCTACATCAAGGCGCATATTTTCAGCACTCAAGACGGGTTGATTTGCATTGGGAGCCGTAATAGAAACAGGGCCAGTAATAATACTCAGCCTAGGCAATACATGCCAACGCATATCACCTTTAAATTCAAGCTGATAACCGCTCTTTTTCTCTACTTTTTCCACAAGATATTGTCTAAAATCATTAGGGTTAACTAACATCACCAAAGCTGTTAAACCAACCACTATTACGACCAGCAAAATGACCAGTGTCGTCAGAAACCGTTTCATTCTTCCCTCACTTGTATTATGTCTGCTACGCCACACTAAAGGCTCACACTATACCTATCCCTGTAACTAGCGGATTTCCCCATATTAATAACTTAAGACTTAGGGATAACCTCCGCAATACTTACCTATCCGTCATAATTTAAGTTGCCCGCTGTCATCACATAAACGCTAAGCTTGTTACCTGAATGACAATGTTTTTGATGTAATTCGGAATAACATTATTTTCACCTATCCCCGTCATACCTATAGTTGCAGGATGATTGATCGGGCCCAGCAAGTCGAGTCACAAAATTTCTCTGTGTTCTCCGCCTTTTCCCCCTTGTCACCTACATGCAAATCGACATTATTTAGAGGATAACGATACCTTAAATTATTTTAAATCTAACATATCAATCTTCACTGATACGGCTACCTACTGCACCGTGTTGATTTCTATATTTTGCATCTTGCCGACTGTTATATGGGCGATCTGCACTGCCAGATAAAGGTTCAAAACTTAACGCGCCGATGACCATTCCTGGACGCAGAGCTAACGGTAATTTACCTGAGTTATAAAACTCTAGTACAATTTGCCCGCACCAACCGGGATCAATTCGGTGAGCCGTCACATGCACCATTAACCCCAATCGCGCTAATGATGAACGCCCATCTAACCAACCCACAAGGTTATCTGGCAATGTAACTGACTCAAGAGTGACCGCAAGGGCCAATTCCCCAGGGTGGAGAAAAAAAGGCTCATCATCTTTGAGAACAATTTCGTCACTCATTACACGTTCTAATGCTGCGTTGACTTCATCTTTTGGGCCACTTAGATCAATAAATGCCGCTGTATGCCCACGAAAAACTCGAAATTGATTTCCCAGACGAACATCAGCAGTTGCTCCATTGATTCGTTCAACCGGTGGGCGTGGGCTAATCACTAATTTACCGTCATCCATCCATTGAATGATATCGCGGTCACAAAGACGCATGATTGTATCCTCTTTCATTAATTTTTTATCACTAAAGAACCTAATTTTAGTTATTCTTGGCAAAACTCGCCGATTTTTGCTTTTAAGACATCAATGGCAACGCGGTTTTTACCCCCGCGAGGAACAATAATATCGGCATACTGCTTCGACGGCTCAATAAACTGTAAGAACATAGGTCGAACGGTTTTATTATATTGTTCAATAACCGAGTCCAGTGTTCTACCTCTCTCATTTACATCACGTTTTATGCGTCGCATCAAGCAAATATCAAGAGGAGTATCAACAAAGATAGAGAAATCCATCTCTTCACGCAAACGTTTATCTGTCAGTAATAAAATACCTTCGATAATAATCACTTTTTTAGGGTTGAAATGAATGGCTTTATCTTTGCGGGTATGAGCAACATAATCGTACTGAGGAATTTCTACAGATTGACCGCTTTTTAGCATTTTGAGATGTTGGTAAAGGAGGCTATGGTCCATGGAGTTGGGATGGTCATAATTGACTTTAAACCGTTCTTCCATCGGTATATCTGCTTGGTCTTTATAGTAACAATCTTCTGGTATAACACCGATATTATGATCACCAACCTTTTCCCTTAATTCACGATATAAGGTACTTGCAATAAGGCTTTTACCTGATGCAGATGCTCCTGCGATACCTACAATGGTACAGTGATGCGCTATGTCAGTCATAAAATGATAACCTGGTTAAATAAATCCGAAATGGAGTACTTGCAACCTAAATAATTCAAAATGCATATAGTGGACAAGTAAAGCTATTCCTTTGAATAAAGCCCAAAGTGCATAGATAACTATGTGACTCTGGATGACTAGGGTAACTGAGTGCCGTCAATACCAATGCGAATTGAAATATGTCAGATAGACATCCATATTATTATGGTTGGCGGGAATTATAGAAGGTAATGACGTGAGGTTCCAGCATCACAAAGCAAAGTCACTAAAAAAGATATTAAAAATTAATAAGAATTATCGCAAAACACCTATTTTGATTACTCAAACAATTTATATTACGAGTAGATACCTAGGGGCTACTTACCTTTGAAGTTCAATTTTTATTCGAATTAAATCTCTTTCTTAAGCTAAAAAGAAGCAAGGTAAGTACTTCGCCACTTAGTGGACTCGGCAAGATCCGCTCAATACAGCCAACTCCCTCTTTTAATCGAACCCGAAGGGCACTTTTTATATACCTCTAGCGGTTATAATGATGTTCTTTTAACCACTTTAGTACCGCAATATGATTGAATTGATATTATTTCAATCAATTAATGATGCTGAAATAACCAGAAAATATAAACAGCCCCTAAGGTCGCGATCCCAATATACCTGTTTTATTTCAAGTTTTATGAGGTTCGTATGCGCATGCAAAATAAAACGTTAATTAAAACTCTTTACGTCCTTCCAAAGTAGCGATGCGATTCTCAATAGATGGGTGTGTTGAAAACACCGAATCACCTTTATTAAAGATATAGGCAGCTCGTCGATAGGCATCACCTGTACTCGAATGGTCATATTGGTTCGTTTCGTGCTTACCAGAGATTTTTTTTAATGCGCTGATCATAGCTTGGTTATCAGTCGTTAGATCAACCGCTGCTGCATCGGCCATATATTCCCTTGTACGCGACAAATAAAAATAGAGAATTTGCGTTATCCAAGGTAAAACAAAATTCAGAACTAATAAAATAACTTGCGCTTTATTCGCGGCATTATTGCGACTGCGGTTAGAAGTACGAATAAATATCTGACTAAATATATTAGTAATCGTTAAAATTACATTTGCCAAAATTCCCACATAAAGAGTCAGCTTTGAATCACCATGAATAATATGCCCTACTTCATGAGCTAAAACAGCTTGTATCTCTTGGCGGTTAAGCATTTGCAACAATCCACGAGTGACTCCAACTAATGCATTTTTTGAGGTCCATCCTGCAGCAAAAGCATTCGGTTCATCACTATCTAAGATATATAAGCGTGGAACATAGCGTAATGTAGCACTTAAGCTTAATTCTTCTAAAATATTGTAGAGCTGTCTTTCTTCTGGCGTACTGGCATTTTCAGCCGTAATTTCTTTTGCATTCATGCCTGCTAACATCATTTTATGACCGCGAAAATGAATGTAAACCAAGCCCAGAAAAGTTAAACTTAAGACAATTAATGTTGCGATAGGTAATTGCTCAAAAGTTATAAATGCAATGATATTTGCAAAAAAATTAATTCGAACATCCGGATGAGTTGCCGTATCGGCCAACAATCCAATAATCAACATAATGAAAACATAACTCGCTATCACTAAACGTGTACGGATGTTGTTTTTGCGTATAACGTTTCTAAAATCCATAAAATAACCTGCACATGCCTTCGCATTGTTTATTAGGGCATAAATCTTGCCCTAATAAACAGTATCATTGATGGCTTCTAATCAAAGTTAATACGGCGAGCTTCTTCGTTCTTGATTGTTTCTTCATCAAGACGCCAGTAGTCTTTATCAATTTTAAGACTCGGAATAATACCAACAATAAATACAGCAGGCATTGAGGCGATATACGCTTTATACGCTTCAAGTGCGCGGTTATAACCACGTTTAGCAAATGATAGCTTGTTTTCAGAAGAGACTATTTCTTCTTGTAAATTAGCCATGATGGAATCAGATTTAAGCTCTGGATAAGCCTCTACAGCGACATTGATTGCGCCACTACTAACCATTTTTGATAGCGCATCTTCCGCTTCTCGTGCCTGTGAACCCGTTGCTGTTTGAGCTTGAGTTCTCAGTTCGGTAATTTTGCTAAAAACCTCACTCTCGTGACTTAAATACTTTTTGACCGTTGCAAGTAAGCTATCAAATACTTTTCCACGGCGATCTAATTGCACTGAAATTTCAGTTTCACTCGATATAACAGCCTCTCGCATTGCCACGATTCGGTTATAGAAGTAAATAAAAATCACTACCAATACGACAATAAAAATTAAAAATTTCATAATCACCTTTTAGGCATCTGCCATAGGAAAAAAATGTAATATTAATACCCTAAGACAGCAGGTATTTATTAGTGAACTTATTATCATATTCTACGCTAGTGTAATGAAATAAAGAAACAACCAAAGAATAAATCAGAAAAATGGAAGGGGCTCCAATAAATAAGTATTTTATTGATGAAGTATTTTATTAACGAAATGATTTATTAACTTAGATTCTGATTAACATATTGAAAAATAAGGGTCTATTTTATCTAAATGGAATAGACCCTTTTAAAACTAATTTTTATACTGCTCGGAAAGAAATCTCAGTTGGGATTTTATCGCCTTCCCAATACATTAATGATGAGATAGTTGAAGCAATTTCGCGATAAATATCAGCAAACTCACCTTCTGGATCACGCATTACGGTAGGCTGACCACGGTCGAGGTCTTCACGTAAAGAGATATGCAGAGGAACCTGACCTAATAATTTAGTATTGTATTTTTCAGCTAGCTTCTCAGCGCCGCCAGTACCAAAAATAGGCTCTACATGACCACAATTACTACAGATATGTGCACTCATGTTTTCTACAACACCAAGAACAGGTACATTTACTTTCTTGAACATAACAATCCCCTTCATCGCATCCACCAGCGCAATATCTTGCGGGGTCGTTACAACGATAGCTCCAGTGACAGGAATGTTTTGTGACAATGTCAGCTGAATATCACCCGTTCCCGGTGGCATATCAATCACCAAGTAATCAATATCAGGCCATAAGGTGTCTTGTAACATCTGCATTAATGCCTTACTGGCCATTGGGCCTCGCCAAACCATGGCATTATCATCAGTGACTAAGTAACCAATTGAGTTGGTTGATAGTCCATAGGCCATAATTGGTGCCATGTGCTGACCATCAGGTGAAGTTGGTCGTTCAAGAGTCGTGCCTAACATATTTGGGATTGATGGTCCGTAAATATCAGCATCAAGAATACCGACTTTTGCACCTTCCTGTGCCAATGCCAATGCTAAGTTTACAGAGGTACTGGATTTACCCACACCACCTTTGCCTGAACTTACGGCTAAAATATTACGAACGCCGTTAATTCCAGGTAAATCATTCGCACGTTTTAAGGTCGTGACGTCATGACGCAGTTTCCATTCAACCGCATGTGTCCCCGTCAGTTTTTTCAATTCTGCGGTTTTTTCGCTGATCAGAACCTTAAAAGGCCCTTTCCAGACAAATGGCATCACTAATTCGACATGTAACACATTGTCCAATACTGCGCAGTGATGTAATGCTTTGATAGATATCAAATTACGTTTCAGTGTTGGGTGTGTAAATGAAGCCAAAACAGTGGAGACTTTTTCAGTCAGCAGTTCTGGATTGTTCTGCTCGGGAGATTTATCGCTCATCCCAGCTCCTTTATTTTATATTTTTAACTATGATACTTTGACTGCTACTCATCATAGCAGAGATGATAAAAAATAGTGACCGCCTTACAAACGAAATACCACGAACAGTAAAAATTTTTTCACTTATAAATCCCTAAGCCTTATAAATCGAGTCATTGTAAAATGATTGGCGAAGCTATCTCGATAAACATATATAAGTATCTGATTTGGATAATCGAGGGAGTCGTATATTCATTAGTCACATGAAACAATTTAAAGTACGACGGGTAAATCCTAAATAATCCGTTATTACCCTAGCAGCGAAAGATTTGATCGGTTAACATCAAAGTCCCTATTCAAATAATGGAAGTAAGATCATTACTATGTCTCAAGTCGCGAATAAATTACTGGTAACTTGTGCGTTACCCTATGCTAACGGTTCAATCCATCTCGGTCATATTCTGGAGCATATTCAGGCTGATATTTGGGTCCGTTATCAGCGAATGCGCGGCAAAGAGGTTCATTTTATCTGTGCAGATGATGCACACGGTACTCCGATCATGCTGAAAGCTCAGCAATTAGGTGTTTCACCTGAAGATATGATTGCCTCAATGAACCAAGAGCATCAGGATGATTTTGCTGGCTTTGCTATTAGTTACGATAATTATCACTCCACACACAGTGAAGAAAGCAAACAGCTGTCAGAACATATTTATGGCGCGCTGAAGAAAAACGGTTTTATCAAAAACCGCACTATTTCACAGCTGTATGATCCTGAAAAAGGCATGTTTCTACCTGACCGTTTTGTTAAAGGTACTTGCCCAACCTGTAAAGCTGAAGATCAATATGGTGATAACTGCGAAGTTTGTGGCGCTACCTATAGCCCGACTGAGTTGATTAACCCACGTTCTGTTGTATCTGGTGCAACACCTGAGTTACGTGAAACTGAACACTTCTTCTTCGATTTACCCGCATTTAGTAACATGTTACAAGCATGGATACGCTCAGGTGCACTGCAAGAACAAGTCGCCAATAAAATGCAGGAGTGGTTCGACTCCGGTTTACAACAGTGGGATATCACCCGTGATGCGCCTTATTTTGGTTTTGAAATTCCAGATGCGCCGGGTAAATACTTCTATGTTTGGCTAGATGCCCCCATTGGCTATATGAGTTCATTCAAAAATCTATGCGACAAGCGTGATAACTTAAGCTTTGATGAGTTCTGGAGTAAAGATTCAAAAACCGATCTTTATCATTTTATCGGTAAAGATATCGTTTATTTCCACAGCCTGTTCTGGCCTGCAATGCTTGAAGGTAGTGAATTCCGTAAACCTACTAACCTGTTTGTGCATGGCTATGTCACTGTGAATGGTGCAAAAATGTCCAAATCACGTGGCACATTTATCACTGCACGTTCTTACCTTGACCATCTTGATGCAGATTGCCTGCGTTACTATTATGCGGCTAAGCTTTCGTCACGTATCGATGATATCGACCTGAACTTAGAAGACTTCGTTCAGCGTGTAAACAGCGATATAGTTAACAAAGTGGTTAACTTGGCATCACGTAATGCAGGTTTTATCGCAAAACGCTTTGGTGGTAAATTATCAGGTAAACTCGCTGATCCAGCGCTATATCAGCAATTTACTGATGCAGCTCAGTCCATTGGGGATGCTTATACCAATCGCGAATATGGTAAGGCAATCCGTGAAATTATGGCGCTGGCAGATATTGCTAACCGCTATGTCGATGAGAAAGCACCATGGGTTGTGGCTAAGCAAGAAGGCAAAGATCACGAACTGCAAGATATCTGCTCAATGGGTATCAATTTATTCCGCGTATTGATGACCTATTTAAAACCCGTTCTACCGAGCCTGACAAAACGTACCGAAGCATTCCTCAATGTTGAGTTAACGTGGGATTCAATCACCACTCCATTAACTAATCATGAAGTTGCGCCATTCAAAGCGCTATTTGCCCGTATTGAAATGGCAAAAGTGGAAGCGATGGTTGAAGCATCTAAAGAAAGTATTAAACCGACGAAATTATTAACAGGACCGCTTGCAGATGATCCGATTCAGGACACTATCAGCTTTGATGATTTTGCGAAAATAGATTTACGTATCGCACTTATCAAACAAGCCGATTTTGTTGAAGGCTCTGACAAACTGCTAAAACTTCTCTTAGATATCGGAGGGGAAACCCGCCAAGTCTTCTCAGGAATTCGCAGCGCGTATCCTGATCCAAAAGCATTGGAAGGTCGCTTGACTGTTATGGTTGCAAACCTAGCACCACGTAAAATGCGTTTTGGTTTATCAGAAGGTATGGTGATGGCCGCAGGCCCTGGTGGTAAAGATATTTACCTACTCAGCCCTGATAATGGTGCTCAACCAGGCATGCAAGTAAAATAAAATAACGAAACCCACAATGGAAAGAGTTAATTATTAAGCGAAAAGCGGAGAATCTATCATTCTCCGCTTTTTTTATTCTCTTTTAACTGTGAGCTGTAGCACAATAATCAAGTTAATTGTATGATGAATACACTTAGCGTAATAGGACAAGCCTCATGTCATTAAAACATGTGCTGATAACCGGATGGCAGTATTTGCGCGCATTTGCGTTACTTTATCTCTGCCTTATTATTGGTAACCTGCTATCAGCAATACTTCCATTTGCCGTTCCCGGCAGCATCATCGGCATGCTAATACTGTTTACATTACTCGCCTTACAAATCGTCCCTGCTGATTGGGCGAAACCCGGTTGTTCTTTACTTTTAAAAAATATGACACTGCTTTTTGTACCAATTGGTATTGGTATCATGAATTATTACGGCCAATTAAGTCAGCAACTCGTTCCCATTCTAGTTTCTTGTTTTATCAGTACGTTAGTTATAATGTTAGTTGTTGCTTTCAGCTCTAACTATATTCATAAAGAACGTCAGATAGTGGGTGTAAAGCCTGATGAGGTTTCCCTTCCCCCCGAAGAAAATATCGATGTAGCCACTGATATTAATAACGACAAGAATGAGGGGAATGGCAAATGTTAGAACATATTTGGTGGTCCTTACCGTTAACTATTGTTGTGTTTTATATCGCAAGACTATTATCAGTTAAATTAAAACTGCCACTTTTAAATCCATTATTGGTCGCTATTGCCATCATTGTGCCATTGTTGATTTTTACCAACACCCCTTATGAGCACTATTTTGCGGGGAGTAAAATTCTTAATGACCTTCTTCAGCCCGCAGTTGTTGCTTTAGCATTCCCACTTTACGAGCAAATGCACCAGATCCGAGCACAATGGAAATCATTGTTAAGTATCTGCTTGGCTGGTAGCTTAGTCGCAATGTTTACGGGAACGTCCATCGCCTTATGGTTAGGTGCAACACCGGATATTGCTGCCTCGATATTGCCAAAATCCGTGACTACACCTATTGCAATGGCCGTTGCAGATTCAATTGGTGGCATACCAGCGATTAGTGCTGCCTGTGTGATTTTTGTTGGAATGTTAGGCGCTATGTTTGGCCATTCATTATTCGATATTCTGCGCATCCGCACCCATGCTTCACGTGGACTTGCAATGGGAACTGCTTCCCATGCACTCGGTACTGCGCGTTGTGCAGAAATTAACTATATTGAAGGTGCTTACAGTTCTTTAGCATTAATGACCTGTGGGATCATCACTTCTCTACTCGCCCCATTTATCTTTCCCGTCATACTTCATCTTTTCGGCTAGAATTAATAAATAGAGAGGCTTATTCGCCTCTCTTGATTTAGCTGTCCAAATTATATTCCTGATGACCTTTTTATATTATTTACAGCCAAAGCTCCTAAAACCAAAATAGCGCTATCATTCGGATGCATGACTTCACTCGAATCTAGTGTAAACATTAAGTTGAAGCATATTGAATAATAATCACGGGCTAAAAACTTGAGATACATCTCTCATTTATCACATTTGTTTCATAGTCTTTCATTAAATAAGTGACATTAATCACATTTCAATGCGTGGTTTATTGCATAGAATATACTCTAAATAATTCGAATTGCAGCTAGGCGACATGGGAATGAATTGCTAGGAGCATAGATAACTATGTGACTAGTGCGAATCAGCTTAGTCAACTGTACTGCAGCTTGAGGTATAACGGGTAATACCCTAAATAATTTGAGTTGCAGCTAGGCGACAAGGGAATGAGTGTCGTCAACAAAGCTACAACTTGAAGTATGACGGGTATAAATCAGTCATTAGGGAGAGTAACTCATGCATTCAAGATTTAAGTCCGCCTGGTCTAAACTTCCAGAAAAATTGCAAATCGCACTCAAACCCATTATTGATAAGCCAGACTTTCCAGCGATGCTGAGTGCTGAACAAGTTGACCAGATTAAAACCAACTGTCATTACAGTGATAGCGAACTTGCATTTTTATTACTGCCATTCGCAGCTGCCTATGCCGTCACACCAATTTCGCACTTTAATGTTGGTGCAATTGCTCGTGGTATTAGCGGTAATATCTATTTCGGAGCCAACATGGAATTCAGCTACGTTGCAATTGGCCAAACTATCCATGCTGAACAGTGTGCGGTTACCCATGCATGGTTAAAAGGCGAAAAGCAACTGACCTCAATTACTGTAAACTATACGCCATGCGGCCATTGCCGCCAGTTTATGAACGAATTACGTGGTGGTGGAGAAATTGCTATCCACTTACCTGAACGCCAGCCAGCAACTCTACATGATTATTTGCCTGATTCATTTGGTCCTATTGATTTAGATATCACTACGTTGCTGATGGATACGGTAGATCATGGTTATACTATGCCTAGCCGTAATAGATTGCTATGCGCTGCAATTGAAGCTGCTAATCAATCGCATGCCCCTTATAGCCTGTCACACTCAGGTATTGCACTACAATTGAAAGATGGTTCTTTGTTTACTGGCCGTTATGCTGAAAATGCTGCATTCAACCCAAGTTTACCCCCTCTGCAAGCTGCATTGATTATGGTGAATTTAGCGGGTAAAGATATGCGCTCTATTGAGCAAGCGGTGCTGGTTGAAAAACAAAATGCTATCGTTAAGCAATGGTGTATGACCGAAAATACCTTGAAAGCATTAGGTTGCCAGCAGCAAGAACTTACTTACCTTGATTAGGCCTAAGCGATAACTGCATAGCTACTTTGAAAGTCCAACTTTGTTGAACTTTCATTGTGGCTACTCTTTATTTATGGAATTTCATGACTTAATGGCTCTCGGACATTTTTAATAAAACGCTTTTCTATTGCCTTAAATTTTTTAAAATTGATACGAGCTTGTTTTAATGGTACCGCATTAGCCCCACCAGAATAATCAAGGTCTTCTTCATTTTGTAATGGATCATCCTCCCAAAAACAGATCGGACAAATGTCATAATCACCTTGACTTAGTTCAGTGCGGCTTAAATAGCCACAACATATACATGGATAATTAATGTCCATTATAATCATAACCTTAGCTCAAATAATTTAACTATTTTAATGGTTAATTCGAAATATAATCCAACAATTTACACTAAGCCTCTTCATTAAGCTAAATATCAGGTGATGACTATAGATTTTTTGGTTCTAACTCAGCATATCTCAATCTTATTACAAGCTTGACATTCGTCACACTTCATACTAGTTTAGCCATTCAAACGTTTAGACATCCAAACGCCCATAACATAGTTAATGATGTTTTTTTGTACGCTAGAGGTAACAGAATATCGTGATAACCCTAAAAAATGTCAGCAAAATATATCGCCGCGGAAAAAAGCAAACCGTTGCTGTTGATAATATTAATCTCACTATCCCTGCTGGCGAAATTTTCGGTATCATTGGTTATAGTGGAGCGGGAAAAAGTAGTTTAATTCGCTTATTTAATCGACTTGAAAAAGCGTCTGATGGCGAAGTCATTGTTGGTAAAAATAATATTACTCACAGTGATGAAAAATCGATTTTAAAAATCCGCCAATCTATTGGAATGATTTTTCAACACTTTAATTTACTGTGGTCTAGAACAGTTAGAGAAAATATTGAATTTCCATTACATATTTCAGGTTTTAATAAAAAGAAACGCAAAGCACGCGTAGATGAATTAATGAAGTTAGTGGATTTAACAGACAAAGCAGATGAATATCCATCAATGCTCAGTGGAGGACAAAAACAACGTATTGGTATTGCACGTGCTCTGGCAAATAATCCTGATGTTTTATTATGTGATGAAGCAACATCCGCACTTGATCCCAAAACAACACAAAATATTTTGTCTCTATTAGCCAAAATTAATCGTGAACTTAATATTACGATTGTTTTAATTACCCATGAAATGCGGGTTGTAAAAAGTATTTGTCATAAAGTCGCTGTTATTGATAAAGGACAAATTGTAGAAGAAGGTACTGTGTCATCAGTATTTCATAATCCGCAACATACAATTACACGCCAATTTTTATCGCAAAGTGAAATTGTCACTGACACCCAGGATGATTTGCAGAATGTATTGTCACAAGGCCCGATTATCCGAGTAATTTTAGATGATGACAAAAACAGTGATTATTTACTGTATGACATTATCTCTGAATTTAATGAGCCGATTAAATTATTAAAAGGAACATTCAATCAAGGAAATGGCTTTTTTTATTTTCAATTATCACTAGAAACTAAAAAAACGAATGAAATAATTGATTATCTAAAAAATAAAAGAAATATTGTGGTTGAGGTAATTTAAACATGGATGATGCACAACAATGGGTAAGCCAGTACTTACCTTATCTTAAATTAAATATTCTTGGTATCGAAACAGTCAGTACGTTGTATATGACATTTGTATCCGGTGCACTATCCTGCCTTTTCGGTATTTTTTTAGGCGTATTTTTATTTTTAACGGCTAAAGATGGCAGAAAAGAAAATCTATCGGTTTATCGAACCTTATCTTTTATTGTTAATATTTTTCGCGCAGTACCTTTTATTATTTTAATCATTTTATTATTTCCATTTACAAAATGGTTAATTGGGACAATTTTAGGTGTAAATGCAGCGCTGCCTGCTTTGGTTATATCCGCAAGCGCGTTTTATGCCCGCCTAGTCGAACTTGCATTACGAGAAGTTGATAAAGGAGTCATTGAAGCCAGTCAATCAATGGGGGCAAAACTTCATACATTGATTTTTAGAGTATTGATCCCAGAGTCATCGCCAGCATTAATTTCAGGTTTAACCGTAACATTAATTTCTTTAGTTGGTGGTACAGCAATTGCTGGCGCTATTGGCGCAGGTGGATTAGGCAACCTTGCCTATTTAGAAGGATTTCAACGTAGTCATATGGATGTTGTTTGGGCCGCAACACTGGTTATTTTAGTAATTGTTTTATGTATTCAGGTTGTGGGAGACACTCTTGTTCAGTGGATTGATAAACGTTAATCAAATTTGGCAACAACACTCACTTATTATTAATTATAAATATACCTAAAAGGAAATATAACGATGGTACTGACTACATTTAAACGTCTAGGAACATTGCTTTGCGTAAGTTTAGCGCTAGCGGCCTGTAAACCTAGTGATGATGAAAAGAAAAACACCTTAATTATTGGTGCTTCAAGTACCCCACATGCAGAAATTCTCGAATTTGTTAAGCCACAATTAGCGAAAGAAGGAATTGATTTAGATATTCGTGTATTTAATGATTATATTATTCCAAACCAAGCATTGGCGGAAAAAGAATTAGATGCAAATTATTTTCAACATGTACCTTATTTAAACAAAACACTTGCCGATCACCCTGATTGGAAATTAGTTTCAGCTGGTGCTGTTCATATGCATCCCTACCGTTTCTTTTCAAAAAAATATAAGAATCTGCAAGAGTTGCCTGATGGCGCAAAAATAATGAGCAGCAATAATATTGCACAGCATGGTCATATTTTAAAGCTGTATCAAGATCAAGGCTTAATCAAACTTCGTGATGGTATTGATCCTGATGATTCAACTATTGACGATATTGTTGATAACCCTCGTCATTTGCAATTTCTATTTAATTATGATGCACCGTTGATGCCGCAAATTTATAAAAATGGTGAAGCTGATGTCGCAACTATCGATGGCCATTTTGCAGTTAATGCAGGATTGGATTTAACTAATGATGTTATTTTCACTGAACCTGCTGCTAACGGTAAATTTGCTAATGTTGTTGTGGTTCGTGAAGACAATAAAGATGACCCACGAATTGCTAAATTAATGGCAGTATTAAAAACGCCTGAAACCAAAAAGTTTATTTTGGATAATTATAAGGGAGAAGCTGTACCCGTTCCTTAATTACCCGTCATACTTCAAGCGGTATTATTGTTGACTTCACTCAGCTACCCGGGTCATATACCTGTGTATGCTCCTCGGGATAGCTTTGCTTGTCGCCTCGATACCGCTCGAATTATTTAGGGTAACTACCTTAATTCGATACATCTTTAAAGGCGTGATGCATCTTTAAAAACAGCATACTTCAAGCTGCATCATTGTTGATTGCACTCAGCAATCTAAACAGCATAATTCTAGTGGTTAAGTTTTCTTCGCTTGTTTAAAATATTCTATTTTATTGTTTATCATAAAAATAATATTATTTAACAAATAATTTAACTTTTTGTATCAATAATCTCTGTACATATTTTCTGTTTACCTTAGGATCTATGCCGACTGTTGTTTTTAATCGTCTGAAGAGTGATATTTCATGGAACATGAACACGAAACAAAACGCCCTCTCTACATACCCTATGCAGGCCCTATTCTGCTCGAATTTCCTTTATTAAATAAAGGAAGTGCTTTTAGTGAAGAAGAACGAACAAACTTCAACCTGTATGGTTTACTACCAGAACAAGTTGAAACTATTGAAGAGCAAGTTGAGCGAGCCTATCGCCAACTGATCGACTTCAAAACAGATATTGATAAACATATTTATTTAAGAAATATTCAAGATACCAACGAGACTCTTTTCTACCGTCTGATCGATGAACATCTCACTGAAGTGATGCCATTAATATATACGCCAACTGTCGGTGAAGCATGTGAACATTTCTCAGATATTTATCGCCGGGCTCGTGGCTTATTCATCTCTTATCCGAATCGCGCATATATTGATGACATGCTGCAAAATGCGACCAAACAGAATGTAAAAGTGATTGTTGTTACTGATGGAGAACGTATCTTAGGTCTTGGTGACCAAGGTATTGGTGGTATGGGTATTCCTATCGGTAAATTGTCACTGTATACCGCGTGTGGCGGTATCAGCCCAGCCTATACTCTTCCTGTTGTTATTGATGTAGGTACTAATAACCCACAGCGCCTGAATGATCCCCTTTATATGGGTTGGCGTCACCCGCGCATCACAGGTGAAGAATACGACCAATTCCTTGATGAATTCATTCAAGCGGTAAAACGTCGCTGGCCAAATGTTCTACTGCAATTTGAAGATTTCGCACAAAAAAATGCGATGCCATTGCTGAACCGTTACCGTGATCAACTATGCTGCTTTAACGATGACATTCAAGGTACAGCATCGGTCACTCTGGGTAGCTTAATTGCCGCAAGTCATGCAGCAGGAAGTAAACTTAGTGACCAGCGTGTTACCTTTTTAGGTGCAGGTTCAGCAGGCTGCGGTATCGCAGAACAAATCATTGCTCAAATGAAATCAGAAGGGCTGAGCGATGAACAAGCACGCTCGCGTATCTTCATGGTTGACCGTTTTGGTTTGTTAACTGACAAACTGCCAAACCTACTCGATTTCCAGAGCAAGTTAACGCAAAACAGCAATAATTTAGCGAATTGGGATGTGAATAGCGATTCTATCTCTTTGTTAGATGTCGTTCGTAATGCTAAACCAACTGTGCTCATCGGTGTTTCGGGTCAAGCTGGCTTATTCACAGAAGAAATAATCAAAGAAATGCATAAACACTGTGAACGCCCTATTGTGCTGCCGCTTTCTAACCCAACATCACGTGTAGAAGCACGCCCAGAAGACATAATTAACTGGACTGATGGTAAAGCGCTTGTTGCAACGGGTAGCCCATTCCCTCCAGTTGCTTATAAAGATCAAATATTTCCAATTGCTCAGTGTAACAACTCTTATATCTTCCCAGGTATTGGTCTTGGCGTTATTGCATCTGGCGCAAAACGCGTCACTGAACCGATGTTAATGGCAGCAAGTCGCGCATTGGCTGAATGCTCACCGCTTGCAAAAGATGGTGAAGGCCCACTATTACCGCTGCTATCCGATATTCAACAAGTTTCACGCTTTATTGCTAAGCAAGTTGCAAAAGAAGCTCAGGTACAAGGTGTTGCCACGGTGACTTCTGATAGTGCACTCGATGAAGCTATTGAGCGCAACTTTTGGAACCCAGAGTATCGTATTTACAAACGAACTTCGTTCTAATCGCTTATAGTGTCAGGGCATTTATTAATCTCCCTCGAACCGCTGATAAACATTGTACGTTTATCGGCGGTTATTAGAACGAGTCTCTTTTCCCTATTGATACTCAGCCAATAATCTCTATCATTAAACTTGATTTGTATGTAGCCGATAAAGGAAGAGTATCGGGGCGCATAAATAAATCGACTCTCTAAATACAGCCACCATCCCTATGAATTGAAGTATCACGAGTATATAGCCCCTATTATTTTGCCCCTCAAATATCTGTTAGTATATTGCAGTATTTTTCTGATAATTTTCCAACAAGGTCTCGATATGGCAGACAATCACACACCGACAGCACCTAAGCCGCCAAAAACTTTTCAGTTCTCGCTGCGAGCAATAGCTCTCACATTGGCTCTTGTTCTACTTAATATTGGTATTTACTTGTATCAGCTTAGCTTTGCTTCACCGCTCGGGTCTCGTGAAGATAACTTGCTGCTATTTGGTGCAAATGTATATCAACTGTCATTAACCGGTGATTGGTGGCGTTATCCGATCAGTATAGTCTTACACTCTAATAGTGTTCATTTGGGGTTCAATTGCTTGGCACTATTTGTGATTGGGATTGAATGTGAACGTGCTTATGGGAAATTTAGGTTATTAGCCATTTACATCATTTCGGGGATAGGCGCCGCACTATTTAGTGCTTATTGGCAATATTATGAAACTCTTAATGCCGCAAATTCATCCAATAGTTTTTGGCAAATGGATAGTACCATTTATATCACGATTGGAGTTGGCGCGTCAGGCGCAATCATGGGACTAGCTGCCGCATCTGTAATCTATTTACTTAAAGCGATCAATTCTCCCACTATTCTTCCAGCAATACGCGAAAAGCAAAAGCACCAGCTCTACAATATTATTGCGATGATAGCGTTGACGCTTATTAATGGTTTGCAGTCTGGCGTCGATAATGCAGCGCATATTGGTGGTGCTATTATTGGTGCATTGGTCAGTATTGGTTATGTATTAATGCCAGAAAAACCCCGGAATCTAAAAATTTTTACTCATATTTGCGTCACCGCGGTAGCTACATGTCTACTCATTTTATGTATTCAGAGCTTCTCATATTCAACAGATGAAAAGCTGCTACATGAGCGTGAGTTTATTTATCAAGAGATCAATAAAGAAGTTGCGGCGCAGCATGGATAAAGTTGAGTATTCAGTGATCCCTAAAGGGTTTGATTTTGCTATAACCATGCAACTCTGGAAATATTTTCCTATTAAAATATAAAAGTTTTAATGCTATTAGCTCCCCCAATTGAAGTCATTGTGCTTTATCTCGCGTAATAGCATGACGACCTTTTTGTAAGGCAATATCTGCCTCATTGTTTGCAATTGTTAAGTATTTAAAAAATAAGGTATCGAATATCACCATCTGTAAGATTTGTGGTGTGATTACCCCGAGCTGAGTATGCTGTTCATCGTAGAAGTAAGGCAGTGTAAAATCAGCTAAGCGAGCCGCTTCATCTTGCCCAAAGCGGGTTAAAGCAACTGTTGTACAACTGCTTTCATGTGCTGACTTCAGCATGCTATTAATCTCTGCTGTATTACCTCGGGCTGTCACTGCAATTGCAAGGTCATCATTACTCAAGTTTGCGGAATAGCTAAGCTGCGCGTGCAAGTCAGCGCTAAATAGTGCATGTTTATTAACACGGGTAAGCTTATGAAAAATATCATTTGCTACAATCGCCGAAGAACCGATCCCGAATAAAATAATACGTTTAGCCTCAACTATCTTTTGTGCAACTGCATCCACTGTCGTAGGTTCCAGCAATTCTAAGGATTTTTCAATCGTTGAAATAAACATCTGGCCTGATTTAGCAATGATCTGAGCCGTATCATCGAGACGACTCAGATTGCCATATAAACTTTCTGCTTTAACCTGCTTTTCATCCGATAAATAATCGACTTTAAACTCAGGATAACCTCGATAACCCATCTGGCGAGCAAAACGGATCACTGACGCACTACTGACACCCGCTGCCTGCGCCAACTCGGCCGCATTCATCAAAACAAGGTTATCACGACTGGCTAGCAAAAAACTGGCTATACGCTGCTCAGTCCCTTTACCTCGTGTCAATAAGCTTTCCAGCTTTACCGTCAGTGTCGACATGACTATTCCTTCTCGTTATTTTTCTGGGTCGTTAAAACCTATTATCATACTGGTAATGAAACCTACAATCCATGCACCAGCGACCGCAATCAGAAAATCAAGGATCTGCCCATCACCAACAAGAGGAATTAACGATAAACCCGCTGTACCGAATGGAATTATGATACCCACATGGAAGAATGCCATCAGTGCCCCCCCCCCCCCCGCGGCTCGACCAATACAGCCAGCAATGAAAGGCTTACCTAACGGTAATGAAACACCAAACAATAGGGGTTCACCCACACCAAAAATACCAACGGGTAGTGCCCCGATAAGTGTTTTCTTCAGACGCTGATTTTTCGTTTTGAGGAAAACCCAAAAACATGAACCGACTTGCCCCATTCCACCCATCGCAAGTATTGGAAACAAATAGTTAAGACCAAAAGTTTGCAAAATTTCGGCATGAATAGGGATCAACCCTTGATGTAAACCAGTTAACAGTAAGAATAAGAAGCTGCCGCCAAGTATTCCCCCTGTTGCCACGGCTCCGCCGCCACTCGTCAGTAAAGCAACTGAAACACCTTGAGCCAATATTTGATTCAAATAGTGGCCTGCTGGTTGGAAAACAATCAGGGCGACCATCGCCGAAACTAAAATAGTCACAAACGGCGTGACGATAAGATCTAAACTCTCTTTGATAATGCTTCTAAACCACACTTCAAATTTAGATGAGAACACAACCACCATCAGCACAGCAAAAATCCCACCACTATTAGGTTGCAGCTTTTCACCAAATAAAGTAATACCCGCAAGCCCAGGCATTGCCAGTAATCCGGCCATTACGGCTCCGATAGAGGTTGATGCACCTAATTCTTTTGCTGTATTTACTCCAATCATAATCGAAAGATAAGTAAAGACTGCGCTGCCAATCAGCTATAATATTTTAAAAAACTCTGGAAATTGCTCCACCACACCCGGTGCGACTAAACGAACAATATTGATAAGTCCCATGATAAGGCCGCAGCCAATCAAGGCGGGAATGGTTGGAACAAAAATCGCCGCCAATGTGTTTAGCATACGGCGAATAGAAAAACCTTTTTTCATTGGTCTCGATTGAGTATCATTTTCGCTAGATACACCAATACCTTGCATCCGTTTTTTCATCACTGAATACACTTTTGCTGCGGTACCCATTCCCACGATAACTTGCTGTTGTTCACCATTAAAAACAACACCTTTAACACCTTCAACCTGTTTAAGCGCCTCGGCATTAAACTGACTATTATCTTTTAAAATTAATCGAATGCGTGTCATGCAATGCGTTAACGTTTCCACGTTATCAAAGCCACCTACATTTTTTTCTATTTCTGTAGCAAGTACTTCAAGATGTTCTATGTTATTAGCCGTACTATTTCCTCGGTGTTAACTGAGTAATGACTGTTTATGGTATTCAGTGCGACTTGCTATCACCTATCTGATTATTAACGGTGATTAATTAGCATTGAATCTAGTGTTGTATTAGAATTATTGTTAACAATATCCGTTGCTTGTTGTGCATTAATATTAAGTTCATACATCAAAATAGCCCGTCTCGGGTGGTAATCTACCTGCTTCAATAAGTTGGCAGCAGTTTGCATATCAATACCGCAAACTTCCCCAACTATGCGCTCAGCTCTACGCAGTAGCTTGATATTGCTAGCGACGACATCGACCATTAAATTGGTATGGATACGACCCAAACGTCCCATCACACAGGTACTTAACATACCTAAAATCATTTTTTGTGCTGTACCACTTTTCATTCTTGTTGAACCAGATAACACTTCTGGACCAACATCTGGTGAAATCGCATACTG
The DNA here is from genome assembly GCA_025961275.1 of Providencia alcalifaciens. Taxonomy (GTDB): domain Bacteria; phylum Pseudomonadota; class Gammaproteobacteria; order Enterobacterales; family Enterobacteriaceae; genus Providencia. Next base: position 4,537,949 of record JAOQNJ010000001.1, on the reverse strand, counting down.
GGCTACATCGCTCAATAAACTATAACCCCGCGTCGTAATGCCAACAGTCAAGGCACCAATTTGGTTACCATATTCGATAGCGGCTAGCGTGAAGGGTGTGCGACCACTAGCGGCAATACCGATGACCACGTCCTTTTTCACAGACTCCACGTTGCTTCAATTCTTCAATTGATGCATCTGTCGAGTCTTCAATATTTTCAACTGCTTTTAGCATGGCTGCTTGACCACCAGCAATAATCGATTGCACCATTTCAGGAGCAGTACCAAAGGTCGGTGGACATTCAGCGCTGTCGAGAACCGCAAGCCGACCACTGGTTCCTGCCCCCACATAAAATAAACGGCCACCTAGTTTTAAACGCTCCGCAATCCTATCGACTACATTGGCAATTTCCGGTAACACATGCTGCAAAGCACCTGCCACTGAGCTATCGGCTTGATTAATGACGGTTAGCATTGACAGTGTCTCTAAGCGTGAAAACTGCAACGTGTCTTGATTCAACTCATTTTGCAAACAATCGCTGAGTGTATTTTCGGCTACTGACATTAAAACACCTCAAATGAAATAATATTTCACTAAAACCCATGTTTAGCGAAAATAAATTTCAAGTAAAATAATAAAATGTTCCAAACTCACATTAAAGTGTGTGAGCCTCTTCACATCAACGATACGATGAAATGTTTAATAACAGTGAAATAGAAAACTTAAATAATGAATTTCTACCAAATGGAATTCACTTCACTAATTTGCAGTGACCAAAGGCAGAAGGAATATGAAAATCAGGTTTAACAGAGTCTGGTTTGATCCAACTAACCCATTTGCGGACTTGCTTTGGTGATCCTTCACTAAATTCACCACGTAAAATGGCGCATAGCAGTGTCTTTTTATCACGGTCTTGCCATAGATTGAGATTAGTAAACTCATCGAGATCAATTTTACCTGTCAGTACATAACCTTCTGGTGTAATTTTCCCAACTGTTTTTAATGTCTTCCAGTTACAGCTGGGGGTCAACTTCACGATAAAAATGGGCTTGAGCATCAAATGTGCGCCCTTTTGGATCCATTTCAGCCGTGTAATAAGGTTTCAACTCTGGGCTTGTAGCAAAAAACAACTCTACTCGGTCTGAATCTAAGACGGCTTGATCCTTGTCGGGATTATTGCCTAATTGAATATCTTTATCGTCGACGATAAAACGAAAATAAAGTGCATTATCACTCCATAATGCACGAAAATCTGTTTTTGGTGGTGTCTCTTTTTCCCATGGATAGGTAAAATCAGTCAAAACTTCGGCTTGATCCCAAACAGTCGATTTTTGGGCATCGTCTAACGACTTAATCAGCTGTGTATGATTAATTTGATACTCTTTTGCCATTACGCTCACGCTAACTAACATGGCACCTGCGGCTAAAAATGTTGTTAATTTCATGCATTCCTCGCTTGGTTGATTTTATTCTTTGCTCTGCCCATATAGATACAGCTGAATTTTCATCATTTAATAAGAAATAAAATTTCATTACATATAACAAATAAAGAATTAAAATTTCAAGCCATACAAATCGTACTGTGCAAAAAATATCACTTGATAAAGCCTACTAGAGTTTGTTCCCGTGATGCAAAATGGGCACTCCAACTCAATCTACTCGAACACGAAGGCACCCATTGACAGGACTTTACGTTGCTCGACTTGCTTCACTTATTTAAGTCAAGTAGCCTTACCGTTACAACTATTAATCTAAAAGGCTAGGACAATGAGGAAACGTCTGCTTTATGGTCTGATCATTATCTTAGGGATAGCTTTAGCCACTATTGTTTTACTTGATCGTTGGATGGCTTGGGATACAGCCTCCTCTATTTATGAAAACATTGAGGAGCTACCAGCCAGAGATGTTGGAATGGTATTAGGTACATCTAAATATTATACAACTGGTGCGATTAATTTATATTATAGCTCACGAATTAAAGGTGCTGCCGATGCTTATCACAGTGGAAAAGTAAAATACTTACTCCTCAGTGGTGATAATGGTGACCATAGTTACAATGAGCCAATCACTATGCGTAAAGACTTAATCAAAGCTGGCGTTCCAGCATCAAAAATTGTTCTCGATTTTGCAGGGTTTAGGACTCTGGATTCTATTGTGCGTACTCGTAAAGTGTTTGATACCGACAATTTCACTATCATTACTCAACGCTTTCACTGTGAAAGGGCTTTATTTATCGCGAAGCACAAGGGGATAGATGCACAATGCTTAGCCGTTCCAACACCAAAAGCAATGTATAGAGTGAGAATTCGTGAAGTATTTGCACGACTTGGTGCTTTAGCTGACCTGTATATTTTAAACCGTGAGCCTAAATTTTTAGGTGAGCAAGAGTCAATCCCTGCTCCGATCAAAATGCCTGAAGGTATTAAAGGCTACCCAGCCGTCTCACCAGATGAATTAAATCTGCATAAAATTTGATCTTCAAGCAGCCTTTAGGCTTGGGGCTGCTTGAATAACTCATCAATTTTTCTACGCTGCACCATATAATCGTTCAGTGAGTTTTCGCCATCCCCACTCAATCGGACCTTGCCTAAAAAAGTGCAGCCAACAATAAGAAAAAAGTAAATTAACACACCATATCGGCATAATAAACATCAATAATTCAAGTCGAGAGAAATGATTAAAATAAGCAAAATGATAAAAGATTGTTGTACAGATTAGCGTTTGAAGTAGGTAATTACTCAGTGCCATTCGCCCAGTACATATCAGCATCTTAGCTATCAAACTGTGCTGAAACCTTCCCCAAACGCCATAAATTAAGGCAATATAGCCTAAAGATTGAAGTGGTATCATTAACTCATTAATAATATAACCAACTATTGATGTAGCAAAATAACTCCAGCCAAATTGACTTTGTACATAGAGTGAAATTATTTGAATTAATAATGCAGGTGCAATTAAAATCACTGCCATTTTCCGATAATGATGTTGGCTAAATTGCCCCTTTAGCCAACCATTATTTAACAGTAAAAATCCCGCAATCATGAGACCAAGTAGCTGCCAACCATACTGGATAAACAGCATTTCAATCATATACAGCACGGATTTAGCTCGATATATCAAGCTCACACTACCACCAGCTACTTTTTGCAATAGTTCAGATAAGGCTTGCTGGTCAGAGATGACCCAAAAATCTGTTGGTTCAACCTGACTTCCCAACACAAATAAAATAAACAACCCAATAATATAAATAGAACAGGCTATCTTGAGTAATCTCTTATTATCATGTTGATTAAATAACAACAGGGCCACCAACCCAGTTAAAGAGTATGCTAACAGAATATCGCCATCCCAAAAAAACACGCCATGAATTAGCCCCAAAAGAGCCAAAATCACTAAACGACACATATTCCATCGCTGACCTCTGCGATGTAAAAGTGCCAAAGTGGCACCAAATAAAATAGAAAAAATAGCTAAAAATTTACCTTGAGCAAAAAGGTTAAATATCCCCCATACGATAATATCGGATTGGCTAACTGACGAAGAATATGAGGGATTCATGTAGGCGATTTGCGGCAAAGCAAATCCAAAAATATTCATCAATAGAATACCTAAGATTGCTATGCCACGGGTTGCATCAAGCCGATCAATACGTCCTTGAGGATAGGACGTTGGTGTAACGACCATGATCAATTATTGATGGCGAACTGCACGCAAAAACTCTTGGCGTGTATTTTGACTTGATTTAAATAATCCACCCAACGAAGTTGTCGTTGTTGCACTGGTTGCATCTCGGATACCACGTGCTTTGACACAGTAATGCACCGCATCAATCGATACCGCAACATTATTAGTACCGAGCAAGGTTTGCAAAGCAACGAGGATCTGCTGAGTCAATCTCTCTTGTACTTGAGGGCGCTGTGAGAAAAATTGCACGATACGATTGATTTTCGACAAGCCAATTACCTTGTCTTTTGGAATATACGCAACAGTTGCTTTACCATCAATGGTGACAAAGTGGTGTTCACAGGTGCTGGTCAAGGTAATGTCACGCACCGTGACCATTTCATCAACATTCATTTTATTTTCAATGACGGTGATTTTAGGAAAGTTAGCGTAATTTAGACCTGAAAAAATTTCATCAACATACATTTTAGCGATACGTTTAGGCGTATCGGCTAAACTATCGTCAGTTAAGTCCAGATTCAATAGCTTCATGATCTCTGTCATATGCCCTTCAATCAGTTGCTTACGCTCTTCGCCTGATTTTGGTTGGATACGCAACGGGGTTTCGAGCCCTCTAGCTTCTAAAGCAGCATGAACCAACTCGGCTTCTTTACTTAGAGATGACATTAGATTCTCCACAAACTGTATAACGTTTTTATGAAAATGCAGGTGTGCGGCGTACTCTAAAACAGCATGCCCAGATAATCCAGCGTTACATTAGCCGATCATGTGAAATGTTTGCACGAACTGCTACGAGTTTTCTCACAATACACCTTTATACTCTAGCTAGATATGTCAGCATTTAACACTGCTTACTAATCAATTTCTACTCTGTTCTTTGACCCGAACTGCGATACACCAATAAACCAGAAATACATAATGCAATAAATGCTGTATATAACGCAGGCTCAAGTTTTCCCGTCAAGCTGGTAGAAATAAATGAAAGCACAGGGCCGACTAGCTGTCCAATAGCATAAAAGGTTGTGAGTAAACCCGCCATAAATCGATTATGATTAGGCGCAAGCTCACGCCCCAACTGCATAGAAAGCTGTACTGCGCACATAAAACCACCACCAATTAATATCGCGCCAATCACCAAGCCTGTGATATCCGATACCATTTCAGCAATCAATATCCCAATAGCTTGTAACCATAAGGTGAGCGCCAAGCGGTTTTGTGTTGTTGATAAATGACGTAATAACATCGCCAGCAAGATACCAATCACCGCAGATGCACCAAAAACAGGCCAAACAAACTGAGCAAATAGGCTGTTAGGAAAACGATGGGCAGCCATTTGTGATAAAAAAGTTGCAGGCAAAATATAACCAAACCCAGCTAACCCATAACTCCACACCAGTCGTTTAATGTCTGGTGTGAGATGAAGTTTTTGTACTTCACCTATTGGCCGGTGCCATTGCCCTGAGCGTGGCAGATAGCGGCTGATATACACGCTCAAAATTAACGCAATCACCCCATAAATAAGCCAACCTTGACTCGCTGATAACTGCCAATCTTGAATACCCACTGCGAATATACCGCTAATAAATATCCCAAAACCTGTACCTGCAAAGACAGCGACACTTAAAGCAGGCCGGTTTAGCCTTGCCAAACTTTCATTTGCCCAAGCAACGATGAGAACCAGTGCCATACCACTCGCCCAACCAATAAAAAAGCGAGCAATACTGTGTAAAATAGGACCATCGAGCAATGTGGAAAGTATTGTAATAGCAACAGCTCCCCATACTCCCAGCCACATTCGCCACTCGATATAGCGACGAGCTCGCATTGCATCAAATGAGCCTAATAGATAGCCAAGATAGTTAAATGCGGCGACTACACTCGCTGTAGAGAGGGTTAATTGATGTTCTTCAAGCATCAGCGGAACCTGAGGTGTAAGCGTAAAGCGCCCTATCCCCATCACAACAATCAACGAAAGAAACCCGCTAAATGCAATATGAAAAGCAGCAGCACTACGGCTAGGTTGAGATTGTTCGCAGTTTGCTGCCATATGTTCCTTTCTTTTTTTGTTTTATTTCAAATGCAATAATTAACAGTGACACAGGTTTAACATACACATAACACAAAGACAATTTTCGTTTGTGCTATTGTTTTACCCATGACTTCGCATTAATAATCGAACCAAAAGCTATCTGTAATCAATTTCTAAACATTCACCCATAACAATATCTCTGCCATAATATGTAGCACTACAACACGCTAAGCTTCAATGGCAAAGCTGAATAATAGGGGCAATAATGGATATGTGTCATACCGCAGGATTAATTTCTCTTGAGCAAGCGTTAGAAAAACTACTTTCGCAAACACAAATAATGACGGGCACAGAAAGCATTCCGCTGACTGAATCAGCTCAACGTATTACTGCTACAGACATTATTTCTCCAATAAACGTTCCCCCGTTTGATAATTCCGCAATGGATGGTTATGGGCTGTGTTTTGCACAGTGGGATGGACAGACTCCCATGCCAGTCGCTGGGAAGTCATTTGCAGGGCAACCAATGCAAGGTGAACTCCCACAAGGTTGTTGTGTCCGCATTATGACGGGTGCCACTATCCCACAAGGTGTTGATACGGTTGTCATGCAAGAACACGCACAAGAAACCGAGCATGGTATTATTTTTACCCAACCAATCAAAAAAGATGATAACGTCCGTAAAGCCGGTGAAGATATCGCCGAAAACAGTAGTGTGTTACCCGCTGGAACTTTATTGTCTACAGCACAATTACCTTTGATAGCCTCATTAGGTGTTTCAACCGTCGAGGTTTATCGCCGCTTAAAAGTTGCTGTATTTTCTACCGGTGATGAATTGCAAGCCGTAGGAAACCCTCTCAATGAAGGGCAAATCTACGATACCAACCGATTTACTGTGCGTTTGATGCTTGAAAAATTAAACTGTGACATTCTCGATCTTGGTGTTATTCCTGACTCTCCCGAATTACTCAAACAAACTTTTATTGACGCGGATAAACAGGCTGATTTAGTGATCAGCAGTGGTGGTGTTTCCGTTGGTGAAGCCGATTACACCAAGCAAATTCTTGATGAACTTGGGCAAATTGGCTTCTGGAAGCTAGCGATTAAACCCGGTAAACCTTTTGCATTTGGAAAATTAAGTTCAGCTTGGTTTTGCGGATTACCCGGAAATCCAGTTTCTGCGGCATTAACCTTTTATCAGTTAGTTCAGCCGTTGATTGCTCGTCTTTCAGGCCATCGTCAATGGAAAACTCCTGTTCGATTTAAAGTGCCAGTAACAACTCGTTTGAAGAAAAGCCCAGGTCGTCTTGATTTCCAACGTGGCGTTCTCAGTGTCAATGAGAATGGCGAGTTACAAGTTGCAACTACAGGGCATCAAGGTTCACATGTTTTTAGTTCATTTAGTCTCGCAAACTGTTTCATTGTCTTGGAAAGAGAAAGAGGACATGTGGCTATTGGAGAAACCGTTGAGGTCGAAATGTTCAATTACTTGCTGAAAAGTGAATAATGGCTGTGCAAGAACTTACCGATGAAGAAATGCTGCGCTACAATCGTCAAATCATTCTACGCGGATTCGATTTTGACGGACAAGAAAAACTCAAGGCCAGCAAAGTACTGGTTATTGGTCTTGGTGGTTTAGGGTGTGCAGCCACTCAGTATTTAGCGGCAGCAGGTGTAGGGCTATTAACCCTAGTTGATTTCGATACCGTATCACTTTCAAACTTACAAAGACAAACATTGCATCGCGATGCGACTATTGGGCAACCAAAAGTTGATTCAGCTAAAATCCAGCTTACTGCAATCAACCCACACATTCGTATAGAGACGATTAATAAGCAGCTTAATGATGAACAACTCAGCGAATTAATTTGTAGCCATCAAGTGATCCTCGACTGTACGGATAATGTTGCCATTCGTGAACAGCTTAACCGCCTCTGTTTTCAACAGAAAAAACCATTGGTCTCTGGTGCTGCTATTCGTATGGAAGGTCAATTATCAGTCTTCACCTACCAAGAAGATACTCCTTGCTATCGCTGTTTAAGCCGCTTATTTGGTGAAAATAGTCTAACCTGCGTTGAAGCTGGTGTTATGGCACCTTTAGTCGGAACTATTGGGGCATTAGAAGCAATGGAAACTATTAAATTGTTAGCGCAATACGGCACAGTGAATACCGGAAAAGTGCTATTTTTTGACGCAATGACCATGGAGTTTCGCCAATTCAAACTCAGTAAAGATGCTAATTGTGAAGTGTGCTCATATCAATAACGTTCTCAAATTATGGCGAAGGTTCTATTCTCTTTTATCGGCAATAAATTGAGAATAATCCTAAAAAATAAATTATTTTCGCTTTAACCTTATACTATCCCTTTCGTGGTGATTTGCGAGTGTCGCTATCACCACTTTATATATTATAGATAAGTTACTGAGAGTATTTAATATGCAACTCCCTCCTTGCCCAAAATGTCAGTCTGAATACACTTACACTGATAACAATATGTATGTCTGCCCTGAGTGTGCGCATGAATGGAATGATACCGAATCAACCGAAGAAGTGGATGAATTGATTGTAAAAGATGCTAATGGAAACCTATTGGTTGATGGTGATACTGTTACTGTGATCAAAGATCTCAAAGTAAAAGGCAGCTCATCTATGCTGAAAATCGGGACTCGCGTGAAAGGTATTCGTTTAGTTGAAGGCGATCACAACATTGATTGTAAAATCGATGGTTTCGGCCAGATGAAACTAAAATCTGAGTTTGTGAAAAAGAACTGAGATATTATTAAATCATTCGAATTGCCTGTATGCCCCTAACAATTCGAGTCACTGATAATTATCAAAACGGCTGAGTTGAAGCTGTAGCTTCAACTTAGATCAGAAAGATAAAACTCAGCTATAGAAAAAAAGACCTAGCTCATGTGCTAGGTCTTAAATCATTAAAAAGTGCAATCACACCTTTTAAAACGAGAGATAAACTTATCCTTCAACACCTTGGCTTGTCAGATACTCTTCATAAGTACCTTTGAAATCAATAACTTTATCTTCTTTAATTTCCAAAACACGGCTTGCTAATGAACTAACAAACTCACGGTCATGAGAAACGAAAATTAATGTGCCTTCGTACATTTCAAGCGCAAGGTTTAACGACTCTATCGATTCCATATCTAAGTGGTTAGTTGGCTCATCCATAATCAAGATATTCGGTTTCTGCATCATCAGCTTACCAAATAACATACGGCCTTGCTCTCCACCCGATAAAACGGATACTTTTTTCTTGATATCATCCTGAGAAAATAACAAGCGACCTAAAATACCACGGACCACTTGTTCATCATCACCTTCACTTTTCCACTGGCTCATCCAGTCAAAAACATTAAGGTCGGTATCGAAATCGTCCGCATGGTCTTGTGCATAATAACCAATAGAGCTATTTTCAGACCACTTAACGGTACCACTTTTCGGTGACAATTCACCAACCAGTGTTTTCAAAAATGTGGTTTTACCAATACCGTTGGCACCGATAACCGCCATTTTCTCACCCACTTCAAGTAGTAGATTAAGATTTTTAAATAGAAGAGACTGCTCATAACCATTGGAAACAACTTCCAATTCCAATGCATTACGGAATAGCTTTTTCTCTTGCTCAAAACGAATAAATGGGTTTTGACGGCTAGAAGCCTTAACTTCATCAAGCTGAATTTTATCGATTTGACGTGCACGAGAAGTCGCTTGTTTTGATTTTGAGGCGTTAGCACTAAAACGGCTAACAAAAGATTGTAACTCAGCAATTTGGGCTTTTTTCTTGGCGTTATCTGAAAGCAAACGCTCTCTTGCTTGTGTTGCTGCAATCATATACTCATCATAGTTGCCCGGGAACAGACGTAATTCGCGGTAGTCCAAATCAGCCACATGAGTACATACGGTATTAAGGAAGTGCCTATCATGCGAAATAATGATCATAGTACAGTTACGATCATTCAGGACCTGCTCTAACCAACGAATGGTGTCAATATCAAGGTTGTTCGTCGGTTCATCAAGCAACAGAATATCTGGATTAGAAAATAGCGCTTGTGCCAATAGGACACGCAATTTCCAGCCAGGAGCAACTTCACTCATTGGGCCGTAATGTTGCTCAACAGGGATACCAACACCTAACAGTAATTCACCTGCACGAGCTTCGGCGCTATAACCATCCATTTCACCATAAGCAACTTCAAGATCAGCAACACGGTAGCCATCTTCTTCACTCATTTCAGGAAGTGCATAGATACGGTCACGCTCTTGCTTCACATTCCATAGCTCAGAATGTCCCATGATGACAGTGTCAAGCACACTGAATTCTTCAAAAGCAAACTGATCCTGACGAAGTTTACCGATACGCTCATTTGGATCTGTGGTGTTCACATTACCCGCTGATGGCGTGAGGTCTCCCCCTAAAATCTTCATAAACGTTGATTTTCCGGCGCCATTAGCACCGATTAATCCGTAACGGTTCCCTGTTCCGAATTTAACTGAAATATTTTCAAACAGTGGCTTACTGCCAAACTGCATAGTGATATTGTTTGTCTGTAACACTTCTATGCCTTTAATTAACGATGTCGAGAATGCCCCACGAAATAGCGGCGCATTATGCCACAATCGAGCGCTTAGATCTTGTGCTGATTTAATCGGCCAATGTGCTTTACAAAATATACTCGTCACTAAATAAAGAAAGAGACAGCGTTATGGAAAAAATCTATCTTTTGATAAATAAATATTTAAAGTAATCAGTTTATTCAGGTGACATAAAAAACTCTCTGAATCACTATATCTACATGATACTAATAGCTAAAATAATGACTCTATTTAAAACATACACAATGCCGCTTGAAATATGGTCAATGTATAATTAAAGCTTAATACCCATTGTACGAGAAATTTCCATTAATCCTTCTCTTTCATAAAATTCAATCGCTTTATGGTTTTGTGATAATACACAAAGCTCTAAATGGCTTAGCTTATTTTCTTTTGCCCATACTTTCATTCCCTCAATTAATTTATGTCCCATCTTTTCCCCTCGATACTCAGGTGAAACAACGAGATCAACAACGTAACCAAAATCCCGCTGAACTATGCAATTATAAGGTACTGCTGATTGTTTTTGAGCAATGCAAAAACCTTCCACAACGCCTCCTAGCTCAACGACTAATACATGAAACTTATCATCACCTATCGCATTTGCAACAAAATCATTTGCTTGCTTTGCGGGTTGCATTCTTTCGCTATCAAGATTCGCCATTTCTGCAAATAAAACTTCGTACAGAGAAAGAATAGCATCAAGATCTTGCTTGTTTGCAGGTCTAATCATAAACACCCTATTGAACATAAAATCATTCCCGTTGCACTTTAAGAGGCAATTCAAATTATTTGGGATCGATTAATTAATCGTAGCTTTTCAGTGATGGTGCAGCATAGCTTTCAAAATCATCTAATAAAGCCGAAGGACAATCTTCAACAATTGCCATATGACGATATTTTTCCTGCATGAATCCTTCATCAATCATTTTGTTTGTCATATCAATTAGCGGTTGCCAATAATCATTAATATTAAACAAACCACAAGGCTTAGTGTGTAAACCTATCTGACTCCAAGTATATACTTCACTGAATTCTTCAAGAGTCCCATATCTTCCTAGTAACGCAACAAAACCATCAGCTAATTCAATCATTTTATTTTTACGCTGATGCATTGTTTCAACTAGCTGATGCATTGTTTCAACTATATGCATATATGCAATTCAGTTAGATTTTTATGGGAAATTTCACATTTTTCTAGAAGTGACGGAATAACACCAATCACTTTACCGCCTTGAGATAAAATAGTGTCTGCAACCGTTCCCATAATACCGACGCTTGCACCACCATAAATTAAACTAATATTACGTTTGACCATTTCTTCAGCAAACTTGATAGCTTGTTGTTGATAAACCTCATTAGAGCCCATTCTCTACCCGCAATATACTGCGATACTTTTAATTTTCTTCATTTTTATCTCGTTGTTATTGTGCTGTTTTAGGAAGAATAATTATACACCTCATCAGGGTAAGCTCAAGATTGTAAATCCTTGTATTTATCGTAAACTCATTGGTAAAAGCTGCAAACCAAGTCTATATTGCTAATTATTTTTTCCCCAAAAAGATATTAAAAATCATTCTTTAGTGATTATATATTTTACAATATGCATATTATCTAGATCGGGTTTATGCCATAATCACGGCTATTGTTATATTCGTCAGTGATGACACTCTATATCTGTCATACTTCGAGCCGAAGCGTTGTTAAATGTTATCAGCGATCCGAGCCACATTATGTATGCTCCTCGGAATATCTTCGTTTTCGCCTAGTTGCAACTCGAATTATTTAGGGTATAAACACTGTATTATTTCCCTCTTGTAGCGAAATATCTTTCCTTGAAGCATTACCAGCAGGCTTTTTGCTGGTGTAATCACGTATTTCTGAGGTTTAACTATCCATGTCCGCCGATACTAAAAAGAGTGCATTTCCTCTGTTACCTGTGGGATTGCTCTTACTCGCAATGATCTCAATTCAGAGCGGAGCCTCTCTGGCCAAAACATTATTTCCAGTTATCGGTGCACCGGGTGTCACTGGGCTACGTTTATTACTTGCAACCATCATTTTATTTATTATCTTTAAGCCTTGGCGATTGAAATTTAGACGAAATTCATTAATACCACTGTTAACTTATGGTATTTCTTTGGGCACAATGAATTATCTGTTCTATCTTTCGTTAGAAAGAATTCCACTCGGGATAGCCGTTGCCCTTGAATTTACGGGACCACTCGCTGTTGCCATGTTTTCATCACGTAGGCCGATTGATTTCCTATGGATTGGACTCGTTATTCTTGGCTTGCTATTTTTATTACCGATTGGCGATGATATTAATACCCTTGATCCTATCGGTGCATTATATGCTCTAGGTGCAGGGGTTTGCTGGGGTATCTATATCATCTTCGGCCAACGCGCTGGTGCTGGCTATGGCACAGCTACCGTAGCGATAGGCTCATTTATCTCCGCCCTAATCTTTTTCCCTATTGGTTTGATGCAAACTGGGTTCGAGGTCATGTTTGACCCTGCGATTCTCCCTTTAGCACTCGCTGTTGCTATTCTATCTACGGCTTTCCCTTACACACTGGAAATGATCGCTCTCACGCGTCTGCCGGCTCGAACCTTTGGTACATTAATGAGCCTTGAACCTTGTATGGGCGCCTTTGTTGGCATTATTTTTCTGCAAGAGCACTTGACCGCAACGCAATGGTTGGCTCTATTGTGCATTGTATGTGCCTCAATTGGCTCAACATCAACGGCTCGGCCTAAAACAAAAATAGAAGAAGTGTCTTAGACATTCCAAATAATCCATTTTGTATGTAATCACTACAGCTATTTCGATATAAAACCCGATGAACATAATTAATACTGTGATTCGGGTTACTTGTTTTTCATACTTTTTCATTCAATGAAATTATTTAGAAAATAATAAGTAACTTGTTATTCGTTTTGTTAATTAGGTTAATAGAGTTAAAAGAAATGATTTATTATTCTTATTTTTGTAAAGTTTATTTCATATCATTGAAATATTAGTTGATTACTTCTATATTATTAAGTACTAATTATTTTATTTATAGGCAGTTATCAATTTTACCTATCAAAGTAATAGAATATTACGTTATGACAATCTGAATCTATTGTTATATATTAAGTAACAGAAGCAGATTGCTAGATAATTAATTATAAGGGGAAAAATTATGAGTACAGCTAAATTAGTAAAAGCACCTCAAGCAAACCTTTTATATACCCGTAATGATGTCGACGATAGCGTCAAATTAGAATCTATCGGTATGCTTAATGCGATGGTGATTAATTTTATTGATCTTTCTTTAATGACCAAACAAGCACACTGGAATATGCGTGGACGTAATTTCATTGCAATACATGAAATGTTGGATGGTTTCCGTACAACTCTGGTTGAGCATCTTGATGAGTTCGCTGAGCGTGCTGTTCAGCTCGGTGGTGTGGCAATTGGTACAACTCAACAAGTCAATAAGCTCACGTCATTAGAAGCATATCCCGTTGACATTCATGATGTCCAAGACCACTTAAAAGCATTAGCAGACCGCTATGCAGTGGTCGCCAATGATATTCGTAAGGCGATAGATGAAGTTGAAGATGAAGATACCGCTGATATGTTTACCGCAGCATCACGCGATCTTGATAAGTTTTTATGGTTCTTAGAAGCAAATATTGAGTAATGTCGATAAAAATAGTCAACGTTGGTTGACCCAGTGGCCACACTCTTGTGTGGCCTTTTTATTGCTAAAAACTAAATCTACTCCCAAAAATACTTCAAGTTGTATGGCGTTTGTTGATAATCGACTCTATAACAGACTTCATTTAATCGACAATAAATAATTTAGCCCACGTCGGCGTTGATGAACGATGTGCTTCCGCGTTATCAGCTACTTGATAGCTTATGCCAGGCGTTAGTATAAAAGTACGACCATCATCCAGCTCCGAATTCAACTCACCTTCCAAACAAAGCAAAATATGCCCTTTTAAACACCAATGATCAGCAAGATAACCCGGCGAATATTCAACAATGCGAACGCGTATATCACCAAATTTGGCGGTACGCCATAATGCGAAGCCCTGCTCTCCTTCATGAGTCTCTGGCTCAATATTGTCCCAGAAAGTCCCCCCAAATGGGATATCATTCATTTGCATTTTTTATTCCTGTTTTTTGATTTATTAGAACGCCTTACTTCATAATCAATATCATTAACAGGCTTTAAATTGAAGACTATATGACATCCTTACTTTGGCTTTTTTTTCTCTTTACTATGTCTGGCATTTCTGGGCGTTCAATCGGAAAAATAGGTAACGCGTTGAGTAAACGTTTACCATAATTTTTAGTGATTAGGCGTTTATCATAAATAATGATTTCACCATAACACTGATGACTACGGATTAACCTTCCAGCTTGCTGGATCAAGTTAAACGATGCGCTTGGTAAACTTTGTACTTCAAATGGATAACGTTTTAGGGACTTTAGCCATTCACCTTCCGTGATAATGACAGGGTTATTAACAGGCGGAAATGCGATTTTGTGGATGTGCACTTGAGTTAAGTACTCGCCTTTTAAATCCAGCCCTTCAGCAAAGGATTGTAAACCAATCAACGCACTTGCTAAGCCATTATCAATTCTTTCGCAATGTGTTTCTACCAATCGATAACGTGGTTGATCACCTTGAACTAATAGCTGTAAACGCAAATCTTTCAAGTGTTCAAGAAAGCCTTCCATTGCACGCTGGCTGCTAAATAAAACCAACACACCACGATGACTCTCTTTTTTTAATTCATTGCGAAAATAGCTGGCCATTTCAGCAAGATGTTGTGGCTCATTAGCGATGGTTGGTTCATTTTCCATTTGAGGAATAATCAACTTACCCTGCTCAATATGATTAAAAGGGGAAGATAGCGAGATAAAACGGTCATCACTTTTTTCAGATAACCCTGCGAGCTCTTGAAAACGTGAATAACTATTAAGTGAGCGTAGCGTTGCCGAAGTGATAACAATGTGAGGTACATTGCGCCATAAAAGTTGCTGTAACTGCTCACTCACTCGGATCCCTGCACAATGCATAAATAAACGAGACTGGTTTTTTTCGTAACGACGCGTAAGCCACTTCGATACAGGTGCCCCAGAGGCTTGATCAAGCGCAGCTAAACGCCACAGTTTAGCCATATTTTCAAAATACCCCATCGCTCTACTGGTTAATAGAATAGAGCGATGTAAGCGAACAATATCCTGCTTAGCTGTTTGCTCCGCTAAATCATTTGAAATTGATTCAGCAAGCCCTCTGAGTGCATCCGTCAGTTTGAATAAATCCTGACAACATAACTGCATCGCTTCAGGTAATTTTCCCAGAGGGAATAAGTATTCTTCGTCCTTCGATGTTTCAGGTAATAACGCATTAGTTAATAGTGAAAAATCACGAAAGGCTTCTCGTAATTTTTCAGCATGCTGTTGCAAACGTTCTGGATTGGCTAATTTTGGTGGTTTCACTGGCCTAAATTGAGCGATATATTGCCCAACATGCTGAATAAAGCTATCAACTTGCGCAGTTAATTGCACAAGGGTGATTTCCCCTTCAACTTCCAAAGCATCCCTTGCAACATCAGGAATATGGTGTCCCTCATCCAATACTAAAAGTAGTTTTTTAGGATCAGGCAATACAGATTCACTTTCCATCGCGGCCATGACTAAGGCATGGTTCGCTACCACCACATCAGCATCTTCAATTTCACGGCGAGCAATAAAAAAGGGGCACCGTTGATAAAATTGACAGTTGCGACCTAAACAGTTCATTTTATCGGTACTCACTTTACGCCATAAACTATCACTAAAAGCACGTTTGTGATGATCTCTTAAGCCGTCCCACACGAAACTGTGAAAGTCATTACGCAGCTGTTGGCAAATGGCTCTCTCTTCACTATTCGCGACCTCATGTTTATCTTCAACCAACAGCATTAAATCAATTTGTTCCCCTTCCGCAGCACAAATAGCCTCAAGGTTACGTGGGCATACGTAACGCGCTCGTCCAAAAGCGCCTGTAAATTTAAGATTAGGGATAATTTTACTCAAAAGTGGCAGGTCTTTACTAAATATCTGATCTTGAAGTGCCACATTCGCAGTACTGACGACTAACGTTTTGCCTTCTTCTCGGCCAACGGCGATCCCTGGGATGAGATACGATAGCGTCTTTCCAACACCCGTGGGCGCTTCTATGACTAAGTGACGACCTTCCTCATCAGCCAAATTCTTCGCTACTTCAGCAATCATTTGGCGCTGTGGAGCGCGCGAAACGAACCCGTCAATTTGCAGTGATAACCCTTTATACCATTGAGTTATATTTTCTTTTATTTTGTTGGACAGGGACATAGGGCTCACAGCTATTAATATTAGAGGACGTAGAATAACCAAATAGGCAAACAACGCAGAAATAAAAATGTAATGTTTGCAGACATTTCTCGCAAAAACTACTGTTTAAAAAACCATTATGCCATAAAATTGGGAACAGGTTGGCAAATTGCCAATTCGTCGGCACAAAATAGAGTATTTAACTTGTCTGCAACAGGCATCGCGTTATACTTTGGGTTTACTTCTTCTATTCAGGTTATAAAAAATGAAAATGGTTGTCATCGCACTTTTTGCGCTATGTGCATTTTTCTCCATCGGTGGAACGATCTTAGCTGGCATGAATATTTATACGCGCTCTACCACCCCTCTTGAACAAAGCCAACCGGAACAACCTTCCATTTTGCCGTCAGTTAATCAAGCCCAGTAACTTTTAAACTCAGGATGAAGTAACTTATGTATGACGCTTATTTTGTGACCCCCGAATGGTTAAATGACCATTTGTCAGATGATAATCTTATCGTACTTGATGCTTCATCTCCGCCGCCAACGGCTCCTTACGACTGTCGACAACGTTGGTTAGAAGAACATATTCCTAGCTCACAATTCTTTAATCAGGATGAAATCGCAAATACCAATATTCCTCTGCCGCATATGCTTCCTGACGCAGAGACTTTTAGTCGTGCTGTCGGCGCTATGGGGATCAGCAATAACACGCAAGTTATTATTTATGCTCAAAACAATTTATTTTCAGCACCACGTGCATGGTGGACATTTACCACTATGGGCCACAAGCATGTCAAAATTCTTGCTGGCGGTATTGATGGTTGGAAAGCGGCGGGATTTAATATTGATTCAGGGGAAGTAGCTTCTCCCGTAGCTCAAACGTTCATCGCTAAGCGTCATGATGCAAATGCATTAAATCAAGCTCAAGTGCTTGATATCGTCAATGCTGGCCAAGTTCAAATTATTGATGCTCGTGCTGCTGCTCGTTTTTTAGCACAAGCACCCGAGCCTCGTCCAGGTTTAAGAATGGGCCACCTACCCGGCAGTAAAAATATGCCTTGGGATCTTCTGGTAGAAAATGGTCAATTTAAATCACCAGAACAACTCAACGCAATATTTGCTGAACAAGGCATCGATATTCATGCCCCCTCGATCACAAGCTGTGGTTCAGGAATGACAGCAGCTGTCGTATTGATGGCACTCAATTTATTGGGTAATAACAATGTCAGAATTTATGACGGCTCATGGGCTGAATGGGGTCAAAATAATGGATTGCCGATAGAGGTTTAACCTCTCATTCGAGCAAAGAGCAATTCGCTTACTTTACTATGGGTTATTCATTTATAGAAACAATAAACCACAGCGTTGCTGTGGTTTATTGTGATTTATCAAGGTGCTTTATACTCTGCTACTTAGCGAATACTCCAGCCAAAAATAGCACCACTATTGCACCGATCACAGCAACGACAAAACTGCCGAAGTTGAAACCATCCACCTTACCTTTGCCAAAGAAAGTGCTGATGTATCCGCCAACGACTGCCCCAACAATCCCTAATATGATTGTCATGACAAAACCAATTTGGTAGGTTCCTGGCATGATCCACTTAGCCAAAATTCCCGCAATAAGACCAAAGATAACCCAAGAAATAACACCCATCATAGACCCCTATACAAAGTTGAGTATGGCAAAATTGAATATGACAAAATAGAGGTTAATTCTATTTGTTTGCCATATAATGACATATAGCTTAACTCCAATTTATCGTTACTAAAAAATGACATAACATTCTAAGTAAAGATCTAATAATCAATTTTTGCAAATCTAAATAGGTCTGTTCGATTAAAAAACAATCAAATAATTCTATTTTCGACTTCTTTTTCTATTACGTCAGCAATTTGACTCGCATTTTTTAATGCTCTCACATGCGAAAATAGCTCATCGGCTTGTGTATATTCTTTACGCAGGTAGCTCAGCCATTGTTTAATTCGTGCTGCATGGTAGTGACCTGTATCACCTTGTTTTTCAAGTTCAGTATATTTTAGTAATACCTGCCCAACTTGTTCCCAAGGCATTCTAGGCTGATTATTTTTCACGACATGACTAAGATTAGGCGTATTTAACGCGCCTCGTCCGATCATGATTGAATCACATCCTGTAATCGCAATGCATCGCTGGGCACTTTCATAATCCCAAATCTCACCATTAGCAATAACGGGAATCGATAGCCGGCGGCGGATACCACCAATCGCCTGCCAGTTGATTTTTTCAGCTTTATAGCCATCTTCTTTAGTACGGCCATGCACAGTAAGCTCAGTCGCCCCTGCTTGTTCTACCGCATCAGCAATTTCATGGCAAAACTGACTATTATCCCACCCTAATCTTATTTTTACTGAAACCGGTAACTCTTTTGGAACCGCTTCACGAATAGCTTTCGCTGCACGATATATAAGATCGGGTTGCTTTAATAATGTTGCTCCGCCTCCATGGCCATTTACTGTTTTAGAGGGGCAACCACAGTTAAGATCAACCCCCCAAGAACCCAGCGAAACGGCTCTATCCGCATTTTCAGCCAACCATTGAGGATGCTGTCCTAGCAATTGCACCCTAACTAACGTCCCTGATGGTGTACGACTGCCGTGTCGTAATTCAGGACAAAGTCGATAAAAGGTTTTAGCGGGTAATAGAGTATCTACAACGCGTACGAACTCTGTAATACATAGGTCATAACTATTGACCTCACTTAACAAAGAACGTACTAACGAATCAAGAACCCCTTCCATGGGAGCAAGAACAACACGCATTAGCCTTCACCGTGACTCGAGCGAGTTTTCTTTTGTGCGCTTTTCCAAGGAGAACCTGAAGTTGTTGAAGGCTTACCTTTTGGCGCTGGTGCACGTTCACGACGTGGCTTTGCAGGGCCTCTATCGTTAGAAGTACGTGAGCCACCACGTCTATCATTGGTACGCTGAGGGCCTTTTTGGATAGGTTCCGCTTTAATAGAAGGATCTGGTTCATATCCTTCAATCGCCATTGGTGTAATTGTTTTTTTCAATAACTTTTCGATGTCTTTGAGTAACTTAATTTCATCGACGCAGACTAAAGAAATCGCCATACCAGTAGCTTCTGCACGCCCTGTACGACCTATACGGTGAACATAATCTTCCGCAATGTTGGGCAATTCAAAGTTAACGACATACGGTAATTGTTCAATATCTAAGCCACGGGCTGCAATATCCGTTGCCACTAAGACACGAATATCGCCAGATTTAAAGTCAGCCAGCGCACGGGTTCGCGCACCTTGGCTTTTATTACCATGAATTGCAGCTGCTTTAACACCATCTTTATTCAGATGTTCAGCAAGACGGTTTGCACCATGCTTAGTACGAGTAAACACCAGAACTTGTTGCCAATTTTCACGACCAATCATGTGAGATAGCAATTCAGCTTTACGTTTTTTATCCACAAGGTGAACGAATTGCGTCACTTGCTCCGAAGCAGAGTTCCGTGGAGCCACTTCAATTGTCACTGGATTAGTCAGTAATTTATTGGCTAATTGTTTAATTTCATCTGAAAAGGTTGCAGAAAACAGTAAATTTTGGCGTTTCTTCGGTAATCTATTAATTACACGGCGAATATCATGGATGAATCCCATATCTAACATACGGTCAGCTTCATCAAGCACGAAAACTTCAACTTGGGATAAATCTACTGCATTTTGATGAGCGAGATCGAGTAAACGACCTGGCGTTGCAATCAAAATATCAACCCCACCGCGTAGTTTCATCATCTGTGGATTGATGCTTACACCACCGAACACCACACATGAGCGAATTTTAGAGTGAGTGCTATATTCTTTTACATTTTCAGCAACTTGAGCAGCCAACTCCCGAGTTGGTGTTAATATTAAAGCCCTAATTGGTTTACGATCTTTTCCTACACGCGGAGTAGAAATCAGTTTTTGTAAAATAGGTAAGGTAAAACCGGCAGTTTTGCCTGTTCCTGTTTGTGCACTCGCTAAAAGGTCATTACCCGCAAGGACTGCTGGGATAGCTTGCTGTTGAATAGGTGTAGGGTTTTCGTAGCCTAATTCATTGATGGCAAGCAAGATTTCCTCGTTTAATGCGAGGTCTGAAAAACTAGTCAAATTTATTACTCCGGGCTTCACCACTCTGAATAATCAGAGGCAGTTCGAGGGGAAGGGTTATATAAAGGAAAGGTGCAAACTGCCGTGCTATTGCGCGAATTCTAACATTATTTAGGTCTAATAAATATATTAATTTAGCTAAGTAAATAAATTAATATAAAATTATCTGGATATAGTATATATAACTAGCTGGAACCAGAAGATGTCGCTTTACATCACCTGTTTATACTAAAAAACGTTTAGATCTAGTTAAGGTGATATTTAATTTTGACTGTTAAGGTGATACATAATTTTGACTGTTAAGGAACTAGCATGATCACAAATACACCATCCACACATAGAGGAGAAAACGCCAAAGTGCAGCTGCTAGCCGCCGCTGCTGATGTCTATGGTGAATTAGGTCTGGACGGAGCAACAACTCGAAAAATTGCTCAAGTTTCAGGTCAGAACATTGCCGCTATTTCGTACTATTTCGGTTCAAAAGAGGGGTTGTATTTAGCTGTAGCCCAATTAATTGCAGACACAATCAAAGAAGATTTTTGTGAGAACCTAAAAACAATTGATGCCTATCTTGCTCTAGCTAATCCCACGCCTAATGAGGCTATGAAGCTTCTACAAAATGCATTAATAGCTTATAACTATTTCCAATTAGAAAAAAAGAACCTGAGCTTTTCTCGCATACTTGCCCGGGAACAGCTAAATCCAACCGAAGCCTACTCGATCATACATGAGCAGGCTCTAGGCCCTATCTATACAAAATTAAACCGCCTAATTGCTATCTATATTGATTCCGACCCCAATAATTTAACGACATTGATTCAAACACATGCGATTTTGGGGGAAACCCTGTCGTTCCGTATAGCAAGAGAAACCTTGCTTCGACAAACAGGTTGGAAGCACATTAATGAGGATGAATATAAAATCATTAACCAAGTCCTTATCGAGCACACCAACATCCTATTAGAGGGATTACGTCGTCGCAAAGATGCAGAAAAGTGATATGATTAATTTATAAGAAAGAGTTATTGATTATCGTTCTATCACTTTCAAGCCATCTTTATTTACTCGAATAGGTTAGTTATGAACTTTAAACGTCCTTCCGTGTTTTTTATTCTTATTGTTATCGTACTCGGTATAGCAGCAAGTGGTTATTATTGGTACCAATCTCAGCAAGATAAAGTATTAACACTGTATGGTAATGTTGATGTTCGAACCGTAAACCTTAGTTTTCGTGTAGCTGGTAAACTCGCGTCTTTGAATGTCGATGAAGGCGCGAGCGTTATAACAGGGCAAACATTAGGGCAACTTGACGATGCTCCCTACATCAACGCATTGAATAAAGCAAAAGGTGTAAGAGACAGTGCAAAGGCCCAATTAGCAATGAAACAAAAAGGCTATCGCACACAAGAAATTGCACAAGTTGAAGCGGAAGTTGCCCAAAAACAAGCCGCTTGGCAATATGCAGAAAGTTTTTATAAACGCCAACAAGGATTAGTCGCATCTCGTGTTATCTCAGCAAACGAGCTAGAGAATGCGCAAACTAATCGAAATCAAGCACTCGCCGCGCTAAAGGCTGCACAGGATAAATTAAATCAGTACCAAAGTGGTTTTCGCCAAGAAGAAATAGCCGCTGCACGCGGTGAGTGGCTACAAGCAGAAGCAGCTGTTGCCCAAGCTGAATTAGATTTGAAAGATACACAACTTACAGCGCCTTCTGATGGCACTATCCTAACGCGCGCGATTGAGCCAGGTACAGTTGTTGGTGCAGGAAATACGGTTTTCAGTGTAACATTAAATAATCCTGTTTGGGTTCGAGCTTACATTAATGAACCTAATTTAGGTATAGCCGTACCTGATAGCAAAGTTTTACTCTATACCGACAGTCGTCCTGAAAAACCGTACCACGGGACAATTGGTTTTGTATCACCAACGGCTGAATTTACACCTAAAACGGTACAAACACCTGAATTACGCACCGACCTAGTGTATCGACTAAGGATTATTGTCAGCGATCCTGATGCCGCGTTACGCCAAGGAATGCCTGTCACAATACGTTTTGCTCAAACTGAGCAATAAGGCTCAATGATGAGCCAAATTGATTATCGTATTCACCTTAACGGTGTTGAAAAAACATTTTTAGGACTTGACTCTCCAGCTGTCGAACGTTTAACCACAGAGATCCGTGGCGGCTCAGTGACGGGATTAGTTGGCCCTGACGGCGCAGGTAAAACGACACTCATGAGGATGCTTGCAGGTTTATTAAAACCGGACTCAGGCACTATTAGTTTATTGGGCTTTGACCCAATAAAAGACAGCGTACAAGTTCATGCTAATCTAGGCTACATGCCACAAAAATTTGGTTTATATGAAGATTTAACTGTACAAGAAAATCTTAATTTATATGCCGATTTGCGTGGTGTGATCGGAAAAGAACGTCAAAAAACTAATCAGCAACTCCTCACCTTTACCGACCTCACCCATTTTACTGACAGACTTGCAGGTAAATTGTCTGGTGGAATGAAACAAAAACTCGGCTTGGCATGTACTCTTATTGGTAAACCTAAAGTGCTATTACTTGATGAGCCAGGCGTGGGAGTGGATCCTATTGCCCGACGTGAACTTTGGCAAATGGTTCACACCTTAGCAGATGAAGGAATGCTCATTCTTTGGAGCACATCCTATCTTGACGAGGCCGAGCAATGTAAAGAAGTTCTGTTACTGAATCAAGGTAAACTTCTCTACTCAGGTGAGCCACAATCCCTCACTCAAAAAATGTTAGGAAGATCCTTTTTATTAGACGTTCCTGCCGAGAATAAACGCGCTATTTTACAAGATGCACTTGTCCTCCCTGAAACCACGGATGGCGTTATCCAAGGACGTTATCTCCGTTTAATTTTAAAGCCAGATGCCTCCCAAGAGTCACTACTACGCGGCTTAAAGTTGACGGATGCAAAACTGATTGAAGCTGAGCCACGTTTTGAAGATGCCTTTATTGATTTACTTGGTGGCGGGCCCTCTCATCGTTCAGTGTTAGCGGCGATCATGCCACAAATTCCAGCCAATCCGAGTGAAACAGTGATTGAAGCGCGTAACCTCACCAAAAAATTTGGTGATTTTGCGGCAACAGATACAGTCAATTTTCAAGTGAAGCGAGGCGAAATTTTTGGCTTACTGGGTCCGAATGGCGCAGGAAAATCAACGACCTTTAAAATGATGTGTGGATTGATGAAACCCACTGATGGTCAAGCTTTAGTATTAGGCATGGATTTAAAAACCAGTTCAAATAAAGCTCGTCAGCATCTTGGCTATATGGCTCAAAAATTTTCACTGTATGGCAATTTAAAGGTCGGGCAAAATCTCAAATTTTTCTCAGGGATCTATGGCCTTCACGGTAAGCATCAAACTAAAAAAATCGGTGAAATGGTTGATGCATTTAATTTTACACCCATTATTAATCAAATAACTGACTCCTTACCACTCGGATTTAAACAACGCCTCGCCCTCGCCTGCTCGCTTATGCATGAGCCTGATATTCTGTTTCTTGATGAGCCGACCTCGGGAGTTGATCCACTGACCCGCCGTGAATTTTGGCTTCATATTAATGGAATGGTGGATAGAGGTGTTACCGTCATGGTCACCACTCACTTTATGGACGAAGCCGAATATTGCGATCGTATTGGTTTGGTTTATCACGGAAAAATCATTGCTGTAGGTACTCCAGATGCACTGAAGCAGCAAGTAGCCACCGAGAGAAACCCAAACCCTTCAATGGAAGATTCCTTTATTGAATTAATACTTGGCTATGATAAGCAGCAGGAGGAGCAATGACCACAACTACCTCCCATTTTTCTTGGCGTAGGCTAAAAGCTTTATGCTTAAAAGAGAGCAAACAAATTGTTCGTGATCCAAGTAGTGCGCTGATTGCCGTTGTGATCCCATTAATGCTGCTATTTATTTTTGGGTATGGAATAAACTTAGACTCCAGCCAGCTACGTGTTGGAGTACTGATGGATCAGCAAAGCCATGAGGCGCGTGAGCTAGTCGATACTTTTACGGGTTCACCTTTTATCGACGCGACAGTTAGTGACAATCGACAGCAATTGATTGATAAGATGCAAGCGGGTGAAATTCGCGGCATTGTTGTTATTCCGGTTGATTTTTCTGCACAATTATTACGTCCTGATGGTCACGCCGCCATCCAGATTATAACCGATGGTAGTGAGCCGAATACTGCAAATTTTGTGCAAGCCTATACTAAAGGTATTTGGTATACGTGGTTAATCCAGCAGGGAGAAAATAAAGGCTATTCAACAGAGCCACTGATTGAGCTGAATATGCGTTACTGGTTTAATGAAGCCGCAATCAGCCAACATTTTATTATTCCAGGCGCAATTAGTATCATTATGACGGTTGTTGGCGCGATTTTGACATCACTTGTTGTCGCTCGTGAATGGGAACGTGGCACAATGGAAGCCCTTCTTTCGACTCAAGTTACCCGCACAGAATTATTGTTATCTAAACTATTACCTTATCAAGTACTTGGTTCCTTTGTGATGATCCTATGTATGATTGTCACCACATTTATCCTAAAGGTTCCTTATCATGGCTCACTCGTAGTTTTATTTTTGATAAGCAGCCTCTATCTCGCGACGGCATTAGGAATGGGGCTATTAATTTCAACGATTACACGCAATCAATTTAATGCCGCTATGGTGGCGTTAAATGTCGCTTTCTTACCGGCTATTATGCTTTCAGGCTTTATCTTTGAAATATCCAGCATGCCAATATTTATTCAAATGGTGACCTATTTTATTCCAGCGCGATATTTTGTTAGCAGCTTGCAAACGCTATTTTTAGCAGGTGATATCTATCTGGTGCTGCTAATCGATTTTTTATTGCTGATAGCTTCGGCAATCCTGTTTATTGGCTTAGCGGCATGGAAAACACGCCGTCGCCTTGATTGATAAGGATCTGACATGTTTTATCGCTTATATACCTTAATCATGAAAGAGTTACAGTCATTATTACAGGAAAAGCAAACACGAATTATTTTGATCATGCCTGTTGTTTTTCAGATGATCTTATTTCCATTGGCCGCCACCTTAGAAGTGACTAACACCACTATTGCTATCTTTGATCAAGATGGTGGGAAGCATTCAGTTGAGCTAACACAGCGGCTAGCAAAAGCTGAAGCTTTCTCACATGTGTTATTACTTAAAGATGAACATGAAATCCGAGAGACTCTAGATAACCGCAAAAGTTTACTTGTCGTACGTTTTGGGCAAAATTTTAGTGGAAATATCGATAGCCAACATACCGCCTCTATGGCGTTATTACTCGATGGTCGTAATTCTAACAGTGCACAAATCGCAGCTAATTATATCGAACAGATAGCGACGAAATATCAGAGCGAATTAACGGAAGGAAAGCCGTTACCGAATAACAGCGAATTGACCGTTCGCAATTGGTACAACCCAAACTTAGACTATAAGTGGTTTATTGTGCCATCATTGGTGGCGCTAATTACTACTATTGGCGTACTGATTGTCACCTCACTTTCGATTGCCAGAGAGAGTGAGCAAGGTACTCTCGATCAACTTCTCGTTTCTCCCTTGACGACTTGGCAAATTTTTGTGGGTAAAGCGATTCCAGCACTCATCATTGCAACCGCACAAGCCACTCTGGTATTAATTATTGGTATTTTCTGTTACCAAATCCCTTTCGCGGGCTCTCTACTTCTGTTTTATGCCACCATGCTATTTTATGGATTATCTCTTGTTGGCTTTGGCCTATTGATATCCGCGATGTGTACCACACAGCAGCAAGCATTTATTGGTGTATTTGTATTTATGATGCCAGCCGTATTACTTTCAGGCTATATATCGGCAGTTGAGAATATGCCTGTATGGTTGCAAGATATTACATGGATCAACCCAATCCGCCACTTCACTGAGATAACCAAGCAAATTTACCTGAAGGATGCCGATTTCAGTGTGGTATGGCATAGCTTGTGGCCTTTGCTAGTGATAGCCGTCATAACCAGTTCCTTTGCTTATTATCTATTTCGTAAGAAAATAGCCTAGTGGAATTTGATAAAGCTCAGTTTTAATTCAACTGGCAATAAAAAACCCTTGTCTGTTTGCACATGACAAGGGTTTCATATTCTGAATCACATAGCTTGATCTGACGCTAAACGTCACAAGCAAATTGGCTAATTAACGACGATCGCCGAAAATACGTAGCAACATAAGGAACAGGTTGATAAAGTCTAGATAAAGATTCAATGCACCTAAAATAACAAACTTACGCATGTTTTCTTTATCATCAACATCAATCTGTGCACCCATTTCTTTTAATTTCTGAGTGTCATACGCTGTTAGACCTGCAAAAATTAGTACGCCTGCGTAAGTGATGACCCAATACATTGCTGAGCTTTGTAGCCAGATGTTGACTAAAGACGCTACGATGATACCGATCAATGCCATAAACAGGAAGTTACCCATTCCTGTTAAGCTACGTTTTGTCGTGTAGCCGTAGAAGCTAAGCGCACCAAACATCACTGCAGTAATGACAAAAGTACCGACGACAGATTCTTGCGTATACATAGCAAGGATCACGGAAAGTGTCACACCAGTCAGCATTGAGTAGAGCATAAACATGCCTGTTGCAACCATTGCACTCATTTTAGGTAGTAGGAATGACAAGCCTAGCACTAAACCAAACTGAACAACCACTAAACCAATAACAACGCCTTGGGTCAGAAATATTTTACCGCTCATTAAAAGATCTAGCGTGTACCAAGCAACAAATGCGGTCAGTAACAGGCCTACTGTCATCCAGCCATACACCTGAGACATAAATGTCTGAATGCTGGCATTACTGCGCTGGACAAGAGAATCATTACGTTGATCAAATCGATCCATGATGGTTACCCTTAATACATTAGTAGGAATCGACCACAGCAATACACCGTAGCCGGACAAATTCTTTCAAAGTTTATCACAGTTTATTGACATTACCATCCAACAAATAGGTAACCGTCACTTCATTCCGTCATACATCAGGTCGCTACACTCGTGTTGTAAATAGATTTCTCTACTTCCTGAGCAACCATCTAAATTATTGTAAAATACAGCATCAATAATTATTATGATTATAAATCAATTAATTACCAACGATTAGCTGAATCGTTATCGCTCTCTTTCGCTTCAACCCAGCGTTCATTATCAGGCAACGTTTCTTTCTTCCAAAAAGGTGCTTTGGTTTTTAAATAATCCATTATGAATTCAGCGGCTTGGAAGGCTGTACCTCGATGAGAACTTGTAACACCAACAAATACAATTTCATCGCCGGGCTGTAATGACCCTACTCGATGAATAACACTCACTCTTTGTAATTCCCAGCGACTACGTGCATCTATCACGATATTAACTAACGCTTTTTCTGTCATTCCTGGATAATGTTCGAGTGTTAATGCAGCGACGCTATCACCTAAATTATGGTTTCTGACTTTTCCAGTGAAAGTAACAACAGCACCATCACTATCACACTGTGCTAACCATTGGTATTGTTCGCCAACACTAAAATTTTCTGTTTGGACTGCAATATGGGTATTTTCCATACTCATCCCCCAGTGACAGGCGGAAAGAAAGCAATTTCATCACCATCCATTAATGGATGCGTTGTTGGGACAAAAGATTGGTTTACTGCTGTCAGTAACTTACCATCTTCCAATGCTAATGCCCAACGATCGCTGCGTTTTACCAATGATTGACGCAATGATTCAACGTTTGGGTAATGCTCTGATAATTCAAGACGATCTGTGCCAACAAGTTCACGCACTTGTGCAAAAAAAAGTACAGTAATCATGCATCCACCTTAAAGTGTCCAGATTTACCACCTGTTTTTTCTAACAAACGAACAGGCCCGATGACCATGTCTTTTTGAACGGCTTTACACATATCATAAATCGTTAAAGCAGCTACCGAAGCAGCGGTTAACGCTTCCATCTCAACCCCAGTTTTACCGGTTAAACGACAACAAGATTCGATGCGCACTTGATTATGTTCTGGCAATGCTTGCAGTATAACTTCAACTTTTGTTAATAATAATGGATGGCATAGTGGGATCAGCTGCCATGTACTTTTTGCTGCTTGAATGCCGGCAATACGCGCAGTTGCGAATACATCACCTTTATGGTGGCTTCCATCAACTATCATCGCTAAGGTTTCTTTATTCATTGAGACAAACGCTTCGGCTCTTGCTTCACGAACGGTTTCCGCTTTAGCAGAAACATCAACCATATGAGCTTCACCCGACGCATTGATGTGAGTCAGTTGGGACATGTTCTCTCCTGAAAAATCAAAAAAATGTTAGCCGCCAATAACGGATAAATTCGGGGTTATACCGCTGTCGCCCATATGCAATAAATGGGTTTCACGTTTATATTGCAATCCACTTTGGATCCGTGCCTTTAGAGCTTCATTTTGATTATCTGCGCCTAATAAATCACGAAGTGCAATGCCATTTTCACCGAATAAGCACAAATGAAGATTTCCTAAAGAAGAGATGCGTAAGCGGTTACAGCTTTGGCAGAAATCTTTCTCATAAGGCATGATAAGGCCGATTTCACCCTGATAATCAGGATGACTAAAGACTTGAGCTGGTCCGTCACTGCGAGAACGAGGTTCTTTATACCAACCCTCTTCAATGAGGCGAGTGCGGATCGTTTCACCCGAAACATGGTAACGCTGAAAAAGGTCGCTGCCTTCTCCTGTTTCCATTAATTCAATGAAACGGAGCTGAATCGGACGATATTTAATCCAATTCAAAAAAGATTTAAGTGCAATATCATTGACGTTCTTCATCAACACCGCATTGACTTTAATTTTCTCAAAGCCAGCATCAAAGGCTGCATCAATCCCTTTCATTACTTGGTAGAATTTATCTTGGCCCGTGATGGCAGCAAATTGGCGGGGATCTAAGCTGTCTACGCTGACATTGATGGCATTTAACCCTGCATCTCTCCACTCATGTACATCACGTGCCATACGGTAACCATTTGTGGTTACGGCGATTTTTTTTATCGATTGGTTTTCATTAATCGCGGCAATGATATCAGTAAAGTCTTTACGCATGGTTGGTTCACCACCCGTGATACGCACTTTTTCAGTTCCCAATTCAGCAAAAGCACGGCTTACACGCTTGATTTCACTGAGAGAAAGAAATTCATGGCGACCACTGGGTTTGTAACCATCAGGGAGGCAATATGTACAACGGAAGTTGCAAACGTCTGTGATAGATAGACGAAGATAGTAAAATTTTCGAGCAAATTGATCGACAAGCTGCTGCATAATGACACCTTTCCAAATACGGGAGATGCTGACATTTCTATCTTGCACCCTGGTGGTTCAAAGACCACGGCCTAGGCATCATATTCATCGATTCGAACTTAGATGCAAAGGCTAGGAGTTTTATTAAAAAACAAGTTAACAAACAAAATACACTTAAATGGAATTAAATTTGGTTATTTTGTTCACTTAATTTCTATAAGGATTTTAGCGTAAAAAAAAACAAAAAGCTAATTTGAATTTCGATATAAAACATATTATACAACGATTTAGCATTAGGTTATTCAATTGTTAAATAAGTATAAATTATGTGTATTTTTCCTTATTATAGCCAAACTAATTTGCGTTGTTTTAATCTCTAGGGGTAATGGATAATATTTTGATGAAAAGAGACAATGCCGTATTTGTTAGCTAAGCGATGAGCCATTTTGTGATCCCTATGACATAAAAAAACATGAAGAAATCAAAATAAGAGTAATTAAATTTAATTAAATCCGAGATAAATTAAGATTAATTACTATTCGAAACTGCCATAATTGGCAATATGATCACATCACCAACTAACGTAAAAGGGGTCGCCAATATATTACTAATTAAGTTAAAACCATTAAATGACGAGACTTGTTCCGGTAATAGAAACTCAACCTTATAGGGATACGTCATTTTTTCATTTTTATCGAATTGGTAGTCAATACTGTTTTTTGCCATTAACACCCCACCAATGACAGTCACTTTATACCAATCTTTGCGAACAGGATCTGGCGATAACTTAAAACCGGAATCAATTAATATCTGTTTTTCTGCATCGGTAAATTGTGTTCCGGGCACTGTTCTGGTGGTCAATACATCACTTAATACCGCAGTCACACCAGGCGTTGTTGATTCATATATTTTAAGTTGAATAGTATGTTTATCACTGTTACGAGTTTCTAAGATGATTTTTTTATTCAGCTTGTTGAGCATGAGTAAATCATCGGCTCCTTCAGCAATAAAATAGAGATATTTATTACCGACAAAGCCCACACCATTTTCAGGCAATTGCAATTTTTTATTTGAAACCTTTTCATCGAGTTTTAATTTTAGATTTTTGAACTCAAAGGCTGAGACAATTATATCTTCTGCTTGAATTTTATATTGATACTCTTTGCTAACAACCGGAGAATCCTTCCAAACATATGCAGTACAACCATTAATGAGCAGCCCAATACTCAAGAGCATTAATCCTTTTAATATCTGCATGTTCCGACCTGAATTACCTTAAAATTAGTATTTTTTATTTTAATAGTTAATCATACTCTATTTTTATTTTAATTAAGAGCAATCCGAGAATAGTATTTACCTATCCTCTTATCTTTTCTGTATAACATAAAACGAATTAATAAAATAATTTAATTTTATTAATTTATATCTCGTCGACAGGCAAATGCAGCTCAGATAGAACATATCAATATACGACTAGAATAACTAAACACAGGCAGTAATAATATAGCTTGAAGAATAACAAAGATAAATCATTAGGTGTATACCCTAAATAATTCGAGTTGTATTTAGGCGACAAACGAAGATAGCCCGCGGAGCATACACTAGTATGTGACTCGGGTAGCTGAGTGCAGGCAACAACAATACAGCTTGAAGTATGAAGAATAATAAAGATAAATCATTAAATGTATACCCTAAATAATTCGAGTTGTATTTAGGCGACAAACGAAGATATCCCGCGGAGCATACACTAGTATGTGACTCGGGTAGCTGAGTGCAGGCAACAACAATACAGCTTGAAGTATGAAGAATAATAAAGATAAATCATTAAATGTATACCCTAAATAATTCGAGTTGTATTTAGGCGACAAACGAAGATAGCCCGCGGAGCATACACTAGTATGTGACTCGGGTAGCTGAGTGCAGGCAACAACAATACAGCTTGAAGTATGACGGGTATGAAGGATTATGAGTATAATTTGTCAGAACTCTGTATAATACGCGCGGCTCTGGAAAATAACTGATATAGGAACACTATGCCGAATAGTAGTCTGCCTGATTTCAGGCATGTTGTCGCTCTTGGGGGCGGACATGGACTTGGTCGTGTAATGTCTTCTCTCTCGTCTTTAGGAACTCGATTAACAGGGATCGTCACAACCACCGACAATGGCGGCTCTACTGGTCGAATTCGTCGTGCGGAAGGCGGTATCGCTTGGGGAGATATGCGTAATTGTCTCAATCAATTAATTACTGAGCCCTCTATCGCATCGGCCATGTTTGAGTATCGCTTTAGTGGTAACGGTGAACTTTCAGGTCATAATTTAGGTAATCTAATGTTGAAGTCATTAGACCATCTCAGTGTACGCCCGCTTGAAGCGATTAATTTGATACGCAATATGTTGAAAGTCGATGCGCAATTGATTCCGATGTCAGAATCTCCGGTTGATTTAATGGCAATCGATGAGATGGGCAATGAAATTTATGGCGAAGTTAATGTTGATGCATTAGCTGAACTACCAAAAGAGTTGCACCTCTATCCGACGGTAAAGGCCACAGCTGAAGCCATTGATGCCATTCATCAAGCAGACTTAATTTTGATTGGTCCGGGAAGTTTCTTTACCAGCCTCATGCCACTTCTGTTACTCAAAGAAATCACAGAAGCTTTGCGTGATTGTAAAGCACCGATGATTTATATTGGGAACCTTGGAAAAGAGCTCAGTACTTCTGCAGCAAACCTAAGCTTGCAAGAAAAATTAGCGATGATGGAACAGCATATAGGCTGTAAAAAAATTGATGCAGTGATTGTTGGCCCAAGAACCAATATAGCGCCAATCTGCCATGAGCGTTTAGTCACGCAGCGGGTTTTAGAAGCTGACGATGTCCCTTACCGACATGACCGTAAATTATTGCTGCAAGCCATCGAGGAAACGGTGCGCTTATTCTAGACTTCAAATAATTTAAGATGCCGATAGATAACAAAGGCTGTTACTTTTTGCTACTTATTTTTACTTCACCAATTGGTTTAAATAACAGCAATAGAATCATGTCACGTATTAATGTGATTAAAAAATATCACTGCAAACTCAAGCTGCAAATCAAAAGCGCCCTTCTGATTCGATTAAAAGCGATTTTTCGGGATGTTTAGTGGGTCTTACCTAGCCCACTAGGCAGGGAACCGCTCCCCCTGCTTATTTTCAGCTTAAGTAGAGGCTTTTAATTCGAATAAAAATTGATCTTCAAAGATCAACAATCCCTAGTGAAGCCATTCCAAAGAATATACCGATGTATGTAGCTGGGTTTGTAGAGTCTACATACTATATTGACAATACACCGATTAAAGTTAACTGCCGCAAAGTAAACTTAAGCAGTTAACCTTTTGCCGCTAAGAATTCGCGATAAAGAGATCTCTAAGCTCTTGGAGCTGATCCCTGACATTAGCGGCTGCTTCAAACTCCAAGTCTTGTGCATGTTTGTACATTTGTGCTTCAAGCTGCGAAATGCGGTGTTCCAGCTCTTTGGTCGAGAGTAATTTAATATCATCACGCGGATCTGTTTTTGCGTTATCTTTACTTTTCCCTTTACCTTTTCCACCGACTTTATGGCCAATCTGTAGGATATCCCCAATTTTCTTATTTAAGCCTTGTGGAACGATACCGTGCTCTTCATTAAACTCTATTTGCTTGGCACGACGACGTTCAGTCTCGCGAATCGCTTTGTCCATCGACTTAGTAATTCGGTCGCCATAAAGAATCGCTTTACCATTAAGGTTACGGGCAGCTCGTCCTATCGTTTGTATCAATGAGCGCTCGGAACGCAAGAAACCTTCTTTGTCTGCATCCAAAATCGCGACCAATGATACCTCAGGCATATCAAGACCTTCTCTGAGCAAGTTGATCCCAACTAACACATCAAATACGCCTAAGCGTAAATCTCGAATGATTTCGACACGTTCAACCGTCTCAATATCCGAGTGTAAATAACGGACTTTTTGACCGTGCTCTTCAAGGTATTCGGTTAAATCTTCTGACATGCGTTTTGTCAGAGTGGTAACAAGAACACGCTCATTTTTCTGTACTCGAATACGGATTTCAGAAATTAAATCATCGACCTGTGTCGCAACAGGGCGCACTTCAATAATAGGATCGAGTAACCCGGTAGGGCGAACAACTTGCTCAATCACTTCAGTGCCTGATTTTTCTATCTCATAATTGCCCGGTGTGGCAGAAACATAAATTGTCTGAGGCGCTAATGCCTCAAATTCTTCGAATCGCATCGGTCTATTGTCCAATGCCGAAGGCAGACGGAAGCCATATTCAACCAGTGTTTCTTTACGTGAACGGTCACCTTTATACATCGCACCAATTTGAGGAATAGTCACGTGAGATTCATCAACCACCAGCAAGCCATCCGCTGGAAGATAATCAAATAGCGTTGGTGGTGGCTCTCCCGGCCCACGCCCCGATAGGTAGCGCGAGTAGTTCTCAATACCAGAGCAATAACCAAGCTCATTCATCATTTCGAGATCAAACTGTGTCCGTTGAGAAATACGTTGTTCCTCAAGCAGTTTATGATTTTCGAGTAACACTTTACGTCTATCGACTAACTCGACTTTAATTTGCTCCATAGCCTCTAAAATACGTTCTCTTGGCGTAACATAGTGTGTTTTAGGGTAAACGGTAAAACGAGGAACTCGATGCTGGATTTGGCCAGTTAGTGGATCAAACAGTGACAACCGTTCAACCTCTTCGTCAAATAATTCGACACGCAGCGCATATTCGTCAGATTCAGCAGGAAAAATATCAATCACTTCACCTCGAACACGAAACGTTCCTCGAGTAAAAGCTTGATCATTGCGGCTATATTGTAAGTCAGCTAAACGACGTAGAATTGAGCGCTGATCGATAATCATTCCATCGCTCAAATGCAACATCATTTTCAAATAACTATTAGGGTCACCAAGACCATAAATGGCAGAGACTGATGCAACCACAATTACATCACGTCGCTCAAGCAGTGCCTTAGTCGCAGACAAACGCATTTGCTCAATATGTTCGTTAACGGAAGCATCTTTTTCGATAAAGGTATCTGAGCTGGGCACATAGGCTTCAGGCTGATAATAGTCATAATATGAGACAAAATATTCAACCGCATTATCAGGAAAGAAGGCTTTCATCTCACTATAAAGCTGTGCAGCCAAGGTTTTGTTATGCGCCATTAACATTGTAGGACGATTTTCTTTTGCAATCACATTGGCGATAGTGAAGGTTTTACCTGAACCCGTTACACCTAAAAGGGTTTGATGAGCAAGACCATCTCCTAATCCCTCAGAAAGTCGACGAATTGCCTCAGGTTGGTCCCCTGCTGCTTGAAAATCAGAATACAATTTAAATGCTTTACTCATTACCCATGCCTCTTAACGGATTAACCCACCTATAATACTGGATAAAAAACCAGCTTCAAGTACTGAGTTTAAAAAATATCCCTCACTCGATTTATTATCATAATGGTAAGGTTATCCCCAAAATTTTACTTGACCTCAGCCGATTTATATATTTTATGCTAATCCAATTTTCAGCTTTATCACAAATAAAATCGCTTAGCTTGCTTTTATTTAACTAATTGTATTTTATGCTTATTATTTATAAGTCTGAAATCACACCAAATAAAGGCAAAGCCGCTCGTGACCTTGGGTGTCATTACTTTTATAGATCTAATTCACAAGGTTATCCACAGAAATGGTGGATAACTCTGCTATCCCTTTAGCCTCATGCTTTCCCATTATTCGGCTCAAATTATATTTCTTCGTAAAATGACATAAAAATGACGTTTTCATGAAAATATTTTTACGCTGAATTTACTAAAAAATGAAATTTTACTCTGTTTCGTCGGATCCGCATTGACAATAACAGGGTAATTCACGATCAAAAATCCATTTTTAGCTCAATAAATGATCGTCTCAAAATAACTCAATCAGACCCTTTACCTATCATCATAATGCATCAAATTCATAGCGTAGTGTCATTTATATATAGCACACTCAATCCCCCATATTTACTTAATGATGGGTTAACGTGAACTTTTTAGTTATTTTACACATGACTAGCTGACGAAAAATTAAAATGCAGATAAATCGACGTATTGACCAAGATCTGTCATCAATTTCAGATCTTGATGTGGTATCGTTCCGAGACAAGGAGCTGTGATCAGCCTATTAAGCGTGGCAAGGTATTCGACCTGGTAGACTCCCGTAGGTTCAATCTCATTGGCAATCCAGCCAACAAGGGTCAATCCTGAGAGCTTGATAGATTCTGCGGTTAATAAAGCATGATTAATACAACCAAGTTTGATGCCAACGACCATGATCACAGGTAGCTGCTGTTCAATTACCCAGTCTGCATAATTTTTCTGCGTTGATAGAGGTGTATACCATCCACCAGCACCTTCAACCAGCACCCATTGAGCCTTTGATTGTAGCTGTTTTAAGCTGTCACTCATAATAGTGAAATCAATCGGAATCCCCATTTTTTCACTGATAATGTGTGGCGAGGTTGGTGCTTCAAATACAATAGGGTTCACTTCATCATAAGTTAGCAATAAATCACTATTCGCTTGTAATAAGAGTGCGTCACTATTGCGTAACCCTTGTGGCGTTAGCTCGCTTCCTGAAGCAACTGGCTTATAACCCGCTGTTTTAAATCCTAGCTGAGTAGCCGCTTGCAATAAAGCACAACTCGCGACTGTTTTACCAACCTCGGTATCTGTGCCTGTTACAAAATAGGTTTTAGTCACGATAAATTATTCCAAATACTGTTTGATAAGTTAATGCAAGTCCGCTATCTGACGTTGGATAAGCACAGGATAGCTGATCAAGCCTTTGCCTCGTCATCAGTCCACCTTTTCTCCCCGCAGTTAAATGTGTGGCACCGATCCCTTTCAATGAATTAAGTAAGCTAGTCAGATCAGGATAATAGAGTTTATCTGGCTGTAGTATCAATTGATGCCGCCATGCTTTACAACACTCAAGTATCTCTTGATAGCTAAGGAAATTATTCACATGAGATTGCCCATCGAGTGATGCCCAAGCGAGTGATAGTTCACTCAAAGATCCTTGCGCCAATGTCGTAAAAGCAACAGCACCACCCGATTTCGTCACGCGATACAGCTCAGATAATGTTTCCCGCAGGCTACCACACCACTGGAGAGCTAAATTAGAAAATACAATATCAAAAGCTTCATCCTCAAAAGGTAAAGATTCCATATCTGCGCAGGTGTAATCGGCAGCAGCACCTTTACTTCGTGCAACCTCTAACATGCCAGAGGATAAATCCAATGCCATTACTTCTGCACCGCACTCGCTCATCACCTGACTAAAAAAACCCGTTCCACAACCGGCATCCATGACTTTTTTTGCACGTAGATCACGGTTATTGAACAATGTGGAGGTTAATAAATTGAGTAATTGATGCCCGCTATTTTGCTGGTAATGCGCTATTGAATCATAACGTTTTGCGGCTCGACCAAATGCAGAAGCGATTTTTTGTTTTTCATCACTTAATGGTAAAACCATGAAGCACCTCCAACAATCTGTCTATGTCTTGCTGATCATGCGCAGCACTTAACGTGATCCTAAGTCGCGCACTACTTGGTGGCACTGTTGGCGGCCGAATAGCTTGCACCCATAATCCGTTTTGGCGTAAAAAATCAGCTAATTGTAGGCTTTTATCATTGTCACCCACGATTAAGGGTTGGATTGCGGTCTCTGAGGGCGCAAGCCGCAAGTCATCAAGCTGAATATTTTTTCTAAAGTAAGCGATGTTGTGATTGAGTTGAGCTCTTGCGTCATTAGCCTGCCTGATTTGTTTTAATGCGCCAGATAAAGCAACAGCCTGAGCAGGTGGCATTGATGTGCTATAAATCAAATGACGAGCGACTTGAATAAAGTAATCAGCAGTCTGTTCATCACATAACACGGCTGCACCACTTAAACCAAAAGCCTTACCGAATGTGACAATCAACAACTCTGGTTTAACGCCATAAACATCACAACTGCCACGCCCTTCTCGCCCTCTTACACCAATTCCGTGAGCATCATCCACCATAAACCACGCATTATTTGCTCGAGCCAATTGATGTAAATCATCTAGCGGAGCACTATCACCATCCATGCTAAATACACCTTCAGTGATCACTAACGTTTTACCTTTTGACGGGTTGGTGAGTAATTTTTGTAATGCTAATGGGCTATTGTGGGTAAAGCGCCGCAAATTGGCACTTGATAACATTGACGCTTCTAAAATAGAAGCATGGCTGAGCTTGTCGGCTAAAATACGGTCGCCTTGTGCCATTAGTGCGGTTATCACAGCTTGGTTCGCCGCAAAGCCAGAAATAAACAGCAGTGCTCTTGGGTAGTCTAACCATTCAGATAAATCATTTTCGAGAGCATAATGAGCCTGAGTAAAACCAGTGACATGCCCTGAGCCACCACTTCCAACCCCATATAGCGCTGCTCCTTTCTGCCAAGCTTCAACAACTTTTGGATGATGGCTTAATCCTAGATAATCATTACTTGAAAAATTCAAGTATTTTTGTCCACTGACCTGCAATGCACGACTAGTACCAAAATCAATACAGATTCGCTTACGCCAAGCAGAATCCTGCTTGCGCTGCGCTAGCTGTGATTGGATAAAAGCTTGCCAACTCATCAGACTGCCGCATCATAAAAACTTTGGTTATCGGCAGTGACGATTGTTTCTGCTAGGTATGCTGCCTGTTGATTATCACCATCAGCGACTTCAATACGTTCAGGGTTAATATTCAGTTTTTTAAATAAAGCGATATCAGTATTTTCATCTGGGTTAGATGCGGTGAGTAATTTACATCCATAAAACACCGAATTTGCACCAGCCATAAAGCACAGTGCTTGGGTTTGCTCATTCATATGATCACGTCCAGCGGATAGCCTGACATAAGATGTTGGCATCATGATACGCGCTACCGCAATAGTCCGAATAAAATCAAATGCATCCACATCTTCATTATCGGCCATTGGTGTTCCCTCAATTTTCATCAGCATGTTAATGGGGACACTTTCTGGTGGCTTCGGTAGGTTAGCAAGCTGAACTAGCAAGGCTGCTCGGTCACTGACTTTTTCACCTAGCCCTAAAATCCCGCCTGAACACACCTTAATACCCGCTTCACGTACATTACCCAACGTATCTAAACGGTCTTGATAAGTTCTTGTCGTAATAATGCTGCCGTAATATTCAGGCGAGGTATCAAGGTTATGGTTGTAGTAATCAAGACCTGCTTCAGCGAGGCGCTGAGCCTGATTGTTATCAAGCATTCCTAAGGTCATGCAGGTTTCCATTCCGAGAGATTTGACCTCTTTGACTATCATTTCGAGGTACGGCATATCGCGCTCACGCGGATTACGCCACGCTGCTCCCATACAAAAACGGGTCGAGCCTGCTTGTTTAGCTTTTTTTGCCGATGCGAGGACTTGTTGCACTTCCATTAAACGTTCGGTTTCTAATCCAGTTTTGTATCGAGCACTTTGCGAGCAGTATTTACAATCTTCGGGACAAGCGCCTGTTTTGATAGAAAGCAATGTACTGACTTGCATTTGCTGCGGGTCAAAATGCTGGCGATGAATTTGCTGAGCTTGAAACAAAAGTTCAAAGAAAGGCTTTGAAAACAAATCATTAGCCTGTTTAGTTGTCCATTTTTTTAATTCGCTCACGACGGCTCTCCATCTGAAAAATGAGTTGCCAGTTTAAATATTGCGGTTATCATGTCAACTATATTTAACAAATTAAGTTGACAATAATCTAATGGATAATTCTGATCTTGCTTTTGATACCAAACATATTTGGCATCCCTATACCTCAATGAGCCAACCAATCCCAACCTATCCAGTGGTTGAAGCCAAAGGCGTTGAACTCATCATGGCTGACGGCAAAAGATTGATTGACGGTATGTCTTCTTGGTGGGCTGCGATTCACGGTTACAATCACCCAGTTTTAAATCAAGCTGTGACTGATCAACTGCAAAAAATGTCTCATGTAATGTTTGGCGGGATAACTCATCCAGCGGCCATTAGCCTCTGCCGTCAACTGGTCGCAATAACACCAGAACCGCTTGAATGCATTTTTTTAGCTGACTCTGGCTCGGTTGCTGTCGAAGTTTCTCTCAAAATGGCACTGCAATACTGGCAAGCTAAAGGAGAAAAACGCCAACGAATTTTAACATTACGTCACGGTTATCATGGTGACACCTTTGGTGCGATGGCGGTTTGTGATCCGGAAAATTCGATGCACGGGCTCTACAAAGGTTACTTACCACCGCATATTTTTGTCGATGCCCCTCAATGTGGATTTCATGATGAATGGAATAGTCTAGATTTAGCTCCTATTGAACGAGAAATAGAACAAAAACATCGCGAAATTGCAGCCATCATCCTTGAACCGATCGTACAAGGCGCTGGTGGAATGCGCTTTTATCATCCCCAGTATTTAAAAGGTGTACGCGAGCTGTGTGATCGCTATGGAATATTGCTGATAGCCGATGAAATTGCCACTGGATTTGGCCGTACTGGCCAGCTATTTGCCTGTGATCATGCCAATATTTCTCCCGATATTCTGTGCTTAGGAAAAGCGCTCACGGGTGGCTATATGACACTTTCCGCGACAATAACCACACGCCACGTTGCTGATACTATCAGTAATGGCGAAGCGGGATGCTTTATGCACGGCCCTACGTTTATGGGCAATCCCTTAGCTTGCGCGGTTGCTGATGCGAATTTAAAACTATTGCGTGACACCCCTTGGCAACAGACGGTTAGCCGTATTGAGCAGCAACTTATCGCAGAACTTACGCCGTTATCTGATCATCCAAGCATAAAAAATGTTCGTGTATTAGGTGCGATTGGCGTGGTTGAAATGTGCGAACCTGTGAATACCGCTGAACTGCAAAAGAAATTTGTCGCTCAAGGTGTTTGGGTGCGACCTTTCGGACGACTAATTTATGTGATGCCACCCTATATTATTTCACCGGATCAATTGAGCAAAGTGACAGAGGCAATCAGGCAAGTAATTGAGAATTGACATCCTCCCCGCCCTAAAGTGAACTGACCCCATAAAGTTAGACTGTTCACTAAAAGGAAGGGGCTTCCCGCAAACAATAGGTGAAGATCTCCTCAGTCATCGAGGAGATCTAGGATCAATTCATCTCTTGTAATATATTTGAGGCTTAACGTGCGAGTACAGTTACCCACATTGGGCCTTTACCCACTGGGTAACGACCAATTTGAGTCAGCTTGCCCGTAATTGGATCGATTTCTGATACTGAAATAGCGTCAGATTTTTGCCCACTAGAAATCAAGAAGCTGCCTGTTGCATCAATATTAAAGCCACGAGGCTGTGCTTCTGTTGGATAAGTCCCTTCAAGAGTTAGTTCACATCCATCATCTGAAACGAAGAAATGGCTAATATAGCTATCTGAACGCTCGCTGGCATATAGATGGCGACCATCAGGCGTGATGTGAATATCCGCTGCCCAGCGTTGGCTTTCACTGCCTTCTGGATATACATTAATATGTTGTGTCTGACGATAACGCGTAAATTTATGATATACGTTAATTGTTGAGTCTAATTCATTAAGGCAATAAATAACTCTTTCTTGCGGATGGAATGCAAGGTGACGAGGGCCTACCCCTTTCGCTGAACTAATTTGATCTGCTGAAGCCTCTGCCAAATACCCATTTTCATGCAGATTAAATAGGCGGATATGGTCTTCACCTAAGCAAGGTACCCAGAGCTGTTGATTATCTTCATCAACATGCGAAGAGTGTGGATTACGCAGCCCTTCCACTACTTGAATTGCAGTTTGTGGCACGCCATCACTATTAATCGGCAGCACGGCCAAATTATGTTGATGATAAGATGGGACAAATAGATATTTGCCTGTGTTATCAAGAGATAAATGAACAGGTGTACCTGGAATTGACGTTTCTGCTTTCAAACGAAGCGTACCCGCGTCTTCAATTTGATACGTCACAACACGGAAATTTGGTCGAACACCAATATAAAGATGTTTTTTATCATGACTTAATACCATCGGCTGTACTTGGCCTGGTGTCGTCACAGTCTGTAGTAAAGTCAGCTCACCGACTTCATTCATTGACCAAACATGGATTTGCTGGCTTTCGGGGCTTGCGATATAAACAACCTGATTCATCCTGACTCCTTCACTCATGATAAAAATATGCCGCTACCATTATAGGCGCATTCACTCAGGATATACTAACTGACCTCATGTAAAATATACTCAAAATAATTTGAGCTACGGATCGACAGTAAGGTAAGGCGCATTAAAACTGTTCAGTTAGTCACTATTATCCGCTATGATGAACATCCATGTTTAGGGGCTGTTGATCTTTCATGCTTATTTTTGCAGCAAGACTTGAATGAAAATTGGATGAATTAAGCCTATTTATCATATTGTACTGAATGAAAGCGGCAATACGGGTTCAGTTCAAAAAGGTTGTATTTCCTTGATCCCGCATTGAGAGGTATTTTGTCGATATCT
This sequence comes from Providencia alcalifaciens, assembly GCA_025961275.1. Taxonomy (GTDB): domain Bacteria; phylum Pseudomonadota; class Gammaproteobacteria; order Enterobacterales; family Enterobacteriaceae; genus Providencia. The sequence goes on along the minus strand of JAOQNJ010000001.1, from coordinate 4,495,221 downwards.
ATAAGCTACAAACCCCTCGCCTTGTCTCTTTTTACCATAAGTAATGACTTTTATTTTGAACTAAAATTGCCCCTGAAAGATCAATAGCCCCTAGCCTAATCCAATTTTGGCTAACTGAAGTGATAGTAATCAGTCAGCTAAAATATAACCTAAAATCACGTGGAGTCGTTTATGTCATACCGCGTTATTGCGCTTGATCTTGATGGAACACTGCTTGACCCTCAAAAGAAAATTCTGCCTGAATCTATAGCTGCGTTAAATGAAGCTCGCCGTCAAGGTGTTAAAGTCCTGATAGTCACAGGGCGTCACCATGTTGCGATCCATCCTTTTTATCAAGAACTGAATCTTGATACACCGGCTATTTGCTGCAATGGAACTTACCTTTATGATTATTTAGGAAAAAAAGTCCTTGCCTCCGATCCGATGACATTAGAATCTGCAACACAAATGATTGAACGGTTACATGGAACCGATATTCAGCACCTGATGTATGTCGATGATGCCATGCTGTATAATGCACCAACTGAAGGGATCAAAAGAACACTTAACTGGGCACAAACGTTACCTGAAGCACAACGTCCTAATATTCAGTTTGTCGAAAACTATGCTGACGTGATGCATGATTACAAATCAATCTGGAAATTTGCAGTCAGTTCAGAAAATCTAGATGAACTCAAAGATGTCATTCAAGGCATTGAAAATGACTTTGGTTTAGAATGTGAATGGTCTTGGGTTGATCAGGTAGATGTCGGTCGTAAAGGTAATAGCAAAGGCCAACGTTTGAAACAATGGGTTGAATCACAAGGTATGACTATGGATGATATTATTGCCTTTGGTGATAACTTCAATGACCTGAGTATGCTGACGACCGCGGGGTTAGGTGTTGCTATGGGTAATGCCGTTGATGAAATCAAACAACAAGCTAAACTGGTTACGCGTGATAATACCCAACCGGGTATCGCAGAAGTAATTCGTAAATACGTTTTATAATATGAACTAATGACCTGAAATTAGTTCACACCATCACTTAAGTTCAATGTTACATAGGAATATTAAGTGATGGTTTTTAGATTGTTCTCACATAATTAAAATTACCGCGGTAGTGCTTAAATTATTTTTAATAGCTTAAATATTGTTTAATTGAGCTCTTATCTTTTTAGAAAAAAACTGATCGCCTATATCAACAATAGGTAATTTTACTTTATTTGAAATATATTTCTGGTCAATAAACCCTAATTGAAAGCAATATTTAAAAGCATAGCCACTAACCATTATTTTCCAGTCAAACCTTAAGTCAGGATAGGTTTTCTTAGCTATATCAAAGATATTTGTCGTACAATTGTTTAATAAGGTATGATATTTAGCATCACGATTGTTAATTTCATTGACCTTTCCGATATAATTAACAAACAATAATTTAATCAAATCCTTATCTAAATTTAATGGAAAAATATAGACATCTTCATTTCTAATGTTAATTCTTGTTCCGATTAAATCAACTTCATCAGCGATAATATAGATTATATCATAATTATAAAAGAATCCTTTCCACATCGAGTATTTTTATTTTTTTCGTCGTCTTGTTTCAATTGAAATAGAAACATATTCACCATTGGAAAATCCAAAACTCAAAAAAACATGAGCTATCATTTTTCCTGACCAATGTGATTGAACTAAATCAACACTGATTAATTCTGATAATTTATATTCCCTTTCTCCCCAAACATAGTAATTTCCATCACCAGAGCGAAATGTTCTAAAATTAAAAAATTTAACCTCAGAATGAGTTTTGTTAAATTGTGCGTGAGGTTTATAGCTATATTCATCCACCCAAACATTATTTTGATTCATACGCAAACCTCAAAACTACAACTTTAGTACAAATGACATCGTACGAGAATAGTCTAAAACGATACCCGGTGTCCAAGTCATGATTGCAGCATGTTTTCTTAGTTGAGCCATTACCCACAACTCAGGGCTAAATAACAGCTTGAGAAAAAGAGCTAATCCGCCTTTTTTCTCATAAAAATACCCTTCGGTACTTTTTGTGATAGCAAGCGAAACAACAGTAGAGCAGTTTCTATTGGTTAAATTATAAGTTGTGTTTTTCCTATACTCAGACCAAAAAGAATCAAGTTTTTCTTTACTAACCCCATCAATACTAATTTTAAATACTGAAGGCGATGATATCCCCACTTCATACTCATAGTTTGGTTGAAAAACACCAGCAGCATCATTTTCATCTGTAGACTTTAAAATACTCATAAATTGAGTGGTATCTCTATCGATATCATTTTCAGGATAGTGACTGATATAAATATCATCTAATTCAAAAGAGACATGCCCAGTACTAATAACTCCAGATGCATTTCTAGATATAATATAACGCTCTACGATATTATAAAATAAGGGTAGCTTTCCTGTTGTTGTCCATACATGTACAGTACCGACACGTCGAATTTCTTTTTTATCTATTTTATTTTCTTTGAGCCTTTCTTGTTTTTCTTCGTTTGTTTCACTATTGATAACAAAATAATAAACTACTGATAAATTAAAGGAATAGATAATAATAAGCGTTCCAACATCCCAATATATTTGGCGCGATGAATAATCAAAAGACCAAGGAATAAAATTCCAAATTCCTATACAAAATTCAACGGAAGAAATAATAAATATTTTTTCCCAATTTTTAAACCTCAATATGAAGCTATTTGACATTTTCCAAATTGAACTAAACATTAAATACGAACCCGTGATAAAACCAGATAGAATAGCATTCCATGGGTGGATTTCTGTAAAGATAATGATATAAATCATTAAAAGTAGTACTAATCCCCGACTTATTCGTAAGCTTCTCGTCGCACCTTGACTGTAGAAAGCACAGAAAAAAGATCGGATTGATTCTAATAAAATAGGGATGCACAAAATAACGGTATGTTGGTTAGGGTTAGTATAAAAGGGTAACAGAAAATAGTAGGCTCCAATGAAAAAGCCTAGCAGTGAAGTGCATATAACAGCCCAAAAAAAGTTTCTTGCTCGTTCTCTTCCATAAAGCATAATCATGATGTAAATTATAGACACGATATCCTGAATGAATACATTTAATGTAATCTAAAATGCATTGTTCTAAACCAGTCTAAATTAGATGAAAGCGGTGATATTGCTCGTATCCCAGGCAAAAACGATGACATTAAATATTCATTTTTTGATTGTTTTTATTATTGCATCTGACGATTAACAGTTATCTATAAATTATTTTAAGAACATAACCAACCTATAATAACATCCATTACATATTGATTTATTTATTAATTCATGAGTAATAAATTAACTCTGTTCTTGTATTTATATCATTAGTATAATTTTGTTAATAATTAAACCATTAATAATCAACGCCTTGCTGTTACAGAGTTGTTAACAACATAAACCCTTTCACAAATAATAGACAATAAAATACTTTTATTCAATAAATAAATTATATGTGAATAATCTATTTTAGATTTGTTTTTATTCACAAATGAAAAGGCAGCCAATTAAACCATTTTTTAATCGTAAACAAGGTGTATTAGTCTGGAATTATTATTTAACCAAGCAATTAATTTCATTATTTAATTAGCATAATCAAATATCTTAGGGTTGTTTTAAAGATAAAACACCACTCTGATAAAACTTTTCTATCTTATTCCTAATAACACAATAGCTATCAAAAATAGTTAAAATTACAATTAAATCTAAAAAATATTATAAATAACAACTTTTTAAGTTAAATTCGTGATATGTCACGTAGATGAATTAGCATCAAGCTTTTCGATTATTACTTCAAATAGCATAAAAGTCATCCCAAATAATTCACGTTGTACCTAGACGGCAAGCGAAGGTTTTCCTATGAGTATACATAGGTATATGATTCGAACAGCTGAGCGCAACCAATAACGCGACAAATAACTAGAGCTGCCGGCTTAGCGAAACACTCTTAACTTGCGCATAGACTCTTCGACCTTTACGGATAGCTAACTCATCACGCGCCCAACGTGTAATACGAGCCCACAAATAATGTTGATCACCTAAATCGAGCTTCACATCAACTTGTTCGCCATCTTCCACCCATTCGACCACTTCAGCGGAGAGAATATTACGAATACTACTGATTTGCGGTTTTTCTAACACTAGAGATACATCAGAAGCATCAATACGCAGGCGTAGTTCACTATCTTTTTCAGCATCAACATGAGGGATCCATAGCTTTTGCCCACCAACGATAACGGCTGTCATTTGATAGTATGGATGATGCCCATGACATGTCACGCTGAGGACACTGCTCAATGTCTCCTGTTGTAACCAAGGCCGTAACGCACTGCTCCCCCAAACCTCTTCTAACGGGCCAAAAGCTTTCACTTTACCTTGTGCCATAACAATCACTTTGTCGGCGAGACGTAAGATCTCATCAAGGCTGTGACTCACATATAAAATAGGAATTTTTACATCCTGAGAAAGCTTTTCAAGATAAGGCAATAGTTCGCGTTTACGCGGTAAATCTAAAGATGCTAATGGTTCATCCATCAATAAAATTTCAGGCGCCGTTAAAAGCGCACGACCAATAGCGACACGCTGTTTTTCTCCACCCGATAACGTAATAGGAAAACGGTTTAGCAACTCTTCAATACCTAACAAGCCAACTATTTCATCAAACCTATCTTTCATTTCAGGTGCCATGCCATAGCGTAGATTACCTTTCACACGATAGTGAGGAAAGAGTCTCGCATCTTGAAAAACATACCCAATATGACGCTTTTCAGGTGGTAGACAGATACGCTTATCCATGTCCACCAGTGTGCGTCCATTGAGAACGATCCGCCCACTATTAGGTTTCGTTAAACCACCAATCACATTAATTAAGGACGTTTTACCTGCGCCAGAAAGGCCAAAAACAGCCGTAATACTTTCTGTGGGTAATTCCGTTTTGACTTCTAGCTGTAAATCACCGAGTTTCTGGGAAAAGTCGAGTTCTAACATATTAGGCTACCCCCAATCGCTTTTTACCCCAACGGGTTAACCATTCTGAGATTAATAATGAGATCAGAGCTAACACAATTGCAATAATACACAGACGTGCAGCACCAACTTCCGCACCAGGTGTCTCGATTAAGGTATACATCGCTAGCGGAATAGTTTGTGTTTCCCCTGGGATATTCGATACAAAGGTAATCGTCGCACCAAACTCACCCAATGAACGAGCAAATGCCAGTACTGTACCGACAATAATACCGGGCAAAGATAATGGAATAGTGATAGTAAAAAAGACACGCAATGGATTTGCGCCTAATGTTCTGGCAGCTTGTTCGAGTTTACGGTCAACGGCTTCGAGCGCTAAGCGGATCGCGCGAACCATTAAGGGAAAAGCAACCACAGCAGAAGCCAATGCTGCTCCTCGCCAACTAAAGGTAAAACTAAAGCCAAACCAGTTATACAACCACTCACCAATAAAACCGCGACGTCCCATACTGATCAATAATAAATATCCCACTACCACCGGTGGAAGTACCAGCGGTAGATGGATAATACTATCAAGCAGTGTTTTACCTGGGAAGTTACAGCGAACCAATATCCATGCAACTAATATACCCAGCGGCAAGCTAAAAACAACGGCTACACTGGATACTTTTAAGCTAAGGTAAATAGCTTCCCACTCATAAGCACTTAACATCTGCAATACTGTAATCCCTTAACGTGGGGTGAAACCGTAACGTTTAAAAACCTCAGAAGCCGCAGGCGTTTTCAGATATTCATAAAAGTCACGTGTCGCTTTATTATCTTGATCTTTCACTATAGCCATTGGGTATTCAACAGGTTTATGTGAATCTGCTGGGAAAATACCAATCACTTTCACTTTTTGGCTTGCAACAGCATCTGAACCATAAACGATACCAAGTGGTGCTTCATCACGCTCAACCAGTGCCATGCCACTGCGTACGTTACTTGTACGCGCTAACAGTGGATTAACGGTATCCCATGCGCCAAGGTTACTCAATGCTTCTTGTGCATAGATACCAACTGGAACGTGATCTGGATCGCCGACAGCGAGACGACCACCATCAAGCAATTTTTTCCAATCTGTTTGTTTATTGATTTCTACTTTGTCAATTTTAGAATCTTTTGGCGCGATCAACACCAATTCATTGCCTAATAAAGTATAACGTGTATTTTCGACCATTAGGTTCTTATCAATAGCATAGTTCATCCATTGCTGATCAGCAGAGATAAACAAATTTGCAGGTGCTCCTTGTTCAATTTGACGTGCCAGTGTCGATGATGATGCATAAGAAGATACAACGTCCATATTGCTGTCTTTTTTATATTGCTCAGAAATTTCATTCATCGCATTCGTCAGTGACGCCGCAGCGAAGACCGTGATTTTTTCAGCGGCAATACTTTGGCTTGCCATAGAAAGTGTAATCGTGGCGCCAACCAGTAATTTAATCAAATTTGTTTTCATTTCAATCCGCCCTATATTGATTATTACGTTATATATAACAGGACATATCGATAACTTAAAGTAATAGGATACATAAAAGTGTGTTAGCGCAATAAATTGACTAATTTTTGATAAAATTTAAGGGAGTTCGCTCAAAAAGAGCATCGATAAAAGAAATTAAAAAAAAGAAAAACCTGCCTCTTAAACTTAATTTGAAAAAGAGGCAGACAAAAAGCTAAATGCAGGGAGAATTATTTTTTCTCGGTATTATGGTGTGGTACGTGAGCTTTAGATAACAGGTTAAAGAAAGACCCTAAGCCATAAATCAAACCCATAATCAAAAACATCACGACTGGAACCATCAACAGGGCAAAGCCCATACTTTTCAGAATATCTAACATAAAAGCCTCTTCAGTGATACTGTGCCCACCAGCCAACTGATGCGCTGACGAGGGAAATTAAGCCGAATTAAAATAGCATACACAAAATAATTCAAATTGTATGTAGATGGCAACTGATACTACCTCACCGAGCATCGATCACTATGTAACCTAAGCCGCTGAACATCGTCAACAACTCTACAGCTTGAAGTATGATGGGGATAACGCATATTCGCGCTATAATGCTTGCCATTTTAGACAAAATACGTTTTTGACGACACACTAAATGTGCTTTTTTTCGTTAAGTTACACTAAACTCATCACTTCCAGCCTAAAAAGGAAGGATTATATTATGCAGGCAGAAATCTTACTGACACTAAAACTTCAAGGTAGTTTATTTGCTGACCCCCGCCGTGTTTCATTGCTTAAACAAATCAAAGCAACCGGTTCTATTAGCAAAGGAGCTAAACTCGCAGGGATCAGCTATAAAAGCGCTTGGGATGCTATTAATGAAATGAACCAGCTTGCTGACGATATTTTAGTCGATAGAGCGACTGGTGGTAAAGGCGGTGGTGGTACTACACTCACGCATTATGGTGAAAGACTGCTACAGCTTTACGATTTGTTGGCTCAAATTCAGCAAAAAGCCTTTGATGTACTAAAAGAAGATAGTTTACCTCTTGATAGTCTTCTGGCTGCTATTTCCCGATTCTCACTGCAAACCAGTGCCCGTAACCAATTTTTTGGTACCCTAATAGCACGCGACCATAATCACGTCCAGCAACATGTTCAAATACTGTTGGCCGATAATAAAACTATTATCAATGCCGCATTGACAGAACAGAGCGCCAATCGTCTTGGCCTTACAGAAGGTAAGGAAGTACTCGCTTTAATCAAAGCGCCTTGGATTAAGCTAACGAAGCAATCCGCAACAGCGAGTGAGTTTGATAACGCTTTAGTAGGTAAGATAACCACTCTTGAACGTGGCAAAGAGAATAGCGAGGTACTCGTGACTCTAACGGGTGGGGAAACACTATGCTCAACATTGAATAATCAAGATGTTGATAGCCAACAGCTTAGTCTTAACGATGATATCACTGCACTGTTTAATGCTGATCAAGTGATTATCGCCACACTGTGTTAATAACCCTTCAGTGCTTATCTATTTTCACTCTGACGTCGATTAATAGGTAAGTACTTACTCTTTTTTATGTTCCTTTTTTAGTGAATGATTGACTTTATTCTTAATCATGATTATTTGTGGGGAAGACAAGGTAAATAAAAAATATCCCTAACCGCTAGCTAATGATGATTTGAAACACCGAGGTTATACATTAACTAATTCGAACTACAGCAGCTAGGCGACAAATGAAGCTATATTAGTAAACAAGGTTAGGAGCATACATGAGTATGTGACTGGCGTGAGTGAAAGTAGTCAACAACGCTGCGGTTCGAGGTAGGAAGGGCATAAATATTAAAGGAAGATATATGAGCACCATCACTCTACGTCACAGTAGCTTTAGGCTGAGTGACAGACAAACACTTGATATTCCTGAATTGGTCATTAACAAACATGAAAGCTGGGCATTTATTGGCGCTAATGGTAGCGGTAAATCCTCACTTGCAAAAGTACTCTCAGGGGAGCTCAAACCTTTATCCGGCATTGTTGAAAATACCTTTATTTCCCACGTTCGCCTCTCGTTCGAGCAATTACAAAAAATTATAAATGATGAATGGCAGCGTAATAATACAGACTTAGTCAGTGAAAATGAGGAGGATACCGGTTATACCGCTGCTGAAATCATTCAACTCAATCACAAAGATAATGACTACTGCTTAAAACTAGCAGCTAAATTTGGTATCAGCGATTTACTTTCTAGGCGGTTTAAATATCTATCTACTGGGGAAACGCGCAAAGTTTTAATGTGCCAAGCATTAATGGGAGAGCCTGATTTACTCGTACTTGATGAACCCTTTGATGGACTCGATGTTTATTCCAGAAATAGCCTAAGTGAGTTGTTATACAGCTTGTCAGAAAAAGGGTTAACACTGATTTTAATACTTAACCGCTTTGATGAACTTCCCGATTTCATTGAAAACATGGGCGTATTGGTTGATTGTAAACTGACTCTTTCAGGAGATCGCGAGTCAGTACTTGCTAACACGCTAATCAGCCAGCTTCAACATAGTGAAAAAATTAAGCAGCTCACCATTCCAGAAACCGAAGATCCGACACTTCAAGACACTCTACCTGATGATATCCCCAGAGTTATCTTGAAAAATGGCATTATTAGCTACAACGATAAACCTATTTTGCATGGATTAAATTGGCAAGTTAACGCGAACGAACACTGGCAAATTATTGGTGAAAATGGCGCAGGAAAATCGACATTATTAAGCTTAATCACCGGCGATCACCCGCAAGGATACAGCAACGATTTAACGCTATTTGGGCGTCGCAGAGGAACGGGAGAAACGATTTGGGATATTAAACGCCATATTGGCTATGTCAGTAATAGTATCCATCAAGAATATCGAGTGTCGACGAGTGTACTTAATGTGATCATTTCAGGCTTTCATGACTCAATTGGCCTGTATCAAACACCTTCTGATCGTCAAGTGCAACTGGCTCATGAGTGGTTAGCACTATTAGGTTTCCCTGCACAAACGGCGCAACAACCTTTCCATAGTTTGTCATGGGGACAGCAGCGTTTGGTGCTGATCGCGCGTGCATTAGTGAAACACCCGTCCGTCCTCATTTTAGATGAACCATTACAAGGGCTTGATGGCTTAAATCGCTTATTAGTACTTCGATTTATTGATGTGATGCTGAACCAAGGTTCAACACAATTACTGTTTGTTACTCATCACCAAGAAGATGCTCCTGCATGTATCACACATCGATTAACGTTCGTGCCAGATAATGGTAAATATCGTTATGATATTGAAGATGTAACGCAAGAAGTAAAGCCGTAATACTCTAACCGATAAGCAATTTAAAGTTGTTTATCGGTTGTTTTCAATCTATTGATTAATTAATTTCATCAATAATGAAAATCATCAAGCCATTAATTAATAATATTTTTTATATACCTTTATTAATTATCAATATCTAATTAATTAAGTTTTATCTCGGAAAAACAATGAAAAACATTAAACTACACTGCAATTAATCATTAAAATATTTCATGGGTATAATTATGGTTTGGTATGTATTGGCATCTTCACTTGGCGCTCTCGCAACACATCGATTAATCGCTATACTTTTGCTGTTACTCGATACTGTATTAGCTTTTTTTACTGATGTATTGAGCTGGCCAGCGATCATACTCTTGGCGGGTATTGCCGTTGTTGGGTTTATACGATCGAGCTTCGAAAGTCACTTCACAGTAAAAATTATCAGTGAAATTGTTCTTGTTACCTGTACTATCGGGCTATTTATTCATCTATTCCCTGGTTTTAATAACTTAAAATACCTCGATAAAGTCATCGTCGGTGAGAAAAGTATTCCATTTACAATGTACTTTAATTTCGACAAAGTCCTTATCCCGTTTATTTTGCTGCTTTGTTTACCAACCTTATTTTCTTCACATCCCGCTAAAGATGCAAAACCTTGGCAATGGATATTACTTGTTATTTCAGTACCTACCTTACTGATAATTGCAGCTCTTGCGGGTGGGCTCGGTTTCGAGTGGCATTTTCCTGCTTGGCTTCCCGCCTTTATCCTGTGCAATCTCTTTTTTGTATCACTCGCAGAAGAAGCTCTATTTCGAGGTTATTTACAACAACGATTAACCCAGTGGTTCGGCTCCCCTTATCTTGCTCTTTTCGTTAGTGCGCTGCTATTTGGCGCTGTTCATTTCGCTGGTGGACCATTATTAATCCTATTTGCAACTCTCTCGGGTATTATTTATGGATTAGCATGGATGTGGAGTGGTAAATTATGGCTTGCTGTATCGTTTCACTTCAGGTTAAATCTAGTGCATCTATTATTTTTCACATATCCAGCAAAAATGCTGATTGGATAAAAATACGATACGTTAAGAAAAATTTTTACCGTTTCATAGGTTAAATTTTTGTCTTGAAATACAACTTGTCGTCACTTTTTTGATTTGGTTCGGGTAAAACATCAGTTGTGACTAGCGTTCGGATTGACTATCCCTATAATGTATAGTCAGAACTGATTGATTTTAATTTGAATGTACTGATAGGAGTTTAAGCTATGGCTGTAACTAAACTGGTTTTAGTAAGACACGGTGAAAGTGAGTGGAATAAAGAAAATCGTTTCACTGGCTGGACTGATGTTGAGCTGTCTGAAAAAGGCCGTGAAGAGGCTAAAATTGCAGGTCAACTGCTGAAAGAAGACGGTTTTGTCTTTGATTTCGCATATACCTCAGTTCTGAAACGTGCCATCCATACTCTATGGAGTATCCTTGATCAGGTCGATCAGCAATGGCTACCTGTTGAAAAAAGCTGGAAATTGAATGAGCGTCACTACGGTGCTCTACAAGGTCTGGATAAATCAGAAACTGCCGCTAAATATGGTGATGAACAAGTTAAACTATGGCGTCGTGGTTTCGCGATCACTCCACCAGAGCTGACTAAAGAAGACGAGCGTTTCCCAGGCCACGACCCACGCTATGCAAAACTGCCAAGCAACGAACTACCTGTTACTGAAAGCTTAGCAACTACTATCGAGCGTGTTATCCCTTATTGGGAAGAAGAAATCAAACCACGCGTTGAAGCGGGTGAGAAAATCATCATTGCTGCACACGGTAACTCACTGCGCGCATTGGTAAAATACTTAGATAATTTAGGCGAAGAAGAGATTTTGAACCTCAATATCCCAACAGCAGTGCCATTGGTTTATGAGTTTGATGAAAATATGAAACCAATCAAACACTACTACCTGGGTAATCAAGATGAAATCGCAGCAAAACAAGCCGCTGTAGCGAATCAAGGTAAAGCTAAGTAATCGAATTTTTAGCTTGTTCAGATAAAAGGTTGGCTAATTAGCCAACCTTTTTTTATGACATAAACTCAATGAGTAACGATCATTACAAGGCTATTGTTAAAATAAATACCTTATGCCTAACACTATTTCTTGTGATTTTAAATGTGCTTTCATCTGCTCATCTTGTAAACCACGCGCATTTGCAAAACGGTTCATGCCACTCTCAGTTTTACCTAAATCCACGTAACGATAACCCAAGTCAACATTCAATTTTTCGATAGGTTCATAACTGACCCCTGCACCGATCGAGTAAGCCAAGTTGGTATCAGTGTTACTAGCATATTGACGAGAAACATTCCCTTGCTAGCCAGAAGATTTTACTTTCGCAATACCGATACCAACTGTGCCATAGACTGAAATACCATGATAGATTTCATAATCACGATAAGCATTCAACATTACGCGTTGTGATTCAGTTTTATGATGATTAAAGCTTGTTGCAAAGGTACTGGAGCCACTCGTATATTCTGCTTTTTTATTGAAAGTATACTCAGCTTCAGTACGCCAACCATTACCATATTGGTAACCCGCAGCGATTGAGCCATCATAAAAATCATCTTTATCATCACCAGAAACAAACTGACCAATCCCTGGCCGACTGCTGGTATCCATATTATTTGCTTTTTGCCATACCTTGGCGACTCTAGCGGCACTGTAGTAACCTTCATTACTTGTTGATGCAACAGCTGTTCCTGTGGTGCTAGCCAATAGTAATGTGACTGAAATATTTTTTAATTTACTCACCAAATAATCCTATTAGTTAATTGTTTCGAAAAGTTATTATTCACATTAAGTAAAATTAAATAAATAGGGATTTATTGAATGATTTATTCACTAAACTTGAATATTTAGAATTTAACATTGATTTAGAGTAAATAACTCAATGTTTTTTCATTCGTAGTTAAAAAAATGGGGGCACAGACAATTTAATACTGTTCATAATATCGATAATTTTCAATATAACCCTCTGTTTATATTAATAGCTCTCGACACTCTATATTTTTATGGCACAATTCTTTGTAATAACAAACTAACCGAGAATTTTATGAATAAATTCAATCTCTATGTTTGGGTAGGCCTCGTACTCAATATCGTCCTACTTGGGACATTAGTTTATATGATCCAATCCGGTGAGCTAATTATTGATGGCTCAGATGGCGCAAAAAATACCGAGCTAATGAAAATTTTAATAATCATTGCTTGCATCAGCTTGCCCATTCAGATAATCAGTATGATGATCATGAGCTATAAGCCAAGACTGGCAATTGCTGTCGCTCTTATCAGTAGCTTAGCCTTAATGCCGATCACCATTGTATTTATGTGTGGTATGATTTTTTCTGCAACCCGCTGGCGGTTTCATCAATTAACCACCTTTGACCACACGATTAAAATCGACTTTGATGTTAACCTACCCATTAATAATCGTAACAATACGCTACGCTCCATAGTGCTTGGGGCAGTCAGTGTTATATTTATCGTGCTGAGCCAAAGCTTAGGGATGTTCCTGCTGGTGCTTGCCATTATTTTATTTATTTTAGGTCGACAACTTAATGGCTCGCCTTATTTAGCGATTAAAGATAATTATTTTTATATTCGCCCAAGTCTATTTGCCTTTTGCTATCGCATTCCATTAAAAGATGTAAGCTATACAAAAAACAATAAAGGAAAAATCACTTTCGGTGTAAAAACTGGACAAAACATGATTCAATTATCCACTAACTTAATGAATATAGATACTGGAAATAAAAACAAGATTGAGGAATTACTGAACAGAATTGATAAAAAAATTCAAAACTAAAAGAATCGCTATAGCCCACTAATTTTATTGGTGGGTTTAGAAAAAAACCTTAATCCACTCCATTTTTTTGTTACAAAAAATTATTTTTACATTAAAATCAAATGATTACAATTAACATGGTGCTTATATTTAGTTAGTGGAATTACAATAAATATTTAATATAATTGAATAAAAACAGCCATTATAAATAAACAAAAAAACTCCTAGAATAATATTTTAAATATCATGAATTAAAATAAAAAAACATATAAGTAATTTACAAAATCATCCTAAAGAATAATTTGAAAAAACCTGAATAAATGGTTTAATTACATACAAGATGATATTAATTATATTATTATTATCCAATTAGCATTGATTAAATTTACTATAGCATGCTTAATAAATATTGCATCCCACTATAATCACAAAATCATATCTAATAACATTTACTGTTGAGCGATATGCAGTTTCATATTGCTTCACATAAGGTAAATAATTTTTCATCTACCAGAGAATTTAAGAGGTAAGATAATGATAGTTAATAATAAATTCACAGTTCATTCTAATTCACTGACCACTTCCCCTAGCTCACCATTATTTAACACAAATATAATACGAGTTAGTGAAAAGGAATTACAACTTTCATCCTTACAAAAAAACATTAATTATCATAACGCCAAAGAGCTGATAAAAAAATTCGATTTACGTGGTCAGCCTAATACTAGACAATCGGTTATCGCTCAAAATAATAGATACTTCAATCCGAAAACAAATGCTTTAGTTCTATTATTTAAGAGTGTCAAAAACTACTTAAATGATCCAAAAAATAATGAATTGCTAACTATAGTAAAAAATAATTTTACATCAATAATATGGAATAATCTAAAAGAAAAAGAAATATATGATTTTCTTAAAATATATGGAAAAGATTGGCGAGTGCTAAATTCACTATGTGAATCTAATGACTTTAAACAGAAGGTTATTGATATTATCATTGAACCTGCCATTAGTGATGGGGCAAACTGGCATGATTTAGTCACTGAGTATCAAATATCTGAAAGTGGTCCTTTTTATAATGGAAATAGAGGGGTGACCTTATACCAGACCTTACAATCTCAAACTGTTGATTACTTATCTGAAAAAATAAGAAATGGTGGTAATTGTGATGAGCTAGCACAGAAATATTCTATAATTGACGATAAATTCCGGACAATAATGGAGAATGAATCCATTGATTATTTTGCTGGCGATAAAGTCGAATGTGGGGTTTTGACCAGTACAGAGGCTATAGAAACATGTGGAATTAAAATTGATTCAGCAATATCTAAATTGGAAAATATATCACCGCGCTCCAATCAAAAAAGCCCTATTGTAAAAGCGATGAAAGAACTAACATCTGGCGACCGAAAAAATTGGAATTTTGTTATTAAAAAGTATGGAATAAAGAGTGCTAAACACCGTAACAACATGGAGCGTATAACGTGTAATTCAGCAAAAAATAGTATTAGAAATGGTGAAACCGCAGAAAAAGTCATCTCTGAATGGAATATAATTAATCCAAAATTGCAAGCCGTATTAATCAGACTAGAAAGTGAAGTAACTCTTGGTACAAAAGCGTCAAGTGGTAACTTATCTGCTAGGCACGCAAAAAAAATCATTTCACAATATATTTTACCAAAATTAAACATAGAAAGTAGCAGCTCAGAGCCACTTAAAAACTATCTCAATAAACATCATGTATCTGCAAGCATGGTAATACGTAGTCTGTCCGATGATAATGAAACTTCAGAAACAATACTAAAAGAAATAAAAGAAATCGTCTATTACGAAACTCTTGAAACTATTAGGAATATGATCCAAACAGCACCTAATAAAATGAGAAAAGGTAATCAAATGGCTATTCATATTTTAAAATTACTTCATAAAAACAAAATTACTAACCTCGAGGCAAGAAGTAATATGCTTGATTACGCAATTCTGTGTATGAATAAATTTTTTGAATCTAGCGAAAAATTCGCTTTATCTATTAATAAACTTAATATAGTAAAATCAAATTTAAATATTACGAATTAAAAATTTAATCATATAAAAAATGCACCTTAATCAGTTGACGTTCAACCTTTAGGGTGCAATACATACGAACTGGCTTAGACTCAATATTTATTGATTATTTTTGACGACGAGCAATCACAGCACCTGAAAGCTGACGTAATACTTTTTCGGTATCATCCCAACCAATACACGCATCGGTAACGCTTTTACCATAAACTAACGGTTCACTAGATTCTAAATTTTGATTCCCTTCAACCAAGTGACTTTCGATCATTATACCTGTAATAGAACGATCGCCTTGGCGTAATTGCTCGCTTATATCGTCTGCAACAATCATTTGTCTTTCGAATTTTTTGCTACTATTCGCATGGCTGAAATCAATCATAATGCTCGGCACAAGTCCCGCACTAACGAGCCCTTCACGTACAGTTTTAACATGTTCAGTACTGTAATTCGGCTCTTTACCACCACGTAAAATAATATGGCAGTCTGGGTTTCCACTGGTATTAACAATAGCAGAGTGTCCCCACTTAGTGACAGATAAAAAGCTGTGGGGTGAACGCGCTGAGTTAATTGCATCAATCGCAATTTTAATCGTACCGTCAGTCCCATTTTTAAAGCCAACAGGGCAAGAAAGACCTGAAGCAAGTTCACGGTGAATCTGAGATTCAGTAGTACGCGCGCCAATAGCACCCCAACTCATTAAATCAGCAACATATTGTGGACTAATCACATCTAAAAACTCACCAGCCGTTGGCAAGCCTTTATCATTAATTGTCAGTAACAGCTCACGAGCAATACGCAAACCATCATTAATATTAAAGCTATTATCCATATGAGGATCGTTGATTAATCCTTTCCAACCAACAGTAGTCCGCGGTTTTTCAAAATAAACTCGCATTACTATCTCAAGAGTTCCTTTTAGCTCATCACGTAGCTTATTAAGACGATCAGCATATTCTAAAGCTGCTTTTGTGTCATGAATAGAGCATGGGCCAATCACAACTACCAAGCGATCATCTTCACCTGACAGTATATTATGGATGGCGAGACGTGCTTCATGAACGGTAAACGCCGCTTTATCAGTTGCAGGAAACTTTTCAAGCAAAGCTATCGGTGGTAATAATTCTTTTATTTGTTTAATTCTGACGTCATCGTTCTGGTAATTCATACTCGTTCATCCAATATTTATATTTTATATCTACCCTAAATAATTCGAGTTACATATAGGTAGCTGAATAATGCCAACCCCCATACAACCAAATTATGACGGGTATAGCTGGTTTACATACCGTATGGATTTCAACTTACAGCACGAGAGTAAATGCTCATTTTTATGCTGAGTGATAAAACTGAGTTCTCTTTTTACCACAATTAGCAGTACTGTAATTTGAAAGACGACAGGTATCGAAATTTTAATCTAACCGTTCAGCAGCATTCTGTAAACAGGGAATAGTGATATGAAATAGCGGGTTTGGGCACCAAAATTATAAAATGAGGCTAAAGGCGATTAAGCTGCATAATAACCCCATATTTAGATATGGTTTTTAGCGTAAAAATAAACTAAAACGGTAAAATATCGATAATATTATTTTAACCGTTTTATTGTTAGCTTTCGTTACGACTGGCTTGAGAGTGGCGAAGAACCATTTTGCTTCGCTGCTTTAAACCAAAGTCTTGAACCATTCAACGCGATACCAAGCAGAATCAGATATTCTAAAGACATTGCATACACACCTTGTTTATAGAACACCACGATGCTAATCACATTAATGATGACCCATAAAATCCAATTTTCAACATATTTGCGTGTCATCAGTATCATCGCAAACACGGATAAAACCGTCATAGTTGAATCCCAGAATGGGAATGCATCCGGTTCTAATATTGGCATTTGCAAATTTGCACCAAACATATTTAATACATCAACCGCCCAAGCCGCTAATACACCAAATACCGTATCAATATTGAACGTTAAATAGACAATCGCTAGCACAGAAATAACGACCGTTATCGCTGCTTTAGGGAAGCTTAACCAACGAATTTTCAATTCGGTTTGTTGGCTATTATCGACTCGGCTCCATGCATACCAACCATAAATGTTGGCAACAAAGAAGAATACTTGCAAAAGTAAATTGGCATATAACTGGATCTGAAAAAAAATAACGCCAAATAACGTCACGTTTATTAAACCAAATAAGTAGTTAATTGTTTTTTCAAAACTAGCGAGCAAAATGCATAATAACCCCGCTATAGTCCCGGCTGCCTCTATGTATGACAATTCATAAACACTGTTCCAAAGTGGAATATTGACTAATATATTTGTTGTGCTAAAGAAATCCATTCCAAAATCCCTATTTTAATAATATGAGGTATAACAGCTTCATTGTTCACAGCAAATGCACATATTTTTTGTTATGTGCAAATCATAGACTTCAATTGAAATTATTGTTGGTATTCTAAATATAGTACGACTTTAGCTAACTGAATCATATAATTTATCTGTGCTCATCTACGTATTTTCATCGAATGCTAGCAAGCATCTTAAATTACTTTGCGCTTAGAGTTTCTGCGAAATCTAACATTTTATTTAAAGGTAGCATCGCCTTTTCACGTAAATCTTCGCTAACATAAATTTGATGCTGATCACCATAACTGTCAAGAGCCTGTGCAATCGCTTGTAGGCCATTCATGGCCATCCATGGGCAGTGAGCACATGTGCGGCAAGTTGCGCCTTCACCAGCGGTAGGCGCAATATATAGCGATTTTTCAGGGCAGGCCTGCTGCATTTTATAAAAAATACCTTTATCCGTAGCAACTATCAACGATGGGTTTGGTAATGTTTGTGCCGCTTTAATCAGTTGGCTGGTTGAACCAACTACATCAGCAAGATCGATAACAGATTGCGGTGATTCAGGGTGTACAAGCACCGCAGCTTCTGAGTATAACGCCTTCATTTTACTTAATGATTGCGTTTTAAATTCATCATGAACAATACAAGCACCTTGCCAACATAGGATATCCGCACCCGTTTTTTGTTGTACATAACGTCCAAGATGACGGTCTGGTGCCCAAATGATTTTCTCTCCTAAACTATCAAGATGATCAATCAATTCAACGGCAATACTCGATGTCACAACCCAGTCTGCTCGTGCTTTGACGGCAGCGGAAGTATTAGCATAAACCACAACAGTACGGTCTGGATGTTCATCACAAAAACGGGAAAAATCTTCTTCTGGACAACCTAAATCTAATGAGCACTCAGCATCAAGCGTCGGCATGAGAATATTTTTTTCAGGGCTAAGAATCTTGGCTGTTTCCCCCATAAAACGCACACCAGCAACTAACAGTGTTCTAGCAGAATGACGAGCTCCAAAACGAGCCATTTCTAGAGAGTCCGCAACACATCCTCCAGTTTCTTCAGCGAGCGCTTGAATTTCAGGGTCAGTATAGTAATGTGCAACAATAACGGCATTTTTTTCAATCAGTAATGCTTTAATTCGTTCACGATAAAACTGTTTTTCATCAGAACTTAATCGCATGGGTTTAGCTGGGAATGGGTAAACCGACTGATTAAAATCAATAAACTCGCTCATATCTCCCCTTTGTTTAGCATAGTGTGATACAACATCGAACATTGATGTGAAAACAGGAAAAAAACGTCATTCTTGTTTTGTATACTAAACACGATACCTTACTTTTAGAAATAAGTCTTCTCAATTTCCTCAAATTTTAACAATCGCATTATTGATTATTAATTTATGTAAATAATAATTAAAAGTTCATATAAGCAGTAAACCCATCTCAAAGAACATGGATAACCATGTGACTAGGGGGAATGCACGCGACCAACAACCCTGTAATTCGATGTATGATAATTAATACCCAAAACAATTCGAACTTACAGGTAGGCGGTAAGTAAATGAATCCCTAGGAGCGTAGATAACTACGTGACTAGGGGGAATGCACGCAACCAACAACCCTGTAATTCGAAGTATGATAATCAATACCCAAAATAATTCGAACTTACAGGTAGGCGGTAAGTAAATGAATCCCTAGGAGCGTAGATAACTACGTGACTAGGGGGAATGCACGCAACCAACAACCCTGTAATTCGAAGTATGATAATCAATACCCAAAATAATTCGAACTTACAGGTAGGCGGTAAGTAAATGAATCCCTAGGAGCGTAGATAACTACGTGACTAGGGGGAATGCACGCAACCAACAACCCTGTAATTCGAAGTATGACGGGTATTTTGGTAACTTTACAGGTATCGTACCTATATACTCCATATTCAATAGGTTAGACATGGAATCACCTGCAACTTTAATAAATAAAATAATTTCGGTTTCGTTACTCGACCCTAGAATTGAAGCCGTTGTTTTGACGGGTTCAAGAGGAAGAGAGCATGGCGTTGATAGCTATTCAGATATTGATATTGAACTAATCGGCTTTGGGGCAACTGAAATTTTTCATGAACAACATTGGGTTAATCATTTTGCCGACCCTATTATTGCTTTGCATCTCGAAAATAAAGGGGAAAATGACCCTGATTGGCCGACTTGCTTAGTGATTTTTGAACAAGGCAGAAAAGTCGATTTTACATTTGCTGAACCTGTTCGCCTACAGCAAATGAAACAATATGGACTTGATAGTACCTACTCCCGAGGTTACACGGTACTACTAGATAAAACTGGCATCACCGAAGGTGTAGCTGATAGCAGTCAGACCTCGATAGCGCCAAAACTGTTGAGTGAAGCTCAATTTAATGATCTCTGGGCTAATTTTTGGTTTGAGTCTCATCAAGTTGCTATCGCTTTAGCTCGCGATGAATTATGGAGTGCTTGGTCAAGAAATGTTGATATGAAAAATGCTCTCCTCACTTTGGCTGAATATTTAATCTCGATTAAAAGTGATGGGAAACAAGATGTTTGGTATCACGGAAAACATTATCACCAGTGGATGCCTTCGAATGTGCTCAGCTCGATGGAAACTCTCTTTGATTATCGCAATACAGAAAAAGCTTCCTATTCTTTGTTCGAGTTAATGAACTGCTTCGATGAAGTCGCGACTGAAATTGCATCACAACTAAATTACGCTATAGATCGCACTATGAACCAAGCTATGCAAACATTTGTAACGAGTTTATTGCAGGATAATGGATTGTTGCCTGAAGAACTTTAGTTCAAGGGAAATTAAACGCTTTGAGCTTAAGCATCTACCCACAGAATTTACCGATATAAGATAATAAACCGTCCTGCTAGGAAAAATAAGGTCAGGACGGTGATACTCAATAGCAATTATTTTTTTAACTTCGCAAATTCATCTTTAGCTTTTTGTAACTGCTTCTGGAATTGAGGGTTAGAGTGGAGGGTGGCAACTGCTGCAGATGCAACAATACGCGCAGCATCAACATCGCTTTGCCAATGGTAACCACAAATAACTCGACTTTGCCCAAGTTCATAACCGCGTTTTAAGATATTGTCTTGATGCTCTGGGTTAATTTCAGACAGCACTAATGCAGAGGCCCATCCAATTGAGGTATGACCTGACGGGTAAGAACCATTTTTAGATAATTTATCCTGATCTTTCGTATTACAGGTTGCAACTCCATAAAAAGCAAATGGGCGGATCCGCATATATTCTTCTTTTGCAGAACGTGTCGCTAAATCTCCCGCATCTTCAATCATATTAGTAAGCAACTTATGGATTTCAGGCGCGTCTTTTTCCGTAATAGGATAGCCAAATGCCTCAGAGAATGCATTTGCTACACCACCAGCTGCAAGATCCGCGTCTGCCGCAGCTTGTTTACCGCGCTCAGTATTTCTCATTAAACGCCCTTTCTCATACATTGCTTGATCGTTTAAAAATAAAATACTACCGACTTCAGGCGGAGGTGGAAGTAGTGCTAAGCTATCGATAGCTTGAGAATTTTTTAAATAATAAAGATCAGGCTTTGTTGTGACATCATTTCCTGCTGGAATGGCTGAAAACGCACTTGTTGAGACAAATAGTCCTGCACAAAAAACCGCTAATAATTTTTTCATCTTACATTCCTTTTCCATTTCATATCAAACAACAATAAAAAAACCTAGAGGTTAAAAATGTAATTATTTATACACTTCTTAATTTGAGTTAGTAAGAATGCAAGGTAAATCTTTTGATTCGCGTCACGAAATAAGACTATAGCTCTCGTTTTAAAACTAAAACTGCCTTCTGACTTAGATAAGTGTTCTCTGCGAGCATTAAGGCGTTTTTTTGTCTAATATACTAGCCCAAAAACCGTTCGTTTTGATTAAGTTGCTTTTGCTTCGAGCAAAATAGCCTGTGAATATTCACAGGCTTAACAAATGCAAAAATGGCTGCATTTTATTTTTTTGATATTAACGGAATATATTTATGAACACTGACTGGAATGCGTTTTAAATTTTCTGGTTTATCTAACATTACATCGCCTATCACAGATTTTATTTTGCTGGTTTCTGTTTTAAAATGACTTTTTAACATCGTACTAGTTGATAAGGCATGTCTATCACCATATCCGATAACTGTTCTTCCTAGCTCGTTAGCAAAAGACTGATAAACACCGTTGCTTCCGCCATAACATGAAATAATATGTATTTTCCCACGGCGTTCACCATCTAGATTAATATTATGGTTTTCCTTTATATAACTAATGAATTCTTTAACTGAAAATCCCTTTTGTTTTTTAAGACGAGAAAGTAAAGCTATTTTTCCTGTTTTAGAGCCATGTATAAGCAATGCTTCTTCACCAGTACCTCTAAAGTTACTGATATAACCCATAGTTGATTTTTTTTCGTCTATTATTTCCATACTAAATGCTTGATACTTAATATATCCATTGCCTACCTTCTTTGGATGTAGGTTAATTGATACATTTCTAATAGACTTTACTCTTCTGGCTAATAAAACCTCTTGCTCCAACCTTCTATTTGAACTGATTTTATTTTTCGCAATATTTATCAAACTACTATTTTCTATATTCATAATATTCAACTTTTATTTTAATTGAAGTACATATTATGCTTTTTTGCATTCTAGTTTTTCCTAATATTGCAATTTTCACAATATTTGGCTGTTTTGAAGTTGATAATCCTAAGCAATCCTTACCCAGACGATTAGCTAGTTCAAGCAAAGGTTAAGTTATTCATTATAAAAATTACCTTACAATTCATATTTTCATCAAAAAAAAATCGCAGAATCTTATTTATAATAATTTAATTATGATATAAAAATGCCAATTAAATTTCACTATTGTTACTATCAATTCATAACTGGATTATATTCTGGCTAGATTGCTTGATGGATAAATTCTTAGGTTATGTGCAACATGCTGATAGGGCGAGTTTGTTTGGGAGTCTTGAGATGGTGGGTCGTGCAGGATTATTCGGCCTATGGCCTCACCCTTCGGGTCGTTACGCAAGCGTAACGCTGTCTCGCTTCGCTCGGCTCAAACCTGAACGCAGCTTCTCACCCGCACTCTACGTGCGTTATGTTAGCTTTGAGTTTTTATTTGAGGGTTTTTGTGATTTTTTATATGGTGGGTCGTGCAGGATTCGAACCTGCGACCAATTGATTAAAAGTCAACTGCTCTACCAACTGAGCTAACGACCCATCTTTGAGATTTGATTTTTTGAGTGGTGGGTCGTGCAGGATTCGAACCTGCGACCAATTGATTAAAAGTCAACTGCTCTACCAACTGAGCTAACGACCCATCCAAAATCTTTTCTTGTAAAACTCGATTAATCTACTAACAGAACTAATGGCAAATCGAATGTACTTATTTTAAAACTCATCACTCTATTCAAATGATAACAGCTAAAAGGTGGTGGGTCGTGCAGGATTCGAACCTGCGACCAATTGATTAAAAGTCAACTGCTCTACCAACTGAGCTAACGACCCATCTAAAAGCTTGAGAATCAAAAAATTATTCGATTCATATTGATACTAAAAATTCTCGTCTCAACGGCGGCTTATATTACTGATTTCTGAAGAGGGTGCAATGATTTTTTTTAAAAAAGACAACTGAATGCGCACTTATCATACGGTTAACCCCGAAATGTTAGGTAATTATTTCTTCGGGGTTAATAATTAAAGTGAACTCAGCTTTTTCTCTGCAAGTTTAGAGCCAGAACTATTAGGATATTGTTTTAATACCTGTTGATAGACAGCTTTCGCTTTATCCTTTTGTCCCTTGTCTTGCATAATGAGGCCTACTTTATATAAGGCTTCACTGCTTTTTTGGGATTTAGGATACTCTTTAACTACTGTCGCAAAGTAGAATGCTGCATCATCTTTGCTACCTTTATTGTAGTTAAGTTGGCCTAACCAATAGTTGGCATTAGACTGATAACTAGATTTAGGATAGCTTTTTATAAAGCCTTGTAATGCTCCAATAGCCTCATCGATTTGCGCTTTTGATTTGCTATTCATCGCAAGCGTAACCGCTGCGTTATAATCTTCTTTTTCACCACCACCTGAAGCTGCTGGGGCAGGTGTAGAAGACGAATCAGTCGTAGTAGATGAGTCTGATGCTGTAGTTCCGCCCCCTGCCTGATCTAATTGCATGTACAAATCTTTTTGGCGCTCAACAACCTGATTCAGTTTGTATTCGCTTTCCTGAATTTGTCCACGCAACATATCAATGTCACGTTGGTTGTCAGCAAGTTGTTGCTGGATTTGATACAAGATCTGACCTTGAGAATTAACAGCTGTCTCAAGTTGAGCAAGGCGATCACCGGATGAACCGGATCCGACATTAATGATTGGCGCTTGGGCAATAGCGACCCAAGGGGCCGCTACGCCAACCAATAACGACAGACCTACAAGTAGATGTCTGAAGTTACTGTTCATAAGAAATATTTTCGCTTATTTATTAGTATGCAATTACTGCACGACGGTTTTTAGCGTAATCAGCTTCTGTGTGACCTAACACAGCTGGTTTTTCTTTACCGTAAGAAACCAGAGAAACTTGATCACCCGCTACACCTTTGCTTTGCAGGTACATTTTAACTGCGTTAGCACGACGCTCGCCCAGTGCGATGTTGTACTCAGGAGTACCACGCTCATCCGCATGACCTTCAACAACAACTTTAACAGATGGGTTGCTGCGCAGGAATGCTGCGTGTGCATCTAACATATCAGCATATTCTGGAGATACGTTGTATTTATCGAAACCAAAGTAAACGATATTGTTGTTTTGCAGTTCTTGCATTTGCTGACGTGCCAGCTCTTCCGCAGACAGACCAGTATTTGTTTGGTTCGTATTAGAATCCGCACCATTTTGGTCATTGTTCTTGTTAGAGCTACAAGCTGCGACAGCCATGATTGGTAATGCGATCATCAGCCCTTTAAGCACTTTATTCAGTTGCATCGTTTTGATCCTTTAATAGTTTGCCACACATTATTATTATGCATCACAGATACGGCGACCAAGCAGGAAATTTAACCTGACCATCGGTAGCCGGAAGACGCGCTTTGAAACGCCCGTCGGTCGAAACTAGCTGCAATATAGTCCCCAAGCCTTGCGAGGAGCTATAAATAACCATAGTGCCGTTAGGTGCGATACTTGGCGTTTCATCTAGAAACGTTTTCGTTAAATATTCAACGTTACCCGTTGCCAGATCCTGTTTGGCGATATGCTGCTGACCGCCGCCGGAACTGACCATTACAAGGAAGGATCCATCCGGGCTAACATCAGCGTCCTGATTTTGTGAACCTTCCCAGGTTACACGTACAGGGCTACCACCATTAATATTAATTTTGTAAATTTGCGGACGACCCGCTTGGTCCGAAGTATAGACCAAAGTTTGACTATCTGGCATCCAGCTTGGCTCGGTATTATTACTACGTCCATCAGTCACTTGACGGATTTGACCACTTGCTAAGTCCATAATATAGAGATTCAAGCTACCCGTTTTCGATAGTGCAAAAGCCAGTTTAGTCCCATCTGGTGAAAATGCAGGTGCACCATTATGACGCGGGAATGATGCTACCTGACGAACAGCCCCACTTGATAGGGTCTGAATCACCAGTGCTGAACTGCCGCTTTCAAATGTCACATACGCCAGACGCTCACCATCAGGTGACCATGTTGGCGACATCAGAGGCTCTGGTGAACGATGTACCGTAAATTGGTTATAACCATCGTAGTCAGAGACTCGTAATTCATATGGGTACTGACCGCCTTTGTTTGTCACAACATAGGCGATACGAGTACGAAATGCACCTCGAATTCCCGTCAGCTTTTCAAAAACTTCATCGCTTGCGGTATGACCTGCATAACGTAACCACTCTTTCGTTACTTTAAATTGGTTCTGAGATAAAACAGTTCCCGGGCTACCAGCAACATCAACGAGCTGGTAACTAACAACATAGCTACCATCGGCAGCAGGTTGAACCTGACCGACAACGACGGCGTTAATGCCGAGCGTAGTCCATGCCTCGGGTGTCACTTCAGAAGCGGTACCCGGCTGTTGTGGCATACGGCTAGGCTCAATAGGATTGAATTTACCGCTATTGCGTAAGTCCGCACTAACAATTTGCCCGATTTCTTGTGGAGGGGTACCTGAACCTGACCATTTAAAAGGCACTACGCCTATTGGTTGGGCACTGTTAACACCTTCCGTGATCTCAATACGGATCTCTGCCTGAGCAACTGTTGCCCATAGCATGACAAACCCAAGAACTACTTTAAAAGCCTGCTTCATCCTTATCTCCCTTACTGTGGCACTGACGAGCACCACAATAATTCGCTGAATTTTAACAAAGGTATACTAACAAAACTAGATAGCGTACAAACTATTTATGCTAAAGCAGATATAAATTCAATACAGACAGCTCTGACTTATCCTATTTAGGGTTAAATACAACTGTACTTCCTTGTTTTTTAAATGCTTCATAAACATCAGCCGGTGGCCTTGGTAGCTTCGCAAGTTTTGCTGCTCTAATTGCAGCATCACAGAGTGCTGGGTCATTAGCCGGATTATTTTTCGGCGTAATGCTTATCAACAAGCCATCTGGTGCAATTTTTAATTGAAGGTCACAAGTTCTTCCACGGAAGGTATCCGAGTCATAGAACTTACTTTGAATAGCCGCTTTGACTTTGCCTGCATAACTATCAACATCAGCATTCGAAGCTCCGGACTTTTTACCTCCTCCTTGTCCTGCAGCTGCAGCACCACCTTGTTTACTTGGGCCTGATGAGGTCAAATCACCGAGTAAATCATCAACAGAAGAGGCATTTTTTGCTGCTTCAGCTTTATCTTTAGCGGCTTTAGCTTCTTTCTCTGCTTTAGCTTTTGCATCTGCTTTAGCTTTTGCATCCGCAGCGGCCTTAGCATCCACAGCAGCTTTTGCATCCGCAGCGGCCTTAGCATCTGCAGCAGCTTTTACTGCTTCGGCTTCTTTTTTAGCTACAGCCTCTGCTTTTTTCTTAGCAGCGGCTTGTTCTTTAACCAATTTTTCTTTTTCAGCTTTCGCTTTTGCGGCGGCTTCTTCTGCTATTTTTTGCTCTTCTTTAGCTTTTTTAGCCGCTTCAGCGGCTTGTTTTTGCTGCTGCTCTGCCTGTTTTTGTTGCTGTTGCGCTTCACGTTCAGTCTGAATACGCTCTTGCTCCAATTTTTGCAGACGCTTCTGTTCCTGCTCTTGCTTTTCCCTCAGCTCGGCATCTTGTTTTTGTTCTTTATCTTTACGTTCTTTAGCGGCTTGTTTAGCACTATTTTCCTGTTGTTGCATTTGGTTATATTGCTCAACAATAGCACCAGGGTCGACCATCACCGCATCGATGACAGTCCCCTCTTCCCCACCCCCGCCAAGTTTAACGACGGAAACTAAGGAACCAATTATAATTAGCCCTATCAATAAGACGTGCAATACTGCTGACGTCAGAAGAGAGCGCTTTAAATTATCATTTTTCTCTTTTGTCTTTCCCACAACTGGTTTCCAAAAAAAGAATCGTTACTCACTCAAACTACATGGGTTGAGTCATTAAACCGACTGATTTGATCCCTGCTTGATGCAAAATATTCAGTGCCTTAATAACTTCATCATAAGGAACTTCTTTCGCACCGCCGATGAGAAAAATAGTTTTTGGATTTTTCTCTAACTGCAATTTTGCCTCAGCAGCAATCTGTTCTGGTGGTAATAAATCTAAACGTTCACCGTCGATTAACATATTATATTGGCCAACGCCTGCAACCTCTAAAATAATCGGCGGATTATCACTTGATGATACTGTCTGAGTATCTGTGGCATCCGGTAGATCAACTTCCACGCTTTGAGAGATAATCGGGGCTGTTGCCATAAAAATCAACAACAATACCAACAATACATCTAGCAATGGAACAATGTTGATTTCGGATTTCAGCTCACGTTTGCGACTATTGCGCGCCATTCGCTTATCTCCCCGTATTATTTCTTATCAGCAGAAAATGCTTGGCGATGTAAAATAGCCAAAAACTCTTCCATAAAGTTGTCGTAATTCTGCTCCAATTTGTTCACGCGTTGATTCAAGCGGTTATATGCCATTACAGCAGGAATCGCCGCAAACAGGCCAATTGCAGTTGCAATCAGAGCTTCTGCGATACCCGGAGCAACCATTTGCAATGTCGCTTGTTTAACAGAACCCAATGCAATAAACGCATGCATAATCCCCCACACAGTACCAAACAAGCCAATATAGGGGCTTATCGAACCAACTGTGCCTAAAAATGGAATATGATTTTCAACTGATTCAAGTTCACGGTTCATTGAGATACGCATTGCTCGAGATGCTCCCGTCAATACCGCATCTGGAGCATGAATGTTCGCTTGATGTAAACGGACAAATTCTTTAAATCCAGAATAGAAAATTTGTTCTGCCCCACCCAGAGCATCACGACGCGCTTGACTCTCTTTATATAAACGCGATAACTCAATACCTGACCAAAACTTATCCTCGAATGCTTCTGCCTCACGGGTAGCCGCATTTAAAATTTTTGTTCTCTGAATAATTATGGCCCAAGAAGCAATAGAGAATCCGATCAAAATGAACATAATGATCTGAACTAATACGCTAGCTTTTAGGAATAAATCCAGGATATTCATGTCAGCCACTATTTAAACTCCGCGACAATAGACTTAGGAAGCGCTGTTGGCTTCATTTTTGATATGTCCACACAAGCAATAAGGGCAACAGCCCCACAAAGCAGGTTACCTTGTGAATCAACTAACCTTTGTTGAAAGGTTAAAGAGGCACGCTTTATATCAATAATTTGTGTCTCAATTTCCAATAAATCATCCAGCCGAGCTGCCCTGATAAAATCAGTTGTCATACTTCGTACAACAAACCCAAGTCTCTCTGCCAGTAAACTTTGTTGGTTGATACCTTTATCCCGCAGCATTTCGGTTCTAGCTCGTTCAAAAAAAGCAAGGTAACGCGCATGATAAACCACACCGCCCGCATCAGTATCTTCATAATACACGCGAACAGGCCAGCGAAATAGCATAACAACCACTCCATCTTAGGTTAAATAATTAACCGTGCCACTATACTCAAGACGGTGACGCTTTGGAATGATCTTTAGGTAAAGTTATCAAAAAAAATTATGGGTCAATGACCCATAATTGATAATTTAGATTAACTGAAGACTTTAACCAGTCCCCAGATAAGGATGATAGCTGCGGGTAATGGATGGAAAATTATTCGCCAAATCAACTTATTAGGTTTAAATCCAACACCAAAGATCATGGCGCTACATGTTGCCCAAATAAGTAATAACCCTTGCCAAATTAGGAATGAACTGGTTTTTGCTGCAAATAGCGTGGGATCCCACATTACGCTCCCAGCAACCACCAAAGCTAATATAAGGATAAGAGCCCTTATCGGGCCCTTATCCAATAGCTGATAGCATTTATCCACCAGCATTATTGATTACTCAACATCTTTGGCAGCAGCTTTATCTTCAGCATGTTCTAATGCTAATGCTGCAATCACTGCAAAACTACAAGCTAACAGCGTGCCGAGGATCCAGGCAAAATACCACATATGTTATGCTCCTTAATACAGTGAATGCTTATTGCTTTCGATAAAGTTTTTGTCCAAACGACCAAACATTTTGTAGTAACACCACGCAGTGTAGGCCAGAACGATTGGTACAAAAATGATAGCGACAACAGTCATAATTTGTAGAGTAAATAGGCTAGATGTTGCATCCCACATGGTCAAGCTTGCGTTTGGCATGATGCTTGATGGCATGATGAATGGGAACATTGCTACACCACATGTCAAAATAATACATGCGATAGTCAATGATGAACTGATAAACGCTAAACTATTTTTATCTACTTTACTAAACAGTATCGTCAGAAGTGGCAATACGACACCTAAAGCTGGTAAAGCCCATAGCGCAGGATAGTTGTTGAAATTAACCAACCATCCACCAGCAACCACTTCTACTGTTTTGTTTAATGGATTTGACGGGCTGTAAGTATCAATGACTGAAGTCACAGTATAACCATCAATTCCTAGCACAAGCCACACCCCTGCGCCTGCAAATGCTAACAATGTTAACAGAGCAGTAATATAGGTTGCTTTACGAGCACGAAGATGTAATTCACCCGCTGTACGCATCTGTAAGTACGTTGCGCCATGCGTTACGATCATCATCAAACTCACAACTCCAGCTAGCAAGCCATAAGGGTTAAGCAGACCAAACAGGTTTCCTGTGTAGTTAAGGTATTGCAGTTTATTAACTTCGAATGGCACACCTAACAGCAGGTTACCAAACGCAACACCAATAACTAATGGGGGAACAAAACCACCGATAAATAGCCCCCAGTCCCACATGTTACGCCATTTTGGATTCTCCAGCTTAGAACGGTAATCAAAGCCGACTGGGCGGAAGAACAGTGCTGCTAACACTAAAATCATCGCGACATAAAAACCAGAGAACGCCGCTGCGTAGACTTGTGGCCATGCAGCAAACATTGCACCACCTGCGGTAATTAACCAAACTTGGTTACCATCCCAGTGCGGTGCAACTGCGTTAATCATAATACGTCGGTCAGTATCTGTTTTACCTAAAATAGGTAACAGGAAGCCGACGCCCATGTCAAAGCCATCTGTGACAGCAAAACCAATCAGCAATACGCCAATTAGAATCCACCACACAAATCGAAGAACTTCATAATCAAACATAAGTGGACTCCTGTTTACTGAACGTCTTGTGCAGAGCTATTTTTCTGTTCAAAGTGATAGCGCCCAGTTTTCAAGCTGCTTGGCCCTTTACGAGCGAATTTGAACATTAGGAACAATTCAGCAATTAAGAACAGTGTATACAGACCACCGATCAGGATTAGAGAGAAAATCAGATCATGGGTTGTCAAGTTTGAATGCGCAACGGAAACAGGCAGTACTTCCCCGATTGCCCAAGGTTGACGACCATATTCCGCAACAAACCAACCTGATTCAATTGCAATCCATGGCAATGGAATACCAAACAGTGCAGTACGCAGTAACCATTTGTTTTGACCAATGCGGTTGCGTACAACAGATAAGAAAGATAGTCCAATAATTAGCAGTAGTAAGAAACCAACGCCAACCATGATACGGAATGCCCAGAATAGTGGTCCTACGTTCGGGATACTATCTTTAACGGCTTTTTGGATCTGTTCTTCTGTCGCATCAACAACATTTGGTGCATATTGTTTTAGCAGAAGACCATAGCCCAAGTCTTTCTTGTTAATTTCAAACGAATTACGTAATTCAGGATCTTTGTTACCATCAAGAAGTTGCTGTAATTCACCATATGCAATCATACCGTTACGAATACGCACTTCATGCTGCTTCATTAGATCTTTCAAACCTAATACTGGTGTATCGAGTGAACGTGTTGCGATGATACCCATTGCCCATGGAATAGAGATAGCGAATTTATTTTCCATTTTCTCTGTATCAGGCCAAGCAATTAGGTTAAATGATGCAGGAGGTGGATGAGTTTCCCATTCAGCTTCTACTGCAGCTAATTTGGTTTTTTGTACGTCACCCATTTCATAGCCTGACTCATCACCAAGAACGATAACTGACAGTACAGCCGCAATACCAAAGCTTGCTGCAATTGCAAATGAACGTTTAGCAAATGCGAGGTCACGACCTTTGAGCATATAGTAAGAACTAATACCCAATACAAACATTGCACCAGTACAGTAACCCGCAGCAACAGTGTGAACAAATTTAACTTGTGCGACTGGATTTAAGACTAGCTCAGAGAAGCTGATCATTTCCATACGCATCGTTTCAAAGTTAAAATCTGCAGCGATTGGGTTTTGCATCCAACCGTTCGCAATAAGAATCCACAGAGCTGAGAAGTTAGAGCCTAAAGCGACTAACCAAGTTACTGCAAGATGTTGAGTTTTACTCAAACGATCCCAGCCAAAGAAGAATAAACCAACAAAGGTAGATTCAAGGAAGAATGCCATCAAACCTTCGATTGCTAAAGGCGCACCGAAGATATCTCCAACATAGTGAGAATAGTAAGACCAGTTAGTCCCGAATTGGAACTCCATAGTCAAACCAGTTGCAACACCAAGAGCAAAGTTAATACCAAATAACTTGCCCCAGAACTTAGTCATATCTTTATAAATTTGCTTACCAGACAGCACATATACCGTTTCCATAATCGCAAGCAAAAACGCCATACCTAGCGTTAATGGTACGAATAGGAAGTGATACATCGCTGTAAAGGCAAACTGAAACCTTGACAGTTCGACAATATCAAACATCTTGACTCCTTGCTCCTAGCAGGAAGACACCGACTTGCGGCAACCTAGCTTTCAGTACAATAAAAGAAAGCCTCTTAACTACCAGCAAAAAATGCCTCAAAAAAACAAATAATTAACAAAATTAAGGATTCTAACGACACTATAATAATAGTACGCTTATATTCACACACAATAAACTTTTTTTGCGTGACTCAGATTTGAATTATGAATATATATCAATAATTATACCCTACAATAGAAAAATGACTATTTGATCAGCTCCAATTTAAGCAATTTAAAAAAATAAATCTAGCACTAATAAATTGATTTACGTCAATTTTTCCCTTTATTGTTAACCGATTATCCCTATCATCAATTAATGGTTATTTAAATGTTAAATCACTGTTATTGGAGATGATGCATATAATCTTAGTTATCTAAACGACTACCTAAAAAAATTAACTTTTGATTAAATACTCTGAAAAAGAATATTTAATTTATAATATTAGCCTGTTCTATCTTATTTTGAATTTCACTAATTACTAAATCCTCCATAATCCGACTATTTGTGATTAATTAATTCTGAAATAAAAATCTATTATTAAATAAACGCAACTTTTTAGAATGTTAGTTTAATCACCATAAAAAAGCCCGTATTCGAACTCGAATACGGGCTTTTTTTCAGTTGAATAGCTTAGCTTATCATTCAGATAAAACTCAAATCATTTTGAGTTTTATGTTTAAGAGATAAACTTATTTCGTTAACAGCGATTTTACTGCGTCACCGATATCTGCCAAGCTACGAACAGTTTTAACACCCGCAGCTTCTAAGGCAGCAAACTTCTCATCTGCAGTACCTTTACCTCCAGCAATGATTGCACCTGCGTGCCCCATACGCTTGCCTTTTGGTGCGGTTACACCGGCAATGTAACCAACAACTGGCTTAGTGACATGCTCTTTGATATATGCTGCTGCTTCTTCTTCCGCATTACCGCCAATTTCGCCGATCATAACAATCGCTTCAGTTTGTGGGTCTTCTTGGAAGAGTTTTAGGATATCAATAAAGTTTGAACCTGGGATTGGATCTCCACCGATACCTACACAAGTAGATTGACCAAGACCTGCATCAGTCGTTTGTTTAACCGCTTCATAAGTCAGGGTGCCTGAACGAGAAACGATACCCACTTTACCTGGTAAGTGAATATGACCTGGCATAATACCAATTTTACACTCACCTGGGGTGATAACGCCTGGGCAGTTAGGTCCAATCATTCGTACACCAGCTTCATCTAGTTTCACTTTCACAGTCAACATATCCAGTGTTGGGATACCTTCAGTGATAGTAATGATCAATTTAATGCCAGCATCGATAGCTTCTAAGATTGAATCTTTACAGAATGGCGCAGGAACATAAATAACAGACGCAGTGGCGCCAGTTGCTTCAACCGCTTCACGGACAGTGTTGAATACTGGCAGACCTAAATGCGTTGTTCCGCCTTTGCCTGGCGTGACACCGCCAACCATTTGCGTACCGTATGCAATTGCTTGTTCTGAGTGGAAAGTACCTTGACCGCCAGTAAAACCTTGGCAGATTACTTTGGTGTTTTTATCGATTAAAATAGACATTATTTAGCCTCCGCTGCTGCTACTGCTTTCTTAGCTGCATCAGTCAAGCTGTTAGCAGCAATAATATTCAAGCCACTTTCTGCCAGTTTTTTCGCACCTAATTCTGCATTATTACCTTCTAAACGTACGACAACGGGTACACTTACGCCAACTTCTTCTACTGCACCAATGATGCCGTCTGCGATCAGGTCACAGCGAACGATACCACCAAAGATGTTAACAAAAACGGCTTTAACGTTTTCATCAGAAAGAATGATCTTAAAGGCTTCAGTTACACGCTCTTTTGTTGCTCCACCACCGACATCAAGGAAGTTTGCTGGTGCGCCACCGTGCAATTTAACAATGTCCATTGTCCCCATTGCTAGACCAGCACCGTTAACCATGCAACCGATATTACCATCAAGAGCAACATAGTTCAGCTCCCATTCAGCAGCTTGGGCTTCACGCGCATCTTCTTGTGAAGGATCACGCATTTCACGTAACTCTGGTTGACGATACAATGCATTACCATCAATGCCTAATTTACCATCCAAGCAAATCAAATCGCCTGCGGTGTTGATAACTAATGGGTTGATTTCAGCGAGTGCGAAGTCACGTTCAATAAACATCGTTGCTAGACCCATGAAAATTTTAGCAAATTGGCTAACTTGTTTACCAGTCAGACCTAATTTAAATGCTAATTCACGTCCTTGATAAGGCATCGGACCCGTTAATGGATCAATAATTGCTTTATGAATTAATTCAGGTGTCTCTTCAGCAACCTTCTCAATTTCAACACCACCTTCCGTTGAAGCCATGAACACAACACGACGTGTGCTACGGTCAACAACCGCACCAAGATACAGCTCTTTTGCAATATCAGTTGCGCTTTCAACAAGGATTTGGTTAACAGGCTGACCATTTGCATCTGTTTGATAAGTGACTAAGTTTTGACCTAACCATTTTTCTGCAAATGCGCTGATATCATTGATATCGCTGGTTACTTTTACGCCGCCTGCTTTACCACGTCCACCCGCGTGAACCTGACATTTAATAACCCATGGGCCATTACCAATTTTTTTAGCGGCTTCAATGGTTTCTGCAACTGTAGAACAGGCATAACCCGTTGGTGCTGGCAAACCATAACGTGCAAAAAGCTGTTTTGCCTGATATTCGTGTAAATTCATGATGTTCTATCCATAATTGAGTCTGAAGAGGCGTTTATTCGCCTCCTACACTTGTTACTGATTTAGCAACTGGCGAACCAGTTGCATCGGTTACTTCAGACCGGGTAAGTTGTTCCCACCCTGTTATGTTGCTATACGTCCAGCAGTAAACGAGTTGGATCTTCCAGCAAATCTTTGATGGCAACTAAGAAACCAACTGACTCACTTCCATCAATAAGACGGTGGTCATAAGATAATGCAAGGTACATCATTGGAAGAATTTCAACTTTACCATTAACAGCCATAGGACGATCTTTAATTGCATGCATGCCTAAGATTGCGCTCTGAGGTGGGTTAATGATAGGTGTAGACATCAGAGAACCGAATACGCCACCGTTAGTGATAGTGAAATTACCACCACTTAAGTCTTCAACAGTTAATTTACCGTCACGACCTTTAATAGCGAGTTCTTTAATTTTTTTCTCAATATCTGCCATGCTCATAGCATCAACATCACGCAACACTGGAGTTACCAGTCCGCGAGGCGTTGAAACAGCAATGCTGATATCAAAGTAGTTATGGTAAACAACATCAGTACCATCAATAGAAGCATTTACTTCTGGGTAGCGTTTTAATGCTTCAACCGCAGCTTTAACATAGAACGACATAAAGCCTAAACGTACACCATGACGTTTTTCAAACACTTCGCCATATTGCTTACGTAAGTCTTTAATTGGCTGCATGTTAACTTCGTTAAACGTTGTTAGCATTGCCGTACTGTTTTTTGCTTCAAGTAGACGCTCTGCAATACGCTTACGTAAACGAGTCATAGGAACACGTTTTTCGCTGCGATGTGCCAAAGGCGCTTGTGGCGCACTCAATGGCGCAGCTTTAGCTGCAGGTACAGCTGCTTTACTTTCCGCTAAATGTTTTTCAACATCTTCACGAGTTAAACGACCACCAACACCAGTACCTTTTATATCCGCTGGATTAAGATCATGCTCAGCGACTAAACGGCGAATTGATGGAGTCAATGCATCATTGCTTTCTTCTTCTAAGCTAGCAGTTTGACGTTGTGCAGGTGTTGCTTCTTGGGTGGCTTTAACTTCTGCAGGAATACCCGTGCTATCGCCTAAACGAATACGACCTAGCAGCTGTTTAGATAATACTGTTGCGCCTTCTTCTTCGACGATTGCTTCTAACACGCCCGCTTCACTTGCAGGTACTTCTAACACAACTTTATCAGTTTCAATTTCAACCAGCACTTCATCACGTTCAACGCTATCACCTGGTTTTTTATGCCATGTGGCAACCGCAGCATCAGCAACGGACTCAGGAAGATCGGGAACAAGAATTTCTACACTACTCATTTTATATCCTTTAATTTATTCAATGTTCAAAGCGTCATTAACCAGGGCTTGCTGTTGTTTCTGGTGAACGGACGTATATCCAACTGCTGGAGATGCAGAAGCAGCACGGCCGGCATAACGTAAAGATGAGCCAGCAGGAATAGCCTCACGGAAATTATGTTGACTGCAATACCAAGCACCTTGGTTCAATGGCTCTTCTTGACACCAAATAAACTCTTTAACGTGCGCGTATTGTGCTAACGCCTGTTGAATATCTTCGTGTGGGAACGGATATAGCTGCTCAATACGTATGATCGCTACATCTGTTTGCTCATTCTTACGACGTTGTTCTAACAAATCGTAATAAACTTTCCCTGAACACAGAACGACGCGCTTCACATTTTTCGGATTGATTTCATCTATTTCACCAATTACTGGTTGGAACTTGCCATTTGCCAGTTCTTCCAAGCTCGATACGGCTAATGGGTGACGCAATAAAGATTTAGGTGACATAACAATCAGAGGGCGACGCATACCACGAAGAGCTTGACGACGAAGCATGTGATAAACCTGTGCCGGTGTCGAAGGTACACACACTTGCATGTTTTGGTCTGCACAAAGTTGCAGGTAACGCTCTAAACGTGCAGATGAGTGTTCTGGACCTTGACCTTCATAGCCGTGTGGTAGCAACATAACCAGACCACACATACGGCCCCATTTTTGCTCACCAGAACTAATAAATTGGTCTATAACAACTTGCGCACAGTTCGCGAAATCACCAAATTGTGCTTCCCAAATAGTCAGGGTTCGAGGCTCTGTTGTCGCATAACCATATTCAAATGCAAGCAATGCGTTTTCAGTCAGAACAGAGTCCCAAACATTAAACACACCTTGACCGTTATGAATATTTTGCAACGGCACATACACTGAGCCATTAGTTTGGTTATGAACAACTGCATGACGATGGAAGAATGTACCGCGACCAGCATCTTCACCAGATAGACGAACAGGAACACCTTCATCAACCAGAGTTGCGTAAGCCAGCGTTTCGGCTCCGCCCCAATCTAGAAGTTTCGCACCTTTTGCCATTTCAGCACGGTCAGCATAGATTTTTTCTACGCGAGACTGGGTGACTATTTCAGCAGGCACTGTGCTAACTTTTGTTGCGAGCTCTTGTAAGCGTTTAATGTCATAAGTCGACTTATAATCTTGATCCCATTCATGGTTAAGATACGGTTCCCATGTATAAGAATGAAGACCCATTTCACGCCACTCTTCAACGACACGGTCACCTCTGTCCAGCGCATCGCGGTACAGGTTAACCATTTCAGTGACTTCATCAGCAGTGACAACGCCATTTTCGATTAAGCGGTCCGCATAGATTTTACGTGGAGTTGGATGCTTTTTGATTTTTTGGTACATGATTGGCTGAGTTGCATTTGGCTCATCAGCTTCGTTATGACCATGGCGACGATAACAAACAAGATCAATCATCACATCGCGCTTAAAGGTATTACGGAAATCCAGTGCTAAACGAGTGACAAAAGCAACAGCTTCAGGATCATCTGCATTTACATGGAAGATTGGTGCTTGAACCATCTTCGCGATATCGGTGCAATATTCCGTAGAGCGAGTATCTTTTGGATTTGATGTTGTGAAGCCAATTTGGTTATTGATGACAATACGCATAGTACCGCCAACTTCATAACCACGGGCCTGAGACATGTTTAATGTTTCTTGAACAACACCCTGACCTGCTATTGCTGAGTCACCGTGAATGGTAATTGGCAAAACCATGTTGCTGCGGCCTTCATCAAGGCGGTCACGGCGAGCGCGTACAGAACCAATTACAACTGGACTAACAATCTCAAGGTGAGATGGGTTAAAGGCTAATGCTAAGTGAACACGTGAACCTGCGGTTTCAAAATCAGAAGAGAAGCCTTGGTGATATTTTACGTCGCCTGCACTGGAATGGTCTTTGTGCTTACCCGCGAACTCATCAAACAGTTCAGCAGGTTTTTTACCTAAAATATTAATTAAAACGTTAAGGCGACCACGGTGAGCCATACCCAGTACGACTTCACGTGT
Source organism: Providencia alcalifaciens (assembly GCA_025961275.1). GTDB lineage: Bacteria > Pseudomonadota > Gammaproteobacteria > Enterobacterales > Enterobacteriaceae > Providencia. The sequence continues at coordinate 4,456,551 of JAOQNJ010000001.1, read as the reverse complement.
ATCTTGTTTACCCGCATGGTGAATCAAATCTTTCAACATTGGTATCAGTGAATCACCACCTTCCAATGAGAAACGTTTCGCACCGGGGAATTTAGCGCCTAAATAACGCTCTAGTCCTTCTGCAGCTGTTAACTCAGCTAAGAAGCGACGTTTTTCTTCTTTAGAAAATTGCTCAGCAACGTTCACAGACTCAAGGCGCTGCTGAATCCAGCGTTTTTCTTCAGTATTTGTGATATGCATATATTCAGCACCGATTGAACTGCAATAAATTCGTTTCAGTGCGTCGTAAAGATCGCTAAGCTTCATGGTTTCTTTGCCAATTGCAAATGAACCCACATTGAATGTCTCGTCGAAATCTTCTTTCGTTAGGTTATGGAATGTTGGATCTAAATCTGGAACAGATTCGCGTTTCCATAAATCTAATGGGTCAAGATTTGCGTTTTGGTGTCCGCGGAAGCGGAATGCGTTAATCAGCTGCAAAACTTTAACTTGTTTTGCATCGATTGCAGGGTCGCTAACTGAGGTGTGGTAACGAGTAGAGTCTTTGGCTAAGCGACGGAAATAATCGCGCGCTTGCGAGTGGAATTGCTCAGCGTTGGTGCCTGCTCCAGGCAGTTGCTGGAAGATTTCTTTCCAGCCAGCATCAACAGAATTGGGGTCAGTTAGATAATCTTCATAGAGCTGTTCTATGTAAGACTGGTTCGCGCCTGCCAGAAAGCTTGAATCCAGCCAGTCCTTCATTACGCCGTTCTGCATTGTGATCCCTTAAGCTATTACAGCTTTAGTTTTCGCCGTGGTTAACTAATTACCGCGTTTAAGCGGCCTCGATAAAGGTTCTTCTGGACGTGCTTTATGCATGTTCTCACTTTGGGTTTCCCTTTATCACTCGGGGCTCCCCTTCTAAGGAACCTTTAAAAACTGGCTACGGTTTTTAAAGGCCCCTTAAGTCAGATCGTGTCTTCATCATTTGCAGTTTGGCTTTTAAGTTCACTTTTTTGCTTTTGCTTTATTGCTTTTTCAACAGCCTGCGATGCTTTCACATCGCAGGTAATAATCGGTTTTATGCACTATGCTTTAACAGCATAGATTTAATATGGCCGATAGCTTTAGTTGGATTAAGTCCTTTAGGGCATACATTGACACAATTCATAATGCTATGACAGCGGAAAACACTAAAAGCGTCGTTCAGATCATCTAATCGAGCACCGGTTTCAGTATCTCTACTATCAATTAAGAATCGGTATGCAGCCAAAAGACCTGCAGGTCCAATAAATTTGTCCGGATTCCACCAGAAAGATGGGCAAGAGGTCGAGCAACAAGCACACAGAATACACTCATATAACCCATCGAGTTTTTCACGTTGTGCCGGTGACTGTAAGTTCTCACGTGCTGGTGGATTCTTATTATCATTAAGAAGATACGGACGAATTTTTTCATATTGGGTGTAGAACTGAGTCATATCGATGATCAAGTCACGAACAACAGGCAGACCTGGCAATGGACGAATGATAATTTTCTTCCCGCTACGGGTTAAAGCAGACAGTGGCGTGATGCAAGCCAGTCCATTTTTACCGTTCATATTAACCCCATCAGAACCACAAACGCCTTCACGACAAGAGCGGCGGAATGACAGAGTAGGATCTTGCTCTTTCAGTAGAATCAACGCATCTAACAACATCATGTCGCGCCCTTCAGGCGTTTCAAGCGTGTAATCTTGCATACGTGGTGCGTTATCTACATCCGGATTATAGCGATAAATCGAGAATTCAAGTTTCATAGTTTATTTCTCCGCAACTGGCTTAACACCACGCATTAGTAGGTACGAATTTTCGGTGGGAAGGGCTCACGCAACTTAGGTTGCATGTTAACTTCACGACGGGTCATCGTTTCAGATTGCGGTAAATATAAGGAGTGACACAACCAATTAGCATCGTCACGATCTGGGTAGTCGAAACGGCTATGTGCACCACGACTTTCTGTACGGAAGTTTGCAGCTTGTGCTGTTGCGTAAGCTGTTTCCATCAGATTATCCAGTTCTAAACATTCAATACGCTGAGTGTTGAATTCCGTTGATATATCATCAAGACGTGCATTTTTCAGGCGTTCACGAATGACTTTCAGCTCTTCTAAGCCTTTCGCCATTGCATCACCTTCACGGAATACTGAGAAGTTGTGTTGCATGCAGGTTTGCAGCGCTTTACGGATCTCAACAGGATCTTCACCCGTACGTGCATTTTCCCAACGATTAAAGCGAGACATTGCTGCATCGATATCAGATTCAGACGCATCACGCATTGAACCTTGTTCCATCAGTGACTCTTTCAAGTGTATGCCAGCAGAGCGGCCAAATACCACTAAGTCCAGTAGTGAATTTCCGCCAAGGCGGTTCGCACCATGTACTGATACACAAGCAATTTCACCTACGGCAAACAGACCTGGGATCACTTCGTCTTCGCCTTTTTCGTTATAGCGAATAGCTTGTCCCGTCACTTTAGTCGGTATCCCACCCATCATGTAGTGACATGTTGGAATAACTGGGATTGGTTCTTTAATAGGGTCAACGTGAGCAAAGGTACGAGATAACTCAAGAATACCCGGTAAACGTGATTCAAGAACGTCTTTACCTAAGTGGTCCAGTTTCAATTTAGCATGTGGGCCCCAAGGACCATCACAACCACGACCTTCACGGATTTCAATCATAATTGAACGTGCAACCACGTCACGACCTGCAAGGTCTTTCGCATTAGGCGCATAACGTTCCATGAAACGTTCGCCATCTTTGTTCAATAGATATCCACCTTCACCGCGGCAACCTTCTGTTACCAGAACACCTGCACCTGCAATGCCGGTTGGGTGGAACTGCCACATTTCCATGTCCTGTAAAGGAACACCTGCACGTGTTGCCATTCCAACGCCATCACCTGTATTGATGTGTGCGTTCGTGGTGGATTGATAAATACGCCCTGCTCCACCAGTTGCTAAAATTGTTGCTTTTGCTTTGAAGTAAACTAGCTCACCAGTTTCCATACAAATCGCAGTACAACCAATAATATCGTCATCTTGATTTTTAACTAAATCAAGTGCATACCACTCAGAAAATATCGTCGTGTGGTTCTTTAGGTTCTGTTGATACAACGTATGCAACAGTGCGTGGCCAGTACGGTCAGCGGCAGCAGCTGTACGCGCAGCTTGTTCACCACCAAAGTTCTTCGATTGTCCACCGAATGGGCGCTGATAAATCGTACCATCATCAAGGCGAGAGAATGGTAGCCCCATATGTTCTAATTCAAGAATCGCTTCCGGACCAGTCTTACACATGTACTCAATGGCATCTTGGTCACCAATGTAGTCAGACCCTTTAACGGTGTCATACATGTGCCACTCCCAGTTATCTGGGTGTGTGTTACCAAGCGCAACAGTGATACCACCTTGCGCTGAAACGGTATGAGAACGAGTTGGAAAAACTTTTGACAACAAGGCACAAGATAAACCCAGCTGTGAAATTTGTAGTGCAGCGCGCATACCTGCGCCACCAGCACCAATAACGATAGCGTCAAATTCTCTTATTGGCAGATTCATTTATGCACCCCACACAACAATTGTTCCGTAAATTAAGTAAGTCAGTAACGCAACAACAATCAGCAGTTGCAGTACTAAACGCAATGCGGTTGACTTAACATAGTCGGTTAGTACCTGCCACAAACCAATCCAGGCATGCACTAAAATCGAGAACAACGTCAGAATAGTGAATACTTTCGTCACAGAGAATGCAAAGAAACCACGCCATGTTTCATAGGTGATATCGTTGATGGCAATAAAGCCAACAAGGTACACTACGTAGAGTACGATAACGATCGCAGAACCACGTATTAACAGCCAGTCCTGAATACCAGTACGGCCTATGGTTGATGCATTACTTACCATACTAATATCCCCGCCAGAATTGCCAGAATGACAGTAATAACAAACGTGACTTTTGCAGATGAGTTACCTGCAGCAAGCGTTTCATCAATACCGCCGAAATCCATTAGCATATGACGAATACCACCACAGATGTGATATGCCAACGCAGTTAGAATTCCCCAAAGAATGAACTTAGCAAAAAAGCCAGTCATTATTTCGGATACTTGTTGAAAACCTTCTGGAGAGGAGATAGATGTCCCTAACAACCATAGCAGAATACCTACTGCGATGAATGTAATGACGCCAGAGACACGGTGCAAGATCGAAGATATTGCAGTAATCGGGAAATGGATCGTCTGCAGATCAAGGTTGACAGGTCTTTGTTTTTTCACAATTTTGCCCACACAGCTCTTTATTATTTTCCTTCCTCCGGACCTGGGGCGGAAACAGACAGCGACAGGGGGTACTAAATGCAACTTAAACTAAACGTTAATCCATCATGTTCAAATAGAGTTGCATGCTGATTACGCTGGAATTCCTACTTCAGGGTAATCCGGAGACCTGCAGCCAGTATAAAGTCTTCACAATACTATTACAATTCCCACACAAAATGTTTGGGAACATTTGGCTCGAACAGTGAGAGGGATCACGATTTAAACATTTTATATAAATGTGCTTATCTTATTTGACAATGATTCAACATTTATCTTACATATATGACTACTAGAATTATCTGAGCGTCGTGGTATCTTCATCGACGTAAAAGAAAAAACAAAAGTTATGAAAGTTGTTTCCCTTACTAAAAATAATGATATTGTAGGGAAAACAATAAAAAAGAACATAACATCTACACACTCATAAACAACCTAAAAGACATTGTAATCGGTCGTCAAGTTTGAGGATTTACCGTGATAGCTAGAATTTAATGTGATAGCTAGCTGATTTCCACAACACGCCGGTAGTACAATGCATTAAGACACAGTATATACTCTAAATCATTTGAGTTTGCGGCTAGGCAACAAGTGAATGAGACGCTAGAAGCATAGAAAACGATGTGGCTAGTGCGAGTGAGCGTAGCCAACGACGCTGCAACTTGAAGGATAACGAGTATAACGCTGTATCATGGTTGTTGGGTGTTGATTATCACGCGCTAAGGAGACCGTAAATGGCTGGTAACAAAGCTAAGCTAACGACTGAGAGTGCAAACACAATTGAAATAGACATTCTATCCCCTACTCTCGGCCAAGATGTTATCGATGTCCGTACATTAGGTTCAAAAGGGTTTTACACTTACGACCCTGGATTTACTTCAACTGCCTCATGTGAATCAAAAATCACGTTTATCGATGGCGATGAAGGTGTGTTATTACATCGTGGCTTCCCAATTGACCAATTGGCGACCGAAGCTTCTTACCTTGAAGTCTGCTATATCCTGCTATATGGCGAAGCACCAACTGAAAAAGAATATGAAAACTTTAAATTCACGGTAACTCGCCATACCATGATCCACGAGCAAATTACTCGCATGCTTAATGGTTTTCGTCGTGACTCACATCCAATGGCAGTTCTATGCGGTGTAACAGGTGCTCTAGCTGCCTTCTATCATGATGCTCTAGATGTTAACAACCCACGCCACCGTGAAATCACGGCTTACCGTTTGCTGTCTAAAATGCCAACTGTTGCGGCAATGTGTTACAAATATTCTATCGGCCAACCTTTTGTTTATCCACGTAATGATCTGTCTTATGCGGGTAACTTCTTACACATGATGTTCTCTACACCTTGTGAAGAATACGTGGTAAACCCTGTGCTTGAGCGTGCAATGGATCGTATTCTTATCCTGCATGCGGATCACGAACAAAACGCATCAACCTCAACAGTCCGTACAGCTGGTTCTTCTGGTGCTAACCCATTTGCGTGTATTGCTGCAGGTATTGCTTCACTGTGGGGACCCGCTCACGGTGGTGCTAACGAAGCTTGTTTACGCATGCTAGAAGAAATTCAGAGTGTTGAACACATACCTGAATTCATTAACCGCGCTAAAGACAAGAATGATGCCTTCCGTCTAATGGGCTTCGGTCACCGTGTTTATAAAAACCATGACCCTCGTGCAACTGTTATGCGCGAAACCTGCCACGAAGTTCTCAATGAGTTGGGTTTAAATGACAGCCTGCTCGAAGTAGCTATGGAATTGGAGCGTATCGCACTGAATGATCCATACTTTATTGAGAAAAAACTGTATCCGAACGTTGACTTCTATTCAGGTATCATATTGAAAGCAATGGGCATTCCTTCCACTATGTTTACTGTTATCTTCGCAATCGCTCGTACCATTGGCTGGATAGCGCATTGGAATGAAATGCATGATGATGGCCTAAAAATTGCTCGTCCTCGTCAGCTATACACTGGCTATGCCAAACGAGAATTCAATACAAATTTGTCAAAAAAATAACTATTTAATTAAATTCGATTCCCTATATACCAAAGCCCCATTTTCGGGGCTTTTTTTATTGCCTCAACGTATATTTTGATACTCTTTTGGTGTTACGCCACTCATTTTTTTAAACAAACTTATAAACGCACTATCACTGGTTAACCCCAATTCTTGAGTAATAAAGTGATAAGTCTTGCCTTGTGCCAGAAGCTCTAAAGCTTTAATGAAACGCCATTGCTGCCGCCAAGCCTGATAATTCATACCTGTTTCACGTAAAAAAATTCGTGTCAGCGTTTTTTCACTCGCCCCTACCGTTTGTGCTAATTGAATTAGAGTTGGTGGGAGCTGATCCATACTCAAATTTTTAATTCGCCGATCTTTTGGAATAGAAAGTAAGGTTGGCTCACTATTAGCACTTTGTAGCTCATCAATAAAAACAGGCAATAAATTCGCTAATCGCCCATTATTCCAATCACTATCAAACGGCGCTACAGCAATACGTTCCAATAGCTCTCGAAGCAAAGGAGATACGGTTAAAATAATCACTTCTGAGCCAACTTTCTCTGCATATTGCTGGCTAAGGTAAACCGACCGATAGCCAACCGAGGCTTTCATTTGAGCACGATGAGCAATCTGAGGCGGGATCCATGCAACCCTTCCAGGCGGTAATAATGATATCTGCTCTTTTAACGAGATTAGAATACAGCCTTTTTGGGTAAACAGTAATTGCCCCATGTCATGCTGATGAAAACCTGAATCATGTTGCACCATCTCAGCCGCAATTCCTAATATAGGAGCCTGAAACCAATGCGTTTCAAATTTATCTTGTTGATAAATCCAAGCCATAATATGTCCGTTTTTTGATATTTATAGTCTCTATTATTGTAATAAGACATTAAAAAAACAACTAAACTTCGTGTCATCAAATTAACCAAGTAGGATTATTAGCATGACACACCCACTTTCATTATGGTTAGCTATCGCCTTAATGATGTTCCCACAAATCGTGGAAACCATATACAGCCCAGCCTTAACCGATATTGCAACCGCTTTTCACATCAATACAGAACAAGCTTCGCAGACACTATCACTTTATTTCTTTGCCTTTGCATTGGGTGTCGTATTTTGGGGAAGAATGTGTGACACCTTAGGCCGTCGCCCTGCCATACTTCTAGGCTTGCTTCTGTATGGGATCGCTTCCATTTGTACCGTATTTATCTCGCACTTCTACTTATTATTAATGATGCGCATGCTGTCTGCTTTTGGGGCCGCAGTTGGCTCTATTGGTACACAAACAGTCATGCGCGATAGTTACCAAGGGCATGAATTAGCAAAAGTATTTTCAATTATGGGGATCGCACTTGCTATTAGCCCTGCCTTTGGCATGTTAGCAGGTGCAATCTTGGTCATTTTTGGAGGTTATCAAGCAGTTTTTATTGGTTTAGCCATTTTAGCAATCGGATTATTGGTATGGTCATGTTATCAATTACCTGAGACACGCCCAGAAAACGTGATCCAGCCCTCATTTTTTAGCACTTTATTCATCATGATTAGGGAAAAAGAAATTATTAGAAATGTGATTCTAATCTCATTTTTTAACATTAATTTATTCAGTTATTATCAATTAGCCCCCTTTATTTTTGAACAATTAATGCTATCTCAGCAGCAATTCGGTCTAACAGGGATTTTACTTGCCATTGGCGTCGGAATTGGTTCTGTTTTAAATCGCTACTTATTGTCTAAAAATTGTACTCCCGATATATTAGTGAAGCTTGCAAGTCTTATTTCTCTTCTTAGTGGTTGTTTAGTTTTTGCGCTGATGCATTCAATATGGTTTATTTTACCGATGATAGGGGTCGTGATTGGATTTGGTATTGCTATCCCAAATATTCTGGCACATGCCCTCAATCGTTATGCAGATAGGAAAGGCACTGCTGGCGCTATTTTAGGCTTACTTTACTATATAGGTCTGGCTGTTGGTTTAATGATTGCAGGCTGGAGTCAGCATCTTGGTGGGGTTTTAGTTATTTCAGGCATTGTGCTTACATTGACATCTTTACGATATCGTAGCCAACTAAAATAGTATTGATTAAATAATAAGGTGCAGCACCTATATTACTTAGTGCTACACCTTCAAAATTCAAATGATTGAACTAAAAATAGCTATGCTGGATTATCGATATCGACAAAGACCGCATCTAAGCCATGATTGTCCACCAGCCATTGAGTCAATGCTTTGATACCATAGCGCTCTGTTGCATGGTGCCCCGCTGAGTAAAAGTGAATTCCCATTTCTCTAGCAATATGAATAGTTTGCTCAGAAACTTCCCCCGTCACAAACGCATCAACTCCAAACTCGGCAGCTTGTAAAATAAAGCCTTGCCCGCCGCCAGTGCACCAAGCAATTTGGCGAATTTCTTCTTTACCCGTGTCACCACAATGTAGCACTTGACGGCCAAGACGAGTTTCTAAACGATTGGTTAATTCAGCAGGAGTGATCGGCTGATCAAAAAAACCAAATGGCAACAGGGAATCAATCTGACCATCAATTTTCACACCCATTAAGTGTGCGAGTTGTGCATTGTTGCCAAGATGTGGATGCGCATCCAAAGGCAGGTGATAACCATATAAGTTAATATCATTTTCCAACAATGTTTTAAGACGTTTTCTTTTCATGCCTTTAATCACCGACGGTTCATTTTTCCAAAAATAACCATGGTGAACAATTATCGCATCAGCTTCCAACTCAACTGCTTTATCTAATAGAGCTTGGCATGCAGTTACACCCGTCACTATTTTTTGTACGTGTGAGCGCCCTTCAACTTGTAAACCGTTAGGTGCATAGTCATGGAATTCGCTAACTTTCAGCTCAGTATTAATCAATTCTTCCAAAGATAAATTACGCATAATTTTGCCCTTTTACTGCTGCGTTTTTGCCTAATTAGGCAAAATAGTTTGCTTAATTACAAAATTCGAATGCCCAGTAGCTTATAAGTCTACAACATAAATTGAAATGGCTATTTTTGGGGTTTAGTTTATTAGGTGATACAGAATTAAAAAGATAATCAGGGATGAATAAGGGAAAGGCTAGTCGCATCCCCACAATATCATTATTGCAGGGATGAGCGATTTAAAACATAAACAGCAATATTAACGGTATAGCACTATTCTTCAAATTATAAGGTTACTGGCCATCCTCGACTCACTAATACAACTATACCAAGATAGTGTCGATTATCACCTAATTGTATTTTGAATTATTTAGAATCTATACTCATCGCCATTTCTGAGCGTTCAAGCCAAACGGGTTTATCACTTGTTTTAGCCCATACCTTATAGAGGTAGCTATAAAATTTTGCTCGTTGCGGATGAAAAACCATAACCGGGAACGCAAGTATGCCAGCGCTTAACGCGGCAGTGCGGCGTAAAATAACCTGATTACGGGAATATTCGCGGTATGTGGACATCAATATCCTCCTGTCAGTAGCCACAATATTTGCCGATTTTAGTTTTACTCTTTAACCAATACTCAATATTTATTCAAGAATGACTAAAACCGCACAGATAAAATGAAAGATTAATTAACTCCGGTAATGATACGCTTCTATTTGTAATTTTACTACTGATCTGACCACTTTGAATAAAAAAAATACATTATTTTGTCTGTTTTTTCGCTTCATTCAGTAGTTTTATTACATAAATTAACACATAAGTACGAAGTAAGAACAAAAAACATACAATTGGTTAACATCTGTTTTTTGACTAATATCCCTTTATAGCTTGTCTCTATATCGATTTTTATACTTTTTTTACACCTTTAACTGCCTTTTTATCAGCTTCTTTACAACGCAATCTCTATCTTATTTCTATGGGAATAATAAGGAGAAATTATCGTGTCATTACTTTCCATTGTCGGAGCAGTTTTCGTCATTTTACTGCTGGTTTATCTAGTTTACGCCCTGCTTAACGCTGAGGATTTCTAAGATGGCCACAAATGCATTTCTACTCATAGCCAGTTTTTTACTGGTACTTTTGGTGATAGCAAAACCACTTGGACTTTTTATTGCGCGATTAATTGAAGGGGATATGCCGAGCTTTGTGACAAAAATTGAAGCTGTGCTTTGGCGCTTTAGTGGACTAAAACAACCCGGTCGTGAAATGACTGAAATGAATTGGTCACGTTATGCATTGGCAATTTTGCTCTTTAACCTCCTTGGTTTCGTACTACTTTTTGCGCTATTGCTATTTCAAGGCAGCCTTCCTCTTAACCCTCAAAAATTTTCGGGGATGAGCTGGGATCTCGCATTTAATACTGCAATTAGCTTTACTACTAACACTAACTGGCAATCGTATAGTGGTGAAAATAGTCTCAGTTACCTCAGCTAAATGGCGGGATTGAGTGTTCAAAACTTTTTGTCTGCAGCAACAGGTATCGCTGTCGTTTTTGCACTGATCCGTGCTTTTTCACGCCATAATAGCAAGACGTTAGGCAATGCTTGGGTCGATATCACTCGTATCACTCTCTATTTGTTGTTGCCATTATCAGTTATTTTTGCACTATTTTTTGTCAACCAAGGTGTCGTTCAAAACTTTTCACCTTATGTATTAAGTGACAACTTGAATAGCTCTGCTCAACTCATTCCTATGGGACCTGTCGCTTCTCAAGAAGCAATTAAACTTCTGGGCACTAATGGTGGTGGATTCTTCGGTGCAAACTCTTCTTATCCATTTGAGAATCCAACTGTATTGAGCAACTTTGTACAGATGTTGGCGATCTTCCTCATTCCTGCAGCATTGTGTTTTGCCTTTGGGCGCACTGTCGGTGATAACAAGCAAGGACATACTTTACTTTGGGTGATGGCAATTATCTTTGTCATCGCTGCCGCAACAGTTATTTATGCCGAATATGTCGGGAATCCATTTTTAAGTGATTTCTCGGCAAGTAGCACGATTAATATGGAAGGTAAAGAGAGCCGATTTGGCATCCTTGGTTCAGCGCTTTATGCCGTCGTCACCACTGCAGCCTCTTGCGGTGCAGTCAATGCTATGCACGACTCATTTACAGCCTTAGGTGGAATGGTTCCGATGTGGTTGATGCAAATCGGTGAAGTGATCTTTGGTGGTGTTGGTTCTGGACTATATGGAATGTTGCTATTCGTTTTACTTGCTGTATTCATTGCTGGATTAATGATTGGCCGCACACCTGAATATCTGGGCAAAAAAATTGAAGTTCGTGAAATGAAAATGGTCGCCATTGCCATATTGATAACACCAACTTTAGTGCTTTGTGGTACAGCAATCGCTTTAATGACAGATGCAGGACGAGCAGGAGTTCTTAATCCTGGTGCACATGGTTTTAGTGAGGTGATTTATGCCTTTTCTTCCGCGGCAAACAATAATGGTAGTGCTTTTGCAGGCTTAAGTACTAATACTTTATTTTATAACGTGATACTCGCAATCATGATGTTGTTAGGTCGTTTTGGTGTCATTTTACCCGTCCTTGGCATTGCAGGCTCATTGGCAATGAAAAAAACACAAATGTCGAGCTCAGAGAGTTTGCCAACTCTCGGCCCTGTCTTTATCGGATTATTGATTCTAACAATTCTACTCATAGGTGCTCTAACTTTCGTGCCAGCTCTCGCACTTGGGCCGATAGCAGAACATTTGCAAATTTGGTTAGCAGCATAATGAGGGTGATAAAATGAAAAGTGAAAATACTCAACTGTTTGATAGTGCAATGGTTCTTCAATCTATTATTGATTCTTTTAAAAAGTGTACGCCACAAACTCAATGGCGAAACCCAGTCATGTTTGTGGTGTATATCGGTAGCATAGTGACCACACTACTGTGGCTGGCTATGTTAACAAATTATACCGAAGGAAATGCATGGTTTGGCGGCATGATCGCATTATGGTTATGGTTTACCGTTTTGTTTGCTAACTTTGCTGAAGCCTTAGCCGAAGGCCGTAGTAAAGCACAAGCGGCTAGCCTTAAAGGGGTCAAAAAACTGAGTAGTGCAATACGCCTTGCCACTGCATCTTTAAATGCCGCACAGGAAAATGTTAATTCGAATGAACTCCGCAAAGGTGATATCGTTTTGATTCGTGCAGGTGAAACGATCCCTTGTGATGGTGAAGTACTTGAAGGGGGGGCATCTGTCGATGAAAGTGCCATTACAGGTGAATCAGCTCCAGTAATCCGAGAATCAGGTGGTGATTTCTCATCTGTCACAGGTGGAACACGCGTATTATCAGATTGGTTGATCGTCGAGTGTACCGTGAATCCTGGTGAAACCTTCCTTGATCGGATGATTTCAATGGTCGAAGGTGCAAAACGTCGCAAAACCCCTAATGAGATCGCGCTCACTATTTTGCTAATCGCACTCACTATTATTTTCTTGTTAGTTTGTGCAACGCTATATCCATTTACGTTATTTTCGGCAGAACATGCTGGAGCGGGTAGCGCTGTTTCAATGTTGGTATTAATTGCGTTATTAATTTGTTTAATCCCGACCACAATCGGTGGGCTACTTTCTGCGATCGGCGTAGCAGGTATGAGCCGTATGTTAGGTGCCAACGTTATTGCCACCAGTGGACGCGCTTTTGAAGCAGCAGGTGACATTGATGTGTTATTGCTAGATAAAACAGGTACCATCACGTTGGGTAACCGCCAAGCTTCTGCCTTTTTACCGCTTTCTGGTGTGACGGAACAACAGTTAGCCGATGCAGCTCAGCTTTCATCTTTGGCTGATGAAACCCCCGAAGGCCGTAGTATCGTCGTGCTTGCAAAACAGAAATTCAACTTACGCGAAAGAGATATTCATGCATTGAATGCCACTTTTGTGCCATTTTCTGCCATGACGCGAATGAGTGGTGTTAATGTCGGTGATAGAGCCATTCGTAAAGGTTCTGCAGATGCTATTCGCCGTTACGTTGAAGCAAACCACAGTAAGTTCCCCCTTGAAGCTGACAAGCTCGTTGAACAAGTTGCCCACCAAGGAGGAACTCCATTGGTTGTCGTCGATGACCAAACCGTTCTTGGTATTGTTGCATTAAAAGATATTGTTAAAGGTGGCATCAAAGAGCGCTTTGCTCAAATGCGTAGCATGGGTATTAAAACAGTGATGATCACTGGGGATAACCACCTCACTGCCGCAGCGATTGCTGCTGAAGCCGGTGTCGATGATTTCTTAGCTGAAGCAACACCAGAGGCCAAATTGGCACTTATTCGCCAATATCAATCCGAAGGTCGTCTAGTCGCGATGACGGGGGATGGGACAAATGATGCCCCAGCTCTTGCTCAAGCTGATGTAGCCGTTGCCATGAATTCAGGCACGCAAGCTGCCAAAGAAGCTGGGAATATGGTCGATTTGGACTCTAACCCAACCAAATTGATTGAAGTTGTCCATATTGGTAAACAAATGCTAATGACGCGAGGCTCGCTAACCACGTTTAGTATTGCGAATGATGTAGCCAAATATTTTGCTATCATCCCTGCAGCCTTTGCTGTGACTTGGCCACAACTAAATGCATTGAACGTGATGCATTTACACTCACCCGCCTCTGCTGTGCTATCTGCAGTGATTTTTAATGCCTTGATCATTGTTTTTTTTGATTCCATTAGCACTAAAAGGCGTGAATTATCGTCCCATGAGCTCACAGTCATTATTACAAAGAAACCTTGGCATTTATGGCCTCGGTGGTCTGATAGTCCCCTTCGTCGGTATAAAACTTATCGACATGTTCATCAGTCTCTTTGGTTTATAAGGAACACGCCATGAATACGCTTCGTTCATCACTGGTTATGATTATCTTATTAACAATTATAACGGGTGTGGCTTATCCTTTATTCGTCACAGGATTAGCCAATATTTTATTTTCTTGGCAAGCTGCTGGCTCGCTGATCCAAAAAAATGATTACGTGATAGGTTCATCTTTGATTGGTCAGAATTATCAATCTGAACGTTACTTTTTAGGGCGTCCATCGGTCACAGCTGAACATCCTTATAATGCCCTATCATCTGGTAGTAGTAACCTTGCGATTAGCAATCCACTATTAAGTCAGACTTTTGCAGAGCGTAGTGAGCAGCTTAAGAAACAAAATCCTGATGCAGGAAAAATTATTCCTGTTGATTTATTAACCTCATCGGCCAGTGGTTTAGATCCGAATATGTCGGTTGAAGCCGCGCTCTATCAAGTGCCCCGTATCGCCAAAAACAGACAGATTTCACCAGAAGATGTAAAATCACTGATCATTGCGCAAACACAGCAACCATTGTTCGCCTTTCTAGGTGAACCCGTTGTTAATGTGTTACAACTCAACATCACGCTAGATGACTATCAGCAACAGGCTAACACCTCAAATAACTCAATATGCATGCAGGTTTAAACCGCATGCATAGTTAATAGTTCACAGTATGGCGGTTATAACTCTACTCACTGAGGTTTGTTATGAATAATAATGATCTCGTTCGTCCAAATCCAGACGATCTATTGGCTAAAGCCAATGATTGTGGACGAGGTAAACTCAAAATATTTTTCGGTGCTTGTGCTGGTGTCGGAAAAACCTATGCCATGCTTCAAGAGGCTCAACGCTTGCGAACCCAAGGACTCGATGTCTTGGTTGGTGTTGTTGAGACTCATGAAAGAGAAGAAACCGCCGCATTACTCGAAGGCTTAACTCAGCTTCCACCTCGCCGTCTACATAATCGTGCGCGTCGAGTACAACATGCGTTTGATATTGATGCAGCTATTGCTAGACATCCAGCCATCATTTTAATGGATGAACTAGCATTTAGTAATCCGACAGGAAGTCGTCACCCTAAACGTTGGCAAGATGTCGAAGAATTACTGGATGCTGGGATCGATGTTTTAACAACAATTAATGTGCAACATATTGAAAGCTTAAATGATGTGGTTGGAAGTATTACGGGGATCCGTGTTCGCGAAACCGTGCCTGATCATATTTTTGATGATGCCGATAAAATCGTATTAGTGGATCTACCGCCCGATGATTTACGTCAACGCTTAAAAGAAGGCAAGGTATACATTCCAGGTCAAGCAGAACGGGCAATTGAACATTTTTTTCGTAAAGGAAATTTAATTGCGCTACGTGAACTCGCCTTGCGCCGGACGGCAGATCGTGTTGATGGGCAAATGCGTGAGTTTCGTGATGGTAAAGGGCTGGCCCCGGTATGGCACACTCGTGATGGCTTACTATTATGTATAGGTCACAATAGAGGTAATGAAAAATTGGTACGTGCCGCTGCTAGGTTAGCAGCAAAGCTCGGTTCCGTTTGGCATGCGGTTTATGTTGAAACACCAAAGTTACATGGACTACCCGAAGGCCACCGCAGAGCGATTCTCAAGGTATTGCGTCTAGCCCAAGATTTAGGGGCTGAAACAGCAACGTTATCTGATCCAATAGAAGAAAAAGCCATTTTGCGTTATGCACGAGAGCATAATCTCGGAAAAATATTGGTTGGTCGTCGAATTAAACGGCGTAAATGGTGGATTTTTAATCCAAGAAGTAGCTTTGCTGAACGACTGGGTGAATTAGGCCCCGACTTAGATTTAGTGATTGTGACACTCGAAGAAAAAAATGATTGTGAGAAAGACCTAGAACGTAAGCCTTTTTCCGAAAAATGGCGAACAGATGTAAATGGTTTTTTGATGGCTATTGTGATGTGTGCAGTCATTACTTTGTTTTCTCATACTTTTTTACTTGCATTAGATAAAGCTAATCTAGTTACTCTCTATTTGCTCGGCGTTGTGTTAGTTGCACTATTTTATGGCCGCCGCCCTTCCATATTCGCTGCATTGATTAACGTCATCAGCTTTGATTTATTCTTTGTTCAACCACATTTTTCTCTCGCCATTATGGACATGCAATATTTAGTGACGTTTACCGTCATGTTAATTGTCGGCGTAGTGGTAGGGAATTTGACTGCAGGAATGAGATATCAAGCCAGAATTGCCAGTTATCGTGAACAACGAACTCGACATTTGTATGAAATGACCAAAAAATTAAGCCAAGCACTTACAGAGCAAGATGTGGGTAAAACAGGTTACCATTTTATTAATAATGCATTTCAAGCAAAAACTTGCTTATTGTTACCCGATGACAACAGTAAGCTGTCTCCTTTAGTCTGTGAGGGCTATAGCCCAATGCAAATCGATCAGGCTATCGCTAAATGGAGTTTTGAGAAACGTCAACCCGCAGGAGCAGGAACTGATACATTACCAAGCGTACCTTATCAACTCCAACCTATTACGACAGCAGACCAAACAATTGCCGTTCTTGCCATTGAACCGAGTAATATACGTCAGCTGCTTATCCCAGAACAGCAACGTATGTTACAAACTTTTACTGGGTTGATTGCGAGTGCACTTGCTCGTTTACAATTGACGAAGCAAGCAGAAACAGCAAAATTAGATATCGAGCGGGAACAATTACGAAATTCATTGTTAGCTGCACTTTCACATGATCTTAAAACGCCGTTAACCATCTTGTTTGGACAAACAGAAATCTTAATGCTAGATCTCAGTGCGGAAAATTCCCGTTATACTGAACAAGTGAGCAAAATGCGTCAACAGGTATTAAGTACCTCTCGTTTGGTCAATAATTTACTGGATATGGCAAGATTGCAATCTGGAGGGATCCAACCTAATTTGGAGTGGCAATCATTAGAAGAGATTACGGGAAGTGCTGTACGAACACTTGACTACACATTGAAATATTCTGCTTTAATCAAATAGGACACCTTAGTAATGGAATATAATCCAACTATTCAGATGTTAAATGACGAAAAAATAATTATAGCTGTCTCATTTTAGGGGGAAGTGGACACAACATAATCAGAATTTATGCTTAATTATCTAAGATATAGATCCCCATTCGTACCCTAAATAATTCGAGTTATATCTAGGCGGCAAACGAAGATATCTCGGGGAGCATACATGGGTATGTGACCCGAGTAGCTAAGTGCGGCCAACAACGATATAACTCAAAGTAAGACGGATACTAGCTCACCGTAAACCCCATCATCATCCCCGTATCCTCATGCTCTAACAGATGGCAATGCGCCATATACGGATGCTGCTTCGTGGCTGGATGTTTAAACTCCACCAACACTTCACTGACTTGACCTTCGACTTTAACGATATCTTTCCAGCCTTGTCTGTGAGGTTCCACTGGTTTACCGTTCTCTTTCAGGATACGGAAACGGGTACCGTGCACATGGAATGGGTGTAACATCATATCGCCACGACCAGAGATCACCCATACTTCTTGGCGATTCATTGGCGCATCAAAAGCGGCTTCTGTCATTGAGAATACTTGGCCATTGATAGTATTCGCATTATGGATATCCAACTGATTCACATCAGTACCAGCGTTAGCACTTGGCATGCCTGCCATTTTACCGTGGTCCATATTGCCATGCTTCATCATGCCCATGCCACCACCTTCACTATTAGACATCATGTGCCCGCCCATCATCGCGCCATGTCCACCCATATTACCCATAGCTTGATCACCATAGCGCTCACGAAGCATCATCATGCCTTGCATATCCAAGCGCATATCCATCATCAAATGGAATCGACGACGATTAAGTCCCTTCACTGATGGGATAGCTGGGATTGCCGCTAATAGGGAAGGAAACTCACCAACGCCTGTGCTAATAGTGGTTTCAATGTGTAACACCGGCAATGGTTGATTAAATGGCGCAATTGTCATACCCATTTGGTTGACAGGTAATGTGACTAGATCAAAAGAGTGACCATCAGAAGCATCGATAAGGACTTCAAAACGTTCACCCATCAAAATCGGCAGTTCAGTAACCGCAATAAGTTCCGCTAATAATCCACCATCGCTCGCCACCACATACATTTTGCGCCCATCACTGGTGGAGATATTCAAACTGCGAGCATTGCAGCCATTGAGAAGCCTCAAACGTAGCCAGCCTTTTGGTGCAACGTGTTTAGGGAATACCGCACCATTAGTCAGCATGAGGTCACCAAACCAACCCACTGCCGCCGTCATCACATCCAACTGATAGTCAATCTGACCATCGTCTTTTAGACGTTTATCCTGTAAAATTACCGGAATATCATCAACTCCCCATGTATTGGGTAAGCCATGTTTATTGCTTTCATCATCTTTGATAATAACCAGCCCTGCGAGTCCCATTGCAACCTGATAACCGGTTATTCCATGTGTATGAGGATGGAACCAGCAAGTTGCTTCAGGCTGGTTGATGGTAAAATTGACTTTACGACTTTCCTTTGGTCGAATAATCGCTTGCGGGCCCCCATCTTGCTCCCCTGAAATTTCAAGGCCATGCCAATGTACGGTTGTCTCTTCCGGTAATTGATTAACAATATTAATATTGACACTTTGGCCATTTTTTAAGCTCAGCGCTGGGCCTAGCAGATCACCATTATATCCCCATGTCGTGGTTTGTTTACCCGGAACAAATTGAGAGGTACCTTGTTTAATCGCTAGCTGAATTTGACCTTGAGCATCGGGCTCAATCAGAGGGGGGATGGCTAAAGTAGGATAATTTTCTGCAGCAACTGCGATACGACTCCAAAGCGGTAAAGCGCTGGCGGCGTAGGCGATAGTACTTAATTTAATAAAATCTCGGCGTAACATTGATAACCTTCCTTTTATTATCAAATTAATAAAACGGTATACGAGGTATTAACTAAAATTATAAAGCTTCCCCTTACAGGAAGGTCAAGAAAACCCTAATATTATTGCGGGTATAATATGTGACTTTAAGAAAAATAGACTTGACTAACCATTCCATTGTTATGTTAACGTTACTCGACTTAAAAAACAGATAGAATATTGAATGCGCAAATTTACTGTAATTTTTTACCTCATTACGTTGTTAGGAATAACCCACTCTGCCAAAGCATTAACGCCTAATGAAGCAGAAGATCTCGCTGATCTGACGGCAGTTTTTATCTACTTGAAATATGACTGTGGCTACTCACAACTGCCTGATCGAGAAATTGAACGAGCGATTATCTACTTTGCCCGTAGTAATCATTGGGGCCTTGAGGATTATGACTCGCATAAAATGACAATGCTCAACAAAGAAAGTTACAATGATCTTAAAGGGATCCCGCTTCCACAGGAATTTAAATGCCAATCTCTCGCCCGAGATTCATTAGGGTTATTGGCTTACGTCAAATAATATTGAAGTAACTCCCCTCATCAGGGGAGTCAGTAATCTACTACTGCCCTATCTTTCATTTATCACTTTTTCTTGTTCGCCTTTCCTGCACAAATAGCGCTATCGATGGAATACTTTGAATAATCACCATTCTGATAATGTGATTTGACATCACAAACCCTGCATCGAGGTTCATTGCAATTGCAGCGAATGTCATTGCTTCCATACTTCCCGGCACCCAAGCGAGTAATAACAAAGAGATCGGATAACCCGTAAGCCACGAGGCAAATACGGTAATTATGAATGTCAGAATAATATTGATGATAATAACTTGAGCAGATGAATAGATATTTTTGATCAGTGAAGCCAGTGGGAACACGACAAAATGATTCCCAATATTCATACCAATCAACACCATGCTCAGCTCAGTGATCATAATTGGAAAGTTGATTTGAACATCCACCCAACTTTGAATTACCGTCGCTGCGGCCAAAGACGTCAACATAAAGGGGGCAGGAATACGCACGCGCTGTAATGCTAATCCTGCCCCTAAACCAATTAACACAATCACAATCAACCAAAAGGTCGCTTCAAACGATAAAGAAGGGAATTCGATCAACGGTTGCGGATCGCCGTCGCTACCAACCACAATACCGGCAAGGAAGATCAGAATAATTAAGCGAATAGTATGTGAAATAACAATTTTTTGCGGTGGTGCGTGCGTGTGATCAACTAAAGCGAGTATTGCCGCCATTGCGCCGGGGACAGAACCGAGCATCGCTTCTTGCTTTGTCCACCCGACTTTGTGATGAAACCAAAAGTAGCTAAATGAAAACTGTACCGCTAAACACACCACCAGCATCAGCAATAATAAAAAAAGATTTTCTGCCTGCCCTAATGACACTTGATTAAACATTAATCCCACTAAAGTCCCTAACGAGATTTGCACAAAGGTCAGGGTATATTTTGGAATAGCTAACTGGATATTAAAGCGGTGAAAAATGATAACAGCGAAGATAGGACCAAACATCAGAGCAAGCGGGATGCCGAGGTAGGTGAGCGTTCCACCAATTAGGGCACAAATGGCAATGCCTAAACCCATCTTCAATAATCGTATCATTGTAAAAACCCTACCACAGTGGGAGTACTTCAAGCGTCGATTGACATGTAATCTTTATACTATCCGCTAAATCTGTTGATTTCATTAAATAATTACAGTAGTAATTATTGCACGGTATTTAATAACGTTAATATTTTTCAATAGGATAAAAATCATGGCGATACGAGTCACAACAACCCCATCAAAAGAAGAAATCGACCATATTTTTCAGTCATTAAGATCCTACAATTCACAATTTATTGATCACAGTTTTCTGACACCGATTGCCGTTTTCTATGAACAAGATGGCAAAACACTGGGTGGAATTACGAGATCAACGCTTGGAAATTGGCTGAGGATTAATTATCTTTGGCTTGATGAATCACTTCGTTCAGAAGGCGTTGGCACACAGTTAATACAAGCGATGGAAAATAAAGCGAAAGAGCTAGGGGCTAAATACGCAGAAGTTGATACTTTTAGCTTTCAAGCTAAGCCGTTCTATGAAAAACAAGGTTATCAACTTCTCTCAACATTGATTGAATACCCCATACATCATGAAAAATATTATTTTATGAAAGAGTTATAGCCGAAAACGATAGGTCATCTGCCATTATCTATGGCCTATCGCCTTTCTAACACCTTAGATTAATTCATGTATTTGCTTAAAGCTCTTCGGATTTTTTATCCGCAACAGCTTGGTTAATCACCGCTTTTGCCATCCATTGTGCTAATTCAATCACTTCGGCGTCTTCTTGCTTCCAAATATCTTTGAGCACTAAAAATATTTCGGAACCATAAATCACTGAAAATGCTTTGATCACTTTATCAATGACTTCTTGTGGGTATTCGCCTTTCATCGGCTCAGTTACCATCGCCAAAATATCTTTGCGATTCCCCCTTTCTAGTCGTTTTTCTTTCGGGTCTTGTGTTAGCGAACGCCCTTGAGCCCACTGTTGTAATGATAGTTGTAATGCTGCTCTCAGTGCGCCTTCGTGTTCAAACATACGAGGTAATGCAAACACTAATAGTTCATCAATGCGCTCTTCCGTTTTTTCGCTGCGCGGTCGCCATGTCAAAATAGGCCCAAGGCTAGCATTAACTGTTGAGGCAATAAGATCACTCTGTGTTGGAAAGTATCGATATGCCGTTGCTCTTGATACGCCAGCCTCAATAGCAAGTTCAGAAACTGAAGGCATGGCTCCTTTCTCAAATAGTTCTAATGCTGTGTTAACCAGTAGGTTATAGGTTCGCTTCCTTGTTCCCTTATACTCTTGATTTGAATGCATTGATTGCATTGTCTCTCCCATCTTACTTTCGTTTTGTTACTCTAATTTCGTCCCGCTCAGAAAACTACTATTGCGCATTCTATCATGACACTTTGCAAATTGTGCGGCTAGCGTCTCTTTGATTCATTTTAATTTTACTTCGCTCACATCTGAAAAAAGTAACATTTCATTTAAAATAAAAAAACACATAAAATAATAAATAATTATATTTTTCAAAAGGATAATGTAAACACCTTCACAGCGTGTTAAATAAAATAAAAAATGAGACTGCAATCTCATTTTATATTTAAACCAAATGATACTATAGTCTCATTAAGATGAGAAAATAAACATCTACCTAACCTGTAAGGATTTTCCGATGAAGCAACATCAGGGATATATCTATATAGCAACCACTTTAGATACTAAAAGTGCCGAACTGTTTTATGTCAGCGATTTAATCAAAGATACAGGTTTATCTGTACGTACCGTTGACCTGACAACACGCCCAACACAATTAAATAAAAATGCGGATGTTAGCGCACAAACTGTCGCAGCTTATCATCCTTCAGGTGCAGATACCGTTTTCTGTGGTGATAGAGGCAAAGCAATTGAAGCGATGGCGGAAGCATTTAGCCTCTATCTCGCGACACAAACTGATGTTGCAGCTATTTTGGGATTAGGTGGTTCAGGTGGTACAGCATTAATTACACCCGCGATGCAGGTTCTTCCTGTTGGTATTCCAAAGTTAATGGTCTCAACTATGGCTTCGGGTGACGTGTCGGGCTATATCGGTGCTAGCGATATTTCCATGATGTACTCAGTCACTGATGTGTCTGGGCTTAACATTATTTCACGTAAAATCCTTAAAAATGCAGCGAATCAAATTGCGGGCTCTGTCTATTTTCATCGCGAAGATGTCGTTGAAACAACATTGAAACCCGCCATTGCGCTGACAATGTTTGGCGTTACAACACCTTGTGTTCAACAGCTTACTGAACAACTAGATCAGCAATATGATTGCTTAGTTTTTCACGCGACAGGTAGTGGCGGCAAGGCAATGGAAAAACTGATTGATAGTCGTTTATTACATTCAGTATTAGACATCACCACTACTGAAGTCTGCGATTATCTCTTTGATGGTGTTCTCGCTTGTGATGTCGATCGCTTTGGCGCGATAGCGCGAACAGAAACACCTTGTGTGCTCTCTTGTGGCGCACTGGATATGATTAATTTTGGCCGCCCATCAAGCGTGCCTGAACGTTACCGTGATCGACTATTTTATCACCACAATGCTCAAGTGACATTGATGCGAACAACACAAGAAGAAAATCAACTTATGGGCCGCTGGATAGCAGAGAAACTTAACCACTGCGAAGGCGAAGTGCGTTTTATTATCCCAACGGCTGGTTTCTCTGCGTTAGATATTGAGGGAGCCCCATTTTGGGATCCACAAGCAGACCAAGCCTTTATTGAGGCATTAACTGAAAATCTTATAACAACAGAAAAGCGCAAACTTATTTTGAGTCCGTATCACATCAACTCAACTGAGTTTTGCGAGCAAGTCATACAATTACACCAGGACATTTTGAATAGTAAATAGGGGTTCATCAATGAAACATAATCGCGAAAGCTTACTGAGCAACTTCAGAGCTATGATTGCTCGAGGCGAGCCAATTATCGGTGGTGGTGCAGGCACTGGCCTATCTGCCAAATGTGAAGAAGCTGGCGGCATCGACTTAATTGTCATTTATAATTCGGGTCGATATCGTATGGCTGGGCGTGGCTCGCTCGCAGGCTTATTAGCTTACGGTAATGCCAATGAAATCGTGATGGATATGGCAAAAGAAGTATTGCCCGTGGTTAAACATACCCCTGTACTTGCTGGCGTTAACGGTACGGATCCCTTCTGCCAGTTCGATCGTTTTCTTGATGAAATAAAAGCAACGGGCTTTGCTGGTGTCCAAAACTTCCCAACCGTTGGCTTAATTGATGGTAACTTTAGAGCCAATCTTGAAGAAACAGGAATGGGCTATGGCTTAGAAGTCGATATGATCCGACTCGCTCATGAGAAAGACTTATTAACCACACCTTATGTATTCAGTCGTGAAGATGCGATTGCAATGACTGAAGCGGGTGCGGATATCATTGTTCCACACATGGGTTTAACTACTGGTGGCAATATTGGTGCAGAAACAGCATTAACACTGAAAGACTGTGTTCCATTAATCAATGATTGGGCAAAAGCAGCAAAATCAGTGCGTGATGATGTGATTGTACTGTGCCATGGCGGACCAATCGCGACACCAGAAGATGCTGAATATATTTTAGCTAACTGCCCAAATTGCCATGGTTTCTATGGTGCAAGTTCGATGGAACGTTTACCTACTGAAGTTGCATTAACTGAAACGACTACAAAATTTAAATCAATTACGCGTTAATACTTTTTATGGCCTTGCCAACACCAGGGCGCCTACTTCGGTAGGCGCTTTTATTTTTTACGTTTATTATTTTTTTTACTCTTTTTACTCTTTTTCTGTGGTTCACGCCACTGTACCTGTACTGTTCCCTGCTTTATTTGATCGCCTTGATCATACTTTTTACCTAGTTGCTTCATGATAAATGGCATTACTAGCGGTAAACTAAAATACAAAACCCCAAACGCAAAAGCGATATGCGGGTTTTCAGGAAATTCACCGCCTAAAGAGAACGAGTTATAATAGTTCAGCGATAATAAATAATCCGGTGTCAAGCCACCATAAGGAATAAGTTTAGAGCAGATGAGTATCAAAAAGATGCAAAACATAAAATTAATAACCATTAATGCAGAATAACCAAGATTCTGTTGGCGTTCTTCATCAGAGCGGCTACTGAGCCCAAATAAAATACGATTAAGAATCGTTAAACTGTATACATAAAGAATAATCGGCGAGTCTCCGAGTACTGAGTAATTAAATGCTAAGGCAAATAATCCATAAACTAATGCAATACCCAGTAAAATGAATATATTCTTCGTAATCGCCATAAAAACACCTGAATGTACTAAAATAAATTCAAAAATAAGTACCATGCTCAGGTTATAAATAATATCCACAGTATAATACTCCGGATAAAACCAGACCGAAACAATAAACCCGATATAAAAAAGGGAAAAACCAATGTCTATCATTTTTGAAAAAAAACGTAAGGCATTAAATCCATTTTTATCATCAATAATATTTTGTGTTTTTTTTTCTAATGGAAAAAAGGGCTTGGAATCTAATTTACCATGCTGCTTATTATTTTTATTTCCTTGATTATCAGTCATATAAATCAATTTTTCCCTATAATTTATTTTTTAGCCATACATAATAACCTAAGTTTATCTGACTTAAGTTAAAAAATAATCTTTTTACTAGAGGCTGTTTATCTTTGAAGGTCAATTTTCATTCGAATTACACGTCTTTAGTTAAGACAAAAAGAGCTCGCCACCTAGTGGACTAGGCAAGAGCCGCTCAACACAGCGAAAAATCACGTTTAATCGAACCCGAAAGGTGCTTTCCTTTACGGTTTAGGGTTGTGATGATGTTTTTTAATAACCTCAATAGGTGACATAATGAAATTTATGTCATTTCAATCAATTAGTGCGGTAAAAATAAGCAGTAAAGATCAACAGTCCCTAATATAGGTATGCGGTTTTCATGAAGATACCCCGAGTCACAGCAAATACCATGATTCGGGATTCACAACGAGGCGATCAGACTAGTAACATATTCTGCAGTTAAACTAACTTAGCGATCAAACTATCGAGCTCACCTTGTAAAAAATTAACCGGTGGGATTTCAATCACGGTATAAGCACCTGAAGCTTGCTTCATTGTCGCTCTCGCGGCTGAAACCATAAATTGCGACGTTAATGCAGGGTTATTAATACGCATTGAATATTCAAATAGTTGATTGTGTGTCGCACCAGAAACCCCTTTATGAGTCATGTGCACACCATGACCGACATCTTTTAATGCATCTACACTGTCAACTTGGCGGATATGCGTTTCATCAGAAGAAAAATAACTATCTGCTTTAATTGCCTGAGCGACTTCATCAAATTTTGCACCGGTCTCTAGCTCGATATACACCATACGGCGATGAACACCAGTACCGAGAGGGATCGTTACCGACAATGCATCTTTAACGCCCGCGATAGACTTGGCAGCAACACTGTGCCCCATACTCATTCCCGGACCAAAGTTAGTGAAAGTCACCCCTTTTGGTGCCATTGCTAACATCAACGCGCGCATAATAGAATCAGAACCAGGATCCCAGCCCGCAGAAACGATAGCAACCGCATCACGCTCTTTTGCCACTTTATTTAAACGATTTTTTAGCGCAACAATATCCGAATGCACATCAAAGCTGTCTACTGTGTTAATTCCAAGACTTAAAATTTTCTCTGCCAGATCGCCAATCGCACGTGTTGGTGAACACAGTAATGCGACATCCACTTGGCCGAGTTTTTCAATATCATCAACAACATTGTATCCTGCCAATTCTACAGGAATATCTTGAACATTACGACGTACAACGCCTACAAATTCAAAATCATCCGCAGCCAATACCGCTTCAAGAGCATAACGGCCAATATTTCCGTAGCCTACTATTGCGGCTTTAATTTTTGTCATTTTTTCTCCTTACTGGTGTGATGTAGTCTCTTCACTAAGATTTATTTCGTCATCATTCAAGTAGCATGAGTGTTGGTCACACGCACCGAGAATTATTTTTGCATAAAATCTTAAGATAGAGCCCCCATAAACTAACAGAATCATTAAAAGTAAACAAAAGATTAACTTCGTTGCAAATAAGCACAATTAAACTCTATTATCCCTGAATAAATAGAGGTAGAATCTGGCCGTTTTTCCTTTATAACCAAAATGACTCGAGTTATGTGAGTTTCGGTATAAGCACCGAATAACGCTATTTCTACGAAAAACTCCGATCAACAGATATTCAAAATTATTCAAGATACATTTATTCGCCCCATGGATTTTGTTCTATGAACAAACCACGGTGGGTATAAGTGACGCTTTGATCCGAGGAGTAGGCTTTACCGTCTTACGGTGCATTAACATATTACAGGTACATAACTCAAATTATTGTGTACCATACGATATAAACAACAGTCGCCATGCCATTTTTTCGCATGACAAGTTTATTCTTAATGACTTTATATTGAAGGTTCTCAATGCCCCAATCCAATGTCACTGAGAGATCGCTTTTCTCTCTCAGTTGGCCGATATTTATTGATATTTTTCTTCATCTGGCCACATTACTTATCAATACCTACATGGTTAGCCATGTTTCGACAGCCTACCTTGCTGCAATGGGAGTGGGTAATCAGGTATTTGACCTTTTTATTACTATATTTACCTTTATTAGTGTGGGTTGCAGTGTTGTTATCGCTCAATATCTAGGCGCCGGGCGCCGAGATAAAGCCAGTCAGGCTATCCATATTTCTATCGCATTTAACTTTTTGCTTGGATTTGCCAGTGCACTTGTCACCCTATTTTTTGGCTATAAAATCCTCAGCATCATGAATACTCCATCACATTTGATGGACGATGGTTATGCGTACCTACATATATTGGGAATTTGTTTAATCCCTGAAGCTATCTCGATCATTCTTGCAGCCTGTTTACGCGTGTATGGGAAAGCACAGCCCGCGATGTGGGTCACACTGATCGCCAACATAATCACCGTATTTGGTAACATGATTGTGCTGTATGGTTTCTTTGGATTACCGCAATTTGGACTCGAAGGGGTCGCATGGTCAACCGTCGTGGGTCGTGTAGTTGCCGTGATCCTACTTAGTGGTCTGCTATTCTATGGGCTAAGAATCAAATTTACCCCACGACTATTAGTACGCTGGTCAAGCAATATGTTAGGCAAAATCCTACATATCGGGTTGCCATCTGCAGGTGAAAACTTAGTGTGGATCCTGCACTTTATGACCGCTTCTGCGTTCATCGGTTTGATGGGTGAAACCTCGCTTGCCGCTCAAACACTTTACTTCCAGCTATCACTGTTCATCATGCTGTTTGGTATTTCGATCAGTATTGGTAATGAAATTATGGTTGGTCACCTTGTCGGTGCTAAGCGTTTTGAAGACGCTTACCGACGCGGGATTAAAAGCCTAAAAATGGGGTTTTATGTCACCATTGGCGTGGTATTTATCTTCTGGTTACTCCGTGATCCAATCCTTGAAAATATTACGGAAGACCAAGGTATCATCAAAGTACTGCTACCACTATTTTTGCTGTCAGTATTTTTAGAACCAGGGCGGACCCTGAATATCGTCATGGTTAACGCCTTGAGAGCATCCGGTGATGCTCGCTTCCCGCTATGTACGGCAATTATTTTTATGTGGGGTGTTGCTATTCCATTAGGCTATTTCCTCGGGATTAAAATGGAAATGGGCTTGCTCGGTATCTGGATTGGCTTCTTTGCCGATGAGTGGCTACGTGGTTTAACCAATGCATGGAGATGGCGCTCTCGCAGATGGCAAAATAAAAGACTCGACCTCGAAAATTAGATTAAAAAACCAACCGTATCCTACCTAATGTTTTAGGTAGGATACCCTTTGATATAGCTCAAACTTGAAAATATTTTCTCCTTTACCCATCAAAAGAGGAAATTATTTCTACCAAACCATTTTATTTCCTCTAACATAATGAAAACTTTCTCCTGATTATTCATTAAAATGTCGGTATTCAACCGCGGTTCTCTAGGACATTTCGTTATGCAAATGCAAACACATGCTCAGCCTCTGCTTTGGCAATACTTTATCAGCGCTGTAAAACAAGAAGTAAAGCCTGCGCTAGGATGTACTGAACCGATTTCCTTAGCATTAGCAGCGGCAAAAGCAGCGGCATGTGTTAATGGTGAGGTTATTCGTGTTGTTGCATATGTTTCACCTAACCTAATGAAAAATGGAATGGGTGTAACTGTTCCGGGAACCGGAATGGTCGGCCTCCCAATTGCCGCAGCGCTTGGTGCTGTTGGCGGTGATGCAGAAGCTGGACTCGAAGTTCTTAAATCGGTGACCTTCTCCGCGATAGAGCAAAGTAAAAACATGCTGGCGCAAGGCTCAGTGACTGTTGATATTAAGCATCCATGCGACGATGTTATCTATTCTGAAGCTACTGTTTTTACTGAACAAGGTTCTGCCACCGTGATGATCGCAGGTTCACACACGCACGTGGTAAAAACAATCAGCAACGGTAAAGTTATTTTTGATGTCACCCAAAAAGCACCACAAGATGAATTTACAACTGATTGTGCCGTTGATGTCGCTTTGCCCACTGTCACCGCAAAAGCTGTCTACCAATTTGCAACACAAGCTCCCCTTGAAGATATCCGTTTTATATTAGAAGCTGCGGACCTAAATGATGCATTATCTCAAGAGGGATTACGTAATGTTTATGGCCTACATATTGGTAAAACATTACAAACTCAGCGTGATCGAGGTTTATTATCAAAAGACCTTTTGTCCGAAATTATGATCCGTACTTCCGCTGCTTCTGATGCACGAATGGGTGGCGCAGTACTCCCTGCAATGAGCAATTCAGGTTCAGGTAATCAAGGAATTGCCGCCACAATGCCAGTTGTTGTAACCGCAGAATATCTGCAATCAACTGAAGAACAATTAGCTCGGGCCTTAATGTTATCTCACTTGATGGCGATTTATATCCATAACCAATTGCCTGCGTTATCAGCTTTGTGTGCCGCAACCACTGCCGCAATGGGTGCAGCCGCAGGGATAGCATGGTTACTTGAACCTCGCTATGAAGTCGTCGCAATGGCAATCAGCAGCATGATTGGTGATGTGAGTGGCATGATTTGTGATGGCGCGTCCAATAGCTGTGCAATGAAAGTATCTACTAGTGCAAGCGCCGCCTACAAAGCGGTGTTAATGGCTCTCGATAATAGCTGCGTAAGAGGTTCAGATGGAATTGTTTCCGATGATGTTGACCAGTCCATTGCCAATTTATGTGCTTTAGCGGCGGGTTCAATGCGCCATACTGATATGCAAATTATTGAGATTATGGCGGCTAAAGCGCGCTAATTTTATTTACTTATCAGCATATTCGAAAACAGGCCTCTATTTTTTAGAGGTCTGAGGTTGTTAACAAAGCGGGATAAAAGTGTCGTTTTTCCCACTTTGTGTTATCAGCCGAAAACCAATAAATTGATTTTCCTAGTTTATTTTCAAAACCTGTTAGACTTGCCGTCAAACATTATATGTTTGTCAGCAGTCTGAGGCCTCTACTTTAGAGGTCTGTTTTTTACGAAACTGAAATACGATGAGATCATGAAGCCAATTCGGCAAATTTTTCGCGGATTATCTCTTCAGGCAAATTAATACCAATAAAGACTAAAACACTTTTGCATGTTTCATTTTCTTCCCAGTCTCTATCCCAATCTGCACTGTATAGGCGCTGGACACCTTGGAAAAGCAAACGCTTAGGCTCATCTTTTATCGATAAGATCCCTTTATAACGTAATAAGTTATCCGCAAAACTAACAAGCAGATTTTCCATCACTTCAGACACAGCCATCAGTTCAACCGGATAATCAAACTCCACAACAATTGAACTGACTTCATTTTGCTGTTTTGGTGCAAATCGAAAAGTAGGCTGACTCACTTTAAGCTGTGAATCTAATAGGAATCCTTCGATATCAAACAATAATTCGAGATTAATATCACCATAAGTAACCGAATAAATAGGTGCTCGCGCATTCATGCGCTGTAGGCGTTCGCTTAAAGCATCATGGTCAGGCTGTACATCAGTTTTGGTTAATAAAATCCTATCTGCATAACCAATTTGCGCCTGTGCTATGGCGAAATCATCGAGTTGTTTGTCAGCATGAACCGCATCCACCAAAGTGATAATGCCATCCAATAAAAAACGTTCACATAATATTTCATGTGAAAAAAAGGTTTGCGTGATGGGTCCCGGATCGGCCATTCCCGTACATTCAATCACTAACCTATCAAAATCAAGCTTACCCGTATCTAAGCCATCTAACAGGTCTAATAATGCATTTTCCAATTCATTGGAGCGGCTACAACAAATACAACCATTACTCAGCGTGGTAATTTGCGTTGCACGATCACCAATTAAAGCATTATCAATCGGCACTTCACCAAATTCATTTTCAATGACAGCAATTTTATGCCCATGATCAGCCTGAAGAATATGGCGTAGTAAGGTGGTTTTTCCCGCACCGAGAAAACCCGTCAGAATAGTTACAGGGATAGCTTTCATTGTCTTCCTCATTACATCATTGATTAACAGCAGCGAAATCCGCCTTTACCACTTCCACCATAACGAGCATCTTGGCGTTCCCGAAAAAACTCTTTGTAAGTCATTACGGGCTTATCAGGATGATTATCTTTCATATGTTGTACATAGGTATCATAGTCCGGAATGCCCACTAACATCCTAGCAGCTTGCCCTAGGTATTTACCTGTTTTGCCTAAATTTCCAAACATAATACGCTCCAATACAAATGCCCTACATCGTATTTATTCACGATGCAGGGCACTATTTATGTACTAAAGATTAATGTGACGATGAAATTTTCACACCTTCTTTAGGTACAGGTACATACGGTGTCTCTGCATCGGTACGTTCTGGGTTTTTATAAGACTTAATACCCATTCTGATACCATAGAAAATAATACCGTAGACGACAACTAAGAACAGGATACTCAGACCCGCATTCGTATAGTTATTGATAATAATGTGATTCATGTCCGTGATTTGTTGTGCGGTTAAATCTGCGCCACCCGCAGCAATCTTCTCTTTATACGCTTTCGCTAAATACAAGAAGCCTTCGAGTTGTGGGTTTTCACTGAATAATTTCAGTCCCAATGCCCATGTAGTACAAATTAGCAACCATACCGCTGGTAATACAGTGACGTAGATATATTTGCTGCGCTTCATTTTAATCAACACAACCGTACTGAGAACTAAGGCAACCGCTGCTAGCATCTGGTTCGATATACCGAACAGAGGCCATAGGCTCTTAACGCCGCCTAATGGATCGACAACTCCTTGATACAACAAGTAGCCCCACAAGCCAACACAGCCCGCCGTTCCGATAATACCTGCAACCAGTGAGTCAGTTTTTTTCAAGCCGGGAACAAAGTTACCGAGCAAATCTTGTAGCATGAAACGACCTGAGCGCGTTCCCGCATCCAATGCAGTTAAGATAAACAGTGCTTCGAACAAAATACCAAAGTGGTACCAGAAGCCCATATTTGCCGCCGGAATGATTTCATGGAATACATAAGCAATACCAACAGCTAAGGTTGGAGCACCACCAGCACGGTTCAGAACGGAAGGTTCACCGATATCTTTCGCAGTTTGCATAATTTGCTCAGGCGAAATGACAAAGCCCCATGAACTGATTGTCGCTGCTGCGTGAACAGAAACATCTTTCAGCTGGGCCATAATCATCGCGCCATCAGGGCCACCCAATTCATGTAGGTTAGGCATTGTGATACCTAAAGCTGCTGGAGGGGTATTCATCGCAAAATAAAGACCTGGTTCGATGATAGAGGCTGCAACCAATGCCATAATTGCAACAAAGGATTCCATCAACATCGCACCATAACCGATATAACGCGCATCTTTTTCGTTAGCCAGTAACTTAGGTGTTGTACCCGATGCAATCAATGCGTGGAAACCAGATACGGCACCACAAGCAATGGTGATAAACAGGAATGGAAATAATGTTCCTTTCCACACAGGACCAGTACCATCAACGTATTGAGTTACTGCAGGCATTTTCAGCTCGGGATTTAAGATCACAATACCGATAGCTAAACCAACAATTACCCCTATTTTCAAGAAGGTCGCCAGATAGTCTCGTGGCGCCAAGATCAACCAAACAGGTAGCAGAGCAGAAATAAATGCATAACCGACTAATACATAAGTAATTGTTGTATCTTTAAAGGTTAGTGCTGGGCCCCAGTATGGGTCATGAGCGATAACACCACCAAACCAAATTGATAGAACTAATAGAATGATACCGATAGCCGAGACTTCACCCACACGCCCCGGTCGGATATATCGCATATATATCCCCATAAATAGCGCAATCGGTACAGTCGAACAAACGGTAAACACACCCCATGGGCTTTCTGCCAGTGCTTTAACCACAATCAGTGCTAACACGGCAAGAATAATGATCATAATAAGGAAACAACCAAAAAGAGCCAAGGTTCCTGGAATTGGACCTAGCTCTTCTTTAACGATCTCACCTAATGATGCACCATTACGGCGTGATGAAATAAACAGCACCATAAAGTCTTGTACTGCCCCTGCAAGCACAACCCCGGCTAATAGCCATAGAGTACCGGGCAAATAGCCGACTTGTGCCGCTAAGACGGGACCCACTAGTGGTCCAGCACCTGCAATTGCTGCAAAGTGGTGACCAAACAATACGTTTTTATTGGTGGGTACATAGTTCAAACCATCATTATTAATGACGGCAGGAGTAGCACGTGTTTCGTCCAACTTCATTACTTTTTTAGCGATATACAAGCTGTAATAACGATATGCAATAAGATAAACTGCTACCGACGCCACAACAATCCATAGCGCACTGATGTGTTCCCCACGTCTAAGTGCGACAACACCTAAACAGACCGCACCAATAATTCCGAGAATAAACCACGGAACGTGCTTTAAAATACCATTTTTGTTCATAGAGCACCCTTTAAGGTAAAACGAAACTCTCTCTTATTTTATTGATTTATCATTAGAAAAGTATTAACGCCTATTTCTTAAAACGTTATTTCACTGTTGACAAATCTGTTTTTTGGCAGTTAATTTCGCCGCATATTAAGATAAATTTGAGCTATGCCATGGTGTCTATGATAAGAAATATCTATTTATGAATGTGTGAAGTTCAGATGAGCGGTCGCATATGAGATTAAGCGGTCATATTCTTGGAGTGAATGGTTTGGTCAAAATACCAAGATAAGTAGAAGTGTGATTAACTTAACAATAATCATTGATTATCAATAAGTTAATCTTATTAAATGAAATGGTTAAAATGACATTGTTTGTTAAGTAAAATGCAGAGATTAGAGATAAATTACGGTTATGGGTTTGCTGTGATGGCATTACCTTGCAAATCTATCCAGAGCCAGTCACCACCTACCCACCAGCTATGTTCACCATCCGTTTCTCGCTGACACCCTGTTCCAATATTGGCTTTACCATTCTCGAAAGGAAAAGCGCAGTCATATTTAGCTTCGATGACGATATCCCCCGTTTTTGCATCAGCAAAACCAATTTTGTCACCTTGACGAATACGATATACCCCATCTTGAGGTTCATCCGGCCAATTATCAAAGAAATAGATCTGATACACCTCGTTTCCTTGTTTATCGGTAACCACCATTCCCTGCTTTGGAATATGCTTTAAACAATATTGATAAAGCGATCCAGCTTCAAAGCAATTTATGACAATATCAGGCTCCCCGATCTGCTCTATATATTGCTCATATTGCTCATATTGCTCATGGAGTGAATTCGCGAATACCATCTGAGGTACAGCAAACATCAGCAGGAATAGGCTTTTTATATTCTTCATTATTCTTTTACTTACAGTTAGTTATGTTGAATTTAATATATCGAATATATTGCAGATAAAAACTAAGAATAAAATGAAAAAATAGATCCCCATAAAATAATTGCCCCTACCTGCCAATAAAACCATCTCTATTTTAATAACCTGATATTAAATGAATTTTCTTTTCATCAAGAAAAAATGTTTTCTTCTAATGGCCTAATTAGCTTTCGTTTACTTATTAACAATAAATCCCTCGCTAATCATATAAATAAAAACCAATATAAAACAATTAGCTGAAATTAAATCAATCATAGTTCTTAATAATCATTTTGAACAACCTCACAAAAACAAAAACTTATTAATACATTAATAAAATAAAGCGATATTGTTAATTAAATGAGCAGTAATTGTTAACCAATTGATTTATATCAAGGGAAATGATGAATACAGAAAACTATGATTACATTATTGTTGGGGCGGGTTCTGCGGGTTGTGTCCTTGCTGCACGTCTCATAAAAGAAACTCAATCACGGGTTTTATTGATTGAAGCTGGTGGCAGCGATAATCATCTCTATATTCGCATGCCAGCTGGCGTCGCAAAAATTATCGCACAAAAAAGTTGGCCATATGAAACGGAACCCGAACCTCATGCTAACAATCGTAAAATGCAAATAGCGCAAGGTAAAGTGCTGGGTGGCAGCAGTTCCGTTAACGGTATGATTTATATTCGAGGCCAAAAACAGGACTATGATAATTGGGCTCAAGAGTATGGTTGTGAAGACTGGAGCTATGAAGATGTCCTGCCTTGGTTCAAAAAAGCAGAGCAAAACGAAAGTTTATTCGATAGCTATCACGGTACAAGCGGACCACTCCCTGTCAGTGAAAACCGTTATCGTCACCCTCTTTCGATGGCTTTTATTCGAGCCGCCCAAGAGCAAGGACTTCCCTATGTGAATGATCTTAATGGCGAACATCAACAAGGTGTCAGCTTTTATCAAACTACCACCCAAAATGGCGAAAGAGCGAGCACTTCAAAAACTTATCTTAAAAGCGTCATGCAAAGCGATAAACTGACACTCAAGCTCAATAAACACGTTAACCGTATTATTATTCGTGATGGTGTCGCCGTTGGCATTGCCTATCAGGGAAGTGATGGTCATGAAATTGAAGCTTTTACCAATCAGGAAGTTATTATTTGCGCAGGGGCGATGGGATCAGCAAAGCTATTAATGTTATCAGGTATTGGGCCTAAAGAGCATTTAACTTCATTAGGCATTGAGAGCATTGCAGACTTACCTGTTGGTAAAAACTTCCATGACCATCTTCACATGTCGATAAATGTAACCACTAAAGAACCAATTAGCCTATTTGGTGCTGATCAAGGACTTAATGCTCTGCGTCATGGTTTTCAATGGATGGCCTTTCGCAGCGGGTTACTGGCTTCTAACGTGCTCGAAGGTGCAGCATTTATTGATAGCTGCGGGCAAGGCCGTCCAGATGTTCAAATTCATTTTTTACCGATACTCGATAGTTGGGATGATGTTCCGGGAGAGCCACTGCCTGCAACCCACGGCTACTCATTGAAAGTAGGATATCTACAACCAAAATCTCGCGGTGAGTTACAACTACGCAGTAAAGATCCACTAGCACCATTGAAAATTCATGCTAACTATTTAGCTTCTCCAGAAGATATGGAAGGCTGTAAACGCGCGGTTTTATTTGGTTTAAAGGTTCTTGAATCCGAGGCGCTTCAATCTGTAAGCAAAGAGATTCTGATGCCCCCCGCACAAGTACGCCATGATAATGCCGCACTTGAAGAGTTTGTGCGCAATTTTTGTAAGACGGTTTATCACCCAGTGGGCAGTTGTAGAATGGGTAAAGAAACAACAACATCGGTCACTGATTTACGCTTACGCGTTCATGGCATCAATAAGTTAAGAGTAATTGATTGTTCCGTTATGCCAGAAATCCCAAGCGGTAATACCAATGCTCCAACAATTATGATTGCCGAACGCGGTGCAGCGATGATCCTACAAGATAACCATTAATATTTACCCTCGCCCCCCGTGCAGTACGGTGGGCGATTATTAACTACAAAATTAATTCCTCGGCGATAATAACTTATCAATAATCTGTTTTATTATACATATATAAAACCAATGATTAAATTATATTCATCACATGATAATTAACAATTATACTTCTTTTAAAGTTACTGATCATTTATTAACCATAAAAAATAATGATTTAATAATATTATTTATTGAAAATATTTATAATATATAATTGTAAACTTGTTCACCAAATATTTGAATTTGTATCTAGATGACAAGAATAGGAGAGCTCGGAGTATAGATAAACTATATGATTCGGTTAGCAAAGCTTAGTCAACAGCCATGCAATTTGACGCGTGACTGGTTATTCTAGATGATCAGCAAGTCGCTCTATCGTAATAACATTAAATAATTCATTTAATTCTTCTATGTGTATGTATAAATATAACAATTTAATTTAAATGTAAAATAAACAATATATTCATACTGCTCATTATTTAATTCAACTAAAAAATGAATTCAATATGAAAAATATATCAACTCGAGTTGATATAAATAAAACTGTTCACTCTAATCTGAAGGTGAAAATTTAAGATGCAAGCTTATCAATCACTCGAACAGTAATTTATGGGGCGGGAAGCTTATTAGTAGCGGCAGTTGGCTTTAAATTAGCTAATGGGCTGTGGGCCGATGTCAATAATGTGTGGCGCTTTATTATTCCAGCTACAGTGGGTAGCTTTGGTTTCGCATTACTCATGGGGGCGGGAGCTTCCATCGCACTCTCACCCTTTAAAGCATTGTCTGGAACAGCTGCTGCACTTATCGCGACGATTCAAATGTCTTTCACATCTATAGTTGCATGAATATGCATTCAATTCTGGATACCCAACTGGTCCAGCATCATTATATGCTATGCGCTGCTGTCAGCCGTTATCGTCCTCGCCGTGTTTCGCTATCGAAAAACCGAACCGATTGTCAAACGCAAGGAAGCGTAAAAAGAGAAAATAGCGTCATTATTAATCATAGCCCGCCGTGAAAACGACAGGTTATGACGGAATAATTAGCCACTAACTTTTACTGTTGTGGCTGCAATTTTTGCTTTCTCTAATGCGGTTTCAATAGTCTCTGCGATAGCGAGTGCAACACCTAATCGACGAGTACCCGCAATTTCTGGTTTACCAAACAAGCGTAATTGAATATCAGAATCGAATGCCTGACCAAGGCCTGCAAAAACCACATCACGGCTATGTAATTCTGGCAAAATTACCGCAGACGCACTTGGGCCATATTGGCGAATGATACCAATCGGTAACCCTAAAAAGGCGCGCACATGTAATGCAAATTCAGATAAGTTTTGCGAAATCAGTGTCACCATCCCTGTATCATGGGGTCTTGGTGAAACTTCATTGAAAATGATCTCATCACCGCAAACAAACAATTCAACACCAAATAAACCGTATCCACCTAAGGCAGTGATAATTTTAGCGGCTACGTGTTGTGCATTTTTCAATGCAGTTTCACTCATCTGTTGTGGCTGCCACGATTCACGATAATCACCTTTTTCTTGGTGATGCCCGACTGGTGCACAGAAATGAATACCATCAACAGCGTTGATCGTCAGCATGGTAATTTCAAAATCAAAATTAACCATTTTTTCCACAATCACACGCCCCTGACCAGTACGCCCACCTTCTTGTGAATAGTGCCACGCGGCTTCAAGATCCTGTTGCGTGCGAATAACGCTCTGTCCTTTACCTGATGAGCTCATCACTGGCTTTACGATGCAAGGGAAATCAATCTCTATCGCTGCTGCAATAAAGTCAGCTTGAGTCTCAACAAAACGGTAATCTGATGTGGGTAATCCTAGCTCTTCGGCGGCGAGCCGGCGGATCCCTTCACGGTTCATGGTTAAATAAACCGCGTTAGCAGAAGGCACCACTTTTTGCCCTTGCTGCTCAAGTTCCACTAAGGTTTTTGTCGCGATAGCTTCAATTTCCGGCACAATAAAATCAGGTTTTTCTATCTCAACCAGTTGTCGAATGGCCTCGCCATCTAACATATTAATGGTATAGCTG
The DNA here is from genome assembly GCA_025961275.1 of Providencia alcalifaciens. Lineage (GTDB taxonomy): Bacteria > Pseudomonadota > Gammaproteobacteria > Enterobacterales > Enterobacteriaceae > Providencia. The sequence continues at coordinate 4,417,912 of JAOQNJ010000001.1, read as the reverse complement.
CGATGAGCCACATGCATTGCAGGTGCATTGTCATAACGATCAATCGCAATCACTTCAATGCCCAAACGCTGGCACTCAATCGCTACTTCTTTTCCTAATTCACCAGAGCCTAGTAACATAACTTTCGTTGCAGAAGGACAAAGCGCTGTACCTAATTGATTCATGATAGATAACCTTATTAAGCAAATATACCGATTTGATGGGCAAGATTATATACGCAATCGTTTGCTTTAACCATTAAAGATCTTTCATAACGCGTAATCTGTTGAGTTTGATATTAGACGTGAGGCGTTTTATCTCGCCCCGTCACAAAAGGTGTTTTTTTATGTAATTGGCTGTAGTGCTTGTACAATAGAGCGATAATACAACAGAATAGTCCCAACCAAATCAGAGAGAAGCTCACGCCCTTCACCCAGTCAAATAATTCATTAAACAGGAATACAGCAAGTAAAAATTGAATAGTGGGTTCGATATACTGAGCAAGGCCTATCACCGTTAATGTCGTACGCTTAATCGCTGCAGTAAAAAACAGTAATGGAATGATGGTGACAGGTGCGGCCAGCATATACAGCAACTTAATGTGCCAATCACCCACAGCCACCGCGCTAGTTCCATTATCTGACAACCACCACGTAACACCGATAGCCACAGGTAATAACCAGGCTGCCTCCATGAAGAGCGAGGTGATAACATCAAAGCGAATAAATTTACGTATCAGCCCATAGACAGCAAAAGCACTGCCCATCACCAATGCAAGCATCGGCAATTGGCCATATTGCCAGATTTGAAAGCAGACTCCTGCAAAGATAAATATCACTGCCATTTTTTCTGCTAAAACGAGTCTTTCATGTAAAAATAGCATGCCCAATAAAATAGAAAATAGCGGATTAATAAAATAACCGAGGCTGGCTGCTAGCACTTGCCCATGGGTCAAAGCATAAGTGAATGCCCCCCATGACACCGCCATAACAGCAGAACTAAATAAACACAAAATCATAGAACGTTTATCAGCCCAAACCTGCTTCCATATGGTTTTATTATTAATCACCATACGGATTAATAATAAAAGCGGAATAGACCAGATAACACGTTTAGCAAGTAATTCTAAGGGTTGAGCACCGGGTAACAATCGATAAAAAAGTGGTGTAATTCCCCAAAGAATATAAGAAAAAATAGCTAATCCGACTCCAGATCGTAACCACATAATAAACCCAAGCTGATGTCATTTTAAAAGAAATTTAGATGGGAATATCATACGCCTCTATTTATCTATTTGTCTGTTACCAAAAGCAATATTTATACTTTTATGTTATTGCGACACACAAGAAATCAAGATCCGAGTTATAGGCTGCGTCTGTATACGCAGCCCTGAGCATTTAGATATCGGTGGGGATATTACAATTCGCGAATGTGTAATGGCGGTTGCTGTTGAATAAAGGTTGTCAGTTCCTGCAAGGTTGATGCAGCACTGATTGCACCTTTGCATGTTGTTGCTAAAGCTCCACATGCTGCAGCTTGGGTGATAATTTTTAAAAAATATTCATCCTCATCACTAACACCAAACTGGGCAATTGCAGCCAGTAACCCTGCCATAAACGCATCTCCCGCTCCCGTTGTATCAACACTTTTAACCAAATAGGCACTAATCGCAACTTGGCTATTTTGAGTCAAGACTAAACACCCTTTAGCACCCTGAGTTACTATCTTCAAGCGAGCGGGATAATTTTTTAGCTTCTCAAGCGCTTTATCCAGTGTGATTTCCTTAGCCAACCACAACAATTCTTCCTCAGATAACTTAAGAATATCAGCTTGGTAAGCAAACTGATCAACCGTAGTATACATTTCAACAGGATCAGACCACATTTGAGGGCGGATATTAACATCAAAACTGAGTAATCCACCTGCCTGCTTCATTTTATCCATCGCTTCGCTTAATGATCCCCTACATACAGGATGTACCAGCGCTAATGAGCAAAAATGTAATATATCTCTATCAAATATAGGTAATTTTTTATTACTGAGAAATTGATCTGCAGAAGGTGAAACTAAAAATGAAAATTCACGCTCACCGTTTTCATGCAGTGATACCAATACAGTACTGGTGCGATGCTGTTCATCAAACTCCATCGCACTCGTATCGACACCAATATCGAATAACGTTTTTTGCATGAAGTGGCCGAAGGCATCTTCACCTACACGCCCAATGAAACCACTTGGCTGCCCTAACTTTGCAACACCCGCTGCGACATTAACAGGTGCGCCACCTGCGCAAGCTTCATATTGCATATTCTGTAAAGGAATTAAATCAACAACGGCATCACCTAAAGACCAAACTTTCATAATTTTTCCTTTTCCAACCTTTCACTGTTTAGCACCCAACAACTCGAATTATGCGTATGTGCATAGATTAGCAACAATTATAATTAAAGAAAATTATCACTAGATAATGTTGCACTGTTAACGTTAACATAATAGTATGGAGTATAATTAAAAACCGATATCAACGCACGCGTTATATCACACCATCCGATTAACGGTAAGTTGAATTAGTATTAGATCTTCTAATAGATTGTATTTCTTAAAGATTGAAAATTCTTAGCTAAATTCAAAACTAATCTGTAACAAAAGGAACCATGATGAAACAGCGCATTGACCTGGCATCTACCGCCCTTGAGACAGCAAGACAATCACTCAACAAACAATTTTATCCTGAATATCACCTTGCCACCTATGCCGGTTGGCTAAATGACCCTAATGGGCTGATTTATCATGACGGACTTTATCATGCATTCTACCAACATCACCCTTTCAGCTCTGATTGGGGACCAATGCACTGGGGACATGCAACAAGTAAAGATATGGTCAACTGGCAACACCAGCCTATCGCGCTTGTACCCGGTGATGAATATGACCGTGATGGCTGCTTTTCAGGATCAGCAATAAGCCATGAGGGTAAATTGTACCTATTCTATACGGGTCATATTTGGTTAGGTGGCGAAGGGGATGACAGTCAAATCTACCAAGCTCAATGTCTTGCGATTAGTGAAGATGGAATTAATTTTGAGAAAAAAGGTGTGATCATTCCATCACCTAAAGGCTACATGCACTTCCGTGATCCTAAAGTTTGGTATCAAGATGCTCGTTGGTGGATGGTAGTTGGAGCAAGAGATAGCTTGGATCAAGGACAGATTCTATTATTTAGCAGTAGCGATCTTTTACATTGGCCTGAAGAATATCAAGTGCTTGCCAAAACAGATGATAAAAACGTTTATATGTGGGAATGCCCAGACTTTTTCCCTTTAGGCGAACAATTTGTCACACTGTTTTCGCCACAAGGAAAAAAACCACAAGGACACCAGTATCGAAATCGTTTCCAAAATGGTTATCTTGTTGGTAATTGGTCCCCTAATCAGTCTTATGAGATCACCAATCAATTCACTGAGATCGATTTCGGCCATGATTTTTATGCACCCCAAACATTCTTAGCTGCAGATGGCCGCCGAATTGCAATTGCGTGGATGGATATGTGGGAGAGTAATATGCCGTCAAAAGTCGATGGTTGGGCAGGTTGCTTCACTCTACCAAGAGAACTTACCTTGAATGATCAAGGTAAAGTATTGGTTAACCCAATCAGAGAACTTACATCATTACGCCAAAAAGCGATTGAAATTAAGCCAACAGTACTCGTAAAAAACCAAGCTATCACTTTGCATGATGATGCAACTGCATGTGAAATTGAATTAATCTGGGATTTACAGCAGAGCCCAGCGGAGAAATTCGGTTTTGCAATAGGTAACGGGGTCGAATTTTTTGTTGATGGTCAGACTCAACAACTCACATTATCTCGCCATTATTCTGAACACGTGATAAGTGATTATCGCAGTACTCCATTGCCTCAAACTCGACATCTTAAAATTCGCGCCTTTATTGATAAATCAAGCTTAGAAGTGTTTATCAACGATGGTGAACAATGTTTTACCAGCCGAATTTATCCACAAGCGAGTGAACGAGCATTAACACTATTTGCGATTAACCAAAGTGCAAAATTGCTCAAAGGAGTGGTGTGGCCATTGAATAAATCAGTGGAATAACACATTAATTTTAAGGATCGTTTTCTTAAAAAGCGATCCTTAATGTAATTAAATTGATGACCTTTCAAGTAGATTACAAGGAACATATTGAGTACCGGTATTTTTTCTCTGCTCAATGATATGTAATGCCGCTTGCTGGCCAAGTTGATAGTGCGGTAATACGACTGTACTGAGTGGCGGGTAGAACAACTCCCCCACACCAATCATATTATCATACCCTAGCACGGCAACATCGTCAGGAATGCGCAGCCCCTTAGAAAGCAGAACTTGATACGCTAAAAAGGCGATGCGGTCATTACCACAAACAACAACATCAAAGTCAGGCTTGCCATTATCACAATGTGAATTGATTAGGCCAATCACATCAAGATAATGCTCATCACCCCAATCAAGGTGATATTGCCTTAAGGCTTCTTTGGGAAGCTTAGCAGAATTCCACGCTGATTCGACAGCTTCTCGGCGTGTTTTTCCTGCTAATGTCTCTTCTGGGATATATAAACATAATGGCTTACGGTAGCCTTTTTCGATCAATCGACAAATTGCACCATATTGGCCATTGTAATCATCGGGAATATAAGCAGGAAAATTTTTTGAGGTATCAATGCAATTTGCGAGCACTAAATGACTTTTATGTAGTCGCTCGGGAATAGAAACCTCTCTTAGTCCCATTGTTGTATAGATGATGCCATCAGGTCGCTGAGATAATAATTGTCGAACAGCACGCTCACTGTCTTCAGTTGATGTGATATTAACAACAAAACTGCTCCACCCAAATTGCCTTGCAGTTTGTTCGATGGAAAGAATGATCTCAACTGAGTAAGGCGTTGTCGCAGTATCAAGCGCTAGGACACCGACGGTGAATATTTTTGATCCTTTACCTCGAATTTTACGAGCTGAAAAATCGGGGACATAGTTTAGGGTTTCAATGGCTTGCTGTACCTGCTTCAATGTTTCAGGCTTCAGAAGCTCAGGATTATTGATAGCTCTTGAAACTGTCATTAATGAAACATTAGCAAGTCTAGCCACATCTTTTAAAGAAGCCATTAAGTATTTCCACTCAGCCTATAAGAAGTTGAATGAAAATTCTAACACGATAGAGATAAAAATCATCTATTAAGGCAAATGTAAACTTAAGTTATCATTACAAAAGAAATTGAATTAAAATGTACTATTAATACTTTTTATGATTACTCTTTTACGATATTATCATTTAGTTATATAAGAATTTTTTATAAAAGATCGAATAAAACAAACTAAAATAAGTAAATACACATACATCATTCAATGCGTATTAATTATTTCTTACTTACTGACACAAACTTTAACCATAATCTCTATTTTTATATTAAATTTAACTGGCTGTAAAATTTAATATAAATTAAGGTCTGAAATATCATTAATAATAAAACAAAAAATTAGTAAGAAAATATTACCTGCAGCTTAGTTTGCTGTTTGCCTCCAAATATTTAATCAAATTTATTTGAATATCAAATCAGTGTAAATAGGAGTATGGTGATGAATAACACCATTCACATAATCATAGAAAGTGATAATGTCATTAAGAATAAACTGAAACTTATGATGGATTCTTTTGGTTTCAATTTTAAGTTCTACAATGATGAAGATGTATTTACAAGTAATTATACTTACCCTAAAGAAGAAGGAGCAAAGGAGTGTGTATTAATATTCTTAAACAGTGAAACTAACCATTTTGATAGGTTAAATAATATCAATGGTTCATTTGGCATTCTCCCTTTTATTGTTCTATCAGAAAAACCTTCTGTAGAGCTTTGTCGTGAGAGCTTCAAATCAGGTGCATTCGATTTCTTTTCATTTCCTTTTAAAGATTCAGATGTTGCATATGCGATTAGTAATGCAACAGATCACTTTATTAATGTGTATGAAGAGTACAAAAAATACACTTACTTAACGGATAAGTTTGATCGCCTTTCGAATCGAGAAAAAGAAGTTATGGATATGATTATTAAAGGTAATACAAGCAAGGAAACTGCTGAAATACTGGAGCTTTCACCAAGAACTGTCGAGGTTCATCGTTCGAATATTTATACAAAACTCGGTATTAAATCCTTACCACAATTAATACAAGAGTATGAGTATATAAATACATATTCTAGAAATTTATAGGGTACATCGGACATGGACTGCCAATATTACTGTAAAAGTTATTGATTTGGTTCTTCATCATTAAAACATCAGAAATTTTAACTATTTAATATGGTTTTACTTTGAATGTTAAAAATTTTACAGTTAAAACAAGCTATAGTTAACTTATATGGCTAGATTATTGACCTAGGCTGCCACATGTTAATTTTAAATGTGCCAGCCTCATCTAGTTATATCTTATGTTTAATTAAGCTAAATTATTGTATTCGTAACGTGACTATTTTATATGTAATATGTAACTTGCGCTGCTCATTAGTTTCAATTATGTCATTGTTTTATTGCATTAACTTTAAAATAACGTTATGACATTGTGAAGCTCCTTTCCTTAACAACTATTATGAATGCAAAAAATTACTTCAAGATCAGGATATAAACATCAAATAATTAGTTGTCCCCTCCCCTAACTTCATTTGATCTTATTTTATTATCTCGCTCTAAAACAATTAAAATGTCAGATATAAGTTAAATATAAATAACATTTAACCTCAAGATTGCAAAATAGAAAATATATATGATCACCAATATAAATTACTTACTTTGTGAATATTCCTTTCATGTTTATTGTTGAATATCAGTAAAAGCACTCTCTATATTTTGTAAAATCTCCTAATATCAAACTATACCAATTATCTATATCCAAATTAATTTAAGTTGCAACTACACGAATAGCGAAGCTATTCTGATGAATAAATACTCACATAAGATAAATGTTTGTGATTGAATTGAGTCGTTGATAGTACTCAGCGATAACTTGAAGTATGGTGGATTATTAATCCTAATACTTGATAAAGGAGAGGTAAATGATTGGTCTCATTATTGTTTCTCACAGCAAAATGCTTGCAGATGGGTTACTCCAATTAGCGGAACAAATGCAAAATAAACAAAATTGCCAGATAATCGCCGCTGCAGGGGTTGATGATGAAGCACATCCTATTGGTACAGATGCAGTCAAAGTGATGGAAGCAATCGAAGCGTTATCTGACGCTTCCGATATTATTTTATTGATGGATTTAGGTAGTGCGTTGCTTAGCGCAGAAACCGCACTTGATTTAATAGATCCAACCTTGGCAGAAAAAGTTTACTTGTGTAGTGCACCTCTTGTAGAAGGTACTATTGCTATTACCGCGGCAGCTTCTGGTGGCGCTTCAATTGATACCGTTTTAGCAGAGGCCCGCGAAGCGTTACAGGCTAAGCAACAGCAACTCAATGACAACGTTATTGTCACGCCTAAAAAAGAAATTGAACATAGCGCTTTTTCAGAAGCAGCGATAAAAACACACTGGATAGTACGAAACCCAGCAGGGCTTCATATCCGACCCGCTGCAAAACTTGCATCACAACTTTCTCGCTTTAACGCAAAACTTGAATTACATAATGGTGAAAAACAGGCTGATGCCAAAAGCATGAACAAAATTGCACTATTACAAGTTAAGAAGGACGACAAAATCACTTTGATTGCCGAAGGTTCAGATAGCCAAGCCGCAATAGCGGCCTTCGAACAATTAGCTCAACAGAATTTTGGGGATAATGTTAGCTTAACAAGCCATGCCTCCTTTACAGGAAAAGCGGCATATATCCCCACAGTTACAGGTCTTGCATACCATTGGCCATCAGACATTGAATTGATTGAGCCTTCACACCACAGCAGTCAAAATGAAATGACCATAGCAACTCAAGCTCTTGAGCAATTAAAATCGCAACTTAATACATTGGCGAACTCCCTTGCTGAACAATATGGACAAAGTATTGCTGACATTTTTCGGGGTCATAGCTTATTATTAGATGATGATGACATCATTGATTCGGTGAAACAAAAAATTGAGAAAGAAGATAGAACTGCCTATGCTGCAATTTTGGCAGTATTCAATGAAATGTCAGAGCAATATCAACAGTTAGATGATGCTTACCTACAAGCACGGTTTATCGACATTGACGATCTAAAAAAACAGCTACTGTTATCATTATCATCAGTCACCGCGCAGACTTTAACATTAGTTGAACCTACTATTATTCTAAGTGATAACCTTGGCCCATCTGAATTAGTTCGCATCCAAAACTCAATGATAGCTGGAATTGCTCTCGCGAAAGGTTCACCTTGCTCACATACCAGTATTATTGCCGCCAAAATGGGGATCCCAATGCTAGTTGACCTTGGCGAGAAGATCCGTGAGATCCCGGCTCAAACAAAACTTATCCTGTCTATTGAAGATGCCTCTTTAACAGTCAATTAGATACCATAAATTCCCTTTCCTATTAACGAAAGGGATTACCGATTATTTGTACGCTTTTATATTTATGTCATATTGCTTTAGTTTGCGCCAAAGTGTTGTTCTTCCCATATTTAGAACTTGATGCATTTCTTGGATTTTTCCACAACAGACTTTAGCAGCTTCAATTATTGCTGCTTTTTCAACTTGTTGAATATTAAGCTCACGCCGCTCAGAATGGTGCTCATTTTCAAAAGCAAGATTTTGCAAATACAGATGGCGCTTTATTTTTTCGCTAATTTCACGACCAATCGAATGCGTTAATGCGAGCAAAACCGTACTATTTATGATCTGAGAAGCAAAAGCCACAATCGCTATCAAAGATCTATTTTCACACAGGACTGGAGCGAGATAATAAAATGTTCCTTTCAGCTCAATAGGATCCGTAAATAATCTAAATTGTGCCTCTTGGTTTTTACACGTCGATAGCACATTTGCTATGGCAAAAGGTTCTGTATGCATATTGCTAAGCCACAATGTTTTTCCTTGTGGTGCAATCAGTGAAGCATCAATCAATATGTCACTTATCGGAGCCAAGCCATTTTCGATAGTAAGACTGGCAAAGTGTGTTAACAAGTCAGATGGAATAGCGCTCACTACATCATCTAATTTGGGGGAATTTATAGTGGAGGATAAGTCAACGGACATAGTCATCCTTATACATCGATCAATCATTCTATGATTATGTCTATTTTTAATTAAATTTTAATATCACAAATCAAACTATGTATTAATAGTTTTTTATTCGTTGATCTAGACCCAAAATAATTCCAGTTATAGGTAAGCGATTGATTGCAAATTTCGATAAAAAAGCAGATAACCCACGGTGGCTACAGGCTTCCGATATTTTTAAATACGAAAAATACTTAGGTGTCAGTTTTACGCATAGATCAGGCTGTTCTGGACAACATACAACCGTTCAACTTAAAGACGGTGATACGCTGTTAATAAGCGGTTTAATTCAGCATAATGCGGTTGATTCTTCGACATCAACACCAGGGCTTCCGATATACCTTTAATCGGTTGTTTATTTGATTCTAATTCTAAAAATGAAGACTCATCTGTGATGTATATTCTTATTCGTGCGCGAATTCTGCGTACCTTGTAAAATCAATGGCTAGGTGCAAAGATTGATCATAACAGGGTTTAGGTTGCAAATAGCCTAAGTGAAATTTATAATGCTCATGAAATTAATAATCTAACGCTTGCGATAAATGAAGGGAATATAAGCATGATGGATGATTTTGATGAAGGTTGGATTTATCGCTCTAAGAATGCGGATCAATGGATGCAATTTACTGATGATGCTGCTAATTTATCTGCTGAGGTTTTAGAAGATTTATATCTTGCTGCAAGGCGTGGCATTTTAAGAACCTATACAATGGCCCTAGTAAAATTGGACTTCTCTTTCAAAGAGATTTAGACCATAATTTGATTCCTATCAGAACGGCTGTTAGAAACGCTTTTAATGATGAAGAGCGACAAATAGCCATACTATTACTAAGAGTCATAGATGCACCTAATAAATATAACGAAATAATAAGAGATGCTATAGGTATAATATTTAAGTTTATATTTGATAGTTCCTATCAATCAAAATTAAAAATAATTGTTAAGGTTCTGGTTGACAATGGATTTATAGATGATTCATCTATTATTTCTGCAGTTAAAGAAGAGTTTAATCAAAAAATCAATAACTTTTTTTCTTTAGAACATACTTCTAATAAATTAAAACATCGCTCATCTGAAATTATTAATTTTTCATATGAAAGTCCTCAAAATCCTATTGAGAAAATCATGGCGAAAATGGTTGTTAAAGATACACTTGCATTTACCCTATCAAATTTAATTGCTATTAATATTACCAATTATTTAACAAAAGCCAGTGTTTTAGGTAACTCTATTGGACGAGTGTTTTTATTTGGCAGTATTTATGGAACAATCGAACGAATGTCAATGGCTTCAAATGAGCTAAGAAGAAAACATCCAATTTTACATGCTAAATTAAGAGAGGCTAATTTAGATATGCTTTATTATTTTATTCAATCCTATACTGACCCTATATTAGATCTCGTTTCCCTTTCAGACAACAAGTTTGTACTTGATAATCTTTATTCTAATTTGACTAATTCATTGAAAGGAATAAGTAAATGAATTTTATCTTTGATATTATTAAACAACTTTTTGATGATTTTAGCATTGTAATTTTATTAATCGTTTCCACTGTTTTATCTATGGTAACCACTAACTTAATAGAAAAAACAGGTCTTTATCATGATAACTTATTCTTGTTTTTATTTTTATTTTTATTTTTATTTTACTTTATCGCGAGCATGATTTTACGAAGTAAAAAAGAAAAATAGAAATCAGAAAAAAACCTCATTAAGTTTTAAATTTTTAACAAATGCTATAACCTGATATTCCTGCCATTATATGATTATACGGAATATCTCGGTATATAATCGTAATAGACTCTTCAGGTTGTAGATGGTTATTTTTTATCGAATGTGGAAATAAAACATTACGATTAATAATATATACCTCATTTATTTTCGCGACTAAATATTTTTCAAGAGAACCATTTTTGGAAGTTCTATAAAAGCTAAATTCTAAACTTAGTTTCTCATTATGTGAGTTTGCGACTAAAAGTAAAGGTGTTGATTTATCTGTCATTTTTACAAAACTAATTGGATGATGGTTCATATTCTGGCTTCTCGCTGTACCTTCCGATAGTTGAAGAGCTAATATCTCATCCTCATGATTGATTTGAAATTTGTTCCCAATTGAATCTTCACTTCCACATCCTTTTGAAATTAAACCTTGTTTTTCGCCAATCAATTTTAAGTACATTATATTAGATATATATATCAATAACCTATGTAATTTTAAACAGTAAGAGAAAGCAGCACATCGTTGATACTTAAAGAAAATTAATCGGTGTTTATACCGATGAATTTGCTTTAAGTGTTAAGGTAACCTGCACCTCCACTAATTGAAGTATGACGAGTATATTTACAACGCACATACTACAGCGCGAACTATAACGAATGAATGATATTCCCTAAATAATTTGAGTTGTCGCTAGTCAGAAAAGATACGGAACCCGAGTCATAAATATAAATATGTGGCTCGGGTTCATCAATATAGTGCTCTATTTACTGTATACTGATCTGCTTTAATCAAACAGGACACTTTAATAATGGAATATAATCCAATTATTGAGGTGTTAAATGAAAAAACGAACAAACAGGTTTTACACTACTGAGTTTAAGCAAGAAGCGGTCGCATTAGTCACCGAACAAGGTTATAGCGTCCCAAAAGCGGCAGCTTCATTAGGGATCACCGATAAATTACTTTATAACTGGAAAGCAAAATTCGATGCTGAACAATCCGGTAGCAGCTTGAATGCCGATGAGAGAACTGAGCTATTAAGGCTTCGAAAAGAAAATAAAGAACTTAGGATGGAGAAAGAGATCCTAAAAAAAGCCAGCGCCCTCCTGCTAAAGGAAACCAAGTAGCGTTTAAAACGATTAAGCAATTATCTTCACAGTTTCCCGTGCTGAAGCTCTGCAAGTTAATGAAAATAAGTCGTTCTGCCTACTATGCTTGGCTTAAACGCCCAGCAAAATTGATCACCGCAGAACAACTTAGCCTGTACCGCAGAGCCAAAGCTATCTTTGAACAGAGTCGAAATAGCTTAGGTTATAGAACGTTACGTAAACGGTTATGCAAAGAGGGCTTTAGCGTGAGTGCTTATGGCGTTCAAAAGCTAATGGCTCAGCTTGGCCTAGTCGTCACTCAGCGCGTTGCTTACAAAGTCACCACAAAACGCAAACACAGTGATGCCGTAGCCGATAATTTGCTCAATCAAAATTTTAATCCTCACGCACCTAACGAAGTGTGGGCGGGTGATGTGACCTATTTAAAAACAGGGGAAGGCTGGATGTATTTAGCCATCGTGATGGACTTATACTCACGCCGTATTGTGGGTTGGCATATCGATAAACGAATGACGGCAGATTTAGTCAGTAAAGCCTTGATGAAAGCGTATAACTTACGCCAGCCCGAAAGAGGCTTAGTCTTTCATAGTGATAGAGGCTCTCAATATACGAGTAAGCGATATCGCCGCTTGCTAACAAGCTATGGTATTAGGGCAAGCATGGGTGATGTTGGAGCCTGTTGGGATAACGCCGTTGTAGAACGATTTTTTGGCAGTTTAAAACACGATTGGGTACTGAAAATCCCTCAGCCGACTCGGAAACAGATGAAAGAAGATGTTATCGCGTATATGCGCTATTACAACCTAGAAAGGTTTCATACTGCCAACGGTGATCTGTCCCCAATTGAGTATGAACAAAATTCCTTAAGAAAAGTGTCCTGATTTAGTTGCGCAGAACATACACTATCGCGCGAAATATTACGAAGAATAAATTAACGATTAATTGAACGCGCAATTCGTGTATACGTATGCCTTACACCACGAATAACAATACTATAATTCAAGATATTCTCAGGCAGTGCAATTCCGTTGTATCCCGAATCACCAATATGGTGTAAATCCGTTCCTGCCATTTTACACATTAATGCAATTTGACGAATGGTTTGCAAATCAGCGCCTTCTTGGGAGGTGCCAATCGCCGTCATGGTCAATACACCTTGTGAATGGCAGTACGCTATCATTTTTTGAACAAACTCTGCAGAAATACCTGGCACTGTTCCGGGCGCTGGCAACAAAATGACATCTGCTCCGCTATCAATAAAACAACGAATGTCTGTTTCAGTAATGAGCTGTTCTGCTGCCGCATTTAATACCCCTGCAGCATGCATTTTTCCGGTGATCAGAATAACTTCTTCACCCACAGCTGCTTTAAGCTCTTTTAGGCTTTGATTAATTTCTTGATTAGTAACGCCATTCCCTGGGTTTCCGGTTAAGACAATAATATCAACACCCATTTCTTTTAACTTAATAGCATTTTTCACCGTTGCTAAGCGACCTTCCGAGATTTGCCACTGTTCATCTTGATTTGGATTATTAAACCCAGCAGGGACTGGCTCAAGATTCACGCCAATCACTCTGCCCGTTAGGTGTTTTAAAGTACGTATAATCTCTTGAGGCTCAGTGCCTGAAGGCAGCCCTTGAATCACAGGATTATTCACATCGAAAATATTCAATAATAAAATATCTGCGCCTTGGCTTGCTGCAAGTTCTGCATTTGTTACATTCATTAGTACAGGTTGAATAGTTCCGATGGTTTCTGAAACCAATAATCGCCCTTCACTTCCTTTAATCGCTTCTAATAGATTCTTTTTGCTTAACTGCAATATTTCAGACGCTGTACAATCAAGATAACGTTTTTGCATACCTTGCACCTTTATTAGTTAAAACATTCGTTAACGATGGGTGAAATTACATCAACCCACAATGAGATAGGATAAGAAAAAACACAATAATCACTTCACACAAAGATATTTAAAAAAAGAATAACACCTCTTACCATAACTATTTTTTTAAAACTTTTCATGTATTTGGCTATAAATTAAATTTACAGCCAAAAGTTTAGCTTGAATAACGACAATAATAATGATTATCATTACTTTCTTATGAAAAATAATAGTAAGGACATACCGATGAAACTCGCTTACAAAGCCGCTGTTTCGGGTTTAGCATTATTTTCAGTCACTGCTTTCGCTCAAGAATATCCGTTAGGGCATCCAGTTATTAAAGATGGGATGGAAATTCAAGGTGTTTACCTCCAACCAATTACCATGGATACCGAAGAAGGACATAACGCAGTATCGCATCTTGCTGCGGATAAAGCAGATATCCACTTAGAAACCGATATTCATGCGGTTGAAGACAACCCAAATGGTTTTGCTGAAGGCGATTGGATCCCTTACCTCACGGTGGAATATACCGTAACAAAGCTTGGTGATAAGCCACAAACTCAATCTGGCACATTTATGCCAATGATTGCCAGCGATGGTCCTCACTATGGTGAAAACATCAAATTAGATGGCAACGGTAAGTACCGTGTGACTTATAAAATTTACCCACCTTCACATAATAAACAGGCCGTATTTGGTCGCCATATTGATAAAGAAACAGGTGTCGCACCTTGGTTTAAGCCTATTGAAGTCTCATGGGACTTTGACTACGCAGGTGTAGGTCGTAAAGGTAGCTACTAACCTATAGATCTCTAGGTTTTAAGGGCTAACGACTATGTATAGCCCTTTTTGTTTTATTCGTGATTAATTCTTAGAGCCAATATCATGAAAACATTGTTAAGCCTCATCCTACTCGTCTTTTCCGTGATAGCCCCGAGTACTATTTTTGCTGCAGAAAAATTTACTGTTGAATTAGAAATGAAAAATGGTGACTTAATTCCTCGTGTCCTTGAGGTTCCGGCAAAAACCATTATACGCATTAAGATCACCAATACAGGTACAGAGCCTGCTGAGTTTGAAAGCACCCAGTTGCGTAAAGAAAAAGTTCTCGCACCGGGCGCGAGCTCTGTTGTCGTGATTGCCCCCTTAAAGCCGGGTAGCTATACCTTTTTTGATGACTTCCACCTTTCTCACCCTAAAGGTGAGATCATAGCAAAAGAGTAGGACAGGTTATGGGGCAAGTTCTGTTTGTTGTATGGCGTGAAAGCTTTGAAGCTTTATTGGTTATTGGCATTATCTATGCGTGGATCAAACGCCATCCCGATGCTCGTAATGGTATGAAATTTTTGTGGGGCGGTGTTGCCCTCGGTATTATTGTTTCCATTTTATTAGCGTTATTAATTTATGGTGTGTTCAATGTCCTCGATGATACAGGGCAATCACTGTTTATGATCTTTATGGAGGTGCTAGCCTGCATTTTGATTGTACAAATGGTGTATTGGATGAACAAACATGGTAGCGCCATGAAATCAGAGATTGAGTCAGGTATTAGTCGCAATGCTCAACATCATAACTGGTGGGGAGCGACACTGATTATCGCGATTGCTATCGCACGTGAGGGAAGTGAAATTGTGGTCTTCCTATCAAGTTTTATCATGTCACTGACCTCCGCAAACGCGACTGATTTCTTTCTCGAAGTGGCTGTTGGTATTTTAATTGCCGCGCTGACTTTGTATGCTTTCTTGCTAACTAATCGCGTTGTCTCATGGAAAATATTCTTCAAAGTCACTGGCATTATTTTGTTGTTTCTCGCCTTGTCGCTACTACTCAAAGGGGTTGAAGAGAGCGCAAACTTATTAATTGAATATGATTATTCTATTCCTGAGTTTCTCATTTACCCAGCATGGGATACTACCGCATTGTTAGATGACTCCAATATCGCTGGAAATTTTATTTCGTCTTTCTTTGCTTATCGCTCTCAACCTATTTGGTTGAGTGTCATTACGTTTGTGATTTATTGGGTTGTAGTTATTGCCCTATTTTCACGGAGTAAAAAACATGCGTAATTCGCTAAGCTACACTGTAATCTTACTGTGTGGCTTATTTTTAATCGCGGCACTGCCTTTTAGCGTTTCAGCAAAAGCCTTACGGTCTCCTGTGCAAGAAGGGGATGATATTATTATCGCTAAAGGTGATATTCCAACACCTGAAAAATATCAACCTGCGATCAAAGCTTACTTAGACTTTACCCAAGTTGAATTGAGTGAAATGGTCTCTCAATTGGAAATATTGAAGAGCAGCTTAACAAAAGATAATCTCAATGAGGCAGAACGCGCCTATATTCAGGCTCATCAACATTACGAAACTATTCGCCCGATTATTATGTTATTTGGTAATACCGATCGCATTCTTAATGCAAGAGCAGATTACTTTCTCGAGGGCGAGAAAGATTACCGCTTTACTGGTTTTCATCTAGTGGAATATCAATTATTTGATCGTAAAGAGACTAAAGCTGCCCTCGTTGCAGTTGATGAGCTATTAATGAAAGCGCGGGATCTCCAAAAACGTGTCGCCACTGAACATATTGAAATTCCAAAACTGGTTCAAGCCTCAGCTGATTTTATTGAAATGATCCTTGAAACAAAATTATCCGGAAAAGAAAATGTTTACAGCCAATCTGATATCACCGATATCGCCGCTAACCTACGCGGTTCTGAAGAAGTCATTCGCGTCATCAAGCCGTTTATTGATCCAAATGCGCTTAAACACATTCAACAAAGCTATCGGCTAGCCAGTAGTATTATTCAGCCTTATCAATTAAAAACTGATGCTTTCGAGCCATACAGCCAATTCAGTAAGAAAGATAAAATGGCGTTATACTCTGTGCTAACCCAACAGGCCGAAAACCTCGCATTGCTCAGATATCAGTTAAGTGTCGATGTGTATTATAAATATTGAGGCAACAAGCCATGAAGGCAAAATTACAAAATCGTTCTACACCCTTGAGCTTTTCGCGGCGAAATGCATTAAAAACATTAGCGATTGGTAGTTTAGTTGCCGCTGCACCAACGCTTGCGACCAATACTCGCCAAAATAATTACCAACCATCTTATGGTAATACCATTGATTTTGAAGGTATACATCAAGCCGGTGTTCTAACGCCAGAGCAAAAAAATGCCTCCTTTATTGCCTTTAATGTCACGGCAGAATCGCTCGATAAATTGCAAAAACTGTTTGAAATTATCACAAAGCGCATTGCCTACCTCACGCAAGTTCAGAATGTACCAAAAACGCCAAACGACAGGATGCCCCCCGCGGAATCAGGTATTTTAGGGACACATATCCAACCTGATTCACTGACAGTCACTGTTTCGCTTGGAAACAGCTTGTTTGACTCTCGATTTGGTTTAGATAAAGTCAAACCGCATTACCTTGTCGAAATGACCAGCTTCCCGAATGACCGATTAGAACAAGCGTGGTGTGGTGGCGATATCACACTGCAAATCTGTGCTAATAGTCAAGAGAGTGTCATTTACGCATTGCGTGACATTTTGCGCCACACTGCACCATTGATGTTTCCACTATGGAAAATAGATGGTTTTTTACCTTCACGTAATATCGATCAGCACTCAACGCCTATCAATTTATTTGGTTTTAAAGATGGTACAGGTAATGCGCCGAGCAATGATAAACAATTAATGGATGAGCTGATTTGGGTAAATGAAGGAAGCAAAGAACCAGCATGGTGCTCTGGTGGCACTTATCAAGCAGTACGCATCATTCGCTTTAGTCTTGAGTTTTGGGACAGAACTCCACTGGAAGATCAAGAAAATGATTTCGGTCGCCATAAAGAAACTGGCGCCCCCATTGGCATGAAACAGGAACACGACGACCCTGAATTTGCAAAAGATCCTCATGGTGATCGCGTATTATTTGATTCTCATATGCGTCGTGCGGAGCCTCGCAACCCAGAGCGCTACACAGCAAAATTAAGACGACGTAGCTATAGTTACTCATTAGGTTTAACGCCAAATTGCGCACTCGATATGGGGCTGATCTTTGTTTCATACCAAAAAAATCTCAAAACCGGTTTTATTGATACCCAAAAACGCCTGAATGGTGAACCCCTTGAACGCTATATTAAGCCCTTTGGTGGCGGGTACTATTTTGTGTTGCCGGGCGTGCAGAGTATGCAAAACTATTTAGCTCAAGACATGTTTGATGCATTGAAAAATATGCTATGATGCGGAACAGGTGGCGGGATTAATTTATCCCGCTTCTTTTGCCAATCCAACCTAATCAATTTCATTTTATTCACCACACATCACCATTAAAAGACATCAATATCAATAAGTTAAAATAAATCAAATCACTCGCACTTAATTCGCAATAAAAATATAGTGTGAGCAATATCATTATATTAACTCACCGAGTTGGACTTAATTGCTTACTTTGTGTTCAAAATAGTATTCTTTGTTTTAATAATAAGGGACCGCTATGATTAACAAAATGACGTCTGCAATTGTCATCTCTTCGCTTATTTATACATTGCCAAGCGCTGCGCAATCCTTATCTGAGTTACCACTAATGCCTTGGCCACAACAGGTTGAAGTTAAAAATACCGATGGTAAATGGATACTCAATAATGAAATTGATATCGATATTGAAGGTGATGATTTAAGTGACGCGATAAAGCGTTGGCGTGAAAGAATAGAGATCCAAACGGGTTGGCAATTAACTCCCCATCTAGCCAAAAACGTCCAAGCACCGATAAAAATTTTAATCGAAAAAAAAGTACCCGAATTGCCGTCACTACAGATGGATGAAAGCTATCAGCTAACAACAGACAGCAACGGTGCGACTATCAAAGCAGCAACCCGCTTTGGCGCGATGCGTGGCATGGAGACGCTATTACAACTGATCCAAACTGACCGCGAGAATACGTTTGTTCCATTACTTTCCATTAAAGATAATCCACGATTTGTCTGGCGTGGTGTGATGCTCGATTCAGCAAGACATTTTTTGCCTATCGAAGATATTTTACGCCAAATAGATGGCATGGCAGCTGCCAAATTAAACGTATTTCATTGGCATTTAACTGATGATCAAGGCTGGCGCTTTGAATCCTTACGCTACCCCAAATTACAGCAGCTGGCGAGTGATGGACAATTCTACACTCAAGAGCAAATGCGTCAGGTAGTACAGTATGCAACAGAGCGAGGTATTCGTGTTGTACCTGAAATTGATTTTCCAGGTCATGCTTCCGCTATTGCAGTCGCATACCCAGAGTTTATGAGTGCCTCTGGTCCTTATTCGATGCAACGTTATTGGGGTGTACATCAACCATTACTCAATCCAACACAAGAAAATGTTTACCAATTCACGGATGCGTTAATTGGCGAACTGACCTCTATCTTTCCAGATGAATATATTCATATTGGCGGTGATGAGGTTGATCCAACACAATGGAAAAATAATCCGTCTATTCAGGAGTTTATGCAAAAAAATAATTTAAAAGATACCCAAGCCTTACAAGCTTATTTTAACCAGCGCTTAGAGAAAATTTTGACTAACCATCAGCGAAAAATGGTTGGTTGGGATGAAATACAGCATCCAACCTTATCTAAAAATATAATTATTCAATCATGGCAAGGACAAGACTCCTTAGGTCATAGCGCTCAAGAAGGCTTTCAAGGTTTGCTTTCAACGGGATTTTACCTCGATCAACCCCAAAGTACGGCTTATCACTATCGCAATGAAATATTGCCACGCCCACTCAATGTTGATGTCAATATTAAACAGGGTGAGCAAGCTCAAAGTTGGCAATTTGAGATTAAAAGATTCAAAGGTAACCCTGTAAAAGGTAGCTTCACATTAATAAAAGCAGATGATGGCTGGCGTGGATTTATTGATTTCGCAGGTAAATCACGACGAGCGGTGAATCAAATTGAATGGATTTCGGCGGATAAAGTGAGCTTTTCAGTGGATACTTGGATGGGGGAAACGCGCCCTGTTATGACGCTAAGAGGTGAAGCACTTGATGGTTACACCGTTATTGGTAATGCGCGCTACCTAACGACTGGTACCCTCTTAGCTAGCACTCCTATCGGCATTATGCCAACAATACCTGATGCAGACAAAATGAGTCATATTCTGGGTAGTGAAATCGCTTTGTGGACAGAAAATATTCGTGCGCCTATTATCGACCTCAAACTTTGGCCTCGAGCCTTCGCAGTTTCTGAGCGTATGTGGTCCGCTGAAGATATCAATAATGAAAATGATATGTACCGTCGTCTCAATGCGGCTGATAGTTGGTCTACTGTCTCTGTAGGTTTGCAACAACATGCACAAACTGCACGTGAATTTATCCGATTGGCGAATGGAATTGATATTGATCCATTGATGATCTTGTCTGAATCAGTAGAACCTGCGCATTACTACACGCGTCACCATTTGAAATTCAGAGAGGATCATTATCATCAATATGAGCCTCTTAATCGTTTTGTTGATGCATTACCCGCAGAAAGTAGACAAGCAAGAGATTTTAAGCAACACATTGATAAGCTAATCTCAGCGCCATCAGATAACGCCACAATACAATGGCTAGAGAAAAGATTGCATCGTTGGCAAGATAACACCCCTCAACTTGAGCTGCTTATTCAACAAAATGTTAATTTAAAAAAATTGGCGCCAGTTTCTGAAAATGTCAATCAACTCTCTGCGATTGGATTAGAGCTAGTTAAACATTATGTTACCGATAACCCCTTAACCGATAGCCGCAGAAAAGCGATTATCCAACAACTCGATAAAAGTGCAGGACTTCAGGATGAAGTTATCATTGCCATTGTCGAGCCGCTTGAAAAGTTACTTCGTTACATCCCTACTGCTAAATAGCTTGCCATAAAAAACAATCGAAAGGTGCCATTTTGGCACCTTTCAGTATAACGAATTGATTGGAATACGCCGTTAATCGATACTTATTATGGGTAATTGATAAATTCACTAATGCTACTTTTTAGCACGTTCCACCGCATCGGCTTCAACTTCTTGTTTCCAACTTTCGGAGATTGGCGCCATGTTTTTCTTAGATTCTACCGCATTATTGACCGCTTTATAGGCTTTGTCATAGCCTGATTTATCTTGTACATAACCTGTTGCTTTTGACGGGCTAATGCCAATATTATCCGCGGCAATAATGGCATCGATATTCGCCCCGAGGAAAATAAAGTCCCATTTATCCTCTGTTTCCGCAGATTTAATCATCGATTTGATTTTAGCCTGGCTATATTCACGACTACTATTTTCTTCGCCATCTGTGATAATGACAAATAACATATTATTATTTTTGGTTATTTTCCTATTTTTTTGCATTTTAATAATGGTGTCACCAACCGCATCTAACAGAGCAGTATTACCGCCAACTTGATAATCATCTAAGGTTAAATTAGATACTTTTTGGATAGGCGCTCTATTATGAAGAGTAGAGATTTTATTATTAAATAAAACGGTTGTAATAAACACATCCCCTTTCTTATCACGATTTTCGGATAGCACACTATTAAAACCACCAATCGTATCCGATTCAAAGCCTGACATTGAGCCACTTTTATCTAGAATAAACACTAAGTCTAATACTTCAGGCTGTTGATTGTTTGTTGTCACTGATTGACTACTTGCCCCTGAAGAAAATAAAAATAATATTGAAGTAAGTGTAAAACCTAAAAATGATTTAAGCATTGTCTTCATTTTGATTATTCCTATATAAAATACAACTCAAATTAATGTAAATACATTAAATTAGTATAATTACATCATCCTTTGATTAGTATCATTTAAAATAAGATTACTCTGGTTAGCTTATAAGTATATTCTTAAATTCATATGATTATTATTTAATTGTATCTAAGATACAATTAAGGCCACTATATTAATGGCCTTTACGAAAATTGATACTTTAATTATCTACCCCAAATACCATAAGTGCGTAAATTGCTCGTTCTGTTAACGAAAGCATTATACGCTTCATTTTGCGAGACAGGCGTAGTCGCAGCATCCTTAGTATGAGCAGTCACCAAATCAATGCTTAATTTATGGAATTGTTTATCCAACTTTTCTTGAATATCGGTATCATTAGTGTCTTTAAATTGCTTGAGCAAAGCCAACACTTCTTTAGCTTTTGCTTGAACTTCAGGATTAGTAAAGTTCGCGGCTGGAAGATCATAACTAAAGGTCATATTGATTGAATCTTTAGTTTCATCCCCCGTAGAAACAGGTGCAAGATTTTCACCATATTCTTTAGAGATATATTGTACTAGCTCTGTTTTATCAAAACATTTAGAGGCAATATTACCATCTGAATTACGATCATTGATGACAACTGTCTCTGGGAATGGCTCACCAAGCTGATAATTGCATTTAAATAAGTTTCCATCAATAACCGGTGCATTTGCGCTTCTGACTGCCATTTCTATTTCGTGGCCATTTATCGTCACGTTATAAGTGATCGGTTTAAAACGCGCACCTTTTCCTTCAACAGCATACGCTTCTGATACCGTATAATAAACATTATTATCAGGGTTGAGGATACCGCCATTATTATTATCAAAAACCATAAAGGAAAAAGTATCACCTTGGCTATTTTCTAATTTATGTACGCCAGATGAAAGCTTAATAATATCGTTATGCCCCGGCAATATTTCATAATCTTTACCATCAACTTTAAATGAGATATTACTCGCTGTTGGGTTGCTATAATAAAATTCGCCTTTATTACTTGTAGGATCTAAACCATCACATGCAGTAATAGAAAGCACAGCGATACCGAGTAAACCAAGTTTTAATGTTGTCTTCATGAGATAGTCTTCTTAATTACAGATTTTTATTGATAGTTAGCAATTGCTTCATGCTTGATATGAATAATATTAACATATGAGTTACAGAAGCATTACCCAAATTAAACTAAATATTATCCCTTTCAATCCCTTAATTTATGATATTCACACTAAAAAATCATTCTATTTAACACGAAATACGCAATGATAATTATCATTTTATTATCATATTGATAGCATTAGGAATTTCCCATTCATTCAAATTATCCAATCCTACGGCTAACGCGATGGATAGGAATAATCCCACTTATCCTCTATATTCAACCTAAATTATTCGAGAAAAAATGACTACAATTCAGATTAGATAAAGCAGATTGAGCAGCATAAGAAAATGACTATTGAAAAATCCCACATAAGTTACGTCTTACCGTTTTTATTTTTAGATAAATACCTTGCAGCTCTATTAACCCTATCTTAATAACATACAAAGAAAGCTTTCACATCACGTCAATTGTTAATAACCATAATAAATTAAGGTTAATCATGAGCGATTTTTATTCGTTATACGTCGAGATGCATAAAAATGGCAACAAGCATCTCGATATATTTTAATTAAGTTCAAAATAGCGATTTAATTAATCTAGGATAGCATGGGCTTCAATTTCAATTAACCATTCAGGTAATGATAATCCAGTAACAATAATCCATGAAGATGCGGGAGGAGCGGAAGTAAATTTCTCCTGTAATGCTTTGGCGATAGCCATTTGTTCTTCATGACTGTCAAAACCTTCTTTAATATAGATCCGTAGCATGGCAACATCATCAAGTGTTCCATTTACATCTCTCAGGACATGTTCAATGTTCTCTATTGATTGAACCGTTTGCTCATACATACCACCAGCGACAGTTTGTTGATTAGCATCAACCCCTACTTGCCCCGATAAAAAAAGCTGGCGAGTACCATTGGTTTCAATAGCTTGGCTAAAGCCGTATTGCAATGAGTTAAATACAGACGCCGGATTAATTGACTTTTTTGACATGTTATTCCATTTAAAATAATAAAACATCTGGATTAGTAAAGAAAAAGACTTTATGAGATTAACATTAAGAGATTAATGTATAAATAATCATAAATCATTCTACTTCAATATATTATTAAAATTAATTATTTTTTAATATATTTCTATTTATTGTTACTTATACCGATCTGTTAATCGTAAAATTAACCTAATGGCAATAACAAGCAAAAATGATATTTAAGTTAAAATCATAATTTTCAATCAATAACTTCTTAGATAATACGTCTTAATACTTATTCTTTCTATTTGGTTATTTAGAGAGATTAAGCTATTTGATAAGTATAAATAATGATATAAGTAGGCGGGAGTTAACATCACTTTAGTCTAGGCTGCTTGATAGCAGCCTATGAATGTAAACCGAATAATTTTCTTACGTTCAATACAAATTCGATTAAATAACAGTGATGATTTGCTCTTCAGGTAAACGCGATTTCGTTAGCCCAGCATTAAAATCATCGGCTGAATGGTATCCCAAAGGTACCATTGCAATAGGAACTAAACCGTTTTCTGTTAATGAAAACTCTTTATCAAGAATCGCAAAATCCATTCCCTCCATCGGAACCGCATCAACACCTAATGCAGCGGCACCTAATAAAAAACTCCCTAAATTGATAAAGGTTTGCTTTTCTAACCACAACGGTAAATCTTGCAGATTATCTTTATGGAAATTTACAAAGAAATCTCTCGCACCTTCCATCATTTGTTTATGTTCTGGTAATGCATAACGCCCATCGGATTCTTCATGCTCAAGAATATTATTCATATAATTTCTATCAACACTTGTTTTGCTACAGAACAGAACAACATGTGATGCATTGAGGATTTTTGGCGTATTAAATTGATAATCAACTTCAGTTGATTTAGCCAGTTGCTGTTTACCCTCTTTAGTTTCTGCAATGATAAAATGCCAAGGCTGAATATTTACACTGGATGGGCTATATCTGAGTAACTGCTTAATTTTTTCAAAAATTTCAGGAGAGATAGTTTTTGTTGGGTCAAACGATTTTGTTGCATAACGTTTCATTGCGACATCAATGATTGGCATAACTTTATCCTATTAATCACAGCTGGAAAGTTGTTATAATAACCAATACTATTATTTAAACAAGTACGTACATTTTTGATACATAGGTACATAATGGATACTATAAAAAAACCACGTTTTACATCTTATGAATATGAAGCTTGCCCTGTCGAAGCCTCATGAGAACTGATTGGTGGAAAAGGTAAAGGAATGATCCTTTATCATCTAACAAATGGTACATTACGATTTAATGAAATAAAGCAACACTTACTCTTTATTACACCCCGAATGCTCACTAAACAATTACGCGAATTAGAATCTGTGGGACTGGTTAATCGAAAAATATTTCCTGAAGTCCCGCCAAAGGTTGAATATAGTTTAACTGAAAAAGGTCAATCCCTTAAACCGATACTTTTATTACTTAAAAGTTGGGGAGAACAACATGCCCTCCCAGTTTTAATAAACCAATATTCCAATAATGAATAATCAACAACTTAATCAAAATAAAAATGAGCTTTAAAGGCATGGTAACCTTTCGGGTTAATAGTGACTTCTCGATAGCCAACATGCTTTGTCAACCAGCCTTTAGACTCACAGTGTGTTAACAATGCCGCGCCAATATAGCCACCTAAGTGAGAACGTCTTTCACTCCAATCCAGACAGGCACAACATACTTTACGCGAACTTTTCGGTTGAGCATTAATTCCCATTAAACGGAAATGTTCAATACCCGCAGGAGTGACCATTCCACCATCAGCGGTTATCCACTGTTCCTGAAAAAGGAAATCATAAATTTTGACGGCAACTTCACCTGCTAAATGATCATAACAAGTCCGTGCCTTTCTCAAATGGGACGGTGTTGATATTTTAGCGCTGCTAAAATTGTTAGACGTTATCCCCATCATAGCTTCAATGAGCTCTGCAACTTCCTTGCCTGCTAATCGAAAATAACGATGCTTTCCTTGCGCTATAACTGTAATTAATTGGCTGGCAACCAATTTAGATAGATGGCTACTTGTGGTTGATGCTGAAATCTCTGCGGCAATACTTAGCTCTGTCGCCGTCCATGCGCGCCCATCCATCAAAGCACACAGTATTTTAACTCGGGAAGCATCAGACATAGCCGCTCCCACAGCGGCTATAGCGGATTCAAAAGTGATATTATGTGTTATTTCGTCCATTAATTGTGCCTTCGCGCTCTTATTGAGCCGCCCATGGAAGCGTGACAGATGCCGCCATCGTATCATTGTCTGTTATCAATATCAGTCGGTTCGCATGATCACTATACTGCACTAAAATATTGATTCCATGATCTGCAAGAGCCTGAGCTATCTCGCCCAATTCGCCGGGCTTTTCTTGTTTTAACTTGCGGATTACGGGTTCACGAATAGCAAGAACAATCACCCCTGCTTGTTCAAGGACTATTTTAGCTTTGTTTCCATCTTCAACTAAAAAATGAGCATGACACATCTCACCAACTGTAAATATGCCACCACCTTCTAGCCCAACCTTATTTATTCCTAATGTTTTTCCGAGTAACACTAATTGGTCTAGATTATTTTTTAAAATTACATGAACATCAAACAGATACTCTAAATAATTCGATTTGCAGGTAGGCGATAAATGAAGATAGGCGGGAAGCACAGTCAACCCCCTGCAAATTGTAGTGTGACGAGTATGGTTATTTCTCTTTAGTAAATGAATATTCGCGCACCTTATTCACGATGCTAATCTTATAGAAAGAAAAAATAGATGTTCTACCTTCCTGCTGGGCTTCTGCATGCAAAACATTTCGCTTCCATTCAAGTACAGCCTCCTCATTTTCCCACCAAGATAACGACAGTAATTTTTCTTCATCGCTTAAACTTTTAAAACGCTCAATGCTGATAAATCCAGAGATATCGGCTAATAAAGGCTTAAGATCCGCAGCTAAGGCTAAATAGCGAGCGCTCTGATTAGGGTATAACTTTGCTTCAAAAATAACGGCAATCATATATCCTCCTTTCCAAGTATTGAAATAGAGTAATATTTATAAAAAATAACACTTCGATGAGTAACGAAATGTCACCGATGACGGCAACAAAATTGCCCATGTAAAATTAAATTAACAACTGAGTATCGCTATAAGGATTGATATTGGTCATGACTAATTTGACTTATTCAATAATTTAATCGACGCATTAGAAAATATTATAAAAGACCACCTTAAATTAGTGTTATTAAAAATGCAGAACTTTGGTACGCTTTGCGCCTATCTACACCAAAAAACACACCTCTTTTAGGTAAAACCGAATATAAACATCTCGGATTGAACATTGAACGTAAAAGTTTAGGTTTCACATTAGCAGCTGGTAGTGCTGTAATACTGAGCCAATGAGTATCTGGCAATGTTCTCCCATTTTCTTTAACCGGATTAACGAGGTCGTACATCATGATTAAACACAATAACCCAAAACCACGCTTATCAGACAGCGTTGAATATGCAGGCTTAGTCTACCTATCGGGCCAAGTGCCGACTGATTTAACTGGTGATATCACTGCACAAACTCAGGAAGTTCTCGCAAAAATTGATATGTTATTAGCCAATAGTAACAGCGACAAAACTCGCATTTTGTCTGCACAGGTCTGGATTAAAGATATGGGTCGTGATTTCGCTGCGTTTAATGTTGTTTGGGAATCTTGGATGCCAGCAGAAAATAGTCCTGCTCGTGCAGCTGTTGAAGCCAATATGGCAGGTGATCAAATACTCGTTGAAGTCATGGTCACTGCGGTACAAGGCTAATTAATAAATATTTGAGCTAAGAAAAGTTAGTAGGCTCATACATCTACACGTAAAAAACGCCTGTTAATACAAGGCGTTTTCTATTTTAATTAGCTTAGTCCACTTATTATAGGTGCACATTCTATTTAAAAGTAAGCCCTAGAGATTACTTGTTATATAGACTCGCGGTGACAGAGACATCATTACCTGTGCCTTCGGATGCGACAGACGTAATAATAAAATACTCAGCACCTTGCTCATCTGCTTTTTGTGAAATAGCCTTCACATAATCTGCCGCAACACCATCATTTATCACAACGTTAACTGTACCTGCGGGTTTCAAATCGAGTGATTGGGTATAGGTAATTTCAGTTGCTGCAAATGCCAATGGACTTAACAACGCTAAAGAAAAAAGTACAGTCTTTAATTTTTTCATATAAGTACCACCTCATTGATAAAGTTTATTTTATGCCTATCAAATTAGATACTAATCAGTTAATGGGATACCGTCAACTACAAGTCTCTACAGTTAATTTATTTTTTATTGATTAAAAAATAAAATTTTTTAATCAAAGCGTTGATGATTAATAATCAACTTTATATTTATATAGCATTGATCACATATTAATTAAATAGCTCTGGGTTGCTAATTAAAATAGATAATAAATTTTATTAAATTCTCATTCAATGATGTGTTATTGATTAATTTTAAGCATCCTTATGAGGATAATTCCCAAGCGTTACAATAATGGCTTTGGTGCTGAATTTTGAGTTTCACGAATATAATAATCTCTATGTAGAAACCAATAATTTATCAGTAACTACTAATTAACGTGCTAATAATTATAGATTATTTAACCTAAGATGATATTAGCGGCAATAGTGATAAAAGTCAGCCTATTATTCCATTCGCAATTTTTAATATATTCAGGAGATGAAAATGGCCAAAACAGTTATCCAGCATATTCTGACGCGTTTAATTGAATTAGGGGTTAGAGATGTTTTTGGTGTAGCAGGAGATTACGCATTTCCAATCAATGATGCTGTCTGTGAGAATTCACAGTTACGTTGGATTGGAAACTGCAATGAACTTAATGCCGGTTATGCCGCTGATGGTTATGCACGAATAAATGGTATTTCAGCGCTAGTGACAACATTTGGTGTGGGTGAATTAAGCACTCTGAATGCAATTGCAGGTGCCTATGCTGAATATCTCCCTATTTTTCATTTAGTCGGTATGCCCTCAAGTAAAGTACAAAAAAATCGAAAAATTGCTCATCATACTTTAGGAAATGGTGACTTTAATGTCTTTTATAAAATCAGCCAATATTTCAGCTGTGCTCATTCCATTATCACGCCTGAAAATTGTATTACTGAACTCGAAAGATTAATTAATTCGGCTCTATTTGAACGTAGACCCGTTTATATTGGTATACCCTCAGATTATGCCATAATGCCCATAAAAATAAGTGAAGAATTTATCACTATCGCTAAACCTCAAAGTAATCATAACGCATTAACAGAAGCTATTACGGCTATTTTAAATAAGCTATCGGGTAGCAAAAAAGCCTGTGTTATCGCCGGTATTTTAACTGCTCGCTTTGGACTTGCTACCACTGTTCAGTCCATTATTGATAAAACAAACTTGCCTTATGCCACCATGTTTATGGATAAAAGCGTCTTAAGTGAATCGAACCCTAATTATATGGGGATTTATAATGGCCAAATAATGAACTTACAGATATCTGAATTTATTGAAAATTGTGATTGTATCATGGGAATAGGCACAGTATTCTCTGACTTTAACTCAGGCTGTTTTACTGTATCTATCCCCCCAGAAAATTACATCTCCATTATGCCAGACCATGTCAAAGTAGGATCTGCAGTTTATTCAAATGTCTATATGGAAGATGTTCTTTCTAAACTAAGAGATCTTGCTCCATCACTGAATCATCAAGGGCTAAAAGCGCAAGGATTAGGTAAACCGATACCAAGTCATAACGGCTCGATTACGGCAGAATACCTCTATCCTCGGTTGGAACAAATGTTTAGAGCGGATGACATTATCATTGCAGAAACGAGCACAGTATCAATGGGTCTAGGTTTTGCTTTACTCCCTAACAATGCACAATTTCATAATCAAACATTATGGGGATCAATTGGTTGGGCAACTCCAGCCACATTAGGTATGGCCATTGCAGCACCAGAACGACGTATTATACTTTTCACTGGAGAAGGCTCACACCAACTCACTGCACAAGAAATAAGTCAGTTTGCTCGCTTTGGCTTAAAACCGATTATTTTTGTTCTTAATAATGATGGATATTTATTTGAACGCCTATTATGTAAAGAGCCAGAAGCTTATTACAATGATGTTGCGCAATGGAATTATACCCTATTACCGAGTGCGCTAGGCTGTAAGGATTGGTATTGCCAAAAAGTCACCAGCTGTGAAGAATTAGACTCAGCAATAAAAATCGCTGAATTAAAAAATGTTGCATCCTATATCGAAATAGTCACGGATAAATATGCTTCACCCGAATTCGCTAGAAAATTACCATATTCACTCAATGCCTCATATTCATCTTAATATTAACGTTATACCGGATTGGCAGAATGGGATACTCAATCACAAATAAAGCTGCCGGTCTTTTTTATCAATATATAAAAAAGTAATTCCAAAAATAACAGGAACAGACTGGTTACACATTATGCCAAGCTAATTTCAACTCGCTCTTTCCCTTTGCCTATATTCTTACGCTTGAGTAATATTGTTCCAACCTCTGACGTTCTTTTTAAATGCGTTCCACCACAGGGGACTTTAGCAAAGTCCTTCACTTCCCAACAACGACGTTGATGTTCGACATCTGAAAAATAACTTTCAATCGGTAAATCGGCATTAATTAAATTCATTGCCCTTATTTGAAAATCCGGCAATAGAGCACTAATATTTTCATTCCACTCAAAATCAATTCGACTTTTTTCTACGGAGATATGCGCACCGATTTTATTGATGGAATAAGATTGTGTAAATAATTCCAAAATGACCTCTGCAGCAAAGTGTAATTTCATCAATGCATAACGTCGTGGCCAATCAATTTTTGTGATTACCTCGCATCCAACGCTTAACCCATCAACCGCTGCTAATGTATAAATAAGGGTTTCTGCCCTTTTTTCAGCTTTCAAAACGGGGATACCATTTACCGTGCCTGCATCACTTTCTTGCTCTCCTGATTCAGCATAAAAAATAGTCTCAGATAGCTCAATTTCATTACCTTTGAGGCTAATTATTTTTGAAACTAGCTCAGTTTGATAAGGATCTTTCCAAAATAATTTCTCTGTCATTTCGTTTCCTGCCATTGCCAATACATCCGCAAAAATATCCGAGTCCCCACTTAATTACACCCGCCCACCGTGCGCTATAACGCACACAGAGATTAACATCGACTAACATGAATTGCTAGAGGCTGATTTTAAAAATAAAAGATCAACAGACCCCAATGCTCATTTGTAATTGATTAACTCAAAGGATCTGAAGGGTAATGGATAATGTTATGAAAAAAAGCGGTTCCTTTACCCATATTTTTATAACGGTGAGGCTGCGCAGCATTAAAACGTAGTGCTTGGCCGATGGTCAATTCATGCCAATTATCGTCAAAGAATAGTGCTATTTTCCCTGAAATACAGATAACATGCTCGATAACACCGAAGTTATGTGGCTTTGATACGTGCTCAAAATTCTCTTCCAAACCCAGTTCAAACATTTCAAATCCAACATCTTTCTCGAAAGGAAAGAGAACTTTGACGAGTAGACCTTCGGTAAGCGCTTTATCTTGTGATGGTAACGGATCCGTTAATTCATTATCAGATATCGGACTGATAAAATGAGAAAAAGAGACGTTTAGCCCTGATGCTATTTGCCATAACTTTGCAACGGTTGGACTGGATTCCCCGCGTTCAATCTGCCCTAGCATAGCCTTACTCACGCCAGTTACCTTGGCAGTCTTATCTAAGCTCAACCCTTTCTCTTTACGTATACGTTTTAAATTGACGCCAACTTGCAACTCTGTTTGCATATTTTCCTGCTATTTATTTGCCTGTGATTTAATATCTTACACATCCAAGAGCTACAGCCATCCTCAATGCTCTATTGTGAGAACAATTTGATATATACACTCCTAACTATCACCTAATATCACAAATTATAATCTGATTGTGATTACACTGATGATAACACCAATTCTCCATCGAGAACGACCACCAACAACCGCGGCAACGTATGGTAAATCAACAATTCTTGGCCATTTATTTGAGATATCAAAATATCGCCCAAATAACTCAAGATGCATTTAAGCTATAAACAAAGAAACATCCCGTGACTTACTTTAATTATTCATTTTTTTCAGTTGATTTTGTTCAATAAAGAAGTGTTGTATAACATTATATTCTTATCATAGATAACTTAATTCACTCATTAATTATATGGTGTTATAGCAGGGTTATATTTAGGTTAAGCAACTAAAAAAACAATCTTATTACGATTGCTTTAATATGAGCATCCAAACAGCATTGAATGAAAATTACATTTATCAATTTAAATAATAATAAATCTTTTCTCTATAATATAAATCCGCAAATAATAAATTCGGGAAGCATAAAATGACGGGACATATTTCTAGGCGAAATTTTATCAAACTAGGCACCATCGCGGGTATTGCCGTCATGGTGGGTCGACTCCCTTTTACGAGCGCCCTAGAGCTTGATTCAGATAATCCAAAAACCGATTGGATTGGCCAGAATGGTAAAGCACGTTATCGCTGGGATGGCGTCGAAAAAGTCACTGGAAGAAAAAACTTTGCACGTGATTACCGTGCTAAAGATATCCCCGGCTGGCCACAAAAACAAAGCTATGCATTTATGCTAAAGGCAACCCAAGCGGACCGAACTTTTGAAGGGATCGATATCTCTATATTAGGACCAAACTTGCAGCCGGATAGAATTATTCTGCAAGAAGATTTAATTCGAGATGGCCTGAATATCCCACAAGATACTAGTATGGGAAAAGGTTTCTATGGCTATAACGTTTTAGTACCCAAAGGTGATACGCCACCAATTATTGGCCACCCCGTCGCAATCCTTATTTACAGCGATTTTGATTCTTATAGTACAGCTCAACGCATGCTACGTTTTGAAACAAGCGTAGTCAAATATGGAGCGGTAACAGGTACAAAACCACCAGCAAACTATGGTGCAGCACGCTATGTTCGTATTGGTGGAGAGACTCCTCTTGCGCCATCCCTTTTTTCACCTTACCAAGATTCGGGAATCAAAGGTGGCTTTGATGGTAACACGCCAGTGTGGCCACCTTATGATCCTAAACATAGCATCACTATCCCACCCGTTATCCGTAAGGATCGCGGGGGTGGTTTTATCCAAGCACTCCATCAAGCCGAAGAAAAACCAGACTCCCAAGAAAGAGGAATGGATTACGCTCGCGCTATTAGTGAAGAAATCGAAGCTGCACGCAACAACCCAGATAAATTTATCTTAGAACGTCATGGCTTTTCACAATCTATCGACCCTTGTGCGATGGAGCCAGATAACTGTAATACTTGGTATGACAGCAAAACCAAAACGTTGCATATCCTGACCGCAACTCAATCTCCAGCCGGCGTTGTCAATGCAGCGGCAGAACTATCAAACAACAATAAACATTTCCCTGTCGAAAATATCATCCTATTAACCGGTTCAACGGTCGGCTATGGTTCTAAAGACTATTCTGTTTTCCCATTCTATGCGATGGTGGCCAGCTTTTATGCCAATGGTCTTCCTGTGCGTATGGCGAATGATCGCTATGAACAGTTTCAAATGGGCATGAAACGCCACTCCATTGAGATGGATGTGACAATTATCGGCGATAGAAAGACCGGTAAATTTGAAGTATTAAAAGGCACCTATAACTGTAATGGCGGCGGTCGTGAAAACCTTTCAGTCGCCGTTTCTCATGTTGCTGTACGTGGTGCACAATCCATTTATTATTTCCCTAAATCAGACCTAACCGCACTTGCGATGGCGACCCCAGCAGTAGAAGCTGGATCGATGCGTGGCTTCGGTTCATTACAATCGATGGCAATTACCGAATTGATGGTTGATGAAATTGCCCATGAACTCAACATTGATCCGATTGATTTACGCCGTAAAAATGCCATTTTAGAAGGTTATCCGAATACACAAGGTGGCGTAATTGCGGGTGATCCTCGCAACGTAGAAATGCTAAACCTTGCAGCAAAACATCCACTTTGGATTAACCGCAATAAAAACAAAGCGGAATATGATGCGGCTAACCCCGGAAAACTTTATGGCGTTGGCTTTGCGTAAGTTCAACAAGTTTATGGTTCCAGTGGTGTACCAACTATCCTTTCCCTTGAATTTGATGCAGAGGGTAAGCTAACAATGCGACACTGCATGCAAGAAATTGGTACTGGCGGCACAACAGCGCAACAAGTCATGGTATGGCAAGCGTTAAGTAAAGCGCCTGATGTAGTGGAGTTTGGTGTGACTGAATTTGATCAACTGCCGTTAAAAACCAGTTGGGCAGATCAGAAAAAACAAGATGAACTCTCAAAAAGCGATCCTTATTGGACACCTGCACTTATTCCTGACATGAGTTCATCAAGCGGTGTTTATTACATTGGCTTTGGTACCCGCCAAGCAGGCCATTTTTTACTTGAAAACTCCCTATGGCCTGCAGCCAAAAGCATTTGGAGTGAAGGTCCAGGTGGTGGAGCTTTTAATGGTCTTAATGTTGAATTTTCTGATATTCGTGTTGGACCAGAAGGTATTGGTGGCGGAGGAATGAAACCAATTCCATTCGATATTCTCGCAAAAAGAGCCCATGAAATGGGGCTAATTACTGGCGTTGCTGTTCACGGCTACTCTAGCTGGCAATGGGCTCGTGCTGATTTTGATATTCCAACTGTTGGCCCGCGTAACTTACCACTAGATGCGATATCAATTCGTTATGGTGATGGTGCATCTAACGAGTTGAAAAACCTGATGACCACAGGTGGATATCATTTTATTAAGCGTAAAATGGCTTATTACCCACCAACCCAACGGGCTAAAGCCGACCCGACAACCGTAACACCGGCATCCTGCTTAGTTGAGCTGAATGTTAATACCATGACCGGCTCAGTCGAAGTCATGCGCCATCATATGCTTATGGACCCGGGAACCATGATTGTGCCTGAGCTAGTTTCTGGGCAAATTCAAGGTGGAACAGCGATGGGAATTGGCCATGCATTAATGGAAGAAATGCCGCTTTATGAAGATGGACCGGGTAACGGTACTTGGAATTTTAATCGCTATGTTCTTCCACGCGCTAAAGATGTGGCAGTTTGGCAGCAAACCATTGATTACTTACCACCGCTTTCGGAAACCTCACCACCAAAAGGGATGGCAGAGCTTGGAATGATCCCAATACTCCCCGCCACCAGCAATGCGTTAACACACGCAACCGGTAAGCGTTTTTATGAATTCCCAATTACGGTAGATAAAATTAAAAAGGCACTATCATGAACATCAAAAATGCCGTTCCCATTATTGAACGAAAACCTTTAAGCCTAACCATTAATGGCAAAAAAATTGGCCCCATTGATGTTCCTGTTGGTATGCCAATGATTGAGTTTTTGCATGAATATCTTGACCTAACGGGTACCCATTTTGGTTGCGGTCAAGGAATATGTCATGCCTGTACGATCATCGAAGTCCTACCTGATGGTTCAACTGCCGAAAGTCGTACCTGTATTTTTGGGGCACACTATTTCAATAACAAAGAAATTATTACCATTGAAGGACAAGCAAAACAGGACGAGAACGGAAAAGTCACTGAATTGACCCCAATTCAGCAAGCATTTATCGAAAATTTCTCGTTTCAATGTGGCTACTGCGCTCCCGGCTTTGTCACCGGTGCAACCGTATTTCTTAATGGACTCAAGCAAACACCAGTCAAACGTGCCGATTTACAACATGCGATTGAAGAAGCATTAAATGAACATATTTGTCGCTGTACAGGTTACGTTCGCTACTATGAAGCGATACGTAAAGTCGCGCTAGAAACTCCCGGCTGCGTGATCGATTAAGGAAAGTGAAAAATGGTAAAAAATCCTTTAAAGCGAAAAATAATCTATACAGTGATTGTGTTAGGTATGTTATTCATGCTGGCAGTTCTGTTTGGCTTATTTCGCACATCAAGCATCGGTCCAAATTTAGATAAACCACTCACCTCCGATGAGGTGGAAAGGCTCATTCCTCGTGGTCGTGAATTGGCAATTGCTGGCGACTGTTTTGGATGCCATTCATTACCTGAGGGCCCTTTAGGTGCAGGAGGCCTTGGCGTTGGTACTCCATTCGGTATCGTTTATTCAACCAATATTACGCCTGATAAACAGTTTGGGATTGGTAATTACTCTCGAGCCGATTTTCATCGTGCACTAAAAGATGGAATTGGTAAAGAACGAGGTAACCTCTACCCAGCAATGCCTTTTGTTTTCACACACATGACAACATCAGAGGACTTAGATGCTCTGTATGCTTATATCATGACCCTACCGGCCATGCCGGTTGCCAATAAAGAAAATACCGGGGTATTTGTTTTACCTGTTCGACCATTTATGAATTTTTGGACATTGCTCAATTTCCCGCAGCGAAACCCACCAAATAACCCTCATCGTTCCCCAGAGTGGAATCGAGGAGCTTACATCATTGAAGGTTTAGCGCATTGTGGAGCATGCCACTCTCCACGAAACATTATGATGGGTGTTGAGTTTTCTCGTTCACTACAAGGCGGGGAATACGATGATTTAGCCATACCCGATATCACCGCTGAAGCACTTTCAAAGCATGGTTATGATATGACTTCTCTCAGTCAATTTTTACAAACGGGTATTTCGCCACAAGGCTCTTCATTTGGTGATATGAATACGGTTACTCACTTTTCGACGAACCAAATGAGCTCAGAAATAGTTAAAGATGTCGCCACATATCTTTTAACCGACCAAGATGGCCAATTGCTAGAAGCCCAAGCTTCGCCACAGCCACTACCTGAGGCTGATAATACCCAAGCATATAACATTATGGAAAAAGGTCGTTTGGCTTATATGTCAACCTGCGCTGGCTGTCATGGTGTTGAAGGTTTAGGTGTACCAAATGGTATACCTGCGTTAAAAGGCAATGCTATCTTGGCAATGGATAACCCACAAACTTTCATCAATGTGGTTTTACAGGGAATACCGACAACAACATTCCCAAATGGTCAACGCATGTATGCTATGCCAAGTTTTGCAGATGACCTTGATGCACAAGAAATTGCAGATCTAATCACATGGGCTCGTGCTAACTGGGGAGGTCAGTCTGTCCCAGTAACTGAAGAGCAGATTGAAAAACTGAAAAAATAAACTGAGAAAATAATATTCCCCAACAATCCATCGTGATTTTGTTGGGGAGCTAGCCCTGTTATGCTTCAAGTGTGGCGGGGCTATTTTTTAGCATCACTTTTCCATTTTTCCGCGCCACAATATCGGCCATGATCGCCAAGGCTATTTCAGGTGGCGTTTTGCTGCCAATTGAAATACCAATAGGCGCATGAATACGATTTAATTCATCCATCGACATTCCAACCGTATTAGTAAGACGATCTCGTCGTTTCTCGCTTGTCCGCTGAGACCCCATAGCGCCAATATAAAATGCAGGTGTTTGAACTGCTTCCATTAATGTCAGGTCATCAATACGAGGATCGTGCGTTAAAGAGACAATCGCAGTATTTGCAGAGCAGCTGTTTTCCTCTAAATAGCGAGCGGGAAATAGTGGAATGATTTCATACCGAGGATCAATTTGATTAGCGAAACGGATTAATTCCTCTTCTCTATGTTCACAAATCGTCACTTCAAAACCCAATGTTAATGCAAAATTAGCGCAATAGATCCCAACATTTGATAACCCTGCAATGATCAATCTAGGCGGGGCAGCGATGAATAGCCGAATTAAATTATCATGGCGCTCCACTTGGGTCATATATTGAGAATGAGCCACTCGGCTTATCTTTCCGTGTCCTGGCAATACTAACTCTTTGAGGATAGATGAATATCCCAGAAGCGCAGTTTGCATTTCAATAAGATAATTTAGTGAGATTTCATTATTAGGTAAATATTCAATCAGAACATCTAAACTTCCCCCGCAAGGCAAATTGACGTGAGTTGTTAATCCATCTTGCCCATAGCGAACGACGTGGCTAGCTTCAAGATATTCACCATTTTGTATTCTTTGCAGAAAATCTTCTTCGATACAGCCCCCAGATAGGGAACCTAAAAATTGTCCATCACCTTTTGCAACTAAAAGCGAACCAGGGCTGCGAGGTGAGGAGCCATAGGTATTTAACACGGTACATAGCCAAACAGATTCTACTTTTAGCCAATTTATGGCTTGAGTGATAACGATTAAATCTTCACGTAACATACTTACTTCCTATTCACTCGTGTTAGAGACTATTGAACTTAGAAGATCAACTGTCTCTAGGATAATCAATATCATTAACAACACTTTGATCATTTATTTCTATTTTATAAATGATACCACTACTCAATATTGATTTTGCACCATCATCGCCGGTTAAATTAATTAATTGCTGGAAATATTTGGCTGATATACCGACAGGATGCCCGGGTTTTTCATGATATACAGGACGAACTAAAGGGTAGTCATTTAATTTTTCAGCGACTTGAATAAACACATGGCTTTGAACATAAGGCATATCGGCTAAATGAATCAACCACCCCGCCCAATGAGCAGTATCTTTTACGCCTAATGCAATAGTTTCCCCTAAGCCGTCACTGTCTAATAATGAAAAAGGAACATTCAACTGTAGACAATGGGTTATTACTCCTTGATTATCAGGACGAGTGACAACATGAACAGGAAGGCCAGTTGCCATTGAGTTTAAAAGTGTTTTTTCAAAGACCGTTTTCGTTCCCAAGCTACTATTGAGCTTATTGCCGTGACCACCAGCATTTTGAAAACGTGTACTTTTTCCTGCAGCAGCAATCAGTATTCCAATAACCATCATTTTTATCAATCAGTTTGATATTTAGGTCAATAATATTAAGTCTAAAAATTAAAACAAGGTTTATTATTGATTATGTAGCTTCACCCATCAAATAAAGAGTATTATATATTAATTGAAAAATCAAAATCATTAGACATATTAATGATTAAATATTAAAATGCCAAGAATTTAATTTTCTCGGCATGGTAATAAACTTACGTTAATAAATGATGATTAATTAATGACTCTTAGAATGTCATAAACTATATTTTTTCGGTCAGTAGCTGGCTAATCTTTTTAATTTTAACTGTGGATAAATCTACCGGAGTTACTTTACGGTACTTATCCAGTAAAGTAACTTGTACTTTACGCAAAAATCACCATTTAATTTATAATATTTAAAATACAGTAATAAAGTGATGGCAAAGAAGATGCTTGGTAGTAATATCATTATATATTGCATACCAGCAATAGTTTCTTTCGATTGAACTACATTTGGAATATAACCAACCATAGCCAGCATTATTCCAATAAAGAATGCTGAGAAGGCTGAACCAGCTTTGACGACGAGTGTTTGAAC
Source organism: Providencia alcalifaciens (assembly GCA_025961275.1). GTDB lineage: Bacteria > Pseudomonadota > Gammaproteobacteria > Enterobacterales > Enterobacteriaceae > Providencia. The sequence continues at coordinate 4,378,612 of JAOQNJ010000001.1, read as the reverse complement.
AGAGTAAGCGATACTTTCACAACGAACATTAAGTTTATATTCACCATAATCAACCGTATCAGCAACCATAATTACTTGTAGAACCCAGAAAAAACCAGACCCGACACTCAACAATACACCAGCGAAAAGAATAATAGCAGCACTATGATTTTCCGTCACGGCGCTATAAACCAAAACTAAACATCCTAAAATTGGCATAATAGAAGCGCATGCCCATAATATACGTCGACTAAATACTTTCACCAATTTATGGAAGAAAACAAGTGCAATAAGATTGGCGACACCTGCATAAGACATATAATACGGAAATAAAGAATCATCGCCAATAACGTAAGTGAAATAGTAGATAGCAAAACCAGTAATAATATTAGAGGCAATATTGTAAGTCAAAGCCATACCTAATAAACAAAATAGCTGATCATTTTTGTAGATAATTTTAACCATTTCTTTCAAGCTAATATTATTTTCTTGCCAAACATGGATGTCGGGATCATCATTTGAATTTCCTGATGAATAGATCTCTTTCACTGACCATAACGTTACGATAGTTGACGCAATAAAGAATAAAATAAGTACTAGTGTGAACATTTGAAAGCCAAAACCTTTATCTTCACCTCCAACATAATTAACGAAAGGCAATGTGATACCCGCAGTGACAAAACCCGCTAAGCTAGCAGAAAAACGCGGAAACGGTACCAGTTCCTCACGCTCTTGTTTATCAAGGGTAATAGTCGGAACTAATGACCAAAAAGGAATATCCATAATAGTGTAAGTCATGCCCCAAGCGATATAAGTGATCGCTACATAAGCTAGACGATATTCTGCGTCAATAGTATGAGCACTAAATAATAAGAATAAAACAACAGAGTTGATAATCGTTCCTACCAAGATCCATGGCTTGAATTTCCCCCATCTTGAACGCGTAATATTAACAACCCAGCCCATAATAGGATCTGTTAATGCATCCCAAATTCGAGCAATAAGAAAAAGCGCCCCTACAACACCAACTGATAATCCTACAATATCGGTGTAATAATACATCAAATACATGTACACAATACCAATGGCAAAATCTTTGCCAAACGCGCCAAATCCATAACCGAGCTTTGTTTTTATCGATACACTCATAGGGTGACTAGTTGAAGTTGCCTACAACTATCCTCTTATTATTATGGCATTGACCGTTTAGTTCACCAATGCCATTAAAATGATGGTTATTTATGAACCCATGCAGGCAACCAGTTGCCATGAGCTTTAATTAAATCATCGACTAGAGCATATATTTCTTCGATACCTAAAATAGCAGCTGTATGAGGATCTAATAATGCAGCACGATATATTTGCTGTTTGTCTTCGTTAATAATTGCTTCGGTTAATAACGTTTGTACATTGATATTAGTTTGCATTAGTGCAGCCAAATGGCTAGGGATTTCCCCTACTTTGGTAGGACGAATACCATTTGCATCGACTAAACAAGCAACTTCTACGCAACAACCCTCAGGTAAATTATCGATTAATTTATTATTACGTACATTACCGTAAATAACGCTAGGGGTACCGGTCCAAATCGAGTTAATAATAGTACTGGCATATTCGTTTGATTGTTTAATATCAATACGATCTGAATTTTTATATTGCTCTAATTCTTTATTCCAGTTATCAATTTGTTCTATGCAACGCTTTGGATATTCATCTAAAGGGACTTTATAACGTTCAATTAAATCTGGGCGATTCGGTTTAATGAAATATGGCGTATATTCTGCAAAATGCTCAGACGATTCAGTGACAAAATAACCGAGTTTTTTGAACATCTCATAGCGAACGATATTTTTACAACGTAGATTACCGTGGATATTATCTTTAGGTGCAATGCCTGATTCATAGGCGCTTAATAGCTCCGGGTAAATACTTGTATATTTGCCATCAAGGCCTTTTTTCTCAATCTCAAGATAGAATGCCATGCGATTGATACCCGCGCATCGATAACGTAAATTTTGATAATCAATATCGAGATCTCGGGCTAGCTCTTCTGCTGTGCCTTGTACCGAATGACAAAGACCAACTTGTTTAATTTGTGGATATTTTTCATACATTGCCCACGTGTTCATTGCCATCGGGTTAACATAATTAAGCATTGTTGCATCAGGACAAGCTTCCGTCATATCGTCACAAATATGCCATAAGTGAGGAATAGTACGTAATGCGCGCATAATGCCGCCAGGTCCTAAAGTATCAGCTATCGTCTGTTCCAAACCATATTTTTTACACACCTCAAAATCAGTTACTGTGCAAGGTTCAAAACCGCCAATCTGAAAGGCAACTACAACAAAATTGGAATCCTTAAGCGCTTCTTTCTGATTAGTATGACAACTTATTTTCCCAGTTGCTTGAGTTGATTTCATCAGTTTTTCAACCACAATTTGTGATTCTTGTAGTCGACGTTCATTAATATCCATTAACGCTATATGTGCATTTTTTAATGCTGAACGATGAAAAACATCCCCAAGAATATGTTTAACAAAGACCGTAGAGCCTGCACCTATAAAAGTAATTTTAGGGCCTGTCATAATGCGTTCCTCTCAATGTTCTATAAACCGATACTCCAATGACTGTAGTTGCATAGTGACACGCTAAATTAACAAAAATCCTCCATATATGAGCTTAAAAATTCCCAAAAACTCATATCGATTATAACCCCCCCACTAATCTGACTTTTCGAGATAAAATGAACTGAATATAGGAATTAAAATGATAAGCCTGAAATAATAGACTTTTAAATCGGTAAGTTATATTGCTCACAAATCGATAACTAGATGTCCCACTTAAGTAAAAACAGTTATATTTTTTCTACGATATTAAGATAAAGTAATAAAAATAGTTCTTTATGAGTACCATAAAATCATACTTACAATTTCTCTCGATTAATAATTTCGTTACAAATAAGGTATTGGCATGCGACCTAAGTACTATAAAAAGAGTGATGACCATATCGATAAAGACTATGTTGAAGTTGGCGAAAACTCAGCGAGCCCCCTAGCGCTTTATTCTGAATACCAACGCATGGATATTGAACTTCGCTCACCTGAAACTATGTCAATGGCTCACTGGCATGGGCAAGTTGAAGTTAATATTCCGTTCGATGGTAGAGTTGAATATATGATTAACGGCGAAACTATTACCGTTGAACAAGGCCATATCACTATATTTTGGGCCTGTGTACCCCATAAACTAACCAAAGTTGATAATTGCAACTCAATGGCAATCTTTAACTTACCGATGCATTTATTTTTGTCGTGGCCATTAAATAAAGAACTAATTAATCATATTACTCATGGTATGGTTGTCAGATCGCGTTTTCCCCATCAAGTCAGTGAATTTGAAGTTAGACGCTGGCGTAAAGAACTCGCACAGCCAAATGAACAAATTAAGCAGCTGACTATTGAAGAAATTAGTTTAATGATTAAACGCTTTGGTTTTATGGGCTGGGATTCATTATCGATTAATAAGGCACCTAAAACGCTAAATAATGGCATATCAAAACATTCTCAGTTTTATGTTAGCCAAATGTTGGAATTTATTGCCGAATTTTATGATAAATCTCTTTCCGTCAATCAAGTGGCAGAGCATGTAAAATTAAATCCTAATTATGCAATGGGGATCTTTCAAAGTGTGATGCAATTAACCATGAAGCAATATATTACTGCCATGAAAATTAATCATGCTCGCGTATTATTAAGCGATAGCGATAAAACTATTTTCGATATTGCACTCACTGCGGGATTTAATTCATCTAGTCGATTCTACGATACCTTTCGTAAGGTAGTTGGCACAACACCACAAAAATATCGAAAAATAACCCAATCAAAATTATTAGTAAAATAGTTAATTAACCTAATACTCCCATGAGAAATTTTTTTTAAGACTATGCCATCTTCATTACTAGATTTTTTTAAATATTATTTCTGAGTTACCTCGCAGCGTTAGGCTAGGCTCTCATTATTAAATACTTTATTAATAGCCGGTAGCCCTGGAATTTAAAATCGATATTGTAATCCAGCAGTAATTATTTGGTTATGGTTAGATATTCCAGCTGCATCACCTCCAATATAGCCTGTTCTACCACTCTTCCTATCAATTATTTTAGTACCACCTTTACCTTCTTCATACTTACTGTAGGTATATTCGATGAAGACCTTGGCATTGGGTGTTAAAAAATACCCAGCATCAAGCGATGCTCCGTAAAAACGTGAATTAGATGTTCTATCATTGAAAGTTAAACTGCGTAGATAATGTTCGTCATTACCACGACCAGTAACCCAGTCACTAAATTTGAATTGTGCATTGAATTCAAAGTCATTAATGTTATAACGACCTACTAGACCAATATAAGGCATTGAGAAACGCTGGCTATAACCAATACCGCGCTCACCTGGTTTAAAATATCCCTGCTCAGCACCATTATTGTAATTATAACACCCTCCTCTAGCTGTCCAGCTAAAGCGAGTTTCCTGATAGCCCGCAACAATACCGGCTCTATACTCCTCAGATTGCACAAACCATCCTTTAACGTTTAAATCGAATTCATTCGCATAATTCACATTAGTGTTCGAATGTGAACTATGGTGAGTCCATTTCGACTGATTTTTATCGTTCCAATCGTAATCATCCATATTCCCTGAGCCAGAACCTAATGAAGTCCATCCTCTGGCATTTAATGTCAATAATGGATACAGGTCCCAAGATAAATCCGCTTTTATAATCGCAACATTGTTTATTTTCCAGTCTAACTGACTCACTTTATGTCCTGTATTCGCATCATAAACAAACTCTTTAGATTCTCCGCTTAACATCCCTAATCATGCGGATGTACTAATACTTTCAGCGGAAAAATTAGGCTTAAAATAGTTAGAGGTAGTTTCAGCGTGAGCTATCCCAAAAAATGAGGCTATAACAAGTATTGAGTTAATATATTTTTTCATTTGGCACCTAAGTTTAGATTAATAAATTACCTGAATGGAATATACATAAACTAAAGATAGATTACCTAAATAAAATAAACATGAGCTAAATATAAACCAACAATAAATTAACAGTTCAATTACATTAATAACTAATGTTTATTAGTTTTTTATATTATGTATTTAATCTCATAGGATTCTATTCCCTGTTGCTTAGCGTACAAACCGCTATCAAACCCTGGCGCTGCTAATGGTTATTTCTAATGAGAAAGATACAAATGCACAGTAAGCAGCCGTAAAGATCACTTCATGTTTACTGGTGCTGATACAGTCATCTGCTAATCACCACTTTGCGAAGCGCTTCCTACTTCTTAAAGTAAATGCGGATAGTAGGTGAATTTCTATCTAGCCGTTATACAATACAATGACTTTGGGCGATTAATCAGGGTGACTCTGTGGTATTTTATAGGACTCAGTAAAATATAATCAGACAATAAAACTCGTAACCCCCATAAACTCAATAAGCAAAAAATAGATAACACCATGACAGACAACCAAAATTTCGAATCCCACACACCAATGATGCATGGGTGTGTTAATATTGAAATATAAAGATATTTATGGATTTAAAGGAAAAACCCACAATTTAACTTACACTTAATTAGTCTATTAATTTATAGGTAGTTATTATTTATTTGATGTTTTTATCATTATAACTTACAAAATTTACACCACACTAAAAGAACATGCTTAAATGAATAGATATGATGTATCTAACAGCGAAGGAAAATTTGCTGACGGCTCTGATGAAGAAGTACTGGCTAACAAGCTAGGGCTTTCAAACGTTGATGATATCAATGATGCTGAACTTGTCCTGTTAGAAAAACTGTATCAAGTCATTTTTGAAGAACAATTTCCCACTGAACAAATTACCGTATCACTTATTCAGCGTTGGCACCGCCAATGGTTAGGGAATGTTTACGAGTGGGCAGGTCAATTACGTACTGTGAATATTAGCAAGGGTGGCTTTATGTTTGCCCCTGCGGGTCGAGTTGCAAAGTTACTTGCTCAATTTGAAAAAGAGTATCTAGCGAAGTATACGCCTTGCACCAATATGAGCCGAGAACAAGTAATAGAAGCTATTGCAGCAGTGCATGTGGAGTTGATTCTGATACATCCGTTCAGGGAAGGTAATGAGCGCTTATCACGCTTGCTAGCTGATGTGATGGCGGTACAAGCTGGGCTTCCACCGCTAAACTACGAAAGTTGGACTCATCACCCAGAACAATACATTACGGCAATCCACTCAGGGTTAAACCTTAACTATGAACCCATGAAATATTGGGTTAATGAAGCATTAAAAGAGAACTAGATTGCGAGTTTCAAGTGTCCAAACTTCTCTCGCTTTGCTTTCATCTCTTCTTCAAGACGACGAGACTCCTGCCCTGTTTCAATAGCTGTAGAAGTTGTCACCGCACGGATTAGCTGAGTACGGGTGGGCTTTGTTACTTGAATTAATTCATTCTTGTTCATGGTAGTCTCACTTTAAACTGACGATAGTACATTTTATCATCGTTGTTTTATATGGCAACATAGATCACACTCAGTACAAGCTAAATCTATTTATATCTCCAAGCTCTAGAGAAATTAAGCATCAGAGAAAATAGGCACAGATCTCAATAAATAAAAGCTAGATGCTTCCTTGTGCTATTGAGTAGCACTAAGCAAAAATTCTCTCACCCACTTCACATTAAAAGTATTAGCGATAAGCTATGGTTTTAGGGATATAGTAAACAATAAACTAAGCCGTTTAAACAGAGTTCCTACTTCTGCTACTGGTACGAAGCGGGCTGTGTGACAAGACAGGATACCCGCTCAGAGCAAAAAGTAGGCTTAATGAGCTTGTGATTGAGTCAACTAACGTGGGCAATGCTTAACCGCCCAATACTTTGTTTTTCAGACGGGTCTATAACTTATTCACTTATTAGAGGGATTAAAGGTTGGATTCTAAAAGAAGATTAAAGCGAGCATTAAACGCTATCGATGATGCTATGTCCACATTACGACGTGCTCGTTCTAAAGTAGAAGAAGGCCGCTCAGATATATCACGAGCTTTAAATGAGTTAGATGATGCTAAAACTAATATACGTAAAGCTATCCAAGAGCTGCCTGATGATTTCTAGATATAGTAAATATGGCCGCTACATTGCGGCCATTCTGTTAGAATTTTGAGTACCACACATAGCCTAGCTATGCGGTAATAACCTACCTTACTTATTTTCTCCAACGTTCAATAACATCCGCAAAAACAATATCACGCCATGCTGCATTCCACTCACTATGCACCTTTACGCTCTGTGAGTGTGGCTCAGGGGAAGGCAGTGGCATCTTGATAATTGCTGGTAGCAATACGGCATCGCCAACCACTAAGCACTCTCCTGGAGCTAGGTTAGGCAAGATTTCCGTAATCGCATTAGCATTATCTGGAAATAGTCGTCGCACGTATGATTGTTCGGAATCATTAGTAAGTCGCAGAGAAATGAAGTTGTTACACTGCGCAAATATTGTTTCTGATACTTCCGAGGGTCGTTGGCTCACCACCATCAGACTTAAGCCGTATTTTCTCCCTTCCTTTGCGATGCGTTCAATAGATTTTCGAGATGCTCGGTAGGCCGCATTATTGTCTCGCGGTACATAGTTGTGCGCCTCTTCGCACACTAGCATGACCGGGATGTCATTGAGTTTGTCTAGCGCATGCTGCAATTTAGAATAATGAAAGCAAAAATCAAAGATAAGGCGAGAGATCAAACTTACCGTAACACTAAGAACTTCGAATGGAACTCCACTCAAGTCGACAATAGTAACATTCGCTTTGTTGAGGTAACCGATAAACTGCTTCATTAACGTCTCGAAATCCTCAGTAGCATGTACCTGCCCATCAGCTTTCTTCGAGTTCAACAGGAAGCGGAGGCGTTTATCTGCCAATTTTGCCTCCAAACGTGAAACGAACCGATTGAACTCCCCATTGAATGACCCATTGGTCGCCTTGGTCGCTCCTGCAGACGAATTAGCAACAAAATCGTGGATTTTCTCGAAATAAATTCTCCGATCATGTACTAAAGTTCCATTGGCAAGCTTAGGCTTATCCTCTCCCGGCAATCGGCCAATGACCTCCCTATTCAAGTTTTCAATAAAGTAGTGAACCTCCCTAATCGAGAAATAAACAGGAGTATCGTAAGTTACTTCTAAAACTCCCGGATTATGCATTTCCTTATTTAAAACAACTGCATGCTTGAACTGACTTACTTGGTTATGAGAGTTAGCTTCATTGCTTTCGATAAACATGCTTTCGAGTTCTTCAGAATTCATCAGCCAGTATGGAAGCTGGAGGGAGTCAATATCTAGTCGACTCAGAGTGAAAGACTCTTCCTCCTGCAAAGTAAATGCAGCGGTATACTCATCATGAATATCAAATATCACCACATGCGAATTATTTTGCACGTCCTTGTTACTATTCTTACGCTGGGATATTCCAACAATCCCCTGTAGCACGCTGGCAACAGTGCATGACTTACCAGAACCTGTGGAGCCGACAACGGCAATATGCTTGCTGAAGAATCTATTGCCGTTGATCATAAGATCAATGGATTTATTCATAGAAAGTTTGCCCAGAGGGAAGTCGTGAGCACCGTCCGCCGAGAATATCTTATCTAAGGTATCATTTTCTGCAATGAATGCATGTTCCGTTGGTACGGGTAAGAGGAGGCTACTACGATCAAAACATTTGTCATCTACTAAAGTTCCTATCGCTTGGCACTCAATTTGAAAGCTCCAAACCGGATTACTCTCAGGAGTTGTAGTATTTGTACCTTTGATGTTTCGAATAGTAACAATCGTAAAATCATGATTGCCTTGTGCAATCTTAAGAAAACGGCCAACCTGAAGACCTTATTTATTTTTCTCGAATATTTCAAGACTATCCACCGAGACAACGACAGCTTCTGGCGCACACGAAAGTACTGTTCCAATTTTAATAGGCATTGCTCATTCCCATCATATATTTGATTTCATCAAATTTTTCAGCACAGAGGATTTCAAGATTTACATCCTGAAGATCTAAACCTGCAATATCCCCGTCTCCAATTACAAAAAAATCATCCGCCTTAGTTTTAAGCTGAAGATTTTTATAATCCTCCCAACGAATAAAGCGCAGAACAAACTCCTTTTTATCCTTTTGAACCATTGGTTCACGGAAAAAATTGCTCTCGGAAAAAGCCTTTACTGGTCGTCCCAGATTTGGTACCACATCTTTCCCAATTAATCGTTCAGCAATTTCGTCAAATAAGTTTTGAGGAACATCTAGAGCAAAGAGGGGAGTATGCGTATGCACTTGTTTAAAATGATATCTATCAATAAATGACTTAATGAAGAGAACAATCTGGTCATCAAATTGCTCTAGTTGGGCAGGAAACATAACTAAGAACCGCAAACGAACGTTTGTACTCAAGTTTATTTTTAGCTGTTTACGTCGCGCCTCCAAAACCTTCTGCCGCGTCTTTAACGCAAGTGTCCATTGAGAAACTGCTGTAGATCTAATTCGGCGTAAGGCCTCCAAAAAAACTATCTTTTTAATTTTTCTAAATTTTTCATCATGCTTGATACTAAGATCACCAATAATTTGAATAGCATTTGGGTAAAACAGTGTTTCCACCTCACTCTTATTGAAGCCGAGTTCCACAAGCAGGTCTACATTTTCTTCCACCAAATCGTCGTACCTTGGTGTTATTGTTATAGCAAAAACTTTCAGGAACTCATCAATATCAACGCCAGTAACCTCAGCAATCAATTTTTGTAGTTCTTTGTTTTTAGATTGGAGAGCACTGTTCAATGTTCTGCGCAACTAAATCAGGACACTTTTCTTAAGGAATTTTGTTCATACTCAATTGGGGACAGATCACCGTTGGCAGTATGAAACCTTTCTAGGTTGTAATAGCGCATATACGCGATAACATCTTCTTTCATCTGTTTCCGAGTCGGCTGAGGGATTTTCAGTACCCAATCGTGTTTTAAACTGCCAAAAAATCGTTCTACAACGGCGTTATCCCAACAGGCTCCAACATCACCCATGCTTGCCCTAATACCATAAGCTTGTTAGCAAGCGGCGATATCGCTTACTCGTATATTGAGAGCCTCTATCACTATGAAAGACTAAGCCTTTTTCGGGCTGGCGTAAGTTATACGCTTTCATCAAGGCTTTACTGACTAAATCTGCCGTCATTCGTTTATCGATATGCCAACCCACAATACGGCGTGAGTATAAGTCCATCACGATGGCTAAATACATCCAGCCTTCCCCTGTTTTTAAATAGGTCACATCACCCGCCCACACTTCGTTAGGTGCGTGAGGATTAAAATTTTGATTGAGCAAATTATCGGCTACGGCATCACTGTGTTTGCGTTTTGTGGTGACTTTGTAAGCAACGCGCTGAGTGACGACTAGGCCAAGCTGAGCCATTAGCTTTTGAACGCCATAAGCACTCACGCTAAAGCCCTCTTTGCATAACCGTTTACGTAACGTTCTATAACCTAAGCTATTTCGACTCTGTTCAAAGATAGCTTTGGCTCTGCGGTACAGGCTAAGTTGTTCTGCGGTGATCAATTTTGCTGGGCGTTTAAGCCAAGCATAGTAGGCAGAACGACTTATTTTCATTAACTTGCAGAGCTTCAGCACGGGAAACTGTGAAGATAATTGCTTAATCGTTTTAAACGCTACTTGGTTTCCTTTAGCAGGAGGGCGCTGGCTTTTTTTAGGATCTCTTTCTCCATCCTAAGTTCTTTATTTTCTTTTCGAAGCCTTAATAGCTCAGCTCTCTCATCGGCATTCAAGCTGCTACCGGATTGTTCAGCATCGAATTTTGCTTTCCAGTTATAAAGTAATTTATCGGTGATCCCTAATGAAGCTGCCGCTTTTGGGACGCTATAACCTTGTTCGGTGACTAATGCGACCGCTTCTTGCTTAAACTCAGTAGTGTAAAACCTGTTTGTTCGTTTTTTCATTTAACACCTCAATAATTGGATTATATTCCATTATTAAAGTGTCCTGTTTGATTAAAGCAGATCACTGCGTGATGACCTGTACACTATAGGTCAAATGTTGACTAGCCCAGCTATGCGATTTTACGATATTTCTAACTCTGATGGGGTTTGGAAAAATATAGATCTAAATGAAGTAACCCCATTATTTCGGGTTTTTGTAGGCCGTGTGATTAATCAAGATTTAATTACAGGTAAAATAAAAGAAAAGTCAGTTATAGCAAGTAATAAACCCTATGAGCCCTATTGGATCCAGCCATACACTATAATGGACTTTGGGTACTTCCAAGGTGATAGATTTAGCTTTCCTTTTCTTGGGGGAAAAATTATCGATCTAAGTCCTGACGGTAATGTTAGCGTCACAAGGGCACCTGTAATTAAAGAAGACTTAACTCTTCCTAAAGACCGTGAATTAATAGAGCAATACGAATTAACTGCTATGTGGGGACATGAACCATTGAGCGACAGACTATGCCGCTATTTTGATACTGGCATCAATAGAGATGATCTCAAGTTTGAGGTTTTTCCCGGCCTCTGGGATGACAGAGATAAATTGCGCCCCTTGACTAGTCGTTTACCTGACCCTTTGAGATAAATAATCAGCCAGAATACATCAAACATTCTGGCTTTTTTTATTTACTTAATAGTTCCATAAATTTTCTTATAAATGCAATATCAACAATCCGAAGTTGCATGAAGGAAATATGGTACCTAACTATGCCGATGCTTTTAGAGAAGCTTATGACAGTAAAACAAAAAGTTCTGGAAAAGTCGGAGGAAAATGCTAATGAGTTGTTAATGATCATGCAAAACTCCACCAAATTAGGCAGGAAAGATCGTGTAAAAATGATCCACCAGATAGCTCTGCTACACTCCTTGTTTTTGCAAGGGATAATTTGGAATGCTTTGTATGGAAACCATCACCAAAGTCCGACGTCTTTTTCATAAAGATAGGCTCTCTCAGCGGGAGATTGCTAAGAAATTACAACTCGATAGACGTACTGTTCGTAAATATTTAAATTCAACTGAAATCCCTCGTTATCAGCGTGAAAATTATCTTTCACCTAAGTTAGGTCCTTTTAAAGCTCGCCTCATTGACCGTTTAGAAGCGCAAATGTTATTGCCTAAACATCAACGACTCTCTGCCGTCCGCCACTTTGAGTGGCTATGTAGCATTGGATTTGAAGGGAAATATCCTTGTGTATCACGTTTTATTAAAAAGTTTAATCATGAATATCAGTCTGTTAAAACTGTTTTTATTCCTCAGCCTTTTCCGTGTGGGGAGTCTTATCAATTTGATTGGAGCCATGAGAAAGTCTCTATTCAAGGCGAAGTCATCAAACTAAATGTGGCGCATTTTAGACTTTGCCATTCCCAAGCTTATTTTGTTAGAGCTTATCCACGGCAGACGGTTGAAATGCTGATTGATGCCCATAATCATGCCTTTCAATTTTTCGGTGGAATACCCCAACGGGGGATCTACGATAATCCCAAAACGATTGTGAAAAAAATTGACCAAGGGAAAGAGCGCATTTTTAATGATGCTTTTCTCGCTATGATGAACCATTTTTTAATCGAGCCTGTTGCTTGTACGCCCACTGCCGATTGGGAAAAAGGTCAAGTTGAGCGTCAAGTCCAAACGTTACGAAAACGCTTTTTTATCCCCATGCTCGCCTTTGATTCCTTAGATGAATTGAATGCCTATTTGCACTCAAAATGTCAAAAGCGGTTAGAACAGCCTTGGAAAGACGATAAACATCAAACAATCAACGAGAGGTTAATCAAAGAACAGTGCCTTTTTTCACCTTACATCCCTTATTCAGGCTATCGAACAGAGCGTTTACTTGTGAATACCTGTTCACTGATTTTATTTGATGCCCGTCGGTATAGCGTGCCTTGCCATCTTGTCAGGAAAGCCGTTACAGCTCAAATCACAGTGGATACGTTACGTATTTTTTATGAGCATGAAGAAGTGACTCAGCATCCTCGGAGCTTTTTAAAAAATCAAACTACCTACAATCCTTACCATTATTTATCGGCTTTGGCGAAAAAACCGGGGGCATTTCGTCACGGTGAACCCTTTATTCATTGTCCCTTACCGGAATGTATCAAAACGCTACAAAAACACCTCATGTCACAGCCCAAAGGCGATAAAGCGATGGTCAAGCTATTAAGTTTAATTGCTGATTTTGGTGAGGGCATCGGTATTACTGCGGCTGAGATTGCCTTAGAACAAGGCGTTCCCACAGTAGAAGCGGTTCTGAATATTATTCTTCGGCTAACTGAACCGACAATTCCTGAACTTGAATCTCAACATATCCCGTTAACGTGCCCACCGGTAGCAATGTTAAATCACTTTGACCAATTATTGGTAAGGAAATAATCATGGAAAGACAAGATTATATCGATGCATTAAAAACACTCAAACTCAGCACGATGGCAGAGGCTTTGACAGTGAAACCGTGCAAGATGTCATGATGGGTGCAGTGGAGTATCGCTTCGGTAACGGGTTACCGACAAAATCAGTAGAGTGGTTGACCGATAATGGTTCAGCATATCGAGCCCATGAAACGCGGTGGTTCGCTAAACAAATTGGTTTATCCCCTAGACATACGGCGGTACGCAGTCCACAAAGTAACGGTATTGCTGAAAGCTTTGTAAAAATCATGAAGCGAGACTACATAAGTTTAATGCCAAAACCTAATGGATTAACGGCAGTAAAGAATCTTGCGGCAGCCTTCGAGCATTACAATGAATGGCATCCTCACAGTGCACTGGGTTATCGTTCTCCACGAGAGTACCTGCGGCGTCGAACTCATAATGAAATAAGTGATAAAAAGTGTCTGTAAATATAGGGTCAAATATACAATCCTTAGAGTATAATTACTTGATTCAGCATATTGACAGACAACGTATTATGATATGAATCAAAGAGATCTAGGATGGAATAATCAATATTTGGAATACATAAATTAGCCTATATGCCTAATTGAATATATATATTTACTCAAAATTTAACAAATAAAAGAAAGTATAAAATGTCCTTATTTTTATAACGAGCAAGTCACTAATAAATAGAATTTTAAAAATAGAAAAGTAGTAATAGTTTTCCTTTTCGCAGGCTAATTAGTAGCGACTACACCTATCTAACCTCTAAATAAGATTGATCGACAAAAAGAAACCATAAATCAATAGTTATTAAACCTATAACCATTCTAATTATGACAGGAATAAAATTTATAAATATTGATAGAGACAATATTTAGTTATCATAAACTTATTATATTTGTGATTATAAGTGTTATACTATAATAACTTATACTCAGTTTTTAATTAATCTATTTCTGTCACTTGTACATGAAAAGTAACACTAAACAATAAGGCAAACAACTAATAGAAGGGATATAACTTGAAAATTAATACAGTATTAAAGTGCGTGTTGTCTGCGCTATTTTTCACCTCATTATCAAGCACCGCATGTTCAAGCTTAGCAATCACTGATAAACAAAATAATATATACCATGGAAGGACACTTGAACTATCCTCAGATTTACCTTCTTGGGTAACGTACTATCCTAAAAATACACATTTTCAAAAGAAAACACCTAATGGAAACAAAGGGATTAGTTATAATTCTAAGTATGAAATTTTAGCTATCAGTACAGAAATATATTTTGATGGTGATGACCACAATATTTTTCAAGGATTAAATAGTGGGGGCTTATCATTCAGCGCGAATATGGTGCCAGAAGCAAATTTAATTACTCCTGATGAGAAATATTATGATAAAGCCATTCCGGTTACTGCAATCGGTGAATGGGCTCTAGCGAATTTTTCAAACGTTAATGAAGTTAAGGATGCGGTAGAAAATGGTTACTTTTGGTCTCCTATCTTAAAAAACTTCGGAAACTTAAAATCACCTCTCCACTACGCCTTCTATGATAAAGAAGGCGGTAGTATAGTTGTCGAAGCCCTTAACGGAAAGCTTCATGTCTATGACAACCCAACGCGGGCAATGACAAATGGCCCCGATTTTCCATGGCATTTAACAAACCTTAATAACTATAGCCAATTAACCAACGTAGATAAGTCATCAGCGATGCTTGGAAATATTCAAGTAACACAGCCTGATAGCGGTATAGCCAGCGCTGATTTACCGTCTTCGGATACATCGGTAGGACGCTTTATTCGGGCTGTATACTACTCATCTTATGCACCTAGAGGTAATACACCCGCAGAAGCAATGAATACTCTGGCACATGTCATGAACCGTTTTGATAGAACTAAAAATATAACAGTTGATACAATGGGTGAAAGTGATAAAACGGGGAAAAATATTGAATCAGAATATACTGTTTGGACAAGTCTATCTGACTTAGAAAACGGCATTATGTTGATTAGGGGCTATAAAGATATAAATTATTCAACCTTTTCAATGGAGCAGTTTAAACAGTCGAAAAAACCAATGTTTATTCAAATAAATACGACAGAAAAATCATAGAGCAGTTCCTGATAAATTCTGAGTATAGCATTTATAGTTGTTATGCCATTAAAATGTAGTGCGATTCAACAACTATAACAGATGTGATTATCTAACAAGCAGGTAGCATAACCTGCTTAAATTTTTATTTTTTATGGTTATGTTTGTAAATTAAATTCTTGTTCAGATAACAAGATAACTAATATTTCCTCTTTGATAATTCACTCAATGAATTCCTAAAAATAACTCAAAGGTGATATTGTTTTCTAACCCAAAACCACTATTTAATTGGTTGAAACTAAACTTTCCATATGATCCGCCCACTGCTGCAACCACACCTTGCATTCACTCTCATAACTGTACAAATCATACGTACCTGCAATACCGCTACGTGAATGCCCAAGTATCGCCTCGCCCACTTCATTAGGGCAGCCTAATTTAGCCAACCCAGTGCGTACTGTACGGCGTAAATCATGAGGTGACCAATCAGGGATATCTAACATTTTACCTTCTTTGCGTAAACGCCATGCGCATTCAGTTAGATATTTTTGTTGAATCGGCAACTTGGTTACTTGAGATGGGAAAAAATATTTATCGGAATTCATACGCATTGATTTCAAGTATATGATGGCTTGATCAGGTAATTGCACGTAACGCTCGATTCCCGTCTTGGTTTCTTTCAGATGGATAGTGCCTTTTTCAAGATCCACATCATTCCAAGCCATTGCGCACACCTCTCCTGTTCGGCATCCTGTCCAAAGCGTCACACGGAAAACATTTTTTACGACATTGGTATAAACTGAACTCGGTAGCCACGCTAAAAACTTCTTTAGTTCATTATCATCTAGATAGCGAGTTCCTTTGTTGCTGGTTAATTTAAATTTTGCTTGCTGTAAGCTCGATTTAGCCAACAATGCAGGATTAGCAAAATTATCATCAAAATACTCTAGACCGATTGAAAATTCATAGGCTGCTGACAGTTCACGTAATACATTACCCGCTTGAACTTTAGCTCCTCGACCATCAATTTCACGCACAAGTTCAATGACATCTTTTCGAGTAACTTCATTTGCCATTCGTTCGCCTAAGACACGAATAACATCAGCTTCAAGCATACGACGAACTTCTATTTGCCCTTTCTTCTTTCTTGAGCCTGCAATGATTTTACCATCTTTACCTTTATGATCTTCAATACGTTCAATTAAGTAAAGCTCAATAAGATCTTTAACTGTCAATTTCGTTTCTAGTGGTTCTAACTGAATTTGTTTTTGGTGCTGTTTTTCTTCTTTTAATTCTGTAGCAGGACATCGTCCTAATTGACGTAATTGTTTTAATTCCTGTAGCTTAACTCTCGCTTCACTCAACGATATTTGAGGAAAATTACCGATTTTTATCTGTACAAGTTTATGTGTAACTGGGCTACTATATCGATAAATAAATGTCTTAATACCAGTCGCACCACAAGATACTCGTAAACCTGTGTTTTCACCTGTATCAGTCCTAACATTACAGTTAGGTTTCATCGCTTCAATGGCTTTTGCGGATAAGGGCTTAGCTTGTGTTTTTTGGCTCATAAGTATTACCTTGTTTAGCGCTGACTATAAGATAATTAACGACTTTTCGTAAAAAGTGTAGGTTGCTAGTTTTGTTATGCTCATTATAACATGCCACCATCAACAACCTACACTTTAACCTACACTTTTATATGAGATTCTGTGATATTTAATGAGATCTTATGAGACAATGAGAAAACATAGAATTAAGTTAATTCAATAAGTTAATGTAGGCAAACTCATGACAGACAACCAGAATTTCGAATCCCACACACCAATGATGCAGCAGTACTTAAAACTAAAAGCACAACATCCAGATATACTACTGTTTTATCGTATGGGCGACTTTTACGAGCTCTTTTTTGATGATGCTAAAAAAGCATCACAATTATTAGATATTTCACTAACTAAACGCGGCCAAACCGCGGGTCAACCAATTCCAATGGCTGGCGTGCCACACCATGCCGCCGAAAACTATTTAGCAAAATTAGTCCAGATGGGGGAGTCGGTCGCTATTTGTGAACAAGTCGGCGATCCTGCTACAAGTAAAGGCCCTGTCGAGCGTAAAGTTGTTCGCATTGTGACACCAGGTACTATTACTGATGAAGCTTTGCTTAATGAGCGACAAGACAACTTACTAGCCGCCATCTGGCAAGATGCTCAAGGCTATGGTTTCGCAACTCTTGATATCACATCAGGGCGCTTTATTATCAGTGAAATCAGCGATGATGAAGTACTGCAAGCAGAGCTACAGCGTACTCGTCCTGCTGAATTACTCTATCCCGAAGACTTCGCAAGCATGAATTTAATTGAGCATTGTAAAGGTCTACGTCGCCGCCCTTTATGGGAGTTTGAGCTAGAAACTGCCAAACAGCAGCTTGGCCTACAATTTGGTACTAAAGATCTTATTGGTTTTGGCGTTGATAATGCAGCGAAAGCACTCCGAGCTGCGGGCTGCCTTCTGCAATATGTCAAAGATACCCAGCGCACCTCACTGCCTCATATCCGCAGTATTGTGATGGAAAAACAAGCCGATAATGTGATCCTTGATGCCGCAACGCGACGGAACCTAGAAATTACTCAAAATTTATCTGGCGGTATCGATAATACTCTCGCTTCAATTTTAGATTTATGTGTAACACCAATGGGAAGCCGTATGCTTAAACGCTGGCTCCATACCCCACTTCGTCATATTCAAACACTTAATAACCGCCAGCAAGCCATTGCAGCCTTGCAGGAATATGGATTTGAATTACAACCCTATTTACGTCAAATTGGTGATTTAGAACGAGTATTAGCGCGCTTAGCATTACGCTCTGCTCGACCACGCGATCTTGCTCGTATGCGTCATGCATTTGAACAATACCATGAGATTCATCAGGTTCTCGATCAATCTAATAGTGAATATCTACAAGATTTAAAAAAACGTATTAATCAGTTTGATGAGCTACAAGATTTACTTCAACGTGCCATTATCGATGCACCTCCAGTATTAGTCCGAGATGGCGGCGTGATTGCTTCGGGCTATAACAGTGAGCTTGATGAATGGCGTGCCCTAGCAGATGGTGCAACGGACTACCTTGATAAACTTGAAATTCGTGAAAAAGAGAAACTTGGTATTGAAACACTGAAAGTTGGCTACAATGCCGTTCATGGCTATTTTATTCAGGTTAGCCGTGGTCAAAGCCATTTAGTACCCATTCATTATGTACGTCGCCAAACGTTGAAGAATGCCGAACGTTATATCATTCCCGAATTAAAAGAGTATGAAGATAAAGTTTTAACATCAAAAGGCAAAGCATTAGCTATCGAAAAAGCATTATATGAAGAGCTATTTGATATGTTATTACCACATTTAGCCGATTTACAGACCAGTTCGGAAGCATTGGCTGAATTGGATGTATTAAGCAATCTTGCTGAACGAGCAGAAACTCTTGGTTATGCATGCCCACAACTGACAGATAAACTGGGTATTCAAATTACTGAGGGGCGTCACCCTGTCGTTGAACAAGTGCTAAGTGAACCGTTTATTTCTAACCCTCTTTCGCTATCACCACAACGCAGATTACTGATCATTACTGGCCCGAATATGGGCGGTAAAAGCACCTACATGCGTCAAACTGCCTTAATCACCTTACTCGCTTATATTGGGAGTTTTGTCCCCGCAACTAAAGCCGTGATTGGCCCGATTGATCGTATTTTTACTCGTGTTGGTGCATCGGATGACCTCGCTTCAGGCCGTTCAACCTTTATGGTGGAAATGACTGAAACAGCAAATATTTTACATAATGCGACAGAACATAGCTTAGTATTAATGGATGAAATTGGTCGTGGCACATCAACCTATGATGGATTATCACTTGCTTGGGCTTGTGCCGAAAATTTAGTTAATCGCATCAAATCTATGACCTTATTTGCAACTCACTATTTTGAACTAACCACCCTACCTGAAAAATTGGAAGGCGCCGTCAATATTCACCTTGATGCGATGGAACATGGCGACACAATTGCTTTTATGCACAATGTCCAAGATGGCGCAGCAAGTAAAAGTTATGGACTGGCCGTCGCTTCATTGGCAGGAGTTCCAAAAGACGTCATTAAGCGTGCGAAACAAAAATTAAAAGAATTAGAGTTTATCTCTAATAATGCGAACGCGAGCCATGTCGATAGTGCACAACTGAGTTTCCTAGCACCGGAAGAACCTTCTGCTGTACTTAATGCATTAGACAGCATTGACCCAGATAAATTGACACCACGACAAGCACTGGACTGGCTATATCGTTTAAAAGAAATGGATAAGTAGTATGCAAGAAAATGCTGAATTATTGGCACCTATAAGGCAATTTTTACATTGTGAGACACCCGATAGCTGGGTTCAAAAAGCCAGTGAACCGGAAAGTTTGCCTATTCTCTTAAAAGATCATTTGCTGTGTGAGTTAAAGGCAGCCCAAAGTGCGATGTTTTTAATTCGCAAATATGCTGTTGATAAAGAGAGTGCTACAACATTACTTGCATGGTTCAAACCTTATGAAGATTTTGCTTATGACCGTATTGGTGATATTGATTCTTTAAAAAATAAAAATCAGGTTTCAAAGCAGATCCTTGCCAGAAAACACTCACCTTACAGCCAAGATTTAATTGATAAAATGGTGTTACTGATTAAAGAAGAGCTACATCATTTTTATCAAGTTCTTAAGATCATGCATAAACGTAATATTGCCTATGATGGTATAACGGCCAGCCGATATGCAAAGGGGCTATTTAGCCATATGAGTGGCCATGAGCCTCAAATACTTGTCGATAAACTGATTATCGGTGCTTATATTGAAGCGCGCTCATGTGAGCGTTTTGCAAAACTAGCACCATTTTTAGATGATGATTTAACCTATTTTTATATCTCACTACTTCGTTCAGAAGCGAGACACTACCAAGATTATCTCAAGTTGGCGCAATTAATCAGTAAAATTGATATTAGTGAGCGCGTTGAGATGTTTGGTATCGCTGAAGCAGAATTGATTACCTCGGAAGATGCTGACTTTAAATTTCACAGTGGTGTGCCGATGGCAGTAAGCTGAAAAGATCCAACTGGGTTGTGTTTATTTCGTCCATTGAGTGAGTGTTTACGGCGGGTTTATCTAAAAATAGCCTGAACTCAGAATTAAGAATGGAACTCAAAGCAAGTCTTTCGGCCAAGAACGATTCACCGCAAAGCGACACGTTATAACGTAATCAAGCTAATAAGCTAGATGACCACGGGACGTGAAATTAGGCTATAAAACAAAGCCCTCAATTGACTTAAGGGCTTTTATTATTGACTACCTAAGATTTTTTACATGTTGAATAAGGCTTCCAGCGATAAATCCTCACTATGTAAAATATCTTTTAATCTTCTTAATCCCTCAACTTGAATTTGACGTACTCTTTCACGTGTTAAACCAATTTCTCGGCCTACCTCTTCAAGCGTTTCAGCTTCATAACCTAATAAGCCAAAACGACGTGCAAGTACTTCTCGTTGCTTAGGATTCAATTCAAATAACCACTTAACAATATTTTCTTTTAAGTTGTTATCTTGAATTGTGTGTTCTGGTCCTGATTCATTTTCATCAGACAGAACTTCAAGCAGGGATTTATCTGAATCACCAGCAATAGGCGTATCAACCGATGTAATACGCTCATTCAACCGTAGCATTCGACTAACATCTTCTACTGGTTTATCGAGTTGTTCAGCGATTTCCTCAGCACTAGGCTCATGATCTAGCTTTTGGGCTAACTCACGCGCTGTCCTAAGGTAAATATTTAGCTCTTTAACGATATGAATCGGGAGACGGATAGTTCTCGTTTGATTCATGATGGCTCGTTCAATTGTTTGACGGATCCACCATGTCGCATAAGTTGAAAAGCGGAAACCTTTTTCAGGATCAAATTTTTCAACCGCGCGAATCAATCCAAGATTACCTTCCTCAATAAGATCGAGTAAGGCTAAGCCTCGGTTATTATAACGTCGAGATATCTTAACAACTAACCGAAGATTACTTTCTATCATGCGCTGACGTGATGGAATATCACCACGCAAAGCTCTTCTAGCATAGAAAACTTCTTCTTCAGCTGTTAATAGAGGAGAGAATCCAATTTCACTGAGATAAATTTGGGTGGCATCCAGAACACGTACATTAGTGTTCTGGATCGAATCCATATCATCATCTAGTTCAGCAACCAGATCCTCTTCTTTGAATTGACTCTCATCAAAAGCATCATCCATAGAGCTTTCGTCGAGGTCATTGTATAACTCGTTAGCTTTCAGCGAACTTTGGCTCATCAGTGACTCCTACCCTAGATAATGAGGACAGAATGTCATTGCACTCTGCCCAGTTTATCGCTGCGGTAAGTAACGCAACGGGTTTACTGATTTTCCCTTGTAACGAATTTCAAAATGTAGCCTAACGGAACTTGTACCGGTGCTACCCATAGTGGCTATTTTTTGACCCGCAGAAACATCCTGCTGATCACGCACAAGTAACGTATCGTTATGCGCATAAGCACTTAAGTAGTCATCGTTATGTTTTATTATTATAAGATTTCCATATCCACGCAGTGCATTTCCCGCGTATACCACTTTGCCTGGAGCGGAAGCAAGTACAGATTGACCTCGGGAGCCGGCTATATCAACACCTTTATTACCACCTTGAGCATCAGAGAAACCTTCTATCATTTTCCCTACTGCTGGCCAACGCCATTTTATCGATGAGCTATTTGTACTACTTGCTGTCGTCGTAGAGGTTGTAGAAACTGCTGCGGTTGTTGTTGCCGTCGAAGTCTGTGTGGCAGGCTTCTTATTATTAGGCAACATCTTACCTGAGTTTTGACCGTTTCTATTTTCAGGATACTCATTAGTTGTTCGAAGATCAACCTGCTGCGAGTTACTATTTGATGAATTTGATGCTAATTGCCCGTTTGATGTCACATTTCCATTACCAATATTAATCAACTGTCCAACATTTAAGCTATAAGGTTCATCAATATTGTTTTTAGATGCTAACTCACGGAAATCATTACCTGTTATATAAGCAATGTAGAATAGAGTGTCACCACGCTGAACAGTATAAGTGCTACCATTGTAGCTACCTTTCGGAATGCTACCGTAATCACGATTATAGATTATACGACCTTGTTCATTAGACTCCGCTACGCTAGATGTCCGAGCAGATGAAGTCGTCCCTGAAGACAAATTAGGTCGAGAAGATGGCATTGCGGTACTTGTACCACCACTCGGCGCCGTTCTTTGAACAGTTTGTTGGCTTGATTGACTAGTCTGACCTTCATTTACGCTCGAAATCGGCGCGGCTGTATGGTACGGGGTTGAACACCCAGCCAATAAAGCACCACTAAATGAAATGATCACTGCCCATTGAATTCTACTTATTGGGCTAACAATTTTCATGCTTCTTCTCCCGTGAAGAAAAATCTGACGTGACAAATAAATTTGTGTCAGTAAAACATTAGAGCCTATTTGCTCTAGTAACTGAAAATATTTTGCTTATTAAAGCAGAAATATAAAATATTGGACAAGTCAAATATATAACAATTTGGGATTATGACTTATAAGACAAGTACGACTTACTCGATTTTAGCCCATTAAAATATCATATTTAGCTTAATACTTCTTTCCTCTTCAATATTAAGCTAAATCACCCGCAACCAGAGGAACAAAACGAACTTTCTCTATCACATTAGCGTGATAATCATTTCCTCTGCGAGTCACTAATTTAAGCGCTTGATCTTTATCACCGACGGGTAGCACAAGACGTCCCCCATCCTTTAATTGCTCTAGAAGCCGTGAAGGTATTTCACTTGGTGCCGCAGTCACAATTATCGCGTCAAAAGGCCCTTTAGACTTCCAGCCCTCCCAACCATCACCATGACGAGTTGATATATTATGTAAATCCAGCTGCTTAAAACGACGTTTAGCAGTCCATTGCAAGCTTTTTACTCTTTCAACTGAAAAAACATGATTTGCAAGATGTGCTAACACCGCTGTTTGATAACCCGATCCTGTTCCAATTTCAAGGACTTGATCTTGTGGGGTAATAGAAAGCAATGCTGTCATTTTAGCCACAATATAAGGCTGTGAGATCGTTTGCCCATAACCTATCGGCAATGGGATATTATCATAGGCCTTATGAGAAAGAGCTTCATCAACAAAACGTTCACGGGGAACCTGTGATAAAGCATCTAACAGGCGCTCATCGTGAATTCCCTGCTGGCGTAATTGCGCCAAGAGTTCTTTCATGAGGCCAGTTTTCATTTTACCATCACTCCTGATTTCTCTAACCATTCTTCAACGACGGCTTGGGCTTTATAGGCTGTAAGATCAACCTGCAATGGCGTAATTGAGACATAACCTTGTGAAACAGCTTCAAAATCTGTACCGGGTCCGGCATCACGAATCTGCCCGACGGGCCCGAGCCAATACAACATATTACCTTTTGGATCTTCAAGATTATACACTTCTGATGCCGCGTGGCGACTGCCACAACGTGTCACCTTGATACCTTTTATTTCATCATAAGGAATATCAGGCACATTAATATTTAATATATTTCCTGCGCGCAAAGGGTTTGTATGCAGCAAAGCTAGGATATCGCAGGTCACTTTTGCCGCGGTATCAAAATGTACATCTCCATCCAGTGAAACCGCCACAGAAGGCAAGCCTAGGTGTCGGCCTTCCATTGCTGCTGCAACCGTACCTGAATAAATCACATCATCACCAAGGTTAGGGCCACAGTTGATCCCTGAAACCACTATGTCAGGTCTTGGGCGAACGACTTTATTTACACCAATATAAACACAATCGGTAGGTGTACCTTCCTGTACTGAAAGATCACCATTTGCGAGCGTTTGAATTCTCAACGGCCTATCTAATGTCAATGCATTAGATGCACCGCTACGGTTACGATCTGGCGCGATAACTTGTACTTGATAATACTGACGTAATGCTGCAGCTAACGTCTGGATTCCTGGCGCTGTCACACCATCGTCATTACTCAATAAAATCTTTAGCATAGACATTATCCATTGATGTAATTGAAGTTTATTTTTAAGTGCAAGGATATTGTCCTGCGTATTGTCCTAAAAACATAAAGTAACCAGCAAAATGGCACTAGAAACCCTAACGACATAACAATGATATAACACTAATACTGTCATGCGCTAGAGTTAGTCGCCTTCCCGACTCATCTCAAGCGTTCACAGGCTACCAAGAAGATAAGGTAATTTAAAGTTATTCAAAGCCACTCGAACTTAATCATAGCTGAATCTTAGCTGCAAAGATCTTTGTTCTGCGCAACTAAATCAGGACACTTTTCTTAAGGAATTTTGTTCATACTCAATTGGGGACAGATCACCGTTGGCAGTATGAAACCTTTCTAGGTTGTAATAGCGCATATACGCGATAACATCTTCTTTCATCTGTTTCCGAGTCGGCTGAGGGATTTTCAGTACCCAATCGTGTTTTAAACTGCCAAAAAATCGTTCTACAACGGCGTTATCCCAACAGGCTCCAACATCACCCATGCTTGCCCTAATACCATAGCTTGTTAGCAAGCGGCGATATCGCTTACTCGTATATTGAGAGCCTCTATCACTATGAAAGACTAAGCCTTTTTCGGGCTGGCGTAAGTTATACGCTTTCATCAAGGCTTTACTGACTAAATCTGCCGTCATTCGTTTATCGATATGCCAACCCACAATACGGCGTGAGTATAAGTCCATCACGATGGCTAAATACATCCAGCCTTCCCCTGTTTTTAAATAGGTCACATCACCCGCCCACACTTCGTTAGGTGCGTGAGGATTAAAATTTTGATTGAGCAAATTATCGGCTACGGCATCACTGTGTTTGCGTTTTGTGGTGACTTTGTAAGCAACGCGCTGAGTGACGACTAGGCCAAGCTGAGCCATTAGCTTTTGAACGCCATAAGCACTCACGCTAAAGCCCTCTTTGCATAACCGTTTACGTAACGTTCTATAACCTAAGCTATTTCGACTCTGTTCAAAGATAGCTTTGGCTCTGCGGTACAGGCTAAGTTGTTCTGCGGTGATCAATTTTGCTGGGCGTTTAAGCCAAGCATAGTAGGCAGAACGACTTATTTTCATTAACTTGCAGAGCTTCAGCACGGGAAACTGTGAAGATAATTGCTTAATCGTTTTAAACGCTACTTGGTTTCCTTTAGCAGGAGGGCGCTGGCTTTTTTTAGGATCTCTTTCTCCATCCTAAGTTCTTTATTTTCTTTTCGAAGCCTTAATAGCTCAGCTCTCTCATCGGCATTCAAGCTGCTACCGGATTGTTCAGCATCGAATTTTGCTTTCCAGTTATAAAGTAATTTATCGGTGATCCCTAATGAAGCTACCGCTTTTGGGACGCTATAACCTTGTTCGGTGACTAATGCGACCGCTTCTTGCTTAAACTCAGTAGTATAAAACCTGTTTGTTCGTTTTTTCATTTAACACCTCAATAATTGGATTATATTCCATTATTAAAGTGTCCTGTTTGATTAAAGCAGATCACTCGGCAATGGGCGCTTTTTTTGTTTTCTTTTCTATTGCTCCTCGCATATTGATTGATGGGATTGGTTTTTCTCAACTTAGATTTAGTTTTGCTTTCTCTTCCGTTGCGATAGTAATGATTGTTACTGCTCGTTTCGCACGGTGGTTCGTTGGCCGCTGGGGAATATCTGGATGCTTTATTCGTGGCACTGCCTTAATAATTGGGGGTGCTGGAGCTCTAGCGATAGGCTCAATTTTAGGAGAGCCGCGGTTTAGTACATTTGTGATGCCGATGTGGATAATAGCGGTAGGGATCGTCGTTCTTGTATCCGTTACCGCTAATGGAGCGCTACAGGAGTTTGATGGGATGGCCGGCACTGCGGTTGCCTTGTATTATGCCATTCAGAGTCTGGTCGTTAGTGGCGTAGGTACGAGTATGACCCTTATTTTGGGTAACGATAATCTATGGCCGTTAGTTTGCTATTGTTTTCTAACGTGTTTAATCAATATTTTTGGATTTTTTATATTAAAGAGAAATTGATCAGCGTGTTTGATCTAGCAAAATGCTCTGACGCATTCGACTCAAAAAATTGTTGCACAGCGGCACCACTTCGAAGGGCTCGATCTAGGAGGTATGTGTTAACCGTTTAAGTATATGGTGCAGTCACGCATAGATCCCTAGGATAATGTCGATCAGTAAAGTATCTTTATGAATACTTTACTGATCTGGGTAACGAAGGAATCAGGCTTACAGTTCTGTTATCCTTCATCTACTCTCCAAATTCGAGAGGTTCATTTTCTTAACTGGCTGGCATTCCTCTAGAGGCTGTGAAGAGTTTTTAGAGGCCATTTGGCTGATCTTTAATTTACATTAAAATCCGTTATTAAAACATTAATAACGGATTTTGTATATTTACCGAAAATGAACTAGCTATAACATTAACGTCATACAAAGATGATTACGACAGTCTATTGATTATTCAATAAAATCTTTAGCATCGGTACTGTCCTGATTAATGATTTCTCGTACTACGCTCGTTGCAAAACTGCCTGAGCTAAGAAAAAAGTGCAATTTTAATGTGCTGTTATCTACCCATTGCCATTGAAAATTTTGAGGTTTCACAATGATAGCTCTTCGCGCGGGTGAAACTCGCTCGCTTTTCATTAACGCTATAAATGAGCTGTAGTTTTCTAAACAACCCATTTCAAATGCTAACGCTTCTTCTTGCGTTCCTAAATCACCATCACCGGGTAATGGAGCCGTGATACTCAGTTCAGATGATAAAATTCGTGGCTGCAATGTCGGTAATTCGTCCGCTGTTGCGACAAACCAGCTACCTCTCCCCGTTAATTGTAAAGCATCACCGAGCAGTACTTGCATCGTTGTTTGATTCGCAATGCGCTCGCTAGCAATATCATTAAACATAGCACTTCGTGCCGCAGAGAGATAAAAACTGCGTTTATTTCGTTCACGGACAGTAATTTCTTGATTAGCCCAACGCAATGCTTGCGTTAAGTTTTGCCCATCACGCCCAAATCGTTGTTCGCCAAAATAGTTAGGCACACCTTGCTCAGCAATTTGCTGTAAACGCGGTTCAATATCTTCAGGAGCAGAAATATCTCGGATTGTAAGTTCAAACTGGTTGCCTTTAAGAGCACCAATACGCAATTTTCTTTTTTGTCTCGTTGTTGCGATAACACGGCATCCGTCAAGTTGCCATGCAGAAAAATCAGGCGTTTCTTTACCGGGCATCTGTAAGCAGAACCACTGTTCAGTAACAGCATGCCTATCTTTTAAACCTGCATAACTCACCGCACGCGCTGAAATTTTCGCAAATTTAGCCAATTGCTCAGCGACAAAGAGAGTGTTATAGCCGATTTTTTCAACGCGAACCATGACATGTTCGCCTTCACCATCGAATTCGAAACCAAGATCTTCTTTAACAATAAAATCTTCTGGAAGACTTTTTAATTTACCCGATGAACGTGGTTTACCATGCAGGTACTGAGCATTCATGACTTTCATTACCGTTATCTTTAACTAATAAAACAACTGCCGCACAAGCAATACCCTCTTTACGCCCAACAAAACCTAATTGTTCAGTTGTCGTTGCTTTCGCGTTAATCGCATCCATATGGCATTCAAGATCTTCTGCGATATTAATTCGCATTTGCGCGATATGCGGTAACATTTTTGGCGCTTGAGCCATGATAGTGATATCAAGATTACCAATCCTGTAACCTTTTTCACGTACTTGACGATAGGCTTCTCTGAGTAATACTCGGCTATCGGCCCCTTTGTATGCCGGATCGGTATCAGGAAATAATTTACCAATATCCCCAAGCGCAGCAGCGCCTAAAATAGCATCTGTTACTGCATGCAATACAACATCGCCATCTGAATGAGCAAGTAAGCCATGCTCATAGGGAATACGCACTCCGCCAATAATAATCGGGCCTTCACCACCAAACTTGTGTACATCAAAACCGTGTCCAATTCTCATTATTTATTCCTTTTATTTCATTCTAGAAAGATAAAATTCCGCCAGCGCAAGATCTTCCGGCCGAGTCACTTTCAAGTTATCCGAGCGACCTGAGACTAATACAGGTTGATAGCCGCAATACTCAAGGGCAGAGGCTTCGTCGGTGATAACCGCTTTATCTTTCAATGCTTTACTTAAACAGTCACGTAACAACATCAAAGGAAAAAACTGAGGTGTTAATGCATGCCATAGCGCATCACGCTCAACAGTATGATCAATAAGACTGGTTGTTCGTTGACTCCGTTTCATTGTGTCTATTACTGGTGCAGCAAGGATCCCACCACAGCAATCAGTGGTTGATAGATGAATAATGTTATTTAAATCATCTTGATGTAAGCAAGGACGTGCAGCATCATGAACTAATACCCATTTATTTTGCATATTTTCGTGCTGCGCTAAAAAATTTAACCCTGCAAGTACTGAGTCCGCTCTCTCTTTTCCACCATCAACCGTGGTTATTCGCGAGTTTCGAGCGATAGCCAATTCAGGAAAATAGTCATCTTCTGGACTCAGAGCGACAACAATATTTATGACGCTAGGATTTAACAGTAATGCATCAATGGTGTGTTCTATGATGGTTTTTCCCGCAACGCGCAAATACTGCTTTGGACAATCCGCATTCATACGACTCCCAATACCTGCCGCAGGGATTATCGCAACAACTTGTGGATTAACCTCAATTATTGAATTATTCATTATGTTGGATCTTACATCGGAATTAGTAGGTCAATAGATCATAAGTAAAGAGACAAAACCTGCTTATTAGTTATTAGACGCACTCAGGTTATTGCTCTCTTTTACTATTCTGTAAAATGACTCGCCAGGTTTAACCATTCCAAGTTCAGTACGAGCACGCTCTTCAATTGCATCTTGACCATCATTCAGGTCATTAATTTCAGCAAATAACTGTTCATTACGCACTTTTAAGCGTGAGTTAACAGTTCCTTGAATTGCAACATCGTCTTTCACTCGAACATAATCGTGGATGCCATTTTTACCAAGCCATAAAGAATATTGTGTCCAAGCTAATACTGCGATGAGTAGAAGCGTTAATTTGCCCATTCTGCCCCCTAAAATGATTGGCTAATCATCCCATAACTGAGCCCATCACGCTACTATGAAGAAAGTAATGTCATCAAAGTAAGATAAAAACTCTTATTAAATGCTTAAAATTCATACATATCTATATACTTAATCTATCCTTATTTCCTATCTTATCGCTAAATCTGATATTACATCGATAACCAGAAGCTAGCTATTAGCGATATGAGTGAATTTAATTAACTCAAAATCCAAGTGCTCATACTAATAAATAATTATTTGCACTGCATAATAAAAAACGTCAATAATAAAAAAACTGCACCTAAGTGAATTGATATTCAACTATAAGGTACAGTTTAGTAAGACACGGTTTAGGCTTTAATCATCGGGGAAAATATGTCGTTGATATAAATTAGCCCCCATTATTCGTAGCTTTAGTAGACAGTTTAGTTAAACGTTAATGACACCTTTATTTGCCAGTAACGCGATAATTTGTGCAACAGAATCAGAAATAGTTTGCTGCCCATCAATACGTAATTCAGGTTGCAATGGTTCCTGATATGGCGAGTCAATTCCGGTAAATTGTTTTATTTTGCCTTCTCTCGCTTGTTTATATAGCCCTTTAGGATCCCTTTGTTCGCAAACCTCCACTGACGTCGCAACATATAATTCAAAAAATTGATCAACTTCGAATAAATTCCGCACCTTCTCCCTATCCTCACGATAAGGTGAAATAAACGCGGTGGCGACTATCAAACCCGCATCGACCATCAGTTTGGCCACCTCACCGATGCGACGGATATTTTCTTGACGATCTCCGTCACTAAAACCAAGGTCATGACATAGCCCATGACGAACATTATCACCGTCAAGCAAATAGGTTTTTACGCCGGCCGCAGCGAGTGCTTGTTCTGTTGCTCCAGCTAACGTAGATTTGCCTGAGCCTGAAAGTCCTGTAAACCAAAGTACCGCACCTTTATGGCCATTCACTTTCTCTCTGAACTGCCGAGTGACTAAATAATCATGCCAAACAATATTCTCATTCGTAGGATTCATAACGCTTATTTTCCACCTAGCAAATCACGTGCTCCCCAATGAGAGAAATGGCGTCTAACCAGTTTATTTAATTCAATTTCAAACTCACTAAAATTATCCTTTGGCTCAACAGATTGATCCTTAACTTCACGGACAAGCCCAGCACCCGCAGTCACATTAGTTAATCTGTCAATTAAGATCATGCCGCCCGTATCGGCATTATGTTGATAATTATCGAGTAATAACGGCTCATCAAAAGACAATTCCACCAACCCAATACCATTAAGCGGTAATTCTGTTGCCACTTTTTGAGTCAAATTGTTAACATCAATTTGATATTGAATATTTTCCACTTTCGCACGGCTTCTTTTGCCTGCGATTTTAATATCGAGTTGTTGGCCTTGTACTAATGGCTGTTCTAGCATCCAAACCACATCAACAAGCGCTAGGCGGGTACTTTGCAAAACGTCATTTTCTGCAACGATCAAGTCACCGCGGCTGATATCAATTTCATCCTCTAACACCACTGTAATCGCTTCACCGGGTATTGCAAAACGTTGTGAGCCATCAAAGGTCACAATATCTTTAATTCTCGATAATTGCCCCGATGGTAGAATTTTGACTAACTGACCAATATTCACAATACCTGATGAAAGGGTTCCGCTATATCCCCTAAAATCAAGGTTTGGTCTATTCACATACTGAATAGGAAAACGTAATGATTGCTCTGAAGCTTTTTCTTGTACCTGAACATTTTCTAAAATTTGTAGTAATGTTTTGCCTTGATACCAAGGGAGATGCTGACTTTTATTGACGATATTATCGCCATCCAGTGCGGATATCGGGACAAATAATACTTCAAGGTCAACAGGTAATTCAGTGGAAAATTTTTGATAATCCTGTTTAATCTGCTCAAATACGGTTTCACTGTAATCCACTAAATCCATTTTATTCACAGCAACAATCAAATGACGAATACCTAGCAGTGTACTAATAAAGCTATGACGCCTAGTTTGTTCTTGGACACCTTTTCGAGCGTCGATCAACAGAATAGAAAGCGAACACGTTGATGCTCCTGTCGCCATATTTCGCGTGTATTGTTCGTGGCCCGGTGTATCCGCAATAATAAACTTTCGTTTTTGAGTAGAGAAATAACGATAAGCAACATCAATGGTAATACCTTGCTCACGTTCCGCTGCAAGGCCATCCACAAGCAAAGCAAGATCGAGCTTCTCACCTTGCGTTCCAATTCGTTTGCTATCACTTTGCAACACAGAAAGCTGATCTTCATAGATCTGCCGAGTATCATGTAACAATCGACCAATTAACGTACTTTTACCATCGTCGACATTGCCACAAGTGAGAAAACGTAATAAGCCTTTATGTTGCTGCGCGTATAAGTAGGCTTCAACGCCACCTTGTTGCTTGATTTGTTCTGCAATTGTATCGTTGTATGCTAAATCTGCCATAACGTTTCCCCCTTAAAAGTACCCTTGGCGCTTTTTTTGCTCCATTGATGCAGACTGGTCACTATCAATTAACCTCCCTTGACGCTCGCTGGTTGTTGAAATTAACATTTCCTCAATGATTTCAGGCAATGTTTCAGCCTGCGATTCAACAGCCCCTGTCAATGGCCAGCATCCCAATGTCCGAAAACGAACTTTACGTTTAGCGACCACTTCACCTGCTTGTAAATCAATACGGTCATCATCGACCATCAACAGTGTGCCATCTCGCGCTAATACAGGGCGTTCTTTTGCTAAATATAGAGGAACAATATCGATATTTTCCAAGTAGATATATTGCCAAATATCTAATTCAGTCCAATTGGATAATGGAAAGACTCGAATACTCTCTCCTTTATTAATTTGACCGTTGTAGTTATGCCATAATTCAGGACGTTGATTTTTAGGATCCCAACGATGGGAGCGATCTCTAAAGGAGTAGATCCTTTCCTTAGCACGTGATTTTTCTTCATCACGCCTTGCTCCACCAAATGCCGCATCAAAACCATATTTATCTAATGCTTGCTTAAGCCCTTCTGTTTTCATGATATCGGTATGTTTCGCACTACCATGAATGAAAGGATTAATGCCTAATTCTTCCCCTTCTGGATTACGATAAATTAGCAATTCAAATTCATAGTTTTTGGCTGTTTTATCACGAAATTCATACATTTCACGAAACTTCCAGCCAGTATCTACATGCAATAATGGAAATGGCAATTTACCGGGGTAAAAAGCTTTACGCGCTAGGTGCAACATAACCGATGAATCTTTACCGATAGAATAAAGCATGACTGGATTTGCAAATTCCGCGGCAACTTCACGTAGGATATGAATACTTTCGGCTTCCAATTGTTGCAAATGGGTCAATCGTTTGTCGTTCATGATGGCCTCCTTCATTAAGCCAGTTCCAGCACGGCTGAGCGCCATCTGTTTTCTACTGTCTGTTTACCAAACCAAGCTAATTGTTGATGTAAAGCAGCAACCTCGCCAATGATCAATAATGCGGGCGCTGGAGCTGCTTGTGCTAGTGCCTCTAGTTCATGTAATTGCCCTTGGAGTACCTGTTGGTTACGGCGCGTTCCACAACCGATAACCGCGACGGGAGTCTCAGGGGAGCGTCCAAAATGAATTAATTGAGCACTGATCTTAGCTGCCTTCACTGACCCCATATAAATAGCTAATGTTTGATTTCCTTTAGCAAGCGCGGGCCAATCGAGGTCATTTTCATTATCTTTGCAATGACCCGTTATAAAGGTGACACTTTGGGAATGTTCGCGATGCGTCAAAGGTATGCCTGCATATGCTGTGGCGCCAATCGCTGCAGTAATTCCGGGAACAACTTGGAAGGGAATTCCTGCATCAGCTGCAACTTGAAGCTCTTCGCCTCCTCGGCCAAAAATAAACGGATCACCGCCTTTTAGTCGTGCGACTTTTTTGCCTTGTCGCGCAAATTTAACTATCAATGCATTCGTTTCTTCCTGTGAAACCGAGTGGCTATTTGCACGTTTTCCCACACAAATTTTGTCAGCATCTCGTCTCACCAAATCTAAAATTTCTTCACTCACTAGATGGTCATATAAGACAACATCTGCATTTTGCAGAACACGTAGTCCTTTTAAGGTTAATAATCCTGCGTCTCCAGGCCCTGCACCAACTAATGTCAACTCACCAGCATTATCTTGCTCGGACAATTGTTTTTCTAATTGCAGCTCAGCCTCTGAAAATTGGCCACTTTCAACAAGTGAAGCAAAGCGACCACTAAAACTTTTCTCCCAAAATCGTTTTCGCTGGCGCATGCTGGTTATTGATGTTTTAACTTTTTCTCGCCAATGCCCAGCAATTTCTGCCATTTTGCCAAGTGAACTCGGCAACATCGTTTCTAATTTCTCACGTAATAGGCGGGCAAGTACTGGGGCAGTACCACCAGAAGAAATAGCAACAACGACAGGATCTCTATCAATAATTGAAGGTACAATAAAAGAGCATAATGGTTTTTCATCAACAACATTAACGAAGATTTGTCGGGACTCTGCATCATGAAAAACTTTCGCATTCAATGCGGATTCATCGGTTGCTGCAATCACCAGATAAGTTTTTTCGAGGTGTGAGGGATGATACTTTTCCTCAATCCAAATGAGTTTATTCGCTTGATGCAAGCGTTGTAAAACCGGACATAATGTAGGGGAAATAACCACAAGTGACGCATTAGCTCGCAGCAATAGCTCTGCTTTACGGGCTGCGACATCACCGCCCCCAACCAATACAACTTTACGGGATCGAAGATCCACAAATAACGGTAAATATTCCATATTGCTCTTCCGATGTTATAACTTTTTTTTTGAGAACACTTTAAATTGACTATATGGTGAGCAAGTTAGGTTATGAAATGCTAAAAATTCATTAGATGTAACTCAAAGGAATAAGTGAAATTTTTGAGCAACAGATAACGACGATATCGGGATACATAAAAAAACAAGTTGAAGAGCTTACCGGTACAAAAAAGCTATCTAAGGCTGTTTTTGTTCAAAGTATTTGGTATATAAAACTAAAATACCTCTTTTACGTAAATACTTTGAAAAAATAGTTTAAACTAAGCAAATAAATAGAGATCGCTTAACCACTTTGAAATCGTTAAGCCAATTAAGACAAATGGTCATGATAGATAACAATAAAAAGAAGTTAACCATTAATGATATTGCAAAATTATGCGGGGTTGGTAAATCAACCGTTTCAAGAGTACTCAACAAAGACCCGATGGTTAATGAAGAAACTCGACAAAAAGTAAATCAAATAATTGAAAAATATCAATTTACCCCGTCAAAGTCTGCCCGTGCGATGCGTGGATATTCAAATCGCTCTTTTGGTATCATTATGACTCGTTTGGATTCTTACGCAGAAAACCAAGCAGTTAGCTCAATGTTGCCAATATTCTATAAAAATAATATTGACCCTATTATTCTCGAAAGCCAATTTAAACCAGAAAAAGTTGATGAGCACTTAAAAATGTTGGCACATCAAAAGGTTGATGGAATTATTTTATTTGCATTTTCAGGCATCGATATTAATACGCTAGCCGATTGGAAACCTAAAATGGTGGTGATTGCCCGGCCATTAGAAGGATTTGTTTCAATTTGCCATGATGACGAAAGTGCCGTAAGGCACCTTATGAACTATTTTTATAAACAAAAGCATTATCAAAATATCAGTTATATCGGAATTAACATTCAAGATGAAACCACTGGTCTACTTCGCTATCAAGCCTATCTGCAATACTGCAAACAGTATGAATTGATACCACATGCACAGCTCGGTGAACTCAATTATCAAAGTGGCTACCTGCTGACGAAGGAAGTTTTAACCGCACCTTCACAGGCCATTTTATGTGCAACAGATTCGTTAGCTTTTGGCGTTCAAAAATTTTTATCTGAACAAAAAATTAACGATATCGATGTGGCTTGCATTGGTCGTAACGACTTACTCACGTTTTTATTCCCTCAAACCAAATTCTATCGGTTAGGTTTTAGGGAAAGTGGTAAAGAGGCAGCTAATATACTGATCAAAATGGCAAAAAAAGGTTTTTCCCCTCAAAAAATAATCATTCCTGGTGATAGTTTAAATTAATAATTTGTTAGCTTAAAAATTATTACTTGTGATCTACGTCTCGCAATGGGAACGTTCCCATTCAAATAAGTAAAATTAGAATATATATTAAATGAAACGAAATTATTGTGAGAAGATGAATATGCCTAGTGCCAAAGATTTGGCGGCCATCAATGAACTAGTAACACTGATTGGCGGTAAAAATAATATTAACAGTGTTTCTCATTGTTTAACAAGGCTGCGTTTTGTTCTTACTGACCCTAATATTGCAGATATGGAAAAAATAAAAAAACTTCCATTTGTTAAAGGTTGTTTTAATAATGCGGGTCAGTTTCAAGTTATCATAGGCGTTGATGTTGACAAGTATTATAAAATACTTACCCAACAATTAGATCTAGAAATAAAAAGTAAAGATGACATTAAATCCGATGCTAAAATAAATATGAATTTCTGGCAAAGAGTGATATCAAATCTAGCCGAAATATTTGTCCCTCTCTTACCTATTTTAATTTGTGGTGGTTTACTTTTAGGGCTACGAAATGTGATCGGTGAAATGCCGATATCAGATAATAAGCCTTTAACTAATTTCTATCCTTGGTTAAAACCTATCTATGATTTTCTTTGGTTACCCTGTGAAGCAATATTTCATTTTTTACCCGTCAGTATTTGTTGGTCATGTACAAAGAAAATGGGTGGTTCCCCTTC
Source organism: Providencia alcalifaciens (assembly GCA_025961275.1). Taxonomy (GTDB): domain Bacteria; phylum Pseudomonadota; class Gammaproteobacteria; order Enterobacterales; family Enterobacteriaceae; genus Providencia. Next base: position 4,342,054 of record JAOQNJ010000001.1, on the reverse strand, counting down.
ACTAGGTATTGTATTAGGAATTACCTTAGTTTCTCCACAATTAATGAATGCTTATAATATTGGTTCACAAATACCTGACATTTGGGATTTTGGGATTTTTACCGTTGCTAAAGTTGGCTACCAAGCACAAGTAATCCCTGCTATTTTAGCAGGTCTATTCCTTGGCTGGTTCGAAACAAGGCTACGCCGTTATATTCCTGATTACTTGAAACTTGTTATTGTTCCAATCGTTACATTGATTGTTTCAGTCTTTATTGCTCATATAATTTTAGGTCCTATTGGTAGGGGAATTGGTAATGTAATCGCAGAAGTCATAAAGTTCTTAATGCTAGGTGATTTTGCACCGATTGGCTCAGCTATTTTTGGTTTTTTCTATTCACCTTTAGTAATTACAGGCTTACACCACACCACTTTAGCCATTGATCTGCAAATGACCCAAAGTTATGGTGGCACACCAATCTGGCCAATTATCGCCCTTTCAAATATTGCTCAAGCCTCAGCTGTCGTCGGTATCATTATTATCAGCCGTAAAGCTAATGAGCATGAAATAACCATCCCCGCCGCGATTTCTGCTTATTTAGGTGTGACAGAGCCCGCAATGTATGGCGTGAACCTGAAATATGGCTTCCCAATGCTTTGTGCAATGATTGGTACAGCTCTGGCTGGCTTAGTTTGTGGCTTAAATCACGTTTTATCGAACGGCATTGGCGTGGGTGGATTGCCGGGTATTTTATCAATCCAACCAACTTATTGGCTAGTCTATTTATTAGCAATGGTTATCGCTGTTGTCGTCCCTATTGCATTAACGGTCATGATGTACCGCTATAAAGAAAGAAAAGGCACGTTACAAGTTAATTAATTGAATGATTGATACCATCATAAATTTTTAAGGTTTTACTATGAATTATTTACTGATTAGTTTTTCAGATATCAATGTATCTGTAGTTCACAATAGCAATGTCTATGATTATTCATTTAATGTTACGAATAGTACCTATCGTGATTGGTCAGAGCTTATAACAAAAATAAATACTGACTTTCAAGATATCGAGGGTGGTGTTATACACAAAATCTCTAACAATAATGAATATGATTATTTTTCAATAAAAACTTCAGATGAAAAAACAATTAATTTACCTAATTTATTTTCTGAGGTGTTAAATAAACCTTTTATTGGCAAAATTGCTGATGACGTAAATTATTTGAACAATATCCAAGATGATCTAATTAATAGAGAGAAACAACTCTGTTGGTCAATTGAGTATTCAGGGTTAACTGCTGGAAAAGATGAGTATTGCCAAGAATCATTGCTCACAGTGGCTAATGGCTATATTGGTCTGCGAGGTACATTGCCTGAAATGACAATAAGTAATGACTATTATCCTGCGACCTATATTGCAGGCTTATATAATCAGGCTGAGTCTAAGATTGGTGATCATGACGTGATTAATGAAGACTTCGTTAATGCGCCAAATGGTCAATTTATTACGCTTAAAATCAATAATAGCGAATATATTCATCCTGACAACTTAGTGACCTTAAGTTTAACGCGTGAATTAGACTTTAAAACCGGAGTAATGACATCTAATTGGGTCGTCGAAACAACCGATGGTAAGCAACTCCTGATCAGTAGCCTAAAGTTTGCCAACATGGCCAACATGTCTCATTACTGTATTCAATACCAAGTTACACCATTAAATTTTTCTGGTGAAATTACGGTCATGACACGCCTAGAAGGAAACACCTACAATTCGGGTGTTGAACGCTACCGTAGCCTTAATCCGCACCACTACCACGTGTTAAAATTAGGTACAGATCAGCACAAAGCTTACCTTCAAGCGCAAACTAATCAATCAAAAATTGGCATTAGCTTAGCGTCATCAATTAAAGGTGATTTTTTCACCTCACAAGATATTGTTTGTACAACGTCTGACTCTGTCATTGAACAAATTATCACGTTTAATGCACAGCAAAATAGCCGCTATACATTTGAAAAATGCGTTGCGATTGCAACATCAACGGCTTACCCAGACAGCTGGCAAGATATAGCACAATGGGAGCTTCCTGCTTTACAAGCTCAGTTAACTGAAAGCATACAAGCATGGCAAACATTGTGGAATAAGGCTGATATTGTGGTTTCTGGTGATTTAATGATGCAAAAATTGTTACGCTTACACACCTATCATTTATTGTCATCAGCTTCGCCATTTAGTAATGAAAAAAATAAACTTGATGTATCAGTCACCGCAAGAGGGCTTCACGGAGAGGCTTATCGTGGGCACATTTTCTGGGATGAGATTTTCATTTTGCCTTTCTATATCATGCACTTCCCTGATACCGCTCGCCAAATTTTACTGTATCGTTATCATCGTTTAGATGCCGCTCGCGCAGCAGCAAAGGCAGAAAATTATCAAGGTGCTATGTTTCCATGGCAGTCAGGACATGATGGTACTGAACAAACGCAAGTTTTACATTTAAATCCACTTTCTGGGCAATGGGATCCGGATCATAGTTGTCGTCAGCGTCACGTCTCACTGGCCATTGCTTACAATGTTTGGCTGTATTGGCGTAATACGCTTGATGATACTTTTATGAAGGATTACGGTCTTGAATTGTTAAGTGAGATCACTTTATTTTGGGCAAGCCAATGCCAATGGGATGAACATGACAACCGCTATCATATCAGTGGCGTTATGGGACCAGATGAATTCCACGAAAAATATGCAGACTCTGATGAAGGTGGGTTAAAAGATAATGCCTACACTAATTTAATGGTGGCATGGCTGTTTAATGAAATCACGTCTATTTATGGTCATGAAAACTTCACACAAAAATTATGCCAACTTGGGTTTGATACAAATCTTCTTGATAAAATTGATCAAATAAAAACACATCTCGCGATCACGCTGAATCAAGACGAAATTATTGAACAATTCGCGGGTTATTTTTCACTCGATGATCTTGATTGGGATGGTTACCGTCAAAAATACGGCAATATCTATCGCATGGATCGGATACTGCGCAAAGAAAATAAATCAGCCGATGATTTTAAAGTCGCTAAGCAAGCTGACACCTTAATGTTATTCAATAATTTGGATAAAACGACAATTAAATCGTTAATTGAATCATTAGGCTATCCTCTCTCAGAAAACTACGCTGAAAAAAACCTGCATTACTATCTTGAACGCACTTCGCATGGCTCAACTCTGTCACGAATTGTTCATGCTTATCTTGCCGAACAGATACAGCTGCATGATTTATCATGGCAGCTTTATCAAGAAGCGCTTTATTCAGATTATAACGATATCCAAGGAGGAACAACTGCCGAGGGGATCCATACTGGTGTCATGGCTGCAACGTTAAATACCACGATTATGGCCTATGCAGGCGTTGATATTCGTGCAGATATCTTAAGTATTAAACCCTCATTACCAAAGCAGTTGAAAGGATTAGCCTTTACGCTAACACATCACAACATTTTATATCACATCAATATCACTCATAAACAAATCAGCATTACTAGTGATAAAGAGAGCCAAATATCAATCAACAACAATAACTATAATCTGACTTCTCAATCAACATTTACATTAGACATCAACGAGGAAAAATAACATGGTTAAGGGACTGATATTTGATCTTGATGGCGTTATCGTTGATACCGCTGGCTACCATTATTTAGCATGGAAAAAACTTGCCAATGAGATAGAAATTGATTTTGATGAAAAATTCAACGAGTCGTTAAAAGGGATCAGTAGAATAGAATCTTTAGATAAAATTCTCATTCATGGTCACAAACAGGATGTATTTTCCACAGATGAAAAAATGTTATTGGCTGAAAGAAAAAATGACTATTATTTAAATCTACTGAGTAAAATTAGCCCAAAAGATATTTTACCCGGTGTACTTGATTTTATTAAACAAGCCAAAGAATACAATATACCTTGTGCTATTGCTTCGGCGTCTCAAAATGCACCGACAATATTAAATAAACTTGATATCGATAATTACTTTATAGCGATTGTGGATCCTACGTCGTTGAAAAAAGGGAAACCTGACCCTGAAATTTTTCTAAGAGCGGCTGAGCTTATTGATGTTCCAGCGCATCTTTGTGTTGGTTTTGAAGATTCAATAGCGGGGATCCAAGCACTTAATCATGCAGGGATTTACGCTATTGGGATTGTTGCAGAGGGGCCATTACCTAATGCAGATAAAGCAGTTCATTCATTTACTGAACTAGATATAAACTCACTACTAAAATAATATATACCCAAATAATTCGAGATTGATGTTATTACTAAACGTAGTCATTTCGATGAAAAGAGCCCGATGAACCGAAAATAAACTCGATGATTCGGGCTTTAAACTTCACTTGTATATGTAATCAACAGCATCTTTAGATATGAGAGGTATAGATCAGGATAGTCAATTTCATATTTAGCTATCTTGAAATCAATAAGGAATAAAGAATGAAGATTAAACTATTAGCTATTGCTATTAGCTTAGGATTATCTATACCTGTGATATCTGAAGCTAATAAAAATCCGTTAACTATAGAACAACGATTAGAATTATTAGAGCAAAGAACACTTGCTGCTGAAAAACGAGCTGAACTTGCGGAACAAAAAGCAGCAAGTTTAGAAGAAACATTAAGGAATACTAAACCAGAAGTTCCACCAGCAACCAATCAAATTGCCCATATATCTCAAACTACCAACAAGGATGTCAAGGTACCAAGTCTTATTGAAACCAACGGCCAATATGGGAAATTAAAGCTGTATGGGGATGTTGAGTTTAATACTGACATTGCCAGTAAAAAAGGACAACTGACATCCATCAATACTCAGACAGGTAAAGATAAAAATTATGGCGATTATGAGAAATGGGGTATTAATGGGCGAATTCTGATTGGGTTAGATGGTGAACGTATTCTCGATAATAAAAATTATGCCGGTTTTTCTGTACAGCCACTTGCCAATATCGACGGTAAGATGGGTTTAGATGATGCAGCGTTCTTCTTTGGTAAAAAAGAAAAATGGCAAGTTAAACTGGGCCGTTATGAAGCCTATGATATGTTCCCATTAAACCAAGATACTTTTATTGAGTATTCTGGCAATACGGCTAATGATATATACAGTGATGGATTCGGCTATATTTACATGATGAAAGAAGGCCGAGGAAGAACCAATAGTGGTGGTAGTATGATGTTTAATACCACTCATAATAATTGGTACTTTGAAACTAACTTATTAATTGAAGATGGTACTAGTGTTTTTAATAAAGGTGAGTACCATGGTCGCAAACAAATTAACAAGAAAAACGTTATCTATGTTCGCCCTGTCATTGCTTGGAATAAAGATAATTTTAAAATTGCAGCTGCACTAGAAAGTAATGTCATTAATAATGCTTATGGCTATAAAGATAAAAAAAATGGCCAATTTAAAGATCAGTCAAAACGAAATGGCTATGGATTATCATTAAGCTGGGATAATTTAAAACAAAATCCTATCAATGGCGTCGCCTTGAATTGGAGTACATCTTATTTAGATGCAACTAATGAAACTGACTTCACAACAGGTGCCAACGTATTATGGCATCGGTTACAGTTAGGCTATATCTATGCACATAACGATATAAAATCTTACGCATTAAATTATGAAAGTACTATTGATAATGAAGTTCTCTTTGGCCCAGGTAAATATGATATTCATACGCTTTACACTTCATATGAATTACCCAATATACTTGATATGAATAACTTTAAAATCTACCTAGGTGGTTACTACTCGGTTATTGATGGAAAAGAAATTCAAGTAAAAAATAGTGATAAAGACCGTTATGGAGCACGAGTGAGATTTAAATACTTATTCTAACCTATTTATCTGTTAGATATTTTCAATAAACTTAAAATAGCCGAATACTCTTTTCGGCTATTTTTTAATATCGAGACTCTTTTTATCCCTCATGAAGCCCACATTCTCGTTTTAAACCAAAAAAACGCGTTTCTTCTTCGCTCATACCCGGTTCCCACTTACGAGTGGTATGGGTATCGCCGACAGATATGTAACCTTGATCCCACAATGGATGGTAAGGCAAGTCATATTTTGTAAGATACTCGTGTACTTGGCGATTATTCCAATCAATCATCGGTAATACCTTAAAAATACCTCTACCAATACTTAACACAGGTAAAGTAGAGCGACTCGCTGATTGTTCTCTGCGTAAGCCTGAAAACCAACTTTGTGCGGTGAGTTCATGTAAAGCACGATTCATTGGTTCGACTTTATTGAGTTTATTGTATCGCTCTATCCCTTCAATACCTTGCTCCCATAACTGCCCATGGATGGCTTCCTGCCATGCAGGAGATAACGCAGATCGATACACTTGTAAATTCAAGTTTAAGCGCTCAGTCAGTTGCTCAATAAAACGGTACGTTTCAGGGAATAAATAGCCCGTATCCGTTAATATGACAGGTATATCTGGTTTAACTTGCGTTACCAAATGTAATGTCAGTGCAGCTTGAATCCCAAAACTTGATGATGAGACAAACTGACCGGGTAGATGTTCCAATGCCCATTCCACCCGTTTTATTGCATCCAGTTGTTCTAACTGAGTATTAAATACAGATAAATATTCAGTCTGCTGCTGTTTATCTAATTTCAATACTTCACTCAGTTCAAGCTGGCTCATACTGCCTCCTTTACCTCATAGAAATCAACGGCAGAATTCAGTACGGGCTTAATCACATCGGTACGAATTAAATAATCACCGAATCCTTCCTGATCTTGACGATCTTTGGCCCAGTGACCAATCAAAGTATCTAAAATTGATAATATTTCAGCTGAACTAATATTTTCTCGGTACATGCGAGGAATACGCGTTCCAATACGATTTCCACCTAAATGTAAATTATATCTATCAAGCGCCTTACCTACTAAGCCAACTTCCGCCAGCATTGCTCGACCACAACCATTTGGACACCCTGTAACACGCAACACAATATGTTCATTGGCAACACCATGTGATGACATGATTTTTTCAACTTCACTGATAAATTCAGGTAAAAAACGCTCTGCTTCAGACATCGCAAGTGGACAAGTTGGAAAAGAAACACATGCCATCGAATTTTCGCGCTGAGGGCTAATTTTATCACTCATTAAACCATGTGCACGCGCGATAGCCTCAATATGCTCTTTTTCCGATTCAGGTACTCCAGCAACAATCAGGTTTTGGTTCGCTGTTAAGCGAAAATCCCCCTGATGAATACGTGCTATCTCTGCAACACCCGTTTTTAATGGTTTATTCGGTAAATCCACCAAACGCCCGTTTTCCACAAATAATGTCAGATGCCAGCGATTATCAATGCCTTTTAACCAACCAATTTGGTCACCACGTTGGGTAAATTCGTAAGGACGAATAGATTCAAAAGTGACACCAGAACGACGTTCCACTTCTTGTTTAAAGACTTCGATTCCCACACGTTCAAGGGTATATTTTGTTTTAGCATTTTTACGTTCGGTTCTATTTCCCCAGTCACGTTGAGTTGTGACAATCGCTTCAGCGATAGCGAGAGTATCTTTTAACAGAATAAAACCAAATTCACTGGCTAATCGAGGAAACGTTGCGGTATCACCATGTGTCATGGCTAGTCCGCCCCCCACCAGCACATTAAAACCAATCAGCTCACCATCTTGCGCAATCGCAATAAAATTCATGTCATTAGCATGGAGATCAACGTCATTCAGCGGAGGAATAACCACTGTGGTTTTGAATTTTCGTGGTAAATATGTTTGACCTAATATTGGCTCTTCATCTGTGGTCACTATTTTTTCTTTATCAAGCCAAATTTCAGCATAAGCACTAGTACGTGGCAAAAGGTGCTCAGATATTTTTTTCGCCCACTCGTAAGCTTGCTGATGCAACTCTGATTGAATTGGATTTGAGGTACAAAGTACATTACGATTTACATCGTTAGCTGTAGCCAAAGCATCGAGCCCTACATGACTCAGCATTTGATGGGCAGGTTTTACCTCACCCTTTAAGATGCCGTGAAACTGGAAGGTTTGACGGTTAGTAATACGAATACTGCCGTATAGCGTGTGTTCTGATGCAAACTGATCAATATCCAACCATTGTTTGGGAGTGATAATGCCTCCCGGTAATCGGCAACGCAGCATCATCGCATGACGAGGTTCTAGCTTTTGTTCCGCACGCTCTGCACGAATATCACGATCATCTTGTTGGTACATGCCATGAAAACGGATTAATAAAAAATTATCACCCTCAAAGCCACCAGTGAGCCCATTTTTTAGGTCTTCTTTAATCGTACCACGCAGATAATTACTATCATGCTTCATCCGCTCACTATCAGCCAGTTTGCCTTCTACAACCAAAGGCCCAGTATGTTTTTTATCACTCATTAGTAGACATCCCTCTGATAACGGCGCTCTACGCGCAGCTCACTCAAAAACTCATCCGCCGATTCGCTATCCATGCTTCCGTATTGGCCAATAATATCTAGTAAAGCATGCTCGACATCGCGTGCCATATGGTTAGCATCACCACAGACATAAATATGTGCTCCTTCCTCAATCCAGCGCCATATCTCTTCGCCTTGCTCACGTAACTTGTCTTGTACATAAACTTTTTTAGCCTGATCTCGTGACCAAGCTAATGAAATATTGGTTAGCAAGCCATCTTTAACATAACGTTGCCATTCGACTTGATAGAGAAAATCTTCAACAAAGTGTGGATTACCAAAAAATAACCAATTTTTACCGTCTGCTTGATCATTATCTCGCTGTTGCAAGAATGCTCGGAACGGAGCAATACCTGTACCTGGGCCAATCATAATGACAGGTTTTGATGCATCACTAGGAAGACGAAAGTTATCATTATGTTCAATGAAAATACGCAGTTCATCACCTTCCGATAAGCGGTCAGCTAAAAAGCCAGAGGCTCCTCCCGTACGTACTCTCCCATCAATGTCATAACGCACTACACCAACGGTTAAATGTACTTCGTCTTCAGCCTCAGCTTGTGAGGAGGCAATTGAATAAAGTCTTGGCGTAAGAGGGCGAAGAATATCGACAAACTCTTGGGCTGTAGGCTGAGCAGCAGCTTGCCTGACCATGTCCACGATAGGCGTTGTTTGCGCATAATGCAGAATGGCTTGCTTGTCACTAATCAGTCCCAATAAGTTATCATCCTTGGACAATTGGGCATATTTTTCAACAATAATATGCGTATTTTGTGTCAATTCTAGCTGATGAATTAATGCATCACGTAAAGTGTAAGATTGCTCAGCAATCTGAATTTTTTCATCACCTTTAAGCCACAATAAGCTTACTAACTCATCAACGAGTGCTGGTTCATTATCAAACCATACACCCAGCGCATCGCCCGGTTGGTAACGTAGACCAGAATCACCTAAATCAATTTCGATATGGCGAATATCTTTTTGTGAATTACGCCCTGTAATTTTTTGATTATTCAGTAATGATGCCGTGAGAGGAACTGTTTTCGTGTAGGGTGAGGAGTGAACCTCATCGACAGTTCCAGCTTGTGTCCTAACGAGCAGGGTAGCACTTTGGGTAGGTACTCTCGCTTTTAACAACTGCGTTAGCTCTTCAATCCATGCCTGAGCGATAGATTGATATTCTACATCTGCATCAACTCTCTCAAGCAGAGACTTAGCGCCTAGCTGAGCTAATTGTTTATCAAAATCCTTTCCAGCTTGGCAAAATTTCTCATACGATGCATCACCCAATCCAAAAATAGCATAAGCGGTTTCACTGAGATTGGGGGCTTTTTTAGAATGTAGATATTTATATAAAGCAACGGCTTCTTCAGCGGGTTCACCTTCACCTTGTGTAGATGCCACCACAACCAGTGCTTTTTCTTGCGCTATTTGTTTGAATTTATAATCGCCAGCATTAACTAAGTTAACGTTGATTTTTTCACTTATTAAGCGCTCTCTAAGTTGCTCTGATAAACGACGCGCATTACCCGTTTGTGAAGCGGAAATAATAGTGATGGTCTCATCCTGAGGAACTGCTGCGCTCACTTGTACATCAGTAGATGAGTTTTGGTTTACCATTCCCCACAAATAGCCAGATAACCAAGCCAGTTGGTGAGACGAAAAATCATCAACTGCTGCCTGTAAACGTGAAAGTTGTTCCACTGATATTGGCAATGCCGATATTGGAGGCTGCTTTTTAGTCATTATCCTTTAACCCTAAAGTTGCTCATCTATACATACTACCCCGATAGTTTGTCAGGTTATAACATCCTTACATAACGGGATAAGAAACTATTGCCATAACTAATAGCAAAAAAACCTAATGAGAAATGCTAGTCAATCATATCCATAAAAATGGTTAGTAAAAAATCAGGTTAAATAAGATGATTTAGGGATAAATTACAGTAGAATACACTGAATTTTGATTTAGTCGGGGTTAATTATGAGCACAATGAATAAAACAAGTATCTATAAAGATTTCTATTTTGAAGCCGCACATAAGCTTCCACATGTGCCTGAAGGCCATCAATGTGGTCGTCTACATGGTCATTCTTTCATGGTCAGATTGGAACTCACAGGTGAAGTCGATAAAAAAACGGGTTGGATTATTGATTTTAGCGATGTAAAAGAAGCCTTTAAGCCGATTTTAAATCAACTTGATCACTATTATTTAAATGATATTGAAGGTCTCGAAAATCCAACAAGTGAAGTGTTGGCAAGCTGGATTTGGAATAAAACCAAACCCCTCCTGCCATTATTAAGTGCGGTAACAGTGAAAGAGACCTGCAATGCGGGTTGTATTTATCGCGGCGAATAAAATCACTCTTTGTATGCCGTGATCACAGCGGCATCATCAAGCAATATTCAAGTATTTGTGTGTTTGGATTGAAAGACGCCAATTACGCGCAATGCATGTATCAATACAAAGCTTAGTTGCAGATTGCTTCTGACTAATTGGCTGTAATGCGACCACTGGCTGAACTTTTTCAGTTCGTCTTGAAAGTAAGTTATCCAGGTCTTCAATATCTCTTTCTCGTGCTACAGGATGCTTAATTTCATTCGCTCGATTGATTGACTCAGTTAAAACCTGAAGCCCCCCCTTCATTCCTACTTTTGGCGAAACAGTAACCCAAGTTTGGCTCGAACATTGGATAGGATAAGTGCCACTCGTTTCAATTTGACACTGAAATCCTTGAGCTTCTAATTCACTGGTTAATGGCTCTAAATCGTAAATACACGGTTCTCCTCCAGTAATGACAATATGTTTTGCAGTATAACCTTGCTTGGCCATGAGGCTAATCAATTCATGGCTATTTGCTAGTGCCCACGTGTCTAGATCCAGATTTTTTAACGCTATGTCACCGAGTGTAGTTTCTTTATTCTCTTCTTTTTCCCAAGTATGTTTAGTGTCACACCAGCTACATCCAACAGGACAGCCTTGTAGACGAATAAAAACAGCGGGAACTCCAGTGAATACACCTTCCCCTTGTAATGTTTGAAAAATTTCATTAATTGGGTATTTCATAACTCTCTCTAGCATTGTCAACTTAATGTGCATTATATACTCTAAATAATTCGATCTACATCTAAGCGGCTAGAGAAGCTATCTCAATGACCACGTAAAATATGTTATTGGAGGTAGCGAAGCGCACTCAACAGTGATCTAGCTCATAGTACGATGGAGATATATTGCAGATATCTATCCCGCGAACACCACTCTTTATGGTAATGTAAACGGCTTGAATTCAACAAAGTACATCTAATTCAGAAAAAAATCGAAACTATATTCGGTAACGGTAACATAAGACAAAGACAGGAAAAGACATGCAAAGTAGTAAAACAAATCAACTCAGAAAGGGACTGAGTGTCAGGCACATTCGCTTTATGGCCTTAGGATCTGCGATTGGCACAGGCTTATTTTATGGTTCAGCTTCCGCAATACAAGCCGCAGGCCCCGCAGTCTTAATTGCTTATATGGTCGGTGGTGCAGCCGTTTTTATGGTCATGCGCGCCTTAGGTGAAATGGCTGTTCACCATCCCGTTCCCGGATCTTTTTCTCACTATGCTAGCCACTATATGGGTCCATTAGCTGGCTTCTTAACAGGTTGGAACTATGTTTTTGAAATGCTAGTTGTTTGCCTTGCCGATATTACCGCATTCGGGATGTACATGGGATTTTGGTTCCCTCATGTTGATCAATGGATATGGGTACTCAGTATTGTTTTATTCATCGGTGCACTCAATCTATGCCATGTAAAAATCTTCGGTGAGATGGAATTCTGGCTATCTATAGTCAAAGTCAGTGCAATTATCGCTATGATTGTTGGTGGCGCATTCCTGATGTTTTATGGATTTGGTAAAGAGACTGAACATGCGGTTGGTATCCATAATCTTTGGGCGCACGGTGGTTTTATGCCTAATGGCATTACAGGTGTCATTGCCTCTTTGGCTATTGTTATGTTTGCATTTGGCGGAATTGAAGTTATTGGTATTACCGCGAGTGAAGCACAAGATCCTGAAAAAACTATCCCTAAAGCAATTAATGCAGTACCCATCCGTATTTTACTATTCTATGGTTTAACGCTGTTTGTCTTAATGTGTATTTATCCATGGAACCAAATTGGGCAAAACGGTAGCCCATTCGTACAAATCTTCTCGAGTTTAAACATTGCTTCTGCAGCCAATATACTAAACCTCGTCGTCATCACTGCGGCAATTTCTGCTATCAACAGCGATATCTTTGGTGCTGGTCGTATGATGTATGGTATGGCTCAAGATAGGCAAGCACCTAAAGTCTTCACCAAACTCACGCGCAATGGTGTGCCATGGGTTACTGTATTAGTTATGTCCATCGTGATGCTATTAGGTGTAGTGCTTAACTACCTTTTACCTGAGAAAATTTTCGTCATAATTGCTTCAATTGCTACCTTTGCAACGGTATGGGTTTGGTTAATGATCCTACTTTCACAAGTTGCTATGCGTCGTAAAATGAGCAAAGAAGAAGTCAAAAAACTTAAGTTTCCAGTACCGTTTTGGCCTATTGGACCTGCGATTACGATTGCATTTATGGTCTTCGTTATCGCACTGCTAGGCTTTTTTAAAGAGACTCAGGTGGCTTTGATTGTAGGATGTGCTTGGGTAGTCATACTGACTGTTGCATTCTTTGTCATGCGTATATATCAAAAATCGGAAAAAAATCATAATTAAAACCGTACTTATCTCAACAACACAACGCTAACTCCATTAAAGCCCTCACTTTACCAATGAGGGCTTTTTTAAGAGTTATTTATTTTAGCGCTTGCTCAAGATCTGCAATTAAATCATTTACGTCTTCAAGGCCTATAGATAACCTGAGTAATCCATCACTTATTCCATAAAATAGACGTTCTTCTGAAGTATACGTTGAGTGTGTCATACTTGCGGGATGCTGTACTAATGACTCACAATCACCTAAACTCACTGCTCTTGAAAATAAATTTAGTCTATTGAGAAAAAGCTTACCTGACTCCATGCCACCCTTTATCTCAAATGCAATCATTCCTCCAGGTAATTTCATCTGTTTTTTACTTAGCTCATACTGAGCAAAACTCGATAATCCTGGATAACTAACAAATGCGATTTTAGGGTGTAGCTCTAAATATTCGGCAATCGCTTGTGTATTTTTAGCAATACGCTCCATACGAATTGGTAGTGTTTTCATTCCTCGCATAATTAAACTTGCATCATGAGGGGATAAGCAAGCGCCTGTCATATCTTTTAAACCAACAAGTCTAATTTGAGTCGCTATCTCTTGTGTTGTAATAACAGCCCCAGCGACGACATCACCGTGTCCGCTCATATATTTCATAAGCGAATGAATAACAATATCAGCCCCTATTGTTATGGGTTTTTGTAAATAAGGCGTGCAATAAGTATTATCGACAACCACCTTAACATTATGCTGTTTAGCAATATCGCTGACGACCTGTATATCGACCAGACGCATATCGGGGTTTGCGGGGGATTCAAAAAAAATCATTCGTGTATTTTTTCCTATTGATTGAGCAACATTTTCAGGAATACTCATATCAATATGGCGGATTTTTACACCAAAACGCTCTAGCCCTTGATGAAAAAAGGAATAAGTACAGCCATAAACTGTCATATCCACTAATAGCTCATCACCCGGATTCATAAGAGACCAAAACGTTGAAGTAATAGCCCCCATTCCAGACGAAAATACAATTGCACTTTCTCCTTCTTCTAGATCTGCAATCCTTTTTTCTAATAAATCTAATGTCGGATTATTAATTCTTGTATAAATATAACCTTCTTTTTCACCATTAAAATATGCTGCTCCCTCTTCTGCACTGCTAAAAGAGTAAGTTGATGTTTGATATAAAGGAGGGATTAATGAACCTTTATTTCTACTCTGATCATAAAAACTGTGTATTATTCGAGTATCAAAAGCATTTTTTTTATCCGAGCTCATACCATCCTCCTAAAATTACTGTTCATGATATTGAGGTAATCTAGAGCCAACAATTTGCAATGCTCGCAATAAAAGACTAATTCCACGCAATGTATTTGGATCTTTAAATAAACTGTAAATTGAGCGGAAGTTATATACTTTATCTTCATTAATCGCTTCCATTCTAGCCATATTATATGCTGTTTCTAACTCCCAAACTGGCGTTAATATGTCTTCGAATAAATTAGAGACTTTCTCCACTGTACCCGAATCAAGAATATCGATTAAATCGGAAACTAGAGAGAGTAAATCTACAATATTGTCCAAGCGATTCAATTGTAATAACGGTGTTATTTTATCGGCAAGGTGACTTATCGATTCAGAATTAAGTAATTCAATTAGTTTTGCTTGTGTATTTTCATTTGACATAATTACCTACCTATTACACTAACCCTCGAATCGCTGCCCAATAAATGCCTCTATTAAAGCCATTTCTAAGGAGCCCCCCTATTTTAGTTGCAGGCGTAGGGATCACATCATGCTTATAGTCATACTGCAGTGGCATTCCAGCATTTAGTCCCATTTGAGCAATCGCTTGAACACGTCCATCATAAATCGCAGCGGGGTATCCATATATTAATTCTCCACAAATGTTGTCAGCAATAATTGAAGCTTGATTGTGGCAACTTCCACCCGCTTTACTAATCGGTAGATCAACGGTATCGCCGATAACATAAACACTGTCGATCCCATAGACCTGCATAGTTTCATGATCCGTTGGTAACCAACCTTCTCCATTATTATGCTCACTCAAACCGGTATTAATAACTGCTTCAACAGCAGTAATTGGAGGTGTACTAATTAATATATCAAATGGTTGCTCATCCCCTTCTTTGGAGTATGCAATTTTTTTATCCGGGTCTACCTTGCTTAAGGTAAAACCCCTTTGCAATTTTATATTTTTAAGATTAAATATTTCTGGAATAGCTTCACAGACAGGTTGTTGAAGAAAAAGACAATTTCGTAATAATTGAGAAACTGTCGGATAGGTATAGACAATTTCGATATTATCTCTCACTCGACGTTTGCGTAAAAACTCATCTAACATCAATGTCGTTTCTATTGGAGCAATTCCACATTGGTGTGGAACATTAGGTGTTTCAGGAAAAGAAACCGTAATAAAGATTCTTCCTTTTTCAATCTTTGCTAATTGATCTGCAAGTTTTCTAGCAGGTTCATATGAGTAAAAGTGATTTCCAATTTCCTTTAGCCCCTCAATTCTATCTGGGCGTGGAACACAACCTGTTGCAATAACTAAATAATCATAATTTAATGATTTACCACTTCGTGATTTCAACGTTTTATTCTTAAAATAAAAAAATCAATTTTATCAATGACTAGTTCTATTTCAGGCCTTAATAATGAACGTTCATAACGACTTAATTCATCTTTGAAAAAGAGATTAAATGCAACATACATGAAAGCAGGTTTATAATAATGAATAGGATTATCAGTAACTAATATTATTTTTATTTTCTTAGAGAATATTTCTTTATTTAATTTTCTAGCTATTAAATTAGCTAGCATTGTCCCACCGGTTCCACCACCAACAATAATAATATGCTTCATAGTTATCCTTCCTATTATGGATATAGATTAGTTCGTTAGCATATGACTATATAATCATAGTGTAGTTATTTTAAATGATCCAATAATTTATATTAAAGATTATTATCAATAACAAAAATATCTCCATAAATAAAAAACATACAGTAGTAAATATTATTACAATAAACCTTCAAACATATCACTCGATATGAATTATTAATTTAATCACTAGGTTCATTAACGTCACTGTTAACATTGAAATCAATAATCGTTCAAAAAAATCATCTTGATTTTAAAAAATAGACACGCATTCCTGTTGATAAATTAAGCAGTAGCAACCTTAAACAATGAATATAAAATAACTTCACACACTACCAATCATGAAAACAATTAAAATAAATAATACGTTTAATGCTTCATTATTAATAAAATTCACCCTTAAAGTTTAACGACATTAAATTACAACAAAAAAATAAATATAAATATTTAACCTATAATATTTCTGGCTAGATCAATTGGAAAATTATCAATTAACTATCTACTATAAATAGTGACGACAATAACATGTTGATATAATCAATTAAGAACTAGTAACATTACATGATTGATTTAAAAAAATTCCGAGTGCCGTTGACAATGCATACCAATCTTTTTACCAAGAAACTGAAGGAAAAAATGCTAATTTTATTCCTTTTCTGACCAATATCGATAGTCAACTTTCAGTATTATCAATTATGACGGTACAGGGTGATATCATTACTGTAGATGACTCGCAGTACCGCTTTGCAGTAGAATCAATTTCAAAAATATGTACTTTAGCATTAGCTTTAGAAGATTTTGGAGTCGATGCAACTCGATAAAAAATCGGGGCTAGTCCAACAGGATTACCTTTTAATTCAGTTATGGCATTAGAACTACATGGTGATAAACCTTTATCTCCATTAGTCAATGCAGGTGCTATATCCACAGCAAGTATCATTAAAGCACAATCAATAGAAGATCGCTGGCAACGCGTCTTTGCTATGTAACAAAAATTGAGTTTAAAAGATATTTTCCTCTCAGAAGAACGTAATCAATCAGAACAAACAACTAACTTCCATAATAGAGGTATTGCTTGGCTGCTCTATTCTGCAGAATGTCTATATTGTGACACCGCTGAAGTTTGTGACGTTTATACTCGGCAATGCTCAACTTATCATCACTGTAGAATTAGCAACAATAGGTGCAACTATCGCTTCTAGAGGGATTAATCCTATAACGCAAGAACAGGTTTTAAAGAGTTATAACTGCCCTCGTATACTGGCAGAAATGACAATGGAAGGCATGTATGATAGCTCAGGAGAATGGGCTTATACCGTAGGGCTGCCAAGTAAGAGTGGAGTTGGTGGCGGTATTTTAACAATTATACTTGGCATTATGGCTATAGCTACTTTTTCTCCACCACTAGATCAGATAGGAAATCGTGTTCGAGGACAAAAAATGATTACATCCGTTGCTAAAGAGCTAGGGTATAATCTATACCAATACAAATAAATTATAATTGTTTAACTCATCCTGCGATAGGCTCAAAGTATTATCCTATTGTAGGAATCAATTAAATTGAAAAGTTGGTTATAGGCTGTTTTAAATGTTCAATACAGGAACTGAAATTTATAACCAGATGAATATTTAATCATCATGACAAGATGATTAAATGATTAAATGATTAAATGATTAAATCAAATTGAGTAATAATTGGGTTGTGATCCGATGCATCTGTATTTGTTATATAGCTGCCTTTTACCTTCAATCCTCGGTAAAACATATAATCTAGAGGTCGCCCAAAGGCTTTGGTTCTTTGATCATTTTCATAATTAAGCTCTTTTAAACCAACACTTCTAATAAAACGTTTTAATGCATTCACTCTTTGACGACTCCACGCATTAAAATCCCCAGCAAGAATAACAGGGCCGACGTGTTTAGCGATTTGATTACCGAGTTTGCTCAGTTGCCTAATATAAACATCAACACCAAAACTGAAGTTTATTGCATGAACATTGGCGACCATTAAATGCTTTCCATTTGGTAATGGATAAACCGTGATTAACGCTGACTTGGCTAAGCGTAAAAGAGGCTCTTTTTCCCTTAATGGACAGCAATAGATAGGATGCGCAGTTGCTAATGTCATAACACCAGCAGGATGCTGAGAAAAAGGTAAAGCTGGAACTTGATCTGCAATCAACTGATGAGAAGCTGCAAATGATACAAGTTCAGGTGACATTTGAGCTTCTTGCAAAAGAATGAGTTTTTTATCCTTAACTAGCTCATTTAATGCTATTTTCCAATTAGGACGTTGCTGCTTATAAATATTCCAGGTAACCACATCCAATGTTTCACCAGCAGCAAACAACGGTAATCCAACCGGTAGTGACTCACCTAGCATGTGCGTAGGCATTGGATGAATACGCTTAGCGGGCTGACCTGCAATATATCTAACAGAATAGGTTCTTTTCGCCACGTTTCGAGTTCCTACGGAAAATTGGAAATTAATAGCATTTAAGCAATTATATAGACTGTACCTTATGCAGTATATCAAACCTGTCATGTTATATCTTATGAAGTTGGAGGAGATCTTGCCCTACAATCTTCTCTTAGCTAACCATTTATGAATAGTTGAAAATATTTCACCTAAAATGATCTGTCATCTAATTTTTATACTTTTAAAGTTTAGAATCTTGTTGATTATCAGTATTCAGAAAATATAAGCTAGCTTAATATTAATTTTTAAATTTAATACGCTGTATCCTTTCACCTAGAGAATAAAATACCGATAAATTTCCGCTCATTAGTAAAAACACGCCTTTTAAATAAAAATCATTATTAATATCAAAAAGATAAATTCAATTAACGTTCTTTGAAAAGAATAATTTTGATCTAACGTAGAAAAAATTTGAAAAGATAATACTTAGAATGTATTCGAAGAATAACAAATATGCCTTATGAAATATCAAAAAAAGGTAATTGGATTTTACGAAAAAAACAGTTAAGAAGGGAAAATGATATTATGCAAAATAAATTAGATCCAAAAATCTGTTAAATAATATTTATGACATAATAAAAAACCCCGTGAAATAATTCACGGGGTTTAATAAGTGGCGGAACGGACGGGACTCGAACCCGCGACCCCCTGCGTGACAGGCAGGTATTCTAACCAACTGAACTACCGCTCCACTTATTCTTCGCCTTATCGGCTACCTATCGCTTTATTAGGCAATAAGCGTTTAATTAATGTCTGGCAGTTCCCTACTCTCACATGGGGAGACCCCACACTACCATCGGCGCTACGGCGTTTCACTTCTGAGTTCGGCATGGGGTCAGGTGGGACCACCGCGCTATTGCCGCCAGACAAATTCTGTTTATCCCGTTTAATCCCACCTTTCAGTTTCGCTAAACCAGATAATTAATCTCGAACAAGCTTAGTTGCATTCTCATGCATTCTGAAAACAACATCATCTCTCTTAAAACACCTTCGGTGTTGTGAGGTTAAGCCTCACGGTTCATTAGTACTGGTTAGCTCAACGTATCGCTACGCTTACACACCCAGCCTATCAACGTCTTAGTCTTAAACGTTCCTTTAGGACCCTTAAAGGGTCAGGGAAGACTCATCTCAAGGCAAGTTTCCCGCTTAGATGCTTTCAGCGGTTATCTCTTCCGCACTTAGCTACCGGGCAATGCCATTGGCATGACAACCCGAACACCAGTGGTGCGTCCACTCCGGTCCTCTCGTACTAGGAGCAGCCCCTTTCAATCTTCCAACGCCCACGGCAGATAGGGACCGAACTGTCTCACGACGTTCTAAACCCAGCTCGCGTACCACTTTAAATGGCGAACAGCCATACCCTTGGGACCTACTTCAGCCCCAGGATGTGATGAGCCGACATCGAGGTGCCAAACACCGCCGTCGATATGAACTCTTGGGCGGTATCAGCCTGTTATCCCCGGAGTACCTTTTATCCGTTGAGCGATGGCCCTTCCATTCAGAACCACCGGATCACTAAGACCTACTTTCGTACCTGCTCGAGCTGTCACTCTCGCAGTCAAGCTGGCTTATGCCTTTGCACTAACCGCATGATGTCCGACCATGCTTAGCCAACCTTCGTGCTCCTCCGTTACTCTTTGGGAGGAGACCGCCCCAGTCAAACTACCCACCAGACACTGTCCGCACCCCAGATAATGGGGCCACGTTAGAACATCAAACATTAAAGGGTGGTATTTCAAGGTTGGCTCCATGCAGACTGGCGTCCACACTTCAAAGCCTCCCACCTATCCTACACATCAAGGCTCAATGTTCAGTGTCAAGCTATAGTAAAGGTTCACGGGGTCTTTCCGTCTTGCCGCGGGTACACTGCATCTTCACAGCGAGTTCAATTTCACTGAGTCTCGGGTGGAGACAGCCTAGCCATCATTACGCCATTCGTGCAGGTCGGAACTTACCCGACAAGGAATTTCGCTACCTTAGGACCGTTATAGTTACGGCCGCCGTTTACTGGGGCTTCGATCAAGAGCTTCTCCTTACGGATAACCCCATCAATTAACCTTCCAGCACCGGGCAGGCGTCACACCGTATACGTCCACTTTCGTGTTTGCACAGTGCTGTGTTTTTAATAAACAGTTGCAGCTAGCTGGTATCTGCGACTGGCTTCGGCTCCATCCGCGAGGGATTTCACCTAATGCCAGCGTGCCTTCTCCCGAAGTTACGGCACCATTTTGCCTAGTTCCTTCACCCGAGTTCTCTCAAGCGCCTGAGTATTCTCTACCTGACCACCTGTGTCGGTTTGGGGTACGATTAATGATAATCTAGAGCTTAGAGGCTTTTCCTGGAAGCGGGGCATGAGCTACTTCATCACCGTAGTGACTCGTCATCAGACCTCAGTGTATAGTGAACCGGATTTGCCTAATTCACCCACCTACATCCTTAAACCGGGACAACCGTCGCCCGGCCAGCCTAGCCTTCTCCGTCCCCCCATCGCAATTATCACCAGTACAGGAATATTAACCTGTTACCCATCGACTACGCATTTCTGCCTCGCCTTAGGGGTCGACTCACCCTGCCCCGATTAACGTTGGACAGGAACCCTTGGTCTTCCGGCGTGCGGGTTTTTCACCCGCATTATCGTTACTTATGTCAGCATTCGCACTTCTGATACCTCCAGCAACCCTCACAGGTCACCTTCGCAGGCTTACAGAACGCTCCCCTACCCAACAATATCTAAATATCGCTGCCGCAGCTTCGGTGCATAGTTTAGCCCCGTTACATCTTCCGCGCAGGCCGACTCGACCAGTGAGCTATTACGCTTTCTTTAAATGATGGCTGCTTCTAAGCCAACATCCTGGCTGTCTGAGCCTTCCCACTTCGTTTCCCACTTAACTATGACTTTGGGACCTTAGCTGGCGGTCTGGGTTGTTTCCCTCTTCACGACGAACGTTAGCACCCGCCGTGTGTCTCCCGTGATAACATTCTTCGGTATTCGTAGTTTGCATCGAGTTGGTAAGTCGGGATGACCCCCTAGTCGAAACAGTGCTCTACCCCCGAAGATGAGTTCACGAGGCGCTACCTAAATAGCTTTCGGGGAGAACCAGCTATCTCCCGGTTTGATTGGCCTTTCACCCCCAGCCACAAGTCATCCGCTAATTTTTCAACATTAGTCGGTTCGGTCCTCCAGTTAGTGTTACCCAACCTTCAACCTGCCCATGGCTAGATCACCGGGTTTCGGGTCTATACCCTGCAACTTATTCGCCCAGTTAAGACTCGGTTTCCCTACGGCTCCCCTATACGGTTAACCTTGCTACAGAATATAAGTCGCTGACCCATTATACAAAAGGTACGCAGTCACCCTAATAAATTAAGGCTCCCACTGCTTGTACGTACACGGTTTCAGGTTCTATTTCACTCCCCTCGCCGGGGTTCTTTTCGCCTTTCCCTCACGGTACTGGTTCACTATCGGTCAATCAGGAGTATTTAGCCTTGGAGGATGGTCCCCCCATATTCAGACAGGATAACACGTGTCCCGCCCTACTCGTCGAGTTCACAACACTAACACCTTCGGATACGGGGCTATCACCCTTTACTGCCGGACTTTCCAGACCGTTTTCCTGATGCTAATGCTGATTAAGACTCTGGGCTGTTCCCCGTTCGCTCGCCGCTACTAGGGGAATCTCGGTTGATTTCTTTTCCTCGAGGTACTGAGATGTTTCAGTTCCCTCGGTTCGCTTCGTTTGACTATGTATTCATCAAACGATAGTGCAACGTATTGC
This sequence comes from Providencia alcalifaciens, assembly GCA_025961275.1. Classification (GTDB taxonomy): domain Bacteria; phylum Pseudomonadota; class Gammaproteobacteria; order Enterobacterales; family Enterobacteriaceae; genus Providencia. Next base: position 4,319,681 of record JAOQNJ010000001.1, on the reverse strand, counting down.
ACTGGGTTTCCCCATTCGGATATCGTCGGTTATAACGGTTCATATCACCTTACCGACGCTTTTCGCAGATTAGCACGTCCTTCATCGCCTCTGATTGCCTAGGCATCCACCGTGTACGCTTAGTCGCTTAACCTCACAACCCGAAAGTGTCTTCTTACAACGAGTGACTGTGCTTCATGATTTCGTTGTTGGGCAGTGCTCGCAATGCTCACGTACCTTAAGTACGCTGCGCTTGCTGTGCGCTGGCCGCCTCGAACTCATTTCGCTCGTCGACTCGATATTTCAGAGAAACATCATTCAAGTTGAGATTTTTGAGAGACTCTCACATTATTTAAGCGATAAACAATGTGGTTGTTTTCAATTTTCAGCTTGTTCCAGATTTTTAAAGAGCAAAATTATTCGCAATAGACTATAAATAATCTATTCTGAATAATTTAAAGTATTATTATGGTGGAGCTAAGCGGGATCGAACCGCTGACCTCCTGCGTGCAAGGCAGGCGCTCTCCCAGCTGAGCTATAGCCCCATAACAGATTTCACAGTATCTACTCACTATATTCATAGTGATTAAAAGCTAAATCGAATTAGGCAATGCATAACTTTGCAACGTTTACATCAAGTAAACGAGTTAAGTTATAACGCAGCATTATTCGATTTTGGTAGGCCTGAGTGGACTTGAACCACCGACCTCACCCTTATCAGGGGTGCGCTCTAACCACCTGAGCTACAAGCCTATAGATACCGTTTTACTCTATTTCATCAGACAATCTGTGTGAACACTTCACAAAAGCACTTCAATGGTAAGGAGGTGATCCAACCGCAGGTTCCCCTACGGTTACCTTGTTACGACTTCACCCCAGTCATGAATCACAAAGTGGTAAGCGCCCTCCCGAAGGTTAAGCTACCTACTTCTTTTGCAACCCACTCCCATGGTGTGACGGGCGGTGTGTACAAGGCCCGGGAACGTATTCACCGTAGCATTCTGATCTACGATTACTAGCGATTCCGACTTCATGGAGTCGAGTTGCAGACTCCAATCCGGACTACGACGTACTTTATGAGTTCCGCTTGCTCTCGCGAGGTAGCTTCTCTTTGTATACGCCATTGTAGCACGTGTGTAGCCCTACTCGTAAGGGCCATGATGACTTGACGTCATCCCCACCTTCCTCCGGTTTATCACCGGCAGTCTCCTTTGAGTTCCCACCATTACGTGCTGGCAACAAAGGATAAGGGTTGCGCTCGTTGCGGGACTTAACCCAACATTTCACAACACGAGCTGACGACAGCCATGCAGCACCTGTCTCAGAGTTCCCGAAGGCACTAAAGCATCTCTGCTAAATTCTCTGGATGTCAAGAGTAGGTAAGGTTCTTCGCGTTGCATCGAATTAAACCACATGCTCCACCGCTTGTGCGGGCCCCCGTCAATTCATTTGAGTTTTAACCTTGCGGCCGTACTCCCCAGGCGGTCGATTTAACGCGTTAGCTCCGGAAGCCACTCCTCAAGGGAACAACCTCCAAATCGACATCGTTTACAGCGTGGACTACCAGGGTATCTAATCCTGTTTGCTCCCCACGCTTTCGCACCTGAGCGTCAGTCTTTGTCCAGGGGGCCGCCTTCGCCACCGGTATTCCTCCACATCTCTACGCATTTCACCGCTACACATGGAATTCTACCCCCCTCTACAAGACTCTAGCTGACCAGTTTTAGATGCCATTCCCAGGTTAAGCCCGGGGATTTCACATCTAACTTAATCAACCGCCTGCGTGCGCTTTACGCCCAGTAATTCCGATTAACGCTTGCACCCTCCGTATTACCGCGGCTGCTGGCACGGAGTTAGCCGGTGCTTCTTCTGTCGGTAACGTCAATCGTTGATGATATTAGCATCAACGCCTTCCTCCCGACTGAAAGTACTTTACAACCCTAAGGCCTTCTTCATACACGCGGCATGGCTGCATCAGGCTTTCGCCCATTGTGCAATATTCCCCACTGCTGCCTCCCGTAGGAGTCTGGGCCGTGTCTCAGTCCCAGTGTGGCTGATCATCCTCTCAGACCAGCTAGGGATCGTCGCCTAGGTGAGCCATTACCCCACCTACTAGCTAATCCCATATGGGTTCATCCGATAGCGCAAGGACCGAAGTTCCCCTGCTTTGCTCCTAAGAGATTATGCGGTATTAGCCACCGTTTCCAGTAGTTATCCCCCTCTATCGGGCAGATCCCCATACATTACTCACCCGTCCGCCGCTCGTCAGCGAGAAGCAAGCTTCCCCTGTTACCGCTCGACTTGCATGTGTTAGGCCTGCCGCCAGCGTTCAATCTGAGCCATGATCAAACTCTTCAATTAAAAAGTGCTTGATGCTCAAAGAATGTTACTGTCGTAGTATGCTTTCTTGCGAAAGCATATTACCTATTAGTTCATATATATGAATTAACGTGTTAGTCACTCTTCAAGACTTTTTACATCAAATATTTTTTTGATAGTGTCTTGTGAGTGCCCACACAGATTGTCTGATAAATTGTTAAAGAGCGTTGCGACTTATCTTTCGATATTAACCTTTGTTTCAACAACTTAGGTTCCTGTCGCGAGGAGACGTATAATACGTTTTTCTCATGGAGAGTCAAGCTTTTTTTCGCTTATCTTTTCAGATTCTCTCGCTGACTACGTTGTGCCTGTTGGCTTGTCACCGCGTTCTGCGTTGACTCATCGTGGGTCAGTGGATGCGCATTATAGGGAGCTGAGAAAATCTCGCAAGTGTTTTTTTGAAAAAAAAACTCAAGTGATGATATATCAGTCAAAACGCCTATTTTTTGATACTTTTTACTACTTTTGGTAGTTCTGAGATGCTATTAATCACAATATCTGCACTTTCGATTGCTTCTTCTGTCACTGCTTCACCACTTCTTACTAATATAATGGTTCCAACATTAGCAGCTCTACCTGCTTGCATATCCGCTAATTTGTCACCAACCATAATAGAAGAAGCCATATCTATATTACGGAATGACTGTGCTTCTAATAACATGCCGGGTTTTGGTTTACGGCAATTACAGTCTTCACGGTAAGCTTCATCTTTAGCTTCAGGATGATGAGGGCAGAAATAGATACCATCGAGTTCAACACCGCGGTCAGCTAATGACCAATCCATCCATTCTGTTAGTTGCATAAAACTATCTTCAGAATAGATGCCCCTACCGATACCAGATTGGTTAGTCACAACCACCAGCGCGTAACCCATTTTTTTTAATTCAGCCATCGCTTCAATAGCACCTTCAATAAACTCAAAGTCATCTATTTGATGTACATAGCCATGATCTATATTGATTGTACCGTCTCTATCTAAAAAGATTGCTGGTATACCTTTGCTCACCGATTTACTCCTCAAACTAAATGAATTTTAAGTATCTCATGAAAAGAAAATAAATGAGAATAGAATAAATTAAATCAAACCTTGTTGACTTAGACGTCTAGACGCCCTAACATCCAATCATGTTAGATTTAATTATCTAAATCGATTCCTATATATTTAGAAGAAATAAATGATAAAGCTCTCAAAGATTAATAAAGTTTTCCAGCAAGGAAGCCGTAGCATTCAGGCGCTAACAAATATTAGCCTACACGTTCCTGCTGGGCAAATCTACGGTGTCATTGGTGCTTCGGGTGCAGGTAAAAGCACTCTGATCCGCTGTGTAAACATGCTGGAAAGCCCAACATCAGGTCAAGTCATCGTTGACGGTCAAGATTTAACCGCATTACCTGAGAAATCCTTGACGAAAGCTCGTCGCGGTATTGGCATGATCTTTCAGCATTTTAACTTATTATCTTCTCGTAATGTTTTTGATAATGTGGCTCTGCCTCTTGAATTAGATAATACGCCTAAAGATAAAATTAAAATACGTGTTAATGAGTTACTTGAGCTCGTTGGGTTAACTGATAAAAGAGATGCTTATCCAGCAAACCTTTCTGGTGGTCAAAAGCAGCGCGTTGCAATCGCTCGTGCACTTGCTAATTCACCAAAAGTTTTATTGTGTGATGAAGCAACCAGTGCTCTTGACCCTGCAACAACACGCTCTATTCTTGAATTACTCAAGGATATCAACCGTCGATTAGGTCTAACCATTTTACTTATTACACATGAAATGGACGTTGTTAAACGTATTTGTGACCAAGTTGCTGTCATTAGCGGTGGTCAGTTAATTGAACAAGATAAAGTGAGTGCCGTTTTCTCTCACCCTAAAACCCCCATTGCACAACAGTTTATCAAATCAACTTTGGTAGTTGATATTCCTGATGATTACAAAGAACGACTCAAGAGCAAGCCTGCAACAGATCTATCACCATTACTGAAACTTGAGTTCACGGGCCAGTCGGTTGATGCTCCACTTATCTCTATGGTTGTGCGTAAGTTTGATATCGACATTAATATATTAAGTTCCCAAATTGATTATGCAGGTGGGGTAAAATTTGGCGTTATGCTCGCTGAGATACATGGCGTTAATGGTGGCGTTGAAGCAACAATTAACTTTTTAAAAGAGCATCATGTCAAAGTAGAGGTTTTGGGTTATGTCTGAGGGAATGATTGCACTACTTATATCGGGAACGATTGATACTATTATTATGACTTTCGTGTCAGCGATCCTAGGTTTTTTAATGGGTGTACCTACTGGAGTTCTACTTTATGTCACTCGCCGTGGGCAAGTGATGGAAAATACCGTTCTCTATGGTGTAATTTCAGCGGTAGTGAATATTTTTCGTTCAATTCCGTTTATCATTCTTTTAGTCTGGATAAGTCCATTCACAAAATTCTTGGTGGGTTCAGCTATCGGTATTGAAGGCGCGATTGTTCCACTAACAGTTGGTGCAATCCCTTTTATTGCACGCATGGTTGAAAATACGTTATTAGAAGTACCAAGTGGCTTAATTGAAGCATCAAGAGCGATGGGTGCAACACCACTACAAATTATACGTAAAATCCTATTACCTGAGTCCCTATCCGGAATCATTAACGCAGCAACCATTACTTTAATTATGTTAGTTGGTTATTCTGCGATGGGTGGTGCTGTAGGTTCAGGTGGTTTAGGTCAAATTGCAATGCAATACGGGTACTATACTTATAACCCAATAGTCATGAATACTGTGCTTGTGTTGTTAATAATTCTAGTGTTCATTATTCAGTTCACGGGTGAGTACTTAATGAAAAAAGTGTCACATAAATAGTCTGTAAAATAGCAGCGCCGTAGAGGTGCTATATAAGAAAGCGTTTAAGGGGTATATGTATGTCTATTAAGTTAAAATCTATTGCAGTTGTCGGCGCGCTATTAGGCACATTAGTTCTCGCAGGTTGTGGCGAAAAAGAAAAAGATCCAAATAGCATCAAAGTAGGTGTTATCATGGGTAAAGAATTGGAAGTAGCTGAAGTTGCACAAAAAGTAGCGAAAGAAAAATATGGTTTGAACGTTGAGCTAGTTTCTTTTAACGATTTCGTATTACCAAACGAAGCGCTAAGTAAAGGTGACATTGATGTCAATGCATATCAACATAAGCCTTATCTTGATCAACAAATTAAAGACCGTAATTATAAAATAACGCCGGTTGCTAATACATTTATCTACCCTATTGCTGCTTACTCTAAGCAAATCAAATCAATTGATGAGCTTGCAGATGGCGCTCAAATTGCACTTCCTAACGATCCAACAAACTTAGGTCGCTCATTGCTTCTATTACAGCAACAAGGTTTAATTAAACTGAAGGATGGTACTGGTTTACTTCCGACTGTATTGGATGTTGTCGAAAATCCAAAAGGATTAAAATTTGTTGAGTTAGAAGCACCACAGTTACCACGTGCACTTGATGACCAAAAAATTGCATTAGCTATCATCAATACTACTTGGGCGAGTAGCGCAACACCAAAACTAACACCAGAAAAAGATGGTTTGTTTGTAGAAGATAAAGATTCTCCTTATGTAAACCTTATTGTTGCACGCGATGATAATAAAGATAAAGAAAATGTGAAGAAGTTTATCCAAGCATATCAATCAGATGAAGTTGCTAAAAAAGCTAACGAAGTGTTTGATGGTGGTGCAATTAAAGGCTGGTAATCTTTTTTATTAATTAAAAAGTGATTAAAATACTAGGTGGTGTATACCGCCTAGTATTTTTTGTATTAAAAATAAGCGAAACATAGCAAATATAATTTTCCCATACCTATAAGAAAGGAAAAAATCATGAGATTGTTATTGCTCGCCCTAGCTACCTTTATTTTAGCTGGGTGTGGAATGAATCAATACATTCATCAGGGTCAAAATAAAGGCTTCACAAGTATGAAGCTCACTAAACCGGCACCACAAAAAGTCACAGAGACCGATACTGCTAATGTAAAGTTAATGAACAGTCCTGAAGAACTATTAGGGATGCCATTTAAAGATCTTGGAGTTGTATCAGGTGAATCATGTCGAGAAAGCGTTCAGAGCCCACCCTCAAATGTAAATACAGCGAAAAGAAGTATGTTAACCCGAGCTGCTTATATTGCTGCGGATGCGGTAGTACTGCACCAATGCCAAACAATGACATCTCCGGGTTGCTATCAAGCAACAATCTGCGAAGGTAGTGCAATACAAATTGTCGAATAATAATCAGATCCAATCATTCGAATGCAATGTAATAGGGCATATCGAATCACCTTATAAAGAAAAATTTGCTATCCCTCGCCAACCAGGGCTAGTGCCTGGAGGTAGGGGGCGGTTACATTTGCATCCACCTTATAGTGATCCTAATTCAGTCAGAGGATTAGCTCAATTCAGTCATATTTGGGTACTGTTTGTGTTTCATCAAACGATGAAAGGCGGATGGAAACCACTTGTTCGCCCTCCCAGACTGGGAGGGAATGATAAAATGGGTGTCTTTGCAACGCGCTCTACATTTAGGCCAAACCCTATTGGTATGTCTCTAATTGAATTAAAAGGGATAACCCAAGAACACAATAGTGTCATTTTGGAGTTAGGCAGTTTAGATCTCGTCGATGGAACGCCAGTTATTGATATCAAACCTTATTTGCCATTTGCTGAATCTATTCCAACAGCGACAGCAGGTTTTGCACAAGATGCACCATCAGATGATATGCAAGTAATTTTTTATCCCCAAGTCCAACAAGATTTAGTAAGATACCAAAAAAGCTATCCGGGTCTTATGCAATTTATTCAGCAAGTTTTAATGCAAGATCCACGCCCTGCTTATAAAAAACAGGCGACGGAAGCGCGTGACTACGCCGTTCATTTACTCGATTTTAATGTGCGCTGGCGAATTGTCGATAATGTGACGGAAGTCTTCGCCATCGAACCTTATGAAAAATCGGTTTAACCCCTTTTGACAAAGCACTGTCACTGGTAGACTAGCTGTTTATCACGCTGCTTTTGCAGTCAGATTGATTTGGCAATAACTCCTTTGCCATCACCCGTTGTTCTAATGGAACCTATACAATGCGTACTAGCAAATATCTGCTCTCAACACTAAAAGAGACTCCTGCAGATGCCGAAGTAGTCAGCCATCAATTGATGCTTCGTGCAGGAATGATCCGTAAACTTGCATCTGGTCTTTATGACTGGTTACCTACTGGCGTTCGTGTTCTGCGTAAAGTCGAGAATATTGTTCGTGAAGAAATGGAAAATGCGGGTTCAATCGAAGTGTCTCTGCCCGTAGTTCAACCCGCAGATTTGTGGCAAGAGAGTGGTCGCTGGGAGCAGTATGGTCCTGAGTTACTGCGTTTTACCGATCGTGGTGAACGCCCTTTTGTTTTGGGTCCAACCCATGAAGAAGTTATTACCGATTTAGTTCGTAATGAAATTACGTCATACAAACAATTACCACTAAATCTATTCCAAATTCAAACTAAATTCCGTGATGAAGTTCGCCCACGTTTTGGCATCATGCGTTCACGTGAATTTATCATGAAAGATGCATACTCATTTCATACAACACAAGAATCATTACAAGAAACTTATGATGCGATGTATGAAGCTTATAGTAAGATCTTCACGCGTATCGGCTTTGATTTCCGTGCAGTACACGCAGATACCGGTTCTATTGGTGGAAGCGCTTCACACGAATTCCAAGTTCTCGCACAAAGTGGTGAAGATGATATAGTCTTTTCAACTGAGTCCGATTTTGCAGCGAATATTGAGTTAGCAGAAGCTATTGCACCATTAACATCACGTGCAGCACCAACTAAAGAAATGCATCTGGTTGATACACCAAATGCAAAAACAATTGCAGAATTGGTTGAACAATTTGGCTTACCTATCGAAAAAACGGTTAAAACATTAATCGTTCGCGCTAAAAAAGATTCCGGCCACACACTAGTTGCCTTATTAATCCGTGGTGATCATGAACTTAATGAAGTCAAAGCTGAAAAACATCCACTGGTTGCTAGCCCGCTAGAGTTTGCTTCAGAAGAAGAGATCAAAGCGGCAGTGAATGCGGCACCTGGTTCATTGGGTCCTATCAATATGCCTTTACCTATCGTCATTGACCGCAGTGTTGCTGTGATGAGTGATTTTGGTGCTGGAGCCAATATTGATGGTAAACATTATTTTGGAATTAACTGGGAACGCGATTTAGCTCAACCAGAAACGTTTGATTTACGTAATGTTGTTGAGGGAGATCCAAGTCCAGATGGTAAAGGTACATTGCTTATCAAACGTGGTATTGAAGTGGGCCATATTTTCCAATTAGGCACTAAATACTCAGAAGCAATGAAAGCTTCAGTACAAAATGAAGAAGGTCACAACCAAATCGTCACTATGGGTTGCTATGGTATTGGTGTCACTCGTATTGTTGCAGCGGCTATTGAACAAAGTCACGATGGTCGTGGTATTATTTGGAATGATGCAATCGCACCATTCCATGTCGCGATTTTGCCAATGAACATGCATAAATCTTACAGAGTCAAAGAAGTTGCAGAAAAGCTGTATGCTGACTTAAAAACACAAGGCATTGATGTTATTTTCGATGACCGTAAAGAGCGTCCAGGAGTCATGTTTGCTGATATGGAGCTAATAGGTGTTCCTTATACGATTGTTATTGGCGATCGTAACCTTGATAGCAACCAAGTTGAATATAAAGCGCGCCGTAGCGATGAGAAATCACTCGTTGGGCTTGATAATGTCGTCAGTTTCTTAAAAGACAAACTGGCTGGTAGTTTACGTTAATCAGTATTAAGTGACAGCCCAATCTATGTGTTATCAACATAGATTGGGTTTTTTATAATTAAATTTATGATATGACATGTGACGTTCTTTAGTAAAAATCATTTTCATGACGCTCTCAATACAAACTTAATTATTTTATATTTTTCAGCTAATTGTATTTTTATAGCAGTTATCGATAACTTATCACTATATTAAATGATTATAACATCATTTAAATTTCAATTATAAAAATAGAGATTAACCTGGTCGTCTTCTCGATGATGTACAACGACATATTCATTGAATGAAAAATCACTTATTGAGCAATATGATTAAACTCACAAAACGCTCAAGAAATAATCAGTTATATTATTAATATGAGTGCCTTTACGAGTAGCAATAACGATAGGATTATGGAAAAACAATTTTTCAGGTGAAAGAGCCTTCATAACACCATTATTTACCCAATTAGCCGCATAGTGATCAGGAAGAAATCCAACTAGCTTTCCCGTCAAGATTAAAAAAGCAATACCTTCGCGATCGGATGCTGTCGCCACACAATTCAGTAACTGATGCATAGCCACCATTTCACTTGTCATTCTGCTGGTTGGTACAATAGCATTGAGTTCCGCTAGCTGTTTTTTTGTTGGTAATGTGCTTGAAGAGAATAATGGATGTCGATCACTGCAATATAGAAATGATTTTTCATCATAGAGCGGTGAATAATGTAACCCTGAAATTGTGCTACTAAATGGTAATGCCCCGACATGAAGCCAACCCTCCATAAGGCCCTTTTCAATTTCCATTGGCGTACTCATACACAAATTAATAAGTATATCAGGTCCTACTTCATGTATTTTTTCTAGTACATTAGTCAAACGCATTTGTGGCTGAGTCACTAAGTTATTAATAATTCCTATATTAAACTCCCCTCTTAATTGCTTATGCATTTGATTTACTTGCTGACGAAAATGTTCGATGGATGCCATCATATTCTCGCTGATACGTAATATTTCACGCCCTTCATCTGTAAGCGAAAAACCAGCGCGACCTCGCTGACATAAGCGCACACCAAGTCTCTTTTCCAGATCACCCATATGAAGGCTAATTGCTGAACTCGATATACCTAATAAAATCTCTGCCGATGAAAAACTGCCACACTCGGCAACAGTTTTAAATACACACAATAATTTCAATTCAAAATCAGTAATTTGCCCAATATTTTTTTCTTCATTTACTTTACAAAACCCAAAAGTAACAATTCGTTAATTTAAATTTAACGCAATGCAACATTAATACAAAATAGGAGCAGTCATAATAGGAGGGTTATCTATGCAAGAAAATACGAAAAAAAAATCACTCAATTTTGATTCTCACTGGATGCCATTTAGCTCAAATAGATACTTTCATCTAAACCCTAGAATTATCGTTTCGGCTAAAGGCCCTTGGTTGAAAGATAATCATGGGCGGCAAATTTATGATGGTTTATCAGGATTATGGAATTGTGGTGCTGGCCATACTCACACTGAAATTCAAACTGCAGTGACGCAACAGCTCGGTACGCTAGACTATTCACCAGGATTCCAGTTCGGCCACCCTCTCTCATTCCAATTAGCAGAAAAAATCACGCATTTGATGCCAAAAAATCTGAACCATGTTTTTTTTACCAGTTCAGGCTCTGAGTCCACTGATACAGCAGTTAAAATTGCAAGAGCCTATTGGTGGATCAAGGGAAAAGCGTCAAAAACTAAACTAATTGGCCGTAGTCGGGGGTATCACGGCGTTAATATTGCAGGAACAAGTTTGGGAGGTATCGGGGGTAACCGTAAAACATTTGGTTCATTTATGGATGTTGACCATTTATGTCACACCTTACAAACCGACAAACAATTTACCAAAGGGATAGCTGAAGGTGGTGGTGAAGCTCTAGCCAATGATATGTTGAAACTGATCGAATTACATGATGCATCTAATATTGCAGCGGTTATTATCGAGCCTCTCTCTGGATCTGCCGGAGCCATTATCCCCCCTCATGGCTATTTACAACGTTTACGCCAAATTTGCGATCAAAATGACATTTTGCTGATTTTTGATGAAGTTATCACTGCATTTGGGCGAATGGGGACATGGAGTGGTTCTGAATATTTCGGTGTCACTCCCGATATACTCAATTTTGCTAAGCAAATTACCAATGGTGCAATCCCCCTTGGCGGAGTCATCGCCAGCAGTGAAATTTATGACACTTTTATGTCCCAGTCTTTGCCGGAGCATGCTGTTGAATTAGCTCATGGTTATACCTATTCAGCTCATCCCGTAGCTTGCGCTGCTGCGTTGGCCACATTAAAACTCTTAGAAGAAGAGTCTCTTCTAGAGCGTTCAGCTGCACTTGCACCATTTTTTGAACAAAAAATACATGCTTTGCAAGGATGCCCACATGTTGCTGATATTAGAAACTGTGGGTTAGTCGGTGCCATTCAACTTACTGGACGTGATGGTGATCCCTCCATCAGGCCATTCGAAGCTGGAATTACGTTATGGAAAGCGGGTTTTTACGTGCGTTTTAGTGGCGATACTCTGCAATTTGGCCCGATGTTTAACAGTGAACAGGCTGATATTGAACGATTATTTGATGCCGTTGGCGAAACTTTGCAACAACTAAACTGAGGATAATGAGGTATGACGATAATAACACACTTAATTAATGGCCAATCTTTCGCTACCAATGGACGTTTATCTAATGTGTTTGACCCTTCAACAGGGCAACCGATTAGAAAAGTGGAAATGGCTAATAAAGAAACGGTCAATGAAGCGGTTCTCGCTGCAAAAGCAGCGCTTCCAAATTGGAAAGCGACTTCAACAATGAAACGAGTTCAAATTCTCGCTCGCTTCAAACAGCTTTTAGGAGAAAATGAACAGGAAATTATCAATTTAATCAGTCAAGAGCATGGTAAGACACGTGAAGATGCGGCTGGAGAGTTAAATCGAGGAATCGAAAGTATTGAATACACCATGGCAGCGCCTGAATTTTTAAAAGGAGAGCATTGCCGTAATATTGGTTCAGATATTGACACTTGGAGCACTTTCCATCCCGTCGGTGTTGTTGCAGGCATCACGCCATTTAATTTTCCTGCGATGGTTCCTTTATGGATGTATCCATTAGCGGTTGTCTGCGGAAATACCTTTGTTCTGAAGCCTTCTGAAAGAGATCCCAGTTCTACCTTATTGATCGCTGAATTATTTCAACAAGCGGGATTACCTAAAGGAGTACTAAATGTGGTCAATGGCGATAAAGAAGCTGTCGATGCGATCATTCACCATCCAGACGTTAAAGCCATTAGTTTTGTTGGTTCAACACCTGTCGCAGAATATATATACCGCGAAGGAGCACAGCGAGGTAAACGTATACAAGCACTTGGTGGTGCAAAAAACCATGCAGTACTAATGCCTGATGCAGATTTAGATAATGCAGTAAATGCTCTCATGGGTGCAGCTTATGGGTCCTGTGGTGAGAGATGCATGGCTATTTCAGTTGTTGTGTGTGTCGGTAACCACATTGCTGATGCACTAGTGGAAAAGATCATTCCAAAAATAGAATCATTAAGAATAGGTGTAGGAAGTGACCTGAATATAGATATGGGTCCTCTTATTACTCAAGCGCATCTTGAGAAAGTCCAAAACTATATTACGGATGGCATAGAAAGTGGCGCAAGTTTATTAGTTGATGGCCGTAAACTAAGCCAGTCAGAAAAAGGCTACTTTTTAGGTGGTTGCTTATTTGATGATGTCACCCCGAGTATGCGCATATACCAAGAAGAGATCTTCGGGCCGGTACTTTGTATTGTTCGCGTTGAAAGCCTTGAACAAGCCATCTCTCTAATTAATCAGCATGAATATGGTAATGGTACTTGCCTATTTACACGTGATGGCGAGTCCGCACGTTTATTTTCTGAAGAAATCGAAGTTGGAATGGTTGGAATTAATATTCCTTTACCTGTCCCTATTGCTTTTCACAGTTTTGGCGGATGGAAACGTTCTCTATTCGGTGATTTACATGCCTATGGGCCAGATGGAGTCCGTTTTTATACTCGTCGAAAAACAATTACTCAACGTTGGCCAAAAAAACAAACCGATGAAGCTGCACAATTTGCATTTTTGAATACCCGTAAAGAATAACGACAAAATAATTCACGTTCGATGAAAAAATAGTATTTATTGCAATTTATTGGTAGTGGCTCTGGTAGCCGTAAAACTGGGGGCTAATAACTTAATACTAATGATTGTTTTTATCTAATTTATAAGAGTTTAAATCAATCTTACTTAGCGCGTTCTATTGATTAACTCAATATCGACTATTTATTGCCGTGCCTTATAACTTATTAATAATTAGAGGATTTCGCAATGAAAACAAACACAGAGTCAACGAAAAAGGAAGGTAGATTAACCATATTTGATGTTGTTATGATTACTGCCTCTGGTGTTACCCCTGCAAGCTCAATCTTTGTCATCGCCCCACTCACCATAGCAAGTGCGGGAAGTGGATCATTTATTTCATTCTTAATTGCTGCATTTATAGCTGTGAACATTGCGTTATGTTATGCCGAACTTGGGGCTGCGCATCCCAGTGCTGGCGGCGAATACTCTATTATAAAACGATTATTTGGAACACTGTGCGGCCTTCAAACCTATTTATTTATTTTAGTTTGTGCTTTATTTATCCCGGCCGTATTAGCCAGCGGGGCTATACCTTACTTAAATACTGCATTAGGAACAAGATTTGACAGTGCTACAGCCGGAATGTGGACAGTTCTTATAGGTGGTGCAATCGCACTGTTAAATATTAAAACAAATGCCATCTTAACGGGTATTTTTCTGTTTTTAGAAGTTGCGATATTAGTTTTAATTGCATGGTTAGGGTTCAGTAACCCCAGTCAATCAGTCGATATTTTGATCTCACCTGTCATCGCGAATTCAACCGGATTATTAGAACCGGTGAGTACAGGGCTGATTATTGCCATGGTAGGTACTGCTTTATTCTCTTATAACGGTTATGGCGCTGCCGTTTATATGGCAGAGGATATGCAAAAGCAAGGAAAGCCAATGGCAGTAGCCATTTTGCTAACATTGTTTATTGTGGTTATCGTTGAAATCGTTCCGCTTGCCGCATTGATTATCGGTGCTCCATCATTAGCAGATATGTCAAAACAAGCAGACCCAATTGGTTATATCATTACACAATTAAGTGGTCCTACATTAGCTAGAGTTGTTTGTGCTGCGATTTACTTATCTGTTTTTAATGCAATAATTGCAATTGTAGTACAGTTTAGCCGAATGATTTTTTCAAGTGGTCGAGATGAGTTTTGGTTCTTATCAGTCAATAAACATTTAGTAAAAACACATAAACGATACAATACTCCTTGGGTTGCAACCATTGTCTATTGCATACCATCAGCATTACTTGCGTTTTGTTCTAATCTTGCCGAATTAACGTCATTCACCGTTATTTTATTACTTTTCGTATACATCATAATGGCTATTGCGGCCTTATTTAGCCGTAATAAAGGTGCTCATCATCCATATTTAATGCCTTTATGGCCAATACCCGCGATTATCATGTTCTGCGCAACTAAATCAGGACACTTTTCTTAAGGAATTTTGTTCATACTCAATTGGGGACAGATCACCGTTGGCAGTATGAAACCTTTCTAGGTTGTAATAGCGCATATACGCGATAACATCTTCTTTCATCTGTTTCCGAGTCGGCTGAGGGATTTTCAGTACCCAATCGTGTTTTAAACTGCCAAAAAATCGTTCTACAACGGCGTTATCCCAACAGGCTCCAACATCACCCATGCTTGCCCTAATACCATAGCTTGTTAGCAAGCGGCGATATCGCTTACTCGTATATTGAGAGCCTCTATCACTATGAAAGACTAAGCCTTTTTCGGGCTGGCGTAAGTTATACGCTTTCATCAAGGCTTTACTGACTAAATCTGCCGTCATTCGTTTATCGATATGCCAACCCACAATACGGCGTGAGTATAAGTCCATCACGATGGCTAAATACATCCAGCCTTCCCCTGTTTTTAAATAGGTCACATCACCCGCCCACACTTCGTTAGGTGCGTGAGGATTAAAATTTTGATTGAGCAAATTATCGGCTACGGCATCACTGTGTTTGCGTTTTGTGGTGACTTTGTAAGCAACGCGCTGAGTGACGACTAGGCCAAGCTGAGCCATTAGCTTTTGAACGCCATAAGCACTCACGCTAAAGCCCTCTTTGCATAACCGTTTACGTAACGTTCTATAACCTAAGCTATTTCGACTCTGTTCAAAGATAGCTTTGGCTCTGCGGTACAGGCTAAGTTGTTCTGCGGTGATCAATTTTGCTGGGCGTTTAAGCCAAGCATAGTAGGCAGAACGACTTATTTTCATTAACTTGCAGAGCTTCAGCACGGGAAACTGTGAAGATAATTGCTTAATCGTTTTAAACGCTACTTGGTTTCCTTTAGCAGGAGGGCGCTGGCTTTTTTAGGATCTCTTTCTCCATCCTAAGTTCTTTATTTTCTTTTCGAAGCCTTAATAGCTCAGCTCTCTCATCGGCATTCAAGCTGCTACCGGATTGTTCAGCATCGAATTTTGCTTTCCAGTTATAAAGTAATTTATCGGTGATCCTTAATGAAGCTGCCGCTTTTGGGACGCTATAACCTTGTTCGGTGACTAATGCGACCGCTTCTTGCTTAAACTCAGTAGTATAAAACCTGTTTGTTCGTTTTTTCATTTAACACCTCAATAATTGGATTATATTCCATTATTAAAGTGTCCTGTTTGATTAAAGCAGATCAAATTTAGCTGCATGATATATTTCTGGCATATTCATCATTGCACTTGTCGACTGCACAATACCACTTCGATGTGATTCAATGATCCCATAATTAACAGCCTGACATAGCCCAAAATCATCAGCATTCACAATCAGTAAAGATGACATTGCATCCCCGTTTTATTTAATACAAACATTAATCTTCACCATCAAAAATGAACATTATTGTTCCTGCTCAAGTTGTTTTATTGCCTTCTCAAACTGGGGAAGATATATTTTATGTGCAATTAATAACTCTTTGGATAATAAATAAGCATCTTTGTCTGAGTAAATTAAAGGATTGAGGTTCATTGCTAATAAAACATCATTGAAATCACCATTAATTGCAGCACGGCTAGTTGCTATTTCAAAGCCTTTTAGCGTATAAATAAGTCCAAGCACCTTATCATCAAAATGTGTCACCCTTGGATGTGGTATTGCTCCATTTCGTCCTAATGTACATGTCATTTCGACAGTCCAATCGAATGGAATATTATCAATATGACCTTGATGTGGGATATTCACATAATGTTCAGTTTTTTTATCATTATAGATTGCATTAATAACCTCACATGCCGCATCTGAATAATAAGCACCGCCACGCAACTCTAATTCTTTAGGTTTAACGTCTAATAATGGATCTTTATAAAGTTCAAATAATTGATGCTCAATTTTTTGAACTACCTGTGCTCTAGCGCCACCTTTGTAATATTCGGCAAGCTCAATCGCGAGCATTTCTTTAGTTTTAAAGTAATACAGTAAATAAGAACAGGGTATTAGATTTAATGAACGGATTAGCCCTTCATCAAACGCCAAATCTGTAATGTTTTTCACCGAGTTTGCACTTAATGTTCCCGATGCAATCCCCACTAATAGCTCATTAAAACGCGATGTACCATTAACAATAACATCCTTAATAAAAACCATATGATTTAAACCAAATAAATCAATCGATAGCTCATCTTTATCCGATAATTTCAGCACATCACTAATAAACATTTTCATCCCAATCGGAATATTACACACCCCAACAAAACGCTTAAAATGAGTATGTCGATAAACAGCTTCTGTTACCATTCCGGCTGGATTAGTGAAATTAATAACCCATGCATTAGGACAAAGTTCTTCAACGTCTTTGATAATGTCAAATATCACAGGGATCGTACGTAGTCCTTTAAAAAGTCCACCAGCGCCATTGGTTTCCTGCCCTAAATATCCATGCTTTAAAGGAATTGATTCATCTATTTCTCGCGCTTTTAACTGCCCTACCCTGAGTTGTGTAGTGACGAAATCAGCATCTTTCAATGCTTCTCTACGATCTAGCGTTTTATGCACGGTTAATGGTATACCTGCATGCCTTATCATCCGCTCGCAAAGAGCAAAAATAATATCTAATTTTTCTTTTCCCTCTTCAATATCAACAAGCCATAACTCAGTAATAGGGAGTTCATGATAACGCTTAATAAAACCTTCTAATAATTCTGGTGTATAACTACTTCCACCACCGATGGTTACAATCTTTAACTTATTTGTCATATTAACCTCATATATACCCAAAATAATGCAAGAAGCATATAGGTGATAAGCTCCTCTATATGAATGAGCAGATGATCAGATAGCGGGTTTACTTGTATTCGTAATCGACAACCGCTTGAAGCATGGCGAATATAACCTTATTTTTTAATTTATTTACACATGGTTATATTCAGTACTTTCCAATAAACCAGTTAGACCGATTTAAAAAATCAATCAACCATTCTTTGCTCAACACTAAATAGATTTTTTCGATAATCACTTGGTGTTAAAGATGTTGATTCCTTAAATTTTTTAACAAATAAGCTTGGACTGCTATAACCAGACTCAAAGGCAATATTCGTAATAGAATAATTTGTTATTTCCAATTGTTTTTTTGCGAAATTAACACGAATGTCATTAATAATTTGCATTGGTGTTTTGCTGTAATAACGCTTGGTCGCTCTGGTTAGATACTCTTGAGATTTACCTGCAATCGTGATCATGTTTTGTAACGCACTTTCACTGAACATGGCGATATCATGCATTTCGCTTAATGTTGTTTTAAGCCATGTAGGTGCTTCATCCTGTAATCTTTTTTCGCGAAAGTGACGTAATCTGTTCACCACATTAAATGTCACTAATTCAATAAACTCATTAAATTCACTATCACGAAAATTGAGTGATGCAATAACTGTCTCGATATAAGCCATAAACTCATTGTTTAATTGATAGCCTTGAGAAGCCACAAAACAATTAGGCAATAATGATAAGTAATGTTTATCAAAAAATGATTTTCTGATGCCTACATTTAATATTCTCGTTGAGCCAAAATCATAAGAACTTTCGTGATTAGAACCTATCGGTACAAAAACAAAATCACCTCTTTCTAGTAAAATACGTTTACCATTAATTATTTGATAGCAACGACCAGTTAAGACAATCATATATTCATAATAATCATGCTGATGCAGCCCACATGCACTTTCAACTTTATTATAAATAAAGACGTGAAAGGTTTTATTATTAAAAAGTTCATTTTCTTGAACTAATCTAATATTCACATTAGTGTCAATTTCGTTCATTAGTACCTGCATCATGATCCCCTTATCTATCGGCTTATCTTTTCTATCGTTCTAGCTTTTCATGCAGTTCGATTAATTCAGCAATTAACTCACGTGCTAACATCGCATTCATTAAATGGTCTTGAGCATGCACTAGAACTAAGCTCACTTTGATGCGCCCTTCTCCCATATCGCTTTCAATTAGTTTTGTTTGCACTTTATGTGCTTCATTGAGGGCTAAATGAGATTGCGCCATTAAACTCTTTGCATTAACAAAGTCACCCTCTTTCGCTTTTTTTAATGCGGTATAAGCTAAGCTTCTCGCCTGTCCCGCATTAATAATCAGCCCCATGACAACTTCTTCTAGTTCATTCTCGGTATTTTCTTGAATATCATCGAGTTCAAACATGTTTTTATCTCTATTTTAAAAAAGGAATAAATTCCTTCTAATGATTAAAACTTCAGGGCATTTGCAATATCTTCTTCACTTTCTTCTTTATCAATTGTGTTCTGTGCTTTATTCGAAATCACAACAAACGGTAAGTAAACTAATACAGCAACACCAAGGTTAAACAAGGCGAGTAATAATGCCGCAATGCTGCCATTGGTATTAAAAAATGCACCTAGCCCTGTCGGCATCGTCCAAGGTGCAATATTTGTCACGGGTGGGATAATTCCCAAGTAATAGGCTGCGACCATAATTCCTGCCAACAAAGGCTGAATCAGAAGAAATGGGATAAACATGACAGGGTTCATGATAATGGGTAATCCAAAAATAATGGGCTCATTAATTTGGAAGATACTTGCTGGTAATGCCAATTTAGCAACTTGTCGATGATCTGCACGGCGTGATGCAATAAAGATAGCAATGATTAAACCCAGTGTAGCGCCTGTTCCACCTAAGAAAATATAGGAATCCAACATAGGTTTTGCCCACATATGGAATGATTTACCTGCTGCAACTGCAGCATCTACTGATCCATATTCTGCGTACAATGACACATTTTCTAATGCCCATGGTGTCATAATTCCGCTATCAAGCGCCGCTAAAGCTAATGAACCATGAATACCAAAAAACCACAGTAGTGATGTAAATATGACGTATGTCCAGCCAACGACGTTCCCCATTGATGCTAAGGGAGCTGAAACAGAGTCCATAATTATCTGATGGAAGTTAGTGCTGATCCCACTCAGTGCCCATGAGATGATCCCCATAATCGATAGAATAATAAAACCAGGAATCAATGCGGAGAATGATCGAGCAACAGAAGGCGGTACGCTATCAGGTAACCTAATGATCCAGTTACGGCGAACAATAAAAGCAAATATTTCTGCGACTACCAATCCCAAGATAATCCCTGAGATAATATTTGCGCCACCAAGCCAGTTTGCGCCAACTGCATAGGCACCATTCACTTCATAAGGTGTAACTGTCATAAATGACGCAATCGCTAACAAACCCGCGGCAAGAGGATCAACTTTACGCTCTTCCGCTAACGCCATTGCAATGAAAAATGGGGTCATTAATGACATGATGCCGAGGGTTCCGTTATAAACATTTCCCCCTATGACCTTAAAGCCCTTTAACGTTTCTATGGTTGTGGGCTCTAGCCTAACACCCATAGAGTAAAAAAATGACCCTGTATCAAAACTCAGAAAAACGTTATTGATAAGAACAAATATCGCACCAACTAAAGTCAGTGGCATGATACGAATAAAACCATTCTTTATAGCATTAACATGTGGCTGCTTTCCCAATTTAACTGCGAAAAGAAGGAGTACCTTTTCAAGTGAATTGATTGCATGGCTCATAAAAATACCCTCTATTTTTGAGTGGGTTCCATTTCCTAGTGATAGTTTGATTATTTAGTAACGCTAGCAAGCCTCTCTAGGATCAATTTGTTGTTTTACTTTTTATTGTTGCAATTGCTGCTTTTAATACACCAAGCCCATCAACTTTGCCGTACAAGAGCGAATCGATAACTTCAACGGGTTTGTTAGGTAATAACTTTTGAATGTCAGCTAACATCCAAGCAATTTGTGGCCCGAGTAACACCACGTCAGCATCGATACCCTTTTCAGCTGCTAAGCTTTCGGGAAAAGCCTCAATATTGACGGGAACATTGTATTTTTCTGCCTGCATTCTCATTCGATTGACTAATAGTGAGGTAGACATTCCGGCAGAACAGAATAAGTAGATATTTTTCCTCTTCATTGTTTATCCTTGATTTGTTCTATTTATTTTTAGTTACTATTTTGAGACATAAAATTTTGCTGACTTACTGTTTTACGTAATCAATATGCTAAAAATGCTGATTACGTCTGCTTGAATGAAGTATACGTGTTTTTACCTAAATTCAATATTTCATTATTATTAGAAATTGTCTCTCATTGACCACTCGCCATGACTACACTCACAGATATGTGAATAATTTGCGTCAAAAAAAATCACATTGACCTTAAAATTGGGTAGGATTTGGTACAAAAATAAATTGGAGGAGTTTTAGTAGGCTTGGGGTTTACGAAAAGATCATCGGTCATCGATGAGAAAGAGGCCCAATAAATAATTGGGCCTTTAGAAATTAGCGAGATTTTAGGTTAGTGGTACTATTTACAAGAGCTGGATTTATCAAACATGATATTACCTGTTTGAACTAAAGCTGGATCAAATTTACCATCCTCCATCGAAGGACGAACAGTGTAATAGCCTTCAATTTCAGCATAAACAGGTGTTCCGCCCGTAACGCCAGTAGCACTATAGCCTTTTTCTAGTTCCAATCCTGATGCAGCATAGGTGCGGCCCGTTTTACACTCAGTAAACACTGCTGCATCGGACATATAACGGTATTCACCCACTTTTTTACTTGCTGCAACTTGATTTAATGTGTAATTCAATTGTGTCTCAATCTTATTACCATCCTGGTCAAGTAGCGTCATTGATTTATCATCTGCTGATGGTAAGAAATAAGTTCGTTCACCGTTTGCATTCGTCATACGGAGCTTATCACCGTCTTTAGCCCATGATCCCGTTTCATAGAATGATTGCTCACCATCACGAGTGCCTAAATAAATCAGTTGCTCAACATAGGTGCCATCTTGATTTACCATTAATGTTGCTTCAATACCGGAACAATCAGCACACGGCAAAATACCTGTATAAGCTCTATCAATATAAGTCACATTAGGGTGTTTGGCCGCTGTTTGGCAGCCTACTAAGGTGATAACACCCGTCGCTATTAATGCTAAAAATAGTGATTTTTTCATTACCTTTATCTCCAAAGTATTCAATTCTTATATTTTTAGTCTGCCTTTACATAATAGCATCTTACAACAGCAAAAATGTTGTAGTCATTGTATTTCAGACTTTACTTATATATGCCGCTAAACTTCAAGTTATGTGAGCTCTATTGAAAATAAAATTGACGATCAGCCCCGCTAATTATTATGTAATTTGTTTTCATCTAGATAAATCCCCGTTATCGCCACAGGTAAGAAGGATCTATATCAAAGTCTTGAAATAAGAATTGTCTTTTTCATCTATCACTAATTATTGTTCTTAAAATTACTGTGCTATTATGCTATTAGGCACAAGATGCTTGGTAATAATAGTCAAGGCGGCAATAACCGCCACTAACATAGTGGTGAGGGAATATGTCTACAGATACTGAATATCAACCTATCAATTGTGATGATTATGAATATCTTGAAATCGCTTGCCAGCGCCAGTTGAAACTTGAAATTAAACTTCATGGCGGCGAAATCATTGAAGGGAAGGCCAGCGATTTACTCTTGCGTAAAAAAGTTGAGTATCTGATTTTAGAGACTCATGAGGGAACTAAAGAGTTACGTCTGGACTATATCAATACCTTCAGTCATCCAGAGATCGGCACTATCGTTGTCGATAACTCTCACTAAAGCTCATCTATTATTGAGTGCTTCTGAGCCCCTTATGAACGGTCACAGTCATAAGGGGCTTCTCATTTAGCTATTCACAACCTTGATAATCGTCATATTTTACCCAACGAAAAGCAATGCCAAGTTGCCCATCATCAACCATTCCTTCTGGTGTGATGAAGCAACCAACAGCGGTAATTAACTTTTCATCATAATAAATAAGCGGCGTTCTTTCACGCATCCAAGGTGAGATTCCTAATTCTTGCCATATTTTCTTACTACTTCTTGAATGCATTCGCCCGACAATTTTAAGCGTACCTTGTAGACCAAAACGGACTGTCACTTTTTCTGTGGATAATGGCGGGCGAATTTGCCCTTCATCAACCATAATTTCGATTACACCTAATGATTCAGGTAACATAAACGCCTGCGGATAGTGCCATGTAAACTGCAATCCTAGCAGGCTATTAATTCGGCGAACAATCCATAATGCCCCTTGATATCGTCGAATATCAACATTCCCTAATTGGCAAACCGGCTCTGCATCTTGGCGAGCAAGAGCAATTTCTTGCCAAATTCTCTGCAACTGATTAAAAGGAGGCATGGGTAATTGATGTAAACCAACCCAACGGCGAAGCAACGCATTCCGTTTCGCAGTCGAGCAATCTTGCAAACCATCAATAAACAATCCGCCCCGAAAATCCATCATGTCATCCAAGGCGTCTTTTAATAATTCATCAAGCAGAGATTCCTGCTCAGCACACAATGATGCACTACGTGAAATTGCTCCAGTAAAATGAGGCCACCTCTGTGCCAGTACAGGCATGATATGTAGACGAAGGAAATTACGATCATAGCGGTCATCTTGATTACTATCATCTTCTACCCATATCAGCTTATTTTCATCCGCATAAATTTCTAAATCACGTCGAGATATCGCCAATAATGGACGTAATAACCAAGTTTGCCCGACAGTGGCATTAAACATCATTGATTCAGGCATGGATGATAGACCTGCGGGCCCACTTCCACGCTTTAAAGCCAACATAAAAGTTTCAGCTTGATCATCAAGATGTTGAGCAGTCAAAATGATTTCATTGTGAGTAAGCTCATCACGATAAGCCTGATAGCGAGCCTCTCTAGCTGCAGCTTCTATGCCACTACTGGAGGGATCAACGATAACGTGCTGGCAGATGAAGGGGATATTCCACTGCTCGCACAATGAATTGCAATGTCTTTCCCATTCATCCGCTTTATTATTCAATCCATGGTGGATATGAATAGCGCGAATTTCAAGCGAAGAAAGTCTCTGTATTTTTATTTGATAAAGAGCGTGCAGTAATACGGTTGAATCAACGCCACCACTGAATCCAATCAGTACTTTTTGAAAATTACCTATTTTGCTGAGAACATGCTCAATAATAGATTGTGACTGTTTAGCCATTTGTCTGCCCTTCTTCACTGTTTTCACTGTTTATGATCACTGTCAATATATTAGGTGGCGAAAATAATATAAGCGATTTCAAACAGGCCACTTCATAAAGTGACACTAATTATTATTTATTTTAAGCCGTTAAATAACCCATACTCATGATAAAAATAAAAAACGGAAGCTGGCAAAACCATACTCCCGTTTTAAATGAATTACTGGTTAAATATTAGCAATAACCATAGCTCATTAATCGTTGGTAACGACGATTTTTAAGTACTTCTTCATCAAGCTCAATCAGCTCGTCTAAATCTTCTTTAATACGCGCTTTCAAAGATTCAGCGATTTTATCGTAGTTACGATGAGCACCACCTAAAGGTTCTGAAACTACGTTATCGATCAATTTTAATTCTTTAAGGCGAGATGCAATGATCCCCATCGCTTCTGCGGCTAACGGTGCTTTATCTGCACTTTTCCACAAAATAGATGCGCAGCCTTCAGGTGAGATAACAGAATAGGTGCTGTATTGCAGCATATTGACTTTATCGCCCACACCAATCGCTAATGCACCGCCTGAACCACCTTCACCTATAACAGTACAAATAACAGGTACTGATAAGCGAGACATTTCACGTAAGTTACGCGCGATAGCTTCTGATTGACCACGCTCTTCAGCACCAACGCCAGGATAAGCGCCAGGGGTATCAATAAAAGTGATAATTGGCAAATTAAAGCGTTCTGCCAATTCCATTAAGCGTAACGCTTTACGGTAACCTTCAGGTGCTGGCATACCAAAGTTACGACGGATTTTTTCTTTGGTCTCACGCCCTTTTTGGTGACCGATGATCATGACTGGATGACCATCTAAACGGGCTATTCCACCCACTATCGCTTTATCATCGGCATAAGCACGATCACCCGCTAATTCCTGAAAATCAGTGAATATACGAGGGATATAGTCTAGTGTATAAGGACGGCGTGGATGACGTGCGAGTTTAGCAATTTGCCAAGCTCCGAGATCAGAGAAAATTTTGCGCGTCAGTTCAACACTTTTTTCACGTAAACGAGCAACCTCTTCATCTAGGTTGACTTCTAAATTGTTGTCTTGACGGCTAACTGCAGTAAGCGAATCAATTTTCGCTTCCAATTCAGCAATTGGCTGTTCAAAATCAAGAAAATCCAGACTCATAATATTCCTATTTTAGTCAAATTCTAATTCTACCTGCTCATTACCAAGCAGAGCTCGCAGAGAATTCAGAAGGGCATCAACGGGTGTTACACGCCAAACAACGCCAAATTTAAGCTTGGCTCTGGCATCTTCCTTCTGATAATACAAATGAACCGGTATCGTTCCTGAACGATGGGGTTCAAGAGTGCTGCGAAGTCGGTTCAGTAATTGATCGTTAATTTGTCTATCTGACAGTGAAATTGCAAGCCCTCGTGCATATTTTTCCCTTGCTTCACTAATATCCATTAACTCACGCACTGTCATTTTATTACCGCCGTTGAAATCATCAAAGCTGACCTGACCGGTGGCAATCAGGATACTGTCTTTTTCCAGCAAATGCTGGTATTTATCTAGTGCATCTGAAAATAGCATAATATCCAGACGACCGGAACGATCATCAAGCGTACAGATACCAATTCGGTTTCCACGCTTAGTTGTAATGACTTTGGATGAAAGTACTAAACCTACCACAGTTGTCATCTGACCACGAGGGGTAGGGTTCACATCTTTCAATCTCAGGCCATTAGTATAGCGCTCAATCTCACTTAAGTAGCGAGTTATTGGGTGCCCCGTCAAATAAAGCCCCAATGTTTCCCTTTCACCATCCAAAACAACTTGTTCAGGCCATTTGGGAACACTCGCATAAGAGCTTTCCACTTGTTCAGGAGCATCAGCAAGTACCCCGAACATATCAGATTGCCCAATCGCTTCAGCTTTCGCATGCTGATCTGCGGCTTTAAGGGCATCCTCAAGCGAGGACATTAATGCCGCACGATGTGGACCTAAGTGATCGAACGCACCAGCCATGATCAATTTTTCCATCACACGGCGGTTAATTTTTTTGATATCTACACGTGCACATAGATCGAATATCTCTTTAAAGATCCCGCCTTTTTGACGAGCTTCAATAATCGCTTCAATCGGCCCTTCGCCCACACCTTTAATTGCACCTATTCCGTAAACGATCTCACCTTCATCATTGACATGAAAATGATACAGCCCGCTATTAATATCTGGTGGTAAGACTTTTAACCCCATTCGCCAGCATTCATCGACAAGGCCAACGACCTTTTCGGTGTTATCCATATCTGCTGTCATTACCGCCGCCATAAACTCTGCAGGATAGTGAGCTTTAAGCCATAAAGTTTGGTATGACACCAATGCATAAGCGGCTGAGTGAGATTTGTTAAAACCATAACCGGCAAATTTCTCTACCAAGTCAAAGATTTTCATCGACAGCTCACCATCAACTCCGTTATTGATTGACCCTTCTTCAAAAACGGAGCGCTGTTTCGCCATCTCTTCCGGTTTCTTTTTCCCCATAGCGCGGCGCAACATATCTGCACCACCTAAAGTATAACCGGCAAGTACTTGAGCAATCTGCATAACCTGTTCTTGGTATAAGATAATGCCGTATGTCGGCTCCAATACAGGTTTTAATGATTCATGTTGCCATTGTACATCTGGATAGGAGAGTTCTTCGCGTCCGTGCTTACGGTCAATAAAGTTATCTACCATCCCTGATTGTAGTGGTCCCGGTCGGAACAGCGCTACCAAGGCTATCATATCTTCGAAACAGTCAGGACGAAGTCGCTTAATTAGATCCTTCATTCCCCGAGATTCAAGCTGGAATACTGCTGTTGTCTCGGAGCGTTGTAGCATATCGAAACTTTTTGTATCTTGCAGAGGAATTGTCGCAATATCAATTGGCTCAAGCTCTTTCTTGCTGCGTCGAGCATTAATCATCTCTAACGCCCAATTGATAATTGTTAGAGTACGTAACCCTAAGAAGTCAAATTTGACTAATCCTGCATACTCAACATCGTTTTTATCAAATTGAGTAACTGGGTTTTTCCCTTCCGCATCACAATATAGTGGCGCAAAATCAGTAATTTTTGTTGGTGCGATAACCACCCCACCCGCATGCTTACCGGCGTTACGCGTGACACCTTCGAGTTTACGTGCCATATCAATCAGCGCTTTAACTTCCTCATCGGCTTCATAAACTTCAGGAAGTTGTGGCTCAGCTTCAAAAGCTTTTTCCAGGGTCATACCCGGATCAGGAGGAACAAGCTTAGAGATTCTGTCGACAAAACCATAAGGATGGCCAAGAACTCGACCAACATCACGAATAACGGCTTTCGCTGCCATCGTACCAAAAGTAATGATCTGAGATACCGCATCTCGCCCATACATTTGCGCTACGTGATCAATTACCTGATCGCGTTTTTCCATACAAAAGTCGACGTCAAAGTCAGGCATGGAGACACGTTCTGGGTTGAGAAATCGCTCAAAGAGTAGATCAAACTCCAATGGATCTAAATCTGTAATTTTTAACGCATAAGCCACAAGAGAGCCTGCACCAGATCCTCGACCAGGGCCTACCGGTACACCATTGTCTTTCGACCACTGAATAAACTCCATTACGATCAAAAAATAGCCCGGAAAACCCATCTGGTTGATAACGTTAAGTTCTATTTCCAAACGTTCATCGTATTCAGGACGTTTTTCTGCTCTTATTTTTTCATCAGGGAACAAAAACTCAAGACGTTCTTCTAGCCCCTCTTTTGATCGTAAAACCAAGAAATCTTCAGTTTTCATATCCCCTGTTGGAAATTGAGGAAGAAAATACTCACCAAGACGGATAGTCACGTTACAACGCTTAGCAATCTCTACACTGTTTTCTAGTGCTTCAGGGATGTCGGCAAATAGCTCGCACATCTCTTCTTCAGTCCGTAAGTATTGCTGAGGACTATATTTTTTCGGTCTTTTCGGATCCGATAACGTAAAACCATCATGGATAGCGACCCTAATTTCATGTGCATCAAAATCACCAGTTTCTAAAAAACACACTTCATTAGTTGCAACAACGGGTAAACCTTTTAGTGTCGCAAGTTCAACCGCAGCATGGAGGTAACTCTCTTCATCCGGTCGCCCTGTACGAATGAGCTCTAAATAGTAACATCCGGGGAAATGAGTTTCATAGAAGCCTAAGCACTCATCAACCAGTGCTTGGTTACCACGTAGCAAGAATTGGCCAACATCACCTTGGCGTCCACCAGAAAGCAAAATTAAGCCTTCTTTATATTTAACTAACCAATCACGGTGGATTGTCGGGCCTATTGCACCATAGCCTTTTTGGTATGCTTCTGAAATTAATAAAGTGAGATTTTGGTAACCTTCATTGTTACGAGCAAGTACAGTCAAATGCGCAACTTCATCGCCAAGTTGCTCACTTTCAACAAAAAAATCGGCACCAATAATTGGCTTTACACCCGCACCATGCGTCGCACCATAAAATTTCACCAATCCACATAAATTGGTAAAATCAGTAATGGCTAATGCAGGCATGCCCATTGCGGCTACTTTCTTAACTAATGGACCCGTTTTTGCTAGTCCATCTATCATCGAATAGTCGCTGTGAACGCGTAAGTGAATAAAACGAGGTTCAGCCATCTAATTTATACTCGATCTTTCGCTTCTAAAGCTCGACGCACTGGCGCGAAACTTTTGCGATGAAATTCAGTTGCCCCAAATTGGGCTAATTTTTCTAAATGGTAAGGCGTTGGATAGCCTTTATGTTTTGCAAAACCATACTCTGGGTAAGCTTTATCTAACTCAACCATTTCTCTGTCTCTAACCACTTTTGCCAAAATAGACGCAGCGCTAATCTCTTGAACTAAGCTGTCTCCCTTCACCACCGCCTGTGAAGGCATTGATAAAATTGGACAGCGATTTCCATCTATCAGTACAAAGTCAGGCATAATGCTTAAGCCCGCAACAGCACGCTGCATAGCAAGCATCGTGGCATGCAGTATATTAATTTCATCGATTTCTTCTGGCTCAGCTCGCCCTACATACCAACATAGCGCTTTTTCTTGGATCTCAACAAACAATTTTTCGCGTTTTTTTTCTGTTAGTTTTTTTGAGTCTGTCAGCCCACTGATCGGATTTTTAGGATCTAATATAACAGCGGCTGTTACAACAGCGCCAACCAAGGGGCCACGCCCTACTTCATCTACACCAGCTATCAAGTTGGCTTTAGGGTATATAAAATCCATTAATTTCTAACCAAATTCAAAACAGCATCAGCCGCTTGTTTATCTGCATCACAGCGTATAAGTTGATGAAGCTGTAAAAATGTATCTTTGAGTTTATCAACCTGCTCTCCACCCTCTAAAAGCGGCATTAACTGTTCAGCTAATAATTCAGGTTGGCACTCTTCTTGTAATAACTCTTTAACAATTTCTTTTTCTGCTAACAAATTTGGTAACGAAACATACGGTGTTTTCACTAAACGTTTTGCCAGCCAGAAAGTAAATGGCTTCATTCGATAGCCAACCACCATAGGGCATTTTGCTAACATACATTCAAGCGCAGCAGTACCAGATGCCAATAATGTCGCATCAGCTGAAATCATCGCATCTCGAGCCTGACCATCCAATATATGAACTGTTAATTCAGGAGCAATTTGCTCTCGAATAACCTCAAATTGTTCACGCCGTTTTTGATTGACGAGTGGAACAACGATATGAATATCAGCAAATTGCTTATGCAATATTTTAGCAGTTTTTAAAAAATCGGCGCTCAACATTTCCACTTCAGAATGACGACTTCCCGGTAAAATAGCTAAGCATTTAACATGTACAGGTATACCGAGGCGCTGTCTTGCTGCTTGTTTATCAACGTGAAGCGGGATCGCATCAGCCATTGTGTGCCCAATGAAACGACAAGGTACATTAAAACGATCATAGAAGGCTTTTTCAAACGGCAAAAAGGCAAGCACTAAGTTAGTTGCTCGTCCAATTTTAAATACGCGTTTTTGTCGCCATGCCCACACAGAGGGGCTGACGTAATGAATGGTCTTGATGCCTTTCGATTTTAATCGCCCTTCTAAGGTAATATTAAAATCAGGCGCATCAATACCCACAAAGATATCGGGCTGTAATTGAGTGAAACGTTGAGTAAGATCCTTTCGGATTGAGAGTAACCGAGGTAGTCTGCCTAACACCTCAACGATACCCATCACAGCTAACTCTTCCATTTCATACCAAGCTTCACAGCCTTCAGCTTGCATTAATGGCCCTGCAACACCCACAAAGCGAGCATTAGGTACTTGCTCTTTAAGTGCGCGAATTAGCCCTGCACCAAGTATATCGCCAGACGTTTCCCCAGCAACAAGGCCAATAGTAAGTGGGCGGTTATGATTCGCCAAAATTCGCTCCTTAATAAAGGCCCTGACTTCGTTAATACCGCATCAAAACGAGATTAACGAATAATACCACGGTTAGATTCTGCTGCATTTTCAAGGAAATCACTAAACACTTTTACGTGCGGATTTGTCTGTGCAAGTACAGCAATTTCACTACGTGCTTCTTCTAATGGTTTGCCTGAACGATAAAGTATTTTATAGGCATTACGAATAGCATGCAGAGATTCTTTATCAAAACCCCGACGTTTTAACCCTTCAATATTCAGGCCATAAGGCGTCGCATGGTTGCCTTGTGCGATAACATAAGGCGGTACATCTTGCGCAACACCTGAGCAACCGCCAACCATAACATGGGCTCCAATTTGACAAAATTGGTGAACAGCCGTCATTCCACCAATGATAGCAAAGTCACCAAGTATGACATGCCCACCTAGTGTACCGTTATTTGCAATGATACAACGATTACCAACAATGCAGTCATGTGCAATATGTGCATTGACCATGAGTAAATTATCATCACCCACTTTGGTTAAACATCCACCCTGAGTCGTGCCACGATGAATCGTGACACTTTCTCTAATACGGTTTCTATCACCAACTTCGACACGCGTTGGTTCACCTTGATATTTTAGATCTTGGTTACTTTCACCAATCGAAGCAAACTGAAAGATCACATTATCACGGCCAATTTTTGTATGCCCATTAATGACAATGTGAGATTTGAGCTCAGTACCTTCGCCTATTTCAACGTTGGCACCAATGTGACAAAAAGGGCCAATACGAACATTGGCACCAATACTAGCTCCATCTTCAACAATGGATGAGGGATGAATACAGGCTGTTTTATCAATCATATCAGACCTCTCGGCGACGGGCACACATCATTTCTGCTTCGCAGGCCACTTCTCCATCAACTTTTGCAACACCTTTAAAACGTGCAACACCACGACGTTCTTTAATAAACTCGACTTCTAAGATCATTTGATCGCCAGGTAAAACTGGACGTTTAAAGCGAGCATTATCAATCGCTGCAAAATAGTACAATTCACCAGGTTCTAATTTACCCGAGCTTTTAAACGCTAGGATACCCGTTGCTTGAGCCATTGCTTCCAGAATCAGAACACCTGGAAAAATTGGTTTACCCGGGAAATGACCTTGAAAAAAGGGTTCATTAAATGAAACGTTTTTTACTGCACGTAAAGATTTCCCTTTTTCGAAATCCAAAACACGGTCAACCAAAAGAAACGGATAACGGTGGGGAAGTAGCTCTAAAATTTCTTCTATATTCAGAGTATGATTATCACTCATCGAAATACTCTTCCTGTCTATTAATACAATTTAATTAATGAATCGGCCCGCTTTAACCATTTATGTTAGGTTAACTGGCAGGCCGGAAAAAGGTAACTCAGTGGGTTATTTTAACCTGAATTACAAAATGATTACTGTTTTTTTTGAGTTTGGCTATCTAATTCACGCTCAACAGCTTTCAA
The DNA here is from genome assembly GCA_025961275.1 of Providencia alcalifaciens. GTDB lineage: Bacteria > Pseudomonadota > Gammaproteobacteria > Enterobacterales > Enterobacteriaceae > Providencia. Next base: position 4,287,817 of record JAOQNJ010000001.1, on the reverse strand, counting down.
TCGCTTACTTATCTCATTGATATTCAATACTAAAGCGGCTGTTTTACGCCAAGCTTTATTCGGTTGTAATGGAATCCCCGAAGAGTATACACCAGGTTCTGTGATTGGTCTCATTACCATTCCCATACCGGTGACGGTCACTTTATCGCATATTTCCATGTGACCGTTAATGACACTCGCACCGCCAATCATGCAGTAGCGTCCAATTTTTAAGCTACCCGCCATGATGACACCACCCGCAACAGCGGTATTATCACCAATAGTCACATTGTGTGCGATCTGACACTGGTTATCAATAATGACACCATTACCAATAATCGTATTATCTAATGCCCCGCGGTCAATTGTCGTGCAAGCACCAATTTCAACGCGATCGCCAATAATAACAGTACCTAGTTGAGGTATTTTGATCCAATTGCCGCGATCATTCGCGTAGCCAAAACCATCAGAACCAATGACAGTACCTGATTGGATTAAGCATTGTTCACCAATCTCAATGTTATGGTAAACACTTACATTCGCCCATAAACGGCTACCAGCACCGATACAAGAATGTTTACCAACAAAGCAACCAGCACCAATCACGACGTTATCACCAAGTACAACACCGCTTTCGATAACAGCATTTGCACCAACAGCGACATTCTTACCTACTATTGCGTCATCCGCAATGACAGCAGAAGCATGGATATTTTCAGCCGGACTTGGTGTTGTATCCATAATTTGTGCCATACGAGCATAAGCAAGGTAAGGGTTATCAACAATAAGTGCTGCAACCTTACAAGCATCAAGATCTTTCGCCGTCAATACAACAGCAGCAGCCTGACATTCAGCTAATTTATCACTATAGCGGCTATCAGACAGAAATGTAATTTGTTGATTATTTGCTGAATACATCGGAGCAATACCGGTGATGACGATATCGCCATCACCGTGTAACTGTGCATTCAACTGCTGAGCAAGGTCAGCCAATCGAATTGAAGGCATTTATTATTTAACCTGCTTTTGAACCTGACTTGTGATGTCAACGCTATCTTTTGCATAAGCAACCGCATTTGCATCGATAACAACATCATAGCCTTCTTTGGCTGCGACAGACTTAATAGAATCCTGAATACGACTTAAAATTTTATTACGTTCTTCAGATTGACGACTACGATTGTCTTCTTCAAATTTCTGTGCTTTTTCTGCAAACTGATCACGCTTAGTCATCAGCTCTTTTTCCGCTTTTTCACGGTCACTTTGCTTCATTGTTGCAGCATCACGACGTAGTTTTTCTACACGTGACTGCAAATCTTTTTCCATGTTCTGTAATTCTGTCGCACGGCTTTTGAATTCATTCTCAAGCTGCTTAGCAACAGTTTCACGCGCAGGCATATTTTGGAAGATTTCACCAACATTCACTACAGCAATTTTATCTGCATAAGCACCTGCAGACATAGCTAAGGCTAAACTCACACCTGCCGCACACAACAATTTTTTCACACGAAACTCCTTAACCCATATTTATGGCTGGAAATTTTGGATACCCTCACATTATATGTGAAGGTTTTCCTTAGGTAGACATGGACTAGATTACCATGTTTTACCAATATTAAATTGGAACTGTTCTGATTTATCGCCTTCGTAATCTTTAATCGGTTGCGCATAGGAGAAGACCAGAGGTCCAAGAGGTGATATCCATTGTAAAGCAATACCTGCAGATGCACGGACATTCGTTGCCTTACCATAGTCAGGCATACCTTGACGCCATGCAGGGTTAATGCTGTTCCAGTTGGTATCCCACACCGTACCTGCATCAACAAATAACGAGGTTCGTACTGTATTCGAATATTTTTCATCAATGAACGGTGTTGGTGTAATCAGCTCAAAGGTCGCTGCATACATTGCGTTACCGCCGACGGCATCACTAGATGGACTACCCGGCTCAGGAACTCCAGTTCCATTCACATTTTTCAAATAAACGGCTTTTGGTCCAATATTATTTGAACGGAAACCACGGAGCGTACTAGAACCACCCGCATAGAAGTTTTCGTAGAATGGCATTTGCTTACCACCTAGACCATCACCGAATCCTGCCTGAGCACGTCCAAGAACAACCCAAGTAGCATCTTCATTGATTGGATAGTACTGAGATGTATCAAACCGCAGTTTGTAGTATTCGTTATCCGAGCCAGGAACAGTGACTTTACCTGAGAGGCTTGTTTTGTTACCCGATGTTGGGAAGAAACCACGATCTAAGGAGTTATAGGTCCAACCTAAGTTCAGCGTAAAGTCATCCGCATTAAACTTCTCTTTATTACGGCCATCTGCATTAATAGGTGGGTAACTCCCCATTGAATTGAGGTATTCCCACATCGCAGCTTGAGGACGCATATCAGACAATGAGTTATGAACATAACCCGCACCAACACGGAATGAATTATTCTCATTGAATGGGAAGCTTAAGAAGCTATCTAAACCATAAGTTTTATTCGTATAGCCAGATAGATCCGCATCTTTCGCTCGGAAATCGTTGAAGAAAATACGACCGCCTAAGCTAACACCATTAACGGTAAAGTATGGATCAGTAAATGACATTTCAACGTTAGTCGAATAGTCATTCTTACTTGCATTGATCCCCACCGCGTTACCTGTTCCCAGCCAGTTATCTTGTGTTACACCTACTTGGAAGCTAACACCACTTTCCGTACCAAAGCCAACACCAAAGTTCATTGAACCTGTATTACGTTCTTTAACCTTGTAGATGACATCAACTTGGTCTGGGCTACCTGGTATACGCTGAGTTTCTACGTCAACCGTTTCGAAGAAGCCTGTACGATTAAGACGTTCTTTACCTAATTCAACAAGATCATTTCCCAGCCAAGCACCTTCCATCTGACGCATCTCACGTCGTAGAACAGTATCTTTACTAGTATCATTTCCTTGGAAACGAATTTGGCGAACATAGAAGCGGTTACCTGCATCAATGTTGACATGCAATTTAACCGTTTTGTCTTCGTCATTAATTTCAGGTTTAGTCATTACACGTGGGTAGGCATAACCATAACGACCGAGAAGGTCCTTAATTTTGTTTTCCATACTTGTCACTTGTGCACCGTTATACAGTTCACCTGGAGTGATAGTAATGAGCTCTTGAATCTCAGTCAGATGATCCGCTGTATTACCATTAACCTCAACACCGGAAATCTTATATTGATCGCCTTCTGTGACGTTAATCGTAATGTAGATATCTTTTTTGTCTGGCGTCAAGCTTACCTGAGTGGAATCAATGTTGAAACGAGCATAACCACGGTCAAGATAGAAGCTACGAAGGATTTCTAAGTCACCAGCCAGTTTTTGTTTTTGATATTTTTGGTCTGCTGCTAAGTTCCACCATGGCACATCATCACGTAACTGGAGTTTGTTAACCAGTTCAGCTGTCGTGTATTTTTTGTTACCGACTACGTTTATCTGCTGAATTTTTGCAGATACGCCTTCAGAGAACACAAATTTTAAATCAACACGATTACGAGGCAGTGGTGTAGCAACCGCTTTTACTGTTGCATTGTATTTACCAACGCTGTAGTAAAAATCTTCTAGACCTTTCTCTATGTTCGCTATTGTTGTGCGGTCAAGGGCTTCACCAACACGGATATTTGATGCTTCCAAGTTTTGTTTGAGCATATCATCCTTTACAGATTTATTACCTGTAAACGTGATACTCGCGATGGTTGGTCGCTCTTTAACTTGAACGATCAGCGTATTTCCATCACGCAGAACCCTAACATCTTCGAAGTTACCGGTGGAGAATAGGGAACGAATTGAACGGCTAATATCTTCGTCATCAATCGAATCACCTACCCTGACAGGCATGTTCAATAATGCTGCACCAACGGCGACGCGTTGTAGACCTTCGAAACGAATGTCTTTAACTACGAATCCGTCTGAACCGTATGCAGTGGCGCTGCCGAGTAGCAGCGACGCTATGAGCAACTTTTTCATCGCCATCGTTGTTATGCGTATTCCTTACTGGTCCCCAGCTTTCTTGTTAGAAGCGAGAGAAATCATTAAAAAGTGCAAGTCCCATTAACAGAATCAATGCCATTGCACCTATCCGATAACTAAAGTCTTGTACACGCTCAGACACTGGACTTCCCTTAATTTTCTCAATTAAGAGGAAGAGCAAGTGCCCACCATCTAATACAGGCAATGGAAACAAATTGATAATGCCCAAATTTACGCTTATCAGCGCAATGAACATCAAATAATATACCAAGCCTGATTCTGCCGATACCCCCGCACCTTTAGCAATAGATATCGGTCCACTCAAGTTGTTAAGTTTGACATCCCCAACAACCAATTTACCCATCATATTCACAGTCAATTTCATTAACTGCCAAGTTTTATCGTTAGCTTGAACGAATGCATCGAGCGGTCCATATTGTTGCACCATTCTATATTCATTCGCTAACGGTATCACTGAAAGTTCAACTCCCGCAAATCCAATTTTTTCTCCACCCGCTCCATTTTGGGTGTCTGGTGTCAGTGTGAGAGAGATAATTTGCTTATTTCTTTCAACATCTAATTTCAAAGGTTCATTCGGGCTATTACGAATAAACCGAGTTACAGGATTCCACAAATCGATGGCATTCCCGTTAACACTGATAATTCTATCGCCAGGCTGTAAGCCAGCTCTTTCCCCTGCAAGCCCTGGAGAGACTTTTGATATGACAGGGTCTATCCTCGCCGAAACAGGCATGATACCCATAGAGAGAATAGGATCCTGTTTTTCAGGATCAAACTTCCATGTACTTAAATCAATAGTTTTAGTAACTGGTTCATTAAACCCTTCAGGGAGTAATTCCGCAGTTAATTCACGGTCGCCAATTTTACCCACTAAAGCTAAGCGAATTGAATTCCAATCAGGCGTTTCGATACCATCGATCGATTTTAGTTCCATTCCTGGCAAAATATTTGCCGTAGCAGCAATTGAATTAGGCTGAATATCTTCAACAATAGGGCGTACAGATGGAAGCCCTATAATGAATACAATCCAGTAGACAACAATCGCAAGTAAGAAGTTCGCAATTGGACCTGCACCAATAATTGCAGCTCGCTGACCAATGGTTTTATTATTAAATGCCAGATGGCGACGTTCAGGAGCCACATCTCCGACGCGTTCATCTAGCATTTTGACATAACCACCTAATGGGATCATGGCAATAACAAATTCAGTACCTTGACGGTCGACTTTACGCAATAACGTTTTTCCAAAACCAATCGAAAAACGTTCAACATAAACACCACAGCGGCGTGCAACCCAGAAGTGACCAAATTCATGTACGGTAATCAACACACCAATGGCGATGATAAATGCCGCTAAACTCCAGAAAAACCCCATTATTTATATCTATCCTAGAGACCAAAGCCATTAAAAACTAATAAATTCAAGCCAGCAAATACGGGTATTGCTGCTGTTAGACTATCAATTCGGTCAAGAATTCCACCATGCCCAGGAATTAAATGACTACTATCTTTAATACCTGACTGGCGCTTAAACATACTTTCAGTCAAATCGCCGAATACAGATACTACAACAACAATAATTGATGTAACTAGCAAATAATCAGGCATAACTGGGATAGGTGAGAATAAACTAAATAACCATGAGATGATAGCCGCAGTAATCAACCCACCAACAAGTCCTTCCCACGTTTTACCTGGGGAAACTTTTGGTGCCATTTTATGACGTCCCAGTGTTCGACCAAAGGCATAAGCACCTGAATCAGCGCCCCACACTAGCAACATGACGTACAATAGCCACCAAGCTCCAAAGAAGGTATCACTATGGTAACCAATGGTCCTCAGTACTATCATTCCACAATAAAAAGGAATGATAGTTAATACACCAAACAATATTTGTATAACGACTGATTTGTCCCAGCCTTTAGCCGATTCAGGAAAGGTCACAACTAATAAAATAGCGATAACCCACCAAGCAAGCCCAGCCCATAAGCCATATAAAATCAGTGGCTCATTTGCAAGTATCGTTATATCAGCAAAAGAAAGCTGCATTGCCAATAACACAATTGCAAAAGCAACTGCGAGACCGATACGCTTTGCTTGACAGTGCCAGCCTGCAAATTGCGCCCACTCCCATGCACCTAATGCGCACACAGCAATAACTACATAACCAAAAGCTGCCGGTGAAAGTAAGAAAAGGGCAGCAATAACTAACGGGATTAGAACAATCGCAGTAATTAAACGATATTTCAGCACAATCTACCCCTTTTATTTAACGAGCTCATCATCTGACTCAGCCCCACCATAACGTCGCTCGCGTTGAGTAAATGCATCAATTGCATTCTGAAACACCATTTCATCAAAATCTGGCCACAGTACATTGGTGAAATAAAATTCCGCATAAGCAATCTGCCATAATAAAAAGTTACTAATACGATGCTCGCCACCTGTCCTGATAACCAAATCAACATGTTCTTGATTATGCATACAAATATAATTATCGATTGTATCTTCATTTATATCATCAATAGAGAGCTCATCGTTTTTTATACGCTCAAAAATCTGCTTCATACTATTGGCAATATCCCAACGACCACCATAGTTAGCTGCAATATTTAGCCTCAAGCCTGTATTGTTTGCGGTAAGCTCTTCCGCTTTTTTAATTCGTTTTTGAAGGCGCTCACTGAACCGGCCAATATCACCAATAACCAATAGTTTAACATTGTTCTTATGTAAGTTTTTTACTTCGTTATCCAGTGCAAAAACGAATAACTCCATAAGAGAGCTCACTTCTTTTTCAGGCCGTCTCCAATTTTCACTACTAAATGCATACAAGGTCAGCGAACTAATTTTATTTTTCACTGCAAAACGCACTGCATTACGCACAGACTCAACGCCAGCCTTATGACCTGTAATTCTTAGTTTTCCTCTCTGCTTTGCCCAACGCCCGTTGCCATCCATGATTATAGCAACATGCTTTGGTACCAGAGAGTTGGAGAGACTTTCACCTCTAGAGTTCATTAAATATTAATCCTTGTATGCACAGCGTTGAGAATTCCGCATAATCATAACCGTTCTCATCAAACTTGCTGATAAGATACGTCCTTAATTCTCTGCTAACCACTGACATTATCTTTCGTTTTTATATGCGTGACATATTAAAGACTTATTATGCCTATCAGCAACTAAATAAATCACATACTACGCTGAAAATGTATGTTTGATTAATTGTGAAGCTTCACAACGAGCCTGATTATCGATTTCTAAGACCTCATCAATCGAAACAGGTTCAGATAAATGTAATTTTTCTAATGTACGTAAGTTGATTTTTGCGATATCAGTAAAGCGGATTTTGCCCTCAAGGAATGCAGCAACCGCAATTTCATTTGCACCATTAAGTACTGTTGTTGAAGCCTGCCCTTCATGGCATGCATCGATAGCTAGCTTCAAACAAGGATAACGCTGATAATCAGGTTGAACAAAGGTTAATGATGATAGCTTTGTAAAGTCTAACGCTTCAACACCTGAAAAAATACGCTTTGGATAAGCCATGCTATAGGAAATTGGCGTACACATATCTGGCGTACCCAACTGAGCAATGACGCTACCATCTTTATAACGGACCATTGAATGGATAACAGATTGAGGATGAATAATCACTTCCATTTGTTGTTGATTTGCATTGAAGAAATAGCAAGCCTCAATATATTCTAGACCTTTATTCATCATGGTTGCAGAATCAACTGAAATCTTACGTCCCATCGACCAGTTAGGGTGATTACACGCTTCATCAGGCGTCACATTGTCGAAGTGTGACAATGATGTTTCTCTGAATGGACCACCTGAACCGGTCAAAATGATACTTGAGATCCCTGATGCAGATAAATCAGCAAACCCTAAATTTGATTGAATGACTTCAGGCAAACTCTGGAAAATGGCATTGTGTTCACTATCAATTGGGAAAACTGTTGCGCCATGTTCACGAATCGCATTAAAGAATAGTCGACCACTTGTAATTAGTGATTCTTTATTCGCTAATAAAATTCTTTTACCCTTACTAATGGCAGCTAAAGTCGGAAGAAGTCCAGCAACACCTGTAATTGCAGACATGACTTGGTCTGCTTCATCTAGTCCTGCCAATTGGATCGCAGCTTCTCGCCCAGATAACACTTCTGTTTTACAGTTATTCTCAGACAAAATAACCCGTAATGCTTGTGCTGATGATTCATCCGTCATTGAAGCATATAAAGGTTGGAATTCAATACATTGACTTGCAAGCTCAGTGACATTCTTGCCTGCTACTAATGCAACAATTTGAAATTTATCAGGATTATTTCTTACAACGGAAAGTGTACTTTGACCAATCGAACCTGTAGATCCCAGAATAGTAAGACGTTTCATTGTGGCGGATGCTCTGTATTTATTCAATACTGAGATTATATCAGCTTGAGTGAATAGAAAGGATGTTTATTAGATATGAATATACCCATATACTTCAAGCCGCAGCATTGTTGGCTTCATTCATTCACACTAGTCACATAGTTATCTATGCGACTAGCGACTCATTCACTTGTCGCCTCGCTGCAACTCGAAATACTTAGAGTACAAAACCACTGTAGGTTATTACCTGGATGGTTTTATTGACTAAATAGATTAGAAATCCATCAATTCAGCTTCTTTATGCGCTAATGCTTCATCAACTTTTTTGATATAGCTATCAGTCATTTTTTGAATTTCATCTTGTGAACGACGTTCGTCATCTTCACTAATTTCTTTGTCTTTCAATAATGCTTTAACTTTCTCGTTAGCATCACGGCGAACGTTACGAACAGCAATACGGCCTTGTTCTGCTTCAGCACGCACAACTTTGATTAGATCTTTACGACGCTCTTCTGTTAGTGCCGGAAGTGGTACACGAATTACAGTACCCGCTGATGATGGGTTTAAACCCAGATCAGATGCCATGATTGCTTTTTCAATGGCAGGAGACATTGAGCGATCAAAGACGGAAATAGCTAAAGTGCGAACATCTTCTACAGTGATGTTTGCTAATTGACGCAGGGGTGTTGCTGTACCATAGTAACTTACCATGATGCCATCAAGTAAACTTGGTGACGCACGACCTGTACGAATTTTACTAATCTGGTTTTTTAATGCTTCAACACTCTTTTCCATACGGTCTTGAGCATCTTTTTGGATTTCATTAATCACGTTTTCAACCCTTAAGAACTGGTTATTAAAGGCCGCAAGGCAGCCTCGCTTAAATTTTCTAAATTTACGTTAATAATACAGTTAAACGCAGATTGTGTCTCTGAGTATTAATTGTGAGAAATCAGAGTTCCTTCATTTTCGCCCATTACAACACGGCGTAAAGCACCCGGCTTATTCATATTGAAAACACGAATAGGTAAGTTGTGGTCACGAGCTAACGTAAATGCAGCCAAGTCCATCACTTTCAATTCTCGCTCAAGAACTTCTTGATAATTTAATGTTTCATAAAGCACAGCATCAGGATTCTTTGCAGGATCCGCTGAATAGACACCATCAACTTTTGTTGCTTTCAATACAATATCAGCTTCGATCTCAATACCACGTAAACATGCAGCAGAGTCTGTTGTAAAGAATGGATTCCCTGTTCCTGCAGAAAAAATAACAACACGACCATGACGTAGCAGGCTAATCGCTTCAGCCCAGCTATAGTTGTCGCATACGCCATTGAGTGGAATGGCAGACATCAACCTTGCGTTCACATAAGCACGATGTAAAGCATCGCGCATGGCAAGTCCGTTCATTACCGTTGCTAACATTCCCATATGGTCACCGACCACACGGTTCATCCCAGCCTGCGCCAACCCAGCACCACGAAACAGGTTACCACCGCCAATAACGACACCGACCTGTATACCCAGTTCTATGAGTTCTTTGATTTCCTGAGCCATACGATCTAAAACGCTAGCATCGATACCAAAACCTTCTGCGCCTTGTAAGGCTTCACCACTGAGCTTAAGCAGAATACGTTGATAAACAGGTTTTGCATTGGTTGCCATGGTGTTCTGTCCTACACAGATAATTTATTGGGGTTAATATACGCGAAAAAGTTGAAAACTCCGCGCATCTACAGATTCTATACCTTCTGTAATTCAATTTTGAAATACATAAGCACAGCGTATATACACAAAATAGTTCAGGTTGCATGAATGCGGCAAGAGTATCTCCCAGTAATCGTAGATTAATCTATGGTCTGGGTTGCAGGTGCTGCCAATGGCAACTTGAAGTATGACGTGTATAAAACAGAGCCGCCAAACGGCGGCTCTTTCAAAACTGACGACTTATTTACTCATTGCAGCAACTTCTGCTGCAAAGTCAGTTTCTACTTTCTCGATGCCTTCACCAACTTCAAAACGGATGAAGTTAGTGATTTTAGCATTTTTCTCTTTCAGCAGGTCACCAACAGATTTGCTTGGGTCCATAACGAAAGGCTGGCCAGTCAGAGAGATTTCGCCAGTGAATTTGTTCATACGGCCGATAACCATTTTTTCAGCGATTTCGCGTGGTTTACCAGACTGCATAGCGATGTCTAACTGAATTTGATGCTCGTGAGCAACAACGTCAGCAGGTACATCATCCGGAGAAACATATTCTGGTTTGCTTGCAGCGACGTGCATAGCAATGTGTTTCAGCAGTTCTTCGTCTGCGCCTTCGCCAACAACAAGAACACCGATACGAGCGCCGTGCAAGTAACTACCTACTTGTGGGCCTTCCAGAATTTCTACACGACGAATATTGATGTTCTCACCGATTTTAGCAACCAGAGCAGTACGAGCTTCTTCAAACTTAGCTTTAACCGCTTCGATGTCTGCATTTTTATCAGCAACAACAGAAGCCAATACTTCTTTACCAAACGCTAAGAAACCAGCATCTTTAGCAACGAAGTCAGTTTCACAGTTCAGTTCGATCAGAGCACCACTTTTGCCATCAGCAAAAACTTCTGCAAGGATTACACCTTCAGCAGCAACGCGGCCTGCTTTTTTAGCAGCTTTAGCCTGACCTGATTTACGCATATTGTCGATTGCTAATTCGATATCACCATTAGCTTCAACAAGTGCTTTTTTACATTCCATCATACCTGCGCCAGTACGTTCGCGCAGTTCTTTTACCAATGCAGCGGTAATTCCAGACATGTGATTTATTCCTCGATATACCTCGCGGGTGGATCCCCACGTGGATAATTCTGATTCAGATTGATAAAAGGGGCCACGGAGGCCCCCTTCTAACCAATATATAGCAATACCTGGTTAATAAGGGCTCTTACAGAGCAGGCCTTATTATTCAGCTTCTACTAAGCTTTCTTCTGCTTGAACAGCCAGATCCTGAGAACGACCTTCACGAACGGTAGTTGCTACAGCGCCCAGATACAGTTTAATTGCACGGATTGCGTCGTCGTTACCAGGGATAACGAAGTCGATACCGTCTGGATCAGAGTTAGTATCAACGATAGCAAATACTGGGATGCCCAAGTTGTTTGCTTCTTTGATAGCAATATGTTCGTGTTCTGCATCGATAACGAACAGAGCGTCAGGTAAACCGCCCATATCTTTGATACCGCCTAAGCTGTTTTCTAACTTACCAAGTTCACGAGTACGCATCAGCGCTTCTTTCTTGGTCAGTTTGTCAAAAGTACCGTCTTGAGATTGGATTTCCAGATCTTTTAGACGTTTAATTGACTGACGAACGGTTTTCCAGTTAGTCAACATGCCGCCTAACCAGCGGTGGTTAACGAAATACTGGTCACAGCTGTTAGCAGCTTCTTGAACGGCTTCGCTTGCTGCACGTTTAGTACCAACAAACAGAATCTTGCCTTTACGAGAAGCAATTTTAGTCAATTCAGCCAAAGCTTCGTTGAACAGTGGAACAGTTTTTTCCAGGTTAATGATATGTACTTTGTTACGCGCGCCGAAAATGAAAGGTTTCATTTTAGGGTTCCAGTAACGAGTCTGGTGACCAAAGTGTACGCCCGCTTGTAGCATATCGCGCATGGAAACAGTTGCCATTTAATACCTCTGTATTTAAGTAATTGGGGTTATGCCTCCACGAATCCCATAAAACCGACTCTAAAGCTGCGTCTAAACGCATAAGAGCACCCCGGTATATGTGTCGATCCGTGTGTGTTATTTACACAATTGAGTTTAGTTTACGCTAATCCATAATTCTAATCGAATATGTTTTTCGGCATTAAGCCAAGAGCAATTTAACGAAGAAGAAAATAATATGGATTGCCGGCGCGCTTTATACCATAAATCGGATTAATAAGCCAACTTTTGTTGTTTTTTTTAACCCGATATAATAAGCAAAGAATGAGCTACAGCGCCTACCGACTTCTCTTTTTCGTCGAAAATAGTCTTATTATATTCTCTAATTCACCTCAGGAATTTTGATAATTTGTGCGGTGAAAAGCTCAAAATGAACAAGGGGTAGGGACAGGCTAGCGTATCCTTAAAGTAACTTAGGAACCAGCAAGTATTATTGATCCCTAGTTGGCAGAAAATGCTGTGGCTGGTACCATAAACACCATAAATATTGAATAAATGGCGCTATTGCCCATTTATTGAACCTTTTTCATTTTTACTGTGTCACACAAAAAAGTGCCGACATAAATGGACTAAATTCATGGCTATTATTATCAAAACTGAAGAAGATATTCAGAAAATGCGTGTTGCTGGTCGCCTAGCAGCCGAAGTATTAGAAATTATTGCCCCCCATGTCAAACCCGGTGTTAGCACTGGTGAGCTTGATCGCATTTGTCATCAACATATTGTTGAGATACAACAAGCCATACCTGCTTGTCTAAATTACCATGGCTTCCCGAAATCTGTCTGCATTTCGGTTAATGATGTTATTTGTCACGGTATCCCGAGTGACGATAAAATTCTTAAAGATGGTGATGTTGTTAACATTGACGTCACTGTTATTAAGGACGGTTTTCATGGCGATACTTCCACTATGTTTATTGTTGGTAAATCAACAATTCAAGGTGAACGCCTGTGCAAAATTACTCAAGACAGTCTTTATTTAGCGTTGCGTCTGGTGAAACCAGGTATTCGTCTGCGTACATTGGGCAAAGCTATCCAAGAATTTGTCGAGAAAAATGATTTCTCTGTGGTTCGTGAATACTGCGGCCACGGCATTGGTGAAGGTTTTCATGAAGAGCCACAAGTTCTTCATTATGATGCTGATGATAGTGGTGTTGTATTACAAAAAGGTATGGCATTTACGATTGAACCTATGGTTAACGTTGGTGATTTCCGTATCCGTACCATGAATGATGGATGGACGGTGAAAACCAAAGACAGAAGTTGGTCAGCGCAATATGAACACACACTTGTTGTCACTGATAACGGTTGTGAAATAATGACACTACGTAAAGAAGAAGAACCATTTATTTCAGCAGTTTTAGTGAGTGAATAATAAAAATAAATTCAGTGTGACATGTCACGTTTTATGGCGTAATCATCTTTAGCGTGACATGTTGCTTTTAAAAAACAATAATTATTTATTTCAATAAGTTAATTTAAATTTCTTTTATTTTCCTCATCTCTCCTCTCTCAATTTATATCAAATAACGCTAAATTCATTTACATTCCAATTAATTGGCTCGCATTAGTTGCATTCAGACATTAAATGATTGACCGTCTGAGCATATAGATAACGAAATGACTAGTATGAATAAGTGCAGTACTATGTTCATCACACATGGTATGGCTTGAAGTATGGCAAATACACCTAGAATAATTTGAGTCACAGCTAAGCGGTAAACAAAGCTATCCAAAATAAGAATCGATTTGGGTCGTTGAGTAAAAACAATAATGCTATGGCTTAAAGTATGAAGGGTATCGACGTGGAAAGATAATATGACATCACCATCATCCCCTGTAACGTTTCTATCCCCCAATTTATTTCAGTCTTCTGACCTCGAGCTATTCACACTAAAACAGCATGTCGAATCATTCCAACATTGGTTAGAAGAAACATTTATGCAAGGGAAGTCAGTTACAGACCTTGTGCATGCTCGTAGTGACTATCTTGATGCCCTACTCACTCGTTTATGGCAAGAGTATCAATTTGATCAGCAGCCCAATATGTCTTTAATCGCTGTAGGGGGGTATGGTCGCCATGAGCTTCATCCTCTATCTGATATTGATATTCTTGTACTCAGTGCGGAACCTCTCACCAAAGAAATTGCAGCAAGTATCGGTCAATTTATCACGCTATTATGGGATTTGAAATTTGATATCGGTCACAGTGTTCGCTCTCTAAATGAGTGCATTGAAGCGGGTATGGCGGATCTTACTATTGCAACCAATCTGATTGAATCACGGCTTATTTGTGGTGATATCGCCCTATTTCTGCGGTTACAAAAAACCATTTTTAGCGATAATTTCTGGCCATCATCCCGCTTTTTTGCAGCTAAAATTGATGAGCAGCAAGAGCGTCATCAACGTTATCACAGTACAAGCTACAACCTAGAACCTGATATTAAAAGTAGTCCTGGTGGCCTACGTGATATCCATACTTTATTGTGGGTTGGACGACGTCATTTTGGTGCGACGACTGTTGATGAGATGGTTGGATTTGGTTTTTTAACCGAAGAAGAGCATCAAGAGCTCAAAGAGTGTCTCACTTTTCTGTGGAAAATACGCTTTGCCCTGCATTTAGTTGTAAAACGTTATGATAACCGTCTGTTATTTGACCGTCAATTTAGCGTCGCTCGCTTACTGGGGTATGACGGAGAAAAAAATCAGCCCGTTGAACGTATGATGAAGGATTTCTATCGTGTGACTCGACGAGTAAGAGAGCTAAATCAAATGCTATTACAGCTATTTGATGATGCAATTCTTGCGCTAAATCCTGATGAAAAACCGCGCCCACTTGATGAGCAATTCCAATTGCGTGGTCCATTAATCGACGTGATTGATGACATGCTGTTTGTCAAAAAACCCGCTGCCATTTTGAAAATGTTTTATTTGATGGCTCGCTACCCCAACATTACGGGGATCTACTCAACAACATTACGTCAGTTACGTTTCGCAAGGCGTAATCTTGCTGTGCCTTTATGTGAGTTACCAGAGGCTAGGCAACTATTCATTAAAATATTACGCCACCCAAGAGCAATTAAAGGTGCATTCGTCCCAATGCATTTGCATAGTGTATTGAGTGCTTATACGCCACTTTGGAGTAATATTGTTGGTCAAATGCAGTTCGACTTATTCCACGCATACACTGTGGATGAACATACTATTCGAGTGCTGCAAAAGATTGATAGTTTTACCCATGAAGAAAATCGTCGTGATCATCCATTATGTATCAGTGTTTATCCTAAGTTGCTTCACCCAGAAACCTTACGGCTCGCAGCATTGTTTCATGACATTGCTAAGGGCCGTTCAGGGGATCATTCGGATTTAGGCGCCGAGTTCGTCTATGAATTTGCTTTACAACATAACTTACCAGCTAAAGAAGCTGAACTAGCGTCTTGGTTAGTGAAAATTCACTTATTAATGTCAGTCACCGCGCAGCGTAGAGATATTCAAGATCCCGATGTCATCAAGCAATTTGCCTTAGAAGTCAAAACAGTTCCTCGACTGAATTATTTGCTGTGTCTCACCGTCGCAGATATCTGCGCAACCAATAATACTTTATGGAATAGTTGGAAACAGAGCCTAATTAGAGAGCTTTTTTTGTCAACTGAGCATCAACTAAATCAAGGTATGCAAAGTACCCCAGATTTAAGAGAACGAATTCGTCATCACCGTCATCAAGCTCTATCTTTATTGCGCCAATCGCCGATTGATGAGCAGAAACTCAATCGATTATGGTCACGCTGCCATGCAAATTATTTTCTACGCCACACACCATCACAGCTCGCTTGGCATGCCATTAATTTATTACAGCATGATCTCGAACTGCCACTGGTGTTAATTAGTACCCAACCAAAACATGGTGGAACTGAGATTTTTATTTGGTGTCCTGATAAGCCCCACCTTTTTGCTGCCGTTGCGGGTGAGCTTGATCGGCGTAATCTCAGCATTCATAGTGCTCAAATTTTTACGAATAAAGACAACATGGCTATGGATACTTTTGTCGTCTTAGAACCTAACGGAACACCATTATCGAAAGATAGATATGAGCAGATCCGTAAAACGCTCTTACACGCAGTACAGCAACCTGCGATCCCGCTCCCACAACAACGTACTCTTCCTTCTAAGCTTCGTCATTTTACGGTGCCAACCAAAGTTAACTTTTTACATTCCACCAATGAACGTCGCACTTATATGGAATTATTTGCACTCGATCAACCCGGCTTGCTCGCCAGAATTGGTCATATTTTCGCTCAGATGGAGATATCGCTATATGGCGCTAGGATCACTACCATTGGTGAGAAAGTTGAGGATTTCTTTGTTTTAGCAGATAAAAATCACAAGGCTCTCGATAAAAATATTCAATTAGAGTTATCAGAAAGGTTGACAGAAACCCTCAATTCGAAGGATAAAATATAGAGACTGCTGGTTTATAAGCTTATTTTTTCAGCAGTTTATTAGGTATGCCCAACATAATTCGGGTTGTATATCAGTGACAAATAAAGATAGACCAAATCATATATATCGCTATGTGGTTAAAGTCGCTAAATGAGTCAGCAGAAATAGAATTTAAAGTATGGCGGGTATTAAGCACGATTATTATTCATTATAAAATGGGGAAAACAATCAATGCAGCATTTACAAGTAATCATTGAACAAGCATTTGAAGACAGAGCTTCGATTACACCATCAACGGTATCACCCGCTGTTCATCAAGCAGTGACCGAAACTATTACTCTACTCGACAGCGGAAAATTACGTGTTGCAGAAAAAATCGCAGGTGTTTGGGTCACTCATCAATGGTTAAAAAAAGCGGTATTGCTTTCATTCCGCATTCATGACAATCAAGTGATTGATGGTACAGAAAGCCGTTATTTTGACAAAGTACCAATGAAATTTAACGATTATGACCAAGCTCGCTTTGAACGTGAAGGCATCCGTGTTGTTCCACCAGCAGCTGTTCGTCAAGGTGCTTATATTGCAAAAAATAGTGTATTAATGCCTTCATACGTCAATATCGGTGCCTATGTTGATGAAGGAACAATGGTCGATACTTGGGCAACTGTCGGTTCTTGTGCGCAAATTGGTAAAAATGTTCACTTATCTGGTGGTGTCGGAATTGGTGGTGTACTCGAACCACTACAAGCTAACCCGACGATTATCGAAGATAATTGCTTTATTGGCGCACGTTCAGAAGTTGTCGAAGGCGTTATTGTTGAAGAAGGTTCAGTCATTTCAATGGGTGTGTATATTGGTCAAAGCACGAAGATTTATGATAGAGAAACAGGCGAAGTTCACTATGGGCGCGTACCCGCTGGTTCCGTTGTTGTATCCGGAAATCTTCCCTCTAAAGACGGTAGCTATAGCCTCTATTGCGCAGTGATCGTCAAAAAAGTAGATGAAAAAACACGTGGTAAGGTAGGCATTAATGAACTATTAAGAAGCATTGATTAATACCATCCACAGATGGCTAGGGAGTATAAGCGCATTCTCTATCCAGCCCACTAAAGCAGATACTCAGCATATTTGAGTTGAAGCAAAGCAGCAATTGAGCGAACCCCTAGAAGCATACAATAGTATGTAACTAGGGTTCGTAAATCAAATCAACAGCGCAATAGCACTAAATTTCCCAAATATAATCCCTTTTCTGATGAAGAGAGTTTGTCAATCTCCTCATTTCGCGCATAATATCATCATCATTCTGGTCGATAATCTAGATTGAATCAGCATTATTTTAGTTTTCGCTCTACAAGAATTTTATCCCAAAATAATTCGAGTTATTATTTCTCGAACTATAACGGGTATATTTAATTCCCTACAATATAACTAGGTGAGTAAACATGTACGATAATCTGAAAAGTTTAGGTATTAGCAATCCACAAGATATTGATCGTTATACGCTGCGCCAAGAAGCTAATAACGATATTTTAAAGATCTATTTCCGTAAAGATAAGGGCGAGTTTTTCGCTAAAAGCGTCAAATTTAAATACCCACGCCAACGTAAAACCGTGGCTGCGGCAGACGGTAGCAATAATTTCAAAGAAATTAATGAAATTAACTCAAACCTACGCTATGCCATTGAAGAATTGGATCAAATTTGCCAGAGCGATCACGCTGATATTGATTTGAAAAATAAGATTTTGGATGACCTTCGTCATCTTGAGCATGTTGTGTCCAATAAGATTGCGGAAATCGAAGCTGATCTCGAAAAACTGACTCGCAAGTAGTTTCAATGCTTTCAGAATCAAACTTAAATCTTATTGCTGCACCGGGAATTGGCTTCACGGTGCAGAAATTTATAGCAGCTCACCCCAAGATTGGATCCAAGGCTTCGCAAACTCTTCAGGTGCATCTTCTTCCATCGCATCAATAAATAGAATATCACCAATGCGACCTGCTGATTGCTCAGCCAATAACTCATCGAAGCGCTTTCCTGCGCTGCAAAAATTATCGTAGCTACTGTCACCAAGCGCAATCACACCATAACGTAATTCTGGCTGATACCCCACCACATCTTGAATTTCAAAAAAAAGCGGCGCTATTGTGTCAGGAAAATCGCCTTGTCCTGTTGATGAAGTGATAATTAATACAGCACCTTCACCATTATTATATTGCTGCCAATCACTGAGTGTCGGCTCATCAAAAATAGTCACTTCATGACCTAATTGTGCCAAAATTTCCTGAGCCGATTCAGCCACTGCCAAGGAATTCCCATAGACTGTACCGACAAAAACACCAATTTTTGACATGAACGCCTCCATTTTATGGACAAAATAATTTGAGTTACTTGATGAACTCAGCAAAGTACTCTATCAACAACATACACCATGCAACTGGAAGTCAGTTGACTAAAAATTAGTATTTATACCAATGGTTCCACCACATCAATATCCAGTTCAAGTGCTATTTTTTGCCAGCCAAACTGGTTGATGACCTCCAACCATGGCTCATCCCATTTCGCAACAAGGGATAAACACTCTCCCGTTATAGGGTGGCTTAAAATTAATTGGCTCGCATGTAACATGAGCCGTGAAACACCAAAATGTTGGCTTACTCCACGATTTTGACGTAAATCACCGTGTTTACTATCTCCAATAATAGGATGACGAATATGCGACATATGTCGTCTTAGCTGATGCTTACGCCCAGTTTCTGGCTTCAGTTCTAATAGGCTAAAACGGGCTGTTGGATAACGACCAATCGCAATATCGTACTCAACTTGTACAATAGGTTTGCAATGGGTGATACATTCTTGCAGTGCTGGTTCGCGTGTTGCACGTTTGTCCGCAATTTTATCCAGTTGTTCAAGCAATGGATAATCAATAGTTTGCGTTTCTTCAACATACCCTCTCACGACAGCATGATAGGTTTTTTCGATCTGATGATTTTCAAATTGAGCAGCAAGTAACCTTGCAACATCACTAGATAAAGCAAACAACAAAACACCGGATGTTGGTCTATCAAGACGATGAATTGGATAAACAAACTTACCTATCTGGTCACGTAATGTTTGCATCACAAACACGGTTTCTTTGCTATCGAGCCAACTACGATGTACTAACATTCCCGCAGGCTTATTTACGACCACGAGGTAGTCATCTTGATAAATAATATCTAACATCAATGGCTTACCTAGTAGATTGAGTGCTAAAAAAAGCATCTAATTCACGTAAATGAACTAACAATAAGCGATATTGTTCTTCATCATCGTTCTTGTAGGTTTCTTCAAAATAAGGGGCGATAGCAAAAGCGCCTGATAAAACAGCATCTTGCTCAATAAGCTCATACAAACGCGGTATTAAAATCCATTGTAGCCACTCTACTGCTTCCATGGTGTCGAGCGAAAAAGGTTCGGTGCTTTCAAAAGCTTCTGGACTGGGTGCTAATTCATTCCATAATGCTTTCGCTCTCATTTCATCTTCAATATGACGAAGTTTTTCAATGATGCGTTGTTCAATATTCATACTAAAACTCACTTAATAAAATTGGCTCGAATATACGGCATATTCTGGGTTAATTCTGTCGTAAATATGGGGAGTAGCACAATTAATAATTATTAAGCCTTCAAACTTTAAGCTAAAAATGCTCAAAACAGCTCAGCTTCTGACCAACTTTTAATATACAACTAGTTAGCATTAATTAAACTATAATATAAATAGAATCGTTATAACCCAGAGACAAATAAATAAAGCCCTAGAAACAAACATAGAGATGTCTCTAGGGCGAATAAATGTAGTACTATCCTGTAAACCAACCTATCTACTTATAAATCAAAATAATGCGATTTACATATCGCTGATCCAGGCATAAGCAACTCGCTTACTTAAGACCATTGATATGGCAATTGTGGCTATTGCAAATAGGCATCTTCATTTCGTGTATCGAGAGCAACGAGCCCGTAGTCGATAACCCAAACGTCTGACCAGTATTAAAGAAAGACATTGCATCAGTGAGCGAATACTGCCACCGTTGTTCTTCACTGGTCAGCTTCAATGTTTCAATTGCCGAATGCTCACCTTGTTTAAACTGATTTTTAATTGTCACCCTACCTGAACCTATAACTGCGATTTCTAAATCATCTCCTTGCCGTTGTAGCATCAGCTGACTCGGTTTGATCTTTTCATATTCCAGTGACAGTGTATCGTACTCGCCACCAGAATCGTTGATGACCGAATGGCTAAAATGCTCTCCTACACGATAGTTATCATCATCATCAGTTCCGATCATTTCTTGATGTTGCTTCATAATATGACTCAACTCGACTTCATTAATCTGATAGTGACCTTCAACAAAAGAAAACTTAAACCAGTCATCATCAGCCGAGCCGACGGCTTGTAAACGAGCCAAACTTTGTACTAATTGCTTTGCAGGTAATTGAGGTATATCACCGATTTTGAACATCATTCCATTTTCTCCAGCCTGCTCAATACCGACCACCCACAGCTGACTATTTGATTGTGGGACATGCCACACCCAAATTTTTGTCGTGTAGGCGTACCTGAAAACCTTCTTCACCGTGATCTGGAAGTAAGATAACGGACTGCTTACCTCGATCATCAAGAATGATTTGCTCATAATGATTGAGTATGGCGCTGTCAAAAAAATAATGCGCGCCATCTGTTTGACTTGTAATCGCTAAACGATCTGCCTCTTCTAACAGAGGTAGCTTACGGTTTAATACTTGGTCCGATGATGCGTATTGCAATACAAACTCGCCCTTGAAAGGTTGATTTTCGTTAATTAAAACAAAACGATATATCCCGATAGATATCGGTGGCCTTGCGCCACCAACCTGCCAAAGTTCGCCAGTAAACTGATCATGGATGTAGCTACCTGTATGGCCTGCGACTTGCCCCAAATAGCGTAAGTCATGATCCATATTAAGATTGTCTGCATGCAAAAGTATTTTTTGTTCTGTTAGATACCAGACTGGAGTTTGTCCTTTTTCAGAAAGCCAACGAATAGCAGGAGCCAATGTCACCTTCCCTCTTAATGCTTCGACCCCGCCAACTAGCTCTAGTTCTGAAGCTGCTGCAGTTGCCTGCCATGCAATCAGTAGCGGTTGATCATGCATACTGGCAGCTTTGTCCAGCAATAAGATTGCGCCTTGGTTCGTCGTCAATCGAAGTTTATCACCCGTTGATACCACACTACGATATGGTCCTGCTAGCCAACGTTCTGATGGAAAAATTGCCGCCAAACTCTGCCCCTTCCCAGATATCTTCAATACGTTATCCTACCGTAGAGGTTGACGGTATAGCTGCCCGCTAGCATTATCATACAGCCATGCCTGATCACCATCAGGAGACAACCCTCGATAATGTATTTCATGGGTGATATCAACATTGATACCAGCCTGTATTATTTTTTCTGCAGCTGCATCGTACCAAGCCATGATCGTGTTACCTTTTGTATCGGTTAGCCCCTGCAAGCGAATAGCGGGTAAGGTACTCTCTCTATCCACTAGCTCACGTAATGCAGCCATAAGATCCAGCCGATGTTCAAGTAGCCAATCTACCGTCACTCCCATAACGTTTAGTTTACCCTCGATCCCTGCTCGCCAAAGGATCCCATCTTCGCCTTGTGCTATTAATTGCCCCTGCAACACAAATAAAGTTAGGATAGCAGATTTAATTTCATGGGCAGTTGAGCCGCCTTTGCCAGTTATGCCGTCATCAGGTTGAAAATAAAGTTTTTTTAACTGAGAACTGTAAAAATAGTAACTGATCTTATTCCCTGCCGTCACAGAGACTTGTTGAATATCTTCAGGTGCATCAGCGAGATTCATGCGTAAAAAAACTTGGTAGCTAGCTGCTCCTTCCGATTTTTTAACCCATGAATGGTCGTTAACAGTACCTCGACGGCCAAGTAGATGAATTTGTTCACCTCCCGTTGCGGGTATAGTCAGTTCTGAGACGAATTTTGCAATCGATGCATACCTGTCATCTTTAGCTATCAGTAGTAGTATTTGTTGTATATCTTTTTCATCACCTGTTATTGCGATCAATTGCTGGGCTTGTTTAGTCAACTGCCAAGTATAGGTTACAGGTCCAGAATCATACTGATACTGTACGATAAAATATAAAATATCATTGTTGGCTGTGATGACATGGCTTTTGGTGGGAATAATTGCAACTTCGAGTTTATCAGCATTCGCTTTAATAAACGTTCTGCCTATTAAATGATTTAACGGTAAATACTCCAACTCAACATTACCAGTGGGAATATCCACCAGCCAGACTTTATCGTCGCGATAAAGCCAAGCATGGTTATCTGATCTGCTTTAATCAAACAGGACACTTTAATAATGGAATATAATCCAATTATTGAGGTGTTAAATGAAAAAACGAACAAACAGGTTTTACACTACTGAGTTTAAGCAAGAAGCGGTCGCATTAGTCACCGAACAAGGTTATAGCGTCCCAAAAGCGGCAGCTTCATTAGGGATCACCGATAAATTACTTTATAACTGGAAAGCAAAATTCGATGCTGAACAATCCGGTAGCAGCTTGAATGCCGATGAGAGAACTGAGCTATTAAGGCTTCGAAAAGAAAATAAAGAACTTAGGATGGAGAAAGAGATCCTAAAAAAAGCCAGCGCCCTCCTGCTAAAGGAAACCAAGTAGCGTTTAAAACGATTAAGCAATTATCTTCACAGTTTCCCGTGCTGAAGCTCTGCAAGTTAATGAAAATAAGTCGTTCTGCCTACTATGCTTGGCTTAAACGCCCAGCAAAATTGATCACCGCAGAACAACTTAGCCTGTACCGCAGAGCCAAAGCTATCTTTGAACAGAGTCGAAATAGCTTAGGTTATAGAACGTTACGTAAACGGTTATGCAAAGAGGGCTTTAGCGTGAGTGCTTATGGCGTTCAAAAGCTAATGGCTCAGCTTGGCCTAGTCGTCACTCAGCGCGTTGCTTACAAAGTCACCACAAAACGCAAACACAGTGATGCCGTAGCCGATAATTTGCTCAATCAAAATTTTAATCCTCACGCACCTAACGAAGTGTGGGCGGGTGATGTGACCTATTTAAAAACAGGGGAAGGCTGGATGTATTTAGCCATCGTGATGGACTTATACTCACGCCGTATTGTGGGTTGGCATATCGATAAACGAATGACGGCAGATTTAGTCAGTAAAGCCTTGATGAAAGCGTATAACTTACGCCAGCCCGAAAAAGGCTTAGTCTTTCATAGTGATAGAGGCTCTCAATATACGAGTAAGCGATATCGCCGCTTGCTAACAAGCTATGGTATTAGGGCAAGCATGGGTGATGTTGGAGCCTGTTGGGATAACGCCGTTGTAGAACGATTTTTTGGCAGTTTAAAACACGATTGGGTACTGAAAATCCCTCAGCCGACTCGGAAACAGATGAAAGAAGATGTTATCGCGTATATGCGCTATTACAACCTAGAAAGGTTTCATACTGCCAACGGTGATCTGTCCCCAATTGAGTATGAACAAAATTCCTTAAGAAAAGTGTCCTGATTTAGTTGCGCAGAACAAAGTACTTATCAGCATGGAGAAGGATTTCAGACGTATAGAATACTGTAGCAGTACTTTGTGTGAAGGTGAGGCACTCAAAATCGATGCTAAATTCCTGAGCCGATACCCTAATTCATGCATTATCTTTGCCTATGATCAGAATTTATCAGGTAAATGGCGTCCTGTTAAACCTCGAAGCAAAGAGACCGATTTTTTTGGTTATCGATTGAATGATAAAAAACTAGAATCAAACCGTAATGTGATGAATTGTGATGGTAATCGGTGGCAATCGTTGTTTGATCCCCTAATGGTGAAAGTAAAAGAATTGCAGTTTACTTGGCATGAACCTCAAGCAGTACTTGAAATGAATCTTAGTGTTGAAACGCCACATTTAGCTAACCAACTCTTTCGCTACAAAACTTCCGTGCTACTGAGAAATTTACAATGAGTCTAATCAAGAACCAAAGAGGAAATATTGCTTTGGTCATGGTGATTATTTTAATGACAGTCGCGCTGTTGCTGCTAAAAGCTCTACATTTCTACCAAGAAAATGCTCGTGACGAATTTTTTCGTGAAAAAAAATATATTGAGGCTTTTAACCAAGCTGAATCAGCTTTGTCATGGGGTGTAATACAATCTTGGCAATTAAATAATACTAAAAATTCGGGTTGGCAATGTCAACAAGAGCCAAGCCAATCGTGGATGAGCTGCATCAAACATTACAAGGAAGCTCAGTTCATCTTAATGGGGAGAAGCCCGTATAAAGGAAATGGATACATTAGTGTGTATCGCTGGGTTGTACCTATCGTAGGCACTCAAAAAGTACAAGTGCGAATGAACGGTTGGTTTGACTACTGTCCGGTTGATAAAAAAGGATTTTGCTAATGAAACAACAAGATAACAAGCAACAAGGTTTTGCATTAATAGAGTCAATGGTTGCGATGGTTGTTTTTGCTATCTTGCTTATCGCTCTGCTAAACTATAGCCAGTATATTACCTTGAATTTCAATTGGATATTTCGGCAATCAGCAGTAATTAGAGAATTACAGAGCCATTTAGAGAAAAAAGCCTCAATGATGGAGATAGAGTCTGAAAACTCAGCGTTTTTTTATCCTGATATGCAGATAAACTTACAGACTTTCACGGTGTCAGAGAATTGTACTAACACACAAATTGCTTTATCCACAGCTAAACAAACACTTTCTCTAAGCCGCTGGTTTTGCAGAACAGGAGATAACAATGTTTCAAGTTTATCATTCTAATCAATTAGAACTATTAAAGGAGCTGATGGCTCATTTAATCGAGAATGAACCCCTTTCTCATCCGTTCGAACAAGAGATAATCTTGGTACAAAGTCCTGGCATGTCCCAATGGCTGCAAATTGAATTGGCGAAACGTTTTGGAATAGCGGCTAATATTCATTATCCTCTACCTGCTACCTTTATTTGGGATATGTTCCGTCGCGTATTACCGGATATACCTAAGGAAAGTGCCTTTACTAAACAAGCAATGGCATGGAAATTAATGAAAATCTTGCCAGAGGTTATTGATGAGGATGAATTTGAGCCATTGCGCCATTATTTACAGCAAGATTTAGACAAACGAAAATTACATCAACTTGCGGGGCGTGTGGCTGACTTATTTGACCAGTATCTTGTTTATCGTCCTCAGTGGATTGAAAAATGGCAACAAAACGAATTAATTGATGGGTTGAGCAGCAACCAATTATGGCAGAAAAGATTGTGGTTACGGCTAGTCGATTATACGCAAGAACTTTGTCAATCTCCTTGGCATCGAGCAAATCTCTATCAGAATTTTATCGATAAGTTATCGACCAAGCGTGATTTTCAAAAGGTACTGCCAAAACGTATTTTTATTTGCGGTATTTCATCACTACCGCCTGTCTACCTTCAGGCAATTAGTGCAATTGCTGAACACACCGACATTCACCTGATGTTTACCAATCCGTGTCGTTACTATTGGGGAGATATTCACAGCCACTCTTTTCTGGCGAAACTACAGAAGCGTAAATTGCGTCATTATCTCGATAAGCATGAAATATCGCGCTTTAAAATCGACGAGCATGCTAAGCAACTGTTTAATGAAGAGGGTGAGCAAGATATTGTCAATCCATTACTCGCTTCGTGGGGGAAATTGGGGCGGGATAATCTCTATTTTATTTCTCAGATAGACAGTGCAAATGAAATTTCAGCATTTGTGGATACCAATCGAAGTAGCTTACTCGAAAATTTACAGCAAGATATTTTAGATCTCGAAAATCATGCTCAATTAGGCACGACATTAGAAGGTTATGAAACAAGCATAGGTAAACGCCCATTAGCTGTATCTGATCAATCAGTAACCTTTCATTCTTGTCATAGTGCTCAAAGGGAAGTTGAAATTTTACAAGACAAATTACTGGCATTATTTGAGCAAGATCCCTCTTTAACACCGAGGGATGTTATTGTTATGGTTTCTGATATTGATAGCTACACGCCATTTATCCAAGCTGTGTTCGGTAATACGGCTTCCCCACGTTACATTCCTTTTTCTATTTCAGATCGGAAAGCCTTACAAGCACATCCTATTTTACAGGCATTTATTCTATTACTTGATCTGCCACAAAGCCGATTTTCGACAGAGCAAGTACTTACATTGCTCGAAGTCTCTGCATTTGCTACCTGCTTTGGTATTGATGAAAGTGAACTCGGGTTATTACGTCGATGGGTCAATGAATCAGGGATCCGTTGGGGGTTAGATGATGATAATGTCCGTTCATTGTCTCTGCCTGTTATAGGACAAAACACATGGCAATTTGGTTTAAGCCGCATGCTATTAGGCTACGCAATGGATAGCCGATATGGCCCTTGGCATGATATTTTGCCCTATGATGAGAGTAGCGGTTTAGCTGCACAATTAGCCGGTAAACTTGCTTTGCTCGTCAACACGTTAAAAGAATGGCGCACGTTATTGGAGGTTGAGAGAACCCTTGATGAATGGAAGGATATTTGCCAACAACTGATTCATAGTTTCTTTAGCGTTGATGGTGACACTGAATTAGTTCTGACGCTTGTGACCGAACAGTGGCATAAAATCATTGAAAATGCGCTTAGCTCTGGTTACGAAGAACAAGTGCCTTTGCGTTTAATTCGTGATGAACTGGCAGTTTGCTTTGATAATGAGAAGATAAGTCAGCGTTTTCTTGCGGGCTCTGT
Source organism: Providencia alcalifaciens (assembly GCA_025961275.1). GTDB lineage: Bacteria > Pseudomonadota > Gammaproteobacteria > Enterobacterales > Enterobacteriaceae > Providencia. The sequence goes on along the minus strand of JAOQNJ010000001.1, from coordinate 4,260,479 downwards.
GAATTTTTGTACATTAATGCCTATGCGTTCTGTACCGTTCAAAGTCGTTTGTCTGTTAGGGATGAACGATGGTATCTATCCTCGAAGCATTCCGCCGTTAGGCTTTGACTTAATGGCAGAAAAATCGATTAGAGGAGATAGAAAACGTAGAGATGATGACCGTTATCTGTTCCTAGAGGCGTTGAATTCATCGGTAAAACAGCTTTATATCAGCTATGTTGGGCTATCGATTCAAGACAACCAAATTTGTAATCCTTCTATGTTGGTTTCTGAGCTTTTAGATTATATCTGCCAGAGTTTCTGCTTACTGGGAGATGAAAATCTTAATATTGATGACAGTGCAATAAAACTTAGAAATCATCTTGTCATACAGCATAATAGGGTTCCTTTTGCTAAAGAGAACTTTATACCCAATTCCCCGTATCAAAGTTTTGCTGGCGAGTGGCTACCCGCTGCAAAATCAATTCTGCAAGATAATAAACAATTCATTTCGAAGCTTGATGCTCGTGAACCAGTGACAGAAATTACAGTCGAACAGTTATTGCGTTTTTATCGTCATCCAATTAGAGCTTTTTTCCAACAGCGTTTGAAAGTCCATTTTTCTATTGAAGAAACTGAACTTCCAGAAGATGAGCCATTTATTTTAGACCGATTACAACGCTATAAAATGAATGAACGAGTTTTAGGATTGTTAGTTAAAGATGAAAATCCAACTCCGTTATATCAAGCACTAAGGGCTGCGGGGCAGTTACCTGCAAAGCAGTTTGGTCAATTATTTTGGGAACAACAGGTCAATGAAATCGCGCCGCTCGCTGAAAAAGTGAAAGAGCAGTACATACAGCCATTTAATTATGTGATTGATACTAAAGTTAATGATATCAAGATAACGGGTGTACTGAAAAATGTGCACGAAAAAGGATTGCTACGCTATCGTCCTGCTTATTTAACGGCTAATGACGGTATTCAATTATGGATAGAGCATCTGTTATTTAATTTATTGATTGGTGAAGGTGAAAGTATTGCGTTAGGTCGTGAGAATAGCATTTGGCATTTTAGTAGTGTAAAACAAGCCGATGCTCAACGTTATCTCGAACAACTAGTTAGTGGTTATTGTGAAGGGCAAAATATGCCTCTGTTGTTACTAAACCAAAGTGGTTGGAACTGGTTATCAGCGTGTTTTGATAAGAAAACAAAGCAGTATGATTTTGTCTCTGAAGAGGTTCAACAAAAAGCACTATCTGTGTTGATACAAAGCCTTCAAGGTTCTTCTATGAAAAGAGGTGAAATGGACGATGACTATGTATTACGAGTCTGTAGGAATATTAACCAAAAGCTAGTTCAATCGTTACTGGAAAATACTCAGCATTACCTTTTTCCAATGACCGAATATTTAAAATAAAAAGGAGAGCATTAAAGGATGCTACGTTTATCCAGAAGTCTCGCTCAATTTTTCTTATTGTTAACGTTAATGGTTTGGGGCGTAGCCGCTATTGCACAGCCTCTTTGGCAAGTTTTACCAGAAACGATCAATAAGAGTGATCATGATCCAAGAACCTATCAGGCTATTAAATTAAACAATGGAATGACCGTTTTATTGGTTTCAGATCCAAAAGCGACTAAGTCATTAGCTGCGGTATCTATTCCTGTTGGAAGCCTTGAAAACCCTGATAGTCAATTGGGTTTGGCACACTATTTAGAACATATGGTTTTGATGGGATCTAAAAAATACCCAGAGCCAAGTAGTTTATCTGAATTTTTGCAAAAGCATGGTGGTAGCCATAACGCCAGTACTGCGGCCCATCGCACGGCTTACTATTTGGAAGTAGAAAATAGTGCATTACAACAGGCAACTGATAGGTTGGCAGATGCATTAGCAGAGCCATTACTCGATCCAGTTAATGCGGATCGAGAGCGTAATGCTGTCAATGCTGAGCTGACCATGGCACGTTCTCGCGATGGAATGCGCTTATGGCAAGTTCGTTCAGAAACCTTAAATCCTAAGCACCCTAATTCTCGTTTTTCAGGTGGGAATTTGGAGACTTTAAAAGATAAACCAAATAGTAAATTGCAGACAGAATTAGTCGATTTCTATAAGCAGTACTATTCAGCTAATTTAATGAACGGTGTTCTTTATGGTGACCAATCGATTGAGTCTCTTGCGAAGATTGCATCAGAAACTTTCGGCCGTATTCCTGATTTTAAAGTGAGTACCCCAACAACAGATATCCCTGCTGTTACAGATAACGAGAAAGGAGTCGTGATCCATTATGTTCCTGCTCAGCCACAAAAAGCTATTCAGCTTGAGTTTAGTATCAAAAATAATATGGCTGATTTTCGGAGTAAAAGTGATGAGTATATTGGTTATCTGATTGGTAATCGCAGTCCAGGTACACTAGCTGACTGGTTGATATCTCAAGGGCTAGCAGAAGGGATCAGTGCTTCAGCAAATCCAGATACAGACCGTAATTATGGTACTTTTTCTATCTATATCACTTTAACGGATAAAGGCTTAGAACAGCGTGATGAAATTATTGCAGCTGTTTTTGCCTATATCGATCTGCTGAAAAAAGAAGGGATCAATAAAAGCTATTTTGATGAGATAGCCAATGTACTGAATCTTTCCTTTAGATATGGTTCTATTGTGAGGAATATGAATTACATTGAATGGTTATCTGACCAAATGATCAATGTTCCAGTCAATCATGTATTAGATTCTGGCTATATTGCCGATAAATATGATCCTGCGGCAATAAAAGCAAGGCTCTCTGAACTGACAGCAAAAGATGCAAGAATTTGGTTTATCAGCCCTGAAGAGCCTCACAATAAAAAAGCTTACTTTGTTGATGCTGCTTATCAGGTTGATAAAATTACTGATAACCAATTCGCCAAGTGGGATGAACTTGAATCCAAGCTTAAATTCAAATTACCTGCATTGAATCCGTATATCCCAGATAACTTATCGTTAATTAAAGCGGATAAGCCATATCAGCACCCAGAGCTCGTCTATCAAGATGGAAATACCCGCGTGCTTTACATGCCAAGCCAATATTTTGCGGATGAACCTAAAGCAACGATTAATCTGGTATTAAAAACAGAAAAAGGAACTAAAAACGCGAAATCACAAGTTACAGGTGCATTATTGCAATATATTGCTTCTTTAAAAATGGATGAATTGCAATACCAAGCATCCGTTGCAGGGATGTCAGTCTCTGTTTCGCAAGGGAGTGGTGTACAATTTAGTGCCAGTGGTTACACGCAGCATTTATCTGAACTATTTTTATCAATGACAAAGCTTTACCTAAGTTTTGAACCAACTGAAAGAGAGTTAGCTCAAGCTAAGTCTTGGTATCAAGAGCAAATTCAGGTCGCTAATAATGCCAAAGCATATGAATTGGCGATGCAGCCATTACGCCGTATTGATACTGTTCCTTATTTTGAGCAGGAAGACAGACTGTCAGCACTAAATAATATTACCCTGAAAGACATTACAGATTATCGTATCAATGTGGTGCAAAGTGCAGCATTGCAAGCCATGGTAATTGGTAATCTGACAGAAACACAAAGCGTTAAAGTGATTCAAGATGCGCGTGACCTTCTTAAAAGTAAGGGAACTAACTGGTGGCGTGGCGACATCGTGGTGATTGATAAACCCTATTTAGCTAATTTCCATCGACAAGCTAACAGTACAGATAACGCTTTGGCTGAAATCTATATCCCAGAGGGATATAGCCGCATAGAAGGAGCTGTTCTGTCTGGTTTACTTTCTAACATTATTCAGCCTTGGTTTTATGATCAGCTCCGAACTAATGAGCAACTTGGTTATGCTGTATTTACTTTTAAAGCAGGCTTAGGTGATCAATGGGGAATTGGGTTCTTGCTACAGAGCAATGCAAAAACACCTGATTATCTGAATACTCGATACCAAGAGTTCTATAGCACTGCGCTCGATAAGTTGAAAAAACTACCAGCACAAGAGTTTGAACAGTATAAACAATCGATTATTACTGAAATGAAGCAACCACCACAAACTTTCTATGAAGAAGTAGGGCGTTATTCATCAGACTTTAGCCGTAATATTTTTACTTTCGATACGCGTGAAAAAGTATTGGCTTTGTTTACAGTGACGACTCAACAGCAAGTTATTGAATATTACGAACGTGCTGTAATGAAGCGCCAAGGTTTAGCGCTAACATCACAAATTATTGGTCAAAATATAGATGCTAAGACAGGATATGCGCCATTAAAAGGTTGGGTGCTTTATCCTAATGCCTCTGAATTCCAAAATGTTTTACCTATTAAGGAAGATGCTCAGTGAGTAAGACGCAGATGAGTTCCCTGTTGTTAGATGCGTTTTCGTTGCCCTTACAAGGGCAGCGGTTAATTGAAGCATCGGCAGGAACGGGTAAAACATATACGATAGGGATCCTCTATCTGCGTTTATTGTTAGGGCTTGGGGGGGAGAATGCTTTCTCCCGGCCACTTAGTGTAGAAGAGATACTCGTCGTGACTTTCACTGAGGCCGCAACTAATGAATTACGTGGACGTATTCGTGAGCGCATTCATAAAATGCGCCTTGCCTGTATTCGTGACGGCGTTGGGTTTGAAGGTGAGCCCGAATATTTAGAATTACTTTCGCAAATTCCAACGAAAGAACATAAGGATTTTGCCGCAAGTTGGTTGCTAATTGCTGAACGTCAAATGGATGAAGCAGCCATTTATACCATTCATGGTTTTTGCCAGCGAATGTTAGTTCATAATGCTTTCGAATCTGGAGTTTTGTTTGAACAAACGATGATCCAAGATGAATTCCCGATTCAAAAGCAAGCGTGCGCAGATTTTTGGCGACGCCATTTTTACCCTCTTGATTACTCAATGACAAAAGTTGTTTTATTTCAGTGGAACAGCCCTGAAGCTTTGCTGGCTGAAATAAAGCCTTTTTTGCAAGGTGACATGCCATATATTGTTAATAAACAACAGAATAAAGAGTCATTTGAAGAGCGACATAAACGTTTAGTCTCACTGATTAGCTCAGTTAAATCCTCATGGTTGGAGGGAGTAGCTGAATTTGAAAAATTAATTAGTAGTTCTGATGTCGATAAACGTAGTTATAGTTCGCGTTTCTTACCAAATTGGTTAGATAAAATGACTCATTGGGCTCAAGAGGAAACTCAGGATTATCAACTACCAAAAGAAATAGCTCGTTTTTCTCAAGCTGCATTGCATGAAAAATCAAAGAGTGGTTCGGGTCCTGAACACGTGGTATTTGTTCAGATAGATACGTTGCTTTCTCAATCGTTAACCATTAAAGATCTCATTATTCCTCTTGCTATAACAGAAGTTAGACAGACTATTACCCATGAAAAGCACAGTCGAGGGGAGATGGGGTTTGATGATCTACTAACCCGCTTAGATAAAGCGTTAAAACACGATGGTGGGCAGTATTTGGCCGAGGCGATCAACCAGCGTTTCCCGGTGGTGATGATTGATGAGTTTCAGGATACAGACCCTCAACAATATCGCATATTTCAGCGTATCTATAATGGGGTAGAAAACAGTGCTGTGTTATTTATCGGTGACCCTAAGCAAGCAATCTACGCATTCCGAGGTGCGGATATTTTCACGTATATTGAGGCTAAAAAACAAGTTAGTGCTCACTATACATTAGAAACTAACCATCGCTCATCAGAACAAATGGTTGAAGCGGTAAACGGGATTTTTGGTCATTGTGATAACCCATTTATTTTCGAGCAAATTCCATTTAATCCCGTTAATTTTGCCCCAAGAAACGCAGGCAAAACACTATTGCATAACGGACAAAATGTGAAAGCGCTGACATTTTGGCAGATTGATGTAGAAGCTATTTCGGTTGCTGATTACGAACAAAAAATGACATCACAATGTGCCGCGCAAATTAGTGAATGGCTACAAGGTGGTTTACAAGGAAATACGTATTTCGAGCACAGCGATGGGAAGCATATTCCTGTTGAAGCCTCGGATATTACTATCTTAGTTAGAAGCCGACGTGAAGCAACATTGATACGTGATGCGCTTAACCAACTTGGTATTCCATCTGTGTTTCAGTCAAATAGAGCAAGTGTTTTTGCTACTCAAGAAGCGCGAGATCTTTTATGGGTACTTCAAGCGGTATTGTCACCTGAAAAGGAACGTATCTTACGTAGTGCCCTAGCAGTGGGTATTTTGGGGCTAAGTGCTAAAGATATCGATGACCTCAATTATGATGAAAAAGCCTGGGAAAGGTTAGTTGATGAATTCACTCGTTATGCCATGATTTGGCATAAACGAGGTGTACTCCCTATGCTCAGAGTACTTATGGCGGAACGCTATATTGCAGAAACGTTACTTTCAACGACTGAGGGTGAACGGCGTTTGATGGATCTAATGCATATTGGCGAATTGCTTCAAGAAATGTCCCTTCAGCTAGAGGGGGAGCATACATTAGTGCGCTGGTTAACACAGCAAATTGCACATCCAGATCATCAATCGAATACGCAACAAATGCGTTTAGAAAGTGATAAACACCTTGTTCAAATTAGTACTATTCATAAATCCAAAGGGCTTGAATATAAAATAGTGTGGCTACCTTTTGCCAGTAACTTTTTGCCTCAATCGAAAGCACTCTATCATGATAGGGAAGACTATGGTGCTCGCTTAGATTTAGCAGATAGCGAAGAGAATGTAGCTCTCGCTGATGAGGAGCGTTTAGCTGAAGATTTACGATTGCTTTATGTCGCATTAACTCGAGCAATCTATCATTGTAGTGTTGGTATTGGCCCGATAATTAAAGGTAATCGTAAGAAAAGTGGCGAAACAGACTTACACTTATCAGCCTTAGGTTATTTGATTCAAAAAGGTGAGGCGGGGGATAGCAAAAGGCTAAATGATAATTTGGCAGAGCTCGCTAATTCAGCGATTAGTGTAACCAGCATCAACTATGCTGAATCTAAGCCATTATCTTTAAAACAAGATGACCATAAAGAACTATCGTCTAGGCATGTGACACGTTTCTTTGATGATCGTTGGCGGGTAACCAGCTATTCAGGGCTGAGTTATAACAGTAGCCATAGTGAAAGCGAACAGGCTATTTCCGCAGAGCAGCTTGCAAGTTCACTTGCACCGACAATGGATATTGAGGCCAGTATCGATGTGGTATTACCCGAAATTGGTGAACCTATTTTAACACCACATCAATTTCCTAAAGGGGCCGCACCGGGCACATTTCTGCATGAGTTGATGGAAGAAATCGATTTCTCACAGGAGGTCTCAGTTGAATGGTTGACTGAAAAATTACAAGGGTCAGGCTTTGATACTAAATGGACGCAGATGCTTCAAGAGTGGCTAAGAGCGATTGTCCAAGCATCACTTGCTGAAGATGGTTTATGTTTATCAGTATTAGAATCTCAAGACATGCTCGATGAAATGCAGTTCTATTTACCTATTGATAGTTTGTTAAGCGCACAAGCAATTGACCAAGTCACTCATCGATATGATCCCTTATCTGCAGTTTGCCCTCCCCTTAATTTTGAAAAAGTACAAGGTATCTTAAAAGGATTTATTGACTTAACGTTCTTATGGAAAGGAAAGTTTTACATACTTGATTATAAGTCTAATTACCTTGGTGATAATGCGAGCTGTTATACACAAGAAGCAATGGCCGAGGCAATGATTGATCATCGTTATGACCTGCAATATCAACTGTATTCATTGGCTTTACATCGTTATCTTAAACAACGATTACCTAACTACAGTTATGATTCGCATTTTGGTGGAGTCTATTATCTTTTTCTAAGAGGCGTGGATCAGGCTGAATCAAAAAATGGTATTTTTTATTATCGACCTGAGCCAGAATTTATCGATGAATTTGATCAGCTATTTCGTGAAATCGAAGAAAAAGGTGCGCAAGGATGAAAGATCTTTTCAATAAAGCTCTTGAAGAGCGCCTATTCAGCCCACTTGATGTTCAATTTGCCTATAACATCATAGTGGATCAAAGCCCGATATTGCTCTTGATTACTTCCCTGCTAAGCTCCGAAACAATGGCTGGGCATGTTTGCCTATCACTGACAGAGTTGAGTGAAGAAAAACTATTTTCTGGCCGTCACCCTGAACTCGCGGTTGAGTTTTGGCTAGCGATAGGTGAGCCTGATACAGAACAGATTTATCAGGCAGTCAAAAATTCACCATCAGTTACGCTGGCAGGTGAAGAAAAATTATCCCCCCTCGTTTTATCGGGGGAATTTTTATATTTTCAGCGGCTGTGGCAATACGAACAGAATATTTCTGAGTACTTTTCACATACAACGTTATTGCAATATGATGTGGAAGGAATGAAACCAATTCTAGACGCATTATTTCCAGTGATTGATGAAATAGATTGGCAAAAAATTGCAGCGGCAGTCGCTGTTACCAGCCAAGTTTCCGTTATTTCAGGAGGTCCTGGCACCGGAAAAACCACTACGGTTGCACGTATTCTAGCCGTGTTAATAAAGCTCGCCGCAGTAAATAAACAAAGCATTAAAATTGAATTAGCGGCACCGACAGGTAAAGCTGCCGCTCGTTTGACTGAATCTTTAGGCGCCGCGCTTAATAGCTTATCTTTGAGTAATGAAGAACGGCAAATGTTGCCAAATCAAGCTAAAACATTACACAGGTTACTTGGTGCTCAACCTGATAGTCAGCAGTTTCGTTATCATCGTGAAAATTTGTTAACACTGGATATTCTCATTGTTGATGAAGCGTCAATGGTCGATTTGCCAATGATGGGTAAACTTATCGAAGCTTTACCTGCAAATGTAAAACTAATTTTTTTAGGTGATAAAGATCAACTCGCATCCGTTGAGGCGGGGGCCGTGCTTGGGGATATTTGCCAGTTTGCAGACGTTGGCTATAGTGCTAAACGAGCAAAGGAGCTAACACAGCTGACAGGCTATCAACTTGATGACTTTACCTCTGACACAGGACCATTGATCAGAAATAGCCTTTGTTTGTTACGTAAAAGCTATCGTTTTTCTTCTTCTTCGGGTATTGGACAATTAGCTTTTGCCGTTAATGAAGGAAATGCAAAACGGGCAGAATCACTATTAAATGGCTCATTAGATGACGTGCATATTTATTTGCAAGAAAATGAAGATGATTACGCACAAATGCTGATGGCTGCTGCAGGGTTTTATCGAAACTACTTGTTAGCAGTTAAAGCCAAACATTCACCTGCGGATATTTTATCTAAATTTAATCAATATCGTTTACTGACAGCTTTAAGGGAAGGTCCTTATGGTGTGACTGGGTTGAATGAAAAATTGGAAAAATTGTTTCATCGGCAGGGGCTTATCCATCGTCCTTTTAATCAATTCAATAAACATTATGCTGGCAGGCCAATTATGATCAGCCGCAATGATAGTCCATTGAGTTTATTTAATGGGGATATTGGCATTATACTCCCTGACGATGACGGTGCTCTTAGAGCCTATTTTCAGTTCCCAGATGGAACGATTAAAGGGATCCAACCGAACCGATTACCTTTGCATGAAACGGCTTATGCGATGACGGTTCATAAATCGCAAGGTTCGGAGTTTACTCATACCGCATTAGTCCTACCGAAGGTATATTCCCCGGTAATTACACGTGAGTTAGTGTATACCGCGATGACAAGAGCAAAAAAAGAGCTTTCTTTGTATTGCAACATGAAAATTCTACGCCGAGCTATCGAAACGCCAACCAAGCGGCGTAGTGGATTAGCTATACAGCTAATGAATGCGAACGAATAATAACTGGTAGCGTGGGCTACTTACTTTGATTTAAATGTAAAAGGTAATGATATGGATAACCAGCAACAAATCACGTCGATGACCGTAACGCTTAAAGCTAGGCTTGAACCGATAAGACGCGCTGATTTAGAAGATGCATTTGCAGAAGTTATGAAAAGTATGGATAAAGACATCCAAGTAACTGGCGGTGGAACTTTATTATCAGATAGCGGCGAAGCTGACGAATGTGATATTGAATTGGCAGTTGCGGATGCTAATGATGAAAATATTAGCCTGATTATTCAGTTGTTTTCATCCATGCTCGCGCCGAAAGGTTCCCGATTAACCATTCACGGTGAAGATACAGTGATTGAGTTTGGTGAACAAGAAGGTCTAGCTCTTTATTTAAACGGATCTGATTTGCCTGATGAGGTTTATGAAAATAGCGATATTAACGATATTTTTGATAAGCTAGATGAAGCAGTTGAAGATATTGGTGCTATCCATGGTGTATGGGAAGGTCCAACCGAAACTGCGTTCTACTTCTACGGAACATCATTTTCCGAAATGTCTGCATTATTGAAGCCGCTTATTGATAGCATCCCACTTTGCCAAAAGTCACGCGTTGTACAAATAGCCTAATCGCATATACCCTATATAATTCAATATGTTGAAGGTGACTTCAGCATGCGTCATAGAATATGAAATATACAGGAAATAGTCAGTAAAAAGACTAACCTGATACAATTAAGTAATCAGGTTAGTTTAGTAGGATATTATTTATCGGTTTGTGTTTTCAAATTAAGCATCAAAATTTTAGAGCGACGCTGATAGTTATATAGCGCTTGTTTTTTCAATGGCAGCATTTCAATTTCTGCTGGCATAAAGCCCCTTTCTTGGAACCAATGTATACTGCGTGTTGTGAGAACAAACAGTTTATCTAACCCCAATTGCTTAGCTTGTAACGCAACTCGGTTTAGAAGCTCTTCTCCTCGGGCAGAACTGCGATAATCAGGATGAACGGCAACGCATGCCATTTCCCCAAGCTTTTCGTCTGGATATGGATAGAGCGCGGCACAAGCAATCACTAAATTATCCCGTTCAATAATGGTAAATTTATCAATTTCCATCTCAAGCTGTTCTCTTGAACGCCTAACCAGTATTCCTTGCTGCTCGAGAGGCCGGATTAACTCTAAAATGCCGCCAATATCATTGATGTTGGCACGACGAATTTGCTCCGCACTTTCCATAACGATTTGTGTACCAATACCATCACGTGAGAACAGTTCTTGGATTAAAGCGCCATTTTCTTGGTAACTTAATAAGTGGCTACGACGTACACCACGACGGCATGCTTTTGCGGCTCCACGTAAAAAACGAACTGTTCCAGAGTAATAATCGCCTTCTGACTCAAGCTCTAGGATTCTATTTTCTGCATCGTTCGGGAAAAGCTCAGATAAAATATTGCCATCTTTACCCACCACACCTTGGGAAGAGCAAAAACCAATGAGTTTTTCTGCTTTCATTTTGACGGCGAGTTGAGTAGCAACCTCTTCCGAGGTTAGATTAAAGCTTTCCCCTGTAACAGAAACGGCTACCGGTCCAATTAACACAATAGAGCCACTATCAAGCTGTTTATTAATTGCGTCTTCATCAATACGTCGGATCCTGCCACTGTGGCAGTAATCGACGCCATCATCAATACCGAGAGGCTGTGCAATGACAAAGTTACCACTAACAACATTGATATGAGCTCCTTGTAAAGGAGTATTGCTTAAGCTCATTGACAAACGAGCGGTAATATCGAGCAATAAAGCACCGGAAGCTTGTTTAACATATTCAAGCGTATTCGCATCTGTTACTCGTGTATGTTTATGGTAAATCGCTTCATAATGGCGCTCAGTTAAAATATCTTCAATTTGAGGGCGAGCACCATAAACAACAACAATACGAATCCCAAGACTATGTAATAGACCTATATCATTGACAATGCTTGGAAAATTTTCATGCGCAATTGCTTCTCCACCAAGCATAATAATAAATGTTTTGCCACGGTGGGCATTTATATAAGGAACCGAATGGCGAAATTCATCAACCAACTCGGTACTGCGCTCTTTCATAACTACCCTCTTAACTGAATTTTTATTCGCTATTACTGTATTTTTATTCTTTTTGGCGATAAATATCAAGTAAAAGATAGGATAAGACTTGTAACATTTTTATTATTAGGGTTTACACATCTCTATATTTAATTGTGTATTCTTGGTGACAGTATGCTAATGATTAGTTAGAGTGCATCTTTCTGGCTACTATTTGGCTTTTATTCTAAAATCACCAGATGTTTCAGTTTTAGGTTCGGAATTATAGATGAGTCACGAAGATCACAACCCATCCAAGAGACGCTTCATTCAAGGGGCGGCTGCCGTTATGTTACTGAGTATCAGCCCGTTTGGTCTTGCTGCGAATACAAACATTGTTGCGGTTCGTATCTGGCCAGCTTCGAGCTATACGCGAGTGACTCTAGAATCTAATACGCCATTAAAGTATCGTCAATTTTCATTGGATAACCCCGAGCGTATTGTTATTGACCTTGAGGGCGTACAACTTAATAACGTTCTGAAAAAGATGGGGACTCAGGTTCAATCTCGAGATCCTTACCTCAAGTTAGTAAGGGTTGGTCAGTATGATCCTAAAACTGTACGTCTTGTGTTTGAAGTCAAAAATAGGGTAAGTCCACAAATATTTAAAATGGAGCCAGTCTCAGAGTTTAAACATCGTTTAGTCATGGATTTTTATCCTGGTAAAGGTGTGGAAACAACGGATGATCCTCTGCTTGCATTATTGGAAGATTATAATAAAGGTGATTTAGAAGAGAACATGCCTGTTCAGGCTAGAAAACCAGGGCAAGCAGGTAAAGATCGCCCAATTATTATTATGATTGACCCAGGCCATGGGGGTGAAGACCCTGGTGCCATCGGTAAATATAAAACTCGAGAGAAAGATGTTGTGTTGCAAATTGCACGGCGTTTAAAAGCTCTGATTGATAAAGATCCTGAAATGCGTGCTCATATGACACGTAATGAAGATGTGTTTATTCCATTGCAAGTTAGGGTGGCAAAAGCACGTAAAATGCAGGCTGACTTATTTGTTTCTATTCATGCTGACGCCTTTACTAATCGTTCTGCACATGGTTCTTCCGTTTTTGCTTTATCAACTAAAGGTGCAACCAGTAATACGGCGCGCTATTTAGCTCAAACTCAGAATGAGGCTGACCTAATTGGGGGCGTAAGTAAAAGTGGCGATGTTTACCTTGATCACACTATGCTTGATTTAGTCCAAACAGCGACGATTAATGATAGTTTAAAGTTTGGTGATGAAGTTTTATCACGAATGGGCAAAGTGAATAGGTTACATAAAAATAAAGTCGATCAGGCAGGCTTTGCGGTTCTTAAGGCACCAGAAATCCCATCTATCTTAGTTGAAACGGCGTTTATTAGTAACTTAGAAGAAGAACGAAAGCTTAAAACAGCGAAGTTTCAGCAACAGATGGCCGAGTCGATTTTCCAAGGTATTAAAGCGTACTTCCGTAACGGTGGTAAACTGACAATTAGAAATTAATCGATATATACCCACCATATTTCAAGTTGTGTGTGGGTGGGTTATCATCGCTTAGCTAGCCAAGATTCATTCTCTTGACGCAGCAGATAACTAAAATTATTTGTTTATATAACAGATAATTAAAAATTAAAGGGCAACGAGCTGAAAAGGGAGTTGTTTTTTTTGTGGTTTATTTGGGAAATTCGGAAAGTTTATAACATGAAGAAGGTTTGTTAACTTAAGGGAATGTAATAAAAACTGGTTGCGGGGGCCGGATTTGAACCGACGACCTTCGGGTTATGAGCCCGACGAGCTACCAAACTGCTCCACCCCGCGACTGAAGAGGTTAAATATTACAGGGAATTGGTTGCGGGAGCCGGATTTGAACCGACGACCTTCGGGTTATGAGCCCGACGAGCTACCAGACTGCTCCATCCCGCGACTGAAATATTTTTTCTAACACTAACAAATTATTGGTTGCGGAGGCCGGATTTGAACCGACGACCTTCGGGTTATGAGCCCGACGAGCTACCAAACTGCTCCACCCCGCGTCCGATAGCGGGCACTATACGCGGGATGAGATTTGATGCAAGTTTTTTCGTGTTTTTTTTCAAATTTTAGCATTGATAGAACAAAATACACGCTTAATGCTCGTTTTTTATTCGTAGGTGGGTGTGGATAGTCATATTAATTGACTAACTAAATATTATTACCCGTTTCATTATTAATATGGGTTTGCTATTGTGCGCGTCATATTGGATTGGTGTGGGCGGTATAACATGAAATTATGGCAGAAATGGTGTGTAGCAGGGACTTTTGTTTCTTTACTTGTGGGTTGTCAGTCGCATCCAACGAGTAAAGGGCAGCAGTATAAAGATGGTCGTTTAAATCAAGACCTTCAGCAGGTCAATCAGTTGAATGTTCAAGGACGCCCAATCAATACGCAAGATTTTAATCAGCAAGTTGTTGAAATCAAAAATGCATCACCACGGCTGTTTCGAAACAATAATGAAACATACCACGCAATCGAAAATTGGTTAGTTGCTGGTGGAGATCCGGCAACCCTCGCAAACTTTAATTTAACGGCTTTCCAAATGGAAGGTGCGGATAACTATGGCAACGTGCAATTTACTGGCTATTACACGCCGGTTATAGAAGCTCGCTATAAACCACAAGGTGAGTTTCGTCACCCGCTTTATGGCATGCCGCCAAAAGGAAAAAATCGCTTACCTAGCCGAGCTGCTATCTATAATGGTGCTTTAAGCAAAAATCTAATCTTGGCTTACAGTAACTCAGCTGTTGATAACTTTATGATGGAAGTTCAAGGTAGCGGCTATGTTGATTTTGGTGATGGTAGCCCATTAAATTTCTTTGGTTATGCGGGTAAAAATGGCCATGCTTATAAAAGCATTGGTAAGGTACTCGTCGATCGTGGTGAAGTACCTTTAGACAAAATGTCACTTCAAGCGATTCATGACTGGACAAATAATCACAGTGAGCAAGAAGTTCGTCAATTATTAGAAGAGAATGCTTCTTTTGTTTTCTTTAAGCCGCAATCATTTGTTCCTGTTCGAGGAGCAAGTTCTGTACCATTGATTGCGAAAGCATCGGTTGCTTCAGATAAAACACTGATCCCACCCGGAACGGCTTTATTAGCGGAAATACCTGTTCTTGATAATACAGGTAAATTTACGGGGCGTTATGAAATGCGTATGATGGTCGCGTTAGATGTTGGTGGTGCGATTAAAGGTCATCATTTCGATATCTATCATGGAACGGGTCACGAAGCAGGTAGAATGGCCGGTTTTTATAATCATTACGGAAGAGTATGGGTTTTGAAAAAGAGCCAGACGCTTTTCGGTACAAGTAGTCATCGTTTTAACTAAGGTCGTTGTCTATTATGCAAACTAAGCTTTCGGATGCTTGGATGCAGCGTTTTGCTGGAATTGGACGTCTTTATGGACAGCAAGCGCTGTCTCTTTTTGCTCGTTCTCATTTTTGTGTCATCGGTATTGGTGGTGTTGGCGTTTGGGCCGCAGAAGCATTGGCACGAACAGGTGTTGGGTACATCACACTCATTGATATGGATGATATATGCATCACCAATACTAATCGTCAGTTGCACGCGCTTAAATCTACAGTTGGGCAGCCAAAAGTGGATATAATGAAAGCACGAATTCTGGAAATTAATCCGGAATGTATTGTTAATGTTGTGGATGATTTTGTGAGTGTCGATAATGTCTCTGAGCTGCTCAGCATTGGCTTTGACTATGTGATTGATGCGATTGATAGTGTGAGACCTAAAGCTGCTTTGCTCGCTTACTGTCGTCGTTATAAAATTCCTGTAGTGACAACAGGTGGCGCTGGAGGGCAGATTGACCCGACACAAATTCAGGTTGTTGATCTAGCTAAAACAGTCCAAGATCCTTTGGCTGCTAAACTTCGTGAACGCTTAAAGTCTGACTTTAATGTGATTAAAAATAGTAAAGGTAAGTTGGGTATTGATTGCGTATTTTCAACAGAGCAATTGGTGTACCCACAAAGTGATGGCTCAGTTTGTGCAGCAAAAAGCACTGCTGATGGTTCTAAAAGAATGGATTGTGCCTCGGGTTTTGGTGCAGCGACCATGGTGACAGCAAGTTTTGGTTTTATTGCTGTTTCTCATGCGCTTAAGAAAATAGTTGCTAAAGCTGAGCGGGAAAGTTCACAGAGAAATTGAGGCTACTTTCATAGCCTCAATCATTTTATTCGGCGGGTGTCATTTCATTAGCAAGATTCTGGATAGTCACAATTAATGCGGCTATCCCATTTTGGCGTGATTCACTCAATTGGCCTGAAAGCCCTGTTTTATTCAAAATATCGTTAAAGTCTATAGAAAGGATTTCTTGGCTATTTTTTTGTTCGATAGCGGCTAATAAAATAGCAAATAAACCTTTAACAACTCGACCTTCACTATCTCCATAAAAATGGAATGTTTGATCATCATTTAGTCTAGCACCAATCCACACGCGGTTTTCACATCCTTTTACCTCCTGAGTCTCTACTATTTCTTCCTCAGTCAATGTTGGTAGCTGGCGAGCGAGCTGGATTAGTGTTCGATATTTATCTTCCCACGCTTTTTGTGCTGAAAGTTGTTCTATCATTTCCTCAATTTTCAACTCTGTACCAAAAGGGTGAGGAGCAAATTTAGGTGTCATTGAAGTCATTAGGCTTCCTTATTCATCATTCAGTATCGAAAGTGCAAACTTTACGGCATTAGTCAATTTATCAATGTCTTGCAGGGTATTATAGGGCATGACAGAAATACGTAAACAGCCTCTAATATTAATGGCATCCATTAATGGTTGTGCGCAATGTTGGCCATAGCGTAATGCAATTTTTTGTTCAGTCAATAAGAGACCTAGATCGCTATGATGTATGCCACTAAAATTAAAAGATAGTAACGGTGAGTTAGGTTGGCTATAGCAAGTAAATCCTTTAAGCTGACTGAGCTGCGCATGAGCATAATCGATTAGTGAGCAACTATAGGCTTCAGACTCATGTCTTTCTATTTTGGACAACCAACCCAGTGTCGCAGAAAAAGCGATAACCCCAGCGATATTAGGTGTACCTGCTTCAAAACAATGTGGTACAGGTGCAGGTGTAAAATGTTCAAAACTTACGTCTGTTAGCATTTTTCCACCGCCATGCCATAGCGACATGTTGGCGAGTAATTCGGCTTTTCCATAGCAAACCCCAAGACCGGTTGGGCCATAAAGTTTATGAGCAGAGAAGGCATAAAAATCGATATCCATTGCATTGACATCGATAGGGCTATGAACAACTCCTTGCGCACCATCAACAACAACAAGTGCGCCTATTGTATGGGCTAACTGGGTGATTGTTTCAAGGTTTGGTTGAAAGCCAGTAACATTCGACATTTGAGTGATAGCAACGACTTTACTTCGCTCATTTAATAATGATTTAAGAGCATCAACGTCCAGTATATGTTTATTATTTATTGGCCATTTAATTATTTTCGCGCCAGTTTGTTGGGCGAGAATTATCCAAGGTAATAAATTAGAGTGATGCTCTAACTCACTTACAATTATTTCATCATCAGGCTGTAATTGGCTTCTAAAATAGCTTTGAGCGATTAGGTTAATGGACTCAGTTGTTCCCCGTGTCCAAATAATTGCATTTTCACTCTCTGCATTAATCAATTTTGTAACGCGTTTTCGCCCCTGCTCATAATTTTCAGTGATCCGCAGTGATTCAAGGGATTGGCCTCGATAAATCGAACTTCCTGAGTGGCGGTAATAGTCATCTGAAGCTTGTGACATCGGTAACGGTTTTAACGCTGTTGCGGCACTATCGAGAAAAATTGTCTCTGAGTTGATAGCAGGAAATTGTTCTCGAAATTGTTTTGCAGAAAATGGATGCATTATATGTGTTCTTTATTTAAATATTAGGAGTTTCATTTGTAATGAGGGCGATAAATGATATTATCATTTCCCAATTGAAATGTTTTGTTACATTTTATTTTTGGTACTTATGCTAAAGCTTGAAAATGCATGGGAATGATTATGTGTTTTGTCACACAATGCAATCATTTTTGTTTAACGCGATTAAGCGATTAGTTTTATAACTTATTCAAATTTAATCTTTATTCCCAATATCTAGCGTAGTGTTTTTTTGTAAACTTGATGATATTCAATTATTTGTTGATGAAGAGGAAAAGATTTTTTTGCAAAAAAAAGCACCGCGCTTAGGGGCGGTGCATATAAAAAATCACTATGGACAGACAGGGTAAATGTACAGGAAGTGAAAAACAGTAGCTAACGCTACAAAGTCTGGTATTCCCAGACAACTTGCAAACACAACATCACAACCACAAAGCCAAAAGTATCAAAGTAACTAAACTCTTCAACTTTTCGTTCCGGCTTAGGAAGTGCACATACTATAGGTATTTACTGGCGTATCCTCAAGGGACAATTTATAATGCTTCGGATGAAAAAAACTAATACATATAACCCTGTCGAGTAGAAGTGATTATGTCTAAAAGATTACCGCCACTTAATGCACTAAGGGTGTTTGATGCGGCCGCTCGTCATTTAAGTTTTACTAAAGCGGCAGAAGAATTATTTGTCACTCAAGCTGCCGTTAGTCACCAAATGAAAAGCTTGGAAGATTTTCTTGGATTGAAATTATTTCGCCGCCGGAATCGCTCTCTTTTATTGACAGAGGAAGGGCAAAGCTACTATCTCGATATTAAAGAAATATTCTCTTCAATTAATGAGGCAACAAGAAAGTTACAAGCGCGTAGTGCAAAAGGGGCATTAACTGTTAGTCTATCCCCTAGTTTTGCCATTCAATGGCTTGTACCGCGTCTTTCTAGCTTTAATCAAGCTTATCCAGGTATCGATGTGCGTATCCAAGCTGTTGATAGAGAAGAAGATAAGCTCGCTGATGATGTTGATGTTGCGATTTTTTACGGGCGAGGTAACTGGCCAACGCTAAGAACAGATAGATTATACGCGGAATATTTAATGCCCGTATGTTCTCCGGTATTCTTAACGGGAACACATCCGTTAAAGCAACCAGAAGATTTAGTCAATCACACTTTATTACATGATTCATCACGCAGGGATTGGCAAGCTTATATTCGCCAATTAGAATTACATAATGTTATCAATGTGCAACAAGGTCCTATTTTTAGCCATAGTGCCATGGTGATACAGGCTGCTGTACATGGTCAAGGTGTGGCTTTAACCAATAATGTCATGGCTAAAAATGAAATTGATGCTGGTCGATTGGTGTGCCCATTTAGCGAGGTACTCATCAGTAAAAATGCGTTTTATCTTGTTTGCCAGGAAAATCAAGCAGATTTAGGTAAAATAGCTGCATTTCGCCAATGGATCCTTGCTCAAGCTGCAAGTGAGCAAGAAAAGTTGGGCTTTATCACGGGTGACCAAGATGTTACTCCTACTCAGTAATCATATAGTTAATAAAAGGTGTTACTGTGAATAGTCGTTTGATGTTAATTTTTGCAGGTATTAGTGGCTTTTTTACTGTGGCCTTTGGTGCGATTGGCACCCATGCACTCTCATCGATTATGAGTGCTCACCAGATGGAATGGATTCAAATTGGTTTGCGTTATCAAATGCTACATACAATAGCTTTAATGGTACTCGGCGCCATTTTATTGCGTAAGGTAGTTCTATGGTTTTATTGGTGTGGTGTTTTTTTTGCTGTAGGCATACTTCTTTTTAGTGGTAGCCTTTATTGTATGGCCTTATTACAGGTAAAATACTTTTCCTATTTTACGCCAATAGGGGGAGTATGTTTTCTTATTGGCTGGCTGTTGGTCGTTATCGGCGCTATGCGTCTAAGGAAACCGGCGTTACGCCATGAGTAATAAAATTGCATTATATTGCCGCCAAGGCTTTGAAAAAGAGTGTGCGGCAGAAATTACCGACAAAGCAGCACAAAAAGAAATTTTTGGTTTTGCTCGTGTAAAAGAAAATAGTGGTTACGTTATTTTTGAATGCTATGAAGCTGAAGATGCGGATAAGCTTGCACGTCAAATTTCTTTTCGTGAGTTAATTTTTGCACGCCAAATGATCGTAGTTGGTGATTTACTGAAAGATTTACCGCCAGAAGACCGTATTACACCTATTGTCAAAGTACTCAGTCAACAGGTTGATAGGGCGGGAGATGTTCGAGTTGAAGTTGCTGACACAAACGAAAGCAAAGAATTAATGAAATTTTGCCGTAAATTTACGGTGCCTTTGCGTAATGCGCTGAGAAAAGAAAGAATATTACTCGATAAAGAAAATTTAAAACGTCCTATTGTGCATGTTTTCTTTATTGCATCAGGTTGCTGCTATACCGGTTATTCGTACAGTAACAATAGCTCACCTTTTTATATGGGAATTCCACGTCTTAAATTACCATCAGATGCACCTAGTCGTTCAACATTGAAGCTAGAGGAAGCATTCCATGTGTTTATTCCTTATGACGAATGGGAAGAGCGCTTAGCGAGTGGAATGAATGCTGTTGATTTAGGCGCCTGTCCCGGTGGTTGGACATACCAATTAGTTCAACGTAGCATGATGGTACATGCTGTTGATAATGGACCTATTGCTGAAAGCTTGATGCAAACAGGACAGGTTAGGCACCATCGTGCAGATGGTTTCAAGTTCAAACCAAGCTCGAATAATATCACTTGGTTGGTCTGTGATATGGTTGAGAAACCCGCGAAAGTGGCTGCGTTAATGACCGATTGGTTATTACAAGGCTGGTGTCGTGAAGCTATTTTCAACTTAAAACTACCCATGAAAAAACGCTATGAGGAAGTGTCTCATATCCTCAATAAGATGCAGATGCAATTAAAAGAGCAGGGCATCAATGTGCGTATCCAAGCAAAACAGCTATACCATGACCGTGAAGAAATTACAGTTCATGTACAACGGATGTGGTGGGCTACTGTACCAGCACGTGATTAATGGTTAGTTGATTTCATTGCCAAAAATATTCGCCATGTTTGAAGTTACTAGTTGACTAAGCTCTTCTGGATAGCTTTTCTTCTTTCTAACATGCGACTCTACATATTTTGGGTATAGATAAAATAAGAACTGCTCCTTAAAAGTTGGTTATCAACTGATTAAGGTGCAGTTTTTTATTAGCTCTTATTTTGCTTGATAGCGTAGCTGATTTAAATTTCCCTGTAGCGCAATATCAGTTCTTAGCGTTGCAATATCGCGGCAAATTTTGGCGATTTCAAATTGGCCATTCAGCTTTTTTTGCCATTTATCTTCAACACTGTCTAAATTCGCAAATAAATTCTCTATCGATTGAAAGCGTTGTAAGAGTTGGGTTGCGCTTTTTGCTCCAATTCCAGCGACACCAGGAATTTTGCTACTACTAATGCCTGCTAGTCCCCAATAATCAGGTAATTGCTGAGGTTTGACACCAAATTCATTTTCGATAAAAGGAACGTCTAGCCAGCGTTTTTGAAAATAATCACGAATGCGTATAGAGGGGGATAGGAGCTGGCAATAGCCTTTATCTGTTGAGACTATCGTCACCATTTGCCCAGCACCTGCAATTTTTGTCGCTAAGGTGGCGGCTAAATCATCCGCTTCATCGCCTGAAGATTGCCAACAATGGATACCTTTTGCTTCAAATTGCGTTATTAATGTAGGCAGCTCGGCTTGTAAATTATCAGGCATTGGCTGGCGTCCTGCTTTATAGTCAGAAAGCTTTTCATGCCGCCAGCTATTGTGCCTGCCTTCTTCATCAAATACTGCGACAATATGTGTTGGTGAAGTATGATTAATCAGCTGTAAAACCGCTGATACACATCCTTCGCTACAAGGGCTACCTTGTACGGCATGTATGCGACGAATTAAATTTAGTGCATCTATAATAAGTAAATGGATCATAAAATTTATGCCATCCTTGGCCTCTATCTCATTATTTAACTATATCGTAGCAAGGCTCATAGGCAGTTCCACCCGGAAGCTTCATACGGTGTTGGCTGACAAATCCACGTAGTAAGATATCCATGCGCTGCATGATTTCTTTATCGCCATGGATTTTAAATGGCCCGTGTTGCTCAATTGCTTTCATGCCCATTTCTTTTACGTTGCCGGCAACAATACCAGAAAAGGCTCTGCGCAGGTCTGAAGCCAGTTTTTCCGGTGATTGACCCGGGTACAAATTGAGAGATGCCATATTCTCATGAGTAGGTTCGAAAGGATGCTGTAATTCATGACTGATTTTAATTGACCAGTTGAAGCTATAGGCGTCACCAGTACTACGGCGATTGTCTTTCACCAGAGGCATGTTTTTCTTCATGACACGAGCGACTTCTTGTGGGTCATCAATAATGATTTGGTAATGTTTACTGGCTTCGTCTCCGAGCGTATGACGAATAAAGTCATCAAGCACAGAGAAGTATTCAGCACTCTCTTTCGGACCGGTAAGGATCAGTGGAAGCACTTGTTTACTATTTTCAGGATCCATCAAAATACCCAATAAATAGAGTAATTCTTCCGCTGTACCAACACCGCCTGGGAAAATGATAATACCATGGGCTAATCGTACAAACGCTTCAAGGCGTTTCTCGATGTCTGGCATGATAATCAATTCATTAACTAGTGGGTTTGGTGGTTCAGCTGCAATGATTGAAGGTTCGGTGAGGCCGATGAAACGACTATTTTTATAGCGCTGTTGAGCATGCCCAACCGCAGCACCTTTCATTGGTGCTTCCATTGCGCCTGGACCACAACCCGTACAGATATTTAACTCTCTTAAACCAAGTTCGTTACCGACCTTACGTCCATAGAGATATTCTGTTTCATTGATTGAGTGTCCACCCCAGCAAACTATCATGCTTGGATCTTCATCAAGATGGAGCGCTCGTGCGTTACGCAAAATAGAGAAAATAATATTGGTAAGATGTGCGCTATTTCCCAAATCTAAATGCAATTTTTGTTCTGCATTCATGATTTGAGCGTGAACGAATAAGATATCACGCAGTACAGCAAAGAGGTTTGCTTGTATTGAACGGATAATTTTGCCATCAACAAAAGCATCTTGAGGTGGATTGATAAGTTCGAGTTTTACGCCACGTTCACGACGTAATACATTGATATCAAAGTCGGTATATTTATCTAATAAATCTTTACTATTATCCGTTAAGCTACCTGAATTTAATACTGCCAATGAGCAGTTTCTGAACAATCGATACAAATGGCTGCTCGCGGTGCGCTTTAACATATCAACTTCGAGTTGAGACAATAGATCCATTGATCCTAGTGGACTGATATGAATAATCAAGTAACACTCCTTTTATCCCAAAGGGATCTTGATATAAAAATATTTCAATTAATTTAAAGTGTTTATTGCCGTGCTAAACGTCCTATTTCAGGCGTAAATTGTGTATTACTGCGCCATGGGTTGATATCAAGACCACCTCGGCGAGTATAACGTGCATAAACACTCAGTTGTTCAGGTTTACATAACTGTGTTATGTCATTAAAAATACGTTCGACACACTGCTCATGAAATTCATTATGGTGACGGAAAGAGACTAAATAACGAAGCAAAGCCTCTTGATTAATTTTAGGTCCACGATAACGAATTTGCACTGAACCCCAGTCAGGTTGGTTGGTAATTAAGCAATTCGACTTTAGCAAATGGCTGACTAGTGTTTCTTCTACAATCTCACTTTCAGTACTTTCAATTAGGTAATCACGGCTAAATTCATACTGATTGATTTCGATATCTTGCTCATCGATACAAACGCCTTGAAATTGACTAATGGCTTGTTGTGAAATTTCATCGAGCTTATGGAGTGTAACGCTAACTTTTCCATTAGCACAATGACTGAGGTCGTTTTGTAAAACGCTTCGCACATTTTCCCAAGTTTCATACCTAGTTTGGTTAAAACTATTGAGATAAAGCTTGAAGCTTTTGGATTCTATTAAGTTCTCACTCTGAGCATCGACACTGATTAGGCCGATTGCCACCTGAGGAACTCCTTTTTTATTGAGCCAAGAAAGCTCATACAGAGTCCAGATATCTGCACCATGAAATGGAAGGTTATCGGCATGAATATTTAATGGCTCTCTATTTAGGCTACGAGGAACGGCTTGAAGTAGATTTGGGTCGTATTGGTCATGATACGCTGTTTTTTTCCCCAAGGTTAAATTGTCCAGAGCAGGGCTATTTTGATAGTGTGACATGTTGATCCTTAAACTTCATAAACTGAGATAGCGCGATAACGTAGGTTGGATAAAATGAGACCATTTCATTCATCTATTAACTTCTGTCATAATATCACTTATCAATGATATTACCGCCATTTCAATGAAATCTTGGGGTTATTGATCTTTCAAGAGCAATCTTTGTTTAAAGTAAAGCCGTTAAATAAGGTAAAAGTCACCAATATGCCACCTAGAGGCTATTGATGTGTAAAGTAAAAATAGGCAATAAAGATCAATAACCTCTATATAGAGCTGGAGCTACATAAAGAGTAAAGCTTCTTCGCTGGATCTGTGGGCAGCCGTTGGTTATGAATTTTAGTTAGTACTGATATTTTGATATCAACACTAATCTTTAACGTTAAAGTTTTAGAAATTATACTTAACAAATTGCTGCAAAAATAAACTTAAAAGGTCAACAGACCCTAATCTTAAAAATTAAATAATTATGAACATAACCGTCTCTGAAGCACTTACTCATTTTACCCAACAATATGTGACGCAATGGGGGGAGCAGACAGGATTACCACCTGCTTCTGTTGAGCTTTATGGTGTTCCCTCACCTTGTACAGTGCGTACGGGGGAAAGTTGGGTTTACTGGGAGCCTCAGGCTTTTCCTTTTAAAGAAAAAAGTCTCGATAAAGTTGCTACTGCACTGGATATTGAATTACAACCAATGATTCACCCTTTCTATACCACGCAGCTTGCCGGCGATATGAAGGCACAATTTCACGAGTACACATTGAGTTTAATACAGGTATGGAACGGGGATGATTTTATCCGTTTACAGGAAAATTTAATCGGTCATTTAGTTACACAAAAACGTCTGAAATTATCGCCAACCTTATTTATCGCGACATTAGACTCTGATTTAGAAATGATTTCTTTATGTAACTTAACGGGAGAGATTATTTTAGAAAAATTTGGTAGCAAAGAAAGACAAACGCTTTCACCAGATCTCGTCAGTTTTATTCATGAATTATCTCCAGTGATAGAACCTATTGGGTAAGATATTCTTGATTGAGGTTGTAGGATATAACGTACAAATTAGTTAAGAAATAATCCTTTTATTTTCATGTTTATCTAAATGAGAATTATTTAATATTTAATTTCATGTAGTTACTATCAATATATAAAAATTAATGCTTTTTACATTCTATTAGTTCGTTTTGTTAGGTTGTCTCATTAGTGCTTTTAATACATTCTTACATGACTGAACGGGGGAACCTGTTTGAGTGATTCATTCAGTAAAACAGGGTCATGGATGGCTGAGTGATGCATGTAGCTCACTAAACTGTTTACAAATGACAGGATGTCAAATGGCGGGATGTCGTTTTTGCAGGATGCAGTGATACTATTTAAACCATGAGATATGCCAGTCAACACTACAGTTGGCTGGCTTTTTTTTGGACTTAATTGTTTATTTTCATTTCGTTGTCTAGAGCGACAGTATTTTGTGCAAGAGAGCTTAAAATATTTTGATGCATTGCATCTCTTAATGCTTCGCGTTTACGAAATGCGGAACGATGTTGGCTCTTAACTAACTCAATATCACGAACGGGTTCAGTTAGTGGCAAATGATGCCAACCGTCGCGTGTGAGGGTGGCATTACATTCTTGCCAAAAAGTATCATAGCTTGATTTCAAATGCTGGCGCTTAATGTGGCTATTATTGGATATTCCCATAATCGATGTGCATTTAAAAAACTCAGCAATAGCATAAATTGAAGACATCAATAAATTCTTGGGTCTCATGCCATGCATTTGTTTAGTGATAGATTTAACTTGTTCATTACTTTGCTCTGTTGAAGGTCCCTGCAAAGAACAGATATAAAGTTGGCCTTCTGTACCAAATGAAAAACTCATCAAATAAATATCATCACCCGTTTCATTGAGTAAGTGCAATGTGAGATCACCTTCACGTGGATATCGAGAATAAATCAGTTTTAAATGTGCAAAATCACCTGATTTTAGCTCTATATCTGCAACACAAAGACCTTTACGTTCTGTTGAGAACATTGCGCTGATGGCATCAGTCGTAAAAGTTTTTTCGATCAAATCTATGGTATAGGTAATAGTAAGGAGTTTTTGTTTCCCCTTCCAATCCCGATGTAAATACTTATTCAATGGGCGTTCAGCAAAATCTGGGATGTTGTCAAAAGCTCGAGACATTTGTGCGCTCGTATAATTTTCACACATTATTTGAAATCGCTGATAGGGTGTAGTAGGCAGTTTGGCAATACGTACTTGCTGCTTTAGATGGCTATAACTCTTACGAATAGATTGCCAAATTTTATTCTGCTTACGCCACTGTTTTAATAGTCCCATTTATATACACCAATTTATCATTCTAAATATGATTATATTATTTCAATAAAACGTTTGATTATACTCCTATTAATTATAACAAGTCATAAATATGATTTAATATAAGAATGCATTTGCGGGAAGTATCATTATTTACTTTTTCTTAAATCACCAATTTATAAAACGATTTCAATACAAATATATTGTTTATTTCCTTTCTGTCATTTTATTGACTCTCAACTAAACACATTAATTAAATTGTTTTATTTATTGTTTTTTAACTTAACTTAACTTAACTTAAATTGGTGTTGTTTTGTTTTTTTTCAAAAAAATATAGTGTATTCAATGTTTATTGTTACTGCTATTGTTCTTTATAATTGAGTTAATCAAAGGAATTGATTAATTAAATTAAATTAAGTTTCACATAATATTCTCAGAGTAATTAAAAGTAAGGATGCTTTATGGCAAATTTCCCTATTAAGAATGATACAAAGAAGCAAGTTAGCTTGATGAATGAATCGCAACAATCATCAGATGAACAACGTAACTTTCAGCTAGTTAATGCATATCCCGAAGGAAATCAGCAAAGTCCACAGCTTGTGAGGCAGATGCATCAATCTGCACTTAATGAAGCTTTGGAGACTTATACAATTCGTTCAGAAGGGGTACCTGAAAATCTGCATTTTATCTGGCAGGGAAAGCTTGGCGCTATTCAACAAAACTATATCAACGCTTGGCATCAAACCAATCCAAATTATCAAATCAAAATTTGGTATGACCCACAGGCATTGCTCGTTCATGAACTACGTAAGCAAATAGAACAGTTTGCTCATCATGGGCAGATGTTGAATGAAAGGGGATATTTTGAACAGATCCTTCAATTACAAAATAAAGCCTATCAGGCTATTTTACAGGGAATAGAACAGCAAGATAAAACATTTGATCAGGCAGCTGCCGAGTTTATGGTCAATCAGCTAGGTAGCCAAAAGCAGGCTCTTGAACATATCAGAAAAGAAAATCAAGCTTCTTATGCCAAATTTGTTCAGAAGTATAGCGGATCGATACAGCTTGCTGATATCAATACCCTGAATGGAAATGGAATAGAAAAAAAATATTATTATCAGGAGCTAGCATTGAGGCAGAACCTTGCTGCGGCTTCAGATATTGTTCGGCTTGAAGCTTTGCACCAGCAAGGCGGGATTTATATCGATGTAGATTTCTTGCCTGCATTGAAGGTGGATCTTTTCAGTAATGCATTAAGTAAGGATATAGCTAGGCTGGGTCGTCTTCCTAATGGTTCAGATACGATTGTGATTAATTTAGTTAAAACACAATTGATACTAGAACAGTTAGCCGATAATTTTCCAGGGCGTCAGCTACTGGTAAAAGTAGGATATTATCAGGACTACGTTGCTAAATTTCGAGCGAGAAGTCCTGTTCTGCGCAACTAAATCAGGACACTTTTCTTAAGGAATTTTGTTCATACTCAATTGGGGACAGATCACCGTTGGCAGTATGAAACCTTTCTAGGTTGTAATAGCGCATATACGCGATAACATCTTCTTTCATCTGTTTCCGAGTCGGCTGAGGGATTTTCAGTACCCAATCGTGTTTTAAACTGCCAAAAAATCGTTCTACAACGGCGTTATCCCAACAGGCTCCAACATCACCCATGCTTGCCCTAATACCATAGCTTGTTAGCAAGCGGCGATATCGCTTACTCGTATATTGAGAGCCTCTATCACTATGAAAGACTAAGCCTTTTTCGGGCTGGCGTAAGTTATACGCTTTCATCAAGGCTTTACTGACTAAATCTGCCGTCATTCGTTTATCGATATGCCAACCCACAATACGGCGTGAGTATAAGTCCATCACGATGGCTAAATACATCCAGCCTTCCCCTGTTTTTAAATAGGTCACATCACCCGCCCACACTTCGTTAGGTGCGTGAGGATTAAAATTTTGATTGAGCAAATTATCGGCTACGGCATCACTGTGTTTGCGTTTTGTGGTGACTTTGTAAGCAACGCGCTGAGTGACGACTAGGCCAAGCTGAGCCATTAGCTTTTGAACGCCATAAGCACTCACGCTAAAGCCCTCTTTGCATAACCGTTTACGTAACGTTCTATAACCTAAGCTATTTCGACTCTGTTCAAAGATAGCTTTGGCTCTGCGGTACAGGCTAAGTTGTTCTGCGGTGATCAATTTTGCTGGGCGTTTAAGCCAAGCATAGTAGGCAGAACGACTTATTTTCATTAACTTGCAGAGCTTCAGCACGGGAAACTGTGAAGATAATTGCTTAATCGTTTTAAACGCTACTTGGTTTCCTTTAGCAGGAGGGCGCTGGCTTTTTTTAGGATCTCTTTCTCCATCCTAAGTTCTTTATTTTCTTTTCGAAGCCTTAATAGCTCAGTTCTCTCATCGGCATTCAAGCTGCTACCGGATTGTTCAGCATCGAATTTTGCTTTCCAGTTATAAAGTAATTTATCGGTGATCCCTAATGAAGCTGCCGCTTTTGGGACGCTATAACCTTGTTCGGTGACTAATGCGACCGCTTCTTGCTTAAACTCAGTAGTGTAAAACCTGTTTGTTCGTTTTTTCATTTAACACCTCAATAATTGGATTATATTCCATTATTAAAGTGTCCTGTTTGATTAAAGCAGATCACTTGTCGAACCTCTCTATCAATTTGATATTGAATATAGGATTGATGAATTTTTTTAAATAACGCGGGAAACACTACCGTAGCGGCAATACAAATCAAACTACTTATTACCATCGCAATCAACGTTTCAATTAATGAAAATCCTTGTTGATTATGTTTAGGAACTACAAAAAATTTCAGCAACGAGGAACCCCGGCTATTTTTTTATTGCTACATGCTCTTATCCGCCCTACTACTGACATAAAAACCGTTATTTGACCAAACTCGTTTTTCAATTCAAGACGAAAAGCTTGGGTTGTTCCTTGTTTGCCATATAGGTCAACAGATGAACGAGTCGCAGATTTTATTTCAACACCTTTAAATTTAGTCGAATTGAGCGTGACAATATTCATTTCTGTATTCGCATCTTTAACAATCAGCTTCCAGTCACTTTGCATAATATTAACCAATAAAATTCGGTGTTGATTTAAATAAACGCTCTCCATTAAATGGCTATAAATAAATGTAGCGACTTAACGAGCAGTATCAATTAAATGCAGTCGTTGCTGCTGCTGTTGCCAGCTATATAGCGCTGGAAGCATTGCTAATGCACAAATAAACATAACTATTAATATTTCAATCAGCGTAAATCCTTTTTGCAGCCGATTAATTACTGTTTTCATTACCCCTCTCTTCTCGATATTTCTGCCTGATATGAATTTGATATTGGCAAGAATATTCAAGAATACCAGTGTCGATAATCGAGTTTAGGTATCGCTTCACAAGCAAATGTAAAAATGAGAAAAAGAGTTAACGACCTTGCGAAGCGGCTCGCAATGGAAAAGAATTAATAGAAAAAAAGATTATCAACCAGGTTGAAAAACGATAAAAAACTAAGGGACAGCCGATTGACTTACTTTTGAAGAGAAGGATAAATAAAATAATTTAAATCTTATACATTGCCAAATAATTCGGGTTGCAACTTCCCATAAATAATTCGTGTTGCAGCTAGGCGCCAAGTATATGAGTCACTAGGAGCATAGATAACTATGTGACTAGTGCGAATAAGTGTAGGCAACAAAGCTGAGGCACGAAGTATGACGGATATTTTAGACTGTGAAGGGGTACTTGATAGCCTCATGACACTGATACCCTTCAAGGGTGAAATCATCAGTGCTCACCCAAGTTTCAATATCTTCCAACGTTTTAATTTGAGGATTTATTGATAATGAAGGCAAAGGGAAAGGTTCACGCTTTAACTGTACATCGCGCATCAATGGCAACTGATTTTCATAAATATGTGCATTGACAATTTTATGGTAGGCCTTGCCTGCTTTGTGACCTGTAATGCGAGCCATCAATGCTAGCAAAACAAAACATTGCACTTGATTGAAATTCAAACCGAGTGGAACGTCACAACTGCGCTGATAAGAGGTAAGGTGAAGTGTATCGCCTAAAAGTGAAAAGGTGTGTGTGTGCATGCAAGGACGTAAGCAGCCCATTTCAAATTCACCTGGGTTATAAAAAGTGATAATTTCAGCACGGTCATCAATGCCATTTTTTAGGTTATCGACGACTTTTTTAAGCTGATCAAGGTGTGAACCATCCGGACGTTGCCAAGAGCGTCCCTGAACACCGTATACACGCCCCATATCATCTTCACCTTTACGATGAGGATTGTTTAGCCAAGCTTGGTTGTCATTGGCATTTGCGTTCCAAGTATTACAGCCAATTTCCCGAAATTGAGCAGCATTATCATAACCTCGAAGATAGCCTAGCAGCTCAGCAATGGCCGCCTTATAAAAGCTTTTACGAGTAGTGATTAATGGAAATTGGTTATTTGCAACATCATATTCAAGATCTGCATTGATAACTGTTAAACAACGAACACCTGTCCGTTTGTTTTCAACCCATTGACCTTCATTAATGATGTGCTGACATAGCTCAAGATACTGCTTCATAGTGGCTCTCTACTCTACAGGCTACTGTGCATCTGCAACAGTAGCCTTAATCTATTATTTATTTACTGGGTACTTGTTTATTATCGGGTTTGTGTGCAGGAATATTTTTACCATATTTATAAGCCCACATTATCATCAGTACACCAATAATAATCATTGGGATAGACAGTATTTGCCCCATACTGATGCCACCAAATAAACCCAGCTGTGCATCTGGTTGTCTAAAGAATTCGACAATAATGCGGAAGGCACCATAACCAATCAGGAATAAGCCTGAGACACTCCCCATAGGGCGAGGCTTACGCACAAATAAATTCAGAATAAGGAACAGTACTATTCCTTCTAAAAACATCTCATAAAGCTGTGATGGATGACGAGGAAGTACACCATACTGTTCTAAAATCGGTAACAAGGATGGGTCTTGGGCTGCAAGTTGAATATCTTCGCTTTGTGAACGCGGGAATAAAAATGCCCATGGAGTATCAAGCGTTACACGTCCCCATAACTCACCATTAATAAAATTACCAATTCGTCCCATACCTAAACCAAAAGGAATTAATGGCGCAACAAAATCAGCGACTTGTAAAAAACGACGGCGAGTACGATGTGCAAACCACATCATTGCACAAATAACCCCGATTAAGCCGCCATGGAATGACATTCCACCATCCCAGACTTTAAACAAATAAAGCGGATTATCAAGAAATAGGGGTAAGTTGTAGAAGAACACATAGCCTAGCCTTCCACCAATGAAAACACCTACAAAGCCAATATAGAGTAAATTTTCAACTTCATTTTTTGTCCAGCCGCTATTCGGCTTGGCTGCACGGCGTCCGGCTAGCCATAATGCAAAAACGAACCCAACGAGGTACATAAAACCATACCAGTGAAGCGACACTGGCCCAATTGAAAACATGATGGGATCAATTGTTGGAAGTGCTAAGTAGCTGATACTCATCGTTCACCATTTTTTTGTTAAACTAAAATCATTGCGCATCATAACATAGCTCACGCGCAGGTGAATAAACAGATTAGATACCGCCGCGAACAAAGCCACCGAGTCCATTTGTCTCCATAAACAGACTTAATATTTGCCTAATGGCGTCACTCGTTTCGGCTTCTAGAAGCTCGGGGACTAATTTTTCAACCGACTCAGGCTGCAACCCACGGATCAAGTACTTCACCCTTGGCACACTTCTCCCGCTCATACTCAAAGAACGATACCCCAGTGCTATCAATGCCATCACACCCAAAGGGTGCCCAGCCATTTCACCACAAACACTAACAGGCATGCCGATACGACTACATTCTTCGTGCACTTTAGCTAAAAAACGGAGCATTGAAGGGTGAAGATTATCGTATATAGCCGCGACATGGGTATTGTTACGATCAACCGCAAGTAAGTATTGGGTTAAATCATTAGTGCCAATTGAAATGTAGTCTACTCGTTTTTTTAACTCCGGAAGTAAAAATAGTAATGAAGGCACTTCAAACATCACACCAATTTGAGGCATTGGCACAGCTTGATCTAGTATAACGCAGAGCTCTTCTCTTGCGCGTTTTATCAATGTGATGGCTTCATCCACCTCATTGATACTCGTGATCATCGGCAATAAAATGCGCAAATTTTGTGTAGATAGATTGGCATGCAGCATTGCTCTAAGCTGGATTAAAAAAATCTCAGGTTGATCCAACATGACCCGAATACCTCGCCAACCTAGGCATGGATTTTCTTCGCTGATAGGCATATAAGGCAATTGCTTATCAGCACCAATATCCAATGTCCTAAGTACGACAGGCTTATTGGCAAATAGCTGTAATACTTCTTGATAAAGCTGCTTCTGTTCATCTTCAGATGGAAAACCATTATGCAACATGAATGGTAATTCCGTTCGGTACAATCCCACACCATCAACGGCAACATTTATCTGTTGTTCATAGCGCGGGCTGAGCCCTGCATTAAGATGAATATGAACCTGTTCACCATTTTTAAGGATAACTTCTTGTTCAAGTGCCCCCTCCGCTAATCGGCTCAGGACATCCTCTTCCGCAATAATTTGTTTATATTCCTGAGCGATAATATTTTCAGGTTCAATGAAGACCTCACCGCGATAGCCATCAAGAATCAAAAAGCGGTTGTGCAGTAAGGAAGGATCAATATCCGCCCCCATAATGGCAGGAATGCCCATAGCACGAATCAAAATAGCAGAATGTGAATGCGTTGCACCATCACGAACAATCACCCCTGCAAGTTGCTTTAATGGCATTTCGGCCAGTAAGCTCGCGCTAAGTTCATCGGCAACTAAAATAAAGCTTTCAGGCCACTGATCCGTCAACGTTAGGCTATCATCTAAATGGAATAATAATCGCTGCCCAAGTGCTCGCAAATCAGCCCCTCTCTCCCGCAAATAAAGATCATGTAAACGAGAGAATTGATCAACATAGTCTTCGATAACGGTTTTAACCGCCCACTCAGCAACAGATCCCTGCTCTATAGCGGAAAATAATCGTCTTTTTAGTTGAGGATCATGAAGTAAGTGGTTATAGAGGTCAAAAATTGCTGCACTTTCTTTTTGTGAGTTTGCGATAAAACGTTTACTAATACGTCGACATTCTGAAGCCGCATTTTCGATTGCAGTCATTAAGCGCTGTTTTTCATCATTTTCATTCAGAGCACTTGCTTCACAAATGCTATCAAATGAGGGTTGTGAGGTATCTTGCCAACCATAAGCCATCACGATCCCCTGAGATACAGGAATTGCTTTAATACGGCTTTGTCTGTATTGACCAAAAATACCTTTAGTTTGTGCTTGAGATAAGATGACAGCTAGCTGCATCGACAGCGTCACCATAAATGACTCTTCCGTTTCGCTGAAAAAACGTCGCTCTCGTTGTTGAACAACTAATACGCCAAGTAATTGCCGGCGATAAACTACAGGCACACCTAAAAAAGCTTTAAGTTGACCTTCTTTTAATTGGGGGAGGTATTTGAATTCGGGATGTTCACGGACATCGGCAAGATTAAGCATTTCAGATTGGCGCCCGACAGCGCCGACCACGCCTTCATCAAATCCAAGGCGAATAGCAATCCCGCTAGGTTTTTTCAACCCGCGGGTTGCCATTAAGTAGTAGCATTGGCGTAAATGATCAGCCAAATAGATTGAGCAAACATCAGTCAGCATAGCTTCGCAGGTTTCGTTAACCAATACTTCTAACGCTTCGGCTAAGCTTGTTGCCATTGCCACTTTTTCGACAATTTCACGTAGATGCATCAGCATGATATTATCTCGCCCCGCGCCTACGGTGAGCAAAGGCAGCTCTTTGTGCCGATTTTTGTTCCTGCAGTGGCATAACGACTGGTGCAAATTCTTTCATTACTCGTCGATATACTTCCCGTTTGAAAGAAACAACTTGCCTAACAGGATACCAATAACTGACCCATCGCCAGCCATCAAATTCTGGCGATTTACTGCGCTGAACGTTTATATCTGCATCGTTGCATTGAAGTTGTAATAAAAACCAACGCTGTTTCTGCCCGATACAAACAGGTTTTGTGTCCCAACGCACCAAACGTTTGGGTAATTTGTAACGCAGCCAATTGCGCGTCGAAGCCAATAACCTAACATCTTTACGTTGTAGGCCAACCTCTTCATACAATTCACGGTACATAGCCTGTTCTGGCGATTCTCCTGGGTTAATTCCCCCCTGAGGAAATTGCCATGAATGTTGACCATAGCGGCGAGCCCATAAAACCTGCCCTTGCCGATTACAAATTACAATGCCTACATTCGGGCGGTAGCCATCATCATCGATCACCAGACTACCTCAATAACTAAATTTGAAAGATGGCTAATTGTTTCACACATACCCTAACTGGTAAACCTATATACACAAAATCATTCGAGTTGTCGTTAACAACACTGTAGTTTGATGTATAACGGTTAGATCAATAGAGTTTGCAGATATCAGCGAAGTCACTACAATAGCCATTGTCTCAACGGGGTGCCGAAATATTAGGCTGAGAATTAACCCGTAGAACCTGATCCGGGCAATGCCGGCGTAGGGATTTGAGCTGCCGTCGGCTACAAACTGCTGCGGTCCCCTCTCAAATCCTGTGTGATTTTCTTTCTAACGCAGGAATAAAAATGTTAAAAAATTCACTCTCTAAATCATTAATCGCACTCGCTGCCCTGAGTTTTACTCAGTTAGCATGGGCAGAAAAACCGACTCTAACCGTTTATACCTATGATTCATTTGCTGCTGAATGGGGGCCGGGTCCACAAATTAAAAAGAATTTTGAAGCGCAATGCGGTTGCGAACTCAAAATTGTTTCACTTGGCGATGGCGTTGCTCTTCTCAATCGCTTGCGTATGGAAGGAGTAAAAAGTAAAGCCGATATCGTTCTAGGTCTTGATAACAACCTTATTGATTCCGCTGAAAGTACGGGTTTATTTGTGCCAGCAGATATCAATACTGACGCGCTAAAACTCCCTATCGAGTGGAAAAATTCAACATTTATCCCCTATGACTATGGTTATTTTGCTTTTATCTATGACACCAACAAGATCAAGAACCCACCGAAAAGCATGAATGAACTATTAAATAGTAATCAGCCATGGAAAATTATTTATCAAGATCCGCGTACTAGCACCCCTGGTTTAGGGTTAATGTTATGGATTGAAAAGCTGTATGGTGACAATTCTGCTGATGCATGGCAAAAAATAGCGAGTAAAACACTGACAGTGACTAAAGGCTGGAGTGAGGCTTATGGCCTGTTCTTAAAAGGTGAAGGTGACTTTGTTTTGAGTTATACCGCATCGCCGGGCTACCAAATGCTGAATGATAAGAAAGATAACTATGCAGCGGCCTTATTTGATGAAGGGCATTATTTGCAAGTTGAAGTCGCAGCAAGACTTAAAAATAGCTCACAACCTGAGTTAGCGAAGCAATTCTTACAATTTATGCTGACGCCTGAATTCCAAAACACACTGCCGACGACCAACTGGATGTATCCAGTGATTGATATTCCATTACCAGAAGTTTATAACGCGCTTCCTTTGCCTAAAAAATCATTACAATTTAGTGCGCAAGAAGTTGCCAAAGACCGTCAAACATGGGTTCGTTTATGGCAAACTGCCGTCAGCCGTTAATTAATTGGTCTCTATTACCGGGAGCTTTTGCTTCCGGTTTATTAGTCAGTGTTGCGCTGCTCGCTTTTGGCGCTCTGTGGCTTTTTTCACCTAATCTTTCTATTGGTGAAGTTTTTAATGATAGCTACTTGTGGCATGTCATTGGCTTCACTTTCTGGCAGGCCTTCTTGTCGGCACTATTTTCGGTGCTTCCTGCGATCATACTGGCACGTGCCCTCTATCGCAGACGCTTTCCAGGAAAGATACTGTTCTTACGACTCTGTGCTATGACACTTGTTTTGCCAGTTCTGGTTGCCGTATTTGGTATTTTATCTATTTATGGAAAAACGGGTTGGCTGGCGCAGCTATTTCAACTATTTGGCATCGATTACAATTTTTCACCTTATGGGCTTAAAGGAATACTGCTTGCACATATCTTCTTTAATATGCCACTTGCAACACGTATGCTACTGCAATCATTGGAAAATATCGCTATTGAGCAGCGGCAAATTGCAGCACAATTAGGGCTGAATGAGTGGCAACAATTTCGCATTCTTGAATGGCCTTATTTGCGTAGACAAATGTTGCCTACTGCCGCACTGATTTTTATGTTGTGCTTTGCCAGCTTTGCCACCGTACTGGCACTGGGTGGTGGTCCTGCAGCTACCACCATTGAGCTGGCAATTTATCAAGCATTAAGCTATGACTTCGACCCTAGTCGTGCCGCAATACTTGCTTTAATTCAGCTATTTTTCTGTATTGGACTCATGTTCCTCAGCCAAAAAATAAATAGCATTTTTTCGATTGGTTATAGCCAGCGAAATCATTGGTATGACCCGGCTGACAATAGATTTCGTCGTATACGTGATACGCTCGTGATTATTGCAGCTATCTTGTTATTACTCCCGCCACTGTTCGCTATTATCGTCGATGGATTAAATGGACGCTTGATTGAAGTGCTCAGTCAAAATGCTCTTTGGCAAGCGGCATCTACATCGCTCTTAATTGCCTTATGTGCTGGCATGCTCTGTGTATTGCTAACGATGATGTTGCTATGGAGCAGTCGCGAATTACGTTTACGTCGCGCAATCAAGTTAGGGCAAGCCATGGAGCTCAGTGGATTAGTCATTTTAGCCATGCCCGGAATTGTGCTAGCGACCGGTTTTTTTATTCTATTTAATGAAACCATCGGTATCCCTGAATCGCCTTACGCATTAGTCATTATGACCAATGCCTTACTTGCGATCCCTTATGCGCTGAAGGTATTGGAAAACCCAATGCGAGATCTCGCTGAGCGCTATAACCCACTTTGCCAATCATTAGCAATAAGTGGTTTTAATCGATTACGTATCATCGAGTTAAAAGCATTGAAAAAACCAATAGCTCAAGCACTCGCATTTGCTTGTGTTATTTCTATTGGTGATTTTGGTGTGGTTGCCCTATTTGGCAATGAAGATTTTCGTACATTACCCTACTACCTTTATCAGCAAATAGGGGCTTATAGGACGAATGATGGTGCCGTGACAGCGATGGTGTTACTTCTATTGTGTTTTGGTTTATTTAGCCTACTTGAACGCATTTCAGGAAAGAATAATGATTAAATTAAACCAATTAGATTACCAGTATGACAATCTGAATATGTTGTTTGATTTCTCTATCGAAGCGGGTGAACGAATCGCCGTGATGGGGCCTAGTGGGGCGGGTAAAAGTACACTACTAAGTCTGATTAGCGGTTTTCAATTTGCCAAAAGTGGTTCTATCCAATTAAATGGGCATAATCATACTTTTACCCCACCTGCTAAGCGCCCAGTTTCGATGCTTTTTCAGGAAAACAATCTATTTGCTCATTTATCTGTAAAGCAAAATATTGGATTAGGCTTACATCCAGGGCTGAGATTAGATCGAGAGCAAATAGCTCAAGTTGAGCAGATAGCAGAGCAAGTTAGCCTTTTTGAGTATCTTGATAGGCTACCCGCACAGTTATCTGGTGGTCAGCGTCAACGGGCAGCATTGGCTCGCTGTCTCATCCGCCAGCAACCTATTTTGCTATTGGATGAGCCATTTTCTGCACTCGATCCTGCTTTACGCAATGAGATGCTATTGCTACTAAATGAAGTGTGCCAATTAAAGGCCATCACACTGGTTATGGTTTCCCATAATGTCGAAGATGCATTGCAAATTGCCCCTCGCACACTGGTAATAGCGGATGGTACTATCGCCTATGATGGCAGTACTAGCGCATTATTGGCAGGAACAACCCCTGCTTCGCAGTTACTTGGTATTACAAAAGCCAATTGAACCTTAGGGGCTGTTTATCTTTGCTGCTGATTTTTACCGCACCAATCGGTTTAAATAACAGCAACATAATTATATCACGTACTTAGGGGCCTAAAATAACATCACCAAAACCCCTAGACCGTCAATGAAAAGCGCCCTTCGGGTTCGATTAAACGTGATTTTTCGCTGTGTTGAGCGACTCTTGCCTAGTTCACTAGGCGGTGAGCCACTCGCCTTGCTTAAAATGCGTGTAATTCGAATAAAAATTGACCTTCAAAGATAAACACTCCTAGCACCAGACTATTATTAAAAAACTTAAAAAAGTGACAATTTGGCACTTTTTTAAGTTTAATATCACCAAATCGCACGACAAAAAATACTGTATAAAATCACACCTCTCACGTATAGTAGACTCGTTGAATTTTTATGCGAGTCTCCTTATGCCTCAACCTATGTCTCCTGCTGAAAAAGGCTTTATTTTGAGTCGCCACTGGAAGGATACCCGTCAAGGGGTTGAGGTGAGCTATTGGTTACTCACAGACGACGGTCCTCGAAAAGTCACAGTTCCTAACCAACAAGCCGTTGGCTTTATTCCTATTTCGTCGTTACCCACCGTGAAACACTTATTGGATGGGCAAGCGAATATTGTCTATCGTCCTGTTGCATTAACTGACTTTCGCCGTGAAAAAGTGTATGCCATTTACTGCCAACAATATCGTCAGTTACAAAATCTTGAAAAAAATTGTCTAGAGTTTGGCGTTGAAATTCTCGAAACCGATATTCGGCCCAGTGAACGCTATTTGATGGAGCGTTTTATTACCGCACCT
Organism: Providencia alcalifaciens; assembly: GCA_025961275.1. Lineage (GTDB taxonomy): Bacteria > Pseudomonadota > Gammaproteobacteria > Enterobacterales > Enterobacteriaceae > Providencia. The sequence continues at coordinate 4,221,226 of JAOQNJ010000001.1, read as the reverse complement.
GTGTGGTTTTCTCGTAATCAACAAGGTGAGTATCAGCTAAAGTCTTGCGAAGGCTACCGCCCAACAATCAAAGCCGTGTCTTTAGACATCGAAACTAGCCAGCATGGTGAATTATATTCGATTGGTTTATCCGGTTGTGGTGATGAGGTCGTCTTTATGTTGGGACCTGAGCAAGGTCCTGCACTTAACAATCAACATCGCCTAATTTACGTCAATAGTCGCCCACAATTGCTCGATAAACTGAATGAATGGCTGCAACAGTATGATCCTGATGCCATCATTGGTTGGAACCTAATTCAATTCGATTTAAATGTTCTGCAAAAGCATGCTGAACGCTATGGCATTCCACTATTATTTGGTCGGAATGGAAGAAAACTCGAATGGCGAGAACATGGCTTTAAGCAAGGTGTATTTTTTGCATCTGCTGACGGTCGTCTAATTATTGATGGTATCGACTCCTTAAAAGCAGCCACGTGGCATTTTCCCTCTTTTAGTCTCGAATCTGTCGCTCAAACGTTACTTGGTGAAGGTAAGGCTATCAATACGCCTTATGACCGAATGGATGAGATCAATCGCCGTTTCCAGCATGATAAGCCCGCTCTTGCACACTATAATATTCAAGACTGTATTTTGGTTCATCGCATCTTTGAAAAAACCGATTTAATGGCGTTTTTACAAGAGCGCTCAGCAGTAACAGGACTTGCTGTTGATCGTATGGGCGGATCTGTTGCCGCTTTTTCCCATTTGTATATTCCGCGACTACATCGCCTTGGATTTATTGCCCCGAATCTACACGAACAAAAACTACAACATAACCCCGGTGGCTTTGTGATGGATTCACAGCCAGGTTTATATGATTCCGTTGTCGTTCTTGATTATAAAAGCCTGTATCCATCGATTATTCGTACTTTTTTGATTGACCCCGCAGGGATGATTGAGGGGCTTGCGCATCCAGAAAAACAGCATTCCATTTCAGGTTTTCGCAATGCTTGGTTCTCACGCACAGTACATTGCTTACCGGATATTGTGAGCCATATCTGGCAAGAGCGTGACAAAGCAAAAAAAGAGAACAATGCTCCTCTTTCTCAAGCCTTAAAAATTATTATGAATGCCTTTGCTGGTGTACTTGGTGCAGAAGGCTGCCGTTTTTTTGATCCTCGCCTCACCGCTTCTATTACAATGCGCGGGCATGAAATTATGCGTATTACGAAAGAGTTGATTGAATCTCGCGGCTATCAAGTGATTTACGGGGACACAGATTCAACCTTTGTCTGGTTAAAAGAAGCTCACACACAAGAACAGGCACAAAGAATAGGTTTTGAGTTGCGAGACTACGTAAATGGCTGGTGGAAGCGGCATCTGCATGATGAGTGGCAATTAGAAGGCGTTTTAGAACTTGAGTATGAAACCCATTATCGGCGTTTTCTTATGCCAACTATTCGCGGCTCAGAATCTGGAAGTAAAAAGCGTTATGCGGGGCTCAGTGGTGACAAGATGGTCTTCAGAGGCTTAGAAACTATTCGCTCAGATTGGACTCCTCTTGCACAAATTTTCCAAAAAGAGCTATATACGCGAATTTTTCATCGCCAACCTTACCGTGAATTTATTCGCGAATATGTACAATTTATCCGTAATGGGGAGTACGATGAACGCTTAGTTTATCGTAAACGTCTGCGCAGAAAACTCTCTGATTATCAGCGTAATGTTCCCCCTCATGTGAGAGCTGCTCGCCAAGCGGATGATTATAATTTAAAACTTCAGCGCCCGCAGCAGTACCAAAATGGTGGTTGGATAAGCTATATTATTACTCAAGCAGGCCCCGAGCCCCTTGAAATTATCACTGCTCGCCCAGATTATGAACACTATATCCTAAAGCAAATAAAACCTATTGCAGATGCTATATTGCCCTTTTTACAAGACGATTTTGATACAATCTTAACTGGGCAGATAACTTTGCTCTTTTGAAGGTTAATGCTTTTTTAACAGGTGACGATGAGCCTCGCTTGAATTAATATAACGCCCCTTCGGTATCTCGCGCTTCGTTAAAACACAGCATGCGTGAGATAATTGCTCTATGCAACGCAGCACAAAATAATTCGAGTGGCATGTCAGCGAACTGCTACCATACACAAAGAGCATAGATAGCTATGGGACTCAGATCGCAAGTTTCACCTGCATACCATAGCAACAGCAATTTGAAGTATGACTGCTATAATTGTTCCTCGGGCAATGACTACAATTAATATTCGAATTATCCTTGTTTTATCAACACAGGGTGGAGACAAATAGATAATTTGTCTGACAAATCTAAAAATAAACTATCAAAATTATGGAATTGAATTAAACCTATGCCATTTACTCTTGGTCAGCGCTGGATCAGCGATACAGAAAGCGAACTCGGACTAGGCGCCGTTGTGGCTATTGATGCCCGTATGGTGACTGTACTTTTCCCTGCAACTGGCGAAAACCGCCTCTACTCACGTAGTGATGCCCCCATCACTCGAGTTATGTTCAATGAAGGCGACACCATTACCAGCCATGAAGGCTGGCAGCTGCAAATTGAAAGTGTCACAGAAGATAACGGTCTGCTAACTTATAATGGCACCCGCCTTGATACCGAGGAACAGGATGTTAGCCTTAGAGAAGTTTTTCTCGATAGCAAACTCACGTTTAACAAGCCACAAGATCGTTTATTTGCCGGTCAAATAGACCGAATGGATCGCTTTGCATTACGTTATCGAGCACGTAAGTTTCAAAGCGAGCAGGTTAAGCACCAAGCCACAGGTCTACGTGGTATTCGTGCAAGCCTGATCCCCCATCAATTACACATCGCCAATGAAGTCGGTAAACGCCACCACCCGCGCGTCTTACTGGCTGATGAAGTGGGATTAGGTAAAACCATCGAAGCTGGCATGATTATTCATCAACAGCTGATGGCTGGGCGTGCTGAGCGTGTATTAGTCATCGTTCCTGAGAGCTTACAACATCAGTGGCTCGTTGAGATGCTGCGTCGTTTCAATCTGCGTTTTTCACTGTTTGATGATAGCCGTTACAGTGAAGCACAGCATGACAGTGATAATCCATTTGAGACTGAACAACTGGTTCTGTGCTCACTCGACTTTGTACGCCGTAGCAAGCAACGTTTTGATATGCTGGTAGAAGCCGGTTGGGACATGATGATTGTGGATGAAGCTCACCATCTACAATGGAGTGAAGCCGCACCAAGTCGTGAATATCAAGTTATTGAAACATTATCTGAAAATATTCCTTCTGTGTTACTGCTAACAGCAACACCGGAGCAACTCGGTCAAGAGAGCCATTTTGCGCGTCTTCGCCTCCTTGATCCAAGCCGTTTCCATGATTATCAAGAATTTATTGATGAGCAAGATAACTATCGCCCTGTCGCTGATGCAGTATCGCTGCTGCTCTCTGGTGACAAGCTCACAAATGACCAACAAAATCTGCTTAATGACCTGATTAAAGAGCAAGATATTGAACCACTATTAAAAGCGGCTAATCTGGAAAGTGATGATGGTACTACGGCGCGACAAGAACTAATTAGCATGCTGATGGATAGGCATGGTACTAGCCGCTTACTGTTTAGAAATACCCGAAATGGTGTAAAAGGCTTCCCGCGCCGTGAATTACATTCATTGAAAATGCCACTTCCAACCCAGTACCAAACGGCAATCAAAGTTGCGGGGATCATGGGATCGAAAAAAGATCTCGAAACACGCGCAAAAGAATTGTTATACCCAGAGCAAATTTACCAAGAATTTGAAGGCGAAAATGCGACTTGGTGGAACTTCGATCCACGTGTTGAGTGGTTGATGGGATACCTGATGGCGAACCGCCATGAAAAAGTACTGGTGATTTGTGCTAAAGCTGCAACTGCAATGCAATTAGAGCAAGTCCTACGTGAGCGAGAAGGTATTCGTGCGGGTGTATTCCATGAAGGCCTATCGTTGCTTGAGCGTGACCGTGCTTCAGCTTACTTTGCTTCTCAAGAAGATGGTGCGCAGGTTTTACTATGCTCTGAAATTGGTTCTGAAGGCCGTAACTTCCAGTTTGCAAACCAGTTAGTGATGTTTGACTTACCTTTCAATCCTGACCTGTTAGAACAACGTATTGGTCGATTGGATCGTATCGGTCAAACTCGCGATATCGTACTAAGTGTACCTTATCTTGAAAATACAGCACAGGCAGTACTGCTTCGCTGGTTCCACGAAGGGTTAGATGCTTTCGAACATACCTGCCCTACAGGCCGCCCAATCTACGATAAATATTATCAACAGTTACTGCAATTTATGGCTGAACCGACAGTGACTGATGGCTTCGACGAGTTTTTAAAAACTTGCCGCAGTGAGCATGAAGCACTGAAATCACAGCTTGAACAAGGCCGTGACCGCTTACTTGAAATGCACTCTAATGGCGGTGATTCTGGCGTAAAACTGGCAGAAACTATTGGTGCAGAAGACAATGACACTGAGTTGGTGAATTTTGCACTTAACCTGTTTGATATCGTTGGTATCAGTCAGGAAGACAAGAGTGATAACTTGCTAATTTTAACACCATCTGACCATATGTTAGTGCCTGATTTTCCAGGGCTACCGCAAGATGGTTGCACGGTGACTTTTGACCGCGAGCAAGCGCTATCCCGTGAAGACACACAATTCATTAGCTGGGAACATCCGATTATTCGTAACGGTTTAGATTTGGTGTTATCAGGTGATACTGGAAGCTGTGCCGTTTCTTTGCTTAAAAATAAAGCCTTACCCGTTGGAACATTGCTGACAGAGTTAATTTATGTACTCGAAGCACAAGCACCTAAGAACCTGCAAATTAGCCGTTTCTTACCTGCTACACCAATTCGTTTGCTGATCGACCTTAAAGGTAATAACCTTTCTTCACAGGTTGAGTTTGAAAGCTTTAACCGCCAACTCAATGCGATCAATCGTCATATGGCAAGCAAGCTAGTTAGTGCCGTACAAAATGAAGTGCATTCTGTGCTAAAGCTATCAGAACCTATGGTTGAAAAAGAAGCGAAAGTGCTTATCAATAATGCGAAAGAAGCCGCAGATAAAGCGCTTTCTCTTGAACTTGCTCGACTTGAAGCGCTGAAAGCGGTCAACCCAAATATCCGTGATGACGAGTTAGAAGTGATAGAGGAAGAGCGTCGGCAGTTACTGACCAATATTGGCCAAGCAACATGGCGCCTCGATGCAATTCGTTTGGTTGTGGTAACACACCAATAGCCACACTGATATAATTAGCTTAAAATAGCATCACACAGACTCCCTCAAATGAGGGAGTTTACTTATTGATAACGCTTGTGTGCTCGTCAAATTAGAAAGACAAAAGAGAGGCTCCCTTATCTGAACCTCGATTTTTAAAACCTAGCGTGACATGTCACATTTTTACGCATTGTCAGCAATTTCATCTTCCTCTTTGAGGGGGATTTTATTATATGCCCAAAATAATTTGAGATAGATATTGGCAACAAGCAAAGATATCCCTAGCGCAACAGTAAACAATGTGATTCGGATAGCTGAGCAATCTATATCTTGAAATATGACAGGAATAAGAGATTCAGGAGCTTCATTTCTTATGATGGGACCCTACCATCCCCCCGTTGACCCTTGGTTATATATTCTTTATCAAGATGAACATATCATTGTTGTCAATAAACCAAGCGATTTACTTTCGGTGCCGGGTAAAGCCCCAGAGCATAACGATAGCATCATGAGTAGAGTACAGCGCGACCATCCCAACTCCGAGTCTGTTCATCGCTTAGATATGGCAACCAGTGGTGTCATGGTAGTCGCTCTACATAAATCAGCTGAACGTGAGCTAAAGCGCCAATTTCGTGAACGCGAGCCTAAGAAGCACTATATTGCCCGTGTCTGGGGTCATTTAGAAAAGCAAGAAGGCATAATCGATTTACCTCTGATTTGTGATTGGCCAAATAGGCCAAAACAGAAAGTTTGTTTTGAAACCGGAAAATCAGCGCAAACGGAATATGAAGTACTAGAATATGAAGAGCAGGCAACGCGAGTGAAGCTATCGCCAATTACTGGACGCTCGCATCAATTACGCGTGCACATGTTAGCTATGGGGCATCCAATACTCGGTGACCGGTTTTATGCTCATGAGCAAGCCTTTGTGCTCGCATCTCGTTTGCAGTTACATGCTCAAGAGCTTTATATCACACACCCAGCTTATGGCACGCCAATGCATTTTAGCTGCCAACCTGATTTTTAATTGTTGCTATTTAAGTTTTCGTCAGACAGAAAGTGAAGCTGTTGTGATAAATATTTAATAAGCGCAAAAGGCGATGGGATTCAGGCAGCTAATGCAACGCAGCACCTGCCTTGCCACTTTATCTCTAGTTGATAAACCAGCAGCCTTATTGGCTGCCGGTATTTCAATCAGTTGTTTGTTTCTACCTACTTAAAACCACGCTCTTTTTTGACTAAGTCATAAGCTGCTTGTATTGACTGAGCTTTTTGTTTTGCAATTTCCATCATCTCTGGTGGTAATCCTTTCGCAATCAACTTATCAGGATGGTGTTCACTCATCAGTTTACGGTAAGCGCGCTTAATTTTGGTCGGTTCATCATCAATAGAAACACCTAGCACTTGGCAAGCATCTTCTATTGTTGGACCTTGTGATTGCTGGTAATAACCGCCTGACTGTTGTTGTGAATAACCTTGGCCAAACTGACGTCCACCTTGGATCATTCCTAAGAATTGTTCAAACTGAGTTTGAGAAATACCTAACTCTTCTGCAATAATAAATAGCACTTTTCTTTCGTTAGGATGTAAGTTGCCATCGGCAAACGCAGCCTGTAATTGAATTTCCAGAAACATCTGAATTAAGTCAAAACGACCGTAGCATGCTATACGTAATTGTTTGAGTACATCACGTAATGGAAAATTAGGTGATTTACCTTCCCTAAAGGCTTGTTGAGCTGCTTTTCGAGTTTCTCCATGCAACTGCATTCTGTCCATCAAGTTTGATGCCAGCTGGATGTCAGTCTCGGTCACCCGCCCTTTAGACTTCGTCAAATGCCCAAGTATCTGGAATGTGCTAGCAAAAAAAATGATTTGGCGATCGCGTTTATTCATCGCCCCTGCAAACTTACGTCGAGCTGATGCTTTATCGAATCCGTGCCCCAAAATTAAACCAATTAATGCGCCCCAAAAGCCAAAACCCGAGGCTATTGCGAGTACGACACCAATAATTTTACCCCAATAGTGCATATGTCCCTCAATTCTTCAATGCTCAGAATGCAATTTTGCATTATCATACTATCCATTCTGCTCGGTGCATAACTACAAGCGCGTAAAGTTTCTTACATTATACTGGCGCAATGTAGTTGGCTAAGTTAGTCTTTGAGCGTTTGCCGGCTATGCCAATTACGACGGAACCGCATATTTAATGATGAAAAAAAGTTATCCAACAATACTTGCCACCATGGTATGGGCGGCAATTTATAGCCAGCAAGCACACGCTGATCTTGCTGCGCAATGTATGCTAGGCGTCCCAGTTTATAACAAACCGTTAGTTAAGGGCGATGCAAAAGATTTACCTATTCGCATCACCGCTGAGGATGTTCAAGGCGAATACCCAAACTTTGTAGAATACAAAGGTAATGTCGATATCCAGCAAGGTAATCAAACATTAACTGCTGACAACGTTAAGCTGACACAAACACAGCCAAATAGCGCAAATCCCATTCGTGAAGTTACCGCAACAGGTAATGTTCACTATGATGATCCACAAATTATTCTCAAAGGACCCTCCGCTTGGTCTAATTTGGATAATAAGAATACGGATGTCGATGATGGTAACTACATGATGGTAGGCCGTCAGGGGCGTGGCGACGCCGATAAAATGAAAATGCGCGGGGAAAATCGTTATTCCATTATGGAAAACGGTACCTTTACCACCTGTTTACCCGGCAATGACAGCTGGAGTGTGGCAGGCTCGGAAGTCATTATAGACCGCGAAGAAGAAGTCGCTGAGATTTGGAACGCCCGCTTTCACCTCGGTAGTGTGCCTGTATTCTATAGCCCATACATGCAATTGCCGATTGGTAACAAGCGCCGCTCCGGTTTCCTTATCCCGACAGGTAGCTATTCAAGTAATGATGGCTTAGAGTTTTCGCTGCCGTATTATTGGAACATTGCACCAAACTATGATGCCACTATCACACCACAGTTTATGACACACCGTGGTGTTAAGTTAAATAACGAATTCCGTTATTTAACTGCTCCAGGCGCGGGGACAGTCGCTTTCGATTTTATTAATCATGACAGAGCGTATATTAAAGATAAAGAGAGTGGTAAGACTAAAGCTCGTAATAGTGATGATCGCTGGTTGTTCTATTGGCGCCATTCGGGAACCTATGATCAGCACTGGAATTTCAATGCTGACTATACCAAAGTCAGTGATATTAAATACTTTACTGACTTTACTTCTCAATATGGTAGTACCACTGACGGCTACGCCACTCAAAAGTTCAGCACCGGCTATTCAGCTGAAAATTGGAATGCAACATTATCACATAAACAATTCCAAGTTTTTGTGGATGATCCAAATAAACGAGCTTATAAAGCTGAGCCACAGCTAGACTTCAACTACTATAAAAACAACTTAGGTGCCTTTGATTTACACACTTACGCCCAAGCAGCGCGTTTCACAAGTGTAGGTGAAAATAATCCTGATGCTACCCGTTTGCATATTGAACCAGAAGTAAGCTTACCATTATCAAATGGTTGGGCTAACATGAATAACAGCTTCAAGTTACTTGCAACACATTATGACCAAGACATCCCTAAATCAAATAAAAATACTAGTTTAGAGAAAAACGTCACCCGTGTTCTGCCAATGTTCAAAAGCGATGTAACTGTCGTTTTCGAACGTAACCTCCTTGAAGGTAGTGACTTTGTACAAACATTAGAGCCGCGTGTTCAATATCTGTATGTTCCCTATAAAGATCAGGACAATATCAATAACTACGACTCTGCATTTTTACAATCTGACTATAGTGGTCTATTCCGTGATCGAATTTATAGCGGTCTCGACCGGATTGCATCAGCAAACCAAGTCACAACAGGTGTGACAACCCGTATTTATGATGAAACACTGACGGAACGTTTTAATTTTTCTGTAGGGCAAATTTACTATTTAGAGCGCCCACGTGCAGGTAACTCTAATCTACAAATAGATAATAAAAGTGATACTGGCTCTTTATTATGGGCGACAGACTCTTACTGGCGTATTAATGATAAGTGGGGAGTCCGTGGTGGTCTTCAATATGACCGCCGCTTAGGTAATGTCGCTATGGGTAATGCTGTCACTGAGTATCGCTTTGATGCGGATCGTTTGTTACAGTTGAACTATCGTTTTGTTGATCGGGACTATATTCAAGCCACCTTCCGTCGTGATGATACTAGCGGCCCAACCTATACACTACCTGAATATCAACAAGGTATCTCACAAGTCGGTGCGGTTATGAGTTGGCCGTTAAGTGAGCGTTGGGGGTTTGTTGGCTCTTACTATTACGATACCAAGCAACAACAATCTGCCAGCCAATTGGTTGGATTGCAGTACAATACCTGTTGCTGGGCATTCAATGTTGGCTATGAACGTAAGATTGTTGGCTGGCAAAGAGATAAGTTTAGCAGCGAATATGATAATAAATGGTCATTCAATGTGGAACTTAGAGGCCTAAATAACAATCATAGTTTAGGTAGTCAGGAAATGCTGAATAGAGGTATCATTCCTTACCAACGTGCTTTCTGATAATACAGACAAAATAATTTGAGTTGTGTGTATACCCCCAAAATAATTTGAGTTGTTGCTGAACGATGATAACTGCAATTTAAAGTTTGATGGGTATACACGATTAACCTGCCTTAGGCGGGATCTAAATCAATTGATAGGACCATTATGAAGAATTGGAAAACGCTTATTCTGGGACTGATGTTTGCAAGCTCCACTGCTTTGGCAGCACCACAGCAAATGGATAAGGTTGCTGCTGTCGTCAATAACGGAGTTGTGCTGGAAAGTGACGTCCAGAATATGCTGAACACAGTAAAATTGAACGCACGTTCTGCTGGCCAACAGGTTCCTGATGATCAAACTCTTCGTCATCAGATCCTTGAACGTTTAATTAGCGATAACATCATGTTGCAGATGGCAAGCCAAATGCAAATCAATATCCCTGAAGAAGCCGTTAATGCAACAATTGCCGATATTGCTCGCCAAAATGGTTTAACATTTGAGCAAATGCAAGGGCGTTTGAAAGCTGATGGCATCGATATGGCAAAATATCGTGGTGAAATTCGCAAGGAAATGCTAATTTCCGAAGTGCGTAATAATGAAGTTCGTCGTCGCATTACTATTTTACCGCAAGAAGTTGATTCCCTCGCAAAACAAATTAGCAGCCAAGCTGACTATGAAGCGAACGTTAACTTAAGCCACATACTCATTCCATTGCCAGAAAACCCGACTCAAGAGCAATTACAACAAGCTGAAGCCATTGTTGCTAAAATTATGAGTGAGCTTAAAAAAGGCAGTGACTTTGGTAAACTCGCGATCACCTATTCTGCTGATCCTCAAGCGCTGAAAGGCGGCAATATGGGTTGGTCACGTTTACAAGAACTTCCGGTCGTCTTTGCTGAACAATTAAAAAATGCGAAGAAAAATGATATTGTCGGCCCTATTCGTTCTGGTGTTGGTTACCATATCCTGAAAGTGAATGATATTGATAGTGCAAACAAAACTATCTCTGTCACTGAAGTAAAAGCTCGCCATATTTTGATTAAGTCATCACCAATTATGGATGATAATCAAGCAAGACAGAAACTGGTACAGATTTCTCAAGATATCCGTAGCGGCAAAACAACTTTCGAAGATGCAGCAAAAGAAGTTTCTGAAGATCCAGGTAGTGCACTCAAAGGTGGTGAATTAGGCTGGAACATGCCGGATGTTTATGATCCAGCATTCCGTGATGCACTGATGAAGCTGAAAAAAGGTGAACTAAGCCAACCTGTACCTTCAAACTTTGGCTGGCATTTAATTCAGTTAGAAGATACTCGCAGTGTTGATAAAACAGATGCGGCACAAAAAGATCAGGCCTATCGCTTACTGTTTAATCGTAAATTCAATGAAGAAGCACAAAGTTGGACGCAAGAACAACGAGCGACTGCATATGTTAATGTCATCGATGGACGTGATAACCAATCTAATGACGAAAAATCCCAATAAACCGATTGTGATAACCCCCGGCGAACCTGCCGGGGTAGGCCCAGATCTCCTGATCCAACTCGCTCAAGAATTTTGGCCAGTTGAGCTGGTTGCCTGTGCCGATCCAGACTTACTGATCACACGCGCTAAACAACTCAATCTTCCTTTAACATTAAAAATTTACGGACCCGATAGTCACCACGATGCACAAGTTCCCGGTAGCTTATCAATCCTGCCTGTGAACCTGAAAAGCTCAGTTAAAGCGGGTGAGTTAAATGCTGATAATGGTGCCTATGTGACAGAAACGTTGGCAATAGCTTGTGATGGTTGCCTAAATGGCGAGTTTTCAGCGATTGTGACGGGCCCGGTGCATAAAGGCGTGATTAATGATGCTGGTATCCCATTCAGTGGGCATACTGAATTTTTTGCAGATAGAAGTCACTGCCAGCGTGTCGTCATGATGCTAGCAACAGAAGAACTACGAGTTGCATTAGCAACAACCCATTTGCCTTTGAAAGATGTTTCTGACGCAATTACCCAGCAAAGCTTGCGGGAAGTCATTACTATTTTACATCACGATTTACAAACTAAATTTGGTATTGAAACTCCGAATATTTATGTTTGTGGATTAAACCCTCACGCAGGTGAAGGTGGGCATATGGGAATGGAAGAAATAGATACCATCATACCTGCCCTCAACATACTGAGAGAGGAAGGTATCAATCTGATTGGGCCATTACCCGCAGATACGCTATTTCAACCGAAATATTTAGAACATGCAGACGCAGTGCTCGCAATGTATCACGATCAGGGACTTCCTGTGCTAAAATACCAAGGTTTTGGTAGAGCCGTAAACATTACGCTTGGTCTGCCTTTCATCCGTACCTCTGTTGACCACGGCACAGCGCTAGAATTAGCAGGTACGGGTCGTGCCGATGTGGGGAGTTTTATTACCGCATTGAAGTTAGCTATCCAAATGACATATAAGAATTCATGAATAATCGAGTCCATCAGGGGCATCTTGCCCGCAAACGTTTCGGGCAGAACTTTTTAACTGACCAATTTATTATCGACAGTATTGTAGATGCAATGCATCCCAAACCGGGACAAGCCATCGTAGAGATTGGTCCCGGCCTTGGCGCACTGACAGAGCCTGTCGGTAGCAGAATGGACAAAATGACCGTTGTCGAGCTCGACAGAGATCTTGCTGCGCGTTTACACGTTCATCCTCAGTTGAAAGATAAGCTTACTATTATCCAGCAAGATGCCATGACGGTGGATTTCGGGGAATTAGCGAAACAAGCAGACCAGCCTCTTCGTGTATTTGGCAACTTGCCTTATAACATTTCAACACCTCTCATGTTCCACTTGTTTACCTTTACCAACTCGATTGCCGATATGAACTTTATGCTGCAAAAAGAAGTGGTAAACCGTTTAGTCGCAGGCCCCAATAGTAAAGCTTTTGGCCGCTTAAGCGTGATGGCTCAGTACTATTGCCAAATCGTTCCTGTTTTGGAAGTGCCACCAACTGCTTTTGCACCACCACCGAAAGTTGACTCTGCCGTTGTCAGGCTAATCCCTCATCGCGTAAACCCTTATCCGCTTAAAGATATTAAATTCTTAAGCCGTATTGCAACGCAAGCCTTTAACCAGCGCCGTAAAACAGTCCGTAATAGTTTGGGTGATTTATTCAGTGTTGAACAGCTCACTGAGCTTGGTGTTGACCCTGGAGCTCGCGCTGAGAATATATCCGTTGAAGCTTATTGCAAAATGGCAAACTACCTAGCAAGTTTGTCTGAATAAGCATACTTTGAAGGAGGCACTATGCTTAACGAACCGAATGTTAGCATCCAAGTCCAGAGTGTCTATATAGTCAGCCAATCTCAGCCTGAGTTGGGAAGATATGTTTTTGCTTATACCATATCTATCCGTAATTTAGGCAGAGAAGCAATACAGTTAATGAGTCGTTACTGGCTCATTACTAACAGCGATGGCCATAAAACTGAAGTTCAAGGCGAAGGCGTCGTTGGTGAACAGCCAGTGATCGAGCCCGGTTCAGTCTACCGTTATACCAGCGGGGCAATTTTAGAAACACCGATGGGTACAATGGAAGGTTATTACGTCATGTTAAACGGTGTTGGGGAAAACTTTCATGTAGATATTCCCGCATTCCGTCTTGCCCTACCTACTTTGATTAATTAATTATGTCGACATATCTAATTGGTGATGTACATGGCTGTTATCGTGAGTTGCGTGCATTATTAGAACAAGTTAATTTTGAACCACAAAAAGATACATTGTGGCTAACTGGGGATCTCGTTGCACGTGGTCCTGAATCACTGCAAGTTCTTCGTTATGTTAAAAGCCTCGGTTCTTCTGTGCGCTTAGTACTTGGTAACCATGACCTACATTTATTGGGTATTTACTGCAAAATAAGCCGTAATAAGCCTAAAGATCATCTTGATGAATTACTGAATGCACCGGATGCTGATGAACTGATCAACTGGCTTCGCCGCCAACCGCTATTACAGGCTGATGAAGAAAAAAAAATCATCATGGCACACGCAGGGATTACCCCACAATGGGATCTCGATACAGCAAAGATGTGTGCACGGGAAGTTGAATCTGTTTTGTCTAGTGATGCTTATCCACTTTTCATAGATGCCATGTATGGTGATATGCCGAACAATTGGTCCGAGAGCTTAATGGGGCTTCCTCGTTTGCGATTTAGCACCAATGCATTAACACGAATGCGTTATTGCTTCCCTCATGGTCAGTTAGACATGATGTGCAAAGATACACCCACGAAGGCCCCTTCTCCATTAAAGCCTTGGTTTGCACTGCCTAATAAATTACCTGAAGGCTATTCTATCTTTTTCGGGCATTGGGCTTCATTGGAAGGAAAATATACCCCAGAGCATGTTTATGGACTAGATACGGGTTGTTGTTGGGGGGGAGATATGACGTTATTCCATTGGGAATCAAAGCAGTATTATTACCAAAAGTCACAACAGAAACAGCGTAAAGACTGATGATTATTTATGGATTGTTTAATTTATAAAATTAAATCAATACCTATTGATATATCTCAATTAAATAAAACCAATAAATACGTTTTATTTAATTGTATTCTAAAGCAATAGATTCTCAATTAATAATCAGGAACGGTGCTTGTCGCTACGTTCCTGATATTAAGTCTATATTAAATTCTTTTATTTAATATTTCGAAGCAATAACCGTGAGAATTGTTTTCATCTTCTTCATGATATTCTGTAAATACAGAATCCCACTCATCAGGCTCATATGCTGGGAAATGAGTATCACCAATAACTTCTGCATCAACATGTGTTAAATACAGCTTACTCGCCAAAGGTAAAAACTGCTGATAGACTTTTCCACCACCAATCACAATAATTTCTTCATCATCATTGCCAGCTAAAGCATTTTTCGCTGCTGCCAATGCTTCTTCAACAGAAGAAACCCAGATAACATTATCATCTACACCGGACTGACTACTTAAAACAATATTCACTCGCTGTGGGAGTGGCCGACCGATTGACTCATAAGTTACTCGGCCCATTATCACTGGTTTATTTAACGTATTACGTTTAAACCAAGCAAGATCGCCAGGTAAATGCCAAGGCATCGCTTTTTCCATACCGATAACCTGATCAATCGCCATAGCTGCGATTAAACTAATATTCATCTAGTCACCTTAAAGGCTAAATATAAAATTTATGCTCACTATACGTAAAGAGAAATGCTTCGTCGACTAAATTTAATCTTCCTTAATAAGGGACTATTAATTTATACTAAAAAGACGATTAATCCGACTAAAAATAACATTTAAAAACAAACTTATAATAACGAGATGACCGAATGTACGAAACTTCAATATTGATTGCTACCATTGCCATACTTGGAATGATTTCCCCTGGTCCTGACTTTTTTCTTATCATCAAAAATGCCGCACGCTACCAACGTTCTGCAGCACTAATGACAGCAATGGGCATTATCTGCGCGATAGCATTGCACATGACTTACTGTGTTGCAGGTTTAGCCGTTCTTATTACTACCACACCTTGGTTATTTAATATTTTAAAATATGCAGGCGCAGTCTATTTAATCTGGATCGGCATTAAAAGCTTGATGCCAAATAACGGACATCAAATAGACTTAAATAATACTCAACATGAAGTTGTTACTTTTAAGAAAGTATTTATGCAAGGATTTCTCTGTAACGTTTTGAATCCAAAAGCAACATTGTTTTTTCTTGCTGTTTTTACGCAAGTATTGAGCGTCGACTCTACTTTTGGTGAAAAACTGTGGATTGCCTTTATCATTTGGGGTTTAGCTGTAATTTACTGGCCGCTGCTCGTCTGTCTTATTCAAAGTGCTCCAGTAAGAAGAGTGATGGTAAAAATACAAAAGTATGTTGATAAAGTCCTTGGTGTTGTCTTGATCGCTTTCGGCGTTAAAGTTGCGATGAGTTAATTAAATCAATTAATTAGCGATAAAAATAAAAAGCAGGCTCAATGCCTGCTTTTTATGCAAATAATGAATCTTAATTCTCTGGCGCTATAACCAACTGCCCTACCGATCCTAAGTCTGCTTTCTCTAAATTATGGCTATAGAATAAGAAGGGGAAATGTGAATAAGAAGGCTGCATCATTTGCACCAATAGCTCAGCTTTACCGTCAATCCATACCGTGTCCTTCCAACCAAAATCTTCCGGTGGTGTTTGCTGACCATTACGATTAATCACTTTAAAACGAGCGCCTTCTACATGAAAAGCTTGTGGGACATTACTTGTCACGGCCCATCGTTCCCAACTTCCTTGCTGGCTAGATATATCAACTCGATGGGTATCTTTTGTCGTGTTGTTTATCCCATAAAGGTCGTTAAGATGAATATCACGGTTACGGATAGACGATGTAATTTGCGTTTTGTCTTCAACAAGCTGAGTCGGCAGATCATCAGTAACAAGAGACATTAATCCTGTCGCCCTAATCGTCAGTACATTAGTTGATATGAGCAATGTTGATGGTTCAAACAGGCTTTTAACTCTATCCATAAAAGTGGCTGATTCACCAGCAGTAATGGTTAGTTCTTCTGTTTTCGCCATATCAATCAATACTTCACGGCGTTCACCCGGCGCAAGTGAAAGTTCAGGCAAACTCACGGGAGCGGTTAAAAAACCTTGGTCAGATGCTATCATCGCGAACGGACGTCCATCGCTAATTTTCATGACATAACGTCTTGAATTAGAAGCATTCAGTAACCTTAATCGGATCCAACCACGAGATACTTCAACATACGGATCTTGAACACCATTAACTAACAAGGTATCGCCTAAAAAGCCATCTTCATTCGCTTTATATTCAGGTACACCGAAGTTATCTAACCGCTTATCTTGGATAATAATGGGGAAGTCATCTACACCATAATGCTTCGGTAAACGTAAGCTTTTGGTTGTATCATCTTCAACAATCCACATTCCCACTAATCCATTATAAATTTGCGGGCCCATTTTTCCTTCAGTATTCGCGTGATACCAAAGCGTCGCCGTGGGTTGACGAATAGGGATTACAGGTGACCAATCAGCTCCCGCAGAAATTAGCCTTGCCGCTCCGCCAATTTGTGTTCCAGGAACTTGCAGGCCACTTACCGTCATAGAAACTGCCTCAGGTAACCTATTATTATAAATAAGCTTGATATCATCCCCATTTTTGACCTTCACCGTAGGCCCAGGATAAGAACCATTTATCCCCCAAACATCAGCAGGATATTTTCCATCAAAGGACCAATGTATTTTTTGTAATGTCAAAAAAAGAGGTTGGCCAGATCTGGATTCTAATAATGGCGGTACGGGAAGCGCTCTTTTTCCATTACCATTCGCTAATGCACTATTTGATGTACTCACCAAACATAAAGCCAACCCTGCAATAAGCAGGAATTGGCACCGATTGAATGACATAAATTCTCCACTAAAATAAAAATGGCAGCACTTGTTATAATTAGATATTTGTAATATTTGCCATTTTAATGGCTGAATTTAGATTCATGCTAGCCTAATCCGTAACTGGATCATCGCTTTAAACTGGATTAAATTAAGTCGTAATGATATCGCGAAAGATGATTAAATTCTAAAAGTATCTATATATAAAATAATTCAAGTTGTATCAATCTGCATCAGATAAACTCAGAGAACGATATAATTCTAATAGAAAAACACAATATTTCATTCACATCACGCGAAGTGGATCTTGGATAGCCAAGCTTTAAGGTGCATAGTCGTTAGCTCCTCTTTGCTACCTGAATCACTGTATTCATGGTAGTTAGTAGACGTTAGTCACATGCATCTCGTATTATTTTAGGTATATGATTGATATGAAATTTGATGATCAAAATAGTCGAAATAAACAGAGCTAAAAACAGAATAAACTCAAATAAAAAATGAAATTAAACTTCCCTTTTCTGAATATAATCACCAAAAAAGGGAATAATTCTATCCACTGTATATCTCAAATGGCATACGTTTTGACGATGTACATTTTGAGTTATTTTGTAAATAAATTCGGTTTCTTTCGAGTTTATTTATTTTCTTTTTCCATCTCTTCAACTTCTTTATTGAGCTCCTTGATTTTCTCATCCATCAAACGATGACAATATTCAGCGAGTTCTCGCACTTGTTCACGCGTATATTTTGACGTGTCTATAGGCTCCAGCATCTCAACAATCACATATCCGTTATTCCAACGGTTTAACTTAATCTTATCATGAATATTGGAAGCACAGACGGGTACGATTGGCACACCAGCTGCAATCGCCGCATGGAAAGCCCCTGTTTTAAAAGGTAATAAACCACGACCTCGGCTACGAGTTCCTTCAGGGAACATCCAAACAGAGATTTGATGCTTTTTAATTTGGTCGGCGACTTGTGAAATGGTGTTATGTGCCTTTGAACGATTAGTACGATCAATCAGGATATTTCCGGTGATCCAATATAAAAAACCAAAGAAAGGGATCATTAACAAACTCTTTTTCCCAACCGTTACCGTATTGGGCTGAACACCATTTGATATAGTGACCATGTCATAATTGTTTTGGTGATTAGCAATATAGATACTTGGTGTATGTTTTTTAGATTTAGCTGGCAGACGCTCAATCATTTTAATCCCAAATACCTTTGATAGCCTCCCGAACATATGAGAAAAAGTCATAACGTGTTTTGGATTACGTGGACTAAATAAACAATAAATACATCCGCCAACACAAACCAGTATCGTATAAATAATGACAATAATGGCACGAATAAGCACTAACATAATGACCTCTGAATAGTCAGGGGGCTAACAGCCCCCATAATGAAATAAAAAGATTATTATTTATCTGTTTCTACAGATTCAACTTCAATTCGCTCAATATTATGTAAGCCACGAGGTAACGATGTTCCTCGACGACCACGTTCTGCACGATATTTCTGTAATTCTTCTGCTTTAAACTTAAGCTTCCGCTTACCGAAATAGAGCGTAATCGCTGCTTGAGCAGGTAGAACTAATAACCAAACAAGAAGGTCTTCACCGCTTGCTGCTTGGGCACCTGTAATATTGATAATTTTATTACCTTTCCCTTTTGATAACTGAGGTAAATCAGATACAGGGAACATCAACATACGGCCTGCTTTGGTTATTGCAAGCAATAGATCTTCTTGCTCATTGTGAAGCTCGATAGGCGCTAGGATTTTGGCATTATCAGGTAAATTAATCAGTGCCTTACCTGTTTTATTCTTCGTGACTAGGTCGTTAAATGTACAAATAAAACCATAGCCTGCATCAGATGCCATCAAGTATTTTTGATCATCTTGCGCCATCAGAACATGCTCAATCGTCGCACCCGATGGGATTGATAGCCGCCCTGTTAATGGCTCACCTTGGCTTCGTGCAGAAGGTAATTCTAATGGGTCGATGGAGTAACTGCGCCCCGTAGTATCAAGGAATACTGCTGGTTGGTTTGTTTTCCCCCTAGCAGCACCTTTGAAACTATCTCCAGCTTTATAGTTTAAATTCGCAGGCTCAATATCATGGCCTTTAGCACTACGGACCCAACCCATTTCTGAAAGTACAACCGTGATAGGCTCAGAAGGCAATATTTCATGTTCGCTCAGTGCCTTGGCTTCTTCACGCTCTTGCAATGGCGAACGACGATCGTCCCCATACGCTTTTGCATCTGCCTGAATTTCTTTTTTAATCAAAGTATTCAGCTTACGCTCTGAACCAAGGATACCTTGTAAATCATCGCGCTCTTTCGCTAATTCATCTTGCTCACCGCGAATTTTCACCTCTTCGAGTTTTGCTAAATGACGCAATTTTAACTCTAAGATAGCTTCGGCTTGGGTGTCTGAAATATTAAAGCGCGACATTAATACTGGCTTAGGCTCATCCTCACCACGAATGATCTCAATAACTTCATCGATATTCAGATAAGCAACTAATAAACCATCTAAGATATGCAAACGCTTAAGAACTTTTTCTAATCGATGGTTAAGGCGATTACGCACTGTTTGGCGACGATAGACAATCCATTCATTGAGAATTTCCACTAAACCTTTAACAGAAGGGCGGTTATTTAGCCCAATCATGTTTAGGTTTACACGATAACTTCTCTCTAAATCGGTTGTTGCAAACAGGTGAGTCATCACCTGCTCTAGATCAACTCGATTACTACGAGGAACGATGACCAAACGCGTCGGATTCTCATGATTAGATTCATCACGTAAATCGTCGATCATCGGTAATTTCTTAGCTCGCATTTGGCTGGCTATCTGTTCAAGGATTTTTGCCCCTGAAACCTGATGAGGAAGCCCAGTAATAACGGCATTGCCGTCTTCTTTTTCCCAAACTGCGCGCATGCGCACGGAACCACGACCATTCTGATAAATTTTACGAATATCATCCCGAGAAGAGATAATCTCAGCATCTGTTGGATAGTCAGGCCCCGGAACAAACGCCATAATATCATCAAGAGACAAATCTGGTTTTTCAAGCAAAGCAATCACAGCTTGAGCAACTTCACGGGCATTATGAGGCGGAATATCGGTCGCCATTCCGACAGCAATACCCGTTGTTCCATTTAGCAGAATATTCGGTAAGCGTGCAGGCAACATTTTCGGTTCGTTTAATGTTCCATCAAAGTTAGGAACCCAATCAACCGTACCATGCGCTAATTCACTGAGCAGTAGCTCTGCATATTTTGATAACCGCGATTCAGTGTAACGCATTGCAGCGAATGACTTAGGATCATCGGGTGCCCCCCAGTTTCCTTGACCATCTACTAATGGGTAGCGATAGGAAAATGGCTGCGCCATCAATACCATTGCTTCGTAACAAGCACTATCACCATGAGGGTGATACTTACCTAATACGTCACCGACAGTTCTCGCGGATTTTTTATATTTTGCCGAGTTACTCAGTCCTAATTCGGACATGGCGTAGACAATACGACGTTGAACGGGCTTTAGCCCATCCCCAATAAACGGTAGTGCCCTATCCATGATGACATACATCGAGTAGTTCAGATAGGCGCTCTCAGTAAACGCGTGGAGAGGTAAACGCTCTACGCCGTCATGAGTAATTTCACTCATTTAATACTTTCCTTACTCTTTTTGATAGCGTGATGAATGTTAGACTTCAATTTCAGCCATATCGCCTTTTTCTTGTAACCAATTACGGCGATCTTCTGAACGTTTCTTAGCCAAAAGCATATCCATAACTGCTAATGTTTCTGCATAGTTTTCATCATTGATGATCAACTGAACAAGACGACGGGTATTAGGATCTAATGTCGTTTCACGCAGCTGAATTGGGTTCATTTCACCCAGTCCTTTAAAGCGCTGGACATTTGGCTTGCCTCTTTTACGACTTAGCTTATCAAGAACCGCATTTTTTTCACTTTCATCCAATGCGTAAAAGGTCTCTTTCCCTAAATCAATACGATAAAGTGGCGGCATTGCCATGTAAACATGACCCGCTTTAACTAAGGCAGGGAAATGACGGACAAACAAGGCACACAACAATGTAGCAATATGTAAACCATCCGAGTCAGCATCCGCAAGAATACAGACTTTCCCATAGCGTAATTGGCTCAAATCTTCACTATCAGGATCCATACCAATGGCGACCGAAATATCATGGACTTCTTGTGACGCTAATACTTCATCAGAAGAGACTTCCCAAGTATTTAAAATTTTCCCGCGTAAAGGCATGATAGCTTGATATTCACGATCACGCGCTTGTTTTGCTGATCCACCCGCAGAATCCCCCTCGACTAAGAAAAGCTCAGTCATCTTCAAATCTTGCGAGCTACAATCCGCTAATTTACCCGGCAGTGCGGGACCACTGGTCAATTTTTTGCGAACCACTTTTTTAGCTGCTCGCATACGCCGCTGAGCACTTGCAATCGCCATTTCAGCCAACTGCTCAGCAATTTGTACGTTTTGGTTCAGCCATAAGCTAAACGCATCTTTAATTACTCCCGAAACGAACGCTGCACACTGACGGGAAGATAGACGCTCTTTAGTTTGTCCTGCAAACTGTGGATCTTGCATCTTAACAGACAGAACATAAGCACAACGCTCCCAAATGTCATCTGCAGAGAGTTTAATACCACGAGGCAGAATATTTCGGAATTCACAAAATTCGCGCATCGCATCGAGTAGTCCCTGACGAAGGCCATTTACGTGCGTCCCACCTTGCGCAGTTGGGATCAGGTTCACATAACTTTCAGTGAGTAATTCACCACCTTCAGGTAACCATAATAACGCCCATTCAGCCGCTTCTGTTTCACTCGAAAACGTACCAGTGAATGGCTTCTCCGGCAATAGCTCTAGCCCGTTAACGGCTTCCATCAGGTAGTCGGTTAACCCATCACTATAGCACCAGCTTTGCTCTGTATTATTGAGCTCATCCTTAAACGTGATCTTCACGCCAGGGCATAAAACGGCTTTTGCTTTTAAGTTATGAGCAAGTCGAGATACGGAAAAACGTGGGTTATCAAAATAACTTTCATCAGGCCAAAAGTGAACACTTGTTCCAGTGTTACGCTTACCACAAGTCCCAATAACATGAAGTTCTTCAACTTTGTCGCCATTTTCAAAGGCAATCCGATAAATTTCACCGTTACGACGAACAGTGACTTCAATACGTTTAGACAACGCATTAACAACGGAAATACCGACACCGTGCAAACCACCAGAAAATTGATAGTTTTTGTTCGAGAATTTACCTCCCGCATGTAACTGCCCTAAGATCAATTCAACGGCAGAGACTTTCATTTCAGGATGAATATCGACGGGCATGCCACGACCATCATCAATCACTTCAATTGATTGATCGGGATATAAGATAACTTCAATGTGTCCTGCGTGTCCTGCTAGTGCTTCGTCAACACTGTTATCAATGACTTCTTGCGCTAAATGGTTCGGCCGGCTGGTGTCTGTATACATTCCAGGGCGACGACGTACAGGTTCCAAACCACTGAGAACTTCAATGGCCTCGGCGTTATAACTAGATTGAGTCATGTTGTCACTCTGCGGTAATAGGTGATTAATTGAACAAGGCTATACTCAAAATAATTCAAGATGCACGCAGGTAGCAAGCGAAGTTATTCCCATGAATAAATTAGAGCCACAATAAAGATGTGATCCGACATGATTCGGGTAGCTAAGCGCTGCTTTATATTCACAACACATGTCATGCAACTTGAAGTACGATAGGTATAAACTGTTCAATCAGTAATTTACTGTTGATAATAACAGTGTACATGGATTTTGACATTATTTCTCTGCCAATCTCAGAAAACGAACTATCTGGGGGAAGTAAATTTCGAAACCAATAAATGCGTGATTACCTTGTGGCTCAACAGTTTGTTTGCATTTTGCGAGGTAAGTAACCGCCTGTCGATAATCAAGTACTTCATCGCCCATTTGCTGTAATAGCCAAATTAAATCCGGAGAATGGAGTTGTTCGCAATGCAAAGCTTTAAGCTCATGCATATGTTTGAGTTCAAGAAAATAATGCTCGTGAGTATAAGGATTGGTATTTTCACCAAGGTAATCTTGGAGTAAGTCGAAAGGACGTACAGCTGGGTTAACCACAACCGCCGGTAAATTGAAACGTTGTGAGAACCAGATAGAAAAGTAGCCACCCAAAGATGAACCAACTAATCCGATCGGCTCATCTTCATGCTGCAGGATAATCTCTTCTAACATCTGCTCGGCTTCCTTTGGGAAGTTTGGTAGCTGGGGCACTATCATATTAATATATGGATAATGCTCGCTAATCCACTGTTTTAAACCACTCGCTTTAGCCGATTGAGGCGAGCTATTAAAACCGTGGATATAAAGTAGTGTCGACATTAGTATCCATCCGAATTTAAATCGGGGCTAAATTTGCGAGTCTCTAAACGATGAACTTGCGTATGAATTTGCCTATGACCATTTTCATCTATTGTAAGTTCAAGATAGCGCCAACCGGGTGTTGAAGTATCAAGCGCAAAATTGGTACAGTGAGGTTTAAATTGTACGCAAGTTGAGGGCGTTGCCAGCAACCGAATACCATGCCAGTTTTCATCCATTTCTTGATGGATATGCCCACAAAGCATCGCTTTGACTTGCGGATAACCTTTTAAATAATCCGCTAAGGTATGTGAATTACGCAGACTATGTTGGTCAAGCCAAGTGCAGCCTGATGGAAGTGGATGATGATGTAGCATTATAACCGTTGTGCGCTGTGGTTGTTTATTCAAACAGCTTTTCATCCACTCAAGTTGCTGTTCGGACAGCTCGCCATGAGGAACATCTTGTAACTGGCTATCTAGCATTAAAATTTGCCATTCATCACCAATAAGGATTTCTTTTTCACAAGATATACCCTCCACCTTCAGCGCTCTTACCATGGCGGGCTGATAATCATGATTACCCGGTAGCCAAACACAAGGAGCAGGTATCAGATTAATCCCCTGCACAAAATGTTGGTACGCTTGAGGTGATTGGTCTTGAACCAAATCCCCTGTTGCCACTATTAGGTCAATAGGTTGATTTTGTTCTAAAATAGCATCAAGGACGGCATGATAGCTCTGGTGCGTATTAATCCCCAACAGGGTATGCGCAGTATCAGCAAAGAGATGCGTATCAGTAACTTGTAAAATTCTGACTACCTTATCGTTTCGAGCAGTCACTTTAAGCTGGCTGTCCAAAAGTTTTCCTTGTCCCCATAAAAAATGTTGCTGTTATTCTACTATTCTATCGTTAACATAAGGTTAATATCTGCTAAATAGCACACACTTAATTAGATTGATTGTTATTTAAGATAGTTTCACCCATTTTTTAGTTAGTTTTTGAAAATTGAGTTGTAGCCACTGAATGACGATAACGGTCGCTGCATTATCAATTACACCATCTTCAACCCATTGATATGCCTGTTCACGGCTTACAACATGAACACGAATATCTTCATTCTCTGATTTTAAACCATGAATACCCGACGCTTGACTACTATCAACCTCACCAACATAGACATACATACGCTCTGATGTTCCACCAGGGCTGGATAAATAACTTAACGCTTTTTCAGTGCGACCAATAACTAATCCTGCTTCTTCATCCGCTTCACGGTGTATCACATCTAGGACTGTTTCATTAGGCTCTATCATTCCAGCGATCGCTTCAAGTAACCATGGCGTTTCACTGGTTTCTATTGCTGGTAGCCTGATTTGCTCAATTAATACTACGCTGTCAGTAATAGGATCATAAGGTAAAATCACACCAGCATGGCCACGCTCAAAGACTTCACGGGTAATTTCTTGACTCCAACCACCTTCAAATAGACGGTGACGAAATCGACACTCGACCATTTGAAAAAAACCGTTAAATAATTTACGCTTAGATATAATTTCAACATCATTTTTATTGTATTTAATTGGCCGTTCTACGTTGTTTGTCATAAAAATCTCCTAAGCTGATGATTTCCATATTAAGGAAAAATTATGGAATATGACAGTTTTTAAGGTTTTTTAGCCTGATATGATTTAATGTTTAAACAAATTGAGACAAAATGGCACAAAACGCTACCGTTAACATAAGCGATACTCTGTTACAATATGCGCCATTATTTAAATTTATGGGTAATAATAGAGTCTGTTTTGATGACTGTTTCTAGCGCTGATGATTTTTTATATTAATAGGTTTATGTTCATTACCCTATAATCACAGCTCACACCATCCAAAACCACGATGGGCTTTAGGTAACAGACTCAACCTATTTGCTGTTTAATCAAGGAATCCAAATGAAGAAGCTGCTTTCCCTTTTTATTGCATTGAGTTTTGTGGGTCTCAGTACCAACAGTTATGCAGAGGATTTACTTCAGGTTTACCAAAAATCAAAAGAGAGTAATCCTGACTTAAGAAAATCATTAGCTGAACGTGACCAAGCTTACGAGAAAATTAATCAAGCACGTAGCCCACTGTTACCACAATTAGGTCTAACGGCTGGTGCAAACTACGGAAGTGGCTACCGTGATGCAAGTAATACTGAAAGTAACCAATTAAATGCATCTCTAGGCTTAACCCAAGTGGTCTTTGATATGTCTAAATGGCGCCAACTAACCCTGCAAGAAAAAACCGCAGGCATTTCTGACGTCACCTATCAAACCAGCCAACAGCAATTGATTTTGGATACCGCTACCGCTTACTTTAATGTATTAAAAGCTATAGATGCCTTATCTTATATCGAAGCTAACAAAGAAGCCGTTTATCGCCAGTTAGATCAAACAACTCAACGCTTTAATGTTGGTTTAGTCGCTATCACCGACGTACAAAACGCCCGTGCAAACTATGACAGCGTTATGGCGCAAGAAGTTGCAGGCCGTAATAGCTTAGAAAATGCAGTGGAAAAATTGCGTCAAGTCAGTGGCATCTATTACAACCAGTTAGCCTCATTGAATATCGATCGTTTTAAAACAGTGAATCCAGACCAAGTTGATGCGATTTTAAAAGAAGCGGAAGATCGAAATCTTAGCCTTTTGAGTGCTCGTTTAGCACAAGATGTTTCGCGTGAGAACATTCGTTTAGCCGAAACTGGTCATATGCCAACGGTTTCATTGAATGCTTCAACGACGGTCACTAACACCCAAAACCATGGCGGTAATTATAATAGTCTCAATGCTAATCGTAACAATTACAATGGTCAAAATAGCGTTGGTTTAACGTTAAGCCTGCCGTTATACAGTGGTGGTGCAGTCAGCTCACAAGTTGAACAGGCACAATATGGTTTCCAAGGCGCGAGTGAGCAACTTGAAAGCATTTACCGTAATGTAATCCAGTTGGTCCGTTCTTCTTATAACAACGTGTCATCCTCTATTAGTAGCATCAATGCTTATAAGCAAGTTGTTGTGTCTGCACAGAGTTCGTTAGATGCGATGGAAGCGGGTTACCAAGTCGGTACTCGTACAATCGTAGATGTGTTAACTGCTACTACAGCGCTTTATCAGGCGAAACAAAATCTATCGAATGCTCGTTATGACTACATGATTAACCAATTGAATATCGAGTTTGCACGCGGAACATTGAATGAAGATGATATCGCGCGTCTAAATGCAAGTCTGGGTAAAGAGGTTTCAACTGCATCCAGTAGCATCATCCGAAATATCGACGCCCCTAAAATTAATTAATTTAAAATCTAAGATTAATATATAAGCGTCAAGCGAAGCTATCCCGAGAAACACAGGTAATTGTGTGGCTCGGATAGCTGAGTTTAGCTATTTAGAGATTTTAACTTTAATGAGTTTAAACTCTCCCTCCCCTATTTTTCTTACCCTATTAACAGTTTTATTGATTTATTATTGAATTGCATTTCAAATAATTTAAGTTAAAACCTACCGGTAAACAAAGCTATTCAGCCAGCATAGATAATTATGCTCAAAATAATTCAAGACTCTTATCAGTGCAAACAAAGACGGCTTAATGGGTTGAGATAACTATATGAATGGGATAGTTGAGTCAATACGACAACCAAACAACCGAAGAATAGCTGATACAATAGCAAATTGACGCATGATGAATGTCAATCATGCCACTTTAAACAATAATGTTTCTTATCAAGCACAATTATTAATACTAATTCACTATTTTTCTTTTAGAGAAAGCCTGTACCATCACACAATAAGCATTGAAACCTCTAAAAACACCGATCTCACCTTTTAAATGATAGCATTGCTATTTTACTTGATTACTTCTCAGGAAAATCAGTCAATTCTGAATGTGGATATTAAGAGATAACCAAGGAAATACAAAAAACATAACAATTTGATATTAAATGAAAATAATCAAATTATTTTAATTACTCATTCCGTTATTTGCCACTTATTGTATCAAATTCACAAAATTTATTATTTAATCGTCTTTCATTAGCATTTCAGCTTTAATTTTCAGCGCATTTCGCCTATTCTAGAGTCAACAAAACTAACATCTTACTCACTCTTAATTCAGGGTAATTACCATGACCATGAAGCGTACCAAAGATATCAATCAAGACGCATTTCGTAAGTCTTGGCGTTCATACCGTTTAGCGCCAGTCGCGATCGCAGTCAGTGCTGTATTTATGCTCTCCGCTTGTGAAGAAAGCGATGAAACCGTTTCTCTGTATACTAATGCTCAAGACTGTAGCCAAGCAAACCCTTCTCAGGCTGAACAGTGTACTGTTGCCTACAATAATGCATTACAAGAAGCGGCTAAAACAGCTCCTAAGTATGCAACCCAAGCAGACTGTATTGCTGAGTTCGGTGAGTCTATGTGTACTCAAGCTCCAGCACAGGCAAGTTTCTCAGGCACTGGAGCTGGCGAAGGTGAACAAACTGCTCAAGCTCAAAGCAGCTCAGGTAGCATGTGGATGCCACTAATGATGGGTTATATGATGGGTCGAATGATGGGCGGTGGTGCAGCTTCTCAGCCATTATTTAGCTCTAAAAACCCTGCAAGCCCAGCCAATGGTAAGTTTGTTGATGCATCCGGTAAAAGCTATGGCTCAGCCACTGCTGGCGGTCGTACAATGAGCGTACCAAAAACAGCGATGGCACCTAAGCCACCAACGACCTCTACCGTTACTCGCGGTGGTTTCGGTGATTCAGTCAACAAACAAGCTATGGCTCAAAGGTCTTCATCTTCAGCTAAATCTTCTTCATCTTCCCGTTCAATGGGTGGTTGATAAGTCATGAAGCGAGTTCCTATTATTGAGCGCCCTGATTGGCGCGACAAAGCGGCCGAATTTGGTTTCGGTTTTCACACTATGTATGGCGAGCCATACTGGTCTGAAGATGCCTATTATCAATTCACCCTAGCACAGATTGAAGAAATCGAAGATGTGACCGCTGAACTGCATCAAATGTGCTTAAAAGTGGTCGAGCGTGTTATCGAAAGTGATGAACTACTTGCGCGTTTTCAAATTCCAAAACATTGTTGGGGCTTTGTCCGCAATTCATGGAAAACAGGCCAGCCATCCCTCTATTCACGCCTTGATCTCGCTTATGACGGTGTAAACCCACCTAAGCTTCTGGAAAATAATGCAGATACCCCAACCTCGCTGTATGAATCTGCATTCTTCCAATGGATCTGGTTGGAAGATCAGATAGCAGCTGGAAATCTGCCAGAAAATGCCGATCAATTTAATGGTATTCAAGAACAATTGATCGAACGTTTCACACAGCTCAAAGATCAGCATGGTTTCCGTCTGCTCCACATGGCTTGCTGCCGTGATACGGAGGAAGATCGTGGCACAGTTCAATATTTGCAAGACTGTGCAAATGAAGCTGGCGTTGCCACGGAATTCCTATACATGGATGAAATTGGCCTCGGTGAAAAAGGTGAATTCACGGATCCACAAGATCAAGTGATCAGTAACTTATTTAAGCTGTATCCGTGGGAATTCATGCTAAGAGAAATTTTCTCCACGAAATTAGAAGATGCAGGTGTTCGTTGGTTAGAGCCTGCTTGGAAAAGTATTATATCCAATAAAGCTCTGCTACCAATGTTGTGGGAAATGTTCCCAGATCATCCTAATTTACTGCCAGCTTACTTTGCCGATGGCAATAAACCTGAACTCAATAGCTATGTGATTAAGCCGCTATTTTCTCGCGAGGGTGCCAATATTCGTGTCATTGAAAACGGTAAAGAAATTGCATCCGCTGATGGGCCTTATGGTGAAGAAGGTATGATTATCCAGCAATTCCACGCGCTACCTCAATTTGAGGGTAACTACACGTTAGTGGGAAGTTGGCTGGTTAATGATCAAGCTGCAGGTATCTGTATTCGTGAAGACAAAGAAATAATTACTCAAGATTTATCAAGATTTTACCCTCACGTTATTATAGACTAATCGATAAAAGGCATGTGGAAACATGCCTTTTTTGCAACAAACTAACATCAAATAAACCCAGCGAATTATAAAGTTTTAATGCATCTAGAACTATCCTCTCTGTAATTTTCCGCAAGTTGTCCTGAATAATTGCTTTAATCTAATAACCCAACCCTAAAAATGTTATCAATATGTTGCATTATCATTAAATGATGTGCAGTATACATTCCTAATCTGTACTTTTTTTACTCTAATTTGGCTATGAATATCCAAGCATTTCTTTAAAGATAAACATCTTTAATCTGAATTAATGTCGTATCCACACAGATGTTTTTTTTGTATTTTAACGAAAATATATCCGATTTTATTCTTTATAAGCAACTGTAATATAAGATTAAATAACAGGAGACTAATATGAAATCAAGTGAATTTGTTTCTTATGATGGCATTGGTTTAGCACAACTAATTAGAAATAAAGAAGTGAGTGGTGATGAGGTTATTCAAGCTTCTATAGACGCTATCAGTCGAATCAATCCTCAAATCAATGCTGTTATTGAGTTTTGGATTGGGGAAGTAGCCCCTAATGCAGATAAGTTATCTCCATTATATGGTGCTCCTTTCTTAATTAAAGATCTTGCTATTACCATGAATGGAAAAAGAAATGAGCTTGGCAGCCAGCTAGCTCAAGGTATGATTATAAATGATGACTCGACTTTAATGTCGTTATATAAAAAAGCAGGACTAGCAACTCTGGGTCGAACAACGACATCTGAATTTGCGATTAGTACCACAACAGAAGCTCGCTTTACTGGGCCAACATTGAATCCTTGGAATCCCGATTTTAATGTAGGTGGTTCAACGGGTGGATCGGCTGCTGCTGTCGCCGCTGGAATGGTTCCCTTGGCACATGCCACAGACGGCGGTGGTTCGATTCGAGTCCCAGCAGCAGTGAATGGCCTCTTTGGTTTAAAACCAACTCGTGGCCGCGTCTCTAGCGGGCCATTTCAAGATGAAGTGTGGAGTGGCTTATTAGCACATCTGGGAGTAAGCCGCACAGTAAGAGATAGTGCGGCTTTGTTGGATGCAATTAGCATTCCTGCGGTTGGCGAACCTTATTACACCGCCTCACCTGAAAAAAGCTTTTTAAGTGCTGTAAGTGAAAGCCCAGGCAAATTAAAGATAGGATTAGTCATCGATCCGCCTACAGGCGAAAAAACAGAGAGTTCTATTTCTGCCGCATTGCAAAAAACAGCACAATTGCTATCTACATTAGGCCATGAGATTGAAGTTGTTCAACTTGATACAGGTGTGAGTTGGGAAGCTTTTGTTTTCGCTAACGCCCAATTCTGGAATGTAAACACAGCAGCATGGATCGATAATGTCGCCGCAATTACAGGAAGGTTGGTTAATGAAGAAAACCTTGAGGCTGCAACAATTGCTGCCTATCAGTACGGTAAAAAAATTAGTGGGATAGATATTCTAAAAGCGATTTCAACAAGAAATATCGTCTCTCGTAAATTAGGTGGCTATTTTGAAAAATACGATATTTTAATGACACCAACAATCGCCAAATTACCTTTAAAAATTGGTGAGTATAATAAAGTACAAAATGATGTGGATGGATTGGGCTGGATAAATCATGTATTTAGCCAATCACCTTTTACTGCCCTTGCTAATATATCCGGATTACCTTCAATGTCTGTGCCTGCCGGCTTTGATTCAAACACTAACTTGCCGATAGGTGTGATGTTCACGGCTGGTTTTGGCCTAGATGCAAAATTATTTAGTTTAGCGGGCCAACTTGAAAATGCGGCACCTTGGGGGCATTTAAGCCCACAAATTTGGGCAGGCAATGAATAACCTCGACACAAATAGCCCTCAATATATTGTTCATATTTCAAAATACGATTGACTGTAAAAAAGGCTTTACAGATAGCCCGAATCACATACTGATGTCTGTGGTTCGGGCTTTTAAATAACTATTATTATTCAGTACATTGAAAACAAAGCACTACAACAACAAAATGTTTTTTACCAACCTAGCCCACTTGCACAGATAACATACTCAATGAACCGGATACAATGCCTTGAGTTGGGGTCGATATCGCCTCTTCACCATTCCATGTACCAAGAATATAGAGTAAAGGTAAAAAGTGTTCAGAGGATGGATTAGAACGCTTACCATCTTCTCTTTCCAGAACTTGTGTTAATGGGTGTGGTGATCCTTGACTTCGCAAATTATCACAAACAAATTGCTCGAATGAACGAGCCCAAGGATAAGCCTCAATCTCTGCATTTTGCCAATTCATTTCTCTTAAATTATGCACTACATTACCACTGCCCATAATCATTATTCCTTGTTCTCTCAATCCTGCTAGCTTACGGCCCATTTCAAGATGCCAAGCTAATGGCTTAGTACCATCAATGCTGAGTTGGATCACAGGGATATTAGCCTCAGGGTACATGCGTACAAGGATTTCCCAAGCGCCATGATCTAGCCCCCACTCATTGTGATCTAAATAGATAGACAATGGTGATAACAAATCAGCAATCTGCCCAGCAAGTTCTGGTGAGCCTGGAGCAGGATATTCAACTTGGAATAGTGCATCAGGAAAACCGCCGAAATCATGGATAGTTTTAGGATTTTCCATCGCTGTAACTGCGGTTCCTCGAGTATACCAATGTGCCGAAACCATGAGGATTGCTTTTGGTTTTGGGAGGGATTGACCGAGTGCTTCCCATGCTTTTGTAAAATGATTATCAGACACTGCATTCATTGGGCTGCCATGGCCAATAAATAGTGCGGGCATTCTATTTGCTGACATGATTTTTCATGCTCCATCTTACGTATTCTGCATCTAGCATACGTATTTTCGCCCTAAATCACAGTAGCATCACGCTGAGCATCTTTATCAAATAAATTGAAAAAGCCACAAAGGTATGCGCTTTGTGGCTTTGAATGTTTAAGCTAAACGTCTGATAATTGTTCGCGCTAATTAACTTGCTTTTTGTTCTGCTTGCAGGCGATATGCAACCAAATCTTCGATCGTCAACACGGTCAAACCATGCTCTCTGGCAAAGGCAACAACTTCTGGTGCACGAGCCATAGTGCCATCATCATTAGTCAATTCACACAATACGCCAGCAGGTTTAAAACCTGCTAATGTTGCTAAATCAATACTCGCTTCTGTATGACCACGGCGTGTTAACACTCCGCCTTCACGGCCACGGAGTGGGAAAACATGCCCAGGATGATGAATGTCAGCTGGAATAGCATTATCAGCGATAGCAGCGCGAATAGTTGTGACACGATCCGCAGCCGAAACTCCAGTTGAAACACCTTTTGCCGCTTCAATCGTCACAGTAAAAGCAGTTTGGTTTTGGCTGGTATTTTTATCGACCATCATCGGAAGTTCAAGCTGTCTACGACGTTCTTCAGTGATGCATAAACAAACAATTCCACTGCTATAGCGGATTGTCATTGCCATTTGCTCTGGAGTCATCGTTTCAGCTGCAAAAACAAGGTCGCCTTCATTTTCACGATCTTCATCATCGAGCACAAGCACACCTTTGCCTTGGCGGATTGCTTCGATAGCATGTTCAACACGTTCGATTGGATTACCGAATTCGGAAAGTAGCGTCTGATTCATGGTAAAAACCTCTTAAGTTTCAATTTTTTAGTTACCAGAATCAGGGCAGTCTTAGGAGTACGAGAACTGAATAAACAAAAAACCGCGAACGCGTTTTTTACGAATTCAGGTATGCAGATCAATATTGCGCAAAAGCACAATGTATACTGATACAGTTATTCTCTCCCATCCGGACTATAACCGTCGGCTCCAGATTCACACTGGATCTGCTGACCTTTACCACCTAATACAGGCTATAAAGCGCTCGCGGGCTTCATGCTCAAGCATGTTACCGCCGGTGGGGACTTTCACCCCGCCCTGAGATAAACGCCATAAATATAGCGCCAATAATCAAGCTGCGCAACGATCAAACAGAAAATTGGCACACAACTCACATTTTTAGTCAAAAAAATCAATAAAAACCAAGTATTAACCTAACTCAATATATGGCTACTCCTAAATTCTCTCATGAGTTAAATACTCTAAATAATTCGAGTTGTCGCTAGGCGGCAAGTGAATGAATCCCTAGGAGCGTATATAACTACGTAACTAGAGTGAATGAGCATAGCCAATAACGCGACAACGTGAAGTATGACAAGTATTGGGGTTTATTACGAAGCGTTGTGGTATTACACTATCAGTAAATTGATATTCTGACACTTAAGGACCCGCAAATGCTCGATCCGAAAAAAATTGAACAAGTAGCACGCCAAATCCAAGGTGCTTTACCAAAAGGCGTTCGTGATTTAGGTGAAGACTTTGACAAAAAATTGCGTTCATTACTGCAATCACAGCTTGGTAAGCTTGATCTCGTAAGCCGAGTAGAGTTTGATATTCAAACACAAGTATTATTGCGCACCCGCGAAAAACTGGTTCAAATGGAACAGCGCGTGAAGGCATTAGAAGAGCGTTTTAGCGAACCTAAAGCTCTCGAAGAAAAGAAAGAAGAGCAATAATTCTTAACCTAACATGAATCGTATTGCCAGCGATGCGGACACGCGCAATTAACTAGCACTTGAAGTCTATGGTAATCAGGCTTGCAGTTCAAATTGAATAGCAGGCCTTTTCTATTATTGATAAACGTGCAGTTACTCGGTCGTTTTCATGATATTTTTGATGATATTTGTGGTTGAAATACCGTCTTCAAAATTAAGGACTCTAACCTCTCCACCAGCAGCCCAAACCTCTTCACTACCCGCTATTTCTTCAGGGCGATAATCCCCACCTTTTACCAGTACATCCGGTAGCACTTCGCTGATCAAACGCTGTGGCGTATCTTCTTCGAAAGGAACAACCCAATCGACAGATTCTAATGCCCCTAATACTATCATGCGTTGCTCAAGCGGATTGACTGGACGAGTTTCGCCTTTTAAGCGGCGTGTTGAGGCATCACTATTCACCGCAACAATTAGCCTGTCGCCGAGTTTCCGTGCGTTAGCGAGATAAGTAACATGACCTGCATGAAGAATATCAAAGCAACCATTGGTCATCACAACACTTTCACCACGCTGCCTTGCATTTGCAACAGCTTGTTTTAGCTGACTTTCATCCATCACACCAAAACCGTTATCAGCACGTCCACGGATTGCATTTTCTAATTCAATTGGTGAAACCGTCGAAGTTCCCAGTTTACCAACCACCACACCCGCAGCCGCATTAGCTAATGCGCAAGCTTCATGTAATGGACGGCCAGATGCTATCGATGCTGCTAATACGCCAATTACCGTGTCACCAGCCCCTGTTACATCATAAACTTCTTGTGCTTCAGTCGGTAAATGCAGTGGGGCTTCATTACGACGGATCAAGCTCATGCCCTGCTCTGAACGAGTGATCAGTAAGGCCGTCAAATCAAGAGACTCCAATAATTTCATCCCTTTCTCTTCGACATCTTGGTTATCACGGCAACTCCCTACAATAGCTTCAAATTCTGACATATTAGGAGTTAGAAGTGTCGCACCACGATAACGTTCAAAATCGCTGCCTTTTGGATCGATCAAGACGGGAACACCCGCTTTATTTGCCAGTGCGATCATTTTTTGAACCTGTGATAGCGCACCTTTTGCATAGTCTGACAGCACCAATGCGCCAATATGAGGCAAAGCTTGCTCAATACGTTCTAGCATCGGTTGTACATCAACATTGTCAAATCCTTCCTCAAAATCAAGGCGGATCAATTGCTGATTACGGGATAAAACACGTAATTTAGTAATCGTCGGATGAGTTGGGATCGCCACAAAATCACAGCGAACTTTCACTGCATTGAGAGTTTCAGTAAGCGCTTTAGCAGCGTCATCAATACCTGTCAACCCAACAAGTCGCGAATTAGCACCCAATGATGCGATATTCATCGCGACATTCGCAGCCCCACCGGGGCGCTCTTCTACCATGTTAACTTTTACCACCGGAACCGGTGCTTCTGGTGAAATACGGTTAGCTTGACCATGCCAATAGCGATCTAACATGACATCACCAACAACCAATACGCCTGCTTGTTTATAATCAGGGAGTGTTACTTTCATCCCGAACTCCAGTTAAAAAAGAAACTTGATATTCATTATACCGATCATGCTTCAAGTTACATGATGAGTGTTGAAATAGAATGCTAAATTTGATCACTCAAATTATAGGATTAGACAACGCCTAACCATTTTACCCAACTTGCTAAAACTTGCTCGCGTTCAACTGCAAACTGGCTGATATCTACTCGACTTGGAAGAGACTGCAATGCTAAGTGATGTAGTTCATCACGCATCGTGACATAAGCTTTCGTTAAAGCACTCGCTTCCTCTTGGGGCATCAACTGATTCTGTGCCATTAATTCAAAAATACGTACATTGTCAGACCATCGAGTTAGCGACCCATTTGTCGGGGCATAACGTAAAACGAGGTATTGTGCGATAAATTCGATATCAGTGATACCGCCTGGATCGGTTTTCAAATCAAATTGTGTATTTTGGTGACTCCCCAAATGCTGATGCATTTTAAGGCGCATATCACGCACTTGTTGACATAAAGTCTCCGCATCTTGTGGCATACACAGCGTTTCATGGCGAATTCGGTTAAAGTCCTGTTGTAACTTAGCATCACCAAAAACCATACGCGCTCGGATCAACGCCTGATGCTCCCATGTCCAAGCATCATTTTTTTGGTAGTCATCAAAGGCTTCAATCGTGCTCACAAGCATACCTGATTCGCCGGATGGCCTTAATCGCGCATCAACTTCATACAGTACTCCAGACGTAGTTCGGGTACTAAATAAATGAATGATGCGTTGAGCAACTCGCAAATAAAACTGCCGAGCATCGATTGAACGATCACCATTAGTAACAACACCATTAGGGCAATCAAACAAAAAGACTAAATCTAAGTCAGAACTGTACCCTAGCTCCCATCCACCCAATTTGCCATAGCCAATCACAGCAAAACCAAGTTGTTTTTCATCAAACTGAGTAAGGTGTGACAGCTCCCCATAGCGTTTAACCATCGTTTGCCATGCCTGATGAACAACGGCATCAATTATGGCTTCAGCAAGATACGTTAAGTGGTCACTCACCTTCATAACGGGTAGCACGCCTGAGATATCTTCAGCCGCAATACGTAATAGCTGAGCCTGTTTAAATTGCCGCAACGCTTCAAGTTGCTGCTCTTCATCATCCTCAGGAACTCGCATTAAATATTGTCGCAGCTCATCACGATAAGCAGTCAGTGGTAAGGGTTGATACAGTGATTTAGGATCGAGTAATTCATCCAGTAGTAACGGATGGCGTGCAAGTTGTTCAGTAATCATTGGCGAAGCCGCACATAAACGAATGACGTGCGTTAATACTTCATCAAACTCGAGTATCAATTCCAAATACGTTGTACGGCTCACAATACTCAATAGCAATGGTGTTAACCGTTCCACAACTTGGCCTGCATCGGTTCTTTCACTGACCTTTGCTAATAGCTTTGGCATTAAATCATCAAGAACATCTCGCCCACGGGGACCAATTGTGCGCTTATTGAGATCATAGCGAAACATCAAAATGCCATGGATCATTTTCTGAGCGGTTTCTTCATCTTTAGAAGGTAAAAAGGGGGCTAACTCTTCTTTAGATAAATCACCTTGCCATAATGTCATGTAGATTTCGTCAAAAGTATCTTTCGTGTCATCATCATTATCTTGACCAATTAGCTCAGTGAAAATATGATGAACTGTTGCCATTTTTTGCATTAATGCTTGATAGAACAGATCCCAACATTCATATTTCATCCCCCACGCTAAGCGGGCTTTATTAAGGGAGTCATCCGGGAGAGTTTGTGTTTGCTGATCATCAATACTTTGCAGTAAGTTTTCAACTCGACGCAAAAAGAAATAAGCACCCAGTAGCTGTTCAACTTGCTCATCAGAAAGTAGCCCAAGTTCACGAATGCTGCTCATCACTAATAATAACGATTGGGACTGTAAAGTGGGTTCACGTCCCCCCCGTATTAACTGAAAAACTTGAGCAATAAATTCAATTTCACGTATACCGCCAGCACCAAGCTTAATGTTGTCAACTAAACCGCGACGCCTAACTTCTCGTTCAATCATATTTTTCATATTACGCAATGATTGAATAACACTAAAATCAATATAGCGACGATAGACAAAAGGGCGTAGCAATTGGCGTAGGCTATCCGCATAATGCAAGCTATCTGGTCCCATAATACGCGCCTTAACCATGGCATAGCGTTCCCAGTCGCGCCCCTGTTCCTGATAATAATCTTCTAATGCTGAGAAACTAAATACTAACGGACCACTATCACCGAACGGGCGTAACCGCATATCAACACGATAAACAAAACCTTCTACGGTGATTTGATCGAGAACACGGATCAATTTTTGCCCTAAGCGGGTAAAAAATTGGGCATTATCCAGTTCTTTACGGCCACCTTTAGTGACACCGTTTTCTGGATAGACAAAAATCAAATCGACATCAGATGAGAAATTGAGTTCCCCTCCACCCAGCTTGCCCATTCCAAGGATAAGTAACGGCTGGGAATTTCCCTCACTATCACAAGGTATTCCCCACGCTTGGCTGTATTCTCGGTATAACCAATCTCTCGCGGCCACAATCAACGTTTCTGCAAGCGAACTTAGCTGATGAAGTGTTTCCTTTTCCGTACTGGTGTGAAGTGCTTGCATCCATGCTGCTCTGACCAACATTTGATGACGAAAGCCGCGTAAAATACGCATTAAATGATCTTCATTCACAACAGCGTCTAAATCTTTGGCTAGCCACTGAGTGTAATGTTGCCACTCATTCGCTTTAGGTGGTTGCTGACGGATCTGCTCTAAAAAATCTGGATAAGCTAAAACCTGTTTTAATGCAAAATCACTGAAGCTTAAAAAAGAGACTTCTGCGTCGCTTAACGGCAGTAAATCACTCGATTGATCTGCTAG
Organism: Providencia alcalifaciens; assembly: GCA_025961275.1. Classification (GTDB taxonomy): domain Bacteria; phylum Pseudomonadota; class Gammaproteobacteria; order Enterobacterales; family Enterobacteriaceae; genus Providencia. The sequence continues at coordinate 4,182,512 of JAOQNJ010000001.1, read as the reverse complement.
ACGCGCTAAAACAGACTCACGCTGGCTGTGTAGCAACTCAGGAAAAGGATGCATATCAACACCTTAATGGATATCAGTATACGTCAACGCAATTAACCACTGTGTAAACGCTAATTTGCATTTTAGCCAACGGCTGCTGTAGCAAAAAATTTCTGCGCTAATTGTTTCATCCGTGATATCTGAACGAAGCTGCTCCAGCGGAATATCCTGTATAAACTGGGGGGCTGAATTGCGATAATGTACTAAGAATGCTTGAACGAAACGTAAAAATACTTCGAATCCTTCACGTGCATCGGCTTCATTCGCTAACCAATAGGCTTCATGCTGCCCACACAGCTTTTGCATATACATAAGTGCTTGTTCTATTGGCTGTTGCTCATAATCGAACACCGTTTCTGGCTGTTGTAATACCGTTTTTTGAGGCTGTATTAAAGAGTAACCACGTGCTGCTTTACTGGTCGCAGAGAGGCGAAGACCATCAATGTCAGCCAGCTTTTTAGCTAAATTCAACACATCAGCAATAAAGCCTTTCTTTAATTCCATTTCAAACTCTTGAATAGGCAGTGTTTGTGCTCCCGCAGAGATTTCCCCCTGATCAAAGACAACTTCAATCTCGCTATCTTCAAACGTTGCCAACCAAATTTCACGCATAAAATGAGTGCTAAAGAGAATTTGTAGCTGTGACTGTAATTGGCGAATATCAGTTCCTTCCGGCCAAATTTCTGCTGGAAACGCAGCTAAATTGACTTCAGGTGAGTCTATATCCACGTTATATTCAGGGCGTTGATGCAAGCCACCAATTACTTGCCCTGCGGTTTTAATCGTCATTTCATAATGACCATCGCAACCACGAATGCGTAACCCCATATCCCATTGACGTAACTGACGTTCTTCGGTATCAAAATAGATATTCGTTAGTTGCTTGGGTTCTGTATGCTGATGGCAAAGTGTCGATAGAGATTGGCGTACTGCATCTATCGCTGCAGTCTGAGCAGCCAATTTAAGTTCAACTTCTATGTGGCTCATACATTTCCTTAATTGATAATTTCTCTCGCGTTATATTAACCCAATCAGCGTGGACTGAGAAAACAAAGCGCAAAGAAATCAAAAATTCTATACACTGAATTTATTTTAGGGCTTTATGTCAAGAAATGAGAATATTTGTACACTATATAGTGAGTTAAGATAGTTCCCATTCTGGTTTAGTGTTTGCACACGCACACTTAACTCTTTAGTATTTGTCTACACACTTAATTCATTCACCATAACAACTAATAGAAAATAAATACCATGCGAAAAATACCATTATTACTTATTTCAATCATGGGACTAAGCCTGTCAGTCAGCGCCTCAGCTGCTGAGAAACGTTATGTTTCTGATGACTTATCAACTTACGTACATAGTGGGCCAGGAACAAAATATCGCATTGTTGGCACACTGAATGCGGGTGAAAGCGTTGAACTTCTTTCAACCGATGATAATTTCGCTCAAGTTAAAGATGAACGTGGGCGTACTGTTTGGCTTCCATCAGAACAACTCAATACCACTCCAAGTATGAAAACGCGTATTCCTGAATTGGAAGCTGAAAATCAAAAATTACGTCAGCAATTGGAAAATATAGATAATACTTGGAATACCCGAACCGCAGATATGCAACAACGCGTTGCCGACAATGACAACACCGTTAAGCAATTAAAAGCTGAAAACGAAAAGCTGAAAAACGAATTAATTAAAGCCGGTAAAAAATTAGAAATCGTGGAAGTTAATCTTGATGACCGTCGCCGTGAGCTAATTTTACAATGGTTTATGTATGGCGGGGGAGTTGCAGGAGTCGGCCTTATTCTTGGTCTAATTCTACCGCACATTATTCCACGTCGTAAAAAACGTAACGACCGTTGGATGAGCTAAGGCTGCGATAATGAAAACATATCTGGTTGGTGGCGCAGTTCGTGACGAACTTCTTGGTCTCCCAGTTTCCGATAGGGACTATGTCGTCGTCGGCTCAACACCTGAAGCGATGTTGGCGCAGGGCTACCAGCAGGTTGGTAAAGATTTTCCCGTTTTTCTCCATCCGATAACCCATGAAGAATATGCTTTAGCGCGAACTGAACGCAAAACCGGTTTTGGTTATACAGGTTTTAGCTGTTATTCCGCACCTGATGTCACTATTGAAGATGACCTTCTTCGCCGTGATCTGACAATTAATGCCATCGCTAAAGATCCTCAAGGCCAGCTAACTGACCCTTATCATGGGATTGATGACTTGAACCAGCGGATACTTCGACATGTCTCTGATGCATTTGCTGAAGACCCACTACGCGTTTTACGAGTTGCGCGTTTTGCAGCTCGTTATGCAAAGCAAGGCTTTAAAATTGCACCAGAAACATTATTGTTAATGCAATCGATGACCGCATCCGGGGAGTTACAACACCTCGCTGCCGAGCGTGTTTGGGCTGAAACAGAGAAAGCCTTAACATCCGATGCACCTCAAGTTTATTTAGAGGTGCTACGCCAATGCGGTGCTCTTACCGTACTATTTCCAGAAATCGACAACCTGTTCGGTGTGCCAGCGCCAGCAAAGTGGCACCCAGAAATCGATACGGGTATTCATACCCTGATGACGTTGCGAATGGCGGCTCAACTATCACAAGATGTCAATATTCGCTTTGCTGCATTGTGTCATGATGTTGGCAAGGCGCTTACGCCCAAAGAAGTCTGGCCTAGCCATCCTAATCATGGCGAAACGGGTATTGCGTTGATTGATCACTTGTGTGACCGGTTGAAAATCCCGAATAGTGCGCGTGAACTTGCTCGTCTCACAGCGCGTTTTCATGACAAAGTGCATGTTATCAATAGGCTCAGTACAGTCGAGCTGATTCAATTATTTAATGGGCTTGATAGTTGGCGTAAGCCTGAGCGGGTTGCGCAGTTGAGTTTAATTAGTGAGGCTGATGCTCGAGGTCGAGCAGGCCTAGAGCAACAAGCCTATCCTCAAGGCGAATTTTTACGTCAAGCCTTTACAGTCGCACAAGCTGTTAGTGTAAAGCCGATAATTGAGCAAGGATTTCAAGGTCCACAAATACGAGAAGAGCTTACTCGTCAGAGGGTAGAAAATGTCGATAAGTGGCGACATCAGCAAGCAATCTAACTAAGAGACTGTTGACCTTTGCTACTTATTTTCACTGCATCGATTAACTAAAACATCAGCAATGTAATTATATTACATATGCAAGGTGATTAAAAAACGTCATAACAAATCCAAATAGCAAATGAATTCTGGCGGTTAAATACCGCCAAAATTCTCATTTATGCAGGTTTAGAGCCCCTTTCAATAATTACCCCCACTTGCCGTGCTCGCGCAACAGCACCTGGTTTAGCGACTTTAACTCGTACCCAAGGGCAACCAAAATTATTTAATAGCAGCTGAGCGATTTCTTCTGCAACGCGTTCGACTAAACCAAATTTATTGTGACTAACGTGTACAACAATGGCTTGGCTAATTTGTGCGTAATCGAGACAATCAGTGACGTTATCGCTCGTTGATGCGCGTTTGTTATCCCATCCCATTTCGATATCGACCACTAATTTCTGCTCAATTTCTTGCTCCCAGTCATATACACCGATGGTGGTGATGACTGATAATTGTTCAATAAATACGATATCCATCAGGTCATTTTCTCGTTTATGTGCTGAATTGGTACCACTTCAAGGAAAATATGCGTATTATCCAAGTTAGAAGTGAATTATGAATATGTCGCCTTAACTGTTTTGGAGTTAGTTATGAGTGCAACCGCGCTTGGCATGATAATCTTTGCCTACCTTTGTGGCTCAATTTCCAGTGCGATTCTGATCTGTCGCTTGGCAAGGCTGCCCGATCCTCGCCAACACGGTTCTGGTAACCCAGGTGCAACTAACGTGTTACGTGTCGGCGGTAAAACAGCCGCTGCCGCAGTACTCATTTGCGACGTCTTAAAAGGGACGATCCCTGTTTGGCTAGCATATTATTTAAAAGTCCCACCATTCTATCTTGGCTTTGTCGCAATTGCAGCTTGTCTTGGGCATATTTACCCTGTTTTCTTTCGATTTAAAGGCGGAAAAGGCGTAGCAACTGCATTTGGTTCGATTGCAGCTATCGGTTGGGATTTATCAGGGCTAATCGCTGGGACATGGTTACTGACGGTATTACTTAGCGGTTATTCGTCACTAGGCGCAATTGTTGGTGCACTACTCGCCCCTTTTTATGTTTGGTGGTTTAAGCCTGAATTTACCTTCCCCGTTGCAATGCTATCTTGTCTTATCCTCGTCCGCCATCATGGTAATATCCAACGATTATGGCGCGGTCAAGAAAGCCGTATTTGGCAAAAACTCAAAAATAAAAAGAAAAAAACCTTAAAAGAAATTGCTCAAGAAGCCAAAGAGCAAGAACAAGATGATTGATATCCAAGAGGCTGTGTAAACAGCCTTTTATCACTCTCGTCTCCCGCTCAATTTCAGCCCATAAACAATTTTCCGTCTTGTCATTTCGTTTCTCTAAACACCATTACTCTTTAAATGACCAATTTAAATTCCACATAATTCGAAAAAAACCTGACAGCGATGACAACGTGAATAAACAAGTCAACTAAACATGTTTAGCCAATAACGTAAAAAATCGTGGAAGACATCAAACATTTCAAAATAATGATTAAGGAAAATTTAAACTAAGTCGAAATATACCATTAAGAAACTTAACAATAATAATGGTGTACTATGAGCTATATTACCCCTGTGACACAAAATGAATATCAGTTAAACGACGATACCACGCTAATGACCACTAGCGATTTAGATGGCAATATCACGCATGTTAATGATGCCTTTATTCAAGTCAGTGGCTATTCGCTGTCTGAACTTACTGGTCAACCTCACAACATAATCCGTCATCCAGACATGCCTAAACCTGCCTTTGCTGATATGTGGAGCACCTTAAAAAAAGGGGAACCTTGGACTGGTATTGTCAAAAATCGGCGTAAAAATGGTGACCATTATTGGGTTCGCGCTAATGTTTGTCCGATGATGCGGAAAAGTGTGATAACGGGATATATGTCGATCCGTACTAAGGCTTCACAAGAAGAGATTGCCGCAGTTGAACCACTTTACTGTGCATTAAATGAAGAACGAAGTAATCGCAAACTATACAAAGGTTTAGTGCTATCAAAACATTGGTTTGGCCAATATCCAGCGCTCTCTATTCGTTGGCATATTCGTTTATTAATGTTCGTACTGTTTACCAGTTGGCTATCCATGGCAGCCTTATCGGGCCTCCACGGTTTATCATTCATAACGGCAAGCCTACTGATGTTTATCACTCTAATAGTGGGCAATATTTTACTTGAGTGGCTCATCGCTAAACCGATTGAAAATGTCACCAAACAAGCGCTCGACGTCGCTAGAGGTGAGTGCCATAGCGTTACTCATCTCAATCGTGTCGATGAAATCGGGCGCATGTTACGTTCAGTTGGCCAAATTGGACTAATCTGTCGTTGGCTAACCGATGATGTTTCTGGCCAAATTGGTAATGTGCACAAAGAGAGTCAGTTATTGGTGAAAGATTGTGATGAACTTGAACAACATACACAAAAAACTATGGGCTATGTTCAACAGACAGTGGCGGCAATGAACCAGATGTCAGTATCTGTGCAAATGAATGCAGAAAATACCCTTCGAGCAGATAAACTTTCTAATGAGACTAGTCTAACGACGTTGAATGCAGCTGAAGCAATGAAAAATGTTGTCCAGACAATGGATCAGATAGTACTTAGTACCAGTAAAATAAATGCTATCACCGATGTTATTAAAACTATTGCTTTTCAAACCAATATATTGGCCTTGAATGCTGCTGTCGAGGCAGCTCGTGCTGGCGCACAAGGAAAAGGATTTGCTGTCGTTGCCGATGAAGTGCGTAGTCTGGCAAGTCGTAGTGCGAGTGCGGTTAATGATATTCGTGATCTTATCGATGACTGCGAAAATAAAGTTAATTCAGGAAAGCAGCATGTGCACACAACGGGAGACACATTACAAAATGTGGTAAATCAGGTGCAGAATGTCACGCAATTGATTAGCCATATTAGCCACGCTACGTCCGAGCAAGCAGCAGGACTATCAGAAATCACCCACGCTTTATTTGAATTAGAATCAATTGCACAAAAAAACACTGTATTGGTGGAGCAAAGTGCGAATGCCTCCGAGGTGGTTAAAAACAATTCAACTCGGCTTGATAATGCCATTACCATATTACATTAACGACCAAAAGTGACCTAAACTTAGCAATAACATTCGAATAGCACCCATATGCTCAGAAAATATATGTAACTTCGATTACGTCGGTGTCAGCAATGATAATGCTTGAATTGTGAAAGATATCGGTAATAAGTAACGCTATCCCAAGCAGCACACTCCAGTATGCGACTTGGGTAGCTACGTACCATCATTCAACGACAGAAAACTGAAGGCAGCTTAAAGTATGATAGAGATTATTTATCAGATTGTGAGTCGACTAGCGATGGCAATTCAGCCAGCGGCCAACGCGGACGAACCGTCACGCCAAGCCCTGTGGTTGAACCACCTTTTAAGCGAATCAAACCAGCAAGTGCAATCATTGCACCATTATCGGTACAAAACTCAGGGCGAGCATAAAAAACCTCACCACCACGTTGTTTTAGCACCTCTTCCATCTTAACTCGTAATGCTCTATTAGCACTCACACCACCCGCCATAACCAGACGTTTAAAGCCAGTTTGTTCGAGCGCTCGCTTACATTTGATAGCTAAAGTATCCACTACCGCATCTTCAAATGCACGAGCGATATCAGCGCGGGTTTGATCATCATCCGCATTTCCACGAATAGTATTCGCCGCGAATGTTTTTAGACCTGAAAAACTAAAATCAAGCCCCGGGCGATCAGTCATTGGACGAGGAAAAACAAATCGCCCTTCTGTACCCTGCTGTGCCATACGCGACAATAATGGTCCACCCGGGTAATCGAGCCCTAACAGTTTCGCTGTTTTATCAAATGCTTCACCCGCCGCATCATCAATCGATTCGCCAAGTAATTTATATTCACCGATCGCAGTGACGCTAATTAATTGAGTATGACCACCCGAAACCAGCAACGCAACGAAAGGAAACTCAGGGCTTTTCTCTTCGAGCATTGGGGCAAGTAAATGGCCTTCCATATGATGAACTGCAACAGCAGGTACACCCCAAGCAAAGGCTAGCGAGCGACCAACGGTTGCACCAACCATTAGAGCACCGACTAATCCGGGGCCAGCTGTATAGGCTACAGCATCAATGTCCACACTCGTTAAATTGGCTTCTTTGAGCGCCGCTTGAATTAACGGAACAGTTTTGCGAATATGATCGCGAGATGCCAATTCAGGAACTACACCGCCGTAGTCCGCATGAACTTTTATTTGGCTGTATAATTGATTGGCTAATAGACCGGCCTTATCATCATAGATTGCGATCCCGGTTTCATCGCAGGATGTTTCGATACCTAAAACGCGCATTGCACTACCCTTGTTTGTTGCATAAGGCAAAGTCTATCATTAAATTCAGCCCATCGTATAATTTATGATGGCAAAAGGCTGACTTTTCCTGTTGTGTAGTCTATAATCAGCACCCTGTAATAAATTTCGTGTGGCTAATTTCATTATTACCTAATTTCGCTCGTTTTTTCGCCTGCCGAATCAACGAAATAGGTGATCTTGTGTGTTTCAATTTTATACGGCACTTTACAAACCCGTACTCATTGAAGTAAAATTCCGCACCATTTTAAATGACGGCTGGTTGAATAAAGCCAGCAACAACCCGATTTCTATTGAGGTGAGAGGCACATGCCGGTAATTAAAGTACGTGAAAACGAGCCATTCGACGTTGCACTACGTCGTTTCAAACGTTCTTGTGAAAAAGCAGGAGTCTTAGCTGAAGTTCGTCGTCGTGAATTCTATGAAAAACCAACGACTGAGCGTAAACGCGCTAAAGCATCTGCTGTTAAGCGTCACGCTAAGAAACTAGCTCGCGAAAACGCACGCCGTACTCGTCTGTACTAATTGGTCACGGTAACTACCGTAACCTTCGCAGGCAGTACTAGTAAGCAGTTAAAGGCCGTGCTTTCCTGAGGGAAGCGCGGCTTATTATCGTTCATCAAAAGGCGAAAAGAGGCTTATGGCTGGGCGAATTCCGCGTTCATTTATCAATGATTTATTAGCGAGAACCGACATCGTCGATTTAATCGACGCAAAAGTACCGCTAAAAAAACAGGGTAAAAATCATCACGCGTGCTGTCCGTTCCATAACGAAAAAACACCTTCTTTCACGGTGAATGGTGAAAGGCAATTTTATTATTGCTTTGGTTGCGGTGCACATGGTAATGCCATCGATTTCTTGATGAATTACGACAAACTCGATTTTGTTGAAGCCATTGAAGAGCTCTCCGCGTCGCATGGCCTTGATGTTCCTTATGAATCAGGAACGGGCGCAAGCCAAATTGAACTTCATCAACGACAAAATTTGTATCAATTGATGGAGAAAATAAATCTTTTTTACCATGCTGCCTTAAGTCATCCATCGGCGAATAAAGCCAAGGATTATTTAAGCCAACGTGGTTTAAGTGCAGAAGTGATTGAGCATTTTTCGATTGGTTTCGCCCCTCCGGGGTGGGACAACTTGCTCAAAAAATTTGCCGTAACCTCAGATAGTCGCAAGCAGCTTGATGATGCTGGTATGCTAGTGACTAACGATAAAGGCCACATGTACGATCGGTTTAGGGAACGCATTATGTTTCCAATACGAGATCGCCGTGGCCGTGTTATTGCATTTGGTGGGCGAGTATTAGGTGATGCAATACCTAAATATTTAAACTCCCCCGAAACAGATATTTTTCATAAAGGCCGCCAGCTGTTTGGTCTATATGAAGCAACACAAAATAGCAGTGAACTCTCAAAATTACTTGTTGTTGAAGGTTATATGGATGTCGTTGCACTGGCTCAGTATGGGATCCGCTATGCGGTTGCCTCACTCGGTACCTCGACAACCGCTGAGCACATTCAATTGCTCTATCGCTCAACAGATACAGTCGTTTGCTGCTATGACGGTGACCGAGCAGGAAGAGAAGCTGCATGGCGGGCGCTTGAAAACGCACTGCCCTATTTAACGGACGGCCGCCAGTTACGTTTTATGTTTCTACCTGATGGGGAAGATCCTGACTCTTTAGTCCGCAAAGAAGGCAAAGAGGTATTTGAAGAGCGAATGAATGATGCCAAGACCTTATCATCATTTCTATTTGACTCCCTCGTCCCACAGGTAGATTTAAAAACGCAAGAAGGGCGCGCGAAATTTAGTAAACTCGCCATCCCTTTGATAAAACAAATACCTGGTGAAACATTGCGCCTTTATATGGCTCAAGAGTTAGGAAATTTTATTGGCATACCGGATATTTCTCAGGTTCTTGCTATGATTGATAGAGAGAGCGCTGAATCGGTGAGCTATCAAGCACCAAAATTAAAACCCACAACAATGCGGATATTAATCGCCTTGTTGGTACAGAATCCGAATCTTTCGGAATCCGTTCCCTCATTAGAGGGGATTGCACACATCCAAATGCCGGGGCTTTCTCTATTTCAAGAATTGGTTAACGTTTGCCGTTCTACCCCTGGAATGACGACTGGTCAGTTGCTTGAGTTGTATCGTGATAATAAATTTGCGAATCAACTTGAAAAATTGGCAACTTGGAACGATATAGAAATAGAGGAGATAGCGGAAAAGACATTTAAGGATGCTTTAAACCATCTATTTAATAGCGCGCTCGATGAGCGTTTCGACTATTTAATAGCGAAAGAACGAACTGAAGGGCTGACCCCCGAGGAGCGCGCAGAAGTCCGCCTGATCACGCTTTCACGTGTGAAAACGTAACGAGAGTCCAGATAACGAATACAAGACGGCTTAAGTGCCGAATTACCTAAGGCAAATGCCTGTAAATTGCTACGAAATTAAAGGGGCGTGGCATAATAATAAAAATCCCCTTTGAATGTTCTTGTTGGCCGTTTGTTTCGCCGACCGACACCAATCTAAATACTCAGAAGTGTGGATACCGTCTTATGGAGCAAAACCCGCAGTCGCAGCTTAAGCTACTCGTAACCAAGGGTAAAGAGCAAGGTTACTTAACCTATGCTGAGGTCAACGACCATCTGCCGGAAGATATCGTCGATTCAGATCAAATTGAAGATATCATCCAGATGATTAATGACATGGGCATCCAGGTCATGGAAGAAGCACCTGATGCCGATGATTTGATACTGGCTGAAACAACTTCCGACACGGATGAAGATGCAGCAGAAGCCGCAGCGCAAGTTCTGTCTAGTGTTGAAAGTGAAATTGGTCGTACTACTGACCCTGTGCGCATGTATATGCGTGAAATGGGTACTGTCGAACTCTTAACCCGTGAAGGTGAGATCGACATAGCAAAACGTATCGAAGATGGCATCAACCAAGTTCAGTGCTCTGTTGCAGAGTATCCTGAAGCCATTACTTATCTCCTTGAACAGTATGACCGTGTCGAAGCTGGTGAAAGCCGTCTATCCGACCTGATTACTGGTTTCGTCGACCCTAACGCCGAAGAAGATTTAGCGCCTACAGCAACACATGTAGGCTCTGAACTCCCTCAAGAAGAGTTAAATAAAGACGAAGATGAAGACGAAGAAGATGAAGATGCCGATGATAGCGAGGACGATAACAGCATCGATCCTGAATTGGCTCGTCAAAAGTTCAGCGAACTGCGTGAGCAGTATGAAAAAACGCGTCAGCACATTAAACAGTTTGGTCGCAGTAATGCAAAAACTATGCTGGCTATCGAAGAACTTTCTGAAGTTTTCAAACAGTTCCGTTTAGTACCAAAGCAATTTGACTATCTGGTCAATAACATGCGTGAAATGATGGATCGCGTTCGTCTTCAAGAACGTACCATTATGAAATTCTGTATTGAACAGTGCAAAATGCCGAAGAAAAACTTCATCACGTTATTCAGTGGCAATGAAACCAGTGAAACTTGGTTGACTGCAGCCAAAGCAATGAACAAGCCTTGGTCTGAAAAGCTGTTAGACGTTGAAGAAGAAATTCTGCGTTGTCTGCAAAGATTACGTCAAATCGAAGAAGAAACTGGCCTGACAATTGAACAGGTTAAAGATATCAACCGTCGTATGTCTATCGGTGAAGCGAAAGCACGCCGTGCGAAGAAAGAGATGGTTGAAGCAAACTTACGTCTGGTTATTTCGATTGCTAAAAAATATACCAACCGTGGTTTGCAGTTCCTTGACCTGATCCAAGAAGGTAACATTGGTTTGATGAAAGCGGTTGATAAGTTCGAATATCGCCGTGGTTATAAATTCTCAACTTATGCGACTTGGTGGATCCGTCAGGCGATTACGCGTTCTATCGCGGATCAGGCTCGTACAATCCGTATTCCGGTTCATATGATTGAAACTATCAACAAACTGAACCGTATTTCTCGCCAAATGCTGCAAGAAATGGGGCGTGAACCTTCGCCGGAAGAGTTAGCGGAACGCATGCTAATGCCGGAAGATAAAATTCGTAAAGTACTGAAAATTGCTAAAGAGCCTATCTCTATGGAGACGCCAATCGGTGATGATGAAGATTCACATCTCGGCGATTTCATCGAAGATACCACTTTAGAGCTGCCTTTAGATTCAGCAACTTCTGAGAGCCTGCGTTCAGCGACTCACGAGGTGTTAGCGGGTCTGACTGCACGTGAAGCAAAAGTACTACGTATGCGTTTTGGTATCGATATGAACACTGACCACACGCTAGAAGAAGTGGGCAAACAGTTCGATGTTACGCGCGAGCGTATTCGTCAAATCGAAGCTAAAGCACTGCGTAAATTGCGTCACCCAAGCCGTTCAGAAGTACTACGTAGCTTCCTTGATGAATAAATAGATCTTTATTCGTAAAATACCGGTTCGAAAAGAGCTGGTGTTAAATATAGCCCCTAATCGGGGCTATATTCGTTATTAGGCCCCTTATAACATCATTTCCATTCCTGCTACATCATTCTAAAAGAAGCCATCTTGATGCCTTACATCGCGTCTGATGAGTTATCGACATAATCCCTTTGTTCTGAACATAATGCTTTAAGGATCTATTAGGAATATCCAAAATAATTCGAATATTTCCTGCCAATAAATTTTTAAACTATTCTCGGATAGCATAATGAATTGAATGACAAAATTGAGCTGCTTGTGTAGCAAGCGATGATCTGAAGGGAAAGAGAGATAAACCCATGTTATTTCCTCTTTACATACATCGATAAGAGGATGTTTAACATGGGTTTATTAAGTCAATTGAAGCTTTAATTTATCGTTATCTTAAAAATATAAGAAGGAAATAATGCAAGGCTGAGCTCATAAGTACGCCCTACTCTATCTCTTTATGTCTTGCGACGTTTTTTTATAAAGATAGCAATAATTGTCAGTACAATGAGCACACCAATACCACCACTGATCTGCTTTAATCAAACAGGACACTTTAATAATGGAATATAATCCAATTATTGAGGTGTTAAATGAAAAAACGAACAAACAGGTTTTATACTACTGAGTTTAAGCAAGAAGCGGTCGCATTAGTCACCGAACAAGGTTATAGCGTCCCAAAAGCGGCAGCTTCATTAGGGATCACCGATAAATTACTTTATAACTGGAAAGCAAAATTCGATGCTGAACAATCCGGTAGCAGCTTGAATGCCGATGAGAGAGCTGAGCTATTAAGGCTTCGAAAAGAAAATAAAGAACTTAGGATGGAGAAAGAGATCCTAAAAAAGCCAGCGCCCTCCTGCTAAAGGAAACCAAGTAGCGTTTAAAACGATTAAGCAATTATCTTCACAGTTTCCCGTGCTGAAGCTCTGCAAGTTAATGAAAATAAGTCGTTCTGCCTACTATGCTTGGCTTAAACGCCCAGCAAAATTGATCACCGCAGAACAACTTAGCCTGTACCGCAGAGCCAAAGCTATCTTTGAACAGAGTCGAAATAGCTTAGGTTATAGAACGTTACGTAAACGGTTATGCAAAGAGGGCTTTAGCGTGAGTGCTTATGGCGTTCAAAAGCTAATGGCTCAGCTTGGCCTAGTCGTCACTCAGCGCGTTGCTTACAAAGTCACCACAAAACGCAAACACAGTGATGCCGTAGCCGATAATTTGCTCAATCAAAATTTTAATCCTCACGCACCTAACGAAGTGTGGGCGGGTGATGTGACCTATTTAAAAACAGGGGAAGGCTGGATGTATTTAGCCATCGTGATGGACTTATACTCACGCCGTATTGTGGGTTGGCATATCGATAAACGAATGACGGCAGATTTAGTCAGTAAAGCCTTGATGAAAGCGTATAACTTACGCCAGCCCGAAAAAGGCTTAGTCTTTCATAGTGATAGAGGCTCTCAATATACGAGTAAGCGATATCGCCGCTTGCTAACAAGCTATGGTATTAGGGCAAGCATGGGTGATGTTGGAGCCTGTTGGGATAACGCCGTTGTAGAACGATTTTTTGGCAGTTTAAAACACGATTGGGTACTGAAAATCCCTCAGCCGACTCGGAAACAGATGAAAGAAGATGTTATCGCGTATATGCGCTATTACAACCTAGAAAGGTTTCATACTGCCAACGGTGATCTGTCCCCAATTGAGTATGAACAAAATTCCTTAAGAAAAGTGTCCTGATTTAGTTGCGCAGAACAGAAACGGCTGAACGACTGTTTTGTACACAACCCAGTGTCAGTATTAAAATCCGTAAATTAGAAGAAGAGTTGCAAACAAGATTGTTTGAGAGGATCAATAACCGGCTATATTTGACGTCACAAGGGAAGATATACCAACAATATGCAACACAAATCGTTAATCTGGTGAAAGCATCATCAGAACATATGCGTCAATTTGATGATCCTTCCAAAGGAGAAATTAAATTTGGGGCTAGCCACTTTGTTGGTGTTTATCTTTTACCTCAAGTGATGGCTAAATTTAAACGACAATCACCACTTGTAAAATTGAGTATGGATATTTCAACCTCAGCACAACTTATTCATAAGCTGGACACTCAAGAACTGGAATTTTTGATCATGTCAGATCATATCTTTTTAGATCCCACTGAATATCATCTTGATACCTTTCTTATTGACCCATTAGTACTTATTTGTTCACCTGAACATTGGTTAGCAAAGGAAAAACATTGTTGCTTTTCTGATATTGGATCAGAAGTATTTTTGATTAAACCAGAACATTCGGCAACCCATGATTTCTTGTTAGATAGATTTAAAGAAAATAATAAAAAACTAACCAATATGATGGAAATTAAAAGTTTAGAAGGAATTAAACAAGGTGTTATTCATGGATTAGGTATTTCTATTGTCTCTCGATTATCTATTACTCAAGAATTAAAAGCGGGCCTTTTATGTGAAATAACGCTTGATGATATTAGCTTCAATCGCGGTATTCGCTACTTCTACCATAAAGAGAAGTATATCTCGCCAAGTACGAAGAATTTCCTATCTGTATTACAAACCTATACTCAAACGCTTACTAACAATGCTGGGTTATAACCTTTTATAATAAAATACCCGCCATACTTCAGGTTGCTGACTGTCTCGCTAGCTATAATTTGAAGTATGCCGAGTTACCGTTGATAAGATGCTACTTACTTAATATATTAAGTTAAAAAATTATTTTACTCTTACCGGTGTTTCATGTAGATAAACCCAAAAACAACGATCCTCTTCTATTCTAATACAAGCCGTGGAGATGCGTAGAGTGTCCCCATCTTGGGTTTGATGTTGCTCCTGATACTGTACCCAATAATAGTTGCTAGATTCTAAAATGAGCTTAAGATCATACAACTTTATCTTTAAAGACGGTCGAGTTCCGACATTATGTGTAAATAATGATGTAACTTGAGCCAAACCGATACGATCGCCGTTAATAGTTACCATCGCAAAGTTATCATCAAAATGCGCTAATAGATCACCGAGATCGCTTTCAAGATTATTGCCTGTAAATATATTCTCAATCAATGTATGAACATCAATCACGCTCTGTACTACTTTATTCATTTCTCTACTCTCTAATAACTGAAATTAACGATAGCGAGCCGATAATAGCTGCAATCAAGAAGGTGTATTGATAACGAAGTAAATCGCTTTGCGCCGTAACTAAGCTAAAAATAGAAATCAGTACTACCGTTCCAACACTAAATGCAACTTGTCGATTAATATTCCACAACACGCTCCCTTGCAGTAAGTTCTTGCCAGAGAAATCAATTAGCGAACTAATTTGTGCTGTATTGGCAGAAATGCCCCCACCTGATCCCATTAATAAGTAAGCGGCAATTAATATTGCAAGGTCTGAGCTACTAGATACCCAAAACAATAACCCTATTCCGATACTGTGTAGAGCAATCCCTATAATAAATAAATATTTTTTACCAATCTGGTAATATAAATAGCCACCACTCAGCATCGAAATAAGTGCTCCCGTCGCGTACAACAGCATAAACATCCCTGTTTGTGCGGCACTAAAGTGAAGGTTGATTTGTAAATTAAAAATATTAAGTAAATTAACACCAGTAAATACACCAGGCACCGCATAATAAACAATGAATGCACTACGCAGATTACTATTTTTTAATAACTGTAAATTCAAGATTGGTGCAGGGCATTTTCGAGCATACTTAATATAAAAAACAAGAATAAATGCAGAAAGTAAAAAGCTTACTAGCGCCAATATGATGTTGTGATAATCGTTATAAAAAGAAAATGACAGCAATAAACACAGTAAGCTAACACTAACCATTAATAACCCTAGTACATCCGGTCTTTCTCTTTTTTGATGCTCACCATTTTTAATCCACAGCATAACTAAAGCGGCTGTAAGTAGCGAGAAAGGTAGATTCGAATAAAATACCCAACGCCAAGACAAATTATCAATAATCATACCACCGAGTGCTGGCGAAAATGCAGGCGCTATCAATGCCACCGCCATAATCATCGTTGAAATATGATGACGCTCTTTTCCTGGAAATAAAGCAAACACCAGCGCTTGACCGACAGGAATTAATAATCCACCTGAGATTCCTTGAGTAAAACGCCAAAAGATTAAACTGTAGATAGAATCACTTAAGCCACACAGTAAAACGCTGACGGAAAATAACAGCATAGAAAAGCACAGTAGCTTTGGATTACCAAATCGCCCAGCTAACCACAAGCTAACCGGCATAATGAGTACCAAGCCCAAAATATAGCTATTAGTGACCCAAGCCACCATCGATTGGCTGGCCGAAAATGCGACCGCAATATCTGGCAATGCAATTGCTGACATAAAAATGTTAATACAATCAATGAAGAAACCAATCAAAAAAACAGTCGCGATTTTGTATCGATAAGACATACCTACCTCCGATGACGAAGAGTAGAGATCGGCACTTCCTTTGTCGATACAAGAGGATTAAACTCATTGTTTAATACAACCAAACAATCAACGTGATTATGCAAAAAAATCTCAAGCAAATAACCACATTCCTCCAGGTGGTTGATTCAGGATCGTTCACCAAAGCTGCAGATATTTTAGGACTGAGCCGTTCGATGGTTAGCATTGATATTAAGCAATTAGAGACTCAATTGAATGTCAGTTTGCTTACACGCAATACACGAAGTATTGCACTGACAGAAGCCGGTAAATATTTTTATGACGACTTTAAGCGTATCCAACTACAAATCGAAGAAGCATTTGAAAGAAGTCAAAACATAGGTAGCAGCGTGACAGGTTTACTGCGTTTTTCGTCAACAAATGAATTTGGACAGCATTATATTTTACCTTTACTGCCAGAGTTCTGTCACCTTTACCCCAAACTACGACTGCAATATACCTTCAACTCTTCTTTAGACGATCTCGTGACAGAGAAGCTCGATGTCGCCATTCGTTTAGGTAACCTTAAAGATTCCTCATTAAAAGCACGAAAAATTGGAGAGTACCCAATCTATTTAGTTGCAACACCTCAGTTTGTTGGTACTCATCAAGTCAACACGATAGCAAACTTAGCTTTAGCACCTTGGATCACCCATTCACTTCTTAATTGGCAAGACACACAATATATTCTGCAAAATAATCAAGGAGACAAATTAACCTTGCCCATGATAAAGAGCCAATATGAATCAAATTCTGCGGCAGCGATCCATCAAATGGTACTTGCATCACTTGGCGTAGCAATTTGCCCTGCTTGGCTAGTCAATGACGATATTCGTACAGGCCGCTTGGTTCAATTACTTCCAGAATTTAATCTTCCCTCGCAGAATATCCAATTACTCTACCCAAATACCGTTGCCTTACCTGCTAAAACGCGTGCATTTATTGATTTTTTAGTTGATAAACTGATAGTTAAATAAGCAGTATGGTGAGTCTAAATAAAAGGCAATAACCCCTATCGAGTTACTGCCCTTGACGGTAAAGATAAATTAAGCTGTTTGCTGTGTTAGTTCTGCTGGATCTTTAATCGGTTCATTTACAAAGAAGAAGTATACGAGTGAAGCCAAGAATGCCACCACAGCACAAACCACCAAAATTCTGGATCCCGCTTACTGAAGTGATTAGACGCGAAGGTACTGAAACCAAGATCAATCCCCAAGCCGATGTTCCTGCAAAATGAATGGAGAACAAAGCCATACTGATACATGCGACAGCTGATGTTGTGCTATCGGTATAAGCGGCAGGTAAAGTGAACATAGCTGCAAACAATAGACCCAAACAGATCATCCATTTACGACTTTTCATTTTATCTGCACCGCGTTTAACAACCCAATCAGCCACTACGCCATTCACCAGCATCCCAAGAGCACCAAATAAGAATGGGATCGCGGCAACCCAACCTGTTTTTTCAAGGCTTAATCCGCGTGAGTTTTCAAGGTAAGCAGGTAGCCAGGTTAGGTACAGCCAAACCATATAACCGACACCATTAAAACCAATGATCATCCCCCATAGCGAACGTTGCTTAAATAGTGATGCCCACTCTTTGAATGTCACTTTGTTTGTCGAAGAAGGTGGGGCTCCATCATTTAGGTAGTTAAGCTCTTCCGGCGTTAAATCTAACTGCTCACGATTACGATAAAAAATAAACCACAAAATCGACAAGAAAATTCCACTGACACCAATGATAATAAACATGGTACGCCAACCAAACGCTAACATGAGGGCGATCAGCAATGGAGGTGCCAATGCTTGCGCCAACGTAGATGACATATTGACGATCCCCATTGGCAAGCCACGCTCACGAATATTGTACCAATCATTAACCACTTTTACCCCTGTTGGTAGATGAGGTGCTTCACCGATTCCTAGAAAAACACGCGCAATTATCAAATGAGTAAATGAAGATAATAATCCCGTCACTGTTTGTGCAAGTGACCATAAAAAGAGTCCAAAGCCATAGATTTTTTTAACGCCAAAGCGTTCCACGACCATACCAATAGGTAATTGGCATAGCGCATAACCAAATGAAAATACCGATAATAGTAGCCCCATTTGCGTCGCGCTAAAACCGAGTTCTTTACTGATTGTTGAGTTGGCAATTGACAATGATGCTCTATCAAGAAAGTTAATGATGCCTGCAATCAACAAAAATGATAACGCGATTAACTGCCAACGCTTTAACCTTTTACTCACATGTAGTGACATAGTTAAATACCTTTAAGACGTAACCGGATCCTACGGAATTAATTAAAATTCCGCATATTTATTGTTATTAATATAATTTAATAGATATTTTTATTATTCAGGTTTTATTTTTAAAATTAATTCTATTTCAACTGGCGTATCAAATGGTAACGTATTTGTACCAATTGCAGATCGGCAATGTTTTCCTTTTTCTCCTAGTATTTTAATTAAAAAATCTGATGCACCATTCATCACTTGAGGTTGATATTTAAATTCATTAGTACTTTGTACAAAACCTAATAATTTAATACATTCGTCAATGCGATCTAAATCACCTAAATAAGTTTTTAAAGATGAAAAAATATTGCTAATACACTGCTTTGCTGCATCTTGCCCTTGCTCAACACTCAATTCTTGCCCTAACGTTCCTGTATAAATTAATTCTCCATTTTTCTGACAATCATGTCCTGATGTATATAATAAATCACCATATTGTTTAATAGAAACATACGAAAATTTTGGCGTTTCTGGTGTAGCTAATACAATTCCTTCTTGAGCTAACTTTTGTTCAATAATCATATTTTCATCCTAATTATTTAATAATTCTTTTGCTAATGAGTAATAAATTTCAGCGGCAAGCTATAATTCTTTAATTTCGACAAATTCATCTTTAACGTGAGCCTGAGCTAATCCACCGGGTCCCATAATTAGTGTTGGTATATTACTGGTGACAGAAAAGAAAGGAGCTTCACAAGTTGCCTCAAAAATTTGCGGTGTTACTTTTTTTTCTGTAAAACGACTCACTGTTTCTAAGGTTGCTAAGGTTAACTCATGATTTTCGGCAATATCAGAAGCTGGAATAAACAAATAATTATCCAATTCATATTCTATCGTCTCTCTCTCATTATATTCCCTAATGGCTCGATGAATATTATTAGCAATTTGCTGCCTATCTTCCCCCGGTACTAATCGCCTATCAATTTCTATATCACAATGCTGTGGAACAATATTGGGTGCTGTACCACCATTAATCGTGGTAATTATCATTGATGCATTCCCCAATAATGGGTGCTCGATAGCTTCAACATCTCCACGATGTTGTTCAAGTGCTGGTAGTATTTTTGCCATCTTGGAAATTGCACTATCAGGATAGCGTGTTTTTGCTGCATGTCCTGCTGTACCTTTAGTGCTTAAGTTATAACGACTAACTCCTTTATGTGCAATGCAAACTTCTAATGAAGTAGGCTCGCCAATAATAGCGTAATCTGCCGTGACCCCATTTTTAATATAGTGCAGCATGCCTAAGTTAATACGTTCTTCATCAACATTAAAAACCAATGTCAAATCACCAGAAAACTGATCCTGATTCCGTTTAAGTAGAGTTGCAGCGTACATCATTCCTGCAACTCCTGATTTCATATCAGCAGCACCACGACCGAAGACTTTTCCATCTTTAATAATAGGATCAAATGGCTCTGTACTCCAACCACGGCCACAAGGTACAACATCAATATGACCATTAAAAAGTAAGTGCTTAACTTGACCAATACCTTTTAAATGTGCAATTGCATTTGGCCGCCCCGGAGTGACTTCTTGCAATTCAACATCGATATCTTCCTGCTTAAAGTAACGGTAAATAAATTCTGCAACCAGCTGCTCCTCACCCGGTGGATTTTCTGATTTATGCCTAATTAAGGCACAAAGAAGCTCTAGCAACTCATTTTGTTGCTTCTTATTTAATTTATACATTATTATTCTCCGGTCATTAGAACCGTGCGTCAGGTATTATAATATGATCAATTACATTATTATTTAGAGCGTAGATTTTATTAGTTAAATTTGGAACAACACAACTATGATTGGGAATAATATTGAGTATATCGCCAATATTTAATTCAACCGCCTCTGGATCATAACGTAAATACCCATGTTCTTCATTTAATTTAACTAATTTAATATTTGGATTTTCGACAATATAGCCATAACCCTCTTCGGCAGATTGATCTGACGTAAGTGTTTTTGTTCCCGCATCAATAGTTGCATAGCCTGGAACGGGAATACTAACGACTGAAGAGCGAATCGTTAATGCACAATCTTCTCGTGTATAAATACCACCATAGATTGCGTTCATATCACCAAATATAAAATTACCTGCTCGTGATTCAGTAATCCCTGCTAATTCCTCTGCATAAAAAGAAGAAAGCGTCGAGCCACCTGATGTACGTTGCACATCAATACCAATAGCATTTAATCTTTGTATACAAGTTAATAATAAATCAGCTTCCGCTTTCGCTGCTTTACGTATTTCAGGTTCCGTTGTGTACTGATAAATTGTTCCTGCATAAGTGAAAATACCAATAATATTTAAGAAAGAAAGCTGATTAACTGCTAAGGTAAAAGTTTCAAGGTCAGTAAGTTGGATCCCTTCACGATGAGCGCCATAATCAATCGCGATATATACATTAACAATAATATTCTGTGCACTTGCCGCCTTATTTAATTGCTCAGCGGCTTGCATGCTATCAACGATGGTTTTTAAATTCACCATTTTAGCTAATTCGACAAACTGTTGGCATTTCTCCTCACCGATTATGGGATAAGCCAATAAAATATTATTGATACCTCCTTGTGCCATAACTCTTGCTTCATGCAATGTGGCACAAGTAATTCCCTTTGCGCCACAGGCGATTTCGAACTTGGCTAGTTCCGTGGATTTATGTGTTTTAATATGTGGCCAATGCTCAATACTTTGCTGTGTTAACCTGCCTGTCATGCCTCTGACATTTTTTTCAAGTTGCTGTAAATTTAGAGCAACATAAGGCGTTATTGGCATAAATACCTCTCTTATTTTGCATTATTGTCTTCGCCCTTAAGTTCACCTAAATAGGTATAAAGGGTATATTTGGAAATATTCAAAAATTCGCAAATCTTCTCACCTGCTTTTTTAATTAAAAAAGCACCTCTTTCATCAAAGAACTTGATGGCATCCATTTTTTCTTTTTTAGTCATATTAATAACTGGAACTTTAATCACTTGAACACACTCTTGAATTAAGTGATCTAAAATTTCATTTACATCTGTTACAAACACTTCTTTAACTGTATTTTGTTCAACACTATGATGTTGCGTAATACTTTGAATGGCTTTTTCTGCCGCAATAAATTCTGAGATGTCTTGGTTAATACATAATGCACCAGAAACCTTGCCATCATTGTCACGTAAATAAATCGAAGTTGAACGCAGCATTTTCCCGTCTTTAGTTTGGGTAAAATAATTGTATTTATCTCCATCCACATTCGTTCCACGCAGTACTTCAAGACCTAAGTTGCTACTTGGATCACCTACTTTACGTTTTGTCACATGGCCATTAATAATCGCCACTACACTGCTTTCTAATCCTTTACTGTGGTCGTGTAAAACCACCTCACAGTTCTCACCAAATTGGCCAGCAATACCTTTCATTACAGCCAAAAGCATTTCAAAATTATCCTGAATAATCTTCATATTTTACCAAACTTTTTTTTAGCCTAACTAAATATTAGTTAGATGATTATCGAGACTCAATCAAGATTTGAGTAATTTGTGATCTACATCTTGATTAGGGCTAACAAAAATTCTTATTTTTGTTACAAGGGAAATAGTAACACTTTTACATCTTGAGCTGGAGCTCTAGTGCGGCAAGGAGTGTGAGTATAATCATCCTTCTCGCTTTTTTCTAAAAAAGCGAGATAACCAAACTTTTTGTTAGCGCACTAGAGTGCAAACAAAAATTTATAACGTAGCCAAAATACGCCAGTCATTTTAATAGCCGTAAATTGTAGTAAGAATTCATGCAGATTTTACTCTGGCTACAACACTTAAAAGATTTGCGAATACATAAAGTTAGCCATAGCTTCAACGGCAAAAATATTTATTAGATTCTTATAAAAATTATGATTAATCGCCATAACTCGCTGATCTTTCACTGCACTTAAGAAAGCGACGTCTTATCTATCCACAAGTGCAAATCACTATTTTTTCGCTGTTGCAGCATCATAACGCAACTTAACAGTTATCGAACGGCGATTAAAAGTTTTGCCGATCTCCCCCAGTAAACAGATAAAATCTGGGTTCAAGGCAATAATATTTTCAATAGAACTTTCGGCTCCTTTCTCAGGAAAGCTATCCTCAACTAAATTTTCCCCTCCAGGCTGGCTAATAAACTATAGTCCGAACAACCAAACAATTGGCAACAACTCTACATAATTCGATTTTTATGCAGACAATAAGGCAAGATAGGTGAGGAGCATTAAGCGAGTAAATTATGCATAAGATATTTATGAATGAGATATGAATGGCAATAATTTTGATAAATTTAAAGATATTTATTAAACGTTACTTATACTTAGATAAGTCATTTATAGACTATACAGTTTAGACTTTTAATTAATATAAATTATTCTAGTCATGGTGTCTGCTTTGATTAAATACCTAAGATAATTCAAACAACATTTTGTTGAATCTAATCAACACCTATGTAATTTTAATTACGAAGGCACCAACCAAAGCAAACACCTAATTAACACTGCATTAATCAGTAAAATTCAACTTATTTTTTTGCAGCTAAATAATCTTGCAATGTACCTTCAGGGTATTTCTTACAGAATTCAACAATTTGAGGTACTTCAGCAACACTTTGCTCAGTTAAAGCAACATAGTCGCCCCCTTTAAATTGAGTTTCTTGATTGGTTACCCATAATGCTACAGGAGCCCAGCTTTGTGGATTCAAGTTAATGTATTCATGACAAGTCATTTTTTCCGGCGTGACAATTTTAGAGTCACCAGCCATTGCATTAAAAGAGAATGCTGCTGTAGCCGCTAAAATGCTAGAAATTAAAATCTTTTTCATTATAACCTCTCATATATGTATGGATAATGCATAACTATGTAGCTATTTATTATTATCATAATCTTAATAAATTTCATATACTCTGATTTTGATCATGAAAATAACGTCAATATTGGATAGTCCTATTTGGATTTATAACGATAAATATAAATACTCAAAGCAATAAAGTACTCTTTTTATGAAGTCATAACTATAGTAAAAATAATTCTAGTTGCATGTAGAAAAAACACCCAACCACCAATATAGGTAAAAGCACTTAAGTAATTAAACTTAACCTCAGCAGTATTAATAAAATACTGCATCAAGTTTTAAGTATAGCTAAGATATAAAAATCAATGTATATATTTATTTATTTTCTCTTAATGAAGTAAAATACCCTGATAATTTGCTTAAAGATTTGATAGAAGAAACAGCGACTTCTTTATTCGGATCTTTACATAACTCAATTAACCTAATAATAGCCTGTTCTTGCTCTATTGTTGCTTGATAGTCACCGAGTGCAGAAATTGCTGCTATTTTCACATCATCATTTCCGCGAAAAGTGAGATCAATGAGCATTGCGATGATTTGCTTATCCATAAAATATTCTTAATTCCTTCAGGTCTTATGCATGTATTTATAATAAACTAAACTAATTATTAGTTTGGTTTATATTATATAAAGAATACATGATAAAACTTCAGCGTAACACTCAAAATGGATATACGTAGCACATTTGCATATGCATTATTTAATAAAAATAAATATTTCATACATATCACTGACTTATGTGAAAATAAATTTCACTACTTAACATAGATCTACACTTTATTTATATTAAAGTTATTTTAAAACCTAAAGATAAAATGAATATCTTCGTTTATGATACTGAGTTAAACGTCAATAACTTTATTTTTCGATTATGATAGGTTTTTTCTTCAATATGCAGTTAAATATAACATTTTCCTATTTTAGTTTGAGATATAACAAAAGAGGGAATTCATACAACGAAATCAAAATATTTCATCTTTAGCAGCAGCTTTCTACTTACTATAATTTCATGATAAATAGAAAGCATTTTAAATACTATGCTAATCTAGTTAATTAAATCAAACAATCATCATGATTTTCTCCCTTACAAGATAATCATAAAAAATGAATATTCATATAAATCTTAAAAATTAATCATAACCTAATTCATTAAAGTCATCAGTGGTATTGACTCTTTTAAAAGATTTAAAATATTTAAAATATTTAAAATCCGATTTAACACTCTAACTTAATTATTATTTTTGATATCAGATCAATTAAAAAACAAATTCAATTCACACATATGAAAAACCAGATAATAACATAAATTTAATTAATCAAAATTAAAAAAGTTATCTAGCTTTTTGTTTAATTTAACCAATTAAACTATCAATATTCACTGACAGTGCATCATCACCTTTATAGTATGGTGCCGGCGGCAAAAACAAATTAATATAATGTGAACTAATATTTTTTACCGTATCATTAATATTAAGATATACTGAACTAAAAAAGCTGTTTAAACTACAGTCTAATTCATGTAAGATAACAAACAGAGTATCAACATTTATATTACTTACCCCTCTTTCATAGCGAGATATTTGCTGTTGAGAGACATTTAATTTTTCAGCTAACAACTTTCCTGTTAATCCACGCTTTCTTCTTAAACGAAATATTTCTTTTCCAACTGCAACCATAAAAATATTCTTTGACTCTTCTCGTTTTACTTTCATTTTAGGATCTCAACTTCTGATACAACCAACCTTATTACTCATTAAAGTTTGTTTGTAAGTGAATACTTTTGCCTTAGCACGATTGTTAAAGAATTTACTTTACCTTGTGATCAAAATCAAATAACGCAATATATAAAGCGTCTTAATAAGACCCTAACACTTTCCTTGAATAACTATCAACGTATTATGGCAGTACGCGTTGATTTAAGGTTCCCACCAACAGATGAATACGATGATATGCCAACGTGTTTCTTTACCATGGACAACGCGATATCACGTTTTATTGATTCGTTGAATGCTAAACTCCGACATAATCTAATACGCTCTAGAATAAAGGGTAAACGAACCTGTCTTAATCGATTACGTTATGTCTGGGTAAAAGAGCTAGTTAGTTCAGAACATCATCATTACTACTGTGTGTTAATCATCAATAAAAGCGCTTACTATAGGCTAGGCGATTATGATCTCGATAAACCTACCTTACGTACAATGATAACATCCGCGTGGTACAGTGCGTTACAGCTCGAATTAGACCCTATCATAGATAAAGGAACCTTAGTTGAATATCCTGACAACTGTGCATATTGGCTAAACCAAAAATCCCCTACATTTGAAGCTGATTATGCTGCATTAGTACAACGGATGAACTACTTAGCAAAAGACTATTCGAAACACTATAATGCGAGTTCACGGAGCATAGGGTGTAGCCAGAAATGATTGTGAGTAGGGTTAGTTGTTTGTAAATGCCACTAACCTATTCGCTCTTGCAATTACCGTTTAACTAGGGGGATTTAGCCCCTACTAACAATACAGAGCATTAGTTAACTATCCAGAAAACTGTCGGTACTGCTTAAATCGAGATGTCTTATCCTTTACCGATGATTATAACGTGGTGATGGGACGACTAAATTATCTAGCCAATGACTATTATGAACATTACAGTTCCGATTATAGTACGATAGGTCATAGTCAATACTAAAAATAATTATAATGAAATGGCATTCCCACAGTGCATTAAATCATCGTTCTTCACAGAAATATCATCAACGATGAATAAGTCATGTAGCACACTGTAAAAGATAAGAGTTATCTTAATAGATAACTCTTATCTTGAAGATCTAAAATAATTTGCTTTTTAGGCGAACAATTCGATCATCCCAAAGAAGTTTTCTTGATTAAATTCAATGCGTTGGGTTGAGTTTTTATCGGCTTCATATGCGATCGTCCAACCATTAAACTTACTAACTCCATCTTTCCAATGTAATGAAAACTTTGAAGATTTCAGAGAGCTATCTGGATTAAATATGGATACATTTAAGCATCCTTTAATCCCAAAATAATAAAGTCCTTCAGGAATAATCTCTAAAGTTTTCTTAATATTTGAAAGATGTAAGGATGATACTTCAATACCTACCCCATCAGTATAAATTCTCGTTGAATTTAATTTAACTATTATAGATGAGCCATCAAACCAACTTTTAATTTCGTGAAGCAATAGATCAGTATCTCTTTGAAACTCAAAAACATCCTTCTTGAAAGCATCTTCACTAGCTTGCATAGCTTTAGCATTTTCATCTACTTTTTTAAAAAAAATCATCTTTTACTGACATATATATCCTTTTAAATAACCATGTAAATAGTGCGTTTACGCTACCAATAAATTCAACTTAGATAAACACAAAAAAATAATCTATTTGAATTCACTCTAATATTTTCTCTCTAGCAAATTTAATCTAAACTTAGCAATTTCTAGCCCTAGCTTACTTGCTTTATTATACCATTCTTTAGCTTTATTAATATCCATAGGAACTCCTAATCCTTTTTCGTATAAATATCCGATATTATACATAGCTCCTGCATTATTTTTCGCTGCTGACTTCAAATACCATTCCATTGCTTTTCTATAATTAATGTCAACACCTAGTCCATTCTGATATAAATACCCAATATTATTGGATGCCTTTTCGTATCCATTCTTATCAGACTTTTTATACCATTCCATTGCTTTTTTGTAATCTTGCTTTACTCCAAAACCATAGTCATACAATGAGCCAATATTATTTTGAGCTAAACCATTAGATTGCTTTGATGCTTTTAAGTACCAACTCATAGCTTCATCATAACTTTTTTCTACTCCCAGGCCTTCTTCATAAAGAAATCCAATATATGCAGTGGCATCTGAATTATCATTTTCAGATGAATATAAATAATACCTTTTAGCGTCAAAATAATTTTTATCATTAAAAAAAATATTTGCCATGCTAAATTGAAAGCTGGAAATAGAGTGTTTTAATATTTTAAAATCCATATTCTCATTTGAAGAGTAGGCTCTGAAATTAAAACCTAGCACTAACATTAAGGTCATGGCTAAAAATAGTTTTTTGTGAAACATAACACCACCCAGCCTAGTAATAAAATTTGATTTATCTTATATATTCACGCTAAGATACTCAACAATATTTTTAACATGCCAACAAAAAAATATAGGAAAATATGAGCAACTTAATATATTTATCAATTGAAGGTGAAAAACAAGGTTTAATATCAAAAGGATGCGGAACTATTGACTCGATAGGAAACAGATACCAACAAGGAAAAGAAGACCAAATTTTTGTGATTGAATATAATAGTTCAATTACAAGAGGACAAAATTTATCCCATCAACCCATTGAATTTATTAAATGTATCGATAAATCATCACCACTATTATTGAGCTCCATATCAAATAATGAAGTTCTTAAGTTAACATTCGATTTTTACCGAACATCGCAGCATGGAAAACTTGAGCAATATTATTCTATAATGTTAAATAAAGCATCTATTGTTGACTATTCGACTCGCTACCCTCATTGTATAAACAACAATGAATCTCAACCAGAAGAATCTATACTCGTTCAATATAGAGATATAACTTGTAGTCACCATACGGCAGGGACATCTGGTTATAGCATAGCAAATTAATTATTCTTTAGGTACTTAAAGGCCTGTAATAGTTCATAACTATCATGCAAGCCTTTACTTCCTAGAATAGTTAGTATTGGGCTTACTTCCTTCTCAAAAAAGAAATAAGTTAAAGATAATTTTTCCTTATCTAACCGGCTATATAAATCTGGGCTGATAACTTTTAGTCTTTTCGATGCTCCATCTAACTTCTCTATTATCCCATAAGAGCTTGTTAATATTAAAAACAAATCAACATACCCTTTTGACAAAGATGGCTTTGTTTTTAACTTTTCTTTTCGTTTGAAAATATTCAAATTAAAAAATGCTCTTCTAGCAATTAAATATATCAAAGCTGATATTATCATTTTTTTAACTATAGAATTTTCAACCATAGATGGAATTTCATTTGCTAATTTAAAGTATGCAAATTCATTAAATCGCTCTCTACCTATATCGTTATTTACTATATTTTCATTTTTTACCAAAAATTTATTTAAAGATTCAATTTGACTTTTATCCAAGTTTTCATAGATATATTCTGAAATTATGCTTGCTGCAACTTCAATTATTTCAAATGGATTTTTAGCATAAAACAAGAGATGTATAGCCTCAGCATCTCTATCAAAAATAGGGTTATACTTTGTTGTTGTTGATAATTTACTATGCAACCATGCTTTAGATAATCGGTCCAAACCCAACCCAACATTTTCGACTAACCCTGTCACACCATCAATAGCTTGATCCCTCACTGATAACGCCATCTCTTCAATTGATTTATTCTTTACGTTTTCATACCCTCGACGTAAGGATCTAGACAGAGCACGCATTTCTAATTGGAATGGTCGCTCTCCATCTTTTAAGAACTCGCCTTCTGGTGAACAATACCACCAAGATCCATAGTTTCTAAAATTACAATCTGACATAAATATCCTTTAATTTTTTGATGGAATGAAAATAAGAATGATGTACACAATAAAAATAAAAGCTAAATTTAATGAAACGAGCTTAAAATCGAAAAAAAACAAATGTATAATAATTCATATATCCTATATCAACATCACCAGTTGATAGTAAAAATAGGCTAGACAAAAAATTATTATCTGAGTTTTCATCAAAATTACCTGAAAAAACTGAAAACATGATAGAGCTTATGAAGATCCTTGCCTATTGCCAATATAGGCCTTATAAAAGGCAGTCATTTCAATCTATGCACATTCCATGCTACATAAAATTTTTCCCTAAGCATACAAAAGCCCGTTCACTAATATTTAAAATAAGTCTGGCATTAGTTAGCTATTTTGAATAGTTAGATACTTAACTAACCACATGAACAACACCTTCTCTTCATTATCCCATTTCAAAAATATCAATATAAAAATCATATCATTAGATGATGTTTTAAATACTCAATCTAAAGAGTAATTCTTACTGACTTATAAGTAAGAATGATCGGACCATAAAACGCTAAACAGGCTAAATTAGTTATCAAGCCTAGCATGAATGAGGACATAAATCTCCTAACTTATTTAACTAATTACGGCTAAGAATCATAACCATGATTTACTATTGTTAGATAACTAATTTTATAATTAATCTCAGATATATATCACCCCCTTGAGTAACTATAATTTTCTTTTATTTCAAGGAGTAATATGCCTAAGAACATCCAATTTAAAACAGCCCTATCCGCTTTTCCTAATCAATTTCAAACTGCATTTTTTAACCAACTCAACCACCTAATTAACTACTCTCCCACCATCGGTCTAGTGGGTAAAACGGGAGCGGGAAAATCCAGCCTCATCAACGCACTATTCCAATCCCCACTCTCGTCTGTGAGTAATGTCTCCGGCTGCACACGGCAAGCCCAACGCTTCAGTATGAATATGAATAACCATGCGCTCACCTTTGTTGATTTACCCGGCGTGGGGGAAAGCCTTGAGCGTGATAGAGAATACCACCAGCTCTACCGTAACTTATTGCCAGAACTGGATTTAATCATCTGGGCACTTAAGGCCGATGATAGAGCGTGGTCTTCCGATGAACAATGTTATCGTTTTCTCACCGAGCAATGTGGTTATCAACCAAACCGCTTTCTATTCGTGCTGAACCAAGCCGACAAAATAGAGCCCTGTCGTCAGTGGGATGAACACAACCACCAGCCCTCACCATCGCAAGCGGCTAACTTAGAATTGAAGCAACAAGCCGTAATAACCACCTTTAAGCCGCATCACCCTGTGATGGTCGTGTCTGCGGTCGAAAACTATCAACTAACTGAATTAGCCGAGCAATTAATACAGACGTTACCGGCGCAAGCCAGTAGCGGTGTCGCTAGGCAACTGAGCAGCACTTACCGAACGCAATCCGTGGAGAACACTGCACGTAACGATTTCGGGCAATGTATCAGTGATATTGTTGATACCTTAATCGATATCATTCCCTTGCCACCATTGATAAAAAGTACGATTAGCACTGTCAAAAAGAGCATCGTCTCCGTCGCTAAATCCCTGTGGAGCCTGTTCTTTTAACCTATTACGTTAACTTATTATTTATCACTCTTAGCGCCAATCCTTAACGGGGTTGGCGCTTTTTTATTTCTTTTTATTGGAGTATTAACTTATGAATAACACAACTAAATCCGCTATTGCAATGACACTCGTTCCCGATGAACAACGCCTTGATTTTTGGTTCAACCATTTTGGTGTGGTTAAAGGCTGGGCCACCTTTGAAGTGGTGATCTTCACCACGATGGGTCAATTCTGCAACGAGTATCATGGCGGTTACTGGGAGTATGGCAGGCTCAATAATGGCGGTGCCTTTATTTACCCCGATATCAACGCAGACACCTTAACCCTATTCAACATGCACAACGGCAATGAAGCCACGGTGAGCCAAGAGGCGGCAGGCATTGCAGTGTGTCTTATCCTGTACAGCATCTGGTCATTCCAAACAGAAAGCGAAGTGATGTGCGACCGCTTTTATCAGTTGCGTGACTACGCGTTACAACATCCCGAGTCTGCTGCCATTTTCCACTTAATTGATTAATCAGGAGTCTATCATGAGTTTATTAGCTTCGCGTTTTGGTTCTGCTAACAGTATTCGCCGTGACCTGTTCTGCGCAACTAAATCAGGACACTTTTCTTAAGGAATTTTGTTCATACTCAATTGGGGACAGATCACCGTTGGCAGTATGAAACCTTTCTAGGTTGTAATAGCGCATATACGCGATAACATCTTCTTTCATCTGTTTCCGAGTCGGCTGAGGGATTTTCAGTACCCAATCGTGTTTTAAACTGCCAAAAAATCGTTCTACAACGGCGTTATCCCAACAGGCTCCAACATCACCCATGCTTGCCCTAATACCATAGCTTGTTAGCAAGCGGCGATATCGCTTACTCGTATATTGAGAGCCTCTATCACTATGAAAGACTAAGCCTTTTTCGGGCTGGCGTAAGTTATACGCTTTCATCAAGGCTTTACTGACTAAATCTGCCGTCATTCGTTTATCGATATGCCAACCCACAATACGGCGTGAGTATAAGTCCATCACGATGGCTAAATACATCCAGCCTTCCCCTGTTTTTAAATAGGTCACATCACCCGCCCACACTTCGTTAGGTGCGTGAGGATTAAAATTTTGATTGAGCAAATTATCGGCTACGGCATCACTGTGTTTGCGTTTTGTGGTGACTTTGTAAGCAACGCGCTGAGTGACGACTAGGCCAAGCTGAGCCATTAGCTTTTGAACGCCATAAGCACTCACGCTAAAGCCCTCTTTGCATAACCGTTTACGTAACGTTCTATAACCTAAGCTATTTCGACTCTGTTCAAAGATAGCTTTGGCTCTGCGGTACAGGCTAAGTTGTTCTGCGGTGATCAATTTTGCTGGGCGTTTAAGCCAAGCATAGTAGGCAGAACGACTTATTTTCATTAACTTGCAGAGCTTCAGCACGGGAAACTGTGAAGATAATTGCTTAATCGTTTTAAACGCTACTTGGTTTCCTTTAGCAGGAGGGCGCTGGCTTTTTTTAGGATCTCTTTCTCCATCCTAAGTTCTTTATTTTCTTTTCGAAGCCTTAATAGCTCAGCTCTCTCATCGGCATTCAAGCTGCTACCGGATTGTTCAGCATCGAATTTTGCTTTCCAGTTATAAAGTAATTTATCGGTGATCCCTAATGAAGCTGCCGCTTTTGGGACGCTATAACCTTGTTCGGTGACTAATGCGACCGCTTCTTGCTTAAACTCAGTAGTGTAAAACCTGTTTGTTCGTTTTTTCATTTAACACCTCAATAATTGGATTATATTCCATTATTAAAGTGTCCTGTTTGATTAAAGCAGATCATATCAGGCCGCACTGCAAAAGGTAAACACGCTCGCACTCGTTCAGTTAATGGTATTGATGGCGATATCAAACTCAATAAAGCCCTGTGGGTGATGGCGGATACCTTATTTAACCAACTCGCCCCTCGCCAACCCAACTAATTTTCCCGCCCTGACAGGGTGTGTCGTTGCGCGTTGCTTTCTTATTGTTCAAATAAACACCATCACGTTATTTATCAATGAATTACTTATAGTGATTTTTCACTAAAAAGCCCAATGAGAATTTTTCCCAACAGACACAACCTGTCAACTCCCTAAGTTAAACTCCCTTATCCCTATAATTTCTAACTGTCTGTTATTGAGAGCAATACGTTATGTTTCAGACCAACCGAAAATATGACCGCATGGCTGTGCGGCTCTCTGCGCTGATTGCCCGCTTAATGGCAGGAGAAAGCCTTGTGCTCTCATGTTTAGCTCAAGAGTTCAATGTTTCTGAACGCACGTTACAACGGGATTTACGTAAACGCTTAGCTTATTTGGGTGTAGAAGGTCGGCAAGGGGTTTACCGCCTGCCACTCAATACGCTAAAAGCGTATCGCAATAAAGATGTTCTCACGTTCGTCAAGCAAATGGGCATGACGCGGCTTTTCCCGGGCCTAGACAGTCGTTTACTCAATTTGCTGTTATCCCAACGCCAACATGCACCTTGTTTAATTTGGCATCATGCTCACCGAACTTCAGCGGAGCATGCCGAGCATTTTTACCAATTAGTCTATGCCATCATAGGCTATCAGCACATTACCTTACTGACCGCTGAACGCCGCTTTCATCCATTATGCCCTTATCAATTAATTTACCGAGAAGGACAATGGTATCTGCTCGCAGCATACCACCAGCAAGTCCATGTATTTCTTCTGGAAGACATTCAATCCGTTAAACCGCTAGTCAGCACATTTATTCCCCAAAAAGACATCAACCAACTTTCGCAACAAAATAGCTTTATCGCTGCGTTACCGCATTTTCGATTGATATCGCAATTGCTGATGCCCCTCATTTCAACAACAGAAGGATAATCCCATGCCACATCATTCAATTTTGTCTACTCCCCTTTCACTCCCTACCGATTGTCCACATTGCCATTCAGATAAAGACATCATTCCATGGGGAACGGGCTGGATGTGCCGTGATTGTGGTTATGAGTGGCACATTCCGTCACAAGAGCCGATTCAAGAATTTCAGCAAGCTTAAATCAACAGGAGATATCGAATGAATACCCTCACCCACCTTCGCCTAGGTCTTGAACGCATTGCATTAATTATTACCCTCATTCTGTGTTTCATACTCACCATAATACTTGCCACACATTTTAATCTTGAGGGGCTAGTCCTAAGCCCCTTCGCCATCCCACTGTTCTACCTCATACTTTATGTGCTTGCACTGACTGTCCCTCAATGCCTCGCTCAATTGCTGCTGTGGGTGGTGTGTGCATTTCGCAATATCCACTATACCTTTCGCCTTAGCCCCCGCCTAGCCAGCACGACATTATCCATCATCATCGGCCTAGTCATCACCTGTACGCTGCTGATGCCAAGTTTAAGATCCATTTATTTTTTCAGTAGAAACGGTGCAATCATCACTCTTTTCATCGAGGTATTGATTGCGATTGGCGGTGGATATTGGAGCCATAAAAAAATTCGCCATTACTTCTTAACGGCTCAAGGTAAGTAGCCATGAGAAGCCTTGTCATCCGTCAAAGAATATTGGTTAAACGTATTGAGATCATTGTCTAATGTTTTCACACAATATCGATAAAATGCTGCCTATTGGGCTCTCACTGCTAGGGATCATAAGTATTGCCCTCAAGATTTCTGCTGTACTCGGTGATCGTGAGTGCGTGTCTTTTATCAACGAACCTAAAAGCCCGATCACCGTTTATGAGTACCCAAATAGCCCTTCCTTTACTTTCTACCAAAAGCCTTTATCACCCGAGTACTTTTGGGCCACCAAAAGTACGGCTGATAATATATGGGTTCAGCTTTATCAGGCTGTCACTCCATATGGCAATTTAGTAGAGTCGGATAAAATAGGCTGGATAAAAGCAGAACGCGTTGAACGGCAAGATCAATTTCACTGCTTTCCTAACGATATGCGTAGAAATTGATATTTAAAATGTTAAAACCGAAGACTCACAGCCAGTTAGGTTGTGAGTTAAACATTCACAATAATGAGGTTAAAATGAAAAAAATCATGTTACTGATAATCAGTGCACTGATATCTTTTAATGTCTTCGCGAATACCGTGATATATCTCAACCCATTAAATATCGACGCATTAGGCGTCCACACTAAACCCGTTCCCCATAACGCACGCTTGATCGATAAACTGAATGATCACACTCTACTAATTACTGACGATACTGTACTGACTGATCCACAGTATGGTGTAGAATTTATCAATGACTATTGGGTCGTCAATACAAAAACGAATAAAAGCCAATACATTTATTTGGATTACAATACTGGCATTGTCAATTTATCCAAAAATGATACAGGTGTACTGATAATTTCTAGGGAAGACGAAACCAATCGTATCATGTCTGATGAAGAGGTCAGCATGGATGTGTTGAATTAGGTAACTTGAGCCATTCTGACCCAAAATCTTACCTGACCCATTACCTGACCCGAAATCAGGTAAAAATAAAAAGGAGTTAGATGATTAACACCTAACTCCTTGATAAATTTGGTGACCCCTGCTGGACTTGAACCAGCGACCAATCGATTATGAGTAATCTGATAGCGCGAGCAAAAACAACAAGTTACAATAAAATCAAAAAGTTAAAACGCAGATAGTATTAA
Source organism: Providencia alcalifaciens (assembly GCA_025961275.1). GTDB lineage: Bacteria > Pseudomonadota > Gammaproteobacteria > Enterobacterales > Enterobacteriaceae > Providencia. The sequence goes on along the minus strand of JAOQNJ010000001.1, from coordinate 4,147,030 downwards.
ATAACATTAAGAATTCATAACTTGAAGGGGCACAAAAGGGGCAATTATTCCACCGGAAGATATTCAAGCTTTGACATGAAAGTGTAGTCCTTATGCTTATACTTTTCAGGTAATGTAAATAAAAATGAGAGCTTGCCCCTTTTACCGCTAGTGGAACTAACCATATAAAACTGTCTGGCAAGCCACTTATCTTTACGAAGCGTATACATATATGCAACTAACCAAAGTAAGATAGTAGAATCAACTCTAGCATATAAAATAAATTCAAGATCATCGGAAAAATTTTCATCTTTCTCATCAAGGATTAGCTCCAAAATCTCATCCATCATCAATTTAGTCCCTTCATTAAATTGAATACCAAGAGTTTTAGTCATTTTGATAACATTTTCATAATCACCATATTTGAACTTAATATTTAATTTATTTATATAATTAATAAACCATGTATCATTTCCCTTAATTTTATTTATAACATGGTCACTTTTTAGATTATGAAGCAGTGCATCTATTAATACATTAATTTTATTTACTTTATTATCTTTAGCATAATTATTACTTTGTTTATCATTTTCATTTTTTACTAATTCAACTTGCTCAGCTATCAATTTGTTTTGCTTTCTAATTAAATTACGTTGCCTTACGTTATCTGTTTCAACTTGCTGAATTTGTCTTCTAATTAAACGACGTTGTCTTACGCTATCTATTTGAACTTGCTTAATTTGTATTTTAATTAAACGACGTTGTCTTATATTGTCAGTTTGCACTTGCTGAACTTGTCTTATACTATAGTATAGAGTTCCTGAAAGCATCGCTACACTTAGCAACCCAAACATTCCAGCTATAAATGAGCCAAAGTACCCCCAAGACTCCATTTGTGCAGAAATACCATTACCCCAAAAGGTTTTGATAAATATAATAATAATAAAAACACTAACTAAAAAAACGATAAAAATTAAACATATCAAACTAATTGGTAAGAGTTTTTTCATTTTTTATAACCAACGGATTTAATTTAACTGCTTCTTCTAAATGGTCGGGTGCAAAATGTGCATAACGCATTGTCATTTTGATGTCAGTATGACCCAGTACCCTTTGGAGTACTAATATATTGCCACCGTTCATCATAAAATGTGATGCAAAGGTATGGCGTAAAACGTGTGACATTTGACCATCAGGCAATACTATTTTTGTTCTTTTTAAAGCGGAGCGGAACGCTGAATAACAAGAAGTAAATAAAGCCCCTCTTGTCTTTTTTCCTACAACTAGGTTATAGAGTTCTTCGCTTATCGGAACTGTTCTATTTCTATTACCTTTCGTATTTGTATAAGTGATCCGAAACTTACTAACGTTAGAACCTCTTAAAGATTCAGCTTCTGACCAACGGGCACCTGTCGATAAACAAATTTTAACAACAGTCAATAAATGCTTGTTTGAGCTATTCGCGCATTCTTCAAGTAACAAGTTAATTTCATCAAGAGTTAAAAAAGCCATTTCGGTTTCTTCGGTCTTAAATGAGCGAATCGACTCAACAGGGTTTTCATGCTTCCATTCCCCTAAGCGCTTTAACTCATTAAACATAGCCCGAAAATAAGCGAGTTCTAAATTCATCGTTCTTGGCGAAACTTTATCTAAACGTTCAGTACGCTTAAGTTTTCCAGAAATACGTTTTTCTCTATATGATGAAAATAACTTAGCTGAAAACTCAGAAGCTAACGGCGATCCCATGCAATCAGTAGCATACAGCATCGCTGACTTTCTTTTACTACCATCATCAATCGTGACACCGTGGGAATTATACCAAGTCTCTATTAACTCGCTGAGTTTACGCCTATCTTCTTTATCACCTAGCCAAGGTTGATTATCAACGTTATCTAAAATATAACGTTCGTAAGCAATCAATTCTCCCTTTGTTGCCCTTGTTATGCGAATGCGCTTACCTTTCCCATTTTTTTTGCCTTCAGGGTAAAAATCTAAGCGCCAGCGCCCATCGGGTTGTTTGGTTATTGACATTGCAATATCAACCTATCATTGGTAATAGAATCATCTCTTTCCGATTCTTGTGGCTTTCGTTACTCCAATGGGGAGTTTCGGTGTTGCCATTATGGCTCGTCTAGCTTCGGTGCTATTTTGAATTGTATTGATAATTTCATCATTAGTGAACCTGATTTCATTATCATTTATTTCTATTAATTCTCCTAACATTTTACCAGAAATGCTATATTTGTGTCTGTTAAAGTCTTTAACTTCCGAATTATAAATTTTATCCAACGATAGGTTATAAGCAATTGGACTTAATTTCATGTTATTATATTTTAAATCATCCATTTCATTTGTATTGTTAGATAATGTGTCTATTTTTTTATTTAAGCTCATTATCATCTTAAACAACATCGACTCTTCATTATTCAATTCTTTTGGCTCAAGTTTTGCAGGCTTTATTTCCAATAGCTTAACAATAGAGTTAATATCATCAGATGCTGATTCAGTTTCTATTAACATATCCGCCATTTTTACAATATCATTGTTAACCTCATCTATTCTCAGAGATGACGAGTATTCAACGTAACGAAATCCAGATATATCAAATGGCGCTTTTTCTTTCCCATCAGTAATTAAAATGGTTTTTTTATTAAAAGCTTGCCTTAATCCCAACTCATAAAATACATTAGCATTCTTAGTTGTTAAATCACAAATAGCCATATCACATTCAACTATTTTTTTGAGAATATCAAACATGATCATATGGGAAGCTTTACTATCGTCTGCTCTAACAGCCTTATAGCCAGCAGCTTCGCAGGCGGGTTTTATCAAGTAATCATAAACCCGCTTAAAGTGCCCCTTTTCATAGTCAGGGTGATCTGCAATAGGCATTATTATAAAACAGGTCTTTTCGTTTGCTTCTGTTTGCTCTACAAGTTCAACCGCGCCAGTGTGTTTTTCTTTTTTAGTTGTACTCATTTTAATAATCCTTTATGCAATATTACTAGACTCACGTAAATAATAAGGTTAATTAGTTATTGGTATAATTACATAACTTAACGTTGGTCTGTAAAATCACCTGTTTTAAGGAACTCACGAAACTGTTGTTCATTAAGAATGATGACCCCCATTTCGCGTGCTTTATCCATTTTCATTTGGCTGGCATTATAGCCATAACAAAGCAGTTTCAAGTGAACAGTTACAGATTTTCTGACTTCCATGCCAGCATCACTAGCTAATTTTTCTAGTTCGGATTTATCATCCTTTTTAAAACCAGTAAAATGAATATCAAAGGTTTCTGGCTTAGGCTCTTTTATTTGAAAGTCACCACATTCAATCATGCCATCAATAAATGATTGAGCCTCTTCTAAACTATCAACATATTCAATTATGCGATCTTTTCTAAAAGTTTTAAGCTTCCCTGATTCATCGAGATTAAGGCTTATTCCTTGAATATAAGTCTCATTTTCAGACACATTATTAATTGTTTGAATAGAAACTATTTCTCTTGAATTAACATAAATAAATAATAATGTTTGGCTCATAATTTAGCTCTATTGATTGTCAATGATAGTAACTACACGACCAATAATTGATATGTCTTTTAACTCACAGTCAAACGCCATGCCAACACCAGACACGCGAACACGCTGCATTGGCATTCTCGTTAATTCTCTAATGCTAATTTTATCGTCGATTCGAACTAGCCATTTTCCGTCATAAACTTCACTAAACTTACGGTCAACAATAAAATAATTTTGGGCGTCTTGAACAACTATTGGTTCGCTAGGAAACGGAACGCCTTGCTTGAATAACACCTTGTCATACATGGTGATACCTGCGTCAAACTCTTCACCATCAATGATTTTATATTTTTTAAGACGTAAAACGTCCAACTCTTCATTGTCGAACTTTTTACCCTGCCCAGTAGCTAACCATTCGAGATTAACACCTGTTTCTGATACACATCTAACAACTAAGTCTGCTGGGAAAATATCTCTTTTATATCTACCAGCTAAGCTGCTTGATGCCATTTCAAAATGCTGAGCCAACATTAGCTTTGAGCTAAAACCATATGCTTCAATGATACGATCCAATACTGGAGCACTATCACCGAACATTTCTAAATGAAATTTTCCCATAACCATTTCGATAGTCTCGCAAAAAGCTACAAATCATTTGACTTGTAGTTAAATACGAAATAAACCCGCCTCAAGTTGTAGTAAAAAAACAAATAACACTAAGCAATAACAAATAGCACACTAACAGGAGATTTTGCCTTATGCGCCCAAACATTACAATAACCATTCCAGACCCATACGTCACAGTTAGTGAGTATTCCAAGCGTACTGGTTTATCTAAAAGCTCTGTACGCAATATGATTGCTGATGGGCGCCTGCCTATTCGCAAAAAGGATAAAGATTTAAAACAAGGTACAGTTTTTATTAATCTTGCTGCTATCACTGTTGAATCATTGTCAGAGTGTAATGTTTCGCTTCAAGCGTAGTAATTATTCGCTTTAGGAGAATAAAAGCTATGTTTGATTATCAGGTTTCCAAACAAGCCCACTTTGATAATGCCTGTCGTGCTTTTGCGATTAAGCACAAAGGCGATCTTGTTCAGATAGCAGAAACCATCGGCATGAATGCGCAAATGTTGCGTAACAAGTTAAACCCTGAGCAACCTCATAAGTTTACTTGGGATGATTTAATTAAGCTGACCGATGAAACAGAAGACGCGACTTTAATTGATGGTTTATTAGAACAGCTTCAATGTCAGCCGTCGGTACCGCTGAATAATGCATGTGAGGGTAATTTTCCTGCTTATGTATTAAATGCAGCATCTGAGGTTGGAAAGTTAGCAAGCCAAGCGGTTTTAGGTGGTCATATTAATAATGCCCGTTCCGCTGAAATTAAACAGAGCGTAAATAATGCGATCCGTTGTTTAGCATTAGTCGGTGTGACAATTTCAGCCCGTTTACATTCATCCCCTGCGTTTGTATCAGCAATTGATGCAGTCGCAAATTTAAGTCAATCAATGGTGTGATTATGACTCAAGCACATAAACAGCAGTACAAATATAAAGTTACTGGCAACTCATTTAAATGTGTAGAAGTAAAAAACGCAAATAAAAAAGATGGTTCATTAAAATATATTGTTCCTGTTCTTTTATTCGCAGTTATTTATTTAATCGCAAGAATATAAAAGGTGACACTATGCAACAGAATCCAGCATTACTAGAACAGCGTTACATGCCTATGAGCATTCAGCAACGGGCACACGGCATGAATAAGGTTGCTGAAGTTAAATCAAAAAAATTAGGTTTAAGTAATCAAGAATTAAAATCATTTATGAAAGAAATGCGTGACCGTTTTAATGATGACTACGAAAATAATAAGAAGTTATTAGGTGTTATATTTTACATGTCAGGAATTGATAAAGAACGTCATGATTGCCAGTTTGAAGATTTAACATCAAAAGAGATATTTAATATGGTTAAATCTATTAACTATATTAAGGCCGCAAGTGCATTATTACCAAAGAACCTGACATTACCACTTAATTAAATTAACCAAATAAATTAAATGACGTTAACGCGTCAGGGATTTTCATACTCTAAATTTAGGAATTAAATAAATGAATATACCAGAACCAACATTCACACCTGTATTAGATGCCACTTCAAATGATGCGATTTTAATTGATGGTTACATTAATTGGAATCGTACCGATGAACGCCAAGTGTGTAATGACCGTTATGCGTCACGCCTGCGTAAGCTTCAAATGTATGTACTGCAAGAAAAACCAGATTATGCGGCTATCAGTCAGTTAATTGAAAGTGAGATTGAACATATTGAGAATCAAAAACAAGAATTGAATTATGTTTGATACTCAAGAACACAATAGCGACGTATATATTTCAATACGTCGCAACCAAGAAGCCAATAAGCCAGAGTTGCCAAAATCAGCGACTCTGGCTGAACGCATTATGTGGGATGCCAATAAAGATGATGCGCAGTGGCGTCATGAAATATTTGCGCATGTTCCCGATTTCCTCGCGATTTATTTTGCCACTAAATACGCCAAGATATTTAAAAAATCTGGTCGTCGTCGTGCCAATGAGTTTTTACGCAAAACTGCTAAGAATGTATTGCCACGATTCGAAAGAGTCATGAAACAGTATGAATTTAAACATCGTGTATCTGGCGATAGGCCATTCCCCTTTATTGAACAACTCGAAAATATCGCCCAATTAGATAGAGCGGTTATCAAAACACTTGCTAATGAAATCACCTGTTTTATGAGTGACAACTATCAGGCTGCAACTGAACAATATGTTAATCATGATCCAAGAGATGAACATGAAGCCCGTCAGCGTCTTGATAAAACTTATGCATTTCTTGCTAAATTAACATTACAGTCTGGCACTCAGCCACCCTATTGGCAGCAATTCATTAACGGTCGGAAAAAGCCGACTGATGACCAATTGTGTGCGGCTTTGCTGCGCATGTTTGATGTTGCTTGGTGGTATCGCAGATTAAAGCGTATGAGCGATGTTAAGCGTGAGCACCTCGCGATTGCCATCGGTCAAGTGCAAAGGTCCGCATCCCCTTATGTTTCAAAAACTACATTGCACCGCTGGGTAGAGCAAAAACGTTCTAATTGGCAGTTTCTTAAAGACTTTGAATTGCAAGACGAAGACGGCAACCGAACTGAATTAACAAAAATGGTTTTAGGCAGTGTCGGTAACCCTGCCGTTCGTCGTTGTGAGCTTATGGCGAGAATGCGAGGCTTTGAGGATTTAGCTGATGAAATGGGATGTGTTGGCGAATTTTATACTATTACCGCTCCATCAAAATATCATTCAGCCTATCAAGCGGGTGGTTTTGTTTCTAACTGGATGGGTAACGACCCTCGCGCAACACAAAAATATCTCTGTAGTGTTTGGCAAAGAATCAGGGCAGCTTATGCACGTGCTGGTATTCGTGTTTTCGGTTTTCGGGTTGCTGAGCCGCATCACGACGGTACACCTCATTGGCATATGTTGTTATTTGTTCGTCCTGAACATGTTGAAGAATTGAGAGATATTTTTTGTTATTACGCCCGATTAGAAGACTCAGAAGAACTGCAGTCACAAAAAGCCCTTAAAGCCCGTTTTCATGTTGAGTCTATTGATAAAGAAAAAGGTAGTGCGACAGGTTATATCGCTAAATACATCAGTAAAAATATTGATGGATTTGCGATGGACGATGAAGTTGACGAGGAAACCGGAAAAAAAGCCAAAGAAATGGCGCGTTCGGTTTCGGCTTGGGCATCACATCATAAAATTAGGCAATTTCAACAAATCGGCGGGGCTCCTGTCACTGTGTGGCGTGAATTGCGCCGTATGGGTGATGATACTGAATCATCCACTGGGTTAGACCTCGACTTTGCCGAAGTCCAGAAAGCAGCCGACACAAGCAATTGGAGTGAGTACACCAAGTTACAAGGTGGCGCGTTCGTGCGCCGTGCTGACCTTATCGCTCGTCTATGGTATGAGCGCGAAGAAAAAACCAACGCTTATGGTGAACCCGTCGATTGTATCAAGGGTGTTTATTGCACCTTAGTTGGTGATGACTCCCCTCTAATTACCCGTATAAAGAACTGGCAGATAGTACCGAAGTTAGCCGACGCGATAGCGGAGGTTGCTTTTGATGGCGCGATTAGCGCCCCTTGGAGTTCTGTCAATAACTGTACGCAGGTACGGAGGACGATTAAAGACAAAGAAACGGTTATTCCCGATATTGTTAGAAAAGCCAAAGAAATTGGCATCACTTTAGACCCCGAAAAAGACCCTTTCATGATCTATTCAGTTGCAAAAGGGGCAATTTATACAGAGAACGGTCAAAGCGTGAAGTTTTACGAGAATGGCCACATTCAAACAATCGTCAGTAAATCTGATAAAAGGCAAAAAGTACGAGATAGATTGAGTCAATCAATGGTCCGTATTCAGCAGAGGATTAAAGAAAATGGCAATGACAGCAGCAGAACGCAAAGCAGCTCAACGTAAACGACAAAAAGAGAGTAGAGAAACTAAATTTGAGCTAATTGTTGATGCTCAAGAGTTGGAAATGTTGAAGAAAAATTGTGCATTACGTAGACCAGGGAAAAACCCCTACGAAGTTGGCGAGTATATTCAGTTACTGATACGCCAAGACGCTGAGCGACTGAATAAACAGCTTGAAGAGTTATCAAAATCTAGCTACAAAAAATGTGGTGATAATTTGCCAGTGACTGAATGTTGCCTCGCTGGTGATTCTGAGTGCTGGCTAACAAAAGGACACAATGAGTTTTCTTTAAGTCTTGCAAGAATAAAAATGAACGTGACATGTCACAAAAGCGGTAAATCACAAAAAGATTATGTAACCCTATAATTATAAATATTTTTTTATTATTTTCCTTTATAGGGTTTCCAAAAAGCAATATTTATATATACTGTATATATCCACAGTATACAGATGAGATATTTGAATATGAGTGATTTTTTATATGAGTCCGTTGCGTTTGAACGTATTAGCGTTATTGCTAAATTGGGTAGTTTAGAAGTTTGTAATGATTACGAGCGCCAAGTTGTGCTAACACTGATTACAGACATTGCAGATGATGCGAGAGAAGAAATATCAAATAAAAATAATAAAAAAATTAGGCTACTAGAAAGCAGCCCTATCGATATGAAAAAATCACATGGTACCGGATTTTAATAGCCCTAAAGCCAATTGGCGCTGTTGAGGGTTAAAGTTCTCAATCATAGATTGAATTAAATCATCTGAATGTGCGCTTGGGCTTATTGTATGACTGAACGTCAGATTTAAAACGTAAGTATGACCGCATTCAACATCATTACATGCACAATAAAGATCTGAAATTTCACGATGTTTTCTGTTTGATTTGCGAATTGTCGCGCGTTGGCCGCAAATTGGGCAGAATATTTTTAACACTTGCATGTTCCAGCGCTCCGATTGTTGATAACGCTTTAATTTTACCCTATTTTTAAACATTATTCATTTCCTGTGCTGATATTTTGACGAAAGTTCAGTTTTAATGCTTCATTCCTACCTATTTCGGCATTAATGGCATTCATAAAAAGATTTTGCACAGGAATAACCTCATCTTGTCGGTACGCTTCCCTTGCTTTTAATGGGTCGCCTAAGCCGCCAGAACCTAAGCCGGGGATAATGCCAGCAAGGCCAGCGGGGAAACGATGAGCATTAAGCACATCTTGCGCACTAATACTTTTGACATTGCTAAATTCATCATTAGCGGAAATATCACCAACTGGAATAAATTTAATACCGTCAGGGTGATCTGCTTTAATCAAACAGGACACTTTAATAATGGAATATAATCCAATTATTGAGGTGTTAAATGAAAAAACGAACAAACAGGTTTTACACTACTGAGTTTAAGCAAGAAGCGGTCGCATTAGTCACCGAACAAGGTTATAGCGTCCCAAAAGCGGCAGCTTCATTAGGGATCACCGATAAATTACTTTATAACTGGAAAGCAAAATTCGATGCTGAACAATCCGGTAGCAGCTTGAATGCCGATGAGAGAGCTGAGCTATTAAGGCTTCGAAAAGAAAATAAAGAACTTAGGATGGAGAAAGAGATCCTAAAAAAAGCCAGCGCCCTCCTGCTAAAGGAAACCAAGTAGCGTTTAAAACGATTAAGCAATTATCTTCACAGTTTCCCGTGCTGAAGCTCTGCAAGTTAATGAAAATAAGTCGTTCTGCCTACTATGCTTGGCTTAAACGCCCAGCAAAATTGATCACCGCAGAACAACTTAGCCTGTACCGCAGAGCCAAAGCTATCTTTGAACAGAGTCGAAATAGCTTAGGTTATAGAACGTTACGTAAACGGTTATGCAAAGAGGGCTTTAGCGTGAGTGCTTATGGCGTTCAAAAGCTAATGGCTCAGCTTGGCCTAGTCGTCACTCAGCGCGTTGCTTACAAAGTCACCACAAAACGCAAACACAGTGATGCCGTAGCCGATAATTTGCTCAATCAAAATTTTAATCCTCACGCACCTAACGAAGTGTGGGCGGGTGATGTGACCTATTTAAAAACAGGGGAAGGCTGGATGTATTTAGCCATCGTGATGGACTTATACTCACGCCGTATTGTGGGTTGGCATATCGATAAACGAATGACGGCAGATTTAGTCAGTAAAGCCTTGATGAAAGCGTATAACTTACGCCAGCCCGAAAAAGGCTTAGTCTTTCATAGTGATAGAGGCTCTCAATATACGAGTAAGCGATATCGCCGCTTGCTAACAAGCTATGGTATTAGGGCAAGCATGGGTGATGTTGGAGCCTGTTGGGATAACGCCGTTGTAGAACGATTTTTTGGCAGTTTAAAACACGATTGGGTACTGAAAATCCCTCAGCCGACTCGGAAACAGATGAAAGAAGATGTTATCGCGTATATGCGCTATTACAACCTAGAAAGGTTTCATACTGCCAACGGTGATCTGTCCCCAATTGAGTATGAACAAAATTCCTTAAGAAAAGTGTCCTGATTTAGTTGCGCAGAACAGGGTCACCATTTGGCACACTGACAAACATCGTTTCAAAATTGCCGATTCCCCTACTTTGGCTGAGCTTTTGAATAATTTCTTCTTCTACTTCGTCGGTCATATTCGGGTCATTACAGTAAATCATCCCGCCAGTGTGTGCACCATTATGGTAATAACGACGACGAAAAATAGTGGCCTCACTATTTAGTAAAGCCGCATGAATACCGCCAATATAATCCGGTAAACCGTAGACTTGCTGTTGTGGGTCATACATTTTGATGTAAATAATTTCGTCAGGCGTATAAACCAGCGGTTCACCCTCTTGTAAAATGACAAAATCACCATCTTTACGCCTACGTAAATAAAGTGAGGGTAAAATTTCCAATCCGATAATTTCACCCCAGCCATTGCGCATTTTTAAAATAGCTACATCACCGAACAAAAAATAATTAAAGACAGCCGCTTTTAATTGCTCATGCGTTAGGCCACCGCCGATATAATCACTCGTCACCATATTATGACGGGCGTAGAGAACGCCGCCATGTTGCCCATTTAAATTAACGAGTTGGGCGAGTGCTTCACGGTCTATCGGCGGCGTCCAGTGATCAAACTCGTTGTCATACCAGATATTTTTATAGTCAGTATGCGTCGTTAATATGGGCGTGGGCTTACCTAGTGTGATACTAAACCCTTTTGATGGTGCTTTTTTTGATTGCACCATTTGATTATTTGAATTCCGTTTCTTTTTCATTATGCGGCCTTAGAAAATTGATATCTTGATTTACGTTTTTTGTCCGTATTAAGTGGTTCTTTAATCACAGCATGCGCAGTTGCCCAGAAAACATCGGCATGGCCTGTTTCTTGTGTTCTATCTGCGACAAATGTCATCGCCCCACCTTTTGCTGTAGTTGTATGTCGAATACATAAAAACGATGCGGGGATTTCTTTCTGATCTATATCCCACTCAATACGTTGCTCATCAACGATATCTATCATTTTCATGACAAGCTGGGTTTTCATTTGCAGACTATAAAGAATGGGCTGTGTGATCCGTGGTGCGAAATCTTGCACCATTTCATAAACTGACTGACCTATACCCGTTGTATCTATACCAATATGGGTAAAGCGGTATTTTTTTGTTAGGTCTTCAATCAACTTGGCCTGATGTCGCCAGCTAAAGCCCTGCCAGTAAAACGTCGCCAATACTCTAAATACTTCCGGTACCATCATTGGCGGTGCAACAATCACAAACGTTGATGTGTCACCAGAACGTGCAGGGTCATAACCTCCCCATACTTCACGGTTACCAAATGGGCGCGCGTCATCAGGTTTATGGTCTTCCCATAAATTCACATCAACACCGCATTTATGTAACGCGTCATACTTAAACACAGATGCGCCACTATCAATAAACACGCACATAAACAACATGTTAAATGAATCTGGGTTATATTTGTTTCTAAGCCTATCTATGCTCGCTAAGTTAAACCCACCTTTTATGGCGTCTTCAAGAGTGATAACATAACGCCACTGCCCGTCTGGACAATCTCGCCCGCCATCTCTTAGCTCATTAAACTCTGGAAAAATCACCTTCTTACGTTTGGGGTCATTTCCTCGCCATTCGTCACCCGTCCAGAAAGGATACGCGGGATGAACTTTGGTACTAGGCGTTGAAAAATAGGTAGTTCTCCAATGGTCATGTGTTGCCATCGCTGATGAAACTTCATTAAATCTCTTGAAGTCCGGTACCCAGAAATATTCGTCACAATATAAATGACCTGAATATGATTGAGCTGTGTTTTTATTGGTGGATAAAAAACGTAACTCAGCGCCATTACTTAAACGGATTGGATTGCCTGTTAATGTGATCCCGAAAAATTTCTCTGCAATGTTGACAATGTATGATCGGAAAACTTCGGCCTGTGGCTTAGATGCCGAAAGGAATAATTGTGGTTTGCCTGTTAGTACCGCGTCTTCAAATGCTTCAAAAGCAAAATACCATGTCGCACCGATTTGGCGGCTTTTTAGAATATTTCTCACAGACTTGGTGATATTTGCCCGTAAATGTTTTTGATAACCAAATAACATTTCGTCAGCAAATTTTTGAAAGTCTTCGGCGGTGATACTGGAAATATCATTTTTACGGTATTTTTTCTTTTTCTTTGGCTCGCCGTTATCATCTGAAACATAATCGCCGCGGCCTTCCATATCCGATAATTGCGTTTTTAAAGACGCCATTTTTTCCGCGTGCTTATTCGCTTGCGCCATTAATTTAACGTGGCTAGCAATTAATCGGTCTAATTCATCTAATTCAAGTTCTGTTTTTTTATTTCGCTCGCTCAATAAAGCGATACGACGGTTAATTGCTTCAATCACACTTTCATGACTGAGCATATCAGCCCAATTCCATTTTTCCGCCCAGTAGTAAACGATCCGTCTGTTGGGCAGGCTTAATTCCTCCGCGATTTCCGCTGGAGTATAGCGTCGCAAATATAACGATTTAGCGACCTGTATTTTTGTATCCGTGTATTTAGCCATAGTAGATGCATTGTGACGTGCTCCGATGCGTCTAGCATTAACCCGCATTCGGCAAAGCGTTTATAACCGAATCGAACTTGTCGAAAGTAAAAAAAATGTGGGCGATACTAAAACCTAACGAAATGGAAGCAATAAACCCACGGATGGGAGCAACATGTAAATATGTCGCAATTAATGACGAATTGGCTGTGTATAGCTACAGAGGGTGATACTGTCGATGGACGTAGAATTGATGCTCATTGGCTAGAAGAATCCGCTGAACTTTATGACCCTAATTTATATACAGCCTGTATTTGGCCTGAGCATGAGCGTTATTTTGGTTCTATGGGCGAAGTATTAGCCGTAAAGACTGAAAGAGATAGTGATGGGGTATTAAGGCTATATGCTCAACTGTGTCCAAATCATCATCTATTACAAGCGAATCGTGACGGTCAGCTTTTATTTACCTCTGCGGAATTTACACCGGATGGAAATTTTAGAGGCACAGGCAAAACGTATTTAGAAGGGCTTGGCGTTACTTGCTCCCCTGCAAGTGTTGGAACAACACGATTACGCTTTAAATCAGGAAAAAACCAATATCGATACGGCTCACTGAAACCCCTCGTTATCGATGAAGTTAAACAGTTTAAGGACAAAATAAAAATGGCTAAAGATAAAAAAGGCGGTTGGAAAAGTTTTTTTAATATTGAAGATTCAAACGATGCTAGTTCATCCACTGACGATGAAGTCACATTAGAAAATATTAAAGACGCACTTCAAGATTTCCATACGCGACTAATTGCAATTGAACAGCGTCTAACGTCAACGGAAACCGATGTTGAAGAGGTACAAGAAGACATTGAAACCGTTAAAGATGTTGTTGATACCGTTGAATTCAAACAGTTAAAAGACAATATTTCAAATATTGTTAGTAATTTTAGCAAGTTAGATTCAAAAGTTACTAATTTACCAAAGTTAAACCCACGCGGTGATAAAGATAAAACAAAACGTTTCAATCACTTAGTTTAATGCTGTTGTAATTAAACTAAAAAATTGAAATTGGAAAAATTAGGAGAGGGATTTCCATGTTATTAAACCTGAAAGCGCGTGAGTTTCTACGTAATTATGCGATTGCGTTAGCGAGTGAAGCAGGCACGGATAATGTATCGCGTTATTTCGCGATTACTGAGCCGAAAGAAATTCAATTACGTGATGCACTGTTAGAAGAAGTTGATTTCCTTGGCATGATTAATTTGCAATATGTCGACCAACTTCAAGGGCAAGTAGTCAGTACAGGCAATCCGGGGATTTTCACGGGGCGCGTTAAAGATGGTCGTTTTTCTCGTAAGTTGGGTGTTGATGGCAATACCTACCAACTTTATGAGACAGATTCATGTGCGGCATTAGAATGGCGCTTATTATCCGTATGGGCGAATTCAGGTAGTGAAGATGAATTTTTCCAGAAAATGCAAGGGTTCACGCTGAAATCATTTGCGTTAGACCAACTGCGTATCGGTTTTAACGGGACACACGTTGCTGAAAATACGGATCCACGTAAGTTCCCAAATGGCGAAGACGTTAATATCGGTTGGCACGCACTGGCTAAACAGTGGCAAGGTGGTAAACAAGTTATCACTACACCTGTCGTGCTTGATGAAAAAGGTGATTTTAAATCATTGGATGCAATGGCATCGGATATTGTTAATACCTGTATACCGCCTGAGTTCCGCAATGATCCACGTTTAGTGGTGCTTGTTGGGGCTGAATTGGTTGCGGCTGAACAATACCGCTTGTATCAAGCAGCAGACCGACCAACGGAAAAAATAGCGGCTCAAATGTTGGGAACCACCATTGCGGGTCGCCCTGCGATTATTCCACCGTTTATGCCGGGTAAACGTATGGTTGTTACACCATTATCTAACTTGCATCTGTACACGCAACGTGGTACGGGTCAACGTAAAGCTGAATTTGTTGAAGACCGTAAACAATTTGAAAATAAATACCTGCGTAATGAAGGTTATGCGCTTGAGTATTATGAGTTATACGGGGCTTATGATGAAGACGCAGTGACCATCGGCAATGTGTCAGAACCGAAGGAAACTGTAGAGTAATGCTATCACCTGCTCAACGTCACCGCCAAGCCGTAGAACTACGCCAAAAGCTAGAACGGCAAGAAGCCGTTACTATCGCCGATGGTACCAGTATGCACTTACAAGCAAGGGCGATTGAGCGGGATGTCAAACGGCTACGTGAGCAACCGACAACAGCAGACAGAGTGGAAATGAAAAAGCGGGAGTTATTGCCCGCCTATATTCCGACAGCTGAACGCTATTTGTCCGAGGGTGAAGTATACCGAAACCCGATATTTGCTTACTGCACCATTTGGCTATTTGATGTCGGGGATTTCGACAAGGGGTTGGATTGGGCAGATATTGCCATTGAGCAGGGACAGCTCACCCCCGATAACATCAGAAGTCAATTTCCAGCCCTTGTTGCTGACATTATTTTAGCGTGGGCAACGTTGGAAAATGAATCCGGAAACAGTATAGAACCTTATTTTTCAAGGACATTTAAAAACGTAACTGAAAAATGGCGAGTTCACGAAAAAATCAGGGCGAAATACTACAAATTTGCGGCATTGAATTTACTAAGAAGTGATCTCAATGCAGATGCGAAAGCCAGTGCAATTGATTGTGTGGATACGCTAGAACAAGCGGCGGCATACATGGAAAAAGCACGACAGCTTAATCACAAAGTCGGGGTTGATACGTATCTAAAACGTATTGCTATGCGAATTAGAGCACTAACCACCGAATAACAACTACCGCAAGCCAATCGGGCGTGGTGGAGATGATGCAATTTATTGCTTTCAGTCTTGGAAGCCAGTCAGCCCGATTTTTATTACAAGGATTGAATAATGAAAGCAGGAAAAATGGTTGGTGCAATACTGGCGTTACTCATTATTGCAGCATGTTTATTGTTACCTCTCGGTATTTCTTGGGGAATATTAAGTGTCTGGAATTGGTTCTCAATTTCAGCGGAATTAAACACCGTGCTACCTGTTAACTGGGGAACCGTTATCGGGCTATCTGTCATCTTATTTGTATTGCGAAGTATATTCTGGCGCAGTGATTCAAAGTAGCAGGCGGTAAATTATGCTTAACGGCAACGACTTAAAATATCAATCAGTTGAAATCACGAATGATGGTTTTTGGCCTGATTTAAATTTAGTGGATTTTCAAAAACAGCGACAAATACCATTAGATTTAGATGATGATTTACTGACAGATGCCTTATTAGCAAGTATTGCCGAGATTAATTTATCGCTGGAATCATTAAAGAGTAAATATATTGCGAACGGTTATAGCAAAGCACTTGAAGTGCCGGGCGCAAAAGCAAACGGGCAAAACGCATTATGTGCGCAATATAAAAAAGCACTGTATGCCCGTGCGAAAGCGGATTTAATTGGTGAGTATACCTCAATTGTGAGTCGCGCACCGAATCCGAAGCAGGAAAATCCAGAAACGAAAAATAATTTACTCGCGGAAGCTGCATTTGTGATCCGAAACATGAAAGGTTTAAAGCGCGTAACAGTGGCGATGATATGAGTAAATTACAAAGCCTAACCCGATTTTTAAAAGACAATTTACCAAAAAGAATCTGCGAAGTTGAATTTACTAGCGAAACAGACGAAATCCAGTTTATTCGTGCTCAAAAAGACTTAGGGTTAGACCAGTATCAAATGATGATACAGCAATATGATGCGGTCATCGCGTGGGGGCGCTTTCCTTATCGCGAACTTGATCCACGTTATATTCCTTTATTAATTGATGCGTGGATTAGCCAACAAGACAACGAATTTAATGACAGCAATATTGAACAAGAATCACCGTCAATGACAGTTGATGTTGATGAATATACCGCGGTTGTTGTTGTGACGATTTCATTAGCTGAACCCGTTGTAATGAAAAAAGACCCTGAAGGGTTAGTTCCCTTTGATGGTGAGCGTTGGGCACTTGCTGACCCGCAAACATGGTTCGCTGAGCACGCTGAAATCTATAGCGATATAAAACATGATAATTAATGGTCAGCTGAATAAAAACCAATTTGCAGATATGCAAAAAGCCTTAAAAGGCTTGGAATTGCCGCCGAAGAAACGACAGCGTTTTTTATGGCGTATGGCGAAATACGGCGTTATAGCAGCAGCCAAGCGCAATGTTAAAAATCAGCAATCGCCAGACGGTCACAAATGGCAAGGCAGGCAAAGTAATTATAAAAAAAAGATGCTGCGCAATATGCCAAAGCTGTTGCATATAAAAGAAATGCCGCAAGTTGAAGCCATCCGAATTTATTTGCAAGGCGGTAAGTATCGTAATGGGGCTAAAAATGTGCCCGCTGGTGTGGTTGGTTTCTCTCAACAAAACGGTATGAGTGTAACAGTTCGACGGCGGCAAGTTGAAAGCCAACAAAGCAATGATCCAAGTCGATTAGCTACAAAAAAGCAGGCAAAAAAATTACGTGAATTGGGGTATCAAGTAAAACAAGGCAAACGGCTTAAAAAGCCGACAGTAAAACTGATAACTGAAACGATGTCTTTTAATCAAGCGGGTTTAATTATCAAGAAGCTAAGCGGCAAAACAGCAAAAGGCAGTTGGACAATTGATGTTCCTGCTCGTGTATTTTTTGGCATGGGTGACAGCGATTTTAAAAAGGCGCTCGCAAGGCAGTTACAAGGGATTGGATTTGGCGCTGATATCAAGGCGCAGGATATTAAATAAAAGGATTTAACTATGTGGCCTAACGTTCAGGTTAATCAAGTCAATCAGTTACAAGGCGAAACGAAAGAAATTGAGCGCGTCTTGTTATTTGTAGGTAAAGGGAAAAGCCATATCGGCGAAACCTTACCCGTCAATACTCAAACTGATTTAGATACATTACTGGGGGCAGAAGATAGCCCTTTAAAGTCGAATATCAAAGCAACGGCGGCGAATGCAGGGCAGAACTGGTTTGGTTATGTTCACATTCTGCCAGAGAGCGCCTTAGACACTGATTTTGTTGATGCGGTATTAAAAGCACAATCAATCGCCAGTGTTGAGGGTTACGTTTATATCGGTGAAACCACCAAGGCCACCATTAAAGCGGCGCAAACACTCCGCGCAAATTTACTGGCTAAATTGGGTCGTTGGACATGGTCCATTCTTTCCGTGACTGGATTGCAAGTGGGCGAAACATGGCAAGATGCGCTGACTCGCCTCAGTGAATTACAAAAAGGCGAAGCCGCCCCATCTATTCAATTGGTGCCTAGCTTGTGGGGTAATGAAGCAGGTGTATTAGCTGGTCGATTATGTACGCGTGCTGTCACCATTGCCGATAGCCCAGCACGTGTAAAAACAGGGGCATTAATTGACTTGGGTAGCGTTGATTTTCCGAAAGATAGTGACGACGTCGAGCTAGATTTAGCCACACTTCAAGCACTGGAAAAACTGCGTTTTAGTGTGCCAATGTGGTACCCCGACTATGACGGCCTGTACTGGTCTGACGGTCGTACGTTAGATGTCGAAGGCGGTGATTATCAATCTATCGAAAACTTACGCATTGTCGATAAAGTCGCGCGCCGCGTACGTTTACAAGCAATTGCAAAAATTGGGGATCGTAGCTTAAACAGTACGCCAAATAGCATCGAAACCCACAAAAGCTACTTTGCGCGCACTATGCGTGAAATGTCACGTAGTGCGGAAATTAACGGTGTCACGTTCCCCGGTGAATGCATGCCGCCGCAAGATGGTGATGTTGTCATTGTGTGGAAAACCAAAAATACCGTTGAAATTTATATCACAGTAAGAACGTATGAATGCCCTAAAGGGATTACGGTCAGTATCTTACTGGATGCTAGCTTGGAGGCTAATCAATGAGCCAACGTTTATCGGGTCAAAGTTTTGACTTCAATATTGATGGTGACTTAATTCACGTCGAAAAGGTGAGTTTGTCTATTACAGATAACACTGCAGCGGCGCAAACGCGCGGTATGCCTGATGGTTTTGTTGCGGGCGATGTAAGCGCAGAGGGTGAAATCGAAATTAGTACTAAATATTTTGAAATTATCGTCGCAAAAGCACGTGCTGCAGGTTCTTGGCGTGGCATTAAAGTCATGGATTTTCTTTGGTATGCCAAGGCAGGCAGCGAAGAAATGAAAGTGGAGTCATTCGGCAATAAGTTGATTCTCAGTGATATTTTAGATATCGACCCCAAAGGCGGTGCTGTCACGACCCATAAAATCAAATATCTGGTCACCAGTCCTGATTTTGTGCGCATTAAAGGCATTCCCTATTTGGAATCTGAATTAACTCAAACCCTTATCGGATAATAAGGACAATTTGTTCATGGAAGAACACGAAAAAACATTCATCGCGTTATTTTTTATCGGTGTATTTATTGCGATTGGTAAAATATTAACAAGTGATGAGCAAATTACAGCCCGACTATTTTTTGGTCGTGTCATTTTAGGGTCTGCTGTTTCAATGTTAGCGGGTGCAGTTTTAATTTGGATACCGGATATTTCACCGCTGGCGATTACTGGACTTGGCTCGGCATTTGGCATTATCGGTTATCAATTAATTGAGATGTGGTTAAAAAAGCGTGGAAGCGCACTGTTAAAAAGGAAATTTAAACAATGACACTTTCAGAAAAACAAGCACTGTTTACCGTAAAAATTGCACAGCTTATCAATTGGGCTGACGAGCACGGCTACCGATTGACATTTGGTGAAGCTTATCGCAAGCCAGAGCAAGCTGCATTAAATGCCAAAGCAGGTAAAGGCATCAAAAATAGTTTGCACACCCAGCGCTTAGCAGTGGATTTTAATCTATTTATCAATGGTAAATGGATGACATCAACTACTGATCACCAACCACTAGGCGAATATTGGGAGTCGATTGGAGGCACTTGGGGCGGTCGATTTAACGATGGTAACCATTATTCGTTAGAACATAACGGGGTTAAGTAATGACTAAACAACTCGCGCTGATAATCGCATTACTAACTTGCGCGTTCGGTGCGGGTTGGAAAGTAAACGGGCTTTATCACGATAGCTTAGAGCTAACAGCTCAAAAAGTAGCGGATAAAACCCGCATTAATATTGAAAAAATATCAAGCCAATCAGGTCAGGCGCTTGAACAAAAACTGGAGGGGATCGCCAATGCTGCCCCCAGAGAAATACGCACTGAAATTATTAAGCCTGTGTTTACTAACGTTTGTGTTAGTGATGACTTTATCAGCATGTACAACCAAACCGCCGAAAATATCGAGCGTGAGTTATCAGGAAAACCTGTTAAAAAAATGCTCAACGGACATTCCGAGACTCGCGGGAACAACAGGCCGTGATATCTCAGAGCCATTAGAAAAAATGGCTATTTTATATGGTCAATGTGCCGCACGGCACAACCAATTAACGGACGAAATTAGAAAGAGAAAGGAACTCTCTCATGACTAAACAAATTATTACTTTAACCATCGGCGAAAAAGATATTAGTTTTGAGCCAAACTTAACGGCTTACAACGGCATGATTAACGATATGTCGATGGATAATAAAGTTGCCCCTATTACGTCTTATTTGAAGCGTATTGTTTGTGCTGATAGCAAAGCGTTTTTAGACGAGCTATTAGCAATGCCAAGTGCGGCAATGCAAATTGTTGAACTTGTAAATAAAGAATACGCGCCAAAATTGGAAATTAGCGTAAAAAACTAACCAACCGTGTCACCGCTATTGAAAATAATCCGCTGCAGCAATTTTTAATCTTGCGACAGCGGTATTTACCCCATGAGCCTGACACGGAAGAAAATATTGCCGCTGCAATCTGGTTAGATAACCGCTACTCAGAAAATATGCGGATATCTATCGCGAATGGAATTGCACTAGCGTTCAAGGGTGACTCATGAGCGAACTAGATTTCACACTCAGTCTTATCGACAACATCACAAAACCCATCAAACAAGTTCAATCGGCTGTTTCGGGCTTTGCTCGAGATAGCCAAGTCGCATTTGGAAAGATTGCGATTGGCGGTGCTGGTCTTGCAGGGGCTTTTTGGTCTATCAAAAATATTCTTGATCCAGCAATCGAAATGAATGACGCCATGATGACCGCATCATTGCAAGGCATTGACGACGGCGTCATGGATACGATTTCCAAAGATGCCCTTAAATTTGCAGCGCAATACGGCAAATCCTCTATTGATTTTGTGAAGTCCACAACGGCGATCAGTCGAGCAATTAATAATGTGACTCAGCAAGATTTACCCCAATTAACACGCATTACAAATACAACCGCTGCAGCCCTAAAAAGTACCCCAGAGGAAGCTACGCAGTACATGGGGCAAATGTTCAATCAGTTTGAGCGCTACGCTAATCAAGTCGGACAAGTGCAGTTTGCTGAAGAATTAGCGGGCAAAGCGGTTTATATGTCCAAAGCCTTTGGTGTATCGATGTCAGAAGTCACCTCTTTGATGGAAGGCGCAAAAAATGCAGGTACCCAATTTGGCGTGGGCATTGACGAGCAATTAGCGGTATTGGGGGAGTTACAAAGAACGCTTGGTGGTGAATCGTCAGGGGCTTATGAAGCATTCCTCAAAACTGCAACCGATAGTGGTAAAAAGCTAGGCCTATCATTCGTTAATGCATCCGGTCAAATGCTGTCTATGCCTGAAGTGTTGGATAAACTCCAAACGAAATACGGATCCAGTATTGAGGGCAACTTAAAAGCCCAAAAAGAAATTGAAGCCGCTTTCGGTGATTCAGCTGTCGTAGTTAAACAGTTTTACGGCAATGTCGATATTTTGCGTAAAAATATCGGTTTCTTAGGTGCGAGTGATGGGATGAAGCGCACCACCGAGCAAGCTGCAAAATTGGCAAATCCGTGGGAACGGTTAATGTCTATCTGGCAATCTATCCGCATTGCTGTCGGTATGACTTTATTACCTGTGATCACTCCCTTAATCGACAAAATGGCTGAAGGTGGTCAAACGCTGGTTAGATGGTTGACGTTATTCCCGAATATCGCCCGTTGGGTCGGCTATATCACGATGGGCATTCTTGGATTCGCCGCGGCGGGTGCTGCAGCTAATATCGTGATGGGAATATCTAAATTTATCTTGATGGGCTTAAAAATCATCATGAGCGTTTTCACGGGCATCTTAAAAATCAGCACTGCAGCAATCTGGCTTTATCGAACTGCCATTCTTGCGTGGAATGTGGCGTTAAAATTTATTCGCGGAACGTTACTTGCGGTGCGTATTGCGGCTATGGCTGCAGGTGTCAGTTTCTCATTTATGAGTTGGCCTATCTTATTCATTATTGGTGCTATCGCTTTACTGGCTTACGGCATCTATAAGCTCATTCAGCATTGGGATGATATCAAAGCCGCGATTATGGACACCACTGCATTTAAAGTTGTTTCTATTGCTGTACGTGCCGTGGGTCTTGTTGCAATGCAGGCATGGGAATGGATGTCACAAAAGTGGCAAGAATTTACAGCCTATTTTTCTGACACATGGGCATTCAAAGCCATTATGTTCATGATTGAAGGAACTAAAATTGCATTTACACAAACGTGGCAAGCTATCACGGAGGGCTGGGATAATGTTGTTAATTTCTTCGGCGATTTCTCAATCGATAAAACATTTGAAGCGATGGGAAATACGATTAAAAACATTTTTTCGAATGTTTGGCAATCTATCACAGATATGTTTACAGGCGTCTGGAACAGCATCGTTGAAAAGTTAAATTATTTACCCGGCGTCAATATTGAAACCAAGGCTACCGGAACCATTGACGGATCCCCAGCAGCTGCCAGTGCTGCAGGTTTATTGGTCGGTGGGCAACTTAGTGGTGTAGAGAAAGGCGGCATTAGTCGGCAAATCAGCAATAACCGAACTCAAAGCGTTGATAACAGCAAGCGATTTGATAACGTAACCATTCAAGTGACAAATGGAATGTCACCACAAAATTTAGCGGAATGGACTGCGCTTGAAAATGGATAATTTACTCTATTTTGATTTATTAATTACTAACCGAAACTTTACGCTTAACTCCGGCAATGAGCCGGAGCTTTGCAATAACCGCCAATCAATCACCCAAGATGTGGCACATCGCATTATTGAAAGTGGACTTGCGACTCAATTAGTCGCTGAGCGCAGTCCCACTCTTCGTGCTGACATTCGTACTCAAATGGAAATCTTAGTTGAAAGTGATGAACGGTTAGTGCCGGGCACAATTGTGATCGATGAAGAAAATACAAAACGACTTTGGGTGACAGCAGATACTTACGACTTTGGGCGTATCAATTTGGGGGTGAATTATGAACAGTAAAAATATCCCCCAAATCGATTATGAACAAGTTTTACGCGATAGCGGCATGCCCATATCAGAGGATGAAATTAGCGATAAATTTGCGGAAATTGTCCATGACGAGGGGTTAATTACCAACACTTCGGATATGTCGCCGTTCTGGCGTTTGATTAATACCATTGTGACAAAACCCGTTCGTTGGCTCACCGATGCCTTAATCAATGTCACCTTGAAAAATATGTATTTAGCCACCGCATCCGGTAACTGGCTAGATATGTTCGCTTGGGGCGTCAATTTAACGCGCAAGCCTGCCACAGCAGCAAAAGGGGCGATTCGCTTTTATCGTGCAGCAGGTGCCGGAACTGTCACAATTCCAGTGGGAACCATTGTACAAACAGAACGTATTAACGGCATTGTTTACACTGTCAAAACAGCGGAAACCAAAGCGATAAATACCGATAGCGCATTAGTGCCGGTTATCGCTGAAAATGCCGGAGGGGCTTACAACCTTGCGCCAGGCTATTTCCGTATTTTGCCCGTTGCTATCGCAGGGATTGACCGTGTTCAGAATGAGGAAAACTGGTTATTAGTACCGGGTGCGGATGCTGAAAGCGACAATGATTTACGTGACCGTTGCCGCAATCAATATAATTTAGTCGGTCAATATCATACTGATGCAGTTTACAGAGGAATGATTGCCAATGTCGTTGGATTGAGCATTGACCGTATTTTCTTTTTGCATGATGCACCGCGCGGAGCCGGAACCGCAAATGCGTATTTATTGCTTGATAGTGGCGTCACAAGTCAGCCATTTATTGACAAAGTGAATGATTATATCAATGCCCAAGGGCATCACGGACATGGCGATGATATGCGATGTTTTCCGATGCCAGAAACGCAACATACTTTAAAAATGACCTTATTTGTGCCGAGTGTGGAAAACTTCACCGCCGAAGAATTGCAAAAATTAAAGCAAGATACAGGTGATTTAGTGCGCTGTGCCTTTCGTGAGAACGCCAATTATGATGTTAAAAAAACATGGCCATATTCACGTTTTTCATTCTCAAATCTTGGGCGCGAATTACATAAACAGTTTTCTGTCTTGGATTCGATTGTGTTTAGCATTCCCGACATTGTCAGTGATTTAAGCGTGCCACGCCTAAAGTCACTCACCGTTGAGGTGCAAAATGCCCGAGTTTAAACAACGATTAAAGCGTTTGGCTTTGCCGTCTTGGATGAACTTAGACGAGCCTGCAACATTGTTACGGGCAACCAAACGATTTTGGGAAATGATTTACGGTTGGCTAACGTGGCCTTTGGCGCAATTAGACCCTGATACCTGCACTGAGCCATTATTAAACTTGTTGGCATATCAGCGAGATATCCAACGCTTTAATAATGAGCCGTTGGATTTATACCGTAAGCGTGTGAAATATGCGTTTATCAATGCCAAAGACTCCGGCAGCGTCTCAGGGTTTATCGATATATTTAAACGCCTTGGCGTCGGTTATGTCGAAATTAACGAGCGGCAACCGGATATTGATTGGGACGTCATTATTTTACGGGTTAGCGACGGTCAAATTGCTAATAACCCTGACTTGTTGCTTAACATTATCCGTCAATATGGGCGCACCTGCAGACGCTATCGTTTTGAAGTTATGGCGGTGCATCAGCTCGGTATGCGCGTCGGTTTTGTGGAAGCGGATTATGTTTGCTATTACGCCACCTTACCCAATCAACCGATGTTTATTCGAATTGGACAAATTTCAGCGTCAAGTCAAGTGTTTGGCGCATCATTAATGTAAAGGACTGCATTATATGGCATCAGTAATTACGATAGCTTTTGAGGGATGGAAAGCCCAAGAAGCCGCAAGCGCTAAACCCGTTTTGCTCAATGAGTTTGTGTTCGCAAATGTGCCGAACCTAGACCCAACAAAACCGATTGACCGCAACGAAAAACTCCCGCCTGCGAACCAGATTGTTTACCGTCAACTCGTGAATAAATCCGGTTTAGCCAGTGAAAATGCGGTTGCCTATAGCGTCACATTAGGCGCAGAAGTCGGTAACTTTGATTTTAACTGGATAGGATTACTCAATAAAGAATCCAATACAGTCGCAATGATCACCCATGCGCCAAGTCAAAAAAAGCTAAAGACCCAGAATGGGCAACAGGGCAATGTCCTGATGCGTTCTTTTTTATTGGAATTTCAAGGGGCGGCAGAAGAAACTCAAATTAAGACAAGTGCAGAAACATGGCAAATTGATTTTACTGCGCGTCTATCTGGTATTGATGAAATGCAACGCCTGATTAATTTAGACAGCTACGGAGCTGCGGCTTTCTTTGATGAAAGTTTTGAAGTGACTCGTAGTGCTGAACAATACACGGTTAAAAAAGGTCTTGGTTATGTTGGCGGCCTTCGTGGTGAACTTGCACAAAACCAGACTTTAAATAACCTGCGCAATACTAAAGTTTATGTAGATTTCAGCTATCAAGGGAACATTGTTAGCCAGTGGAACACGGTTATTAAAATTACAGCCGCCGCAACACTAACTAATTATGTTGATGCCGCTGGATTTACACACCAAGTGTTTGCTATTGCCAGCATTGATGCATCAGGGAATGTGAAAGATTTACGACCTATGGGGGCATTGAGTGATCAGGAACTTGCAGCGCTTGAAACACGTTTTAAATTAGATTTAAGCAAGAAAATTGATAAAGCGAATATCACTCATCAAATGGGAAATAGTACCGAGCTTGTTGTTAGTCAACAGTTACTCACAAGTGAATTAGGCAAAAAACAACCCGTTGGTAATTATCAACCTGCTGGAAATTATGCAACAAGTGAAGCGCTGAAAAATGGGCTGAATGAGAAGGTCGACAAAGTAACGGGAGACGTAGAGACGTTAACGGTGTACAAAAAAGGACTTAACTACCCTGTCATCCGACTGAAAAAAGATGAAGGTTCAACCGTTTTTCTTGAAGCCAAACCTAATAGTCAAGCTGCTATAGCTGAATTATATCAGCGCGATACAAACGGAAATGTTGTACAAAGTATTTTATTTCCGAGAGCCACCGGTACAGCGATGCTAGTTGGTGATTTTGGCATTGGCAAAGCCTCTTACGAAGAAAAGGGGGTGGGAGAGCGAAATGAAAGTCGCTTTATCCAGTACGGTAGTACACTAGTAGCAACAAGTCAGGGGTATCCGGGGGCGGGCGGAGGTATTCAAGTTAGCTATACTCCAAGCCGCCGAGCTCAAGTTTTCATGTCACGAATTCCTGAAATATTGTATTACAGATTTTCCAACATTGACGGTATGGATCTGACGACACAATGGAAGGAAATTTACTCAACAGCTAACACTACTGTAGACCGCAACGGAAACTTAAAGGCATCGGGCGCGGCTGACCATCTTAGTGATTGCAGAGTTGGCTGTCCTCTGCCTTGGCCTCAATCAACACCACCTACGGGTTATTTAATTTGTAACGGTCAGACATTTAATAAAACAACTTACCCACTTTTAGCGCTCGCATATCCATCAGGAGTATTACCAGACCTTCGGGGGGAGTTTATTCGCGGACTTGATGCTGGCCGTAATATAGATAATGGACGAGCTGTGTTATCAGAGCAAAGTGATGAAAACCAAGAGCATGACCATAACATGATATTAAAAAATGCGAATGGCTCAGGCAGTTCAGAACAATACGCTCTCAGAACATTAGCTATTAATGTCAGCAACGCAACATACACAACAAAAAAATCAGGCGGGAAAGAAAGCCGTCCGCGCAATATCGCATTTTTATATATCGTGAGAGCAGCATAATGAACAAATATAATTTAGAAATTGAACAAGCAGTAATCGGAGAAAATGGACTCGCAGAAAAAGCAGGCTGGATTAAAACGTATATCGCAGACCCTGCAACACGTGAATATATCAATGCAAGTATGGAAAATATTTATTTTGATGTGAGTATATCCGCTGGTGCTTATATTGATGCACCTGAACTACCAACAAAAGCGGGCTTTGCAGTTATTCGCAGCAAAGACGAAAAGAAATGGGAAATCGTCACGGATAATCGCGGTAAGACAGCTTACAACACTGAAAATCGTCAGCCAACAGAGATTGATTTTATTGGCGAATTACCGGGTACGCTGACATTGCTAGAGCCGCCAACAGAATTTGATAAGTGGGACGGTAAAAAGTGGGTGACTGATACTGACACCCAAAAAGCCGCGGCTGTAGCTACTGCAGAAAGTGAAAAATCACAGCGTTTAGCGGAAGCGAACAGCATGATTACTTATCTACAAGATGCAATTGAAGTGGGTCTTGATGATGATAATTACGAAAGCAAATTAACTGCATGGAAAACATACCGTGTTTATCTCAATCGTGTTGACACATCAACCGCACCGGATATCGAATGGCCAACGAAACCATAATCCATCCAAAGTGGCGTAAGTCATTGATGAAACTATCCCCGACCATGTCGGGGCTAACCTGTTCGATGGTGCCCGCGCATCCATTTGTTTATGGACTAGGGCAAAAAACCGATACAGGCAGCTATTTAAGCCCAACCAACGCAATCAAGCATATTGCAAAAAAATTGGCAGGTACTGCAGAAACAGAAATTACGGTTATGATGGTCTGTGCAAAAACGCAAACGGAATTTATGGGATTGCTGCAGCAATTTTCGACCGTGTTCCCATTGCCCGTTTTCTCGCAAGTGGAACGCATGGCAAAAACAGCGGAATCACTGCAGATAACAAAAATGCAGTTACCGGGCAAACAACTAGGCGGATTACCCAAACCACAGGCTCTATCAACGTCAAACAGCCGCGCAACAATTAATGCCCAGCTGATTGAACAGGCCAAAAATAGCGCAGGCAGCGCAAGCGGTATCGATGCAATGAAATCAGTAATGTCTAGCTTCAAAGTCAGTCGAGAAAACGCATTAAAAGACATTAATGACAAACTCACTGGCCTACTGGGTAAATCAGTTATTATTTGGAGTTTTACAGGCAAAGGAACAGGCGATTATTTAGCGGAACAGCTACAGAAAGATATCCCTGAACCTGACGCGGTTTTAACATTAGCAACACTGTTCGCAGGAAGCGAACTTTCAGTACTAAAGGGAATGCTTCATGATCCAACAAAACCAATCGACAGCACAAAATCCGACAATAACCTTCGCCCTTGATGGTGAAGCTATTCCGCTGAAGAACATCAAAGTTAACCCGTCGGTACAATTCCAAGACAAAGACCAATCCGGTCAAACATCCAGCACCGCTGTTGCAGAGCAAGGTATTAAGCCAAAAGAGCTACGCGTAACTGGCGTGATTAATTTCACTGATGCAAAAATCCTCACACGACTATTTGCACTTGCCGAAGCTAAAGACGGCGGCAAATTAAAACGTTATCGCGTCGCGAATCATACCGCCAAAGCCATTAACTTTCGTATCGGTACTTTTACCGGAAATATTGATGCATCAGAAATAGATGGACAAATGGCATGGCAAATTACATTCACATTACGTGAGCATTTATCGGTATCTGAGAAAAAAGATGCGAGAGCGGTAGGTCAAGCACAAGCGAAAAAACAGACCGGAAACCCAAAAGCACCAACGGGCGCGGCAAAAGAAGAAAAAGACGAATTAACATGGTTTGAAAGTACGGTTTTAAAACCGATTGATGATTTTGGGAATAAATAATAATGAAACCGATTAGCCGCTGTTATTTATCTAATGATGAGGTCCATATTGTTGATGCGAAAATCATGCTTGAACTATCAGCGTGTGGTCGTGGCTTTTTGACTGTTGAAACCGAAACGGATTACACAGGTAAATTAATTCGTTTTGATACGGGCTATACCGATTCACTTTACCGCTACTTCACCGGATATGTTGAACGTGCTCAACCTACCGATAACGGTTTTCAAAAGCTATTTATTCGTGAGCTTGTCGCGGTGTTTGATAAAATGTGGCCATGTTCTTTTCAACATCCAACATTAAAAGTGATCACAGACTATTTGCAGGAAAATAGCGGCTTAACGTTCATTCTGCCCGATTCAAAATACATCAATACGCCTATTCCTCATTTCACTCACAATGGTACCGGATTTCAGCTACTAACCAATTTAGGGGCAGTTTTCAGCATCTCTGATTATGTTTGGTACCAAATGCCGGATGGTAAAATCTTTGTTGGCAGCTGGATAGATTCGATGTTTAAAGATGATAAACATGAAATACCTGCAGAGTTTTCAAAAGGCCAATCAGCAGGTAACAGCGCCACCTTTCCATTAATACCCGCCTTACGAGCCGGAAAGGTGGTAAATGGTAAGCGCGTGAATAAAGTCCAACTCGACAATGACGACATCACACTTTATTGGTTGGCCATAAATCCATTAACAGGCAAAGCCGAAAATAAAACATCGATTCAGAGCCAAATAGACAAAGCCTATCCCGAATTATCTGCAGGTTTGCATTTACCAAAATTTGCGCGAATTGAATCACCGAGCGAGTCTGTTAGTGCCGGTGATATTTCGGATCCATTCAGACCAAAATATGCTGTTGATGTGCAATTGCTTGATGGTGATGGTAACGAATCAGCCGCACCTACTTATAAAGCCGTGCCACTACCTTTACCAATGGCAGGGGGCGAGAGTGGGATGTTCCAATTTCCACCTGAGGGCACTTTAGTTGAAATTGCCTTTGAAGGTGGCAGACCTGATAAACCGTTTATCAGGCAAACACTCAGCCAAAATAATACCCTACCGGACATCCTCCCAGGGGAGCAATTGCAACAACAACGCAAAGAGGTTTTCCAACGTGTCACGCAGGATGGTAGCTGGAATCGTGAGACAGACCAGAGTATCAATGAAGCGTCCATGCTACGGATGATTAAAGCGGACAAAGAACAGCGCGAACTAGTGGCAAGGGAAACCACGATACAGGCCAACGACACATCGACTGTTTTAGGTACTAAAAAACTATTAGCGGGTGCAATACAGCAATTATCCGAGGGTGATTATGCAATAGCAACATCAGCCAATTATGTGGTAAGTGTTGAAAAAGATATGGTCCTGAATATTGGGCAAGACTCAACAATTGAAATCGGTCAAAAGCTGATAGAGAAAGTCGGGCAGATAAAGCAAAGTATCGCAGGCGCACAGCAACAAATCATAGCCCCTGTGGTTTGGATTGGCAGCCAAGAAATCAACGTTGCCCAGCTGATGATAGACACGCTTGATGTAGTCAAAGAACTAGCAGAACTCACTGCTAACCACACTCACAGCAACACAGGCGCACCACTTAACGCGCCAGCTATCAAAGGCACTAGCACCAAGTCAGACAGCTTGAATAAAAAGTATTCGCCAGTCATTGGTAAGTAAGATTATCGTCCACCATTTGCCCACCGAGTGTGGGCTTTTTTATATCTGCAATATAACAGCCTAAGCGCTACTCAGAGCACATCAATAATCATCTAACAGAACCTAATCATTGAATTGGATCGCGTCCACAGAATGCCGCTGAGGAATCACAGCCCCCACGAAATAAAAGTTTCCACCACGTAAAACGCACTACACCGCACCCGCCTGCACAATCTGTGCAGTAAAATTATTTCAGTTTTAAAATTCTACAAAACATATCGCCAAGCCGCGCCACTGCTAGGGTCTTGCGAGAAATTGAAAAATGAAATGTGTGAAAAGAATTTCATTATATTTCAGTTTTTAGATCACGAAATGGATCGCACTAAAAACACAACGCAATGAAAGATAAAGGAAATCTCTATTTTACGTGGGTTTGGTTGGATCGCGAAACGAGCCGCATAACTTCAAAAAATCAGTAACAATGCGGCTTGAGAGGAATTGAAAAACTGAAATCGTCAGTAATGATTTTGAATCTCTTCTTGGATGCGCTTACCTGTTATTGTTTTATCTTCTCTAACAATAAAATAAGTTTTTCCATTAAAGACGAACTCTTCTATCGGGAGAATATGTTCTTCCATTTCTGCAAGTGTACCGTGGTCAATTCTATAAATATAAGTAGTCAAGTCGTCAGGTACAAACACACGTTCTACGTGTCGACCTTTAGTAATAAACAACACATCTTTAGAGTTCATGATTCCACCATTGAGTTAGATAAAAGATAAACCTATCTAACAAAATAACTACTCTAATTGCAACCTACTGTAAAAAATAAGCGTGACATACTTTTGAAAAAATAAAAATCGCCGTGACATGTCACAAAAAAATCAGGGGGCAGTAAAAAATCTCAGGGGACAAAAAGGGAGCAATGACTACCAGATACAAAAAAGCCACTTCGTTAAAAGTGGCTTAATGTGCTGATTTAACAGCTAAAATTTGGTGGCCCCTGCTGGACTTGAACCAGCGACCAATCGATTATGAGTACGTTCCCTATCCTTTATAAATCAATAAATTAGATATTTATCAAAAGGATAGAAAACGGTAACTAATGGTTATTCAGGAGGGTTCTGGTTCTCTGCCGCCAGTTTGTCGCCAAACTTATGTAATACTCTATCCATTCACTTTGGATGTAATTTCTTTTTCATAACAGTTTTTTACACGCTCATCTATAATAGATAATATATCAATTATCTTTTTTAAATCATGTATGAACATATCTACATGAGCTTGAATTTGAGCTTTAATTCTACCTCCATCACCTAAAATATATTCTAAACTAATGTTTTTACTTATCGGACTTTTTAGCATAGAAGGATGACTCGACTGCGAGTCCGAATTATCATCAAAATAAATTCCTAGCCTCATACATATAAATATATAAGTACTGTCAATTTCCCTAAGACATTCACCAATTTCATTCAAAATATCAGGGATTTCACTTTCCTCACAGCTATCATTAACCCTATCAATATCCACCTCAATTTTATTTCTAATTTTAATCATATTAAAAATTTTTGAATTCAACTCGTTAACTGCTTTTTTATTTATATATAAACCAGTATCTTTAATATGAAAAAAAAGAAGTATGATAGTATCGGTAGATGCTAATTTCCTTCCACATAAAAAAGTAACTTTACTTAGCCTTTCATTTGCAAAGTTATACTTAGAGAAAACAAGATCTACTTTATTCTTTTTTTCTGTTTCCGTAATTTGCTTTGCAGTTTGAATCGTTCTATGTGTATTTGCTACAAATGCTGCAAAAATAGGAGCTGATGCCAAAATATATAATGGTAAAGTGCTAATTTTCAAAAACTCGCTATACCCATTAGCAGACATGTCAAATGAATAATTAGACC
This sequence comes from Providencia alcalifaciens, assembly GCA_025961275.1. Lineage (GTDB taxonomy): Bacteria > Pseudomonadota > Gammaproteobacteria > Enterobacterales > Enterobacteriaceae > Providencia. The sequence goes on along the minus strand of JAOQNJ010000001.1, from coordinate 4,114,364 downwards.
ACACAGGAATTCCAAAATATAGACAAGATAATAGAGGGATAATCAAGGCAGCCCAAAATAATTTTTGTTTATCTAAGCTTTTTTCAGTTAATGGAAAGTATCCTCTATAACAATACATACAGAAAAAAACAAAAAATAAGATAGAAAAGTAAGCTACTATATACATTCTATTTCTTCAACTTCACCAAAGGATTATAAACCAGTGCATCATTAAGATGATCTGGGGCGAAATGGGCATACCGCATTGTCATTTTGATATCAGTATGGCCAAGGATTCTTTGTAATACTAAAATATTTCCACCGGACATCATAAAGTGGGATGCAAAGGTGTGGCGTAAAACATGTGATGATTGTCGTTCGGGTAACTCAATACCAGTACGACTAAAAGCAGAACGAAATGCAGAATAGCAGGATTTAAATAACCGCTTTGAGCCTTTCGCTTTCGGTAATTCTGCAATTAATTCTTCACTAATAGGAATAGAACGGTTGCGTTTTCCTTTTGTCTTAGTAAAAGTCACCGTATTATTTCGAATCTGTATAGCGGTTAAATTCTCAGCTTCCGACCACCTTGCACCTGACGCCAAACAAATTTTAACCACATGGATTAAATCAGCCGATGAACTATTTTCACATTCAGCTAATAACAGTTTAATTTCATCATCAGTTAAAAATGCCATTTCTTGTTCGTCAGTTTTATAAGAACGAACTTTGGCTAACGGGTGCTCTAAGCCCCACTCATCAAGACGAATCAACTCATTAAACATGGCTCTAAAATACGCCAATTCTAAATTGACCGTACGCGGTGTGACTGTTTTTAAACGCTCAGTACGGGTTATTTCACCGCTTAAGCGCTTTTCACGGTATACCGAAAATATCTTGGCATTAAATTCAGTAGCTAACGGATCACCCATTGCATCGCAAGCAAAGATCATAAGTGATTGACGTTTTTCACCATCACCAAGTGTTACACCATGTGCACGATACCAAGTATCAACAAGTTCAGTTAACTTTCGCCTATCTTGTTTTTCACCAAGCCACGGTTTATCTTCCGTTTGCTCAATAATATGGCGCTCATATGCAAGAGCTTCACCTTTAGTAGTGAATAGTTTTCGAATGCGCTTTCCTGTTCGACCATTGGGATATAACTCAACTTGCCAACGCCCATCAGGCTGTTTTTTAATTGCCATTACTATTTATGCCAGCAACATTTTTTAACCAATCATGAAAGTAATATTTTTTATGACCATCACTAGATATCATTGTTTGGATTCGGCTTACTGCAAACGTTCGGTGTTCCATTCTTGTATAACAGAAGCCACCAATATACTCATCGCCGTAACCATTTTTGAAATATTGGGCTATATCTATGGTTCTTTTATTTTTACCTGAGCCTGAAATATAAGTAAACATTGATTTAATAGGTGGAAATTCAGTCACTAAATGTAACTCTTTGGCTTCATATCTAATATTTTTGGCATACTCGAACATTTCATGTAAATCTAGTTTGAAAACCTTTCGACATAACTCAACGAAATCATATCGAGTCGAGCCAACAGTAATTTTTGTTTGTATTTCTTTTTCTTTTATTTCTGTTACTTCCCCAGTCTCTGGGTCTGTTATTTGCAAATAAAATTCACCATCATTTTTTATGATAAGACTAGTTATAATTCCATATGTTTTATCTCTGACATCAGCAACTTTAAATGATGCAAGCTTTGTTGTACCTTGCCAGATGAGCGATTTATCATTCTCCATAACATAAGTCTTTATTAGCTCTTCATGTACCTCATCAACTGTGACAATTCTAGGTGGAGGCGTAGCATCATTTGGTTGAGTGAGTATGGGTCTCTGAGAAAATTCTTTTACAACCTGCTCTTCTACATCGCTCTTTACTCTGGTTGGTTGTTCCTGTTTTTTTTCTTTCTTTTTCTTAGAAAAGAACCACCAACGGGATAAGCCAGCAATAAGTGTTGCTGTAATAATTAGTAAAAATACAGTTCCGCCAATACTTGGCGTTACTGATAGAGATGCCACTCCCCCTGCAAAAAAAATAACTAATAAGGCAATAATAAATATCTTTATAATTAGTAAAATTACTTTCATATTTAATAATCCTTTATCTCTTTTATTACCCGCCCAAGTATTGTTAAATCTTTTAATTCACAATCAAATGCCATGCCAACGCCAGAGACACGAACGCGCTGAATTGGTATGCGAGTAAGCTCTCTAATGCTTATCTTTCCTTCAATATCAACTAACCATTTACCATCGAATACATCTGAAAAAACTTTATCAATAATATAATAGTCACCATCAATTTGAATACTTATAGGTTCACTAGGTAGCAACTTCTTAGGCGATAACATCACTTTATCGAACATCACGCCACTAGCTTGTTGTAACTTACCTTCAAGTAGTTTGAAATTAGTCAAGCGAAGTAAGTCAATTCTTTCATTATCAAAAGGATTACCTGTACCCCATGCTAGCCATTCAAGATTTGCACCTGTCTCATGAATGCATCTGATAACCATATCGGCTGGAAATATGTTGCGCTTATACCTTCCTGAAAGACTACTAGCTCCCATATTAAAATGTTCGGCCATCATCATTTTAGAAGAGAAACCGTAAGCTTCCATAATTCTGTCTAAAACTTCACCGCTATTTTCGCAAGAAACAAAATCACTCAGACTCTTCATTAGAACCTCATTAATTCGCTAAAAACAAAATAGATGCTTTTTAATTTGACAATTCGTTTAAAGCGAAGTAGATTTAACCCATAAATTCGTCAACAACGAATAAATGCGAATAACACTGAATAGAACACTAACCGGAGATTTTGCCTTATGAGACCTACAATTTCAATTAACATTCCATCCCCTTACCTCACAATTGAGGCATTTAGCCAGCACTCAGGGCTTTCTAAATCAACCATACGCGACATGATTGCCGATGGCCGTTTGCCCGTCCGTGGCAAATCTGCTGATATGAAACGAGGAAAAGTCCTGATTAACCTACTTGCGCTTTATACCGATGCATCGAAAGGCTGTGATGTTTCGCTTCAAGCGTAGTCATTATTCGTTTTAGGAGAATAAAAGCTATGTTTGATTATCAGGTTTCCAAACAAGCGCACTTTGATAATGCCTGTCGTGCTTTTGCGATTAAGCATAAAGGTGATCTTGTGCAAGTGGCGGAAGCAATCGGCATGAATGCGCAAATGTTGCGTAACAAGTTAAATCCTGAGCAGCCCCATAAATTTACTTGGGATGATTTGATTAAGGTTACTGAAACAACAGAAGATGCAACGCTGGTTGATGGTTTATTAGAACAGCTTCAATGCCAGCCATCAGTACCTTTAAATAATGCATGTGAAAGTAATTTCCCTGCTTATGTTCTAAAGGCGACAGCCGAAGTGGGAAAGTTAGCGAGTGCAGCGGTCTTAGGTGGTCATATCAATAGTACCCGTTCCGCTGAAATTAAACAGAGCGTAAATAATGCGATCCGTTGTTTAGCATTAGTTGGTGTGACAATTTCAGCCCGTTTACATTCATCCCCTGCGTTTGTATCAGCGATTGATACCGTTGTGGGATTCAGTCAAGCAATGGTGTGATTATGTATAATGAAAAAAGTGCGTTAGAAAGATTAGCGGAAGTAATAAAGGAACGCCGTGATTTGAAAGAAAGAGAGATAAAAGAAAATACAGCAAATATTCTCAATAGAAGTAAATATAAGTCTCAATTGAAAAAAGATGTGCTCAGCTGCCTTTTCTTATATATGGAAAACTATAACTTAGGAATTGATGCAGTGTATGAAGTGTTAATTGATATAAGAACAGAGTTAAACTTCGAGTTTAACGCAAAAATATATCACGACCATTGTATGAATGAAATTCTATTTAACGATGAAATTCCATTTTAAGGGTTGAAAAATGACTCAAGCACATAAACAGCAGTACAAATATAAAGTTACTGGCGATTCATTTAAATGTGTAGAAGTAAAAAACGCAAATATAAAAGATGGTTCATTAAAATATATTGTTCCTGTTCTTTTATTCGCAGTTATTTATTTAATCGCAAGAATATAAAAGGTGACACTATGCAACAGAATCCAGCATTACTAGAACAACGTTATATGCCTATGAGTATTCAGCAACGCGCACACGGAATGAATAAGGTTGCTGAAGTTAAATCAAAAAAATTAGGTTTAAGCAATCAAGAATTAAAATTGTTTATGAAAGAAATGCGTGACCGTTTTAATGATGATTACGAAAATAATAAAAAATTATTAGGCATTATATTTTACATGTCAGGAATTGATAAAGAACGTCATGATTGCCAGTTTGAAGATTTAACATCAAAAGAAATATTTAATATGGTTAAGTCTATTAACTATATTAAGGCCGCAAGTGCATTATTACCAAAAAATCTGACATTACCACTTAATTAAATTAACCAAATAAATTAAATGACGTTAGCGCGTCAGGGATTTTTACACTCTAAATTTAGGAATTAAATAAATGAATATACCAGAACCAACATTCACACCCGTTTTTGATGCGACTTCAAGCGATATAATTTTAATTGATGGTTGCATTAGCTGGAATCGTAACGATGAACGCCAAGTTTGCAATGACCGCTACGCGTCGAGATTGCGTAAGTTGCAAATGTATGTACTGCAAGAAAAACCAGATTACGCCGCTATTAGTCAGTTAATCGAAAGCGAAATTAATCACATTGAAAATCAGGCGGTGGCGCAATGAAATTATTTTGCCTTGTTGGTTTGCATAAATGGACTTTATATAAAAAAGAACTGCATCAATTCCAGTCATTGAATGGATTACAGCCATATATCGATTTTCATTACGGCTGCAATAAATGTGGGAAAACAAAGGTTGAATCGCGCAATGAAGGTTATTGGGCAACATTCAAGCCAGAACATTTAAACCATGATGTAGGTGGTAAATGATGGAACACAACAGCGACGTATATATTTCAATACGTCGCAATCAGGAAGCGAATCAGCCGGAGTTGCCAAAAAGCGCGACTCTGGCTGAGCGCATTATGTTTGACGCAAACAAAGATGATGCCGAATGGCGTCATGAAGTGATCTCGCACGTTCCTGATTTTCTCTCTATTTATTTTGCTACTAAATACGCCAAGACATTTAAAAAATCTGGTCGTCGTCGTGCCAATGAGTTTTTACGCAAAACTGCTAAGAATGTATTGCCACGATTCGAATGTGTGATGAAACAGTATGAATTTAAACATCATGCATCAGGTAATGAACCATTCCCTTTTATTGAACAACTCGAAAATATTGCGCAGTTAGATAGAACGGTTATCAAATCATTAGCAAATGATATCGCCAATTTTATGAGTAACAACTATCAATCTGTGACGGAGCAATTCGTTAATCATGATCCAAAAGATGAACACGAAGCTCGCGAGCGTCTAGATAATGTTTACATGTTGCTGGCTAAATTAACACTACAAGCAGGAACACAGCCGCCTTACTGGCAACAATTTACCAAAGGTCGTGATAAACCTACCGATGACCAATTATGTGCTGCACTTCTGCGCATGTTCGATATTGCATGGTGGTACCGTCGTTTGAAACGCCTGTGTGATATCAAGCGTGAACATTTAGCAATTGCTATTGGTCAGGTTCAAAAGTCTGCATCACCTTATGTTTCCCGCACTACATTACACCGTTGGATAGAGCAAAAGCGTTCTAATTGGCAATTTCTCAAAGACTTTGAATTACAAGACGAAGACGGTAATAGAACAGAGCTGACCAAAATGGTATTGGCTAGCGTAGCTAATCCGGCGGTTCGTCGTTGCGAGCTTATGGCCAGAATGCGGGGCTTTGAAGACCTTGCAAAAGAAATGGGCTGCGACGGTGAATTTTACACAATTACCGCCCCATCAAAATATCATTCAGCGTATCAAGCAGGCGGCTTTGTTGAAAATTGGATGGGCTGCGACCCTCGCACAACACAAAAATATCTGTGTAATGTGTGGGCGAAAATTCGTGCGTCATATAGTCGCGCAGGTATTCGCGTCTTTGGCTTTCGTGTCACTGAGCCACATCATGATGGTACGCCGCACTGGCATATGTTGCTATTTGTTCAGCCTGAACAAAAAGAAAAGCTACGTGATATTTTTCGTCATTATGCAAGATTAGAAGATAGAGCCGAACTTAAAACGCCAAAAGCATTAAGAGCGCGTTTTCACGTTGAGCCTATCGATGAACGCAAAGGTAGTGCAACAGGCTATATCGCCAAGTACATATCAAAGAATATCGATGGCTATGCGATGGATGATGAAATTGATAAGGAATCAGGTCAGAAGTGTAAAGACATGGCGCGTTCAGTTTCGGCTTGGGCATCTCATTGGAAAATTCGCCAGTTCCAACAAATTGGCGGTGCACCTGTTTCCGTATGGCGTGAATTGCGTCGCATGGGTGATGATACGGAAGCCTCAGAGGGTTTAGACATTGACTTTGCACAGGTTCAGAAAGCAGCGGATACAAGTAACTGGGGCGAGTATACAAAATTACAAGGTGGCGCGTTCGTGCGCCGTGCTGACCTTATCGCTCGTCTATGGTATGAGCGCGAAGAAAAAACCAACACTTACGGTGAACCCGTCGATTGTATCAAGGGTGTTTATTGCACCTTAGTTGGTGATGACTCCCCTCTAATTACCCGCGTTAAGAGCTGGCAGATTGTGCCGAAGTTAGCCGACGCGATAGCGGAGGTTGCTTTTGATGGCGCGATTAGCGCCCCTTGGAGTTCTGTCAATAACTGTACGCAGGTACGGAGGACGATTAAAGATAAAAAATCATCCATTCCCGATATTGTGAGAAAAGCCAAAGAAATTGGCATCACTTTAGACCCCGAAAAAGACCCTTTCATGATCCATTCAGTTGCAAAAGGGGCAATTTATACAGAGAACGGCCAAAGCGTGAAGTTTTACGAGAATGGCCACATTCAAACAATCGTCAGTAAATCTGATAAACGGCAAAAAGTACGAGATAGATTGAGTCAATCAATGGTCCGTATTCAGCAGAGGATTAAAGAAAATGGCAATGACAGCAGCAGAACGCAAAGCGGCTCAACGTAAGCGACAAAAAGAGAGCAAAGAAACTAAATTTGAGCTGATTGTTGATGTTCAAGAATTAGAGATGGTGAAAAAAAATTGCGTATTACGTAGACCAGGGAAAGACCCATACGAAGTTGGCGAATATATTCAGTTACTGATACGCCAAGATGCTGAGCGACTGAATAAACTGCTTGAAGAGTTATCAAAATCTAGCTGCAAAAAATGTGGTGATAATTTGCCAGTGAATGAATGTTGCCTCGCGGGTGATTCTGAGTGCTGGCTAACGAAAGGACATAATGAGTTTTCTTTAAGTTCTGCGAGAATAAAAATGAACGTGACATGTCACGAGCAATAAAAAACACTATCGTGACATGTCACGATAGTGATGAGTCGCAAAAAGATTACGTAACCCTATAATTACAAATATTTTTTTATTATTTATCTTTATAGGGTTTCCAAAAAGCAATATTTATATATACTGTATATATCCACAGTATACAGATGAGATATTTGAATATGAGTGATTTTTTAAAGGAAGCAATAGCATTTGAACGTATTAGTGTTATTGCTAAATTGGGTAGTTTAGAAACATGCAATGCATGCGATATGCAAATTGTTCTAGAAATGATTACCGAGATTGCAGATGAAGCAAGAGAAAAAATAGTTAAAAATGAAAAAACGACAAATAAAAAAAATCACTAGGTTTAAAATAATTACTAGTTATATATAATTGGCAATTATTTTTTATGGATGATAAAAATGAAAGAAGAAGCAAAAGAAATCGTTCAGGCAGTATCAGATGCTGCAAAAGATAGAATTAAAAATCCTGTTATGGCAACATTTGTTATTTCATGGTGTGTATTTAACTGGAATTCCTTGCTTGTTCTAATTTTCGGTAATGATTCAATTCAGCAGAAAGTACAAATTGCCTCAGTTGCATTTAGTGAAAAAAACTCATGGTTTATACCTGTATTTTTTACAACTGCTTACTTATTTCTTAATAAGCCATTAAATCTTGTTTTCCAAAAAGCAATGGTTTGGTTTGATTACATATCTATGTCAATCGAGCATAGTAAAAAAATAAAAGAGTTAGAGCTTGAAAAAGAAAGAGAATCATTACGAGCTGAAAAAGATATGGCTTATGAGGATACAAAAACAAATAAAGAAAAAGAAATTCAAGAGATGAGAGAACAAATTACAGTCTCTAAAGATAAAGAAGGCGCTCTAACAAGAGAAATCAACGAATTGAAAGAAGAAAAAGAATTTAATATAAATAAGATGAGTGAACTACAGGAAACAATTTCAATGCAACAAGAGAAAGTTAATGAATTATTCTATGAAAATGAGAGGTTAACAGAAAACTTAAATGATAATGGAATTATAGCAAAAGAAAGAATAATAAAAGACCTTCAAGAAAAATTAAGTGACATGACATATGCAAGAAAAGAATATGAAGCACAAGCAAAACGCTTAGAGGAAAAGCTAAAAAAGCATGGATGGGTTAACGGGTAATATCACCAAAAAATAATGTTTATGGTGATATTTTCCCATACAGATTATTTTCGCCTTAGCTTTAAGATAATAGTTAAAAATACAATAAGATAAGAATAAAAAAATTTAATATTTCAATAACTCCAGCGCCATCTGGCGCTGTTCTGGATTCAAATTTTGTATCATCGAACCAATCAATTTATTACTTTTTGCACTTGGGCTAATCGTATGGTCAAAGGTTAGGCTTAAAACATAAGTATGACCACATTCAACATCGCTACATGCACAATAGAGATCTGAAACTTCACGATGTTTTCTATTTGATTTGCGAATTATCGCTTTCTCGCCACATTCAGGGCAAAATATTTTTAATACTCGCACGTTCCAAATCTCCGCTTGAAAATAACCCTTTAATTTTACCTTATTTTTGCGCATTTTTCATTTCCATATGACTATTAATTTCCGTAAATTCTAACTACTTTGCATTATTATTGACTAACATGTTGCTATCTTCTTGAAAAGTGATCTTTAAATGATCAGGCACCTCAGCATCATTATTTATCGCGTTAGCAAACATACGTTGAACGGGGATAATTTCATCTTGTCGGTAAGCTTCACGCGCATTGCGTGGGTCACCAAGACCGCCAACATTACCCGGAATAATTCCGGCCAGCCCTGCGGGAAAGCGGTGAGCGGTTAAAATGTCTTGTGCACTGATGTTTTTAACATTACTAAATTCATCATTAGCCGAAATATCCCCGACAGGAATAAATTTGATGCCGTCGGCATCCCCATTAGGGATATGCACAAACATGGTGTCAAAATTACCAATTCCTTTGCTGTTCTGTAATTTTTGCGTGATCATGTCTTCCACTTCATCAGTCAGCATGGGATCATTACAGTAAATCATGCCGCCAGTATGCGCACCGTTATGATAATAACGGCGGCGAAATATCGTGGCTTCACTGTTCAATAATGCGGCATGAATGCCACCAATATAATCGGGTATGCCGTAAACCTGTTGTTGTGGGTCATATTGTTTAATGTAAATCACATCATCCGGTGTATACACAATCGGTTCACCTTCTTGCAAAATAACAAAATCATCATCTTTACGGCGGCGCATATACAGTGCAGGCAAGACATGTAACCCAATCACTTCACCGAAATAATTACGGAGTTTTAAAATCGGAGTGTCACCAAAGACAAAATAATCCAGCACACTGGCACGTAATTCTTGATGCGTTAAGCTGCCTCCTTGATAGTCGGATAACACCATATTTGAACGCGCATGAATAACCCCCCCATGTTGGCCATTTAAATTTACCAATTGTGCTAAGGCTATGCGGTCTATAGGTAAGGTGTAATGGTCATAATCATTGTCATACCAAATATTTTGGTAATCTGTATGTGTCGTTAAAATAGGTTCAGGTTTCCCCAGAGTAATAATGCTCATCCCTTTTTGAGCGCTGGCCTGTTTTACCGCTGTTTTCCGTAACTTTTTCTTACTCATTATGCAGCCTTCTGGAATTTGTATTTAGATTTACGCTGTTTTTCATTGTTCAGCGGTTCATTAGATACGGCATGGGCTATAGCAAAAAATACATCTGCATGTCCGGTTTCTTTGCTTCTATCAGCAACAAATGTCATTGAGCCGCCTTTCCCTGTGGTTGTGTGCCGGATACCAAGGAAACTGGCTAGAATTTCTTTTTGTTCTTCATCCCATGTGATCCGTTGCTCATCAATCAAATCAATCATTTTTAACACTAACTGTGTTTTCGTTTGTTGGCTGTAATGAATAGCGGTTGTCACTCGTGGGGCAAAATCAGCAACCATCTCATACACCCCATGACCAATCCCTGTCGTATCAATGCCAATATGGGTAAAACGGTATTTACTGTATAAATCTTGGATTTGTTTTGCTTGATGCTTCCAGCTCATTCCCTGCCAATAAAATGTGGCGAGAACACGGAAAAGCTCAATTGATACCAATGGTGGGGCAATAATGACAAAGGTTGAGGTATCGCCCGAACGTGCGGGGTCATAACCGCCCCAGACTTCGCGATTACCAAAGGGTCTTTCCATACTCGGGTCGTGATCATCCCATAGGCCAATATCAACAGTACATTTTTCGAGATCGTTATATTTGAATACCGATGCACCGCTATCCACAAATACACACATATACAACATGTTAAACGTGTCTTTGTTATAGCGATTACGGAGTTTATCAATAGATGCAAGGTTAAATCCGTTACGTACCGCATCTTCAATGGTGATCACATAGCGCCATTGACCATCTGGGCAATCTGCCCCACCGTCCTGCATTTCTTCCAGTGATGGAAACTCAATATTTTTACGGGCGGCATCATTGCCGCGCCATTCGTCACCCGTCCAAAATGGGTATGCGGGGTGTGTTTTGGCACTCGGCGTTGAAAAATAAGTGGTGCGCCATTTATCGTGTGTGGCCATGGCAGAGGCCACTTCATTGAGTCGCTTAAAGTCAGGCACCCAAAAATATTCATCACAATACAAATGGCCACTGTAGGACTGTGCTGTATTTTTATTCGTTGATAAAAAACGTAATTCAGCACCATTGCTTAAACGAATAGGATTCCCCGTTAGCGTCACACCAAAGAATTTATCTGCAATGTTGACGATGTAAGAGCGGAACACCTCCGCTTGTGGCCGTGAGGCCGATAAAAAGATTTGAGGGTCGCCCGTTAACACCGCATCTTCAAACGCTTCAAACGCAAAATACCACGTCGCCCCAATTTGACGCGATTTCAAGATGTTACGGATGGCTTTCTTGATGTTAATACGTAAGTGTTTTTGATAGCCAAACAGCATTTCATCCGCGAATTTTTGAAAGTCTTCGGGGGTGAGTGCGGAAATATCATTTTTCTTATAATGGCGTTTTTTCTTGGTTTCCCCATCACCATTAGATACATACTCTTCACCGGATTCCGCTTGTGCCCTTATTTCAGCCAGCTTTTCTTTGTGCTTATTGGCTTGTGCCATCAATTTAACGTGATGGCCAATCAACCTATCAAGTTCTTCTAACTCAATTTCGTTCTTTTTATTGCGTTCAGACAATAACGCAATACGCCGATTTATTGCCTCCAATACGCTTTCATGGCTGAGCATATCCGCCCAATTCCACTTTTGCGCCCAATAATAGACGATCCGCCGATTTGGCAGATTTAGTTCCTCCGCAATTTCTGCGGGAGTATAGCGGCGCAAGTAAAGTGACTTAGCGACCTGAATGATTGCATCTGAGTGTTTAGCCATAGTCAGAACATTGTGCAGTGTTCAGACTCCGTGGGCATCTACCTGTTTTCGCCTATCACGTTATAACCGAACTCAACCATTCGCGCCCCGAATAAGAATTGGCAATACTGATGGCTCAAAAGGAACGGTATGCAGTTAAGGACAAAGGATGTCGCAATTACGCACAACATGGATCTGCATTGCCACGGAAGGTGAAACTATCGATGGACGGGAAATTCTGCGTGACGAAATTATCGACATGGCAGAAACCTATGACACTGACCTCTACACCGCCATGATTTGGGCACAACACAATGAACATGGTGAAAAGCGAGGTGATCCACTTGGTGAAGTTGTCGAGCTACGAGCAGATACAGATGAAAACAATGCATTACGTTTGTATGCCGTGTTACGTCCCTTTGCGCGTTTACTCGAAATGAACAGCCAAAATCGTGGTGTATTCACCTCCGTTGAGATGAATACCAATTTTCGCAATAAAGGCGTGACATATTTAGAGGGCTTGGCGGTCACAGATACCCCAGCCAGTGTGGGCACGACAAGACTGTATTTTAGTCGTCAAAAACAAGGAAATCGGAAAATGGCAAAACCAGCAAAAAAAACATGGCGTCAGCATTTTGGCATTGAAGAAGTGCCAGAAGAAAAGCCAACAGAAACTACTGTGGATGATGAAGTGTTATCTGGAATGGCGGCTGATTTATCCGCAGCACTGACCAAAATCGCTGAATTGGAAAGTATGCTTGAACAAGCCCAGCACGATGTAGAAGTGGTGAAAGATGTGGTGGATACCGAAGATTTCGCCAAGCTACGCGATAATTTGCCGGAAATCACTAAAACATTTAGCAAAGTTGCGACCAAACTCCCGGGGAAAAATCCCGCGGGTCGTAAAGAGTTTGTTCACCTCTAATAGATTGTGATTAGAGCCAGTTACTGAGTTTTGGAGAGGGATTTCCATGTTATTAAACAATACGGCCAGAACGTATTTAAAAAGCCATAAGATTGGCCTTGAACGTTCATACAATGTCGATGATGCGTCAAAATACTTTGCGCTCACCGAGCCAAAAGAAATTGCATTACGAAAAGCCATTATGGAGTCAGTCGCGTTTCTCAACATGATTTATTGCGCTGACGTTGACCAACTGGCAGGCCAAGTCATTTCAGTGGGTAACCCAGGTTTATTCACGGGACGTAAAAAAGGTGGTCGTTTCATGCGTGAAACGGGGCAAGATGGTAACGAATATAAATTAGCTGAAACTGACTCAGGGGCTTTCTTACCGTGGGATGTGCTTTCTGTATGGGCAAACTCAGGCGGTGAAAATGAGTTTTACCAAATGATGCAAAATTTCGTCAATGAAAGTTTTGCCCTCGACATGTTGCGCATTGGTTTCAATGGTAATCACGTAGCAGATAGTACGGATGCGGAAAAGTACCCGAATGGCGAAGACGTCAACATCGGCTGGCATGAAATTGCCAAAAAGTGGAAAGGTGGGAAACAAGTTATCACCGAAGCGGTAACGCTGGATGATAAAGGTGATTTCCGTTCAATCGATGCAATGGCACAAGAAGTTGTGAATACCTGTATTCCAGTGCAATACCGTACTGACCCACGCTTAGTGGTACTTGTGGGTGCGGATTTAGTTGCAGCGGAACAACACCGTTTGTACCAAGCCGCTGACCGACCAACCGAAAAAATCGCAGCGCAATTACTCGGGACAACAATTGCAGGTCGCTCTGCCTATATTCCGCCATTTATGCCGGGTAAGCGTTTAGTGGTGACCACATTATCAAACTTACATCTGTACACGCAGCGCAATACCCGTCAACGCAAAGCTGAGTTTGTGGAAGACCGCAAGCAATATGAAAACAAATACCTACGAAATGAAGGCTATGCGTTGGAATATCCTGAGCTTTACGGGGCGATTGATGAGTCAGCCGTCACCATTGGTGAATTGGTTGAACCAAAAGATACGTTGGAGACGGAGTAATGTTATCACCCGGTCAACGGCATCGACTCAAAGTCGAAATGCAGCAAAAACTGGAGCAACAACAAGCGATTGTCATTGCTGATGGTGAAAGTATGCATTTGCAAGCGCGTGCGGTTGACAGGGATGCCGCACGACTCAAAGGGATGACGATAGCAGAACGGACAGAGATAAAAAAACGGGAGTTTCTTCCTAATTATCTACCGACTGCACAACGTTATTTGGACGATGGGAGAGTCTATAAAAACCCTATTTTTGCCTACTGTGTCGTGTGGCTATTTGATGTGGGGGAATTCCAGCAGGGATTGGATTGGGCGGATATCGCCATAGTGCAAGGACAGGCAACCCCCGGAAGCTTTAAAAGTGGTTTTCCTGCTTTCGTGGCTGACACCATTTTAGAATGGGCGCAGCTTGAAAGCGAAGCGGGAAACTCCATTGAGCCTTATTTTTCAAGAACATTTGAAAATGTCACTGAAAAATGGCGTATCCACGAAAAAATCAAGGCGAAATGGTACAAATTTGCCGCATTGGAACTGTTAAAAGGTGACAACGGAGAAGTGAAGGCCAGTGCTATTGATAATGTGGATGATTTAGAAAAAGCTGAGGCGTATCTTTCGCGAGCGCATCAGTTAAACCCTAAAAGCGGCGTCAGAACACACCGTGACCGCATTGCTATGCGATTACGGATGTTAGCTGCTGAATAGCTACCGCAAGCCAAGTGGGCGCGGCTGAGGCAATGCAATTTATTGCGATTGGCCATGGACGCCGGACAGCCCACTTTTTTATTTAAGGGCGCGCTATGTTTGATGGTAACAGCAACGAATACAGCAATGAAGTGATCCAAAATGATGGTTTTTGGCCGGACGTGGATTTGTATGAATTTCAAAAAAGTCGCGCCATTCCTACCGATATTAATACGGATTTTCTGGCCGATGCGTTACTCAATACCATCACAGAAGTGAATGGCGAGTTACAAACCGTTAAAAATCTCCACAACACTAAGGGCTATAAAACAGCCGCCGATGTGCCGGGCGTCAAACGAAAAGAACGAAATGCCTTATGTGCACAATATTTGAAAGCTGTTTTTGCTCGGGCAAAAGCCGATTTATTAGGTGAATACAGTTCGATATTCAGTCGAGCACCGAGCCCACAACAGGAAAGCCCTGAGCTGCGTAACCGATTATTGGCGGAATCTTCATTAGTGATCCGCAACATTAAAGGGTTAAAACGGGCAACGGTCAGAATGATATGAGCAAATTACAAAGTCTGACTCAATTTTTAAAAGCCAATTTACCAGCACAAATTTGTAAGGTCGAATTCACTAGCGAAATGGATGAAATCCAGTTTATTCGTGCTCAAAAAGATTTAGGGCTAGACCAGTATCAAATGATGATACAGCAATATGATGCGGTCATTGCATGGGGGCGCTTTCCTTATCGCGAACTTGACCCACGTTATATTCCTTTATTAATTGATGCGTGGATTAGCAAACAAGACAACGAATTTAATGACAGCAATATTGAACAAGAATCACCGTCAATGACAGTTGATGTTGATGAATATACCGCTGTTGTTGTTGTGACGATTTCATTAGCTGAACCCGTTGTAATGAAAAAAGACCCTGAAGGGTTAGTTCCCTTTGATGGTGAGCGTTGGGCACTTGCTGACCCGCAAACATGGTTTGCCGAACATGCTGAAATTTATAGCGATGTGAAAAATGATAATTAAAGGGCAATTAAGCAAAGACCAATTTGCTGAAATGCAAAAGGCGCTAAAAGGCCTTGAATTACCCGAAAAGAAAAAACAGCGTTTTTTGTGGCGCATGGCTAAATATGGCGTCATTGCGGCGGCAAAACGTAACATTAAAAATCAACAAAGCCCTGATGGTACATCGTGGAAAGCTAGGCAAAGTAAATATAAGAAAAAAATGCTGCGCAATATGCCTAAATTGCTGCATATCAGGGAAATGCCAGAAAAAGAAGCTATTAGAATTTATTTGCAAGGTGGGCATTATCGCAATGGTAAAAAGCCTGTTCCTGCCGGAATTGTGGGTTATGCGCAACAAAACGGCATGACGATGGATAGGAGAAAGCGAGACTCTGAAAAAGAGAACAAATCTAAGCCTACGGATAAAGATAGAAAAGCAACCATTAAGCAGGCCAAAAAATTAAGAGAGCTAGGTTACCAAGTTAAAAAAGGTAAGCGTTCCAAAAAGCCCTCAGTAAAAGATATCACTGAAAATATGAGCTTTATCCAAGCAGGTGGAATACTTAGAACATTAAGTAAAAAAGCGGCTAAAACATTTTGGACTATCGAAGTTCCCTCTCGTGTTTTTTTAGGTATGAGCGATAGCGACTTTAAAAAGGCACTCGCAAGGCAGTTACAAGGGATTGGATTTGGCGCTGATATCAAGGCGCAGGATATTAAATAAAAGGACTTAACTATGTGGCCTAATGTGCAAGTTAATCAAATTAATCAGTTACAAGGCGAGACTAAAGAAATTGAACGCGTCTTGTTATTTGTCGGTAAAGGGAAAAGCCATATTGGCGAAACCTTACCTATTAATACCCAAACTGATTTAGATAAGTTATTGGGGGCAGAAAACAGCCCTTTAAAGTCAAACACCAAAGCAGCAATGGCGAATGCGGGGCAGAACTTCTTTGGTTATGTTCATATTCTGCCAGAAAGTGCCACTGACACCGATTTTGTCGATGCAGTACTCAAAGCGCAATCAGTCGCTAGCGTTGAAGGCTACGTCTACATTGGTGAAACCACCAAAAAAACCATTAAGGCAGCGCAAACACTCCGCGCTACGTTATTGGCTAAATATGGCCGTTGGGTGTGGGCGATCCTTTCCGTTGCAGGGTTGCAAGATAAAGAAACTTGGCAAACTGCACTGACTCGGCTAAGTGATCTACAAAAAAGTGAGGCTGAAGCATCTATCCAGCTAGTGCCTTCAATTTGGGGTAATGAAGCTGGCGTGCTAGCGGGTCGTTTATGCAATCGCGCGGTAACTATCGCTGATAGTCCGGCTCGTGTTCAAACGGGCGCATTACTTGATTTGGGTAGCGTTGATAAACCGAAAGATAGTAGCGGCGCAGAAATTGATTTAGCCACTTTGCAAGCACTGGAAAAACTGCGTTTTAGCGTCCCGATGTGGTACCCCGATTATGATGGTATGTATTGGTCGGATGGTCGAACGCTTGATGTTGAGGGCGGTGATTTTCAGGCTATCGAAAATTTGCGTATTGTCGATAAGGTTGCGCGTCGTGTGCGTTTACAAGCGATTGCTAAAGTGGGCAATCGTAGCTTAAACAGTACGCCAAATAGCATCGAAACCCACAAAAGCTACTTTGCGCGCACTATGCGTGAAATGTCACGTAGTGCGGAAATTAACGGCGTCACGTTTCCTGGTGAATGTATGCCGCCGCAAGATGGTGATGTTGTCATTGTGTGGAAAACCAAAAACACAGTAGAAATTTATATCACAGTAAGAACGTATGAGTGCCCGAAAGGGATTACGGTCAGTATCTTACTGGATGCTAGCTTGGAGGCTAATCAATGAGCCAACGTTTATCGGGTCAAAGTTTTGACTTCAATATCGACGGTGACTTAATTCACGTCGAAAAGGTGAGTTTGTCTATTACAGATAACACTGCAGCGGCGCAAACGCGCGGTATGCCTGATGGTTTTGTTGCGGGCGATGTAAGCGCAGAGGGTGAAATCGAAATTAGTACTAAATATTTTGAAATTATCGTCGCAAAAGCTCGGGTGGCTGGCTCATGGCGCGGCATTAAGCCAATGGATTTCCTGTGGTACGCGAAGGCAGGCAATGAAGAAATGAAAGTCGAATCATTCGGTAATAAATTGATTCTCAGTGACATTTTAGACGTTGACCCTAAAGGCGGCGCAGTAACAACTCACAAAATTAAATATCTGGTCACCAGTCCTGATTTTGTGCGCGTTAAAGGCATTCCTTATTTGGAATCTGAATTAACTCAAACCCTTATCGGATAATAAGGACAATTTGTTCATGGAAGAACACGAAAAAACACTCTTAACGATTGCTGTGATGGGCGCGTTAATTGGTATTGGGAAGATGTTAACAGGGGCTGAGCCTGTCACGATTAAGTTATTTATTGGTCGTGTGATTTTAGGGTCGGCTACTTCGGTCGCAGCTGGAGCAATTTTAATTTGGATCCCCGATCTTTCACCGATTGCACTCACGGGATTTGCATCAGCGCTAGGTATTGCAGGATATCAAGCTGTTGAAATGTGGCTTAAAAAACGTGGAAGCGCACTGTTAAAAGGGAAATTTAAGCAATGAGCAAATTACCACCAAGAGGCATTCGTAACAATAACCCCGGTAATATCCGCCACGGTGATAAATGGCGAGGTTTACACCCTGAGCAAACAGATAAATCATTTTGTCGATTCATTGCGCCAGAATGGGGCTATCGGGCGTTATTTATTTTAATCCGTACTTATGAACGTAAATACGGTTTGTGCTCTATTCGCCAAATTATCAACCGCTATGCGCCGCCAGTGGAAAATAACACTAAGGGCTATATTCAGCGAGTTGCTAAAGAGTTGAATGTTAGCCCTGATGATTGCTTGTCAGTGATGCAAAAAGAGGTGTTATTTGCGTTAGCCGATGCGATTACTCGTGTTGAAAATGCAGGCCAACAACCTTGGGGCGTTGCTGAATTCGAAAAAGGGTACGCACTAATATGACAAAGCAACTTGCGCTAATACTTGTGTTATTGCTCTGTGCATTTGGCGCAGGTTGGCGAGTCAACGGGCTTTATCACGACAGCTTAGAGCTAACGGCTCAAAAAGTGGCAGATAAAACCCGTATTAACCTTGAAGAAATATCGAGCCAATCAGGCCAAGTGCTTGAGGAAAAATTGGAGGGGATCGCCAATGCAGCCCCCAGAGAAATACGCACTGAAATTATTAAGCCTGTGTTTACTAACGTTTGTGTTAGTAATGAGTTTGTCAGCATGTACAACGAAACAGTCGAAAAGATTAACAGTGAATTATCAGGAAAACCTGTTAAAAAAATGCTCGACGCAAATCCCAAAACTGACGGGAAAGACAGGCCGTGATTTATCGATAGCATTAACAGATTTAGCAATTTTATATGGTCAATGTGCCGCACGGCACAACCAATTAACGGACGAAATCAGACAGAGAAAGGAACTATCTCATGACTAAACAAATTATTACTTTAACAATCGGCGAAAAAGACATTAGTTTTGAGCCAAACTTAACGGCTTACAACGGCATGATTAATGATATGTCGATGGATAATAAAGTTGCCCCTATTACGTCTTATTTGAAGCGTATTGTTTGTGCTGATAGCAAAGCATTTTTAGACGAGCTATTAGTGATTCCAAGTGCAGCAATGCAAATTGTTGAATTGGTGAATAAAGAATACGCGCCAAAATTGGAAATTAGCGTAAAAAACTAACCAACCGTGTCACCGCTATTGAAAATAATCCGCTGCAGCAATTTTTAATCTTGCGACAGCGGTATTTACCCCATGAGCCTGACACGGAAGAAAATATTGCCGCTGCAATCTGGTTAGATAACCGCTACTCAGAAAATATGCGGATATCTATCGCAAATGGAATTGCACTAGCGTTCAAGGGTGACTCATGAGCGAACTAGATTTCACACTCAGTCTTATCGACAACATCACAAAACCCATCAAACAAGTTCAATCGGCTGTTTCGGGCTTTGCTCGAGATAGCCAAGTCGCATTTGGAAAAATCGCGATTGGCGGGGCTGGTCTTGCGGGGGCTTTTTGGTCTATCAAAAATATTCTTGATCCAGCCATCGAAATGAATGACGCCATGATGACCGCATCATTGCAAGGTATTGACGATGGTGTCATGGATACAATTTCCAAAGATGCCCTTAAATTTGCTGCACAATACGGCAAATCCTCTATTGATTTTGTGAAGTCCACAACGGCGATCAGTCGAGCAATTAATAATGTAACTCAGCAAGATTTACCCCAATTAACACGCATAACAAATACAACCGCTGCAGCCCTAAAAAGTACTCCAGAGGAAGCTACGCAGTACATGGGGCAAATGTTCAATCAGTTTGAGCGCCATGCTAATCAAGTCGGACAAGTGCAGTTTGCTGAAGAATTAGCGGGCAAAGCGGTTTATATGTCCAAAGCCTTTGGTGTATCGATGTCAGAAGTCACCTCTTTGATGGAAGGCGCAAAAAATGCAGGTACCCAATTTGGCGTGGGCATTGACGAGCAATTAGCGGTATTGGGGGAGTTACAAAGAACGCTTGGCGGTGAATCGTCAGGGGCTTATGAAGCATTCCTCAAAACTGCAACCGATAGTGGTAAAAAGCTAGGCCTATCATTCGTTAATGCATTCGGTCAAATGCTGTCTATGCCTGAAATGTTGGATAAACTCCAAACGAAATACGGATCCAGTATTGAGGGCAACTTAAAAGCCCAAAAAGAAATTGAAGCCGCTTTCGGTGATTCAGCTGTCGTAGTTAAACAGCTTTACGGCAATGTCGATATTTTGCGTAAAAATATCGGTTTCTTAGGTGCGAGTGATGGGATGAAGCGCACCACCGAGCAAGCTGCAAAATTGGCAAATCCGTGGGAACGGTTAATGTCTATCTGGCAATCTATCCGCATTGCTGTCGGTATGACTTTATTACCTGTGATCACTCCCTTAATCGACAAAATGGCTGAAGGTGGTCAAACGCTGGTTAGATGGTTGACGTTATTCCCGAATATCGCCCGTTGGGTCGGCTATATCACGATGGGCATTCTTGGATTCGCCGCGGCGGGTGCTGCAGCTAATATCGTGATGGGAATATCTAAATTTATATTGATGGGCTTAAAAATCATCATGAGCGTTTTCACGGGCATCTTAAAAATCAGCACTGCAGCAATCTGGCTTTATCGAACTGCCATTCTTGCGTGGAATGTGGCGTTAAAATTTATTCGCGGAACGTTACTTGCGGTGCGTATTGCGGCTATGGCTGCAGGTGTCAGTTTCTCATTTATGAGCTGGCCTATCTTATTCATTATTGGTGCTATCGCTTTACTGGCTTACGGCATCTATAAGCTCATTCAGCATTGGGATGATATCAAAGCCGCGATTATGGACACCACTGCATTTAAAGTTGTTTCTATTGCTGTACGTGCCGTGGGTCTTGTTGCAATGCAGGCATGGGAATGGATGTCACAAAAGTGGCAAGAATTTACAGCCTATTTTTCTGACACATGGGCATTCAAAGCCATTATGTTCATGATTGAAGGAACTAAAATTGCATTTACACAAACGTGGCAAGCTATCACGGAGGGCTGGGATAATGTTGTTAATTTCTTCGGCGATTTCTCAATCGATAAAACATTTGAAGCGATGGGAAATACGATTAAAAACATTTTTTCGAATGTTTGGCAATCTATCACAGATATGTTTACAGGCGTCTGGAACAGCATCGTTGAAAAGTTAAATTATTTACCCGGCGTCAATATTGAAACCAAGGCTACCGGAACCATTGACGGATCCCCAGCAGCTGCAAGTGCTGCAGGTTTATTGGTCGGTGGGCAACTTAGTGGTGTAGAGAAAGGCGGCATTAGTCGGCAAATCAGCAATAACCGAACTCAAAGCGTTGATAACAGCAAGCGATTTGATAACGTAACCATTCAAGTGACAAATGGAATGTCACCACAAAATTTAGCGGAATGGACTGCGCTTGAAAATGGATAATTTACTCTATTTTGATTTATTAATTACTAACCGAAACTTTACGCTTAACTCCGGCAATGAGCCGGAGCTTTGCAATAACCGCCAATCAATCACCCAAGATGTGGCACATCGCATTATTGAAAGTGGACTTGCGACTCAATTAGTCGCTGAGCGCAGTCCCACTCTTCGTGCTGACATTCGTACTCAAATGGAAATCTTAGTTGAAAGTGATGAACGGTTAGTGCCGGGCACAATTGTGATCGATGAAGAAAATACAAAACGACTTTGGGTGACAGCAGATACTTACGACTTTGGGCGTATCAATTTGGGGGTGAATTATGAACAGTAAAAATATCCCCCAAATCGATTATGAACAATTTTTACGCGATAGCGGCATGCCCATATCAGAGGATGAAATTAGCGATAAATTTGCGGAAATTGTCCATGACGAGGGGTTAATTACCAACACTTCGGATATGTCGCCGTTCTGGCGTTTGATTAATACCATTGTGACAAAACCCGTTCGTTGGCTCACCGATGCCTTAATCAATGTCACCTTGAAAAATATGTATTTAGCCACCGCATCCGGTAACTGGCTAGATATGTTCGCTTGGGGCGTCAATTTAACGCGCAAGCCTGCCACAGCAGCAAAAGGGGCGATTCGCTTTTATCGTGCAGCAGGTGCCGGAACTGTCACAATTCCAGTGGGAACCATTGTACAAACTGAACGTATTAACGGCATTGTTTACACTGTCAAAACAGCGGAAACCAAAGCGATAAATACCGATAGCGCATTAGTGCCGGTTATCGCTGAAAATGCCGGAGGGGCTTACAACCTTGCGCCAGGCTATTTCCGTATTTTGCCCGTTGCTATCGCAGGGATTGACCGTGTTCAGAATGAGGGAAACTGGTTATTAGTACCGGGTGCGGATGCTGAAAGCGACAATGATTTACGTGACCGTTGCCGCAATCAATATAATTTAGTCGGTCAATATCATACTGATGCAGTTTACAGAGGAATGATTGCCAATGTCGTTGGATTGAGCATTGACCGTATTTTCTTTTTGCATGATGCACCGCGCGGAGCCGGAACCGCAAATGCGTATTTATTGCTTGATAGTGGCGTCACAAGTCAGCCATTTATTGACAAAGTGAATGATTATATCAATGCCCAAGGGCATCACGGACATGGCGATGATATGCGGTGTTTTCCGATGCCAGAAACGCAACATACTTTAAAAATGACCTTATTTGTGCCGAGTGTGGAAAACTTCACCGCCGAAGAATTGCAAAAATTAAAGCAAGATACAGGTGATTTAGTGCGCTGTGCCTTTCGTGAGAACGCCAATTATGATGTTAAAAAAACATGGCCATATTCACGTTTTTCATTCTCAAATCTTGGGCGCGAATTACATAAACAGTTTTCTGTCTTGGATTCGATTGTGTTTAGCATTCCCGACATTGTCAGTGATTTAAGCGTGCCACGCCTAAAGTCACTCACCGTTGAGGTGCAAAATGCCCGAGTTTAAACAACGATTAAAGCGTTTGGCTTTGCCGTCTTGGATGAACTTAGACGAGCCTGCAACATTGTTACGGGCAACCAAACGATTTTGGGAAATGATTTACGGTTGGCTAACGTGGCCTTTGGCGCAATTAGACCCTGATACCTGCACTGAGCCATTATTAAACTTGTTGGCATATCAGCGAGATATCCAACGCTTTAATAATGAGCCGTTGGATTTATACCGTAAGCGTGTGAAATATGCGTTTATCAATGCCAAAGACTCCGGCAGCGTCTCAGGGTTTATCGATATATTTAAACGCCTTGGCGTCGGTTATGTCGAAATTAACGAGCGGCAACCGGATATTGATTGGGACGTCATTATTTTACGGGTTAGCGACGGTCAAATTGCTAATAACCCTGACTTGTTGCTTAACATTATCCGTCAATATGGACGCACCTGCAGACGCTATCGTTTTGAAGTTATGGCGGTGCATCAGCTCGGTATGCGCGTCGGTTTTGTGGAAGCGGATTATGTTTGCTATTACGCCACCTTACCCAATCAACCGATGTTTATTCGAATTGGACAAATTTCAGCGTCAAGTCAAGTGTTTGGCGCATCATTAATGTAAAGGACTGCATTATATGGCATCAGTAATTACGATAGCTTTTGAGGGATGGAAAGCCCAAGAAGCCGCAAGCGGTAAACCCGTTTTGCTCAATGAGTTTGTGTTCGCAAATGTGCCGAACCTAGACCCAACAAAACCGATTGACCGCAACGAAAAACTCCCGCCTGCGAACCAGATTGTTTACCGTCAACTCGTGAATAAATCCGGTTTAGCCAGTGAAAATGCGGTTGCCTATAGCGTCACATTAGGCGCTGAGGTGGGCGATTTTGATTTTAACTGGATTGGATTACTGAATAAAGAATCCGGTACCGTTGCGATGATCACCCATGCCCCAAGTCAAAAAAAGCTAAAGACCCAAAATGGGCAACAAGGCAATGTATTAATCCGTTCGTTTTTGCTTGAGTTCAACGGAGCCGCCGAAGAAACTCAAATTAAGACAAGCGCGGAAACGTGGCAAATTGATTTTACTGCCCGATTAACAGGCATTGATGAAATGCAGCGCCTTATCAATGTTGACAGCTACGGAGTTGCAGCGTTTTTTGAAGAAAGTTTTGAAGTCACGCGCAGTGGTGAGCAATTCACAGTTAAAAAAGGGTTGGGTTATGTGGGCGGCTTGCGCGGTGAACTGTTACAAAATCAGATTTTAAATAATCTTCGTAATACCAAAGTATATGCAGATTTCAGCTATCAAGGCAATATTGTCAGTCAGTGGCACACAGTGATTAAAATCACCGCCGCGGCAACTCTCAATAATTATGTTGATGCAGCTGGATTTACACACCAAGTGTTTGCGATTGCGAATGTTGACGCATCAGGCAATGTGAAAGATTTGCGGTCTATGGGAGCATTGAGTGATCAGGAACTCGCAGCACTTGAAACACGTTTTAAATTAGATTTAAGCAAGAAAATTGATAAAGCGAATATCACTCATCAAATGGGAAATAGTACCGAGCTTGTTGTTAGTCAACAGTTACTCACAAGTGAATTAGGCAAAAAACAACCCGTTGGTAATTATCAACCTGCTGGAAATTATGCAACAAGTGAAGCGCTGAAAAATGGGCTGAATGAGAAGGTCGACAAAGTAACGGGAGACGTAGAGACGTTAACGGTGTACAAAAAAGGACTTAACTACCCTGTCATCCGACTGAAAAAAGATGAAGGTTCAACCGTTTTTCTTGAAGCCAAACCTAATAGTCAAGCTGCGATAGCTGAATTATATCAGCGCGATACAAACGGAAATGTTGTACAAAGTATTTTATTTCCGAGAGCCACCGGTACAACGATGCTAGTTGGTGATTTTGGCATTGGCAAAGCCTCTTACGAAGAAAAGGGGGTGGGAGAGCGAAATGAAAGTCGCTTTATCCAGTACGGTAGTACACTAGTAGCAACAAGTCAGGGGTATCCGGGGGCGGGCGGAGGCATTCAAGTTAGCTATACTCCAAGCCGCCGAGCTCAAATTTTCATGTCACGAACTCCTGAAATATTGTATTACAGATTTTCCAACATTGACGGTATGGATCTGACGACACAATGGAAGGAAATTTACTCAACAGCTAACACTACTGTAGACCGCAACGGAAACTTAAAGGCATCGGGCGCGGCTGACCATCTTAGTGATTGCAGAGTTGGCTGTCCTCTGCCTTG
Source organism: Providencia alcalifaciens (assembly GCA_025961275.1). Classification (GTDB taxonomy): domain Bacteria; phylum Pseudomonadota; class Gammaproteobacteria; order Enterobacterales; family Enterobacteriaceae; genus Providencia. Next base: position 4,088,993 of record JAOQNJ010000001.1, on the reverse strand, counting down.
GCCTCAATCAACACCACCTACGGGTTATTTAATTTGTAACGGTCAGACATTTAATAAAACAACTTATCCACTTTTAGCGCTCGCATATCCATCAGGAGTATTACCAGACCTTCGGGGGGAGTTTATTCGCGGACTTGATGCTGGCCGTAATATAGATAATGGACGAGCTGTGTTATCAGAGCAAAGTGATGAAAACCAAGAGCATGACCATAACATGATATTAAAAAATGCGAATGGCTCAGGCAGTTCAGAACAATACGCTCTCAGAACATTAGCTATTAATGTCAGCAACGCAACATACACAACAAAAAAATCAGGCGGGAAAGAAAGCCGTCCGCGCAATATCGCATTTTTATATATCGTGAGAGCAGCATAATGAACAAATATAATTTAGAAATTGAACAAGCAGTAATCGGAGAAAATGGACTCGCAGAAAAAGCAGGCTGGATTAAAACGTATATCGCAGACCCTGCAACACGTGAATATATCAATGCAAGTATGGAAAATATTTATTTTGATGTGAGTATATCCGCTGGTGCTTATATTGATGCACCTGAACTACCAACAAAAGCGGGCTTTGCAGTTATTCGCAGCAAAGACGAAAAGAAATGGGAAATCGTCACGGATAATCGCGGTAAGACAGCTTACAACACTGAAAATCGTCAGCCAACAGAGATTGATTTTATTGGCGAATTACCGGGTACGCTGACATTGCTAGAGCCGCCAACAGAATTTGATAAGTGGGACGGTAAAAAGTGGGTGACTGATACTGACACCCAAAAAGCCGCGGCTGTAGCTACTGCAGAAAGTGAAAAATCACAGCGTTTAGCAGAAGCGAACAGTATGATTACTTATCTGCAAGATGCAATTGAAGTGGGTCTAGATGATGACGATTACGAAGCAAAATTGAAAGCATGGAAGACATACCGCGTTTACATTAATCGTGTCGATACATCAACCGCACCGGATATCGAATGGCCAGCGAAACCGTAATCCACCCAAAGTGGCATAAGTCATTGATGAAACTATCCCCGACCATGTCGGGGCTAACCTGTTCGATGGTACCAGCCCATCCGTTTGTTTACGGGCTTGGGCAACAAACCGATACAGGCAGCTATTTAAGCCCAACCAACGCAATCAAGCATATTGCAAAAAAATTGGCGGGTACTGCAGAAACAGAAATTACGGTCATGATGGTCTGTGCAAAAACGCAAACGGAATTTATGGGATTACTGCAGCAATTTTCGACCGTGTTCCCATTGCCTGTTTTCTCGCAAGTGGAACGCATGGCAAAAACAGCGGAATCACTGCAGATAACAAAAATGCAGTTACCGGGCAAACAACTAGGCGGTTTACCCAACCCACAGGCTCTATCAACATCAAACAGCCGTGACACTATTAACGCTCAGTTGATAGAACAAGCAAAAAACAGCGCAGGCAGTGCAAGCGGTATCGATGCAATGAAATCCGCAATGTCTAGCTTCAAAGTTAGTCGAGAAAGTGCATTAAAAGACATTAACGACAAACTAACAGGCCTACTGGGTAAATCAGTCATTATTTGGAGTTTTACAGGCAAAGGAACAGGCGATTATTTAGCGGAACAGCTACAGAAAGATATCCCTGAACCTGACGCGGTTTTAACATTAGCAACACTGTTCGCAGGAAGCGAACTTTCAGCGCTCAAAGGAATGCTTCATGATCCAACAAAACCAATCGACAGCCCAAAATCCGACAATAACCTTCGCCCTTGATGGTGAAGCTATTCCGCTGAAGAACATCAAAGTTAACCCGTCGGTACAATTCCAAGATAAAGACCAATCAGGTCAAACATCCAGTACTGCAGTCGCAGAACAAGGTATCAAGCCAAAAGAATTACGTGTAACTGGCGTTATTAATTTTACTGATGCAAAAATTCTTACACGATTATTTGCCCTTGCAGAAGCCAAAGACGGTGGAAAACTAAAACGCTATCGCGTCGCGAATCATACCGCCAAAGCCATTAACTTTCGTATCGGTACTTTTACCGGAAATATTGACGCTAGCGAAATCGACGGGAAAATGGCATGGCAAATCACATTCACGCTAAGAGAGCATTTATCAGTGTCTGAAAAAAAAGACGCGAGAGCAGCAGGCCAAGCACAAGCGAAAAAACAGACCGGAAACCCGAAAGCGCCAACGGGTGCGGCAAAAGAAGAAAAAGACGAACTGAGCTGGTTTGAAAGTACGGTATTAAAACCGATTGATGATTTAGGGAATAAATAATAATGAAACCAATTAGCCGCTGTTATTTATCAAGCGATGAGGTCCATGTTGTTGACGCTAAAATCATGCTTGAACTATCCGCGTGTGGTCGTGGGTTTATTACTGTCGAAACTGAAACGGATTACACTGGTAAATTAATTCGCTTTGATACTGGCTACACCGATTCACTGTATCGATATTTTACGGGTTATGTTGAACGCTCACAACCAGCCGATAACGGCTTTCAAAAGCTATTTATTCGCGAGCTGGTCGCTGTGTTTGATAAAATGTGGCCATGTTCTTTCCAACATCCCACATTAAAAGTGATCACCGACTATTTGCAGGAAAATAGCGGCTTGACGTTCATTTTACCGGATGCGAAATACATCAATACGCCCATTCCTCATTTCACTCACAATGGTACAGGATTTCAGCTACTAACCAATTTAGGGGCAGTTTTCAGCATCTCTGATTATGTTTGGTATCAAATGCCTGATGGTAAAATCTTTGTTGGCAGCTGGATAGATTCGATGTTTAAAGATGATAGACATGAAATACCTGCAGAGTTTTCAAAAGGCCAATCAGCAGGTAATAGCGCCACATTTCCATTAATACCATCACTCAGAGCAGGAACGGTGGTAAATGGTAAACGCGTGAATAAAGTCCAACTCGACAATGACGACATCACACTTTATTGGTTGGCCATAAATCCATTAACAGGCAAAGCCGAAAATAAAACACCGATTCAGAGCCAAATAGACAAAGCCTATCCCGAATTATCTGCAGGTTTGCATTTACCCAAATTTGCGCGAATTGAATCACCGAGTGAGTCAGTCAGTGCCGGTGATATTTCGGATCCATTCAGGCCAAAATATGCTGTTGATGTGCAATTGCTTGATGGTGATGGTAACGAATCAGCCGCACCTGCTTATAAAGCAGTGCCACTACCTTTACCAATGGCAGGGGGCGAGAGTGGGATGTTCCAATTTCCACCTGAGGGCACTTTAGTTGAAATTGCCTTTGAAGGTGGCAGACCTGATAAACCGTTTATCAGGCAAACACTCAGCCAAAATAATACCCTACCGGACATACAACCAGGGGAGCAATTGCAACAACAACGCAAAGAGGTTTTCCAACGTGTCACGCAGGATGGTAGCTGGAATCGTGAGACAGACCAGAGTATCAATGAAGCGTCCATGCTACGGATGATTAAAGCGGACAAAGAACAGCGCGAACTAGTGGCAAGGGAAACCACGATACAGGCCAACGACACATCGACTGTTTTAGGTACTAAAAAACTATTAGCGGGTGCAATACAGCAATTATCCGAGGGTGATTATGCAATAGCAACATCAGCCAATTATGTGGTAAGTGTTGAAAAAGATATGGTCCTGAATATTGGGCAAGACTCAACAATTGAAATCGGTCAAAAGCTGATAGAGAAAGTCGGGCAGATAAAGCAAAGTATCGCAGGCGCACAGCAACAAATCATAGCCCCTGTGGTCTGGATTGGTAGCAAAGAAATTAACGTTGCACAACTGATGATAGACACGCTTGATGTCGTCAAAGAATTGGCCGAACTCACCGCCGCACACACCCATAACAACACAGGCGCACCACTTAATGCATCTGCTATAAAAGGCACTGGCATCAAGTCAGACACATTGAATAAAAAATACTCACCTATTATTGGTAAGTAAAAATAGAATTAGATAGAATCACTGCAACAAAGGATTATTGAGAGGTTCATATGGAGTTTACAAGTCTGAAAGAATTGGTACCGCATTTAAACTTAATTGAAGATGGTGACACACGGTTGTTTGTAAGCCAAAAAGTAGATGTTATTGAAGTTACAGAAAGTGATATAAAAATAAGATGGAACTTCATTATAGAGAATGGAATGGATATACATTTCCAATATAACATTATTAAAACAAGTCATATCAGTGATGTATTAGAACACATAAAGTACAAAATTAAAAAAACACTTACAGAAGAAAATCGCATTCAGATGTAATTGGTAAGCAAAAGTATCGTCCATCATTGCCCACATCGCGTGGGCTTTTTTATACCTGAAATATAGCAGCCTACACGCCACACAGAGCGTATTAGTAATTATCCAACATCACCTAATCATTAAATTGGATCGCGCCCACTACATAGCGCTGGTGAATCACAGCCCCCACGAAATAAAAGATTTCACCACGTAAAACGCACTACACCGCACCCGCCTGCACAATCTGTGCAGTAAAATTATTTCAGTTTTAAAATTCTACAAAACATATCGCCAAGCCGCGCCACTGCTAGGGTCTTGCGAGAAATTGAAAAATGAAATGTGTGAAAAGAATTTCAATAGATTTCAGTTTTTGGATCACAAAACGGATCGCGCTAAAAAACTAATACAATGAAATATATAGATAATTTCTATTTTACGTGGGATTGATTGGATCGCAATATTAGCCGCACAATTTCAATAAGTCAGTAATCATGCGGCTTGTGAGGAAATGAAAAACTGAAATGAGCTGTAAAAATATTTGGGTCAAATTAACGTGACATACTTTTGAAAAAATAAAAGTCGTCGTGACATGTCACAAACAATCAGGGACAGTAAAAAAATCCCTGTCGCCATTTTGCCGCCAATGACCTTTAAAAACAAAAAAGCCACTTCGTTAAAAGTGGCTTAATGTGCTGATTTAACAGCTAAAATTTGGTGGCCCCTGCTGGACTTGAACCAGCGACCAATCGATTATGAGTCGACTGCTCTAACCAACTGAGCTAAGGGGCCAAAGTGGGAGGGATTATACGTGCAGTTTTAGTTCTGGTCTAGTCTTTCAAAACTGTATGGCGATTTTATATCCAAATTAACTTACTTCCTTATGGTTCAGATGGATACCATCACAAAAAAATATTGATTATCGCTGTTTTTTACTCACCATAGGTTAAATCATCATAAATTACTATTAACGAGGCTTTATTAATTGCCATTCTAAATGTCGTTTTACCGCGGGCCACTCCGAGGCGATAATGCTGTACACGCAACTATCACGTAATTCCCCTGTTCGGGTGTACATATGACTCCTTAAAACGCCATCTAATTTTGCCCCTAATCTTTCAATCGCTTTACGGCTTTGGTGATTTAAAAAATGAGTCCTAAATTCTACGGCAACACAGGATAGAGTCTCGAAAGCATGCAGCAATAATAAAAATTTTGCTTCCGTATTAATTGCCGTTCTTTGGGCTTCGCGTCCATACCAAGTCGCACCAATCTCAACTCGACGAGTTTCCCTATCCACTTTATTATAAGCTGTCATACCGACCGCTTTCCCAGTTTTTTTATCAATAACTGCGAATGGCAGCATTTCTTGCTGTTGATATAGCCCTAAGCGCCTGTCCACGTCTTTTGCCACATTCTCAGGTTCTGGCACTGAGGTATACCATAACTTGTGCAGCTCATCTCTTTGGATAATATTGGAAAATTGAACATTATGTTGATGCGTTAGCAGCTCCAGCCGTACATGTTTCCCTTCGAGTTCAATCGAGTGACAAATTTCTTTCATAACTACTCCTCTGTTTTGTAATGTACGGAAGATATTTTTGTATCTAAATCAATTCACTATCAATGTTCTTTTTTACACTCGCATTGTGACAAAAAAATAAAATAGTCTGTACTGATTCATGTTGCTAGAAAAATATGCATAAAACACATGATAAATCTCACATTTTTTTAACATTTTTTTCTATTTATGACTTCATTAAGCTAAAGTCAACTCATCCGACCTGTTATTAAAACCCCTTTTGGGAGAAAAATATGAGCAATTTTCCACACATTTTTACCCCGCTTGATTTGGGACACACTATATTAAAGAACCGTATTCTTATGGGTTCCATGCACACGGGTCTTGAAGAGCATCCACAAGGCAGTCAGCATCTCGCTAATTTCTATCGCTTGCGGGCAGAAAATGGTGTTAGCCTAATCATTACAGGCGGCATTGCACCAAATAAAGAAGGTGCCTTAACCCCTCATGCTGCGGTGTTCAATAATTCTGAACAACTGGCTTTTCATCAAGAGATAACCCAAGCCGTACATAGCGCTGATGGCAAAATAGCACTACAAATTTTACACGCAGGGCGTTATGCTTTTCAGCCTCAATTGGTCGCTCCCAGCCCTATTCAATCAGAAATTACGCCTTACGCCCCCAAAGAACTGACTTCGCTACAGATCAATAACACCATTAATGACTTTGTTAATACTGCAAAACTGGCACAACAAGCTGGCTATGATGGTGTCGAGATTATGGGCTCGGAAGGCTATCTGATTAACCAGTTTATTACTAAACGTACCAATCATAGAACTGATGAATGGGGAGGAAGTTACAATAATAGAATTCGCTTTCCACTCGAAATTGTCCGTCAAATTCGTCAAGCCGTAGGGCAACACTTTATTATTATCTATCGGCTCTCTATGTTGGATTTGGTAGAAGATGGATCTAACTGGGAAGAAATCGAGTACTTAGCCAAAGCTATCGAACAGGCGGGGGCAAGTATGATAAATACCGGTATTGGTTGGCATGAAGCAAGAGTTCCCACTATCGTCACTCAAGTCCCCCGCAGTGCATTCAGTTGGGTAACTGAAAAGTTAATGGGAAAAGTCACCATTCCACTCATTACAACTAATAGGATCAATGACCCTTTTGTCGCCGAACGTATCCTCGAAACAGGCCAAGCAGATATGGTTTCGATGGCCCGCCCTTTCCTTGCCGATGAAGCTTTTGTTCGTAAGACACAAGAGAACCATGCTGATGAAATCAATACCTGCATCGGTTGTAATCAAGCCTGCCTTGACCACGTTTTTAAAGGAAAACTGGCAACATGCCTTGTGAATCCTCGCGCAGTGAGAGAGCTCGATTACCCCAACGAAAAGGCAAAAAAATCTAAATCTGTCGCTGTTGTTGGTGCTGGGCCTGCGGGTTTGTCTTGTGCAGTGCATGCCAGCCAACGAGGCCATAAAGTCACATTATTTGAAAAATCTGATCAAATAGGTGGCCAATTTAATATGGCTAAGCAGATCCCTGGGAAAGAAGAATTTCATGAAACTATCCGCTATTTTCATCGCCAACTTGAAATATTAAATATTGATGTTCGCCTCAATCATCCAGCAAGTATTCGTGATTTGATAGGTTTTGATGAGGTGATCATTGCAACAGGTGTAGTTCCTAGAATAATCAATCTTGAGGGATACAATCATCAAAAAGTATTATCTTATATTGATGTTTTGACGGGTCAATGCACCGTTGGTAATTCAGCTGCTATCATTGGAGCCGGTGGTATTGGTTTTGATATTGCTGAATTTTTAAGCCAAAAAGGACAAAGTAGTAGTTTAAGTAAGTGCCTATTTAATGAAGAGTGGAACATTGATACCAGTATCCATTCTACAGGAGGTATTTTTAAGACCCAACAATCACCAATGCAATCACCTCGCCAGCTTTATTTGCTTCAACGTAAAAATAGTAAAGTAGGTGCGGGTTTGGGGAAAACAACAGGTTGGGTGCATCGGCTTTCATTAATGAAACGCGGTGTACAGATGCTCAATAGCGTCGAATACATGCGAGTTGATGATGAAGGGCTGCATATCCGTCACCAAGATAAGCAATACTGCCTGCCTGTTGATAATGTCATTTTATGTGCAGGCCAAGATCCTTATCATCCTTTAAGAGACTCTCTTGCCCAGCAAGGGATCCAAGCTCATGTGATTGGTGGTGCTGATGTTGCCACTGAATTAGATGCCAGAAGAGCAATAGAACAAGGAATGCAGGTTGCCTATCAGATATAGCCGCATCAATTTTGAGTTTTACAGGGATTTGAATCTGTTATTGTTGATTTTTCCCATAAAAAATCCGCGGGTTATGCGGATTTTTTATGGGAAAAATCCGCGGGTTATGCGGATTTTTTATGGCTAAATTTAACTAATCTCTTTGTGATAATTGCGCTTCAGGATCAGCAAGCCGCTCATCTTCAGCAATGCATACCGCTGCAGTAAAGATGACATCCGTTGAAGAGTTCAGTGCAGTTTCCGCAGAGTCTTGCAGTACGCCAATCATCACACCCACCGCAACCACTTGCATCGCAATTTCATTCGAAATGCCAAACATATTACAGGCTAATGGGATAAGCAGTAACGAACCGCCTGCAACACCCGCAGCACCACAGGCACACACTGATGCCACAACACTTAATAACAGCGCTGTTGGAATATCGACTGGAATGCCTAATGTATGCACGGCCGCTAGTGTTAATACAGTAATAGTCACTGCTGCTCCAGCCATGTTAATGGTCGCACCTAACGGGATCGAAACAGAATAAGTATCTTCATGAAGGTTCATGCGGCGACACATGCCCATATTCACAGGAATATTTGCGGCAGAGCTACGTGTAAAGAATGCCGTTACTCCACTTTCACGCAAGCAAGCAAAAACTAATGGATATGGATTACGTCTGAGTTTCCAATAAACAATCAGGGGGTTAACAACCAATGCCACAATTAGCATACAGCCAATCAATACAGCTAAAACATGGAAGTAGCCTTTTAACGTTTCAAAGCCTGTTGTCGCAATGGTTGAAGAGACTAGACCGAAAATTCCTAGCGGTGCAAGGCGGATCACGATTTTAACTATTTGCGTAACGCTTTCTGAAAAATCTTGAACCATTATCTTGGTGGTCTCGCTAGCATGGCGTAACGCAATACCTAAACCGAGTGACCATGCAAGAATACCAATATAGTTACCGTTAATCAGCGCATCGACTGGGTTAGCAAAAACATTGACTAATAGCCCTCTCAAAACTTCAGCGATATTCCCTGGTGGATTGAGTTGTGCATCACCGATTGCTAAGGCTAATTTTGATGGAAACATAAACGAGCCGATAACAGCAACTAATGCCGCAAAGAAAGTACCGAGGATATACAGTACTAAAATTGGACGAATATTAGTTTTTTGTCCTTTACGGTGATTGGCAATAGATGCCATCACTAATACCCAAACTAATATTGGTGCGACTGCTTTTAATGCACTAACAAATAAATCGCCCAATAATCCAACATTTTTAGCAGCTGATGGCCATAACCACGCCAGTAAAATACCGGCTATCAAACCAATCAGTATTTGTTTTACTAAACTACCTTGAGAAATAACCTGCCATAATCTTGCTCTTTTCGTGTCCATAGAAGACCTATATATTATTTATCTTTATTAGGAATAAAATGTGTTTGCCTTGCCAGTATAAGGAATAAATATCTTCTGAAAAGGCGATTATTTTAAATATAGACAATAATTTATATTTATTAACAATATATTCACATATCTGTGATCTTAACTATGTTTTGTTTCTTATAGTAGGCTGGCAAATACAAAATGTATGATTATTTTCAGATGGTTAAATAAAAAAGCACCCTGACTTTCATGTTAGCGTGCCTTAATAGAAATAATTAAATGTTAATTTTTTGATTCGTTCCGTTTATTTACGATAACATTGATCACTAAAGTAAAGATTAAAATAGCCGCAACAACCCCTAATGAAATCGATGTTGGAATGTGATAAATATCCATTAATAACATCTTCACACCAATAAAGCTTAGAATCACCGCTAAACCATACTTAAGCATACTGAATTTTTCTGCCACCCCTGCCAATAAGAAATACATTGCACGTAATCCTAAAATAGCAAATAGGTTAGAGGTCAATACAATGAACGGATCAGTTGTCACCGCGAAAATAGCAGGAATGCTATCAACCGCAAAAATAACATCACTAATTTCAACCAATATCAGTACTAGAATTAGAGGGGTAGCGAAAAGTATCCCATCTCGTTTAATAAAGAGTTTTTCGCCATGCAGCTCATCGGTCATACGTAAATGAGAGCGTACCCATTTAACTAAAGGCTTCTCAGTGATAGGCAAATCATCTTCCTTCGCAAAGGCCATCTTAAGACCAGTAAAGAGCAGGAATAGACCAAAGATATATAAAATCCAACTAAACTGGGAAACTAACCAACTACCCGCGAAGATCATAAGGGTACGTAAAATGATAGCACCTAATATGCCATAGACTAAAACGCGTCTTTGTAAGTTTGCAGGAATAGAAAAATAGCTAAATAACATTAGCCAAACAAACACGTTATCGACTGCTAATGCTTTCTCTAACAGATAGCCAGTTAGAAAAGCCAACGTTTGACTATCTGCAAACTCAGGGCTTACCGTATCATTTAGGTACCACCAAAAACCACCTGCAAAAATCAGCGAAAGCGTTACCCAAATGACACTCCAAACTGCCGCTTGTTTCATCGACATAGCTTGCCCTTTATGTTTGCCCTGCCAAAAAAGGTCAACGAGCAACATAATAAGAATGATAACAGCGAAACTTCCCCACAAGATAGGGCTACCAACAGAGTTCATAGTATTTCCTCAAAAACAAAAAAAACGGCTGACATCTCAGAAGACGTCAGCCGCTTAAAAATGCTTTAACCTAAAATTATTATCTTTTGGTTGTAAACAATGAGCAAACCTCGCCTTCTGGCAAGGTCTCACTTACAACACAAATAATCCTAAGTCAGGAATTGTGATGCTCGGCTACCGGGCACAATGTGTGTACCGTAATGACGATAAACCGACAAGAAGAAGTTACTCCCCTTTGCTAAGCTCGTAAGATAGGTTAAATAATCCTAAAAAGCAATAATTAGCTAGCTTATTTAAATAAAAATTGCAAAAAAAAATTAACTAAGAAAAATACGGTTTTTACCATTTTTATACCAAAAAGCCTTTAAAAAGGCTATTTTAGTGCCCTTTATATAGCTAAAGCCAATACTCAAAAAGCCTACCTACACCACAAAACTTAAATGAATTCTAAAAATAGAGCGAGAATTTGCTGTTTAGTTATTTTTTGTTTTGTTAAAGTGAAGATGTTTTACACTAACTGCCTGAGGAAGCTTTACTTTTCACTCAGGTGTTCACTTAATCCATTTCTCCCTGCCCAACAATAAGATTGTTGCTGTTATTGCCGTTTAGGAAACATTAATGGAATTAGTTAAAGAACTATTTTTTGCCCTTTGGCATCAAGACTACGTAACCTTATCCAACCCATCGTTGGTGTGGGCCATTTACTTTGTACTATTTGCGATTCTTTTTCTTGAGAATGGGGTTCTCCCTGCCGCATTTCTACCAGGTGACAGTTTATTGATACTTGTTGGTGTTCTGATTGCGAAAGGGACACTAAGCTTTCCAATGACTATCGTCATTTTGACCACCGGAGCTAGTCTTGGTTGTTGGGTTGGCTATATTCAAGGTCGATGGCTTGGAAATACAAAACTAGTCAAAGGTTGGCTTAGCCATCTTCCCGAACATTATCACCAACGCGCCTATAGCTTATTTCATCGTCATGGGCTTGCTGCTTTATTAATAGGTCGATTTCTGGCTTTCGTCAGAACACTGCTGCCTACTATAGCGGGTTTAGCTGGTCTCAAAAATGGTCGTTTTCAGGTATTCAACTGGTTAAGCGGACTGCTTTGGGTACTAATCCTCACGACTATTGGTTATGGCTTCGGTAAAAGCCCTATATTTCAACAGTATGAACACCGTATTATGAACGTTTTGATGCTTATCCCTGTTGGGCTGCTCATCATCGGTCTTATTGGTAGTATTGTTGTTGTTGTTAAGAAAAAGCTTTCATCGAAAAAAAGCAACTAATTAATTTGCGAGAGACTCCTACAGTCTCTCGCTTATACAATATTTCATTTCTTATAATCTACCTCACTATTCACTAACTATTTTAAATCATCTAACCCATATACTGAACACCCTTAAAATTTAAGATTATTCAGAATTTACATCTACCAGTGAACATTGCACATGCTTTTTTATCAATTTAATCGATATTAAGGTAGTTCCTAATTGCACTTACCCCAAAAATAGCTATTGTTAATAGAGTTAATAATATTTTTTCTATTGATAAGGAGTTCCAATATGTCATCGAACAATTCATCAGAAGAACTACGCGCTGAACTGCAATCATTGGCAGACTCTCTTGAGGCAGTGCTGAATGATACTGGAGACAAATCGAAAGAAGAAATAGAGAGCATAAAGCATAAAGCTAAAGATGCGCTAAACTCCTCTCGACTGAGACTCCGTCAAGCTGGAGAGAAAATTACTCAGCAGACCAAAGAAATTGCAGGCCAGGCTGATGATTACGTACGTGAAAATCCATGGACTGGCATTGGTATTGGTGCTGCTGTTGGTGTTGTTCTTGGCGTACTTCTTGCTAAACGTTAATTAGCATGGAACAACAAGAGCGTCAGGGCCCCGGCAAAGGGGTCCTTAATACTTTACAACGCATTGCCAGTATCGCTGTGCAGATGGTTGAAACACGCATCCAGTTGATTGCTGTTGAATTAGAGGAAGAGAAAGCCACTCTTATTCAACTCATTCTCATGGCTGGTATCACTTTATTATTTACTGCATTTGGTCTGATGTGCCTCATTGGCCTTATTTTTTGGTCTGTTGATCCTATTTATCGCTATCAAGCTCTAGCCATCACCACTGGCGTTTTAGTGTTACTTGCCATTATTGGTGCTATTTGGACGCTTAAAAGAGCAAGGCAATCTACTTTATTAGGTGCAACACGAGAGCAGCTAAAGAAAGATTCAAAAGCCTTAGTGGGGCCGGATGATGAGCAAAAATAAGCGTCAATCGTTGGTCGAAAAGAAACAACAGTTAGTCAGGCAAATTGAGCAACAACGTACTGATCTGACAACAGCCTCACGAGATTGGTTACAAGCTACTGAACCTTACGATCGCTCGTGGCAAGTCTTTGTTGCTTTTAAGCCTATTTTTATTGCAGCTGCAGGACTGTTTTCTGTTTATATACTGAGACGGCCTAAGCGAATTTTGTCAATGGGCGAAAAAGCACTGACCACTTGGGGGATCATACGCTCCTTTCAAGGCGCGGTTAAAACGAGTAAAAAATAATTCTAGTCACATAAAAAACCTGAAGCGGTAACGTTTCAGGTTTTTTTATATTCAAATTTTATCATTCAATTTTTTTGTCTATCATTGTTAATAACCTTTGCTTTTTATTGAACCTGTAAATTACTAATATAGCCACATCAAATGATTTCTAACCATTTAGTGCTATAAATTATTTTATACGGCGATATATATCGCAATTTATTGATATTTGCTGACCTTGTTAGCAGGAGAATCTTAATGAAAAATTTAGAAAGTAGTGTGATATTAGTTGCCCGTATTTTGATGCCAATTCTGTTTATCGTTGCTGGCTATGGCAAATTAGGTGATGCTTACGCAGGAACCCAACAATATATGCAATCTATGGGTGTTCCCGGATTTTTACTACCGCTAACTATTTTGTTAGAGCTTGGTGGTGGCCTCGCGATTCTTTTTGGCTTACTCACCAGAACAGTAGCAATTTTTACTGCAGGTTTTACGATTTTAACCGCACTGATGTTCCATACAGACTTCAACGTTGCTCCAAATAGTCTGATGTTTATGAAGAACTTATCAATTGCAGGTGGCTTTTTATTATTAGCAGTAACAGGTCCGGGGAAATTTAGCCTTGATCATCTACTGAATAAAAAGTGGTAACAAAACGTATTCATTATTACCCTTGAACTTATTGTTTTATTTGTACACTTTATACCCTATAAAAATTAACCCGAGTTGCATACACCAGCATGCAACTCGGGTTGTTGCAGACTTAATCAACGTTACATCTAAACATAAACATCAGGCCTGCCATTCAAAGCATCAGTTGCATCACCTCAAATAATTCAAGTTTTAATCAATTTTAATTCACATCAATAACGCTCAAAAGCCCTGCACTATCCACAAAAACTGAGGATAAAGATAAAATCCTCTAAATAACATTCCCTAAATCATTCGCACTTGAGGAAGGTAGTAAGCGAAGCTATCCCAAGCCACATTAGTATGTGACTTGGGTAGCTAAGAGAAGCTAACGTACCTATAGTGCGAAGGATGACGAGAATTTATCGATTCATAAACAGTTTTGGGATCTCTCTCAAGCACCACGACTTAGCTTCACCCATACTATCCCGACGCCACGCCATAATAATATTAGTTTGATGGGTATATTCTGCGCTCACTACACGTAAACGACCTTCACGAATATCTTTCTCGACTATCGGATATGGCATAGTTGCGACACCGAGGCCTGCCAATAGAGCAGTTCGTTTATCTTCAATCGATGAAACTGTTAATCTTTGCTGCTTATCTAATAGCTGTACCGTGATAACGGGACGTTCACGCGCCGTATCTGCCACCGCAATGCCTCTGTATTTTACTCGAGTAATATCTGAGAGCGGTTCAGGTTCTTGATGAATAGGATGATCAGGGCTGGCCACATAAACATGGCTAATGCTGTATAACGATTTTGAATTAATTTCAGATGATGTCCGAAAATGCATATCAGGTGCTATAACAATATCCGCTTTACCGCTTTCTAATCGTTCCCACGCTCCCGCGAGAACCTCTGTTAATATTGAAAGCTGCGTTTCTGATTTTGTTGCCAATTTATCGACCAATGGAAATAGATGATAAGCCGGAATTAATGCTTCACAAACAATCGTGAGATGCGTTTCCCAACCTTTAGCCAAAGCTTCCGCGTCAGATGTCAGTTTATCGGCAGCTTCCAGCAACACCCTTCCTCTGTCTAATAACATCCTACCGACATTCGTAAATTTAGTTCTATGTCCTGAACGATCAAATAGAATAACATCCAACTCTTCTTCTAATTTTTGCATGGTATAGCTTAATGCCGAAGGCACTCGACCCAACTCATCAGCAGCCGCAGCAAAACTACCACGTCGGTCGATTGCATCCATCACCCTTAATGATTCAAGTGTTAATGCTCTCTCTTTACTCATGAAGTATCTCTTTCAGGAAATTTGAATAATGTAAACAGATTAACTGGCTAACAATTCAACGTCCAGCTATTTATGATAAGGGTATAAATTTATCTGTCGTTGTACATATCCAAAATAATTAACTTATTTGTAGATAACAAGTGAAGCTAATGATGTGAAGAAGCTGATTAACATAAGTAAATACAATGATTCAGTTAATAGGCATCATCTAAATAAGCAACCAGCGACAACGTGAAATATAGCGAATATATGTTTGCTGTTCTAAGAAGGAGTAGCCACCATGATGACATTGAGACAAGTTAACCACTGCGGTAAAGCCGATTATGGATGGTTACAAGCACGTTATGCTTTTTCCTTCGGTCATTATTTTGATCCCGACTTTATGGGATATAAAACATTACGGGTGCTAAACCAAGAAGTGATTGCACCAGAAAGAGCTTTTCAACCGAAAACCTACCCGCATGTGGATATTCTTAACATTGTCTTGCAAGGTAGTGCTGAATATCGGGATAGCTTAGGCAATAAAATCAATGTTAACGAAGGTGAGTGTATTCGTTTTTCGCCACGTCCTGATTTAAGTTACAGCGAGCACAATCTCTGCCCAGACAAACCATTGACCCGTTTACAGTTATGGCTAAATGCTTGTCCACAGCAAGAATACCACCCAGCACAAAAAATCGCGTTACCTGCAGATAGTAATATGTTGGTTGCCTCACCAGATGGAGAAAATAGTAGTATCCAACTACGCCAACAAATTTGGATAACGCAGCTAAACATACCCCCTAAAAACGCCCAACACGTTAAAATTAAAGGAAAAAATGCTTATTTACAGTCGATTCATGGTGGAGCAAATATCACAACAAAGAGCGGTAACATTATCAAGATGAACTGCAATGATGGTGTCTTTATCCAAGATGAAAGTGAATTAACCATCACCTCAGCGAAAGCAATACGTGCATTACTAATTGATATTGGCGATTGAGTACATAGGGCAAAATAAATTGTTTTATAACTCAAACTTAATCGCAAATGGCGATTGATCTTTGATACTGATTTTTACTGAAAAAATCAGTATCAAAAGAAATTAAATTCAACTTATAGCCATTTAATTCTATATAAAGGCTGCTATGCGAGCTCAACTAAAAGGCGTTACACTTTTTTTATGCTGTGTTAAAAGGTATTTTACCTGTATCTATAGGCTGCAAACTTCTCACCTCGTCCAACGGACTTTATTGTAAGTAAAAATTGCCTCTAAATGTTCAACATTCCCTAACAAAAATAGAGCCGTTTAACGACATGCGTCAGATTTAAGCTCTATAACTAACCATTTGGTAAAATCATTCAAGCGTTCTATAAAAGCCGCTGGACTGTCTGTTGGCATATGGCTTTGTGATAAAAAATATCTGATTTCATTTTCTCGCATCGGATATTGTGCAGAAAAGTTGACAACATACTCATCGAGAGCCTCAGGTCAGTCCACATCTTCATTTGCTCTTAAAATATTAGTCGAACGGATCAGTTTCCTAGCCGCAGCTCTTTGTAATTGCTTACGCTCAATTTCATCACTAATGTTGCTTAATGAGTGAACATATCCATCAAGCACTTCGACAAAATCGCCATTAACTGCGATAGCAATCGCTTTTGATGGTTTAAAAAGATTGAATCGACAAGCAAGATCATGACCAAAAATACACCGGCATTGATGTTTTAACCAATACCCCCAGTTGAACAAATTCTCTGGAGCTAATACTTCAGATAGTGATCCAATATCAAAATCGACTTTACTAACAATCTGATATTTAGACATAATTACTTTACGTATATCCGCAATAATATTAATTGAATCATAATCTGGGTGCTCCGTTAGGATCACACAAACGTCTAAATCTGAAACACCTTCAATGGCGCAACCTTTTGCAACGCTACCGTACAAGTACACGCTGTGGAGTTGACTCCCCAGTGCTAATACCAAATTTTTTTCAACATCATTGATCACCTTCAGGAATTCCGATTGAAGCGGGTCCAAAGATAACGTTTTGATAAATCGATCTGAATCTAGTGCCATAAGGTTTCTCTTTGTTAAAATCAACGAAGTGACCGATTTTTCACCTGCATATTATTTGAATAAATTTACGTGTGTTTTCACAACTCCTCCCGTGATGCACAAATTATTTTCGAAGTGGCACACTCAGACTGCGAGTTATTTCGCAAAAATAAGCTTATTTTTGCGAAGAGATTCTCAATTTTATAATTTGCTATGCCCTGTATATTGAGAAGCTTGTGATAGAGTCCTGCCATTAGTCAGCCCAAATATGTCGTTATACTCTTCATACTTCAAGTTGCATCTCGACTATTACCAATAGTGCGCCATGCTCAATGCTGCGGATCAGCATGTTATCCGTGACTCTGGTTTTTCTCACCGGAACAGCTTCGTTGCTCGCCGAGATGTCACTTCAATTATGTTATGTCTGACTCATATTTTGGTCATCATACTTTTTGTTTTAGTCTAAAAGGTGTTTCCGTGGCTTTATTCACTCAACAGCGGCTCAATCAAATTTTTGCAAGTATTCTCGATGAGATTGTCCCCCAAGAACAGCTTGCAAAGCGTTTCTCCGTTTCAACTCGGACTATACGTTCTGATATCAATGAGATTAATGAGTTAATACAAAACTTTAGTGCTCATATAGTCTATGAGCGTAACCGTGGCTATCGTTTAAAAATCGATGATGAGGCACTCTTTGCCCAGTTTACACAGCAAAGCGAAGAGGAAAATAGTATTCCCCGCACCAGTAAAGATCGCGTTGATGCATTACTGTTGAAACTCTTAATGCTCTCTTTGCCTGTTAAACTGGACGATATTGCCGAGGAGTGGTTTATTAGCCGTGGGACTCTGCAACAAGACATGAGTACCGTCAGGGAACACCTGCAAAAATATCAAATCTTATTAGAAAGTATTCCTCACCAAGGGATCCGCCTAAATGGCAGTGAATGGGCAATCCGCGCTTGTATGACTGAAACATTGTGGCGTCGTTTTTCCCAACAAATTAGCCATGACTTATCGGCATTTCAACCTGACTGTTTAGATAACCTCGACTTAACATACATTGATAAAGTCCTTCATAATAGTATGAATCGCTTCGATGTTCGCCTAAGCAACGAGGGGCATCTCTATCTGGTTTTTAATTGTGCCGTAACTATTTTACGTATCACTCGTGGTCATGAGTTGACCTCCATTGTAAAAAATCACGATAGCGAGGAGACACTTCGCAAAGCCTGTGATGAAGTATCTAAAGGGTTAATTTACTTCCTTGGCAGTGACCTTTCAGGTGCTGAACTCAGCTATTTGCACGATCAAATCATCGCTCAACGTATTAGTAACTTTGATACAACTCAGTTAAAAAGTGGCAGTCACAGTGAGTTAGTTGAATATATCCTTAATTATATTAACGAATTATATAATTATGACTTACGCAATGATGAGAAACTTAAAAAAGATCTCAACACCCACATTGCCGCCCTTATCACACGGCTTCAATATCACATTATTACGCCAAACCCACTACTCAGCGATATTAAACAATATTACCCTTTTGCCTATGATGTCACCTTAAGTGCACTGACTAGCGCCAGTAAAAAGCTGCTTCCCCACCCTATCAATGAGGATGAACTTGGTTATCTGGCTGTACATATTGGTGTGAGTTTAGAAAGAAATTATGGTGCAAGCTCAATTCGCCAAACAGAAGTACTTGTTGTCACAGATGCAGGGAACTCAACATTTCGTGTCGTTGAGTCGAAAATTATGCGTGAATTTCCGCAACTGAAATTTAGTCGTGGATTGACCTTGCAAGAGTATGAATCCTTAGATGAAATCGAAGAGGACTTTGTCATCACCACAGTGCGTATTTCTGAGAAAAATAAGCCTGTGATAAAAATAGCTCCTTTCCCAACCCCTTATCAATTAGAGCAAGTGGGTCGGCTAGCGATGATGGATCAAACGCGTCCTTATATCATTGAGCGCTTTTTCGATGAACGCTATTTTATGGTGATCAACGAAAAGATCAGCCAAGAGACGCTCTTTCAAATAGTTTGCCAAAAATTACAGCAAGATGGCTATGTCACTGGAGATTTCCATCCTTCTTTGCAAGAAAGAGAATCCATTGTTTCCACTTTGCTAGGAGAAGGAATTGCTCTCCCCCATTCCCTTGGCTTGCTCGCCAATAAAACGGTTGTTGTGACTGTAGTTGCGCCCAAAGGCATTGAATGGAATAAAGAGACAAAAGAAAATGCCTACGTGATTTTTTTACTCGCCATCAGCAAAGCTGATTACGAGGAAGCCATGGCTATCTATGATCTGTTTGTCACTTTTGTCAAAGAAAAAACCACGCGTAGGCTGGTTACTGTCAAGAATTTCAATGAATTCCAAGTGATCGCCAAAGATAGCTTAGCGAGAATTTTATAATTTAGGATAAATATAACCCCTCCGTATCCGTGCTTTATTGAAAAGATACAGAGGGTATTTTTGATATCGTCCCTCAGTGAGATCTTCAACATTTCTACTAATTTCCACTTCCTTTTGGAAAAGCGGCTATAACAGCCTTTTGCGTGATCATTACCGCAATTCTATCATTTAGTTTTTAAGCAAATGCAGCCTACTTTTATCCCTAATATGATAAGTGGAAATGATTAATACATTTGAATGCCATTTTACATTTCATGATTTCCACTTCGTTGCCACTTAATTCTTATGATTTCCACAATCGTAAAATAATCGCTAGTGTACTGAATTTAAATACGTTTAATGCCAAATCTATTTCGTATGTCTCATTTCCAAAACTCTTTAAATGTTTTTTTTCATTTATTTTCCAATTAGAACAAATATCAACCAACAAATTCATCCATCAACTTCCAATTCATTTCCGTTTCTAAGTGGAAATTCTATGTCTGCACAACTAATACAGAACCGATTAAGGTATTCATCATGAAGTAACAAAGCACTTTAATTGCATTATTATCTTGGATTTTAAATAGTTATGAGTAAATCAGTTGTCGTTTTCAAGATGTCTGAAGATAACCTCGACATCAATGAAGTCACACAGGAGCTACTAGGCGTCATTAGTAGTTGGCTTAAACAAGAAAATTGCTACACCACAGATGTACAACAACAGATGTTGGAGTCTCATCTTAGAGCTATGGTTGACAGAGCAAAAACGGGTGAAGCTTTACCCGAAGTTGATATCAATCTGTTCGATGAAATATCAAAACACTCAATTGCCTTGTCACAACGTGTTGTCGATACCCTTCCGGGCTTGGCTCCAGAAGAGACATTTTTACTCTCTGTTCACTTTGAAGTTATCCGTTCTAATGATTAATTTTTTGGAGAATATCACTATGAAACAAGTTGTTGTTGCTATCGGAGATCGTTTAGGAAAAGGCCAAAAAGTGGCGGTAGGTGTTGAAGCTGCTGGAGGTAAAGCCATTGTTGTTCCAGGTGTCGCCGCTGATATGAAGCTTGGTGATGTAATGAATGCAGAGCAAGCCAATCTAGGTATCTCTTTTTGTGGTAGTGGCGGTGCCGGTGCTATTACTGCGCAAACCAAATACGGCTACAAAGCTCGTTACGGTATGCGTTCTGTCGAAGAAGGCGAAACCGCAATAGCAGACGGTTGCACTGTATTAGGTTTTGGCTTTATGGATAAAGAAGAATTAGGCGAACGTTTAGTGAAAGCTTACATCAAAAAATACGGCGGCGCGTAATGAAAAAATCTATCGAAACGGTTGTGCGGGTTTCCGGTCAAGGCGATAGCAAACAAAAAGCGATTGCTGATGCCTTGAATTCTATTCAACGCACTGTGTTGAAAGAGAGCAATGATATTATCTTGCGAATCGAACCTAAGGATGTTGCCGTTGTAAGTGCACATTCGCAATCGCGAACAGAAAAATTTCTTTTCGTCTTTCTGCCCCGCAAACGAGAACATTTTCGTGTAGTACTCGACGTTTCGCTAGATGTCACCTTACTTTCTGTCAACGAAATACCATTCACAGAACAATAAAAACAATCCAGGTCTGGAGGCATTTCCATGAGTGAAACTGCATCTTTCTTAGAAATACTGGGCATGTCCCTCATCATTGGCGGCCTTTGTGGCTTTGGCCTTGGTGCTGGTGCTGCCCGTATGTTCCACGCTCCTACCGTTCAAGGGATGGGAGCATTCCGTACGCTCGGCGAACTTAATGCATGTGAAGGCGATCCTGCATCTCATTTTTCATTCGGTTTAGGGTTCTTCTTCAACGCATGGGCATCATCTGTTGCGGCAGGTGCTTTCACACAAGATGTTGACCACCGTATCATTCCTAACTGGGGTGCGGCTGCGCTTCTGTCTAGAAATCGTAATGTCGCACAAACGCTGCATAATCCGAAAAAAATGGCGATTGCGTGTACTGTTATTGGGGCTGCTGTCGTCGCGTTCTTAAATACCACCGCTTCTGCAGTACCACCAGCATTGCAAACTACAGCTATTAACGTACTCGTTCCCGCAGCAAATTTGTTAGTTAACACTGTCATGCCAGTCATTTTCTGGTTAGCTGCGATGGATGCCGGTCGCCGTTCAGGCTTCTGGGCAACACTTTTTGGCGGCTGTGCTCAGCTGATCATGGGTAACGCAATTCCAGGACTCGTTCTCGGTATTCTAATCGGTAAAGGTGTCGATGATAACGGTTGGAACCGGATCACGCGGACAATGATGATTGCCGTTGTATTACTGTTTGTTCTGAGTGGTTTCTTCCGTGAATTCGACCTGAAGATGATCACCTCCTTCAATTTGGATAAACCTTTGTGGCTTGAATACGTCCACGGGCTGCTGAGCGGGAAATAATCATGACAACTGAAATCAATAAAGAAGACTTTTGGTACGCAGAGTGGTCCTTCCCAATCTTTGTTGGCCTGCTTTCATCGGGGATCTTCGCAGGTACCCACATGTATGTGGTCTACGGATTCGGCGCATTTAACGAAGTTGCTTTCGTTGCCATGCTAAAAGCCGGATTGGATACTGGTGTTTATGGCGCGGTTGCGGCATTCGGTGCCAGCTTCTTGTTTGCTCGAATTATTGAAGGCTCATTGGTCGGTATTTTAGATATTGGTGGTGCATTACAAACCGGTGTCGGCCTTGGTGTTCCTGCTCTATTTCTCGCTGCGGGCTGGGATATTTTAGTCACTAACTTCTGGATCTCACTAATCACTGGATTAGTCCTTGGCTTAATGATCGGCTTCATCATTCTATTTGCGCGTAAATTTACGATTGCTCAAGCCAACTCAACGTTTGGTGCAGACGTCATGATGGGCGCAGGTAATACATCGGGACGTTTCTTAGGCCCGTTAATTATTCTTGCTGCAATGGCGGCCTCCATTCCAATTGGTATTGGTTCACTGATTGGCGCATTGATCTTTTATGTGTGGCAAAAACCAGTTGCTGGTGGCGCAATTTTAGGTGCGATGCTGTTCGGATATTTCTTCCCTATCGCCGCCTAACCACAAGATAACAAAGAAGGTAATTATGTACTCTTTAATCATCAAACAGGGTAAACGTATCGATGGTGCATTAATCGATATTCTTATCAAAGATGGAAAAATCGAAGCAGTAGGCCCGGAGTTGGCCTGCAACCAACAAGCTGAAAAATGGATTGACCTGAAAGGGGAAGTCTACGTAAGTGCAGGATGGATTGATTCACACGCTCACTGTTTTGTTGAATCACCTATCTACTTCGATGACCCCGACTTAGCAGGCGCTGCGGGCGGAGTCACCTCACTGGTTGATGCGGGTAGCGTCGGTGCAGATGATATCGACAAGTTTTATCAATTAACGCAAAAATCACAAACCAATGTATTTTCATTATTGAACATCTCACGCATCGGTATTATCGCGCAAAATGAGCTGTCTGATATGAACAATATCGACGAAACTTGCTTCCAACAAGCCATTGAGCGACATGAAGGTTTTATCGTTGGCATGAAAGCAAGGATGAGTAAGAGTGTGGTGGGTGATAATGGAATTGCGCCACTGATAAAAGCGAAACAGATGCAGAAAAAACACCGATTGCCATTAATGGTGCATATCGGCAATAACCCACCGAACATTGATGAGATTGCCGACCTTCTCACTCGTGGTGATATTATTACCCATTGTTTCAATGGTAAACCAAACCGAATTCTTGATAACGATGGCAATTTAAAACCGTCAATTGCCCGCGCTCTGGCTCGCGGTGTGATCTTAGATATCGGACATGGTGGTGAAAGTTTTAGTTTCAACGTCGCGGAACAGGCTATGCGGATTGGCACTTATCCTGACATTATCAGCTCCGATATCTATCACCGCAATCGCGTCAATGGCCCGGTGTATAGTCTTGCCTTTGTGATGACTAAATTCCTCTGTATGGGATTTAGTGCAGAAAAAATCTTACGCTGCGTGACCGAGAAAGCGGCTGATTTATTAGCGCTTCCCGCCAAAGGTTATCTGAAACCCGGCTTTGATGCTGACATCACGTTATTTGATTTGAAAGAAGAGCGCACTGAGCTGACGGATGCGGAAGGTGAGCAGCGTGTAGGGACTCATCGTTTTGTTCCTATCGCGGCGATTATTGGTGGAAAAAAGATTATTCATGCAGAAGGCGAATCCGAACATGCAATCGATTTATGAAAAATATCAGCTTAAACATGTAATTAACGCTTCAGGGCGCATGACTGCCCTTGGTGTTTCAACACCCACGCCTGAAGTCGTTGAACGTGTGACCTACGGACTAAATCACTACTTTGAAATTAAAGATTTAGTGAATAAGACGGGTGCTTATATTGCCCATTTATTGAATGTTGAAGACGCCGTGGTGGTTTCTTGTGCTTCAGCCGGTATTGCCCAAGCCGTTGCCGCTGTCATTGTGCGTGATGACGACGACTTACTGCTGAATTTACATTCATCATCCAAGGTTATACCTCGTGAAATCGTGTTACCAAAAGGCCATAACGTCAACTTCGGTGCCCCCATTGATACTATGGTGACACTCGGTGGCGGTAAGGTGATCGAAGCAGGTTTTGCGAACGAGTGCTCTGCTGCGCAACTGTCTGCAAAAATCACACCACAAACTGCCGCAATTCTCTATGTTAAATCTCATCATACTGTGCAAAAAAGTATGCTGAGCGTGAGTCAAGCGGTAGAGGTTGCTCGTCAACATAATGTGCCTTTGATTGTTGATGCCGCCGCAGAAGAAGACTTGACTGGCTATTATCAAGCCGGCGCTGATTTGGTTATTTATAGTGGTGCGAAAGCCATAGAAGGACCAACCAGTGGATTAGTTATTGGTAAAAAAACTTATGTTGAGTGGGTTAAATGCCAGAGCCAAGGTATTGGTCGTGCAATGAAAGTCGGCAAAGAAGGCATCCTAGGTCTGACGCTTGCCATCGAACAATATTTAACAGCCACCAAAAAAACGGGGGCTGAAATGGTAGATCGCATGAGCGGATTTATTGAACAGCTGAACGCCATTCCTGCAATTTCGGCTCGTGTTGTTTGGGATGCTGCTGGGCGTGATATCGCACGTGCTGAAATTAGCTTTGATGAAAAAATGATTGGCAAAACCACCTATCAAATCATGCACGAGTTAAAGCAAGGGGATACTGCCATTTATTTTCGTGAATACAAGGCAAATGAAGGCAAAGTAGAAGCGGATATTCGCAGTGTCAGCAATGAGCAACTAAATATGATTGCTGAGCATATCCGTTTGTTAGTGAAAGGAATTTAAAATGAAATTATCACCAAATTTTTACCATGACCGTGTTTGTTTGAATGTGTTAGCGGGTAGCCATAAAAATGCAAAAGATATCTACAAAGCAGCTGAAAGCTTTGTCGTTGTTGGCGTTTTATCAAAAAATTATCCTGATTTAGATAGCGCGATTGCCGACATGCGCCTCTATGCACAAGAAACAGATAATGCATTATCTGTTGGGCTTGGTGCTGGTGACCCAAATCAATCGACGATGGTTTCATTGATTTCTAAAGTGATCCAACCACAGCACGTTAACCAAGTATTCACTGGCGCCCCTATTAGCCGCGCACTATTGGGGCAAAATGAAACATTTGTTAATGCACTTGTTTCACCGAGTGGCACTGTGGGAATGGTAAAAGTATCAACAGGGCCTTTAAGTTCACAATCACCAGATGGCGTTATCCCCGTTGAAACCGCGATCATGATGCTTAAGGATATGGGCGCCAGCTCGATTAAGTTCTTTAATATGAAAGGGCTGACTTATCTCGATGAATATAAAGCCGTTGCACAGGCTTGCGCTAAGTTTGATTTCTCTCTTGAACCTACTGGCGGAATTGATTTAGAAAACTTCCCACAAATATTACAAATAGCGCTCGATGCAGGAGTAAAAAAAATCATCCCACATATTTATAGCTCTATTATTGATAAACAAACCGGTGATACACGCCCAGAAGATGTGCGCCAATTGCTGTCGATGGTTAAGAAAGCCGTTAATTAATTGATAGAACCTAGTCACAAAAAAATATCTTAAAATGAAGTGACCTCCAATAATTGAACAACCAATTTCTGGAGGTCTTTTTATATCAAAATACATTTGAGATTTAAAAATAACTAATCCTGATGTAGATTGACAACTTTCAGGTATAAAACGCTCGATAAACTTCATTAGACATTTTATAGTTCAATGATAGATAGGGTCGACGTTCATTATAAAGTTATATCGACTCATCAAACAAATTTCTTAACAATTGTCACTTCTCTCCATTTTGATTATTGCCACATTTGGGTATTATTTTTTATTGCCTTATGCCAAATAAAATGATTTAATAAAGGCGAATATAATTAATATGAATATAAAAAATGAAAAAGCAAATACTTATGAGAATTCAAGGCGCTAATCAGGGATTAATAACTAAGGACGCTTCAAATTCTAACAATGATGCAGTCCTAATTAATTCAATTGGTTACTCTCGAGAAAAAGACGAAAATGGTAGCCAAATTCTACGAATTACCATTGAAAAAGACATTAACCATTCAACAAATGCAATTTTCAATGCTATTGAAAATGATGAAAAAATAGATATCACGATTAAATATACGATTGAAAATGAAACACCATCAATTTTTAATTATAAAAATGTCATTATTGACAGAATAAACACGCTTTTTTGCGCAGAAGACTTTAATCCTGAGGAAGGTTTCCCTGGAAAAAAAGGAAAACCATATTAAATAATACAAATCATTTCATTTAATTAAACTGTATGGTAGTAATACATAGCCACTATAAAACTATAATTAATAAAGCTTATGAAAACAAAAACAACATTAAACAAACTAAAAAATAAATTAAGTAAAAAAGAAATGAATATAATATCTCGCTCATATAATAAGTATGAAACTCAAGAGTCATTGAATGATTGGTTTGATAATCTTTTTATTTTCAATAAAAAGATATTTAGCGGTTTATCAATTTCATTATTTATTGTTTTTATTTGTATAATTCTATCAAATGAAAGCTTTAACTTAGTTTACTCAATATTATCTTTGTGTTCCATCTACATTCTAATGTCCTTAGTACTATCAATATACGAATGCATCAGCAATGATATACCCATTTATTTATTTGTAAAAATAAAACATTTTATTTTATTTAGTCACTTTCACTAGTTCTAAATTTATCTTTATGCTCATCTATTATTAAGTAAAGCTTGTTTAAATTAAATCATGTAGTAAATATTAATTTAGATTTACTATCGACATCAATTTTTCTTTTAAAGTCATATTTTGTCCATCTATATAATCTAAATCCCTTTTCTATAGAAAGTCCCTCAAAAAAACCAACCCTTTGAATCCCTGCTCTGGTTTCTACTGGTAATCTCAATATTCTCTTAGGTGGATCAAATTTAGTTAATGCAGCATATCCATTATAAAGACTAACAGTCATATCTATGGCACTATACCCTATTTGGCTATACCCCTCACTTAAGCCTGCGAACATAAACCCCTTTTCTATCTGTTTTTTGACAGGATCCCTTACCATATTTATACCCCCATCAGAAACTTCATAGATTATCTCAGAGAACCCCTGATAAATTTTACCAGAACCAATTGTCATACCCACTAATCCAGCACCTTTCATTTCTCTACTTTTAATTTTACTTCCCATTTTAAATGATATATACCCAAATCCTGTTTGAACAACACCACCTATAATTTCAAAGCTTTTATCTTTATAAAAAATCCACCCTTCACCAGAAAAATCTCTTGTACTATTATAAATAGTCTGATCTGCTTTAATCAAACAGGACACTTTAATAATGGAATATAATCCAATTATTGAGGTGTTAAATGAAAAAACGAACAAACAGGTTTTACACTACTGAGTTTAAGCAAGAAGCGGTCGCATTAGTCACCGAACAAGGTTATAGCGTCCCAAAAGCGGCAGCTTCATTAGGGATCACCGATAAATTACTTTATAACTGGAAAGCAAAATTCGATGCTGAACAATCCGGTAGCAGCTTGAATGCCGATGAGAGAACTGAGCTATTAAGGCTTCGAAAAGAAAATAAAGAACTTAGGATGGAGAAAGAGATCCTAAAAAAAGCCAGCGCCCTCCTGCTAAAGGAAACCAAGTAGCGTTTAAAACGATTAAGCAATTATCTTCACAGTTTCCCGTGCTGAAGCTCTGCAAGTTAATGAAAATAAGTCGTTCTGCCTACTATGCTTGGCTTAAACGCCCAGCAAAATTGATCACCGCAGAACAACTTAGCCTGTACCGCAGAGCCAAAGCTATCTTTGAACAGAGTCGAAATAGCTTAGGTTATAGAACGTTACGTAAACGGTTATGCAAAGAGGGCTTTAGCGTGAGTGCTTATGGCGTTCAAAAGCTAATGGCTCAGCTTGGCCTAGTCGTCACTCAGCGCGTTGCTTACAAAGTCACCACAAAACGCAAACACAGTGATGCCGTAGCCGATAATTTGCTCAATCAAAATTTTAATCCTCACGCACCTAACGAAGTGTGGGCGGGTGATGTGACCTATTTAAAAACAGGGGAAGGCTGGATGTATTTAGCCATCGTGATGGACTTATACTCACGCCGTATTGTGGGTTGGCATATCGATAAACGAATGACGGCAGATTTAGTCAGTAAAGCCTTGATGAAAGCGTATAACTTACGCCAGCCCGAAAAAGGCTTAGTCTTTCATAGTGATAGAGGCTCTCAATATACGAGTAAGCGATATCGCCGCTTGCTAACAAGCTATGGTATTAGGGCAAGCATGGGTGATGTTGGAGCCTGTTGGGATAACGCCGTTGTAGAACGATTTTTTGGCAGTTTAAAACACGATTGGGTACTGAAAATCCCTCAGCCGACTCGGAAACAGATGAAAGAAGATGTTATCGCGTATATGCGCTATTACAACCTAGAAAGGTTTCATACTGCCAACGGTGATCTGTCCCCAATTGAGTATGAACAAAATTCCTTAAGAAAAGTGTCCTGATTTAGTTGCGCAGAACATACTTATTCGTTCTCCTTAGCTCAGAATATGCTAATTTTTCTGATTCATATTCAAATTTAATTTCTTCTATATATTTTCCTACCTCAGATAAATTACCTGTAGAAAATAAATTCTCTCTAACTATATTACTAACCCCTTCAACCCTATTAAATCTTTCCTGATTATTATATAGTGCTATTTCTAAATCATTTCTAATTAATCTTGTAACCTCAGATATTTCAAATCGATATCCTTGTTTACAATAAGGATCAGTAAGAAAATATCTCGCTGATTGCTCTGATACTTTCCTTAATTCATTTGCGTACCATTCAAACGTTTCTTTTGCACTAGAAAACATTTAAAAAACCCTCTCATCCCATATACTGTATGTGCTAGTTCCCGCTTTGACATGTTCCCAAGTAATAGATTTAAATCGAATAGATAATGATTCTTCTGGCTGCGCTTGATTTGAGTAATCGAGTTAGGATAAAAGCAATGAATATTAACAATTGATGCTTCTGTTAACTTTATTTTGTAATACAGCTCTAATCCTCCACTCATCGACGTTCTATAAAAAGAAAAATCACACGTTAGTATTTCATTTGATGTTAAAGACTGTGAAAGTAATGGAGAGGCTTTATCTATTGATTTTCTAATATCGATAGGTTGGAAGCTGACATTTTGGTCCATAGATAAATTAGAAGAAAGCTCATGTATTAATATTTCATCCTCATGTCCATTTTGGAATTTATTCCCGATGGAGTCCATCGTCGAGCACCCTCTAGAAATCAAACCTTGCTTATTTCCTTGCAACTTAAGATAGATAATATTCGCCATCTGAGTATTCCCTTTATCATTTAAAACTAAAATAGATAAAGTATAATCCCACACACACTCCTTAAGTTAAATGTTATTCCATGTTTTATTTATGTTAGATGAAAATAGCATGAGACAAAGTATATAAAGGAAAGATAATTTATTTAGATAACGCAGTTGCCGAAAAATTTTGAGCGTTACAAAAATCAGAAATGTATCATGGACACCGTTTTAAAAATGCAGATGAACTGATTAAAAAAAGGATACATAAATGACTACAACATCAAACGGATTAAGATCAAATTAAAAGGCATGACTTCAGTAGAATATCGAAATCAGGTCTTACAAGCCGCTTAACTAAATACGTCCAACTTTATGGGGTCATTTCACTATTTCAATAAGTTAGGTTTTTTTCTAAATAATTCGAGTTATTAAATATTGCATTACGTTGAGATTTTTTATAAACAATTAGAGTTGTGAGATATTGCATTGAATTGGGATTTTTTCTAAATAATTCGAGTTTTGGAGTGTTTTATTGAGTTGGGATTTTTTCTAAATAATTCGAGTTGTGGCAAGGCGGCAAAGCGAGGACATCCCTAGGAGCATACACAAGTATGTGACTAGGGTGGCAGAGTGAAGCCAACGCGGACACAACTTGAAGTATGGCGAAAAAATTGGAGTTGGCCGATAAGCCGGGTTCTGTCGTGGACAACCATTCATCTAGGCCAGCACTTGCGCACTGGCTCCAGCAACCTACCCGAGTTCAATGCGGGCCGCACCATATGAACCCCTATTTGGTCTTGCTCCGGGTGGAGTTTACCATGCCACGAACTGTTGCCAGTCGCGCGGTGCGCTCTTACCGCACCCTTTCACCCTTACCTGTGCCTGTAAAACAGGCCATCGGCGGTTTGCTCTCTGTTGCACTTGTCGTAGGCTCACGCCTCCCAGACGTTATCTGGCACCCTGCCCTATGGAGCCCGGACTTTCCTCCCCTCTACCCGTCTCCCGAAGGGACTACGATAAAGCAGCGGTTGTCTGGCCAACTCCGCCGCGGATTATAGGCACTTTGCCCTGTTTTGTATAGGCTTTATTCGCTAAAAAATGCGAATTACTTGTCGATGCGGGGGAAGATAGCCTGATGAGTATTAGTAAACGTCGATGATCCGAGTCGATGAGCAAATACCGCACTCAAGCAACTCGAATCATCGACTTTTTATTGCTCAAGCATCAACTTATACAGCCTATTTTTCTTTAAGCCGTATATTTCAGCCGTAATCGCCGCTGCTTTTTTTGGCGGTAATTCTTGCTGTAATAAATTCAATGTTCTAATGACATCAGGGGAGATTTCATCTTCATCTTGATTGGCTTTATAACCTTCAACGATTAGGACCATTTCACCGCGATGGCGATTTTCATCTTCTTTTACCCACGCCAATAACTTTCCGACAGGTCGCCCTTCTATCGATTCCCAAGTCTTTGTTATTTCACGAGCGAGAACGACATGACGCTCTGGTCCCCACACTTCAACCATGTCTGCTAAACTATCGAGTAGTCGATGTGTTGATTCGTAAAAAATGAGTGTGCGAGTTTCTTGTTCAAGTGCTTTTAAAACATCTTTACGGCCTTTTGTTTTGGCCGGTAAAAAGCCTTCGTAGCAAAAGCGATCCGATGGTAAACCCGCTGCACTCAGCGCGGTAATGGCTGCACAAGCGCCTGGTAGTGGGATAACGCGAATACCTGCTTCACGACAACGAGTGACTAAATAATAACCAGGATCGTTAATTAAAGGTGTACCTGCATCGGAAACTAATGCGATACTATCGCCCTGTTGAAGTCTGCTAATTAACTGATCTGCCTTCTGCTGCTCATTATGGTCATGCAAGGCAAACATACGCGCATTAATCGCAAAATTCTGCAACAGCATTCCTGAATGCCGTGTGTCTTCTGCAGCGACAAGGTCAACATGTTTAAGAACATCCAACGCACGTTGCGTGATATCGCCCATATTACCGATAGGGGTCGGCACAATATACAGCGTGGATGCCATAACCACTGCTTGATTAGGTTGATTCATTGTTTCATCCGAATAGCCAGTTTAAAATTAAGCAACTGAAAATACACCACTGGATACAGTATGCGTCCTTCAATTTTTTTGCATGTAAAAAAAGGGTTAATCTGCACAGCAATGCTATCTGCTTTAGCATTATCTGGCTGTCAACTTACTGGGGATAACCAAGCACCGACAACCCCAGCAACGCCTGAACAAATTAGCGCTGAAGCGAGTCGTTATCAGTCTATCATTGATTCCGCACAGGGTAAGCCTTCCATTGAGGTCCTACGTGCTTATATTAGCCAAGAGCCTCTGTTAACAGAACAAGCCGCACATCAAGCAAATATTGATGGCATATGGCAGATGTTAACACAGATGACACCTGATCAGGTTCAAGGAATTGGCGCTGAGGAAAATACGTTAGCGGGTTGGGTAGACCTTCTCGATATTTATCTCAATAATCGAGATGATCCCGACACCCTGCGCGCAGGTATTGAGGATTGGAAAATTCGCTATCCGAATAATCCTGCAGTGCAAACACCACCTAATCAACTCATTCAATCAATGCTACCACCTGTAGGAAAAAGCCCGAAAATTGCGCTATTCCTACCAATGAGTGGGCAAGGTAAAGTATTTGGCGAAGCCATTATGCAAGGCTTTATAGATGCGCAAAAAGGCTTACCACAAGCATCAACTTCTCAGGTAGCAACAGAATCGACACCAGAACAAAGCAAGAGCGATGATGTTTTAGAGCAAATTTATGCTGAAGTTGCCGCTACTACAGGCAATAGCCCAGCAACCAATGATGTAGAAGTAGTTAATTCATCCTTAAGCATCGCCACTGTGCCCACCAATACACAGGCCGTCAAAGTATTTGATACGACAGGTAAACAGATCTCTCAGCTACTGCAACAAGCACAAAGCGAAGGGTTCAATTTAGTCGTCGGCCCATTGCTTAAAACAGATGTACAAACTATTGCACAGACAAGTTCACCATTAAGCATTCTTGCTCTGAATGAATTAGACGCAGACAAATTACAGCCTCGTCCTAATTTATGCTATTTTTCATTATCTCCTGAAGATGAAGCGAAAAATGCCGCAGCACACATGATAGCTGATGGCAAACAAGTACCACTAATCTTAGTTCCATCTAATGACTTTGGTGAACGAGTGGCTAAAGCATTTGCCGAAGAATGGCAATCTAAAGGTGGCTCAACTGTACTGAAGCAATCTTTTGGTTCTATCCCATCATTGAAAGAATCTATTAACCGTGGTGTCGGCATTAATATGACGGGTACGCCTGTTATTGTGAATACAACTGGCATAGACAAATCGGTTAATGAACAAAATTACCCTGCTATTTCTCAGCCTCAGCCTGAAGTAACATCCTCAGGCGCTATCGATGCGGTATATATTGTTGCGACTCAGGATGAGTTAACACTCCTAAAACCGATGATTGAAATGGCAATAAGTACCAAGCAACGCCCAGCTCTGTATGCAAGCTCTCGTAGCAACCAAGCAGGAAGTGGCGCTGATTATCGTTTTGAAATGGACGGCGTTAAATTCAGTGATATTCCATTGCTAGCGGGTGCAAACAATAATTTGCGAAAACAAGCTCAGCAAAAACTGAACAATGACTATTCACTGTTCCGCCTGTATGCTTTAGGTATTGATGCTTGGTCACTGGCAAATAACTATGACCAATTACAGCAAAATTCACAATTCCATCTGCAAGGAGCATCAGGCACCTTAAGCGTAAAAGAAAACTGTGTTGTTTATCGTGATCTCCCTTGGTTGCAATTCAGTAAAGGGCAAGTCAATTTGGCCAAATAATGTTGCTGCGCAATTAGGGTGATTGCCAAATTTTTTCAGACAAGGACGTCATGCAACCTCTCAAAAAAACATTAAAATGGTTAACTGGCCGGTACTATGAAAATCAAGTACTGGCATTCCTGCAACAACAGGGGTTAACATTCATTGAATGTAATGCCAGAAACCGCCATGGTGAAATTGATCTTATCATGCGCGATGATACTGGTTGGGTATTTGTTGAAGTGCGTTTTCGTCAAGACAAGCAGTATGGTGGTGCACTGTTATCGATAGATCGGTGCAAGCGAAGAAAACTTATCGCAGCCGCTAAATATTGGCTTGCCGAGAAACAAGAAAGCTTCGAAACTACCGCTTGTCGCTTTGATATCTGTGCAATTACTGAAAATCAGTTTGAATGGATACAAAATGCCTTTAACGATAGTGAACATGTTGGTTAATTTCACAGGAAAATAAGCAAGTGCTGGATAGAATTAAAGTCTGTTTTACAGAGAGTATTCAAACTCAGATAGCAGCAGCAGAAGCTCTGCCAGATGCGATATCACGTGCAGCAATGATGATGGTTCAATCACTGCTCAACGGCAACAAAATTTTGTGCTGTGGTAATGGAGCCTCTGCTGCAACAGCACAACGCTTTGCAACTAGTATGATCCATCGATTTGAAACTGAACGTCCAAGCCTTCCTGCACTCGCTCTTAATACGGACAATGCAATTTTAACCGCAATTTCCAGTAGTAAACAACCTGCAGAAGTATAT
Source organism: Providencia alcalifaciens (assembly GCA_025961275.1). Lineage (GTDB taxonomy): Bacteria > Pseudomonadota > Gammaproteobacteria > Enterobacterales > Enterobacteriaceae > Providencia. The sequence continues at coordinate 4,054,836 of JAOQNJ010000001.1, read as the reverse complement.
GCTAAACAGGTAAGAGCATTGGGTCAGCATGGTGATGTTTTGCTGGCTATCTCAACACATGGTAATAGCAGTGATATTATCAAGGCTGTTGAAGCTGCAGTAACACGTGATATGACGATTGTAGCATTGACAGGCTATGATGGAGGGGAACTTGCGGGTCTGTTAGGTCCGCAAGATGTTGAAATTCGCATCCCTTCTCAGCGCAGTGTCAGAATTCAGGAAGTTCACCTTCTTACAGTGAATTGTCTCTGTGACCTCATTGATAATACACTTTTCCCACATCAGGATGATTAAGGAGCAAAAATGCGATTACTCCCACTAGCTGCCATATTATTAAGTATGACAATGCTACAAGGCTGTATCGGCGCTGCCGTTGTCGGTTCTGCTGCTATTGCGACTAAGAGTGCAACTGATCCACGTTCTGTCGGCCAGCAAGTTGATGATGGCACGTTAGAGGCTCGGGTTAGCGGCGAGCTCAATAAAGATAAAGATATCACTGGTAAAGCACGTATTATCGCAACTGCCTATAAAGGTAATGTTTTGCTTTCAGGCCAAAGCCCTGACCTATCATGGGCTGAACGTGCAAAGCAGATAGCTGCGAAAGTTGATGGTACCAGTGCTGTGTATAATGAAGTACGTCAGGGTGAGCCTGTAGATTTAGGGACTGCATCAAAAGATACTTGGTTAACAACCAAGATTAAATCTAAGATCCTCACTAGCGATACCGTGAAATCCTCAAACGTGAAAGTGATTACTGAAAATGGCGAGGTCTTCTTGTTGGGTGTACTAACAAAACAAGAAGGTGATGCTGCGGCGAAAATTGCCAGTGAAACTGACGGTGTTCGTCGTGTTACAACTGCTTTCACCTATCTCAATTAATAATAAACAATAATATAATATCGCTATAAAAATAAAAGCCTTGAGTGAAAATTCATGGCTTTTTTATTTTGTTGGATCAATATGATTGTTTTTCAGATAATTCTTACCACCCAAAAGGTTCATCTGATGAAGGATCCAAGCCTGTCTTTTTAAGACATAAGAAGAAGGTGATTTAACCTTAAATCTATGTGGATTAGGTAGAACGGCTGCTAATAGAGCAGCTTCTTCCATAGTGAGTTGATTTGCAGACTTTTTAAAGAATTGTTTTGATGCCTCTTCAACCCCAAAAACCCCATCACCGAACTCAACTATATTCAAATAAACAGTAATAATTCTTGTTTTTGACCACATAATCTCCATAACTGGGGTCATAGCTGTTTCAATCCCCTTTCTAAACCAACTTCGACTATCCCATAACCATAAGTTTTTAACTGTTTGTTGGGAGATCGTTGACGCCCCTCTAACTGTGTTTTTTTTAGACGAATTATGTTTCAAAGCGCTTTCAATTGCATCAATATCAAAACCCCAATGATGTGGAAAATTTTGATCCTCCGCTGCGATTACAGCCAAGTATAGGTAAGGAGAAATGTGATTTTCGTCCACCCATTCAGAATGTGACACATAAGAAAAATTTAAGTCTATCCAAGCTGATAGCTGCCTCTCAACCATGACAGCGGAAAATGGCACTGGTACGTATTTAAACGTAATCACAGTACAAAACCAAAAAGCGATTAACAAAAGTAAAACTTTTTTTAACCAATGCCATGCTCGATATAACACGATTCTCATTCCACTAATTAGCCATTTCTAATACTTTCTCAACAAGCTTATTAATACCGACCTCAGCATCAGAAATAGATTGAGCCAGCATATATGCCGGAGTTGTCACAACTTTATTAGTATGATCAACTACTATATTGTCGACAGAACAGGGAATATGCTTACCGCCCATTTTTTCAATTTGAATGATTGTTTCTTTATCATTACCAATTGTTAATTCAACTGATGTATTCAACATTTTAGGCAGCATGACAGGGGCAATACACATCAGCCCTAGTGGTTTTTTTTGCTCATGCATTTTTCGGACTAAACTTAATAGTTCCTTATTAATTTCACAGTCACTTCCTTTCACTGCAAAATTACATAAATTCTTTGCAGCACCGAAACCGCCTGGAATTATGAGAGCATCTAGCTTATTGGCATCCGCAGAGGACAAAGGCGCTATTTTACCACGTGAAATACGTGCCGCCTCTTCCATTTGATTACGATTTTCTTTTTTATTTTCGCCTGTAATATGATTAATAACAGTCAGTTGATTTTCATCAGGCGCAAAAAAATGAACTTCAGCATTATTTTTACTTAAAGCAAGCATAGTTAATACTGACTCATGAATCTCACTTCCATCAAAAACACCACATCCACTCAAAATAACCGCAATTGATTTCATATCTGGCTCCATTTGTAGTAAATTGTATCTCAACAGCTAAAAGAGAATAAACATCAATCTTCATCACAGATTTTAATGAATCTTGTAACAAAAACGCTAATATTTGGTATCTTGGTGTTAAGCTCTTAAGCAGTAAATAGATTTAAAAGGTCTGCCCCACGAAAAAACTATAGGTGGATCAATGATTTCCCTGGTGTTGGCGCAGTATTCGCGCACCCCAACTTCGGTTGGGGTTATTTTTTGGTACGTACATCAACATAGTTTCTCAAACTTTCTATATCTGACTTCCAATCTTGCTTTAACTCATCAACCCATTCTTGAACATTGTCCCACCAAGCAGGTAGTTCTGGCGATTGTATTTGTTGTGCAATTCTTTGCAGATTTTTCAACCCGATAGAACCCGCCGCACCTTTAATTTTATGGCCTTCCTCAACAATACCCTTCTGATCTTTTGCCACCATATTCGAATCAAGAATAGCAAGATAACCTGGTAACATTTTTTCAAAAACTTCAAGACCATCATAAATTAATTTAGGCCCCACGAGCTCAAGGTACTGCTCTAACATGTCACAATCTAACACCGACTCATTCGTATCAGTGGAAACGTTCTCAGCGCGCTCCTGAACCTGTTCATCCGTATTCTCACCCCAATATTGCTCAATCACTTGTGTCAGCGCAGAAACGGATAAAGGCTTACTCAGTACATCATCCATTCCAGCATCGAAATACTCTTTTTTATCCTTCAATACATTTGCGGTGAGTGCTATCAATGGTGGTAAATCGTTTTTGTGATAACGCTTATTCAACGCACGAGCAATATCCATTCCCGTCATATCGGGAAGTTGGATATCCAGTAAAACTAAATCGTATTCTCCGGGTGTAAACATCGATAAAGCATCTTCGCCATTCATCGCAACATCGACGGAGTTACCTAAGTTTTCGAGTACTGAGCGCGCAACAACTACATTCAGCTCAATATCTTCCACAAGTAAAATATGCAAAGCGGGTAACGGATAATCATCTTCACTTTCTTGCGAATCGATAATTTCTTTCTCAACAACAGGCGCTATGATAGAAAGAGTAAAGGTTGAGCCTTTGCCAATTTCGCTTTCAACCTGAATATCCCCTCCCATATTTTGCGCTAAGCGACGTGATACCGATAAGCCAATACCTGTCCCTGTTGCTGGTTTACCGCCTGCGCTATCAGTGACTTGATAATACATAGCAAAAATTTTATCGAGCTCATCCTTCGGTATTCCAATTCCGCTATCACGGACACGGAAAAACAGCTTATTGTCTCTTTCACGCCATATACTTAGCTTAACTTCACCCTTTTGAGTAAATTTGACAGCATTGCCGATCAGGTTCCATAAAATTTGGCGTAATCGAGTACCATCTGTCAGCACTTTTTCTGGGAGTTCTGCCGCGACATCCATAACAAACCTGAGCCCTTTTGGTTGCACCAACAGACCACTTAAGTTATTTAAATCATTAACAAATTCAGTTAACGAAACAGGTTGATTATCGAGTTGAACTTTGCGGCGTTCAATCTTATCCATTTCAATGACATCATTAAAAATATTACCCAATGTGACGGCACTGACATAAACCGTTTTAAGGTAGCTCGTTTGCTCGGCGGTCAATTCTGTATCAAGAAGGATGCGGGTTAATCCGACAATGCCGTTAAGCGGCGTACGAAGCTCGTGGCTAATCGTTGAGATGAAAGTCGTCTTATCCCTACTTGCATTCTCTAACGCCTCTTGGTAACGCTTACGCTCCGTTATATCGCGCCCAAAGCCCATCAGCCCATGTCGTTTTCCCACTCGGTCATAAAAAGGCACTTTCCGAAGTTCGAAACAGGCTTTTCGCCCATCAGGATAAACTAGCCATTGTTCATAGGTTAGCGACACATTATGACGAAAAACTTTTTCATCGGTTTCCATCACTTTAGATGCAATTTCAACATCATAAATATCCAATGGTGTTAAACCAACAAGATGTTTCTCACTTTTTCCAGTCAGCAATTCCATTGCCCGATTACATCCTGAAAACTCATTGTTTTCATTACGATAATAAACTAAATCTGGGGATGCATCGAGGAAGGAGCGTAGTAATACTGATTGCTGCTCAAGTTCAATTTGAGTCAGCTCACGATGTTTCATCTCTTGTTTGAGCTGCTCAAGCAATTCAAGGTGTGCGCTTTCCGCTTTTTCTCGCTCAATAATTTCTTGGTTTAACTGTTCAATATTACCTTGCAGCTGAGTATTTAGCTCAGCATCACGCTTGCGCATGACTTCTAGTTTATCAACCATACGAGAAAGGCGTTGGCGGGACTCTTCAAGCTGCTCAACCACAACGGATAAAAAATAGACTGCCAAAGGCGTAATAATCAGACCAAAGAAAATGGAACCAACTAAATCAACACTATTGACCTGCCCTCTCAACACAATGGTGACTGCCATTTGCATAATCATTGCAAGGATAACCAATGCAGATGCAAGCAGGAGAGAGAATCTAACTAATCCTAGCTTCATCATTAGGTCGACATAATATTGCGCAAGACCGCGAAGTACTTTCATAACCACCCCTTAATTTGATTCTCATTGAATCATATATCAAATATGGCAAATTCGAATGAGCGTTAATAAGAAATGTCGATCCTGCTCATCAAACGCGGCCATTTTTAGCTGAATCTAAGAACTTTTATCATTATGTCTAATTATTGTATTGATGTTGAATTTTGGGTTACTTGAAAAATAAATAAAATTTCGCTTTATCTCTGCCAGACTTATTTAAGTGATACTTAAAGCTACCTGCAGCGGTATATGTAGCCAAAATTTCCCCTTAAAACGGTGACAAAGTATTTAGATCGAGCGCAGTTTATCGCCTAAATACAACTTTAATAATTTTATATAAAATAAGCCTAAACTCAAATAACCACACAAAAAATGCCAATAAAAAAATATTTTTCAATAACATAAGTATTTGTGATGGTGGCTTATCATATTATTAAATTTATAAAACAACAAAAAACAGAATATAAGACCATGAACAAACAAAAACAAAGTTTATTAATCTAATTAATAAGTAGAACTCAACAGACTCACAATAAAAAACCTCAACTTGACAGTGATGTGTGTCACAGTATGTTTAAAAGTAAGACCTCCATCACAAAAGCATTTTTGGTGACTTTTTCTTTCTTAATCAAATAAATGACATTATTTTATCTTGCAAATAATGTTTATTACGCGCTATTTGACCTAGAAAAAAAATCTCGCTAATTTAAAACCTTACCGTGTGCCGCCCTCATCTTCTGATGACGTATACATAACTGTTCATCCCATACACGCAGTTTATATTTATTAATAATGGATAACAGCGACTCACTGGCGCTGCTGTTTTGTGTGCTCGGAAGACTGACCACGGGATTAGTGAGCAACGTTAACGTTGTAGCGAGGAAAATAAGGGAGTTCATTCTCCTAAAGATTTCGCACTACAACTAGGCGACAAGAGAACGAATCCCTAGGAGCATAGGTTAACTATGTGACTAAGGCGAAAGAACACAGCCAACTACGTTGTAGCGAGGAAAATAAGGGAGTTCATTCTCCTAAAGATTTCGCACTACAACTAGGCGATAAGAGAACGAATCCCTAGGAGCATAGGTTAACTATGTGACTAGGGTGAGAGACCGTAGGCAACAACGTTGTAGCGCGAAAGATGACGGAGAATGTATGTTGTATGATAAAAGGCTTGAAAAAGACAATTGCGGCTTCGGGCTGATCGCCCATATTGAAGGCGAGCCTAGCCATAAAATAGTCAGAACAGCGATTCATGCTCTCGCTAGAATGCAGCATCGTGGCGCAATACTCGCAGATGGGAAAACGGGGGATGGGTGCGGATTATTATTACAAAAACCTGACCGTTTTTTTCATTTAGTTGCAGAGGAAAACGGCTGGCGACTCGCTCGAAACTATGCCGTCGGCATGATCTTTTTGAGTCAAGATGAGACAATCGCCGCAGACTGTCGCCGAATTATTGAAGAAGAAATCCTTGATGAAACGCTTGCTATTGTCGGCTGGCGTGAAGTTCCTATTAACCGTGATATCCTTGGTAGTATTGCACTTTCTAGCCTGCCTAAAATCGAGCAAGTCTTTATCAATGCTCCAGCAGGATGGCGCCCACGTGATCTCGAAAGACGTTTATTCGTTGCGCGTCGTCGCATTGAAAAACGTATAAGTGATAGTGATTTTTATATTTGTAGCCTGTCTAACCTTGTGACTATTTACAAAGGGTTATGTATGGCTGCAGATTTACCACGTTTTTACCCCGACCTTGCTGATTTACGCATGGAATCGGCTATTTGCTTATTCCACCAGCGTTTCTCAACCAATACTGTACCACGTTGGCCACTCGCACAGCCATTTCGCTATTTAGCGCACAATGGCGAAATCAATACCATTACAGCTAACCGCCAATGGGCCCGCGCGCGCTCATACAAATTTCGTACACCACTGATCCCTGACCTACAATCCGCGGCACCTTTTGTGAATGAAACAGGCTCGGATTCAAGCTCTCTGGATAACATGTTGGAGTTGTTACTCAATGGTGGTATGGATTTAGTTCGTGCAATCCGCTTATTGGTCCCACCTGCATGGCAAAATAATCCTGATATGGATGACGATCTCAAAGCCTTCTTTGATTTCAACTCAATGCATATGGAGCCGTGGGATGGTCCGGCGGGACTCGTCATGTCGGATGGGCGCTTTGCAGCCTGTAATCTTGATAGGAATGGCCTGCGTCCCGCTCGTTATGTTATTACTAAAGACAAGCTCATCACCTGTGCCTCTGAAGTCGGTATTTGGGATTATCAACCCGATGAAGTGGTTGAAAAAGGTCGTGTTGGCCCCGGCGAATTGATGCTTATAGATACCCAAGAAGGACGTATCCTGCATAGTGGTGAAACAGATCATGACTTAAAAAGCCGTCATCCGTACAAATCATGGCTAGAGAAAAATGTAATCCGTTTAATGCCTTTCGAAGCTATGGAGCAAGCTAAAGAGACGGTTGGCCATCGTTCAATGGATAACCAAACCCTTGCCGCTTATCAAAAACAATTTGCTTACAGCAGCGAAGAACTTGATCAGCTCATTCGCGTATTGGGCGAAAATGGTCAGGAAGCGACAGGCTCAATGGGAGATGACACTCCATTTGCGGTACTTTCTCAACGTCCACGCATCCTCTATGACTATTTCCGTCAACTGTTTGCTCAAGTGACTAACCCACCAATTGATCCACTGAGAGAAGCACATGTGATGTCACTCGCTACCTGTATTGGTCGCGAAATGAATGTCTTTTGTGAAGCAGAAGGACAAGCCCATCGATTGAGCTTTAAATCCCCTATTCTGCTCTATTCCGACTTCCAACAATTGTGTGAGCAAGATAGCCGCTACTACAAAACAGAAATGGTGGACATAACCTATCAACCCGCTGTTCATTCACTAAAACAAGCTATTGAAAACCTGTGCCAAATAGCGCAACAAAAAGTGCATGATGGCGCGGTATTATTAGTTCTTTCTGATCGCCAAATATCACCAGAGCACCTGCCAATTCCAGCAGCAATGGCGATTGGTGCGGTACATCATGGCTTAGTGGAAAACAATTTACGCTGCGATGCTAACTTAATTATTGAAACCGCAAGTGCCAGAGATCCTCATCATTTTGCTGTGTTACTAGGCTTTGGTGCGACCGCTATTTATCCTTACTTGGCTTATGAATCATTGGCTGCAATGGCTGAAAATCAACTGTTTGATAAACCTCTCGCCAATGTGCTGTTGAATTACCGCAATGGTATTAATAAAGGGCTGTATAAAATCATGTCGAAAATGGGTATTTCGACGATTGCCTCCTATCGTTGTGCGAAATTATTTGAAGCAGTTGGCTTACACGAAGAAATCACCGAGCTGTGTTTTAACGGCGTAGTCAGCCGTTTGAGTGGCGCTAACTTTAGTGATTTTGAATTAGATTTGTTTAATTTATCGCGTAAAGCTTGGTTACCTCGTTTGCCAATAGAACAAGGTGGACTACTCAAATATACGCATAATGGTGAATACCATGCATATAACCCTGATGTAGTCAAAACATTGCAAGACGCTGTTCATAGCGGTGATTATGATGACTACTTGAAATATGCACAGCTGGTTAATAACCGTCCGACAACAACATTTCGCGACTTACTGTCACTGAAAACGACTAATAATGCCATTTCACTGGAAGATGTCGAGCCTGAAGAAACGCTATTCTCACGGTTTGATACTGCGGCTATGTCGATTGGTGCTCTTAGCCCTGAAGCGCACGAAGCGTTAGCAATTGCGATGAATGCACTGGGTGGCTTTTCTAACTCAGGAGAAGGCGGTGAAGATCCAGCGCGTTATGGAACTCAAAAACGTTCGCGTATAAAACAAGTCGCTTCGGGCAGGTTTGGTGTAACGCCTGCGTATCTAGTCAATGCCGATGTTATCCAAATAAAAGTGGCTCAAGGTGCAAAGCCAGGTGAAGGTGGTCAGCTTCCGGGTGATAAAGTAACCCCTTATATCGCTCGGTTACGCTATTCAGTACCAGGTGTGACCTTGATTTCACCACCACCACATCATGATATTTATTCGATTGAAGATTTAGCACAGCTTATTTTTGACCTCAAACAAGTCAATCCACATGCGCTAATCTCAGTTAAATTAGTCTCTGAGCCAGGTGTTGGTACCATTGCAACAGGGGTTGCCAAAGCCTATGCCGATTTGATTACCGTAGCTGGGTATGATGGAGGTACTGGCGCGAGTCCAATATCCTCCGTTAAATACGCAGGCTGCCCATGGGAACTTGGTCTTGTAGAAACTCAGCAAGCTCTGGTTGCCAACGGCCTACGCCATAAAATTCGCTTACAGACTGATGGTGGTCTCAAAACAGGACTTGATATCATAAAGGCCGCTATCTTAGGAGCAGAAAGTTTTGGCTTCGGTACTGGTCCAATGGTCGCGCTCGGCTGTAAATACTTACGAATTTGTCACCTCAATAACTGTGCGACTGGGGTAGCAACTCAAGATGATACGTTAAGACAGCACCATTATCATGGCTTACCAGAACGCGTGATCAATTACTTCCGCTTTATTGCGAGAGAAACTCGTGAATTAATGGCAGCGCTCGGGGTCACTAAACTCACAGACTTAATCGGCCGTACCGATTTACTGGAAATTATTGAAGGCACAACAGCAAAACAAAATAAAATAAATCTACGCGGCTTATTAGAAACCAGTGAGCCACATATTGGTGCAGCAGTCTTTTGTACTGAAACCAATCCACCTTTTGATGGAGGCTTATTGAATCAACGGATTGTCCGTGATGCGAAACCTTATTTAGCGCAACAACAGTCTAAAACATTTTTCTACGACATCATGAATACGGATCGTTCAGTTGGCGCTACACTATCTGGTGAGATTGCTCGACGGTTTGGTGACCAAGGTTTTGCAGCAACACCACTACAACTGCATTTTACAGGTACCGCAGGACAAAGTTTTGGGGTTTGGAACGCAGGTGGTGTTGAGCTACTCTTAACTGGCGATGCCAATGATTATGTGGGCAAAGGAATGACAGGGGGCATAATTGCCATTCGCCCTCCAGTTGGCTCTTCATTTGCTACCCATAAAACGACGATTGCGGGCAATACCTGTCTCTATGGCGCAACTGGCGGTAAACTTTATGCCGCTGGCCTTGCTGGTGAACGTTTTGCTGTACGTAATTCAGGTGCAACAGCAGTCATCGAAGGTATCGGTGATAATGGCTGTGAGTATATGACTGGCGGGATTGTTTGCGTTCTGGGCAATACTGGCATTAACTTTGGTGCAGGTATGACTGGCGGATTTGCATATGTCCTTGATGAAAAAGACACTTTCTCACGTCGCGTTAACAGTGAAATGGTTGAGCTTTTATCGGTAAATGATTTACCTATCCACGCAGAGCATTTGCGAGGGTTGATTACTGAGCATGTCCGTCTGACTCATTCCGCTCATGCTGAAGCCATCTTAGCGGATTGGCAGAACTGGGTAAGCCGCTTTGTGCTCGTTAAACCAAAATCGAGTGATGTTAATGCACTATTAGGTCACCGTAGCCGTTCCGCGGCTGAACTACGCGTTCAAGCACAGTAAGGAGAAAAAAATGAGCCAGAATGTTTATCAATTTATCGACTTACAACGTGTTGATCCACCTAAAAAAACATTGAATATCCGTAAAATTGAATTTGTTGAAATTTACGAGCCATTTAATGCTATACAGGTACAGACACAGTCTGACCGTTGCCTTTCATGCGGTAACCCTTACTGTGAGTGGAAATGCCCTGTTCATAACTATATTCCTAACTGGTTAAAGTTAGCGAATGAAGGCCGAATTATCGAAGCCGCAGAGCTTTCACATCAGACCAATAGCTTACCGGAAGTTTGTGGGCGCGTTTGCCCACAAGATCGCTTATGTGAAGGTGCATGCACCTTAAATGATGACTTTGGTGCAGTGACCATCGGTAATATTGAGCGTTATATTAATGATACAGCGTTTGCAATGGGCTGGCGTCCTGACCTTTCTAACGTCGTTCCGGTCAATCGACGCGTTGCCATTATTGGTGCTGGACCTGCGGGCCTTGCATGTGCAGATGTTCTAGCACGTAATGGCGCACAAGCAACTGTTTATGACCGTCACCCTGAAATAGGTGGTCTACTTACTTTTGGGATACCTGCATTTAAGCTCGAAAAAGAAATTATGACTCGTCGCCGAGAAATTTTTACCTCAATGGGTATTGAATTCAAACTCAATACCGAGATAGGTAAAGATATTTCCTTAGACAGCTTGATAGAGGAATATGACGCGGTATTTATTGGCACAGGAACCTATCAGTCAACCAAAGGACAAATAGCCAATGAAGATGCTGAAGGTGTGTATGATGCCCTTCCCTATCTTATTGCGAACACGCGCCAGTTAATGGGATTTGCTGACGAATCAAATACGCCTTATACCAACCTCAAGAACAAACAAGTCGTCGTGCTCGGTGGCGGTGATACCGCAATGGACTGTGTGCGTACAGCAATCCGCCAAGGTGCCAAAAAAGTAAGCTGTGCATATCGACGAGATGAAGCCAACATGCCTGGCTCACCAAGAGAAGTGAAAAATGCCCGTGAAGAAGGTGCTGAATTTATTTTTAACTTACAGCCTATTAGCATTGAAGTCGACCAACAAGGTAAAGTGTGTGGTGTCAAAGTGGTAAATACTCGCATCAGCAGTACTAAAAATGGTCGTTCTCAAGTGGAAATCATTGAAGGTTCAGAGCACTTTTTACCCGCTGATGCGGTGATCACGGCCTTTGGGTTCCGTCCACATGCAATGCCTTGGCTGAGCGAACATGATGTTCAGTTAGACAGCCAGGGAAGAATTATCGCTAATAGCGAAGCATTGCTTCCATATCAAACATCAAATCCAAAAATATTTGCTGGTGGAGATATCGTTCGAGGTTCAGATTTAGTTGTCACGGCTATTGCTGAAGGGCGTAAAGCTGCTGATGGAATTTTATGTTACATGGGTGTGTGATTTATTGAAATAAATTGATTGAAATGAAACAGCGCGAAGTATGACGGATTGTGGAAATGAATGAAGGCTAGGCGTTTACAAAAGTAAGTGGCTAACCTTCATGAGTGCAGCCAACAACGCTACGGCGCGAAGTATGACGAGTATACTAACCCTAAATAATTCGTGTTGTAGCTAGGCGACAAGTGAGTGAAGGTTAGGAGCATACAAAAGTATGTGACTCACCTTCATGAGCGCAGTCAACAACGCTACGGAGCGAAGTATGACGAGTATACTAACCCTAAATAATTCGTGTTGTAGCTAGGCGACAAGTGAGTGAAGGTTAGGAGCATACAAAAGTATGTGACTAACCTTCATGAGCGCAGTCAACAATGCTACGGCGCGAAGTATGGCGAGTATACTAACCCTAAATAATTCGTGTTGTAGCTAGGCGACAAGTGAGTGAAGGTTAGGAGCATACAAAAGTATGTGACTAACCTTCATGAGCTCAGTCAACAACGCTACGGCGCGAAGTATGACGGGTTATTTGATCACTCGGAGCGATGGTCGCCCCTTCGGTGGCGGTGGTGGCTCATCATCAGATGAAGATGACGGCTCACTTGTTAGCTCTGACTCATGAACTAACGTGATGCCTTCCGTAGGATTGTCCTCAACAATATCAACCCCGCCAGACAGCTGCTCTTCATATGCGGCTTCAGGCTCAAACATCATACCCGCACCATTCTCACGGGCGTAGATAGCAATGATAGCCGCCATCGGAACATATACCTGACGAGGTACGCCACCAAAACGGGCATTAAAGCGTACTTCGTCATCAGTGATTTCAAAGTTACCGACAGCACGTGGTGCCACGTTTAATACAATTTGCCCATCACGAGCAAATTCCATCGGTACATTGATATTAGGGACGTTGACATCAACCACCAAATGCGGCGTCATATCGTTATCGAGCAACCACTCGTAATGCGCACGTAACAGATAAGGGCGTCGAGGTGTCATTGGTGCCATTTCCATCATACTTAGCCTCGCGCAGATAAGCGCATTTCGCGTTCTAACTCAGTCAGTGAAGCCAAGAATGCATCACGTTCGAACACACGCTGCATGTACATTTGCAGGTGCTTGCTGCTTGATGGCTTCAGTTCAATACCTAATACAGGTAAACGCCATAGTAGCGGTGCTAAATAGCAATCTACTAAGCTGAATTCATCACTCATAAAGAAAGGCATTTCAGCAAATACAGGAGAAATTGCAATCAATTCTTCTGCCAGCTGGCGACGTGCATGGTCGGCTTCCTGCGCACTTCCCTTCTCAATTTTATTCATCAGTGAATACCAGTCTTTTTCAATGCGGTGCATTAATTGGCGGCTTGTGCCACGTGCAACCGGATAAACAGGCATTAAAGGTGGATGAGGAAAGCGCTCATCAAGGTATTCCATGATAATGTGTGGGTCATATAGGGTCAGATCACGGTCAACAAGCGTTGGCACGCTCTGGTATGGGTTTAGATCAATCAGATCTTGAGGCAGATGACCTTGTTCGACATGCTCAATCTCAACGCTAACCCCTTTTTCAGCCAAAACAATACGAACTTGATGACTAAAAATGTCGGTTGGGCCTGAAAATAATGTCATTACCGAACGTTTGTTAGGAGCGACAGCCATTAAAACCTCCAAATTGCATAAAAATGAATTAAACTGTAATTAATTTTTAATAATTACAAGCCTATCCATTTTAAAATCCCCAGTGCAAGAACCTTCATCTATCCATATCGAAAGTCAGCACAACCCTCTCGCAACAATAAAGCGAGAAATAACAAAATAAAAAGCAGTCGCGTATTCTAGCAGATTTTGCACTACTTAGGGGGGCATAGGTGAAAAAATCATAACTTAATATTATTTATTATAAATTCCAAACCTAAGATCAGAATATAAAAATAAATAATTATGATTTATCAGTGATAAAACCTTGAAGTTAACTCTAGATTTTCCATTTTAAAATATATTAATCATCTTAAAATAATGAATTACCGCAAGTCTATTGTTTTATACTCGCCTTATATTCGCAATACGTCAAGCCGCGTTAGCTTATTGTAAACAGAATATACTGTGAATTACACCGCCGACTCCGCTAATCTTAATACCATTATTTATCACCATATCCAAAAACTCAAAATTCATACAAGCGACCTGTGGCGTTATTCTGTTGAAAAAAGCACGATCATAGGGGATGCTGATCATTGAAGATCAATTTTCATTCGAATTAGAAGCCATTTATTAAAGTAACAAAAAGCAAAACGGCTGATTCACCGCCTAGTTAGCTAGGCAAGATCCCCTCAATGCAACGAAAAATAACTTCTAATCGAACCTGAAGCGCGTTTTTATTTGCTACTTCGGTTTGCAGCCATGCTTTTTAAGCTCATTAGTCAGCAACGTAATTGCATTACTGTTATTTCAATCATTAAATACAGTAAAGCAGTCCCTAGAGACAGATACCGTCAATAAGGCTACGCGATGTTTTATATTTGCAACATCTACCATACAGTTTGAAAGGAAAATTAAATAATCTTAATTTTTTAATTTTGCTGTTAAGAGCCGGTCGTTAGGGAGTGATATGATTATTTTAAGATAATAAAAAACCCGCCATAAAGACGGGTTTTTTCATCAATTTTATACCAAAAGGTAATAAATTAACGTTTGGAGAACTGTGGACGACGACGCGCTTTGCGTAGACCCACTTTCTTACGTTCAACAGAACGCGCATCACGAGTAACGAAACCAGCTTTACGCAGATCAGAACGAAGAGTCTCATCATAAGCCATCAGTGCACGAGTGATACCGTGACGGATTGCACCAGCTTGACCTGAAATACCACCACCTTTAACAGTGATGTACAGATCAAATTTACCTAACATTTCAACCAATTCTAACGGCTGACGAACGACCATGCGCGCAGTTTCGCGACCAAAGTACTGTTCCAGCGTACGCTGATTGATTGTAATGTTACCGCTACCTGGCTTAATAAAGACACGAGCGGAAGAGCTTTTGCGGCGACCAGTGCCGTAGTATTGATTTTCAGCCATTGCCTATAATCCCGATTAAATGTCAAGAACTTGCGGTTGTTGTGCCGCGTGGTTGTGCTCGTTACCTGCGTAAACTTTCAGTTTACGGTACATTGCACGACCCAGAGGCCCTTTTGGCAACATGCCTTTAACCGCGATTTCAATCACACGCTCAGGACTGCGAGCAATCATTTCTTCGAAAGTCGCTTGCTTAATTCCACCTACAAAGCCTGTGTGGCGATAGTAGATTTTGTCTTCGCGTTTATTGCCGGTAACAGCAACTTTTTCTGCGTTAAGAACGATGATGTAATCACCAGTATCTACGTGCGGAGTATACTCCGGCTTATGCTTACCGCGCAGACGGCTAGCAATTTCTGTTGCAAGACGGCCTAACGTTTTGCCATCTGCATCAACAACGTACCAGTCACGTTTTACGGTTTCTGGTTTAGCTGTAAAAGTTTTCATTAAAACTTACCCAATATTGAAGTTACACGTTTGTGAACACTCATGTTCATAAGCTTTGTGAGGTTCACACGACTCTTGTCCAGCAAACCCACCCCTTCGAGCAGCCTAGCCGGCATTATGCGATATTTTTTGGGAAATAAAAAACATCGCTGTAACGTGGGGTCGCAAGATTATAGAGAAGTCAGCGACAAAAATCGACCCCAAAAACGCTTTTTTTCTATCTGTTCAAATAATAGATGCATTTATGTGCAAATATTAACCAATCCACTGCGTTCAAACTTTAATTCAAGTGAGGAATTTTTAAATATTCCTCACTTTGCATTTCTTGCAAACGAGAAAGACAACGTTGGTATTCAAAGGCTATCAGTTTACCTTGGTAAAGTGATTCCATCGGAACCTGTGCATTAATAATCAACTTCACCTTTCGCTCATAAAACTCATCGATCAAGGCGAGAAAACGTCGTGCTGAATTTTCTTCTTTTACGCCCAATACAGGAACATCGTAGAGAAGTACAGCATGATAACAGTTCGATAGGTAAATATAGTCATTTTGACTACGAGGTTCTTCACATAATGTTTTGAAGTCAATCGCCAACACACCTTCCGCTGAACTAATGGCCTGCATTTTACGGTGATTAACTTCTAATATAGGTTGTTGCTCACCACGTTTACCCGCTAACTTAACGAAAATTTCATTAAGGTGTTGGCGGCTTGCTTCATCTATAGGCGATAAAAATAGATGCGCTTGCGTTAATGTTCTCAATCGATAATCAACACCCGCATCGACATTCATTACTTCACAATACTTTTTAATTTGCTCTATTGCAGGCAAAAAACGAGCACGTTGTAAACCATTGCGATACAGCTCATCAGGGATAATATTTGAGGTTGTCACTAGCGTAATCCCACGTGCAAATAAGCCTTCGAGTAGCGTTCCTAGAATCATTGCATCCGTGATATCTGAGACAAAAAATTCATCAAAGCAGAGAATATCCGTCTGCTTTTTAAATTCATCAGCAATAATATCCAGTGGATTTTCCTGGCCTTGCAATGCTATCAAATCATCCTGAACTTTTTTCATAAAACGATGGAAATGTAAACGCAGCTTGCGATTTCCCGGCAGACTTTCATAGAACATATCCATGAGCCAAGTTTTACCTCGGCCAACGCCACCCCACATGTAAAGTCCTTGTACGGGGGTATGCACTGCTGTCTGAGTTTTACCCAACAGACGCCCTAAACGCGTCTTAAAACCGGAGGGTTTCTTATTTTGTTGTACACTTGAAGATGTAGCGACCAATTGCTGATAAATTTCATCTAAACGTGCTACAGCTCGTTTTTGTACATCATCAGGCTGATAATTACCTTCAGCAAGAGCCTGTTGATAACGTATAGTAGGGGTAATCGGCGACATTAACTGAATAATCCTTAAAAAATTTCGGTTTTTTTTCCGTTATATGATATACACTGCCCTTATTATAACCAGATTCAACTTATCACTTAACGTCCGGTTAACGAAGACTAAAAGAGTAAGGAATTTAGCCTTAGCATTCCACTCTTTAGTAATTAACAGGTATATACTCGTCATACGTCAAGTTGCATGGAGTGTGTTGCAAATGTCATTATATTGCAGCACTCAGCGCCCCGAATCACATAGCTTACTGTGCTAATCGGGTTTTCTTCATAGGAATAGCGTTGCTTGCTACCTACATGCATTTTGTATTATTTTGGGTATAGTTATAGGTAACCAAGCTTAATTTCTGCGAACAGTGAAGTAAACGAAGGAGTCAGCATGACCTGGGAGTATGCACTAATTGGATTAGTAGTTGGTTTCATCATCGGCGCATTGGTTGTCCGTTATGGAAACCCAAAACTTCGCCAACAAAAAACAGCGCAAGCTGAATTAGATAAAAAAAGCACCGAGCTAGAAGAGTATCGTAAAGAGCTCGTCAGCCACTTTGCCCGCAGTGCAGAGTTACTTGATAAAATGGCTCGTGATTATCGTCAACTTTATCAACATATGGCACAAAGTTCTTCTGAACTGATGCCAGACTTGCCAGCGCAAGATAACCCATTCAGTTATCGCTTAACCGAATCTGAAGCTGATAATGATCAAGCTCCAGTGAAAATGCCACCAAGAGATTATTCTGAAGGTGCGTCAGGGTTATTTCGTCCATTAGATGAAAAAGAGAAGTAATCTTTCATTTTAATTCACCAGTAAGCGAATTGTGAATTACTGGTGAATTCCAAATATAGTTTTTTTTCTACACATAAATAGCGAGTTTGCTGCTATTTGACTATCCGTTAAATATATTCTACAAGATATCCTGTCATTTAAAATATTTCTTTTTATTTCAAAAATGTATAGAAACTAAAGCCTCATCTATAGCCCATGTAAATAGATGTAAAAGAATGGATAACTGCTACCCGTCACATGAACTTTTACGCATAATCCATGGTCATAGTCATCAGTAAATTAAATCTGATATGCAAAAATATCTTGATTCGTGTAGCTATCGCTACAACCTGATAAATTTTATTCTTGAGAGAATATACAGAATGATGAAAAGAAAAAGTTTCTTTCTCACTGCAGCTGCAATGAGCCTAGGGTTATCCCTTTCAGTATTACCTTCAATTAGCAGCGCTGCTTTGCCTGCTACATTACCTGCAACAGCACAAAGCCAAAATTTACCAAGCTTGGCACCAATGCTTGAAAAAGTACTCCCAGCCGTAGTTAATATTCACGTTTCAGGGACTCGCGTACAAAATCAACAGATCCCTGAAGAACTGAAGTTTTTCTTTGGCCCTAATGTGCCTCAACAACAAAGTACTCGCCCATTTGAAGGCTTAGGGTCTGGTGTCATCATAGACGCTGCACAAGGTTACATTTTAACCAACAATCATGTAATTGATGGCGCAGATAAGATTCAAATTCAGTTAAATGATGGTCGTGAGATTGAAGTTAAACTGATTGGTAAAGATGCACAAACCGATATCGCTTTGTTGAAAATTACGAATGACAAAGATATTAAAAATTTGACCGCGGTAAACATTGCTGATTCAGATAAATTGCGTGTAGGTGACTTTGCCGTCGCGGTCGGTAACCCATTTGGGCTAGGTCAAACGGCTACTTCTGGGATCATTTCCGCACTCGGACGTAGTGGTTTAAATCTTGAAGGATTAGAAAACTTTATCCAGACTGATGCCTCAATCAACCGTGGCAACTCCGGTGGTGCGCTCGTTAACTTAAATGGTGAATTGATCGGTATTAATACTGCAATTTTAGCGCCAGGTGGCGGTAATATCGGTATTGGTTTCGCTATTCCAAGTAATATGGCGAAAAACCTTAGTGAGCAGCTAATTAAACATGGTGAAGTCAAACGCGGTATTTTAGGCATTAAAGGTACCGAAATGAATTCGGATATCGCGAAAGCCTTTAATATTGATGCTCAACGTGGAGCATTTGTCAGTGAAGTATTGCCTAAATCCTCTGCAGCTAAAGCAGGTATCAAATCAGGTGATGTCTTAGTCTCTGTTGATGGTAAGCGCATCAATAGCTTTGCAGAGTTAAGAGCCAAAATTGGAACTAGCCAAATCGGTAAAGAGATCACTATTGGCCTAATCCGTTCTGGTAAACCAATCGATGTTAAAGTGGTTCTAGAAAATGATGAAGGTGAAGCGACTAAAGCAGAAAAGCTGAGTGAATCTTTACTTGGTGCGACACTTTCTAATGCAACAATTAGCAATACCAAAGGTGTTCAAATTGATAGTGTTGCCCCTAAATCGCCAGCTGCGGCTATTGGTTTAGTGAAAGGTGACTTAATCTTTGGTGTGAATGAAACTCGTGTAGAAAATATCGATCAATTCCGCAAAGTAATTGATGCTAAACCACCAGTGCTTGCGATGAAAGTATTGCGTGGCGGTGAAACCTTATATTTACTAATGAGAAACTAATTAGCAACGCTTTCATTCAAGTAAAGCTAAGTGACAAACAAAGCCATCAGATGAACATGGTAGGTGATTCAGATAGCTGAGTCATAATAGTGATGTAACTTGAATCATGGTGGATAAAATAGGTACAGTAGAAACTGCTGTACCTATTTTTTTGTGGTATGCTCAAGCTCCGTTTATTAACAGCTGAATATTCGATATCTTATGGTGAAGAAGCTTATCTGGTCGGCAATGCTAGGCCTATTAACCGCCATGATTATTATTATTGCGGTACCGACCTTACGCCCACAAGGCCTCGCAGACTTACTTTATGGTAAATTAGATAACGAACCCGTTAGCTATAATAAAGCTGTTCGTAAAGCGGCTCCTGCTGTTGTTTATGTTTATAGTAGTTCTAAAGGCAGTTTCTCTCAGTCTGGACGGGAGTTAAAATCACTCGGTTCGGGCGTTATCTTGAGCTCAAATGGCTACATTATTACCAATAAACATGTTGTTGATAACCCTGACCAAATCTTAGTTGCATTACAAGATGGTTCGATTTTTGATGCCCTTCTAGTCGGCTCTGATGTTTCAACAGATTTAGCTGTTCTCAAAATAGAGGCAGAAAACCTCCCCGTGATCCCTATCAATACGACTAGAGTCACTCATGTCGGCGATGTCGTTCTGGCAATTGGTAATCCATATAATATTGGCCAAACAGTGACTCAGGGGATCATTAGCGCAACTGGGCGGGTTGGTCTAAGCTCCACGCGTAGACAAAATTTCTTGCAAACCGATGCCTCTATTAATTCAGGCAATTCAGGTGGAGCATTGATTAATAGCGAAGGAGAACTTGTTGGTATTAACACTCTTTCCTTTACTGCTGGGCAAGGAGCTAGCACTGAAGGATTAAGCTTTGCAATTCCAACTGAACTTGCGACCAAAATTATGGGGAAACTTATCCGTGATGGGCGAGTGATCCGAGGCTATATTGGGATCACAGCCCGCGAATTGCCTCAAATTAGAACCAACAATAATAATATCAACCAAATTCAAGGGCTACGAATTTTTCAAGTCACACCTAATGGTCCCGCTGCTAAAGCAGGGATCCTTCAAGGGGATATCATTCTTTCCGTTGATGGAAAACCGGCTATTTCTGCCTCAGAAACGATGGATTTAGTCGCAGAGATCCGTCCTGGTACTAAAATCCCCGTAAAAATTTTAC
This sequence comes from Providencia alcalifaciens, assembly GCA_025961275.1. GTDB lineage: Bacteria > Pseudomonadota > Gammaproteobacteria > Enterobacterales > Enterobacteriaceae > Providencia. The sequence continues at coordinate 4,034,214 of JAOQNJ010000001.1, read as the reverse complement.
GCGATGGTGTGATTAAAGATTTTAATGTCGTTATTGAAGAAGTTACTGAAGACCAAACAAGTTAAATCTTCATTTTAATCTAAAACCTATCGCATAAATATAAAGCGTCAGATGAGATACATCTGGCGCTTTATTTTAACAGTAATACTGCGCTACTTTTAATGGTTTAGATCAACAACGAGTTATGCTATTTCGAATTTAGATTCACGACTAAAATTACATCGAGTTTACTTTATTAAAAATTTCAGCGGTTAAATTATTAAGTATCTAGTCATGTATTTACTCAAATGGACAAATTTAACACCTTATTACACGGCCTTATTTTCCCATTTTTATTTTCAAATGTATTATAGCGGCTTCTTATCTTTCAGGGTGTCTCATAACAAACTCTAATAAATCGCTATCTGGTTCACTAAGCTCTAAATTTTCTGAAAATACCGTATTTGAAGTTTTATTTGATTTGTATTTTTTAGATTCACATCCTTCTAATGCAAGATTTATTTTCTCTGAAAGTGCTAACCTATCTGAAAATAAAGCATTCATTCTAGTTGTAAATAAAGAATTCGTATCTGCAGGAAGTAACCCATTAATATTAACTGGGAATTTTGTTTTTTTTGAGCTATTTTCTTTTCTTTTTAGCGCCCTAATAATTGATTTAGGTATTTTATTGTTTTTAATATTTTTATTTTTTACATTTTTAGTTTTCCCTAGAAAATCCTCTGCAATTTTTGATGATATATTACAACCCATTACATTATATATAGAAGCAACTATTTTATCTGAAAGATTTATTTTCATCATTGACATATTTTAACATCGTTCCTAATTTAATGTTATTATTTCATTATGTTATGCATTTTCATAACATAATCGTATTCAACTCCATCACGACTAGAATACTAGATTGAACTAGCATTTATATGAAGTGATTTTTCTTGAATTATATCGAAAAAAAATAAATAGCTAATTCGTAATATATTAATGAAAAATATTTCTTCATAAATATTGCTATCACATATTTAATGAAATCATAGTTTTTATAAAAAAGTCTTCTTTCTATTACAAGGTACGATGAATATCATACGAGTCATAGATAGCTAAATAACTGAAACTCATGATTAAATAATTAAAGATATATCTAAGCGATAAACGAAGCTATCGCGAAAGATTATTGCTTTTCTGTTTATATTTACTGGAATAATTGGTTGAAGTAATACCAATTTAATCATGTTATATTTTGGATTGATTAAAAAATCATTACTATCCGAAGTCATCAATGAAAAAATTCATTCGGATTAGGTTAAAACGCAATTTTTCGCTATTTTGATCGACTCTTGGTCAGCTAGCTAGGCGGAAAATAACTCGCCTTACTTCTTTTTACCTTAAGTAAGGACTTTGAATTCAAATAAATGTTGCCTTTTACAAAGATCAAAAAACCCTAGTGACATACATAACTATGTGACTAGGGTCGATGAATGAAGCTAACACACTGACAAATTGCAGTATGATGAAAATTTAATCGTCTGAATGAATACGCTCAATATTAGCACCTAAGCCTCTCAGCTTATCTTCAATGTGCTCATACCCTCGGTCGATATGATAGATGCGGTCAACCGTTGTTGTACCTTCAGCAATACAACCTGCAATCACTAAACTCGCCGATGCACGTAGATCTGTTGCCATAACCTGTGCGCTCGTTAATTTTTCAACACCATGACATAATACCGTGTTGCTTTCGATTTCAGCGTGTGCGCCCATGCGAATGAGCTCAGGAATATGCATAAAACGGTTTTCGAAAATCGTTTCAGTGATCATTCCAGCACCTTCAGCCACTAAATTCAGTAGGCTAAATTGAGCTTGCATATCCGTTGGGAATCCTGGATGTGGAGCGGTACGTAAAGTCACCGCTTTAGGGCGCTTACCTTCCATATCAAGACTAATCCAATCTTCACCAACTTCAATTTTAGCGCCAGCTTCTCGTAGCTTAGCTAAAACGGCATCAAGTGTATCTGGACATGCATTCCTGCAGATAACTTTTCCTTTCGAAACTGCGGCTGCAATTAAGAAAGTGCCTGTTTCAATACGGTCAGGTAGAACACGGTAAGTTCCGCCACCTAAACGCTCAACACCTTCAACCATAATACGGTCTGTACCCGCACCTGTGATTTTTGCTCCCAAAGTATTCAGGAAGTTTGCGGTATCTTCGATTTCAGGCTCACGTGCCGCATTTTCAATGATAGTGGTACCTTCAGCCAAGGTTGCAGCAGTCATAATTGTCACGGTAGCGCCAACGCTGACTTTATCCATCACGATACAAGCGCCTTTTAAACGCCCATCAACTGTTGCTTTAACGTAACCATCTTCTAAAACAATATGTGCACCCAGTTGCTCTAGACCAGAAATATGCAAATCAACTGGACGCGCACCAATAGCACAACCACCAGGTAATGAAACTTCTCCATGACCAAAACGTGCCACCAAAGGAGCTAATGCCCAGATTGATGCGCGCATAGTTTTGACTAAGTCGTATGGAGCACAATATTCTGTGACATTGCTGGCATCAACATAAATTGAGCCATTACGCTCAATTTTAGTTCCCAATTGGCTCAGGAGTTTAATTGTCGTATCAATATCTTTAAGCTTAGGGACATTTTGTATCTCTACTGGCTCTTCGGCGAGTAGCGCAGCGAACAGAATTGGCAGCGCGGCATTTTTTGCACCTGATATTGATACCTCACCCTCTAAACGAGTGGGCCCTTTAACTAAAAACTTATCCATTCAGTTACTCTCGTATTTCAGATTTTAAATACTGTTCGCAGGTTTTTTTATCAAAAACCATTTAGCTTGCGATCGCGTTCCCACTCTGCGGGAGTATATGCCTTAATTGAAAGCGCATGAATACGGTTATCCGCAATATACTCCATCAAAGGTGCATAAACAGCTTGCTGCTGTTTGACTCTGCTCATATTTTCAAATAAGGCACCGACGGCAATAACTTGAAAGTGATTGCCTTCGCCTTTAACGATGGCCTCATCCAGAGAAAGCTTCTCCATCAATACTTGTCTTATTTCGTTGGTTTCCATAATGACTCAATTTTATGATTATTCGTAATTGGTATAAATAGACGACTATCCTAAAGGATCCCACTCAATTCTTAAACCAAAGAAAACGCCTCTGGTGCATAAAAACACGTAGAGGCGCTTTTTTTACATAAACTGACTTAACTTAGTAATAATGTACTTACACCATAGAGATCCATCAGGGTCGTTAAATTATCACTCATCCCCACTATTTTTAGGGGACGTTTCTGTGTTTCAAACTCGCCCTTAAGGCGCACCAGCATGGCAAGCCCAGTAGAATCAACGTGATTTAATCCTGAGACATCGAGTTGGTCAATCTTCACAAATAAAGACTGCCTTTTTTCCCAAAGTGCCATCAGTGATTCTCTACCTAGAGTACCCGAAATTAACAAGGTATTTGCTGATGTTTCCCACGCTAGAGCATTACTCATCTGGCTATTTCTCGTCGAGCGTAATTGGAGCCTTAGCACTGATTTCAAGTTGTTTCGTCAAGCCATCAATACCTTGTTTACGTAGGATATCACCCCACTCGTTTTGCTTTGTAGTGATCATACTGACACCTTCAGCAATCATGTCATATGCCTGCCAGTAACCTGTTTTACTGTTTTTACGCCATTGAAAATCAAGGCGAACAGGTGGGCGACCATTAGGATCGACAATGGTGACTCGGATTGCCACAATATTTTGATCTCCTAGGGGCTGAGCTGGTGCTATTTGATAAGTTTGGCCGTGATACATCGCTAATGCTTGGCCATAAACTTGCTCAAGATAATCTTCAAAAGCGGTAAAATATGCATCACGTTGCGCAGGGGTCGCACTTTTATAATAGGTACCTAAAACTAATGCGCCAGCATATTTAATTTGTACATAAGGCAGCAGTTCTTCACGGACAATTGTCCGTAAGTAATCAGGATCTTTACGAATTTGGACCTGTTCATTCGTCAATCTTGTGAACGTTTTCTCTGCTGCTTCATCCATAAGTTTATAGGGGTTAGTTTGATCAATCGCCATTGCAAAAGGTGCAATCGCCAGCATTGCGATCATCATTAAGCGCTTAAACATAATTTATTCCTTCTAAATTTGTATTTAATCTCGAATCAATGCTTTGCAGGTTCAGCGCCTTGGCTATCACCGCTCTTATATAGGAATTGCCCAATCAAATCTTCTAAAACTATTGCAGGTTTAGTGTCTTCGAGACGGCCTCCATTTTTCAAAATAGCAATACCTAACTCTTCATCATCAGGACCAATGTTCATTGCAATGTATTGCTCACCCAATAGACCTGATGTTCTTATTGATAACGAACTTGAGTCAGGGATATTGTCATATTGACTCAATAGATCAATTTTGACCTCAGGTACATAGTTATCTTTGTTGAGTGTAATACTGGACACTCTACCTACCACAACACCGCCCACTTTAACGGGAGAGCCATTTTTCAAACCACCAATGTTTTCAAAGGGCGCAGATATTTGATAGGTTGACTGACTACCAATCGATTTTAAATCAGCCACTTTCAGACACAGAAAAATAATTGCAGCTATCGCCAGCAACATAAAACACCCTACCCATATTTCACTTTTTTTACTTTGCATGACTTAGTTCCCAAACATCAGTGCTGTAAGTACAAAATCTAGACCTAAAACCGATAATGATGCATGAACAACGGTTCGTGTTGTCGCTTGGCTAATCCCTTCCGATGTAGGGATCGCATCATAGCCATTGAATAATGCAATCCAGGTCACCGCAATGGCGAAAACTAAACTCTTGATAAAGCAGTTCACAATATCCAGTCGCCAATCTATGGAGGATTGCATTGAAGACCAAAAGAACCCTTCATCAATCCCTTTCCAATCTACGCCAACTAATGCCCCACCGAGGATACCTACAGCAACAAATATCAGTGATAATAATGGCATACTGATAAAACCGGCCCAAAAACGTGGAGCAATAACCCGCCGTAGCGGATCCACTGCCATCATTTCAAGGCTAGAAATTTGCTCAGTGGCTTTCATCAAGCCTATCTCTGCAGTAAGTGCAGAGCCTGCGCGTCCCGCAAATAGTAGCGCTGTCACCACGGGGCCTAATTCACGTAATAGTGAGAGTGCCACCATCATACCAAGGCTAGCTTCTGCGTTAAACGTTGTCAGGACTAAATATCCCTGTAGCCCGAGCACCATACCAATGAAGAGCCCTGAAACAGCAACAATTGTTAGTGATTGCACACCAACTGAATACAGTTGCTTGATTAATAATGGCCATTGTTTGGAAAATTCTGGTTTTCCAATTAAAGCACGAAACAGCATATAGCCCGCTCGTCCAAAAGCCGAAAAAACTTCAATCCACCGACGTCCGAAGGCAGCGATTGCCTTTACTATCATCTTATTTTACCCTAATAAATCAGCCAGATAATCATTGGCGGGGAAACGGAATGGTACAGGCCCATCAGCGATACCATCTAAAAATTGCCTAACGCGAGGATCTTGATTATTTCGGAGTTCATCACCCGTTCCTTGCGCTATCACGTGCTGCTGAGCCACTATATAAGCCTTATCTGCAATACTAAGAACTTCAGGAACATCATGAGAAACAACCACACAAGTGACACCTAATGCTTGGTTAAGCTCATCAATAAGCTTAACTAACACACCCATGGTAATCGGATCTTGTCCCACAAAAGGCTCATCAAACATAATTAAATCTGGATCCAGCGCAATTGAGCGCGCTAATGCGGCTCGCCTTGCCATCCCTCCCGACAATTCAGAAGGCATCAATTTTGCTGCACCACGGAGCCCGACAGCTTCTAATTTCATCATCACCGTTGTATGAATCAATGACTCAGGCAAATTAGTATGTTCACGCAAAGGAAATGCCACATTATTGAAAACATCCATATCGGTAAATAAAGCGCCAGACTGGAATAACATACTCATTTTTTTACGAGACTGATAAAGTTTTGAACGAGATAAGGCAGGAATATTATCACCATCAAACCAAATTTCACCTTGATTTGGGCGTAATTGCCCACCAATTAGACGCAAGAGGGTTGTCTTACCAATCCCTGATGGCCCCATGATTGCTGTAATTTTACCTCGTGGTACGGTCAGGTTAATATTTTCAAATATTGTCCTAGTGCCACGAATAAAAGACATGTTACGTACTTCAATTAAGTTGTCTATTTGTGCTTGCATTTGTTTGATAGCTCGTGACTTCATGAGTTTTATTTTTAATCGCGCTAAAGGCTGTTGAGCTTTAAAGATCGATTGTCATTCGAATTCAACGGCTTTACTTTAGATAAAAAAAGCAAAGCAGGTAGTTAGCAGCCTAGTGAACTAGGCAAGATCCACTCAATATAGCGAAAAATTACTTTTATTTTAATAAGTTAATACAGTAAAAATAATAAGCAAAAGATTAACAGTCCCTAGAGATACGGTCTTACAGAAAGACAAAACAAAAAGCGTCTAATATGCATGCGATTTATTAATAGTATTATACCCGCCGTGTTTCGAGAAGTATCGTGGTCAGCTTTACCTAAGCGCAAAAAATTAGGCATTGATAACAGAGTTAGGGAAACGCTTCTAACTGATCTAAATACAACTCAAATCATTTTAGGCAGATAGCCCCTCAAATATATCTATGAGTGCACCAATATGTTTTTTAAAACTTGAGCACACAGATTTTTTAAGATGATTCTCACATTTAATTTAAGTTAAAACACTTAAATATATAACAAAAATGCGTGTATTTACTCAGTAAGCGAATCAACAATTGCACAAAAAAATCATGGCGCGCGCTCATTTAACTGATATATAAAACAGAAATATTATTTATAGTTAACCATTATTTTGCACAATTGAACCAGATAGCTCTTAGACTCTAAAAATTTGTTATTAATTGAGAATACTAAAGTTTCTTATTTTTTATTTAGTTTATGATGCTAATAAAAGGTAAACCCTTCGTCTAATTCGATTTTGTTGGCTTCAACACTGTTTTTACTCATTAAAGTACAATTAATATTCGACTGAATTGACAAAGCACTTACTGACAGTAAGTATTCGTTATACAATTCGCGCTCGCTAATCCGATTAACTGAAAAGCTACTTATGGAACAGAAAATGTCAAACATCGATTTTCAGCAAGTAGGAAAAGAAGTTCTCCATATCGAAAGTGAAGGCCTAAAAAACTTAGAACAGTACATTAATGACGATTTTAGTCGTGCTTGCCAGCTAATTTTTAGCTGTCAAGGAAAGGTCGTGGTGATGGGTATGGGGAAATCTGGACATATTGGCCGAAAAATCGCAGCGACATTAGCGAGTACAGGCACACCATCCTTCTTTGTCCATCCTGGTGAAGCCAGCCATGGGGATTTAGGCATGATCAGTAGTAAAGATATTGTATTGGCAATCTCTAATTCAGGCGAGTCAGGCGAAATTATTGCTTTATTACCTGTTTTAAAACGTATTAAAGTCCCATTGATCTGTATGACAAATAATCCAAACAGTAATATGGGTAAATATGCCGATGTCCATTTATGCGTTAAAGTTCCAAGAGAGGCGTGCCCATTAGGACTTGCACCAACGACAAGTACAACAGCTGCATTAGTAATGGGTGATGCATTAGCAATTGCCTTACTGACTGCGAGAGGCTTTACACCAGAAGATTTCGCACTCTCCCACCCAGGTGGCGCACTTGGGCGCAAACTTTTACTTTTAGTTCGTGATTTAATGAGCGTCGGTGATGATATCCCCCACATTCCCCAAACTGCAACGTTACGTGAAGCATTAATTGAGATTACTCGTAAAAAGTTAGGTATGGCCGTTATTTGTGATGACGATATGAATATTGCTGGTATTTTTACTGATGGAGATTTGCGTCGAATTTTTGATATGGGTATCGACCTTAATAACGCCAAAATTGCGGATGTTATGACCCCAGGTGGGATTAGAATTTCACCCAATATTCTCGCAGTAGAGGCTTTAAACCTTATGCAATCCAGACATGTTACTTCATTGATGGTTGCCGAAGAAAATAAGTTAGTTGGTGTCCTGCATATGCATGACCTTCTACAAGCAGGTGTTGTGTAACAGAAAGGAATAATTATGGATCCTCACTATCAGAGTACCTGTTATGGCCCTGTCAGCCAGACTATTTTGCAAAAAGCGGCTAAGATTAAATTATTAATCTGTGATGTCGATGGAGTCATGTCAGACGGGCTCATTTACATGGGAAATAATGGCGAAGAATTTAAAGCATTTAATGTCCGTGATGGTTATGGAATACGTTGTTTACTCACTTCAGATATTGAAGTTGCCATTATTACAGGTAGAAAAGCAAAACTACTTGAAGATCGCGCAAAGACGCTAGGCATTACATATCTTTACCAAGGTCAAAGCGATAAGCTTTTGGCGTATCATGAACTGTTAGATACACTGACGTTAACTGGTGAAGAGATTGCCTATATTGGGGATGACCTTATTGACTGGCCAGTGATGGCTAAAGTAGGCCTCTCTGTTGCAGTCGCTGATGCGCATCCCATACTGTTACCGAAAGCTGACTACGTCACGCGTATTAGTGGCGGTAAAGGCGCTGTTCGTGAACTTTGTGACCTAATCCTTCTTGCACAAAATAAACTGGAAGAAGCTAAAGGCTTATCGATTTAAAGAATAAATATACTCATGAGCAACACTAAAAAGTGGTTAATTATCTTGTTATCATTAATTGCACTTGGTCTGATTGGTTGGAATTTAGCGGGTTATGATACCGATACCCAAACAGACCAATTAGAAGATAACAGCCAGCCTAATTATCAAACTGATGATTCAGTAACTTTCGTCTATAATCTCGTCGGTGACTTGGCCTATAAATTAGTGTCAGAAAAAATTGATAACTATACTGTGGAAAAAGTAACTTGGTTCACTAAACCTGTTTTAACGACCTACAACGAAGCCGGTATTCCAACTTGGACAGTGCGATCAAAAAAAGCCAAATTAACGAATGATAGGGTTCTCTATCTGTATGATACTGTAGAAGTAGATAGTTTAAGTCCTGATTCTCAGATTCAACGAATTTCGACACAAAGTGCAGTCATCAACCTAGTTACACAAGATGTCTCATCTGATGACAAAGTTACTATTATCGGGCAAGGCCTTAATTCTACAGGTTTAAAAATGCGCGGTAATCTGCGTTCAAGAACTGCAGAGTTAATTGAAGATGTGAAAACACATTACGTGCTACAAAAAGAAGAGCAAAAAAATGAACCAAATAAATAAAAAACGCTTTATTCAAGGAGCTGTTGCCAGCGCAATTTTTGCTCTTAGCGTACCTGCTTTGGCGTTGAAAACTGACACTCAGCAGCCAATGACTATTAATTCTGTTAAACAATCCCTTGATTTAGAAAAAAACGTCACCACTTTTACAGATGATGTGATTATTAAACAAGGCTCTATAGATATTAGAGCGAACAAAGTGGTTGTGACACGCCCAAGCAGTAATTCCGACAAGATTACGATAGAAGCCTACGGTACACCAGTAACCTTCTATCAATTACAAGATGATGGTAAACCCATTAAAGGCCATGCAACTAAAGCCCGCTATGAAGTAGATAAAGAACTACTAACGTTAACGGGTGATGCGTATCTTGAGCAATTAGACAGCAATATTAAAGGTGATAAAATCACCTATGTTGTACCAACACAGCAAATGGAAGCTTTTAGTGATAAAGGTAAACGTGTCACGACAGTATTGCTGCCATCCCAGCTTCAGGAAAAAGGCCCTGCAGCAAACAACGGAAAGAGTAAATAATTGTTATGGCTACATTAACCGCAGAGAATCTGGCAAAAGCATATAAAAAACGCAAGGTGGTTGAAGACGTCAGCCTAGAAGTTAAATCTGGGGAAATTGTCGGCCTTCTGGGTCCCAATGGCGCAGGCAAAACGACCACCTTTTATATGGTGGTCGGCATTGTCCAGCGGGATGCAGGCAAAATTACTATTGATGGCGAAGATATTAGCCTACTGCCTCTTCATGAACGTGCTCGCAGAGGTATTGGTTATCTTCCGCAAGAAGCCTCAATTTTTCGTCGCTTGAGTGTTTATGATAATCTGATGGCTGTGCTAGAAATACGCCATGACCTCAACTCGGACCAACGCAAAGAACGTGCCGAGGAGTTAATGGAAGAATTTAGTATTACACATCTGCGTAATAGTATCGGGCAATCACTCTCTGGCGGAGAGCGCCGTCGTGTTGAAATCGCTCGCGCATTGGCTGCAAACCCAAAATTTATCTTGCTAGATGAGCCATTTGCAGGTGTTGACCCTATTTCAGTTTTGGATATCAAAAAAATCATCCAGCATCTACGTGATTATGGATTAGGTGTTCTGATCACCGACCATAACGTACGTGAAACATTGGATGTCTGTGAAAGAGCCTATATTGTGAGTCAAGGTCATCTGATAGCACATGGGACACCAGAAATGATCCTTGAAAACGAGCAAGTAAAACGTGTTTATTTAGGTGAAGGTTTCCGATTGTAAGATGTCGGTCGTATCTTAATTGAGGTGGAGATAAATACGCATACATGAAGCAAAGTTTGCAGCTCAAAATCAGTCAACAACTGGCAATGACCCCACAGTTGCAGCAGGCTATTCGTCTGTTGCAACTCTCTACACTTGAGCTACAGCAAGAAATTCAACTCGCATTGGAAACGAATCCACTTCTTGAACAAGAAGAAAACACGGCAGAATCGGATTCTATCGACAACATCGATAGTGATACTGATAGTAGTGAAATCGATACCAAGGATGCTCTCGAAAAAACGGATATGCCAGATGAACTTCCTCTTGATGCTGATTGGGATGAAATCTACTCTGCTGGTACTCCATCGGGAACCACGAATGACTATAGCTATGATGAACTGCCAGTGTACCAAGGGGAAACCACTCAAACACTGCAAGACTATTTGGTTTGGCAAGCAGAGCTAACCCCTTTTACCGATACAGACCGTGCTATTGCCACTGCTATTATTGATTCAATTGATGATTCAGGCTACCTCACTTCCCCAATTGGTGATATTCATGAGGGAATTGATAATCCAGATATTACAATTGAAGAAGTTGTTGCTGTTTTAAAACGTATTCAGCACTTTGACCCACTTGGCGTTGCAGCACAAGATCTCAAAGAATGTTTATTAATTCAACTCTCTCTTTACCCGAAAGAGACCGAAGGGTTAGCTGAAGCACGGCTCATCATTAGCCAGCATATTGATTTACTCGCTAATCGGGATTTTCGTCAATTGGCGAAATTGACCCGACTAAAAGAAGATGCCTTAAAAACGGCTATCGACTTGATATTGGCATTAAATCCAAAACCTGGACAATCCATCAATACTGAAGAGTCCGAATATGTTATTCCGGATGTTCTGGTGAAAAAAGTCAGCGGACACTGGCAAGTTGAATTAAATACAGATAGCATTCCAAAATTAGGTATTAATAACCATTATGCTTCGTTGATAAAAAATTCAGTAAACGAAAGCGACTCACAATATATTCGTAGTAATTTACAAAATGCAAAATGGCTGATAAAAAGCTTAGAAAGCCGTAATGAAACTTTGTTAAAAGTAGCAACTTGTATTGTTGAACAACAGCAAGAATTCTTTGAACTCGGTGATGAACACATGAAACCCATGATATTGGCAGATATTGCTTATCAAGTGGATATGCATGAATCGACGATTTCAAGGGTAACAACTCAAAAATTTCTCCATAGTCCTAGGGGCATTTTCGAGTTGAAGTATTTTTTCTCCAGCCACGTCAGCACAGATACTGGTGGGGAAGCCTCCTCCACAGCAATACGTGCGTTGGTGAAAAAACTGGTTGCAGCTGAAAATCCAGCGAAACCATTGAGTGATAGTAAATTGACAAGCATGATAGCCGAACAAGGCATTCAAGTTGCGCGTCGAACTGTTGCTAAGTATCGTGAATCTTTATCCATTCCGCCCTCAAACCAACGTAAAAAATTGGTTTAATTGACAAAATAAGGAAGATTGTATGGAATTTCAGATTACTGGTCACAATATTGAAGTCACCCCTGCATTACGTGAAACTATTGAGAAAAAAGTCAGAAAATTAGAGCAATTATTTGATCGTATCAATGGCATTCAAGTCGTTCTAAAAGTTGAAAAAGTTCAGCAAATTGCTGAAGCAACCGTGCAGGTTAATGGTGCAGAACTCCATGCGTCAGCGGAAGAAAGTGATATGTACGCTGCAATCGATCAGTTGGTAGATAAGCTATCGCGCCAATTAACCAAGCATAAAGAAAAACTCAGACAACACTAATACATTTATATTCCCAAAATAATTTGAGTTACCTTTAGGCAACACATGAAGCTATCTAGAGAGTCGATGGCTCAGAGTGCAATCAATAACGAGGCAACTTGAAGTATGACGGGTATAAATGTTTCAAACCAGGTGGTACTCCCCACCTGGTTTTGTAGTCCTAAGTGAACAATAAAATGAATAGTGATATAGAAATCCAATTAAGCGTCGTGTTATCTCAAGCCTGTACACGTAACAACCTCGTTTGCACGAGTAAGAAAAAAGCATTAGAGGTTATTAGTGAGCTAGCTGCCGCAGAGTTGGGATTACCGGAAAATACGGTATTTGAAGCTTTACTGACCAGAGAAAAAGTTGGAACAACAGGTATTGGTGGGGGAATTGCAATTCCTCATGGCAAGTTAGCAGAAGGTGAACATGCGCAAGCTGTTGGTGTATTTTTACACTTAGAAGATCCGATTACATTTGATGCAATTGATAATCAACCCGTTGATCTTCTTTTTGCACTACTTGTACCGGCTGATCAGTGTAAAACGCACCTGCATACACTTTCGCTGATTGCTAAAAAATTAGCAGATAAATCGTTCTGTAAGCGTTTGAGATCTGCACAAAGTGATAATGAATTGTATAGCATAATTACTGAGTAGCTTATTGTTAAATTACTTTGCCATCACATGGTTACATGTTTGTGAAATTTTGCTATTTTCAACATATAACCAGAATGACTCAAGATATATGCTTGAGACAAGCGAAGCGACTTTGATAAGAAAAGCCCGATTAACCTTGATAACACTTTGATTCAGGTAGCTCAGAAATAATAGCTCGGGGTTGATTACCCAACCCCTTTAACCAATTGAAATAAAGTGTTTTTTTCATACTGCATATTAATACGATAAAATATATCACCATAAACCTAAACAACAAATAGAAGCGCTCTTTGGATTAGATTAAAAGTGGCCTTACAGCCCCTAGTAACTTGAAGTCGGATTGGTATATAGCTGTAGACAGAAACTGTAATGTCAGCCAAAGTGACTAAAGAACTATTCAACATATCGTGGTCATATGATCATAAAAAAGAAACAAAAGGGAGTTAGCTCATGGTGCTGATGATTGTCAGCGGCCGTTCCGGTTCGGGAAAATCCGTTGCCTTACGTGCGCTGGAAGATATGGGTTTCTATTGTGTGGATAACCTGCCGGTTGTGCTGCTTCCAGAACTGGCAAATTCGCTTGCGGATCGTAATATTTCAGCCGCTGTGAGTATTGACGTGCGTAATATGCCTGATAATCCAGAGATCTTTGAAGAGGCCCTTAATAGGCTACCATCAAGTTTTTCGCCTCAACTACTGTTTCTGGATGCCGATCGCAACACATTAATTCGCCGTTATAGTGATACCCGCAGGCTGCACCCACTTTCAAGTAAAAACTTATCACTTGAAAGTGCTATTGACGAAGAAAATGAGCTTTTAGAGCCACTGCGTTCACGTGCTGATTTAGTGATTGATACCTCTGAAATGTCAGTTCATGAATTAGCAGAAATGCTAAGAACACGTTTGATGGGCAAACGTGAACGTGAGCTAACTATGGTATTTGAATCTTTTGGCTTTAAGCATGGCATCCCTATTGATGCGGATTATGTCTTTGATGTGCGTTTTTTACCAAATCCACATTGGGATCCTAAATTACGTCCGATGACAGGTCTTGATCGCCCTGTTGCTGCGTTCTTAGATAGGCATACTGAAGTACATAACTTTATTTACCAAACTAGAAGCTATCTCGAGTTATGGTTACCGATGCTTGAAACAAATAATCGTAGTTATCTTACCGTTGCGATTGGTTGTACTGGTGGTAAGCACCGTTCAGTCTATGTCGCAGAGCAATTAGCGGATTACTTCCGTTCTCGTGGTAAGAACGTGCAATCTCGCCACAGAACTTTAGAAAAACGTAAGTAATGACACTAAAGACTACAATTACGTTAAAAAACCGCTTAGGCATGCATGCTAGACCGGCAATGTTACTTTATGAATTAGTTCAGAAATTTAACTCTAGAGTTATTTTGCGTAATAATAACCACATTGAAGCTGAGGCGGATAGCGTTATTGCTATGTTGATGTTAGACTCGGAACAAGGTAGTACCATTGATATTGAGGTTAGCGGCCCTGATGAAGATCAGGCTTTATCCGCGATTATTAACCTCTTCGATAGTGGGTTTGATGAAAAATAGTATTATCAACCAACTATTTAGAATTTATACCCTAAATAATTCAAGTTGCATCTAGGCGACAAATGAGCAAATCGCTAGGAGCATAGATAACTATGCGACTCGTGTTTGTAAGTGCAGTCAACAACGAGGCAGCTTGAAGTATCACGGGTATCAATTGATATCAATAGTTTTACAGGTATTGGCTCGTAGATCGTGATCCCGATCTCTTCCCTTTAATGCCTGAAGAGCCTAATATTTCATATAAATTTATTACAGCGACACCCCCTACCTAATTGGGTGGGGGGTGTTTGCTTTGTATGTTTCTATTGGAGTGTGGTATGACAAAGCCAACAATTATTATCAATGATTTAGATGCAGAACGCCTTGATGCACTGATGGAACAAGCTGCTTATGCGGGAACCCCGGTAGCAGACGCGCTGAATGAAGAACTTGACCGTGCAGATATTGTTACGCCTCAAGAGATCCCTGCTGACGTCGTCACAATGAATAGTACTGTTCGTTTTCTTGATTTGATCAGCAATGAAGAGCACACACGTACCCTAGTTTATCCTGCATCTTTGAAAAATAGTACTGAACAACTGTCCGTAATGGCGCCAGTTGGTGCTGCATTACTAGGTTTACGTGTTAACGATGAGATCAGTTGGGCACTGCCAAACGGTGTTGAAATTCGTGTCAAAGTACTCGAAATTATTTATCAACCAGAAGCTGCAGGTGAGTTTCACCGTTAATGGTTTATATACCCAAAATGATTTGAGATGCATGTAGGTAAAGCAAAGCTATCTGATAAGCATAAAATAATCATGCGATTTTGATTTTAGGTTTAGCTGTAAATTACAACTAATAGCAACTTGATGAGTAATGCGGTCTACAAACATGATGGATGAGCTAGTATCTTAATATTGAATACATAAAAAGTACCTGATACCACCGGCAAAAACAAAATAACGTGATATGCTACGCTAAGTATTAACAATAGCAGATTGCCTGTTACTCTATTTTTATTATTTATGTTAATTGGTTGTAAATGCTAAAATTTACAACCAATTTGTAAGGCACTCATTTGAGTGCCTTTTGAATTTATAATACAGAGCTATTGCCCGGCAATACTCATTTCAGGTAATAGTACTGAGCCACACTGGATATTACTGCGAGTTTCGATATCATCGGCAATCGTTACCATATTCATCCACATATCTTTCAGGCTACCAGCAATCGTGATTTCACTTACTGGATATTGTATCTCACCATTTTCAACCCAAAAACCCGATGCACCACGTGAATAATCACCCGTGATCCCACTTACGCCTTGTCCCATTAATTCTGTGACAACAAGACCAGTGCCCATTTGCTTTAACAGTGCATCAAATGAAAGCCCTTGACCTGCAATGCGCCAGTTATGAATCCCACCAGCATGGCCTGTACTCTGTAATCCTAATTTTCGAGCAGAATAGGAGGTCATTAACCAAGTTTGTAATACACCATTTTCAATGATATTGCGTTCCGTCGTACGGACACCTTCACTGTCAAATGGTGAAGAGGCTAATCCACCAATCAAATGGGGTTGTTCATTAATCGTTAGCCACCTTGGTAAAATTTGCTTGCCTAGGCTATCTAATAGAAAAGAGGATTTACGGTAGATGCTACCGCCACTAATTGCCCCTACAAGATGCCCAAATAGCCCTGTCGCAACTTCAGATGAAAAAATAACAGGAGATTTCATGGTGGGTAGTTTTCTTGGCGATAAACGCGCTAGAGTACGGCGTGCACATTCTTTACCAACCCACTCAGGTGATTGTAACGCACCAAGGCTACGGCCAATTGTATAAGCGTAGTCACGCTCCATTTCACCATTTTGCTCTGCAATCACACTGCTGGACATCGAATAGCGACTTGAGCAATAACTTTGCAGCATGCCATGTGAATTGCCAAACACCTGCACACCATAATGACCATTAAAGCTACCACCTTCTGTATTGACAATACGTGAGTCTACAGAGAGCGCAGCTATTTCAGCTTGTGATGCCAATTTAATCGCTTCTTCCGGCGTAATTTCACTCGCTTGGAACAACTGTAAATCTGGTGCATCGAAAGCCAATAATGATTTTTCAGCGGGGCCTGCATAAGGGTCTTCTGAGGTATAACATGCGATATCAACAGCAGCTTGTACGGTACGTTCTATAGCTTCTGGACTTAAATCCGTTGAAGATGCACTACCTTTACGTTGATTATGATAAACAGTGATCCCAAGTGCGCCATCACTATTGAATTCAACATTTTCAACCTCGCCTTGGCGGGTGCTTACGCTAATTCCAGTGCTTTTGTTCACGGCAACTTCGGCTGCATCACAACGATTTTTGGCAAAAGAGAGTGCTTGCGCAACTGCGTCTTCTAATTTTTTACGTTGTTCGTTGACTTGTTTAGTTAAACTCATATGCTCAATCCAAATAAAGTGAGGCAAAAACACCTTTTTTACGCCAACACACAAATGTCAGGTAGTCATTAGGCCTTTTTCCCAGCTACAATAGCTAAAAATATAAACCTATCATACTTCAAGTTGCCATTGATCGCACATGTAGGTCACAATGATTTAATTTGAAGTATGACGGGAATAGTTCCCTAAATAATTCGGGTTGTATCAAGGCGACAAGCGAAGCTATCCCAAGGAGCATACAAAAGTATGTGACTTGGGTAACTGAGTGCCATCAACACAGATACAGCTTGAAGTATGACGGGAATAGTTCCCTAAGTAATTCGGGTTGTATCAAGGCGACAAGCGAAGCTATCCCAAGGAGCATACAAAAAGTATGTGACTTGGGTAACTGAGTGCCATCAACACAGATACAGCTTGAAGTATGACGGGAATGAGAATGTTAACATCCACAACGCAGTATCACATCACTGCGTTCCGTAAAAAGGAAATTGATATGGCCAAACAGCCTGAAGACTGGCTGGATGATATCCCAGCGCCGCAAGAAGAAGACGATGACGAGATCATTTGGGTCAGTAAAAGCGAAATTAAACGCGACGCTGAAATTCTCAAAAAGTTGGGACTTGAACTTGTTGAGCTCAGCAAAAATGAACTTGAACGAATCCCATTAGATGCTCAGCTACTTGATTCAATTGAGATAGCACAAAAAATTACACGTGAAGGTCGCCGCCGTCAGCTACAGTTTATTGGTAAATTACTACGCTCACGTGATGTTGAACCTATCACTGAAGCATTGGATAAACTGAAAAATCGTCACAACCAACAAGTTATCATTATGCATAAACTTGAAGATTTACGCATGCGACTTGTTGATAATGGAGATAATGTTATCGAAGAGGTCGTTAGCCTATTCCCACATACTGATAGGCAACAGCTCAGAGTATTGGTGCGTAACGCTAAAAAAGAACGTGAAGGTAACAAACCACCGAAAGCATTCCGTCAAATCTTCCAATATTTGAAAGAGTTGTCAGAAACAGCCTAATCTATATTCCCCTACACCACTTGATGGTTTAGGGGACCGAGCCTCTATCTACTCAGCCTCTCACAATAGGTAACTATCCGAAAGTTTCTTATTCTTCTTACCTTCACTTGATAGCGCATCGGCGCGTACGTATTATATTGCTGTTAGTCATATTTTTATCCGTATTATCGCGGCTTCTGAACCCGATGACTCAGAGAGTAAGATATGAATAATACAAGAGATAGAGCTTGGCGCAGAGCCAAGAATAAAACTAATTCATCGCGTAAACATCAAACCATTCGCTTTCAAAACATTTTTTCTGCTGAGAAAAATTGGAAACAAATGTATGGACGAAGTGAAAAAATGATCCGCGCGGCACAATTAGGTATGGCATATCCCCAAGTCAGTAATGTACAACTTGTACGTAAAGCGCTGGATGAGATGTTGAGTAATAAATGAATATTCTATTTATTTGTAGTCGTAACCAGTTGCGTAGCCCAACTGCAGAGCAAATCTGGCGTAACCATTCTCACTGGTCAGTCAGTTCTGCGGGAACGAGCCGTAATGCTAAACAGCGAGTTACTGCCGATCTTATCCGTTGGGCAGATATTATTTTTTTTATGGAACAAAAACATAAGAGTCGGTTAATGGCCGACTTTGC
Organism: Providencia alcalifaciens; assembly: GCA_025961275.1. Taxonomy (GTDB): domain Bacteria; phylum Pseudomonadota; class Gammaproteobacteria; order Enterobacterales; family Enterobacteriaceae; genus Providencia. Next base: position 4,015,474 of record JAOQNJ010000001.1, on the reverse strand, counting down.
TCGTTTACTGGAGTATAAATCCGTTCACGTATTGAATATTCCAGATGAATACCCGTATATGGCTCCTGAATTAATCCAGATTTTAAAGGAAAGTGTACCTGATATTATCGCATCAACTATCTGACTTATTAATTTAAAATGAAGAGTTAGCTTCGATAAAAGCACCCTACTAAAAAATAAAATCGTATAGAAAAGGAATTCTCTATGAAGCATCTTACTATTAATGTTCATGATTATATTGGCAAACTTTCGCCTATTAATCAGCAACGCTACCTGCTCATCGTCGATGATATAGCGGCTAAATTGACAGAAATGAACTTGCTTCAAACGACAGCAACTGAAAATGAAGATTCAATTAATGATTTTATTTTTTTACCTGAAGGCTTACATCCCATTCATACGAATATGCACCAAATTTTCTCAAAATCTTTTCAAGAATTAGCACTTCATCAACCGCGTTTACCCGAAGAAATTCCCATTATATTTATTGGTTATCATGTTCAAAATCGTTTATCTAAAAAACAGCAAACGCAGGGTTTTTTATTGACAGATCAAACACTGTATATTCAAGATAATTTCAGTGTGTTATTTGAGCAACCATTACCTCGATCATTTGCATTACCTAATAAAATTGAAGATATTAATTCATTTATACACCAAATTATCATTGGCTATCATTGGCTATCATTGGAGCGATAAACAATATGTACCCGCTGTAGGTATTACGATTGAACATACTCTTGTTGCAATGATATCTATTATTTTGAAGCACCATAACCAGTACAAATCTTTGGTAGAACCTCAACCAGAAATAATGATATTGGAAACTCTTTTACAGCTTTACAAACTAAATAGCTTACATGCTAAAACAGATAATAAACAAAAAAAAATCTTAGCAAACGTAGCAAAAAAATTTGCAGTTCCAATAATGGAAGAAATTATTTACTCCATTACCGTTAACGCATTATTTGGCGGTGCATACGGTGTTGCAGTGACTAAAAATGCACTCTATAGCAAAGAATTATTTAAATCTCCAAAGCGGTTCCCTATTATCGAGTTAAGTAAAACGATTAACTTAAAACTGAGCGATGACCAAAAAAATATTATCCTGGCGGATAACAGAATCTTATATCTTCCAAATCGTTTAGACGACAAAGATAAACAAAATGCGATTAAATTGATCCAAGGAACAATTGAATTACTTCGAGAACAGTGATTTATCATAGGATGAAGATTTACGGAGAGATACCTAAGCGTTTATTATAATAAACTTAACCTAGACTCAGTTTAAGTCATCAACAATGTTATCGTTAAAATAAATTTAGGCGATACTCGCTTATTATGGGCAAAAAAACTGACATTGTTCAAATCGAATTATTATTGATTACATCATAATAAAGATGCTAAAGAGTAATTTTGGCATTAAATATGCAATCTGATATGTCATGTTTAGTGATGATGATTTTTTATTACTATAATTTTTTACAAAAACATTTATCAAATTTATTTCTCATAGAGTTATCTAATAGCATTGCAACTTACAATATTATTAAATGATTATGACGCCATTTAATTTGCTATTATGCAATAAAGACTGTTAGTCATCGTGCTCATTAACTTGATCGGCTAATACTACTTTTGGTCCCTTTGTGATCTCCAGTTCAGATTAATTTATTATCACAAGTTAAACTAATAATTCAGCTAATTATAAGATACTATTTATTTAGCTGACATCACCATTCTCACACACAAATATTAGCTCATCACCCCATAAATCGTCCGCATCATGCATTACTCTAATAATATCTTCAAACTCAACTTGCTGTTCTTCACTCATATGGGTAAATACAATAGTGACTGGCAATTCAATGCCAGCGGATAGCATATCCCATAACGCATCAAGATTTTTACCAAACCAAGCTGGTAATGAAAATTGCAGCTCAAATTGTCGGTAAAAATCATCAATGCTATCTATTTGTTGAAAATTAAAGATGACAATATGACTCATCGGTATGCCCTTTAATTTACGAGTTGAAAACTTTTATAATGATCTATTGTGACATATACCATGCCGTCAGAAGAATATAGCAGGCGATCTGATCCACGATGACCACAATTGTAGTTGATATCAGCTTCAAACCATTGACGATTAGGCGAATTCGGTAACTGCTTTTCTCTGTTCAAGAATCGATCACCGCCAATCGCTTTACCTGGTGCCACTTCACACAGGTTACCCAGTTTAGGGTTCCAACCTACCTGACGAGCATCTTTTTTAGTAATATAAAAATTAGGCAATTGGTGATGCTTTTGAACATAGCTAATCACATTCGATTGCTTTGTCAGCTCATCAATTTTTTGCGCATTTTGATCGCGTATCATTTGTTCTGGCGGAGAAACAGGCCTTTCAGCCTGTTCCTTTTCTTGTTGGTCACTCGCATTAAAATAAAGACTGAGTGCTATCAAGACAGCCATAAGCAACATGGAAATAATGCGTTTATTCATAAATATCCTTTGCTTAATCGATGGCTTAAGCTGTACCACCCACCGTCAATTTATCTAGTTTCAGAGTCGGCTGTCCTACACCAACAGGGACACTTTGTCCTTCTTTTCCACAAACACCAACACCTTTATCGAGTGCTAGGTCATTACCAACCATAGAGATTTGCTGCATGGCTTCAATGCCAGAACCAATCAGCGTTGCACCTTTCACTGGAGACGTAATTTTGCCATTTTCAATCAGATAAGCTTCTGATGTTGAGAAGACAAACTTGCCCGAGGTTATATCAACCTGACCACCACCAAAGTTTGGAGCATAAATACCTTTCTCAACACTAGCGATAATGTCTTCAGCTGTTGATGTCCCCGCAAGCATATAGGTATTAGTCATACGTGGCATGGGTAGATGGGCATAAGATTCACGGCGAGCATTTCCGGTAGGCGCAACCCCCATCAAACGAGCATTGAGCTTATCCTGTATGTAATTTTTCAAAATACCGTTTTCAATTAACACATTATATTGACCCGGAACACCTTCATCATCGATAGCTAACGAGCCTCGACGACCAACCATTGTGCCATCATCAACAACAGTGCAAAGTGGAGAAGCGACCAACTCACCGACTTGCCCAGAAAAAACAGAGGTACCACGGCGATTAAAATCACCTTCTAAGCCATGACCAACCGCTTCGTGTAACAATACACCCGGCCAACCTGCGCCCAGCACCACAGGCATCATACCCGCAGGTGCAGCAATTGCAGATAAGTTAACCAGTGCCATACGCACTGCTTCTTTCGCATATTGCTCTGCTATCATTTGCCCTTGGTGAATTTCAAGGAAATACTCATAGCCATAACGACCACCACCACCGCTTGCACCACGCTCACGTTTACCTTCATGCTCAACCAGCACGCTCACAGATAAACGAACTAATGGACGGATATCGGCAGCTAATGTGCCATCCGTCGCTGCAACCAAAATTTGCTCGTACACTCCTGTTAAACTTGCGTTAACTTCAATTACGCGGTGATCTTCCGCTCTAGCAATTTGATCAACACGGTGCAATAAGGCGATTTTATCCTCACGCGATAAGCTGTGTAGCGGATCGACTTGTGAATAAAGTTTCTTATAGCCAATTTCAGTCAGGATCTGTGATTTACCGTTCCCTTGCTCGTTAACGATACTGCGAGCCGCTGCGGCACTTTGCTGTAACGCCATCAAGGAAACCTGATCTGCATAAGCAAAGCCTGTTTTTTCGCCGCTCACGGCCCTAACGCCAACGCCTTGGTCGATATTATAAGAACCATCTTTGATGATTCTGTCTTCCAGCACCCATGCCTCATGATAGCTAGACTGGAAGTAAAGGTCGGCATAATCCAGCTTACGCTCAGATAAAAGGCCTAATGTATCGTACAATTTCTGGTGATCAAGACCATTGGCAGCCAGCAAATAGTCGCTGACGGAAGCTAAACTCATATTGGTTACTCTTTTGTTGTCGTTGTTTTTTGAGTCAATGAAGTAAGTTGCGGCCTAAAGCGATTATGTTTTACCACTCTAATTTGTTCACGCATCCCATCCAAACTCTCTATTCGAATATTCAAAACTGTCGAAGCGACAGCATCAACGTTCTTTTTAATCACTTTTCCCCAGCCATCTACAGCTAAGGTATGGCCCCAAGTTCTACGGGTTCCGTGGACTCCGACTTGAGCAGGTGCTAATATAATGCATTGATTTTCAATCGCTCTTGCGCGCAATAACGGCTCCCAATGTGCTTTGCCTGTTAAGCGGGTAAATGCCGCAGGAACAGAAATAATTTCAGCCCCTTGTTCACGTAACGCCTGAAATAAGCCTGGAAAACGGAGGTCATAGCAGATTGTCATCCCTAATCGACCAACTGGCGTGTCTACAACAGTAATATGCTCGCCACGTTGGTAAATCAGTGATTCATTATAAGTCCGCTGCTCATCTTCAATACTCACATCAAACATATGAATTTTGTCATAACGAGCCTTAATCGTTCCTTGGGAATCAATCAAAATACTGCTGCTCGTTATACGGTCGGGATCTTCACGGCTAATTAATGGCATTGAACCAATTAAGATCCAAACATTATAGCGTTTTGCCATATTAGCGACAGCGTCTTGTAAGGGCCCTTGTCCTTCTATTTCTGCATGTTTACGATAGGTTGATGCATCCGCAAACAACAAGGCATTTTCTGGGGTCAATACTAGCTCAACAGTCTCTGGCAACTGCTTAATTTGCTGCTCAATCTGTGCCAAATTATGTTTAGTATTTTTACCGCTGCATAACTGCAAAAGTGCAACATTGCCATTTTTCATTACTCTTGAGTCTCCTTTAGTTGACGCAGAACTTCATCAATTTTAGGTTCGTCCAAACTACCCGTCACACGATAACGTATGACAGAAATTTTACTCCATAGTGGACTCAGTACCTTAGAAGCCGCGAAAATAGCAGCTCCTACAATCGGATTAAGCGCAAATGCCGTAGCAACTCCTACTGTAGCAGAAATTTCAGGCGTAACGATGGCTTCCCCATTAATTTGGCGTTTAACTAAATCAATCTGACCATTTAAGGCAATATCTGCGATCAGCCCATCAATATACAAATCTTTTGATGTGAGAATACCATTGTGAATTTCTGCTTTACCTTTGATTGAATCAAAATCAAAGTCATTATTGAAAGTATCGCGAAAATCAAATTGAAGCTTACGCAATAGTGCATCAAAGCTGACTAATCTTAATAATTGCCCAGCTCTACCGCCGCCCATTTTAGCAATTGCCCCTTTGCCAAAATTAGTCGACAATTTACCATTGAGAGTCGAAACATCTGGGGACCAAGGCACATCAAGCCAACTCAACTGAAATTCAACGGTATAAGGTGAGTCGATAATTGGCACCAGTATACCGTAATAGGCTGCCGTCTCATCGAACTCATCTCCCGACAACGAACCCGCCACTTCTGTACGATTTTGTGCTCCACTTTGCCAAATTGCATCCAGCTTTAATTGGGTTGAACTGTTTGTCAATGTCCCGCCAGTCAGTTGTAGAGTATCACCCTGTGGCTTCAGGTAAGCTTTTATTTCCCCTAATTTCTGACCAGCAACCCAACAATCACGACAATTTACGTTTATTTCAGGCCAATGTTTGAAATCAAATGATGAACTTTCGCTCTGGCTAGCCATCTCTTCAGCTGGAAAAGCCATTGGGTTGTAGTACAGATAATCTACTGTTAGTGCCCAAGGTTGCTTGGCAAAAATCTGTAATTTCCCTTTTAAATTTTCACTCGAAACATCGATTTGCTGATCCGTTACCAATAAATTGAATGAAAGCGCTAAATCTTTCCATGACTGGCCACCCAAGGACAGGGCTGGAGTTGTAACGGTTACAGTTTCAGGAAAACCAATATTTATCGGCTCACCACCTTGGCTAGAAGAAAATAGCGTATTAACTAATCTAAGCCAGCCCGTATCTGTAATAGCAGGTAAATCGGCTAAAATAGCTGGCAATTTTGGTAATTCAGGGACCTTTCCTTTCCATTCGGATAACGTTGCTTTATCTAATTGTAGTTTCGGTTCACTGAGGTTCCATTGTGTATTAAACCCCATGCGCTTTCCAATATCCCCGCCGACAGTCAGATGCTCTGTCGTGCCTTGAACCGTCGCATTTAGAGTATTTAATTTTTTGAGTAAACTATCATTCAATGCTGGCAGATGGCTTTTTAGCTTTTCTAACCCCGCGGTGAAATCCACTTTGAGTGCTATTTTCTCGGTTCCAGAATTAGGAAGATTTATCTCCACATGACTTTTCCAGTCACTGGTGCCAGTCAATTTGTGTTTCAATGGATCAGGTAATTGCGCAATTTTTTCCAAAACCCAACTACCACCTAAGTCAACATTAACTTGGTAATTATTTGGATTCTCTGATGTTGAAAAATTGATGTCAACAGGTTGCCCAAACCATTGACCATGCAACTTATCACTCACCAAATCACCATTATTAAACTGAAAACTTCCGCTTAATGCTGTGAATTTGCTATTAATTGGTTTAATAAATAAATTATTTTTATCGAGGTGAACATTGCCTTTGGCAATAACCATTTTCCCTGGAGACAACGGAATAGACAGAGCAAGGTCACCTTTAACAGTACCGCCAATTTGTAACTCTTCTAAGGTATCCCCAATAGAATGCTTCATCGGTGTCGTTGTGAAATACTGCTGTATTTGAGTACCCGTTCCCGTGATATCTGCATTAATAAATAGCATTTCATCTCGATATTCAGGAATATTGGCGCTTAAGTTAGTTGCAACAGCATCACCTAATTTGACACTATCAGCATGCATAGCAAGACCTGAGCGTTGGAAATCAAGGTCAATATCTAAATCAGCTAAAACAGGCCATTCTTCATCATATTGAAAAGTTGCTTGACGCAGCGGTACAAAAACTTGGAATTGACCATCATTTCGATCAAATGGGAAATGTTCTGGGTTTCCTTTGAAAACTAATGTCGCATCATTAACTTGGCCTGCAATAATTGCTTTTGATAAATAATCTGCTAAGTCGTGTCCCATCAATTCTTGAGGAAAATAGCGCCATGCATCACCGGCATTATCTACACGAATCCCCGTTAAGATACTAAGATCTTCGTCATCACTCTTCTTGGATTTTAAAAAGCTGAATTGTCCGTTAGCCCATAATGAGGTCGCTTGAACATCGAGAGCATCACTCCATAATTTGAATTGATTCTCATCATTTTGCCAATACACTTGCCCTTGAGCCTTCTTTATTTGAAAAGGAGCTTTAAACCCTGGCTCATAGTCAACTTCACTATTTTCCAAAGAGGCATCCAGAACACCTCGCTGCATATTTCCGACTAACACACCCGTGAAGTTATCAACTGAAGGTAACTGCTTCCATTTTTTCCAACTGACTCCCTGCCAATCCATATCTATTTCGGTATGATCAGGTTGCTCAGGTGTGATATCTATAGAAAATAGTGACAATAGGCCTTTTGGCTGCCGATGCTCCCATTCTTGTACCGCTTCTGGCGTGACAAATGAAAACGTTGGCAACACTTCACTTAAACGCTCAAGCTCAATATTTTTAGCCCGAATTCGCCAGTGATCTTTTTGGTGATATTTCATTGATGATGGCAAGTAAAGTACAGAAACACTGCCATCTGGCCAAATATATTCATTCGTTTTTAACGTATCGAGTTCAGGGATATTAAAGAGCCACCCTTCTCCCTGTCTTCTCATGCGTAGTAGTAGATCATTGACTTGTAGGTTCTGTGCAAGAGCGCCCTCTCCCCAGTTTGCTTCACCTTGGCGCAACTGAAGCAATCCGCTATCAATACGATTATTCTTGATAGTAATCCAAGATGATAGGCTGAAATTAGCATCACGCAGCCCCGTATTTTCACGCAACCAACGGTTTAACCATGGCTGCATGTCGATATTGTCGGCTTGTAAATAAACCGTACCATCACTCAAAATGCCATTTTTATCATTAACATCAATTTTGACTTGCAGATAACCATGTTGCTTATTGAGGGTTTCAAGGCTCACAAAACCTTGGGCACGATGACGGCCTTGCTCATTAAGCCAAGATAATTCAGGTAAGATAAGGGTTGTTTTTTGCTCAGATGGCGTGAGGAACGTCAACTGACTATTTTTGAGTGTGAAATGATTGAATTGTTTTAAAAACAGCCCTTCGATACCATCACTATCAATAGGTTGATCACTGCCTTCAAAATTAAATGGTGCTTTGTAATCCACATTCAGTTGATAAAAAGTAATATCCCGAAAACGCCATGTTAATGAAAGCAAAGAGTTCCAGACATCAAGTTCAACCGCGATTTTACTTGCTTTCGCATCTGCATCAGCATGATGAACAACGACATCTGTTAATGTGAGAACTGGGCCAAAAGATTGCCAAGCCCCCTCAATTTGACCAATTTGCAATGAAACATCAGCATTTTCTTCAATATAAGAAACGATATTTTGCCGATAATGGTCGATATTTGGTAATAAAAAACGAAGCCCGGTTAACAATAATGCACAGAGCAGCAGCACGATAGCCGTCGTAATCCAAACTAGCCGTGGCAGTCGTTTCACTCCCTTCTCCTTCAGCAAAATTACATCATAACAACATCAAATTGTTCTTGACTGTATAAAGGCTCAGTCTGAACTTTAACTTGTTTACCGACAAAAATTTCCACTTCGGCCAAGGCGTGGGATTCATCACCTTTTAGAACATTAATAACTGACTGAGAAGCGTAAACTAAAAATCTATCTGCATCGATACTGCGATGAACACGAACAATTTCACGTAAAATCTCATAACATACAGTCTCAACAGATTTTACTGTGCCGCGACCTTGGCAAGTTGGACACATATCACACAAGACATGCTCCAAACTCTCTCGCGTCCGTTTGCGTGTCATTTCAACTAAGCCTAACTGAGAAAAACCATTAATAGTGGTCTTTACTTTATCTTTGCTTAATGCTTGCTCTAACGAGACTAAAACTCGGCGGCGATGTTCTACATCATTCATGTCGATGAAATCGATAATGATGATTCCACCTAGATTTCTAAGTCGTAACTGTCGTGCAATGGCTTGAGTTGCTTCAATATTAGTATTGAATATGGTTTCTTCAAGATTACGGTGGCCAACAAATGCGCCAGTGTTGATATCGATCGTCGTCATAGCTTCAGTTTGATCAATAATCAGATAACCGCCCGACTTCAATTCAACTTTCCTGTCCATTGCGCGTTGAATTTCATTTTCAACATCAAACAAATCAAAAATCGGTTGATTGCCTTGATAAAGTTCAAGCTTTGCGGTCATCTCAGGCACATATTCTTCGATAAATTCTTGTAATTCTTTATAGGTTAGACGTGAATCGACACGGATCCTATCTAATGATGCACCTGCAAAATCACGGATAATCCGATAAGCCAGTGACAACTCACCATAAATTTTAGTACGAGTGACATTACGTTTTTTACGTTCAATCACTTTAGCCCATAAACGCTTAAGAAATGCAGCGTCTTGTTTTATCTCATCATCGCCAACGCCTTCCGCAGCGGTACGAATAATAAAACCACCACTCTCATCACAATATTGAGAGACACACTCTTTTAGACGTTCACGTTCATTTTCACTTTCAATGCGTTGGGATACACCAACATGCGATGCACCGGGCATAAATACTAGGTAACGAGAAGGTAATGTAATATCCGTTGTTAATCTTGCGCCCTTAGTACCTAATGGATCTTTAACAACTTGAACGATTAGGTCTTGCCCCTGTTTTACGAGTTCAGCAATATCCCTAACATGAAAGTTCTTTTGCTCTTCACCGGCAATGCATTCTGTATGTGGCATGATATCGGACGCATGCAAAAAGGCAGCTTTATCGAGGCCAATATCAACAAAGGCCGCCTGCATTCCGGGTAACACACGGCTCACACGACCTTTGTAGATATTCCCTACAATTCCCCTTTTTGATTCCCGCTCGACATGGACTTCTTGCAGAACTCCGCCATCAATATAAGCAACGCGCGTTTCAGATGGTGTAATATTTACTAATAACTCAGCAGTCATAACATCCCCTTACCATCACCTAACGCTAAAAATCGTTGTATTAATTCATTTGTTTCAACTAAAGGTAAACCGACAACAGCATGATAGCTACCATTAATTCGACGAACAAAACAACCACCCTTTCCTTGAATTCCATATGCACCCGCCTTATCCATTGGCTCTCCTGACTGTATATAATCCTGTATTTCAGTTAAAGATAATTCGCGGAACGTCACATCTGTCACAACTAATGTGCCGAGCATACAATTTTTGCCCGCGATTGCGACAGCGGTCATGACTTGATGCGTATTTCCTGAAAGCGAAAGCAGTATTTCTTGCGCATGTTGCTCATCACGTGGCTTTTCTAAGATTTGATTATTGAGTACGACGATGGTATCTGCACCGATAACAGGATGATCCTCAGGTGCTATCTTAACACCAGCTTGTGATTTATCTCGTGCCAAACGTTGTACATAAGCTTCCGGTGTTTCACCTTCCTGCCACAGTTCTTCTACTTCAGGGCGTAAAATATCAAAGTGATATCCTAATAACTGTACAAGTTCCCTTCTTCTCGGTGAACCAGAAGCCAGATAGATATAATTCATAAACAATATTCCAGAGATTATTGACCCATTGCTAAAATCTTAACAGACCGAAAACTGGCGACGAATTTTTCGCAATAGCAAAAATAGCCATGGCCAAAGAATACCATTCACTAAGCTATTCCAGAATACTTGTGGATGGAATAATACCTGTGAAGAGACAAATTCAGCCCAGAATACAGTCATATCCAGTATTACGCTCAGCAACGCAATCATCAATGCTTGCTGCCAAAGCGCCATATTTCTTAGTAATTGATGTTTATAAGAGACAAGATAACAAATAATACTGTATGAAAGCGCATGAACGCCCAAGGTTGATCCTTGTATGGAATCAACAATAATGCCAAGAATAAAACTCGTGCCGACGCTGACTCGATGTGGCAATGCCATGATCCAATAAATCAGAATTAGCAGTAACCAAGAGGGTCGATAAAACACTAACTGCTCTGGCCATGGGATCACTTGTAAAATTAATGCGATAGCAAAAGAAATCCAAATAATACTGCGGCCATTACCACGATAATCATCCATTTCTCTTATCCTCTTACCCATATTACCCTTCTATGGTTGGGCTGCTGGAGACATTGACGGAGGTAATGGTGGCCCCTGAATTTCGCTCGGATTTGGTAATACCTGAGGAAGTACTTTCATCAGGCGTTCATTCGCTGCACGATAGACTTCTGAAGGCTGTAATGGCACAACTGAGTCGCTACCATTTCCCCACAGCAGCAGTAAGTAACGCAAGCGTTGTAATTCAGCACTAGGCCTTGCACTGATCATCGTATAAGCACGCTGCGTGTCATGTTTGACACTAGACACTACCGCGACAGGATAACCTTCAGGGAAACGCCCACCTAAACCTGATGTTACCAGCACATCACCAACACGAATATCAGTGTTTTCAGGTAATGGTTCTAACTGTAAATCATCAGAACAACCTGATCCAGCAGCAATCACTCGGATATCATTACGTAGTACTTGTACAGGCAATGCATGAGTCGTATCACAAATCAGAAGTACACGACTATTGAACTTACTCACACCAACGACTTGACCTACAACACCTTTATCACTGATAACAGGCTGACCTTCATAAACATTGTCATTTTCGCCTTTATCAATAATAACTTGGTCGCGATATGGGGTATTAGTACCCGAGATCACTTGCGTCACCATCATATGTTCGTCTTGACGAAGCGGTGAGCCAAGTAGCTCTCTTAAACGCGCATTTTCTTGCTTTAACTGTTCAAGTAAAAGATTATCCGCTTTTTTCAGCAATAGCTCCTGACGCAATGCTTTATTTTCAAACTGGAGTTGCTGGCGCGAAGATAAATTTTCGGAGACGTTATCAAGAAACTGACGTGGGCCATTCGCTAAAAAGTAGAATGGGCTAACCGCCGTGTCTAGATAGTTACGGATTTTATTGAAAGGTTCAAAACGATGACCAATCACTACAAGCGCTATCGCGACAAAAACAGCAATAAAAATACGCAACTGAAGGGATGGACCTCGTCTAAAAATCGGCTTCATGTATGGCTGTATTTCACTAGGTCTAGTGACCTTTTAGGTTAAATTTTGCTCGAGATAAAAGTGTTTTCATCAAAATAGGAGAGATGCGGTCTAGTCATCTAGACAAAATAGCTCTCAACATAAAGTAAAACGTCTTTTAACCGAACTCGTAAGGGCGCTGTTATTACGAATTCAGATGAGTGCGACTATTTTGGTACAACGCTAATATTGTTATTGTGATTTTAAAGCTTGTACCTAACAAATTACTGCAAGAATAAACTTAAAAGACCAACAGTTCTTAAGTTCAGAAGATTAAAAATAGGCAAAGCAGCGGCTGGGGCATCAAACCCCAGCCTGCTTATGGCGTTATTTAGTCTTCGCTAAACAGGTCACCACCGTGAATATCGATCATTTCCAAAGCCTTGCCTCCGCCACGAGCAACACAGGTCAGCGGATCTTCAGCAACAATAACAGGTATGCCCGTTTCTTCCATGAGTAAGCGATCAAGATTACGGAGCAGCGCACCACCACCAGTTAGCACCATTCCACGTTCTGAAATATCTGATGCTAGCTCTGGAGGACACTGTTCTAAAGCCAGCATTACGGCACTAACAATACCTGAAAGTGGCTCTTGCAATGCTTCTAGGATTTCATTTGAGTTCATTTTAAAGCCACGTGGAACACCTTCTGCAAGATTGCGTCCACGAACTTCAATTTCATAGACTTCATCTGTCGGGTAAGCAGAGCCAATACCGTGTTTAATGCGCTCCGCAGTCGCTTCACCAATCAGTGAACCGTAATTACGACGAACATAATTGATAATAGCTTCATCGAAACGATCCCCCCCAATACGAACTGATGAGGAGTACACAACACCGTTCAGAGAGATAACAGCGACTTCAGTTGTACCTCCCCCGATATCAACAACCATTGACCCAGTTGCTTCTGAAACTGGCAAGCCAGCACCAATCGCTGCTGCCATTGGCTCTTCAATAAGGAAAACTTCTCGAGCACCTGCACTCAATGCAGATTCACGAATGGCCTTACGTTCAACTTGAGTTGCACCAACAGGGACACAAACAAGGACTCTAGGGCTTGGACGAAGGAAACTATTACTGTGAACTTGTTTGATAAAATGCTGTAGCATTTTTTCAGTTAGGAAGAAATCGGCTATGACACCATCTTTCATCGGCCTGATCGCAGAGATATTACCGGGTGTACGTCCCAGCATTTGCTTAGCTTCACCACCAACTGCAGCAACACTTTTTTGCGTACCAGAACGGTCTTGACGAATAGCGACAACAGAAGGTTCATTTAATTTTACGCCTTGTCCTTTGACATAAATGAGGGTATTGGCAGTACCCAAGTCAATTGACAGGTCATTAGAAAACATGCCACGAAATTTTTTAAACATAACGAAAGGGTTATCCTGCAAGCTGGGGACGAATAAAAACTCGTCTACTCTACCAACCACTTGAAGACGTCTCAAGGCGTTAATGAGCCGCTTCTAAAAATATGGTTAATCCATCTGTTGTTACAGTACAAATACTGTACTTACTTCTTTAAAAAACGAAGCAGATAACAACCCTTAAAAATAGCCATTAATTGATCGGTTATTTAAACTATTAATGAATAAATGTACCGACAGATTATCGACTTTTGGTTGTTATATACTCCCTCTTTATTTTCAACTGTGTTGACAAGTTTTTAGGGCTACAAGTTCAAATAATATTTTGTTATTTTTTTGATGATGGCACATCGAACAGATTTACAACTAAACATGTGTATTATCTGTAAGTTAGTTCCATTATTAGTTAAGGGGTCCGTATTATAAGACTTACGCATAAACAGAAACCTTCGTAACTTGATATTTTGCACGATAAAATAGTGTTTACGCCAGAAGAAATTGCATTTTTACAAATTAATTACAATCGCAATAGTGACACGTTACAGCTAAAGTAATGTATTTAATTTGCTACTCTATACTCAAAATAATCTGAGATGCATCTAGACGACTAAAAAAGCTATCACGATTAACAGATATAAGTCGGTAATTAGTGTAGCTAAGAGTTGTTAATAATCCTGCATCTTGATGTGCCAAAGATACAGAACTAATACCTCATAATCAGGAGAGAATTATGAAAGCCCTCGTCCTCCAGCAACAAGAAGGCCAAGTCACTTCAGAAATAATGTCTATTCCAATAGAACAATTGCCTGCCGGAGATGTGATTGTTGATATTCATTGGTCAACATTAAATTATAAGGACGCTTTAGCTATCAATGGCAAAGCAGGTGTTGTTCGCCATTATCCCATGGTTCCAGGAATTGATTTTTCAGGGATCGTACGCCATAGCGAAGACCCACGTTTTAGTGTCGGGCAACACGTTTTACTCACAGGTTGGGGAGTCGGTGAAGCCCATTGGGGGGGACTTGCTACCCAAGCAAGAGTCCCTGCAGATTACCTAACACCGCTACCTGAAAATTTATCACTTCGCCAAGCTATGATTATTGGTACTGCAGGCTTTACCGCAATGTTATGCGTTAACGCCTTAGAGGATGCAGGGATCACACCCGATAAAGGTGAAATCATCGTCAGTGGTGCTAGTGGTGGTGTCGGAAGTACTGCTGTACAGCTATTATCTGTCCTTGGTTATGATGTCGTGGCGATTTCTGGTCGCCCAGAAAATAGCGAATATTTACAGCAAATCGGTGCAAAAAAAATACTTCCACGCAGTGAATTCGCTATCACGGCAAAACCTTTAGATAAACAGCATTGGGCTGGCGCTATTGATACTGTGGGTGGTGACATTCTTGCCAATATACTTGCTCAAATGCAATATAGTGGCGCAGTTGCTGCTTGTGGGCTTGCGGGTAGCATTTCACTACCAACCACTGTTATGCCATTTATTTTACGCAATATTCGGCTACAGGGTGTTGATTCGGTATACTTCCCTGCCGCTAAGCGTTCATCCGTTTGGCAGCGCCTAGCTCAGTTACTGCCAGAGTTGTTTTATACACAAATCACCTCAGAAATCACATTAGAACAATCAGTAGAATACGCACAAAAATTTTTAAACAATCAGATAACTGGGCGTACGCTCGTTAATCTTTCTTATTCATAATTTAAACGTGTGCGGATCAATGCAAAAATTTGGATTGCCGCACAATTCACATAATAAATTCGGGTAATTTCTCTGATAAGACCAGTATTTTGCTGTCATATGCTACGAAATAATTATAATGGCATCTTTATCAGTAAAGATTTTATTTATTTTTTATGATAAAAGATGACAAATTATCGGCATCGGGTTATGTTGTCGGGTTATTGACATATCGTCGGAGTTAGCAGCAAAATGACAGAAGATATTCACATTTTACTCCTCAATGGGCCGAATCTAAATCTGCTTGGTACAAGGGAACCTGATAAATATGGTAATCTGACCCTCGTGGACATTGTTTCAAAACTAACAAAAGAAGCGGAACATTTAGATGTAAAATTGAGCCATTTTCAGTCTAATGCAGAACATGAACTAATCGATAAAATTCATGCGGCAAAGGATAACGTCGATTTCATTCTAATTAATCCGGCTGCATTCACGCATACCAGTGTTGCCTTGCGTGATGCATTATTGGCAGTTTCACTCCCGTTTATAGAGATTCATCTGTCGAATGTGCATGCCAGAGAACCATTTCGCCACCACTCCTACCTCTCAGATAAAGCTGTCGGGGTAATTTGTGGTCTTGGTGCTGATGGTTACAGTTTCGCGTTACAGGCAGCGTTTAACCATCTATCGTCTAACGCTAAATAATTTGAGGCGTAGGCTAAGTGGCAAACACTCAATAATGTGACAACTCGAAGTATAACGAGTATGTACTCTAAATAATTCGAGGTGTAGCTAGGCGGCAAGTGAATGAATCGCTAGGAGCATGGATAACTATGTGACTAGTGCGATTGAACGAAGTCAACAACGCTACAACTCGAAGTATAACGAGTACAAATCACTTAAATTCAATTATAAGAGTACGGAATAATATCCATGGATATTCGTAAAATTAAAAAGCTGATAGAGCTGGTCGAAGAATCTGGCATTTCTGAACTGGAAATTTCTGAAGGTGAAGAGTCAGTACGTATCAGTCGTATTTCAGCTGCTTCTCAGGTCATGGCAGCACCACAACAGTATTATTCTGCTCCAGCACCGCAACCTGCGTTAGCGAATGCTGTTGCACCTGCTCAGGAAGCTCCTGCTGTTGCACCTGCTGCTATTTCAGGTCATCAAGTACGCTCTCCTATGGTCGGGACTTTCTACCGTGCACCAAGTCCAGAAGCAAAACCATTCGTTGAAGTCGGCCAGACTGTAAACGTAGGTGATCCTCTTTGCATCGTGGAAGCGATGAAAATGATGAACCAAATCGAAGCAGATAAAGCAGGAGTTGTTAAAGCTATCCTGTTACAGAACGGCGATGCAATAGAATTTGACGAGCCGTTGGTTGTTATCGAATAACGAGGCGTTTCCATGCTGGAAAAAATTGTCATTGCTAACCGTGGAGAGATCGCACTACGTATTCTTCGTGCCTGTAAAGAACTCGGCATCAAGACTGTAGCAGTCCACTCTACGGCAGATAGTGATTTAAAACACGTGCTGCTGGCAGACGAAACTATTTGTATCGGTCCTGCAGCATCCGCAAAAAGCTACTTAAATATTCCCGCGATTATCTCTGCGGCAGAAATATCAGGCGCTCAAGCAATTCACCCAGGATATGGTTTCCTGTCTGAAAATGCTGATTTTGCAGAACAAGTTGAACGTTCAGGTTTTGTTTTTATCGGTCCAAAAGCTGAAACCATCCGCCTAATGGGCGACAAAGTTTCGGCTATCGAAGCGATGAAACTTGCCGGTGTACCTTGTGTACCAGGTTCCGATGGCCCATTGGGCAGCGACAGCGATAAAAACAAATCTATCGCATTACGTATCGGCTTCCCTGTGATCATCAAAGCATCAGGTGGTGGCGGTGGCCGTGGTATGCGTGTTGTACGCAATGAAAAAGATTTAGAGTCATCGATTAATTTGACTCGTGCAGAAGCAAAAGCCGCTTTCAACAATGATATGGTTTACATGGAAAAATACCTTGAAAACCCACGTCACGTTGAAATTCAAGTGATGGCTGACGGCCAAGGTAACGCCATTTATTTGGCTGAGCGTGATTGCTCCATGCAACGTCGTCACCAAAAAGTCGTCGAAGAGGCACCCGCTCCCGGCATTACTCCAGAAGTTCGCCGTAGCATTGGTGAGCGCTGTGCGAAGGCTTGTATCGAAATTGGCTATCGTGGTGCAGGTACTTTCGAATTCCTGTATGAAAACGGGGAGTTCTTCTTTATTGAAATGAACACCCGTATTCAGGTTGAGCATCCAGTTACAGAGATGATCACTGGCGTTGACTTGATTAAAGAGCAGTTGCGTATCGCTTCCGGCTTGCCATTATCAGTCACACAAGAAGAAGTGATTATTCGCGGCCATGCTATTGAGTGCCGTATCAATGCTGAAGACCCGAAAACCTTCCTGCCAAGTCCAGGAAAGATCACTCGTTTCCATTCTCCGGGTGGTTTTGGTATTCGTTGGGAATCACATATCTACGCAGGTTACACTGTACCTCCGTACTATGACTCAATGATTGGCAAACTGATCACCTATGGTGAAACACGTGATATTGCTATTGCTCGCATGAAAAATGCACTCAATGAACTTATCATCGATGGTATTAGAACCAACATTGAATTACATCAAATGATCATGAATGATGAAAACTTCGAAAAAGGTGGTACTAACATCCACTATTTGGAGAAAAAATTGGGTATTCAGGATTAATTTACTGAATTTCTCAACCTAAAGTAATTCGAGTTGTATGTTGGTGTTCAGCTGATTCTAGATGTTGAATGATATTTACAATAGACATCCTGCAACTTGAAGTATCACGGATTATCTCATTCATTAAATACCGGAAGGCCCTGCTTTCCGGTATTTTTTTAACTGATCATAGCGTTAATGGTTATGACTAAAATTACATTTAATTGAATCAGTAAAATATCGATTACCTTATTAATACAGTCAAAAAGGTGGAAAGAGCCATGTCTTTTAACAGTGAAAAATGGAAAAAGATTGGAAAAACCCCGGATTATCGGTTTTCATTAGCAAATGAAAGAACTTTTCTCGCATGGATAAGAACAGCACTCGCCTTGTTAGCGGGCGCAATTGCGATTGAACAGCTCCTACATGATACGGCTCAACCTTGGGTCAAAACAATATTGGCACTTTTTCTTGCATCTGCAGGAGGAATAACCTCTATCATGGCGCTGTATCGCTGGCGACAAAATGAAATAGCAATGCGTAAAGACGAGCCGTTGCAATATACCTCTTTTCTGACAATGATGACTTTATTCATTGTCGCAATTGCACTAATTTCCTTTTTATACATCCTGTTATAGATAAATCTCATGCGCGATCCCGGACTACAACCCGAAAGAACACAGCAAGCTTGGAGTCGAACATTACTCTTGCTGGGCATTAACGCTATCTTATTTTTACGATTAGGTTTGTTAGATTCTTCATGGCTAATGCTCACAGGCTCAACGATAGCTATTCTACTGTTGTGTACGATTAGCTTCAAAAGATCTATTTCTACGGCCTATAAAAATAATGGTCTTAAAATTGATAATGCGCTCTTTCTCTATATCACTGCCATCGTTATCCTTAGTATGTCTATCCTGTTAATTATTCATTTGCTCATATGAAAATATACTCATCATATTTAAAGTTGATTGGTTGTTGACGTTAAACTCCCCAAATTATTTGCGATATCAATCAGATTATCCACTATGTTGGCAGTCTGATTTACCGATGAACTTAGTTTTCATCCATCTCTTGTCGCTTTTTTTACACACCTCCCAAGGATTATCGTACAATCCCTGATTATTTTTATTTTCATGAGGAGGAAATACGTATGGATAAGCGTTTTCTTCAGTCAAACAAGGAAGCTCGTTGGTCTCTTTATCTCACTCTCGCCTATTTAGTGGGTTGGATAATTTGTGCATACCTTCCTAGTAATGTTATCGGTATTACTGGCCTTCCATTATGGTTTGAATGGTCATGCCTAATCCTACCTATCATTTTCATTTTATTGTGCATCATGATGGTTAAAATCGTATTTAAAGATATTTCGCTGGAGGATAATGATGCAAGCTGAAGTTCTCCTACCTCTTATTGGCTATCTAGGATTAGTTTTTTTGCTATCTGTGTATGCTTATCGCAAGCGTACAAAGGGGGAATTTCTTAATGAATATTTCCTAGGTAATCGTTCGATGGGCGGCTTTGTGCTAGCCATGACTATCACCGCTACCTATGTGAGTGCCAGCTCCTTTATTGGTGGTCCAGGCGCTGCTTACAAATATGGACTTGGATGGGTATTACTTGCCATGATCCAACTCCCAGCAATCTGGCTCTCTCTCGGAGTGCTTGGGAAAAAATTTGCCATCTTAGCGCGTCGTTATAACGCTGTGACGCTTAATGACATGCTCTATGCCCGTTATCAAAGTCGCTTTCTTGTTTGGTTCGCAAGTATCAGCTTATTAGTTGCTTTTTTTGGTGCAATGACAGTACAGTTTATTGGAGGAGCTCGTTTACTAGAAACCGCAGCAGGTATTCCTTACTCCTACGGCTTGATAATTTTTGGCGTCTCTATCGCCCTATATACATCGATTGGTGGCTTTCGTGCTAGCGTTCTAAACGATGCATTACAAGGGCTAGTTATGCTGTTAGGGACAGTTATCTTGCTAATCGCAGTTATCTATCACGCTGGCGGGCTTGGTGCTGCAGTAGAGAAAATTCATGCCATTGACCCGAAATTGGTTTCTGTAGAAGGCGCTGATGATATTCTGAGTGGTCCTTTCCTTGCTTCTTTTTGGATTTTAGTTTGCTTTGGGGTTATTGGATTACCCCATACCGCGGTACGCTGTATCTCTTATAAAGACAGTAAAGCCGTTCATCGAGGTATTATCCTTGGTACGATCGTTATGGTCATCCTTATGTTTGGTATGCATTTAGCGGGTGCATTAGGCCGCGCAATTTTACCTGATTTAACAATTCCTGACCAAGTGATCCCAACGCTGATGGTGCAAGTGCTGCCACCTTTTGCGGCAGGTATCTTCTTAGCAGCACCAATGGCTGCGATTATGTCAACGATAAATGCTCAATTACTACAATCTTCAGCGACAATCGTCAAAGATATCTATTTAAATTCTGTCCCTACAGCGATTAAAAATGAGAAGAAACTTGCGCGCATCTCAAGTTATTCAACATTGGTATTGGGTGTACTGCTACTTATCGCTGCTTGGGATCCTCCACAAATGATCATCTGGCTCAATTTATTAGCATTTGGCGGTCTAGAAGCTGTATTCCTATGGCCACTAGTCTTAGGCTTGTATTGGGAAAAAGCAAATAGCAAAGGAGCAATCAGCGGAATGGTGGTTGGTGGTGTTATTTATGCATTGCTAGCATCGTTCAAGATAGAAATTATGGGATTCCATGCCATCGTTCCATCACTACTCTTGAGCTTTATTGCCTTTTTTATTGGTAATCTTTTCGGTAAAAATCCAGTACAATCGGCGCCAAATGAACTAACGACTTACTCAAAATAATTTGAGTTGCATCTCAGTGGTAAACTGCCCTATCCCTAGGCTTCGACATTTGTCGGTAACTAGGGAAGCACAGAGTAGCTAGCAACGATGTGTCTCGAAATATGACGATATAGAGAAAATACTATGCCTTGGATACAATTAAGACTTAACTCAACAGGCCAGCAAGCAGAAGCACTTGGCGATGAACTTATTGAAAGTGGCTCGGTTTCCGTCACATTTCAAGATAGCCATGATACCCCTGTATTTGAACCATTACCTGGGGAAACTCGCCTATGGGGTGATACGGATGTTATCGGCCTATATGATGCTGAAACTGATATGAAAATGGTCATCGCGCAATTAGAAAACTCGTCTCTTCTCACAAAAGGTTTTATCCATAAAATCGAGCAGATAGAAGATAAAGACTGGGAAAGAGAGTGGATGGATAACTTCCACCCAATGCGTTTCGGTGAGCGCCTATGGATCTGCCCAAGCTGGCATGATGTACCTGATCCAATGGCTGTCAATGTGATGTTAGATCCTGGCTTAGCCTTCGGTACAGGTACTCACCCAACGACATCATTATGTTTAGAGTGGTTAGATGGTATTGATCTTGAAGGTAAAACAGTTATCGATTTTGGTTGTGGATCCGGTATTCTCGCGATCGCAGCGCTAAAATTAGGCGCTGTAAAAGCGATCGGGATCGATATTGATCCACAAGCGATTACAGCTAGTCGTGATAATGCTGAACGTAACGGTGTCTCAGAGCATTTATCCCTCTACCTAGCAAAAGACCAACCAGAAGAGCTACAAGCTGATGTGGTGGTTGCTAATATCTTAGCTGGGCCTTTGAGAGAACTTGCACCGATGATTAGTGTGCTACCAAAATCAGGTGGGCTATTAGGGCTTTCGGGTGTATTGGCAACTCAGGCTGAAGGCGTCGCTGATGCATACAGTGGATTATTTGAAATAGACCCTATCGCAGAGAAAGAGGAATGGTGTCGTATCACGGGTGTCAAGCGTTATTGACAGCTTTATGATAAAAATCAGACAATAATTTCTTTGAAATTCGTGCAGGAATAGATTATCTTATAGCTCAAATATTGTTCAACTGCTGGTGGCATTCTATCCTGCTTAAGATTTGAACAGGCTGATAGCGATTTTTGTGAATTGATAAAAATTCACTTAATTAATTGTTATATATAACTAATTATTGATTTTAAAAAAAATCAAGATAAAAAATTTAGTAATAAATAACAGTTTGCTCAAAGTTTGTCCTTTCATATCTTGGAAAAAATGCGTAATATACGCGCCCTTGCAGTCACAGTATGGCCCCCTTTAGTTATGCGAATCGGACAATATCAGTTGCGAAACTGTCTTATTGCTGCCCCCATGGCAGGCATTACAGATAGACCTTTTCGGTCACTCTGTTATGACATGGGTGCTGGGATGACAGTATCAGAGATGCTTTCTTCTAACCCTCAGGTTTGGAAGACAGACAAATCAAGACTCAGAATGGTCCATCGCGATGAACCGGGGGTTCGTTCCGTTCAAATAGCTGGCAATGATCCCGATGAAATGGCTGCCGCTGCTCAAATTAATGTTGAGAGTGGTGCTCAAATCATTGATATCAATATGGGCTGTCCAGCTAAGAAAGTGAATCGTAAGCTTGCAGGCTCAGCTCTGCTGCGTTATCCCGACTTGGTGCAGTCTATCCTGTCAACAGTGGTTAAAGCAGTTGATGTTCCTGTAACACTGAAGATCCGCACAGGTTGGTCACCTGAAGAACGAAACTGTATAGAAATTGCCAAATTGGCCGAAGATTGTGGTATTCAAGCGCTGACTATTCACGGCAGGACTCGAGCTTGTTTGTTTAATGGTGAAGCTGAGTATGACAACATACGGGCAGTTAAGCAGACTGTTACCATTCCGGTTATTGCCAATGGTGATATTACTGACCCGCTTAAAGCCAGAGCTGTCTTAGATTACACAGGGGCAGATGCCCTGATGATAGGAAGAGCGGCTCAGGGAAGACCTTGGATCTTTCGGGAAATCCAGCATTATCTGGACACAGGTGAAATGTTGTCACCAATGCCAATGGCAGAGGTGAAGCGCATTATGATAGCGCACGTACAGGAGTTGCACGACTTTTATGGTCAAGGCAAAGGAGCCCGTATAGCGCGCAAACATGTCTCTTGGTATTTACAGGAGCATGCACCTGATGACCAGTTTAGGCGCTCATTCAATGCCATAGAGGATGCCAGCGAACAGCTGGAGGTATTGGAAGCATTTTTTGAATACATTGCGTAAATAAAGATAAGAGCTGACAGAACTATGTTCGAACAACGCGTAAATTCTGACGTACTAACCGTTGCTACTGTAAATTCACAAGATCAAGTAACTCAAAAACCGTTGCGTGATTCAGTTAAGCAAGCACTGAAGAACTATTTTGCTCAATTAAATAATCAAGATGTTAACGATTTATATGAGCTGGTATTGGCTGAGGTAGAGCAGCCATTGTTGGACATGGTTATGCAATATACCCGTGGAAACCAGACCCGTGCAGCCCTTATGATGGGTATCAACCGCGGTACTCTGCGTAAGAAACTGAAAAAATACGGCATGAACTGATCCTAGTCCAGTAGTATGCTGTTTTTAAAGGCACTTTCTGTTTTTCAGAAAGTGCTTTTTTGTTGTGTTAAATCATCTTCAATCTCTACTTTGGCTTTGTGGGTACCTTTCTCAGTCACACTTACCTCTTATTAGCGTAATTCGATACATTGTTTCATATATTGATTTCTATCTTCATCAACAATCGAATGTGAAAGTGTGAAACTATACTGGAGAAAGGAAGGCTAAATAACCTTTTTATCTTTTGCAGGCAACTTCACACAGCTTTATTAAACAACCTCGATGTAACTCACTATTGAACCCTACATAGCATTCTCGACATGAAAAATTGAATAAAATGTCCCTATCTTGAAGATCTAAACAAAAAAAATAGAAAATACTTATATTTATTATCACTGATAGATATTAAGTTTTTTACATCGACGATAGGTAATATTCAAGATATTTTATCCCGAATTTGATACTTATCACTATTAGCACGATCCCACTCAATAGACTTATCAACACGAGCATAGCTAAAAAGGTACAGCAATATTTTACCGTACCTTCGATAATTTAAGTTGTGATACTTTAAGTTGTATGAAGGGAACATTTATGTATAACTTAGCAACAGTCTTAATATTAACGATATATCGGTAGTAAATTCAGTTGGGCAAGCAACTGACAAGTAATGCCAATAACGCCGAATGTAATAACTGCATATATCAGCCCTTTACCTCCCCATACCTTAAAGGTTGATTCAGGAAAACGTTCTCTTACTTTCAGTACCATCACCGCAGGGCAAATAATTGCCCAGACACAAGCTGCCATCCCTGCATATGCAATCGCAATTAAAAAACCATTAGGGAATAATATACAAAATAGTAATGGCGGTAAAAAACATAGCAAGGCAGATTTCATACGGCCTGAACTATTATCTTGAAACTTCAAAGATGCCAAAATATAGTCGAATAGGCCTATTGCAACCCCCAAGAATGAACAGAATACAGCACTGATTGAAAACCATAATAAGAATGTTGCAAGGTGCTTACTATTAAGTACTGCGTACAATGATTCTATAAATGCATCTAAGTTACCGCCTTTGTTGATAATGTTTAAAAACTCAGCTCGTGGAAGATTACCCATCGTGCCCAATATCCATAAAAAATAAAGGACTAACGCTAGCAAACAACCAATCACACAGCTTTTCACTACTTTTCTTTCATTTTCATGATACAACTTATAAAGGCTGCAAACATTGCCATGATAACCAAAGGAAGTGATAGCGTAAGGAATAATAATAAAAACAAAAGGTATTAATGATGCTTGACCACCTTCAACAGGTGAGGTTATCAGCAAATCCATTTCAACGATAAGAAACAAACCAAAAAAAGCTAAAAAAAATAATACGATTTTGATCAATAAGAATATTGATGTTAAGCGACTAGCACCAATACCACTCGACCAAATACAGGCACCTAATATTAAAGTAAAGGTAACAAAGATTAATCTTAAATTAATATCAAAACCATAAATGATAGCAGCTTCCTTGATAACAGACCCTGCTGCTGATATATAGGCATAAATTAAAATATATAAAACAAAAATTAATGTTGCATTAGCAATATAACAAGCCCATTTAGGTAATAGTTCTTTTGAAATAAAAAAATAATTAGTTCCTGAACCATATTTTGAAATACATTCAAGAATATATATTCCTGAATGAAACATAAAAAAACAAACAACTAATAGAATAATAACTGAGTTAATAAACCATGCTCCTGCCATTATAGTGGGCAAGCTAAACATTCCAGCCCCTATCATTGCACCACCGAGCACGAAGCCCCCTACCAGAATGGAGGGTTCCTTCTTTGCTGCTGAATTATTCATGGTATTCACCTTAAAAGCTTAAGGATAAGGTTCCCGCATTGCACGGGAACCCGAAGTATTACCTATTATTTGATGGGTTTTAATCTAGCCGTAAAGTGTCTTAATACTGGCGGCTCGTATTCAAAATCAAGCCCTTTCAGAGTAGCAAACTTATCTTTAAGACCAATTAACGCATCTGCAATATAGTCCATATGATCATTGGTATATACACGCCTTGCGATAGTTAAGCGCATAAATTCCATATCCGCGTGTTTTTGTTTACCTGTTTCCGGATCACGACCTAATAAGAATGAACCAATCTCAACTGCACGAACACCTGACTCAAGATAAAGTGCATTAATTACCGCTTGGGCAGGGAATTGATCTCCTGGAATTTGTGGAACAAGCTTCTTGCAATCAACAAATACCGCATGACCTCCAGTAGGATACTGAATAGGAATACCCGCTTCACGTAGACGGTCACCTAAATATTTTACTTGGCCGATACGATAGTGTAGATAATCCTCACCAGCACCTTCTTCAAGTCCTTGTACCATAGCTGCCATATCACGGCCCGCTAAACCACCATAGGTCACGAAACCTTCCATCGGTACGCAACGCTGTCTTGCTAATGTAAAAATATTTTCATCATTTCGAATTGCAACCAAGCCACCGATATTTAACAACGGATCTTTCTTCGCGGACATTGTCAATGCATCAGCATATTTATACATATCGAAAATAATTTCTTTAATTGTCGAATCTTTATATTTTGGATCACGTTCTTTAATAAAGTAAGCATTTTCACAGAATCGAGCTGAATCCATTACCACAAAAATATTATGTTTTTTTGCAATTTCATAAACTTCTTTTAAATTCGACATTGCAACTGGCTGACCACCAGCACTATTGCACGTGACGGTTGAAACAATCGCAACAACATTATCAGCACCATATTTTTCAATATGTTCTTTTAACTTCTGAATATCAAAATTGCCTTTCCAATCATCATATGTTTCAGAGTCATATGCTTTTTCAGTAACAACATTAATTGCTTTACAGCCATTTAATTCAATGTGTGCAGCGGTAGTATCAAAGTGAAAGTTAGAAATAAATACTGGCGTTTTAGCGCCACCTTGCTGTTGTTTAACTTTTAACAACACTGGAAATAACATATTTTCAGCGCCACGCCCTTGGTGAGCAGGAATGGTATAATCATAGTCAAACATCTCTTTAACTTTATTTTTTAAATCATAATAGTTACGAGATCCGGCATAAGCCTCATCACCAGTGATCATTGCGGCCCACTGATGGTCACTCATTGCATTAGTACCGGAGTCAGTCAATAGATCAATATAAACAGCACTACTCGGTAATAAAAATGGATTATAGCCAGCTTCTTTTAATGCAGCTTCTCGTTCTTCTCTCGATGGAATACGAATATTTTCAACCATTTTAATACGAAACGGTTCTACGATTCTTTTAGCCATGATAATATCTTTAATTTTTAATTAAATAATAAAAATAGAATTTTTAACCTATTATTAATAAGCTAATCATTTATTTGATGGGAAAAATGAGGATTATCAATGAGGAAAAAAGAAGGCTAATAAAATATCGATGTTGAACCATTTCTTCATATAAAAGAAAACCCTTGATACTAATAATTCATGCAACAGAAACATACTATTACCCCTTAATTAAGGAATTAGTATAACATTTAGCATTATGTATATAACAGACGACTAAATATTATAATCCCCATTGTTATGATCTTATACCTACGTCACACTATTAATTAAATTAGTAAAAACAGTATGACCAATATCACAATATCTCTTCACCATATAAAAATATGTTGTATAAAATAATAATCTTTAATAAAAAAACATTAAAAATAAAATTTAACATAGGTATAAAATAATTATTAATTTACCTGAATTAAATTATCATAAGCCTATAGATCTAGCATCCAAGCCCATTAATATCGCATGGTTATTAAGGTTAAAATGCGGATACTATCCATTTATCGCATAAATTTAACGTTTTAATAACATGGTTGATTGTATTTTTTCATAGAACAGTTGAGTGTAGTGAGTGCCATTTCTTAATCAATAACACATACAATCAATTGAAACGGTATTAATCGCTCACGATGAGATAATCAACTATCACAATACAAGTACCTGCGGTTACAACATTCGGATCTAAAAGAACAACATTTAAGGTTCTACTAATTTGTTGGATGAGTATTTTATTTGAAGGCTATGATGTTGGTGTGATGGGTGCTGTATTACCAACACTAGCAGAATATAGGCAATGGGATCTTTCACCTTTAGAACTTGGCGCATTAAGTAGCTATGCACTAGTGGGTATGTTTTTTGGTGCTTTTATTATTGGTACGTTAAGTGAACTTTATGGTCGGCGTCTCATGTTACTTCTGTGTGTAACTCTATTTTCATTAACGATGCTAGGTGCAGCACTTGCACCAACACCTTGGATTTTTGGAATAATGCGTTTTATTGGTGGAATCGGGTTAGGCGGCGTAATTCCTGTAGCCGCAGCATTAACAATCGAATATTCGCCACCAGAGAAACGCTCTTTTAATTACGGAATTATGTATTCTGGTTATTCTCTTGGTATCCTCAGTGCTGCATTAGTTGCTATTTGGTTATTGGAACAATTTGGTTGGCGAAGTATCATCGCATTTGGTGCCTTACCATTATTTCTCATCTGGCCAATGGCTCGTATTTTACCTGAATCATTAGAATATCTTTCAAATAAAGGATTGCATTCACAAGCCAAACAACTCGCACAGAAACTTGACATGAATTATCAAGCTCCCACCAAACAAGAACAACCAAAACAGAGACTCAAAGATATCGTATCTGTGGTATTCGCATGGCAGCATTTACGGGCAACAAGTTGTTTTTGGGTTGCTTTATTCTGTGGCATGTTACTTGTTTATGGATTAAATACTTGGTTACCTTCTATTATGCGTAAAGAAGGTTATAACTTAGGTTCTAGCCTTACTTTCCTGATTGTATTTAGTTTAGCTTCTGCATTAGGCGGTTTATTCCTAGGTAAAATCGCAGATAAGTATGGCGTAAGAGGTTCTGTTTCATTCTTCTTTTTACTAGGGGCGATTGGTGTTGGTACGTTGATATCTAAACAAAATATCTTTGTAAATTATCTATTAGTCGCATTTGCTGGTGTTGGTAGTATTTCCGCAGCTCTAATACTCACAGGCTATATTGCCAATTACTATCCAGCTAACGTACGAGCATCTGCCACAGGTTGGGCGCTAAGTTTTTCACGCATAGGGGCAATGTCAGGCCCCATGTTTGGCGCGTATATTGCTAGCCTTGGTATTGCGAGTAGCTGGAACTTTATTGCCTTTTCCATCGTGGCAATTATTGCTGCCTTGGCCGTGTTCTTGCTGCCTAAAAAAACATGATCAAGAAGAGTAATGCCCGTTTTTTCATTTTGGGTATCGCATAATGATTAGAGTTGCAGCCTCGTTAACAAATGAGCAAACTTCAAGAGTATACATAAACTCAGCAACAATGAGTCAGCTTGAAGTAGGACGGGTATTTTTAGTATCCACTAGTAAAGCGGTGATTTACTGTTAAACTTGTGCGGGCCATCAATAAGCCCTACATGAACCCGAAATTAGCGAGTTTCCCCTAACCTTTATTTTTAACCATAATGATTAAATAATCACAATGACTTCACAACCGGCATACAAGCAAATTCAATCTTATATTCTGCGCAGTATTGATTTAGGTATTTTTAAACCTGAAACTCAAATACCGACAGAATTAGAGCTATGTGCTCAATTTAATGTAAGCCGTATGACAGTCAATAAAGCTATTTCTGAGCTCAGCCAAAAAGGTATTCTTAGCCGTATCGCAGGTAAAGGGACATTTGTTGCCTCACAAAAACATGAACTTCCCGTTACGAAAGCTTTCGATATTTTCAATGAAATATCATTGAGTGGTAATAAATATAGTGGTCATCAATTGCAACTAAAAGTGATCGCCGCTTCAGCCGAAATTGCATTACAACTTGGTGTAATGGAAGGCAGTGATATAGGCTATTGCAAAGTATTACATTTTGAAAATGATATTCCGCTAATGCTTGAAGAGCGCTATGTGAATCATGCTATTGCACCTGATTTTGTAAAGCAGCAATTTGGTGATACTGAAACACCCAGTGGCTATTTACAACGACATTTTCCTGTTAGTGAGATGGAACACATGATAGAGGCAGCTTTAGCGACTAAAGTCATCGCTCAATCACTATCAATTAAAGAAGGTTCACCTTGCTTACAGCTCAGCCGCCGTACTTGGACTGGTGCAACTCTAATTAGTTATGTCAACATGGTAACTGCAGGGTCTCGTTACAAGTTAAAGCTACATTCTCGCATTGATAATTCGTGAGTTTTTATTGGCATGACTTGACTAGGGACTGTTGATCTTTGCTGCTTATTTTTACTGCACCAATTGATTAAAATGACATCAATTTCATTATGTAGCCTATTGGGGTTATTAAAAACATCATCACAACCCAAACCGTAAAGGAAAGCGCCTTTAGAGTTCGTTTAAACGTGATTTTTCGCTGTGTTGAGCGGCTCGCCTTGCTTCTTTTTGTCTTAACTAAAAACGTATAATTCGAATAAAAATTGATCTTCAAAGATAAACAGCCCCTAGCAAACAAATAAAAAAAGGGGCAATTCTGCCCCAAAGCGACTGATAAAATTTAAAAACATCCATATCAACAAACACATCTATTCCCTTCGTACATCACAACAAAATCATTTCACATCCCTTGATAAATAGGCCCTTCACCACCTTGTGGTGCGGTCCACCTAATATTCTGTGTCGGATCTTTAATGTCGCAGGCCTTACAGTGCAAACAGTTTTGTGCATTGATCTGTAATTTTGGTTGCTCTTTTTCGCTGACTATTTCATAAACGCCCGCAGGGCAATAACGGATTTCAGGTGCTGCGTACTTATAGAAGTTCACATTTATAGGGACTTGATTATCAAATAATTGTAGGTGACAAGGCTGCTCTTCTTCATGGTTGGTATTTGATAGAAAGACAGAAGAAGGCTTATCAAATGTCAACATGCCGTCTGGTTTCGGATACTCAATTGGTTGAAAGTTTTTAGCCTCTTTTAATGCCTGATGGTCGGACTGTTTTAATTTCAACGTCCACGGAGTGCGACCTTTTAACAGCAATTGCTCAGCGCCAAATAATAACGAACCAATATATAGGCCTTTTTTCATATAAGGCTTAAAGTTCCGTGTTTGGTATAGCTCATCATAAAGCCAGCTTTGTTCGAATTTTTGCTGGTATTGGAGCTTAAACTTATCATAATCAATGTTTTCATTAATGATGGAGTCAAAAAAAGCTTCAGCCGCAAGCATTCCGCTTTTCATCGCACAGTGGCTACCTTTAATACGGGCTGCATTCAAAAAACCCGCATCATCGCCAATCAGTGCTCCGCCAGGAAAGCTCAGTTCAGGTAGTGCAGCTAATCCACCAGCAACAAGCGTTCTAGCACCATAACTCATCCGCTCACCACCACTTAAAAAAGCACTAAATGAAGGATGTGTTTTAAGTCGTTGAAATTCATCAAATGGTGATAAATAAGGATTCTCATAATTAAGCCCGACGACTAAACCGACAGCAACGAGATTATCGCCATAATGGTAAGCGAAACCACCGCCATAGGTATCATTATCTAAGGGCCAACCAATAGAATGGACAACTAACCCAGGTTGATGTTGCTCTTTTGGGATCTGCCAAATTTCTTTTAAACCAAGGCCATAAGTTTGTTTACCGCGATTAGCAGATAAATCAAAGTGCTCAATTAACTGTTTACCTAATTGCCCACGACAACCTTCAGCAAATAGCGTCATTTTTGCCAATAAATTCATACCAGCTTGGTACATCGACGTTCGGTGACCTGATTTATCAAGCCCCATATCACCTGTTGTAATGCCGATAACAGAACCAGATTGATCATACAGAATCTCTGTCGCAGCAAAGCCTGCAAATATATCTACGCCTAGTTGCTCTGCTTCTATAGCTAATGCAGAGCAAACTTGTCCAAGACTTCCAATCAAATTACCACTATTTTTCAAGCTTGCAGGCAGCAATGCTAATGGTAATCGACTGGCTTTATGCTGTTTTAACCATAGAAAACTATCTTCTGTCACTTGGGTTAATTGGTTAGAGACTATTTGTTGCCAATTCGGTAATAATTCATCAAGCGTACGAGGATCAATAACAGCACCCGACAAAATATGTGCACCGATTTCTGCACCTTTATCTATTAAACAGACCGACAATTCTTTCTTTGTCTCTAACGCAAGTTGCTTTAAGCGTATAGCTGCTGATAGCCCTGCAGGCCCACCACCGACAATCAGGACATCAAATTCCATCGATTCCCGCTCGGGAGCCCCATTTATATTGACACTATTGTCGATAGTCATGATCAACTCCCTTATGCCAGCGCTTTATCGAATTCAGGCAAGATCTCAAACAGATCGCCGACGATGCCATAATCCGCGATTTGGAAAATAGGTGCATCCGGATCACTATTGATTGCAACGATCACTTTGCTTTCTTTCATTCCGGCAATGTGTTGGATAGCGCCCGAGATCCCCACAGCGATGTATAGGTCGGGTGCGATAATTTTACCCGTCTGCCCAACTTGATAGTCATTCGGTACATAGCCGGCATCAACTGCGGCTCTTGAAGCCCCAACAGCTGCACCCAGCTTGTCTGCGATTGATTCTAACAGTGCAAAATTTTCACCAGAACTTAGCCCTCGACCACCCGATATCACAATTTTTGCCGAACTTAACTCAGCACGACTAACTTGAGTTAATGACTGGCTTTTGAGTTGAGCTAATTGGCTAAAATCACTAACAGAATGTTTTTCAATTTCAGTAATATTTTGCGTATCCGCAGCCGCTGAAAATGCCGAACTACGTATCGTTAATACGACCTGATGGCCATTATTCTGTACTGTAGCGAGCGCATTACCTGCATAAATTGGACGGATAAAGGTTTGTGCATCAATCACTTCTGTAATATCAGAAATTTGAGCGATACCCAGTGTCGCGGCTACCCGTGGCGCGATGTTTTTACCAAATGTCGTTGCTGGGAAAATTAAATGGCTATAATCCTTGGCTATGGACACTATTGCATCTGTCATTGATTCTGCGAGTTGATGGCTCAGTTCGCTGCTATCAATGAGGATAACTTTTTCAGCGCCCCCTATTTTTGCTGAAAGTTCCGCTATTTTTTCACACTGATGACCAGCGACTAATAAATGTAGATGGCCTTGACCTGCCAGCATTTGCTTTACCGCAGTCACACTGTGATAGGTTGAAGATTTGATAGTTTGGTTGTCGTGTTCTACCACAACTAATATTGATAACGGGTTCATGATAATTCTCCCTAATTAGATCGCTTCTTTCGCTTGTAGCTCACTGACTAATGCATTTACATCATTAAATAATGTGCATTGACCTGTCCGTTTCTTTGGTTCACTCACCGTCAATATTTTTACTTGCCCTAATGGTAAGAAACTCATCTGTGAAATATCGTGTATTTCAAGAGGCTTTTTCTTAGCTTTCATAATATTAGGAAGCGTTGCGTAGCGAGGTTCATTCAAGCGCAAATCTGTTGTAATAACCGCAGGTAAAGGTAAAGAAAGCGTTTCTAATCCGCCATCAATTTCACGAGTGACCAGTAACGCAGAGCCTTCCACTGCAATTAAAGAAGCAAAGGTTGCCTGACTGCATTTGAGTAGTGCTGATAGCATCTGTCCGGTTTGGTTACAGTCATTATCAATTGCCTGTTTACCCAGCAGAATTAAGTCAGGTTGCTCTGTAATAACGATTTGCTGTAATAAACGCGCAATATCAAGAGGCTCTAAAACCATATCAGTCGGTCTTTGAACCAAAACAGCACGATCAGCCCCCATCGCCATCGCACTGCGTAATGTTTCTTGTGAGCTGGTATCACCAACTGAAACAACGACGACTTCGCTTGCCTTTCCTGCCTCTTTTAAACGCACAGCCTCTTCAACGGCAATCTCATCAAAAGGATTAATTGCCATTTTGACATTTGCTAATTCAACACCTGAACCATCGGCTTTTACACGAACTTTAACGTTGTGATCGATAACACGTTTAATAGCCACTAAAATTTTCATAATCACTCCTAACTACTCTCTGCCAGAACGTATTTTTAGGATGAGGGAAGCCCTACAGCGAATAATTCATTGCTATAACTGCCCTATTTAATAATTGTCTCTATGTTCAGTTCTCTCAGCTATCCGAATTACATACTCTTGTATATTCATCGGATAGCGTTGTAGAACGTCTAGATATCATTCAAATTAGTTTGTGTATCTCAATCTCGATTATTGTTATTTTAAATTCATTCCTTACTCATATTATTTAAAGTGCATTTTATGGATTGGAGGATGGCAATATCAGCCTATCAGCGACAGACATTGGCCATTTTTTAATTGCGGCATAATAGATAATGCTGGTCACTACTAATCCCACTATCCATGAAATATCAACCCCACCTAACATTTCAACAAAAGGTCCGGTATAGAAACCTGTTGCGATAAAAGGTAGTTGAATCAATACACCTACAATATAAGTAGTGATACCGACTTTATTCCAACGACCATAACGCCCGTTAGGATTAGATAATTGAGGTACGTCATAGCGACCTTTTGTTACCCAGTAGTAATCAACTAGATTGATGGCACTCCAAGGTGTAAAGAAAGCCAGTAAGAACAGTAAGAAAGCTGAA
Organism: Providencia alcalifaciens; assembly: GCA_025961275.1. Classification (GTDB taxonomy): domain Bacteria; phylum Pseudomonadota; class Gammaproteobacteria; order Enterobacterales; family Enterobacteriaceae; genus Providencia. The sequence continues at coordinate 3,981,269 of JAOQNJ010000001.1, read as the reverse complement.
AACAGTTTTAGGAATGAATGTTGCCCTGCTAGGCCTAAAATGGTCGAAAAGCTCACCATAAGAATGATGAAGAATAGCCGCTGACCGCTAGAGATATGCTGCTTCCCACGAAAACCACAGAATATTGCGGCCATCGACATAAAGCTGCCATACGCATTCAATGCTGTAATCGTCACTTTGCCGAAGAAAATACTGATGTAGAGTAATGCAGCGATTAAACCCGTACTACCGAGCCCAACAATATATGAAACTTCATGACCTGCAAATTGACTCCCTGCGAGAGCCGCTGCAAATACGCCAAGGATCATGGATGCTTGAGTACCAATCACAGTACCTGAGCCAACGGCCAAGAAGGCTTTGATTGTTGGTGTTTTAGTCGGTAAATAACGCGAATAGTCAGCAACATAAGGGCCAAATGCAATTTGCCAAGATGCAGCCAATGACATCGCTAATAGAAAGTTGGTCCAACTGAAATGACGATTTTCCAACAAAACCGATACATCATTCATATAAAACAGTCGGAAGAAAAGGTAAAAGAAAGCAATAACCCCGACAACGCTAGCGACTTTACCTAAAATATGAATAATACGATAACCACAGATAGTGATCGCAATAATGACTGCACCAAATATTAAAATACCAATCCAATCACTGACATGAAGTAACTGCCCAACAGCCTGACCTGCAAGTACAGTGCCACTTGCCGAGAAGCCCACGTACATCATGCACACTAAAAGGATCGGGATTACCGCTCCATATACGCCAAACTGAACACGGCTAGATATCATTTGAGGTAAACCGAGTTTTGGCCCTTGCACCGCATGCAATGCCATCACTGCCCCACCTAATAATTGCCCAATAAATAAACCGATTAAAGACCAAAATACATCGCCCCCCAGTACAACAGCAAGTGCTCCGGTCACAATAGCGGTGATCTGTAAATTAGCACCAAACCAAAGCGTAAATTGACTTGATAAGGTGCCATGTCGTTCGGACTCAGGGATATAGTCAATCGAACGTGCTTCTATTAAGGGAACATTCTCCTGCCGATTCTTTTTATCTGCGATTATTTCATTTGAAACTGTCATGGTAACTCCTCTTTAAGCAAGGCTGGCCTAAAGAATGGACCAATTTGTCATTATGGTTGCCGTAGGATACAGCCATCAGACTCTAAGTCGGGCTCTGTTTTCGCTATTATTACCGCCATACTTCAGTTATATAATCTGTATTGTGAATACTCGGATACGAAACTATATAGTTATCTATGTATGCTAGAATTTCGTTGTAATTCACCTACAAGCGACTCGAAGTATTATCAGTGTATAAAATGCCCGCCATTAAAAATTGAAATACATTCTTAAACCTGATTGTTGTTGTGTTTTTAATTCCATGATCCTGTTGTCAGGTTGTTCATTTTATTGCAGTTTATTACTCATATTTGGTAGGCGCCTGTCCGCCTCCCAATACTGTCTTATCTCGCAATTAAACGGCATCTAAAACCGCGCGCGAGATAATGATCTTTTGAATTTCCGAGGTACCTTCAAAAATTCGCAAAATTCTTGCATCACGTACATAGCGTTCTAGGGGGAGATCACGAATATAACCATAGCCGCCATGAAGTTGTAGTGCAGCATCAGTGACAAAACCAGCACATTCCGCAGCGAACAATTTAGCCGTTGCCGATTGCAAACTAAAACGTTCGCCTGAATCACGCCGTTCTGCAGCATGCCAAGTCAATAAGCGAGCCGCCTCTAACTGAGTATGCATATCTGCGATACGCCATTGAGTTCCTTGATAAGCTGCTAATGGCTTTTTACCGATTTGGCGTTCCTTCACCCAGATCAAAGCACTTTCCATCGACGCTCGAGCAATTCCTAATGAGGATGCGGCAACTTCCACACGGCCTTTATCCAGCACTTCCATTGCGGTATGAAACCCTTTATTTTCTTCGCCAAGTAATGCCGATTCAGGCAACCAACAATTTAGTGCTAATTCATAAATCGTACTTCCACGCAGCCCCATGGTTTTTTCAGGTGAAGAAAATTCAACACCTTCTGTCCCTTTAGGGATCATAAATGCACTTATACCTCGAGCCCCAGCTTCAGGATCTGTTTTGGCATATAACACAATGAAATCAGCCTCTTTGGCGTTGGTAATATAATGCTTATTACCTCGAATTCGCCACCCCTCTTTTTCTCGCGCTGCAATAGTACGCATATCTGCTGGATTTGAACCCGCTGCGGGCTCTGTTAAGCCAAATGCACCAAGCATTTCTCCACTAGCTGCTTTGGGTAACCAATATTGTTTTTGTGCTTCTGTTCCACCAATTAAAATTGAATCAGTAGCGAGGAAATGAGCAGTTAACGCTGATGATGTCGATGCACAAGCTGCTGCTACGGCTTCAACAATCATACTCATGGCAATACTGCCAATACCAAATCCACCATATTGCTCAGGTAAGTTAATTCCCCAGCAACCCATCTCACCTAGCGCACTCAAGCTTTCTACACAAAAAGTCTCGGTTTCATCATAACGCTGTGCATTAGCTTGCAGGATATCTCGGCAAACTTTTTCTACCGCATCTACAATTGCCTGTTCTGTTTCATCTATTTGAAAACTCATTGTATTGTCTCCGTGCTTTTAATCGTTTTTATTGCCGGTTTATAAATGCCATTCGCTTCACCTAAGTTAGGCGCTCTTTGTGTAACATGAGGTTTGAGTCCGTTGAAAAAAACAGGCTGAGAAACCAGTGGAGTTCCCCCATCATCAAGGTATGTGAGAACTTGACGAACTTTCGCATGCTCACTCTGTGTTGCTTGTTGTAAGTTATGAATCGGTGAAGCAGGAACACCTGCGTTTAACAGTAAATCACAAACTTCTTCAACTGTTTTTTGTGATGTCCATTGCTCGATTTCTATTTTGAGTTCAGCTTGATAAAGAGTTCGCGCAGGATCATCTTTATAATGAGGATTAGCACGAAGAGTAGGCTGCTCAATACATTCACAAAAACGTTGGAATAGCTTTTCACTCGCAATCGCTATCACAACCAGTCCATCCTTCGCCAGATAAGTATCAAATGGCGTCGAAACTGGATGACGATTACCGACTAAACTGGGCGCTTTACCATTCGCAAATAAATTGGAAAGCCCAGTTAATTGCATGCTGAGTAAGACATCAACCATTGCAACATCAATATATTGTGCAGGCTCTTGGCGGCTTTCTCTTGCAAATAACGCACTGCTAATCGCCCAAGCTGCAAACATACCCGCACACACATCACCGATCGATTCACCACTTCGAGTTGGCCCCGTTTGTTCGAATCCAGTCACACTCATCAGCCCTGACATCGCTTGTGCAACAATGTCATAGGCCGGATAATTGGCAAGAGGACTGTCCTGCCCAAAACCTGAAATACTGGCATAAATTAATTGAGGGTTGTGCTGCTTTAAACTTTCGAAATCAATACCAAGCCTTGCTGTTACACCCGGTCGAAAATTTTCAACGACAACATCACTCTCTTTTACTAATTGATAAAGAATGGCACGGTCAGCATCTGACTTTAGATCCAGTTCAATACTGCGCTTTCCTCGGTTGATGAGTCCATAATAAACACTCTCACCTTCAATAAACGGGCCTAAATGACGGCTATCATCGCCATGATCAGGGACTTCTATTTTGATCACTTCCGCACCAAGATCGGCCATCATTCCTGTACAATAGGGGCCTGCGAGTACTCGGCTTAAATCAATTACTTTGACTCCTGATAGAACGCCTTTTCTTTTTTGAGTTGGCACAGTATTCATTTCCGTATCCTTATGAAAGCCTAAAAACAAACTGACCTAGTTATTAGGGGCTGTTAATCTTTACTGCTTATTTTTATCGCATCAATTAATCGAACGATTAAACGTGATTTTTCGTTGTATTAAGCAAAATTCGTCTAGTTCACTCGATGGCGAACCATTCGCCTTGCTTCTTTCTGTCTCAAGTAAATACGTTTAAGTCGACTAAAAATTGATCTTCAGAGTTCAACTTCCCCTAATCCAAAAAAAGACGTCATTTCACCATTGGCAAATTAAGGCCCTGCTGTTTTGCACAGCTAATTGCGATGTCATAACCAGCATCCGCATGGCGCATAACTCCAGTTGCAGGATCGTTGTGTAAAACTCGCGCTAAACGTTTATCTGCAGCATCAGTTCCATCACATACAATCACGACGCCTGCATGCTGTGAAAAGCCCATGCCTACGCCTCCACCATGATGTAAACTAACCCATGTTGCACCACCTGCCGTGTTCAATAACGCATTCAGTAACGGCCAATCAGAAACCGCATCTGAACCATCTTTCATCGATTCTGTTTCACGGTGTGGACTCGCTACCGAGCCTGAATCCAAGTGATCACGGCCGATCACGATAGGCGCTTTTAGCTCGCCAGTTTTCACCATCTCATTAAAGGCACGGCCTAATCTTTCACGATCTTTCAGCCCCACCCAGCAGATACGCGCTGGCAAACCTTGGAATGCAATACGTTCACGAGCCATATCTAACCAGTTATGAAGGTGCTTATCATCAGGGAGCAGCTCTTTGACTTTTTGATCTGTTTTATAAATATCTTCCGGGTCACCCGAGAGTGCTACCCAACGAAATGGACCGATCCCTTCACAGAATAGAGGGCGGATATAAGCAGGTACAAACCCAGGAAAATCAAAGGCATTACTAACACCTTCATCTTTCGCCATTTGACGAATGTTATTACCGTAGTCAAATGCTGCTGAACCTTTCTTTTGCATAGCAAGTATGGCTTCAACCTGAATAGCCATACTTTTTTTAGCCGCTTTAGTGACTTCAGCAGGGGAAATTTGCTGTTTTTCATGCCATTCGCTTAATATCCAACCTTGTGGTAGGTATCCATGAATGGGATCGTGTGCACTGGTTTGATCGGTAACTGAATCAGGGATAATGTTACGTTTAACCAACTCACTGTAAACATCGGCAGCATTTCCAAGTAAGCCTACAGAAACTGGCGTTCCGTTACTTTTAGCTTCTTCAAGATATTGCAGAGCCTCTTCAATAGAAGTCGCTTTTTTATCGACATAACCTGTTCTTAGGCGAAAATCGATACGGCTTTCGTCACACTCAACTGCAATCATGCTAAAACCAGCCATTGTTGCCGCAAGTGGCTGTGCCCCCCCCATCCCACCTAAACCCCCAGTTAAGATCCATCGACCCTCGAGATTTCCATTAAAGTGTTGTTTTGCTAAAGAAATAAAAGTTTCATAAGTTCCTTGTACGATGCCTTGTGAGCCGATATAAATCCAAGAACCGGCGGTCATTTGGCCGTACATCATCAGACCTTTTTTATCTAACTCGTTGAAATGGTCCCAATTCGCCCAATGTGGAACAATATTTGAGTTAGCAATTAATACGCGAGGTGCATCTGGATGAGTAGGGAAAACACCAACCGGTTTGCCTGACTGCACGAGCAAGGTTTGATCATCTTCAAGTGTTTTTAAGACATCTAAAATTTTGTCATAGCATTCCCAGTCACGAGCTGCGCGACCGATACCACCATATACCACTAAGCTCTGTGGATGCTCAGCAACATCAGGGTCAAGGTTATTTTGGATCATGCGGTACACGGCTTCAGTCAGCCAGCTTTTACACGTTACTTCACTGCCGTGCGGTGCACGAATAATACGTGTAGTGTCAGTACGATTTAACATTGGTATATCCCCCCATTCATCCACTGGATTTAACGTTTAAATAACAATCAATGATATTTATAATGAGTCATTGTTTTTTCACTGATAAACTCACCGCTTAAAAACCTTACCTATACATTTAAATTTCAATTAGTTAAATTATCTTTACTGCTAATTTTTTATCATTGATAACTTATCTGTTGATGTCTTTCTCTTAAATATATATACATTTAATTCACAAAGTATATACATTTAAATTTGAATTTTTATACAAAGATTAGAGAAAACGACGGGGCATTAGCTATACAACAAACAGTAGATTGCTGTTTATCCAACAGATGTTGTATATACAATTTGTTTTGTAAACAGAAACAAGCAAATAGCTGAAATGCGAGGGGCTTCACATTACTCTAAGTGTTAAAATCACCAAGGTGGGTAGTAATAATTCAATCAACAAAGTCCCTTTTATGAATTATTCTTAAAATGAATAAATAGTCATAAGAACAGTAGAAGTATCAGAACGGTTTGAGCCATATTGCAAAAATTTGCTCAATCGTGAATCAAGAACATCTTGCTGGGCATATGTTCCCATATTTTTTTGCGCTGTCTTTCATGAATTGCGAATATAATAAATCATTCTGCGGCGTAATTTACAGGGCTATTTATGCGAAAAATAATACCAACATGACTAAATTGTAATGTTATTGTCAGTATTTATAATAAATATTTTTGTAATATAACCGTGAATTAACAAACATGATAAAATTTTAATAAAGGGAATAGGGAAATGAAAAAATATTTATTATCGGCTATTTGTTTATCTGCCATAACTGTACCAGTGTTTGCCCAAGCTGCAGATACTTTAAGTGTCCATATTCTTAATCAACAGACAGGAAAACCAGCACCTGGGGTTGAAGTCACATTAGAACAAAAGCAATCCAATAGTTGGAAAGTTTTAAATTTAGATAAAACAGATAAAGATGGTCGCATAAAAAAATTATGGCCAGATAATATCAAAACCGAAATCGGAGAATATCGAGTTACGTTTAAAACAGGAAAATATTTTGCAGATAATAAACAAAATAGTTTCTTCCCCGAAATTCCAGTTGAATTTATCATCAGTAATACAGAGGAGCATTATCATATCCCACTATTATTAAGCCAATATGGGTATTCAACATATCGTGGTAGTTGAAATAACATCAATAGTTAGCCATTATATTTTTCAGTAGCGCTGATCATATAATTAATGGTCTGAAATAATATTAAATGAAATTATATCTTATATTTTCATGTGACATATCGAGTATATCTATGTCCCATCTTAGTATTATCTAAATATGATATTAATGTAAAATTAGCGAATACGTTAGCAACTAAAAACGCTTGCTTAATGCCATACAGATGGAGACCTGGTGTAGTTTCAGTCGTAGATAGTGTAGGTAGTTTAGTTGTCGTCATGAGAGATAATAATGTAGGCTCACATAATATAATCGCCTCACAACGTAAAACATACACATCTCTATCAACTAAAACTGAAACAAATACACTAATGAAAAGACTCAATCAGATACTGAATCAAGTAATTTAAATACAATAAATGAATTACTTTTGCTTGGTGGTATATCCGTTAAATATAACAATGAAATCATTGGAGCTATAGGTTTAGCGGGTATGAAAGGCTCAAATTTGACGAAAAATGTGCAATTCAATCAATCCAAAATATAGAGATTTAAATTATTAACGAAGGATTTAAATATGAATAGCATTAAAAATTAATTTTAGTTTTAACTTTATCTGTTATCTATTTTTGTAGTTTTGTAGAAACTATATCATCTTGGGGAACAACCGTTTCCTCAGCAGAAGAGAAAATATCTAAAATAGCAGAAGAGTCTGGAGCAAAAAATAAAATAATCACAGCGCGCATAGGAGATAACAGCCGAATTAACAAAATAAAAATATATTTATAATTTAAGTTATAAATTAATGAAATTATCGATATCTTTCATAATAAGATAGATTTTATTTTTATACAAATAAGATAATGTAATTTAATTATCTATAATGATTTATATCTTAGATTTAATTAAATAACGAATTATAAAAATTAAAATGCCCAATATTAACCAGTTAAATATTGGGCGTTTTTAAATAAAAGCTACCCACCTAAATATGCACTACGTACCGCTTCATTTGCCAATAAGGCTTTCCCGCTATCTTCTAATACGATGTGCCCATTTTCGAGCACATAACCACGATCTGCAAGCTTTAATGCCTGATTCGCGTTTTGTTCGACTAGGAAAATGGTCATACCTTCTTCACGTAACTGCAAGATCGTATCAAAGATTTGCATAATGATAATGGGCGCTAAACCTAAGGATGGCTCATCAAGTAACAGTAACTCAGGCTGGCTCATCAGTGCTCGCCCGATAGCTAACATCTGCTGCTCACCACCAGACATCGTTCCTGAACGCTGGCTTCGTCGTTCATGCAGGCGAGGAAATAGCTTATAAACTCGTTCAATCCGCTGCTGATATTGTTGGCGAGTAGCAAAAAAGCCTCCCATTGCTAAATTTTCTTCAACTGTCATGCGAGAAAATACCCGTCGCCCTTCAGGTACAATAGCAATATCTTCACGCATAATTTTGGCTGTTGGTAGCTGCGTGATATCCACATCATGGTAGAGAATTTTTCCTTCCGATGCGCGAGGGTCACCACAGAGCGTACTAAGTAGAGTCGTTTTACCTGCCCCGTTCGCACCAATCAGTGTCACAATTTCCCCTTTTTGGATATTCAGACTAACCTGATGTAATGCTTGAATTTTCCCGTAATGCGCTGAAACTTGATTAAATTCTAACATCAGTAAGCTTCCCCCAAATAAGCCTTAATCACATCAGGATGCTGACGAATTTGATCAGGTGTTCCATTCGCCAGTGGCGTTCCTTGGTTTACCACGTAGATCCTGTCCGAGATCCCCATCACTAACTTCATATCATGCTCAATTAACAAAATCGACACTTGATGATGAGATCGAAGTTCAGCGATCAGCTCATCAAGATCGTTGGTTTCTTTGGGATTGAGCCCCGCGGCAGGCTCATCTAGCATCAAAATTCCTGGGCGGGTCACCATGCAGCGTGCTATTTCTAATCGGCGTTGCTGACCATAGGCCAGGTTGCCCGCTTGACGGTTAGCAAACTGCAATAAATCGACTCTTTCAAGCCATTTAACGGCATGATCTATTGCTTCTGACTCTGCTCGACGAAATGCTGGGGTTTTCAGTAATCCAGAAAGAATCCCACTTTTTAAATGTTGATGTTGAGCAACTAATAGATTTTCAATCACCGTCATCTCTTTAAACAAGCGCACATGTTGAAAGGTACGAATAACACCAAGGCGAGCGATAGCCTGCCCAGTCAGACCTTCCAAATGCTTTTCACGATATAGGATTGAGCCACCCGTTGGTTTATAAAAGCCGGTCAAACAGTTAAAAATAGTCGTTTTACCTGCACCATTAGGACCAATTAGTGAAACAATCTCACCTTGATTCAAGGTAAGTTCGACGTTATTGACCGCCAGCAACCCACCAAATTTCATGGTTAAACCACTGACTTGTAGTATCGGGGTTAAAGATATACTCATGCTTTCTCCCCTTCACTATCCACTTGCTCCGCCTTTTTCAGCTTCATTTGACGGCGTTTCATTGGCAGTAGACCTTGTGGACGCCAGATCATCATTAAGACCATCAACGCACCGAGTAATAGCATGCTGTAGGCATTGAGATCACGCATCATTTCTCGCGAAACGACCAATATAATCGCTGCCAAAATAACCGATGTTTGAGATCCCATTCCACCAAGAACGACGATCGCTAGTACAAATGCTGATTCAACAAAAGTAAATGATTCTGGGCTAATAAATCCTTGGCGTGCCGCAAATAATGTCCCAGCAAAACCTGCAAAGGCCGCACTGATAGTAAATGCAGTCAGTTTGATCCGTGTTGGTGACAAGCCTAAAGAGCGACAGGCAATTTCATCTTCCCTTAAAGCTTCCCACGCACGCCCCAGAGGCATACGGAGTAACCGGTTGATCACAAACAGGGTTAATACAACCAATAGCAGGGCAACAAAATAGAGGAAAATGATCCTATCGCCTGCGTTATAGTCTATGCCAAAGAAATTATGGAATGTATCCCAACCCTCCTTCGCAGTTCGACTAAACTCCAAGCCAAAGAAAGTTGGCTTAGGTAATTGACTGATCCCATTTGGCCCCCCTGTGATTTCGGTATTATTAAGCAGTAAAATACGGACAATTTCGCCGAAACCTAAAGTCACAATCGCCAAATAATCCCCCCGTAGCCGTAATACAGGGAAACCTAGTAAGAACCCTGCAAATGCTGCAGTAAGACCTGCAATGGGTAAGCTTTGCCAGAAACCAAACCCGTAATAGTGATTAAGCAAGCCAAAGGTATAGGCGCCAATCGCGTAGAATCCTGCGTAGCCTAAAACCAACAATCCTGAAAGTCCCACAACCACGTTCAAGCCAAGGCCTAGCATCACATAGATAAGTGTCAATGTTGCGATATCGACACTGCCTCGAGAAACAACAAAAGGCCATGCAATAGCAGCGATAATAATAACGATGGCAAGAATTTTTTGCCTGGCCGTCGAGCCATCAAAATCAGGAATTACCCATGACTTTTTTGGCACCCCTTTCCACAATCTTGCAAGCGATGGGCGTACTAACTGAAAAATAAAAATAATAGTAATGCCCGCATAAATCCAATTCCAACGAACTGAATCCCCGCTTGTGACCACTAATTTTGTACCATCAAGCGTGAGTTGTAATCCCATCATAAATACAGCGAGGATAAAAAAAGTTACCGAAGCGACGATCGCATTAATCCAATTTTCTTTTCTCATACTTTTTCGACCTCCGGGCGTCCCAGAATGCCGGTTGGCATGATTAGTAATACACCAATCAATAACCCGAATGACACAACATCTTTATATTCAGTACTTAAATAAGCTGATGTCATGGCTTCAGCAACACCAAGGATCAAGCCACCTAACATGGCTCCCGGTATGCTGCCAATTCCACCAAGTACTGCCGCTGTAAAGGCTTTCATACCTGCCATAAAGCCAATATATGGGTTAATAACACCATAAAATTGACCAAGCAGAACCCCTGCTACCGCAGCCATTGTTGCACCAATCACGAAAGTTAATGAAATAACACGATCGGTATTAATGCCGAGCAAACTCGCCATTTTTAGATCTTCAGCACAAGCACGGCAAGCCCTTCCCATACGTGAATAGCGAATAAATAAGGTAAGAGCCAACATAGAGAGAAGCGTCACAACCCAGATAGTGAGTTGCATTTTAGTGACAATTGCCTCAAACCCATCACTTTCGCCTAATACCCATTGGCCTGTGATCAAGCTTGGCAAAGCTAAATCCCGTGATCCTTGTGAAAGGCTGACATAGTTTTGTAGGAATATTGACATCCCAATAGCGGAAATCAAGGCAATCAATCTTTTCGAATGACGAACAGGTCGATAAGCTACGCGCTCTATACTCCAACCATAAGAACTGGAAACGACGATCGCAGCGACAAATGCAGCTGCAACAAGGATCCAACCAATATCGATGCCAAGCATCATCAGACCCGCGATCACAATGAAGGAGACATAACTCCCTATCATGTACACTTCACCATGGGCAAAGTTAATCATGCCGATAATGCCATAAACCATTGTGTAGCCGATGGCGATCAACGCATAGGTACTACCTAATGTTAAACCATTAAGGAACTGTTGGATAAAATAAAGAATTTGATCTGACATACGACTATCCTTTCATACTACTGACTTTATATACCCGCCATACTTCAAGCTGCACCGTCACTGATTACCTACACACAACTGTCTTTATTTTAGGTATAGAAAGTATAAGCCGAGAGTCAGCAAGCTCACTCTCGGTATCTGTCTCTATTTCGGCAATAACGGCTATTTCACCGCAGTTGACGTGCCATCTGCATGCCACTCAAATACACCGAACTCAAAGCCTTTCAGATCACCATTAGGCTGCCAAGACAAGGATCCCATTACAGTATCAACTGGATTGGCTTTCAGATCTTTGGCGAGATCTTCTGGTTCACGACTGCCTGTACGCTCCATAGCTGTCGTCAGCCCTTGAATTGCGGCATAAGTTGTCCAAACAAATGGACCCGTTGGATCTTCTTTTTTCGCTTTAAGCGCATCCACAATAGGCTGGTTAGTTGGCACTTGGTCATAGCGTTTAGGTAGAGTCACCAACATACCTTCAGAAGCATCACCAGCGATATTTGAAAGTGAGGAGTTACCGACACCTTCAGGTCCCATAAAACGTACATTAAGACCGGATTGTTTTGCCTGACGTAAAATTTGTCCCATTTCTGGGTAATATCCACCAAAGTAAACAAAATCAACGTTATCTTTTTTCAGTTTAGCGACGAGAGCAGAGAAATCTTTATCACCCGCAGTCACACCTTCAAACATCACTTCTTTAACACCTGCTTTATTCAAACTATCACGTACTGAGCGCGCTAAACCTTCACCGTATTGCTGCTTGTCATGAACAACTGCAATACGCTTTGGCTTGATTTCATCAACAATATATTTAGCCGCGGTTGGCCCTTGGTCTGAATCAAGACCAGTTGTACGCATGATCAACTGATAACCACGAGTGGTTAAATCTGCATTTGTTGCAGCAGGGGTGATCATGATAATACCTTCATCTTCATAGATGTCAGAGGCTGGTTGTGTAGAAGAAGAGCAAAGGTGCCCAATAACATAACGAATACCATCGTTGATCACTTTGTTAGCGACGGCAACAGCTTGTTTCGGATCACAAGCATCATCATATTCAACAGCAACAAGAGTATCGCCATTGATACCGCCTTTGGCATTAATATCAGCAACGGCTTGACGAGCGCCCATAAATTCCATATCACCATATTGAGCAACAGGACCTGACATAGCACCAACAACTGCAATTTTGATCTCTTTAGCCCATACAGATTGGCTAAATGCCATCGCAATACAACCCGCTAATAATGCTTTATTCATTTTTATCATTCTGCCGTCCCTATCAATGGTTCTGAGTGTTTGTGTTTGGTTTGTTGTAGATTAATTATTATGATTATTAGTCAGTAATGTCTGGTAGCTGCCATTCATCAAGTTGTATGCAAGCAATAAGATAAGCTATCCATAAATTATAAATAAACTATATGAGTCAGCGAGTTGAGGCTATCGATACGCATATAACTTGAAGAATAACGGATATATTTTAAAATATAGCGAATAACGCTATAAATTTCATATCATTAAACAAGATAAATATGCTAAATAGCAAATGGATATGGCAGGCAATTACGTCATAAGCAGAATAAAAACCTAATGTTATTACGTAGATTTTAGATAAATAATAGTGTTATGTTCTAGTCAAATTTAAATTAATCCGAGCTAAACTCGGAATATTAATAGAGATGAAATCTTTATCTCTAAAATCAAAAAATCGGTTATGGATCACTCTGTCAACAGGAGTGACTGAAAAACAAGCAAGGAAATAGATAAAAGCATCATGAAACTGACCATCATTCCTCTAGTTGATCCTACTGATCAACAATATCTTGACCTGTACAAAATCTGGCCTGACCAGAGTCAAGATGAAATGAAAGCTTTACTTTTTTCAGGGCAAAAATTATATGCAGCACGCTTTAATGATAGGTTGCTTGGTGCCGCTAAAATTCAGATAGATAAACACCAAGGCACTATTTATGATTTTTTGGTTCGTGAAGTGACCCGACGCCGAGGGGTTGGGCTGTATTTACTTAATGAAATTGTTCTCCAGCAGCCTCAAGTATCACATTGGTTTTTTAGCTTAGCTCATATTTCTGAAGAAAAAAGATCCGTGTTGATAATGTTTCTTTTAGCTTGCGGCTTCACTGCGACACAAGATAGTAATAAATGGGAAAAACAGGTTTAACTCAATGAAACTAAAACGGATCCACCATATTGCTATCATTGCTTCTGATTATGCCGTCAGTAAACACTTTTACTGCCAAATTCTTGGTCTCACTTTATTAGAAGAACATTATCGACGAGAATCAGATTCATGGAAGGCTGATCTAGCCCTTGAAGGCTTGTATCAGATTGAGTTATTTAGTTTTCCAGCTCCACCAACTAGACCCAGTTACCCTGAAGCATGTGGTTTAAGACATCTTACATTTAGTGTGGCTGATCTCGATAAGTGGATCGAGTACTTAAATCAACAAGGAGTCATCTGCGAAGCACCTCGAATAGATCCTTATACACACAAAAGATTCACTTTTTTTGCTGATCCCGATGGGCTGCCTTTAGAATTGTATTGTGATTAGAAATTAAGAAAAGTTTATTTAGACATAAAGAGTTAAGTTACCGGTTAGCAGCAAGCGAAGCTCTTATGATAAACAGCCCGAGAAGTATATATAGCTATATCACTCGAATATTGGGCTTCGCCTGCACATATATCTAACAGCAACTCAATCTATAGCGGGTAAATAGTTGCGGATAAGAAAAACGAAGCTCTTAACCTTCGTCTTCGTCTTCTTCCATCGCTGCACGCAACTTTTTCATTGCGTTTTTTTCGAGTTGACGGACTCGTTCAGCAGAAACACCGTATTTATCGGCTAATTCTTGTAAGGTTGTCTTGTTGTCATCATCAAGCCAGCGAGCGCGAATAATGTCTTGGCTACGCTCATCAAGTGAGTCTAGCGCATCACTTAGACGATCTGTTGCATGACTTTCCCAGTTATCATCTTCAATAGAACCTGCAAAGTCAGATGATTTATCTTGTAAAAATAGTACTGGCGCAACTGACTGAGTGAAATCACCGCTATCATCGTCGTCAGACATATCAAAGGCCATATCTTGAGCGGACATACGTGATTCCATTTCACGAACATCTTTGGTGCTCACACCAAGCTCTTGCGCAACCATATCAACTTCTTCCTGATTGAACCATCCAAGACGCTTTTTGTTTTTTCTCAAATTAAAGAATAATTTACGCTGAGATTTTGTTGTCGCAACTTTTACAATTCGCCAGTTGCGTAGAACATATTCATGAATCTCCGCTTTGATCCAGTGAACAGCAAAAGAAACCAAGCGAACGCCAACTTCAGGGTTAAAGCGGCGTACCGCTTTCATCAGGCCTATGTTACCTTCCTGAATTAAGTCAGCCTGTGGTAACCCATAGCCTGCATAGCTACGAGCAACATGAATCACGAAACGTAAATGGGATAAAATGAGTTGCTTTGCCGCGTCTAGATCACCATGGTAATGCAGCCGTTCAGCAAGTTCTTTTTCTTCCTCAGCGGTGAGCATAGGGTAAGCATTGGCAGCTCGCATATAAGCTTCAATACTGCCTTGCGGAACAAGTGCTAATGATTGCATATCTTTGGTCATGCAGATCCTCTTTGAAAAATAAAGAAAAAGAGATTATTCGTTGATGAAAAATGAGACTGTTAGCATACAGTCTATCAGTTCTGTTGAGTTAAATATATTACCGTTGTGCTGTAAAAGCAGGTCAAAGTAAGACAAACGATGATAACAAAAGTTCCGTTCTGTGCATTTTCATTCATCGGCACGACTGGTTGCAGTGCCGATGAACAGATAATTACTCAGGTGTGAAATGGCGCAAATGTTGAACAGTGGCAAGCCAAGCAGCAATCCAGCCAATCATTGCTGACATTAAAATCACCAGCAATGACTCTTCCCACAATAACCCTTCAATATGAAATTGCGTACCAAAAACACTCGCCAATTGAGTGACAACATCAGATAGTTTCCATACCAGTAAAGACGACATTATTAGCGAAATCACCGCACCAAGCGCGCCCATAAAGAGGCCGCCATGTAAAAATGGCCGCATAATAAAACCATCTGTCGCGCCAATCAACTTCATAACATTAATGGTGTCTCTACGCGCAAAAATATTCAGCCGAACACTATTACCAATCACTAAAAAGAGGGAGACAATCATCAAAATGCCAATCACTGAAGCAACTTGCCCTACCAGCTGCGTCAATGCCGCTAGACGAGAGAACCAACTATCGTCCATACGAACCTCTTCAATACCATTAACTTGACTCACTCTATCTCGCAGTGTTGATAAAACATCTGAGCTTTGAAAATTGATTTTTGGTGTAATAATCGCTACAGCTGGCAATGGATTTTCTTCAAGCATATCTAACGCAGTACTAAAACCAGACCAACTACGGAATTCACTCATCGCTTGATCACGAGATAAGTAATTCACATTATCAACACCATCAAGCGCTTGCAGTTGTGTCACTACGTTTTGACCACCCTGTTCATCTAAAGATTTATCCAGATAAACTGTCAATTGTGGCGTTGGATACCACTGTTCCGCTGCTTGAGATACGTTTTTCCACACAATATAGCAAAGGCTTGGTAGAGCTAATGAAATAGCAATCACCATTACCGTCAAGAAAGTTGCAAGAGGCTGCCTTAGCATATCGGCTAACGTATTTAACCAAGCATAGCGCCATTGCTCACGCCATCCACCTTTTAACGCCTTACTTTTTGACTGCATCGGACGTTCAGGCTTTCCTCTGCGAACATTTTTAGCCATGTTGACCTCCGATCATTCTTCCTTCACTCAGAGTCAGTACACGGCAGCTGCGTCGTTCTATAAGTGCAACATCATGGGTTGCCATTAGAACTGTCACACCAACACGGTTAAACTCTTCAAATAAACGCATGATCCCTTCAGAGAGTTCCCAATCGAGGTTTCCCGTAGGTTCATCGGCCAGTAACATCGTCGGTTTATTGACAACAGCACGCGCAATTCCTACTCGTTGTTGCTCACCACCCGATAGTTGGATCGGAAGATTTTTCGCTTTATCGAGTAAACCCACCTTATCCAAGGCTGCGGAGACTCGTCTACGAATATCCTCTGAACTCGCACCTGAAATAATCAATGGCATTGCGACATTATCATAAACAGTTCGATCAAATAACAGATGGTGATCCTGAAAAATCATCCCGATTTGTCGACGCAAAAAAGGGATCTCCCGATTTTTTAGGCGACTAATATCGTGCCCATTAAAGAGTATGTGCCCTGCACTTGGTCGCTCAATACCACAAATGAGTTTGAGTAGCGTACTTTTACCAGCACCTGAATGGCCAGTCAAAAAAGCCATTTCCCCAGGCTGTAGATGAAAATCTACGCCTTGGAGAGCTTGCCGACCACCACGATAAGCTTTACTGACGTGTTCAAAGCGGATCATCGAAAATTATTCCTCTCGGGCAAATAGAGCCTCAATAAAGTCATCTGCTTTAAATGGACGTAAATCTTCAATACCCTCACCAATTCCGATATAACGAATAGGAATACCAAATTGATCAGCAATGGAGAAGATCACTCCACCTTTCGCTGTACCATCGAGTTTAGTCAATGTAATACCTGTCAGACCTACGGCTTCGTTAAAAAGTTTCGCCTGACTGACAGCATTTTGTCCAGTACTTGCATCTAGCGTTAACATGATCTCATGTGGCGCTTCTTCATCTAATTTTTTCATGACGCGGACAATTTTCTTCAATTCTTCCATCAGGTGTGCTTTATTCTGAAGACGCCCTGCGGTGTCTGCTAGCAGAACATCAACACCTTTTGCCTTGGCTGATTGAATTGCATCAAAAATAACGGAAGCAGGATCTGCCCCAGTATGCTGCGCAACAACAGGAATTTGGTTACGCTCCCCCCAAACTTGTAATTGCTCAACAGCAGCAGCACGGAAAGTATCCCCAGCCGCTAACATAACCGTTTTGCCTTCTGATTGATATTGGCGAGCCAATTTACCAATAGTTGTCGTTTTACCTACACCATTGACCCCAACCATAAGAATAACATAGGGTTTCTTCTCTTCAATAACCAGTGGTTTATCTGATCCTGATAAAATATGAGACATTTCTTCACGTAATTTACCATATAACGCTTCTGCATTTTTTAAGTCTTTACGGCTTGCGTGTGCTGTCAGGTTATCAATAATTTTACGTGTCGTTTCAACGCCAACATCCGCAATAAGCAATTGCTCTTCTAATTCATCAAATAAATCATCATCGATTTTCTTGCCAGTAAATAGCCCAAGAAAACCCGAACCTAAATTTTGGCGCGTTTTTAGTAAACCTTTCTTCAAACGGCTAAAGAAACCTTCTTTTTTTGGTTTCTCTTGTTCGACTTGTTTAGATTCTTCGGCTTTTTCACTAAAAACTTCATCACGTAAAGCGACAATATCTTGAGCTTCAAGTTTGGCCAGCTCTTCAGCATGACGTTGACGTTCAGCTTCTTCTTCCGCCTGGCGCACAGCTTCTTGGCGATCGCGTTCCGCTTGCTCTTCAGCGGCTTTGATTGCCGCTAACTCAGCTTGACGCTCACGTTCAGCATGTTCCTCAGCCAAACGAATAGCTTCTTGACGAGCACGCTCGGCTTGCTCGTCAGCCGCTTTGATTGCCGCTAACTCAGCATGACGTTGGCGTTCAGCTTCTTCTTCCACCTGACGCACGGCTTCTTGGCGATCGCGTTCCGCTTGCTCTTCAGCCGCTTTGATTGCTGCTAACTCAGCATGACGTTGGCGTTCAGCTTCTTCTTCTTCTTCTGCCTGACGCACGGCTTCTTGGCGATCGCGTTCCGCTTGCTCTTCAGCCGCTTTGATTGCCGCTAACTCAGCTTGACGTTGGCGTTCAGTTTCTTCTTCTGCCAAACGAATCGCTTCTTGGCGATCACGCTCAGCCTGCTCTTCAGCCGCTTTGATTGCCGCTAACTCAGTTTGGCGTTGGCGTTCAGTTTCTTCTTCTGCCAAACGAATCGCTTCTTGACGAGCACGCTCAGCTTGCTCTTCAGCGGCTTTGATTGCCGCTAACTCAGCTTGACGCTCACGTTCAGCATGTTCCTCAGCCAAACGAATTGCTTCTTGACGAGCACGCTCGGCTTGCTCTTCAGCCGCTTTGGTTGCCGCTAACTCTGTTTGGCGTTGGCGTTCAGTTTCTTCTTCTGCCAAACGAATCGCTTCTTGACGATCACGCTCAGCCTGCTCTTCAGCCGCTTTGATTGCCGCTAACTCAGCTTGACGTTGGCGTTCAGTTTCTTCTTCTGCCTGACGCACGGCTTCTTGACGATCATGTTCTGCCAGCTCTTCAGCGGCCTTAATCGCTACCTGCTCTTCGGCTTGTTTAATTTGATATTGACGTTCTACTTCTTCGTCAGCTGCTTTAATTGCAGCCTCATCCGCTTGTTTTTGCAGCTCTATCTCTTTCGCAGCGTCTATTTTTTGTTGTTCGGCTTCTTGTTGTTGAGGTTCTTTATCGTCTTTACGACCAAAACCTAACCATGAGAAAAAGCCTTTTTTCTTATCTTTAGCCATCAGCCACTACACTCCTCGCGGTAAAAACATGGCGCTTAATTATTATACCCGTCATAGTTCATTATATGCCGTGTGTTGGGGACCCAATACGACTTTCAGCTACCCGAATCACATACTTACATATGCTCATAAGGTTTCCTTCATCGGAATATTTTCGCCGATCGCCTGCAAGCAATTTGGTTTATTTTGTGTATACATCGCAATAAAATTACATGCAGTCTATCATTTCATCGCGCAGCAACACATATCTGAAAGAAAAATCATGACAATTTAATCTGATTTTTAAGTTAAAACTGTGAAAATGACGCGCTACAATAGGTGTAATTAATTTTTAAAGCACAGCTAAGCTGAGCAGCAATGGATATTATGGCAAAAAAACCACAAAACGCCTCTTTAGGTCAGATACGTATTATTGGTGGCAAATGGCGTGGGCGAAAACTCCCTGTCCGTGATAGTGAGGGCTTACGTCCCACAACAGATAGAATCAAAGAAACATTATTTAATTGGCTAATGCCTGTCGTTCGTGAGGCTCGCTGCCTTGATTGCTTCGCTGGAAGTGGCGCTTTAGGGTTTGAAGCGCTGTCACGTTTTGCAGATACCGTCACTTTTATTGAATTGGACAAACAAAATGCACAATTACTGGCTGAAAATAAAACACGCTTACAAGCCGAAAATGCCACAATAATCAACAGTAATAGTCTGATGGTTCTAAGCCAAATAGGTAACGCTTTTGATGTGGTGTTTATCGACCCGCCTTTCCGTAAAGGCCTACTCAATGAAACAATTGAATTATTAGAAAAAAATCAGTGGCTAGCTGATGAAAGCTGGATATATATTGAGTCAGAATCGGAGTCATCACTTACTAACATTCCAGTAAACTGGCAACTTCATCGTGAAAAAATCGCAGGTCAAGTTGCTTATCGTTTGTTTACTCGTCATTCAATTAAGGAAGAAAGCCATGCTAATTAACGCGGGCAGGGTATTAATGATTTGTGTTTGGGGCTTTATGGCATTCAATTTAATCCATCCATTCCCTAAACCATTGAAATATTTTATGGATGTTGCAATGGTATTCATGGTGCTCATGCATGCACTACAAACTATTTTCTTAAAAGCAACCCTAGCAAAAGGAGAAAAGCTATCGGGACTATTACAAACGCGTATTTTCTTCTTTGGTGTCTTTGAGATGTTAGCTATGCAAAAGAAACAAAAAAAAGCCTTGGATGAAGCAAAGAAAAAATCTTAAATCAATTAATTGGAATCAAATCGAATAAATCTTGTACCCTGCATATGAAGTGTTCCTTGGCTCCCTTTTTCAATACTCTGATACTGGGATTCATTCACAATCACTTTGATCGCCTCAGAATGATTGAGTGGTTTAAAATAAATCTCATACCGAAAAGTTTCAGGGGAAACAACATCACGCTCACGGGAACGCATATTTGGATAAGGGTAATCTTTTTTGTTCTCAACAATAACCGAATAGCTGACTGGCAAGGCATGATCATTAATTTCATTTTGCTTACGCTGGTCAAAAAAACGTTTGGTGGCAAATACCGCTATAATCGCTAGAACAATAATCAGCAAGATGGGTTTATTCATAAATGTCGTTTTATGTTTAAAATAAACATGAGTATATACCCAAAATAATTCAATATGCAGCTAATCACAGTTGATTTTTCATGCTTTTCGCAGCTATTAATTAAGAAAGATAGGGCAATTTTAATTTTCTAATCAGTAATATACGATAAAAAATGGCTCTACGAATCTATCCCAAAATACATAAATAGTAATCTGACGAGTATCAATAAGCACAGTGCTATATTTAAAGCACACGCTCTATAACTTGAACTATGACGAGTATAGTTTATCTTATTTACAATTATGGAAAATCATCACGGTTACTTCATTCACTTGAATTTATAAGGATGTGTTTATGATTAGTTGGCCATTCCTTGCAGTACTCTTCTCTGGTTGGCTGTACGTTGATGCCGCTTATCGTGGCCCTAGTTGGCAACGTTGGCTATTTCGTCCCATTACACTGTTGCTATTGTTACTTTGGGGATGGAACGCAGAATTTTTAACTGCTCAAGGTTATTTGATCCTTGCTGCTCTGGCAGTGTCATTAATCGCTGACATGATAAGAATGTTGCCAAGTGAGCGCTTACTTACAGCTTTAGGCTTGATGTTTGTCAGTTATCTCCTTTATACCATCAGCTTTGGCATGCAGCTCGACTTTAGCTTATATCTTCCTTGGTTACCTGTCCCACTCGTTATTGCTGCTATCACTTTAGTGGTGATTTGGACTAAGCTAGAAAACCTCCAAGCTGTCGTTTTTGCCTTACTTATCATGAGCATGATTATGGCATGGGTTGCAGGCGATCAATTCTTTGGCCTAGGACGTGATTATAACTTCTCAATCATGGTTGGCGCTTTTTTACTGTTTATATCCAACTGTATCTGGCTGATTGCTCGCTTCAGATTCCCATTTAAAGCATCTAAAGCCATTGTTGCTACTCTCTATTTCCTTGGTCAATTCTTTATTATCCGAGCGATTTACCTGCAATAATAATTTAAGCCAATTGATAAAATTCTCAAAGAGCACTTTTTGTCAATTGGCCTCACCTCATTTATTTGACTCTAGAGTAGACTCCAAAGTATAGACTTATCAATATTGATTAGGTCAATCATTTGATAAGGGGTCGCATATGCACTCACATAACCATAAAGAATCACATAAACATACTAGTTCTTGCTGCACTAGCAGTCATTGTTCATCAACAACAATTCAAAACGACCAAAAAGTTAGTAATGACTCACATACCCATGAGCATAATGCTGCAGAGAAAAACCCTGATGACGATGAGGATTATCACCAACAAGCCAGTTGCTGCACGACGCCTAATCAATCTCATGACCATAATGACGCTAAACATCAACATAGCGGCAGTTGTTGCTTACCTAATCGTAGTACTGAAAGTGACGTCGCGCCCATACAAGCGTCAAAACAGCGTTTTAATTGGATAATTCGTGGGATGGATTGCCCAAGTTGCGCAAAAAAAATTGAAAATGCCGTTAAACAAATTACCGAGGTTAAACAAGCCAAAGTATTGTTTGCCACTGAAAAATTAGTTGTAGATTCCGATAGCAACATTAGCGCGGCTGTTCGCACAACTGTTGAAGCTGCAGGCTATGAATTGCTTGAAGTCGGTGACAACAATGCAGCAGCGATCGCCCCACTACCAAGCCTTTTGAGTGAAGCGAAGCCTGTTATTATCTTGGCCATTCTAATGGCTATCAGCTGGGGCCTCGAGGCCATAAATCCTCACGTCGGTAATATTGCATTTATTCTGAGTACATTATTTGGACTCTATCCAATTGCACGTAAATCATTACGCTTGATGCGCACAGGTTCCCCATTTGCGATTGAAACATTAATGACTGTTGCTGCAATAGGTGCCATTTTTATTCAGGCAACCGAAGAAGCCGCAATGGTCATTTTACTGTTTATGTTGGGTGAAATGTTGGAGTCTTACTCAGCAAGTCGAGCACGGCGCGGGGTTAGCGCATTGATGGCACTCGTCCCAGAGGAAGCTGTATTAATTAGCAATGGACATAAAATAACTGTTCCAGTTTCACAATTACGCCCAGGCGATATGATTGAGATAGCACCCGGAGGCCGTTTACCGACGGATGCTGAACTAGTCTCTGGTTTTGCTAGTTTCGACGAAAGCTCCTTAACAGGAGAATCTGTACCCGTTGAACGTAATATTGGCGAAAAAGTGGCCGCAGGTTGTTTATCTGTCGATCGCGCAGTGCAAATGAAAGTGGTATCAGAACAAGGCCAAAATGCTATCGACCGTATTTTGCAGTTGATTGAAGAAGCTGAAGAGCGTAGAGCTCCAATTGAGCGCTTTGTCGACCGTTTTAGCTGTGTTTACACACCACTTATTATGCTCTTTTCAGCATTAGTGGTGATTATTCCACCTATTTTCTTTGGCGCTCTATGGGAAACATGGATCTATCGCGGTTTGACACTGCTATTGATTGGTTGTCCATGTGCGCTTGTGATATCCACACCGGCAGCAATTACCTCCGCATTAGCGACAGCAACGCGTCGTGGTGCTTTAATTAAGGGAGGCGCGGCACTCGAACAATTAGGCATTATTACAACAATTGCGTTAGATAAAACTGGAACGTTGACGGAAGGTAAGCCCCATATCACTGATTTAGTGCCGATTGATGGTATTACTGAAAGTGAGTTAATACGGATCACCGCTGCCGTTGAGATCGGTTCACATCACCCACTTGCAAAAGCTGTCGTTAATAAAGCAGAAGAGTTTTCTATCACTGTGATTGAAGCCGATGATCGAAAAGCATTAGTCGGTAAAGGTGTTGAGGGGTACCTTGATGGCAAACATATTCTTGTCAGTGCACCAAGTAGGCTCGATAGGCCTCTTGATACTGTTTGGCAAGATAGAGTTGAATCACTTGAGGCACAAGGCAAAACAGTTATTGTCACCGTTGAAGATAACCACGTTATTGGTCTAACAGCACTACAAGACACCCTCCGTAGTGATGCTCTTGATGCCATGAAAATGTTAAAGACCTTAAACGTCAATGCAGTGATGTTAACAGGTGATAATCCGCGAGCCGCGGGTGCAATCGCAGGCCAACTTGGTATGGAATATCGAGCTGGCTTATTACCTGAAGATAAAGTGGCTGCGGTTATGGAATTGAACCAAAACCATAGCACAATGATGGTCGGTGATGGTATCAACGACGCTCCTGCAATGAAAGCGTCTAGTATCGGTGTGGCTATGGGAAGTGGTACAGATGTTGCGTTAGAAACAGCTGATGCAGCACTGACTCATAATCGCCTCACTGGCTTGCCAGAAATCATTGCACTGTCTCGATCAACTCGTAAGATCATTCGCGAAAATATTACTATCGCGTTAGGCCTAAAAGCGGTCTTTTTAGTCACCAGTTTATTGGGTATCACAGGTCTGTGGGTTGCAGTACTCGCTGACTCAGGTGCAACAGCACTAGTGACAGCTAACGCAGTGCGTTTACTGAGAGTTAAGTTACCAAAAGTTGAAAAATAGTTTACTAACCTTAATTATGACAAAGCGCCCTTGTGGCGCTTTTTTTGTTTTAAATACTTAAACAATTAGTAGTCAACTAAACAACTATTGATTTTAAACTCGCTATTTTAATTAATTGTTTTAATTCAACAAGTAATAGCATCTAACTATATCAAGGTAAAATTCATAGTTACCCACGAAATTAGGAGTAACTTTTTAGGAGCACCTTCTAATATTCGTTAATATCAGCGGAATATTTGGGCATTCAGAAGACATTAAGTATGGCTGACAGACAAACGACAACACCATATGACTCTGCTTTTAAACGTTTTTTAGCTCAAATTGATCATGCTCGGGATTTTGTTGATCTCTATTTACCAGAAAATATCAAATCTCTCTGTGACTTTAATTCATTGGCACTGACAAGCTCTTCCTTTATTGATAAAAAACTACGGACTCGCCTGTCTGATGTACTTTATTCGGTACAAACAGAGCTTGGTGACGGCTATCTCTATCTCCTAATTGAACATCAATCAACACCTGATAAATTGATGAGTTGGAGGTTAATGCATTATGCTTTTTTGGCAATGAATCAGCATTTACAACAAGGTCATAAAACCTTACCTCTCGTTGTCCCCATATTGTTTTATCACGGTCATACATCACCTTATCCTTACCCTAAAACTTGGACACATTGTTTCCCTTGGCCAAAGCTTGCAGACGAGCTCTACTTCAAACCCTTTCCTTTAGTGGATATCACTGTCATTGATGATAATGAATTAGTTAATCATCAGAAGATTGCCGTGATGGAGCTCGCAATGAAACATAAAAGCTTACGAGAAGGCTATAAGAAAGTGACAAGCCTGCTCGCACAGGCTCTAAATAGGCACTATAATAATAGTGATGATGTTGCCACTATTCTAAATTACTTGTTTGTAGTTTTGGATTCACCAAATCACTACGAGCAAATTATTCTGCTACTGAGTGAACAAATTGAAAGCAATAAGGAGGCTGTAGTGAATATTGCACAGCGTTTGCAAGATAAAGGCATACAAGAGGGTATACAGAAAGGTAAGCAGCAAGGCATACAAGAGGGTAGAAGAGAAACTGCACAGCAACTATTAACAATGCAAATAGATGTGGAAATAATACTTCAAGCAACAGGATTAACGCATCAAGAGCTACTGTTGCTCGCCCAAGAGAATGCGAAATATACTCAGTCATAATCAAACAAAAAGACTAACGCTCACTCAAGGTACGCAATAGTGCCGCATCTTTATAGCACGGCGGATTTTGTTGACGACTACATAGGGATTATTGTGAATATTGCACAGCGTTTGCAAGATAAAGGTATACAAAAAGCTAGACGAGAAGCTGCGCAACAACTATTAACAATGCAAATAGATGTGGAAATAAGCCTTATAGCAACGGGATTAACTCATCAGAATCTTCTATTACTCACTCAAGAGAACACGGTATATTCTCAGCAATAATCGAGTAGATAGGCTAGTTATCATCTACTATTGAAACTAGGTATGGTTGATCTTTGAAAGTCTATTTTTATTCGAATTAACAACCTTTACTTAAAATAAAAAAACAAGGTGAATAATTCGCTACTTAGTGAACTAAGAAAAATCACCACAACATAATTAAAAATGATAGGAATCAACCCGAAGGGTTTTTACGGGTTGCTTAGGTTTTCAGTGATTTTTTTAATCATGCAAATACGTAGCATAATAATATTTCCGCCATCCTAATTTAATGCAGCATAAACAATCAGTTACCAATACTGTTATTTCATGCATCCAATCATTGCCATCATAAAAACAGGTACGATAATCACTCACGCAATTTAACCGATACACAGATTAATTTAAGATTTATAGTCCTGCAGACTTTTTGCGTAACAGATAACGGTAAGGTGCTTGTTCGGCTTCAGCAGCGAGTAACTCGTGCTCCATAAAGCGACAAAAACCAGGAATATCACGAGTCGTTGCAGGATCATCCGCAATAATCAGTAATGTCTCCCCTGCATTCATCCCACGAACGGCTTTACGCACTAACATAACTGGCTCAGGGCAGCGTAAACCTAATGTATCAAGGGTTTTTGTAGCATTTGAAAATAAATCAGACATAACAAGACTTCTTAAAAATAATTGATGCTTTGATTATATAATAAAAACTGCTTTACTGGTCTAACAGTTTTGCTTTTGTTGCGCAACGCGCGTATGATGCGCTCTTCCCCGATTTGGGGCAATATTTTTATGGGTTCCCTCACCCCATCGTTACTTAAAAAGGTACAATATGTTTACATTTACTACGCAGCAACGAGCCACTGCGTTAATTTGGCTTTCTTTGTTCCATGTTTTAATTATTACCTCCAGTAACTACCTTGTACAGTTACCGATGAATATTTTCGGTTTCCATACCACATGGGGTGCATTTACCTTTCCGTTTATTTTCTTAGCAACAGATTTGACTGTGCGCATTTATGGCGCGCCTCTCGCTCGCCGTATTATTACTGCGGTGATGTTACCAGCACTTCTGATCTCTTATGTGATTTCCGCATTATTTTTTCAGGGTGAGTGGCAAGGTTTCGCTTCACTGATGGTATTTAATCTATTTGTCGCACGTATTGCCGCCGCAAGTTTTATGGCTTATGTGCTTGGTCAAATATTAGATGTGAGTGTGTTTAACCGCCTACGCCAAAATAAACGTTGGTATGTAGCCCCAGCATGTGCGATGTTTTTTGGTAACTTAATCGATACTATCGCCTTTTTCTTTATTGCATTTTATCGCAGTAGTGATCCATTTATGGCGGCCAATTGGGTCGAGATAGCCTTAGTCGATTACACATTTAAGCTATTTATTTGCATGTTGTTTTTCTTGCCAGCTTACGGTGTATTACTCAATTTTATTTTGAAGTATTTCTTTGCTAAGAACCAAGCTCAACGACTCGCCAATCAATCTTGACCATGCTTTATGAGGGAGGAAGAATATCCCCCCTCAACCCTCTAAATAATTCGAGTTGCAGCTAATCTCACATCAGCAATGATGATTTAATCATGCTAAAAAGTGCCATATTGTCACTTTTCACCTTATTTTATCTATAGCTTTGAATTAAAAAGGTGATGGAAATACCTGCCAAAATTACTGATCTAACTCTCATTTTATTGGTTTGCTCCATCAATAATTTTATAGCCGTGATAGTCTGATTGCACAATCGAAATGATTCGCGCTATTTACATTTCAATACAAACAAAAAAGAACACAAACGAACAGAAATAACCATCGCCCTCTATCCTCTGGAGCCCGTAAGATGAAAAAACTGATTAACCGTGTTGAAGATATCATCAATGAAGTTAATTTAGGCTTGATTGCTGCTCACCCTGAATTACGCCTAAATGTCGATCCTACTTATCTTGTCCATAAAGATGCCCCGATTAACGGTAAAGTAGGACTATTATCCGGTGGCGGTAGTGGCCACGAACCTATGCACAGTGGTTATATCGGTCAAGGAATGCTAGATGGCGCTTGCCCTGGGGAAATGTTTACCTCACCAACACCTAACCAAATGATGGAATGTGCAATGGCTATCGATAGCGGTGAAGGCGTATTGATGATCATTAAAAACTACACTGGCGATATACTGAATTTTGAAACAGCGGCAGAGCTATTACATAATGCAGGTACTAAAATTGCCACTGTGCTCGTCGATGATGATGTCGCTGTAAAAGATAGTCTATACACCGCAGGACGTCGGGGTGTTGCTAATACTGTTTTGATAGAAAAAATCCTTGGTGCTGCGGCATGCAAAAACTACACACTCGATCAGTTAGTTGAACTGGGACATAAAACCAATAATAACGGATACAGTTTAGGTGTCGCTTTGCATGCCTGTACCGTACCTGCTGCAGGAAAACCTTCTTTTGAATTATCAGATAACGAGATGGAGTTTGGTGTCGGGATCCATGGTGAACCCGGAATTGAGCGTCGTGGCTTCACAAATTTAAATGATACCGTTGATCAAATGTTTAGAACGTTGATCGACAATGGTCATTACGAGCGCATGATCCGCCAATGGGATCGCCAAGAAGGTTGTTGGCAAGAACATAAACAAGCCAAAGAACCACTAAAAAAAGGCGATCGTGTGATTGCTCTCGTCAATAACCTCGGCGCCACGCCATTATCCGAACTTTATGCTGTATATCATCGTTTACAAACTTGCTGTAGCGACTTAGGCTTAACCATAGAACGAAATTTAGTCGGCTCATATTGCACAGCCCTTGATATGCAAGGCGTATCAATCACCTTGCTAAAAGTAGATGATGAAGCCTTAATGCTGTGGGATGAAGCGGTTAATACACCTGTTTTACGCTGGAAAATATAATATCACTCGCAGCTTAATTAACGGCCAAATAAGGACTAACCACATCATGAATTTAACACAGAAACAAATCTACAATTGGCTGATTCAATGCTCACAAACCTTTGCTCGTGAACAAAATAATCTTACTGAACTTGATACTGCAATTGGTGATGGTGACCATGGTCTCAACATGAATCGTGGGTTTCAAAAGGTCGCTGAAAAGCTGCCAACCGTTGAAGATAAAGATATAGCGACCTTACTCAAAACAACAGGAATGACACTGTTATCCAGTGTGGGTGGCGCGAGTGGCCCACTTTTTGGTACATTTTTTATTAAAGCGGCTCAAAGTGCCTCTGGCAAAGAAAGTCTAAGTGTTGCTGATTTTGCTGAAGTAATCAAAGCAGGTACTGAAGGTGTCGTATCCCGTGGCAAAGCAGAGCCCGGCGATAAAACAATGTGTGATGTTTGGTGGTCTGTAAGTAAAGTACTAGAAAACACAACTTCACAATCATTGAATGATGCAATAACGGAAGCTGTCGAAGCCTCAAAACAAGGCGTTGAATCAACTATTCCCATGAAAGCACGTAAAGGGAGAGCTAGCTATCTTGGTGAACGCAGTATCGGGCACGCTGATCCCGGTGGCACTTCGGTATTGCTGATGATGGAAACACTACAACAATCACTAGCGTGACCATTTAAACTGGCGATACATATCATCGCCAGTTTAATTCTTATCAGCTCGGTTCAGTTCATAACAAATATCATTGTAAACAAAACCACTAATTTCATAATTTTCAGCGATGATTTTTTGCATAGAAAATCCATTTTTAATTAATACTTTTTCAGATGCTGAATTTCCCTCTGTCACAATTGCAATAAATGAGCGAATTTGTGCATATTCAGGCATTGATAGCAGCATGTTCAATGTGATCTGCTTTAATCAAACAGGACACTTTAATAATGGAATATAATCCAATTATTGAGGTGTTAAATGAAAAAACGAACAAACAGGTTTTACACTACTGAGTTTAAGCAAGAAGCGGTCGCATTAGTCACCGAACAAGGTTATAGCGTCCCAAAAGCGGCAGCTTCATTAGGGATCACCGATAAATTACTTTATAACTGGAAAGCAAAATTCGATGCTGAACAATCCGGTAGCAGCTTGAATGCCGATGAGAGAACTGAGCTATTAAGGCTTCGAAAAGAAAATAAAGAACTTAGGATGGAGAAAGAGATCCTAAAAAAAGCCAGCGCCCTCCTGCTAAAGGAAACCAAGTAGCGTTTAAAACGATTAAGCAATTATCTTCACAGTTTCCCGTGCTGAAGCTCTGCAAGTTAATGAAAATAAGTCGTTCTGCCTACTATGCTTGGCTTAAACGCCCAGCAAAATTGATCACCGCAGAACAACTTAGCCTGTACCGCAGAGCCAAAGCTATCTTTGAACAGAGTCGAAATAGCTTAGGTTATAGAACGTTACGTAAACGGTTATGCAAAGAGGGCTTTAGCGTGAGTGCTTATGGCGTTCAAAAGCTAATGGCTCAGCTTGGCCTAGTCGTCACTCAGCGCGTTGCTTACAAAGTCACCACAAAACGCAAACACAGTGATGCCGTAGCCGATAATTTGCTCAATCAAAATTTTAATCCTCACGCACCTAACGAAGTGTGGGCGGGTGATGTGACCTATTTAAAAACAGGGGAAGGCTGGATGTATTTAGCCATCGTGATGGACTTATACTCACGCCGTATTGTGGGTTGGCATATCGATAAACGAATGACGGCAGATTTAGTCAGTAAAGCCTTGATGAAAGCGTATAACTTACGCCAGCCCGAAAAAGGCTTAGTCTTTCATAGTGATAGAGGCTCTCAATATACGAGTAAGCGATATCGCCGCTTGCTAACAAGCTATGGTATTAGGGCAAGCATGGGTGATGTTGGAGCCTGTTGGGATAACGCCGTTGTAGAACGATTTTTTGGCAGTTTAAAACACGATTGGGTACTGAAAATCCCTCAGCCGACTCGGAAACAGATGAAAGAAGATGTTATCGCGTATATGCGCTATTACAACCTAGAAAGGTTTCATACTGCCAACGGTGATCTGTCCCCAATTGAGTATGAACAAAATTCCTTAAGAAAAGTGTCCTGATTTAGTTGCGCAGAACAATGCTTTTGTTGCAATACCTTTCCCTGAGTATCTCGGGTCAATCATATAGCCTATCTCACCCACTCGCTGTTGGTTTTCAAAAGACAAACAAAATCCCATTAATCCCATTTGCTGACGAGTTTGAATATCCTCAATCACTAAACACAACCAATGAGTAGAATTTAAATTCCATTCAGGTAATCGACTCTCAAGAGCGGCTAAAATCTCTTTTTCTGTTTTTGGATTAGAGACAAAGCGCAAGACATCAAGATTCGAATAAAGCTGAAAAAAGAAATCTTTATCTTGGTAGGTCAATTTTCTGAGCGTAAATGTGGGATCAATTCCAAGCATGTAAAATCCAGCGTTTTAGTCATTTAAAGAAAGAAAAATCTTCCTATACTATAAACGACAATAAAGCCTGTAAGCAAAATAGATAACATAATGAAGTAACAAAATATTAAATACACAAATACAAAAAGGGAAATAGACTAAAATCTATTTCCCTTCGGATTGATTCGATATTAAGTACCTATCCCAAGTCATTCGAGTTGCCGCTAGGCGTAAACAGTCACGTTGCTGATAGATGTGTGGTGAATATATTTTTTACAATGCTTTTGCTAGCAGACTAATTGGATGCTCGCATTTTTTACTGGTCGACATTTCAATCTGCCATTTACAAGTTTCACAGTCTGTAATCACCATATCAGCGCCACTTTCTTCAATTTGACGAAATAGTCCTGCGCCAATACCTTGAGAAACCTCATAGTTTTCTTTCTTAAAGCCATAAGTTCCTGCGATACCACAACACTGAGAGTCAAGTACCAGCAACTCTACTCCAGGTATACGCTTAATCAATTCCAATGTATAAGAAGTCCAACCCATTTTTTCCATGTGACAAGGAGTATGATAAACAACTTTTAGTGGAGTATGTTTGAGTTTTAGCTCACGACCTTGCTCTAGCAGACGATAGATATAGCGGGTTGCTAACTCAATATTGTCTCGCATTTCAGAAGTATCAACATCCAAAACATGAGTATATTCGTCACGAATAGTAAAGGTACACGTTGATGATGTTGCGACCACAGGAATATGTTTCTCAAGAATAGTTTCTTGTAGTGACTCTAAATTAACATTCGCTTGGCGTTTGGCTTGCTTCATAAATCCATTAGCAATTAATGCTACACCACAACATTTTTCCCGTTTCAGTAACTGAACACCAATCCCCATTCCATTAAAGACTTTGATCAAATCTTTGCCTAGCTGAGGATGGTTATAATTCACGTAACATCCATGAAAGAAAGCAACTTGTTCAGCGAACTTTTCTTGTTCAGTGGCTTGTTTTGCATACCAACGACGGAAAGTACCGAAGGAGTATTTTGGCAATTCACGACGATGATCAATTTTCAACGCTTTATCGAGAATTTGGCGAACGGGTTTTAATCCTGTAATAGCATTCACAACAGGTGCAAACGGCGTTGACAGAGTCCCCATCAAGTCAGTATGACTCAGTATCGCATCACGAAGTTTTGGTTTTTGCTGACTGTAAGTGTTACGAGCACGCGCGATGATATCACCAATTTTCACATCAGATGGGCATGCAACCTCACAACGCTTACAGTTAGTACAATATTTCAATGCTTCGTCATACAACATCGGATCTTTTAGACGCAGACGTTCACCATCAGGCCCAGCTTGTTTCGGTCCTGGATAAAGTGGGTTTACCTTCGCAACAGGACAGTACGTAGTACAAACCGTACATTTAATACAGCTTTCAAAGCTTCCATCCTGAATACTCATTGTGTCACCTCCGCCTGCAAGGCTTTTTGTTGCTCAAAATAGCAAATAATTTCACCTGCAGCATGCAATCCACTGATCAGTGAAACACCTGCGCCACACCCTTCCGTTAGGGGATCGAAACCACCCAAAACTGCCCCTGCCACATACAAGTTTTCAATCGGTTGCCCATCTTTTTGTGCCCGTAACTGCTGATCAGTTTGCACACCAAAAGTCATATAGGGCTGTGAAGCAAAAAATTCTTTGTTCGTCCACTGTGCACGTGGAGGTATATGACATAAGTCCAGATGCATTAAGGGTTCATAAACACGATCAAACTCAGCGACTAGTCCGTTATTAAAAAAGCTACCCGTTGCGAGAACAAACTGGGAGGCTTTGAGCGAAATATCACCATGGTTGCGCGTAGTGACAGATTCAATGCGTGAACCAACGCAATTCACAGAGGTGACTTTATCACCCGGCATGATGATCCCTCCTAACCGACGAAACTGGCGTAAAAGAGTTTCATGCAAGCGAATACCTAATAATGACGGTGGTAATGTTGGCAGTAAGTAGACAGACTTACCCAGTTGTTTTTGCAGTTCAAGTAAAGGTTCTTCACTGTCTAAGCCGATACATGCTGGCATAAAAATAGTATCAGCATCAGTGGTCAATGATGCGATTTCTGCCACTATTTGTGCCATATTTTCGGGTCTATCCAACCAACGCGCCACATTGATCGCTCTGAATTCACTCGGATTTTCCCTGAGTCTATCAAGGAGCGGTAAATGAACATAATAAGCACTAGCAGGAATGCCTTCACGCTGTAATTCGGCTGATACCATTTGAGGTTGAAAATCTAAGAAACCTTCAATCCCAACAACTGCAATTTTTCCTTTGTTCATTTTTTGATGAAGGCCGACAGTAGGCACGCATTCAGGGCTTAGCCACGTTGAGCGCTTATGGCCTAAGGGGGTGATGCGATAATGATTTTCATCACTCGAACCTTTAAGTTTCATTCCACTTTGCTGTAATAAAGTTTCAGCAAGGTGCGTTAACTTAATCACTTCCATCTTACCCAAACGACTATAAGGGTGTGTAGGTGCTTGCTCACTGAGTTCATCTAATACTGTAAGTGGTTTCTCTACAACATGACCATTCGGTAAATGCGTCAGTAAGTCGAGTGAACCGGAAGAAAAATGCAGTGCATTTTGCCCAGCGCTAACAATCGCACATGATAGACCTGACTGAGTTAAACGAATACCACAGATAAGGCCAGCAAGGCCCCCGCCCATAACGACTGCATCATATTTCATTATCAGTCTCCTTGTCAGATACCTTACCTAATGTACTTTCATTCATGCCACATAATCCGTGATACACCCAACTGGTAAATTCGCTTTCACGCAACGCATTTCCCCATGCAATTGGCCTTACACCCTTCCAGCGTTCATTCAAAAAGTGGCCTAACTGTTGTTCAGTTTCATGCGGTGTTGTTACATTAAAACGGTTTAATAAACCCGCAGCACGACATGCGCAGAGTTCACCTTGGCATGTTCCCATCCCCACACGAGTTCGACGTCTTAAGTCTAGCAAGTTATTCACAGTGAGCGAATTGATGGCATAATGCACTTCACCCGCCGTGACCGCCTCACATTCACATACCAAGCTTTTATCTAGTCGGTCAGTACTCAAAATAGAAGACGCTCTGTCACCATGCCGATAAACCGCAGAACCTCGAATCGAGGCTGGAATAGAAACAATATTACGCAGAGACTCTTCTGCACTATGTTGTGAACCCGGTAAGGCGGCCTCAGCAGTGGTACATTTTGCAATATGACCCAATTTTTCACAGACTTTGTCTGTTGCCCATTCCGCCATTAGACGATATGTCATTAATTTACCGCCAGTGATGGTAATAAAGTTTTCAAGCCCATCACGTTTAGCGTGGTCGAGTAAGACAATACCGCGACTCACGTTACGTCCAGAAGGATCATCATCACTCGCCACCAATGGA
Organism: Providencia alcalifaciens; assembly: GCA_025961275.1. Classification (GTDB taxonomy): domain Bacteria; phylum Pseudomonadota; class Gammaproteobacteria; order Enterobacterales; family Enterobacteriaceae; genus Providencia. Next base: position 3,946,729 of record JAOQNJ010000001.1, on the reverse strand, counting down.
CGGACACCTGCATACGCTCGTAAAATGCGCGTTGTCGCTAATGCAGGTGAAAGCATGGAACCTTCGCGGATCAAAATATCCACTTCTTCTGGCGTCACATGCATATTATCGATTTGGTCATATTCGATATGAGTGGATGTTGTCCCGATGAGAGAAATGGTGTCACCTGGCACTAAAATATCGGCGTCAGCTGGCTTACGACAGCGATTGATAACCATATTATTTAAGCGATGACCAAGGATGAGTAATGCGCCTTTTGCTGGAAACATTTTGATTTTCAAATCAGCATATTCTGCGATTTTTTGTCCCCAGATACCGCCAGCGTTTACTACAATTTCCGCATAAATTTCATATTGCCGTTTTGCTTGATGGTCAAAAACGGTCACACCACGCACTTTATCACCATCACGAATCAACCCAATCACTTCATGATAAGTCAATACTTTCGCACCATGCTCGCGAGCATCCAACATATTTGCTGCGGTTAAACGAAAAGGATCCACTGTGCCATCAGGCACTCTGACTGCACCAATAAGATGTGGGTTAACGGACGGTTCCAACCGAATGGCTTCCGCAGGATCGATCGCATTGGCATCAATACCCGCAGCTTGGCAAGCCAAGATAAATTGTTGCTGATATTCAAGCGAATCGTCAGGCAAGGTAATAAACAAGCCATCTGTTCGCTCAACACAATGATGTGCAATACGTTTCAGTATTTTATTTTCTTCAATACACTCTCTTGCTGATTCACCATCAGTGACAGCATAGCGGGCACCACTATGCAGCAAGCCATGGTTTCGCCCTGTTGCACCTGTCGCAATATCATGCCGCTCAAGCAAAATCGCTTTTAAACCTCGGCGGGCGCAGTCTCGAGCAACACCAGCACCTGTTGCGCCACCACCTATAATGATGACATCAGTTTCAGTCACAGATGAGCCATTCATGTCGCATTCCTCACATTAATCAACATCACTCATAGTTATTAGTGTAGTTTCTATTTTTATAATCTATCGATAAATATAGACAAGAAACGTGCGGCATGTTTGATAAGGAACAAAAACGAAAGCAATTGAATCAAAAAAAGCGATGAAAAGACAAAAATCGTGAAGTAAATCACAATAAATCGACGTGTTATTGTTTCTTTTCATTCGCAAATGACTTTAACTATGCCACCAATAAATAAAACAAATATTTGTGCACTAGATTACAGATAAAATGTTTTTTTATGATTAACATAAGAGCGTTTATGAAAGCAAATGCTCGACAATAAAACTCGATTACTTTCGTTTTGTTACTTCACCAATAATAAACACTCATTCTCTTTTATTAAATCGAATAAGAGGACAGAGTTAATAACTATTAGCATGCCGTCGGAGGCTATATGTTAAGCATATTTAAACCAGCACCTCACGCTCCGAGGTTGCCCGCAGAGAAGATAGACCCAGTCTATCGTCGACTTCGCTGGCAGCTTTTCATGGGGATTTTCTTTGGCTACGCAGCCTATTATTTAGTAAGAAAAAATTTCGCACTAGCAATGCCTTATCTTGTTGAAGAAGGTTTCTCGAAAGGGGATCTAGGTTTTGCATTATCAGGGATTTCTATTGCATACGGTTTTTCTAAATTTATTATGGGATCAGTATCCGACCGTTCTAATCCGCGCGTATTCCTACCCGCTGGTCTGATCCTCGCCGCCGTTGTGATGCTTATTATGGGCTTTGTGCCATGGGCAACCTCTAGCATCATGATCATGTTCGTATTACTGTTCATATGTGGTTGGTTCCAAGGCATGGGTTGGCCTCCTTGCGGACGTACCATGGTTCACTGGTGGTCACAAAAAGAACGTGGTGGGATAGTCTCTATTTGGAACTGTGCTCACAACGTCGGTGGTGGTATTCCGCCATTACTATTCATTCTCGGTATGGCATGGTTTAATGATTGGAAAGCTGCGCTGTATATGCCTGCAATAGGCGCAATCCTTGTTGCATTGATTGCTTTTGCCTTAATGCGTGATACTCCACAATCTTGTGGTTTACCACCGATTGAAGAATATAAGAACGACTACCCACCTGACTACAAAGCAACAGACGAAGAAGAATTAACAGCAAAAGCAATCTTCATGAAGTATGTGTTCCCTAATAAACTTCTGTGGATGATCGCGATTGCTAACGTATTCGTATATTTGCTGCGTTACGGTGTCCTTGACTGGTCTCCAACTTACTTACGTGAAGTTAAACATTTCACGATGGATAAATCTTCTTGGGCTTACTTCATGTATGAATATGCAGGTATCCCGGGAACACTTCTGTGTGGTTGGATGTCTGATAAAGTCTTCCGCGGAAACCGTGGTGCGACAGGTGTATTCTTCATGACACTGGTAACTATTGCGACCATCGTATTCTGGATGAATCCTCCGGGTAACCCTAGTATCGATATGGCTTGTATGCTGATTATCGGCTTCCTAATCTATGGCCCTGTCATGCTAATTGGTCTGCATGCTCTTGAGCTAGCACCTAAGAAAGCAGCAGGTACCGCAGCAGGCTTCACAGGACTATTCGGTTACCTTGGTGGTTCGGTTGCGGCAAGTGCTATTGTTGGTTATACCGTTGACTACTTCGGTTGGGATGGTGGTTTTGCCGTCATGATCGGTGGCTCAGCGCTAGCTGTTGTTCTACTATTCGTTGTAATGCTTAGTGAAACTAAACACAAACGTGAATTAGCAAAAGAGAACATGAGCTAAAGCTAGATTAAAAGTTCAAGTTAACACAATAATTTGAGTGACAGGTAGGCAGCAGCGACGTTTTCCATCGGAACATAGATAATTATGCAACGAAGGAAACCGAAAATAGCCCAACACACTGGTAACTTGAAGTGTAAAGAATACAAGCTCAGGGCTATATCCCATTGTGATATAGCCCTTTTTTTACCTAAAAAAAGTGACAAGGAGATACAATCATGACCTTCCCATTAAAAACATTAGTGGCAAGTATGGTTCTAGTGATGTCGGTTTCAGCTGTAGCACAAGCAGCCGAAAAAGTTGTTATCGCTCATCGAGGTGCAAGCGGTTACCTACCGGAACATACACTACCAGCTAAAGCAATGGCTTATGCTCAAGGCGCGGACTTTCTAGAACAAGATTTGGTGATGACAAAGGACAATGAATTAGTGGTATTGCATGACCACTATCTTGACCGTGTAACTAATGTTGCTGAGCGTTTTCCAAATCGCGCTCGTCAGGATGGACGTTATTACGCCATTGACTTTACACTTGATGAAATCAAATCATTAAAATTCACCGAAGGGTTTGATATTGTTGATGGTAAACAGGTTCAAAGCTACCCTAACCGCTTTCCTATGGGTAAATCTGATTTGCGTGTCCATACTTTCCAAGAAGAGATTGAGTTTATTCAAGGTTTGAATAAATCAACGGGTAAAAACATTGGTATTTATCCTGAAATTAAAGCGCCTTGGTTCCACCAGCAAGAAGGCAAAGATATCACCAAAAAAACGCTCGAAATCTTGAAGAAATATGGTTATACCGATAAAGCATCCAATGTTTATCTTCAATGTTTTGATGCTAATGAACTCAAACGTATCAAAAATACGCTCATGCCAGAAATGGGTATGGATGTGAAGCTTGTCCAGCTTATTGCCTATACCGATTGGAATGAAACACAAGAGCAAAAGCCAGATGGTTCTTGGGTTAATTACAGTTATGACTGGATGTTTGAACCGAACGCAATGAAAGAAATTGCTGCCTACGCCGATGGTATTGGCCCAGATTACCATATGCTGGTCAGCGAAGATTCAACGCCAGAGAACATTAAGCTAACGGGTATGGTTAAAGACGCGCATGCAAATAATATGGCGGTGCACCCTTTCACTATTCGAGTTGATAAATTACCAAAATATGCCAAAGATAGTCAGCAATTATTTGAAATTATTTATAATCAAGCAGATGTTGATGGCGCATTTACTGACTTCCCTGATTTAGGCGTTCAGTTCTTGCAAAAGCAGAAGCAACATCAATAACAAGTATGCTCGATAAAATCAGATAAACACTCGAGTTACATCTAGACGATAAATGTAGTCAAAAATGATGCAACTCGAAACGTAGTTAGAGCATACACCCTCAATAATTCTAGTTGTATCTAGGCGGCAAATAAGACTATCCCAAGGAGCAGGCAAAAGGTTCTTTCGCATTAACACAATAAATATCGGTAGGATAAGGGAGACGTTTGAAAGCTTTTTCGGATTAAAGATCTAATAAGTCAGCTCAGTGAAAGTCGATATTTTACCTAACATCATCTAATGCGACAAAACCCTCACGGTGTTCCTTTAGGCTAATCAATTTTTGCAATAAGCCCATACATTCGGCGTCCCATAGTAAAATAGAGCCACAAAGAATTATTGTGGCTCTATTCATTCTCTTATTTTGCTCCGGTATCTGTAATTGGATTTCTTACTAGGAATACATATGAAAAAGCACCGAGTAATGTTACACAGCTACAAATGATTAACGCTAAATTAAATGAATTTGTTTTATCTAAAATAAAACCAGTGACAATAGGCGCAAATGAAGCGCAGATAAAACTAGCAAAATTCTGAATACTACCGACAGATGCTGTCATTCTTGAAGCTACGGATACGTGAATAAGTCCCCATGCTGAAGTTCCTGCAAAGTGAATACAGAATAATGCCATGCCAATAAATAAAACCGAAGACATTGATGAGGTAGCTTGTGGAACAATAAAGGTAAATATTGCAGAGCAAACCATACCGATCACAATACTAAGTTTACGGCTTTTCAATGGAGCCATACCTTTATTGACTAACCAGTCAGTGACATAACCATTTAACAACATACCTGCTGCACCAAACAAAAATGGAATGACAGCCATTAGCCCCGTACTTTTTAAATCAAGATTATAAGATGTTTGTAAATAGCCAGGTAACCAAGCCAAATATAACCATGCTGTATAGTTAATCCCACTAAAACCGAGCATCATCCCCCACATTGTACGGTTGCGAAATAAGCCACGCCACTCGGCAAAACTCAGTGGTACACGTTTAACACTCACACTACCTGCATTTAGATAATCTTGTTCTTCTTGATTTAACACTATTTCTTCTCTATTGCGATACAGCATGTACCAACCAATAGCAAGAAACATACCTAGCACACCAATAGTAACAAACATACCGCGCCAGCCAATTACTAGCATCATTGCGGCCAGTAATGGTGGACTGATCGCCATCGCGATGGTTGAAGCAGCGTTAAAGTATCCCATAGGGCGACCACGTTCTTTGATATTAAACCAGTCGTTGATAACTTTTACACCACATGGATTCATTGGCGCTTCACCAATCCCCATACCAATTCGGGCAAGTACAAATTGGGTAAATGATTGCACAAGCCCTGATACTGCTTGGAATAATGACCAAAAAAACATACCAATACCGAGCATTAATCGAGGACCTTTTCTATCGAGCAAAGGGCCGCAAGGTAATTGGGCAATACCATAAGCAAGTGAAAATACAGAAAGTAATATTCCAATTTCCGTTGCATTTAATCCTAACTCTTCACGAATAGTTAAATTCGCAACCGAAAGTGAGCTTCTATCCAGATAATTAATAATAGCAGCTAAAAAAAGTAATATCATAGCTGTCATTTGTATTCGTTTTAAGCGTTTACTTTTCTCAGGTACAATGTCTAAAGAGTTTAAAACGTCCGTTTTATGACTATTGGCCGAATGATCTTTTTCGCTAATAGTGATAGTACTATCTATTTTTTTCACATTAACTCCTTCTCTTCCCAACATTATTAGATTGGTATATTTAAAATCTAACATATTTGTTTTTATTTATTTTTTACCATTAACTGGTCTTGTCGACCGCTTAATCAATTTTGCTCAACCTGAGCATATGTGGGAAGACACATTTATAACTGATAATTTCATCGAATCGTGCACTTGATAATAACTTACTGTCTTTTATCGGTACTTAATTAAAGAAAAACTATACTTCTCTGTACGTTATGAATAAAAAACATATTTAATGCAGATTTATGCGCCTTACATCACAAATTGTATGGACATTATGCTTTTTTTCTATTTTTTGGCAGAGATTAATAGCCATACAAATAAGGAGAGCATTATGTCATTAATAAATACATTAGTTTGCCAAGAACCAAAGAAATTAGTTTGGGAAAAACGTGAGATCTCTGAACCCACCGCGAAAGAAGCTAAAATTAAAATTAAAACCGTTGGTATCTGTGGGACAGATATACATGCGTGGAGTGGAAATCAACCTTTTTTCAGCTACCCAAGAGTATTAGGTCATGAAATTTGTGGTGAGATAGTTCAATTAGGATCTAATCAATCAGACTTTAAGATTGGCCAGCAAGTTGCAGTTATTCCTTATGTTGCTTGTTTAAAATGCCCTTCATGTTTAAGCGGCCGTACTAATTGTTGTGAAAATATTTCTGTTATTGGCGTCCATAGTGATGGGGGTTTTGCTGATTATTTAAATGTACCTGTGTTGAATTTATTACCAGCGGATGGAATTTCTCAAGAAGCAGCTGCTCTAATTGAACCTTTTGCTATCAGTGCTCATGCCGTTAGACGTGCGGCAGTTCAAAAAAATGAAGCGGTACTCGTTGTTGGTGCAGGCCCGATTGGCTTGGGTGTTGCTGCAATAGCACATGCAGATGGGGCTCAGATTGTAATTGCAGATACTAGTGCGGAAAGACGTGAGCATGTTGCTAAACATCTATCACTACCTACAGCTGATCCTTCTGCAGACGATTTTGAAGAGCAACTTAAAGAACAATTTTTGGGTGCTTTACCATTGAAGGTTATTGATGCTACAGGCAATCAACATGCAATGAATAATACAGTGAACCTCATTCGTCATGGTGGAACCATTGTATTTGTTGGATTATTTAAGGGTAACTTACAATTTTCTGACCCAGATTTTCATAAAAAAGAAACCACAATGATGGGTAGCCGAAATGCGACACCTGAAGATTTTGCAAAAGTTATTCGTCTAATGGCAAATAACAAATTAAACGCTGAAATGATGCTAACACATAATTATCAATTTTTTTCGCTTGCAGAAATTTATGAGAAAGATGTTATTAATAATCGTGAATTAATCAAAGGCGTTATTCATTTTTAATACCTGGAGATAAAATGAAAACATTAAATCGAAGTGAATTTCCAGAGAAACAATATCCTACTAGAGTAATTCAATTTGGCGAAGGAAATTTCCTACGCGCATTTGTTGATTGGAATATTGATATTTTAAATGAAAAAACCAATCTTGATTCAGGTATTACGATTGTTCGCCCTATTGATACTGACTTTCCACCTTCATTAAATATTCAAGATGGGTTATATACGACGATAATTCGTGGTTTGAATGAGCAAGGTGATGAAGTCAGCGAAGCTCGTATTATTAGCTCAGTTAATAATGAAATAAATCCTTATCAAGATTATGATGAATATCTAGCTTTAGCACATGATAAAAATATCCGTTTTGTTTTTTCGAATACGACAGAATCCGGAATTAGCTATCATGAAAATGATAAATTTGATGATAAACCGCCAGTCAGTTTTCCGGCTAAAATAACACGGCTTTTATTTGAGCGCTTTAATTACTTTAAGGGTGATATCAATAAAGGCTGGATTATCATTCCTTGTGAATTAATTGACTATAATGGTGAAGCGCTGAAAGCTTTAATTTTACGCTATGCACGGGAGTGGCAGTTATCAGTAGAATTCTTTCAATGGCTGGAATCGGCGAATACATTTTGCTCAACATTGGTGGATCGCATAGTAACGGGTTATCCGCGAGATGAAGCTCAAAAATTGGAAAAAGAGCTTGGCTATCAGGATGCTTTTCTCGATACAGCAGAACATTTCTATCTGTTTGTTATTCAGGGGCCTAAATGGTTAACTCAAGAATTACACCTTGATAAACATTCAATGAATATCCAGATTGTTGATGATATAAAGCCTTATAAAGAACGCAAAGTTGCCATTCTTAATGGTGCTCATACTGCAATGGTTCCTGTGGCTTGGCTTTGTGGATTAAATACCGTTGGCGAAGCAATGCAAGATAAACATATTCAGCAATTTGTCGAAAAATTATTGAATGAAGATATTATTCCTGTACTCGATTTGCCAGAATCAGAGTTACGTGAATTTGCAAAGGCTGTAATAGGACGTTTCCAAAACCCATACATTCAGCACCAGCTTCTCTCTATTTCCTTGAATAGCATGACAAAATTTAAAACTCGAATTTTACCTCAGCTTATTACAGGCATTAAAAAAGGTTATATTTCTGAGCGTTTGAGTTTTGCTCTCGCAGCTTTATTGGTCTTTTATCGCGGACAACGTTTTGACGAGTCTTACCCGTTACAAGATGATGAGATATGGCTAACTCGCTTTGCACAAATGTGGCCACAAGTCGGAGGTGCTTTAACAACAAAAGAATTTGTTAATGTCATTCTTTCTGATGAAAGCCACTGGGAACAAGATTTGAGCACAAATTCTGAACTTGTTAATAAAGTGGCTATGCATATTGACTCAATTTTAAATAACGGTATGCGTAATGCAGTAACGCAACTTAGTTAATATTAGCATTTAGTCTGTTGTGCTGCTTTACTGTTCGATTAAGTGGCACACAGACATTTCTTGTTACTCTATATCATTATGCGCTCACCGTAAAATGGTTAAGATTGATAGCCTATAAACTGGAATTTTAAATATCGCAATGGCAAGAACTCAAAATTTACGTCATAAGGTCATCAATCAATTTATAGATGCTATTCGGCATCAATATATTCGCTCGCCGTTACCATCCCAATCACTCCTTGCTGACATGTATAATGTCAGTCGAACAACAGTGCGCCATGTTTTAAATTACCTTGCAGAGCAGGAAATTTTACAAAATATCGGTAATGATTACGTCATCATTAGAGAACCTAATGATGACGACTTACTTGATACAATTGTAGAGTTACCTGATATTCAGTTAACTGAATTTGAATCTTTTTTTTATAAATTAATTCAACAAGGAGAGCTGAAACCGGGCGATAATTTTACCGAATTACAACTTGCCCATAAGGCAAATGTTAGCTCTGTTGTTGTGCGGGAATTTTTACTGCAATTCTCTCAGTACAATTTAATTAAAAATTTACGGCGTGGGCTCTGGAATTTAAAAACATTTGAACAAGATTATGCAGAGAAACTATTTGAGTTACGAGAATTACTTGAAACTCATGCATTAACTCGATTTATGAATTTACCTGCGGATGATAAGCGTTGGGTGCAGGCAAAAGAGTTATTATTTCAACATCGCCAACTGAGAAAAACGGTCGTTGATAATTATCGCACTTTTTCTGAACTAGACCGTAAATTCCATTCACTGTTGCTTTCTGCTGCAGAAAATCCTTTTTTTGAACAGTCATTAAATATGGTAACGATTATATTTCATTTTCATTATCAATGGGATGATAGTGATCTTCGTGAACGCAATGTTTTGGCAATAGAGGAGCATATGGCTATTTTGAGTGCTATGGTCAGCCATAGTGACTTACAAGCAATGAATGAACTACGAAACCATTTGAATACAGCTAAACAATCGATGAAACGTTCACTCAAATTAGACTAATTCCCTTGAATCGGTTCCGTCGCATCGACATAATAAAGTTAGCCTAATAGGTGCTGGTGATTAATTAAATTATCAGCCAATAAAACATTTCTACCCGTGTTAATATCGCTTTTTAGGTGACTGAAATTACCCTTTGCTCAATGCTCTATATCGACAAGAGACCTATATTTAATATACCCTGCTAAAATCGTTTGAGCTCATCGAAAAGACTTAAGGCTTAACATCGGACGTATTCGACGTTTAGTATTGAGATGATCTTGCTCTATCAAATTATTGAGATATTTACTTTGTCGAATAACGGTCCCTTACTCTTCGGGCTTATTCATGTTGAGCATCTCTAGGGATACCCTGTTAGCTCAACTTTTATCGGTAGCCACAATTTCAGGTTTCTTGTGATGTCGAATGGTTTTGCGAAAAAACCGAATTGCAGCGCATAAGCTAAATCTATGCGACAGAACCAATATTCCCCATGCATATACCCTAAATAATTCGAGCTGTACCTAGGCGACAAATAAGCAAATAGCTAGGAGCATACACAAGTATGTGACTAGCGTGAGCGAATGCAGCTAACAACGAGACAGCTCGGAGTATGACGGGGAGATCCTCCTAAATAATTCGGGTTATATCTAGGCGACAAATGAAGCTATCCCAAGGAGCATACATAAGTATGTGACTTGGGTAGCTGAGTGCAGTCAACAACGAGATAACACGAAGTATGACGGAGATTAGGCAATTGTGACGGGAAACGCAATAACCTCGCTGATCTTATTGGCATTTAATGCCAACATAATTAGGCGATCGACCCCTAATGCAACGCCAGAACACTCTGGTAATCCGTGTTCCAATGCAGCTAAAAGATATTCATCAATAGGATGGACAGGTAGGTCCATTGCAGCACGTCGGCGATTATCTTGTTCGAAACGTTGACGTTGCTCGCTCGCATCTGTTAATTCACGGAAACCATTAGCCAGTTCCATTCCTTTGAAGTAAACCTCAAAGCGCTCTGCTACACGATGATCTTCAGTACTAATCTCTGCTAAAGAGGCTTGAGTTGCGGGAAAATGATAAACAACCGCAGGTTTTTCTTGTCCAATATGCGGCTCAACACCCATCGTGAAAAGTAATTGCAACAGAATGTCTCTATCTTCTTCTCGATCAGCCACATTACTCAAATCTAAACGCGCAGCAACTTCTCTTAATTCACATTTTTCAGCTGAAAGCGGATCAATGTCTAAATGGCGCAAAAATGCTTGTTGATAAGAAAGTAATTCAGCACTTTCACAATCGAGCACTTGCTGGAGTAAGTCATCGACCTCATTAATTAAACGATACATATCATAATGCGGACGATACCACTCTAGCATCGTAAATTCAGGGTTATGATGTCGTCCGGATTCTTCATTACGAAAACTACGACAGAGTTGGTAGATTGGCCCACTGCCAGCAGCTAGCAAACGCTTCATATGGTATTCAGGGCTCGTCATCAAATAGAGATCGATCCCTTGTGCAGCACCAGGTCCTACAAAACGTGTATTAAAAGGGACAAGATGGATGTCAGTGATGGTTGCCTGACTCATTGCAGGAGTTTCAACCTCAAGTACACAGCGTTCAGTAAAAAAACGTCTGATTTCAGCAATAATCTTTGCCCGCTGTAACAGATTAGCGATGGGTGCGCTTGGTTGCCAGTCCGCTACTTCACTCATTAAAATAACTCCAAAATAAACATAGTCACGCAGTTTACTCATCTCTTGTATGACAAACAATGCATTCACACTAATCTAATGCTGCTTGCTTTTGATATTAAGGTTACCACACCCACAAATTAACAAAAAAACAACAAAGTGAGGCAAATAATGCGTGATTATCCCCTGCTTTCAACAATTAGGCAAAAACGTTTTCACAACGGGTATACTGGGTTGAATTTTGAAATCAAAAGCATGATTATTTCTTATGTGATGTTAATCCAATGTTATTTGAATTTCTCTTTAAATTTTTCTAAATAAAGGTTTAACCTGATATATCAAAAAATAAAAACAAATAGCCAATAACAATGAATTTAATTTGTGACTGAATATTCAGAATGAACAAAATAATTCAATAAAATTTTTGCTATTATTCACTTTATTTCCATCTAAGCCCCATCTTTAAAAGAGTTTTAAACACTGAGCCTTTGCTTAAGAATAATGGTAATCATTTGAATTTACGTTTTATTGTTGCTTATCAAACTTAAAATGCTACTCATGAAAAAACAATTGATAAAATCTTGGCATAGATCACACTTTATACGTTAAATTGCCTAAAACCCCCCTCTATATCAAATTTATCCTGAACATGATTCGCTATAATTCACAGCATGATAAGTCATTATTAGCTATTATATTATTTACTATTAAAAAAGAACGATTTTGCAGTATCACATTGAGTGGTACTGACAAACCAATAGCTAAGTATCAAAAGTATTTAACAGAATTTATCAATTTACACTTGAACAATGGAGAAGCGCAGTGCAAACCTTCAATGCCGATTTAGCGATTATCGGGGCCGGGGGCGCAGGCTTACGTGCAGCGATTGCTGCCGCAGAAGCAAATCCCAACATCAAGATTGCTTTGATCTCAAAAGTTTACCCAATGCGTAGCCATACTGTGGCCGCAGAGGGGGGATCAGCCGCAGTTACTCAGGCCCATGACTCCTACGACTATCATTTTAATGATACGGTTTCTGGTGGAGACTGGCTTTGTGAGCAGGATGTCGTCGAATATTTCGTCGAACACTGCCCAACAGAGATGACCCAACTGGAACTGTGGGGCTGCCCATGGAGCCGTAAACCCGATGGTTCAGTCAACGTTCGCCGCTTTGGTGGAATGAAAATTGAACGTACTTGGTTTGCTGCCGATAAGACCGGCTTCCATATGCTCCATACCCTTTTCCAAACATCATTAAAATACCCTCAAATTCAACGTTTTGATGAACATTTTGTTCTCGATATCATCGTCGACGAAGGACAAGTTCGCGGCCTTGTTGCTCTGAATATGATGGAGGGCTCCAAAGTTCAAATTCGAGCTAATTCTATCATTATGGCTACAGGTGGTGCAGGACGCGTTTACCGCTACAATACCAACGGCGGTATTGTGACAGGTGATGGTATGGGTATGGCTTTCCGCCATGGTGTCCCACTGCGTGATATGGAATTTGTTCAATATCATCCAACGGGTTTACCTGGTTCAGGGATCTTGATGACCGAAGGCTGCCGTGGTGAAGGTGGTATCCTCGTCAACAAAGATGGCTACCGCTATCTGCAAGATTACGGAATGGGACCAGAAACCCCACTCGGAAAACCTGAAAATAAATATATGGAACTGGGTCCTCGAGACAAAGTTTCACAAGCCTTCTGGCACGAATGGCGTGCAGGCCGCACTATTAGCACTCATCGTGGTGATGTGGTGTATCTTGACCTTCGCCACCTCGGTGCAGAAAAATTGCATGAGCGTCTACCGTTTATTTGTGAATTAGCAAAAGCTTACGTGGGTGTTGACCCTGTGACTGATCCAATCCCTGTTCGCCCAACGGCTCACTATACAATGGGGGGTATCGAAACTGATCATAACTGTGAAACCCGTATCAAAGGCTTGTTTGCCGTGGGTGAATGTTCATCAGTCGGTCTGCACGGTGCGAACCGTTTGGGTTCTAACTCATTAGCTGAATTAGTGGTATTTGGTCGCCTTGCGGGCGAACAAGCAGCAAAACATACCGCTGAAGCAACACTAGCTAACGCAAATGCTATTGAAGCACGCACTCGTGATATTGAAGATAATCTAAACAAACTTCTGAACCAAAAAGGTAAAGAAAGCTGGTCTAAAATCCGCGATGAAATGGGATTATCAATGGAAGAAGGTTGCGGTATTTACCGTACTCCTGAATTAATGCAAAAAACCGTTGATAAGATTGCTGAGTTGAAAGAACGCTTCAAGCATGTGGAAATTACCGACCACAGTAGCGTATTCAATACCGACCTACTTTACACCATCGAGCTAGGATTTGGCTTGGATGTTGCAGAGTGTATGGCGCATTCAGCGATTAATCGTAAAGAATCCCGTGGTGCACACCAACGTCTCGACGAAGGTTGTACTGAGCGCGATGATGTGAATTTCTTGAAACACACATTGACATTCTATAACCCTGAAGGCACTCCTCGCCTAGAATACAGTGATGTGAAGATTACAAAATCTCAGCCAGCAAAACGTGTTTATGGTGCAGAAGCTGAAGCTCAAGACAAGGCAAAGAAGGAGCAAGCTAATGGATGATATGAAACACTTAAAAATGGAGATCATGCGCTACAATCCAGAAACGGATAATGAGCCCCATTTAGTGGCATATGATGTCCCTTATGATGAGCAAACCTCGTTGCTGGATGCTTTAGGTTATATCAAAGATAACCTTGCACCTGATCTTTCTTACCGTTGGTCATGCCGTATGGCGATTTGTGGCTCATGCGGCATGATGGTTGATAGTGTACCAAAACTGGCGTGTAAAACATTCCTGCGTGAATATCCTGAAGGAATGAAAGTTGAGCCGTTAGGTAACTTCCCTATCGAGCGCGACTTAGTGGTCGATATGACTCACTTTATCGAACGCTTAGAAGCTATCAAACCTTACATTATTGGTAATGATCGCAAACCGTCTGATGGTCCAAATAAACAGACTCCAGCACAGATGGCAAAATACCATCAGTTCTCTGGCTGTATTAACTGTGGCTTGTGCTACTCCGCTTGCCCACAATTTGGCCTTAACCCAGAGTTCTTGGGACCAGCCGCAATTACACTCGCAGAGCGCTACAATCTGGATAACCGTGATCACGGTGCTAAAGAGCGTATGCCATTGTTAAATGGTGATAACGGTGTCTGGAGCTGTACGTTTGTAGGCTACTGCTCTGAAGTCTGTCCTAAGCATGTCGACCCTGCTGCCGCAATCCAACAAGGTAAAGCTGCCAGTGCGCAAGACCTTGTTATCGCCATGCTGAAGCCACGATAAGGAGAATTGAAGTCATGACAACAAAACGTAAGCCCTATGTCAGAGAAATGAAAGGCGACTGGTGGCAGAAGCTTGGTTTTTATCGCTTTTATATCATGCGTGAGAGCACATCTGTACTGCAAGTTTGGTTCAGTCTACTTGTGCTGTATGGCGTGTTTGCACTCAAAGCTGGCCCAGAATCATGGGAAGGCTTCGTTGCTTTCCTACACAACCCTATCGTTCTTATCATTAACATTATTACACTAGCTGCCACGCTGCTGCACACCTCAACATGGTTTAAGCTCGCACCGAAAGCAGTCTGTATTATTGTTAAAGACAAAAAAATGCCAGAGGAGCCAATTGTTAAAGGCTTTTGGGCATTAACGATTGTGGTTACCGTAGCTATTTTAGCTATTGCACTCGTATTTTAATCTAAGGAGAATCTGATGAACCTAACGCCTAAACGTTCCGATGAACCGATTTTCTGGGGATTATTTGGTGCAGGTGGTATGTGGAGTGCGATTGTTGGCCCAGTCATCATCCTACTTCTCGGGATTTTGATCCCACTGGGTGTTGCACCTGATATGTTAAGCTATGAACGCATCCTTGCATTTTGTTCAAGCTTTATCGGCCGCATTTTCCTACTACTGATGATCATTTTGCCAGTATGGTGTGGTATGCACCGCATTCACCACACACTGCATGATTTTAAAGTGCATGTCCCTGCGTCAAAATGGGTTTTCTATGGTGCCTCAGCAATTATTTCTGTGATTTCAGTTATCGGTGTATTCACACTGTAATTGCATAGTTAGAACAGTTACTTGCAGGAAATAAAATTAACCAGTGGCTATATCACTAGCCACTGGTTTCTTATGTGTGTTACATTTCACACCCTATACCGAAAATAATTGTGCTAGTTGCTACAGGATGTAGCTTGCGTAAATTATCCTGCAATTGGTTCAATGCCAGGATAAGTACAGTAAGCGATTGATATTGGCATTACATATCAATCGCTTTAATGTCAAAGCAACTACGGATAACGTACTAATGTTTCCAAGCAAGGCAGTGTTATCCCCTGCTCTTTTAATACATTAAATAACCTGTTATCAGTTACATAGGGACAATCGAGTTTATCTTTAATTTTTTGAATTCTTTCATTTTCAATATCTTCAGAACATCCTTGAATAACACTAATTTCTGAAAGTTGACAATTTGACAGTAGAAGCCGGATAGTCATGATCTCTTCACGGGTAAAACAGATATTACCAAAACGCATATATTGTTGAATATCGAATGACTCAATCGACTGTTCCTCTATTGGTTGCAATACGGCTAAAGGCAAGGCAATTTCGGCCCTGAGAGGTAAAATAATTTCTCATTTTGTTCCCATGTCGTGTGAATATAATCAGCAATTGAAGAACGATGTTTATAAATAGCTAACAAATCCTCCATTGATAATTGTGTTTTAGAATTAATTGAAGTGATTTCAAATACATTCCCATATTGATTACAAAAATCCAATTTCAATGCATTTTTATGTGTCTTAGATAAAGCGTCTGCATGCGCTTGTGAATAGTTATTCCAATATTGAATACCCGCCGTCAGCCTTTCACTGATTAACAGATCTAAATCATCCCCCAATACGTTAACATCCATTCATAATTACTTGATACGCCATGAATAACTTTAGCGCATATATCCATACGGGAATAAGTGACATCTATATCATTCCAATCAAAATGATTAATAAAGTTATTTTTAAAATCATTACAATTTTTTCTATGACAGTATTTTCAATATCCATAACATTCCTTATATTATTGGTTTTATCTATCTTAAAAAATATGTTTTACGCGAAAGTTATCATCGTGATATATCACAAAATACACTTACCACACTAAAATAAAATGATTACTCACACCCTAACAAACTAAAGGAAAAGAACTTTCTATATTAATAGCGATAATTTTACTTATTAAATAAATGAAACTTGCATTATTAGATATAAAAATTACTACCCATACGCCAAAATATTTAAACATCACCCCATTCAAATATATTAAAAATAATTACTGCAATGATATATTACTCGATAGTTTACTTGATAGTAGCACTGTTAAACTAAATAACGCTAAAAACATACCAACATAAATTAAATTAAATCCAGATAAATAACTTATTATCAATAGTGTTAATCCCCCGACAAAAATTGCCGTAAAATTAAAACCGATACTTAACGTCGTTGTTTGCCCATCAGCAGCAGTTACAATCTTGTCAGCTACGTTACACATTATCATTGCTAAAAAAATAGTCATAATAAGCTGCGCAATAATGATTAATTCAATAATTCCATTACTCATTATGTAATATAACGAGATAGAGAAAATCACTAATCCAGCAACACCAATATTAAATATTTTTATTGATGAAATGTATTTATCTGTTAGCCATGCACAAATCACCATGATAATTAATAATCAGCTAGAGGTTAGAATTGCATATACACTCTTTAGTGCACCTATATTCAAATGCTCAACGATGACTGATGAGGAAATATTTTGGGCATAAAAGGTAAGCGTTGCAGGCACACCCAGTAAAAAAACATGGAATGAACGATACCAATTTATAGGCCGATAACCGCTTTGCACTACTGGGTGATTTGGTAATCTTGCCCTAAACCAGAAGCTAATGGCAATATTAACAACACCAAACAATAAAGGGATACGCCAGCCAAACGCTTGCATCATTTCAGGCGTTAATGTTCGCTCTAATAGTAAAACTAATCCAAGTGAAATGATGACGCCCAATATGGCACCAGCAGGCGGCAGAGTGGCTATCCTCGAGCGCTGATTAGATGCAGCACCATTAAGTAGATAAGTAATTAATGATGGATATTCACCCGCAAAACTAAAAGATAGCGCCATTTGTATCACTAAGATGACGAGTGGCGTATAAGCACCAAGTAGTTGAATCGGTAATAATGCCATGCACAGTGTTGCAGTTCCTGTAATCAAACTTGTCAGAATTAACGCTGACTTTTTACCGACTCTATCGGCATAACGGCCTATTACATACCCACCGATAGGCCGGATAATAAAACGTAAAGCAAAAATCCCCCAGACCATTTCGGTTGCTTGTGAATATCCTTGTCGTTCTAACTCTGCACTCAAATAGGTTGAGATAGCCGCAAATACTGCAACGTCATAGTATTCCAGCATATTACCTAATACCGCACCAAATCTGAATTTCCATTTCATCGCTAATTCCTTGTTTTATATTGAAGCTCGGAATGCTGTGACTCTTTACATTTCAATAAACCGGTTTATCTCCCATAATTTAAGTTGCTGGTAAAAACTCTCAGCAACTTGAATTATTTTGTAGATGATTTATCAATACGCTATGCTATTTGAGGCTTTGGTAACTTGTATGACAACAGCAACGTAAGGCCACATAAAGCAACAAAAGCACCGACATAAACTAAGTGAATATCCAGAAGATAACTGATAATTAAAGGTGTTAAACCTCCAACTATTGTCGATGCTATGTTATAGCCTAAACCTGCGTAGTGGCTTCCACATTGGCTGCTTGCGCGAGTACCCATGAAGAATTGCATAGGATCATTGCAGCATAAATTGTCATCATAAGCTGTGCTAACAGAATTACTTCTATAACATCGCTATGCATTGCAAAATAAAGCGGTGCGGAAAGGACAACCATTCCTACAACACCATAATTGAATATTCTTTTTGACGAACTATATTTATCCGTAAACCATCCACAAATTAACATAAGTAATAACAATAAAATTGCGAATGCAATTACGTAGATACTCTTTAATTCACCCACATTTAAATATTTCAAAATAAGTGATGATGAAATGTTTTGTGAATAAAAAATAACTGAACCAGGTACTGTCAGTAAAATAATATAAAAAACCTGTCTCCAATTAATAGAATAACTTTTTTTTATCTCTAATTGTTCGGGTAATATCAATCTAAACCAAAAAAACTAATCAAGATATTCACAAGGCCGAATAATAAAGGAATACGCCAACCGATACTCTGCATAGTATTGGTATCTAATATATGCTCTAGAATAAAAACGAATCCCAACAAAGTAATCACGCCAACCATTGAACTACCAACAACTAATGATGAAACTCGCGCTCGCTCATTGCTTTTTGCATGATTAAATAAATAGGTAATCAATGAAGGATACTCACCTGCAAAGCTGAAAGAAAGAGCCATCTGTAAAATCAAAATAGCAACGGGTGTATAAGCGCCTAATAATTCAATAGGTAATAATGCCATGCACAGTGTTGCAGTTCCGGTAATCAAACTTGTCAGAATTAACGCTGATTTGTTACCGACTCTATCTGCATAACGTCCTATTACATACCCACCGATAGGCCGGATAATAAAACGTAAAGCAAAAATTCCCCAAACCATTTCGGTTGCTTGCGAATATCCTTGTCGTTCTAATTCTGCACTCAAATAGGTTGAGATAGCCGCAAATATAGCAATATCATAATATTCGAGTGCATTTCCCATAACCGCACCAATTCTAAATTTCCATTTCATACTATTGTCCTTATGCTATTTACTTCATTTAATACGATATAAGTTAACTTTAATACTAATCAGATAACACTAATAAAAATATCTAAACAGGCCAATGTAATCCCCTGTTCTTTTAATACATTAAATAATCCACTTGATGATACATAGGGGCAATTCAGTTTTTCTTTAATTCGTTGAATACGTTTATGCTCAGAAGCTTCAGAACACCCTTGAATCGCACTAATTTCTTTAACTCTACAATGAGATAAAAATAATTTAATAGTAATGACCTCTTTACGGGTAAATCGAATATTTCCAAAACGCATATATTGATGAGAATCTAACAACTCAGAGGATGTTCTATCTTTATTTTTCATTTCATCAGGAGATAACAAAATATTTGCTCTTACCGGTAAAACTATTTTAGGGTCTTGACTCCATATCTTATGTGCATAATCGGCTATGATTGGGCGATATTTATAAATTGCCATCATATCGGATAAGGAAAGATTTTTTTTTGAATTAATTGACGTAATTTCAAAAATATCGCCATATTGAGTGCAAAAATCAACTTTCAATTTGTTTTTTCTGTTTTTTTTAGTGTTTTGACAAAATCATTGGAATAGCCACTCCAATATTGAATACCCGAAGTTAATCTTTCACTCACTCTTAAATCTAAATCATCATCCCAAAAAATCAGTTGCCATTCATAATTATTTGACAGTATTTTTATTTTTTTATTTTTCACATCGATATGTGAAATACTCAAATCAATATCATTCCAATCGAAATAATTAGCAAAGTTTTTTGTTAAATTAGCACATGCATTCTCTAGAAATTTATTTTTTATGTCCATCAACACTCCATCAAGTTTCATTATAAAACTAAATTAATAGGTATATCTTTAACACATCAAATTAAATATTAAAATGCTAAATTTATGAATATTTAAAAACACTAATATACCGTTTATTTTTATCACTCATGAGGAATAAGAACTAAATATAATTAAATAGATAATAATTAACATTGATAATAAATGGAGATATTATGATAGAAGATTGGCATCCTGCAGATATTATTGCAGCAATAAAAAAGAAAGGTACATCACTCTCTGCATTATCACGCAGTTCAGGACTAAATTCATCAACACTGAGTAATGCATTATCTCGACGCTGGCCAAAAGATGAAGGAATTATTGCTGACTTTTTAGAACTACAGCCTTCACAAATATGGCCGTCACGTTATCTAAATAAAAAACGATAAAAAACAAAAAATTGAGCATGCTAAAAATTAAATTAAGACTTGATTTAAAATAACTCGCCAATTATTTTTCATTAGCGAGTTATTTTCTATTGTTAACATTTTAAATTCAAACTTCAATCATACAATAAATAATAAATACAATATAAATCTCACAAATTTTTTAATAAAAAAACATTACGTGTATTTTTATACGAAAAGTAATTTTAGCTGAATGTAAATGATGCTATATCTAGAAAAATGCTCGGCTAGTCGAGATAAATATTGTAATTGGGGAATTTAAGTGTGTTCTACAGCCCAATATGGCATAACAAGGTATAGATAATAGAGCAATTATCATCCTATTATCTAATTATTCTTTTTTGAGAATATATTCAAATTACTTAAAAACGATATTCAATCCCGCCACTAATGGTTCTACCTCGTCCTAGTGTATTGGATAGACTTTCCGCGTAGCTTACAACATAAGCACGGTTAGTTAAGTTTTCAACGTTGCCACGTATCGTTATATCATTCGTTAATGCGTAGCTAGCGTAGAGGTCAACAACGGTATATTTAGGCCAATCTGCAAGGTAAGGATAGTTAGATTGCGCTGAATGATCTTGGAAACCTGGTGTAAATCGTACGACAACACCACCATCCAATTTTCTATCAAATGCGCGTCCACCTAATGTGAATGATCCTCTATCGCCTGGTAAGTTAGCTGCACTACCGAATATTGCTCCACGATTGCAATCAACAGAGTTATTTGTAAGTTCGTCATCTTCTACATACCAATTCCCTGGGCCACTACCTTTAGAAAATTGCAAAGTCCCTCCTAGCCACGCGGGGTGTGCACAAAATTTATTTTTCCCTATCATATGAGTGAATGTTAAGTCTGCATAGACAAAGCCCGCATCATAATTAATTTGATATTCAAATCCCCTAAAGCGCGTGGTATTCAGGTTGTTACTATAAGCCGCATTGCCAATACTTGGATGTACCATTCCAGGTTTGGTACGATTAATCGCAAGATTAATATAGTTATCGACTCGAGTATCAAAGTAAGCAATTTTTGCCGCCAATCTATCTTCTTCAAGTAATAGTTGCGGATAATTCACATTAATCCCAACTTCCCAAGCATTAGAACGCTCAGATTTTAAATAGGGATTAGGGAATTGAGTCGAAGAACTATGAGCACTACCTGTGGTTAATGTTTCTGTAATCGCAGGTGGGCGCCAAGAGCGACCATAGCTGGTAAATAATTCCATCCACTCGACATTTGGTCGAATAGCAAGCCGGACATTTGGTGAGAATGCACCTTCTGACTCATCCACATCCCAAGTACGCGAAAATTGAACACTATTGCAAAGGCGTAAACTTTTTGAGGTGCAGGGGTTATCTTTGGTGAACGGAAATATCTTATAACTTATTCCCGTTTTGCCTTTCAGATTGTAATAATCGTAACGCATCCCACCTTCAAGAGTCAGCCAATCATCATATTCATAGGTTAATGTTGCAAATAATGAACTCAAGGAACGTTTACCATCGGGCGTCACGTTCTCCGCCGATGCTTCGGTTGAACGACTACTTGCTTTATCTTGGAAAGTTTCCAGTCCGTAATGTGCTTTTAATAAGTTGCGGCTGTTAAATTCAATTTCTGAATGATTTTCAAGTTGTAATCCAATCGTTTTAACTCGAGTATCAGACTGGTAACCATTATTGATAAGTCGGCTCGTCGCATAAGTTTTACTATCATCTTTCGTATCAACAAGATAAATCTTTCCTTTGAACTCTGTACTCCAAGGGCTATTGCTAAATAGCGTGTAGTCCAAGGAGTAATTTTTAGTATTCACATCACTAAAACCACTTTTTTCCAACCCAGTTTATACGGCCAGCTTGGAGTAAGGTTTGTTAAGGTTCCTGCATTTGGTGATGCCACCTTAGTTTCTAAGTAATTGAATTGAATACGTTGGAACTCACTGATATTCCATCCTGCTTTGGCTAAATAAGATGTCATATGGTAGTTACTGTCGGTTATTCGGGTATGCTTTAAGTCATCCACTAGCTGATCGTAATGTCCCGTATCATTATTGATACGTATATCACCAATACTGCCATACGTTCCCGGCATATAGTCGCCTAAGCGACGTTCACTGGCTGCAAATAAGATATCACCTTTTTCATTTCCTAAAGCAAGCGCAGTACTTCCGATAAAATGGGTATTATTCGATCCTGTACTCGCATTTAATTTTCCACCAAATGTTTTATCTTTCGATAAAAAGTCAGATGCGTTAACCGTTCTAAATGTCGCAACTCCGCCTAGTGTACCGCCACTTCCCATGCCACTGCTGCTGCCTTTTAAAATTTCAACACCCGAAAGTAATTCTGAGTCAATATACATCGAGCCATTACGTTGCCCGTGACCACTTTTTTGGAAATTTTGTCGCATCCCGTCAATATTCATATTGACCCGACCATAGTCTTGGATCCCACGAATATTGACCGATAAAGAAGGATCTTGCTGACTAACCGCTGAATACACTCCTGTTGTCAGTTCAAGTAGATCGGCAATATGTTTCGGCGGTCTATCTTCAATCTGTTTTTGACTAACCACACTGACGGAAGTTGGCGTGTCGTAAACCCAATCGCCTTGTTGGACAGGTGCTGCGGTGACCGTAATTTTATCTAGCACCACAACTGAATCATCATTCGATGTTGCTGGTATACGGCTGATAAAAACCCGATTATTTTGAATGTTGTAACGGATCGGGTTTGAACCAATCAGTTGTCGCAAACCCTCTTTGAGAGACAAATTTCCTTGAATTGCATAGCTTTTTAGCCCTGCAACGTTCTGAGTGTCGATCAATATCTCGACTTTAGCTTGCTGCGCATATTGTATTAATGCACGTTCAAGTGATTGAGCAGGAACTGAAAATGAAATCACTTGTGGTGATTGTTCAGTCTGTGCGTAACTAATAATAGGAACAGCTGGTAATGCCATCAATGCAAGGTGAACACAAAGTACTGCTTTTTTATAATGATGTTTCTTCTGGGTCATTTCCCGCCCCTAAAATGATAATGATAATAAAAATCATAATCAATTCCGTTAAAGACGTAGAAAAACAGAAAACCCGTAAATAATTTTTTAAAAAAAGTCTCTCAATCGTTAAAGTCAAATAATAATATTTAAATATCAATACATTAATGTGAAAAATGGCATTTCATAAAGAGCCAATTCACGCGACTTACTTAAGTTAGATAGTGCGCTTTCTATCGACTTCACTTGAAATACGCCACTCACTTTCTCCCCTTGCTTTGCCAATAGCACGACGGGTTTATCGCGGTAACGGTTGATTTCATTGACCACATCACTAAGGGTCCGTTGATGGAAAATAATCTGTCCCTGTCGCCAAGCAATCGGGTTATCACTTTCAAATGATGAAACAGGCCAAATCTGTTGTTGGTATTGAGCAGCATGGCCTGCATTGACAATAATTTGTTGTCCTGATAGCAATGATATTTTCACACTATGTTGATAAACACTCACGTCAACCCTATCCCCTTTATCATCAACGGAAAATTCAGTACCTAATGCTTGGATGATGCCATCGCTTGCTGCAACACGAAAAGGTCGATGTTCTATTGAAATCATTGGCGCAACTGCAAAATAAGCCCGGCCAGTCAGTAGATTGATTTGGCGGTAATTATCATCAAAGGCCAGTGATAATTGAGAACCGCTATCAAGGTCAACTAAGCTCCCATCAGGAAGAGTAACTTGTAATATTTCACCTATTTTAGCTTGATAATCAGGTGCTATCTGAGTGCTGTAATGCCAAACACTAACTGATAATATGCAAAATACTACCGTGGCTGCAAATGCCTGCCAGACATAATGTCGTCGTGTTTTTTGCGGTTGCTCTGCAACGTTCTCAGTCACTGTTATTGGCTTTATTGGGCTCGGAGCTGTTAATGCCCACAATTGACGAGCACGGAAGTAAGTCGTGCGATGTTGTTCAGAAGATGTGATCCATGCTTGGAAATCTTGATTTTCTTGCCCAGTCAATTCACGTGATGTCGTTTTGATTACCCACAATGCCGCTGTATTTTCGATTTCAGAAGGGCTGTCATATAAATCTTTCATTATCATTCCCTCCACTTGTGAATTAGGATTGCCAATGCATTTGCAAGATGCTTTTCAACGGTACTCAATGAAACATTTAATATTTCAGCGACTTCTGTCTGTGTAAGTCCTTCTTCACGATGCAAATGGAATATCTCCTGAGTTCTTTGCGGTAAACTTTGTATGATTATTTGGATTTGATTAATTTGCTGCTCGCTAATCGCTTGAGCCTCTGGGCTTTTAACATCAGAAGGAAAATCTTGCCATTGTGTATCACTGATGAGCACTGATTGTTGTTTCTTCTGCTGGCGAAAATGATCAACCATTAAATTTTTGGCCGTGCGATACAAATAAGCATCGATATCTTGTATTGAGGAATGCTTCATTTGCTCAGCCATGCGAGCAAAGCTTTCCTGCATAATATCCATACTTAAATTATGGTCTTTGAGGTATGAGTTTAGATAGCGGCATAATAAGGAAGAATGGCGTGCAAATAAGCATTGCAACTCAGAGTCAGACATATCAAGCCATTACAAAAATAATGAAAATGAGAACTATTTACATAATATATCGTTAATCGCTTGAAATGGGAGCTACTTAGATAATCCCTATAAAAAGCAATGTTATATTTCTAATAAAAAGCTATTTATAGCCTTGATAGTAAATTTGAAGTGGAAACAGAACGTAGAAATAGATCTAATTCTAAGATAATTTAAACCACATAAAAAAATAATATTAATACAAGTGAAACATAAAAATTAATACTTTATGTTTCACCTAGATATTTAATTTATATAAGTATCGATTAACTTGAAACTTTTAAACCAATTAATCCGGCAACAATTAAACATAAGCTTAATATACGAAATATATTTGCCGATTCGCCAAGAAATATAATCCCGACAATTGCAGTACCAACTGCACCGATCCCAGTCCAAATTGCGTATGCAGTTCCAGCGGGTAAATCACGCATTGCGTAAGCTAATAGCCCCATACTGGCAATAATCGCGACAATGGTGATAATACTGGGGGTAAGACGTGTGAAGCCGTGAGTATATTTCAGGCCAATAGCCCAAACAATTTCTAATAAACCGGCGAATATGAGGATGATCCAAGCCATTACTATTCTCTCGCGTACAATTCGGGGTCGTCCCCATTATTTATAACGTTTATTCAGGTCGTCCCGAACACGTGAGATTTAGGCAGTATTATAAATGTTCGAGATTTCAGATTCAAGTTATTAAAAATAACAGATTAGCTGCAATAAACATGAAAAATTCACCTATTTATACATTACCTAAAGCTTGGAACACCATTTTTATCGCACATTAGGGCAAGCAGGATTAGAGTAGAGAATCTGATTTGAAACGATCATTGAGAAATAGCATGAGTTTCAAAGATATACTACTCGCCCTCTGTATTGTTATCATCTGGGGCATTAATTTTGTCATAATTAAACTTGGTGTAACTGCCCTTCCACCATTACTGCTAGGTGCTCTACGCTTTGCGTTTGTTGCATTCCCTGCTATTTTTTTCTTTAAGCGCCCCAAAATTCCGCTCAAGTTATTACTGTTGTACGGACTGACCATTAGCTTTGGTCAATTTGCATTTCTCTTCTGTGCAATAGGTGTTGGTATGCCTGCTGGTATAACTTCCGTTATCTTGCAGGCTCAAGCCTTTTTCACGCTATTGCTTGGTGCTGTAATCTTAAAGGAATCGCTACACGCCACCCATTTTATTGGCATGTTAATCGCTGCCATAGGGCTAACAATACTGGCTAAAGGCGCGACAGCCGGTGGGCTAGATGATATTCCATTATTAGGACTGATCTTTACGTTAATTGCAGGTCTTTCTTGGGCATGTGGGAATATTACTAACAGAATTATCATGCAACACCAAGATGAAGAAAAATGTAGCGTGCTCTCATTAGTTAGTTGGAGTGCTCTCATTCCCATCATCCCTTTCTTCGTTAGTTCATGGTTTTTTGAAGGCAAAGAAGCCATTGTTCAAGGCCTATCTGATTTCAATTGGTCAGTGTTTGGGACTATTATTTACCTAGCCTATCTATCTACCTTTGTTGGTTATGGCTTATGGGGAATGCTGCTTGGCCGTTATGAAGCTTGGCGAGTTGCTCCTTTCTCACTCCTTGTCCCAGTGTTTGGCTTAAGTAGTAGTGTATTGTTCCTTGGTGAGCACATTAATGGCGTACAAATCGCTGGGTTAACCTTTATCATGCTCGGCTTGATTATGACTTTGTTTGGTAAAAAACTAATTCAACGTTTAAGAAAGACTTAGACCTTATATCTCACTAATTGAGGAGGGATTCCTCCTCAGACCTTATATTTCTTTAATGATAATTCTCTCTAAATTACCCACCTATTGAATCAATATAAAAACCTGTTAATTAATAACAAAAAAGAATTAACACTAAGTATGAGTGATTTCTTTAGCTTAAATAAAAATATAATCTAATTATGTACTATGGTTTAGTGATGTTAATAACAGTTATGATATTTATTTATGATCGCTGTTTGGTTTCACGTTTTAGCTACTTTGTCTTTCAATTAATTGCGGTTATATGTGTAAGTAGTACTACAGAATAAAACAACAATAATTTAAAAATGAAACGGATGGGGTAGCTATGAGTAAACATCTAGTTTGGATTGTTCTAGCACTACTCGGTGCATTCGCACTTGGTTATATTGCGTTAAATCGTGGCGAACAAATAAATGCATTATGGATTGTTATTGCAGCAATCTGTGTCTATTTAATCGCCTATCGATATTATGGGTTATTTATTGCTAAAAGAGTTCTGCAGGTTGATGAAACTCGCATGACACCAGCGATCCGCCATAATGATGGTTTGGATTACGTACCAACAGATAAAAAAGTCCTATTTGGTCACCATTTTGCTGCAATCGCAGGTGCAGGGCCGCTTGTAGGTCCCGTTTTGGCGGCACAAATGGGTTACTTACCGGGCATGCTGTGGCTATTAGCTGGCGTCGTACTCGCGGGTGCTGTACAAGATTTTATGGTGCTATTTGTCTCAACCCGCCGAGATGGCCGCTCGCTTGGGGAACTGGTTAAAGAAGAGATGGGTAATACCGCAGGTATCTTGGCACTTATTGCCTGTTTTATGATCATGGTAATTATCCTTGCTGTGCTTGCGATGATTGTCGTCAAAGCACTAACCCATAGTCCATGGGGAACCTATACCGTTGCCTTTACTATTCCCCTCGCGATTTTTATGGGGATTTATACCCGCTATATTCGCCCTGGACGTATTGGTGAGGTATCAATCATTGGTTTAGTCTTTCTTGTATTCGCAATTGTCTCCGGCGGATGGGTCGCTGAAAGTGAAACATGGGCCCCCTATTTTGACTACACTGGCGTTCAGTTAACTTGGATGTTAGTTGGCTATGGCTTTGTTGCCGCTGTTTTACCTATTTGGCTATTGCTCGCACCACGTGACTACCTCTCGACCTTCTTAAAAATAGGAACAATTATTGGTTTAGCAATAGGTATTTTGGTTTTAAATCCAACACTGCAAATGCCATCATTGACTAAATTTATTGATGGTACAGGGCCTGTCTGGGCTGGTGACCTATTTCCATTTTTATTTATTACGATTGCCTGTGGTGCAGTTTCGGGTTTCCATGCATTAATAGCATCAGGAACAACACCGAAAATGCTCGCCAATGAAAACCAAGCTTGCTTTATTGGTTATGGTGGCATGTTGATGGAATCTTTTGTTGCCATCATGGCGCTGGTTGCAGCCTGTGTAATTGATCCCGGCGTTTATTTCGCGATGAATAGCCCAATGGCGATGCTGGCACCAGCAGGAACAGTAGACGTTGTCGCATCGGCCGCTCAAGTTGTCAGCAGTTGGGGTTTCCACATAACACCGGATCAACTTAACCAGATAGCCAATGAAGTTGGTGAAAAGAGTATTATTTCTCGAGCAGGTGGCGCACCTACTCTCGCAGTTGGTATGGCTTATATTCTGCATGGTGCCCTTGGCGGATTGATGAATGTTTCATTTTGGTATCACTTCGCCATCTTGTTTGAAGCACTCTTTATTTTAACCGCCGTCGATGCAGGTACACGTGCCGCGCGTTTTATGTTGCAAGACTTATTGGGGGTTATTTCACCTGCCTTAAAACGGACTGACTCACTACCCGCAAATCTTATCGCTACGGCGCTCTGCGTACTAGCTTGGGGCTACTTCCTGCACCAAGGCGTTGTTGACCCATTGGGGGGTATCAATACACTCTGGCCTCTATTTGGTATCGCAAACCAAATGCTCGCAGGAATGGCATTAATGCTCTGTGCTGTAGTTCTTTTCAAAATGAAGCGCCAAAAATACGCGTGGGTCGCCCTCGTTCCAACAACGTGGTTACTGATTTGTACGATGACAGCAGGATGGGAAAAAACCTTCAGCGAAGATACTCGTGTTGGCTTCTTAGCTGTTGCTAATAAATTCCAAGCAATGATTGATAGTGGCAACATCCCTGCGCAATATACTGAATCACAGCTAACACAGTTGATCTTTAATAACCGCTTAGATGCAGGGCTGACCATCTTCTTTATGATAGTTGTGGTGTTCTTGGCTATTTTCTCAATTCGTACCGCATTGAAAGCGCTGAAATCACCGGAGCCAACTGCAAATGAAGTCCCGTATGAAGAAATGCCCGCAAACTATAAGGAAATTGTAGCTGATACACGTCACCATTAATTTGGTGCGTCAAAACTCTAAAAGTGATTTGTAGTTTAATTATTTAGAGCAGCAAAACTATGTTCGCCCTAAATAGTTCGAAGTGTCGCAAGGCGACAAGGGAAGCTATTCCGATGAGCATACATAAGTATGTGATTCGGATAGCTGAGCGTAGCCAACAAAGCGACAATTTGAAATATAACAAATATATACCCTAAATAGTTCGAAGTGTCGCAAGGCGGCAAGGGAAGCTATTCCGATGAGCATACATAAGTATGTGATTCGGGTAGCTGAGCGTAGCCAACAAAGCGACAATTTGAAATATAACAAATATATACCCTAAATAGTTCGAAGTGTCGCAAGGCGACAAGGGAAGCTATTCCGATGTGCATACATAAGTATGTGATTCGGGTAGCTGAGCGTAGCCAACAAAGCGACAATTTGAAATATAACAAATATATACCCTAAATAGTTCGAAGTGTCGCAAGGCGGCAAGGGAAGCTATTTCGATGAGCATACATAAGTATGTGATTCGGGTAGCTGAGCGTAGCCAACAAAGCGACAATTTGAAATATGACGGGTATGGGGAGGAAAGGATGTTTAGTTCACTAGGCAATGCCGCTCGCTACCTCGGGCAAGCCGCAAAATTGATGATTGGCCTACCTGACTATGATAACTATGTTGCCCATATGCAGCTTAATCATCCTGATCAGACACCAATGACTTATGAAGAGTTCTTCAAAGATCGCCAAGATGCTCGTTATGGTGGAAAAGGTGGCTTTAAATGCTGCTAAGTTAGCAAAAGGGGAGCCTGCAAGTATCAAGTAAAGATACCTCGATAAACTTAGATAAAAAAAACCGTAATTTTTTTAAGATATTACGGTTTTTTAATCTCAATCAAACGGGTATTATTTCACACGTGAAACGTATTCGCCTGAACGAGTGTCAACTTTGATCACTTCGCCAATCTGAACAAACAGAGGAACTTTAACCACTGCGCCGGTGCTCAGCGTTGCTGGTTTACCACCCGTTCCTGCTGTATCACCTTTCAGACCTGGGTCAGTTTCTGTGATTTCCAACTCAACAAAGTTAGGTGGAGTCACAGCGATTGGACGACCATTCCACAGAGTTAAAATACACTCTGCTTGGTCGATCAGCCACTTAGCGTTATCACCAACCGCTTTTTCGTCAGCTGCAAGCTGCTCGAAGGTTTCGTTGTTCATGAAATGCCAGAACTCACCGTCGTTATAAAGGTAAGTTAAGTTCATATCCATGACATCTGCACCATCAACAGAATCAGTAGATTTAAATGTTTTTTCCAACAGTTTGTTAGAAATCAGTTTACGAAGACGAACACGTGCAAACGCTTGACCTTTACCTGGTTTAACGAATTCACTTTCAAGAATTGCACAAGGTTCACCATCTAACATGATTTTAAGACCTGAGCGGAATTCATTGGTACTATAAGTAGCCATGGAGATCCTCTAAATTTATACACTAAAAATGGCATAGCCAAAAAATGGTCGATATTGTAACTCAAAACACCCTAACCAGAGAAGTCTGGATACAACAACTTGCTGAAGCAATCACTAATCCTGATGAATTGCTACAAATACTGGGGCTTGAAAGCCATCAAGCATTAAAAGACGGCAACCAAGCACGTAAATTATTTCCGTTACGTGTACCGAAGCCGTTTATTTCACGCATGAAAAAAGGCGATCCACAAGACCCTCTGCTATTACAGGTATTAACCGTAAAGGCAGAATTCGATACCCATCCGGGTTTTTCTACTGATCCATTAGAAGAACAAGGTAATGAGATCCCCAGTTTACTACACAAATATCACAACCGAGCATTAATGCTAGTGAAAGGGGGATGTGCGGTAAACTGTCGTTACTGCTTTCGCCGGCATTTTCCCTACGAGGATAACAAGGGAAACAAAAATAATTGGTTGATAGCCGTGGATTATATAAAAAACCACACTGAACTCAATGAAATCATCTTTTCAGGTGGCGATCCATTGATGGCAAAGGACAGCGAACTCGGCTGGTTAATAGGGCAGCTAGAAGCTATCCCACATATTAAACGCCTTAGAATTCACTCTCGTTTGCCTGTTGTCATACCTGAACGCATCACTGATGGATTGTGTAAAAGGCTGGCAAACTCACGATTTCAAGTCATTATGGTCACCCATATTAATCATGCTAATGAGATTGATGATGACTTTAAAGCAGCAGTGCAGAAGTTAAAAAAATCAGGGGTAACATTACTAAACCAAAGTGTACTTTTACGTGGCGTAAATGATAACGCAAACACATTGGCAATCTTAAGTAATGCATTATTCGATGCGGGTATCTTACCTTATTATTTACATGTTTTAGATAAGGTTCAAGGAGCCGGGCACTTTTTAGTTAGCGACCAAGAAGCTCGATTGTTAATACAACAATTACTAAGCAAAGTATCAGGCTATCTAGTTCCAAAACTTGCTCGAGAAATTGGTGGAGAGCCGAGTAAAACACTACTCGACTTAAACCTAAAACAGAGCTGATATGAAAACGCCCGTCTGAATCAGACGGGCGTTAAATATTCATTTTAAGGGCACTTATAAACTTGGCCAACGATTTTGCTGTCAACAGGAATGAAACTAGACAGGATAGTCTCACTTGGGCTAGATGCACCAAAAATCACATTTCCACCCATTGCCGCTGCGTTGTTACGTAGATCATTTGCAGCGCCACGCATTGAGCTAGAGTCACTATTTACACCGCTCAACCAGTTACTTTGAGTCCCTGTTACTTGACCGAGGAGCTGGCAATCGCTTCCAGGTTGATTTTCAGCAAAACGAACTTGTGAGCCTGCTGTAGTTAAATTATTTGTTGTCGAACAGCCTGCTAAAAGCAGTAATGCAGCAGCACCAAGCAATATTTTAATTCGCATGTTTTCCCTCATTTATCATAGTATTTTTGCAGCTGGTTTGATCGCTATTCATTCCCTTCTTCATTTAAGATACTGTTTTTTTTAACTATATCTCTAAATGGTTCTTCATAGCGCTACCAAAGTATAACCACTCAAGCGCTCATTTACAGCCAAAATTCGCTAGATCTATATCAAGAGGCATGGAAGACGGTTCAAAATATCAAAAGGTATGTTCATAAACATAACACATACCCGCCAGCAAATAGAGTTTAACATAAAACTCGTATAACGCCTTTATCCGTTAGTTACTTATCAAATCATTTTTACCTAATTCTAAATATAACCTGATGCATTACCTTTGCGCAAAAATAAATGCACAATAAATATCATTTAAAGTGTTTTCGAGTATTGAATTTTTATAATGAACTTTAGGTTAATAAAAATCAGTTTGATTAATATAAAAAAGCCAGCATCGTCAGTAAATACTAACGATACTGGCTTCTCAAGGCTTAACAGTGTTTAGCCACAGTTATGAGCTTGATGTCGCCAAATTGGCTTACATCATACCGCCCATTCCGCCCATACCACCCATGCCAGCGCCACCTAAATCTGGAGCGTCATCTTTTGGCATATCAGTAATCATCGCTTCGGTTGTGATCATCAAACCTGCGATTGATGCTGCGAATTGCAATGCTGAACGAGTTACTTTCGTTGGGTCCAAAATACCCATCTCGATCATGTCGCCGTAAGTATCAGTCGCTGCGTTGTAACCTTCGTTACCTTTAGCCGCTTTAACGTTGTTAACAACAACAGAAGCTTCTTCGCCTGCGTTGGTGACGATTTGACGCATTGGCGCTTCCATCGCACGTAGTGCAACACGGATACCGACGTTTTGCTCTTCGTTATCACCTTTCAGTGATTCAAGTTTAGCTGCAACGCGTACCAGTGCAGTACCACCACCAGCAACAACACCTTCTTCAACCGCTGCGCGAGTTGCATGCAGAGCATCATCAACACGAGCACGTTTTTCTTTCATTTCAACTTCAGTTGCCGCGCCAACTTTAATAACAGCAACACCGCCTGCTAATTTAGCAAC
Source organism: Providencia alcalifaciens (assembly GCA_025961275.1). Taxonomy (GTDB): domain Bacteria; phylum Pseudomonadota; class Gammaproteobacteria; order Enterobacterales; family Enterobacteriaceae; genus Providencia. The sequence continues at coordinate 3,913,397 of JAOQNJ010000001.1, read as the reverse complement.
ACGCTCTTGCAATTTTTCACGGTCATAATCTGAGGTTGATTCTTCGATTTGTTGACGGATTTGTGCAACGCGGCCAGCAATTGCTGACTCATCACCAAGACCATCAATGATAATCGTCGTATCTTTAGTGATAACGATACGTTTTGCTTGACCTAAATCTTCTAATGTCGCTTTTTCAAGCTCCATACCGATTTCTTCAGAAATAACAGTGCCATTAGTCAGGATAGCGATATCTTGCAGCATCGCTTTACGACGGTCTCCGAAACCTGGTGCTTTAACAGCAGCCACTTTCACGATACCGCGCATGGTGTTCACAACCAGAGTTGCTAATGCTTCACCTTCAACATCTTCAGCGATGATGAGAAGTGGTTTGCTTGCTTTAGCAACGCCTTCTAATACTGGCAGTAATTCACGGATGTTAGACACTTTTTTATCAACTAACAAAATGAATGGGTTTTCCAGTTCAACTGAACCCGCTTCATGTTTGTTGATGAAATAAGGAGACAGGTAACCACGGTCGAACTGCATACCTTCAACAACATCCAGTTCGTCTTCTAGACCAGTACCTTCTTCAACAGTGATAACGCCTTCTTTACCGACTTTATCCATTGCTTCTGCAATCAGTTTACCAACAGTTTCGTCGGAGTTTGCAGAAATAGTCCCTACCTGAGCAATCGCTTTAGAATCTGAACATGGAACAGACAGTGCTTTCAGCTCTTCAACTGCTGCAATAACTGCTTTATCAATACCACGTTTCAGATCCATTGGGTTCATACCCGCTGCAACTGCTTTCAAACCTTCGATCACGATAGCTTGTGCTAAAACAGTTGCTGTCGTAGTACCATCACCCGCAGCATCGTTCGCTTTAGAGGCAACTTCTTTCACCATCTGCGCACCCATGTTTTCGAATTTATCTTCTAATTCGATTTCACGTGCAACAGAAACACCATCTTTAGTGATTACTGGTGAACCAAATGATTTGTCCAGAACTACGTTACGGCCTTTAGGACCTAAAGTAACTTTAACTGCGTCTGCGAGAACATTCACGCCACGAAGCATTTTGATACGTGCGTCATTACCAAATTTAACGTCTTTAGCTGCCATTATTTCTTTCCTTTAAATTCTTTTCGTTGGTTGAGAAGATCTAAGTGAAAATTATGCTTCAACGATCGCTAGAATGTCACTTTCTGACATAATCAGCACTTCTTCGTTGTCAATTTTCTCAGCTTTCACGCCATAACCGTCGTTAAAAATAACGATGTCGCCGACTTTCACATCCAGTGCTTTAATTTCACCATTTTCGAGGATGCGGCCTTTACCAACGGCGAGGATTTCACCACGCGTAGATTTACCTGCTGCTGTGCCAGTCAAAACGATGCCACCCGCAGATTTAGATTCAACTTCTTTACGCTTGACGATAACACGGTCATGCAATGGACGAATTTTCATTAATAGTTCTCCTATAAATAAAGTCCACACTAGGTAAGAGGACGATACTAGTAAGTCTAAGTCTAATAAACTAGTACCTTGTTTCAGGAGATTGGGGCTAGATGAGATAACTTCAAGGGGGGAAGATAAAATTTTTTTGTTTTTTTACCTTCCCTATTCAAGAGGGATTAATGCTTAGGACGATTATTTTTTTCTGATCCTGAAGAATCATCTGACTTATCTATTGTATATGACGGATCATCCTGCTTGCGCTGAAATTCACCTTCAAATGTATCACCTTGTTCGAATGGATTTTGACGCCCTGCACTAAAGCCATTTCCCGACTGAGAAAAGCGAATATGTGGAATCAAACGCATCACAATCAGTTTTTGTACAGGTGGTAATAGTAAAAGTAAGCCAATAAAGTCAGTAAAAAAGCCCGGAACAATTAATAAGAAGCCAGCAAGTACAAGCGCAACACTTTTTGTCATTTCTGCAGCGGGGCTCTCACCAGCAGCCATTTTTTGCTGGATCAGCATGACGTTTTTTATTCCCTGATTTTTGACCAGAGAAATACCTAAACATGAGGTGAGTACAACAAGTATTAATGTCGCCAAAACACCAATTTCAGTGGCAACACGGACAAATATAATAGACTCAATATAAATGAGAAGACATATTAGGATTAGAGGTAGCCAGCGCACAAGTTCTCCTTTACTTCAATAATCTATAGATTAATTCTCGCCCCTTTGAAAACCTTTGTGAACAGTATCTAAGAGACAAACAACAGCATTCGCTTTTTCATTTATACCCGTCATACTTCAAGTCGTGTCATTGTTGACCGTTCTAGGTTATCTGAGTATCTGTTCTTGAGTTACCGTTGACCTAAATGCAACTCAAAAGCTATTTTGGATATAGTATAGTCATAATGATTGGGATCACTATAACGGTTTTCAACTCACGGAGTTTTCTAATTTTTTAATATCGTTTGTGAGTGTGTTCACACATTTTGAAATCTGTTGCATAAATCAAACTATATAGTGATCTAGGTTCAAGGCAAAGGGTGAAGAAAAGCTTATGATCTACCTATAAATCAGTAGATCATCATGCTGATAAAGGATTAACAGGTGATTAACACCTAAAATATTTTGTTTTACACTATATATATTTTAAAGCGCATATAGACAGTAACTGTAATCTAATTAAGAAGGTTCTCATGTCAAACAATACTCGTATCGAAGAAGACCTATTAGGTCAGAAAGAAGTTCCATCTGATGCCTATTATGGTGTTCATACTCTGCGTGCGATTGAAAATTTTTATATCAGCGACCGCACCATTAACGATGTTCCTGAATTTATTCGTGGCATGGTAATGGTAAAAAAAGCGGCAGCAATGGCGAATAAAGAACTTCACACTATTCCGCGTGATATTGCGGATACCATTATTAAAGCATGTGATGTTGTGCTTGATACCGGTAAATGCATGGATCAGTTCCCTGTTGACGTATTCCAAGGTGGTGCGGGTACATCACTGAATATGAATACCAATGAAGTCCTTGCAAATATTGGTCTTGAACTGATGGGTCACAAGAAAGGGGAATATGAATTTTTAAACCCGAATGACCACTTAAATAAGAGCCAATCAACCAACGATGCATATCCTACGGGTTTCCGTATTGCAGTATACAATTCTGTTACTAAATTGATTGAATCAGTTGAATACCTTAAAAAAGGCTTTGAAAGAAAAGCAGAAGAATACAAAGACATTCTGAAAATGGGTCGTACTCAATTACAGGATGCTGTTCCAATGACAGTGGGTCAAGAGTTCCATGCGTTTGCTACTCTTTTAAAAGAAGAAGAGAAAAACCTAAAACGTAGCATTGAATTACTGCTAGAAGTTAACTTAGGCGCAACTGCAATCGGTACTGGCCTAAACGCAGCACCTGGCTACCAAAAGCTAGCTGTTGAAAAATTGGCTGAAGTGACAGGTTTACCCTGTGTACCAGCAGAAGACTTAATTGAAGCAACGTCTGACTGTGGTGCTTACATCACTGTTCATGCAAGCTTGAAGCGTCTTGCCGTTAAATTATCGAAAACCTGTAATGACTTACGTTTACTCTCTTCAGGACCACGTACAGGTCTAAAAGAGATTAATTTGCCTGAGCTACAAGCAGGTTCTTCCATCATGCCAGCAAAAGTTAACCCGGTTATCCCTGAAGTTGTTAACCAAGCATGTTTCAAGGTGATCGGTAACGATACTTGTGTCACAATGGCTGCTGAAGCGGGTCAGCTACAGTTAAACGTTATGGAACCCGCTATTGGTCAAGCAATGTTTGAATCAATTGCTCTGATGAGTAATGCTTGTCGTAACTTAGTTGAAAAATGCGTTGATGGTATTACCGTTAACAAAGAAATTTGTGAAGCCTTTGTCTTCAATTCTATCGGTATCGTGACTTATCTGAACCCATTCATTGGCCACCATAATGGTGACATCGTGGGTAAAATCTGTGCTGAAACAGGTAAAAGTGTCCGTGAAGTCGTTCTTGAGCGTGGATTACTGACTGAAGAGCAGTTGGATGATATTTTCTCTGTTGAGAACTTAAAACACCCAGCTTACAAAGCGAAAAGATTCGATGACTAGTAATTTATGTTAAGCAAAAATTACTCTTAAAAATTAAGGCACGACTTTCTTATAGAAAGCGTGCCTTTTTAGTTTTATGCACACACAAAAAATTAACATAACAGTTTCATATTTTTAATTTCAATTTTATTTTTAATTTTGTCGAGGAGTAAACACTATGTTAGCCGTAGAATTTATAATTGTTCTGCTGGCCATATTTCTGGGGGCCCGTTTGGGTGGTATAGGTATCGGCTTCGCCGGTGGCCTCGGTGTATTGGTACTCGCTGCAATTGGCGTTAAACCAGGCACCATACCATTTGATGTCATCTCCATAATCATGGCCGTTATCGCTGCTATTTCTGCAATGCAAATTGCAGGTGGTCTCGATTATTTAGTTGCTCAAACAGAAAAACTGTTACGCCGTAATCCGAAATACATTACGATTCTTGCTCCAATGGTCACCTATTTTCTGACGCTATTTGCAGGAACAGGTAATATTTCTTTGGCTACCCTGCCCGTTATTGCAGAAGTTGCTAAAGAGCAAGGTGTTAAACCTTGTCGTCCACTATCAACGGCGGTTGTTGCAGCTCAGATTGGTATTACTGCCTCTCCGATTTCTGCGGCGGTTGTGTATATGGCATCCGTAATGGAAAACCCAGTAATGATGGGCGCAGGTAATACTGTCAGCTACATCACACTATTAGGAATTCTATTACCATCCACTTTCCTTGCAATTATCTTGATGTCATTCATTATCTCTTGGACATTTAACTCCAAGCTATCTGATGACCCAATCTATCAAAAACGTTTAGCTGAAGGCTTAGTTGAACTCCGCGGTAGCCAAGTGACAGAAATCAAACCGGGTGCGAAAGCCTCTGTTCTGCTGTTTTTATTAGGCGTTGTGGGCGTGGTTGTCTATGCAATCATCAACAGCCCAAGCCTTGGCTTGGTCGCAACACCATTGATGAACACAACCAATGCCATTTTAATTATCATGCTGAGTGTCGCGACCCTGATTACTATTATTTGCCACGTAAGTACTGATTCAATTCTCAACTCCAGTACCTTTAAAGCCGGTATGAGTGCGTGTATCTGTATTCTCGGTGTTGCATGGTTAGGCGATACTTTCGTACAGCACAACCTTGATTGGATTAAAGAAACTGCTGGTGACTTGATCCACGAACACTCATGGATGCTGGCTGTTATTTTCTTCTTCTGTTCAGCTCTGCTTTATTCACAAGCTGCAACTGCCAAAGCATTGATGCCAATGGCACTAGCTCTACATGTTAGCCCACTGACTGCGATCGCTTCATTCTCTGCGGTATCAGGCCTGTTCATTTTACCGACTTACCCAACACTCGTTGCGGCAGTGCAGATGGATGATACAGGGACAACACGTATTGGTCGTTTTGTCTTTAACCACCCATTCTTCATTCCGGGTACCATTGGTGTGGTCTTAGCCGTTACCTTTGGCTTCCTGTTTGGCGGTATGATGCTGTAGCCATTAAATACTTTAGCTAATGGCTATTCATAAACAAAAACCCGCGATTTTTATCGCGGGTTTTTGTTTATCGAGAGCAGCCTATGTTTAGGTCAATTACTTTTTATTCATAGAAAGCTGCTGCCCAATTTTTAAAACTTTTGCCACATTGTAGGCCGCTTGCTGTAAATTTATAGTGCCTTCTCTTAATGCATCTTCGAGCGGGCACAAACGGGGTAATATACTGAAAAGCGCATCGATCCCTTCTTTGTGTAATGCTTCAACTCCTTTCCCTAATACACCACTTAACGCAATCACAGGCACATTGTATTTCATCGCCATTTTGGCAATTCCAATCGGCGCTTTGCCTCCCGCCGTTTGCCCATCCATGCTTCCTTCACCAACAATCACTAAATCGGTATCGATGAGCTCTTTTTCTAAATTAACCGCTTGGATCACAATATCAATACCTGCTTTCAGCTGAGCACCCATAAATGCTGCCGCAGCGACAGAAACACCACCAGCAGCACCGCCGCCGACTAAATGACGATAATCAGTGCCTGTGATGCTTTCTATCATATTAGCAAATTGATTGAGCCCTTTATCAAGAGTGAGCACCATTTCAGGTGTTGCGCCTTTCTGGGGGCCAAATACTGAAGCTGCTCCACGCTCACCAACTAATGGATTATCAACATCACAAGCGACATCGATAGTGCAATCTTTTAAACGGGGATCTAAGCCTGAAATATCAATAGCGCCAATGTGATTCAATACTTCACCACCGAGGCCAAGTACCTGTTGTTGATGATCATAAAAGTGTACTCCGAGAGCTTGTAGCATACCCACACCACCATCAACTGTCGCGCTGCCTCCAATCCCTAAAATAATATGTTTAACGCTTTTGTTTAATGCATCCTTGATCAGTTGTCCTGTACCATAGCTGCTAGTCAACATCGGGTTACGATCGCTGGGTGCAACTAACATCAACCCACTCGCTTCTGCCATTTCAATAACAGCCGTTCTACCTTGATGAAGTAAGCCATAAGACGCCATTATAGGTTCATTCAGTGGATCGTTGACTTCAAGGGTTACACGCTCCCCGCCAATAGCCGCAATCAAGGCATCAACAGTGCCTTCACCGCCATCAGCAATAGGTAAACATAGATAGTTTGCATCAGGGAAAATCGCTTGGAATCCTTGTTTTACTGCATTAGCCGCAACTTCTGCACTCATACTCTCTTTGAACGAATCCGGTGCTATGATAATTTTCATGATAGGAGTCCCTATGGGAAACGAAATCAATTATTAATAAGACATATCCATCGTACTTCAAATTGCATCGTGCGTGTTATTAGAGGCTACTTGATTCACCGTTTTAGCGATACCCATCATACAGTCCATTAGCAGCGGGTATCCCCTAACGCCTCGACTTATAGCACTTATCTAAACATCTTTGCTTATTAGCTACATGCAACTCAAATTAAATTGTGGATGTATTTGAATATTATTTTTTACTCTACAAATATTTTAATCAGTTTATTGGCTAAACCTTCTATTTACTTGAAGATAAAAAAATCAATCAATTAAGCTATTCAAATAAGGGAGCAACAAATTTTTAACGCTAGACCTTAAAAGCATCCTAATTGTGATTACTTTCATCTTATCAGAAGAGCCATCATTATAAAACAAATTAACAGAAAAATTTTCCATAAAAAATGTTTTTTATATCAATGTGTTATATAAATAAAAAAATAAAAATAAAAATAAATCAATCTAATTAAAGAAAAATCAGCTTTATCGTTAATGATAATCATATAAATGTGATGACTCTTCATTTATCACTTATTTAAAGAAAATAAATATTCAACCCTGACAAATAAAAACATTAATGCAACATACTAAATTACTGATATATATGCAATAAATAATGCATTCGTGCTCAAGATCTACATTTTGGAAAATTTTACCATAAACTTATTGATCATATGGACTAATGGTAGTTATATTAAGCTTAAGAAATATTTCATTTATTACAATAATTGAAAATAAACCAAGACTGATAACTATAGATTATTAATTCGTTATTAAGTTGATGGACATATAAAAAATAACATTGTTTAAAATTTTAAAATAATAACTTTATTATTTTATTAATAATTCGATTAGTTAAATCTCTCAATTTCATATTTACACTATATGCGTGAAAGGACACATATATGAATCAATTAAAAGAAAAAGAGATTTATCGTGAACGTGGTTATACCGATGACTTACTACCTAAAAGCGAGGAACAACGAACATGGAAAACATTTAATTATTTTACTCTCTGGATGGGTTCAGTTCATAACGTTCCAAATTATCTAATGGTTGGTGGCTTTTTTATTTTAGGCCTATCAACAGTCAATATTATGTTCGCCATTATTTTGAGTGCATTTTGTATTGCATTAGTCATGGTTATGAATGGAGCCGCTGGTTCAAAATATGGAATTCCATTTTCGATGCTGCTTCGAGCCTCTTACGGTATAAAAGGCTCTCTCTTTCCAGGAATTTTGAGAGGATGTATTGCTGCAATCATGTGGTTTGGACTGCAGTGTTTTACTGGTTCATTAGCACTTTTAATTCTTATTGGAAAATTATGGCCTAAGTTCCTTAATATTGGTAATGGTGAAACTTATTTTGGTGTAACCATTCCGGCCTTTATTGTCTTTATTATTTTTTGGGCAATGAACGTTGCTATCGGCCTCGGTGGTGGAAGTGTTCTCAATAAACTGACTGCTATTTTAAACCCTTGTATCTATATTTTATTTGGTGGTATGGCAATTTGGTCTATATCTCTAGTGGGTATTCAACCTATTCTTGATTATATTCCTAATGGTGTCGTTGAAGCACCAAGCAAAGTATTCTTCTTTTTCATTGTGATCAATAGTGTTGTCGCTGTATGGGCTGCGCCCGCGGTCAACGCATCCGATTTCACTCAATACTCAACTAGCTTTAAACAGCAAGCTATTGGCCAAACCTCTGGATTACTTGTTGCCTACATTCTATTTGCAATTAGCAGTGTGTGCATACTAGCAGGTGCAAGTATTCATTATGGTGTAGATACATGGAACGTACTGGATATCGTACAAAAATGGGATAGCCTGTACGCATCACTGTTTGCTGTTATTGTCATCTTAATGGCAACCATTTCAACCAATGCCGCAGGTAATATTATTCCAGCAGGATATCAAATTGCTGCACTTTATCCTTCAAAATTAACTTATCGTCATGGCGTCATTATTGCCAGTATCATTAGCGTTATTATCATGCCTTGGAAGCTCATTGAGAACCAAGATAGTATTTATACTTTTTTAGATATCATCGGCGGTATTTTAGGTCCAGTCATTGGTGTAATGCTATCTCATTATTTTATCGTCATGCGCTGTAAAATTAATTTAAATGTTCTGTATACCCGATCTGGTGATTATAAATTTTATGAGCATGGATTTAATATCACTGCATTCGTTGTCACCGTAATTGCTGTTATTTTTTCTTTGGGCGGCAAGTTTATCTCTATATTAGAACCAATATCCCGAGTGTCATGGTTTGCAGGTGTGATATTAGCATTCGTACTTTACTCATTCTTAAAAAAAGATACCTCGAAAGTAACAGAGCAAAATGTGAAGGTTAATGAGGCTCCTACTGTTTCAGCAAAAATACAGCATAATTAACAATAAATTTAGTTTATTTAATTTCACATTATTCATTCGGCAGTCATGTTAATAAAATGAAAGAATACGTTTATCTAAGGAACATTCTATGTCATACGATTTAATCATTAAAAACGGTACTGTAATTCTAGAGAGCGAAGCAGTTATCACTGATATTGCAGTAAAAAATGGAAAAATAGCAGCGATTGGCAATGAGCTTACTCATGCAAAAGAAGAAATCGATGCATCAGGTTTAGTCATTTCTCCGGGGATGGTTGACTCACATGCCCATATTTCAGAACCTGGAAGAACACATTGGGAAGGCTATCAAACAGGTACACGTTCTGCAGCCAAAGGTGGTATCACCACAATCATTGAAATGCCACTTAACCAGTTACCAGCAACCGTCGACCGAGAGAGCATAGAGTTAAAATTTGATGCCGCTTCAGGTAAATTATCGGTCGATGCAGCGCAATATGGTGGGCTCGTATCTTATAATTTGGATAAGCTTCATGAGTTAAACGACGTTGGCGTTGTTGGCTTCAAATGCTTCGTTGCCACCTGTGGTGATCGCGACATTGATAACGATTTTCGTGACGTAAATGACTTCCAATTTTTACGTGGTGCAGAGATCATCAGCGAATACGGCTCACCAATTTTAATCCACTGTGAAAATGCCATTATCTGCGATGAATTAGGCAAAGAAGCTGAAGCTGAAGGTCGATTAACAGCACATGATTATGTCGCCTCCCGCCCAGTGTACACAGAAGTTGAAGCCATTCGCCGCGTATTATATTTAGCAAAAGTGGCAAATTGTCCAATACATATCTGTCATATCAGTAGCCCAGAAGGTGTCGAAGAGGTAACTAAGGCTCGTAATGAAGGGCAACGTGTTACAGCAGAATCATGTCCACACTACTTTGCACTAACTACTGATGAGTTTGCAAAAATTGGTAATACTGCAAAATGCTCACCACCGATTCGTGATGGTGAAAATCAAAAGGGTATGTGGGAAAAACTATTTAATGGCGAGATTGATTGTTTAGGTTCCGACCACTCCCCTTGTCCACCTGAAATGAAAGCAGGCCACATTTTCAAATCTTGGGGCGGAATTGCTGGCATGCAGAACTGTATTGACCTGATGTTCGATGAGGCAGTACAAAAACGAGGGATGAGTTTACCGTTGTTTGCAAAAATCATGGCTACCAATGCAGCGCGTATTTTTGGTCTCAAACACAAAGGTTCTATAGTTGTAGGTAAAGATGCTGACTTTGTATTTATCAAGCCGAATTCAAGCTATGAATTAAAAGCAGAAGATTTGGAGTATCGCCATAAAATCAGCCCTTATATTGGCCGTAAAATCGGTGCTCAAGTTGCACGTACAATTCTTCGAGGACAAACTATTTACGATATAGAAACAGGCGTTAGTGAAACACCGATCGGTAAATTTATTTTAAAACATAATCAATAGTTTTTCATTAAACAAAACAGCACGCCCTATTCAGGGTTGTGCTGTTTTGTCATTTATTATAGAAGGTGTTTTATGTTTAATTTGAGCAAAGATAATTTTTTTTCAGGTCTTCAATGGTTTTTCTTTATTTTCTGTAATACCGTCGTCATTCCGCCCACCTTGCAATCTGCATTTAATCTCTCTAATGCGACTACCATGACCATTACTCAATATGCTTTTTTAGCAACATCACTAGCGTGCCTAATCCAAGCCATAACGGGTCACAAACGATCGATTATGGAAGGACCAGCTGGTTTATGGTGGGGAACGATACTATCTGTAACGTTTGCTGAATCCGCACAAGGAACATCACTTGAAGTGATTGGTATGAGCTTTGCTGTGGGCATTGCTATTGCAGGAATTATCACGATTATTATTGGTATTAGTGGTATTGGAAAATATTTGGCATTACTTTTTTCACCCGGTGTAATGGCAGTATTTATGTTTTTATTGGGAGCTAACTTAATTTCTATTTTCCTAAAAGGCATGTTAGGGCTACCATTTAATGCAACAACGGATACAGTGCATATTCAATTTGATACCTTTTTACTTGCTCTATTTATTATGGTATTAATTATTGCCATTATTATTTTATTACCACAGAAGATTAATAAATATACAGTACTGATTGGCTCAATATTAGGGTGGCTTTTATTTTTATTCTTATTTAGAACAGAATCAATTACTTCAAATGACGTTAATTGGCAATTATTTCCACTAGGCAAAGCAGAGTCAGTTAATTATGGAATTATTACAACTTGCGTTATCGCTTCTTTGCTCAATACATCGAATACTTTTGGTGCAATTAAAGGAACCGACCTATTCCACGAGAACTCACCAGCAACACCAACAATGTATCGCAGAAGTTTTATTACCTCTGGTATCATGACATTTGTTTGTTCTCCTTTAGGTATTGTACCTTTTGCCCCTTTTGTATCCTCAATTGGGCTCATCACGCAAACAGGGGATTCAACGAAAAAACCTTTTATCATTGGTAGCTTATTTTTTTTGATTATTAGCCTTATCCCACTATTTTCAATTACTTTCGCCTCATTTCCCTTGGTAATTAGCAGTACAGTGATGATGGTGACTTATTTACCTTTACTATGGTCCTCTTTGCTATTTATTCGTTTACTCGAATTAAATCCACGCAATATTTATCGTCTTGCTCTTCCACTATTTATTGGTGTTTTTTTGATGGGTGTACCGCCGATGTATATGCAAGATATACCGTTAATGATTCGACCTATTGTAACTAATGGCTTATTAATGGGGATTATTATTTCGATTGTGTTGGAGAATATCTTTAAGTGGAACAAGGTGAAATAATCATACTGATTTTAGGTATCGCTCACCTGTTATTACAAAAAAAAGCCCCAATACATTGGGGCAAAACAAACGACTAGTTAAACTGATTTAATACAGAACTACGACTATCATTACTTCTGGCAATACAACTTCGGAAACTTAATCATTTAGCTTGTGGTTCGCCATAATTTCAATGGCATGAACTAGCGCTGAGTGATCGTTATCTTGACCACCATGCGCAGCGCATAAGTTAAATAACTCTTGGCAACTTGCCGTATTAGGTAGACTCATCGATAGTGCTTTCGCGCCTTGTAATGCAAGATTTAGATCCTTTTGATGTAAAGAGATACGAAAACCCGGATCAAATGTGCGTTTAACCATACGCTCACCATGAACTTCTAAAATACGCGAAGAAGCAAAACCGCCCATCAGTGCTTCACGGACACGTGCAGGATCAGCTCCCGCTTTAGAGGAAAACACTAAGGCTTCAGCAACAGCTTCAATCGTCAAGGCAACAATAATTTGATTTGCCACTTTACAGGTTTGTCCATCACCGTTACCGCCAACTAAGCTAATATTTTTCCCCATTAGTTCAAATAATGGTTTTACCTTAGCAAAAGCCGCCTCTTCACCGCCGACCATAATACTTAGCGTACCTTGAACTGCTCCGACCTCACCTCCAGAAACAGGAGCATCAAGATATTGTCCACCTAATTCATTGACTTTCAGAGCAAATTCTTTAGTTTCTATCGGAGAAATAGAACTCATATCAACAATGATCTTGCCTTTAAGTGATGTTGATGAACATCCATTTTTACTAAATAGTACCTCAGCGACCTGTGGCGTATCAGGTACCATGATAAAAATAATATCTGATTTCTCAGTTACTTCCTTAGAGGTATCATAAGATTTTGCACCACTCGTTAGTAATGACGCTGGTACTTTACCTCGAGTATTGACATTTAATTCATGTCCACCTTTCATCAGGTTTGCCGCCATCGGCGCCCCCATAATTCCTAAACCAATAAAGCCTAATTTCATAATAAACTCCTGATTACAAATCGTGTTTCATCCAACCTAAACCCTGCTCTGTTGTTGTTGCTGGTTTATATTCACAGCCAATCCACCCTTGATAGCCCATAGCGTCAAGTTGTTTAAACAAATAGGTATAATTAATTTCGCCCGTTCCTGGCTCATGACGTCCCGGATTATCGGCTAACTGAATATGCGAAATATGGCTAAATAGCCTTTTTATGGTTTCAGTGAGCTCACCTTCCATTCGTTGCATATGGTAGATGTCATATTGGAAATAAATGTTCGGATGATTAACACGTTTGATAATGTCTTCCGCTTGCGCGGAATTATTTAAATAGAAACCCGGTATATCGTAGGTATTAACCGCTTCTACTAATAATCGAATATTCTCTTTTGCTAGCATCTCGGCAGCAAAACGTAAATTTTCTACTAAGACATTCTGTGTTTCTTCTTCACTTAACTTAGGGTCTGCGCGACCGACTAAGCAGTTAATTTGTTGACATTCGAGTACGCGCGCATATTCAATTGCCTGATTAACCCCTTGTTTAAACTCTTCTTGTCTTTGTGGAAGGCAGGCTATCCCTCGCTCACCACCATTCCAATCTCCCGCCGGTAAATTAAAAAGTACCTGACTGAGATGATTTGCCTGTAATTCTTGCTTTAAGGTTTGCGCAGAAAAATCATATGGAAACATATACTCAACTGCTTTGAAGCCGTTTTTTGCCGCCAATGAAAATCTTTGCAGGAAATCCACTTCGGTAAATAACATCGATAAGTTAGCTGCAAACTTTGCCATTACCACGCCTCCTTTTATTTATATTGATAAAATGCAATAGCTGTTGGTGCGTCAGTTTCGCCGTTAGCAATCTCTTCAAATTCAGTCACATTATCTAACTCTGTACCCATTGAAATATTAGTGACTCGTTCAAGAATAATTTCGACAACGACAGGCACACTGAACTCTCTCATTAATTTTTCAGCTTGTTTAAATGCAGGTGCGATATCTTCAGGTTTGAATACACGAATGGCTTTACAACCTAAACCTTCTACGACTTTCACATGATCAACACCATATTCACCAATCGCTTCACTGTTGATATTCTCAAAAGCGAGCTGGACACAATAATCCATATCAAAACCGCGCTGAGACTGACGGATCAGGCCTAAGTAGGCATTGTTTACGACGACGTGGATGTAAGGCAGTTTGAATTGAGCACCGACGGCTAACTCTTCAATCATAAATTGAAAATCATAGTCACCTGATACTGCCACGACTTTACGCTTAGGATCAGCGGCACACACTCCTAATGCAGCAGGTAAAGTCCAGCCTAATGGGCCAGCTTGACCACAGTTGATCCAATGGCGAGGTTTGAAAACATGCAGCATTTGAGCGGCAGCTATCTGAGATAATCCGATTGTCGTTACATAACAAACATCACGGCCAAATGCTTTGTTCATCTCTTCATAAACACGTTGTGGTTTTACTGGTGTGTTATCGAAATGAGTTTTTCTCAGTAAAGTACGCTTACGTTCTTGGCATTCAATAATCCACTGTTCAAAGTTAGGTAAATTACCTGCTTTCTTGCGCGCTTTGGCTCTTTCTACAAGTAGTTCTAACGCTAATTTCGCATCCGATACGATGCCTAAATCAGGGCAGAAAATTCGTCCAATTTGAGTTGGTTCAATATCAATATGAACAGTTTTACGATCACCAACATATTTATCAATTGAACCTGTGTGACGGTTTGCCCAGCGATTACCAATACCCAGTAAGAAGTCTGACTCAAGCAAAGTAGCATTACCGTAGCGATGAGAGGTTTGTAAGCCAACCATCCCCGCCATTAGCTTATGATCATCAGGAATCGAACCCCATCCCATTAAGGTTGGGATCACTGGGATATTGAGGATCTCGGCTAATTCTTGTAATTTGTCTGATGCATCTGCATTAATGATCCCACCACCTGCAATGATTAATGGCTTTTTCGCGGCACATAACATATCCAATACCTTATCTACCTGAGGGATCGTTGCTGCAGGTTTATAGCTTGGCAATGGTTCGTAAGTTTCAGGATCAAATTCAATTTCAGCAACTTGAACATCAAAAGGTAAATCAATTAATACTGGCCCAGGGCGACCTGATCGCATCAAATGAAAAGCTTGCTGTAAGACACGAGGAACTAAAGCTGGCTCAAGTACGGTTGTCGCCATTTTGGTAACGGGTTTTGTAATTGATTCGATATCAACCGCTTGGAAATCTTCTTTATGCAGTTTTGCCCGTGGTGCTTGTCCTGTAATGCATAAAATAGGAATAGAATCAGCTGATGCAGAATAAAGTGCTGTGATCATGTCCGTTCCAGCAGGTCCAGATGTCCCTAAACACATTCCGATATTACCAGGATTGGCTCTGGTATAACCTTCTGCCATATGAGAAGCCCCCTCTACGTGACGAGCAAGGTAATGTTTAATGCCACCATGCTTACGCATTGCGCTGTAGAACGGATTAATTGCCGCACCGGGTACACCAAAGGCGGTAGTAACACCTTCTTTTTCCAGTACATACATTGCTGCATCAACTGCACGCATCTTCGCCATATCAACTCCTTTATGGAAAATTTTTCCAATTTAATTTTATGTCTAAAAAAACCGTTTTTTAAAAAACGGGTTATCTATGTATTCTTAGCGGGTGCTGACAACTTGAAGTATGACGTATGTATTCACCCGCCGATTGTTAACAGCTTACTGGCGCTCCCCCAGTGCTGCGCTGATATCCGCAGCGACATCTCGTACTAGCTCACCTAGTTCCACAAAGCGCTCTTCCTTCACTCTAGAGCTTGGCCCTGAAATAGATACCGCTGCAATCAATGAATTATTACGATCAAATATTGGTGCTGCTAAACAATTAAGCCCTAATGCATGTTCTTCATTATCAATGACATACCCAATTTCTTGATAATGTTCTAATGCTTTTTTTAAGACATTAATACTGGTGATCGTTTTGGGTGTAAACTCTTGAAGACCAGAACGCGTAACCAACTCCAACATCTCCTCTTCAATAAGAGGAAAAAGCAGTGCTTTTCCTGCACCAGAAGCATGTAACGGTAAGCGGCTACCAAGAGGAGCACACATTCTTACCAGAGCTTGGCATTCGCACTGTCTAATCAAAACAGCATCTAAATTATTACGGATTGCCAAATTGGCCGTTTCACCGGATAACAACATCAGTCGACGCATAAAAGGCCCTGCAACAGACACCACGTCTCTATCATTCATATAAGTCGCACCAACCGTGAATGACTGTAAACCAATATGCCACCAGCCGAGTTGTGGATCTTGAAAAATAAACTCAGATTGTTCAAGTACTTTTAAGAGGCGAAACGTTGTTGATAGAGGTAAACCTAGCTGTTCTGACAGTACGGATACCGAGGAACTTCCACCTGAGTTTGCGAGGAATTGTAAAATTTCCAACCCACGTTCAAGTGCCTGAGCCCCCTTCGGAGTACTTTTATCTGTTTGCGGTCTTCCTTTTTTGCGTGGTTCAGTCATTTATTTTTACCTTTTATGTTTACTATCGGCAGAAAGGAGCATGCTGTAATTTATCCTTATCGCCCAATAGAGTAATTAAGGAAAAACTATTTGACAAGGTTCAGGTAAACTCTTCACAACACAGTTGTCAGCGCCACCTCTGTCCACCGTAAAAAAATCTGTTTTCTCTTCGAAAGCAAATAATGGGTGATGCCAAACATCACGATGATAATTTATCCCTTGTTTTCCATTGGTAATAAAAGCACGTAAGGTGCCAGCAGGGATCTCTTCGCCTGCCTCAGCAACAATCACAATAAACCTCTCGCCATTCATTGGAATAAACGCTTGAGTTGACAGCGGATGCTTTTCAAGTACTTTGACTGTCAATGGCATTGCACAAGGCTCTGAGCGATTGATGCTCATAAGAACACGATGACCGTCCGACACTTCTACTTTACCGAGATCATGATAACGCTCAGTTGAACCATCATTAATATGAAAAAAATCAGATCCTTCGACTTGGATGACGTCTCCATAGGGAGCGAACGCTTCCGGTGTCAGATCGGAAAGTACTAATTCCATTATTTTCTCCTAACACACTAAGATTATTGGGCCACTATTTTTATAAACATCAACACGACAAAATCAGTGTATCAGGTTGTTTTACTTTTAACAGTCATTTATGGAAAAATTTTCCAATAAATGCATCCCGTCACATTTTGATAATTTTTTATCTATATAATTCTTTATTATTCAGTAGGATAATAATTACTAACAATTACAGGTGATTTATCTGTCTAACTTTCCATTATGCTCAAGATAGCCCAAATCATATTTTGGCAACGAACATAACAAAGCAGATTATGGATTGTTAGGCGATTTAAAATTCATAACGGTGGCTCGCAAAGCTATTTTGATGATAAGCATTATAGACGGATATTTACCGCATTAAGCTAAATAAAAGCGGTCTTAGGGGCCAATTGAAGAGACATTTTGTTCTTTTTATGCTGCATTGAGCACTCTTTTACCTCTCTCTATCGGCCACAATCCGTTCATCTTATCGAAAATACTTTTGCTTTCTTTGTACAAAATTTGCCCCTGAAAGGTCAACACCCCCTAGTCACTTTGTCTTTGAAGGATAAGAGATATGCTAGACCAAGAAACAATGACAACATTTATCACTGTCGCCGAATGCCAAAGTTTTTCTCAAGCAGCTAAGCTACTGCATAAAAGTACCGCGACCATCAGTTACAGAATTAAGATTTTAGAAGAATACGTTGGTGTTCAACTGTTCTTCAGAACAACCCGTATTGTCAATCTAACTGCCTCTGGAGAATACCTTCTGGAACATTGCCGACAATGGCACCACTGGTTAAGCACTATGCCAAGTCAATTACGCTTGGTAAACGAAGGTGTCGAACAAGAAATTACAATTGCGATCAATAATCTACTTTACGACCCTGATGTAATTTCAAATTTACTTCAGTATTTGTCACAGCGCTTTCCATTTACTCGGATCAATATTACACGTCATGTTTACATGGGGGTTTGGGATTCACTACTCAGTAATAAAAGTGATATCGCGATTGGTGTTCCGGGTTCAGAATCATTAGATAGCGGCGTCAATACGCTGTTTTTAGGTAAAATCGATTGGGTTTTTACGGTATCAAACCATCACCCATTGGCAAGTATCGATAGCATATTAAGTGACGAGCAATTACGCGCCTATCCAACCATTAATATTGAAGATACTTCGCAAACATTATCTAAACGTACAGCTTGGTTACTATCAGGTCAAAGAGAGATTAAGGTACCTGATATGCAAACTAAAATACTTTGCCACCTAAAAGGAACCGGAATTGGCTTTTTGCCTGCATCTGTCAGTAAACCTTATATACAAAATCAACAGCTGATCGAAAAAACGATCAAACGCCCAAGACGCCCATCACCGCTGTCTTTAGCATGGAATGGAACACAGCAAGGTGAAGTACTAAAAACGATTATTAAGTTATTTAAATTGCAGGACCCAATTATCAAGCCGTTACTTGATCTCGTTGAACCAAACGGTAAATAGTTTAGTCCTGCTGTAAAAATCATATCCAACACATTTCAAGTTGATATTAATGATATAAGCAGGCAAAGCGCGAAATTTAAGTCTCTTAACTTTCTATGCTTATCGCTTTTTTTATAGAAATAGCTTTGCTTGCTACCGACATACAGACTTTAATTATTTTAGGTACACTGCTTATAAACAACTATAAAAAATTCAAAAAGCAGCTCAGTCACCTTATAAAATGTCGAGATATTGTTTTGATGTTGGAGGCTCAAAAATCGAGTCAATAAATGTAAGATCTTCATCATCTAATATCAATTGACAAGCTTGAGCATTCTGTAAAACATGCTGTTGGCAACCTGATTCAGGGATAGCAATAACACCTCCCCCACGAATCACCCAAGCCAGTGCCACTGTTGCCGTGGCAACACCATGCTTTTGAGCAATTTCTTGCAAAACCGGATGATCGATCAATTGGTTGCCACTCCCTAGAGGAGAATATGCCATAACAGGCATTACTTGGCGCCGGCACCAGCTCAACATTGAATAATCAATCCCTCGACTATCAAGGTTGTACAGCACTTGATTGGTAGCACAGAAATGACCACCAGCAACATTGTTATATATCTCTTGAATCTCATTAATATCCAAATTAGAGACCCCCCAACGCTGAATTTTTCCTGCATGTTGTAATGATTCAAAACCAGCTATCGTTTCTTCAATAGGAATATCGCCCGCCCAATGCAGTAAATAGAGATCAAGAGCTTCAATTTGCAAACGCTGCAAAGAATCTTCACAAGCCTTAATCAATTTTTTACCTCCAGCATTAAACGGATAGACTTTAGAAACGATAAACGCACTATCGCGACGCCCTAAAATGGCACGCCCAATGAGTGATTCTGATGCGCCATCACCGTACATTTCAGCACTATCAATCAGCTTTAAGCCAATATCAAGCCCTGCTTGGATCGCTGTAATTTCGTTTTTTGCACTACGGCGTCCTTGTCCAAGATTCCAGCTTCCCATACCAATAGCGGGTAACGCATCTTTGTCAAAAGAGACTGTTCTCATCACTTTCCCCTTAGTTATCCTGCCTGCTAATAACTATGGCACAATTTTCGTTCCTGCATCGCCCGCGAGGATCGCTTCTATCTGCTTTAACGCGCCGATATAAGCAGGTTTACCTGAACGTTGAACAAAACGGCTTACCGCCATCAACTTGGGTCCCATCGAACCATCATCAATTGCCATTGGCGCGACTTCTGCCACGGTTGCTTTTCTAATCACACTTTGCTGTGGCGTTCCCCAATTTTGATAGACAGCATCGGCATCCGTTAAAATAATTAAGTGATCAGATTCAAGCTCCTCAGCCAATAACGCCGACGATAAATCTTTATCGATTACCGCTTCACTCCCCTGATATCCAATGCCTTGCTGAACGACAGGTACTCCTCCTCCGCCATTACAAATCACAATATGGTGCTCATCTAATAGATGTTTAATGGCATCAATTTCAAGAATAGCTTTTGGCTCAGGAGATGGCACCACTCGACGATAATATTGTCCATCGGCTTTAATTGTCCAACCTAGCTTTACCTCTAGTTCTGTTTTTTGAGCTACATCATAAACAGGGCCAATATATTTAGTTGGGTTGCTATAAGCAGGATCATCACCATCCACACTAACTCGAGTCAGTATCGTCGTAACTGGTTGTTGTGGATGATGATGGCCTAGCTCTTGCGTTAACATATAACCAATCATGCCTTGGCTTTGTGCAACTAAAATATCTAATGGATAAGCAGGTACTTCATCATAAGCAAGATTTTGTAAGGCTAATAGGCCAACTTGTGGACCGTTTCCGTGTACGATAACCACACGATACTTCTGAGCTAATTCTCCCAGCGTACAAGCAATAGAGGCAATTGCCTGATACTGATTTTCAGCGGACAGTACTTCACCACGTTTTAATAACGCATTGCCTCCAAGAGCAATCACTAACGTTTCCATGTTGATCCTTTTATTTCTGTATACAAAATAATTCGAGTTGCATGCCGTAGATCTGAGACCATGTTCCGAGATCCGCAATCATGATGTAGCTCTTGGCGTGAACATTCCTTAATAGACTACTAATAGCGACTTGAAAGAGACCGCCAGCATGCATCTTGACAATTTTTAGGTATAACCGACTAAGATTTAATTAGTGATAGGTATCCATTCCAGCAAGCCAGACACCAATCAGTGTATCCGCACCAGAAAAATGTCCTACTTGAAGCAGCAAACGTACAGCTTGAGATAGTTTCATAGGATGAATAAGTGCAGTTGCGAGTGTTTGTAACGGCGTAGAAAAAATACCCTGAGAAGCAAAGCGCAAATAATTCACACTGATCAGGGTAGTCAGAGATTCAAGAGATGGTGTAGATTGAAAAAAAGGCGGTAGATGATGGCTATCAACTCGGTTATCTAAAAAACTGACCAACAGCATACCAATTAAAATATCATCAAAACTTGGTGTTAAACCGGGACCTTTACCAATAACAGACTGCCAATTGATATTTTCTCCTTGAACCCAACGTTGAAAATTAGTTTTCAACTCTTGTAATTCACGAGGAATAACACCATTCGTGACTTCAGATAACATGCCATGAAGACCACTTTTGGCTTTGGATTGCCTTAAAATATCCCATAACGCAACAATGGCAGTATCCGATAGCGCCTTTGATGATAGTTTTAATGATTGGCGAGTATCTGGGGCTTGCAACCTCCACTCATGTCCCACGATCACATCACCGAAGTATTCTAAATGTTCACTATCATCTTCAAATATTCGCTGAAAGTCCTGTTCATCAACCACCCATCCCATAGGGCTTAAGCCTCGACCACGACGATGTAACGTCAATAGGTTATCAGAAGGAGTTAAAAAATTTAGTGCATGATTAAAGCGCCCAATGCTGCGTAATGCTCCGGATTCTTTTGGTAGATGTTCGCTAACAGCTAATGCTTGCATTATCATTTGATAACTCCTTACACCTAATACTTAGACGGTTTATTCGTTAATACCGAGTTTTTTTGCCAAAGCGATAACCGCTTTTTCGAAACAAGCTAACGGAGCCCTCACTGTCCCTGCTCCGATTTGACCAATTCCCGCCTCTTTGTGCGCAATCCCTGTATTAATCAATGGGGTAATCCCTGTCTCAACAACACGGCGCGCATCTAAACCTATGCATGCCCCTTGGAAATCCCACGTTGGAATTTGCAGCATCATATTGTGTTCTAAATAAATTTCCGCCATCTCTTCAGACACATCTAACGCAGCATTCATCCCACCACTTGCACCAACAAAACGAGTGACACCCGGTGCAGCTACCATCGCTGCGCCACCAATACCAAATGCTTCGGTGATTGCACTGTCACCAATATCAGGGTTTGCATCTGCTTGGCTGTAACCGGAGAAAAATAGCCCTTCAGGTGTATTCACTGGCGCAGTAAACCACTCATCGCCCATGCCACTAATTTTCACTCCAAAATTCTTACCATTACGTGTTAACACCGTCACAATAGTGCCGTGCTTGATCTCCGCTCCCGCATCCATGGCAGATTTGCAATACGCCATAGCAAGGTTCAAAAAGAACTGATCCGTGATACTTAAAAAATACATAACTTTAGTAAGTTCAGCTTTTTCAATATCTAACGAGCTCATGATGGGAGCAAGCTGTCTTAGTAGCAGTGCAGAGGTGGCAATATTGCGCTGGTGAAACTCATCACCCATAGTGATGCCTTGTGCCATTATTGCGGTTAGATCAATCCCATTTTCAAGTGGTTGCAATGCTTGCTTTAAAACAGGTGCCAGCGAATCACGCATCCAACGCAAGCGAGCTTGGACATCTTCACCATAAGCGCCAAAACGCATCACCTTGCCAATACCCTCATTCATATTGCAGTAGGCGGTGTTGCCATGTGTCATATTTTTAACCACAAGCATTGGCATATTAGCTGAAGTGATCCCTCCCATAGGACCTACTGCCTTCACGCTATGACAAGGAATAAATTCTATTTCGCCATTACCTAGCATTTGTAATGCTTGCTCTTCGTCTTTTGCCCAACCTTCAAATAGACAGGCTCCAATACAAGCGCCTCGAACAGGACCACTCATGTCATCCCATACAACAGGAGGACCCGCATGCAGTAGCTTTTTACCTTGTTGTAATGCTGGCACTACAACTTTAGCCGGTTCAACACTTTGCCAAAAAGGACGAGCGGCACGAATACGTTCAATTACAGCTGTGTTTGCTTCTTCAATCGTTGAGTACATATCCAAACCCTTATTTCAATTTTTTCAAAATATTAGCTAATTTTGTATTTCCACCTGCAACAGGTGCCCACTGATAATGCACAACAGGAATTTCATTAGCTTGTAAATCTTCAGCAAAGCTACGTAAGCCTGCATTAATCACTGAAGCGCTTTGTAATATGGTTGGTTCCTGCTGAGGAACAGCATAAACTGGAGGGGAAATAATCATACAAGCTAAAGTGGCAGCTTCAGGAAGTGAGTTCATCACGGCAATACCTGCCTCTTCAAGATAGCGAATTTGCTCCGAGCGAACTTGCGGATCTTGCTCTGTACCCGTAACAGTAGCAATAATGGCAATTGGCATATTTTCAGGGCGTTGAGAACGCAACGCGACAATCTCTTTTGCCAAAGTTTGCGCAGAATCAATCTGTGCGCCAAAACCGATTACAACATCGAGCAATAGCACACCCACATCAGGTCGTTGAGCCAGCGCTGCAATTTGCAAATTACGTGTTGATGGGTCAATCATTGGGTGAGGTTTGCCTTGGGTATAAAAATCATCACCAAGGTCAATAATCTTGTGGCCACCTGCGTTCAGCATCATGCCTTGATCGTGTGCGGCATCAGTTTGTAACCCTAACTTACCGGCTAGCAGCATAGCGCATTCTGCCGCGAGTGTTCCCCCTGCATACAAACCTGCAATTTTTTTGCCTTTGGCTTGTGGCTGATTTTTAGCGGCTATTTGTACCCTTGCTAACATAGCTGCAATACGCGCAGTTTCATCAAGCGTCTCAGTAAAATAAAGATTACCATCCTGCTTCACATCAGGTTTCGTACCAAGAAAAAGTGCTACAACGGGCTTTCCTTGCTCTTTAAGTTTTTCAATGACTTTGGCGCGAATTTGTTTCGCCGGCGGCTTCGATACAAAGGCGATGACATCGCTATTAGGATCAGCCGCTAAAAGATCAATGGCGATCATTGCACTAATACCGCCAATATCTGCCGTTAAGTCTCGACCGCCTAAACCAATAGCGTGAGTAACACCTTGGTCTGCAAGAGTAATTTGAGAGATAAGTTCTTGGATCCCGGTTCCCGATGCACCAATAATCCCAATACTGCCCTGTGGAGCAATGTTAGAAAATGCTAATGGCGCGCCGGCCAAATAAGCTGTACCACAGTCTGGGCCCATAACAATTAAGCCAAGTTGGCTAGCTTTATCTTTCAAATGACGTTCATCTTCGATGCTTACGTTATCCGAAAACATCATGACATTGCAGCCATCATCTAATGCCTGCTCAGCGAGCTCTGCGGCAAACTCACCCGCAATAGAAATTAAGGTAATATTGGCATCTGGTAATTTATTTTTTGCCATCCGCCAGCTACGTACACGCTGAAGTTTTTTACCTTGCTGCTGGCCTTGCGCAATAGCTTTTAATGACTCTTCGAGCGCTATCGCGATAACATCAACAATTGAGTTATCATCAGATTCAGTTTTAATCGCAACACAGATATCGTTTGGTGTCGCCTCCTCAAACGATGGATGCCAGAATCCTGTCGCATCCAACAATGATTTATTCGCTGGCGTTCCCATCATGACAGATATTTCAGAGACATTTGGAGATTCACTTAATTTTCGCGATATCAGCATCAAGCTTACTGAATCTTGGAAACTCCCTTTTTTTATGAAGGCATGGACCATAATTACATCCTTAAGACAGCATTTTATTAGTCTGATTTTATTTACTTAATAAATGATGAAAAAAAGTAAATGCATATTTTAATTGAAAAACAAAATTACAAATTAAACGAAAAAATAAGTTGAGAATGATCACAATTTATTTATTGTAAGAAATTACTTTAAAATAAAGGTTATATTAGATGAAAAATACACAATTAAATGACTGTTCAATTGATTCTAATAATGCGAGCGCTATTTAAGTAATTTTTAATTAAATCAACTAAAAATAACCTAGATCACATTTATTGAAATTTTAGTTGATACATTGTTTCTAGTCGCGAGTTTTATAAAATCCGAAAAAACTAAAGGGTTATTCATGTATGAAAGTCTCTAAAGAAAAACTCCATCAACTTATTGCTAATAAACTTCATGCTGCTGGCATATCAAAAGAGCATGCAGATATTGTTTCAGACGTCTTAGTACATGCTGACGCGAAAGGCATCCACTCTCACGGTGCAGTTCGTGTTGAATATTATTCAGAACGTATTTCTAAAGGTGGAACGAACAACTCACCTAATTTTAGTTTCGAAAAGACGGGCCCTTGCAGTGCAATTTTTGATGGCGATAATGGCGCAGGACATGTTGCCGCAAAACTAAGCATGGATGAAGCAATCAAAATGGCGCAAGAGAATGGGATTGCTGTCGTTGGTATTCGCCGTATCGGGCATAGTGGCTCTTTATCCTATTTTGTGCAACAAGCCTCTAATGCAGGAATGATCGGTATTTCTGTTTGCCAATCAGACCCCATGGTTGTGCCATATGGCGGCGCTGAAGCTTATTACGGTACCAATCCAATAGCTTTTTCAGCTCCTGGAGAAACCGAAAATATCACATTTGATATGGCAACTACGGTGCAAGCTTGGGGGAAAGTGTTAGATGCACGTTCTAAAAATGCAAAAATCCCCGATACTTGGGCTGTCGACAAGGACGGAAATCCAACTACAGATCCATTTGCCGTCACGGGACTAGTGCCTATTGCAGGCCCTAAAGGTTATGGATTAATGATGATGGTAGATATTTTATCTGGCGTATTGTTAGGCTTACCTTTTGGTAAACACGTAAGTTCAATGTACCATGATTTGAGTCAAGGCCGAGAATTAGGTCAGCTCCATATTGTGATTAATCCTGCTTACTTTACCGATCCAGTAATGTTCCGTAAGCATATTACGCAAGTCATGCAAGAACTTAACGAAGTTAAACCAGCACCAGGATTTGATAAGGTTCTTTATCCAGGTCAAAATAGTTTAACTCGAGAAAAACAAAGTGAAATAAATGGTATAGATATTGTTGATGAAATTTATGACTATCTAATTTCAGATGATATTTACAGAAAGTCTTACGACCATAAATCGCCTTTTGCGAGTTAATATAAATAACGGAAATACAATAATTAATCTGTATTCTGTCCAATACCTTAATTAACGGTAATTCACCCTAGATTTATTAGGGTGAATTACATTAAAAATAATTAATGTCCATGAAAACTTATTAATTACGTTACGTTGCCTATGAAAATTAATACCGCTGCTTAGTAACAACGCTTCGGTTTTGTTGCTTCAGCACATTGTATCAAAATCGTTAAGTGGTGAGGTTTATGAAAGATTTTGCCCAAGAAGTACAAGAAATTTCAACTTGGTTATCAAAACATGGCGCCGTTGAAAATAATGGAATGACTCGTCTTCTTTATACCAAAGAATGGATCAATGCACAAAAATCGTTAAAGAATGCGTTCGAAAAATCAGGCTTATTTGCTTATTATGATGACATTGGTAATTTATTTGGTCAGATTAAAGGTAGTAAATATCCAGACGAGGTTATCCTGTCCGGATCACATATTGATACCGTTGTTAATGGCGGAAATCTTGACGGGCAATTCGGTATTGAAGCTGCCTATATTGCATTAGACTATCTGCACAAAACCTATGGCCAGCCACTGAGAACGTTAGAAGTTGTTTCCTTAGCAGAAGAAGAAGGCAGCCGATTCCCTTATGTTTATTGGGGAAGTAAAAATATTGTTGGTATTGCTAAAAGCGACGATGTTAAATCAATTATTGATACCGATGGGATTCATTTTATTGACGCTATGCACGATGCTGGTTTTAAATTTCGAGATGAACAACAAGAACCTCGTAATGATATAAAAACATTTGTCGAATTACATATTGAACAAGGTAACGTACTTGAACGTGAACAGACAACCATCGGCGTTGTTAACAGTATTGTAGGACAAAGACGCTATAGTATTACTCTAAAAGGCGAAGCTAATCATGCAGGCACTACGCCAATGGCTTATCGAAAAGATACAATTTATGCCTTTAGTCGCATCTGTTATGAAGCAATAGAGCAAGCTAAACAGCATGGTGATCCTTTGGTATTAACCTTCGGTCGAGTTGTTCCTCATCCCAATACAGTTAATGTGGTTCCGGGGCAAACTGACTTTACCATTGATTGCCGTCATACCGATAAGCAGGCTTTGAACCAATTCACCGACGAACTCGAAAAAAATATTCAACGTATCAGCAAAGAAATGGGTATCACGGCAGAAATTGACTTATGGATGGATGAGTACCCTATTCCAATGGATAATCAACTCGTTGAATTTGTAAAAGAAATTTGCGATAAAAATCAATATAGTTATAAGATGATGCATAGCGGTGCTGGCCATGACTCACAAATTTTCGCTCCAAAAATTCCAACTGTTATGATGTTTGTACCCAGTATTAAAGGTATTAGCCATAACCCTGCTGAAGCTACTCATCTTGCTGATCGCAATGCAGGTGTCAAATTATTAACCGAAGTTTTATATAAACTTGCTTATATCGAGTGACTATTTTCCTCTTTCATTGAGCAGTAATTTATCATCCAGTTAAATACGATAATGTACCTAAAAAATCGAAGCTATCTTGAATTACTGAGTACAGCCAACAGTAGTGCTGCTGAAATATGATAGGTATAAGAATCAAATCTATAGGAGAGACTTAAATGGGATACTTAAATAACCAGATTGGTTACCCAAATGATATTCTAACTTCACGTGCAATTATCAAAAAAGATAATTATGCCATTATCCCGCCAAATGGCGTGGTATGTAATATCATTCCAGGATTTACTGACTGTAATGTCACCATTTTATCAACCCCAAAACTGGGTGCTAGCTTTGTTGATTATCTTGTCACATTACAAAACGAAGGTGGCAATATGGCCGGCTTCGGTGGTGGTAAAATTGAGTGTTTTGTTTATGTTATTGAAGGATCAATGATCGCCTATTCCGATAACGAAGAGCATAATCTTACTCAAGGTGGTTACTTATATTGCCCAGCGGGTGTCACCATGCGATTTAAGAACAACAATAAAGGCCAACCTTCTAAACTTTTCTTATATAAGCGTGTTTATGAACCAACAGAAGGTCATAAAGCGCATGTGGTATGTAGCAATGTGAATAACCTGCCTAAAATCAATTATGAAGGCATGCATAACGTTCATCTACAAGATTTGCTGCCTAAAGATCTTGGCTTCGATATGAACATGCATATCCTGACGTTTCAACCGGGTGCTAGCCATGGCTATATTGAAACACATTACCAAGAACACGGTGCTTATATTTTAAGTGGTGCTGGTATGTATAATTTAGATAATGATTGGGTGCCAGTGAAAAAAGAAGACTATATTTTCATGGCCTCTTATGCCCTTCAAGCAGGCTATGCAGTTGGCGATCAAGAGTTCAGTTACATCTATTCAAAAGACTGTAATAGAGATATCGAGCTATAATTTAATAAAGACTATATCCCCCTTCATACATCAAATTGTCAGTGTATTGATTAACTACAACATTAAGTATGAAGGGTGTATGAGGTGTTACTTTATTTGGCGTGTCTTTAATCTTTTTATAATTGTTCTAAATTATCTATGAAATATGAATTCCGACTTTAGTCCAAAAAATAAAGGGAAGGTATATGCAACTAATCAAATTAGTTTCTCTATTATTATCTTTTTTATTTTGCTCTAACTTAGCATTAGCTAATCAAAGTTATACTATTGACGAACTTAATAAAATGACTACTGCTGATTTTAAAAAATCACTCTCAAATATTTTTGAAGATACAACTTGGCCAATTGCCTTTGTTGCGAAGCAGCGACCATTCACTGGTTTCGTTAATATGTATATCGATATTATCAATGCTGTTGAAAATTCAACTCCCGAGAAGCAGCTTGAGTTAATTAAATCGCATCCTGAGCTTGCCTGTAAGAACCTACGTAATGCAAATATTGCAGCGCTTTCCCAAGGCGAACAAGCTGGCTCTGGATTGAATCAATGTACAGCAGCCGAAGCACAAGAATTAGCCAGACTCAATAAAGAGTACGTTGAAAAATTCGGATTTCCATTTTTATTGGCCATCAAAAATGCGTCTAAAGAGCAAATTTTCACTTCAATTAAAGCTCGAATGAGCAATAGCAAACAATCAGAATTTCAAACAGCATTACAGCAAGAGTATAAAATCGTTTTATTTCGATTATTAGATCAGGTGAAATAACAAATAACTCGTACTCGTTATGCTTTAAATTGTCATTGATTAAACATCGGTGCAAAGCAAATGAACAACCAAGTAACGTAAAAAATCACAGGCACAACCTCAATACTTTAAATCCTCAACAATAAGCTATCCTTTCAATACAGAGGCCTTTTTTATGGACAATAGCCGTCGTAGCTTTATCATTGGAGCTTCAGCACTCACAGCATTAGCTGCGAGTAATACAACTTTAGCCTCAACAAATATGACATCCGATAGACAAAAATCTAAATTACGATTATTAGTATTAAATCCAAATACTTCACAGACTTTTACTGATTTAATTGTCAAAGAGACACGTAAAGCCGCGGGAGAAAATGTCGAAGTTGTCGGCCTTACCTCTCAATTTGGCCCCGACTATATTGGTAGTGAAGCCGCGATTGCGATTGCCATGCACTCATTAATTGACATGATGACAAAACAACTAAAACACGATAGCAATTTCGATGCTGCAATTATCGCAGGCTTTGGTTGTGGCGAAGCCTCAATATTACAAGAAATAGCCCCTTTTCCTGTCACTGGGTTATTAGAAGCTTCGCTATCCATAGCATTATTATGTGGTCGAAAATTTTCAATTCTCTCAGGCGGTGAAAAATGGAAACCAATACTTGAAAAACAAGTTGAAAATGCGGGTCTTGCAGGTCGTCTAGCATCTGTTCGTACCGTCCCCATGACAGGAGCCGAAATTGTTGAAAATCCTGAAAAAGCCTACGATATGGTAGCTGAGCTCAGTGAACGATGTGCAATAGAAGATGGAGCATCTAGCGTTATTTTAGGTGGTGCAGCACTCGCTGGTTTCCCGGAGATTATTCATCAGCGCGTTAGTATTCCCCTCATCGATAATCTAGCCGTGACAATTAATATTGCATTAACTCTTGCCAAAACCATTCCGAAGCCGGACAGAGCTAGTTTAGTCCCATCGCCAAGTATGGGAAGCCGAAATCTATCCCCAGAATTGGCTGATTTTTTGGCTAATAAGCATAAATAATCAAAGTGGTATATTTTTAGCCGATGTAAGACTGTCGGCTCTTTGACTTTTGCTAATAAAACAAACAGCGATATCTTTTAATATATGTAAATAGCTTTAAAGTTTAAATGCATATTTACAATTTAAAAAATCAATAAAAAAGTCATTGTTAAAAACAATAACTTTAATCTAATAATAACATAAAAATTTCACATAAAAATTACATATTTTAATCGAAATATAATTTAGTTCTGACTCTTAAAAATATTTTCCATTTATGATGGATACATAACTCACCTGATTAATAACTATTCTAGGCAGAAGTTTACAATTAACACTCTGATAAATTAGAGTGTTAATGATGATTTTCTTAAATGAATAGTTTTTTTAATCTATTTATATATCAAAACTACCTACTTAGTATTTCCAGTAGTACAGAAAGAATTGAAACAAATCGGTATTGTTTTCTCGCTACGTTGCAATAATGCTGTTCTGCGCAACTAAATCAGGACACTTTTCTTAAGGAATTTTGTTCATACTCAATTGGGGACAGATCACCGTTGGCAGTATGAAACCTTTCTAGGTTGTAATAGCGCATATACGCGATAACATCTTCTTTCATCTGTTTCCGAGTCGGCTGAGGGATTTTCAGTACCCAATCGTGTTTTAAACTGCCAAAAAATCGTTCTACAACGGCGTTATCCCAACAGGCTCCAACATCACCCATGCTTGCCCTAATACCATAGCTTGTTAGCAAGCGGCGATATCGCTTACTCGTATATTGAGAGCCTCTATCACTATGAAAGACTAAGCCTTTTTCGGGCTGGCGTAAGTTATACGCTTTCATCAAGGCTTTACTGACTAAATCTGCCGTCATTCGTTTATCGATATGCCAACCCACAATACGGCGTGAGTATAAGTCCATCACGATGGCTAAATACATCCAGCCTTCCCCTGTTTTTAAATAGGTCACATCACCCGCCCACACTTCGTTAGGTGCGTGAGGATTAAAATTTTGATTGAGCAAATTATCGGCTACGGCATCACTGTGTTTGCGTTTTGTGGTGACTTTGTAAGCAACGCGCTGAGTGACGACTAGGCCAAGCTGAGCCATTAGCTTTTGAACGCCATAAGCACTCACGCTAAAGCCCTCTTTGCATAACCGTTTACGTAACGTTCTATAACCTAAGCTATTTCGACTCTGTTCAAAGATAGCTTTGGCTCTGCGGTACAGGCTAAGTTGTTCTGCGGTGATCAATTTTGCTGGGCGTTTAAGCCAAGCATAGTAGGCAGAACGACTTATTTTCATTAACTTGCAGAGCTTCAGCACGGGAAACTGTGAAGATAATTGCTTAATCGTTTTAAACGCTACTTGGTTTCCTTTAGCAGGAGGGCGCTGGCTTTTTTAGGATCTCTTTCTCCATCCTAAGTTCTTTATTTTCTTTTCGAAGCCTTAATAGCTCAGCTCTCTCATCGGCATTCAAGCTGCTACCGGATTGTTCAGCATCGAATTTTGCTTTCCAGTTATAAAGTAATTTATCGGTGATCCCTAATGAAGCTGCCGCTTTTGGGACGCTATAACCTTGTTCGGTGACTAATGCGACCGCTTCTTGCTTAAACTCAGTAGTATAAAACCTGTTTGTTCGTTTTTTCATTTAACACCTCAATAATTGGATTATATTCCATTATTAAAGTGTCCTGTTTGATTAAAGCAGATCAGTGCAGACTGCAATACCAACTCGCCTTTAAGTGGAGCATTTTCGTTTAGAGCAATAAAACGGTATTTACCGAGAGATAACGCGTCTCCAGATGGACTAACCTGCCAGAGCTCTGTCGTACTTTGGTCATGAATGTAGCTACCTAATTGACCACTAGCTTGCCCCAAATATCGTAAATCATGGTCAACATTTAAGCCTTTAGCATGAATAAATATTTTTTGCTCTGTTAGATACCAGCTTGGTGTCAGTTTCTTTTCAGAGAAGTAACGGATCACAGGTGCAACAAGCACCTTACCTCGTAACGCTTCAATCGCAGCTTCCACCTTATTTCCTGAAATTAAGGCAGTTTCTTGCCATGCAATGAGTTGTCGCTGCTCACCTATCTCAGCATCTTTATTCATCAACAATATTGCCCCCTCAGTTGTTGTTAACTGAAGTTTATCGTTTACTGATATAACACTCAGATACTGTTCTTGTGACCAACGTTTTGCAGGGAGGATAGCAGATATATTCTGTCCTACGTCAGAGATAACTAGCCCTGTATCTTGACTTAGAGGCTGAAGATATAGTTGTCTATCAACGCTATCATATAGCCAAGCTTGTTTCCCATCAGGCGTTAGACCTCGATAATGAATATCATTGGATACCGTAATCCCAGTACCGCCTTGTATCAATTTTTCGGCTGCAAGGTCATACCACGTTATGATGGGATTGCCTTTACTATCGTGAATACCTTGCAAGCGTATCGCGGGCAGTGTTGCTTCTCGCAGCGCAAGATCACGTAATTCAGTGAGTATATTTTCTCGATGTTTCAATACCCAACTATCCATAACCCCCATCAAGCGCAAGCTACCCTGCTCATCCGTCATCCAAAGCGTACCATCCTTGCATTGTGCTGTTAGTTGCCCTTGAACTACAGATAACGAGTAGACGTCCGATTTCACTTCATGTGCAATTGAATTTTTATTGTCAGCAATACCATCATCCATTTGAAAATAAAGCTTTTGCTGCGAAGAACTGTAAAAATAGTAGCTCGTTTTTTCTCCTGTGGTCACCGTAATTTGTTGAATATCCTCCGGTGCATTTGCAAAGTTCATCTGCAAAAAAATTTGATATTTTTGCTTCCCTTCTGACTTCTTGAACCATGAATGGTAACGAGTACCATCCTGACGACCAAGCAAGTGGAGCTCTTGACTTCCTTCTGTAAGCAGAGTGTGTTCTGAGTTAAATATTGGCCGCGCTGAAGCATCCTTGTTATCGTTTATCATCGATAATATTTTTTGTAACTCGGTTGCTTCTCCAGTGATCCCGATCAATTGTTGAGACTCGCGACTTAGCTGCCATGTATAACTCACAGACCCAGAGTCATTCTGATACTCCACGATAAAATACAACCGCCCCCCCTCACTAGAAATAAGCTGGCTTTTGGTTGGAGTTATCGTTTTAGTACTTCCACTGAGAATTGAAGCGTTTAGTGGTAAATGCTCCCGTAGAACCTTTCCGGTGGCAATATTAACTAGCCATGCTCTATCATCTCGATATAACCATGCTTGATCATTCTCGGCTTTTGCAAGTTGAGCACCACCGAGAAACTCAGCCTTATCGGGCATATTTGTGTAAATAAACCGGTCACGAGCTGTCTCATAATAAGCAATGCCAGTAAGTTCTCCGGCTGGTGTTCGGTAACCGTTTACTGGGATAAACGGCTGATGATGAGTATCTGTGTTACCAACCTGCTTGAGATGATCATATAACGACTGCCAATTTTTAAAGTTGTTGGCATTAACATGACGCCTTTCAAGCGTTACCTGTTTTTTTTGCACATCGACGGCAAAAATACCATCATCATTGACTAAGTGCAGTTTACCTTGAAAATCATCAGAGAAAGTAACAGGCAATTTACCTGTTCGTAATCTACCTTGTGGATCAAATTGCGGTTTATTGGCATCCACGAGGGCACGAGCATCCAGAACCCATTGAGTTGCACTATTTCCCTGTGACAACATCAATGTTGCCCCGTCTTGTAGACTAATATGGTAAGTACTATTCCCGCCAGCCAAGGTATACGCCATTTTCCCTCTCGCCTCATCGGGTTATAGAGGCATAATGATGGTTCGTGGAGAATCGTCTAATAAAACCCGCACCGGTGTTGTGACAAACTCAAACATCAGCTCACTGATCGCACGTTCTGAAGGGAAATTATAAAAATCGAAGGAGAAATTATCTTCATTATCTCGATAATTGCTCTCTATACGTCTCAACACATCGAATCCCCAGTCGTCACGCGCTGTGACAAAAGGGAAAGTCTCGTAGCTATAATCCATATAGTACTGGGGGGTATCCGGCAGTATTAGCGGAATATCCGTAGAAATATCCAAAGAAGCGGTTGAAGTTGAATGATTAATTCCTTCCCTAATATTAATAACTTTATTTTTTGGAGTCGGCTCTTTATGTGATCCAGCTCTATTCACTGATACAGGCGTTACCCATGTAGTATGGTTAGAATAGCCAGAGCCAAGGCCATAGATATGAGTCTTGTAAATCCAAGTATCAGCAAAAGCTAACTGTTTATTGCGTAAGTCTAAGGTATCAATAGCTATCCCTGGACTATTTTTCCACATTCGATGAGTTTTACCCTCCTCACCTCTAACATCAACAATCTGGTAACCGCCTTTGTTATACCCTTGATCTAGCTCCCCAAAATAACGACCTACTGCCTTTGTTTTTTCGATATGCACTTGAGTGCCTTGTACCAGAGCAGTAATACCAATACCCAATCCAGCTATAGGTACGCCTAAATAGCCAATAAAACTCGCGGCTGTTGGAGCTCCAAAGGTCGCAGCTCCCAAGCTAACGGCTGTATTGGTTAAACCCAATATGTCAAAACCTAGCTGCGTACCAAACACGGTCCTCTGAGCTTCATTTTGTGCATTTGCCAGTTCATAACCATCTAGCCCTACGCTCAATAAATTCAGTCCAATACCTACAAATGGGCTAGCACGAGAAGCCGCTTTAAACACCCCTTTCGCGGCTTGACCTTTAGTCGCAAGTTCCTTCCATAACCCAACATACTTTAGCGTGTCTTCAAGGCCATCCCACCCCATTTGCGCCCAGTTAGCATAAGCATGGACCTGCAATGCACGTTGCAAATTCTCCGGCAACACCTCTCCTGTCGCATTATCGCGAACATGTTGACTAAACAACGTTTGAATAATAAAAGCTGTATTGAGGCCATGTACTCCTTCCGCTTCCGATATCACTTTTGAAGGTGAAATCGACTGACCGCCAGCAATCTCCATATGTGCTTTGAATAAGCCAAGTTGGCGGTCATATTCATGGATGAAATTTGGAATGCGTGAATCATTAGTTTTCACTATCTTAGAGACACTTGGACTATCTTTGCGGATAAACGCTAAAGAATACGACCTCGTCTGAGATGCATCTTCCTTCAATGTCTTAAATACAGGCAACCATTCTGAATCAGATAAGTTATTTTCAAGATATAGCTGCTTCATTCCCAATTCAAAATCTAGCCCTTGGTTTAAGGCAGTTAACTGTTGATGTTCTGATATCGCATGCCCCCTCTTTTCTGGGATGTTGGATGCAGCAACCCATCGATCATTTTCGTGATTCATAATCACTTTCTCACCGATGTTCGTCAGTCTTTTTTGATTATTTTTATTAGTAACCACACTCGTGGTATAGACGGATACGGAAGAAGGTGAGATATCTTGTTGGGTAAACGATGAAATAAACTGGTGTAAATAACTATCAGTATTTCCAATCTTCCCCAAAGTGCAATCTACTAAGTTAATACGTTCAGGTGAAGTGTTAATATCAAGCCGCACAGCAATTTTGAGGAGCTGTTCCTTCAAATCATTCGCAGTGTAATTACCCAATGTTTTAGCTAGTTCACCATCGCGTGCATGCCCTACCACCTGCCAACGTTGTTGTCCTTCTGTGACAAAATTTTTAGGAAATCCCTCGACCCACTCTCCTTTGACATTAAGATGCCAGCTTCTCGTTTCACCTTGATCATTTAGCTGTAGTAACACTGACGCATCGGGAGATTTACCGACCAATTGCGCTGCGGCTTCTCTTACGGTTGGATCATTTTCAAGTTGGATGACTAGCTGGCTATCAAAGCGACTTCCTTTACTTTTTTCTTGTGAGTTAAAAGCTGGCTCATCCCAATCATTGATCCTTTTTTCTCATAAAGTACCGCATCATCTAATGTACTGTTACTCGAAGCTGACGACACTTTATGACTATCTGGATTGATATTCTTTCTTACTGCCATCTTTTGTTCATTGATAATGGTAGCAATACTCTCTGATTGATTTATGGCTCCTTCTAGTACTTTTTTTTCAGAGGTATCAAAAGAATTTTTATAGCTTGTTTTAAACAAATTCTGTTTAAGTTTGACTTCCTTTAAAGCCTGTTTATACAGTTTTCCTTTTTCATTTTTTGTTAAGTGGCTGTATAACTCAACCATAGATAGCCGTTCAACTAATTTGACATTATTACGGTTAATCGCAGTTAAAAGCGCACTACCGTCATCTTTAGCGCCATATTCAAGTAGTCTATTCACTAAAGTAATATCACCGCTATCAACGGCTGTCATTAAAGCGGTCTGTTTCTGGCTATTTTTTACCACTTTATTGTGACTGTTCGGATCAACATCAGCCTCCAATAGCAGCCTTAATGTCTCTTCATCATGATTATTGATAGCAGTACTCAACCATTCGAAACCATCGTGACGTGATAAAGATTGATAAGCCAGTAACTTTCTGACCAAATCAGGCTGCTTGGCTTTGATCGCTAATAGTAATTGGTCATAACTAAAATCTGATACAGTGTGTTCCTTTTGCCAGCTACTTTTGGCATCCTCTTCGGTATAAGTATTAAATAAATCAAAACTGAATTGATCAACTGAAAAAGGCTGGGATTGCCCACTCTCATCAAATTGATTCTTAGCATCACTTTTTATCGCTTTTAATATTGCACCAGGTCCTGTGATTTCGATTGTTGCAGTACTTTCAGTAAGACCATCCATTCGATAATTCGCCTCTTCAGGAAAATTAAATCCTGCATAAGGGTCATTCAAATATCGAGTTTGCTGATCACCTGCTTTTTCAATAAAAATCAGTTTATGCTGTTCCAAACGTTGGTAATTCTTAGCGAAAGCTTCCATTACGGTTTGTAATTTGTGACTATGAGCCTCTGCCATAATAGCGTTATTATTTATGCCACGAAATCCGCGATGTTTCGCAACTCGAAAGCTATTAGACTCAATATACTGTTGTGCTAGAGGTTGAAAAAAATCCTCAATCGTATGCACTGTATTGATAGCAGTTCGAATTTCATCCACTAAATTTTTATATTCAGATCCTTTCTGTTCAAACTTTGTCACATAATTCTCATAGCTTTGAGTTAATGCTTCACGAGCAGGAAAATGATTGGAATCGAGCACTGAAAGTCGTTCAAGAATTAATTGTGTCTTGGCAAATTCTATTTATGACTTATCCCTTCCAGATAATTGAGAAATTTTAGTCTGGATACTTTTATTAAAAATTGTCGTATTTAATGCAGGCAATAAATCGGCATCAAAATAAAAACCTCCGTGCTGATTTAGCATTTTAAGTCGAGCGATATCAGAGGCCGCTGCAAGATTTTGTCTTAATGTTAGCTCTTGATAATAATATTTATCTATTCCCGTATTAGTATCATCGAGAGTATGAATATCGGCTACCTGAACCAACCCCGAATGTTGCTGCGCAAAATCTGAATAAGAGGTTTTATTTTCCTTTATAATCGTTTCCAAATTTTTATCAGAGCAATTAAGTTTGGTTATCATAAACTCTTTAGCAGCTTGATCGAACGTATTGCCCTCTATCTCCATAGACTGAGAAATAAATTCATGTGCATTATTTTGTAATTGAATAACTTTATTAAAATACGTTTTTTTACCTAAGATAAATTTTTGTGCAGCAAAATTTTTTATCTGTTTACCCAGTTCATGCGCTAAGAATGCTTGAGGGTCATACCAAATAGTAACTTGATAATCTGGATTAATTTTTTCCATACACGAATATAATCTTGTTGAATAGAACCGAGTTTTCCTAACCAAACAAAATTTATCTTCTTCGTTACTTCAACAGAGTTCATTTCAATTGAAGTATTAACAGATTGAGTGGCAACATTCGTCATAAAACATCCTTATTTTTCATTATCCTAGTATTTGCATTATCACTGAAAGCATTAAAACAACATTATTAATTTAGCTTTCTTATATTAAAATGGAAAAACAACATTCACTGTTTCTTATAAAATTCACTATTTCCACTTAAAACACAACTCAAATAATTTAATTTTAAATAATTTAACCTCCACTATAGTATGGAAATATAAATTATTAATGATGTATTTATATATAAAATAACTCACGTTATATTTAATCAACAAATAAAACTTTATTGGAGAGCATAATTCCTCCCCTACAACTTAAAATATGACGAGTATATAAGAAGGTAATTTAATTAGGAAAATGAAGTTAGCGCTATGTATGGCCGCTATAAATCCATGATGAACATTGCTATGATGAAACATTGGAACAATGTTGTGACGGAGCTAACCAATGTCAGTACAGCGCGAAGAGATTTTAAGCCATGCTTTAAACCAGTTAGAAAAACAAGGTTTATCCGCATCTACCGAGCACCTTCTCAATGAAATAGAACCTGATTTTAGCCTTATCCGCCAGTTTTGGCCTGATGATGAGGCTTTGATTTATGATTGTTTGCGATACCATGGTCAGCAAATTGAAATCTGGCAACGCCAAACACGCTTAGATGAATCGCTGACTCCACAGCAAAAGTTATCATCTCGCTACCAACAGCTTTATAGCAAAGTCAGTGAAGGCCGCTTTCCAGGCTGCTTATTTGTCTCAGCCTGTAATCATTACCCTGATCCACAGCATCCTATCCATCAATTAAGTCGTTTACAAAAGGACAACTCTTTCCTGTATACCAAAGAGCTTTTAGATGAGCTCGATATTGAGGATTCAGAGCTGGTTGCCAATCAAATGGAACTGGTACTCGAAGGTTGCTTAAATCGCCTGTTAATTCAGCGTGATATTAATGATGTTGAAATCGCACAGCACCTGTCTGAAGATATTTTAGCGATTGCTTTGTGCCGTAAAAAAGGGGCATTGAGTTAAAAATCAGCAAGCGCGCGTTAAACCAACAAAATTTGCTGAAAAATAAAACACTCAGTTGAAAATTACATTTTTTTATTAAAAATCCGTTGACGCAAACTGCCTAATGCGGTTTAATGCGCCCCGTTGCCCGGATAGCTCAGTCGGTAGAGCAGGGGATTGAAAATCCCCGTGTCCTTGGTTCGATTCCGAGTCCGGGCACCACCTTATTATCAACAGACGTCAACCGACGTCTGTTTTTGTTTGTAAAGCCCGCTAAAATCATCACTCTCCCAAAGTTTCAACTCAACTGAATTCAACTCGATTCTACCCGTATCAACCCCATTGCGTGGGTACAATTGCGGGTATACACTAGTTCGATAGAATTTTGTACCCATTTTATCTTTCAGGAAGCTCACTATGGCACTGACTGACGCTAAAATTCGGGCCGCTAAACCCGATGTGAAATCCTATAAATTAACCGATGGTGCAGGATTGCACTTATTGGTTCACACTAATGGTTCTAAGTACTGGCGATTACGCTATCGCCACTTAGGTAAAGAGAAAACCTTAGCATTGGGTTTATACCCTAATGTCTCTTTATCAGAGGCTCGTTTAAAACGTGATGAAGCAAGAAAATTGATTGCTGACGGTATTGACCCGTGCGAACAAAAACGTGTGGCTAAAGCAGCTTCTGATGCTAATCTCTCTTTTGAAACCATCGCAAAATGGCATGCCAGCAATAAAAAATGGTCGGAATCACACAGTGAAAAGGTTTTAAAGAGTTTGGAGTCACATGTATTCCCATACATTGGTCTTCGTGATATCACTACCCTCAAAACACCTGATCTACTGATCCCTATCCGTGCAGCAGAAAGTAAAGAGATTTATGAGATAGCTGCACGTTTACAGCAACGTATCGCTGCTGTTATGCGTTATGCGGTGCAATCCGGTACTATTGGTTATAACCCAGCTATTGATACCGCAGGGGCTGTAACGACTGTACAACGCCAACACCGTCCAGCTCTTAATCTTGACCGCCTACCTGAACTCATTGCCCGTATCGATGCTTATAAAGGGCAACCCGTCACTCGCCTAGCCGTGATGTTAAATTTATTAGTGTTTATTAGGTCAAGCGAACTTCGCTATGCGCGTTGGTCTGAAATTGACTTCGATAAAGCCTTATGGACTATTCCTGCTCAGCGAAAGCCTATACCCGGCGTTAAATTCTCACACAGAGGCGCTAAAATGCGCACTCCGCATTTAGTTCCCCTTAGCCACCAAGCCATCACTATACTGAAAGAGATTTGGACATGGACGGGTGAACATGAATTGATCTTAACAGGCGCTCATAATTCCTTTAAACCTATGAGCGAAAATACAGTCAATAAAGCCTTACGCGTCATGGGTTATGATACCAAAACTGAAATTTGTGGGCATGGTTTTAGAACAATGGCGTGCAGTTCACTTATTGAGTCCGGATTGTGGTCTAAGGACGCCGTAGAACGTCAGATGAGCCACCAAGAACGTAACTCAGTGAGGGCTGCTTATATTCATAAGGCAGAACATATTGATGAACGTCGATTAATGGTGCAATGGTGGGCTGATTATTTGGATGCTAATCGGGAACAAACTATTTCGCCATTCGATTTTGCCAAGATTAATAATCCAATGAATCACTAAGACTTTAGCCATGCCATATAGGAGATCCATTTGCAATCCGAGAAATCAAATAATGCGGTAGTATGCAAACTATATGGATTCTTTGGAACGCGAAAATAAGTGATTTCGGTATAGTTTATGTCCAAAAACGTAATCATGATTACAATTTTATTATAATGCATTTTAGTTTGTAACCCATATCCCACCAAAGCAAGAGCCTCTGCCCATCAGGACAGAGGCTCTTTTCGTTTTAACCCTCGCAAAATGAAATCATGGTAAAAAACATAACATTTTATCGGGACTGTAAGGCAACTCATTATCCTGCTCTAAAACGTCATTAATCATTTTTAAAGCAGATTGTCTGTTTTCAGTTGATTGGCTTTTTATATCAATATCATCCTCTAAAGGGAAATAGATCCCTTTATCAAAATATCGCCATTAATTAAATCACAATACATCAATAATAGGACACGAATATGCGTATAACAGCGACGGCTTCCCCATGCCTAAAATCAGGGGTAATTTCTGTTTTTATCACGAATTTAGGTAAATATAACGAAAGTGAACTGGTCGGTGAGTGGCTTGAGCTTCCGGCAACCTCAAAAGAGATCGAACACTGTTTAATGCGAATTGGCATTGATGGTATTCACTATGAAGAGTATTTCTTGACGGACTATGAATCCTCAATTGATGGCCTTTCGTCCTACATTTCAGAATACAGCCTTTTAGATGAGTTGAACGAATTAGCCCCCCAATTAGCCATGCTATCGACTGATGAAATTGACCTTTATCAGGCGGCAATTGAAATCGGTTCTTCAGCGAGTTCAATTCATGATTTAATTCATTTAGCGGATAACTTGGATTCTTTCCAGCAATTAGCTGGGGTTAATAATGAATATGACTTAGGTTTGATCTGCTTTAATCAAACAGGACACTTTAATAATGGAATATAATCCAATTATTGAGG
This sequence comes from Providencia alcalifaciens, assembly GCA_025961275.1. Taxonomy (GTDB): domain Bacteria; phylum Pseudomonadota; class Gammaproteobacteria; order Enterobacterales; family Enterobacteriaceae; genus Providencia. Next base: position 3,871,652 of record JAOQNJ010000001.1, on the reverse strand, counting down.
TGTTAAATGAAAAAACGAACAAACAGGTTTTATACTACTGAGTTTAAGCAAGAAGCGGTCGCATTAGTCACCGAACAAGGTTATAGCGTCCCAAAAGCGGCAGCTTCATTAGGGATCACCGATAAATTACTTTATAACTGGAAAGCAAAATTCGATGCTGAACAATCCGGTAGCAGCTTGAATGCCGATGAGAGAGCTGAGCTATTAAGGCTTCGAAAAGAAAATAAAGAACTTAGGATGGAGAAAGAGATCCTAAAAAAAGCCAGCGCCCTCCTGCTAAAGGAAACCAAGTAGCGTTTAAAACGATTAAGCAATTATCTTCACAGTTTCCCGTGCTGAAGCTCTGCAAGTTAATGAAAATAAGTCGTTCTGCCTACTATGCTTGGCTTAAACGCCCAGCAAAATTGATCACCGCAGAACAACTTAGCCTGTACCGCAGAGCCAAAGCTATCTTTGAACAGAGTCGAAATAGCTTAGGTTATAGAACGTTACGTAAACGGTTATGCAAAGAGGGCTTTAGCGTGAGTGCTTATGGCGTTCAAAAGCTAATGGCTCAGCTTGGCCTAGTCGTCACTCAGCGCGTTGCTTACAAAGTCACCACAAAACGCAAACACAGTGATGCCGTAGCCGATAATTTGCTCAATCAAAATTTTAATCCTCACGCACCTAACGAAGTGTGGGCGGGTGATGTGACCTATTTAAAAACAGGGGAAGGCTGGATGTATTTAGCCATCGTGATGGACTTATACTCACGCCGTATTGTGGGTTGGCATATCGATAAACGAATGACGGCAGATTTAGTCAGTAAAGCCTTGATGAAAGCGTATAACTTACGCCAGCCCGAAAAAGGCTTAGTCTTTCATAGTGATAGAGGCTCTCAATATACGAGTAAGCGATATCGCCGCTTGCTAACAAGCTATGGTATTAGGGCAAGCATGGGTGATGTTGGAGCCTGTTGGGATAACGCCGTTGTAGAACGATTTTTTGGCAGTTTAAAACACGATTGGGTACTGAAAATCCCTCAGCCGACTCGGAAACAGATGAAAGAAGATGTTATCGCGTATATGCGCTATTACAACCTAGAAAGGTTTCATACTGCCAACGGTGATCTGTCCCCAATTGAGTATGAACAAAATTCCTTAAGAAAAGTGTCCTGATTTAGTTGCGCAGAACAGTTATTACTGGTTAGAAGAAAGTGGTTGTTATGATTTAGCCCAACTTGGTCACTTATCACATTATTTTGATTATGAACGCTATGGGCGTGATATTTGCCTTGAACAAGGAGGAATTTTTCACATTGGAGGATATGTTTATCATACGAGTGGGTAGATAGGATAACAGAATGAGAGTCAAACCGCTTTCCTCCGATAAAGGGAGAGAATAAATTATGCGATGGTATGTTGGTTATATTAATAAGTCAGAACATAAATCAAACTGAATAATATCATTTAGCCACCTTTGCGAATATTCGTAAAGGTGGTCATTACTCAAACTTTATTTTTTACGCAGAATACTGATCTTAGACTTTACTTTAATTTACTGCGGCAAGTACACAGCCATCTAAAGATCCACAAGCGACTTTGTGACTTTCATAGCTTACGGCTTTAGAATTTCAGAGTATAAGTGGAGAGCATTGGATGGATACACGTGGCTCCTTACTCTAAACGCCCTCCATTTACAGGGGCATTAGACGTATAGACGTATTTACTTATTTAGAAGATAAATAATGATATCTGCTAACCCTTTAGGGTAACCCTCAAAAGTTTTATCATTAACGCCATTATTATTAATTTTATACTTACCTAAAATATAAAATGCGGGTGTAGAAGTCACCTTAAGCTGTTTTATTGCTTTGTTTTGCTTATCAATTAACTCATTAACATCCTGACGTTGTTTCATTTCATCATATTGAACACCACTAATCCCTAATTCTAAAAAGACAGACTTAATGTCATCAATACTATTTAATGTCTTAGCCTTCTGACGCTCAAAGAGTAATTTTTCAGCTTCATTTTGTAAATTAAGCGATATTGCTATTGACCACGCCGTCGTCAGCTCTTCACCCAAAGCCCCCATTATACCGACGTGATATTTAGTGAGTTTTACACCATCAGGCAATGAATCCGAAATAGTCTTATCCACATGATAGGTTTCCGCAAAAAGATAACAGGGCCCACAATAGAAAGAGAAAAATTCAATAACAGGAGGAACATTATCGATGATTTTATCTACCTCTTGATATTGTTGGCCTAATCTTATCTTATCTGGCTGCGCAAAAGAGAAAATAGAAAACACCATTAAAATAGACGCTAAAATACTGTTGAGTTTTGTTAACATGAACAATCCATTCTTGATTGATAATGATATAGAGAGGGAGTACACTCATTTTATTATGGAAAACCCTATCGGTGCTACACACATTATGAGCACCGATATAGGTAGACATCATTGATGCTATCTTATGATGTCGCTGGCGTCACCTTAATAGTCGCATTGTTTTGCATCTTAAACCCGTACCGACTCAACGGGGATATCTCAATCTCACTCAACGCGCCTTTCACATCAACCGCTTTTTGTTCGCTAGGACGCAAATAAAATTGCCCCAAACCGTAGACTTGCCCCCCAGGAACACCCGTAAAATTCGGGGCCAAACGGATCACTTGTTTACCGGTATTTTTTAAAGTTAATGTGTTGCCCGTTTGCGTTACTTTCAGTGTATTCCACGGCGTGGCGCTGACACTCATTCCTGCCGGCATAATCAACATCGCCACATCTTGTCGGATAGGCATTTTCGTGGCATTCGTTTTGGTCGCCCCAACCCCTTGGAAAGAGACCTTTAACAACGCTTCATCCGTTAAATCTAAGCCCTTTTTCAGCACAAAGTTGATTTGTTGACTTTGCTCCGGTTCAATCCGAATTATCGGCGGTGATACCATGACATCTTGGGCTAATGCTTGACCGCCTTCAATATCAGAGACCTTCGTCGACAATAAAATAGGCTCTTTACCTGTGTTTTTCACACTGAACACTTTTCGTGGCTCACCTGCATCCACGATTACTGTCATGGTTTCCAGTTGAAAACTCGCGTGAGCCAGCCCACTGAGTAAGCACAGGCTGCCCATCACCCCATGTCGTAGTCGCTTCAAAAATGTCATATTCATATTGTTTACTCTCACCTTCACATTGTTATTCAATGATATATTTATCATCTTAATTCTGTTGAGCCTGAAGCGATGCCAAGGCATCACGGCTCTCATGACCGACTTACCGACACACAGCGTCAGCCTCTTCATATAATGCATCCGGGTCAAAGTGCGGCGGAACCGGATAATCCACGATGCATTCGGCTTGGTTGGACATCCGCAATCGCACCAACTGACCAATTTGCTCATTGCTGAGCATCGCATTCCCATTGCCCATCAGCTGCCCTTTGTCATCCACCAAACTGCTGCCCGACGGTGCCGGCGTGCCATCCGCTAAGGTGATGCCCAACAACAATTGTTTCATCACCGTGGCGGACACCTCGCGCGAAATCACCGTCCCCTTCGCGACCGCCACATCAAATGACGTCGTGTCCAAACGCACATTCAACGGTAAATTCTTCGTGTTCAATTGGACCGTGGTTTTCCGCCCCACGGGTAAGGTCGGAATGGCCGCCGTTCCCCAATGGTTGGTCACCGTGGTGCCGCCCCCCAAGGTGTTAATTTGCACGCCGCTTTGTCCCGGTACACGTAACACCCCAAAGGTATCACCCAGCGGCACCGCGGACGTAGCGAACAGGCCGTCAGCATACACCACCGCACCCGAGGCCGACATCATCATGGCGTGGGTATTTTCATCCGTCCAAGACCCGCTGCCCATCAATTGACTGTACGCCGTGGTGACATTGACACTGCCATTCACCCGCGTCTGCTCATCAGTACGCGACACGCCCATGGAATACCCCCACAAATTACTCGGGCGGTGGTTCAAGGTGCTGGTATAAGTGGTTGTGTCTTGATAGCGCTGCATTTGCATACTGACCGAGGCGGTGCGTCCCAACGGCACAGACGCATTCACAAATAACCGATTATCACGGTCATTGCCCCCTTGCAGGCTGGTATTCAGCGAAACAATGCCAATACGTTTGGCATAACTGACCGTGTGTAACACGGTATCAGATTTATTCCCGTAATAATGGCTATAACCCAAGGCATAACTTAAGCGCCCCCATTGGGCGTTACCAATACTGGCTGACACGGAATTGGCCGTTTGGGTTTCACTGCTTTTTTTCCACCACGGAGCGGTGATACTATCACGGTCTATCACCGCAGCGGATTTTTGCAGTGTCTCTTCCAGTGTCGGGTAATCCAGGGTGCGGTATAAACTGGATAATCCCAAAGAGAGCGGGCCTAATGCGGTGCTGAGACTGGCATCCCATTGCTGGCCGTGTTTATCCTCATTACGAGAATATTGCGCCCCTAAGCTGCTGCCAATCCGACCCTGCTCGCCCCACTGGCGGGAAAGGCGTCCGCCTATCGATTGATAACGATTAGACATCTGCATTCCGGCCGAATAATCGGTGTGATGATAACGAACCCCGCCTTCCACATTGGCTATCAGCGGCGTGTCCATGTTGTCATTCCCTGAGCGTCGACGGTATTGCCCGACCGCCACTTGGTAGGTCGGCTCACTCATGATTTGGTCTGAGGCACGCGTGTTGGTGACCACACTAAACTGTTGTTGTCGGCCATCCTCTTGCAGCACTGTCACTTGCAAGGGTTGGCCACTGACCACCCCGTTAATGCGGTCTAACGAGAACGGTCCCGCCGCCACCAGTGTTCGGTACAACAAGCGGCCATTTTGCAACACTTCCACCGTGGCTGGGGATTCGGCCACACCGGTAATCGGCACCACGAGTGCGTTGCTCGTCTGTAAGCTGGCATCGGAATACAGCTGTATCCCATCCAATGGCGTCCCACCAAATAAATTGCCTTGAGTATTAATTTGCCCCAGTTGCACCATCGACCGCCATGGCGTAATGCTGCGCGCTAACGTGGTTTCATTAAACTGGTATTGCGTGCTGTTTTGCCCCGCCGACACGCTACTGTTATTGCGCAATAGCCAATTGTGCCAATTCACCCCGGATTCAAACTGCCCTTGATAAAAGTGCTGCGTATCGACCCCTTTCATTTGCATCCCGTAAAGGCGGTAGTTGCTTAAGACGGCAACGCCCCCGTAGGTCAGTTCATCACCGCGCAATTGAGGGTCAAAATCTGCTTCGGCCACCAACAGGTCAATGGTAAACGTGTTTGGATGCGGGGTGACTTGGGCTGACGGGTAAAAGGTGACAATATCGGGACAGGCGGTAACCGCGTCATCCATTGCCACCGCTTTTAACTTCAGTGTCTTTTGCAAGGCAGACGTAAAGCACACTTGGCCGGTCTCCCCGACCGTGATGGTAGTCGGGTAACGAGTGCTGCCATTGACCACCATCGTCACGTCATACTGCCCGGGTAAGAATTGACTACTGTGTTTGAAAAAATCGGCAACTTCCGCTCCGTACCCCAAGGATTTTAATGCACTGACATCAAAGTCTATAGTCGATGCCGTCGAAGAAGAAACCGTCTTTGGTAATACGGCTTGCGGTTGAGTCTGACTGGCGGCTGTTGAGTCGGAAGTACTCAGTGTCGCTTCAACAGACGCATTATCGTGCGCCTGTGCCACGGAAAAAAAGGCGCCAATCACCCAGCCATGTCGCCAACGTACCCGCGGTTTGATGGATATCATCGATGATAGTCCTCGTTTAATGTCGAGAGTCGATTGAAACAGTCCGTTCTATCAGGAAAGGGTACCTGATGTTTGTGTCGCGCAAAGGTCTAAAGCCCAAAGGACACGCTCAGCGCTAAATCCCCATTCAGCTCGGCACCGTCCACTAATGGCCCATGGGTGTCAGTCAAGCTATTCAATGTGGGTGAAATAGTTAAGGTGACGGCGAATTGTTGTCCACTGGCGGGGGTACCGATGGGAGTCGCCCAGCCGTGAAATTGACCTGACTGCAACGTAACAGAAGACTGCGGTTGCCCTATTCCTGTTTCATCGGAACTTTGGGATAACGAAACCGATTCGCCATCCACCTGTGCGTTCGCTAACGTCACGGTGTAATACCCTAAACTGCCTTGCCCATTCACCTGTCCGAGACCAAAATGTGTCGGGTCACCGTCCGTCACACTGCTCGCGGCCATATCATTAACCCTGATACGCATCCCGTCTATCGGCTGAGAACAGCTGATGTGCCAAGTTTGTGTGATGGGGGGAAGAGGTGTCTGGTTATCGCGTTGAAAGAGACTGGCATGTAACTGAGTGTACGGATAGATCACTTCTGGAGTGGAAAAAGAACAGGTTTCTTCCTCCAACACGCTGTGCATCAGTGATTGAGCAAAAACGCCCGACGAAAAGGATTCTGCAAAGAGTGTAAAACTACAGAAGAGACAGCCGCAAAATAACACTGCAGTGCCACAGATAGATGGTGGGCGACGGAAAAATAACTGAGGATATCGTTTTTTTATTGTTGTCATGTTGAGCCACTGAGTTTAGTCCAAATAAACGCCTTGAGAACGAACAAGCAAAGGCAAGGCTTCTTGCGATTAAGATAGCCATCCTAGAATATTGCTAGGATGGCTAAAATAAAAATTAAACACCGAAACTAAAGGTCAGGATAGCTTGACCGAGATAATCTAAACCGTTAGTTATATCAACCTCGTTATTAGCCAACATAGTTTTTGAATGAATAATAGTGTATCCCACACCAGTGGACATATATTCACCAACACGATTACTTATATCAAAAGAAAATTCTTTACCAGAGATGAGTGATAAATCTGAAAGCGCAACGTTAGCTTGTTGAATTGAAGTGAAACCTGTCGTTGCACCTATAGTAATAAAACTTCCCCCCCACGTTCCATTCCAGTAGGGCGCATCATCCGCTTTTGACAAAAATTGAGTTTTACCATCAACCAGAATATTACTATATATAAAAATAATACCACCAATTGTTTTTGTTGTGTCTTCTGCACTGACTAAATTGAATAGTGCAGATTCATAATTAACATTCATCCCCGGAGTTGGTGTATATCCATTAGGATAATTATCGGTAGCCTTAAAGGTTAAAAAAGTGTCTGCATCACACGTCACTGTGAGGTTATTCGATAGTGACGGTAAGCTATTATAGGTTGTATTTTGAGGTATAACAGACGGTGAAATATTGCCGAAACTATATACTAAATCATTATCACCCCCATTCACCGTACAAGTTGGCGGCTTAATATCCCCCGTGACTTGAATATTGGCGACGGGGCCTGCAGCTAATGCACTCGTTGATAGACATGCCACCAACGAAGGTAAAACAAATATTTTTTTCATATTCTTAAAACCTAAAATATTATTAGCACCATTGAAAATGGTCATTATCAATTTAGAATGAAAAAACCAAATATAAATATCAGTAAGTAATTAACCACGGCACTAATATAAATTAAAATATGTCATTCATTATTGAAATTGCCTCAAAGTTAGAGGCAACCAATAGATATTAAACACCAAAACTAAAAGCCAGAACTGCTTCACCGATAAAATCTAAACCATTTGTTATGTCTATTTGTTTTTCGTTTAATGAATCTCTGGATAAAATAAATGCAGAACTACTATTCCCTTGCTTAAAGGTTGTAGAAAAAACTTTACCTGCAATTAAGTCCAATTCATTTTTATCAACAGATGTTTGTTGTGTTGCCGTCCAGCCATTAGTAACTTGCTTAGCTAACACAGCTGAGTCACCCGTAAATGACAAAGGTACATCATTCGCTCTACTAATATATGCGGGATTTCCATCAACTGTAGGGGTTGCCCAAACGAACAATATCCCCCCAACTGAAGTAGTTATATTATCATTATCGACTAGATGAAATATACCATCTCCTTTAGTTGTGGTTCCTACATCAAGCGGAGTATCTCCATACGTATCAATGGCATTGAATGTTAGATAAGTATTTGCATCGCATTCAACAGTAACCGTATTTTTGGTTATATTGGTTGGATATTTATAATTTTGTGACTGGGGAATGAGAGATGGGCTAATCTTACCTAAGTCAAAAATCACATCACTTTGCGTCGCACCATTCACCGTACACGTTGGCGGCTTAATATCACCTGTCACTTGAATATTGGCGACGGGACCTGCAGCTAATGCACTCGTTGATAAAAATGCTACCAATACAGATAAACCTAACAATTGTTTTTTCATATTCCAAATCCTATCATTATCAACTGGGGTGTTTAATAAAAATCAGTCATGTGCTGCAATAGCAACTCAATCAATATTTAAACACCAAAATTAAAGGTTAAAGTCACTTGCCCTAAATAATCCAGCCCATTAGTAATATCGATATTTTCTTCACTTAATCTATCTTTAGATAATATCGCTGTTGCAAGCACACCACCGCCGGTAGTGTGGGTGCCAGTGGAAAGTGTGGCAGTAAACCTTTTACCCGCAACCAGTTGTAACTCACTGGGATTAGCGACATTGTTTTGTTGTAAAGATGTCCATCCGATAACCGCATTTCGGACTAAGGAGTCAGTCCACCAAGCTGCTGACGCAGTTTTAGTCCCTGAGCGACCTAAATATGCAGGCTCATTATCAACGGACAGATCCTTGATAACATAACCAACCCTCCCCACTTCTTTTGTCGTATCCGAGGCATCAACTAACCCGAAGACTTCATCTTGAATCGAGGTTTCAACTGAATTGATCGTATAGTTATCAGTAGGTATAAACGTTAAGAATGTTTGGGCATCACAAACAACTTCTAATGTTGCTGTTCTGACTGAAAGTTGATAATTAGTTGATTGAGGGATCACAGAAGGCGATATGCGACCATAATCAAAAAGAATATCATTATTCCCAGCATTGACCGTACAAGTTGGCGGCTTAATATCGCCCGTTACCTGAATATTGGCTATCGGCCCTGACGCCAATGCACTCGCAGAGACACAAGTCGCAAGCAACGATAAACCGAATAACTGCTTTTTCATGGGTAAATCCTCTCATTATCATGTCATCTGATCTGACTTCAGATAATCAAACAACATAACGGCTCGTTAAAGAGCCATCACGAGCCGTTTTATCAAATTAAATGCCGCGTTTTCAGTAACAGCTCTTATAGACCAAACGCAAACGTCAATACGGCATAACCATCGAGAGAAGCATCACCGGCACTGTTTTTCAGTACGCTATTAATGGTTGGCGTCACAGCGAAATCAGCTGCAAAAACTTGACCTTGAGCCAAGGTATCTACAGCAGTTGCCCAACCTGCTGGTTGAGATTTGCTGACAATACCGGTTGGGCCAAAATCACTGCCGACTAACACGCTAACACTTGTCGCATCTGCATCGGTATTCGCTTTTACCGTGGCATTTTCCATGGTCACCGTATAGAAACCAACATTGTCAGATTCATAAGTGCCTAAACCAAAGTTATTATCCCCCGCAGTCAGCTCAGTACCCGCGCGATCATCCACCGCAGTAAAGGTCAAATAGGTTGTTGCATCACACACCACTTCAATATTTTGTGATTGTGCATCTAACACTAAATTACCGGATGCAGGAAAAATACCTGGTGAAATATCAAAATCGTAGGTAAAGGTATCTTCAGTTGCTCCATTAATTAAACAAGTGGGTGGTGTAATAGAACCAGTCACTTTTAAGTTAGCAATAGGGGCTGATAATACTGTACCCGATAATGTGATTAAGGATAATGCAATGAGTGATTTCTTAAACATAATAATAACCTCAAATAAATAGAATAATAAAAAATACTTAATTAATTAAAAAAACAAACAACAAAATAAAAGTAAAATATAAAAATGACTTCATTTTTATATAGCTATTAATTGAGTGATTTAAGGTGTTGACATCACAATCGTTCCTGATGCATTAAACATTCCTTCAATTAAATCACTAGGCATAACATTTTTTAACTACGGTGAAAGCAATAGTATCTTGGCAATATCCATTTTTAATTTTAGATATTAAATTGCCATTTAACGGTGATACCACTTTATTTTCATGATACATCTCTACACACATCCGAGGTATTACTTAACCTGAACCGTAAGCACTTCCAGTCCTCAATAACATCACATTATTTGAAAAGCCTGCAGGTTCAGCAGTAAAATACATTTTTATCGGCATCGTAAGTTTATTATTATCACAATAACAAATTAAATCTTTATTAATTTGATGCCTCCCTTTTACGTGCAAACGCAGAAGGGAGGCTGATAATTATATTTAATTGTATTCTGCGGTCACTAGCATCGGCAAATTATACGTCCCGCTGACTGTTTCTCCTGAAAGTACAGCATTAACGCGTGTGGTATCAGTTATCCCCCCAGGTACGGAGAAGGTATAACTCGAGGATCCACTGCCAGGAAATATCACTGATAGGGCTCCCCCAGCAAAGGTGTAGGGACCCGTTCTCCCTGAAGTATCAGTGATCTTCAAGGTAACCGATGCGGTATCAGAACACACAGATGAAAAGTATTCTTGTCTCTGTTCTTGTGTAGTACCAGCAGAAACTTGGCCAAAATCAATATCGGGCATATCGAATTCACAAGTTATCAACGGAACCTCTGGGTCAACTGGCTCTACGATAGTAGGAACGTCGAGGCTCCAGCTACGACCGGCACCTCCTCCTGCAACTTGGCAATCATACGTTACAACCGTTCCTTGATTAGCACCCTGCGCCCAACGAGAGGGAGTCGACATCGCTGCTACTCCTTGAGCAGGATATGGTGATTTGTCAGTATTAGAGCTTACGCGCACTGCCCCTTGAGAGCGCCAATCCCAGTTCGTGTTATTCGGTATAGACCATGTATACAACGTTGCATTACCCCCAACCAACTCAATCGGTATATCAGCGGTGAGAGAGTTTGTTGCTGGATCAAACTCGGGAGGTGTAACTCGGTACCTTGACTTAATTGCGTTTTCATAACCTCTTGCATTTCTCGACGGTTCAGCATTGGTTGGTGATGCCCCCGTGTATAACACGTGAGAAGAGATCACAAGGTCTACATATTGCGAACTAGCAGCACAAATGTTGAAAGGCAAGACACCACGAGGGACAATTGCAGAGCCCGTGGTTTGTACATTAACAGAATATACAGAGGAGAGGGCATAATTGGTTCCTATAACACCCGAGGCGACATCATTTCGGACCAATTGAGTTCCGATTAGATTCGTATTGAAGATAATCGCTCCCGAACCAGAGATAGTACCTCCACTCGCTGCTGGTGATCCATAATCACCGGAGGCAATTGTAGTGCCTTGAAATGAGACTGCTGCAACAGCAGGGGTAAGAGCAGTGGCATATATACCCATTAGGCTATAGATCCCAAGGATCCGAAAGGACCGTAGATAGCTCATTGTGTATTCCTTCTAATCGTATCGTTTGACCACTCGTGTGGTATTAACACTTTCGGCACAGTGATGTGGTTCACACCGATGAACTAGGTTTCCCTTGTTTTGCAAGCTCATAATTGGATTAGCACTAGGCTTCTGAGCTGTGTATTGGATAGATAAACCACCACTTCGCCTGATATTATTCATAACTCATGCTGTACGTCAGCACTGCACTAAATTCTCCGGCCTCCAAACTCTTATTTGCTAACGCATTTTGTTGGCCCTGCACATACGCCTTCATTCGAATGACCATGTCTCCATCACGAAGCGGCACCTTGTACACTGATCCATCATTAATCGGAATAGGACGACCATCCAAATATTCCAACCCAATGCCTGCACCTTTTGCGGTACTACCGGATGAAAAGCTCAATAACCCTTCATTGTCCATCGGTCCCGTAAACGTCGCCGTAATCGCACTTCCCAACGACGTATCACAATCTTCCAAATAAAACTCAATCGTTTTTCCGGCGGTACGGGTAAAACGGTACAAGGATTTGGTCGGAATTGTTCCCATGTCCACGTACAAATTGTTCATTCCCGGTACGATGGTGCAGGGCAGAGCTATTAACGTACCGCTGTATTCAATACCTATACTGCTGTCAGCTTGCGCAGCCAATGGCATGAAGAGCATTCCACCTAGTAAGCCCAACAAGGCACCATTACACACTGTTCTTTTCATGGTTTATCTCCTCACCTAGGGATACTGTATTTCCATTGAGGCCATCGCGCTAAACGCCCCTTCCAGCAACACGGTATCGGGGTCAGGGTCTTTTACCGGTACAGCCATAAAAGAAAGACTTTTCTGGCCATTACTGGACATCGTGACCGGCAAACCACTCCCCGACTCCGGTGGAAAAACCGGTGGCATTACCGTTCCATCATGAGAAAGTAAAATACCTAACCCGCGACGGTCAGTTTGCAAGGCTTGGGTGTTAAATGATGCTGCATCCACACCGATATACTTCAATACCAACGCCACGTTATTGCCTAAATTCGAACCACATGTAACCGTCAAACTAAACGGCTCCGCATAGTTCACCCCATCAATCCGTGTAATCCCCACCTCGCCAAAATCGATCTGTATTGGGTCATTGTCCCCGTACACATCGCACGGCGGGTTACTGATTAAGGTGCCACTAAAACTGGCATCCGCACTGGCAAAAGAGGACACCCCCATCAACGTAGCAGCGATAACGACGTGTTGTAATTGTCGAGCACACACAATGCCTTCTCGCCACCACATCATTGATACTCCACTGTCAGGCTGGCTGTCGCGTAAAAAAATCCGTCGTCATTATCACTCAACGAGTCACTCCCTTCCGGTGCCACGGTAATCGTTGGCTCATAACCATATGAAAATGAATAATCATCATTCAATTCATATATACGTCCATCAACATAGAACTGCAGGCCTAAATTCGCTTTCGACGTTCTGAGCAAATATCCATCCCAAGACGTCGGTGTACCGCCAATCCTTAAATTCATCGCATCGGAGGTATTCGCATTCTCACAATCAATGGTATACGGCACATCGCGAGAATATTGCGATCCCTCTTGCCCTTGCACATCTCGAATGAGGACATCGCCAAAATCCACCTCGATAGGGTCATTGTCATTCACCACACACGGTGAATTACCAATCAAGGTGCCACTGAAAGTCGCTTGTACCGCCAGTGTGCTTAATGGTGCCACTAGCAGTGTTATCATCACCCCAGCGCACACACCGAGCTGAGTACATAATTGTTTTTTTTCCATTATTCATACTCCACATTAAACGTTGCTGAGGCAAAAAAGTCCCCACTATCGACACCGATAGGGCTACTCAAGACAGGAACCACGCTAAGATCAGGAAGATCACCGTACGTAAACGGCACCCAATCATTCACGGCGAAAACCTCCCCGTCTGACTTAAAACGCAAGCCCAGTGCAGACTCAGAGGTTTTCAGTAAACCGCTGTTAAAATTTGCGCCTGTACCACTGAACTGCAGCTTTAAACCTTGGTTATTCGCGGCCCCCGCACACTGCAACGTGTAGTAAATGGGCATTTCATAATTCACACCATCAATGGTATTAATCTGCAAATCACCAAATTCCACCGTAATCGGCTCATTGTTGTTGACCTGACACGTGCTTTGAACAACAGATACTTTGACATTAAAATTGACACTGTCTGCCCCCGCCTGACTGTGTAAGCTCCACATTAATGCGCCACTCATTAGCCATGGCATTAACTTGGTCAACCCCTGCCGAGAAGGGAATGGAATGACGTTCATCTCTGTAAACTCCCTTACTCGTACAACATTTCAAAAGCAATCAAGGCGGAGTAAGCCCCCGGCTCCAACAATCCAATTCTGACTGGTGTGACGTAATACGTCAGTTGGCTCTGCCCAGACGGTAATAATTGCGGGTCACTTTCTTGCCCCATCGGTAATAAAGCACCACCCGGTGTTGTTACAGCTAGTCCTAGCCCTTGAACCCCATTTACTTTCACAAAATCGCTATAAAATGGCACTGTCGGTGCCACAAAACGGATTTTGACCGCAGGTTGTGTTGAACTCCACGCCGTCATGCCGCTTTGCACATTGGTCAAACGTGTCGCCATTTCGATACAGTCTTCCAGTTCAATTTGGAATGGAATGGGTGTACCTTTACCGTTGTGTTGCAGTTCTGCTGTTTCAATATTGCCAAGGTCAACCGATTGGTATGCCGATGTCATCGCTAAGCGACATGGACTTTCCGTGAGTGAACCTGATACATACAACACACCATTCGCACCATCCACATTCCAGTTATCAACAGGACGGTAAAGTCGACTATTATTGTCTGCTGCCATCGCACTCACACACCACGCCAAGGCGCTACCCAATAATACGCGCTGTCCATAACGCCACATTTTGCTTGTTTTCATCGCTCTTTCCTCCTGTCGTCACTCTGAGTATCCGCCTTACGGATTTTGGGATTGGCTATCAGCTACTACGTGGCATTCATTACCTTGACATTGGAATGTCAGTGCAGGACGACCACCGTAATCATTGATGTACGTTAAGACAGGCTTGGTACCTAATGCGCTGGCTTTCATCCCTAATGACATTTCACCAAACGGGGCAACCATCACGGGAGCAAACTCTTTCCCTTTCTCACCGGCTGAAGATGCATTGGCGGCAGCATTGATGATCGTCACATAATACGGCGTCGGGTTTTTCACCGTCATTTGTTCACCCGCCTTTTGTAAGGTGAGTTTCTCCTGCCACGGCGTTCCATTTTTATCCGCTTTAATCGCTTTAGGGCGATAGAACAGCTTCACACGAGTTTGCAACGCAATTTGTAACGTATTGGGCTTATCGCTTTTGGGTGGAATTTCACGTAAGTTAAAATAGAACAAACTTTCTCTATCTTGTGGTAATGCATTGATAGCCGGTAATGCCTCAATTTTCACTTGACTGGATTTTCCAGGCTCAATACGTTGAACGGGTGGCAATACGACCAACGGAGAGGTAATTTTTTTACCCTCTGCATCATCAATCCACCCTTGAGCAAGATAAGGCAATTGCTTATTGTTATTCGAAATATTCAATGAGATAGACTTTTGGCCGCCGTCAAAAATGACGCGGGTACGGTCTAGTGATACTGCGGCCTGTGCCACTTGGCTGAGTAACATCCCACCCAATAAACACATCATGGCATAATGTTGTTGATTCTTTTTCATACTGTTATAAACCTTATTTCTTCTTAGACTGTTTATGCTGTGAGCCAGTCAGGAGTAAGCCGCACGGCTAGTAAGCTCCAATGAATTTATTGAGTCACTGGGGTACACTGCAGTAATAAAGCGTCATCCAAGCTACCCAACGTATCGGGGAGTTGAATTTGGCACGTGCTGTTTTCTCCCCATTGCACGGTCATGATTTCATTGATATTAATCCCACTGATATACGCGCTGCCAGCATCACCGACAAGACCTGTACTCTGCCCTTTTGCATTAAGAATCTGCGCGCCGAAAGGTGGGTAACTTCCATCCGCTAATCGCAATACCGTCATGGCTTTTTGACCTGCAACAACAGAAAACTTACGGTAACCCACCGCACCTTCTGTCAGCGTGGCTTGCACGACGGATTGTTGTGCGTCTACGTTGTCTGGTAAGGTGTTTAAATCAATCTGTGCTTTACTGCGGTAATAACTACTCACATCACCCACAATCGCTTTACCAAACGCATTCGATTCCACAGGTGCCCCAAATCCTTTTATTGGCACGCCTGATACACCTTCTGTATCTACCAACATACGTGTCCCACCCAGCGAGTTCATACGATGGAAGCCAGCACCTTCCGCTGTCACTGTCAATCCGCCACTCGCGGAAAGCCCATACGCACTGTATTGATTATGTTGATAACTGGCATTGGCCGTTAAACGAGCAATATCACCTTGATGGGTAATAAAGGCCGACCCAGAAGCTCCTTTGCTACTACTACCTGCGCCAAGTTGGTACGTTGTACGCGTGTTAATACGGTCGTGATAGGTGACACGATTCGTTGTGTCGTAACGATTATTGTTCATTGAATAGCCAACATTAGCCCCATTGCTTAATGGGAACGATGTCGATAAAAAGACGCTGTCATCTTTGACGCCGTTATACATGTTGCGATTTGCTGAGATATTCACACTGACATTCTTAATTGAACCAATATCAAAATATTTAGAAACCGACACACTGTAATAATCATTATCTGGGCGATCCCAATACGTTTGATGGTTATAATTCAGGAATACTGACATTCCCATATCACGGAAATTTTTACTCAGTGAGATCGTGTATAGCTCTTTGTTGCCGCCATAGCGTTCCCCGCTCTTTAGTGCCTGCAAAAATTCAGACATGCTCATGAAGTCACGTTCAGAAAAGCGGTAACCTGCGAATTGAATTTGACTATCAATCGCATCAAAACGCTTGGCATAACTTAACCGATACGACCCACCACTCAATGTGCTCTGGCCCGGTAGCTTAGAAAAGGCTTGTGTGATATCAAATGACAAGGCACCAAACGCCATCAAATCACGCCCAATACCGAGTGATACCGCATTGTAATTTTTGCTATTAAGACTTCCCCCGAAGAGTGACCATCCATTATTCACCCCCCACGAAAACTCTCCTGTGACAAAGCTGTCACCTTCACTGTGGCGCTGATAGTTTGTCGGCTGCCCCAAGGCAAGTTTGTATTGAATTTGCCCTGGACGCGTCAAATAAGGTAAGTTCGCCGTATCAACTTGAAATTCCTGCACTGTTCCATCTTGTTCTTCGACTTTGACATCCAGCTTCCCGCTGACTGCATCATTGAGATTCTGGATACGAAACGGTCCCGGCGCGACTTGTTCGGTATACAATACCCGCCCTTGCTGGCTGATCGTCACCGTCGCGTTCGATTGTGCAATTCCCGTAATTTCAGGCGCGTACCCTCGCAAATTAGGTGGTAGCATATTCAAATCTGAACGCACACTTGCCCCAATAAACCGGAAGGAATCAAACATGTTTGATACCAAATAGTCTTCTCCAATCACCAACTTGGCAGCCAAATTGGGCAGTGCACGATAGGCGTAAAAACGACTCCAATCGAAATCCTTATTGACGGCATCGCCAGATCCCGTCGCATGATTTAAACGTCCTTGCCAATCCGCACGAAAACGCCATGCTCCCAAGTTAATGCCTGTCACACCATTACCGTTAAGCGCATAACTATTATGCCCTCCCGTATAAGAACGGTTGGCATTACCATTGACGTTGTAATCCAAAATCAACGCGGCAATACCCTCATCCCACCGAGAAGGTGGATCCCAGTTAGGTGCTGTGTATTCCAAATACGCTTGCGGAATGCTGAGGTATAATGTTGACGTTGCGAGATCTCCGCGCACTTGCATACCGGGTAAACTGGCAATATCTAAACATTGCCCATCGCGCCACCATGTCACTGCCTTTCGATGCGATGAAGTTAACGCTATTTGCTCAACAATCTCAGGTGTCAAACAAGCCACACTTCCTTCAGGATCTCCTTCAGGGGTATAAAAAGTGACTGGCATTTCCGGCAACGTATCGTCATTGATTTTTAATGACAGTAGATACGAGCCTGGCATGATGTAACCCGCACGTGAGAAGTGAGAGAGGTTGATATTTTCTTTGTCTTCAACATCCAAAACATCTGTGTTGAATTCGATACTGTCTGACGATGAAGTTGCCCATGCACCCGAGACTCCGCTCATGCTATACGTGAGTGCAATAGACAAAGGCAGCAACGCCAATCGAAAACGAAGTGCAGTGTGTAAAGACATAAAAAATATCCCTGGCAATTAATGACAATAATGAAAAAAGGAATGAAATTGCACTTTAGTAATAATCTACTTTAAAACGGATCGCGCTTTGGTAAGGACCTGCACGTAATGGCCGTTGGTCTGAAACCAAACGCAGCTGATAACTTAATCGCATTGTCGGCGGTACGATGGCTTGCTGAGGTAAAGCTTCTCCAGGGATCACTTGACGTAAGTCAGCATCACGCATGAGTAACCCAACCCCTCTTGCGTCGCCAAAGACTTGGAAAAGGCCGTTATCTGCAGGCCCATCAAATGTCATACTCACAGCCTGCCACACTTGTGAAGGATCACTGGCTTTGGTTAAGTCACAGTTCACTAAATAAATATCGACATCACGAGTAGGGCCTTCTCCCGTTTGGCGGATCACCCCAACCGGTAATACCCCCATGTCGATAATTTGTTCGCGAGAATCCATGGCAATACTGCATGCCGCATCGGTAATTTCACCGTTAAGGGTGACAGTACCTTCTCCATTAGATGCCGCTTGTGCGGTAGAAAAGGCAACACAGCCGGAAAGAAAAAACGCACTGCTTTTTAACCATCTCAATATCACTGTGCTACCCTCGATTTACCGTTAAAAGAATAAAAATTAGTTGTATGACATGGTGAAGTTAGTCAATGCGGTGAACGAACCAGGGACGATAGTCGTTGTGTCACCTTTTAGATAAGCAGAGAACAGCAATGAGTTATCACCATTTTGTAATGCGACAGAACCTGCTGGGGCAGAACCGTCTAACTTAACAGGAACCGCATCCAGACCCGTGATCACAACACCGGCACCTGATGCAGTACCTTGAATTGCTAAAGAGTTCGCTAAGTTCGGGTTCACACCACCGGTGAATGTCACTTCAGCGGTATCCCAAGTGGTCGTATCACAATCAACCAGTTCAATCGTGAAAGGCACAGGTCTAGACATACCGCCATCAGCCAAGGTCGCAGACGCAACTTGTCCGAGGTTAACCGTTTGGTCAGTTGACTCTGGAGAAATACCACAAGCCGCTTCAATAATAGAGCCTTCAAATGTAACAGTGCCTTGGCCAGCATCTGCTGCTAAAACTGATGCACTCATTGCGCTAGAAACTAAAGTTGCTAAAATAATTTTTTTCATATTTGCCTCAATACAGAAAATGGAAATAAATAATATGAGAGCGCGATGCGATTTAATAAAAACGCATTGCAATAAAAATAAAACACACGTAAAAAAAACTTTATTTTCATTAATGAAAATAAAGAAAAACCCCTCATTCATTAATGAGTTTTTTTCATTCCACTAGCTAATCAATAAAAATAAAAATATTAACTTATATAATGGCCGGTTCTCATTAAAGTATATTGCTCATTCGAAAGTGATAATAATGGGAAAAATAATGTATGATACTCTTCATAAATATTAGGCGAATGCTCTTTTAAAATAATCGATACATTATGAAAAAAGTTATCTAACGGTTCACCCAATTGATTTAATAAATAAATCAACACATCCACATCAATTCGACACACACCACGCTCATAACGAGAAATCTGCTGTTGAGACACGCCTAATTTATCAGCCAATGCCTTTCCCGTTAATCCAAGTGACTTTCGAGTTAAATAAATTTGGCGTCCAATAGCTTGAGAAAGATACTGTTTTTGCTTTGTGATTTGCAGACGTCCGTTTATTGGATTATTTTTCACTATAACTCCCCTATCACCTAATAAAGATGATTTAAGAAATAACGCAACAAAATAAATCAATTTGATGCGTTGTTGATAATTACAGCATTACATATATGTAAGTTTGTGAATTACAGGTTTTTAATTCTATTTAAAATTCATAATAAGGCAAAAACAGAATAATACACCAGTTAATTGTGACTATCATAATTAACCAGTCTGGTTATCATGTTGTTTTTAAATGTTTTTAATTCGCTTAAATTACAACTATAAGATGTAAATAACACGTTATATGATGAATTTTCGACATTTTTGGAGTTTGATTTTTTTATTAGGGGCCTTTAAACTTGTTTGCATCAACAACGCATCAAATTGATTTATTTTGTTGCATAATAAAAACATAACTAATTGATTTAATAGGGTTTGGCTTCATCAAGATTACTCATAAATAATATTGGCATTTAGAAAAATGACATTATTAGATGATCTCTTTAAGAATTAAAAATAAACAGTTCCCTATTTTAATTTTTCATAAGCGATATTCAACAAAACTTTTCACTTAAAAACGTATCATTCAATTAATACAATAATATTTTTTGACTACGTCATTTTATTGCCCTAATCGTTTATCGCTTTCGTAAAATAATTCCATTAAGTCATCATAAAAACTTATCTCGTCTTTATCGGCCATTTAAGCTTTCATTTATTTAATCTCAATGCTAATTTGAGTTGAACACATCATAAAAACGAATATTTTTCCAATTGGTAATTAAATAAAAAAATCATACTAAGCATAAAGATAAATTATGCTTATTCTAAGAGTCAGTAAGATATTACTGATAGATGAGAACATCTTTTTATAAGGAAGATTAAACACTATCGCAAATAGCAGGAATCAAATTGGTCACCGCAGAGCGAAAGTTATCTTTGAACAAATTCGAAATAGTTTAGATTATCCAATGTTACGTAAACGGTTATGCAAAGAGAGCTTTAGCGTCAGTGCTTATGGCGTCCAAAGGCTAATAGCTCAGCTTGATCTGTTCGTTACTTAACGTGTAGCCGACAAAGAGACTACTCATCGAAGCACAATGATGCAGTGGCTGATAATTTGCTAAATCAAGATTTTAATCTTTTAGCCCCCTAACGAAGTTTAGGCGGGTTATGTGATGTATTTAAAAACAAATGAAGGCTGGATGTACTTAGCCATTGTGATGGGCTTATATTCTCACCATATTGTGGGTTGGCATATCGATAAACGAATGACTTTAGATTAGGTTAGTAAGGCGATGATGAAAGCTTATAACCTACGCTCCCCTAAAGGCTTGGTATTTCAGCGTGACCGAGGCTCTCAATATACGAGCTAGCAATATCGCGGCTTGCTAATAAGTTATGGTATCAGGGCAAACATGGGGGGATTTGCCACCAGTTGAGTCTGAACAAAATCCCTTAAGAAAAATGTCCTAATTTAGTTGTACAGAACATAATTCCAGATTACCGTAATTGAATGACGCGTTTTTGTATTTTATCTGCTAAAAATAACCTATAGTTATTCATTACGTTACAGTCCCCCTAACCAATATTGTTTTTTTTCAAAAAAATAGGACGTGTGAGAACCAGTACTATTAGTTCCTAGTATATTATTATTTTCCAACTCAATTATGAGTAATGAGAGTGTTTATGATAATGAGAAAATATGTCACATATCCCCCATTTATTATGAGGGAATAATGAATTGATTTTAAATATCCCAGCTTACCCTTTCATCAATAATTTATTGATTAAATCAGCATAGTTAGAGGTATAGTCTTCAATATTTGTATGTGGAACATTTTGATTTTCAATTTTATATTTTCCTGAGACATAAAATGATGGTGTTGATGTGACATTAAATGACTTAACTGCTTCATTTTGTTTAAACGTTAAATCCTTTACTTTTTTAGATCCTTTCATTTCGTCATATACATCTGAACTGATACCTATAGATTTAAATATAACTTTTATATCATCGCTATTATTTATTTTTTTATTCATCTGAGCATCAAATAATAAAGGCTCCATTTTATCTTCAACATCTAATACCATCGCAATTGACCAAGCTTCAGTCAATTCATTACCTAATTTCCCCATAGCACCAACATGATATTTTGTTAACTTGATATCTTTAGGTAGCGCCTTAGAAACAGCCTTATCTACATTGTAATTATGATTGAATAAATAGCATGGACCACAATAAAATGAAAAGAACTCTACAACAGATGGAGCCTCTGCAACTGGGCTATTTAGCGTTACATAGGCACTTTTTTCAGATGCAGCTTGAGCTGCAGAAATCGATAATAACATCGAAAAAATTGCGATATGTTTTAATTTTAGTTTCATTTTTAATTTACCATTATGAATTTCATAGAATAATAATTTTCAATGACTTACAATCATTTAATTGAATGAATTAATGAAGGATTGTACTCTGAATCAAGTCAATTATAAGAATAACGCGATAATTGCAAATACTGTAAATAGTATAACTGATACACAAGGAATAAGAAATGCTTGGTTGTCTTCACTCATGATAGAACCTCATTTTTATTAAATATATAGCTCAAACCAACACAGATAGAGAGTAAGCTAGTGATTGTCAACATAGTTTTAACAAAAAACCAATGACTATTTTATTTCAACTAACTTAATTATTTTTTAAGTCTATTATTAAATAACATTACGTTTTGGAAGATAAAAGTGTATATAACGAATACTGACATAAGTGATAACAAGGATTGCTATAATTAACTCTACAGTCGCAATAAAGTGTATTTGTTTACTCAGCTCAGCAAAGGCTGGGTATGACAATATTGCATTAGATAATTTGTATAGTGCCGTTGCACCTATCGCCATTGGGAAAGTAAATGCAGCATAGCCTGGCGTAAAATTAAGTTTTAATAATTTAAAGAATGCACAATAAATTGTTAGCGTCATTAATATTGAAATACCAAATAAGATCGTACAAATTAATAATGACGGTGTTTGGCTAATAGTTAAGTAACCTGCTAAGGAGAGACTTGCCGGTGCCGCCATGATAGCAATCGTTGGTTTTGCAGCATCTGGAATTTCACTTCTAAACATCAGTCTGTAGATCATTAATGGTAGCATAACAGTATAACATGCTATCCCGATACTAAGCAGAATATAAGCAAGTGTATAATACTCAGAACTTGGACATGTTACATCGGCAACAATTAATCCTACTGGCGGTACAAACCAACTAGGAACCATATGATGTAAATGCAGTTCTGTTGCTCGATGATATACAAAGCCAATCAGAGCGATAATGTGTAACCCAATTGCGCTTAACCATATTGCCACACCAAGGCTTGGTAGCACATTACCGATCGCTTTAGAAATAATCATCAGTGCCATCGCAAATGTTGGTACTATACTTCCGACAACAGGGTGGCTGATGTCTTGCCATAAACTATTTGGATGAAGTACAAAACGGATTAACAGTACAAATAATAGTAAAGATGAAATGATTGCACCTGTTGTTTGCCCAACACCATTAAGCGGTAATGCATTTTCCATACACCAGCCTAAGCTTGCGATGCCTAGTGCCAAGCCTGCTATTGGCGTAGGTAGTCGGCTGAATTTACTATGAATATTTTTTAACATTTTAAACTCTTTTGTTTTTCAATTTATATTCATATTTTATTCATGCTAACCTGTTTAGGATATCTTGTTTTTTTAACACCTCGTTTAGGATTACTAATCAATGAATGTGACTCTAAAGCAATTGAAAGTGTTTTTATCTATTGTGCATCATCAAAATATGACACTTGCTGCACAATCACTTTATATGACTAAAGGAGCGATATCACAAAACCTCGCAGCTCTAGAAAGTCAGCTTAATGTTCGCCTTTTCGATAGAATAAATTCAAAACTTTATTTAAGCCAAGCAGGTGCTAAGCTTATTCCGCTTGCTGATGAATTAATAAATAGAGCCGAGTGTATTGATAGTACATTTTCTTTTTCCGATGCTTTACCTCGAATAAAAGTGGGATGTACTAAATCCATCGCAGTGTTTTTCCTTCCTAATTTATTATCTAAATTTGAAGCTGAGTTAGGCTATTTGCCTGAAATAATTATAGATAACGCTTACGCTATAGAAGGGATGTTAAACCGTTATGAACTTGATATTGCATTACTCGAAAGTGCTGTGACCGATATAAACTTAAGCTGCCAATACTGGATGACCGATGAGATGGTCGTCGTCTCTTCTCATAATCATCCTTTTACACAGCAAAAATCAATTTCCTACCCACAATTAAATCAATCTCGTTGGATATTAAGAGAACCTAACTCAGCCAGTAGACGATTTTTTGAAAATCAATTGGCCATGAAGCTGAAAAATCCAATTTCTGTCTTTACACTTAATTCTTTCGATGCAATTTTACTCAATGTCTATAACCAATTAGGATTAACATTTATTTCAAATGAAGTTTTTAATCATCCTTTCTATTCTGAGCATTTCACAAAACTCAATATTGATGATAGGTTTTTTAGAAAATTCAATGTTGTCTATCATAAAGATAAATTTTTAACACAGGATATTATTGATTGGATTGATTTTGTCAAAAAATAGTCAAATTAAATGTGATAGAAATCTTGAAGTATTGTCAAAATACCGACCAAATTATCTCTCCGCTAAAGAAAGGATAATCACAAGCTTAACTTTTATCCCTTAAAAATCTGGGAGATAGAGTCACACTTTGCGGCAAGCTGCTATCACCACTTATTCGTTGGATAATTTTCATCATCGCATTAATCCCGACCTCTCGAGCAGGCTGAGTAATAAACGTCACTGGAATATCGTACAACGCTTCACTACCGATATCATCAAAACCAACCAGGGCAATTTCCTGATTAAAGTAGCTGTAATTATCTACTGACGTTATTGTACTGCCTATTTTTAATGCACCTAAATAAGCACCGAGTGCCGTGGCTGTATTGTGGCAAATAATCGCGCTCACTTTTGGATATTGATGAAGAAAATCAGAAACTTGTTGGATAATATGTTGCTGCTTATTATTCGTTTCAATGATCCATTCGCTACGAAATGGCAAACCATATTGAATTATTGTTGAGCAATATCCACCAATACGCTCAGCTCGTGTTAACGAATGACTTGCACCACCAAAATAAGCGATTTGGTGGTGACCATTATTAATCAGATGCTCAGTGGCTATTTTAGCAGCTAATGTATTATCAGGCCGGATCACATCAATACCCGCAAACTCACAAGCACGCGCAGCACACACTATTGGAATTTGATAATGCGCTAACCTCGCAACAACCTCATCATTAAGAAACTTACCGCTACCAACGATAATGCCATCAACACCATAATTTATTAGGCTATCTAAACAGCGATCAAATTCTTCTCGGCGATTACCACTTTGTGTAAGAAAGACAATTTTATTCTGTGTTTTGGCATATTGGCTGACACCTGATGCGACTTCAGAATAAAAAGGCTCCGTCAAATCCGGAATAATTAACCCGATCACATTGGAAATATTATCACGTAATGATGCCGCTTGCTGATTTCGTACGTAACCAAGTTCTTCAATGCTCTCATTCACTTTATCTGCTGTTTTTTGAGAAATACGCCCTTTTCCACTTAGCGCGAGTGACACAGTTGTAACTGAAACGCCCGCATGTTTCGCGACATCAGTAATGGTGATTTTCCTGAGATTCATAAGTGGTCAATATTTCCTACAAATAAAAGCGACTGTTTATTTTACACAATTCAAGATTAAACGTTTTAGCTATTTCTAGAGACTGATCACTAATTGATGGTTAATTTTTGTGATCTAGCAAATATTATCACTTGGTAAAACGTTTTATCATATTTTACCCACAGGCTTTGATCTCTTATCCATATGTAGGACGTTACATGAATAAACAACAAAAACAAAAAATCACGCTTTGGGAGTTTTTTCAAAGTCTGGGTAAAACATTTATGTTGCCAGTCGCCCTACTGTCCTTTTCCGGTATCATGCTCGGAATTGGTAGTTCACTGAGTAGCCGCGATGTAATTACTTTACTACCTTTCCTTGATCACCAAGCTTTTCAATTGACCTTTATCTGGATGAGTAAAATAGGTTCTTTTGCCTTTAGCTTCTTACCAGTGATGTTTGCTATTGCTATCCCTTTGGGCCTCGCTCGAGAAAATAAAGGCGTCGCTGCTTTTGCAGGTTTTGTTGGATTTGCGGTATTTAATCTCGCAACCAATTTTTATTTGACCATTCAGGGAATATTACCCACCACAGATCCTCTGATCCTCAAAGCGCATAACATTCAAAATATTCTAGGAATTCAATCAATTGACTCTGGGATCCTTGGTGCAGTTATTGTGGGTGTCATTGTTTATCTGCTTCATGAACGTTTTAATACCATTCGTTTGCCTGATGCTCTCGCCTTTTTTGGTGGTACGCGTTTTGTCCCAATTATTACCACCCTCGTACTTGGATTAGTGGGATTAGTCGTCCCTTTTATTTGGCCATGGTTTGCCATGGGTATCACAGGTCTTGGTAATCTCATCAGTAGTGCTGGCTCTTTTGGTCCAATGATTTTTGGTACTGGTGAACGTTTATTATTACCTTTTGGTTTACATCACATACTGGTTGCTCTGATCCGTTTTACTGAAGCGGGTGGAACAATGGATGTCTGCGGTCACTCAGTCAGTGGTGCGTTAACAATTTTCCAAGCACAATTATCTTGTCCAACAACTCATGGGTTTTCTGGCAGTGCAACTCAATTCTTGTCACAAGGTAAAATGCCTGCTTTCTTGGGTGGCCTACCGGGTGCTGCATTGGCAATTTATCACTGCGCACATCCTCAAAATCGCCATAAAATTAAAGGATTACTGATTTCAGGTGTTGTGGCCTGTGTTATTGGTGGAACAACAGAACCTATCGAATTTTTGTTCTTATTTGTCGCCCCTTTCCTCTATTTGATTCATGCCATTTTGACGGGTTTAGGTTTCACCGTTATGGCTGTAACTGGAGTGACAATTGGTAATACGGATGGGAATCTCATCGATTTCGTGGTGTTCGGGATACTTCATGGTATGGAAACGAAATGGTATATGGTTCCGGTTATCGCCTTTATTTGGTTTGTTTCCTACTACGCTATTTTCCGCTTTGCTATTACCCGCTTCAATATCAAAACACCAGGTCGTGATAGTGATGGTAAGAATAGCCAAAAAACAGCAACAACAGCGCAAATTACTAGTAAGTCCGGCTATGACACTGTCGCTATTTTACAAGCACTCGGTGGCAAAGATAATATTATTTCTCTTGATAACTGTATTACCCGTTTACGTATGTCAGTCAAAAATATGAGTGAAGTTGATGATGACCAGTTGAAATCGCTAAAAGCAATCGGTGTAATCCATCTAAATGAGCATAATTTACAAGTAGTTATCGGACCTCAAGTTCAATCGGTTAAAGATGAATTAGATCAACTGATTCAATCTCCACAAAATTAACGTCATGATCACTGCACTGATCTTCATATCAGTGCAGTTTATTCTCAGTGTTATGGATAATTCGAATGAAACAATACGACAGTTTTTCACAACCAGTGGATCGTTTAGGCACCTATTGTACGCAGTGGGATTTTGTTCAAGATCGCTTCGGCGAAGCTGATTTGCTGCCATTTACTATTTCTGATATGGATTTTGCTACCGCACCAGAAATTATTGAAGCTCTTTTAAACAGAACTCGACATGGCGTTTTTGGTTATAGTCGCTGGCAACATACCGATTTCCTCAATGCGATACAACGCTGGTTCAAAACACGTTTCAATAGTGAAATCCAAACTGAAGAAATTGTTTATGGTCCTTCTGTTATCTATATGGTCAGTCAACTTATTCGTCAATGGAGCGAAATCGGTGACAACATTGTAGTCCATACACCCGCTTACGATGCATTTTTCAAAACTATCGAAGGAACTCAGCGAAAGGTTCTTACTAGCCCATTAGCGTACAATGAAGGTCAATGGGCTTGTGATATGCAGCAGCTAGAAGAATTATTAGCATTGCCAACTACGCGAGTAATGCTGTTATGTAGCCCGCATAATCCAACCGGTAAAGTATGGACAGTAGCCGAGCTATCATTGATGGCTAAGTTATGTGAACGCCATGATGTTAGAGTGATTAGTGACGAAATTCATATGGATCTGTGTTGGGAAAACGCTCAGCATATTCCATGGTCGACAATTTCTCGCGCGCCATATGCGCTGTTCACCTCGGCTTCAAAGTCTTTTAATATTCCCGCGCTCACAGGCGCCTATGGAATTATTAATGACAACGCATCTCGTGACGCTTATTTTCATCAATTAAAAGCCTGTGATGGCTTATCTTCTCCTGCAATATTGGCAGTTATCGCCCACATTACAGCTTATACAGAGTGTGATGACTGGTTCCGACAGTTGCGTGACTATCTTTTTGCTAATCTTGTTTATGTCAAAACACGTTTAGATACCGAGTTTCCACAATTAAACTGGCAAATTCCTGAATCAACTTATTTAGCATGGATTAACCTCAATCCACTTTCGATTGATGATAACCAGTTACAAAATTGCTTAATCCATCAAGAGAAAGTCGCTATCATGCCCGGATTTACTTATGGTGTTGAAGGAAATGGCTTTATTCGATTAAATGTTGGCTGCCCACGAGCTAAACTCGAAATCGGCATGGATAGGTTAATCCGCGCGTTAAAATCATGTCAAACTACCACAAAATAAATCTAACATGATATTGATATCTTATTGCAACTTGGCATATCAATTTAATTGCAGTTGAGTTGCCGTAAAATAGCTCAATAAGAATTCATCAGCAAACTTCATATAGAATAATTTAGCAAATGAAATAGGATCAAAATGACTTATTAGATTATTTTCATAAAAACAAAGTCGATACAAAATAAAAACATAACTAAAATTAAATACCGAAACTGAATTTTAGTAAGTAAATACTCTCACACATTATCTCAATATTAAAATGTTACTTTTTTGTTACCTGCGTTAATCAAAAAAAACACATCGCCATTAATGTAAAATTATTTTATTATATTTATTACTAATCAATTAAAATAATCCCTCTAGACAAGCTTTCATGAGTAAATATCGATAATTTAAATAATAAGTATTATTTACTAAAAAATCACTTACCATGCATTTATAAAGATTATAACGCTAATTTTTGATTTAAAGCTGCAGCATAATGCCGAGGTATTAAGTTAAATATAGTTATATAGACCTAAATTAATAAAATACATAGCATTAATAGCCGTTATGTTTGTTTTTTTTACGGTTAATAAATTTCAATATGTAGAAAGTAATGTAAGTATATGTAAACCTCAATACACTGTTAACATTGGTTTTTTTATTTATAATTATTATTATTAATAGATTAATGAACTAATAAAAAACTTAGTATTTTAGCTGAAATTGATATATTAAAAACATCGTATTATAGTAATAACCATTAATATGAAATACATATTATGAAGTTATAAATTCGATATATAACTATAAATGCGATTATTAAATTAAGCGCATTTAAGCCTATCTAGTTATAATTAGTATTATTCTATTTTTAGGAAATATCATGAAAAATACAATGCTAGCAGTTATGTTAATGGCCGCTTCATCAACTGTTTTTGCAGCAGGAACAGTATCTGATAATACAGTTAGATTTAAAGGTGAGGTATCAAATCAAACATGTTCTCTAGATATTAATGGTAATGATAAAAGCCCAGTCGTTTTGCTCCCTACAGTATCAACTAGTGCATTTACAGGGGTAGGAACAACTGCTGGAGACACTACATTTACTGTTAATGTATCTGGCTGTTCACCTGTAACTGATGAAAATGGTATGGAAGACCAATTAAGTATTGGATTCTTGGGTAATGTTGTTACTAGCTCAAATAATTTGGGTAATACGGGTGATGCTAAAAATGTTTCAATCCAATTAGCTGACTCGGCTGATAAAAGCTTTAAATTTACAGCAGGTGACTTAATTAAATCAGAAACACCTATCACAATCAATGCTGATGGTTCTGTTACTGAATCAGTTTATACTGCTCGTTATTATGCGGAAGATGCTAAGGTTATACCTGGTACTGTAGTTGCTAGTGCCCAATATGCTATTACCTACAAATAAAAGAGACAGAAGAGAGTATATATACTCTCTTCTTATTTTACAGGATTAAAATAATATGAATAAAAAAATTTATTTCTTCATTTTTTTTATTTGGATTGGATGGATTAACAATGCCTTTTCAAGTGTCACATTACTTGGTAATAGAATTATTTACCCTGCTAATGCACAAGATAAAACCTTAGAGTTTACAAATAATGATAACACTCCGGCGTTGGTTCAAATTTGGACTGATGTTAATGACCCAAAATCATCACCTGAAAATAAAGGGCCATTTATTGCTATTCCGGCTATCTTTACAATTGATGCAAAAAGTAAGCAATTAGTCAAAATAGCTTATAATAGTGAAGCTAATCCAGATGATAGAGAAAGCATTTTTTATCTTAATTATCTAAGTATTCCATCCGTTAGCAAACAGGATGCAACTAAAAACAAATTAATGATAATGGTTACCAATAGAGTAAAAATATTTCATAGACCTAAAAATTTATCGATTCAACAAAGTGATGTTATAAATAATATTAAGTTTGAACGTGTAGGGAATACTTTAAAAGTATCTAATCCTACCCCTTACTATGCTACTGTAACTACAGCTAAAATAAGTAACTCAAATAAAAAACATAATATTAATATTGATTCCTCTCAGTTAGATATGATATCTCCATTTGGCGAGATATATTGGCCTATACCAAGTAATTATAATCAAGGGTTGATAAAATTAAACTTTGGATTAATAAACGATTATGGAACTGAAACAAAAAGAGAAATAACTATTATGTAATCTCTCTATGGGTGTAGATAAAGTGAATAAATATATTTCATCTAAAATAAATATCTTCTTTATGATATCATTGCCTTTTATTATCTGGAGTAGTTATGCTCATCCAGTTAACAATAATAATGATTATTATTTTGAATCATCCTTAATCAAAGGTAATGCTTTATCCAATTCTGCTCTGGATAAATTTAATTATAGCAAAAACGAAATTCAAGCAGGAAATTATAATGTTGAGATATATGTTAATAATATTTTTAGAGGAATATCCACTGTTTCATTTTTAGAGAATAAGAATAAAGAAACACGAGCCTGTTTGAGTTTAGAGCAAATAGCCATGTTAGGGCTTAAAAAAGAAATAACACAAATTAATGGTAATTGTTTATTTAGTGATGAAATTGAAGAAAATATAAATTATAAATTTGACTTTCAACAACTTAGATTAAATTTTGTAATACCTCAATCCCAGCTGATTAATTTAAAATCAAGTTTTATTCAAGAGGATAGTCTTGATAGCGGTGAATCCATGTTATTTACAAATTATAACATTAACCAATATCATGTTGATTATAATAATGGGGCTTCTAATATTGATTCAACTTATCTCAATTTAACTAGTGGTTTTAACTTAGGATTATGGTCATATAGACAAAATAGTAATTATAGTCATACCTCGAAAATTGGTGGAAAATGGGATACAACCAGACGTTATATTCAAAGAGGTATTTATTCAATAAAGAGTGAACTTCTTATTGGAGAAGGTTTTACTTCTGGGAGTATTCTTCCAGGTATTGGTTTTAAAGGTATTCAACTACGCTCAGATGACCGTATGTTACCAAACAGTGCTAGAGGTTATGCACCTCGTATTCAAGGTATTGCAAATAGCAATGCAAAAGTTATTGTTTGGCAAGGAGAAAATAAAATCTATGAAACTACGGTTGCTCCAGGGCCATTTGTTATTGATGATTTAAATTCAACAAACTATGCCGGAGATCTTAGGGTAGAAGTTGTTGAAGCTAACGGTTCTATTAATTCCTTTATTGTTCCATTTTCAGCTGTTCCTGAATCAGTACGGCCTGGAGATACGAAATATGCCGTTACTGTAGGTGAATCTCGATATGTTGGTAATAATGATAAATTTAGTGAGTTTATCATCCAGCACGGACTGAGTAATTCTATAACTATTAATTTAGCTAATCAGCTCGCTCGCGGTTACCAAGGTGTTACTGTTGGGAGTGTGTATACTAATCAGTTAGGCGCTTTTAGCGTCAACACAACTTTCTCAAATGCTAAATTACCTAACAATAATAAAGAAACCGGTTGGAAATTCCATATATCTTATAGTAAGACATTTCAACCAACGAATACGTCGATCGCTTTATCTAGTTACCACTACTCAACAAATGGATTCCGTTCTTTATCTGATACTCTTGAAGCTAATCGTTATGCAGATAATGGCGATAATGATTGGAAAAACAAAATAATGCGTCAACGATCACGTTTTGATATCACCATAAATCAGGATTTAAATGAATACGGGAATTTAGGATTATCAGCCTCAAGAGAAGATTATCACAACAGTAATGCAACGAATAAGCAACTCCAATTGACATGGAGTAAAGTATTTTCAAACGGGATATCTTTAAATTTATCTATTGCCCGAATGACGAATGCATTAGCTAATGATCTTATTTACTCTGAAGGCGAAAAAGGAAGTGATAAAAAGCAAACCTTTACATCTCTCGGCCTAACAATACCTCTAGGGAGTAGTAAATATTCACCAGATATGACTTTCTCAACAACACACACGAAGGGACAAAGTAATTATCAAACTACGGTCAATGGCATTATCCCCACTGAAAATAAGTATATAAATTATGGGATTAGTTATAATGCAGATAATCAAATCAGCGATGGTACATTATCCGGAACGTTACAAACTCAATTTCCTTATGCTAATGTACAAGGAACTATTTCGCGAAATAAAGATTATTTCCAAGCATCAGGAAATGCTCAGGGTAGTGTCGTTGTTCATAAAGGAGGGGTGACATTTGGACCATATCTTAGTGATACGTTTGCAATAATTGAAGCGAAAGGTGCCACAGGTGCAACTGTAAATAATTATAATACAAAAATCGATAGTTTTGGATATGCGATTGTACCTTCACTAATACCTTATCAATATAATTCAGTTATGCTTAGTAGCGATGGTATTGATAGTAAAGCTGAAATAAAACAGCCTGAGAAAAAAGTAGCACCCTACTCTGGTATCGGAATTAAGCTCAAATATGATATAGAAACAGGTACCCCAGTATTATTAACACTACTCAATAAATTAAAAGACGGGATCCCCATGGGAAGTCAAGCCTTTGACAAACAAGGTAAATTAATTGGAATGGTTGGCCAGGCCAATCAACTTTATTTTAGAGCTAATTCTGAGTCTGGCGATATTATCGTAAAATGGGGGGAATCAGATAATGAACAATGTGAAGTTAATTATAAACTTCCTGCTCATTCAGATACGCCTCTTATCTCATCAGTATCGATTTGTGAGTGAGCTAATTTATGAAAATTTTTTCTATAAAGGTATTCTTGATTGTTCTTAGCTTATTATTTAGCACTTACTCAAGTGCTAAATGTGTCTCAAAGAATAGTACATGGACTGGCCGTGACCAATCAGCCTTAGGAACTCAATTAGGTAATATAAATATTACCAGTGATTACCTACAACCCGTAGGAACTCTTCTATCTTCATCAGTTATAAGTTTTTCTCAATCGACTCTTTTTTCAGACCCTAACACCGTTCTTTATGAATGTGATGCTAGTGATAAAAATGATATTTACGAAATGTTTGCGACTAATGGTGATGAATGGACTAGCGGCTATAATGACCTTGGTGCTATTGATGGTTATCCTAATTACTTTGGAACTTGGGTACCTTACACTGGATTAAAATTAACACATCTTAATTCAGGTCAACCCTACACGCGATTTTGGCAACAGTATCCGATTACTACGTATGGGGAAAGCAATGGAAAAATCCAAATAAGACTAAAGGATTTAAGTCCAATCAAAGCTGAAATAATTAAAGTAAGCACTCTTTCAACTCGAGGTGGTTCTACCAGTAATTGGTGTACTAAATTAGCACCAACTACGGGTAGAGGTACTTATTCATGTAATCAACCAAATGCTTATACTGTTGTAAAATTACCCGGATTTAGATCTTATCCACCTGTGGGGGCAGACTCAAACCTCAACTATACTGGTTTTAGCTGGCAGTATTGGCTTTCTATTGGCTTAAATGGTTCACCTGCTTCAACCTATTCTCATTCAGCTACTTGTGTATTACGCAATGTCACTCCAGTTGTTATCTTTCCTGCTATTTCAGTTAGTCAATTGAATGCAGGCGAAGAGGTGAGTAGCCAATTTCGTGTTGAAGTCGAGTGTGATAATGCGAGTGTATCAGGTATAGCAAATAATCAGACATCAATGGGCTTACAAGTTACCCCATTTGCATATCAAACTGCCAAAAAATTAAATTTAGTCACTTCAAAAAATGCTGTTAAATATTTATTATCAGATGGTTATGGTATTGATAGTAGTATTGCGACTGGGGTTGGTATTGAATTGTCAGCAGCAAATAATGGCCAAAAATTAAATTTTGTTGGGTGGAGTAATTGTGTCACGTCTTCAGTTTGTGGCGCTTCATCTGATGAAGGATGGTTTCCCGTTTTAACTAGCTCATCATCTTTAGGCGGTTCGGTCGCTGGTTATAAAAATTACATGATTAATTTAACTGCAACATTAAAAAAATTACCAAATCAATCTGAACCAATTGTTCCTGGAATAGTTGATGCAAAAGCCTATGTTTTAATTAAGGTACAATAGTATGAACTATTATTATAGACAATATTCATTTTTATTATTAATAATCTTATTACTATCATCATTTTCTATTAAAGCTGGAATTATAGCTTCATCTACCCGTATTATTTTCTACGATAGAGACATTAAAAATACGCTTGTAATAGCAAATACAAATGACTATCCAATACTCTCGCAATTTTGGGTCGATGACGGTGAAAACGATTCATCACCAGATCAACAAATGTATCCTTTTGTTGCTGTTCCTGCTGTATTGAAATTAGATCCTGCTGAAATGAGTAATTTGAATATTATCTATAATAATGAAGAACTTCCTAAAGACAGAGAATCTGTATTTTGGTTAAATATGTACGAAATTCCATCAGTTAAACTTGATAAGACCGTTGACAAAACAAAATTATTAATGTCAATGAATACGCAAATGAAAATATTTTACAGACCTACTCACCTAAAAGATCAACTGATGAAAAAAAACTCTGAATTAAGTTTTTATCTATCTAAAAATAGAAACTCAATCATTTGTAATAATAGATCTCCTTTCTATATTTCATTTTCAAATTTATCTGTATTAACTAATGGAGTCAGTGTTCAAGTAGAGAAACAAATTGATATGATGATCCCTCCATTTTCAACTAAAGAGTATCACATAGATAAATCTACGAATTTCAATGGAAATAGTCAGATCGAAGCCAATATTATTAATGATGATGGCAATTCAGAGGTGCAATATTATAAATTAAGTCATTAATCATATATATCAATTATATATATTGATTTATATATTACTTGGCATAAGGAAAATAAATTATTCAAGACATAACTCAAAGGTCATTTATTTGATATAAATTTTCATCAAAGAACATTCTTTGTTCGAATTTATTGCAAACATAACCAGTATTTTGTATAAGCTAGGATTACGTGCCCCCCACAGTTTTTCTTGTAACATTATCCTTGGTATGCTGGTTTCTTGTGTATCTTGTTTTTCACGTAGCTATTATAGACCACCATCACGCCATTAAAAAACTCTCAAAAAACTAATTTTCCAATTTTATTCAATAGATTACATTATATTCATCTTAATTAGTTATCTACTAAACCCGATAAAATCCTCATTCAATTTGCTGATGTATACCCTAAATAATTTGAGTTGTCTCTAGGCGATAAGCGAAGCTGAGTGCAGTCAACTACGATGCGTCTTGGAGTATGACGGGTATAACCTTCTTTATCGTCATTAGTGTCGACCCTACTGTCAAACCATCCCCAAAAAAAACACAACCAATTGATTTATAACATTAAAAATAGTGGCATGGAAAATGCTTAGGTAATCGCATCTACCTTAATGACTCGACAGATTTTATTGGAGGGTAAGGCGAATGAATCGCTTTGTTATTGCCGACCCACAATTATGTATCGGATGTAACACGTGTATGGCTGCATGTTCTGATGTGCATAAAGTACAAGGATTACAAACACATCCGCGACTAAAAGTGGTGAAAATTGGGGATCTAACTGCACCGATGCTGTGTCATCAGTGCGATGATGCTCCTTGTGCTCGTGTGTGTCCAGTCAATGCCATCACACACAAAGATAATATGATTGTATTAAACGAAAGCCTTTGTATTGGCTGTAAATTATGTGGTCTGGTGTGCCCGTTCGGCGCTATCACCCCGTCAGGAAGCAAGCCTGTCGATATGCCTGATTTCTTCGACGAGTATGTTCCCAAAGAGATATTATTGGATGTGCCAGACAGCCTCCCCACCATGAATCCTTTCTTAGCTTGGAATGCTGGGATCCGCAATGTTGCAGTGAAATGTGACTTGTGTAGTTTCAGCGATGAAGGGCCCGCTTGTGTAAAAGTTTGTCCAACTGATGCTCTCCATCTTGTGGAAGAAAATCAATTAGAAAATGAGAGTGCGAAACGTCGCAGTGTGTCTATCGACACAATGACAGCTGAATTCGACATTCTCATTTCACAACAGGAGAACTCATAATATGACTTCACTTCAGTTACTCTTGTTCTCGGTTGCTTTATATTTTGTCGGTGGCTTCGCTTCATTGTTATTTAAGCGACAAGAAAAAATAGCCATTTATGTGGCGGGTATTAGTGCCATCCTCGGCGGACTTTGTGGATTATTTAGCGCTATTCCAGTGTTAATGAATGGCGAGGTGTTGAGTTACTTTACTCAAGGTCCCTTCCCATTTGCCCACTTCGTGGTTCGCTTCGATAGCCTTGCCGCTTTCATGGTTATGGTGATTTCGTTGCTGGTTACTGTTTCGGCATTGTACTCATTGAATTATGTGCAGGAATATTGTGGTCGTGGTGCTTGGAGCATGGGGTTCTTCCTGAATCTGTTTATCGCTTCTATGGTTGCACTGGTTGTGGTGGACAATGCTTTCTACTTTATCATTCTGTTTGAAATGATGTCGTTAGCCTCTTGGTTCCTCGTTATTGCGGATCAAGATGAAAAATCCATTCGAGCTGGCTTGCTTTACTTCTTTATTGCACATGCCGGATCGATCCTCATCATGATTGCCTTCTTCTTGATGTGGCGTCAAAGCGACAGCTTAGATTTCGATTCTTTCCGCCAGCTTTCGCTTTCTCCGGCAATGGCTTCAATTGTCTTTTTGTTGGCCTTCTTCGGTTTCGGCGCAAAAGCGGGGATGTTACCCCTCCACAGTTGGCTCCCTCAGGCTCACCCTGCCGCGCCTTCTCATGCGTCTGCATTAATGTCCGGTGTGATGGTGAAAATCGGTATTTTCGGGATCATCAAAGTTGGTATCGACCTACTCGGCGCAACTCAAACTTGGTGGGGAATTGTTGTTCTCGCGTTTGGTGCAGTGTCTTCAGTTCTTGGTGTTATGTATGCATTGGCAGAGCATGACATTAAACGCTTACTGGCATGGCACACCGTCGAAAATATCGGGATCATTTTGATGGGCGTCGGCGTTGGTATGGTTGGTATCGCGAATGATATGCCAGTTCTGGCAACTATCGGTCTACTAGGCGCACTTTATCACTTATTAAATCACGCGGTCTTTAAAGGCTTACTGTTCCTCGGTGCGGGGGCTGTGATTTACCGCATCCATACCCGTGATATGGAAAAAATGGGTGGCTTAGCCAAATTGATGCCACTCACCGCCGCCGCTTTCTTAATCGGCTGTATGGCGATTTCTGCACTCCCTCCGCTCAATGGCTTTGTAAGTGAATGGTACACCTATCAATCACTCTTCTCGATGAGCCACGATGGCACATTTATTATGCGAATCAGTGGTCCGATAGCCATTGTCATGTTGGCAATTACGGGTGCATTAGCCGCGATGTGTTTTGTGAAAGTTTATGGCGTTAGCTTTTGCGGCGGCCCTCGCAGTGAACAAGCCACCCATGCACGTGAAGTACCATGGACAATGACAGCATCCATGCTCATTTTGGCTGCAATCTGTGTGATTTTAGGCGTTGGCGCCAGTGTGATTGCACCTGTTTTAGCTAAAGTCGCGATGTCATTGGTCAATACCGTGGATGTAACGGTTGCGCAAGGAACCCTATTAATTCCTGATACAGCCACTCAAGCAATGATATCGCCAGTAATGACCTTTGTTCTGTTGCTCGCATTACCGTTAATCCCTTTCATTATCTATCTCGTATTCAAAGGCAAACAAATGAGTTTCCGTCGCAAAGGAGATGCATGGGCTTGCGGTTACGCATGGGAGCAGGACATGTCAGCCTCTGCGAGTGGCTTTACACAACCACTTCGCTCCATGTTTGCACCACTTTATCGCCTACGTAAGCAACTCGACCCATCCGCGCGATTAGCACAAGCCTTAGAAGTAACCAAAGCAGGCGCAGGGAAAGTGGAGCCGTTCTGGGATGAAAGCATTATTTATCCTCTAGTGCGCGGTATTAATCGATTTGCCAAACGAATGCAATGCCTACAAGGCGGTGACTTTAGACTTTATTGCCTTTATGTCGTTGCCGCCTTAGTGGTCTTGCTCGTCGTGATTGCGGCGTAAGGAGAGAAACCATGTCGATTCAAGAAACACCTACATTGATGACGGGGTTCTTTGCAGTCATTCAGGCCGTATTTTTGCTGCTACTTACCCCGTTGTTTACAGGCATCTCACGTCAAATTCGAGCAAAAATGCACTCCCGTCAAGGACCCGGTGTTTTGCAGGATTATAGTGATATCGCGAAACTATTAAAACGTCAATCCGTAGCACCACGCGATTCAGGGATGATTTTTCGCATCATGCCTTATGTATTGCTCGGAAGCATGTTGTTACTAGCGATGGCTTTGCCCGTATTCACGATCACATCGCTATTTAGTGGCGCAAGTGACCTGATTATTGTGCTGTATATCTTTGCCTTATTTCGTTTTTTCTTTTCATTATCGGGATTAGACACAGGAAGTCCCTTTGCAGGAATTGGTGCAAGCCGAGAACTGACACTGGGCGTGTTAGTTGAACCTATTTTATTCCTCGGCCTGTTAGTCGTGGCATTAATTGCAGGTTCAACCAATATCGGCACGATAAGTACTGTGATGAATGAAGGTTGGATCTCCCCCACCGCCACTTTCCTTGCAATGCTAGCTTGCGGTTTTGCCACCTTTATTGAAATGGGCAAAATTCCATTCGATGTAGCAGAAGCTGAGCAAGAACTGCAAGAAGGCCCACTAACGGAATACTCAGGTTCTGGATTAGCGTTGGTGAAATGGGGAATTGGGCTGAAACAAGTGGTTGTGGCTGTACTGTTTTTGTCTATTTTCTTCCCATTCGGCAATGCCGACACATTGACAGCAGGCAGCCTATTACTGGCAATCGTGCTGCTACTGGTGAAATTACTAGTGATTTTCGTGCTAGCTTCGCTAGTCGAAAACAGTCTGGCTCGTGGTCGTTTCTTACTAACGCACCATGTGACTTGGTTAGGATTCGGTGTTGCCGCACTCGGGTTCGTGTTTTATCTCACCGGTCTATAAGGAGCAACGAGCATGTTAGAAAATATTGCACTGGCGACGCTACTCATTCCATTTATTGGAGCATTGCTAGTCAGTGTGTTACCAACACGTATAGCACCTTGGCTGAGTACCTTTGTTGCACTACTTGCCTCACTCGGCACAGCAGCTCTAGGTTGGTTATATCTTGATGGTGGAAAAATTGCCACGACGATTAAACTAGTGCAGTCGGGTGATGTTGCATTGTTTGGTTTTACCCTTGATGGTGTCAGTACGCTGATTGCCTTTGCGGTTGTTTTCCTCGGATTTTTGATTTGCCTTTATTCCACAGGCTATTTGACCGAAGGTAACCGCGAACACGCTCATGGGCCAACGCGTCGATACTATGCATTTTTGCTGATTTTTATCGGCGCAATGGCGGGTGTTGTCCTCTCATCCACTATCTTAGGACAGTTGGTTTTCTTTGAAATAACTGGTGGCTGCTCGTGGGCATTAATTGGTTACTATCAAACTGAAAAATCACAACGTTCTGCAATGAAAGCGTTGCTTATCACTCATATTGGTTCTTTGGGACTGTATATGGCTGCTGCAACCTTGTTCATTAGTACCGGTACCTTCGCACTAACCGCGATTAACCAACTGAATGAAACGCAAAGTATCATTGTGTTTGGTGGGATCTTATTCGCAGCATGGGGTAAATCAGCACAGCTACCATTACAAGCTTGGTTACCTGACGCCATGGAAGCGCCAACACCTGTTAGTGCCTATTTACATGCGGCATCAATGGTAAAAGTTGGTGTATATATCTTTGCACGTAGCATTATGTCTTCAACACATGTGCCGGAAATTATTGGTTGGATCGGCGTGGTCATGGCAGTTATCACTTTAGTCTATGGCTTCCTGATGTACCTACCTCAAAAAGATATGAAACGCTTGTTGGCATGGTCAACCATTACCCAATTAGCCTATATCTTCCTCGCACTTTCACTGTCTATTTTCGGTTCAAAAGAAGCATTTGATGGCGGTATTGCCTACATCTTTAACCATGCCTTCGCGAAAAGTCTGTTCTTTTTAGTGGCTGGTGCGCTGAGCTATAGCTGTGGTACACGTATGCTGCCGCGTTTACGTGGTCTAGCAAAACGCTATCCACTACTCGGTGTGGGTTTCTGTGTGGCTGCGCTAGCAATTGCAGGTGTCCCACCGCTTAATGGTTTCTTCAGTAAATTCCCGATCTTTGCCGCGGGTTTTGCCTTATCAAAACAATTCTGGATCTTAACGCCAATCATGGTGCTGGTTTTGATCGAATCCGTGGCTAGCTTTGCTTGGCTGCTCTATTGGTTCGGTAAAGTGGTACCGGGAGAACCTAGTGAAGAAGTTGCAAACGGTAGTGCTGTTCCATGGGCGATGCAGTGGGTTATTGGCTTGCTGATCATCATGTCCTTCTGTTCTAGCGTTATTGCCGTCATCTGGCTCAATTAAGGAGAGAGGGTATGACTGGTTCAATGATTGTTAATAATCTCGCGGGGTTGATGATGATCACCTCGCTATTGGTTATCGGCGCAAAACGACCGATAGCGTCTTGTTGGTTCTATGCACTTCAATCGCTTGTGTTGGTGGCTATTTTCATCACACTATCTCAGACATTGGGTGCTCCTGAATTGGCGATATGGGCAGGCTCAGCCTTTGTCACAAAAGTCATTCTAGTACCACTCATTATGGGTTACGCATTTCGTAAATTATCGGATCCCTCTGCAGATGGTGGAGTCATCAGCCCTGCATGGCTGATGTTAGCGGCAGCGGCTATTGTGGCGTTGTGCTGGTTTGTTGTCGAACCCATAAAACTGCCGTTAGCTACTGATTTAAAACCTGCCTTAGCCGTATCTCTGGGACATTTTATGTTGGGGCTACTGTGCATTGTGACGCAGAAAAATATTCTCAAACAGGTATTTGGTTACTGCCTGATGGAAAATGGATCACATCTGACCTTGGCATTGTTGGCTTATAAAGCACCTGAGTTAGTCGAAGTTGGTATCGCGACAGACGCCATCTTTGCTGTGATTATCATGGCGGTACTGGCACGTAAAATCTATCGCACGCTCAACACACTGAACGTGGATCAATTGACCGCGCTGAAGGGGTGATGAGATGAATCAAACTATGTTATTGACGTTATTAATGGCCGTGCCGTTAGTAGTTTCCTTGTTGGCTTTTGCTTGCCGCTTACTCGGTAGTGGCGCCAAGATTGCCGTTACTATCGTGCACACAATAGGAATTGTTTTACTGCTGGTACTGTCACTGTGGATGGTCAATACCATTGCGGAAGTTGGTGATTTACTGATGGCAGGGCGTTGGATACACCTCGACAGCTTAGCTGGGTTGTTCTTAGCTATCCTCGGTATCGTGGGTTTTCTAACTGGCCTTTACTCCATCGGATACATGAACCATGAGGTCGCCGAAGGTGAAATCAGTGTTGGCACTCTGTGTAATTACTACGGGTTCTTTCATCTATTTTTATTCACCATGTTACTTGTTATCACCAGTAATAACCTCATTTTGATGTGGGCAGCCATCGAAGCCACCACTCTCAGTTCAGCTTTCCTAGTCGGTATTTATGGTCAACGTTCGTCTTTAGAAGCCGCATGGAAATACATTATTATTTGTAGTGTCGGTGTCGCATTTGGTTTATTTGGGACTATTTTGGTTTATGCAAATGCCGTCAATGTGATGCCAAATCCTGACCTCGCGATTTTCTGGACTGAAGTATTGAAGTACACCTCATTACTTGATCCAACTTTAATGCACCTCGCCTTTGTGTTTGTGTTAATTGGTTTCGGTACTAAAACGGGTTTGTTCCCAATGCATGCATGGTTACCAGATGCGCACAGTGAAGCACCAAGCCCAACTTCAGCACTGCTTTCAGCGGTACTGTTAAATTGCGCCCTACTGATTATCGTACGCTATTACATCATTGTGACATCTGCCATTGGCGGTGAATTTACACAAACTTTGTTACTGGTGTTTGGCTTACTGTCTGTTGCTGTCGCCGCTTTCTTTATCTTAATTCAACGAGATATGAAACGTCTGCTGGCGTATTCGAGTGTCGAGAATATGGGGCTAATTGCGGTTGCTTTAGGCATTGGTGGCCCCTTAGGTGTACTTGCTGCGCTATTACACACACTCAACCATAGCTTAGCTAAAACACTGCTGTTTTGTGGCTCAGGTAATGTATTACTCAAATATGGTACTCGCGATATCACCGTAGTTAAAGGCATGCTACGTACAATGCCATTTACCGCAGTCGTATTTGCCGGTGGCGCATTAGCACTCGGTGGAATGCCGCCTTTTAATATCTTCTTGAGCGAATTTATGATCGTGGTTGCGGGCATTGCAGCTAATCACTTCTGGTTGACGCTACTTGTCTTAGTACTGATTACCATTGTGCTTGGCGGCCTCGTAAGAATGATTTCTAAAACGCTATTCGGTGCACAGCCTGACTGTGTTTCTCGTGGTGAATTAGGTATTTTGACGACATTACCAATGGCTATCTTGATTGTATTAATGTTGGTTATGGGAACACATATCCCACAACCCGTTAGCCGTTTATTAGAAAATGCCGCCACCATTGTGTTGAAAGACAGTACGTTGAAAAGCGGTACATCAGCAACCTCAGAATTAACCTCTTTAAATTATCATTGGCCGTGGGGTGTGAACTCATCCTCTACCTCGTTGCAGGAGAAATAACGTGAGCTATCAAAATTATACAGATACCCTTCAGGGAGTTCGCAAAGGTGCAGGCTATCTGGCGCAAGTCCGCGAAAAATTTCCTCATACGATATTGGAAGAGGAGTGGCAGACAGCGAACCAAGTCACTATCACGATTAAAACGGCCATGCTACCCGAGGTAGTTGAGTTTCTCTACTACGGCTGTGGGGGTTGGTTACCTGTATTGTGGGGAAATGATGAACGCCCATTAAACGGGCAGTTTGCCGTTTATTACGCACTTTCAATGGAAGAAGGGGAAAAATGTTGGGTAACGGTAAAAGCATTTGTTAGCCCAATTACTCAAGAATTTCCTTCCGTTACACCTCGTGTTCCTGCTGCAGTTTGGGGAGAGCGTGAAGTCCGTGATATGTATGGACTACGCCCTGTTGGTTTACCTGATGAGCGTCGTTTAGTGTTACCTGATGATTGGCCTGAAGATCTGTATCCGCTGCGTAAAGACACGATGGATTATCGTCAGCGCCCAGAGCCAACTACAGATACTGAAACTTACGAATTTATTAATGACAGTAAAACGCAAAGTCGTATTGTGCCAATTGGCCCACTGCATATCACTTCAGATGAACCCGGACATTTTCGCTTATTCGTTGATGGCGAACGCATTGTTGATGCGGATTACCGCATGTTTTATGTTCACCGTGGAATGGAAAAATTAGCCGAAACCCGTATGGGATATAACGAAGTCACCTTTTTATCTGACCGAGTCTGCGGTATCTGTGGCTTCACCCATAGCGTTGCATATACCACATCAGTGGAAAACGCATTGGGTATTTATGTTCCACCACGCGCGCGCACCATCCGGAGTGTCTTACTGGAAGTCGAACGCCTGCATAGCCACTTATTAAATATTGGACTCGCGAGCCACTTCACTGGCTTTGATACCGGCTTTATGCAGTTTTTCCGTGTGCG
Organism: Providencia alcalifaciens; assembly: GCA_025961275.1. Taxonomy (GTDB): domain Bacteria; phylum Pseudomonadota; class Gammaproteobacteria; order Enterobacterales; family Enterobacteriaceae; genus Providencia. The sequence goes on along the minus strand of JAOQNJ010000001.1, from coordinate 3,827,647 downwards.
TGAAAAATCGATGACGATGGCTGAACTTCTGACTGGAGCGCGTAAAACTTATGGCACTAATTTGATTGGAGGTGTGCGCCGAGATTTCCTCAAAGAACAACGCGTTAAAACCATTCAGTTAGTTCAAGAAATGCGTCGTGACTTTACTCAGCTGGTGGACATGCTGCTTAATACTCCGAATATGGAACAACGTACCGTGGGTGTCGGCTTGTTAGACCCCAAAATAGCCCGTGATTACAGCCCTGTTGGGCCGATGATCCGCGCTAGCGGGTTTAAACGCGATGTTCGTTTTGACCATCCATTTGCCGATTACGGTAATTTACCAAAAACATTGTTCACAATGGATGGCTGTGATGTCTATTCACGCGTCATGGTGCGTGTGAAAGAGGTTTTTGATTCGCTCGCGATGATTGAATACGCACTCGATAATATGCCAGAAGGTCCAATTTTAACTGAAGGATTCACTTATCAGCCGCATAAATTTGCCTTGGGGTATACCGAAGCGCCTCGAGGCGAAGATGTTCACTGGAGTATGTTAGGCGATAACCAAAAACTCTACCGCTGGCGCTGCCGTGCAGCGACTTATGCTAACTGGCCGGTACTGCGTTATATGTTGCAAGGCAATACTGTTTCCGATGCGCCATTGATTATCGGTAGCCTCGACCCTTGTTATTCCTGTACTGATCGAGTGACCTTAGTCGATGTGAAAAAACGCAAAGCAAAAACCGTGGCCTATAAAGAATTCGAGCAATACGGCATCGAACGTCGAAAATCCTTGATGAAATAGTGGGAGGGAGCACCATGTTTAAATTATTTAAAACCCTCCGCGATGCGGGGACAGCAACGGTTAAATATCCGTTTAAACCGCTCGAAGTGGCACATGGATTTCGTGGTAAACCTGAGTATGACCCACAGCAATGTATTGCTTGTGGAGCCTGTATCTCAGCTTGCCCAGCCAATGCCTTGACGATGGAAACTGATTTGCATAGTGGTGAGCGTCGATGGCAGCTCTTTATTGGGCGTTGCATTTACTGCGCCCGCTGTGAGGAAGTTTGCCCTACTCGTGCTATTCATTTAAGTGAAGATTTTGAAACGGCGGTTATGAATAAAGCCGATCTTTATATAAAAGGGACATTCCGTCTTCAGTACTGCCGTGAGTGTGGTGAAGCATTCGCACCGAAAAAATCAGTTGAATACGCAATGGCATTGATGGTGGCATCGGGAATTGAACAAAGTAGCATCGAAGCATTGCGACCAATGTATGAAACTTGCCCGTCCTGTAAACAGAAAAATAATCTGTTGAACAATGAGCGTAAAAACTTCCGTTTACATATTGAGGGAGATAAATCATGAGTTTTCCTGATATCCCAGTTAATCACCATGTCAGCCAACCGATTACTGTTGATGAGCAGGTGGCAAAATTAAAAAGTACATTGCTCAAAGATATTAAACGCTCCGCGTATGTTTATCGCGTTGACTGTGGCGGATGTAACGGCTGTGAGATAGAAATTTTTTCTGCGATTACGCCTGTATTTGATGCAGAGCGTTTTGGGATCAAAGTTGTCGCATCCCCGCGGCATGCCGATATTTTATTGTTTACCGGAGCGGTAACTCGCGCGATGCGAGTGCCAGCTTTACGTGCTTATGAATCTGCACCCGATCCTAAAATTTGCATCTCTTACGGAGCATGTGGTTGCGGTGGTGGTATTTTTCACGACCTATATTGTGTTTGGGGTGGCAGTGAGCATATTGTTCCAATTGATGTTTGGATCCCTGGCTGTCCGCCAACTCCAGCTGCAACTATCTATGGTTTTGCGGTAGCCCTTGGTTTATTAAACCAAAAACTGACGGCTCAAGACCACCAAGAAACTGATGGGGAGCGTGTCGAACTATTGTTACCGTCAATTCCCTTGGCCACACGTATAATGATTGAACGAGAAGCGCGCCGCCAAGCAGGCTATTATCAAGGACGAGAAATTAGCGATAAGTTTTTGACCTTGTTAGAAGGAGCAACACCAGCGCAAGTTCAAGGAACAATGCAACAATGGATGAATGAAGCACAAGACCCACGCTTACGCGAGATTGTGAATCGTTTAGTGACTGTTCTACAGCAAGGGGGCATTCATGACTGAGCAAACAGAAGGCAAAGTTATTTTCTGGTCGTTACGACAAAAATTCGTCGATAGCGATGATGACATTCCCGAAGACGCGCAGCAAGTCATGTATTATTCCCTCGCGATTGGTCACCATGTTGGCATGATCGATTGCCTCAATACTGAATTAGTATGTCCATTAAGCGGTTATCAATCGTGGGTTAATGCCATCCCTGAAGGAGAAGCACAGCGTAAGCTACAAGGGCTGATCACTTTCGGTGAAATTAATATCGATTCCACGCATACCAACATGCTCGCACTGGCTCTTGATGTATTTGCGAAAGACTCAAATTCACCTTATTGCGAGTGGAGTAGCACCTTGATCCGTTTATTAGGCGAAATTCAACGGGAACCAGCTATTTATCTGATTGTGAAGAGGTGTCTATGAGCGAGATATCAGCCAATAATCTAATGCTAGCAATCGGTAACAGCATGATGGGAGATGATGGTGCAGGCCCTATGCTGTTCGAGTTAATGCAAGAAAACCCAGTTGAGGGCTGGCTGGCGATTAATGGCGGCAGTAGCCCAGAAAATGTTGTCCATCAGGTTAGAGCGCTCAATCCTCAACGACTGTTGATCGTCGACGCTTCAGAAATTGGTTTAAACCCTGGAGAGATTCGAATTATAGACCCTGATGATATTGCAGAGATGTTTATCATGAGTACACATAATTTGCCGCTAAACTTCTTGATAGATCAATTAAAAAAAGATATTGATGAAATTATTTTTCTCGGCATTCAGCCCGATTTAGTCGGATTTTATATGCCGATGAATGAAAAAGTCACCGCCGCAGTACAACAAGTTTATGCGGCGCTACCGAATTGGCATGGATTAGGTGGCTTTACATTGTTTGAGGGGGAATAATCAACGTTATTGGTATGAAAAATAAAACCGCAGTTCTGCTTTTATCGCAACGACAGCGGTTTTATTTTTTTAAGATATTAGGGGTTGTTGAACTTTACTGCTTATTTTTACTGCACTAATTGATTGAAATACATCAATTTCATTATGTCACCTATTGAGGTTATCAAAAAACATCATCACAACCCCAAACCGTAAAGCAAAGCACCCTTCAGGTTCGATTAAACGTGATTTTTCGCTGTATTGAGTGGCGCTTATCTTGCTTAAAATACGTGCAATTCCAATAGAAATCGACCTTCAAAGATAAACAGCCCCTAGGCATTGCCTCGTAAAAAATACGATACATCTTCCTCGACACTTTCCATAGCCATTAATGCATCAAGTGTATCTTGCGCTTCTTGCTCATCAATAATACTCATGGCAAAACCGACATGAACTAACACCCATTTTCCGAGCATATCTTGTGTTTCACCCTCACAAACTAGCGCAATATTCACATCCCGTCGAACACCGCAGACTTCGATTTGAGCATTATCCATAGGCGAATCGCCGACAGTAACAATTTTACCCGGAATACCTAAACACATAACTGGCTCCTGACTTGATACAACACCATTGAGGAATTATTCAACTTCAATTTGTTTCACCTGCATGGTATCACTGCTGTCTATTTGCAGGTTTTGACCGCCACAGTGAGGGCATCCGGTGCCAAATTGCGTCACTTTAGCTGCACATTGACAATCTCGACACCATGCCTTTGCAGGAACGGTCATGATATGCAGCTTTGCGCCTTCAGCTAATGTATCGCGGCAAATGATATCGAAACAAAAATGCAATGCAGACTCTTCGATACATGAGACTGAACTTAATTCTAGCCACACTGCAGTGACCCGTTGAGCATGATTTTGTTTTGCATGCTGTTCGATAATATCGAATGCACTTTGGCATAAAGCAACTTCATGCATGAGATATCCTTAAAATATGACGTCATTAGGCATTTCAAATGCAGCACGACGCCGACGTTCTTTGATAATTTCATCCATACGATTTCTATCAACGACGATCAGGGCTTCGGTTGGGCAAACGTCAACGCAGGCAGGTCCACCTTCACGAGTATGGCAAAGGTCGCATTTATGGGCTTCAGCACGATATTGAGGGATAGCATTCAGCGCTGTCACTTTTTGTGTCACAAGATGGCTAACAACTTCCATCGTGCCATAAGGGCAAGCAATAACACAGGTCTTACAACCAATACATTTGGATTGATCAACATACACAAAATCGTCTTTTCGGGCGATAGCCCCATTTGGACAAACATTGGCACAAGGCGCATCCTCACATTGACGACAAACTACAGCGGTACTCACTGTGTAGCCTTTCAAAACATGGATGCGAGGAAAAAAATCATCCTTGACCACCGTTTCAATACCAGTTTCTTGTTGTTGATGAGAAACAACACAAGCGACTTCACACGTGTGACAGCCAATGCATTTTTTGGGGTCAGCAATGATGAATCTGTTCATCGTACTCTCCTGAATAATACGTGATGACACCACATCCGGCATTTCCGGGGGAACTGTCTTCTATTTATCAGGTATAAGCATGAATTGTGCCAGAACAGTAAATTATTTTAATTCAGTTAAATCAGTCTATTAATATAAATGTTAATCCCATTGAGTCACTTAAAATAAATATTCGTCACTCGTATCGACAATTATGACGATAATTACAGAAATCGTTATATAAATAAATATATTGCCATTTTTGTTTTAATGAAAATAGGGGATTGGATCAAAGTTAATCCAGACAGCGATATGCTTTTTTTATAGAGCCATTACAATATTGGCATAGATTTAAGTAGCACTTGTTGTCTTACATTTATTTATATCAAATTTATAACAAAAGCTATTTTGAATTATTTATCTATACCAAAACAACATAGCAGTGCTTGAATTGATGATATTTAAAATACGAATTTTGAGTATGTATCCTAAGGGTTTATGAGAGCAGTCAACAACGCTGTGGCTCGTAGTATGACGGATATAATGGATATAGGGGAACAAAGTGACTACTGCTGAAAACAACGACTACATCCGGCATGAACGTGACCAATATAGAATATTGGTCGATATCACTAATTCAGTGTTATCCCATTTAGAGATGGACGGATTAGTTGCTGAAGTCTCACGCGAAATTTACCGTTTTTTTGGGATTAGCCAAATCAGCGTTGCTTTGTGCGATAACTACAGCTCTGCCGTATATATTTGTTATTCCAGCCATTATCAACGTTCAAAGCCTGTTGAAAAAGCACAGTATCATTTAAATGAACTCCACCCTGACTTAACGAAAGTCCTTGAGAGTAATAAGCCACTCCGTCTTACCCTAGATCAGGCGACAAACGATCCTCTCTATCAGAATTTGAGTGCGCAAGGGATGACAGAAACCCTGCTGTTGCCACTCGCCTTTAATCATAAGCCGCTGGGTGTTTTGGTGCTTTCTCATGAAGATAACCGTATTTTTACCGACGATAACTGTAATTTACTCAAGCAAATAGCCGCGAGATTTGCAATTGCTGTCGACAATGCGGCGGCATATGGCGAAATAACCCATTTAAAAGACAACCTGAAAAATGAAAATTTATGGTTGAATGAACAAATACATAGCATGGATAGTTTCAGTGAAATTATTTTTCAAAGCGACGCTATGCGCAATATTTTAGAACAGGTCGATTTAGTTGCTCGCAGTGATAGCACTGTTTTAATCCTTGGAGAGACAGGCACAGGGAAAGAGCTCATAGCGCGAGCCATCCACCGCCTTAGTGAGCGCAATAAATGCACTATGATTAAAATGAATTGCGCCGCTATTCCTTCTGGGCTTCTAGAAAGTGATTTATTTGGGCATGATAAAGGCGCATTTACTGGGGCGGCAACGACGCATATTGGCCGTTTTGAAATGGCTGATAAAAGCACGTTATTTCTCGATGAAATCGGCGATATGCCCTTAGAACTTCAACCAAAATTACTGCGTGTTCTGCAAGAAAGAGAGATTGAGCGAATTGGGGGAAATAAAGTCATCCCTGTTGATGTCCGGCTTATCGCGGCGACCAATCGTGACTTAAAATCCATGGCTGATGACCGTGAATTTCGTGAAGATCTGTACTATCGATTGAATGTATTCCCAATTTTAATCCCACCATTACGCGAAAGAACCGAAGATATCCCACTATTAGCGACCTATTTTACCCAAAAAATCGCTCAAAGGATGAATCGAAAAATTGATTGTATTCCTCGGGAGGCGCTGCAACAACTTACATTATATCCATGGCCTGGTAATGTTCGAGAACTGGAAAATGTCATTGAACGTGCTGTGATCTTGACGCGTGGAAATACATTAAACTTACCGTTGCATGAACTTAATATCCCAAAGCCATCGCGGATTAAAAATGCACTTGAAACGCAAAGCGCATTAGAGAAGCGAATGCAAACTAGCGCACCGGAAAATGATGAGGAGGAGCGAGAGAGGATCATTGCAGCGTTGAAAGCGACAAATGGTGTTGTTGCAGGCGCTAGAGGAGCAGCAACCCGTTTAGGATTAAAGCGCACAACATTATTATCACGTATGCAGCGATTAGGAATATCTGTACAAGACCTATTTTAATTTGAATTATATACTGTTGAATATCATGTTTGTTATTCAGAAATATACTTATTCAACTATAATTTATATTAGATCGTTACTAGCTGAAAATTAATAATATGAATTACCGTTTTTATTTATGCTTCTCATAATAATTTCTCTACCCATTTAGATATGAATTTAATTAATTCTCAATGGAAATGAAATTTATTATCATTAACTATATTTTTTGCTATTAATAATAAATTCATCCATTCCAATTTGGTTTAAACAATAAGTGATGATGAAAAGAGAGTTTTATTCTGTCCGGAAATCGCTATTCTCCCGAACTTGAATCGTTGGGAAGGCAAAATCACTGTCCCAATCATAACTGGTGGTTTGCGCTTCGGGGTCTGTCGCTAATATCAAGTTCCCCCGCGTGTCATAAGCGTACTGCCAAACACCGCTATCGGGCGCGGTCGCCCGAGTCAGTTGGCGATTAGTATCCCACTCAAATGTCCAGGTTTCGTTGAGCTCATTGGTAAATTCGGTGACTTGTTGCTGTTCATTCCAGTGGCGACGTGTTCGCCCTGTGCCCTGTTGTTCGGTTTCCACGGTGCGATGTTCTAAGTCATAAGACAAGTGCGTGTCCGCGAGGCGGGTGTCATCATCCTCTTACGGGCAGCAATAGCGCCCCACAGCCTACAATACACCTTAAAGGCCAGTGGCTAAAAGAGGCTGGTTTTGAGACAGGCTACACATTCACCGTGAAGATTTTAAACGGCTGCTTGGTCTTGATACCCGATAGCGAAAACACACGCACTATCAAGCAACAAAACCAACAGCAACAAGCCCAACTCGATGAGTTTAGGCTTAAGGTGAAAGTGTTAGTTAGGGAGTAAAAATGTGTTATTTACCTGCTTTGGTGTGGGATTTTATGGCACTAAAATAGGTGAAGTTTGATAATCAATCGCGCGCCAATCATCAAACTTTGCCCATTGATAATGGCAGGTTAACCCTTCCGGTAATCGATGCTGAGTGAGTAAGTGGTCATCGTTATAGGCATATTCGCGGGTTGATATACCACTGGCATCAATCACCTCCGTGACTTGGCCTTGGGCATTATAGTGATAAGTCACTAAACAACGTGAGTCATTCGTCTCATGATGATATTCAACAATTTGTGTAACGCACTTGGGAAGCTGTGGATCGTCATAACGCAATGAAACTGCCAATGTTTTGGCGGTATCGGTGATCTGATGCAGCCGTTTTTGTGCATCATACGCCAGCAATAAATCATTGCCATATTCATCACTGATTGACGCTAATCGTAGATGGGCAGGATCATCCTCACACGACGTGAATAACCGCCAACACTCGCCATCACTGTCACCAATGGTGAGATCACCCTGCTCATTAGTCGCAATGATGAGTCCTTCGTCCGCATTAAAATACTGAATACCCGCAACCGGCGGTTCAAAGCGCAACTCGCGTCCACTCATATCACGATAACAATAGAATTTGGCTTCACGTATCACGCTGACTTCAAATGGGGTGATCCAGCCTTACCCAAATAATCCGCGGGCGTGATTACGGCTATTGTAAATACGTTGCCAAAATAACGGATAGCGTGCAGGAAATGTAAAATCGAGTTCTTCCTCCCCCGATAACACTTTTGCGCCGGTTGCGGCATGAACAGGGTTAAAGACCGCACTAATGGCATTACTAATTCGATTTACGGCCATACCTGCCGCGGCCATGCCGAGCATACACGGCAGACTTTTGAGGATCCCTTTTGGATTTCCTCTTAACAATGAGGCGGCCATATACATAAATTCAAGGCCAGGCAATTTTCCGCTTTTGATAGGACGAACAACAACACTGCCTCCCCCAATGAAGACGTTGGGAGACACTGCTTCAGAAACTTTACCTTCACAGGTGGAGCGATCATTGGCACGAACCGCAGGTAAATCATTTATCGAAACTTTATCCGAGCCTTCCGCGAGATACTGGATAGGGCTGTGCTTAGAACAATCAATGCGATCATGCTCAGCTTCTGCTGTTGGCCCACTGGGTCCATCAACAGTAGGTTGGATCATCTCAGAAAAAAAGCTGCTCGCGGTATTAAGCAAAGAGCTTGCATAATCAATAAAGGATTTATCTTCGGGAGACTTAGGTAGACTGGCAATCTCTGTTTCAGACAGCAACCTACCTGCCGCACGTGTAGCAGGTTTATCATTGATATGAACATTTTTCGAGCCTGTGCTAATTTTTCCTGCCGCGGACGGCGGAAATAAACAGTTACCAAAATCAGCACAGGCAGATGAAATAGTATCGCCAAAGTTGGTGGCTTGGATAAGCAGACCACCAATAAAACCTGAGGCAACACAGCTCCCGCCAATTGCTGTAGCCGCTGCATAAACAATCCCTTCAGCAACAATGGAAACGACATCCGCCCATATACTGCTATGGATAATCTCGTCATTTTCTCTTGCTGCATTTGCGGTAGCCATAGGCGAATCCCTTCTCTGTAATGATGCTTATGCCGTGATCGTTAATGAATCTTTCAATTTCAACCAATAATCTTCATCGGAAGGTTCAAAAGGGGTCGCCGAGGTATAGCTAAACAACAAAATATGGTGCTTATCTTTTTGTAAAACAGCGAGTTGCCGTTGATAGAACTGCCCACCACTACGATAAAACGTGATATTCGCTTCCAATGCTTCCGCCTGTTGAGACGTTGGCAGTTTCACGGTTTCAAAAGGTGAGATAGTAATATTGGTGGCTACTTGTTGCAGCTGTTCACATTGCAGCGTTAGCTCTTCTTCTAGCGAGTGATCTTGGGTCATTTCAGACCTTGCAACAATCAATGTGCGTGGTGAGTTTGGATCACGAAACACATTCATTGAGGTATCTTTCCACGTCGAAGGCGGGGCGATAAATTGACCTTCATTCAATGTATACATGCGTATTAGCCTTTATCTGCAAAAACGTTATTAATCGTGGCCTGTAAAGCCCCTTTATTACCGGTTCCATCAGGTGATACTGTTGGAGAAGGTGATGAAGGATTTAGCCCTAGTACGCCACCTTTCGTATTAATTTGCCCCGTATTGTCGACTGTAATATTGAATGATTTCCCTTTTAGATTGATGGCACCAGACGCACTCAGCTCTAAGACACTTTCGCCACACTCCAAGCGAATTGATTCGCCTGAACCGATGAAATAACGCCCAACCGCTTGGTCTTATCGATATCCTCCGGTCAGTAACATGGAATTCCCTTTGATAGCAATATCTTGAGCAACAACGACTTTGGTATTTTCATAACCTTCTATCGTATTTTCTTCATTACCGACGACATTTTTGGTTTTATTGTTTAACACCGTGAGTGTTTGATCATTCAACACCATGGTATTCATGTCCTTCTGGGCATGAATAAACACTTCTTGCTTGCCGTTTTCATCTTCAAAACGCAGCTCGTTGAAGCCTTCGCCCTTGTGTGTTTTAGAGCGAAAGGTGGTACGCATTTTATTGGTTGGGAAATCGGAAGGGGTGGCATTACGACCATCGTAAGTACAACCTGTCACTATCGGTCGGTCAATATCCCCATTTAGATAGGACACCTGAACGACCGTATTTACCCTAGGCACAGCAGAAAAACCGTAGCCTCCGCCACTCCAGCCCATGGCGACACGCACCCAACACGAGGCACTGTGGTCGGGCTTGCCATAGCGATCCCAGTGAAAATGCACCTTCACTGCGCCATATTCATTAGTATAAATTTCTTCGCCTGGGGGGCCCACGACAGTCGCCAATTCATCGCCATCCGCGGTCGGTTTATAACGGTGAGGTGGACGCCATTCTTCATGATCCGGAATAAAGGAAACAGTATTACTCAGTTGAGTTCCTTCGCCGCCGCTATTGTCGGCCAGCGGTTGAACACCGCGATGTTGCACAGACACCACTTGCCAATGGTCATTCATCGGGGCATGTGGATGGTTGTCTAAGGTAAAAATTTTACCCGGACGCAAGGCAAAACAGTTGCTCGTCGCATGCCCCATACGGCTGCCACTGCGTAATTGTTCGAGGCGCACTTTGGTCAGTGGCTCCCCTTCGGCATCGAGCTGAAAACGGCCATAACTTTCAAATACGCTGTGTTGCCCTCCATTTTCGCTTTTTTGCTGATGGGTTAACGGGTAAGAAGGACGGACATAGTTGTTATCTTTTTGAATGATTTCATCCGCACATAAATACTCACCGTATTGCCATGTCATCACGGTACTATCCGTGATATCCGTCTCTGATTGCGGGTTATAGGTGAGGTCAATCCCCGCTGTCATCCCCATATACTCATCACTGTAAAACAGCTGGTTTTCTTCAAACCAAAAGTTGATGCCTTCCTCAAAGGCCAAGCGACACCAAAAATCATAAGCGGATTCACGCTTTTGTGTGGTGTAAAGGCGTTCAGGATGGAGTGCTTCACGGTAAAACTTGCAATCGGATTTAACGTGGGCTTCATCCAATAGGGTTTTTAATATGGTCGGGCCGTTTGGTCTTGAAAGATGCGGCTGTCTTGATTGAGCGTCATCACCCACATTTCAGGTCGAATTTCAAAGTGATACCACGTTTTAACGCTATCGGTATTCCCTTGTATCGCGCCAGATAAAATACCGTTTACCGTGCGGATAATTTTCCCATCACGTTTCACGGTCAGTGACGAAGCCGCCCCTAAATGAGCTTGAAAATCAATAAAGGGCAGAAAACTGACAGCATTAATACTGAGTGAAAATAGACTGGATAAGCCTTCCGTTAAATCGAAATCGATCACTTGAAGTGTGCCTGCTGGCAATAACCCGATTTTACAGGCAAAGACGAGTCCACTGGGGTTGGGATTTAGCCCGAGTTTGCTCAGTAATGCGGATTGCACTTCTTCCGGATTATAGTCATTCAAGTCAAAGCCTGAAGTCAGGCCATCTGTCTTGTATATCGTATACCCATCCCCTTGTATGCGTTCAGTCGCCTGACTCTTTGCTGCGTCCATGGCGCGTTTTATGGCTTCATCCTTCATCATTGAGGCAGCATCAATGGCCGGCTTTTTAGGGTCTTTTGGAAACATAGTCAGGCTCCGGATTAACGGGTGGGTCTATTACGTCAGAGAAATGAAAAAAATGACGAGCCATAGTGACTCGTCATTGATGCGCTTACGCTTCGAGCGGTGCGCGCCAGTCATCAGCACCTGATGTGCCAGCAACGGTGTGTTCCCAATCCACTTTACGGTAAGACAGGGAAACTTCGATTAGTTGTGTGAAATCGGCTTTCGCTGGATCTTGGCAGTGTGGCATTTGGCAATCGATGTTAACAATCGTCGCATCGGTCAAGGTAGTGGTGAAGAAATGCTCTTGTTTTCCTTCAACTGACGTGCGGTACCATTTCAGTTCAACTTTTGGCAGCATTTCGCCAGATGCCAGTGCGTTATACAGCAGTGGAACGGCTTTGTTCAATGCAACGGTGAAACGGAAAGGTTTGTGTGCACGTTGGCCTGCAGGTTGACCTGATTGCGGGTCAGTCGGTACCGTCACGATGTGTGAAAACTCTTGTACTAGCATTTGGTCTTCGTGACCTTGTACATAGATATTACCGACAGATTCAGCGGTGAATGCACCTGCAGTGATGTTACCTTGGGTTTTGCCTTCAATGGCGATATAGCATGGAGTTGGCATAGTCATTTCCTTTTTACCCTTGGTATTTCAGATTACAACTCGTCAATGCTGAGTTTCCTTACTCACTTCACTGTCACCAACGTCCTTCTTAAGGTTTGAGCTTAAATTTTGAGTCACTATTCTGAAATAACTTGGGTATTAATGATTTAAGTTAATTTAAATAAGAGCAATATTATCCCTGCTCAATATCATTAATATCAGCCGGCGCGCACCGTGATTTAGCTTAGGAAGAATATAACAACTTTTTAGGATGTGGAAGAAAATCACTCCACCAGGAATAATCCGAACCTCGTAGGATAAGTGACTGAGCGTAAAAAAATTGTAATCGCGCGATCTTATACTTTCGTTTTGATTACTAAGTTAAATTTAAAGTCCAATTCACTTTCGTTTTTGTTCGGTTTTTGTGGCTGTAACCGAAAAATACCGTCATAGCAGAGAAAATTCTATGTACATAAACAAAAAAATCCTTTCAGATTTATCCTAGTCAATAATTTATTATATCTATATGTTTTTTTTAACAAAAATTAAAAATACACTCTCACTCGTCATCAGTAAATTCAATTTACGACTCATCATTACAAAATTATTATCTTAATAATAGTTAAAACAAAGAATTTAAGTTTGATTAATTTATTATTATTAATAATAACAATCAATTAAGATATATTCATATAAGTCATCGATATTCATCATGAGCGTTAGACCATCACATTTTTTTATTTGAATGGGTCAGTAATTATTCGCAAAATATTCAGTTTAAAATTGATAGAACCCAGAGATGGTAACTTCTCACCGCCCTATCCGCCGATGCTTGTTATTTCCTCATCAGCGATCAATTCAGATTCATTATCAAAAACAAAAAGCCAATGGCCCATCGCTGAACCATTGGCTTTTAAGACATTACGATGATGAGGAAATTAAACGCCGGCTGCGGCGTCACGTAAACGACGTTTAATTGCCGTATACTCCTGCACAACATAATGTTCTGCTTTTTGCTGATCCTTAATTGGCTCAACGCGAACAGCACAGTATTTATATTCCGGTGTTTTGGTAATTGGGCTGAGGTTTTCTGCCACCAGCTCATTACATGCCCCAATCCACCATTGGTAAGTCATATAAACAGCACCTTTATTTGGGCGCTCACTGATATTTGCACGCGTGATAACTTTACCTTGACGAGAACATACCCACACCAATTCTTGGTCTTTAATACCGAGTGCTTTCGCATCAAAGGTATTAAGCTGAATAAAGCCAGGTTCATCAGCCAGTGCAGCCAGTGCTTTACAATTACCGGTCATGGAACGACAAGAGTAATGCCCCACTTCACGAACAGTTGCAAGAACCATCGGATATTCGGTACTGACTTTGTCGATAGGTGGATGCCAATCGCAAGTAAAGAACTGACCTTTACCATTCGGCGTATCAAAATTCCCGCCTTCGTAGAGATATTCAGTACCTTCACTTTCCAATGTCCGGCATGGCCATTGAATATAGGCAAGACCCGCCATTTTTTCGTATGTCGCACCGTAGTAGATAGGGCAAAGCTCACGTAGCTCATCCCAAATCTCTTTAGTGTTGTTATAGTGCATCGGATATCCCATTGCGGTGGACATCAGGCTAATAATTTGCCAGTCTGTCTTCACATCACCAACAGGTTCAACCGCTTTATAGAAACGTTGGAATCCACGGTCAGCTGAAGTATAAACACCTTCATGTTCCCCCCACGAGGTTGCAGGGAAAATCACATCTGCTATCGCGGCAGTTTTGGTCATAAAGATATCTTGAACAATCAGCAGCTCTAGTTTGTCAAAAGTACGGCGAATAGTAGCCAGATCCGGTTCTGTTTGGAGCGGATCTTCCCCCATCACGTAATGCGCTTTTAAGATACCTTCATCGATAAAGTGTGGAACTTCACTCAGCGGAATACCGTTTTCATCCGGCATTTTTTCAATGCCCCAGAACTTAGCGAATTTTTCAAGCGCCGCTTTATCATCCACATACTGATAACCCGGAAGCGTATTCGGCAATGCGCCCATATCGCAGGCGCCCTGCACATTGTTTTGACCACGAACAGGGCCAACACCAACATGTGGTTTACCTAAGTTACCCGTTAATAGAGCAAGACTCGTGAGTGACTGAACGGTTTCCACCCCTTGATAGAATTGAGTGACGCCCATTCCCCACAAAATAGTCGCATTTTCCGCATTCGCATACATACGAGCCGTTTTACGAATATCTTCGGCTTTAATACCGGTAGTTTCTTCAACGGATACTGGCGTATAAGGTGCGACTAACAGACGATACTCATCGAATTTTTCGGTATGGGCTTCGATAAAGGCTTGGTCATACAGATTTTCTTCAATGATCACATAAGCTAATGCATTAAGTAACGCAATATTAGAACCGTTTTTCAATGGTAAATGAATATCTGCAATACGCGCTGTTTCAATATAACGCGGGTCGCAAACAATAATCTGTGCGCCTTTCTCTTTCGCTTTTAATATACGGCGAGCGACAATAGGATGTGAGTCTGCGGCATTATAACCGAAGACAAAAATACATTTGGTATCCTCAATTTCAACAATTGAGTTGCTCATTGCGCCATTACCGACCGAACGCTGCAGACCTGCAACCGAAGGGCCGTGTCAGACACGTGCGCAGCAGTCGATATTATTACTACCGACAGCTGCGCGAACAAATTTTTGCATCACAAAGTTAGCTTCATTACCCGGACCACGCGATGAGCCGGTCGTCATGATCGCTTTTGGTCCATATTTTTCTTTGATGGCCAGTAAGCGTGAGCTCGCAAACTCAATCGCTTCTTCCCAAGAAACGACTTCAAGTTTTCCACCGCGCTGACGGCGGATCATTGGATTTTTTAAACGAGGCGTTAAAATTTTAGTGTCATGAATGAAATCCCAGCCGTAATAGCCTTTCAGACAGAGCTCCCCTTCATTGGTGTGACCATTAGCACCTTCCGCGCCAATGATCTTCCCGTTTTCCACCTTCAGATTTATTTTACAACCCGAGGCACAATACGGGCAGACTGTGATGACTTTTTCCATCGACATTGCTCCTATATTTTCATTTACACCCGCCATATTTCAAGCTGCCTCGCACATGTTTAAAACCAAGCGATGACTCGAATCTATCGCTTGGTTTATTGCCTACAGGCATCTTGGCTTAATTTGGGTATAGCGGTTAACACCGCCTTATCAAGGTAGTTAATGCAGAGTTTGTGCCAATTTTCACCATCACCAAATAGTTATTTAACCAATTGAATTTATTTGATTAAATTCAAATTAATCAAATGGCGAAATAAATCGCTGACGATAAAATAGAGTGTGTCGTCAAAAGTGTCGAAAGAGCATTAACTATTTATGTTTATATTTCTAGGATTTTTGAATGGATAAGATCTATCAAAGTGACTTTGCTAAACAGTCCAAACAGAAGTAGAGACTTTATCTAATAACGCGTTGTTGTGGCTAAAGATAATCATCGCCAGAGAACGCTCTTGAGAAAGCTTGATTAATATCTGCCAAACTTCTTTTTGCAGGTGAGCATCTAATTGCGCCGTGATCTCATCCGCAATCAGTATTTTAGTGCGCGGATCCAGCGCTCTTAACAAGGCAACACGAGCAAGCTCTCCCCCAGAAAGCTCATTGGGACGTCGCTCTAACCATTCAGATTTAATCGAAAACTGATCTAACCAATCGGGATCAGGTTTCCATGCATCATGTAAGCTTGCACCGATAGTTCGATGAGGATTGAAACTCTTTTCAGGGTGTTGAGGGATCAATTGGATCGGACAATAACCTGTTTGCTTTAACGGTTTTCCCTCAAATAAAATCGTCCCTTGAACAGGCGCTTGCCATTGAGCCAGTACTCTCCCTAATGTTGTTTTACCAAAGCCACTTGGCGCGGAAATACCCAGACGCTCATGTCTTCTCAACACTAAAGACAGGTTATCCCAGAGCACATGACCACTTTGCTCAATACACAGGTTTTGAATCTCTAACACACCATCCGTTTCCATCATTTCAACGCCATAAATTGATGTTCAGGTAACGCATGCCATAAGGATTGTAACCATTGGCCACCGCCACCTTGTTTTAGTTTTTGGCTACTTAATACTTCTTCGAGCATGCCATTGCGTAACAGTGCGATACGATCGGCAAAACGAACCGCCATTGCCAAATCGTGAGTCACCCACAAAATACCGCGCCCTTCACGGCACAGTGATTTCATATTCCCCAGCAGTTGAACAGTATGTTCATCATCTAACCAAGAGGATATTTCATCAGCCAAAATATACTCAGCTTGGGAAAGGGTTGCACTGCTAGCCAGCACACGCTTAGCCATCCCCCCTGAGAGTTGATTTGGATAACTATTTACCAGATCAGCCTGTAAATTATATTGCTGTAAATGCAGAGCTACATCATGCATTTTAATATGTTGCCCGCTGAGTACCGCCGCCCGCTCTAGCTGAGGACCGATTCGAATCAATGGATTTAATGCACTCACGGCTTGCGGGATATAACACAAAGAGTTCCCTCTATGCTTTGGCTTGGTTTGCTCAGTCAGTGCGTGGCCATTTAAGACAATATTGCCATGACAACGCATATTATCAGGTAACAAGCCTAAAACGCTTTGCAGTAACAGGCTTTTACCTTCACCGCTACCGCCAACAAGCGCAACCATTTCGCCAGGTTGGACATCCAAGGAGATATCTTGTAATAAAGTAGACCAACGCTTTTTGCCTAACCAGCGAAACTGCGCAACATCAATAGATAAGCTATCAAATTTCAGCATGATGCTCCCCTTAACCATAGTTGCTGAGCAGCCTTCGCTAACTGATCAAATAGCAACACCAATCCCATTAAGGCGCTCCCCGGAAAGACCACCATCCACCATGCTCCGGTGCTGAGATAACGTAATGCTTCGGATAGCAATATGCCTAATGAGGGCTCGTGAGGTGAAAGACCAAACCCAAGAAAACTTAAAGCCGCGCTATGCAGAACAGCATGAGGGAACATTAATAAAGTCCCTACCATCCATTGCGGTAAAATCATTGGCAGATAATGATGCCGCATCCGATAAAATGCACTATTTCCGAGGCGACAAGACAACATAATGTAATCGGCTTGCTGTACCCGTAGTAACTCTGAACGTAATATCAGCGTTAACTTAGGCCAATGAGTGAGAGCCACCGCCCAAATCACCCCGAATTTACCGCCCCCTAGCGTGAAGCAAATAAGAACAAGCAACAACAAATGTGGCAAAGCTAATAATGCATCAATTACACCACGAACAAGATAATCCATTGTTTTACTGAATGATGACAACCCTGCCATTACCAAAGCAATCAAGCCGCTAGAGAATGCCGCGGTTAACCCTATCTGTAAGCTAGTCGCAAGACCTTGAAAGGTTCTTTCGAATAAGTCACGACCCAAGTTATCGGTACCAAATAAATGTGTGAGCGAAGGCATTTGGTAACGAGAGAGTAAGTTCATCTCAATATCGCTAGATGATAGCCAGAAGGCGTAGCTGGCTAATGAAATTAGGCAAATTAATGAAAGGCTTAACTTCAATAACGCACGGTTTGGGTTATAGGTCATGATGTTCTAATCACTCCCTTATTGACCTTTCTCAGTAATACGTTAGCAATAGTATTACTAAAAAAAATCAGTGTGGCACACAGCATGACAATCCCCATTAATAATGGAATATCCCCCCGTAGCCCCGCATCTATTGTTGCCTGCCCTAACCCTGGATATGCAAAAACTTTTTCAGCTAAAAGCGCCCCGCTAAGCAATTCGCCCACAGAAGCAAATTGCAAACAAATCGCCGGCGTAATCGCATGTTTTAGAACATGAAAACGCATCATAGACCAGCCATTATCCCCTTGTGCTTGAGCATAATGGATAAAATCACTGCTCATTACCTCGACCACTTTTGAGCGTGTATGCAGAGCAATTGTGCCAACACCTAACATCCCGAGCGCCACTACGGGTAACACGAGATGATGTAATTTCTGAGAAAGCGTTGCCGTTTGTTCATCTAAACCAATAGGCCACGCACAACAAATAGGCGCCCAATGTAGAGAAACCGCAAATAAAGATAACAGCAGTAAACCTATCCAAAACACAGGAATAGAGGCAAGTAAGTAGGCAAAAATCGAAATGATTTTATCTGGCCAGCGATGGAGATAGCGCCCTGCAATTAAGCCTAATGCAAAACCGACCACACCCGAAAATACCCATGCCGAGGCTAATAAAGCTAATGAGGGAACCAGTCTGTCTGAGATAACCTGTATAACTGGGGTGTTATACAGCATGGAGTAGCCCATATCTCCTTGTAACATCTGAGAAAACCAGCGCCAAAATTGCACCCATAATGGCTGGTCAAGCCCCCAGCGAGCCGCAATTAGCGGATATTGCTCTGGGGGAACATGCATTAAATCATTACCAATATAGGCTTTAATCGGATCGATGGGCGAGTAGCTCAACAGAATGAAAATACCCGCGGCGGTTACCGTTAGTAAACAGATAAATCGCAATAAAAGCCCTATTGTCGAGCGCATTACTGACAAGTCCATGCCCATTCATCAACATTGTTGAGCACAGACCAAGAGCCATGAATTTCGGGGGCACTTTTGCCTATTTCAACGCAATTATTCAATAGATACAGATGTTGAATATTCATCAGCCACGCCCATGCCGCATCACCTTGAATACCCGTACCGGTTTTACCATCCCAATCCACTTTTTGCCATAGCGGTATCGCGGCTGTTTGGTCTGGTTGACGAAGCGCTTGTTCAATATGCTCATCGACAGTTGTGTTCCTGTAGTAGCCCGCGTTATAGAAACCCACGCCAGCAGCTTTACTGCTGTAATTATGCACCAACTCCATCGGATCTAAGCCTCCCCAACCAAACAAGGTTGGATTAGCATGAATATTGCGTTCGACCGTTTCCCAGCTGCCTGATTTTAAATCCATGTCTATACCAAGAGGCTTAAGACTCGCACGGATTGTTTGTGCTAAATCGCGACGTGTACTATCGCCACTGGCATACCATAATGTCAGTTTAGCTACGATGCCGTTTTTCTCTCTTAGCCCATCTTTATTTAATTTCCAACCGGCTTCTTCAAGTATGCCTTTGGCTTTTTCAAGATCGCCATCTTTGAATGAGGATTGTGGATTATTCCACGGTAAGCCCTCAACGCCTGTATACGCGGGGATCGCAAAACCTTCGAGTACCGACTCTGCCAATAATTTACGGTCGATGGCATAGTTAATCGCTTTACGCACAGCCACATCAGAGGTGATATCGTTGCCGATAGGGTTACCTTGTGCATCTTTTTCGCCTGAGAGTGGAATTGGGAAAGAGATACCGCGATTTTCAACGCTATAGCGTTCAGTGAGTTTCATATTTTTCACATCACCAGCATGGGTGGCAACCGCTGCCGGAATACGAACAATATCTAACTGACCACTTTGTGCTGCAGCAAATGCCGCATCTTCATCGAGGAAAACAAACACCATTTTATCAAAATTATTTTTCGGCCCTGCGTAGTAAGGATTGCGTTCAACAATCAGTTGCTGACCCGGCTGAAAAGCCACCAAACGGTAAGGGCCCGCCCCTATTGGATTATGCGCATATTTTTTGGCGTCATATTTATCAGCGGAAACAATCCCTAATGAGCCTAATACGTTAATAAAGGTACTTTGCGGGGATGATAACGTCATTTTTACCGTCAGAGGGTTGATAACGTCTGCCTTAGCAAAGTTCCCCATATCCACTTTACCGCCGCTTGCGGCAGCATTGTTGTATGTAAATGCAATATCTTTGGCGCTAATTGGTGAGCCATCTGAGAATTTCAGCCCCTCTTTGAGGGTTAATGTCCACTCTTTGCCGTCCTCGCTATGTTGATAGTTTTCTAACATATCGCTATGCCAAGATAAATCAGCATTCTGTTTTAATAGCGGGCTGTGCAACAGCAAATAGCTGCCATGGCTCCAACCCAGCATCGGATCAAAACCTTCAGTCGGCTCAGCGCCGATAGCGAGACGTAAAGTTTGGCTGGTGGATGAATCTGCAGCTTGTGCGTGTACGGAAAGGCCAAGCAAGCAGATAGCCTGCATGGCAATAACAATTTTCTTGATCATACATCCCTCTATTATTTATTTTGTTTTGCTTTGTTCTTTTGTATACACAAAATAATTCAAGATGAATCTGGGCGATCTGCGAAGCTATCCCATGGAATTTTAATAAACTATCTAACTTGGGCTGCTGGGCACACGTCAACAACGATGCAAGTTGAAGTATGGCGGGTATCAATATAAAACCTTAACAAATCCGTGGAAGTGGCTCACTGTGTGGTAAATCTAATAATCGCGCAGCGCCAAAAATTCCCACTAACTTAACTTGCTTATTTGTAGTTACGCTGCCGATAGTCGCAGCATGAATACCGAGTGGATGCTGATGTAATGCTGCCAGTACGCGTGCTTCTGCCTCAGGTTTAGCCACTATCACCAATTTACCTTCATTGGCAAAATTTAGAGGCTCTAAGCCTAATAATTCACAAACACCTCGTACGGCAGAAGAGACGGGTAAATCCGCTTCATTAATAGAAATCCCACATCCACTAGCCTGTGCAAATTCATGTAAAATCGCAGTCACGCCACCACGAGTTGCATCCCGTAATGCGCGAACGCCTTCAATCTCAAGTAAAGGTGCAATCAGTGGTGTTAATACCGCACAATCACTACTCAGTTCAGCTTCAAGCCCTAACTGCTCACGAAGATTCAAAATAGTCGCACCGTGATCGCCAAGTGTGCCGCTAACAATCACTTTGTCTCCCGGCTGGATTTGATCCGTTCCCCAAAGAATATCCGTTGGGATTACGCCGATCCCTGCGGTATTAATAAAAACTTTATCAGCAGCGCCACGCTGAACAACTTTAGTATCACCGGTCACTATCTCAACACCTGCCGCTGCTGCGGTTGCTGCCATCGATTCGACGATGATCTGCAGTTCGGATAACGGAAAGCCTTCTTCTAAAATAAAACCACAGGAAAGATATTTAGGGATAGCGCCACTAACCGCGACATCATTGACTGTGCCACAAACGGCCAGTTTGCCAATATTGCCACCGGGAAAGAAAATAGGATCGATAACATAGCTATCGGTACTAAAAGCGAGTCTGTCGCCCAGTGCTGTCAATTCCGCTAACGATAAACGCGCTTGGTCTTCTCGCTCATTCAACGCTTTATTGGCAAAAGCCTGTAAAAATAATTGTTCAATTAGCTGCTGCATTGCCAGACCACCACTACCGTGTGCCATGGTGACAACATCATTGGCATTCATACTCATTTATGCCTCCCGGCGGTATTGATAATAGGCGGCGCAAGCGCCTTCAGAAGAAACCATTAGCGCACCAAATGCGGTTTGTGGTGTGCAACGTTTGCCAAATAATGGACATTGGTTTGGTTTGCAGCGCCCCGTTAATACATCACCGCAACGCGCTTGTGGATCATCAGCGACTTGGTGCGGCTGAATATGAAAACGTTGTTCTGCATCGAAAAATTGATAGTTATGAGTTAGCTGAACTCCCGAACCGGCAATCTCACCCAGCCCGCGCCATTCGCTAGTTTCTTTCAGTTCAAAAACATCATCTAATGCTTTTAAGGCCAGAAGATTGCCTTCGTCTGCCACGATACGTTTATATTGATTTTCAACGACACAGCGGCCATCGGCGATTTGATCGACTAACATTGCGAGCGATTGCAAAATATCGAGAGGTTCAAACCCTGTGACCACCAGCGGTTTAGAGAATTCTTCAGTAATAAATTGATAAGGATGTGAACCAATCACCACGCTGACATGGCCAGGTGCGAGAAAACCATCAATACGGACATCAGGTTGTTCTAATAAACTGCGCAAGGTTGGGATAATCGTGATGTGCTGACAAAAAATGGTGAAATTTTTAAGCTGGCGTCGACGTGCTTGTTGCAACGTTAGCGCTGTACTCGGCATTGTCGTCTCGAATCCCAATCCAAAGAACACAACTTGCCGCTCAGAGTTTTGTTCTGCAAGTACTAAAGCATCTAATGGGGAATAGACAATGCGAACATCAGCACCTCGACGCTTGGCATCTAACAAAGAGCCATTTTTACCGGGAACACGCATGGCATCGCCATAAGTACAGAAAATTACCTCAGGGCGCTCGGCGATTTCAATACATCCATCAATCCGTCCCATGGGTAATACGCAAACCGGACAACCCGGCCCATGCACAAATTCGATTTCAGGCGGTAACAGCTGGTCGATACCAAACTTAAAAATAGCGTGGGTATGTCCCCCACATACTTCCATTAATTGCAATGGACGTTGCTTTGCTCTCGGTATTTCTGAGACCCGCTGACGGATATGGTTCAGTAAAACTTTCGCTAAAGCAGGGTTACGAAACTCATCGACATACTGCATCTGTCGCTCCTGAGTTCAAGCTACTAAAGTCATCCATTTCCTGCGCTAACTGACTCATGGCCATTAACGCATCGAGTGTGGATTGAGCTTCGTCTTCATTAATGATACTCATCGCAAAACCAACGTGTACCAGTACCCATTGGCCCAGTAA
Source organism: Providencia alcalifaciens (assembly GCA_025961275.1). Taxonomy (GTDB): domain Bacteria; phylum Pseudomonadota; class Gammaproteobacteria; order Enterobacterales; family Enterobacteriaceae; genus Providencia. The sequence continues at coordinate 3,804,659 of JAOQNJ010000001.1, read as the reverse complement.
ATCAGCGGTGTCACCTTCACAAATTAGCCCAATATTAATATCGCGTTTCACACCACAGACATCAACTTGAGCCAATTGGTGAATGTCTGCACCCACCGCTATGATTTTACCGGGGATACCTAGGCACATAACTGTGTCTCCAGCCAAGCTAGCCATGCATCCATACCCTCTCCCTGAGTTGCGGAGAGCTGGATCACTTGAATATTCGGATTCACACGTTTTGCATAAGCAATACACGCTTCAACATCAAAATGTAAATAAGGCAGTAAATCGATTTTATTGAGGATCATAATATCTGCTGCTGCGAACATATGCGGATATTTCAGAGGCTTATCTTCCCCCTCAGTGACAGATAGCACCGCAACTTTATGCCGTTCACCCAAGTCAAAACTAGCAGGGCAAACTAAATTACCGACATTTTCGATAAACAATAAGCTATTGTTATCTAAACCTAAACGTTCCATAGCATCATGGATCATCTGGGCATCCAAATGGCAACCTTTACCGGTATTGACCTGAATAGCGGGAACACCCGTTTCGCGAATACGCTGAGCATCATGCGTGGTTTGTTGATCGCCCTCGATAACAGCACAATTCACTTTGTCACGCAGACGCAATAATGTTTCCGTGAGTAAGGTGGTTTTGCCTGATCCGGGACTAGAAACCAGATTCAGCGCCAAAATATTTTTGTCGTTAAATTGTTCGCGATTATGTTCAGCAAGATGGTTGTTTTTGCCTAGTACATCCATCTCTATTTGTAGCATCCGCTTCTGGCTGATACCGGGGGCATGGGTTCCTGCCTCACCATGACCATAATCAAGGTCGTGATGCTCACCTTCAGGCTGGAATATGTTTTCTGCACTCGCATGAACATGTTTATGTGGATGCGTCATTACTGATCCATCATGTGAAGAAGGTTCATATTGATGGTAATGATGATGCACATCACCCTGATGATAATAATGGTGATGAATAATAACCGTTTGCCCTTTATTATCATGAGCATGGTGACCATCGTGATCATGGTGGTGATGGTCATGACTGTGCTCATGTGGGTGATGATGATTGTGTTCATGGTGGCTATGGTCATGATGATCATGCCCATGATGATGGTCGTGTTCTTCGCCTTCAATTCGACGTTCGCCTGTTGCACATCCACAAGTACTGCACATAAGATTGACTCCCGACTGCATACCTATAAATTATTTTAATAACATTTCAAATAAATGGGTTGATTAACCTCAAAGTCAGTCGTGATAATTTCTATTCATTATCCTAAAAGATATGACGATGAGATTTATTCAACTTCCAGCTCTTTGAGTTTTAAACTGTCGCCGCCTTCAATTTTGAGGTTTAGGCTTTGACATCTGGGGCATGCCGATTGGTGCTCATTAACTTCAACGATTGCACTGCAATCCCAACACCAAGCTTGAGCGGGATGATAAATAATGTGTAACTGGCAACCTTGCGCAACCGTTCCACGGCAAGCGATATCAAAACAAAAACGAAATGCGCTTTCTTCTACACAAGAAAGCGCACCGATTTCTAACCAAACGCCTGTCACTTTATTCACGTTATGCTGCTTAGCCTGCTGCTCAATAATTTCTAATGTGCTTTGACACAGAGAAACTTCATGCATCACTGCCCCCTAAGTGACGAGTAAACAAGGCTCTACGCTCAGGTTTTCGAGGAGTATTCGGGTCAATTATCGGTAATGACAGCAAAATTCTACGGCAATCATCTGTCAGTTGTTTCCCCTGTTCGCTGCTTAATCCTTGGTCTAGCGGGGACATGAGCGAACAAGCAAGATATTGTGTTAATCCTTCTAATTCCCCCACGGTGTAAGTCATTTCACCGTACGGCAGTACCAGCCCTAACTTGTCTCCAACAGTACGATGAGGCCAATATTGCTTTGGCCCCGGTAGGATTATAGCGCTGAGCATCCACGGTGTGATCACCACGCCAATCCATTGATTTTCAAACAATGCAAATTCACTTGCGTAAATATTCATTGATGGATGAAGGAATGAAAGGTCGTGCATCGATTGCTCTAAGACTCGTTCAAACGCAGCAAGAACATGTGCTTGTGGACTTTGATCATAACCCTTAATTTCAACTGACATATAAACGCTCTTCTTTCGCGACTATGTCTAGGCCTTCACTGCGCAGTATTTCAATCACTTTTTGCAATGCGGGCTCTAATGCGGATTGACCCACTGTAGTTAAACCAATCCGAGGTTCTAATGATTCGGGAACAATTCCCACCAGCGTTAAACGTTGAGGGAATTCATCCGTCAGATGTAACGCAGAAAGCACATCCGATAAACCTAACTGATGCGGTGAAATTTTGCGGGTAAAGAGTGCGGGTACCTCTTGATCGCGCAAAACTAAAATTGTGCCCGGTTGTTGGCTAGAAAGCACCACATCCGCAATGATCAGATGGTCGCGATCGGCCATAGCACCAATTAGCTCCATACCGGCAGTGCCGCCATCTAAAACCTCAACGCATTCGGGTAAGTGGTAGCGTGCTTCCAAAGTTTCAACGATCCGCACGCCAATCCCTTCATCACTGAGCAATATATTGCCGACGCCTAAGACTAAAATACGCATTAGAGCACCTTAACCTTAGTGACTTCAGCACCTTCAATATCCACGATATGTACTGCGCAGGACATGCAAGGATCGAAGGAGTGAATAGTGCGGACAACTTCAAGAGGTTTTGACGGATCAGCAACAGGTGTACCCATCAGTGCTTGTTCGTAAGGGCCCGGTTCATCATTGAAGTTACGTGGACCAGAATTCCATGTTGAAGGAACAACCGCTTGGTAGTTCTCAATCTTACCGTCTTTGATCACCACCCAATGAGAGAGTAAACCGCGAGGCACTTCACCGAAGCCAACCCCTTTAATCACCGTATTTTCGGGAAAATTGGGTTTAACAAAGGTGGTGACATCACCTTTACCAATGTTATCGACTAGCGCTTGCCATTGAATAGATAACGTTTCATTTAATACGCAGCAACGCACGCTACGGCCAATAATACGCCCCAGAGTTGAATGAAGTTGATCAACACGGATGCTGTTACCCGTCAGAGTTTGGTACAGATTAACCACGTCATTAAAGTGTTTTTCTGTCGGTTCATGTTTTGCCGCAAGTTTACACAACAAGTCAGCGAGCGGTCCCACCTCGACCGTTTTGTCATAAAACGTCGGCGCTTTAACCCAAGAATATTTACCATCGTCATCCCAACCCGTGTAATTAGGATTGGTGGTTCCTTCCCAAGGGCCCTGAGGCTCATTTTCTTGATACCAAGCGTGCTTACTACTTTCTTTAATTCCGTTAATCAGGTATTCGTCAGTATGGCTGGTGATAGGGCGATAAGTGCTAAAATCACCGTTTTCTAGATAACCACCTGGTAGCAAGAAACTGCTATTTTTACCGTCCATTGGTAACTCAGGCATGCACATGTAATGTTTGGCACCTCGCCCAACTTCGAGCCATTCTGGATAACCTGCGGCAATAACAGCCGCATCAATCTTATAAACTTGTTCGATAAAATCGCCCAAACGATCGATAAATGACTTTAAATACATTAAACGTTCGAGATTTAATACACCAACACCATCAAGATTAATTGCGTTAGCCACACCACCCACCGCTAAATTCTGAATATGCGGCGTTTTTCCGCCGAGTAATGCAACGATACGGTTGGCATCACGCTGGCATTCCAGCGCTTGTAAATAGTGAGCGACAGCAATCAAGTTAACTTCCGGCGATAATTTCATCGCAGGATGTCCCCAATAACCATTGGCGAAAATACCAAGCTGACCACTTGCCACTAAGCTCTTTATCTTTTCTTGTACTCGAGTAAATTCTTCAGGGCTATTCAACGGCCATGTCGATATGCCTTTTAATATCTCTGCAGCTTTATTGGGATCGGCATTAAGCGCCGAAGTAATATCAACCCAATCCAGTGCAGATAACTGATAAAAATGCACTATATGATCTTGGATGGTGTGTGCAGCCAAAATCATATTACGGATATATTGCGCATTTACTGGTACGTCAATATTGAGTGCGCTTTCAATGGTACGAACCGACACAATGCCGTGTACCGTGGTACATACGCCACAGATACGCTGCATGATCATCCATGCATCACGTGCATCTTTGCCTTTTACTATTTCTTCCATACCGCGCCACATCGTGCCAGATGCCCACGCTTTAGTGACTTTTCCATCTTCAATTTCACAATCAATGCGTAAGTGGCCTTCAATGCGAGTGACAGGATCAATTGTTATACGTTGGCTCATGCTTTACCTCGGGCCTGAGAATGATTCAAATTAGTTTTTTTTAATGCAGGAATAATGGGTAGCAGGCGTATCAGCAAGATATAGGCACATACCTCGATGGCCACAAAACCGATTGAAATTAATAGTTCTTCCGCGGTAGGAAAGTAGTCATAACCATTGCCAGGATTGAATGCCACCAGCGAATAATTCATCCGCCACATTGCGGCACCAATCAACATACTGATACCACTGATATACAGCCATCGAGAGTCGTTACGGAAGGATGAAATGCGAAAAATCAGCAACGGTAAGAGGAACAAAGCGGTTTCAATCCAAAACATGATTGAATAGAAATCAAACACCATCACATAGTGCATTTTACCGCGATAAATCAACTCACCAAAACGGCAGAGCAAAAACAGCCCTAAAAATACTTGAAGGATTTTGGTTAGACGGATAAATAATGGCCGCTCATCAGCGCCTTGTCCTTTTAATGCGGCTTGCAATAAAGAACCTTCAAAAATAAGAATCGAAAAGCCCATAATAAAGGCGGTCAGCAACGATAATACCGGCAACATTTCATAGCTTTGCCAGATTGGATGAACTTTGTATCCAGCGGCAATCATCAGTGACCCCATTGATGATTGATGCATCATTGGCAGTAATGCTCCAAACGCAAGAATAATAAACATAACTTTATTCAAACGTTTTAACGAAACCTTCCAACCAAATCGTTCGCACAACACCGGAGCAAATTCCAACGCCATAATTCCGATATAGATCGTCATGCAAACCGCGGTTTCAAACAGCACCGAGTTAGTATTAAAGAATCCGGGAATATAGAAGTAAGGCAAGTTCCAGTAACGACCAACGTCAATCGCAATCGATAATCCACCAAGAGAATAGCCGAATAAACTGGCCAATAATGCAGGGCGAATCAATGGATGATATTCCCCTCGATTACAAACATACACTGCCCATGCTAATGCCCAGCCGCCACAGGCAAATCCCGTACCAATCAGTAAGTCAAATGCAATCCATATTCCCCACGGATAGCCTCCATTTAAATCAGAAACAGAACCCAATCCAAAAATAAGACGCTTAATAATGAAGAAAATACAGATCACAATGAATGGACCAAAAACAATCACTGGCCAACTCACTAAACGCCCACCAAGTGGCTGTTCTTTATGATGCGTCGTCATGATGATCATCTCCTTCGTTATCTTTTTTCTTCGTATTGCGATGCACCAAGAAACTTAAACCTGCTAATGCTGCTAATGGCAAAATCATCCCTTTATATAAGGTATGCTGAACATGCTCAGAACGCGCACCCGTTGATAACGTATCCAATTCGGGCAATCCAAGATGCTGATAAGGTACGCCAGATAGCACCATGACTTGAGTGCCACCCGCTTCGAGTTCCCCATAAATATGCGCTTCATATTTAGGGACTTTGATCACATTGAGGTCGTTTGTATGCAGGGTTTGTCTTGGATAACCGTAATCTTCGCCAACTTTTAACATCAAACGCTTCTGTGCTTCGGTGAGTAATTCTTCACGAGTTCCAAAAATAACGGCTCCAGTCGGACACACTTCAACACAACCGGGTAAGCCCCCCTTATCCAAGCGCTCAACCCCTTTTTGGTTACACAGCTCGCATTTATGGATCGCACCAAATTTGTCGTCGTAAGCATATTTTGGGATATTGAACGGACAACCCACCATGCAATAGCGGCATCCAGTACAAATACTCGCATCATAGTGAACAATGCCCGTTTTGGGGTCTTTCTTCAGAGCAGAAACGGGGCAGACTGAAACGCAATTAGGATCAACACAGTGCATACACTGTTTTTTAATGTAGGCATAACCGTCTTTTTCTTGATCTTTATTTACACCGCTACCACTGCGCCAAACCTGAATAATATTATTGGTATAAGGTGTGAGCTTATCGTTGTTAGACCACGTTTTTTCCCCTACGGGGTTTGGCTTTGGATTATTGATTTCCTGACATTTAGTGACGCAGGCCTGACAACCCACACATAACGTAGAGTCATAAAGCATGCCAAGGGAGTTAGGGATCGGAGGTCTATTTTCCGCGGCGGCAAGAGAGGGTGAAGCCGTTCCCGTCAATAACACGCCTCCAGCTGAAAGTTTAAGGAAATTTCGTCTGTTCACGGTTATTCCTCCCGCGAGTCTGTATCATTGTGACGTTTTTGGCGCCCTAACTCGCGCACAGCCATCACGCTGACTCCCGCAACCAGACCAACAACGCCGCCAATTAAGCCAACGGCTGTTGAAGAAATGTCACCACCTTCACGGTTGTTCACATCCGGTTTGTTGACTCGTGGAGTTGGATTTTCAACATTTGCCAGCTGGTGGATGCCTTTATGGAAACCGACGTTTTCCTCATTACAGCCGTAGCAAGGATGGCCAATGGCGACAGGCCAAGCCCCACCAACATCACAAAATTGTAAGGTTGAACAATTACCGTAAGTTTCAGGGCCTTTACAGCCTAAGTGATATAAACACCAGCCTTCACGGTGGCCGTTATCCCCAAATTGTTTGGCAAAACGACCTGCATCAAAGTGTGGGCGACGCTCACAATGTTCATGAATTAAACGCCCATAGGCGAATAAGGGACGATTTTTATTATCTAATTTTGGTGGACGATTGAAGGTAATTAAATGGGCAACTGTGGCTAAAAAGTTGTGTGGGTTAGGTGGACAACCTGGAATATTAATAACTGTTTTATCTTTTATGACTTCATTAAGACCTACTGCACCGGTTGGATTACTCCCCGCTGCGGCAACTCCCCCCCATGAGGCACAAGAACCAATCGCGATAATGGCTGCAGCGTGCTCAGCGACTTCACGAATATGCTCAACAATCGGTTTACCCGCAACCATGCAATAGATGCCGTTATCTTTTAATGGAATAGATCCATCAACAACCAGCACGTATTTGCCTTTATATTTTTCAACCGCATTATGCTTATTTTGTTCCGCCTGTTCGCCAAAGGCAGCGGATAACACTTCATGATATTCAAGAGAAATGGTATCGAGAATTAAGTTTTCGACAGTTGGGTGAGTCGAGCAGAGTAATGATTCAGTACAGCCTGTACATTCTTGTGCGCCAATCCAAATAACAGGGGGACGGTCTGTATCACTAATCGCATCAGCCATTTGAGCGGCGGCTTTACTACTAAGTCCCATTGTTGCTGCTAATGCTGTACATAATTTCATAAAGTCACGGCGATTGATGCCATGAGTCGAAACAAAAGCGCTATCCCCTGTCATTCGTTTTTCCTATTGTTATGGATATATCGCCACAATTACTCTAATTGCCTTATTGTTGATAATATTCAGCCACTCGATTCACATCATTTATCTATGCGTCTCTGTATTTATAGAAATAGCCTCACTTATAACCTAAACGCAATTTGATTTGTGCGGGGTACATAAATATAGAAAGCAATCCTAGTCCTCCTTATTTTCAAACATTTGATCTTTATCAATAGGAAATAAAATAAACGGATATTTTTTATATATTTACTCGTTAAATCGATTCAGCTCTGGTTCAAAATAAATTAATTGATAGACGCTTATTACCTTAACAATGGATTGTTAATGGAAAATGTTTTAATAAAAAACATCTTGATAGTTTATATTGTTTTGGATATTTAATTAGCAGCTCTTGATATATTAATAAATATTAATTTTTTAATTATAAAAAATAAAGCAAATACGAATCAATATCAAAAAATCAAAATTCTTATTTAATTAATTCTATAAAATATAAACTGGTGATCAGCATCCCACCGATATAGGTACAAAACTACAATACAGAAAGGATTAATCATCTCAATTACGTGATGAGTTATTAAGCTTAGCTGCAACAATAGCAACCTGCCCCAATGCTAACCCACCATCTCCCATTGGTAGTTGGCTCGCATATAGCACATCCAATGGCTGTAATTTTTCGAGCAGCAACTTTTTCAGCAACTGGTTATGCATTACCCCACCCGATAAAACCACCCGATTAACGTTATGCTGACAAGCCACTTGTTGTGCAAGGTCAGCAAAACCTTGGGCTAATGCTTGATGAAAAGCCTGAGCACGTTGTGCGGCTGGCGCTTGATAATCTAGCCATTGCTGCCAAAAGGTTGCTAAATCAAGATGTTGACCAATTAAAGGTAGCGTTACGGGATGCTCAGTAAGTGCACAACTTGACGCTAATGCTTCAAGTTGACAAGCCGCCTCACCTTCCCAGCTAACTTCTGTGGTGCAAATACCTAATGCAGCCGCAACGGCATCAAATAACCGTCCGGTAGAAGATGCGGAGGGGGAATTGATCCTTCGCTCAATCACTTTTTGCAACGTGAGCCAAGGGTAAGGTGAAAGAACAGAAGCAATCTCCTGATTTTGCCAATCAGGCACAAAGTGTTGTAAATGGGCTAACAAATTTCGCCAAGGTTGGCGAGACGCCATATCACCACCGGGCATAGTCACCGCAGGGAGCCCACCTAAATATTGACTAGTTGTATAATCAACGAGTAAGCATTCGCCACCCCATAGACGATGATCATCCCCATATCCTAAACCATCAAGTGCTATGCCAATCACTTTTTCATCACCTAATGGAATACCATGCTCAACCATAACCGCCGCAATGTGAGCATGATGATGCTGAACTTGAATAAAAGGAATTTGTCGCTGCTCAGATAGCTGATTGGCATACCGATGACTAACATAGCTCGGATGCATATCACCGACGACTACTGAGGGTGTGAAGCGGTAGATTGATTCAAATAACGCAATCGCGTTTTGATATTGCTGAAAAATATCGACATCATCAAGATCGCCAAGATGCTGGCTCATAACTGCGCTTTGATTTCGCAGCAAACAGAATGTGTTTTTTAAATCCGCCCCCAGTGCCAATATCGCAGGAGATTTCTCAAATCCAGCAGGTAAATCAATTGCATCAGGTACATAGCCTCGCGCACGACGTATCATCTCCGCCTGACCATTGTGATAACGAACTAATGAATCATCCGCACGTTGGACAATGTCGCGATTGTGTATTAGCCATACATCCGCAATATTGGCTAAATCAATTCGCGCTTGTTGATTCATTAAAACGGGGGGTTTACCTGAAGTATTTCCCGATGTCATGATGAGTGGACGTTTCACCATCGCCATCAACAAATGCTGTAATGGATTCGACGGCAACATAATACCTAACTCGCATAACTTCGGTGCAATTCGATCACTTAAACCGCTATTCTGCCACTGTTTGACTAACACAATCGGCGCTGCGGCACTTTTTAGCAAAGCACATAAACCATCATTAACCTCACCATTATTTTCTTTCAACCATTCAGTTGATGGGATCATCACGGCTAACGGCTTTGTTGGTCGATGTTTGCGTAATCGTAATTGCTGTATTGCTTCATCGTTAGTGGCATCACAAGCAAGATGAAATCCCCCTAACCCTTTAATGGCGACGAGTTTTCCTTGCAGCAACCACTGAGCTGCTTGCTCTAAAGCCGCCTGCTTTATGGCTAAAACATATCCTGTTTGATCACAGAGTTCAATTTCAGGGCCACAAACAGGGCAGGCATTCGGCTGGGCATGAAAACGGCGATCGGCTGGCGATTCGTATTCTTGGTGACATTCGAGACACAATGGAAAATCAGCCATGGCGGTATTAGGTCGATCGTAAGGCATCTGGCGAATAATGGTAAAACGTGGACCACAATGGGTACAGTTGGTAAACGGGTAATTGAAGCGACGATTAGCAGGTTCGAATAATTCATCCTGACAAGGGCCACACGTTGCCGCATCGGGGATCACCTGCGTATCCATCCGCCCCGCTCCACTGTGCCTTATCGAGAACTTTTCAGGTAATTCATCCCAGTCAAATGACTGTGGTTGAATACTGTCAATATGAGCTAATGGTGGGCAGTGTTGAGATAATAATTGAGTAAACTCGGTAATATCTGCGCTGGCTAATAATCTAACCAGGACACCTTCACCATCATTGCAAACGTCTCCATTAAGATGGCATTGATGAGCAAGCTGCCATACATAAGGCCGAAAACCAACCCCTTGTACTTTACCTTTAATTCGCAGCTGTATTCCGTTTTTCACCGATATACCCTCTCACTATTCAGATGATTATTTTCACGCTAATAAGTCAACATATCCTAAGCTGAGATCAAAGAAATAGAGGGTATTTTGCAAAAATAATGAAATTGCTTAATGTCCAATCAAAAAATTATACATATTTTATTTCGAATCAGTTAGTTATAAAGATATATCTATTCACATTTATATATTATTTATTACTTTCTCATATAACAGAATATCATAAAATAGGTTTTCCATTTATAAATCAATTCACTATGCGATTTAAATTTAAAAAAAACATTAACAGTATGATAATAAAAATACTTTTTGACCATTCATAACCCTTTAGAGGAAAGCAAATTATCAATATATTCACATTGAAATTTTTATTGCCCATTAGAAATAATCGACAATACACCAATTGTTTGATTTCATAATATTTTTCAATTCCTACCAAAATTATTTAATTTCAACATCAACTTATGTCTTTTAAGATATTTACAGCAACTTTAAAATTAACAATATAATTTAAATTAGAATTAACATCCTGATTATATAATAATTAAACATAAGTTTACTGAGAAAAACCACATAGAGACGATAAAAAAAACAGCAATGATTAATTGTTTTTAACAGTATACGAAAACGTTTGCTTTTTATTTTGATGGCTATAAACTGCGTCGGATTTTTTTGTCTAAGAAAAGCAAAATAGGAGTCAGTTGTGTCCAGCGATAAAAATTATAGTCATGGGCCTGTCCCCATATCCGCGAGAAAAGGCGGACTAGCATTAACATTTGTTATGTTAGGTTTAACGTTCTTTTCCGCAAGTATGTGGACCGGTGGCACTCTCGGTACTGGTCTTAGCTTTAACGATTTCTTCCTCGCAGTTCTCATCGGTAATCTCATTCTTGGTATTTACACCGCTTTTCTTGGCTATATTGGTTCTAAAACAGGCTTAACAACTCACCTTCTCGCGCGTTACTCCTTCGGCATTCGAGGTTCATGGCTCCCTTCATTTTTACTTGGCAGTACACAAGTCGGCTGGTTTGGGGTTGGTGTTGCTATGTTTGCCGTTCCCGTGAGTAAAGCAACAGGTTTAGACGTCAATTGGATAATAGGAATTTCCGGAATATTGATGACAATAACGGTTTTCTTCGGAATTTCGGCACTTACAATTCTTTCAATTATCGCTGTTCCTGCAATCGGTATACTGGGTAGCTACTCTGTTTATATGGCTGTCACTGATGTTGGTGGTTTTAGTATATTAAAAGATATCGTTCCAGCGCAGCCTATCGATTTCAATCTCGCTTTAGCCATGGTAGTCGGTTCATTTATTAGTGCGGGAACATTAACAGCAGACTTTGTACGCTTCGGACGTAAACCGAAAATCGCTGTATTGATTGCACTTATTGCCTTTTTCCTTGGTAACTCATTAATGTTTATCTTTGGTGCAGCGGGTGCCGCATCGCTGGGAATGGCTGATATTTCCGATGTGATGATTGCACAAGGCCTTTTATTACCTGCAATTATCGTTTTAGGCCTCAATATTTGGACAACAAATGATAACGCCCTCTACGCTTCCGGTTTAGGATTTGCCAATATTACCGGTCTATCCAGTAAAACTTTATCGGTCGTAAATGGATTGGTCGGAACACTATTCGCACTCTGGCTCTATAACAACTTTATCGGTTGGTTAACATTTCTATCCGCAGCAATTCCACCTATTGGCGGAATTATTATTGCTGACTACTTAATGTACCGTCACCGCTATGCGACATTTGACGTGGGTAAAATGCGCGACGTGAATATTAGCGCTCTACTCGCCGTCGCTGCGGGAGTGATTGCAGGCAACTGGCTTCCAGGTGTCGTACCTATAAATGCCGTACTTGGTGGGGCATTATGTTACGCTATTCTCAATCCATTACTTAACCGCCGTCGTGCAACAGACTCGGAGATGACCCGTGCTTAATAAGAATTTAAAACATATTTCAAATATCCGCTTACCGGAGCGTGATGGCTTGTGGCGTATCGATATTGAAAATCAAAAGATCAAAGCTATCGTTCCTCAACCTATAGGCGAAGTTCTGCCGGATAGCTTAGATGGAGAAGGTGGTCTTGTAACTGCTCCCTTTATCGAACCACATATTCATCTGGATACCACACAAACCGCAGGCCAACCAAGTTGGAATGAGTCCGGTACCTTATTTGAAGGCATTGAGCGTTGGGCGGAACGTAAGGCATTACTGACTCATGAAGATGTCAAAGCTCGCGCTTGGAAAACATTGAAGTGGCAAATTGCTAACGGTATTCAACATGTTCGAACTCACGTCGATGTTTCTGATGCAACGCTAATAGCACTCAAAGCGATGGTGGAAGTAAAACAAGAAGTGTCTCCTTGGATAGACTTACAGATTGTTGCCTTTCCACAAGAAGGGATCATGTCTTATCCAAACGGTGAAGCTTTATTAGAAGAAGCACTGCGATTAGGTGCTGATGTCGTCGGTGCGATCCCACATTTTGAATTTACCCGTGAATATGGTGTGGAATCACTGCATAAAACTTTTGCTCTTGCACAAAAATATGATCGCTTAATTGATGTGCACTGTGATGAAATTGATGACGAACAATCACGTTTTGTCGAAACCGTGGCTGCGCTTGCTCACCGCGAAGGCATGGGTGCTCGTGTTACCGCAAGCCATACCACAGCAATGCATTCATATAATGGGGCATATACCTCTCGTTTGTTCCGTCTCTTGAAAATGTCGGGAATTAACTTTGTCGCAAATCCATTAGTGAATATTCACTTACAAGGCCGTTTTGATACCTATCCAAAGCGCCGTGGAATAACTCGCGTTAAGGAGATGCTTGCTGCGGATATCAATGTCTGTTTCGGGCATGATGATGTCTTTGACCCATGGTATCCGTTAGGTACAGCCAATATGCTTCAAGTTCTGCATATGGGGCTGCATGTTTGCCAATTGATGGGCTATGGTCAGATTAATGATGGATTAAAATTAATTAGTGAATACAGCGCACGTACTTTGAATTTACAGGATTATGGCGTAAGTGAAGGAAAACGTGCAAGTCTACTTATTCTTCCGGCTGACAATGGATTTGATGCAATACGTCTACAAGTCCCTGTTCGATATTCAATTCGTGATGGTCGCGTTATTGCGAGTACACAACTTGCCGTAACAAAAATTCAGCTAGAACAACCTGAGACTATCCGTTACGGATATATACCTCTGAACGATAACCGCTAGAATTTCTAGCTCACCCGCTAATTATGGGTGAGCTATTTTATTTTTGAATACGTTAGCTTGTCGACTCCAAAATAATATGTTCGCCAATTTGCTAAATGGGCGTATATGGCAAAATAAAAGCCGTATAAACGAATACCGACCAAAATTAAATTATATTTCCCATTTATCTTATCTAAATAACTCAATTTCTTTATAACTCAAAGAACATCTAATTTCGACTGAATATTCCGCATCTCTAAATAATAATAATTTTTTAGATAGTTCGAAAAAATAGACCGAGTTTTAGCCGTTTAATTTTGTGATTATAATAAATTTATTGTATTATTTATCAATAAATTGGTGAGCATATTCTTATTAAAATAATAGACGATTATACTTCAATTTGCATGGTTGTTGACTACACTCAGCTAGACGAGTCACATAGTTTATCTGTGCTCCCCGCCTATCTTCACTTGTCGCCTACATGCAAATCGAATTATTTAAAGTATAGACAAGTAATAATAACGATTAATCACCATATTTCAGCGTTGTATCACTTCAAGAGGCTTAAAAAATGTGTACAAGTTTAGCCATAGTAGATAATCAAAATAATATTTATCAAGGAAGAACGCTTGAATTAACAGAAAATTTACCTTCATGGATAAGCTATTATCCTAAAAATACTTTTTTTCAAAAACAAGCACCTGATGGTAGCAATGGCCTGAGCTACAGTTCTAAATTTGATATGCTTGCAATTACCACTGATATTTATTTTGATGGTGATAACCATAATATCTTGCAAGCGGTTAACAGCGCAGGACTCACATTTAGCGCAAATATGCTGACTGATTCTGAGCTAACGCCCATTGAATCTGAATATTATGAAAAGTCACTTCCGGTAACAGCTATCGGCGGGTGGGCATTATCTTGTTTTGCCAATGTTGAGGAAGTTAAGCAATCTATTGAAAATGGTTATTTTTGGTCACCACTCTTAGAGAATTTTGGGAATTTAACTTCCCCCTTCCATTATGCCTTTTATGATAAGGCAGGCGGCAGCATTGTTGTTGAAGCTGTAGAGGGTAAATTACGTGTATTTGATAACCCGACCCGTGTATTGACTAATGGGCCTAGTTTTCCATGGCATTTAACCAACTTAAATAACTATACCCACCTTTCTAATATCGATATGTCCGCAGCTCGCTTTGCTAATATCAATGTTGTACAACCCGATAGTGGAATAGCCACAGCAAACCTGCCGTCATCCGATACATCAGTTGGACGTTTTATTCGTGCCGCGTTTTATACAACTTTTGCTCCGATAACTCATTCATCAAAAGAAGCGATTTATACCGTTTCTCATATTATGAATCAGTTTGACCGTATGAAAAATATCTCGGTAGACACCTTAGGTGAAAGCAACACTAGCGGAACAGAAAAACAAACTGAATATACCGTTTGGACTTGCTTGACGGATTTAAGTAATGGAGTGATTTTTATTCGAGGTTACAGCGACATTAATTATCAAGAATATTCGTTTAT
This sequence comes from Providencia alcalifaciens, assembly GCA_025961275.1. Taxonomy (GTDB): domain Bacteria; phylum Pseudomonadota; class Gammaproteobacteria; order Enterobacterales; family Enterobacteriaceae; genus Providencia. The sequence goes on along the minus strand of JAOQNJ010000001.1, from coordinate 3,789,455 downwards.
ACAATTTAAAGATTCCAGTCAGCCTGTTTTCGAAAGAATTGAGATTTCTGCATAAGCACGTATTTAATAGGAGGTGATCCCTCACCTCCTTGCTAATAATTCGATTCAATAAGCTTCAATACTCGGTAATGCCTTTTCAATATCCCCTAATGCAAAGGCTAAATCAACCGCAGCAACCAATGATGCAGTATGTGAATCAATGTAGGCTATTTTTGCATTAAGTAGGACGATTTCAGCGGCATTCATTTCCGTCACAGTACCTAATCCATTTCGATAGAATTCAATGCTGGCCGTGTAGGTTAATTCCGTTGTATCAATTAAGTTCTTCGCGGCTTTATTTGCTTCTAGCGCAGATTTTAAGGCGTTTTCTGTCACCGTTATTTCTCTAATAGCGACATCTTGGCTTTTCCTCAAATTTTCTTGAGCAATAAAGATATCTGACTGTGCATTCTTCATTCGTGCTTGTCGAATACCACCTTCATATAATGGGATACTAACGCCAATAAAAATATTAGTTGATGATGTACTCTGATTAATATCCGGTAAATTTTGCACACCTAAACTATTACTTCCACCCGCCACAGCACCGGCTAGATAGACTCTTGGAAAATAGGTCGACTCAACCGAACGAGAAGTATCTACCGCAGCTTGCGCCAATTCATAATTGGCTAAAACATCCGGCCGCTGTGAAAGCGCTTGTTTGATCATATCATGCGTTAATGGTGCACTATCAGCAGGTAAAGCACCTTCATCATTATATTGAACATTAATAGCTTGAAATGGTGACATACCAATGGCTGAGAGCAAAAATTGGTATTGATCTTTTTCATGGCCTTTAGCCAATACAACTTGAAGCTCCATTTGTGCAACTTGCTGTTTTGCTAATGCCACATCAAGCACAGTCGCTAAACCTCGAGCACGTTTTTGTTCAACGGCATAGAGCACATCCTGACTTCTTACCAGTGACTCTTGGGTAATTTTATTTTTTTTCTGTGCTGCTCCATAGCTATAATATGCAACAGACACATCATGAATGACCTTTTGATGCATAATATTAAAGTTAAGATCACTCGCTAATGAAGCATGTTTGGCCGCTTTTGCTAATGCATCTCGTTGGCCAAAATCAAACAGCAACCACTGAAATGTTAGAGCAGGAACAAAAAAACGATTCGAAACCTCAACTTTATCAACTAGCTCATTACGCGGTAAGTTTATCTTTCCTTTTTGGTACCCACTCAATGCAGTTGCAGTAATAACGGGTAGATAAGTACTTTCAACCATACCAATATTGGTTGCGGCTTTCTTGGCAAGTTCCCAAGCAATACGCGTTTCAGGATTATTATTTTGTGCAACATCAATTAAATCAGCCAATCCATAATTTGATTTTATCGCTTCTTTATCATTGGTATAGAGATTCTCTTCCGGCGAAGACATATATTTTGCATTGTCATACTGCAATGGCTGCTGAGCATTTTGCATAAATGAACGGCTAGTATCGACACAACCAACCAGAAATAAGCAGAATAAAGGGGCTAATAAGAATTTTTTATTATCACCCATGTTTAATCGCGTCATAGTCATCACTTTTCACTGATTAATTTTCGGATTACCAACTCTTTTTCCTGAGCTGGTAATGTTGCCAATACGGTATTTAAAACATTTTGTTTAAAGTCACTCTCTGACTGGTTGTTTAAATCAACAAATGAGCTGCCTGCAACAGGGAATGGCATAAATTTTTGCACATAACCCTGATAGCTATCACTCGACATCTCGTTCATTATTTTCTTAAAAGATAATATGAGTTCTTTCTGTTGTACCGGATCCATTTTTTCAAACATCAGCAAGTTAATATCGTCTTTTGATTTAGTGATCCCTTCATTAATCGATGCAACTAAATCAAGTGCTTCTGTTTCTGTTTTATTTGATGAAAATTTGAGGTCAGCAAAATTATCTAAAATAGATTTCAGCTGTTTATAAATCGTATTCATGATGCTGACTGGCCATACCTTAGTGAATATGACGTACATCACAATATTACCAAGCAAAATACCTAAAATTCGGTCAGAGGCAACATCCAACTCAAAGCTCGGTTTAAAGCCCTGTAATACCGTTAATAAAAAGGCGAGCCCAACTTGTACACCAGCGTAGGAAATTCGATCATTTCCAACAGCAACCCAAGCCGCAGGCAACATACAGAAGAAAATTAACACCATCAGCTGAAATATATCCGATAGGTTCGGAATAATATAAACCAATGAAATTATCCCAATCAACGCGCCTATTAGGCACCCAATAATACGTAATGTAAGCTTGTGGACAGTTTCACCGACTGATGTTAATGCCACGACATAACAAGTGATCATCGCGGTATGGATACCTTGCCACTCAAAATAGTCATAAAACAGATAGCATAGAATCGCAGCACACGTTGTTTTAATCGCAAAGTACTTATGATTTGGATTGGTAAACGCATCATCAACAAAAAAAGGGCTTTTTTTCTTTATCGGGACAATGACCTTTTGTTTAAATAGCAGCTCTTCAAACTCATTGATCAATTTAGGTTGATTCACCGTTATTGATTGGCTTTCAATTAGCGCCTTTATACTTTTCAAATCATTATTTGAGAAGTGTTCTGCAACAGACTGGCATTTTTCAGATAATATCAGACGAACCGAGGTAGGAGTATCATCAAGAATACTGAGTGACATGATTAATACTTGATAAGAATTATCAATCATATTTTCAAGCAGTTGAATTTCTTGCTTTCCTTTGAGGTAAAATATCTTCATAAACATCAGATAGCGTTTACATTCTGTTTGCGTGCTCAGCGCTTCACTTATTTCAATTTGACTGACTTTTTTTCCTAAAAAAAACTGATTGGCAATCATCAACCGCTCAGACAATTTATTCATCAATAATTTTTTAGGGCTAATACCAAAAAAATAATTAAAGATAATCACCAATAGCATCGGTGATACAGCCATCAATAACGCATAGAGCAGGCCTCTCGTTGCCGCATCAGCAAGCGGAATATCATCGATTAAGGTCATTAAAAAGGCAATAACGAGGGCGACTAAGTTACCAATGTCCCCAAGACTACTGGCTGAAGATAAATACATAAACAAGCCAGAAAACAACGCCATCAAAAAAAATCTTAATACAACATTTTGAATTGTCAGATTAAACAGTATAAAAACAATACAAACTGCCACAGAACATAAAATAATCACACCCACTGACAATAAGATATTTTCGACGGCATCAGTTTTAACTAAATAAATAATCAGGTAACAACTTATCGCAGACTCTGGAATTTCATATAGCATCGCGATCCCTGCCATTAATGCACAGAGCAATGCAATTCGCCATGTCGTTGCCATTCGGAATTTGAAGGGCAACAAGTCTTGCTGTACTTGTTTAAAAACGAGGGAAGCTTTAGCAGTCATCATCTTTAGATACAATATTAACCGTTGCGGTTGAACCAACCCGCATTAAATGATCTGGCGGATTATCTAAAATAACTCTAACAGGAAAACGTTGTTCAACATGCACCCAATTTAATGATTTAGGTACGTAAGGCAAATCTCTCGGAATGTTCAAAAAGTCCGTCGACATTACACCCCAACCAATTCCTTGAACTTTACCTTTAAGTGGCTGCTTATTATCAATCATTGAATAAACCACAACACAACTGCCTATTTTAATATTACTCAAATTTGTTTCTTTAAAATAAGCGGAGGCATACCATGTATCCGTATCTATTAACGTAAACACTGATTGCCCTGAGAGAACAAATTCCCCCGCTGAAGTAGTCAGCCCGACAATGTAACCATTACTCGGCGCTCTAATTTCAGTATTACTTAATTCCCATTCAGCCATTGCAAGTGAGCTTTTTATTGACTCAACAAGGGCTTCAGCAGAATCGGTATTATTGATTAACGCTTCAGAGGCTACATTCTGCTTTAAGGCTTGTTTTAGGCTGACTTCAGCATCACGCTTCAACGTTCTTGCATCATCAACTTGCTGTGCAGTCACAAACCCTTTAGCTAGCAAAGGTTCTAATCGGTTGAGTGATTGTGTAGCTAAAGCTAAATTAACTCGTGCTCGGCTAATTTGCTCTTCCGCGATTTCAGAATTAGAGGTTTCAGCAACAATAACTCTTTTCTTATCTTTTAATGCCGCCTCTGCAATAAGTAGCTCTGCTTTTGCTTGGCTCACCCTAAGCGCATACATGGTCGGGTCAATAGTGAAGAGTAAATCCCCTTTGTTGACTTTGGCGTTCTCTTTAACATGAAAAGAGATAATTCGCCCCGGCACAATAGAAGAGATATTAATTTTGTTGGCGTCAATCACTGCGTCTTCACTTAACGGATTAAGCGTTGATGATTCAAGCTTTTTCCATAATAGAAGTAGTAAAATAACGAACACAACACATGTGATTATAACCGCTACTTTTTTTTTGATTTTTGCATTCATCATTTAATAAGAAAAATAAAGTAAGGAAACTGTTAAGGTAATTGATAATAAAACACAAAAGTAAAACACTAAGGGTAATGGCAATTTATCATCAATATCCGAGTAAATAAGCAATACGCGCACAAGTAGAGTACCGACTAATCCAATAAGGACACATAACATCCAATAAGGAAAATAAGCGCCCAACATTGGAAATAATGGTGAATGAACTTGTGAGCATCCCGTCAACAGAAAAGCCATTATACCCAAGCTAATAATGAGACGATATTTTCGAATTAAGTTTAGGTTCAAGATAATTTTAGTCATCATTTTATGAATGAAATTTTTATTTACTGTTGAATACTATAACGCGTTTTTAGTCATTATACTCGTCATACTTCATATATAAGAAGCAATTAGTCATAAATATAAATACAATTTACTAAAGCAGAAAGCTAGATTTACTATCATTTAACGAATAGCTTATGATTATTTCAAAGCGCAATAACAATACAAGCCACCACTAAGTCAATACTATATTGATAGCCCTCGTCATTCAATATGATATAGAAATATAAACTTAAACAACCCGACAAAACAATTAATCTTAACTTAAATCATTATATTATTTTAAAATTAAATCTGATATATAACATCCATATCTGCGTGACATTGCCTTCATTTCAACGTCATTATTCTGTCATATCTCAGCAATATTTCCGTCATTCGCTCATGTTATCGTGATTTAACGAACATATTATTTGCGATTTCGCATACACGGCACAAAAGAGAGAAACTAAAATGACATTGTTACGACATTCAACTTTAGCGTTAACGTTGAGTTTGGTTTTTGCCAGTCAAGCGATAGCCGTTACTACAATTCCCTTCTGGCATTCTATGGAAGGAGAGCTCGGTGAAGAAGTTAACTCCCTAGCCACTCGTTTCAATGAAACACACCCTGATTATAAAATTGTGCCGACTTATAAAGGTAGCTATGACCAAAATCTTGCTGCGGGTATTGCCGCATTCCGTTCTGGGAATGCGCCTGCAATATTGCAAGTGTATGAAGTGGGTACTGCAACAATGATGGCTTCAAAAGCGATTAAACCCATTTATGAAGTGTTTCAAGAATCAGGCATCGAATTTGATGAATCCCAATTCGTACCCACTATTTCTGGCTATTACAGTGATGCAAAAACGGGTCATTTAATTTCTCAACCTTTTAATAGTTCTACGCCTGTACTTTATTACAATAAAGCCGCTTTCAAAAAAGCCGGGTTAGATCCCGAACAAGCGCCGGAAACATGGCAAGATCTCGCTAATTACAGCGCTAAACTGCGCGAATCAGGCATGAAATGTGGTTATGCAAGCGGCTGGCAGGGCTGGATTCAAATTGAAAACTTCAGTGCATGGAATGGGTTGCCAATCGCCTCTAAAAATAATGGCTTCGATGGAACGGATGCAGTGCTCGAATTTAATAAACCGGAACAAGTAAAACATATCGCATTACTTCAAGAAATGAATAAGAAAGGCGATTTTAGTTACTTAGGCCGTAAAGATGAATCTACTGAAAAATTCTACAATGGCGATTGCGCTATTATCACCGCGTCTTCAGGCTCATTAGCGAATATTCGTAAACATGCAAAATTTGATTTTGGTGTCGGCATGATGCCATATGATGTCGATATTAAAGGCGCACCACAAAATGCCATTATTGGTGGCGCTAGTTTATGGGTCATGGGCGGTAAAGATCCAGAAACGTATAAAGGTGTTGCTGAATTTATGCAATTTTTAGCCACACCTGAAAATGCTGCAGAATGGCATCAAAAAACCGGCTACTTACCGATTACCACTGCCGCTTACGATTTAACTCGCCAATCAGGCTATTACGATAAAACCCCGGGCGCTGATACGGCAACACGCCAAATGTTAAATAAACCCCCATTACCTTATACCAAAGGCTTACGTTTAGGGAACATGCCACAAATCCGTACCGTTGTGGATGAAGAATTAGAAGCCGTGTGGATTGGTAAAAAGACACCACAGCAAGCACTCGATACTGCGGTTCTGCGTGGTAATCAATTGTTACGCCGCTTCGAAAAATCGACCCAGTAATTCGCAATCATCTTTACCTTATCCCTCTTTTTAAAGGAGAGGGATGATTCGAATTTTTTGGGTTAAAGAACAAAGTATCACCTGATTTAAAAAAATCGAGCCATTATATGTCATCATCTCGTCCGGTATTCCGCTCCCGTTGGTTGCCTTATGCACTCGTTCTGCCACAGCTGATTATCACGGTGGTCTTTTTTATTTGGCCCGCTGCTGAAGCACTTTGATACTCTTTGCAAAATATTGACCCATTTGGTTTTTCCAGTGAATTTGTCGGATTCGATAACTTCATTCAGCTATTCCATGATAGTTATTATCTCGACGCTTTCTACACCACAATGGTTTTTAGCGGGCTCGTTGCGGGCTGTGGTTTATTGGTATCACTGTTCTTTGCTGCATTAGTAGATTATGTCATTCGAGGTAGCCGTTTCTATCAAACATTAATGCTACTTCCTTATGCTGTCGCGCCAGCCATTGCTGCGGTACTGTGGATGTTCCTGTTTAGTCCCGGACGTGGTCTTATTACGCATGCGCTTGAACAAGTGGGTTATTATTGGAACCACGCACAAAATAGCGGCCAAGCCATGTTTCTCGTGGTATTGGCGTCAGTGTGGAAACAAATCAGCTACAACTTTTTGTTTTTCTTCGCTGCACTTCAATCAATACCTCGTTCACTCGTTGAAGCCGCTGCCATTGATGGTGCAGGGCCAATACGCCGATTTTTCCGCATTTCTCTCCCGCTTATTGCGCCAGTGAGCTTCTTTTTATTAGTGGTGAATCTGGTGTATGCCTTTTTCGATACGTTTCCGGTTATCGATGCGGCGACTGGCGGCGGACCAATGCAAACAACCACCACGCTAATTTATAAAATCTATCGCGAAGGTTTTTCTGGATTAGATCTTTCAACCTCTGCTGCGCAATCCGTCATACTGATGTTTTTAGTGATTATCTTAACGATTGTTCAATTTCGTTTTATCGAACGTAAGGTACGCTACCAATGATTGAGAATCGTCGCGGGCTGACTATTTTCAGCCACACTATGCTAATTCTTGGCACACTTGCCATATTGTTTCCATTATATGTCGCGTTTGTCGCCGCCACATTGGATAACCAAGCTGTATTCGAAACGCCAATTACCTTAATTCCTGGTCGCCATTTCTGGGAAAACATGAGTTATATTTGGGAAAATGGTGTTGCGGCAAATAGCGCTCCCTTTGGACTAATGCTGTTTAACAGTTCCGTTATGGCATTAGTGATTACGATAGGCAAAATAACGGTTTCAATACTATCAGCCTTTGCCATTGTTTGGTTCCGTTTTCCTTGTCGCACGCTGTTTTTCTGGATGATTTTCATCACCTTGATGTTACCGGTTGAAGTGCGTATTTTTCCTACTGTCGAGGTCATTTCTAATCTCAATATGCTCGATAGCTATTCAGGATTAACACTTCCTTTGATGGCGTCGGCAACGGCAACCTTCCTGTTTCGCCAGTTTTTTATGACGTTACCGGATGAGTTGATTGAAGCTGCGCGTATCGATGGTGCATCACCAATGCGTTTTTTCTTCGATATTGTTTTGCCCTTGTCGAAAACAAATTTAGCGGCGCTGTTTGTTATCACCTTTATTTATGGCTGGAATCAATATCTTTGGCCAATACTAATCATTACAGATACGGATCTTGGTACTGCTGTTGCTGGTATCAAAGGCATGATCGCCTCAGGCGAAGGCACGACTCAATGGAATCAAGTGATGGCGGCAATGTTGCTCACATTAATTCCGCCAGTAATTATTGTTTTAGTAATGCAACGCGCCTTTGTGCGTGGTTTGGTTGATAGTGAGAAATAACCCATGGCAGAATTAAAGTTACAAGCCGTCAGCAAAAGCTGGGATGGCAAAACCCAAGTCATTAAACCACTAACTGTTGATGTTGCTGACGGTGAATTTATCGTGATGGTCGGGCCATCCGGTTGTGGTAAATCAACATTGCTACGTATGGTCGCGGGCCTTGAACGTGTCACCAGTGGCGATATTTGGATTAATCGCCAACGCGTGACCGATATGGAACCAAAAGAGCGTGGCATTGCGATGGTATTTCAAAACTACGCACTTTATCCACATATGACGATAGAAGAAAACATGGCATGGGGTTTAAAGATCCGCGGCTTAGGTAAAGAACATATTCGTCAAAAAGTCCTTGAAGCTGCCCGTATTCTAGAATTAGATGAGTTACTCAAACGTCGCCCACGAGAGCTTTCCGGCGGACAACGCCAACGAGTGGCAATGGGACGGGCGATTGTTCGTGATCCCGCGGTATTTTTATTTGATGAACCACTCTCTAACCTTGATGCAAAATTGCGAGTTCAGATGCGCCTTGAGCTACAGCAGCTACATCGTCGCCTCAATACGACTAGCTTGTATGTCACGCATGATCAAGTTGAAGCTATGACCTTAGCCCAGCGAGTCATGGTGATGAATAAAGGGGTTGTGGAGCAAATAGGCACACCATTTGACGTTTATGAACGCCCTGCTAGCCGATTTGTAGCCAGCTTTATGGGTTCGCCTGCAATGAATCTTCTTGACGGTAAAATAAGCGCAGATGGCTCACGTTTTGAACTAGATGGTGGCGTAGCTCTCCCTTTGGAGAGACAAAATCTTGCACGATCCGGACGTGCGTTGACACTCGGCATTCGCCCTGAACATTTGGTTTTAAATCGACAGAGAGCGGAAGGTATTCCATTAACAGTCGAAACGCTAGAAATGCTAGGTGCAGACAATTTAGTTCATGGACGTTGGGCAAATCAAAAAGTAGTATTACGTCTTGGTCATCAAGAGCGTCCACAACCGGGCACTACTTTATGGGTTCATCTCCCGGAAGCGCATTTGCACTTCTTTGATAATGAAAATGGACAACGTTTATGAGTCATTGGCCTTATCCAAAAATTATCGCACATCGCGGTGGTGGCAAATTAGCCCCCGAAAATACCCTTGCCGCGATCGATATCGGCGCGAAATTTGGTCATCAAATGATCGAATTTGATGCAAAGCTCTCACTTGATAAACAGATATTTTTACTTCATGACGATACCCTCGATCGAACCAGTAATAGCTTTGGTATTGCGGGTAAACTTAATTGGGATCAACTGCTAAAAGTAGATGCTGGAAGTTGGTATAGCTCAAAGTTTACAGGTGAGCCATTGCCGTTGCTTTCACACGTTGCTGAGCGTTGTAAACAGCATGGCATGATGGCGAATATTGAGATAAAACCAACCACAGGTTTAGAAAAAGAGACAGGCCGAGTTGTTGCTCTGGCCGCTTGTAAGCTATGGCAGAATCAAACCGCCCCGTTACTTTCATCTTTTGATATCGAAGCATTGGAAGCCGCACAACAAGCCGCACCAGAGTTACCAAGAGGATTGTTACTTGATGAGTGGCGTGATGACTGGCAAGAATTAACAACACGTTTGGATTGTGTTTCAATTCATTTAAATCATGAATTATTAGATGAACATCGAGTAAAAATGTTGAAAGATGCGGGTTTACATATTCTGGTTTACACCGTCAATGATCCTGCCCGTGCAACACGACTGCTACAGTGGGGAGTTGATGCCATCTGTACTGATAGCATTGATGTGATAGGTCCAAATTTTCCAAACTGATATTAACTTAATGCTCTATATGGGGATGCTAATAAGTTGCATCCTTTTTTATTTGATTATCGATTTATCATCATTGAGTAATAAACGATATCAATATTGATACAAAGCAAATCGTCTCAATTTAACGTTTATTCACTATCATCCAAGTCATCTGGTAATAATTTTTTTAAAATAGCTTGTGCAATTAAAGCACCCTTATCACTTTCTGAAACCATCGCCGTCGTAATCGCCCAATCAATCAACAAACAAATTTGCTGCACTTTTTCTTTAGGATCAGCAAATCTAGCCGCTTGAGCTATTGCTTCTACATGAGACTGCACTTTATTGAAATGATGTGGGGGATGTTTGGCGTAATCATTATGATGGGTTGAGGCTAAATACAGGTCGTTGGTTCTCTACGCTACCCGGTGTGCGTTTTCCAAAATCAGCAGGACTTTGGCTTGAACGTGATATTTTTGCAGATATTCTTAAAACACTTCCTGAACGTGGAAAATTTGCAGTACGTACCGATTGTGAAATTATGTCAATCGAATACGATCAGCTCAATTCCATTTGGGTAGTCACCTGTAAAAGTAATGAAAAAATACGTTCTAAAACTTTAGTTGTTGCGACAGGAAGTTCTCGTATTCCTGTTATTCCTGAATGGGATGGCAGCGTCCAATTTAAGGGAACTATTACGCATTCAGCCAATTTTCAAAATGCTCCAAAATATAAAGATAAACATGTATTAGTGGTGGGAAGTGGTAATTCATCTTGTGAAATTGCTTGCCAATTACTGCCATATGCCGCATCCGTCAGCTTATCGGTGAGAACATTACCTTATTTTTTGCCTAAAAGCCTATGGGGGATGCCTTTTGCTGCCCTTGGCGTGATATTAAATCGTTTACCCACCAAAGCCAGTGATGCAATACTCAGGCGCTTATCCGGTTATTGGACTGGCAACCTGACTGAATCTGGATTAGCGGCTCCATCAGGAAATGTTTCTGAGATTGAACAAGTCACGCCAGCCTTATATATGCCTATTATTAATGAGATTAAAAATAACAAAATAAAAATCTTAGGACCATTAATATCATTAGATGAAACATCCGGAAAAATTTATACGTCAGTCGATAAATTAGAAGAAATAAATCTAAAGATTGATGCGATTGCATCAGGCACTGGCTTTAAGACAAGATTGAATTCTTTATTGAATATACCCGACATTTTAAATGAGAATGGTAAACCTAATATTAATCCAGTAACAGGTGAGAGTCATAAAGCCGGATTGTTTTTTATTGGGTTTAAAAATCCATCAAGTGGGCAATTGAGAGAAATAGGATTACAAGCACCGATTATGGCTAAAGCAATAAAAAATTATCTTCAATAATAATCCTAGAGAATGTTGAGCTTTGAAGGACAGCTTTTATTCAAAGTAAAGATACTTTAGGCAAAGCGAGTGGTTCACCTAGATTTTGTATGAAAGTATCACCTAACCGACCCAAAAGGGCCGGTTCTTGGTCACCATTAATGACGAATGGTATAACGAATATGTAGAATGATGTCTTTAAGGCCGCGTAGCAATGTTTTCTGTTTACTCGTTGCATTCGGAAAACTAAGCGTTAGTGTGCCTTTGTCGTTGATCGGAATACCTTCAAATGGTAGAAGATTTATATCATTGAAATTTAACTGGAACTGCCCATTATCATTGATACCATGAGATATCGCCAACACACTACATCCTCGAGGCATTACGACACTACCACCATAGCTTAACACCGCTTGCACATCCTGATAGTCTTCCATTTGCATGGGCAACGTGACACTAATTTGTTTGATACGACGCTCCGCCCCCAAATCATCTGGGTAGTCCTTGATAATATCTAGCCCCGACAACTCGACTGAACTGATCAGCGTTCCAGCCTCTAGTTTAAGACCATTCTCATTAGTGCCAATTTGGCCCTTTTCACTGTCAATTAAAATTACTATAGACTCAGCTAGAACAAAGTGATTATTGTTCGGTAAGGCTGCATATCGTTGTGCAAGAGAGACGGTACGTAAGACCTCCATCGGACGCTCATCCTGTTTCAAGTAGGCATCATCCATCTGAGTTAAATTCAACATGAGATTCTCTCCTGCCATCAGCCCAGCATAAGTGCTATTCCAACCTCCTGGTTTGATGAAGCTAGCCTCTGGCTGATTCATTTCCCAACGAAAAGCTTGCTGACTCATCAGACAGCGAGAAACCGTTAAATCATAGAATTGGTAATAAATAGAGGACAAGCAACCTCTTAACCAATTATATAGCGCCTTGCTGCTAAATTTTCGCTGCAAATACTCCAACTGTACCTGTGTCTGTACTTGTTGCCTTTCCAGATAGGATTTCTGTAAAACAGCAGCTTCTCGGCGAATACTCAGAGATGCCAACTGTGCATCAATTTGATTGAGTTCATTTTCGGTATTACGGCGCTGAATAGCCCAATCCTGACGTCGGCGCCGATAACTCTCATTGGAACTGATGCGATCGCCCGAAATACGAGTCGCAGCTGAGGCGATATCAGTACCAACAGCCATCGCGTTAAATAAAGAACCATAAACAGAACCCCCAACGGCTAGTCCGTAAATGTTAGGAACTAAATTCATTGCAGCAGCTGTAACGCGAAATGCATTTCCGCTCATTGCGATCACAGAAGAAGATAAATACAAATCCATAGCTTGCTGCTCGCCAGTATTGATATTTTCGTTGTACAAGGTTGTATAGCTAATATAACGATTTTGAATACCTTCACGATTGGATTGAAGTCCCTTTTCATCCGTATCAATTTCAGCAATAACCTTATCTTGCATAGCAATACTGGTAACCGAGAGCTCCCTCGCCTGCGTCTGTAACAACTCAGTCAAGGCTTCACTATCCTGCCGTTCAATAAGATTTAGTAATGTGCTACCAAATTGTATCAACTGACTGACAAGACTACGGGCATTTTCCTGAATAAATGAAAAACGCTGAACCGGCATAATTACCGCTGGCAGTTCAGTACCTTCCTGAGAAGCTGTAATCGCAGTACTTTGCAAGGTTTTCGGTGAAATCGGCGTGTCATACAACAACGGAGATAACGGCTGACCATCAATGGACAGGTTGTGGCGCAAGTTATAGAGACGCTGTGAGAGAATTTTCCAATAATCCTGTAGCTTTTCGTTCACTTCAGGCATGAAAAGTACGGTCTGTGCACTGGTCTTCAGTGATCCTAGCTGTTCGATTCCATGATCAGTTAGCATAACTTTCGGGTCGTCGTATAGGATAGTTATACTTGCCGCTAAATCTAACGACGGATCTTCCCATTTACCGTTCAGAGGCACATAGGCCTCTTCACCTAATAGATTCAACGCTTGCATATACCACATTTTCGCTTCATTGAGAGTATCTCGACACAGCTGACGATAAGCGGCATCACCGCGACCAATCAATAAATCGAGCATACTCATAAAGGTAGCAACTTTATAGTGCATTGGATCGTTTTGGGAGATAGCATCCGGATCGACAGAATCTAGAGGAGTCGAGTTCCAAGAAGTATCTTCTTCTAATGGACGACAGTTCCAGTAATAGCTTTGCATTTCACCATGCACCACATAGCCAGCTGGGTTCCAGATATATTTTAGCCAGCTAGTAGCTTGCTCATATTGACTCTCTTGCAACAAACGCTGATAGACCATCATTGGGGTATAGTAAAATAACTCCCAAAAATAAAGCGCATTGGCTCCATTAAAGTCCATAGCCTCGGATGATTTCACTAAACCATAAATGGATGTAAGCCCAGAAAATGTTCCCTGATTATAACTGGTATCCACCTTCCAGCTATTAGGGTCGCTGGGCTTATCGTGCTTCAGGCGAATTTTGTTGGTATCACCTTTTTGATAATGAGCCTGAATATACACAGTATTTTGATTATCGTTGGTGGGCACAAAAAAGCTGACTATGGTGTTCTCTGTATCACTCAGAAATCCGCTACTCAGAGGAAATCTATCACCATTGGCGTATACATCCACATAGTTTATGGTGAACTCCCGTGACATGCCGTGAATAACGCTGTCATATACGTCTAGTTTCAGTGTTACGTAGGTTCCCTCACCCAGTTTCGGTTCCGGTAATAACTGAGTATCCATAGATAAAATAGCATCCAATCCCGCGCTGGCCTTACTAATAAGTTGTGTGGCAAATAATGTATTAAGACGAGTACGATAGACTGATTGCTGCATATAACGCGCATTATTAGGTGCATGATGCAATGAAATATAATCTTTAACGTTAACGGGTATTCTATTAAGAATAATATCGATAGTTGTTGTTGCGCTGATCCCAGTCGCACTCACAGCCGATAATATACAAGGAAGGATAACAGTCTCCTTTCCTTGGAAGTCTTTAGTTAAATCAAAGTTAATACCCGAAAATAAGTATCTCATCGGCACATCATAAGTAAATGAAGGAATAACTTCACAATTATTGCTAGCATTTGTTGAGTATCCTGGATAATCCATTGTGCTAGTTTTGAAGGTAATATCAGAAGAAGAAAACGGGGCGATACTGTGAGTGTGCTTGATTTCATCCAGATGGCAATTAAAGCTGCCAATACTTTGAAAAATATGAACCTGTATGCTTTTAATAAGATCAAGCTGACTTACTAATAATTTATCTTGTGGGATGTCAGCTTTAATAAAATAAATATTTCCATCTTGATAAATGCTATCAGGTGTTATCGTAATAGAATTAGTGAGATCTGCTCTTTTAACGTAAATGGAACCAATAGAATAACCATTCGATACGTCAAGCCAAAAATATAGGGTCACAATATCATTTACTACTGTTGCAATAAATGCACCAGGATTTCCATTATTTATATAGCTAAAAAGTTCCATTCCTTGATATTTTTCGTAGTAATAATTAATAATAGCCTGTTCACGTTGCGTGAGCGAAAACTTATTAGCATATGATATTTGCTGTATTGGATTTAGTCTCAACAATACCTCACTAGAACTGGTGTTTTTGCAGGTTATATCTGAGAGCATACCGATAAAATCGTAATCACTGTTAGCTTCTTCACTAATCACTTTATAATCAATTTGGATATACTCAGAGTAAATATTATTGAGTTTTTTTTCATCTAAAGTATCAAGGGTGAAATAGGTCTTGCTTTTTATTTGATCAAAATGATGACTTTCATTTGGGATTTGCATATTGATATCATGGCGTGTCATATCACTATAGATATATAAGCCTTTGGTATTAGCAGGTCCGGCGTTAGTGTAATGAGCCTCTTTTTTATAAAAATAGATAATTAGCGAACTTTCCCCTTGATATTCAGAGCAAAACATACTCAATTCATTGAGTTTTTCACTGATGGCACTGATCATAACGGTTACATCATAAGTAAATGGTGAACTCCATCCGCCATCATAGTTCATTCTTGAAAGCTTCAATGCATAGGTAAATGACATTGTAATACCGTCATTGCTCATTTTTTCAGATCTTTCTATCCAACAAATAAACAAACGGGAATTAAGTTGTACGGGGCGAATAATCATATCCCAAGGGGAAATGGCACAAGTGACAGCGGTCCACTCTGACCAAGCGTTAGCAGCGAAACATCCTTGAATACTTTTACTATGGTCTACGCTACGCCAGTAGAATTTTTTTGGCTCAGTCTGACTAGTGCTAACAAAATAGCTTTTGCCCTGATTGATATCGACATTGTTATGATAACCACTGACAACGTCTAGATTCGCAATTTCTTCAAAAGCGGTGAGATAATTAAATACACCAGATTCCACAACATCGCTGTTAAGTGTGGATTGCGACATAGTTTGTAATAAGCGATCCATCATTCCCGTCTGACCAAAACGCATCGTAGGGTCAACATAGTTCTCTGGGTAATATACAAGTTTCGATACCGCGGCCCAAGTAGTATAACGGGCGTTATACTTATCCCAATCCGTAAAAAACTGGCGAGTAAGCGCAGCAGTATCAGCCCCTCCTTCTTGGCTCGTCAGTACCCTGTGTGTATAAAATTGCAATGAAGCAATTGCTTCTGCCAATCGAGTAGTTTTAACTTGCGCTGAGATTTTGTTATCAATTAACAAATAACTGTACAATGCATCTCTGTTTTCCAATATAACGAGAGATACTTCACGAATATAGTAATCACTTAATGCCGCACTAAGTTGCTCACTTAGAGTGTCGTTCACAACTTGACTTTGTTGCCCTGTAAGAGCAGCCAATACCATCTCACTAAGTGATGACCATTGTGCATAAGTCGAGGTTTTATCGTAAGTTAGCGCCATAAGGTTGGCCAAGCCATCAGGGTTGATATTAAGGTACTTTAGATATTTTAACCCATTGAATAACCGAAAAAACGTCATCCCAATGCGCTAAATCGGCTCCTTCATCCACCACTTGTGCCATGGCCTGCGCTACCTGTTTGACTTCAGCCTGAAGTGAGTTCGCTAATAACGCCGCAGTAAGCGCT
The DNA here is from genome assembly GCA_025961275.1 of Providencia alcalifaciens. GTDB lineage: Bacteria > Pseudomonadota > Gammaproteobacteria > Enterobacterales > Enterobacteriaceae > Providencia. The sequence goes on along the minus strand of JAOQNJ010000001.1, from coordinate 3,772,740 downwards.
CCGTCATTCAATGCACTCAAAACTTCGTTTACGTAATCACCAGCACCGTTAATCCATTGATGGAATAACGTTAACTGCTGCAAAATATCTACATTAAGGCCAAGCTCTATCATCCCTTTAGCTAATAGTGCCGGTTTATTGAGTAACAAGGAAAGCTCTTGTTCACTGATATTGACGGTATTGATAATAATGGACAGCTGAGCAAGCGTCTGAGCAAAAGCAATAATATCATTACGCTCTACCTCGGTTAGGGTTTCCTTCTGCATTAAAATCCAAAAAGTGTTTGTGGTCTGCTTATTAGGCTGTATATGGTTAGCCCACCGCAGTATCAGCTTGGCCATATTGCTGGTATTCAAGCGTAATGATGAGGCAATAAACGGAGCCATTGCATTGAGTAGTTTATCCTCTTTCAGTTAGACCGTTTAATAGGGTTTGCTGCAAGTCATCAAAAACAGGTGACCAAACCGTTCCGTAGGTGTCGGTAACCATAATAAATAGCTGGTGCACGCTCCATTTCTGTTGATTCAACCAGTCAGTGATAAAGAATAGATACTGAATCAGCTCTTTCAGCGTATGTTTATCGAGAGCATATAAATGGGTTTTACGATAAGGAGAAAGCAGCAGCAGAGTATTAAGCTCACAGATAGTCAAGCCGTGTACCTGGGCTAACAAGGCGATACGGTATAAATCTGAGAGGGTCTCCAGCGTGTTATCGATACTCTTGTTTGCGATCCGGTTACCCATTTTATGCATCAGCCAAAGGCTCGCATCATCTACCTGAAAGGCGCGTTTGAGTACCGCTCGACGAAAACTATCATCAGGCTCTAATCTATCGAGATTGACCTCGATGGGCTTACCACCTAGTTTGAAAATCTGGCCGTTGAGTGGAGGCGTGTTAAATAGCAAATCAAACTGACTTGATAGTAAAGACGATATTCGCGTGTCGATGTTCATACCACAGAGGATCTGCGCGCTACTTAGGGAGGTCCTGTACTGTCGAAAAAGAAATTTGGTGTAAGCAAGGTAAGCCAGAAAATCATTATTCATCATCACTGGCCTGTCGATATGCAATAAAAAGCTCTCCATCTCCGTCAGCGATAGCCCCAAAGCCTTATAAAGGCGAATGACTTTATTCAGATGAAGAGCAATATTCTTGTCGAAAGTGTCAATCGTATACTCGGAGACTGTGCTGTCATTATTAACCTGAAGGCTTTGAAGAGTGAGTGTTTTCAGCGTATAGATTGTTTCAGCGGTAATCTGATAGAAATGCGCCAGATTATTGACTGAGGATAAAAATTCTATGGAAAGTGAGCCAAAGTTTTTCTCATACAATATATCGGTATTTTTCGTTGTTATTTCCTCCGTCAAGATAATCAACAATTCTGGCGGTATAGTCATTTCCAGAGCCATCAGCAATTGCGGAGACAGCTGCGAACTGAAATAAGGGGAGTGAAGCAATGCAGATAAATCGGGGTCAAGCTTCAGGATACTTTGACGAATGGCAGTGTATGCATAATGATAAGGCATGTTACCACTGAGGCGATAAGTTGATAGCGTTTCCATAACTTTTTCAGATGAAGATATATTGAAATTCACAATACTATCTATCAGGATCTCATTGGATAAGGTTAACGTAGAAACTTCGTTATCCATATTCGCTTGTGATAACAGCAGCTGTCCCAAATCAGGCCGTCTTTTTTTCAAATGGTAGGCGGATAATTCTGAATGAAGAGAGCGCGTTTCTCGGTAGAGTTCAGTCAAGTAAGCTGCTGGTGAAAACATGGAGGACACAGACCCAGGAGCAACAAAATTGTCTGCTCGCGAGTCAAATATCTCTTTATATCTACGTTCTTCCGAAAACGTCCCTATATCTAAATTAACCAAATTAGTTAACTGTGGATTAGCGCGAGACAACATGCTGGATTCTAAGATCGTATTTTTTTTACGCATCTCCTGAGCCAGCGTAAACAGTTTCTCCATCTCACTCAAGGTCAATCGGGTATTTGCTAAATGACGCAACTGCACAAATGACATCGGCATAATATCAGCTAAAGTCAACACCTCAGCGACATTACCATCATTGAGTTTTGTTAATATTTTTTGGTATGAATTCACAATAGACTCCTCAAACTGTATATACATAAACGGTATTCCTTGTGTTATTTCTAATGAAATACTGAGGGAATAATTTAGTCTCAATGAATATTTCTCTTTCTTTTCATCTATTTTGGCAATTGAAAATGATGAGGTTCTGATGAAATTTTTTTGAGCGCTAACGATACGCCATATACACTAGATTATTCTTGTTATATATAATTAGGGTTGTCAGCCGAAATAATACAATTACGCCACTTGAGAAAGAAAAAGTGTTATTTTATGACGTAGGAATAAAAAACTTATATAAAGAAAATGTTAATCTTCAATGCGATATAGATGTAGGAGAACATTTAATTTATTTGTCATCATTCAAGTCAGTAGTTTAAGATATAACTACCATTAAAAAACAACTGTAAGCTCGAAACAACATGCCACTCAATAGCTTAATTAATAAAAATCACTCTATAATATATAGAGCTTACATCAAGAATTAACGCATTCATCTTATTGTTAATATATTATTACTCATGTACTAATTTGAATATTAATGCTAATGAAATGATTATAAAATTTGGTAGTAAATCGTTATTCTTAAACATTAAATCTGATTAAAGAATAAAATTCTATAGACAGTTTTCTATTTTAATCATCAAAAAAGTTATCTTTATTAGTTAACTTTATTCATGATATTAGCTTTCATTCTTTATTACGCAAATTTAGAGTAAACTTTATGTGTTTGTTAAAAATCAACTTGCCGAAATATTTTGTTACACCTTCATTATTCCAATTTAACTTAAGCAATTCCTTGCGTTAATCTATATACGACAGGAAACTACCGAGTATAAATAGTAATAATTACAAAATTATTCTTATATAATAAGTTATACGAATAATGTTAAGTGGGACTAATGTCACATCAAAAAAACCCAAAAAACCTTATTTATTATAGCGAAATAAGTAAATAAGGAGAAATGTACGTGAGAAAGTCTATTCTATTATCTTTAATCATATTTAGCCATTTTTGCTATTCTGATGTTATTTCTAATGATGAATTAAAAAAATACTGGATATCACCAGAAAAATCAGCAGGCGAAATTGTTAATTCAATGACGCTCGATGAAAAAATTGGTCAAATACTGATGCCTGATTTTCGTTATTGGGAGCTTGATGCTAATGGCAATAAGCTTCCTTTAATTGAATCAAATCAGGATATTGAAAATATTATTCATCAATATCATCTAGGCTCAGTGATCCTGTTCCGTGAAAACTTGATTGATACTCCACAGACTGTAAACTTAATTAATTCATTTCAGAATGCAAGAAGCAACCTTCCCTTGTTTATTAGTACAGACCAAGAAGGTGGCTATGTAACACGGTTAAGGGAAGGCACTGAAATGCCGGGTAATATGGCATTAGGTGCAACGCGTTCCGAAGGCTTAACTGAACTGGTTGGTATGATCCATGGTTATGAACTCTCTCACTTAGGTTTCAATTTCAACTTTGGTCCCGTGGTTGATGTAAATAATAATCAAAATAATCCTGTCATCGGAGTGAGGTCGTATTCTGATCGGCCTGAATTAGTCAGTCAGTTAGCAAACAATTATATTACAGGCATTCATAAATATAATGTCATGAGTGCGGTAAAGCATTTCCCTGGTCATGGTAATGTTTCATCTGATACCCATTTTTCATTACCCACCATCAATATTGACGAAGCAACATGGCGTAATATTGAACTGATCCCTTTCCTAAAAACGATGAATAAAACGGATGCCATAATGACGGCTCATGTCGTTGTTCCTGCACTCGATAATAACAAAATGATCTCTTTGACAGGCGAAGAAATTGGTATCCCAGCGACATTATCCAAGCCAATACTAACCAATATCTTACGGGATGAATTAAAATATAACGGCATTATCATTACCGATGCGATGGATATGGGCGCAATTTCAAAAAACTTTGGAAGCAATTGGTCAGTAAAACAGGCAATTTTAGCAGGTAACGATATTATTCTGATGCCGTTAGAAATTTCAAATAAACAAAGTATCTCTAAACTGGATGACCTCTACAGTTATTTAAAAAAAGAAGCTAAAACAAATCAAGAACTCAATAATCGAATTAATCAATCTGCAAAACGCATTATTTTAAGTAAATTGGAAAAACAGCTTCTTCCTGATGAGAAAAAAGCAGAAACTGCACAGTTAGCAGTAGCTACCCAAATTAATAAAGATCTCGAAAATATGGTATCAGACCATTCTATCACCTTGATTAAAAATCAAAATACACTGCCTTATCAACTAAAAAACGACAATAGTTTTATTGTCTTTTCAGATGAGCAACCTCGAAACGAGTTAATCAAAAAGCATCTTACTCGTATTGCTAATGATTCATTAACCAATATTAATACCAAAGATAAAGTGATTAAAATGATGTCGGATGATGTCACTACTGCTGATATCGAAAAAGAAATAGAAGGACAGGATTTAATCATTTTAGCAACATACAACTTAGCAATAAACCCAAAAAATGCACAAAAAATTATCGATGCCGCAGATAAACATCATATCCCATTAGTCGTTATATCAACACGGAATCCTTATGACATTGCTTATTTAGATAAGGTAAAAGCCAATATTGCTATTTATGGCATTACCGGTTTTGATGTAACAAATAACGTCAGAAATAGCTTAGAAACGAATATCTATAGTGGCTTAAAAACGCTCTTTTCTGACCCTAATCAAGGTGTAATAATTAGTCCAAAAGGAAAATTACCAGTTGATATAAAAACTCCTGATTTGAAAGATATTATTTATTCATATGGTCATGGATTAACGTACTAACAAATAATAACTATATCCGAAATAATTCGAACAATTTTCATGGCGATATCATTCAATTAATTGAGTGATATCATCACTCATACATTTAAATTATTAAAAATTTTTTCTATTTAGATGGAATAAACTCTTATGTTAATAAAAGAACAATTATTTGCTGGAATGATTATTCTATTATCCAGCTTTGCAATCGCTGATGAATTCGAACTGGATTATGAACAACAAGTCATTGAATTAAATAATAGAATTATTGAATTAGAAAAAAAGAAGAACGCATTAGAAAAATTACATAATGAAAAAAAATGGAATGTAGAGTCATATATTGGAACAGAGCAAGAAATTGATAGTGATGATAACTGGAAATTTCTTAAAAGCAGTGTGGCAACATCTCCTTATTTTGGTGCTTTTATTTATCAAGACAACTCACTTTGGATGTACGATGTTCAAATATTAAAAACTTATTTGGATAATAATTCAGAGTATGATAGAACACGCTGGCAAGTCGGTGCTACTCGTACATTCCCTTTTACTTTTAAAGATCAGCCGGGTAATTTTAAATTACGCCTTGGATATCGTAATGATAATTGGCATTATGCTTCGATTAACAACCCAGCATTAGCGACCCCAGAATATAAGGGTGATGTTCGCAAAGGTGAAGAGCGCCATGAAATCTGGGTCAGGCCACAATTTAATTACAAGTATTCAGATAATATTAGCTTTAATGGTAGCTTATCATTTCGTTTTATTGATCGTAAATTAGATTATGCCAGAGCGAAAGGTGAATACGGTGTCTATAAACGAGACTGGAGTTCAATAGACGAGCACTTTGTCGGTGGAACTTATACCTTTAATAAGAAAAATTCTTTATGGATAAACTACCTTTATATCGATGAAAACTTAGTAAATACATTACATAATAAAGAGCACTTTTTATGGGCAGTATATCGTTATAGGTTTGATAACGGATTGATGGTTATGCCATATACTCGTTATGCTTTGACTAAAGGTAAGCAAAGTTTTAAAGACTCATATAATAATGAATTTTTGTTTAAAGAAAAAGATAGGAGCCGTTATGGTTTTCAGTTACTCTATCCAATTACCAATAAAACATCTATTTTTTGGGATACCTATTATCGGCCAGAAATTACCTGGGCAAATGGAAATAAAGAAAATAATAATTTCTGGTTTTGGGCAATTGAATTACGCCATACATTTTAAATGAACATTTGATCTTTAATCATTGTTATCTAATAAAGAGTATTTTATGACTAAAATTTTTATTCTTTGTTTAAGTCTATTATTCATCAGTCCGATATCTTATGCGAATATAACCCAACAGAATGATATTATATTGGGTATTGATAAAGAGAATGTCTATGGGCCGCTGTTGAAGGATAAAAAAGTGGCATTGATGGTTAACCAAAGCTCCATTAATAAAGATGAAATTCATACCATAGATAAACTGTTATCTGAACAAGATAAATATCATTTTAAAGTCACTAAATTATTCTCCGTTGAACATGGGATCCGTGGCGATGAAGATGCAGGATTCGGTGATAATGACCATCTCGATGCTAAAAGTGGATTACCAATCATTTCACTTTATGGGCGGGATGAAAATGGGCGTCTGCGAGCTCATCCTACTGAAGAGCAGTTAAAAGATGTCGATATTGTCATTTATGACTTACAGGATGTCGGAGTTCGATTCTTCACTTACACAATTTCGATGCATCACTTACTAGAAAGCCTACAAAAATACCATAAAGAGTTTATGGTATTAGACAGACCTAACCCATTAGGCGGTGATGTATATGGTCCATTATTGGAAGAGAAATTTATTTCGGGAATAGGTATGCATCCTATTCCAATGGTGCATGGTTTAACGTCGGGTGAATTTGCACTCATGATAGTCAACGAAGGTTGGCTGACAAATGGGAATGATACAAATTGGCGTTCAGTTGGCCAACCTGAGTATCAATTTCCTATTGATAAACTTCATATCATTCCAGTTGGTAATTATAGTCACGATATGAAATATCAACTTCCTAGAAGACCTTCACCAAATCTAAAAACCGATTTATCCATCAAGCTCTATCCTTCATTAGCATTATTTGAAGCGACGAGTGTCAATATGGGTCGAGGTTCAGATCATCCCTTTGAGCAACTTGGTTTTTCTTCTGATAAATTTTATGAAAATACCCACTATAAGGTTGATATCAACCAAAAGAGATACGGATGGCCACAAGCCGGAAAGCAAGTCTATGGTGAGTCAATGGTTGATAATCCACCAGAAAACTTAAAACCAACAATCCGTCACTTTGTTAAATGGTGGTTTAAATTTCACCAAAATAACTATCCTTTAGTCATTGATGCCAATAAAGAAGCTAATTACCTAGATTATCAAGACGATTATTTTGTTATCAGACCTCTCTGGTTAGCAAAATTGGTTGGAAATCAATATTTCCTCGATATGCTTAATGAAGCCACAGGAAAAGGTTTATCTGAACAACAAACAATTGAAATAATAGAAAATTATTGGAAAACTGAAAATAAAGCATATTTAGAATTACGCAATAAATATAAATTATACCCAAACTAATTCAAAATACATGTCAGGGGTAAATAGCGCCGTTCGATCCACATAGATAAACCTATGATTCGAATAGCAAAAGAATGCACCATATTCTTCACCATAACCGTCCAATTTGCACAATTTATAATGAAGGTCTTTGAACATGACAAATTATCAAATAAACGAAAACGGCCAACAAGAACTCGATATTCAATTCATAAATAAAGCGCTAGAACTTGCTGAAAATGCAGTAAAAAATGGTAATGAACCCTTTGGTGCCTTATTAGTAAAAAATGGTCAAATTATTATGAGTGGGGAAAACTGTATTCATACAGAAAGTGATCCGACCTATCATGCTGAATTAGGTTTAATTCGTCAATTTTGTTCAACTCAAAAAATAATCGATTTATCCGAATATACTCTTTATACAAGTTGTGAGCCTTGCTGTATGTGTGCCGGTGCAATGGTATGGAGTAACTTGGGTAGGATGGTGTATAGCTTGTCACATGATACTCTCGCCGAAATAGCGGGATTCAACATCATGATTGGTAGTGACGAAATCTTCTCAAGAAGCCCAAATCAACCCATAGTGATTAAAGGAATTCAGCAACAGCAGGCAGTTTCTATTTATACCCGCTACTTTAAACGTCAGCAGTAGATAATGGCTTATTTATTGGCCCTAACATTGGTCAGAAATATTTGAGGTACGCAGTGTTCTGCGTACTATTTTCAATATTTATCTGATTGTTAAATTTTTACCACATGGAATGAGAACAATTAAAAGTAAATATACATAAAATAATTTAAGATACAGATAGGTGGCAATCTATGCTATGCCAATGAAAAATAATCGAGAAGAATAGAAAGTTCAGTGACTGCGCTAGCTGAGTATAGTCAACGAGTAACTTGAATTATCGCTTGTATAAAGCAGAAATCTAATCGTGAAAGTGTGATGCCAGTAAATTCAGCTATAGAGTTGATGATTTGAAAAATTTCACTTTAGCTATCAATAAGCCACTATCTTTTATTATTACGAAAAATCAGTGTTTATTTGGTGCTATTTATTACTTGTAATAACACGTGATGCATTGTATCTAAAAAATAGTTGAATCAATTAGTTACTAATAAAAAAGTAAGCAGTGGTAATCAAATTACTGCCTACTCCTGATAATACTATAGGCTATTTATTGAATAAATTAATTCTATTCAATAAATAGATAAAACAACATTTTTTATCATTTATTAAAATTAAGATAATTCTCTTTTATTATTCATACGAAGAAAAATATACAGAATATTCCTAATATGCGTGTAATGTTAATCATCTGATATATTATTCAGCTCTATTATTTTAAATAACAATAACGAATACAAATCATTATTTGGCTATATAACTAAACTAAAGCTAAATCTCTTAAAATATGCTCATTAGATTCATTCATTTAATTTTAATGTCAATTTAAATCAAATGCTCAACTCATATTATGTGTAACAACAAATTACAGAATTAACATATTATTAATAAATTTACTATTGTGAACATATTTTTCATTAAAATATACACGCTGTAATATCAAGCAACACTTTATATTAACGAAAGATACTAATGAATTTAATCATATAAATTACGATAGGTTAAACTTAAGAAATACTAATAGTTAAACATCCCAGATATTATAAAAACGTTTTACATTACTTGCTGTATAAATAACGGTATGAGAAATATTTCTATGCCCGAGATAATCTTGAATTAATCGGGTATCTCGACCCAAGTCTGCTAATGCATATCCGCACGAATGCCTTAACATATGGGGATGAGCTTCAATAGAAACATTGGCTTTTTTACTATACGCTTTGATTAACCCATAAACTTGTTGACGTGAAAGAGACCCGCCTTTTTGTGATAAAAAAACCCACGGAGAATCAGCCTCACGCCAATCGGATCGTATATTTAACCATTTTATTAACGCATGATATTCTTTCTCAATGAGAGGTTGCGTAGTGGATAATCCGCCTTTTAAACGTCTCACATATAAAACCTTGGAATTAAGATCAATATCTCTCAAAGATAATTGACATAATTCACTCACACGAAATCCATGTATAAAGCACATTAACAACATGCAATAGTCACGTTCAGAGTAGCGCCCTTTCTTAGCTTCATTCAATATCGCATCGACTTCAAATCGAGTAAGAAATTTTCGTTGCTTCATAATTTTATTTCCAATTAATAATATTTCTAAATTCACAAGATATTTAACATACCAAAACTTTAAAAATAATAAACAATTGATTGCTTTTGATACTAAAAAAATCACTAAAACGGGGTATTTAAAAACTAAAAGTTTGAGATAATTTTGATTATTAATCTTTACCTATTACGAGTAAAAACTCAAAAAAAAACCATTGAAACTGGTTTTTTACATTTAAAATTAACACTTTGCACCAAACTGTCCGTATTATTATTCCTTAATCCCATTAAGTCAAATCCGTTACTAACATCAAAAAAAGCACTTATAACACACTGATAAAAAACAATTAATTTTATTTCATTTTATTTCGCATATGAAAATTTTTGAAACATATAAGCCAAGCCCTCCCTGCTTACTCTTTTCACAACACAAAAAAACAATAAAATAATATTATTGCAAATAAAAAAAGACATTTGTTTTATGTAAGTAGTTTTCTTGAACTAAAAAACCAAACTGGTCAATTTGGTGCATATTGTTCACTTAATTGCTGATGTCAAATAACGTCCTTTACAGTGAATTTTATTTAGCACACCAAATTTAAACAAATTAAAGAAATCTTTAAGAGTAAAAACAACTAATGAATTCGTTGTTTTTATCTTTTTTCATAACGTCTTTTTATTTAATGGAAATGTATAAAATGAATCTGAATAAAATCGCATTAGTTTTAGGTTTAGGACTTTCGATTGCAGCTGGTGCTGCAAATGCAGCTGACCAAGGTCACGGTACAGTAACGTTTGTGGGTTCAATTATTGATGCACCTTGTTCTATTACTCCTGAAACTTCAGATCAAATCGTTCCTATGGGTCAAATCTCCACTGCAGAATTAAAAGATGGCGGACGTAGTAATTCCCGTGCTTTTAAAATTGCATTAGAGAATTGTACAACTGAAACGTTAAAAACAGTAAAAACTACTTTTGCCGGTGCTGCTAGCGCAATCACTGAAGGTTCTTTAGCAATCGAAGGAAAAGCCCAAAACGCCGCTATTGTCATCACTAACGCAGGTGGTAAGCAAATTAAGTTAGGTACTCCTTCTGATGCAGTCACTTTGCGTGATGGCAACAATGACCTGAACTTCGCCGCTTATATGCTAGGCGACAAAACTGACGCAGCGACCCCAGGTGAATTCAAAGCTATCGCAACATTTGCTTTAACTTACCAATAATACCTGAAGGCCTAAACAAGGATGTATGGGCCTAATTTATTATCTGTGTATCTAATTAGACAATGTTTTGATATGGAGTCGCTATGAATCACTTTGGCATTTTTGTCATGGTGTTTTCAGGATTGATAGTCATGCCTGCTAATGCAAATACCCAATTAAATGGAGCAATGCAGGGAAATGGATATGTCACAGTTGAAGGTTCCATTATTGATAGCCCTTGTGCAATTGATGCTGGTAGCCGCAACCAATCTATTAAATTAAAGACTATCCCCATCAGTCAAATGATACATGACAAAGAAGGGCCTACTCGCCCTTTCTCAATTCGTTTGATTAATTGTGTCCTGACACCATTAACACCGGGAAAACCTAATTGGCAAGCATTTGAAATTACGTTTGATGGTGCACATGACGGTGACAATTTCCGTCTATTTGGCAATGCAAAAGGGGTGGCATTACGAATTACTGACACATTTGGTAATCAAGCATACCCTGGAAAACCGCTACCAACTCGCGGCATTGAACCCGGTTCTATGATCCTAAATTATGATATGCGTTTAGTTGCTAATAACCAACGCCTCGAATCAGGAAATTATCAAACAACTATCCGTTTTAAAATGGATTATTACTGAGTTATCGCGAAGGGACTATTATGGCTCTGTTATTAAAGAAAAAAAATAAAGTCTTAATTGACTCAGCGCGTCATTATTTTAATCCAATTACTTTAATGATTATTATTGCAATAACTCAGCCTCAACAAACTTTAGCTAATGATAATATTGAGTTTAATACTGATATTTTAGATCTTAAAGATCGCGAAAATATCGATTTAAGCGAATTTACACAAGTCGGTTATATTATGCCCGGCACATATCCTTTTTATATTAGCTTGAATAAAAGTACGCTGCCGTCAACTTATGACGTCAGTTATGTGACTTCTGAAGATAATGTGCAAGAATCAATTCCATGTTTATCACCAGAAATTATTTCACATCTTGCTCTTCGTAATGAATGGCAGAGCAAAACACAGTGGTCTAATGATGGACAATGCTTAAAAATAGACTCGATTCCGGGTATGACTGCAAATGGCTCATTAGGAACTGGAACCATTGCAATAACAATTCCACAAGCCTATCTCGAATATACAGCAGATAATTGGGATCCACCTTCTCGTTGGGATAATGGAATTTCAGGGGCTATCTTTGACTATAATTTTAATGCTCAAGTCACTGACCACAAAAACTCTAATACCAATCAGCAAGTCACAGGTAATGGTGTTGCCGGCTTTAACCTAGGCGCTTGGCGCTTTCGTGCAAATTGGCAAGCAAGCTATAACGACACAAGCGGTCAAGCCACCGATCGTAGCTGGGATTGGAGCCAATATTATGCCTATCGCGCTATTGCATCACTCAATGCCAAGCTAACCTTGGGTGAAGAATATCTGCGCTCAGGCATTTTTGACTCTTTCCGCTATTTAGGCGCGAGTCTAATGTCTGAAGACAATATGCTGGCACCTAATTTACGAGGCTATGCACCCGAAGTTAGTGGGGTTGCAAAAACAAACGCTAAAGTCACCATCAGCCAGCAAGGTCGTGTTATCTATGAAACTCAGGTTGCACCTGGGCCTTTTCGTATTCAGGATTTAAACGATACTATCAACGGTAAGCTTGATGTTCGCGTTGAAGAGCAAGATGGCTCTGTTCAAGAGTATCAAATGGACACTGCAACAATACCTTACCTCACGCGACCAGGACGAGTGCAATTCAAACTCGTTGGTGGCCGCCCAAGTAATATGGATCATCGTAGCGAAGGACCCGGTTTTGCATTAGGTGAATTCTCGTGGGGGATATCTAATGGTTGGTCATTATACGGTGGATTACTTGGGGCTGGTGACTATAACGCATTATCACTCGGTGTTGGTCGTGATTTAATGACGTTTGGGGCGATTTCATTCGATATTACCGAGTCTCGAGCTAAATTACCTGCTGATAATAAAACCTATACCGGTGGATCATACCGGCTAAGCTATTCCAAACGTTTCGAACAATATGATAGCCAAGTGACCTTTGCCGGCTATCGCTTCTCAGAACGCGACTTCATGAATATGAATCAATATCTTGATCGTCGCTATCGAGATTCTGCACAAGATAATACTAAAGAGCTATATACCATCATGCTGAATAAGCAATTTGTCGCCCTTGGATTAAGTGCTTACTTAAATTATAGCCATGAAACTTACTGGAATAGACCCAATACTAAACGTTACAACCTTGCGCTCTCTAAATATTTCGATTTTGGTAAATTTAAAAATATTAACGTGAGTTTGAACGCATTCCGTAATCAGTATGAAGGAAAAAAGAATGATGATGGCATTTATCTAAATTTCTCCATGCCAATGGGAGACGCTGCGACAATTAGTTATAACAGTATCATCAATAAAGCGGGTAATTCACATACAGTCAGTTATTACGATCGTTTAGATGATAAGAATAGTTATCGCTTAGGTACAGGTATCAGCACTCGTGGTAAAGCAACTGGTAATGGTTACTATCTCCACTATGGAGACCTCGCCACTGTTACGGCCAATGCGAGTTATGTTGCGGGAGATTACACCTCAGCAGCTCTTTCCTTACAAGGTGGCGCAACCTTGACGGGTAATGGCACTGCCTTACACCGCATTAACGTCCCTGGCGCCAGCCGCATTATGGTCGACACTGATGGTGTTGCTGATGTACCGATTAAAGGTTTCGGTCCAAATACGCGCACCAATCGATTCGGTAAAGCCGTCATTTCCGATATTAATGATTATTACCGTATGAGTACGAGTGTTGATTTAAATAATCTTCCAGACAACATTGAAGCTGTGAAATCAGTCCAGCAATTCACTGTCACAGAAGGCGCTATCGCCTATCGTAAATTCGATGTCCTTTCTGGTTTTAAAACAATGGTTAGATTGGCGTTAGCAGATGGCTCTTATCCACCATTCGGTGCATCAATTCAGAATGCTAAACATCATGAAGTTGGGATCGTTAACGACAACGGCTCCGTGTATCTGTCTGGTATCAACCCAGATGAAATATTGGATGTCAATTGGAATGGACAAACACAGTGTCGAATCCAGATCCCGCAGGATATTGAAACGGCAGAGTTTAATTCATTATTATTACCTTGCGATATGAATCCAACTGCCATACCAGTCAACCCTGCATCACTGCCAATCAAACCTGTAATCAATAGCGGATTCCCCCTAGAGGCACCTTCCCAAGGTGTCTCTGAACGTGAACGCTGGTTGCTAACACCACCAAACATTCAGTACGTCCCAGATGGGTCATCGCTATAAGCCTGATTAAAAAGAGTTAATATTTATGAAAACAAAAAACATTGCACTTTTGACGACAGCTATTACCTTATCCACCCTTATTTGTGGTGAGGCTAATGCTGCTATCGCTCTAGACAGAACACGTGTCATTTTTAATGGTAATGATAAAACGATCAGTCTGAATGTGACTAACCAAAATAAGGATCTACCTTATCTTGCTCAAGGTTGGGTTGAAGACGCTAATGGCGAAAAAATCGAGTCTCCGCTGACGGTATTACCGCCAGTGCAACGTATTGAAGCGGGAGAGAAAAGCCAAGTTAAAATTCAATCACTTCCTGATATCGTTAAACTTCCTCAAGATAGAGAAAGTGTATTTTATTTTAATTTACGTGAAATTCCACCAAAAAGTAACCAACCTAATGTGCTGCAAATTGCATTACAAACGCGGATAAAATTGTTTTATCGTCCAAAAGCTCTGTATGCCTCACGCACTGATCTCGATAACCCATGGCAGGAAAAAATCACCCTGACACGTAAAGGTGATAACTATGAAGTCAATAATCCGACAGCTTACTACGTCACAATTGTTGATGCGTCAAAAGATCTCTCGGGTAATACCGTAGGTAATTTTGAGCCTCTTATGATAGCTCCTAAAAGCTCATCAATGTTAAGAGGAAGCGCTAACACCCTCGGTTCATCGCCGGTTCTTACTTATATTAATGATTATGGCGGCAGACCTAAACTCACATTTCGATGCAGCGGTGTGAGTTGTACGGTTGCTTCTTCTTCAGAACAGTAATGGAGGAATAGGCATGAAAAGGACTCTACTATACTGTGCTGCCACATTATGCACCACAACACCTATGCTAGCAGCAGGTATAGATAATTGGCAGGTTGAAGGCCTACACGGTGAAATTCATGTTAGTGGCACTTTAATTGAAGCGCCCTGCACATTGGATATGGCATCAGCGTGGCAAGAAGTTTCTCTTGGCGACGTTGGTGCTTATTACTTGCGTAAACCCGGTAATCAAGCTGAGCCAGTCCCTTTCACACTTCTATTTCGTGATTGTATTCGCTCACAAGGTATTCTTTATGATCAACGAACGGACACACCGACATGGAGTGAAATGCAACCTATTGTAACGGTGTCATTTGTCGCGCCTGCTGATCCTTATTATCCCGAGATGTTGGCAGTGAAAGGCGTCTCTGGCTTAGCGCTAAAAATCACTGACAAACAAAACAATAATATTCGCTTAGGCACTCGCGGTCGGCCTCAATTTCTTGAGTTACCACAAGGCTCATTGACTTACTACGTCACACCAGTGAGAACACCAGAAAAGATGAGTGAAGGCCGCTTTAGAGCCGTAATGGATTTCAGGGTGAATTATGACTAATTTGAAAATAAGGCGATATCAGCAGGTACTGTATATTGCCTCGCTCTTATTGGCCACAACAGCAAAAGCAGATTTGCCTCAATCAAAAATCAATCCTGCTGCGAGTACTCGCGCTATCCCAGGAATTGTCTACGTTAATATTAGTGGAACCGTGATTGCGCCACCACCTTGCGTTATTAACGATGGCAATCTTATCGACGTAAATTTTGGAGAAGTAATGAGTACTCGCATTGATGGAACTGCCTATAAAAAAGAAGTTCAGTACACCGTTGAGTGCTACAAAATGCCAACCAATACTATGAAAATGTCGATACAAGGGAGTAAAGCCAATTTTGATACCCAATTCCTTTCTACCAATATTGAGGGACTTGGTATCGCGATCCTTTACAACAATCGTAAGTTACCCGTTGGACAAACCATTAATTTTATCTATCCAAATGCCCCCCAGTTCTCTGTTGTACCTGTTCGCGATCAGACTCAAACCTTAAAAGGTGGCTATTTTGAATCGATTGCAACCCTATTAATTGAATATCAGTGAGAGGAGTCCGTATGTTTCAGCTGAAAAAAAGTAACAGCCTGATAATTAGCCTCTTACTTATTACTATCGCCAATATCTCATTGGCTTCTAACATGAAATTGTATGGCATTTTACTTGAGCCACCAGCATGTACGATTGAGGATGATAATGTCATTGATGTGTTCTTTGGCAATAACGTGGGTATTCATCGGGTTGATGGGATTAATTACACACAAGACGTCAACTATAAGATGGTTTGTTCTCAGAATACGAAAGGTTGGGTACTCAAGCTAACGGTTGTAGGGCTTCAGAGCGCTTTTGATACCTCAGCACTTCAAACCAATGTTACCAATTTAGCTATTCGACTCACTCAGGATGGTAAACCTTTCGAAATCAATAAACCTATTACGATCACACCAACAACACCACCCGCTATTAAAGCGGTTCCAATAAAACGCCCAGGAAGCTCACTGCCTGAAGGTGCTTTCTCTGTCACTGCAACACTGTTAGCGGAGTATCAATGATGAACAGACTGTGTAGAACGCTAATGCTGATGCTGCTTCCCTATCCAGTCGCTGTTTTTGCCATACCGGATAATTTGCACTTTCACGGCATTTTGGTCGAGGAGCCTTGTACCATAAAACCGGGTGATGAATCAGTTAGGTTAGACTTTGGTAATGTTCCCGATAAAAACTTATATGCATATGGCAGAACGGTGAGTGAAGCTTTTACTATCAACCTTTCTGAGTGCGATACCAGCATAGGTAAATCCGTCAATGTCACTTTCTTTGGCACTGCTAATCTTGCATTACCCGGCTATCTAGCACTTCAAAATAGTAGTAGTGCCAACGGTTTTGCTATCGGTATTGAAGATATTGACGGTACCTTTTTACCCGTTAACATCCAAAGTAATAAATTATCCCTACAAAATGGCACTACTGCATTGAAATTCAAGGCTTATTTAAAAGGTGAGCCCGATGCAATTAGTAACAGAGAGATCAAACGTGGACCATTTAATGCTATTGCGACATTCAAATTGGATTACGAATAATAAATAAGGCTGTGTATCAATATGAAATGGTTATCGTACCTATTATTCGCCGGTATGGCGACGAGCTCTTTCTCCGCTTCTGCGGCGATTTTCTCCTACATTACTGAAGCAACAGGAACGCCTGCGAATGCGACGTATACTTATATCATCGAACGGTGGGATGAAGAAAATGACTTTACACCAAGCCCATGTGCAAACTGGCCTAGATGCTATATCAATGTTAACCATAAGCATAACGCGGCAGGTCAGCCCGGTCGTGTCACTAAATCTCTAGCGGATGTGAGTGGCCTGAAAACAATGAAAGAGGTTAGAGCAAAAGTTCTACAATCCAATGGATTTCCAATTAGTGGAACAGCACTGCACACAGGTGATCCATTATCAAAAAACCAAGAGTGTGTCGGCCTTTTTTATCAAAATATCAATTCTGGGTTAAATGAATCATCTGGATATCTCCTTCCCGGTTCATTATGTGGAATTGCGCCACCACCTGTTGGAGCCTGCCGCATTTCAGAATCGAGCATCAATATCAATTACGGTGACATTGATGAAGTCAATCTGCCCAATGCGACGAAATCAACCACATTTAATGTCACTTGCAATCAGGAAATGTCTGTCATTGTTATTGCTTCAGGCGCAGATAATGGCCAAGTAAAATTACGTAATGACAATAGCTTAAAAGCAAATTTATACCTAAACAATCGAGTTCCTGGCCAAAATGGTGTGACTATCCACATACCTAAAAATGGAAGCACTCCTGTTCAAATTACGTCTGAATTAATCGTCAATGGGCGCGTAAATGCAGGGCCATTCGCTGGTGCTGGCTCTGTTATCTTAACTATGCCTTAATTAATTAGGTGATCATTATGTATATTCAAAAAAATAGTGAAAAAATACATTATTTGATAGGACAACGTGTCTTTAAAAAAAGGAAGGAACTCGGCTATACGGGCTCCGAATTGGCTCAATTACTTGGTGTTAGCCAACAACAAGTTTCTCGTTATGAACGAGGAAAAAATAGAGTTGATTTACTACACTTATTCGAAATATCGATTGTACTAAATACACCAATGAATTGGTTTTTAGAAGATGTTACCGCACAACTTGAATATTTTTTAACAGAAGAGACTGATACCTCAGCTGATAAAACTCGACGTCCTATCGATATGCAAGATGCAATTCAATTACGCGCTGACACGACATTAAACTTACTCGAATCATAGAATTCCTCTCTCACTTTGCCAGTCATTTGACTGGCTTTTTTTATTTTATAAGCATTAAAAATATAAGATTTTATTCGCCACGGTTAATTCTAGCTGCAGCTGTACATAATTTAATGTTTGCGATGCTAACAATGCAATCGACTCATAAAAAGCATGCCCACTTTCTAACTGCATTTTTTCAAAATAGCGATAAGCCCATGGAAGAAAATGTATTTCTAAGAAATCACGTAAGAGATCAGGTTTATGCTCAATAATCCATGCAGTTAGCATAAATAACAAACCAATATGATCTTCAGGTTCATTTTGATCTAATTCGATATTGATTTGATTAATGCGCAACCATGCTCTTAATTCAAGTGTTGATATACCAAACATCACATTTTCTTTATCAAGATAAACTGAGCCCCAAGGAGGCGCTGGAAGCGCATAAGGCCCAATAAATAGACGCTGATAAGCATCTTCTAATGTTTCTTGTTCTTGTTTACTTGCTTGAAATAACTGATTAATTCGTTGGCAATCATATTTATCAGCAAATGGCCATTCCGTTAGCCATTCACTTGAGTTAAACAATTCAATTAATGTCCTAACCCGTATATCTGCAGGGTCATAATAAAAAAGGGCACCTAAGGTTTGTGCACACAATGAAAAGTCAGTCAGTAGTTTGTTTTTCATACTCATCCACTTAGTATGTTAAATCGAGATAAAAGAATCGGAAAAAACCGTAGATTCTATCAGTGATAGGATAATTTGGAACACGCTTAGTTGCCTTTTGTTGGATTCTAAATCAAACCTTTAAAATGATAGCAACATGATTTATTTGAGTTATTAACACTTTATTGCGACTTCTTATAAGCTTTTTCCTCATGAACTCTTAAGTTAAATCAAATGCTTAATTATCAAAATCACATTTATCGTCGCATAAAGCGCTAAAGTATATAGGCGAATTGTATACCCATCTTACTTCAGGTTGTGGCCAACAACGCTGTGGCCCGAAGTATGAAAGGTATAAAAACATACCTTTCGTTAATGAGAAAAAGGGTTCTATTATGTCAAATGAATATCAAATTGGCGTTATCGTCGGTAGTCTACGCACAGGTTCATACAACAAATTGGCCGTAAAAGGATTAGTTAAGCTATTCCCTAGCAATTTCACGTTTAAGTTTCTCGATATCGGTACGTTACCTTTATATAACCCTGACTCAGATTCACAGCTTTCTGACTCTGTTGAGACGTTTAAATCACAGATAGCCGAATATGATGGAATTATTTTTACAAGTCCTGAATATAATCGCTCAATTATCGGTGTATTGAAAAATGCAATTGAAATGCATACGCCGAGTTCGTCGAGAAAAATTCAACTAAGTAACTCTCTTCTATAATAGGCGAGCAACATTCGCCTATTAATGTCTATTTAATAATCTGAATTTAATCACTTCTATATAATAAACATAAATAATTATCGTGACTGCGTTTCTGCGTATACTGATTTCCCCCTAAAAGTTAACCGATTTTAGTCTAATTTGAATGAAGATGGTTTACAGAGGGTTTTGTTAAGCGATATCAGAGATAAAAAAACCAAATAAATTTACTACATCTAATACGTTTATTTAGCTATAAATTAATACCTAATTAGATATTTAAAGGCCCCATTTTCGAAAAGTACAAAAGTGGGATATCGATAATATTGATTTATTTTTTCATCTTCACTAAGAAAAGCATCTTATTGGTTTAGAATGAAAAAATTCAATATTATCGATGAATAATAGGCTATACATCCTAGATAACCTACTCCCTATATAGGAGAATATTTATATTTACATTTTTCAACAAGAAACTGCCACAGCTGATTTTAGTATAAAAGATTGAATTTAAATACTCTTCATTCCATCTAGCAATAGATTATTGTCAATTCTAGTAATATGAGTATTAAGCTTTTTTTGCGATTAATTATCTACTTTTTAGACATACCTCCTTAACTCACATCAAACATTTCATGATTAAATTACTTCTATTATTCATTAGGCGCTAAAATATATAAGCACATCATATACACGTTATACTTCACGTTATGCCTAACAATACAGCTCGAAGTATGACGCGTATAAATACAAATGCTTCATTAATGAGAAAAAGGGTTTCTTATGTCAAATCAATATCAAATTGGCGTTGTTGTTGGTAGCCTGCGTTCTGACTCATACAATAAGAAGGTTGCTGAAGCACTGACTAAGCTATTTCCTAACCATTTCACGTTTAAGTTCATTGATATCAGTACGCTGCCTTTATATAACCAAGATGCAGATCAACAAGTTCCTGCCACTGTTGCGGAATTTAAATCACAAGTCGCACAGAGTGATGGCATTATCTTTGTCACCCCTGAATATAACCGTTCAATTCCTGGCGTATTAAAAAATGCAATTGATCAGGGTTCACGCCCATGGGGAGATAATTCATGGAATGGACGACCTGCCGGTGTCCTGGGTGTCTCTGTTGGTAATATCAGTACCGCAATCGCTCAACAACATTTACGTAATAGCCTAGCATTTTTGAATATGCCAACACTGAATCAGCCAGAGTGCTTTTTAAAATGGTTTGATGGCATGGTCGACGAACAGCATAATTTTGCGCCGAAAAGCAAAGACTTTATCCAAGCATGGGCTGATGCTTATGCCCAGTTCATTGAGAAAAATGTCGCACGCTAATCACTTAACATATTATTGATGAAAGGCGGGAGCCCCGCCTTTTCTTACCATGCCAAAAGAGTCTGAATAATTAACGACCAGCTTTAAGCTTTTGGAAATACTCTTCATAAAGAATATTGGTATCGCCTACATCACTTTGCCATTCCCCTTTTTTCAATATTTCTTCGCTCGGGTAAAGCGAGGGATCATTGGCAATCTCTACTGGTAGCATTTTTTTCGCGGCAAGATTCGGGGTTGGATAACCAATAGACTCAGCCACTTGCGCCGCAATTTCTGGGCGTAACAAGAAGTTAATCAGCTTATGAGCACCTTCTGAATTTTTTGCATTAGCAGGGATCGCTAGGCTATCCATCCAAAAAATACCGCCTTCTTTTGGCCATATCACTTCGATAGGCAAACCTGCTTGGCGAGCAACAAAAGCGGAACCATTCCATAGCATCCCCACATCGACTTCACCTTCAATAAACGGAGTCGCTGGGTTATCTGAGTTAAAAGCCAAAATATTAGGACGTAATTTTTGTAGCTCTTGATAGGCTTCCTCAATCTGTTTAGGGTCAGTCGTATTGCCTGAATAACCAAGCTTAGTCAGTGCCACTTGGAATACTTCACGAGCATCATCCATCATCAACAAACTATTTTTATATTCCGGTTTCCAGAAATCAGCCCATGAGGTCACTGACCCCTCTTCAACGTCATCACTATTAATACCAATCCCTGTTGCTCCCCAGATATAGGGAATAGAAAAATCATTTTGCGGGTCAAATTCTTTGTGAAGTAAGTTTGGATCGAGATTTTTAAAATTGCTAAGCTGTTCTTTATCGATTTTTTGCAGCATGCCCTCTTTACTCATTTTGGAAATAAAGTAAGTAGAAGGAACTACCAAGTCGTAAGCACCTTCTTTATAGGTCTTTAGCTTGGTATACATGCTTTCATTTGATTCATAGGTGGAGTAAATAACCTTGATCCCAGTTTCTTTCGTAAATTGTTCTAATAAACCAGGGGGAACGTATTCTGTCCAGTTATAGAAATACAGCACATCTTTCTTTTCGTCAGCGGCGGTTGCTGTGCCAATAGTTGCAGCCATCAAACCTGCCGCAAGTAGATAGGACCATTTTTTCATTACTGAGCTTCCCTCAACAAAGTGTTTGCTTATACCCGTCATATTTCAAGTTGCCTTTGCACATATGCATGCAACTCGAATTATTTAGTGTATACATATCTTATAGACCCTCTTGGGGTCCACCCTCTTCGCCAAATGGCATTATCATAATGCGATCTACTGAGTTCAGTAGCTTCACGATTGTTACAACACAATACTCAAAATATTCGAACTACATATAATCAATAATCATACCGGTTGAAATATGATGAGTATTAACGCTATTTTGAAATTTTGTCTCGCATGACCCACTGACTCAAAAAGACTAATATTAGCGACATTAGCAGTAAAATTGTCGCAAGTGCATTAACCTCAGGCGAAACGCCCACTTTTACCATTGAATAAATTTTCAAAGGCAAAATTTCATAACTAGGCCCCGTTACGAACGAGGAGACCACGACATCATCCATCGATAATGTGAAACTCAATAGCCACCCAGCAACCACAGCCGGCAATGCCAAAGGCAAAATAATTTTACGTAAAATGGTAAACTCACCGGCACCAAGATCACGCGCCGCTTCTAGCATTTTCACATCAAAATCTTTCAGTCTGGCATACACGGTTACAACAACAAAAGGGAGGCAGAAGGTTATGTGAGAAAAGAGTAATGTCCAAAACCCAAGGGATACCCCTAGGATCATAAATAGCACCAGTAGCGATATTGCCATCACAATATCAGGAGACATCATAACAACAAACAACATTCCGCCAACAAAGGGCTTGCCTCTAAAACGATAACGAAAAAGTGCAACTGCAGTTAATGTGCCGATAATTGTGGCAAATGTCGCTGATATAATGGCCATCGTTAACGAATGACCCGCAGCCTGTAATAGACTGTCATTGTTAATTAGCAGCTCATACCATTTAGTTGAAAATCCTTGCCAATTAATCCCAAAGCGCGATTCATTGAAAGAGTTAACAATCAAAATGATGATTGGAATATAAAGATAAGCGTAGATGATAGCCATAAAGCCACCACGTAGCGTGCGACTGATCATTCCTCATATGCCTTTTTATTTAGTAGCTTAGCAGCCCGATAATATACATACAGCAACAGGCCCATCATAACGGTCAAGAAGATACTTGTTGCGGCACCAAACGGCCAATCACGGATATTGAGGAACTGACTCTTAATAACGTTACCTATCAAGAGATTTTTCGCTCCGCCCATCAAGTCTGAGACATAAAATAGCCCCATCGCAGGCAATAAAACTAATAAACAGCCCGCAATAATTCCCGGCATAGTCAGGGGAATGATGATCTTCACAAATCGCTGAAATTTATTAGCACCAAGATCTCTAGCTGCTTCCAAATAGGATTTATCCAGTTTTTCGATACTGGAATAAAGTGGCATCACCATAAAAGGTAATAAGATATAGATAAGCCCTAAGACGACGGCTTCAGGTGTATACAGAATACGTATGGGTTTATCAATAAAACCTATCCATAACAAAAAATCATTTAAATATCCTTTGGTACTTAAGAATACTTTGAGCCCATAAATGCGGATTAATGAATTGGTCCAAAAAGGCACAATTAATAAAAATAGCATCAAGGGTTGTAACCGTTTTGGTAGTTTGGCCAGTATGAATGCAAAGGGGTAGCCAATAATCAGGCAAAAAAAGGTGGCAATCATAGCCATATTTAACGAGTGAAGCATGACTTCTGCATACATGGGATCAGACAAACGAATATAGTTGTCCCATGTAAAAATCATATCAACCAGATTGGTATCACTACGAGTGAGAAAGCTAGCACCGATGATCATGACGTTTGGTAGGAACACAAATAGTACCAACCAAGCCACGACACCCGTAATGATGACATTTTGGAGGATTTTGTGCTTACGCATGATCATCCAGTACCACCTCCCAACTTTCAACCCATGTCACTGCAACTTTTTGGTTTAAAGAGTGGTCTACATCAGGATCATCTTCATTAAAGAACTCACTGACCATAATAATCTTGCCATTTTCCATCTCTACCACAGAGTCTAGTGTCATGCCTTTGTAGTTACGTTCACGAACATAACCAATCAGACCTGGGTAGTTCTGAGTATCATTCACTTCTTCTACGCGCAAATCTTCAGGACGTAATAGGACATTAACAGATTGCCCTTCATTAACGTGCAGTGCGGTATAAATGTCACATTCATGGCCTTCAACATTGGCACGAATACGTTGTTCATCAATGCGATACAATACTTTTGCATCAAAAATATTAATTTCGCCTATAAACTGGGCTACAAATAGATTTTTAGGCTCCTCATAAATTTCACGAGGTGTACCATCTTGCTCAATTTTCCCTTCACGCATCACAATGATGCGATCAGACATGGCAAGCGCTTCTTCCTGATCATGAGTGACAAAAATAAAGGTAATGCCAAGTTTGCGTTGAAGTGCTTTTAGCTCATTTTGCATCTGTTTACGCAGCTTATAGTCGAGCGCAGACAGAGATTCATCCAATAAAAGGACTTTAGGTCGATTAACAACAGCCCGAGCAATTGCAACACGTTGCTGCTGACCACCCGATAGTTGATTTGGCCGACGCTGAGCAAAGTCTTCCAGCTGTACCATGCGTAATGCTTGATCAACCCGCTTTTGAATTTCATCAGCGGGTGTTTTTTGCATACGCAAACCAAAAGCGACATTTTCGAAAACAGTCATGTGCGGAAACAAGGCATAACTTTGGAATACGGTATTCACAAAGCGCTGCTCTGCAGGGATATTAGTAATATCCTGACCATCAAGAATGATTTTGCCTTCATCAACATCTTCTAGACCGGCGATTAGACGTAAAACAGTCGTTTTACCACAGCCAGAAGGCCCTAAAATGGTTAAAAACTCACCATTTAGGATGGTTAAGTCAAGCTCAGAAATAATTTGTTTGCCATCAAAAGCTTTATGTAGTGCTTTCAATTCGACGAGTGGTGTCAGAGAGGTTGTCTCAGTCATTTATATTACACTCTATCCCGATGAATAATGCAGATAGAATCGCCACCGTTAAAGACTGTATAAGCTTATCGGAGATATACTTAACTCTTCCCCAGCAAAGCCCAAACCAGTAGCGCCATTTAAATTTCATTAAGTGATGCATGATAAACACAGTTAGTCAAAATTGAAAGCCATTTTCAGCATTTCGTTTGCCTTTCATTATGAAAACCCAATGAAATAATCGCCTTTTTGATAAAAATAAGCAACTTAACCAAATATTTGGCGAGTCTGTGTGTATTTATAGGTTTTTATAAAAAGAAAAAACCACTGCTAAGTTAAATTTTTAAAATTCATCAGCTTGAAGTAAAAACCATCAATATTCATCGAGCAAATGATACAGCCAAAATAATTGAAATTGTATAAATTTAGACGACAAGGGAAGATAGGCGAGGAGCATAGGTAAGCACTGTGACTCGACTGACTGAGCGTAGTCAACAACCATGCAGATTGAAGTATGACGAGTATGTATCATTTAAATTTCAATAATAGATACCCCATAACATTAATAACAAATACTCAAAATAACACTTATTATTTTTGTGATTTCTCACCAGCTTTTCAATATAAAAATATTTTTTCTCTATAACATTAATCAATATCATATTATCGGTTGCATATCCTTTAATATAATAAGCTTATTAATATTTATTATCATTCAGTTTGAATTTTTTACTAATCAATATGCTTATACAATTTTATGGCAGTTTCTGTCATTAAATTTTATTAAAAATAAATACTTGCCCTATTGAGGGAATATTTTAGGTCGTACTCAAAATTATTCGAGTTCACGCTAGGCTACAGATGAAGGTATCCCTGTAGATATGGGGTTTGGATCGTTAGTAAAAGCCGATAATGCAGAAGCTCGATCTATGGCGGGTATATTCTACTGAATTAATCTGTGAGTGAGCAAAATGCCTAATAAAGAAAAAGCCTTTTTCTATCAAGAGCCCTATCCTTTATCCGAGGATAAAACTGAATATTATCAATTAACAGATAAATATGTTTCTCTCCAGCCGTTTAACGGTAAAGACATATTAAAAATTGATCCTGAAGCTTTAACGGTACTCGCCCAACAAGCTATCTATGACTCACAGTTTTTCCTTAGAGCCGCACACCAAAAGCAAGTTGCTGCCATTTTGTCAGATCCTGAAGCCAGTGAGAATGACAAATATGTGGCTTTGCAATTACTGCGCAATGCAGAAATATCGGCAAAGGGTATCTTACCTAATTGCCAAGATACCGGCACCACCACTATTGTTGCCAAAAAGGGGCAACAGGTTTGGACAGATAGTAATGATGCTGAATTACTGTCTCGTGGTGTTTATAATATATTCAAACAAGAAAACCTACGTTTCTCTCAAAATGCAGCTTTAGATATGTATGCAGAGGTCAATACGGGGACTAATTTACCCGCTCAAATTGATATTTTCGCCACCGAAGGAGATGAATATCATTTCCTATTTGTGAATAAAGGTGCCGGTTCAGCCAATAAGTCTGCCCTGTTTCAAGAAACAAAAACCATTTTAGAACCTAATAAACTCACTGCATTCTTGATTGAAAAAATGAAAGCGTTGGGAACAACCGCATGTCCTCCTTACCATATTGCTTTTGTGATAGGGGGAACCTCCGCAGAAGCAACGTTGAAAGCAACAAAGCTAGCCTCAACAAAATATTATGATAATTTGCCGACATCAGGCAATGAGCATGGACAAGCGTTTCGTGATGTTGAATTAGAAGAGACATTATTAGAAGCTACTCGCCACTTTGGCTTTGGTGCACAGTTCGGTGGTAAATATTTTGCTCATGATGTTAGGGTTATTCGTTTACCTCGCCATGGTGGTTCTTGCCCAATTGGTTTAGCTATTTCCTGCTCTTCCGATCGTAATATTAAAGCAAAAATTACCAAAGAAGGGTTATGGATTGAAAAAATGGAACATAACCCAGCTCAATATATTCCTGAATCAATGCTCAAGAAAAATGAAGCTAAAGTTGTGCATATTGACCTTAATCAGCCAATGAAAAACATCTTGGCCGAGTTGAGTAAACATCCTGTTTCTACACGAGTTTCGTTAAGTGGCCCACTCATCATTGCGCGTGATATTGCCCATATGAAGCTTAAAGAACGCTTAGACAGTGGTGAGGATTTACCACAATACTTCAAAGACCATATGGTCTATTACGCAGGGCCAGCCAAAAAACCAGAAGATAAAGTATCGGGTTCATTAGGCCCAACAACAGGGAACCGAATGGATCCTTACGTTGACCTATTTCAATCGCATGGCGGTAGTATGCTGATGCTAGCAAAAGGTAATCGCACGCAGACAGTTACCGACTCCTGTAAAAAATATGGCGGTTTTTATTTAGGTAGTATCGGTGGTTCAGCGGCCATTTTGGCGCAAGAGTATGTTAAAAGCTTGAGTTGCCTTGAGTATCCAGAATTAGGTATGGAGGCAGTATGGAAAATGGAAGTCGAAGGGCTACCTGCATTCATTCTTGTTGATGATAAAGGCAATAATTTCTTTGAACAAGTACAGGATCAGACCTGTAAAAAATGTATCAAATAACGCTATACCTGCCACACTACGAGTCGTTAGCTGACTGTGGATGCGCGTAGCTCTAAATATTTAAGATATAATATCAACGGCGACCGGGTAAAACGGTCGCCGCTTGAAATATAAAATATCAAAAAATTAACTGACTTATTTTTTGGCTTTTTTATTCGCGTGCATGTCACGTTTTTTGGTAACTTACTGTTTTAAAAGATCACACTCCAATAATTTCATCAATCAAATTATTTTTAGGCTTTTAATTAGGACGAAGAGCAAATCACAAGGGAAATGCTGCCCTCAAAAATCATTATTAGTAATAATTTATTCTAACAATCGTTGAAGCACTAAATGGTCCAGTAGATACCGTACTCGTTTTTTTGATTGATGCCTGATAATTACGAGTAACAGAGGTGCTACCTGTAGGTAAATTACCAAAGAATTGAAAATAGTTAAATTTAATTGGATCACTCTTACTATCCAAAATTGTTAAATTCGTACCATTCTTTAAATCAATCGCATATTCGCCGTTTAATGTATCGGTTGTCTCAAAATTAATATTCATTGAAAAATTATCTAAACATCCTCTCTTCACTGCTTGTACTTGAAATTCTTTTTTAAATTCCTTTCCTTGATTAAGTTCAGTAATCATAAGTTGGCCAAAGTCTATTTGCTGAGTTTCGGGATACACTTTGATATCAGCACCACATTTCAAAAAACGGATCCCTCGTAATCCTGAAATTGAATATCTTAAGTTTTTTGCTCCTGTGGAACTGTTAATACCGCGGCTACCATCAAATTGGAATACAGTAAATTCGTTATCTCCAAGATAGTTTCCCGATTGAGGGACATTACCTGTCACTTTAACATACAGCGTAAACGTCACTGTAACTGTTACATTCTGTCCTTTACGGATCGGATTAGTACCAAGGCTTACACTTTGCTTATTTTGCTCGAGTTGCTGTCCTTGATAGTTAGCCCCTAACAATAAACCCTCGCCCAGTTTTTGAGATGTTGGGTTAAAATACATGTGGACAACGTCAACGATATTACCTAACACATTATCGCAATAAACAGTGACAGTCAGAGGGTCGGATTGCCAAACAACTGTTCCCGCGGGGAGATCCGAAGGAATAGCTAATTGCCCAACTGGAACTGGCGGTTTAATCACAACATTTGTCCCAGCCTCTACACAATCCAATGCAAATGATTTGGTGCTCACGAATGCTAATAACAATAAAAGATAAAAAGCACTGTGCTTGATAAGTCTGTGTATCATGTTTTATACACCTTATTAAAGGTAGATAATCTGCAATGTAATTTGCGTTTTAATATTACCTACTGTTAAATCGTTTCTAGGAAGATAGCTTTCTAACATCGAGTAAAGAGTAATTTGCTGGTTATCATCAAAATAAATCGGATAATTTTGGTACTCACCGTTTGGAACAATATTCCCATTTTTATCCATTAATCGGATACCATATCCGTTCAATATGGTTTTACCTCCAAATAAATTTCGATCAGTACTCTTTGTTGGCTCAGAAATAAACTGATCTGCTTTAATCAAACAGGACACTTTAATAATGGAATATAATCCAATTATTGAGGTGTTAAATGAAAAAACGAACAAACAGGTTTTATACTACTGAGTTTAAGCAAGAAGCGGTCGCATTAGTCACCGAACAAGGTTATAGCGTCCCAAAAGCGGCAGCTTCATTAGGGATCACCGATAAATTACTTTATAACTGGAAAGCAAAATTCGATGCTGAACAATCCGGTAGCAGCTTGAATGCCGATGAGAGAGCTGAGCTATTAAGGCTTCGAAAAGAAAATAAAGAACTTAGGATGGAGAAAGAGATCCTAAAAAAGCCAGCGCCCTCCTGCTAAAGGAAACCAAGTAGCGTTTAAAACGATTAAGCAATTATCTTCACAGTTTCCCGTGCTGAAGCTCTGCAAGTTAATGAAAATAAGTCGTTCTGCCTACTATGCTTGGCTTAAACGCCCAGCAAAATTGATCACCGCAGAACAACTTAGCCTGTACCGCAGAGCCAAAGCTATCTTTGAACAGAGTCGAAATAGCTTAGGTTATAGAACGTTACGTAAACGGTTATGCAAAGAGGGCTTTAGCGTGAGTGCTTATGGCGTTCAAAAGCTAATGGCTCAGCTTGGCCTAGTCGTCACTCAGCGCGTTGCTTACAAAGTCACCACAAAACGCAAACACAGTGATGCCGTAGCCGATAATTTGCTCAATCAAAATTTTAATCCTCACGCACCTAACGAAGTGTGGGCGGGTGATGTGACCTATTTAAAAACAGGGGAAGGCTGGATGTATTTAGCCATCGTGATGGACTTATACTCACGCCGTATTGTGGGTTGGCATATCGATAAACGAATGACGGCAGATTTAGTCAGTAAAGCCTTGATGAAAGCGTATAACTTACGCCAGCCCGAAAAAGGCTTAGTCTTTCATAGTGATAGAGGCTCTCAATATACGAGTAAGCGATATCGCCGCTTGCTAACAAGCTATGGTATTAGGGCAAGCATGGGTGATGTTGGAGCCTGTTGGGATAACGCCGTTGTAGAACGATTTTTTGGCAGTTTAAAACACGATTGGGTACTGAAAATCCCTCAGCCGACTCGGAAACAGATGAAAGAAGATGTTATCGCGTATATGCGCTATTACAACCTAGAAAGGTTTCATACTGCCAACGGTGATCTGTCCCCAATTGAGTATGAACAAAATTCCTTAAGAAAAGTGTCCTGATTTAGTTGCGCAGAACATACGCAACCGTCTGACCAAAGTCTTTGCCACCATTCGCGTACTGAAAGTCATAGCTCATTGAAGCGCCGCCTTCTAAGGGAATAGAAAGGGAGATATAAGCTTGATTATCATCTGTTTCTTGATATTTAATTTTGTTTAATGACAATGTGGCTGAAACATTTTTAATCTTACCAAGGTTAAATAATTTGCTCAGACTCATACCAAATGTGGTGGTAGATTCACTATTCCAAAATTGGTGATGGGAGGCATTAAAATAAAGAGTCACATCCAACGGGCTAATATATTGGTTAAAAGATGCTGTATAGACGTTTTTATCTCGTCTGAAGTCAAGTACACCATTAGCCGCATCGATATACTGCGGCATAGTTAAGAATTCTTTTTCAGAGAATTTATATCCAGCAAACGTGACTTGAGAATTAGTGGATTCAAAACGTTTAGAGTAATTGAGACGATAACTGTTACCTGAATAGGTACCAAAATCATCTAATCTTGCATTGGTACGTGTAATATCAAATGAAATCGCACCGAACTGATTCATATTCTGTCCGATCCCAAGGTTTATTGCTTGATAATCGTTATTACTGATAGTTGCAATAAAACCACCAAACAAAGAGGTATTACTTAATATCCCATACGAAACTTCGCCGGAAACAAAACGAGGCTCCACGCGTTGCGATCGTCCGAATGGGCTCGATTGCCCCGCAGCAAATTTATATAAAAATTGACCTTGTCGCGTTAAAAACGGTAAAGATGTCGCAGTCACCTGATAAGTTGTTTTAGAGCCATCATCTTCTTCTATCGTAACATCAAGCGTTCCTTGTACTGCTTCAGTGATATCTTGAATATTAAAAGGGCCAGGCGCTACTCTTGTTTGCTTAATCACACGTCCATTTTGAGAAATAATGACTGTCGCATTTGTTTGTGCAATCCCTGTAATTTGTGGTGCATAACCACGAAGTGAAGGAGGTAACATGCGATTATCGCTAAAAAATGATGCTCCAAGAAAACGGAAGCTATCAAATATATCCGTTCTAAGATAAGACTCACCTAATAAGACTTTTGCACCTAATTCAGGAAAGGCTCTAAATGCATAAAGTTGTGTCCAATCGAATCGTTCATTCGTTTTACCCTGCGAACGATTATATTGATACTGATAATCGGCACGAAAGCGCCAAGCACCTAAGTTAACTCCAGTCGTACCATTGCTGCTCGCACTAAATGTTTCACTATTATTTTTAGGTGCAGAATAGTTAGCAAAAAGATTGTAATCAAGAAACGCGCCTGTTATTCCATTTTCCCATTGAGCTGGAGGAACCCAATAAGGATCGTCGTATTCAAGCCATGCTTGAGGAACCGAAAATAAAATATTTTGATTTGCTTTATCGAAACGATAATTAATATCAGATGATTCAGGTAATTCTACACATTCAGCATTATTATTCTGTAAAAGTGCTTCTTTTATTGTTTTTTTCAATGCAAAAAGATTAATCATTTCAGGGGTAACACAAAGTGCTGAAGTATCTTTATTTTGCTCAATAAACTTAACTAAATACTGGCCTGAAAGCTTACGTCCATTTAATGTTATATCAGTGAGATATTCACCCGGCGGAACAAAATCAGGATTTGAAAATTGGCTTAAGTCAATATTATCCCTGTCTTTGGCATCAATAATATTCATATTAAATTCTACTGCCTGCGATACACTAGATACAGACAGTGTAAGCAGAATAGAAAATAATATTTTATTCATTTTAAATTGATGCGATAAAGACATGATATTCCCAATCAGAAAATAAACTAATTTAAAAAAATAACGAAATAACAGGCAAATAATTGCCTGTTATTTCGATAAAATTATAAATAGTTTAAAGCGTAAGTTGCTTGAGAAATAATACTACCTGTCTCAACTTTATTACCGTTCGCTTCAACACGCGCGCTGAAAGACAGTTTATTAGGACCTTCTACCAGTGGAAGATCAACACTAGTATCACCCACTTTCATCACTGCACCATCAGCATTGATCAGACGAACGCCAACACCTTTAGAAGTACCAGTGTTTGCTAATAAGTCAGTTTTTGTTGTATCTGGAGTACCAGAGAATGTAACTTTAACTTTGCTAACTGCAGGGAACTGAGGTTTTTCTTCTGTACCATTTCCTGTAGCTGCAGCTAAATCACAATTTTCTAAAGCGATAGTATATTGAACGCTTTGGCTGAATTTGTTACCAGTTTCCAATACTTTGTTGGCAACTTGGCCCAGATCTACGTTGATAGTTCCATCACCAGGAATAGAACAAGGTGCATTAATCACTTTACCTGTGAAGTTAATTACGCCACTTCCTTGATCATTTACAGCTGCATTTGCAATACCAGTAGCAAATGAAGAAGCAATAATCGTAACTAATGCAATTTTAGATAATTTCATTTTATTTTCCTATTTAAGAAAGACGACAGACGTACAAACGACCTAAAGACAAGAATCATTAGGTAGATATTTATTTTAATTATGCTGTGTAATATTAACTAATAAGTAATCATTAAATATAATGATTAACCATTACATTCTTTATTTCCTTATTATCCTTTCTTAACTCAAATTTAGTTTCAATAGAAAATAATTCATCACTTAAAAAATAAATCAAACTCACCTCAAGTGCTATCGCTAAACTAAAAAGATTTTCTAATGTAATATTACACTCACCTCTTTCGTAACGTGATATTTGTTGTTGGCTAATACCGATAAGATCGGCCAATTCCATACCTGAAAGACCAAGGTTTTTTCTTCTTTTGCGAATTTCTTTACCAACAATCTGGTTTATATTTTCCATTTATTTAGGCCTAACATAATTTAAGATAGTGCATAGATGGGTATATAAAAATCTAAAATTAAATTATAAACTTTTATTATTTTAAATAATATAAACCAAGAAAATTGATTAAATATCTAGCTTGCTAATTTAACTTAATTATATGAGCCGCTATTTGAAAGTAAAACTGTTTGTAACGATCGATAGAATCAATCAGATTAGATAAAACCTATCAAATTTAGCTGTTGACAATTTCTTATGAAGAAATTTAATTCTCTCATGAAAGATATAAATTAATTTATTACTTAAGAATAATTACAAACATTTAAATATATGATATTTAATGATATTTCAAATGTGATAAAAATAAGAAAACAGCAAGATATGCATTAACTGATAAATAACCCACTATATGTTAAACATCATTAAATATATTTACTATCTATTGATATATAATAAAAAAATAAAAAATAAAAAATAAAATTTAATATATGTATGTTTTTTTAGATTATACCCATTTTACCACTCACAGTGGTTTATTTATTTTTTCTGCTTTTAGTTAACTATAAATGTAGCTTCGACGATGTACTCGGAATACGCGTACAAAACATATTAAATATCTAACACTGTACTATCACATGCCCTTAACAAGCAAAAATACTCCTTAGGTGAATTTAATTGCTGAATTTTACAATAAACGCAATTAATGCGTTATTTTCACCAAGATTATACTTTTCAAAAAATGATATAACGTCTTAATTATCAATAAATTGTAAAAAACCCAATACGTAACAAAATGTAACTAATCAACATCTGATATTTCAAATATGACGATTAATCTCCGCTAGATTAAAACTGCAGAAACAAATATACACATTTTAATACAAAATCAATTATATTTTCATACAAAAAAACAGCTGTATTTTACAATAAGCAGCTGTTTATTAATCAAAATAAAATAGAGATACGCGTTATTACTTACAAGCTAATAAATCCTACTTAGGTAATTATTGCAATACCGTTTTCTCATAAGATATTGATGGTGACATCCTATACTAATGAAAGTGAATCGCGAGATAATGCTATTCAGACTGTTAGCACATATCTTATGTTTCGCGGCAGCTGTTAGAGGTTATTAACATAAATGAGGGAAATCAATTTCTTGATTTTAGACTGGTAATACAAAGCGGGAAAGCACGCTCTATCTAATCTTGTCAGCAATTTAAAATGCATGATAGCACACTACTTAAATTGTCTTGGTCATTTGCCGCATAGCGCGCCAATTTGACGGGATTTTATTTTCCCATAGCTTAAAAGCACGAAAAATGAGCTCTGATCTTCATATCCAAGAAGTAAAGCCACTTCCATGAGATAAAGCGATGGGTCAGCCAGTAATTCATACGCTCGTGAACGTCGCACTGTGGCCAATAAACGCTGAAAATTAGTCCCTTCTTCCGTCAATCTGCGTTGAAGAGTGCGTTCACTCACACCAAGCTCTAACGCGACCGCAGGAATATCCGGGCGCCCCGCACTCAACAGACGTTTCAACAACCAGCTTACCGTCTCAATAAATGACAATTTTGACTGATACTCAGATAATTTCTGGTCGAGAGCTGGAGTTAATAAATCTAATAGTTCGGCATTATAGGACTGAAAACTGAGGACTAGCGAAGTGAGATCTAGATGTAAGCAATTATGCTGAGCCCCAAGATGAATAGGACAGCCAAAATAAGTCTGATGTGCTGAAACATCCATTTTTGTCTGCATCAATTAAATTCAATACGTCAGGTATCACCTTTTTCGGTTATCTGAAGATATTCGGGAACACAGAGTCATTTATAGCGCGCCATTCTATCTTCGTCTTACTTCAGTTGTAGGGTTGTTGACTTCGCTTTGCAAGTTTAGCCTCATCGTTTATCAATGTTCTCCTGCCTATCTTCCTTTATCACCTACCTGAAAATCGAATGAGTTAAGCGGTATAAAACACTTTCACTTTGAAACGCTGGGTGCTCCAAGTATTATCTATCAACAATAATATTTTCATTCACGGCCGCATAACTGCTATTACCAATCATTAATGCGAACTTTTCAATCGAGTCATTTTTTAGGGCATACAATCTTTTTAGCGAGAAAGGGTTATCGCCTAAACGGACTTTACCTTGGATCGTTGTCACCGCAATATGCAGCCCTGCCTCTTTTGCTGCAACCATCGCAGTCTGGTTAAAGCCACCAAAAGGATAGGCCAAGTAGCGTTGGTCGGGCTCAAAACGGTGTAATACATTCATTGAATGTTGAAAATCTAAGAAAATCGTATGCTCTTTACGGCTAAAAATAATCGGACTATTACGCTTATCCAATTTATGTAAAAAATGGGTATGAGACTGAATATTAAAAACATCTTGGCAATTTTCAATCTCTTGCTCACTCATAAATTGTAAACCATCCGCAAACCATTTTTGCGGATGAGTCTTGATCCTTGAAGAGATCACAAATAGTGTTGCCTGCAGTTGATTATGTTGTAAAACGGGATAGGCATAGCGATAAACCGATTTTAAACCATCATCAAATGTTAAAACGACTGCCTTTCCTGGCAAGTTCATGGATTTGTCTAAATAGCCCTCAAGATCAGATAAAAGGATTGTTTGGTAGCCTGCTTGTTTCAAGTAATCCATCTGAGCCTCAAAGGCCTCGACAGATGTCGTTGTTGATGTATGCCGGAATTTTTTATTTTCGGCTTCCTTTAACAGATGGTGATAAGTCAGAATTGGGATCCCATTATCAATTTCAACATCATTTAGTCGCACGTAACCTAACCGATCCCCTAAGCGGATTATTAACCAGGCTATTTTTTCGCCATCTTTTTCAGTTTTAATCATACGATCTAATACCGGATAACGAAGATCACCGAATAATGTGGCAATTGGCCGGCTATTTTCTTTTGCTGAGTGGTAAACAACAGTATCTTTATTGGTTATCAAGTAGTTATAGATCGGATTACTGAGATCATTTAACCTGTCCTCTTTGGGTTTGTGACGAGGTTTTTTCTCTGATATTGCATCTGCTCTGACGAATGCATAATCATTACCAAACTGCATGGCTCTATAATCCCCCGTTGGGTCATACATATAAAAGCCATGCTCTGGATAAAGTTCAGCGACGGCTTTCATTTCACCTGCAATAGTCGCGTAAATAGTTTCATTTTGTTCAACATTTACAATTTTTGGAATAATATCAGCAAGTTCCCAATCCTCAGTACTTTGTGGCTGCACGAGTGCAAAAGATTTCGGCATCACGAAAAAAGTAAAAACAAACATGAAAAACAGAATTAAAGACTGATTACGCATACTTTATCCACTATGGCCACCAGAGAAAAAACTGGTTTATTTTAAACCTATTCGATACATATCCCTATACTGTGCAAAAAATATAGTCCATTTAAATAAGAAAAATCAAAAAATGTGAATTCGTAAAGCGAATTTCACTCTCAAAACTCGATTGGTATAATGACTTTGTTATTTTTTTACAGGTTGTCATACAAAATAAAGAGATCTAGCTCAAATTTATCACTAAAAAATCCCTGCGAGACATAATCTGTCAATCAATTGACAGTTAAAAAAAATACTCACTGATAGATTGCTCTCAACAGTTATCAAAACACCAGGGATTCATTATGAAAATAAAAGAAATTAGTACCTTTATCATGCATGTACCGGTAACTAATGATCTGATCGGGGATTCAACGCATAGCATCACGCATTGGGGTATGCCCGGCGTGATGATCAAAACTGAGTGTGGCCTTGTTGGTTACGGGCATACAGGTACTCATGCTGATATCACAACTGACCGCTTGATCACCACCATTATTGAAGATGTATTTGGCCCAATGCTGATAGGCGAAGATCCGAATGAAGTTCGCTATCTGCACAGAAAATTATCACGCAGCTCAACCAACATTTGGGTTGGCCGTGGTGGGCTGATGCAAATGGCGCTTTCTGCTATTGATATCGCACTGTGGGATCTAAAAGCGAAAGCCGCTGATCAACCATTATGGCAACTTTTTGGTGGTTCAAAACACAATAAAGTTAATGCTTATAATACTGACTGTGGTTGGTTAGTTCGTAGCCAAGATGAACTTGTTGATGATTGCAAAAAAATGATCTTCGAAGAAGGTTTCAAAGCAATTAAGATGAAAATTGGTAAACCAGATCCACGCGAAGATCTCCAACGGATCGAAGCGGTGCGCAATGCTATTGGTGATGATATTGACCTGATGGTGGATGCTAATGGTAAATGGGATATCAGTATTGCCAAACAATATGGTCATCGCCTGAATGATTTTAATATCAAATGGTTTGAAGAACCACTTTGGCATGATGATG
Organism: Providencia alcalifaciens; assembly: GCA_025961275.1. Taxonomy (GTDB): domain Bacteria; phylum Pseudomonadota; class Gammaproteobacteria; order Enterobacterales; family Enterobacteriaceae; genus Providencia. The sequence goes on along the minus strand of JAOQNJ010000001.1, from coordinate 3,734,955 downwards.
TGGCAAGCCATAAGCAATTGCTGTCATTCATGGATACACCGATTGCATTGGGCGAACTTCTTTATCACAATGACTCCTTTAAAGAATTTGTACTTGCAGGTGCCGTTGACTACTTACAACCGGATGCAACTCGCTGTGGTGGCTTAACTTCTGTATGGGAAATTGCAGATTTAGGCTTAGCATTTAACCTACCTGTCACACCACATCATGGCGATATGATGCAAGCGCAATTACATTTAGTGATGGCTCACCCAGCCTGTTCATTACTCGAATATATTCCGTGGACATTAGACTGTTTTGTTAATCCAGTAGAAGTTGCCGATGGTATTTATTCAATACCGACAACACCAGGAGCAGGCACAACATTAAAACCAGAAGCACTACAAAAATTCAACGTTAAATAATAAAACCCCCTTTTCTTATTATTTAAATGAAGAAAGGGGAAATAAATAACAATATATGCCCTTAATAATTCGAGTTACATAAAAGTGGCAAGCAAAGCTACACCTAAAAATAAAGCAACTGGTTAGCTGAACATCGCCAATACGTATGTATATGCACCTTGAAAGATGAAGGGTAATAAATAAATCTTATTCTTACCTTACAATACACTGGGGTGAACCATGTCCACCAATAATGACCACTTGTCTTCTGCTGTAAGCAAAGCAATACGAAAAATAATACCGATGGTGGTATTAATGTTCATATTAGCTTACCTAGACCGCTCAAATATTGGATTTGCAAAACAACAATTCCAATCAACAACAGGCCTAAGCGATGCAGCTTACGCTTTTGGTGCGGGTATCTTTTTTATTGGTTACGCACTATTTGAAGTCCCGAGTAATATTCTGCTATATCGAATAGGTGCGCGAGTTTGGCTATCAAGAATTATGGTGACATGGGGGCTTATTTCAGCAGCCATGATGTTTGCCCACGATGAAACAACCTTTATCATTTTACGATTTTTACTGGGCGTTAGTGAAGCTGGATTCTTCCCCGGTGTAATTTTATACCTTACTTTCTGGTTTCCGCTGAATGTCCGTGCTCGGGTCACAGGGTACTTCCTATTTGGTGCACCGCTAGCTTTTATTATTGGTGGCCCATTATCGGGTTCATTGCTATCGCTTGAAGGAACATCATTTGCTTTCGGTCTTCATGGCTGGCAGCTCATGTTCTTAGTTGAAGGTTTACTTGCTTCCGTTGTTGGTATCTGCGTATTTTTTTATCTAGATGACCGTCCTGAAAAAGCAAAATGGCTGTCTAAAGATGAAAAAAACTCGCTAATCAATAAGTTAGCACTAGAAGAAGATGCGAAAAAAGGTCATAGTCCGAAAAATGCGTTGCAAGCATTACTGGATGTACGAGTACTTTACCTGTGTCTAATTTGGTTTACAGTTCAAGTGTGTGGTTACGGTATTTACTTCTTCCTGCCGTCACAAATTGCGACATTACTAGGCAGCAAAGTAGGCATTCTGGTTGGTTTCGTGACAGCTATTCCACCTCTATGTGCTGCAATTGCGGTTTACTATGTACCACGTATTTCAGAGCGTTTAAGAGAAAGACGTAAAGTTGCTTCTGTCACCTTTATATTAGGTGCTGCTGGTATTGCAATTTCAGGATTATTTGACAGTATTCCAGTTATTGCCATCATCGCACTGTGTGTTGCAGCAGCGGGTCACTTAGCAATGCAGCCTCTGTATTGGACATTCCCATCCGCTTACTTAGGTGGCACTGCAGCCGCTTCAGGTATTGCATTAATTAACTCCGTAGGTAATTTAGGTGGATTTGTTGCACCAAACTTAAGAGTCTGGGCGGAACATACTTTCGACTCAGCACGAGCTGGATTGTATTTCATCGCATTAGTAGCCTTAATTGGTGGGCTTCTATTACTAACACTCAAAAGATTTGGTATCGAAAAGAAATTTACTGACTAAACAATTATTTTAATTAAATATATGATATCTCTCGAGCTTGCTCGAGAGATTTTTTATTTGTGATTATATTCGAACTATCCGATAAAAAATAAACATTCTAGAAAGTCAAAACAATCCGAGCATTGATACATAAAAAATAAAACTATAAATAAAACTAGAGAGCCTATATAAGTATGTTATTAGGTTTTAGTTGACTAGATAGATCTGATATTTAGGCGTATACCCTCAAAAACTTGAATTACAGCTTCGAGGTTTTTGATATCTGACAGAACGCCTCCTAAATAATTCGAATGTATGACGGGTTAGTATATACCTAGCGTTCTCCTAGATAATTCGAATTACAGCTAGGCGACAAACGAAGATAACCCGGGGAGCATACATAAGTATGTGACTCGGATAGCTGAGAGCAGCCAACAACGCTGGAAATCGAAGTATGGCGGAGGACGGGGATAAATGGAGTGAAAAATGACAACCTCAATACAAAATAGCGACATCGTTCTAAAACAAGAAAACATTCTTGATGTTTTGCGAACGAATAGCTGGTTTAACAACCTGCCTCAGTATCTTATTGATACTTTGATGCAATGTGGTTCATTACGCTTTTATCAAGACAGTGAAATGGTTCACTACCAAGGCGATCCCGCACGTGGCCTTTACGCTGTCATCCAAGGTTCTGTAAAAGTAAGTTCAATCTCTGCAGATGGCCGTGAATGCGTATTTCGCTATTTATCACCGGGCAATTGGTTTGGCGAAATCGCCATGTTGGATAAATCAGCCCGCACCCATGATGCAAAAGCGATTAGCCCAACAATTTTGCTAACCATCGCCCCAAAAGATCTGACGATGATCTTAGATAAATACCCCGTATTTTATCAATCATTGAATATTTTATTATGCAAAGTGATCCGCAATGCATTCACAATTATCAATGATAGCGCCCTACTCTCAGTTTCTGCCCGTTTAGCAAAACGCCTGCTTAGCCTTGCAGAAGGTTACGGTGAGCCACATGAAAAAGGGATTCAATTAAGTTTATATCTTACACAAGATGACTTGGCGACCATTATTAATGCCACGCGTCAAACCATCAATAAACGTCTGGTTGCATGGGAAAAACTCGGTTGGATAGATGCGAAGTACGGCAAGATAGTTTTGGTTAACCTTCCCGCACTTAAGCAAATCTCAGAAGATGATGAGGAATAATGGCTAGTTATCACCCTCAACCATTGGGCTTTGAGCAAAAATATGGCGATCCATATTAAATTCGAAGTCATCGCTGGTCGCATTGAATAACATCTTTTTGGTATTTTCCAGATGTTGCCACATTGCCACTCTTGCAGCCTTGGGATCGCGAGTTGCCAAAGCTTGCAAAATTTTGTCATGTTCATCACACCAACTCTCAATCGAGCGATTATCAATGTGCTCATGCAGCTTTATCCAATAAGGGTTACGTAAGCGCTGACTCCACATCTGTTCGACAATAATAACCATCGCACTATTGTGCGTTGATGCCGCGACTTGCATATGAAATTTAAGATCCCATTGTGAGTCACGAAAACGATCTTCTTTTCGAGCATGCTTTTGAATTTCAATAAGTTTTAAAATATCTTCTTTCGTTGCCTGTGTGGCAGCAAACTCGGCTATATGGCTTTCAATAAGTTGTCTTGCTTGAAGTAATTCAAATGGCCCGGATTGGCTAAAATCTAAATCACTCTCAGCGGTAGTGACGTTATTAGACTGGTTACTTATAACGTGTATACCTGATCCCTTACGAACATCAACATAGCCTTCTACTTCTAGCATGATGATCGCTTCGCGGATCACAGTTCTGCTCACTTTCATTTCATCAGCTAATAAGCGTTCTGCTGGGAGTTTAGTTCCAATTTGATAATCGTTATTTTCGATTCTTTCCTTAATCGTCGCAGCAACTTGCTGATATAAACGCTGTTCATTCACTGATGAGCTCATTTATTCCCCTTTTACTCTCGCTCTCAATCATCATCACATCATGTTTAAGCGAATTATAACCAAACTTAACCAACATTTCTTTAATTACAGCGATGACTAAAATAAATGCACCATAATTGGTATGATATCTTTAAAAGATATAAACCATGGCATATAATGATCTCGAAGCAATCACAAAGACGATTATTCAATTTTGCTGTTATTTAGCCCGTTTCATTTTTATTGATTCTCAAATCAGGGAATACTTTTATGAAAGAAATTATTAAGCTCCACCCACGAGACAATGTCGCCGTCACGTTAATCGATAGAGAAGCAGGAAGTTCAGTCAACGTTGATGGGCAGAGTATTATGTTGAGCGAAGCCGTTGGGCGAGGCCATAAAATAGCCTTATGTGAGATTTTATTAGGCGAGAACATTATTAAATATGGGTCTCCTATTGGGCATGCCACACAGGCTATCGCAGTCGGTGATCATATTCATACGCATAATACTGCCACTAATCTAAGCTCTGTGAATGAATACCAATATCACCCTGAACACCAATCTGTTTCTCAAACTTTAAATAACCCAGAAGTACAAATTTACCGCCGAAAAAACGGTGACGTCGCCATCAGAAATGAAATATGGGTGATCCCAACAGTGGGTTGTGTGAATGCACTTGCCAGAAAGATGATAGACCAATTTAACAAACAGCATGCTGAATTATCGGGGATTGATGGTGTTTTCTTATATAACCATACGCTTGGTTGCTCCCAACTCGGTGACGATCACTTAACGACACGAACAATTTTACAAGATCTGGTTCACCACCCTAATGCCGCTGCCGTACTGGTCATTGGTCTTGGCTGTGAAAATAACCAAGTTGCCGCGTTTAAAGAAACACTTGGCGACTATGACAGTGAACGCGTCAAGTTTATGGTTTGCCAACAGCTTGATGATGAGATTCAAGTGGGGATTGAACATCTTAATACGCTTTATCACGTTGTTAATCAAGATAAACGCGTTTCAGGTAGGCTCAGCGAAGTGAAATTTGGTCTCGAATGTGGTGGCTCTGATGGTTTATCCGGTATTACGGCTAACCCATTGCTAGGCTGTTTCTCTGATTTCCTTGTCAGCCACGATGGCACCACCGTCTTAACTGAAGTACCCGAAATGTTTGGTGCCGAACAGATCCTGATGAACCATTGCCATGATGAAAAAACCTTCGAAAAAACCGTCGATATGGTCAATGACTTCAAACGTTATTTTATTGCTCATGACCAACCTATTTATGAAAACCCATCGCCGGGCAATAAAGCAGGTGGTATTTCAACACTTGAAGAAAAATCCTTGGGTTGTACTCAAAAAGCAGGTACTAGTCAGGTGATGGATGTCTTAAAATACGGTGAACGTCTGACGGTACCGGGGTTTAACCTACTCAGTGCACCAGGTAATGATGCCATTGCAACCAGTGCGCTTGGTGCTGCTGGTTGCCATATGGTGCTCTTCACTACCGGTCGTGGCACACCGTACGGTGGGTTTGTACCAACCCTTAAAATCGCCACCAATAATGACTTAGCGACTAAAAAACCACACTGGATTGATTTTAATGCAGGTGCTTTATTAACGGGAAAGTCGATGGATGTTTTGTTACAAGACTTTATTGCACATGTGGTCAACGTGGTGAATGGCGAACCGACACGCAATGAAACTAATGATTTCCGTGAAATCGCTATTTTCAAAACTGGCGTCACGCTGTAATCAAAATTGATAGGATTTTTGTAGCGGTACAGTGCCGATAAATCCGTGCTATACCGCTAAGAACCCATCAATTAACGGAAAAAAATCATTTTTTTATCGGCTTCGATATTTAGATTTTGCTGCCAACCCATGAGGGTGAGATGCGCCAATTCTGCCAGCCCGACATAGAAAGGGAAATCGGCATTTTCTTGCATTTTATCTAAATAGTGAAATCCCCAAGGCAAGATGTGCTGCGCAAGTAATTCAGGTAATTTCTGTGGATTATTTTCCACTACCCAAGCCACCATCATCAGCAATAAACCAAAATGATCTTCTGGTTCGTTTTGTGTCAAACGAATATCAATATGATTGTGTTGCATCCATTCTCTTAGCTGCAATGTAGAATCACCAAAAATCACATTCTCTTTATCCAGCCAAACTGAGCCCCACGGTGGTGAAGGCAACGCATATGGTCCGATAAATAAGCGTTGATAAGCCTCATCCAGTGTTTCATTCTCGGTCTGAATGATAGCCAGTTTATCTGCAATATGCTGTTTTTGCTCAGCCGAACCATATGGCCAATCTTCAGTCCACGCCTGAGATGACAGTAATTGAATAATCTCCTGCACATCCGCGGGGGAATAATAGAATCCAGCTCCAAGCACTCGAGCCGTCAAAGAGATATCACTGAAATATTGTTCGCTCATTGTTATGCTACTTCTCTTATTGTTGAGTTTACTGAAAATTTTCTTAAAAGGGATAGTATCAAGCGATGAGCCCAATGACTAATCCTCTAAATAATTCAAGTTACATTTATTGTTAGCCAAATCATAATGCTACTATATCTATAGCCCTAAATAATTCGAGTTGTATCTAGGCGACAAGCACAGATATCTCGATGAGCATACATAAGGTATGTGATTCGGGTAACTGAGCGTAGCTAACAGCGAGACAGCTCGAAGTATGACGGGTTAGATGCCAACAGTCATATGCAACCCATAAAACACACCCCGCCCAACCACTTCACCTGCGAGCACCAGCAAGAAACCGATCCCCATATTAACCAAAGACGGGTTTCGTCTTGCCACTAGCGGAATGATCCAACAACCCAGACCAAATGCAATCGCGACTATTTTAATATCCATTAATATTCCATAGTCTGGCACTAAGTCGACGGCTCTTTGCACCGGTGTTTCGATACTCGCCAGCTCAAAGCCTTGCGAGATAGCCGCCATGACACTCACCAACAATGCAATCACACTGAGCGTAGGAACACGTCGAATACATTGCAAGTCAAACCCAGCGATACGCAGTAATAACCCAGCCAATATAGGGCCACCAAGGAATGCAGTCAGAATAAAATTCACCACAGTATAACTGTTATTCCATGTTGGGACTGTCTCGATTTGGTAGACCCGCGCGGTCGCTACAACAAAGACGGCCGCCAGTACCATTACTACCACCAACCATATTTTACCCAGTAACACAGGCATTTTATTTAGTACAGCAAGTAACCAATACAAGCCGCCTAAAGCAAAAAATAGTGCGCCACTGGCAATTTCATTACTCAGAGCTGATGCACCTAACCGATTAAATGCATTGAACGCTCGTAAGGGGCTTCCCATGTGCATTGTTGATAAAAGAAAACCAATTCCCATCAATATCCACAATCCAAACATACTGAAGTACACTTTACGATTAAGATCGGCGGAGAGTTTTCCACTGAGTATAACGGCTGCCATCATCACAAAAGCACCGGCGACACTTTGGCCAATTACAGTAAAAAACATCAATGGCCATTCATGAATTCCTGAGCCCATATTACACCTCCTCCGGATTAGCCAGATGCCCGGTGGTATCACCGACAGGACGACTATTGGCATTCAATTTCAACACAATATTTGGATGTGTGTATTTTGCAGATGGTAATGGCGCAATCTCCGCCAGCGAACCATATTTTTCACGTAATTCTTCAATCGGTGCCATATCCAAAGCACGTAATGGGCATGAATCTACACAGATTGGTTTTTTACCTTCTGCTACTCGCTCATAACAACCATCACACTTGGTCATATGACCTTTAACTTCATCGAATTGCGGTGCACCGTAAGGGCAAGCCATGCTGCAATAACGACAACCAATACACACTTCTTCATTCACAACCACAAAGCCATCTTCACGTTTGTGCATTGCACCACTTGGACACACTTTGGCACATGCAGGGTCGTCACAATGATTACAGGAAATCGACAAGTAATAGGCGAAAACATTCTGTCCGTATACGCCATTCTGTTCTGTCCAATCTCCGCCTGCATATTCATAAATACGGCGGAAATTCACTTCAGGTGATAAGTTTTTAAAGTCTTTACATGCTAGCTCACAGGTTTTGCAGCCAGTGCAACGACTTGAATCGATATAAAAACCATATTGCGTTGACATAACTGACATCCTTAAGCCTTAACGACTTCAACGAGATTGGAGTGTGACGGGTTTCCCTTCGCCAATGGTGATGGGCGTTGGGTGGTTAAAACATTAATGCTTCCCGCATGATCAACTCGATTACCATCAGGGCTATACCAAGCACCTTCACCTAAACCAACCACTCCCGGTAAAATACGCGGTGTTACTTTGACCTGAACACGAACTTCCCCTCGGTCATTATAAATCCGTACCAAATCACCTTGTTTTAAGCCGCGCTTGCCTGCGTCTAGCGGGTTAATCCAGAGCTCTTGAGGACACGCTGCTTTTAGAACATCCACGTTGCCATAAGTTGAGTGAGTACGAGATTTATAGTGGAAGCCTGTCAACTGCAATGGGTATTTTTCCATTAATGGATCGCCATACTGCTCAAAGCCTACCGAATAGACGGGTAACGGGTGGATCACATCACCAGACTCCAGCTCCCATGTATCTTGCAATTCCGCTAATTGAGAAGAGTAGATCTCAATTTTACCTGATGGCGTAGTAAGTGGATTGGCAACAGGGTCTTCGCGGAAACTGCGATAAGCGACATGATGACCTTTCGGATCACGTTTTTTGAAAATACCTTGGGCACGAAATTCTTCGAAAGTCGGTAATTCAGGTAACGCTTCACGAGATTGCTCATAAAGATGGCGTAGCCACTCTTCTTGAGTACGATTTTCGGTAAATTGCTCAGCAACGCCCATGCGTTTAGCCAATTCACTCGTCATTTCATAAATATTACGGCTTTCAAAACGTGGCTTGATTGCCTGATCCGCAAAAATAACATAGGACATATTACCGGCAGAGGCGTCCATACAAAAATCCATCTGCTCTGATGCCGTGCAATCAGGCAACAGAATATCGGCATATTTAGCTGACGATGTCATGTGATTATCAATCACCACAATCATTTCGCATTTAGATTCATCTTGTAGGGTGTCATGCGTACGATTGATTTCAGAATGTTGGTTCACCAAACAGTTACCTGCATAGTTCCACACCATTTTAATCGGTACATCGAGCTTATCTTTACCGCGAACACCATCACGCGTTGCCGTCATCTCAGGGCCACGTAAAATAGCATCGGTCCACATAAACATCGAAATGCTCGTATTGACTGGATTGGTTAGCGTAGGCATACGAACAAATGGAATGCTGTAAGATCCCTCACGTGCACCAGTGTTGCCGCCATTAATACCGATATTACCGGTTAAGATAGCAAGCATTGAGATAGCCCGAGAGGCCAATTCACCATTAGAGCGACGTTGAGGTCCCCAACCTTGTACGATATACGCGGGTTTTGCACTGCCGATTTCACGTGCTAGTTTTACGATACGTGCTGCTGGAATGCCTGTAATCGACGCTGCCCACTTAGGGGTTTTCGGCTGCCCATCGACGCCGTCACCAAGAATGTATGCTTTGTAATGTGCATTTTTTGGTGCGCCTGCTGGCATTGTGGTTTCGTCATAGCCTACACAATATTTATCCAGGAAAGGCTTATCCACCATGTCTTCTTTGATCATCACATAGGCAATTGCATTAACTAATGCCGCATCGGTACCGGGACGAATTGGGATCCATTCATCTTCACGGCCTGCACCAGTATCGGTATAACGCGGATCGATAATGATCATTTTCGCGTTAGATTTTTCACGTGCTTGCTCGACATAATAAGTCACACCGCCGCCACTCATACGAGTTTCACCCGGGTTATTGCCAAACATGACAACCAGTTTTGAATTTTCAATATCGGATGGGCTATTACCATCAGCCCAACCACCGTAGGTATAATTCAACCCAGCGGCAATCTGTGCAGTACTGTAGTCACCATAGTGATTCAAGTAACCACCGCAGCAGTTCATTAAACGGGCAATCAAAGTTGCACCTGGTGGCCATGATTTAGTCATGGTGCCACCTAATGTACCTGTACCGTAGTTTAGGTAAATAGATTCATTGCCATAGTCGTTTATTAAACGTTTCATATTGTCAGCAATGGCATCAAAGGCTTCATCCCAGCTAATTCGTTTGAATTTGCCTTCTCCACGTTTACCAACACGCATCATTGGATAACGTAAACGGTCTGGATTATAAACGCGACGGCGCATTGAACGCCCGCGCAAGCAAGCACGCACTTGATGAAGATCTTCATATACGTCATTACCTGTGTTATCAGTTTCGACATATTTGATTTCACCATCAACAACGTGCATACGTAGTGGACAACGGCTCCCGCAGTTTACGGTGCATGCACTCCAAACAACTTTTTCATCCTCTGTTGAGGCTGCTGTTTTTTGCTCTGCAATTGCTGAGGAGCTGAAAGGGAGGGAAAACCCTCCAGCCGCTGCAGCCAAACCCGTTATAGTCCCTGCTTTAACGAATCCACGACGGGTGAGAGGAGCAAAAACTGACGCTTTCTCTTTCATATTAGCCATACATTACTCACCTGGTTAATTATTATGAATATTGGAAATCAAATTTTCATCAAAACTAATTTAAATGAATTTAAGATGCGTTCTATTCGAAATAAAAACGACTAGTCACACAATGAAGATAATGAGATTTTTGATATGATTAATCATATCAATCCATAAAATGGAGAGGTTGTTTTACATCAATAAACACCCTAATAACTGCTTATATAAATTGTTTAAAATTAATAAGTTGATAGATAAAAACAACATGTCGCTATATAAAAAAACATACAACAAAGAGCTTTAGAAAGAATATACCTACTAATACAGGATGAGAAACTAATATTTTGCCTTTGATAATTTATTTTTGGTTTTTTATAATTGCGTTAATTGATTATCTTTAGGTAATAACAATTAACTAAAAAATATTTATCAATAATAATTGGTGCTAAAACTAATAGACTAAAGTGATATTTTAATTAATAAAATAGGTTAATAGTAAATAATTAATAACAATTAAACTGAATGAGAATCATTTTAATTTAATTATTTTATTCTTGAGTCATCAGTAAACTGACTAGTGACAAAGCGAGTTACAGCACAATCATCAAAAGTCGTTATTCCGCTATTTTCGATATGTGGTAGGATCATAACCCAAGCATCGATTTTTCACTTATTAGCAAGGTATATGATGATAGATTTAAAATTACGCGAATCTAAAGATAGCCTCTCCACCAAAGAAAAACGGGTTGCAGAGTATATTGTTGCTAATAAGAAGCACACCCAAAGCATGAGTATCCAATCTCTTGCTCAAGAAAATAATGTCAGTACGACCACGATCTTGCGTCTGTGCCATAAGTTGGGTTATCAAGGCTTTAGCGAGCTTAAAATTGATCTTATTTCTTCGATTAACAATCAACCTTATGGTGAATTTCTTCAAGAAGACATTAATATTAATGACACGATAGAGACGGTTAACTACAAGGTCAGCATGATTGAAAAATCCTCGATTGATGAGACTTGTGCCTTAGTTAATTTAAATGCTTTCGAACACGCTAATGAACTCATTAGTAAAAGTCAGAAAATTGTCATTTATGGCGCAGGCAGTAGCGGGCTTGTTGCAAAAGAACTTGAATACCAGCTGATTAAAATCAAAAAGGATGTTAATTGCCATCTAGATTACAGCATTCAATTTAGCATCGTTAATACACTGAATGAAAATGACTTAGTGATTGTTATTTCCCATTCTGGTGAAAATCATGAATGCATTAAGCTACTCACATTGGCACGTGAGCTGAATGTCCCTACTATTGCGATTACTAAAATGGGGCAAAGTTCAGTATCGAACCTTGCTGAAACTATTTTACATACGATTTCAACAGAGAATGTTTCGCGTATTATTCCCATTCGTTCGAAAATATCTCAGTTAACCATCATCAACATGCTAATCACAAATCTTTTTATTAAACAGTATGATGAGCGTATATCTAAACAAATAAGCACGCGAGCTGAACGTTTTTCTCGCCTAAACAATAATAATTAATTCCTGTCCATTACTCATAAATTTTCTCTCCACAGACTCAATGATCTGATGAAGTTTTCACTGACAACATCAGATCAAGCTCACAAAAATAAATCTTTTATAGGTTCAGAGAGTATCCACATTCTTTATTTGTGATATTGTTACCTTAAATACAAATATAAAAAGTAACATTATTACTATAACTGGGGGGAAAAATGACAACTGAAATTCCTATCATACTCGCAAGCCATGGCCCATTTGCTCAAGGGTTACTGGAATGTGCTGAAATGTTGATTGGTCAGCAAGAAAATATTGCCGTTATCTCTATCCAAAAAGAAAGCAATATTAATGAGGTTAGAGAGCAAATGTTCACTGCATACCGAAACCTCAATCAAGGAAATGGTGTTCTCATTTTGGTAGATTTGCTCGGTGGCTCCCCCTGCAATTTAGCGAGTGAGCTTGTTCTCACACAAAATGATGTCACGCTTTACTGTGGCATCAATATCCCAACCTTATTAGAGATTTTAAATAATCGTGATTTACCCATCAGTGAAATACACCAAGTCATTAATGATGTATTTCCAGACAGTTGTTTCAATGTCGGGGGACAATTGAAAGTAACTGCACAGTCTGACTATGAACTCTAGGAGATAACCTCATGCCAATTAATGTCGCACGAATCGATGACCGACTAATTCATGGCCAAGTAATCACTACTTGGGTAAAAAATTTCGATATTGAACAAGTGATCATTGTAAATGACAAAGTGGCCAACGATACAGTTCAACAATCTGTTTTAGCAATGGCAGCACCACCTGATCTTAAAATCGTTGTATTTAGTGTTGATAAATTTATTGAGGTTTTGAAAAAAACAGAGATTAAACGACGCACTATGCTGCTATTTACCAATAGTATCGATGTGAACAAATTAGTGGAAAATGGTTTAACACTTGAAAAACTAAATGTGGGTGGAATGCGGATGCAAGATGGAAGACGTAATCTTTCCCGAGCAGTCGCAGTCACTCCAGAAGAAGAGCAAGCCTTTAAGTCACTCATTAATAACAATGTCGCCGTTGAAATTCAAATGGTTCCTAAAGATCCGATTGTTGAATTAAAAACACTCATTAATTAATCTTATCACGCTTATTTTCGCAAATAAGTGAGGAGTCTATTATGTTGGTTGAGGCCATTCTAATAGCTGTATGGGCAGGTATTTGCTCATTGGATGATGTTGGTCCACAAATGTTAAGACGCCCATTACTAACCGGTACTGTTGCTGGGATTATTATGGGTGATATGGTTCAAGGGTTAGCCATCAGTGCAACTTTAGAATTGATGTGGATGGGTATTGGTAATGTGGGGGCTTATTCTGCACCTGATATTATCGCCGGTTCTATTATCGGAGTTGCACTCGGTATTGCCTCCAATGGCGGAATTGCAGCCGGTATTGCGCTCGCTGTTCCTGTTTCAATTCTCTGTCAGCAATTACTGATTATTTGGCGTTCATTTGCTAGCTTCCTGAATGTGTGGGCAAGTAAATCAATTGAAAACGGTAATTATAGTGGCCTGACTAAAGTTCATTATTTCTCAACACCAATCTGGTTCCTTATTCGTGCTATTCCGTGTTTTATGGCCGTTTATTTTGGTAGTGCACTTGTTAATAGCGTCTTAGAAGCTGTACCTGAAAGTATTCTTACCGGTATGGGGGTTGCTTCTAAATTAATTCCAGCCGTTGGTATCTGTATTTTATTACTGATGCTCCTTAAAGGTAGAATGTGGTTTTTCTTCCTCCTCGGATTCATGTTAACCACCTATTTAAAACTGCCGATTATCCCAATCACCTTTATTGCTCTGGCGTTTGCTGTTCTGTATGACATGGCATTTACCAGTGGCTCTCGCGCCAAACCAGAAGAAGAAAAAGAAACACAATATTCCAAAAAGAATAATGAAGAAGAGGAGTATGACTTATGAGTGATACTAATACATCCGAGAATAAAAAATTATCCAAGAAAGAGTTGAACAGTATGTTTTGGCGTATCCAAACAATGTCGTTCTCTTATAACTACGAAAAATTGCAAACAATAGGTTTTGCACACTGTATGGTGCCCGTTTTAGATAAGCTCTATGAAAAAGCAGATCAAGAAACACGTATTAAAGCGATGCAGCGTCACTTTGAATTCTTTAATACACAAATTAATGCTGGGGCATTGATATTAGGCGTCACCGCTGCACTCGAAGAGAAAACCACAGAAGAAGAAAAAGATGCGGTTGTCTCTGTGAAAGCCGGATTAATGGGGCCATTTGCGGGGCTCGGTGATAGCTTATTAAAATTCACCTGGTTACCGATCTGCGGCAGTATTGGTGCCGCATTTGCTCTACAAGGTAATATCATTGGCCCTATCCTGATGTTTATTTTGTTTAACATCGTCAATATCGGCACAAAATATTTCTTTATTCATTATGGCTACAATAAAGGCGTTGATTTAATCGAGCAATCGAAAAAATCAAATATCATCCAACGTATTACTAATATTGCGAACGTCGTCGGGGTCATGGTCCTAGGATCCTTGATAGCCACAACGGTCAAGATAGCCACGCCCCTCACCATTTCAGTCGGTGAACAATCGATCAAAGTACAAGAAATGTTCGATAAGGTCATTCCCAATCTTTTAACCTTATTGTTTGCCTTAGGTGTTTTCTTTCTGGTGCGTAAATTACAAGGAAAACATACCGTCACATTAATTATCGGCATGATGGTTATGGGTGTTATTTGTTCAGTATTTGGAATTTTAGGATAGAAAAAAGGGAAGCATTATGAGAGTGACAATTAATAGAATCAGTAGCCAGACTCTTGAGCTAATATTCGACGAAATCCCAAAGGATAACGCCAAGCTTTATTGGAGTCATCAGCCAACAACAGAGATAGACCCCAAGAACTTTATTACCAGCAAAATTAGCAACACATTAATCGTACATGACCCTTTAGAAGCTAAACAGCGTATCTATTTTATTTTGCAGCAAGACAACCAATGTGAACTGTTCGCAGAACGGACATTGCCTATCGAAGGATTAAATAATTTCCGTGATATTGGTGGCTATACAGGTGCTCAAGGTAAAAAAATAAAATGGGGTGTATTATATCGCTCTAATCACCTATTTAATCTCAGTAATGGTGCAATTGATTACCTCAAGAAATTAAAAATAAGTAGTATTATTGATTATCGTAGCCAAAATGAAATTAATAAATCACCTAACTGTGATATTGGTGAAAAACATACTTTTCATTTAGATGCGACGGCACAAACTGCAGAACTTGCAGCGCAATTTGCTGCTGATCCCAGTAATGAAGACAAGGCACTTATTGATAGTATTATCCGAGATATCCCTAAAGAACTCATCAATGGTGAAGGTGAGCAAATATTAGAGCAATACCATCAATTTGTTGTGAGTGAAAAATCTAAAACCGCTTTTCGTAAGATGATCCAAGTTTTACTTGATAGCAATAATAGTCCCAGTATTCAACACTGCCGTGGAGGGAAAGACCGAACGGGTTATGGCGTTCTATTAGTGCTAGTTATGTTAGGGGTGAGCGAAGAAACAATTATTTACGATTATATGTTGACGCATTTTAATCGACTTGCACGCAATGACGTAAAAATGAAAGCCTATCGTGAAATTACGCAAGAACAGAACGTGTTAGATTACTTACTTTCATTAATCGACACACGAGAATCGTTTATTATTGAAGTATTCAACAGCATGAAACAAGTGTCAGGTACGGTAGAGAATTATATTATTAATGAACTTGGATTTAGCCACGATGACTTTAAAAAAATGCAGTCAATTTATTTAGAGTAATAAGCTCACCAAATATAAACTTATTAGTTTAACAATATTAATTACGCTTATTTTCAATTAAATAATTGGATTAGCTCCTACCTATATCTACGATAACTAGGGATATAAGCAGGCGATAATTAACATAAATTTATTAATACTTACCTATAAATTAGTTAGATAAATTAACTAATTAGCAAATTTAAAACGCTGGTATGTTATCTAAATGCTATCTGGTTTTTATTTAGAACCGGATAGCAATTTTAAATTTATCATTATTATCAATGTAAATATTAATATATTATTTTACATTCGTTATTCTTAAAATATCCAGTTAATATATCAATAAAAAAACACCAAAAAATAAAAAATTTGATATTACCCTATTATTATCATCCTAGACATGCGTTTAAGTACCTTTACATTAAATGGCACCCTATTCGAAGAAAACGAAACTTCCACTTTATCTTTGAATCACGCTATGGCACCGAAAAATGAGTGAATATCTGATAAGTGTACCAATTTATGGACTAGGTTTTTGGGGATAGCACTGTAGAAATCAGTTTTTTTATTTTCAGCATATGCTTATTTCATGCTACATTACCATAACCTAAATTTATTGATGAGGAAGCATGGCATACAAATACGACCCTATCAAAAAAACATTAATCGATGCTGACGCAAAATTCAGTTTCGAAGAAGCACCTAATTATGATGAGCTGTACTATCAAACAAACTTACTCAAGATAAAAGCGGTGCTGAACAACGAGAAAGATGATGATAATGTAGCTGCAGTTATCACGATTGAAGAAGCTGATTATATTTTAAAAAATGAATCCACTCCGACCCCGTTCAAATCCCCTAAAGAGGCGTTATTTGGTATTGGTGATTTCATTTCTAATTACTCAAGCAATATCTATGAAGCTCATCGAGTAACCCGAATTATCGATGAATTTCGAAATATCAATATCACAGCACACCAATATATAAGCCCAAATGGAAATGCTTATATACGCTTATCAGGTCATGCGGGGGTTAGAGCATACTTGAATGGAACTCGATATTTAGTAAATAACCCTCGCATTTTATACATGGGCGTTGGAACCCAAGGTATGAATGATATATCCGTACGCGCAGCTCGCTTCGCAATCGTTTTTTCAGCAGCTTACAGAGCAGTAGAATTAATCTTTAAAGATGAATATACATTGGTTGATTTTTTTTGTGAATGTCACCATGGATATGGCAAAATTGGCTATTAGCGCACAGGTAAGTACAGCGATTGTAGGTGGTTTAACAACAGCAGGACTAATTACTGGAGGAAGTGTTATTGTTGTATCTTTAGGAATTTTTCTGCTAGGTGTAGCAATTGCTTATGCACTATACAAATTAGACGATAAATTTAAAATCAGCAATACAATAATTAAATCCTTAAAACAGCATAGATCAAATAAACCTGAAACGCCTTACCATCCAGATCAATTTTTCTCACAATGGGGAAGATTCAGCTATGGTTAAAATAAACCCATTTAAATTGTATTTGATAGCAGCATTTCTTTTATCTTTATTTTGTTTCTATGACTCCATAATTTATTACATAGATTATTTTATGATGAAAGATAGAATCATATTTTCATTTCAAACAGGTTTACTTTGTTTCGCAGCACCTTTAATTATCTATTTTTCATATCTAACGTTTGCTTGCGGCTATACCAAAAAACCACAGAAAATGAATAATAAATTAGCTAGTTCCTTTGCAATAATAGGGATAATAGGCATCATCTTTAGCTTTTTCTTTTCAGCCTATGTCAGCATTGATTTAACAAATAAAGGCTACTATACATGCTACAAATCATCTATTTTCGCACCAAATGAATACGTTATATCAAAAGAGATGTGTAAACAGTAAACACCTCTTTTGATATTAAAGCTACTTAATCATATCACTATTTATACTGTAGCTTGATGTATTCGCCATTAAATGATTTCTTGATATCGATGCGTATTTCATCTGAATACGCTGGTATGGCATTGATTCATTATCTTTTATTGAATCAGGGAATATATCCGATATTTCAATCAAAGAAACGCCTGTTAGCTTGACTTCATAATATTTCTCAAGCTGTCCATTTTGACTTGTGCGATAAAATAGGAATACCGCCTCTAGAACTTCATTATTATCAAGCGCAAGAGACAGTAATGGGGAGGATTTATCGATCGGCTTCTTAGTAAATACAACTGGTTTATACTCGTCATACTTCAAGTTGCAGCGTTGTTGACTACACTCAGCTAGCCGAGTCACATAGTTTATCTATGCTCCCCGACTATCTTCATTTGTCGCCTAGCTGAAATTTGAATTATTTTGAGTATATAAGATGCATTTTGCTCGCGAAAAGAACCATAATTTGCACCGATAACTTGGATTTCATCCTCATGACCCACTTGGTAACGATTGCCTATTGAATCTTGGGATGAGCACCCCGCCGAAATCAGACCTTGGCTTTTACCTTTTAACGTTAAATAAGTCGGATATGCCATAAAAACGCCTTTTAATCAAAAATAAAGATACACGCTACATGCATCAATTTAAGTTAAGATAACCATGTTAACTCAGTTCTCTGATTACACCAATATAGTCATATAAAGACTAAATATAAATTTTAGCTGGTAAATATCAACCAAAAACGGATTTTACTTTCATATACTCTGACTAATAAAGAAAAAAGAGTTAAAACCAAATAAAACATTTAAAAAATAAACTATTAACAAAAAACCACAATCACAAAGGACATCGCAATAACAGATTAAAACAGGATATTGATCTCAGTATTTAACTTACAAGATAGTCAAATATTGACTCAGTAAGTAATTGCCGCTATTAGTTAATGACTTGTTAATTAATGTCGCGGTGGTACTAAATTGGAAATGTCTCAAGCTGATGTAAAAAAAGTAGATGCAAAAGCAAAAGCAAAATGTATTCGCGGTATTGTTGGAGCAGCCTCTGGTAACCTCGTTGAATGGTTCGATTTTTATATCTATGCCGTATTTGCGGCGTATTTCACAAAAGCACTCACCCCTCAAGATATGGATCCTCTTACACAATCGATTTATGTGTGGGGCGTCTTCGCGGCAAGTTTCTTTATGCGCCCAATTGGCAGCTGGATATTTGGGCGGATCGCTGATCGTCACGGTCGCAAGCGTTCGATGGTGGCATCCATTTACCTGATGGGCTTCAGCTCTTTCTTATTTGCGGCTCTACCAACGTATGCACAAGTCGGTATGTTAGCGCCACTATTGTTGTTACTGGTTCGGTTACTACAAGGTTTATCTGTTGGTGGCGAATATGGTGCAGTCGCGACTTATATGAGTGAGCTAGGGCTAAAAGGGCAACGTGGATTTTTCGCTTCATTCCAATATGTCACTTTATCTGGCGGACAATTATTAGCCAGCTTACTCAGTGTCATTATGTTGGCATTTCTTAGCGAAGAACAATTGCATAATGGTGCTTGGCGTATTCCTTTTGTCCTCGGTGGTTTTGCTGCCATTATTGCCTTAATTGCCCGAAAACGTCTTGAGGAAACGTTAACCGTCGAAGCTGCTGAAGCAAAAGAATCCGGTTCTGTTATCGCACTGCTCAAAGAACACTGGCAATCCTTTATCCTAGTGATCGGTTATACCGCTGCGGGTTCCCTGTGCTTTTATATCATCACCGTCTATTCAAAAACTTATTTAACCAATATCGGCATTGATAGCAAAGTCGTGGGCTATATCATGACGACCTCACTTTTCTTTTTCATGATAGCTCAGCCACTGTTCGGTATTATCTCGGATAAAATTGGTCGTCGTGCTGCCATGATTATCTTTACTGTGTCGATGCTGATCTTTATCTATCCTGTGATGGTGTTAGGAATGCGTTACTTTGCAGACTCGCCAATCATTATCGCCCTATTGCTGATCTTTTTAATGATGTTGCTGAGCTTTTACACTTCAATCAGTGGACTCGTTAAAGCGGAAATGTTCCCACCTCACGTACGCGCGTTGGGTGTTGGTCTTTCTTATGCGATAGGAAATGCGATTTTCGGTGGCTCTGCACCTTCTGTGGCGTTGCAATTTAAAGCCAGTGGCGCTGAAAATTCATTTTTCATCTATGTCATGAGCGTGCTCCTTGTTTGTTTATTCTGCTGTTTTAAGCTTCCTAAAGAGCCTGAATTTTTAAATGACAAACAATAAGTCAATTATTTAAAAAAAGGCGCAAAGAGAGATATTCTCCTTGCGCCTAAATCATTCAATCGATACCACAGAAAAACGCTAGTTACTGCCCGGTAATGGCACTAAATCACTTTCAATATAATGTCTGACTAATGTCGCTAATGCCACCAGCGAATCAAGATGAGTTCTTTCCCATCCATGTGAGCTATCCAGTGCAAAACACGCTAATGCCGCACGAATATCCCAACCCGCATCAATCGCCGCCGCACTATCAGAGCGATAGTGTTTAAAGGTATCTCTAACATGAGGAATATTATGTTCCTGACATAGCTTAAGTAGATGGCGAGTAATCGCTAAATCAAACGGCCCTGTTCTATCTCTGAATGCTAACGTCAATGCGTCATCACGCGTAGTTTGGTCGGGTGCTGATACCGAATTATCAATCGCTAATAGCTCCTGTACTTCAGGTCCAAAGCCATGTGTTCCACCAATTCCAACCTCTTCTGAAATGGTAAACATCAGTTGGCATGAAACCTTAGGGGTCACCTTGTCATCCACCAACGATTTAAGCGCCGCGAGCATCACGGCACAGCCTGCTTTATCATCCAAATGACGAGAAACAATAAAACCATTCTCGATAAATTCAGGTTGGGCATCCACAGCAACCATGTCGCCGACATTAAAGCCATGCACTTGCAAATCAGCTCGCGTGTAACAAGGCGCATCTAAACGAATTTCGAGGTTATCCCAATCTGCAATTTGCGTATCTACTTCGGTATTAAAACGATGTCCTGATGCTTTTAGCGGTAAAATAGTCCCACGGTACTGATTATCATCACAAAATACCGTCACCCTTGCCCCTTCGGCAAAGCGGGCAGCCCAAGTGCCAGTGTTGCGTAATGCCAGTCGCCCATTGGATTTTAATTGTGTCACCATCGCACCGAGTGTATCCAAATGCGCAGCCAATGCTCTTTTAGGTTCTCTTTCACCTAAAGTAATATGCAATACCCCTCTGCGGGTATATTGAGGTTGGAAACCTAACTCAACAAGCCATTGATGGGTTTGTGCCACCGCTTTTTCCGTCATACCAACTGGACTTGGTGTCAGTAGCAGTGTCTTTAATACGGATTTTAGATAGTCTTTATCAATCATTTCATTACCTATCTTCACTTAGAAATCGTTCTTGTAAGGTGGTTTGCAAAGTCAGCATGGCTTGTTCTGCATAATCCATATGCGCTTCCATAATTTCTTTCACTTTTGTTGCATCTTTACGGCGCATCGCATCAATCAGCTGGTATTGATAATCGATACCTTGACGGCGATCGACGGGTTCTGGTTTCAGGTAAATATCTTTGCAAACTGCCAAATCTTTTAATAAACGTTGCAGGAAATGACAGATAAAAACCAGGAGAACATTATCGGAATAGCTGGCAACGACAGTGTGAAAATCTAATTCAGCCATACGTTGTTTCCAACGTTCTTCTTCATCGGCTGGCTCATGATCATAAATGGCTATCGTGTCATACAGTTTTTGAAAACCTGCACTATCAATATTGCCGATTGCACTGACGGCGACCACTGGTTCGAGTAATTTACGCAGGGTATAAATATCCGCAATGGAAATATCCCGTGTGAATAAATAATTAGAGAGCAGGCTCATGGCGCGCGATTCCGTCATCGAATCAATAAACGCCCCACCACCCGGACCTGTTTTGGTCTTAATCAATCCTTGTACTTCTAGGGATTTTAGTGCTTCCCTAACTGTACTTTTACTCGCCGAGTAGCGCTCAATCAGCGCTTTCTCTTGGGGCAATCTGTCTCCGGGTGTCAAATTTTCCGCCATGATAGTTTCTTTGATAGCGTTAACGATTTCATCCGTGCGTTTGATTCGCCCTGTTTCTACTATCGGCTGTTTCTCTGTGCTCATATATTTCTTCCGACCGTGGTCATGAGATTATTCAATGGGTAGTCGCGGTGCGCTGGCTAATAAATTTTTCGTGTAGCTATGCTCTGGCGCGGTAAACAGACTATTTGTTTCGCGACATTCTAACAAATCACCTAAATAGAGCACGGCAACTCTGTCAGCTATCGACTCAACGACCGCTAAATCATGACTAATAAACAAATAAGAGAGCGAAAATTGTACTTTTAGCTCCTGTAGCAATAACAATACTTGTGCCTGCACTGATACATCTAAAGCACTCACTGGCTCATCGAGCACTAAAATTCTCGCGTCTGCTGCAAGCGCACGGGCAATCGCTAAACGCTGCGCTTGCCCGCCAGAAAATTCATGCGGATAGCAAGCAAGTGCATCAACTGGCATGCTTACTGCTTCTAATAGTTCATGAAGTCTGTCTAAACGCTGTAACTTATTCATGTGCTTGAGATATTTCAATGGCACAGAGAGTGTTTCACCGATCGTTTTGCGTGGATTCAATGATGCGACAGGATCTTGAAAAACATATTGAATTACTTGCCCAAATGCACGCGCGCCTTGCTTTTTCCATTGCTGGCGACTTTGCCCCAATATGCTAATCTGCCCTGATGTTTCCTGCTCTAATCCCACTAAAATGCGGGCAAGCGTACTTTTACCTGAACCACTTTCGCCAACAACCGCGAGAGTTTCCCCCTCATAGAGCGCCAATGAAATGTTTTTGAGCGCTTTGACCTCTCGGCGGGTTGGATGGAAAAAACCCGGAGGATGACCAAACGTTTTGACTAGCTGATCGACTTCAATCACTTTATTCATTAAGCCTCCTCAGTTGTTTCTGATTTGTCATTATAAATATCAGCAACATGGGTGAGAAATGCTCGACCTTCGCCAAGTTTTGGGACACTAGCAATTAAACGCTGAGTGTAAGGATGGTGAGGTTGGTGAAGCACGGTTTGAGTTTCTCCCGTCTCGACAATAGTCCCTTGCTGCATGACTGCAACGCGGTCACATATCTGATTGATCACCGCAAAATCATGCGTAATAAATAGCAATGCAACCCCGCGTTCACGACGTAATTTGTTGAGTAATTCAAGAATTCGAGCCTGTACGGTAACATCCAGCGCCGTCGTCGGTTCATCTGCAATAATTAAAACCGAATCATTAGCAAGTGCCATTGCTATCCCCACTCGCTGACGTTGCCCACCTGATAGCTGATGAGGATAAGCGTGATAACTCTCTTTTGCATCGGAAATCCCGACACTATCAAGGAGCTCAATCGCTTTATTTTTCGCTTCTTGGTTAGAAATGGCTTGGTGCGCAGTAATGGCTTCTTGTAGCTGAATACCTACCGTAAATTGCGGATGCAATGTAGTGAGCGGATCTTGGAAAATATAGGACACTCGAGCGCCACGACGTTGCTGTAATATCGATAGCGGGAGAGATAATATCTCTTCTTCATTGACATAGATCCCACCAGCCGTTATCACGCCGGGTGGCGATGCTAATAGTCCCATAATCGATAATGCCGTGACACTTTTACCAGAACCACTCTCACCAATGAGCCCCAAGCATTCACCACGTTCTACGGAGAAGCTGATATCTTTGACCGCAGGACGCAGTAACGGTCCTTGACGAAAGCCAACGCTCAGTGATTTCACTTCCAAAACAGCATTACTACCTTCTGTTCGAGTGGGGATATCAGTACGCTGAGTTTCAGTAACAGGTTGTGAACGTTGCAATGCGCCTGACTTAAGCCTTGGATCAAGTAAATCGCGAACGCCATCACCCAATAAGTTAAAGCTAATCACTATCAAGAAAATCATGATGCCCGGAACTAACGCAACATGTGGTGCAACAAACATTTGTGCACGACCTTGCCCCAACATTGAGCCCAAATCCGCATTTGGCGGTTGAGTTCCCAGCCCTAAAAATGATAGACCCGCGGTTTCTAAAATCATCCAACCCACTGTGGTGGACATAGTCACGACAATAATCGGCAAAACGTTTGGTAACACTTCCGTCAATAGAACCTGAAAATGATTTTTGCCTGATAATTTAGCCGCCTGTATAAAATCTCTATCACGTAATCCAACAGTTAATCCCCGAATATTTCGCGCAAAGAAAGGGATATTGACTAATGCAATCGCATATAACGCATTGAGTAGTCCAGGGCCTAACACCGCAACGATCGCCAGTGCTAACAAGATATAGGGAAAAGCCATGAGCATATCAATACAACGCATCAGCAAAGTATCTGTGCGATGCCCGACATAGCCAGCAATTAATCCGATTAACGTCCCCAATACTGCAGCAATCAACGTCGCAGAGATACCAACCAACAGTGATACTCGTGTTCCCCACAGTAAACGAGACAAAATATCACGGCCAAGATGATCAGTTCCTAAGATATGCCCCGATGAAAAAACGGGAAGTAGTCGATTCACCAGATTGGTTTCATCAGGATCAGGTAGAGGTAACCAAGGCACCAGTAATGCGGATAACATAATGGCTAACAAGATTGCCAGCCCAGCCGTGGCTAAACGGTTAGTCATCAACAAAGACCAAGCTGACTGGCGGTAACGGGGCTGGATAACCGGTGTAGTCGTCTGGTTCATGATTTTAACCTCGGATCCAAAAGTGCCTGCATTAAGTCAGCAAACAAATTAATAAACACATAGGCCGCTGCGGCAATCAACACGCCACCCTGCACTAAGAACAAATCACGAGTGGCCACGGCTTTAACCAACATTGCACCGAGTCCCGGCCATTGAAAAACAGTTTCGATATAGACTGCACCGCCTAATACAAAGCCAGCCTGAATACCAATGACGGGGATCACCGATACCAATGCCATGCGAAAGGCATGGCGAAAAATCACTTTGCGCTCGCTAAGCCCTTTGGCGCGGGCGGTACGAATAAAATCGAGACGTAATACTTCTAGCATAGCGGTACGTGTCAGCCTTGCGATCACGCCTGTTGCCACTAAAGACAGAGTCACAACGGGGAGCACCAAATGGTGTAAGAGATCGCCTACCCCTCCTCCTTGCCAAATAGAGTACATTCCTGATGCAGGAAACCATTGAAGTTGCACGACAAAAAACATGATCATCAGCAAACCAATCCAAAATGAAGGCATTGAAATCCCAAGTAATACCGCCAGTGTGATAAAGCGATCACTCCAGCTAAATTGGCGAATAGCCGAGATAATGCCTGCTAATAATCCCAAAATAGCGCTGAGTATTAGCGCACTCCCCCCAAGAATTAAGGTGGCAGAAAAACGCTCTAACACTTCATCAGTAACGGGACGATTGAGCACAAATGAGCGCCCGAAATCCCCCTGAAGTAAATTGCTCATCCAGATAAAATATTGTTGATATAACGGCTTATCCAATCCCAACTCTAATTTTACACGCGCGACATTCTCCGGTGTTGCCCATGGTCCAAGCAGAGCTTGGGCCGGATCACCGGGGATCAGTGCCATGATAAAAAAGACGATTAGCGTTAAACCAATCAAAATTGGTATAGTCGCTAAAATACGTTTAAAACAATATAGCCACATATGTTTTTCCCCAGAAAATCGATTTGTTCATACAAAATCTTGAATAATTCCACATGCTTATTGTTGTGCTGCGTTATACCTTGTCTGCATGTCAGAATATTGATCAATCTTTGCGAACGTCTTTGAGTAATAAATAGAAATTTGGCTGTAATTTAAAATGACTGATCCGAGCGCTAGCTACCGCGTTTTGTTTCCAATTTGCAACAAATAACCACGGAGCATCTTCATGAACAATTTTCTGCACTTGGCGATAAAGTTGCGCTCTTAGCTCAATATCGTTGGTAACTCGGGCCTTATCCAAGAGCGCATCTAGCTGCTTATTGGTGTAATAACCTGAATTAAAACCACCTTTATCAGGCCATGATGCTGAATGTAAGGTAAGAAAAGGCAAAGTATCGGGATCGTTCGTCATCCATGCCATTTCTGCCATATGGGCTTGTTTAAGCCCTGAATTGACCTTGGATAAATAGGTATTCCATTCAAAAGTTTGTATTTCAACGGATAAACCAACCGCTTTGAGATCGGCTTGAATCGCTGTCGCCATCGGGATCGGATCTAACATGCCAGATCCACCTTCAGTAACATAAAAAACGATTTTTTGCCCTTCAGCACCCGCTGCTTTAATTAGATCACGCGCTTTTTGAGGATCATAAGGATAAGCCATTGTTTCAGGATCAAAGGCCCAATCAAACGCAGATGGAATGGGCCCTTCCGCAACATCAGCAGAGCCTTGAAGGATATATTTGACGATATTCTCTTTATTCACCGCATAGTTAACGGCTTGCCTGACTCGCACGTCATTAAAAGGTGGAATAGCGGTATTCAACATCCCGTACCAAACATGAGGACCCGTTGCTTGGTACAAATGAAAACGCTCATCTACGGCAAATAACGGAACATTATCCGCAGGGACTTCGACCATCGCATCTATTCCACCGGATAACATCTCAGCTACACGGGTATTGGCATCTGTTATTGGACGAAATACGACGTATTCCAATGATGGACGCCCATCCCAGTATTCCTCATTAGCCTCAACCACTACACGCTGATTTGCTGTCCACTCAGTAAATTTAAAGGGCCCTGTACCACTTGGATGACGGCTAAAATCTTTATCATATTTCTTAACCGCTGCAGGCGAGATGATCAGCCCTGCAGGTGTCGCTAGGTTAGATAGAAACGGTGCAAAAGGCTCTTTTAATTGAAATATTATGGTATCGCTATCGGGAGTCTCTATCTTATCAATTACCGAAAAGAAAAAAGATAAGGGAAAAGGTCCAGTGTGATAGTACGGATGATCGCTATTAAGCATTCGCTCAAACGTAAATCTCACCGCTTCTGAATCTAATGGTGAGCCATCGTGAAATTTGACGTTTTGACGTAAATGAAATGTGTAACTCAGCCCGTCATCGCTCACTTTCCAAGATTCAGCAAGCGCAGGTTCAAGTTTTAATAAACCGTTCGCATTGCGAACAAGCCCTTCATAAATATTTACGAGGATCCGTGAATCATTAGCTGCCGTTGCAACTTGTGGATCTAATGATTGCGGTTCTGAGATCTGTCCTAGTAGTAAGACATTACTATTTTCACCAGCCCATGATGAAAATGAAAAAGCAGAGAGAAGCAAGATACCTGCTATCCACCCATATAAACGTATTCGCATGTCTGTTCTCCCCGATAACGTGATTGCCCTGTGATATGTATCAATTTTGTTAAAATTATTCTCTTTTTCTTTATTTATGATGATAAATTAACTTTCATGCAATAATTTATAATGATAAATTTGATCGATGTCATAGTTTATGAGGTGTAAAATGACTTTTTCGATTGTTGCCCGCTGCCCTAAGACAGGAAAAATAGGTTCAGCAACAGCAACAGGTGGTCCTGCTGTTGGGGCATTAGTGTTACATGGTGCTAGCGCTTGTGGCGCGGTTGCTACACAGGCAATGACGAATCCAATCGCCGGATTAAACGGTATTGAGCTATTGCGACAAAAAATACCCGCTCAACCTTGCCTAGAGACTTTGTTGAGTCATGATGTCGAGCCTACGGTAAGGCAACTGATCATTATCGATACTCAAGGTAATAGTGCTCATTGGACGGGACAAGACTGCTTACCTTGGTGTGGTAGTTTATCGGAAGATAATTTAGCGATTGCAGGTAATATGCTTGCAGGAGAACAGGTATTACGCGCTATTTACGACACATTCCATGAACACAATCAGCTTACTCTGGCTGACAGACTATTAATGGCAATGAAATCTGGTGCTGCATCTGGGGGAGATTATCGAGGTATTCGTTCAGCCGCACTCAAAGTTTGGAGCAATCGACAATATGCCGACATTGATATTCGATCTGATTGGTCACTACATCCGCTATCCGATTTAGAGACAATTTTGTATCAGGTCTGTGCGCATGATTACGCGAGTTTCTTTGCTCAAATCCCAACTGGAAATGAATGATGGTGAATTGAGGTTTATTAACCTGTCACAACTATCCCCTACGCTCCACAATAAAATTGGCGCAAAAGTAATTACTGACTGATTCAAGGCTGATTCACTAACACCTCTATACACCATGCTCTTGTTCCCTGTTGGCTGGTTATGCGAACGAAACCAGCCAACTCGAGAACAGTGAGCTGATAAGTTTTCATTAAAATAGCTCAGCCAGCCTCTGGATATACCATTCAATTGTTGCAGGTACCGGTACTTTCAAAAGCGCAAAGTATTAATTAATTAATTTAAGTAGAATAATTACGCAAAATAAACTCCATGCAAAATTGAATAGCAAGATATTATAATATTTAGCATATTAAATAACCATTCTATTTTAAACAAAAATAGACGTTGATTTTAAATAAACAACATATTGAATTACATTTATTAATTTTTCTGGCACATCATAAATTTTAAAAATAACATACTTATTTAAGTTAAATTTTTATTGACGGTGATATTTTCACATTAACGCTTCCAACTAAGATGACAGATTAATTTAAGGTAGATTCTAAAATTTTAGGGGTATTAATTTTGCATTTTTTATACGTTATATTAATACGCACAAATCATGCGCATTTTATTATTTATAAATAGGTAAGCGTACCCTTAGAAATAACCACTCTATTTATAATAAGGAGACAACTTGAGTTATAAATAAAACCTAATCAATATTGATTAAAAAAAATCAAATTTACCTCTATTATTAAAAATAACTGTTATGCTAATGGTTAATTATCACTGAAAAAAAATACCTCCAGCCAAATACCAAAAAACACAACAACACAACAACACAACCAATTGATAATTAATGATAAATTAAAAAAACTCGTTTAATAAACAATGGAGAACATAAGGAATATATATTTTCTCTTTATTATTTATAGAAACTGTAAAGTAGAAGATACGCCTGTTACTTATAACTTAACTAAAAAAGAGCAAACATCACGAAAAAATACAAAAATAAAAGTTAAAGCCACAGGCTTATATTTAATAAATATTTCTTGAGTTAAATTACCACGAAAAATAAACGATTAACTATCAAACAAAAAAATATCCAACAAAACCCATTCTAATGGGTTATTTTGCTCTTTATCTCTAATTAACCCTACTAATTATAGTTAATTGTTATTTAACGTCTTTCAGTATTTTTATTTATAACTCACAATATGTGACTGTTTTTAATTTTATTTTTAGAGTCTAAAAAATGAGCGTACACTTTATCTTACATTCTAATTTGTTTTATATGGATAAAAATAAATATAATTTATTCAAATTTCCCGCAAAGCCTTTACAGGCTTGATTATTACTCGTTACGAATATTCCTATTGAACTTAGTTTCATTAACAAATACTACCTGACCTTAACAATATTATTATTTATGATAAAATGATTGCCTTAATTTGTAATTAATTACTATATAAAAATAATATTATCATTAAGGTTATAGATGAAAATCTCGCGTAGAAAGCTACTTCTAGGGGTTGGTGCTGCGGGTGTTCTCGCAGGGGGTGCTGCGGTCGTTCCTATGATCCGCAGAGAAGGTCGGTTTGAATTAGTACAATCACGTGTATCAGCTGTTGCTGGTACTGAAGGTGCACTACCGAAATCTGCTGATGCTGTTATTATCGGGGCGGGCCTTCAAGGAATAATGACTGCAATTAATCTTACCGAAAGAGGTATGAGCGTCGTTATTTGTGAAAAAGGTGTCGTTGGCGGCGAGCAATCAGGCCGTGCATATAGCCAAATCATCAGCTACAAAACTTCTCCTGAAATTTTTCCATTGCACCACTATGGAAAGATTTTATGGCGTGGCATGAATGAAAAAATCGGTGCTGAAACCAGCTACCGTACTCAAGGTCGTGTAGAAGTCCCGTCTAGCGAACAAGATATCGAAGTTGCAAGAGCGTGGATCAAAAATGCCGCTGAGAATCCAGGTTTCGATACTCCATTACACACCAGAATGATTGAAGATGCTGAACTGGAAAAACGTTTACCTGATGCTCAAACTCCATGGAAAATTGGTGGTTTTGAAGAAGACTCCGGTAGCCTTGATCCCGAAGTTGTTACACCAGCTATGGCCAACTATGCAAAATCAATCGGTGTTAAAATCTACACTACTTGTGCCGTTAGAGGCATTGAAACTGCAGGCGGTAAAATCTCTGATGTTGTCACCGAAAAAGGGGCAATCAAAACATCAAACGTGGTTTTGACTGGTGGTATCTGGTCTCGCCTATTTATGGGTAACCTTGGCATTGACGTTCCTACGCTTAACGTATATCTATCTCAGCAGCGAATCACTGGCGTACCAGGCGCTCCGAAAGGTAACGTGCATCTACCAAACGGGATTCACTTCCGTGAACAAGCTGATGGTACTTATGCTGTTGCTCCACGTATCTTTACCAGCTCAATTGTTAAAGATAGCTTCTTGTTGGGACCTAAATTCATGCACCTGTTACAAGGTGGTGAGCTACCATTAGAATTCTCTATCGGTAAGGATCTGTTTAACTCCTTCACAATGGCAACTTCATGGAATTTAGATGAAAAAACACCATTTGAAGAGTTCCGTACCGCAACAAATACTCCGAACAATGAACATTTAGATGGCGTTCTTGAAAGACTAAGAAATGAATTCCCTGTCTTTAAAGAGTCTAAAGTTGTGGAACGTTGGGGTGGCACTGTTAGCCCAACAGATGATGAATTACCTATTATCTCTGAAATTAAAGAATATCCAGGCCTCGTTATCAATACCGCAACAGGTTGGGGTATGACAGAAAGTCCAGCGTCTGGTGAATTAACAGCAGATCTATTGATGGGGACTAAGCCAGTGATTAATCCACATCCATTTAGACTTTCTCGTTTCACCGAGTAAATAAACAACATTTTTTCACAAGAGCCTATGAACTTTAAATTATTGTTAATTCAAGGTAACTTTTTGAAGCTTAATCAATTAAACTAATAGGCTCTATTCACTTTGATAATGTTAAGGATCTTACATGAGCTATAAAACTCTACTTCTTTCTCTCCCATTAGTGTTGGGTGTAGCGAGCGCAAATGCTGACGGCGTTAAAAACCATAAGCTACAAGGAATGCCTATCTCTGAATCAGTTGAAATCAGTGCAACCAACGATATCATCTTCCTTAGTGGGAAAGTGCCAACTAAGATTTCTAAAGATGCACCAGAAGGTGTTCTTGAGTCATATGGCAACACTGAAGCGCAAACTATCAATGTCATGAACCAAATCAAAGATCACCTTGCTGAGATTGGGCTGACTTTGAATGATGTTGTTAAAATGCAAGTCTTCCTTGTTGGTGGCGAAGAGACTCAAGGAACTATGGATTTTGCTGGCTTTATGGCTGGATACACCAAATTCTATAATGACAAATCAGAAAATTTGCCAGCTCGTTCAGCTTTCCAAGTTGCAAAACTCGCTAACCCAGCATGGCGTGTTGAGATCGAAGTGACGGCAGTTCGCCCGAAGAAATAATTTCTTCTCTTTTTGAGTACACTGAATATTCCTTCAGTACAGACTCGAAGGGGATCAAAAAGCGATTAACTAAAACGGCCTCTATTATTTACCCTGCATCTAGATGCATTGAGAGATAATAGAAGCCGTTTTTTACCTCTTATTGATTGAAAGTCTGAAGCTAGTAATACATCGCAATCAATTTATCGTCGATAGATTTAACATCGACAGGCGTATCAAAAATATCTTCAATAATATCTGCCTTCATAATATCGACAGGTGCACCATGATAAGACAATTTACCTGATCTCATCGCGATAATATGGTCGGAATAAACCGAGGCAAAGTTAATATCGTGGATCACCAAAATAATGGTTTTGCCTAACTCATCAGCAGCACGACGTAATAACTTCATCATGATCACTGCGTGTTTCATATCCAGATTATTCAACGGCTCATCAAGTAAAACATATTCGGTATCCTGACACAGTACCATCGCGACATAAGCCCGTTGACGCTGACCACCTGATAACTCATCTAAATAGCGATAACGCAAATCTGATAAATTTAAAAAATCGAGAGACTCATCAATCTTCTTTTTATCATCAATATTTAAACGGCCTTTCGTGTATGGATAGCGACCAAAACCGACTAGCTCTTCAACCGTTAATCGGCTCGCGAATTGGTTTTCTTGGCGCAATACAGACAAATAAGTGGCTAATGTATCACTCGGTGTGGTCACGACATCCAAATCATTGACTTTGACATACCCATCATCGGCCATTAATAACCGGCCGATGATGGATAATAGTGTTGATTTACCCGCACCATTTGGCCCAATTATCGACGTAATACCACTATTTTTAATGGTTGTTGTGATGTTATCTAAGACCTTAGTATCCTGATAACTTTTCGATATCTGATTAATTTCAATCATACTAAAACCTTCTTAACACCATATAAATAAAGAATATGCCACCAACAAACTCAATCACCACGGATAGCGTTCCGGCCATGTTCAATCCGTACTCAAGGACCATTTGCCCACCAATCAGAGCAATGACACCAAGTAAGAAAGCGACTGGAAGAAGATAACGATGTTGGCTACTACCACTAATAAAGTAAGCAAGATTTGCCACCATTAGACCTAAGAAGGTTAATGGACCTACCAACGCCGTTGAAATTGCAACTAGGATAGAAATCAACAATAAGATCACAGTGACTTTATGGCGATAATTGATACCTAAATTGACGGCATTCGCTTGGCCAAGCGCCAAGACATCAAAACAATAACGCATGCGCCACAATAGCAGACCAACAATGATAGTGATAATGGCAGTAAAGAAAATTAACTCAGGTGTGGCTCGTGTAAAGGTTGCAAACATACGGCTTTGAAGAATCGAAAATTCATTCGGATCCATCAACCTCTGTAATAATGTTGCCAAACTTCGGAAAAAGGTACCGAGGATAATACCCACCATCAAAACGAGGTTGATATTTAATTTGGCAGAAATAAACAACCAACGATAAAGCAGCACAGAAAATAGAACCAACAATGAAGATTCTAACAAAAACTTACCAATATTGAGTAACCAAGATGCTGGAAAGGTATCGGTATAAAATACAAAGATGGTTTGCAGTAAAATAAATAATGCTTCTAATCCCATAATGGAGGGAGTCAGTATCTTATTATTGGCTATTGTCTGAAAAAGGACGGTCGATACGCCGGAAGCAAATGCGACCAAAATCATTGTCAGCACCATATAGCCACGGTGCGGTAAAATATAGGCTAAGTTATTGCCGAGATTAATCGTCATAAAAAGTATGATGGCTAAAATCGACAACCCCAGTAGGAGCCATATTCTTTGTAATGGTGTCATACCCTTTTTGGGTAACACGATTGATGCATTAACTTTTTGCATAACGTTGCTGCTTCAACAGTAAAAAAAGGAAAATAACGGCGCCAATAACACCTAAAATAACACTTGCAGGTATTTCAAATGGGTAACGGATTAACCGACCAATAATGTCACAAAGTAAAACTAACCCGCCACCAGAAAGACAAATCCAAGGAAGTGTTTTACGGATATTATCGCCCATGATTAAGCTCACAAGGTTTGGGATAATCAGTCCAAGGAAAGGCAATGCCCCCACAACAACGACAACAACGCCACTGATCAAAGCAATAATTGATAGCCCGATTGTCATCACTTTGCGGTAGTTTAACCCCACATTGATTGCGAACTCACGCCCCATACCTGCGACAGTAAAACTGTCTGCAATCCAACACGCTAATAGTGTCAGTAAACCCACTAACCATAACAGCTCATAGCGGCCTTGAATTATGCTAGAGAAGTCTCCGCTCATCCAAGCGCCTAATGATTGCAATAAATCAAAGGAGTAAGCTGTGAAGATAGTTAATGCGCTAATCACCGCACCTAGCATAATACCGACTAGCGGTACAATCAGGGCGGATTTTAAAATGACGCGACGCAATAACAACATGAACAACATGGTGCCAAGCAAAGCAAATCCACTCGCGACCACCATTTTGGTCATAATACCGGCAGCAGGGAAAAGCACCATGACGACCAGCAAACCTAAACTGGCAGATTGCGTTGTTCCGGCAAGCGATGGCTCAACAAAGCGGTTTTGAGTTAAAAGTTGCATGATAAGCCCAGCGACACTCATAGCACTGCCAGCTAGGATCAGAGAAGCGGTTCGTGGAATTCGACTGATAAAAAAGATGTCTTGCATCTCGGGGTCAGTGAAAAGCGAAACGGGTGACACGTCACCCGCTCCAATAAACAAACTGAACACCGCTAATACCAATAATGCGATAATTCCAAAAAAAAGATAAAGCGTTTTCATTGATTAGTTTGTTTGGCTTTTTTCTAGTGCGTTATTAACATCGTCCATTAACTGGGAGTACGTTTGGATCCCACCAGCGATATAGACCGCAGATGGGTCAAGGTAAGTCACCTGTTCTTTATTCCATGCTGCTGTTTTTCTGACTAAAGCATTATCTAACACTTGCGCAGCAGGTTGGGCATCAGAACGACCAATTGCGCTATCGCGGTCAATTACAAATAACCAATCAGGATTCAATTTCACCAGCAGTTCAGCGTTAACAATGTTACCGTGTCTTCCCGTATCGTCTGGGAATACATAGGCAGGTTTAAAGCCTAATTCATCAAAAATAAAGCCAAAGCGTGAACCAGGACCATAAGCTGAGATCTTGCCACCACTGACTAAAATCACCATCGCTGTACCTGCATCTGGTGTTTTCGCTTTGATTTTAGCGATTTTTTCTTTGAAATCAGCAACTAATTTCTCTGCTTCTTTCTCTTTACCAAACAGCATACCGAGTTCAGTGGTACGTTCGTTTAAGCTTTCGATAAAGCGTTTGTTATCAATATCCAATGAAATAGTTGGTGCAACACCACTGAGCTTGTCGTATGCATCACGAGCACGGCTACCACCAATGATCAGGTCTGGATTAGCATTACTCAAGGTTTCATAAGCAGGTTCAAACAAGGTTCCTGCATTGATATATTCTGGGCCACTATATTTAGACAAGAATTCAGGGAAGTGGACATTTGTTTGTGGAACACCCGCAACTGGAGCACCTAGTGCATCCAAGATATCCAGCGTTTCCATACTCATCACAATCACTTTTTCGGGATGGCGTGGGATTTCTGTTTTACCTTGAACATGATCAATGGTGATAACTTGTTTCTCAGCAGGCGCAGAGGTTTCTGTCGTTTCTTTAGATTGATCACAACCGGCTAGAACTAAAGCTGATAGTAATACCAATCCAGAAGTTAATGATTTTACAAACATCCAATTTCCTCCATCTATCTAATTCGATAAACACATCAAGATATAAAGCAGCTAAAGACACAAGCGTGATGACAATTGAGCCAAGTGACTAAGCGCAGCGATTGTGCCCATAACACAAAGAATGGCGGTTATCTTACCTTGTACTTACCACAAATGATATTAGTTTACATTTGCATTCAACAGAAATGGTAGCGGGCGCACAAATGCTTAAATTGATGATGATATTCACTTTTTCCACACAAATCATTTATTATTATATAATTCAATGTGATAGGTAATAATGAGGAAAATTCATTTTTGATTTCCGTTTTAAACGGGTCGATGAAAACGCATGATTGAATATCATCACTCGGTAATAAATTACAGAAATCAGGTTTAAAAATGAAAAATTAAACCGGAAGTGCTCTATGAATAGCACATTTTGAG
The DNA here is from genome assembly GCA_025961275.1 of Providencia alcalifaciens. GTDB lineage: Bacteria > Pseudomonadota > Gammaproteobacteria > Enterobacterales > Enterobacteriaceae > Providencia. The sequence continues at coordinate 3,699,175 of JAOQNJ010000001.1, read as the reverse complement.
ATCTTACGACTATTTAAAGACAAATGGCTGCGCTGGGATTAGAGCAACGCAGCATATTAATGCTTGAAACTAACTGATCAACGTTTCAGCTTGCTCTAACCACTCGTAGTGCCCAAACACTTCACGTTCTTGGAGCCAGCGCTGTAGCATATCCAACATCAGCATCACACTGACCTCTTGTTTCGCTCTAGTACTGTGATTATTTGGCATATAGCGAATACATTGAGCATAACTTTTTTCTGGGGTATGCAGTGCCAGTGATAAGCAACCCTCATGGAACTCTCCGATCGCTAAGCCAATATGTGCATTCTGTCGTTTGGCAATCTGACGAGCATGCTCTAACAGGGCTGATAAGTGTTGATTATCCTGTGAGGTAATCACTTTACTGTCCGTCAATGGTGCAGATACTGAATTTAATGTCCAACTGAGTAACCCAGCACTAAATTGTTCACTGATCGCTACTCGAAGCTGCTTCTGCTTTAAATCGTGACATGTCACGCTCGGTAAACCTATTGTCCCTTCGAAAATCAGGTTTTCACCCACCCCAGCTTTAATCATTTGCCAAAGTGCTAACATCGGCTCTTTCTGCGTTGCAGGCCCTGTCAGCTTTAATTCAATAATCGGCATTGAAGAGCGATAGCCGATCACACAATCATCAGGTAATGGTAGCCCATCAAATTGCTTTGCCAAGCTACTTTCGCTTCGCCCAAAGCTGGTGAGTCGTAAGCATAGAGATGCTTCAGTTGAAGGGTAGCGTTCTCGTAGGCGAGGTAATATTTGCCCCTCAACCATCACTTTAAATTCAGATGGCACACCCGGTGTAAAAAATAGCAAGCAATCATTAATCACCATCGAAAAACCGCAAGCTGTTCCAACTGGGTTATCGACTAGCTCAGCGTTTTCAGGCAAGAGCGCTTGCTTACGATTTGTTTCTGGCATAACGCGCTCTCGGGAAGCAAAATAACGCTCCATCACGGCTATCCATTCTGCGTGCTCGACTAATGGCACACCAGCGGCTGTGGCCGCGGCAAGTGAACTTAAATCATCACTAGTTGGGCCAAGTCCACCATTGACGATCAGTACATCAGCCTGTTGGCTTCGTTCAAGTAAAATCTGAACAAGATCATTTAAATTATCACCAACTGTGGTTCGGCTGCTAAGGGGAAATCCTGCTTGAAAGAAACAATCCGCTAGCCAAGCTGCATTAGTATCAATGATTTGCCCATGCAGCACTTCATCTCCGGTGCTTAACATCTCAACAATTAGCATCCACAACTCCAGTTTGCCAGTGTACTAAGCCTATGTTAGCCACTTCATTTATTATTAAAATCACTATACCTCAAGTTGGCAGTGCGGGCAGCTAAAGCCTGCATCTTGAATTATTGGGCGTTTATTAGGGGCTGTTTATCTTTGCTACTGATTTTTACCGCACTAATCGGTTTAAATAACAGCAATATAATCATATCACGTACTTAGAGGCCTAAAAAACATCACCAAAAACCCTAAATCCTAAATGAAAAGCGCCCTTCGGGTTCGATTAAACGTGATTTTTTGCTGTGTTGAGTAGCTCTTACCTTGCTTCTTTTTGTCTTAACTAAAGACGTGTAATTCGAATAAAAATTGCCCCTCAAAGATAAACAGCCCCGAGTTGAGGATAGCGAGCGTTTTAACTAAACATCAATAATTCCCACAACAAAAGATTGCTTATATTTCAAATCATTAAAAAATAGACTAGGTGCGGTAATGATGTTTATCTAAACCGTATTTTTTCATCCGTAAATAGAGCTTCTTACGCGGCATTTGCAAATATTCAGAAACATCATTAATGCGGCCTTGGTGAATATTGAGTGCTTCTGTAATAATTTGCCTTTCATAGTTTTCAATCTGCTGATCAAGCGCAGTCGGGGCAACTGACGCTAATAATGGATTCGCTGTTTCGCCCATTGGCATGATCCCTACCGCATAAAGTTCAGCTGCATTTGCTAGTTCACTGATATTTCCAGGCCAATGACGACGCGTTAATTTTTTAATAAAAACCTCATCAAGAGTCGGCAAGGGTTGGTTCAACCGAGTACAAGCGAGTTCAAGATAGTGATAAAACAGCGGCACGATATCGGCTTTACGTTGCGATAATGGCAAGCAAATAACCTGCGTCATTGAAAAATAATAATAGAGTTCTGCGATCAGTTTTTGCTGCTTGGTTAGCGTAATTATCGGTGTATCAGAAATACCCACCAGCCGAAACGCACGGTGCTCTTGTTGAATATGTTGTACCAAATAACGTTGCTGGCTAATTGGCATCAACTCAATATTTTTGATCACTAACGTGCCGTCAGCGACTCCACTCAGCCATACATCAAGCGGGACATCCTGCTCGTTTAACAAAGTTTTGATGACTAAAGGTGAGTAATGATTATTACTAATCTGGTGTAAATAACGTGCAAGATAAATTCTACCGCTACCTAATTCACCCTGAAAAAATACGGCAGCATGCGTATCAGCTAACCCTTGCAGTTGCTGGCTAACCTGCTGCGACCACTCGCTTTGCCCGACGAAATTCAGTGTCCGTTGCTTTTGTCCCCAACGTCTTTGCATTACTCGCTGTTTACGAGCAGCCAGTGCTTTCTTAACTTGCGATAACAAATATTCAGGATTAACTGGTTTTTGTAGGAAGTCCCATGCGCCAAGTTTAACGGCCTCAACGGCCATTGGCACATCACCATGACCTGTAATTAACACAACAGGTAGGTATTTATCTTTTTCGAGAAACAGTGCCATCAAGTCGATACCCGAACAATCTGGCATGCAGACATCACTTAGGACAATCCCACACCAGTCGCGATGCACTAACTCTTTGGCAACAAGAGGGTTATCACAGCTATATACCCGGTATCCGGCTTGAGCTAATAGTAGACAATAGGCTTCAAGCACATCTTTATCATCATCGATCAATAAAATCTCGTAGCTGTCATCCAGCATATTAACTCACCTTTTTAAAATCTAAAATTACGCATCCATTGTGGGTGAGTGTCGAAGCAATACGCAGCTCACCGCCTAATTGTTGCATAATCGACTGGCTGATCGATAACCCAACCCCAAGGCCAATTTCTTTGCTCGTAGTAAAAGGCTTCATCAAAGAATCAGCAAGTTCCAACGGCCACCCTGCGCCATTATCGCTGATATACAATTCGAGTGTTTTATCTGTCATTGTATAATCAATTGAAATTACTGCCTTTTTTGGACTTGCATCCAATGCATTTGCTAACAAATTAACTAATACCTGCTGAATACCAATTTCATCCCCTAACACTGATGGTAGCGAGTCTGGATACAACAGATTGACTTCGCGGGTTTTGTGCTGCAATACCAGAACATCCCACGCACTTTGAATGCTTTGGCTCAAGCAAATATCTTGAAGCTGCTCATTATTATCTCGCTTACGAGCAAATTGGCGCAAAGAGCGAATAATACCATCCATACGCGTCACCAACTGTTCAGATTTGTTCAATGCCACCAGCGCAGCTTCATTCCCTGTTTTGGGTAGCGATTTTTTTGCCATGTAAAGATGCATAGTCAAGGCATTGAGTGGTTGGTTAATCTCATGAGCTAACGTAGTCATGGTTTGTCCTACAACCGCGAGTTTGGCTGTTTGGATCAATTCATTTTGCGTTGCCCGCAGATTTTCCTCGATCGCTTTACGATCCGTAATCTCTTGCTCTAGTTGGATCTTCTGTTGATTGATTTGATCGATAGTGCGTTGTAACAACATCGCAATACGCCCCAACTCATCTCGACCTTCCACAGGAATAGAGGTCGTCAAATCACCAAAGCTAATCTTAGCAACCGCCTGATTCAACGCGTTAAAACGCTTAACTAATCGCGAACGAATGAAGAAAAAGTTAATTAATACTGCGAGCAGTAATGCTAGCAATGCAGTAATAATGATAATTGTCCCACTCAGGGACATAATATCCGCCAAATGATGATTAAGCGTTTGCAGCTGTAAATGGCTACTGCCGAGCTGCAAATCAAGTTGTGAGCGAAAACGCGCTAAAATTCGCTCTTTTTCAGTGGTCACAACGGCTAGTTCCGCTTTAGCGGTTTGATAATTATGCAAAGCGACTAGCATTTTACTGTCTGACAAACCAATATTTAATAGCTCATCGATTGTTTGACGAAGCGTAACCGAACTTGGGTAGAGATTAAAAGCAGCTTCATTTGCTTCAACATTTGATTTTAAATAACGTAGATAACGAACGTATCCCCCATCCTCTGCAACCTCCTCCTGATTAGACTGATTCTGCATATCATTCAAGCTGCCGATGAGTATATTAGTGATCTTCTCTTCTAAGCGTGCCAAGGTGTAGATCAGCTGTAACTCACCTTGCACATTACGCAAGCGGCTCTGTAAAGCGACTGTTTGACTCGGTTCTTGTTCAATTTTATCTAATAACGAACCTTGTTGAAGACTAATATCTTGAGATAGCGAGTTCAGTTCCGCATTAAAGTCATCATGCAGCCACGTGATCCGCGAAGAGAGCATGTTGATTTTTTCTCGCGCTAAAAATAGGCTGTATAACGCCTTATCTAACCGCTGTAATAAATCTTGGCTCTGTGAAACGATATCCGCTATTTGCGCCTGATCACGTCCAGTGAGTTTTTGGTTGAAGGCTTCAATTTGCGTTAAATGAGCCGTTATCTGGTTGCGTAACTGAAGCCGAGTTGCCGTGTTCGGTGCTTTTAGAAATTCATTTAACTCATCAACCAATCTATTGAGCTGACCTTCAATTAAAAATGAAGACTGGATACGTGGAAAATACTCACCAAGCGCATAATGAATTTGCCTATTTTGGGCTTGCCAAGCGTAGAGGCTCACACAACTAACAATGAGTGTCAGTAACGTCCCCATAATAAATGCGCCGCGTAATATGCCACTAATGCTAAAGCGACCCATATAATTGACGATATATTGCTTCATTTAATCGCTTCCAAATGAGCAATAGCATTACGCTGCTGTTCCTGAAAGAAGTTTTGCCAGCGCATATATTCTTCTTCGGCTTTTCGGCTATCATCAAAGCGTGAGTAATACTCAGGATCTTCGCTTTCTTGTGCTGTTACTGGCATTGCTGTTAGCAAGGCGCGAACTTCGGGCAACGTTCTCTTTAATTTAGCTTCAGCCATATACACCGCCCTCCAGGCATCTTTAGACTCAGTGAGTCTAAAGGTAATCGCTGTATCAAACAGTTGCTGCACTAATCGCTGCCGCTTTAAAACCAAATGTTCATCTAATGGTTTCGGGGTGTTTAATAGTTGTATTTGCTGTGCTTTTCTCGGATTATTATCCGCAAGCGGCGTGACCGGATACTTTCCTGTGTTCGTGTCTGCTAAAATTTTTTGCCCCTGTTCACTCAATAAAAAATCTATAAATTGCTGAGCATTTTCTGGATTCAGGCTGTAGCGCGTCATTGCAATAAACGTTGGCGATGTTGCAGAATCCGGTAAATAATTAAATTCCAGTTCCGGATCAACTAACAAAATATTAGCGTAGTTATCAATAATCGGTGCAGCGCCACCCAACCCCGTTTTAATTTTATCGGCGACACCAAAACTGCGCGATGAAACCGTCGCTAAGTTCCCCGACATTCTGAGTAAAATTTCCCAGCCTTCATCCCAACCTCGTTGTTGTAATAAAGATTCAATCATTAAATGATAAGTATCTGAACGAGATGGACTACTGATAAGTAACATGCCTTGATATCGACTATCGGCCAAATCATCCCATGTTTTTGGAATAGGTAACTTATTCTGTGCCATCCAATCACGGTTGACTAAAATCCCATACCCCGAGAATGCTACGGCTACCACCGTATCCTTTAACGATGAAGGAACAAGACGCTGAGAAAATTCAGGCATATCTTGCAAAGTCGCTAAGCGCTGATGTTGCTGTAAATGCTGCATTAACATAGGGGATGATGTCAGCACTAAGTCGACATTTTCCAATGCTTCAGTATCTAATAGACGTTCTAAAGATGCACTTGCACGATTTATAGTACGAATAGGAATTGCATTTGGTCGTGCATTCCAGCTATTCATAATATAAGTGGTCGCTTCTGGAGATAGCGTTGTGGCGATAACCAACTCATCACTTTTGGCGAAGGCCAAACGGCTAAAGCCCACTAAATTTATGACAACCGTGGTGAATATAAAAAGTACCATTACAGGGCGAATTAATCGTCTTAGCATCATAAAATTTTTTATCCCGCAGACAGATGTGATTCACATCAAAAAAAGTGACAATATTTTAATTTTGTATAAAAGTGTATTTGAGACAAATTGTACCCTTTTATTGATAATTTCTCGTTTAACTTAACTATCACATAAATTAAGGTGAGCACGTTTAAGGTGATAGCTTCAAAAATAGAAACGTTATTTTAGCGCTAAAACCTAAGCTAGCCTCAGATTGAAGCAACGCAATTAACTTCCAATAGATAACCTTTATTCTCACTCTTGAACCATTAAAGCAACCTCTAAATTCACTCATTTTATAAATCATTCACTGCACAGCACAAGATGTGTCGATTCGACTCATTAATTTTTAACTTTGAGTCAAAAATGACACAAATCACTGATATTGAGATATTTTTTGAAGCAGCTCATGATGACGCTGTCAGAAAAAAAACGACAAAAATATTGCGTGTTTTCCATTTCTATATCTCTTTTCACAGGTGAATTTATGCTGTCATTTTTAAAACCAGCTATGGCAAAAAACAACGTTGCGCCTGGAGACGTACCAGCAACTTATAAACGCTATCGCGTTCAAGCACTACTTAGCGTGTTCCTCGGTTACTTAGCTTATTATATTGTTCGTAACAACTTCACACTCTCAACGCCATATCTAAAAGAAAACTTGGATTTGAGCACCACCCAAATTGGTCTGTTAACTAGCTGTATGTTGATCGCGTACGGTATCAGTAAAGGGATCATGAGTACCCTTGCCGACAAAGCGAGTCCGAAAGCCTTTATGGCATTTGGTTTGATCCTCTGTGCCGTTGTTAACTTCGGTATGGGTTTCAGTAACGCATTCTGGCTATTTGTTGGATTTGTTATCCTGAATGGTCTATTCCAAGGCATGGGAGTTGGTCCTTCATTTATTACCATCGCCAACTGGTTCCCACGTCGTGAACGTGGTCGTATCGGTGCTTTCTGGAATATTTCCCATAACATCGGTGGTGGTATTGTTGCCCCTATCGTTGGTGCGGCTTTTGCGGTTCTTGGTACTGAACATTGGCAGAGCGCAAGCTACATGGTTCCTGCTTGTATCGCCATTTTGTTTGCAATTATAGTGTTAATCCTTGGGAAAGGTTCGCCAGCAAACGAAGGTCTACCTGCTCTTGACAAAATGATGCCTGAAGAGAAAGTGGTATTAACCACTGCTCAACAAGAGCAATCACCTGAGAACATGAGTGCATTCCAAATTTTCTGTACTTATGTCCTAAAAAACAAAAATGCTTGGTATGTCTCTTTCGTTGACGTCTTTGTGTATATGGTTCGTTTCGGTGTCATCAGCTGGTTACCGATTTATCTATTAACTGAGAAGAATTTCTCTAAAGACGAAATGAGCGTTGCATTCTTATTCTTCGAATGGGCAGCGATTCCATCAACCTTACTGGCAGGCTGGTTAACAGACAAACTGTTTAAAGGTCGTAGAATGCCACTGGCTATCGTGTGTATGGTACTGATTTTCTTCTGCCTGATTGGTTATTGGCAGAGCCAGTCTCTCGCGTTAGTCACTTTCTTTGCTGCTATCGTGGGCTGCTTGATTTATGTACCGCAATTCCTAGCATCTGTTCAGACTATGGAAATCGTCCCGAGCTTTGCTGTCGGTTCGGCGGTGGGTCTGCGTGGTTTCATGAGCTACATCCTAGGTGCAACATTAGGGACTAGCTTATTTGGATATGTTGTTGACCGTATGGGCTGGCACGCAGGGTTCTACCTACTTCTTGGTGGTGTCGTCTGCTGTATCATCTTCTGTATCCTGTCTCACTTTGGTGCACTAGAACTTGAACGCAACCGCCAACAAGTCACTAAAGAAGATAAAGCTGAAGGCGAATTAGCGAACGCTTAATGAGATAATTAACTCAGTCTCATTAACCATACAGCCCTAGTGCAGTTGCTGATTGAACTGTTACTAGGGCTTTTTAATTATCTTTAGTTTATTCGCGTAAAAGTGAGTCGATATAAGAATATATTCCCATACAAGTACAAAATGAGTAAGTTCCTAATTTAGTTTTGATTCCTTAATATGAAAGCTATTGACGTAGATCGTATAAATTTACGGCACCCATTAAAAAACCATCATGGTTAACGACAGGTGCAGCAGTAATTTGCCGTTCATAGAGTTTTTCAATTGCCGCTGCCGCACTAAGATCTTCAGCTAACTTATACCCTGGGCGGGTCAACAATGGGGCTAATTTATCACTTAACTGCTTACCTTTAAGTAAGGCCCGGCGTAAATCACCATCAGTAAAAATCCCTTCGACTTGTTGGGAGTCATTGCAAGCAATCACTAACCCCATCCCTGTTCGAGTAAGTTCTTCCATTGCATCCAGAATCGTCGCCTCTTGTCTCACTGTAGGAATGCGTTCTCCTGTGCGCATTAAATTTACTACTTTATTTAATAGGCTAGCACCTAAACTACCGCCGGGATGTGAGCGTGCAAAGTTTTCTTCACTGAAATTACGAAGGCGCATAAGCGACATAGCAAGTGCATCACCCAGTAATAAGGTATTAACAGCGCTTGATGTCGGTGCAAGACCAATTGGGCAAGCTTCACGCGTTACGGCTAAATACAGTGTGCTGTCTGCCTGTTGAGCAAGAAATGAGTCTAACCCATTGGTGATGGCAATAATCGGAATATGAAGCTCTTTCAATAACGGAATAATAGTTTGTAACTCGATAGCTCGCCCTGAATTGGAAATAAAAATAAAAATATCTTGGCTAGCAATCATTCCTAGATCACCATGCAGAGCTTCCGCGGGGTGAACAAAAAATGCAGGAGTGCCTGTACTGGCGAGAGAGGCGGCTATTTTTTTGCCAATATGCCCAGATTTGCCAATACCGGAGACGATCACTTTGCCAGTACACTTCAAAATTAACTCACAACTTTTAACAAAATCAGCATTAAGGCTATTAAATAAGTTATGCGCTTCGGCCAGCTCAATCGCCAGTGCCTCTTTTGCGTAAGCCAAAATTCTCTCGGTATTAGCCATTGTTTCCTCCAGCCAAAATCACATTAATTCCTTTTTTCTGTAATCCGAGTAAATACTCTTCGGGTAGACCTGGGTCAGTGATAATAGTATCTATTTTATCCAAGGTGCAGACAATATTTGGGCTTTTGCGACCAAATTTAGATGAATCAACTAATAAAATAATTTTTTCAGCGGCATCACACATCGCTTTACTGACAGAATGAACTTCGTTAAAAGTAGTGATACCGATATTTAAATCTATTCCATCCGCACCAATAAACAATTTATCAAAATTAAAAAAACCGAAAGCAGATTCTGCAAGACTACCATGAAACGAAGATGATTTTTTCCGTAATGTCCCACCCGGCATTAAGATAGTTTGCTCTCCATCTAATTCACTAAGCGCATTAACAATATGCAAGCTGTTTGTCATCACCGTAATATTATTAAATTGCTTCAAATAGTTAACTAGCTGCAACACTGTGCTACCCGCATCTAGGATCAGTGAATCACCATCTTGAATAAATTTAGCCGCCGCTTCGGCTATTAATCTTTTTTTCTCGGTATTGATATGTGTTTTTTGGTCTAACGGTTGATCGTCTTCTTCATGACTTAACATCACGCCACCATAAGTTCGGATCACTTCATTGCGTTTTTCGAGCTCCGATAAATCTTTACGGATAGTCGTCCCTGTAGTTTCAAAATGATCGACTAAATCGCCTACCGCTGTCTTACCGTGTTTCTGTAAGAATGCCACGATGGCATCCTGTCTTTGCTTTGGTTTCATTATCAAGTGCCTTAAATTAATATTTTATTCTTCACAAAGAATAACTCATTATGAAGCTAATTACCTTTTACTTTAAAATATTAATCTTTTAAGGTTATTGCACAAAACAGTGCTTCCTGACAGGTTTGATGATTAGGAAAGATTTTTTTCGGGTCAATACTTTGAATATGAAAACCACAAATCGCTTGAAGATGCTGAGGTCTTGCGAAGACAGTTAACCCTTTCATTATAATTGCAGATATCACTTTTTCATTTTCATCAACAGCAAGTGCAATAATGACTCTCGGCTTAAAACTAAAACGACTCCCCATTGATCGTCCCACTCCTATCTTCCCTTGCTCACAGAGTTTATCAAACATGCCATTAAAGCTTTTGAGCTGATACCAACCTAAAAAAATCTGGCTTATCCATGTAATGACAGCAATCGTAATAATTTCAGTTCCCATACTTTCTTCCCCGACTAAAAATAGAGGAAATGAAAATCTCATTCCCTCTAATCCATTTAGAACATCACTTGACCACCCGTTATATTGATAGACTGGCCTGTACAATAAGTGATCTGCTTTAATCAAACAGGACACTTTAATAATGGAATATAATCCAATTATTGAGGTGTTAAATGAAAAAACGAACAAACAGGTTTTACACTACTGAGTTTAAGCAAGAAGCGGTCGCATTAGTCACCGAACAAGGTTATAGCGTCCCAAAAGCGGCAGCTTCATTAGGGATCACCGATAAATTACTTTATAACTGGAAAGCAAAATTCGATGCTGAACAATCCGGTAGCAGCTTGAATGCCGATGAGAGAGCTGAGCTATTAAGGCTTCGAAAAGAAAATAAAGAACTTAGGATGGAGAAAGAGATCCTAAAAAAAGCCAGCGCCCTCCTGCTAAAGGAAACCAAGTAGCGTTTAAAACGATTAAGCAATTATCTTCACAGTTTCCCGTGCTGAAGCTCTGCAAGTTAATGAAAATAAGTCGTTCTGCCTACTATGCTTGGCTTAAACGCCCAGCAAAATTGATCACCGCAGAACAACTTAGCCTGTACCGCAGAGCCAAAGCTATCTTTGAACAGAGTCGAAATAGCTTAGGTTATAGAACGTTACGTAAACGGTTATGCAAAGAGGGCTTTAGCGTGAGTGCTTATGGCGTTCAAAAGCTAATGGCTCAGCTTGGCCTAGTCGTCACTCAGCGCGTTGCTTACAAAGTCACCACAAAACGCAAACACAGTGATGCCGTAGCCGATAATTTGCTCAATCAAAATTTTAATCCTCACGCACCTAACGAAGTGTGGGCGGGTGATGTGACCTATTTAAAAACAGGGGAAGGCTGGATGTATTTAGCCATCGTGATGGACTTATACTCACGCCGTATTGTGGGTTGGCATATCGATAAACGAATGACGGCAGATTTAGTCAGTAAAGCCTTGATGAAAGCGTATAACTTACGCCAGCCCGAAAAAGGCTTAGTCTTTCATAGTGATAGAGGCTCTCAATATACGAGTAAGCGATATCGCCGCTTGCTAACAAGCTATGGTATTAGGGCAAGCATGGGTGATGTTGGAGCCTGTTGGGATAACGCCGTTGTAGAACGATTTTTTGGCAGTTTAAAACACGATTGGGTACTGAAAATCCCTCAGCCGACTCGGAAACAGATGAAAGAAGATGTTATCGCGTATATGCGCTATTACAACCTAGAAAGGTTTCATACTGCCAACGGTGATCTGTCCCCAATTGAGTATGAACAAAATTCCTTAAGAAAAGTGTCCTGATTTAGTTGCGCAGAACATAGCTCCATGCCGTAAGAGACATCTGTTTAGGTATGATTTTTGCGGCTAAATTAAAATAAGCCTCTTGTGTTGAGCTATTCGGTAATATGTAATCGATTTGTGCATATTGTGGTGTTGAGCGGCTTAATGCCGTTGACTGATCCATAAGCGGATAGAGATTAAAATAGAGTTCATTTGCAGGGGAGCTATTCGTACGCATGATTAATGGAGCTTCATCTTGAATACGCAAACAAGCTCGAATATATCGTGTGCTCCCTTCATAATTATTACAGGTAAATACCACTTTCCCTGTTGTTGATGCACCTTGCCCCTGTGTAACCGTACCAAAATTAAAATGCGTACCTGAACCATTCCAACATTGCGTACTGGCAAATGAAACAGAAGGTATACTAATCAGCAGAAACAAAAATATATTTTTATTTTTTAGTAACATACAGCCTCTTTTTCAACAAATTCCTCTGAGCTATTTTCTATTTGCGGTAGCGTTATCTGACATTTTCCTTGCGGCCATGTCACTTCAATCTCGCGTACCGTTTCCCAGTTCTCCAAATATATTTGACTGCCATAACCGACCAGCGTGTTTTGGACTTCATCTATATCCATTTTATTTCGATAAATAGATACAGCCGCAGCCGTGGGTATTGCTAGACCATTCTTCTGTTTCACATCTAATAATAATGCATTGGTTCTATACAAATTAAAGGAGACTAGAGTGCCATTTCCTTCTCGAGGAATAACTGTTTTTTCAGTATCCTTGATACGGTAATCGGCAGATAGTGATAAGGCATTAATTCTAATTTTTTGCGGCTCATAACCATATAGGTCATTTAACAGAAAACGACCTTGTTTATCGGTTTTACCAACTTCAATATTTTGTAAATAAATGGGGATATCCGGGACTCCTGATGTATCAGCGATGGCAAACGCATTACCTAACTTGCGCATAAAATAAATATTGTCATCTAAAAGCCCGATTGCACCATTGCTACTCACATAATAACTATTGTCATTACGATCACGGTTATATCCAATCTGCCATTCATTCACTGTGTTTCGATTAATGAGATCAAGATGAAGATTACTATTATCACCCAATTGTTGTGTTGCTCCCCATCCCCAGCCTGTCATATCGGGTAGTAAACTATGGCGATATTGAACTTGTTGATTGATGGTTTTATTGCTGTAGTTTGTTTGAAGTGATAAATAATCTTCAGTCGAGAGTGGAATACTCGCCATGAAATACATTGATTTGTTGCGACTATTGCCTAATTCTGTTGCTGCATTAATTGATAAGGTGACATAATGCAGTAGCAGACCTACAGAAAGACATTACCGAAGTTTAGGTGTAAAAAAACCGCCCTCTCACGACTCAATCAATTGATTTTAAAAAAATAAAAAACAATCGAATAATAAGAAAACATGCGCAAATATTTTTATAACCCGCGCACTTTTATGCATTTTTGTTAAATAATCTATGTGACATCATTCAACATTGACGCAAGATTATCCCATACACTTATACCATCTCCCGTCTTCCCTCCAGATAGGGCGCATATTTATACATGCCACAAATGACTTTCCGTTTGCTGGAGACCAAATCGTTCTCGTATGCTAAATTTACTCAGTCTTCAATTTAGCAAAGTCAAACGGACTAATTGATTTTTCTCGATTAATATCCAAATAATCCGCCCACCATTGCACCATCAGTCGCCTTTCCTCTATATGCTCTGCCTTATGAATATAAGCCGCACGTACTGAGTTACGTTCTTGGTGGCTCATCTGCCTTTCTACTGCATCCTTCGACCATAACCCTGACTCAATCAGCGAACTACACGCCATCGTTCTGAAGCCATGACCACACACTTCCGTTTTTGTGTCATAGCCCATCACACGTAATGCATTGTTTACCGTGTTTTCACTCATTGGTTTTATTGGATTATGATCGCCGATAAAGATCAGTTCGTGGTTACCGCTGAATTGATAGATCTGTTTTAAGATCTGAATGGCTTGTCGGCTTAAAGGCACTAAATGAGGGGTACGCATTTTTGATCCACGATGTGAGTGTTTAACCCCTTCTATCGCTTCGCGTTCAGCGGGTATCGTCCACATGGCATTTTCAAAATCGATTTCATCCCAACGAGCAAAGCGCAGTTCACTGGAACGAATAAAGACTAACAAAGTAAGCTTGACTGCAAGCTTAGTTAAAGGCCTTCCCTTATAATCATCGATGCGTTGTAAGAACTCAGGCAGGCGTTTAAGCTCTAAGGCTGCTCTATGTACTCGTTTACCTGTGGCAACTGCGCCAGCCATATCTTGCGCGGGGTTATAGTCGATTAAACCGCTTTGTACGGCATAACGCATTATCGCCGTCACACGTTGTTGTAAACGAGCCGCCACTTCAAGACGTCCAGACATCTCTACGGCTTTAATCGGTTCGAGTAGGTCACGAGTTTTCAGTTCGGCAATATTTCGTTTACCAATAGCAGCAAAGATATTGTCCTCAAGGCTTTTAAGGACTCGATGGCTATGGCCTTCTGACCATTTCTTATTGGTCGCGTGCCAATCGCGAGCAACTTTCTCGAATGTATTAAATTCCTTTTGCTGCTCTTCTTTCACTTCTTTGCGTTTTTCACTGGGATCTACCCCACTTGCGACAAGCTTTCTTGCTTCATCTCGTTTTTCGCGAGCATTCGCTAGGGAGATATCAGGGTACACGCCAAATGCTAGCATCTTTTCTTTACCGCCGAAGCGATAACGGAAGCGCCAATATTTAGAACCATTGGGGTGAACCAGAAGAAATAGTCCGTTACCATCTGTCAGCTTATACGCTTTATCTTCAGATTTTGCAGAACGAACCTTAGTATCGGAAAGTGCCATTTTAACTATCCTCGCAGCCGAATTGCGGGTACAAAACTTTATCGAATCGACATATACCCGCAAATGTACCCACATCATTAACTTGATGTCGGTTGAGTTGAGTATACGTTGGTAGAGTTAAAATGCGAGAGGAACCTTGCAAACACTGGATTTCAGATACAAAAAAAGACGTCGGTTGACGTCTCTTGATGTTCTTATGGTGCCGAAGGCCGGACTCGAACCGGCACACCCGAAGGCGGTTGATTTTGAATCAACTGCGTCTACCAATTCCGCCACTCCGGCACGAAGTGATGTGTTTCTTGGAAAACGTGGCTATTATACTTGCCCTGACTAGACTAGCAAGATTTATCTTGAGAATTCAGTTTGTTCGCTTAAAAAAAAAGCATGTGGAAGAAATTTAATTTCTATCTGCGCATTAACCCTTTTTGTTTATTTATTCACTTAACATTATGTTAATTTAATCCAAAATTTGATTTAATCAGTTCCTCCTTCAAGGCTGCTAGCGACACGGCTGAAATTTTGCTAGCGTATACGCAATCTTGCTGAAATATCAAAGGTACTAATAACATGGGTTTTTTGAGTTGGATAGCGATAGGACTGGTCGTTGGCGTCTTAATTGGTGTCTTGATGAAGGTCTTTTCTAAGAAAAAATAACCTTGGTCTGTTAGACCATTTGCAAAATTACCACATCGGCTGGCTCCTAAACATGAAGAAATCATTTCTAAAAATTCTGTCAGTGTCTGCGCTGTCCTTCGCATTAGCGGCCTGTTCAACCACGACAGAAAAACAACCTAAGTTTTTGCAGGGCAATAATAGCGATTATAGTACAGAATCAAGTGACTGGAGAGTGTTTGAAGGTGATCGCAGGACCTATGAACGTGTTGCTAAGATTGTCGACATGTATGCAAACCGTATATTTAACGAAAGTGATGCCCGCGGAATGGCTATTATTATTATCGATAATAATCAAACAATGTCGCGCTATTATGGTGAAACTGCACCCGGTAATGGTAAAAAACCAGGCCCTAACTCCCTGATCCGTATTGCCTCTGTCACTAAATTGATGACCAGCGAAATCTTAATTAAACTTGAACAAGATAAAAAATTGCTTATTACTGATCCGCTACAGCAATACAGCTATCAAGGTGTCACTGTACCTGATAACAGTAGTGGACAGCCGATTCGTTTATATCAACTTGCCAGTCACACAAGTGGATTACCAAGAGAGCAGCCGGGTGGCAAATGGGGACGACCTGTCTTTATTTGGCCAACACAGGATAACCGCTGGACTTGGCTGAGAACGGGTAAACTAGACTCAACACCGGGAACCAAAGCCTCTTACTCAAATCTTGCTTATGACCTGCTTGCCGATGCGATGGTCAAAGCATCAGGGCTATCCTACCCACAGCTGTTTAGTCGCTATGTCACTTCCCCCGCTAAAATGACAGATACCACTTACACTCCAAACGCTTCTCAATGTGCAAGGTTAATGGAAGGTACAAAACCAAGTCCATGCCATAACACATTAGCAGCAGCAGGCAGTGGTGGGGTCTATTCAACGCCAGCGGATATGCAAAAATGGATGCAGGAATTTTTATCAACAGATAAGAACCTGCGAAAAGCGACCGCCGCACGTGAGCAAGGTGTTTACTTCCCAAGAGGTAAATTGCTCGATGTCAAAGGCATGGATGTTGCAGGTTATGCAGATGGTTTAGGGCTTGGCTGGGTTTATATGAAACCGCGTAATGGCACGCCGGGGATTTATCAAAAAACCGGTGGCGGTGGTGGTTTTAATACTTATATGGCGATGATCCCACAACAAAATATTGGTGTTTTTGTGGTGATGACCCGCAAAGATAGCAGTAAGTTTAGCAAACTGACCATTGGGGTTAACGAGCTAGTCGCTGCGTTATCCGCTAACCATGCGTATGGGAAACATTGAAAGCGTACCGCCGACGCTGCTGATGCACTGGCGAGTTATATTCCAACCCTAAAAAGTGGTTTTATCCGACTTCTTACTCTCAAATTAGCAACTGCCTGAAATATCAGGCAGTTAGTTATCAACTAAGAACCTATAGATTGATTATCAAATTAATCACCTATCAAACGCAAAGCACTTTGTTACGAGTCGCTTAGCACAATCAATAATTATATATTTAAAGTGTGTCTCTTGATTTTTGGTCACCATAAAATCGTTCAGCGCTTGCCAATAATCTGAAATCGCATCAAAGATAATACGATGACTTTTAAGATAATTTTAGCTGATTAATACATATGTTTTATCGGTGTTTTTTAGGATTTTTTTATCTTCAAATTGCAATTATATTGTTGGCTCACTAACAATTGACCTTCAAGGATGAAGAATGATAGTAGGCCAGATTAATAGAGTTAATATTGCATGGCATACGGTGAGAACACATGGAGCACCGTTTGTTGTACAAATCCCTAATCAAAAATTATTGACAGGCAAAGCGGGAGCCGCTGTTTTTGCAAAAAACATCAAACAAGTTCGCTCGGTGAATTTTATAAGTTGTTACAGTGCAAACGGTGGATGTTTTTCCAATGCACAAATGCTATCCAATACCCTCGATGTTCCGGTAAAAGGCTATTATGGGAAAGTGAATATGGTCAGTGCGGACATCAGTGGTGATAATAAAGTTTTTAGGCCACAAAGTGAATTTAAATCAAAGGCATGTGGTGTTGGAAATACCATCTTAGGTAATATCAGGAAACCTTTAATAAAAACGTTTCAGTTCTTTAAAAATCACATCCATATGTAAATATTATTTTATAATACAGAAAAGCCGTTATCTTCATGATTAATAACGGCTTTTTAGCTATTTTAATGAAGTTTAGACATCACTTTCGTTTAACCAATAACACAATACTTACACAAAGGAATAATAAACTTGGCAATAGTGCGGCAATTATTGGAGGCACGGAATAAACGAGACTCCAGTTACCAAACCCTTGGTTGAGTACATAGAATAGAAAACCGCCGACGATCCCTGAAACTATACGTACGCCCATAGGAACGGTACGCAATGGTCCAAAAATAAAAGAAACCGCCATCAGCACCATGACTGCCGCAGATAGAGGAGCTAATATTTTTTTCCACATACTCAATTGATAGACCGCTGCCACCTGCCCACTCTCTTTTAAGTAACTGATATATTGATAGAGTTTTTGAATAGAAAGCGAATCAGCATTGAGTGAAACTATTCCCAACTTTTCAGGGGTCAGATTAGTTTTCCAATTAACGGTTAAGCGCTGAGAGCCAGTTATTTTTTTCTCACTACTCATGATAGATTCATCAACTTGGGATAACACCCACTGTCCATTATCTTTATCATAGCTGCCACTTGAAGCGAACATCACCGATTCTAACTTATGCTTTTCATCAAAACGATAAATGGAAACCTCTTGAATCGATGTTGTATCAGCGATGCGTTGAATATGGATAAAATTGCGTCCATCTTTCGCCCACATCCCCTCATCCGTCACCACTAATGAGTTACCTATAATCTTCTCAGCACGGTAGTTTCTAGCCCATTGGTCACCCGCCGGTGCGACCCATTCACCAATAAGCATAGTCACAATCACCAGCGGAATAGCCGTTTTCATCACAGCAAGCGCGATCTGTAAGCGAGTAAAGCCTGATGCTTGCATAACCACCAGCTCACTACGTGAGGCCAACGCCCCCAGCCCAAGCAAGGCGCCAAGTAGTGCCGCCATCGGGAAGAAAATATCAATATCTTTCGGGATTGTCAGCAGAGTAAACACTCCTGCCCCGAGCGCCGTATACTCACCATCGCCGACTTTGCGTAGTTGTTCGACAAACTTAATGATCCCAGAGAGCGAAACCAACATAAATAAAGTCATTAAAATAGAGTTTAGGATTGTACGTCCGATATACCTGTCTAAAACACCAAACATCAGGCAGCCCCTCTATGAAATTTGACGCGTAAACGGCGTATTGGCACGGTATTCCAAATATTGAGAATAATCGCTAATGCTAAATATCCTAAATTAACGCCCCACATTGCATACTTAGGATCAACATCGCCTTTTTCGGCACTGCTACGCAATGTACTTTGTAGTAGGAAGAAAATAAGATATAGCAACATGGCAGGAAGCATACTCAATACCCTACCCTGACGCGGATTCACTTCGCTTAATGGCACGACCATCAAGGCCATGACAACCACAGAAAATACAATCGTCAGACGCCAATGAAATTCTGCATTAGAATCGAGATCATTAGCCTGCCATAGCTCAAGCATATTTTTTTGCTCGACTCTATCTTTACGTGTATCACTGGTTTTATGGTCAACAATTGCTTGGTAATTTTTGAAATCAGTAATTCGAAAATCACGCAACAATGCAGTTCCCTCATAGCGAGTACCTTCATCAAGCACTACAACTTGGCGACCATCGGCATCTTCTTTCAAATATCCGCTATCAGCGACAACCACCGAGGGGCGCTGCTCATTAGCTGTACGGAGCTGAGCAAGAAAAATATTTTTAAAATCATTACCTTTAACATCACCAATATAAAGCACGATGTTGCGATCTTTAGTGGTTTTAAATTGCCCTTCCACCATTGCAGCAAGACCGGGGTTTGCTTTTGCATCCGCCAGCACTTGTTCTTGATATTGAGATGACCACGGAAGCATCCACGTAATGTTGCCTATAGCGACAAGGGCAGTGAGTGTCGCTAAAACTAAAGCCGCTTTCACGAGAACGCTTTTCCCTAAACCGCAGGCATGCATCACGGTAATTTCACTTTCGGTGTAAAGTTTACTGTATGTCATCAATAGCCCAAGAAATAGGCTCAACGGTAGGATTAATTGCGCCATTTCAGGCACACCGAGTCCCAACAGAGGTAACACTAAGTTTGAAGGAATATTTCCCTGTACCGCAGCCCCGAGGATATCGATGGACTTTTGGCTGAAAAAAATCAACATTAGCACAAATAAGATGGCTAACTGACTTTTCAGGGTCTCCCGTACCAAATATCTAATAATTATCACGCTTATACGCCTGTGAAAACTTGTCTTTTGGGTGGAAAATGGCTAAGTTCGTTCAATATCTACCATTTGTTAACATATACTCTGGCTCATTGTATGACTAGAATGATATAAAAGCATTCTCTATACTCGTCATACTTCAAGTTGTAGGGGTATTGACTTCGTTCAGCTACTCGAGCCACATAGTTGTCTATGCTCTCCGATTTAGCTTCACTTGTCACCCATATGCAACTTGAATTATTTTGGATATAAACTGATTACCCAATCAGAACATGCTTAATATTATTGAAAAACCAGATATCCGCTCAGTTTAACATAAAGAGTTCATTCTCTATGAGGTAGATTATGCGGTACGCTAATTTTAGCGGGAGCATGGGCCTTTGTCTTTAAGATTCAGGAGAACGCATGGAGTTTAGTGTAAAAAGTGGTAGCCCGGAAAAACAACGCAGCGCATGTATTGTTGTCGGAGTCTTTGAACCACGCCGTCTGTCCCCTATAGCTGAACAGCTGGACAAAATAAGTGACGGATATATCAGCGCCCTGCTGCGCCGAGGGGAACTTGAAGGTAAAGTAGGGCAATCTCTACTACTCCATCATGTACCAAATGTCCTGTCTGAACGTATTCTACTCATTGGTTGTGGTAAAGAGCGTGAGCTGGATGAACGTCAATTTAAACAGATCATTCAGAAAACCATCAGCACACTGAATGAAACTGGTTCAATGGAAGCGGTTTGTTTCTTGACTGAATTACATGTCAAAGGCCGTAATAATTATTGGAAAGTACGTCAAGCAGTAGAAACGGCAAAAGAGTCGCTCTACGTGTTTGATCAACTGAAAAGCAACAAAACTGAGCACCGCCGTCCACTGCGCAAATTGGTCTTCAATGTACCGACACGTCGTGAACTGACCAGTGGTGAGCGCGCAATTTCTCACGGATTAGCGATCGCATCTGGCGTAAAAGCAGCGAAAGACCTCAGCAATATGCCACCAAATATCTGTAATGCGGCTTATTTGGCTTCACAAGCACGCCAGTTGGCTGATATATCAGACAGCAAACTTGTCACGCGTGTTATTGGCGAACAGCAAATGAAAGAGCTGGGCATGAATGCCTACCTTGCCGTTGGGCAAGGCTCACAAAATGAATCTTTGATGTCTATTATGGAATATAAAGGCAACCCAGATTCAGAAGTGAAGCCGATTGTACTGTTAGGTAAAGGTGTGACATTTGACTCCGGTGGTATTTCTATCAAGCCTGCCGATAGTATGGATGAAATGAAATATGACATGTGTGGTGCTGCAACTGTTTATGGTGTGATGCGTGTAATCACAGAACTGCAGCTACCAATCAACGTGGTCGGTATTCTCGCGGGTTGTGAAAACATGCCGGGTGGCAGAGCTTATCGGCCGGGTGATATTCTTACCACGATGTCAGGGCAAACCGTTGAAGTTCTCAACACGGATGCTGAAGGTCGTTTAGTTCTGTGTGATGCACTGACCTATGTGGAGCGTTTTGAGCCTGAATTAGTTATCGATATCGCAACACTAACAGGCGCATGTGTTATCGCATTAGGTAGCCACTATACTGGCTTGATGTCTAATCATAATCCTCTTGCTCACGAACTGCTTAATGCATCTGAACAAGCAGGCGATCGTGCATGGCGTTTACCGTTAGCAGATGAATATTATGATCAAATCAACTCTAATTTTGCTGATTTAGCGAATACGGGTGGGCGTCCGGGTGGAGCTATCACCGCGGGTTGTTTCCTTGCTCGCTTTGCGACCAAATATCATTGGGCTCACTTAGATATCGCTGGTACTGCATGGCGTTCAGGCAAAGCAAAAGGTGCAACAGGCCGTCCTGTTTCGATGCTATCACAGTTCCTATTGAACCGTGCTGGCCTTAATGGTGACGATTAGTCTGCGCTAATCTCTACCTCATTGTTAGGTAGAAATTAAATCTATCCCGGATCACGGATATACCTGATCCGGGATATTGTTTTTATACATAAACGAAATAATTTGGGTTGTAGTTAGACTACAAGCGAAGCTATTTTGATGCTTGCTTGAAAAAGTATATAATTCAGCAAACTTTGTGTAAGAAATTCCCGATAATTTTAAATTAGGGTTATTTATTCGATAGCGGGATAGCCAAACCGGGTCCAATCCCTTGAAATTAGGGATAAAACAACCTCGTTGTCTACCCTAAATAATTCGAATTGTAGGTAGGCGGCAAACGAGGATATCCCTAGAAGCATACATAAGTATGTGACTAGGGTAGCTGAGAGAAGACAACACCCCTACAATTTGAAGTATGACGGGTAGACTGGGTAGAGAAATGAAAAACGCCATATTTTACTTACTAGAACACCCCTCGCCGCAAGAAGAGCTTGAAGCACATGAATGGTTAGCTTGCGAACTTGCAGCGAAAATGTGGCGTAATGGGAAACGAGTCTTGCTGGCATGTGAAACAGCAGAGCAAGCAGAAAAGATTGATGAAGCTCTTTGGCAAAGAGATCCTCATCAGTTTGTTCCGCATAACCTGGCTGGTGAAGGGCCTCGTTATGGTGCGCCGATTGAAATTTGCTGGCCGGGTAAACGGGGTAATTCCCAGCGGGACATTCTGATTAGCTTGCAAAGTCAATTTGCAGACTTTGCCACTGCTTTCCATGAAGTGATAGACTTTGTACCTATCGATGAAAATTTAAAACAGTTGGCGCGTGAACGGTATAAAATTTACCGCAGCGTCGGCTTCAACTTGACTATGGCGACGCCGCCAACTAACTGAATACGAAATAGAAATGGAAAAGAAACCTGAAAATGCGATAGTCGAGCCTTCGCTCGATAAAACTTATAATCCCGCTGAAATTGAGCAATCACTGTATGCTCACTGGGAAAAAAGCGGCTACTTTAAACCAAATGGTGATACCAGCCAAGATAGCTTTTGTGTCGTCATTCCGCCACCAAACGTCACTGGTAGCTTACACATGGGCCATGCTTTCCAGCAAACCATCATGGATACCATGATCCGTTACCAACGTATGCAAGGTAAAAACACCTTGTGGCAAACCGGTACGGATCACGCGGGTATCGCAACACAAATGGTTGTTGAGCGCAAAATTGCTGCTGAAGAAAACAAAACTCGTTACGATTTTGGTCGCGAAACATTTATCGACAAAATCTGGCAGTGGAAAGCAGAATCTGGTGGCACCATTTCACAACAAATGCGCCGTCTTGGTGACTCAGTCGACTGGGATCGTGAGCGTTTTACCATGGACGAAGGTCTCTCTGTCGCCGTTAAAGAAGCCTTTGTTCGCTTATATAAAGATAACCTGATCTACCGTGGTAAACGTCTGGTTAACTGGGATCCTAAGCTGCACACGGCAATTTCTGATCTTGAAGTTGAAAACCGTGAAATTAAAGGCTCAATGTGGCATTTGCGTTACCCACTTGCTGATGGTGCAAAAACAGCAGAAGGTAAAGACTACCTCGTTGTAGCAACGACCCGCCCAGAAACCATGCTAGGTGATACTGGTGTTGCGGTTAACCCAGAAGATCCACGCTATAAAGATTTAATTGGCAAAGAAATTATTCTGCCATTGGTCAATCGCCGTATCCCAATTGTTGGTGATGAACATGCCGACATGGAAAAAGGCACTGGCTGCGTAAAAATTACGCCGGCACATGACTTTAATGACTATGAAGTAGGTAAACGTCACCAGTTACCGATGATTAACATGTTCGACTTGGACGGTAATGTCCGTAATGAAGCCGAAGTGTTTGATACTAACGGTTACCCATCAACGGCATGTAGCAGTGAAATTCCAGAAGCCTACCGTGGTATGGAGCGTTTTGCCGCACGTAAAGCGCTGGTTGCAGAATTTGAACAACTTGGCCTACTCGTTGAGGTAAAACCTCACGACCTAACCGTCCCTTACGGTGACCGTGGTGGTGTTGTCATTGAGCCAATGCTCACTGACCAATGGTATGTTCGCACTAAGCCACTGGCTGAGAATGCAATCAAAGCGGTTGAAGATGGTCGCATTCAGTTCGTGCCTCGCCAATATGAAAACATGTACTACTCTTGGATGCGTGATATCCAAGATTGGTGCATCTCTCGCCAGCTGTGGTGGGGTCATCGTATCCCTGCTTGGTATGACGATAAAGGCAATGTTTACGTTGGACGTGATGAAGCTGAAGTTCGTCGTGAAAATAACCTCGGTGCAGATATCGCTCTACGTCAAGACGATGATGTCTTGGATACTTGGTTCTCTTCCGGTTTATGGACCTTCTCAACAATGGGCTGGCCTGAAAATACTGAAGCACTGAAAACTTTCCATCCAACGGATGTTTTGGTCAGTGGCTTTGATATTATTTTCTTCTGGATTGCCCGCATGATCATGCTGACCATGCACTTCATCAAAGACGAAGACGGCGTACCACAAGTCCCGTTCAAGACTGTCTATATGACAGGTCTTATTCGTGATGAAGAAGGCCAGAAAATGTCCAAGTCCAAAGGGAACGTCATTGACCCACTGGATATGATCGATGGTATTTCACTGGAAGACTTACTGGAAAAACGTACTGGTAACATGATGCAGCCACAACTGGCTGAAAAAATTGCTAAACGTACCCAGAAAGAATACCCAGAAGGTATTGAAGCACATGGTACTGATGCCCTGCGCTTCACCTTAGCGGCTCTTGCGTCAACAGGTCGTGATATTAACTGGGATATGAAACGTCTGTCCGGTTACCGTAACTTCTGTAACAAGCTGTGGAATGCTAGCCGCTTTGTTTTAATGAACACAGAGAACCAAGACTGTGGTCAGAACGGTGGTGAAATGAGCTTCTCTCTGGCAGATCGCTGGATCATGGCGCAATTTAACCAAACAGTTAAAGCTTACCGAGAAGCGCTCGATACTTATCGTTATGATATTGCAGCGGGTATTCTGTATGACTTCACATGGAATGAGTTCTGTGACTGGTATCTAGAGCTGTCAAAACCTGCAGTCCATAAAGGAAATGAAGCTCAGGTTCGTGCCGCTCGCTTTACGCTGATTGAAGTACTGGAAGGTTTGCTGCGTCTCGCACATCCAATCATTCCATTTATCACTGAAACCATCTGGCAGCGTGTGAAAGTGGTCAAGGGTATTGATGCTGATACGATTATGCTGCAACCATTCCCTGAATTTGATGCAACGAAAGCGGATAAATTAGCATTAAGCGATCTGGAGTGGATCAAAGAAGCCATCATTGCGGTTCGTAATATTCGTGCCGAAATGAATATCGCACCGGGTAAGCCGCTGGATGTATTACTACGTGGAGCATCTGAAGATGCAAAACGTCGTGTTGCTGAAAACCAAAACTTTATTAAATCAATGGCACGCCTTGCAACTATCACTGTGTTAGCCGCAGGTGAAGAAGCACCAATCTCTGTTACTAAACTGGTTAATGGGGCTGAACTATTAATTCCAATGGCTGGCTTAGTTGACAAAGACGCTGAACTTGCTCGTCTCGATAAAGAGCTGGAAAAAGTAAGCAAAGAGATTGAGTCAATTGAAAGCAAGCTATCTAACGAAGGTTTTGTTAGCCGTGCCCCTGCTGCCGTTGTTGAAAAAGAACGCGATCGCCTAGCTGCAAATATTGAAGCAAAAGGCAAAATAGAAACACAGAAAGTGACTATCGCTTCCCTGTAATCTTAAGCCTTAAATTTATCTAGCCCTTATTAGCCATCTAATAAGGGCTTTTTATTAGATAGATGAAATTTTTATACATAAAAAAGTCCATTTTACTTATTCAATATCTTTAAAAATTTGTGTTATTGTTGAGCAACCAACGAAATTACCGTATGCAGCATATATATGTATATAATTCAGCTAACTGAGTAAAACCAACGATGTTGCGATGCGAAGTATGAGCAGCATTTTTTATTTTTCTATCTTAGGCACTGAGACAATAAAAAATAACAATAAAGAGGCTTTCATGACCCCACAGCATACTATTCGTTTAATTGAGCAAAAAGATAATGCAGGAATGGCTGCCATCATTCGTGAAGTTTCTGCGGAATATGGGCTGACCGCAGATAAAGGCTATGCGGTTGCAGACCCCATTTTAGACACCCTGTATGAAGTGTATAGCAAGCCACGAAGTGCTTATTGGGTGATCGAAATAGACGGTAAGATTGTCGGAGGCGGTGGCCTATCACAAGTTGCGGGAGGGGAGCATAAAACTGCCGAACTACAAAAAATGTATCTCTCCTCTGCTATTCGGGGAAAAGGAGTAGCCAAGGAAATCGCACTGATGGCATTGGAGTTCGCCAAAAAACAAGGATATACCCGTTGCTATCTTGAAACTACTGCTGAATTACATACAGCAATTAAGCTTTATAAAGCGCTAGGCTTTGAATTTATTGATGAGCAAATAGGCAATACAGGCCATACTGATTGTGAAGTTAGAATGTTAAAAGCGCTGTAATCGCTCACAAAAAAGGATAGCGAAGTTGCTATCCTTTTTCGATGATGTCGTATTAGTGAATGTGTTTGTTCTCTTCTTCGTCATCACCATCTTCGTCATATTCCGCATCCGGATCTTCAAAATAGGTGCCCCAACCATCGTAGTTGATCCCCATTTTTTCTGCCAGTTGCATCAATTGTTCGACTTGAGCATCAATCAATTCGGCATTCAATGCGCTTTCACTGATGACATCACAACACATTAGTTTGATACCATCTTCTACTTCAAGCTCTTCAGCATCACTGACTTCGTAACCTAATTTAAACGCTTCTACTGCTGCTTTTTCAAGTAATGCGAAATCATTAGCCGAGAAATGGTGTTCAATTGCATACAATGCATCAGGATCACTGCCATCTTCCAGTAACTCTTCTATAATTAGACGAGTTTCTTCGTATTGCGCATCTAACTCTGCTTTATCAACCATATCCAACCCCTTTTTTATTATCGCTAGTCTCCGCGCCATTGTCCCATAGGGTTGACAGTGAAACCATACCCGAATGAATAATTCTTTTCCTTAGGGGGTTGATTTTGAATTTTTATGAATATAAATTGAATATTAATTCAATTGCAAAAGGCGAGATTTTATGAACCCCTTCTATAAAAAGCATTTTCTAAGGTTGCTTGATTTTACACCCAGTGAAATTCATTCATTATTAAAACTGTCCGCATGGCTAAAAGCAGAAAAAAAAGCCGGTCACGAAAAACAACTACTCGCGGGCAAAAATATTGCTCTGATTTTTGAGAAAGACTCTACCCGTACCCGTTGTGCTTTCGAAGTTGGTGCCTTTGATCAAGGCGCGAGAGTCACCTATCTTGGTCCTTCCGGCAGCCAAATTGGCCATAAAGAAACCATGAAAGATACGGCAAGAGTATTAGGCCGGATGTACGATGGCATTCAATATCGTGGATTTAGCCAAAAAACCGTTGAAACGTTAGCTGCACATTCGGGAGTGCCTGTATGGAATGGATTAACAAATGAATTCCATCCCACACAGTTATTAGCCGACCTACTTACCATCCTAGAACACCAACCGAATAAACCGCTGTCAGAAATCAAATTTGCCTATCTGG
Organism: Providencia alcalifaciens; assembly: GCA_025961275.1. Lineage (GTDB taxonomy): Bacteria > Pseudomonadota > Gammaproteobacteria > Enterobacterales > Enterobacteriaceae > Providencia. The sequence continues at coordinate 3,671,864 of JAOQNJ010000001.1, read as the reverse complement.
GTGATGCACGCAATAACATGGGTAACACCATGCTAGAAGCCGCTGCATTAACCGGTATGGATGTGCGTCTAGTAGCACCGAAAAGCTGCTGGCCAGAACAAGAACTCGTCGAAATTTGCCAACAAAAGGCACTTGCAACAGGTGGAAAAATCACGCTAACCGAAGATGTGGCTAATGGCGTGAAGGATGCTGATTTCCTTTATACCGATGTGTGGGTATCAATGGGCGAACCGAAAGCAGTTTGGGCAGAGCGGATCGATTTACTCAAGCCTTACCAGGTCAATATGGACATCATCAAACTCACCGGAAACCAAGAGGTGAAGTTCCTACACTGCTTGCCTGCATTCCATAATGAAGATACGGCCCTCGGGGTACAACTCGCCAAAGAGTTTGGTATGTGGGGCGGTTTGGAAGTAACTGAAGAAGTATTTGAATCTCCTTATAGCATTGTGTTTGATGAAGCAGAAAACCGTCTACATACAATCAAAGCTGTGATGGTCGCAACGCTAGCGCCAGAAATTCCTGCTGGAGTTTTATAATAACTTGGTCAATTATAGATATTCTCCGTTGGCAAGCCTTAGGTTGATTTTCAAGATCACATTGGGTTCATTACCCTGCATAATCGCATAACGTGAGCCAGCGGATAAATATTATTCAAGCGTGACATGTCACGAAAAATTATCCTCAATCAAAAGAAAATAATTTATCTATTTGATTTTCTATTTTTAGATCACCAAATCGTAATACAACTTAATAATATACATATCATATAAATACGAAATAATTTAACTGATATATAAGCAATAAATAGAACATGGTCGTCTTGCTCTCTTAGTATTAATAATTTTTCAAAGTTAAAAATTATAGACTCCGAAAGTAACAATTCATCATCATCAGGAAGTATCCCGCTGATTTAGTTGTTTTTATCCAAAATAGCAAAAAAAAAATTATTTTTTCTTTATGCAAACGCTTGCGTCAAGAAAGGACACGCGTATAATGCGCCACAATTTGTCAGGAGAAACCATGAACGCTGTCGCTCTTTTTTTGCAGAGAACACATCCACTGCACTGCCTTCTGGCGGTTTGGACAGCCTGTTTTTCCCCTCCGTATTTATAGAAAAGCCCCTCAATGAGGGGCTTTTTTTTGGCCCATCACTCAATATGTCTTGCTGACTCAGGAGAACAACGATGCCGAACCCTCTATATCACCGCGACATAATCTCGATTAATGATTTAATTCGCACTGACCTTGAGCTCGTACTTAAAGTAGCCGCATCCTTAAAACAACAACCACAACCTGAATTTCTCAAACATAAAGTTATCGCAAGTTGTTTCTTTGAAGCATCAACTCGCACACGTTTATCCTTTGAGACAGCGATCCATCGCCTAGGAGCTTCAGTCGTCGGCTTCTCTGATAGCACTAACACCTCATTGGGCAAAAAAGGAGAAACGCTCGCAGATACAATTTCAGTGATTAGCCAATACGTGGATGCTATAGTAATGCGTCACCCACAAGAAGGGGCAGCACGACTTGCAAGCCAATTTGCAGGCCATATTCCAATCATTAATGCCGGAGATGGTTCCAACCAACATCCAACACAAACATTACTCGACTTGTTTACAATCCAAGAAACACAAGGACGGTTAGCAAATTTACAAGTGGCGATGGTCGGAGATCTAAAGTATGGTAGAACTGTCCACTCTTTGACGCAGGCACTGTCTAAATTTGAAGGAAACCACTTTTACTTTATTGCCCCTGAAGTGCTTGCTATGCCAAACCATATTCTAAATATTCTCGAAGAAAAAGGATCAACTTATAGCCTGCATAGCAATATTGATGAAGTGATGCCTGAGCTGGACATTCTGTACATGACTCGCGTACAAAAAGAACGTTTAGACCCCTCTGAGTATGCCAATGTAAAAGCACAATTTGTTTTGCGCGCTGCAGACTTACATACCGCAAAACCTAACTTAAAAGTTTTGCACCCATTGCCACGTATTGATGAAATCTCAGTCGATGTCGACCAAACCTCACATGCATACTATTTCCAACAAGCGGGTAATGGCATATATGCACGACAAGCTTTACTGTCACTGGTTTTAAATAAAGAATTGGCAATCTGAGGAGAAAAATATCATGACACACGATCATAAATTACAAGTTGAAGCGATTAACTGTGGCACTGTCATCGACCATATACCTGCTCAAATTGGCTTCAAATTACTGAGCTTGTTTAAACTGACATTAACAGATGAACGCATTACTATCGGCCTGAATTTACCATCGAATAACCTCGGCAAAAAAGATTTAATTAAAATCGAAAATACCTTTTTAACGCCTGAACAAGCTAACCAATTAGCAATGTATGCACCAGAAGCAACAGTTAACCGTATCGAAGACTATCAAGTGGTTGAGAAGCTTGAACTGAGATTACCTGAGCATATCGATAATGTACTTATCTGCCCTAATAGTAACTGCATTAGTCATAATGAACCGGTTTCAAGTAGCTTTACGGTAAAAAAGATAGATAAAGAAGTCGCTCTGACCTGTAAATTCTGTGAAAAACAGTTTGATCGGGATGCAGTGATCAATAATCAGTAACTTATTTAAGGGTAGATTGCGACTTTGTTTGCTAACATCATGGCTTTATAATACCGCGAATACCCTAAATAGTTCGAATTGCGTCCAAATGGTGAGTGAAGTTATTGCAATAAAAAAAGCCAAGGAGAATATGCGTATATGCAGCTTGGTTGCTCTGTACATAACCCACTACCCTGTAATTTGAAGTATGCTGGGGAAACCGAAACGAGCTATTCCTGTTACCCGATTAAACGGAGTCTTTATGTCATACGAAATCAATACAGAAAACGCACCAGCAGCCATCGGACCTTATGTACAAGGTGTTGACTTAGGCAGCATGGTAATCACATCCGGTCAAATCCCAGTAAACCCTAAAACGGGTGAAGTGCCAGAAGATATCGCAGCACAAACTCGCCAATCACTGGATAATGTGGCCGCAATCTTAGAAAAAGCGGGCCTAACTGTAGCAAATATCGTGAAAACAACCGTATTCGTAAAAGATCTGAATGATTTCACGACTGTAAACGCGACTTATGAAGCGTTCTTCAAACAACATAATGCACCATTTCCTGCTCGCTCTTGTGTTGAAGTTGCTCGTCTACCAAAAGATGTAAAAATTGAAATTGAAGCAATTGCTATTCGTAAGTAATCTTTAATTCAATTAAATAGGCTTAGCCGCTAATATTGGCAAGCCTATTCCCTTAATAACAATGAAAAGTCTCACTGATTATATAACTTTTATTTCTTAGTAGAAATAAGCTGAATCCAATATCGATATTTTATTTTTTAAAGTAAATGTATCTTCTGAACTACTATTACGTATTTCTTCCAGAGTATATCTAAATAATTTTTCAAAAGAAATGTCTAAAACAGCCAGAATATCAAATATCACATCAATACTCAGTTTGTTAATGCCCCGCTCATAACGTGATATTTGTTGCTGTGAGATATCAAGATTTTTAGCTAACTCTATCCCAGTTAATCCTTTTTCTTTTCTTATGCGTTTTATTACAATACCACAATAAAAAGAAAATTGATTATCGGAAACTCCATTTTTTGGTACATCAATATTCATATTCATAAACATTTTTTATCTTATTTAATATTTTTAATAATTAAATTTTTCGTATAATAACTAATTAAAAATCTACGTATGTGGTAAACAAAAATACCCAAGGAAATATAGATAACTATATTACTCGGTTAGCTACATCCAAAATGTGAAATCTAGTTTAAATATCAAAGAATGATACATATAACAGATCACTCTTGAACAAATACAATTATAAAGAGTAATTTTTTTTAGTAAACACGCTAAAAATGATAGCATCCCTAGTATTTATTAACTTTACACAATGATTAACTATTTTTTTCCTATAAAAACAAAACCATATATAATATACTAAATTTAGTCATAAGCTGTAGATTCAAAAACCGACACCAAGCACTAGATTATTTGACTTAAAAATATAAATAAACAACATATTACTCTAAATATAATATTTTTTAATAACTATAAATATACAGTCACAATTTATAGATATACTTAGAGAGATTAACGCTTAAAGATCATTTTCTTATGTTCAAACAAATAAAACCCATAATTATTTTTTATAAATCAATTATTTATACTCACACCAACAGAAATGGGCATCTATATAAAACTTTACATAAATGGAATTTCTGTTTTAGTACGGGATACCTATAGTGAATTTATAGATGTAAATCAAAAATAATTTGAGTTATCTGAACAGAGTAAAGAGGAGCATAATTTGTAAAATAAATCTAAAGTACTATTATTCGATTAATTGCTATCTGTTCTCTCGTTGTAATACCAATTCAACCGATATTAATAAATTTTCAACCTATTTGATGATAGAAAATATCTAAAACTACTAATACAGAACTCAACATAACTAAACACAAATAATAACCTTTAGTAACAACAACAGTTTTAATTTCAATTGAAATCAATAAAATTAAACACTCGCCCATAAACAACTTTAACGTTTTAAAACAAATGGTTATATTTGACACATATTACAATCTCTATCATCACATACAGCGATGACCACAATTAAAGTTATAGTTTAATAGCAAAATATGCATATGAATAAATGCCTTCAATACAAAAACAGTTTGATTGCTCAGAATAATCTTATATATTATGCTTACCCCGCCTAACCCGCACATATTTCAAAATGTAACATTATACTTCCAAATGAAAGTTATGGTTAATTATGAATTGCAATCCAATGACAGTAATACCAGTATCCAAGTGTCTCCTAGCGTTAATAACGCGACGGTTTCATCAGGAATAGCGAATACAGACTTACAATTTAGTTTAAATGGCAATACCTGGAAAAATATAAATCAAAATTATACATTTAATGAGCTGAAAGGTTCTCATGAAATATATATGTTTTTATCTAGTGTTTTTTTTAAACAAATGATTAAAGCTGGTCTTTCTGATACCACAACTCGCGATCTTTTTAATATTCGCTTTAGAAATACGACATCACCGGAATCTGGTTGGTATGAGTTTTCGACTTCTAATACACTCATTATCAAACCTCGTGATTTTAGTGTCAGTATCATATCCAGTGACTATAAACTTAATCCACATAAAGAAGGTGTCGTATCAAGTGAATCTGATGCGATAGAATTTGATTACATCGTAACAACCAGCGGAATAACTAATGCAGATGAGGTATTAATTAGTGTTGAAGGCTCTAATTATACGACAGACAATCGGACATATTGTTTGTTCTCTTCTGATGACAATCAAATAAAAGTTCCTTTTCCTGCCTATTTAACTTTTATCACTACTAATGGAAAAGAAACAAAAGAGGCTGGCTGTAATAGCGTTTGGTATGATATGACTAATGCATTATGGACTTCAACACCGTGGAACGATATTAGTGGTGATATTGGTTTCTTAAATAAATCGACGGTAAGTTTTGTTATTCCTATGAATGAAAAAATATCGAGAAAAACACTTGAAACTGACGGCGAAAAAAATGGATGGTGGGGAGAAGTGAGCGCTTCAGGAAAAATACATGTGAAAGCTACTTGGAAAAACGTGAAATAGCCTTATGAAAAAACTATTATTAGTCATATTGATGTTGTTTTTTTGGAGCTCTCAAGCTTCTGCTATCTATATAGGAAGTTTAACTTTTTCCATGGCAGATAATAAAGAGTTTATTACTAAAAAAGTACTTAATAATAATAGTACAGCTAGAGTTTATCAAGTCAGTATCTCACGTATCGATAGCCCGAGTGATAACGAAATAAAAACACGGCCTGCTGATGGTGAAATTCTTTTTTCACCAAAATCACTTGCTCTTGAAAAAGGCAGTTCAGATTTCTTTAAGTTCTTTTACCATGGACCAAATGATGATCAAGAACGTTACTATCGGGTTTCATTTACTGAAATTCCAACAGAAAGTAAGCGTATTTCTCAATCTAATAATACACAAGTCACTGTTGAGCCGATTGTTAATATAGAATCAATCTTAGTCATTAGGCCAAGGAAAATCGATTTTAGCTGGAGCTTTGATAAAGAAAAAGGTGTTTTGACAAATACAGGTAATACCTTTTTTAAAGTATTATTAAAACCTAATTGTGAAGCCACTGAAGAAGAAGGTAACTCTTATTATTTACGACCAAAAGAATCTGTTCATGATGAGATTTTAACAAAAAAAGGCGATAAGATAATTATCTACAACGATAATTTTCATTTTATCTCGAATGATTGCGAACCTTAATAATTTTTAATTACTCTTAACTAACACCAGTAATAATACGTATTAAACATTCAATGTATATATCATCATCTGTTAAATATGCTTAATTTTATTAACATTAAATTAATATTTAATGTTAATAAATAATCCTATAATAAATATTTTCACTGTTAATTTATTGATCGTATTTTGATAAAAATATATATAATTGTTTTACATTATGATAAATGTAACTTAATAATTCAATTGAAACATATTTGTAACACCAATCAAATTTAAGTGATTGATATTAAATAATAAAAATAAATCGCCTAATTATGACGTTAAAAAGTTTCATTATATTTCTAAAGATTAAAATTTATTAGTTTTAGTATATGAAACTTTTATTTCTCATCTATTAGCAGATAGTTTCAGTAACTTATCGATACGCACTAGTTTACTTCACTTAATGCCTTTATATCTTATTGTTATTTATTATATAATGTAAATTAGTTTATTCCGTTATTTTTTTCTATTTGAAATTTAACCAAATTTGATTTTTTTCATAAAATAATTAAATTTATAGGGCATTTAATTAATGCGATTATATTTTTATTAATTTAACCAAGCTAGTAAGGTACTCATGATTGATAACGTTAACATTTTTATATCAAATAACTTTAAAAACGCTATTTCAAATGAGCTTGCTTATTTAAGAAAAATGAATGGATTCAGCGGAAAATACTTAGCTGACATGATTGGCGTTTCACAGCAGCAAATCTCACGATATGAATCAGCTAAAACAAATATCACTATGGAAACATTAGTATTAATTCTGGATATATTGAATTGTTCACTCGATAATTTTTTAGATCGTGTGAACCATCGTATGAAAAGGTCTGATTCAGAGACATATAAAAAATTTAACTATTTATTCTATTAAAATATTAATTATCCATATCCTAAATAATTCGAGATGCAGCTAGGTGACAAGGAAATGACTAGTACGAATGATCGGAGTGAACAAAGCTGCAACTTCAAGTATGACGGATATATATCTGTCATACTAAACCATCAATGACGAGTACTTCCTTTCTATATCGTCCTTTTTCATCCAATTAGCTTCTCTAGCTTGGCTTATTTTCGATGTCTATCACACAACCATAATTGATATCTCTACGCCACATCAATAGTAAAGAGTCGTAATCCATTTTTAATTTTTACTATCTCTGCGTTTGATATTAATACAATTTATTTTTTTCCTTGTTTTGGATCAAATTATCGATAGCTAAAAAAAAGCAATGATCTATATATTGTGCTTTAATTACACCACAAGGCACTACATATAGTATTTATTCACAGTTTTATCCACAACCTTTTTAGCCTGCGGTACCCCCTTATCGTGCCGTTTAAGACTGTGGATAACTCTATAAGGAGCATTACAGTGAAAACGGTTGTAATTAAACGTGACGGTTGTCAGGTAAGTTTTGACCTCCAGAGAATTCAAGAAGCCATAAAGCGCGCTGCTGCGGCTGTGAATGTTCAGGATGATGATTACTGTCTTCAAGTTGCTGCTATTGTTAGTGAGCAACTTGGCAACCGTGAAAAAGTGGATATTCGTGAGATCCAAGATGCGGTTGAAAACCAGTTGATGTCTGGACCCCATAAAGATCTCGCGCGTGCCTACATAGAATATCGCCATGACAGAGATAGTGAGCGTGAAAAACGTAGTCAGCTTACTCATGATATTCGTGGATTAATTGAACAAAGTAATGTTTCTCTGCTAAATGAAAATGCCAATAAAGACAGCAAAGTAATCCCTACTCAACGAGATTTGCTTGCCGGTATTGTGGCGAAACACTATGCCAAACAACATATTTTACCGCGTGATGTTGTCATCGCCCATGAACGTGGCGAAATACACTATCATGACCTCGATTACGCCCCTTTCTTTCCGATGTTTAACTGTATGCTGATTGATCTTGAAGGTATGTTAACCAATGGATTTAAGATGGGAAATGCGGAAATTGAGCCACCAAAATCCATTTCAACAGCAACTGCGGTGACTGCACAAATCATTGCTCAAGTCGCAAGCCACATTTATGGTGGCACCACCATTAATCGTATTGACGAAATACTCGAACCCTATGTTCGTATCAGCTATGAAAAACATCTTAAAATTGCTAAAAACTGGGGCATCACTGATGTGCGAGGCTATGCTGACAGCCAAACTGAAAAAGAGTGTTATGATGCTTTCCAATCACTTGAATATGAAGTGAATACTTTACACACTGCAAATGGGCAAACCCCATTTGTAACTTTTGGATTCGGTCTTGGAACTTCCAAAGAAGCACGCTTGATCCAGCAGTCTATTCTCAAAAATCGTATCGCGGGTTTAGGTAAAAATCGTAAAACGGCTGTATTTCCTAAATTAGTATTTGCGATCAAAAAAGGCTTGAATCACCAATTCTCTGATCCAAACTACGATATCAAACAGCTAGCTCTCGAATGTGCCAGTAAGCGCATGTATCCCGACATCCTTAACCATGATCAAGTCGTGAAGATCACCGGTTCCTTTAAAACACCTATGGGCTGCAGAAGCTTTTTAGGTGTCTACGAAGAAGATGGCCAGCAAATTCATGATGGTCGCAATAATATAGGTGTCATTAGCCTTAACTTACCCCGTATTGCAATTGAAGCGGAAGGTAATGAAGACACATTTTGGTTATTATTAGAAACACGCTTGAAGATTGCAAAAAAAGCATTAATGACTCGTATTGCTCGTCTCGAAAATGTGAAAGCACGCGTTGCACCAATCCTATATATGGAAGGCGCATGTGGTGTGAGATTGAAAGCTGATGACAACGTGGCTGAAATTTTTAAAAATGGCCGTGCCTCTATTTCATTAGGCTATATCGGCTTACATGAAACCATTAATGCCTTATTTGGTACGCAAGAGCATGTTTATGACTCTACGTTATTAAGAGAGAAAGCTGTCGCCATTGTTGCTCGCTTGCGCCAAGCAACGGATGAGTGGAAAGCCGAAACAGGTTATGGATTTAGCTTATATAGTACGCCAAGTGAAAACTTGTGTGACCGTTTTTGCCGTCTTGATACTGCTGAATTCGGTGTCATGCCTGGCGTTACAGAAAAAGGTTACTATACCAATAGCTTCCATCTTGATGTCGAAAAGCGCGTTAATCCATACGATAAAATTGATTTTGAAATGCCCTACCCAGCAATCGCTAATGGTGGTTTCATCTGTTATGGCGAGTATCCAAACTTACAACATAACCTCAAAGCGCTAGAAGATGTTTGGGATTACAGTTATGAGCATGTCCCTTATTATGGAACAAACACACCGATTGATGAATGTTATGAGTGTGGTTTTACTGGTGAATTTAACTGTACCAGTAAAGGCTTCGTGTGTCCCCGTTGTGGGAATCATGATACCAATCGCGTTTCAGTGATCCGCCGCGTATGTGGTTATCTCGGTAGCCCAGATGCTCGACCATTCAATCCGGGTAAACAAGAAGAAGTGAAGCGACGCATTAAGCATCTAGGAAATGGTCAATTAGGTTAACACGATGAATTATCATCAATATTATTCTGTGGATGTGGTTAATGGACTAGGTACTCGTTGTACACTATTCGTCTCAGGATGTGTTCATCAGTGCCGAGGTTGCTACAACAAAAGTACCTGGCGTGCCGATTCAGGTATGCCTTTCACCCAAAAAATGGAAGATCAGATCATTCAAGATCTGCAAGATACGCGTATCCGTCGGCAAGGATTATCTCTTTCTGGCGGAGATCCGCTTCATCCTGCAAACTTATCGTCAGTACTTAAGCTAGTACAACGTGTAAAAACGGTTTGTCCTAGTAAAGATATTTGGCTTTGGACAGGCTATCAATTTACTGAGTTGACGGCAGAGCAACATAAAGTGGTAAGTCTTATTAATGTGCTGATTGATGGGAAGTTTGTCCAAGAATTATATGACCCCGCACTATTATGGCGAGGCAGTAGCAATCAAATTATTCACACATTGCGTTAAACATCACGGATCCAGTGAAGTTTAGTGCCAAAACCTAATTTATTGTTCACCATTTTGATTTCTTGTAAGTCCAAACGCCAAACCGGAAGTTTTGCTGTCAATGCCACAGGAAAGCGGCGACAGTAAAACTCTCGTGCTTGTTTCTGTAACTTGTCATCCAGTGTAATCACTTTCCCTGTAAATTGAACGCCTTGAATTTGGCTAACAACTTTGGTTTGGGCAGAAACTGTACCTGCGACTAGAGGATTAATCTCCATAAGTTGTCCGTGACGTGATTCTGAGTCTGTCATGAAGAGTAAACTCATTACCCTCGCATCAAATGCATAGTAACAAGTGGCTGGCCAGATATTATCGTCGTGATAAGTAAACAGAGAAAAAACGTGTTGGCGGGAAAGATAACGTTGGATATGTTGTAAAGACTGTTCGTTGTTCATAGCAAAAGTCCATGTTAGCCATTCAGAACACGCTTTTGGGTATTGTTATATCCTAGGCGTGCTTAAATTGTTCTGAATGTTTGGTATCACATTTGCTGATTACTATACCCGAAATAATGACAGAATTACGGGAATATCTACTCTAAATAATTCGAGCTGCAGCTAGGCGACAAGAAAATGAGTCGCTAGGAGCATACATAAGTATGTGACTAAGTGCGATTGAACGCAATCAACAACGCTGCAACTTGAAGTATAACGAGCATAGATTATTTATAGATTGCAGCAACACCATTCATGCTATTTTCGCCACCAGCAGAGATAACACGGAAAGACGTTGCACCAGCTTCATCAGCTTTTTTAGCTAATTGTTCAGTCAAGTCATTTACACTTACAGCACCCGTCACAGATACGTAACCTTGTGCTGTTTGGTTAGAATGTTGAACTTCTTCTGCTGCCATTGTTCCAAATGAAATAGTACCTAATGCTAAAACTGCAGCGACTAATGTTGATTTTTTCATAATGAATTCCTCACGATATATTATTTTTACCAGAGAGTTTTACTGTCTCTCTGTGATGTACGTCATATTATGCGCTTTAATTCACAATGAAAATTAGCAAAATTTGCTTTTATTGTTTAAAAAATTTGAATAAGAATGGCTATTGAGGTTATAAATTGATGATATAAATATACCAATTTTTGTTTATAATTTAATAGGTTATATCTATCGTGATTAGATTGGTTTTTCGTATTTAACCAAACTATTTATCTTTATATTTCAGCACAAAAAGACAAAAAATAAGCATAAAAATAAAATGACCAATCAAAGAAACTGGCATGTTTACTTAATACGAGATAAACGCGATGCTTTATATTGTGGTATCACTACGGATGTACAACGTCGATTCATACAACATAAAGAAGGAAAAGGTGCAAAAGCACTGAAAGGAAAAATGCCATTAAGTTTAGTTTTTGAATGTTTAGTCGGTGATAGGTCTACAGCTTCAAAATTGGAGTTTAGTATTAAGCAGCTCAGCAAAAAAGAAAAAGAAAGGCTGGTACTTGACCAGCCTGATGATGTGATTGATTATTTGGCTAATCAGATAGCATCAAAGAGTGAGGAATAACTCACCTGGCCTTTATGTTCGCTGATTAGGCCATTTTCTAACCCACAAATCATGAAATGGTCTTGTAAATCAGGCCACTGGCAAGTGATACCATGTTTTGATGCCGGCTCAAAACCAAAACGGCTATAATATTCCGCATCCCCTAATACCACCACAGCGCCATAACCAAACTCATTTAAACTATCTAGCCCTTCATAAATCAATTTCCCACCAACACCTTGTTTTTGAAAGGCTTTATTCACAGCTATCGGTGCAAGACCTACCCACTGAACATCTTCATTATTAACATCAACGGGTGTAAAACCAACATAACCAATCACTTCACCTTCATGATTGGTCGCAACAACACCGAGTGTTAATAAGCCATCTTCTCGCAATTTTTTGACCAGATCCGCTTCAGTTTGGGTTGGAAATGTATCGCGAAGTAATCTGTCGATACCCATCGCATCAACTGGAATTTCAACACGAATTAGCATGAGATTGCCACGGAGCTTTTGTGCTCTGTGTCCTCATCATATTGAGCTGACTTAATAAAATCTGCCAATTGTAATAACGCAAAACGTAGTGGTGTTGGCATATTTTCTAACTCGAATGAATCCATTAGATTTTTCACATATAAACCTAATTCGGTGTCGCCTTCAATGACCAATCGACGCTGGAAAAATAGGGTATCAGGGTCTTCTTTACGTGCTGCAATAAGTACCAGATCATTTGCTTTCCCACATACACTCACGTCAGCTTGTTCTTCATTGCGAACAACCAACAAACCATTTTGTAAGCTAATGAACCAGACTAAGCTAAGGTCACTGACTTCGACTTTCAGCCATTTACCCTCAAGAAAATCCAATTCCCCTTCTTTTACCGATTCACGAAATTGCCAACTGAGTAGCTGCTCAAGCACCTGACGCTGTAAGGCGAATGGAGTCACTTTTAAAGGTAACTTCAATAATGAAGGACCTTTAGCAATAAGTTGAGAACGAACTTTTCCTAACATAGCACTGACTCCCGTATCAATTGTCTGCCTGTTTACGCGTAACGATATAATATCAGCCGCGATTTTTGGAAATTAATAGGTTTTATATACTTAAAATAATTCAAAATGCATTCTGGTATATACTCAAAATAATTCAAATCGCAGCTAGGCGACAAATGAAGATAGTCGGGGAGCATAGATAAACTATGTGACTCGGCTAGCTGAGAGCAGTCAACAACGCTGCCATTTGAAGTATGACGAGTATAACAGGCCTATATATCGGCCCGCCTAATAATAGGATGGCCATATATTGCCAAAGATAATAAGTATTGGTTTGATCCTATATCAATATTTGCTCTTCTTGCCAGCGTTTATTTTTTATTATATCGATACCACTACCAAGACATTTATCTCAAAAGGCTTTTAGGTCAAAAATTTAAGTGCAACAAAATAATACTGATACCAGCATGACAAACAGCAATATCTAAAATTACGATAGGATCGCCTTTTAAAAATCAATTTTATTAATAACCAAATCACTGCCCTAAATCAAAACCGGCATCACATGACTTAACTAGAATGATAAATTATCGAAAATTCATACTGGAACAGACTCCATGGAATTACTCTGCCCAGCAGGTAACCTACCTGCTCTCAAAGCTGCCGTCGATAATGGTGCTGATGCAGTCTATATCGGATTGAAAAACGATACTAATGCACGCCATTTTGCAGGTCTTAACTTTACGGAAAAAAAATTACATGAAGCCGCACTTTATGTACATAATCGTAAGCGTAAGCTCCATATTGCTATCAATACCTTTGCTCATCCAGATGGTTTCCAACGTTGGAAAGATTCCATTGATCTTGCCGCCTCTTTGGGCGCTGATGCTCTAATACTCGCTGATATAGCAATGCTTGAGTACGCCGCGAACAAATACCCGCATATTGAACGTCATGTCTCAGTGCAAGCTTCTGCAACCAACACAGAAGCGATTCGCTTTTATGCTCGCAACTTTGATGTTCATCGTATAGTGCTTCCACGAGTTCTCTCTATACATCAGGTCAAACAATTAGCTAAAAGTAGTCCTGTGCCCTTAGAAGTATTTGCTTTTGGAAGCCTATGCATTATGGCGGAAGGGCGCTGTTATCTCTCCTCTTACTTAACAGGTGAATCCCCAAATACCGTTGGTGCTTGCTCTCCTGCTCGTTTCGTTCGTTGGCAACAAACCAATGAAGGCATGGAATCACGCCTTAATGAAGTACTAATCGACTGTTATCAAGGGAATGAGAATGCTGGCTATCCAACACTTTGCAAAGGTCGCTATTTAGTTGATGACCATATGTATCATGTACTGGAAGAACCCACCAGCCTCAATACTATTGAGCTACTCCCTGATTTAATGGCAGCCAATATCGCATCCGTTAAAATTGAAGGTCGCCAACGGAGTCCTTCCTATGTCAGTGATGTAACGCGCGTTTGGAGGCAAGCCATTGATAGATACAACGAAAACCCCAAACAATTTGTCGCAGATCCTAACTGGTCAAAAATACTCGGTAGACTTTCTGAAGGTAACCAAACCACACTAGGGGCTTACCATCGTCAATGGCAGTAATAAGGATAATTTCATGAAATATGCATTAGGATCGGTCCTCTATTACTGGCCAAAGCAAGAGCTATATGATTTTTATCAGTTAGCAGCGGACAGTGAAGCCGATATTATTTATCTTGGTGAAACCGTATGTAGTAAACGTCGCGAAATGAAACCAGCAGATTGGATTGAATTAGCGCGCCAATTAGCATTAAGTGGAAAACAAATTATTTTAAGTTCTCTCGCATTATTACAGGCTCCGTCAGAGCTAAAAGAGATTAGTAAGCTAGTCGATAATGGCGAGTTTTTAGTGGAAGCACATGATTTTGGTGTCATCAACATGCTTGTGGAGCGTCGGTTACCTTTTATTGCAGGACATGGCCTCAATTGCTATAACGCCCAAGCACTCAATATTTTATTAAGGCAAGGAATGATACGTTGGTGTATGCCCGTTGAACTCTCACGTGATTGGTTACTAAATTTACTAAATCAGTGCGATGAAATCGGTATTAGAGGTAAGTTTGACGTTGAAGTCATGAGTTACGGGCATTTACCTTTAGCCTATTCTGCACGCTGTTTCACTGCCCGTTCAGAGAACCGAGCCAAAGATGATTGCGAAACTTGCTGTATTAATTATCCACAAGGTAGAACAGTTTTCTCTCAAGAACAGCAACAGGTTTTCACATTAAATGGCTTACAAACACAAAGTGGCTATTGCTATAACCTTGGCAATGACCTTACTTCAATGAAAGATCTCGTCGATATAGTGCGTATTTCCCCCGAAAGCACTGAGTCACTCAAAGTACTCACTCAATTCAAAGCGAATGAAAAAGGGGATGTCCCTCTTGCGATAAGTGACCATAGTTGTAATGGCTATTGGCGAAAAGTCGCAGGATTAGAAATGATATATTAGGATCCATCATTGTGATAATGCCAGCTTTTGCTGGCATTATCATTTTGAAAACTTCGTGTATATTCACTGCTAAGGATGATTTAAAGCATGATGGATATAATCCGCTGAAACATAATCATCAACGCACCTAAACATCGTTACAATCAAGTATTTATTACTATTTATTTCAATCATATATACCGAAAATAGCCACTCACTGATCATGCGCGTTGTTAATGGGTTGTGTTGATTAATAACTCATACTTACTGCATTCAAAATACCAAATCCAAGAGAAGTTCCACCTAAAAATAAGCCAGCGGAAATATTATTTTGTTTAATTTTCTCACCAATTGTTGGTATATATATTTTAGTTGCACCAAGAACTAATAATTGAATAATTAATGCAATAACACCCCAGATAATACAATCAAGGATACTCACTGAATTCGAAATAGCACTTGAGAGCGGTGTAATATAGCCTAGCATTGCACCAATAAATGCAACACCAGCAGCAGTATTATTTTCTTTAATTAATACCCACTCATTATGACGGGATATACGCGTGTAAATGAAAAGAAATATTAATACCATGACAGTACCAATGGCGAAATAACTTACAAAAGAGAGTAATGCAGAGAATACAGAGGTAAAATCCATAAATAATATTCCTTGAAAAAGGAATCACTGTATCTTAAATAACCAAAAAAATAAACTTCTGGATATGAACCTAAAATAATTAGAAACATAGCAGGATGAGTGAACGATGTAGCCACCACATTTAAGTCATCGTGGTGACTAAAGACTTATGAAAAATTTAACAATTATTTATTCGGTAAAATAAAATCACTATTATAGGAATATACTGCTGACATCGGATTCAAATTAGCCACACAATGATTGTCGATTTGTGCACTTGCACCCTGTTTATTGGAGAACATCGCCATCGCATTGATGAGCTTATCAATTTCAACAGTGCCTGAACTTGATGTTATACCCATGCTATTGAGCATTCTTTCAATTCTTGGTCTATCCAAATTTGAAAATGCGATGCTCGCATCACTCAGCCCATCAATACCCGTTTTATCAATGATAGTTCCATCTGAAAACTCAATCTTTTCAATTTTCTGATCGTGCTGGGAGTAATAGTTATCAAACCTCACGCTATCTTCAGTTCCTATGATACTGATGACCAGATCATTACTTTCTTTCTGCAATTTCACATCATTTGCGGTAATACCTGCACCAAATTTCAGAATATCTTGACCACTCTTAGGATTATTTGGTGAGTAATTTCCCCGTAAATAAACAGTATCTTTACCGTCACCGCGGTTAAATTGATAAATATTATGGCCAGCACCACCGAAGATAAAGTCATCACCAGTACCACCATTCAATACATTGTGACCTTTGCTCTTCGACACATCCAACCTATCATTACCAGCACCACCATTTAGCTTGTTATTAGCAATGCTGCCGTACAGCCAGTCTACATCGCTGCTACCATCTATCACACGGTCCTTCGAGTCTTCAACAAGTATGGACGCGATGTCAAAAAGTTCAATGTCTTTGAGTTGCCAGCCCGTGCTTAGGTTATTTGCCCAGTCTGGTGATATACTTGCAGGGCTTAACTTAATTAATACTTCAAATTTTTTCCCATTATTATCTAGTATCGTCAATTTACGACGACCTGATTCTATTGAGATGCCATTTTCATCGCTAATAGACATACTTCCATTTGGTTGTTTAATAAAATCTGGATTTTCATTGAGCCAATAAATAAGTTCTCCAAATGGAGATAAATCTATCTTATCTAGCCCTCCATCAAAATTCTCTATTATCACATTATTACTACTGAAGGAATTCAGCTGAATAGTTTCATTCTTTTCAGAAGAAAGCTTAATGATTTTATCTGTACTTTTAACTAACAATTTTGCTCGATTATTATTTTGCATTTCCATATTTTCACTGTCCTTGTAGAAGTTTAATACGCAATAACACTTATAGTCTAGATTGATTTTTTTTCTTAAATAATCTATCAACAGTAAATTAATTTTATGGATATGGGGGGTTAGAGTGATGGGCTGATATCATGAAAGTACATAATTTACTATGATTTTCATTGTTATTGTCTTAGGTAGATTAAGTAGAGATTTTTTTAAAAACGAAGAATTTTAACGTGTGAGAAATGAGAGCATATAATTTTTTCATGCTGTTACAGATAGGCTTACATTCCTGTAACAGCATGAAATAAATCATGTAAAAAGCAAAAAAATGTTAATCTTGATGCTATTTTAGCCAGTGATGAATCTTATGTGAAATATGACGTAACTCTCCATCGCGTAGCATTCCGATAAAGACGCCAATCACCGAATAAATTACGCCAAGAACCAACATCATCACGATATCCAACAACACACCACTAAATGGCAAGCCCATCTGATTTATACCCGCGATAGCACTAGTCGCCCATGTTGAAGGTAAGGCAGAAGCAATCATACGTACCCACTCAGGCATCGCTTGCAATGGCCAAATAGTGCCTGACATATAGAAAACGGGAGTTGTAATAAATGCCAGTGTTAGATAAATCATTTCCACACTACGCAGACACTCGGTCACCAACTTACCTAAGCCAATCACCGCTAGCAGGAACGGGAAAGTGAGCATCCACAGCTCATACAATGGTGCCTCTTGACGATAGCCCAAAATCCAAGGCCATAATGCAAAGAACACCGTAGATAAAAATAACCAAATCGGAATTAGTGCGGACAAAGCCCCTAGATACACAGCTAATGGTGGCTTACCTTTTGGCGTACTTCGAATAGCAACACTTACACGAACACAAGCAATTAACAGTGAATGCTGTAATAACATGACGAGCAAACCTGGAAATACAATCGCCGCAAAGCTGACGCCTGGATTGTATAATGGCTCCGTGACACTGCGTATCGGTGTAATAATGACATTCGCTTGTTCCTTGCTATAACCCGAATTTACAAGTAATTGCGTGTTATAGCTGTTCAATAACGTCTGGTAAGCACTTACTAACTCTTGTTGAATTTGACCGCTTGCTAGCCTGTTTGTCGCATCACCATAAACTGGAATAGTAATATTCTTACCATTAAGTAAATATTGCTCAAAATCAGTTGGAATAATAATGATGGCAAAGAGTTGCCTATCTATCATGTCCTTCCTAGCTTGCGCTAAGTTATCGAAGCTATGTAACTTCAATTTTGGTGCCGCATCCAAATCACGGATCAGAGCACGACTTGCCACACTGTGGTCCATGTCAATGACCGCTACTGGCAAATCCCAAAGTACTGGCTTCGCATAGACTAAACTCATTACGCACAACGAGACGAGCAGCAGTAGCCACATAGGCTTATCTAACATACCTAGCAATACTTTACGGAAGGTAGCAAAATACATCTGCATTAAAGCTCCCCTCCTTGTGCTGCGATACGCTTAGCTAACCGCTTTCGAATAAGAAAAGCTGTCACAATCGGGTAAATCAGCAAAAATGCGCAAACTTGGACGATACGAGCGAATGAGATTTCTCGCAGAAAGATATCAAACATCGCATTCAATGTGTGGGTTAATGGCTCAATGTTCGAAATAATCTGAGCAGGTAAAATCATCGATAATTCGGGTACTGCCATACCCGAAAAGGCCAACGCAATACTCACTAACATACCAATTAAGCTATAAGCCGTAATCGCGCTAGCGGTAAAGCTAAACAGTAACAATCCTATACTTTGCGCTGCTATCACATAAAAAAAACCCACCATTATCATATAGAGGGGATTTCCCACCACCTTAGCATCAAAGATGCTCACCAATGCTGCTAGCTCGACCACCAATAATGTGGTGAAAAAGAAGGTGTAAGGTGCCATTTTACCCAGTACCGCCATGGCAAAAGGCTTCACGCTCTGTAAGATTGAGCTACGCGATAAGGTATAAATCGTACAAGTCACCACGAACAATTGCAGCATATGAATAGTAGCTGCAAATTGCTGATAATAAATATAACTACCGCTTGGATTAAATAAACTGTCATAAGAAAGCGTGACTTGTGCCAATGCAGGTAACGCTTTCCCTATTGAGTGTGCCATTTGAGTGCGGTACTTGGCATTTAACTCCGCCACCAGCCCACTGAAGTCTTGAATAGCGTAGCTTCCTGATGCATAAAACAACGCATTGTAATACATACGAAGTTCAGGCTGACGAGCACGTAACACATCAGCTTCAAAATTCGTTGGGATATACAACAGCGCATAATCTTTTGCACTTGCCAGCCGTTTTAATGATGTATTGAGGTTATTATCTATCGCCTTAACATCCGCATGAGGACCGGCGTTTAAATCCCTGATAACTTGTCGAGAAGCGGGGCTATGATCGTTATCCACTACCGACACAGGCAGGTTCATTAAAGTCCCTTCAGAGAAGTTAGCACTCACCAACGTAAATAGCATCAGTGGAAAAAGCCAACTAAGCCAGTGAAAGACTGGGCTCCGAATTGCGGCTCTTGTTTCTCGACTAAATGCATGTTCAAAACCATGCCAAGCGAATTTTAAATTCATACCAGCGCCTTTTTATTTATCCCAGCGCCATAACACGCTCATTCCAGGTCGTAAGCCCTCAATCGGCTCCAGAGGATACATACGTACCTCAAAAGTTTTCAAATCGAAATCGCCTGTTGCACGCGTTGCTCTTTTCGTCGCGTAATCGCCCTTAGGCGCAATATATCGGATCACAGCCTCCACTTTCCTATCACCTAACGCAGGCACATCAAGTTGAACTTTATCGCCTTTTTTGACATCAACCAGAATGTCTTCACGTAAGTTATAAATGAAGTAGGACTCAGGAAGACGGATCATCGTCACCAGCGGGCTACCGGCATTGAAGATTTCACCAACTTCCGCAGGAATAGGCCCAATCTCACCATCAACAGGTGCTCTGACTTGTAAATCATCAAGTTGTACCTGTATTTCTGCTAATTTTTGCTCTTCTTCATTAAGCGCAGCCTCGTATTGCTGGCGTAATTCAATACGATCACCATTTTTAGCTTCTTCAAGTTGTGCTTTTGCACCTTGTACTTGTTGAAAAGCAACGTCTCTCGCTTTGCGGGCACTATCGAGTTCATTAGCTGAAACATAACCTTTAGCAGATAAATTATTTAATCGGTTATATTCGCGAGTCGCATTTTGATACTGTGAGTTCACTTGCGCTAACGAAGCTTGCAGGTTGCGGATGGTTTCTTCTCGAGTACCATTAACTGAAAGTGCCAGTTTAGCTCTCGCTTGTTCTGTTGCTGCTTTCGATGCTTCATATTGTGCCGCTAATTCCGGGCTTTCTAGCGTCAATAACAGTTGCCCTTTTTTAACATCATCTCCACGCTCAATATGACGCTCAATAACACGGCCTTTCGCTTTAGACGTGACCATGACTTCAGGTGCATCAACTTCACCTTGCAGCAATAAAAATTGATTATGGGAATGAAAAAGTGCCGCCGCCGCTATCAAAATCAGCATCAACAAAATGAGTGCTATTGTTCTTTTTTTCATTATTAATATAAACCTTAAATAATCACGCAGGAAACTATTGCCATCAGATTATCGCAGTATTTATCAATACAGCGTTAATAAATTTGTGCGCAAGGTCACACATCGAGGGATAACCCCTAATATTGAATCCCCTCAACTCTTATGTCAAATAAAGATAGTTTACTTTCTGTAAATCGCTATGACCAAATTTGAGGGTTACGCTACAATAGCTGCGTTGAAATACCAAAACTGGAAACCTTAATGTACGAGTTTGATCTCATTCTGCTGTTATTACAGCAGATGTGCGTCTATTTAGTCATTGCTTGGGCACTGAGTAAAACGCCTCTAGTCATCCCTTTACTAAACGTGACTATCCGACTGCCACATAAAGTTATGTGCTATGTCATTTTCTCTGTCTTTTGTATTATGGGAACCTATTTTGGTTTGCATATCAATGATTCAATTGCCAACACACGAGCTATCGGCTCTGTGCTAGGTGGTCTTCTTGGTGGTCCAGCCGTAGGATTTGCTGTCGGTTTTACTGGAGGGTTACACCGTTATTCGCTCGGTGGAATGACTGCATTTAGCTGCATGATATCCACTATTGCTGAAGGCTTAATTGGTGGCTTAGTCCACCGCTATTACATGAAACGCGGCCAAATACATAAAATATTTAATCCTCTAACCGCAAGCTGTGTCACTTTTATCGCTGAAATTATTCAAATGCTGATCATTCTTTTGCTGGCACGACCTTTCGATGAAGCATTAGAATTGGTTAAAAATATTGCTGCCCCGATGGTTATCGCCAATACTATTGGCGCTGCGATGTTTATCCGTATTTTACTTGATCGTCGTGCTATTGTTGAAAAATACACTACAGCCTTTTCAGCACAAGCCCTCAAAATAGCACTCTGCACAGACGGTATCTTACGCAAAGGTTTCAATGTTGATAACAGCATGAAAGTTGCAAAAATAATTTATCAAGAACTTGAAATAGGTGCTGTCGCCATTACCGACAGAGATAAAATTTTAGCATTTATCGGTATAGGAGCGGATCACCATCAACCAGGGACCCCCATTGCCTCTAAACAATCTAAACAGGCTATCGACAACAATGAAGTCGTCTATGCTGATGGTAATGAAACCCCTTATAAATGCTCGTTAAGCGCCACCTGTAAGCTAGGATCAGCCTTAGTTATTCCACTTAGAGGCGAAAATCAACAGGTGATTGGTACAATTAAACTGTATGAAGCTAAAAATAAGTTATTCAGCTCCATCAACCGGACACTTGGTGAAGGGATTGCCAGCTTATTTTCTGCCCAGATCCTTGCCGGACAATATGAACGTAATAAACAATCTTTATTACAATCAGAAGTGAAGCTACTTCACGCGCAAGTGAACCCTCACTTTTTATTTAATGTCCTCAATACGCTGCAAGCTGTTATCCGCCGAGATAGCCAACAAGCAAGCCAATTAGTACAGTATATTTCGACTTTCTTTCGAAATAACCTCAAACGACCCGAACAACACGCCACTCTCGGTGAAGAGATAGAGCATGTGAATGCTTACTTACAAATTGAAAAAGCGCGCTTCTGTGAAAAATTACAGATAGAACTGGATATCTCTGACGCACTAAAACAGGTAAATTTACCCGCATTCTCACTACAACCTATTGTTGAAAATGCGATTAAACATGGAACCTCACAGTTATTAGATACCGGATATATTACAATAAGAGGCTATATTCGCTGCGAACAAGTTTATATTGAGATCGAAGATAACGCAGGACTTTATCAGCCTAAGCCACAGAGTGACGGATTAGGAATGAGTTTAGTTGATAAGCGTTTACGCCTAAAATATGGCGAGCAATATGGCATCAGCGTAGAATGTGAACCTGAAAAATTTACACGAGTGCAGCTACGGCTACCCTATACGTTAAAACAATAAAATGATTAAACTTATAATCAAAATAATTCATGCTACATGTGGCTTGAAGTATAAAGAGTATATATGAATGTATTGATTGTGGATGATGAACCACTAGCACGAGAAAACTTGCGTTGCTTGCTCGAAGAGCATGCTGATCTTGAAATCATTGGCGAATGCGCTAATGCCATTGAAGCAATAGGTGTCATCCATAAAAAGAAACCGGATGTGGTGTTTCTCGATATTCAAATGCCACGCATTACAGGCCTTGAAATGGTGCGCATGCTCGACCCAGAAGATAGACCTTATATTGTCTTTTTAACGGCCTTTAATGAATTCGCGATCCAAGCTTTTGAAGAGGATGCTTTTGATTATTTATTAAAACCTTTAGAAAATGAAAGGCTCAGTAAAACCCTGACTCGTTTACGTCAAGGGAGACAAAAACAGAATCTCGAAGTACTTAGCGATCATGAACCTTTAAAATTTATACCCTGTACAGGTCATAGCCGTATTTGGTTAAAGAAGCTAGATGAAGTGCAATATGTCACCTCTAGAATGAGTGGTGTTTATGTAATGAGTACCCAAGGTCAAGAAGGTTTTACTGAACTTACTCTCAGAACCTTAGAATTACGCACCCCGCTAATTCGTTGTCATCGTCAATATTTAGTCAATATGACGCAACTAAGTGAAATTTTATTTGGCGATAGTGGGCAAGCAGAGCTAGTCTTATCTTCAGGCGAACATATCCCAGTAAGCCGTCGCTATTTAAAACCATTAAAAGAGGCGCTTGGGTTAATTTAATTTATCAATATATATCTGAAATAATTCAAGTTGCATGCATCTAGCCCGTAAAGTGGTTTCACTGAAAAATTCAGCGAGCTGTGATTCGGAATACAGCCGACAGTAACTTGAAGTATGACGAATATATAAGGAGAACAATGATGGCTGACTTCTATTTACAGTTTCGTACTGATTCAATGACTTTAAAAAATTTAGAAACCCATGAAGAATATACTGCAACAGGTGAGTTTTCATCATCTAGGCTAATCGTTGGCGATTTTATTGTTGCCCAAAGTCTTTTAATACAACTTATTGATGCAATGAAACTTAACGTTAGACTCCCCCTGACAACCCATCACCGTATTATTGTCCAAGCTCTGGAAAAAAATGAAGGCGGCCTAAGCCCCGTAGAAGTTCGTCTCTTAGAAGAGATCACCGTCAGTGCGTTTAATCATAAAGTGAAGAAAGTGGTCGTTAGCCATGATCATCTACCAATGCCACAAAAACAAGCTGAAGAGCTGCTGGATAAAAAATAACCTCGGGGGGGCCATCCTCCCACTATTCATCACATTTCTGTATCAAGCAAACAGCGTTATTCTCAAAAAAATAGAACACCATTCCTAAGATAATCTGTAACTTAAATAATTCATACTTTATCTAGCCGTTCGAACGAAGCTATTCCGGAGAACATACATAATATCTGACACGGGTAGCTAAGTATGGTCAATAACCATACTGTTCGAAGTATAAACGGTATAACCATAAAAAAACCCGCTATCCATTTTAGATAGCGGGTTTTATGTTTTACTTGTGTGCTTCTTTCTAAGAAGCACATAGCAAAATTAATTATGCGTTATGGCTAGAGCTACGGCGGCGCGGAGCTGCTGTATTGCTTTCTTCGCTACGAGGGCGTGGAGCTGCACCACTTGCGTTGCTACGGTCACCAGCACCTGCACCACGACGGCGGTTAGCACCTTCACGGTCACCAGCACCTGCGCCACGACGGCTACTACCTTCACGGTCGTTACGACGGCCTGCACCAAAACCACCTTCGCTACCACCACGACGCTCACGGCGTTCAAATGGTTGTGCATCACCAACCAATTGCATTTGCATTGGTTTGTTAAGAACGCGAGCACGGCTTAAGTGAGTCAATACGTCAGTTGGCATTCCTTTTGGCAGCTCAATCGTTGAGTGAGTACCAAACAGTTTAATGTTACCAATATAACGGCTGCTGATGTCTGCTTCATTAGCAATCGCACCAACGATATGACGAACTTCCACACCATCATCACGACCCACTTCGATACGGTACATTTCCATATCGCCAACATCACGACGCTCACGACGAGGACTACGATCGCCACGCTCGGCACGCTCAAAACCATTACCGTTGCTATTAGTGCTGCTATTACGGTCACGACGACGGTCATCACTACGATCATTACGATCGCTAAATTCACGACGCGGACGGCGTGGTGCATCTGGTGGCAGGATAAGTGCACGCTCACCTTGAGCCATTTTCAGTAATGCTGCTGCTAACATTTCCATATCAACATCTTCTGATGGAGATAATTTAGCTAACAGTGCACGGTACTGATCTAAATCGCTACTTTCAAATTGCTGTTGAATTTTCGCAGCAAATTTAGCTTGACGACGCTCGCTTAACACTTGTGAATCTGGCAGTTCAACTTCTGGAATAGTCAGCTTCATAGTGCGTTCAACGTTACGCAGAAGACGACGCTCACGGTTCTCAACGAACAGTAATGCGCGACCTGCGCGACCTGCACGACCTGTACGACCGATACGATGGACGTAAGATTCTGCATCCATTGGGATATCATAGTTAACAACTAAGCTGATACGCTCAACGTCAAGGCCACGAGCCGCAACATCAGTCGCAATCAAAATATCCAAACGGCCATCTTTTAAACGTTCCAGCGTTTGCTCACGCAATGCTTGGTTCATATCACCATTCAGTGCAGCACTGTTATAACCGCTACGCTCAAGGGCTTCAGCCACTTCTAGCGTTGCGTTTTTAGTTCTTACAAAAATGATTGCAGCATCAAAATCTTCCGCTTCTAAGAAACGAACTAATGCTTCATTCTTACGCATGCCGCTAACAGTCCAATAGCTCTGAGCAATGTCTGGACGTGTAGTAATGCTAGCCTGAATGCGAATTTCTTTCGGATCTTTCATGAATCGGCGCGTAATGCGACGAATAGGTTCTGGCATTGTTGCCGAGAACAGGGCTGTTTGGTGCTGAGCAGGAATTTGGCTCATGATGTTTTCAACATCTTCAATAAAGCCCATTCTCAACATTTCATCAGCTTCATCCAGTACTAAACCTTTCAGTTTAGACAGGTCTAAAGTACCGCGTTTTAAGTGGTCAAGAAGACGACCAGGTGTACCAACAACAACTTGTGGTCCTTGACGTAAAGCACGCAGCTGTACGTCATAACGTTGGCCACCATACAAAGCAACAACGTTAACGCGGCTCATATGTTTAGAAAAATCGCTCATCGCTTCAGCAACCTGAACAGCCAACTCACGAGTTGGTGCTAAGACTAAAATTTGCGGAGCTTTTAAATCAGGGTCAATGTTGTGCAGTAATGGCAAACCAAATGCAGCGGTTTTACCACTACCAGTTTGTGCCATACCCAATACATCATTGCCATCCAACAACAATGGAATACATTGTTTTTGGATTGGTGAAGGTTTTTCGTATCCCAGGTCGTTAAGTGCAGTCAAAATAGACGCTGATAAACCTAGATCAGCGAAAGAGATATCAGTCTCGGTAGTCATGTAAATGTGCCTCATACTCTATGGCGGCCAGTTTACATAACCGCACGAAATTCATTTCGGTCATTTTCATTTAAAATGTGAACTGGCTCAAATTGTTTTATTAAACGAACAAATAGTCCGTCATCCCTAGGGATGATGACTTAGAAAAATAATCATGAAATGTTCGTCAGCTATTGCTGGCCCGATTCTAGAAGGTCGTCTTGTTCTTGGCCTAACAGCGCCAATTCCAACAATGCATAGCGGTGTTCAACAAAGCTGTGAGCGTTGTTAGCCACCGTCAGTTTGAATAACGCTGAAGCGCTATCCTTATCCCCCAGACTTAGGTAATGCTTACCTAAATAGAAGTTAGTTTCACTGAGATGCTCAGCGAGCGAAGTGTTATCCGTAGAAGTTTCTTTTAAGCGTTCCATCAGTGTATTTTCACTGATATTGCCAAGGTAAAACTCTACGATATTCCAGCCCCATTGCCCCTTCTCCGCGTTGTTATAACGAGCCGCAAGATTACCTTGCGCCATACGCGGGTCTATGTCTTTCTCAACTAAATAAAGCCATAGTGTACGAAAAGGATCATTTGGATCTATCTGATAATACGCCAGCAGATCATCCTGCGCTAATTTGTAGCGGCCACCGTAATATAATGCGATGCCGCGGTTCATACGCGCGAAATTGTAAGTTGGATCAAGCTCTAATACAGAATCAAACGCTTCATAAGCGGCATCATAGTTGCCCGCCTGCGTAAAATAAATTCCTAGAAAATTAAAAATTTCAGGAATATCAGGACGAATGGATAATGCGGTTGAAAAATCATTCCGCGCCAACGCCCTTAGACCGAGACTATCATACAACACTCCGCGCTCATATAAAAGCTGAGCGTACTCATCATCGGTCAAAGATCGGCTCGCAAGGATTTGTTCCATACGAGCCAATATTACTTCTTGCTGTAAAGAAGGTTGTAGAGGAACGGCAAATACCTCGTTTTTACGCCAATCTTTACTACTGCACCCAAGGAGTACAAAAAAGATAAGCGCAGAGAGCCCACGAGTTACCCCGTTTAAGTCCCTAAACCGAAGACAGATACTGTTCAGCATACTCCGTCCTTACATTACCACTATTTCAGCAAATTATGGCTAATTGCGCCCTAAATCTATAGGGCGCTGTTCAGATTCAGCCTATTGTGCTGAATCCTGCTGTGCTGGTGTTTCTTCAGTAGCAACAGCTTCTTTCATGCTCAGGCGGATACGACCTTGGCGATCGATTTCCAATACCTTAACCGGAACTTCTTGACCCATTTGTAGATAATCAGTCACTTTCTCAACACGCTTGTCTGCGATTTGAGAAATATGAACTAAACCTTCTTTACCGCCGCCAATTGCAACGAATGCACCAAAGTCAACAATGCGAGTCACTTTACCTGGGTAAACGCGACCCACTTCAACTTCTGCGGTGATTTCTTCAATACGACGAATAGCTTCTTTCGCTTTCAAGCCATCAGTTGCAGCAATCTTAACGGTACCATCATCTTCAATCTCAATAGTTGTACCCGTTTCTTCGGTCAGTGCACGAATCACTGAACCGCCTTTACCGATAACATCTTTGATCTTGTCTGGATTGATACGGATAGTGTAGATGCGTGGAGCAAATTCAGAAATCTCTTCACGAGGGCCATTGATTGCTTGTTCCATTGTACCCAAGATGTGAAGGCGAGCACCTTTCGCTTGGTTCAATGCAACTTGCATGATTTCGCTAGTGATACCTTCAATTTTAATGTCCATTTGCAGTGCACTGATACCTTCACGGCTCCCAGCAACTTTAAAGTCCATATCGCCTAAGTGGTCTTCATCACCGAGGATGTCAGAAAGAACGACAAAATCATTACCTTCTTTAACCAAGCCCATTGCGATACCCGCAACAGCAGCTTTAATTGGTACGCCCGCATCCATCAGAGCCAAAGAAGCACCACATACAGATGCCATTGATGATGAACCGTTTGATTCGGTGATTTCTGAAACAACACGGACAGTGTATGGGAAATCAGCATGGTTTGGCATAACAGCCAGAACACCACGTTTTGCTAAACGGCCATGACCAATTTCACGACGCTTAGGTGAACCGACCATGCCAGTTTCACCAACAGAGTACGGAGGGAAATTATAGTGGAACAAGAAACGATCGGTGTATTCACCCATTAGCTGGTCAATAACCTGTGCATCTCGTTCAGTACCCAGTGTAGCTGTAACCAGTGCCTGAGTTTCGCCACGTGTAAACAGTGCGGAACCGTGTGTACGCGGCAGAACACCAGTACGTACATCAAGTGCACGAACCATGTCTTTCTCACGACCATCGATACGTGGTTCACCACGGATAACACGTGTACGAACAACTTGTTTTTCTAAGCTAGCAAGTAGATCTGAAATTTCAGAAGTATCAACGTTTTCATCTTCAGCAACGATTGCAGCGGTAACTTCATCTTTAATCAAGTCAACTTGTGCATAACGCTCTTGCTTATCAGTGATACGGTAAGCATCACCCATACGGCTTTGTACAAGTGCAGTTACTTTATCGCTCAGAGCTTGGTTAACTGGTTCTGGCTGCCAATCCCATTTCTCTTTACCTGCTTGTTTCACTAATTCGTTGATTTCTTTAATCACAACTTGTTGTTGATCATGACCAAATACAACCGCGCCGAGCATTTGCTCTTCGCTTAATAGTTCTGCTTCAGATTCAACCATTAGTACTGCACTTTCTGTCCCAGCAACAACTAGATCAAGGCGGCTTGATTTGAGTTCATCTGCAGTTGGGTTCAGCACATATTGGTCATCAATGAAACCAACACGAGCAGCACCAATTGGGCCATTAAAAGGAACGCCTGACAGCGCTAGTGCAGCTGAAGCACCGATCATAGCAACGATATCTGGGTTAACTTGTGGGTTAACAGAGACAACTGTTGCAATGATTTGGATTTCGTTCAGGAAACTTTCTGGGAACAGTGGACGTAATGGGCGGTCAATAAGGCGCGCGACCAGAGTTTCACCTTCGCTAGGACGACCTTCACGACGGAAGAAACTTCCTGGAATACGACCTGCTGCATAGGTACGTTCTTGATAGTTAACAGTCAGTGGGAAGAAGTCCTGACCTTCTTTAACTTTTTTCTTAGCGACTGCAGTAACGAAAACCGCAGTATCATCCATATTCACCATAACAGCAGCCGTCGCTTGACGAGCCATCATGCCTGTTTCAATCGATACGGTGTGTTGACCGTATTGAAATTTGCGAACGATAGGATTTAACAAAATATTACCCTTCATTTTAGGCCGCTTGAGCATCTCTAGCGGCATTGGCTTTCTCTTCCTACTACAGCCTCGCGACTAATGAGAAGACTGATATTCAAATTATCAATTCTCTCATTAGCCGCGCGAATCGGTTGTAGCTAAAGAGGCTTCAATTAAACAACTAATTATAAATCATAGCTTAGCATTCAAGTTAAGTATAATTCGAGTATTACTTCAACTTTAAATGCAACTTTTAGAAGAAAAGGGGCCATTTGGCCCCTTTCCACTGAAACTGACTAGATTAGCGACGCAGACCCAGACGTTCGATAAGAGCAGTGTAACCCGCGATATCTTTGTTTTTCAGGTAAGCTTGCAATCTACGACGCTGAGCAACCATACGCAGCAGTCCACGACGGCTGTGGTGATCTTTTTTGTGCTCAGAGAAATGGCTTTGCAGATGGTTAATTTGTGCAGTTAGAAGAGCAATTTGCACTTCGCTTGAACCAGTGTCATTTTCACCGCGGCCAAATTCAGCAACGATTTTTGCTTTCGCTTCAGTACTTAGAGACATAATAAACTCCAAAAAAAGTATAAATGTATGTAATGAGAGCCAATCTCTAATTTAGCATCTCACAGATTAAGCGCCGCCATTCTACGCTGCTTATAAAAGCAAAGCAATAAGCGCCGCTATGCTGATTCTTCATTTTCCACGACTAAACGTCGTGGTGCTACCCGCATATCTTCACTAATCAAAGCAATACCAATAAAGCGTTGAGAATCACCGCAAGTAACCCTAACCATCGTACCTTCAGCTAATCCACCTATATCCGTTCTAACAGGCTGGCCTTGCTTAAAATATGCCGCAGTTTCCTCAGTCAAATTAACTGCCGGAAAATGAACTACTGCAGTATCCATTGGCAATAGTAAAGTGTCGAGCAATGATTCAAATGACTCCTCGCCTTGATCAACCTGAGCCCTTAAGGCTGCAAGCTGCTCTAGTGTTACCATACGCTCGTAAGGGTAGTTTGCAACCTGAACCCTACGTAAATAAATTACATGTGCTCCACAGCCGAGCATCTCACCTAAATCATCAATAATTGTCCGAATATAGGTGCCTTTAGAGCAGTGGATCTCAAGTTCAAGCTCATCATTTTCTAAACGAATAAACTGCAATTCATACACAGTGATAGGGCGAGCTTCTCGCTCAATCGTAATCCCTTTACGGGCATATTCATACAAGGGACGACCTTGGTGTTTTAATGCCGAGTACATAGAAGGAACTTGTAGTGTATCACCGCGAAAATAATTTAACGCATCATCTAGCTGAGCTTGTGTAAAATCTACTTTACGCTCACTAATAATTTCACCGTGGGAATCGGAAGTATCCGTGCGTTGCCCTAATCGTGCAATAACACGATAGCGCTTATCTGAATCGAGCAGAAATTGAGAAAATTTGGTTGCTTCACCGAGACAAACAGGAAGCATTCCTGTTGCAAGTGGATCTAACGCACCCGTGTGGCCCGCTTTATTTGCATTGAAGAAGCGCCGCACTTTTTGCAGCGCATCATTTGAAGAAATATCAGTGGGTTTATCCAGCAGCAAAACACCGTCTATATCACGGCCGCTACGACGACGCCCCATTACTTTTCCTCTTTTTCATCCGCATTCAAGCGGCGGATCTCATCATTGCGAATGACATTAGAAACTAAGTTAGACATGCGCATACCATCAACCAATGAGCTATCGTATGAGAACGTCAGCTCTGGAATGATGCGTAAACGCATCGCTTTACCTAGTAAAGAACGAATAAAGCCAGCAGCCTCATTCAGTGCTTTAATGCCATCTTCGACCGTCTGAGATTCATGCTCTTCATGAGCGATATTTAGGAAAGTAACAAAAACTTTACCGTAAGCTAAGTCTCTTGAAAGCTCAATACCAGAAACGGTTACCATACCAATGCGGGGATCTTTAATTTCACGCTGCAAGATAATTGCAATTTCTTTTTGCATTTCTTGTGCTACGCGCTGAGAACGACTGAATTCTCTTGCCATCGTTATATCTCCTGACAATTTGGGGGGCAAGAGCCCCCCAAATTAAAGATGAATCTACATATCCGTCATTCTTCAAATAGCATGATAGCTCAGATTACTTAACTAGCCGAATCACATATTTAATATAGTCATCGGAATAGCTTAGTTTATCACTTACATACATATCAATTACTCAGGATATGAAAGAAATTAACCGTCGATAGAACGTTTAATTTCAATAATTTCAAACACTTCAATCATATCGCCAGTACGGACATCATTGTAGTTCTTAACACCGATACCACATTCCATACCATTACGAACTTCACTCACATCATCTTTAAAGCGACGCAGTGATTCCAACTCACCCTCGTAAATAACAACGTTATCACGCAGTACGCGAATTGGGTTATTACGTTTGATAGTACCTTCAGTTACCATACAACCAGCAATTGCACCAAATTTCGGTGATTTAAACACGTCACGGACTTCTGCAAGACCCATGATTTGCTGTTTGTACTCTGGTGCTAACATACCACTCATTGCTTGTT
Organism: Providencia alcalifaciens; assembly: GCA_025961275.1. Lineage (GTDB taxonomy): Bacteria > Pseudomonadota > Gammaproteobacteria > Enterobacterales > Enterobacteriaceae > Providencia. The sequence continues at coordinate 3,639,592 of JAOQNJ010000001.1, read as the reverse complement.
TGATTTCATCAATCAGACTATAGATTACTGAGTAGTAACGTAAATCGACACTTTCACTCTCAACAACGCGGCGAGCAGATGCATCAGCACGAACGTTAAAGCCAAGAATAATTGCATTCGATGCAGCAGCCAGTGTTGCATCAGTTTCAGTAATACCACCCACACCAGAACCGATGATTTTGATTTTAACTTCATCAGTTGACAATTTCATGAGTGATTCAGTGATAGCTTCACAGGTACCCTGAACATCAGTTTTCAAAACAATATTCAGTTCAGAAACTTTACCTTCTTCCATGTTAGCAAACATGTTTTCAAGTTTAGATTTCTGCTGGCGAGCCAGTTTCACATCACGGAATTTACCTTGACGATACAGGGCAACTTCACGCGCTTTTTTCTCATCACGAACAACAGTCGCTTCATCACCAGCAGAAGGAACGCTTGAAAGTCCCAAAATTTCAACTGGGATTGATGGGCCAGCAGATTGAACTTCTTTGCCTAGCTCATTACGCATTGCACGAATACGACCATATTCAAATCCGCACAGAACGATGTCGCCTTTGTTTAACGTACCTTCTTGAACAAGGATAGTAGCCACAGGACCGCGACCTTTATCGAGGTAAGATTCAACAACAACGCCGCTTGCCATACCCGCATAAACCGCTTTCAGTTCTAAAACTTCAGCTTGCAGCAAGAGTGCATCAAGTAGCTCATCGATACCCGTTCCTTTCTTCGCTGAAACGCCGATAAACTGAGTATCGCCACCCCACTCTTCGGAAATAACGCCGTACTGAGACAACTCATTTCTTACACGATCAAGGTCAGCTTCTGGTTTATCCATTTTGTTTACAGCAACAACAATTGGCACACCAGCAGCTTTAGCATGTTGGATAGCTTCAATTGTTTGTGGCATTACGCCATCGTCCGCAGCAACAACCAGAACAACGATATCTGTTGCCTGAGCACCACGAGCACGCATAGAAGTAAATGCGGCGTGACCTGGGGTATCTAAAAAGGTAATCATACCTTTATCAGTCTGCACGTGGTATGCACCAATGTGCTGAGTAATACCACCCGCTTCGCCAGAGGCAACTTTCGTTGAACGGATGTAGTCAAGTAATGACGTTTTACCGTGGTCAACGTGACCCATGATAGTCACGACTGGTGCACGTGGCTCTTTAAGTGCAGAACCTGTGTCACGATCGTTCATTACCGCTTCTTCGAGCTCGTTTTCACGACGAAGAATAACTTTATGTCCCATTTCCTCTGCAACTAACTGTGCAGTTTCTTGGTCAATGACTTGGTTGATAGTCGCCATTGCGCCCATCTTCATCATTGTTTTAATAACTTGAGAGCCTTTAACGGCCATTTTGTTAGCAAGCTCACCGACAGTAATCGTTTCGCCGATAATAACGTCACGGTTTACAGCTACAGCTGGCTTATTAAAGCTTTGTTGTAGTGAACTGCCTTTACGTTGTTTACCTTTAGCACGACCTGAGCGTCCAGCAGCGCGTTCTTCTTCGCGATCTGCTTTTTCAGAGAGCTTGTTACCTTTCTTCTGACGAGGTGGTTTGACAGCACGGTTACGAGTACGACGACTTTCTTCCTTCGCGTCATTCTCATCTTCCGCTGCACGAGCGTGCTGAGAAGTGGTTGTGTGATAATCACTGTCTTCTTCAGTTTTAGTCTCACTAATCCATTTTTCGCCTTTCTCTTCAGCCATTTTACGGGCTTCTTCGACAACGCGTTTAGCTTCAGCTTCAACTTTACGTTGAGTTTCTTCCTCAGCTTTACGTTTTAGAGCGGCGGCTTCAGCTTCTAGGCGCTGTTTTTCAGAATTGCTTTCACTGGCTTTGCCAGCCTTTTGATGATTTTCGCTTGGTTTCACTTTTTCTCTTTCCGCTACTTCGCGCGTAGCTTTATCTGCTGCTTCACGTTTTGCTTTATCTTCAGCTTCACGTTTTGCTTGAGCTTCACGCTTTGCATTTTCTTCTGCTAGGCGCTGCTCTTGTGCTTGACGTTGAGCCAGTTCTTCAGCTTCACGCTGTGCCTGCTCTTCCGCTTCACGCTTCACCTGCTCTTCCGTATTCGCTTGTTCAGCGTCGCGGTTCACATAAGTGCGTTTTTTGCGGACTTCTACGTTTACCGATTTGCTCTTACCACCGGTGATCGGAACACTCAACGTACTACGCGTTTTACGTTGTAGTGTTAATTTGCTTGGCTGACCCACCGAACCGCCTTGTTCGCGATTCAAGTGTCCCAGCAATGTTTCTTTTTCTGACTGGTTAACAGAGTCATTCTCAGTTTTCTTGATCCCTGCATCAGCAAATTGCTGTACCAGGCGTTCAACTGTGGTTTGAATTTCTGCTGCCAGTGATTTTACAGTTTCTGTCATGCCGTTCCTTCCTGCTACAGTGTTTACGCATCGTTACCGAACCAGCAAATATTACGTGCAGCCATGATGAGTACACCTGCTTTCTCACCATCCAGACCTTCAATATCAATCAGGTCGTCGATGCCCTGCTCAGCAAGATCTTCCAGTGTACAGATACCATGAGTAGCCAAATTATAGGCTAGAGTATTATCCATACCTTCCAGATTCAATAAATCTTCTGCTGGCTGATTATCACCTAGACTCTCTTTTTGAGCCAATTCAATCGTGGTGAGGGCCGCTTTCGCTCTTTCACGTAGAAGTTCAACGGTTTCTTCATCAAGACCGTCAATTTCTAAAAGCTCTTTAATCGGCACGTAGGCCAGTTCTTCTAACGTCGAGAAGCCTTCTTCAACAAGTGTAGTGGCAAACTCTTCATCAATATCCAGATGCTTGGTGAATGTGTCAATAGAAGCATGTGCTTCTGCCTGATGTTTTGCATTCAGCTCTTCTGAGGTCATGACGTTTAATTCCCATTTGTCATCACCACGATGTTTTTTCAGTAACTGCGCTGCTAAACGAACGTTTTGGCCATTACGACCGATCGCTTGAGCCAAGTTACTGCTTTCTACGGCAACATCCATCGTGCATTTGTCTTCATCAACCACAATAGATGCCACATCAGCCGGAGCCATTGCATTAATAACGAATTGAGCTGGATTATCATCCCATAATACAATATCAATTCGCTCGCCGCCTAACTCACTAGAAACGGCTTGAACTCGTGCACCACGCATACCAACACATGCACCGACTGGGTCAATACGCTTGTCGTTAGTTTTTACTGCGATTTTGGCACGAGAGCCCGGATCACGAGCTGCTGCTTTAATTTCAATAATTTCTTCACCAATTTCTGGCACTTCAATGCGAAATAATTCAACTAGCATTTCAGGACGAGAACGGGTGACAAAAAGTTGTGCGCCACGAGCTTCTGGACGAACATCATACAGGACTCCGCGGATGCGGTCACCTGGACGGAAGTTTTCACGTGGTAACATATCTTCACGCAAAATAACGGCTTCTGCATTATTGCCAAGATCTAACGTGATATTTTCACGATTTACTTTCTTAACTTGAGCAGTAATGATCTCGCCTTGTTGCTCACGGAATTGTTCGACAACCATTGCACGCTCAGCTTCACGAACTTTCTGAACGATAACCTGTTTAGCCGTTTGAGTCGTAATACGGTCAAAAACAACTGATTCAATCTGATCTTCAACAAATTCACCTAGTTGAAACTCAGGATTTTCATATTGTGCTGCTTCTAACGTGATTTCACGTGTTGGCATGGTGACTTCGTTAACGATCACCCAACGACGAAAAGTGTCAAAATCACCTGATTTGCGGTCGATTTCAACACGAACATCAATCTCTTGCTCATATTTCTTTTTGGTTGCTGTCGCCAGTGCAGTTTCCAGAGCCTCGAAGATTTTTTCACGAGGGAGGGATTTTTCGTTAGAAACCGCTTCGACAACAGCCAGAATTTCTTTGTTCATCCTAGTTGCCTCATTGAACTTTATTAAAAGTGGGGTACCAAGTTAGCTTTCTGGATGTTGCCAAGGGCGAACACTTCATCCTTACCATCCACAGTAACCGTTATCATTTCACCATCGACGGCTTTAATAATACCTTGCCATCTACGACGATTCTGCATAGCAATGCGCAAAGTCAGTGCCACCTCTTCACCAACAAAATGCTCATAGTGGGCAACAGTGAATAGCGGGCGTTCGAGCCCTGGTGACGATATTTCTAGGTTATAAAGTACAGCTATTGGATCTTCTACATCCAATACTGCGCTCACCTGATGGCTGACATCAGCACAATCATCAACGGTGATGCCTTCTTCACTATCAATGAAAACACGAAGTGTCGATGTCCGCGCACGGATAAACTCCAAGCCTACAAATTCAAAGCCGAGTGCTTCCACAGGTGCTGAAATCATCTCTGTTAATTTTTGTTCTAATGTGGACAAGCCCACCCCCAGACATAAAAAAAGGGCTATAAAAGCCCAGTTAATTTGATTGTCAAATAACAAAAAACCCCGAAATTCGGGGCTTTATGAAACTGGACCCTGTAGTGCCAACGGGTTCACCTTTTTCTTAGTATATCTTTAAAATGTAGATAAATCGATGAGAAATTCCGATAAATGCATCTGACAAGATATGCTGACTAAGAAATGGTTGCGGGAGCCGGATTTGAACCGACGACCTTCGGGTTATGAGCCCGACGAGCTACCAGACTGCTCCATCCCGCGTTCGAAAACGTGACATATACTACACAGATAACCCGTACATTACAAGTCATCTTAAATAATGGTGCCGAGAACGGGACTTGAACCCGTACGCCCGTTTTGTAGGCACTACCACCTCAAGGTAGCGTGTATACCAATTTCACCACCTCGGCACTGAGGTGAGGTTATTCATTTTTAAAAAATGATAACCTCTAAATTCTTTACTTCTTTTGATGATGGCTTAAATGCCTTCATCCGGAATCTTTAACACTTAGCGAGGAATGTCACTCGTAGGTGTAGCTGGTGCTGCAGGAACGTCTGTTGGTTGCTCGACTTTTGCAGGTTCACTAATGTTTTCCCATTTGCTACCAGTTCCATATTTGTTGGCAGTCATGTTGCCAAGAATTAAACTAATAACGAAAAACACAGCAGCCAAGATTCCAGTCATACGAGTCATGAAGTTACCAGAACCCGATGAACCAAACAGTGTTGCAGAAGCACCCGCACCGAATGATGCACCCATGTCAGCACCTTTACCTTGCTGTAACATGACCAAGCCAATAAGCCCGATAGATGCTAGCAAGAAAATAACTAAGAGAGCTACATACATTTGAGTTACCTATTCAGTTGCGGTTCACAGTGTTATCACTATGACCTGTATTACTGCACACCTGCTCATTATACCGCTAAAAAATAAATTTACCGGATTGAGCAGGTGCGAATACTAACCAAAGCTGAGCTGACAAGCAAGTCAAATTTTATTTCATTTGTTCATTTGCGGAAAAAATCAGCAAATTTGAGAAATAGCTTTCAACATTTTTGCGAATCACTCTAGCACCTTCTTTTTAAACGACAATAAAGAAGTTAATTATATTAACCAGCGGCTTTAACAGCGTCAGCAATTAGATTTGCCATTGCCAGCACATTAGCTTCATTTTCGCCTTCAACCATAACGCGTATCAGAGGCTCTGTCCCTGATTTTCGAAGAAGCACACGACCTTTGCCTGCGAGTTCTTTTTCAACTCGTTCGTGCGCAGCCAGAACTTCATCACTTTGTAATGGGTCATGAGAACCAGAGAAACGGACGTTAACCAGTATTTGAGGTAATAATTTCATACCACTGCATAAGTCATGCAGACTCATTTGGTTACGCACCATTGCACTGAGAACTTGCAACCCTGCAACAATCCCATCACCTGTAGTCGTTTTATCTAATAGAATAACGTGGCCTGAGTTTTCAGCCCCCATGCGCCAGCCTTTTTCTTGCAGTTTTTCTAGCACATAGCGATCACCAACTTTTGCACGTTCAAAAGGAATACCTAACTGCTTCAGCGCGATTTCAAGTCCCATATTGCTCATTAGCGTACCAATAACGCCGCCTTTTAATTGCCCTTGGCGTAAAGCTTCACGAGCGATGATATACAAAATTTGGTCACCATCAACTTTATTACCTTGATGATCAACCATGATCAAACGATCACCATCACCATCAAACGCAAGACCAACATGTGCTTTTTCTGCAATCACACGTTCTTGTAACATGCGGACATCGGTAGCACCACACTGTTCATTGATATTGATACCATTTGGTTCGCAACCAATAGCAATAACTTCAGCACCCAGCTCACGGAATACATTAGGAGCGATATGGTAAGTAGCACCATTGGCACAATCAAGAACGACTTTTAAGCTTGAGAGGCTTTGTTCACTTGGGAAAGTCCCTTTACAAAACTCAATATAGCGACCCGCCGCATCCACAATACGGTTTGCGCGGCCTAGTTCAGAAGATTCAACGCAAGTAATTGGTTTTTCCATTTCTGCTTCGATAGCTTCTTCAACTTCATCAGGTAATTTTGTACCGTCAATTGAGAAGAATTTAATTCCATTATCATAGTAAGGATTATGGGAAGCAGAAATTACGATACCCGCTTCTGCACGGAAGGTACGAGTAAGATAAGCAACAGCAGGTGTCGGCATTGGGCCTGTAAATGAAGCTGAAAGCCCAGCAGCAGCAAGACCTGCCTCTAGAGATGACTCCAACATATAGCCTGAAATTCGCGTATCTTTACCAATAATAATTTTACGTGAACCGTGTCGCGCAAGTACTTTACCCGCAGCCCAACCTAATTTTAAAACAAAATCAGGTGTGATTGGGCTATCACCCACTTTGCCACGAATGCCATCGGTACCAAAATATTTACGGTTACTCATACGCTAACTTTTCCTTTTCTGACAGTGTCATCTGAACGATCTGCATTGCTTGAACAGTTTCTTTGACATCATGAACACGAATAATTTGAGCACCTTGCATTGCAGCAATTGTTGCACAAGCAAGGCTTCCTACAAGCCGTTCTTGAGGTGGAACATTCAATAATTGTCCAATCATAGACTTACGTGACATTCCAGCCAATAGCGGTAGTCCTAAATCATGAAATTGTTTTAAGTTTGCCAACAATTGGTAATTATGCGACAAGTTTTTTCCAAAGCCAAAACCCGGATCAAGTATTATTTGTTGTTTTTTGATGCCTGCTGCGACACAACGCTCAATTTCAGCATTTAGGTAATCTTTAACTTCACTCACAACATTTTTATAATCCGGAGCATCTTGCATGGTTCTTGGCTGACCTTGCATATGCATAATACAAACAGGTAAACCTGTTTGTGCCGCGACTTCAAGTGCGCTACCTTCATGTAATGAACGAATATCATTGATTAAGTGCATACCCGCCTTCGCGGCTTCTGACATGACTTCAGCCTTCGAGGTATCTACCGAAATCCAAACATCAAAACGTTTAGCTATGGCTTCAACAATAGGGATCACTCTATCGAGTTCTTCATTAATAGTGACTTCGGCTGCGCCAGGGCGAGTAGATTCTCCACCAATATCAATAATAGCAGCGCCTTCACTAACCATTTTAGCAACATGTTCAAGTGCATCATGATAACGATTATGGGTGCCACCATCTGAAAATGAATCAGGAGTGACATTCAAAATCCCCATCACTTTGGGAGTTGATAAATCTAGTTCACTACCTCTTGCCCTAATTTTCATAATCAATTTACCTTAACGTAAAAAACCCCAGAGACCTGGGGTTTTTTATTACACTGATTGTCACGATAGCCTACTGTGGCTTGTTATCGTTTGTGTTATCTGATGAATTCGATTCATCATCACTGCTTTTTGGCTCTTCAGATTGTGGATTGTCAGTATTTGTTTCAGGTTTGGATGCCGTTGTACCTTTACCAAATGAACCTGTTACATTACTCACTTTCTTGTCTTCATCCCAACCCGCTGGTTCACGCACTGGACGCCTATTCATCAGATCATCAATCTGTGGCATGTCAATGGTTTCATATTTCAATAAAGCATCTTTGCTAGCATGCAGAATATCAATATTGTCTGTTAAAGTTTTAACAGCCAGCTGATAGCAGCGATCTAGAATAATTTTGATCTCTTCATCTACAATACGTGCTGTTTCATCAGAGATACTTGCACCATTACCAGAAGAGCGACCTAAGAATGCAGGGCCTTCTTCTTTAGAATATTGCATTGGCCCTAAACGGTCTGAGAAGCCCCATTGAGTCACCATATTACGAGCAGTATTGGTAGCAAATTGAATATCAGATGAAGCACCTGTCGTCACTTTATCGCGACCATAAATCAGCTCTTCAGCAATACGACCTGCATAAGCAGTTGCAATCATACCTTCAAGTTTCAAGCGACTACGGCTAACTTCATCACCTTCAGGTAAGAAGAATGCCACACCAAGTGCTTGTCCACGAGGAACAATTGTAACTTTATGTACAGGATCATGCTCAGGCATTAAATGACCGATAATCATGTGCCCAGCCTCGTGATAAGCTGTCGATTCTTTTTGCTCTTCCGTCATCATTAGAGAACGACGTTCCGCACCCATCCAAATCTTGTCACGCGCTTTTTCAAACTCAACCATTGAAACAACACGCTTATTTCCCCGTGCAGCAAACAATGCTGCTTCGTTGACCAAGTTTGCTAATTCAGCACCAGAGAAGCCAGGTGTTGCACGAGCCAAAATAAAGGTGTCTACATTTGGGTCAATAGGAACACGACGCATATGCACTTTCAAAATTTGTTCACGACCACGAACATCAGGTAAACCAACTACAACCTGACGGTCAAAACGACCTGGGCGCAATAATGCTGGGTCAAGAACATCAGCACGGTTAGTCGCAGCAATAACGATAATACCTTCATTGCCTTCAAAACCATCCATTTCAACTAACATTTGGTTCAATGTTTGTTCACGTTCGTCGTGACCACCACCTAAACCTGCACCACGTTGACGACCGACAGCATCGATTTCATCGATAAAGATGATACAAGGAGCTGCTTTTTTCGCTTGTTCAAACATATCACGAACACGAGAAGCACCAACACCAACAAACATTTCAACGAAGTCAGAACCTGAAATAGTAAAGAAAGGTACTTTTGCTTCACCAGCAATCGCTTTTGCAAGTAAAGTTTTACCTGTCCCCGGAGGTCCTACCATCAAGACGCCTTTCGGGATCTTACCACCCAGTTTCTGGAAGCGGGCAGGTTCACGCAGGAACTCAACTATTTCACCAACTTCTTCTTTTGCTTCATCACAACCCGCTACATCAGCGAAGGTTGTTTTTATCTGATCCTCTGTCAGCATGCGGGCTTTGCTTTTACCAAATGACATTGCCCCCTTACCGCCGCCACCTTGCATTTGGCGCATAAAGAAGATCCAGACACCAATCAGTAGAAGCATTGGGAACCAAGAAATGAAGATAGATGTCAGTAAGCTAGGTTCTTCTGGTGGTTCACCAACGACAGTTACATGCTTGTTTAGCATGGTGTCTAACAACTTCTCATCCTGCATAGGAAGATAAGTTGTGTAGCGGCTATTATCAGCCTTTCTGACGTTTAATTCACGACCTGTGATACGAACTTCACGTACCTGATCCTGGGCTAACTCATTGATAAACGTAGAATAATCAACTCTGCGACTATTCGAATCGCTTGGGCCAAAACTCTGGAACAAGGACATCAGAACAACTGCGATGACTAACCAGAGAATTAGGTTTTTCGCCATGTCACTCAAGGGATTAACCTCATATTACAACTGTGTTAACAAATAACGGTCAGGTTACTATAGTTTTAGTCCTGTCGCTACAATGTATACTTCACGCGATCGTGCCCGCGAAGATTCGGGTTTACGAACTTTTACCTTCGTAAATAGGGAACGGATATCCCTTAGGTACTCGTCAAAGCCTTCTCCCTGAAATACTTTAACGATAAAACTTCCCCCAGGGGCCAGCACGGCACGGCACATATCCAATGCTAACTCAACCAAATACATCGATCGAGGTATATCAACCGCGGGAGTCCCACTCATATTTGGGGCCATATCAGACATGACCACCTGGACTTTTTTATCACCAACCCGCTCTAACAGCGCTGCTAACACTGCTTCATCACGAAAATCTCCTTGTAGGAAATCTACGCCAACAATCGGGTCCATAGGTAAAATATCACAAGCAATCACCCGGCCATTTTTGCCTATTTGGCTGACTACATGCTGTGACCAACCTCCGGGTGCTGCTCCCAAATCAACAACAGTCATACCTGGTTTAAAAATTTTATCACCTTGCTGGATTTCATCCAGTTTAAACCATGCACGCGAGCGAAGCCCCTTCTTTTGTGCTTGCAGAACATATTTATCACTAAAATGTTCTTGTAACCAGCGACTTGAGCTTGCCGAACGTTTTTTATTGGCCATTGCACTTTCCAACTATACTAATAGAAATACATCTATATTACTGCTTCTTTACCATCAAATAGATATAATTGATGGTGATAGATATCAGATGGCGTTAGAATGAGCCATTTTCAATACTAACTAAGCAAAAAATCGATGAATCTTAATAAAAAACAAATTCAACACCTGAAAAGTCTCGCTCACCACCTAAACCCTGTTGTCATGATTGGCAACAATGGTTTAACTGAAGGTGTTTTAGCCGAGATCGAACTTTCATTAGCGCATCATGAGCTTATCAAAATCAAGATCGCAGGCGAAGATCGCGAAACTAAAAATTTGATCGCTGACGCGATTGTTCGTGAAACAAGTGCTGTTAATGTACAAATTATAGGAAAAATACTTGTTCTCTACCGTCCTTCGGCTGAGCGCAAAATTATTCTACCTAAATAATATCGCTTCATTTATATAAAAATGCCATCGAAAGCATGTTTTATGTGAAAAAAAAGGCCGCCTGCGGCCTTTTCCTTCTAAAACAGTAAAATAATATAACCAATTCAGATAAATAGGAATCAGATATACTCAACTTTAAGAATTTCAAACTCTACATCACCGCCAGGCGTTTTGATCGTGACAACATCATCAACCTCTTTACCTATCAAACCACGCGCGATGGGTGAATTGACCGAAATCAGATTAATTTTAATATCTGCTTCATCATCACCTACAATACGATAAGTCAGCTCTTCATCTGTATCAACATTCAGAACTGATAGTGTTGCACCAAATATAACACGCCCATTATTTGACATTTTAGTGACGTCAATGACCTGAGCATGGGAAAGCTTTGATTCAATTTCTTGAATTCGACCTTCACAAAAACCTTGTTGCTCACGAGCAGCATGGTATTCAGCGTTCTCTTTCAAGTCACCATGTTCGCGAGCATCTGCTATTGATGCAATAATTTCCGGGCGGCGGACAGATTTAAGATAATCGAGCTCTTCTCGTAGTTTATCTGCACCAAATACCGTCATTGGAATCTGTTTCATTGATAAATACCTCTGTTTCAATCCTATCTAAAAATAAGTATCTTCCTGATTTCTGTATCAACAGCAAACTCAACACCCAGCAAAATTTCAGGCGTTTGAACAATACACAGGCCATGAATGTATCTTTAAAAACCATTCATACACTTATCATATCACAATTGCTAACCATTCTAACGCAGCTAACGTAGAGTTAATAGCGGGTCATCGTTTACTTTTTCTGGTATTACACTTTAGTATATACAGTATGTCTACCCTAATGCGTGAAATTTATGCCGTTATTAACACTCACCAGAAAATGGATTATCACTTTAGGAATTGCTTTAACTGCAGGGCAATCCCTCGCAATTCCCGTTGATGATTATAAGCAATATTTACCCGATGGTACTAACCTCGCTCTGGTTGCGCAGAAAGTTGGTAGCAACACCCCTATTATTGATTTTAATGCGCAACAAATGGCACTTCCTGCCAGTACACAAAAAGTCGTCACCGCTCTCGCAGCTCTATTGCAGCTAGGCCCTGATTTCCGTTTTGTGACCAATTTTGAAACCAGTGCTAAATTGAATAACAATACCCTTGATGGTGATCTCGTAATTCGTTTTAGTGGTGACCCAACGCTAACGCGTCAGCAAATACGTAATATGGTCAATGCGCTAAAACAAGTTGGTATCCACAAAGTGAATGGTGACCTAATTGTTGATATATCTGCCTTCACAAGTCATGACAAAGCGCCAGGTTGGGTATGGAATGACATGACACAATGTTTTAGCGCCCCACCTGCCGCAGCTATCATTGATAGGAATTGTTTCTCAGTTTCACTCTATCCAGCTGAAAAAGCGGGAGATATGGCCTATATCAAGACAGCCAGTTTCTACCCAGTTAATATGTTTAGTGAAGTCAAAACAATCGCCAAAGGCTCCGCAGAAGGCCGTTATTGTGAATTGGATGTGGTTCCCGGTGAGTTGAATCGCTATACATTAACAGGCTGCTTAGCACAAAGAAGTGAACCTTTACCACTGGCTTTCGCTGTACAAAATGGCGCAAGCTACTCTGGTGCTATCGTTAAAAATGAACTCAAAATTGCAGGTATTGAAATTACGGGCCATGTGAAAAAGCGAACTCTACCTACCGCGCAATCACAAATTCTCGTTAAAACTGAATCACAGCCATTACATAACTTACTTAAGGTAATGCTGAAGAAATCAGACAACATGATTGCTGATACCGTATTTCGTACCATTGGGCGAGATTACTATGGTATGCCAGGCACATGGCGTTCGGGATCCGATGCCGTCAGACAAGTCTTAAAACAAAAAGCTGGGATCGATTTGGGCAATACCGTCATGGTGGACGGATCTGGATTATCACGCCATAACTTAATCACCCCAGCAACGATGATGGAAATTTTACAATTCATCGCAAAAAATGATCAACAACTTGATTTCATTTCAATGCTACCGCTTGCAGGCCATGATGGAACATTACGTTACCGCGGTGGTTTAGACGAAGCTGGTGTTAATGGTAAAGTGTCTGCAAAAACTGGCGCGCTACAAGGTGTATATAACCTTGCAGGTTTCATTACTACCGCTAGTGGACAACGCGTAGCCTTTGTACAATTTATTTCGGCTTATGCTGTTCCTCAAAGCCAACAGCGTAGTCGACGCGTTCCATTAGTACGTTTTGAAAGTCGACTTTATAAGGATCTTTATCAGAAAAACTGATCATTATTCCAAACTTTAGATAGAAAGGCGCATCTATAATACCGTTGCGCCTTTTTAGCTCCTTATCACGAGCCTCAACTAAATTTGAAAAATGTGACATAGCATGCCCAATGATCGATGAATTAAATTCATTGACAGAGCCTATGAGAATATCTTAAAAGATAATTTTTATTAGGTGTTTTGTCGATATTGAATTGTTGTAAATACTGAAGCAATCACTACAAATTACTCACAGTAAGTCGTCATCTCTTTCCACTAAAAAAACGCCCGATGAAATTCATCAGACGTTTTAACGATTAAAAGCAGTCACTTAATGCACGTTTTGACTATTTTTGATAGATGAATTCAACACCTTCATCGTCATCTTCATCCCAATCATCATCCCAGTCATCATCAAGTTCTTCGCTAGCCTCGAGTTGCTCTTTATGATAGTCATCCCACATAAATTCAACTTTCTCAGGCTGCTTCTCGTCTTCGGTAACCGTCATATTACGCGGCTGAGTTTCCATGAATTCCATGATGTCCCAGCATAATGCCTTAACGCCTTCATGGTTAACTGCGGAGATCATATAATACTTATCTTCCCAGCCCATTACTTTTGCGATTTCAGCGGCGCGTAGCGCAGACTCTTCTTGACCCAAAATATCCACTTTATTGAAGACTAACCAACGTGGTTTACTCGCCAGTTTTTCACTGTACTTCTCGAGCTCACCAACAATGATCTTCGCATTCTCAACTGGATCAGATTCATCGATTGGACAAATGTCAATCAGATGCAATAGAACGCGGCAACGCTCTAAGTGTTTAAGGAAACGGATCCCTAAACCGGCACCTTCTGCTGCGCCTTCGATCAATCCAGGGATATCCGCAACCACAAAGCTTTTTTCGTTATCCATTCGTACCACACCTAAGCTAGGTACTAATGTTGTAAATGGATAATCCGCTACTTTTGGTTTTGCTGCGGATACAGAGCGAATAAAGGTGGATTTACCTGCGTTAGGCATACCCAACATACCCACATCTGCGAGTAGCATTAATTCAAGCATCAATTCACGAGTTTCACCCGGGGTACCCATAGTACGTTGGCGTGGAGCTCGGTTAACTGAAGATTTAAAACGTGTATTGCCTAAGCCGTGAAAACCGCCTTTAGCGACCATATGGCGCTGTTCATGGCGAGTCATATCACCTAGTACTTCTCCAGTGCCAAGATCGCGTACACGAGTTCCTACGGGCACTTTAACCGTGATATCTTGACCACGCTTACCTGTGCACTCACGGCTTTGACCATTTTGCCCACGCTCTGCGCGGAAGGATTTCTCAAAACGGTAATCGATCAGTGTGTTGAGGTTTTCGTCTGCTTGGAGGTAAACATCACCACCATCACCACCGTCGCCGCCGTCAGGTCCTCCTTTCGGAATATATTTTTCACGACGGAAGCTGACACAACCATTGCCACCATCTCCCGCCACAACCAATATTTTGGCTTCATCTACAAATTTCATTTTTTTTCTCCGTAAGATAGCCATTATAGTGCTGGATGGCTGTATTACCCAGAGATGGCGTATTTAGAATATAAAAAGCCCCGCAAAAAGTTTTGCAGGGCTTTAACTCGAATTAAAAGTCAGAAAACTTATTCAGCTTCGATGCTGATAAATTTACGATTACTAGGACCTTTAACTTCAAATTTAACTTTACCGTCCGCTAAAGCGTACAGAGTGTGGTCACGGCCACAACCTACGTTGCTACCTGCGTGGAACTTAGTACCACGTTGACGAACAATGATGCTACCTGCTAATACAGCTTCACCACCGAAACGTTTTACACCCAGACGTTTTGCTTCTGAATCGCGACCGTTACGAGTCGAGCCGCCAGCCTTTTTGTGTGCCATTAATCTGCTCTCCTAAATCTTAAGCGATGCCAGTGATCTTAACATCAGTGAACCACTGACGGTGACCCTGTTGTTTACGGCTATGTTTACGACGACGGAATTTGACGATTTTGACTTTATCGCCACGACCGTGTGCAACCACTTCCGCTTTCACTTTAACGCCTTCAACGACAGGAGCGCCGATTTTGATATCATCGCCATTAGCAACCATCAGAACGTAATCAAATTCAACAGTTTCACCTGTTGCGATGTCCAGCTTTTCTAGGCGGACAGTTTGACCTTCGCTAACTCGGTGTTGTTTACCACCACTTTGGAAAACCGCGTACATATTAACTCCGCTTTCCGCGTACCCGTTAAATAACTCAATTCCAGAGCACGCTATAAAATATTCACAATAGGGCGCGAATTCTACGCAAAAAAGCACCATAACACAAGCCAATAATGCAGTCAGATTACAAAAAATACGACTTTTTTATTAACCACTCACTTCCATTGTTGATTTACGATGAATAGCTCGAATTGTTACTTATTTAAACATTTTTTTGCATAACAACTGATTATCTTAGAAATATTAATGTTATGCTTACAAGATAACTGTTCTTATTGGCAGCACCTTTTTTATGGTTAGATTTTGTAGATTAGGTGTGATAGCTGAAATCTTATAATATGAATAAATTACGATGAATTTAGAATCTATTATTGAACTGACTACCGAGGATATGTCAGCGGTAAACAAAGCGATCCTCAGTCAATTGAATTCAGACGTTGCGCTAATTAACCAGCTTGGTTATTACATTGTTAGTGGTGGCGGAAAAAGGATCCGTCCGATGATCGCCATACTTGCAGGTCGGTCCCTTGGTTATTCTGGGCATAAACATATTCAAGTTGCAGCCCTGATCGAGTTTATCCATACAGCAACATTATTGCATGACGATGTTGTTGATGAATCAGATATGAGACGTGGAAAACAAACTGCAAATGCTGTTTTTGGCAACGCTGCTAGCGTACTCGTCGGTGACTTTATCTATACTCGATCCTTTCAGATGATGACGGATCTTGACTCTATGCGGGTACTAAAGTTGATGTCTGAAGCGACAAACGTTATCGCTGAAGGTGAAGTATTACAGTTAATGAACTGTAATGACCCTAATATTACTGAAGAAAACTACATGCAAGTGATCTACAGTAAAACAGCTCGTTTGTTTGAAGCTGCTGCACATGCGTCTGCTATTTTAGCAGCAGCAACACCAGAGCAAGAAATAGCCTTACAAGATTATGGCCGTTATTTGGGAACTGCATTCCAACTTATTGATGATTTGTTAGATTATGATGCGGACAATACTCAGTTAGGTAAAAACACGGGTGATGATCTTGATGAAGGAAAACCAACATTGCCACTTCTACATGCAATGAACAATGGTTCAGAAGAAGAGTCGGCATTGATCCGTCAAGCGATAGAGCAAGGTAATGGCCGTCATTTGTTAGAGACAGTCCTTGCAACAATGAAACGTTGTGGCTCACTTGAATATACCTATGCTCGTGCTCAGGAAGAATCACAAAAGGCAATTAATGCTTTGAGTATCCTTGATGACTCGATATACAAAGAAGCCTTAATTGGTCTCGCTCAAATCGCTATCTCACGTCATTCATAATCAACCTTATCACGCTCGATGAACTCTATCGAGCGTTTTATATTTTAGTGATAAATACCGGCGTTCGCTGTTACAAGTTATTATATCTTTTTAACCATTTCTCACATCTGTTCTATATTATTTGTAGAACCAATAATCTGTTTTTAAAATACTGTATTTTATTGAAATTAATACAAGAATAAACTAGATAACCCTCTTGATAATAATACATTCAAGATGATATCGCCGTTTGTCGGAATATCAGATCAGAGTCATAATCAGATAGACTATTGATCTTTATTAATTGTTTTTACTGCATATTTTGATTGAAATAACAGCAATCTTATTACTTCATATATTAAGATGGTTAAAGACATCACTATACGCCCAAACAACAAATGAAGAGCACCCTTTAGGTTCAATTAAAATCTATTTTTCACTGTGTTGCTAGGCTCTTGTCTTGCTTGTTTCTACCTTAGCTTAAATCAAAGCTTTTCATCCGAATGGAAATTGATCTTAAAAGATCAACCGCCCCTCGAAAAAATACAGTATGTTATCCGAGAGCGTAATCCCTTATTTTAATGGCAGGCATTTGCTGGCACTGCCCTACCCGCCGGTACATTATTGACAAAGATTATGAATCATCTGGGATGTAGACTTTGGTGTTGTTATCAAATCATCATTAATAGCTTGTATAATCATTACAGGTATACGAATTGTTTCCGAAGAGGCATCTTATGCCTGTTAGAAAGCAACTAGCCTATCATATGATCCTTCAGGTTTGAGGCACTGCTCCACATCAGATACAACCAAATCTGCAGTAAAATCAAAACAAGCCGATGCCACAGCATCGTCCCAAGCGCGTAACAATATCATCGAGTTGAAAGGTTGAATCTGTATTTTTTGCTCCACGAACAGTCATCGCAACAAGGTTGGGTTCAACTAATCGAAACTCACTCGTAAATTGACGGTAGTTCTAATTATTAGATATCAACAACTTTGGCTATCGGTAATGATTATATTGAACAATATAGCTTCGATAAGGTATGAAAATCAGGATCTTGGTTTACAGTCAGCATTCTCTAACTGTAATAAGAAATCAAAATATATTGAATCTAAAAATTAAATAGTGATAATTTTACCAAAAAATAAAATTTTATTAGATCTGAGGATTAAAGACTACTGTATGCCTCTTTTTCTCAAGGATTGTTGTTCTTTTTAAGATTGACTTTTATTCAAATTAAAAAACTATTGAGCAAGGTGAGCAATAATTCTAAAAATATTCTGATAGCGTTCAAAGAATAATCTTATTTTTAGCCCCATCTCTGCGCCAGTATTTCCAATAAATGAAGTATATCGGCAGGCAACGTTAAAGGCTAGCAAGTCACCGCTTTATCTATACTTAACATATTGGTTAATCAAATTTTTTAGTAAAGTAAATAGAAAATATATCATCCATATTTAGGACGGATCGGCCATATTAATAAGGAGATAAAATTACTCTTTTTCTTCTTCTTTTATCCGTGCTAACAAAGATGACAAGCCATAACGTAAGATATATTTCACTATCTTATTACGTTCATTTTCAGTTAGCTGGTAATACGCTTCAATCCATATTTGTAAAGCATCCGTCCTTTGACTTTGATAAACCGCTGATGGCTCACAAACACTCAATTGACTTTGTATTTCGATGGGTAAGCTATCTAGATAATATTCTACCGCTTTCCCTTGAACACCTCGCTTACGACGATTTTGCCATCCTTCTCTTCTTGCCATCAGGTTTATACCCTGTGGAGAAGTCGGTAAGCCTTCTAAACCTGCTAATTCTTTCGCAGTGAACCACATTTTATCCATATTATCTCTTTCGAACTTATATGATGAAATCTACCGTTGAAGCTATATCTAGTAGTTATAGACAAAAAATAAACTTAATTTACTTATTGATATTTTTCATTAATAACCTTAAACCTATTTCTTAAGTTAGTTGCTTATTATTTATTAAATCTATTAATGCGATTACACCTTCTCTCATAATAAATGCCAATATAATGTCACGTTCTTCGCTTGAAAGCTGGTTGTAGATTTCAAGCCAAATAAATGAATTATCATTCTGTTTCACTTGATACAATGCTGGAGCTTCATTAACAGAAAGAGACTCAAATAAGCCCTCAGGTAAACTATTAATATGATATTCCAATGCTTTTCCTTGAATGCCTCGGCGCTTACGGCATATCCAATTTTCACGCCGAGCCATCGCATTTATACCTTGAGTTGTCATTGGAAGTCCTTTTAAACCGACTAACTCTTTTGCTGTGAGCCATTCTTTGTGCATCCCTGCCTCTTCAATTAACGGTTACATTTAATTATAGTTGCTGAAAAACCCGTTTATTTTCCAAAAACATATTACCCTTTGTTTAATTAATGTTTATTATTAATTAATATATAAATAACGTATGTAACCTTTATTTTAATTCCTATTAATAACAATAAATTGAGTCGATTCTCAGTAGAAACTTCTCTTTTTGCATTTTATAGTTCTTATATATTACTGGCACCTATAAGTTTCATCATTAATATGTGATTTTTAATCATAGCTATAATTAGTTAGTTTTTACTTTCAATACCTTAGGATAATTCACAAATATAAATGACAACTCTTTCTTCAATTTCATAAAAACAAAGGCCATTTCATAAAATTGAATTTTTAGAAAAAATTAGAAATATTTTTAGAAAATTTCTGTTATTTTATTTCCAATAACGGGACCATTGTAGTGAATGTATCACAATCTCCTGTTACATGTACCATTAACTCTACATGATTCTGAGTAAAAAAGGATTAAAAAATGATTTTACGGAAATCGGATTGGCATCCTGCAGACATTATTGCGGCTTTGCGTAAACGAGGCACTACATTAGCAGCAATATCCCGACATGCAGGTTTAAGCTCATCAACATTGGCTAATGCACTATCTCGTCCTTGGCCTAAAGGTGAATGGATCATTGCAAATTTTCTGGGGATCCATCCATCAGAAATATGGCCGAGTCGCTATTTTAATCCAATTACAGGTGAATTATTGGAGAGGAAAGTTAGAGAAAAACACAAACTGTAAGTTGAATGTACATAAAAAACTGCACCTTAATCAGTTGATGCTCAACCTTTGGGGTGCAGTACAATTTAGATCAGCTTTTTTTGATATAGAGAATATCGAAATGAAATAATTAACCGCAATTAGCCATTAATAAATTTTTCACCCAATTCGATATCTTTTTTCAGTACTTCTAACATTTCTTTAAGTGCTTTTTGTTCGAAGTCACTCAGTTTGCCGTAAGAAATATGCTCTTCGATACCATTTTTACCTAAACGAACCGGCTGAGCAAAAAAACGTGCGTGTTGACCATCACCTTCTGTATAAACACATTCGATAACATTTTCTTCACCTTGCAAACCACGAATCAGTGATAAACCAAGACGTGCAGCAGCTTGACCCATAGACAGTGTTGCAGATCCGCCGCCTGCTTTTGCTTCAACAACTTCAGTACCCGCATTTTGGATACGCTTAGTCAGTGCCGCGATTTCTTCATCAGTGAAGCTAACGCCTGGAATTTGAGACAATAATGGCAGGATAGTCACACCCGAATGGCCACCGATAACAGGTACTTCGATTTCGTGAGTTTTCTTGCCTTTCAGTTCTGCAACGAACGTATTAGAACGAATAATATCCAGAGTCGTTACACCAAATAAACGGTTTTTGTCATAAACGCCTGCTTTTTTCAATACTTCTGCAGCTATCGCAACCGTTGTGTTAACTGGGTTAGTGATGATACCGATCAGCGCTTTAGGGCAAGTTACCGCGATTTGTTGAGTCAAATTACGTACGATACCCGCGTTAACATTGAACAAATCCGAACGATCCATACCTGGCTTACGTGCTACACCCGCTGAGATCAGAACAACATCAGCACCTTTGAGTGCTGGAGTTGCATCTTCACCAGAAAAGCCAACAACTTTTACATCGGTAGGGATATGGCTAAGGTCTGCCGCAACACCCGGAGTCACTGGTGCAATGTCATATAGAGAGAGTTCTGAACCTGCTGGGAGCTGATTTTTGAGAAGAAGGGCAAGAGCCTGACCGATACCACCTGCTGCGCCTAGAACTGCAACTTTCATTCTGAAACTCCTTTATTTGTACTTAAAAAGTATATGAATTTATCTTATTATAGACCTAACAAAATACTGATAAAAAACAACTCATTAACAAAAATTAAAATATTTTAACGCAAAATAACCTACGCATTGACTACATCCATTCTAAACAAAATCCTTATCTGTTAATGAGATAAGGGACACTTTTTTAAAAAATAGTTCTCATGGCTATTGATTTCTGCATAATAAATTGTTTTTACTGCTAAGAATGTCATACCTCATCAAATGATTAACAAAAAATTTACACCTTTATTAATATATTGTATTACCTTTCTATGCGACCCTTTGAATTTACACATTTTAAATATGTAGATTATTCAAATTATAGCGTATTTTTATTCAGCCTAGCTTGCACACCCGCTTAGCAAAAAAGCATAACCAGCTTATTTAACACTAAATTATATTTATTCGTTTTGGCCATAAGCAACACTATCAGAGCCCAATTTTGTTGCATAAAAATTCACATTTACGGATAATACCACCTAATTTATAGCCAAAGAATGGGTTAATTATGCGCACACCGTCTAAACAAGAAGACTTGGTTAAGGCTTTTAAAGCCCTACTTAAAGAAGAAAAATTTAGCTCTCAGGCTGAGATTGTCATTGCACTTCAAGAACAAGGCTTTGAAAATATCAACCAATCAAAGATTTCCAGAATGCTTACCAAATTTGGTGCAGTTCGCACTCGTAATGCAAAAATGGAAATGGTTTACTGCTTACCAACGGAGCCTGGTGTTCCGACTGCCACCAGCCCATTGAAGAATCTTGTGCTAGATATTGATTACAACCATTCGGTTGTGGTTATTAGAACTAGCCCTGGCGCTGCACAATTGATCGCTCGCCTGTTAGATTCACTGGGTAAAGCAGAAGGTATTTTAGGCAGCATAGCGGGGGACGATACCATATTCTCCACACCTGCTAATAATTTTACAACGGAAGAGCTCTACGAAGCCATTCTGGTACTATTCGAACAAGAGTTATAATGCATTAAGTCGAAGGGATAAGTTTTTTATCTCCTCTTAATTCACTTCATCTTTGGTAAGATTTTGTCTTCATGACAAAAGAAAAAGGCAGCTAAAAGGCTGCCTTTTTCTTTGGCCGAATAAAAAATGAATTTATGACTTTTCGCTATCCGCTTCCGATTTCTTTTTAAGCCCTTCAAGTAACTTACTGTGTACATTACCAAAGCTACCATTACTCATGACAAGGATGTGATCACCGGGATGAGCGGTTTCAATAACCATGTTGGTCAGTACTTCAATATCAGCACTCCATCGTGCTGGCTGAACACACTTTTCTGCAATATCCGTCACCATCCAAGGAATGTTAGCAGGCTGAAAAAGGAACACTTCATCAGCTCGCCCCAATGCTGGGGCTATATCGTTCTTACTAATTCCCATTTTCATGGTATTTGAACGTGGCTCAAGAACAGCAATAATACGTGAGGTTCCACCTACTTTACTGCGCAATGCTTCTAACGTCGCTAAAATTGCTGTGGGATGATGAGCAAAGTCATCATAAACACTTACACCGTATTCAACACCACGTAATTCTAAACGTCGACGTGCATTAATAAATTTATCAAGTGCAAGACACGCTTCTTTAGGAGGAACGCCAACATGATGAGCGGCTGCAATCGCCATCAGTCCATTATGAATATTATGGTTACCGACTTGAGACCAGCTAACCTCCCCCACTTTTTGTTGTTGATAGATAACTTCGTAGCGGCTGCCATCATGATTCAATTTGTTAGCTTGCCATTCCCCATGCCCGCCAACAAATTCTTGCTCGCTCCAGCAGCCCATACCAATAACTTGTTTAAGATTTGAGTCATTATCAGGCATGATAATTTTACCACTACCCGGTACGATACGAACTAAATGGTGGAATTGTTTTTGAATAGCGCCAAGGTCGTCAAAAATATCAGCATGATCAAATTCGAGATTATTAAGGATCAAGGTGTTTGGGCTGTAATGCACAAATTTCGAACGTTTATCAAAAAATGCACAATCATATTCATCGGCTTCAATAACAAAGAATGAGCTCTCTCCCAATTGTGCTGACACTTCAAAATTGCCTGGAACACCACCAATTAAAAAGCCCGGTTTATAGCCGCAGTCTTCTAAAATCCATACCAGCATACCTGCGGTGGTGGTCTTTCCGTGCGTTCCAGCAACAGCAAGTACCCAGCGCTCAGGTAAAACGTGGTCATGCAGCCATTGAGGGCCTGATGTATAAGTGAGGCCTTTTTCTAATACCGCTTCTACGCAAGGATTACCACGAGTCATCGCATTACCAATAACCACCATATCTGGCGCAGGTTCTAGTTGGCTAGGATCATAGCCTTGAATCAATTCAATGCCTTGTTTCTCAAGCAATGTACTCATCGGTGGGTATACATTTGCATCGGAACCTGTGACTTTATGTCCCAGTGAACGAGCCAGTATTGCGAGACTTCCCATAAACGTACCGCAAATACCCAAAATATGTATGTGCATTATTTTTCATCCAATAGCATGAGGTTTGTCACTATTCTACCCATCAAATGCAGGTTTATATACACAAAATAATTGAAGTTACTTGTCACCAGCAACTCCACTTATCTCAATAAGGCTGATGATTGGGATAAGTGGATGTAATAAACAATACTGCAATACCTGAAGGATATACCAAAAAATTTCGTGCAACGGCTAGTCAGTAAAGTATCCTTATCCTTAGGTGCGGTTGATCTTTCTGCTTATTCTTAATGTACCAATTGATTGAAATAACAGCACCTTCATCATATCACGTATTAAGGTGATTAAAAAAACATCAACACATCCCCAAACAATAAATAAAAAATCGCACTTCGGATTCAATTAAATGCTATGTATTGAATGGATCCTGCATAGGCTACTAGGCGGGAGCTGCTCGAGTTGCTGAAAAGACTTTTAATATGAATAAAAATTGACCCTCTAAAGCAACAGCTCCTAGGGACATACACAAGTATAGGACTTAGACAATAAAACAACGGTATAAGTATCAAGGCCAATCAAAAATAATTTGTATTGATCGACTGTGAGTCAGGTTATTCCGAAAAGTAGTCTCAAGTCTATAGCTTAGATGACAAAAACATGGCCACAATACTGTAATACCAAGCCGTACATCGCAAAGCCTGGAAAGAATAACCACAATAATTCACACTGTTTTATCGAGGTAAACTAACATTCCCCAAAGAGCATACATAAGAATGTGACTTGAGTTACAGAACAAGCTAAACCACCTTGTTTCGCATGGTTGAGGGCAACGTTTGAAGAAAATATTTGCAATTATTGGTACTTAAACTTGATAAAAAATGGCGTTATTTCGAGGAGCATACACAAGTATGTGACTTGGATAACAGAACGTAGCCAACAACGCTGTAGCACGGTATAAACGCTGCGGTGTGGGCTTAAAGCCTATAGATAAACTGCACGCGCAAGGGTACAATCCCCCCCTGCAAACTTCTGTCAATTATATTCAGGACCTTCGTCATGAAAACATTAGGCGAATTCATCGTCGATAAACAACAAGATTTTCCTCATGCAACAGGAGAGCTGACTGCATTATTATCAGCAATCAAACTGGGCGCTAAAATTATCCATCGTGATATTAACAAAGCTGGACTTGTAGACATTCTTGGCACGAGCGGTGTTTCGAATGTGCAAGGTGAAGTCCAGATGAAGCTTGACCTGTATGCAAATGAAAAACTGAAAGCGGCTTTAAAAGCACGCGGTGAAGTTGCAGGTATTGCCTCTGAAGAAGAAGATGATATCGTCATTTTCGAAGGCGACCGTGCTGAAAATGCAAAATATGTCGTTTTAATGGATCCACTAGATGGTTCTTCAAATATCGATGTAAACGTTTCCGTTGGGACAATCTTCTCGATTTACCGTCGTATTACCCCAGTTGGGCAGTCGGTAACTGAAGCTGATTTCTTACAGCCAGGTCACCGTCAAGTTGCGGCAGGTTATGTGGTTTATGGTTCATCGACCATGTTGGTTTATACCACGGGTTGTGGCGTCCATGCATTTACCTATGACCCATCACTTGGTGTGTTCTGCCTCTCTCACGAGAAAGTAATGTATCCAGCAGAAGGCAAAATGTATTCGATTAACGAAGGTAACTATATTAAGTTCCCAATGGGCGTTAAGAAATACATTAAATACTGCCAAGAGCAAGATGAATCTACAGGTCGCCCATATACAACACGCTATATCGGCTCACTTGTTGCGGATTTCCATCGTAACTTGCTTAAAGGTGGAATTTATATCTACCCAAGTACGGCAAGTCACCCAAATGGTAAATTGCGTCTACTGTACGAATGTAACCCTATCGCATTCCTTGCTGAACAAGCAGGTGGTAAAGCAAGTGATGGAGCTAATCGTATTTTAGATATCATTCCAAGTGAACTTCACCAACGCGCACCCTTTTTTGTTGGTACCAAATCAATGGTTGAAAAAGCAGAATCGTTCATGCGTGAATTTCCAGACAGCGAATAAACTTATTCGCTGAGTCAAGGCGGGCTATTCCCGCCTTTTTTGTTGTCTTATGATAGCTTTTTTTTACGAATTCCCTGCCAACTAGTGAGTTTTATCCCTCTTTACGGCTATAATACCCGCCACGTTATGTGCCAAAAATAATTCGAGTTGCCTCCATGCCGCTTGACCTATGATGGACATATTGGTTTTTAACATAAAGGATACTTTTTCATGGGCCTGAACAATGTACCGGCAGGTAAAGATCTGCCTGAAGATATCTACGTTATTATTGAAATTCCTGCTAATGCAGACCCTATCAAATACGAAGTTGATAAAGACTCCGGCGCTCTATTTGTAGACCGTTTTATGTCTACTGCGATGTTCTATCCATGTAACTATGGTTACATCAACAATACACTGTCTTTAGATGGTGACCCAGTTGATGTGCTGGTACCAACACCTTACCCATTACAACCAGGTTCAGTTATCCGTTGCCGCCCAGTTGGCGTACTGAAAATGAGTGATGAATCAGGTGAAGATGCAAAATTAGTTGCGGTACCGCACACTAAACTGAGCAAAGAGTACGATCACATTAAAGATGTGGACGATCTGCCAGAATTACTGCGCGCACAAATCACTCATTTCTTTGAACACTACAAAGATTTAGAAAAAGGTAAGTGGGTTAAAGTTGATGGTTGGGAAGGTGTTGAAGCGGCTAAAGCTGAAATCGTATCTTCTTTCGAACGCGCTGCAAAAAAATAATTTATCCATAATTGGGTAATAAAAATTAAGGGTTCTGGTAGCAATACCTGAACCCTTTTTTTATTGATACTTTTTGCTAAACATCAGTGATAGCCGGAGGTATAACTATAGCAAAGGTAAACCCTAAATAATTCGTGTTACCGCTAGACGAAAATACAACACTGCGGCTGAAGTATGAGGGGTATCTATTCTTCGTGACGCTTCAGCCAGTCACCACTTGTGATCCGACGCAAACCTTCAACGGAATGCCGATAAAGATAAATCCAGGCGTTGCCATATGGCGTAGGGATTAATTCCCGAACATAGTCCTGTGAGTTTTTCTTTAGCTCGTCCAATTCAGTCAAAATGGATGGGTTGATACGATAAACTTCACACTCAACCACACCGTCTCCTTTGACGACCGCGGGATAATACCCGAGGTCGTAAATATCATAACCTTCTAATTTATACTCACCTAATAATTGAGCATAAGTCATCCAATGATGATTCCCTTGCTTGCGCCTTAAACTGCCATAAACAATTACACGCATATTTTAAAACTCAAATTGGTAAAGGAGATCTAGGGCCTGGTTCACACCAGACACTGCTTCCAAATATAATTTAGGCATTAATCGATAACGTAATGTTAACGTTGCCAATGAATCAAAGATACCAACGCCATACTTAACTTGTAGATCATTGGTAATTTTTCCACTCACCACGACTTGGGATTTATCACCGACCCCTTGCGTATCGAGCGCCAAATCAGAGACCCCAAATGTTTCGCCTATTTTACCGACCAGTTGCCCACTTTGAGCGACTCCAAGTCCAATAAGCATTGATGTCATTTGTGAGTCACTAGCATCTCCGCTGTCCAATCCTTCTCCACGCAACAGATAGGATAATGCTTCTTGCTGTGTTTTGGCTGGCTCTGAGAATATCTCGACTTTCGGTCTGTCGGCAAGTCCTGTTACCTTAACACCAGCAATCACATTATTCGCTGTGTTATCAGGATTACGAATTGCCTCTAAGTTTAAGAATGGCTGATCTGCCGGGCCAGAGAACTGAATTTGCCCTTTCCGAACAATCAGATCTTGCCCATAAGCACGGAAACGTCCTGATGGAATATCAATTTGTCCGTTCAGACTCAAGCCATGTTTACTTTGTAACACTTTTAGCATGCCAGTTAAACGAGCTTTGAGACCAAATGCGTCCAATCTCACATCATTACCAATCTTAATATCAAGATTCGTTTGAATCGGAATTGGCGCGCTCGTTTTATCGATAGGTTTAAGATCACTATCTAACATCACAACGTCTGAAGAGCTGCCAACAGCCGATTCAGGAAGCTCATGAACGGTAATTCTCGCCCAAGGGATAGTAACACTACCATTCAGCGTCAGTAAGGTTGGTGAAGCTTCAAATACGATATCAGGTTGAACATCGACTTTAATCATCGGCGGCAGTGAAACACGCAGGTTGTTACCCACTGCCATCACTTTTGCACGCCATGCGTCAATATTACGCCAATCCGCATCACCATTGATATTGAGATAGCCTTCAGGTGTATTAATTTGCCCATTCATGACTGAACTTGTGCCATTAAAGACAATCCCTAATTGACCACTTTTGATATCAAATGGGATCAATGAAGATTTAATCTCTAGTCCAGAAAGTGCTAAATTACCATTTAACAATGGGTTGTTTGCCGTACCGCCTAAGCGTAAGTTGGCATTCAGGTTACCATTCGCTATCTCGTTATCTCCTACTAACGGTTTAATTAATGCCAGTGTGATGGCATTAATTTCAACATTACCTGAAAGCTGGCGTCTCTTCTCAAGGTCAGCAATTTCAACATTCCCTTTCAGCTGACCATTATTGGCAATTTTAAATAACCAATTCAGATTAGCTTTACCATTTTTTAATGCTGCACTGAGGGTTAATGTTTCAAATTCCAGAGGCAATCGCGTTCCATCAACAAGTTGAACTGCTTTAACGCCGTTACCTTTTAGATCAAGCTTAGCTTGAGGCAAGCTACCATCATCTTTCCAGACAACGTTAGCACTACCACTAAAGATACCGTTAATACGTGTTTCGTCGGTTAAGAATGGCTTCAACATAGCGAGGTCAAAACGTTCTAACACAATATCCGCACTACCACTTTTACCCGCTTTAATCGGTTTAGGGACACAAAGACGTGCATTCGTGTTTACCCAGCAATGCGTTCCGATAGTGACTTCTTGAGTTTGGTTAATATAATCAAGAGCCATTGCCTTGCTTAGCTGCCATTCACCGACAGGTGTTTCAAACAAGGTATTACTCAGATTTCCTTTCCACGTTTCTGTTTCGCGATCAAAGCTCCCAGCCAATGTTAAGTGACCTGAAACAGGCTCACCTTTCACATTCAATTTTAAGGTATGCTGTTTTTCGCTGCCCTTCGCATCTAATGTTAGGTTGCTTATTACTAAATCGGCTTGTTTTAGTTGGCGTACAACAACTGATAAGTCACCTTTAATTTGCTCACCTGAAACAATATTGCCTTTAATAACGACATTATCGATAGACAAATCTTGTTGCCATTTCACACTACGAGCGGTTAAGTCAGCAGTCACTTCAGGAGCGTCTAAATCACCACGTAGTTTGATATCACCAATGATCACACCACCTAAACCGGGTAGGACGCCATTAAGTCCAGGTGCATTGATTTTGGCATCTAAATTCCATTTATCAGCAAGATCCCCCTTAACATCAAGATTATTTTTACCCAATGAAAGTTTTAGCTCTGGAATATTCCACTGGCCCGCAGCATTTCCTGATGCCTGACCGCGTGCTTTCAAAATATTATTTTTGACATTACCGTCAAGAGTAATTTCAGGGATCTGCATCTGCCAACTGCCGCCGTACAAGCTGCCTCGCGTGGCAATTTTACCTTCGACTTTGGCTGGCCATTCCGGCCATTGTTTCGCCGTGTTGATCCCTGACAGTGTCAATACTGCATTCCAGCTGATGGCTTTACTCCAATCAGCCACACCGGTAATATCTGCGTTTCCTTGCAGAGCAGCTAAACGCAAGCGAGTTATGTTGATTTGCGCTTCATTACCTTTTGCATCCAACATCAAAGTTGATGGTGGTATTTCGTGACCTGTAATCGCTGAGCGCAGTGACAAATCATAAGCAGAGGGACGCCCATTTAGACGTAAACGAGTACCATCAAGTTGATACTGAGCCTCACCGACTAGTGGCCAAGTCAGTTTTTGACTCTCAAGTGTTAGTTGTATTGGTAAATCTGCTTGGCCAAAGTCAGTTTGTGCATCGAGTGTAGCATTAACTGGGCCACTCAAATTAAGCGCTAATTTCAGCTCATCAAGCAATCCACCTTTAAGTGACAAATCAATTTTTTGACCATCAAGCTCTTTAAGATGGCTTTCTCCTGTGACAGAGAGGGACACTGGCCACTTATCTTTTAATGTTGCAGTACCGGATAACGCGATATTCCCTTGCGGCGCATCAACTTTAAACTGCTTAAGTAGAATTTGCTGTCCATCATTCGATAGGCTCAGATTCAAACTATTGATAACCGCTTCTGTGCTGCCCGTTAGCTGTATGTTTGAACCATTTATCCCTTCAATATTTAAATCCACAGGTAAAATGATTTCAGGCAATTCTGCCAGTAACGGTTTAGCAAACAACTCTTTTAATGTTTCGCCAATCGATTTTTCTTCACCGATAGTAACTTCAGCGACGGGTTCTTCTGTCTGCTTTTCTGTTGTCGCGGGAAGATTAATGGCTAAGTCGGTAATATCGGTTGGAGAAATAGTTAATGCTTTTTGCTGCCAATGAACACCCGTCTTAAATTTGGCTAAATCAATCGCTGTACCATCAACATTCACCTTGGTTGATGTCAGCAGCAACTGATTTAAGCTAATTTTTAATGGTGCATTAAGTTCAGTTAATGGTTCAGAAGGCGGTGTTTCTTCTGAAGGTGGCAACTTAGAAGTATCAATGATCACTACAATGTTTTCAGTTGAGAGGTCATCGATACACAATTCACGGCTCGTCAAGCATTTCAAACGCAAAGCAAGGTGAAGTTTTTGAGCATCTACATCAACACCCGGCATTTGGTATTTCACACCGGATAAAGTCAGATTATCCATGCCACCATCAATCGAGCGGATCTCTAATCCAGGCACAAAACGGGTAGCGCTATTCAGTGCAAAATGTAGACCTGATTGTGTGCCAAGTACCCACCCTAAAGCAGCAAATATTAAGACCAAAATTAATAAAACGGCGAGACTTATCCATTTAAACCACTTCATCCATCTCATAACTCAGTCCCCAAGCCGATATAAAATTGAATCTTATTATTGCTAGCGTCACCTATCGGGGTGGCGAGATCAAATTTGATCGGCCCTACAGGTGAAACCCAGCGAATACCAACACCAGCCCCCGTTTTAAAATCACTGGTTTTGATATCATTAACCGCTTCACCGCTATCAATAAAAGTCGCGCCCCACCAGTTACCTGAGAAGTTATAGTTATATTCGATAGAGCCAACGGCCAATTTAGATGCCCCTGTTAACTTACCACTACTGTCTTCTGGCGAAATTTTTTGATAGCCATAACCACGTACACTACCATCCCCCCCCGCGAAGAAACGTAGGTCAGGTGGGACCTTATCAAATCGATTGGTGTCTATCCAACCGAGATTACCGCGTAAAATGAAGCGGTGGCCTTCCCACGGCGTTCTGATCCACACGTGCTTAGTTTGTAGAACCGAAAAATCAATATCCGAACCCCAAATTTTATTTGAGTAATCAATAGAATAACGCTGACTATCACCCCACGTTGGCATTACGCCACCACGCTGACGAATTCGGCTAACATTCGCTCCCGGATACAGCAGCATAGTCGTATTGGTCACATCGGCCTGTGTAAAGTGGCTGAGCATCCAACGCATATTGACACCGTACTGCCAACCGCTTGAATAATCCCAGTTACGCGATACATTCAATGTTGTGGTATCAGATTCAGTATCATTCAAATCAGTGCGTTTATATCCGCCTTGAACAGCATAATATTGTTCAAGTGGATTAGCTTTGAGAGGGATTTTGTAACTCGCGTCAATGATTTGTTCTGGTTGGGAAAGGCTAATACTTGAAGTGAAGCTTTGCCCCCGTGAATTTACCCAAGGCTTATTCCATGTTGTTTTAACGCGAGGACCAACATCGGTCGCATAACCACCGCCGAGTTCAATAAAGTTTTGTGCCCGTGGGATCATAAAACCTTCCATTGGCAATAAATCAGTGTGTTCTTGTCGCGCTTTATCAATATTGGGTGTCACAATCGCAGAGGTAAACCAGCCCGTTTGAACTAATCGGCGGTTAAATTCAGCTAGTTGCTCTGACGTGTAGTATTCTCCGTTTTTAAAGGGAGCAAGGTTATTGAGATAATCCGACCGAATTTGCGACCCCTGATAGGAAATAGAGCCAAAACGAAAACGTTCACCGCTGTTAAAATCGAAGTCCCAGTAGGCTGCATGGTGATCTAATGAAATCCCCAGCTGGCTTTTTTCCATCACCGCATCGAAATAGCCTTTTCGAATAGCAAGGCTGCTGAATTTCCCCTTAAAACTCTCATACTCGCTATCATTCTGGATGGTACCGATTTTCGGTGTATTATTTTTAATCATTTTTGCATAGTCAGGGTCACTCTTTGCTCCCCCCTCTAATACAATATTCACACCTTGCACTAATATTTTTTCACCTGGCACCACTTTAGCTGTCAATACAGAACGTGCGGGTGGTATATTTTCTTGATAACTAAATTCAATCTTAGGTTCATAATAGCCTAACGGCTTCAAACCTTCCTCGATGGCTTTAGTGACTCGTGCACGAAAGCGCCCATTCGGCACGACTTCATCTTGAGAAATATTGGAAAGTTGAACGCGAACGTTCTGATTGAGCTGTCCTTCAATCCCTTCAATATTAAGGCGAAGATTTGCACCGTATGCTACGTGCATAGCCGCCGTTAAGCAGAGAAAACAGATGATAGGGAATTTTGACACACCCACTCCTAAGATCATTGATAGTTTGACTAAACACTTCATATCAATTTATTTTGAGTAAAATAATTTATAGATACAAGTTATTATCTAATTTTTTACCGAAACTGCACACAATCACACATAGGAATCTATTATGTCTTTTAATAAATTACATTTAGTGAGTGCTTCACAGGCGCTACCCGGTAGAGAGAACACTATACCCCATTCACCTTATCATGCAGTTAACCAGCATTCGATTGACAATATTCCGAAGAATGCCGAAGTTGCTTATTTTGGTATGGGCTGCTTTTGGGGCGTTGAACGATTATTTTGGCAGCAACAGGGCGTTTACTCAACATCATCGGGCTATAGTGGCGGTATTACTCCAAATCCAACCTATGAAGAAGTCTGCTCCGGCTTGACTGGCCATAGTGAAATCGTACGCATAGTATTTGATCCGCAAGTGATTAGCTATGCTGATTTGTTAACGCTATTTTGGGAAAATCATGATCCTGCTCAAGGTATGCGCCAAGGTGGTGATCTTGGCACGCAGTATCGCTCTGCTATCTACACCTTATCGGATAGCCAGCAACAGCAAGCAGAGGAAACGCTATCAGCCTATCAGCAAGCAATGGATGCTCAGAACGATTTACGCCCAATCACCACTGAAATTAAGCCATTAGATAGTTTCTATTTCGCGGAAGATTACCACCAGCAATATCTGTATAAAAACCCTGAAGGCTATTGTGGATTAGGTGGGATCGGTGTTTGCTTACCACCACAGAACATAAACTAGGCAGATAATTTAACCTAATGCTATAATAACGCCACTAATCGAATTTTGGCGCATCCCCGCGCTATTTTTAGCTGTGTCGTAGAAACAGTTACCTTCAGGGCTACTGAACAAGATCTCAGAGTCCCTGAGGGTGTTATCTGGATAATTTATGCTTAATAGTTTACTTTTCGTTCTTTTATTATGTGCAATAAGCGCATTTTTTTCTTTGTCAGAAATTTCATTGGCAGCTTCGCGACGTATTAAACTTAAATTGATGGCCGATGAAGGTAATATCAATGCTGCCCGCGTTCTTAAATTGCAAGAAATGCCGGGTATGTTTTTTACTGTCGTGCAAATTGGCCTGAATGCCGTCGCAATCTTAGCCGGTATTGTTGGTGAATCCGCCTTTTCACCTGCACTACAAGAAGTTTTCATTCAATTTCTGTCGCCAACTTGGGCCCAACAGCTCGCTTCAATCCTCTCGTTTACCATTGTAACCAGCTTATTTATCTTACTCGCGGACTTAACACCTAAGCGTATCGGTATGGTACAACCCGAAGCTATTGCTGTTCGTATTGTTAACCCAATGCGCTTTTGTTTGGCTGTTCTTAGCCCATTAGTCTGGTTTTTTAATGGACTGGCTAACCTCATTTTCAAAATATTCAAACTACCAACCGCACGTAATGAAGATATCACCTCTGATGATATTTTTGCTGTTGTCGAAGCGGGTGCGGTGGCTGGTGTGCTGCGTAAACAAGAACACGAGTTGATTGAGAACGTATTTGAGCTTGAATCTCGTACAGTTCCTTCAGCGATGACCCCACGCGAAAGTATTATTTACTTCGATAAACATGAATCCGAAGAGAGTATCAAGCACAAAATCTCAACTGAGCCACATTCGAAGTTTTTAGTCTGTAATGGTGATATCGACCATGTCATTGGTTATGTGGATTCAAAAGTACTGCTAAATCGCGTGTTGAGTGGCCAAAGTCTGAACTTGCAAGATGGTGTAAAAATTGAAACTGCATTGATGATACCAGATACACTCTCACTTTCTGACACGTTAGAAGCCTTTAAAGCCAGCGGCGTTGATTTTGCTATTATCCTTAATGAATATGGTTTAGTCATGGGTCTCATCACTATCAATGATGTGATGATAACGTTGATGGGTGATTTAATTGGCCCAGGCCAAGAAGAGCAAATTGTCACTAGAGACGAAAATTCATGGTTAGTTGAAGGCGGAACGCCAATTGAGGATGTACAACGAATCTTAAACATCGACGATTTTCCTGACTTTAGCAACTATGAAACAATCGCTGGTTTCATGATGTACCGTTTGAGAAAAATGCCGAAGCGTACTGACTACGTGAAATATGCAGGTTATAAATTTGAAGTTGTGGATATTGATAATTTTAAAATAGATCAGCTGCTTGTAACTCGTATTATCACGCCACCGCCGCCAGTGATTGTTCAAAAGGGTAAAAAGAACATGGAAACGACTAACGTAGCTGAGCCAACAGAAGATAAAAAAGAGTAATTCTTTAAATAGCTCGTTTCTTTTAACGCGCCACCGCTGTGTGGCGCCGTTTTATGTTGCAATAATTCGAGTTGAGGCGAGGGAATAAAGCAACGTAACCCAATGAACATGCAGCCGTATGTAATTTGGGCCTTAAACTAAAATGCTATATTCATAACATATTGCTCTTGCTGCAACTTAAAATATTAAGCGCATAGCTAAATAGAATTTTTTCTATTAAAACAAGTCATTACCCTAACTCAGCCTGTAGAACAAGAACTTGTTTATTTACCTCGCTCATCACATTGTAATGGCGTTTATCACTTACTTTTGGCGGTAATATTTTACCGTAGTTGAATTCAAAGGCGCCGAAGTCTTTGATATAAAGACGGCCACTAAATAGCGTTTTAACGTAGAGTGCAATTTTGGATGGGTTATAACGGTTAAATATTTTCATTAGAACTTTTCCTTTCCTTATTGTCTTACGATACTCAATCACTCATACCGGATACTAATAATAGACCAGTAATATTCACTTTGGTTCTATTATTGCAGTTTTATTCAATTCCCTGACAGAAAATGACAATATGAAAAACTCGTCAATAACGTCAAAAACCTTGTATTTATGCTGTTTTTTACAAAAATGTTAATTACCACATCGCAACTCATCGGATGAGTTATGCTATAACTATGAGCATAATACCTCTTCACGATCGCTCATAACCTATCCCAAATGCTAAAACATAACCAATTGAGGCAAGATTATGATTAAAAAACATTTTTTATTAGTTTTCCTGTTAACGCTATCGTCTACAGCCTTTGCAAGTTCTATTCAACTCAATCAACCCGTCCCCTCTGTTTCTGTATCTACCAAAGGAGAAATGCGACTAAATAAAGAAGGAAAGTTTTCATATCAAGATTGGAAAAGTCAGCAGTTAGCTGGAAAAGTAAGGACAATTCAACATATTGCGGGACGTTCTTCAGCGAAAGAGCTGAATGCACCGTTAATTGAAGCCATAAAAAAAGAGAGCTTTCCACACGATACCTATCAAACAACCTCTATTATTAATGCCGACGACGCTATTTTTGGTACTGGTATTTTTGTCAGCAATAGTGTGGAAGATAGTAAGAAGGAGTTCCCTTACTCACAGTTCATTGTTGATAGTAATGGCGTAGTGAAAAAGGCTTGGGATCTCGCCCCTAAAAGTTCAGCAATTATCATATTGAATAAGCAAGGAAAAGTTATTTACTTTAAAGATGGAACGCTGACATCAACAGAGGTCGCTAAAGCTATTTCACTCATCAAATCAGAACTAACCCAGTAATGTTTGTAACAGGTAAATATAAGATAATTATTTCTAAGTGCACGTGAGTACGCTGTCTTGCACTTAGAGAGTTGAATTAATAGACAAAAAATAATCAACCTTATAAATAGTGAGTTATTCTAAAATGACCAACTATTTAAAAAAAACAAAATGAATAATTATTTGGAGTTAATTAATAATTAATCATTATAATAAGATTTATTTACCTCTCACGACACATAAACGATTATCACCAATAGATTTTTACACAAAACCCACCATTCTCAACGTTCGCAAACACCAATCTCAAGTGATGTAACTGCGCAATTCTTTTAGCAATAGATAACCCTAAGCCACTGCCTGTTTTCTCTTGTCCTGGTGGACGATAAAAACGCTCGCCTAATCTATTAAGTACATCTACAGTAACACCTTGCCCATCATCCGTAATAGCAAGATAATCACGATTTAGCTCAATCTCGATCTTACCTCCCGCTTTACCGTAGCGGATGGCATTGTGTAGTAAGTTTCTTAACAATATAGCTAAAAGTAAGCGCTGCCCTATGATTGGTGAAGGTTCATTGATAACCGTGATTTCAACAGTCGCTTGTGCCGCCGTTGCTTCTGCTGCGATATCTCTTACTGATGAATCGATAAGAGATAACCATGATAATTGCTCAACATCATCAAGCTGAGATAAAGATTCCAATCGAGAAAGCATCAATAGCTGATCAACAAGACGCGCAGCTCTATCTATTCCCTCTGATAAATTAGCGACTGCATGTTCCCGAATTGCAGGATCATGTCCAGCAATTTGTACCACTTCCGCTTGCACTTTCAGAGCAGCTAACGGACTGCGTAGCTCATGTGCAGCGTCCGAAGTGAATTGTCGCTCACGTACAAACATCAGCTGAATTCGCTCAAATAAGCTATTTAGAGCGTCTAACAGAGGTTTTACTTCCGTGGGTAATCGCTCAACCCGTACTGCGCTGAGTTCATCGGGTTGCCGATGATATAGCTGAATCGCAACCTGACGCAATGGACGTAGTGCTAGTGTTAATAGCCATAAAAATAAAATGAGCATGATTGGTAACGCACTTAACCAAGGTAAAAATTGCGCTACCATAATATGCATCGCCATTTCTTGGCGATATTCCCATTCTTGACCGACTACAATAATATATTTACCTTCTGCTGATTTTAGCCAGACAAAACGCCACTCATCATCATTGCCTTTAATTCTACCTTCACTAAATCCTTCTCGACGAAATTCAAAAGGTATTTTGCGACCATTATCACCATCATTGAGCACCATTTCACCTTGTGGTGTAAAAATGGCAAAGGCAAGTGCTTCATCATCTTGATTACCACGATTTTTTCGCAACATTTGTTTGGTTTTTGGTAATGAGGAACTATTGAGATCAAGATCAGAAGGTAGAACTGATAACCTTTTTGCAAATACCATTTGCTGCGTATCAAATAACTCATTAATCGTTTTGTAGGTTTGGTACCATGCAAGTAAACTTGCCGCTCCCCATGTTATCAAAGCTAATAGCAGCAACATCACGACGAGTTTTAGGCGTAAGCTAAAGGTTTTCATGCATCTTCACCTAAACGATAACCAACCCCATGGATAGTGCGAATAAAATTTGAGCCTAACTTGCGTCGCAGATGATGAATATGAACTTCAACCGCGTTACTTGAGACTTCATCTCCCCAATTATACAATTTCTCTTCAATTAGCGCCCGAGACAGCACTTTATTGGGATTATGCAAAAATAGTGAAAGCAATGAGAGTTCTTTGCTTTTTAGCTGTATTGGTTCGCTATGACATGTCACGCTCATCGCAATCGGATCCATTTCAACATCGCCATGTTTTAATATTGGTGATAGCTGCCCACTACGCCTGCGGATCAATGCTTGTAGACGAGCCGCAACTTCCGCTAATGCAAATGGTTTACAAAGATAATCATCTGCGCCTTGCTGCAATCCTTGCACTCGTTGATCAAGGGCATCTCTCGCTGTTAATATTAGCACTGGCTCATCACGCCCCTCTATGCGCCAATGCTTTAAAATATCCATACCATCTAAACCGGGCAAAGAGAGATCCAATATCACGGCATCATAAGGCGCATCAAATAATGCGACTTGCCCTTGCTTGCCATCGGTAAACCAATCAATCGTAAAGCCGAGCTGACTCAAACCTACCTTTAAGCCATCACCAATTAGTCTGTCATCTTCTATTAGCAAAACACGCATGATTATCCCCTCACTAGAATATGATTATATTTATCTGATTAATGTGCTGATGACCAGTTGCAATCAATCAAATTTAAAATATATTTTTTTAATGTGAGTCCTTAAGATCCTGTTAAGAATTTCTTGTTTTAATAGTTTCCGTAAACACAATTTGTGTCACTAATGGAGAATACCACAATGAAAAAATTACCTTTAATTGCTCTGATTGCTGCATTAGCTTCTGCACCAGTATTCGCTGCGAATGGTGGCTTTGACGGACCCGGGGCGACACAAAACACCACCGCTCAAAAGACACAAACTGGAGGTTTCATCGGTCCTAATAGCGGTGAAACCAATGTCGCTCAAGCACTAGAGTTATCCGATGACAGCTGGGTTATTTTGCGCGGTAATATCGTTAAGCAACTTGATGAAAAGCATTATGAATTTACTGATGGAACTGGCACGATTAATCTCGAAATTAGCCACAAACGCTGGAATGGTGTCAATGTGACGCCAAAAGATAAAGTCGAAATTCGCGGTAAAATTGATAAAGATTGGAACTCTCGTGAAGTTGACGTTAAGCAAATTCAAATCATTAAATAGCGTTTTATCTTATCGATAAATAGTGCAAAAGCAGCCATGATTATGGCTGCTTTGTCTTTGGGTCTTTTGAAAAAAACTGTCATATAACCCAAATAATATATGCCACGGCGCTGTGGTGAACGAAGATATTTCGGGATGATTTTATTAGTGCTAAATTGTCCTTTATTCCTATTATGAAGGTAACATCATGTCCACTAAACATCCTCAAATTCGTAATGTCCGAGAAACCTTGCTATCCAACAATTGGTACACCCTAAAAAAGTATACTTATGAACTTCAACGCCATGATGGAAGTTGGCAGGAGCAAACTCGAGAATCCTATGATAGGGGGAATGGTGCAACGATTTTGCTATACAGCAAAGCCAAAAATAGTATTGTTTTGATTCGCCAATTTCGTTTTCCTTTATACATTACTGGCTATAATAATTTTTTGATTGAAGCCGCTGCAGGTTTGCTTGATAACGCCTCACCAGAAGAACGCATTATTGCTGAGACTCAAGAAGAAACAGGCTTTAAAATCGAGAAAATTGAAAAGGTATTTGAAGCATACATGAGCCCAGGCTCTGTAACCGAAAAACTCTATTTCTATATTGCTGAATATCATGACCACGATCGCATAAGCGCAGGAGGTGGGCTTGCCGATGAAGGGGAAGATATTGAAGTATTAGAGTGGCCTTTTCCAAAAGCTTTAGAAGCAATAAAAAAGGGTGAAATTGTTGATGGTAAAACCATAATGTTAATACAGCACCTTGCATTAAATAATATTTTAAAACGTACTTAGCATTAAGTGATATTTCTAAATATCATTCAAGATTCATATAGATAACGACCAAGATAACCCGAAATCATAGATAACTCAGCAGCTCGGGTTATAAAATTTGCTAATATCGATACCTTAAAGTATGACGATATATACATAATGCATGTAGATTATTCCATTCATCTTCCGAATAAAAATTGGAAAGTAAAATATATAATATTAACTTTTCCTACTATGCATAACATTATTATGTCTTTTAGTGATGAGTCATTAACGTAACTAAATTGAAAATAAATTTAATCATCGCGTAATGTAAATAATAATTATCAATTAATCAAATTAAGTCTCAAGCACTCCTATTTCAATTATTTAATATCATCAAAAAACAACCTGCAAATTCCTACAGTATTTATTTTAATTTAGAATGCGCTACAATAATTCATATAAGATTTTTCTTTCAAAATATAACTTCATATACATAAAATAATTCAAGATACACTTAAGTAATATCCAGGTAATTTTACCTATTCCATGTATATACTTTACATAATTCCAAGTACATCCGGTTAATGAGCTAATTTTTTCTATACAGAAAAGTACAATAAGCATAGATAACACCGTGATTCAATTTGCAAATATTGCTTATATCCACAACCAGAAGTAGCTTGAAAGATGATAAGTATAAACTTAATTGAGGGGTTAAATAATATGATACGTTGCGTTCGTATGTGGACTGGTGAAGATGGTAATTCCCTTTTTGAAGAAGGTACTATTGAGCTGAGCGGTGAAGCTAGAGGTGATAGCGAAACCCCTGCTATTGGCGTCAGTGAACTCTCTTTTCGTGAAACCACCTCTGGTGGTTCTTGGGATTGGCATAAAGATCCTGTTCCACGTTATGTCATTACCCTTTCAGGTACGTTAGAGTTTGAAACTAAAGATGGGTCAACCTTTATTATTAAACCGGGTGATATCTTACTTGCTCAAGACAACACGGGAACTGGGCATAAATGGCGTTTAATTGGCGATGAACCTTGGCGCCGCGCTTATGTTGTCTATCAAGAAGGTGCGGAACTGAGTTTCAAACCTGCTAAGTCATAGGAGTTTTACATGAGTAAGCCCATTTCAGAACAAGTCGATATCGCGCTAATCGGTGCTGGTATCATGAGCACCACTCTTGCCACTTTTTTAAAAGAATTAGAGCCTTCCCTTAACATCGCGATATTTGAAAAACTCAATGATTGCGCGCAAGAAAGCTCACATCCATGGAATAATGCGGGAACAGGTCATGCAGCAAACTGCGAAATGAACTACACCCCACCAAATCCTGATGGCACCGTCGATATTAGCAAAGCACTTGAAGTGAATACTGAATTCGATTTATCACGCCAGCTTTGGTCGTATCTCGTCACAAAAGGCAAGATTACTGACCCGCGTGACTTTATTCACTCTTGCCCACACATGAGTTTTGTTTGGGGTGAAGATAACGTGAAATTCTTACAGCAACGTTATCGCCAAATGTCAGCTCATCACTGCTATCAAAATATGGAATACAGTGATGATCCTAAACAAATTAACGAATGGGCCCCTCTTATCATGGAAGGCCGTGATCCAAAAGAAGCCATTGCGGTCACACGGGTTATCACGGGTGCTGATGTCGATTATGGTGCACTCACTCATTTGTTAATGGCACAACTGGATAAGCAACAAGGCTTTGCCGTCCATTACAAGCATGAAGTTATCGACATCAAACAAACCACTGATGGTCGCTGGGATATTGAAGTTAAAAATCTGCTGACTCACGAAAAAACAATAACTTCTGCTAAGTTTGTTTTTGTTGGCGCAGGTGGACGATCCATTGAGTTGCTGCAAAAATCGGGGATCCCTGAAGGAAAAGGTTATGGCGGCTTCCCTGTTAGTGGTATCTGGTTACGCTGTGATAATGAAGAAATTGCCAATCGCCACCACGCTAAAGTCTATGGTAAAGCTGACAAAGGCTCACCACCAATGTCAGTACCGCACTTAGACACACGCATTATCGACGGCAAGCGCTCACTTCTATTTGGCCCATATGCTGGCTTTTCTAGTAAGTTTCTCAAACATGGCTCTTACTTAGATTTATTTGAGTCCGTCAAATTGAATAATATCGAGCCAATGTTAGCAGTTGCTAAGGATAACTGGCCACTGGCTGAATATTTAGTTGGGCAAGTCCTGCAAACATCGGCTCATCAATTTGCAATGCTGCAACAGTTCTATCCTGAAGCGCAACGCGAAGATTGGAAAGAAGTGGTCGCAGGCCAACGCGTACAAATCATTAAACCTGATCATGATAAGAAAGGCGTACTTGAGTTTGGTACAGAGCTGATTACTAGCGCAGATAAATCATTCACTGTTCTAATGGGCGCATCCCCAGGAGCTTCAACTGCGGCCTTTATTTCACTAAATATTTTGAAAACCTGCTTTGATGACCAATTAAAATCAGATAGCTGGGAAACTCGCTTAAAAGAGATCATTCCAACTTATGGAATTGATTTAAAGCAAGACGCAAAAGCGTGTTCTGATATTCGAGCAGCAACGGCTAAAGTATTAAAATTGGATAACTAAGACTCAGTATAATTAAATTGGCATATAGATGACTTGCTGAGCGCAAGCAACAACCATGCAACGTGAAGCATGGCAAGATAAGGCGGGTAAATACCCACCTTATCTTTTATTTCTTTCAATTAAAATAGCGTGACACGAAAGCCTGGATTTAAGAAAGATTCTCTCGGTGTGTAATCAAGCGTTTTACCATTCCAATCTAGCACCTTAGCACCCGCGGCTATCGCAATCGCATGTCCTGCCGCAGTATCCCAAGTATTGGTCGGTCCGAAGCGTGGGTAGAGCTGTGCTTTTCCTTCTGCGACCCAACAAAATTTTAATGATGACCCAATAACGACCGTTTCATGAGCGGCCATCTGTGCTAAATAATCCAGTAATTCATTATCTTGATGGGAACGACTAATCACTATCACAGGTGGTGTTACGTCATTTACATGGATCTGTTGGATGTTGCTGCCTTCTTTTTTCCATGCCCGACCGCCTTCCGCGTAGTAGAGTAAGCCTTTAGCTGGTGCATAAACCACTCCCATCACAGGGATTCCGTTTTCAATTAACGCGATATTTACCGTAAAATCGCCATTACGTTGAATAAACTCTTTGGTGCCGTCGAGAGGATCGATTAGCCAATAGCGTTGCCAATCTTTACGCTCATCCCAAGAAGGCGGTGCTTCCTCAGATAATTGCGGAATATCTGGCGTAATACGCGTCAAACCCGCTGCAATGATATTGTGAGCCGCGATATCCGCAGCGGTGACTGGTGAGTCATCGCTTTTATGCTCAATCTGTAACGGCTCTTGGGCAGTATAGATAGCCATGATGGCAGAACCTGCATCGATAGCTAGTTCGCAAATTTGTTTCAACATCATTCACCTCTTTCCCATTGATTGTTAATACTAGGTTAACAGTCCAATGCAGCGAGTGCATCTTTTTAAGGTAAAAAAATAGCCGACCGCAAGGCCAGCTATCTTCATAAGACGCGAAGTGTATTGAATTACAGGATGTCCAGTAGCTCAACTTCAAACACTAATGTGCTAAATGGTGGGATAGATGCACCAGCACCACGCTCGCCATAAGCGAGTTCAGATGGGATATATAGCTCCCACTTTGAACCGACAGGCATCAGGGTCAGAGCTTCAATCCAGCCTGGGATAACGCCGCTTACTGGGAATTCAGCTGGCTGGCCACGCTGTACTGAGCTATCAAACACAGTTCCATCAACAAGGCGGCCAGTATAGTGCACACGTACGCGATCAGTACGTGCTGGAATAGCGCCTTCACCTTGGTTGATTACAGAGAATTGCAAACCAGACTCAGTGGTTGAAACGCCTTCACGTTTCTGGTTTTCGTCAAGGAATGCTTGACCTTCTGCTGCCAGAGCTTCCTGACGAGAAACACGAACTGCATCTGCGCGCTCATGAATTTCACGTAATGCGTTGTGCAATGCTTCTACTGGAACTGAAGGCATATTACCTTCTAAAGCATCAGTCAGACCTGCAAGAATAGCTTCAGGTTTCAGACCTTCTAGACCAGACTCTAATAATTGCTGACCGACTTGTAGACCAATACCGTAGCTTGCTTGAGCTTCTACTGAATCAAAATTTTGGTTTGCCATTAAAATACCTGCATGGTTTTGATAAAAAAACAAGAATAACAGCCCCTTTCCTATGGGTAAACCTAAACGATA
This sequence comes from Providencia alcalifaciens, assembly GCA_025961275.1. Classification (GTDB taxonomy): domain Bacteria; phylum Pseudomonadota; class Gammaproteobacteria; order Enterobacterales; family Enterobacteriaceae; genus Providencia. Next base: position 3,595,928 of record JAOQNJ010000001.1, on the reverse strand, counting down.
CCCCAAAATGATAAAAGCATACCTTTGTACACGGATCTCTGCTCAGTGTTCTCTGAAAATAACAACAAGTTATCAAATTGCTAAAAAAGAATGCTAATATTTCTATAAATACACATTCATTTGTCCTAATGTTGAGGCTTTCCTCAATCATGGAGGAGTTATGTTTAAGCTATCGTCATTTCATCGTTATGGTATCGCAATTTTAGCGATTATCATTATCGTCGTACTATTTTGGCCAACTGGTGATAAATCGACAGATAGTCACCCAGCACAGCCTATTGTGGTCCCTCCTCCAACTATGCCTGAAATAATCCCTCCAACCACGATAGAAGAACCAACATCAAATGGCACTATTGAGGAACCACAGGCAGGTATTCCAGCAGAACCTGAAATTATTCAGGAACCAGCGGTTGAACTTGAACCATCAAAAGCTCCAGTAGAAACCGAAGCACCCGCAGCGACTCTCCCCCCAAAACAGACATTACCAAGCACTCATCCATCAGCAAATGAATGGCAAAATTATCAGATAAAAAAGGGGAAAACATTGGCTCAACTCTTTCGTGATAATAATTTGCAAGCCAATGACGCCTTCGTGATGGCGCGTGTTGAAGGGGCAGAAAAACCACTGAGTAATTTATATCAAGGCCAAAAAATTCGTTTGAAGGCAAATGCTAAAGGAGAGGTACAATTGTTGGAACTCACAACGCCAGAAGGTAATAATTTCAGTTTTGCGCGTTTAAGTGATGGCAGTTACTACCGAACACCTTAGTTTCTCACTGCCCTCATAGGGTGATGGTTTACAGCGAGACAGCTAAATTTAGATAATAAAAAACACCGGACATGCCGGTGTTTTTTTTGCACTATCGAATGAATTCGACAGTACTACCATCATTGTTGATTACTCAGCAACGATGATAACGTTCAGCTCAGCAAAAACATCACTGTGTAACTGGAAGTTAACTGCATGGGTACCAGTAGTACGCAGAACGCCGTTCGACAGGCGAACTTCGCTTTTCGCGATTGGAACGCCAGCTGCTGTAACAGCATCAGCGATATCACGAGTACCGATAGAACCAAACAATTTACCTTCGTCACCAGCTTTAGAAGCTAGAGTAACAGAACCAAGTGCAGTAACTTTTGCTGCACGATCCTGTGCTGCTGTCAGAACGTCAGCTAATTTAGCTTCCAGTTCAGCACGGCGAGCTTCGAAGAATTCGATGTTTTTCTTAGTTGCAGGAACAGCTTTACCCTGTGGTACTAAGAAGTTACGAGCGTAGCCCGATTTAACGTTAACCTGATCACCCAGGCTACCTAGGTTAGCTACTTTATCAAGCAGAATAACTTGCATTACCTTATCCTCTTAAAGTCGTTAATGGACTGAACCAATTACTGATGACGATCAGTATATGGTAACAGAGACAGGTAGCGAGCGCGCTTGATAGCACGAGCGAGCTGACGCTGATATTTTGCACGAGTACCGGTGATACGGCTTGGTACAATTTTACCACTTTCAGTGATATAGTTTTTCAGCGTTGCGATATCTTTATAGTCGATCTCTTGAACGCCTTCCGCTGTGAAACGGCAGAACTTGCGACGACGGAAATAACGTGCCATATGGCTAGTCTCCAGAATCTATCAAATCAATCTGCTCGGCATGAAGAACCAGCTTACTTAAGCCATTGCGCCCTTGATGAGTGCTAATAAAACCAGTAACTGTAATTCGACTGCCGACCGTTATACTGTGAGTAAGAGCTTGTAAGGTTTGTCCGCTAGCAATTATGGGCATTCTGCACCATGCTTGCCGAGTTAAGCCTGCTTCCTGTTGTTGTGAACGATGTTCAAGAACAAACTGGCAGTGAGGAATACCCGACGGACTCACTTTTCGAATTAATGCTTTGCAGACAGTGCCTGTCAACACCAAACGATTAGTGATCACCTATTCAATTACTCTTCAGAATCCCCAGTTTCTTCAGCTTCTTCATCCTGATAATCATCAGATTGGTCACGGCCGCGACGTTCGTCTTTAGCTTTAACCATTGGAGAAGCTTCTGTCACCGCGTGTTTAACGCGCATAACCATGCTGCGGATAACGGCATCGTTGAAGCGGAAGTTAGTTTCCAGCTCATCAATCGCTTCCTGTGGAGCTTCTACGTTCAACAGAACATAGTGAGCTTTGTGCAGTTTGTTGATTGGGTAAGCCAGTTGACGACGGCCCCAGTCTTCCAGACGGTGAATCTGACCTTGTGCGTTAGTGATTGTAGCACTGTAACGCTCGATCATGCCCGGAACCTGTTCGCTTTGGTCAGGATGGACCATAAAAACGATTTCGTAATGACGCATTAGTAGTTGCTCCTTACGGATTATTAGCCTCCTGTCTGGGTTAACCGCGGCCCGCGGAGGCAAGGAACTTGTTGAGTGCGGCTAAAAAATTGACGCGTAACTATACCCATCCCTGAGAAAAAACTCAAGGGATGGCGATAAATATAAATGAATATTTATTGTGCGACTTATTTTACTGCTCGTTGGCGAACTGCTTCAAACAGACAAACCCCTGTCGCAACAGAGACGTTCAGTGAAGAAACTGTCCCCGCCATCGGGATGCTGATAAGTTCATCACAATGTTCACGCGTTAAACGCCGCATACCTTCACCTTCGGCCCCCATGACTAGAGCCATTGGCCCCGTCATCTTACTTTGGTAAAGAGTATGATCGGCTTCACCCGCTGTACCAACAATCCATACATCGTGCTCTTTTAACAAACGTAGTGTTCTTGCCAAATTAGTCACACGGATCAATGGCACAGTTTCAGCTGCACCACAGGCCACTTTTTTAGCTATTGCGCTAAGTTGTGCTGATTTATCCTTCGGTACAATCACTGCGTGAACACCTGCCGCATCGGCACTTCGTAAGCAAGCACCTAAATTGTGAGGATCAGTGACACCATCGAGAATCAATAAAAACGGTGATTCTGTTTTATCAAGAAAATCAGGTAAATCATTTTCTTGATATTGTTTACCCGGCAACACTTTCGCAATAATACCTTGGTGTACACCACCTTCAGTTTGTGCATCCATCCATTGACGATTTGCCATTTGAACCGCAATGCCAAGCGCTTCAATCTCATGAATAATTGGCATTAGGCGACGATCTTCACGCCCTTTTAAAATATACACTTCTTTCAATCGTGACATGTCACGCTCAAGCAGGGCTTTCACTGCATGAATGCCGTAAATAATTTCGCTCATAAATTTCTTTTGTGTTGATGAAATTCAAGGTGGCATCACGCCACCTTATTTATTCAGCAGACTCAATTATCCCTCTTGATTTTGGGATTTTTTAGCTGCTCGTTTGGCTTTTAATTTTGCGCTGATTTTCTTCGTTTTGTCAGAGACTTTTTTAGCTTTAGCCTTCGCATCCACATTCTGGTCAGCTTGTTTATCAACTTTCTTGCCTACTTTCTTATCTACTTTCTTGTCTTTCTTATCTGAACGACGAAACGCTGAGTCAGGCTCGAAGTTTTTCTCTTTGCTTGATTTACGTTTATTACGCGCTGATCTCGTATCATTCTTGACATCTTTTTTCATTCGGTCACGTGCTGTTTTACCTGGGTTCTTCGCTTTGCGTGTCGTTGAAATTAGCGCAAAATCAATAGTTCGTTCATCCATGTGCACAGCTTCAACTCGAATTTCAACTTCATCACCAAGTCGATAGGTTGTACCTGAAGATTCACCAATCAAGCGTTGGCCAACAGCATCATAACGATAGTAATCATTGTCGAGCGTGGAAACATGCACTAAACCATCAATAAATAGGTCGTTCAGACGCACGAAGAAGCCAAATCCTGTCACACTAGTGATCAATCCTGTAAACACTTGACCTACTTGGTCTTGCATAAAGTCACACTTCAGCCAATCGGCTACATCACGTGTCGCCTCATCAGCACGGCGTTCAGTCAATGAGCAGTGTTCACCTAATTGCAGCATACTCTCCATATCAGAGTGCCAGCCACCTGTTGGCGTCCAACGATGCTCTGTATGACCTTGCTCTTTAGCGAGTAAGTACTTGATGCCTCTGTGCAAGGTTAAATCTGGATAACGACGAATTGGTGAAGTAAAGTGAGCATAAGATTTTAATGCTAGCCCAAAGTGACCTCGATTTTCAGGATCATAAATTGCCTGCTTCATCGAACGTAAGATCATCGTTTGCAATAATTCATGATCAGGACGTTCAGCGACTTCATTCATCACCTGCGCATAATCTTTTGGCTCTGGTTTCATACCACCAGGTAGTGTTAAACCAAGCTCGCTGAAGACAGAACGCAAATTCATAACGCTCTCTTCTTTCGGGCTATCATGCACACGATATAAAGCTGGCTCTTCATTTTTCTCAACAAAGAGAGCTGCAGCAATGTTGGCTAAAATCATACACTCTTCAATCAGTTTATGCGCATCGTTACGAGTAACAGGTTCAATACGCTCAATACGACGTTCTGCATTAAAGATAAATTTAGCTTCTTCAGATTCAAAAGAAATCGCGCCTCGTTCAATGCGAGCGGAATCTAATGCTTTGTATAGTTCGTGTAACTGTTCAATGTGTGGCACTAATGCTTTGTAGTGCTCACGCAGCTCTTCATCACCTTGCAAGATCTTCCATACTTTGGTGTAGGTTAGTCTGGCATGAGAGTTCATCACTGCTTCATAGAATTTATATGAAGACAAACGACCCGATGCTGAGATCGTCATCTCACACACCATACACAAACGATCAACGCCTGGATTTAGTGAACATAGGCCATTTGATAATACTTCCGGTAGCATCGGCACAACTTGTGATGGAAAATAGACTGAGTTACCACGGCTACGCGCTTCATCATCAAGGCCAGTTTGCTGGCGAACATAATAACTGACATCAGCGATAGCAACCCATAAACGCCAGCCTCCCCCTTTTTTCGGCGCACAATGTACAGCATCATCGAAGTCACGCGCATCTTCACCATCAATAGTTACAAGAGATAAATCACGTAAGTCGACTCGACCTTTTTTCGCTAATTCAGGCACATGTTCACTGAGATCTGCAACTTCCTTTTCAACCTTAGCAGACCATGAATGAGGAATTTCATGTGTACGTAGTGCAATTTCAACTGCCATACCTGTGCCCATGCTTTCGCCAAGCACTTCAATAATATTACCCACTGCCTGAGAACGACGTTGCGGTCTTGAGACTAATTCCACAACCACCACATTCCCCATGCGAGCGCCATTAATATGGTCTTTCGGAATTAAAATATCGAAGCTTAAGCGGCTATCATCGGGAACTACAAAGCCCATATCCGATTCAATAAAATAGCGACCGACAATTTGGTTATTACGTGGCTCAAGAACGCGTACTACACGCACTTCAGTACGGCCTTTACGGTCTTGCCCATAGGCTTGTGCCAAAATCACATCACCGTGCAACGCACGTTTCATTTCTTCTTGTGACAAATAGTAATCTTCTTTTTTACCTTCAACACGCAGAAAACCATAACCATCGCGGTGACCAATAACTTTACCTTTAAGTAAATCTAAGCGCTCTGGTAGTGCATAACACTGGCGGCGGGTAAATACCAGTTGTCCATCTCTTTCCATCGCACGAAGGCGACGACGTAAGGCTTCAAGCTCTTCTTCTGCAGAGAGATTTAATAATTGTGCGATTTCCTCGCGTTTTGCGGGAGTTGCCCGCTTAGTGAGAAGCTCAAGAATAAATTCTCTACTCGGAATCGGTGATTCGTATTTTTCTGCTTCTCTTTCCTGAAAAGGATCGTGTGACATCGTTACCTCCGTTGTCATCAGAATTTGTTATTACTGCATAGTTTAATCGAGCAGTAATTGATAAAGCGGGCTGTTGTCTTTGACCATATCAGCCAGCGTATATTTATCGAGTTCTTGTAAAAACTGTTGTATTGCCTGTTGAAGTACGCTCTTCAAGCGACAGGCTGGTGTAATATGGCAAAATTCGGTGCTGCAATTCACCAACGTCAGGGGTTCAAGTGCTCTGACTACATCCCCAATACGGATAGTTTCTGCGGGTTGACCAAGTGTGATCCCGCCATTTTTGCCGCGTGTTGCTTTAACATAACCAAGATGACTGAGCTGATTAATAATCTTAACCATATGATTACGGGAGACGCCATAAACATCAGTGACTTCTGTGATACTGGTCATTTTCCCTTCAGGAAGTGATGCCAAATAAATCAGAGCCCGTAACCCATAATCTGTAAAACTCGTTAGCTGCACAATCACCTCAAAATTTTTAGCATAGCCATTGTTATATCACTACTCGTATCGTATATACCGTAAATAATTCGAGTTGCATCTAGATGCCCGATGAAATAAGGCCTATGAACATAGGTTGATATCTTGTTCGGATCGCTAAGCCCCTACCGTCTATCTACAATACATGAGATACAACTTGAAATATGATGGGTATATTCTGGTTTAGCTTATCATAAAGGTGAAATATCTGCCCAAAGACAATAGTTCTTCATTATTACACATTATTATGTGTGTTTTTTATGCTTTTACACCCTTCACTCTTCGACTTATTTTAGCGCGACAAAAGTAGCATTTTGTCCTTAGCTTTTTCGATCATATATCGGCGATAAATCACATGAGGTCATAAACATACGAATAATAACATAGATTCTTCAATCGACTCCTTATGTTGAGTTTAGTCAGTAAAACAACAAAATATTTAATATTCGCCCCATATAGCAATCAGCTGCTAACCTTTTACGCTTATATTTTCGTCAGTAACTGGGGAAAAACAAGATAAATTTAACTTATTCACCGTATTATGCTGAATAGATTTTGCCCTACAGGTACAATTAGTCGACGTTTCACGACTTTTATCCTGTATTGAGAAATATTTTGCCTATATCCATACGCTGCAAACCTCTCGCTCTGTCTAAAAGGCTTTTACGTTGAACGATAATTGACAATGAAAGATAAACAGCCCCTAAAATAGGCTGATTACTAATCATCACTTTTAACATCAAGTCTTCTTATATTGTCCGTTTTACAATAGTCAGTCGACATACTGCATATATACGATAGGATAACATGAATCAACTTATTGAAATATATGATTTTATATCAGAGAACCCCTCGATAATGACCGTGATTTTAGTGGTTACTCTGCTACTAACTTGGTTTGTAGGAAAAGTCATTTTTTTGCGGTTCGCTAGGCGACTCTTACCGCTATTCACTAACTTAACCGATGATGAACTGATTGATGGCATTGCAAGAAAAATTGCCTCAATCGTTGCCGTGACATTGGTGCTGTATATCAATCAAATGTTACCTTCATTTTCCGAAGAAATGAATATGGTATTTAAGACCGTCTGTTGGTCCTTAATTATTATCAATATTGCCTCACTAGTTAACGATGGCCTTGATGTATTTATTCTAAGGCACACAAGAAAGACGTTGCATAAAAATAACTCCATAAAAGGCTATATTGAAATAGCCAAAATTATTGTTTGGATTATTTCGTTCATCTTAATTATTGCGCTGATGACTGAACAGTCGCCGATTATTATCATTTCTAGTTTTGGTGCGATTGCCGCAGTATTGATGTTTGTTTTTCAACATACCTTGCTCTCGTTTGTTGCCAACGTATTAGTTTCAAATGGGAAAGTTTTAAAACTCTATGATTGGATAGAATTACCAAGTAGTAATATTAGTGGCGAAGTGATTGATATTGCATTACATACTATTACTGTGCGTAACTGGGATAACACGATATCCCGAATTCCTACCAAAGATTTTTTAACGGAAAAATATACTAACTGGCAGCCCATGTTCTCTTCAGGAGGTCGCCGAATCAAACGTAGTTTTTATATCGACCAATCTTCAATTTCATTTGCCACAGAAGCATTATTCACTGAGCTCAAAAATATCGATCATCTCCGTCAAAACTGGGAAACCATGCTGGGCACTCGGAACGATATTAATGATGTTAACGAGTGGATGATTAACAATGGAGTGACTAATCTTCAGCTGTTCCGAAAATACATTTTGAATTGGATAAAAATGCGAGGTGATGTCAGGACGGATATGTATTTGGTGGTCAGAACCATGCCACCTACGCCAAATGGTTTACCCGTAGAAGTCTATTGTTTCACTCGTTCAACAACGTGGGTGGACTATGAAGAAGCTCAAGCCGAAATTTTCGAATACGTTAACGCTTCAGCAAAATATTTTAAGCTGAAAATTTACCAACACCCATCAGGGAATGATTTAGCCAATTTAAAGCTTAGGTAATCCGATAGCAAAAAACACCGAATTAATCGGTGTTTTCAGTTGTCTGCATTGGCTTGATCATTAACAGCTCACTAAAGAGAGCTGTTACCGGCATGACTATGCGTCAAACGGATCACGCAGAACCATCGTTTCTGAACGATCAGGACCTGTTGAGATAATATCAACAGGAATACCCGTCAGGTCTTCAACACGCTTGATATAATCTAAAGCGGTTTGTGGCAACAACGCTCTATCTTTAACACCAAATGTGGTTTCACTCCAACCTGGTAGTACTTCGTAGACAGGCTCTAAACCTTCCCACTCATCCGCAGCTAAAGGCGTAGTTTCAAGTACTTTACCATCTGAGCGGCGATAGCCTACACAGATTTTAACTTCTTTCAGACCATCTAAAACGTCTAATTTAGTCATACAGAAGCCAGATAGTGAGTTGATCTGAACGGCACGATTGATCGCAACGATGTCTAACCAACCAGTACGGCGCTTACGACCTGTTGTCGCACCAAACTCTTGACCTTTTTCACGCAGGAACTCACCTGTTTCGTCAAAAAGCTCAGTAGGGAATGGACCTGCACCAACACGAGTTGAATAAGCTTTAATGATACCTAGCACATAGTTCACATAACGAGGACCTAGTCCTGAACCTGTAGCAACCCCACCAGCAGTAGTATTTGAAGACGTTACGTACGGGTAAGTACCGTGGTCAATATCCAATAAAGTGCCTTGTGCACCTTCGAACATGACTAATTCATTCTTCTGATGTGCTTTATAGAGCAGATCAGAAACATCAACTACCATGCCAGTCAGAATATCTGCAACTGCCATGATGTCATCAAGCGTTTTCTGGTAGTCAACCGCTGGCTCTTTATAATAATTAACCAGTTGGAAATTATGGTATTCGATGATTTCTTTGAGTTTTTCGGCGAAAGTTGCTTTATCGAAGAGATCACCAACACGTAAGCCGCGACGAGCAACTTTGTCTTCATAAGCAGGGCCAATACCACGGCCAGTAGTTCCGATAGCTTTCGCGCCACGTGCTTTTTCGCGGGCATTGTCTAATGCAACGTGATAAGGCAGGATCAGTGGGCATGCTTCTGAAATATATAAGCGCTCGCGAACAGGAACACCACGCTCTTCTAATTGTTTCATCTCTTTCATCAATGCGTCAGGTGCAAGTACGACACCATTAGCAATAATGCTGATGACATTTTCACGAAGAATACCTGATGGAATTAAGTGGAGAACGGTTTTTTCACCGTTTACAACTAGAGTATGGCCAGCATTATGGCCGCCCTGATAGCGAACTACATATTTAGCACGCTCTGTCAGCAAGTCAACAATCTTGCCCTTCCCTTCGTCACCCCATTGGGTGCCCAGCACGACAACGTTCTTACCCATTTCGAAATACACCCGGTTGCTTAAAAATGAATTCTACCATCTAAAATAAACTGTTCCAGTTATTTTTGGCACCGCAAAAATTTTTTTTCTGGAAAGCAAGTAAAAATGGTATTTTTTATTTCTGCCATAAGCCCAACTGGCAGTTACCAGCGAGAGAAGTATGAATTTTGTCTTAAAAATTCGACACTTAGAATGACAGGCGAAAAAAAAGCCTGCGAAGCAGGCTTTTCTTTACTAGGTTAACAGTTATTTTAGTCCGTTGCACGCAACTTAATCTGCTGGACGTATTTTCGTCGGCGCTTTCATAAAGCGGAGGAAATCAGTATCTGGGCTAAGTACCATCACGTCATCACCACTCTTGAAGCTTTGCTCATAAGCACGCATGCTACGAATAAAGGCATAGAACTCTGGATCCTGATTAAAGGCATCAGCAAACAGTTTTGTTGCCATCGCATCACCTTCACCGCGATTAGTTAGCGCAGTACGCTCAGATTCTGCCAATGTTTCTGTAACTGTTTTATCGGCAACCGCACGAATTTTCGTTGCTTCTTCTTGACCTTGCGAACGATGTTGACGAGCAACAGCTTCACGCTCTGCACGCATACGTGCATAGATGGCCTCAGAAACTTCGCTTGGTAGTTCGATACGCTTGATACGAACGTCCACCACTTCAATGCCTAACACTGCCATACTATTTGCGTTAGCAACCAGTGGCGTTAAGTTAGTTTCTTGTTCAACACGAGCAGCCGCTGAAGCAATAGCAGCATCAGCATCTCTCGTTTCTTCATCTGTTGCCGTTCCTTTGTTTAGTGCATCACGAACATCAATCGTTAAACGACCTCGCGAGTCGGTGATGATATCTTTTACACTTAGACGACCAAACTCAGAACGTAAACGGTCACTAAACTTACGCTTTAGCAGTGTCTCTGCTTGAAGTGGATTACCACCACCTGTTGCCACATAGTAGCGACTAAAGTCAGTGACCCGCCATTTAAGGTATGAATCCACCATCAAGTCTTTATTTTCACTTGTCAGGAAACGGTCTGCTTGGATTTCAAGTGTTTGAATACGTGCATCTAGTATTTTAACCGTTTCAAGGAATGGTACTTTAAAGTGCAGACCTGGCTCGTAAATTATTGGCTTGTTTTCAGAGTCACGCAATACCTTACCAAAGCGCAGAACAATACCGCGATCGGTTTGAGGAATAATAAAGATAGATGCGTAAGCGACTGCCAAGATGGCAATAACGATAACGATTAGTGATTTACGCATGATTATTGTCTCCCTACTCTAACGGCATCACCACCACGAACAGCACCACTTTGTTGCGCTGGCGCTGTGCTAGATGAATTACTTGTGTTTGAATTCATCACTTTTGACGGTAAGCCTGTTTTTGGTGCTGCGTTGTCGCCACCACCACGCATCAATTGGTCTAATGGCAGAACTAACATACTGTTGCTCTTATCATTCGCAATAATTTTACGTGTGTTGCTTAAAACGCGCTCCATGGTATCAATGTAGAGACGTTCACGAGTAATTTCAGGCGCTGCACGATATTCTGGCAACATCTTAGCAAAACTAGCGACCTCACCCTCTGCTTTAAACACCACACTGGCCTTATAAGCTTCGGACTCTTCGATCATTTTTTGAGCGTTACCTTTTGCCAGTGGCAAAACTTCGTTACGATAAGCGTGTGCTTCACGAATGGTTTTTTGCTCTTCTTCTCTTGCAGAAATTACGTCATCAAACGCAGCCTTAACATCTTCTGGCGGACGAGCAGCCTGGAAGTTGACGTCAAGTAGCGTAATACCCATTTTGTATGGCGCAATCGTAGCTTCAAGCTCTTTTTGCGTTACATCACGGATAAATGTACGATTCGTCGTCAGTACCTGCTCCATAGCAGACTGACCAATAACACCACGCACTGCGCTATCAAGGGCTTGGCGTAAACTGTTGTCAGGGTTCGTGACGCTAAATAGATATTCAGCAGGATCAGTAACACGATACTGTACGTTCATTTCAACGCGGATCACGTTTTCATCTGACGTTAACATCATGCCATTGGTTACTTGTTCACGAACGGTTTCAACGTTGACTGGAATAACCCTATCAATAAAGGTTGGTTTCCAGTTCAAGCCGGGTCCAACAATACCACTACTTGGATTGAATTCACCAAAGCGTAGTACTACGCCACGGTCACTTTCCTTAATAGTATAGAAACCCGAACCAGCCCATACAACTACAACAGCAGCAAGAGCTAACATTCCAATACGGCCACTGATTTGTGATGGTTGTTTATTATCACCATCACCACCGCCACCTTTTTTACCGCCAAGCTTACTGCTCAGCTTACGAAAGAGATCGTCGAGATCAGAAGCCCCACGTTTACGACCGCCTTTATTCCCGCCAGAGTTGCCGCCTTTATTGCCGCTTCCCCACGGATCGCGGTCTTGTCCGTCATTACCGGGCTGATTCCACGCCATGTTTTAGCTCCATATCTTTATGATTGATTTTTCGGGCTAAGAGCAAACAAGTCGCTCTTAATATCAATTCCATTTCCTAGCGACATGTTAAATAACATAACTAGGTAATTGTTGTTCCTGCTTGCATAAACGTTGCCAATCTACCATCGGCATACGCACCTCTAAGCCGATTGAGCCGTCTTCTTCCTGCCATTCACGTTCAATAGCATTGAGTTGATAAAAACGGCTACGCAGGCGACCTTCATTTGGTGGCAAACGTATTTCAACATGTGCGATTTCACCTGAAAGACGTTCCGTCAATGCTTGCAGCAACAGAGGGATACCTTCACCCGTTTGCGCTGAAAGCCAGACACGAACCGGTTTGTTATCCACATTTCTATCAATACGCGGGACAAAATCTTCCAGCATATCAACTTTGTTCATGACTAAAAGTGTTGGAATTTCATCGGCTTCAATTTCTTCCAATACACTTTTGACCGCACGAATATTTTCATCCAAGCGGCTATCTGCTGCGTCGATGACATGCAGCAATAATGTTGCCTCACGGGTTTCTTGCAGCGTTGCTTTAAACGCAGCAACTAAATCGTGGGGCAAATTGCGAATAAACCCAACAGTATCCGCAAGTACAACTGTTCCTACATCATCGACATCAATGCGTCTTAGCGTTGGGTCGAGTGTTGCAAACAGCTGGTCAGCAGCATAAACATCAGCAGCCGTCATCCGGTTAAATAAGCTTGATTTACCGGCGTTGGTATAACCAACAAGCGAAATGGTTGGAATATCCGCTTTATTTCGAGCTTGGCGTCCTTGCTCACGCTGCCTTTCGACTCTGCTGAGACGGGATAAAATTTGACTAATTTTAACCCTGAGTAACCGACGGTCTGTCTCAAGCTGAGTTTCGCCGGGACCTCGTAAACCAATCCCGCCTTTTTGTCGCTCAAGGTGAGTCCATCCCCTAACTAAACGGGTGGACATATGACGTAATTGCGCGAGCTCAACTTGAAGTTTACCTTCATGTGTGCGCGCCCTTTGAGCAAATATATCTAGAATAACGCCTGTACGGTCGACGACCTTACACTCGCATAGCCTTTCGAGATTACGTTCTTGTGCTGGGGTAAGAGTATGGTTGAACAGCACCACGTCTGCACCGCTTGCCTGCACTGCCTCAGCGATTTCCTCCGCTTTCCCTTCTCCGACATAATACTTGGGATGGGGGGACTTACGACTGCCTGTTACTATCTGTACGGGTTTAACGCCCGCAGATGTCACTAGTGACTCAAATTCTGCCAGATTTTCAGTGTCCTTTTCTTGGGAGAAAAAGACATGTACCAATACAGCCAGCTCACCGCCTTCATACCTATCAAACAAGGGCTATAACCTCTTAGGTTTAACTATAAATACAAAGGAAAAACACAGGTAAAGTCTCCCTACCTATGTTTTCCTTGAATATTAACGTGCAACCTGAATTACTCAGCAGCTTCGCCATCCTGCTGTGCAGGCGTTCCACCGTGGTAATTATTGCCTGGGCCACCAGCAGCGCTACCGCTATGATGAGAAACAGGGCGAGCAGGGACAACGGTAGAGATAGCATGCTTATAGACCATCTGACTAACCGTGTTTTTTAGTAAAATGACAAATTGGTCAAAAGATTCAATCTGCCCCTGCAATTTGATGCCGTTAACTAAATAAATTGAGACCGGAACCCTTTCACGACGTAATGCGTTCAGGAACGGATCTTGCAAAGATTGCCCCTTAGCCATTTTATGTTTTCCTTATTTTGTTGTTTTTAAATGAGAACCTTACGATTCCAAAAAGTAACTACTCAAAAATTGCGCTTAACGTTCTAATTGTACACAAACAATAGCCCTATGCACGAATAACCTGCATAACAGCCTTAAGCGCTTGCTGTGGTTGTTCACTATCTAACCAATGAACATTATCCCAGCTTCTTAACCAGGTAATCTGGCGCTTTGCCAATTGGCGTGTTGCACAAATTCCCCGATAAACCATTTCATCATAATCTATTTCGTTTTCTAAATATGACCACATTTGCCGATACCCTACACAACGAATCGAGGGCAAATCAACATGCAGGTCACCACGCTCATGAAGAGCCCGAACTTCCTCTTCAAAACCGACTTCTAGCATCTGATGAAAACGTTGTTCGATGCGCTGATGTAAAATTTTACGATCTTGAGGCGCAATAGCAAACTGAAACACATTATAAGGTAATTCTTCGCCCGCTGTTTGTGTCATTTCAGTCAAAGTTCGCCCTGAAATGAGATATACCTCTAAAGCCCGGGATAATCTTTGTGGATCATTAGGATGAATCCTAGCTGCAGCAACCGAATCAACCTCGGCTAAACGACGATGAATTTCAGACCAGCCTTGTTTTTCTGCGATTGATTCGATCTCTGCACGAACTGCAGGGTCAGCAGAAGGTAAAGGTGAAAGCCCTTCCAACAAGGCTTTAAAATACAGCATTGTTCCACCCACAAGTAATGGAATCTTACCTTGAGAAGTAATTTCATCCATCACATTTAATGCGTCTCGCCGGAAGTCGGCAGCGGAATAAGGTAAAGAAGGATCTAGGATATCGATAAGGCGATGAGGCGCTAGACTAAGTTCCTCTGCATTTGGTTTTGCTGTGCCAATATCCATACCGCGGTAGATCAACGCCGAATCAACACTGACTATCTCTACAGGCAAATGTTGACGTAAGGCTATTGCCAACGCAGTCTTACCTGAGGCCGTTGGCCCCATTAAAAACATTGCATTTGGCTTTTTCTGAGTTACTAGATCACTCATTTCTTAGTGTAGCTACCACGGATTGTAAATTAATTAATTGTAATAATGTTGGTGACGGCTTTTTGACATACTGCGGACAAAGCCGCTCAACATCTGCGAGTAATTGAACTGCCTGTGCTAAGCTCCAGCTTTCTTGTACTTTTTCTCGTGAAACTGTATTTGCAAGCCATTGTGCAACATCTTGACGAGTTGCGCTCTCTTTTTCCGACAAAAAAACCAGCAAATTGGAAAAAAGCTGGGATAAGTTTTGTGTTCTTAACGGTAAAGATACCGCATGAATAGTTACTTTTCCATGAGATATCGTGGCTTCAATGCCAAATAGTGTTAATTGTTCCTTGTTCTGCTGAAAAACCGTAATTTCATCAGAATTAAGTGATAATTTTAGCGGGATCAACAATGGCTGAGGTTTCAATGCTTCACCATCAGGTAATAGTTGCGCTAACTTCAATAAATAATTCGCTTCAGGTAAGGATAACAGCATTAGGCCTAATGAAGACTCAATTAATGCAAAGTTTTTTGCGTAAATTGTCAATACCTTACCAAACGTATAATTGTTAGCATTTTCTTCAACTATTCGGGAAGAAACTGCGGTTGCGACTAAAGGTTGTCGAGCGGGAAATAACGGTTGTTTATCTTCTTGAGAAACAGGTACAGACATTAACGTCTGATAAAGTTGCCCAGCTTTTCGGTCATAAGGTGGTGCTGAAGACTCAAAACTGTTTTTTTCTCGACTCAAACTTGCCGATACTGCCGATAAAGTTGACTGAGTGGATGAAACAGAACGTGGTTTTTCAACTTCAGAACGATAATTCTTCTGTGGCTCTTTTGTATAGGTTATACGCTCGGTTTCACTTTGATTTGACACAGCCGTAGGCGCAAAATAGTTATCTCCAGCCGAAGTACGGTTTACCAATTCACGAATTGCTGGCTCAATTCCCGGTAGTTCATCAGGTTCATGTGCATTGAGTAACGCAGTGCGCACTCCTTGATAGATAAAATCATGCACTAGCCTAGCTTGATGGAAGCGAACTTCATGCTTAGCTGGATGGACATTAACATCAACCTGGTGAGGGTCAATCGTTAAATAAAGAACATAAGCAGGCTGCTGATTATCATCAAGGTGCCCTTCATAAGCTTGACGAATAGCGTGGTTAATTAATCTATCGCGCATCATTCGCCCATTCACATAACAGTACTGAATATCACTAACGGGTCCATTCGAAGGCGAAACTACCCAGCCCTTAATACCTAAGTCTCCATGTTGCCAAGAGATAGACAACGCACCTTGCATAAATCCATTACCACAAATCGTCGCTAGTCGTCGCTCCTGCTGAGCGTCATCATGTGCTGCGCGGTATTGCTTAACAAGCTTACCATTATGGCTCAAATTAATAGCAACATCGGGACGAGAAAGTGCAATACGCCGGACAATTTCGTCAATATGACCAAATTCCGTTTTTTCTGTACGCATAAATTTACGTCGTGCAGGCGTATTATAAAACAGATCTAAAACTTCAACTGTCGTACCATTTGGGTGAGCGGCCGGTTTCACCGTCACGGCCATATCACGGCCTTCAGCATAAGATTGCCACGCTTCGCTTTGTTCTGGGGGTTTTGAGGTTAATGTTAGACGTGAAACTGAGCTGATACTCGCAAGTGCCTCACCACGAAACCCCATACTCATGATAGCTTCAAGGTCATCTAATGTGGCAATTTTACTTGTTGCGTGACGAGCTAAGGCGAGTATTAACTCATCTTTACCTATTCCGCCACCATTATCACGAATACGGATCAGCTTCTCTCCCCCACGTTCGATATCAATATCAATACGCTTTGCACCAGCATCCAGACTGTTTTCAACCAGTTCTTTGACTACCGAAGCGGGTCGTTCAACAACTTCACCAGCCGCAATTTGGTTAGCAAGTTGAGGAGAGAGGATCTGTATTCCCATAAACGTAACCTCTTACTTAGGCGCTGCTTGCAGAGGATTAGCAAGAAAATATTGTCGTAACCCTTGATGGATAGCTTCAGCGACTTTTTTTTGATAATCGTTGGATTTTAGCAATTGCTCTTCTGCCGCATTACTAATAAACCCAGTTTCAACAAGAATAGAAGGTATGTCAGGTGAACGTAACACCCCAAGGCTAGCATGCTCTGGACTACGCTTGTGGATATTACCCACCTTTCTTAATTGTTGGATCACTTTCACCGCCACGTCATAACCAACGCGTTGTGAATGACCGAACTGTAAATCGAGTACAGCTTGACTCAAGTAAGGGTCAGCTCCGCTCAATGCATCACCAGCACCACCTAACAGCTCTGATTGCTTTTCTCGTTGCTCAAGCCAGCTACCCAATTCACTATTAGCACGACGATTTGAGAGAACCCAGACAGAAGCTCCCCGTGCACTGCTATTTGGAGCGGAATCAGCATGGATAGACACTAACATATTGGCATTTTTCTTACGGGCTACGTCAGAGCGCCCGCTGACGGAAATAAAATAGTCTCCATCACGAGTCATTACTGGCTTAAACATTGGGTCTGCTGCCAATTTGGCATATAACTTACGCGACACGCTCAATGTGACATCTTTTTCACGATAGCCATTTTTACCAATCGCCCCCGGATCTTTCCCTCCGTGTCCCGCATCAATCGCAATGACAACCTGTTTAGTTCCCTTTGGTATTGTTTTGTTTTTAACGGGTACAGGTGCCACTGCTGGCGTGTTCATTTTTAATGGCTTATCTTGTTGCACTGGTTGTGCGCTATTTTTCGGGGCTTGCATTGGTTGAGCTGTATTATTGAAAGAGGTAGGTGTCCCCCCTTTTCCTGTCACAAGACTAAGCACTACCTGATATTGCCCAGAAACTTGCTTAACAGAGGCTTGTACTTTTGCTGCTTTTGAGAGTTCGAGTACAATCCGTTTATGATTTTTATCAGCAGGTTGGCTTGTACGAACAATTTTAACGAGATCGCCTGCTGGCAATTTCATTGGTAGCCCAATAATCTCACCGTTTTGTTTGATATCAATGACCAGCCGCTCTGGCGAATGCAAAGGAAAATATTTGTAGTCAGGACTACCATCAGCAAAAGTTAATGCCACCTGTGCGTGCGATGGGCTATTATCAACCTGAATGTTCGATAAGACGGTGGCTTGTGCGGGTTGAGCAGCCACCCCTAATACAAAAATCATCAATAGTACTAAGAAGGAGAAGAGACTCCTTTTTGTTATTTTTTTTGGCAATGCGTTCGTCATGAGCAATATATCCCTTAGAGTGCTTGTAATGCTTCTAACAACGACTCCCCATTTGCAGAGAAAGCAATAAAGTGAGCCTGACGCCCTTCATCCTGATAAGTCAGATGGAGTTCAAGATCTGGTTCGGGTAGAAAACCTTTACCTTGCTGAGGCCATTCCACTAAACAGATCGACCCTGGGGAAAAATAATCGCGGATCCCCATAAATTCAAGTTCCTCTGGATCTGCCAAACGATAAAGATCAAAGTGAAAAACTTGTCTATCGGGAAGGTCATAAGGTTCGACTAGCGTATATGTCGGACTTTTAACATGGCCTTGGTGCCCTAAAGCCTGTAAAAAACCACGACTAAATGTTGTCTTACCCGCACCTAAGTCACCATACAGATTAATCACAGCACCTTGTTTGCAGGCATTAGCGACTGCTCGTCCCAAAGCCACCGTTTGCTCTTCGTTCGCAAGTTGTAAAATGCGTTCTTTCATGGGTTATTCAATCAACTTTATAAGGAAAAAATAGATCAGTATCGATATTAGCGTCTATAGTAACCTAAGCAGCTCTATTTTTCTTAATTTACATTACAGATATATTCAGATCAGAGATATCGGATAAACGATCAATTCTTGTTAGATCAATACTAGCAAAACACTCCCGATGAGCATAGAAAGTGCACGGATTAGCGTTTTAAGCGCTAAACTCAATTTAACAACATCCGCCACGCAGCTTAAAGAATGACGAACGTTTTTCGTCTATTTTGTGAAATGCGCTGTTCATGGTAAAGTGCCGCAGCAATATTGCTGACCTTAACTTCCGTATAAAATCTGATGGCAACACTCCTCGACTTCAACCTTCTCGCTCAAAATATCAAACAGTGGGGCATTGAAATTGGCTTCCAACAAGTTGGTATTTGTGACACTGACCTTTCACTCGAAGAGCCTAAGCTACAAGCTTGGCTTGATAAGCAATATCATGGTGACATGGAGTGGATGAATCGGCACGGTATGATGCGAGCAAGACCTCATGAACTACATCCTGGAACACTTCGTGTCATCAGCGTTCGAATGAACTATCTGCCAGCAAAAGCAGCATTCGCGAGTACGCTAAATAACCCTGAACTTGGCTATGTTAGCCGGTATGCCCTGGGTCGAGACTATCATAAGCTTTTGAAGAAACGTTTAAAAACTTTAGGTGATCGTATTTTAGAGTATTGCCGTAAATATGCTTGCTCAGAAGAACTCAATTTTCGTCCATTTGTTGACTCTGCTCCAATTTTAGAGCGTCCTCTTGCTGTAAAAGCCGGGTTAGGTTGGACAGGAAAACACTCTCTGATCCTCAATCGCGAAGCGGGGTCTTGGTTTTTTTTAGGTGAATTACTTGTCAATTTACCTCTACCTGTCGATCAACCAATAGAGGAGCAATGTGGCCGTTGTGTTGCTTGCATGACGACTTGTCCAACAGGTGCCATAGTTGAACCTTATGTCGTTGATGCTCGCCGCTGTATTTCTTACCTAACTATTGAGCTTAATGGGCCGATCCCAGAAGAGTTCCGCCCATTAATGGGAAATAGGATCTATGGTTGTGATGATTGCCAACTTATTTGTCCATGGAATCGTTTTTCTCAACTTACTGACGAGGAAGATTTTAGTCCTAGACGTGCTTTGCATACGCCTGAGCTACTTGAATTGTTTAATTGGAGCGAGGAAACATTTCTGCGAGTGACTGAAGGTTCTGCAATTCGCCGGATTGGCTATTTAAAATGGCTTAGGAATATCAGTGTCGCACTTGGTAACGCGCCCTACCAAGATGCTATTGTTAGCGCCTTGCGGGCTCGCTCAGGGATGGGCGAAATGTTGGATGAACATATTCAATGGGCAGTACAACAGCAATTAAATCGCAGGGAAGAAAATCAAGTTACTATTCAAACTTCACAGCAGAAACGACTTGTACGTGCCATATCTAAAGGTTTACCGAGAGATGCTTAAAAATAATACGCTCTTATACCTTTAAATAATAAAAGTAAATTAATTGTGAATAAAATAAAAATTGCTTAGCTGACAATGGGTAAAGAATTTGCAAGCCATGTCACCCACATTTTAAATAAAAAAAATTAACCATAAAATTCAACAAGATAATTAATAACTAATTATAATGCTTTTTTAGACTAAGAATAAATACATGCAACTGAAAGCTGTGGATAACTCTGTGCAATAAAGTATTACAGACGCTAATATGCGCCATAATTTGAGCATTACATTGTGGATAACTTGCTAACGGTAGGAAACTAGAAAAGTCGCCGTTTTTACTACTCGTAGTAAAAGTAAAGCTATAAAAACTTATGATTGAAACAAGATATTAACTGAACAAGTAAAAAACATACTTTTTACATATCGTTATAACCTAACTTACAACAATTAGGATACTTATTGATAGTCCCTATTGGCGAAGGGTGGCTATTCTATGGCGGCCACTAAACGAATGCAAGTAGAAATATCCACAAGATCACAAAAAGATCATAAAGAGAGTCGAGATCGCTCATTGATGTCTTTTATCTTAAGGGTAGACGCCTTACCTCAGTGAGGATCAATTCAGAATACACCTACGGATCATTAACATTAAAGCAAGTAATAACACCTACTTCATGATCGTGAACCACACGAATTTGTAGGTTTGTAGGTTTGTAGGTTCAAAACTTTGGAGCGGGAAACGAGACTCGAACTCGCGACCCCGACCTTGGCAAGGTCGTGCTCTACCAACTGAGCTATTCCCGCATTTGGATAAGTAACTGCAACTAAAACACTAAGTGAGATTGGAGCGGGAAACGAGACTCGAACTCGCGACCCCGACCTTGGCAAGGTCGTGCTCTACCAACTGAGCTATTCCCGCATACCGAAAATAGTGTCCTAGCTAAAATATTAAGAGAGTTTGGAGCGGGAAACGAGACTCGAACTCGCGACCCCGACCTTGGCAAGGTCGTGCTCTACCAACTGAGCTATTCCCGCAAAACTGCATCTTTTTGCTTTACCGCACAGATGAAAAAACTTCACCGGTACGGGGAGCGCATTATACGAGAAATTACACGACAGGCAAGACCCTTGGCTAAAATTTTTCATTTTTTTGTTTGTTTGCTGATAAAATCAACATTGTGTTTATTTTATCGACACCACGAGTAAACTTTTGATTTCAATCGATTCACATCTTTTACTTTTGTCACTTAAATAATAAACAACTAACACTAAGTCAATTTGGTAATTGATCCTGTATTAAATCATTTATAAAAATCTTCAGTTCCAAAAAAACAATTGGCCCCCCTTAGGCAGCCAATACATTTAATCAAATGATTAAATTATTAATTAATTATCGTTACTTAATAAATGTTTCACGATAGTAGGCTAATTCAGCGATAGACTCACGAATATCATCTAATGCTTGATGCGTACCCTTCTTAGTAAATCCAGCCAATATTTCTGGTTTCCAACGACGAGCAAGCTCCTTCAAAGTGCTCACATCAAGATAACGATAGTGAAAATAACCCTCTAATTCAGGCATGTAGCGAAACAAGAAACGACGATCTTGACCGACACTGTTACCACAAATAGGAGATGCGCCTTTTGGTACCCATTGTTCTAAAAATTCAATCGTCGCCTTTTCTGCCTCATGCTCACCAAGCGTACTGCTCTTAACGCGCTCAACAAGGCCACTTCCTGTATGTGTGTTAACGTTCCACTCATCCATCAAAGCGAGCTGCTCTGATGTTTGATGCACCGCAATGACAGGACCTTGTGCTAAAATATTAAGCTGGCTGTCCGTGACGATTGTTGCGATTTCAATAATACGGTCACGCTCAGGATCGAGGCCGGTCATTTCTAAATCGATCCAGATTAAATTATTCTCATTCTTTTGCATCATATACCCTAACTTGATCCAGTGGAGTTCGTGTATGATAACGCGTTTGAGGTATCTACGCGATCCACTCAAGTAACCAAAAAAATAAAATCCAGCCAACATAGTGAAGAGAGGTCAGGTGACTAAGCAGAAACTGTCAAAAGGCCAGCAGCGCCGCGTGCAGGCAAATCATCAAAAACGACTGAAAAAGCAAAATGTCACTGAAATTGATGACAGCCAGTTAGGTGAAGCACAAGAAGGTTTAGTGATCAGCCGATTCGGCCAACATGCTGATATAGAAGCTCTTGATGGAACAGTACAGCGTTGTAACTTACGCCGAACCATTTCATCTCTTGTCACGGGAGATCGGGTTGTTTGGCGCCCAGCCCTGAATACACAAGCCGATATTAAAATTAATGGTATTGTTGAAGCCGTTCACGAACGTCACTCCGTACTAACACGACCAGATTATTATGATGGGCTCAAGCCTATCGCCGCGAATATTGACCAAATCGTCGTTGTTTCTGCTATTTTGCCTGAGCTTTCACTCAATATTATCGACCGCTATTTAGTCGCTTGTGAGACCTTAGGTGTTAAACCCATTATTGTGCTGAATAAAATTGATCTACTAGACGAAGAAAATCGTGAATGGGTCAGTGAATTAATGACAATTTATAGCGAGATCGGCTATCAGGTGCTTGAAGTATCTGGTCAGACCAATGAAGGAATGGAAGCACTTACTAACGCTCTAGTCGGTAAAATTTCAGTCTTCGTGGGGCAATCGGGTGTCGGTAAATCCAGCTTATTGAACGGACTGCTACCCAATAAAGAGCACGCGATTTTGGTCAATGACGTTTCTGATAACTCAGGGTTGGGTCAACACACAACGACGACATCAAGACTGTACCATTTCCCACAGGGTGGCGATGTTATCGACTCCCCTGGCGTGCGTGAATTCGGTTTATGGCATCTATCCACGGAACAAGTGACACAAGGATTTGTCGAATTTAGAGAGTACCTAGGTGGTTGTAAGTTTCGTGATTGTAAACATATCGATGATCCTGGCTGTATTCTACGTGAAGCGGTAGATGAAGGGAAAATAGCTGAGTCACGTTTTGAAAATTATCATCGCATTCTAGAAAGCATGGAGCAGGTTAAACCACGTGGTAATTTCACAGGGAAAGATAAGTAGAGACTAATTAGCTATAGCTTATAAAGTAAGCGAGTACTCACATTGAGTCTTATTGTCAATGTGTTAAAAGTAAAGATTTCTAAGCTTATCGAAACAAAATAGCCTATTTAAAAAAGCAAAGGTACAATGACTCCTTTTTGCTAACTGGCCTTTACGAATTTGAGGTTAACGTGCTGGATAAGATTAAAATACGTTTGCAATATATGCTACCTAAACAAGGGCTTACTCAGTTTGCTGGGTGGTTTGCCAATAAGAACGCGGGCTTTATCACTCAATGGGCAATAAAGCTCTTCGCTAAAGTGTATAAAGTGGATATGAATGAAGCACAAAAAAGTGAATTCACTGCTTATGCAACGTTTAACGATTTTTTTGTTCGCTCATTAAAAGAACAAGTGCGTCCACTGGTCTCTGAAAGTCATCAATTAGCTCAACCTGCTGATGGTGCTATCAGCCAATTGGGCCCAATTCAAAATGATCAGATTTTCCAAGCGAAAGGCCATAATTATACCGTCGAAGCTTTGCTTGCTGGTAATTATCAGCTCGCTGATAAGTTCCGTGGAGGCGAGTTTATAACGACTTATCTATCACCTCGGGATTATCACCGTGTACATATGCCATGTGATGGATTATTAACGGAAATGATTTATGTTCCGGGTGACCTGTTTTCAGTGAATCCACTGACTGCAGCTAATGTCCCTAACCTCTTTGCACGTAATGAACGTTTAATTTGCGTGTTTAAAACCGATATGGGCCTGATGGTTCAAATTTTAGTCGGTGCCACCATAGTCGGTAGCATAGAAACGGTATGGAGTGGCTGTGTGAATAATCAACGTGAAGGCATTATTAAGCGTTGGACTTATCCAGAGCAGCTCACTGAACATGCTGTCTTTCTGAAAAAAGGTGAAGAGATGGGGCGCTTTAAGTTAGGGTCAACCGTCATCAATCTGTTTGAGCCAAATGCAATTCAGTTTAATTCTTCACTTATCCCAGGCTATGCCACTCGTATGGGTGAATTACTTGCTGAAACTGCGACAAGTAAAACGTCAGCTGAGTCAGATGCTGAATCTGATCTGCCTATAGATGCATAAGCCAGCATGCTAAGCCATCCCGATTCACATAATTAACAATGTGAATCGGGTCGACGACCAAAATCTATACAGATAATTCATATCAAATCGCTTAAAATATGATGTGTGTAAGCTGTAATGTAGTCATCCTCTATTAATCGCTTGAAGGAGCTCCCACTGTGCGTTTGATTATCAGTTTTGTTTTCAGCCTGTTAATCGCCTTCTCTGCTGTGGCGGCACCCAATGTCACGCTAAATGAAGCACAGATTAAGCAGGAGCTTTCTCAGCTTGATCCTAGTAAAAATCCAAAAGATGCAGAGATAGCACAAGCATTACAAGGGACACTAAACTGGATTAATGATGCAAAAGAGTCTGATGCAAAGGCAAAAGCCTATCAAGATAGCATTGATAATTTCCCTAAAATTATCAATGGATTAAGAAAGGAGCTTCTCAATGAAAGAGATGAGCCACCCGCAATTCCTGCGAATATCGGATTATCTGAACTTGAGCAGCAAATCGTTCAAGTCAGTAGCCAGCTTCTTGAGCAAGGCCGAAAAACTCAACAAGAACAAGATAAAGGCCGTGAAATCAGTGAATCACTGAGTTCCTTGCCACAACAGCTATCAGAATCACGCCGCCTTCTTTCGGAAGCCACTTTCCGCTATCAATCATTAAGTACACCCGCTACACCTTTAGCTGAAGCGCAAGCAATGCTTGCTCAATCTGAAATAAACGCTCGTAAGTCAGACGTTAATGCGCTAGAAATCGCACAATTATCCGCCAATAACCGCCAAGAAATTTCGCGGGTCTCTTTGGAGCTTTCGAAAAAACGCTACAACCGCCTTGAAGTTGAATTACAGCAATTACGTGAAGTGCAAAATAACTTACGACAACAAAAAGCAGTCTTGGCGTTAGAACACACGGAGATGCTTGCTGAGCAAGGGGAGCTCACGCCTTTTCTCACACAACAAATTGATATTAACCGTAAGTTATCTCAAGAATTGACTGAACAAGCAGCTCGAATGACTGTGATCAGTACGAATCAGACCGAAACCTCTTCCAAAATACAGAAAGCTCGTCAGGCATTAACAACGATTAGAGAGCAAGCTCAATGGTTAGACGGCTCTAGTACCTTAGGTGATGCACTGCGGACACAGTTAGCACAGTTGCCAGGGATCCCGAAAAGCCAGCAGCTTAGTAGAGATATGGCAGATATCCGTATTCAACGACTCAAATATGAAGATATGTTTGATAAATTATCTAAAGCGGAAATTGCCATTGAAGATAGTGAAAATAACTTAAGTCCCGCACAAGCTCAAGTTTACGCATCACTAATCAAAACACGGAAAGAACTACTATCTGCCCTCATTTCTGGTTTTGATACAGAAACATTAGAGCTAACAAAATTAAACGTTGCGACAAGTCAGCTGGTAGATGCATTAAATGAAGTAAAAGATGCCTCACGTCGTTACTTATTTTGGGTTGCTGATGTCCCTCCTGTGAGCCTTAATTATCCAGTTTTATTGGTCACGGATATTACTCAGTTGCTGTCGTTAGATACACTATCGCAGTTAACTAAGGCATTAAAGGTAATGCTTACTACCCAAGACACTTTCCTTTATCTGCTCGGATCAATAATTCTAGTTATTTTTAGTATTAGTACGCGTAAACATTATCAAGCCTTCCTTGACCGTGCGAGTTTACGCATTGGCAAGGTCACTCAAGATCGCTTTTATCTTACCGTTCGCACCATTTTTTGGTCCATAATTGTCGCGCTACCCTTACCTATGATGTGGTCTGCCATTGGCTATGGATTAAAAAGTGCTTGGCAATATCCTATGGCGGTGGCGATTGGCTATGGGGTTAGTGCAACTACGCCTGTGCTATGGCTATTTATGATCAGTGAAACCTTCTCACGACCAACAGGGTTATTTATCGCTCATTTTGGTTGGAATAAAGACTCTGTTAAGCGTGCAATGCGCCACTATCGACTAGCAATTTTCGTCATCGTCCCCCTGATGATGTCACTGATTACCTTCGAGTATTACCGTGATAGAGAGTTTGCTTCAACAATAGGACGCTTCTGCTTCTTATTGCTATGCTTCACATTAAGTTTAATGACTAACAACTTACGGCGAACTCAAGTCCCTCTCTATCTCGATAGGCACGGTTCAGGTGATAACCTGATCAACAAAGCCTTGTGGTGGATGTTGCTTGTCGCGCCTATTGTTGCAGCATTTTTCTCTTTACTGGGTTACTTCTCAACGTCACAGGCTCTTCTGGCACGGTTAGAGACATCTGTTGCGATATGGTTTGTACTGTTAATTGTTTACCATACCATCAGACGTTGGATGTCTATGCAACGTCGTAAACTTGCCTTTGAGCGAGCGAAGCAGCGCCGTGCGGATATCTTAGCCCAGAGGGCAAAAGGGGAAGATGATACACTATCACCTAGTGCCAGCGGTGAAGGTTCAATTGATATTGAAGAACAAGTGATCGACCTCGATGCGATCAGCGCACAATCTGTCGGATTAGTCCGCTCCATTCTCACTATGATTGCGCTGGTTTCACTGATTTGGCTGTGGTCTGAACTGCATACGGCATTTTCATTCCTTGAAAATGTTCGCTTATGGGACGTAACCTCTACAATCAATGGTGTTGATACGGTTCAACCGATCACCATGGGCTCTATTTTTATCGCGATATTGGTTATTATTGTCACGACACAACTCGTCCGCAACCTACCTGCTCTACTTGAATTAGCCGTACTTCAACACTTAGATTTAACACCAGGTACCGGTTATGCCATTAGTACACTCACCAAGTATTCAATTACCATTATTGGTACTATTGTTGGCTTTTCCATGCTTGGAATTGATTGGTCTAAATTACAATGGCTTATTGCCGCGATGGGGGTTGGGTTGGGTTTTGGTTTACAAGAAATCTTTGCCAATATTATCTCGGGTTTGATGATCTTGTTCGAAAAACCAATCCGTATTGGCGATACTGTGACTATCCGCAATCTCACCGGCAGCATCACTAAAATTAATACCCGTGCTACAACGCTGACTGATTGGGATAGAAAAGAGATCATTGTGCCAAATAAGGCCTTTATTACTGAGCAATTTATTAACTGGTCGTTATCAGACACCGTGACGCGTATTGTTATGACCATCCCTGCACCTGTAGATGCAAGTAGCAAGCTAGTGACTTCGATCATATTAACGGCAGCTGAGCGCTCAACGATGATCTTGGAAAATCCAAGCCCAGAAGTTTATTTGGTCGATTTACAACAAGGTATTCAGATTTTTGAATTACGTGTATTTGCGGCAGAAATGGGGCACCGTTTGCCTGCACGCCATGAGATCCACCAAAACATATTGGCGGCCTTTGCAGAACAAGGTATCACTCTGCCATTCCCACCATTCCAAGCACGCGTCGATATACGTGATAATGCGCTACAAAGTGCGACTAACAACCTTGCGAATCGTAATCCACCTCGTACATCTGGTGAGCTTTAGTTATCAGTAATGACCAAAGGGTATTCCTCTTTGGTCATCTAATTAACACAACAAATTATCTTTAGGGTGGTGAAATGAAGTCGTTATCAGAACCACAAGACGAATTGATTATGTTGCGGATCACGCAATTTGAGAAAGTTGGTTCGATTCTATTTTTTCTGATCCCTCTGGTAATCCTGCTTATCGTCGGTAAATCTTTCGCTGAGAGAATACTGCATCTTTGGCAAGCTTTGAGTCTGTTATATATCGTCATTTACCGAATGTTAGTCCGTAGACTTTCAAGCAAAGAGCTCCAGCTGAATATCCGCAGAGGATGGGGTTATAACCGTTTTTATCGCTTGAGCTGGGCTTATCTCATATTATCCATGATAATTATGCTGGGATACCAAATAGTATCCCGATACTCCGATAGAATATTGAATTATTAAGTAAAATATAGAATTTTTGATGGTGATAATTTAGTCGAGAAAAAGGAATTTATCATTTTTCTCGACTAAATTGTATGGCTGAAGAAAGATTACATACTGAAAAACTCAATTTGGGCCATTTTTCACACTCGCCGTTTTAGCTCGCTTTAAATCCATAAGATTGAATATAACTTTCAGCTAATTTTTGTGCTTGTTTCAATTCGCTGTCACTTAATTGTGTTGCAATTTTATCCTGCAGCTTGTGACTCTCTTTATTACCACTATAAACGGCTGTTGATAGCCATGCATAAGCTTGCTGAAGGTTTTTCTTCACACCTTTACCTTCTGAGTACATCACACCTAAACGGTCCTGAGATTTTGCATCACGCTGTTGAGCTGCCTTACGATACCAAAATACTGCTTTTGTATTATCTAAATCAACGCCATTACCAACGGAATACATTTGGGCTAGATTGAACTGAGCGATAGCATTCCCACCTTGAGCTGCTTTTTTAAACCAATACACTGATTTTTCAATATCTTGTGCAACACCGAGCCCTTGCGCATACATCATCGCCATATTAGTTTCTGCACGAGTATCATTTTGCTTCGCTGCAGCCTGATACCACAGGATAGCTTTATCATAATCACGGCTAACAGAAAAACCATTCACGTACATGGTACCTAATCTGAACTGTGCATCAGCATTACCTTGATTACCCGCTTTAATAAACCACTCCGCTGCAACCTTAAAATCTTGAGAAACGCCTTTACCTGTAAAATAGCTCTCTCCAAGAAGGAATTGGGCAGTAGGATCACCCTTTTGCGCTGACTGCGTAATTTGTTCTAGTGTCGGTTGTGATGCAGGGGAAGTAGCCGGTGTGGCAAGTAATAGTGAGCTGTAGCAAACGGAACTCAACAATAGTGCTAACGCAATTTTTTTCATCCTAAACAATCCTCAACAAAGCAAAATACCAACTGAGAAAATACGCTATTCCCTTATATTTAACTCATCGTTTGTCACGATCTTGCCTAACATTATCTTTAACTTTTTAGATACCTACAATAATTTGAGTTGCCCCAAGCCGACAAATGAAGGTATTTCTATGAAAAAACGCTGATGAACATAGATAACCTAGTGGTTCAAGACAGATACGGTGAATAGTAATCTGAAAAAACAACTGATGGAGTTTAATTTCACTTGCGCCTTAAAAAATAGGATAAATGACCGTCTTTGCCCTTAAGCGCATTTTTGCCATACTTATAGCAAAAAATAAAGGCTGGAAAAGGGTCCTTTACCAGCCTTCTATTCTACACTGTAAAAATGCATAGTTACGCAAAGTTAAGAATAATTATTTATTTAAATAATATTTTCTCAAGTAATGAGCTACTGCCTCATCAGCATTAGATCCAATGACTTCGAGTTGAGGCAACGCATCTTTCAACATTTGATGAGCATTATCCATAATGCAGCCTTTACCTGATATCGCCAGCATCTCTTTGTCATTCATACCATCACCAAAGGCGATACAATCATGAGCTTGATAGCCTTGAAGCGCTGCAACTTGTTGCAATGCTTCTCCTTTAGACACGACACCCGCCATGACCTCAAGACAGCTGCGTAACGAGAAAGTGACGTTGACACGATCTTGCCAGCGCTCACGTATACGGTTTTGTAAATCGACCAACATATCGTGATCTTCACTGGTGAAATAGACTTTACAAACATCAGAAGTATCAAAATTATGACGATCATAGACGGTATAATGAAAAACGGATTCTTTGAAAAACTCTTTTTGCTCAGGACTTTCCCGATTAATAAACCAATCATCGCCGCCATAATAGTTAGTCACGAGATCGGGATGATCAAATTCCATCAAGCACAGCTCATGTGCGATATCAGGATCAACATTGTGCTTAAAAATTAATTCACCTTTCATATTATGTACGCGCGCACCATTTGATGTGATCATATAGGCGTCAATGCCGAGACCATCTCTTATCTGCGCAACATCTATATGGTGGCGACCTGTTGCAAATACAAAATGGATATCTTGTGTTTGCACCAGTTTTTTTAAAGTTTCTTTCGTAAAAGACGTTAAATCATGATTGGGAGATAAAAGAGTACCGTCCAAATCAGAAGCGACAACCGGATATTTCATAAAAGATCCCTAACTAATACTGCTCAAAAAAATCACATATTGCATTCAGAGCCATCGCCCTTAGCGCATCGACTTCAAACAGGATTTCATGGTGTGCCCCTTCAATTACGAGGGGTAATTTTTCTTCTCGTCCTGTTTGCGCTTTTTGCCGACTTTGGCAAAAAGCTAGTAGCTCTCGATTGCTGACCACCTTTTCTTCGCTGGCTTCTAACACCATCAGTGGCACATCAATTTCTCCCGCTTTTGCAATTAGCTCATCGCCCATTGCGAAGCTTTCTCGTAGCCAATGATATGTTGGTCCACCGAGACGCAACTCAGGATAGTCTGCGTAATAGCGTAAATAACGCCGATAACGCTCTTGACTGTGTGTAAGCACATTAATGAGATAAGGTAATGGCTGCCATTTTCCTGTCGAAGCGGCATAATCATTGCGCACACTTTGGCGTGACTCTGCCCTTTCGACAATAAAACCAGCTAACCAGCGAGGCATGGGTAAGTTAATGCCTATCATAGGTGCACACATCGCCGCAGCATCAAAGGTCACTTTATCTCGCAATAAATAACCGCCGAGGATAGCGCACCCCATTGAGTGAGCTAAGGCATAACATTTGAGATAATGTCGACATTGCACTTCAAGCTCAACAAACTTTGCAAAATCATCAATATAGTCAGTAAATTTCTCAACGTGTCCTTTCTGAGGATCTGTCAACATTCGGCCTGATCGGCCTTGTCCTCGATGATCAATGATAAAAACATCAAAACCAAGGTGGAAAAAGTCATAGGCAATTTCAGGGTATTTCACATAACTTTCACTGCGCCCAGGAGAGATAACAATCGCTTTATTATGTTTAGATTTGATAAAACGAACATAACGAATAGGCAAATCATCTATCCCTAAAAATTCGCTTTCTTCCCGCAATTGCCAGAAGTCTAAAAGCGGCCCGTTAGTAAACGCTGAGAATTGCGTTTCACGAACTAACCAACTCTCTTTTAGCCTTTTAGGGGTCATCAGGTCTATCCTCTCGTCATTCGTAACCTTCAAGATGATCTCGGATCAATGCCATAAAAGCATCACCAAAGCGTTCAAGTTTTCTTTCTCCGATACCATTGATCAACAGCAACTCAGCAGGAGACGTTGGGCAGTGCTCTGCCATTTCAATCAGTGTTGCATCATTAAAGACCACAAATGGAGGAATGTTGTCTTCATCTGCTATTGATTTACGCAATTTTCGTAGCTTAGCAAATAGCTTCTTATCATAATTGCCATGATAAACTTTGTTTTGCTGATTACGGCTTTTTGTGACTAATACACGTGGTACCGCAAGTTGCAGTGAAGACTCACCACGCAAAATTGGCCTCGCGGCTTCCGTTAATTGCAATGCCGAAAAATGGCTAATATTTTGCGTAATCATGCCCAAATGAATAAGTTGACGGAGCACGCTCACCCAATGTTCATTGGTTTCTTCTTTGCCAATACCATAAACTGGCAGTTTATCATGGCCTAAATCACGTATGCGCTGATTATTAGCTCCCCGCAATACTTCAACAATATAGCCGATACCAAAACGTTGACCAACACGATAAATACACGAAAGCGCTTTTTGTGCATCCACCAGCCCGTCATACTGCTTTGGAGGATCTAAACAAATATCGCAATTACCACAAGGTGTCTGACGATTCTCACCGAAATAATTGAGTAAAACTAGGCGTCGGCAGGTTTGTGCCTCTGCAAATGCGGCTATTGCGTTAAGCTTATGACGTTCAATATCCTGTTGCATCCCCGCTGGCTTCTCTTCGAGACAACGGCGTAGCCATGCCATATCAGCTGGGTCATAAAATAGAATCGCCTCGGCTTCAACACCATCACGTCCTGCTCGCCCAGTTTCTTGATAGTAAGCCTCGATATTACGAGGGATATCGAAGTGGGCAACAAAACGTACATTCGATTTATTGATCCCCATACCGAACGCAACGGTTGCCACTACAATTTGTAGATTATCTTTTAGAAAAGCATCTTGTACCCATTCACGCTGCTGACTATCTAGCCCAGCATGATAGGCAGCCACACTCAGCCCGCGTTTTTGCAAGCGTTCAGCGGTCTCTTCCACTTTATTACGACTGTTACAGTAGACAATACCCGCTTTACCTTTTTGCGCCTTAATAAAAAACCATAACTGCTCAAGTGGCTTATATTTCTCCACTAATGTGTAGCGAATATTAGGTCTATCAAAACTACTGACTTGTACTAGCGGATTATCTAATGCCAGTAAACGAATAATATCTGCACGCGTGGTTTCATCAGCAGTTGCCGTCAATGCCATCACGGGTACATCAGGAAAATGTTGTCTTAGTTGCCCAAGAGCACGGTATTCTGGACGAAAATCATGACCCCATTGTGAAATACAGTGTGCTTCATCAACCGCCAGTAAGGCTATATTCCAGCTCGTAAGTTGACTAAGAAAATAGTCAGTCAGTAACCTTTCAGGGGCAACATATAACAACTTGAGATCACCTTGAGCACATGAATCCATTATCTCTCGTTGTTCTTGAGACGTTTGAGAGGAATTTAGACAGGCAGCATTAACCCCGTGAAGCCCCAGTTGGTCGACTTGATCTTTCATCAATGAGATTAGCGGCGAAACCACGAGTGTCACACCGTCTTTTACCAGTGCGGGAACCTGATAGCACAGAGATTTACCGCCTCCTGTTGGCATTAATACCAAACAGTCGCGATTATCAAGAATAGCGCGAATGACAGCTTCCTGCCCTGGACGGAAAGACTGATAACCGAAAGTACTATTAAGTATGCTTTCAGCGAGTGACAGTTGGGAGATCACTTCAGCGGTAGACACGCGAATCCTTAAATTACGAACTGGTAGCTGCCCGTAAGAGCAGCTAAAAATAGCAGGTTAATGCTTGATGCCCATTCAAGAGCTATCTTGAACTAGGGTGATCGTATGCTAACAAATAAGTGCCAACGACTAAAGCATATCATTCAACATCACACCAATACCAAAACGGGTTTGACGAAAATCATAGTCAATCATGGACTCACCATACCCACTAAACAACTGAGTATAAAGCCTAACATGCTTACTGATTGGATAGCTCCAACCTAACTCTGCCGCACCAAAACCGCTGTTCCAATTGTAACGCCCAGTCGCAGTAATTACACTATCCCCTAAGTCGTAACCCACTTTCAAACGATAGTAGCCCATGTATTTAGTGATATCTTTGTTATCATCACTGCTTTCACTTTCGGGAAGGCGATACCAAGGTTTTAAATCGACTTGCCAGTTACCACTCTGAGCCATGACACGTGCATAAACACGGTTCCAGCTGCGTGAGGTAGGATCGGAGCGACCATTTGACTCATGGTTGAAACCTGTTTCGATTTCACGCAATGTCCAACCGCCGAGTTGATAATCTGTCGCCCAACCAAGAAATATCTGAGGCTCATAGTTTGTTTCACGAAATGGTGAAGATTCATTTTTATTACTTAATTGCCACCATGAACGCTGAGTATAGGATGCCGCTAATACTGAATTATCCCCAGCAATTCCTCGCCATAACGGGAAAGCTAAACTAAGCTGGAATTTCACTTCATCATTTAGTGCATCTTTACCCCAATCATAGCTTTTTATCGCATTCTTATTAATTGATGAGGAATAGGTATAAAGAATGTAGTTGGATTCATAAGGATAAAGCACAAACGGGTTATCGTAGTTTTGTAATAGCCCATCAATAATACTACCTTTTATTGGTGCTTTCTTTGCGGAGTCAATTTGTGTTGTTGGATCTGCATTTTCTGCAGCAAACAACGGTACAGACCAAAAACACAGCACAGCAGCGAGTAATTTGTAAAAAGCGCGCATCCAATCATTCCTATTATGAATTATATTCGAATAACTATGTCTTATTTTACACGCAAAATATGCTGGCTGCTGAAAGATTATTCATTATTAATAATTTACCTGATTAAAACCAAGCCATACATAATAATTACTTATTGCTCTCATACTTTTAAGGCTGATTATCATGAATGACCGTATTTATACATTAGAAGAAGCAAGTAAACTGATGAGCGATGTGTTCATCTATAAAATGCCTTTTAATCACCTTTTAGGTATTAAGCTAGCTCATATGACGGATGATTTTGTCCAATTAACGATTGATAATCGTCCTGAACTCATTGGCAACTTCACACAAAATATCCTTCATGGCGGTGTGATCGCTTCCGTTTTAGATGTCGCCGGTGGAATGGTATGTATTAATCGTATTCTTCAACGAATCACTCCACTCGTGCATCAAGATATCGCCGACAAAATGTCAAAATGGGGTACCATCGACCTGCGAGTCGATTATCTTCGTCCCGGCAGAGGTGAAACTTTTACTGCGAGTGCCAGCCTATTACGTGATGGTAACAAAATTGCAGTCACTCGCTGCGAATTACATAATGAACGCAATCAATATATCGCGACAGCAACAGCAACTTATCTAATAGGGTAACCCTAAAAAGCAAAGAAATAGCGGCTAAGTGAGCTAAGGACTGTTAACCACAAAAGATCCACAGCGATAAATAGAATGTTTAGCCACTCCTCTCACCAACGCTTACCAACTGCTGAAAAAATAAGCGTAAAAGATCGCGTGATCTTAATATCACTTGTAAAAAAACATATGCAATGTCACATTAATGAGGTCATAAATCGAGGCGGTGTTTTATTACGCTCGATATCTCAATCGACTTACTTTTAGCCTTTTATATTCGTTATATTTCAAGTTACATGACTTGTTCAGATGTATGGTGCTGCGCTTAGATACTCGGATTATAGTGTTATTTATACTCCTCAGGCTTTTTCATAAAATAGCTTAGCTGATCACCGACATGTAACTCGAGTTATTTTGGGTATATTCAAATTTAGAGCCAATAATGAGCCAGCAAAACACAACCAAGGGCGTATTATGTGCCTTGGGAGCCTATTTAATTTGGGGTGTGGCACCCATTTATTTTAAAACTATACAAGAAGTACCACCAGAAGAAATATTGACTCACCGTATTATTTGGTCATTTTTCTTTATGTTGATTTTATTAACCGCAACAAGACACTGGAGCTATATGCGCCAAGTGTTAAAGCAACCTAAAAAAATATTAGTTTTAGGTGTGACAGCGGTAACTATCGCCTCCAACTGGCTTATTTATATTTGGGCAGTCAATAATGGGCATATGCTACAGGCAAGTCTCGGTTATTTTATTAATCCATTAGTTAACGTTTTGTTTGGTATGTTATTTTTGCAAGAACGTTTTCGTCGCATGCAGTGGATTGCTGTTGCTTTAGCCCTAACGGGTGTACTTATTCAGCTATGGCAATTTGGTTCAGTGCCTGTCATCGGCTTAAGCCTTGCTGTGACCTTCGCAACCTATGGTTTACTTCGTAAAAAACTCGGAGTTGATGCCCAGATTGGGATGACATTCGAAACATTATGGTTACTGCCTGTTGGCGTGATTTTCCTACTATTTTTTGCAGATAGTCCGACTAGTAACATGGTCATGAATGATTGGCACCTTAATGTGCTATTAATTCTTGCAGGCATTATCACGACCATACCATTATTACTATTTACTGAAGCAGCTAACCATCTTCGTTTATCGACACTGGGATTCTTTCAATATTTAGGCCCAACAATTATGTTCTTGCTCGCTGTGTTTATCTATGGCGAACAAATGACATCTGAGTTGTTAGTGACTTTTGGCTTTATTTGGGTTGCATTAATTTTATTTACTTTGGATGCCTTGTACACACAACGAAGGTTGAGAAGGTAAACTAATTAATCTCGGTTAATTAATAAGACAAGAACACTGACCTTTAATCACAATGGCATGATCTACACCCTTAATATTTCTAATTGTAACATGAAGTATGACGGGGATAGGTCAGTGTTTCATTTAATGGAACTTTAATTGTTAATTTATTTTAACCATATTAAGAATATCGATAGATTAATTTCATTTATTTAAATATATATTTAAATAAAATTTATTAAAAAATTTTATTATTAATACTTTTTAGCTCCCGCTAGTTATAAATAATTTTCTGCTATTAAATATCGACTTTAGCACCTTCTAATAACAAAAATAATAAATAACCAATAAAATCAAAATTTTACAATGCATTGGGGAAAGTTGATTTAATCAAAAAATCTATTATGATTAGTATAATCTTCAATTTGTTCTAATTAAAGTCTAAGTAGTAATCAATTCATTGAATTAAAAGAATAAACGCAAAAATAGATCGTATGTTTAAAAAACATGAATAATATTAATATGATATCCGAGTTTATTTTGTAGCTAGGCGGCGAATGAATGAATCTCTGGGAACATACACAAGTATGTGACTGAAGTGCGCGAATGAAGCCCTATATTTAAAACACACGCGGTACAACGCGAAATGTTAATAATATTATTAGAATATCCTAAATAGTTCGTGCTGTAGCTAGGCGGTAAACGAAGACATCCCAAGGAGCATACATAAAGTATGTGACTTGGGTGGCTAAGTGCAACCAACAACGCTACAGTGCGAAACATGACGGATATATGATGAATATCAATAAGATAACGAGTACATCCTAAATAGTTCGTGCTGTAGCTAGGCGGTAAACGAAGACATCCCAAGGAGCATACATAAAGTATGTGACTTGGGTGGCTAAGTGCAACCAACAACGCTACAGTGCGAAACATGACGGATATATGATGAATATCAATAAGATAACGAGTACATCCTAAATAGTTCGTGCTGTAGCTAGGCGGTAAACGAAGACATCCCAAGGAGCATACATAAGTATGTGACTTGGGTGGCTAAGTGCAACCAACAACGCTACAGTGCGAAATATGACGGATATATGATGAATATCAATAAGATAACGAGTATATCCTAAATAGTTCGT
Organism: Providencia alcalifaciens; assembly: GCA_025961275.1. Lineage (GTDB taxonomy): Bacteria > Pseudomonadota > Gammaproteobacteria > Enterobacterales > Enterobacteriaceae > Providencia. The sequence goes on along the minus strand of JAOQNJ010000001.1, from coordinate 3,558,516 downwards.
GCTGTAGCTAGGCGGTAAACGAAGACATCCAAGGAGCATACATAAGTATGTGACTTGGGTGGCTAAGTGCAACCAACAACGCTACAGTGCGAAACATGACGGATATATGATGAATATCAATAAGATAACGAGTATATCCTAAATAGTTCGTGCTGTAGCTAGGCGGTAAACGAAGACATCCCAATGAGCATACATAAGTATGTGACTTGGGTGGCTAAGTGCAACCAACAACGCTACAGTGCGAAATATGACGGATATACAAATAAATGATTGCGTAAACCAAGCATCATAACTATATTGTACGCCGCTTGTACTCACCCCAGCGGATGGTGATGGTCCGATTCATCACTGACGTTTCATTAAAGTGCGCACGATGACATGTTATTAAATGTCCTGGTGCGAGGTTTTCTGAAATTGAATACAAGTGGATTTTAAAACTGTAATGAAATATGCCCAAAATAATTTTAGTTGCATTTAGGCGACCTGTAACGTTATTCCATTAAGCATACAACTGTATCTGATTTGGAAAACTGATGGTGGCCATCGATGATGATAGCTTGAAGTATGACGGGTATACATAGTGTAGTGGTATAGCTCAGGTTATATGGCTGCATTTTAGGTTCACTCCGCCTGTATATTCAGAAAGAGTTGATGGTTGTTAAGGGCTTTTGGGAAGGGCTTCAAAATGCAACAGAATACCGTTCAAATGAAACGTGTACTGACCACACCTGCGTTAGTATTTTTCGGGCTGGCTTATATGGTGCCACTCGGAATTTTCACCACCTATGGCCAAGTGACCCTATTAAGTGAAGGCCATTTGCCTATTGCTTACCTCATTACACTGGCTGCTGTTCTATTTACCGCCTTTAGCTATTGCCGTATGACAAGCGCACTCCCACTCGCGGGTTCTGCTTACTCTTATGTGCAAAAAACTTTTGGTGGCACCCTTGGTTTCTTAGTGGGTTGGGCACAATTACTCGACTACCTATTCCTACCGATTATTAACTATATCGCGATTGGGATCTTCGTCCATGAAGCTTTCCCTAATATTCCGATACCTGTGATTATCTGTAGCACAATCGCCATTGTCAGTATCATGAATATTCTGGGTATCAAACTCGTATCCTCAATGAATATGCTGATCATTTCCATGCAGATTGTGTTTATCGCCGTGTTCTTGTATCTCAGCTTCAAAACCAATTTTGTGTTAGATACAGAGGCTTTATTGGCACCACTGACACTCGCCGTCGACCAAGTACCCGGACTGTTTGCGGGTGCCGCTGTATTATGTTTAGCTTTCTTAGGTTTCGATGCGATTTCTACCATGGCTGAAGAGACTAAAGACGCCCGTAGTGCACTGCCTAAAGCGATTATCTACACTGTATTTATTGCGGGAACACTGTTTGTTGTCATCTCTTATAGCGCACATTTGATTTATCCAATGTGGCAAGACTTTATTCCAAATACGGATACAGCGAGCCTAGCGGTAATGAAACAAGTGGGTGGTGCTATGATGGCTTCGAGCTTTATTACTGCCTATGTCATTGGTGTGTTTGCTTCCGCAATGACTTCACAGGCGAGTATCGTCCGCATTTTCTATGCAATGGGTCGTGATGGTGTATTACCGCGCTCTCTATTTGCTTATCTGCATCCAAAACTGAATACACCCGTATACTCAATCATTTTCGTTGCAGCTGCCTCACTGCTATCATTAGTGCTGTCATTAAGCATGGTGGCATCGATGATTAGTTTTGGCGCCCTGATTGCATTCACGTTTGTTAACTTATCCGTGATTAAGCATTTTTATATTGATCGCAAAGAAGCGTTGGATGGTAAAAAGCTCATCACTTGTCTGATTATGCCGTCCATTGGTGTGATCCTGACATTATGGTTATGGACAAGTTTAGATAGAGAAGCCTTTACCGTTGGCCTATGCTGGCTGGCAGCAGGTGCAATTTATCTCACCTTGCTGACCCATGGTTTTACTCGTCGCCCACCGGCAATTTCAGACGATGAAACCAATATGATTATTAATTAAATATACCCTAAGTCACTCAAGTGATATCTGACTGACAAATGAAGTCAATAAGGATACCGCTTAAGGTACAGCGGATATACACGGGGAAGCAGAGCTTCCCCTGTTATTTTTTATTCTGGCTCTATCTATACCCCAATAATTCGAAGGACGTGTCGGAGACAAGTGAAGCTATCTCAAAATATATCACTAACGATATCAATGAGATAAGTTAACATAATCGACTGATCATATGATATATAGCGGGTATGTGTTGAGCCCCTGATAAAGACTGGTTAGAGATGAATAAAGTTGCTGATGTCATTTATTTCAACGGTTATATCTATACCGCAGATAAACAAAATAGCGTTGTAGATGCCATTGCCGTACAAGATGGTTACATTATCGCAAGTGGGACTTCAGGTGAGTTGCACCAATATGTTGGGCCAGAAACCGAAAGTATCGACTTAGAAGGCAGAATGATGATGCCGGGAATCATTGATGGCCACATGCATCCATTCTGGGGTGGCATTCAGTTATTTGGTTGCCATCTTAACTATGAATCTCTCACTATTGAGCAAATTCTCCAACGCGTTCAAGATCATTTAGATAAAGATCCCCGCACGGGTGAGAATGACTGGTTGAAAGTAACGGCATGGTTACGTCAAGGGATGCTGCCAGCGGGCATTGATATGTACCGTGAAGACATGGACAGACTGAAAACGGATCGCCCTGTCGTTCTGTTCTCTAATGATTGCCACACTTTATTAGCCAATAGCCGTGCATTAGAACTCTTTGGTATCACTAAAGATACACCTGAGCCACCTGATGGTAAAATCGGAAAATATGACAATGGTGAGTTGAACGGCATCTTAGAAGATGCACCAGCAATGCGTGCCGCAGATAGCATCGTCTCTATCCGTGATGATCAAGCCATTGAAGTTGCAGAACTGGTACAAAAAGTATTAAACCAACAAGGTGTCACCACCGTGATGGATGCGCGTGTATCAGAGCAGCAGTTAGAAGCTTTTGCTGAGTTACAACAGCGCGATGAATTAACCCTTCGCTTTCAAGCCGCGCGTGAAATTACGCCTGACCTGACACCAAATGTCGCTGCCGTTGCCACTGCTGTCGATAATGCCGTTGCATTCGCGAAAAAATGGCACCAAGCAGATTGGACGCCAGCACCGGGCATCGGGCTACGTAACATCAAAATGTTTGTTGATGGTGTGATGCAATATCCAACAATGACAGCTTCATTGTTACAGCCTTACCGTATTAACAAAGGGACTGATGATGCACCAAATTGGGTCGAAACGGATAACTATGGCGACCTGTATTTTACCGCAGAAATTCTCGATGAATTAATGGAAAAAATCGCAGCGGCAGGTTATGACCCACATTTGCATACCGTCGGTGAAGGTGCTGTTTCTATCGTATTAGATGCAATTGAAAAAATGCGTGCAGCACATCCAGAAAAAGATATTCGTCCGGGTCTGGCGCACAATGAATTGGTTCACCCGAAAGACTATGCACGCTTTGCACGCTTAAAAACCATCGCGTGTTTATCATTCCAATGGGCTGCACCAACGCCTGAATTAGCTGCTTTTGAGCGTAAAATGTTGGGTGAAGAGCGTTTTGAAGAGTTAGAGCCGATCGCGAAATTTATCGACGCTGGCGCTGTCGTTGCCTTTGGTAGTGACTGGCCAATCGATGATTTTGACGAATGGTATGATTTAAAAGTCGCTGCAACTCGCCGTGGTCGTGATATCGATGGCAAGCCTGCACCACGTTTAGATAACGACCGTGACCTAACCGTAATTGAAGTGCTGCGCTCTGCAACAATTGACTCAGCTTTTGCTCAACATCGTGAAGATGTCATTGGATCACTGGAAGTGGGTAAATTTGCTGACATGATCGTACTCGATCGCAATGTATTTGAGATCCCAGCTGACGACATCGAAAACGTGAAAGTACTACGTACGATTATCGGTGGTAAAACGGTACATATTACTCATTAATAGAATACTAACTTCATTTCAAAAGCGGCTTTTAGCCGCTTTTTTTATCTCTTTACGTCTGCGAAATATGGCTCTGATAGAAAAATGGCTTGCAAATATATCTAAATCCCAAGTTCAGATTCACTTAGCCCAAAAACGGGCATGACAACTTTACTATTATAGCAATTATTCCCTTTTAATATTTACACTCGTCATACATCAAATTGCATGGATATTGGCTACGTTCATCTAGCTGAGTTACTTAAATTTTTATGCTCTTCAACTAGCTTTGCTATCCCCTACATTTATCCTAAATTATTTTTTGTATATGCTAGATATAAAACCAATATGTTTAAATGGTCCCACTTTATCCACAAAAATAGCTAGACCATGATAAGTAATTAGATATAATTTCAATAAAGGCAATATATAAATATGCAAATAGTTATAAAGTGAAGACAATGTTGCTAACATTAGGAATAATATTCGGTATGGGTTTGATATTGCTATATCAATGGGTGAAACCATCATCTAGTGATCCTTACTTTTTTTATCACCTAAAATAGAGGAAGGTCATCCAATAAACATACCTATTAAGCTATATAAAAAAGGTGATTCTATTGATGTTATTTTCTGGAGAACACCAGTACCAAAACCAAAGCTACTTTATTTATTCCCTGTATCCCCACCATCATCTCATATCATTTTAAGCATAGAAAAAGATCAACATAAAAATATCACTTTTTTCACATCTGATATTTTTTCTAGAGATGGGCCAATAAAAAATATCGGTAACTCACCAATATTTAAAGTAAAACTGTATAAAATAAATAATAACTTATCAGAGTATTTGATTTTAGATAAAATACATAAAAATGATGGTGTTACAAGTGCCAATACATTTTCTCTCGCCTCTGTTCCAACTGAATATGGTCAATATAGATTAGAAGTTACAGTGCTAGAAGATTGGCCGGAACTTGAAATCGATGGTCTAAATTATTTCATAACAATCAAAACATACTTTGTTAAATGATGATAAGAAAAATAAAAAATGAAACCTGAAAACAAAACAGAAGAGCTGCTTGAATACATTGCGAATCGAAATGATGAAACGGTAGAGCAAAAAATAAAAGACATACAGCATTTTGCCTATCCTGATTAAGAAGCCAACTGGAACATAGGTCAAGCATGTGCTACCTGCCCACCACCACATGCAAGGAAAAAATACGTTGAAAATCTTATTGATGCTTTAGAATCAAGATATACCGTTACAATTTATACCGCATATCCAGGGACACCGCTAAATAACGAATATGGTGATCCTGATTTTGATCCTGAGGGGAATAGAGTTTTATCAGCGGCTGGCCATATGTGCTTGCAAATAAAAAAATAAATAAAGGCGATATTGTAACTCATAAATCTTATGGTTTTGCGCCTATAGAAACAGGGATTACAGGGCCTAGTATAGTTACGGAGAAAGATACTACTCACTACGAAAATCCATATTACAGCCGAACAATTGAAATAACTAAACTGCAACACGATAAAATCAGTGAATTTGGTAAAACTGCTGTCGATAAATCTGATGTCTACTTCAAGCTTGATTATAATGGTGCAACAAACAGTTGCATTGATTTTACTTGGAAAGCCTTACGTCATGCAGGATTAACTCCTAAAGAAACATGAAATGACCTAAGTAGTTATAATAAAGAATAAAAAAAAGCGGGGGAATTTGATGGTGATCTTAAAGTCATTAATAACATTCCTCACATAAAATCTATTTCAGCACCATTTCCAGACAGTGAACTAAACACTCAAAAATATAATAAAAAACCCGATAGAACAGTATTGCAATGGCTTTTATCTAAAAAAGATAATAAACCAAATGATGAAAGTATAAAAATAGCAAGTAGATAATATTTAAAAATAAATATGTCTATATTGATGTATGACACAAATAGCGACACAATTTATGTTACCAGATTGAATATGCCGTTTTTTCAATGAAAGAAATTTGTGCACCACAATACAAAATATTGCTATTGCGAGGGTCATTCAGATTCAGCCCACCCCCTTTCAGGGGCGGCTTACGAGGATAAGGGTCAAAGTATTTTTTCGATTAGAAACCAACCAGCAATACTTTCACGCTTTTGTTGCGTAGGGAGAACTTCATGAGGAAACTCTTCGGACATAAACACAATCATCCGCCCAGCTAACGGGTCCAGTTGAAATAATGGCTCATCTTGCGGATTATACACCACTAACTCACCACCATCACCCGGCTGCCATGCCTCATTCATATACAGCACAGTGGTTACTTTGCGCCGCCCTTGCCCTTGAAAATTATCAATATGCTTTTTATAAAAAGCACCATTTGGATAACGGCAGAAGTGCGTTTCAAAATCACGCAACCCCATATAGCACTGACAATTTAGTTCTTGGCGTATAGATTCCATTTTTGCCATGTAATCAGCAACGGAAGTTCCCATTTCAGGTTCTAACCAAATAGTCTGATCACCGCGAATCGTTTTATTGCCTTGCAACGAATCACGGTGACCAATTTGCGCATCTTGCAACGTATCAGGAATACAATTTTTAATCGCTTGTATTTGTGACAGGTTCAGAAAATCGTCCCACACATACCAGCCTTGTGTAGAAAGTGAATCAATTAAATTATTCAATGACATGATAAATACTAGAAAGGTTGTTCGGTATAATTTTATACGCTGAAATCCAGAAAAGTGAAAACTAAAAACTTAAATCTTTATGATTAACGCCTCATATCAATAAATAAAACCAAAAGACACTATTTCACTTAGTTGATTCCATTAGAAAATAATCATCAAACATTTTTATTAATTTTAAACTACCAAGATCAAAAAAAGGGAGCTAGGCTCCCTTGATACATCAATGATCAGTATATATTCGTCATACTTCAATTTGTAGGGCTGTTGACTACACTTAGCTACATGCAAATCGAAGTATCTGGAGTATGGCAAGTTAAATGTTCGCTCTTTAGGTGAATATTAAAGATCCTCTAATCGTGCATAAGAGGCCACCAGCCATTTAATACCTTGACCTTGGAAAGCAATTTGCAAACGGCTGTGCTCGCCACTTCCTTCTAAATTAATAATCGTACCTTCACCAAATTTAGGATGACGAACTCTCTGACCTAGTGCATATCCAGAATCATTTTGACTTATTGGGGTACCAAGACGTTGATGGTTAACAGGACGTGAAACTGATGCTCGTAGACGAACCTCTTCAACACATTCATTTGGTAGCTCAGCAATAAAGCGTGATGGGCGATGATAAACTTCTTTGCCATATAACCGGCGACTTTCGGCATAGGTAATTGTCAGTTTTACCATGGCGCGGGTGATCCCCACGTAAGCTAAACGCCGCTCTTCTTCCAAACGGCCACTTTCATCCATCGACATTTGGCTTGGGAACATGCCCTCTTCCATACCGACGATAAAGACAATAGGAAATTCAAGTCCTTTTGCTGAGTGCAGCGTCATCAATTGAACAGCATCTTGGTTGACATCAGCTTGGCCATCGCCAGACTCTAGGGCTGCATGGGATAAAAATGCCTGTAATGGCATTAAATCTTGGTCTTCATCTTGATAACTAAAATCGCGTGTCGCGTTGACCAGTTCTTCCAAGTTTTCAATACGTGCCTGCGCTTTCTCGCCTTTTTCCTGCTCATACATCGCGCGTAGGCCAGAGTCTTTAATAACTCTGTCAGCTTGCACATGCAGTGGCATTTCTCGCGTTTCTTTAGCAAGTGCATCAATTAGCTCTAAGAAACGTTCAATTGCCGCACCAGCACGTCCACCAAGCGCTTGTTCACGAAGTAAGTACTCACAGCTTTCCCATAGAGTTAGCTGTTGATCACGAGCCGTTTGACGAACAGTATCGAGTGTGCGATCGCCAATACCCCGCGTTGGTGTATTCACCACTCGCTCAAAGGAGGCATCATCATTACGATTGGCAATCAACCTTAAATAAGATAGGGCATCTTTAATTTCTTGGCGTTCAAAGAAGCGCTGACCACCATAAATACGGTATGGCATCGCACTTTGAATTAAAGCCTCTTCTAGTACACGTGATTGAGCATTACTTCGGTATAACATTGCGCAATCTTGCAATGCCCCACCGTTTTCTTGCCACTGTCTAATACGGTTAACAATATAGCGGGCTTCATCCAGCTCATTAAAGGCGCAGTAAAGAGAAATTGGCTCACCATCACCATCTTCCGTCCATAAATTTTTACCTAATCTATCGCTGTTATGGGCGATCAATGCGTTGGCAGCTTTTAAAATATTATTAGTGGAGCGATAATTTTGTTCGAGGCGAACAGTCTGTGCCCCAGGAAAGTCATTCAAGAAACGCTGAATATTTTCGACTTGAGCACCACGCCAGCCATAGATTGATTGGTCATCATCACCAACAATCATGACTTTACCTGTCTCACCGGCTAGTACTCGGATCCAGGCATACTGGATGCTGTTGGTATCTTGAAATTCATCCACTAAGATATTGGTAAAGCGTTCGCGGTAATGCTGCAACACATGCGGCTTATTCAGCCACAACTCATGAGCACGCAGTAACAGCTCGGCAAAATCGACCAAACCAGCTCGGTCACAAGACTCTTGATAAGCCTGATACACTTTCAACCACGTGCTTTCAACCGGGTTGCCATAGCATTCTATGTGTTTAGGGCGTAGCCCTTCATCTTTTTTACCGTTGATGTACCACATACCTTGACGTGGTGGCCACTGTTTTTCATCAAGGTTCAATGCTTTCAGTAAGCGACGAATTAACCGATATTGATCATCGCTATCAAGGATTTGAAAATCTTGAGGCAAGCCTGCGTCCATATAGTGCTGGCGCAATAAGCGATGCGCTAAACCATGGAAGGTACCAATCCACATACCGCCTTCACTTGAACCAATCAGTTGATTGATACGATGGCGCATTTCTGCCGCCGCTTTGTTGGTAAAAGTAACCGCCATAATTGAAAACGGCGAAGCGTGCTCCACTGACATCAGCCAAGCAATTCTATGTACCAGCACGCGGGTCTTTCCACTTCCTGCACCCGCTAATACTAATAGGTTGGTGCGTGGCGCGGCAACCGCTTCGCGCTGTTTATCATTAAGGCCTTCGAGCAGATAAGAGACGTCCATAATTACCATCAAAGCAGAGCAGTGGTCGTTGCTATGGCGATGACCACTGTATTTTTATACAGAAAAATGATTATACCAGTGACAATAAAGAAGCCAACTGCGAAATTTCAACATGTGGCAATAAACGGACATCTTCTTCTTCCATCAACGTTTTATTACCTACATTAATCCAGCAGGCTTGCATTCCACTGCGGATTGCTCCAGCTACATCCGTGATTAAATTATCACCTACGTGTAAGATGGCTTGAGGTTGAAGATCGAGTTTTTGGGCTGCTAATCGGTACATATCACAATAAGGTTTCGAACGCCCATCTGGCCCCGCTTTCAATACAAACTGAAAATATTGCCCCAGACCACAGGCGGCAGGCTCAGCATTACCGTTAGTGATCGCCACTAGTGGCATTTTTTGTGCGAGCGCAGTCAGTATTTCGTGGGTTGACTCAGGGACATCGATTTGATTTCGCCAATAGGTAAAATGCGCCATGACCTCATCAGCGCCTTTTTGTGCGTTTTCGCGGTTATATCCATAATGGCAGAACATCATTTTTGCCGATAACCAACGCCAGCGAGTAATGTCATGGCAGATATCAGGTTCCTGTTCCTCAACAATCTTACGGAACTCATACAAATCGCGATTGGTAAAATGATTGAATTGCAGATCATATTCACGGACAAAACGTAATACTTCTTCTTCCGTTTTATCAATCACAGGATGATTGTCATATAGTGTATCATCCAAATCAAACGTAATAGCGTGAATAGGTGATAAGGGACGGTAAAAATGCATTAAGGTTTCTCCCTTTTAGCTCGGGGATGAGCTACATCGTAGACACTTGCCAGATGTTGGAAATCAAGGTGTGTGTAGATCTGCGTTGTTGATAGATTCGCATGACCAAGAAGTTCTTGCACACCACGTAAATTACCACTTGATTCAAGGATATGAGTTGCAAATGAGTGACGCAATTTATGGGGATTAATGTGGCTGTTGATCCCCTGCTTAATTCCCCACTGTTCAAACCGCTTTTGCACATTACGATTCGAAATTCGTTTACCACTTTGCGTTGAAATAAATACAGCACCGTCTTCGGGTTCATATAATTCGCGCATTTCAAGCCAGCGATTTAGACAACTCACTGCAGTTCTACCTAGCGGAATTTTACGCTCTTTACTGCCTTTCCCCATCACCCGAACCTCACCCATAGCAAGGTCTAGATCACGAATATCCAAGCCAACTAATTCAGATAGACGTAAGCCCGCACCATACATCACTTCCAACATGGTTCTATCACGTACTACCAGCGGGTCACCACTTTCGATATTGAGTAGCTGAGCCACCTCATCGACATCCATATTTTTGGGAAGCCGTTTTTTGGCTTTTGGCGCATGAACCGATTTCACTGGATTTGCTGGTAGCTCACCTTGCTGAACCATCCAATCACAAAAGCTGCGCAATGACGATAAACGTAAAGCCATACTGGCCGCTTGCAAGCCCTTACGGCGGCTTTTCGCGGCCACATTGCGTGCTTTAACGGTATCGAGCTGTTGCCATTCACTGACTTTCATCTCATTGAGCATTTCAGTGACAGTGGTAAGTTGGCGACGATAATTTATAATGGTGACAGGACTAAGTCTACGTTCAACCTGTAAGTAACGTAAAAATGCTTCGACTTGGATCATCAGCCCTTGTGGCTGAGTTGCTACAGGCGTTCTATCCATCGGCATAGTAACCTCGGTAGAATGTGGGCAATTTTATCTAGCATCACAGTTCCCATTCCTTGCTGGTAATGATCACGGTCACGACTGGTAAAAATCACCATACCAGATTCACCATGATGACCAAACAAAGAAATGGCAACTGAACCGACACTCAAGGCTGCAGGGAGCAGAAGTTGTAGTTCAGGGCCATTAAGACGGCCTAAATAGTTTGGGTTATCCCCAAATCGCTGAATTCGAATCGATTCGAAAGCGCTACGTGAAACGATAAGTTGTTGAGCGTCAAGAGGCGCAGACAGCCGCCAGCAATCACTAAATAAACGAACAGATGCGCCCGATAAACCTAATTTTTTTGCCCAGCGATTAAGGCAAAGCAGCATATCCCGTAGGCTTTCAGCCACTGACATCTCTATCACTAAATACAGTAGCTCATCAAATAACTGGCCATTTTCGTGTGCCTGTTCAACCATAAAGCGGATATCTTGCTCAAGTTGCTTGATTTTTAAACGTTGACGATTCATGACCACTTCAGGGAGTGAGATCGCTCCCTGTATTACGTGCGGGACTGTGATTTGTTCAACTAGCGATGCATTGCGGATAAAGAAATCAGGCTGTCCCTGTAAATACCGCACCACTTGATGCTCCTCAAGTTGATAAGGACTTTCTGGTGCTATTTCCGGCTTATCCATTCTTACCCTCTTGATAACTGAACAAAGATTAGAGCTGGAGTACTCCATCATAAACATGGCTTGTTGGCCCTGTCATATACAGGGGCGTTCCTGGTCCATCCCAACTAATTTCGAGTGAGCCGCCAGGTAAGTCGACTTTCACACGGCGAGCTAATAACCCTTGCTGAATACCAATGGCAACCGCTGCGCAGGCCCCGCTACCACAAGCTTGAGTTTCACCCGCACCGCGTTCAAATACCCGTAAACGGATATGGTCGGCGCTCACAACTTCCATGAAACTGATATTGGCACGCTCAGGAAATCGTTCATGGCTTTCAAGTACCGGGCCTAAAATTTCCACTTCTGCTGTGTGTACACTTTCAACTTGAATAACGCAATGAGGGTTACCCATTGAAACAACACCACACAATACGGTGCGTTCTAGAGCACGAATAATATAGGTTTTTTCCGCTTTGATGGCGCGAAATGGCACTTTCTGAGGTTCAAACTCAGGTTCGCCCATATTCACACACACATCATCATTTTCATTAACAGTTAACACCATACGTCCAGCTTGAGTACTGACTTTAATTTTTTGTTTATTTGTCAGGCCTTTTAAACGGACAAAACGCGCAAAACAACGAGCGCCATTACCGCATTGAGATACTTCACTACCATCCGCATTAAAAATACGATAATGAAAATCTAAGTCGGGGTCATAAGGCGCTTCAACAAGCAATAGCTGGTCAAACCCAACGCCTGTATGTCGGTCAGCAAGACGACTAATCAATTCAGGGGAAAAATAGACATTCTGAGTGACGCCATCCACCACCATGAAATCATTGCCTAAGCCATGCATTTTAGAAAATTGCATATTCCGCTCCATCGAAGTTGCTTACCGTTCGTTTGAGGCTGGAGCACGGGTATCTGTCGCCGTGCTACTTTGCGCTTTAGGCGTTACATCCGATGCTTTCGGTGATGTAGCCTGCTCTTCTGGTGGAAAATAGAGAGGACCTTTTAAACCACAACCAGAAAGGGTAAACAACATAATAATCGCAGAGAGTCCAACTAAACTTTTTTTCATTATATTTCGCCTGTAATACTAGGGGCTGTTAATCTTTGGTGGTCAATTTTCATTCGAATTAAAAGCCTTTTAGTCAAGGCTAAAGGTTCACCGCCTAATGAACTAGGCAAGAGCCTCTCAACGTAGAATAAAATGAGTGAAACATCTTTTAATCGAACCCGTAGGGCTGCTTTTAACCGCTTTTTCATTTTAAATAATGACATTAAAAATTCTGAACTTTTAATTGCTGTAAAAATCAGCAACAAAGATCAACAGCCCGTAAGCTCTATACCCAAAATAATTCGAGTTACATGTAGGCATAAGTGAAGATAGCTCAGTGAGCATAAAACTATGTGCCCCACGTTGCTGAGCATAAATATCACCCATGTAATTTGCCATATGATGGGTATAAATATGGTTAACAGAATAACAGGGCTATCTTCGCAAATCACTATTGTTCATCAATTGTGTCGTGATTTTATTCCCTACCCGCAATAGCATAATGCTTAAAAGAAGACTCACCAAGAAGTGTTTTAATTTGAGTCACACTTTACTCGCTAATACTCCCAATAATTTTAGCTACCTGCTGGTGCTGAAAAAGCATTCTAATGAATAAAGCTCAACTCACATATAAACGATATGAGCCAACGATTTGAACCAAGGCAACATTCATGCAGCTTGCTTGATTGACCCATCTCCACTTTAACATCTATAATTTCTGATAGAAAAGAATTTGAACAAACAGGACATTAACCGTGAATGATAGTGAATTTCACCAACTCGCCGATAACATGATGACATCTATCGAGGAACATCTAGATAACTATGATGGCGATGCAGATATTGATTGTGAGACGAATGGTAGCGTGATGACGCTTAGCTTTGAAGATGGCAGCAAAATCATTATCAACCGGCAAGAGCCTTTCCATCAGATTTGGCTAGCCACTAAACAAGGCGGCTACCACTACGATTATAAAAATGACGATTGGGTATGTGATCGCTCAGGGCAAGCATTTACGGATATGCTTGCAGAGGCAATAGCCTTTCAAAGTGGCGAACCTTTTACTTTTTAATTCATTACAACATGATAGAGAAGACTTAATAGTATTGAGCCTGGGGTTGATTTGACTGCTTGAAATGCTCTTTACCCACTAGCTCATCTTCATCATCGTCTATATTAAAAGGCCATGTTCCACCTGAAAAGGGTATGACTTGGCTTTTACCTTGCTGACTCACAATTTGATAAAATTGTGGCAAGTTGAAGTTGATAAAGTTAGCGCCATAAGTAAAGCGGTCGTGGGATGACGAGTAAAAACGACTAACATCCCGAACAAGATCTTCTTTAGACCCTTCACAATGTGAGTAGATTTCAACTCGATTTGCTTCATCTAAAACATAAATATTAAAACCAGTATTGTCAGGCATATTTTCAAAGAAAAATTGCACAATACCTTCGCTGGCATAACCATCCACGACGGCAGGTAAATGCTTATCTCCTTTGGCATTCAACTTAACAGGCCAACCGTGCAGCTTGTTATGCGAAATAGCCCCATAGAACTCAACCGCATTTTCAAGCTTCTGCACTGAGACATTTAAGCGTTCAAAGAACAGTCCCCATGTTTGCCCAGCAATGCGCAATGCTTTGAAACGGCCAGGATCATGGCGGTTACTGGATAAACGCAACTCAATACACTCTGAAACCAGCTGCTGTACTCGCGTACGTACTAAGCCACGTAGATGTTCACTATAACAAAAAACATCAACAGCATCGGGTGGAGCAGCATCTTGATGCATTTTACCTAAAATGGTTTTTAGTGCTTCTAGCATGCACTGTTCGCCACTAAAGTGCAGAGTTCTCACTTCATTCCATGAGTTGCGATATAGCAAATCGATACTGCCGATAAGGCAACGTTGATCCTCACCAAAACTAAACACATCTAGTTTTCTGAAATCAAAATGGACAACTTGGTCCGAATAAATTTGTGTTGGGTCTTGTTCTAAATTGACGATGATAGCTAAATGACGAATTTCACAAGGGCTATATAACGCTTTTGGTGTCGGTGCTGCCAATCTAGTAGGAAAATGACCCGATACATCCTGCATTAGCTCAAGTAATTTCTTTTCATTACAATGAGATTGACCATTGTGCATATAAATATGGGTATTCTCAGTCAGCAGCCCATTAAAATAAGCCCAAGCCACTAATTTATTCAAATAACGGTTAAATTCTAGCGGCTGATGACCAATGATAGTGTCAATGCCCGGGGCTTGATTATAAAGATACCAACCACTGCGATTGGCTCGCCCTGGTGGAACATAAATAAATGTCAGGTGCTGTTCGCTAAGATCGGGTGAAATCTGTGGGTTCACTAAGGTAACTTTACCCGGCAGAGCTTCAAATGCGGCATATAATTTACGCGTCAGTACCCCAATATCCTGTGGGCTAGCACTGACACTTAAATTATTACGGCGAGCAAAACGAATTAAGTTGCGATAGCTTTGCATCATCGTGTCGAGTAATTCATTGTGTGCTTCGCGTACACGTTCAATTTTCCACTGATTACGCGAATCCAGTATCGCTAAACGTTCTGCCCCCCAACCCCATGATTCAACAAGCTGAGAAAGGATATCTCTGCGCCAACCTGAACATGGATTGACTTCATCTTCTGACAGTTTTTCACAGACTTTGAGGTAGAAACAACGTCGGATTAAATCAAGGCGGGTGTTATCATTAATTTCAATCAGGTAGCGCGTAATACGCTCTAGCATTAGACAATATGAATCGAGACCATAACAGACAATCTCTCCTGCGTGGAGATGACGTTTAAATTCTAATGCTAATAATTTACCGTTTGGGTAATCCCACGAATAGGATTCAAGCAAAATGCTTTTTAATACGGCTTTATACGGAGAATCAACGCTTTTATAGAGTTGCCATAGACTTGCACCAAAATATTCGGCAGCAGATAGTTCACCCAATCCACCAAGATCTAGCCACTCATTTGGTGTTAAGACACCTCGAGAATAAAGCCCCATAACGTATTCATCATAATGCGGTTCTTCTTCAACAGGTACCATGGTCCATAAGAGCCTTTTACCGGCCATACGCACTGCTGTACGATAGAATTCATCTAACAATAAAATATGTTGAGTTGACCCACAATCTTCCCCGCCAATATGCCCACTAGCATGATGACGAAAACGATTTTCATCAATTAGAAATACAGTGACATCAATCCCAAGCGATACCGCCCACTGTTCAATTAGCGTACATTTTCTTTGTAGTAGGCGTTTCTCATCGCTATCGAGCCAAGAGGGATGACAGACCCAAATATCAATATCAGAGCATTGGCTTTGACCAATCGAAGATGTACTCCCCATCGAGTAAATACCCGTAATCGGTAGTTCACCATTAGCCTTAGTTTTAGAGGGAAGGTATTTTTCGAATTGAACTAACCAAGCTTGTTGGTCAGTGTCTGGAGCAAAGAAGCAAACCCCATGAGGGACGTTTCCTTCAACATAACCGGGCATCATTGGGTGATGATAATGAAACAATACAGGCAACAGACTATAAACCTTACAAAAGGTTTCATCCATTGACGTTGTTGCGCGATCTAACCGGAGTTGGTTTATCGCATCAAGCCTCTGTTTTAAAGTTTCAATATAGAGATACAAGGGATACGCCTGACTGAATGAACATAACGACAAATCTGGGAGTAACCCAGCACCCAACAGATAGAGAGATATTCTTCATACTTCAAGTTGCATATCGATTACATTGAGTGACCCAAATCCCACATTAGTGCATGTTTTTCGAGACATCTTTGATTATCATTTTTAGTTAACTTGACACAACTTGATACAATTCAAATGATTCTGTGTATATGTTTAATTTTTTTTTCAAAAGAATTGCTGGAAACGTGATCAATCTAACACCTTGGAGCAAAAGGGTAAAGTAGATCACATAATTTTATCTGTTTATTTTTGATACAGATTAATTTTCAACATATTGTATAAAAAGACTTTTTATTTTTTATAGCCTCCGAATATCCTTTGTTTATCAATGGATATAATAATAAATCTATTAGTCGCCCCAAAAAACAACTCCTCAGGCGCATCTCAAATCAAATTCGCATTGCGCCTATGCTTGAACGCTTCACCATAAAATTTTCCTAAATGAAAAATTGCTATCCATTTCATAGCACAATTAGCTAAAAAATTTTTCGATCTTAACTCTTTTTTGAACGCTTTATTAGCACCCACTTCGTCATAAAGAGAACATTTATCATCCTAATACCAGCACTGATTATCAGGGTTTAATCGCTCTAACTGGAAAATACATCGCTAAAATGTTAAAACTAGGGGTAATTGTACAGTTAGTCTATGGCGATTTATGCCTGAGAAAACAGCAAAATGACTTCAACAAATATCATCCGTATTGCAACACGTAAAAGCCCTTTAGCCATGTGGCAAGCGCATTTCGTAAAAGAAAAACTCGAACAGCTTCATCCTGATTTGCAGGTTGAGCTAGTGCCTATGGTGACCAAAGGCGATATTATTTTAGATACTCCGCTAGCAAAAGTCGGTGGTAAAGGGCTGTTTGTAAAAGAACTTGAATTAGCCCTGATCGAAAAGCGCGCTGATATTGCCGTTCACTCAATGAAAGATATCCCTGTCGAATTCCCAGAAGGACTTGGATTAGTCACTATTTGCGAGCGCGAAGACCCACGTGATGCATTTG
The DNA here is from genome assembly GCA_025961275.1 of Providencia alcalifaciens. Lineage (GTDB taxonomy): Bacteria > Pseudomonadota > Gammaproteobacteria > Enterobacterales > Enterobacteriaceae > Providencia. Next base: position 3,541,128 of record JAOQNJ010000001.1, on the reverse strand, counting down.
TTTCAAATCATTTTGCGAGTGTTGATACATTACCAACAGGAAGTATTGTTGGCACATCAAGCCTACGCCGCCAGTGCCAATTAAAAGAGTTACGCCCTGATCTCGTCATCCGAGATCTGCGCGGTAATGTCGGTACTCGTCTTTCAAAACTTGATAATGGCGAATACGATGCGATTATTTTAGCTGCCGCTGGACTAAAACGTTTAGGTCTGGAAGAGCGAATTAAAACAGCATTAACACCTGAGCAATCTTTACCTGCCGTGGGTCAAGGCGCTGTAGGTATTGAGTGCCGCTTAGATGATGAACGTACGCGCGAGTTACTTGCCAAACTTAATGATAAGGGCACATCCATATGTGTCCTAGCGGAACGCGCGATGAATATGCGCCTTGAAGGCGGCTGCCAAGTTCCCATTGGTAGTTACGCAATTTGGCAAAATGGTCAAATTTGGCTACGTGCATTAGTTGGCGCTCCCGATGGGAGTCAAGTTATAAGAGGTGAGTGTTTCTCTACACCGGAACACGCAAGCCAAGCAGGTATTTCTCTTGCAGAAGAGTTACTCGATAAAGGCGCTCGCGAAATTCTTGCAAAGGTCTATGAAGGAAATTCCCCCGCATGAGGGTTCTCATCACTCGGCCTGAGCCTACAGGGTCTGAGCTGATAGCTGCTATCAATGAAAGAGGTGGTGAAGCTTTTTCTTTACCGCTTATTCGCATTGGGCCGGGTGCTGAATTAAACTCTCTAGGATCACGAATTAAACTTCTAGGTAAAAATGATCTTGTCTTTCTTTTATCCAAAAATGCAGTCTGGTATGCAGACTTGGCCCTAAGACAAGCAGGATTCAACTGGTCAGATAAGCTATCCTACTATGGCATTGGTGGCTCAACAGGTCAGTATTTTAAAGCGCTAACTGGCCATGCAATACACTGGTCTGTACATGGCGAAACCAGTGAAATACTCCTTACTCTGCCTGAACTTCAAGCTCTCAATGGCAAACGTGCCCTTTTATTACGAGGTAATGGAGGAAGAGAATTTCTCGCTTCTACGTTAAGATCTAGAGGTGCACAAGTTGAGTATTGTGAATGTTATACAAGGCACCCTATTTTTTACGATAAAACAGAGTTTAATCTAAAATGGGTTAATACTGGCATTACTGATATTGTTATTAGCAGTGGTCAAATGTTAGCCTTACTAAATGAATTGATTGCTGAAAACACAAAAGAGTGGTGGTTTAACCGCCGCCTATTAGTTGTCAGCCAACGAATTGCAGACCAAGCCCGCCAAGATGGATGGCGAAAGGTCTGTGTGGCAAATAGCGCAGATAATAATGCTTTATTGGAAGCATTACTTTCAACCGACATGGGATGCTAATTTATGACGGAACACGATAAATCTACCGAAGCGATAAATAATGAAACGGTAGCAGATACCCCAGAAAAGCGTCAAACTAAGTCGTCTTCGGAGCAAAAACGTTCGGGTCTCATTGGTAGTGCCATCGCTATCGCTATTATCATCGCTATTGGTGGTGGTATCTATTATTTTACTCAGCATAATAACGCTAAGTTAGTTAATGAAAACAACGAACTTAAGCAACAAATGAGTGAATTAATAGAACGACAAAAAGTGGACAGACAACGATTAGATTCATTGCTCGTCTCACATACAGAGATCAAATCACATGCTAGCGAATATGAAGAACAGCTAAACCGTCGCATGCAAGAATTGCAAGCTCATGTTAATGCACTGTCGAGTACAGATGTCAAAAGCTGGCTATTAGCACAAGCCGATTTCATGGTGAAAATGGCGGGTAGAAAATTATGGAATGACCATGATCCTGTCACCGCAGTCGTATTATTAAAAAGTGCGGACTCAAGCCTCGCTGAAATGAATGATCCAAGCCTACTTGATATCCGCAAATCCATAAATAATGATATCGCGAGCTTATCTGCAATTAACCAAGTTGATTACGACGGTATTATTTTACGATTGAATCAATTGAGTAACGAAGTCGATAACTTGCGTATTGCGGATCTCAATAGTGGCGATGCAAAAGCGGATGATGAAAGTGAACTCTCAAGTGATATTGCTGATTGGAAGCAAAATCTAACCCGTAGTTGGAAAAGTTTTACCAATGACTTTATTACTGTGCGCGCACGCGATGGCTCAGAAGCTCCACTGCTCGCACCAAATCAAGATATCTATCTGCGCGAAAATATTCGTTCACAACTATTAATTGCGGCACAAGCCGTACCTCGTTATCAAGAAGAAACTTATAAACAGTCACTAGAACAAGTATCAACGTGGGTTCGTGCTTACTTTGATGTCGATGCTCCAGCCACTAAAGCTTTCCTTGCCGAGGTTGATGAATTAGTGAATCAGCCTATCGCCACTGAAATGCCAGATGCTTTAGAAAGTCAGCCAAAGCTTGAAAAAATCATGCAGACGCGAGTTCGTAACCTCCTTTCGCAATCAACAGAAACTGTTGCCCCACCTGCAGTGCAAGAACAAGATAAGCAACCGGTAGAAGCTACTGAACCTGATGCTCATCCCGTAGAGGTAACAACTAGCGAGCAGAAGGTGTAATTATGATTAAGATATTAATATTCTTTATTATTCTTATTGCTGGCGTTATCTTGGGGCCACTCTTAGCGGGTCACCAAGGTTATGTCTTCATCCGTACGGATGATTATGACATTACGACCAGCGTTACTAGCTTAATTCTATGCTTTATCTTGCTTCAGTTTGTTTTACTCTTTTTTGGTTGGTGTTACCGCCGCTTTATCAGTACCACTTCACGAACTAAAGGTTGGGTAAGCGGGCGTAAATATCACAAGGCACATTCTCAAACACAAAAAGCGTTACTTAAACTGGCTGAAGGCGATTTTGATCAAGTTGAGAAATTGATGAGTAAACATGCTGATTTCTCTCAACAGCCTGTCATCAACTACTTACTTGCTGCCGAAGCAGCACAACAACGTGGAGATGAGTACCGCACTCATCAATATCTCAATAGAGCCGCCGAAGTTGCTGGTAATGATCAACTCCCTGTGGATATTACCCGAGTGCGTATTCAGTTGGCAGACGGCGAAGTCCATGCTGCACGCAATGGAATCGATAAACTTATTGACCAAGCACCAAGGCATCCAGAGATTTTACGGCTTGCTGAACAAGCTTATATGCGCTCAGGCGCGTATCAGGCTCTGATTGAATTACTGCCCATCATGGCCAAAACACAATTACACACTGAAGATGAGCTCGAAGCATTGAAACTGAAAGCCTATAAAGGACTGATGAATCAGTGCATGGCTGAAGATGGCAGTGATGGCCTGACCAAATGGTGGAAATCACAACCACGTAAAGTTCGCCAAGAAACGGCATTACAGTCTTTCTTAGCGGAGCACTTAATTGAATGTGATGATATGGCCAGCGCAGAGAAAATCATCATTGATGGTTTGAAACATCAGTATGACGAACGCTTATTGTTACTGGCACCAAGACTACAGAGCGATAAACCTGAGCTACTTGAAAAAGTATTGAAGCAACTCTTTAAGCGGTCAGGTGCAACGCCATTACTCAACAGCACTATGGGGCAAATTGCGCTACAACATGCTCAATGGGATCAAGCTGAGTCATACTTTAAAGCTGCACTTGCACAACGCTTTGATGCTCATGATGCCGCGTGGTCAGCTGATGCGCTAGATAAGCTACATAAAGCCGAAGAAGCAGCAAAAATACGCCAAGAGGCATTATTGCATTCACTAAAGAAAGAGCGCTCATAATCTAATTCAAATAAAGATAAACATTGAAAGCTCTGCCTGAAGGTAGAGCTTTTTTTTGGGGGATAACATTCACTAATTCATACTAGTTAAAATTATTAATCATCGGACTCTTTTATTACGTCCAGCGCGTTGGCCATACAAATAAACAATCCATTTTATTAAGATCATCAAAAAACAATTTTAATCATTTTCTGTCTATATTATTAATTCTTGTGCCTTTATTTATCAAACAGGGAGAGTAAAGATAAAACAAACAGTTTTTGTATAAGGTCAAACAAAGTTGCCTTGGCTATGTAATAAGACATTCACATAGTGTATAAATAATAAAATAAATACGACTTAACAGAACTCAGGATATCTCTATGAATGTCATTAAAACTATCTGGCGCTGGATCATTGCTACACCTAATCGATTACAGGTATTTTTTGATCTTCTACTCTTAGCTTTATCCCCTTTTATTTTTATCACTTTCATTGGCTTTAACACGGAAGATTTAAATAAAGATATTTTCATCATTACATTCTTCATTCTTTGCTATAGCTACCTGACTCGTTGGTTTAGTAAATGGTTCTGCAAAAGAAAAATTTAGTCTATCCGGCTCATCTTTTGAGCCTATTTACCTTAGTTACGAATTAAGTAAAAATAACTAATTTAATGATTATAATGAATAAATATAAGCTCAGAATATGCACACTGAATAAAAACCAGTTTATTAATTAGGCTAAAAGAGGTTTTACTCAGTTTACCGACATGTTTTGCTTAGATGACTTGTCGGGAAAAGAGTCAAAAATATAAATTTTGTGCAAAAAAAACACCTGTCAATTTTGACAGGTGTAAATATACAATCAGGTCTACAGACGGATGGTGCCTCACTCAACGTTTCGTCCATGGGTTGATGGAAAGAGAATGACCTCTTATTCATCTAAATTGGACAATAGGCACCGATAATCGGCTTGCGTCATCCCTGGGTTTATGAAGCATTGCTATCATAAGAAGTGGGATGAGCATCTACAGATTAGATATTGCAGGATACGTGCCAACTTTATTCAAAATTGATAATTATTATTATGCCTCTTCATACCTTCCTGATTTACTGGTTTTTCTCAATGTTATATCCTTTTCTGAAGTCGCCAATTTTTTCTATATGACAAACTATCCCGCCTTAATAATTTAATAAGCCTTAATTGTCTCAATTCAGAGACAGCAAATAGTAGTAATCTAATTATCTTTATAAATCATAGCGTAACATGTCTCCTTTTGGAGACAACAAAGCATCGATTTGTATCTATTTTACGACACAAACACTTTCTATTAATAAAAAACCAATAAAAACAAATAAAAACAAATAATTAATTAGACTTTGCCACTTATTTCCTCGCAAAAAATTAACCTTATTATTTTCATCGCAGCAAATTGTATTTTGATAAATTGATAAAAAACAATAACAACAGACGAGATCGGTAATGCGATATAGACCATAAAACTAAATGCATCTAGATGATGAACTAGTGATTAAGTCATGGATGTAGGTAAGTAGTAGAAAAAGTGAAATACGTTGTTTTTGTAAACTTTGTAGATTCAATAAATGTGATTAGCCGAATGATTCAAAGGATGCATATCGGTATCAAGCAGCGCTATCCCCATTGTAAAACTGAATGCGCATAGGAAAACTAGATGATTTATTCGGATAACTGAGCAATATGCTCTATTGGCTCGACATTCAATATAATTTGAAGTCGATAAGATCGCTAGAAAGCAAAAACCCCGCCTATAAAAGCGGGGTTCTTTAAATGTGGTCGGCGAGAGAGGATTCGAACCTCCGACCCACTGGTCCCAAACCAGTTGCGCTACCAAGCTGCGCTACTCGCCGATACTGTACTACCCTTTTACATTTTTTTCGTGGTGCGAAAGGGGGGACTTGAACCCCCACGTCCATAGGACACTAACACCTGAAGCTAGCGCGTCTACCAATTCCGCCACCCTCGCAAATATCACAAAAAAAATGGGGTGGCTAATGGGACTCGAACCCACGACAACTGGAATCACAATCCAGGGCTCTACCAACTGAGCTATAGCCACCATAACTTCACTTTATTAAAAGCTTTGTTATATTACTACATACAACTTTATTTTACCAACCGTGCAGCACGCTAATTTAATGGTGCGCCCGACAGGATTTGAACCTGAGACCTCTGCCTCCGGAGGGCAGCGCTCTATCCAGCTGAGCTACGGGCGCTTCACGCCGTTGCGAGTGCGGATATTACGGGCATAATCATTCTCTGTCTAGTCCTTTTTTAAATAAAAATATCGATTGCTTGCCTTTTGCTCACTTAGGCGATAAAGAGAGCAAATTTTCCCGCTTTATCGCCAAATAATTCAACAAAAGGAATGACTAGGGCAAAATGCCACTTTTCTTTTGCCTGTTATTTATTGCTCGAACCAAAAAATAAAGCATGGAAACAGCTAATAAAAATATTGCTCCCACAATTAAGGATAATCGAGTGTCAGGATTAATCGCCATCCCTACCAGTACACAGGCTAAAAATAGTAGTGTCGCATAGTTCACCCAAGGAAATAGAACCGATTTGAATGGGTGCCCAACGAGCAGATCTTTGTTTTGTTGTCGAAAACGCAGCTGACTAGTGAGAATAACTAGCCAAGGCACCATTCCCGGTAAAACACTGGCACTGTATACATACACGAAGACTTTCTCAGGGTTCGGAATAATATATAATTCAGACTAGAACCCGCTATCAAACAAAGGATAGTAAAGCCAACACAACGTGCTGGAACGCCATTACGCGTGAGTTTCAATAGTGACTGAGGTAATTGCTTATTTTGCGCTAGTGCATACAGCATGCGGCCACCACTGTACATTCCGCTATTACAACCTGATAACGCTGCGGTCAGCACCACAAAGTTAATCACTGCGGCTGCCGAAATAATGCCTACTTTCGCAAAAGTTAACACGAAGGGGCTGCCTTGCTGCCCTACTTCAGTCCATGGAAACAGCGTCACCACAATAAAAATTGCGCCAACATAGAAAATTAAAATACGCCAAAGAATCTTATTAATGGCCTTTCTCAAAGTGACTTGCGGATTTTTAGCTTCTCCAGCCGTAATACCGACAAGCTCAACGCCTTGATAGGAAGCAACGACAATACACAGCGCAAACAAGAACCCTTTCCAACCTCCCGCAAAGAATCCACCATGATCGGTCAGATTTCCAAGACCGATAGGCTCGAAATTATTACCAATTCCAAAAAAGATTAGACTCAAGCCAATTAAAATCATGACCATAATTGTTGTCACTTTTATCATGGCAAACCAAAATTCTAACTCCCCATACAATCTGACTGCCGCGAGATTAGCTAAAGCGACTAAAGTAACGGCAATGATCGCAAACACCCATTGGGGCACATGTGGAAACCAATATTCGGCATAAACACCAATTGCGGTGATTTCTGATGTTCCTACTGCAACCCACATGAACCAATAGCCCCATGCTGTCAGGCAACCCCAGAATGGGCTTAAATATTTATAGCCGAAAGAAGCAAAAGATCCGGTGACTGGTTCAAGGAACAGCATTTCTCCCATTGAACGCATAATAAAAAAGACAAAAATGCCCGCAATGATATAAGCGAGTAGAACGGAAGGCCCCGCCCATTTTAATGTACTCGCTGACCCCATAAATAGGCCCACACCAATTGTCCCGCCAAGAGCGATCAGCTCAATATGACGAGCCTCTAGCCCTCGCTGTAATCCCTGTTGCGAATTTCCCATAAAGTCCCCTGTCGTCGATACTAAAAATAAATCATGGCTTATGAATATTTATAGTAATAAGTATGATGATTGTTCATAAAATGATTATTTAATCAGTCGAAAAAGATGACATAAGCCTAAGCTTAAGATAAAAACGCAAGTACTATACACAAAATAATTCAAGATGCATGTAGGGTATTTATAAAGAAAACCCTAAGGCCACTGATTTAGGTAGCCAATATTGTTCATTGATGCAAGCAATCATGCAAGATTGGAAATATGTGGAGTAGAGGAATAATAGAGTAAAGTGTTCAGAAACCGAGTTGCTACAACGAGAAAACTTATGGGTTGTGACATGTCACGACGAGAAACTTATGGCGTTGTGACATGTCACCAACAATTTTAGAGCTTACCACCGTAGTAATAGGCTAAAAACTTCAGTAACTTAAACTGTCTTTTGACGCGTGTGGGTTGAGCTAATAACCGGTATAGCCACTCTAAGCCGAGATTTTGCCACACTTTTGGGGCTCGTTTCACATGCCCTGTAAACACATCATAAGTGCCGCCAACCCCCATATAAAGCGCATCTGGATGAACGTTACGGCAATCACGCATTAGGATCTCTTGCTTTGGTGAGCCCATTGCCACAGTAACAATCTTGGCGCCACTTGCACGAATTCTTTCAAATAGGGAATCTCTATCTTCTGCGGTAAAATAACCATTTTGCGAGCCAACTATATTTACATTCCACTGTGAGCGTAGCTTACTTTCCGTTTGTTCAAGAATTTCAGGTTTACCACCAATGAGAAAAACAGGCGTGCCTTCTTTCCCTGCACGTTCCATTAAGGCTTCCCAAAGATCAGCCCCTGCAACACGAGAAACCTCTGCTTGTGGATATTTGCGACGGATAGCACGCACAATACTAATTCCATCCGCATACAGATACTCAGCCTGCCCAAGCAAAGTATTTAATGCCGCATCGCTTTCTGCTGTCATGATTTTTTCAGCATTAACTGCAATCAATGTACCTGCTTTCGTTCCACCGTCAGCAAATAGATGATCCAAAAAATGAGCCATGTCTTTAAAGCCCCAAATATCGTGGCCTCGAATAGTATATTGTGGAATAGATTGCTGTTCCATAACGCTCCTTTAGCGGTTTTCGCGACGTTGGCTGCTTAGATAAGAAGCGGTTTTTGCTCGAATAAGCCCCGCACTTTCAAATAACCAGTACAGTAATTTTGCCAGAATCAAACAAAGTCCGAAAATGAGGCAGAAAAATACGACACGTGACACAAAGGAATCGACCCCTTCACGTGCTAAGACAATCATATTAAAAATAGCGCCGAAGCAGAAAGCCTGCATAATCGCGGCTTTATAGCGATTCGACTCTTTAAGGCTCATCCCGTAAATCCAGTCAAACCACTTAATAATTAACCCAACAACAATTGCGCCAAGTGGGATAAAAAGCACACCTCCCATGACGACGAGTGAACCAATCAGTGTCGGTGATATCGCCAGCCCAGAGTGGTTATTGAGTACTTCCCATGTAAAATAGTTTGCTGAGTTAAGGACTGTATCCGGTCGTTCCGGCCAAAGCCAAGATGGAATAAATACATAGAAATCGCGCATAATGGGCGCTAATCCTTGAAACTCAATCTTGTCATAGTGGCTCAGCAGCAATGCGAGGTTTTCCCACGGAGAGAAGGTATCTCGAGTTAAATACAAGAAAGTATAAAATGCTTCAGCGCCACTGACGTCGAGGCCATAGCGTTTTAGCGCTAACCAGAACATCCCGACAATACTTGCCACACCAGCCGCCGCCAACATCCAAAGCGTTATCCACCCTCTTACAATGCCGATAAACAAAAACAATGCGAATGCAATGATGATATTTGCACGGGTTCCACCAACAATCACATAGGTTAAAAAACCGAATGCAACCGTGCTGACGAGGAAAAAAATCCAACGTTTTTGTGATGGGCGCAAGAAATAAACGATCAACATGGCAGGGATAAAGAAATAGAAAAAGCGTTTTAATGCCACCCCAGAAACCTGACTAGAGAAAATCTGACTATACGATTTCAGCTTAAATAGCAAAAAGCCATTTTGCATAAAGAAGATCCCAACTGTCACTACCGCGACCATAATCAATAGTAAGCAGGTAATGTTGGTTTCAACCCTATTCATAGTAAACATGGAGCGTTTAACCGTTTCTGAGCGTGCTGTCAGCCGAGTTTTATACGCCACATAATAGATAGCATAGAAGCTGGTTGCCGCAAGCTGTGCATATAACAAGTATTCTGCGGGGATAACAGCCACATCAAATTGGAATACTAGCGCGCAAGTCAGTGGGAAACCAAAATAAAACGTCAATAAATACAACAACGAAAAGAAAATATTAAAGTTGAAACGTACGCGTAGGAACTCTTTATAGAGTAGCGTACCCATAAAAATGATGGAAACTAGATAGACGACCGCTAAGCCCCCTAACTCGCCTAAGGTCATGCTTGCTCCTCCGCAATGCCCAGAATTGTTTTCCAGCCATCCGTAAAGTTAGGTGCAAAAAAATCAATGTGTTGCTTATCCAATAAACCCATCTGGCGTTGTGCTTCATCGACCAACCCCAGCGATAGCTCATCTCCATAGAAGAACACAGGGATATTTTGTGCCGTCAAATCCTGCCAAAACGTATTTTGGCGGCTGATCACAAAGGGGATACAGAACTGAATAAGTAAACAAACAGTCCCAACACCCTGCTGGCGATTAAAGATAAAATAGCCTAAGTCACATGTTTTCAATAAATTCAGATAATCACTGAATTCCATGCGATCTTTAAGGATGCTTACCTGTTCGGCAGTAAACTGTGTTTTCGCGGCTTGTTCTACCTGCTGAATATAGGTTTGATTATTCGCCGGATAGCCCATTGGGATAATAATCTTAACTTGCTCACCAAACTGCTGTTTAATGGCGCCCAGAGCCTCTATATGACGATTAGATTGATCGCCTGAATTACCCAATAGAATTGTCAAAGTCTCACCCTGACGTGTTGGACGCTCATTTAGAGTTAGGTTTGGGTCCATTCTAGTTGGGAAATAAAGTACCGAGGCTGGAACTTTTGGATTCGATTGGTGGAAATAGCACAGGTCACCCCGTGTTGCACAGACATGCCCCACCTTTTTCTGAGCCAAACGGCGCAAAATATAAAATAATTTAAATTTCAGAGAGCGGGACTCCTCGTATAGGTCTGCTCCCCAAATATGCCACCAGAACTGGTGAGATTTAATTTTACCGAATAGCAGTGCTAGCCAAATAGGTGCATTAAATTGGCCATGAAAGAAAAAACGCACACGACGATCGGCCTTGGCACGACTGATTACCGCATCAGCAATTGACGCTTTACTCCCAAAAACTTCAACTTCTAATTCAGGATAAGCATCCGCAAGCTGAGCATCAAGGCTAACCACCATAAAATGCGGTTTTTGTGATACGGCTTGTTCTGAGCAGATCACATTATTAAAAAATGTCATCACCGTTTGATTATGGTGAGGAAGGTCAGATCCCAGTACATGTATTAAGGTTGTCATACTCGCCTACGGTAAATCAAAAATATGCAACAACAGAGAGTAAAATACACGATATAAGTTGCCATATAGGCTTGTGTTGCCCCTACAGCACCGTGTTCAGGTATCAGCCAATGGGAAAAACCCATCAAGAGGATAAACTGACTCACCTCTGTCAAAATATAAAAACGCAATGCAGCCTTCGCAATCACCAGATAGCCAAAAACGTATGCACCGACTTTCAGCACATCACCCACTAACTGCCATGAGAATAAATCCCGCATTCCTGTAAATTTTTCAGAAAATAGTAACCAAATAGCAAAATCACGTAATAACCACACCGCAAAACTGGCGACAGCAACAGCTGGCAACACAAACTTTAACGCCTTAATAATCTCCGCTGAGATTTCGCTTTTATGCTGTAATCGAGATAGCGTGGGTAACAAGTAAACTGAGAATGACGCGGTTATAAATTGCAAATAAGCATCGGAAATGGTGCTAACACCGGCCCATAATCCAACTTCATCCCAGCTATACTTCGCTGCCAATAGATTTCGCATCATAATATAGGCAACAGGCAAAGTAACTGACGTGATTAACGCCATGATAGTAAATTTGCCTAAATTCGTCGCTATCGCTTTATCCCAAGCTGGTTTTAATGCGGATAATGCAAACTGCTTACGTCGTAAAATCATCAAAGCAGCGGGTAATACCACCAGCGCAGGAACTAATGCTAACCCAGCTAATGCACCGTCATAACTGCCAATTCTATAGCATAAATAATAGGCAACAACACCAATTATACTACCAAAAATAATGGCTTGAGCATTACCCGAAGCGTCTCGATAGCCTTTAAGGATAGCCAAGAAGTAATTTGCATAGGCAATTCCCATCTGAATAAAAGCAACAGCTTGGATAACAGGCTGATACGCTTTACTATCAAACAACCCTTCACTGATAGGCCCGCTAAAAAACAAAAAAACTAACGCCAATAGTGTTGAAGATCCAAGAATCAGAGTCGATGAGGTGCCGAGCACAGCACGTAATTTCTCAGGGTCTTGATGATGATCCGCCACATACTTGGTAACGCCATTAAAAATACCCGCGCCCGATAAAACACCCAATACTGTAATTAGCTGGCGAAAGTTTCCTGCCAACCCAACCCCGCTAGGGCCAAAAGAGACTGCTAATAATTTGACGATCAATAGGCCTGCCCCGATTTTTATCAGGGTAGACCCAGCAGTCCAAATTGATGCTCTTGCTAACGACATTAGGCAAAAAACGCCTTAATTTGCGCAATAATAGTTTGCTGTTCTTCATCAGTCATATTGTAGAACATTGGCAAACGGACTAAACGGTCGCTTTCGCTAGTGGTATAGCGATCTTCACCATGAAAACGACCAAACTCTTCACCAGCAGGGCTGGTATGAAGCGCAACATAATGGAATACCGTTAAGATGCCGTGGGATTTCATGTAGTCATTAAAGGCTGTACGCTCTTCTATATCTTTAAGTTTGATATAGAACATGTGCGCATTGTGTTTTAGCCCTTCAGGTATGATAGGTAATGCAAGATGGCCTGACTGTGCTAACGGTGTTAGTGCTTCATAGTAGCGTTTCCACAATAACAGACGGCGATCATTGATCTTCTCTGCTTCTTCCAATTGTGCCCACAGGTAAGCTGCTTGCAAATCAGATAATAGGTAGCTAGAACCAATGTCACGCCACGTATATTTATCAACTTGACCACGGAAGAACTGACTGCGGTTCGTGCCTTTTTCACGGATCACTTCTGCACGGCTAATCAAGGATTTATCATTCACTAATGTCGCGCCACCTTCCCCACCTGAGGAGTAGTTTTTGGTTTCATGGAAGCTGTAGCAGCCAATATGACCAATAGTACCGAGAGCACGGCCTTTGTAAGTTGACATCACGCCTTGTGCCGCATCTTCAATTACAAATAGATTATATTTTTGGGCGATTGCCAAGATGGTATCCATTTCACAAGCAACCCCTGCATAATGCACAGGCACAATCGCGCGGGTCCGCTCGGTAATCGCAGCTTCAATTTTTGTTTCATCGATATTCATGGTATCTGGGCGGATATCGACAAACACAATGGTAGCCCCTCTAAGGACAAACGCATTTGATGTGGAAACAAAAGTAAAGCTCGGCATAATCACTTCATCGCCAGGCTTGATGTTAATCAGGATTGCGGCCATTTCTAACGATGCAGTACAAGAAGGTGTTAGTTGAACTTTCGGACAACCAAATCGTTGCTCCATCCACTCTTCACAACGCTTGGTAAAACCACCATCACCACAGAGCTTACCGCTATCCATGGCTTGTTTCATGTATGCTAATTCGGTCCCTACAACGGGTGGTTTATTAAATGGAATCATGTTGTCCCCTATATAACCAATACGCAGTGCTTGCAACAGCAGCACCACTACGTGAATAAAGATTTAATGCCGCAATATTGCTTATTTGAGTAGCCACATTTAACTGTCTTTTTTTGTGTTGCTCACACCAAATAAATGCTGCTGACATCAATTTACGGCCAATCCCTCGCCTGTTTACTTCAGGCATAGCGGCGAGAAGGCCTATACGCGCGGTATCATCATCAAGGTGCTTTAGACTGACAAAGCCTAAGATATCGCCAGAAATATCTTTTACTACCAGACATGCATGGTCAAACGTCCCTAACACCGCTTTTTCTATCCATAATGCATAAAAACGCCCACTATCACCGTCGTTGTACCACGGTGCTCGAAAACGGCTTTGGCTAAAAACATGCTCAGCAGCATGACGTAGCAAAGGTATATTGTCGGCAGTTGCCGGTTCTACGATGTCTGTAATGGATAAACCATTTTTTAAATAAGCATTTTCTATGCCAATAGTCAGTAAAAAATCGACTTCACCCTCAACAAGTGAAAAGCCTAACTTTGATAGATCATCTAAGCGACCCATTTCACTGGCAAGTATTTTTGCTTGAACAATCTCATAGTTATCTAATTGGCAAGCAAGGAGAGTCTCAGCCGATGGGACCGTGAAGTCTAATTTTGCTGTCGAGCGCCCGAAAAAATCAGACTCCCATTGTAAACTATCAATACTGGCGCGGACGGACACGAAGAAGATCCTCTAAATACTGACCATAACCTGTTTTCTTCAGCTGTTCTGCCGATGCTTTAACTTGATCATCACTCAGCCAGCCATTGCGCCACGCAATCTCTTCTAAGCACGCGACTTTAAATCCTTGGCGTTTTTCAACAGTTTGCACGAAAGTACCTGCTTCAATTAAGCTATCGTGCGTCCCTGTATCTAACCAAGCAAAACCACGACCCAGCAGCTCAACATTCAGCTCACCTCTGTCTAAATACATCTGATTGATCGAGGTAATCTCTAACTCACCACGTTCCGATGGTTTGACTTGCTTAGCAAATTCAACGACTTGGTTATCATAAAAATAGAGGCCAGTGACTGCCCAGTTAGAAAGTGGTTTTTTAGGCTTCTCTTCAATCGACAACACTTTAAAGTCATCATCAAACTCAACCACACCAAAACGTTCTGGATCCATAACTTGGTAACCGAAAACCGTTGCACCTTGTATTCTCGCCGCAACCGACTTCAGTTTTGGACTAAATGAGTGGCCAAAAAAGATATTATCACCCAGTACCAAACAGCATGAATCACCATTGATGAACTCTTCACCGATAATAAAGGCTTGAGCAAGGCCATCTGGTGATGGCTGCTCAGCATAGTTCAGCTCAATACCAAACTCACTTCCATCACCGAGTAATCGTTTAAACATCGGTAAATCATCAGGTGTTGAGATGATTAAAATTTCGCGGATCCCTGCCAGCATCAATACTGATAGCGGATAGTAAATCATCGGCTTATCATAGATGGGCAACAGCTGCTTTGAGATACCTCGTGTAATTGGGTGTAAACGCGTTCCCGAACCACCAGCCAGTATAATACCTTTCATGAGATCCCCTTAACTGCCTAAACCAAGGCGTTCGCCTGCGTAAGAACCATCGAGTACACGGCGCCACCAAGTTTCATTATTCAAATACCACAACACTGTTTTACGAATGCCCGACTCAAAGGTTTCTTGTGGAGTCCAGCCTAATTCACGTGCAATCTTATCGGCATCAATGGCATAACGCATATCATGGCCAGGTCTATCCGTCACATAAGTGATTAAATCACGATAGTGCGTAACACCTTGTGGCTTCTGAGGATGAAGTTCTTCAAGCAATTCACAAATAGTTTCGACAACATCAATATTACGGCGCTCATTGTGGCCACCGATATTGTAAGTTGTACCCGGTTGCGCGGTCGTTGCGACTAAATGCAATGCTCGTGCATGGTCTTCCACAAATAACCAATCACGGATCTGTTCACCTTTGCCATAAACGGGTAATGGTTTGCCAGCTAATGCATTGAGAATAATTAACGGGATCAACTTCTCTGGAAAATGATAAGGCCCATAATTATTCGAACAGTTGGTGATCATGGTGGGTAAACCATATGTCCGCTGCCAAGCTCGCACTAAATGATCGCTTGATGCTTTAGAGGCTGAATAAGGACTGCTTGGAGCATATGGTGTCGTTTCCGTAAAAAAGCCATCAGGTCCGTCCAAATCGCCATACACTTCGTCAGTGGAAATATGGTGAAAACGGAAAGCCGCTTTCTTCTCAGCTTCAAGTTCCATCCAATACTGACGAGCGGCCTCTAATAAGGTATAAGTTCCGACAATATTGGTTTCAATAAATGCAGTTGGACCATCAATAGAACGGTCAACATGACTTTCCGCAGCCAAATGCATCACTGCGTCTGGTTGATACTCAGCAAAAACGCTATCGAGCGCAGCTCGGTTGCAGATATCAACCTGTGCAAACGCATAACGTTCACTCTTCGAGACTTCGCTCAATGACTCTAAGTTACCCGCATAAGTCAGGCAATCGACAACAATCGCACTGTCATTGGTATTCTCGATGATATGACGAACAACTGCAGAGCCTATAAAACCGGCTCCACCTGTGATGAGAATACGTTTCAACGCCAAACTCCTTTGGTATCAACCACCCATTTCTGCGTGATCAATGACCCTTCAATGCCTTTAAATAGTGTGTGATCAACGAGCATTAAAATAATATCTGCATCTGTCACCGCATCTTCAATTGAGACCAATTCAGCGATACCTTTTAATGCCGTTGGTAATTCATGGATATGTGGTTCAACAGCATAAGTTTTACCTTTATTCCAATTAGCAATCATCTTAGTGATGTGCATTGCTGGGCTTTCACGTAGATCATCAATATTCGGTTTAAAGGAAAGTCCAAAGCAGGCAATCGTGACTTCACTGGCTTTTTTACCTGTTTCGGCTAAACAGTCTGCAACTGCGGCTTTCACTTGGTCAACAACCCAAATTGGTTTGCCATCATTCACTAAACGTGCCGTATGGATCAAACGAGATTGTTGCGGGTTTTGCGCCACAATAAACCATGGATCAACGGCAATACAGTGGCCACCAACACCTGGGCCTGGCTGTAAAATATTGACGCGTGGATGGCGGTTAGCCAAGCTGATTAGTTCCCAGACATTGATATCTTGGTCTGCACAAATCAGCGATAATTCGTTTGCAAATGCAATGTTGACATCACGGAAGCTATTTTCCGTTAATTTACACATTTCGGCGGTTCTGGAGTTAGTAATAACACACTCACCTTCAAGGAAGATGTTATACAGATCGCTTGCACGCAAGGACGATTTTGGTGTCATGCCCCCAACAACACGGTCATTTTTAATCAACTCAACCATAACTTGCCCCGGCAACACACGCTCAGGACAGTAAGCGACGTCGATATCTGCCTCTTCGCCAGCTTGATGAGGGAACGTTAAATCAGGACGTGCTTGCGCCATCCATTCAGACATTTGCTCAGTCGTACCCACTGGAGAGGTCGATTCTAAGATAACTAAATCGCCTTTTTTCAATACGGGTGCGATAGATTCCGCAGCCGCTCTCACATAAGTCAGATCTGGCTCGTGTTCGCCTTTAAACGGTGTTGGTACTGCAATTAAATAGGCATCCGCTGGTTGCGGCTTAGTAAAGGCTTTCAGATGACCTGCTTCAACAGCCGCTTTTACGACTTGGTCAAGCTCTGGTTCAACAATGTGGATTTTACCCTGATTAATGGTATCAACTGCATGCTGGTTGACATCAACGCCAACAACTTGCTTTTTACGTGATGCAAAAGCCGCTGCTGTAGGTAAACCAATATAACCAAGGCCGATAACAGAAATAGTTTCAAAACTCATAATTTCACCTGATTGCTTTTTAATGCTTCAAGAATACGCTGACAAGCATGACCATCCCCATAAGGGTTATGAGCGCGGCTCATTGCATGATATTCCGCTTCATCTGTCAGTAACCGGTTAACTTCTGCAACAATTTTTTGTGTGTCAGTACCCACAAGATGCACAGTTCCAGCCTCAACGGCTTCTGGGCGCTCAGTTGTGTCTCTCATCACCAAAACGGGTTTGCCTAATGATGGTGCCTCTTCCTGAATTCCGCCTGAATCAGTCAAAATCATATAAGCATGATTCATCAGATAAACAAAAGGCAGATACTCTTGCGGGGTAATAAGAATAATATTATCAATATCATGTAAAATACGTTTCACAGGCTCACTGACATTTGGGTTCAAATGGACAGGATAAACCACTTGAACATCAGGATGAGTCTGAGCAATTTCAGCCAATGCATGACAAATGCGTTCAAAACCACCGCCAAAACTTTCACGGCGATGGCCAGTGACCAAAATCATTTTTTTATTTGGATCAATAAAAGGGTAATTAGCCGCCAATTTTTCAGCCATATGCTTATCGCTCATGACCTTGTCTCGAACCCATAACAACGCATCTATGACGCTATTTCCTGTCACAAAAATATGATTATCAGGGATGGACTCTTTCAATAGATTCTGCCGTGAGTTTTCTGTTGGTGCGAAATGGAACATGGCTAGGTGACCCGCAATTTTGCGGTTAGCTTCTTCAGGCCACGGTGAATAGAGATTACCGGTACGTAATCCAGCTTCCACATGTCCAACAGGAATACGATGGTAGAATGCTGCAAGACTTGTCGCCATTGTCGTCGCAGTATCGCCATGCACTAAAACAACATCGGGTTGAAAATCAGCAAATACCGCTTTCAATCCTTCGAGAATACGACACGTGATGTCAGTTAAATCTTGTCCTGGTTTCATAATGTTGAGATCGTAATCGGGTGTGATCTCAAATAGTTTCAGTACCTGATCGAGCATTTCTCGGTGCTGGGCCGTAACACAAACTTTAGCTTCAAAAGCGGTATCATTAGCAAGTGCGTGAACCAATGGAGCCATCTTAATGGCTTCCGGTCGAGTGCCGAATACAGTCAATACTTTCACAGTGACTCTCTTATATTTATCTGATGCAGTTATCTGCTTTTATTTAATTATAATGACTTTACGCGGTGGCTGATGCAGAAGTCAGCCACCAATAAAAAATCAGGATGAGCGTCGACGAGCAAGTACTATGCCCGCACCAACCAATGCACCAATAGCACCCCACAGAACCATCATAAAGGCTCTACGTGGACTATCACGTTTGACGGGATCTTCAGGTGTTCGTAAATAACGATAAGCCTGAAAATTATCTTGGAGAGTTGGTCCAACATTCAATGTCGATAACATTGCGATATTCTGATCATATTCAGTGTTATGATCGGGACCTGTTGCTTTTAACGTTTCTATTTGAGCTTCCAGTAATGGAACGCCTAACATAAACATTTTAGAGTCTGGAATTTCATCAACCGGAGCTGTGCTCTGATTACGTGAAATACCCTGTTTTTGCGCAACTTTCAATGCTTGTTCAAGGACATTCAAGCGTCTTTCATAGGCAGCATCAGCAACCATATCTTCACGTTTTACTAACGCTTTCATGGATTGCATTTTCGTTGCCCAAGTTCCCTTGAGTTCATCATTCAAGTTTGTCGTTGCTCGCTGGTTAGCAAACTGCGTATATTCACGTAATAATTGATTTGCATCTGTTGAAGTTTCGGCCACTAACTTAATACTGTCAGGCACATTCTTCAGACTATCTGCTGGTGTAAATTCGATATTATCAATCAATTCATCCAACAGTGCTGCGTCTGCTTTAGGATCGTTCTCTAAACGCTGCTTGTAATAATCGGTGGTTAGCCAAAACTGACGTCGCGTATCATAAGCGCCAATCTGCTTGATAAACTCTTGATAAGCTTCATTCGCAATTGTTGGTAATTGGCCTTCTTGACCCGCAGAGTTGATACGAGAATCAAGATTGCGCAAAAACTGTTTCTGCGAATAATAACTTCCCAAATTGTTCACTGTTGGTAAGTCTGTAATCGCAGTTGAACTCCATTTTTGCTGCATAAAATAGGATGAGCCCAGTGCAATAGCAGCAAAAATAACTGCAATTGCGACGATCCAAATTTTACCTTGCCATAAGGAGCGGCACAAACCACGGATATCCAATTCCGGTTCTATCGGCGGTTGATACTGATTAGGTTGTGTTTCTGAGTTTTTCACTGCACAGAACCTCTATTTTTCCGTTTGTTGTTACCGTACTGCACCTCTACGCATACGACGTCTAGTGCGCTTAATAAAACGAGCCACTTTCCAAGCGCGTTTAATGCAATAACCATACATTAAGAATACAAGCAAAAATAATGCCAACATTACCCATTCTGGGACAAATGTTACTTTTTCACCGATAATTCCCACGCACGCTAAAAATGCAGCAGACAGAGTGATAAGGACAAAAGCACCTTTCGGTGTAAAACCTGAACGCATAATTAAATGATGGATATGTTGACGATCAGGTGAAAATGGACTCATTCCTTTACGGATACGACGATACATAATCGCAACCATATCCATTAATGGAATCGCAATAATCCATAATGCTGTTACTGGATTAATTGGATGCACTGTTTCCTGTGTTGATTCAACCAGAATCCAAATTACGGTAAAACCAATAAGCGTACTGCCCGCATCCCCCATAAAGACTTTAAAGCGGCGACCTAGCAGGCCTAAGTTTAAGAAGATATAAGGAAGAATAGCTGCAATAAACGCAAAACACCAAAATGCGAGCGCATAACTACCACCTTGGTACAGTAGAAAACCTAATGCACCAAAAGATACGCAGGATAGTCCACCTAAAAGTCCATCGATGCCATCAACCATATTAAAAGCATTGATTGCAGCCCATACAGCAAATAAAGTGACAATATAACCAAATGGACCAAGCACAAGTTCCCATGGACCAAATGCATGCCCTAATGATTCTAATTTCAGGTCGGCAATCGTCATCATGGCTACAGCAACCATTGCCTGAACACCGGCTCTTAGCTTAACGCTAATATCAAACCGATCATCGAGAGCCCCAATGAATACAAGAAGGCCAGCACAAATTAGATAGAGCCATTTGTGAGGGATATATTCCTCAGTGATTAAAAATGCAAAACAAACGCCAAAAAAGACAGTTATTCCCCCAACTAAAGGGACCAATCCTACGTGTTTTTTCCTAAAGTTAGGTTTATCTACCAACCCGATTTTTGTTGCAACAATTCGAGCGAGAAAAATAAATACTAACGTGAACAAAAAAACATAAAAAAGGCTAGTAATAAATTGTGCGGTATCCACGAGTCAACTCTCTTATCTTTTTATTTAACCTAACACTAAAATGTTTGCGCTCATGCTGAGTCATGAGCAAATCCATTATCATCTAAAATGAGATAACTACCATAAGACCTATCTTTAATAACTATATATTAGACCGACATAACATAGCTATCAGAGTCATACTTTTAAAAATCTCAATTGACTATGTAGTCTTATTAATTAATTTTATACTTAATCAAAGCAATATGCATGCCATAAAGAACAGCAACTATCTATGATTATAAATTCATACATCTTTTTCGTTTAATAAATGAACCTTTTCTAATAATTAAGAAAATTCCATTAAGTAGATGGGGCTATCATTAAATAAATGAACACACTGAATATACGTATTGATTTCGCTAAGCTACTTATTGCTTGAATAAAATAATGAACTATTCTATCCAACAATTGATTTTCCATTGAGTTGATCAAAAAAGCTAATATAAAAAAGATTATTTTTCGAGTAAGCCCTGTTTAATTACTGTGAATCATATCTCAGTATTATAAATCAACATCATTGAATGATGATTAACGAGTATTGAAATAAAGATATAACGTAAATTTAAGAAAGATAACAAAGTTTTGACATCGCTATCTAGAAATAAATGAACTGTATGCTCATAAAAAACATCATATAAAGGTAAAAAAAAACGCTGTCATTGACAGCGCTTTATTGAACACAATGATATATTCGCCATATTTCAAGTGATATCGGCGTTATCTTAACTCGACTACCCGAGCCAAGTGTTACATATGGTCTCGTAATAGTTTCGCTTTTCGCATACATATAACTCAATTATTTTGAATATTGATAATTAAGTAATTATGCTCTTTTCATGAAATCGAAAAAGTCTTCATTGGTTTTAGTCATTGCTAATTTGCTGATGAGGAATTCCATTGCATCGATTTCGCCCATTGGGTGAATAATCTTACGTAGGATCCACATTTTTTGTAATTCTTCTTGCGTCGTTAGCAGTTCTTCTTTACGTGTACCTGAACGATTGTAATCAATCGCTGGGAATACACGTTTTTCTGCGATCTTACGGGACAGGTGTAATTCCATGTTACCTGTACCTTTAAACTCTTCGTAAATAACTTCGTCCATTTTAGAACCAGTATCAACGAGAGCAGTCGCAATAATAGTTAAACTACCACCTTCTTCAACATTACGTGCAGCACCAAAGAAACGCTTAGGACGATGTAACGCATTTGCATCCACACCACCTGTTAAAACTTTACCTGAAGAAGGAACTACTGTGTTGTACGCTCGTGCAAGACGAGTGATAGAATCAAGTAAAATAATAACGTCTTTTTTATGCTCAACGAGACGTTTTGCTTTTTCAATTACCATTTCAGCAACTTGAACGTGGCGCGCGGCTGGCTCATCAAAAGTCGAAGCGATAACTTCACCTTTAACCAAGCGCTGCATTTCAGTGACTTCTTCTGGACGCTCATCGATTAGCAATACCATAAGTACGCAGTCAGGATGATTATGAGCAATGTTCGCTGCAATATTTTGCAGTAACATGGTTTTACCTGCTTTTGGTGGTGCAACAATAAGACCACGTTGGCCACGCCCAATAGGAGCAGCTAAATCCAACACGCGGGCAGTTAAATCTTCAGTTGAACCATTTCCACGTTCCATACGAAGACGACTATTTGCATGTAAAGGTG
This sequence comes from Providencia alcalifaciens, assembly GCA_025961275.1. Classification (GTDB taxonomy): domain Bacteria; phylum Pseudomonadota; class Gammaproteobacteria; order Enterobacterales; family Enterobacteriaceae; genus Providencia. The sequence continues at coordinate 3,518,609 of JAOQNJ010000001.1, read as the reverse complement.
TTAAGTTTTCAAAGAGAATTTTATTGCGGGCGTTTTCAGGTTTATCAAAGTTAACTTCATTAACTTTTAATAGGGCAAAATAACGTTCACCTTCTTTAGGAGGACGAATTTTTCCTGAAATGGTATCGCCGGTGCGAAGGTTAAAACGACGAATTTGGCTGGGAGAAACGTAGATATCATCAGGACCTGCGAGGTAAGAACTGTCTCCTGAACGTAGGAAACCAAATCCATCCTGCAATATTTCCAGAACGCCATCGCCGAAAATATCCTCTCCGCTCTTAGCGTGCTGCTTCAAAATTGAGAAGATAATATCCTGTTTTCTCATACGGGCTAAGTTCTCTAGCCCCATGTTTTCGCCTAACGTAATCAATTCAGATACTGGCGTATTTTTTAATTCGGTAAGATTCATAATGGTGGGTTCTTTAACTCGGGGTAATTCTCGAACTATGAACGTAAATTGAAGGCAGCTATATATAAGACATAAGTGCCAGTTTAACTTTATAACGTCCTGTTGATAGCTACAAACTAAAACTATTAACAATACGTAAAAATTCTTGCCATTGTTACTGCTAAGATTGCACTAACATATCACGGCGATTCATCTGAGTGATGTGCTGCCTATTATTAGAAACACAAACAATATTAGCAATAGTTTTTTGTATCTTTAGAACAACATCTATCCCAATATAGCAGATTGAACACTTTCAAAGCACGAAAACACAAACCTAACACCTTGAATAATTTCGACTTCTAATAGCCAGCGAAGTTTGACTAGTTTAAGTCTCAACGATGACTTATAGACCATTCTCATCTTTATTTAATTGATATTGCAAATATACCACAAGCGAAGTTATTGAATGTTGCAATGACGACAACTCAACTTTCAGATGGTAATTTCAGAAACCAACACATTAACAGCTCTAGATTACAAGATATGAACTGTAATTAAACTGACTAACCAGATATTTAAGATAAGAACAAAGGATTACAAAGTAATTCATATGAGTGCTATATGAGGATTGCAGATAACTTATCACGCTTCAGGGAGGACGTCTAGCGATCCTCTATATAAAATAGATAAACCGCTAAACGTTTTGACTCAAACCACTAATACAACTTACAGATTTTCGTCTAAAAACTCTTTCAGCTGAGTTTTAGATAACGCACCGACTTTTGTTGCTGCTACACTGCCGTTTTTGAATAGCAGAAGAGTCGGAATGCCACGAATACCGTATTTTGGTGCGGTAGCCGGATTATCATCAATATTCAGTTTTGCGATAGTCAGTTTGCCTGTATATTCTTCGGACACTTCATCAAGAATAGGCGCGATCATTTTACAAGGACCACACCATGCTGCCCAGAAATCGACAAGAACAGGTGAACTTGCTTTCAACACTTCGGCTTCAAAGCTTGCATCAGTTGTATGAATAATTTTGTCGCTCATAATTGTACTCCAATAGACCATTTTTTTAGACTTAGTGTAACATTAATTGGCATCAGTACGCTTTATTTCAAAAGATACACTTTCGTAAACCAACCGTTAACTGATATTCTACCACACTATGAGTAAAGCACACTTGACAGAAAAGAAGTTTTCCGACTTCGCCTTGCACCCAACAGTCATTGAAGCATTGAATAAAAAAGGCTTCAATTATTGCACGCCTATACAGGCGTATACCTTGCCTTTCACTGTCGAAGGCAAAGATGTTGCGGGGCAAGCGCAAACAGGTACCGGCAAAACGTTAGCATTTTTAACGTCTACATTTCACTATTTATTAACCCACCCAGCTGTTGAGGGTAAAAAAGTCAATCAACCTCGTGCACTAATCATGGCGCCGACTCGAGAATTGGCTGTACAAATCTACTCAGATTCTAAAGAACTTGCTGAGTTTACAGGCTTAAAAATTGGCCTCGCTTATGGCGGCGATGGCTATGATGAGCAACTAAAAGTACTCCAAAATGGCGTTGATATCCTTATTGGTACAACTGGCCGTTTAATTGATTATGCCAAACAAGGTCATGTTGACTTAGGTGCAATTCAAGTTATTGTGCTTGATGAAGCAGACCGCATGTACGACCTTGGATTTATTAAAGATATTCGCTGGCTATTCCGCCGTATGCCTGTTGTGACGGAAAGATTGAATCTACTCTTTTCGGCCACACTGTCTTATCGCGTGAGAGAATTAGCCTTTGAGCAAATGAATAACCCTGAATATATCGAAGTCGAACCATTGCAAAAAACAGGTCATCGCATTAAAGAAGAACTGTTTTATCCTTCAAACGAAGAAAAAATGCGCTTATTACAGACCCTGCTAGAAGAAGAGTGGCCTGAGCGTTGTATCATCTTTGCTAATACCAAACATCGTTGTGATGATGTCTGGGCTCATCTAGCCGCAGACGGCCATCGTGTTGGTCTACTAACCGGTGATGTTGCACAGAAGAAACGCCTGCGTATTTTAGAAGAATTTACTCAAGGTAATCTCGATATTCTGGTTGCAACTGATGTTGCGGCGCGTGGATTGCACATTCCATCGGTAACGCATGTTTTTAACTATGATTTACCTGATGACTGTGAAGACTACGTACACCGTATCGGTCGTACTGGACGAGCAGGTGAAAGTGGTCATTCAATCAGCCTTGCCTGTGAAGAATACTCCCTGAATCTGCCAGGAATTGAAGAATATATTCAGCATTCAATCCCAGTAAGTAAATACAATAGTGATGCACTATTAGCGGATCTTCCAGTACCAAAGCGTCGTCATCGCCCGCGTCCAGGGGGACCTCGCCGCAACTCCAATTCACCACGTCGCCATAATGGTCCACGTAGTAACCATAAACGTCCAGGCTGAGTGATAACGATATGCTGAAATCATCTTCTCTCTACGCAGCAATTGATTTAGGTTCGAACAGCTTTCATATGCTGGTTGTTCGTGAAATTGCAGGTAGCATTCAGATTATTTCTAGAGTTAAGCGCAAAGTACGTCTTGCTGCTGGTTTGGATAGCAACAATATGTTATCAGAACAAGCGATGGATCGCGGCTGGCAATGTCTTCGGCTCTTTTCAGAGCTCTTACAAGACATCCCCACATCTCAAATTCGGGTGGTTGCAACAGCAACATTACGGTTAGCAAAAAATGCCGATACCTTTGTGGAAAAAGCCAGCGAAATTCTAGGTAATACTGTCCGCGTGATTCAGGGAGAAGAAGAGGCACGTTTGATTTATCAAGGTGTAGCACATACAACGGGCGGCCCCGAACAACGTTTAGTCGTTGATATCGGTGGTGGTAGTACTGAACTGGTCACAGGTACTGGTGCAAAAGCACAACAGCTATTTAGCCTTGAAATGGGTTGCGTCACTTGGCTTGAACGCTATTTTAGTGACCGCTCTCTCACCGAAGAGAATTTTGCAAAAGCCGAATCAGCAGCACATGCTGTGATAGCTCCGATTGCAGACACCTTAAAAACCCACGGCTGGAAAATTTGTGTTGGTGCATCAGGGACAGTTCAAGCCATCCAAGAAATTATGATTGCACAAGGCATGGATGAGCTGATTACGTTAGATAAGCTACGGCAGCTCAAATACAAAGCTATTCAGTGCCATAAACTTGAAGAGCTTGAAATTGAAGGCCTTACTTTTGAGCGAGCACTCGTTTTTCCAAGTGGGCTGTCGATCCTTATTGCCATCTTCGAAGCATTATCCATTGATAACATGACATTAGCAGGTGGTGCGCTGCGAGAAGGATTGGTCTACGGCATGCTCGAATTACCGATTGAGCAAGATATCCGAGCCCGCACACTACGCAATATTCAACGCCGCTTTCAAGTTGATATTGAGCAAGCCACCCGCGTTCGCCAATTAGCAGAGCATTTCTTTTTGCAAGTAGCTAAAGATTGGCAATTAGATTTACGCTGCCGTGATTTGTTATCGAGTACTTGTGCATTACATGAAATTGGCTTAAGCATCGATTTCCGTAAAGGTCCAGAACATGCGAGTTATCTAATTACGAATCTTGATTTACCTGGATTCACTCCCGCACAAAAGCGTTTACTTGCCGCCTTATTGAGAAATCAACAAGGCCCTATCGACCTTGCGACACTTAGCCAACAAAATGCATTACCGATGCAACAAGCTTATGCATTATGTCGGCTTTTACGGTTGAGCATTATCTTCGCAAGTCGCCGACGCGATGACACACTACCCGCATTGAGGCTTAATGCAAGAGTGCAGGATCTAGCAGTGATATTGCCTTATCGCTGGTTAGCAGATCATCCATTACGTGCGGAAAATCTGCAACAAGAAGTTCAATGGCAAGGCTATGTTAATTGGCCGATAAAGCTTGAAGAGCGCAATAGCTCGAATAATTAATTTACTTATTACCTCACACTAAGCTTGTTACTAGTGTGAGGCTAATATTATAGACTTAGGTTTTCTTATTTAATCCCAAACGTGCTTTGATATCGGCAAGCGCTGACAGCCCTTTTTGCATTCGTTCTTCGGCACTTACCACTTTACGCTGCTGCTCCCACTCCAAATCATCTTGTGGCAACTCCAATAAAAAACGACTTATTTCTGGGCGAATTAACTCACCATATTGACGGCGTTCACGGCAATGCGTAAAAAAGAGCTCTCTTTGTGCCCGAGTGATCCCGACATAGGCTAATCGGCGTTCTTCATCAATATTATTTTCATCAATACTGCTTTGATGAGGTAATAAGCCCTCCTCCATGCCAACAAGAAAAACATAAGGAAATTCTAATCCTTTAGAGGCATGCAGTGTCATCAATTGAACCTGATCGGATTCCTCATCGTCTTCACCCCGCTCCATCATGTCACGCAAGGTAAAACGAGTGACAACTTGGCTAAGTGACATCGGGTCATTCAACTCGTCACCCTCAATCATCTCACTCATCCAAGTAAACAGCTGATTAACGTTTTTCATGCGCATTTCAGCCGCTTTAGTGCTGGCAGATGTCTCATAGAGCCAGCTTTCATAGTCCGTTTCGCGTAATAAATCACGTACTGCCAATAAAGGTTCACGTTCAGATTGCTGAACAATCTTGTCCATCCAGTGAGTGAATTGCTGTAGTGCGGTTAATCCTTTACCCGTTAATGACTGTTCCAGCCCTAAATCAAAACTCGCTTGATAAAGACTTTTACCACGCTGGTTTGCCCATTCACCTAATTTTTGGATCGTTTTAGGTCCTATTTCTCGACGAGGTGTATTCACAATTCTCAAGAATGCGCTGTCATCCTCTGGATTAGTCAACACTCGCAAATAGGCGAGCAAATCTTTAATTTCAGGACGAGAAAAAAAGGATGTTCCCCCCGATATACGATAGGGAATGCGATTTTGCATTAACATTTTTTCAAAAATACGCGATTGGTGATTACCTCGGTACAAAATGGCATAATCTTTATATCGCGTTTTATTAATAAAGTGGTGTGCAATTAGCTCACCAATCACTCTTTCTGCTTCATGATCCTCATTGTTGGCGGTTAAAACCTTCAGAGGCACACCATAACCTAACTCAGAAAATAATTTTTTCTCAAATACGTGGGGATTATTGGCAATCAAGATATTAGCTGCTTTTAGTATCCGCCCTGATGAGCGATAGTTTTGTTCCAACTTGATCACATTGAGCTTAGGAAAATCTTGACTAAGTAACACTAAATTTTGTGGACGTGCACCACGCCAAGAATAGATAGATTGGTCATCATCCCCTACGACAGTGAAACGCGCTCGGTGGCCCACCAGCAGCTTAACTAGCTGGTATTGGCTGGTATTGGTATCTTGGTACTCATCCACTAGCAAGTAACGGATTTTTTGTTGCCACCGCTCACGGACTTCTTCGTTATGAGACAACAGCAAAGTTGGCTTACTGATCAGGTCATCAAAATCCAATACATTACAACTTTTCAGATGCAGCTCGTAACGGCGATAACACTCAGCGAAATAATGTTCTTTTTCACTTCTTGCTTGTCCAACGACGTGGTCTGGCGAAAGAAGATCATTTTTCCAGTTTGAGATCGATGAGATCAATTGCTGTAAGAGATCTTTATCCTCTTCGAGCAAATCAGAGGTTAGCTCTTTAAGTAATGCCATTTGGTCCTGATCATCAAATAGCGAAAAGTTTGCTTTAATCCCAAGCGCTTTGTACTCACGCTTAATGATTTCCAAGCCTAAGGTATGAAATGTGGAAATAATCAAGCCACGAGCTTCCTTTTTACCCAATGTTTGAGCAACGCGCTCTTTCATCTCTCGTGCTGCTTTATTGGTGAAGGTAACTGCCGCAATTTGCCGAGGTTGATAGCCACATTGGCGGATCAAATGCGCTATTTTATTGGTAATGACTCGGGTTTTTCCGGATCCAGCCCCCGCCAATACAAGGCATGGGCCATCCACAAATTCAACAGCCTGCTGCTGGCTTGGATTTAATCGCATGGTTTCTCTGAATAAGGTTAATGACAAAAAGGCATATTGGTAGGGATTGTAGCAGAAAGTGCACAGTGCATAAAAACAACCGAGCCACCGAAAATAAATTTAATCCAACCGACTCACTCACAAACAAACTCTGTAATCACCTGACCAACATAGCTTTAAAACGACTTTTTCAATATAAAATCATAAATAAAATAATGCAAAAGTGTCAATTTGGCACTTTTTGATATAACTAATTCATCATTCTAGCTCAAAAATCATTTCACCACGGTGATATAACTAGCTTAGAAAGCGCCACAAAACCTTTTTCTGTTTACTCAAGCAAAGCAAAAACCGTGTAATCAGCAGACCAACACGGTTTTAAAACGACCTTCCAATGCAAAGCCATGAATAAAATAATGCTAAAAGTGCCAATTTGGCACTTTTGATATAACTAATTCATCATTTTAGATAAAAAATTATTTCACCACAGTGATGCAACTAGCATAGAGAGTCACGAAAACTTTCTCTTTTTACCCTAAAAACAAAAAACCGTGCAGTCATCTGACCAACACGGTTTTAAAACCACTTAATCATGAAGTTATTTTTCTAAACTATTCGCGCTAGAGGAAGGCGGCAAGCGAGGTTATCTCTAGGGGCTGTTTATCTTTGCTACTGATTTTTACCGCACCAATCGGTTTAAATAACAGCAATATAATCATATCACGTACTTAGGGGCTTAAAATAACATCACCAAAACCCCTAAACCGTCAATGAAAAGCGCCCTTCGGGTTCGATTAAACGTGATTTTTCGCTGTGTTGAGCGACTCTTGCCTAATTCACTAGGCGGCGAGCCACTCGCCTTGCTTCTTTTTGTCTTAACTAAAGACGTGTAATTCGAATAAAAATTGACCTTCAAAGATAAACAGCCCCTAGGAGCATACATAAGTATGTGACTAGGGTAACAGAGTACAGCCAACGCACCTATAGTGCGAAGAGTGATAAGAAAATAACAATTTGGCACTTTTGGTATAATTAATTTATCATTCTAAGCCAAAAATCATTTCACTACGGTGATCTAACCAACGTAGAGAGTCATAAAACCTTTTTCTGTTTACCCAAGAAAAACAAAAAACCGTGCTGTCATCTGACCAACACGGTTTTAAAACCACTTAATCATGAAGCTATTTTTCTAAACTATTCGCTCGAGATAATTTTTAGCATTATCCAAAGCCATTCGTGTTCTAGATAGGAAGCGAATAAAGTTATCCCAAGGAGCATACATAAGTATGTGACTTGGGTAACTTTAAGAAGCTGACACCCCTAGAACGCGAAGGGGGAAGGATAATTAGCCGCCAACGGAAATGCGTTGCATATCCTTCATATAACCCCGTAATGTTTTGCCGATAACTTCAATCGGATGGTTACGAATCGCTTCATTAACATCACGTAACTGGGCATTATCTGTACCATTATCTGCGACTGATTTCGCCAAATCGCCTGCTTGCAATTTCGTCATAAAATCTTTAAGCATTGGTACTGCTGCAAACGAGAACAAGTAGTTACCGTATTCTGCTGTATCTGAAATAACGACGTTCATTTCATATAAGCGCTTACGAGCAATGGTATTCGCAATCAGTGGTAATTCATGCAGAGACTCATAATAAGCTGATTCTTCAAGAATACCTGCTTCCAACATAGTATCAAATGCCAGTTCAACACCCGCTTTAACCATAGCAACTAACAGAACGCCGTGATCAAAATATTCTTGCTCTGAAATTTTACCTTCATACTCTGGATAATTTTCAAACGAGCTATTGCCAGTTTCTTCACGCCAAGTCAGCAAGTTTTTGTCATCATTTGCCCAGTCAGCCATCATGGTTGATGAAAACTCACCAGAAATGATGTCATCCATATGTTTTTGGAACAATGGCGCCAAGATAGTTTTCAATTGCTCAGACAATGCAAATGCACGTAATTTAGCAGGGTTTGACAGACGATCCATCATCAGAGAGATACCGCCTTGTTTCAGTGCTTCGGTGATGGTTTCCCAACCGAACTGAATCAATTTACCCGCATAGCCAGGCTCAACGCCATCAGCAACCATCTTGTCATAACTCAGCAGTGCACCTGCTTGCAACATACCACAAAGAATAGTTTGCTCACCCATCAAGTCAGACTTAACTTCTGCAACGAAAGAAGACTCGAGAACACCGGCACGATGGCCGCCTGTTGCCGCTGCCCATGCTTTAGCAATTGCCATACCCTCGCCTTTCGGATCATTTTCTGGGTGAACAGCAATCAGCGTTGGAACACCGAAACCGCGTTTATATTCTTCACGAACTTCCGTACCTGGGCATTTTGGTGCAACCATCACAACAGTAATATCTTTACGGATCTCTTCACCAACTTCGACAATGTTAAAGCCGTGAGAGTAACCTAATGCAGCACCTTGCTTCATCATCGGCTGAACAGCGCGAACAACTGTTGAATGTTGTTTGTCTGGTGTTAGGTTAACAACCAAATCAGCTTCTGGGATCAGCTCTTCGTAGGTACCCACTTTAAAACCATTTTCTGACGCTTTACGCCATGATGCACGTTTTTCCGTAATTGCTTCAGGACGTAATGCATAAGCGATATCTAAACCAGAATCGCGCATGTTCAGGCCTTGGTTTAGGCCTTGAGCACCACAACCGACGATGACGATTTTTTTACCTTTCAGGTATCCAGCTTCATCCGCAAATTCTTCGCGATTCATGAAACGACACTTGCCTAACTGCTCTAACTGCTGACGCAGATTCAAAGTATTAAAATAATTCGCCATTGTCTTGCTCCATTGTTCTGTTGTATTCGTTATTTCAGGTCCTGTATTGACCTGCCACTTTTCTCAAGTGGTTATGGATTTACTATATGCGATGATTCGCATTGCTTAAATTGATATATTAACAATACAATGTTGCATATTTCGCAACATGTTTTTTATTCTAGAAGAGGCAAACATGGATATCCGTGATTTAAAGCTATTTCTTCATTTAGCAGAAAGCTGTCATTTTGGCCGAACCTCTAAAGCTATGTATGTCAGCCCATCAACCTTATCGCGGCAAATACAACGCTTAGAAGAACAGTTAGGCCACCCACTATTTATTCGGGATAACCGTTCTGTAAAATTAACCCAAGCGGGTGAGCATCTGAAGTTATTTGCTCAGCAAACGTTATTACAATACCAACAGCTACAGCATGTGCTTAATCAACAAAGCCCATCACTCACCGGTGAATTACGTCTTTTTTGCTCAGTCACCGCAGCATATAGCCATTTACCACAAGTTCTCGATAAATTTCGTGCGCTACATCCACTGGTTGAAATTAAGCTGACAACAGGTGATGCTGCAGATGCCGTTGATAAAGTCGAAACCAAAGAAGCAGATCTTGGTATTGCAGGAAAGCCTGAACGGCTGCCTGATAACGTCCGGTTTACCAAGATTGGTGAAATACCTTTAGTGCTGATAGCGCCAGCACTGCCCTGTGCAGTCAGAACCATGGCCACAGAAGAACAGCCAGATTGGTCATCGATTCCCTTTATCTTGCCAGAACATGGGCCATCGAGAAAACGTATTGAGTTATGGTTTCGCCGACACAACATCAATAATCCGGTGATTTATGCAACCGTTTCTGGCCATGAGGCGATTGTTTCTATGGTCGCACTTGGCTGTGGTATCGCACTCATTCCCAGCGTTGTTGTTGATAACAGCCCTGAACCAGTGCGTAGTCGCATATTACAACTCGATAATATTTCGTTAGTTGAACCCTTTGAACTCGGCGTTTGTCTACTGAGCAAACGCCTAAGTGAACCGTTGATCAAATCGTTCTGGCAGCTATTACCTGAAAATTCAATCTAATGTTTGTGGAGAACTTTGAGGCGCCAAGAAGAAACGGAATGATGGATTTCCCGTTTCATCATGATATTCATAACCGAGCGCCTCAAGATGCCTATCAAAACGGACTTCAGGACCTGATAATTCAAATGCCGCCAGCACTCGCCCATAATCTGTTCCATGGCTGCGATAATGGAATAACGTAATATTCCAGTAAGTTCCTAGCGTCTCTAAAAACTTCAGTAAAGCACCCGGTGATTCAGGAAACTCAAAGCTATAAAGTCGCTCATCCAATGGTTTTGATGGGCGACCACCAATCATATAGCGCACATGTAGCTTCGCCATCTCGTCATCTGAAAGGTCAGCAACCTCATAGCCATTGCGCTGTAACTCTTGGATAATTTCAAGGCGCTCACTATCACCACCATTTAGTCTTACCCCGACAAAAATACAAGCACGCTCAGGATCTGCATCTGTATAACGATAATTAAACTCAGTGATCGCTCGCTGACCTAATAACTGACAGAACCGTAAAAAGCTGCCTTTTTGTTCAGGAATAGTGACTGCTAGCAAGGCTTCTCTCTGCTCGCCAATTTCGCATCGCTCAGAGACATAACGCAGACCATGGAAATTCATGTTTGCGCCAGAAAGAATATGGGCTAAACGTTCACCTTTGATATTGTGCTGCTGGACATATTTCTTGAGACCCGCAAGTGCCAGTGCCCCTGAGGGTTCAGCAATGGCACGGACATCTTCAAAAATATCTTTTAAGGCTGCGCAGATAGCATCACTGTCTACCGTAATCACATCATCCACATATTGCTGGCAAAGGCGGAATGTTTCATCACCAATGCGTTTTACTGCGACTCCTTCAGCAAATAAGCCCACTCGTGGTAAGTCAACAGGATGTCCAGCAGCAAGTGCAGCTTTAAGACAGGCTGCTTCCTCGGCTTCAACACCGATAATTTTAATTTCTGGCATTAACTGCTTAATCAAAACAGCAACACCCGCAATCAGCCCACCACCACCAACAGGAATAAAAATTCGGTCAAGATGTGCATCCTGCTGCAATAGCTCCAATGCAATTGTTGCTTGTCCCGCAATAACAGATGGATGATCAAACGGTGGGATAAAAGTGCGATCCTCTTTGGCTGCTATTTCAATGGCTTTCGCTTTAGCTTCATCAAAATTAGCGCCATACAAGATAGCTTCACCGCCAAAATTACGCACAGCGTCGACTTTGATATCGGCAGTCGCAATCGGCATAACAATCTTTGCTTTCACGCCAATACGATTTGCTGATAAGGCAACACCTTGCGCATGATTGCCCGCAGAAGCGGTCACAACACCTTTCGCTTTTTGCTCATCCGTTAGACTTGCGATCATGGTATAAGCACCGCGTAATTTGAAGCTATGAACAGGTTGCCGATCTTCACGTTTGACTAAAATGGTGTTCCCCATTCGAGCAGAAACTTTGCCCATTTCTTGTAATGGGGTCACCTGTGCAACTTCATAAACCGGCGCACTTAGCGCCGCTTTTAAATAGTCGGCACCAGAAGGTGCGGATGGTAGTGGTTTTGCAGCGGCCACAATTAGCCTCCTAACTTCGATTTATCGCGTACAGCGCCTTTATCAGCACTGGTTGCAAGAGAAGCATAGGCACGTAAAGCAAATGACACTTCACGTTGGCGGTTACGTGGTGTATACGCTTTGTCACCACGAGCAAGTTCAGCATCTCTGCGCTTATTCAGCTCATTTTCATTCACATCAAGAACAATAGTTCTCTTTGGAATATTAATATCGATAATATCGCCATCTTGAACTAACGCTAACAAACCACCACTCGCAGCTTCTGGTGAAATATGACCAATCGACAGTCCTGAACTCCCTCCAGAGAAACGCCCATCCGTAATCAATGCGCAGCTTTTACCCAGCCCCATCGATTTGAGATAAGAGGTTGGATACAGCATTTCCTGCATACCTGGGCCACCTTTAGGACCTTCATAGCGGATAACAACGACATCACCTTCAACAACTTTTCCGCCAAGAATGGATTCAACAGCATCGTCTTGGCTCTCAAATACTTTTGCTGGACCACGGAAAGTCAGACTTTCTTCATCAACACCCGCTGTTTTTACAATGCAACCATCTTCTGCGATATTGCCAGCTAAGATGGCTAATCCACCATCTAAACTATAGGCATGTTCAAGATTACGAATACAGCCATTTTCACGGTCAGTATCGAGCGAAGGCCAACGGCAATTTTGTGAAAATGCCTTTGTGGTACGAATACCGGCAGGCCCTGCAGCGAACATAGACTTAACAGCTTCATCTTTCGTCAACATCACATCATATTGTTCGAGAGTTTCTTGAAAAGTGAGACCCAAAATATTTTTAACGTTTTCTTGTAATAAACCCGCACGACTTAATTCGCCTAAAATACCAATGACACCACCAGCGCGGTGAACATCTTCCATGTGGTATTTTGGTGTACTCGGTGCGACTTTACATAAATGAGGAACGATACGGGACAGACGATCGATATCTGCCATCGTAAAATCGATTTCTGCTTCTTGAGCTGCCGCCAACAAATGCAGAACTGTATTAGTTGAACCACCCATTGCAATATCCAATGTCATGGCATTTTCAAAGGCTGCTTTGTTCGCAATATTACGAGGCAACGCGCTTTCATCATCTTTTTCGTAGTAACGTTTTGTGAGTTCAACAATACGCTTACCAGCGTTAAGAAATAACTGTTCACGATCAGCATGAGTTGCCAACAATGACCCGTTCCCCGGCTGCGATAAACCCAGAGCCTCAGTTAAGCAGTTCATTGAGTTTGCCGTAAACATGCCAGAACAAGAGCCGCAAGTTGGGCAAGCAGAACGTTCAATTTGATCACTTTCTTCATCACTGACATTAGGGTTCGCGCCTTGGATCATGGCGTCAACTAAATCTAGCTTGATAATTTGATCTGAAAGCTTGGTTTTCCCTGCTTCCATCGGGCCGCCTGAAACAAAAATGACAGGGATGTTTAGGCGTAACGACGCCATTAGCATACCTGGGGTGATTTTGTCACAGTTAGAAATACAAACCATCGCATCAGCACAGTGAGCATTGACCATGTATTCGACTGAATCTGCAATTAATTCACGGGAAGGTAAGGAATACAGCATTCCGCCATGCCCCATGGCAATACCATCATCTACCGCAATTGTATTGAACTCTTTAGCGACACCCCCCACCGCTTCGATTTGCTCTGCGACGAGCTTACCAAGATCGCGCAAATGCACATGACCCGGCACGAACTGAGTAAATGAGTTAACAACTGCAATAATGGGCTTTCCAAAATCAGCATCGGTCATACCTGTAGCACGCCATAATGCGCGGGCACCAGCCATATTACGGCCATGAGTTGTTGTTGCTGAACGGTACTTAGGCATATCTTTACTCCCGTGTTTTAAAACAGGCGGGGAACGACCGCCTGTAAGACTGTCACTATTCGTTATTAAGGGTTAACTGAATCCAACCAACCCCATTTATCTTCTGTTGTTCCATCAAACAGTCCAAAGAATGCTTGCTGGATTTTTTTGGTAACAGGTCCACAACGACCGATCCCAACTTGAATTCCATCGACACTACGTACTGGCGTAATTTCTGCGGCCGTACCGGTCATGAAGACTTCGTCCGCAAGGTAAAGTGATTCGCGTGATAACGTTTGTTCACGAACTTCAATGCCCATATCTTTTGCTAGGGTCAAGATCGCATCGCGAGTAATTCCCGGTAGCGCTGAAGAGGTGAATGGCGGGGTGAATAAAATGCCATCTTTAACTTCAAAAATATTTTCACCGGCACCTTCAGACAAGTAACCATGCACATCAAGTGCAATACCTTCTTGATAACCGTGACGACGAGCTTCACTACCTACAAGGAGAGAGGACAAATAGTTACCACCCGCTTTTGCACCCGTTGGGATAGTATTTGGCGCGACACGATTCCAAGAAGAGACCATCGCATCAATACCTTGGTCTAAAGCTTCTTCACCTAGATAAGCACCCCATGGAAATGCAGCCATGATGACATCAGTTTTATAACCATCTGGCGGATTAACGCCCATACCTACATCACCAACGAAAACTAATGGACGAATATACGCGCTGACTAAATTGTTTTGACGCAGAGTTTCACGACAAGCTTCCATTAACTCTTCTACACTATAGCTGACAGGCATACGGTAGATTTTTGCTGAATCACGCAAACGTTGCATATGCTCACGATGGCGGAATACCACAGGGCCTTTGTGAGAATTATAGCAACGGACACCTTCAAACACAGATGTTCCATAATGCAAGGCATGAGACATAACGTGAACCTTTGCATCTGCCCATGGCGTCATTTCACCGTTAAACCAAATATAGTCAGCTTTCTTAGTCATTTTATATATTCCTTACATTGCACTTTGTGTGCGTAATAGTCGTGATTCTTGTTCTTTTATTTCAACTTGTGAAACATCAGACAGCTTTGTTAACTGCGAATAGAGCAGAGTTAATGGGCGCTGACTGTTTACAGTCATTTGAATATTAACATTATCATCATCTGGCATATGATCCATAGTCATAGAGCTGATTTGAAATCCACGATGGCGAGTTATCCGTAATATACGCTCTAAAACCTCGGGGCGGAAACGGGCCAGTATTGCGAGTTGATGTTGCATCATAACGGTTTCTCCATCATTTTTTCATTACTTGCCCCTGGTGGAACCAACGGCCAGACATTTTCTAATTCATTTATTGATACTTGTAAAATATAAGCGCCTTCACTACTGAGTAATTCATCAAGAGCCGCATCAACTTCAGATTTTGTTGTTATACGACGCCCAGGGATATCGAAAGCAGCCGCCAGAGCTACAAAGTCAGGGTTATCAGTTAAAATAGTTTCGCTGTAGCGCTGCTCAAAGAACAGTTCTTGCCACTGGCGAACCATGCCCAACCGTTGGTTATCTAGCAGTAAAATCTTAACAGGTAATTTTTTACGCTTAATCGTGCCGAGTTCTTGTATATTCATCATGAAAGAACCATCTCCAGAAACACAAATAACCGTATCTTCAGGGCGAGCGACTTGGGCACCTATTGCCGCAGGGATACCAAATCCCATCGTTCCTAAACCACTTGAGGTGATGAAATTCTCGGGTGCTTCAATGCTTAAATGCTGGGCTGACCACATTTGATGCTGCCCAACATCTGTTGTTACAACAACGTGAGTATCCATGCGATCAGAAAGTTGTTTTAACAACAAAGGCGCATAAATAGATTCTCCAGGATGGTCATAACGCCAAGCAAATTCACTTTTCAGCTGCTGCACTTCCTGCTGCCATGGTGAAATCGATTTTTTAATCTTCAACTCAGGCAGGAGAACTTTCGCATCCCCCAGCAAAGCAACATGTGTTTGACGTAATTTATCAAGTTCAGCATGGTCAATATCAAGGTGTATCACTTTGGCATTCGGTGCAAAAGTATTTAACTTACCTGTTACGCGGTCATCAAAACGAGCACCAACCGCGATCAATAAATCGCAACGCTGTACTGCAAGGTTTGCAGCTTTAGTACCGTGCATGCCTAACATGCCAAGGTAATTAGCTTCAGATGGCGGAACTGCTCCTAACCCTTTTAATGTGGCAACTGATGGGATACCGGTGTAATCGATGAAATCTCTTAATTCAGTGACAGCACCAGACATGCCGACACCCCCACCGATATATAACATGGGTTTTTCTGATTGTATTAATAACTCTCTTGCCTGATTGATTTCACCACTTTGTGTTGGCAAATCCTGCTCAACAGGCATTAAGAATGGCGTTAGATCCGCTTGCTGTAGCTGAATATCTTTCGGAATATCAATCAGTACAGGCCCTGGACGACCACTATTTGCGATTGCGAAAGCTTCAGCAACAATACGAGGTAAATCTTCGATGGATTCAACTAAAAAGCTATGTTTGGTGCAAGCGAGAGATAAACCTAAGACATCTATCTCTTGGAAAGCATCTGTGCCGATAAACTGCGAACTAACTTGGCCTGTAATCGCAACAACTGGAACTGAATCTAAAAAAGCATCTGCTAATCCCGTGATTAAATTCGTTGCACCAGGACCTGATGTTGCAATACAAACCCCTGTTTTCAGGCTTGCTCGAGCATAACCGATTGCTGCGATAACAGCGCCTTGCTCATGTCGACACAGTAAATGTTCAACACCACCGTCATACAACGCATCATAAACAGGCATGATTGCACCACCTGGATACCCAAAAACAGTCTCAACACCCTGAGTTCGTAATGCTTGAACTAACCAATGTGCCCCATTCATGCTTGTCTCCTGTCTATCGAATTGATTTATCTATATGAATTTATTTTGTTTTTATTCATTTTGTCATGCAGTAAAACTTTGCGTAAAAAAAACCCCGCGCCTTTCGGTGCGGGGTTCTCGTGAGATTTGGCTACTAATTCAGCCTTCGTCGTCCAAGTGCAGCCCCGCACGGTGGGATAATAATCACCACCACGCTAATAATAATTAGGCTAATCACTTGAAGTAATGCATTCATGTATTCTGTCTTTTCACTATTATTCGTTATTTATATTAAAGAGGTATCATTTTAAAATTATTTTGACAACTTTTATTTTTTTTATTTGTTATCAAAATATATATTACATTTAAAATCAATTGATTACATTAATAACAGAATAATTAACTACTAAATTGCAGCATAAATAGTAAATACCATCAATTATGAAAGAATAATTAGCCGGATATTCCAATAATTATAATCAATATTAATGATGTTAATCTTAATTTCATTATTTCTTTTCAGTAATTAGCAACTTGACTTATATCAAAATTATATTCGCCCAAGTACCACAACTCGCTGATTAAAAATAACTTTGCGAGTACCTTCGCAAAAAAATAGTAATAAAATGTTATTTCATTATATGGCACTCGAGCTGCTTAGCATACCCAATATATTCAATTGCAGTGCTTCTTAGTTAAACAGAATATTACTCTGTTAACTCAATAGGAGGAATTATGGCATTGGCTATTGTTTATACAAGAGCATCTATAGGGATGAATGCACCACTTGTCACTGTTGAAGCTCATATTAGCAATGGACTTCCCGGCTTAACATTAGTGGGTTTACCCGAAACTGCTGTAAAAGAATCAAGAGATAGAGTGCGTAGCGCACTACTAAATAGTGGTTTTGAATATCCAGCAAAAAAAATGACGGTGAATTTAGCGCCAGCTGATCTTCCAAAAGAAGGTGGACGTTATGACCTTGCAATTGCAATCGCAATTTTGGCTTCTTCAGGCCAAATACCTAACAAGCAGCTTCATGAGTTCGAGTTTCTCGGAGAGCTCGCTTTATCTGGCCAGATCCGCCATGTTAACGGGGCAATTCCCGCTGCTCAGGCAGCATTAGCTCAAAAAAGACATCTCATTTTTTCAGCGGAAAATCAGCATGAATTAAATTTATTACCTAACAATAGTGTGAAATTTTCACAATCATTATTAGATCTCTGCCATTTTTTACATGGAAAAATCACATTATTATGTAATGCCCACCCGACTAATATACCCGTTCCTCCCGCCAGCCATGAAGGTAATATCAGTGATATCATAGGTCAAGAACAAGGCAAGAGAGCACTTGAGATTTGTGCGAGTGGTGGTCACAATTTGTTGCTATTAGGTCCTCCTGGCACAGGAAAAACGATGCTCGCTAGCCGCCTAAAAACACTTTTACCCTCTTTAACGCCACTGGAAGCCTTGGAAGTTGCCGCCCTACACAGTTTATGTCACTCAACTACCTTAGGTAATGGCTGGCCGCCTAGGCCCTTTAGGTCGCCTCACCATAGTGCATCTATGGCAGCTCTGATTGGCGGTGGCAGTTTACCTAAGCCAGGTGAAATATCACTCGCTCATAACGGTATTTTATTTCTCGATGAACTACCAGAATTTAGTCGTTCTGTATTAGATGCATTACGTGAACCTTTAGAATCAAGACAGGTGGTTATTTCTCGCGTTAAAGCAAAAGTGTGCTTTCCTGCAGACTTTCAACTTATTGCCGCTTTAAATCCAAGTCCTACAGGTCATTACAGTGGAGACAATAATCGAACTTCCCCTATCAAAATTCTGCGCTATCTTTCCCGTATTTCAGGGCCCTTTATCGATCGATTTGATCTTTCGATTGAAATTCCTCTATTACCATTAGGAACGCTAAGTCATCAGCAATATCAAGGTGAAAATAGTGAACAAATCCGTTCCCGTGTCATTGTCGCTAGAAATAAACAAATCGAGAGAAGCGGTAAGCTCAATAGTCAATTATCCGCTAGAGAAACAACAAAATTGTGCCTGCTTAGTACTAAAGATGCTCTTTTTTTAGAACATGCTTTAAACAAATTGGGATTATCTATTCGTGCATGGCATAGGATATTAAGGGTTGCGCGAACTATTGCAGACCTTCAAGAATCGATGAATATCGAAAGAGTACATCTTCTAGAAGCATTAAGTTACCGTGCGATGGATAAGTTATTGCTTCATTTGCAAAAACAAGTAAGCTGAGCACTTGGAGAAGTGGATGGTGATTGTAACATTAGACAATAAATTAAGGGGCCTAAGCCCCTCTTGAATATAGTGATGATATTAATCATCCGTGTCTGTGTAGTCTTCTGAAGGGTCAATCTGGGGTTTACCTCCAGATAAAGTATGGAAACGTTTCGGACGGTTTATCCGGCTAGAATATTTGATCCATACTTTTTCTTCAGAAGTTACTGGTTCTCTCTCGCCGCGACAAACAGCGACGAACAATTTTTCTTCGTCTGTTTGTGCAGCTCGTTTGCCAGAATCAAGCTCATTAAAAGCTTGGCCATGGCGCTCGAGCAACTGAGCTTCCTTGATGGTGAAATCACCATGACGAGAAAAGCCACGTGGGTAATGTTTATTATCAAAAAAACGATTAGTCGTGATGAAGCTTTCTGCCATCTGACACACTCCTAACTTATTACTGTCAACTCTTTATGGCGCGGAGTATTAGACAGCATTGCCAATCTGTAAAACAAAACATTTAAATCATCACGACAAAAATTATTGGAGATGTATGTGGATACTGAGTTATTGAAAACTTTTTTGGAAGTCAGTAGAACCAGACACTTCGGCCGAGCCGCAGAATCACTATATTTAACTCAATCTGCTGTGAGTTTTCGTATAAGACAACTTGAAACTCAACTCGGAACGAACCTATTCACTCGACATCGCAATAACATTAGGTTAACAGCCGCAGGTGAGCGCCTTGTCCCCTATGCAGAATCCTTGATGAATACTTGGCTACAAGCAAAAAAAGAGATTTCACATGCATCACAGCATACTGAACTTTCAATAGGGGCTACAGCTTCATTATGGGAGGGCTATCTTACCGACTGGATACAAGCACTGTATGAACAGCATGATGAGCTCCGTTTAGAAGCAAGGGTCTCAACTCGTCAATCTCTCGTAAAACAGTTACATTCCAGAGAGCTTGATTTATTGATAGCGACTGAACCACCTAAGATGGATGAGTTTGAAAGTACGATTATTGGTACCATTGAACTACAACTTATGGCTTCACAAAAAAATATAGCCTTGACGAATTACAATTATATCAAATTAGAGTGGAGTGCTGATTTCCAACCAAAAAATGAATCAGTCTTAACCTTAGATGATTCCCCCGTAATGATAACTACATCAGCTCATATTGCACGTCAATTGCTTCCTGTATCGCTTTCAGCTGCATTTTTGCCATCTCATTGGAACATACAATACCCCGCGCTAAAAACGCTCTCAGAGGCTGCAATTACAAAACCACTTTACGCTGTTTGGCTGCAAAAAAATGATCAACAAGCACTGATTAATCAACTAATCAAAACACCTGTCAAAAATGCACAACTCAGAACGATATCTTAATGATGCGCTCGTATTTTTTATTCTAAAACGCCTGACTTGCTTTATCGGGCGTTTTATCCCACCAAATTATATCTATACCCAAAACAATTCAAATCGTTAGATCAGTAACAATTGATGATATCCCCATGGAAAAAGCTCTAAAATAACGATGAAGATCTTCTTGTTTGTCATCGGGAAACTCACATAAACAATGAGGCCTTTTCGAATATCATTACGATCAATGTTCACTTTATGTTAAACATATTATTAACAGTAAAAAAATATGCTTCCATATTGATTTAATCGAAGCATATTTGAGATCATTCAAGTTGATAACCCATAGTAAATTCAGCTTTTTTAACCATCTAATTCGTGTATTTAATCTCTATTCATGGGAATTTTATCGGTAATTAGCTTTCCCTCCCATGAAAATAAGATGTAAAAGCGTGTATAGCCATAATTTCTCATACTGTGCAATTCTGATATTTGCAAACGTAGAACTTAATCTACCTAACGATACTCGATATATACAACCCACTTTATCTATAATGAAGCAGTTATCATTAGATTTTTTGCATTACAGTTCTCACAAATTAAATGAAGAAAAAATGATTTAATGAAACTCAAATAGTTAGCATCTTAAAACTGGCTAAGTGGTGTAGATATTTACCGTAAAAATGGGAGAGGAGATAAATTGATAATTGAAGTATGATGGTATGGAAGTAAATGAGGTTAAAAGATTAAAAGTATTTAAACAGCAAGATCCAAATTCAAAAACTATTTATAGGAGCCAGCCTTAGAAGCCATGCTATGACGTTGTTTATCCTTCATAAATACCTATAAATTTACATTACTATCGCATACAGCATGTTATCGAAGATAGATAGATTAGTGAGTAAAAAACCCCTGCTTGTCATTAACTCAATTCAAGGTATTTTAGCGATGTTGTTATCGAATAATGCATAAAACCTATTCTTTTAATTAAATGCGTACTTATCATAGAGCCTAGCGAACACGGTGCTAAGTCTTAAAAATGATAATAAAGAATATTATCTAAATCTAAGAAAAAATCTTTATCGGTTACTTAAATGCCTAACATTCAATAATACTGAATGACATATAAAGCTTTATGCTGTTGTTATTATTTTAAAAATCGATTTTATTGATGAAAATACGAAATTTTCTCATCATTAAAGTTAACATCTTACGTTCTACGGAAGATAGAATTAAAAAACCAGCCTTATCACCTACATAAATTCAATTCGATAATACACTTCCATTAATACAGCAATCTTACTGAATTTCATTGATAATAATACAATCAAACTATATAGGATCATGGTGTTATCAAATGATTTGATAGCTCATTTCATCGGAATTTTTTAACGGTTTAATTATTTAAATCATAAAAAAGTATAAAGAACATCATATAGTTTTTGTTCTGCGCAACTAAATCAGGACACTTTTCTTAAGGAATTTTGTTCATACTCAATTGGGGACAGATCACCGTTGGCAGTATGAAACCTTTCTAGGTTGTAATAGCGCATATACGCGATAACATCTTCTTTCATCTGTTTCCGAGTCGGCTGAGGGATTTTCAGTACCCAATCGTGTTTTAAACTGCCAAAAAATCGTTCTACAACGGCGTTATCCCAACAGGCTCCAACATCACCCATGCTTGCCCTGATACCATAGCTTGTTAGCAAGCGGCGATATCGCTTACTCGTATATTGAGAGCCTCTATCACTATGAAAGACTAAGCCTTTTTCGGGCTGGCGTAAGTTATACGCTTTCATCAAGGCTTTACTGACTAAATCTGCCGTCATTCGTTTATCGATATGCCAACCCACAATACGGCGTGAGTATAAGTCCATCACGATGGCTAAATACATCCAGCCTTCCCCTGTTTTTAAATAGGTCACATCACCCGCCCACACTTCGTTAGGTGCGTGAGGATTAAAATTTTGATTGAGCAAATTATCGGCTACGGCATCACTGTGTTTGCGTTTTGTGGTGACTTTGTAAGCAACGCGCTGAGTGACGACTAGGCCAAGCTGAGCCATTAGCTTTTGAACGCCATAAGCACTCACGCTAAAGCCCTCTTTGCATAACCGTTTACGTAACGTTCTATAACCTAAGCTATTTCGACTCTGTTCAAAGATAGCTTTGGCTCTGCGGTACAGGCTAAGTTGTTCTGCGGTGATCAATTTTGCTGGGCGTTTAAGCCAAGCATAGTAGGCAGAACGACTTATTTTCATTAACTTGCAGAGCTTCAGCACGGGAAACTGTGAAGATAATTGCTTAATCGTTTTAAACGCTACTTGGTTTCCTTTAGCAGGAGGGCGCTGGCTTTTTTTAGGATCTCTTTCTCCATCCTAAGTTCTTTATTTTCTTTTCGAAGCCTTAATAGCTCAGCTCTCTCATCGGCATTCAAGCTGCTACCGGATTGTTCAGCATCGAATTTTGCTTTCCAGTTATAAAGTAATTTATCGGTGATCCCTAATGAAGCTGCCGCTTTTGGGACGCTATAACCTTGTTCGGTGACTAATGCGACCGCTTCTTGCTTAAACTCAGTAGTATAAAACCTGTTTGTTCGTTTTTTCATTTAACACCTCAATAATTGGATTATATTCCATTATTAAAGTGTCCTGTTTGATTAAAGCAGATCATTTATTTGAAAATCACTAGAATTGGGATTATGAAAGGAGAAAATTAAAAATTCAAATCGAATATATCTAAATTCATTAGAAAGTGGACAATTGGCTTATTTAAAATAGGAGAAATATAGAAAGGACTTTTTTGGACAAAATCAATAAAGAAAAACCCGATTAAAGTAACCGGGTTATCAATGAGATACTTCTTTTATTTTTACTTAATTGGTAACTGGCAGGGGCGGAGAGACTCGAACTCCCAACACCCGGTTTTGGAGACCGGTGCTCTACCAATTGAACTACGCCCCTAAATTAAGTGGCGGAACGGACGGGACTCGAACCCGCGACCCCCTGCGTGACAGGCAGGTATTCTAACCAACTGAACTACCGCTCCACTTATTCTTCGCCTTATCGGCTACCTATCGCTTTATTAGGCAATAAGCGTTTAATTAATGTCTGGCAGTTCCCTACTCTCACATGGGGAGACCCCACACTACCATCGGCGCTACGGCGTTTCACTTCTGAGTTCGGCATGGGGTCAGGTGGGACCACCGCGCTATTGCCGCCAGACAAATTCTGTTTATCCCGTTTAATCCCACCTTTCAGTTTCGCTAAACCAGATAATTAATCTCGAACAAGCTTAGTTGCATTCTCATGCATTCTGAAAACAACATCATCTCTCTTAAAACACCTTCGGTGTTGTGAGGTTAAGCCTCACGGTTCATTAGTACTGGTTAGCTCAACGTATCGCTACGCTTACACACCCAGCCTATCAACGTCTTAGTCTTAAACGTTCCTTTAGGACCCTTAAAGGGTCAGGGAAGACTCATCTCAAGGCAAGTTTCCCGCTTAGATGCTTTCAGCGGT
Source organism: Providencia alcalifaciens (assembly GCA_025961275.1). Lineage (GTDB taxonomy): Bacteria > Pseudomonadota > Gammaproteobacteria > Enterobacterales > Enterobacteriaceae > Providencia. Next base: position 3,494,840 of record JAOQNJ010000001.1, on the reverse strand, counting down.
TATCTCTTCCGCACTTAGCTACCGGGCAATGCCATTGGCATGACAACCCGAACACCAGTGGTGCGTCCACTCCGGTCCTCTCGTACTAGGAGCAGCCCCTTTCAATCTTCCAACGCCCACGGCAGATAGGGACCGAACTGTCTCACGACGTTCTAAACCCAGCTCGCGTACCACTTTAAATGGCGAACAGCCATACCCTTGGGACCTACTTCAGCCCCAGGATGTGATGAGCCGACATCGAGGTGCCAAACACCGCCGTCGATATGAACTCTTGGGCGGTATCAGCCTGTTATCCCCGGAGTACCTTTTATCCGTTGAGCGATGGCCCTTCCATTCAGAACCACCGGATCACTAAGACCTACTTTCGTACCTGCTCGAGCTGTCACTCTCGCAGTCAAGCTGGCTTATGCCTTTGCACTAACCGCATGATGTCCGACCATGCTTAGCCAACCTTCGTGCTCCTCCGTTACTCTTTGGGAGGAGACCGCCCCAGTCAAACTACCCACCAGACACTGTCCGCACCCCAGATAATGGGGCCACGTTAGAACATCAAACATTAAAGGGTGGTATTTCAAGGTTGGCTCCATGCAGACTGGCGTCCACACTTCAAAGCCTCCCACCTATCCTACACATCAAGGCTCAATGTTCAGTGTCAAGCTATAGTAAAGGTTCACGGGGTCTTTCCGTCTTGCCGCGGGTACACTGCATCTTCACAGCGAGTTCAATTTCACTGAGTCTCGGGTGGAGACAGCCTAGCCATCATTACGCCATTCGTGCAGGTCGGAACTTACCCGACAAGGAATTTCGCTACCTTAGGACCGTTATAGTTACGGCCGCCGTTTACTGGGGCTTCGATCAAGAGCTTCTCCTTACGGATAACCCCATCAATTAACCTTCCAGCACCGGGCAGGCGTCACACCGTATACGTCCACTTTCGTGTTTGCACAGTGCTGTGTTTTTAATAAACAGTTGCAGCTAGCTGGTATCTGCGACTGGCTTCGGCTCCATCCGCGAGGGATTTCACCTAATGCCAGCGTGCCTTCTCCCGAAGTTACGGCACCATTTTGCCTAGTTCCTTCACCCGAGTTCTCTCAAGCGCCTGAGTATTCTCTACCTGACCACCTGTGTCGGTTTGGGGTACGATTAATGATAATCTAGAGCTTAGAGGCTTTTCCTGGAAGCGGGGCATGAGCTACTTCATCACCGTAGTGACTCGTCATCAGACCTCAGTGTATAGTGAACCGGATTTGCCTAATTCACCCACCTACATCCTTAAACCGGGACAACCGTCGCCCGGCCAGCCTAGCCTTCTCCGTCCCCCCATCGCAATTATCACCAGTACAGGAATATTAACCTGTTACCCATCGACTACGCATTTCTGCCTCGCCTTAGGGGTCGACTCACCCTGCCCCGATTAACGTTGGACAGGAACCCTTGGTCTTCCGGCGTGCGGGTTTTTCACCCGCATTATCGTTACTTATGTCAGCATTCGCACTTCTGATACCTCCAGCAACCCTCACAGGTCACCTTCGCAGGCTTACAGAACGCTCCCCTACCCAACAATATCTAAATATCGCTGCCGCAGCTTCGGTGCATAGTTTAGCCCCGTTACATCTTCCGCGCAGGCCGACTCGACCAGTGAGCTATTACGCTTTCTTTAAATGATGGCTGCTTCTAAGCCAACATCCTGGCTGTCTGAGCCTTCCCACTTCGTTTCCCACTTAACTATGACTTTGGGACCTTAGCTGGCGGTCTGGGTTGTTTCCCTCTTCACGACGAACGTTAGCACCCGCCGTGTGTCTCCCGTGATAACATTCTTCGGTATTCGTAGTTTGCATCGAGTTGGTAAGTCGGGATGACCCCCTAGTCGAAACAGTGCTCTACCCCCGAAGATGAGTTCACGAGGCGCTACCTAAATAGCTTTCGGGGAGAACCAGCTATCTCCCGGTTTGATTGGCCTTTCACCCCCAGCCACAAGTCATCCGCTAATTTTTCAACATTAGTCGGTTCGGTCCTCCAGTTAGTGTTACCCAACCTTCAACCTGCCCATGGCTAGATCACCGGGTTTCGGGTCTATACCCTGCAACTTATTCGCCCAGTTAAGACTCGGTTTCCCTACGGCTCCCCTATACGGTTAACCTTGCTACAGAATATAAGTCGCTGACCCATTATACAAAAGGTACGCAGTCACCCTAATAAATTAAGGCTCCCACTGCTTGTACGTACACGGTTTCAGGTTCTATTTCACTCCCCTCGCCGGGGTTCTTTTCGCCTTTCCCTCACGGTACTGGTTCACTATCGGTCAATCAGGAGTATTTAGCCTTGGAGGATGGTCCCCCCATATTCAGACAGGATAACACGTGTCCCGCCCTACTCGTCGAGTTCACAACACTAACACCTTCGGATACGGGGCTATCACCTTTTACTGCCGGACTTTCCAGACCGTTTTCCTGATGCTAATGCTGATTAAGACTCTGGGCTGTTCCCCGTTCGCTCGCCGCTACTAGGGGAATCTCGGTTGATTTCTTTTCCTCGAGGTACTGAGATGTTTCAGTTCCCTCGGTTCGCTTCGTTTGACTATGTATTCATCAAACGATAGTGCAACGTATTGCACTGGGTTTCCCCATTCGGATATCGTCGGTTATAACGGTTCATATCACCTTACCGACGCTTTTCGCAGATTAGCACGTCCTTCATCGCCTCTGATTGCCTAGGCATCCACCGTGTACGCTTAGTCGCTTAACCTCACAACCCGAAAGTGTCTTCTTACAACGAGTGACTGTGCTTCATGATTTCGTTGTTGGGCAGTGCTCGCAATGCTCACGTACCTTAAGTACGCTGCGCTTGCTGTGCGCTGGCCGCCTCGAACTCATTTCGCTCGTCGACTCGATATTTCAGAGAAACATCATTCAAGTTGAGATTTTTGAGAGACTCTCACATTATTTAAGCGATAAACAATGTGGTTGTTTTCAATTTTCAGCTTGTTCCAGATTTTTAAAGAGCAAAATTATTCGCAATAGACTATAAATAATCTATTCTGAATAATTTAAAGTATTATTATGGTGGAGCTAAGCGGGATCGAACCGCTGACCTCCTGCGTGCAAGGCAGGCGCTCTCCCAGCTGAGCTATAGCCCCATAACAGATTTCACAGTATCTACTCACTATATTCATAGTGATTAAAAGCTAAATCGAATTAGGCAATGCATAACTTTGCAACGTTTACATCAAGTAAACGAGTTAAGTTATAACGCAGCATTATTCGATTTTGGTAGGCCTGAGTGGACTTGAACCACCGACCTCACCCTTATCAGGGGTGCGCTCTAACCACCTGAGCTACAAGCCTATAGATACCGTTTTACTCTATTTCATCAGACAATCTGTGTGAACACTTCACAAAAGCACTTCAATGGTAAGGAGGTGATCCAACCGCAGGTTCCCCTACGGTTACCTTGTTACGACTTCACCCCAGTCATGAATCACAAAGTGGTAAGCGCCCTCCCGAAGGTTAAGCTACCTACTTCTTTTGCAACCCACTCCCATGGTGTGACGGGCGGTGTGTACAAGGCCCGGGAACGTATTCACCGTAGCATTCTGATCTACGATTACTAGCGATTCCGACTTCATGGAGTCGAGTTGCAGACTCCAATCCGGACTACGACGTACTTTATGAGTTCCGCTTGCTCTCGCGAGGTAGCTTCTCTTTGTATACGCCATTGTAGCACGTGTGTAGCCCTACTCGTAAGGGCCATGATGACTTGACGTCATCCCCACCTTCCTCCGGTTTATCACCGGCAGTCTCCTTTGAGTTCCCACCATTACGTGCTGGCAACAAAGGATAAGGGTTGCGCTCGTTGCGGGACTTAACCCAACATTTCACAACACGAGCTGACGACAGCCATGCAGCACCTGTCTCAGAGTTCCCGAAGGCACTAAAGCATCTCTGCTAAATTCTCTGGATGTCAAGAGTAGGTAAGGTTCTTCGCGTTGCATCGAATTAAACCACATGCTCCACCGCTTGTGCGGGCCCCCGTCAATTCATTTGAGTTTTAACCTTGCGGCCGTACTCCCCAGGCGGTCGATTTAACGCGTTAGCTCCGGAAGCCACTCCTCAAGGGAACAACCTCCAAATCGACATCGTTTACAGCGTGGACTACCAGGGTATCTAATCCTGTTTGCTCCCCACGCTTTCGCACCTGAGCGTCAGTCTTTGTCCAGGGGGCCGCCTTCGCCACCGGTATTCCTCCACATCTCTACGCATTTCACCGCTACACATGGAATTCTACCCCCCTCTACAAGACTCTAGCTGACCAGTTTTAGATGCCATTCCCAGGTTAAGCCCGGGGATTTCACATCTAACTTAATCAACCGCCTGCGTGCGCTTTACGCCCAGTAATTCCGATTAACGCTTGCACCCTCCGTATTACCGCGGCTGCTGGCACGGAGTTAGCCGGTGCTTCTTCTGTCGGTAACGTCAATCGTTGATGATATTAGCATCAACGCCTTCCTCCCGACTGAAAGTACTTTACAACCCTAAGGCCTTCTTCATACACGCGGCATGGCTGCATCAGGCTTTCGCCCATTGTGCAATATTCCCCACTGCTGCCTCCCGTAGGAGTCTGGGCCGTGTCTCAGTCCCAGTGTGGCTGATCATCCTCTCAGACCAGCTAGGGATCGTCGCCTAGGTGAGCCATTACCCCACCTACTAGCTAATCCCATATGGGTTCATCCGATAGCGCAAGGACCGAAGTTCCCCTGCTTTGCTCCTAAGAGATTATGCGGTATTAGCCACCGTTTCCAGTAGTTATCCCCCTCTATCGGGCAGATCCCCATACATTACTCACCCGTCCGCCGCTCGTCAGCGAGAAGCAAGCTTCCCCTGTTACCGCTCGACTTGCATGTGTTAGGCCTGCCGCCAGCGTTCAATCTGAGCCATGATCAAACTCTTCAATTAAAAAGTGCTTGATGCTCAAAGAATGTTACTGTCGTAGTATGCTTTCTTGCGAAAGCATATTACCTATTAGTTCATATATATGAATTAACGTGTTAGTCACTCTTCAAGACTTTTTACATCAAATATTTTTTTGATAGTGTCTTGTGAGTGCCCACACAGATTGTCTGATAAATTGTTAAAGAGCATTGCGACCATCTTTCGATGTTGACCGTGCTTTTGACACTTAGTGGTCGTTGTCGCGAGGTGTCGTATATTACGTTTTTCCATCAGAAAGTCAAGCAATTATTTTTAATTTTTTTCTTTCTTTTCACCTCTGTTCACACTAGGTTTTTTTTCAAACCTGACCACCGAAGCGGTTTATCGTGTCAACGGATGCGCATTATAGGGAGTCGAAAAATTCTGGCAACCTTTTTTTTGAAAAAAAATACCGTTTGAAGATAAAAGCAGCATAACGTTTCTTTTTTTAGCATTAAGATGATAAAACAAACAATAAACATCCTGTTCCAGCACTTCTTCTTTGAATATATTGTGTCTTCATAGTATGAATAAATATCGACTACTCTTCAAATACCTCTAACCAAATGTGGCTATCACTATGAACAAGCATTTAAGACCTTATTTAGATACATATCCAAACGTTGCTTTTAATGTATTTATCGATTCTTCTTCAGTTGTCATTGGTGATGTTCGAATTGCTGAAGATGTAAGCATTTGGCCCTTGTCTGTATTACGTGGTGATGTTAACTATATTGAAATCGGCGCTCGTACAAATATACAAGATGGTTCTGTCTTGCATGTCACTCACAAATCACCCAGTAACCCAGAAGGAAATCCCTTAATTATTGGCGAAGATGTAACAATTGGGCATAAAGTTATGCTGCACGGCTGTACAATCGGGAATAGAGTATTGGTTGGAATGGGATCTATAGTACTTGATGGCGTAATTATTCAAAATGATGTTGTTATAGGTGCCAATAGTTTAGTTACCCAAGGTAAAAAATTAGAAAGTGGCTACCTTTATGTCGGTAGCCCAGCAAAAGCAGCACGTAAACTGACAGAAAGTGAATTAGAACATCTACGTTATTCTGCTAATAACTATGTTAAATGGAAAAACGATTACTTATCTTCAGGTAATGAATAAGTACCATTTTCTTGATCACGGCCTTGTTTAATCAAGGCCTCGAATTCTTCTTCTATATCCCAACGATTATCTTGGAATAAAGATATAGCCCCTATATTCATGCTATATCTTTTATGAAGTAAAGACTCTGATACAGTGCATTCCGCCAACATTCCATTTATCAATACAGGAAAATGTACCTTTCGGGTTATCACATTCCACTCTTCACGATCTGGGAATTGAATCGCCTGATTCACAGTTTCAGCTCCTTTTGTAAAGCTAAAAGTACGGGTTCGATTTCTGGAAGAACACCATGCCATAACTTAAAGGCAAATGCAGCTTGTCCGACTAACATGCCTAAACCATCTGCCAATTTATTCACCTGATGTTGTTTTGCAAAGGATAAAAAAGGCGTTAATGTATTTTGATAGAACATGTCATAACATGCGACTTGCTGAGAAAACACAATGGGATTAATTGCGGGGATTTCGCCACTCACTCCAGAAGAAGTCGCATTAATGATAAGATCGAAATCTACAGATGTGATCTGTTCGAGCGCTATACTCTTTATTTTCCCGAAACTAGCAAACTGATTAATTAATTCTTCAGCTTTAGAGAAAGTTCTATTGGTTAGCGTGATATCACAACCAAATTCAAGAAGAGGCAACAAAGCGCCTCGAGTTGCCCCACCAGCACCAATAACTAATACCTTACTATCACTATGAATAAAATTAAGTCGTTGAAGATCTAATAACAGGCCAACTCCATCTGTATTATCTCCCAGTAGCCGACTATCATCGAGTTTCATTACTGTATTGACAGCACCACATGATTGAGCTCTATCCGTCAACTCAGAAACTACCTGATATGCTCGTTCTTTAAAAGGAAGAGTAACATTTGCGCCTTTACCACCTTGTATAAAGAAATCAGTAAGTGTTTGCTCAAAATACTTTACTGATGACAAAATGCGCTTGTATTCAAGTGAAATACCCGTTTGCTCTGCAAACATCTTATGTATTACAGGTGATTTGCTATGTTCAATTGGATTTCCAAAAACAGCATACATTCCCATGTGATACTTATCCTTTACGATATAGTTGGCCAGTTTTCGCATTTCGAATTTCTGACGGATTTTGGCGCCTCCCCACTAAACCATCAAGTACGGGAATACTTCCTTTGAACTGTTCAATAACTTCATTGGTAGTTCTACAAGGATCCAGCCCACTAAGATTCGCGCTTGTTGAGACCAATGGTTTTCCATATTGGCGACAAAGCAATTTTACTAATTCGTGGTTTGTTACCCTCACTGCCAAGGTATCAAATTGACCAGTTAACCATTTTCCTGTGGATTTTTTTGCTGGGATCACCCAAGTGACAGGGCCAGGCCAGCTGGAAAACATAGCTTGTTTCTGTTCATCAGTTAACTGACTATCATCAACATAATTTTTTAGTTGCTCATAGTTATCAGCAATGAGGATCAATCCTTTCTCCCAAGGCCGCTGCTTTAATTTAAGTAATTTATTAACAGCTTGTTCGTTATCGGGATCGCAGCCTAGCCCAAAAACGGCTTCTGTTGGATATGCGATAACATTCCCTTCATTAAGAGAGGTGATAATATTTTCAAGTGCAGGTATAGATTTATTTTGCATAATTTTAGCTCATTATTTTTTTTGTGATTTACCACAGCGTTTGCTGGCACAAAATAATCTTACTCCTTGAGCCCCCCTTTTTTCCATAAGTAATGGATAATGACAAAACTCACACTCACCAGAAACAGGCTTATTGTTAATAATAAACTCGCATGATGGATAGCTATCGCATGCATAGAATGTTTTTCCAAACCGAGACTTACGCTGTAAAAGATGCCCACTCTGGCACTGAGGGCAAGCCACTTTGGTTTCATCTGGCTTATCTATCGATTCGATATGCTCACATTCAGGATATTGACTGCACCCTATAAACATGCCAAATCGCCCCTGCTTGAGGACTAAATTATATCCACAATTAGGACATGCTTGTCCCTCTAAGACCTTTATTATATGGCCATCAGAAGAAGGACGCATTGGCTTAATATAGTGGCATTGAGGATAAGAAGAGCAAGCAAAAAATGGCCCATGAGCCCCATTACGAATAACAAGCAAGGAACCACATTCCGGACAACATTCACTTTTCTCTGTTTCAACAGGTAATTGTTTTGACATGTTTTTCTCTTAACCAGCTAACTTAATTTTATATATCCACCAGCAACGGATGCAATGAGTCCCTCTATTTCCAACTCAGTCAAAATAGAAATAACCTCTATTATCGATTGTTGTGTGCGTTCAGCAATCACATCTGCGGGGATAGGTTGATACTCAACCATACTCAATATTTTATTTTCTGTAAGGTTAAACTCAAATGAAGTATTTGTATCTATTATTGATTCCGATGCTACCCAGTTTAATCCACCAACGATATGATGCTTGATATCTTGCGGTTCTACTAATAAATATGCACCTTGCTGTAATAACCAATGATTCCCACTAAAAGCTGAATTACCAAGAGGTGCAGGTAATGTAAAAAGATCTCTATTTTGCTCAATAGCATAGCGTGCAGTAATTAATGATCCACTCTTTAAACCCGCCTCAATAATAACTGTAGCCTTACTTAAACCGCTAATAATCCGATTTCTCCGTGGAAATTGCCTAGGTAATGGTGGAGTATCAGGAAAATACTCAGAAACTAACACTCCTTCTTCCTTAATTTGATCTGCCAGTAGGATATGTTGTTTAGGATATATATATCCTAACCCACTTCCTAGTACAGCGACGGTTTTTCCTTTTGCATCGAGTGCTGCCTTATGACTCACTCCGTCTATACCAAGTGCTAACCCGCTTGTTACCGTTAATCCATAGCTAACAAATTCTCTTACAAACAATTCAGTCCATTTGCGGCCATATTCACTTGTCTGTCGACTACCAACAACTGCAATTTGTGTTGTCGTTATTAATTCACTTTTCCCTGACACAAAAAGCACAAGTGGTGGATTAGCAATTTGTTTTAATAAAAAAGGATATAGCGGGTCACAAAATGTAACGAGTTGATTTTCTTCCTTCTCGAGCCACCGAAGCGCTTGTATTAATCGTGACGGTTGGAAGCACTGAAACTGTAAGCATTGTAATTCACTTAACCCATACTGATGCAAAACGGAATAGCTAGTTTGATCTAATGAGATTAATTCATTAATAATTTTTAATGCCTTATGCGGTGATAGCCGACTTACTTGAGACATTCTTAGCCAAATTTCTTGGGTATCCATCGTATCTTCCTGACATTACAGTTAATAAGTTCATCAATGAACAAATCATAACCAATACTGTCAATGTCACCGATAAATGTCTAGAATAGGCATTAATTCACATTCACATTTTGGACGTTGCTCGAAAAAATCTATGTCAGTATTAAATGTATTACATTACCCAGACGAACGCTTACGCACTATTGCGAAGCCAGTAGAAAAAATTGATGCCGAGATTCAACATATTATCGATGATATGTTCGAGACCATGTATGAAGAAGAAGGTATAGGCCTTGCTGCGACCCAAGTTAATATCCATCAACGGATTATCGTTATTGACGTGTCTGAAACACGTGATGATAGGCTTGTATTGATTAACCCTGAATTATTAGATAAATCAGGGGAAACAGGTATTGAGGAAGGCTGCCTTTCTATCCCTGAACAACATGGCTTTGTGCCAAGAGCAGAAAAAGTTAAAATACGCGCTATTGACTACAATGGCGAAAGTTTTGAACTAGAAGCTGATGGCTTGCTTGCTATTTGTATCCAGCATGAAATGGATCATCTTGTTGGTAAGCTTTTTGTTGATTATCTATCCCCATTAAAGCGCCAACGTATCCGACAAAAAGTTGAAAAGCTGGATAGAATGAGAGCCAAAGAAGCAAAAATAGCTGATTAGACATAATTTATACAGGGAAAATAAAAGTGTCAGAACCATTAAAAATTATCTTTGCAGGCACACCTGATTTTGCTGCTGGTCATTTAGCCGCTTTGCTTAAAACTAAGCACCAGGTTGTAGGTGTTCTCACACCACCGGATAAACCTGCAGGAAGAGGCAAAAAACTGACACCGAGTCCAGTCAAGGTATTAGCACAAGAGAATCGAATTCCTATTTTTCAGCCAACAACACTGAAAAATGAAGAGAGTCATCAATGGATCAAAGATCAAAATGCTGACTTAATGATTGTAGTGGCTTATGGGTTTATTTTGCCAAAGACTGTATTAGACCTACCGCGTCTCGGCTGCCTAAACGTTCATGGCTCTTTGCTACCGCGATGGCGTGGGGCAGCACCTATTCAACGTTCTATTTGGGCTGGTGATACTGAAACTGGTATTACCATAATGCAAATGGATGAAGGCCTTGATACTGGAGATATGCTTTATAAAGCGACTTGTCCAATTATGCCTGAAGATACAAGTGCCACCATTTACGAAAAATTAGCCCTCGTAGGCCCTGAAGCATTAATTCACACTATAGATCTAATATCGAATCAAGAGTGCATTGCTGAAAAACAAGATGATACTTTGGCGAATTATGCAGAAAAATTATCGAAAAACGAAGCTCGAATTAATTGGCAGCAATCCGCAGAACAAATCGAGCGTTGTACTAGGGCTTTTAACCCTTGGCCTATGAGCTATTTTATCGTTCAAGAGCAATTAATAAAAGTCTGGCAGGCAAAAGTCATTTCAGAAGACCATAATGAAAAACCGGGAACCATAATTAGCGCCGATAAAAATGGGATATGCGTAGCTACAGGCAATGGGATACTTAATATCACCCAGTTGCAACCACCAGGTAAAAAAGCGATGGGAGTACAGGATTTACTCAACTCTCGTAAAGAATGGTTCACTCCCGGACAACAACTTGATTAAATGCCAATAAGATTGTCTGGCTACAAATCAGGTAGTCTTATTTCAGTCACTAATAGATTTATCCTCACTTATGAAAAATACATATAACTTGCGTAGCGTCGCAGCAATCGCCATTGGTCAAGTACTCGATAATGGCCAATCTCTTAGTACCGTACTACCTGAACTGCAAAGAAATATAAATGATAAAGATAAATCTCTGTTACAAGAGATTTGCTTTGGTGTTTTACGCTATTTACCTAAACTTGAATGGTTTATCAATCAGTTAATGGACAAACCATTAACTGGTAAACAGCGAACACTCCACTATCTCATCATGGTTGGTATTTATCAGTTGCTCTATACCCGTATTCCCGCGCATGCTGCACTTGCTGAAACCGTTAATGGTGCTGTTGCATTAAAACGCCCTCAATTAAAAGGTCTCATTAATGGTGTATTACGCTCATTTCAGCGTCAGCAAGAGCAGCTTGAAGAACGCAACGTAAACAATAATAGCCAGTACCTTCACCCAACTTGGTTATTAAAGCGCCTACAAAATGCATATCCTGATGAATGGCGAGCAATTGTAGAAGCTAATAATCAACGTCCTCCAATGTGGCTAAGAGCTAACTCACAACATAATAGCGCTAGTCAATATCAACAATTATTAGAAGAAACAGAGATTACCTCACAGTTACACCCAACTCATCCATCTGCAATTTGTTTATCTGAACCGACCTCAGTCACAAAATTACCAGGCTTTGAACAGGGCTGGTCAACAGTGCAAGATGTTTCTGCTCAAGGATGTGCTGAATTACTTGAACCAAGAGATAATGAAAATATTCTCGACTTATGTGCAGCACCTGGCGGAAAAACAACCCATATACTAGAACTTGCACCTAAGGCAAATGTACTCGCTGTTGATATCGATGAAAATCGGCTTAAACGTGTAAAAGAAAACTTATTGCGTCTGCAACAGCATGCAACTGTAATTCAAGGTGATGGAACAAATCCTGAGGAATGGGCACATGGACAACAATTTGACCGTATCCTTCTCGATGCCCCCTGCTCTGCAACAGGTGTAATTCGCCGCCATCCTGATATCAAATGGTTAAGACGTGATTCAGACATTAATGAGCTAACTGAACTGCAAGGCCAAATATTAGAATCAATGTGGCCTTACTTGAAAATTGGTGGCACCCTCGTTTATGCAACATGTTCTGTAATGCCTGAAGAGAATAGCCTACAGATACAAAAATTTCTTGCTAAGCATTCTGATGCTGTACTTAATGATGGGACAACTGCAGGGCTACAAATACTACCAAATACTACAGGTGGCGATGGTTTCTTTTACGCACGGTTGATAAAACTAGCAAACTGACCCTATAAAAAATTGTCTGAGATAGGAATATTCAATGAAAATCATTATTTTAGGTGCTGGGCAGGTTGGTGGTACTCTCGCTGAGAACCTAGTAGATGAAAACAATGATATTACTGTCGTTGATACAAACGCAGATCGCTTACGCCAATTGCAAGATCAGTTTGATCTACGCGTTGTGAATGGTCATGGTTCCCATCCTCGTGTACTACGAGATGCTGGAGCAGAAGATGCTGATATGTTGGTAGCAGTCACTAGCTCTGATGAAACTAACATGATCGCATGCCAAATTGCCTATAGCCTTTTTAATACACCAAATAAAATTGCACGTATTAGGGCAACTGAATATATTCGAGAAGCAGATAAGCTTTTTTTACCTGAACAGATCCCTATCGATTACCTAATATCACCAGAACAGCTAGTAATTGATTACATTTATAAATTAATTCAATATCCTGGTGCTCTACAAGTAGTCAATTTTGCAGAAGGTAAAGTCAGCATTGTTGCTGTTAAAGCATATTATGGCGGTTCGCTTGTTGGTAATGCACTATCGAGCTTACGTGAACATATGCCACACATTGATACGAGAGTTGTTGCCATATTTCGCCAAGATCGACCTATACGACCACAGGGATCAACCATCATTGAAGCAGGAGATGAGGTATTTTTTGTTGCATCGACTCAGCATATTCGTGCAGTAATGAGTGAATTACAACGACTCGAAAAGCCTTATAAACGTCTCATGATAGTCGGTGGTGGTAATGTAGGCGCAGGATTAGCTAAGAGATTGGAAAAAAATTATAGTGTTAAACTGATAGAGCGAAATCAACAACGTGCAACTGAACTTGCTGAATTACTTCACGATACAATCGTTTTTTATGGAGATGCTTCCGATCAGGAATTACTAACAGAAGAACATATCGAACAGATAGATGTATTTATTGCTCTGACCAACGATGATGAAGCTAATATTATGTCTGCTATGTTAGCAAAAAAAATGGGCGCAAAAAAAGCAATGGTATTAATTCAGCGGTCTGCTTATGTTGAGTTAGTTCAAGGTGGAGTCATTGATATTGCAATTTCACCACAGCAAGCAACTATTTCAGCGCTATTGAGCCATGTAAGGAAAGCAGATATTGTCAGTGTTTCTTCATTAAGACGAGGTGTTGCTGAAGCAATTGAAGCTATTGCGCATGGTGATGAAAATACATCGAAAGTCGTAGGTAAGAAAATTTCTGAAATTAAATTACCCCCAGGAACTATTATTGGAGCATTCGTAAGAGAAGATGAGGTTATTATTGCCAGTGATTATCATATTATCGAGCAGGGTGATCATGTCATTATGTTTATAACCGATAAAAAATATGTTCCAGATGTAGAGAAACTGTTTCAACCAAGCCCCTTCTTTTTATAGTCATAACGAATAAATACAGGATCTATTTGCAGCGTAATTGCTCTAAATACTATAATTTGTTAAATAAACATTTATTTTGTAGCAAAAAGTTTTCTTACTAGGAGGTCAAATGAGTTTTTTAAAAGAGTTTCGCGAATTTGCAATGAAGGGTAATGTCGTTGATATGGCGGTCGGTGTTATTATCGGTGCTGCTTTCGGCAAGATTGTTTCTTCATTAGTCGCCGATGTTATCATGCCACCTCTAGGCTTATTAATTGGTGGAGTAGATTTTAAGCAGTTCAGTGTAATTTTAAGTGAAGCTCAAGGTGACATACCTGCGGTTGTTCTTAATTACGGTATATTCCTACAAACTGTATTCGACTTTATTATCGTAGCATTTGCTATCTTCCTTGCAATTAAATTAATGAATAAAGTACGTCGTGAAAAAGAAGCGGAGCCAACAGCCCCACCGGCACCAAGTAAAGAAGAAGTATTACTATCAGAAATTCGTGATTTATTAAAAGAACAAAATAAGAAGTAAATACTAAAAAGCCAGTGGTAATCCGTCTATTAACAGATTACCACTGGCCTCCCAGTTACTGCCTTTGTTAACTTTTCCTTTGCGACTATAACTACCTTTTCCTTTTTTATTTCTTTCTACTCTTTGCCTAAATAATGGGTCATGAAGTAATGCTTCTATTGCATTATCTTTAATCTGGCCACGCTTATGCTGATACTGGGTCATGATATTACCTTCTTTAAGTTATAAAATTAAACATTTTTCCTGCGTTAATAAACCTTCGATGCACCTTTTTCAAGGATCTCCATTATAGAGCAATATGTTGTCGCATGCTCTTCTCCACAACAAGCTGAGCTAAGCATTTTTAACGAATCACGCATAATAATAAGTTCTTGAATTTTTTTTTCAACTTCAAATAAACGTACATCAACAATTTGTTTTGATTCCTGGCATGTATGATGTTCAGGATCTACGCGTATAGATAATAGCTCTGTTATTGCTTCTAAGGTAAAACCTAACTTCTTGGCATAACGAATAAAACGAAGCCGCTGTAAATCTTGATCTGTGAATAATCTATAGCCGCCCTCAGTTCTAACCTTGTGCCCCATCAAACCTTGTTTTTCATAAAAACGTATAGTATCAGGGGTAACATCCGCAAGACGCGCAATCTGTCCAATTTTATACATACTCATAAATACTCCACATTTAAATATGGGTTTAAACGGAATAAATCAAGTCAGTGAAGGTTCGTGAAAGGCTAGAATAGCAGGTACAAAAAAACCGGGCTAATATACCCGGTTTTCTTGAAAGTAGGCAGATTACTCTGTAACTACTTCTTGAGACTCAACAGCACGGTCAACAAGTTCGATGTAAGCCATCGGAGCATTGTCACCTGTACGGTGGCCACACTTAAGAATACGAGTGTAACCGCCAGCACGAGCTGCAAAGCGAGGTCCCAGTTCATTAAATAATTTTGCCACGATCTCGTTATCACGAGTGCGGGCGAATGCCAGACGACGATTAGCTACGCTGTCGGTCTTGGCAAGAGTAATCAGCGGCTCAACGACGCGACGCAGTTCTTTCGCTTTAGGCAGAGTCGTCTTGATGATTTCATGACGAACTAAAGAACCTGCCATGTTACGGAACATAGCTTGGCGGTGGCTGCTGTTGCGGTTCAATTGACGACCACTCTTACGATGGCGCATGACCTTATCCTTCTCAGTAAAACCTTAACCTGTGATCTTAATCATCAGCAATACTTGCTGGTGGCCAATTTTCTAAGCGCATGCCCAGAGAAAGACCACGAGATGCCAAGACGTCCTTAATTTCAGTAAGAGATTTCTTACCAAGGTTAGGCGTTTTAAGCAACTCAACTTCAGTACGCTGTACTAAATCACCGATGTAGTGGATAGCTTCTGCTTTAAGGCAGTTAGCAGAGCGGACAGTCAATTCCAGATCGTCAACTGGGCGCAATAAGATAGGATCGAATTCTGGTTTCTCTTCTTTAACTTCAGGTTGACGAACGTCACGTAAGTCAACAAAAGCTTCAAGTTGTTCAGCCAGGATAGTCGCTGCACGACGAATCGCCTCTTCAGGATCGATTGTACCGTTAGTTTCCATCTCGATGACTAACTTATCCAAGTCTGTACGTTGCTCAACACGAGCTGCTTCAACATTGTAGGCAATACGCTCTACAGGGCTATAGCAAGCATCGACTAACAAACGACCGATTGGGCGCTCATCTTCTTCCGAATGTACTCGGGCAGAAGCCGGCACATAACCACGACCACGCTGTACTTTAATACGCATATTAATAGAAGCGCTTTCGTCAGTTAGGTGGCAGATGATGTGCTGCGGCTTGACGATTTCGACATCGCCATCATGGACGATGTCGGCTGCAGTCACAGGGCCAATGCCAGATTTATTCAAGGTTAAAATAACTTCATCTTTACCCTGAACTTTTACCGCCAGCCCTTTCAGGTTGAGGAGAATCTCCAGGATATCTTCCTGTACACCTTCTTTGGTGCTGTACTCATGCAGTACACCATCAATCTCAACCTCTGTCACCGCACAACCCGGCATAGACGAAAGCAGAATACGGCGCAGTGCGTTACCAAGAGTATGGCCAAAGCCACGCTCTAAAGGCTCAAGGGTCACCTTGGCGTGCGTCGAACTCACTTGCTCGATATCTACCAGGCGCGGTTTTAGAAACTCTGTCACAGAACCCTGCATTGTGTCCTCTCTTTGGTGCTAAGCTTTACTTGGAGTAAAGCTCGACGATCAGGTGTTCGTTAATGTCCGCAGACAAGTCAGTACGTTCAGGAATACGTTTGAACACACCTTCCATCTTAGCAGCATCAACTTCCAGCCAAGTTGGCTTCTCACGCTGTTCAGCCAGCTCTAAAGCAGCCTTAATACGAGACTGTTTTTTCGCTTTTTCACGAACGCTGATAACGTCATTCGGGGAAACCTGATAAGAAGCGATGTTAACTACGTGACCATTTACCATGATAGCTTTGTGGCTAACCATTTGACGTGCTTCTGCGCGAGTTGCGCCAAAGCCCATACGGTAAACGACGTTATCAAGACGGCCTTCTAGCAGAGTCAACAGGTTTTCACCCGTGTTGCCTTTCAGACGCGTTGCTTCTTTATAATAGTTACGGAATTGACGTTCTAGAACACCGAAAATACGACGAACTTTTTGTTTTTCACGTAACTGTACACCATAGTCAGACAGACGCGGTTTACGCGCTCCGTGCTGGCCTGGTGCTTGATCTAATTTACACTTGGTGTCAATCGCGCGTACACCAGACTTCAGGAAGAGGTCTGTGCCTTCGCGACGGCTCAGCTTGAGCTTGGGACCCAAATATCTAGCCATTTTCTTTCTCCAACAGTCCTAAAAACGAAACGTACTAAACGCGACGTTTTTTCGGTGGGCGACAACCGTTATGAGGGATAGGAGTCACATCAGTAATATTAGTGATGCGAAAACCTGCGGCGTTCAGAGCACGAATCGTTGATTCGCGACCAGGACCCGGTCCCTTAACCATAACTTCCAGGTTCTTGATACCGTATTCTTTCACGGCTTCTGCGCAACGCTCTGCTGCAACTTGCGCTGCAAACGGAGTGGATTTGCGAGAACCACGGAAACCGGAACCACCGGCAGTTGCCCAACCTAATGCGTTACCCTGACGATCAGTAATAGTAACGATTGTGTTGTTGAAAGAAGCATGGACATGAGCCACACCGTCTGAGACTTGCTTTCTTACACGCTTACGTGCACGAACTGGTGCCTTTGCCATTATTCAATACCCCGACTTATTTCTTGATCGGCTTACGCGGACCCTTGCGGGTACGAGCGTTAGTCTTAGTACGCTGACCGCGTACTGGTAGACCACGACGATGACGTAAACCACGGTAACATCCAAGGTCCATTAGACGCTTGATGCTCAGGGTAATTTCACGACGTAGGTCACCTTCTACCACATACTTGGCAACTTCGTCACGCAGCTTGTCGATTTGTTCTTCAGACAGCTCACTGATCTTAACATTTTCAGCAATACCAGTTGATTCACAGATAGCCTGTGAACGTGTTTTGCCGATGCCGTAAATCGATGTTAAAGCGATTACGGTATGTTTATGATCAGGAATGTTAATGCCTGCTATACGGGCCACTATGCACTCCTAAGTTAAAATATACATTATTGTGCTGAAAAGCCCGTTTTCAGGATACTCAAACAATAATGTATCTTCGATAAAAAGATTGGCTGGCTAATTTAGCCAGCTCAACCCAACTTTGCAAGAAAAAAATGCTTTTTCTTAACCTTGACGTTGTTTATGTCTTGGTTCAACACTGCAAATTACACGAACGCTACCATGGCGACGAATAACTTTACAGTTACGGCATAATTTCTTGACGGAAGCACGAACTTTCATTTTTACTCTCCGTAACTTCTTAAGCAAACCATAATTACTTTAAGTAATTACTTACCTTTTAGATTTGCTTTCTTCAATGCAGACTCATACTGACTTGACATCATTAGAGTTTGCACTTGAGCCATAAAGTCCATGATAACGACTACCACGATTAAGAGGGAAGTACCACCAAAGTAAAAAGGTACTTTCATTGCGTCACGCATGAACTCCGGGATTAGGCAGATGAAGGTAATATACAGTGCACCAACTAAAGTTAGGCGAGTCATTACCTTATCAATGTACTTGGCCGTTTGCTCTCCCGGACGAATTCCTGGTACAAATGCACCGGACTTCTTCAGGTTATCTGCTGTTTCTCTCGGATTGAAAACCAATGCCGTATAGAAGAAACAGAAGAAGATGATCGCAGAAGCATAAAGCAACACATACAATGGTTGGCCAGGCTGTAAATACATAGAAATCGTAGTCAGCCAGTCCCAGCCAGTTCCATCACCGAACCAAGATGCTATTGTACCCGGGAACAGTATGATACTGGAAGCAAAAATTGCAGGAATTACACCTGCCATATTCACTTTCAATGGTAAATGTGTACTTTGTGCAGCATAAACACGGCGTCCTTGTTGACGTTTAGCATAGTTAACGACGATACGACGTTGACCACGCTCCATAAACACAACAAAGAAAGTGACCGCGAATACGAGCACTGCAACCAACAGCAACAGGAGGAAGTGCAGATCGCCTTGCCGAGCTTGCTCGATAGTATGGCCAATAGCAGGCGGTAGACCCGCAACAATACCAGCGAAGATAATGATTGAGATACCGTTACCAATACCTCTTTCAGTTATCTGCTCACCCAACCACATTAAGAACATGGTTCCGGTGACTAAGCTAACAACAGCCGTGAAGTAAAACGGGAGACCCGGATCAATAACTAGCCCTTGCATCCCTGGCATGTTCGGAAGACCCATTGCAATACCAATTGATTGGAATATTGCTAATACCAAAGTACCCCAACGGGTATATTGACTTATCTTCCGACGACCTGCTTCACCTTCTTTCTTAATCTCTGCTAATCGTGGATTAACCACTGATAATAATTGGACAATAATGGACGCAGAAATATACGGCATAATACCCAAAGCAAAGATAGAAGCTCGGCTAAGAGCACCACCAGAGAACATGTTAAACATATCAATGATGGTGCCTTGTTGCTGTTCGAGCAATTTGGCAAGCACAGTGGCATCAATACCAGGAATTGGAATAAAAGAACCAATTCGGAAAACGATTAGTGCACCGATAACAAACAAAAGTCTGCGCTTCAGTTCACCAACTCCACCCTTGGCACTTTGAAAATCTAGTCCTGGTTGTTTAGCCATCTGTCACTTATTCCTCAATTTTACCGCCGGCAGCTTCAATCGCAGCGCGAGCACCTTTAGTAACACGAAGACCACGTACAGTAACTGCACGATTCACTTCGCCAGACAGGATAACTTTCGCATATTCAATCTGGATGCCAACAACATTCGCGGCTTTAAGTGCGTTCAGATCAATAACATCGCCTTCAACAGCAGCAAAATCAGACAGACGAATCTCTGCGGTGATCATTGCTTTGCGTGAAGTGAAGCCAAATTTCGGCAAACGACGATATAATGGCATCTGGCCGCCTTCGAAACCACGACGTACGCCACCACCAGAACGAGACTTCTGACCTTTGTGACCACGTCCGCCAGTTTTACCCAGACCAGAACCGATACCACGACCTACGCGTTTAGGCGCCTGCTTGGCACCTTCAGCCGGAGACAGAGTATTTAAACGCATCTCTTACTCCTCAACTTTAACCATGTAGGAAACCAAGTTGACCATACCGCGAACAGCAGGAGTGTCCTCACGCTCTACAGTATGACCAATGCGGCGCAGACCTAAACCAGTCAGAGTTGCCTTATGTTTCGGCAAACGACCAATTGAACTGCGAACTTGTGTAATTTTAATAGTCTTAGCCATGGCCGATTACCCCAGAATTTCTTCGACGGATTTTCCACGCTTAGCTGCGACCATTTCTGGAGACTTCATGCTGTCTAAAGCATCCAGTGTTGCACGAACCACGTTGATTGGGTTTGTGGAACCATAGGTTTTAGCCAGTACGTTGCGAACTCCAGCTACTTCTAAAACAGCACGCATTGCACCACCGGCAATAATACCGGTACCTTCGTGAGCAGGTTGCATAAACACACGCGAACCGGTGTGTGTACCTTTCACAGGGTGGAACACTGTGCCGTTGTTTAAAGCAACGGTTTTCATGCTGCGACGGGCTTTTTCCATCGCTTTCTGGATTGCTGCCGGAACTTCGCGCGCTTTGCCGTAGCCAAAACCTACGCGACCGTTACCATCACCAACTACTGTTAGTGCGGTAAAGCTGAAAATACGGCCACCTTTAACGGTTTTTGCTACGCGGTTTACCGCGATCAGCTTTTCCTGCAGTTCGCCAGCTTGTTTCTCGATGTGAGCCATCTTACACCTCTACCTTAGAACTGAAGGCCAGCTTCACGGGCAGCATCTGCCAGTGCCTGGACTCTACCATGATATTGGAAACCAGAACGGTCAAAAGCAACAACTTTGATGCCTTTTTCCAATGCGCGTTCAGCAATTAATTTACCAACAACTGATGCTGCGTCTTTGTTTCCAGTGAATTTCACTTGCTCAATGATAGCTTTTTCTGTAGTAGAAGCTGCCACCAAAGTTTCAGAACCGTTCGGAGCGATAACCTGCGCATAAATATGGCGTGGGGTACGATGTACCACCAGGCGGGTCGCACCCAACTCTTGGATCTTGCGGCGTGCGCGGGTCGCACGACGGATACGAGCTGCTTTCTTATCCATAGTGTTACCTTACTTCTTCTTAGCCTCTTTGGTACGCACGATTTCATCGGCGTAACGAACACCTTTACCTTTATAAGGCTCAGGACGACGGTAAGCACGCAATTCTGCTGCGACTTGACCAATCACTTGCTTATCCGCACCTTTAAGTACGATTTCAGTTTGTGTTGGGCATTCAGCAGTAATGCCTGCTGGCAGTGCGTGTTCAACCGGATGCGAGAAACCTAAAGACAAGCTTACTGCATTGCCTTTGATTGCTGCACGGTAACCAACACCGACCAATTGAAGCTTTTTAGTGAAGCCTTCGGTAACACCAACAACCATTGAGTTAAGCAGAGAACGAGAAGTACCCGCCTGTGCCCATGCATCTGCAAAACCTTCGCGTGGACCGAAAGTTAAGTGATCAGCTTCATGTTTAACTTCAACTGCGTTATGGATAGTACGAGTAAGCTCGCCGTTTTTACCCTTAATCGAAATAACCTGACCGTTGAGTTTTACCTCTACGCCGGCAGGAATGACGACGGGTGCTTTTGCCACACGAGACATTCTTTCCTCCCGAATTAAGCTACGTAGCAGAGAATCTCGCCACCAAGACCAGCTTGGCGAGCTGCACGATCAGTCATGACACCTTTAGAGGTAGAAACAACAGCGATACCTAAACCAGCCATAACCTGTGGTAGCTCATCTTTTTTCTTATAGATGCGCAAACTTGGGCGGCTTACACGCTGAATGCTTTCTACAACAGCCCTACCTTGGAAATAACGCATAGTCAGTTCCAATTCTGGCTTGATGTCGCCTTCAATTTTAAAATCTTCAATATAGCCTTCTTCCTTAAGCACTTTGGCAATAGCCACTTTCAGCTTGGAGGAAGGCATGGTGACCGCAACTTTATTCGCGGCCTGACCGTTACGGATACGGGTCAGCATATCCGCGATGGGATCTTGCATGCTCATCTGTCTTTACTCCCGTGATTCAATATGGTGACAATTACCAACTAGCCTTTTTAAGGCCCGGGATTTCACCGCGCATAGCGGCTTCACGGACTTTAATACGGCTCAGACCAAATTTCCGCAGGAAACCATGCGGACGCCCAGTTTGACGGCAGCGGTTACGCTGACGAGAAGGACTTGAATCACGTGGCAGTGTTTGCAGCTTGAGAACAGCGTCCCAGCGATCTTCATCAGATGCTTTTACATCAGAGATGATAGCTTTCAATTCAACGCGCTTTGCGAAGAACTTCTCAGCTAATTTAGCACGCTTAACGTCACGCGCTTTCATAGATTTCTTAGCCATGAGTACCCTGCCTTACTTGCGGAACGGGAAGTTGAACGCTGCTAATAGTGCGCGACCTTCATCATCTGATTTCGCAGTAGTGGTGATAGTAATATCTAAACCACGTACACGATCCACTTTATCGTAATCGATTTCAGGGAAGATGATTTGTTCACGTACACCCATGCTGTAGTTACCGCGACCATCGAATGACTTAGCGGACAAGCCACGGAAGTCACGAATACGTGGTACAGCAATAGAAATCAGTCGCTCAAAGAACTCCCACATGCGTTCGCCACGCAGGGTTACTTTACAGCCGATTGGATAGCCCTGACGGATTTTGAAGCCTGCAACAGATTTGCGTGCTTTGGTGATCAATGGTTTTTGACCAGAGATTGCTGTCAAATCAGCTGCTGCATTATCCAGCAGTTTTTTGTCAGCAATAGCTTCACCAACACCCATATTCAGGGTGATCTTCTCGACCCGAGGGACTTGCATGACAGAATTGTAACCAAACTGAGTCATCAGTTGTTTGGTTACTTCGTCTTTATAGTAATCATGCAGTTTCGCCATCGTATACTCCAAAAATTACTTGATAGTTTCACTGTTAGATTTGAAGAAACGGACTTTTTTTCCGTCTTCAAATCTAAAGCCTACACGGTCACCCTTACCAGTTGCCGTGTTAAAGATTGCAACGTTAGAAACTTGAATAGCCGCTTCTTTTTCAACGATGCCACCTGGTTGATTCAGAGCCGGGACAGGCTTCTGATGTTTCTTAACCAGATTTATACCTTCAACAATAACTTTACTAGAAGAAATAACCTGCTTTATTTTACCGCGCTTACCTTTATCTTTTCCAGTCAGCACGATAACTTCGTCATCACGACGGATTTTAGCTGCCATAGTTCCGCTCCTTAGAGTACTTCTGGTGCCAGAGAGATAATTTTCATAAACTTCTCATTGCGAAGTTCACGAGTTACCGGCCCAAAAATACGCGTACCGACTACCTGCTCGCTGTTATTATTTAAAATAACGCATGCATTACTATCGAAGCGAATGACAGAACCGTCCGGGCGACGTACACCCTTCTTGGTGCGCACCACTACCGCCTTCAGGACATCACCCTTCTTAACTTTACCGCGTGGAATTGCTTCCTTAACAGTAATTTTAATGATGTCGCCGACGCCTGCGTAGCGACGGTGCGAGCCACCTAGAACCTTGATACACATTACGCGACGTGCACCGGAGTTGTCGGCCACGTTCAGCATAGTCTGTTCTTGGATCATTTTAGTGCTCCGCTAAATTTCAACTACTACTGAGCCACTTCATTATTGAAGAGACCGTTCAATATACCCATAATACGAGGGCGCGGCATTATAACACCACATCTTCGTTATGGACAGAAAAATAAACGGCTCAGTCAAAAAGAGCCGTTTATTCGTTTGAAAAGACTACCCTATTACAGGACAGCTTTTTCAATAACGCGAACTAAGGCCCAAGACTTAGTCTTAGACAGTGGGCGGGTTTCGCGGATTTCTACCACGTCGCCGATCCCACATTCATTGTTCTCGTCATGTACGTGCAATTTAGTCGTACGACGGATGAATTTACCATACAGAGGGTGTTTCACCATACGCTCGATAGCAACAACAATAGATTTCTCCATTTTATCGCTAACTACACGACCTTGCAGAGTACGGATTTTATCGCTCATTACGCACCTGCCTTCTCAGTCAGTAAAGTCTTCACACGTGCGATATCGCGACGCACTTGTTTCAACAGATGAGACTGTTGCAGCTGACCACTTGCTGCCTGCATACGAAGATTAAATTGCTCACGTAACAGATTCAGCAGTTCAGAGTTCAGCTCTTCAACGCTTTTTTCGCGCAGCTCTTGTGCTTTCATTACATCACCGTCTTAGTTACAAAGGTGGTTTTGATAGGCAGTTTCGCTGCTGCCAGAGAGAATGCTTCACGAGCCAGCTCTTCAGGCACACCGTCCATTTCGTACAGGACTTTACCAGGCTGGATCAAAGCAACCCAATATTCTACGTTGCCTTTACCTTTACCCATACGAACTTCGAGTGGCTTTTCAGTAATTGGCTTATCTGGGAATACACGAATCCAGATTTTACCTTGACGCTTAATTGCACGGGTCATAGCACGACGTGCCGCTTCGATCTGACGTGCTGTCAGACGACCACGGCCCACAGCTTTAAGACCGAAAGTGCCGAAGCTAACATCCGTACCTTGCGCTAGACCACGGTTGCGGCCTTTGTGCACCTTACGGAATTTTGTACGCTTTGGTTGTAACATCAGCGACTCTCCTTACTTGCGGCCTTTACGCTGCTGCTTTTTAGGTTGAGCAGCTGGTTTCTCAGCTTGTTCAACAGCAGCCATACCACCCAGAATCTCACCTTTGAAGATCCATACCTTAACGCCGAGAACACCGTAAGTGGTGTGCGCTTCTGAAGTGTTGTAATCGATGTCAGCACGTAATGTGTGCAGTGGCACACGGCCTTCACGATACCACTCGGTACGAGCGATTTCAGCACCGCCTAAACGGCCACTGACTTCCACTTTAATACCTTTAGCGCCCAGACGCATTGCGTTCTGTACTGCACGCTTCATAGCACGACGGAACATAACACGACGTTCCAACTGTGAAGTGATGCTGTCAGCAACCAATTTAGCGTCTAGTTCTGGTTTACGAATTTCGGCGATATTGATTTGCGCCGGAACACCAGCGATATCCGCTACTGTTTTGCGCAGTTTTTCTACGTCTTCACCTTTCTTACCGATAACGATACCTGGGCGAGCAGTGTGAATAGTAACACGAATGCTTTTTGCAGGACGCTCGATAACGATGCGTGAGATTGACGCTTTTGCCAATTCTTTATTCAAGTACTGGCGTACTTTATAATCGCTGTCTAGGTTGTCAGCGAATTCATTAGTATTCGCGTACCAAGTAGAGTTCCAAGGTTTGACAATACCCAGGCGAATACCATTAGGATGTACTTTCTGACCCATTGCTAGTCTCCAGAGTCTCAGCGATCGGATACAACCACGGTAATGTGGCTGGTGCGCTTAAGAATACGATCTGCACGGCCTTTCGCACGCGGCATGATGCGTTTCATAGTTGGACCATCATCAACGAAAATTTTCGCTACTTTCAGGTCATCAATGTCAGCGCCATCGTTTTGCTCTGCGTTAGCAATTGCAGATTCAAGTACTTTCTTCACTAAACCAGAAGCTTTCTTATTGGTAAAGGTCAGAATTTCCAGAGCTTGCGACACTTTCTTACCGCGAATCAGGTCAGCCACTAAGCGAACCTTCTGGGCAGAAGAACGAGCGTGGCGATGTATAGCTAAAGTTTCCATCTCTTCCTCCTACCTTAACGTTTCTTAGCTTTCTTATCAGCCGCATGGCCGCGATAAGTGCGAGTCGGTGCGAATTCACCCAGTTTATGGCCGACCATTTCATCGGTAACAAAAACTGGAACATGCTGACGACCATTATGGACAGCGATGGTCAATCCGATCATATTAGGAAAGATCGTTGAACGACGGGACCAAGTCTTGAGAGGCTTCTTGTCTCCGCTTTCCACCGCTTTCTCTACCTTCTTCAGCAAGTGCAGGTCAATGAAAGGACCTTTCTTGAGAGAACGTGGCATGGCTTATCCTCTAATTATTTTTTAGAACGATGACGTACGATGAACTTATCAGTACGCTTATTGCTACGAGTTTTCTTACCTTTGGTTTGAACGCCCCAAGGTGTTACAGGGTGTTTACCAAAGTTACGACCTTCACCACCACCATGTGGGTGATCGACAGGGTTCATCGCCGTACCACGAACGGTAGGACGAATACCACGCCAGCGACTAGCACCAGCTTTACCCAGAACACGTAACATATGTTCAGCGTTACCAACTTCACCTAAAGTTGCACGGCAATCTGCCAGAACTTTACGCATTTCACCAGAACGTAGACGCAGGGTGACATAAGCACCATCACGAGCAACGATCTGAGCGTAAGTACCTGCTGAACGCGCTAACTGTCCACCTTTACCTGGTTTCAATTCAATATTATGAACTGTAGAACCAACAGGGATGTTGCGCATAGGCAGTGCATTACCAGCTTTGATTGCTGAATCTACACCAGATTGAATCTGGTCACCAGCTTTCAGGCCTTTAGCTGCAAGAATATAACGACGTTCACCGTCTTTATATAGAACCAGTGCGATGTTCGCAGAACGGTTTGGATCATATTCCAAACGCTCAACAACAGCAGGGATACCATCTTTGTTGCGTTTAAAGTCAACTAGACGATAATGTTGCTTATGGCCACCACCAATGTGACGAGTGGTGATACGGCCATTGTTGTTACGACCACCGGATTTGCTGCTTTTCTCTAACAGCGGAGCATAAGGTTTACCCTTATGCAGCTCAGGGTTAACCACTTTAACAACGTGGCGACGGCCCGGAGACGTAGGTTTACATTTAACAATTGCCATTGTTCTTTACTCCTCCGACTTACTCTGCGCCGCCAATGAAGTCCAGATTCTGGCCTTCTTTCAGCGTAACGTAAGCTTTTTTCCAGTCACTACGACGACCGAAACGCTGACCGTGGCGTTTAGTTTTGCCTTTTACAAGCAAAGTGTTAACACCTTCAACTTCGACTTCAAACAGTTTCTGCACAGCAGCTTTGATTTCTGCTTTAGTCGCGTCTTTCGCAACTTTGAGAACGATGGTATTTGTTTTTTCCATCGCTGTAGAAGCTTTTTCAGATACATGCGGCGCGCGCAGTACTTTTAGCAGACGTTCTTCACGGATCATGCCAGCATCTCCTCAACTTGCTTCACAGCTTCAGCAGTCATAACCACTTTGTCGAAGGCGATCAGGCTAACTGGGTCGATACCCGCTGCATCACGTACATCAACCTTATACAGGTTACGTGCTGCTAAAAACAGATTTTCATCCAGTTCAGCAGTGATGATCAGCACATCTTCCAGAGCCATATCTTTCAGTTTCTGTGCTAGCAACTTAGTTTTAGGTGCTTCAACAGAGAACTTCTCGACAACGATCAGACGATCTTGACGTACCAATTCAGACAGAATGCTCTTCAGAGCACCGCGGTACATCTTCTTATTAACTTTTTGACTGTGGTCCTGTGGCTTAGCTGCAAAGCTAACACCACCAGAGCGCCAAATTGGGCTCTTAACAGAACCAGCACGTGCACGACCAGTGCCTTTTTGACGCCATGGTTTTTTACCTGAACCAGAAACTTCAGCACGAGTTTTCTGAGCACGAGTACCTTGACGAGCACCAGCTGCATATGCAACAACTACTTGGTGAACAAGCGCTTCATTGAAATCACGCCCGAAGGTAGTTTCGGAAACAGTCAGCGCGCTTTGCGCGTCTTTCATTACCAATTCCATTCCTATCTCCTCGACGTTAAGCCTTGACAGCCGGTTTTACGATCAGGTTGCTACCAGTTGCTCCTGGAACAGCACCTTTGACCAGCAGCAGGTTGCGCTCAGCGTCAACACGTACTACATCTAAGCTTTGAACAGTGACACGTTCATTACCCAGTTGGCCTGCCATTTTCTTGCCTTTGAACACTTTGCCCGGAGTCTGGTTCTGACCGATAGAACCCGGAACACGGTGTGACAAGGAGTTACCGTGAGTAGCATCTTGAGTACGGAAATTCCAGCGCTTAACTGTGCCGGCAAAACCTTTACCTTTAGATGTACCAGTAACGTCGACTTTTTTAACGTCAGCGAAAATTTCAACGCTAATGCTTTGTCCTGCACTAAATTCAGTACCATCTTCGATACGGAATTCACGCAGAATACGGCCAGCTTCGACGCCAGCTTTAGCGAAATGTCCTGCTTCAGGTTTAGCTACACGGTTAGCTTTTTTGCTACCAGTAGTTACCTGAATTGCATTGTAACCGTCAGTTTCTGCAGTTTTAACTTGAGTAACGCGGTTATTTTCGATTTCGATAACTGTTACAGGGATAGAAACGCCATCTTCAGTGAAGATACGAGTCATTCCCACTTTTTTACCGACTAAACCAATCATTGTTTCAACCTCTCAATCGTTCGACGACCTGATTAACCCAGGCTGATCTGCACGTCTACACCAGCAGCCAGGTCCAGACGCATCAGAGCATCAACGGTCTTTTCGGTTGGCTCAACGATGTCAACCAGACGTTTGTGAGTGCGAATTTCATACTGATCACGCGCATCTTTGTTAACGTGCGGAGAGATCAGAACGGTAAAACGCTCTTTACGTGTCGGCAGCGGGATAGGACCACGAACTTGCGCACCAGTGCGCTTAGCAGTCTCTACGATTTCCGCAGTTGATTGATCGATTAAACGATGATCAAAAGCTTTCAGGCGGATACGGATTCTTTGGTTCTGCATGAGACCAGAGCTCCAACTATTTTATAAACGTAAATGATTACTCCTCGTACCCATTTCGATTGATGGGAGAGTGTAATCGTTCTTGATGTAACTTCCATATCGGAAGTATTGTCTAAATGAGCAACAAATCGTTAACTCAATACTGATCTTTAAGACCTAAAATCTAGGGCTTACTAATCAGTAAGCCCGCGCATTATACGCAACTGAATTTTAAACGCAAGTAATCGGGGAAAATATGTGCGAAATTTTCTGTTCTTAACTTAACATGCACACAAATAATAACGCCCCATTATTGAACTAAATATATGGGGCGTTATTTAAATCAAATTTAAACATACAAAGTTAGCTATTCCTCGATAATTTGAGCCTGGGTGTAATTTTGAATTCCAATACGTTTGATTAAATCTAATTGGGTTTCTATCCAATCAATATGATTTTCTTCATCAGCTAATATCTCAATCATCAGATCGCGACTCACGTAATCATGGATTGAATCAGCGTAGCTAATTGCCTCTTTGAGGTTCTTTGCGCCATCTAATTCCAAATTAAGATCGGAGACTAGCATTTCTTCAACATCTTCACCAATATTCAGTTTGCCGAGATCTTGTAAGTTTGGAAGCCCTTCAAGGAAAAGAATACGCTCTATATACTTGTCCGCGTGCTTCATTTCATCAATTGACTCATGGTATTCCACTTCATTTAGGCGAGTTAATCCCCAATTTTTAAACATACGTGCATGCAAAAAATATTGATTAATCGCGACTAACTCATTACCCAACAACTTATTGAGATGGGCTATCATTTTTTTATCGCCTTTCATTTTTTATTCTCCATCGCTTCCAGTATTACAAGTGTAGTACTGAAATTTGATGAATGACTAATTTTAAATGAGAGATTAAAAATAAAAGTTACTTATTAATGAACAAGATAAATGATTATTATTTCGATTACGCTACATCAGCGATATCAATTTCCTCTAGTATTCGTAATTCATCTTCTAAGATTTCACGTGTTTGTCTAATGCATTTCCCACATTCACGACCGACGGGAAGGATCTGACGTAGCCCTTTCAGCGATGTTATCTGAAACTTACGGGCAGCATTTCTGATTTGCTTATCTGTTATGGCTTCACAAAGACATACGTACATAGCATCTACCTGTATAAATCACATACAGATAGTTTAAATAAAAATAATTACCATTTCAATTATCATTTCTACTAATTTACCTTTATTCTAAGTAAAGGCGATTTTTTTTGAGTAGTAATGAGGCGGGAAATAAAAGGATTTATATATTCTATATATGAAAAAGGGCATCATATAGATGCCCTTTTTACTAAAGTGGGTTGTTATTATGCAATGATTCTTGCAACAACACCCGCACCTACAGTACGGCCACCTTCACGAATTGCGAAACGTAAACCGTCATCCATTGCGATTGGGTGAATCAACGTTACGATCATGTTGATGTTATCGCCTGGCATTACCATCTCAACGCCTTCTGGCAGTTCGATAGTACCGGTTACGTCAGTTGTACGGAAGTAGAACTGTGGACGGTAACCTTTGAAGAATGGAGTATGACGTCCACCTTCATCTTTGCTCAGAATATAAACTTCTGATTCAAAAGTGGTGTGTGGCTTGATTGAACCTGGTTTAGCCAGTACTTGTCCACGTTGAATTTCTTCACGCTTAGTACCACGCAGCAGAACACCAACGTTCTCACCAGCACGACCTTCGTCAAGAAGTTTACGGAACATTTCAACGCCAGTACAAGTCGTCTTAACAGTTGCTTGGATACCAACGATTTCAACTTCTTCACCAACTTTAACGATACCACGCTCAACACGGCCTGTTACTACTGTACCACGACCAGAGATTGAGAATACATCTTCGATTGGCAGCAGAAATGGCTTGTCAATTGCACGCTCTGGTTGTGGGATATAGCTATCCAACGCCTCAGCCAGCTCAACAATTTTAGCTTCCCACTCTGGGTTCCCTTCCAGTGCTTTCAGCGCTGAACCACGGATAACTGGAGTATCATCACCTGGGAAATCGTACTGAGAAAGCAGTTCACGAACTTCCATCTCAACCAGTTCCAGCAGCTCTTCGTCGTCTACCATGTCACATTTGTTCAGGAAAACGATGATGTAAGGAACGCCAACCTGGCGACCTAACAGGATGTGCTCACGAGTTTGTGGCATTGGGCCATCAGTTGCAGCAACAACCAGAATTGCACCATCCATTTGAGCAGCACCAGTGATCATGTTTTTAACATAATCGGCGTGTCCAGGGCAGTCTACGTGTGCGTAGTGGCGAGCTGGAGTATCATATTCTACGTGAGAAGTAGAGATGGTGATACCACGTGCTTTTTCTTCTGGTGCATTATCGATTTGATCGAATGCACGAGCGCTACCGCCGTAAGTTTTTGCCAGAACAGTAGTGATTGCTGCTGTCAGGGTAGTTTTACCGTGGTCAACGTGGCCGATTGTACCAACGTTAACGTGCGGTTTTGAACGTTCAAATTTTTCTTTAGACATTAGATTGTCCCTCTAAGACACGGAATCGGTGGTTACACCACATCAACCAAGCAGTTAAAATTTATTTGCTTGTTCTTTACAGGAGACAAAACAGGGATATATTTGAGAACATCGGGGAAGTGGTGCTGATAGGCAGATTCGAACTGCCGACCTCACCCTTACCAAGGGTGTGCTCTACCAACTGAGCTATATCAGCACATCTTGGAGCGGGCAGCGGGAATCGAACCCGCATCATCAGCTTGGAAGGCTGAGGTAATAGCCATTATACGATGCCCGCAATGAACTCGGCTACCTGAGTTATCAGCTGTTAAACTGTTTCCTGAATAAGTTTTACTTGAAAAACTTATTAGGAGATGGTGGTGGGAGAAGGATTCGAACCTTCGAAGTCGATGACGGCAGATTTACAGTCTGCTCCCTTTGGCCGCTTGGGTATCCCACCTATCCATATTTTTAATTGGTGCCGGCACCAAGAGTCGAACTCGGGACCTACTGATTACAAGTCAGTTGCTCTACCAACTGAGCTATGCCGGCATCAAGTGCTGCGCATTCTAGGAAGAGTGAGCGCATGTTGCAACAAAAAATTTTAATTTTTTGTTTGTTCGCTCATAAAATGTACTTTTATTACTATTTTGCTGTTTTTTTCGCTAAATTCAGCTTAAAACATCTACAGTGAAACACAACTATAATCCATGAAAGTTTAATGGGTAAAGTACTCTTTTATCACTCCAATGTAATATTTGATGTTTCTAAGAGCCAAAAAAGAATCTTCTCTAATAAGATAACCTATTCCTAGTCGCTCTTTTTTTCATCAAGTAATGCGATTTTTACAGCCTTTGTCAAAAAAAACTCACATAAAACATAAAAAGAACTACGCCTACTTTCTTTCACTCGTTATGATGCAATTTAATTTTACGGATACGGGTGTTTAGGCAACCTGTCCAACCTGCATAAAATAGGCAGACGTTGGTTTATGAAACAGAATGAGAATTTTATTACTACGCCATATTTAGAGTTTGATAGAGAACATTGGGCAACACTACGTGATTCGGTCCCATTGACATTAACATCTAATGAGCTTCTGGAGTTGAAAGGTATTAATGAAGAACTCTCTATGGAAGATGTTATTGAGATCTATCTACCATTATCTCGTTTACTAAATTTCTATATTAGCTCTAATTTACGACGCCAAGCTGTGTTAGAACAATTTTTAGGGACTAATGATGCCAAAGTACCTTATATCATTGGTATTGCTGGTAGTGTAGCAGTGGGAAAAAGTACCACCGCTCGCTTATTGCAAGCATTATTGACTCGCTGGCCTGAACATAGAAAAGTTGATTTAATCACAACAGATGGATTTTTATATCCTAATCAGGTACTAAAAGATCGCAATATCATGAAGAAAAAAGGCTTTCCACAATCCTATGATATGCGGAAACTCGTGAATTTTGTCTCACAGATTAAATCAGGTGCACGTAATGTCGCTGCACCAGTCTATTCGCACCTTACTTATGATATTGTGCCTGAACAGCAACAAGTTATAGATCAACCTGATATCTTGATTTTAGAAGGCTTAAATGTATTACAAAGCGATATGGACTATCCTCATGACCCACATCACGTCTTTGTATCGGATTTTGTTGATTTCTCTATCTATGTTGATGCTGCACCACAATTACTAAAGCAATGGTATGTTGGTCGCTTCTTAAAATTCCGCCAAGGAGCTTTTTCAGATCCTGATTCCTATTTTCATAATTATTCAAAATTAAGTGAAACAGAAGCCACTAACATTGCAAGCTCAATTTGGGATGAAATTAATGGTCTTAATTTAGAAGAAAATATTTTACCGACAAAAGAAAGAGCTAGCTTAATAATGACAAAGGGTGAAAAACATTCCATTCAAAATGTCAGAATAAGAAAATAAATTTATATGCCGGTAAAAAAACCGGCTTTACTTTATTACTTTTCATTTGGCCTTAGTGATATTTCACCACCTATATAAGGAATAATATCACCATTATCCTGTTGTAATAAAAGCGCGCCTTGCTGATTAATCCCCTTTTCCACACCAGTAATAATATTATTACCAATCAATAACTTAACATCTCTATCCAGAAAGTTATCAAGTTCAAACCAACGATTGACAAATGGAGATAAACCTTCTATTTCAAATAATATTAACGCGTCTTTCAAGGCTTGAATAATATTAACGGAAAGTATATTTCGCTCAATACTTTCCACTTCATCAGCTAAAGATGCCCATTCTTGATTAATCGTATTTTCTATTTCAATATTATTTTTCCCCATACCAATATTTATCCCAACACCAATAATGATATGTGCCGCATCTCCAGTTTTTCCTGTTAATTCGACGAGAATTCCTGCTAATTTCTTATCATTAAGATAAAGATCATTTGGCCATTTAACTTTTATTTTTCCTTTAGTTAATTTATTCAATGTTTCCGCTATGATTATACCGACAACTAAGCTGAGTCCTATCGCAGCTGCAGGTCCCTGGTCAAGTTTCCAATACATTGATAAATACAAATTACAACCAAATGGCGAGATCCATTGCCGTCCTCGACGACCTCTACCTGCACTTTGATACTCAGCCAAGCATGTATCACCAGATGAGAGATGAGGTATTCGCTCTAGCATATACTGATTTGTTGAATCAATAACAGGTTCAACAATGATATCGTTGTCCTTGATATATTTTTTAATTAGTTCAACATTTAGCAAGTTTATTGGATAAGGCAATTTATAGCCTTTTCCTGTGATCGTTTGTACCTCAATCCCCCATGAGCGTACCGTTTTTATATGCTTATTAATTCCGGCACGTGTCATACCTAATGTATCACCTAATTGCTGCCCTGAATGAACCTGTGCATCTGATAAGATACTGATTAGCTGTAAAGGAATACTTACTTCTTTCATAAAATACAGTCCATCGGATTAATTTCGCCATGTTTACCAATAAATCTGACTTCAGGCTCAAGCTGAATATCAAAATGCTCGTACACTATTTGACTAACATATTTAGCTAGGTTGACCACATCACGTCCTGTGGCTTGATTTTTATTAATTAGTACTAGGGCTTGCTGTGTATGTACCGCAGCGCCACCTAGCTCATAACCTTTCAATCCACATTGCTCAATCAACCAGCCTGCTGCAAGCTTCACAGAACCATCTTCTTGGGGATATTGCGGACATGCCGAGTGATTTTGTTTTATATATAATGCTTTTTCTTGTGAAATAATAGGATTTTTAAAAAAGCTTCCTACATTCCCTATAATACTTGGATCAGGTAATTTTTTACTGCGCGTATTGCATACTAAATTAAAAACTTGCTGTGGAGTTACCATCACAGGATCAAGTTGAGCCAGATCTCCATATGTTAACTTTGGTGCCCATTGCTTAGATAATTTGAAACCGACCCCCACAATGACATGAGTATGTTGATATTCGTGTTTAAAGATACTATCACGATAACCAAAACGGCATTCCTCAGCTTGAATTCTGATCACTTTACCCGTAACTAAGCTAAGAATATCGACATACTCACATATGTCCTTTAGTTCTAATCCATAAGCACCAATATTCTGGATTGGAGCAGAACCGACACAACCAGGTATCAAAGCTAAATTTTCAACCCCATAAATTCCTTTACTCATCAATATATTGACAAATTGATGCCAATTCTCACCTGCTGCTGCATTAACATACCAGTATTCAGCAGTCTCAATAACTTCTATACCCTTAATACGATTTAAAATAACTACACCATCAAAATCTTCAATAAATAGAACATTACTACCACCTCCCAGAATCAACACAGGTAGTTGATGATTTTTTGCTTCTAGCCATTGTTGGTAAAGAGACTTTACTGATTCAACAACATATACTGACTTTGCTTTTGCTTCGATAGCGAAAGTATTAAATGATTTTAATTCAGAGGATGAGTTCATTGCAGCCTTCGGTACATAATAAACTAAGATTTAGTAAGTCTATCAGGCAGTCTAGTTAGAGAATAGCGGGAATATTTAAATAATAAAATAACCCATAAGATGAAGTATATTTAAGTTAATTTAAATATTAAAAGCAAAAAATATCGCTTCGATTATGCATTTTTCAGGCTAAATTTTAATTTAGGGTACAAGGAGCGTTTACTGAAGATATGAAGAGGAATGTTATTTTGAATATTTTTATATACTATGACTAGTCCTGATATAAGTTGACAACTTTTCAGGTATAAAACGCTCGATGAACCTCATTGGGCGTTTTATAATTTAATGATAAATGCGGTCGCCTTTCATTATACAACTGTATTGATTCTTCAACTAACTTTCTTGCCTGCTCCAAATTACTCGGCTTGACGAGTAAATACTCCATTTTTAATATTCCATTGACCCGTTCTGCCAATGCATTTTGATAGCAGTCATAACCATCTGTCATTGAGCATTGAATATTATACTTTTTATGTATTTCCTAATATTCCGCTGAGCAATATTGTAAACCCCGATCTGAATGATGGACTAAGGAGGTTGCTGAACTGCGTTTTTTTAATGCTTGAAGCAATGATTTCTTTACCGCATTCGTTTTCATATTGTCATCTAAATGATAACCCACGATTTTTCGTGAATATGCATCGGTGATTAAACTTAAATACGTATCACCTTCATGAGTCGATAAATAGGTAATATCCGCCCCCCATAGTTGTTCAGGTTGTGTGGGGATAAATCCGGATTTAATTAAGTTTGGATGACGATGAAAACGATGATGGCTTAATGTTGTTCGATGGTAAGCACGTTTAGTAAGGACAAGTAGCCGATGTTCTTTCAATAAAGAAAATAGTCGGTCTCGGCCAATAACGAATTGTTTTTGTTTTAAAATAAAATGTAACTTGCGTCCTCCCAATCTGGGTTGAAAAACGCGTTCACCTTTAACAGCACCGACAATAATGGCGTCTGTTTTTTTTCGTTCTTCAGACGTATCTTGGCGTTTGTAATAGGCTTGCCGACTAATTTTCATGAAGCGACGTGCGGTCGTTATTGTGAGTCTTTCAACCGTTTTTTCTTCAATAACTCGGCTTTGCGCTTTTTTGACAAGCGGACGCCAAAATCTCTATCCATGACTTTAACAACGGCTTCAAAAAAAATCGGCTTTAAGCTGAGCTTCTTCAAGTTCTTTTTCGAGCGCTTTAATGCGTTGTTCAGGTGTTTGTTGCTCAGAAGATTGGATCATAGCGACACCTTTATAAAGAGCGTTGGGCGTATCTTTCGACCAATCTAATCTACCATGCCTACGAAGCCAAACCAAAACGGTAGAACGACCTTGTATGCCATATTGATATTGACCTTGTTTATAGGTGAATTCGCCTTTTTCTACTTGGTCAACGACCGCCAATTTAAAGGCTAGGGAATAATCACGTTGAGTTCGTATACTTGTTGGTTTCATTACACTCTCCAATTTTAAGTTGGAAAAGTGTCAACCTTATTTAGGACGGGTCAACTAAATAGCAAAAAGCCACCCTAAGATGGCTTTTTTATGTTTAAAACCTAGCAGTTCCCTACTCTCACATGGGGAGACCCCACACTACCATCGGCGCTACGGCGTTTCACTTCTGAGTTCGGCATGGGGTCAGGTGGGACCACCGCGCTATTGCCGCTAGGTAAATTCTTTAAATTCTATAATTCATGGTGCTGATACCCAGATTCGAACTGGGGACCTCACCCTTACCAAGGGTGTGCTCTACCAACTGAGCCATATCAGCAATATGGTGCGGTCAGTCAGTACTGACACAACCTTTAAATTTAATGTCTGGCAGTTCCCTACTCTCACATGGGGAGACCCCACACTACCATCGGCGCTACGGCGTTTCACTTCTGAGTTCGGCATGGGGTCAGGTGGGACCACCGCGCTATTGCCGCCAGACAAATTCTGTTTATCCCGTTTAATCCCACCTTTCAGTTTCGCTAAACCAGATAATTAATCTCGAACAAGCTTAGTTGCATTCTCATGCATTCTGAAAACAACATCATCTCTCTTAAAACACCTTCGGTGTTGTGAGGTTAAGCCTCACGGTTCATTAGTACTGGTTAGCTCAACGTATCGCTACGCTTACACACCCAGCCTATCAACGTCTTAGTCTTAAACGTTCCTTTAGGACCCTTAAAGGGTCAGGGAAGACTCATCTCAAGGCAAGTTTCCCGCTTAGATGCTTTCAGCGGTTATCTCTTCCGCACTTAGCTACCGGGCAATGCCATTGGCATGACAACCCGAACACCAGTGGTGCGTCCACTCCGGTCCTCTCGTACTAGGAGCAGCCCCTTTCAATCTTCCAACGCCCACGGCAGATAGGGACCGAACTGTCTCACGACGTTCTAAACCCAGCTCGCGTACCACTTTAAATGGCGAACAGCCATACCCTTGGGACCTACTTCAGCCCCAGGATGTGATGAGCCGACATCGAGGTGCCAAACACCGCCGTCGATATGAACTCTTGGGCGGTATCAGCCTGTTATCCCCGGAGTACCTTTTATCCGTTGAGCGATGGCCCTTCCATTCAGAACCACCGGATCACTAAGACCTACTTTCGTACCTGCTCGAGCTGTCACTCTCGCAGTCAAGCTGGCTTATGCCTTTGCACTAACCGCATGATGTCCGACCATGCTTAGCCAACCTTCGTGCTCCTCCGTTACTCTTTGGGAGGAGACCGCCCCAGTCAAACTACCCACCAGACACTGTCCGCACCCCAGATAATGGGGCCACGTTAGAACATCAAACATTAAAGGGTGGTATTTCAAGGTTGGCTCCATGCAGACTGGCGTCCACACTTCAAAGCCTCCCACCTATCCTACACATCAAGGCTCAATGTTCAGTGTCAAGCTATAGTAAAGGTTCACGGGGTCTTTCCGTCTTGCCGCGGGTACACTGCATCTTCACAGCGAGTTCAATTTCACTGAGTCTCGGGTGGAGACAGCCTAGCCATCATTACGCCATTCGTGCAGGTCGGAACTTACCCGACAAGGAATTTCGCTACCTTAGGACCGTTATAGTTACGGCCGCCGTTTACTGGGGCTTCGATCAAGAGCTTCTCCTTACGGATAACCCCATCAATTAACCTTCCAGCACCGGGCAGGCGTCACACCGTATACGTCCACTTTCGTGTTTGCACAGTGCTGTGTTTTTAATAAACAGTTGCAGCTAGCTGGTATCTGCGACTGGCTTCGGCTCCATCCGCGAGGGATTTCACCTAATGCCAGCGTGCCTTCTCCCGAAGTTACGGCACCATTTTGCCTAGTTCCTTCACCCGAGTTCTCTCAAGCGCCTGAGTATTCTCTACCTGACCACCTGTGTCGGTTTGGGGTACGATTAATGATAATCTAGAGCTTAGAGGCTTTTCCTGGAAGCGGGGCATGAGCTACTTCATCACCGTAGTGACTCGTCATCAGACCTCAGTGTATAGTGAACCGGATTTGCCTAATTCACCCACCTACATCCTTAAACCGGGACAACCGTCGCCCGGCCAGCCTAGCCTTCTCCGTCCCCCCATCGCAATTATCACCAGTACAGGAATATTAACCTGTTACCCATCGACTACGCATTTCTGCCTCGCCTTAGGGGTCGACTCACCCTGCCCCGATTAACGTTGGACAGGAACCCTTGGTCTTCCGGCGTGCGGGTTTTTCACCCGCATTATCGTTACTTATGTCAGCATTCGCACTTCTGATACCTCCAGCAACCCTCACAGGTCACCTTCGCAGGCTTACAGAACGCTCCCCTACCCAACAATATCTAAATATCGCTGCCGCAGCTTCGGTGCATAGTTTAGCCCCGTTACATCTTCCGCGCAGGCCGACTCGACCAGTGAGCTATTACGCTTTCTTTAAATGATGGCTGCTTCTAAGCCAACATCCTGGCTGTCTGAGCCTTCCCACTTCGTTTCCCACTTAACTATGACTTTGGGACCTTAGCTGGCGGTCTGGGTTGTTTCCCTCTTCACGACGAACGTTAGCACCCGCCGTGTGTCTCCCGTGATAACATTCTTCGGTATTCGTAGTTTGCATCGAGTTGGTAAGTCGGGATGACCCCCTAGTCGAAACAGTGCTCTACCCCCGAAGATGAGTTCACGAGGCGCTACCTAAATAGCTTTCGGGGAGAACCAGCTATCTCCCGGTTTGATTGGCCTTTCACCCCCAGCCACAAGTCATCCGCTAATTTTTCAACATTAGTCGGTTCGGTCCTCCAGTTAGTGTTACCCAACCTTCAACCTGCCCATGGCTAGATCACCGGGTTTCGGGTCTATACCCTGCAACTTATTCGCCCAGTTAAGACTCGGTTTCCCTACGGCTCCCCTATACGGTTAACCTTGCTACAGAATATAAGTCGCTGACCCATTATACAAAAGGTACGCAGTCACCCTAATAAATTAAGGCTCCCACTGCTTGTACGTACACGGTTTCAGGTTCTATTTCACTCCCCTCGCCGGGGTTCTTTTCGCCTTTCCCTCACGGTACTGGTTCACTATCGGTCAATCAGGAGTATTTAGCCTTGGAGGATGGTCCCCCCATATTCAGACAGGATAACACGTGTCCCGCCCTACTCGTCGAGTTCACAACACTAACACCTTCGGATACGGGGCTATCACCCTTTACTGCCGGACTTTCCAGACCGTTTTCCTGATGCTAATGCTGATTAAGACTCTGGGCTGTTCCCCGTTCGCTCGCCGCTACTAGGGGAATCTCGGTTGATTTCTTTTCCTCGAGGTACTGAGATGTTTCAGTTCCCTCGGTTCGCTTCGTTTGACTATGTATTCATCAAACGATAGTGCAACGTATTGCACTGGGTTTCCCCATTCGGATATCGTCGGTTATAACGGTTCATATCACCTTACCGACGCTTTTCGCAGATTAGCACGTCCTTCATCGCCTCTGATTGCCTAGGCATCCACCGTGTACGCTTAGTCGCTTAACCTCACAACCCGAAAGTGTCTTCTTACAACGAGTGACTGTGCTTCATGATTTCGTTGTTGGGCAGTGCTCGCAATGCTCACGTACCTTAAGTACGCTGCGCTTGCTGTGCGCTGGCCGCCTCGAACTCATTTCGCTCGTCGACTCGATATTTCAGAGAAACATCATTCAAGTTGAGATTTTTGAGAGACTCTCACATTATTTAAGCGATAAACAATGTGGTTGTTTTCAATTTTCAGCTTGTTCCAGATTTTTAAAGAGCATAATTGTTAAACCAACTACATTGTAATTGGCTTAATCATTATTCGGGACATCGTCTTTCACTCGATATCGGCGCAATTGGCGTCCCCTAGGGGATTCGAACCCCTGTTACCGCCGTGAAAGGGCGGTGTCCTAGGCCTCTAGACGAAGGGGACACAGAATATTGCACACCAATCAATGATTGGCTTATTCCGTGTAAGATACGCTTCTTTTTAAAACGTATCTCCTACGCATAACCTATTGCTCTACTTTCTATCAGACAATCTGTGTGGACACTTCACAAAAACACTTCAATGGTAAGGAGGTGATCCAACCGCAGGTTCCCCTACGGTTACCTTGTTACGACTTCACCCCAGTCATGAATCACAAAGTGGTAAGCGCCCTCCCGAAGGTTAAGCTACCTACTTCTTTTGCAACCCACTCCCATGGTGTGACGGGCGGTGTGTACAAGGCCCGGGAACGTATTCACCGTAGCATTCTGATCTACGATTACTAGCGATTCCGACTTCATGGAGTCGAGTTGCAGACTCCAATCCGGACTACGACGTACTTTATGAGTTCCGCTTGCTCTCGCGAGGTAGCTTCTCTTTGTATACGCCATTGTAGCACGTGTGTAGCCCTACTCGTAAGGGCCATGATGACTTGACGTCATCCCCACCTTCCTCCGGTTTATCACCGGCAGTCTCCTTTGAGTTCCCACCATTACGTGCTGGCAACAAAGGATAAGGGTTGCGCTCGTTGCGGGACTTAACCCAACATTTCACAACACGAGCTGACGACAGCCATGCAGCACCTGTCTCAGAGTTCCCGAAGGCACTAAAGCATCTCTGCTAAATTCTCTGGATGTCAAGAGTAGGTAAGGTTCTTCGCGTTGCATCGAATTAAACCACATGCTCCACCGCTTGTGCGGGCCCCCGTCAATTCATTTGAGTTTTAACCTTGCGGCCGTACTCCCCAGGCGGTCGATTTAACGCGTTAGCTCCGGAAGCCACTCCTCAAGGGAACAACCTCCAAATCGACATCGTTTACAGCGTGGACTACCAGGGTATCTAATCCTGTTTGCTCCCCACGCTTTCGCACCTGAGCGTCAGTCTTTGTCCAGGGGGCCGCCTTCGCCACCGGTATTCCTCCACATCTCTACGCATTTCACCGCTACACATGGAATTCTACCCCCCTCTACAAGACTCTAGCTGACCAGTTTTAGATGCCATTCCCAGGTTAAGCCCGGGGATTTCACATCTAACTTAATCAACCGCCTGCGTGCGCTTTACGCCCAGTAATTCCGATTAACGCTTGCACCCTCCGTATTACCGCGGCTGCTGGCACGGAGTTAGCCGGTGCTTCTTCTGTCGGTAACGTCAATCGTTGATGATATTAGCATCAACGCCTTCCTCCCGACTGAAAGTACTTTACAACCCTAAGGCCTTCTTCATACACGCGGCATGGCTGCATCAGGCTTTCGCCCATTGTGCAATATTCCCCACTGCTGCCTCCCGTAGGAGTCTGGGCCGTGTCTCAGTCCCAGTGTGGCTGATCATCCTCTCAGACCAGCTAGGGATCGTCGCCTAGGTGAGCCATTACCCCACCTACTAGCTAATCCCATATGGGTTCATCCGATAGCGCAAGGACCGAAGTTCCCCTGCTTTGCTCCTAAGAGATTATGCGGTATTAGCCACCGTTTCCAGTAGTTATCCCCCTCTATCGGGCAGATCCCCATACATTACTCACCCGTCCGCCGCTCGTCAGCGAGAAGCAAGCTTCCCCTGTTACCGCTCGACTTGCATGTGTTAGGCCTGCCGCCAGCGTTCAATCTGAGCCATGATCAAACTCTTCAATTAAAAAGTGCTTGATGCTCAAAGAATGTTACTGTCGTAGTATGCTTTCTTGCGAAAGCATATTACCTATTAGTTCATATATATATGAATTAACGTGTTAGTCACTCTTCAAGACTTTTTACATCAAATATTTTTTTGATAGTGTCTTGTGAGTGCCCACACAGATTGTCTGATAAATTGTTAAAGAGCGTTGCGACTTATCTTTCGATATTAACCTTTGTTTCAACAACTTAGGCTCCTGTCGCGAGGAGACGTATGATACGTCTTCCTCATGGAGAGTCAAGCTTTTTTTCGCTTATCTTTTCAGATTCTCTCGCTGACTACGTTGTGCCTGTTGGCTTGTCACCGCGTTCTGCGTTGACTCATCGTGGGTCAGTGGATGCGCATTATAGGGAGCTGAGAAAATCTCGCAACCCTTTTTTTGCATTTTTTTTTCGCTTGCTCAGCTTTCCATCAAATTTAGCTTAGATAGCTAGTTTTTGCAGCGAAATGAACCCTTCAACTGCTAAAACAGGTTGAAACTCTTGAACTATTTCATCCATAAGGAGGCAATATGCAAAATCTTTTTCTTCGGTAGGAATAATTTCTGCCTGATTATTGACCAACCAAACCGTTCTTCTCGCTATTGCTGAGCCTGAATCAATAAATCTTGTGCCATTAGGCAAGACTTCTTCCAATTCCTCTATCAATAGTGGAAAGTGAGTACAGCCCAATATAATAGTATCAGGAGGTTCAGGCATTTTAAGCCAAGGCTTAACTGCTTGAGCCACCTCTGCTAAGGGTATTTTTTCGCCGTGAAGCTTTCTTTCTGCGAGTTGTACAAGGTCAGCAGACCCCAATGAAACGACTTTGCAGTCTGTCGCAAAGCGTTCTATCAGTTCTTTAGTATATTCACGATTAACTGTACCTTTTGTTGCTAATAAACCCACGACACCAT
Source organism: Providencia alcalifaciens (assembly GCA_025961275.1). Taxonomy (GTDB): domain Bacteria; phylum Pseudomonadota; class Gammaproteobacteria; order Enterobacterales; family Enterobacteriaceae; genus Providencia. Next base: position 3,451,530 of record JAOQNJ010000001.1, on the reverse strand, counting down.
TGCGGGTCAGTTTAGTTGCTGGCTTAATCGCAGGAACGACGCCAACGACAGGGGAACTGAAATGTGCCCTGAGATTAGGTAAGCTCACCGTACTTGCCGTGTTACAAGCAATAATAGCAATACTCAGTGCATGTTTTTTCGCGATAGCATTAACGATTTGATAAACCCTATCGATAATAAACTCTTCACTTTTTTCGCCATACGGAAAAGCTTCGTTATCGAATGCATATATATAGTGCGCATTCGGAAGAAGCTTTTTGACTTCACGATAAACAGATAACCCGCCCACTCCTGAGTCAAACACAAGAATGGTCGGGCGAATAGATAGGTTGTTATTAGAAGTTGTAGCTTCCTGTAAGGAAATATTCTCTTCCTGCGGTGCGATAACCATATGCGGTCTCATAGTCTTTATCGAACATATTGGCTATTTTACCACGAATTATTAAATGTGAAGTGATCGGATATGCAGCAGTGATATCCCAAACACTATATCCCCCAACTTTTGTACGTTTTGAATTTTCATTGAAGTCATAACGCTGACCGGCATATTGATAGGTGATCCCCATATCTACATCATAAACTGCAAAATCTAATTGATATTTGACTTGTTGCTTAGCTCTACGCAACAGCACTTCGTCTGTATCTTTATTTCTAGGATCAATATATTGATAGGTTAGTTGATGATGGAAAATGCCTGTATCGAGCTCACCAATCCATTCAAGCCCTTTAATTTCAGCCTTACCAATATTTTCATAAGTACTTATTGGATAGCCGTATTTATATGCAATTAAGTTATCAATATCATTGCGATATGCATTAAGTTGCCAAAATAAAGGACCGGATACACCTTCTAGACCAATTTCCCATTGCTTACTTTTTTCAGGTTTCAGGTCTGGATTGCCTAATGTTGTTCCATAGATAGATGAAGAATTTGCATAAAGTTGGCCTAAGTTAGGCGCTTTATACGCTGTAGCGTAAGAACCGATAAGTTTATAACCCTCATAAAATTCCCAGCTCAGCCCTGACTGCCATGTTGTATGCCAATCAAATTGTGAATGATGGTCAGACCGAACCGCTGCTTCCGCAGTCACTGAGTCAATAAGTGCATATTGCCCAGTCAAATATAATCCAGTGTTGTTAATTGACTCTTTCTTATTAGCCATTGCGGTACCTGGCTCAATATTTTGATATTCATAGTCGACGCCTCCACTAATATTACCTTTATCTAACTGGTAGCTATTACCCCATTGCAGATTATATTGCTTCGATTCGTCTAATCTAGAGAATTGTCCATACTGGCCATGGCGTGGGTCATAGTTATAATCTTTTATATGGCTATAACTTCCCATTAATGAAGCAGAGTAATTACCTTGATGATATTTTAGCCCTGTTTCATATGTTCGGCTATAGAGCTTCCGTGTATCAACAAGTGATTTTGCATCTTTGTCATAATAGCCATCATAACGGGTTCGATTGCCGTAACCATAAGCACGTGCGTAAGCTAATATTTCAGAAGATAATTGATGCTCAATCCCTAACCATAAAGTTTTACTGAGAAAACCATCTTTATCAGGTTGTGGATGCCCACCTGTATTTCCTCTAGCCTCCACATCAAATCCCGTTGTATGTGTATAAGCACCCGCGGCAGTAACTGTTGTATTCTCACCGAGCTTTTGTTGAGTAGAACCATTAACGTTTTGATAGGCGTAAGAACCGAACCCGCCATTTAAAGTTGTACCGTCATTGTCGCGGCGAGTAATAATATTAATGACGCCACCCACTGCATCGGAACCATAAACTGCCGATCTTGCTCCTCGGATAAATTCAATTTTTTGTACCAAGGATATAGGGATTTGGCTGAGGTCAGAAGATCCTGAAATACCAGCTTGATTTAATCGAACACCATCAATTAAAACTAATACATGTCGAGATTCAGTTCCTCTAATAAAGAGAGAACTTAATTGTCCAATCCCACCATTTTGTGCAACATCTACACCCGGTAGACGTCTCAGAACATCAATCACGGTATTTGACTGCCAACGATCAATTTCTGCTCGTGTGACTACCGTAATAGGTGCGAGTACAGATGAAATGGGCTGTTCAAAACGGTTTGCTGTTACCACCATTTCATCAGATTGATTATTTGCACTTGCCAGAGAAGAAATACCACACAGCACTGCCACTGTAGCGACCGATAACGGTAGCAACTTTTTATTATTCATTATGATAATACCCGGAAATCAATTTAATTAAGATTCCGCGAGGTTGGATATTAGATTCGCGCCAATATTCAACTAAGCGATAAAGTTGTGGCAGGTCTTCGGACTTAGAGGAATCCAATTATCTTTCAAAGAGTAGATATGTTGACTAGGTTAAGTTGACTGACATATTTCTATATACTCAGTACTACCGTCACTGTCTACTTTCTTAGGCCTTGAATGATTTTATGGATATTTCGATATTTAGAAGCGACTTCCCATCTATTTGACAGTGTCATAGGCTTTCTTGATCCTCATTACCGCTGCGCGTCAGTCTCGGACTTTCACCGAATTCCCTATTTTCTATTCAGACCACAACGTTATTATCCTAATGGGATTTAATTTTAGTGTCTATGGATGCAGAATCAAAACTGGACATCTGTACCGCTTGCCCTACAATTTCGCCCCTGATGCAATTTTTTACTGTTTTATGTTTATGGGGCCATATAGATGCACACTGAACACTATGAACTGCAACTTGCAGAAAAAGTAGATCGCTTGAAAACCATGATGGCCCCTTATGCGGCACCTGAACCAGAGGTATTCGAGTCTCCAGAGTCTCATTACCGTATGCGTGCAGAATTTAGATTATGGCACGAAGGTGATGACCTGTTTCACATCATGTTTGATAAAGAAACGAAAGAGCGCATTCGTATCGACCAATTTCCTGTCGCCAGCCAGCTCATTAATAATATCATGATAGAAATATTGCCTTTAATTAAGCAAAGTGAGCTGCTGCGCCATAAGTTATTTCAAATTGATTATCTTTCAACACTCAGTAATAAGCTAATTGTCTCTTTGCTGTACCATAAAAAATTAGGTGAAGAGTGGGCAGAAGAAGCTAAACAATTAAAAGCAATGTTAGTTACCAAAGGTTTTGACCTACAGCTTATTGGTCGTGCTTCAAAAACTAAAATCATGTTAGATAATGATTTTGTCGATGAAGTGTTGCCGATAAATGGTCGAGATATGGTTTATCGCCAAGTTGAAAATAGCTTTACTCAGCCTAACGCTCACGTGAATATTAAAATGTTGGAATGGGCAATAGCTTCGACGCAAGGCGCAACAGGTGACCTATTAGAACTTTATTGTGGAAATGGAAATTTTTCGTTGGCATTAGCACAAAATTTCAATCATGTTTTAGCTACAGAGATAGCTAAGCCATCTGTTACAGCTGCACAATATAATATCTCAGTGAATAAAATCGATAATGTGCAGATTATCCGAATGTCAGCAGAGGATTTTACACAGGCGATGCGAGGTATTCGTGAATTTAGACGATTAGATGGTATTAATCTTTCCGATTATCAATGTAATACGATTTTTATCGATCCACCACGTAGTGGGTTAGATGATAAAACCGTTCAGTTGGTACAAGAATATGACAATATTCTTTATATATCCTGTAACCCAGAAACCTTGTGCGATAATTTGGCAGTCTTGAATGAAACCCATAAAGTCGAAAAACTCGCACTATTTGACCAGTTCCCGTATACCCATCATATGGAAAGTGGGGTTTTACTCACACGCCGTTAATGCATTTTACTTTTCTATAATACTACAGCCCTAAAAAACACTAACGCCGCTATTTCGACAATACGGCGTTTTTATTTGATAGGCGTTAAGATCAGCTAAACTTCAGCATCATTCTCAGCCGCAAGTTCTAATTGCTCTTTTTTGCGCGCTTTCCAGCTGGAATAAAGCCACAATGCAAGAATGACAATAATAGTTGCGGGGATAAAGTTAGAACCCACATCAGGATGTTGAACACGTAAAATTGCAGAGTAAGCGAACAGCCCTAAGAAGAAATTACCCACAACAAACTTAGGTAAACCGATCGGCATTGCATGATTCAAGTAGCGTTGATGTAAGCAATAAACTGCTAATACCAAGCAAATGATTGGAAATATGGAAAATTCTACTAAGGAGTTAAACAGAGCAGAAAAAGTTCCGTGAGTCGATAAGCCTACTACCAATGCAAGTAGCAGTGTGCTTTTCTCATAGCGATTGTGTTCCGTCATTTTTTCTCCTTTATTATTTGGTGAGATCGGGATTAGTTCGGTTTTGTTTTTCTTGTTCACGGCGATACCAATAATATGCGCCTTTCGCAATCATGCGGAGCTGTAGAACTAGCCGCTCTTCAAGAAACTGTCTTTTTTCTTCATCGATATCAAGAGCTTCAGCACCTGCACTAAAAACGATGGTGACCATTGACTCGGCTTGCATTTCAGTAAAGTGCCGTGGCATGCGACTTTCTTGCTCTAGGTAATCCGCCAGTTCCGCAATGAAGTGTTGAATTTCTCGAGCCACTGCTGCACGAAACTCCGCAGAGGTTCCAGAGCGTTCACGCAATAATAACCTAAAGGCATTGGGGTTATTACCGATAAACTCCATAAAAGTCGATATTGACGTTCGGATCACACTACCGCCTTTAGCAATACGCTGCCTAGCTTGGCGCATAAGTTGGCGGAGCATCAAGCCACTTTCATCAACCATTGTCAGACCAAGCTCGTCAACATCTTTAAAGTGGCGATAAAATGAGGTCGGTGCAATACCAGCCTCCCGCGCAACTTCGCGTAAGCTAAGGCTCGTAAAACTACGTTCTGCACTTAATTGGCTAAATGCGGCTTCGATGAGCGAACGACGTGTTTTTTCTTTCTGTTTTGCTCTAACGCCAATAATATTGCTCACGGTAATCCTGATTTCTATGTCATTAAACGGTAATTAATATATCAAAATTATGAAATTACATTGCAGCTGTTCCTTCTCTAGCATACCTGAAATTTATCGAACTGTTTGAGAGAAAAAGCGATTAAGTTTACAGATTGCCTCTTTTCAGAATTTAGCCAATCATTTTTGTCATACTTTTACTTTTCTTTTGTTTATTTATTCACCACCAGCAATAAAATATCTCCCTATCCCCCACCATACTTCAATTTATAAATAGATGAAAAAATGATCCGTAATTTACTCTATGGATTTCGGATTGTGGTAAGGCGGCAAAATGAACGAACGCAGCCACAATTAGAAAGATGACGAGTAAATGGAAAAATGAGTAAATCCTTAAGAGGATACATAAGTATGTGACTTGAATAGCTAAGATCACGTCAACAGTGGCGCTAATTGAAGTATGACGAGTAAATAACCAACTAATATGCTACCATCTTGCGGTCATTTTGTTTTAGAGCAGGTCTTACCTTATGCAACACATCCATTTTGATGCAATTGTTATTGGTTCCGGGCCGGGTGGTGAAGGTGCCGCCATGGGACTCGTGAAACAAGGAAAAATCGTCGCCGTCATAGAACGCTATGAAAGTGTCGGTGGTGGCTGTACCCACTGGGGAACTATCCCTTCCAAAGCACTCCGTCATGCTGTTAGCCGAATTATCGAATTCAACCAAAATCCACTCTACAGCGATAATTCCCGATCTTTACACTCATCATTCGCTGAAATTCTTAAGCACGCTGAAAGCGTAATTAGCCAACAAACACGGATGCGACAAGGATTTTATGAGCGTAATGGCTGTAAGATGTTTGCTGGTGAAGCAACATTTATAGATGAGCAGCATCTTAGTGTACGTTATCCTGATGGTAGTTGTGATGTTCTCAGCGCAGATAAAATTGTTATTGCAACAGGCTCACGCCCTTATAGCCCATCTGATGTAGATTTCAATCACTCTCGCATTTACAACAGCGATACTATTCTTAACTTAACCCACGAACCACGCCATGTGATCATTTATGGTGCTGGCGTTATTGGTTGTGAATATGCTTCTATCTTTCGTGGATTAGGCGTCAAAGTTGATTTAATCAACACACGCGATCACTTACTTGCCTTCTTAGATCAAGAAATGTCAGATGCACTCTCTTATCACTTCTGGAATAGCGGCGTTGTTATCCGTCATAACGAAGAATATGAGAAAATTGAAGGTGTCGATGACGGTGTTATTGTTCATCTTAAATCAGGTAAAAAAGTCAAAGCTGACTGTTTACTCTATGCGAATGGGCGGACAGGTAATACTGATAAGTTAGGTTTAGCGAATGTCGGCATTGAAGCTGATAGTCGAGGGCTTATCAAAGTTGATAAAGCTTACCGTACCACCAATGAACATATCTATGCCGTTGGAGATGTCATCGGTTATCCAAGCCTCGCATCAGCGGCTTATGATCAAGGTCGTATCGCCGCTCGTGCAATTGCTAACGATTTAGGTAATGCACACTTAGTTGACGATATACCAACAGGTATCTACACCATCCCTGAAATTAGTTCCGTTGGTAAAACAGAACAGCAATTAACAGCGATGAAAATACCTTATGAAGTCGGTCGTGCTCAGTTTAAACATTTAGCGCGCGCACAAATTGCGGGTATGAATGTCGGAAGCCTGAAAATTTTATTCCACCGTGAAACATTGCAAATTTTAGGCATTCACTGTTTTGGAGAAAGAGCGGCTGAGATTATTCATATTGGGCAAGCTATCATGGAACAAAAAGGGGAAGGAAATACGATTGAGTATTTTGTGAATACGACATTCAACTACCCAACGATGGCAGAGGCATTTCGTGTCGCTGCATTAAATGGCTTAAATCGACTTTTTTAATTATAAAGCTTAGTGATTGCCGGAATACTCCGGCAATCACTATAAAATCAACTGACTTTATTGCTGTAATAACTATTCATTAAATTATAAATAGCGCCAGCGAGTTGCTCATAGCGACCGCGTAATGGCGAACCTGGACGATAAACTAAGACCACTGAGCGTTTAGGCTCTGGGTTTATACACTTTAAATAACAAACACCATCACGATGAGTTTCATTCGGTACCGCCAGATCAGGTAATAATGTAATTCCACTACCTGCTGCCACCATATTTCTCAATGTTTCTAAGCTCGTTGCACGAAAATGAGTATCCTCTTTTGCTCCCGCTTGAAAACAAAAGCCCATAGCTTGATCACGAAGGCAGTGCCCATCCTCAAGCATTAGCAATTTCTCACCGGATAATTCAGCCATTTCGATAGTATCGCGTTCATGCCATGAATGATCTTCATAAATAGCTAGCCTCATTGGCTCTTCAAATAATGGCTCGACAATAAAAGGGGCTGTCTCTTTTACTTGCGCTAAAATTGCACAATCTAACTTACCGCTATCCAACTGAGCTAATAATTGCAGAGTTTGCTCTTCATGCAGATAGATTTCCAGTTTAGGAAATAATTTGTGCAATTCCGGAATAATCAGTGGTAATAGATAAGGTGCCACTGTTGGGATCAGTCCAATATGCAATGGACCTGACATACTCTCACCTTGTAGTGCTGCCATTTCTTGTAATACTTTAATTTCCCGTAGAATTGTTCTTGCTTGTTCTACGAGCAGTAATCCTTGTTGAGTGAATAAAACCTTACGACTGGTTCTCTCCAGTAACATAACACCAAGCTCTTCCTCTAACTTACGGATTTGGCCACTCAGTGTTGGCTGACTCACATGACAAGAATCAGCTGCACGGCGAAAATGCTTATGCTCAGCCAATGCAACTAAATATTCCAAATCGCGAATGTTCATTTCTTAAGCCTTTTTAATATGATTTGCCAATCAGTATACCAGATATCTAATGATCATAACTATCAATTAGTATTGACTCGCCCAATTTATCTACATTTTTACTGCTTTATACTGTACCGTTTATTTCCCTAAAACTAATGTTCAACAAGGGTCGGAAACGTTTTTATAACAATAAAATCAATCAGATAAAACAAAACCCAGAGTAACGAAAATGTTAGGTATTCGATTGATTTAATCGAAAAAAGTATAGAGTTCATTTAATAAAACATATTGATGACAAAAAATGCAAGTAAAACTGAAAGACTCGTTATTTGCCAATGAAAGAGACCTAAAATAATACGAGTCCTATGGAGAAAACGTAAGTATTCGAGTCACGGAGTGCGATGGTATATTCATAACACACGCTAAATGATTTGAGGTATTGCGAGAATGTATCTAAGTGGAGTAGATATTATTATGGTGAGGAAGGTTCTACCCCACCATGTTCAATATTAACCTAATACTATAATCCTAAACGCGCTTTAGCATCAGCAATCGCCTTCAACACTTGATTCTTAGATACGCCGCCTTTCGCTAAGCGCTTATCTAAACAAGATTGTAATGACAAAATTTGATAGACATCTAACTGAATAGTATTGCTGAATTTTTGTAAATCACTCAGAGCCATCTCTTCAAGTGCCTTACCTTGGCTAATTGCTGTTACAACCGCTTCGCCGACAATATGGTGAGCCTCTCTGAATGGAACCCCTTTAGCCACTAAGTAATCAGCAAGTTCTGTCGCGTTTGCATACCCTTGTTTTGCAGCTTCTTCACAGCGGCCATGACGGATTTGAATTCCATCAAGAACAAGTACCGCCATATGCATGCAATCTAACCAAGTATCCAGCGCATCAAACAAACCTTCTTTATCTTCTTGCATATCTTTATTGTAAGCAAGCGGCAGACCTTTCAAGGTCATCATCATTCCAGTTAATGCCCCTTGAACTCGGCCACATTTTCCACGGATAAGTTCTAACGCATCAGGATTTTTCTTTTGTGGCATCAGTGAAGAACCCGAAGTCACTTTATCAGAAAGTTCAACAAAACCAGCTTCACCGCTATTAAAGAAAATCAAATCTTCTGCAAAACGAGATAAATGCACCATCCCAATGCTCGCATCCGATAACAATTCTAATACGTGATCTCTATCAGATACAGTATCAAGACTATTACGGGTTGCTGATGCAAAACCTAACCAAGAAGCTAATTGCTCACGGTCAATATCGTAGGCTGTTCCCGCCAATGCACCACAACCTAATGGGCTAACATCAAGGCGTTTTAAGGTATCTTGTAGACGGCTTTCATCACGCGCTAACATTTCGTTGTAAGCCAGACACCAGTGAGCAAATGTCACAGGTTGTGCACGTTGCAAATGGGTATAGCCTGGCATCACTGCATCTTGGTTATTTTCAGCCGTGATCACTAAGGCTTTTTGTAACTCAGTGACCGCTTCTAATAACAATGCGACTTGGTCTTTACACCATAATTTTAAATCTGTTGCCACTTGGTCATTACGGCTACGACCCGTGTGCAATTTCTTACCCAGATCACCTACTTTATCAATCAGTTGTCCTTCAACCCAGCTATGAATATCCTCTGCATCACTTTGTAGAATGATTTCTGGATTGTCTTGAACTTCTTTCAACAAAACATTCAATGCTTGCTCTAGAGATTGTTGCTCACTGTCCGATAGCACTCCAACTGTGACCAACGCTTTTGACCATGCAACCGAACCAATAATGTCCTGTTGCGCTAAGCGGTAATCAAAACGCAATGAATCATTAAATTGCTTAAACCGCTTATCGGCTTCTTGACTAAAACGTCCACCCCAAAGTGCCATAACTGATCCCTATCTGATTGATAAAATAAATTTTTCTCCCGACAGCTAATCGCTGCCGGGGATCGTACGCTAACAAAAATACTTAAGCTTTGTTCTGCTCTTTTAGCGCACGAATACGCGAAGAAAGAGAGTACAGACGAATAAAGCCACCAGCATGGCTGTGATCATAAACATCATCTTCGCCGAAAGTTGCAAACTCTTCAGAGTACAGGCTGTTGTCGGCTTTTTTCTGAATAGCGGTCACTTGACCTTTATACAGTTCCAGTACAACTTCACCCGTCACATCTTGCGCTAAAGTCTCTGCAGCTGCCTGTAGTGAATGACGTAAAGGTGCAAACCAACGTCCATCATAGACAACATAAGACATCTCAAGACCTAACTGCTCACGCCATTTAAAGCTATCACGGTCAAGAACGAGTTGTTCCACACCACGCAGTGCTGCCATCATGATGGTACCGCCTGGGGTTTCGTAACAGCCACGAGATTTCATACCCACTAAACGGTTTTCTACGATATCAATACGCCCTACACCATGTTTTGCACCCAATACGTTCAATGTATCAAGGCAACCTAATGGAGAGAGTGCGTTACCATTTACAGAAACAACTTCACCATGTTTAACGCCGACTGTGACTAGTTCAGCTTCATCTGGTGCATTTTTAGGATCTACAGTCCATACCCAGCAATCTTGGTTTGCTGCATTCCATGTACTTTCAAGGACTCCACCTTCAGTAGAGATATGCCATGCGTTCTCATCACGGCTATAAATTTTTTCAAGGCTTGCTGTTGTTGGAATATTACGCTCTTTCAGATAATCCAATAGTGCTTCACGCGAACGTAAATCCCACTCACGCCATGGTGCTACCACTTTTAGCTGTGGTGCTAGCGCGGTATAAGTACTTTCGAAACGAACTTGGTCATTTCCTTTACCGGTCGCACCATGAGCCACTGCATCAGCGCCAACTTTCAGTGCAATTTCAACTTGTGCTTTAGCGATAATAGGACGTGCCATCGATGTTCCCAGTAGATAGCTACCTTCATATAGAGCACCTGTTTTCAATACTGGATAGATATAATCTTTGATGAATTCCTGACGCAAATCAACGACATAACATTCAGATGCACCTGATTGCAGTGCTTTTTGTTCTACTCCAACCAGATCTTCTCTGTCTTGCCCTACATCCGCGACAAATGCAATTACCTCACAATCATCATAGTTTTCTTTTAACCATGGAATAATTGCTGATGTATCTAGACCGCCTGAGTATGCTAATACGATTTTTTTAATGCCCTTTTTCATAACTTAACCTATCCCTATTCTGCTTAATTAATGAGTTCAATTATCCTGTCGGCAATACCGACTGAGTGCATCATGATTATGATGCTAAAATTCTAGTACCTATCGCTGTACCGTTGAACAGCGCAGGTAATTGTTCAGCATGACGCCAGCTTGCAATATCGACAGGACGCTGAAGTGTTGCAGCAGCGTCTAGCGCAGCATTGACTTTCACTATCATGCCATCGGTAATAATGCCCTGTTCAATCAGCTTCTGCGCTTTTACTGTTGTCATTTCGTCAATTTTTTGGCCTTTACCATCAAGGATGCCGCTCACATCTGATAACAACACTAAATCTGCATTTAATACTTGTGCAATTGCAGTTGCTGCTTGGTCTGCATTCACATTCATCAATAAACCATCTTCAGTGACGCCAATTGAACTAATGATAGGTAAATAACCAGCCCCAAGTAGGAGTTGTAATAATTTTGCATCACCTGGCTTAGCATTTCCGACATGGCCAAGCTCATCATTCAATTGAGTCACAACAGCGCTTTGTCCATCACCTAATGATAGGCCAACTGCTTGTAACTGATATTTCGTCGCCCATGTCAGTAATGTTTTGTTAGCCGTTCCTGCTAGTGCACCCGTGATAATGTCTATTTGATCAGCAGGTGTTACACGAAGTCCCTGCTTTTTGACAACAGGTAGTTGCAGCTTCTGCATTAATTCATCAACTAAACAACCACCACCATGAACGATCACTAATGGTCTTTGATGAGACTGGCGATAGGTCTGTAATGCAGTAAATAATCTTTCAAGCGCTTCTTCGCTATCGAGTAACACACCACCCAATTTAATCACTAACGGTTGCATGGGATTTTATCCTTAATAAGTTCATTGACCATGATGGCACTAAAGTAATGATTGTATTTCATTGAAATCGAAACGAATGTTCATGCACTGCACTGCCTGTGCAGCCGCACCTTTTAATAAGTTATCTTCTGTACCGACTAAAATCAGATGCTCGCCTTTTAATACAAAACCGATGTCGCAGAATGGCGTGCCGACAACTGCTTTCAGCGCTGGGATGCCTTTATCATATAGACGCACTAATGGTTTATTGTGGTAAGCGTCTTTGAATGTCTGACGAATTTGCTCATCCGTTACACCTGACTTCACTTTACAGGTAATTGTCGCCAATATACCACGAGCAAAATTACCTAGGTGCGGGGTAAAAATAACCTCTCTACCTAAATGTGTCGCAATTTCAGGCTGGTGGCGATGAGTGAAGATGCCATAAGGTTGTAAACTTACTTCACAAAAACTGCTCGTCATTGAGGCCTTACGGCCTGCACCAGAAACACCACTGGTTGCATTAATCACGGGCCACATTTGCTCATCAAGCAAGTTTGCTTCGATGAGTGGTTTGAGTGCTAATTGAGAAACCGTTGGGTAACAACCTGGCACTGCGATTAGCTGTGCTTGGCGAATTTTATCAGCCTGCCACTCAGCAAGACCGTAAACAGCTTGATTTAGCCATTTAGTATTTGTATGTTCAAAGCCGTAATATTGTGGGTAGAAATCTGCTTCTTGAACACGGTAAGCGCCAGAAAGATCGAATACGACGCATCCAGCCTCTAGAAATTGAGGGGCGATGTCATGACTGACCTCGTGTGCTGTCGCAAGGAAGACAACATCAATACCTTGTGCCGCAGCAGCATCCGTTAAGGGTTGCACAGGAATATCGATAATTCCTTTATACTGGGGATGTAAATCGGAAAAGCGTTTCCCTGCATCAGCACTTTGTGCCGAAACCATCAATCCCTGAAGGTTTATTTCAGGATGACGCTGCAAATAAGCTGCTAATTCCGCTCCAGTATAGCCACTGGCCCCGATAATGAGTGTGTTCAACATAAGCTTTCTACCTTGTACTCGTGACCTAAAAAGTTTAATGTGTATTTTTATTCAAATAAAGTGCATGAATATTGATACTATTAAGGATAAAGGCTGTCAACAGTGAATATTAAATTACCTGCATTTATTGAGATTTATCGTCAATTAATTGCCACTCCATCGATTAGTGCGACTGATTCACAACTGGATCAGAGTAATAGGGCATTAGTTGAACTACTCGGTGGATGGCTGGAAACGCTCGGATTTACGGTGAACATCCAACCCGTACCGGATACCCGTGATAAATACAACTTATTAGCATCGATTGGTGAAGGCAACGGGGGTTTAATGCTCTGTGGCCATACGGATACCGTACCGTTTGATGAAGGGCGTTGGAGCAAGAACCCTTTCACACTCACCGAACATGATGGCAAGCTATATGGTTTGGGTACTGCCGATATGAAAGGTTTCTTTGCCTTCATTGTTGATGCGCTACGCGATATCGATACTAGCAAACTCACCCGACCACTGCATATACTCGCGACAGCGGATGAAGAAACCTCAATGGCTGGAGCGCGTTACTTTGCCGCAAGTACTCATCTACGTCCTGACTTTGCTATTATCGGTGAGCCAACCTCATTACAACCTATCCGTGCGCATAAAGGGCACCTTTCGAATGCCATTCGTATTACTGGGCAATCAGGGCACTCTAGTGACCCATCACGAGGTGTTAATGCCATCGAATTGATGCATGAATCAATTTCACATTTAATGGCACTACGTAATACATTGAAGGAGCGTTATAACAATCCTGCCTTTATGATCCCCTATCCTACAATGAATTTTGGTCATATTAATGGTGGTGATGCTGCTAACCGCATTTGCGGGTGTTGTGAGTTGCATATGGATATTCGGCCACTTCCGGGGCTGACATTGCAAGATTTAGATGATTTATTGAACGAAGCTCTCGAACCTGTTAGTGCTAAATGGCCGGGACGCTTATCCATTGAATCAATGCATCCTCCTATTCCTGGATATGAATGTCCAACTGATCATAAAATGGTCGCAGTAATTGAACAGTTACTTGGGCAAAAAGCCGATACCGTAAATTACTGTACTGAAGCGCCATTTATTCAGGAACTCTGCCCGACGCTTGTATTGGGACCCGGCTCTATTGAACAGGCTCACCAACCCGATGAATTTATCGATATGAAATTTATTGAGCCAACACGTGAGTTGATTAGTCAGCTCATTGAGCATTTTTGCCTAACTGAATAAAAATGCGCTTTATGTGATCGATTATATGCCACTCAAACGGCATACTTACCCTAAATAATTTGGATTACATGCATCCCCTAAATAATGCGGTTTGCATGTATACCAATACTCCACTACAAATATACCCGAAGTTATTCAAGTGCACTTCACATGAATTTTTCTCCTGTTACTCCTGAAAAACCTTCAATCGTCTGTTTCATTTAAGTGTTGACTCTAGATGAATATTGAGTAATATCCATCTAGACGTCTAAACGCATGGGCGTGTGAATGGATATGATAATGTATAGATAAATCCATAGTCTTGTTAATAGATCTAAAGTTATGGGGTGCAGGGTATGAGTTTTTTTCACGCAAATCAGCGCGAGGCGCTTAATCAAAATCTCGCAGAGTTAGATGGGCAAATTAATGTCTCTTTTGAATTCTTCCCGCCACGTACTGAAGAGATGGAACAGACTTTATGGAAATCTATCGATCGGTTAAAAAACCTCAAACCAAAATTTGTCTCTGTTACCTATGGTGCGAACTCAGGTGAGCGTGATAGAACCCATAGCATCATTAAAGATATTAAAGACAAGACAGGTTTGCTTGCTGCACCGCATTTGACCTGTATTGATGCAACTCGTGATGAACTTAGAGAGATCGCCCGTGACTACTGGAATAGTGGCATTCGCCAAATCGTTGCACTGCGGGGGGACTTACCGAATAACAGTAGTAAGCCGGATATGTATGCCATCGATTTAGTCGAATTACTCAAAGCAGAAGCAGACTTCGATATTTCAGTTGCGGCTTACCCAGAAGTGCACCCTGAAGCGAAAAGTGCACAGGCAGATTTAATTAGTTTGAAAAAGAAAATTGATGCGGGCGCAAACCGTGCGATTACGCAATTTTTCTTTGATGTCGAGGGTTACTTGCGCTTTCGTGATCGCTGCGTATCAACCGGTATCGATGTCGAAATTGTCCCTGGTATTTTACCTGTCTCGAATTTCCGTCAATTAGAACGCTTTGCCAAAATGACCAATGTACGTATTCCTTCATGGATGAGTAAGATGTATGAAGGATTAGACAATGACCCAGAAAGTCGTAACTTAGTTGGTGCCTCCATCGCCATGGACATGGTAAAGATACTCAGCCGAGAAGGCGTAAAAGATTTCCATTTTTACACTCTAAACCGATCAGAGCTAACTTATGCTATCTGTCATACACTTGGTGTTAGACCTTAACCTTTTTCAGTAATGAAGTGCTAATTAAACAGCTTCATTACTGAGTGTTTCATACTTGATAACCATTTTTATAAAAATTAAGCCTGTTTTCTAAAGGACATCATATTCACAGTAATTATACTTAGCCACAGCTAATTTAAATTGAATATAATGGAAAAAAGTAATGTAATAAATACCATTTCAACAAACAAAAAACAATTCGAGGGAACAGACCAGCGCAACGTCGATATTGTTGTCACGCAATCGCTGCCTAAAAACATTTTGATGATTTTATGTGCTTAGCTCACTCAGGGATTGCCAGTGGAGACCAATCCCTCAATGAATTTATCTCATTAAAGGGCTCGATGCCTTACTATGATGTACAGCCTTGGAAGCAAGATCTAGCTAAAGGATTGCAAAAATTTTGGCCCGAAAATAAACGCGCTAATATGACTGATCACAAAATGCTCGGAGCAAATATGGAAGGTCGCTATATAACCTCTTTATTCCTTCCTAATAAAAATCGCCCTGAACCTTCCCTCGATCAACTTGCAAAAAAAACAGAAATAGAAATGATATTATCCTACATCCTCAGAATTAATGAATGAATATAATCACAAAACAAATCCGTTAAACCTACATACAACACTATAAAAATGAATTAAAAGATAATAATTTATTAAAAAACCTCTAATAAGATTAACAGTCTAACTTTCATTACCCTGCTTTGTCAGTAACTATGTTATCGATGACAATCAGGCATACCTTATGTTAATGAACTGAAAAACATGAATGTAAAAACAAAGCGAATATCAGTAAAAAACTAATATTTAAAACAAAAAAACCATATTAAAAGAAAATAACTTTAATTTCTAAATAAAAATCTTGTTCATTATTATATCTTATTTAGATGTGTAATTTGAAAGCTTCCTTATTTTTTGGTCAAATTTGATTGCATGGTTTATATTTAAAACGACCTTTCATATTAACGCCATAATTAACATATTGTTATTAAGGATTTTAAGATATGAGTAAGAACTCATTAACATCGACCTATAATGAGCTGGATGATGTTTACGCTTCACTCGATTTATCTCAGTCATTACCAAAAACTCAATTTCCACAAAAAGAACGCGACCCACGAGATGTTTTTAGCGCTGTACGTGATGAATTAATGCTTGATGGTAATTCAAGGCAAAATTTAGCGACTTTTTGTCAAACTTGGGTCGATGATGAAATTCGTGAATTAATGGATCTCTCTATCGATAAAAATATGATCGATAAGGATGAGTATCCACAAACAGCGGAAATCGAAAACCGCTGTGTACATATGATTGCAGATCTTTGGCATTCACCCGATGCGATAAACACACTCGGTTGCTCAACTATTGGCTCATCAGAAGCAGCTATGTTAGGTGGATTAGCTTTAAAATGGCAATGGCGTAAGAAACAAGCAGCTCAAGGCAAGCCAACAGATAAACCAAACTTAATTTGCGGCCCTGTACAGATCTGTTGGCATAAATTTGCTCGCTATTTTGATGTCGAATTACGTGAAATTCCACTCGATGGTGATCGCCTCATCATGAGCCCAGAAGAAGTACTGAAACGTGTTGATGAAAACACCATTGGTGTTATACCAACTCTGGGCGTGACATTTACCTGCCAATATGAACCAGTGAAAGCAGTTCATGATGCTCTAGATAAACTCCAAAAAGAAACTGGATTAGATATTCCTATTCACGTAGATGGTGCAAGTGGTGGTTTTCTCGCCCCTTTCTGTGCGCCGACGCTTGAATGGGATTTCAGTTTACCACGCGTTAAATCCATCAACGCTTCAGGCCATAAATTTGGCTTGGCGCCACTTGGTGCAGGTTGGGTAATTTGGCGTGAAGCAAAAGATTTACCTGAAGAACTTATTTTCAATGTGAACTATTTAGGCGGCAATATGCCGACATTTGCCCTGAACTTTTCACGCCCTGGTGGCCAAATCATAGCTCAGTATTACAACTTCCTACGTCTTGGTCGTGAAGGCTACGCAAAAATTCATAATTCTTGTTATGCAACTGCACAATACCTTGCGCGTGAAATAGAAAAATTAGGCCCTTTTGAAATGCTCTTCGATGGTGATAGTCAAAAAGGTATCCCTGCGGTTGCGTGGAAACTCAAAGACGATGCAAGCAGTAGTTATTCACTCTACGACATTGCGGATAAACTACGTAGCCGCGGTTGGCAAGTCCCCGCTTACTCAATGCCAGCAAACCGTCAAGATCTCGTTGTTCAGCGTATTCTTGTTCGCCACGGGGTCAGCTTAGATCTTGCAGCCTTATTGATTGAAGATTTAAAACGCACCTTAGCCTATTTCGATAAACATCCAATCAGCAAACCACTATCTGAAGATGAAGGCGGTGGTTTCAATCATAGCTAATTATTTATGTCGGTAAATCAGTCAGAGGTTTT
The DNA here is from genome assembly GCA_025961275.1 of Providencia alcalifaciens. Lineage (GTDB taxonomy): Bacteria > Pseudomonadota > Gammaproteobacteria > Enterobacterales > Enterobacteriaceae > Providencia. Next base: position 3,433,732 of record JAOQNJ010000001.1, on the reverse strand, counting down.
TCGAAGCCTCTGACCGATTGATATCTCAGTACTGTACTGATGAATTTAGCTAAAGATATTTCAGGAGAACGCGTATGGCGACGACAGCAATAGCTCCAGCAGCTAAACAGATGACTTTACTGGGATTTTTTGCGATCACTGCGTCCATGGTTATGGCAGTTTCCGAATATCCGACATTCGCAACCTCGGGCTTCAGTTTAGTTTTCTTCTTATTATTAGGAGGTTTGTTGTGGTTTATTCCTGTAGCACTCTGCGCAGCCGAAATGGCAACGGTTGAGGGCTGAGAAGAAGGTGGAATTTTTGCTTGGGTTTTTAATACCTTGGGGGAACGCTGGGGATTTGCTGCGTTGCTGCTACTTGGTGTGCTAGCAGAGATTTCCTCTTGGATTGTAGGTCCTTCACGAGGTATGTATGTTGCGGCACAAAAAGGCATACTTCCTCAATCCTTTGTTAAAGTGAACAAAAACGGCGTACCTACCACACTCGTCATTTCTCAGTTATTGATTACGACTGTGGCAATCATCGTGCTAACAAATACTGGCGGCGGCGGTAATATGTCGTTCCTTATCGCGTTAGCACTGACCGTTGTCATTTATTTATAAGGCTTTAAATTAATAATCGCATTTGCAGGATTGATTATTTCTATTCTGGCATTTGTTGTTTCATTTTTCCCACCAAGCTCTTTACCAAGTGGTGGAAGTAACGAAACTTACGTGACTCTACTTACTGTTAGTTTCGTTGTAATTTTCTTAGTTCCGTTCGTTATCTATGCATTCCATGATAAACGCGGTAAAACAGCAAGCGTATCATTGGTGCATATCAAAACACACAATGCGCCCATTAATCACTTCTTTATTCATCCACGCGCTCATTCGGCATACCATCTCGTTCATAACGATAAACAGGCCAATACCACATCAAGTGATCACAAGACTGAAAATAAGTCGTGTCGCCACATAAACCATAAAAACTGCCAAGTTGGTTACAGATAAAAAAATCCGCGATATTAAAATCAATATCGCGGATTTTCGTCTATCAAGAGGCCAGTTTCTTTTGGATTAAGATTAGCGGCCCTTTGTTAAATACTTTTTAGCCTGTATTACGCATACCTGCCGCAACACCAGCAATAGTCACCATCAACGCTTGCTCAACACGCGGATCGGCTTGCTCTTGTTGACGTGAACGGTGCAGTAATTCAGCCTGTAATACGTTTAATGGATCCGTGTAAACATTACGTAAGGCAATCGACTCCGCAATCCAAGGCAAATCAGCCATTAACGCTTCATCTTTAGATACCGCCAGAACACTCTTGATATCTTCTGAAAGTTGTTCGCGTAATTTAAGGCCTAATGGCCAAAGACGCTCTTCAACCAAACGATGGTCATAATATTCCGCCAGCCATAAATCTGCCTTTGCGTACACCATTTCTAACATCGCAATGCGTGTGTTAAAGAATGGCCATTGTTGCCACATTTCATCCAATACCGCTTGTTTACCTTCTTTCTCGATAACATGTTTCAATGCAGCGCCTGCACCTAACCATGCTGGTAACATTAAACGGTTTTGTGTCCATGCAAAAATCCATGGAATAGCACGCAGTGTTTCAACCCCGCCCGTTGGGCGACGTTTTGCAGGTCGAGAGCCTAACGGTAATTTCGCTAATTCCAATTCTGGTGTCGCGGCACGGAAGTAAGGCACAAAGTCAGGTTGTTCGCGAACATAATCACGATACATGTCACAAGAGACCTCAGACAATGAATCCATCACTGATTTCCATTCTTGTTTCGGCTCAGGCGGTGGAAGTAGATTCGCTTCTAAAATAGCACTGGTATATAGCGCTAGGCTGCTAATAGCAACTTGTGGCAAACCAAATTTAAAGCGGATCATTTCGCCTTGTTCCGTCACACGTAGGCCACCTTTCAAACTTCCTGGTGGTTGAGACAGTAATGCTGAATGCGCTGGAGCACCACCACGGCCAATTGTGCCGCCGCGACCATGGAATAAGGTTAATGTCACACCTTCTTGATCACAGAGTTTAATCAAGGCATCTTGAGCACGATATTGCGCCCATGATGCGGCCATTACGCCTGCATCTTTCGCAGAGTCAGAATAACCTATCATCACCATTTGGCGAGAATCAATCAGCTCACGGTACCACTCGATACTCAACAATTTTTTCATAACGCTTTCTGCGTTATTTAAATCTTCGAGCGTTTCAAATAGTGGTGCTACAGGTAAACGGATACAAGCGCCCGCTTCTTTCAGAAGTAATTTAACAGCTAAAACATCAGATGGTACTTTTGCCATTGAAATAACATATGCCGCAACAGAATCATTTTTAGATTCGGCAATCACACGACAAGTTTCAAAAACTTCTTCCGTTTCTGGACTTGGTTGCCAGTTACGTGGTGTTAGCGGACGGCGAGATTGTAACTCGGTCAATAAGAATGCTTGTTTTTCATCTTCCGACCAAGCCGCATAGTCACCTAAACCAAGGTATTGCGTTAACTCAGATAATGCTTCCGTATGGCGAGTGCTTTCTTGGCGCACATCGATACGCACCAGTTGTAAGCCAAAGCTGCGTATACGACGCAATGTATCAAGCAGTTGACCATTCGCAATAATCGTCATCCCACAAGCGGTTAATGACTGGTAACAGGCATACAACGGGTCCCACAATTGCGCATTATCGGTCAGTAAATCAGCAGGAGGCAGTACTTGCTCGCCTTTCACGCGAGCTTCTAAGTATTCCAACGTCGAATATAGCTGGCCTCGAAGATTTTTAGCGATTTGGCGATAAGGCTCATCGACGTCATCCCCACCCGCGAGGGCACGCAATTCTGGCGTTGCTTCGGTCATTGAAAGTTCAGAAACCAGGATCTGAATATCTTTTAAAAATAGGTCAGCAGCTTTCCAGCGGCTCAGCAGTAACGCATGGCGGGTAACTTCTGCGGTAACATTTGGGTTACCGTCACGGTCTCCCCCCATCCATGATGTGAAGCGAATTGGATTCGCTTCAACCGGTAACATAATTCCAACGGACTCTTCTAATTGCTCGTTAAATTCACGCAGAAAAGCAGGTACACCTTCCCACAATGAGTTTTCAACGACAGCAAAGCCCCACTTAGCTTCATCAATCGGTGTTGGGCGTATTTTACGGATTTCATCTGTATGCCATGATTGTGCGACAAGTTGACGTAAGCGGCGCATAATATTGTTACGTTCATAATCTGCAATATCATCATGATCAAGCTGCGATAAACAGGTATTCACCTCAACCAATTTATGGATCAAGGTACGACGTGCGATCTCCGTTGGATGAGCGGTTAACACTAGCTCGATCGACAGTTGCTCAACGGCTTTATGGATATCGCCATCGGTAAAATTCTTATCTTTTAAACGGCTAAACAAATTTTTGAGCGCAACCGGATTACTCGCGGCTTCACCATGTGGTGAAATACTGTGATATTGCTCTGCAACGTTTGTCAGATTTAAAAATTGGTTAAATGCCCTTGCAACGGGTAATAACTCATCATTAGAGAGATTTTGTAGCGTCACCAGCAGTTTTTGACGTTGTACTTCATTACCTGCACGGGATGATTTTGAAAGCTTACGAATAGATTCAACTTTATCGAGGATATCCTCCCCTAAAGCTTCCTTGATTGTGTCGCCAAGTAGCTTACCCAACATACTAACATTACTGCGCATTGCGGAATATTGCTGATTCATGAGACTCCTGACCTTGTGCTTAGGCAGAATGCCGACCCCTATCTATACCCATCATACTTCAAGTCGCATCTTTGTTGACTTCATTAGTCCTAGCGTTTTTAATCGGTGTAGCTTAACTTGCCGCTGAGATGCATCTTGAATTTATTTGGGTGTAGCTAATAGTTAACAAACTGCAATTCAAATATCCTGTAATTAAATTTCAGCCTACTGCGATGGAGTTGTTGTTTTGTGATGCAGTAGCCAAATTTTACCCTTGTGCCTATATAGATATCAGAAAAAAAACAATTTGGGGGATTTTTCTGAAATTTAATTACAGCCCTATTTTTATTAGTTTTACTTATTTAAGTATTGTTTCAGCGCAATATATTGTCGATTCAGCGCTTTCAAGACATGAATATTGTTTAAGAATTAAATCATCAGGATAAAAATACAAAAAGCACTTCGCTTAATGGCGCATTTTTACCGTTTGAACTATTTATTCTCGCCATCAAACTCTTTTGCTTTAGAGTTATTTCACCATATCAGATTCTATTCTCACCTTTTACTCGTTGTATGGCCATTTACCAATAGTACAAAAATTGAGCTTTTATCAACGAGTAAACAAAACGATCACGAGTGCCGAGTGATATTAAACCTCAGAACATCGGTCTATATCGCGATGAATGGCAATTCACTAGATAACTAAAGCAAACTCAGTAATTTAATTAAACTATCTGCCAAATAAATAAAATGATTATTGATAATTTCGACGTAACTAAAAGCCTCACAGATAATTATTTGCTCTTGTGAAATAATTTAATTAAATGATTATTAAATTAAAGAATCACTATTAACTACATGTAATTAATACATAAAGAAACAGTCATCAACCGACATCACGGGATCATTAACGGTTTACATATAGTAATTTAAGTAAACTAATAATGCGTTTAGTTAAATGTTTATTGATGACCATCACGAAATAGAAACAATTAAATAGCATTAATTTTATTTATGATATTCTAGCTTGGTTCTATTCTGTTCAATAGAGAAACAGGTAGTTAAATTCAATCAATTAAAGGAATAGATATGGGAAATCTACAAAAAGCCATTCAAAAAAATTCTGCAAACCTGAAAAATAAGAAAACATCTGATCTGCTTGATGCAGTCAGAGGTGGTAAAGCTACCGAAGGCTGGGTACGTGCTAGCTGGACTAAGAGCTTTTAAAGATTATCTTGTATAGTGATTTATTATGTTAACAATTTTTCTGTATCAGGTGGACAGAGATAAACGACTAACTAATTAAATCATTGTGGTAGATAAAGCCATTAAAAAATCGCGATATGTTTGAAACAATGAAAGTAATTAACCGCTTTAATTCGGTTGTTTGTGAAAAACATTTAATCGTTTAGATAATAAATGGTTTTTTAAGAAATATTAAAACGTATAACCAACAGGTCGTGCGTTTTAACCAACTCATCTCACAATGTTCCTATTATGAAAAAAATAAATCACTTAGAGGTAATCCTCAAGATAAGCGAGCGCTGTAATCTAAATTGCTCATACTGTTATGTATTTAATATGGGAAGTGAGATAGCACTAAATAGTGCTCCTGTTATTTCCAATACAACAATAACGACTCTTAAATCTTTTTTAGAAAAAATTGCTGAAGAAGCTAATCCTGATACGATACAAATTGATCTTCATGGTGGTGAACCATTAATGCTCAAAAAAGAACGTTTCATTCATTTATGCGAAACGCTTCGCTCTGGTCATTATAAAAATGCAGAATTGCGACTTGCCCTACAAACAAATGCAACCTTAATTGATGATGAATGGATAAACATTTTTGAAAAATTCAACGTCACTGTAAGTATTTCAATAGATGGCCCCAAACATATTAATGATAAATATCGTTTAGACCATAAAGGACGTAGTTCCTACGAAGCTACATTAAATGGGTATAAGTCGCTCTGTTCAGCAGCGGCAAGAGGGATTCTCCCCTTTCCATCGGTCCTTTCTGTTATTGATCCTGATTCAGATGGGAAGGAACTTTTCAAACATCTTTATCATGATATGCAATGCAGAAATTTTGACTTTTTATTACCCGATTGCAACTACGAAAACCCCACCAACACCGAAGGAGTTCAACGTTTTCTTTCGGATATTTGCGACGCATGGTTTGAACAAAACGATCCAAATTGTGATGTCAGAATTTTAACTAGCCACCTTACTAAATTAGCAGGTACATCACGCTATATAGCATTAGGAATTACTCCGCAGAATGATATGTACAAGGCAGTGGCTATAACCGTGACGTCTACTGGTGATATTTACGTTGATGATACATTGCGCTCAACGCTTTCAGATCTATTTGTACCAATAGGGAATATTTCTGATTCAACCTATGATCAAATCGCAAATAACCGGCACATGCGCGAACTTATTAAAATTGAATCGTCTTTACCTGATGATTGTCAAGAATGTATTTGGAAAACAATTTGTGCGGGGGGGAGGCCTATCAATAGATATTCAAAAGACAATGCCTTTAATAATAAAACTATTTATTGTGATGCAAACACTACTTGGTCGAAGTGCTGCATACCTCGTAGAACTGGGTATAAGTGAAAATGAAATTGCAAAAAATATAGGAAGCATTTGCTATGAATAGAATCTGGGGGGCATGCATTACATTATGCTTTATCGTTATTTCAGTTGAAACCGTCAAAGCCGATATTACAGCCCCGATTATTTACCTTGATAATGCGACTCCTACCGTATCATTGAATATTAATGGAGAAGAAATTAATAAAATTGCTATTGATACAGGTGCATCCAGTGCCCTTTATATTCCACAATCAATATTTGATTCACTTTTTTTTGCACGAAGCCATCACAAGGAGATTGTTAATTCCAGTGATATTTTTGGTACAAAAAGGTCTTCTGTAACCACTAAAAAAACCAATATTATTGTTAACGAAAAAAAGCTTTCCGCTATTGATGTTGAAGCTTTCAAGCCATGGGGAAATGGGATGGTAGATGATAATGGCGCACCTATCATCAACGGAGTATTAGGGCTGGGCATTATCAAAAATAAAATAATGATTATCAATTACATATCGAAAATGCTGACAATAGCCGATGATTTTAGCTCTCTTCCAGCGAGCTACCATTGGAAAACCATCCCCTTTACTCGAACTGAGAACGGAATAGAACTTAATATCTCTTCTGCTGATGATAAGAAAGTCTATCGTATGCTTATTGATACAGGCGCAAGCCATACTCTACTTTTTACTCGTTCAAAAGCTGGATGTGTTGAGCTTTCTCTAGCTTGCCCTAAAAAAAACCTGATTACTCCGGATGGGAATAAACCCTCCGCTCTTCTTTTTTTTATTGATGATAACCGAATAAATTTTGATGGACTGTTAGGTGAGGATTTTCTTTCTAACAAAATTATTGTCATATCAAATGATAAGTTATTAATTAGCTTACCTAAATAATATCAATTGAAAATTATAAGGACTGTTGGTGAATGATTTATTCCGCAAAGAGGCAATTTCTTATAGTAAAAATGCTTGGATTGGTAGACACACTCTTAATATTTCTCTACCGACAAAAACTCCCCTTATCTTAAGTATAACAACTGGTACCATTTTATTTTCGTGCCTCATTTGAGGCTCTTATAGCGTCAATATAGAAGCGCCCGGGCAAGTGATTTTTAATCCTAATGCATCTTCCCTTGTTGCGCCAATAGACGGGATCATATTGAGTTTAAATGCAACTGATGGTCAACAAGTTCACTCTAGCCAACGTGTCATGGTCGTTTAGCATGAAATAAAAACAAAATCAGGGTTAATTTCTCAAAGAGAAAGGGAGTCATTGATAGAAAGAAAGCTATTACTCGCTAAAAAATTAGAATTACTAGCGAAAAAGAAAGAAAGTGTTCTTTTAAAAATGCCAGCAACTATAGCTAACAAGAAGATTGAACTGATGCAATTGCAGGAGCTGCTTTCAATTAATAAAACTGTTTTTGCAGATGCACAGAAAAAATATAGCTCATTTCTCAAGCACAACTAAAGTGGTGTTATACCTGAAATGATGTTGTATGAATCTCAGCAAGAGGTCTTAATTGCTGATGAAAAGATAAAAAATACTTTAGTGCAGATCACGAAAAGACATGCGGATATCATTTTTCTTGAATCTGAAGCTGATACCAAATTTCATGATGTTGAAGAAAAAGCAAATAACGTATATCAAGAAATTACCCGTATTTCTCAGGAGTTGGCGCAATTAGATAGCACAGAACGAATAGAAATTGTCAGCACCATAGATGGAAAAGTAGCAGCGATAGAGCTTGTAACATTGCTTATTCCGGCTTCTTCTCAGTTTGTGATTGATAACATTCTTAGCTCAAGTGATATGTTTGCTCTTAATGTTATTTCAGCGGCGGTTGTCGCATTACTTTTTATGCGAATGCTACTTACGTGGTTTCGTGATTGGATTATTATCTCTGCTAAATATTCTATTGGTATGAGCTGGTCTGAGGGTTTCTTAAGTAAGCTAATTAGCCTCCCTGTTCCCTATTTTAAAAAGCGCTATTTGGGGGATATTGCATCTCGTTTACAATCATTAAACCAAATCCAAGAAGCATTTACTGCACGAATGGTAAGTGCAATTCTTGATGCAATTATCACAATCTCATTACTGATTGTTATGAGTCTTTACAGTCTAGCGCTGTGCATTGGCGTAACTTTTATTGCTTTACTGTATATTCTCATCAAGTGGTCTTTTTTTAGTATGTATAAAAGCGCTTTAGCCGAGTCAATCAATAAAACCGCAATTCAAAGTTCGCATTTTATAGAAACTACTCGCGGCATTGCCGCAATTAAAATGCTTGGTTTGAGTATTAATAGGAAAATAAAATGGCTTAATCTTTCAACTGAAAGTATTGCGGCGAGTATTAAACTTTTTCGTATTGACCTTACTTTTCGATTAATTAGCGCTTTTATGACTGGCTTGGTAGCATGTCTAGTTATCTATATTGGTGCACAGATGACTGAACGTGTTTTTTTTACTACTGGTATCTTGTTCGCCTTTATCCTGTACGCTGATATGTTTATCCAGAGAACAATAAATTTTTGTGATGCTGTATACGAATTTAAAATGCTCTCAATGCATACAGATAGACTTAGCGATGTAGCTCTTACTAAAAGTGAAAATACACTCTATGATACTCTTAAACATTCAGCCATAGAATTTTATGGGAGGTTAGAAATATTATCATTGTCTTTTGCTTACTCAGCTAATGAACCTTATATCTTTGAAAAACTGTCTTTTATAATCGAACCAGGTGAAAGTATTGCATTTGTAGGTTCATCAGGGTGTGGTAAATCCACACTCCTTCATGTTATTGCTTCATTGCTTGAACCCACGGAAGGTCTCATTAGTATTAAAGGCGTTCCTATAGGTAGTATCGGTCTTGAAGCTTATCGTAAACATATTTCTTATGTACTTCAGGATGATTTTTTATTTACGGGTTCGCTGCTAGAAAACATTACTTCTTTTTCTGAACGACCAAATATTGAATTTATGAATGAATGCGCAAGAGCCGCTTCTATCCATGATGAAATTGAGCTTATGCCGAATAGTTATAATTCTGTAGTTGGGGATATGGGGAGTGCGTTATCTGGTGGGCAAAAACAACGAATATCCCTAGCTCGGGCACTTTATAGAAAACCTAAGATTCTCATACTGGATGAATCGACTTCTGCCCTTGATATTAAAAATGAGCGGAAAATTAACGATGCTGTTAAGGCGATGAAAATAACTCGCCTTTTTGCTGCTCATCGGCCCGACACGATTGCAGTGGCCGACAGAGTTTTTGATATGGCTAACGGTGTTTTTATTACCCCCCAAGAATATTTGCAATCCCTCAAATGTAGGGTTTACTAGTTACAGGAAAAGAAAGCAACTAAAAGCAGGTTCAGCGAGCTAACTTGAAATATGACAACTTAGGGGCAGTTGACCTTTCAAGATCAACTGCCCCTATACTAGGCAAAGAATTACAACAACTGTGAAAGACGATTAAGATCTGATTGAATAGCGCCCGCAGTGACATCACGACCAGCTCCGGGGCCACGGATCACTAATGGATTATCACGATACCAACGACTTTCTATGGCAAACACGTTATCACCCGGTAATAGCGATGATAGCGGATGGTCAGATTTAACGGCCTCGACTCCAACACGTGCACGGCCTTTTACTGCATCATAGCGTGCCACATAGCGTAGTACCATGCCCATTTCTTGGGCTGCCTCTAAACGCAGTTCCATCTGTTCATTAATTAATGCACTATTTTCAAAAAACTCATCCAATGAGCCAGCTTCAGCTTCTGCTGGTACCAGTGACTCAACACGAACATCACTAGGCTCAATTTCATAACCTGCCTCACGCGCCAATATAATCAATTTGCGCATCACATCTTGACCCGAGAGATCGATACGTGGGTCGGGTTCAGTGAGTCCTTGCTGCCATGCCTGTTCCACTAACTCGCTAAAGGGGACAGAGCCATCAAACTGTAAAAATAACCAAGATAATGTCCCAGAGAATATCCCGCTAACCGCTAAAATGGTATCACCACTCTCTTTGAGATCTCGTACTGTATGGTTAATCGGTAATCCAGCACCAACTGTCGCATTGTATAACCAATGGCCGCCTGTTTTCGCGAAGGTGTCACGAATTTGGCGATATCGCTGTGTTTCTGCAGCACCCGCAATTTTATTTGCGCTAATCACATGAAAACCGTAGCTAGCAAAATCAACGTAGCTATCAGCAAGTGTTTCACTCGCCGTGACGTCTAGGACAACCAAATCATCGTAAGGGTGTGAACGCATCCATAAAAATAAATTTTCATCTTCATGTTCAACCGCTTCGTCATTAAAGAAAGCTAAGGCACGGCTTGAATTGATACCTTGGTAATTCAGCAAGCTGCGGCGGCTATCGACTACACCGGCAAGCACAAAATCAAAATCACTACGCGCAGACAAATTGGGCTGTTCTGTGGCAAATAACTCCAACCAACGAGCGCCAATGTTACCTTTACCAAATAACACTAATCCAATACGTTTTTCTGCGCGAAATAGACTTTTATGCATACCTTGAATTAAATGGTCCGTTTGATTCGTACGCAACACAGCAACTAAGCTGATGCCATCTTCCGAATGCCAAACAAACTCAACAGGCTGCTCTTTTAACTCTTCATAAAAGCGGTGGCTGTGCAGTGGGTTTTTACATACGCCAGCGCCTACTAAGGCCACCAGCGAAAAACCTTCTCGAAGGGATAATGTGCCGGGAAGTGCCGCCTCTTCAAGTACATTCAATGCACTTTCAACAATTTCTGCGGTATAGCAGAATTGTAAAAGATGCCTATCATGGTGAATACCCTGTGCTAATGGACGTAACTGAACACGCTTGAGTAATAAATCGATATCTTTATAAATCTGATTAAAATTACGATCTGGTGCAATCCTGAGTTCAATTATGCACACATCATCATGGCTGGTAACTATCTTAGCGCCTGATCCTGATGCCAAAACGCGCTCAATTTTTGTTGAGCCTTGTTCCGGTTGATAACTACATCTTAATTGCAATTCGATATTACTGACAGAAACAGGTTGTAATGTACGAGTATGCAACACGGGTGCTGCAAGACGAGCTAATTCACTGGCTTCGTCGAGACGTAATAAAGGCAGTAAACACGCATCTTTGATTTTGCGAGGGTCAGCACTATATACACCCGCTACATCACTCCAGATAGTCACTTTTTCAGCGTCCGCCAATGCACCAACTTGGGTTGCGGAATAATCACTTCCATTACGACCTAAAAGGACGGTTTCACCCACTTGATTACATGAAATAAACCCAGTGACAACAAGGCGATGCTTAGGATATTGAACTAAAATTTGTTGAAGCAATTGACGAGATTGAGTTTCGTCAACTTGAGGCTGAGCTGCCCTTTCCGCGCGTAAAAAAGTACGTGCATCCAGCCAAGTACTGCTCATATCTGCTTCTTGTAATATTGCGGACATCAGACGTGCGGACCAAATTTCACCGTGACCGACCACCTCTGCATAAGAGGCGTCATTGATAGGCTGATCCAGCAAACCACTTAAACGCTCTAAATCTTCAACAAATAAGCGCTTTAAATTATCTGCTTTATCCGTTGGTAATAATTCGGTAATTAAATCTTGCTGATAGCGGCGTAAGTATTGCTGAACTTGATGCGCTGAAACTCGGTCACTTTGGCTCAATTTCAACCAATTAATAAGTTGATTTGTTGTACTACCCGCAGCGGAAACCACCATTAAGTCGCCCGGTTTGCTGTAACTCGCCATGATATTAGCCACTCGCTGGTAACATTTTGCATCAGCTAAACTGCTACCACCAAATTTATGTAACTGGCGGTGACATGGATCCGCCTCGACTGCTGTCAGTACACTCATCAAATACTCCGCTAGCGTTGCGCTGCTATCTTAAATGCATTATCTAAATCTGCGACTAAATCTTGAGAATCTTCAATACCTACAGACACTCGCAACAAGCTATCAGTAATTCCTGCTGCTGCTCGGGCTTCTGCCGACATTCCAGCATGAGTCATGGTGGCGGTGTGTGATATTAGTGTCTCAACCCCTCCCAGTGACTCTGCGAGTGTAAATAATGTTAGTGTACCGAGAAAATGTCGCAACTGTTGCTCGTTGCCATTAAATTCAAAACTCAGCATAGCACCGAAACCTTTTTGCTGTTTCACTGCAATTTTATGGCCGGCATGATTTTCTAACGAAGGATAATATAATTTCCCGACCAAAGGCTGTGTTTTAAGATAATTTACTATTTCCTGTGCGTTGCTTTGTTGCTGCTTTATTCGTGGGGATAGCGTTCGAATCCCTCTTAATAACAAGTAGCTATCAAATGCCCCACCCGTCACGCCGATATTATTAGCCCACCAAGTTAATTCTATTGCCCATTTCTCTTCTTTGGCAATCACCGTACCTGCAATAATGTCTGAATGTCCATTTAGATATTTTGTACAAGAGTGGACGACAAAATCAGCCCCGAGTGCTATAGGCTGCTGTAATATAGGGCTTAAAAATGTATTATCAACCACCACCAGCGCACCCGCGTCATGAGCCAATCGAGCAATCTTTTCGATATCATAAATGCGTAGCAGCGGATTACTCGGAGTTTCAATCAGTATTAACTTCGGTTTTTTATCTAAAGCTGCTTGCAATTCAGCTTCATTATTTTGGTCAACAAACTGAACCTGATAAGCTCCTCGCTGATGTTGGCTATTGAATAAACGATAACTTCCACCATAGCAATCATGAGGGGCAATCAATAAGTCTCCTGGCTGTAAAAAAACTGTGCACAGCAAATGCAATGCTGACATACCACTGTTTGTCACTACCGCACCACTACCACCTTCGAGCTGTGCAAGTGTTCTTTGCACAATGTCACGCCCAGGATTTCCTCGACGAGAATAGTCATGAGTACGTGGCTCATTAAAATCAGTAAAATTATAGGTACTCGATAGATAGATAGGGGGGACGACGCAGCCAAACTGCGAGTCTTCATTTAATCCATTATGAATGGCGATAGTTGACGGTTTGTGAGCCATGAACGCTTCTCCTGATACATGATAAGCCAAATAATACCCATCAGATGTATAGACGTCAACCTATCTAGACGTCTAAACCTCTTTACGTTTATATAAAGTAATGGAATAATCATCCCTAATGATTATGTGTAAATTAATTGTAATTTACGCAAAATAAATTAACTCATTAATTTCAATAAGAAATTATGATAATTTATGTAACACTTATTCTAACTTATATGTCAATTGTATATCCCAAGCAGCAAATATTTTGTTGCTGAGAAAGATTGCGGGCATATTATTTTTTATTATTGATGAAAATAATCAAGGTAACTCATGGCTGAATGGAACGGTGAATATGTCAGTCCGTATGCTGAACATGGCAAAAAAAGTGAGCAGGTAAAAAAAATTACAGTATCGATCCCATTAAAGGTACTGAAAATTTTAACTGATGAGCGTACTCGCCGCCAAATCAATAACTTGCGTCATGCAACTAACAGTGAACTACTGTGTGAAGCATTTCTACATGCATTCACTGGGCAGCCACTGCCAAACGATGATGATTTGCGGAAAGAACGTAGTGATGAAATTCCTGATGCCGCAAAAGATATCATGCGCGAGCTCGGAATTGATCCTGATACTTGGGAATATTAATCTTTGCTGCCTTCTTCTCATATTAAATCGGGAAGCTTTCCGCTATGGGCGAAGAGAAACCAGTAATAAAGACCTTAGCAATTACTCGGTTAATGCAATGCAGAGCATAAATAATTTCGGCGGCAAGTGCCGCTATTCCGATAAAAGCCCGATGAACATAACTCGATTTATGTGATTCGGGTAATGAATAGCGATCAGTGACCATACTCTTGGAGTATGGGTATCGTTATACACTTAATATATTGAAATTGAGTAATTTTCTGGGATGAAAGGATTACTCCTATTTATTTTTATTTCAGATTCCCCCTCAGGCTTTATTCCTTATCTTTATTTAAACTTCAGATCATATCTGTACTGAAAATAGAATAAATAAAGGCTAATACGATGAATTTATACGCCAAAATTACTACAGCCCTGCTCGGTGGAGCATTGCTACTTACCGCAGGTTGTTCTACTTACCCACACCGCGCTGTAGATCCCAATAACAAATTAGAGACAACATCTGCTCCAGCTGCAAAAATACTTGGCACAAAATGGGGGGAGGATATTAACTCTTCTGTCCATAATGTCAGTGCGAGCCGACTGACCGAATCTCCTTATGACACCGTTACGATTCATTACCGTGGGGAACGCATTCCAAGTAGTGTCTATACCCAATCTTATATTCCTTTATTGCCGATTGAAGTGAAAGTTATTGGTGAGAATGGACAACCAATGCCAATTTATCGTGATCGCCAAGGCAAATATATCCTGTCGGCAAATGAAGGTATGCGGTATGCAATTCATATCGCTAATAACGATAAAACAAAAAGCTTTGAAGTGATAACCACCGTAGATGGTCTTGATGTGCTTAATGGTCAAGCCGGCTCTTATCAAAATAGTGGTTATTTAGTTCGCCCTGGTAAGCAGCTTGAAATTGAAGGTTTTCGTAAAAATAACACCCAAGTCGCCGCGTTCCGTTTTGCCGCCCCTGAAGCCTCATATGTGAATCAAAATATGCAAGGTGAGGAACGTAATATTGGTGTGATTGGCGTGGCTATTTTTGAAGTACGTGAAGAATTGCCTAATTGCGAAGCTAATCCATTCCCTGCAGACAATAGTTATGCTCCTGCGCCATGTCGTAAGCACTAAAAGCAAAAAACCCATTCAATTTTTGAATGGGTTTTTCTACATAAGTCGTCGAATTAACTTCAACGCTTACATTCAGCTTATCCAAAAAGGTCACTTACATGCCTTTTTTCGCAGGCTTGATTACTTCTTAGCGCCTGGGATACTGAAACGCTGATTAAAGCGATCAACACGACCACCGGAAGCAACGTCACGCTGTTTACCAGTATAGAACGGGTGGCAGTTACCACAAACGTCTAGGTTCAGCGAGTGACCAGCTGTTGAATTAACTTTCATAACGTTACCGCAAGAACAAGTTGCAGTAATTTCTTCGTATTTAGGGTGAATACCTTTTTTCATGGGAAAACCTCTATTAAGGCCGTGTCGCCATTCCAGCCCTGACGCCGGACACCACACGTCGTGTTGATTAAAATATATATTGGCGAAAATAATCACCAAAGGCGGCGGATCATACAGAAAATCAGTTTATCACGCAATGAAAACCGTATGCTTTTTATGATACTCTAAGAGTCGATAGCATTTGCTGATTATTTTTACAGTAATTTATTTGTTTAAAAAACATTCAAAATAGTTATTTTACGTATAGACTGATTTTAATTATCATTAATTAAAATCACAACTTTGATTAAAAGGCGTTTCATTCATTTTTCTCTACGCTAAAATTTCCTCGCCTAAATGACTCGGCATCGGTTCTTTTACCTTGATTAAAATACTTTTGATTCAAATAAAATTGCCTCTAACGTCAACAGGCCTTAAAAATAACTTACCTATAATAGCTCAAAAAACAGACGGAAATACAGTTATGATGGTCATTCAGGTGGCTTTACCTGTTCCTTTGAATCGCGTATTTGATTATCGCTTATCTGACAATATGCCCGTTCCACCGATTGGTGGCCGAGTCATGGTACCTTTTGGTAAGCGACAGGCGCTAGGCGTTGTTGTTAATCATAGCCACACAAGTGAACTTCCTGAAGATCAATTAAAAGCAGTTGAGCTTGTACTTGATAGTGAAACATTATTTCCCGATGATTTATGGCAGCTCCTTCTGTGGTCTTCACGATATTACCACTACCCAATTGGTGAAGTGCTTTTCCACGCGTTACCTATTTTGTTACGCCAAGGTAAGCCGGCTGAATTCTCACCTATTTGGCAATGGCAGATTACCCAGCTTGGACAAGAAGCCGATATCAATCAATTAAAGCGTTCCCCTAAGCAGCAACAGGCGCTTGCCTTGATACGCCGCCGTGCTGTTTATCGCCACCAAATTAGTGAACTTGATTTAAGCGAAAGTGCATTACAGTCGCTTAAAAAGAAAGAATACATTGAGCTTCACCCTGTACAGCCTATCACCGAAAAATGGCAGCCTCACTTTTCTGTTAGTGGTGAACGTTTACGTCTTAATAGCGAACAAGCAACTGCCGTCGGGGCCATTCGTGCAGAAGAGAATGCATTTTCACCTTGGTTACTTGCGGGCATTACAGGTTCAGGTAAAACCGAAGTCTACCTTAGCGTTTTAGAAAATATTTTAGCACAAGGTAAACAAGCATTGGTTTTGGTACCTGAAATTGGTTTAACACCACAAACGATTAGTCGTTTTCGCGAACGTTTTAATGCCCCAGTGGATGTGCTGCATTCCGGCCTTAATGACAGTGAACGCCTCGCGGTTTGGTTGCGAGCAAAACAGGGTGCAAACGCTATTATCATTGGTACGCGCTCTGCATTATTCACCCCTTTCTCTTGTTTAGGTATCATCATTATCGATGAAGAACATGACGGTTCCTATAAACAACAGGATGGCTGGCGCTACCATGCGCGCGACCTCGCAGTTTTTCGTGCAAAAAAAGAAAATATTCCGATTATTATGGGAACCGCTACGCCTTCTTTAGAGACATTGTGCAATGTTCAGCAAAAAAAATATCGTCAGCTGAATTTAACATTGCGTGCAGGTAATGCACGCCCTGCAACTCAACACCTAATTGATCTTAAAGGCCAACCTCTAAAATTTGGTTTATCCCATTTATTAATCAAACATATCCAAGACCACCTAGCGCAGAATAATCAGGTTATTTTATTTTTAAACCGCAGGGGTTATTCGCCTGCATTAATTTGCCATGAATGTGGCTGGATAGCAGAATGTCAGCGCTGCGATCATTACTATACATTGCATCAAAATTTCCATCAGTTACGGTGCCATCATTGTGATAATCAGCGTCCTGTGCCACGTCAATGCCCAACATGTGGCTCGACGCACCTTGTCCCCGTCGGTATGGGAACGGAACAGTTAGAAGAAGGTATCAAAGAACTGTTTCCGAACACACCTGTAACCCGTATTGACCGAGACACTACTAGTCGTAAGGGCGAGCTCGAGCAGCATTTAAATGAAGTACATGAGGGGGGAGCTCGCATTTTAATTGGTACACAAATGCTGGCAAAAGGGCATCACTTTCCTGATGTAACATTAGTGGCTTTATTAGATGTGGATGGAGCCTTATTTTCTAGCGATTTCAGAGCCGCTGAACGTTTCGCTCAACTTTATGTGCAGGTTTCTGGTCGTGCTGGACGCGCAGGCAAACAAGGTGAAGTATTTTTACAGACCCACCACCCTGAACATCCACTCCTAATGACGTTATTAGAGAGCGGTTATGACGCATTTACCCATGAAGCGATGGAGGAGCGCCGTATAGCAATGTTACCGCCCTTCACCAGTCATATCTTGATTCGCTCGGAAGATCATAATAATCAGGATTCACGCCAATTTCTTCAAAAAGTCAGACAATATATTTCTGAACATCCAAAAAGCGATCCCCAGCTGTGGATTTTAGGCCCTAGTCCTGCGGTACAAGCTAAACGCGGTGGTCGTTTCCGTTGGCAGTTATTATTACAGCACCCCTCTCGTGGTTATTTACAGCAATTTGCGGCGCAAATTTTACCTGAATTACAGAGCCAGCCAGAAAGTCGAAAAGTAAAATGGAACATAGACGTCGATCCAACTGATGGTTGAGCATCGAGTGTAATCATTAGGGATTGCTGATATTTAATGTTTTTTTCAGTAGTTCCTAAATAAATAAAACGAATTTAATTTATCTCTTGCTTCTTATACTGAATCAGAACTGCCTTACTGATTTAAGTAAAAAGCGCTTTCATTCGCATTGCATTGAGTACAAAGTGACAGTGAAAGTCCAACAGCCTCTAAGCGTATTTTTGGCATAAAAGATTTACGATTTCCTTTACATATTTGGTCGGTTATATCTTAGTAACTCGAATAGCATGTAGGCAGTAAACGAAGCTATTCCTCTCATGCAAGCTCGATGAACATAGATAAATATCTGCTTCGAGCCGCGGATTATATGGCACAGGTTATATGATTTCCCTATCAATAAATTATAGATTTTTACTATAAATCAACAGCAATAACTCGCCAAGTGAGTATAGGGGAATGTGTTCTATCTTAACTATTTTCAATATTTGCGAACCAGCTCTAAAAAATGATGTAAGTCACAGTTTTTATGTAAACTAGGTAACAGATATTATTCTTGAACTCTTTAAAATAACCTTCACTTGAAATGATGACGTCTTTGCGCCATTCAAAAAAAGCAATCGATTAACTAAACGTAAGGAAGGCGTTGTGGAACAACAAAAACAAAATGGCTCTGCGACCATGAAAGATGTTGCTAATGCCGCAGGCGTATCAACGGCAACCGTCTCCAGAACATTAATGAATCCTGAAAAAGTTTCTTTGCAAACACGCCAGAAGGTAGAGCAAGCCGTTATGGATGTTGGTTACTATCCTCACAGCCTTGCGAGAAATTATAAACGTAACGAATCAAAAATCATTTTGGCGATCGTCCCAGATATCAGCGATCCTTTCTTTAGTGATGTGATCTGCGGTCTTGAAGAAGTTGCTGCTCAAGAAGGTTATTTTGTGTTGATTGGTGATTGTAAACATCAGCAAAAACAAGAAAATGCATTTATTAACCTTATTATCACTAAACAGATTGATGGGATGGTGCTATTAGGATCAAACCTCCCATTCAGCATCTCGGCTGAAGAACAAAAAAATCTGCCACCGATCGTGATGGCCAATGAATTTTCACCTGAACTCAAGTTACCTACTGTTCATATTGATAATCTAACTTCAGCATTTAACGCTACACATTATTTGCAAAAACAAGGCCATAAACGTATTGCCTGTATTGCCGGACCTGCACATATGCCTCATAGCGAATACCGCTTAGAAGGCTACAAAAAGGCCATGCTGCGTACTGGTGAAAGATTACGAGAACAGTATATTACGAGAGGTGATTTTAGTCATAAAAGTGGCGCTGAGGCGGCAAAAATCTTACTATCACTGCCAGAGCCACCCACTGCAATTTTTTGTCATAGTGATATTATGGCGATTGGTGCTATGTGGCAGGCGAAAAAATTAGGATTAACGCTACCTGATGATCTCTCTATTGTCGGTTTCGATAACTTAGAACAAGCTAAGTATACGCTTCCAGCATTGACGACAATTAACCATCCTCGCAATGAAATAGGTCGTCAAGCAATGTTATTATTACTTGAGCAGCTACAAGGAAATAATGTAACTCCTGGTTCACGCCTCCTAGATTCTGATTTAATCATCAGAGAGAGTACAAAAGCACCTAAAAGTTAGGGGATGATTATTTTTACCGCATTAGATGATTGAAATAACAGCGATTTCATTATATTACGTATTAATATGATTGAAAAAACATTACTGCAATCCCAAACTGCGAATGAAAAGCGCCTTTCGGGTTCGATTAAACGTATTTTTTCGCTGTGTTGAGCTTTTCTTGCCTAGTCTACTAGTCCGCTAGGCTGCGAACCACTCGCCTTGCTCAAAAGCCGTTTAATTCGAATAAAAATTGACCTTCAAAGTTCAACAGCCCCTAGGCAAAATCGTTCAGGTTAAGTAACATGTGCAACTAAATGATAACGGACTCTCAATAACTTAGTGAATTAACAGCGTGGCACAAAAAGATTATGTAGCTCGCGGGCGGTCATCTGCTCGCCGTAAAACAAGTAAAGGCAAAGCGAAGAAAACGCAAGGGCTTCCAATAACGACATTAGTCGCTGCTATTGCTGTTGTCGCTTTATTTGTAGGTGGCCTTTTCTATATCACTCAAAATAAAAAAGAGTCGCCACAAAGTATAAGTACCCATCCACCTTCAGCACCGGTAAATACATTACCGCCAAAACCTGAGGAGCGCTGGCGCTATATTAAAGAACTTGAGCGCCGTGGTGTTGATACGCCTAATATTCCAACGCAGAATAGCGGTAATAATATCCAAGGCCAATCCGAGCTGACTGCAGAGCAACGCCAATTGCTTGAACAAATTGATTCTGATAGACGCCAACCCGTGACAAATTTACAGGAAGTTCCGTATAACGGGCGGTCAGTACCTCGTTCACAGGTGATTATCAATGAGCCAACTCAACCGGTAAGCCCACCGGTACAACGTAAGCCAACAGTTCCCGTAGAGCGGAAACCAGAATCTCGCCCTGTGCAATCAACGCAACCGGTGATATCAAATCCACCAGCTCAACAAGAAAGTAAACCTGAAACTAAGCCAGCGAATAATTTACAAAATATGTTAGTGCAGTGTGGTTCTTTCCGTGAGGCCGAACAGGCAGAATCTGTTCGAGCGACACTGGCTTTCTCTGGAATTGAAAGTCGAGTCACCGCGGGTGGTGGTTGGCATCGTATTGTGCTTGGCCCTTATTCCAAGGCAACGGCTGAAAAAATGCGAGATCGTGCAAGTGGTGTTGGCGTTTCTGGTTGTATTCTTCGTGCCTCTGGGGGTTGAAAAGCATAATCCCCTCCCCCATGTACTACTTTAACGTACTAGCAAGAGTGGCAATTTCAAGTTACCGATTAACAACGCCGGTAACTTGAAAAATAAAACGCCACATTTTTTTGTAATAAAACCAGGGGCTAACTCATGACAACAATCGTAAGTGTTCGCCGTAATGGCCAGGTCGTAATTGGTGGTGATGGACAGGCGACGATGGGTAATACCGTCATGAAAGGCAATGTCCGCAAAGTTCGTCGCTTATATAACGACAAAGTCATTGCCGGATTTGCCGGTGGCACCGCAGACGCATTCACACTTTTTGAACTGTTTGAGCGCAAGCTCGAACTACATCAAGGCCATTTAACTAAGGCCGCTGTCGAGCTGGCAAAAGATTGGCGTACTGACCGTATGCTACGTAAGCTCGAAGCTCTGCTCGCTGTTGCTGATGAACACACATCTCTTATCATCACTGGGAATGGCGATGTCGTTCAACCAGAGAATGATTTAATTGCTATAGGTTCAGGTGGTCCATATGCGCAATCTGCTGCACGTGCTCTACTTGAAAACACCGAATTAAGCGCACGTGAAATCGCTGAAAAGGCACTCGAGATTGCAGGTGATATCTGTATCTATACCAACCATAATGTCAATTTTGAAGAAATTTCTTCAAAATCATAAGGATTGTAAGTATGTCCGAAATGACCCCTCGCGAAATTGTTAGCGAACTCGACAACCATATTATTGGTCAAAACAATGCTAAACGCTCTGTTGCGATTGCCCTGCGTAACCGCTGGCGCCGTATGCAGTTGAATGAAACATTACGTCATGAAGTCACACCAAAAAATATTCTGATGATTGGTCCAACGGGTGTGGGTAAAACTGAAATTGCTCGTCGCCTTGCAAAATTAGCTAACGCTCCTTTCATCAAAGTTGAAGCAACGAAATTTACTGAAGTCGGTTATGTCGGTAAAGAAGTCGACTCCATTATCCGCGACTTAGCTGACTCAGCGATCAAAATGGTTCGTCAGCAATCTATCGAAAAGAATCGTTATCGTGCAGAAGAACTTGCTGAAGAACGTATTCTTGATGCGTTGATCCCACCTGCTAAAAATAACTGGGGTCAATCAGAGGCTGTTGATGAACAATCTCCTGCACGCCAATCGTTCCGTAAAAAACTGCGCGAAGGCCAGTTAGACGATAAAGAAATTGAGATTGAAGTTGCTGCATCACCAATGGGTGTTGAAATCATGGCTCCTCCAGGTATGGAAGAGATGACTAATCAGCTGCAATCTATGTTCCAAAATCTTGCGGGGCAAAAACAAAAAGCTCGTAAGATGAAAATTAAAGAAGCTTTTAAACTGTTAGTGGAAGAAGAAGCCGCTAAACTGGTTAATCCAGAAGAATTAAAAGAACAAGCTATTGAATCGGTTGAACAACACGGCATCGTATTTATTGATGAATTCGATAAAATCTGTAAACGTGGTGGTCAAAGCTCTGGCCCTGACGTTTCTCGCGAAGGTGTACAGCGTGACCTGCTGCCATTGATTGAAGGTTGTACTGTTTCAACTAAGCATGGCATGATTAAAACAGATCATATTCTGTTTATCGCTTCTGGTGCATTCCAAGTTTCTAGCCCATCCGATTTAATTCCTGAATTACAGGGACGTTTACCTATTCGTGTTGAGCTACAACCGCTGACAACAGAAGACTTCGTTCGCATCCTCACTGAGCCAAATGCTTCGTTAACAGAACAGTACAAAGCATTGATGGCAACGGAAGGCGTGACAATTGACTTCACTACAGATGGTATCCGTCGTATTGCAGAAGCTGCATGGCAAGTTAACGAATCAACCGAAAATATCGGGGCACGCCGTTTACACACTGTGCTAGAGCGTCTGATGGAGGATATTTCCTATGATGCGAGTGAATGCAGCGGACAAACCGTTCAAATCGATGCTGAATATGTCAAACAGCACCTCGACGAACTGGTTGCCGACGAAGACCTAAGCAGATTTATTTTATAAGCTTATTAATTATCAGGTTTTCATGTATCCTTAATGAATCTCTTATAAAGTACAGCGACTTATTGTATATCCGTAATCATTGAAAGGGCTTGATTTTTTAACATCTGAAGATCACGCCTTCTACTGTCAATAATTCAAGATGTAGCTCGGTGACGAGGGAATGAGTTGCTAGCTATATAGATAACTATATGGCTTGTGCGAATGAACCAAAGTAACAACGCCGCAACTTGATGAATGACGGGTATCGCTGTACTTTATATAGAATACAAAAATATTTAGCCTATCGTTTCGAAACCACCACTATACGATTTATGAGCTGGCGCTGAACCTAAACTGCAAACTCATTAACGCACTGTGAGTAACCTCGAATCTGAAGGCCTTTAATGATACTGAACATAACAAACCTGTGAAATTATTGAATGAGCTCATCTACCTCTATTAGCCGCAAGCAGGCCTGGCTAGAAAGTTTACGCCCTAAAACCTTACCTTTAGGGGTTATTGCGATTATTACTGGGTCTGCATTAACTTATTTAACGGGCAATTTTAAATGGCCTGTCGCCTTATTAGCACTTATCACCGCAGGTTTACTTCAAATACTGTCTAATTTAGCCAACGACTATGGTGATGCTGTAAAAGGCTCTGATACCGCCGAACGTATTGGCCCTTTGCGTGGCATGCAAAAAGGGGTCATTACTCAGGTTGAAATGAAAAAAGCATTGAAAATCAATATCATCGCTGCTTGTATTTCAGGTATATTACTCATTATTGTTGCTTGTGAGAAACCTGAAGATGCTATTGGCTTCTTAATGTTAGGCCTAGTGGCAATTGTTGCCGCAATCACCTATACCGTGGGTAAAAAGCCATACGGCTATCTCGGATTAGGGGATATTTCAGTTCTCATTTTTTTTGGTTGGCTTAGTGTTATAGGTACCTATTACCTGCAAGCTAACACATTCAATATGATTACTTTTTTGCCCGCCACTGCGTGCGGATTGCTTTCTGTTGCCGTGCTCAATATTAATAATATGCGTGACATCGAGAATGATGTTAAAGCTGGCAAAAATACATTAGCAGTACGTTTAGGCCCACAAGGCGCTAGGATCTATCATACAATTATTATTATTGTTGCTATCCTTTGCCTAGCCTTCTTTAACTTGCTGTATCTTCATGGCTGGGCTGGCTGGTTGTTCTTGCTTGCTGTCCCTATGCTAATGAACCATATTCGACGTGTTCTCAGTGATCAAACACCTGAAGGCATGCGCCCGATGCTAGAAAACATGGTCAAAGCGGCACTATTTACTAACGTTCTTTTTTCCATCGGTGTAGTATTAAGCAAATAATTGCTTATTTTTTGACTTAACCCCCTTCTTTTTGGGCGGTGGATTTTGCCAATCACCGCCCAAAAGGGCTATACTCACTCTCTCTTGCAGCAAATAAAGACCTAAATCCTATGAAATATGATACTTCCGAACTCTGCGATATCTATCAAGAAAGCGTTAATGTGGTAGAACCACTTTTTTCCAACTTTGGTGGGCGTACTTCATTTGGCGGTCAGATCATTACAGTCAAATGCTTTGAAGATAATGGCCTACTGTATGATTTGCTGGAAGAAGATGGCCAAGGCCGGATTCTATTAGTTGATGGCGGTGGCTCTGTGCGTAAAGCGCTTATTGATGCTGAACTCGCCAGACTTGCATTTGACAACCATTGGGAAGGCATTGTTGTCTACGGTGCGGTTCGCCAAGTGGATGCACTGATAGAGCTAGACCTTGGCATTCAGGCTATTGCAGCTATGCCTGCCGGCTGTCCTGACGAAGGTATTGGCGAAAGTGATATTCGTGTCAACTTTGGTGGCGTCACCTTCTTTTCTGGTGACTATATCTATGCGGATAACACAGGCATTATTTTATCAGAAGAGCCACTGTCAACTCAGGATAATGATAGGCTTGAAGAATTAGAAGATGATGCCTAAAGCCTCTCGGCCCTAGTGACCAATATGATAGCAAAAATTTCAAATAAATAAGGGCGGAAAATATCCGCCCTTATCTTAACTGCTTTCGTTTTGCTGTTCTAGCAAGATGGAGAATAGAAAAATAAAAATCCAGCTTGTTTATACCAAGTAAAAAGTCATCATCAGCTTGAATTAACAAATTTTTATCTTAAAAAATTCAAATTGCTTTATATCCTAAATAATTCGTATTGCAGCTAGGCGACAAGTAAATGAGTCGCTAGGAGCATACTCAAGTATGTGACTAGTGCGAATGAACGCAGTCAACAACGCTGCGGTACGAAGTATGACGGATATAAGGTTAGACTTCTTCCATCCGACCTAGCAACCCACGCAAACGCTCTTGCCATGATTGCAGTTCTTGCTTCAGCTGTTCATTCTCGCGAACCAGTGACTCTGTACCGGATTTCGCGTTATCAATTTCTTGAACAAGCGAACTGTTTTTATCTTTCAGTTCTTCGATTTCCATCTGTAGTAAAGTGATGGTATCAATTGCTTGTTGAACTTTGGTTTCTAGTTTCTCAAATACTTCAAATGACATTTTTCTGGTCTCCCTTGTAAGCTTTTCATCGATTGTAAGTAGCATGATCCTCTGTGTCCAGCGACTTAGCTTCAATTCCCTTAATACCTTTTCTTAAAACACTGGTCTGATCACACAACAAAGGTCGACTGCATCACTATTTTTGGTCGTTTTTTTTCGCTTTGGTGACATAACCCACACATTTAGATTTCGATATTTCTCGTTTTCGCTCATTAACGATAAATTTACACTATAGGTTTTCACTTTGAAAATCTTAACTTGAAAAATATTACAATAATTTTAATTTTCGTAGGATAGAAAGCTATGAGCCAAACGACCTCGACTACACTTACCGGTCAGTGCATTTCTGAATTTTTAGGAACGGCACTTATCGTTTTCTTCGGTTTAGGCTGCGTTGCAGCAGTCCGTATTGCAGGGGCACAATTGGGCCTCTGGGAAGTCAGTATTATTTGGGGCTTTGGTGTTGCACTTGCAGTATACCTTACTGCAGGAATTTCTGGTGCCCACCTTAACCCTGCCGTTACAATTGCATTGTGGCTATTCGCCAGTTTTCCACGACATAAAGTTGTACCTTACATTATTGCACAAATGCTCGGTGGTTTTTTTGCTGCAGCTCTTGTTTATGCCATGTACTCTCCTGTATTCATTGATTACGACCAAGTTCATCATATTGTTCGCGGTACACAAGAAAGCCTGTTTACTGCCGGTGTATTCTCAACTTACCCAGCACCGCAACTTACCGAGTTTCATGCCTTCTTTATTGAAGTTGTTATCGCCGCAATCCTACTTTGCCTGATATTAGCATTGACTGATGATGGCAACGGTGTTCCTCGTGGTCCTTTGGCACCATTATTAATTGGTATCCTGATTGCCGTTATTGGTGGATCATTTGGCCCACTCACAGGCTTTGCATTAAACCCAGCGCGTGACTTTGGACCGAAAGTTGTCGCCTATTTGGCTGGTTGGGGCGATATTGCCTTGACTGGTGGGCGTGAAATTCCTTATTTCTTAGTCCCACTTACTGCGCCAATTGTCGGCGCTCTATTAGGGGCATTTGGATACCGCACTTTGATTTCTCGTCATTTACCTAGTTTCATCCATACTGCAAAAAGTGAAGCTACCAAAGACGAAAAATCATCTAAAACATCTCGTAAAAACGCTTAATCATTACCGGAACAGGTTAAAATTATGACAACAGAAACAAATATTGAGAAAAAGTATATTGTCGCTCTTGATCAGGGAACAACCAGTTCACGGGCTGTTGTACTCGACCACGATGCAAACATCGTTAGCATCTCCCAACGCGAATTCACACAAATCTACCCTAAGCCTGGCTGGGTAGAACATGACCCAATGGAAATTTGGGCATCACAAAGCTCCACACTGGTTGAAGTATTAGCGAAAGCGGATATTCGTACTGATGAAGTTGCAGGTATCGGGATCACTAACCAACGTGAAACAACAATTGTTTGGGAAAAAGCGACGGGCAAACCTATTTATAATGCAATTGTTTGGCAATGCCGCCGTACTGCAGATTTCTGTACTCATCTGAAACAAAATGATCGGGATATGGAAGAGTATATTCGCCAGAATACTGGCTTAGTTGTTGACCCTTATTTCTCAGGCACTAAAGTTAAATGGATCCTAGACCATGTAGAAGGCGCTCGTGAGCGTGCTGAAAAAGGCGAATTGCTGTTTGGAACAGTTGATACCTGGCTAGTGTGGAAAATGACACAGGGTCGCGTTCACGTCACGGATTACACCAACGCTTCACGGACTATGCTGTTTAATATCCGTAATTTGGAATGGGATGATAAAATTCTTAAAGCGCTGAAGATCCCACGCGCTATGCTGCCAGAAGTCCGTCCATCCTCTGAGGTTTATGGCCAAACCAACATTGGTGGTAAAGGTGGTACCCGTATTCCAATCTGTGGTATCGCTGGAGATCAGCAAGCTGCACTCTATGGCCAGCTATGTGTTAAATCCGGTATGGCAAAAAATACCTATGGGACAGGTTGTTTCTTATTAATGAATACGGGTGATACTGCCGTTCGTTCGAATCATGGCTTGTTAACCACTATCGCTTGTGGTCCAAGAGGTGAAGTGAATTATGCTCTAGAAGGTGCAGTATTCGTTGGTGGAGCTTCAATCCAATGGCTACGTGATGAGCTTAAATTAATCGATGAAGCCACTGACTCTGAATATTTTGCAACCAAAGTGAAAGATAGTAACGGCGTTTATGTTGTTCCCGCATTCACCGGTTTAGGCGCACCTTATTGGGATCCGTATGCGCGTGGGGCTATTTTCGGTCTAACACGTGGTGCTAACCGTAACCACATCATCCGTGCGACACTGGAATCTATTGCTTATCAGACACGTGATGTACTAGATGCAATGCAAGCTGACGCAGAAACACGTCTTGCCGCACTGCGTGTTGATGGTGGTGCTGTTGCCAATAACTTCTTGATGCAGTTCCAAGCAGACATTTTAGGCGCTTCCGTTGAGCGTCCTGAAGTGCGTGAAAGTACGGCATTGGGTGCCGCTTACCTTGCAGGTCTTGCCGTAGGGTTCTGGCAAAGCCTTGATGAGCTACAGAAAAAAGCCACGATTGAACGTGTTTTCAAACCGGGCATTGAAACAACCGAACGTAATTATAAATATGAAGGTTGGAAGAAAGCGGTGGCTCGCGCTCAAGAATGGGAAGACCGCGCTTAATACCTAAATACATCATTTAAATTAATCGTTAAGGCAACGCTTCGGCGTTGCTTTTTTTTATTTGAATAAAAAAAATAATTACTTATCTAATGATTATCTTATTTCCGTACAAATAATAAATTAGACTTTATATTCCCCTCATTGGAAAATACACCAAATAGTTAAGATATATTAACGTTATTTTTAATAAAATGGAGAATAGCTATGGATAGCGAAAGCACAATATCAAAAAACTTTAACAATGAGGTGCAAAATATCCTTAAGGATGAGATCAATAAAGACCATCTTAAGTTTGCTTATTACCAATCTCGGGGAAGAGTGGCTGTCATCACAAAAAATTCTCCGTTACTTCAGGCTCTTAAAGGCAATCCTGACCAATCAGCAAACAGCCAAGCAGCTTTTTTGATGATGAACTGGCTAACAGGGAAACCACGGGCTGCAAATAGCCATACAAACAATTTTCTATTAAGTACCGTCAGTACTGATGATTTGTCAGGCAATAAGTTACATCCTAATCAAAATCTGTTTATTGATAGTTTTGATTCCCCACATGAATGGGATGAAGGTGAAAACAGAGCTTCAGACCAACTTGCAGATGCATTGCTCCCTAGTGGGCAGTGGCACCGCCATTATGATACTGTCGTTCTCTCCTCTCAAGCGAGTAATGAACAGGTAAGATTAGTTCGTCATTGGATGTCACTGACAGGAGGAAGCACGTTAATTTTACAGGACGATAGTGTCACTTCTTCGCCTGCAATAAAAAAATTGATTCATCTTATTACCCCTAAAAAGCATCTAGATACCAAATCTACAGCGGCTCCTGTTACTCACGTCAAACGCTCAAAACCGGGTATCGCCGTTTATGCTTACCCTAAAAATGATAAACCGGCCGATATTCAATCCGCTTATGTCATGACGCTAAAAGATCTGCAAAATTCACAAACTATCTTACCTGCACAGCGAGGAGATACGGTGTGGGTTTACGATACTATCGTCAAGATTCCAACAAAGGGTAGATTCGCTTTTTCGGTTGATATTCCCAAAATACATAGTGATATTCAACTTGAAGTAAAAACACAAAAAATAGAAATAAAAAAAGGAGAGCGCGCAACAAGTATCACATTCGACAATTTGAAAGCAGGCCAAAAAAGCTCTTTGCGAATTACAACTACCACCGATGGCTTACCACCAGAACTAGGGCTTTTATGGGTGTTGCCTAATACGCGTACTTTATCGCAGGTCCCCCAAAGTGCCCTTCGATATAATCCACCATCGCAAACCAATACATCAACACCAACACCAACACCAACACCAACACCAACACCAACAAAACTAGCATCTTATAACGGTTCACCACTAGCAGATGTCATTAAATCCATCGACTTGTCACAGGGTATACAACAGGTGGTGAAGCTCCCCTCTATTGCTATTAACCAATTTCGTTTAACTGATAATTTAGCTAAAGAAGCTGAATATTTTTCGATTATTATCAACGATAACAACCGAAAACAGCTATTAAAGCTGGATGATATTCCGCTGTCAGATCAAGCATCATGGAAAACGTTGAGCAAGCAAGTGGAAGATAAGATAAATGAACAGCTAAAGCCGCTATCTCATCGTGTTTCTATTAATTATCAAAATCGACAGGTGAAAATCAAAGGTGATGGATGATCTGCTTTAATCAAACAGGACACTTTAATAATGGAATATAATCCAATTATTGAGGTGTTAAATGAAAAAACGAACAAACAGGTTTTATACTACTGAGTTTAAGCAAGAAGCGGTCGCATTAGTCACCGAACAAGGTTATAGCGTCCCAAAAGCGGCAGCTTCATTAGGGATCACCGATAAATTACTTTATAACTGGAAAGCAAAATTCGATGCTGAACAATCCGGTAGCAGCTTGAATGTCGATGAGAGAGCTGAGCTATTAAGGCTTCGAAAAGAAAATAAAGAACTTAGGATGGAGAAAGAGATCCTAAAAAAAGCCAGCGCCCTCCTGCTAAAGGAAACCAAGTAGCGTTTAAAACGATTAAGCAATTATCTTCACAGTTTCCCGTGCTGAAGCTCTGCAAGTTAATGAAAATAAGTCGTTCTGCCTACTATGCTTGGCTTAAACGCCCAGCAAAATTGATCACCGCAGAACAACTTAGCCTGTACCGCAGAGCCAAAGCTATCTTTGAACAGAGTCGAAATAGCTTAGGTTATAGAACGTTACGTAAACGGTTATGCAAAGAGGGCTTTAGCGTGAGTGCTTATGGCGTTCAAAAGCTAATGGCTCAGCTTGGCCTAGTCGTCACTCAGCGCGTTGCTTACAAAGTCACCACAAAACGCAAACACAGTGATGCCGTAGCCGATAATTTGCTCAATCAAAATTTTAATCCTCACGCACCTAACGAAGTGTGGGCGGGTGATGTGACCTATTTAAAAACAGGGGAAGGCTGGATGTATTTAGCCATCGTGATGGACTTATACTCACGCCGTATTGTGGGTTGGCATATCGATAAACGAATGACGGCAGATTTAGTCAGTAAAGCCTTGATGAAAGCGTATAACTTACGCCAGCCCGAAAAAGGCTTAGTCTTTCATAGTGATAGAGGCTCTCAATATACGAGTAAGCGATATCGCCGCTTGCTAACAAGCTATGGTATTAGGGCAAGCATGGGTGATGTTGGAGCCTGTTGGGATAACGCCGTTGTAGAACGATTTTTTGGCAGTTTAAAACACGATTGGGTACTGAAAATCCCTCAGCCGACTCGGAAACAGATGAAAGAAGATGTTATCGCGTATATGCGCTATTACAACCTAGAAAGGTTTCATACTGCCAACGGTGATCTGTCCCCAATTGAGTATGAACAAAATTCCTTAAGAAAAGTGTCCTGATTTAGTTGCGCAGAACATCTGATTGTAGGTGCGTTAACTGGACAATTACCTCAACATGCGGGTATTAAAGCTTATCGGTTACTTGAAAAAGCAAAATCAGGTTCTATCGATCTTAATCACCATACAGGCGAGTGGAGCTATCTCCCTAACAATAATGCTCCGTTTACAGGGTTTGACCAATTCGATTTTGTAGCAGTAATGAAAGACGGACACAAATCCGCGCCTATATCGGTGCAAATACAAACGGATAATGCCCCTGTTGTTTCCTATCCGGGAAAACGTACCTTTAACATACCAGACCCAATCTACCATCCACCGGTAGCCTGCCACTACCGAGCACCCGCAGATATGCAGGTGCATGATATCTCCTTGGCTCAAACCCACCAACAACGCATCGACTCCCCTTATTTACGCTTAGTTGCCAATCGATGGGCATTAATCAAAGTGGATATCACAAGTCAAATGGAGGCAAACGCACCTGATATTGTGGCCATTGTAAGTGATAAAGAAGGTTATGAGCTAGGACGAGTACAGCTAACTGGGCCTCAACAACTTCCCAAGCGGCTAGAGCCTCTTTCAGAAGAGCCAAGTGTTTCTGGCCACATAGCAATAGACAAAGTTATACAGCACCACTAAAAGGAAGCTGGATAAAACCGGATATTCGGATTCGCATAATGGCAGATGATCGTCCTATCGCCCAATCTTATACCGATAAGGACGGCTTTTTTTCGCCGGCCGTCAACAAAGGAAGCAGTCTTGTCACCCATGTCTCGAATACCAGCCTG
The DNA here is from genome assembly GCA_025961275.1 of Providencia alcalifaciens. GTDB lineage: Bacteria > Pseudomonadota > Gammaproteobacteria > Enterobacterales > Enterobacteriaceae > Providencia. The sequence continues at coordinate 3,401,815 of JAOQNJ010000001.1, read as the reverse complement.
TATCAGAAAGGCCAAGGTGTGTATGCCTATTCGCCGCTAAGTTGGGGTCTAGAAGCGGCAGCTAAATTACCTGTTAATCAATTTACTCTGTATAACAGCCCATCTTATGCAAGCGCCCCCCCTTTATTTGGCTACATATCTTCAGACTTAGAGCATTCGTCATTGACCATGCCGCAATATGATAAAATAGTTCCTTTATTAAACTCTGCAACTAAGCAGATAGGTTGGGCATACCAGCAAAGCGGAATGGCGCATGTAGCCAATACAATTAATGATGAGTTACACTATAAAGCAGTTACTCTCTCCACCCGTAGTTCCTTATTGGGTATCGCCTCACCTCACGTTGGTGGTGGCGTTGCACAATCCGATGTCATGTGGTATGAGATTCTGGGTCATGGCTTGGATTTAAGACATACTACTCATAAAAGCTATCCATATTCAAAGGATAGTAATGGTCCACATATTGCCTATGACCAATCCCGCCAGTCATATATTACTTATCAGTACCCCTCTTTAGGTAAAAGCCAAGTTAAAGAAATTAAGCCAGCAATGTACCCTACTGCTGGGGAGGATAATAAAGCGAAATATGATGCTTTTATTCCGCACTCATCTTTTTATAACCATAAAATTCAAGACTTTATAAACCGACAACCTCACTCACATAACATGCAAGAAGAAATTCCTGTTTACTGGATTAGCGGTAACATTATCACTCAACCAAATGGGGAAAATCATGCTTATAGTCATCTTCAAGTAAAACGCACGACAGGCACATTACCTCTCTCACCGATTAATTCATCAAATAAATCGGGCCATGGCATGTCATCCCCCCACTTGTTAACAGCAATGTATGCCACCGAAAAAGGGTTAATAACTGAGAACCAACCAATTGATAACATTAACTTAATTAGCTTAAATATCCCAGGCAAAGGTGAGTTAGTTAAGCTTGAAATTATATCGAGTAGCAATACGAAGTCTATTTATACCTATAAGAACCCAGACGCCCTTGCAAATCGATTATTTAACCAGTGGGATGAAAATACAGATCTTGCCCGAATCACGCTTGATGATTATTGGCATGGTGGCAAATTATTTTGGTCTGCAACAGACGCTCTACTCGTCGATTTTTCGACAGGCGTTATTGATAAAAATTTACTCAAGGAAGATAGCGCGCTCTGCGCAAGATGGATTGAGAATGGTCAACTCCATCAACAATATTTCTCACTCAGTGAGCCTTGGGATAAAGGGAAAAATTTTGATACATTGCAGTCTTTCTCACCGATAAATCATCTTTCTTTGCAACACAACAACAGCCCGATAACGCAAATTGACTTCCCTGTTAAATCTGATTATCCGCTGCTGTCTGACGCCTACATCAACCAAACTGTCGATATCTCAGCACTAAAATTACCAGAAGATAGGTATAGCTATTGGGCAACGCTGTTAGTGAAAGACAAGCAAGGGCAAGTGCAGGAACAAACACCATTGGAACAGTGGCAAATTGCACAGCAGGGCAATCAATTATCAATTATTGGCTCGATTGATAGTACTCCCTCATTAGATATTACCGGATTGAAAATATATATCGATAAACACTTACAGGATGAGAAACCACCTATTTCTATAACCCTTATGCAGCAAGAAATTGCAAGTATCAGAGAAAATACTCAATTCCTTAATTATAATCGCCCTGTCATTTTCAACACTATTGAGCAACAGCCGGAATTGATAGCGAGTATGAAAATGCCTGAAAGCAACTATATAAAGGGAACTCTAGCAGATTCACACACTACATTAAGTCCTTTCTCTGCGCCAGTTCCAGTATAAACTTATCAAAGGCGACATAATGTTGCCTTTGATTAATAACTAAGGTGGAAAATACGCTCTTTTAAATTGGCCAAATAATTCTGTGTATTAATTATTTACAATAACGGTCATTGTTTATTCGATAATTAAAATAAAACGGTAGGTTTCATCCCTACCGTTCATTTTAAAAAATCTGTCAGCTATTCTATTCAAGAAAAATAACAATCAAACTGAATGATGTCAAAAATAAATTCAATTTAGGTAAACATTTAATTGAGTGTCTTATTAATGTATATCGTTATTATAACCGTTTAAATATTTTCATAAACTGTCAGAACAACGATTCTATCCGCATTCTATGCGTGTAACATCATTAGTCTAATTGCATCTGAAGATTAATTAAATTTCAATTTTGTTGCTTTAACTATTTAATATAAAAAGTTATTTAGTTAACTCTGCGGTCACATACGCGTAATTGCCCATACGAGTTGTTTGAATTTTATATTCTGAGTTAGAGGCTTCAGCTGCTTTCGCTATTTTTGCTTCCGCTTCTGCAACTGTTGTTCCCCACGCAGAAATAGTTTCAGCAAAACTACCAAATGAAACTACAGACAAAAGAGAAATAGCGACTAATTTTTTAATGTTATTCATGTTCATTACCTTTAATTATTTAATATAAAAAGTTATTTAGTTAACTCTGCGGTCACATACGCGTAATTTCCCATACGAGTTGTTTGAATTTTATATTCTGAGTTAGAGGCTTCAGCTGCTTTCGCTATTTTTGCTTCCGCTTCTGTAACTGTTGTTCCCCACGCAGAAACAGTTTCAGCAAAACTACCAAATGAAACTACAGACAAAAGAGAAATAACAACTAATTTTTTAACGTTATTCATGTTTGTTACCTTTAATTATTTATTCATAATATTCAATCGATAGATGCATTACCCCCTCTTCCAAAAATAATGAAATTGAATTTAAATGCAAATCTTATACAAATTTATTGAACATTGTTAATTGTTCGTAAAATTCATCTAACTTCACTAACAATAGTGATAGCCTTCATGCTAAATGGGCATAAGCAACATGGATAAATTGAATTTTGGATAGATAAAAAATTAGGGTGTAAAATATCATCCTAGACACTTATAATTATCTAAGATGATTATTCTATCTTTATGACGGACTAATAATCACAGTATGGCTGATTATTTCTATGGTTAATAGCACCATATTTTTGAAGGATTTTTATAGTACCAAAATTGCCATTTTGACAAGCGACTGATAAAGCATCTTGATCATAGGCAGGATGACTTGTGTCTTTTTCTGTTGTAATAAGATCTGTTCTTACCTTATTATCTAATAAGTATTGAACTATATCCTGTCTATCATTACTCGATGCAACAATTAATATTGTTTCTCCTTGCATATCATTACTTTGATTATTTAAATCAATTTTATTTTTAAGTTTTTGGTGAAGTTTTTTAAAAACATTCACATTTTTTCCTAATCCGGCAGATTTCAGAGCATTCGATACATCAGCCCGATCAGTAGCCATTAAATCAGCATTTTTTGATATTAAATAATCAACGATATCTTCATAGCCAATGAATGCAGCCCAGCCAAGTGCGGTTTGGCCTAAGCTCGCCTCATCTTTAACTTCAATATTTTGCCCATTTCCCACCATAACTTTAACTGTCTCTAAATCACCTTGTTTAACCGCATCAAACCACTTTGCATCAGGCCCTTTCGAGGGTGATGTATAAAATATTCTATGTTTAAGACGTGTTGGGTTTGCTATTTCAACCATCTCAGAATAATCCAATCTAAATTGTTTATATCCATCGGGATTATTTTTGTTTAACTCTGCTGATTGAGCATGAAAGCTCGTTACAGCTATTGTCAATAATAAAGGAATTAATTTAAATGCATTCATATATCCGCCTAAAAATATAAAAAACGTTATACTAACCTTAAGCAAAACTAAGTAAATAGGGATTCATTAAATAAGTTATTCATTTTTTTTGATTGATTTTTAACCTATACATCCCCGCCTTAGTAACAACAATGCATTCGAGAATGTTTTCTATCTAGCATAATTTAAGTCATCGATGTTCAGCCCTTAATCAAACAAAGGTTACCTAGCTCAATCGAATGATGTAATGAATTAACTTCGTCAAATAATCAAAGAGGAATACCTAAAAATAAAAATATTCTTTCGTTAATAAAGTCTCATTTTTCGATTTTTCATGATGGCTGATAACAACATAACCCATTGATTTACATTTAAAATAAAAAACCAACTCTCATTTATGTTTAAGAACATTATTGACAGCATAATGATTTGAAATCATTTATAATTTAAAATTAAATGATGTTAAAAATTGACTCAAGCGCCTTCAAGCTACTCTAATCTTTTAGAATTAGGATTTTATGCATAGAAACGTGCCGAGCAACTCTAATCGTGTTTAATCGGTAATTTATATGCGTAAGCATGCCTGTTAACCACAATAGTTCTAATTCGTAACAATAATTTTAAGTGTAGAATGTGAAAATACTTTTTTCTATCGCGTTAACAACAGCCATCCTTTCATCTCTATGGGCATGGATAGCTAACTCATTCGGCTTAATTGGCTGGATTGGTTTCTTGGGGTGTACCTCATATTTCGCCTACCCTAAAGATGGGGTAAAAGGCTTACTCATCACCTTTCTCACCGTGATCAGTGGTGTAATTTTTGGGTTAATTATTATTCATAGCAGTGCGTATTTGAATGATTCATCCTCAATATTTGAATACGTCATCACAGGGATCATCGCATTCCTGATGTGTATTCAAGCAAAAAATGCATGGCTGTCATATATTCCTGGCACTTTCATTGGTGCATGCGCAATTTTTGGTGCTGAAGGTGATTGGTCAACGACAATTTTATCATTAGTTATTGGGATAGCATTCGGCTTTTCAATGAAAAGAAGTAGTTTATGGCTATCTGAAAAATGGTAGTTTAATTAGTAAATTCAACTACCTATTTTTTTACATCTAAATGGCGAATAGCTGAATTTAGCTTTAACATCCAGAATATAACCTACCCTGCTACTGATATTCATCAATATCAGCAGCAGATTTAGGGTATTTTATTGTTAAATGAGTGGAGGAATTGTTGGTTGAATTGGCACTTCAATAACTGTAGGGCCCTTCCGACTAAAGGCATCTTTGCAAGCAGCAATTATCTGTTCTTCTGTTTCGGCTCTAATTCCAACACAGCCATACCCTTTCGCCAAAGAAACAATATCTAATCCCGGTATTTCTAAACCTGGTACATTTGGTGTTTCTTCTAAAATAGCGAATGATTTTAAAATCCCATATTCACTATTTCTTGGCACAATAAACACAATAGGTAATTCGTGTTGTGCAGCACTCCATAACCCTTGAATAGAGTATTGGAATGAACCATCACCAATGATAGCCATAACTGGACGATGAGATTGTTTATCTTTCTCTGCCAGAGCAACCCCAACACTCGCAGGTAAGTTCCAACCTAAAGAGCCACTAGCGAAAGTATAATAGCTATCAGGTGTATCAATTGGCCAAGCAGTATGCAGTTCAGCAAGGTTTGATGGCGACTCCTCAAGCAGTATTGTCTCTTTTGGTGAGACAGCATGTAATATATTGAAAAGCTGTAATGCCGATAATACTGAGCTTTCAGGATCATGACCTGACGAAATCGGGTGTGGAGCCATATTATGAGGCTGTTTAGTGACGTTTCTTATTTCCGTACTATGCGGATTAACCAGTTCAGTTAGCGATTCTATCGCTAAAACGGGATCACCTAATAAACTATCACCAACAGGTGCGCGAGCTGATTCTGACGGATCATCGGTAATATGTAGAAGCTGTAGACCTTGTGGTAAATAATCACCTTTGACATAAGGGTAATAACGAAAAACAGGTGCACCAATAATTAGCGCTAAATCATGTCCTGCTAACTTGTCTGCAAGGGGTTGTATTGCAAAAGGAAGGCCACCTGCATAAAGAGGGTGACTTTCTGGAAAAGGCGTTCGTTCAGATGCTGGAGCAGCAAAAACAGGAATATTTAATTTTTCAGCTAACGCAATTCCCGACTCCCATCCTGAGCCTCTTATAATCGATGAACCATAAATAAGAACAGGATTCTTTGCTTTATTAATTAAATCTGCAAATTCTTTGAGACGCTCAGGATCAGCGGCAATACGCTGGGATACAGTACGAATGATCGGTGTCTCTGGTAATGCAGGCTTATCCCAATCATCCAATGGAATAGACAGAAATACTGGGCCAGCTGGTGGCTGCGTGGCTATCGCATAAGCTCGCATAAAAGCAGCTGGCACATCTTCAGCTCTAACGGGCTGATAGCTCCACTTAACCCAAGGTTTTGGTAACATTTCTGGTTCAATATTCGTTAACCAAGGTTCCATGAGCAGCATTTCCCTGGTTTGGTTGCCTGCGGTAATGATCATCGGTGTTTTATTCATATAAGCGGTTAAAATGTTACTCATCGCATTACTTAAACCGGCAGAGGTATGTACATTGACCAACGACACATTTTTCATTGCTTGAGCATAACCATCCGCTGCACCAACCGCTGAAGCTTCTTGCAAGGTTTGGATATAACGAAAATCTTCTGGGAAATCTTTAAGGAAAGTCTCTTCTGTTGATCCAGGATTGCCGAAAACAGTGGTGATACCTAGCTTCCTTAACATCTCAAAGGTCACTTCACGTATTGTCTTTTCCATAAATTTTCTCTTTTATTCGATTCGAAAAACTACCTTAAGTCGAGGTGGACAGCAAAAATTGGCTCTTCCAATAATGCTACTCATGGGAAAATTCATACGTATGATCCACATAACTTATAAAGACTTAGCCGTGAGTATGCGGAAGAAATAATTGCATGTGCTATATAATTGTCAATGCCACTGAGTATCAACACGTAAATATCGCTGTAAAGTGCTGTGAAATCATCGAAGAAAGGATGTTTACTAGCAGATTAGAGCTGCTAATAGAGTAAAAAGAAGAGAAGCCATGACTCACAACGGCGATAATTTCACTCGAATTCTCGCAATAATACGACAAATGTATAACGTTTGAAGAAACCATAAAAATGAGGTGACACAATATCACCTCAGACTATTCACTAAATGGTATGTTCGGTTCTATCCATTCGATGGGAAAGTGGTAACCAACACAATAGAACTAATATAGACATAAGGAACATCAACAGCCCCAAGCTAAACTGTCCATTTTGCGGTAGCAAAGCGGAAACCCAAGTTGCCATACCCGAGCCAACATTTTGTAAACCACCGACTAATGCACCAGCTGCACCGGCTAAATACGGGAAAGGTTCCATCGCACCCGTGGTCGCAAGTGGAAATAGCATTCCCGCACCAAAGAAAAATACAGAGGCAGGTACTAACAATGTCCAAATATTCATCACCCCAAACCAACTTGGGATCCACATCATCAGCCCAGCGATTAAACAGCAAATCACCGAGTGCCACATCAAAGTATAAAAACTTTTACCATCGCGTCCTGCATACCAAGCGCCAAAAAAAGCCGCAGGAATAGGAATAATAAATAAAAAGCTCACAGAAATACTATTAAAGCCGAGGACACCACCCATCAAAACACCGCTACTGGCTTCAAAGATGGCAATACCCGCTAAAGCACCGATAAGCATCATTAAATACGAAATAAAAGCGCCGTTTGATAGCAGTTGGCGATACGAAGCCAGCATTTTGTGTTTTTCAGGTGAAACTGGACACGTTTCAGGTAACCAACGATACATACTCAGTAATACAGAGGCACCAAGAACAAAGAGAAAAACATAACATGCATGCCAGCCCCAAAAAAAGGCTAATACACCACCAAACATAGGAGCAAGCAGTGGGCTAACCAAAACCCCCATGTTAAGTATGCTATTTGCATAACGCAATTCAGTCCCTTTAAAGAGGTCACGTGGCATAGTACGTACCATCACCCCTGCCACCCCAGTACCTAATCCTTGTAAACCACTCGCCAAAACTAACGTATTAAGTGTCGGGGCAAAAATAGCGAGAGTTGTTGAGAGTAAAAAGATCAGCATTCCGGCCAGAATAACCGGGCGGCGACCAATTCGATCAGATAATGGTCCATAAATCAGCTGAGAAAATCCGTAGGTAAACAAGTAGGCCGCCATAACGCGTTGCACAGAACCTGAAGGTTCACCAAAATACACCGCAATATCTGCAATAACAGGTACATAGACAGTCTGTGTCATTTGCCCGACTGCCGCCAATGCTATTAGCATAATGATCACATTGACGTTTTCCAGTTTTCTCATTTTATTCTCAAATTAATTTGTCATTACGAAATGCACCGTCCAGCCATGTAATTAAACACTCATAACATGACGGTTGAATTTTGGGGCATTAGGAGCTGTTGCCATTAATAAAACAACCAATGCCTACTGAGCGACTAAGATAACAAAACTAAATTTTTTTTCGAGATAGGACAGCATTTTAATTAATCAGCCATTGTCAGTAATATTCGCCAATATTGGCAATAAAACTGTACGTTAAATTCACCCATCATCTATTTTAAAGAACAATCCTCTAGGACACATTATCGATAAGCGCAAATAGTGAACTGAATTAGTATTAAACGCTGATAAGCAGGTAGATTTGAAAAATTTCAGAGGGAAATATGTATGGCAAATTGGGTCACAGGAACGGTTATCGAAGCAAAGTTTTGGACAGAATCCTTATTCAGCCTCGTGATAAAAGCCCCCATTAAGCCTTTTATCGCCGGCCAGTACGCAAAACTCGCATTAGAAATTGAAGGGGAACGCGTGCAACGTGCTTACTCTTATGTCAATGCGCCGAGTGATGATCGTCTTGAGTTTTACTTTGTAATTGTTCCTAATGGCAAACTGAGCCCAAAATTAGCTCAATTAGGCTCAGGGGACACATTACAAATCACCGACGAAGCCGCAGGTTTCTTTATTTTAGATGAAATACCCGAATGCCAAAATTTATGGATGCTCTCGACTGGTACTGCGATCGGCCCGTTCCTTGCCATCTTGCAAGAAGGAAAAGGGTTGGAACGATTTGAAAAGATTATTCTTTTGCATGCTGTTCGCTATCAAAGAGATCTCAGCTACTTACCCTTGATGGAAGAATTATCTAAACGTTATCCTGAAAAAGTGCGTCTTATTACCGTTGTCAGCCGCGAACAATGTGAAGGCTCTTTATATGGCAGAGTGCCTGCATTAATTGAAAGCAAAGCACTTGAGCAGGCAGCAGGAATTTCCTTGGATGCTGCCACCAGCCATGTCATGTTGTGCGGCAATCCTGAAATGGTCAAAGATACTCGTGATATGCTGAAAAATACGCGCGACATGAATAAGCACTTACGCCGTAAACCGGGCCATATCAGTAGCGAACAGTATTGGTAACCACAACTTCAATCCGTATCGTTGTGGATGATATTCAGCAATTCGAGTCACATCGTTATCTATGTGACTCGAGTTATTTTGAGTATCAGCTTCAAGTAACTGCCTGGATTGGAAGTACTCAGCAAAGGGATCAGGAGAGATAATCAACAGATTGTGTTTTATCGCCATACTGATTTTCAGAATCCATCCCTAGAAAAACACCACAATCCAATAACATAATCATGGTGATCAGCAGAGGTAAAAAACGCCCAATCCCCCACTGCCAGACAGCGGCTAATTCGCTGACATCGATAGAAAAGAGTGCAAATGCAAGGATGACTAATGCAAACCAGCCTCCCGGCTTTCCTCTGTCATGCAAGCGTTTAGTAAATACCGCAGCGAGTGGGTACAGCAATAAAAGAAACAGTATAATCACGACAGCATCAGGGAATGCAAATGCATTTTGAAATAGCACGATGACCGTCATTAATATAAAACATGATGCGACACCTGCCCAAAATGGCCGACGACCGATTCGACCTTTGAAGGAGAAAGCCCATTGTTGTAATGTCATTACATCAGATCCTGATACAATATTGGAAACCATAAAATGAGTGGCAAAAACAAATGAAACAGCCTGCACTCCGTTCAATTCACGTCATCATAACCGTTTTTGTGCTTAGTTTGCCACAAATGACATTCGCACAAAAAATACCAACACTACCTGATACGAATTTTGAGGTTGCTTATTTGGCGCCCGATGCGCCCTCTTTTGACTTAACAATCCCGCAATTACGTAACCAATTTAACCAAGCTAATCCAGAGTTACCATTACATGAGTTTAAAGTGATTGCGAGCCAAGATATTTCTGCGCCTTATATTCGCGCGGCCTCTCGTATCAATCCACACATTTATTCTTCCGCAGTGCTTGAACGTGGCAGTGAAAAAATTAAAAGCCTACAAATCACCCTATTGCCAACTGACGATACCACTGACAACAAAACCGATAGAGAACTAATCGAAAGCTATATCATTGCTTTTATTAAGCAATTTGACCCAACTAACTCTTTAGATAATGCCCCAGAACTCACTGCAGAGATTAATAAATTTATGGCAGATAAAAATCCTACTCTGGTGGAGGAAGCACGTTCAGGTGTACTACGCTATATTTTAGTAAAAAGTGATAATAATGTGCTTACTTTTGCTGTTGAACCGATTAAGCTAGAAACAGAAACGCCTTAAGCGGATCATGATCACAGCAATAGTCATCTGCGTGATAAAAAGCAAAGCTATTGTTAAGTATTGTCTTTATACTTAAAGCCTATCCGAATAGGTCTTATATCCAAAGTAATTCAAAGTACAGGTAGACGAGTTGCTCGATTCGCCTTACCGCTATGGTAAACATGGTGACTCAAGTCGTTGAGCACAATCAACGTCGACTTGAGGTATAACGGGTATAATTATTGAATTCAGTTTGAATACAGGCAGTATAAAAAAATCGAAACACGTGCTGAACGTGAGTGTTTTATTCCTGCCCAAATTCAAAACGATGTGTAGAAATAACCTAATGGGATAGGTTCTTAGGCTCACACTAAGATTTTTAGGATGAGTAACAACAAGATTATTTTCTCGTGGCGCGAAATTTAAAACCGCGACGAGTCATTCATTGATTAATCATTCAAACTCTCTGGTTGGAGGAAACAACATGCGACATCCATTGGTAATGGGTAACTGGAAACTGAACGGCAGCACTCTTATGGTCAATGACCTGATCGCGGGTCTGCGTAATGAACTTAGCAGTGTTGATGGCTGTGACGTTGCAATTGCACCACCGGCTATCTATCTGAGCCAAGCTAAGCATGCCCTTGCGGGTAGCCGTATCGCGTTAGGTGCACAAAATGTTGATGTGAACCTTTCCGGCGCATTCACTGGTGAAACATCTGCAGAAATGCTGAAAGATGTTGGTGCAAAATATATCATTATCGGCCACTCAGAGCGCCGTACCTACCACAACGAAAGTGATGAGTTTGTCGCTAAAAAATTCGCTGTATTGAAAGAACAAGGTTTAATTCCAGTTCTGTGTATTGGTGAAACCGAAGCTGAAAACGAAGCGGGTAAAACAGAAGAAGTCTGTGCACGCCAAATTGATGCGGTTCTCAACACATTAGGTGCTGAAGCATTCCAAGGTGCTGTTATTGCTTATGAGCCAATTTGGGCTATCGGTACGGGTAAATCAGCAACTCCAGCACAAGCACAAGCAATTCATAAGTTTATTCGTGACCATGTTGCGAAGAAAGATGCAGCTGTCGCTGCACAAGTTATCATTCAGTACGGTGGTTCTGTGAATGCAAGCAATGCAGCTGAGTTATTCACTCAACCAGACATCGATGGTGCTCTTGTTGGTGGCGCTTCACTAAAAGCAGACGCATTTGCGGTTATCGTAAAAGCGGCAGCAGAAGCTAAAAAAGCAAAATAATTTATTAGCGTTTGCAATTAATAACCGCTAGTACTTCACTGCACCCTAAACGTTGATATCAACTGATTAAGGTGCAGTTCTTATTTATCAGCAGAATTAAAAATATCCCCGCCATACTGCAAGTTACAGCTTTGTTGCCCACCCTAACTCACACTAGTCACGACGCTACATAGCCACGCTATTCTTCAGCAAAACAGCACGACATCTGTGCCTTACTAACGATATTAATATCGGCATACCAGATTTCCCTTTCACTGCAGATATGCAGATAAATGATCTATAAACTAGCAACTAGCCTGACCTGAAAAAACTTTGTAAAACCTTTAATAGACAATCATATCGCATTGTTAATTATCAATAGCTAAAAATTCTAACGAAAATTATTTACTTCAGATTAAATTTTATATCCTCAGTGTTTTATCAAAATCATGTTAATTTATTTTAATAAATAAGTCGTTTGATTTATTAACCTATTTTTTTATTAATCACTGGATTTTATCTCTAATTTGATAGTTAAATTTTGTTTACTGACTTATTTCGAATGATAATTCAACACATACAGAATAATTCAGGTGATTAAATCATTTAATCCATTTTAAGATGCAGATCACACAACTAAGTAATTTCACGTACATATTATTCCAGTGCGACACTAATTATTCCATAATAAATTTTAGATTAATATCAATAGCTTGCTATTTATTATTCCAATTTAAAATTGATAAACTATTCCCACCCCCAATGATTAAGAATAATCTTAACAGTGACCCATCTCACATTATAAATGATTAATCGTACTTAATATCATATGAAAAATAACTCTGGAATCATCTAATGAAAAACCTTGTCTTACTCTCTGGCTGCCTATTAAGCGCAATGTCGCTTGCTGAACCAATTACGCAATCCCAGCTAGATACGTTATGGAAAGATAAACAAAAATCGGTCGATAAAATTATCAGCAATATGTCTGATACAGAAAAAATCGGCCAACTGTTTATGTTGGATTTCAGGTATTGGAATAAAGACAACAAAGGTGAGCCAGCACCTTTTCTAGCAATGAATGACGAAGTGTCCAAAATCATTAATCAATATCACTTGGGTTCCGTGATCCTATTTCGTGAAAACTTGATTGATACACCACAAACCGTGGAACTGATAAATCAACTGCAAGCCTCCCGGAGTAATTTGCCACTATTTATTGGTACTGATCAAGAAGGCGGCTATGTCACCCGCTTACGTGTTGGAACTGAAATGCCAGGTAACATGGCACTAGGAGCAACCCGCAATCCAGCTTTAGCTGAACTAACGGGTATGATCCACGGCTATGAGTTATCAAGCCTCGACTTTAATATCAACTTTGGCCCCGTTGTCGATGTTAACAATAACCAAAACAACCCAATTATTGGGGTACGCGCCTACTCCGACAATAAAGAACTTGTTGAACAGCTATCAACCAATTACATCAAAGGGATCCACAAATATAACGTATTGACCTCCCTGAAACACTTCCCGGGTCATGGCAATGTCTCCACCGATTCTCATGTCGATCTTCCCGTCGTTAATTCTGATGCGAAAACTTGGCGCTCAATAGAATTACCGCCATTCCAATATGCATTAGGCCACGGTGCCGATGCAGTAATGACTGCACACATCATTGTTCCCACTTTAGATAATAATAAAATCAAGACATTTACTGGTAAAGAAGTCGGAACACCGGCCACATTATCAAAACCCATTTTGCACGATATTTTACGCGACGAATTGAAATACGACGGATTGATCGTCACAGATGCGATGGATATGGGCGCTATCGCGGATAACTTTGATATGAACTGGGCAGTTGAAACATCATTACTGGCAGGCTCTGATATCATCTTAATGCCAATCAAAATGTGGGACAGTGAAGCGGTGACACGCTTAGATGCAATGTATAAGCATCTTGAAAATGAAGCGAAGAAAAATCCTGAGCTGAAAAAACGTATCAATGAATCAGTAAAACGTGTTGTATTGAAAAAATTGCAACACCAGATCACCGCAAAGCCTATCGACCTAAACAATGCTCTACAGGTAGTCGCCTCGAAAAGCCACAAAGACATTGAAAATATGGTTTCAGAACAGGCCATCACGCTAATCAAAAATGACAACGTATTGCCTTATCCGCTGAAGCTATACAATAAAATGCTCATTATCTCTGACGAAAAATTACGTAACACATTAATTCAAAAACATTTAAATGAAATTGCCAAAGAAACAGGCGTCAATATCGAAAGCCAAGCGTCACTAGTCAAACTTGGTGAAAATACACTGCTCCAGAAAGATATTCAATTGCTGCTCACAGGCCAAGAATTAGTATTATTGACGACTTACAATCTCAAAGATAATCCAGCAAACGCCCAATTAATTATTGATGAAGCGCACCATGCCAATATCCCATTGGTCGTTATTTCATCACGTAACCCATACGATATTGCTTACCTTAACGGGGTGAAAGCCAACCTCGCAATCTATGGAATTACTGGCTTTGATATCACGAATAATAACCGTAACTCGCTGGAAACTAATATCCGTAGTGGATTACGTACGTTATTTACTGATCGTCAAGGGCTTCCCTTAAACCCACCAAAAGGGTTACTCCCCGTCAAAATAAAAAATCCGCAAGGTAACAAAGTCCTATTCCCTTATGGACATGGTGAAACTTACAACACCACTCGCTAATTCATTTTTATCACAGGTATTAAACAGCCTTTACCTCTATTTAGAGATAAAGACTGGGTTCTAACACCCAAAATTTGGGTGATGCAGTAAAAAACACAGCAATTGCGCAACAATAATTAAAATTAAAGGGGTATCATGAAAACATCATTGAATGGTTTATTGCTTATAACTGCTACTAGTTTCGCTACATCTGCATTGGCTGTAGATAAAGCGAATAATGACTATTGGCGAATTTCATCTAACGTATTTATGGAATTGGAAAAATTTGAAGGGCACCATAACTCTACCGGTCGTAAAGTTTTCGACAAAACAACCATGGTCGGTCAACTATCGCTGTCCAATCCTGACTCTAAATGGAGCTTCTTTCTTGAACACAAAGAATCACTAAGAAGCTATAATCACAATTTCTCTACATCTAAAGACTCTTTTATTCGTAACCGGACTCAAATCGGCGCAACTCGCAAAATGTATTCCAGTGATCGCGGGCAATTCAATCTGAACATGACCTATCGAAAAGAATCCAACGACTCAGCGCCGGGAACGAAAGCACGTCCATCCAGTAACCTATTTTGGTTGATGCCAAGCGGTACATATAACTTCAATGATAAGTGGGCATTTAACTTTTGGGATGCATTTTATTACACGAATAACTTTCAAGCACCACATGGCTACGAGTGGGAAGCCGAGCACGGTATCGTGTATAAAATCAATGACTCTGCAACTGCGAAGCTCTATCTGTACAGCGATATAGTATGGGATAAAGACTTTAATAAAACATTCGAACAGAGCCAAATCCGCGGTTACTTGCCTATCACCATTAATCAGGGTTGGAGTATCCAGCCGTACTTCCGATACTACCTCCACGAACATACCTATGACGCTAAACAACGCACAACTCAGAAAGTAAAAGATGGCTACCGTGTTGGAACACAAGTTTTCTATAACTTAACGCCAAAAGTTACATTATGGGGCGGCTTAGCGATTGAACAAAGTACATGGGATAAAGTAAAAAGTGCGGGGATGACTGGAGGTGGGAACAACCGTCAAACTTTCTATCTCGGCCAACTTGGTGTGAAGTACACGTGGCAGTAAGGTAAAAACTGGTCGCTACTGGCCTGCCACTTAAAAGCCGGTAGCGACTCAAAACAACCATCAATCACGGCGATTTATCTCATCAAACACACCACCATTAGCGAAATGGGTTGCTTGTGCTTTAGTCCAACCACCAAAATCTCCATCTATCGTTAATAAGGTTAATTGTGGGAAGCGCTCTTGATATTTTTTAGCAACTTCAGGATTACGCGGGCGATAATAATTTTCAGCGGCGATCTCTTGCCCTTCAGGTGAATAGAGATATTTCAAATAAGCTTCTGCAACTTCACGGCGGTCACGCTTATCAACTGTTTTATCAACGACTGCGACAGTTGGCTCGGCTAAGATAGATACACTTGGCGTCACAATTTCAAACTGACCATTTTCGCCGAGTTCATTGATAGCTAATAACGCTTCATTTTCCCAAGCAATTAATACATCACCGATACCACGCTCAACAAAGCTATTGGTTGCACCACGTGCACCTGTGTCTAATACCTCAACATTTTTATAAAGCTGCTTCACAAACTCCTTCGCTTTTTCTGGGTCTTGCTGATT
The DNA here is from genome assembly GCA_025961275.1 of Providencia alcalifaciens. Lineage (GTDB taxonomy): Bacteria > Pseudomonadota > Gammaproteobacteria > Enterobacterales > Enterobacteriaceae > Providencia. Next base: position 3,385,726 of record JAOQNJ010000001.1, on the reverse strand, counting down.
TTTTTCCAATGCATAGCCCCAAGCTGCCAGATAATTCCAACGTGCTCCACCCGAGGTTTTCGGATTTGGTGTTACGATAGCGACATCTTTGCGAAGGAGATCATTCCAATCTTGAATATTCTTAGGGTTGCCCTTACGCACAAGAAACACGATAGTTGACGTGTAAGGCGCAGAGTTATCTGGCAGGCGTTTGATCCAATTTTTGTCAATTCGGCCACTTTCCGCGATTGCATCCACATCATAAGCCAAGGCGAGTGTAACCACATCGGCTTCTAACCCGTTAATCACGGATGTTGCCTGTTTACCGGAGCCGCCATGAGATTGACGAACGGTGACGGTATCGCCCGTTTTGTCTTTCCAGTGCTGGCTAAACGCTTCATTGTATTGTTGATAGAATTCTCGAGTTGGATCATAAGAAACATTCAACAATTGAATATTTTTCGCCCATGCTCCCGCGGTCAGCACTAATAAAAATGCCGTCGTTACCTGCCATTTCTTCACCATTCTGCCATTCCTCTTTGTTTTAATGTTAAGGCAGGCTGACAGATCTCCCAGATAACAGGAAATAATTAAAAATGACCACTTATTCGACAAAAGAATATGCAAGAAGGGGATTTAAATAAAGAATCTAACCTGTACAGTGCCATTTTGGCACCACACAGGAGAGATTTGCAATAATAGAGGCGAGGAATTAGTACAACTTTTTCGCTGTATCGTACCAATCTTTCTTAAACACGCGTTTCATATTCATGACGGCATCAATAATATCATGATGGATCAATTTTTCGTTTTGGATACCGACACAGCGACCGCCATAACCTTCTAACAATAGCTGGATTGAATAAGCGCCCATACGTGATGCTAAAATACGGTCATAGGCCACAGGAGAACCACCGCGCTGAATATGGCCAAGTACTGTCGCACGAGTTTCGTGATGTGTTTCTTTTTCAATATATTTTGCTAATTCATCAACATCACAAACATGTTCAGTGATAGCAACAATCGCATGGCGTTTACCTTTTTCAATGCCTTGTTTTATCTCTGAAAGCAGTTCTTCACGATCAAATTCCATTTCGTTTTCAGGTAAAACCAAGAATTCACAGCCACCTGCAATCGCAGCAGACAGAGTTAAATCGCCACAATAGCGCCCCATCACTTCAACAATTGAAATACGTTTATGAGACGTCGAGGTATCACGCAGACGGTCAATGGCTTCAACCACTGTTTCAAGCGCAGTAAAATAACCAATGGTGTAATCTGTTCCAGCAACATCGTTATCAATTGTGCCTGGCAGACCAATACATGGGAAACCTGCTTCCGTTAAGGCTTTTGCACCGAGATACGAACCATCTCCGCCAATAACTACCAGCGCATCAATATGATTTTTTTTCAGATTATCAATGGCAACAGTACGGACTTTTTCATCACGGAATTGAGGGAAACGGGCAGAACCTAAGAAAGTGCCGCCGCGATTAATCATGTCAGAAACACTATAGCGGTCTAGCTGCTTCATGCGATTTTCGTACAAGCCTAGGTATCCATCATAAATACCCATCACTTCTAAACCTTCACCTAATGCAGCACGTACAACACCACGAATAGCAGCGTTCATACCCGGTGCATCACCACCACTTGTTAAAACCCCAATTCTTTTAATCTGTTTGACCATGATGACCTCTGGCTAATGAATATAAATTGCAAATCTACGAAAAACACAGCCTGTACCGCACTTTTCTAAACCAAACTCTATTATAAATCGTCAGTGCTGAATTGTTTCACCTAACTGAATAATACGGTAAAGGTACACATATACACCTGTTTTCAATCAAGCTTTAATACTTTATTGTGACTCAGCTAACATAATTTTAGTGCATAAAACCGATTAGCACAGAAACGCTGGCTCACTATATCTGGAGTTGTCTTACTTCGAAACAAAAACTAAGTATGAATAATAGCACTTAATTAATACAGTTACTTAACGTTGGGAGTGAAAGAGAAGAAAGTAGGTTATTGATTGTTAGCTGTGAGCGAGAGATATACTGCTAGGCAGTAAACCTCTCAACAAAAAGTAAAATAGCAATTCAAATCTTAGGTATAGAAATAGCGAGTTAAATGGAAAAATATTGGCGCAGCAAAACATAACGAATCAATACGATCTAACATGCCGCCATGCCCTTCAATAATGGCACCAAAATCTTTAATGCCGTTATCGCGTTTAATTGCCGACATACATAATCCACCAACAAACCCCATTAATGTGATCGCTAGAGACATCAATCCAGCTACCCACCAGCTAAAAGGAGTAACCCAATATAAACAGATACCAATCACAACTGAAGAGAGTATGCCGCCAACAAAGCCTTCAATGGTTTTGTTCGGGCTTAGCTTTGGCACAATAGGATGCTTACCAAAAAGTTTGCCAAATACATACTGCAAAACATCAGAGATTTGCGTCACCACAATAAGAAATAGCAATAACTTCACATTCTCGCCTTCATAACCTTGAATATCTAACATCAATAAGGCAGGAACGTGGCTTAAACAGAAGACAGTAACTAACATTCCCCATTGAATTTTCGCGGTACGCTCGAGAAAATGGTAAGTGTCTCCTGCCAATGCAATACGCGTTGGTAAGAAAAGAAATACAAAAACCGGTACAAAAATTGAAAATAAGCCATACCACTGAACACCGACTAAGACATATTGCAGTGGTAAAAAAATAAAGAAGCACCAAAATAAAGCTTCGTGATCACTACGCCGGGTTGGCGCTAGGGTAATAAACTCCCTCAGAGCAAAAAATGAGATCAAGGCAAATAAGATCACCACGCCAATATTGCCGATAACCACTGCTAATACGCAGATAATACACATCAACCACCAAGCTCGTATTCTGGCATTCAAGTTATCAATAGTTGGATTACTGTTTGCGCCTGAATATCGATAGGCGAGGATCCCACCAATCACACTCGCTACAACGAGTATGCCAAATACAACTGATAGCAATAACGCTATTTCGCTATCCCACATACTCATGGCATCAGCTCCTCTAATGCGAGTTTCGCACGCAGTAAAAATTCTGTTTTAAGCTCATTTTCACCTAACGGGGTTAATGGTTTCCCGACAACTGCCGAACAGATAACGGGTACTACTAACTTTGAGCCTTTTGGTAATACACGATTTAAATTCTCAAGATACACAGGAACCACTTCTACGTGAGGGTATTTTTTGGCTAAGTGGTAGATACCACTTTTGAAATTGCTTAGGACTTCACCATCACCGCGCGTGCCTTCAGGGAATAGGATTAGTGATTCTTTTTTTTCTAGTATGGCTTCCAGAGGCTCTAATACATTTTCTTTTGCAGAACCTTCACCCTTTCGCTCAATTAACACGGCACGAAAAACTTTATTCACTAAATAACGACGAAATGGCGTTTTATTCCAATAATCCTTTGCAGCAACCGGATGAACCGCGTGACGCATTAAAGGTGGTAACCCAGCCCAAATAACCAACCCATCGAGATGGCTTGAGTGATTAGCATAGTAAATTCGTGAGGCCATTGTAGGCTGACATCCAACCCAACGCGTACGGACTCCTGTCAATAAACGGCAAGTGAACGACAACACCATTCCCATCGTCTTTGCCAGCAGAGAAACCCTCTGTGCTTTTTCCATTTTTGTCCCTTGTAATCGTTTTTTATTTTCTCGATTGAATCATCCCGTGATGATCGGCCAGAGGAGAATAAATATGTTTTACCCGACAGCCGCCGAAAAATAACCAAACGCCAGAAAATAAGTTTTATATACTCTAAATAATTCGAGTTGCATGTAGTCAGCAACCATGCAAATTGAAGTATGACGAGCATAGATAAAATAAACAGAGATATCTAATAGTACAACAGGCAAGGTCTGATTTCGTTTTTTTTAAGAGAATACGCTTAGACAAACGTTGAATAACAAAAATCGTAGACAACGACAATCTCATCCGATTTGAAATATAAGAGAGAAGATAAAATACAGAAAATAAACTAATCAGCATGACTTCATTTACTTTCACTCTTTAAAAATAATAATAAGCCGACAAGCTCGACACCTTAAAATAACTACGCATCATACAATTTAAAATATATGTTGCCGCTTAATAGCCAAACTGCAGTTACTCTAAATAATTCACGCGTTATCTAAGCTTTAATTATTGCTGGTGGCAAGAGAAGATAGGCTGAGTGCAGTCAAATTGAAGTATGACGAGGATAAGTTATCCGAGCTACAAACTCGGATAACTTATTTAACCAACACGATACTACTTGATGTATAACGGATAAAAATTATTTTTTATCGGCAGCGATACGATCACGAATATTTTGAGCACGTTCAGCTGATGGTGGATGTGAATCAAACATACTTGTTTCACCGCCACCCAGTTTTGCTAATTTGTCAAAACTGGTTACTAGACCTTCTGTCTTAATACCGCGTTTTTTCAGCAAGTCATAAGAGAAATTATCTGCTTGGCTTTCTTGATGTTGAGAGAACTGGGAGTTAACCAACTTTTCACCCATCGCAGCCACTTGAGAAGCACTCAATTGCTCGACTACGCCACCTGCTGAAGAAGCTGCGGTACGTGCAGCAACAGTAGCATAGGCAACTTGCATTGCTTTACGTGAATGACCCAGTGCTACGTGACCCATTTCGTGGCCAAGTACACCTTCAACTTCATTGTCATTCATCAGATCCATCAGACCGCTATATACACGAACACAGCCGTTAGCCATTGCCCATGCGTTAACGTCATCAGTTTGATAAACTTTATAGTTAACTGGCGTGCCATTAACTTCATTACCTAACGCTTTAGCAATTTTATCTAAGCGTTTAGAGTAAGTACTTGAAGCTGGAGCAATTTTATTTTGTGCGTCCATCTCTTTACATGACTGATCACTTAATTGTTTAACATCAGCGTCAGTTAATGTTGCGGCTTGCAGTAATTGCATACCAGAGTTAGTTAGCATCCCTTGATCTAAATTTTTACAACCAGTCAAAATGACAGCTGAGACAGCGATAGCAATAAGCGCCTTCATTTTCATAAAATTATTTACCTTAATCATATATACAACTCTTCTTTTTAAGCGTTAAAGACTATAAATTCTGAAAAAATAACAATAGGAATATAGTGAGATAATAATCATTATCTGAATTTAATCTGTTTATTATTTTAATAACCAAATTGCCAGTATAATAAATCACACTATCCAAAATAAAACAAAATTATATTATTGCCACTCAAAAAATATCTTGCTAATAAAAACAATAAAAAAGAAACAGCAAGCCAGATTAAACCAAATATAAATATAAAATCCTCACTAAATAATAAATTAAACACTGATTATTCTTATTACTAACGATTGATGTTTTTTACATCCCAATAATTTCTGATACGTGAAGGTGATCAGCACAAATCAACGTTTTAACCCTGAAAACTCACGATAGAACCTAATTTTTGACGAGCCGCTGCCTTCTAGTTTGCGTATTGACATGTATTCCACAATACGAAAGGTACCCCGAGTGCTACTCAGACTGAAAGAGTGGGTAAATAAAACAACCTTATCGACGTTGCTTTATCCTATGTACCGTAAAACCCCGTCCCTCAGGGCGGGAAGGATTTCAATGAAAATAGATTTGTATAGGTAAAAAAAAAGCCCCTAAAAGGGGCTGTAAAAGACAGGGATGGTGTTCATTATTGAATTATAAGTGTTTGTTATTTATAACTTTATAATTCAGTCCGTCCACATCCCGTCCACATCGACCATTATTGACCAATATAGCCCCTCTCATGAGGGGTTATTTTATTTCATTTTTTAAACCCATTTTTAGACGCTGCAAATAAAAACTATAAACGATCCTTTGACGCAACGTTTTGCAATTTATTTTTTATTCTCAAATCTTCTCTATCCCTTGCTATGCCTAGCTTTGCATCAATTTGTTTTATTTTAAATTATTCCCCTGATTGATTGCGGAGATCTGACGAAAAGCAAGAAAGATCCTTTTTTAACAGTAAGTTAAACAATCACTTATAAATTACTTATGGTCTAGTTCTTGCAAAACTTTGCAATTTGTTACGCTGAGTGCAAAGGGTGCTTTACTCGTTGTTGCCAGTGCTGGCGCTGGCTGGCACATCATTTGCACAAAAATTTATTTGCAAAATTTTTTAGATCCAGATTGTGCAGGCGGGTGCGGAGTAGCGCCGATTCCGTGACGCGAGCGTTTCCGTTCGTGGGTTTCTGTGCGCGTAGCGGCTCGCTGTTGAGTTGTTCGAATTCAAACAAGAAAGCACCCGTTAAAGGTGCTTGGGTCGCTGTGGCGGCTCTGATTGGCTTAGATTGGATGGGTAGTTGTTAGTATCATGCAAAAAAAGACTCGCATTAGCGAGTCGGTATGAAATCAGTCAGATTACATATTATCTTTAAGTGTTTTTATACAATTCTGAACCACTTCAGCTAGTGCCGGATATTCGCCATTATCATCTTTGAGCATTGTTTCAAGAGCCGCATTCATTTCACCAATAGCACGTTGTAAGGCTTGCTGTCTTAAAACTTGTAATATTGTTGCATCACTCATAATAACCTCATCTAGTTATTTTCAATTAAACCCCGGGGGCTTGATTAATGCCTGTATATTACACTATTTAATTAATGGCTTATATTTTGCTGATAATTCTTTGGTTTTACCTGATACACCATTGATGCTTTCGGCATTTGTTGGTGTGCCGGTGTTACTGTGGCTATGTTGTGCTGTGAACTTTGCCAGTGAGTCAATCGTATCTAAAATGTCTGTCATTAGCGTTAATAGGTTGGTATCCGCATTTCCTATATGAAAACTTGCACCTTGGATCTGATGCGCGGCGGCAATACTTTTTCGAATGCCGGTTATTTTTTCTTCTAATGTACCGGCTATCGTGCTCTCTGATTTTCCACCGATGGTGGTTGTGTGGTTCTGGCCAATATCATCAATGCGGTTATTCGCTATTTTGCTTGTAAAGTTTGCGCTAGTGACTTGTGAAAAATCACCTTCGGCAACTTGAATAACTGAGCCGGCCATTAATGTAAATGCCCCTAAAACCATCAGGTTATCATTACCTTTAACGGTGGCCGTTCTTTCTGATGTTGTGCGTTGCTCACTATCGCTTGTGATTGTTCTTTTCGCGCTTGTGTCTTTGATTTCCTGATCTGTTTCTTTGTGCCAGCTTCCATCCGTCGTTACGCGATTACTCACGCCGGCGCGCTGCTGTTGAAGCTGCTCCCCCGGCTTGATATCGGGCATAGATAGCCCATCTTGTAATGTTTGGCGAATTATCGGTTTATCTGGTCGGCCATCTGCAAAACCGATTTCAACTAATGAGCCGGGGGCGGGATATTGAAATATGCCGCCCTCATTACTGGCCAGAGTCACCGGTAGCGGAACAGCCGCATATTCTGGCGTATCACTGGCGGGGTTTCCGTTCTCATCCAATAATTGAACATTTACAGCATAACGAGGACGAAAGGGATCGGACACATCGCCCAATGCAGCCGTATCTGTTGGAGCGGTGACTCTGGCCATTCTGGGAATGTGTAATTTATTCGCCAATTCAGGAAATAGGCGCTCAATTTGGCGCTGCTCTGGGGATTTTTGCGCAGGCTGGCCGTTTTTATCCAGTGGCGTCCATGTTAATGACATTTCATCGTTGTTTATCGCGATTTTGGTCACTCTTTTACCGTTGACCTCCATTCCCGGACGAATGGCCGCAATAACGGGAAAACTTAGCGTGTTTCCGCCTTCACTTCGTGTTGAAAATTCTTCGGGTACATCTAATTCTGTTTTTGCATAGCGCGAATCAGCATGCGCACCGGCGTAGACTGCACCGTCTGGATATTGAAACCACACATAATCATCAATGGAAAATGACCGGCCAATATTATTGATTAATTGAATGCCGGTGCCTGAATGCTGAAAATACGGAATTTGGGTATTAATATAACTGGCTACCGGTAGCGCAAATTTCATGCCGGTTTGTTCACTAAAATAATTAATCACATCTTGCGCGGTAGGGTGCTGTAATGAACATGGAAATGAACGTTCAAATACACCGGCTAGTTCACGAATAAATAATCGTTGTGCGCCTTTTTCTGCCGGCGCGGCACGTTCAACAAAACCGGTAAAATATCGATAGACTGAATCGTTATACCCTAAGTTTATTTCGATAAGCTTTCCGATGCATTCAGCTTCTGTAATTGCGGTAATAAAACCGCGTCCGGGCGTATTCAATTCAAGCATTAATTGATAATCAACAATCGGGGTTGCTTGATGATTAATTTTTAATTCTGCAACACTTTTCATTTATTCACCAATGGCTGTATCGACTTTTTTAAGCACTTTTTCAAACCAGTTCATAGACTCTTCGCCTTGCTCGTCAGACTGACCCGCGCCGGCGGTTGTTGTACCATTCGCACCTTGTACTTTTGCACCGGCTTTCGCTCCTCTCGCGGCTCGCCGTTCTGCCACGCTGTTATACTCGCGCAAGGTAAAATTAATGACCCATGCCATTTTATCCACTTGTTCAGCGGCATCGACTGCACCGGTAAAGGTGGCCTCACGCATTTTTATGGCTTGCGCGACTTCATGTGAGACGCGATAACGTTTCATGCTGCCGTTATTTTCTTTGGCTTCGACGAGTTCAAATAATCGGGTTAATTGCTTGCTGTCATTAAAAGGGATCATTCCAGAGACACGCAGTTCTTTACTTTTAATCCCTTGCTCGGCATTGGCTGTGCTGTTTGCTTGCCCTGATTGGTCTTTGTCCTGTATTTGCATTGATGGCGTGACAATAATGTTTTTCATCAAAATAGCTTCACCATTTAACGCTAATACAATAATTTGATTACTGGCCGGCTCAGTTTGATTTGTCGTTTCTGTTGTCATCACGTTTCACCATGTTTCTCAGTGGCTTTAAATCTTGGCCAATAAACATCATGGCCAAGGTAAAAATAGCTTCACCATTTAACGCTAATACAATAATTTGATTACTGGCCGGCTCAGTTTGATTTGTCGTTTCTGTTGTCATCACGTTTCACCATGTTTCTCAGTGGCTTTAAATCTTGGCCAATAAACATCATGGCCAAGGTAAAAATAGCTTTATCGTCTGGAATATCTTTAACTAATTCACTTTTGGCCAACTGGCTATTTTTTTCTGTTGGATGCACCCAAACTGAAAAACCAACACCTTGTAATTGTTCTAGTTGTTTAGCTGCTTGTGCTTTAGCTTCACTTCTTGCAGCCTTAAATTGTGTCATTAAACCATCAAGCGCCGCCGGTGAGTGTCCACCTAGTGTACTTTCTATAGCTTTTTGCAAGCCTTCGGCGGCACTGGCGTTTCTTGTGGTTGATATTGATAAAGGGACTTGAGCCGGTAAACCGCCCGGTTGTGCGGGCAATTGCATTTTAGTTGTTGCGAGTTGTAAGTAACTTTTAGCCTTACGAGAAACTTGGGTTAATTCAGGGATAGGAAAGCTAATCGCTGCAGTGGCTAATTCGGTAATAAATTCGGGCAATGAGTTTGCCGTTAACATCATAACTAATACATCATGATCACTTTCGGCCTGGTCTAGTTTTCCAGACAGATATTTAATGGCATTTTCAGGACTTAAATAAAACCCCGTTTCTTGTTTTTGGCCAACACCAAACGCCCACGGATGGGCGAAGAGTGACGAGCAAATAACGGGTGACACTCCCGATGGGATAGCAAAGTATTTTCGCTTCCAGTTTATTCTGGTTTCACTGGCCATTCGATATCCGGTGCGGTTGATGTGTCAACACGATTGAGATAAACACGGTATGTTTTCCATGCAGTTAATTTGCTTTCGTAATTATCATCATCAAGACCCACTTCAATTGCATCTTGTAGATAAGTAATCATGCTGTTCGCTTCCGCTAAACGCTGTGATTTTTCACTTTCTGCAGTAGCTACAGCCGCGGCTTTTTGGGTGTCAGTATCAGTCACCCACTTTTTACCGTCCCACTTATCAAATTCTGTTGGCGGCTCTAGCAATGTCAGCGTACCCGGTAATTCGCCAATAAAATCAATCTCTGTTGGCTGACGATTTTCAGTGTTGTAAGCTGTCTTACCGCGATTATCCGTGACGATTTCCCATTTCTTTTCATCTTTGCTTCGAATTACAGCGAAGCCCGCTTTTTCGGGTAGCTCTGGTGCATCTACATAAGCACCTGCTGACACACTCACATCAAAATAGATATTTTCCATTGATGCATTGATATATTCTCGTGTCGCAGGGTCTGCAATATATGTTTTAATCCAACCCGCTTTTTCTGCGAGTCCATTTTCCCCGATTACTGCTTGTTCGATTTCTAAATTATATTTGTTCATTATGCTGCTCTCACGATATATAAAAATGCAATGTTGCGCGGACGGCTTTCTTTCCCGCCTGATTTTTTTGTTGTGTATGTTGCGTTGCTGACATTAATAGCTAATGTTCTGAGAGCGTATTGTTCTGAACTGCCTGAGCCATTCGCATTTTTTAATATCATGTTATGGTCATGCTCTTGGTTTTCATCACTTTGCTCTGATAACACAGCTCGTCCATTATCTATATTACGGCCAGCATCAAGTCCGCGAATAAACTCCCCCCGAAGGTCTGGTAATACTCCTGATGGATATGCGAGCGCTAAAAGTGGATAAGTTGTTTTATTAAATGTCTGACCGTTACAAATTAAATAACCCGTAGGTGGTGTTGATTGAGGCCAAGGCAGAGGACAGCCAACTCTGCAATCACTAAGATGGTCAGCCGCGCCCGATGCCTTTAAGTTTCCGTTGCGGTCTACAGTAGTGTTAGCTGTTGAGTAAATTTCCTTCCATTGTGTCGTCAGATCCATACCGTCAATGTTGGAAAATCTGTAATACAATATTTCAGGAGTTCGTGACATGAAAATTTGAGCTCGGCGGCTTGGAGTATAGCTAACTTGAATGCCTCCGCCCGCCCCCGGATACCCCTGACTTGTTGCTACTAGTGTACTACCGTACTGGATAAAGCGACTTTCATTTCGCTCTCCCACCCCCTTTTCTTCGTAAGAGGCTTTGCCAATGCCAAAATCACCAACTAGCATCGTTGTACCGGTGGCTCTCGGAAATAAAATACTTTGTACAACATTTCCGTTTGTATCGCGCTGATATAATTCAGCTATCGCAGCTTGACTATTAGGTTTGGCTTCAAGAAAAACGGTTGAACCTTCATCTTTTTTCAGTCGGATGACAGGGTAGTTAAGTCCTTTTTTGTACACCGTTAACGTCTCTACGTCCCCCGTTACTTTGTCGACCTTCTCATTCAGCCCATTTTTCAGCGCTTCACTTGTTGCATAATTTCCAGCAGGTTGATAATTACCAACGGGTTGTTTTTTGCCTAATTCACTTGTGAGTAACTGTTGACTAACAACAAGCTCGGTACTATTTCCCATTTGATGAGTGATATTCGCTTTATCAATTTTCTTGCTTAAATCTAATTTAAAACGTGTTTCAAGTGCTGCGAGTTCCTGATCACTCAATGCTCCCATAGGCCGCAAATCTTTCACATTGCCGGATGCATCAATGCTAGCAATGGCAAATACTTGGTGAGTAAATCCAGCCGCATCAACATAATTATTTAATGTTGCTGCTGATGTGATTTTAACAACGGTATTCCATTGGCTAACAATGTTGCCCTGATAAGAAAAATCAGCGTAAACCTTAGTATTGCGCAGGCCATTTAAAATTTGGTTTTGTGCCAGTTCACCGCGCAAACCGCCCACATATCCCAAGCCTTTTTTAACCGTGTATTGTTCACCACTGCGAGTCACTTCAAAACTTTCATCAAAAAAAGCAGCTGCACCGTAGCTATCTAAATTTATCAGGCGTTGCATTTCATCAATGCCAGATAAACGCGCGGTGAAATCAATTTGCCACGTCTCGGCATTTGTCGTGATTTGAGTTTCTTTTGCTGCCCCTAGGAACTCTAATAAAAAAGAGCGGGTTAAGACGTTCCCTTGCTGCCCATTTTGGGTTTTAAGTTTCTTTTGAGTAGGGGTATGTGTGATCGCGGCAACTGTGTCCGATTCTTTATTTAATAACCCTATCCAGTTGAAATCAAAATTGCCGACCTCAGCGCCTAATGTCACGCTGTAGGCCACAGCATTTTCACTCGCCAAGCCGGCTTTATTCACTTCTTGTCGGTGAACGATTTGATTTGCCAGCGGTAATTTTTCGTTTCTATCAATGGGTTTTGTCGGATCAAGTCCGGGGACATTGGCAAACACAAATTCATTCAATAAAACCGGCTTACCTGTTGCGGCTTCTTGAGCTTTCCAATTTTCGAAAGCAACTGTAATAACTGATGACATAATATTTTCCTACATTAAAGACGCGCTGTAAGTTTGTGAGCCGGTTTGTAGCGTAGCGCTATGACAGACTGAATCACTTTCAATTTGCCCGACATATATAAAAAATGGGGTATTGGGTATTGATGCGGAATAACAAATATAGTCACCACTAATATGTCCAACCCGTATATTGAGCGAAAGTGTTTGTAAAACTTCATATTGATAACGGCGGCAAGTACGCCCGTATTGGCGAATAATATTCATCAGCAAATTATGATTATTTGCTAATTGCTCATCCGTCACGCGTAAAATAATGACATCCCAATCAATATCCGGCTGACGCTCGCTTATTTCGATATAACCAATACCAAGTCGTTTAAATATTTCAGCAAATCCGGCGACACTGCCGGCATCCCTCGCGTTAATGAACGCATAATTGACGCGTTTTCGATAAAGTTCTAAGGGTTCATCATCAAATCGGGTTACATCACGTTGCCATGCAATTGCATTTAATAACGACTCATCACAGACTAACGGGTCAATTTGTCGCAGTGGCCACAATAACCATGAATAAACCCCCGACCAAAACCGGTGTGTGGCATTGCGTAGCTTTACCACTTCGCCTTTATCCATCCAAACCGGTAGGGTGAATTTAGGTAATTTATCCATCATGCCACCTCGTGAATAACCAGTGAGTTAAGGCGGGGCACGGATAATTCACTTTTAATGTCGTCCAATGAAAAAACAATAGATTCCAATTTGGGAAATTGATTGTGAATTTCTTGTGTGAGTACCGACATTGAAAATAGGCTATGTGGCCATGTTTTTTGTATGTCGTAAGCCGTATTCTCACGAAACGCACACCGGATCATATTTTCAATTTCATGCATCATTTGTGATTTTTTTTCTGTATTTAAATGCGCACTGGAATAGAAAATTAAATCGGCTTTTAAATCATGCTTAGTTTCAGGTAGTGGCAAGCAGAGCACATCATCACCGTGGCCATGATTGCCTTGCACCATCACATAATCATTCACTGCATCAATAAATTCTTGTGCCGGTGTCCCTGCATCCAGTAATAAATACACGTTGGCCGTTCCCGCTCCGCGCGGGGCATCATGTAAAAAGAAAATGCGGTCAGTTGATAAACCGACGATTTTAGCGATTAAGCTGCGGTAAACAGCGTCAATATGATATTGGCTCGGTAGGTTAAATTGATTGCGTACTCGAGCACGCAATTCATCGTCGCTTTCTTCGTTTGCTCCTGGGGAGAGTATCCAGTCTTCGTTATTAACAACGCTTGCAATCCCATTGATATCATTAGCTAAAATTCGATAATAGCCCGGCGCTAAGTTGTAACTGTTCCCTGAAAACTCACCAATAACCGGAATATCGAGTTTTGCTATTCCAGCGGTAATGGTGACTTCTTGCTGCGTTTTAAGCCGGTAAATTTCCCCGTTTAAGCGCTCAGTTTGAACAACCGTACCGGCAGGGATGATCACGGCGCGGTTAATATCCGTTTTAGTGAATGTAATAAGACCGTTGACCGGTTGTGCGCCTTTGCGCTCCAAATTGACAGCCCACGCGAATAAATCCACGAATTTACCGGAAGCCGTAACCAAAAACGTGTTTTTCAGTACCACATTGACCAATGCGTCTTTGAGCCACATCACCGGTTTTTCTATCAAAATATTCATGACTCGCCAGAACGGTGACATGCTAGACGTGTTTGTGGCGTAGCCTTCTTCATCAACAATTCGATTAAATTCAGTGCGAATTTCTTTTTCCGTAGTCGGCATTCCACTATCAGAAAGAATTTTTTCATAATCAGGTGTGGGTTTTTGATTCATTGAAATACTCCCTCAATCCGACCAAAATCATAAGTATCGGCTTCAACAAGATATTGGCCTGAGCCTTGCTCACTGATCACAATAGTTCCGGGAACGAGCCTTACATCTTCTTCGGTCAATAATTCCATGCGTAACAAAATATCGCGGCGTAATACTGGGCTTCGTTCGGCAATGAGTTCTTTCACTAAACCGTTCTCAATAATTCGATGGACGATATCTTGTGAAATGCTGACGCGGTTTTGACACAAAATAGGCTCATTGCCGGGGTCGAGTGTAAAATCACCATCCGTAATTTTTAAATCGATATACATCGGCTCGGTACTCATCCCGCGTCAAGCTCCCTTGATTCCAATAAACTGTTAAATGTTTCTTGGTTTTGTGGGTAAATATTCACGGTTGCAATATCGGTTTTTTTCGTTGGTGTACCTGATGCACTTTGGCTTGCAATTTGTTTTCCAATTCCTGCACCAACTACAGCGCCAATACCTGCACCCGGCGCGGTGGGTAATTGTGACTCGCTTCCCGGTGCGGGGATCAAATCTAAACTGATACCCGGAATATTATTTAAGCCTGACGCAATGGTGTTATAAATTCCCGCAAAGGATTCTTTAATCCAGTTCCAAACGCCTTCAAATACCGCCATGATATCGTCACCGATTTTTACAAATGCATCCGAAAATGAGAAATTGCCGAACCAGTCATTTAGGTCATTCCAGCCGGCTTTTACATTGTCTATAGTTTCGGACATCATTCCCCACAACTTGCTGATACCTTGGACAACTAAATCAATGGGTAACATCATCAACCGAATTGCGGCCGCTACATTTTGGCCAAACGAGCGGCCGGCATTGGTTGCGCCGTCTAATTCATCTTTGGTGTATTGGATCGGGGTTAACAGGTCAGAGAACCAGCCGAATAGGTCTTTTACTCCTTGCCATACATAAGATATGGCATCACCAATTAGACTAAATGCGGGTGATATTGGCGCTAAGGCGTCAAAAGCATCTGAAAACCCCTCAATAAAGCCGGTAATAAAGGCTTTAATTGGCTGCCAGAATTTCACAACTGCCACGACTAAAGCGGCGATCACAGCAATAATCGCCAACACTGGCCATGTAATCGCAGCAAAACCACCGGCGGCGGCAATCGCGCCGGCTCTGACTGCGCCAAACCCAACGCGTAACCACTTAAATATATTGGTCATGGCAATACCGGCTTTTGACATAAGATTCATTTTCCCGGTTAATAACGCTAATGCTCCCGCACCTACTTTCCAAAGCGGTAATAACCCCATCCAAAGAAAACGAGATACCCCAAGGACAATGTTAGTTACTGCACCGGCGGCACCAAAGGCAAGCACCCCGAGTGTGATATAGCCTAACCAACGGGTGATATTCGGAAACATATCCATCCACTTGGCAAATTTAGTGCCTATTTCAACAACTTTATTCACCAATGGGGAAATAGCCGGTAACAAACGCATCCCAAGTGATACCCGCATTCGTTCCCATACCGCGCCCAATCTTGACCACATATCCGTCATTTTCATAGCCATTTCGGTAGACCTGTCTAGGCTTTGGGTATTGCCTAATTGATGAATATGTTGGCGTAATTTATCAGCCTGTCCCCATGCGGCCGTTAGAGCTTGCGCACCATCACCAAAGGCAGAATTTAAGGCATTTTGTGCCTTAATATTTCCCTCAATAGTTTTGCCAAATTTAGATTGTAATTTGTCGAGAATATCGGGAAAGGCTAACATCTGGCCTTTGGCATCGGTAAGGCTAACCCCGAGTTTTTGGCCACCTTGCACCGCACTTTTTAGAAACGCGTCATAGATACCGCCGCCCTCAGTGCCTTTGGTCATGTTTAGCATACCCATCACTGAAAATTGCTCATCCATACTGACGCCAAATTGCGTGCCGGTGTTTTTACTCGACTTAACCAGTTCTTGCATTTCAGCTAAGCCCGCGCCAAAGTTTTGCACCATGTAAGCCGATTTACTGGCCATCATTTCCGCAAACGGAATATTTCCCATCGTTTTAGCGGTTGATTGAAAATTGTTCGCCATTTCAGACATATAATTAGCGGCACCTTGCGCACTGGTTTTACTGGCGGTTGCTAAGGTATTAATGGCCTTGGTGTAACGAGGTAGTTCATCATCTGTAATGCCACCTATTTCAGAACGAATGATAGTGGCCGAGCTGATAAAATCGGCGGCAGATTTGCCAAAAGCGGTGCTAAAGGCTTGGGCTTCTTGATAAACTTTATCTAGTGTTTGCGTGCTCACATTGCGCGTTGATAACTCATCAAGGGCTTGTTGTACTTGGTGAGCGGGACTCAATAAACTTTTAACGCCAGTCACAACGCCCCATAAACCGGCAACACCGACTCCGACTTTTGCAAACGCATCTTGTGAACTTTTCGCAAATTGTTGCACGGACTTTTGCGCCTGACCTAATGGGGCGCTTAAATTATTTTTTAGTCCAAGTAAAAACGAAAGTTCTTTCATATTTAATTACCGTTGAATGCGTTAACAATCCCTTGGTGCGTACTGTTTGTATCGCGCTGATAAATATATTCAGCTAGCCATATAGCCCGCGCCAAGCTGATTTTATCGTCTGGCTCGTTAGGCAATAGATGCCGGCGTAAAATCATCCATTGCTCTAACGGGTTCTCACGAATGCCAGCGGCTAGGGCGGTTATTCCTTTATTTCGATCTCAATTTCAGGCGCAAAAATTTCATTAATTTTTTTGGCCAACATCACGGGTAATCCCGGATGACTCAGTAAACCTTTTAGCTTTTCGCGGCTTTCAGGTGTCACAATACGTTCTAAATAAGTGGTAAATGTTCCAACTGGATTTTCGGTGCGGGCAACTTCATTAATAGCTTTGTTATAAGCGACTAATGTCGGTTCAAATTTAAGTTCTGTTCCCGCGACAATTAATGTGATCACGTTGCTTTGCTTCTCGCTCATTGCATATTTCCTCTTTTTTTAATTTCGGTCACTAATTGGTTATGTCGTGCGGCACAATCGCCGTAAATCGTTTGATTTTCGGTTAATACTTCGCCTGCATCTTTACCTGTTTGGCCATTTAATCGCGGTAGATTTTCAGGGCACTTTTTTAATAGATTGGCCTGATAAGGTACGCTCAATCCGTTCGGCGGTGTCGTTATACATGCTGACAAATTCAGGGCTAAGGCACACATTAGTAAACACCGGCTTAATGATCTCAGTTCTGATTTCTTTTGGCGGTGCATTGCGTATATCCTCTAATTGCTGTTCTAGCTTTTCCGATGATTCGCTAGATACCTTTAACGTTTCTTGTGTTGCTTTATCCCCTGCGGCTTTTGCAGCTTGCTGTATGACTAACTCGACACTGTCGCGTTGCCAGTTGGCTGATTGCCAACCCGCGCCGAAACTAGCAATAGCAACTAGCCCAACAATAAAAATTGCTACTAAGGGGATAGCTTTCATCATTTCGCGCCGTTATGTTCGAGCGAAAAATGATTCCCATCGTTAAAACGCCCGCCCCAAGTACCGCCAATCGATTCCCAAAATTCTCCTAATGGTTTATAACTTGGTGTATCAGGTCGATATTCCCCGTTAATAAATAAATTAAAATCAACCGCTAGGCGTTGCGTATGAAGGCTATTCTTAATGCCCTTGCCATTTTTAGCATTGATTTCTGCCTGTTCTGGTGTGCGGTAAGCTTCACCAAAAGTCAGTCGATACCCTTGCTCATCCGCCCAATAAATGAGTTGAGCGATCATCACGGTAAATAAGGCTTGCTTTTCGCTTAATTTCATAATTTTTTTCCAAAAAAACGCACCTTGAAGTAATTAAATAGTTCTTCAATCCACGTCGATATTTTTTTAGTGCCCATAAAGCCAATGGCACACCCAAACAATTGGGCTAATTTTTCATGAAGCCCAATCACTTCAAACGCACTGATAAAAGCTATCGCGAAGCAACCGCACATCAGGCCTTCACTAATCGCTCGCTTCCATCCGCTACCCTCTCGTTTTTCTCTAAATGTGCCTGTAATTCCTGCCATAAATCCCCCTAATGCAAAGGGTAAGTTGATTTTCGCCCAGAGAATTAATGACAGCCAAAATCCCGTATCTTTTTCTGGCATTTCATCCCCTTAGCCGATTAAGCCGCGCACGTCATCTTCTGACAAAATAGGCACGCCATCGATACGAATAAATTCAGGGCTAGTAACTAAAAACTTCACTTTCTGTTTAGTTTTTTCGCCACCTTCTGGGTTTAATCCTGACAAAGGTGATGTAACAATTAATTTCACGCCAAAAACTTCAACTTTTAATTCTTCATCACCGGTATTGGCATAAAATAAAATGTCGGTCAGGGGGACTTTTCTGTAAGACCCTGCCGAACGTGCTGATGCAGTAATTTTTTTAAAGTTCTGTACATCAAACTCAAATTCACCTTCTGCACTGGCTTTACCATTGACAAATCCGTCTGGCATACCACGTGTAAACGCGGTGGCTGTATCATCGGTAATGTCGCAAGTAACCGATTCAACATGAATAGTTTCAGTCCCAAGAGTGATGTCAAATGCTTGACCGCCGATTCTTGAACTCATTGTCTAGCCCTCTAATGTTGCGTCGAGAATAATGCCGACGGTGATTTCTTTCGGTGACGCGTAAGGTTTCACAACCATGAACACTTCAACCGATTCTTTGCTTTTCCAGTGGATCGAAATCGCATCTTCTTTCGGTGGCTCTATTTCACCGGGGAAGGTAATTCCTTGAATTTGTGTGCTACGGCTCATCTCACGCAATGGAGCGCTAAAATACATTTGATGAGCTGCAATACTCGCTGGCGTGCTGTTCATGCTGCGATCTGCAATCTTGGCAATCGCGCGAATTCGGATTTTACGTGCGGCTTTATCAACAATGCGCAGATATTCAATAACGGGATAATCACCGCCTTTCACTTCTAACGTATTGCCATCAGACCAATAAAAACCTTCATAGTCTGGATACCACATCGGCACACTAAGGCGTAAATCGTGCATGGCGCGAAGTGTGGCTAAATCGATATCGACGCCGCTGGCATCGGTTGGCATATCAGCCGAATCCGCCCCAAGGCTGATTAATGCCCCTGTTTTTACACGTGCGGGGCTATCGGCAATCGTGACATCACGACGACATAAACGACCCGCCAATACGCCCGCATCATTCCCCCAAAGGGATGGAACAAGCGAAATAGCCGGGGCGGCAATGTCTTTTGCAACGGATGCGACAAACGTGAGGTACTTTTCCCACGTTGCGGGGGCAGTCAGTGCGTTAGGATTCGCAAGGGTAAGCGTAAACCATACCCAACGACCAAAGCGGCTAATGAGTGTTTCACGCAATGCAGAAAATTGATTAATTGCCGTTCTTGCTGCAGCAGCTTCTTTAAACTCAGTCAATACCACGCATCCCTCAACGGAAATAATGTCTTGGGCGTCAATAATGGCTGTTATGTAATCTTCTGTTTTGCTCACTTCGGGCATAATGATCGTGTAGGCTTGCCAGTTTTGGCCGCCGTTTCGCTGTGCGGCAATAACGTGATCACGTAATGTTTTACCCGCTTTAACGAGCTCGACGGATAAATCTGACTGCGAATTGACCGCGATTAATATGCTTTCAGTGCCTGTACCGATGAATAAAACGGTGCGCTCAATTTCATTAATTCGCCCTTGGCGTTGGTTTAGCTGGTTGATAGTGACAGTTGGCCAAGTCATTATTGTTTTCCTTTAATATCCTGCGCTTTTACATTCCAGCCAAAATTAATGCCTTGGAGTTGTCGCGCTAATACTTTATTAAAATCATCGTCACTCATACCCAAAAAGACGCGGGAAGGAATTTCGACATGCCATGTTTTTTTAGCCGGCTTTCCGCGTAATTTGCGAATTAATAAGCCGGCTTGGTTATAAGTCATCGTGGCTTCAATCACTTTTACTGGTACGGAAACATACCGGCGACCGTTCCAACGTTTATAACCGAGTCGTTTTAATCTTTTGGCTTGGCTCTTAGTTGCGCTTGGCACTGTGCCGCCATCGTTTTTATTGTTACTGTCTTTTTGTTCATTCTTAATCTGGCCACCATTCACCGTAATTGATGCGCCTTCTTGGTGAACGGCACCAATTAAGCCGGCTGATATCGGTTTTCCGCCGCTGTGGTACTTTCCACCTTTTAAATAAATTCGAACGGCGGCTATTTCGGGCATTTCGCGAATATGCAGCACCTTTACTAACCCAGATAACATTTTCTTTTTACCGCGTTTTCTTTTTGGCCACGCGTTGCCCTCGGGATCGGTTTGATTACGCTGGTTACGCTTTGCAGCGGCAATAACGCCCAATTTCGCAATACGCCACAATAAACGCTGACGTTTTTTAGCCGGCATTTCCAACTGGTCAAGGGCTTTAACTAGCTCTTTTCGTTGGTCGCTTCGTAAGCCGCCGGTTATTTTCATAATGGTGCGCCCGATTTATCGATTGAATTAAGTGTTCCGGAAATAGCGGTATAGGTTTCTGGGTGCTCTAATTTCCAGCGCTCCCCACGATAAAGAATATCGCCGTTTTCATCGGGTATACCGTTGATACTTTCCGCAAGTTCAATACTTATTACCATCGGCGAGGTGTATTCTTCATCGAAATTAATATCTACATCGGGATCGGCTAAATTCAACTCATTCCGCAATTCATTTCCGTTCTCATCTAGCCAGCCTAAAATCATGGCGTAGATATTTGCCGGCGGGTATTCTTTGTAAGGGAATGAATCCCAATCTAAGATCGCGGTATATTTGAAAATGCCAAAGCGGCGTTGACCTAATCCCAAATTTTTCGAGTCACGCGAGAGTTTCCCATCATCCATGTAGAGGTTAGTTTTTTGCATAACCCATTCAGGGACGTTTTCATTTAGAAATTGAACTAACTTTTCTAATTGATTCATAGGCTGTGCACACCAACCCGGGGTAAATCCAACATATTGCGGATCACGTTTGAAGCTTCGGCCAGTAATCGCTGTGGTGTTTCGTCGCTGCCTTGGGTCGGATGGCTGTCACGTCGTCCAACAATGGCAAACTCACCGATTAAATCCGCTTTAGCGCGAGCATAGGCCGCTTTTTTATATTGCGCGGTTAATTGGCTTTCATTACCCATTTTTCCGCCCGGTGCATCATTGGCCGTTTTAATGCTTCTGGCTTTCCAATGTTCAGCGGTAGGGGCTAACACTTTATTTAATTCAGCCATAGTGGCTAATAAAGCCTGTCCTAGCGTTTCATCTGGAATACTCGGCGGTAATGAGCGAGAACGCTTAAACTCACCGACATTTAAATCTGGCCAGAAACTTTCGCCATTGGTGACGGGGAGGTCTGGATATTCCATTTGTTTAGCACTAAAACCCAAGTCTGGCGCTTTCATGTGTTAACCCTTAAATAGACATGCGGTACAACGATTTCCACGGCGAGAAAACACACAGTTTTCACCCTCCATCGTGACCGCATGGCCGTTGCGGCAGTTGTTAAGACTCAGACGTTAATTTATTGATACGCATCGCAATCTTATTGCGCATCGTTTTTACGCCAACCAGTGGGTTGAATTTTTCCGCCTGAGCCAGTAAATCATCAGCATTTTGTAAAATTTCAACATCTTCAATGGCGCTCGGTAGCGGCTTACCGTTGTGGTCATTCAGCAGCAATAAACCCGCGAACTTAAACCACTTGGCGTTGATTTCTTCATGCAATCGCCATTTTTCACGCATATTTTGAAATGTACGGCTAAAATAAGGCTCAACACTGTGGCCTAACGCGTTTTGTGTTTCCGACCATTCCATTATCGTATCGGCTACAAAAGCACTGAATTCGCGTTTTAATCTGTCTGGGGTTTGTTGTCCCTGAGAGATAGCAATATCCGCATAATCCAAGGCTTTATCAAAATCACCCACATCAAATAACCAAATAATGCACCATGCAAAAATCGGATTTTGATGCACTTTTTCAGCGTCTAAATACCGTTCTACAAGGGGCAGCCATTTTGGTAATAAGACATCACGTTTATGATCCGTTCGGTCAGCCCGGGTCGGTAAAGCGGCCACATACTCAACATCAGCTTGAAGTTCATGACGTTGAATATGTAAACTCTCAGGGCTTGGCGCGAGAGATTCCCCCGAGCGTAAGGCGGCTTTAGCTTCTTGCTTTCGCTTAAAACGCTGGCCGAACGTCAACATGACTATTCTTCCCCTTCGTCTTTGACTTCTTTCACTTCACCTTCGGTGTTATCGCCGATTTGAACTTTTTCATAAGATGCATAAAGTTCGTCAAACTCAACCGCGTAACCTTCCATTCGCAGATAGTTATTTTCAAATCGCTTGCGATCATCACTCCAATCAGCGCGGCGGTATGTTGTGCCCGACTGGGTATAAAGGTGTAAGTTAGCGGTTGTTGTAACCGTTATGCGGTCAGCCGGGAAGAATGGCGGGGTGTAAGCTTTTTTACCGGCAATTTCACGATTAATTAATTGTGCGGCCACTTTTTCGGTCGGACGATCAACACGATTTAACATGCTCACTACATCAGCCGCGAGCAAGTCGCTACCGACCAACACCACTAAATCTGGGTGATTGCGAAATTCTTCACGAATGTAGGTATGAATTAAATCCGCTGCTAGCGCATCTAATGAATTTGCATCGGCATTGGCTGACACTCGGTCGAAAATAGGAATGTCCGTGACAATTTGCTTTGCTGTTCTTTCTTTAACAATTGCATGCCAACCCTTGTTAACATCTTGACCCATTGGGTTAGTTTCGGGGTCGGTATTGCCGACGGCTGCTTTTTCACCATTAAAGCCAACACGTAATTGGTCTAAGGCAAGTGAACGATTACTAAAGTTTTGTATACGTTCAAAAAATTCATTTTCAGTGCCAGCATTGCCCCACGTGGTTAACGTGTTATACGGAATATATGAACCTGAATCAGTTTCGACTAGTTCATATTGGTTCCCATCAACGCCCATTTGGCGATTAAAGCGGCCATCTTTAACGCGCCCCGTGAACAATTGCGGATTGCCGGTACTAACGACTTGGCCTTTTACTTGTTGCACCATCAACATAGTGATAAGTTGCAAAAACTCGTCAGAATGAACAATCTGATCACGCAAAATATTTTCATGTGGTGGTAATAACGAGAACATTTCTCGCCCATTGGGTGCGCCACTGGCTTTCGCCACCATTTGAGCATATTTAGTCAACAACACGCGCGTTTGCTGATTTAACATATTTTGAATTCCTATCTTTATTTGAATTAATTCAGCTTAATAATTAAGCGACTGTTGTTGCTTTTTCGCTGCCGGGTGCGCCGCTTGATTTTTGTGTTTTTCGCTCAGCCAAGGCAGTGAACTTTTCCATTATCTCTTTTGCTTGGGCTGTAAGCTGCACAACATCAGCACTATTTTCTTTTTTAGCCGGGGCT
Source organism: Providencia alcalifaciens (assembly GCA_025961275.1). Taxonomy (GTDB): domain Bacteria; phylum Pseudomonadota; class Gammaproteobacteria; order Enterobacterales; family Enterobacteriaceae; genus Providencia. Next base: position 3,362,011 of record JAOQNJ010000001.1, on the reverse strand, counting down.
TTTTCACGACGATTGCGGCGAGCTGTGAAATGACGGCCACCACGGCGACTACGGCGTTTTGGCTCTTCACCGGTGAATCGCATAGTGAGCTTTTCAAGATGGGCTTTAGCGGCTGTAAATTCTGCTTTTAAAACTTCATCTTCTGGGTTGGCTGCGATATCTTCCGCAATTTCTTGAACTTCTGCGGCTGCATCGGCTATTTCTTCTGCTGCATCCGCGATATCGTCAGCGGCTTCTTGCGTGGTTTCAGCGGTGGTGCCATCGGCTTTATCTTCGATGGTGCTTAATTTTTCCAATAACTTTTCAAGCAGAGCTTTTAATTCTTCTGTCATGGTGTTGTTCTCTTTGGATGTAGGCTGTTCAGCCTGTTTTTGTGAATTATTTGACGTGAAGCCAAACAGCTTATCTATAAATGAGGGTTTACCTGTTTTATGGGGTTGCGTTTTCCCCAGAGTGAAATTCAATGGCTCGCCACGAACGGGGGCATTTGGGTTTTTTGCACTAAATTTCAATTTATCGGTATACAGACTGGCGGGAATATCCGTGACAACAATACCCGAAAAATAGATTTCGCCTGTTTCGGCAAAGTCTGGCCAGAATTCGGCCGAGGTAAACATTTTTTGTTCTTTGCGGTTGGTTTCTAATAAAAAATCATTTGGTACTAAACGCGCATAAAGTTTTCCGACCCCGTTTTCTTCGGCGTATTTCAATGAGTCAACAGTGCCAAGGTTTGGCGTAAATTGGCGGTAAGGGGTTTCATCATGATATGGCCATATCATGGCGGTATATTTTTCTGAGTTATAATTGGCTGCGCTATCTTCTAACCATGACTTTTCGATCGTGCGGCCATCGATAGCCTTGCCTGATGCACAAACACATAACCAATCCGATATTACTTGCGCCATGAATGAGAGCCTGTTTTACGTTTTTATATAAGAGAAGGCTATTATTCACGGCTTTTTCATTGGCTGCATTCATTGGCATTATATAGAATTCGGATAACAGGTATTATCCGAACATATCCAAGTAATATTTATAATTTTCGCGACAAATAGTGTGAATATATCGGTAATTCGTATTCAAATGAAAGAAAAGAATGTAATTATGTCGCGATACAGTGAAGAAATAAAAGACGCGGCCAGAACACTCTATATAAAGGGCTGGCAAGCGAAAGAAATTGCTACTGAATTAAATATTCCACCTAGAACGATTTATCATTGGTCTGATAAATATCAATGGGCGGAAATGCTACCTATGCAATCGGTAGAAACGGCAATTTCACGGCGGATTGATATTTTGAGCAAACGTGAAAAGAAAAGCCCCCTAGAACTTGAGGAAATGCAAAGCCTTGTCGCTCAACATGTTAAGTTGATGGCGCAAAAAAATAAACATGCTGAAATAATGGCAGAGATTCAAGCGAGGGCATCCGCATCCACTTTCGCTGGCGAATCCAGATTTAATGAACCAGAAAGCGAAGGTAAGCGACAATATAAGAAAAATGATATTTCTGGCATTACCGCTGAAATGTTTGAAGAAGTCGCACAAGAGCATCTATTTAAATATCAAAAACATTGCCGGGCGAACAAAGATCAAGATTTCCGCTTTATTTTAAAATGCCGTCAAGCCGGTATGACATATTATTTCGCATGGGAAGCGTTCGAAGATGCCGTATTAACTGGCGCAAATCAGGTTTTCTTTTCTGCATCCCGTAACCAGTCCGAAATATTCCGATTCTATATTGTTGAAATCGCTCGTCAGTTCTTTAACGTGACACTGACAGGCAACCCAATGCGCTTAAGTAATAGTGCCTTATTACGTTTCTTATCGACGAATGCCAGTACCGCACAGGGTTTCAATGGCCACTTGTACGGGGATGAAGTTTTTTGGATACCCAAATTTCAAAAGTTTCATGAAGTCGCTTCTGCAATGGCCACGCATGACCGTTTTCGAACCACGTATTTTTCAACGCCATCAGCTAAGACGCATCAAGCGTTTCCGGTTTGGTCGGGTGATGAATGGAAAGGTGATGATCCGAAACGCAAAGCCATTAAATTTCCAAATGATAAAGAGTTACGAGATGGCGGTAGAGAATGCCCCGATGGAAAGTGGCGCTATGTCATTACCATGGAAGATGCCATTTCCGGCGGTCTTGGAAAATATGTCAGCATTGACAAACTGCGCAATAAATACAGTGAAACTGCCTTTAACATGCTCTATATGTGCATGTTTGTTGACAGTAAAGATGCCGTATTCAAATTAACCGAATTAGAAAAATGCGAGGTTGAATCTGCATTCTGGGAGGATTATTTCCCAGATGCAGTGCGCCCATTTGGTAATCGTGAAGTTTGGGGCGGTTTTGACCCTGCACGAACCGGCGATAACTCAACCTTTGTGATTGTTGCACCGCCAATTTTTGACGGTGAACGCTTCCGTGTATTAGCCGTCTACTGCTGGCAAGGGCTTAACTTTACTTATCAAGCCAACCAAATTAAAGACCTCATGCGCCGGTTCAACTTAACCTATATTGGCATTGATGTGACCGGCATCGGAAAAGGGGTTTACGATTTGGTTGAAAAATTCGCGCCGCGTGAAGCTGCTCCGATTCTATATAGCGTTGAAAGTAAAAACCGATTGGTTTTAAAAATGATAGATGTGATCGAACAAAAGCGGATTGAGTGGCCAAAAGATGCAATTGACGAAGTTAGTAAAGAACGCGCTGAAATTACGCCGAGTTTTATGGCCATTCGCCGCACTGTAACGCGTAGCGGTAACGCAATGACGTTTGTTGCCGAGCGTTCGGAAGCCACTGGCCACGCTGATGTATTTTTTGCGATATCGCACGCGATTATTAATGAACCCATCGATCACGATTACACCCGCCCATCTTCTTGGACATTTGGAAAAGCCGCATAATGAGCAAACAACGTAAATTAAAGAAACAGAAAACACAAAAAGCCTTTAGTGCTGATATGCCGCAAATACCGGGTAAAAGTGTTATTTCATTCGGAAAACCTCAACCTATATTGACCACAGGCACAGAATATCAGCAAGTCACCTACAATGATCGCGCGAATTGGTGGCAATTACCCATTGAACGTTTAGCGCTGGCCGAGCTGCCGAATATGAATGGCCAACATGGCGGGATTTTGTATGCACGTAAAAATATGATTGCTGCTGATTATCAATCGGGCGGCCTAACCACTGAACAATTAGAATCGGCTATCTTTGATTTTTTATTATTTGGTGATGTGGCCATCGTGAAAGTACGAAATTATTTTGGCGAGGTGATAGACCTAGAGCCTATTCCCTCTTTATATATGCGCCGGCGCAAAACTGGGGAATTTATTTTATTACAAAAAGGTGAACCGCTTGTTTATGAGCCAGAAGATATTATTTTCTTGCGCCAATATGACCCGCAACAACAAATCTATGGATTACCGGACTATATCGGCGGTATTCATTCCGCTTTGTTAAATACGGAAGGCACCATTTTTCGTCGTAAGTTTTATTACCGTGGTGGGACTACTGGTTTTATTCTTTACACCACTGACCCCAATATTAGCGCCGAAGTTGAAGCCGAAATTAAAAAGAAAGTCGAACAAGACGGGGATATTGGTAACTTTAGTAATTTATTTATTAATATTCCAAAAGGTGACCCAGAAGGCGTTAAAATTATCAACATTAGTGATATCGGCGCAAAAGATGAATTTAGTAATATCAAAAGCATCACCGCGAAAGATGTGCTAAATGCTCACCGGTTCCCTCCTGGTCTTGCGGGTATCTTTGCCGATGGCGTGGCCATGCCTAACCCCGAAACCGCGCGTGAAACCTATCGAAAAGATGAAGTTATCCCCGTTCAACGTAAAATTGCTAAGATTATTAAAGAAGATCCCGAAATACCGGAGAAATTACACCTGATATTTAGCTCTTTAACCGAAGATAAAGGCTAATTTAATGCAAATAGTGTGAAAATATACAGGAAAAGCGCTAAAATAGTGACAAGTGTCGGACTTCTGCGGAGTTACTATTTATGCGCGTTTTCAAAATCAATTGTCCTGTCTGCCAAGCGGCGGCAATTATTCGAAAAACTGAATGGAAAGATAGGAAAGTAGCAGATTTATATTGTGCTTGCACAGAAGTTGAATGCGGTCACACGTTTGTTTTTAACGCGGTTTATTCTCACTCATTAAGCCCTAGTGGTTTAACTGATAGCGGAATAGTAAAAGCCTTACTGGAACGGTTAACCCCAAAAGAAAAGCAAATGGCATTGGAATTTTTGCAGCATTAAAGGTAAAATTACCCCGTCTAAAGTTGTAAATTACAAAGCCCCGCAAAATCTTACCTGCGGGGCTTTTTATTTGTTAATATTTTTCAAAATAAAATATACGTTTTCCCAGTTTATCTATATTCATGCATATTACTCCATCATCAATTAGCCCATTAATTACACCCAAGACACCCATAATATATTTTTCATCTTTCATTCCACATATAAACCGACAATCTTCATGCGCAAATGATTCATTCACTTCTATGTTTATCGAAAAAAGCTCATAGGCTGCTTTAGGGTCTATTTCATTGAACATGTTTAATTTATTTATTACTTCTTCAATATTCATATTTCACCATTTGCAAGGAAATTGACAAAGATACATTTCAGCAAATATTTCAGCGCTTAGGTTCTCATTGGCCTTTAGAAATCCTTTACGCACCGCCTCAACATTCAACCCCGTTTGTAGTTCTGTTATCCGCTCATGGTAGGTATATTCTTGACTCATCGGACTTTGTACATCGAATTGATCAACGCCTTGTTTTGCAGCTTCATCATGTATAGAACGTGTTGAATAAAACGTTCTTCTCCATTTGTAATGTGATGTAATCCCGTCAACAATATTCAAAAGATAAATAGGTTTATTATCCCATGACCATTCCGGGGCATAGACATCCCCGCATATTGCTGCAAAACCAAAAGATTTACTTGAAATAAAATAAATATTAGCGCCATTACTAAGCGTTATTACAATTCTTTTATCTTCATAAAACTGTTTAATAGCCTTTTCTAATGAACATGTAATACCTGCATGTTCAAACGTATAGGCAATATCTTGTTCAATAAGATTTTCATTACTAATAAAAATTTTATTTCGACCCGTTAAACATGCATCGTTTAAGGCTTCCAATGTGAAATACCAATCAGCGCCTATTTGCCTAGCCTTATCTAGCACTCTGTTTCTATGAAACTGGTTATAGCTCCAGCGTTTTTGCCACTCATATAAATCGCTTTGCATTTTACAAGCCAACTCAATGAGTAAATCATTAGTAACCTCTATTTTAAAATAGCTCATTGGTTACCACCTTTTTTATACTCACAATCGTTTTCATCTTTAGCAAGTCGCTCTTCTATCCAAACTAACGTCAATAAAAACAACATTGAAATAAATGTTAATGGCCATAGAATTAACATTAATGCTGTTGCAGCCCATGAAAGCCTATCATCAGGCTTTTTTTGGTAATGCCAGATAATGAATGGTGAGAAAAACAGTATTCCCACACCCCAAATAACCAGATAGTTACTCATTTTTTCTCCTTAGTTTTTCAACTCGCGCCAATAATGCGGCGCATTTTTCTTGATAATGATCACTTTCAGTTTCTTTTGATAATTTCCTGTTAGTAATTACCTGTCTGTATGAAATATTTTTACCATCCCAAAGAATGACGGCATCACTAAGAACAATTTTCTTATTCAGCAATAGCGAATTAATTAAATTTTCTATCGGTACATTAAGGCTTAATGAATTAATAACTGGTGCTAGCTGCTCAATAATTTGTGCATACTGCCTATTGGTTGGCCGCTTATAGATTTTCTTACTCTTATGGCGTTCTTTCGTGAATGACAAACGCTTATTCTTGTCATTTAGTCGATGGCCATTAACCAGTAACCGATAAATATCGCCATTTAATTGAATATCGTTCCCTGAAAGCATCTCTTCCGCTTCATTCCGATTAATAAACACACCATTTTGATAAAAATTAGATACAACTAGGCTAATTAATTCGGCTGGCTGCTCTTTTTTATTCAGTTTCTTACCTTTCTTTTTAGTGTTATCGCCATCAGTTGGTAGGCTTTCTTTTTCAATGGCGAAATTGAATGCGGAAAGGGTTAATGCTCTGTCAATTCCTACGGTTTTCTTGGCTAAAATTTCAGCTGCCGTAGAGTTATTGACAGAACTCCAAGGTGCGGCGAAGCCGCCCAGAAAAGCCAAAGACTCGCCGCCTGTGACTTTAGGTGCTGATTTTTGGGTATGGGTTTCTTTTGATTTATCGTTAGATTTAGTTTGAATTTTCCACGTTTTCGGACGTGTGCAGATACGGCCATTCTCCCCTAACTGTGGGACTAAAATTCCAATGACACGCTCGACGATTTCGCCATAAATATTTGGTTCGTCTTTTTCTTCATAATCCAATTTAACGGCATAGTCATCGCGAGGGATTAAAACACCGCCCATCAATAGGGTATAACTCGCCCAGCAACCGGCATCAGCGGCCGCGAGAATATTATCTAACTGTGGATCAGATACGAGCGCCTTTAGCTTTGTAGGGTGTGCAGGGTTATATTGTTTATTTTCAGTAAGTATTGATATCAACTGATTATTTAGCTTTCTCAACTCACGCCAGACCGTAACAGACGGTTGGCCAATCGGCTGATACTGCCTGATGCGATAACGTGCCGCCCATGCTGTGGCAAACTTGGCCGTTTCGGTCATTGGCTTTCCGGACTCATCATCTAGCAATGGGTTTCCGTCTTTATCGCGTAAGGCGTACCCGTCAATATTCTTAGAAATATATTTAGCTATATAGGCGGTTGCACTACCTTTGGCCGGATCAATCTTTTTGAAGTTGAAGCGTTCGCGATGGAATTTTGAAAGCTCGCGCCTATCTTCTTTGATGGCATACGCGTGAATAATTCTTGTGACTTCACGGCGATCACTTGGGTGCATAAATAATAATAAGTGCCAATGTGGCGTGCCATCATGATGAGGTTCAGCAACACGGAAGCCATAAACGCGTAAATTTTCACGATGCAGTTTTGCACCAATTTTCGCCCATAGACCAGTTAAGTATTTTTGTGCAATTGGTGGGGTATCGTGATTCCATTTATAATTCATCCGGCCGCCGTATGTGGTGCAGTGGTATTTCGACGGACATGTGATCGTATAAAAAACGCCTACATCTTCATTATGTTGAGCAACATATTCAACACCTTGCATACGGGTCATTAATTCATGGCGGCGTATTGTTGGATTGCTGATACTGGATAACACCATATCTTCAAGTGATGCGGTATTGCCATCTTCATCAATCAATTCATGAGATTTGAAAAAATCGCTATTTTTACGCTTTTGTTCTTTCCATTCTTGAAAGGCTTCGGCGCTTATATAGGGATGGGCTTTTTTGTGAACTTGGTTACTTGCTCGTAGTAGCGCTTCCCGCCAGTCTGAACGCAAGCGCCACAATTGGCGCTCCCACCATTCAGGATTCATAGTGCGATTTAATGCTGCATATGCCGGCGTTAGATCGTAATCATCAGTTACTTTCCCCGGCTTTGGTGATAATACATTCCAACCCGGCGGGAAAACCTTTAATGAAAACACTTCTGAAGCAATCTCACGATAGACTGCAATCATGCCAGCCTTATCAATATTGTCTTTGCCGCCGTGTTCATCTAATTGTTCGGTAAGTAAGAGCTCAACCCTTGACGCTATTTCATTAGCTAACGATTTAATTCTAGGCCTGCTCATTGCTGATAAATGCGGCCAAACTCCGCGATAGTATGCAGATAGTAATTTATAGGGTCTAACTGATTGCTGTTCTCTGACTTTATTCAGACGTAGCAACGCTTTCTTAACTGTTCCTGTAAAGAAAGCATTACTTTTTTTTGGTGACCGGTTCTTTTTAAACCATGCGATTTTTTTTTGATAAAAGGTTTTGATGAAATGAGGCTCTTTATTTAAACGCTCCTCTATTTCTTCTGGTGATTTTGTCCAGCCGTGATCAAGCCGTTCTTGCTCTTTTTTGGCTTCCGCTATATTTCGCTCAATGTAACTTTTAAGGGCGGGGTTTTGTAATTGGCTATCGTATGTATCAGTGTTAAGCAGGCGCGAAATATAATCATGCGCCGGCTTGTTATAAGAAAATATAGGCTCTGGGCTACCATCGCCAGAAATTTCCCACCAATCACCTGACGGGTAACCATAATCAATCGCCAGCTCTTGTTTAAGCTGGCTTGTTCTTTCATCATAATTGATTATGGTTTCACTCATTGAGCGTCACCGTTTAGCACTGCAATGATTTCTTTCGCCGGTTTTCGGTTGCCGTTGGCGGCAATAGTGCGAGGCGCTTCGATCTCATGAATAATGAAACCCAAATCAGCATAAAGCTCTTTGGCTTCAAGCGAATTTGAAACCGTGATTGGGTTTCCTTGCATATCATTAATATCTTTTAATGCAAAGGCTAAAGACTCATGATCGGAATTAGTAAAACCAGCTGTGTGATACTGGGTGAAACTGTCTCCGAAATATGGGGGATCGCAATAAATACCATCGCCATAGTCAGCAAGGGATAATGTGTCTTGCCATTCAAGATTTAATATTTCTGCATTAGTTGCTTTATCAGCAAAGGCTTTAATTTCTTGCTCAGGTAAATATGTTTTTTTGTAATTACCATGCGGGACGTTAAACTCACCTTTTTTGTTATAACGACATAACCCGTTATAACAATGGCGATTTAAATATAAGAATCGAAATGCTCTGTTAATATTACTAATTTTTATTCGATTAAAATTCAATCGAACTAAATAATAATATTCTGGGGTTTGGTCAAAATCATACCAACCACGGCATAAGTCTAAAATTCTTTCAGGGTTTTCTTTGACTGATTGATATAAATTTATTAGATCTGTATTGATATCAGAAATTAGATATTGCTCATAATCAGTATTCATCATCACAGCGCATGAGCCGGCGAACGGCTCAACTAAGCGTTTTGTCTTTGGTAGGTGTGGGCGTAGCTGCTCAATAATACGAACTTTCGAGCCTGCCCATTTTAGGATGGTTTTATTGGCCACGTTATACACTCCGATAATGTTTTGACTTCAATTCATCAAGTGTTTTGCACTCAACACATAAAACACATCCTGGTGATGCAATTCGGCGACTTTCGGGGATGGGCTTTCCGCAGCTATCGCAAAAGAAAGCAGAAACACCGCGAGGGCGGTTCGTGATGGCCTTGATTTGGTTTTCACGTAGTAGTTCCTCTTGCTCGCTGGCGAGGTCGATTTCTTTAGACATGATTTAATTCCGCCGCTAAGTTAGAAAAATGCTCTGATTCGCCATTAATCAAGTTTGTAATTTCTTCAGCGCTCATTTCTTCCAATATTGTTTTAATTGCGAGAATCGCCCATCTGTCTGATATTCGGTTGAATATAGATTTTCTTTCATCTTCACGAACTTTTTTTATAATCAAGGTCATATCAGTAATTGTTATGCTTGTTTTTCTGGTATCGCCTATTTTTATTTGTTTTTTCTCTATATTTTTCATACTCAAAACCTCGAATTTAGAATGTAAGAAACCCTGACCGATTAAGGTCATTTGTTTTTTTGCAGTGATTTATTTAATTGCCAAGTCAGTCGGTAATATTGAGCTTATAGCCTTGAGTTGATTAATAGCTTCAACTAATCTCACCTGTTCATCATGACTTAACTGTTTGTAATTCAATGAGTGTTTGTTTTTTTCAATTCCAGCCAATACATATATTAGGCCGATCACTCTTTTATTTTTTCTTTCCCGGTTGTTAGGCGCACTATTCAGTTCTTTGATGAATTCAATTAATCCTTGATTCATTTCTTTGCCGTTTACCTTTTCTTTGTCTTTGAATAATTCACCTCTCAGTTTTGAACACATATTTAATTGATTTATTTTCTCATCCAATGAGTAAGTTATCGCGCGGTTGTAGTGTGGTTCCCGATGCTCATCACGCTTGATAACTCTCATTTCTGAATGCGTGGTTTCGGTAGTCATACCGCCTCTTTATTACTTACTGAATAAGGTGATAAATAGCGCAACAAGTAAAGCCAGCGCGAAATAAACAACGGTGTTAAATTTCTTTTCTAGCTTAGCCAGTCGCTGTTGTGGTGTTAGATCTTGTATCGAATTAGAACGGTAATTTTTCACTGAATCACCATTAAGGATATGTTTGAATTGTTGAGATTGAATTGTTTTCATTTTTTCTTACCCGTCTAAAGGTTGTATTTGATATTTAAAAACTTATAGCCCTACCCACAAAAGCCATGTTTTACGCTGCTCTTCTGTACGGTTATAAAATGCTTCATCCATTCCACGATTAAATTCAGTAATACTTACCCAAATCTCACCGGCGCGGCTTTTTGGTTTCATTGGATCTCGAAATTCGATAATCGGTAACTTACCCTGCTTAGCCATTGACTTTACCGCTTCATGATTTTTACCGATCAACTCCGCAAATCTAGCAAGTGGTACAGCACTAACCGGATATTTCACATTGATTTGTTCTTGGCTCATTTGCTAACCTCTCCTGATTAAACCCTTTAAAGCCTTTTATTTTCGGTTTTAAGGGGTTTCTTATCGCCTGAAATCTTCCTATATAGGAAGGTTTCGGATAAATCTACATCCTATATAGGAAGGTGTCAAATGAAATTGAGCGAAAAAGTTAAGGCGATCCGAATCGCTGAAGGACTTAGCCAAATTCAACTATGTGAAATGATTGATTTGTCTATAAGTACATTAGGTAAATATGAGACTGGCGTATATGAACCTAGTGGATTGAATTTATTAAAAATTACAGAAAACCCCAGATTTGAAAAATATAGTCTATGGCTAATGACCGGAAAGACTGCCCCCGAAGTTGGTCAAATAGCACCGACTCTCGCACACAATGGGCTAGAGAAAGAAACCTTACCCCTCTCAGAAAAGAAAACTGGTTAGACGTTTTATATGAATATTCTGACTACTGTTGGTCGCAGTCTGTCAGCTACATCGGAGGGCTTACTTATGGCAATTAAGAAGCTCAATGATGGTCGATACGAAGTGGATATACGCCCGAACGGGCAAGACGGAAAACGATTAAGACGGATATTTGATCGGAAGGTTGAAGCGGTTACTTTTGAAAAGTACGCAATTGTTAACGCAAAGAAATTTTCAGGTGATATACAGTTAGCCGGAAAGGTAAAACTGAAAGAATTGCTAGATAAGTGGTGGTTATATCATGGCCAAACATTGAAAAACGGAATAATCGAAAAAAGGCATTTACTTAAAACGGTAAAAGCTCTGGGAAATCCGACAATGAATCAACTTGATAAACATGCCCTACTTGAACATCGTAGCTCGCGATTGATTGGCGGCATTAGTCCCTCAACAATTAACAGAGATATGTATCGTCTATCAGGCATGTTAACTGCCCTTGAAAAATTAGAACTCTTTAAAAGCACGAATCCATTAAAAGGATTACCGCCACTTAAAGAAAAAGAACCTGAGCTAACTTTTTTAAGTGAGCAAGAGATACCGCAATTATTAAATTCGGTGTCTGGTGATTACAGACTTATAGCCCTACTTTGTTTAAGTACCGGCGCACGTTGGAGTGAAGCGGAGTCATTACATAGTGAGCAAGTACAGCATGGGCGAGTAACATTCTTACAAACAAAGAACGGTAAAAAAAGAGTAATTCCAATTTCTGATGAATTAGTAAGGCAAATAAAAACTAAGAATTCAGGAAAACTATTTAAAGTGGATTACAACACGTTCCGAGAAACGTTGAAAAGAGTGAAACCAGATTTACCAAAAGGTCAGGCAACACACGTTTTACGTCATACGTTTGCCAGTCATTTTGTGATGAATGGTGGAAACATTGTAGCTCTGAAAGAAATATTAGGGCATGCAAGCATTAATCAGACAATGGCATATGCCCACTTAGCACCTGATTACTTGCAATTAGCAATAAAGCTTAATCCACTAAATGGTATGAAAATTTAATTAAATCGAGGTGGGCGACCGTCCAGTTTCCGTCCACCTCGGCGAACTTTGATGAACTTTCATAGCCTTTTAAAAATTGATAAGTTGCTGTTTTTAAAGGATTGGAAACATAACCTATTGAAAAAAAAGCCCCTAAAAGGGGCTGTAAAAGACAGGGATGGTGTCTATGGCAAGAAAAAACTCACTTATTGCTACTTCACTACGTCTATCAATAGAATCAAGGATCAAAAGATTCAATTAAATTCGTTTACTGCAAAGCCTGATATTGAGACATTTTTTGTTGATGTATCTGCTCAAGTTGGGCTTTTTGCTCTGGTGTTAACATCAGGTACAATTCATGATGAATACGAGCCATTTCAACACGCTGAGCTAATTCTTTTTGCAAACTATGTTCTAACTGGTCACGCACCGCTTTTTCATCAAATTGGTCCGCGACGATTAAATTGTGTAGTGCTTCACGCTCTTGCACTGAAACTGGATTATCAAACTGATAACGACGTTGTGTCGCCATTAAATCACGTAATTGCTGACGCTGTTTTTCGTTTAACGTGATACCATTAAACATAAATGTGCTTACGCGCTCTTCATTATTAAATAACTCATTGTGTTGAAGTTGAGTCATTATTTGAACTGAAGATGTTGGCTCATTTTGCATTTGTAACATCAGGGGAGCTGACGTCTCACCAGTTAACATCGAATTTTCTGGTGTATCCCCAAAAGCCGTCACTGACCCGATAATGAATGCAGAAGCCAACGTCAACATAACCGTTGTATTTGCTGTTCTTTGCATTCTGTACTCCTTGTTCCCGGACAGTGCTCGTGATTCAATGAGGACAACTATACGCTGGTGCCTGCAAACTATCGTCAGAGCATGTAAAAGAACGTAAAGTCATGGAATCGTGAAGATTGTTATCGTATTTTGGCAGTCGGAGGACTTAAATATATGCATAAAATCCTATTAGTTGATGACGACCGTGAACTCACGTCGCTCTTAAAAGAACTGTTGGAAATGGAAGGTTTCAATGTTGTCATCGCTTTTGATGGTGAACAGGCATTACAACAAATCGACTCATCCATTGACTTGTTATTGCTCGATGTCATGATGCCAAAGAAAAATGGTATTGAGACATTAAAAGAGCTACGTCAAATCCACCAAACTCCGGTTATTATGTTGACTGCGCGCGGTAGCGAACTCGACAAAGTACTCGGCCTAGAGTTAGGTGCAGATGACTATCTACCTAAACCGTTCAATGATCGTGAACTGGTTGCGCGTATTCGTGCGCTGCTACGCCGTTCGAATTGGAGCGATCAGAACCAAGGTGATAATAGCAATACCCCAGTCCTGCAAGTCGATAAACTGCAACTTAACCCTGGCCGTCAAGAAGCCAGTTTCGATAGTGAAATTCTTGATTTAACCGGAACCGAATTCACCTTGCTGTACTTATTAGCCCAGCATCTTGGCCAAGTGGTTTCAAGAGAGCACCTCAGTCAGGAAGTGTTAGGTAAACGCCTAACGCCATTTGACCGTGCTATCGATATGCACATTTCTAACTTACGTCGTAAACTCCCAGAACGTACAGATGGCCAACCTTGGTTTAAAACATTGCGTGGTCGTGGATACCTGATGGTTTCAGCAACATGATAAATAGCTTAACCGCAAGAATATTTGCGATTTTCTGGTTTACCCTCGCACTAGTGTTGATGCTAGTGCTGATGGTACCCAAGCTTGACTCTAGGCAGCTCACTGTTCTTATGGAAAGTGAGCAACGCCAAGGGGAAATGCTTGAACAACATATCGAAGCGGAGCTCGCACAAGCTCCGATGAATGACCTTCTTTGGTGGAGGCGAATTTCTAATTCCATCAAAAAATGGGCACCACCGGGTCAGCGGCTTATTATTGTCACTAGCGAAGGCCGAGTTATTGGCGCGATGCCGAGTGAAATGCAAGTTATCCGTAACTTTATCGGGCAATCAGACAACGCAGATCATCCGAGAAAGAAAAAATATGGCCGAGCTGAAATTCTTGGGCCATTTTCCATCCGTGATGGTGAAGATCACTATCAACTCTATTTAGTTCGTCCAGCCAATAGCCCGCAGTCTGACTTTATTAACTTATTGTTTGACCGTCCATTTTTGCTGTTAATCGCCACAATGCTGATCAGCGCCCCATTATTGCTTTGGCTATCTTGGAGTCTTGCTCGACCTGCCCGTAAATTAAAAATGGCGGCAGATGATGTGGCAAAAGGTAATTTACGACCTCACCCAGAGCTAGAAGCTGGCCCTCAAGAGTTTCTTTCTGCGGGTAACAGTTTCAATCAAATGATTAGCGCTTTGGATGGCATGGTTACCGCTCAGCAGCGTTTAATTTCTGATATTTCTCATGAATTGCGTACACCATTAACTCGGCTCCAATTGGCAACCGCCCTATTACGTCGTCGACATGGTGAAAGTAAAGAGCTTGAGCGTATCGAAACCGAAACCCATCGTTTGGATAGCATGATCAATGATTTATTAGTGTTATCACGCAGTCAGCATAAAAATGAAATCCTTAGGGAGAACATTAAAGCTGATGAACTGTGGGGTGATATTTTAGATGATGCCAGCTTTGAAGCCGAGCAGATGAATAAAACGTTGGACGTCACTGCTCCGCCAGGTTCATGGCCTCTTTACTGTAACCCATCAGCAATCGGTAGTGCGTTTGAAAATATCGTGCGTAATGCACTTCGTTATTCGAATACACATATTGCTGTCGACTTTAAAGAAGAAAATAACGGTGTATTAATTACCGTCGATGATGACGGCCCAGGGGTAAGTGCAGCTGACCGTGAGCATATTTTCCGACCTTTCTACCGCACAGATGAAGCGCGTGCGAGAGAAACAGGCGGCACTGGCCTAGGACTCGCTATTGTTGAAACTGCGGTATCACAGCATAAAGGCTGGGTTAAAGCAGACGATAGCCCACTCGGTGGCTTACGCTTACAAATCTGGCTACCAGAGCACGGTCGATAGTTTATCACGCTGAGGTCTCTCGATACGATGCCAACAATACTGCGATTCAGGTCACTGAACGCAGTATTTTTTTATCCCATACCATTCATTGCTACTTAAGTGATACACATCCAAACATAAATATAATTTTAGATTAGTTATAATTTTGCTAATTTGGTTAATATTCATTCATTGAATGTGCTAAATAAATAATCTAACAAGAAGTAATTAATCATGACTAAATATTACAAAATTACATCTCATCAGTAATATTACTTAATTATTATTAGGGTAATATTATGATAATTAAAATATCTATTTAATTGATATTATTCGAGACTAATAATCGAACAACTCATTACTAATTGTAAAATGAATATTTAGTATAGAAAAAAGAATGAATTTCAGATAATCTGCCTTAACGACTGCTAGCCGCACAATAAAATATTTTAAGTTTGTTCCTATAAAGATAGATTACTTAATAATTCACTCGCTAAGTGTCATGCTTACACTATAATACTCAGATAATGCTTATTTGAGCTTGATGTATATATCCGTCAAATCACTTATGCATCATCAATAATATTAATGTAACAGTAATTTTATTATGGAAATAATTCATCTATCCCTAAAACATATTTAGCCAATAAATGAAGCTATCCCAATGGCTATATAAGTACATGGCTCAATGAATTGAATGATACAAAAACGCGTGCGAATTAAAGCATTGTCAGTATAAAAACGTATCCCATGATTATTTATGATTTTTTTTTGCACTTTTATTTTTGCTTTGAATACAAAAATTTAGACGAACTCAACTTTACGGATCTATGAATGAAAAGAATCAAGCTGATCAATCCAGCCATCATTACTTTATTAAGTGTAATAAGCAGCAGCACAATTGCGAGTGGGTTAGTACTCCCGAACGATAACCTACGTAATGACCTAGCATGGCTTTCAGAGCGAAATGTTATTCAACTGAGCCTCTCGACATGGCCACTTTCTTCAGAAGAAATCAGCCGTTCATTAAATAATGCCAAGATCACAAATAATGAACAAGAAGCCATTGTTCAACGTATTAAGCAGCAACTTAATCGTACAAAAAATAGCGTGCAATTACAGACCTATCTATCATCCAGCAAACCATCCATGCCACAAGGTTTCGCGCAAAGCGAATATAGTGACTTCCGCTATACCATTGAAGGCAATTACAGCACAGATGATGTTGATTTAAATTTAAAAGCCAACGCAGAGCGCGCACTACGAGTTGAAAATGGCTCAGACTACAACCTCAATGGTTCTTACGGTGGTGTGAAAGTTTGGAATCAATGGATAAGCTTTGGTGAGATCCCACAATGGTGGGGGCCAGGCCATGACGGTAGCTTAATCCGTACTGATGCAGCTAGACCTGTCACTGGATTTCTCCTTCAACGTGCTGACCAAAGCCCATTTGAGACGCCTTGGCTTTCATGGATTGGCTCATGGCAATATCAGCTAACAGCTGGACAAATTAAACAATATTCCTCACAACCAAATACCAAACTCATTGGTTTGCGTATGACCATGAACCCAACTGATTTCTTTGAATTAGGCGGTTCTCGCGTGGTGATGTGGGGTGGTGATGGTCGTCCAGATAACTTTAATTCTTTCTGGGATGCCATGATTGGTAAAGATAATACGGGCGATAAAAATAAAGATCCGGGTAATCAACTGGCAGGTTTAGACTTTAAACTTAAGCTTTACCCTCTTATTAACTTACCGTTTAGCATTTACGGCCAGATGGTTGGTGAAGATGAAGCGGGTATGTTCCCATCAAAAAATGCCTTTATGGGTGGTATTGAAGGTTACCATACTGCATGGGGCCAGCCACTAAGTTGGTATATTGAAGGTGCTAATACCCACACAGAGTGGAACAAGAACCGAGTGATGTACCAGCATTTCATCTATACCGATGGTTATTACCAACAAGGTGCGCCATTAGGTCATGCGATGGGCGGTGATGGACGCATGTTATCTGCAAAAGTGGAATACTCTGTTGATGATGACAACCGTGTTAGCACCCGAATGGTATATGCCAAAGTCAACAAAGAAAGCCTACCGCAAAATAACATCTCCCCTAAGTCTGAAACGATTAAAGGTGTTGATTTAGGTTGGTGGCACAACTTTGACGATAAGGTTACTACTGACACTAAAGTGTGGTTATCAAAAACAGATTACGATACCGGTGATGATATCGGTGCATCTGTCACAATAACCCTACCTTTTAAGTGGTAATATGAATATTAGACGTCGAAATTAAATATTTATTTTCGACGTCTAGAATTTAAGTCAGTCCGATTGATGATTATATTTTATATATATATAGCAATATTTGAGCGAATTAACCTAAATTACCAAGTAAAAATAACACAAGTGTTATTCATTATATTAATCTAAACGCGGAATTAATGTATTCATAGACGTACATAAATTCAACTGACCAAATGATGTGATGGAAACAGGGTTATCGTTCATTTTTTAAAATAAAGTTCGGCACAACAACATTAGATGTTTAAAAAAAGCTTAACTTAATAATTTAAAAGAATTTATATAATTAACTAAAAATAGGAATATTCTTTAAGGCTATTACACTAATAGTCATTACCAATAATTGATGTTATTATTACGTGCTTTTTTTTAACTATTCAGATGCGTAAAAATACCATTCAACGGTTAAAGAAAAGATAAGCAATGTTTATCAATTGAACGATTTTAGAAAACAATCAATATTTTCAATTGATAAGCAAAAACACAAAATTCAATGGCGCTCTGGGACCCGACAACCCAGTGCGGTAGCCATGGGTTAATACCTATAAAATACTGAAAAAATTAACGAAAGCGCAATATGGCAATATGTTCTCACTACGATTGATTTTTATACATTTCATTTTAGAAACAAAGTACAGCTTTTGATAAATACACTCAATAACAAGTATCAAAAAAATTTTGTTCTTTGTTATGGGAGAATACAAAATATCGCACACAAGGCACCATAAAAACTACAATCTATAGTCGAGCATCCTTAACTTGATAAAAATATAGATGTTTTTTTTAAAGGGCGCTAATGTTACCCCTATTCGTTGTATATTATAATCTTTAAAATGTACTTCAAAAATTTCGCTAGTTAAATTTATATTTGGTTACCAAGCATGAAAAAAATATTGAAAGAAATAGAATTAGTAAGAAAAATACACTTTTGTTTTCGTTTTATTATCGATAATAAATATATCCCAAACTTTAAAAAACCCAAGACATATAATGAAAAAATAAATTATAGAAAACAAAATCCCAATCATAAGCTATTCAGCATGTGTGCAGATAAAATAGCAGTCAAAAGCTATGTAGCCTCTATAATAGGAGAACAGCATGTAATACCAACATTACATATTGGTTCTCATATCTCATTAGATGAGATAAAAAAAATTTTAATAAACAATGGTGATTGTTTATTAAAAGCAAATCACAACTCTGGGCCGGTACATTTACTTACCGTCAATATGAGCGATGACGATTTATTAAAAGCTTGCGATGATGTTAATAAACAATTAAATGTAGACTTTGGAAAATATCAAAATGAGCCATGGTATAGCGAAATTTTACCACAAATATTAGTAGAAAAACGAATTTATCCTGAGGACGGTGAACATGATTTGAAAGACTATAAATTTCATGTTTTTAAACAAAATGACGGCTCTAACAAAGTACTGTTACATGTAGATTTTGATAGAAGCACCAATCATAACAGGTCATTTTTTGATGAGAATTTAAATTGGTTACCATTCTCCTCTTTTGTGCCATCTATTTATACCTCTATTAGTAAACCAGTAAATTTCGAACAAATGTTGAATTTAGCTAAAAAGTTAGCGGAACCATTTAATTATGTGAGAGTTGATTTTTATAATGTAGATGGGAAAATTTATTTCGGGGAGCTTACATTCGCACCAGGTAGTGGTAGCTCGCCATTTACTAGCAAAGAATATGATTTTTGGATGGGAACACTCTGGTGTGGCGATCCAGCTAAATAACAAACATATTAGCTGTAATATTTATTTTTTGATTTAATAAAATTTACATCTATCACTGTATAAAAAACCACAAAGTTAAATTATGTATCTTACTGAATTCATTACCAATTTGAATTTAATAAAAAATTATTGATTATCTTTTTATAAATAAAAATCTATCAATTTTTATGGGTAATTAATTTAAAAATAAAAACATTTATATATTGTCACCTCTCAATATTAGTATTCAACAAAATAGATAAGGACTTTATTTTTTATTATGGTTAGCTTTAATGTCTAATAAAAAAGAAATTATAAAAAACATAATCAGCTTTGGTTCTATCGATGTTCTTGGGTTGCTTATACCCATAGTGACTATGCCTATATTGACTAGAGCTTTAGGTCCTAGCCAATATGGCATTTATATGCTAATTCTTACAATATTATACTTTGGGCATACTATCATTGATTATGGAACTCAATATACGGCCGTTAGGGTATTAGCTAAAAATCGTGATAATCCAAACGAAATAAATCGCATTTATGTAGAAATACAAGGATTACGGATATTCTTATGTATTCTATATATTATTGGCGCGATATTATATTGTATCATTTTATCGGAGACCGATATAATAGGTTATATGGTTTTTGCTATATTTACTTATTTACTCGGATATGCACTCACACCATTGTGGTTTTATCAAGGCATTGGAGCCGTTGACATTGCGATGAAAGTGTCGCTAGTTATTAAGCTTACTAATTTAATCGTAATATTATTTTTCGTAATCTCTGCTGACGATTTGATTGTTGTCATTGCCTCTCTTTGCATTCCAATGTTGTTAGGGGGAGTATACCTTAGCTATTTTGCATGTAAACGATTCCATGTTGGAATACCTAAATTTATTCACCTGAAACGCTCTTTATACGATGGTAAAGATGTTTTTTTTGGTTTATTAGCTCCTAATTTTTATAATGCTATACCAACGATTATTTTAGGGACAATATACCCTCCCGCTGAATTTGCTAATTTTGCAATTGCAACACGTCTCGCTTCAGTGATCGTTACTATACAAAATGTAATAGCCAAAGCTGCTTATCCTGTGATAGCAATTTTAAAGAGTAGCCAAGTAAACAAACTCCTTATTATTAATTTTATTATTTCAATTATTCCAGCAATTATAATTTATTTTATAGGAGAATGGGCATTAGGAGTTTTTCTAGGCAAAGATTTTTCTGGAGTTAATCAATATCTTTTTATTCTTTGCATAGGTATTGTTTTTATCGGGCTATCTAATGCTATTAGCCAAGGATACCTTCTACCAAATGGGCACGACCGTACTTATCGTAACGTTTCTTTAAGAGTGTCATTAATATCAGGTGTATTTGTCTGTATGATGATCTATCAATATGGTCTGCTAGGTGGTGCTATTGCAATTACCTTAGCAAGAATTCTATTTTTCATTGATTATGTGATTGTGTACCTTCATTTTAAATTAAACCGAAATTAGTGTTTCTTGAATATATTTTTATAATCAACGAATAGTTAACTTACTTATATTTATATAATTTCAAAAGAATTCAATAAACAACTTAATAATTTGGAGACATATGAAAACGGTATTAATATATTTGCCTAATTTAAATTGTGGCGGCGCAGAATCTGTTACAGTTCGCCTTGCAAATTTTTTGGCAGATAATGGATATTCAGTTAAATTAGTTACATCAATTGGCGATGGAGTATTAAAGGATATTCTAAATTCAAAATTAGAATATATTCCTCTAAATTTAAAAAATCAATGGCTAACGCTTTTTAAAATGCCATTTATTTTAAAAAAAATAAAACCAGATATTATATTTACAACTATGAAGGAAAGTTGTTTTATAATGATTTTATCTAAATACCTAGCATATTCAAATGCAAAAGTAATCATTCGCGAAGCTAATACAGTATCTCTCCAATTGAAAGAAGAATATAAATTTACACAAAAAATCAAAAACAATTTAATAAAAATATCTTACCGTTTTTCTGACAAAATTATTGCGCTTTCAGATGAAATAAAAATCGACTTAATCCGCTCATTTAAAATATCAAAGGAAATAACTGTAATTCCTAATCCAATCAATTTTGAGAAGATGGAATTAGCAACAAAGGCTCCTGTTGATACTAATCTATATCTAAATGAAGATTTATTAAAATTAGTGACAGTTGCTCGATTTTATCCTCAAAAGAATCATCTTTTTATGGTTGAAGCTATTTCAGCATATATTAAACAACATGGTAATGTGAAGTGGTATCTAGTTGGTGATGGCCCATTACAGCATGAAATAAAAGCCAAAGTTAATAATCTAGGAATCTCTAATAATGTAATTTTTATGGGTTTTCAAAAAAATCCAATAGCAATAGTAAATGCATGTGACATATTTGTTTTACCTTCGCTTTACGAAGGTTTTTCAAATGCACTTTTAGAAGCAGCTGCATTAAACAAAAAAATCATGGTTTCTGACGCACAAACAACTTCGGTTGCATTTCTTAATAAATTAAAAGTTGGTGCATTCTATAAAAATAATAATATTGATGACTTTTGCAGCAAGTTAAAATCACTCTCTATTGAAAAAGAAAATCATGAAATATCGAGGCGGATGCAAAATACTTATAGTGAATCCTCAGTATTTAATTCTTATATGATGCTAATGAGTGATTGATATATGCTAGTTATTACTATTTCAACTCTATTTCATCGCCTGGAAAAAATTAAGCCTGGTCAATTCCCAATAAACGAAAACTTAAGATATGTTATTTCATGCCAAGGAGAAAAAGATCATGACCATGATTATTATGAATCGCATCTAACTACATTATTTGGACTGAATGTTATATGGGGAGAAGAGTTAAAGCCAGGCTTAGCAAATAATAGAAATAATGCTTTAAAACTTGCGTGTGATAATTTCGCTCACTTAGGAAGTTATATTTATATTTGTGACGATGATATTATTCCATCACTTGATGGTCTACTTAATGCTGTTGAAGTTATGAATGCTAAAAATTTGGCATGTTTAACTGGTATTATAGCTACAGAAGATGGCCTATTTAAAAAGTACAACAATTTACCTTACCGCCATACAAAGTTGAGTGCAGCTAAAATATGTAGTGTTGAAATCTTAGTTAATCTTGACTTTATTATTGATAATAAAATTTTTTTTGATAATCAATTTGGGCTAGGAAGTAAATATCCATCGGGGGAAGAATTTATACTTATAAATGATATTATTGCTATGGGTGGGCGAGTTGATTTTTACCCGATACAAGTATGTATACATCCTCCATTATCAAGTGGAGATGATTTTTATAGCAGTGACCATAAAATAATGGCAAAAGGTGCAATGTTAAAAAGAGTTTTTGTATTCCCTTTATACTATATACTGATAATAGCATTTGCTATTAAAAAATATAAAGTGTATCGACACCGCATTTCACTATTACAATTTTTGTATAAAATGTTGAAAGGTACGATGGGGTTAAATAAATAGTATGGAATTAGTTAGTATTATAATGCCACTATATAATAGTGCACGATTTTTGAATTTATCAATTGATTCAGTTTTAAGTCAAACCTATAAAAACTGGGAATTAATCCTTATTGATGATTGTTCAACTGATGATAGTCTTTCTAAAGCAGAAATATATTGTAATAAAGACTCACGCATAAAATTAATAAAGCTTAATGAAAATTCCGGTGCAGCTATTGCTCGTAATAAAGGTATAAAATTAGCTAGTGGAAAATATATTGCTTTTTTAGATAGCGATGACATTTGGCTGCCTAATAAGCTTGAGATTCAACTTGATTTCATGATAAGTAGTAATGCCTTATTATCTTATACCGCTTATAAAAAAATAGATGAAAATAATCAAGAAATTATAAACTTTGGTATTCCTCCTATATTAGGTTATCGTGACCTATTAAAAGCATGCGTTATTGGTTGTTTAACGGTTGTATATGATGCTGAACAACTTGGTAAAATTTATATGCCATTGGGTACTAAAAGAGAGGATTATGCCTTATGGCTTAAAATCATGCGTGAAAAAAATATTATAGCCTATGGATTAAATGAAATTTTAGCTTGTTATAGGATTTATGAGGGTCAGTCATCATCTAAGAAACTTAGTATGGCTAAAGAAAATTGGAATTTATTAAGAAAACAAGAAGGTCTTGTATTACATTTGGCTTTATATTACTTTTTCCAGTATTCCTGCCGTGGTTTATTAAGAGATCGATTTCCTTCTTTAGCTATAAAATTGGGGTTCCTTATTACGCCTGATGATAGTTTCTAGACTTACATTTTTTAAATATATGTTTTGATGGAAATCATAAAATGATATATCTGGGCTTATGTTTTTTTTGTACAATGTATATGTATACTATACAACGATATCGTATAAATTTTTTTGTTTTACTTCCACCATTCATTGCTTATTTTTTGGTTTCAGCGCTTCAGTATAATGTTGGTTCTGATTATTTTTCATATATATATATGAAAATGAATGGGTTTTAAACAAATATTTTAATTCTGGGGAATATTTTTTTATTATTCTAACTTAATTTTAAATTATTTCGAATCACCCTCACAATCAATTTTTTTGTTTTTTCTTTCATTCAATCAATATTTATTTTTTCCTATTTTAAAATGCTTAAAAAACGAGGTTTTATACTTTGGTTATTATTTTTTATTTTCTTTACAGTTACTAATACATAGCATAATCAAATGAATGGTATAAGACAGTATGCAGCACTTACATTACTCCCCATAATATCTATTTTTTTATATGAAAAAAATATTTTATTTTTTTTGTCTCACTTTTTGTTGCAATGAGTTTTCACTCTTCGGCTATCGCTTTTTTTAGCCTCATTATACTTTTCTTACTATATAAATATCATTTTCGTTATTATTTTATTACCTTTTTACTTTCTATTCCATTTTATATTTTAGTTGCCAAGTATACTCCTTTTATATTAGAGAATATAGGACTGCGGTTTTCATCATATATTGATAGTGACTATTTCAAACAAGGTGACTATATTACTATCATAACGAAAATTTATTATCTTCCAGTATTACTTTTGTTTTTTTATTTATATAATAAGCGTAAGACTACTGAATCAATACAAAATTATTTTTCTTTTACTATATTGATTTTTTCATGTACGTATTGGTTATTTTTAATGAGCTTAGATATTGCTATACTTTCAAGAGTTTCTAATTATTTTTGGTTTTTCATTATATTTTCGTTATATTATGTCGGCGTATATTTTTCTACACGAGGGGTCACTATTCTGAGCCTTTATCTTTTATATATTTTTGCGCCATATTGTGCAAAAGTCACTTTCCTGGCTAAAAATGAATTTATATATAGAAGTATAATCTTTAATTGATATTTAAACTTTAACTATTGAAGGAACTAAGTTGTGAGATATTTGGTAACTGGCGCTACTGGCTTTATTGGTTATAAGGCAAGCTATCAACTTTGCCAACAAGGCCATCAGGTTGTAGGGATTGACAATTTAAACGACTACTATGATATTTCTTTAAAAAAAGCTAGATTGTCAAATTTATTAAAAAACCCAAATTTTGTTTTTCATCAAATAGACTTAGTCGATCGAGATGCGATTTCTACTCTTTTCGCACAAGAAAAATTTGATCGCGTGATACACCTCGCTGCTCAAGCCGGTGTACGTTATTCACTACAAAATCCTTTTGCTTATGCCGACAGTAATCTTAACGGGCACCTAGCGATTCTAGAGGGTTGCCGCCAAGCAAAAATTAAACATTTGGTATATGCCTCTTCGAGTTCAGTATATGGCATGACAGATCAAACGCCATTTAGTACCGATATGTCGACCGATCATCCCGTCTCACTCTATGCAGCGACCAAAAAAGCCAATGAGCTAATGGCGCACTCTTATTCACATCTTTACCAGCTGCCAACCACAGGCTTGCGCTTCTTTACTGTTTATGGTCCTTGGGGCCGTCCTGACATGGCGTTATTCAAATTTACCAAAGCGATTTTAGCGGGAGAGCCGATAGATGTTTATAATAACGGCAATTTGAGCCGTGATTTCACGTTTATTGATGATATCGTGGAAGGTATTATTCGTATTTCCGATATAATCCCACAAGCAGATCCCGAAAATCGTTCTTTGTCAGCGGCGCAAAGTAGTGCGCCTTACCGTATTTATAATATTGGTAATGGCCAACCCGTGCAGTTGACTGACTTTATTGCCGCACTTGAAAAATCGTTAGGTAAAAAAGCGATTCAAAACTTTTTACCGATGCAAGATGGGGATGTGTATACCACTTGGGCCGACACAGAAGACCTGTTTACGGTCACAGGCTATCGCCCACAAGTTTCTATTGAACAGGGAGTACAGGCGTTTGTTGACTGGTATCAGTCGTACTATCACCAGTAACACTAGCATCTGTAGCATATTAATGATGCAGTACCCCCTGTAATATCTGAAGATGGATTTGAGAGGTTAGTTTTGAAAATAGCAATTGCTGGTACAGGCTACGTTGGTCTATCTAACGCCATGTTACTGTCGCAACACCATGAAGTTGTGGCTGTTGATATCATCGCTGAAAAAGTGGCGATGCTGAATAACAAACAATCACCGATTATTGATACTGAAATTGAGCAATTTTTAACTGAAAAAAAACTCAATTTCCGGGCGACAGAAGACAAAGTCGATGCTTATACCAATGCAGACTATGTGATTGTCGCAACACCAACAGACTATGACCCAAAAACTAACTACTTCAATACTCAGTCTGTTGAATCCGTTATTCATGATGTGCAAAAAATCAATCCAAGCGCCACTATCATTGTGAAATCGACTATTCCGGTTGGCTTTACTGAGCGCTTGCGTGAAGAGTTTGGCTATACCAATGTCATTTTCTCCCCGGAATTTTTGCGTGAAGGCCGTGCACTGTATGACAACCTGTATCCGTCACGTATTGTGGTCGGTGAACGCTCTGAACGTGCGCAAATTTTTGCGGATTTATTGCTGGAAGGTGCTATCAAAAAAGATGTGCCGGTCTTATTCACGGATGGAACAGAAGCGGAAGCAATCAAATTGTTTGCTAACACCTATTTAGCGATGCGGGTGGCTTACTTCAACGAGCTAGACACTTACGCAGAAAGCCGTGGTTTGAATGCACGTCAAATCATTGAGGGGGTTTCGTTAGACCCGCGCATTGGCAGTCACTACAACAACCCATCATTCGGTTATGGCGGCTACTGTCTACCAAAAGACACTAAGCAATTATTGGCTAACTATGATGACGTGCCAAACAATTTAATTAATGCGGTCGTTGAATCTAACCGTACCCGCAAAGACTTTATCTCAGACTCGATTATTGCCAAGGCACCGCGCAAAGTTGGCGTGTATCGCTTGGTCATGAAAGCGGGCTCGGATAATTTCCGAGCGTCATCCGTTCAAGGGATCATGAAGCGCATTAAAGCGAAAGGGATTGAAGTGATTGTGTATGAGCCTGTGCTCAAAGACGATGAGTTCTTCCGTTCAAAAGTTTACCGTGACCTTGATGCGTTTAAAGCCGACAGTGATATTATTTTGGCGAACCGTATGCTGCCAGAACTCGAAAATGTTGCCGAGAAAGTGTATACCCGCGATCTCTTTGGCAGCGATTAAGCATTAGATAACAGTATTGAGTTACTTTTACTAAAAATACCTTCAGTACAAAAAACTAAAATATCATATTAAACATGTATAAGTGGGAATGATGATAATGCCCATCACTTATACCTTATCTAAATATTTTTTATCATAGGATGGTCTTGTGCTTAGTAAGCGTCTTCCACTTACACTATTCGCTGTCAGTATATTTTTAACCGGCTGTACAGTCACCCCCGGTGTCTATATGTCAACCGCGGGTAAAAATGTCGTCGATACTGGTGATCGTGATATTTCAAAATTTGTTGATATCTACCCAATTTCACCAAAGCTTTTAGACGATCTATATACTCCGCACGATATTGCTAAACCTAACCCTACCCTAGATAAGCAGCTTTCAACTTATGAGTATCGTGTGGGTGTGGGTGATGTATTAACGATCACTGTTTGGGATCACCCTGAGCTAACCATTCCTGCGGGTTCATACCGAAGTGCGGCAGATTCGGGTAACTGGGTGCATTCAGATGGTACTATCTACTACCCGTATATTGGTAAAGTGAAAGTTATCGGTAAAACAGTCACTGAAATTCGTACCTTAGTCAGTAATCGCCTAGCAACTTATATTGAATCTCCACAAGTGGATGTCAGCATTGCCGCATTCCGTTCACAAAAAATTTATGTTTCAGGTGAGGTCGGTAAACCAGGTACATTGCCGATTACTAACGTGCCATTAACCATTCTTGAAGCCTTCAATACCGCAGGTGGCCTAACGGAAAAAGCCGATTGGGATAATGTAGTTCTGACCCGTAATGGACAAGAAATTAAAATCTCCCTACAGTCATTAGTACAGTACGGTGATTTAACGCAAAACTACCTAATGCTACCAAGTGATGTTCTGTATGTACCGCGTAATGACGGTCAAAAAGTATTTGTGATGGGTGAAGTCAATCAGCCAACCACCTTAACCATTGATCGCGTAGGAATGAGCATTACCGAAGCACTGAGTAAAGCCAATGGTGTTAACCAAACAACAGCTAATGCAACGGGTGTATTTGTTATTCGTCCAATTAAAAATCAGTCATCCGGTGATAAAGAACTTGATGATCTGTTACCGAAGAAAATGGCCGCGGTTTATCAGTTAGATTTATCTGATGCCACCTCAATGGTGATGGGGACTGAATTTAAGCTCAAACCTTATGACTTGGTATATGTGACTGCAGCTCCTGTTGTGCGTTGGAACCGTTTAATCACTCAGTTGCTACCAACTATCGCCGCTTATAACCAATTAACTGAAGGTACTAAGCGTATTCATGATTGGTAATCGCTATGTTTAACAATATTCTTGTTGTTTGTATGGGTAACATCTGCCGCTCCCCCACTGGGGAGCGTTTACTGCAAGTTCATTACCCCAATAAAAAAATCCACTCCGCGGGTATTATCGCCAAAAATGATATGCCCGCCTATGATAGCGCGATCCGCATTGCCCAAAACCATAACCTTTCATTAGAAAATCATCAATCACGGCGTTTAACGAGCGAATTGAGTAAAGAAGCAGACTTAATCCTAGTGATGGAGAACTCGCATATTGATAAAATCCACCGGCAATTCCCCGAAACCCGTGGAAAAGTGATGCTGTTTGGTCAATGGCTAAATAAAACTGAAATCCCAGATCCCCATAAACGTAGTGATGAAATGTTTGAACATGTTTATCAACTGATGGAAAAAGCTGTCTTACAGTGGCAAGGGAAAATTTAATTTTACTTTTGGAAGACTCAACGTTTAACTGATTATGAACATGACAAAAAACAGCTCCTCAGCCACAGATGAGATTGATCTGCTGGCGTTATTTAAAGTCTTAAAGTCGAGCTACCTTAAAATTGGCTTTTTTACTCTGATCTTTATTTTAATTGCTGCGGCTTATAGCTTTCTGGCAACCCCTATTTACCAAGCAAACGCCACATTGCAGTATGACAAAATGGGTCAAGTGTCACTGTTAGACCAAATGAGCGATGTGATGCCATTTGCTAATAGTAACAACCAAGTAGACTCTGAGATTGAAGTGATTAAATCACGGATGGTACTGGGTAAAACAGTTGCTAACCTTAATCTAGATACCAACATCTCTCCAGCGGGTTTTTTCAATAAAATTCTGAAGAATGATGCTCAAGCAGTCGTTTCACTCTACTCTGTACCTGAGCATTTAGTCGGTGAGCCTGCACCCCTAACCTATTTAGGTGAGGATAAATACTCACTCAATATTGATGGGCAAGTCTTAGAAGGCAAGGTTGGCGAGCTGCTAAAACACGACAATATTACCCTGTTAGTCTCATCTTTAGTGGCAGACGCAGGCCAAGAATTTACGCTGGTTAAAAATGGTCGTTACTCAACAATTGAAGACTTACGAAATACCCTGACCATTGCTGAAGTCGGCAAAGGAACCGGTATTCTTAGCATGTCGATTAAAGGTGCAGATAAAGCTGAGAACGTCAAAACTCTGAACAGTATTATTCAAAACTATGTTGATCAAAACACCGATCGCAAAAAAGAAGTGACGAATAATACCTTACAGTTTTTAGATGAATACTTGCCAAAAGTGAAGACTAAACTGGATAATTATGAAAACCAGTTAAATACCTTCCGCAAAAAGAATGAGTCGATTGATTTATCATTAGAGGCGAAAGCAGCACTTGATACCGCGTTACAAGTTGAAGCAAAGCTTAATGAGCTCACTTTTAAAGAAGTCGAAATACAGCAACTGTATACCCGTAACCATCCAGCGTATCAGTCATTGATTGATAAACGCCAACAGCTGTTACGTGAAAAAGATAAAATCACCCAAAGTATTCAGAAGTTACCGAATACTCAGCAACAGATTGTTCGTTTAACCCGTGATGTTGAATCTGAGCAAGCGATCTACAATCAATTAGTGGGCAAACAGCAAGAGCTCAGCGTATTAAACTCTGGTATCACCGCTGATGTACGAATTATTGACACTGCGGAATCACAACCTAATGCCGTTGCGCCTAAAAAAGCATTAATTCTAGCTTTAGCAGCAATTCTTGGTTTTATTATCGGTTGCGCGTATGTGATTGCCCGCGAGTTCTTTAATAATAAAATTAAAGGCACGGAAGATATTGATGCGCTGGGAATTAACGTTTATGCGACTATCCCGTACTCTGAGTATGAGAAAAAAATGGTAGCCGCTGGTAATAAACGTCCACTTGCCCTTGAAAACCCTGCAGATACCGCAGTTGAAGCCATTCGTTCTCTAAGAACTAGCGTCTACTTCTCGGTTATGAACCAAGGTAACAATCTTGTTATGGTTACCAGTGCTTCACCGGGTGTAGGTAAAAGTTTTGTTACCTCAAACATGGCGGTTGTACTGGCAAACGCAGGTAAAAAAGTGCTGTTGATAGATACTGACTTACGTAAAGGCCGTATTCATCACGCTTTTGATTTAAGCAACAAGTCAGGGCTTTCTGAGTATTTATCTCAACAAGATGCCACCCAACCAACGATTCACCGCAGTGTAATTGAAAATCTTGATGTTATTTGTCGTGGTAAAAATGTCACTCACTCATCTGAATTATTGATGAGTGAACGTTTCAAGCATTTACTCGATGACGTTAAAGGGCAATATGATATTGTGGTTATTGATACCGCACCGATACTAGCCATTACAGACTCCGCTGTCATCGGTAAATATGTCGGTACGTCACTACTGATCGCCTTCTACGGCGTGAATACGGTGAAAGATGTTGAACTGTCGATGAAACGCTTTAAGCAAAATGATATCGAAATTACGGGTGTGATCCTCAACGGTATCGATGCAAGGTCAGACGACTATAACTATGTGTATGAATACTAGCCGCACAGGAAAGTGAAATGAATAACGCAAAAGTATTAGTAACTGGCGGGCTTGGCTACATTGGTAGCCACACCTGTGTACAAATGATTGAACAAGGTATCCAGCCGATTATTTTAGATAATCTGTGCAATGCCAATCCTGAAGTACTTAACCGCATTGAAACAATTACCGGCTCTAAGCCGACCTTTTATGAAGGCGATGTGCGGGATCAGGCGGTTTTAAACACTATCTTTGCTCAACATGCTATCAGCTCTGTTATTCATTTTGCTGGCTTAAAAGCGGTCGGTGAGTCAGTACAAAAACCCATTGAGTACTATGACAATAACGTCAATGGGACTTTGGTATTGATTGAAAGCATGCAGAAGGCTGGCGTAAAAAGCCTGATCTTTAGTTCTTCTGCGACTGTGTATGGGGACCCCGAAGAAGTACCACTAACCGAAGAATCGACGGTTGGCGGTACAACTAACCCGTACGGTACAAGCAAGTATATGGTCGAACGTATTCTCACTGACCTGAATATTGCTGACAAGGACTGGTCTCTTACTTTACTGCGCTATTTTAACCCTGTTGGCGCACATCAATCCGGTTTGATTGGTGAAGACCCTCAAGGTATTCCAAATAATCTAACACCTTATATTGCACAGGTGGCAGTTGGTCGTCATAAAGAAGTGATGGTCTTTGGTTCAGATTACCCAACGCCAGATGGAACTGGGGTCCGTGATTATATCCATGTGATGGATTTAGCCAGTGGGCACATTGCCGCATTGAATAAGGTAAGCCAAAAAGCAGGCTTGCATACCTATAACTTAGGGACAGGTAAAGGCACTAGTGTTTTAGAGATGATTGCTGCTTTTGAAAAAGCATCTGGTAAGCACATTCAATATAAAATTGTTGACCGTCGCCCAGGTGATATTGCTGAATGTTGGTCTAGCCCTAAAAAAGCCTTCGACGATTTAGGTTGGCAGGCTCAACACTCTGTTCAAGATATGGTAAATGATAGCTGGCGCTGGCAAGCTCAGAACCCTAACGGATATAAACGTTAAGCGTTAATTAAATCCAACACATGTGAAAGCGGGCTCTTAATAAAGCCCGCTTTTTTGTTTTTTATACTTTAAATACGTCGTACTTCAAGTTGTATACCAGCAGTAAATTAATTCAATCCTATCAGCTTGATGAGCTAAATGTCGTATCAACATCTGACATGCGGCTTAAACGATAAAGCGGATATTCCTCAACAACCACATGCAACTTGATTGATTTGCGCGTAAAATCCTTACCTATTGTTTCCCTTAACTTTGCTGCTTAATGTAGCCATTCTCTATGCCACATATTGTTTTATTTGAACCTGAAATCCCGCCAAATACGGGCAATATTATTCGTCTTTGTGCCAATACTGGCTTTAGTCTTCACCTTATTCATCCGCTTGGTTTTACTTGGGATGATAAACGTCTACGCCGTGCAGGGTTAGATTACAGCGAATTTGCTGATATCAAACATCATCACGATTACGTTGCTTTTTTAGAAAGTGAAGGCTTGAACCCTGATAATAACCAGTCTGCTACTGGGGCGCGGGTATTTGCGCTGACCACCAAAGGTAAACCTAGTCACAGCAATGTCAGCTATCAACAAGATGATTACTTGATGTTTGGTCCTGAGACTCGTGGTCTGCCACCCTATGTGCTGGACAATATGCCGATAGAACAGAAAATTCGTATTCCAATGCTTGCCGATAGCCGCAGCATGAATTTATCGAATTCAGTGGCAGTAGTGGTATTTGAAGCATGGCGGCAATTGGGTTACCCCGGCGCACTGCTTAATGATTGAATATAATTAGAGCTCAATATTAGATTTATTGGGCTCTGATTTATTTATGATTAAAAAATGTGACATGTCACGTCGAATTTTTTATCACAGAATCACTGAAAAGATTGCGAATAAATCAAATGCCATCGCCATCTTCAAAGCCATAAAGAGCGCCGTTGAAGTTTTGATCCATTTCGAATGAAGGCTTATCGCTATTAGGTTTACCGACTATACGGGCGGGTACGCCAGCAACAGTGGTATGAGCGGGAACATTGCGCAGTACGACAGACCCTGCACCAATTTTAGCGCCACGGCCTATTTCAATATTACCCAAAATTTTAGCGCCAGCGCCAATCATCACACCTTCACGCACCTTTGGGTGACGGTCGCCACAGGTTTTCCCTGTACCGCCCAATGTGACAGATTGCAGAATCGAGACATCATTTTCGACCACGGCCGTTTCACCAATGACGATACCTGTAGCATGGTCAAGCATGATGCCACAACCAATGCGAGCTGCAGGGTGAATATCTACCCCAAACGAGACTGAAACCTGATTTTGCAGATAGATTGCCAATGCTTGGCGCCCTTCTTTCCATAACCAATGCCCAATTCGATAGGCTTGTAGTGCATGAAAACCTTTTAGATAGAGCAGTGGCGTGGAGTATTTATCCACCGCAGGGTCACGTAGACGCACAGCGGATATATCCATGGCAGCAGAGAAAATCATTTGTTCATCATTACGATACGCTTCTTCAACAATCTCTCTCACTTCGATTGCAGGCATGATCGGAGAGCTAAGCTTGTTTGCTAACATATAACTCAGCGCTCTGCCCAAATTGTCATGCTTGAGCAGCGTTGCATTAAAAAAACTGGCTAGCAGCGGTTCACATTCAGCAAGTGACTTTGCTTCATCTTTGATAAACCCCCAAATCCTATCCAATTCTTCTTGCGACATAATGGCTCACTTAATATTTATTATTTTTTATATCCATCATATTTCAAGTTGCTTGTTAACGATGCTCAGCGAGTTGAGTCATAAAGTTTATCTATGCGCCCACCTATTTTCTGTTGTCGCCAGCAAGCAACTTAAATTATTTTAGGAATCGTCTTTTGATTTTGACATATCCGCAATTTCATCTTTAGTTGCACGTCCCAGCAGGGCTTGTGCTGCCTCTAAAACATTTTTATGGCAATAGAGTATTTGATAAATTTGCTCAGTAATTGGCATCTCAACACCTGCACGTTCAGCCAGTGCTTTCACTTCTTTGGTATTTCGGTAGCCTTCAACTACTTGGCCAATCTCTTGTTCTGCTTCCGTAACGCTAACACCATGACCGAGCATCATACCAAAACGACGGTTACGAGATTGGTTATCGGTACAGGTTAACACTAAATCACCCAATCCTGCCATGCCCATAAAGGTGGAGGGATCTGCACCCAAAGCAGCGCCAAGGCGACTCATTTCAGCAAGACCACGCGTGATTAAAGCGGTACGCGCGTTGGCACCAAAACCCATACCATCGGAGATACCCGCGCCGATAGCAATAACGTTCTTAACCGCGCCACCCAGTTGAACGCCAACCATATCGGAATTTTTATACACTCGGAAGCTTTTACCGCAATGAAACAGCTGTTGCAGTTCATCACCAAATTGGCTATCTGTAGCCGCGATTGAAATTGCCGTCGGCATACCTGCAGCTAACTCTTTTGCAAAAGTCGGTCCAGATAATACGGCGAGAGGAATTTCATTACCTAATACTTCACGTGCTACATCTTGCAATAAGCGCCCCGTGTCTCTCTCTAAGCCTTTGGTTGCCCAGATAATGCG
This sequence comes from Providencia alcalifaciens, assembly GCA_025961275.1. Taxonomy (GTDB): domain Bacteria; phylum Pseudomonadota; class Gammaproteobacteria; order Enterobacterales; family Enterobacteriaceae; genus Providencia. The sequence continues at coordinate 3,327,727 of JAOQNJ010000001.1, read as the reverse complement.
TGAGCCCGCTCGAAGATAAGGTTGGATTTGCTTGAGTACATCACCAAAAACATGGCTTGGTACCACAATCAAGATATTAAGGCTCGCTTCCACGGCACGTTTAAGATCCGTTTCGAGAGATAAACTATCAGGGAAAGAAACGCCAGGCAAAAATGCCTGATTGCTACGTTCTTGTTCTAATTTTTGGATATGCTTAGGGTCATGTCCCCACAGCACAACCTGATGGCTATTACGCGCTAGCGTAATCGCTAAAGCGGTGCCGTAAGAACCGGCACCGATCACTGTCATTGAAGCAGTATTCATCAAACGTCCTATTGAACTTCGCTGCTCGGCGCTTGCTCACCTTGCTGCTGCAAATAGCTCATAAATAGCGCATCAAAGTTTACTGGAGCCAAGTTCAGCTGAGGGAAGGTACCGCGACCAACCATGCTTGTGATAGCTTCACGTGCATATGGGAACAAAATGTTCGGGCAGTATGCACCTAAGCAATGTGCCATTTGCGTGCCATCAATACCTTCGATAGAGAAAACACCTGCTTGCTGAACTTCACACAGGAATGCAGTTTCTTCACCCAGTTTTGCCGTTGTAGTAACACGCAAAACAACTTCATAAACACCTTCGCTTAATTGGGTAGAAGAGGTATCTAAATCCAGTTTAATTTCTGGCTGCCACTCATGTTGGAAAATGTGTGGTGCATTAGGTGCTTCAAATGAAACATCTTTGGTATAGATACGTTGGATTTGAAATACCATTTCTGAGTTGTTTTGTTCTGACATAATATTTAGTACCTTTTAACTTCCATATGAATTTTAATCATGTAACCCCGTCATACGCCAAATTGCCGAGATTGGTACCATGAAACAACCCAAATCGCAGACTTATTGATGCGCATAAATAATTTCATTTATCGCCGACCTGCAATTAGAACTATTGAGAGTATAGACTCATCAGAGCGACTTCATGTACCAACTTCCCGCAATCTGAACGATTTCGTATGACGCTTACATGCCGGATAAATTACTTCTTACCACGCGCCAACGGTAGATTTTCACCTGACCAGCCAGCAATCCCTTCTTTCAGGACAAAGACTTTTTCAAAACCGTGTTGGGCTAATTGCTCAGCAGGCTTACCTGATTCCATACCACTTGCAGAAACAACAATCACTGCTTTCTGCTTATGTTTTTCTAGCTCACCTAAATTATTATCTTTAATTTCAGATGGCGTTAGGTTGATAGAATCGATAATGTGCCCTTTACGGAAATCGTCACGTGTACGTAAATCCACAATGACGGCTTCTTCTTTATTAATCAGAGCAATCGCTTGTGCGCGAGTGATCACTTTTGATTTAGAGAACAAACCTTTAAAGGTCATTAAGACCACTGCGACAAGTAGCGCGATCCAAACCAGACTCAGTAACATATTCCGGCTGACGAATTGCATGATTTCTTGCATCATGGGGGGCAATCACTCCCGTTAGTTAAAAACGAATATCAAAGGGCTCAGAGTATACCTTTGTGTTGAACTAATTACAGCCAGTTAGCGCAAACAACATTGATTTTTTTGCGAAACGCTATGCAAAAATAGCCTTTATTCCCAACGAAATGGCTTTTTTATATACTCTAAATGATTCGATTTGCATGTAGGCGACAAATGAAGATAGACGGGGAGCATAGGTAAACTATGTGACTCGGCTAGCTGAATGTAGTCAACACCCATGCAACTTGAAGTATGACGAGTATAGACAAAATAATATAAGTTAAGGGCGTACCGCAAGTGATTTACGTTGAATATCGCTGAACCTATACGTTAATTTTTGACGGTAATTCAACTTAACAATTATATTTGGCACCAAGAAAATCTTCATTTTTTCAGTTTATATGTATGAATGCAGGGAAATCAGGGCGAGGATGCTCAAAAATAACAACAGACTCTCATCTTGATATTTGATTTAATGATACAAAATGGCGCGATACACGATACAATCAATAGAATGGCAATATTTAGTGGTTAAATCGCAACCAAATCGCTGTTAGTTTTGTTTATGGACACTGCAACGTTATTCGCATGAAAAAAGCCTGAAGAGCATAGATAACACGGTGATTTAACTCACTGAGTGATACGCTCTATTGTCAACGTACACGCTGCAACATGAAGTATAACGAGTATATTATTACTATTTTTCAGTAATATTAAGAATCGGGTGCTGGTAACGATGGCTATCAGATGAAATAATCCGCTATCGCATTTATTCGAGGTTTTCTATCAGAATGGCCAACATACATAACCGGATGAAAATATCATTTATTCGTCAGGCTATCGCCTCAACACTGCTCGCTTGTGGATTAATATCTCTACCGCTAACCTCTACGATAGCGGCTAATCAGATCACAGAAAACAAAGATCAGTTGCAAAACCTACTGCAAAATATCGCTGAAAAAGAGAAAAGTGTCAAAGATCAGCAAGCTAAAAGAGCCGCGCTGTTAGGCCAACTCCAACAACAAGAAAAAAATATTTCAGCCGCCGGACGTGGTCTACACGAAACGCAAACCCAACTCAAACAGTTAGATAAAGATATTTCATCGTTAAATAGCAATATTAGTCGATTACAAAAACAAAAAACGGAACATGAAAGATTACTATCTGAACAACTAGATTCCGCATTTAGATTAGGTAAGCATCAAGGGCTATCGCTGTTTTTGAAAGGCGAAGAAGGGCAACGTGAAGAGCGGATCCTTGCTTATTATAGCTACCTTAATCAGGCGCGTGAAAAAAACATTAAACAACTTGAAACCACAACGCTTGAACTGAATCAGCAAAAACAGCTAGAACAAAAAAAGCAGACTGAGCACAAATCAGCACTTGCTCGTCAGCAACAAGAAAAGCGCAAATTAGATAACGCGCAAGCGGCCAGAAAACAGACACTCACGGCACTTGAAAGTACGCTAAAAGAAGATCAAAAAAATCTCGCCGTCATGAGACAGAATGAATCTAGACTGCGCGATAAAATTGTTCGTGCTGAGCGAGAAGCCAAGGCAAGAGCAGAACGAGAAGCGCGTGAAGCCGCACGTATTCGTGCTGAAGTTGCCGAGAAAGAACGTAAAGCGAAACAAACCGGTGCAAGCTATAAGCCATCTGAAAGTGAACGTTCTCTTATGTCACGTACGGGAGGGCTGGGTCGCCCTGCAGGCCAAGCATTATGGCCAGTACGTGGGCAAGCTCTTCACAATTATGGCGAAGCCATTTCAGGTGAATTAAGCTGGAAAGGTATGGTGATTGCCGCCAATGAAGGGACACAAGTTAAAGCGATTGCAGATGGGCGAGTATTACTCGCAGACTGGCTGCAAGGTTATGGCCTCGTGGTAGTGGTTGAACATGGTAAAGGTGACATGAGCTTGTATGGCTATAACCAAAGTGCACTCGTTAATGTTGGGCAAGAAGTTCGGGCTGGGCAACCGATAGCCTTAGTCGGAAGTAGCGGAGGACAGGAGCGTCCTGCGCTGTACTTCGAAATTCGCAGACAGGGTAAAACTGTTAACCCGCGCCCATGGCTAGGTAAATAGCCGCAAGTATTCGTCATACATTGTGATGCATACTGACTATACGCAAATAGTTCAAACTCGAGTTAGGCAACAAATGATGATAGTCGGGGAGCATAGATAAACTATGTGACTCGGCTAGCTGAGAGCAGCCAACAACGCGGCAACTTGAAATATGACGGGTATAATTACATGCATCTCGAATTATTTAGGCTATAGTCATAAATTAATTTACGTTGTAAATAAGCAATAAAGATCAACCACACCCAGATAAAACATTCTATCCTCAACACACGCGCTACAACTTGAAGAATGACGAGTATAAATAGTTAGGGAAATAATTATGTTGAAACACCAGCCTTCAAAAGTGCTCATTTGTTTATCTCTGTTAGTGATGAGTCTTCAGGCTAGTGCTGCAAAATTAGCGATTGTCATTGATGACTTTGGCTATCGCACTAAAGAAGATAACCAAATTTTAGCCCTTCCAACGCCTGTCACTATTGCTGTCTTACCTGATTCACCCCATGGCCAGTTAGTCGCCAATAAAGCACATCAGCAAGGGCGTGAAATCTTGATCCACATGCCCATGAAACCATTGAGTAAGCAACCGTTAGAGAAAAATACACTCGCACCATCAATGAGTGCAGAGGAAGTTGATCGAATTATTAAACGCGCCATTAGCCAAGTACCTTATGCGACAGGCATGAATAATCATATGGGAAGTGAGATGACATCCAGCTTGGCGGGGATGCGCAATGTGATGAACTCACTTTCTCATTCTAAGTTTTTCTTTTTAGATAGTGTGACGATTGGTAATACGCAAGCGGCTAAGGCAGCCAATGAATTCGGTGTTCCTGTCGTACGCCGCCATATTTTTCTCGATAATCACCAATCTGAGGATGAGACACGAGCTCAACTTAATAAAGCGGTCGCCTACGCACGTAAACATGGTAATGCAATTGCAATTGGTCATCCCCACCCTTCGACGGTGCGTGCGCTGCAAAAATATCTGCCTCAATTACCCGCAGATATTGAACTAGTTGCTGTCAGTACGTTGCTCAATAGCCATGAGCAGCCTAAAGGCGAAAAATCGAAAGACGATAAACCGTTAAAAATGCAGCCTGAAAATCCTAAAAAGCCACAAGAAAAAGCCCCTACCGAGCCAAAAATTAAACAGCCAGAACCCATTAGCGTTGGTGTATGTGAATTACCTGAAGCTCACTCGGCAACTAAGCTTGAGGGAATTAATATTATGATGTTTGTTGTTGAGGCGATATATCAAGACAAAACGCTGCAACCCTTGTTGCCAAAAAATAAGCAACCGCTATTTGTGCAGCAAAAACCTTGAGATGGACTCGCTACAAATAATTGAGAGTAAGTCCATCTCATTACTTACAATAAACTATTGGCTCAATGCATCTGCGACAGACTTAAAGCGTGCAAATTTGTTACGTAGTTGTTGATGAGTCATAGCATTTGGTTGGTAAGTAATTATTTTAGGAGTACTTGCAGTAATTGCAGCATCAAAACCGGAGTAGCAGCCCGTACCAACCGCGGCGCATAAAGCGGCCGCTTGGCAGCCTGATTGCCGCACATCAACAACTTCTAAAGGTAGATTACTTGCATCACAAAACATCTGCATCCACAGTGGGGACTGGGTAGGTCCCCCCGTAAAGCGAATGGCTGAAGTGCTATTATCAATACCGACTATTCGGTCTTGATGTAATAAATGTGAAAAAACGATACCTTGATAAATCGAATAAGCGATATCAGCATCCGTATGGTGAGAACTTAGCCCAAGTATTCCACCTTGCAAGTTACTGTGATAGTTAGAACCATATAACCAAGGAAAAAATAGTATATCGTTTTGTCTTGTTGCACTTTCTGCAACACACTGATTAAGCACATCATAATCTTGCAAACGCTGATTAAAGAAGTGCCGAATGAACCATGCCAAATTACTTGCGGAAGTTGGACTACCTTCATGTACAAAGTAGGTACCTGGAATACAATATTTACTCCACACATACGGGTAACTTGAAGGTACGATTTCATCAAAGACACGAGTCGAGATACTCCAAGTCCCTGCAACAGCACTGAGTTTATCTTTTTGGCTGACGCCCGAGGCCAATGCTGCACCAACAACATCAAAAAAACCGCCAAAAACGGGTGTACCTTCCACGAGGCCACATTCAGTGGCGGCGTAAGCTGTCACCACTCCTGCTAGTTGGGCAGAGTTAATCACTGGTGCTAATTTATCATTGACCTCCTCAATACCAAAAAGTTGACATAGTCTCGGGTCATAACTCGATGTTGTAGGGTTATATAACTGACTACCAGAGATATTGGTTTCTTCGCAAGTGATTTGGTCAGTCAATCGATAACGGATATAGTCATGTACCATCAATACATAACGCGTGTTATGGTAGTTATTTGGCTCATGTTCTTTGAGCCAGCGCAGTAATGATACGGGATGAGATGGCCATAACTGTTGTAGACTTAGTGGGTACGCTTTTTCTGCCGTACCATCGTTATGCCACTCATCAACAATAGATTGGGCTCTTGAATCTGATGAAACGATGCCGTTTCTCACAGGCTTACCTTGTGTATCGAGCAGATACAAACCTTTACCGTGAGATGAGAAGCTAACTCCTGCAATTTGTGAAGCGTTCAAGCGGCTTTTATTGATAGCCTCTCGAATAACACCACAGGTAGCTTGCCATAAAGCTTCCATATTCCGTTCACTGAAACCAGCTTCAGGACTTTCTGTGGGGAAAAGATGTTCAGCAACAATAATTTCTTGACCTTCAGGCGTATAGATCCCTGCTTTAATAATAGTTCCGCCAAGATCAACACCCATGAAAAATGCATTCATTACACGCTCCTTCAGGCATTATACCAACCAGCTTGTTGCATTTTATCTTCTATCCAATGGCGCGCTTTAATGATTTCAATAAGGGGTTCGTCCGCTTTTTCGGTCCACATTTCAATCAGGAAGGTACCACGGTAGTTTAAGCGTTTTAATAACTTGAATAGATTAATAAAATCCACACATCCTTCGCCAAAAGGTACATCACGGAATTGACCTTCGGAGGTTTCAGTTACGGCATACGTGTCTTTTAAATGGAGAGCAACGACATGCTCAATACCGTGTAAAAATTCATTTTCGACATCATTACCCCATGAAGTTAAATTTCCAACGTCAGGGTAAACAGTAAACCACGGAGAACGAATTTTGTTGGATAGTGCTTGCCATTTTGTGATGGAATTCATAAACGGAGTATCCATAATTTCCACGGCGCACATAACCTGTGAAGCCGCCGCTAATTCAGAAACCCAAAGCATCCCGTCTTCAAAACGTTTGATAGTTTCAGCATCCTGTTGCTCATAATAGACATCATACCCAGCTAATTGGATAGTACGGATCCCTAAGTCTTGTGCCAACTTGATGGCTTTTTCCATTAACCGATGAGCCATTTTTCGGGTTTCAGCATCATGGCTACCAAATGGAAAACGGCGATGGCCTGATAAGCACATAGTTGGGATCCGAATGCCACTTTGTTGGATAGCATCCACCAGCTCTAAGCGTTCTTCTTGTGTCCAATCTAATCGAGCAAGACGTTCATCTGTTTCATCAATCGACATTTCAACAAAATCAAATCCTGCGGCTTTAGCTATCGCAAGTTTCTCAGACCAACGGCTATCTTTTGGTAAAGCTTTTTCGTAGATACCTATCGGATGTCTGCGCATTTTATTCTCCCTGAAAAATTTAAGCTTGTGATGAAGTTTTGTTAAGTCGTTGATTACGGTTCATTGCACGTTTTGCACTCCATTTTTCTTTAAAAAATTTGAATGCCAGTGCCAAAATTAGCGTGATCCCCCAAACAGCGAGATTAAAATGCAAGCTCACACCTAGTAGGCTTAGACCTGTTGCAATAACCTGCAAAACAAGCAATGCACAGAAAACGCGACTGACCTTGCCAACGCCGCCAAACGGATTAGTTCCGCCCAGAACAATGGCTAAAATAGTGAGTAATAAATAAGAGTCACCGTAGCCCATTCGTGCAGAGTTAAAACGTGCCATCATGATCAAGCCGGCAAGAACACATAACAGACTTGAAATGGTATAAATTGCAATCATCACGCGGTCTGTACGTATGCCACTAAACCAAGTCGCATTAATGTTGCTTCCACTCATATAGATATTTTTACCTAATCGGGTGCATCCCAAGAAAAGGGCTAAAACTATCGCGGTAATAATAAAAATAATCATGGCAATTGGCATGCCAAACAACATATCTGAGCCAATTGCTCTAACAACCGGCGGCATACCACTGAGCGCCGCACCTTTTGTTAGATAAACCCCAATACCGCTGATAATAGTCATTGTCCCTAGGGTCACTAAAATTGGGTGAGCGCCAATATGAGATATCATCAAACCAGTCAAACAGCCGATAATGACCGCAATAACCGTTGCACCGACAAGTGCGAAAAATAGCCACATTAATTGTGTTCCGATTCCCGCATCGACAGGCAAGTAATTGATAAATACCCAAGCCATAAACAAACCTGTTAGATTTGCGGTACTGATAATTGCAAGGTTCAAACCGCCACTTAACATAGGGACAAACATCGCAAAGGTCAGTAAACCAAGTTCAGGTAACTGAAATGTGATACTTAAAAATGTGTTTTGGGTAAAAAAGTGGCCCGGCATGGCGATGCTAAAAGCGACGATTGCCAGTAAAAAGATTGAAAGCAGTCCGATAACAGAGCCATCAATTTTAAAAAAATCTTGTTTTTTCATGGTGATATTCCTGTTAAACAAAACCTACGTCCGTCTCTTTGCGTTTTTTGTAGTGAGTAATACAAATGGCAACGAGGATGACCATACCAATGACAATGTTGACGAAATAGTTAGAAACACCAATCAGGTTAAGGCCATTTTTCAAGATACCAATAAGGAAAACGCCCATCAGCGTGCCGATAACACTACCGCGCCCACCAGATAAACTCGCGCCACCCAGTACTGCAGCAGCCAGGACATCAAGCTCTCCTCCTACTAACGCACTTGGTACTACCTCGCTCATTCGGTAGGTTTGCAACATACCGCCGATTGCTGCCATTGCCCCGAGATAGCCATAAGCAAATAGGTAGATAACTGAAACACGAATACCAATGCGGGATGCAGACTCTTGACTTCCTCCAACCGCATAGAGCTGGCGACCAATATGAGTTTTATTCATTAAGACCCATGTCAATAGTGCTATCCCAAGCATCACGGCAAGAGGTAAACCAACTTGGTAAGATTCACCATCAATTTCGAATGGCAGGATAGTGACAGGATCGACCCACCAGTCAGGAAGTTCATAGATACTGTGCCCATTAGTCAGCCACATCAGCATTCCGAATAATAGTGATTGCATACTTATTGTGATAATGATTGAAACTACATTCAGTGAATAAATTAAAATCGCATTGATTAAACCGAAAGTAATACCAATCAAAATAGCGAGAGTGATACTCAATGTTGGGCTCGTAATAAAGCCTTGTAAAAGCCAAGTTGCAATCACGTATTGCACAACAGATGCAACGGCAGCGAAGGAAATATCAATTCCGCCAGTGACTAAGACAACAAAAAGCCCTAGAGCAAAAATACCGGTTACCGCATAGCTTTCACTTAAATCGAGTAGATTTTGAATAGTTAGAAATTGTGGACTCATTACTGTGAAAAAAACCACCACAATGAGGATGACCCAGATTAACCAACCTTCGACCGATTTTGGTCGCAGCTTTTCCCAATTAGTCATTGATGATTTCCTCTAATTGTTGCTCAGTCATGGAATCCGTCACAATTTCTTTGACGATAGACCCTTGTTTCATATGTAAAATACGATCACAGTTGTAATAGGCTTCAGAGGCTTCATCAGTAATTAATAAAATAGAAATACCCACACCAGATAAACGATGAATGAGCTTGTAGATACTGTCTTTTGCACCAATATCGACCCCAACTGTCGGGGAGTCCAAAATCAATACTTTAGGACGAGTTAATATCCATTTCGCTAACACCACTTTTTGCTGATTACCGCCTGATAGCGTGGAGAGTGCGTTGTTAGAATCAGTAACTTTAATATCTAAATCAGCGATCCACTCTTGAACGATCTCTTGGCATTTTTGTTCATCAATCAAATGAAGTGGTGTTTTTAAGCGATCTAAAATGGAGATCACCATATTGTCTGCGATGGACTGCGGCAAAATTGCGCCGAGCGTCAATCTATCTTCAGAAACATAGCCAATGCCTTTCTTTATTGCGTGAGTATTATTTTTTAGAGTAATAGGTTTATCTTCAATATATAGCTCACCACTATCTGGGTGAGTAATACCAAAAAGAGACAAAGCAAGTTCAGTTCGCCCGGAGCCCAATAAACCACATAAACCAAGCACTTCGCCTCGTTTTAGAGTTAACGAAACATCGTGATATTGACCCGAGCGAGTGAGATTTTTTAATTCAAGCACTGTGCGACGATCTTCAGCATTGTTGGGAGGCTTACGCTCATGAACGATGTCTAAACCTGTCATTAATTCGGTTATTTTTCGTGTGGTTAGCCCTTCAGCAGGCCAAGTACCTATTTTTTGCCCATCACGAATAATGGTAATGCGGTCAGAAATTTCTTTCACTTCTTCGAGTCGATGGCTAACAAAAACAACTGTAATACCTTTATCTTTTAGGTAATTAACAGTAGATAAAAGCTGATTTACTTCCGTTCTAGTGAGTGATGCTGTCGGTTCATCCATAATAACCAGACGGGCATCAGCCACCAATGCGCGGCAAATTGCAACTTGCTGGCGCTGCGCAATAGGGAGAAATTGTACTGGGGTATCCGGATTAATATTGAAAGATAACTCGTTTAGAATTTGTAGTGCTTTCTCTCGTAGTTTGCCTTTGCGAAACCACCCAAAATAGCCGTTGAGATTTAATTCAAAAGCGATATTTTCAGCAACTGTTAGATTAGGAAATAAAGAGAGATCTTGGTATATGACCTGTACACCTAATTCACGTGCTTTATCAGGTGTTAAGCGATTATAGCTTTTACCATCAATTTCGATTTTGCTTCCTTCATCGGGAGCATAAACACCGCTAATTGTTTTGATCAGCGTGCTTTTTCCGCACCCATTTGTGCCTGCTAAACAGTGCACCTCACCTTTATTTAGTGTCAAATCAATATTGCGTAATGCACGATGACCACCAAAACTTTTGGAAAGATCGTGCAAAGTAATTAGAGGGCCGGATTTGTCAATTTTGGAGGTGTTTGTCATAAGTACAGTTCCTACCACAATGAATAATAATAAAAATGGTGTTGGCTTGTTCTTCATTGTTCGAGCTATAGCATTGTTGACTACCTTTACTCGCCCTTATCACACAGTTATCTGCGCACCTAAAAGCTCATTCATTTGTCGCCTAGCTACAGCTCGAACTAGTTAGAACATAAGATTAAATTTTGGCTAATTTTTAGTTTTTGTTATAACAATCATTTTGATAGCAATTAATTACAAACCGACTTCAACCAATTTTTTGGTGTTTTCAATATTCAGTTCAACCGGATTGTCACTTAAAATAGTGTTGCCGCTGATTTTGATTTGCCCCATATCACCAATGGACACGCCATCTTTAATTTCTTCACCGTTCATCATGGCTGTTGCGACTTGGACGAAAACTTGCCCAGCCACTTTCGGGTTAGAAATATAGCCACCATCAATTGCACCTTTTTCGAGTAATTTAATACCTTGGCCTGGGGTAAAGGTGCCAAATACGCAAGTGGTATCATTTTTACGGCGTTTGTCTATAGCACGACCAGCACCAATTGGGCCTTGTGAGCCAAATGACATAATACCTTTCAGATCTTTATGCTTTGATAACAGGTCATTAGCGGTACGCATTGAATCATCAACAGATTCTGCAACACCAAAGCGGTCATCAACCATCTGCATTTTTGGATAATTAGCTTTTTGATAAGCAATTGCGGCGTCAGCCCATTCATTAACGAGAGGAACGGTTAAGCTACCCACGAACATGGCATATTTACCTTCACCACCCATACATGCAGCCATATCTTTCATATGGTTAGCGCCCATACTTTGGGTATCCAGCAATTCGAAATCCCAATCTGCATTTTGCTGATTAGGTGATTCATGTGTAATCACTTTAATACCAGCCTCTTGGGCGCGTTTTAGTACTGGCTCAAGTACCTTTGCATCATTAGGAACAACACCGATAACATCGACTTTTTTAGCAATTAAATCTTCAATAGCACGAACTTGCTCGGCAGGATCAGCAGTTGTTGGACCGACTTGAAATGCATTCACTCCCAATTTTTTGCCTTCTTCAGTGATGCCTTGTTCCATAACATTAAACCAAGGAATACCACCCACTTTTACTACAACGCCCATCGTAAAAGGTTTTTGTGCTTTTTGTGATTCAGCCATCGCGACATTTGAAAATAGTGCAACACTCATTAAGCAAGGTAAAACTAACTTCTTCATGTTCATAGTTGTATTCCTTAGTGTAGGTGGAGATTAAATATATCCGCCATCTTGAATGATGTTGGATATAGAGCTATCTCATCAATACAGTATTATTTTAAATTTAGAATAGCGAATATCCCTGCATTAATTTAATACAGATATTTAATTAATAAGGTTATTTAATAATAGTAATTACAACGACATTATTTTACTGATTTATTGCAACAACATTTTAATTTAAACATTATTTATCACACTCAATAATATTTAAATTAGGAAAATTAGCATTAAGTTTTTTATCATTAAGCTTATTTGTGATTAATATATTTATATCATCAAAAGTACAAACTTGACTAAAGGCATATTTCCCTAATTTACTATTATCTGCAAGTAAAACTTTATTTTCAGATACCTGCAACATAATATTCTTTAACTTTGAATTTATTTCGCTCCCATCGCGAATACCATTTTCGACATTAAATCCTTGGCAAGATAAAAATAATGTTTTTATCTGAAAGCTACGAATAATACTTTCGGCAATAGGGCCATGAAAATCGTCATGACGCTCTGAATATTCTCCACCGATACCAATTACTCGGACTCTGTCACGACAAGCTAAGGCTTGTATAATTTTGACCGAGTTTGTTACAACAGTAATATCAATATCCGGTATTTGTCTGGCTAAAAACCAGCAAGTACTGCTGTTATCTAACATAATACAGTCGCCGGGTTGAATAAATTTAAGCGCTACCTTGGAAATTTTCATTTTCGCATCGGGGTGTTCTTCAGTTCTTTTACGAAATGAATCTGCACCATCAACCATTTGACTGAGTTTGACCGAAGATGGCACAACATTCAGCGTCGGGATATTTTCTTGGTCAATAGCAACGGCACCACCAAAGCTACGAATAATTTTATTTTCACGATTAAGTATAGTTAAATCTCGACGAATTGTTTCTTGTGAAACTTGGCATAGCTGAGATAAATCACGCACTAATGCCGAACCATTTTGAGATATATGAGAACAAATTAATTTATGGCGTTCGGCTTGCAGCATATCTAACTCCTATTCCTTCCACGATATTTATTCTGCCCATATTCCTTTTTTTTTGTCGTGATTAGATTCAAGTAATCTTAGCTCGAAAAAAATAAACATTTTTATAGTGACTATGATCATTAATTATATGTAATAGACCTCATTGATTACATTAGTTCAAGTGACACTCATCACTTAAACGCCGCTATTCAGCCAATCATATTTTTTTGAAATAAAAAAATCAGTCTTAATCGGTCACCATTCCCCACCCTGAGATTGATGTTTTATGACCAAAGATGACCGAATACGATCGAGTTACGAGTGTTTGTTACATAATTGTAAAGAAGCGAGCTTTTTAAATAAGCAAAATCTGTTTACCTTAGCAATACGACATTGGTCGTCAACAAACAGAAACTGCATAATTAAATGAATTTTTGTTATTGATATTTAAATGAATTTTAAAATCAGGGGGCTGAAATGCTCGAAAAGCTCAAACAACAAGTCTTCGATGCAAACCTTGCATTACCAAAACACAATCTAGTTACATTCACATGGGGTAACGTTAGCGGCATTGATAGAGAAAGTGGTTTGATAGTGATCAAGCCGTCCGGTGTTGAGTATGAAACCATGAAAGCAGAAGATATGGTTGTAGTTGCTCTTAGTACTGGTGATGTTATAGAAGGAAAATATAAACCATCATCCGATACTGACACTCATATCGCTCTGTATCTTGCATTCCCTGAAATTGGTGGAATAGTACACACTCACTCACGTCATGCCACTATCTGGGCTCAAGCGGGCCTACCTTTAAGCGCACTTGGCACAACCCATGCAGACTATTTTTATGGTGAGATCCCTTGTACTCGTAAAATGACCGAAAGTGAAATCGCATCTAATTATGAAAGAGAAACCGGTAACGTCATTATTAAAACCTTTAAAGAAAAAGGTATTTCTGCAAAAGATATTCCTGCAGTTTTAGTTAATAGCCACGGGCCTTTTGCATGGGGGTCAAGTCCAGATAATGCAGTGCATAATGCGGTTGTACTTGAAGAAATTGCCTATATGAATCTTCATACTCGCCAATTAGTTCCGCAAGTTGGTGTCATGCAACAAGAACTACTTGATAAGCATTTCTTACGTAAGCATGGTAAGAATGCTTACTATGGGCAAATATAGATAAATATCTTAAATAATTTGAGCTGTAATTAGGCGATAAAACAACATTATCCCGAATCACATCATTATGTGATTCGGGTAATTGCTTGCTCAGCCAAAACAAATTGACGTATTACGGCTACGAATTAATCCCAGTTCAATATCACCTTGCCCGATTGACCTGAGCGCATGACATCGAACCCTTTTTGAAATTCATCGATAGAGAATTTGTGAGTTATAATCGGTGAAAGATCTAAGCCTGATTCAATCAATGCAACCATTTTATACCAGGTTTCAAACATTTCTCTACCGTAGATCCCTTTGATAAATAACCCTTTAAAGATGACTTTTCCCCAATCTATCGCTATTTGAGATGATGGAATACCTAACAGAGCAATACGACCACCATAATTCAGTGTATCCAGCATAGTATCAAAAGCAGCTGGAGCTCCTGACATCTCTAAAGCCACATCAAAGCCTTCCTTCATATCTAGCTCACGCATCACATCCTTGAGATTTTCACGGCTAACATTCACCGCGCGCGTGACGCCCATTTGTTTCGCTAGATCAAGGCGATAATCATTAATATCAGTGATCACAACATGTCGAGCACCAACATGACGACAAATCGCAGCAGCCATAATACCAATAGGTCCTGCGCCCAAAATCAGCACATCTTCACCCACTAAATCAAAAGAAAGTGCGGTATGCACCGCATTGCCAAAGGGATCGAAGATGGCTGCAATATCGTCTGGAATATTATCGGGGATTTTAAAGGCATTAAAAGCAGGAATGACAAGATATTCAGCAAAACAACCCGTTCGGTTGACACCAACACCGACCGTATTTCGGCATAGATGTGTTCGACCACCACGGCAGTTACGACAATATCCGCAGGTGATATGCCCTTCCCCTGACACTCTATCGCCTATTTTAAACCCTTTAACTTCCTGTCCAATTTCAACAATTTCGCCAATATATTCGTGACCAACTACCATGGGGACTGGGATAGTCTTCTGTGACCATTCATCCCAGTTATAGATATGGACATCCGTACCACAAATTGCTGTCTTACGAATTTTAATCATCACATCATTGTGCCCAAGTTCCGGCTTCGGAACATCTGTCATCCATATACCCGTTTCTGCTTTTAATTTAGACAGTGCTTTCATAGTGCGGCCTTATTTAATTATTTTAAGAAATAACATTTAGTTTTTTGCCAATGCGGGTGAATGCGTCAACGACATGCAAAATATCTTCTTCACTATGAGCGGCAGACATTTGCGTGCGAATGCGCGCCTGCCCTTGAGGGACTACAGGGTAAAAGAAGCCAGTGACATAGATGCCTTCTTCAAGGAGTTCGTTTGCAAATTTTTGTGCTAGAGCCGCATCCCCCAACATAACCGGGATAATGGCGTGATCAGCACCCGCTAATGTAAAACCCGCGGCAGACATTTTTTCGCGAAATAATGCGGCGTTATGCCATAAATGGGCTCGTCGCTCATCACCTTGGCTCATCATATCGATCACTTTAATTGATGCTGAAACAATGGCTGGAGCGAGTGAATTTGAAAATAAGTAAGGGCGAGAACGCTGACGTAACCATTCAACGACTTCTTTTTTAGCTGCGGTATATCCACCAGACGCACCACCAAGTGCTTTACCTAAAGTGCCCGTGATAATGTCAATGCGCCCCATGACATCGCAATATTCATGGGTACCACGACCATTTTTACCGACAAAACCCACAGCATGAGAATCATCAACCATAACAAGTGCTTGATACTCATCTGCCAAATCACAAATAGCGTTAAGATCCGCAATCACCCCATCCATCGAAAAAACGCCATCAGTCGCAATCAATATATGGCGCGCTCCGGCTGCTTTGGCATCTTCAAGGCAAGTTTTTAGCTCTGCCATATCATTATTGGGATAACGATAACGTTTTGCCTTACACAAACGCACCCCATCAATGATTGATGCGTGGTTTAATGCATCAGAGATCACCGCATCTTCGGGGCCTAACAAGGTTTCAAATAACCCACCATTAGCATCAAAACAGGAGGAATAGAGGATTGCATCTTCCATTCCTAGAAAGTCAGCTAGTTTTTTTTCGAGAATTTTATGATTATCTTGCGTACCACAAATAAAACGTACTGAAGCCATACCAAAACCATGGCTATCCATTCCCTGTTTTGCTGCATTAATTAAATCGGGATGATTGGCTAAACCAAGATAATTATTCGCACAAAAGTTAACGACTTTCTTACCACCGACAATTTCAATATCCGCATCCTGCGAAGAGGTGATAATGCGCTCACGTTTAAACAACCCTGCCGCTTCTGTTTGTTCTAATTGCTGATTAATCTGCTGATAAAATTGCGTTGACATGATTTATTCCTATTATTGGACTACTTTTCAGTTTAATAATAGACACTATAACTAGCGACTGACGCAGCATAAATAAGTCAAGTTTGCAGCCAAGATCACGATCATTGCCCTATAAAAAGAAAGTCTTGAGGATGTTTGTCTGTCACTTATGCTGTCGTCAGCGTTGAGAAATGTTATTATGCAAAATAATTCATATTCATTTTGTACTTAACCCACTTGAGGTATGCCCGATGATTATTGTCACTGGCGGAGCTGGTTTTATTGGCAGCAACATTATCAAAGCATTAAATGACGCAGGCCGAACTGATATCCTAGTTGTGGATAACCTGAAAGATGGTACTAAGTTTTCCAACCTTGTTGACCTCGATATTGCAGATTACATTGATAAAGAAGATTTTATTCTCAGCGTAATTGCAGGGGATGATTTTGGCGATATCGACGCAGTATTCCATGAAGGTGCTTGCTCATCTACCACTGAATGGGATGGCAAGTATATGATGGATAACAACTATCAATTTTCAAAAGAGTTACTACATTTTTGTTTAGAGCGTGAAATTCCATTTCTTTATGCTTCTTCAGCGGCGACTTACGGCGGCCGTAGTGATAATTTTATTGAAGAGCGCGAATTCGAAAAACCTCTAAATGTCTATGGTTACTCTAAATTCCAGTTTGACCAATATGTGCGTAATATTCTGCCTGAAGCACAATCACAAGTCTGTGGATTCCGTTACTTCAACGTCTATGGGCCGCGCGAGCACCATAAAGGCAGCATGGCAAGCGTCGCTTACCACCTGAATACGCAAATCAATGAAGGTCAAAATCCAAAACTGTTTCAAGGCAGTGAAACCTTCCGTCGTGACTTCATTTATGTTGGCGATGTTGCCGCAGTCAATTTATGGTTCTGGCAAAATAATGTGTCGGGGATCTTTAACTGCGGGACTGGCGAAGCAGAATCTTTCCAAGCTGTTGCAGATGCCGTTACTCAATTCCACAAAGATAAAAATGTGTCCGTTGAGTACATCGAATTCCCAGAAAAACTCAAAGGTCGTTATCAAAGCTTTACTCAAGCAGACATGACTAAATTACGAGCAGCTGGCTACAAAGCGCCATTTAAAACAGTTGCCGAAGGTGTTACTGAATATATGCAATGGCTGAATAAAGAAGATTAATAACTCCAGACTCTTTCAGATTCAATCTTTGACATCGTTTAATCAGCGCGAGAGGTTTTCTAGCCAATATAACTAGGCTAGAACCTCTCCAGCTGAGTACAGTCAACAACCATGCTACTTGAAGTAGACACATCCTGATTAGCACTGATATCTTCATATCATCGCTAATATTTAGCGCCGCAATCTTAGAACTTATACTAAGCAATCGCGGTAAACATAAACTTAAAAGGTCAATAGACCCTAGTGCAAATTTTATGAAAATATTGGTGATCGGCCCCTCTTGGGTAGGGGATATGATGATGTCACAGAGCTTGTATCGCACGTTAAAAGCACAATATCCTCAAGCACAGATTGATGTGATGGCGCCACAATGGTGCCGACCTTTATTGGCAAAAATGCCAGAGGTAAACGCAGCAATTCCAATGCCATTAGGCCATGGTGCACTGGCTATTGGTGAGCGCCGTAAGCTAGGTATTAGCCTACGTGAAAACAAATATGACCAAGCAATTGTCCTGCCCAATTCATTTAAATCTGCTTTAGTCCCCTGGTTTGCCAAAATAGCGAAAAGAACCGGGTGGCGCGGTGAAATGCGTTATGGATTACTCAACGATATCCGAACCTTAGATAAAGCAGCATTTCCATTGATGGTTCAACGCTATGTCGCACTGGCTTATGATAAACAAAACATTCATAGTGCAACGGATATCCCTGAGCCTATTCTCTGGCCAAAATTAGTCATCAATCAACAAGAAGTCACTGACGCGATTAGCGCATTTAATCTTGATAATACCCGCCCGACTATTGGTTTTTGCCCAGGTGCAGAATTTGGGCCAGCAAAACGTTGGCCTCATTATCACTATGCTACGCTGGCAGAACAATTGATCAGTGAAAAAGACTATCAAATCCTGTTATTTGGTTCACAAAAAGACCATGATGCAGGTGAAGATATTCGCCAAAGCTTAACGGAATCGGCACGGAAACATTGTACTAATCTCGCAGGAAAAACTTCGTTAGAACAAGCGGTAAACCTGATTAGTAGCTGCCAAGCGGTCGTGAGTAATGATTCTGGGCTGATGCATGTTGCGGCAGCCTTAGATAAGCCTCTTGTGGCACTCTATGGGCCAAGCAGTCCTAATTTTACCCCGCCATTATCTGATAAGGCGGAAGTAATACGCTTAATCAGCGGCTATCATAAAGTCCGCAAAGGCGATGGTGAGAGTGGCTATCACCAAAGTTTGATCGATATCCAACCCCAGTTAGTGATTGATGCATTGACTCGTTTACAGATAGGTATCGATTAATGCGCGTACTCTTAGTGAAGACATCTTCAATGGGGGATGTATTACATTCCCTACCCGCATTAACAGATGCTCAGCAAGCGCTACCTAATATTCAATTTGATTGGGTAGTTGAAGAAGGTTTTGCACAGATCCCAACATGGCACAGTGCGGTTAATCAAGTGATCCCAGTAGCGATTAGACGTTGGCGTAAAAATTGGTTTTCTGCACCGATCAGAGCCGAACGTGCGGCATTTCGCGAGCAATTACAAGCAACTCGATATGATGCGATTATTGATGCGCAAGGTTTACTGAAAAGTGCTTTATTAGTTACTCGACTTGCTCATGGAATAAAACATGGCTATGACCGCCGCAGTATCCGTGAGCCTATCGCTAGCCTGTTCTACGATCGCTGTTATCGTATCAGCAAACAGCAACATGCCGTTGAACGCATTCGTCAATTATTCGCTGATAGCCTAGGTTACGCACGCCCAAACAATCAGGGTGACTATGCGATTGCGCAACATTTTTTGCATACACCAGCCAAGCAACATAGTCATTATGTGGTCTTTCTGCATTCAACAACTCGCGACGATAAGCATTGGCCTGAAGAGCATTGGCGTAGTTTGATATCTCTGATGGCTGAAAGTGGCTTAAAAATAAAGTTACCTTGGGGTACGGAACATGAGCACCAAAGAGCGATGCGGTTAGCTGATGGATTTGGTTTTGTCGAGGTATTGCCAAAACTTACCTTAGCGGAAGTCGCACAGCAAATTGCGAATGCCAAAGCGGTTGTCTCTGTCGATACTGGCCTCAGCCATTTAACGGCGGCGTTAGATAAACCTAACTTTACTCTATTCGGACCAACAGACCCCGGACTGATTGGTGGATATGGGCAAGAACAACACGAAATTAAATCGACTGATAATACGATGGCACACATCACGCCAGTCGACGTTTTTGAGCAGTTAAAAAATTGCCTATAAAAAAATGGCTAACTGTATTAGTTAGCCGTTTTTTTGATTAGGACTTCTCTGGCGCGATAAACCCAAAACACATGGTTTCTGGTTTAGCATCCGGTTCTGAACGATAAATTACATCTTCTTTTTCGATAGTGAATTGCGGCCAATATTTGCGCACTTTAGCAAACTTTTCATGTGCACAATCATCGTATTTATTCCCAAGTAATATCGCCCCATGCTTGCGAACCTCGGCTTCTGTAATACCACGGTTATAGACATTTGGCGGCATATGATTTTCTAATGTCCAAGGCTGGATGACATGTGGCCTATCTTTTGCGTAAATAATAAACCATTGATGTAAATTATCCTCGCCACCGACATAAGTTAAAGGTACACCATAACGTTGATACCAACGTTGTTCACCTTCCGCTATGAGTGTTTTTACACCAATAAATTTTTGACCCGCGCCTCGGATATTTGCAATCTGCACGATGCAATAGCCTAACAGGATGACACCACCGAAAATCGCTAAACCTATCAATGATTTTTTTAATGATTTTTTCGGCATAACCGTTATTGAACCAACAAATAAAGGTGCGCATACCGCCATGAAAGGTTGAAGCCATTCTGTTATGCGGCCACCATCATGGAAAGAGAACCAACCAAAAATCACCACCAATGGAAATAAAATCAAAAAGTTCGCCATTCGATTAGCGAGTGCTTTCGGCCAACCAATCTTTCCACCACAGCTATATAAGATAATCGCAGCAATCACTAAAGGATAAAACACGCTCAATGCTGCTTGAGTCGTGTGCAGGTTAAAACCTGGGTCAATTTGTGAATCAACCCATTTAAAAGCAGAGAAATCACTCGCCATTAACCAAAAAAAGTTAGGTAATACAAGTGAGAACCAAAGTGCTATCGCTAAATAGAAAACAGGGTGGCGATAACTTTGACGTGCTTGCTTAACGAATAATGTTAACAGGAATACTGAACCGACAAGCGATAGGGTTGAGTATTTTCCCATTGTTGCAAGGCCCGCGAATAGTGCAAAAAGCAGCCACCACGCAGGATTCTCGTAAACAGCTCGCAAGAAAAAGTAAATTACCCAAGCCCACAAGGTCACTAAAATATAATTATCATTATAAGGAATGATATCGAAATTAATAACGCCGGATAAATTCAACATCAGCATCGCAAACCAAGCTAAATCACGACGCCCTGTTAAATAATATGCAAGTTTCCAAACACCCACCAAGCCGAATGCAATTCCGACAAAATGGATAAAATACCAATAAAAACTGTAGGATATTCCTAAATGAATGGCTGGCCACATGAGTGTACCAACAAACCAAGGATTTTTGGGTGAACCCCATTCTCCATTCATTCCCCAGTTCACGGCTTCGACCGTATCATAAGGAACCGTTGGGTCTAAATAAAAACTGGCAATGATCCATGCAACGGCATAGCCAATGACCCATAAATAAACATATTTATTTGATGCTGATTGATTGATTGCTGGCATACTGTCTTAAAATAGTTAAGTAAAAATAGCTATCATCTATTAGGCGTATTAGCCGTCTTCTCAAAGAAGCCTAATAGTGCGAATAATAATTAAGCGGTGAATTCTACTATAGTTTATGGCGAATAATAAGAAAGGTAGACAATTAGTGGGTATCTATTGTCGTTTTATTCAAGTTAACTCATCGGAATTAGATTCTATTTATATAAAGTCACTAGAGATCAGCTAATGGATATATAACTAAAGTAAATATCCAAGATAATTCGAGTTGCATTTAGGCGGCAAGCAAAACTATCTTGAATAGAGATTTATTGTTCTTTCGGAGGTAAATATGGCTGGAGGAGGGTTAATAATCTCTGCAATGCCCCCTGATTTTCATGTAATACCTCAGCAGCATGGCGCCCGTAATACAATCGATAATCTTCATCAGAGAGAAGGCTGGTCACCGCTTGTGCCATTGACTCGCTATCCATTACGGTGATCAAACCGTCAGCTTGTTTTAACTTCGCACAAATATCTTTAAAATTGAAGGTATGTGGCCCCATCAGCACAGGTAGTGCATGTGCAGCAGCTTCTAATGGATTATGCCCGCCAGTTTCAACGAGGCTACCACCAACAAATGCCAGATCGGCGATTCCGTACAGCAACATTAGTTCACCCATGCTATCGCCAATCACAACCTGTACATCTGATGCTGGAATAATACCGGTACTACGACGAATACACTTCAACCCCGCTTTTTGCGTTAATTCCTCAGCTTTTGCGAAACGCTCAGGATGACGCGGAACCAAAATTAATAACAGATTAGGAAAACGCTTAAGTAGCTGCTGATGCGCCTCTAACACAAGGGCTTCTTCACCTTCATGAGTGCTGGTTGCAATCCAGACAGGACGGTGTGCTGCCCATTGTCTACGCAAAGTCACTGCTCTCACTGCAAGCTCAGGCGTTACTGAAATATCAAACTTTAAACTGCCAGTAACGTTTAATTGGACTCGTCTCAAACCTAGTTGAATAAAACGCTCCCCATCCTCTTGATGCTGAGCCGCCACCATAGTGACATTACGCAGCATACGCTTCACAAAATTACCTAATTTTTGGTAACCGGCAGCTGAACGCTCAGATAAACGAGCGTTTGCGATCACCAGCGGTATTTTACGACGATGAAGTTGATTGATCATATTTGGCCATAACTCTGTTTCCATAATGATGACCAATTTAGGGTCAACCTGTTTAAGGAAGCGGCGCATGGAGCCCGGAAGATCATAAGGGAGATAAACATGGTAAACGTCATCACCAAAAGCAGAGACAACTCGCTCAGAGCCAGTTGGTGTCATGGTGGTCACGGTAATAGGAAGTGACGGGTAATGGTGACGAAGTGCTCGGACTAACGGCACTGCGGCGAGTGTTTCACCGACCGAAACTGAGTGTAGCAAAATTCCACCGGGTGCAACTTTGCCTGCACAGAAGCCATAACGCTCACCCCAACGTTTACGATACGCAGGCGCTTTACGGCTTCGCAGTAATAAGCGAATCCAAATGAGTGGCTGGATAAGATAAAGGAGTACCTGATATAAACGCAATAACATTCGATCTGATTCACTTACCAAAATTGGCGCTATCTTAACATAAACCTTCAGTAAAGGTGTGCAGAATATACACCTAAAACTCACCTTAAAATTAGCTTAAAGGGTCATTCGTCGGTTGCAACAACTGTGAATAATCGATACTGTTGATCGCATGTATATCTTACTTAAGATAAATTTATTAAATAAGTATTAACAAACAATGAGATATCACCGCCATGAAACATAAAGCTATTTACCCTGGTACTTTTGATCCAATCACTTCAGGACACGTTGATATTGTTACTCGTGCAGCGGCGATGTTCGACCATGTTCTTCTCTCTATCGCCAATAGTCAGCGTAAAAGTCCCATGTTCAGCCTTGAAGAGCGGGTAGATCTCGCAAGAAAGGTGACTTCTCATTTAGATAATGTCGAAGTCGTCGGTTTTTCTGAGTTGATGGCGACCTTTGCACAGAAGCACGGTGCAAATATTCTTATTCGTGGCGTTCGTTCCGTCGCAGATTTTGAATATGAGTGGCAACTAGCGAATATGAATCGCCACTTTGTCCCTGAATTAGAAACCGTTTTTTTGTTGCCGTCTCAAAGCCTCTCTTTTGTTTCATCATCATTGATAAAAGATGTGGCGCTCCACGATGGCGATGTGTCTTCTTTTCTACCGCCAATCGTTACTGAGGCAATGCTGAAAAAACTCAATAAAGCTTAATCTGCTTTTTGGCATTGTGGGCAATAAAAGGTGCTACGTTGTCCCTGTTTGATACTTTGAATTAGCGTACCGCAAACAGTGCAAGGTTCACCTTTCTTACCATATACAAATAGCTGCTGAGCAAAATAACCTGGTTTGCCATCCGACTGAAGGAAGTCTTTCAACGTCGTTCCCCCTTGCTCAATCGAGCGCCGTAATACTTTTTTGATCTGTTCAACCAATTCAGTCGACTGATTAAGTGTCAGTGTATTCGTTATTTTTTCTGGCGAGATCCCCGTAGTAAACAAAGCTTCGTTTGCGTATATATTTCCAACGCCCACCACGACTTTGTTATCCATTAACCAAGGCTTAATCGCGATTTTTCTTTTGGAAGCTTGCTCAAACAAATATTGAGCATTAAATTCATCAGAAAGAGGTTCCGGCCCTAAGTGTGATAATACAGAGCTTGTTTCAAGATCATCACACCATAACCAAGCACCAAAACGTCGAGGGTCGGTATAGCGTAGAACTTTGCCATCACGAAGAATAAGGTCGACATGGTCATGTTTTTCTTCAGGTAATTCTTCCGTCAGTATGCGTAAACTACCTGACATACCAAGATGGATAATGATCCAACCCGTTTTCAGTTCAATCAACAGATATTTAGCGCGACGCTGAACACTTAAAACAAGTTCATCAGATAAGCTTTTAATTTGCTCAGATACTGGCCAACGTAAGCGGCTATTACGCACCACCGCATATTGTATGGAATTACCCACTAAGTGAGGTTCTATACCTCTGCGACTGGTTTCAACTTCGGGTAGTTCAGGCATGAATAAACTCTCTACTTACAAATCATGGATACCATTTATTAATAACGCTCACTAGCTCATCCCTAACAATTTCCCACGTGAAATTATCATATGCATATTTTTTAGCTGCTTTCGCTATTTCATTTGCATTAGGGTGGGCTAAGGCACTATGAATATCTTCAGCCATACTGCTTGCTGTTAATGGTTCTCTAAATATAAAACCTGTTTCATTATGTGTGACAAATTCAACCATTGCACCTCTTTGGCTAGCAATAACAGGATGACCTGATGCCATTGCCTCAAGTGCAACCATACAAAAAGGTTCATTCGTTATAGAAGGTACAGCAATTACATCTGCGATTGAATAAAAGTGACGGATTTTTTCAGGATGAACACTTCCTAAGCAAATACATTGTTCACCTAATTGTTTAGCATAGGTTTTAATTTCATTCTGATATTCAGCATTCTCACCTTTTTGAGCGGCATCAAGATCCCCAACGATCACCAATTTATAGTTAGGATGACGTTTAAAAATGATGTTACACGCTTGCATTAACTCTAATAAGCCCTTATCGCGCGCAATTCTTCCCGCAAACAGAATAACTTTATCTTGTATATTTAGGCCGACATCTTCACGGTTAACTTCTGGTGGTAAAGCATAGATATCACCATCAAAACCATTTCTTACAACCTCAATCGAAGCATCTGGTAAACGTTCTCTAAACCAATTGTACATAAAGCGGCTCGGAACAATCAGCTTGATATCCGCAGGTATATTTTGAGGGGCAAAAAAATTATGCATATGTAACACAACGTTTTTATGCCCCTCTTTTTTTATTATTTTTTTAAATAACTTAATATCATTATGGACGAAAATAACACTCTCATCATGAGCATTATGAGCAAATTTTCTTTTGATGTTTAAGATTCGATCAGCATATGAATAAGGGTCTATTCTCGTCCATTTTTTAAATACACGAGTATAAATTCTGCCAAACTTTATCCGCTCAATGGCACATTTTTCATTGATATAAGCGTAATTGGAATAATCTTTATTTTGAATACATACAATTCGATTTTCTATTTCTAATCTTTTCGCAACATTGTACATCCATGATTCAATAGCAGCAGCGCTTTTAGGCGGAATAGAATAAATGGGAGTAACTGTAAAAATTATTTTATTAATCATGCTATTATAATTTCACACCTATAATTTTCATTGATAAGTACTTTATACCAGCAAGACACCCAGCTACCAGTTTTCCTTGCTTCAGTAAGTGCTTATACTCTTTCTTCTTTTCAACAAATTTAGTTGCTGACTTTAAATCATTTAATGTCCATGGTGAACGCTCAAGAGCAACATAAAATGGTTGAGAAGATGGGTAATTTGCCCAGCTATGCCAAGGCTTTGTTATTCCAGTGTAATGAATAAGAGCAGTATCTGGTGTTATAACTGATTTATATCCTTCATGAGTCTTATCATACAACTCATTTTTCAAGGTGTAGATTGTATTAAATCGCTTATCAAGTTGAACTTGTTTGTTAACTAAAAGAAGATTTAAAACATCTTGATCCGGATATTTATATAATTTTTTGGCATCAGATCTAGAGAGTAATTCAAAGCAGCGACTAGTAACTTCTTGCTCTTTCCACCGCTTCAAATTAATAAACATAACACCTGAATTAAAATAAGTTTGCGTTAATTCTGGAGTATGAAGCCTAGAGCCGCTTTTAGATCTTACCGAGAGGTCATCCGCTATAACACCACAAACTACTTGGCTAATGAGATTACAATCTAAATTAAGTTCGCTATTACAAATAACATCTGCATCAAGATATAAAGCATAGTCATAATCAGTAGATAGGTAATCAAGTGCAATTAGCCTAAAATACATCGCAGATGACCAAACATCCGAGGCTGGAAGTTTTTTTAGTTCACTACTATCTAATTCATAAACAATGAATTCTGTGGAAAATTTTTCAGCAATAGACTTTATTTTGTTTAAAAATTCATCTGTTACCGTATCTAAAAAAAAATGAAACCGAAAATGAGTATTTGGATTATTAAGCAATAAAGATATAGAAGAAACTCCAGCACCAAGCTGATAGTTTTCATCTGTCCCATAAATGATGTCTAGACATTCACTATTAGCACTATGATTATTCGTACTAAAAGCATGCTTATTTAAAATTATGTTATTCATATTTAGACTCATTATTGACAAGGCTAGCGTTCATCATTGCTATTAAAAAACCAATTAAAATGCCTAATGGCTTTAAGTTAACTTGCTCAAACATTCCTCTAACAAGATAAAAACTAAGCAAGCTTATGAATAAGATGATACCCGCAAAGTAAATATTTTTATTACCTTGGCTACTCTTGATTTCTTTGTAAGAACAATAACATATTGATATAAAAAGAATACAGAAAGACAACAAACCTAAAATGCCGGCTGAAAACCAAATGCTAAGCCAAATGTTATGTGGGCCGATAGATTTCCTAAATGTCCATTCTGGATGATTATCAACTTCACTATTATATTTTTTAGCATAAACTTTATCGCCAAACCCATAACCAGTTAGTGGCTTCATCATAATAAGTTCAAGT
Organism: Providencia alcalifaciens; assembly: GCA_025961275.1. Taxonomy (GTDB): domain Bacteria; phylum Pseudomonadota; class Gammaproteobacteria; order Enterobacterales; family Enterobacteriaceae; genus Providencia. The sequence goes on along the minus strand of JAOQNJ010000001.1, from coordinate 3,300,470 downwards.
GCAGTACCTTGTGTCCCGTTTTTATATCGATAACTACTATCAGTTTGTTCCAACTTGTAAAATAATTTTTCAGTATGCAGAGGGTCATTCACTTTTAATGAAACGACTCCAATAATCGACAATATTAGGCCAATAGCGATCAGCTTCCAAGGACGTTTAAATAAAAAGAAAATCATTGCAGAAATCGCTACAGCAACCCATGCCCCTCGAGATAAAGTTCCAAGAAGAATAAATAGAAAAATTACACTCAACACATAAAAATAAAAAATTTTTGATTTAGGAAGAACATACCAAAGTACTAAAATCAAAGGAAAATAGAAAACTAATGCATCAGAAACACTTCTAAAGTCATATGTCGTAAATGGAAGGGTACCCTTGTTATACGCTATGTAGTAACGGATTAACTCAACAAGCAAAATAATTACTAATGCTGAACAAAAACTTATAATCAGCAGTTTAGATATGCTTTCTTTGCTTTCTTTATAAAGAAGAATTGGGAATATAACTGCTAATGATAATACCCCATAATTTAAGAATGCATTATTGATAGCTTTTAATGATATGCTCTGATCAATAGAGTAAATTATTGATATATAGGAGATAATGGAAAATATCACGGTTAAAATAAATATTTTTTTATTTATTCGCTGTATAACGTTTTTAGTATCTAAAAATAAATAACCCAATGCTGTTATTACCATTGTGTAAAACAGTATGTGCTTATATCGAGTAACATTTTCGACAAAAAACAAGGATACAAATAAAAAAATCAATATTTTATTATATTTCGATACGATTACTTCATTTCGCTCTAAAAATGACATGACTTTCCAACTTTTTAGCTAATGACTAAATTTAACCCATATGTATTTCAAGTACATACCTAATCCTGAGAAAAAATTTCTTTGATTTATCTTGTGCTTTGCACAATACCGTAAATGATTACTGCTTTTAGCAGTTAATAATGGAACATTTTTCCATGGAGATGCATTTTTCGCATTCAAAAAAGGCTTAGCTGTATCATAACAGGCCCATTCATGCCAAGGTTTGGTCGGTCCAACATAGTGAATGAAGACAGTGTTTTCTTTTACGGGATAATCAAACGTCTTCTTTAGTTCATAATTCAAACTAAATTGGGTATTATAAACGCCACTTAAGTGGATTACATTATCACACAGCAATATATTCAATACATCTTGATCTGGATAACTAATTCTTTGAGCCAGATCTTCATCAACAAGTAAAGCCATTGACTCGTTTGTAATATTATTTTCTTTCCAAGCTATTAGATTCACATACATGACACCACTATTAAAATATCCTTTAGAAACCGAAGGAAATCCTAAATTATCAGCTCTTTTTTTCCACCAATTTTTATCTCTTTCCGTCACAACTGCTGCAACCTTATTCTCCAAATTCAAATGAATAAGTTCATCAATAGAATTATTGCAAATCACATCAGCATCAAGGTAGAGCAAATAATCAATTTTATTGATGAAATATTCAGCAACTATAAATCGAAAATAAATAGCGTGTGTCCAGTTTTTAGTTGTTGGCAGAGATTTAATGCTATTAGAATCTATAATGTAAATAGTGAGCTGAGTATTATACTGAGAACAGATTTCTCGAAATCTTACGACATCACGATCATTTATTGAATCATCAATAAAAATGTGGAAAGAGAAATTAATGTTTTTATTGTGGATTAGTAGTGAAACAATAGATACACCACAACCATACAAGAAATTTTGATCAATACCATAAGCTACATGAAAATATGATGATATATCAATGTCAGATGTTCCAACGGATATAACTTGTTTTATCATGTTATCAAATTCAATTGCCATATAGCCTCTCAAAAAATATTTTTTTTTCGCTTACTTATAAGCCACGACGTTCTGTACGCATTTGGATTTTCTGGGCTTTACTGCTTGCCTTCTCCATCAACGCCTGCTCTTTACTGATGACCTCTCGCAACGGTAACTCAAAGTAAATCTTCATAAAGCGAAAGATATCTCTTGTTGTTAGCCCAATATTCAATGATGAAAAATATAGCCCAATTAAATCCTTATCACGCCAACGAGTAGGAACTTTCTTCCTTAGCTGAGCTCGGTGTAAATCGATTACTGAGATTTTTAAATCAGACTCATTGCCGATGGTAAAAGGTAGATGGAGTAAAAAGTGGCAAATATAGCAGTCACGATGGTTAATTCCTATTGCGTGCATTTTACGCACCATCTCTGCGACTCGGCGAATAAACATCTGTTTGATTTTAAAATCAGGGGAGACATTATTCCAATCAGCACAGTAATCCTCTAAGCTAACTGTCGGTGTTAAATCTCGTGTGATAATAAATGAATCGCGTCGTAATGGATTCCACCCTTTCTGGCCAAATGCGCGGCCATCCATGGTATCAACACCGGCCTTAGTTAAACGGTGTATTGCATTCCATTCTCTATCTGCACCAAGTACCGGTAAACGCAATGAAAACAAATTTTTTAATGCTTCTTTCAGCGTTGTACCATGGTGAATTTTAATAAAATAACTCTGACCTTCGAGCTCAAAGCGTAATGTTTTTCGGCTTTCTAGTTGACGAAAAACTTCACCTTCTAATCGCTCAGTTTCAACAAATGGATCTTTGTTTTTCCACAGCTCACTAAACGGTGTTTTAAGTTCAATCATCTAGGTTTCCTAAAATAATATTAGCCGCTTTTTCGGGTAAGCTGTATAGGTCTTCGATATCAGCATAATTCTTCGCTTTCTCAGACCAATTTTTTAATTGTTCTTTATTCTGCAAACTTTCTGAAAGCGTATTATTTAATGCCTGTTGCACAAAGGGTTCATTAATCACAGCTCCGCATTGCGCCTGTACAATAAATGGCGCGTATCCGCATACCTCAGTCACAATCACAGGTAAACCCGCTGTAATTGCTTCAAGTAATACAATACCCGCAGCTTCTTGGTAGGCGGGGTGCATCAATATATCCGCCGCAGCCATAAGCTCAGCAATATCATTACGACCACTAAAAAATGAAACCTGATGACCAATGCCTACATTTTCAGCTAAACGCTGATACTTAGCCGGTTTATCCTGCCCAACAACCATCAGTAAGGTATCTTTCTTGATACTCTCAGGCAATGCCGCCATTGCCTTTAACGTTCTATCAACACCTTTGCGTTTAAAATCGGAACCTACTTGTAGTAATAAGAATGCAGATTGTGATATTTGATTTTTTTCACGATAAATACGTTTTGCATCGGGGATCTGTTTGTCGTGTTTTCTATCTTGCGAAATACCAGGAGGCAGCATATAGAAACGATGCTCTTCCGTAGCATAATGCTTTTTAAAATGGGCAATTTGATGCGGCGTTAACATCAATAATTTGGTTGGTTTCCCAGCTTGAAAAACCGCTTTTTCAAATGCGGCATAATGCTTATAACGCGGCGTCAGCTTATAGAAAAATCCTTTTTCATTAGCCACTTTTTCGGCATAACAGACATCCGCAGCATAATAGATATCCAGCCCCGGCATTTTATTGAAACCCACGATACGGTCAACTGGATATTGTTTTATATGTTGATGCACCCATGCGCAATATTGGGCATTACGCCCGTGATTCGTTTTTGATGTTACGGGAACAATGATTACCTCAAACTCAGCAGGTATTTCACCATCCCAAGATTGAGTATACACACGGATATGATGGCCTCTTGCCTGACAAGCTAGTGCGATGCGCAAAAAATCACGTTGTAAACCACCAAACGGGAAGTATTTGTACAGACAAAATGCCAATATCATATTAAAACCTTGTCATCATTGAACGAATATTCATCGGTAGCACCTTCTCTGTTGCTTTTATAACATCAGATGCTGGGATGATAGAAAGATATTTTTTATTTCTATCAAGCTCTTCTCTTGGTGGCATAGGTTCATAGTCCCCGGCCCAAAATTGCTCAACATTGTCGCTCCAAGGGCGCCAAAAAACATTATTAGTCGCACCAAATAAGCATACTATCGGTGTTTTCACCGCTGCTGCGATATGCATAGGTGCAGAATCAACACCAATAAATAATGCAGCATGTGCGATTAGAGCTCCAAGCTCTGGAAACGATGTTTTACCGGCTAGTTCAGTGATCGGCTTAGTTTTACAATTTGAAGCGATGCTATCAACACAATCCAAATCTGCTTTACTTGGTCCTGAAGTCAACACAACCTGATAGCCACGGGCTTGTAACGCATCGATGACTTCTGAAAACTTTTCATCGTCCCAACACTTAAAAATCTGACGCGCAGTTGGTTGGATCACAACATAACTACTGTGAACACCTAGCTCCAATAACTTTTGATTGATATTTTTCCAATCCTGCTCTGAATAAGACATCGTTAAATGTGTTTTTAGATTCTTTATATTTAACGGTTCAAGAACAGAGAGATTATTCATCACGACATGCTCACCATGAGGAACGGTCAGATGCGTGAAGCTTTTAAGCCAATATTTAGAATTACGATGGCTAAATTGGTGTGAAATTTTCATTTTGGCAGGAATTGCGCGGACAAGTGCAGAAACCATCCATTGATCGGCGAGGTTGACCACCAAGTCATATTTATTGCGGCGTAGCGTCGATAGTAACTTCATAAAGTTACATACTTTACTTAGCCCATTGCTTTTCTTCCCTACCATGCCATATAAGGCATGTATTTCGCTATTTTCAGATAAAATGGGGATCGTATCCTGATAAAGCAATACATCAATCTCGGCTTCTGGATAGTTTTGCTTTAATGTACTGATGACGGGCGTTGTCAGCAGCATGTCCCCATGAAATCGCATCTTGATTACAAGAATTTTTTTAAACTGTTTTTTCACCAGGCACTCTTATTTTATATCTATAAGCAAAATGACGTAGTTCTTTGACACAAACTAACACTATTAATTCAATGAATAATAAATATGTTACTACTTTAAGAACAATCGATATAGTTTTGAATGTCTATTAACCCAATCTATTAATTTTTGGCATAAAAAAACCCAGCCGAAGCTGGGTTTTTCACAAAAAGGCGAAAATTATTTAATTTTTGCTTCTTTGTAGATCACATGCTTACGAACTACTGGATCAAATTTTTTCAATTCCAGTTTTTCTGGCATGGTGCGCTTGTTCTTCGTAGTGGTATAGAAATGACCTGTACCTTCAGAAGAGACCAGCTTGATTTTCTCGCGAATACCTTTAGCCATTTTTTAGCTCCTTAGTACTTCTCACCACGGGTACGCAGTTCAGCAAGAACTACATCAATACCCTTTTTATCGATAACACGCATACCTTTAGCAGATACACGCAATGTTACGAAACGTTTCTCAGACTCAACCCAGAAACGGTGAGAGTGCAGGTTTGGCAAAAAACGACGCTTGGTCGCGTTTAATGCGTGTGAACGATTGTTACCGCTCATTGGACGCTTGCCAGTAACTTGGCAGACTCGTGACATGTCTATTCTCCAAAAATCTAATCAGCTCGAGCTTCTTTGTTCTGGGTATGGCCGCCTCGTCAGGCTTAGGAGCCCATCTCAGCAAACTTTATTGACTGAAAAGATTGTTATCATCCGAGTAAAAAATTTACTGAGATAGGCTCTTCTCGCCAAACCCAAGATCCTCAAAGGTGGCGTAGTATACGCTTTCAATCGTTCCCACTCAAGCCCAATGCGGCGAAAGTTGTCATTTTTTAGTCAAAAAAACGATTTTACAACCACCCTCGTTCGAGGAATGAAACACAATGTTTATGTCCGACGACAAAATGGTCAAGTAATTTAATCTCCATTAAAGTACAGGCATCCTTGATACGAAAAGTCACTTGCCTGTCCGCTTCACTGGGTTCTGCATTACCTGATGGGTGATTATGAGCTAATATCACTGCACTTGCATTCATTTTCATTGCAAAACGAATGATTTCTCGGGGATGAACCTCAACACGGTTAATTGTTCCTTTAAATAACTCTTCATGACAAATTATTTGATGTTGATTATTCAAAAGTAACACGATGAAAACTTCCCGCTCCTGCCCTGCAAATAATTCAAGTAACCTAGTTTTTAATAGATTTGGGTCTGAGATCACATCTTCATATAAAAACTGTTCTGCAAAAAAACGACGTGCCAGTTCACCAATTGCCTGAAATTGTGAAAACTTACAAAGCCCCATTCCCCTGCATTTTGTTAATCTTGTATAATCTGCCTGCAACAGAAGATACAAAGAACCAAATTCTTTTAGTAACCGCTCAGCCAACTGCATAACTGGCTCACCATGGCTACCTGTACGTAAGAAGATGGCTAACAGCTCGATATCAGTTAACGCAGCAGCTCCATACGCTAACATTTTCTCTCTTGGTTTTAAGTTATTGTCATATCCCATCATTGGCACCATATCTAATTCCTTTTCTCTTTTTTATAGGCGGAAGCCAAGAGCAACAATGCATTAAAAGCCAATTTGCGTAGCGCTTCGCAAAAATAAAAGGGTGATGATATATCCAGTACTCTCACCTATCTTTCTGATGTGATAATATGCTCTTCATGATGATTAGATGGATAGAACAATGACACAGCTATCAGGTAAACAAATAGTTCTTGGTATAAGTGGTGGTATCGCGGCTTATAAAATTCCTGAACTAACCCGCCGCTTACGCGATGAGGGCGCTGTAGTTCGTGTAGTCATGACTGAAGGGGCAAAAGCGTTTATTACTCCTTTAACATTACAGGCCGTTTCTGGTCATCCTGTATCTGATGACTTACTGGATCCCGCAGCAGAAGCTGCAATGGGCCATATTGAGCTAGCAAAATGGGCAGATATCATCATTTTGGCACCCGCTACTGCTGATTTAATTGCACGCTTAAACGCTGGTATGGCCAATGACTTACTCACCACAGTTTGTCTAGCATCAGCGGCTCCCATTGCAGTTGTCCCGGCAATGAATCAACAAATGTATCGTGCAGCTGCAACACAAGAAAATTTAATCAGACTGAAACAACGCCAATGTATGATTTGGGGACCTGATGAGGGTAGCCAAGCTTGCGGAGATGTTGGTCCGGGTCGAATGATCAATCCATTAGATATTGTTCGTCTTACCCATGAACACTTCAGTTCACGAGCTGACTTACAAGGCATAAAAATCATGATTACTGCGGGACCTACCCGTGAAGATCTAGATCCAGTACGATTTATCAGTAATCACAGCTCAGGGAAAATGGGTTTTGCAATTGCAGAAATGGCAAGCAGACGCGGAGCACAAGTTACTTTAATAGCGGGCCCCGTCAATTTAGCAACGCCTGCTGGAGTAACACGAATTGATGTCATTAGTGCATTCGATATGTATGAACAGGTACATCAAACCGTTACAGAGCAGGATATTTTTATTGGTTGCGCAGCGGTCGCTGATTACCGAGCAAAAACAATTGCTGAAAATAAAATTAAAAAACAAGGTGAAGAAGTTGTTATTACATTAGTAAAAAATCCTGATATTGTTGCTAGTGTCGGTCAATTAACACACAATCGCCCTTATGTAGTCGGGTTTGCAGCTGAAACCCAAAATGTGGAAGAATACGCGCGTCTAAAGCGCCAACAAAAGCAACTCGACCTAATTTGCGCGAATGATGTTTCGCTCGCTGATAATGGTTTTAACAGCGATAACAATGCATTACATATATTCGATGCCTTTGGCGATGTCCGCTTACCACACAGCAGTAAACTTGAATTAAGCCACTATTTACTTGACGAGATACATCAACGTTATGAAAAACATCGATCTAAAAATTCTTGATCCCCGTATTGGTAATGAATTTCCGTTGCCTACTTACGCAACATCTGGCTCCGCAGGGTTAGATTTGCGTGCTTGCCTTGACGCACCAATTGATTTAGCGCCAGGCCAAACTGAGCTCATCCAAACAGGGCTGGCTATCCATATCGCTGATGAACAACTTGCAGCTGTCATTCTTCCTCGCTCAGGGCTTGGCCATAAGCATGGGGTTGTTCTAGGTAATTTAGTGGGTCTAATCGATTCTGACTACCAAGGTCCATTAATGGTATCCGTCTGGAATAGAGGCAATAAAACGTTCACCATCGAACCCGGTGAGCGTATGGCTCAAATGGTTTTCGTTCCTGTTGTACAAGCACAATTTAATATTGTGGATGACTTTGATGCAACCGAACGTGGTACTGGTGGTTTTGGTCACTCTGGTCGCCAATAAATTTGGTTATCCTCCTTCACTGGTAAAATCAAATTCATATTTTAAATAATGGAATAACAATAAAGTTACCAGTGAGTTTACCAAAGAATAGACAATATAGAGCAAGCCACTAAAACTCTATTTGTTTGCTTTTTGCCCTGTATTTTTGTTTACTCAGGGCAAAATTTTAGATAGTTTGTTTTGCTGTTTTAGCAGGGGTCTTATCAGACATGGCAGAAAAAGCGATAACAAAAAAACGCAACAGACGCGAAGAGATTTTGCAATCACTTGCGTTAATGTTGGAAAGTAGTGATGGTAGTCAACGTATTACAACCGCAAAACTTGCGGCAAATGTAGGTGTATCTGAAGCAGCGCTCTATCGCCATTTTCCAAGTAAAACGAAAATGTTCGATAGTTTAATCGAGTTTATCGAGGACTCATTAATTTCACGCATAAATCTCATCCTAAACGATGAAAAAGATACTCTTACTCGAATTAAGCTTATTTTAGCACTCATTTTGGGCTTCTCAGAAAAAAACCCAGGCCTGACCCGGATCATTACAGGGCATGCACTAATGTTTGAGCAAGATAGACTTCAAGGGCGTATAAATCAATTATTTGAAAGAATTGAATCGCAATTACGGCAGGTATTAAAAGAGAAAAAAATACGTGATGGGCATGGTTTTAACCATGATGAATCACTTCTCGCGACTCAATTGCTGGCATTTTGTGAAGGGATGTTATCTCGTTTTGTGCGCTCTGAATTCCGTTATCGGCCAACAGTAGAATTCGAAGCACGCTGGCCTTTAATTGTAGCTCAGTTACAATAACCGATTATACTACTCACCCCGCCCGCTATTTGGGCGAGGGCTTTTTTCTTAAATACCGTATTGCTGACGATAAGTTCGCATCGCAATAAGGTGTTCTTGCATATCTTCACGTTCCGCTAAATATGCAATCAAATCACTCATAGTGATGATTGAATAGACTTTACAACCATAGTCGCGCTCAACTTCCTGTACTGCTGAAATCTCCCCCTTGCCTTTCTCTTGGCGATCAAGGGACAAAAGCACACCACTGAGCGTTGCATTTTGCTGCTTAATAATTTCCATCGATTCACGGATCGCAGTGCCTGCCGTAATAACATCATCAACTACAACCACACGACCTTGTAGTGGACTTCCAACCAACGTACCGCCCTCGCCATGATCTTTCGCTTCTTTACGATTAAAGCAATATGGCATATCGATATCATGATGCTCAGCAAGTGCTACCGCAGCGGTAGTTGCAATTGGGATCCCTTTATATGCAGGCCCAAAAATGACATCACAGTCAATTGCGCTCTCAATGAGTGCTTGTGCGTAGAAACGACCGACAAGTGCCAAATCACGTCCTGTATTAAATAACCCTGCATTAAAGAAATAAGGGCTTTTACGACCTGACTTCAGCGTAAACTCACCAAATTTAAGTACCTGTTTTTTCATCGCAAGCTCTATAAATTCGCGCTGATAGGCTTTCATGGGTCAATCTCCTTAATAATTATCATAAATATGTTGAACATAACGTTACGTATATCTTGTGACTGCCGAAAACCACAAGACATAAAAAAGGCGGCTATTTCAGCCGCCTATTAAAAATGGTTCTATTTCAACGCTTCTCGTTGAGCTTCGAAAATGGATGTTATTCCTGTTTTCGCCAGTGCCAATAGTTCGAGAAGTTCTTCATGACTGAACGGTTCACCTTCGGCGGTGCCTTGCACCTCAATCATGCGCCCATCCTCCATCATGACAACATTCATATCTGTTTCTGCGGCAGAATCTTCAACGTATTCAAGATCACATAGTGCTTCTTGATTAACGATACCCACAGAAACCGCAGCAACCATGGATTTTAATGGGCTTTTTGCCAATTTACCTTGCTCAACCATTTTGTTGAGAGCATCAACTAACGCAACACAAGCACCCGAAATTGCCGCAGTACGTGTACCGCCATCAGCTTGTAATACATCACAGTCTAGCGTGATGGTATACTCACCTAATTTTTTCAGATCAACGGCTGCACGTAATGAGCGAGCAATCAATCGTTGAATTTCCATTGTGCGGCCCGTTTGCTTTCCTCTTGCGGCTTCACGTTGGTTACGTGAATTAGTCGCACGAGGTAACATGCCATATTCAGCCGTTATCCAACCTTGACCTTGGCCTTTCAGAAAACGGGGTACGCCTTCTTCTATAGTTGCATTACATAACACCTTAGTGTCGCCAAACTCAATAAGAACAGATCCTTCCGCATGCTTAGTGTAGTTACGAGTGATTTTAATCGGGCGCATTTGGTCTGCCATTCTGTCTGCTGGACGCATGGTGTTATCTCCGTTTTCTGCTTAATTTGTCGCGCATTATACGTCCTTAAACCGATAATGCCTATCTTGAGATCATTCATAGCGCTATAATCCCATGATATTCATTTTTATAGGAACGAATTATGATCCGTAGTATGACCGCTTTTGCCCGCAGTGATATCAAGGGTGAATGGGGGAGTGCGGCCTGGGAGCTGCGTTCCGTTAACCAGCGTTATCTAGAAACTTATATCCGCCTGCCTGAGCAATTCAGAAGCCTTGAACCTGTGATCCGTGAACGTATTCGTGCACGGCTAACTCGAGGTAAAGTTGAGTGTAACCTACGTTTTGAGCTTGATGGTACCAATCGTAGTGAACTGATCCTTAACGAAGATTTAGCTCGCCAAATTATCAGTGCAGCAAATTGGGTCAAGAATTACAGTCACGAAGGTGAAATTAATCCATTAGAAATTTTGCGTTGGCCTGGTGTGATGTCTGCTGGCGAACAAGACTTAGATGCTATCAGTGAGCAACTATTAGCTGGACTGAATAAAACGCTAGATGCGTTTATTGAAAGTCGTGAAACTGAAGGTGCGGCCTTACATGCTCTCATTGAACAAAGGCTTGATGGTGTTCTTGTCGAAGTGGCAAAAGTGCGCCAACATATGCCTGAAATCTTACAATGGCAGCGTGATCGCCTGCAAGCTAAGTTAGATGACGCAGACATCCAAGTTGATAGCAACCGCTTGGAACAAGAGCTTATTCTCTTAGCTCAGCGTGTTGATGTCACCGAAGAGCTCGATAGACTTGAAGCACATGTCAAAGAAACTCGTAATATTCTCAAGAAGAAAGAAGCCAACGGTCGTCGCCTAGACTTTATGATGCAAGAGTTTAACCGCGAATCAAACACACTAGCTTCAAAATCAATAAACAGTGATGTCACTAATTCGGCAGTAGAGCTGAAAGTCTTGATTGAACAAATGCGCGAACAGATTCAGAACATCGAATAACCTTTCTTAGCATTTCAGAACACATCATTAAGCCAGCCGATATAGCGTATTCGCTGGCTTTTTTGTGGTTTATCGTGATCTAAGTGAAATATCAGATGCTTGATATGCATGAAAGTAATTTGAACAATATCACCGTAGATGAGATTTAGCAGCAGTCAGGCTATAATTTAGAAAGAGAAAACGAGAAATAACAACATACCAAAAACATTTTTAATCTTTTTTTCGGTGAAGTGTTTTTCAATATAAAGATATTGCCCCCCAGATAGATGGGAGGCTTTTGACAAAAAGATTAAAACTAATGACCGGATGTTTTGGCTTCGCGGCAAGCTTCGAATAAGAACCAAACACGACGCTCAGTTTCATCAATCCAATTTTCAATAAGACTAGTGGTAGAGAAATCACCATAATTTGCACAGACTTCATGTGCTTCACGGAATTCAGCAGCTAGCTGTTTATTATCTTCACAGAGCTCTGCGAGCATATCTAACGGCTCAACATATTCGGCATTATTATCTTTAATTCTTTGCATTTTAGATATTTGGCTAATGGAGTGAAGTGTCACGCCACCAATTTTACGAACCCGTTCAGCAATAGGGTCAGTCATGGCATAAAGTTGATCGCCATGCTCATCCAGTAATAAATGATAGTCGCGGAAATGAGGTCCACTCATGTGCCAATGGAAGTTTTTTGTTTTCAGATAAATAGCAAAAATATCCGCCAATATCGCATTCATTGCTCCGCTGATATCTTTGGTTGCTTCCGGTGTTAAATCGGTTGGGGTTTTGAGGGGACGAATTTGTAGTTCTTTAGCTTTGCTCATTATTCACTCCTAAATATGTTCAGGCTACTTTGTGATGGCAATAGTCTACCTAGCGAATATTCAGTATAGACAATCTCTATCGATTGAACAGGACACGACAATAAAAACATGTAACCAGTAACTGATTATAAAATCACTGCTAAATTCATGTTTAAGTATGCGCTTTTTAGATAAGATTTGAGATAAAAACATCAATTTATTGACTTAGATCAATTATTCATTATTTAACACAATCTGCATGTAAGATAGATTAATAATTAATCTTTTTTAGAAATAAAGTTACAAAAATACCCCCAATATTGCAGCATGAGCAATCAGCCATCAATATGACTGTTCACCAAATTAAAAGCTAATAAACTTAAATTTACGAGCTTGAAAAATAAGCGTTAATTAAGAATAATAATGTTAGTCAAAACGATTTACAGAAAAGAATCACGTATATATAATTACTTAGAAAAAGTCTTAACTTTATGATCCATGAAAAAGCCTTAATTAAAACAAGGACATCCATAGAGGAAGAGTATTTTTTGTATTGTGTATTAAAAAACAGATACGAATTGTTCATTAAATTAGCACAAGAATAACAACTATACGGTGTACGCTATGTTTTCAGAATGACTGCCATGATAACTTGTGTTAGATAAACTCAAAAAAAAACAATTATATAACCGTGTAAATTGATTTAATAAAGCAGACACAATATTGTTTTTTCTTTATAATCGAAGAGAGCAATATGAAAACACTGGATTTGAGATGAAAAGCACCGTCCCTATTTTTATAGTTTCATTAAAAAAAGATATTGAACGTAGAAACAACATTACCAATGCATTATCAGCACAAAATTTATCTTGGACTGTAATCGATGCTATCGAAGGAAAAAATCTGCAACCTGATTACCTAGAATCCCTAAACTATCAATTTAGTGGGCTTGTTACCGCTAATGAGGTTGCTTGTAGCTTAAGTCACCAATCCATATACAAGAAAATCATTAACAGTGACATAGAATGGGCTCTTATTTTTGAAGATGATGCCATCATTAATGAACAACTCTCGGGACTAATTGAACAATTAGAAAGTGGAAAAACGTCATTATTAAGAAAAAAAAACATTTACTTACTAGGTGGACAAGAAGGTTTAATCTCAAGAAATCGTATATCGTTAAGTCTTATTAATACAATAAATATTAATAACATTATCTTTAGAAAAGTAACTTATACTCCGAATAAAATATCCCGTACTTGCTGTTATTTAATTCATCGTGAGGAGTGCAAAAAATTAATTGATCTCTTTGATGAATACTTTTATGTTGCAGACGCATGGGGATTATTTCATAAATTTAAGATTGTAAATGAGTACTTTTTAACTGAGATTGTTAAACATCCAATTGTATCTATTGAAAATAGTAATCTTGAAAAAGATAGAATTGAAAATTCTAATAGGCTAAAAAAATCGCCTAGAAGAAAAAAAGGAAATATTGAAACTAAAATAGCTTACTTACTATTACAAACAAGAAGATTTTTCCGATCATTAAAGTTTTAATATATATAGGGATATACCTACATATATTAAAAACTAACGAATTTCACTCAAAAAATACAAAAATAAATATTCTATGCCTTTGCATTTATAGTGATTATTAAATATATTTTTTGCAGAATAACGTTATTGCATTGATGTTTTAGGTAATAAAAAAGATAGTTTTACCCACCGGGAGTTATTTTTCGCATGTCTGAATGCTTATGTACTCTTGTACTCACCCCAGCTATGCCATGGTTTTGTTAGACCAATATAGTGAATTAAGATAGCATTATTATTAATTATTGTTTTTTTATCTTTCTTTAATTCATAGTTAATACTAAACTGAGAGTTATATTTTTTATCAATAAACTTTACTTTACCTGTAAGAGTAATATTTAATGCATCTTGATGCATAATATGAAAATATATTTTTAGAGTCTTCACTTGATAATAAATCTAGCGTTTTCTTAGTTACATTCTCTTCTCGCCACATATTCACATTAATGAGCATAACACCTGAATTAAAATATCCTTTTTTTATTTCTGGTGTTTTTAATTCCTCTGTTCTCTTTTTCTATATTACTTCATCACGATCAGTGACAACAATTGCGATATGATTATCAATCGTCATTTGCTGTAGTTCAGATAAGTTAGATTGACAAATTATATCAGCATCTAAATAAAGAAATTTATCCAATTTTTCAAAAAAATAATCAGAAATTATCAATCTAAAGTACATCGCATTAGACCATAATTTATTAGTGGGTAGTTTTTGGAGGATATCCGTATTTAGTAAGTAAATCGTGATAGGTGTCTTGTATTGCTTCGATAGCATAGAAAATAATTTTTCTTGCTATTGATTAAAAGCGTCGGTAAATATTAAAATTAATATCGTTATTATTCAATAGGATGGATACTATTGAAATCCCAGTACCATAAAGCAAATTCTCATCTACCCCATAGGCAATATTAAACATATCATTAGAATACCCACAGCAATCATCTAGCAATGGTATCACTTGTTCAATCACGTTTTGATAGATACTAGCAAATCAGTGAAAAAGAGAAAAGAAGAAAACGGGAATGAAAAATCGATTTTAGCTAATTTGATGTATTATTAAAGTAGCA
The DNA here is from genome assembly GCA_025961275.1 of Providencia alcalifaciens. Lineage (GTDB taxonomy): Bacteria > Pseudomonadota > Gammaproteobacteria > Enterobacterales > Enterobacteriaceae > Providencia. The sequence goes on along the minus strand of JAOQNJ010000001.1, from coordinate 3,285,455 downwards.
CTATGCATCACAGGATTTTTTATACAGTATAAAAAATATAATTTTCCATAACTAAAATAGTTACAAATGAATTATGATCAATCTATATGTTAATAAAATGATAGGAAGAGATTTTGATACCTAAAATAATTCACTATATCTGGATTGGAGATAATCAAAAACCTCAATTTGTTTTAGATTGCATCGCAACATGGAAAAAACACCTTCCTGATTATAAAATCATGGAATGGGGTAACGAGTGCCTTAAAAATATAGATAACGCTTATGTACATGAAGCCTATGAAAACAAAAAATGGGCTTTTGTATCTGATTATATAAGACTTTATGATCTGTATAAACACGGAGGAATTTATCTTGATACAGATGTCGAAGTTACTAAAAGCTTTGATGACTTTTTAACATTAGATTTTTTTAGTGGATATGAATTATACGACGGAAAGTACTTTCCGATAACAGCAACCATGGCCTCATCAAAAGAATCTACCATTATTAAAGGTTTACTGTCTGATTATGATAAGATCACATTTGAAGTCGATGGGCAGCTAAATCTAGAGCCTAATACATTTAAAATTAGTCGTTTTTTTTCTAGCGAATTTAACTTGAACCCTCCATATGACGGTTCGCTACAATCAAATTTAACCGATAATGCAATTATTTATCCCTCATATTACTTTTGCAGCCCTGAGTATGAAAAAATAAATTATTCGATTCATCACTTTAGTGGCTCTTGGATACCATCTCATAAAAGAAAAAATAAGCTAAATTTATTCAAAAAATTTATTATTGCTAAATTTAAAAAAAATAGAGATAAAGGTGATTTACCGCTAGCTCATAATGAAAAGATACTATTCACTATTAATTTTTCAAAAATTGTATCTTATTCGTTAATAATAAAAACAAAATAATTTTATTGTAGTAAATATAAAGCGCACACTAATCATTGAACGTACCTGCTCACATTGAAGCAAAGAGCAGGTACCAACTTATCGTGATGATTTTACACTTTCGTCACTTTTAACTCATCTTCCCTATTGTGGTGATAATGGAAAGTGAAGTAAAAAATAACGGCGAGAATAACCGTATAAGAAGCAAATACTAACCAAATTGTTTGCCAATCTTTGACGCCGTCAATACTAAAGTAATCAACGACAATACCACTTAATATCGCCCCAAAATAAGCGCCAACGCCATTAACCATCGTCATAAACAACCCTTGAGCACTTGCTCTCATACGATGATCAACTTCTTTTTCAATAAAGATAGAACCCGATATATTGAAGAAGTCAAAAGCACAACCATACACAATCATCGAGAAGATCAAGAACATCAAACCGATTGCAGATGGATCACCAAAAGCAAAGAAACCAAATCTTAATGTCCAAGCTAACATGCTCAGCAGCATCACGGTTTTAATACCATAACGTTTCAAAAAGAATGGAATCGCTAAAATAAAGCAGACTTCTGCCATCTGTGAAATAGATAACAAAATAGATGGATACTGAACAATTAAGCTATCGTGATACAGAGGGTCACGAGCAAAGTCGTGTAAGAATGGGCTACCAAAAGTATTGGTAATTTGTAGAACCGCGCCCAGCAACATCGCAAATAAAAAGAAAACAGCCATGACTGGTTTTTTAAATAGTACTAAGGCATCAAGTCCTAGTTTACTGACCCAGCTCGATGAAAGGGATTTTTTATTAACAGCGATATGCGGTAATGTTAGAGAATATAGCGCAAGCACCAATGAACAGCTACCCGCAATATAAAGCTGCATACTGCTTAATTCAAATTTTAATAAGCTAATGCTCCACATTGCGATAATAAAACCAACCGTGCCAAATACACGAATTGGTGGGAAATTCGCGACGGAATCCAATTGATATTGACTCAATGAGGAGTAACTAATTGAGTTCGATAGCGCAATAGTTGGCATAAAAGCCATCGCATTTATCAACATTACCCAAAACATCAGTGTCGAATCTGTTACTGTCGCTGCATAAAATAACGATGCGGCACAAACAATATGACAGAGCGTATAGAGTCGGTTAGCCGGAATATATTTATCTGCAATAATTCCGATTATTCCAGGCATTAAAACAGCTGCAATCCCTTTTGCACTATAAACCATTCCAACTTCAGCACCGGAGAAGCTCAGCGTTTTCATCATATACGCGCCAAGTGTTATTAACCAACTTCCCCAGACAAAATATTGCAGGAACAACATGACTTTTAAGCGAGTTTTAATATTCATACAAGGCTCCGTTTGGAGTTATATTTAATTGTTTTTATTTTCAGTTCAGCGATAGCTACTCCAAATAGAATGATAGCAACGCCAACGAACTGAATGAATTCAAGAGGTAGATGTAATACGGTAACGGATAATAAGATAGTTACCGGTAGCTGCATTGAACTTAATATTGTTGCCAAACTGGTTCCGATAAGCGGAGCGCCTTTAGCAAACATCCACATACCAAAGAAAGAACCAAAGAAGGCCAGAGGTAATCCGTAAGAAAAAAACAGTGAATTAAACGTTGCAACATCCAGTAAAAATGTTGGTGGTACAACAATTGATGTCAAAATTGCTCCACCTGTGACCATAATTGCTGAACGCATCATTGGGTCAGTTTTAACCGCAAGCGCGCCACTGACATATATACGTATTGCATTAGAAAGTGCAGCGCATAGCCCTAACACAATGCCGAGCCAGTGAAACTGAATATCCGAGCTATTCAGTAATCCGGTCGCCAATAAGGTTCCCGCTAAAATAAATAACACCGACACTATAGTCATTGGTGCGGGTATTTGCCGAGCCATAACAGCATTAATCGCTACACCTATCCAAGTAAATTGTAAAAATAGTACAACCCCTAAAGCTGGCGATAAATATTGTAGTGATGCATAGTACAGCAACCCAGTTAAACCTGTTGTTGTTCCCGTGAATAACATCAAAATTGATTGTTTACGTGTCGGCCAGCTAAGCGATTTTTTTCTGATTGCTGCAGCTAACACAACAAATAACCAGAGTAAAATAGCACCTAATACCGTTTGACTGCCTATGACATCATTTAAGGAAAACCCTGCCTGATAGGCTAATACAACCAATGTTGATAAAATGCCATAGCTGCAAGCGCCTAGCGAAACTAAAATCAGACCTTTTAATTTCATTTCAATACCCACCGACTTCCTATGGCATTCTTTATATTATTTCGAGAATAAGTTAGAAACGAGCAATCACACCTATTACTAAATTCAGGAAAGTCGCTTTCACTTTTTCAGCCGTTTCAATCACTTCATCGTGGCTTAATGGTTGCTCTAAAATACCGCAAGCCATATTTGTTAGGCAGGAAATACCTACGGTTTTGATTTGTGAATGATGAGCGATTAATGCTTCAGGCACCGTTGACATACCTACCGCATCCGCACCAAGCGTTCTTATCATGCGAATTTCAGCTGGAGTTTCATATGTTGGACCAGTCCACCAAGCATAAACACCTTGGCGTAAAACAACACCTTGCTCTTTAGCCACATCTTCGATCGTTTGGCGTAATTCTTTATTGTAAACCTCGCTCACATCTAAGAAACGAACACCTAATTCTGGGTTATTTGGCCCCATCAGAGGGTTATTTGCTGTTAGGTTAATATGGTCAGTGATGATCATCAGGTCGCCAGGATTGAAGTCGGTATTTACCGCGCCACATGCGTTAGTGATAATCAATTTTTCTACACCCAGTGCTTTCATAAGACGCACAGGGAAAGTGACTTGGTCGAGGGTATAACCTTCGTAATAGTGGAAGCGCCCTTTCATTGCTACCACTGTTTTACCTGCGATAGTACCGATAACTAATTCATTTGCATGACCAACAGCTTCGGATTTTGCAAAATGAGGAATGTCACTATAAGGGATATGAATCGCATTTTCTAATGTGTCTGCGAATGGGCCTAAACCAGAACCTAAAATAATACCAACTGTCGGTTTCATGTCTGTACGTGATTCGATAAAACGCAGGCTTTCTAAAATATCGTTAGTGTTATGCATGGAAATCTCCGAAATAGTACTAAAAAAGATAATGAGAAGATGATAAAGCAATTTTAAAACGGATCAGCGATCTTAATCTCATTTTAAGAAAAAGTTTCTCGGTATGATATTCACCAATCAGCAGAGCTTTTTCAGTAAATCTGCTAATCTTTGGCGCAGCATGTCTTAATAATAAAAAAGGTGATGGCTTGTTACTTACACTATTGAATGAATTTCGCACCTCGAAGAATTCAAAAACCCGAAAACTCAAAATGCTATTTCGGTTGATCCTCAATCATGGGCCAGTAAGAGCAGAAGCATTGGCCTCTCTGGCAAGTATGAAACCTGCCACCTGTGCAAGATTGCTGGATGAATTAAGTAAGAGCCAACTCATTTCGACGTCTGAATTAGGAGAATCAACAGGAGGCCGAAAACCAATTTTGTATAGCATCAATTCGGATGATGGATATGTTGTCGGCATTGAAATGAGCGATCTCTATTCGACTATTTTGTTACTCAATCTAAAATTAGATATTTTAGGTATGATAAAAATTAAGAATGAACACTTTGAGGCAGCGGAAGATATGCTCGATTACCTTTCAATAAAAGTTAAACAGCTATTATCGGATCATCAACTGACCATAGAAAAAATTCTTGGGATTGGTATTGCCATTGACCATATCTTAGAGCGAGACAAAATTGCTCTCAGCGATTACAACTCAAGGATTACCGATCTTTTTAACTATATTAATAATAAAATTCCTTGCTTTATCACATTAGGCAGCGGTATTACTTTCGCAGCGCTTGCTGAATACCGGCTGAGATATAATTCAGAAAGCCAACGTTTTTTATTTACCACCTGCGATACAGATATCCGTAGTTGTACTATTATCAACAACACATTTGCACCCGCGCCAATAAGCACGGCGCAGGCTTTTGGTCATACGACCATTGATATTAATGGCCAACGTTGTGAATGTGGTTCATTTGGCTGCTTAAAACAATACAGCTCGCTATCTGCGATTAAATCTCGTGTTATCCAGCAATTTCGCTTAGGTAAATCATCGATCATTAATGAACTAGTGAAATCTGAATCAGAAATTAATTATCACATTATTTTTCAGGCACTCGCTGCTGATGATAAGCTATGTTTAGAAGCTCTCGAGCAAGCGGCATATTATTATGGTATTGCGATTGCCAATACCATTTTAACCTTGCAACCTGATGTCGTTGTCTGCGGTGGGACGTTAACGCCAAAAAATCATTTCTTTGAGATGACAAAAAGATCGATAGAGGAAAAAATGTCAACATTCCCAAACATTAAAACGCAGATTTTTGCCGCGAATGATTCTTATGAGATCGTCGCTCAAGGTGCAGGTGGCATGGTGTTAGAAAAATATCTGGCAGATTAATATCAAACATCAGACGTAATTTTTACCATGTGGCTAGGAGAGAAAATGCAATTTGAAACCATGACAGCAATTGACGTTTCGCAAGTACGAAACCAATTTATCGAGCATTCACCTCTCATCCATTGCATGACTAATGATGTTGTACAAACTTTCACCGCCAATATTTTGTTAGCATTAGGCTGCTCACCTGCAATGGTTATCGAACCCGAGGAAGCAGAGCAATTTGCCGCTATTGCAGATGGGTTACTGATTAATGTTGGCACATTAACAACAGATAGCCAGTCTGCCATGCGCCTAGCGGTTCATAGTGCAATAAATGCAAGGAAACCTTGGGTTTTAGATCCCGTGGCTGCGGGAGCGCTGTCTTTTCGTACTTATTTTTGTCATGAACTGCTGACACTGCAACCTGCGGCGATTCGTGGCAATGCATCTGAAATCATGGCACTTGCTGGTGCCAGCCATGGTGGACGCGGTGTAGATTCGCTAAATACCACAAATGATGCTTTACCCGCTGCACAATCTTTAGCGCGAGAGGCCAAAACCATTGTTGTCATTAGTGGAGGGATTGATTATGTCACCGATGGGGAAAGAACGATTGCTCTCTCGGGTGGTGATCTTATTATGACACGCGTTGTCGGTACCGGTTGTGGGCTATCTGCGGTCGTCGCGGCAAGTTGTACACTACCAGGGGATCGGCTGAACAATATCGCGGGGGCTTGCGCTATCATGAAACAAGCTGGAGAAACTGCGAAGCAAAAATGCCGCGGTACAGGTAGCTTTATTCCTGAATTTCTTGATGCATTATTCCAACCAAATAATTAATTTACTAAAACAATTCGAGATATATCGAGACAATAGGCGATGCAACTTGAATTATGATAGCCACCGATATGACACATCTACAGACGAGTTTTTTTGCCTCTCATTTTGCGCGACCAATGACGAATACTATTTCTTAGCATAATAAAACGATATGTCAGGCTTTTCTTATCAGGATTGATGCCATAAAAGCGCTTTAAAGCAATTAAATCATTAGCCCTGCAAATCGCAAAACTACCAAAGTCTGATAAATCAATAATTTTAATGCCTTCATCCGTCAAGACAAAATTACCGGCATGAATATCATTTGATGCTAGCCCATATGAATGTAGCTGATTAACTAATGCAGTTATTTCAGGGTAATAAGGCGTGATATCACTAATTTCAGAAAGGACGATACCTTCAACATATTCTGCAATAATCCATGTTTCAAGGGATTCGCGACAATGCATTTTTTCTGCCACAAAGTAGATATCATTGGTGATAGTGCAACCTTGGTTTTGTGCACGTACCAGCCGATATAATAAACGTGAAAAGTAGGGACCAGATAGCATTCTCATAATCCGTTTTTCAAAACGGCTATCGCGTTCTTTTTCACATTTAATAATATAGCTTTTTCCTTCAACGCTGATACGAGCAACGCTACGCTCAATATTCCCACTATTCAGATTTTTACCGGCTAGTTTCCCTTGAGTATAATCATCAATGATCTGCCAATAATCGATAGCACTCTCTTTTTGATATACCCGATACCCGTTTTTCTTTGTCGTTATTATATTATTCATTACTTACTAAGTCCGTTAGCTTCTGTTGCAACCGATGCTAACAAATAGCCATATGCATTACTTAGCGATTCTTGCAGATTAGTTTACTATCGATGTGGGATCGGTCTATTTCTCCTCACTCCTTGATCAAAAACAGTTAAAATTAAAACATTTTCTCTTTAAGCCATTGTGCTCCCAGAGACAAGGTTACCCCTATATAAGAACCAAAATTAGATTTCATTAATTCATCGCATACTAAACATACATCGACGACAAAACCCAGTATCAGTGGGCTAGGATGTAGACCTTTTCTTTTTATAATATTTTAAACACTGAAATTCAGGGATCGTTCGCACACCTATTCTTTTTTCAAATGTAATAGAGAGTCTCCGTAATCTTCATTTTACGATATATTCCTAGTGCACGAGATTTGAATTTTACGAGCCATAAAGTAAACGTATTGACTTTAAATGTAATTATTTTTTAGAGATCCTCTTTTTACTAAAGGCTATTGACCTTTCAGTGGCAATTTTTGTTCAAAGTAAAAGCCTTTATTTAAGGTAATCATACTCAAGCAAAAGGTTTACCGTCCGTAATAGTAACAAGTCAGGAAAATCTATTTTTATTGCTATAAATTAATGGGTTAGCTCTATTTAAATGTAGCATCATATCACTAGGTAAAAATAATATAATGCAAAAACGTAAATTTATCACACGCACAGAAGTTAACGCTTTATTGAAAGCCACAGAGCATGGGCGCTATCCAAAACGAGATTACTGCATATTACTCATGAGCTTTTTACACGGGTTAAGAGTGAGTGAGCTTACTCATATTACAATAGGCGATATTGATTTAGAGCAACGTGTTATTTATATACGACGATTGAAAGGAGGGCTATCAACGGTACAGCCGATTGTTCCTGAAGAATTTGCCGCGCTAGAAAATTGGTTATCTGATAGAGAATCATGGAAACTGTCTGACGGTGATTGGTTATTTATTTCACAAAAAGGAAGTATGATTTGTCGTTATCAGATATACCGTCTATTTGAACAATATGGAAAAATTGCCGGTCTTCCTATTAAATTGCATCCTCATATGCTTAGGCATGCTTGTGGTTATGCGTTAGCAGATTTAGGGCGCGATACACGATTAATTCAAGATTATTTAGGTCATCGGAACATTGCCCACACGGTAATTTATACGGCAAGTAATGAAAAAAGATTTAGTGGTATATGGTCTGATCAGTAACTCAATTTATTATCATTACATTACTAAATAAAATTCCATTAGTAGTGAATATGGACTAAACACGAAGAATAAACTCATCTATTTAGCAATTTGATTTTCTAAAATAGAGATATTCTTCGTTCTCTATTTATAAAATCAAATATTAAACACTCAACTTTCACAGACCTAAAAACCACTCAATAAATAATGTTATTTATCTGTTAGATATAAATTTTATATATTCTACATTTATGGCATGTCATAAATTAATTACTCATAATAAGTGTATTGCTTATTTTAAGTAAAACCAGTTTTTTTTGACTATATTTACACCAATTTACTGAAAATATTAAATCATTTTTAGCCTACTATAAAAGTGATATTTGAATCAATTCCGAAATAAACATTTAGCTAACCAATATAGTAAAGATAATTATATTGTAAATATAACTCATTAAGAAATAAAAATATAACACCAAAACGTTAATGCGTAAATATAAGTAAAAAATAGTATTTTTTTAGCAAGTAACTAATCAACATACTGAATTAAAAGAAAAAAAATAAAAAATGAAAAAATTATCAACGCAACAAAATAAACCAAATTGTGCAAATTGCCTGACAAGTATAATTCTGTTCTGCGCAACTAAATCAGGACACTTTTCTTAAGGAATTTTGTTCATACTCAATTGGGGACAGATCACCGTTGGCAGTATGAAACCTTTCTAGGTTGTAATAGCGCATATACGCGATAACATCTTCTTTCATCTGTTTCCGAGTCGGCTGAGGGATTTTCAGTACCCAATCGTGTTTTAAACTGCCAAAAAATCGTTCTACAACGGCGTTATCCCAACAGGCTCCAACATCACCCATGCTTGCCCTGATACCATAGCTTGTTAGCAAGCGGCGATATCGCTTACTCGTATATTGAGAGCCTCTATCACTATGAAAGACTAAGCCTTTTTCGGGCTGGCGTAAGTTATACGCTTTCATCAAGGCTTTACTGACTAAATCTGCCGTCATTCGTTTATCGATATGCCAACCCACAATACGGCGTGAGTATAAGTCCATCACGATGGCTAAATACATCCAGCCTTCCCCTGTTTTTAAATAGGTCACATCACCCGCCCACACTTCGTTAGGTGCGTGAGGATTAAAATTTTGATTGAGCAAATTATCGGCTACGGCATCACTGTGTTTGCGTTTTGTGGTGACTTTGTAAGCAACGCGCTGAGTGACGACTAGGCCAAGCTGAGCCATTAGCTTTTGAACGCCATAAGCACTCACGCTAAAGCCCTCTTTGCATAACCGTTTACGTAACATTCTATAACCTAAGCTATTTCGACTCTGTTCAAAGATAGCTTTGGCTCTGCGGTACAGGCTAAGTTGTTCTGCGGTGATCAATTTTGCTGGGCGTTTAAGCCAAGCATAGTAGGCAGAACGACTTATTTTCATTAACTTGCAGAGCTTCAGCACGGGAAACTGTGAAGATAATTGCTTAATCGTTTTAAACGCTACTTGGTTTCCTTTAGCAGGAGGGCGCTGGCTTTTTTTAGGATCTCTTTCTCCATCCTAAGTTCTTTATTTTCTTTTCGAAGCCTTAATAGCTCAGCTCTCTCATCGACATTCAAGCTGCTACCGGATTGTTCAGCATCGAATTTTGCTTTCCAGTTATAAAGTAATTTATCGGTGATCCCTAATGAAGCTGCCGCTTTTGGGACGCTATAACCTTGTTCGGTGACTAATGCGACCGCTTCTTGCTTAAACTCAGTAGTGTAAAACCTGTTTGTTCGTTTTTTCATTTAACACCTCAATAATTGGATTATATTCCATTATTAAAGTGTCCTGTTTGATTAAAGCAGATCACACTTCACAACCAGGCTTTAAAATACATTTTTTATCGCCTACGGTTCCATTTAAACCTAATTTAGCACAAGTTGAGGGTGTAGCTGGAATTGGCTTACAGATTATCAAGGAAAAGAAATTGAATTCGGTGAAAAGAGTGTTCCAGAATTAATATCACCGGGACAGAATATTTTGACATATTATGTTCATCCAGTAAGAACATCCGAAAAATTACAAGCTGGCGCCTATCGAAGTACTATTTCTTTTCAAATAACTTATGAGTAAGTTTATTAATATAGCTGAGATAGTGTTGAAAGGAAATTAGACTATGAATGAATTAAATATGAACAATTCTTACATCAAAAAAACAATACTAGCGATGCTTTTTTGTCTTTTTTTTTCATCCACTTTAAGCTATTCAAGAAATGGTGAGATTGGCGAAATAAAAATTCGTGGCTTATTGGTTGCTGAGGCCTGTACCGTTAGACCTGGAGATGAGAATATTATTGTCGATTTTGGGACTATCGTGGATAAGTATCTCTATATTAATCAAAAAACGCCTTTGGAAAAATTTAATATTCATTTAGATGATTGTGACAATAGTATATTTAAGAATGTTACCGTTAAATTTGAAGGAGCAGAAAATCCCAATTTACCCGGCCTACTTGCTATAGATAACGGTAGTATGGCATCAGGAATTGGTATTGAACTCTTTGAAGATAGTGGAAAAAAAATCCCCATCAATAGCCTGACATCAGCATATAGATTAGAAAATGGGACAAATATATTAAGTTTTACCGCTAATGTTCAAGGCGAGCCGGATGCAATTAAAAATAGAAGTATTGGCTTAGGCTATTTTACTGCAACCGCTGTTTTTAATTTAATTTATGATTAAGGCATAGGAAAAATAATGAGAATATTAACTCTATTTATAATGATTATGTTATTTTCCTCTCCGCTCCATGCCTTTGTATGCAAAACCAATGGGGGGCAAGATGTTGGTGGTGGAACTCAAAATATTAACGATGTTCCGATAGATAACGATATTTTTGCCGTACCAAATCGCATTAACGATTTTGCTGATGTGAGTGATTTTATGAGTTGTCGAAATGAAGCACCTACTGCTTATGTCGACTATTTAAACGTAACAGGCGCAGATTTAGGCCCTACATTTAAAAATAATCCAGAGCTAAAAGCAGGTGTTGCGATTAGAGGAAGTTATTATTTAGCGCCTTTTAGTGGTCGGGAAATTCCTGTTTTTAGACTAACCTCTGCCACAGAGCCTCTACAAATAAAATTATATTTACAAGTTAATACTAAACCTACCCCATCTGTTTTGGTCAGAAAAGGGGATCTTTTAATGACTTTACATCTACATAAATACGCCACATTTGTGGGTAGTAGTAACCAAATTGACCACGCGTATTTTACTTGGAATTTCTATGCGGGTAATGATGTTATTGTCGGAACTGGGACGTGTGATATAAACAATAACCAAATTATCATTGTTGATTTTGAAACCGTGAATGCATCAGGTATTTCTACGGTTGGTAGTGCTAGTGGCTTTCAGCGGAATGCAGAAATAAATTATAGCTGTGAAGATAACAATCTGACGACTCCAATAAAAATGACATTAAGTGGTGATACAACAATATTTTCATCAGATGCATTATTGGTACGTACAGGCGACATTGGTAGCGCAGGGGCGATCATGCCAGGCTTAGGCGTCGAGGTATACCAAGAAGGACGACGAGTATCGCCAATGAATGGAAGCTTTAATTCACAGATTACAAATGGACAGGGTAAAGATACATTGATGTTTGCGTTAGTTAAAAAACAAGACTTAGCAAAAACTGATTTAATTGAAGGTGAATTTAATTCCGCTGCAACTATTATTATGTCTACACCATAGCGATCATAAGTGCACAATTATCACTAGCCGGGGAATATCGGCTAGTGATAATAAAATTGACCGACTTAGTCACTACCAAAGAGATCGCGGGTATACACTTTTTCGGCAACATCTTCGAGTTCTGGCAGCATACGGTTAGCCAAAATGATGTCACTGTCGGCTTTAAATGCATCGAGGTCACGGTAAACTTTTGAACGGAAGAACTCATCGTCTTTGAGCACGGGTTCATACACAATCACTTCAATCCCTTTTGCTTTAATGCGCTTCATGATCCCCTGTACGGACGAAGCTCGGAAATTATCCGACCCGGCTTTCATGACCAAGCGATACACGCCAACTTTGCGCGGCGCTTTAGCAATAATCGAGTCTGAAATAAAGTCTTTGCGAGTGCGGTTAGATTCAACGATTGCATTAATCAGATTGTTTGGCACATCGTCATAGTTAGCCAGCAATTGCTTGGTGTCTTTTGGTAGACAGTAACCGCCATACCCGAATGATGGGTTGTTGTAGTGACTGCCAATGCGCGGATCTAACGAAACGCCCTCAATAATTTGGCGTGCATTCAAGCCACGGCTTTCTGCGTAGGTATCTAGCTCATTGAAGTAAGCCACACGCATCGCTAAATAGGTGTTAGCAAACAGCTTGATTGCTTCCGCTTCTGTCCCATCGGTAAACAGAACAGGCACATCTTTTTTGATGGCACCTTCAAGCAATAAATCCGCAAAAATTTGTGCACGTTCAGAACGTTCACCGACCACAATGCGCGACGGATGGAGGTTGTCATACAGAGCACGGCCTTCACGTAAAAATTCCGGGGAGAAAATGACATTGGTGTAGCCAAACTCTTCACGCAAACGCTCAGTAAAACCAACAGGAACAGTCGATTTCACAATGATAGTTGCATCTGGATTAATTTTTTGCACATCATGAATAACGGATTCAACAGACTGAGTATTGAAATAGTTAGTTTTCGGATCATAATCAGTTGGCGTTGCGACAATGACATAATCGGCGTAGGTATAAGCCTCAACTTTGTCTTCTGTCGCCCGGAAATTGAGTTTTTTTTCAGTTAAAAATTGCTCAATTTCAGTATCAATAATCGGTGATTGTTTGTTATTCAGCATCGCCACTTTTTCAGCGATGATATCAACAGCCACAACTTCATGGTGTTGCGACAGTAACATGGCGTTAGATAGACCAACGTAGCCTGTACCAGCAATTGCTATTTTCAAAACTAACCTCTCAAATCCATCTTCAGATATTACAGGGGGTACTGCATCATTAATATGCTACAGATGCTAGTGTTACTGGTGATAGTACGACTGATACCAGTCAACAAACGCCTGTACTCCCTGTTCAATAGAAACTTGTGGGCGATAGCCTGTGACCGTAAACAGGTCTTCTGTGTCGGCCCAAGTGGTATACACATCCCCATCTTGCATCGGTAAAAAGTTTTGAATCGCTTTTTTACCTAACGATTTTTCAAGTGCGGCAATAAAGTCAGTCAACTGCACGGGTTGGCCATTACCAATATTATAAATACGGTAAGGCGCACTACTTTGCGCCGCTGACAAAGAACGATTTTCGGGATCTGCTTGTGGGATTATATCGGAAATACGAATAATACCTTCCACGATATCATCAATAAACGTGAAATCACGGCTCAAATTGCCGTTATTATAAACATCTATCGGCTCTCCCGCTAAAATCGCTTTGGTAAATTTGAATAACGCCATGTCAGGACGGCCCCAAGGACCATAAACAGTAAAGAAGCGCAAGCCTGTGGTTGGCAGCTGGTAAAGATGTGAATAAGAGTGCGCCATTAGCTCATTGGCTTTTTTGGTCGCTGCATAGAGTGAGACGGGATGATCGGTCGACATATCGGTACTAAATGGCGTTTGATCTGTCATGCCATATACTGAACTCGAAGAGGCATATACCAAATGTTTAATTTTTGCTTGGCGGCAACCCTCTAGAATCGCTAGGTGCCCGTTAAGATTACTGTCGGCATAAGCAAAAGGATTTTGGAGTGAATAACGTACACCTGCTTGAGCGGCAAGATGTATCACACGATCAAAACCTTCTTGAGTACAAAGTACCACCACTTTTTCACGCTCAGTGATATCGAGTGGAATGAAGCGGAAATGGGAATATTGTTCGAGAATATGTAAACGAGACTGTTTTAGGCCTTGATCGTAATAAGCATTCATATTGTCGATCCCAACAACTTCATGCCCGCTGTCTAATAAACGCTGACATAACCTAAAACCAATAAAACCTGCACTGCCAGTAACTAAGTATTTCATTTTAATTGTCTTCTAGGGGCTGTTGATCTTTGGTGACCAATTTTCATTCGAATTAAAAGCCTTTATTTAATGTAAAACAGGCTAGGCAAGAGTCACTCAAAGTGAGTTAACAGTTTACACCTCAAATAATTCAAGTTGCACTTGTATTAATTGCGCTTCACTACCCGAATAAACGTGTTATCAATACAGGCTGGAATATTCTGGCTAGGCATCTACATACAACTTAAATTATTTAGGTATATGACCAATAAATGTCACAATGGTTTTATTTCTCAAAAATAAAAAATATCGTGCGTAAGTATTATCGGATATTTTACTAAGTTCGTATCAATAATGACTCATTAAGCTCACTTAACGTTGGCGCGCCTGAAGGGCCTTGTTTAGTCACTGCGATTGCGGCAATTTTGTTACCAAGATCAATACAATCAATTAATGAAAGTCCCCGAGAAAGGCCAGCTAGCACGCCTGCAGTATGTGCATCACCAGCGCCAATCGTATCAACGGCTGTAATTTTATAGGCAGGAACAAAATGAGCAAGCTGATTCGGTGGACACAACCAAGCACCTTGACTATCGAAACGTACAATCAACGTCATGCCACTGCACTCAGCATAATATAACGCCTGCTGCACGATATCACCATCACCACAAAGAAACCGTGCTTCATCACGATTTAACGTTAGTATCGTTCTATCTGCGGGTAATTTACTAAGAAAATCATCAGGAAAGTCGGAGAGTCTTGGGCCAGGGTCTAGAACAAGAGTTTGTGTTGTACAATCATCGAGAAGCCACTGTTGCAGTGCTTCACCTTGACTGCAGCCAAGCTCATAGCCACTAACATAAATAATGCCATGTGAAGGAATAATTAGGCTACGTAACTCAGTTTTATCCCATTCTTCCTCACAGCCCGGTATTGAAATAAATGTCCTTTCACCATCAGGCTCCGCTAATGCAAAACACCAACCATTATCTTGAGTTGTACTGGTTAATATCGGTGATACTCCAAGCTCTGATAATGCTTGGCGAACGCGTTGTCCCCACTGGCCATTACCAACTCGAATACCATTAATAACAGGTATTTGAAGACGCACTAATGCACGCAGTACATTAAATGCGCATCCGCCTATCTGCCAACCATGATCGCTCGCGGCAATATCTTCACCGCGCAGAGGTAAACGGGGAATACTCAGTACCCTATCCCCTGCTGCTGCACCAATAACAACAACTTGACGCATTAATGTTTCTCCACCGGACGGCTAAACATCAGATAGACGCTATAGAGTACAAAGCTCAATACAAAAGAAAGCAATATAGATAAGCTAGAACCTTGAAAAATTCCCGTTGCCCATGGACCTTTGATGAATTGATTATCACTCACCAGAAGCCCTGCTAACGCCCCCAGTAACCAACACAGTAATGGGACCCAACGAATACCCACATTAGACTTGCCAAATAACTGCTCAAACTCATAGCCTTTGCGGCGACGTAATACCGCATAATCCAACATAAATACCGCTTCCCATGAGGCTAAAAATACCCCACAAAATAATAAGAAAGCGATAAAGGAATCCATAAATTCACCGGCAATAAACAGGATATAAATCGCAACGCCCATAACCAAAATGGCATCTAATACAACCGCGTAAACTTGACGTATTTTTATGCCAATAGTCAATAAGTTGAGACTAGCAGAATAGAGACTAAGTACCGCAATGGTGATAATACCGGCTGTTGCCGTTAGCAGATAAGGTATCGACATCCAGCTTGGAAGTGCGGTTCCTATCAACGCTATGGGATTTTCAGAAGAGGCCAATTCAGGTAACCGTGCAGAAAGCAATATTCCGGTAAATAATAGAATAAATAGTGGTAACATTGCGCCAAATGTCACTGCATTAAAGATACCCGATTTTGATGACCGATCGCTTTGATAACGGCTATAGTCCGCCCCTGCAATCCCCCAACCAATTCCTGTACCCGCAGCAATAATAGATACTGCGGGTAAAAACCCAGTCAGCCAATCACCTGAAGGCATTGATAAAACAGCATTCCAGTCGGTTTGCCCGATAATATACAGTGCCGCTATCAATGTCATGGTGCCAAAAATGCGTGTGATCCAGCTTTGTATCACGACCACCGTGGCTTGCCCAAGTAAACTGATCGTAATAGCCAGACCGCCAAATAGCACCATGCAAACTATCGTTAATGCAATGGAATCACTCAATCCAATCACATGAAATAACGCTTTTAGCGTCAACGTTCCGGTGATCATATTGATAGCCTCCCAGCCCATCAGCGTTATCCAACTGAAAAATGTTGGGGCTATATTCCCAGTTTTACCGAAAATAGTTCGAGAAAGTGTGAGTGTCGTTGTACGACCTTTTTGCCCTGCAAGGCTGATATACCCGACAAGAGCAAAACTGGCTATGCCAACGATGGTTGCTAAGAGTGACTGAAAAAAGGAGAGACGAAAGGAAACGATAATGGCACCATAAACAATGCCCAATATACCGATATTCGCGGCAGACCAAATCCAAAAAAGTTCAAGAGGTGTGGCCGTTCGCTCATGTTCGGGCACAATATCAATGCCAGTATTTTCTATTTTCCATGCTTCGTTTTTGTATTGAGTGTCAGGTAATTCAATCAATCAACTCTCCTTAATGGCGTAAGGTGCTGAGTATTTTTGCGTAGGGATAAAAATCTATATTATTAGAATTATTAATCAATGCAATCCATTCTTCAGGAAAAGATTGAATACCTGACAACGCTCCCGAAATCGCTCCGGCCATAGCGCCAATGGTGTCCGTGTCGCCCCCCAGGTTGGCACAATACTTCGCACACATGACAGGATCACCATTCGTTACGTTAACTATGGCCAGAGCGCACGGAATAGACTCTATCGTATCCATACCCGCTCCGATAAAATCATACAGCACTCTAAGTGTTGTCTGAGGAGAGCATAACTGCAACTCGTTCGCCTTCTCAAAAGCAAATGAAATTCGCCGCCCTAAAGAAGGGCTAAACGTCGAGGCATATCGTTGCTGCACTTCATCTGCAAGTATAGGAAGTTCTTTTTTAATTTGAGACCATGGCGTTTGTTCAATCGCTCGACTAACTGCCCAAGCAATAACACTCGCTCCTGCAATCGCAATATCTGACTTATGCGTCGGAATACATGCCGCTTCAACGGTCTTGATAAATTTATTGCGATCCATAGTCGATGCGATACAACCCACTGGTGCTATTCGCATTGCTGCACCATTAGTGACCCCATTCGATACAATTTCATTAATCGGTATACCTGATTGAATAGCGAGTAGAGATTGTTTCGAGGTTGGCCCAAAAATATTTTTCTCAAAGGCATTGATCTGCTTCGCCCACGTCAAAATATTTTGTGCAATCACCTTTGGCTCTACAGCACCGTTACAAGAGATAATCGCATCCATTAACGCAATTGCTTGATGAGTATCATCAGTCACTTCACCGGCGTGAAATCCGATAGCTGCGATATTTTCGGCTGGCCCAGCTAAAAAATTATCTATCCAGCCGAAAAACTGTTGAACTCGGTCTTGCCGCCATAGTTCAGACGGCATACCCATGGCATCACCCGTAGCTTGGCCATATAAGCATCCAAGTATCGCACCCTCAATGTCGGGCTTCAGTCCCATTTTTACTCCCAATACTATCCTTAACAACACTAATAAGATTAGCAGTAATTAAGTCCAATGCCAGTCCACTTAGTAAAAAACAATGCCAATATAAATCCAATCGTTTATATTATGTAAA
The DNA here is from genome assembly GCA_025961275.1 of Providencia alcalifaciens. Taxonomy (GTDB): domain Bacteria; phylum Pseudomonadota; class Gammaproteobacteria; order Enterobacterales; family Enterobacteriaceae; genus Providencia. The sequence continues at coordinate 3,267,375 of JAOQNJ010000001.1, read as the reverse complement.
TTCCAAAGTCTGTTATAAACTTAATTTGTTGAAAGTTTTATGGAAAAAAACAATGCAAGAACGTATTGTTGAATGGATAAAAAATAAACTAAACGCAAAATTAGCGATGCCATTGTATTTACAATTACAACAGGCGATTGAATCGGCTATTGAGCATAAAATCATCAATGCTGGGGATTATCTTCCAGCAGAACGAAATCTTGCACATGAATTAAATATTTCCCGAGTGACTGTTAGTAAAACGATGCAATCACTGAAAAAAAAAGGCCTTGTTATTCGTCAACAAGGTATCGGGACACAAATCACCAAGTACCTTGGGTACTCTCTCTCACGCGAGAGTGGTTTTACCGCTCAAGTCATGAGCGCAGGTGGAATAGTCACAACTGAGTGGTTACTGCGTATTCTCACAGAAGCTAATGCCGATATTTCCGCAAAACTTGGTTTACCGACAGGTAGCTTAATTGCACAGTTAAGGCGCATTCGTATTGCCAATGGCCAACCAGTTTCTTTCGAAAATAACTACATCCCCGCGCAATATCTTCCAGAACCCGATAAGCTAGCTGGTTCCCTATATGCCTTATGGGAAAGCCAAGGTATTAGCTTTAGTTCAGTACAGCATAAAATCAAAGCTATCAGTTGCAATAGCCAACAAGCAGAATGGTTAAATACCCTCGAAGGATCCCCATTACTGTTAGTTCACCAAACCAGCACCCTCAACACGGGTATTATCATTGAGTATAGTGAGATCGTTTGTCGTGGGGATGTTTATGAATTGGAGTTTAATACTCCTTCTTAATGCTCTCTGACAATGTAACCTGCCAGCCATGCTTAGAAGACAGGCTACACAACGCCTGTACCCTAATCGCTTTGCTAACGAGGTACTAAATTTTGCGACGATAAATAACATCAATTATCTCGTGAAGATATTCCAGAAGTATGATGATTTGCATGATCTTATCCACGAACATCATTCATATCATAGATTGATCTAGTGTTTACGCTTATTCTATTTAAAGTGAGTTTTATTATTAATCTGAAATGAGGTTAATCATGCAAGTTTCCGCTCGTAACCAATTAATCGGTACTGTTAGCATCGTCAAAGAAGGTGCGGTTAATAATGAAGTTGTTTTATCTTTAGGTAATGGCGAAGAACTGACTACTGTGATTACACGTGAAAGCTGCGAAACGTTAGGGTTGGTTGTTGGGAAAGAAGCCGTCGCTATCATTAAAGCACCGTGGGTCGTTTTAGCGAAACCAGACTGTGGCTTACGATTTTCAGCACGTAATCAATTTAGTGGCAAAATCAGCAATATTATTGAGGGCGCAGTCAACAGCACTGTACATTTGGTGACTGATAAAGGTGTTGAGCTTACAGCGATTATTACCAATGAAAGTCTTGAAGATATGGCGCTAAGCAAAGGTGTTGACATCACAGCATTTATCAAAGCGTCAAGTGTGATCCTCGCGACACGTAAATAACTAGTCTTAGTTTGCTGCTAAAACAAAAGGCAGGAGTATTCCCGCCTTTTTTGCCATTTAACATTCAATCATCATTCTTTATGATTACTCCACTGCTTTAGTGGCAGCATTGAGTTCTTGATAAAGATAGTGGCGATAGCTGTCTAATAATTGTTTATCTTCGCAATCATCTAATTTTCCATCGCACAAATGGCGCATCTTAATATTTACTTCATAGAAGGGCGAAACATGCAGATTCGCACGCTCTAGTAAAATTCCGCCAAGAAAGGCAATATCGGTTAAGTTGCCTGTTTGAATGCTAGTACCTGATTTTAGATTATCGCGCAGTGTAAATTGCGTGATAAATGCAGGAGATGAGAATTCAGATTGATATTTATTTAGGCTGATCCCTGGTTGATGGTCACCAAAATATAAAAACATCAATGGCCGTTCTCGCTTAGAAATAAAATCAGCAAAATCACGTATCGCATTGTCAGATGCCACAATTTTTTCCATATAGTGGCTAAATTCGCCAGCTGAATCCGCGTTTTCTAATTTGCCTTTCAAGCCATAATCATCATTATGCGTTTCTTTATAAGGACCATGTTCATACATTGTCAGTGAGAAAATAAATACTGGCTTATCTGTCTCTTTGGCTAAGATTTCTTTAGCGTATTTCAGCATATCTTCCGTGCTGATAGTCCATAAGTTATCTTGTATTTTTCCGGGATAACCTAGCTCTTGTGGCTGAATAATTCGATCGACGCCCAACGTTTCATAAGCATGCCCAGAGTGATAAGCTCCACGATTAAACGGTGTCAAAACAACGGTATAATAACCGTTGGCTTTCATCTCTTTAAACAAACTATTATTAAGATGGTCGACAATGAAATAGAACACACCACTTTTTTGTGCACCAAAGTCATCGCTATTTAGCCCTGTAAGTGCAGCAAATTCAGATAACCATGTTCCACCACCAAAGGTTTGAACTCGCATTCGACTATGAGCAGTTAGCTCATTATCTTGCTGAAACATAAACAGATTAGGCAGTTTTGTCCCTTCTGGCAATTTGTAGATATCAGGATTAACTGTCGACTCTTGCAGTAGCAATAGAATGTCTGGTTTTTCTGATACTTCTGCAGCGGGTAATGATACCGAAGCCGCTTGTTGCACAAAGTAATCTGATGAACCTTTGAATTGTGGCGATTGATAGGTTGAATTTTGTGCCGACATGACTAAGTTAGTCACCGTGCCTCGGCCTTTTGGTAAGGTATTGGTCCACTCGCTATAGTAATGTGATGCGGCAAAACTCGCGCCAAAATAGCCGCCAATACCTAATATCACCCCAGTCAACCGCCAAGCGAATGATTTTCTGGGACGAAGTAAACGCCAACTTAGCACACCATTTATCACTAATAAGATCAGTAACCCCAATAATGCAATACCCGCCAGCCAATAATGACTCAAAGTACCCATGTTTGAAGTATCAGTCATTATATTGATATCAGAATAAAATAACTGCTCTTTGTAATAGTGGACTTTGAGTTGATTGACGAACTTGATAATGATGAACAGCGTACTGGTAACAACCGCAGAAAAAAGCCATCTAGCAGTTATAATAGAGAGAAAACCAAAAATTACCGCGTAAACACCAATCGACACTAAAGCAGGATAAATCACACTACTTTTTTCAAAAACTAAAAAAAGGGAAGCGATTAAAATCACGACCAGATAAACAGCAGAAAATACACTTTTCTTCATCAGGTTTACCACAAGATAATTAAGCATTAACGACCTTAAGCAAATAGGGTCCGTTATAAAGCGCCATTATAACTATTTAGGCTATAACACTATTCAGTAAAAATGCCTTTATCACGTAAAAAGTGCCCATCACCTTTACGTCTTATAAAACCACTTTTATCGAAAAATTCAAGGATTTGGATAGCTAGTTTACGACCGATACCCAGTTCATTACGAAAATCGGCGGCATAAATCACCCCTTTTTCTTCGCAATAATGCAAAATAAGCTCAGCAAATTGTTTCATCTGTTCACTACTATAATAACGGTCACGCACTATGGCTGTGACAAGACCCATTTGAGCGGCTTTTTTCATCACACGCCGCAGTACGTCTTCTTCACAATCTATTTCGGTAGCAAGATCGCGAACCCACCATGCATCCACTCTTGGAAATAATGGCACTATTTTCTGCCAAATTTGCTGCTGTTCAGCATCAAAAACTAACCCGTGTTGCGGCATATGCAGCCAGCCTCGAGTTTGCTTAATAGTTCCTTCATCAATCAGTTCATTAATCAGTTTAAAGACTAATGGTTCGCTCATTGTTGGCAACGCCATTCGCTTCAATCTGGCCTTACTAACACCAATTTGATCGCTGTGTACTTCATGAAAATCGTCTAATGTTTGTACCAATCGCCCTTTAGCCACTTGTGCTTTAAAAGTAGACAGTATCCTGTCACCGACACGCACTAACTCAATCTGAGTGAGCAGTTGCTCAAGAGCAGATGATGTTAACTGGCGAGACCAACCATAACTATTTAGATCTAGCTCACCACGCGGAAGTTGTAATTTCAAATAGGTTAATTCATCTATCGCCCCACAAAGGTGGCATAACCAATCGATAAACTCGGGTAATCTTTTTCCTCTACGCGGTGAAGCTAAGCGAATTACCCTTGCTGATGCCAATGTTTCTCGGGCACTGATATCACGAACGATTAGCCGGTCATTATCGACTAACCATAACGGCGTATCTAAAATCAGCTCAGCTAGCAATGGGGTTTCACCCGGTTCAGTTAACAGTGAAACACGACCTGTAATATGGCTGGCACCATGATACAAATGGACTGGCTGCCAATGTTTGATAATCGAATCACATTGTAGCTCAACAATCACCCTTGTTGCTGCAGCAAAAGGCTGATGAGACAGTAGCCAATCTCCCCGAGTAACATTCTCTTTATCAATATCACCCGCAAGGTTTAACGCAACACGATCGCCTGCCTGAGCAATCTCAGCTTGTTGATTTTGGCGATGAATACCTCTGACCCTAACGGAAGACTCTGTTCCTGTCAGCCATAATGATTCACCAATCGAAACCTGTCCTGCCAGCGCTGTCCCGGTAACAACGATACCAGCACCTTTAACATGAAACACACGATCAATTGCCAATCGAAAGCGTTGTTGTTTATTTTGATGATCGGTAGCTTGTTGATGAATTTGTTGTAGATAAGCACGTAATGGCTCAATCCCTTTCCCATCAATCGCTGAGGTAATAAAAAGTGCGGCATTAGACCAACCTTGGCGATGAATTTCAGCATTAACTTGCTCAGTCACCTCAGCAACTCGTTCTTCATCAACCCGGTCTGCTTTGGTCAAAACCACAGTAATATTAGGGCAGCCTGCAAGGCGTAAAATTGCTAAGTGTTCTAGTGTTTGCGCCATCACACCATCATCACACGCAACCACCAGCAGGGCATGATTAATTCCACCGACTCCTGCCAACATATTGGCTAAGAATTTTTCATGTCCAGGAACATCAATAAATCCGATGGCACTGCCATCTTGCTGAGGCCAATAAGCATAACCCAGATCAATGGTCATCCCGCGTTTTTTCTCTTCGGGTAAATGAGCGGTATTTACACCCGTAATTGCCTGAATTAAGGATGTTTTGCCATGGTCAACATGGCCGGCAGTGGCAAAAATCATGAAAGTAGTACCTGCAATAGCGCATGTTCATCATCTAAACAACGAAGGTCTAACCATAACTTACCTTCTTTAACTCGCCCGATCACGGGTTGTGCAGATTGACGCCAGCGAGTCGCCAGTAGCCCAAGAGAGCTTCCACGTCCATCAAAAGGCGTGAAAGTCACGGCATAACTCGGTAGCCTATCAATAGGTAATGACCCACTGCCTATCTGAGATAAACAAGGCTCCATTTCAACCACAAATTTATCACCGTAGAAAGCTTGTAAAGGGACAATAAGGCGCTCAGCTCGTGCTTTTACTTCATCTGCGCTGCGAGTTAACCAACGCAATGTCGGTAATTCAGTCACCAACTTTTCGGGAGTCAGATACAGTTTTAATGTTGCCTCAAGCGCTGCTAAGGTCATTTTATCTGCACGTAAGGCGCGTTTAAGCGGATGCTTTTGAATTGCCTCAATCCACTTTTTCTTACCCAGAATAATTCCTGCCTGTGGACCACCAAGCAACTTATCGCCCGAAATTGAGACTAAATCGATACCTTGCGCTAAATAAGTGTGTGGCATCGGCTCGGCAGGTAAGCCATAGGCGGTCATATCAACCATTGAACCACTGCCTAAATCAATTGCTGTCGGTAATTGATATTGGTTACCCAATTGTGCTAATTCGGTACTTTCAACTTCAGCGGTAAAACCTTCAATACTGTAGTTACTGGTATGCACTTTCATCAATAATGTGGTTTGATCATTGATCGCATTAGCATAATCGCGGAGATGAGTACGGTTGGTGGTTCCGACCTCGACAAGTTGACAGCCTGCTTGTGCCATCACATCAGGAACCCGAAAAGCGCCACCAATTTCCACCAGCTCACCTCGTGAGACGATAACTTGTCCACCTTGAGCTACCGTCGCCAGAAGCAACAATACAGCTGCGGCATTATTATTCACAATGCAAGCATCTTCCGCGCCGGTCAACTGACACAATAAGTTAGCCAATGCGCGATCACGATGTCCTCGGGTTGCACCATCTAGCGAGTATTCTAGAGTAACAGGTGAACTCATCACTTTATTAACAGCAAGAATCGCCGATTGAGCCATTACCGCCCGACCAAGATTGGTATGCAATACCGTTCCCGTGAGGTTAAATACAGGTTTTAATGCACTTTCTTGCAACGCAGCATGACGGCGGGTTAACTCAGCTAACCAATCATTATGCCAGTTAGGTAATTGTTCATGTTGCTGAATAAATTCGCGCGCTTGCTGCTGCATATCACGCAACTGCTCAGTCACCCAATGATGCCCTGACTCAACCATCAATATCTGAACTTCGTCGAGCTGTAGCAGTTTATCGATAGCAGGAAGCTGACGATATAGAGCCGCGTTAGAGTCTGCCATCGTGGTCACTCTCTTTTATTAACTATTTTTCACCGGGAAACAGAAACGGGTTGATGCTACTACGAGCAAAACCTTCCTCTTCCATACGAGCATCAAGAATAATGGAAGCGAGATCATCCGCAACCGCTTCGACTTTGGCATCTTTTTCTTGGTAAAGGATTTTCAGATAACTACCGCAATCCCCACAACTTTCGGCTTTCACTGCCGCATTTTCATTATCAAGTGACCAATAATTGAGGTCACGAGTCTGCTCACAGTTACTGCATTTCACACGCACCATATGCCATTCAGTTTCACAGAGATTGCAGTGCAAATAACGTAAACCTTGAGATGAGCCGATTTGAACGATACTGGAAACTGGCATGCTATTACAAACTGGACAGAAATGGCGGTGGTCACCATGCTCTGCACGTGCTTTACCGGGGATTTGGGTCGCCATTTGCGCCCAATAAACGGATAACGCAGCCCAGACAAACATTGATTTATCCGCTGGAACTTTTTCAAACTGCTCACTTAGTAGCGCTGAAGCCATTTCTTCGAGTTCATTCTCCGATGCTTTAGCTAAATTCTCTAATGCAGGGCGTACTGATTCAGGTACCACTGGCAATAATTCGGCGATAATCGAATTCAGGATCTTGTGCCAATGCGCGGTACGCGGGAACGTTTTCGCATCCAGAGGTGGATTATTTGTCACCATTGCACGTTCCAGTACTGCATTCATATCCATTTCTAGCGGGTTATCGTGTTGTGCATTATTCTGTGCAGTAGCGACTTCCGCTGCAAAATTAAGATAATCGGCAAAAGGATGCTCATTTACTCCCAACTCTTTTAATCTTTCGGCACGTCGTTGATACAAGCTTTTCAGATTAGGGAATAAAACTGGAGGGATAAAACCAATGCCTTTTTCTTTTAATCTTTCTTGCCCTAGATCTTCTTTAGGGACGATACGAATACCCATTGCATTGCTCTCTTTTATAATTTTTAAACGACTATTTTTCAGGAAGTGATCATTACACTTTTCCTAGCATATTTAAGTTCATATTATGCTAATCAGCGAAAATTGCTGTTATCTACCACTCAGGATAAAACAAAAGTGACCGAGTAGCTACCTCGTTCCCCTGACTCATCATGGATGCTTAATCACGTACAGCTTTATCAAACGAACATTAGATTTGAGCTTAGTATAAATTGATAAATTAGGACATCATCTGCTCAAGCATTACACCAATAGACACGACTATTGTCGCTGATCTATATCAGCACTTCGTTAGGACGTATTTTTTCTAAGATTATAAAAATAGCACATTTAAGTGCAAATATTTAAATCCTATTATTATGGTGCTTATAGATGTTATTAGTTGATGGTCGCATTTGTTATTTTAAAAAAATAGGTATATTAAACGTAAATAACTACTCATTTAATGAATAGAAGAATATCGATAATAAAATGTTTTTTGGAAAAAATAAGGTGGCATGTATATGCCCAGTATAAGCTCTCTAATTACCATACAACCTGACACGACAACATCGTGTCAGGTTTTTCGCTTAAAGGTTGAAATAATTTTTTTATAATGTAATAGCTAGAGGTTATTTGTGAATGTTGAATGAATATATTTTTTAGATTTATCGTATTTTATTGGAGAGCTACAAAATAACTAGCTCAACTCACCATCAGCTAAAATTTAGATTGAGCACAAATAACAATTAATAATACGTTAAAATGCTTTCAAGGTTTATGAGAATTCTTTGCGTAAATTATCACCATGCTCATTTAATTCGGGTGCCCCAACTCGAATTTTAGGGTCGGAATAACCACTAATTTTTATTGGATTGCCTGGCATCTGAATACCACCCGCTTCTATTAACATATTCCTAGCTTCTGTTTGTGGTAACTGCATTGCTTCAGACACATTTAACAACGGCGCTACTGGAACTCCAGCTTCATCTATCTTATCTAGCCAATAATCTGCACTCTGAGCGCTCAATTTATCTTCAATAATCGATTTTAATTCTGCCTGATTCTTTACTCGATCAATATTTGTACAAAAGCGTGGGTCTTCAAGTAGCGAATCCGTATCAATTACATGGCAAAGTTTGGTGAATAAAGAATCATTCCCACAACAAATTGTAATATGTTTATCTTTAGTACCGAAAACATCAAATGGAGACATATATGGATGGCGATTACCAATCCTTCCTGGTGCTTTTCCTGTGGCTACATAAGCCATTAAACCATGCTCAAGAAAAGATATTGTCGAGTCAAACATAGCTATATCAACATGAGCGCCCTGTCCGCTTTTCTCGCGCGCGTACAAGGCACTTGCTATCCCACAGAACATATAAACACCTGCACACAAGTCTGAAATAGAAGTCCCTACACGAACGGGTGGACCATCGGGAAATCCAGTTTCCATCATGATCCCACTCATAGCTTGAATAATTGTATCGTAGGCAGGAAAGTCGGCCAGTGGACCTGTATGACCGAAACCAGATGATGAAGCATAAATAAGCCGAGGGTTAATAGCTGAAAGCTCTTCATAAGAAAACCCTAATTTATCCATCGTACCTGGGCGAAAATTTTCAGCAACCACATCCGCTTCTTTTATCATATTCAGAAAAATAACGCGGTCATGGTCATCTTTTAAATTAAGAACGATGCTTTCTTTCCCTCGGTTGACAAAACTATAGTATAACGATTGTCCTTTAACATAGGGTCCATACGTACGAGTATCATCACCATGACCTGGAGGCTCAATTTTTATCACCCTAGCACCAAGGTCACATAACATCTGAGTCCCAAAGGGGCCATTAAGTACATGGGTAAGGTCGATGACTAATACACCATCAAAAGGTCCTTTTCGTGCAGGTATATTTTTTTCCATAAATGATTTCCTTGCGTTAAATAACACCTTTTAGTTTCATCTCTGATATTTGTCCGTCGCTATAGCCAAGCTCCTTTAATACCTCATTATTATGTTCACCCAATAATGGGGCACTCTTAATATCTGGAGTGAATGAAGAGAATTTCATTGGGCAACCCACTGTCAGATAAGTACCACGCTTTGGTTGCTCTACTTCAACAATTGAGCCACTATCCCGTAAAGATGGGTCATTCATGATCTCTTTCATACTCAAGACTGCCGAACAAGGTATACCAAACTGATCAAAATAATCCGTCAATTGATGCTTATCTTTATCTTTCGCAATATATTCAATTGCATCCCAGATATCTTGAATATGACTCATACGTGCTTCAGTAGTTGCAAAAGTAGGATCAGTTTTCCAGTCGGGCTTTCCTATTGCATCACATGTATTTTCCCAGTTATGATCCTGATTAATAAAGTAGATATATGCATTTGGGTCTGTATCACTACCTTTGCATTTCAGCATCGTACCAGGTTGGCCGCCACCACTAGAATTCCCGCCTCTAGGTACAGCATCACCAAATGTTCCATTAGGATACTGTGGATATTCTTCAAGATAGCCAAGCTTTTCTAACCGTTGTTGATCTCGTAATTTAACCCGACACAAGTTTAGAACAGCATCTTGCATCAACATAGTCACTCGTTGGCCTTTACCTGTTTTTTCACGATGTAGTAATGCTGCAAGCAATCCAATAAGTAAGTGCATTCCGGTATTGCTATCACCTAACGCGGCAGAACTGACTAATGGTGGGCCATCCCAAAACCCAGTTGTAGATGCAGCACCACCAGCGGCTTGAGCAACATTTTCATAAGCTTTAACGTCTGCATAAGGGGAATTTTCATTAAACCCTTTAATAGAACCAAAAATCAGACGTGGGTTCAGCTCCTGAATATGCTCCCATGTAAAACCCATGTGGTCGATTGCACCTGGATGAAAGTTTTCAACTAATACGTCTGCTTGTTTAATGAGACGCTCCATTACCTCTTTACCTTCCGGTGTTTTCGTATTCAATTCAACGGAACGTTTATTGCTGTTGAGCATTGTGAAGTAAAGAGCATCAACATCAGGTATATCTCTTAATTGATTACGAGTAACATCACCGACTCCAGGACGTTCAATTTTAATTACGTCCGCGCCAAACCATGCGAGCATCTGCGTGCAAGATGGGCCAGATTGCACTCCAGTAAAGTCGAGAACACGTATTCCCTCAAGTGGTTTTAACGAATTCATAATTTGCTTTTCCAGAAAATTGTCATGTTAAATAGTATTTAACTAACAAGACGAGCGATATAAATCCACAAAGGTGCAGCTATGATGAATCCGATGACACTAACTGCCAATGATGCTGTACCTGTTCTGGTATAAACATTAAATCTACTGGCAATAATTGTTCCAGAAAATGCTGGAGGGAGAGCACCCGCTAATACCATCATTTGTAGATGTTCTGATTCCATATGGAATAGTAGACCCGCAGCCAGCATTAAAGCAGGCATCAAAATAAGTTTCAGCATAGTGTTATAAATAATTTCACCATCAAACTGGAATTTATTTGCGGCCAGTGTTAGCCCTGCAGCGAATACAGCGACCCCTGAGTTTGCTTTTGCTATTAAATCAAATGTAGGATCCCAAACATTAGGAATTTTGATACCAATTAACACTAATGCTGTCGCTAATATTGGTGACCATACAACTGGCTCTTTGAACGCGGAAATTAGAGCCCCCATCCCACCACTACCCTTTTCTCCATTACCACTATTACTTGCTGGATTAAGTAAAAAGAGACCTATAGGGATGGTAATGGCGTTAACAATAATTGAAATGATCGCGACAACTAAACCCGTTGAAACGGTATCACCATAAATAGGGTCTAACACTGCAAATCCGAGAAAACCAATGGTCGGTGAACCTGCAATTAATGCGCAAACCGCAGCTTCTGAGCGAGAGTGTTTGAAGAATTTTTTACAGCTAAAAAATGTAAAAAAGAAACAAAAAAGTAAGACAACTAAAGAAATAATCGTCAGCTTCATATCGGCAAAAATCATATCCCGATTTGCTCGAACTAACGAAACAAATAACGCTGCGGGTAATGCATAATTCAGCACTAACTTATTAAACGCTCTTGCTTGATCTTCAGTAAAAACATTGCGTCTACCACTGACAAAACCCAGTGCCAATATAATAATAATTGGCAACAAGTCGCTCATAAAAATTTTACTCATGAAATCAAACATAATTATTTACCTAACTTTTAGGAATAACTTGAAAGCGCTATTTTTAAATAAAATAGCGCGCGAATACTTCAAGTGTTTTGATATGAAAGTTTCTTAATTTTTAGCTACTGACTTTGGATTTAAATTTCCTATATGACCACTTTCAGTGCCTACGGCAGGATCAATCACTACGTTAATTAGCGTTGGTTTACCCGATGTTAATCCTGCTTTTAATGCTTGCTGAATTTCATACGCTGTAGTCGCGTTATAACCAATGCCACCGAATGCTTCGATCATTTTATCATAATGAGCATTACTCATTAATTCTGTTGGAGAAGGGTCTTGGTCACCATGTAGATTGACACCATCGCCACGATAAATACCGCCATTATTGAAAATGAGAATTGTAACGGGCAGCTTGTAACGGCAAATTGTTTCAATTTCCATTCCGCTAAAACCAAACGCACTATCTCCCTCGATGGCTACCACAGGCTTACCACTAGTTACAGCAGCACCTACAGCATATCCCATGCCGATCCCCATAACACCCCATGTACCACAATCTAATCGATGACGAGGTTGATACATCTCGATGATATTACGCGCATTATCGAGGGTGTTAGCACCTTCGTTAACTACATAAACATCTTTATAGTTAACTAACACATCCCGGATAGCACGTAGCGCATTGAAATAGTTGAGCGGTGACGTATCAGTATTAAGCTTAACTGCCATTTTCTCGTTATTTACTTTCTTTTGTTCGTCAATACCTGCCATCCATTCACTTGGTGATTTCACCGGTGTTACTTTCAGACCAGCAAGTAAAGCCGCAATACTAGAATAGATATCACCAACAACTGGTGCAGTAATTGGGCGATTACTATCAATTTCTGATGGTTCAATATCTAATTGAATAAACTGAGTATCTGGAGACCAATGTTTACCTTTTCCATGATCTAATAACCAATTCAAACGTGCCCCCATTAGCACGATGACATCAGCATTAGAAAGTGCGTGGGAGCGAGCAGATGCCGCTGACTGAGGATGATCATCAGGCAATAAACCTTTCGCCATCGACATAGGTAAGTAAGGAATACCTGTAGTTTCTATAAATTGACGAATATTTTGGTCTGCTTGAGCATAAGCAGCGCCTTTACCCAAAATGATTAGTGGGCGTTTTGCATTGGCAAGTAGCTCAAGTGCTTTATTAACGGTATCAGGAGCAGGTAATTGACGTGGTGCAGGATCTTCAACTTTAAAAATCGTTTTATCTGCGGCATCTTTATCCATGACTGCAGCCAGCACTTCGCTCGTTAAATCAAGATATACCCCACCCGGCCGACCAGATACTGAAGCACGAATAGCTCTCGCGAGAGCAATGCCTAAATCTTCTGGTTTGTTAACTCGATAAGATGCTTTAGCAAAAGGCTTTGCCACATTCATCTGATCAAGTTCTTCATAGTCGCCTTGTTGCAAATCAATAATTGCTCTATCACTAGAGCCACTGATTTGGATCATTGGGAAGCCGTTGGTTGTCGCATTAGCTAATGCCACCATGCCATTTAAAAATCCTGGGGCAGAAACTGTTAAACAAATACCTGGTTTTTGTGTAAGAAATCCGCTAATTGCAGCCGCATTACCAGCAGATTGCTCATGACGAAATCCAATATAGCGAATACCTTCAGCTTGAGCATGCCTTGCCAAATCAGTGACAGGGATCCCAACCACACCATAAATAGTGTCAATACCATTTAGTTTTAGAGCATCAACAATAATATGCATGCCATCTGTTAAGTTTTGGGTTTGATCAGTAGACATATCCACCTCATAAAAAATGTAGAGGGAGCCGATTAAAAAAGCTCCCTAATTTAAGGTTAAATGGCTTTGTTAGCACGCATTGAGGCTATTTGCTCTGAGCTATAACCCAATTCCGTTAATACTTCATCAGTATGCTCACCCAGCAAAGGAGCATTCTTAATCTCTGGAGTGAATGAGGAGAACTTCATTGGGCACCCTATCGTCAGGTATTTACCACGTTTTGGTTGTTCAACTTCAACAACACTGCCGCTTTCGCGTAATGATTGGTCGCGTGCAATTTCACGCATACTGAGTACTGGTGCACAAGGCACTCCATATTTGCTCAAATACTCAACAGCTTCATGTTTGTCTTTATCGGCTAAGAATTTTTCTATCTCAGCAAAAATATCAAAGATATGCGGCTGACGAGCCTTCGGTGTATTATAAGCAGGATCTGTAGCCCACTCTGGTTTTCCAATTGCAACGCAAGTCTGCTCCCAATCTTGCTCTTGGATAGTAAAATAAATATAAGCATTTGGATCAGTTTCCCATCCCTTACATTTCAGGATCCAACCTGGCTGACCACCGCCACCTGCATTCCCGCCACGGGGTACAGCATCACCAAATGTTCCATTAGGATACTGTGGATATTCTTCAAGGTAGCCAACTTTTTCTAATCGCTGTTGGTCACGTAATTTAACTCGACACAAGTTTAGAACAGCATCTTGCATCGACATAGTCACTCGTTGGCCTTTACCTGTTTTTTCACGATGTAATAATGCTGCAAGCAATCCAATAAGTAAGTGCATTCCGGTATTGCTATCACCTAACGCGGCAGAACTGACTAATGGTGGGCCATCCCAAAACCCAGTTGTAGATGCAGCACCACCAGCGGCTTGAGCAACATTTTCATAAGCTTTAACGTCTGCATAAGGGGAATTTTCATTAAACCCTTTAATAGAACCAAAAATCAGACGTGGGTTCAGCTCCTGAATATGCTCCCATGTAAAACCCATGTGGTCGATTGCACCTGGATGAAAGTTTTCAACTAATACGTCTGCTTGTTTAATGAGACGCTCCATTACCTCTTTACCTTCCGGTGTTTTCGTATTCAATTCAACGGAACGTTTATTGCTGTTGAGCATTGTGAAGTAAAGAGCATCAACATCAGGTATATCTCTTAATTGATTACGAGTAACATCACCGACTCCAGGACGTTCAATTTTAATTACGTCCGCGCCAAACCATGCGAGCATCTGCGTGCAAGATGGGCCAGATTGCACACCTGTAAAATCAAGAACTTTGATACCTTGTAAAGGAAGATCCATAAGTTACCTCATAATTTCTATTCTAAAAAATATAAATAGGGCGTTTATGGTTGGTATTTCTCAATAAACTGCCACTCAAGTTAGATTATTTTTTGACTGCAATATAATTACCTAGCAAATTTTTTCGCGGAAATCCATTAATTTATTATTAATTGAATTTCAATATTACTTAATTAATCATATTGAACAAAATCTGTCCACAATAATTAAGTTGCTTGGTTTCAAGTATCTAATTCGCTCTCAATTTGATAGCCAGAAATTAACGTACTTAAGCAAACATTTATCATTATGTTGCAATCCTTTTTAATCACCAAAGTAAACGATAGGCTACCAAATAGCGTATTACAAATAGAAATAAAGAATTTTTTGAAAAAATACCAAGTACTCTTTTTAGGGTGTATACGCTATAGATTGAGATTAAGAGTTTAAATAGGCAGAATCAAAAAATAATTATAATTTTTTAATCTGTATCAATTTAGTATGAAATTTATAGTATTGATATAAATTTTTTAATTAACTTTGGATTTAAGAAATCTAAAAAATGTCATTTATGGATGATCTTTTTTGATTTGATTTTGGATTAGTACATTAATTAATATAAAAATGATTATCAATTGGATTTTAATTATTCGTAAGTTAGATAAAGAGAGCTAACTTATTATTTTAGATAATTATTGATATTTAATTGCATTAAAAACTAATTACTATATATATCACCACAAATAGCTCTATATTGATTATCAAAAAACGTAAAAATAACAATAAAAAAAACCCACAAACAATTTTCATTGCTTGTGGGTTCATTCATCAACCTTCAACGGTGAAAAAAATTAATTCTTCTTTTCTTGTTGCTTTTGCTGCTGTTGCTGTTTCTCTCTTGCAACAATTTCACGATACCAACGTGGATGATGCTTTTTAGCCCACCCACGAGTGACCCAACCTTCTACCATCGCGCGTACTGAACCCTTAACCCAAATCGCCGCATAAGCATGCACGACAATCATGATGATCAGGGCAATAGCTGATAGGGAGTGCACGAGAATCGCAGCTCGATAAATTGGAATTGAGAAAAAGTCTGCAAAGTAAGGACGCCACATAATCACGCCACTCACTGCCAGTAGCAGTAAGCAGACAGTAACCACCCAATACACCCCTTTCTGACCGAGGTTATATTGACCGACGTCTCCAGCTTCTTGGTTCTTCAGCACTTTATCGATATTTTTCGCCCATATAATATCTTCTTTATTAATAAAGTTATGGTGAAAATAACGAATAAACATAAAGATAAACAAGAGGAACATCGCTGAGCCGACAAACGGATGCAAAATCCTAGCGAGTTGCGGTGTGCCTAAAATGTTCATGAACCAGTTCAGTGATGGGAAAAAGAAACCCAATCCACTCACGGCCGTGAACAAAAAGCAAATCACAACAACCCAGTGATTTATCCTTTCAATTGGCTTATGACGAATAATTTTTTCATTATCTTCAGGCATCATTTTTGATCCTCCCCTTCAACTGACTTATCAGTATGAGAAGATGTCGAGTTATGGAGATCTTCCAGTGCCTCTTCTTCTTCTTTTTTGGAGACGCGGTTCGGACCAATACCCACATAGTGGAACAGGGCCGCCGCAAAAGTCGCAGCAAAACCAACCGCTGCTAACGGCTTCCAGATACCTTTCCAGAAAGTGACTGTCGGGCTGATTGTCGGGTTTTCCGGTAATCCATGATACAACTGAGGTTTATCAGCATGATGCAGCACATACATGACGTGTGTTCCACCAACGCCCTCTGGGTCGTACAAACCTGCGTTATTGTAACCACGCGTTTTCAGTTCGCTAACGCGATCTGTTGCCAATCCAATCATGTCCTCTTTGCTACCGAAATGGATAGCGCCGGTTGGACACGTTTTCACACAGGCAGGTTCTTGGCCCACTTCAACACGGTCGACACAGAGCGTACATTTGTACGCACGATTATCTTCTTGGTTGATACGCGGTACGTCGAACGGACAGCCCGCGATACAGTAACCACAACCAATACAGTGCTCAGATTGAAAATCAACAATTCCGTTTTTATACTGAACAATTGCGCCTTCTGACGGACAAGCCTTAAGGCAGCCCGGATCATAGCAATGCATGCAGCCATCTTTTCGGATAAGCCACTCAAACTTGCCATTCTCTTCAATTTCAGAAAAACGCATAACGGTCCATGACTTCGCCGTCAAATCCAATGGGTTATCATAAACCCCAATGTTAGTCCCGATTTTATCACGAATATCGTTCCACTCAGAACACGCTACCTGACAGGCTTTACAGCCGATACAGGTGGTGACATCAATCAGCTTCGCCACTTCTTCCTTAAAGTCCCGCACCTGAGGTGGGGGCGTCAGGGAATTGGTGGCAGAACGACGAATAATGTCCTGTGATTGCATTGACATAATTTATCTCCTTACACCTTTTCCACATTGACAAGGAATGCTTTAAATTCTGGCGTTTGCGTGTTGGCATCACCCACATAGGGTGTCAGTGTGTTAGCAATAAAGCCTTTCACAGCCAAACCTTCAAAGCCCCAGTGGATAGGGATACCGATGGTATCAATATCTTTGCCGTCAACTTTCAACGTATGAATACGTTTAGTCACGACCGCTTTTGCTTTGATGTAGCCACGTTTAGAGCTGACTTTTACCGTATCGCCTTGCTTAATACCTTTCTCATTTGCCAAGCGATCACCAATTTCGATAAATTGCTGTGGCTGAATGATGGCATTCAACAGTGCATGTTTTGTCCAATAATGGAAATGTTCGGTTAAACGATAGGTTGTTCCAACATACGGGAACTCTGTCGCTTTCCCCATCTGAGCCCAGTCATCTTTAAAGACACGAGCTGCAGGGTTCGAGACCACATTTGGATGTAATGGGTTCGTGTCAAGAGGGGTTTCAATCGGTTCATAATGCTCTGGGAAAGGACCTTCGGCCATTTTATCCAGTGCAAACAGGCGACCCATACCTTCAGGTTGCATGATAAACGGATGAACTCCACTACCCGGAGGCGCATTGCTGTAATCTGGTACGTCCATACCCGTCCACTTGTTGCCATCCCATTCAAGGATTTGGCGATGCGGATCCCATGGTTTACCCATTGGGTCAGCAGAAGCGCGGTTATAAATAACCCGACGGTTTAACGGCCATGCCCATGCCCAGCCCAATGTGTTACCCAAACCAGTTGGGTCAGAGTTATCACGACGAGCCATCTGATTACCTTGCGGTGTCCAGCTACCTGCAAAGATCCAGCATCCGCTTGCTGTTGTTCCATCATCACGTAATTGGGCGAACGAACTCAGCAATTCACCTTTTTTCGCAATAATTTTGCCATCAGCATCTTTCAGATCGACTAGCGCGTAACCATTGTTTTCTTGTGCCACTTCTTCCGGAGTTGGATTATCACGGTCAAAGTAGTTCCACGTCATATTCAATACTGGCTCTGGTGATGCTCCTCCCTCTATTTCATAGAGTTTACGCATACGGTGATAAATACCGGATAGAATTTCACCATCACTGATGGCTTCACCTGGGGCATCCGCACCTTTCCAGTGCCACTGCAACCAACGCGCGGAGTTAACAATCGAACCATTCTCTTCAGCAAAACAGCAAGATGGTAGACGGAATACGGTAGTTTGAATGGCAGCCGGATCCACATCATTCATTTCGCCGTGGTTTTGCCAGAAGTTTGAAGTTTCTGTATTCAGCGGGTCAATAGTCACTAAAAATTTCAACTTAGACAGTGACTTAACGACTTTGTTTTTATTCGGGAATGACGCTAATGGGTTAAAGCCTTGGCAGATATAACCATTAACTTCGCCTTTATCCATCATCTCGAAATAACGTAACACGTCGTAGACCTGATCCCATTTCGGCAACCAATCAAAACCCCAGCTATTCTCTTTCTGTGCTTTATCGCCATAGAAAGTTTTCATCATACTGACGAAGAATTTCGGGTAATTACTCCAATAGTTCACTTGACCAGGTTGGGTCATTTTTGGTGTATTGGCAGCTAAATAACTTTCGATTGTGGTTTGTTTCTCAGAAGGTAAGGTCATGTAACCCGGTAAGCTTTGAGATAACAGCCCTAAGTCAGTCAGCCCTTGAATGTTCGAGTGACCACGCAATGCGTTAACACCACCACCTAGCATCCCCATGTTACCGAGCAACAATTGGATCATTGCCATGGTACGAATATTTTGTGCACCAACAGTGTGTTGAGTCCAACCCAGCGCATACAAGAATGATGCTGTTTTATCTTTTGCACTAGTTTTTGCAATGTACTCACAGACTTTCAGAAAGTCTTCGATTGGTGTACCACAGATATTAGTGACCACTTCTGGTGTATAGCGGCTAACGTGCTCTTTCAGTAAATTTAAGACACAACGAGGGTGAGTCAGAGTTGGGTCGCGTAATGCGAAGCCATTCTCATCCATCTCATAGTTCCACGTCGTTTTGTCATACTGACGTTTTTCAGCGTCGTAGCCAGTGAATAGGCCATCATCAAATCCATAATCTTCACGGATAATCAGACTAGCATTGGTATAAGCTTCGACGTATTCCTGCTGAATTTTTTTATTATCCAGTAGGTATTTAATCACACCTGACAAGAAAGCAATATCAGTACCAGAACGGATAGGCGTGTAAAAATCCGCCACAGCCGCTGTACGGGTAAAGCGTGGATCAATAACAATAAGTTTGGCTTTATTGTGGATTTTGGCTTCCATCGCCCAGCGGAAACCGACTGGATGCGCTTCTGCCGCATTACCACCCATAACAATAATCAGGTTTGCGTTTTTAATGTCAACCCAGTGGTTGGTCATCGCACCGCGACCAAATGTTGGAGCAAGACTTGCTACCGTTGGTCCGTGTCAAACGCGTGCTTGGTTATCCACGGCAAGCATGCCGAGGGAACGAGTAAATTTCTGGGAGACAAAACCTGTTTCGTTACTCGCTGCTGATGCACAGAGCATGCCTGTAGTCAGCCAACGGTTTACCGTTACACCATCTTTGTTTTCTTTAATAAAGTTGGCATCACGGTCTTCTTTCATCAACTTGGCGATGCGGTCGAAGGCTTCATTCCAAGAGATGCGTTTCCATTCATTCGTACCCGGCTCGCGTACTTCAGGGTATTTGAGTCGACTTTCACTGTGAATGAAGTCAATAAGTCCTGCACCTTTAGGGCAGAGTGCACCACGGTTTACCGGATGATCCGGGTCACCTTCAATATGAAAAATGCTCTCTTTGGCATTTTTCGCTCCGTCGCCTAGGCTGTACATTAACAGACCACAACCGACAGAGCAGTATGTGCAGGTATTTCGGGTTTCTTTCGCACGCAGTAATTTATACTGACGTGTCGAAGCTAACGCAGTTGAGGGCATAAAACCCAGTGCTGCTGCCGTCGTACCCGCCATACCGCCAGCACAGATCTTAAAGAACTGCCTTCTGCTGACTTGCATGGGGGATCTCCTCATTTACATTGCTCTTGTTTACCTATTTTTTAATTAAATAGTGATATATCCGTTATATTTCGAGTTACGGTTAGCTGCGCATGCAGAATAATCTGCAACCCGACTCACATAATATTGTGTATCGAGCTTCCTATAATGGAAAAACTTAGCTAGTGCCTAAATGCAATTCGGGTTATTTGGGATATATTCAGGTAAACTGTTTTTATTCAACGTCTTCCATATCGTGATCAGGTTCATTGCCTGAAAATGGTGTAAATTCACTTTACCCATATTAATATTATGGATCATTAGCGCTTGGAATTCATCTAATGCATGAAATAAATAACACAAAACAAACAAAATTGACCAAAATAGTTGGCGCAAATCCTACAAGCGTACAACAAAAAGGTCACCTAGAATGTCTAATAAATGACTGGGTCGCAGAAGAAATACCCGTAGCGCTGGTCTATAACGGGATATCACATGTTGTGATGATGGCAACTCCAAAAGATTTAGAAGATTTCGCGATCGGATTTTCACTATCAGAAGGGATTATACAGTCAGGTCAAGAAATTCGTGGAATTGATATTATCGAGGGCTGCCATCGAGGTATTGAAGTGCATGTCGAATTATCTAGCCGTCGCTTTGTAGGATTAAAAGAGCGTAGGCGTAATCTTGCAGGCCGAACAGGTTGTGGTATCTGCGGAACGGAACAGCTCGATGAAATATTTAAACCTATTGCCCCCCTACCTTTTACTCAAACCTTCTCACTTTCGAATCTTGATCATGCTCTAACTGAACTCAAAAAAGTCCAAGAGATTGGCGCACTAACAGGTTGTACTCATGCAGCAGCATGGATATCTCCTGAAGGCCAATTAGTTGGTGGCTGTGAAGATGTCGGTCGCCATGTGGCTCTTGATAAATTGTTGGGTATGAAGCATCGCAACGAGTGGCAACAAGGTGCGATACTGGTTTCGAGCAGAGCAAGTTATGAAATGGTACAAAAAGCGGCTAGCTGTGGCGCAGAAATTTTATTTGCTGTCTCTGCTGCCACCTCATTAGCGATTGAAGTTGCACAAAAAGCTAATCTGACGTTAGTCGGTTTTTGTCGCCAAGGAAAAGCAACGGTATTTACTCATACAAGCAGAATTATAGATTAACAGAATTAATACCCTAGAAATATTAATAGTAATAAACTATGACTCTATAAAATGATGAAACATACTATTGTTACGTCTCATCATTTTATGTATAAATCATATTTGCAACAGCATTCAGCTAAGTAAATTCAAGTATGACTACTTACCAATACAAAAACTGGAGAAAATTCGGCCGAGTAAATCATCAGAGCTAAACTCACCCGTAATTTCGCTCAATTCCAGTTGTGCAAGGCGCAGCTCTTCTGCAAGTAACTCACCAGAACGTGCAACCACTAATTGCTCATGACCTTGATCTAAGTGGGTCGTTGCCGCATCTAATGCTTGCAAGTGACGACGACGGGCTAAGAAACCACCTTCCGTATTACCTTTAAAACCCATTGCTTCTTTAAGATGATCGCGTAGCAAATCTATCCCTTTCTCTTCACGAGCAGACAGGCGAATTAATGGGTAACGTACATCCTCAACAAATTCGATTTCTTCACCTGTTTTATCCGCTTTATTGCGGATGACTGTCACGGGTAATGTATTCGGTAAACGAGCCATAAATTCAGGCCAGATTTGTTGTGGTTCAGTCGCATCTGTCGTTGTGCTATCAAGCATAAACAATACACGGTCAGCTTGTTCTATCTCTTTCCACGCGCGCTCAATACCAATACGTTCGACTTCGTCACTGGCTTCACGTAAACCCGCCGTATCGATAATATGCAGTGGCATACCATCGATGTGGATGTGTTCACGTAACACATCACGAGTTGTTCCCGCAATATCAGTCACAATGGCCGCTTCTCTTCCTGCTAAGGCATTAAGTAGACTCGATTTACCGGCATTTGGACGACCCGCAATTACTACTTTCATTCCTTCGCGCAACAAACTACCTTGGCGCGCTTCTGAACGAACACGGGCTAAATCCGCAATCACCTCATCAAGTTTGGCTTCAATTTTGCCATCAGAAAGGAAATCAATTTCTTCATCTGGAAAGTCTATCGCGGCTTCAACATAAATACGTAATGTGGTCAGTGCTTCCACCATATGGTGAATTTGTGCCGAAAAAGCACCCTGTAGCGAGTTCATTGCCGAGCGAGCAGCTTGTTCTGAACTTGCATCAATCAAATCAGCAATCGCTTCTGCTTGCGCTAAATCCAGCTTATCATTCAAGAAAGCACGTTCTGAAAATTCACCGGGATTGGCGATACGGATACCATCGATGGTAAGGATACGTCTAAGCAGTAAATCAAGAATGACAGGACCACCATGCCCTTGTAGCTCAAGGACATCTTCCCCCGTAAACGAATTGGGTCCGGGAAAGAAAAGAGCAATGCCTTGGTCAAGCACAGTATCATTAACGTCGCGAAAGGGGAGATAATCCGCATAGCGAGGTTTTGGCAGCTTGCCCAGTATTGTTTGAGCCACTAAAGCCGCTTTTGGGCCTGATACCCGCAGAATACCGACACCACCACGACCGGGAGGCGTTGCCTGTGCAACAATCGTATCGTTGGTTTGCATGATGTTTCTCTATCATTTCTATAAAAAAATTAAGGCGGTCCACATTGGCCGCCTTAATACTATATTCCAAATAATTCGAGTCGTATCTAGGCAGCAAGTAAATAAGACCCAATGCGTCTAGATAACTACGTGACTAGGGCAAATTTACACAGTCAACAACACTGCGACTTGAAGAATTAAGGGGATATACTTTAGGTGAGCACATGGCTCACCTAAAGTGTTCATTATTTTTTCTCTTTCTTAGTGCGACTATGCAGACCACGTTTTTCCAGACCACGATAAATAATCTGCTGCTGGAGGATAGTCACTAAGTTACTCACGATGTAGTACAGTACCAGACCTGACGGGAACCACAGGAAGAAGATAGTGAATACAACCGGCATGTAGGTCATTATCTTCTGCTGCATTGGGTCAGTCACGGCAGTTGGTGACATCTTCTGAATAACAAACATGGTCATACCCATCAGAACCGGCAGGATATAGTACGGATCTTGTGCTGATAAATCCTGTATCCAACCAAAGAATGGTGCATGACGCAGCTCAACAGAGCCCATCAACATGTAGTAAAGAGCAAGGAAGATTGGCATTTGGATGACAAGAGGTAAACAGCCACCCAGAGGGTTCACTTTTTCCGCCTTGTACATCGCCATCATTTCTTGGCTCATACGTTGTTTGTCGTCACCAATACGCTCACGCATTGCAGCCAATTTAGGTTGCAGTAAACGCATTTTCGCCATCGAGGTGTACTGTGCTTTGGTAAGCGGGTACATAATACCACGGACGATAAACGTGATAACGATGATAGCAATACCCCAGTTACCGACAAAACCGTGAATGAATTTCAGCAGTTTAAACAGCGGTTGAGAGATAAACCATAACCAACCGTAATCAACAGTTAAATCTAAGTGTGGAGCAACTGCAGCCATTTCTGACTGAATTTCAGGGCCAATCCACAATGTTGATGAGTATGTTCCAGTACCATTAGCAGCGATGGTCACAGGCTCACTCTTATAACCAATGATCGCGGACGATTTATCGAGGTCGATAGTATAGAACGTGCTCTTTTCGGTGCTTGCAGGAACCCATGCAGTTGCAAAGTACTGCTGCAACATCGCAATCCAGCCACCTTTAGTCTCAATACTCAGGCTCTTATCTTCAATATCGCTAAAGCTATATTTTTTATAGTTAGTTTCGTCTGAAGAGTATGCCGCACCACGGTAAGTGTGTAATGCAAAGTTGCTGCTACCAGTATCACGTTCTTTTGGTAATTGGATAGTTTGTTTCAATTGACCGAAGAAGGCGAGGTTTAAAGATTGTGCTGTTGGATTTTGAATATTGTATTCAACATCAACAGTGTAATGACCACGTTTCAGGACATAGGTTTTTTGATAAACCACACCGTCTTTATCGGTGAATGTCATTGGAACTCGCAGTTCATCTTGGCCATCCGCCAGCACGAAGCTTGTTGCATCTGCTGTATAAACAGGACGTTGACCATTATTATTCGCTGGGTTGTCTGGCCCATGTTGACCAATCAAACCACTTTGTGCCTGATAGATAAAGCCTGGTGTAGTTTCCAGTAAACGGAATGGATCTTCCGAATGAAGGGTCGCAGGATAGGCTAACAAGTCAGCCTCATCAATATCACCACCACGTGTATTAATGCGCATATCAAGCACATCAGTTTTCACTGTGATTAGGTTACCTTGCCCACTGCTCGTTACGGCTTGGGAATGACTGCTTGGCATATCCGTTTGTTGTGTAGTTTGGACAGTTTTAAAGTCCTGAGCAGCTTTATCGCTTTCCCAGGCTTGCCATACTAAGAACGAAACGAACAGCAAAG
Organism: Providencia alcalifaciens; assembly: GCA_025961275.1. Classification (GTDB taxonomy): domain Bacteria; phylum Pseudomonadota; class Gammaproteobacteria; order Enterobacterales; family Enterobacteriaceae; genus Providencia. The sequence goes on along the minus strand of JAOQNJ010000001.1, from coordinate 3,242,557 downwards.
CGATGAGTAGAAGATTGCGTTGCGAATCCATCGTTATAATTCTCTATTATCATCGTTTTTTTTAGGCGGAACAGGATCGTCTCCACCAGCGTGTAAAGGGTGGCATTTTAATACGCGTTTCGCCGTTAACCAACTACCTTTTAACATTCCGAACCTGCGCAATGCCTCAATTCCATAATTCGAACAAGTTGGATTGAAACGGCAACGAGGCCCCAACAGCGGACTAATCGCCAATTGGTAACCTCTAATCAGCCCGATCAGGAGTTTTGAGCCAAGCGACTGTGTCGACGCCATAATTTACCCAATGCTTCCATGATTTGTTGATTATCGAGATTTGCTACCCCCTTCCTTACCAATAACACAAAATCCATTGGAGGCAATTCATGTTGATGCAAACGAAAGTATTCACGCGCTAATCGTTTGATGCGATTTCGCTCATGAGCTCGTTTAACATTTTTTTTGGCGATGGTAAGACCGATGCGGGGATACCCCAGCTCGTTTAGGCGACCAAGGATTGTTATCTCTGGGGAACTCGCTCTTTGCGGCTGCTTAAAGACATTATCGAAGTGCCTGGGAGTTAACAAACGTAACTCCCGGGTAAAAGCGAGCGTAACCACGTGAATAGAGGGCTAGCTTTATTACTTAGATGAAACGGTCAGACGAGCGCGGCCTTTAGCACGACGGCGAGCCAGAACCTGACGACCATTTTTATTGGCCATACGAGCACGGAAACCGTGTGAACGGTTGCGCTTCAGTACGGACGGTTGAAAAGTGCGTTTCATAACGATTTCTACCTAACTTTAAAATTTATTACTGATTCAGTAAACGCGTTGGCAACCAGTGGAAACTGATTTACACCAGTGCCTCTATCGCAACAATATAGAAAGAGGCAGGATTGTAATAAAACATAGGGGGTCACGTCAATGAAATGACGCAATCAAACCACTTTTATTTATAGCCTGGCTGACAGGTTTGCTGACATATGCTGTGACGACGACCAATTGCGCGATTTTTAGGTGGGCCCAAGATGGCTAATTAAAGCTTACCTTGTTGTGGCTCGCCGTGAAAAGTTACATTAGCGTAGTACACAGGGTGGAAGATTATACGGACTCCACTTCAAAGCGCAAGGATCATTGGCCGATCTAAAAATATTTTTTGATCTTAGGAATATTTTCTATAAATCGTATAAAGTTATCCCCAGCTCTGTGGAAAAAAAGCACGTAATCCTGATCGAACAGTATGCCTCTCCTCTAACCGCGATGTATTACCACAATTACCTGTGGATAAAAAGCATAAAAACTGTGTAAAAGAATGGAGATCTCTTGCCAATTTTACGGTATGATCTCCGGTCACATTTCCGATCTGAGGATCGGGAAAATACGATAAGTAAAAATGAGTCTATACAAAAAATAATTCAAGCTGCATGTCGGCAACAAGCGAAGCTATTCCGATGAAAAATAGGTCACTCTATGATTCAGCGATTTAGCGATGCCAACTGCAACTTAAAGTATGATGAGTATAATTTACTTTTCAGGCCTCTTTTTTTAATAGAAGCCGCCAGTAAAAAATTCTTTGCTTAATCCGTACTTCTTTGTTTCATTGATCTTGTTTAGGGAGTCCACCGTGTCACTTTCGCTTTGGCAGCAATGTCTTGCCCGATTGCAGGATGAACTACCTGCCACAGAATTTAGTATGTGGATACGCCCTCTTCAAGCTGAATTAAACGATAATACTCTGGCGCTTTATGCCCCGAATCGTTTTGTCCTTGATTGGGTAAGAGATAAGTACATCAATAATATCAATGAATTATTGAATGATTTCTGTGGCACTGATGCTCCAGTATTGCATTTTGAAGTGGGGAGCAAGCCTCTTACCGCTTCCCCTACCAGCAAACGATCTCGCTATACTCCAGAAGCACCAGCGATCGCCATCCCATCTGCACCGATGAGACCAAGCTGGGATAACTCAAACAAAGTACAACCTAATGTTGCTTATCGGTCTAATGTTAACCCTAAGCACACATTTGATAACTTTGTTGAAGGTAAGTCGAACCAACTCGCTCGAGCTGCTGCGAGGCAGGTTGCTGAAAATCCAGGTGGTGCATATAACCCTTTATTCCTTTATGGCGGCACTGGGTTAGGTAAAACGCATTTATTACACGCCGTTGGCAATAGTATAATTCAGCACAAAGCTGATGCTCGTGTGGTATATATGCATTCTGAACGTTTTGTTCAAGATATGGTCAAAGCTTTGCAAAACAATGCGATTGAAGAGTTCAAACGCTATTATCGTTCGGTCGATGCATTACTTATTGATGACATTCAATTTTTTGCCAATAAAGAGCGTTCTCAGGAAGAATTTTTTCATACTTTCAATGCGTTATTAGAAGGTAATCAACAAATTATTCTAACTTCGGATCGCTATCCCAAAGAGATTAATGGGGTTGAAGATCGTTTAAAATCGCGTTTTGGCTGGGGATTAACAGTGGCGATAGAGCCACCAGAACTTGAAACTCGTGTCGCAATTTTAATGAAAAAAGCAGATGAAAACGAGATCCAGCTTCCAGGCGAAGTTGCTTTCTTCATCGCTAAGCGCTTACGCTCCAATGTTCGTGAATTGGAAGGCGCATTAAACCGTGTTATTGCGAATGCAAACTTTACAGGTCGCGCAATTACTATCGACTTTGTTCGGGAAGCGTTGCGAGATTTACTAGCACTACAAGAAAAACTGGTAACTATTGATAATATTCAGAAAACTGTCGCTGAGTACTATAAGATAAAAATTGCAGATTTACTTTCCAAGCGCCGCTCTCGTTCTGTCGCTCGCCCGCGTCAGATGGCAATGGCACTCGCTAAGGAACTGACGAATCATAGTTTACCTGAAATCGGGGATGCCTTTGGTGGTCGTGATCATACGACAGTATTGCATGCTTGCCGTAAAATTGAACAATTACGGGAAGAAAGCCATGACATCAAAGAGGATTATTCTAACTTAATCAGAACTTTATCATCTTAATTGCTATGAAATTTACTATTGAGCGCGAGCAGTTATTAAAACCGTTACAACAGGTTAGTGGCCCATTAGGCGGACGTCCAACTCTGCCAATTTTGGGTAATCTTCTTTTACAAGTTAAAGAAGGTGCTTTGCTATTGACGGGAACCGACTTAGAAATGGAGATGATGGCCAATGTTCCTTTAACTCAAGAACATGAGGTCGGAGCAACTACAGTTCCAGCACGCAAATTTTTTGATATTTGGCGTGGGCTTCCTGAAGGTTCTGAAATCCGTGTAGAACTCGATGATTACAGACTACTCGTCCGCTCAGGCCGTAGTCGTTTTTCATTATCGACATTACCCGCAACAGATTTCCCTAATTTAGATGATTGGCAGAGCGAAGTAGAATTTTCGTTACCTCAGTCAATCCTTAAAAAATTGATTGAAGCCACTCAGTTTTCAATGGCACACCAAGATGTTCGTTATTACCTCAATGGCATGCTGTTTGAAACCGAAGGTCAGTTATTAAGAACGGTGTCAACTGATGGTCACCGTCTTGCGGTTTGTTCGATGGATATCGGGCAAGAGTTGCCATCACATTCGGTGATTGTGCCACGCAAAGGTGTGATTGAATTAATGCGCCTCTTAGATGGTGGCGATACACCATTGCAGCTACAAATTGGTAGCAATAATATCCGCGCACACGTTGGTGATTTTATTTTCACTTCTAAATTGGTTGATGGGCGGTTCCCTGATTATCGTCGTGTGTTGCCGAAAAACCCAAACAAAACGTTAGAAGCCCGCTGTGATTTATTAAAACAAGCCTTCTCACGTGCGGCAATTTTATCAAATGAAAAGTTCCGCGGTGTTCGTTTGTACTTTAGTGAGAACCAGTTACGCATCACCGCTAATAACCCTGAGCAGGAAGAAGCTGAAGAGATTGTTGATGTTGACTATAAGGGTACCGAAATGGAAATCGGCTTTAACGTAAGCTACATCTTAGATGTACTTAATGCGTTAAAGAGCGAGAATGTGACACTGTTTTTAACTGATGCAGTGTCGAGTGTACAAATTGAAGACTCCGCAAGCAGCGCTGCTGTTTATGTTGTCATGCCAATGCGTTTGTAATCGTTTTTTATGATCCTTTCGCGTTTATTGATCCGCGATTTTCGTAACATTGAAGATGCTGATCTCCCCTTAGCGACTGGGTTCAATTTTTTAATTGGCCCAAATGGGAGCGGTAAAACCAGTGTACTGGAAGCGATATATACCTTAGGCCACGGCCGCGCTTTTCGCAGTATTCAGGCGAATAGGGTGATCCGTCACGAGCAAGACCAATTTATCCTACATGGGAAATTGGGGCACCTTGATGAATCACGCAAACAACTCTCGCTGGGCTTGAGTAAGAATCGTGAAGGTGATAGTAAGGTCAGAATCGACGGCACTGATGGCCACAAGATTGCAGAACTTGCAAAATTACTACCGATGCAATTAATTACCCCAGAGGGGTTCACATTGCTAAATGGTGGCCCTAAGTATCGCCGTGCATTTATCGATTGGGGATGTTTTCACAGTCAATCCTTGTTTTTTTCCGTTTGGTCTGATTTAAAACGGCTATTAAAACAACGTAATGCTGCATTACGCCAAGTTAGTCGTTATGACCAAATACGTCATTGGGATAAAGAATTGGCTCCGCTCTCAGAGCAAATAAGTCAATGGCGCAATGAGTATATTTCGGGTATTGCTCAAAATATTGAGCAAACCTGCCAGCAGTTTTTGCCTGAATTTGTTTTATCGGTCTCTTTTCAACGCGGTTGGGACAAAGAAATCGATTATTCAGAACTATTAGAGCGCCAATTTGAGCGTGATAAAGCGTTAACCTATACCGCCTCCGGGCCACATAAGGCTGATTTGCGCATTAGGGCAAATGGAACCCCTGTTGAAGATATGCTTTCACGCGGTCAGCTAAAACTTTTAATGTGTGCATTAAGGTTAGCGCAGGGTGAATTTTTCACTCAACAGAGCGGGCAACGATGCCTGTATCTACTGGATGATTTTGCCTCGGAACTTGATTCGGGTCGTCGTCAATTATTGGCTGCTCGACTCAAGGCTACGCAAGCTCAAGTGTTTGTTAGTGCGATAACACCTGAGCAAGTTAAAGACATGATTGATGTAAACAGCAAGATGTTTAGCGTAGAACATGGCAAAATAGAAGTTAAACCACAGAATTAAATATAGCGGGAAACGTTGATGTCGAATACATATGACTCCTCAAGTATCAAGGTATTAAAAGGGCTAGATGCCGTGCGTAAACGCCCAGGCATGTATATCGGTGATACCGACGATGGTACAGGTCTTCATCACATGGTCTTCGAGGTTGTCGACAACGCTATCGATGAAGCCCTCGCCGGTCATTGCGACGACATCGTGATTACAATCCATGCCGATAACTCAGTCTCTGTTCAAGATGATGGCCGTGGTATTCCAACGGGTATCCATGAAGAAGAAGGCGTATCAGCAGCGGAAGTTATCATGACGGTTCTGCATGCGGGTGGGAAATTTGACGATAACTCCTATAAAGTCTCCGGCGGTCTGCACGGAGTTGGGGTTTCTGTTGTTAACGCCTTATCCGAAAAGCTGGAACTGGTTATCCGTCGTGATGGCAAAGTTCATGAGCAAATATATAGCCACGGTGTACCTCAAAGCTCATTAACCGTTGTTGGTGAAACTGACCAAACGGGTACGTTTGTCCGTTTCTGGCCAAGTTACGATACTTTTAAAACCGTTACTGAATTTGAGTATGACATTTTAGCTAAACGTCTTCGTGAGCTGTCATTCTTGAACTCTGGCGTTTCAATCAGATTGATTGATAAGCGTGATGGTAAAGAAGATCACTTCCATTACGAAGGTGGTATTAAGGCTTTTGTTGAATATTTAAGCCGTAATAAAACCCCTATTCACCCATCCGTATTTTATTTCTCAACTGAGAAAGACGGTATCGGCGTCGAAATTTCGATGCAATGGAATGATGGCTTCCAAGAAAACGTCTACTGTTTTACCAACAATATTCCACAACGTGATGGTGGTGCTCACTTAGCCGGTTTCCGTGCGGCAATGACCCGCACACTGAACAATTACATGGATAAAGAAGGCTATCATAAGAAATCCAAAGTCAGTGCGACGGGTGATGATGCGCGTGAAGGCTTAATTGCTGTTATCTCTGTGAAAGTTCCGGATCCTAAGTTCTCATCACAAACCAAAGAAAAATTGGTCTCTTCGGAAGTGAAAACTGCCGTTGAAACAATCATGAACGAAAAATTGGTTGAATATCTGTTGGAAAACCCAACTGATGCCAAAATCGTTGTCGGCAAAATTATTGATGCTGCACGTGCGCGTGAAGCGGCACGTAAAGCCCGCGAAATGACTCGCCGTAAAGGTGCGTTAGATCTTGCAGGTCTACCGGGTAAACTGGCTGATTGCCAAGAACGTGATCCTGCTCTTTCTGAACTATACCTTGTGGAAGGGGATTCTGCGGGCGGCTCTGCAAAACAAGGCCGTAACCGTAAGAACCAAGCAATTTTACCTTTGAAAGGTAAAATTCTTAACGTTGAGAAAGCGCGTTTTGACAAAATGCTCTCTTCACAAGAAGTCGCAACCCTGATCACTGCATTAGGTTGTGGTATTGGCCGTGATGAGTACAATCCAGATAAATTGCGCTATCACAGTATTATCATCATGACAGATGCTGACGTCGATGGTTCACACATTCGTACGCTGCTACTGACCTTCTTCTATCGTCAAATGCCTGAAATTGTTGAGCGTGGCCATGTCTACATTGCTCAACCACCACTGTATAAAGTGAAAAAAGGTAAACAAGAGCAGTACATTAAAGATGATGATGCGATGGATGAATATCTCATTTCCATCGCGCTTGATGGTGCCGCACTTCATTTAAATGCGGATGCACCAGCCATGAAAGGTGAAGAGTTAGAAAAATTGGTTGTTGAGTATAACGCTGCTCACAAGATCATTCGTCGTCTTGAGCGCCTATACCCACAAGCACTACTTCATAGCTTGGTTTATCATTCAACATTGACAGAAGATGCACTGAAAAACAGTACTCAAGTTGAAGAGTGGGCGAAAACCTTAGTTGGCCGCTTAGCGAACAATGAGCAATTTGGTAGTACTTACAGCTATGTCATCACTGAAAACCGTGAGCGTCAGTTGTTTGAACCAACCATTCGTATCCGTACTCATGGTGTCGATACTGACTATAACCTGGACTTTGATTTTGTTCACGGCAGTGAATACCGTCGTATTACGCATTTAGGTGATATCATTGCGGATCTTATCGAAGAAGGTGCTTACATCGAACGTGGTGAACGCCGCCAAAATATCGATAACTTCGAAGAAGCACTCGCATGGCTAGCTCGTGAGTCACGTCGTGGTCTAACTGTACAGCGCTATAAAGGTCTTGGTGAGATGAACCCAGAGCAGTTATGGGAAACCACCATGAACCCTGATACGCGTCGTATGTTGCGTGTAACAGTCAAAGATGCAATTGCGACAGACCTACTCTTCACTACGTTAATGGGTGATGCCGTTGAACCACGTCGTGCCTTTATCGAAGAGAATGCTCTGAAAGCCGCGAATATTGATATCTAATTCGTTGCTAATAAAAGAATGTGATTAACGCTAAAACCTCGTGTGAAAACATGGGGTTTTCTTTTTTTGATGACTTAACCTCACGCTAGTTTACAGTTTTTTACCCTATCAAATTGATTATATTGCCTTTTATCATGTTATAACCCCTATCTATATATTCAACTAACTTACAGTAAGGCCCATCTATACTTTAAATGATTCGAAATATACGTAGGTGACAAATAAAACTATTCCTATGATAAAAATTCTTGCACCGCGGTAGGCTAAGCGCTGCTGATCTTTGAGCTCATTGAGTTATGATCTTCAGTCATAAGACTTGAAATATAACGGATATACATCATTACGTAGGACACTTTCATACATCTAAAAAAGCTAATCATCATTATGCGCTTACTTATTATTTTAATTTACTTTTTGCTAATTTCCGCAATGCCCGCTTTACTCAGTGGTGACATCGGCTTGTTATCTAAGTTGGTCATAACACTGACGGGTGTATTGATCATGTTGCTCTGTGCGGGTGGATATAAAAGCCTCACGGGTAAAATTATCACCGTCCTCATCACTATTGTGTGGGCGCTTAATCTTTCAGTCTCTTTTTTCTTCTATCAAAAACACGACATTCGCTTCTCATCATCTATCGCTGAAACCTTTATTAATACCAATAGTAACGAAACGGTGGGAATGCTTTCATACAATAAATATTATGTTCTTTTTTATATTATTGTTTTTGCAATTTATTTTTTAAGCATTCAACGGTGTGCTAAGTACCTGAATAGAAAAGTCACATTAGTTAGTTTTATCTTATTTTGCAGCTACTTAGTGGCTGTTCCCGTTTACTATTCTGCACTACTTTCAAAGCAAGATAGCGATCTACTTATCGGGGAAAAATACCTTACACACACACCGTTTTACAATGCGTCAGCACTGGTGAGAAATTTATATGAAAACCGCGGGATCAGAAAAATTTCGAGTCACAAAGTTGAGTATCAGTATGATAAGCAAGAAGCTGATGCCGACATTTATGTTCTGATCATTGGCGAATCTGTCCGTCGAGATCATCTTAGCCTGTATGGCTACGAGCATGACACTACCCCAAATTTAAATCGCCGTAAGCCACAAATGCTGATATTTAATCAAGCTTACTCACCCGCGCCTGTTACCATTTTGTCTGTTCCTGTATCGCTGGCCAATATCAGCTTTGCGCAAATGCAGGATAAGACCCACTATGCCGATAATATTATTGCTTTGGCTAATCATGCTGGGTTTGAAACTTACTGGCTCAGTAACCAAGGTAAAACCAATAAAAGTACCAGTGTCATTTCAACTATTGCCAGCATGGCAAAGCATAAAAAATGGAATGAATTTGTTGGCTACGACGAAGAGTTGTTAGATTATTTCGATGATGCGATAAACACGAAGACGAATAAGAAAAAGCTGATTGTACTGCACACTTACGGCAGCCATGAGCCTTCTTGTAATCGCTTTCCTGAAGACCAATACCAGACCTTCAGTGAGCAAGAAGATGATGATTGCTATGACAGCTCTATCGCCTATACCGACCAATTTATCGACAATATCCTGCAAAAGTTAGACGGAAAATCCGCGAGTGTTATGTATTTTGCTGACCATGCATTACAAAGATTAGACAGTGATAACGCAATCCATTACCACCATGGCGTTAATAGCCCAAGAAAAGAGGCTTATGAAATCCCACTATTTGTTTGGTATAGCCTGAGTGCGACTAAGCCATCACTGAGTGAACATTCTCTCAATAGCCCCTATTCAACGGCTAATAATTACTGGTTAATGAGTGATTGGTTAGGGATACAACAACGTGCGACAAAAGCGTGTTTGTCGCCATTAAGAAGCTGTTACCAACCACAAAAGAATATCAGCATGATTGATGGCAATCGCACATTATTACATTTAAATGAACTACCATCTGAGCAAGCATCGCCGCAATAACCACTATTAAGGAAGCGGCTCACTGCAAGGCGCGGTTTACGGCGTATCAACTAAAAGGTAAAGCTATCCCATCACAGGATACGTTGATGGGATATTCACAATTTCATTCAGTGTGTGCTAAGAGTGGTTTTATGATGGGGCGTTCTGCTTGAGAGGCTATCCATAACTCATATTGAGTTTGCATTCCGATCCACATTTCAGCGCTAGTACCGAGTGCTGACTCTAAACGGAGAGCCATATCCGCAGAGATCCCACTATTACCATTAAGAATACGCGATAACGTGGTACGTGTGACACCTAATGCTTTTGCGGCATCAGTAACAGAAATACCGTCTAGATATTCACGAAGAACCAATCCAGGATGTGCTGGATTATGCATTCTATTCATAATAATTACCTCAGTGATAATCTTGATAATCAACGAGGATGGTGTCTTCACCCTCAAATTTAAATGTTAATCGCCAATTTCCATTTACTGATATTGACCAATGGTCTTTCAGTTCATCACCTTTCAATCGGTGTAGCTTCCAACTAGGTGCAGACATATCATTTGGACTTTTAGCGGTATTTAATACGGTAAGTTGTATTTGTAGTTTGCCCGCATGTTTAGCCTGAATACCCGATGTGATCCCCGTTTTAAAAAATTTTTCGAGTCCTTTGTGTTTAAAACCTTTGATCATGGTAGATTCCCTGCATACTGTATCGCCTCACTATACACTCAGGCTTAAATATTGCAATCCAAGCAATAATAGAGAACAACAAAAATTCATCATCGCTAGGGGCTGTTTATCTTTGCTACTGATTTTTATCGCACTAATCGGTTTAAATAACAGCAATATCATCATATCACGTACTTAGGGGCCTAAAATAACATCACCAAAAACCCTAAATCGTCATTGAAAAGCGCCCTTCGGGTTCGATTAAACGTGATTTTTCGCTGTGTTGAGCGACTCTTGCCCAGTTCACTCGCCTTGCTTCTTTTTGTCTTAACTAAAGACGTGTAATTCGAATAAAAATTGACCTTCAGAGATAAACAGCCCTAGTCAAAAAGCAATTTTATATTAATGCGCTTTCTATTAGGCTACAGAGATAAGGTGGGTGTAGTGAGAATATGTCAATAAGAAGAAGCACTGCACCTTAACGTTTGAATATTAACGAATTAAGATGCAGTTACTCATGTCAATTTGGTCGGTTTATCGCAGGATACTCAGCATACGACGCAATGGCTCTGCCGCGCCCCACAGCAATTGGTCACCAACAGTAAATGCTGACAGGTATTCAGGCCCCATATTCAGTTTACGTAGACGACCTACTGGTGTGTTCAATGTGCCAGTGACCGCTGCAGGAGTTAGCTCACGCATGGTGATTTCACGGTCATTTGGCACGACTTTCACCCACTCATTATGAGATGCTAGCAGTTGTTCAATCTCATTAAGTGGAATATCTTTTTTCAGCTTTAAGGTGAATGCTTGGCTGTGGCAACGCAATGCGCCAACACGGACACACAAGCCATCAACTGGGATAATGTTGTTTCCTGTGGCAAGAATTTTATTAGTCTCTGCTTGCCCTTTCCACTCTTCACGACTTTGGCCGTTTTCTAAGGCTTTATCAATCCATGGGATCAAACTACCTGCTAAAGGAACGCCAAATGCGTCCGTTGGCATTATGCCGCTGCGGGTAAAGTCAGTGACTTTTTTCTCGATATCCAAAATAGCAGAAGCTGGGTCTTGCAACTCTTTAACCACTTGCGTATGTAATGCGCCCATCTGTACTAACAATTCACGCATATTGCGAGCACCGGCGCCAGAGGCAGCTTGGTAAGTTGCAACAGATGCCCACTCAACTAAGTTATTGGTAAATAAACCACCAAGCGACATCAACATCAAACTAACGGTACAGTTACCGCCTACAAAGGTCTTAATGCCTTTATTCAATCCATCTTGGATATGTTGTTGGTTAACGGGGTCAAGAATAATGATCGCATCATCTTTCATTCGCAGTGAAGAAGCGGCATCAATCCAATAACCGTTCCAGCCAGACGCACGCAGCTTAGGATAGATATCGTTCGTGTAATCACCGCCTTGGCAACTAATGATAATATCCAATGCTTTCAGCGCATCGATATCATTAGCATCTTGTAGCGTACCACGATGACCACCATACGCAGGGGCTTCAGCACCATGCTGAGAGGTGGTAAAAAATACAGGATGAATTGCATTAAAGTCACCTTCTTCTACCATTCTCTGCATCAATACTGAGCCGACCATGCCCCGCCAGCCGATAAAACCTACATTTTTCATTATATTTACCCTGTCTGTTTAAAGTTTTAACGCCAATCAATTTCTAGATTCAGCTAACAACTTGCCTTTCTATTAACAAAAACTGGAAATTTATCGGGTACCTTAAAGCTGACAAAATATGAACCAGTGTGCAAGTGAATTTAATCACTAATTGTACGCAAATTAGTAATAACGCTAATATTCCCGTCATACTTTGAGCCGCATCGTTGTTGACTGCGCTCAGCTACTCGAGTCACAGACTAAATACTCCGAGCTGCCAATTAATTATTCTCAGCTCACTACCTACGCCTCTCTTAAAATTTTTGTGTTCAAATAATAAAAAGAAACTGCGGCGACTGTTTTCCAAAATGGAAAATAGCGTTTCACGATTAATCAATACCTTGAATAACCTGTTATGATTAAAATCATGCTTTTTTATCATCAGGATGCCTTTTGTACCATGATCAAATATGTACTTTTTAGTTTTTGGATAGTGTTAATTTATCCTCTGGGTGTGGATCTTCATCTAACTGGAATTCCACTTATCGCCGCTGACTTGCACGCCACTGAAAGTCAATTACACATGGCTTTTTCCATCTATCTGGCAGGTATGGCTTCAACCATGCTAATCGCAGGCTGGTGCGCGGATCATATCGGACGTAAACCAGTCGTCTTAGTGGGTGCAATGGTATTTGCCGCCGCATCAATTATGGCCGGCTCAGCGACCACAGCGAATATATTTTTAGTGGCTCGTTTCTTACAAGGAATTGGCGCTGGATTTTGCTATGTGGTGACATTCGCAATCTTACGCGATGTTTTATCAGCAAGAGTACGGACTAAAGTGTTGTCGATGATGAATGGCGTCACCTGCATCGCTCCCGTGCTTGCGCCTGTCATTGGCTTTGCTATTTTGCTGTTTTATCATTGGTCAGTGATGTTCTACTTCATGGCAGCCTATGCCATCGTCAGTATCCTTTTTTGCTTAATTGGCATCAAAGAAACCAAGCCAACAATCAATAAAAATGAACAAGGAACCGCTTTGGCTTCATCCACTTCAGATGAAGGCTTTTTAAATGTGTTCTTTCTGACTCGCTTAGTGGTTTCATGTTTAGGTATCGCAGTGATCCTAACCTATGTGAATGTTTCGCCAATTATATTAATGGGCAACCTGCACTTTACGACTGGCGAATATTCCATCGCGATGACACTAATGGCAATGTTGAGTATGGCCACATCCTTCTCAATGCCTAAGCTGATTTCGCTATTTAATAGTCAATCCATTTTGTACACAGCGTTAAGTATTTTCTTATTCAATGCTGCTATGTTACTGGTCTATATGTCAATCTTTGACCATATAGCACTACTGTTTGTTGTTTTTGGGTTCTGTGGCGTTGGTTTTTCAATGTTATTTGGGATCCTCATGAGCCAAGCCTTATCGCCTTATGCAAGAAAAGCAGGAATAGCAAGCTCTATTCTGGCAATTTCCCAACTAAGCTTTGCTTCACTTTATATCTGGATGATGGGCTGGGCAGGGATACAATCTGTGAATATGCTTTTCATTATTTTACTTGCTGCTGCTATTATCGGTATGACATTACTAAAAATATCCTCTTTAGCCAGTAAAAAGGCAGATAACGTTGAACAAGCTGTTGCATAGATTAGATTTAAATTTACTGGTGATTTTGCAATATCTCGTTGAGGAACGGAGTGTCAGTTTGGCCGCAAAGCGGCTCTCGGTGACTCCCTCCTCCGTCAGTAAATCGCTGTCGAAATTGCGTCATTGGTTTGATGACCCGCTATTTATTCGAAGCCCGCAAGGGCTTGTTTCAACACCGCTAATGCATAAGATTGAAAAATCGTTACCGGAATTTTTAAACTTAGCGAATTTTATTGCAGACACGCGTGATAGCGAAAAGCCTCGCGGCCTTAAGTTTCGTTTAATGATGGAAGCGCCTCTCAATCTAATCATGTTGCATGATTTATCGTTAAAGATTTTGAACCAATACCCCGAATCAAGTGTTAGCGTACATGATTGGGAATATACCTCTTTAGCAAGTATTGTGGCAGGTGATGCGGACATTGGAGTATTAGGACGAGAAAGTTACCATAATTCGAAAGAATCGATTAGTGCCCTACCTGATATTCTTAATTTTGAAGTACTGTTCACGGATAGGCCACTTGTGTTTGTTCGATCAGATCACCCGATTTTACGTGAAGAATGGAATTTAGATAATCTACTAAAATACCCACACATCAGCACAGTATGTGGTAATCGGATTTCATGGGCATTCGATGATCTGCTACACAGTATGGGATTAACGCGTAACATCCAGCTTTCTTACTCTTCATTTGAGCAATCATTACTGATGACTTCACAGTCAGGCCACCTATTAATAACCAGCGCGCCCGGTTATTGCCAACATTACGTCAATGAGTTTCATTTAGACTTGGTGAGCCTTCCTCTTCCTTTAGAACACGTTTTATATCAACAACTCGATATCCCGTTCTTAATGCTTTGGCACAAACGAAACTCATATAACTCAAAAACCCTATGGCTAAGAGAGCAGATTAAAAGCGGCATCACCAGTTTTGTTAATTCATAAAAAAACCATCGCCACACAGGACCGCGCAGCGATGGTTCAGGCAAACTGAAGCAAATATAATTAAAATCAACAGCTCCTAATGAAGTCAGCGAAAAATGTTATGGCTCCGATGAGCGATTATCTTTTTTTCTTACAACCCTGCACGGCTTTGAAGCGAGGGTTTGTTTTACAAATAACATATACACGACCGTGGCGACGGACCACTTGGCAGTCTGGGTGGCGAAGCTTTGCCGTTTTTAACGAACTCAATACCTTCACGTTTATTTCTCCTCTTTTGATAAGAAGCGTGCAAAACGTTTATGGAACTGCGCCGTTTTCCCTTCTTGTGAAATCATTTTCTGTTTACCGGTATAAAACGGGTGTGACTCCGAAGAGACATCTAGAGTCACATAAGGAAAGCTTTCGCCTTCAAATTCAATGGTTTTCTCCGTTTTAATCGTTGAACCAACTTTAAAATAGGCATCGGCACTGGTGTCATGGAAAACAACAGTTCGATATTCTGGGTGGATTCCGTGTTTCATCATAATGCACCATTTGTTATGTTATAATATAACAATACTAGAAATGAAAAAGAGGTGCAATTATTTTCGTTTGGAATAAAAGTAAAAAAAGGATAGTCAGAATGGATTCTAGAAAAAAGCTAGCCAGTTTACTGGCTAGCTTTTTGATTTTAAATTGAAAAATTAATTATCTAAAAGATTGAGATAATGGTACTTCAGGATCAGGCTCATGTGTGATTCGGTTTCTTAAATCACGTCTTATAATTTCAATCGACCAAAACCAAACTGCGTGACCGAAGATCTCAGAAAAATACTCATCAAAAGGTAGCTCTGTTAAAGGTGGGGTCAAGTGTAATAGCGGGAAGCTGATACCATGAACCGCAACTGTCGCGAGTAAACCCGCCATGATCCCTTGCCACATTTTTACTTTCGGGAAAATCTCAGCAACAAGGCAATAGCCAATTGCGAAGACCAAAGAGAAAATAATGTGCGTTATCATTACTGGATTAATGATGTGCTCAGAGAAGGTATAAACCGTTGAAGTGGGATCAATCCCTAAATAGTCACGCAAAAAAAGATAAGGTGGATTAAATTCATTCCTTCCTCCCGTAAAGGTTCTTGGTGGAAAAGGAACTTCTGCCCCCCATTTTACAAATGCAGAAACGATACCTCCCACTATCCCCACAATAAAAGCCACACCAAAACGACGTCGCTGTTTTTCCGTGCGATAAAATAGCCCTATAGACATAAACCACCATTATTTAACTTAAATTGAATGAGCTTTATTTATTCTCTTTTTTAAGAGAACCTGATATGACACATATCAAAAAAAGACTAATTAACAATATTAACTTTTCTTATCTATATTTTCATTTTATTCCTAATGCTTTATTTTTTGTGCGATTAAGAGCAAAACTTATTTGCTTTCAATGAACCAGCCTATTCCCTATAATTTAAGTTGCGACTAAACACTTTCAGCAACTTAAATTATTTTATGGATGGCTTATCAATACGCTATGCTATTTGAGGCTTTGGTAACTTGTATGACAACAGCAATGTGAGTCCACACACAGAAAGAAATACGCCAACATAGATCACATTCAAACCGACCAAATAACTAATAATAAGTGTGGTAATTCCACCAACAAGAGTTGATGTTAAGTTATAGCCCATACTCAGTGTTTGTTCTGCGCAACTAAATCAGGACACTTTTCTTAAGGAATTTTGTTCATACTCAATTGGGGACAGATCACCGTTGGCAGTATGAAACCTTTCTAGGTTGTAATAGCGCATATACGCGATAACATCTTCTTTCATCTGTTTCCGAGTCGGCTGAGGGATTTTCAGTACCCAATCGTGTTTTAAACTGCCAAAAAATCGTTCTACAACGGCGTTATCCCAACAGGCTCCAACATCACCCATGCTTGCCCTAATACCATAGCTTGTTAGCAAGCGGCGATATCGCTTACTCGTATATTGAGAGCCTCTATCACTATGAAAGACTAAGCCTTTTTCGGGCTGGCGTAAGTTATACGCTTTCATCAAGGCTTTACTGACTAAATCTGCCGTCATTCGTTTATCGATATGCCAACCCACAATACGGCGTGAGTATAAGTCCATCACGATGGCTAAATACATCCAGCCTTCCCCTGTTTTTAAATAGGTCACATCACCCGCCCACACTTCGTTAGGTGCGTGAGGATTAAAATTTTGATTGAGCAAATTATCGGCTACGGCATCACTGTGTTTGCGTTTTGTGGTGACTTTGTAAGCAACGCGCTGAGTGACGACTAGGCCAAGCTGAGCCATTAGCTTTTGAACGCCATAAGCACTCACGCTAAAGCCCTCTTTGCATAACCGTTTACGTAACGTTCTATAACCTAAGCTATTTCGACTCTGTTCAAAGATAGCTTTGGCTCTGCGGTACAGGCTAAGTTGTTCTGCGGTGATCAATTTTGCTGGGCGTTTAAGCCAAGCATAGTAGGCAGAACGACTTATTTTCATTAACTTGCAGAGCTTCAGCACGGGAAACTGTGAAGATAATTGCTTAATCGTTTTAAACGCTACTTGGTTTCCTTTAGCAGGAGGGCGCTGGCTTTTTTTAGGATCTCTTTCTCCATCCTAAGTTCTTTATTTTCTTTTCGAAGCCTTAATAGCTCAGCTCTCTCATCGGCATTCAAGCTGCTACCGGATTGTTCAGCATCGAATTTTGCTTTCCAGTTATAAAGTAATTTATCGGTGATCCCTAATGAAGCTACCGCTTTTGGGACGCTATAACCTTGTTCGGTGACTAATGCGACCGCTTCTTGCTTAAACTCAGTAGTATAAAACCTGTTTGTTCGTTTTTTCATTTAACACCTCAATAATTGGATTATATTCCATTATTAAAGTGTCCTGTTTGATTAAAGCAGATCAAATTCTGGGTATAGAATGTAACAGAATCGGGAACGGCTATTAGGAAAATATGAAATGATATATACCAATTTACCTTGCGATACACTTTCGAAGTAATGGGAATATCAGGAAGACGAGAACGGAACCAAAAACTGATGGCAATATTAACTACGCCTAGCAACAAAGGAATACGCCAACCAATCGTCTGCATTGTTTGTAAATCAAGCGTACTTTCGAGTAATAACACAACAGCTAAAGAAATAACCACCCCAGAAAGTCCACTACCTGTCATTAAGGCAGAGATCCTTGAGTACTCATTACTTTTTGCATCATGTAATAAATAAGTTGCTAACGCTGGATATTCCCCTGCATAGCTAAACGATAAAACCATTTGTAGTATTAATATCGCTAATGGTGTGTAAATACCTAAAAGTGATATCGGTAAAAATGCCATACATAAAGTGGCTGTACCCGTAATAGAACTAGTGAGAATAAGCGCACTTTTTTTTCCCACACGATCAGCATAACGACCAATAATATAGCCGCCTATTGGTCGAGTAATAAATCTTAATGCAAAAATTCCCCAGATCATTTCGGTTGCTTGTAAATAACCTTGCCGTTCCAACTCGGCACTTAAATACATAGATATCGCAGCAAATACGGCAATATCATAATACTCAAGTGCATTTCCAATCACTGTGCCAAATCTGAATTTCCATTTCATTTATTGCCCTTACTATCGATAATCATTGCCACAAGCGATTGATATTGGCATTACATATCAATCGCCTTAATATCAAAGTTACTACGGGTAACGCACTAATGTTTCCAAGCAAGACAATGTTATTCCCTGCTCTTTTAATGCATTAAATAACCCACTATCAGTTGCATGGGAACAATCGAGTTTATCTTTGATTTTTTGAATTCGTTGATTTTCAATCTCTTCAGAACATTCTTGAATAACACTAATATCTGAGATTTGACAATTTGAGAGTAGAAGTCGGATAGTCATGATCTCTTCGCGGGTAAAATGGATATTACCAAAACGCATATATTGTTGAATATCGTATGACTCAATCGATAGCTCCCCTATTGTTTGCAATGATCCTAAAGGCAATGCAATTTCGGCTCTGAGAGGCAAAACAATTTCCTCATTTTGTTCCCATGTTGTGTGAATATAATCAGCAATTGAAGGTCGATGACTATAAATAGCTAACAAATCATCCGTTGATAATTGTTTTTTAGAATTAATTGATGTGATTTCAAATACATTTCCATATTGATTACAAAAATCCAATTTCAATGCATTTTTATTGGTCTTAGACAAAGCGTCTGCATGAGCTTGTGAGTAGTTATTCCAATATTGAACGCCTGCCGTAAGCCTTTCACTTATTAACAGATCTAAGTCATCCCCCCAATACGTTAACATCCAATCATAATTACTTGATACGGTATGAATAGCTTTATCACAGATATCAAAGCGGGAATAAGTGACATCTATATCATTCCAATCAAAATTATTAGTAAAGTTATTTTTAAAATCAACGCAGTTTTTTCTATGAAATTATTTTCAATATTCATAACACTCCTTATATTATTGGGTTTATATATCTTTATGATGAATTAACCAACGTTTCTAAACAGGCCAATATAATACCTGTTATTTTAAAGCATTAAAAAATCCACTTAGTGATGCCTACGGGTAATTAAGTTTCTCTTTAATTCGATGAATACGTTTATGCTTATAATATTCTGAACTATTCCAATCGAAATAATTAGTAAAGTTTTTTTTACATTAGCACACACCTTCTCTAGAAATTTGTTTTTTATGTCCATAAACACACCATTAAATTTAATTTAAAATTAATGGGCGTATCTTTAACACATCGAATTAAATATTAAAATGCTAAATTTATGCACATTTAAAAATACTAACACCTATGTTTTTTATCACTCATAAGGAATAATAATTAGATTTAATCAAATAGATAATAATTAATATTTATTATAATAAAAAGGTGATAAGTTTATTGCTGATTTATTTAAAATGTCACCACATCTAAGAACTATTTTTCTATTAGCATTGTTCTTGGTATAGTCATTTTTGTGTTTTTAGTTTTTGGCAAAATCACTTATACAACCTTACCATTCTGGTCAAAAAGCACACAAAAATAAGCAATCGCTAGGGGCTGCAAAAAGATGCGATTGGAATAGCTACGACTTAATGTATGGAAAGAATAGGTATAACAGCCTCTAACATCGTCATAGTAAAATAACTTTTGAGCTAGAATAATGATTTAAAAATGGCAAAAAGTGACAAAATGGCACTTTTAGCGTTATTTTATGAATGAGTTTGAGCTGATAATGTTGTGACAAGAGAAGCAATACCAATAAACAAGCGCTAGGCGCATACATAAGTATGTGATGAGTGCGAATGAGCGCAGTGCCATATTTAAAAGCTATATTTAGAATGCATGCGCTGCAACTTAAAGTATGACGGGTAAGGCTAATAGGAGAATACCATGTATTACGGCTTCGATATGGGCGGTACAAAAATTGAACTTGCAGTGTTTGATGAATCACTCAAGCAGGTATGGCAAAAGCGTGTACCGACACCTAAAGAGGATTATCAAGCTCTCCTTAATGTCTTTAAGAGCCTAACCGAAGAGGCAGATGCGGCATTAGGTTGCCGAGGAAAAATCGGGGTAGGCGTACCTGGTATTGTTAATCACGAAAAAGGCACCGTTTTTACCACCAATGTTCCCGCCGCAAAATATAAACCGCTGATCCATGACTTAGCAAATATCTTACAGCGCCCAGTTAAAGTTGAAAATGATGCTAACTGCTTTGCACTATCTGAAGCTTGGGATCCTGAATTTACTCGCTACCCAACGGTGCTTGGCCTAATTCTTGGTACGGGCGTTGGTGGTGGATTTATCACTAATGGCAAAGTACTATCGGGTAAAAATGGTATCGCTGGTGAAATTGGCCACATGAACATTTCATTACAGGGTGCTCGACTACTGGGTGAGACAGTACCAGAAATAACCTGTGGTTGTGGTAAAACAGCCTGTTTTGAAACCTATTTGGCAGGACCAGGTTTCGAGCGAATTTACGCCGCTTTTACGGGTGAAAAACGCTCTGCTGTTGAAATTATTCAGCTTTACCAACAAGGTGATGCCGTCGCAAAACAGCATGTCGATCGCTATATCAATTTATTAGCTATGTTTTTAGGGCAAGTACTGACCGTGCTAGATCCTGATCTTGTGGTTATCGGTGGTGGATTATCGCAGTTTGATGACATATACCCGCTATTACCTACCGCACTGCCACAATACTTATATGGCATAGCCAATCTTCCTGCGATAAAAAGAGCCCGCTACGGTGATTCGGGTGGTGCAAGAGGCGCTGCTTGTCTAAATCTGAGAGACTGACCACCTTGCACGAGCAATGAGCCACTTATATTTAAATCAATGGCCAGATAACGTGGGAAAATGTTTTTCCTACGTTATGCTAAGTCCTAATCTATCATTAAATGACCCATTTATTTTCTCACTAATTGCAATGGCAATAATTCGATTCATAAGTAATTAATAAACAACACTATTCCTATGAAAATACGCTTAAAGTTAGAATAGTGTAATGATTTAACTTGTTGGAGGATGTTAATATCCATTTAATTCTCAGTATGATGAATGAATTGACTGTCAATTATCTATATTTGATTACAGGTTATATTTAGTTTTTAAATTCGCGTATTTCAATAATTAATAACACTTTATTACATATTACTGAGATTACGTATTATCTTTTGCTATTGATTGATGGCAAGATAATCCTTATATATCAATTTTTTATAATTTATCTTTGTTAATCCAAAATAAATCATAAAAATCAGCTAGATATTAGAGACTAGTCCGATACTACAAATCATTAAAATCGATATTATTCGGCAATACAAGTAATGCTTTAATTGAATGACATTATTTTAAATATAGCTCCTCGCCCGGTCATCAAAATTATATCATTATCTATGTTCATCGGGCTGATTGGTTTTATCGAAATAGCGCACGTCAACAACAATGCGGCTTGATGTATGAAAGGTAGACCCAATTTGAAATATAAAGGGGATACCCAGCTTGAAATATAGAAAGGATACCCTAAAGCGACGATATCTCGGGGAGCATACATCAGTATGTGACTCGAGTAGCGAAGAGCAGTTAACAACGCTGCTGCTCGAAGTATGACGGGTATGGAGAACCTTAATGAACTTATTCCTACAAAATTGCTTAACCTTTCCGGCTATTATTTTTAGCGGCTTGCTCATTATTGTCATGTTTTATTGGCTATGCGCTGCCTTCGGCCTATTAGATATTGATTTATTCAGTGTTGATACCTCAATCGATAGTAACGGTTTTGATGCCACTGGCTTCGCGGGCTGGCTGACAAAACTGGGCTTAGCGGGTATTCCGGTCACCATTATTCTGACTTTATTTACTCTCTTTGGCTGGCTACTGAGCTACTTTAGTGTTCATTGGTTTATTCGCTTTATTGATATCACGCCACTGCGATACTTGGCTGCGGTAGTCGCATTATTGATTATTCTCTTTATTTCCCTTCATCTTACTGCCCTATGTTTGAAACCATTACGCGATAAATTGGCTAACTATAATAAGCCGAAAAGTGTCCACCAATTAATAGGAAAATTTGCGACTGTGCGTTCAGGCGAAGTAAGCGAACAGAAAGGGGAAGCTGTTTTAGAGGATGGTGGTGCAGGTTTGATTTTACAAATTCGCGCAGCATCAACAGAAAATATTAAACGTGGCGATCGTGTTGTCATCATTAGTTATGACGCCGATTCACACAGCTATCTTGTCGTGACCGAAGAAGAGTTTCGACGTTGATAAAAAGCTATAACCCTAAATCATTCGGGTTGCATCTGGATGCCCAACACCGATGCAATTTGAAGTATGACTGATATATATTAAAACGACGACATCGTCTGAACCCATGGAGAAAAAATATGGAATTGGCCGCATTTATGCCCTTTTTAACCATTGTCGGGGGCATTATCCTAGTCATACTAGGGTTTTTTGGGCTATTCAAAGCCTTTTATATCAAAGTTCCGCAAGGAACCGCGCTGATTGTTAACGACATGTCGTCTCAGCCAAAAGTTCACTTTACGGGTGCATTAGTCTATCCAGTTATCTATAAAAAAGAGTTTATGCGTATTTCTCTTTTGACCTTAGAAGTGGATCGTCGCGGTAAAGATGGCTTAATCTGCCACGATAACTTACGGGCAGATATTACAGTTGCTTTCTATTTACGCGTCAATGAAACAACAGAAGATGTGTTAAAAGTAGCAAAAGCCATTGGTGTTGAACGCGCATCCGATCATCAAGCGGTGAGTACTTTATTCAGTGCAAAATTCTCAGAAGCGCTGAAAACGGTTGGTAAGCAATTCGACTTAGCGAAACTGTTTGAAGATAGACAAAATTTCCGCGATCGCATTGTTGATGTTATCGGCAAAGATCTTAACGGTTATGCACTAGAAGATGTGGCAATTGACTATTTAGAACAAACACCTAAATCTGCACTTGATCCAAACAATATCTTCGACTCCGAGGGTATTCGTAAAATTACCGAAATCACGGCAATCCATAACATTGAAACCAACCAAAAAGAACGCGACCAAGAACTGGCAATTCAAAAGAAAAATGTGGAAACCCGCGAAGCAAGCTTAGCGCTAGAACGCCAACAAGCTGATGCCGAAGCGCGTCAAAAACGTGAAATCGACAATATCCGTTCTCGTGAACAAGCTGAAACACTGCGTGTTCAAGAAGAAGAACGCCTGAAATCAGAACAAGCACGTATCCAAACCCAACAAGAGATCGAAATTCGCGAAGAGAACCGTATGCGTGAAGTTGAGGTCGCTCAACAAAACCGTACTAGAGCTGTCACTATAGAAGAAGAGCGCGTCACTCGTGCGCGCGACCTTGAAATCGTTGCTCGTGAACGCGAAGTTGAATTACAACGCATTGAAAAAGAAAAAGCGTTGGAAGAAGAACGCAAAAATATTGCTAATGTGATCCGTGAACGTGTTGTGGTTGAAAAAAGTGTGGCACAAGAAGAAGAGCGCATTAAAGAAGTGCGTGAAATTTCAGAAGCTGACCGTTTAAAACAAGTCACCATCATCAATGCTCAAGCTGAAGCAGAAGAATCACTGGTTCGCCAAGTGAAGAAAGCCGAAGCGGATGAAGCAAGTGCAAAACATCGCGCTGAAGAAATTAGCACTATGGCACAAGCTGAACTGGAAGCCTCTGCCAAACAAGCCGAATCGAAAAAATGCTTAGCGGAGGGGATTGAAGCCGAGCATGCTGCATTAGGCCTTGCAGAAGCCCGTGTACGTCAAGCAACGGCTGAAGCAGAAGAAAAAGAAGGTTTAGTTCTCGCCAATATTACTGCTGAAAAATTATTAGCTGAAGCGCGTGGCCTGAAAGAAAAAGGCTTAACTGAAGCGCAAGTGATGGAAGCTAAAGCTCACGCAGAACAGCAGCAAGGCTTAGCAGAAGCGAAAATTCTCGAAGAGAAATTAACGGCTCAAGCACGTGGTGATGAACAACAAGCCAATGCGAAAGAAAAATTGGGTCTGGCTGATGCAAAAGTCCTCGAAGAAAAACTGGCAGCGCAAGCTCGCGGTGAAGGTCAATTGGGTGCAGCGCAAGCAGAAGTCATTCGCCAGCGCCTGAAAGCAGAAGCTGACGGTTTAACCGACAAATTCAAATCTATGGATCACCTCAGCGATACCGCTCGTAACCATGAAGAGTTCCGTATGCGTCTTGAGAAAGAGTTTGAGCAAGCGATGGCATCGATTGCAGCAAATAAAGAGATTGCACGTGAACAAGCCGATGTATTGGCTGCCGCTCTGGCGAAAACCAATATCGAGATTGTGGGCGGTGATGGCAGCTTCTTTAATACCTTCTCTAAAGCACTGAGTTTAGGTAAAGCAGTCGATGGTTTTATGGATAAGAGCAGCTTCGCCAAAGAAAATGTCGAGAAGCTTATCAACCGTAAAGACGATAAAAAAATCGATATTGCTGCTCTGTTGAAAAACCCTGAAGTCCAAGAATTGGTTAATGGGTTTATGGCAGCGAAAGGCGCGGGTCAGCTGGCAAAAACAGTGACGGCAAAAGCCGAAATCTCAACAGATGATGAACGCTAATTAGTTTATAGTTCAAAGGCATACTCTATTGGGCATGCCTTGTATTAATGTGTTGTTATACCCCAACTCATGGTTATTACGGCTTAATGTCAAAGCCAACGGTATCCTGAAAGATAAAATTTGCTGGGTATAAGTTTGAGCCAAGGAAATCTGTCACACCATGTCAAACATTCAAGATACGAATAACGAACAAGAAATACTGGACAGCGCTGTTGCACAAGGTGGAGCTTATGACATATTACGTAAGCGTCTTACCGAACAAGGTCAGCAGCTCCACCAAAAAGCAGCGCAGCTCAATGACAGTCGTTTACAAGAGTTTGGCCAAAGCCAAATGGACATTATTGGCCGTATTCGTATTCGCACAGAAAATAATTGCCAAGCTCGAGATATTGTCCGTGTGGGTGAATGGCTGTTATTTGGTTATAACGTTTTTCTTGGCCTCAAAAGAGAAACCCATCTTGAAGATGTTTTTTCACTCTATCGACTGACTGAAAATAACGGCGAATTCGACGTAGAAACCGTCCCTTATGAAGAGACGTTCCTCAATGACACGCGTTTTATTCAAGACTTTACCGAGCTCTACACTTATTATAAAAACACGCAATTATTGCAGCTCGTCGAACGTGACGGCAAATTACTCGCCAGCTTTCAAATTGGTGATCGGATCACTGATATGCGTGTTTTCCGCTGGTCTATCTCCAGTGATAAACGCAAAATTGAGTACATTGATAACCGTGGTGAGCGCGATATCGCCCTACCACCCGCTTATGATTTTGAATGGATCAGAACTAACCGTGAAGACACCGTCAATGGTCGCTTCCCCCATATCAATATTTTAGACACAGTCTTTGTTGAAACCATTGGTGGTGATCTCACCATTAAATGCGAAAACAATACTGAAGATGGTTTAGGGATTTATCGCGAAGCCGTTCTCGATAAAAACCAATCTCTCGATGATGGCCAGATTGAATATGCTCAGACGGGCAGTTTAATTTTATTGAAAATATTACCTTACCGTGAAGAGAGCTGGCGTTATCTGGTTTACAACACGCTGACGCAATCTGTTCAACGTATTGATGCTATTGGTCAAGCCTGTGTGCAGCTGCCGGAAGATCACGGTATTATTTTCCCTGGTGGTTATTACCTGCAAAATGGTGATTACAAAACCTTTGATCAACCTATGGATGGTATGCGTTTTCGCCGTCTGCGTCGCTCACCAAACGGTGAGGATGTACTGTATGTTTTCTATTCGCCAAATCAAGGCCGTATTGCTCTATTTAACTATAATTTGATTGAAAGAAAGCTGGCTATTCCGCTGATCGGGCATGGTTATGCCATATTTGAAGATGGCAAGATGGTGCTATTTGAAGGGGAAGGCGAAGAAGCAACGCGCGTCCACCCAATGCAAGTCTGGCAAACGCCTTTCTATTCTGATGAATTTGCCGACCAACAACCTCCTCGTGGTGGCTTTTTTGGTCGCATCGGTAACCCTGACTTGGTACGTGGTATTTCCGAACTATTGCATATCGCCAAAGAAATTGAAGGCAATCAAGTTTCTATCGCCCGCTATGAACAACTCAGTCAGCAACCGAAAAACCTATTAGATATCTATTATTGGTTCAATGATGAACAATGCTTAGGTCTTGGAAAATTACTCAAAGAGATCACCCAAACCAGTGAATTAGTCTTAGATGAATATGAAAAAGTAGAAAGTATTCGTCAGCAATCTGCAAAATCAATGAGCGAAGCAGTTAGCCGCCAAAAAGCCCTCATTTCGCTGACGTTACCTGAAAGTTGGCATGATATTCAGCAGTTTGTTGATGGTCTAAATGCACTCAGTACACAACGGGGTCACTTGATTTCCCTGCGAGAGTTCCGTTATATGGATTTAACGAAGCTGAGCCAAATGGAAGATGAGATTACCGAAGCACAACAACGTGTTTCTCAAGCTACAGCTGCGTTTCTGGCGAGCGAAAAAGCATTACAACCGTTTAAAAAACAACTGGCGACTTTTGAAGAGCAGATGGAAAATGCTCAAAATAGCTCGCAACTCGACATTCCAATGAACGGTATAGAAACCCTGTCTGCCGATTTGGATATGCTGTCGAATTTAATGGCTTCTCTAAAATTTGAGGATGTAACCCAGCAAACCAGTATCATTGATGCCATCTCACAAATTTATGCCCAATTAAACCAATCTCGCGCTCGCTTACAACAAAAACGTAAATCACAAAGCAGTGTTGAGACTGTCGCCCAATTCGGTGCACAATTTCGGTTATTCAGCCAAGGTATTACTAACGCGTTATCACTCTCAACCGACCCAGAACGCTGTGATGATCAGTTATCTCGATTATTAGTGCAGTTGGAAGAGCTAGAAAGCCAGTTCAGCAACCATGATGAGTTTCTTGAAGATATTTTATCTAAACGCGAAGAACTCCTTGAAACGTTTGAATCTCACAAACAAGCGTTGCTTGATGATCGCCAGCGTCGTTCTCAGAACTTGCAAACGGCGGCAGAACGCCTGTTAGAAAGCTTACAGCGCCGCACTCTTCGTCTTCAGTCACAAGATGAATTGAATGCTTTTTTTGCTTCAGACCCTCTGGCTACGAAAACCCGTGAAATCATTGAAAAGCTCAGAGAAATCAATGATAACGTCAAAGCTGATGATATTGATGCACGACTGAAAGCCGCACGTGACCAAGCTATTCGCACATTGCGTGATAAAACGGATATTTTTGAAGACGGCGGCAACATCATCAAGTTGGGGCCTCGTCACCGTTTTAGCGTTAATACCCAAGAGCTCGATCTCACTATCTTGCCAAAAAATAACCAGCTTTGGTTATATCTTACGGGCACTGACTTCCAAGAACCGATCGACAATGCACAATTAGCCGAGCTACAACCCTATTGGTCAGCAACGCTTGAATCAGAATCTGACAGCGTTTATCGTGCAGAATATCTCGCTTATTCAATTATCTATGCGGCTAGCAAACGTCAAGATGGACTCGATTATGAACACATTAAATCAGCTCTATCTGTCCCTGAAAAATTAGAGAAGATTGTTCGCGATTTTGCAGCCCCACGCTATAAAGAAGGCTATGAAAAAGGGATCCATGACCATGATGCCATTGCCATCTTAAAAAAATTGATTCCAGTTGGAGAAAGCGCAGACTTGTTGCGTTATAACCCAACTGCGCGGGCTATTGCAGCGATATTCTGGGAGTATGCACAAACTCTCGAATATCCAGCCCTCTGGCCAGAACGCGCCAGAACGGCAATGAACATCCATCAGTTATTCCACAATGATGATGCCCTACTCGATCTACAAGCCGAAATCGAAGCGGATATCAGTCTATTTTTACAAGAACACCCAATCCCTTGTGAAAGTTATCAACAAACCCAAGCGGCAGAATATCTTAGCTTTGCGTTAGCCAGAACCCCTATCGACCTTATCTACAGTAAATATGCTCGCGATTTAGTCGCAGCATTGCAAAGTCGATTAGAAGAAGCGCATATGTGGATTGACTTCAACCGTTCACAACAAAACCTTGCCGGTCGTTATGCACAGCGTTGGGCATTGATCCAAAACTGGCTTCAAGGGTTGTGCTCAGTGCCTGAGTTTGCCTATCTGATGCCTTATATTCCGGGTGCTATTGCGATTGTTATCTTGGATAAAGTCGCCTCTGCGCGCTATAGCGAAGCCGACCTCTATTTTAAAGTGAGTGGCTTACTCGGTGAACATCCGACGATAGAAAATCAAACGCTATCTCTGAGTTTGGATAACTATTTCAGTCGCATGCGCCGCCAAAGAAAACAGTTCATCCCTGCATTTCGTGAATATCAGGCCTTACGCCAACGTATTGTTATTGATGAGCGTCGTCGCCTGAAGCTTCATGAATTTAAAGCTCGCCCACTGAGCTCTTTTGTGCGCAATAAGCTGATCAACGACGTCTATTTACCAATTATTGGCGACAATATGGCGAAGCAAATCGGGGCATTAGGTGAGGGTAAGCGAACTGATTTAATGGGATTGTTATTGATGATCTCCCCTCCGGGCTACGGTAAAACAACCTTAATGGAGTATGTTGCTGATCGTTTAGGTCTGATTTTCATGAAAGTAAATGGACCTGCGCTCGGTCATGATGTGCTATCACTCGACCCCGAGCAAGCCCCGAATGCGACAGCAAGGCAAGAGTTGGAGAAACTCAACCTCGCCTTAGAAATGGGAAATAATGTGATGCTGTATGTGGATGATATTCAGCACACGCACCCTGAATTCCTACAGAAATTTATCTCGCTCTGTGATGGAACAAGACGTATCGAAGGTATCTGGAAAGGGCAAACCAAAACCTATGACATGCGCGGCAAAAAATTCTGCGTGGTTATGGCCGGTAACCCTTACACCGAGTCTGGCGAAGTCTTCCGTATTCCAGATATGTTGGCTAACCGTGCCGATATCTATAACTTAGGTGAAGTCCTTGGCGGCATGGATGAAGCCTTTGCGCTGAGCTATATCGAAAACAGTCTGACATCCAACCCTGTTCTCGCCCCACTCGCGTTGCGTGACTTAAATGACTTGTACCTTTTTGTCGATAGAGCCATGGGCAAGTCAGTCTCAACCAATGCCTTAAGCTATCCTTATTCTGATGCTGAAATGAGTGAAATTGTTTCGGTGATCAAGCACCTGATCAAATTGCGCGATGTGGTACTGAAAGTGAACCAGCAATATATTGCTAGCGCGGCTCAATCAGATAAATACCGTACCGAGCCCGAATTCCGCTTGCAGGGCAGTTACCGTAATATGAATAAACTCAGTGAAAAAGTCTCTTCGGTCATGAATGAAGAAGAACTCGAACGTTTATTAGACGACCATTACCTTGGTGAAGCGCAACTTCTAACAACAGGTGCAGAAGAAAACTTGCTAAAATTAGCCGAACTTCGCGGCACATTAACGGAACAAGAAGCCGCTCGTTGGCAGCAAATTAAGCAAGATTTCATGCGTAATAAAGCCCTGGGTGGCGATAATGCGGATGTGGGAGATCGCGTTGTTGCTCAGCTTGCTGATTTAGTTGAAAGCGTGCAAGCGCTAAGTGGTCAATAAAAGGCGGTCATTATCATGAAACCATGGCTGGTTCAGCGCATTAAACTGCTCGTCATCTTGACGGGGTTACTGGCTGCGATACAAATTATCAACAGCCTAACGGGTTACACGCTGACGGCCTTCGGCATTATTCCAAGAACCATTGACGGGTTGGCTGGCATTCTGCTTGCCCCGTTTATTCATGGTAGTTGGGGACATTTATTGAGTAATCTGCCGCCTTTGCTGATCCTCAGTGCATTACTCTTGCGTGATCAAATCAGGCAGTATGTGTATGCTTCACTGTTTATCATTATCACGACAGGACTCGCCGTTTGGCTGGTGGGCCGCTATGCCGTCCATATCGGCGCCAGTGGTTGGATTTTTGGCTTATGGGGATTACTGATTGCACAGGGCATTTTTCGCCGCCGCCTCTCTGATATTATTATCACTATACTGGTACTATTTTATTTTGGCGCTATGGTATCCGGCTTATTACCCGTTCATCAAACTATTTCAACCGAATCCCACATTGCGGGCGCGATATCCGGCGGCTTTTATGCATGGTGGATAAATCAACGTCGTAAAAAACCACTGCAATCGACACCTCGAGCTTATTAGTTCTCAAAACTGTCATACACCAGATTACACATCGCGATTTGAATCAAGATTGACTATTTGAATAGCATTATAAAACACACTCAGAGAGCGACAAGTCTACGATATACTTTGCCATGAAATTATGATGTTAAGTGATTACAATCGCCAACCTAACATATGAATCTGATAAGGATAAGAGAAATGTCGAAAGCCCTACTAATTATCGATATGCAAAATTTTGTTATTGAGCGAATTGAATCCGGTGTTAATTATTTTCCATTAAATAGTATTGATAACATGGAAAAGCTCCTTAACCGCTTTAGACATCATCAATACCCCATCCTTCATGTAAGACATCAAACTGTTGAAGAAGGCTCAGCATTACATCCTTCATCCTCTTCTAGCTTTCCAATAACAGCGTTCACTGAACAAGAAAATGAACCTGTGTTTATCAAACATACCTCTTCAGCATTCGCCTCGACATCCCTAAATGACTACATCGATCATGCTGAGATATCAGAACTGATCGTGATTGGCGCGGTAGCCGGCTATTGCGTTAACTCGACGGTAAGAATGGGAGCTGATTTGGGTATTAAAATGACGCTAGTCAGCGACGCAGTCATCAGTTTTGATATTGCTAATGCAAATCTTCTGGCCGAAGATATACTTAAGGTAACTATCAGGTTACTCGATACTGAATTTGCTGAAATCATAAATTCAACAGAGCTTACGATTTAACGATTTTATTTATTAATGAATCTTCATAAGTGATGAAGATATTTTGTTTTTCGCTATACCTTGAGGCTAAAAATGAAAACTTATTATTTTTATATGAAAGTGGATGAAGTGGTTGCTGTTGAAAAAAAAATGAGCAAGAAGCGAATAAATTAATTGCGGCTGGCTTTAAAAAACAGTTTGAAGAAATCGACTCTAGCTCGGCTGAAAATGCACTAAAGCGCTTTGCTGATATACATGGAAATGAAGTAGAAAATATATATACATTTGCAGGTTATGGATTACTGTATGGCCTGTTCGCTGCCATTTTAAGGTAATACAAAAAGCTGGGTTTCGCCGACTTTTTCAGATAATAGACCGCTAAGCGATCCTCCTCGATAGCATCAATTAAGTCGTGTCGCCGCGTAAATACTCCGTGACCGAGAACCTATCTCGGCCATGCGTTATTTATCTGGTTGAACTCGATAAACACAACGCCCCGCGCCATCCAATAAATATTGCTCGCGTTCAACAGTGACATCTTGTCCCATAATCTCGCGAAACAATTGTAGCTCTGAGCGGCAAAAATTTTGGCAAACTGTCGCGGCCGCACATATCGGACAGTGGTTTTCAATAAACAACCAACTATCACCGTCTTGCTCAATATGTGCCATATAGCCTTCTTCACTGCGAATTTCGGCTAATTCCTGCAATCGTTCAACAAATGGTAATGATTTACAACGAGATAGGTATTTGGTTTTGATCTCACCTTCTCTTTGGCTGATCAGCTTCTCTAACCCTTCATTACCAAAAATATTTCGCACAGAATCAATCAGCTGTAATGCTAATTGGGCATGCGTATCGGGAAAGCGTTGATGCCCCAATTCGGTTAATACCCAGTTTTGTCTTGGCCTGCCCGCGCCCGTTTGCGAAGCACATTGCACGCCTTCCACCAGCCCTAAAGAAGTAAGCTTTTGCAAGTGTTGCCGCGCTGCTTCTCCTGTCATGGCTAAATCTTTTGCTATCACCGCTGTCGAGATTGGGCCTTTTGTTTTAATACAAAACAGCACCTTATCGACGGCTTGGATTAGGTTTAGATTATCAAAGTAATTACTTGCATTATTCATGGTGCCACTCTAATATCCAAGTCGATACTTGGATATTAACTTTTTTTTAACCCTTTCGTCCAGCAGGTCTCGCTATGAGCAATGAGCAATCTACCGTCACCCAAGCCAAATGGGCTGATTTACTTCGTGGCACCAATGCATTACTGACTATTGCTCTCACAGGCGGAGTCGCACTGCATGCCATCAATATTTATATCGTGACAACCATCCTACCGAGTGTCGTGAATGATATCGGCGGCCTTGAATATTATGCGTGGAACACCACCTTATTTGTTGCTACCTCAATTGTTGGCTCCGCTCTTTCCAGTAAAGTACTCAATAGTTTAGGTCCTAAATTTGCGTATTTAACGGCATTATTGATTTTCATTTTAGGTTCTATCTGGTGTGCTGCATCGCCTTCGATGTTAATTCTACTTGGGGGACGCGCGCTTCAAGGACTTGGTGGCGGGATCTTATTTTCCCTGAGCTATGCCTTAATCCGTATCGTTTTTGCCGAAAAACTTTGGTCTAGAGCCATGGGCGTGATTTCGGGCATGTGGGGAATTGCAACGCTATGTGGTCCTGCTATCGGTGGGATTTTTGCCCAAAGTGGCCATTGGCGCTGGGCTTTTTGGGCTTTACTACCCGTTGCGATGCTGCTGGCATTGATCGTATTGAGTCAACTTCCAGGAAAGAAAAACCAACCGCAACAGGTCAACAAACTGCCTGTCTTGGCAATTTCGCTGTTGGTCGCCTCTGTTTTAGTTATCTCTATCGGCAGTTTATCCGAGAAATTACTGTTCAATGCGATTGGATTATTGGCAGGTATCGCCATTCTTATCACTATCGCATTGATTGACGGAAGGAAAGGTAAACGCTTATTACCAACAGGTTCGTATTCATTTAAAAGCTCACTGGGCGTGCTTTATTTATCCATGAGTCTGTTGGTTGCCGGTATGACAACCGAAATTTATGTGCCTTATTTCTTGCAAACGATCCACCATTTCTCACCATTATCTGCGGGATACCTCACGGCAATTATGGCGGCAGGTTGGACTATCGGTGCTCTATTGAGTGCTAATAAAACGGGTCCTATTGTATTAAAGATACTCAGAGCTGGACCGGTCATCATATTTATTTCGCTGGTCGTCCTTGCCATTTTGACGCCTAACCTAGCGTTAGTGCACTCGACTGTGTTGTTTGTTATTTACCTACTGGCGATGATGGGGGTGGGTCTAGGTATTGGCGTTTGCTGGCCACACCTTGTTTTACGGGTATTTAATGCTGCACCCAAGGGTGAAGAAAATCTCACGTCCTCCTCAAGTATCACGATCCAATTGTATGCAACTGCCCTCTCAGCAGCACTGGTCGGCGTGGTCGTGAACAACAGTGGATTAATTAATCCCGGGGGAATTGAAGGTGCACAGCAAGCCTCTGTTTGGCTATTTGCTGTATTTGCTATTTTCCCATTCCTAGCGGCAATATTGATCCGAAAAGTAAAATAAGCACTAAAAGTGGTAAGTTTTGACCACCAAAAATCGCAGTATCGAACGTAATGACGCTCTAAGGAAGCAATGATCTATCATCAGCATCGGGAACTATGATTAGGAAACGAGAATAAAAAGACATTCCGTTTCCTAATCTTAGAGGGTCGCGCAAGATATTTTATCTTAAATTCACTACGTTAGTGACCAAGATCACTAACGTAGTCTCGTCACCTTAAATACAAAAAAACGACATCATGCATTTGCATCAATTTCTTTTTGTGTGCCTCGATATTTTTTTAGGTATGCCTCTATTTTTTCCTCTACTTCATCAATGCATTTACTTACCCACGCTTGATTATTGGGATCTTGTTGCTTACATCTATCACCCTCATTCGATATTTTCACTATGTCAACGTAGGTATCGAAATTCTTTAGGTAATATGCGTACTGTCCTCTAGGATTATCTTTTGCTAATTGTTCTAAATAATATTTGGCTTTATTAAAATCATTCGGCACCCCTCCATGTCCATGCATATAAATGCCATAAAGATTACCCCCTGCGGTAAGGATTCGATTTCCATGAAGACGATAAGCTTTCTCATAGTATGAGATAGCCTTTTGCATATTTTCTTCACCACCACCATCGCCATGTTGATAGCTGGATCCAGCGAATAATAATGCTAATCCGTTATTGGAATTAATGTTTAAAACCCGATTTAAAAAAAAGTTAGCAAGAGTGCACTCTTCTTTTACCGTTTCCGCATAAAAATGCGGGCTATTCATATCCGTACAACCCACGCGAAAAAACGTGAACAACAAATAGTTATCATCTTCATGGTTACCTACCAACGCTTTATGATACAGGTCGATGACCTGTTGCTGTGTTTTTGGGCGCGGTGTACGTTTGGGTAAATCGGGGTCATAACGTAGCTCTGTTTCAGTATAATCGAGGTTAAACAACCTTTCTCTGACTGTCGGAACGGTGGGGGCATCGGTATTTTTTCCCCATGTTGGTGTACTCATCATTAATGCTCCCGTGACGATGAACAATAAAACAGATTTCATCATAGTCACCCTAAATAGTTTGTCGCCAGTGAAGCTGTATATGAGTATTCCGTCGCGAAACGCGCAGTTAAAGCAATATTTCCATTGCTGAGCTGGGTAAAACTGACTATATCATCAATCATTTTATCGACAGTTTGTTGTATGCTAGGTATCTGTATTGAGGGCATTTTTTGATGAAATAACACATCTGTAATGTCGGTTTGTTTATCATCATCCCAATTCACCTTAACCATTAATTTATGAAAGTTCCCATTATCGTCATAAAAATTGGTCTCTTTCACATTTAACTCAATCGATTTAGTTCCCAACTTTTCTAAGGTAGCTAATTCATGGGATTGGCTAATGCCATCTGAATTTTTATCTTGCCACACTTTTAGCTCAGACCATTGGCTATCGCTTTGGTCAATAATGCCATCGGAGTTACTATCAAATTCAGATAACGCAGAAAAACCATCTTTGGCTTTTATGTTGTTACTCAGCAAACTATCATCACCAAACAATTCTTCGCCATGATTAATCAAACCATCTTTATTTTTATCCCACACCAGTAATCCGTCATCCGGGTGTACCCAACCTGTTTGTGATTTCGTTCCTTTCTCTTCAAAGTCGAAGCTAACCCCAAAGCTATCAGCAAGGGTTTGTACACCATTACCGTTTAAGTCAATCACCAACGGTGTTCTGTAATCATCAGCCAATTGTTGTAAATCCTCATAAGCATCATCTGGCAACAATGGGATCTGAACACCTTGTATGCCCGCTTTTTTTAGAATAGCTTGAATGAATTTACCGCATGTTTTTGTGCCTGTTAAACTGAAAGGGTTATAGTTTGGCGGCAAAGTTTTTCCAGATCTATAATCATTAATGACATTAATAAATTATTCAAATCGTTACGAAACCGCTCACTATTTGACAAAATGGTTAGCGTAGAAGCATCTTTATAACGAATATGATCATTAAAGGACAAATTATCTTTCGACGACCCCCAATCTTCCCCAGGGCTAAGACCAATACTTATTTGTTCGTACTTACCTGTTGCTGGATTAAGACCGCTAACAGTCATGTAGGTATGCCCAAAATCGGATGTTTTACCTGTCTTATGTCCTTTGTCATCATAAATATAACTACCCCTTGGTGCTACATGGATGGTGAAACTTGGCGGTCTTAGTTTCAATGGATCAAAGTTTGGACCTAAATCTTGTTGCACATTCATATCTTCGAGTTTAAACATTTGTAGATGTTTTATCGGTTTAGTCATTTTGATGCTCCTTATGTTCGCTATTCCCTGTTTTTATTTCCGCGCTTAACGTCAACCCCACCGTTATGAGAAAGAAAGAGAATTTTTACTGTTAATGATTCTCATTCAGAATTGATGAAGCAAAATAAACCAATCCTTCTTTTTCGTCTAGCCGCGCAACATAATTGAGACTTTTTATTATTCCCGTTAAATAACCCTGTTGTGTATAAGGAATATCGTCCTAACAAAAATCCTTTTTCTGACTTCTCCCCCTTGACCTAAATCAAAGAGCTAGTGGTTTGTAGCTTTATAACTTGACCGTTTATTAACCTTTAAACTATAAATTTAAATGATATGAATTATCATTCTCAAAAAGGTTAACTTTGAAAACTGAACTCAATTTAGCGCCTCATTATGCTATGGAGGGGAATCAGCCCTTCAAAGATCGCCATGCGACTATGCCATGGCGCGGTGCAATGCCCATTAGTCCAGAAAAACGCCAACAAACTTGGCAACAGTTGATCAGCACAACCCCCGAGGCTCGTAAGCGATTGGTGTACTTGCACATTCCTTTTTGTGCCACACACTGTACCTTTTGTGGCTTTTATCAAAATCGCTACAAAGTTGACGAGTGTCATCACTATATCGATGTTTTAATTCGCGAAATCGAAGCTGAAGCCGATAGCCAATTACACCAATCAGCACCAATTCATGCAGTCTATTTTGGCGGAGGTACTCCTTCGGCATTATCAGCACATGATCTCGCTCGCATCATCAGTACGTTGAGACGCTGTTTACCTCTAGCTCCTGATTGCGAAATTTCCATTGAAGGGCGAGTATTGAATTTCGACAATGAACGAATCGGTGCCTGTTTAGATGCTGGAGCAAATCGTTTTTCAATTGGTATTCAATCATTTAATAGCAAGATCCGTAAAAAAATGGCACGAACCTCAGATGGGGAAGAAGCCCGAGTTTTTATGGAAAACCTATGCCACCGTGATCGCGCAGCCGTTGTTTGTGACCTTTTATTTGGTCTTCCCGAACAAGATGCGAAACTTTGGGGAGAAGATCTGGCGATTGCCCGCGATATTGGTCTAGATGGGGTTGATCTCTATGCACTCAATTTAATTCCGAGTACTCCACTTGGAAAAGCGGTTGAAAATGGCCGAATTACTATTCCCTCCCCAACGGAACGCCGCGACCTTTATTTGCAAGGTTGCGAATTTATGGATAAAGAAGGCTGGCGCTGTATCAGTAATAGTCACTGGGCACGTACTACGCGGGAACGTAATTTGTATAACCTACTGATAAAGCAAGGTGCCGATTGCTTAGCGTTTGGCTCAGGTGCAGGCGGGTCGGTAAATGGATTTTCATGGATGGGGGAACGCAATCTAGAGACTTATTATGATGCTGTTAATACGGGTCAAAAACCGTTGATGATGTTAATGCGTACCATCGACCCACAATATCAGTGGCGTCATCAGCTACAAGCGGGCATTGAAACAGCTCGTGTTGTGCTCACCCAACTCACGCCACATGCTGTGAAGCTCACGCCATTATTACAACAATGGCATCAAGTGGGGCTTACTCAGGATAGTTCCAGCTGTGTCAGACTGACCAACGAAGGACGATTCTGGGCAAGTAACATTTTGCAGTCACTCCAAGAGCTGATTGCCGAACTTAATTTACCGCAATCAGCGGATGAAAATATTATTTCAAGGAGCCTTTCATGAGTCATGTTGCGTTATCCGACTTTTTAAAAACCGAGCCAGATGGAACATTGGAAGCGATTACAAAACAATATGATACAACGCTACTTGAGGTCGTTAAGAACCTACCAACTTACGTGCTGGCAAGTGGTGAGTCTTTTGATCTGGTCTGGGATACCGTCCACGAGTGGGGTAATGTCACCACACTTGTTCATACTGAAGATGTCATCCTCGAATTTTCAGGTGAACTGCCGTCAGGTTTTCATCGACATGGCTACTTTAACCTACGCGGCAAAAAGGGCATGACAGGTCATATCAAAGCAGAGAATTGTGTTCATATTGCACTGATTGAACGAAAATTTATGGGACTAGATACCGCGTCAATTTTATTCTTTAATTCATCTGGTGACGCAATGCTTAAAATTTTCTTGGGTCGTGATGAGCATCGTCAATTGATCTCAGAACAAGTTGAAGCCTTTCGTTCACTGGCAAAAAAGTTAAAAGCATCTGTTTAATAAAACATTAAATGATATTTGTTACAGACAGGTCAAGGTATTCATAGGATCGCGGCCAACGTAACACGTGGCCGGATTTTTTACGTAATGGATTAGCGGTATCACTACCTAATCAATGCATTTTATTTTTTGTACGGAAAAAGTGCTGAATAAATAATATGCTCAATATTAATACAATAATTGTTGCAACCATTACCCCAAAAAAGGCTTGGTCAAAGGCGATACTGGCTTGATTAACCAATAAATCTGCACTCTCTTTTGGTAATTTTTCAGCCACAATCACCGCTTCATCAAAACTGTCATAGGCTGTTTCATTTACAGATAAGCTATCTGGCAACGATAACTTCATCGTATAAATAGCGGTCATTAATCCACCCATGAAGGTCACGCCCAGCACATTACCCATTTCATAGGCAACAGACTCAATAGAAGCCGCCATCCCCGCTTTATCATCAGAAACATTTAACATCACAGTCGTTGAGGCCGTCGTGAAAATCACTCCCAGCCCAAAGCCGACTAAGAATAAAAATGCCAGTAATATCAATCCTGTTGATGTTTGATAAACGTAGGTAAGTCCGATCACCCCAACCAATGTGCATGTAAAACCAAATATCGTTAGGAGTCTTTCACCAATTTTGTGTAAAAACATCCCCGCTAATGGACCCGCTAGTACAGAAGCGACAGGAATAGGAATAATATAAAGTGCGGCATGAAGCGGCGTGTAACCCATCACCAATTGCAATCGTTGACTTAATAACAGTTCAATACCGACAATAATCACCATCGATAAGATTGCCATCACAATACCCGCACTGAAGCGCGGGTTAGTGAATAATGTAAAGTCGATCATTGGCGATTCCGCGGCTATTTGTCGACGACTGAAGATAGCCAAAAATACGCTAGCAATCGCCCCAGAAATAATGAAAGCCCACCAATCCGTATAAGGTTTACCGATCTCTTTCAAGGCATAAATCGCGCCAATAAGCCCAATGAGAACTAATATAGAGCCGATATAATCAATGTTTTTTGCATTTTTACCCCCACATTTTGGAATTAAAAAGTAAGCAAAAGGCAATACTAATAGAACGACTGGAACATTAATTAAGAAGACAGATCCCCACCAAAAATGGTTAAGTAATGCGCCACCAACTAGTGGACCCAGCGCTGCACCACCTGATGCGACGGCAGACCAAATACCAATCGCTAATGCGCGCTCTTTTGGGTCAAGGAAAACATGTCGCACAATGGCTAATGTGGCAGGCATGCTCATTGCTGCGCCAACCGCTAAAAAGCCTCTTGATAAAATCAAGCTCGTTGCAGTTGGTGAAAATGCAGCACAAAGTGAGGCCAGTGCAAATAATGGCAAGCCCGCAATAAACATCTCTTTATGACCAACACGATCGCTGAGCATACCCGCAGCCGGTAATAGCCCCGCGACCACTAGCGGATAGGCATTCATGATCCATAATTTTTCGGAAGCCGTGGCGCCTAAGTCGTGGGTTAATCGCGGTAATGCGGTATATAAAACGGTAACATCGACGACGATGAGAAAGAGTACACTTGAAATTAAAAGTAAAACAATCCAGCGTCTATAATCTGCTAGCATAAAATCATCTCTACAAGTTTATTTGGTCTCTGTTTATCAGTGACCGTGCTATAATATAAATCCATACGTATGTATTGAAAAGAGGTTTTTGCTAAATGGGACGTCAACGAACAATCGATCGCGATAAAGTATTAGATGCTGCTGAAGACATCGTGATTAATCAAGGTGCAGCAGCATTGACGATCGACGCTGTTGCAAAAGCAATGGCGATATCAAAAGGTGGGGTTCAATACTGCTTTGGTAATAAAGACGCCTTAATCGATGCAATGTTTGAACGTTGGAGTTATAGCTATGATGAAATATTCAATCGTGAAATTGAGCAGGATAGCTCCCCAGAAAACAGAATTAATGCCCATCGCCTTGCCACCTGTGAACATGACAAAGCGGCAATAGCAAAAGGGGCTGCATTAATGGCGGCTCTACTACAAACACCAGAATACTTAGAAAGCACGCGTATTTGGTATCGCGATAAGCTACGTAATTTAGACACTTCAACAGAACGTGGAAAACAGGCACGACTGATGTTCCTCGCCACAGAAGGTGCTTTTATGCTGCGCTATTTTGGCTTTATGGATATTGATGATAATGAATGGCAATCGATATTTGCTGATATGGCCGATCTTTTAGATAAAAAATAATTCGAGTTGCGTCTAGGCAATAAACAAATATATTCTGAACAACCTGAAATATGGCCGTTAATTACCCGAAATAATTCGAGTTACATCTAGACGACAAACGAAGATATCTCGGGGAGCATACATAAGTATGTGACCCGTGTTACTTAGTACAGTCAACAACGATGCGGCTTGAAGTATGAAGGGTATAAAGGTTAACAACAATGCAAAATAGTAAACAAACTCCCCTACTCCCCAACATGGACTCGTTCTTTTTCTATGGAAAAATAACACTCGAGGCGGGAAAATGGAGCAGTGAGCCTTTATGGAAAGGCATCAAAATCGTTCTGATGATGAATGGTGAGTTGGAATGCCAGCCGAATAATAAAGAGATCGTCTCTTTATCGGGAATATCCCTGTGCGTGATCGCCAACCAAAGTGAACAAGAAAGTCAGCAACGTTTTTTACAGTCTGAAGATGTTCGCTATATTTCCGTTTGTTTGTCGGATAATTTATTAGATGCCTTTAAAA
The DNA here is from genome assembly GCA_025961275.1 of Providencia alcalifaciens. GTDB lineage: Bacteria > Pseudomonadota > Gammaproteobacteria > Enterobacterales > Enterobacteriaceae > Providencia. Next base: position 3,201,678 of record JAOQNJ010000001.1, on the reverse strand, counting down.
TTAACCAACCAGAGTTATTATCTAAAGCAAAAAATGACGGGCCTCAGTTAATTTCTCGAAATGCGGGAAGCGTATTAACTACATTGGGTAATCAAATTTTAAGTTGCCCCCTAAATGGATCACTCGGTGATATCTATCTCACGGGGAAAATACTCGAGTTTTGTGACTACTCCTTTGAGTTTCTTCAACAAGATACTCACCCTATTCATACACCAAAACTGACCATTCAAGATATAAATCGATTAAATGACATCAAAGCACTGATTTTATCTGATTTAGCAAATCCGCCAAGTTTATACCAACTAAGCCGATTATCAGGCTTGAATACCCGTAAACTTAATTTCGGCTTTAAACAGCTGTTTGGCAGCTCTATTTCACCATTTATCCAAGAACAGCGACTACAATTAGCTTAGCGCCTCCTTTCTACAGGTGCTGAACCTGTTTCTTCCATTGCGTGGAAAGTCGGATATTCACCTGCATATTTGTCAACGAGTTTCCGCAAACGCTTCGGTTTTTCCCCCAAAGAATTATGCTGAATAAAATCAATGTGATGTTCATTTCGCGAAATTAATAGTCACAAAACTAGAAGCGACTTTCCGCTAACAAGAATGAAAATGAGATACATTCTCGTTTTACATTTTTTGTTTCTATAGGTTCGCATCTTAATGAAAAATAATACAGATAATCAAATCGTTACGAAAAAAAGAAAACTATCACCTGTATATCTAGCTATCTTGCCATTGTGTATCTCTTCGTTCTCCTATGCTGATGAAAAAAGCGAAACTATTATCGTAACAGCAAAACCTATTCAATCACCTACTGGTCAAGTAGATGGATATGTTGCAACACGTAGTACCAGCGCAACAAAAACCAATACCGCTCTCATTGAAACACCGCAAGCAGTTAGTGTTGTCACACGCGATGAAATTACGGCTCACAATGCACAAACAGTAAGCGAAGCGCTTCGTTACACTTCAGGCGTATTGCAAACAAATGGTGCCGCAGCCTCTCGTTTTGACAATATCAGTATTCGCGGTTTTAACGTCACAAGCACAGGGATGCTAAGAGATGGTTTGCGTAGTACAACAGCACAAGCATGGCCAAAAGTAGAACCTTATGGTCTCGAGCGTATTGATGTGATCCGAGGCCCATCATCGGTTCTTTACGGACAAAATTCTCCCGGCGGTATTGTCAATCAAGTGACTAAACGTCCGTTATACCAACCATTCCATGAGATAGAAATCCAACATGGCAACTTTGATCGCAACCAATTTCAAGCTGATTTCAGTGGACCGGTAAATGATAGCGATAAATATTTTTATCGCCTCACCGGTATGGTGCGCAAAAGCGATACGCAAATAAAACACATTAACGACGATAAAGTTTATATTGCACCAGCATTTACTTGGTTACCTAATGACAATACCACGTTCACTATTTTGGCTGATTATAGCCATGATGAATTTGGGGCGCCTCGACCTTTCTTACCACTTGCTGGCACGTTATTACCCAACCCAAATGGTAAAGTAAATCCGAATGTGTTTCTTGATGAGCCAGGTTTGAAAAATGATCGAAAACAGGCCTCTATCGGTTACCAACTCGACCATAATTTTAACGATATATTATCAGGGCATTCTGCAGCGCGTTTTAGCCACACGGATTTAAACACCAATATTGCCCAAGGCTTATCACTCTTGCCGGATATGAGAACGCTCAATCGCGCGGCTTACTATTTCCGTATTAAAGGGGATGTCTACAGTTTAGATAATAATCTGAATGCGAATTGGTGGGTTAATAATACAGAGATGACTTCTCTTGTCGGTATCGATTATCGTCATACCCGAGAAGATTATTTATTGATGGCGGGTAAAGCTAGCCAGATAGATATCTTTGACCCCAATTATGGTGGGTCATATGGACCCGTCAATAACATGATGTCGAACACTCTACAAACCAGCGATCAAGTCGGTATTTATGCACAACAGCAAGCGAAATTTGATAATGGCCTTATTTTAGTGCTTAGCGGGCGCGAAGATTGGTCAGACAGTAAAACCAAAAATCGCAAAAATACCAACACGACTGAACAACGCGATAGCAAATTTACGTATCGTACCGCTGCGATGTATTTAACCGAAATCGGTTTAGCGCCTTATGTCAGTTATTCAACCTCATTTAACCCACAGCTCGGGGTTAATTTCTATGGTAATAATTACAAACCAATCACCGCAAAACAGATTGAAGCAGGGATTAAATACCAACCGGAAAATGAAAATATCAACCTGACTCTAACCGCGTTTGAGTTGAAGCAGCAAAACATGCTAACGACCGATCCCGATAACAATTTAAATAGCATTCAAATTGGCGAAGTACGCTCTCGCGGCATTGAACTCCAAGGCGTATACATGCCAATCGAAGGGCTAAATTTAACGACTGCCTACACCTATAACCAATTAGAAAATACCAAAACCAATAAACCTGAAGAGAAAGGTCAACGCCCTACTGGATTACCAGAACACACGGCTTCCGCATGGGCAGATTACACCATTCAAGGCGGTCAGTTACAAGGGTTAGGCTTTGGTGCTGGCGTACGCTATACCGGCTCTTCACCTGTCAACACTGATGGATCAATTTCGAACCCATCAACGACGTTAGTTGATGCTGCGGCACATTATGACCTTGGGGGGCTGTCGTCTAATCTGAAAAATTGGCGTCTAGGTGTCAACGTCACTAACTTAACCGATAAGCAATATTATACCAGTTGCTCGATGGGTGGATGTTCTGTTGGGTTTGATAGAACCATTATTGGTTCACTTCGCTATCGCTGGTGATAATGATGGCGCTATTTTTAACGCGGAGAACTTGGTTAAAAATCCATTTATGGTTGGGATTAGTGATTGGTTTTTTTATCGCAATATTAGGGGTTTCAGGTTCGCTATTATTATTAAAAAAACCGATTCTTGAATGGGAGATTGGGCGAAGCGCACTGTATGCTTCCCCCCATTCTGAGCACAGTGAAGCGAATACTTCGGCGCCTGATCTCTGGCGTCAAAGTGCTCAACAAAACTATCCTCAGCTTATCAAGATTATAGGCGTTGCCTTGCCGGAAACAGGATTTATCCCTGCGACTAATGTGATGGTTTTTGGTAAAACGTCACTGTCTAATAAGCTAGGCATTGCCTTTATTGATCCTATTGATGCCAGCGCCAAAGGTTTTGTAATTTTCGATGATTTGATTTTTTCGCAGATCGTTTCATTGCATAGTGTATTGTTATTACCCCAAAATATCGGAAGTTGGTTGGTCCTTAGCTGCGGTGTCGTGCTCACTTTATCCCTCATCAGCGGTGTCATTTTATGGTGGCCTAAAAAAGGCATTAAATCTTTATTTTCAGCATTGATTGATTGGCATAGAGGTTTGAAAGGTGCGGCTAAATGGCGGCAATGGCATTATTTCGTTGCGATTTATCTCACCATTCCCTTATTCGTCATAACCCTAAGTGGCATCTTACTTTCACGCCCAGAGCTTTCTTCACTTCTATCGTTATCATCCGAAAATAAACGATTCATATCGCAATTACACAGTGAATTGGGGCTCGGATTTTCTGGGCTGATTATCGCTTTTCTCTCTGGTTTCGTTTTACCCCTTCTTTATGTGAGTGGCGTCATCATCTGGTGGAAAAAAAGACCCCATCGCCGCTCACAAGTTATTTCGACCCTAAATAGGAATGCAAAATGACTCATTTAAATGGGTGGAAAACCCTCTTATCAATCGTATTGTTAAGCTTCTCTTTGAATATACAAGCCGTTACCGTGACCGACATTACAGGGCGCCAAGTTGAAGTACCCGATAATGTAAAACGTATTTTATTGGGTGAAGGCCGGATGATTTACCCAATTTCAATTTTAGAAAAAGATGCACCCTTTGCACGAATTGTTGGCTGGCAAGGTGATTTTCGCGATCTTGATGTGCAAGGCTACGCCGCATACAAAGCCGTTTTTAAACAAATAGATGATATTCCAGCGGTGGGAGGGGGTTCCGAGGATACTTTTAGTATTGAAAAAGCCTTAGCACTGCAACCTGATTTAGTCATTTTACCCTTAACGGGAGGGCATGGTCCTGGGGGCGGGCAGTGAAGCCGCTAAATTATTAGAATCTGCAGGTATTACAGTGATCCACGTCGATTTTAGTCAACACCCTATCAAAAACACCCAATTAAGCATGAAAATATTGGGTCAAGCGATTGGTAAAAATGATCAAGCCAGAGCTTTTAATGATTACTATCAGCAAAAAATGGATTATGTGGCGGCAAAAATCCCTGCAAACCTACCTATTGACCAAAAAACTACCATATTTGTTGATTACTTACCGGGTCTACAAGAATGCTGTGGTTCACCGGGTAAAGGCAGTATGACGGATATGATTAATCTTGCTGGTGGAATCGCTATTGGTGAAAATATCATTCCCGGTGCTATTGGCAAATTAAACCCAGAATATATTTTAAGCCGCCAGCCAGATGTGTATGTTGCAACCGGAGTTTTTCCTGAAGGCAAACCCGGCGTTACGCTTGGCTATTCAGCCACTGAGCAAGCTGCACAATCTAGCTTAAAAGTATTATCTCATCGTAAACCTATCGGACAATTAACGGCTGTCGAGCAAGGACGAGTTCATGGGCTATGGCATATATTCTATGACTCACCCGAAAATATTATTGCCTTATTATCTTTAGCGAAATGGATGCATCCTGAGCTCTTTTCAGATTTAGATCCTGAATTAGAACGCAAGCAGATGTATGAGCAATTTATGCCAATCCCGCCAACTGGGGTATTTTCTATTACCTTAAAATAATTGCTTTCAATATTATAACCGCACGGTGATTATCGATTTCCATAAAAAAGCCCAGTGTGCTTTTTAATCAGCACGACTGGGCATATTTGTATTACAACTCTTTTTCTAACTAAACAACCAGTGACTTAACCGCTAATTGTTTATTCTACTGTTACCGATTTCGCTAAGTTACGTGGTTGGTCAACGTCAGTCCCTTTGATCAACGCAACGTGGTAAGAAAGTAATTGCAGTGGAACTGTATAGAAAATAGGTGCAATCAGTTCTTCAACATGTGGCAGTGAAATAATTTTCATATTTTCACTTGGCTCGAAGCCTGCGTCTTGATCGGCAAACACATACAGTAAACCACCACGAGCACGAACTTCTTCGATGTTAGATTTTAATTTTTCCAACAATTCATTGTTCGGTGCAATGATGATGACTGGCATATCTGCATCTATCAGGGCTAAAGGTCCATGTTTTAATTCACCAGCAGCATAAGCTTCAGCATGAATATAAGAGATCTCTTTTAGCTTCAATGCGCCTTCAACGGCGATTGGGAACTGCTCACCACGACCAAGGAATAACGCATGATGTTTATCAGAAAAATCTTCCGCCAGCGCTTCAATCACTTTATCCTGAGATAGCATACTTTCAATACGTGCAGGCAATGCGTGCAATGCGTTAGCAATATTCTCTTCAAGCTCAGGATTAGCCTTTTTCAAACGCCCCATAAATCCAACAAGCATCAGTAAAACGGTCAGCTGAGTGGTGAACGCTTTCGTTGAAGCGACACCAATCTCAACGCCTGCTTTTGTCATCAGCGCAAATTCTGATTCACGCACCAGTGAAGAACCTGCAACGTTACAAACAGCTAGCGAGGTTAAATAACCGAGATCTTTTGCTAAACGCAGTGCTGCTAATGTATCCGCCGTTTCACCTGACTGTGAAAGGGTGATCATCAAGCTGCCATTGCGAGGAGCAGGCTTGCGGTAACGATATTCCGATGCAATTTCAACATCACAAGGAATACCCGCTAATGACTCGAACCAATAACGAGCAACCATACCGGCATTGTAAGAGGTACCACAAGCAACAATTTGGATATGTTCAACTTGAGATAAAATCTCGTTTGCTTTAGGACCTAATTCACTGAGGTCAATGCCATTGTCTTTGCTAAAACGCCCTTCAAGGGTGTTTTTAATCGCCATTGGCTGCTCATAGATCTCTTTTTGCATGTAGTGACGATAAATACCTTTATCACCCGCATCGTATTGCGCGCTTGATTCTACCTGCTCACGTTCAACAGGCTCACCTTGTTTATCAAAAATTCGTACTGTGCGACGAGTGACTTCCGCAACATCACCTTCTTCAAGATACATAAAGCGGCGAGTCACAGGCAATAATGCAAGTTGGTCTGATGCAAGGAAATTCTCACCCATACCAAGACCAATCACTAATGGGCTTCCCGAGCGGGCAGCCACTAATAATTCAGGAATACGGCTATCCATAATAACGGTACCGTATGCGCCACGTAATTGTGGGATAACGCGTTGAACGACTTCAACTAAAGAACCCCCTTTTTGCTGTTCATGATGAACAAGGTGAGCAATCACTTCAGTATCTGTCTCAGAACTAAAGACATAACCAAGTTGTTTTAACTCGTCTTTAAGTTCTAAATAGTTTTCAATAATTCCGTTATGTACTACGGCAATAAAACCAGAAGTATGTGGGTGAGCATTACGTTCGCTAGGAACACCATGCGTAGCCCAACGGGTATGTGCAATCCCCGTTCCACCTGATACCGGATTTTTCTCCGCTTCTTCCGCCAGCATTTGAACTTTACCGACTTCACGTAAGCGTTGAACATGGCCTTCATGGTCGATGACAGCCAAACCGGCTGAATCATAACCACGATACTCAAGGCGGCGAAGACCTTCGATCAGAATTTCTGCGATATCACGTTGTGCGACAGCACCTACAATTCCACACATATTATTTTATTCCTAAACAGAAGGGCTCTTGCCCTTATGGTGTCGCTGCCTGATTGTTTTCACAGCTTTTGCTGTATACCCCGAGCCTTGTAGAGATTGGGGTTTATTTTTATATATACTCGCCACTCTTCAAGTTGCCGTATTGTTGACTGCACTCGAATTATTTAGAGTATTGTTAACGCTAATAGAGGAGAAACATTGTCTCCTCCTTTAAAATTTATTTTATTTTTTCTTTACTGGACGCTGCCAGTTTTTAATATGGACTTGTTTAACGCGGCTAACCACTAACTCACCTTCGTTAACATCACGAGTAACCGTGGTGCCTGCGCCAATAGTTGCACCATTAGCTACCGTTACTGGCGCGACTAGCTGAGTATCAGAACCGACAAAGACATCATCACCAATAACTGTTTTGTACTTATTCGCACCGTCATAATTACAAGTGATAGTACCAGCACCAATATTGACGTTTTCGCCTATCTGAGCATCACCTAAATAGCTTAAATGACCCGCTTTAGAACCAAGGCCAAGTGAGGCATTTTTTATTTCAACAAAGTTGCCGACGTGTGCCTTAGCAGCCAATTTAGCACCCGGACGTAAACGAGCAAAAGGACCAACCGTACATTCTGTCGATAATTCGGAGTTTTCTATAACCGAGTAAGGGCTAATAACTGAATTATCACCAATGACGCAGTCTTTAAGAATACAGCCAGACTGGATATGAACGTTATTGCCTAAAGTGACATGTCCTTCAATGATAACGTTAGTATCAATGATAATATCGCGCCCATGTGTTAATGTGCCGCGAATATCAAAACGCTCAGGGTCAATTAACATCACGCCAGCTAACAACAGCTTTTCAGCTTGTTCTTTCTGATAAATACGCTCTAAAGCGGCAAGTTGTAAACGGTTATTCACGCCCTCCATCTCACTCAGGCGGCTAGGATGAACAGTTTCAATCTTGTTTCCTTCTTTATGAGCCAAAGCAATAATGTCAGTAATATAGTATTCACCCTGCGCATTATTGTTATTCAATTGGGATAACCAGCGTTTAAAGTCTTTTCCACTCGCGACCATGATCCCTGTATTGATTTCTTGGATCTGACGCTGCTCTTCACTCGCATCTTTTTGTTCGATAATACCAACGACCTCACCGTTCTCACGGATAATACGCCCATAGCCCGTCGGATTATCTAGAATTACGGTTAATAAACCAATGCCACCTTCAGGCTTGACTTCAATTAACCGCTGCAAGGTGTCTTGAGCAATTAATGGTACATCACCATAAAGCATGATGACATCTTCATCATCTTGAAAACTTGGAGCTGCTTGCTGCATTGCGTGGCCAGTACCAAGCTGTTCAGCTTGTAAAACCCAATTTAGGTTTTGCTCACCCAATTTTTCTTTCAGTAAATCACCACCGTGTCCATATACGAGGTGGATGTCTGATGCGCCTACCGATTTAGCTGTATCTATTACATGCTGAACCATTGATTTACCTGCTAATAAATGCAGGACTTTAGGCAGTTCTGAATACATTCGAGTGCCCTTACCAGCAGCAAGAATGACGACACTTTTTCTTTGCACAGTCATAATTTCCTGAAACTCCAACTTTGGGGTGAAAGTAAACCTATTTCCTTCATAAAATACTACATATTTCGCACAAATAAAAAAGCCAGTCAGGTATTAACCAACTGGCTTCTTACTAAACTGCCGTCATTACATCCGCTTTTTAGTCAACTCGATCACTCGAAGTTTGGCTATTGCTTTCGCAAGTTCCGCCGATGCCTGAGCATAATCAACATCACCGTGTGCTTTACGGACGTGTTCTTCCGCTCTGCGTTTAGATTCCAGCGCACGCGCTTCATCTAAGTCTTTACCACGGATAGCGGTATCAGCCAGTACGATAACACCAATTGGTTGCACTTCTAAAATACCACCGGAGAGGTAAATTAGCTCTTCTTCACCAGATTGCTTAGTAATATGTATCATGCCCGGTTTTATGGCAGTCAGCAGCGGGGTGTGCTGTGGATAAATCCCCAGTTCACCTTCACTACCTGTCACCTGAATTTTCTGTACCAGTCCTTCAAACATCTGTTTTTCAGCACTGACAACTGTCAGGTGGTATGTCATTGCAGCTACCATATCAAACTCCCGTCAGCCAGATTAAAGCTTCTTAGCTTTTTCCACAGCTTCTTCAATGGTACCAACCATGTAGAACGCCTGTTCTGGCAGGTGGTCGTAATCGCCATTCAGAATACCACTGAAACCACGGATGGTATCTTTCAGGGAAACGAACTTACCTGGTGAACCAGTAAAGACTTCTGCAACGAAGAATGGTTGAGACAGGAAGCGCTGGATCTTACGAGCACGAGCAACAACCAGTTTGTCTTCTTCAGACAATTCATCCATACCCAAAATTGCAATAATATCTTTCAGTTCTTGGTAACGCTGAAGGATAGACTGAACGCCACGTGCAACATCATAGTGCTCTTGACCAACAACAAGTGGATCAAGCTGACGGCTGGTGGAATCCAGAGGGTCAACCGCTGGGTAGATACCCAGAGATGCGATTTGACGACTCAGAACTACGGTTGCGTCCAAGTGAGCAAAGGTTGTTGCTGGTGATGGGTCAGTCAAGTCATCCGCAGGTACGTAAACAGCCTGTACAGAAGTGATTGAACCCGTCTTAGTAGAAGTGATACGTTCTTGAAGAACACCCATCTCTTCTGCCAATGTTGGCTGATAACCTACTGCTGATGGCATACGACCTAATAGAGCGGATACTTCTGTACCTGCCAGTGTATAACGATAGATGTTATCCACGAACAACAGAACATCACGGCCTTCATCACGGAATTTTTCCGCCATAGTCAGACCAGTCAGAGCAACACGCAGACGGTTTCCTGGTGGCTCGTTCATTTGACCATAAACCAGCGATACTTTATCCAGAACGTTAGAGTCAGTCATTTCATGATAGAAGTCGTTACCTTCACGGGTACGCTCACCAACACCTGCAAACACTGAGTAACCTGAGTGCTCAATCGCGATGTTACGGATAAGTTCCATCATGTTTACTGTTTTACCAACACCTGCACCACCGAACAGACCTACTTTACCCCCTTTCGCGAATGGACAGATTAAGTCCATTACTTTGATACCGGTTTCGAGTAGTTCTGTTGAGCTTGATAGATCTTCGTAGCTTGGTGCAGCACGGTGAATAGACCAGCGCTCTTCTTCGCCAATTTCACCTTTCATATCAATAGGGTCACCCAGAACGTTCATGATACGTCCCAGAGTCGCTTTACCTACTGGTACTTCAATTGGGTGCTCTAAATCTGTAACTATTAAACCACGGCTCAGACCATCTGATGTACCCATTGCGATACAACGGACAATACCGCCGCCTAACTGTTGCTGAACTTCCAGCACCAGTTTTTCTTTACCGTTCATAACCTCAAGAGCATTGTACACTTTAGGTACTGCATCTTGAGGGAACTCGACGTCCACAACGGCGCCGATTACCTGGATAATCTTTCCAGTAGCCATCTTGAATCCTCTACGTAATTCGTAAACCTAGCTGTTAAACCGCGGAAGCACCTGAAACAATTTCGGTGAGCTCCTGAGTAATGCTAGCCTGACGAGCTTTGTTGTAAACCAACTGCAACTCTTTGATCAGGTTTCCACCATTATCAGTAGCCGCTTTCATCGCTACCATTCGTGCGGCCTGCTCACTAGCTAGGTTTTCAACGACGCCCTGATAAACCTGCGACTCGATATAACGACGTAGCAGGGTATCCAGCAACGCCTTAGGATCGGGTTCATATATATAATCCCAAGATTTCTTCTTCAGCGTTTCGTCATTGCTTGGAGGCAATGGAAGAAGTTGAAGAATAGTAGGCTCTTGAGACATTGTATTGATGAACTTGTTGGTCACCACATACAGTTTATCTAAACGCCCTTCATCATAGGCTTGTAGCATTGAGTTAACTGGACCAATCAAATCCGAAAGCGTTGGGTTATCCCCCATTCCAGTCACTTGTGTAACGACATTGCCGCCAACAGAACCGAAGAATGAAACCGCTTTAGATCCGATTAAAGCCAAATCAACCTGAACATTTTTCTCAGACCATGACTTCATATCTGCTAGCAATTTTTTGAACAAGTTAATGTTCAAACCACCACATAGACCACGGTCTGTTGAAACAACCAGATACCCGACGCGTTTAACTTCACGCTCTTCGAGATATGGGTGTTTATATTCCAGATTACCTAACGCTAGGTGACCAATCACACTGCGCATGGTTTCTGCATAAGGACGGCTGGCCGCCATGCGTTCCTGCGATTTACGCATTTTGGACGCAGCAACCATTTCCATCGCTTTGGTGATCTTTTGCGTGTTTTGCACGCTGGCGATCTTGGAACGTATCTCTTTTGCGCCGGCCATCTCTGCTTCTCCTTATTAACCAGACGGCCCATTAAAATTCATGGGCCGAATAGTATTACCAGGACTGGGTTGCTTTAAATGATTCGAGGAGTTGTTTCAACTTACCTTCGATTTCATCGTTATAGTTACCCTTCTGGCCGATTTGATTCATAAGGTCAGCATGCTCGCGCAATGCATAAGAAACTAATGCAGCTTCAAACGCACCAATTTTCGCTAACTCAACATCGTCCAAATATCCACGTTCTGCAGCAAACAGAGAAAGAGCCTGTTCTGCTACTGACATAGGTGCATATTGTTTCTGTTTGAGCAACTCAGTGACTTTCTGACCATGGCTCAACTGTTTACGAGTTGCGTCATCAAGGTCGGAAGCAAACTGAGCAAACGCAGCCAGTTCACGATATTGAGCAAGTGCAGTACGGATACCACCAGACAGTTTCTTGATAATTTTAGTCTGAGCAGCACCACCAACACGAGATACTGAAATACCTGGGTTAACCGCTGGACGAATACCAGAGTTAAACAGGTTAGATTCCAGGAAGATCTGACCATCAGTAATCGAAATTACGTTCGTTGGTACGAATGCAGAAACGTCACCACCTTGGGTTTCAATGATAGGCAGAGCCGTCAATGAACCAGTTTGGCCTTTCACTTCACCTTTAGTAAAGTTTTCAACGTATTCAGCGTTAACACGAGCAGCGCGCTCAAGTAGACGTGAATGCAGATAGAAAACATCACCTGGATAAGCTTCACGTCCTGGTGGACGACGCAGCAACAGTGAAATCTGACGGTATGCAACAGCTTGTTTAGACAGGTCATCATAAACGATCAGCGCATCTTCACCACGGTCACGGAAGTATTCACCCATTGCACAGCCAGAGTAAGCTGAAAGGTATTGCAGTGCAGCTGATTCAGATGCAGTTGCAACAACAACGATAGTGTTTGCCAATGCGCCGTGTTCTTCAAGTTTACGAACTACGTTAGAAACAGTAGATGCTTTCTGACCGATAGCAACATAAACACATTTGATACCAGAGTCGCGCTGATTGATGATTGCATCGATAGCCAAAGCAGTTTTACCTGTTTGACGGTCACCGATAACAAGCTCACGCTGACCACGACCGATTGGAATCATCGCATCAACTGATTTATAACCAGTTTGTACAGGCTGATCAACCGATTGACGTTCGATAACACCTGGAGCAATAACTTCTATTGGAGAGAAGCCATCGTTCTCAACAGGGCCTTTACCATCAATAGGCTCACCCAGTGTATTCACAATACGTCCCAACAGGCCACGGCCAACTGGAACTTCAAGAATACGACCAGTACATTTAACTTTCATTCCTTCTGCCAAATCGGCATAAGGGCCCATGACAACAGCACCAACAGAGTCGCGCTCTAAGTTCAATGCAATTGCGTAACGGTTGCCAGGCAGTGCGATCATCTCACCCTGCATGACTTCGGCTAAGCCGTGGATACGAATGATACCGTCATTAACGGATACAATCGTACCTTCGTTGTGAGCTTCACTCACTACATCGAACTGAGCAATACGCTGTTTGATCAGTTCGCTGATTTCGGTGGAATTCAGTTGCATATGCTCCAGTCCCCTTAAGACTGCAAGACGTCTGTTAAACGCTCTAAGCGACCGCGGACACTCCCGTCAATAACGAGATCTCCCGCACGAATGATCACTCCAGCAATAACAGACTTATCAATTTTGCAATTCAGCTTAACTTTGCGTGACAGACGTTTTTCCATCGCTGCAGAAATTTTGGCCGACTGCTGCTCATTCAGTTCGGTGGCAGAAATCACATCAACTTCAATAGTTGATTCCAGAGTATCACGCAATTGAATAAATTGAGTTAACACTTCTGGCAGCGTACTTAAACGCCCATTATCCGCCATAATACGAATCAGATTTTGAACATGCTCGTCAATTTCATCTCCACATACAGAGATAAACGTTTTAGCTAATCGTTCTGGTGCAATAGAACCAGAAAGTAGCTCACCAACCTGTTCATTGCGCGTCACCTCAGAGGTGAAGGCCAACATATTCTGCCATTTATCAACAGACTGGTTTTCCACAGCAAAATCAAAAGCTGCTTTGGCGTAGGGGCGAGCTACAGTAGCAATTTCAGACATGCCCCTCCCTCCTTACAGTTCAGCGACTAGTTTATCAACGATGTCGCTGTTAGCAGCTTCATCCACGGAACGTTCGATGATCTTCTCGGCACCTGCGATAGCAAGCATCGCAACCTGTTTACGTAACTCTTCACGTGCTCGTTTACGTTCAGCATCAATTTCGGATTGAGCTTGCGCGACAATTTTTGCACGTTCTGTTTCAGCTTCCGCTTTAGCTTCTTCAATCATCTGATTGCGTTGTTTATTCGCTTGTTCGATGATGACTTGCGCTTCAGCTTTTGCTGTTTTCAGTCGGTCGGTTGCATCGGTTTGCGCCAGTTCCAGGTTCTTTTTAGCACGTTCTGCAGAAGATAAACCGTCAGCAATTTCTTTTTGACGTTTTTCTATGGCCGCCATAATCGGTGGCCATACATATTTCATACAGAACCAAACAAACAGGACAAACGCGATAGCCTGGCCGAGGATTGTTGCATTTAGATTCACAGACAATACCTCTAGTTAATTAATGAGTTAATGTTCTAAGAGCTCTGTAAATTAGCCAGCAACAGCGAACATTACATACAGGCCTAGACCAACAGCAATCATCGGAATAGCATCAACAAGACCCATTACGATAAAGAACTGTGTACGCAGCAGAGGGATTAAATCCGGCTGACGAGCAGCACCTTCTAAAAATTTACCACCTAGGATGCCGATACCGATCGCAGCACCGATCGCCGCTAAGCCCATCATAATAGCAGCAGCCATGTACAGCAGATCCATATTCAGGTTTTCCATGACAGTCTCCAGTTTGTTTCAATTAATACAATTATTGATAGTTAAATTAATGTTCTTCAGATGCCATCGAGAGATAGACAACAGTCAGAACCATAAATATAAAGGCTTGTAGCGTAATAATCAGTATGTGGAAGATAGCCCAAGGGAGGCTTAACAACCACTGTGACCACCACGGAAGCAGAGCCGCGATAAGAATAAAGATCAATTCACCTGCATACATGTTACCAAACAGTCGCAGACCGAGTGATACAGGTTTTGACAGCAGGCTCACCCCTTCGAGAATTAAGTTGATAGGGATAAAGACAGGATGATTAAAAGGTTGCATAGTCAACTCTTTCGTAAATCCGCCAATGCCTTTCATCTTAATGCTGTAGAAGAGGATCAGGATAAACACACCAATTGCCATCGACATAGTGACGCTAACATCTGCAGTTGGAACAGCACGCAGAGCTGGCAATCCTAAATAGTGCTCACCAATATACGGAAGGAAATCAATTGGTAGTAAATCCATAAGGTTCATTAAAAATACCCAGACGAACACAGTTAATGCCAACGGGGCAATAACTTTGCTCTTACCGTGATACATATCACGTACTGTGTTATCAACGAAACCAATGATCAGTTCTATTGCAGTCTGTAACTTACCGGGTACGCCACTAGTTGCACGAACTGCAATTCTTCTAAATAGCCACAGGAACAGTGCCCCAAGAACTATGGAGAAAAAAAGCGAGTCAATGTTCAACGTCCAGAACGTTGTATCACTAGCGTGGGGATCGACCAACTTAAAGGTACGTAAGTCCAACTGAAGATTTCTCAGATGGTGGCTTATGTACTCATTTGTAGTCATCACTTCTCCTGATGCAGACATGATGCCTCTTACCCTTTTGTAGTTTAAAAATACTTACCGTTTAAAAACGGCCGGTGCAACAATCTGAACAATTAGCACCGCTAAATAGGTCAAACCCAGTGGTGTCAATGACGCTTTGAACACACCAAATGCAACAACTAACACCGTAATGGTTGTCACAACCTTTAGCCCTGCTCCTAATGCAAAAAACCATGCAATGCGGACAGGTTCATCCTCTTCTTTTGCTTTCTGGAAGTGTGCTAGCAGCATAAATACGAGATTAGGTAACCAGCATGCTAAACCACCCGCAAGAGCAGAGGCCCCCCATTCTATACTATTTGCACAGAAAGCCCCACTGAGGATAACAAAAGTTATTAACTGAAAAGACAACAGCTTTACTGCATGATTGTTGTCGTAAAGGGATACAGACATAACTTTTTGTGTACTCCCAGCTATTCTCAGCCTCAGAAACGCTAAGTGTTGTATAAAACTGCCTTTGCATTAATGTGTCAAGAGACAAAAACGAGCAAATTATACGGGCAGGCGAAATGAATTCAATCAGTAAGTAGCGAAAAGGTGAATAAATATTTAATTTTTTCGAGATAGCGCAGAAATGTGGCAATAATAATTAATAAATTGTTAACGACCCAACCACTAGAAACATTTTTTTGTGATAAACATCACAATATTTATTCACTTAACTCGCCATTCACTCTGGCTTTATCATGAAGAAAAAAGAGATTTGAGCAGTAAATCAAATAATTAAAACCGATATTTTTTAATCAAAAAAAATATTTAATAAATCAAATATTTCATTATTAATCATCTCAGCAATAACCTAAATTATCTAAAATATCCATTTAGCTATATTTTTTAGTGCCTAAGCATCATTTTTTATGGTTATTCGTTATTACCATGTAAATACAACGTAAATTCCGAAGTGGGAAAATAGAAGCTAAAAGAAAAATAGCAGTAACATTGTAAATGTGACTGCTAAAGCTCTAAAAGATAAATATATTTGGTAATAAATAACTTTATTTTATAGAAATAATCACTAGGTGACGTTGCTCATCGAGCTCAGGGACTTTTAAGTCTGTCACTGACTCGATTGAAAAACTGCTTGGTAGATCGGCAAGTTCTTCATCACGCACCACACCTTTCAGCGCATAAAATTGCCCTGAAGCACTTGGAAGATGATGGCACCAACTTAACATATCACTTAGTGATGCAAATGCACGGCTGATTACGCCGTCAAAACCAGTTTCAACACGGTATTCTTCAACACGAGATTGAACAGGTTCAATATTGTTTAGCTCTAACTCATGTTGTACTTGTTTGAGGAAGCGAATTCGCTTCCCTAAGCTATCTAACAAAACAAAATGAGAGTCTGGACGAACGATGGCAAGAGGTACACCGGGCAGTCCTGGACCCGTTCCGACATCAATAAATGATGTCCCCTTGAGCTGACCGTTCACCACTATGCTATCCATGATATGACGGACTAGCATTTGCTGAGGGTCTCGAACAGAAGTCAAGTTATAGGCTTTGTTCCATTTAACTAATAACTCGACATAACCTACTAGTTGCTGTTTTTGTTTTTCAGTTAATGCAATATCAGCCAATGCGGATAAACGCGTTAGTTGCGCGAGTAAACTCATCTTTAAGCGCTCCTACGTAGCATGCCTTGCTTTTTCAACCAGACAAGTAGGATTGAAATTGCAGCTGGAGTAACACCAGAAATACGTGAAGCTTGGCCGACTGAAGTTGGCTTGTGATCGTTCAATTTTGCCATCACTTCATTCGATAAGCCTTTCACTTGTTGATAATCAAGATCAACAGGAAGCAGTGTATTTTCATTACGTAACTGGCGTTCGATCTCTTCTTGCTGACGAGCAATATAACCTTCGTATTTAACTTGGATTTCTACTTGATCAGCAGCTTGAGGATCAGTAATACCTGGCGCAAAACGGCTAAGTGAGATCAGTTTTTTATAGTCCATTTCAGGACGACGTAATAGCTCTTCACCATTAGCTTCTTTCGAAAGCGGTACTGATAGTATTTGGTCAATTTCTTCATGACCTTCTGCTTTAGGATGAACCCAAATATCTTTCAAGCGTTGACGTTCTTTTTCGATCAGTTCCACTTTGTTATTAAAGTGAGCCCAACGGACATCATCGACGAGACCTAATTCACGACCTTTTTCAGTCAGGCGAAGGTCTGCGTTATCTTCTCGTAGCATTAATCGATATTCAGCACGGGAAGTAAACATGCGGTAAGGTTCTTTGGTACCTAATGTACACAGGTCGTCTACCAAAACACCGATGTAAGCTTGATCACGGCGAGGGAACCAACCATCTAAACCAAATGCATATTGAGCCGCATTCAAGCCAGCAAGTAGGCCTTGAGCTCCAGCTTCTTCATATCCAGTAGTTCCGTTAATTTGGCCAGCAAAGAACAGACCATTGATAAATTTGCTTTCAAGTGTTTGTTTTAGATCTCTTGGGTCGAAGAAATCATATTCGATGGCATAACCAGGACGAATGATCCTTGCATTTTCCATTCCTTTCATTGAATGGACAATTTGCATTTGAACATCAAACGGTAAACTGGTTGAGATCCCATTTGGATATATTTCGTTACTCGTTAATCCTTCAGGTTCTAAAAAGATCTGGTGAGCATTACGATCAGCAAAACGCATGACTTTATCTTCGATCGAAGGGCAGTAACGAGGACCGATCCCTTCAATGATCCCAGTATACATAGGACTACGATCGAGGTTATTTCTGATCACATCATGAGTTTTTTCATTGGTATGTGTGATGTGACAAGGCATTTGCTCTGGATGCTGATCTTGCGAGCCTAAAAATGAAAAAACAGGCATTGGTTCATCACCCAATTGCTGTTCTAATTGGCTAAAATTAATTGTTCGCGCATCAATTCTCGGTGGCGTACCCGTTTTTAAACGGTTCACACGTAAAGGTAACTCCCTTAAACGTTGTGATAGCGATATTGATGGCGGATCACCCGCTCTACCACCGCTATAATTTTCTAAACCAATGTGGATTTTACCATCAAGGAATGTTCCAACAGTCAATACAACTGATTTAGCTCTGAACTTAATTCCCATTCGGGTTACAGCACCTGTCACAGTGTTGTTTTCCACGATTAGATCTTCAACAGGTTGTTGAAAGATCATTAAATTAGGTTGGTTTTCTAAAGCGGTTCTTACTGCTAAGCGATAAAGAACACGGTCCGCTTGTGCACGAGTTGCACGAACTGCAGGTCCTTTGCTTGCATTGAGTGTTCTAAATTGAATACCCGCTTTGTCAGTTGCGGTAGCCATTAAACCGCCTAGGGCATCAATCTCTTTTACCAGATGTCCCTTACCGATCCCACCGATGGCTGGGTTGCAAGACATCTGACCCAATGTATCAATATTGTGAGTCAGTAATAGGGTTTGACGCCCCATACGTGCAGCTGCCATTGCTGCTTCAGTACCGGCATGACCACCACCGATTACGATGACGTCAAATTGCTCTGGATAAAACATGTGTGAACCTTTCGTTAGAAAAATGCTGAGTGTCGCATTTGAGGAGTGAATACTACTCAAGTTTTAAGGATAGACCAAGCCCTGCTGATCCGAGGCTTATAGTATTAAGATCTTTTTATTTAAAGATCTCTTTATTAGATCTACTACTAGGATCAACGTTATCTGTGGATAACTGCATATTCACTTTAAAGATCATCAAAGTGTAAAGGATCATATACTGTGAATGACCCGTGATCCTATTGCGTATAAGCTGGGTGCAAAAAGGGTAGTTATGCACAGGGGGACGACTCCCTAAAACTTATACTATGGATAACTACCGGTTAATACCGTGATCTTACCAGAGTTATCCACAACTGACTGCTGATATTTTGAGCGATTCAAAGTTCAACTGCCCAAATTTTAACCCATTCTCCTGCAGGATCCTCGGGTATTTCATGTTGCTGTACGTCTATTTCTAAACTTTCACCGATCCTTTTTGCGCCATGATCGAGTAATAAAGTACTTAATGTCTGGATCGCACCACAGAAAGTGTCATATTCAGAGCTGCCTATACCAACAGCGCCAAATTGAACTTTACTTAGATCAGGTGATTGATTTGCTATTTCGTCAGCGAGAGGTTGAATATTTTCAGGAAGATCCCCTGCACCATGAGTAGAACTAACCACCAGCCATATGCCTTCAAGTGGTAGTGAATCAAGCTCAGGTCCGTGTTGAACATCAGTTTCATGTCCGAGTTCTTCTAATATCTCAGCCATATGTTCAGCAACATATTCAGCACTACCCATTGTGCTGCCGCTTATAAGGGTTACTTTTGTCATGGTGATTCCCGATAGCAATAATTGGGCGCTATTGTACGCTGTGAATGAGCTGGGATCTACCTGTGGATAATGTGGTTATAACATTTTTTTTTAAGGGCTAATTGTTCTCATGATCGGGTTCTGTAGCGAGATCAGCGTTTCTGTGGATTGAATTTCATCGATAGTTTGAATTTTGTTGATAAGTACATCTTGAAGAGAATCGATCGATCGGCACATGACCTTTATAAAAATACTGTATTGGCCTGTTGTATAGTAAACCTCAACCACTTCTTCTAATGCATCAAGTTTTTTAACTGCGGTAGGATAATCTTTAGCACTTTTCAATATGATCCCAATAAAGCAGCACACATCAAAACCCAACTGTTTTGGGCTGATATCAATGCGTGTACCTGTAATAATTCCAGCCTGCTTCATTTTTTCAACGCGAACATGAATAGTTCCAGGACTAACCAAGAACTTTTTGGCTAATTCAGCATAAGCTGTTCGTGCATTTTTCATTAATTCGTGAAGTATGTCACGATCGAGATTATCGATCTGATAATTTTCAGCCATTATAAGCTCCTTATTTTAACGAATTGTCATTTTTAAACCTATTTTTTTAGATAGAATTAATGGTAAAGGGTTTTTTTGATGAAGTATATTGAATTTGCACCCTGTTTTGTTGCTTAATCTATACATCGGCTAACGCAGCTAACAAATTATGGGTGAATACAATGGACAAATCATTTATCGAACAACAGCAACAAATCAGCTTTGTAAAATCATATTTCTCACGTTTACTTGAAAAAGAACTTGGCTTAATTGAAGTTCAAGGTCCTATCTTAAGTCGTTTAGGCGATGGTACTCAGGACAACTTATCTGGCCATGAAAAAGCGGTTCAAGTAAAAGTGAAATCAATTCCTGACGCAACCTTTGAAGTGGTTCATTCTTTAGCTAAATGGAAACGCAAAACTTTAGGTCGTTTTGATTTTCAAGAAGGCCAAGGTCTGTACACTCATATGAAAGCGTTACGTCCGGACGAGGATCGCTTAACACCAATCCACTCTGTTTATGTCGATCAGTGGGATTGGGAAAAAGTGATGGCAGATGAGGAAAGAACGCTTCCTTATCTGAAGCAGACAGTGGGTAAAATCTATCAGGCAATAAAACAAACAGAAGCCGCTATCAGTACCGAATTTGGACTGGCACCGTTCCTGCCAGACCAAATTCACTTTATCCACAGTGAAGAGTTACTCCAGCGTTATCCTGATTTAGATGCAAAAGGTCGTGAACGTGAGATTGCAAAAGAATTAGGTGCTGTTTTTCTTATCGGTATCGGTGGAAAACTGTCTCACGGCGAATTGCATGACGTGCGTGCTCCAGACTATGATGATTGGACTACTGAAAACGAAGAAGGCTTCAAAGGCTTAAACGGTGACATCATTGTTTGGAACCCAGTATTACAAGATGCGTTTGAAATATCTTCAATGGGTATTCGTGTTAGCCCTGAGAGCCTGACTCGCCAATTAGGCCTGACGGGTGATGAAAAACGTATGGAACTGGATTGGCATCAAGCACTCGTACAAGGTAAAATGCCACAAACTATTGGTGGTGGTATTGGTCAGTCACGTTTAGTGATGCTGCTCCTGCAACGCCAACACATTGGTCAAGTTCAGTGTGGTGTTTGGTTACCAGAAACTCGTGAAACAGTTACTGGTATGCTGTAAGCATAGCTAACGACTAAAACGGCGTAATAATCTGCTTTTTAACCCGGTGTCGAAGCGCCAGATATGATCAAATATCTTCATGATGCCGGGCTTCCCATAATTTGAAACTGATACCGCATGGAAGCGGTATTTTCCTTTCTTTTGAAGGGTTCTTATCTTCTGTATCAATTCATCAGGTAAACGTTGAGCAACAAAATCCGAGATAACGACTGCATCAGCATCTGCCCACAAAGGTGATTCTAATCTCTTTATCGTTTCTTCTAAACACCCTGCCAAATCCGTACCGCCACGGAATGTTTGATTTAAAAACCGTATACATTGCTCTAATCCATCCGTTGATAACAGATCATAGTGAACGATCTCTGTTGAAAATAGCATGATGTGACATGATCTATTATCCGCCAGCGCTATTTTCATCAATGCAAGACAAAAAGCCTTTGCACAGCGTTCATTAAGGCCGCCCATTGAGCCGGAAGTATCAATACAGACAATAAAAGGGCCTCTTGGTTGTTCTTCATCATGATGGTGGATAACGGGTCGTAATACGTGTCTTTCTTGCCAGCTTTCTCCTTGTAAGCGGTATGTGAGAAGCTGTTTCTCTAGCAACTTACGATAGAATTCAAATTCAATCTCTTCTATACCAAGCATTGCTAATTCTGCAGGAAGTAATCGCAAAATATCATCACTTTGACCAAGCCCATCGACTTGTTCAGGAACGGTTTCTGGAACTTTTTCCATAATGGTCATGGGTTCCATGATCATGCTGTCATCAGGCAATGACCGTGCTGATTGGCTTCTACCTAATAATTGCGCTATTTTTTCAAGTTCAGGCTGCTGGCGTAAAAAATCACTATAGCGAGTTAATAATTTGTCATTATAAACAGAGGTACTGTTGGCGCCTTTACTTAAATCCCATAAACGCCCAGCAGCTCTTTCATTTTCACCTAAAATTTCTTCGAGATTACCACTTAGTGCAAGCCGTCTTTGTAGCTCTGCTAATAGTTGTTCTTTTTCTTGTTCTAATAATTCTTTATGTAAAGTGGTAACTTGTAATATCAAACTGATGCGCCAGCGTTGGATAAAGAGGCTTTGTCGTGCGCTTCGGTTATCAATTTTTCCATTTCCTAATTTGTATGCTTCTGTATAAAAAGGAGAATCAATTTGTACTAATTTTTCTATTACTTCTGGTAACTGAGTGAAAAAGAGTTCTGTTGGTTGCCCGAGTGACTGCTGATAAAGTTGAAACTCTTCGGTTAGCTGTGAGGGAACTAGTACATCCTGTAATTTTTGTTTGAGATCTTTTTTCCATTCAGATAAATCTTTCAACAATGCTTTCTTTAATCGAGGGTGTTTTTCAAAAAAGACCGCTAATTGAGGTGTAGCAAGAAGCGAAATAATGATCTCTTCTATTAATTGGCTTTCATTAACAGAAAGCAATAAATCTAGCGTGGCTAAGCTAAGCATCGCTAATCCACCACTTTACCGGCAATTTGGTTGCGTAATTGAGTCAGTTTTTCGGTTAGCTTGATAAAGCTACCATCAATACCAGCCATCCAAGTTGGGTCTATAAATAAGTTAGGTTGTTGTTTTTCAAATTGATAGCGTGCGGATTGTATTTCATTTTGAATATTATCAAGCTTATCTAACCATGTTTTATTCTCTGTTTTTTCTGCGCTAGCCGTTTGATCTTGTAGATAGAGAGTTGATGTTTGATGACTAACATCTAATAACTGTATCTGATTTAAATTGCTAATTTCGGCAGCAATTTCTTGTGCAAAACCAATACCATTAAGATGAGCTGAGAGTGTTGTACCTTTAGTCAGAAAATGAGCGAGTGATTTTTTGTCAGTGGTGATAAACGTTACTTTCATATCATGTAATTGCAATGGCTTATGCAAAAATAGCGTTAAGCGCCCTTCTTTGATCTCTTCAGGGAGAGTATAAGAAGGACGTCGTGCAAACATTGCAGTACTTTTATTGACTTTGAAAGCATTCTGATTGTTTTGATCTTGCGTTGACGAAGTCCATTCCTGATATAACTGCTCTAGTTCTCGGGATAGTTTTCGTTGTTGCCAGCCATCCTCCTCTAATATCGATTTAAGCAATTGAGGTAAAACATTCATGGATTGCATGTCATGCCATAAGCAATCTTTCAACAATATGATATCGAGGGGGGATACGGCGTTTCTGCCATTAAAAAATGCACTTGCTTGTAATAAATAGACTGCTTTTTTCCAGCGCCTATCTGAAACATAAAGATTTTTTTCAGTGGCATCAAGCTGCTGGCGAAGTTGATAAATCAGTTCAAAACAGTGATCGGGTAGCATAATTTTCGGTATTTCTAGTTGCCACTCATAATACTCTTCATCGCTGATTTTTAAGTGTTCAGGTACCAGTGATTCATCTTGAGGTGATTTACCTGTCAGTAAAGCGCGAAAATTTTGTTTTTCTTGAACTTTATCGAGCCAAATACGGATCAACATTCGGTCAAATAGCGCTTCAAGACTATTATCAGCATCCGGTAATTCGTTAGAAGCCGTCACTAATAAACGCATAGGAATAGCTGTTTCACCGTCACCATTACGGAATTTTCGTTCATTGATTGCCGTTAGAAGAGTATTGAGGATTGCAGGACCCGCTTTCCAAATTTCATCGAGAAAAACCACTTCTGAATCAGGCAAATATCCTTTAGTCAGCCTCTGATAGCGACCTTCATCCTTTAATGCTTGAATTGATAATGGCCCAAAAATTTCTTCTGGTGTTGAAAAGCGCGTCATTAAATATTCAAAAGCATTGGCGTGACGAAATGCATACTTCATACGGCGTGCTATTAAACTTTTGGCTATGCCGGGAGGGCCTAAGAGAAAAACGCTTTCACCACTTAAGGTCGCTAATAGGCATAAACGGATAGCATGCTGACGTTCATACAAGCCACTTTCAAGGTAGTTGCTAAGTTGAGCAATTCGTTCCGCTAGCTGCATATCCGTTCCTTTTATTATTTAGGGTTATCCTTCGGAGCCCCTAGGTTATCGACCGAGCTATGAATTGTGCAATGAATTTTATTATTTTTCTTTGATACCTATTAATATCTCGAAAATGATTCAATATTAATTAATTCAATAACTTCATCTTTTTAGGTGTTTTCATCGCCAACGAAACGTTTCGATAGTGATCACAAATCTGATCTAACTAAATTGAGTTGTTCATTTTTTTATCTATCATTGGATTGAGCGAAACGTTTCGCTGTAGAGGAAGTGGCGAAGAAAATGAAAAAAGGTATTTTGCTTAATTCGAATATTGTGTCAGTGATAGCAAAGCTGGGGCATACCGACCACATCACTATCGCAGATGCAGGGCTACCGATCCCACAACAGGTTGAACGTATTGATTTAGCGATTACACAAGGACTTCCTGATTTTATATCAGTGCTGAGTGTGGTTACTCAAGAAATGCAAGTTGAAAAAATTATCTTAGCTGAAGAGATAACTGCCGTTAATCCTGAAGTAAAAAGTGCCATTTTGGCACTTTTTAAGCAATTATCTTTATCTCAAGGAAAACCTATTGAGATCGAATATTGTCACCATGAAATATTCAAACAAATGACGCATGACAGTAAAGCGGTGATTAGAACAGGGGAATGCTCACCTTTTGCCAATGTGATCCTCTGCTCTGGTGTGACTTTCTGAGGTATGTATGCAACCTTTATTAGAGCTTATCGGCATTGATAAATCATTTCCAGGCGTAAAAGCACTCAATGGTGCTGCATTAAACGTTTATCCCGGAAAAGTGATGGCGCTTGTTGGCGAAAATGGTGCAGGTAAATCCACTATGATGAAAGTGCTTACCGGTATCTACAGCAAAGATGCTGGAACTATCCGTTATTTAGGCAAGGAAGTGGTATTCCATGGCCCTAAAAATTCACAAGAAGCGGGCATTGGCATTATTCATCAGGAATTGAACCTGATCCCTGAACTCACTATTGCTGAAAACATATTTCTTGGTCGTGAATTTGTTAATAAATTTGGCAAAATTGACTGGAAAACGATGTTTAATGAATCCGATCAACTGCTAAAACATCTTAATCTTGATTATGACAGCCGCCAACCTATTGCTGAGCTCTCCATTGGCGAGCAGCAAATGGTTGAGATAGCGAAAGTATTGAGCTTTGAATCTCAGGTAATCATTATGGATGAGCCAACCGATGCTCTTACTGATACCGAGACAGCCTCACTATTTCGTGTAATTGAAGAGCTAAAATCGCAAGGTCGCGGCATTGTCTATATTTCCCATCGATTAAAAGAGATCTTTGAAATTTGTGATGATGTGACGGTTTTTCGTGACGGGCAATTTATTGGTGAAAAACCCGTTAAAGAGCTAGAAGAAGAAACTCTGATAGAGATGATGGTCGGCCGTAAATTAGAAGAACAATATCCTCGTATTCAAGTTTCCGTGGGTAATGTGCGTTTACAAGTAGAAAACCTATCTGGGCCGGGTGTCGATAATGCCAGTTTTTCATTACGTAGCGGTGAAATTTTAGGTGTTTCAGGTTTGATGGGCGCTGGCCGAACTGAGTTAATGAAGATCATCTATGGTGCAGTGCTGAAAAAATCCGGCGAGGTTCGTCTGGAAGGTGAAATTATTTCACTAAAAACACCTCAAGATGGTTTGAATAGCGGCATCGTTTATATTTCCGAAGATCGTAAGCGCGATGGCTTGGTGCTTGGTATGTCTGTTAAAGAAAACATGTCATTAACGGCTCTTCGCTACTTTAGTCGCATGGGTGGAAACCTTAAACATAAAGAAGAGCAGCAAACTGTGGGGGATTTTATTCGCCTATTTAATATCAAAACACCATCAATGAATCAAATTATCGGTAATTTATCTGGCGGTAATCAACAAAAAGTGGCTATTGCTCGGGGCTTAATGACAAGACCAAAAGTGTTGATTTTAGATGAACCAACGCGAGGTGTTGATGTTGGTGCAAAAAAAGAGATCTATCAGTTAATCAATCAATTTAAAAAAGAGGGGCTGAGTATCATTTTAGTTTCTTCTGAAATGCCAGAAGTTATTGGAATGAGTGATCGCATTCTTGTCATGCATGAAGGCCATATTAGCGGTGAATTCTCGGCCAAAGAAGCCACTCAAGAAGTGTTAATGGCAGCGGCAGTGGGTAAGCGTTATGGTTCAATTCAGGAGTTATCAGCATGAGTTCAAATATTGCAACATCAAAACGCTGGTTCAGTAAAGCATGGTTAATGGAGCAAAAATCATTAATTGCGCTGTTAGTCTTAATTGCTATTGTATCGTCACTCAGTCCGAATTTTTTTACCGTTAATAACCTCTTTAATATCCTCCAACAGACATCTGTGAACGCCATTATGGCGGTAGGAATGACACTGGTGATACTGACGTCAGGTATAGACCTCTCCGTTGGTTCATTACTTGCACTGACAGGCGCAGTTGCTGCATCAATGGTTGGCGCAGATGTTAATGCTTTTGTGGCAGTAGCGGGCGCTTTAGCGCTAGGTACTGCCATTGGTGCTTGCACTGGCGTGATTGTCGCAAAAGGTAAAGTACAAGCATTCATTGCGACCTTAGTCATGATGCTACTACTGCGTGGTGTTACGCGTGTTTATACCGATGGTAGCCCTGTAAATACAGGATTTAGTGATAATGCCGATTTATTTGGATGGTTTGGTATTGGCCGGCCATTAGGAATTCCAACACCTGTTTGGTTAATGATTATTGTCTTTATGGCAGCTTGGTATCTATTACATCACACACGCTTAGGCCGCTACATCTACGCATTAGGTGGTAATGAAGCTGCGACTCGCTTATCGGGTATTAATGTTGATCGAATTAAAATTATTGTTTATGCCTTGTGTGGTCTATTAGCCGCACTGGCTAGTGTGATTGAAGTTGCTCGTCTTTCTTCTGCGCAACCCATGGCCGGTAATGGGTATGAACTTGATGCAATCGCCGCTGTTGTGCTTGGTGGGACCAGCCTTGCTGGTGGTAAAGGTCGTATCGTTGGAACCTTGATCGGTGCTCTTATTTTAGGTTTTTTGAACAACGGCTTAAATTTATTAGGTATTTCATCAAATTACCAAATGATTGTGAAAGCCGTTGTCATCTTACTTGCGGTACTTGTTGATAATAAAAAATAAATATACTCGTCATACTTCAAATTGCCATCTAGCTACACCTTGAATTATTTAGAGTATATTGCCTACCCTACAGGAAAATAACTATGAAAATGAAAAGATTAGTAACATTGTTATCCGCGCTAGCATTGAGTGCAACAGTCAGTGCTAACGCAATGGCAAAAGAGAGTATTGCCCTCGTTATCTCAACCTTAAATAATCCCTTTTTTGTCACGATGAAAGATAGTGCACAGAAAGAAGCAGATAAGCTAGGTTATGAACTGATTATTTTAGATTCACAGGATAATCCAGCCAAAGAGTTAGCAAACGTTCAGGATTTAACGGTTCGTGGAACTAAATTAATGCTAATTAACCCAACAGATTCTGATGCAGTTGGTAATGCTATTATTATGGCAAACAAGGCTAAGATCCCAGTGATTACACTCGACCGAGCTGCAAATAAAGGTGATGTCGTAAGCCATGTTGCTTCTGATAACCGTATGGGCGGAAAAATGGCGGCTGATTTTATTGCACAGAAGCTAGGTAATGAGGCGAAAGTGATCCAATTGGAAGGTATTACAGGAACTTCTGCTGCTCGCGAGCGCGGTGAAGGCTTTAGTGTTGGGGCGAAAGAACATAAGTTTAATGTACTCGCGAGTCAGCCTGCTGATTTCGATAGAACGAAAGGCTTAAACGTTATGCAAAATATATTAACTGCACACCCCACGGTACAAGCTGTTTTTGCTCAAAATGATGAAATGGCGTTAGGTGCGTTAAGAGCATTGCAAACTGCGGACCGTAATGATGTGCTTGTTGTAGGATTTGATGGCACTAATGATGGTATTAAAGCTGTCAAAGGTGGCAAGTTAGGTGCAACGGTCGCTCAGCGCCCAGACCAAATTGGCATTACAGGCATACAAATTGCTGATAAGGTTTTAAAAGGCGAAAAAGTTGAGTCAACAGTTCCTGTGGAGCTAGAACTAGTCGTGAAAAAATAATCATAATAGACCGCCGTTAATTATGACGGCGGTCTATACCCGTCATACTTCAAGTTGTAGGGGTTGGCTATCCACAGTTATCCGTTTATCTATGCTCATTAGATTGTTTTAAGGTATAGCTTCACTTGCCGCCGACCTACAACTCGAATTATTTTAGGTATATCTATTTGCGAATAAAAAATGCAAAAGGAAATGAATGTTATGAGTGCCGCGAAACTTGTCGTTTTAGGTAGTATCAATGCTGATCATATTCTGAATATCGCGCAATTTCCCCAGCCGGGAGAAACGGTGAGAGGCAATCACTATCAGGTTGCATTCGGTGGTAAAGGGGCTAATCAGGCTGTTGCCGCAGGGCGAAGTGGTGCAGATATAACATTTATTGCCTGTGTGGGGAACGATAGCACGGGACAAAATGTTAAAAAACAACTTGAAACAGATAATATTCAGGTTGGATGCATTGACGTAATTCAAAATGAAACGACAGGTGTTGCACTGATTTTTGTCAATCAGCAGGGCGAAAATGTGATTGGGATTAATGCTGGGGCAAATGCACATCTCACTACCGAAAGAATTTCGACCTACCAACAAAAAATTATTGATGCTGATGCGCTATTAATGCAGCTGGAGTCGCCGATTGAAGCTGTCCAATTGGCTGCCGAGATAGCAAAAAAAAATAAGACTAAAGTGATCTTAAATCCTGCCCCTGCTCAAGCACTTCCTGATTCATTATTAACATTGGTGGATATCATCACGCCAAATGAAACAGAAGCAGAGCATTTAACGGGAATTCCCGTAGAAGATGAATTAGGTGCGCAAGCTGCTGCCCAAGCATTGCACGATAAAGGTATCAATAAAGTAATGATAACATTAGGTGCCAGAGGTGTCTGGTTCAGCGAGCAAGGCACTACAGGTAAAATTATTGCTGGATTTAAAGTGAAAGCCGTCGATACTATTGCCGCTGGCGATACCTTTAATGGTGCCTATGTGACGGCTTTACTTGAGGGAAAGAGCGACTCCGATGCAATAATTTTTGCACACGCAGCCGCTGCTATAGCAGTGACTCGACCGGGAGCGCAACCTTCCGTACCATGGCGTAATGAAATCGATGTGTTTTTAACTCAACAGGAATAATTTGTGGCAACAATGAAAGATGTTGCACGTCTTGCGTGCGTGTCAACATCCACCGTGTCTCATGTCATCAACAAAAATCGTTATGTTAGCGAAAGCGTAACTTTGCGAGTAAAAAATGCCATTACACAGCTTAATTATGCTCCTTCAGCATTAGCGAGAAGCTTAAAAATAAATCGTACTAATACGATTGGTATGCTGCTGACCACAAGTAATAACCCTTTCTATGCAGAGATCGTTCGTGGTGTTGAACGTAGTTGCTACGAACGAGGCTATAGTTTGATTTTATGCAATACAGAAGGTGACCTTGAAAGAATGAATCATAGCTTAGAAACGCTATTACAAAAACGCGTTGATGGCTTATTGATCATGTGCACGGAAATACAAGGGCCGTCAAAAGACTTACTTTCTCGTTATCCAGCTGTCCCAACCGTTATGATGGATTGGTCTCCATTTGAATCAGGTGGCGATATTATTCAAGATAACTCTTTTCTTGGCGGTGAAATCGCGACACGCTACTTAATTGACGCAGGTTTTACACAAATCGCCTGTATTGCAGGGCCACAAGACAAATCACCTGCTCGCGCGCGTTTTCAGGGATTTATGCAGGCAATGAAGCAATCATCGCTTAATGTTCCTGATGAATATATTATTTTTAGTGATTTTGAATTTGCTGGTGGGTTTGATTCAATGAATCATTTATTAGCATTAACTCATCCACCTAAAGCGATTTTTGCAGGGAATGATGCCATGGCTGTTGGTGCATATCAGGCAATATTCCGCCAAGGTAAGAGCGTTCCTGAAGATATTTCCATCATTGGCTATGATGATATTGATTTATCTTCTTATATGATCCCACCATTGACGACGATTCATCAACCCAAAGATGAGTTAGGCAAATTAGCCGTCAACCAATTAATCCATCGGATGGATAACCCACAGGCTGAGGCTACTATTATAGTATTGACGCCCAAACTGGTTGAGCGTCAATCGGTTAAACGTTGCTAATTATTATTTGAAGCTTGGGTTTTACTTTTTATTAAGTTCTCACCATCATTTTTATTGAGTAGTAAGAAAACAAACGCTGAAACCACAGTAATGATACCGACAGTAATAAAGGTGTAATGAAAGTTGTCCACTGTGTTACCACTCGGTAACCCGTCATAATAACTCAAGATCGCAGCACTCACTGCGATACCAAAGCTAATTGACAGTTGCTGAGTCACTGCCAACATGCTATTTCCCGCACTGGCATTGTTATCAGTTAAATCCGCTAAGCAAATGGTGTTCATCGCGGTAAATTGTGTGGACATCACCATCCCGAGAAGAAATAAAGGAATGATCATTAAATAGATAGACATATTTGGCGTCTGAAGTGAAAACTGGGTGATCATTAAACCTATAATCAAGGTGACAACAAATAGAGTCTTGCGGAAGCCGTAGTCGGTTAGTATTCGCGTTACCGCAGATTTTGCAATAATCGACCCGATAGCCATCGGTGCCATCATCATACCCGCAACAACAGCCTCATAGCCAAAGCCAACTTGCAACATCAACGGCATCAGAAAGGGAATACTGCCTGTTCCCAAACGAGTTGCAAGGTTGCCACTAATACCAATGCTAAAAGTGCGAGTTTTAAACAAATTTAATGGAATAATTGCATACTTAATACGTTTTGCATGGAAAACATACAGGAATAAGCAAAGAAACCCACCTAAAACAAGAGAAGCAGGAACATATCCCGACAGCGATTTATGACTAAATAAATCTAGACTGACAGATAACATCACCAAACCAAAGCCGAAAAGCATAAATCCAAGCACATCGAACTTACGTTTTGGCATTTTAAAGTCAGGCATATATTTAAAGGCATACACTATTCCGAGTATCCCAATAGGAATATTAATAATAAAAATCCAATGCCATGTGACATAAGTGACAAGAATGCCACCTAATAATGGACCTAAGATTGGTCCAACTAAACCTGGGATAGTGACAAAGTTTAATATCGGCAGTAATTCGCTACGCGGATATGCTCTAATTAAAGCAAGACGTGCAACAGGCATCATCATTGCTCCACCTATACCTTGAATGACACGTGCAGTGACTAAAAAAGTAAGGGAGGGTGATAGCGCGCAAAGAAGAGAGCCGAACGAAAAGAGTGATACCGCCATAATAAAGATACGACGTGTACCAAATCTATCTGCAAACCAACCACTGACAGGAATAAGTAATGCGACTGTCAGCGTATAACTGATAATTGCGGATTGCATCGCAAGCGGTGAGTGATCAAGGCTTTTAGCGATATCAGGTAATGCGGTATTTAAAATGGTTGCATCAAGTGCTTGCATGAAAAAGGCCATTGCGGCAATCCATGGAAGACCGGACATATTTTTAGCTGTTTGTAGCATCGTTAACCTATCGAATAAAGAATTAACACCAAAAGTGAAACTTATCGTGTTAGGTTTGTTCCTGTGTAATTGTTAATAACTTATAGCAGAGATGAAACGCTTTAGCGCTATTACCTTTTATTATGGCATTTGCGAGCTGTTGGTGAATTTCAACTTCAATAACATCGTTTTCAGTGATTGTATCAAAATAGAATTGATAGACGGAACGAAATAGGTTGGCGAAAGAGATCAAGAACGGGTTTGTGCAAGCTTCATATATCGCTAAATGAAAAAGATGATCCACCTTTACCCAACGTTGCCTATCAAATTGCTTAGCTAATGTTTGCATTTCATTGGCAAAAAGTACTAACGACTGCTTTTGTTTATCTGTCGCATGCTTTGCAGCAAGGTAGCAAGCTTGTGGCTCAATAGCGAGGCGTACAATATGAAAATGTTTAAAGACTATTGCTTGCTCATCACTGTTTATCCACCACTTAAGAAGATCTTGGTCGAGAAAATTCCAATTGGAGGAGGGCATCACTCGAGTACCGATTCTTGGGCGTACCAGCAGCATACCTTTGGCGGCTAACATTTTAACGGCTTCTCGTATTGCTGTGCGACTAGCTCGGAACTTATCAGATAGCTCATTTTCACTAGGTAGAATAGAACTCGGTAAGTAAGTGCCTTTTAATATAAGCTGCCCAAGTTCTTCAGCAATAAGATAAGAACGGTTTTTTTGCGAAGCAGTTTGCTGCTCACTAAATTCCATAATTAATCCCAATACATCATCTTAAGTGATTATATTACGTGAGAGAGGATAGAATTGCTGCTGAAATAATCAATCTACCCCACTATCTAGACGAATTATCACCACTTTGATGAAAAAAAACGCGAACGAAAAGAAAATGCAAAAAAAGGGTTGCGAGATTTTCTCAGCTCCCTATAATGCGCATCCACTGACCCACGATGAGTCAACGCAGAACGCGGTGACAAGCCAACAGGCACAACGTAGTCAGCGAGAGAATCTGAAAAGATAAGCGAAAAAAAGCTTGACTTTCCATGAGAAAAACGTATTATACGTCTCCTCGCGACAGGAACCTAAGTTGTTGAAACAAAGGTTAATATCGAAAGATAAGTCGCAACGCTCTTTAACAATTTATCAGACAATCTGTGTGGGCACTCACAAGACACTATCAAAAAAATATTTGATGTAAAAAGTCTTGAAGAGTGACTAACACGTTAATTCATATATATGAACTAATAGGTAATATGCTTTCGCAAGAAAGCATACTACGACAGTAACATTCTTTGAGCATCAAGCACTTTTTAATTGAAGAGTTTGATCATGGCTCAGATTGAACGCTGGCGGCAGGCCTAACACATGCAAGTCGAGCGGTAACAGGGGAAGCTTGCTTCTCGCTGACGAGCGGCGGACGGGTGAGTAATGTATGGGGATCTGCCCGATAGAGGGGGATAACTACTGGAAACGGTGGCTAATACCGCATAATCTCTTAGGAGCAAAGCAGGGGAACTTCGGTCCTTGCGCTATCGGATGAACCCATATGGGATTAGCTAGTAGGTGGGGTAATGGCTCACCTAGGCGACGATCCCTAGCTGGTCTGAGAGGATGATCAGCCACACTGGGACTGAGACACGGCCCAGACTCCTACGGGAGGCAGCAGTGGGGAATATTGCACAATGGGCGAAAGCCTGATGCAGCCATGCCGCGTGTATGAAGAAGGCCTTAGGGTTGTAAAGTACTTTCAGTCGGGAGGAAGGCGTTGATGCTAATATCATCAACGATTGACGTTACCGACAGAAGAAGCACCGGCTAACTCCGTGCCAGCAGCCGCGGTAATACGGAGGGTGCAAGCGTTAATCGGAATTACTGGGCGTAAAGCGCACGCAGGCGGTTGATTAAGTTAGATGTGAAATCCCCGGGCTTAACCTGGGAATGGCATCTAAAACTGGTCAGCTAGAGTCTTGTAGAGGGGGGTAGAATTCCATGTGTAGCGGTGAAATGCGTAGAGATGTGGAGGAATACCGGTGGCGAAGGCGGCCCCCTGGACAAAGACTGACGCTCAGGTGCGAAAGCGTGGGGAGCAAACAGGATTAGATACCCTGGTAGTCCACGCTGTAAACGATGTCGATTTGGAGGTTGTTCCCTTGAGGAGTGGCTTCCGGAGCTAACGCGTTAAATCGACCGCCTGGGGAGTACGGCCGCAAGGTTAAAACTCAAATGAATTGACGGGGGCCCGCACAAGCGGTGGAGCATGTGGTTTAATTCGATGCAACGCGAAGAACCTTACCTACTCTTGACATCCAGAGAATTTAGCAGAGATGCTTTAGTGCCTTCGGGAACTCTGAGACAGGTGCTGCATGGCTGTCGTCAGCTCGTGTTGTGAAATGTTGGGTTAAGTCCCGCAACGAGCGCAACCCTTATCCTTTGTTGCCAGCACGTAATGGTGGGAACTCAAAGGAGACTGCCGGTGATAAACCGGAGGAAGGTGGGGATGACGTCAAGTCATCATGGCCCTTACGAGTAGGGCTACACACGTGCTACAATGGCGTATACAAAGAGAAGCTACCTCGCGAGAGCAAGCGGAACTCATAAAGTACGTCGTAGTCCGGATTGGAGTCTGCAACTCGACTCCATGAAGTCGGAATCGCTAGTAATCGTAGATCAGAATGCTACGGTGAATACGTTCCCGGGCCTTGTACACACCGCCCGTCACACCATGGGAGTGGGTTGCAAAAGAAGTAGGTAGCTTAACCTTCGGGAGGGCGCTTACCACTTTGTGATTCATGACTGGGGTGAAGTCGTAACAAGGTAACCGTAGGGGAACCTGCGGTTGGATCACCTCCTTACCATTGAAGTGCTTTTGTGAAGTGTTCACACAGATTGTCTGATGAAATAGAGTAAAACGGTATCTATAGGCTTGTAGCTCAGGTGGTTAGAGCGCACCCCTGATAAGGGTGAGGTCGGTGGTTCAAGTCCACTCAGGCCTACCAAAATCGAATAATGCTGCGTTATAACTTAACTCGTTTACTTGATGTAAACGTTGCAAAGTTATGCATTGCCTAATTCGATTTAGCTTTTAATCACTATGAATATAGTGAGTAGATACTGTGAAATCTGTTATGGGGCTATAGCTCAGCTGGGAGAGCGCCTGCCTTGCACGCAGGAGGTCAGCGGTTCGATCCCGCTTAGCTCCACCATAATAATACTTTAAATTATTCAGAATAGATTATTTATAGTCTATTGCGAATAATTTTGCTCTTTAAAAATCTGGAACAAGCTGAAAATTGAAAACAACCACATTGTTTATCGCTTAAATAATGTGAGAGTCTCTCAAAAATCTCAACTTGAATGATGTTTCTCTGAAATATCGAGTCGACGAGCGAAATGAGTTCGAGGCGGCCAGCGCACAGCAAGCGCAGCGTACTTAAGGTACGTGAGCATTGCGAGCACTGCCCAACAACGAAATCATGAAGCACAGTCACTCGTTGTAAGAAGACACTTTCGGGTTGTGAGGTTAAGCGACTAAGCGTACACGGTGGATGCCTAGGCAATCAGAGGCGATGAAGGACGTGCTAATCTGCGAAAAGCGTCGGTAAGGTGATATGAACCGTTATAACCGACGATATCCGAATGGGGAAACCCAGTGCAATACGTTGCACTATCGTTTGATGAATACATAGTCAAACGAAGCGAACCGAGGGAACTGAAACATCTCAGTACCTCGAGGAAAAGAAATCAACCGAGATTCCCCTAGTAGCGGCGAGCGAACGGGGAACAGCCCAGAGTCTTAATCAGCATTAGCATCAGGAAAACGGTCTGGAAAGTCCGGCAGTAAAGGGTGATAGCCCCGTATCCGAAGGTGTTAGTGTTGTGAACTCGACGAGTAGGGCGGGACACGTGTTATCCTGTCTGAATATGGGGGGACCATCCTCCAAGGCTAAATACTCCTGATTGACCGATAGTGAACCAGTACCGTGAGGGAAAGGCGAAAAGAACCCCGGCGAGGGGAGTGAAATAGAACCTGAAACCGTGTACGTACAAGCAGTGGGAGCCTTAATTTATTAGGGTGACTGCGTACCTTTTGTATAATGGGTCAGCGACTTATATTCTGTAGCAAGGTTAACCGTATAGGGGAGCCGTAGGGAAACCGAGTCTTAACTGGGCGAATAAGTTGCAGGGTATAGACCCGAAACCCGGTGATCTAGCCATGGGCAGGTTGAAGGTTGGGTAACACTAACTGGAGGACCGAACCGACTAATGTTGAAAAATTAGCGGATGACTTGTGGCTGGGGGTGAAAGGCCAATCAAACCGGGAGATAGCTGGTTCTCCCCGAAAGCTATTTAGGTAGCGCCTCGTGAACTCATCTTCGGGGGTAGAGCACTGTTTCGACTAGGGGGTCATCCCGACTTACCAACTCGATGCAAACTACGAATACCGAAGAATGTTATCACGGGAGACACACGGCGGGTGCTAACGTTCGTCGTGAAGAGGGAAACAACCCAGACCGCCAGCTAAGGTCCCAAAGTCATAGTTAAGTGGGAAACGAAGTGGGAAGGCTCAGACAGCCAGGATGTTGGCTTAGAAGCAGCCATCATTTAAAGAAAGCGTAATAGCTCACTGGTCGAGTCGGCCTGCGCGGAAGATGTAACGGGGCTAAACTATGCACCGAAGCTGCGGCAGCGATATTTAGATATTGTTGGGTAGGGGAGCGTTCTGTAAGCCTGCGAAGGTGACCTGTGAGGGTTGCTGGAGGTATCAGAAGTGCGAATGCTGACATAAGTAACGATAATGCGGGTGAAAAACCCGCACGCCGGAAGACCAAGGGTTCCTGTCCAACGTTAATCGGGGCAGGGTGAGTCGACCCCTAAGGCGAGGCAGAAATGCGTAGTCGATGGGTAACAGGTTAATATTCCTGTACTGGTGATAATTGCGATGGGGGGACGGAGAAGGCTAGGCTGGCCGGGCGACGGTTGTCCCGGTTTAAGGATGTAGGTGGGTGAATTAGGCAAATCCGGTTCACTATACACTGAGGTCTGATGACGAGTCACTACGGTGATGAAGTAGCTCATGCCCCGCTTCCAGGAAAAGCCTCTAAGCTCTAGATTATCATTAATCGTACCCCAAACCGACACAGGTGGTCAGGTAGAGAATACTCAGGCGCTTGAGAGAACTCGGGTGAAGGAACTAGGCAAAATGGTGCCGTAACTTCGGGAGAAGGCACGCTGGCATTAGGTGAAATCCCTCGCGGATGGAGCCGAAGCCAGTCGCAGATACCAGCTAGCTGCAACTGTTTATTAAAAACACAGCACTGTGCAAACACGAAAGTGGACGTATACGGTGTGACGCCTGCCCGGTGCTGGAAGGTTAATTGATGGGGTTATCCGTAAGGAGAAGCTCTTGATCGAAGCCCCAGTAAACGGCGGCCGTAACTATAACGGTCCTAAGGTAGCGAAATTCCTTGTCGGGTAAGTTCCGACCTGCACGAATGGCGTAATGATGGCTAGGCTGTCTCCACCCGAGACTCAGTGAAATTGAACTCGCTGTGAAGATGCAGTGTACCCGCGGCAAGACGGAAAGACCCCGTGAACCTTTACTATAGCTTGACACTGAACATTGAGCCTTGATGTGTAGGATAGGTGGGAGGCTTTGAAGTGTGGACGCCAGTCTGCATGGAGCCAACCTTGAAATACCACCCTTTAATGTTTGATGTTCTAACGTGGCCCCATTATCTGGGGTGCGGACAGTGTCTGGTGGGTAGTTTGACTGGGGCGGTCTCCTCCCAAAGAGTAACGGAGGAGCACGAAGGTTGGCTAAGCATGGTCGGACATCATGCGGTTAGTGCAAAGGCATAAGCCAGCTTGACTGCGAGAGTGACAGCTCGAGCAGGTACGAAAGTAGGTCTTAGTGATCCGGTGGTTCTGAATGGAAGGGCCATCGCTCAACGGATAAAAGGTACTCCGGGGATAACAGGCTGATACCGCCCAAGAGTTCATATCGACGGCGGTGTTTGGCACCTCGATGTCGGCTCATCACATCCTGGGGCTGAAGTAGGTCCCAAGGGTATGGCTGTTCGCCATTTAAAGTGGTACGCGAGCTGGGTTTAGAACGTCGTGAGACAGTTCGGTCCCTATCTGCCGTGGGCGTTGGAAGATTGAAAGGGGCTGCTCCTAGTACGAGAGGACCGGAGTGGACGCACCACTGGTGTTCGGGTTGTCATGCCAATGGCATTGCCCGGTAGCTAAGTGCGGAAGAGATAACCGCTGAAAGCATCTAAGCGGGAAACTTGCCTTGAGATGAGTCTTCCCTGACCCTTTAAGGGTCCTAAAGGAACGTTTAAGACTAAGACGTTGATAGGCTGGGTGTGTAAGCGTAGCGATACGTTGAGCTAACCAGTACTAATGAACCGTGAGGCTTAACCTCACAACACCGAAGGTGTTTTAAGAGAGATGATGTTGTTTTCAGAATGCATGAGAATGCAACTAAGCTTGTTCGAGATTAATTATCTGGTTTAGCGAAACTGAAAGGTGGGATTAAACGGGATAAACAGAATTTGTCTGGCGGCAATAGCGCGGTGGTCCCACCTGACCCCATGCCGAACTCAGAAGTGAAACGCCGTAGCGCCGATGGTAGTGTGGGGTCTCCCCATGTGAGAGTAGGGAACTGCCAGACATTAAATTAGTGAGAAAGCCACCCGATGGGTGGCTTTTTTGCGTTTTGGGTTTGCCATTTTGTCTTGAAAAAACACACTTGAAGAGCAATCAGCAATCAGCAATCAGCAATCAGCAATCAGCAATCAGCAATCAGCAATCAGCAATCAGCAATCAGCAATCAGCAATCAGCAATCAGCAATCAGCAATTAAAATTATAGCATACAATTTTTGCTAAAAAGATAAGCAAGCTCAAGGGCTTGCATTCTATTTAATCGTGGGTCACATTTTGTTTGATACCGATAAGCTAGGTCATTTATATTGATCTCTTGTAACCCACCTATGCACTCTGTAACTTCTTGCCCTGTCATTTCTAGATGTAGCCCTCCAGGATGTACGTGTGCTACTTTTAGTACTTCGAGGAATTGTGCTACCTCTAATAAATATCTGTAAAACTACGCGTTTTATAGCCATTTTCTGCAATTTTAGTATTACCATGCATTGGGTCAATCATCCAAATTACGGGTGTACCGTGATATTTAACTGATTCCAATAATATTGGTAGCTTCTCTGCAATAATATCAGCTCCCATTCTAATAATAAGAATAATTTTCCCTGATTCCTGAGCTGGATTTAGCTTATTAATTAGCTTGATAAGTACATCTCCACTCATATTAGGTCCACATTTGATACCGATAGGGTTCTCTATTCCTCTGAGGTACTCTATGTGTGCTTGATCGATATCTCGGGTACGCTCACCAACCCATACCATATGTGCTGAACTGTTATACCATTTGTTATCCTTTGAATCTTTTCTTGTCATTGCTTCTTCATAAGCTTGTCATTGCTTCTTCATAAGGTAGTAGTAATGCTTCATGGCTTATAAGCATAGGGTGCGCCATATTTTCTTTATTTGAAAGATAATTGGCTGTTTTATATAGAGACTCAAGAAAAGAAATATAATGCGGTTTTTCTGTTGAACCTGGATAAACTTTTATATTCAATTGATATTGATATTTAGGATGTTCTGATGAATTTATAGCTCTAATTAAATTGAGTGTTGCTGATGAATAATGATAGGCGTGCAGCATTCTTTGAGGATCAGGTATACGACTTTTTTCATTGAAATCAACTCCATTGATGATATCCCCTCTATAGCTAGGAAGTTTATTACCATTTTGTATTTCAAATGAATCGCTGCGAGGCTTTGCGTATTGTCCTGCTAAACGGCCAATTCTTATTATTGGTAAATGTGTTGATTGATGAATAAGGCCGGACATTTGATTGATAGTATAAACAAGGTCGCGAATAATCGTGGATTGACAGTTATCAAAAGACTCAGCACAATCTCCGCATTGTAGAATAAATGCTTTGCCTTCAGTGGCTAAGTTAAGTGTCTTTTTAAAGTTTCGTATTTCAGATGCAAGCACTAGTGGTGGATAATTTTTTAAACAATTCTGAAAGTAATCTAAAGAACACTTATCTGGGTACTCAGGATTTTGTTCGATGGGAAATCTATTCCATGATGATGGGTTCCATGATGTAAATTGATTATTGTCGAGATAAATATCTAGTTTATTAGGAATGGAACCATTTTTTCCTGTAATAACGTCATAGTCGTAAGAATGTAACATATATTTTTCCTTGCTATTAAAACTAGAGAAAATCTTAGGAAAGCTAACTCTTTTCTGAGATGCGTTTAAGTATGTTTTGATAGAACCATTTTGTCTTGCCAAATAGTCCTCTCTAACAGGGGTATAAACATCAATAACCTCTGATGGCTCAAGTGCCTCCGCATCATGGATAGCCCAAGATGGTATGATGAAAGAGTCACCTGCATGTAAATATACAGTTCGGCCATCAACGGTTAATCGTAAAGAGCCCTTTAATATTGTTGTTGCAGTTTCATGCTCGTGTGTATGCTCAGGAATAATGGCATGCGGTTTAAATTTCCAAAAAGCAATAGTAAAGCCTGTGCCATGAATAAATTTTGCATTTATTTTACTCTCTTCACCTTCATTGCGATCTAAATCCATATCATAAGAGAGCATTTCTTTTGCTAAATATAGGCTCATTTTAAATTCCTTATATTGAATGAATAAAAGCTTAATTAATTTTTGAATGGATAGAAAAACCCATCGGTACAGGGCCAAAATCATGTAGAATAGTTAAATTATGGTTTTCTGCTGCTTTACGTGTTGTAATACAAGCGTCAACAATGCCATTTGAACACTGTAATGCAGATTCGCTATTTGAGTTAAATAATAGTGATTCTATATTGTTATTTAAATTTGTTATTTCAGAGATTAAATCTTTAGGAGCGGGATGAGATCCTATTTTATGTATTTTATTTAATTCATTAAATCGGCTAGCAAATAACATATTATGGGTATCCATTACAAAAAAATCAGTCAACTTTAATAAATTTAAATTTTGGAAGACGATATTATGCAGGTAAGGATAAACAATACATCCAAGCAAAACACAATTACTATTTTTTTATTTTTTCTACAGAAACTTCCAATGTTTCATGAAGAATTACCTTTCCATCTAAATTTTTTTGTTTCAGCCAGTAGTAAGCTGCTTTTTCGCAATTTGTACCAATAGGTCCTAAAGTATGAATGATAAGCATAATTTCACCTTATATATAAAGTTATATTCGTCTGGTTTTTTTAATTAAATCAGGCAGTCGTTTTCCTTGCTTTATTTCTTCTAGCATTATATTTTTAGTGCTACTAATTATTACTGCTTTATCGATAACGGTATCTATTAAATTAAAAGGAATAATGACAGTTCCATTTAGATCAGAAATAATAAGATCTCCAGTATGAATAATATTATCTTTTATGCGACAACTTGTCCCTGTTTCATTGACGTAGTAGGCTCCCTGTGTATCGGATGGTATAATATTACTTGCGATAACGGGGATATTTAAATTTTTTAATTCATTAATATCTCTAACTGCACCGCCTAGAATTATTTCGCTAAACCCTAGTTCTTGAAAATAAGTACAACTCATTCCTCCGGCTAAAGCCGCATTTCTAATTAAATTACCAGCACCTGCAATATAAATTAACCCATCTGCATTTTTTAATTCTGGAACTAAAAACTGATTAACTTGTTCCCATGTTGATGGTTGTTTATCTATAATGCTCTCTCCTTTTTTAATTAAACTCCATTGAACCGTATATGCTTGCCCAACGATATAATATTCTTTTTTATTTAAAGATGATAAATGATGAGGTAAAACATCACCTAACTTTAATCCATCAAGGATATCAGTGATAGTTGATGTACTTATAGATAAATTTCTTATTTTATCTATTTTGTTTTTATCTAATTTATTAAGCATTACATTTTCCTGTTTATTTTTTTTTGGTTATTTAATTTAGAGGAGTAAATCTTACGTTGGTCAATAAAAAATGTAATATTATCAAGATAATTAATATCAACAATATAATACATAATGTTATTCATTATAAATTAATTAATAACTATTTCATTTATAGTGAAATGACTGGATTTGATTGTTTAATTTATCTGAGCAATGACTAAAAGCTTGTCAAAGATGTCATAATTGAGGAAGTAGGATTAAAAGTGAGCCTAAAAATAAATGATTACACGTATGGCGATGGATATGGTCACATCTAGCTTTGTGAGCTGTAATAGTATGAAATCACAGATCTCATTGATTTATATATTTATTGTTTTTTTGATGTGTTTTCCCATCTAAAAGATTTAATCAATGTTAGAATTATGTTGCAAAAAGTTAAATATATACTATTAATAAGTAACCTTGTTAGGGCTGATGAGCTGATGATTACAAGGTTTAGATTTATAGCAAAATGGGCGCTGAGAAGTAGTGTATGCATCTTCACTATTTTTAGGGAATAAAAGTATATGAGTAAATCAATGTAATGCATTGTTTTACTGAAAAACACAATCTTGTTCATCAAGGTGGATAAAATGAAAAATAAAAAAGCAGTTAACAGCCAAGTTTTTAGCAAAATAATTTCAGTTAATAAACAAAAGGAAGACGAATTCAATAATGGGCAAGATGGCGCAATTATTCTATCGTTATTGGTGATGTTTTTTACACCATTTCTTTTGCTGAACGAAGCACGGCAATGGCTTCATATTGACTACAGCCTAGCATCTGTCATTGGTATGTTGGTTATTAGCGCACTATTGGCATCTACACTCTATAAAAAGTTTAATCTGAGTGAGCGTTTTGCGAATAAACGAGCATCATTGAACGAACTTTTATCGCGTTATATTCCTAATAATAAAGCTGTATTTGACAGTTTAAAAGCTGAATCAAACGGTAATTCTGTTAATTTTCTCGATTTAGTCGATGAATGGGTTAAAGTAGAAAAATTAACTTATGCCAAGTAAAGAAGGCAGACTGTATTTATCAATAGCCATTTTGCTAAAACAAGATGGCTTTTTTATAGTTAAAGTTAATCGTTATTTTTGCTAGAAAGGGCAAAAAAGCATGAATCATGTGATGTCGTAAAAAATAA
Source organism: Providencia alcalifaciens (assembly GCA_025961275.1). Classification (GTDB taxonomy): domain Bacteria; phylum Pseudomonadota; class Gammaproteobacteria; order Enterobacterales; family Enterobacteriaceae; genus Providencia. The sequence continues at coordinate 3,158,720 of JAOQNJ010000001.1, read as the reverse complement.
AATCAATAATTTATATAATCATTTTTATTTTCGTAGTATATGTGCAATACCCTGTTTTATATGATAAATCCCCCAATTTCATTTATGGCAAATTACCTGCATCGGTGATGAGCAAATCTATTCACTCCACTATGACTGCATTAAAAAAGCGGTTCATCCTAAAACAAACCGCTCGACGTATTGAGTATCTATAGGTTGCAATAATTAATGTGATTTGCCTTTTTCGATACCCAAACCAATTTGAGAACGAACAAATTGTTCTCTAAAGCGTTCTATTTCCATTTTGCCTTGTGCTGAGTTGTCTGTGATTGAGAATAACCACGAAGCAACGAATGCAACAATCATAGAGAAGAGTGCTGGGTATTCATAAGGGAAGATCGCTTTCTCATGATGAAGAATACCAACCCAAATGGTTGGGCCTAAGATCATCAGTATCACAGCTGTTGATAGACCTAACCAACCTCCGGCTAAAGCACCTCGCGTTGTTAGCCTTTTCCAATACATAGATAATAAAATAATTGGGAAGTTACAACTTGCGGCGATAGAGAAGGCCAAGCCTACCATGAAGGCTATATTTTGGTTTTCAAATAAAATACCCAATCCAATCGCTACAAGCCCTAAAACAACCACTGTAATTTTAGATACGCGAAGCTCATCATTCTCGTTAGCCTTGCCATTCTTCACTGCCATAGCGTAAAGGTCATGAGAAACAGCAGAAGCACCTGCTAGTGTTAACCCAGCAACAACCGCGAGTATGGTTGCGAATGCGACAGCAGAAATAAATCCTAGGAAGAAATTCCCACCAACAGCATCAGCAAGATGTACTGCTGCCATGTTAGTTCCGCCGAGTAATTTCCCTGCAGCATCTTTAAAATCAGGGTTTACGCTGACGAGGACAATTGCACCGAAACCGATAATGAAAGTCAGGATATAGAAGTAACCAATAAATCCAGTAGCATAGAAAACACTTTTACGGGCTTCTTTTGCATCACTAACGGTGAAGAAACGCATGATGATATGAGGAAGACCCGCTGTACCAAACATCAATGCTAATCCGAGAGAGAGAGCCGATATTGGATCAGAGACTAATCCTCCTGGACTCATGATAGCGATGCCATTTTTATGGACTTCGACGGCTTCTTTAAAGAGAGTGTTGAAATTGAATCCGACATGTTTCATGACCATAACAGCCATAAATGTTGCGCCAGATAGTAGCAGAATCGCTTTGATAATCTGTACCCATGTTGTTGCTAGCATGCCACCAAATAGGACATATAGCACCATCAGGAGGCCGACAATAATAACCGCCACATGGTAATCAAGACCAAAGAGTAATTGGATGAGTTTCCCTGCACCGACCATTTGAGCAATAAGGTATAGCGCGACGACAACTAAAGAGCCAACAGCTGAAAGTATTCTTATTGGTCTTTGTTTTAATCGATAAGAGGCAACATCAGCAAAGGTATAGCGGCCGAGATTACGTAACCGCTCAGCAATCAAGAAGAGGATTATTGGCCAGCCAATTAGGAAGCCGATGGAGTAGATTAGGCCATCATAACCCGATGTATAAACTAGCGCTGAAATTCCGAGAAATGATGCTGCAGACATAAAGTCACCGGCGATCGCCATTCCATTTTGGAAACCAGTAATTTTACCGCCAGCGGTATAATAATCAGAGCGAGAACGTGTTTTTTTAGATGCCCAATAGGTGATATAGAGGGTGAATCCAACGAATAACAAGAACATGATAATTGCTTCAATATTCACAGGTTGTCGCTCTACATCACCTGTTAATGCATCTGAAAATGCGCTTGAAGAGGCAAAAAATAAAATAATAGGTAGGATCTTTATCATTGTTCAACCTCTTTCAAAATTTCAGCTGTTAAACGATCATATTCTCCATTTGCTCTAATAACATATATGCCAGTGAGTACAAAAGAGATGACAATAAGGCCAACACCAACGGGAATACCGCGAGTGATATAGGAACCTTCAGTAATAGGCGTGCCAAGCCAGCTTGGATCGAAAGCAATAAGAAAGATAAAACCGACATACAGTATTAATGTAATAGCTGATAGAAACCATGAAAATCGACCGCGTTTTCTTACCAATTCTTTAAAGCGAGGGTTATTCTCTACCTTTTGATAAGCAGTAGCATTCATCAGAGTTCTCCTCTGTTATCGTCTTATTGGGGTGTATGTAAGGTCGCCATTCAGGCGACCTTTTGAGTTATGACATACTCATTGATTGTTTTTCTTCGAGTAGTTTTTCGACAACACCTGGATCTGCTAGTGTGGAAGTATCACCAAAGTTACTCGTATCACCTGATGCAATTTTACGAAGGATACGGCGCATAATTTTGCCGGAGCGAGTTTTAGGAAGAGAATCCGTCCAATGTAAAATATCTGGCGTTGCAATTGGGCCTATTTCTTTACGTACCCAATTACGAACCTCTGTATACAGTTCCGGTGTAGGTTCTTCCCCTGAAATTAAGGTCACATAAGCATAGATAGCCTGACCTTTAATATTATGAGGAATACCGACAACAGCGGCTTCTGCAATTTTTGGATGGGAAACCAATGCCGACTCTATTTCTGCAGTTCCTAAACGGTGACCAGAAATATTTAAGACATCATCAACACGGCCTGTAATCCAGAAATAACCGTCTTCATCTCGGCGAGCACCATCACCACTGAAATACATACCTTTAAAGGTAGAGAAGTAGGTTTGTTCAAACCTATCATGATCACCAAATAAAGTGCGTGCTTGACCCGGCCATGAATCGACAATCACGAGATTACCTTCATTGAGCCCTTCTAAAGGTCCACCAAGGTTATCAACGAGAGCAGGGCGAACTCCAAAGAATGGTAGTGTTGCTGAGCCTGGTTTCAACATGGTTGCACCTGGCAGTGGGGTGATCATGAAGCCACCTGTTTCGGTTTGCCACCATGTATCGATGACAGGGCAACGGCTATTACCAATCTTTTTATAAAACCATTCCCAAGCCTCAGGGTTGATTGGTTCACCGACTGATCCAAGTATCCGTAATGAGCTACGATCAGTTCCTTCAATCGCTTTATCACCTTCAGCCATTAAGGCTCGGATTGCCGTTGGGGCAGTATAAAGAATATTGACTTGGTGCTTATCAACTACTTGGCTCATACGATTCACTGCAGGGTAGTTAGGCACACCTTCAAACATCAATGTCTTGGCACCATTTGATAATGGGCCATAAAGAAGATAGCTATGACCAGTTACCCAGCCCACATCAGCTGTGCACCAGTAAACCTCACCAGGATGGTAGTCGAAGGTATATTTGAACGTCAGCGTTGCATAGACCAAATAACCGCCAGTGGTATGCACCACGCCTTTAGGTTTACCCGTTGAGCCTGAGGTATATAGAATAAATAGAGGATCTTCGGCACTCATTTCTTCAGGTGGGCAATCAGCACTGACACCTTCAATAACATCATGCCACCATAAGTCACGCTCTTCGACCCAACTTGGTACATTCCCCGTACGACGGTAGACAATGATATTTGAGACGGTAGTAACATTCGGATTTTTTAATGCATCATCAACATTTTTCTTCAGAGGAATAGCGCGGCCAGCACGTAAGCCTTCATCGGCAGTAATGATGAGTTTCGCTTTACAGTCGATCACGCGGCCAGATACAGCCTCTGGCGAGAAACCTGCAAAAATGACGGTATGAATCGCACCAATGCGAGCACAAGCTAGCATTGCGACGGCTGCTTCAACCACCATCGGCATGTAAATTGCGACAACATCCCCTTTACGGATACCTTGTTGCTTTAATACGTTAGCAAATTGGCTTACATCATGATGTAGTTCACGGTAAGTCACATGTTTTGATTGAGAAGGATCATCACCTTCCCAAATGATTGCAGTTTGATCACCTATTTCAGTCAGATGGCGATCTAAACAGTTAGCACTTAAATTAAGGGTACCATCTTCAAACCAGCGAATACTGACATGGCCAGGGTCGAAGGAGGTGTTTTTTACGCGCGTATACGGTTTAATCCAATCTATAATCTTCCCTTTCTCGGCCCAAAATTTTTCTGGGTCTTGAATAGAGAGTTGGTACTCGTTGTTATATTCTTGTTCGTTTATTAGCGCATTTTCTGCAATTTCAGCAGGAACGGGGTGCTTAGTTATTTGGGTCATATTATTATCTCCTTGCAGATGTTAATACTATGTCAAAAAATGGTTAACTAAAGAGGGTGTGATGAATTTGTTTTTCTTTTGCGCGGAAGATCACGTATTAACTGTAATGGATTTAACAGGATTATCATTTGATGCTAAATGTTCATTTAGGATAATTATCTGACTATATTTAATATAATAATATTAAAGAAAATCAAAGGTGTTAATATTAGTATTAGTTGCTAAATTAACTATCAATGATAGCTAATGAAAAAAACCATACAAAACCTATGGGTTTGATAATGATTTTCATTAACAGTAAAATAACTATAATAAAGATATTACTAAATATATTTCACAAAATTTGACTTCACAGAAGTCTATATCCTATGTGTCTTGTTGCTAAATTGAGATATATAGCGGTAAATATCCTAAATAATTCAAAATGCATGCAAGTGATAAACTAAATAATTGTTAGGAAAAACATGAGCATGTAACTCGGATAGCTGATAGTTGCCAACAACCATGCAATTTGAAGTATGATGGATATAGGCAAAATAATTCGAGTTGTATCTAGGTCAACAGAGGTGCTATCCCGATTTCATAGTAATGACTGTGAGTTGGGTGGCAGCTTTAACTTATATACGCAGCCAAAGGCAACTTGAAGTATGATGGGTGTAAATTAATAGTCACTGGAGACAACACAATGAGCTACACATTACCTGCTTTACCTTATGCTTATGATGCGCTGGAACCTCATTTCGACAAGCAAACCATGGAAATCCATCACACCAAGCATCACCAAACTTACGTTAACAACACTAATACTGCGTTAGAAAAATTACCTGAATTAGCTGGTCTTGATATTGATGTGCTAGTTCAACAGCTGGATAAAGTTCCTGCAGACCAACGTACTTTTGTTCGTAACAATGCGGGTGGGCACTCAAATCATAGCCTATTCTGGAAAGGCTTGAAGTTAGGTACTGAACTGAGTGGCGATCTGAAAGCGGCTATCGAACGCGATTTCGGCAGCGTTGACGCATTCAAAGAAGTATTTGAAAAAGCGGCTGCTACTCGTTTCGGTTCTGGCTGGGCTTGGCTGGTTCTGAAAGATGACGGTAAATTGGCCGTTGTTTCTACCGCTAACCAGGATACCCCTCTGATGGGTGAAGCTATCTCTGGCGCATCTGGCTATCCAATTTTGGGTCTGGATGTTTGGGAACATGCTTATTATCTGAAATTTCAAAACCGTCGTCCTGACTACATCAAAGCATTTTGGTCAGTGGTTAACTGGGATGAAGCGGCAAAACGCTTAGCAGAAAAAACCAAATAAGCACTTTATTTAAAGAGTAACTTAGCAGGTGTCCCCCTTTTTTGGGCACCTGCTTTTGTATTGCTGATACCGCAATACGCAAGATCCGACCTATTCCCACCTATTCCTATCAATTACAATTTAATTAGAATCTCAAGCTAACCTGTCTTACTGATCATTTATTTCAGCTAGAAGACTTAATAAGCGTTGAAATTTAATATGATCATTTTAAGAGAGATGATCGCATCTAAGCTTGTGACTGGCTTATTTGGCGTTATTATGGCTGGTATAAATAATGGATAGCCATTTTTCATGAACGAATATTAGGTAGCAGATGGACAGCTAAACGCTTGAACCGCTGAGATGTTTTTGAAGACTATCAAAATAAGATTACGATATTAACGTTGAATGGCTATTATGAATTAACTGCATTTAAAGATTATTATTAAGGTATGTCATCAATGAAAATTCACCCCCAAGTCTATATTGGCCAAGTTGAACCGACACGAGTATGTGGAAAGAGTGCTATCTATAAATGCCAGGTTGAAGGTTTGTTATCGTTAGGGCAATTAGGACTAGAGGGTGATGAACAAGCAGAGAAACGCTTTCATGGTGGCCCTGATCGAGCTCTGTGCCATTATCCTGCGGAGCATTATCAATTTTGGATAAATGCTTACCCTGAAATCGAGACATTATTCACGCCACCAGCATTCGGTGAAAATATCTCAACCCTTGGTATGACAGAGGATAATGTCTTTATCGGCGATATTTTTGCGTGGGGAGATGCTCGTATCCAAGTGACTCAACCTCGCTCACCTTGCTACAAGCTTAATGGGTTAACTGACGTTGAAAATTTTGCCCAAATGATGCAAGAAAACGGCCGTTGTGGTTGGTTATATCGAGTGATAAAAACTGGCTCTGTTAGCGCTGAAACACCAATCAAGCTATTGAGTCGTAATAGTGAGGTATCTGTTCAAGAGGCGATTATGATTGCTTTTCACGCACCATTTGATGAAGAGCTTTATCAACGTTTGCTAGGGGCTGCAGGTTTATCAGCAAGCTGGAGCTTGACAATGCAAAACCGTCTTGAGCATCGGCGTATTGAAGAGTTCAGCCATCGCCTGTTTGGTAAGCGTGGCTGATGTCAAACTAAAAATTTCCATTGATGAACTGCTGGTACCAAGGCGTCCGAATCATCAGTTCATCATGAGAACCTTGGTCGATAACATCACCTCTAACCATGACAATAATATGGTCAGCTTGGCGAGCTAGCATCGGTTGATGTGTTATCACAATCCGTGTTTGCTCAGTTGCGTTTCTCAGTACTTCAATCACGGCTGCTGTATTGATATGGTCAAGATTCGCTGTTGGTTCATCCATTAAAATAATATCGGGATGGCTCAATAGTAACCGAGCAATGCATAAACGCTGCAGCTGACCACCAGAGAAAATCTGCCCACCGGGCCCTACATCTGCATCCAATAATGCATCATCCGCATTAATATTCAGTGCACTAAGTTGTTTAATAATCTCTCGGTCATCAATATTATCTGAGCCTGCCATTAAGTTTTGGCGTAGGCTTCCTCGAAAAAAATGACTATCTTGAAATAAAACGCCTCGTTTTCGGCAAAGCACTTCTTGAGATAACTGAGCAATATTTTTATCGCCATAATAAACAGCACCTTGATTGGGGTCCTGCAAGCGAGCAAGTAAGTTTAATAAGGTACTTTTACCCGCACCAGACTCACCTACAATCGCTGTTAGCTTTTTTTTATCGATGTTTAAATTGAGCGATTTTAATAACTGTTTTCCATCATTCGTAAAGTGCGATAATTCTACGCAACTAACGATATTGTGGGATGGTGACTGTGAGCTATGCATAAATGCGAGTTCAGGTGTGGATAATGCTTCTGTGATTTGATTAAGCGATTTTTTTGCTTGGCGTAAGGCTTGGTCTAAGTGGGATAGTAGCCACAGAGGTTCTATAAAATGCGCGAGAAGTAACATACTCGCTAGCCACATATTGAGTGTGAGTCCATTATGATGAACAGAGAAAAGACCCGCAGCCAGTAAACCAATAAAAGTGATTTGGATACATAATGAGAAAAGAAGATGAAAAGGTAAACTGCGATATTGCAGTTGCTTTTGGGTTTGGTACTGCTGAGTCAGACTTTGTTTAAGGTTCTGTTGCTCTTGATGGCTGACACCTGCTCTGCGAATCAATGGTTGGTGGGATGCAAAATGGCCTAATGAATCCACTATCTGTTGTTGAGATAAATGCACCTGTTTTTCTGCCAGTGAAACTTGGTTGGCAGAAAAACGCAAAATAGCCAGTAAAGCTAACCCAATAATCAGCAATAATCCCCCCAACCAAAAATCATAAAGTAATATGCCAATAATCACGGTTAAAGGTGTTATAACACCACGAATAATCGGAGATAGTAAGTGTGCAGGTATTGCCATCATATGCGCTACAGGCCCAGAGACTAAGCTACTCGCTGATGAAATGGGTCTCAGTGAGATGGGTAAATGGCGAATAAGTGCATTGGTTAGATAACGCATCACAATACCACCCGCTAAATAGCCTTTTTGCGTGGCAATAAAGGTGACAGTCAATGAAACTAAGCTACAGACGATAAGCCAGAATAGCGGAGTCAACTCCTCTGATCCCCAATTGATAATCACTGGCACCAGCAATAGCCCGCTAATACCCTCTAATATAGCAGCCAATAGCATCCATGAGAGTGCACCACGAACGGTATTTAATAATAATTTCATCATACCGCTTCCTTTAATGCGCTCAGCAACTGCTGATATTGTGGAACTCGTTCGAATAATTGCTGGTGGTTTCCTTGAGCAATCACTTTTCCGTTATCCATTAAGATCACTGAGTCTGATCGTGATAAACAAGTAAGATCATGAGTGATCAAGACGCGAGTTCGTTTTTCATTTTCCAGTAATTCAAAAAATACTTCAGCACTTTGCGGATCAAGAGCTGAAGTAGGCTCATCAAGTAGTAGTATGGGGGCTGTGGAGAGCAGAGCGCGTACAATAGCTAATCGTTGAACTTTCCCACCGGATAAGGTGATATCGCGCCCTACAATGCTATCTAATCGTTTTGGTAGTTGTTGAATACGAGCTAGCAGATTGAGTTTTTCGAGATAATCGACTATTTCGGCCTCTGTTGAATTTGGCGCGAACAATTGAAGATTTTCTTTGAGTGAACACGGCATGGGTTGGCTATTTTGCATCACAATTGCTACTTGTTGATTGAGCCCTGTTAGCGATAACTCGGTGAGATTGGTGGCATTCAACAATAAACTACCGCTTGTTGGATCAAGAAATCGCGCCATCAGCTGTAGTAATGTGCTTTTACCTGCACCTGAAGCCCCGACAATAGCGACAAACTGGCCTTGTGGGATGGTGAGATTAATATCCGATAACAAAACTTTATCTTGTAGTTGAAAACCCACATTTTTAATATTAAGCGAACAAGATTCACCTTGCAGTGACTTGTCGCCGTATTTCATTTCAGGTTGATTGAGAAAATGGCGAATACGTTCTGAGGCAGCCATAGCATGATTTAATGCATCTGTGCCATGTCCCATTGCGGCAATAGGTGCTGTAATTGTGTGCATCAGCAGGATAAACAGTACTATCTGAGGTAACGAAATAGAGACAGGTAACACAAAAGTACCGATGATCACCCACAGAGTCAGCAACGTCGTGCTAATCCCTATTTGAGTGAGTGAGCTGAATGCACCGATTTTATTTATCCAGCGATTAAATGCGAGTAAACTGGCTGATAGCGCTTGTGACACTGAACGCTCAATCGATCTACCCGGATATTGCCTTGCTAGCAGGGGATTATCCGCAAACTCAGTAAACTGTTGATATAAATGCCCCATGGTTTGATCGCGATCGCTAAAAAGTGGCTGATAACGTTTAGCACGTAGCTGGCGGAATAGGTAAAACGTAATGACTAGAGGTAGTAGACAAAAAAGTAGTAACAACCCATTCGACCACAGTAAAATCAATGATGCAGTGATAGGAACGACAATTAATTGGGCAATATCGGCAGGTGCGTGGGCTGTGAGCTGGTGTAACAAACGGACATCGCGATCGGCAATCTGTTGAATACCCTCTTTACCTGAATGTGTAAATTCGCTCAATGGCAGCTTGTTAAGCTTATTGAGAATCTTGAGTCGTAAATGGTAGCACAGTTGGTTATCTGTTTGATGAGTCAGATATAGAGCTAGTGTTTGGCAAATAAGCCAAAGTACTCCACCAAGAAACGCCATTATCACCCAAGTATTACTGTTCTCAGCGGGTGAAATCGCTATTTGGCTAATGGCAATCCATGGGAGGAGTGAGCTAATGCCTGCTACTGCTTGTAGAATCAATGCTAGAGTTAAAACAAATTGATAAGGGCGAAGTAAAGCACATAATGCGCGGTACATAGAAACCTCCATTGCCGAATAGCTACTGTAGTGTATTTTCCAACTGAGCAGGCAACGAGTTGTTTCGATGGCGAGACTATTTGTTTGGTTAACGGGTAAAGTGGCATCAGGATATCCAAAATAAAATGCCACCATTCTTGTTCCTGTAATTTTTAGCGAGTAACGTAAAATGAATCTACTCGTTTTGTTTAGAAGATAAATTCGAGGGGTTGTTTTCTTCGAGTGTTATTATTCATATTATTGATTAATGCAGTTAGCATGATTTATTAATATTTTCAGTAATATAGGTTAGTCATTTTGAGATATGTAGCTAAAATAAAGGATAATAGAGATGCGATATGACCTCAATGACTTCTATTATTATGTCAAAGTGGTTGAACACGGTGGCTTTTCGCAAGCAAGCCTCGCGCTCGGGATACCAAAATCTAAGCTCAGTCGTCGTATTGCTGATCTCGAACAAAAACTCAATGTTTCCCTGATTTACCGCTCGACTCGCCAATTTCATGTCACTGAAATTGGTCAAAATTTTTATAAACAGTGCAAAGTCGTGGTTGAAGAAGCTGAAATTGCGGAAGAGTTGATTTGTTCTGTTCAAGTGCACCCAAAAGGTACGATTAAATTATCTTGTCCAACCGCCTTACTACAAGTGTATATACAAGATTTGCTGGTGGATTTCATGGTGAAATATCCCGATATCAAGATACACATTTTAGCGGTTAATCGCTCAGTTGATGTGATCAATGAAGGATTAGATTTGGCATTACGTGTTCGTTCATTGCCATTAGATGATTCAGGGTTAACCATGAAAGTATTGGGCTATTCACGGCGTATTTTAGTCGCGAGCCCATTATTGTTTAAACAACGTGGGCAACCTCAACATCCGGAAGATTTAATGGATTATCCTATATTGGCGAATGCCGAATATTCAGAAAATCATACACTGGCATTGAAAAATAGTGAGGAATTGACTTTTACACACCATTTTGAGCCTAAATTAGTTACAACGGATATAGGTACCTTATACAAGGCTTCCTTGAAAGGATTAGGGATTGCGCGTTTACCACTTGGTGTGGTTGAAGATGGGTTAAAATCAGGTGAGCTTATCGAGCTCTTGCCACACTGGTGTTTCCCTGAAGATATTATCCATGCGGTTTATCCTTCACGAAAAGGGTTACTACCTGCCGTTCAGTTATTGCTCAATTATTTGGCTGATAATATTTCCTCTACGGTGAAGTAGCGACATCTATAGATCTCGTTAATACCAATCAGAAAACGCTCTCAAATTTATTAAACTATCATTCATCTATATTTGTCGAGATAAAATAGTTCGATAATTGAATTTAAATGCTACATATATGGATAAAAATTCACTAGAGAGGTTCGGGATGTCTGTAGAGTTACCTGTTAAAGCACAGTTTGAAGCCTATAATTCACATGATATTGATGTTTTTATGGCGTGTTTCAGTGATGATTTTAAAGCCTATAGAATGCCGACTGAAATCGCGACAATGGTTGGTAAAGTGTCACTCAGAGAGTTTTATACTCAACATCGCTTTAATAACCCAAAGCTAAAAGCTGAATTAATCTCAAAAATGGTGTTAGGTAACAAAGTTTTTGATGATGAAAAGATTTATGGATTATCACCCGAACCAATAGAGAGCGTTGCGGTTTTTGAAGTTGAAAATAACCTGATAAAAACAGCTTGGTTTTATTTTCCGTCTTAATAATGATTGATTTATCAGCGAATGAGACTGACCCTAATTTTTTAGGGTCAGTACTGAGGCTAATGAGTTTCTGCTATACGGCCAAACTTACCGCTATTGAAGTCATCGATAGCATCTTTAATATCTTGATGACTATTCATAACAAAAGGCCCATGACCAACCACAGGCTCATTAATCGGGTCACCACTTAACAACAGCACTAAAGCCTCATCAGTGGCTTCTAGAATAATATTACTTTCACTATCATCCAGAATAATTAATTCACCTTCATTCAAATGAGCGGTTCCATCGACAATGACTGATCCTCGTAATATGACCAGACCAATATGACGTCCTACTTTGGTCTGTAATCCAACCGTTTTTCCTTTATTTAATTGCAGATCCCAAACATCAAGAGGTGTAAAGGTATGAGCAGCGCCTTGATGGCCTAAATAGTCACCTGCGATAACACGCAATGTGCCAGCTCCATTTGGTAATGCAATATTTGGAATATCATTACTTTTCAGTAATTGATACCCCGGTGATGCTGATTTATCGTTTGCAGGTAAGTTAACCCACAATTGCACCATATCCAGTGTTCCACCTTTTTTCATAAAGTCATCAGAATGATACTCCTGATGCAAAATACCAGATGCAGCGGTCATCCACTGCACATCACCAGGGCCAATCACCCCACCTTTGCCAGTTGAGTCATGGTGTGCAACTTCACCGCTATATACAATCGTTATTGTCTCAAAACCACGGTGTGGGTGCTCACCAACACCTTTATTTTTTTCAGTTGACGGTGGAAAATCAGTTGGACCCGCACGATCTAGTAATAAAAATGGATTCAGATATTTTCCGTGGTTGCTGTAGCTAAACATTGAACGGACAGGGAAGCCATCACCGACCCAATGACCGCGAGGTGCTTGATAAATACCAATGATTTTTTTCATGGCAATGCTCCGATAATCTGTTTTGATAGACTCAGAATAATCGAACAAAGTCATGAGCAGTAGTGGCAAAAACAGGTTTCATTGTTTCATTAATAGAACAATAGAATATTTTGATGGGCTATATTTTAGAGTATTTTTTGGTAATTTATTGATTAATAAATGAAAATAGAGAAAATATTATAAATGATGGGTGTGGGGTTAAGCTGAATTGTTCTATATTTATAATTTAATCGTAGTTTAATTTGATAAATATTAGTAAAACAGGGGCGATGCTCACCCCTGCTTTAAATATCAAAACTATGGACGTTTAACAAAACCGATAGCTTCGTAGACTTTATCCAATGTTTCTTGTGCGCGAGCGCTAGCTTTAGTTGCGCCTTCGTGCATAATTTTATTGAGCAGTGCCTCATCATTACGGAAATGATGATAGCGCTCTTGCAGCGTAGTCAGCATGCCAGAAACAGCATCAGCAACCGCACCTTTTAGATGACCGTACATTTGCCCTTCAAATTCAGCTTCAAGCTCTGGAATAGCTTTGCCTGTGATAGCAGAGAGAATATCTAACAGGTTTGAAACGCCTGGTTTGTTTTCGATGTCATAAATGACACGAGGCGGTTCTTCTGAATCAGTCATTGCACGCTTGATTTTTTTGGCTGCAGATTTTGGATCTTCTAATAAGGCAATTCGGTTATTGCTATTTTCATCTGATTTAGACATTTTCTTCGTAGGGTCTTGTAATGCCATCACACGAGCACTACCACCAGTTGGGATGAAAGGGTCTGGCACAGTGAAAATATCACCATAAATAGCGTTAAAGCGCTGTGCAATATCACGGCTCAATTCAAGGTGTTGTTTCTGGTCAATACCAACAGGTACTTTATTAGTTTGGTAGATCAGAATATCCGCAACCATCAACACTGGATAATCAAATAAACCTGCGTTGATGTTCTCTGAGTGGCGTGCTGATTTATCTTTAAACTGCGTCATGCGGCTTAGTTCGCCAAAATAGGTGTAGCAGTTTAATGCCCAACTCAGTTGTGCATGTTGCGGTACATGTGACTGAACAAAGATAGTACTTTTTTCGTGGTCAATGCCGCAAGCAAGGTATAGAGCGAGAGTATCGAGAGTTCTTTTGCGTAGTTCTTGCGGATCTTGGCGAACCGTAATCGCATGTTGGTCAACGATACAGTAGATGCAGTCATAATCATCTTGCATCTGTACCCACTGACGCAGCGCACCCATATAGTTACCGATGGTTAATTCACCGGAAGGCTGTGCGCCGCTGAATACGATTGGTTTTTGGGATTGCTTTTGTTTTTCAGTGGGTTCACTCATTTCTGTCTCTATCCTTTAATTATTTTGAGTCAGATAAGCCGATTATCGGCAGGATATCTGAAAATTGTGTTAATACACAGTCAGGCTCACTTAACGCGATGGACTCGCCATAGTTATAACCATAGGTCAGACCAACGCAAGGGCATTGTGCACTTTGTGCTGCGATAATATCATTACGGGAATCACCGACAAAAAGTAATTCCTCTTTACGCAAACCAAATTTACCCATAGTAAGATATAAAGGGGCTGGGTGCGGTTTTTTTTCTTTAACGTCATCACCACCAAGTACGAGCGAAAAATAGTTTTCGATGCCTAATTTTTTGAGTAGAGGGGCAATAAACGGTGTAGGTTTATTCGTGACAATTGCCATGGGTAAGTCATGCTGAGCGAGCTTATCAAGGGTTTCTTTAACCTCAGGAAATAACTCACTGCCAGTCGTTACTGAGACGGCATAGAATTTATCAAAGCTTTGACGTGTTGCTTGGTGTAACTCAGGGGTAATAGTGGCACCTGCCCATGTTAAGGCACGTTCAACCATCACATCAGCACCATTTCCAACCCAAATGGAAACTCGCGCTTTACCCGCAGGGGAGAAACCTTGCTCTTCCAATGCCTTATCTAGTGCCTCAGCTAGCCCGCCCGCACTATCTACAAGGGTGCCATCTAAATCAAAAGCGATAGCTTTAATGTTTTCTAAACTTGGTTGTGTCATTGAGATACCTTTTGTAATTCTTTACGCATTTCATCAATGACGGTCTTGTAATCTGGGTGACCAAAAATAGCTGATCCTGCAACGAAGGTATCTGCACCTGCTGCTGCAATTTCCGCAATATTATCAATCTTAACGCCGCCATCAATTTCCAAGCGAATATCATAACCGCTCTCGTCAATCAATTTACGGACTTGGCGCAATTTATTTAGCGTCTCAGGAATAAATGATTGTCCACCAAAGCCTGGGTTAACCGACATGAGTAGGATCATGTCGAGTTTATCCATCACGTGTTCAAGATGGATAAGCGGTGTTGCAGGGTTAAAGACTAAGCCTGCGGTACAACCATGCTCTTTAATCAGCTGTAAGGTTCTGTCGACGTGCTCACTCGCTTCAACATGGAAGCTGATATGGTTTGCGCCTGCTTTAGCAAAATCAGGAATAATTCTGTCTACGGGTTTCACCATCAAGTGCACATCAATCGGTGCGGTAATACCATAGTCACGTAATGCTTTACAAATAGGTGCGCCGAAGGTGAGGTTAGGAACATAATGATTGTCCATAACATCAAAATGCACAATATCTGCGCCTGCAGCTAACACTTTTGCGGTATCTTCGCCTAAACGGGCAAAATCTGCAGATAAAATAGATGGGGCAATGAGAAAATCTTTCATTATTGTCTCCGATTATTTAAACGTTACCTGAGAGTCATTCCACACCGGACGATAGGCGCTTGGTGCTTGTCTTTTCAGTTTTTTTAACGAGTTCAACAACAGCCTCTTCATTGTATAAAGCAAGCAGTTCATTGACTTTATGACGATTAAGTATATTTCGACTGATGGTTCGACGCACTTTGACTATATGTAATTGCGCCTGATGATACCAGTCCCTTGTCGCAGCAGTATCATGATTTGAAATCAGAACCGGAATTTTGCGATCTGATGACAAATAATGTGCTAATTTAGCGAGATTTTGTTGTTCTTGTGCACTAAAGGAGTTTGTGTGATACGCCGTAAAGTTTGCCGTTTCTGATAGAGGGGCATACGGTGGATCACAGTAAATGACTGAACCTGCTTCTGCGGATAAAAGCGTGCTTTCATAGCCTTGAGTAACAAATGTGGCTTTTTGCGCTTTATCAGCAAACCATAATAGCTCTTCTTCAGGAAAGTAAGGTTTTTTATAACGACCAAAAGGAACGTTAAATTCACCTTTCGAGTTATAGCGACATAGCCCGTTATAACAGTGGCGATTCAGGTATAAAAATAATACGCTGCGCTTGATAGGGTCAGTGGACAAGTTAAATTCGGTACGCTTGAGGTAATAATGCTCTGAGGTATTAAATTCAGGCGTAAAGAGTTGACGTACTTCTTCAATGAAGGGATCAGTACGGTATTTTACAGTATTGTAGAGGTTAATAAGGTCACTGTTGATATCAGCTAGGATATAAGAATCATAGCTGGTGTTCAGGAAAACAGAACCTGCTCCAACAAAGGGCTCGATCAGGCAATCACCTTGTGGAAGATGTTTTTTAATATCTTCCACAAGTGGGTATTTACCGCCAGCCCATTTCAAAAAAGCGCGTGTTTTTTTCATGCCGTCTTATTGTTACAAACGTTTAGAGAAGCCATTGAGCCCTCTGTCAGGACAGCATAATGCGCCCGCGATAAAACGTTATTATTTTTGATCCTGTTGAACTTGCTTCATATTTCTTACCCATGGTTTTTTCGCTTGAATATCTGCTGGAAGGGCGGAAATTGCACTTTTAGCATCATTCACAGAGCGATAGTTACCGTGGATCAGAACATACCAAGTTTGCCCATTTCGGACTGTTTTATAAACTTTATAATTATTCAGTTTATGCTGTTTAGCGAAAGCTTCTAGTGTATCTGAGCGGCTCGCACTGCTTAATTGTAATGTGTAGCTACCTGCGGGAGCTGCCATTAAATTTCCACTTTGATTATTCGTCGCGGTGGTGGTTTTTGTTGGTTGCTTGGTAGTTTGTACCGGTTGCTTTGTTTCTACAGGTTTAGTTGGTGTTTTTTCCGGCTTCACAGGCGCTGTTTGTGGTTTTTGCACAGGTTGCGACGATGTTACCGGCGGTGGTGCGATATTTTGCACTGGTGGGGTACTTGCTGAACCTGGATTGATTGATTGACCTTGGTTCAGGGCATCAGCAACATCACCCGGAATTTCAATCCGTTCACCATAATTCTGCTGCGGTAGTGGTTCGCTTTGTGTTGGCGTTGAACTCACCGGCGGCATGTTTATTTCTTGAGTTTGGCCTTGATTACCGCTTAGTGATGAAGAACCTGATAAATCGATATTACGTTCGGATGATGACGTATCAATTTGTTGTTTTTCATGCTCGGTAGGTGCTTTAAGGGCGGAGCTAATGGCAATAATCAGTAGCAGTAATACCAATACACCGACCCCAATCATAATATGTTGGCGTGAGAGTGTTAACTTGGGTTTTACTGACGGTGATGGACGGCTCCGACCTGTTGGTCTATCGGATGTATCGGGCCGTAAATCATTCTGTGCTTTAGGCTGATTATCTGGTTTAAATTCGTCCATTTTGCCCTCCCGAATAAATATTGCTTTGTAATTGAGATAAAATATCTCTTTTCATTACAGTCTCTTCACGAGTAAATAGTGTATACCTGCAATCTAGTAAAGGATAGTTCCTTTGGTCATGTCGTTTTGCTTGATTAACATGATATAGATATTGCATGCTTAAAAGTCTAAGTGTTTGAGGATATGTTGTAACCCGAAACTGTAGACGCGACCTATAATTTAACGATTTTAAGACATATCTGCCAGAAACATTTTAAAGCATCAGCTTATCTTGATGCTTTTATACGTTTCTGGCGGAAAATCATACAAATATGATTAGCTTTGAGGTAAACAGAAAGATATCGCGTCCTTAACAGTTTGCATTTCAATATCTGAACGCATTTCTGAATGGCCGATAGTGGTAGGTAAGATCAAATGTAATTTACCGCCGATAACTTTTTTATCTCGCATCATGTGAGGTAAATAGTCATCGGGATTCATTTGCGCTGGACCTGTGACAGGTAATTCCGCACGAGTTAATAGTGCAATAATTCGCTGTGTTTGTTGTTCTGTGAATGTCCCAATACGCTCTGCTGTTCTTGCTGCCATGACCATACCCGCGGCAACGGCTTCACCGTGGAGCCAAACACCATAACCCATGTGAGCTTCAATCGCATGACCAAAGGTATGACCAAGATTAAGCAGCGCGCGTAAACCACTGGTTTCTTTTTCATCCACAGCAACAACTTGTGCTTTTAACTCACAACAACGGCGAATGCAGTACGCCATTGCCTGATTATCCAATGCCATCAACGCATCGATATTTTCTTCTAGCCAGTTAAAAAATTCGCCATCAAGGATGATGCCATATTTGATAACTTCAGCAAGACCGGAGGAGAGTTCTCTTTTAGGTAAGGTTTTGAGGCAATCAAGATCAATCACCACCGATGCGGGTTGATAAAAAGCCCCGATCATATTTTTGCCTAAAGGATGGTTAACGGCAGTTTTGCCACCGACGGAGGAGTCGACTTGCGACAATAAGGTGGTAGGTACTTGAATAAAACGAACACCACGTTGATAGCTTGCTGCGGCAAAGCCAGTCAAGTCGCCAATAACACCACCACCAAGAGCTATCAGAGTGGTATCGCGATTATGGTGCTTTTCAAGTAAAGCGGTAAAAACATCATTCATAATGAACAAGGATTTGTACTGCTCTCCGTCCGGCAGAATGATTGAATCTACCTTTACCCCTAATGCTTCAAGGACGCGAGTAAATTTATCGAGATAGATAGGTGCTAGTGTTTCATTGGTTACAACCAGAGCTCGTTGACCTGCTTTTAGCGGCCAAAAAGCATCAGGTTGGCTATAAAGACCCGGAGCAATGGTGATTGGATAACTGCGTTCATCCAGAGTAACAGTGACTTTTTCCATGTTGCTTTACCTTATAGCCATTACTGATAACACAATGTTTAATTAAGGTTTGTTGACCTTTTGAGCTGATTTAAAGCGATTTGTAGCGCTAGCATTTAATAAAGAAATGCATATGAATACAGGGTCGATTCAACATACTTTTTAGCGCTCAACACCTGACGAAATCTGCCCTAAGGGTTCAATTAAAAAACGTTTTGTTCTGTGGTGAGGGGCGTGATGCCTTAATTTCTCAGAGACAAACCTCTCACCTTGATTAAAACGCTTTATTTAGAACAATAATAGACCCTGAAAGATCAACCGCCCCTAGCTTTTTTCTAACAACTCGATGATTTGGCTAGCAACTACTTTAGCGCTTTGCTCATCTGTATGAATCGTGATGTCAGCAATTTCCTCATACATCGGGTTGCGTTCTGATGCTAATTTCTCAAGAACTTCACGTGCAGGTTCATCCACTTGCAATAATGGACGTTTTTTATCACGTTGAGTTCGAGTCAGTTGCTTCTCGATGTTGGTTTCGAGATACACAACGACACCTCGAGCGGAAAGACGATTGCGAGTTTCTTTCGATTTTACTGAACCGCCACCCGTTGCAAGTATGATGCCCTGTTTTTCAGTAAGCTCATTGATGATTTTCTCTTCGCGATCTCGGAAGCCTTCCTCGCCTTCTAGGTCAAAGACCCAGCCTACATCTGCGCCTGTACGTTTTTCAATCTCGTGATCAGAGTCGAAAAACTCCATATTAAGCTGTTGAGCCAATTGACGACCAATAGTGCTTTTGCCGGCACCCATAGGTCCAACTAGAAAGATATTTCGTTTCTCTGCCATGTTTTTTGGTATTACTACGATTAATCGTTAATGATAACCCGCCCCGCCAATCGAATTAGCGACGGGACCTAAACTGAAACCTCATGAGTGATAAGTGAGATCAGATAAGAAAATTATCTCAATACATCAACCTGAATTGCAACTATATAAATGTGGCACTAAGCGAACAAAGTGCCACATTCGATGTTACTGGTTTCTTTAATTATGCTGTCTATGCTGCCTAACGCTTTGTTCAATATGAGTTTTAACGGACAAGCAGTACCAATAAAGGTGCTGATTATCCGTTAATTAATAGTGCAAATATATTGCGACTATTTTATAAGCGGCTGATAGCTTGTTCTTTAATCTACCGATAGTTAGAACACTCAATGGATAACCTTGTATGCTAAAACGGCGTCAGCGTCAAATTTATCCGGCAGGTTTATGACATAAAAAATAATTTTATCTGCTTATATTCGTATTATATTCAATTAACCAACTGAAGTATATGGATTATTTTTTTGACCTAAATATTGACTAGCTTAGGGGTGATAAAAACCACAAGAATCCGACGGTCAATGTGTTCGTTTGAGTTTATAAATAATTTACCCAAAAAAGGAATATCGGAAAGGAAAGGTAAACCTGTTTCCGTTTTCTCTTGCTTTTGTTGGAAAATTCCACCGAGTATTAGGGTTTCATTATTTCGAATCGTTACAGATGTGGCTATTTCTTGTTTGTTTATGGCTAAATGGTGACTTTCACTGGTCGTCAAAGCCGTATCGGGTGAGTTATGGCTAATTTTTAATAGTAGTTTTACTTGCTCCCCCCGTGAAATAGTTGGCGTAACTTCCATGCCGAGCACTGCATCTTTGAATTGAACATGGGTTTTCTTTTCTGTACTCGTGACATAGGGAATTTCAGTCCCTTGTTGAATACTGGCGGAATGCTTATGAGAAGCCATCAGTCGAGGGCTCGCAATAATTGAAAGTAAGTTTGCTTTTTCTAATGCATTGAGTTTTAGTTCTAATAACCCTTCGCCTAATCTCAATAAATTGAAGTTAAACTGACCAGATGCACCATCGTAACGGTTATAGCGTTGATAACGGCTATTGCTCGGGTTTCCTGATAACATCCCCCATTCTAGCCCCAATTGTTGGAGTGCTGTGCGGCTACTACTAATAATATGTGCAGTGATCTGAACTTGTTGTCTAGGAACATCCAACTGTTTTAGCCATTCTTCAATCAAATCTAATCGCGTTTTAGATTCTTTGATAATTAAGCTATTAGTCGCGGAATGGCTACTGGCAACGGCGTCATTAGATAATAAAGAAGCACCCGCTTGTTTTAATTGCTGTAGAGCATCTTCGGCATTTATTGAAATCAACTTAATAATTTTTTCTGAGATAGGATTTTCTGGTGCGCTATGAATGACGCTTTGATTATTCAACGTTGGTGCGTTATTAGGCTCGGAAAGTGGGATAAAAGGATCGCGTATCTCCTGCGCCATTGTCTGGAAGGTAATAAGTAAAGTAATACCAGCGACAAGAATCAATTTATTGTTCATTTGTAACATCATCCTTGATAAATGAAATTGCGAGCGTTGCAGTTAAATACCCATTGCTCGGTTTAAAACTAACGCCTGAAAATAGTCCAGCTTGATGAGTTGAAGATGATATAAGTGAGTGAATAAAATGATAAATTTTTGCGTAATTACCTTGAACCTCAATGATGTAATATTTTTCATTGTTAGAGTCATTTACTGAGGGATGTAAGCGGTTAAGGACAACATCTGTGTTAGCAATAATATGTTGTAAATGGGCGATAAATTGTGGTGAGCTTCGTTTTGATAAAGCGACCCTGTGTTTAATTTCTACTATTTTCTGCTCAAGCTGATGTAGTGGTGTTGATTGACGCAAAGTGCTATTGATCTGCCGCACGTCAACGGCAATACGTTGAGCATCACTTTGTAACATGGTTAATTGTCGATTAGCTTCTTGCCAATAAAATTGAAAGTATGCCGCTAAGCTCAACGCCGCCATGACTAAAATGGGCAAAACCTGTTGCCAAAAAGGGCGATACCAAAAGGTGGAACAGGTTTCATTCATCGCGACTCTCCGGATAGTTTGCACTTAGGTGTAAATAGTTAACTTGCTTAATTTTCCCCATTTTGATTAGTTGTATTTTATCTAACAACTGGCTACTTTCTAATTGAACAATCAATTGACTAATATCTTGAAAATCATAGCTATTAGCGTTTATTTCCACGCGGTTATCTTTGAGTGAAAATCCAGCTAACCAACTTTTTTTCGGTATGAGTTCAGGAAGTTGATGAAAAAAATGTAATAGGGCATTATTACTTTCAATCTGTTTATCAAGACGGTGCTGCTGTGCAATTAAGCTATTGAGCCGAGCCTGTTTTTTCGTTATCGCCTCCACCAATTGCTGAGTTTGTATAAATTGTTGTTGAAGCTGAACTTTGTTGAACTGCAACTGCTGGTATTGAGATTGGTGGTGACAGGTAAGATAGACAATCACCATAATCACAGCACAGCTTTGTATCAGCAGTAGCATCAAGAATTGCCTTTTCTTGCGAAGAATTTGCTGATGTCGCCAAGGTAAAAAATTAACCTGATACATATTCATTATCCTTATGGCGAAGTGCTAATCCGGCAGCAACGACAAAATCACCGAGTTGGTGAGGAATTTTTACTGTGTGGTGATGAAAAGCTTGTAGTAGATGCCACGAATGAGCAGCCTGAGGTTCATGACGGTCACTGATATAATAAAGGGGAATTTTTAATGGCGCATTTCCTTCACTGAGTAATGGAATAAGCTGTGAGAGGGAGGTTATTTCACCTTCTTGGATTTGATTATAGTTAGCGGGTTGGCTCACAGGACCTGCCCATAACCATTCTCCTTGGCGATAATGTACCAGCCAACTCTCATCAGGCAGCCCAGCATATCTTGCGATATAGCGTAAAACACAGGGTGCAACATCAATTGCGTTAAGTAAAAAATCACTTTTCTGAAGCAAGTCTTGCCAAAAAGTTATTTCAGCCTTGCGCGTGCCGTTTAAGTAAGCATGATTATTCATAATTCGATAATCAACCACCATTTCTTCCGAATTAAGGGGAAACAGCTTTTCGGCACGAGTATGTAAGTACCAACCTAGCTCTGGTTGCTGTAACGGTAGCTGTGTAGGTAATGCAAACTGCTGTTTTAATGTTTTTAAGGAAGAAAAAGCAATAGAGACCTGACAATTTTTAGGTAATTTCCGACGCCATTGTTTTAGAATTTTCAGTAGTATGACGTGTTTGTTATTTTCTGATTGGCTGGCGATTTCGTTTTAAATATTTTGTTGCCAACATTCACAGAGATACCAGCGTTTACGGCGTTGTTTTGCGGCAACCAGTTGAATAGTTGTTTGGCAAAGATCGATTCCAATGTTCCATTTTTGTGAATACATAGATAATTTCCTTATCATCAATATATAAATTACGATTTCTATTGCGCTGTATAAGCTTTATACTACGCGCCAGCTATATCTAAACCCTCCTGCCTGTTGAGTATGGGAATTATCCGGTGAAGTTCGTAAAATATTTTTTCATTTTTGTTATTTGTTGCATTTTTTTGGGAACCGCTTCGATTTTTGGTATGTACAAATATGTCGAAGGTGAGTTACCCGATGTTGCAGCAATGAAAGACATCCGCTTACAAACGCCGATGCAGGTCTTCAGTTCTGATGGAGAGTTAATTGCACAATATGGTGAAAAACGCCGTATTCCACTGCCATTGGCTGATATTCCACCTATTATGGTTAAGGCCTTTATTGCGACTGAAGATAGTCGTTTTTATGAACACCATGGTATTGATCCGATTGGTATTTTCCGTGCAGTGACTGTCATGGCGTCATCTGGCCATGCTTCTCAGGGTGCGAGTACTATCACGCAGCAACTTGCAAGAAACTTCTATCTCAGCCCAGAAAAAACACTGATACGTAAAGCGAAAGAGGCGTTTCTTGCCATAAGAATTGAGCAGATCTTTACTAAAGATGAGATCATGGAGCTCTACCTTAATAAAATTTATCTCGGTAACCGTGCCTATGGCGTGGGTGCCGCTGCTTATGTTTATTTTGGGAAAACAGTTAATGAGTTAACGCTTAGTGAAATTGCAATGATTGCAGGTTTACCGAAAGCGCCTTCAACTTTTAACCCGCTTTATTCTTATGATCGTGCAATTAGCCGCCGTAATGTTGTACTTGGACGTATGTTAGATGAAAAATATATTACTCAAGAGCAGTACGAACAAGCGAGAAATGAAAAAATCGAGGCATCTTATCATGCCCCTAAAATTGATTTTTCAGCACCTTATCTCGCTGAAATGGCACGTAATACACTGTATACACAATATGGTGAGGATGCTTATACCGACGGCTATAAAGTGTATACCACTGTCATTCGTAAAGACCAGTTAGCTGCAACCGATGCTGTGCGTAATAACCTGATTGATTATGATGTTCGACATGGTTACCGTGGCGCGGCAGAAGTTCTGTGGACACCACCAGAACCAGCTTGGGATAGTGAAAAAATCGTTGAAAAGCTGAAGAGGTCGCCAGTATATGGGCCTTTATTACCCGCCGTTGTGCTTTCCGCTACCGAAAATGATGCAACTGTTCAATTGGCTGACGGCTCGACAGCGCAAATTCCATTAGCAGGTGTTCGTTGGGCTCGTAAATTTATTTCAGATACTCAGCAAAGTGCAACACCTAGAACTGTTAACTCTGTTATCAAAGCAGGGGAACAAATCTGGATCCGTCAGGTAAAAGATATTTGGTGGCTAGGCCAAGTACCTGATGTGAATGCAGCCTTCGTTGCTTTAAACCCAAATAATGGCGCTATTATTGCATTAGTTGGTGGTTTTGACTTCAATATGAGTGAGTTTAATCGTGTGACTCAGTCATTACGTCAAGTTGGTTCAAACATTAAACCTTTCTTGTATACGGCAGCAATGGATAAAGGGTTAACACTTTCTTCATTACTCAATGATGTGCCGATTAGCCGTTGGGATGCAGGTGCTGGTGCAGACTGGCGTCCTAAAAACTCACCTGCTCGTTATGATGGCCCTATTCGTTTAAGACAAGGATTAGGCGAATCTAAAAACGTGGTAATGGTACGTGCAATGAGAGCGATGGGCGTTGATTACGCAGCTGATTATTTGACGCGCTTTGGTTTTCCTGCTGAAAATATTAATCGTACAGAGGCGTTAGCGTTAGGGGCTCCATCCTTTACTCCAATGCAAATGGTGCGTGGATATGCGGTGATGGTGAATGGTGGCTATCTCATTGACCCTTACTACATCGAGAAAATCGAAGATCATGATGGCGCTGTGATTTTTGAAGCTAAACCTAGGATCGCCTGCCCTGATTGTACAGATATTCCAGTGGTATATGGTGATACAGAGCGCACCATAGCGCTAAAAGGGCTAGATGATGAGTCTACGGAGGAGGTCACCCAGTCTGATAGCAAAGAGGTTGTACAAGAGCCAACAATGGAAGTGACGGCGACACCAGAAGAGGTTACTCCTGAAGATAAATATGCACCTCATGTCATCAATACGCCGCTCGCTTTCTTAATTCGTGATGCAATGACGACCAATATTTACGGTGAACCGGGTTGGTCTGGCACTGGTTGGCGTGCAGGAAGAGATTTAGGCGGTCGCCGTGATATTGGTGGAAAAACTGGGACAACAAACAGTTCGAAAGATGCTTGGTTCTCGGGTTACGGTCCTGATGTGGTTGCATCAACGTGGATAGGATTTGATGATAATAAACGCTCATTAGGTCGAACTGCAGCAAGTGGCGGTGAAGCTGGTGCCAAAAGTGCTCAGCCAATGTGGGATGATTTTATGAAATCCATCCTAGAAGGTGTTCCTGTCACTATGATGAAACCACCTAAAGGCGTGATTGCTGTTTCCATCGACAGTAAAACTGGAAAATTGGGTAATTCTCGAAAAGAATACTTTATTGAAGGCACTGAGCCGAAAGATCAAGCTATTCAGGAAGTGGGTACAACCATTTTCGAAGAAGGTGGTGGAAGCCAAGAGTTGTTCTAATAAAAATGCCGCCTTATTCAGGCGGTATTTTTTTGAATAGTACTAACCGAGATTTTTTAAAAAGCGCTCAAGGTAAAATAGCGCACTAATATTACGAGATTCGTTGAAATCTGGGTGATCAAGCAGTTCCATCATGCGAGCGATTGGCCATCTAACTTGTTGCAAAGGCTCCGGTTCATCGCCTTCTAGCTTTTCATCATAAAGGCCAGTCGCGATAAGGATATTCATCTTACTGGAAAAGTAAGAAGGTGACATGGTGAGTTTGGCAACGGGTGTAATTTGGTGAGCACCAAAACCGATCTCTTCTTTGAGTTCTCGCTGTGCTGCTTCAAGGGCCGTCTCACCAGGGTCTACTGCTCCCTTCGGAAAACCTAATTCATAGTCTTCAATGCCGACAGCATATTCACGGATGAGGATTAAACTGTCATTAATGATAGGAACGATAAGAACCGCTTCACGTTTCGCTGGGCGCATTCTTTCATAGACGCGCTTTTCACCATTGCTAAACTCGAGGTCAACAGATTGGATGCTGAATAGTTTAGAATGAGCAACATCCTGAATATTCAATATTTTTGGCTTTTTAAGCTCTGTCATAACGATTCCCGAATAGGGTAAATGATAATCTTCTTTTAAAAATACAGGCGACTAACAATAAGTCGCTTTTTATGCAGTTGTTAACTATGACCCATATCAAAAAAAAATGATAGAGATTATCGGGTGGATAAAATACTGTTAATATATCAGCCGGACAAAAACAGCACAGATTAATAAATATAACAATTGAATTACAACACATTGTAAATCAACATAAAAATAAGAAATAGAATAGGAATTGGCTTATATAGGGACAGCGTAGTGATTGCTATGCTTTTCTTGATATTATTTCGCTGGGGATAAAATGACTAATTACGTCATTATAACGGCTATATTAATCATTAGCCTAACTATAATGGCTTCCTTTCTGTTTTTCAGGCGGGGGCGGAATTCCGGTATCTATAATATCCCAACCCAAGCCGAACCCTCTTTTCGGAAAATGATTGATTCCGATTATCAAACTGTCTCGCAATACATACGTACCAACCTCTCTTCTGCGCAAGATGGTGTTCAAACACCATGGCAACTGAAAAAAAATTCGGTTATTGCAACTGTCTGTAACTCCGTGACCCGCTTTAACTTACGTCAGGAACAAGCAAATACTTGGCGTTATTTTATTGATACGGTTGAAGTCAGGCTTCCCACTCAGCTGGAGCCATATTTACAGCAACAAAATGTGATGGAACTGGTGGAGACTAGCCAGCTACCGCTTATTATTTCAATGAATAATTTTTCACTAAAAGATTTTAGTTATGAATGGTCTTCTGAGCAAGTAGTGGAAATAGCGCCCCCTGAAGCTGCTATTCATGAGCGGGGAGAGCCCAATGTTCAATTACTGCGTGTACGAAAAGAAACGCCTGAAGAGCATCGACGACATAATTCATCAGGCTGGCTTGGGGCTATCCTGATTTGTTTGAGTTTTCTATTAGGCTATTTAGCGTTACTTGCGATCCCTTTTTTACAATCATGGGGATTTGTAGGTGCATTTATCTGTTTTATCGTGGGGCTTTTTTCGTTATTTCGCTGCCGGGTATTTCCAAAACAGCTTCACGATGTCCAATGCGTTTTTGGACAACCTAAGCGCTGGGAATTATATGGTGAGCTTGATAAAAGGCAGTCTTCAACCGTGTCTATTGGCGGTACTGATCTTTACTATCCAGCTCATTGGGAACCTTATATTCATCATGAATTGAATAAAGCGACTAATATCGATATGTATCCGTCTGGGGAAGTACTTCAGCATGGTCAATATCTCTCGTTACATGAAGAAGAACGTTACTATCCTTATCGGCGATATAAAAAAAATCTACTTATGCTGATAACAGGTCTATTAGTTCTGATTTTGATGTTTTCATATCAGCCTGTTAGTTTACCTGTAAAATTGGGTTTTGCTTGGCTTGAAGGTTCAGAAAAAGTCAAAGTAAACAATGTAGAAGAGTTAGAAACCCACAGGTTAAAGATTGGCGATAGCTTAACTGTAAAAGGGTCGGGAATGTGTTATCGCCCCCCCAATTTATCAGATTCAAATAAAGCACAATTTGCCCCTTTCGATTGTTCTGGGATTTATTGGAACAATATGAATTTAGTACCCGAACCAGAATCTGAAATTGTTGAGCATGCAATTCAATTATTAAATACCGTTAAAAGGCAGTTACATCCTGAAAATGGCAGTACAGGAGTTAACCCTCGATTACAACGCGACATTATGAAATCAGGGATGAATATTATTTTTGATTTCTCTGAAATAATATTAAAAACTAATAAGTTGTGTGGTAGCGGAGATTCCTGCTCTCAACTTAAAAATGCATTAATTAATTTAGGAAGTACAGATGATTGGGAAGCTTTAGTTGCCAATGCATCGACAGGTAAATTAAGTGGCGCACATGTTTTATTACGTGCAGGAAGCGCTGAGGCCTTGGAAAAGCTAGTTGAAGCCACCACATATGGTTTTATCAAGGAAGAAGTTGAAAAAGAGGCGGCGAAACTGAATAGTCCCCCACCGGGTGGTGTTCTGTTAGTCAGTGATGAAAATAAAACGTTAGTGGATTTCATCCCCGGAACTGTATTCAGTGACATGACGCCTTTACAACGTTGGTTAGAGCTTAAGCGTATATCCGGCCTGCTTATCAACACACCGTTTGATATAGAAGGTATTGTCACGAATTTATCGACGGATGCTAATGGTACTTTACACATTACGTTGCATAGCAAACCCAGCAAGGAACTACTCTCTCAATATGTCAGTAGTTCCCTATTTGTGCTCTTTTTAGGCATCTGTGTGATATTGAATGGTACGTTGGTGGTATCCCGTATCATGAACAACAAAAAGCATTTACGTAATATTAAGCAATACTATGATAAGTGCTTTGAGGCAGACAATCCTTCCAATCAAAGATAGTCTTACCCAGAATGATGGGGCCTCATTTTAAAGACAGGCATTGAGGATGACATCATGAAACAACCACCCGCAGAACAGGTTCGCCTTGATAAATGGCTATGGGCAGCGCGTTTTTATAAAACACGTTCAATGGCTCGCGATATGATTGATGGTGGAAAGGTTCATTACAACGGACAAAGAACTAAGCCAGGCAAGATTGTTGAGCTAAATGCACTCGTGAGGCTTAGACAAGGCAATGACGAGCGAACTATTGAGGTTTTAGAGGTTAGCGGTCAACGCCGAGGCGCACCTGAAGCTCAGTTACTCTATCGTGAGACACCCGAGAGTCTTGAGCTGCGTGAAAAAGTGGCGCAAGCACGTAAAATGAATGCATTAACCATGCCTCACCCAGAACGACGTCCAGATAAAAAAGAACGTCGTACCTTGCTAAAATTTAAACAAACGAATAATGAATAATTTCTGATGATTTTTTTGTGTCGGGTAAACGCATTTTAATCAAGGTGAGTGGTTTTGTTCTTGGCAGTCGAGGATAAATATCACTCTGTGCTGTGTAAAGCGCCTTTATCCGACGTCAGCTTGAAAGTGATTCAAAGTCGACCCCATATTAATTATTGTTATTTTATTAAATGCTTACTCTTCAAATTGCCGCAATATAAGTTCAAAAGTAAGCAGATCGCAATTCCCATGAGTCGTCTTAATCGACGTACTAAGTAATAGAGAGAAATTATGGCTAAACAAGACCTACTCCACCGTTTCCTGTTCGAGCAGCATGCTGTACGTGGAGAGATGATTACTGTCGATGAAACGTTTCAACAAATTCTAGACAATCACGACTATCCAGACGCCGTTAAAGGATTATTAGGTGAATTGCTCGTTGCAACCAGTCTACTCACTGCAACCTTAAAGTTTGATGGTGATATAACGGTACAAATCCAAGGTGATGGTCCCGTAAACTTAGCGGTGATAAACGGTAATAATCTACAGCAAATGCGCGGTGTTGCCCGCATTGATGGCCCAGTTGTTGCTGGGAGCACCTTAAAACAGATGATCGGTAATGGTTATATGGTAATTACCATTACACCAAACCAAGGTGAGCGTTACCAAGGTATTGTCGCGATGGAAGGCGAAACTATAGAAGAGTGCATTGATGCTTATTTCATGCAATCAGAACAACTGCCAACTCGCTTATTCATCCGTGTGGGTGAATCAAATGGAAAAGCAATTGCTGGAGGCATGCTGTTACAAGTATTGCCTGCTGCGGAAGAGGGCAGTCATGATCTATTTGACCATTTAGTTCAGCTGACCGCGACGATTAAAGGTGAAGAGCTGAGTGAGCTTGAGGTTAAAGAGGTTTTACATCGCTTATATCATGAAGAAGATGTGACGTTATATGCCCCTCAAACTGTCGAGTTTCGTTGCACTTGTTCACGTGAACGTTGCGAAAGTACATTAGCGACTTTACCGGAAGAAGATGTTGTCGATATATTGCAGAAAGATGGCAAAATTGATATGGAATGTGAATATTGTGGATCACACTATGTGTTTATTGAATCCGATATTCAAGGGTTAAAAAAGGAACTAAATCAGCAACTTCACTGATACGATTTAGCAACCTAATTATGTGACGAGGGTGCAATTCTGCACCCTTTTTTTGTATTTTTAAAGGGTTATTACGTGCTCTAAGTCTCATAATGAATTAAAAAAAATTATACATTTTCAATTCTTTGATAGCTATCGCTGTTAATTAGTCGTAAAGAATTATGATCATCTGTAGATTAATTATGATTACCAGGAGCAATAATAATGAGCGCTAAAAGTATTACACTGAAAGAACTTGAGCAGTATGGCATCCATGATGTGACAGAAGTTGTCTATAACCCAAGTTATGAGCTGCTTTTCACGGAAGAAACCAAACCTGGATTAGAAGGCTATGAGCGTGGCACAGTCACCACTTTAGGGGCTGTGGCGGTTGATACCGGTATTTTTACGGGTCGTTCGCCAAAAGATAAGTATATCGTCCGTGATGATGTCACTCGTAATACTGTTTGGTGGGCTGATCAGGGTAAAGGTAAAAACGATAATAAACCGATGACCCAAGAAATTTGGGGCGAATTA
Organism: Providencia alcalifaciens; assembly: GCA_025961275.1. Classification (GTDB taxonomy): domain Bacteria; phylum Pseudomonadota; class Gammaproteobacteria; order Enterobacterales; family Enterobacteriaceae; genus Providencia. The sequence goes on along the minus strand of JAOQNJ010000001.1, from coordinate 3,128,075 downwards.
AAACATTTAGTCACGGAGCAGCTGTCAGGCAAACGCCTGTTTATCATTGATGCATTCTGTGGTGCTAACGCAGATACACGCCTGAAAGTTCGTTTTATTACCGAAGTAGCTTGGCAGGCGCATTTCGTCAAAAACATGTTCATCCGCCCGACAGATGCAGAGCTCGTTGGTTTTGAACCTGATTTTATTGTGATGAACGGTGCAAAATGCACTAACCCTAATTGGAAAGAGCAAGGTTTGAACTCTGAAAACTTTGTTGCTTTCAACCTGACAGAGCGCATGCAATTAATTGGTGGTTCTTGGTATGGCGGCGAAATGAAGAAAGGAATGTTCTCAATGATGAACTACCTGCTACCGCTCAAAGGTATCGCATCAATGCACTGTTCTGCTAACGTCGGTGAAGATGGCGATGTAGCCATCTTCTTTGGCCTGTCTGGCACAGGTAAAACTACACTGTCTACGGATCCAAAACGTAAGTTGATTGGTGATGATGAGCATGGTTGGGATGATGATGGTGTATTTAACTTTGAAGGTGGTTGCTATGCAAAAACTATCCATCTTTCTAAAGAAGCCGAGCCAGACATCTACGGAGCGATTAAGCGTGATGCACTATTAGAAAACGTAACTGTTCTGGCAGATGGCACGGTTGATTTCGATGATGGTTCAAAAACAGAAAACACACGGGTTTCTTACCCTATTTATCATATCGAAAATATCGTTAAGCCTGTTTCAAAAGCAGGTCATGCCACAAAAGTCATTTTCTTAACAGCGGATGCATTTGGTGTATTACCACCAGTGTCTCGTTTAACGCCAGAACAAACACAGTACCACTTCCTATCAGGCTTTACGGCTAAACTGGCAGGGACAGAGCGTGGCGTTACAGAGCCAACACCAACGTTTTCTGCCTGCTTTGGAGCGGCATTCCTATCACTTCACCCAACGCAATATGCTGAAGTATTAGTAAAACGTATGGAAGCAGCAGGTGCGAAAGCTTACTTAGTCAATACTGGTTGGAATGGAACAGGTAAGCGTATTTCTATCAAAGACACACGCGCTATCATTGATGCTATTTTAAGTGGTGACATTGAGAAAGCAGATACAATCAAGTTGCCAATCTTTGATCTTGAAGTTCCAACGTCATTACCGGGCGTTGAAACCAATATTCTTGATCCACGTAATACTTATGCAGATAAGTCGCAGTGGGATGAGAAAGCGAAAGATTTGGCTGACCGCTTCGTGAATAACTTTGACAAGTATACAGACACCCCAGCGGGTGAAGCTCTGGTCAAAGTGGGTCCTAAGAAGTAAGTAATTTGCATGAATTAAAGGATAAGGCTCTGAGTTTAGAGCCTTACTTGTTGACGAACCCCATATTTTTCGTATGGGGTTTTTCTTCGTTGGGTTGAGGCTCAGAATGAAGCTCTGCGTTACAAGAAAAAGCAAACCTTCTTTTTCCTTTTTAGCTAAGCCTAGTTAGCTTTGGGAAGGTTATACTTATAAAACGCCTCAAACATACAAGAACAAATTTTGTCCGTTCTCAGCATTACCTGTGTTAGTATTTGCCTTATGTTGACATCATGTTTTGATAATATAAGGAAATTCAAATGGCGATTAGAAAAGATATAGAAAAGAATAAATTACGTTATTCTGATGAAATTGGGTGGATTGATGAAAATCACGCTCAAGGTACTGACGCTATTGACTTAAAAGCTCAGATAGAAGGTGAGAATATATCCCGTGAATTTTTTAATCAATTTCCTTCACTTATGTCAACTCCATTATTTAAAACACACTTTATTGTTGAGTATAAGCAAAGTATGGAAAGGTATGGGTATACGGCGGGAAAAAAACTCAATGGTTAGTTAGGCGAGGGCTAGATTCAGAGGATAAAAAATCCATTGCTTTGGCTATTATGTTAGATATGACTATGCATTTTGAGGGGTTGCAAGATAATTGGTTCTATCATGGAATTTTAAGAAGTGATCGTGGATTTAGTGGTGAGGATATTATCTCCAATTTATTTGGCTTTTATAAAATATACGAGCCGAAAAATTATGAGCCTTTACTTAAAATCGCATCACGCGCTAAAGCTGAAAGAATTTGGGATCACTATGGTTCAATTGGAAATTTTAAAAATAGAGAGCTACGTCCTTGGATATTCCCTGATCCTTTAGTTTACCCTAATTCTAAGCCAAACAAAAAAGAACTACCTTACTTTTTGAAAACAATCACACCTATTAATCTTCGATTAAATAATGGAAAAATAGAACCTTTTTCACCTACTAAATACATCCATTCTTACCATTTGAGCCGCTTCATTCCGTTTAGATAAATGAGTTATCATGAAAAAGAGAAAAATTTGCTATTTTTTGATTTTCTTTGTTTTTTGCTATTTATTTATCCTATTTTCTCCCAGCGGGAATATCGGATTATATAATTACGTCTATTCTTATGTGTTGGTTGATAAAATCATCAGAAATGCACCCTTCAAAGAATATGCTTCAGGTTATTCTCATTACCAATTTGATAGATTTACTGAAGGGGGATCTGAAATTTATTATTGTAAGATCCCATTATCTGAAATTGAGTCAGTCAGAAACGGATTAAAATCTTATTTAATGACTTCTTTAGAAGTAAATAGAGCCCTGATCTGCTTTAATCAAACAGGACACTTTAATAATGGAATATAATCCAATTATTGAGGTGTTAAATGAAAAAACGAACAAACAGGTTTTACACTACTGAGTTTAAGCAAGAAGCGGTCGCATTAGTCACCGAACAAGGTTATAGCGTCCCAAAAGCGGCAGCTTCATTAGGGATCACCGATAAATTACTTTATAACTGGAAAGCAAAATTCGATGCTGAACAATCCGGTAGCAGCTTGAATGCCGATGAGAGAACTGAGCTATTAAGGCTTCGAAAAGAAAATAAAGAACTTAGGATGGAGAAAGAGATCCTAAAAAAAGCCAGCGCCCTCCTGCTAAAGGAAACCAAGTAGCGTTTAAAACGATTAAGCAATCATCTTCACAGTTTCCCGTGCTGAAGCTCTGCAAGTTAATGAAAATAAGTCGTTCTGCCTACTATGCTTGGCTTAAACGCCCAGCAAAATTGATCACCGCAGAACAACTTAGCCTGTACCGCAGAGCCAAAGCTATCTTTGAACAGAGTCGAAATAGCTTAGGTTATAGAACGTTACGTAAACGGTTATGCAAAGAGGGCTTTAGCGTGAGTGCTTATGGCGTTCAAAAGCTAATGGCTCAGCTTGGCCTAGTCGTCACTCAGCGCGTTGCTTACAAAGTCACCACAAAACGCAAACACAGTGATGCCGTAGCCGATAATTTGCTCAATCAAAATTTTAATCCTCACGCACCTAACGAAGTGTGGGCGGGTGATGTGACCTATTTAAAAACAGGGGAAGGCTGGATGTATTTAGCCATCGTGATGGACTTATACTCACGCCGTATTGTGGGTTGGCATATCGATAAACGAATGACGGCAGATTTAGTCAGTAAAGCCTTGATGAAAGCGTATAACTTACGCCAGCCCGAAAAAGGCTTAGTCTTTCATAGTGATAGAGGCTCTCAATATACGAGTAAGCGATATCGCCGCTTGCTAACAAGCTATGGTATTAGGGCAAGCATGGGTGATGTTGGAGCCTGTTGGGATAACGCCGTTGTAGAACGATTTTTTGGCAGTTTAAAACACGATTGGGTACTGAAAATCCCTCAGCCGACTCGGAAACAGATGAAAGAAGATGTTATCGCGTATATGCGCTATTACAACCTAGAAAGGTTTCATACTGCCAACGGTGATCTGTCCCCAATTGAGTATGAACAAAATTCCTTAAGAAAAGTGTCCTGATTTAGTTGCGCAGAACAGCTTCCTGCTGGGTCATATAAAAAGGCATCTTCCCCTTTTCCTATAATTAAGCCGATGTGGCCAATAAAAACAGTATTGGCCATTACGTAGATCTTAACAGGATCTTCCATCAGAGTTTCGTAAATAGGCTCAAGCGAATGATAGACAGGGATATTGAAACGATTGTTGTATACGTCATTTCTCATAACTACATCACCTTTAGATATTATTAGATATGCTATAACCGGATGTGCTGACGGCTATATGATTAACCGTGATGCTTTCATATCTCAGCGATACTGTCTCTAAAGGGTAAGACTCATTCTCTATCAGTGAATTAGGATGAATATTTTTTATTCGAACAATTGATGATTTGGTGAGTCTTATTGTTTTGTAATGAAGCAAACCGCCACTTTTGTCAATCCGATGATATTTGAATTCACAATCTAATATCTCGTTACTTGTAATGGCAGAAAGCAACAAGGGTGATGATTTGTCATCAGCTTTGATAAAGATGAAATCTGCATGAGAGACGTTTTGGTTACGTGCGATGTCATAATCCGTTGAGTAAACCAATATTTCATCTGTGTGCTCTGACTGATATCTATTACCGACCGAGTCATAGGTAGAGCATCCAGCAGAAATCAATCCCTGTTTACCACCTTTTAATGTTAAGTAAATTATATCTGACATTATGCTCTCTTTATAATTCATTAAATTTGGCTTAATTGATGTAGATAATGTGGATGTTTACAATAGGAATGTATTTAATTTGGAAAATCAAATCTCGATAAAACCCCAAATCAAACAATTAAATGCTATCCGTAGAGGTGAGCTGAAACTTAGGCAATTTGAGTCTAGTTAATTTGGCTAGGAATGTCGATTTATAAGTAAGTACACATTAACATACATAGAAAAACCCCGCATAAGCCTTATATACGGGGTGAAGAGATATCATTTAACGCGTTGGTTAATCAGCGGCGGGTAGATCAAACAATAAAATTTCACTATTTTCATCAGCTTTAATTGTTAGACTATTTTCCTGCCAAATCGCTAAGCCATCACTAGTCGTGGCTGCTTGGCCATTAACTTCAATATTACCTTTGACAACTTGGATCCACACAACACGTTTATCTTCGATAGTATAAGTCTGCGCTTCATTGGTTGGTAACGCCCAGCGCCACAGAGTCATATCTTGATAAACCTTTAGTGAGCCGTCTCTTGCATTAGGTGATAGAACCAACTGTTTGCCACTGGTTGAATTAAAGCGTTTTTGCTCGTAACGCGGTTCTATCCCAGCTCTTTCTGGCATAATCCAAATCTGATAAAGATGAAGAGTTTGCTTAGCATCAGGGTTATATTCTGAGTGACGTATGCCAGTACCCGCACTCATTATCTGGAACTCGCCTGCGGGAATTTGTTCCATGTTGCCCATGCTGTCTTTATGCGCAACGGCCCCCTCAAGGACATAGGTCAGAATTTCCATATCTTTATGGGGATGAGTACCAAAGCCTTGCCCTGCATCGATAAAATCTTCGTTGATGACACGAAGTGCTGAAAATCCCATAAATTGCTCATCATAATAATTCGCAAATGAAAAGGTATGCCAGCTATCTAACCAACCATGATTAGCATGGCCGCGTTCGTTTGCTTTGCGTAGGTAGATCATTGTGTTATCTCCTTAATAGCTGGCACCCCATCAGGGCTGGAGCAGCTCTAAATTTGTTGATAACAGTTTAATCAAATTGAGTAGAGAGAGAAGTAGCTAGGATTGACTATAGAATCCAAAAATTTTGAACAACATGCGTAGATAAAAAAATAGCCAGCACGAGGCTGGCTAAACTAAACACTGGAAGCAATGTGAGCAATGTCGTACTGCCAAGACGGTTGCTGAGTAAGCTATGTCATGGGAGTGATTTGATGATAATAGTTATCACTATCGTTTGTAAAGCCTTTTTTTTAATCAAAAAGGCATAATTTATAATAAAAAATGCAATTATATGATTTCTATCAAAATAAATAATATCCATTATTTTTCAATGGATTAACGTATTTATTAGATCTGCGAGTATTTTGAATGATTCACATAAATAGTAAGGTCATTATTTATTTAAAGGTAAATTTTCTGCACAAGCTGATGCTGAGCTCCATGCCCATTGGAAATTATATCCGCCAAGCCAACCGGTCACATCGACAATCTCACCAATAAAATATAATCCTGTGGTTTTGAGTGATTCCATCGTTTTTGAAGAGATCTCATTGGTATCAACACCCCCTAATGTCACTTCGGCAGTCCGATAACCTTCGGTTCCATTAGGCTGTACTTGCCATTCATGTAAGGTGTTATGCAAGGTTTCTATCTGTGCATGGTTAAGTTGTTTGATTGCACAGTCAGGTATTTGTCCCAATTCCTGCAAAACCTCGATGAATCGCTTAGGCAGTAATTTAGTGAGTGTGGTCCTCAGTGATTGATTGGGATGTGATTGCTTCTCTTCGTTTAAATACTGCTCAAGCGAAATTTCAGGAAGTAAGTTGATACTTACAAACTCTCCGGGGGCCCAGTAATTGGAGATCTGTAAAATTGCAGGACCTGATAAGCCCCGATGAGTAAATAAAATATTTTCTTTAAACATAGTGCCATCGGCCGCAGTGACAGTGGCAGCGACAGAGATACCTGAAAGTACTTGTAGTGCCTCTAATAGCGGCTTATGTAGTGTAAAAGGCACTAAAGCAGCGCGGGTTGGTAAAATATGATGACCGAATTGTTCTGCAAGGCGATAACCAAAGGGAGTTGCACCTAAGCCAGGCATGGATAATCCACCTGTAGCGACAATAAGTGAGTGTGCACTTACTTCATTGCCATTAGTGCTGACCACAAAACCTTGATCTGTTTTTTCAACACCAGTGACTTCACTACGCAATTTAATAGTGATGTTGGGGGAACGGCACTCTTCTTGAAGCATATCAACAATATCTTGTGCGCTATTATCACAGAATAACTGACCCAAGGTTTTTTCATGGTATGGGATATTATATTTGTTGACCAAGCCAATGAAATCCCACTGTGTATAGCGAGCGAGCGCTGACTTACAAAAGTGAGGGTTTGCCGATAAGTAATTGGTATGATCTGCGTAGATGTTTGTAAAATTGCAACGTCCACCCCCTGACATGAGAATTTTTCTGCCGAGCTTTTTTCCGTTATCTAATACCAGTGTATTAAGACCGCGTTTTCCTGCCAATGATGCACAGAACAGGCCAGCGGCACCTGCACCAAGAATAATAACGTCATATTTTTTCACAATAAAAATTCTCTATATATATTTGATTCTAAGCACAATAACCACGATGAGAAAGAGTATATTACGTTATAAGGCAGAGGTTGTAATGCCGAGCATCGTTTAACAATTAATGAAAAGTCCAGAATACATATTATAATTAGAAAAATTCGCCAAAAAAGATGAATTAACTTTTATTTGTGTCGAATTTTATCGAAAAAGTTTCGAAAAACCAGAACAAATCAAATCAATGTAATCATTTGATAAATATAAGGTAATTGCTATGCTTCACTTTTTAATCAGGTAATTAAATCAAAAAAAGGTTAGATTTTGCTTCCACCGCTAGCGTTTGTCACTGATAATGCGCCGCGTTCATGACCAACATAAAATGGCTTAACGTCTATGCTACATCTTTTTACAGGTTTAGAATTTTACACTGGCCTATTGTTAGTGCTTGCACTGTTATTTGTGCTGGCCTATGAGGCTATAAATGGTTTTCATGATACCGCTAATGCGGTAGCAACTGTTATCTATACCCGAGCAATGCGAGCTGAGTTCGCGGTTGTTATGGCTGGTGTATTTAACTTCTTTGGTGTTCTGCTCGGAGGGTTGAGTGTTGCTTACGCAATTGTTCACCTGCTACCGACAGATCTCTTGCTTAATGTGAGCTCTGCTCACGGCCTCGCGATGGTTTTTTCATTGCTATTGGCTGCAATCATTTGGAACCTTGGAACCTGGTATTTTGGTATCCCAGCATCAAGTTCTCATACCTTGATCGGGGCTATTATTGGTGTTGGTTTAACCAATGCAATAGTGACAGATTCATCCATCGTTGATGCGTTGAACGTACCGAAAATGATCAGTATCTTCCTGTCCTTAATTCTTTCTCCTGCTATCGGTTTTGTGGTCGCTGGGCTAATGATTTTTGTATTACGCCGTTACTGGAGTGGGACAAAGAAACGCCGCCGCATTCACTTAACACCAGCAGAACGTGAGAAAAAAGATGGTAAGCGCAAGCCACCATTCTGGACTCGTACCGCATTAATTGTTTCCGCGATTGGTGTTAGTTTCTCTCATGGTGCGAATGATGGGCAGAAGGGCATTGGTCTTATCATGCTGGTATTGATTGGTGTTGCACCTGCGGGCTTTGTCGTGAATATGAGTTCAAGCGGTTACGATATCGCGAAAACTCACGATGCCGTTGTCCACTTACAGCAGTACTATGAAACACACAAACCTGCATTGAATCACGCCATTGAAGCTGCACCGGTTTCGTCTCAAATTAACGAAATCAACGAAGAGTTCCATTGCGATAGCACACGTACATCAGCCGTTCTGCATCAAGCTCAGACAATGCTTAGTGGTATTCAAAGCTATGATGAGTTAACACCTGATCAACGTAACCATATGCGTCGTTTGTTAATGTGTATTTCTGATACCGCTAACGCAGTGGCTAAGTTGCCAGAAACTAGCTCACAAGATGCAAGCTTACTGAAAAAACTGAGTAAAGATCTGCTGTATACGGTTGAATATGCGCCGATTTGGATCATCATTGCGGTAGCACTTGCGTTATCTATCGGTACGATGTTCGGGTGGAAACGCGTTGCAGTCACTATCGGTGAAAAAATTGGTAAGAAAGGTATGACCTATGCGCAAGGTGTTTCTGCACAGGTAACCGCAGCGGTTTCGATTGGAGTGGCAAGTTATACCGGTATGCCTGTTTCCACAACCCAAGTATTGTCATCTGCTGTTGCAGGAACTGCAGTGGTTGATGGTGGCGGTGTACAGAGCAAAACGATCAAGAGTATTGCCTTAGCGTGGGTGTTAACTCTACCTATCTCTATCGGCCTTGCTGGTGGTCTGTACTGGATTGCGTTGTTATTTATCTAGTACTCAGCTGATTTGCTCGCGTACCATTTTTTTGTATAGCAAGAATAAATAGAATAGTGATGACCTTTACGGTTCATCACTATTCTTTTGTTTTTAAAACGTGAAACGAGAGAATTTGAGAGTAGATAAGTGAATTATTCAATAATAAAAAGATGGTCGATTAAGCTGCTATTAGCAGATAAGCTAAGCTTACTGCCACTAATATACTTAGCTGGCTAATATGTAAAAACTGGTGTCGGTGTTCTGCGCAACTAAATCAGGACACTTTTCTTAAGGAATTTTGTTCATACTCAATTGGGGACAGATCACCGTTGGCAGTATGAAACCTTTCTAGGTTGTAATAGCGCATATACGCGATAACATCTTCTTTCATCTGTTTCCGAGTCGGCTGAGGGATTTTCAGTACCCAATCGTGTTTTAAACTGCCAAAAAATCGTTCTACAACGGCGTTATCCCAACAGGCTCCAACATCACCCATGCTTGCCCTAATACCATAGCTTGTTAGCAAGCGGCGATATCGCTTACTCGTATATTGAGAGCCTCTATCACTATGAAAGACTAAGCCTTTTTCGGGCTGGTGTAAGTTATACGCTTTCATCAAGGCTTTACTGACTAAATCTGCCGTCATTCGTTTATCGATATGCCAACCCACAATACGGCGTGAGTATAAGTCCATCACGATGGCTAAATACATCCAGCCTTCCCCTGTTTTTAAATAGGTCACATCACCCGCCCACACTTCGTTAGGTGCGTGAGGATTAAAATTTTGATTGAGCAAATTATCGGCTACGGCATCACTGTGTTTGCGTTTTGTGGTGACTTTGTAAGCAACGCGCTGAGTGACGACTAGGCCAAGCTGAGCCATTAGCTTTTGAACGCCATAAGCACTCACGCTAAAGCCCTCTTTGCATAACCGTTTACGTAACGTTCTATAACCTAAGCTATTTCGACTCTGTTCAAAGATAGCTTTGGCTCTGCGGTACAGGCTAAGTTGTTCTGCGGTGATCAATTTTGCTGGGCGTTTAAGCCAAGCATAGTAGGCAGAACGACTTATTTTCATTAACTTGCAGAGCTTCAGCACGGGAAACTGTGAAGATAATTGCTTAATCGTTTTAAACGCTACTTGGTTTCCTTTAGCAGGAGGGCGCTGGCTTTTTTTAGGATCTCTTTCTCCATCCTAAGTTCTTTATTTTCTTTTCGAAGCCTTAATAGCTCAGCTCTCTCATCGGCATTCAAGCTGCTACCGGATTGTTCAGCATCGAATTTTGCTTTCCAGTTATAAAGTAATTTATCGGTGATCCCTAATGAAGCTGCCGCTTTTGGGACGCTATAACCTTGTTCGGTGACTAATGCGACCGCTTCTTGCTTAAACTCAGTAGTATAAAACCTGTTTGTTCGTTTTTTCATTTAACACCTCAATAATTGGATTATATTCCATTATTAAAGTGTCCTGTTTGATTAAAGCAGATCACGGATCCTGTCACAACGTCGTATGACTTCTGAATCAAAATGGTCGAGATATTGTTTATTATTGATGTAACGAACGAGTTTTAATTGCTTATTTAACTGTCCATGAGTGGTAAAAAAACCATTACCATCGACAGATTGGTAAAGCAATGGATCCGTATCCTGAAGGATGTAGAGCAAAACGCGGAGCGAAGAAAAATAGCGCATCATATTAATAATGCAAAGAATGCATAAAGCCCAAAACAACGCAATCATACTGAACATACTCACTCCCTAAGATATCAGCCTGAGCTGTCGCCACTAAGGAAATAAAGCAAACACAGCAAACATAGTGTCAATTCAATTGACACTTTTAAGTGTAGGATAATATTTTGCTTAAAAAAAGCGCCAGCATAAGTATTTTTGGGTAATTTTCATTGTTTTTTACGCCTATAAAAAAGTGATCTTGGGCAAAATGGCACCATAGCAGGATGATTGGCTGATAAAATGTTTACTATTTGTTTATATTAAAAAAGTACACACAATCCTCATTTATGAATTAATATTACTTAAGGTAAGACATAGAGACATGTAACTCGAGCTGTCTAGGTGCTGTTGATATCTGTCATTCTTCAAGTAGCGTGGCAGTTGATTGCATGCGACTCGAACTATTTTTGAGATACGTGATATATTGTTTTCTAACGTGTTATATGATTTGAGATAAACGTGGCTAATCTGCAGAGGTGTGATCAAAACGACAATCATCTGTCGTCATATGCAGGTATAGTATTCATAAGCTATTGGTGAGTTAAATGAACCACCACAAAATCAGCATTCGGAAGGAGTTTACTTTATGGCGTACAAACATATTCTCGTAGCGGTAGATTTATCACCTGAAAGTAAAGTATTACTGGATAAAGCCGTCTCTATGGCAAAACCGTACGGGGCTAAAGTATCCATGATCCATGTTGATGTAAATTACTCAGATCTCTACACCGGTCTTATCGATGTGAATTTGGGCGACATGCAACAGCGTATCACGGATGAAACCCGTAACTCGCTGAAAGATCTCTCTGCAGGTGCAGGTTACGATATTCAGGAAACATTGAGTGGTAGTGGTGATTTAGGTCAAGTTTTAGTCGATGCGATTAAAAAATATGATATGGACCTCGTTGTTTGTGGTCATCACCAAGACTTTTGGAGCAAGTTGATGTCATCAGCTCGTCAGCTAATCAATACTGTCCATGTAGATATGCTGATTGTTCCACTGAATGACGAAGAGGAATAATCAATTCCTTGAGAATTGAAATATTATTCGCTAAAAACGCTTGCTTATGCAGGCGTTTTTTTCGCCTAAAAAAATTTAAATTAAGTGAGTTATTGTCAGGTCAAGAAATTTTTTTTACTGTAGAGTAAAAAAAAACCTTGAAACATGAATACAATCTAGTGATATATTCAATAAGCAAATACAACTCAAGCTCACATTTCCTAAAAAATAATCATAAGAAACGGTGAGAAACATCACAACAAAATTTGAAAAAAGGAAGGTATAGATGAATTCACTATCGTCATTTTTGGAAACAGTGCAAAAAAGGGATCCTCAGCAACCTGAATTCCTACAAGCCGTTCGCGAAGTTTTCACATCACTTTGGCCATTCTTAGAAAATAACCCTAAATATCGCGATCAAGCGCTACTTGAGCGTTTCGTCGAACCTGAAAGAATCATTCAATTCCGTGTTTGTTGGGTTGACGACCAAGGTAAAGTTCAAGTGAACAGAGCTTGGCGTGTGCAGTTCAGCTCCGCGATTGGTCCATTCAAAGGCGGTATGCGTTTTCATCCTTCAGTAAACCTCTCTATCCTAAAATTTCTTGGTTTTGAGCAAACATTGAAAAATGCACTGACAACATTGCCAATGGGTGGTGGTAAAGGTGGTTCTGACTTTAACCCGAAAGGCAAAAGCTATGGTGAAGTGATGCGTTTTTGTCAGTCACTGATGACTGAGCTATATCGTCATTTGGGTCCAGATACTGATGTACCTGCGGGTGACATCGGCGTTGGTGGTCGTGAAGTAGGCTTCATGGCAGGAATGATGAAGAAGTTATCTAACGATACTTCATGCGTCTTCACAGGTAAGGGTCTTTCTTTTGGCGGAAGCTTAATTCGCCCAGAAGCAACCGGTTACGGTTTAGTTTATTTCACTAACGCAATGCTAAAACGCCATAGTTTAGGCTTTGATGGTATGCGTGTTGCGGTATCAGGTTCAGGTAACGTTGCTCAATATACCATTGAGAAATGTATGGAACTGGGTGCAAAAGTGGTTACCGCTTCGGATTCTAACGGTACTGTGGTTGATGAAGCTGGTTTCACACCAGAAAAATTAGCGCGCTTAGAAGAGATCAAAAATAATTATGGTCGCGTTGAAGCTTATGCAGAAGAGTTTGGCTTAACTTATCTGGCTGGCCAACAACCGTGGTGTGTTCCTGTTGATATCGCTCTGCCATGTGCGACACAAAATGAATTGGATACAGGCGCTGCTGAGTTGCTGATCAAAAATGGCGTTAAAGCCGTTGCTGAAGGCGCGAACATGCCAACAACTATCCCTGCAACTGAACTATTCCTTGAAGCTGGCGTATTGTTTGCTCCAGGTAAAGCAGCTAACGCAGGTGGTGTTGCAACATCCGGACTGGAAATGGCTCAGAATGCTGCACGTATGGGCTGGAAAGCTGAAAAAGTCGATGCACGCTTACATCACATCATGCTAGATATCCATAACCACTGTGTTGAGTATGGTGGTGAAGCGAAGCAAACTAACTATGTGCAAGGCGCAAACATCGCAGGCTTTGTTAAGGTCGCAGATGCAATGTTCGCACAGGGTATTTTGTAATTATCTGATCTAACGTACGCGAAAGGGCTATTGTATTAATGGGTCATTTCATGAATACAAGCCCTTCGCCGTTACGTTTTAATGCAGGGATAAATATCAAATCGGTGACTTTTGGTGGTCACAGCTGACGGCGCTTTTTGTCCCGCAAGGGGTTCCGCATCATCAGGTCGCTTTACCACAACACGACGTTTGGCTAATGCGAGAGCGGGTGCTAATAACGCATCTGCATCATCATCAGCTCCAACCAACGACTGAAACACTCGCATCTCTTTTTTAACTAAGGCGCTTTTCTGACGATGTGGATACATTGGGTCGAGATAAATGACGTCAGGTGGTGCCGCAATATCTTCTAATGCAGTAATACTGGAAGCATGGATAAGCGACATACGTTGTCTAAGCCACTCACCAATTTCGACATCTTGATAACCACGTTGTAGACCATCGTCCAAAAGTGCAGCCACAACCGGATGACGCTCAAGCATTCGGACATGACAACCCAGAGCGGCAAGCACGAAAGCATCGCGCCCAAGCCCTGCGGTTGCATCTATCACATCGGGTAAATAATTTTTTTTAATCCCAACCGCTTTAGCAACGGCTTCACCTCGCCCACCACCAAATTTGCGACGATGTGCCATCGCACCCGAAACAAAATCGACAAAAATACCACCGAGCTTCGGTTCGTCCATTTTGCGTAGTTGCAAACTTTCAGAGGTGAGAACTAATGCCATGATGGCCTCAGGCGTATGAACAAGCTGCCATTTTTCAGCGAGTTGGAAAAGAGTGCCAGCATTGGCACCCTCTTCACAGATCAACTGGATCTTGATGTGATCAGCCATTGATGCCATAGCTCTTCAGCATCGCATCCAACTCAGGTTTACGACCACGGAAACGTTCGAACAGGACCATTGGCTCTTCTGAGCCACCACGACTCAGAATATTATCAAGGAATGATTGGCCCGTTTCACGGTTAAAGATACCTTCTTCTGCAAAGCGAGAATAAGCATCCGCTGCCAGTACATCCGCCCATAAGTAGCTGTAATAACCTGCCGCATAACCACCCGCAAAGATATGGCTAAATGCATGCGGGAAACGGCTCCATTCAGGTGATGGAACAACCGCGACTTTTTGTTTAATAGCATGAAGTGTTGGCATGACTTGCGCGCCTTTCGCTGGATCGAATTCAGCATGCAGGGTGAAATCAAACAGACCAAACTCGAGTTGACGCAGTACAAACATGGCAGATTGATAGTTTTTCGCTGCCAACATAGCATCTAACATTTCGCGTGGTAATGGTTCGCCAGTTTCATAGTGGCCAGAGATAAACTCAAGCGCTTCAGGCTCCCAGCACCAGTTTTCCATAAACTGACTTGGCAATTCAACCGCATCCCATGGCACACCATTGATACCTGCTACATCGGCAACATCAATTTTTGTCATCATGTGGTGCAGGCCATGACCAAACTCATGGAACAGTGTAATCACTTCATCATGCGTAAACAGGGCTGGCTTATCACCCAGTGGTTTATTGAAGTTACAGGTCAAGTAAGCGACTGGATTTTGCAGTGAACCATCTTGATGAACCATTCTGCCCGCACAGTCATCCATCCAAGCCCCACCACGTTTGTGTTCACGTGCATAGAGGTCAAGGTAGAAGCTACCGCGTAATGCGTTGGTGTCATCATACAGCTCAAAGAAACGGACATCAGGGTGCCATGTTTCGACATCTTTGCGCTCTTTGGCTGTTAAACCATAAATACGATGAACGACTTCAAACAGACCTTCTACAACACGCTGCTCTGGGAAATAAGGGCGTAGTTGCTCATCACTGAGAGAGAATTTGTGCTGTTTTTGTTTTTCGCTGTAATAAGCCAGATCCCAAGATTCGAGCTTATCGACGCCATAATGTTCTTTAGCGAACGCAGTCAGCTCAGCTAATTCATCTTTACCTTGTTGGTGGGCACGATCGGCCAAATTATTTAAGAAGCCTAATACTTGCTCAGGAGATTCAGCCATTTTAGTGGCGAGAGATTTCTCAGCGTAATTTTTGAAACCCAGTAATTGTGCTAATTCATGGCGCAGAGCCATCAATTCATCAATCAGTTCGCTATTATCCCATTTGCCCGCATTTGGACCTTGGTCTGATGCACGAGTGCTAAATGCATAGCTCATTTCACGACGTAGCTCGGCATTGTCGGCATAAGTCATGACTGGTAGATAGCTTGGCATATCCAAAGTTAGCATAAAGCCTTCTTCTTCTTTTGCTTCAGCCATTGCTTTAGCGGCGGCAATAGCGCTTTCTGGCATACCGGCCAGCTCGCTTTCATCTTTAATCAGCTTGCTCCAACCCATCGTCGCATCGAGGACATTGTTGCTGAACTTAGAGGCGATTTCAGACAGACGTGCCACAATCTCACCATAGCGCTGTTGCTTTTCAGCAGGCAGGCCAATACCGGATAGCTCAAAGCTACGCAGGGTATTTTCGATAGATTTTTGTTGAGATTGATTTAGGGATATAAACTGAGGACTATCTTTAAGGGATTTATAAGCTTGATATAGTGGCTCATGTTGCCCCATCCAGGTACCGAATTCGGAAAGCAACGGCAGAGATTTCTCATAGGCTTCACGTAATTCTGGGCTATTTTTGACAGAATGAAGGTGGCCAACAGGAGACCATACACGGGACAGTTTATTGCTCGCTTCTTCAAGCGGTAGACAAAGATTATCCCAAGTATATTGATTGTTTGCCGACAAGATATTTTCGACGGTTTCGCGATATTCATTGAGTACTTGCTCAACGGCAGGGAATACATGCTCAGGCTCAATCGCAGAAAAATGAGGTAGTACAGAATCGGTTAATAATGGGTTTGTCATATAAATATCCTGTGATAGCAGGCTTGCGCTCGTAGGCCAAGACTTACTATATTGACAATAAGTTAAACGGCTGACCCGAGTAAACGAAAGCAGCACGCAACTGTGAACATGTAGAATTATATGGGGGCGAAAATGAAAACCTCAATATACGATAACGCTTTTTATTTTTTAGCTTTATCAATAAGTGTGAAGAGATTCACTCTATTTCAAGTTGTTATTCTTAACGCGTTTAAGAGTTGCTGATGGCTAGGGATCAGCTTGTCGTTCTAAAAGCCATAATAAGCTACTTCGTTAAGCTAAGTGGAGGATAATAAAGAGTGAGGTGTTATCAAAAGGAATGAAGAGCTAGCTCAGTCTAAATTTATATCGAAGATAGTTTGCCCAATAGTTTAAGTAAAGCTTAAGTAAGTTATCTGAATTTATTAGGTATTTTTGTGTGTTATTTACCGACAACCCGAATTATTTTGTATTTATTTGATTTGATCGACTTTAGAAAAGAATCTGAGAGGGCTATAATCGAACTTCTACTGAAAAGGAAGATCGTCGTCTCTGGTGAGGCGGCTGGATTTCAAATCCAGTTGGGGCTGCCAGCAGTCCCGGGCAGGTTCGACTCCTGTGATCTTCCGCCACTCAAATTCAATACAACTCCACAAAAATCAAGTAATCCCGTATAATATCAGCTATTAATACACTTTCTAGTCTCCTGATGTCAACCAAGGTCAACCTACATCAATAGGTTTTTGGGGGCATATCAGGGGGCACTAAAAATTAACCCCAAAATGAGGTGCCCCCAATGACATTAACCGCCCGTCAGGTAGAGACTGCAAAGCCTAAAGAGAAGTCATATAAACTCTTTGATGGTGGTGGTTTATACCTTGAAGTTACAGCTAAAGGTTCACGTTACTGGAGAATGAAGTATCGCTTTGGTGGCAAAGAAAAAAGATTAGCTTTTGGTGTTTTTCCTACCGTGACACTTGCTGAAGCACGTGAAATGAGAAACCAAGCAAAAAAGGTACTCGCTGCTGGTGGTGATCCCGGAGAAGTGAAAAAAGAAGAGAAGGCGATTCAAAAGCTCAGTACAGGGAATACGTTTGAAGCTATTGCTCGCGAATGGCATAAATCTAAAGCAGATCGCTGGTCACTGCGTTATCGTGATGAAATTATTGATACCTTTGAAAAGGATATCTTTCCTTATATCGGTAAACGCCCAATAGCGGAAATCAAGCCGTTAGAGCTGCTGGAAACGCTGCGTAAAATGGAGAAGCGCGGAGCCTTAGAGAAAATACGCAAAGTCCGCCAGCGTTGCGGTGAAGTTTACAGATATGCAATCATCACTGGTAGAGCGGAATACAATCCAGCCCCTGATCTGGCAACAGCGCTTACTCCACCGAAGAAACAACATTTCCCATTCTTAACCGCTGAAGAGTTACCTTATTTTCTAAAAGATTTAGCAGGGTATACAGGTAGTGTGATCACCAAAACGGCAACTAAAATTATTCTGCTGATAGCTGTTCGTACACAAGAACTTCGATTTGCTCGTTGGCAGGACATTGATTTAGAAAAAGGCATCTGGGAGATCCCTGCAGAAGTAATGAAAATGAAGCGACCGCATGTTGTGCCGCTATCAAAACAGGTGATCGAGCTGTTTAATTCACTTAAGCCGCTATCAGGGAATTATGAGCTTGTATTTATAGGTCGTAACGACCATAGAAAGCCGATCAGCAAAGAAAGCGTAAATCAGGTTATTGAGTTATTGGGATATAAAGGGAGGCTAACAGGACATGGTTTTCGCCACACAATGAGCACAATATTGCATGAGAAAGGATTTAATTCAGCATGGATTGAGACACAGCTAGCGCATATCGATAAGAACGCGATCCGTGGTACTTATAATCATGCTCAGTATATGGATGGACGTAGGGAAATGATGCAGTGGTATGCAGATTACATGGATGAGCTGGAGGGGAGTTTGGGGAATGTGGTTAGTGTGAATTTTTAGTGATAAACAGCTGTCTTTATGTATAGATGTGTGGATGGATTTTTGTGCTTTGTTTTTATATATATAAAATATGTAAGGTGTCTAAGCAGTATAGATTACCAAACCAACTCCAACTGACAATTATGATTGTTGAGAAGGCATTGTAGCCATGGGAACTGTATTCTATCAGGTAAAAAAAATTGGTATGCTGCTAAAGCAGCGCCTTGCTATTCCGTCATACCAGCGCGCCTACAAATGGCAACAAAAACACGTCAATCAACTAATTGATGATGTGTTAGCTCACCAAAATAAACAGAGCTATCGCCTTGGAACTGTGGTGTTGCACCGAGATAAGTCAAAACCAGCTTATTCAGGTGATCTCGATATTGTTGATGGTCAACAACGCCTGCTAACCTTGACTTTGCTTTGCTCACTACTAGATCGTAGAGGTGAGTTTTCAACACCTTTGTTGGAACAATCTCTTGCTTCAAAGGTAAGCATCAATAACCTTGAACATAATGCAAAAGTCATTGAGAACCGTCTTGTAGGGCTAAACGATAACGAGTGCAAATCATTGCTTCACTTTGTGTGTAACAAGTGTGAATTAATCGAGGTGATGCTCGATGATTTGAGCGAGGCCTTTCAGTTTTTCGACTCCCAAAATACCAGGGGGAAGGCCCTCGCCCCCCATGATTTGCTAAAAGCATACCATTTGCGCGAAATGATGGATACAACAGAGCAAGCGGAACGACTACACCACGTTAGCCTGTGGGAGCAAGGAGTCAGTCCGGATGATGAATCAGCTAACCTTCACCTCATTATGGGAGAATATTTATTCCGTTTGCGCAGATGGCTGGATGGCGATTATGGTGTTCAGTTCAGCCGCCACAATCTTGAGGTGTTCAAAGGCGTCAATCTCTCCACCTCTGACTACCACTATCTGCAGTCTCTGCTCGCCTTGGATTTTGCAGTTGAGCACTACAACAATGACCCTATAAGGAAGTGGGACAAACAGAATAAACCTTATCCATTTCAGGTTAATCAATTAATAATCAACGGGAAACGCTTTTTTGAATATATCCAGCACTACAAATTTCTGCATCAAACCCTATTTGAAGGTGAGAATGCGCTGCTTAGCAATTTCTTAAAAAAACATACCCTTTACACTGGTAGTTCACGCAAAGGGGATATGTATATTAAAAATCTCTTTATGTGCGCAGTGATGGCTTATTATGATAAATTTGGCGATAAAGAATTAACTCAAGCTGCAACCATCTGTTTTTGTTGGAGTTACTACTTGCGCTTGCAATATCAAAAAATCGGCATGGACAGTGTTGATAGCTATGCACGTGAGCCCCGAGGGCTATTGAGAGTGCTCGATAAAGCGATCCACCCACATCAAATCCTGCGCTTCCAGCCAAAATGTTGTGAAAAAATCCGTTTTAAAAATGCCGAGTCTGTAGAGAATTCAATCGCTCAAATGCTGGGAGATGTAGATGTCACCGAGTAACGATTTAGCCTTGCTGACTATCGAACAGTTATTCAGCGCTAATTGCCATTATGTTATCCCTATTTATCAGCGTAACTACTCTTGGGGGGCGCCGGAGATTGAACAGCTTATTCGGGACATTGCAGATGCTGCTGAAGCCCTTAAAAATGCAGAGCAACAGGAAAACTCGAAATATTATCTGGGCAGTTTGGTGGTATATATCCGAGATGGCGCTGACAATGTACACCAAGGCGTAATAGTCTATGAAACGATTGATGGACAGCAAAGGTATACAACGCTGTTGATTTTGCTCGCATACTTAAAAAAAGTTGTTTGCTGCAGCGAATATGATTTATCTCCACTTCATCTAAATCTCGACTTTGACAGTCGTCCTAAATCAGCCCGAACGCTACATAATCTTTTTCAACAGGCTCAGAGCAATGATCCTGAAGAATCTTCAATCCGAGCGGCATTTACTATTATTGGACGATATTTTGAGAAAGAGAATATCGACATCAACAGTTTTTGCCGATATCTACTCCAGCACGTCACTATTTTGCGAGTTCCAGTACCAACAGAGACTGATCTTAATCACTACTTTGAGATTATGAATAATCGGGGTGAGCAGCTAGAAAAACACGAAGTGTTGAAAGCAAATTTGATGTCAGTTTTCAATGGTGAAACTGCAGCAAGAAACTGTTTTTCTGCAATATGGAATGCTTGCGCTGAGATGAATCGCTATGTACAACTAGGCTTTAGCTCAGAGGCTCGTAAAGCATTATTTGGTGAGCAGTGGTTAGTATTTCCGGCGAGTTTTGAGGTGATAAAATGCGCGATAGAAACTAATCGTGATACAGACGAAAAGCTGACTATACGGGGTATTATCGAAAAACGGCGCTTTTATCATGCTGAAGACAATGATGAAAAAGCAAAAGAACAGCGTTTTGATTCGATTATCGATTTCTCCAACTTCCTACTGCATGTACTAAAAGTGACAGTGGATAGTGACGTGTCTTTGGACGATAAAAAGCTACTCCAAGCATTTGAAATTATAAGAAATGATCGAAAAAAAATCACCCAGTTTGCTTTTAATTTGCTGAAGTTTAGGGTCTTGTTTGACCGCTATATTATTAAGCGAGATCAGGCTGATAAGTGGAGTCTGCTGACGCTTGAGTACTATGTCAGAGATAGGAACTCGAGCTTTAGTTATAACAACTCTTTCGATCAGGATGAACTGCCAGGTGTGAATAAGCAATTAGTGATGATCTTGTCGATGTTCCATGTCTCGCATCCAGCCTATGTTTATAAGCGATGGCTCAATCGTTCGCTGGCCATTTTGAATACCCTGACTTCGAGCCAACTTAATGTTGACGGAGCTACTTACCTCAGGGAACTTGAGCAACTCAGCCACGAATTCCTATCTGAGATTTGTGTTGAAATAGAAGAATTCAATGTCGAAACTCTACATCGTGGTACTGGTGTGCAAAACTTTGTGTTCAATTTGCTCGACTATCGTTTGTGGCGTGATCTGCGTGCTGGTCAGTCATTTGATGGTAGAGGGCTTAATAATCCCGAGATTAAGAAGCATTTTGACGGCTTCCAGTTTTCATCGCGTCGAACGTCGGTTGAACACTACTTTCCTCAAACGGATCCTTCTGGCATAAACCAAATGGGGAATGATGTCCATCGTTTTGGTAACCTCTGTCTAATCTCGCCAAGTAGCAACTCGAGGCTCAGTAATTATTCTCCGGCAGACAAGAAAAAATTCTACGTGGAAACAGAGCGAGCAGAGAGCCTAAAACAAGCAATCATGATGAGTTATGAGGAATGGGGGCCGGATGGGCAAGGCATTAGCAACATAGAAAACCATGAACACGCGATGTTGACATTACTAAAAAATCAATGAGATATACTCCTACCAATTAGGAGATCATGCGCGCAACTTTGTTTTATAATATCAAGTGTGATTAAAATAGTTGGCAGTGCTATAGTGCCGTTGGCAGCCTCAACTCTGAACGATTTGAAAACCGAAACCTCGATTAGGGCTTAGCCTACCGTACGTGAGTTAGAGTAGTATGTTATATAACCAAGTTAGACGTTAGGATTCTAATATTTATGGAATTCTGAAAAGCTTGATACTTGTGGCCGAGAATGGATGTGAAGTATTTAGCTCATTGGTGATGATGTAGTGATCCTATTGGACTATGTCATAACATCTTCTTAATTTTCGCAAAATTGTCACGGATGTTTAAATGGAGTCGAACGATTCAGGCGGAGTAGCCGCCAAGCATGGTTTCTTATTTCAGGACTGCGTAGCCGCTTATCATGTCACTCGAATGCTTCGTGACAAGACCATCCTCAGTGTTCGCTGTGAAGTCACAGATGATATCGACATTGTATCTGATGGATACATCAACTTCGTTCAGGTGAAAAGCACCGAAAAAACACGTTGGAACATTTCGGACATCGTTAAGAACTCAAAAGGTGCTAATAACAAGGCGATCCCCTGTAGTTCAATTTTGCACAAATCAATGCAATGTGAACCTGACCAGGCTCTTGGATGTCGGTACTCTATCGTCACAGAGGAAAAGGTCAACAAAACCCTTGAGTACTTGACGATTTGTCCAAATACCCGATTAGATAAGCCTGGTAGACAGGAAATCATTGATGAGCTCAACAAACGCACAGACAATTATGCATCAGACTCAGGTATAAGCGTTTCAGATTGGGTCGATGCTGCTACATGGGAAGTGTTTTCATCCCTGCGGGAACTAGAACTTTTAGGGATCAAGAATATACGGCAGGCCTCCTATGATCTACATGGGGTCATTCTCAGTTCCGAAAACGTCGCCGAAGACATTTGGTGCCGCATCCTTGATACTGTGACGCGCAAGGGCGAGCATTCTCGGCGTATTCACAGTGCTGATGATAAGTCCTATCTCAGACCAGACCTACTGGAGTGGTTCAAGCAGTGTGTCGAAGATGACCAATCTCGGTCAGGCCGCAAAGTTTACGTCAAGCGCAACTTACCTCACATCCTTATACCATTTAGCTCGCCTATGGCTTCGGTGTGCAATAAGCGTAAATGTCAGGTTCTACATCAGCAGTATTCGCTTAATAAATACCGCTACAAACACATCGTTGATAGCGTTTGCCAATGGTTGGATGAGGTCTTTCTCCGACCAAAAGAAATGTCTGATGTTCATAAACAGACATTCATTGAAAAGCGAGAACGACTAAAGAGTTCCGTCTTCGAATCACTCCATGATGTCAGCAAATTTTTGGGACGAGTGCTGTTACACGCAACAATCCGGCAACACCACGAAAGCCAGCCTATCCCTTGCATGCTATATATGGAAAAAGCAGGGGCCGAAAAAATCCTTGAAAATGTGCATATCGTTCGTCGCGATCCAGAAGGTGACCAGCTTTGGATTGGCTTCAGTGAGTTGGTGACTGATATTGACATTGCCGTCAGATTGCTAGAGATACGTGAGCAGCTGTACGAGGATATTTCGGATTGTATTGATACAGCACGTAAAAAGATCCTCGACATTAAAGACGATAACTACCTGCTTCGTCACGACATTGACGAAATTCTTGATGGCAGCCGACCTTTTGATGCTTACCTCGATCGTTTCACGTTTGTTCTGTTCGTGGGCTACGACTCGAACCTGCTAACCGATCCCGAAACGCAGGGATTTGAGGATAACCTAGAGAAGGAAACGAAGGCGCTGTTCGAAAAATTCACGGCTGACCTAACAGAGGATTCACCATTCGCGAATATTTGCGTCCATGTGTTCATCTATCCAGCTCCAAGTCTTGAAAGGTTAACCCAGTTAGTTGATGAGAAGGTGAGAGAGGTTGTATGACAGAGGTCTATGAACAGGCTAAACATAGCCTGCAAGGTGAGGATTTTTCATCTTTCAATTACCTGTTTGTGGTCAATAAGCTGTTATCCAATCCTGTTTCGTATGACTTGGGACGGGACTTGATCGTGCGTGCTCTCGATTCGCGCGAGCGGTTTTCCGAACACACAACAATTTTGAAAAATATGGTGAGAAAATCAGGTTTGTTCCCGTACCTCAAAAAAGAGTTCACCAGCCTGACACCGGACGATCTAAGAGTACTTGAACTATACCAGACGCCATTCTCGGATGATTATGTTTTCCACTCAATGCAGTTCCACATATTCAATCTGCTGAAATCCGGTCAAAACGTGGTACTGAGTGCTCCTACGAGCATGGGCAAAAGTGCCATCGTCGATTCGTTGCTCGGCATGGGAACGTTGAATCGACTTGTTCTGGTTGTTCCGACCGTTGCTCTTGCCGATGAAACCCGTCGCCGACTGCAAGAGCGCTTCGGTGAGCGATACCAGATTATCCACCATAGCTCCCAAGTGTGCCATTCAGAGCAGGCGGTCTACGTGCTAACGCAGGAGCGAGTAAACGAGCGTGACGACATCGTAGACATTGACCTCTTCGTCATTGATGAGTTTTACAAGTTGGCGTTCCG
Organism: Providencia alcalifaciens; assembly: GCA_025961275.1. GTDB lineage: Bacteria > Pseudomonadota > Gammaproteobacteria > Enterobacterales > Enterobacteriaceae > Providencia. Next base: position 3,103,871 of record JAOQNJ010000001.1, on the reverse strand, counting down.
GCAACTGAAAAGTGGGGCCATTGATTATCAAGATGAACGAGTCATCGAGCTTAACATTGCGTTGAGCAAACTGCTAAAGGTCTCCAAGCAGTTTTACCTGACAGGACCGTTTGTTAATAGTATTCGCGGTCTTGAAAGACTTGGATATCCACATACTTTTGTTTCAACCGACTTCAATACGGTTGCGCTAGATGTTCAGACGTTCGGAATCAAAGCGAATGACGATGAAGCCAAGCTCAATGCGCTGAAGGAGATCGCACAAACATGCATCGGCGCAACGATCATTTATTGTAAGTCACCAACTGTTGCCGGTCAGGTGGCGCGCGAGTTAATTAGGCTTGGACATGGTACTCTGTCTGAGAGTCATCATATCGACTGGGTCAGCGAAGAGTTCGATGCCGACTGGGATTACACGGTTGCACTTAGAAACGGTATCGGGTTGCATTTTGGTGCGCTACCGAGGGCTCTGCAGCAATACACCGCCGACCAATTCAATGCGGGAAAACTACGATTTTTACTCTGTACCTCTACAATCATTGAAGGTGTCAACACTATCGCTAAGAACGTCGTGATTTACGACAACCGCGATGGAAATCGCAGCATTGACAAATTCACACATGGGAACATCAAGGGGCGCGCCGGGCGCATGGGGATTCACTTTGTCGGCAAAATCTTTTGTTTGGAGGAAATCCCGGAAGACAATCTTAATCAAGAGGTGGATATTCCACTCGGTATTCAGGATGTTGATACCCCAGTCAACCTTTTGGCAAGCGTTCAACCAGATCACTTGTCCGACTTTTCACAGGATCGTTTTAATGAGATCGAGGGTCTTTCTATAGACCTTGTGAAAAAACACTCATATTTCCGTGTCGAGCAGCTCGATGTGCTGCAAAGCATGTTTGAGGTAATGGATGACACCGAATTTTCCTCGCTGGTGTTTCACTGGACACCTGCGACAAACTTTCTCAAGACCTTTGCAAAGATCATTGCAAGACTGGTTCCCCATACCTTCAATCGCAATGGAGTTCCTGTTAAGCCTACGGATGTCATGGTCGCTAAACTTGCTAGCTATTTAAACGCTGAAAGCTATTCGGAATATCTGAAAGGTCAGATCGATCACGCACGACAGTGGGTGTATGAAGGGGAAAAGCGCACTCTTTCCATCGCTATCAATAATGACTTGAAGCTCATCACCAATACCTTCGGTTACACCCTACCTAAGGTGCTCAGTTTGATGGAGGATGTAGTCAAATACCACGCATTGAGGCGAGGTATCCGCAGCACAGTCGATTATACGCATGTCAAATTGGTATTTGAGAGTCTCCATTTACCGCCAGGTGTCAATGCCCTGGAAGAGATTGGCATTCCCATTCAGACGTTACACCGACTGGTAGGTTTGCTGGGGTTTTCTGACCTGGCTGATGTAGATGAGTTGTGCCAATATCTTCGGGATACTCAGGACGTTTGGAGCCGATCGCTTGGGTATGTGGATCAGTCGTTCATTAGACGCGCGATCGGCATTGAGCAATGTTGATTTAGGTGCGTTTGTGGTTCTTGCTTGGTATAAAACGGCAGTTGCTTACTGTCCTGTTAATTGAATCGTTACAGATTTAACAGACGCTTCAGAGCCATTTAAAATGGCTTAAAAAGAGGTGTTCGTGAGAGCTAAGCTTTATCCCAGAGAGCTTAAAATTGAAGCAATTAAACAGGTTGTTGATCATGGCTATTTTGTTTCCAGTGTTACAACACATCTCGATATTACCACCTGCAGTCCCTACGCTCGGATAAAGAAGTTCGGGCTGGATTTTTACTGTAACAAAGAACGGTCAAATGCTCAGGCTGAGATCCGCTGACACCAAAAGGCACTGAAGCGGGTTACTGATGAACGGAATATTTTAAAAAAGCCACGGCGTACTCTGCAAAGCTGTTCAGCAGCAGTACGCCTTTATCCGTGACAATATCTATTACTGGCTTGTTCATCTGCTCCGTCGGGTACTGAATATTCATTCGAGTGGTTTTTACACCTAGTCTCTGCAACTGCATCCTTCATGGTATCAGACGGATCTAAGGTTGGCAGAACAAATCAAACGGTTTTGCCTGGAGCCAGGTTGCGTTTATGTCTATCGCAAGATGCATCTTGACTTGTGAGATAGTGGACTCAGTGTCGGGCTAAGTGCTTGCATGGTTCATATGACCAGATGCCACTGGAAAAATATGAAAAACAGTATCATCAACGACTCGGGGTGTCTAAATTATCCCTAGCAACTCATAGTTATTCTTATTTATCCAGTGAACTATGTATCTCTGTTATTACATGGTTTGCGCCGATAATTAAATTACTAACCAAACAACACATAATCATCCATTATCCTCGTCAGTCCCCAGTTCTCCATCTGCCTGCCAATTATCCATTCCACCAGCTGTTCTTCAGTTTTCATCTTCAAGGTATTCAGCCAATCATCTAACGGAAAGCCCAGCATCAAATCACACCAGCACAGCCACATTAGTTTATGGCGTAGATCAGAGTCATTAAACTGGTTGAATAGGCTAATCAGCTTGTTCGCAAATGAACGTTGCCCAAGGCGGACGCACTCGCTGAGAAGAATTCCCTCTAGCATGGGGTGATAACGTAGCAGGCGGTTATCAACCATTAAGCTCACATCCATATCAGATTGTACTGATAACGGCTCAGGGAACGTTCTACCGTGGATTAAACGGTACAGGCATGCAGGAACGACAGCAGGTGTGCTGTCGGTGTCAGGAAAGCGTATATCTGCCACCATCAACTGGTGGCTATGTTTAATTAAGGGATTGCACATTCCTTGAAAAACGGCGAGTTTGGTAAAACCATCCAGCCAGCTTTGGTAGTGACGTAGCAATGCCTCATGGCGGTCATGATATTTTTTCATCGTGGAATTTCCGGTGTGGTTTAGATAGTGGTGTCGCTAGAGCAGAAATGGATGTGGTGTGATGATTACGCTCTGGAATCGGCAATGCGTGCTTGTAGCCAGTTCTCGACTTCACTCTTTAACCAGCGAGAGCTACGCCCCAGTTTGATGGGCTTAGGAAACTCACCATCTTGGATAAGCTTATAGAACCATTTGTCGGATAACCCGGTTAAATGGGTAATGAATTTCATATCAACGAATTGGTCATCGAGTAATGTAGTGGCTTGTGTTGTCATGTTTGAACCTCTGTCTTTTGGTGAGTAAAAGGCAGAAGAGATATCGTGAGTGTTATGGAGATATCGCTTCCTCAAAGGATATCTCCGTGGTGTAAAAAACTAGCGGCTACAGCCGAATGAACGTTCACCTTCTCCATACTGTTTGGTGTGGTGCTTTGCCAAGTAGAGGCAGCGTTTGTTTAATGCTGAGATTTGATTTTCTATTTCAGACGAATTGGCATCCAGCCAATAGGTTGGATTATCTGGAAAATGAACTAAATAACGATTTTCAGGATAAGCGGCATTAATTGCACTGCACCAAGCCTGCTGTATGAATATCCCTAAATTAGGTTCATCCTGATCGTAATTACCCAACGTATGGTAAATATCTTTATTGACCAGTAATAAGAGATGGTAATGCTTGTTATTATTTTTCTCTCCAATTTCTTTCACCCAAATATAGTTCACATGACTTGAGCAGTGTCTTCCCCATTTATTGGATTTTCGCTTTAAGTCTGCATCTACTTTTGCTTTTAAGGATTCAATAAAACGGGTAATTGCTTTTGAGTCATTGGAGTGAAAATTTACTTTGGTTGGAAAACGCAGGTCTATTCTGATGGCACTAGTGCGGTTATGAGCTATTAATGATTTTCGGATCACAGCATCAATTTTAAAAATGTAATTTTGATTGTATTGACTTGTCGGCATGTTTTTTATCTCCACGGGTTTATGTCATACCTATCTCCCGTGGTGTAAAAAATAAAAGGTGCCGTGATACCGATGACAGGTGAGGAGCACCTGTCTGAATGATCGTGGATGAATAGTTTTATTGCTGGTGGTCAGAGTGAGCGTTAGTGTTAGTGGTTTACAGTGACAAGGTAACAATAATCCCTTCTCTATAAATATATTACTACACCAACAAAGAACGTAGAGGATAGACAAAGACTGAATGGCATCAAGGCTATATTTTCTGATTTGGTTACGGTTAATTTTAGTTAAAATTTACTCTGATATTATCAAGTAAATCCAGCGTGAAATCCCTTGCTAAAACACCCTGATTTTCTATCTTAGCCTTAGTTTTGCTGCACTCTATAATGAGTTTTAAGGTGAAAATAGAATTGTTTTCCAACTGAAAAGGGTTAGTTTTGACTTCGTTTAATCCTAATGTCACATTTTTGAGCTTATTTTTGTCTGATTCAGACTTCTTTGGTAACTTAGTTGAAATTTATTTTAGGGGGTGTCATGGCTAAATTACGTGAAGAATGGCTTAACTTAGCTAGTTCTAGAGATGTGATTTTTTATTTAAAATATCTTAGTGGTTGCAATCCTAGTGGGGAAATTGATCTATCAAGAAAAGGCCTTTTCTATCCGAAAATAAAGGATTTTGATAATATTAATATAATGAGAAAAGAGCTAAATGATTATGAGAGTAATTATTTAGGTGATAAGTATGAATTGGTTAATCATTTGGCTAGGCTGCGTGATATAAATTTAATACCAATGGAATCGTTTGGCTGGATTGAGGCGGATAAAGAATCATGCTGTTTTTTTTGGGGGCTGATTAAATCTAATATGATTAATAATCTTGCTAATTATAAAAGAATGGCCTTTGCAAAAATAGACAATGATATCCTTAAATATAACCCCTGCAATCATAAAGAAAGATTTTTAAGAATAGTTGAATATTTTGATTCACTACTCATAGAAGATAACTCTTATAATAAAAAAGAGTTAATGGAATACATTAAAAACAAATGGATATTAAGCTGTAAAGATGTTAAGCCATTAAATTGGTTAGATCCTAATTCTCCAAAATGTATTTCATGGTGTTGGAACTATTTAGAGGGATATGACCGATGTGAGCGTGAAGCAAATGCATTGGCAAAGGGAATTAATTCACTGGCATATTTTAGTCCTACAAATAATGAAGAAAAATTTTTAGCTATTTACAGTGTTTTAAAACTATGGGAATGCCACCATTCTGAGAAAAAAATGCTTATTAGCAATATGAGTAAAGCATGGCGCCAACGAAAACTCAGAGAGGAAAGGGTGGGGCAGAAAGCTATCAATTGCTACATAGATACTGAGGTAAAAGGGCGTTTGGATAAACTGGCAAGGCAACGACGGTGCCAACTGAGTGAGTTTTTAACTGATTTAATTAATGAAGAATACGAAAGAGTTAATAAAAATTAAATAATTTTCAGATAGATATCATCATAGTGAACTTAGTCAATTAAGGTACGATGATGAAGCAATTAGAGGCCCATTTATCCTTTCTTCCTGAAAGGGTAAAACAACGATTTTTTTCTGAATTTCACACATTGGTCAACTACTCTCCCACCATCGGTTTAATGGGTAAAACCGGAGCTGGAAAGTCCAGTTTGATCAATGCGCTCTTCCAATCACCGCTGTCTGCGGTGAGTGATGTATCCGGTTGTACACGGCATGCACAGCGTTTTAGCATGGTAATAAAACAGCAAACTCTGACGTTTATAGACCTACCTGGAGTGGGCGAAAGTGTTGAGTATGACCGAGAATATCATGCGCTATACCGAGATTTATTACCTGAATTGGATATCATTATTTGGGTGCTTAAAGCCGATGATCGCGCATGGTCTGCGGATGAACAATGTTACCGTTTTCTCACTGAACAGTGTGGCTACGAGCGCTCACGATTCCTGTTTGTCTTAAATCAAGCGGATAAGATAGAGCCATGCCGTGAATGGGACGAGCACCGCCACCAGCCCTCGCTGAATCAACGAATGAATTTGAATGCAAAGCTGGATTCCGTGGTGGCGCATTTTGAGCCCGTCCATCCCGTTATTGCCGTTTCATCTTCAGAGCAATACCAACTCACGCTTTTGGCGGAGCAGCTTATGCAGGCGTTACCGGCAAAAGCCAGTAGCGGTGTAGCTAGGCAATTAGCATCGCGTTATCGAAGTGAGAAAGTGGACACTACCGCACGCAATGACTTTGGGCTCTGTATTGGAGACATGATTGAGTCACTTATCCAAGTCATTCCGCTACCCTCTGTCGTAAAAAGCGCGTTAACGTCAGTGAAAAATACCGTTGTTTCCCTTGCTCAATCTCTGTGGAGTTTTTTCTTTTAGTTCAACGCCATCTCGCATAAATCACACTGTTAGCGCTGCCTCTTAATCGGGGGTAGCGCTTTTTTATTTTCTTTATTTCCTTATTTTCGGAGACCGACTTTATGAATACGAATACTGACTATGCCGTTGCCATGACCTTAGTGCCTGACGAACAACGTTCCGATTTCTGGTTAAACCACTTTGGAACCGTCAAAGGCTGGACCACCTTTGAAGTGGTGGTCTTCACCACGATGGGCCAATTCTGCGAGGATTATCATGGCGGCTATTGGGAATATTGTACGCTGTCCAATGGCGGGGCCTTTATTTATCCGGATATTTCAGAAGATGCACTGACTTTGTTCAACATGCATAACGGTAATGAGGCAGAGGTCAGCTGTGAAGCTGCCGGGATTGTGGTGTGCCTCATCCTGTACAGCCTCTGGTCATTCAAAACAGAAAGCGAAGTGATGTGTGACCGTTTTTATCAGCTTCGTGACTTTGCCTTACAACACCCTGAATCCTCTGCTATTTTCCATTTAATTGATTAGGAGTCTTATCATGAGTCGATTAGCCTCTCGTTTTGGTGCGGCGAATAGTATTCGTCGTGACCGTCCGTTAACTATTGAAGAATTATTTCGCACTGTACCGAGTGTGTTTTCTGAAGAAAAACACGATTCACGTAGTGAACGGTACACTTATATCCCAACCATTAGCTTGCTCGATAGCCTACAAAAAGAAGGCTTCTATCCGTTCTTTGCTTGCCAAACTCGTGTGCGTGATGCGAGTCGCCGCGAACATACTAAGCACTTGTTACGTCTAAGACGCCATGACCAAATCACCGGTGTACAAGTTCCCGAAATTATTTTGCTCAATAGCCATGATGGCTCAAGCAGTTACCAAATGCTGCCGGGACTCTTTAGAGCCGTTTGTGCCAATGGTTTGGTCTGCGGCGATGTATTAGGGGAAGTGCGTGTACCTCATAAAGGGGATGTGGTGGGCAAAGTGATTGAAGGGGCGTATGAGGTATTAGAGACTTTTGAGCAAGTGGCTGAAAAACGGGAAAGCATGCAATCACTATTGCCATCGCCACCCGCTCAGAAAGCCTTTGCACAGGCCGCATTAACCTATCGCTTTGGGGAAGAGTACCAACCGGTCACGCGAGAGCAAATTCTACAGCCTCGACGTGTTGAGGATAAGAAAGAGGACCTTTGGACGGTGTATCAGCGTTTACAAGAAAACCTAATTAAAGGCGGATTATCCGGTCGTAATGCCAAAGGCAAACGCACGTATACTCGCGCCGTTAATGGGATTGATGGCGATATTAAATTGAATAAGGCGTTGTGGGTGATGGCAGAGACCTTGTTCACTCAGTTAGCTCCTCGCCAGCCTAATTAATTTCAGCCGTCTGACAGGTTGTGTCAGCGCGTTTCACTGGTTGATTCTGATGAGTCAATATATTCCCTGATTTATTAATACGTTAACTCAGTGAGCTTATTGACTGATTTCAAAAGAAAATTTTTCTCAACGGACATAACCTGTCACGCCCCTAAGTTAAACTCCGCGTATCTTTCATTGCATTCAATCTTGCTATCAGGAAAGCCTCACTATGCTTCAGACACACCGAAAGTATGACCGGATGGCGGTCAGACTGTCGTCATTAATTTCCCGGTTGATGGCAGGCGAAAGCTTGTCATTAGCGGCATTGGCGGAGGAGTTTGAGATTTCATATCGGACGTTACGACGAGATTTGCGGGAGCGGTTGGCTTATCTGGATATTGAGTGCCAAAACGGCATTTACCGTTTACATCCGGATACCTTGAAAGCCCTACCGGGACAAGGATGTGCTGACCTTTGTTCGGCAGACGGGAATGACCCGTATTTTTCCGGGACTAGACAGCCGCCTGCTCGGGCTGCTGTTATCTCAACGTCAAAATGCCCCTTGTATCATTTGGCACCATGCTCACCGGACATCGGCGGAACACTCAGACACCTTCTATCAGCTTATTTATGCCATTACTTGCCACCAGCAGGTGGTATTGCTCACGGCAGAGCAGCGTTTCAGCCCGCTGCTACCGTACCAATTTATTTACCGCGAAGGCCTGTGGTATCTGATTGCAGAATACCATCGGCAGGTACAAGTCATTTTACTGGATGAAATTCGTCAGGTTCAGTTGCTGCCCATAACGTTTAAGCCTCGTGATGACATTTTTCGTCTTTCCCATCAAAACAGCTTTATTGCAGCATTACCGCATTTTCGGCTGTTCAGTCAGCTTATGGTGCCACTGAGCCAGTCATTGTCATAAGGAGTTTTTCATGACCATCAATTTCATTTTCTCACTCGCTCATGGCCCCCATCAACCGTGCCCGAATTGTGGCTCTGGTGAGGACATTATTCCTTGGGGAAACGGCTGGATGTGCCGCGACTGTGGTTATGAGTGGACTATCCCACACTCTGAACATTAATTTTCATCAATACATAACAGGACAAACATGAACACTATCAACAACACACGACAAGGAATTGAACGTATTTTCTTGATTATCAGTGTCGTACTCATGCTCAGTATTACACTACTGCTACTCGTGAACTTTAACATCATGGGATTTTCAAGGATCGCATTATCGATGACGCTGATGTATTCGCTGCTATATATCTTGGCGATAGTCGTTCCACTGTCATTAGCACAATTAATCCTGTGGATCATCTACGGTTTTAAAGGCGTTCCTTTTGAATTGGCCATTAACCCTAAGCATCCCGCCTTCCTGATTGCCCTACTGGCCGGGCTAAATGTTGCCAGTCTGGTACTCAATAACCTGCTGTGGCTGTTTTATGAAAACGGTGACGCAACAGGTCCACTCTTTGTTTGCGTGTCTGCGATTATCGGTTTTGTGCTGGGTATCATGCTGTATAAAAGAAGCCTACCCGTGATAACGCAAAAGCTCGATAAAACAAATAGATAAAAAGAAGTGAAGCAAAGAATATGAGCCTCACCAGGGTTCAACACAGCCTGTTATTACAGACTGACTTTAATGCCAGCACTTGGCGTTATCCTTACTAATCTATGGAGTATTTACATGAAGAAAATAATGATTGCTGCCGCATTATTCCCGTGGCTGAGTTTAACTCAACAGGCGATTGCCGCGAACCCATCATCAATAGACGGGATCTGGGGAGCAAAAGGTGATAATGAAATCACGCTGTCGCAGGTATGTGGAGGTCAAAACAACACCTGCCGAGTCGTCGGGCAGACCAAGCACTATGCGGCGGTGTTGAATAACAAATCTAAATCCGGCTGTGCGTTTGGGGATATTTATATCGTGGGACTCACCGACAATGTCTGGGTACAGGGTGATACTGGGACATGCAGCCCCAATGCTTATATTCAGAAAGGCACGATTAATAATGGTCAGTATTCTTCCGTAGATATTGTTGTTGGCGGAAATGTGGTGAAGCGTTTTCCAATAGGTTATTGGTCAGCGCAAAAAGAGTACTCCGGTAAAAATAAACCTAAATGGAAGCCGAAGACGTATGGACAAGGCGGCCCTTATCAGATACCTGAACAGGAAGAACGTAAGTTCGATCCCAAACCCTTTGAACGTCAGTGGTAATGTTATCTATTGTGTTATTCAATAACTAAATGAAATACCTTGCTGAAGGTTGGCAAGGTATTTATTTTTTCTTTTTTATTAAGGAATGTATTGAAATGAACAAACTTACAGCGCTGTTTGCACTTTTATTGTTATCGGCAGGGGCGCAAGCTATACCCAATGTTTGGACTTCCTCTTTCGCTCAAGGGTTTATTGAATACGGTATTACGAATAATAATGGCTATAGCATTGTAGTTTCATGTAATTCATCTGTTGAACCGGAAGATTATGATGAGGCAATCGATCATGGTTTTCATATCTATAAAAATGATGAATCGATAGAAGGTAACATTGAATTTCTCATTAATGATTCTTCTTTTTACGTTCTAGATGGTACTAAATACCGATCCGCAGCAAATGCTTGGAATGACTTGATGACTGAGTTAGGGAAAGCGACAAAGTTTGAAATCTATATCGATGGGAAGTCTGGCGGGGAATTTACACCCAGTAAAAAGAATATAGATAAAGAATTATCAGATGGGCTTTGTGGGGCGATGTTTTAGGTTTTTGTTGGCTTAACTGAGGCATGTTAATTAAGATTCAGAGCGAAATTGGATCGGCAGCTAAGACCAATTGTTCATAAGTACATCGCACTTAGGCTAAAAGGTGATCAAGATTTTTTACACAGTCTGTACCAAAAGGAGGGCGTTTAGTATTGTTTCTACATTATGTAATAATAGCCACATCACCTTAAATAATTGATTATGATTTGGTCATTAGATCTTTCTTTATTTTTTAGGTTAACCAGAAAAATTTTTATATGAACCTTAAAAAGGCCAGCTAACATGCTGGCCTTTTTTGTGAAAAAAGTGGTTATTAGGCTATTTTAACCGTTAAAAAACAGGATTTCAGAGAGTTTCAAATGATTAATCTTTGTCACTCTTCCAGCCTTATTCATTTTCATTACTCCTATCATCATCCAGATCTTCATCGTTATCCTGATAGATAACACCAGACCCATGACACTTGAAACACTCTTGAACAGCCGTTCCTTCCCCATAGCATGTATGACACTGGCCAAACGGATTGTCTTCAGTGGGATCATAGCCAGTACCATGACAGTCAAGGCAGCCATACTCTACTTCACCTTCTCCACGACAAACTAGGCAAATAATTTCGCTCATAATCATTTCACCTCATCTGTTTCAGCAACGTAACCGGGGGCGTCTGCATATACCTGATCTACATAATGATAAGGCTTGTCATCTTCACAATCCTGATATTTTTGAAGCCACAGATCAGACTGGTGATAATCTATTTCCGTACCAAACCCTTCAAAGTGATACTGAGAGACCACCTTCATTGCACGTTTAGAGCCAAGCTCAGCTCCCCTCTGCATTAGTTTGAACGCAATTTCGTAATCAACATTGACTCCACGCCCCAATCTGTAGGATTCTGAGAGGTTACAGAATGCCTGGTTCAAGCGCAAATCACATGCCCTTTTAAAATAGTAATTGGCCTTCTCATAATCGACCATTTTTGCATTGATATCGAGATGGAGAGCACCGAGCATGTTGATAGCTGCGGCATGGTCATGCTCAGCAGCTTTGCGCAACCAGTGAAAGCTAAGCGGATAGTTTATTTCAGCAGTTTGCTGGCAATAACAGGCCCCCAGTATCCACATTGAATCGACACGCCCTTTATTGGCGGCTTTTTCAAGATATTGGCAACCTAAGTCAATATCGACATCAGTTCCTGCACCCGTCAGTAGACACCAACCTGTATAATGACTTCCTTCTTCAAAACCTAACATAGCAGACGCTTTGAAGTAGCTAAATGCTTCTGTCCAGTCGCCTTTCTCAAATGCTTGGTATTCCCCTAGCACCTGAAGTGAACAACCATCAAGGCACTCAGCTCCCCGTGTGGCATAAAACAGTGCTTTCTCGATGTCTTTTACGACACCAAACCCGTGGAAATACTGTTTGGCAACGCAGCCCATAGACATGTGGTTACCTGCTCTAGCCGCGCGGAGATGATAATCAAAACTTAGCGCAATATCAGTATCGAGGAGATTCTGGTAGCTGTACAACGTCGCAAGTGCGTGAAGCGCCTGATTATGGTTTGCAGCGGCTGCCGCGTCATAGTGTTTCTTACTCAAAGTAAGGTCATACTCGACACCTTCCCCCTCCACATACAATCTTCCCAGCTCTGCGTGACAGTCTGCATTATCTTTCAAAGCTGCAGCGTGCAGAACCTTAAGTGCTTCGCCAAACTCTTTATTGTTCAGAAGGTGTAACGCATACGGATGAGCAGCCTCCGGATCGCCTTCTAACGCTTTCTGTTTGATGTACTGAAAGCCTTCATTGCGGCCTTTTGACTTGCTGATAAACTCTTCACCCAGCACGGCAACATACCATTGGCGATCGAATTTGTTCTTCGGGTCAATGTCCCATTTACCTTTACCATCAGGAAGTATGATCGGTTCGACCATCCCCAAAATATCTGTAAATTGAACCTCAGATTTTTTACGGCATAATTGATCGAGCCAGAGAGCCTTGCGCTCGCTGCTGGTGAATTTAATTTTCTTAGGCCAGATAAGCTGGATTGGGGTGCGCTTAATGACGAAACCTCTGCTTTCGAGTTCAGAAAGAAATGATACGAGCCTCTCAACATTGATGGGTATCAATTCCTCGGCCAGCATCGATTTAAAACTTGCGAAACCCATATGTTTAGCAAACAGATCGCCGCAAACATGATGACGCAGGAATGGCTTATGCTCTGGTTGAATTTTAGAAATGTCGTGATAGAAAGAATTGAAGAAATCGTTGAGATCGTGTTCTACAGAGAAAGGCATATAAACTCCAATAAAATTAACGAGTGAATTAAATCACTGAACAAGGGAATATTTTATTGGGGTGTTTGTTGCCGTGGCACTAAGCCTGAGGCGCAGTCCAGATGAAGTCTGTAACTCAAGGCGAAATCATCATCTGCACAAAAAATATTATCAAATTTAAACGTCCATGTAAACATGGATGAAGTAAAATCCCCTCATCGCAGCAACTTCAATAAATATATCGGATATTGATAAAATTTCTTTAAGTAGTATGCCTGTGTTTTGGTAAAAGTACGGGGCTCTTCTGATCTGCTCGTTGTAGATTAAATGTATCACGATGTAGTAATACTTTAGCCAATCGTGAGAATTGTGGAGCCTCCGTTCCTCACTCATACCTGTGTTCTGTGTATGGTGGTTTGGTACCAGAAGCGGGCTTTGACGCTTTAAGTTAATATGCTTTATTTTTTCTTGAAAATTGAACGGTACCCAGGTGCGGTATTTGGCTCTTTTGGCAAATCAATACCCTCATGAAAATCGTTGATCAAGTCTTTTCTGAGGATTTCATCGAACAAAAACTGATTTATTGGCACGCCAGCAGCATACCCAGGCCGGGCAATGACATATCTTGCGTTAAACGCATCACAGATTAGGATATAGCATGAAAGATGTCGTTGAGCCATTTCCCTTACCTGCCACTTAGAACCTAAGTTCTGGCTTTTTAGAAACTGCTGAGCATGGGCTCTCGAAAGGAATAAGAAAGCAGTCATGATTTCGTTTTTCGCGTTGGTATGTCCGAATGGTGAATATTCCTCAATATCAAAAATAGTCCAGAAAGGCTGACCTATAGAGTCCTCATCGGGAATAACCACATTTGTCAGTCTTCGAGAAAGAAGATTACCAATGGAGGGCAGCTCAGAGTAATTCATGAGCGTAACGTTATTTTTTTCAGCAAATTCACGTGCTCCTTTCTGAAAACTACTTGAGGAAACGATAATTCCATGGCTCAAGCAGCATTGGTGTATCTTGCTATGAAAGGCTAATACACTCTCTCGTTCTAGGGGCCGGGAGCGGTTCTTGCATTCCACTGCAACACGATGACGTATACCTGCCATCTCAAATTCGTAATAAACGTCTATTTGATAGCAGCTACCTTCTCGACCTGAAATCTGCACATTACGGGCTACCATCGTCTTATTACCTTGGATATCGAGCAATTGTTGATAGACACTCTGAACATACGATTCTAGATCCTGCCATTTTTCAGGTGGCGGAGAGGAGGGATACTTACCGAGCAAATCCACGAGGGCTTTCATGGAAGGACGAGTCATATTGAGTCCTTAAGTGATTGTTAAGGATTTCAGATATAACCATACATTACTCGCAATGCCAAGGCCAAAGCTTACCCTTAAAATATTGAGTCCTTTATACGACGGTGACCTTCTCCTCGTTTAATAATACTTAGCAATACTGGTAATACTCATGGCTATTTATTTTCCAATGGCCGCTCCTCGCTCAAAGATAACCGTCAGAACGGGCGGCCTATTTTTAATCAGACAGAGGGTCCACTTGATTTTCTCTAATAAGATTACGCAACGCAGTACGTGCTGCTGCGGCCTCTGACATTCCGTTAAGATCTACGTTAGATTGCCCGCCTCTTATTCCAAACACTGTGACCATACCATCTTCACAGAAATATTCAGCCTCATACAGAAGACCATCTTTCTCTACTTGTATATATGACATAATTCCCTCACTTGTAAAAATTAGAATATAAAATCATTTATATTAGCCCCTAACAACCAATTCTAGGGTCGTTAGTGAAGATAGCTTCTAGTTACCAGAAGGAAGATAGGGGCATGGATTATTAATATCTCACATTCTCTAAAATTGATTTTAACAGCTCGATGGTTCTCCAGATGTCATCATGTGTATCACCATCCCAATCAGGAACAGTGGCCAACTCAGCTTTGAGCTCTTTTATCAAGATATGTGCATCGGCAACTTCATCCTTTCGACACTTTGATGCGATACGAGATATCGCTCTCGAAGGAAGGTTTGAATAAGGCAAAAAAACTGGGTGTTCGGCTGCAATTAATTTTTGTAATTTACGCATATGATCGGTATCCCCACTCTCTGTTCAAGCCAGCTCCTTGAATTCTGTTTACGGGCAGCTTAGTTCAAAATAGGACATAGTACATCTCTATTTGAATGCCAAAATTTAGTAAATATTTTAATTTCCTATAGCATTCAAGGTGTGTTGGATATAAAAAACCTTTCATGATATATGGTTAAAACATTGTCATCAAAAAAGTTAACGGGGGGAAGTAATGCCGGCGAGTGATAAGAAAGAGCAGAATGGGCTCCCTAGCTGTTACTGCCATCGCGGCGATGAAGTGAAATCTGCCATAGTTAGGGATTATATTATTCAACCAGTGGCCCATTTGAAGTTGATCCCAGGGCAGGTGAAGGCAAGTTATTCCAACTACCCCCTTACTGACCAGTACTATTGTTTTTCTTTCCAAGGACGAATAGACAAGGAAGACATAGGTGCTTTTTTCTGTGGAAAAGATGTCGCCAAAGATTTTATTCAGCTGATCAATGGAACTGAGTTGCCTTTATTTAACCCACTAAAATCTGAGAGCACTACCAATGGAAGTAGTTCAGGTTCATCATCAGGATGTTTCAGTACAGGTATCAAACCAAATGCAGATAAGAAACTCTTTATAGATGCAGCAAGGTTGCTGATGATGCTATGGGACTCCACCAGTAAAGGCCAAACCCCGTTAGCATATGTTCTAAACGAAGCTATCACTGACGGTTGTTCTGCGCAACTAAATCAGGACACTTTTCTTAAGGAATTTTGTTCATACTCAATTGGGGACAGATCACCGTTGGCAGTATGAAACCTTTCTAGGTTGTAATAGCGCATATACGCGATAACATCTTCTTTCATCTGTTTCCGAGTCGGCTGAGGGATTTTCAGTACCCAATCGTGTTTTAAACTGCCAAAAAATCGTTCTACAACGGCGTTATCCCAACAGGCTCCAACATCACCCATGCTTGCCCTAATACCATAGCTTGTTAGCAAGCGGCGATATCGCTTACTCGTATATTGAGAGCCTCTATCACTATGAAAGACTAAGCCTTTTTCGGGCTGGCGTAAGTTATACGCTTTCATCAAGGCTTTACTGACTAAATCTGCCGTCATTCGTTTATCGATATGCCAACCCACAATACGGCGTGAGTATAAGTCCATCACGATGGCTAAATACATCCAGCCTTCCCCTGTTTTTAAATAGGTCACATCACCCGCCCACACTTCGTTAGGTGCGTGAGGATTAAAATTTTGATTGAGCAAATTATCGGCTACGGCATCACTGTGTTTGCGTTTTGTGGTGACTTTGTAAGCAACGCGCTGAGTGACGACTAGGCCAAGCTGAGCCATTAGCTTTTGAACGCCATAAGCACTCACGCTAAAGCCCTCTTTGCATAACCGTTTACGTAACGTTCTATAACCTAAGCTATTTCGACTCTGTTCAAAGATAGCTTTGGCTCTGCGGTACAGGCTAAGTTGTTCTGCGGTGATCAATTTTGCTGGGCGTTTAAGCCAAGCATAGTAGGCAGAACGACTTATTTTCATTAACTTGCAGAGCTTCAGCACGGGAAACTGTGAAGATAATTGCTTAATCGTTTTAAACGCTACTTGGTTTCCTTTAGCAGGAGGGCGCTGGCTTTTTTTAGGATCTCTTTCTCCATCCTAAGTTCTTTATTTTCTTTTCGAAGCCTTAATAGCTCAGCTCTCTCATCGGCATTCAAGCTGCTACCGGATTGTTCAGCATCGAATTTTGCTTTCCAGTTATAAAGTAATTTATCGGTGATCCCTAATGAAGCTGCCGCTTTTGGGACGCTATAACCTTGTTCGGTGACTAATGCGACCGCTTCTTGCTTAAACTCAGTAGTATAAAACCTGTTTGTTCGTTTTTTCATTTAACACCTCAATAATTGGATTATATTCCATTATTAAAGTGTCCTGTTTGATTAAAGCAGATCAGGCGTAAGGGGATTGAATGGTTGATACAGCAAAGTGAGTTATGTTGATAAGTTATCACGTAAGAGACAATACGCTGGTAGACTCCTACTGAGGGCTCAAAACAAAGCTGATCGATATCCAAGCGACAATGACCAACTTTTCATGGTTGCTGTATAAAAAAGATCATATCAATCGACTATGACATTCTGGTAAGTTCCCCCCTACATTGCAGGCTACTCATCCGATTGAACACATGCCATTAAATTAATAAGTCACATTGATAGTCACTGTATCTGAATAGCTGTCGGGGGTATAGTTGGCGCTGGATAAAGTAGCATAAACCATATGTGCAATGGTAGAACCAGTGCCAATTCCTGATACATAATTAGACGTAATATTTCCCCAAGGTGTACCGTTTATGCCTGCAGATGATCTTAACTGATAGGGTACTTGAACGGTATTAGAACCACTACTCTTCATCACACCAAGACCCAACGTATTATTATTTGAAGGGATTAGCCCTACCGTATAAGGGGTACGATTAGAACAAGTAATGCCAATTGTATTATTCCCATTAATGTTTACTTGGTTAGAACTGACTAAACCTAAGTTGATATTATTGGTATAATTAATATTACATTGCTTGGTCACCTGCGCATTAACCATAAAGGGAAACGTCGCAGCAATTGTCGTACCACAAGTAGTAGGTAATATTAATCCAGAATTAACTGTTATATAAGCAGTAGCGGCTGAATAACTATCCTGATAAGAGCCTGGGCTTGCCGAAATTTGTGTCCCTGGAACTCTAGCGTAAACAGTCAAGCTTCGAGTCACTGGAATGAGATCTAGTAATGTTAATCGTGCTATCGGGTACGTTGTTCCTGCCTGACTCTGACTTCCCCAAACGTTAGCGTATCCTGAGTCCTGATAAAGTTGATAATTTAAAAGACTCGCAGGTGATCCAACAAGTGACATATTACGCGGAGTAATTTGCCCATTGACCGCTGATGAACCAAGGTTGAAACAAAGAGTAAAGTCACTCAAGATGTCCCCTAAAGATTTCGCGCATGTGTAGTTAAAAGTCATAGTGGTACTTGCCCCTGAGGGCGATAATGGATTTATTGATCCGAAGTTAACGGGTTGTACATTATTGACAGAACAAGTTAGTGCGTAGCTTGAATTTGAAAGCAAAGTTAATCCTGCCAATAAAAATAAATATTTTGGCCGCATGTTATTAACTCCTGTATGACGATGATTATGAGCAAGTAAAAGGGCCTAGCTGCGGGATACCTTCTGCCACTTCCGGATAATTAAATTGCACTGAGCAGAGGCCATTCTCAGTGGTAACCTGTAACTTGTTATGCAATTTCAATGAATCAAAATAGACCATCCCGTCAAAACCCACGACTGCGTGACTTTGATTATCGTTTAATGTAACAAAACTACCCTCTGTAATCGGTTTACCTTGAGTGTCAACCAAAATTATTAAAGCCGCACGAACAGGCTTTATATCAAATTTCACTAATGTACCCGACCTATCTGCGGGCACCGCGTTAATGTTGATTTGAGGTATTTGGGTATTGGCGGGTAAATTAGTAGGATCAATGCTCACTAGATTATTTTGGTAACTATTCAGTGATGTCAGCAATAATAATCCATTGGCATCGCTGGTACCAACGAGATTATTTTCCAATTTAATTGGTATATCGGCGACACCATTGGTAGATACCACAGCAAAGCTATTATTTATCGTTCTAGCTGCAAACAGCCCCCCTCCCATCGTAATGATAGAACCATTGGCACCCGCGTAGCCATAATTAATCTCAGATGCGCGATTAAAACCAGTGTAAACCTTACCATAACGCCCAAGATAACCTACCTCGCCTTGAGCATTCTGTTGAGACATCATCTGGTTAAATGCGAGATTCCAGCCTATCCCCCCTTCAGTTGGCATAGACTGGCTAGCATTTAATAAATAACCATCTTTATTATTAGTACGTTGTGCCGTACTACTCATCGACACATTATTGTCTATTGTGATTGTTAACATGGCATAGAGACTACTATCTCGGCTATTATCGATATTTTGATTCAAGCCAGCGTTGAAAATGATATTTTCTGTGACAGATTTAAACCAATTCGCGTTAGCGTAGCGGATCACTTTTTCATGCGGATAACGAAATAGTAGATAGCTTAGATTTACATTACCCGCCGATGACATGTTATAACCTATTACTACATTACTATTGAGCGCTGCAACGGGTGTTCCATAAAGAGAAGCAATATCATGGTATTTTTCTGACGTAGCCGTAGTGGAGGCACTAAAATTATATTTATTATTAGACCATCGATAGCCAATACTGTATAACCAGCCTTTTTGCTGTGAGTCAGCGCTCAAAGCGAACGACGTGGATACCGTTCCGCCAAGATTATCTGGTACCCAATCGCTACTGCCGCCTATATTTAATAGCTGATTGCTAGCTTCACTATGTGTACCGACGGTAAGATTATTGTTAATACCTCTCCGCCAAGTTGTACTGAAAGCAGGTGTGCTTGCATAATCAAAAGAAGAAACACCATAGTTTTTACGAACCACTCCTAGCTCTGCAGACCAATCCGTTAGGCCTTCACGAAGCAGTTGCTGATCATTATAAAAAGAAAAACTCTGTATTGTTGTTCGACCTAAAGCATCAGTCATCATAATCTGTGCATTTCCAGCACCATTAATGCTCGGCACGGCATTTAGCTGAAAATTACCTGATGGTACTTCGCCATTATAGTATTTGATACCATCAACAAACAGTTCGATACTTGAAGGAAGTGTCGCGGAGCCAAAATATGAAGGTATCGGAGCGACAGGCATATAAGGCTGTAAGTTAAAATCGGTTCCCAACTGAACACCAGCAATGCGTGTGGGCCGTGACCATGATAATGCGCTAGTGAGAGAATCTCCGACTGTTAGTGCTAGGAGTTGTTCGGGAAATGAGGATCGCCAATTGGTATCTAACCGAGTAACCTTATTATTCAGACTATTGTTATTTTTTTCTGTCGAGTATTGGGTTAGCTGAGTTGAGTTAAGGACTCCAATGGAGTGAAAAGCACGTAGTTCGGTAAAGCTGTTAATACGAGAGTTTTCATCTTGCGCCATGTAAATATCGTAATTTAACAATATCCCTCGAGCATCTGTCGCTGCTGGATTTGGTATTTCAGTTAGATTTAGCTCTGTGGTACCGAGATCAATTAAACTAAGGGGAGCCGTTAGCGCTAATGTTTGTAGTTGAGAGTTATAATCGATATTTAGCTGTGGTATTTCATTCAAAAAAATCCGCTTTGATGGGTCTTCATTCAATTGAAAGCCTAACTGTTTCAGGGTGTTAATATTGCTATATAGTTTCCCAGCAGTATAGCCAAGTTTTACTAAACCCATTGGTTTTTGGTTTAGTGTAACTTCTAGGTATAAATCAATATCGGCGAATTGTTCTTGACTATGAATGATATCTTGCGGCAGAAGATTATTTCCGTTAACTTCTGCCGCTATTGTAAATGCAAGAATTATTTTTAGCAAAAAGGCTTTTGCTAGGGAGAGTGACCAATTATAAGTTTTGTACTGTTTTTTGACCATTAACTGTAACTTCAACTTTACTATTTTGCGTAAAATTACTAGCAGGAATAGGTATTACCCACCGCATGGTTGAATTAGGGAGTACGTAACCTAGCAATCCCGGAGATATCTCCTGCCTGAAACCTGCTGCGCTGATATAAGTTGCTTCTGATAATTGGGCATGACTCGTACCCTGATTACTTACGTCAAGAAAAATATGTCCATCAATGTGCTGTATTTTCCAATCCAACTTTTCAGCTGTTTCGGCTATGTTGGTTGGTTGAATGAATATAGGTAACGAATACTGCAACACGAAATGTAATTTACTTTTTTGTAATGTGGAGGGCGGCAGTTCGTTGATAAAAAGTCGATAGGCATCTTGCTTATCCTTTAATGCTGGCGTAGTGCGTATAACTCTAACGAACTGACGCTCACCAGGCGCCAAAGCTATTATAGGTGGACTAATAACCAACCCTTGAGAAGGTGTTAGTACATCTTTAAAGTTGCTTTGGCTCCAATGATTAACGCGTACTTGTGCATTGATTGACTGTTCTCCAGTATTGCTTAACCAAATGCCATCGGCATTCTGAGCCCCTTGGAGAGTGAGGCTAACGGGCGAAACTTGCAAACCACTGGCTATCGTTTCATTTCCCCAGAATGCCATCATTAGTAGGCATATTGCTACACACTTTCGCACAAAAACCATTAACGTCATCTACACTCTCTAAATTAATAGTTAACAGTAACAGTGACGGTATCAGCATAGCTATCAGGCGTAAAATTAGCTGAAGCTGCAGTAGCAAAGACCGGGATAATCTGATTTTCACCGGTCCCCGTTCCAGCAACACCATTACCTACCTCCGTTGAGGTTGCCGTGTTTCCCCAAACAGGTCCTGTTGGAGAAGTCATATTTAGCTGGTAAGGCACTTTATCAGTGTTAGTTGCGGAGTTAGCCACTGATGACATAGCTCCAGCTCCAGTACTTCCACCACCATTAGCTGTTGAAGGAGATAACCCAATGAAATAAGGGGTAGTCTTCGAGCAATTAATCGTAATATTGTTTGTCGCATTCGTATTTATTGCAGAAGAACTCACGGAACCAAGGTTAATATTAGAGTCAGCGCCAGCAGTTACTGAACAAGATTTCATAATAGTAATAAGTACTTTAAATGTATCAGTTACAGTTGCCCCATTAGCTGAAAACGTCGCTGTGCCGGCTAAACCTAAAGACATACACATTCCAATAACTTTTTTCATTGTTTATTCCTTATTTATGCTAGCCAAGTAATTCTGCATAATGTAGCCCAACTCTAGCAGAAATTTACCGTAAGTAATTCTGCATAATGTAGCCCAACTCTAGCAGAAATTTACCGTAAGTAAATTAAAATTTAGCTTAAATCAGTTTGTTATATAAAATCAGAGCGACTTATTTTAAATCTCATCTATTTTCGAACTAAAGCAAGATAAAAAGCATCAATTAAGCTGAACTATATGTGATTGTTCTGCATAACCGAATATAGAATATTTTTCTTAAAGAATGCTGTTCATAATCAAACGGTAAGAGAATACCATTTAGCTAGACAAATTTTCCTAAATGGTATTAGCGCATATAAGCAGTTACACTGTCCGGTGGTATACCTCCGAACTAGTAGTGTGATGTAAACAATTATGTTTTTAGCCCCTGAGCAAGAGGTGTTGTTAACCCCTAGACTTCTCACTCTTAGCCTCTTCACCCTGTAATTTGCTCATTCAGCCATTGCTCGACTTCACTTTTAAACCAGCGCGAACTGCGCCCTAACTTAATTGGTTTTGGAAACTTATCTTCCTGTATCAACTTATAAAACCACTTAAAGCCAAATTTCCAACGCGTGTCGGGATGCAGGCATTGATTTCACTAACGTATCAAGGCGGTGTAATCCCATTTGGGGCGATTGCCAAGCTGGTTGATGATGACGCGAGTGAAGAAAATACCAGTATTGTTGGTGATAACGGCCAACTTTATATGAGTGGACTACCTGATTCGGGAATATTGCTTTTTCAATTGGGAAATAGCAACAGTTCATCATGTGGTGCTCATTATTCTCATTTAAAAGATATTGCGATAACAGAAGACAATCCAATTAGAAAAATTCACTTAGCGTGTCAGTGATTAATACAAGATAGCCAGTATTAGCATGAGGAATGAAATAATGACATTAACGATCAAAAAGGGCGTTGTAAAAGCTATCTTAGCGTTGTGTTTATTTAACAGTATATTATGTTTTTCAAACACGCTAGAGGTGACAATTCCACCTGATACCGAGATTGTCTATGTTTCGACGAATGCAAACGTATCATTAAGTGGGCCAAGGAATAATACTGCAAATAGAACTGTTGATGGGCTTATTTCTATTACGGATGAAATTTGGTTTTGTATTAACGAAGATGAGATCTATGAAGAGGATGGGCACTATTATTTTTATTTAATAGACGATGATAATAATCATGTAGGGTATTTTTCCTTAAATTATTCAGCCTCAGCAGAATGGGTTGAATATGATGGATCAACAGACGAAGGATTTGTTAGGGTTCATGATGGTGAAGTGATTGATATAGATAATTTAGAGCCAGTGAGTGGCAACCCATATTGTTTAACTCCTCCTAACCCAGGAACAGGTGAAGACTATTTTGATGCTGATGAAGACCGCCATATAAATATTACGGTAACAGGTGTCGTGATTAAATTTTTGTCGCCTGAGGATGCTAGGCCTGGCGAGTATTTTATCGCGTTAAATAATTTAGAGCGCATCGATAATTTATACGCATCATCGTTATCTCCGATACCATCTGGTGATTTATCACAAATTTTAATTAGTTCTATTAATATTAACGTATTAGACGCTTGCACAATCGATGTAAATGGAAATACCTCACCAAAATTTTATGTTGCTTCGGATGCATCAACAGGATTTGTTGATTATGAAAGGGTGACTGTTGAAATTGATTGTGATAGTGCTATAGGAAACACTGTTTTAGGTTCTGTTCGATTGCAAACAGGGCTAATAAAAGAAGAAACCAACAAATTCTATTTAATCAATGAAGACTATCAAGATAATGGATTATATATTGAAGGAATAATCAATCAAAATGGCTCAGATTGTGATGACGAAGGCGATATTCTATTTAATGGTGAAGCGTTCGATATTGAGTTAGAAAGTAGCTCCACCTATAGCGGTGAATTTACCATTGATTGGAATTTATACAAAAACGAAAATAATATTGAACCTGGTGTTTATCAGGGCGCTTTAGATTTATCTGTATTCGTTAAATAAGAAAAGTTTATGTCCTAATATGTGTTAATTACCCAATAAAACTATAAAGGCCCTCCAATCATGGAGGACCTTCTCATCTAATCTCTATAAATCTAACCTATTTCATCAAATTCTCACCATTCTTATACCGAGTGTTTGATGTTTTTGCTTGGCTTAAAAGCATGACATCCATCCGTAAGCTAGCCCAGAAAATATGCAGTCATGCTGACCACAAAGAGCATAATCAATACAGACACAACCACTATACCGAAATATAATTATCCATTCTAAACTGACGGGTGGTTTCACCCTTTTTTTAACAAAACACAAAGTAGACAATCATAATAAAGATTAGCGGTAGCACTGCTGTACCTGTGATGAGGCTAATGACGGTATTTATTATTTCTTGCACTTATTCTGAGCTGAAACCATTAATTACCTACATAACGAACACAGGAAAATTGCTAGGATGCTGCACGTATTAGCTCACTATATTTATTCAGTTGGGCCTATGTGGTCGTATTAGCTCCTGTATATTATTACTATTTCAAATTCGTATTAACTTTACTCATTGTGTATTACTGTATTTTTTCATTTAGAGTATTATTTCTCTAATTTTGGGATATTTATATATTTATCTTAGATATTCTCCTGCCTACACGATAAGAGAGATTTGCTACTCTCGCTCATACCCGTCCGCTAATGATAAAATATTTAGTTTCGTACCAAAATGTACGCAACTAATATTATGGTATTTTGACCAACGTGTGGCAGATCAAAGGTCGTTGTTTGTTGTTTTTTTCGTTCGACTTTGTAAAGATAAGTCACACACGATTTCATACCTGCCACACAATCAGGAATAGAAGCGACTTTACACGTCCCATCATTCGGCAGCAACCGTACTACGTGGCAATGTCGACGTCGAACTGATTCTGCTTTGAGGATTCCGATATGACCACTTTTCATCAATTTACAGCTACCAGTCTTGGTGGCCACCTTGTCTCTATGGTCGACTACGCTGGTAAGGTAGTTCTAGTCGTTAATACTGCTAGCCATTGTGGCTTTACGCCACAATATGGCGGCCTTGAAGCACTCTACAAAAAATACGCCGCCCAGCGTTTGGTCGTACTTGGTTTCCCCTGTAACCAGTTCGGTAAACAGGAACCCGGCGGCGCTGACGAAATCGCGCGGACCTGTCACATTAACTACGGTGTGAGTTTCCCGATGTTTGAAAAAGTAGAGGTCAACGGAACCTCTGCGCACCCGGTGTTTCGTTATCTGAAAAACGAGTTGCCCGGCCTGCTGGGTGGGGGGATCAAGTGGAATTTCACTAAGTTCCTGATCGGACGCGATGGTGAACCGCTTAAGCGTTTTGCACCGATCACCACACCAGAGAAAATGGAAGCTGCAATCCTTGCTGCACTTGAAAGTTAAGTGCTTCGGTAATTTGAACCATTCAATTGTAGGGCGCTTTCGAAAAACGCATTATCCGTAGGAGGGGAATTTCTCCTTCTCGCTGCGAGCTTAACCGATGGATACAACCACATAGGTTAAATCGTTCTGGCTATTAGGCTCAATATCAAGACACTTTTCTTTCGGGATTGTCTAACCGCCACTTACACTTAAGAAACAATCTGAGGATATAATGAAAGTACTGAAAGTTATCCAACTCAATATAATTACTCATCAAAAATGACATCTGATCTAAGTAACCTTAAATTATTTATCTCGTAGTTAGCTAATATTATTCACGAATAACATCAATTTCTTTTATCAATCTCAATACTAATATACTTTTGAGCAAATATTGAATTATTTCTAGATCAGATTCGATGCTTTTATTATTATAAAAATCACTAATATTTCTAATGATTGTGAAATATAATTTAAGTATATTAGGGGTAAAGGGTGATTGGCTAGATTAAATAGAGTATTATTTTTTATCTTTAATAAATAAGAATAGTATTAAAATCAAAATATTATATCTAATTGGGTTACTCATTTTATATATTTTATATTTTTGATGTTTTGTTTTACAATTTTCCTACGTTAAATTGTAATAAAATGTAACTATTATTATTTGTAATTTTTTTAAATCACGCAAATTTAATTTTAATATTTATTTTTTTCAAAAAAACATTGACTTTTCGTTGCGTCCAAAAATCAATCAGTTGTTAATTTTTATGCAAGCGTATACTCTAATAGTGTGTATTATATGATCGATATCTCGATCAATAAAACATTATTGATAGTTTTCAGCTATCATAGTTTGTGTTTTTAAACGGTACAAACGCTTTTACTCTTCTTTTAATATAACTATGATTAGATTATTAAAAATTGATTGTATTAATAGTCATATTATATTTTGGTGACCTAATGATTAAAAATAATGTAATTAGTAGTCGTATTGGATTATTTTTGCGTAGCGCTCGTAAAGAAAAGAAATTAACAGGAAAGAAACTGGCTAAATTAATGAATGTTAGCCAACAACAAATATCTCGTTATGAAACTGGTATTACATCTATCACACTAGATCAATTGAATGAACTATTAATAATTTTAGATAAAAGCTGGTTTGATGTGGTTTCTTATATTGAAAGAGAAAATGAATCTGGAGTTAGAGGGAACTCAACAAAAAACAAATGTTTATTATGGGGTTTTCATTTATATAACAAATCATTAAGGTAATAATTTAATTAGACTTATTTTATTGATTATTTTTTATAAAAAGCACGGTTAAAAGTGTTTTTTATACTATGTAATTAATATTTGTTATAAATTTAAATAGAGAGGATAATATGTTAAATAAAAAAATGGCATTTATTTTGCTATCTACGGTTATTGCTGCATCTTTGACTTCCGCTGCTAATGCTGCAACACGTACAGCGCAAGCAACAGCTACTTGGCAAGCAACGGCAATTAAAGACACAACAAGTATGTTAGTTGTTACCCCACTAAAAAGTTTAACTTTCAACTATGCTGATGGTCAAAAAAGTTTTAACCAACAAAATGGTGCATTTGATATTGCAATTCAAGGTCAATCAGGTGCAACAGACTTCAAACTCGCATCAAAAATTGTTTCTAACACATTAGCAAGAACAACAGATGATTCTAAATTAACGGTTGGTGTTAAATGGAATGGTACAGATTTAACTAAAAATGCAGATACTGTATTAATTGATACATCAACAGGTATTACCTCTGGTTTAGATAATTTAGCCGCCGATGGTATTTATAATGGATCAGAGCGTGCTACAGATCGTGGTGAATTTACGTTTGTAATTGCTAGTGCAGAAACAGCAGGTGCGGCAACGGATTTTAAATCACTGACTGATGGTACATGGGATGGCGATGTTAAAGTACAGTTCACTGCAACTTGGGATGGTACTTTTACTGCAGCTCCAGGCGCTTAATTAATTATCTCGTTATTGTGTAACTGAATAAATATTACGATAAAGATACTATAGGGAAGTAATATCTTTATCGTTGTTCCATTTTGGTATCGTATAATCATGAAAAAAATAACATTAGCATTAATTTTATTGTCATTTATACCTTTTAAAAATAGTTTTGCAGTTAATGTGGGAAATATTACTGAAATAATATCTTCTGATGAAGATTCGTTGGCCAAAGAAATTGAAAATACGGTTGATACAGCAAGACTAGTTAATTTAACAATCGAAAAAATAAACTCGCCATTAGATAACGGTCAGGTTATTCCTATTAGCGATCCTAATGAAATACTATCGACACCGGCTAATTTAATTTTGCCAGGAAAAGCAAAGGATGTGTTTAAAATTATTTATCAAGGACCCAGAGATGATAAAGAACGATATTACCGACTAAATTGGAAAGATGATCCAATTGGTGAAAGTGGTGTTACACAGAGTTCTAAATCGGCATCTGCTACGACATCGGCAACAATTAGTACTATTTTAGTCGTTACGCCGAGAATTGAAAAATTTAATTATCAATATGTTAATTCTCAAGTATCGAATATCGGAAACAGCTCTTTTCGTGTTGTAGCATCCGGCCCTTGCTTACCTGATAAACAAAAATATGGTGTAGAAGGTCTTTGTCGTGAGCGTTATTACCTCATGCCTCATTTAGCCGTTAAATTACAATTTGTTGATCAGACAAATAAAAAATCTAGCGTAGGTATTTGGCACAAAGGAGAGTTCATTGTTGTCAAATAATTAGGAATGGACTGTAATCATGCGTAAGAGTGTTATTGCTTTATCAATACTAAGTGTTATTTTTTCAAACACAATTAATGCCAATGAAATGAAAAGCATTAAAATTGGTGGATATATTATTCCTCCTGCATTTGCTAATGCCTTGGAAGAAGGTATGTCTGTGCCAGTTTTCTTACGATTAAATGATGATACAAAAATAAATCATACTGAAAATAAAATTGCAGATGCGATTATTATCATTGATAAAGGGCAAATGAAATTAGCCAGCCTTCATCTGGTTGATAATTCTCAAGGGCCAAAACTTAATAATCTATTGGTTGATAAGCTGGAAAACCAGCAAAATGCGATTTTCAATGAAAATAACAGTATCGTGATTGATACTAACGCGGTACTTCAATTAAACATTTCCTCATTTAACTTATCAATAAATGTTGATAAAGCAGCTTTTGCCCCGAAAGAACATGCGAGACAGTCTATATTAGGAAATTCTTCTGTTAATTCGCTCTCAGCTGTTGCAAATTACGATTTGGGTGTATTTCAGAGCCAAGTTAAAAATGCAAAGAATTCATCAAGTAGCTATTTTAACCTAGACACCTTATTTGCTGCTGCAGAGCATCATTTTAATGTTAATGCCTCCGCTTATAGTATTGGAAAGTCGAATTCGAATATTGAGTTATATCGTGCAATGTATGAGCGTGATTTTAATGGATTTCGTTTCGCATTGGGCTTGATGAGTACTTGGAACCTACAGTCAATAGCCAGTTTAACTGCATTAAGTAGCAGTAAAATTTATGCGGCATCCATTGGGAATAACTCTTCCAGTTTAGTTAATAATAACCAACAATCGTTAACACCTATCTATGCATTTTTAAATAGTCCAGGAGAAGTGCGTATTTATCGTCAAGGTAAGCTATTAAATATTCAAAATTTTCCTATGGGTAATTATGAAATTGATACCAGTGTTTTACCGTACGGAATTTATGAGGTAACGATCGAAACCGTTGTTGATGGCACAGTTGTAACAACGCAGCACCAAACGATTAATAAATCCTTTGGTGCAATAACCGGTAATTTTGACAAGTTAAACTGGGAAATTTATGGGGGGTATGTTGATTTCGATAAGCGAACTTATGTCAGAGGTGAAGGTTCACAGAGTCAGGCACCCGAGAAAAGTTATTTAGCAGGCGCTTCTTTTGCTTATAACTTTCCGGTGTTATCTGGGATCCGTTTTCAGATGTCAAATTATGGCTTTGATAAGTTTGTTGTTCAAGAAACAAGCGTGAGTGCATCTTTAAATAATTATATTTCTGTTTCTTGGCAAGGAATGCTGGAAAATCATGGTAGCCACCGTAACATTACAACAATATCTATTAGCATTCCAGAAGGATATGGCTCTTTATGGGCATCAAAAGAAAAAACGAGTATTAAGGGCGATTTGCCACTTTATGATGCAGATAGTTATTCTTATGGCGGGACATTCAATTTCGACAAGATTATTGATAGAGCAGGTTCGTTTACTATCAGTAATACGAAAGACCGACGTGTTGGTAGTGATTCAATAAACTATGAATATGCCAATACGTTATTTTCGGGTCGTTATGGCACGGTTGGATTAAGGACCGGTGTACAGCGTTATCATTATGATAATCAAAACAGTACGAACGAAAAATATATTAATCTTGATTTTTCTTTACCTCTTTCTACGTGGCTAAGCACTGGCGTTTCATCCACTAATGGAAATATTAAAGCCAATATTTATGCAAATAAGAGTTTTGAAAACTCTACAATCACTAATGCGGGTGCTTCAGTTTCTAAATTAGTACGCGATAAAGATAATGGTGAATCAGATTTTTCAACATTAGCCTATGCCTCTTATGACATGAAATATAATTCAGGCACAGTGACGATTAATCGGCCAGATAATAATCGACTTAATGGCAATTTAACCTCTAGGGGTTCGATTGCTTACAGTGATGGAATGATCACACCGAGTGGACAGCAAGGCAAATCAGGAGTCATTATTAATTCAGATATTAAAGGTAGTGGCAGTATGGTTGCTAAAGTAAATGGGCAAAATTACCCAATTAGTGGCAAAAATACCTTTATTCCGTTATCACCTTATTCGGATTATGAGATTCAATTAATGAATGACGGTAAATCAAAAGATAGTTTTGATATTGTTTCGGGGCGGAGTAAGTCGGTGACATTATATCCTGGGAATATTGCACTTTATCAACCGGAAGTCAGGCAGCTGGTGACGGTATTTGGTCGCTTGAAATCACCTGATGGTGAATACATAAAATATGCCTCAATTCGAAATCATATTGGTCGCACAAAAACAGATGGGAATGGTGAGTTTTCGATGGATGTAGATGTTCGATATCCAGTGATATCGTTATTGCAAGATGATCAGAAAACAATTTGTGAAGCCGATTTGAATCTTCAGGGTGCTCGTGGTGCGTTATGGGTGGGAGAGGTGACTTGTGATCCTCAAGTGTCATTTGCAAAACGCTAACTATCAATTTTAAGGCTGATATATTATGAGGACTATTATTAGTTTCTTTGTTTTATTTTTCTATTTTAATTCTATTTCTATAGCTGATGTAAATTATTTGATTATAGAAAACCAAATTGATGACGAGTACTTTATTGCACCGAATGGGTTAACACCTCGGTTTTCTGGAGCAAATAAATTTACAAAATATGATACTAATCAAGATAGTTTAGGGTATATGGGAAGTATAAGTGGTGCGTTTACAGGAAGTTATAATACAGGCGATTTATGGATTGAGAATAGCCCTGTGCCACAGCCATTTAGAGGTAATCGATGTAGAAATGGTTCATCGGGTTGCCCTTCAAATGGAATGTGGGAAGCTAAAAGTATTCGAAGCAATGGCGCTTATCGTATTAGTCAATCATCAACAACAGGCGAGTCAGGAAATGGTAGACCAATACTGAGTGATACTTTTTATCAATATTTAATTAGTTTGCCTGTTAATGCAAATAACATATTTAAAATTAATTCGTGTACTGCCTATGAACAAGATTATTCAAATGATGATATAGATTGTTCATCTCTATCTCGAAATCGAGTTAGATCTTATGATGTAAATGTAACTAAAGTGGGTAATTTGCTTTTAAAATCAACAGGGGCTTTGCAAGAAATCTTTGTTGATAGTAATGGAAATCCTACATTAGGATTGGGTTCAACATTTTGCACTATAGGTTTCGATAACACGGGTAAACAAGGCATTATTTGTAAAATAGTTGAGTATGAATTGAAAGGAGAAATTATTAGTCAACTCAGGCTAAGTTTAAAGATAAATACGGCTATGTTAGGTATTAGTTCCGTGGCAGCTGCTGAAGCCAAAATAAGTATAGATGGCTCTAATTGGGCATTAAATTATGGTTCTGAGATTGCTATGAACAATATATTTAAGTCGGGTAATAATGGTGTTTATATTTTTTTAAGTAATAGTTTATTACTTAAAATAGTATCAAGTAATGCTAATGGTTCTGTTGATAACTCTGCATTTACCTTCGCGTTCAGAAATACAGCTGCACCTCAATCGGGATTTTATGAATTTACACCATCAAACTATATGATAATTAAACCACGCGATTACGGAATTAGTATTATTCCTGCTGATTTTAATCCAAACCAATCTAAAACAGGTAAAGTAGGTAACGAAGAGCCTCCAATAGAATTTAATTATATTATTACTACGAGTGGGCCTCGACAAGCGGACTCGATAACCGCTAAGGTAGAAGGACCGATGACAATGCTAAGAGGTCAGTCATATTGTTTATTTAGCTCAAATGATGACACACTTAAAGTCCCTTTTTCTGCTTATCTTTCATTTAAAAATAATGATGGTACTAATGCTAAATTTCGAGCTAGTTGTGATAATAATGAAATTTCTTTGAAAAATGCATTATGGGCAGAGACTCCTTGGGATAAGCCAAATGAGGATTTAGGATCATACTATAGAACAAATTTGGACTTATCTTTTCCCATGAATGAATCAAATTCATATTTTACTTTAGATGGGATTGATTGGCTAGGAGCTGTTTCTGCAAGTGGAAGTGTGACAGTTAAGGCTATTTGGACAGGGCCGGATATTCACTAGTTAGTCTATTAATTAAATTAAAGCTTTTAATAATAATGAATATTTTTATTCAATCTAGTTTAGGATTGTTGAATATGAAAGTAATTTTTAAACTAAAGGCTCTGCTACTAGTAGTATTACTTACATGTTATGAGGATGCATGCGCGTTATATTTAGACTCTGATATTTCATCTATGGAATCTGCGCAGCAATTTTTCTCTAAATCCTATATCAATGACACGAAAAGAACGAATTTATACAACTTTAGTGTTTATAAAATTGATAAGCCAGGAAGCAATGAGCAGGCGAAAATAATTGATAATGGTGAAGTCATATTTACACCTCTTAAAAAAATCTTATTACCAGGAGAGCATGAGTTTTTTAAGATTTTTTATCGTGGAAAAGAAGATAATACTGAACGCTATTATAAAATAATTATAAGTGAAACACCGTTTGATATGAAAAAAGATGGTCAAATAAATAAGCAGCTACTATTTTATCCTACGGTGAGTTTAGAGACCTACTTTGTGGTAAGACCAGTCAGCCCGAAGTTTAATTATGAGCTTAATCAAGAGAAGGGTATACTTAAGAATACAGGGAATACTTATTTTAGAGTATTACTTCATGATAGTTGTGAGGAAGAGATGGATTCAATACCATATATGCTTTATTTACTGCCGAATCAAGTATATCAAGATGCACGTTTAAAGAAAAAAAGCCGTAAGTATATTATTATTTTTGATAAGTATCACTCTATAGGTAATTGTGAATAGTTGATTCTATTATTAATCTAGATGGGTATCTATTCTGATAGTAAAATAATTAAGATAAGCTAGCTTTAGAATTTTCAAGGATCTAATTCATCTAGAGAATTAGATTTTCCTGATTAATGTAGAGCAATGTGGTGAGTGGAATCAACGAGTTTTTAACCTTGTTGTTATAACAGCTTAATTTTTAATATTAGATAGACTAAAATTAATTTTATTATAAAGCCGCAACAGGGTTAATTTGTTGAAGATGGTCAAACTAATGTCGAATGCCTGATACGTTGTAATTTTCTCTGGCTGAGATTGCCAATTTGAGGGAGTTACTGGGAGCATTGATATTAAGCTTAATAAAATTATTTAATATAAATGCTTTACCCATTAAATGTGACTCCTGAGAGACCTTAATTTAGAGGCTCCTATTTATAGAGTGCACCGATGATAACACTGCTTTTCATTAAGCCTTTTTCAATCGTTTGGGTTTGAGCATATGGCTTCGCAAAGAAGCTAATATCAAATTGATTATTATTATTCGCACTAAACCGTTTATTCACTCCCGAAAGATCAATTGGGCTCCCATCCAACCAAGATAAATCAATCCCAACACCGGCTAAATTTGTTTTAAGCTCGCCACCGACCCCATTATTTAAAGCGCCCTGACTGCCCGGCCTCATTTTGATATCAATGTTGTTCTGCGCAACTAAATCAGGACACTTTTCTTAAGGAATTTTGTTCATACTCAATTGGGGACAGATCACCGTTGGCAGTATGAAACCTTTCTAGGTTGTAATAGCGCATATACGCGATAACATCTTCTTTCATCTGTTTCCGAGTCGGCTGAGGGATTTTCAGTACCCAATCGTGTTTTAAACTGCCAAAAAATCGTTCTACAACGGCGTTATCCCAACAGGCTCCAACATCACCCATGCTTGCCCTAATACCATAGCTTGTTAGCAAGCGGCGATATCGCTTACTCGTATATTGAGAGCCTCTATCACTATGAAAGACTAAGCCTCTTTCGGGCTGGCGTAAGTTATACGCTTTCATCAAGGCTTTACTGACTAAATCTGCCGTCATTCGTTTATCGATATGCCAACCCACAATACGGCGTGAATATAAGTCCATCACGATGGCTAAATACATCCAGCCTTCCCCTGTTTTTAAATAGGTCACATCACCCGCCCACACTTCGTTAGGTGCGTGAGGATTAAAATTTTGATTGAGCAAATTATCGGCTACGGCATCACTGTGTTTGCGTTTTGTGGTGACTTTGTAAGCAACGCGCTGAGTGACGACTAGGCCAAGCTGAGCCATTAGCTTTTGAACGCCATAAGCACTCACGCTAAAGCCCTCTTTGCATAACCGTTTACGTAACGTTCTATAACCTAAGCTATTTCGACTCTGTTCAAAGTGTTGTGCTTTAATAAATGTGGACACTTTGATAAGGGAATTTATTCACCTTTAAAATAAGATGTCGATATGAAATGAAAATCACCGAAGCAATATACTGAAAGTTTTAAGAAAGAAGCGATTAATTTAATACTCGAACGAGGTTATACGGTTCCACAAGCAGCGAATGCTCTCGGAATAACAACCAAACTTCTCTATGCTTGGCGAAAGCGTCATGATGCTGAAAATAAATCTAATGCATTAACCCCCCTTGAACGACAGGAACTACTTGCTCTACGCAAAGAAGTTAAACAATTAAAAATGGAGAAAGAAATCCATTCTCGGCGTATTGTGAGTTGGCACATGTCATCGAAAATTGATACGGCCTTGATAAGCAAAGCGTCAATGATGGCGTATAACTTACGTTTGCCCTCAAAGGGTTGTGTGTTTCACAGTGACTGAGGAAGCCAATATACGAGTGGGCAATATCAAGCGTTACTGAAAAGTTATGATATGTGCTCAAGCCAAGGTGATATAGGGGCTTGCTGGGATAATGCGGTAGTTGAACGATTTTTTGGAAGCTTAAAGCATGATTGGTTATTTAAAAGTGCTCATGCAAATCGCAAGGAGATGAGACAAGACGTACTAGATTATCTTCGTTATTACAATTTAACGCGATTACACACGGCAAATAATTATTTGTCGCCTGTGGAGCTCAAAAACTCCTTCAGAAATGTGTCCTAATTTTGTTGTGCAGAACATTTTTTATGGCTAAGCAATTTTATTGCTATGAAGGTAATCAACAAACAGTAATATTCTCCAAACTTAGCCTAAGTAAAAATAGCTTTTTTGTCGGATGGATAAATTACATTGTTTATAATGAGATTTTTATCTATCTGTCGAAACAAGAATGCTTGGCGATTAATTAGGGTGCCAAGCATGATTTCAATTTTTTGGAAATATTTGAATATTTAGCAAGATTATTTTGCTGAGAGTTCTCTGCGAATGATCTCTGCGCCTGCGCTTAACGCATTGAGCTTACCAGTGGCTACCTGACGAGATAAAGGAGCCATACCACAGTTCGTCGAAGGATAGAGCTTATCGGCATCAACAAACTGAAGTGCTTTACGTAATGTATTGGCGACTTCCTCTGGTGTCTCTATGGTCTTGCTTGCCACATCAATGGCGCCTACCATCACTTTTTTACCGCGAATTAATTCAATCAGATCCATTGGAACATGCGAGTTGTGACATTCCAGTGAGATGATATCGATATTAGAAGTTTGCAGTTTAGGGAACGCTTCTTCATATTGTCTCCACTCTGTTCCAAGAGTCTTCTTCCAATCTGTATTCGCTTTGATGCCATATCCATAACAGATATGTACCGCAGTTTCACATTTAAGGCCTTCAATAGCTCTTTCTAAAGCGGCAATGCCCCAATCATTCACCTCATCAAAAAAAACAATAAAAGCTGGCTCATCAAACTGGATAATATCAACGCCAGCAGCCTCTAATTCTCTTGCTTCTTGATTGAGTATCTTGGCAAATTCCCAAGCGAGTTTTTCGCGGCTTTTATAGTGATTATCATAGAGCGTATCTATCATAGTCATGGGACCCGGTAAGGCCCATTTAATAGGTTGTTTGGTTAGCTTACGTAAAAACTTGGCATCTTCCACAAAAACAGGTTTTTGACGAGCCACTGCACCAACGACCGTCGGTACGCTCGCATCATAGCGATCACGAATTTTAACCACCTGACGCTTCTCAAAATCAACGCCACTGAGGTGTTCAATGAATGTCGTAACAAAGTGTTGGCGCGTTTGCTCACCATCACTGACAAAATCAATACCTGCTCGTAGTTGATCATCCAGAGACAAACGAAGAGCATCTTGTTTTCCCTCAATTAATTCCTCATTTTCCAATTTCCATGGAGACCAAAGTTTCTCAGGTTGTGCAAGCCAAGAAGGTTTAGGTAAACTGCCAGCAGTCGAAGTAGGTAGTAATATTTTCTTCATAATAGATGACCTTTTATTTTTCGTTAATTAAAGTGCGTAGTTAGCAGACCATTGTTCAAGAATGTTCTTGTAGGGTTTAATGAAGTGCTCTTCAGTAAATTTCCCCTGCTCAATAGCCAACTGGCTACGTTCTTCCCGGTCATAAACAATTTTTGTTAATGAATGATCCTGCTGGTTCAGACTTGGTTGATAGCATTGCCCAGCGGGAGAGTTAGCATTGTAAATCTCAGGTCGATAAATCTTTTGGAATGTCTCCATCGTACTGATAGTACTGATAAGCTCAATATTAGTGTAATCACTCAGTAAATCACCAGTAAAATAAAAAGCCAAAGGAGCAATACTATTTTGAGGCATAAAATAGCGAACCTTTAGCCCCATTTTTTGGAAATATTGTTCAGTCAAGGAAGAGCCATTTTGCTGATATTCTATACCTAGAACAGGATGCTGGTTCCCAGTCCGATGATAAATATCTCTATTTGAGACACTTAAGCATATTATCGGTGATTTGTTAAAATTCTCTTTGTATTCATTTGAGTTAACGAAATATTTAAATATGTTTCCATGTAAGTCGCCAAAATTAGTTGGAATACTAAATTCAGATTTATTTTTATTATAATCTAACAGCAATACACTAAAGTCATAATCTCGTACGTAAGAAGAGAAGTTATTCCCTACAACGCCTTCAATCCGTTGGTGAGTTTTTCTATCAATAATATTCGTTTTTAATATTTCAATCACTGGGAAGGTGTTGCTATTGTCTTTAATACTCATCTCAACAGAAATAATTTCAAGTTCGACAGAATAACGGTCCCCTTTAGGGTTATCCCAATGCGCTAGTGAATTGAAACGATTATCAATCATGGTTAATGTATTGCGCAAATTTTCCTGACGCTCTTTTCCTCTGGCTAAATTAGCAAAGTTGGTGGTGATACGCGTATTTTCAGAGGGATTATAATTTTCATCGAAAAGACCGCTCTTAATCGTAAATGTAAAGTCTGTATTCATTGTGATCTCGCATCCTATGCTCTGATATGAAAACTGTATTCGCTTCTTGATTGCAGAGAAGTGACTCGTTTCTCATTCACCAGTCTTCATGTTGCCAATAAGTTAATATGATCTAATTTATGCCAGAGCTATTGGATGAGTGAAAGCGACTTAATTTCATTACAACATGAGCGAACTTCATGATCTGGGTAGGGTGACTGGTAGTGAAATGATTGAATAAATCTTTAAATAATAGAGTTTGTATTGATAATTCATGGTATTACATGAATTAATGAGCAATACAATTAATAAGATTAAATATATGTAAAGACGTCTGGACTGCTTTTAAGGGCGAAACTTGAACTTTATTCGTGTTGCGTTTATGAATCAATTTTCATTTGTTGAGTATGAAAAATCCTTCGAAAAAGTCCCCTAATTTTGTTGTGCGCAGCAATGATAAATTCTAAAAGTTATTGGATTGATTACTTTTCACTTCATTAGGCTGTGATAATCATCAATAAAGGAACCACCACTAGTTATAACTAATTAAAATTTATAACATATTTTACTCACTTTACTTTTTTTCATTAAAACCTAGTGCTATAGTTGCATAGGCTCAGTTTAGTAATAAGTTTATGGAATTTTCTTAAAAAGAAGACTAAAACTGAGTAACTCTGATTGTGATGATTTAACATAAGTTAGTAGAATCTAATAGATATATATTATGCATTATAACAGTTTTATAGAGTAGGGTCCTTTGATGATATATATTGAACGATGTAATAAAATATAACTCTGAATCCGGTGAAATGTTCAGACTAGATTCTAACGTGGAGGTGGTGAAATGAACCACCATCTTAAAGCATATTTTAATTATATTAATCGAAAGTAATCGAGTTGCTACGTCTAGAAAAGAACTATTAAAAAAGATTTTTGAAAGCCATAACTTAAACGTATCCATCAATACATTGATTCAGTATATAAGTGTATTGAGAAAGTTGCTGTACCAGCAGCTTGGTGTTGAGAATGCGATACTTAATATCTCTAAAAAAGGAGTCATTCTTTCTGCTGAGATAATCATTTCCGTTAATGGTGAATTGACACACTCAGTGAATATCATAAATAAAAGCAATGACATAGCCACTACATATGAGAAACCGTTAATATTGCAATTACCAAATGTTGAAGAAAAAAAACCATTAATAAAAAAAATAGAAAATAAATTCTACGCATTACTATTAAAAATAATCATTTTGATACTATTTTTCACTTCCATTTATCTTATGGTTATTTTTTTAAAATATTACCTGTTAACTATATGACGCATAGCCATAACCACGATTGATTTTTTCCGCATGAAACCACGATTTATTAAGTTTATGCATATCTCTTTGGCTCTTTTATGAAGATAATCTTAATGGATATCAAGTTAGGAAGTGTAAGAGAAAAGATAAAGCTGCATCATTATTATAAACAGTAAGTCGATTTCCTCTATTTATATAACACTTTCTTTAGCGGCACCTTTACTGTTCGCATGTATATCGATCACCAAATATTAGGCTTAACAAAAGCGCCAACGGCTTCAAGGATCCAATATAAAGGATGCAATAGTGCTCGTTGGACAAATTGGTCTTCAACGACGAACATGTCTGAAATATTTACGAATGGTTCCAAAAGCATCGATGTTTTCCTCACAAATGCGTATTTAAAGTCAATTGTTGATGCTTCTCCAAATTCAACAGTGACACTTGCTGATAGTGTGTATACCTTTGGGTTCGAATCATCATTACCACAATCTGGATATTATGAGTTTACTCCCTCAAATTACCTTGTTATTAAACCAAGAGATTATGGTATTAGTATAATTCCTGCGGATTTTAATCCACACCAATAGAAAACAGGTAAGGTCGGCAATGGAGAGGAACCGATTGAGTTTAATTATATCGTTACGACAAGTGGACCAAGGCAAGCGGATTCCATTATCGCGAAAGTTGATGGCCCAAATACAACCTCAAAAGGTCGGTCATACTGTTTATTTAGCTCAAGTGATAATAAGTTAAACGTACCATTTTCGGCTTACCTTTCATTCAAAAATAATAAAGGCTCGAAGGAATCATATCGTGCGAGCTGTGACAATAATGAAATTTCATTGAAAAATGCATTATGGGAAGAAACTCCATGGGATAGGCCAAACGAAGATTTAGGTTCATTTTATAGAACAAATTTGGATTTACTATTTCCGATGAATGAGGCTAATTCACTGTTTACTTTAGACGGTATTGACTGGCTAGGAACTGTATCGGCGAGCGGCACTGTCACTGTTAAGGCAATTTGGACAGGGCCAGATATCCAATAAATATTTCTCTTAAATTTTGTTTTGGATTTATAAATATGAAGCTAATTTCCTTATTAAAAGTCCTATTGTTGATGGTATTGTTTTTGCCCGGAAGTAACGCATTCGCGCTATACATTGACTCTGATATCTCTTCAATGGAACCAGAACAGCAATTTTTTTCTAAGCCGTATATTAATAATACGAAAAAAACGAATTTATATAACTTTAGCGCTTATCAAATTGATAGACCAGGTAGTAATGAACATGGCCAACCAATTCAGGATGGTGAGATTATATTTACACCACTAAAAAAAATATTATTGCCCAAAGAACAGGAGTTCTTTAAGATTTTTTATCGAGGTCAAGAAGATAATAAGGAACGGTATTACAAAATTATTATTAGTGAAACACCTCTTGATATGCGAGATGAAGATAAAAAGAATAAACAACCCTTATTTTATCCAACCGTTAGTTTAGAAACATATTTTGTTGTAAGGCCAAAAAATCCAGATTTTAAATACGATATTAATCAAAATGAAGGTATACTAAAAAATACTGGAAATACCTATTTCCGAGTGCTACTCCATGAGAATTGTGATGTGGAGGATGAATCACAGCCTTACGTACTTTATTTACTTCCTAATCAAGAATTTAAAGACCTACGTTTAAAAAAGAAAAGTCGAAAGTATATTGTTATTTTTGATAAATATTATCCAATCGGCAATTGTGAATGATCTGATGGATGTTGTCACAATTTCAGAGGATTGATCATGGGATGGAAGGACATCGATAACCTTAGATATCAAGCTATTAGGCTCATAGGCCCCGACTAACGCAAGTCGGGCTTTTCATCTCACCGTTAATTTTAATTATAACTCACTACATAGGGCACTATCAGCCTAATGCTTTATACTATCCGATATATGATTAAAAATAACTACTAGAATAAACAAGTATTTAATTAACCCATTTATTTAAATAAATGGCGAGAGAGTTCTTAGCAATATTCTTTGTTTTAAATACATTTCTAGCTCGTCACCTTTAATGATTGGTTATATTAGTGCTTTTATTAATGGATAGGTTAATTGCTAAATATTAAATTTCAAGTTTCTCTTATTTAATATTTCCAGTGTTTTTAATTCTATGAGATTAAATTAATTTTTTTGATTTTTAACTATTAGCTTATATTAAAAATTAAATCATCCATTAGTTTAAATGTATCAGCTAAGGATGAAGTAATTTAAAAATAGATTGTGGTAAGGGTGTTTAAATATCCAGAAAATAAGGCGGCTTAATTCTTCTCACTGTGCTAAATCATTTTGATATCAGCATGAAGAAATCGTGGATTTGACTATCATAATATTTGTGATCTTGCTCTCAAACTAGAAGGTAGGCGCAAATATCCATATAAACAACCAATAATTACATAACTGTTTAAGCATTAAAGCTCTACATTTCTACAACGAGTAAACCATTATTAATGGAATGTTAAAATAAGCTTTACTGCCTGATAGATACACAACACCGTTTATAACGGTATTTTTATCCATCGTATTGATATGCAGTGATAGGTGGTACAACTAACATCGTAGAAAATAAAGAGTTATTAAGGGTAACCCCTTTGTTTTATCACTAATGTTTCCTCAATAATCGTAATAAAAACATTCTTTTTTAGCTGATACGAACCCAGTATCACAATGAAAAAAGAAATCGCTAAATATTTATCTAAAGATAAATAATAAAATGATTACCCGTTATTTTGACTGCCGGACAGAGGTATGAGATGAATAAAATAAATTTAGGAAAACTATTATCTGCCAGTTTACTGGGGTTAATGATGTGCTCTACAGCGGCAATCGCACAAGAAGTTGAAGTTGTAAATATTTCAAAAATTGGTGGAATGCCTTGGTTTAATCGCATGGGTGATGGTGTGACTGAAGCAGGAAAAGAATTGGGGATTAATGCTTATCAAGTTGGTCCATCCAGTACTGATGCTCCGCAGCAGGTTAAAATTATTGAAGATTTAATTGCTAAAAAAGTATCTGCTATCTCTATCGTACCGAATGATGCCAACGTGTTGGAGCCTGTCTTCAAGAAAGCACGTGATGCAGGGATCGTGGTATTAACTAACGAGTCGCCAGGACAACCAAGTGCTAACTGGGACGTAGAGATTATCGATAATGAAAAATTTGCAGCTGATAATGTCGAGGAAATGGCGAAAGTAATGGGCGGTAAAGGCGGTTATGTTATTTATGTAGGGGGCTTAACAGTGCCTCAGCATAATTTATGGGCCGATTTATTCGTTAAATACCAAAAAGAACATTATCCAGAAATGTATGAAGTTACTAGCCGGATGCCTGTAGCGGAAAATATTGATGATGCACGTCGCACTACATTAGACCTAATGAAAGCTCATCCAACGATGAAAGGTGTAGTGGCATTTGGTTCACAGGGGCCAATTGGCGCTGGTCGTGCAGTGAAAGAGAAACGTGCACGCGATAAAGTTTTCGTCTTTGGCATGATGATCCCATCTCAAGCCGCATCCCTCGTTAAGAGCGGCGATATCACTATGGGTGTAACTTATGATCCAGCTTCCGCAGGTTATGCATTAACTGCGGTTGCAGACAAAATTCTTAAAGGTGAAGCAATTACTCAAGACTTAGAAATTCCTAATCTTGGTCAAGCCGATGTTGATATGGATAAACGCATCATCAAATTCCATAAAGTTTTACGCGTTACAAAAGATAATGTAGATAGTTTGTACTAGGAATTATGGTTTTAAATACGTCCTTGCCGAAAGTGAATGGCAAGGACGTATGTATTTGAATATAAAAATTATCAGCCTATAAGAGGTCGAAATGGAACCATTTATTTCACTGGGTAATATCAGCAAAACCTTCTACGGTGTGAAGGCGCTCGATAATATGGCATTGACGCTACTTCCTGGAGAGGTTCACTGTTTAGCTGGACAAAATGGTTGTGGTAAATCAACGCTAATTAAGATTATATCGGGTGTTTATCAACCGGATACGGGCGCAAATATTGTTATTGCAGGAAAATCGTATTCACAGCTATCACCGATAGACTCAGTTAAAGCGGGTATTCAGGTTATTTATCAAGATTTATCATTATTCCCTAATTTAACCGTTGCCGAAAATATTGGTATTCATCAATACCATCATAAATTTCTCGTTAATAAACGAGAAATACGTCGAATAGCCGAACAAACATTGAAAAGCATTGATACGCAGCTAGATCTCGATGCGACAGTTGAATCTCTACCCATTGCTCAGCGGCAAATAGTCGCCATTTGTCGTGCGCTTTCACAAGAAGCCAAACTTATTATTATGGATGAACCTACAGCCTCTTTAACCATGCAAGAAGTAAAAGGGCTATTACGGGTAGTGCATGATCTTAAGAAAAAAAATATCTGTGTCGTTTTCGTCAGTCATCGCCTTGATGAAGTGATGGAAATTTCCGATCGCATTACCGTATTAAAAGATGGAAAGTGGATTGGTACTTATCCTGCTGCAGACATTGATAATAAAAAGCTCGCATTTCTAATGACTGGCAAAGAGTTTTCTTATGCCGTATTACCGCCAATTCAACAAAAAAATAACATTGAATTAGAAGTGAAAAACCTTAGCCGCGGGCAAGAATATCGCAATATTTCTTTTCAGGTACATCAAGGTGAAATCGTCGCAATTACAGGATTATTAGGAGCTGGAAGAACCGAGCTTTGCCTTAGTCTATTTGGGCTGACTAAGCCTGATAGCGGGGAAATTCATCTTGCAGGTCATCCTGTGTATTTTTCGAGTAACCGAGATGCCATTAAAGCAGGGATCGGTTATGTATCGGAAGACCGTATGAGTACAGGCTTAGTGATGGAGCAATCAATTAACGATAATATAATTTCAACAATTTTAAATCGATTGAAAACACCATTACAACTGCTAAATAAACCGAAAGCCGACAAGGTTGTCGTTGATTTAGTTGAGCAACTCACGATTAAAATTGGCAGTGTAAACCTACCTGTCAACACGTTATCAGGTGGTAATGCTCAACGTGTGGCGATTGCCAAATGGCTCGCGATTAATCCAAAAGTTTTGATTCTTGATGCGCCCACAGTGGGGGTGGATATTGCGAATAAAGCGGGGATTTATCAGATAATTTCAGCGCTAGCGCAAAAAGGTATCGCGGTGTTGATGATTACCGATGAAATTGATGAAGCTTTCTTTAATAGCCATCGGATTTTAGTGATGCGTAAAGGTGAAATAACATCTTCCTACTTACCTGGGGAAATAACAGAAAATATTCTGTCTGAGGTGGTTAATGGTTAACAAATTCGGTGTTAAAGGCCACGAATTATTTCTAGGCTTAATCATTATTATCA
Organism: Providencia alcalifaciens; assembly: GCA_025961275.1. Taxonomy (GTDB): domain Bacteria; phylum Pseudomonadota; class Gammaproteobacteria; order Enterobacterales; family Enterobacteriaceae; genus Providencia. The sequence continues at coordinate 3,060,092 of JAOQNJ010000001.1, read as the reverse complement.
TCGGTGGCTATCTATCGTTTGCCAGCGATGACTTTATGACACTAAGCAATATGTACGATTTATTAAATAACTACGCAATGCTAACAATCTTAGCGTGTGGGTTGTTTATTGTACTGATATCCGGCGGGATTGATATTTCGTTTCCGGCGATGGTTATTATTTCTCAATATATTATGGTGACCTTAATTCAAGGCACTACTGGCAATTTTGCGATTGCATTTGCTCTGTCTGGAGGCGTTGGCTTGCTATTGGGGTTGGTTAACGCGGCGTTAGTCAATCGACTAAAAGTGCCTTCAATCATTATTACCATCTCAACGCTGAATATATTTTATGGATTACTCCTTTATTTGACTAAAGGTGTTTGGCTATATAGCTATCCTGAATGGTTTGAACACGGGGTAATGCTCTTTCAATTTACTGCAGCAGATGGCTACGACTATGGTTTAAGTTTGCAAATTATTACCTTAGTCGCTGTTGTCGCGTTAACTGCAGTTATTATGAATAAAACCAGTGTGGGTCGCATGATATATGCGATGGGTGGAAATAAAGAAGCCGCTTCTCGTATGGGGTTTGGCATATTTAAACTGCAATTATTTGTTTATGGTTATATGGGACTAATGTCCGGTATTGCGGGTGTTGTTCAATCAGCAACTGTCTTGACTGTCGCCCCAGACTCTTTACTAGGCTATGAGCTGACAGTATTAGCCGCAGTTGTATTGGGCGGCACTAGCATTATTGGTGGAAAGGGCACATTGCTAGGTACGTTACTCGGGGTAACACTACTCGCCGTACTGCAAAATGGTCTTAATTTGTTAGGTATCTCTTCATATTGGCATACTGTGGTAACTGGCTTAGTCATCGTAATCAGTATTAGCATGACGGCATGGAGCCAGCGTAAGAGTCAGGGGGCTTAATCATGGGCGCAAAAAAAGTAAAAGATAATGTTGAAATTTACCTGAGTTTATTAATTGCAGCGGTAGTGGTTGCCTTCAGCTTTTTGATTCCAAACATTTTTTGGTCTTCAGCTAACTTTCAATCTATTGCGACTCAGGTACCAGTGCTTGGTGTATTAGCATTAGCGATGGCGGTTACTATGCTTACCGGTGGGATTAACCTGTCGATTATTGCCACGATGAACGCCTGTGGTTTAGTGATGGCATGGGTTGCAACGCATTATCCGCCGACGATCAGTAGCTTTGTCCTAGTGATACTTTCTGGTTTAGCCATGGCGCTGGTCATTGGGTCAATTAATGGTTTTCTGATAGCGGTAGTGAGAGTATCACCTATTCTTGCGACGCTGGGTATTATGACTCTGCTTAATGGTATTAATATTTTGATATCCAAGGGCTCGGCTATTTCTAATTTCCCTGAATATATCTTAGGGATTAATAGCGCGAACATTCTGGGAATTCCAGCTCCACTGCTCGTGTTTTTGGTTGTGGTGGCGGTTGTGTGGGTTATTTTAGAGAAAACAACTTTTGGTCGAACTCTTTATTTGGTTGGTTCAAATGAACGAGCTGCCTATTATTCAGGTATTAATACACGTAAAACGCTGGTTTGGGTTTATATTTTATCTTCAGTTTTATGCGTTATTGCCGCGCTATTAATGATGTCAAAGCTTAACTCTGCTAAAGCCTCTTATGGTGAGTCTTATCTGCTAGTTTCTATTCTGGCGGTAGTCTTAGGCGGTATTAATCCTGATGGTGGTTTTGGGCGAGTATTTGGCATCGTAATGGCGCTAATTTTGCTACAAATGCTAGAAAGCGGCTTAAACATTCTCGGTGTTAGCAGTTATATTACAATGGCGCTATGGGGCAGCTTACTATTAGCTTTCATTTTTTTGAAAGGAATTAATATTTCCCAGCTGTTTTCTAAAAGCTAATATTTTACATCTTTGATAGGCAACCTATCTTGTTATGAATGGGGCACTTATCAGTGCCCCATATTTATTTCACGAGGTAAACTAGCCTTCAGAATCGGGATAAATCATCAATTCTATATTACGGCGGCGGAAATCACTTGGGCTAACGCCAACTCGTTTACGAAATACTCGTGAAAAATACAATTGGTCATCATAGCCCACAATTCGGCCAATTCTGGCTATTGATTCTTGGGTTGTTTGTAGCAACAATTTAGCTCGAATGACTCTCTGGTCTTCACGCCAGCGCAACATATTGATACCAATCTCCTCGCGGAAAAGGTGCGCAAGCCGGGAGGGTGAAAGACAAACATGATTAGCAATATCTTCGATACGGATATCATCCGCTAAATTGCTGGTCATATACTGACACGCTTCGATAATTCTCGGGTCCATCATTGTATGTGCTGACTGCGGCTCTTCTTCAATACTACGCAATAATAAACGTTCGAGTAAGTTCATGGCGAACTCTTCTGACAGGCGCCGCCTTGACTGATGGATTTGATCAATTGAAATAAATAATTGCTCGAATTCGTCTTGTAGCTCAGCTGTTTCCAGTGTTAAACGCCCCACCTTCTTTGTCTGGTTGCTCCACTCTAACCAATCGGCCCAATACGCTCTAGGGCGAAAATAAATCCAACGATGATACCAGCAATCACTATGCGGCGATCGGCCGTAATAGTGTGGTTCTTTAGGTTGAAACAGCAACATATCTCCAGGATTACAATAAAAGGTTTCTTCCCCGTCAAATATTTGCCCTTGCCCCTTAATTGTAAGATTTAAAATATAGCCTTTCATGCCGAAGGCGCGGTCGATAAAAAAATCAAGAGGCCCATCTATAACAATAGGTGTTAGGCCCGCGACTAGATAAGCATTGAAAGAGTATCCAGGTAGTAAGGGATCTGGCTGTGAGTCAGGTATAGTTCGTTGATACACACTTTTCCTCGCAACTGACAATATAACAAGTAACAGGCTATGCGGCATCATAACGCAATAGTATGGATATTTGACATTATCTTTTGGCTAAATTTTAATTTTCTAGACTGATTCAATTATCATCATTCATAGGGTTAAACGAAGCCAAATTTCCACATTTAGTCCGCATCTAACCACCTGTAATTTTGAACTAAGTCACAATCTATTTGAAGAAAGCAGGATCGTACATATTTCTAGCTAACCGCTCCTCGCTGATTGAGTAAATTTTTTTTATGGTACGGATCTAATTATTATTACTGTTGAATTTGAGGTTTTTTATGTCAAAAGACGCGATCGCTCTCGGTCTGGATTTTGGTAGTGATTCTGTACGTGCTCTGGCCGTTGACTGCATAGAAGGCTCTGAAATTGCAACAGAAGTTGTTTATTATCCGCGTTGGCACCAGGGATTATTTTGTCATCCATCAAATAACCAATTTCGTCATCATCCATTGGATTATATTGAATCTATGGAGCAAGCAATTAAAGCTGTCGTTGCTATGTTAACACCTGAGCAACGACAAAATATTATTGGCATTGGTGTTGATACGACGGGATCAACACCAGCACCTATTGATAACAACGGACAAGTTTTGGCTTTGCGTCCAGAATTTGCTAATAACCCCAATGCAATGTTCGTTTTATGGAAAGATCACACCGCCATTGAAGAAGCAGAGGAAATCAATCGGTTATGTCGTAGCGGCCGCTTTAACGACTATAGCAGCTATATTGGTGGCGTGTATTCATCCGAATGGTTTTGGGCCAAAATCCTCCATATCTCGCGCACCGATAATGCCGTACGGGATGCTGCGGTATCTTGGATTGAGTTGTGCGATTGGGTTCCTGCGTTATTAAGTGGTACTCAAGCACCTAATAATATTAAGCGTAGCCGTTGTGCTGCAGGACATAAAGCGTTATGGCACGCAGATTGGAATGGCTTACCACCCCGAGATTTTCTCCAAACGTTAGATCCTATTCTAGTTAACGATCTCGATTACCCTCTGTTTACGGATACTTATACAGCAGAAAAATCAGTAGGGCGTATCACCCAAGAATGGGCCGAACGGCTAGGTATCCCTGATAAAGTTATGATTGCTGGTGGTGCATTCGATTGCCATATGGGTGCAGTTGGTGCGGGAGCTCAGCCTTATACGTTAGTAAAGGTGATTGGTACATCAACCTGTGACATTTTATTGACTGAGCATCAGCATGTGGGCGATCGCGCTATTGCAGGTATTTGCGGCCAAGTCGATGGTAGTGTTGTTCCAGGACTCATTGGCATGGAAGCTGGGCAGTCTGCATTTGGTGATATGTATGCGTGGTTTGGTAGCTTGTTAAGCTGGCCATTACAGCATGCATCTCAACAAAATCCAGAGCTTGCGCCAACTCTCAAACAGATAGAATCAACATTATTACCCGCATTAACCGATGCATGGGCTCAGCAAACCTCATTAGATAAGTTACCCGTTGTGCTTGACTGGTTTAACGGTCGCCGAACGCCATTTGCCAATCAGCGCTTAAAAGGTGTGATCACTGATTTAAATTTAGGAACTGATGCACCAGCGTTATTTGGAGGATTTATTGCTTCAACAGCATTTGGTGCCCGCGCGATTATGGAGTGTTTTGTTGAACAAGATATTCCGGTTGAAAATGTACTAGCCCTCGGTGGGATCGCACGTAAATCACCCGTAATTATGCAAGTTTGCGCAGATGTTATGAATCGTCCCCTGCAGATTGTTGCATCTGACCAATGTTGTGCGTTAGGTGCTGCAATTTTTGCTGCGGTTGCCGCGGGGGTGCACCCTACAATTCAAGAAGCTCAACAGCATATGGCTAGTCCAATTGAACGCTCAATGCTGCCGGATCCAATCCGTTCAGCTCAATATGAAAAAATTTATCAACGCTATCAAAAATGGAGTCAGGTTGCTGAACCTTGCTATGCCGCCAATGTTGAGTAGTGTAGAGTTATTGTACTTATCACTATTGCACTAAACAGGCAGGCTTACACTATGAAAATTGAGATGAACATCTTTGAAAAGTCAGAAGTTTGGTTTGTTATTGGTAGTCAGCATCTGTATGGACAACAGACTCTGAAGCAGGTCGCACAGCAAGCCGAAGAGGTTGTAAAAGGGCTAAATAAAGATGCAGGATTGCCAGTTAAATTAGTCATGAAACCATTGGCGACCACTCCCGATGAAATTGCAACGCTATGCCGCGAAGCCAACTATGCAAATAATTGCCTGGGGATAGTGACTTGGCTGCATACGTTTTCTCCGGCAAAAATGTGGATATTAGGCCTCAGTTTGTTGGAAAAGCCATTACTGCAATTACATACGCAATATAGCAATGCTATTCCATGGGCGTCCATGGATATGGATTTCATGAATTTAAACCAGACCGCTCATGGTGGGCGAGAATTTGGCTTTATTGGCGCACGTATGCGCAATGAATACACTGCCATTGTGGGCTCCTGGAAAGATAAAGATGTTCATCAAAAGTTGAACCGTTGGATACGTGTTGCGGTGGGTATTCACGAGAGTAAACAGCTGAAAGTAGCACGTTTTGGCGACAATATGCGTGAAGTGGCCGTGACCGAAGGTGATAAAGTCTCAGCTCAAATTAAATTTGGTTATGCCGTTAATGGCTATGGATTAGGCGACTTAGTATCTGTCGTGGATAGCATTTCGCAAGGCGAAGTGAATGCGTTAATTGATGAATATGAAGCCTCTTATCGGCTTACTGATGCAGTGAAACTCAATGGCTCTAAACGCAATAATTTAGTTGATGCGGCACGCATTGAGCTCGGAATGAAGAAATTTCTTGAGCAAGGTAATTTTGGTGCGTTTACCACAACGTTTGAAAACTTATATGGTTTAAAGCAACTACCAGGTTTAGCGGTGCAACGTTTAATGCAGCAAGGTTACGGTTTTGGTGCTGAGGGTGATTGGAAAACGGCTGCATTATTACGCATCACAAAAGTCATGGCTCAAGGCTTGAAAGGCGGAACCTCATTTATGGAGGACTACACTTATCACTTTGACCCTGAAGTAGGCAACGACTTAGTATTGGGCGCTCATATGTTGGAGGTTTGCCCCTCTATTGCTCGTGAAGAAAAACCGTTGCTCGATGCGCAATATCTTGGTATTGGCGGTAAAGACGATCCTGCTCGCTTGATTTTTTCGGCTAATTCAGGCGTAGCATTAAATATCAGCTTGATTGATATGGGTGATCGTTTCCGTTTGATAGTGAATACGGTGGATACCATTATACCACCTCATACTTTACCTAAATTACCTGTTGCTCATGCAGTTTGGAAATCACGGCCTTCTTTGCCAGTTGCTGCTGAAGCGTGGATTTTAGCGGGTGGTGCACATCACACCGTATTTACTCAAGCATTGGATATTGAATACTTGCGTATCTATGCCGAAATGTGCGGCATAGAAATGCTAGTGATAGATGAGGAAACCCGAATTCCTGCATTTAAAAATGAAATTCGCTGGAATGAGGTTTACTACAAATTATGTGGTTAACTGACTGATGGTATTATTGTTTTTTTGCCACAGGTTGCGCGATCGATAAGTCGATAACGCTATTGGTGAGGAATGTTTTACCGTTAACAGTCTAAAAATAAAAGGTTAAGTGATATGTACCAACAACTTAAAAAACAGGTTTTAGACGCTAACTTAGCATTACCTCGCCATAATTTAGTGACATTTACTTGGGGAAATGTCAGTGGAGTTGATCGCGAGAACAATATTTTTGTCATCAAGCCATCTGGTATTGAATATGAACACATGACTTTGGAGGATATGGTTGTTGTGAGTTTAGATTCAGGAAAAGTGGTTGAAGGTACTAAAAAACCATCTTCAGATACAGATACGCACTTAGCGTTATACCGTGCATTTCCTGATATTGGGGGCATTGTACATACACATTCGCGACATGCGACGATTTGGGCTCAGGCTGGGCGAGATTTATCTGCATGGGGTACGACGCACGCCGATTATTTTTATGGTTCGATTCCCTGTACTCGACCTATGACTGCACAGGAAATTGATGGGCAATATGAGCTAGAAACTGGACGTGTGATCGTCGAAACGTTCACGTCGCGCGGAATTATGCCAAAAGATATTCCCGCAGTACTGGTTCATTCTCATGGGCCTTTTGCATGGGGAACTGATGCAAATAACGCAGTGCATAACGCTGTTGTACTCGAAGAGATTGCATATATGAATCTATTTACTCGTCAGCTTTCGTCAGAACTCTCGGACATGCAGAAAGAGCTGTTGGATAAGCATTATTTACGCAAACATGGTAAAAATGCATATTACGGTCAGTAAGTTAACGAATTTTTCGGGATAAGAATCTGCTCAGAATTAATAAGTAATCGAGCAGATTTTATCGTCATTCAAAATAAACAACAATTTGATTACGCCAATATAAATAGTGCTGAGCTTATTATGAGTTAATCCGATATGGTTATCTGGATTGTCTATTGTTAACCAATCTAGGGGGACAGGAATTTTAATATGAAGACTATTTTAATGAATTATTTACTGTCATCCCTGAATAAAACTACTTGTTCTTATTGTTTTACTTCAAGCTAGGATTAAAAACATTTATTTTAATAGATTATTTTTATTATCAGAATTTAAATACCGAATGACGATGTCATTTAGGTATTATTTATATCTTAGGAATATATTTAGCTGTTGATTATAAGTCATATTTTTATCGTTCTATATGACTCCTATTTTGGCTATTTTAAAATAGCCTTACCAATCATTGGCTATATCTAACGACTTAAAACCCAAGAAAATAATTTAGGCCGATTTCCCCACGTGGAGCAGGTGGAATAAATCGGCCGGAGATATTTTTAACGTTGAAATACGCTGTTATTCACCTTGTTCATCTAACTGAACAAGTGCGAATAACAACTGACTTAATGCGCTATAAAAGCCAAATTCATCATATTGATGGCAATTTTTGCAAAACTCAGGGAGCCATTGCAGTAAAATGGATAATGTTTGCTTGCGTAGCTCATCAATTTCTTCATGAACCATGTCCGCTTCACCTAATGAAAAATGTAAATGGCTGAGTAATTCAAGAAAAATGGATAAATGGTCAGTTGGTTCATTGAAAACGTTATTTGTTTCCATACCGGCTTCAAACAATAGACGTTTTATCTTCTCATTTGTTTGCTCATCTTTTAGATAAACAGAGGCATAAGGCAACGCAGAGTGCTTGTCTGACATTAAAAACAAACTACAAAAATCAGCGGCTAACTCAAGTTGAGTATCGTTACGCACTTTAAGCGCCGCTATTTTCGATGTTAATCCGGTTATTGCATCTGATAATGACGGTTGATTTTGTAACATTGAAAACCAGTCCGCCATTTCGTCGGACTGGATTTGTATCAATTTTTCATTATCTAACTCACGCAAAAATAATTGAGCTAGCCATGCATAAACACAGGCTATCTGTTCTGAGGTTAACGCCGTTTGTTTGGTCATTTATTTCACCTGTTGAGCTGGCACATATTCACATTGTGCCACCATTTCGATAGGTCCACCAAACGCGGTTACGTTCTCCAATTGCCCAGTATATTTTTCGATTTCAACTAAGGTTGTATGCGCACTGGTTGCTTGTGCGAGTTGTGAGCTACCTATATCCAAGGTTAATACGTTTGGGTTTCCGTATTTACATAATGAATTTATCTCACCGCCTTTGGCAGGATCGTACCATGCGCCTTCGTGAATACGGGCAACGCCAGAGGTATAAAGGTCAGATACCACAGCAGCAGCTAACACCTGACCACGGTCATTAAACACTCTGACAATATCACCATTATGAATGCCTCTAGCGTTAGCATCCTGCGGGCTAATGAATACGGGCTCTTTTCCATTAACGGAATAATATTGACGTAGTGCCGGTGACTCACACAGTTGAGAATGTAAGCGAAAGTCAGGGTGAGCAGATTGTAAGTGTAGCGGCCAACGTGTTGAACCTGGACCACCATGCGAACGTTCAACTTTTTCAAACCACATAGGGTATCCCTGACAATCATCATATTGCATGTCAGCGATGGTTTTTGATAATATCTCAATTAATCCGCTCGGTGTACCCAATGGCTCAAGATCAAGGTCTTCCCTAAATGCTTGATGGCGAACAAACATCTGTGGATGTTCAAATTCCACATAACCTTCGTTTTCCCAAAAAACATCAAAAGCAGGAAGATGGATACCACGTCCTTTACCTTGTTGGCTACCTTCTTTCCAAATACGTTTTAGCCAACCCGTTTCGTCTAAGCCTTCAGTAAATGCCTACTCACGGTTAAAACGGCGGCACAGATCACGGAAAATATCAAAGTCATTCCGTGATTCAAACTGTGGCGGTACTAATTGTTTCATGGAAATAATGCCACGATTAGAATGGTTACCGTATTGGTCAAGGTCATTACGTTCAAACTGTGTTGTTGCAGGTAAGACAATATCGGCAAAGCGACAGGTTGATGTCCATTGGTTATCAATAGAAACAACGGTTTCGAGTTTACGCCATCCTTCAATAATACGATTGATCTGCTGATGACGGTGGAATGGATTAGTACCTGCAAATACGCACATCTTAAGTGGCGGTAATTTAACTTTTTTACCATTCCAATTGATGACGTTTCCCGGCTCTAAGATTGCGTCAATAAAACGGGCGATCGGAATCGTACTGCTATAGCCTTTATAGTCGGTGCTATCGTGGATGGGTGGTACTTTCGTCGAGCCAGAAAAACCACTTAAAATAACACCTTGGCGACTTGGTGTACCAGCGCCATTATAGTGCCAACCGAATCCAAAACCTCCACCCGGTAAACCAATTTGACCTAACATTGCAGCTAATACGACAACCATCCATGACCATTGCTCACCGTGTTGCATACGCTGTACACACCAACCCGCAATGATTTGAGTTCTATCCGCCGCCATTTGTTGTGCTAATGTGCGAATAGTTTTAGCATCGATGCCACTGATTTTCTCAGCCCATTCAGCATCTTTAGGTTGTCCATCAGTTTCGCCCATTAAATAAGGGACAAACTGCTCGAAGCCGACGCAATATTCTTTGAGGAAGTTTTTGTCGTATAAGTTTTCTGTATAAAGCGTATGTGCGATGGCTAATTGTAGAGGTACATCACCTTGTGGATTAACGGCAATGTGTTGAACGTTGTCGCGGCCTAAATAATCATGAGTTGAGGTGATAACAGGGTCAATACTAACGACTTTTATTTCACCGCTGGCGACTTTCTCTTTTAATTGTTCATAATAGGCATAAACATCATGATCAGGACACCACCAGTTAGCTTGCTGGTTTTTGATAAGATCAGAGCCCCACAACACAATAGTTTTGCTATTTTCTAACACCAATGGCCAAGACGTTTGCTGTTCATACACTTCCATAGAGCCAACAACACGAGGCAAAATAACTTGAGCAGCACCTGTCGAATAGTCACCACCCGTACTCACACTATTGCCATGAAGAGCTATAGCACGAGCTAGCATGCCAGAAGCATTATGGAACATTCCCGTTGATTGCCAACCACTTGCAGTTAACAATGAACTAGGTCCATAGGTCGTTTGAACGCGTTCTAATTCTTGATAAATCAGGTCTAAGGCTTCATCCCAAGAAACACGCACAAAACGGTTATCACCCCGTTTAGAGGTATCGCTTAAGTGGCGTTTACGCATCCAATCAACACGTACCATTGGGTAACGAATACGAGCTGTTCCATGAACGTGATCAGGTAAACCAGCAATCATTTTTGATGGGTATTTATCATGCTCAAAAGGTTTTGCTTCGATAAATCGACCATCAACGATAGTGGCTCGAATCGCTCCCCAGTGAGATCCTGTTAATATCCCTTCTTGAACCACTGCGCTGTGTTCTGCTGTTGCGGCACCCGCTTTACGTGGTGTTAATAAGGATGGGCCTAACATACCTGCAACTGCTAATCCACCGAGTTGAGTCAGGAAACGCCTACGAGAAGCTTGAAATGTATGATTATTTTTCATTATGTTCTCCGTTATCGAGGTGCGGGTTGCCTGCGGTATCTGATGCATTCATTTGCAGATATTTCAATAAAGTGCGTTCTTCGCGTTTATCTAAACTGGTAAAGCCAATCATGCCGTTTAATGTGCCGATCCAACCATTAGCATCAAAGTGCGATTTATCTGGCGCACCATGGCATTGATTACAAGAACCGTTGTAGAGTGAATCGGCATAAGCCCAAATCGGTTTAATGTCATTGACCATATCGCCTTGTTGCATCCACGCAGTAGCTTGTAACTTGCTCCATGTGGTATCGGTAGCCGCAACAGTGGTGGTTTCTAATGTTTTAACTTTTTCTTGTACGTCACCACGGATAGAAGCAACAAAAATACGTTTTCCTGGTAATGCAGATAGCACACGTTGACGACCATCACTCTCTGTCCAACCTGTAATTTCGACTTGTAGCCAGTCTCCATCACGTTTTAATACTTTGACTTCAGATGCAGGTAACAATGAGCCCGCGGGTTCTTTATCGCCTTTTTCTGCATAAAGAGGCTTAATATCAAGAGAATAGAGTATGTCACCATCGCTATTTGCTTTTGCACGTAATTCATCAAATTGTTTGCGGAAACCGCTACTCATATCAGGTAACTGATGAGCAATGCCTTTGTGGCAATCAATACAAGATTGGTTATCTTTGGCGGCAATTTCCATTTGGCGTGCAGCTTCAGGATTTTGTTTGGCGTGATCCATTGCATCATAATTGTGGCAAGAGCGGCAGGTTGCAGAGTTATTTTCTTTCATGCGAGTCCACTCGCGTTCTGCAAGCTCTGCACGTTTAGCTTCAAATTTTTCTGGGGTATCGATCGAATGAGCAATAAATTCTTGATACATATCATTGCTCGCTTCGAGTTTCCGTTTAATCATGCCTGGGAGATCGGGTGGGATATGGCAATCATGACATTCTGCACGAACCCCAGAGGCATTCTGAAAATGAACAGATTGTTTATATTCTTCATAAACAGGCGTCATACTATGACAACTTACACAGAACTCTGTTGAGCTGGTGACTTTTATTCCTACGTGAGGTAAGACAATCAGAGCAATACCGACAACAATACCAATAACAACTAGCGTTAATACTGACCAACGAGCACTAGGCCTAAACAACGCTCTCCAGAGTTTCCGCATAATAGTCTCTATAAATATAGGGTTAATAATAGACGATCTTATTCAGTAAATATGAATGGCGGTACTAGTCATGATGAACAGCTTACGGCAAAATATGAACAGATATGAACAGAAAGAGACCAAGCAGATGACATCACATCATATTGTTATTGTTGAAGACGAACTCGTCACTCAGGCTCGGTTACAAGCTTATTTTGAGCAGGAAGGGTATCGAGTTTCTATTACTGATAATGGTGCAGGCTTGCGTGACATCATGGAACAACAGCATGTAGACCTGATTTTATTGGATATCAATTTACCGGATGAAAATGGTTTAATGTTAACCAGAGCACTTCGTGAGCGTTTTACGGTTGGAATTATTCTAGTGACAGGTCGTAGTGATCAAATTGACCGTATTGTTGGATTAGAAATGGGGGCGGACGATTATGTTACCAAACCTTTGGAACTCCGCGAGCTGGTAGTTCGAGTTAAAAATTTGTTATGGCGCATCGACTTAGCTAATCAGGCACAATCACAGCCGATATCACAAGAGAATTGCTACCAATTTGCCGACTACTGCCTAAATGTGTCTATGCACACATTAGAATGTAATGGTGAGGCAATTAAGCTAACCCGTGCTGAATATGAAATGTTAGTCGCATTTGTTACCAATCCTAGAGAGATCCTCAGTCGTGAACGTTTATTACGTAGGCTTTCAGCACGACGAGTGGATAATCCAGATTTACGCACCATTGACGTGCTGATCCGCCGCTTACGGCACAAACTCAATGGCGATTTATTAGTGACTCAGCATGGGGAAGGTTACTTTTTAGCGGCGGATGTGTATTGATAGACGGGTCGGAAACCACCGGGTGATAGCGAAGAGTGCAAATGTTCTTTATTTGCATTTTCTTGTGTCAGCACTAAGATCGGCGGGCTTATATTATTGAGCACAGGGCTATCTTGTAACACCTTGATCGCTTGTTCAATCGCCAATTCACCTTGCCAAACCATTTGATCACTTGCGGCCATAATGATTTGTCCTCTTTTTAAGCCACGATAAACCTGATGGGAAAGATAAAAAGAGATAATATTCAAAGGGTTATCGAGGTTGCGGCCTTCTCCCATCGCGGCTTCCGCAGCGATAGCCGTTCCGGCAACAATGTCGATATCAGGGTGGTGCTCCAACGCCTCTTGTAATAAATTGCGCTGTACCTCAATGTCATTATCGCCAAGAGCAATATCAACGATTTGGACTTGGCTTCCTGCAATTGCCTCGCGAAAACCTGCTTCCATTTCACGGCTGCCGCCTGCGTTATCAGGACCGGGCATGAGTAAGACTTTCAATGGGTTACCATTGCTCCATTGCACTAAATAACGGCCAGGCTGATATCCCATTTGGAACCAAGGAACGCCAACTCGTGTTTTCACCGTTTTATCATGAATGGCATTGATCACTTCAATAACCGGTAAAGTGCCGACTTGCTGTATCAGGTTTGGAAACGTGGTTGTGCTACTGCCAAGTAAAATGGCATCTGCTCCCCACTCTTTACATTGTGTTATCTGTTTTTGTTGAGTCGCCAGTTGGTTATAGCCACCTGCTTCTAATACCTTTAGGTTGATACCATAGGTATGTGCTGCTTTTTGCATACCATAATTAACTGACAGCAAATAGGAGTCTTTCAGGCTGGGATATAGTGCGCACAGTTTCCAAACTTTTGTGGCCTCTGTGGAGGATTGTTTTTGGCTATCAAATCGCAGCTCATCACGCCAATGCAGTAACGCATTATTTTTACTTGCTGCTAAACCAAGCATCGAGTAAAAAGTGATAAAGAATAAAATAAATATGCGCATGATAGCCTCATAGACGATAAACCGTCATCGTAAATGCTTTCTTATTGCGAACTCAACCTTTTTAATCTGTAGGCTATCAAACCGTGAATTTATCGCTGACTCGACGATTGTGGATGGGCTTTGCACTAATGGCCGCTCTGACGTTCATCAGCACCCTAGTTGGGTGGTATAACCTACGTTTTGTGAGTCAGGTTGAAAAGGATAATACGCAAGCTGTTATTCCTACCATGAATATGGCTCGCCAACTTAGTGAAGCAAGCGCATGGGAGCTATTTTCTGCCCAAAATTTAACTAATGCAGATAGTGAAAGTATTTGGTTAGCTCAAGGTCGGATGCTAGCCGCACAAAGTTTAAAAATAACTAACTTACTGAAAACACTACGTCAACAAGGCTTTGATACGAGTGCAATCGAGCAACAAGAACAAGAAATAGCACGATCACTAAGTCAGCAAGGTACATTAGTAGGACAGAGGCTACAACTACGGAATGAACAGCAACAGCTCAGGCTGAATATTATTTCTGCCGCGGGTGATATTGCCAAAATGGCACATGGTCAAGCCAATAATGCCGCCACTTCAGCTGGCGCAACTCAAGTCAGTATTTATGATTTTATTGAGAGAAACCAAGCAGAACAGGCGGAAAATGCACTAGATCGATTAATTGATATCGATTTGGAATATATTAGCCAAATGAATGAGCTACGCTTAAGCGCAATGCGCGTGCAGCAAATGATATTGAATCTAGGTTCCAGCTCATTGCACCATAATGCCGCAGAAGTGGATAATCAGCTCAATGCTACGGTGAAGATTTTACATCGTCGCCAAAAATACATCGAAGATCCCGTCGTACAGAGCCAAGTGGAAATGTCATTAGCTATTGTGGCTCGATATGTCGAGCTTATTGCCCTTTATCGGCAAGATAATGATATTACAACACGTTTACAGATCTTATCACAAAATAATATTGACCAATTTGCTCGTTTTAGTAGTGAAGTGACGCAGTTGGTGGATACGATTGAATTACGCAACCAATCTGCTTTAACGCAATTAGAACAAGCAAGTGAACGTGGGCAAAATTGGTTGTTAGTACTTAGTGCAGTTTCTCTTTTTTCGTTGATTCTCATTTTGTGGCGAGTCGTTTATCGTTTAGTAACTAAGCCATTAGCACAGCAAACACAAGCGCTACAACGCCTATTAGAAGGTGATATAGATTCTGCTTTTCCAGAAACGGCAGGGGTTAAAGAACTGGATACCATTGGCCGCTTAATGGATGCATTTCGCGCGAATGTTCATGCCCTTAATAGTCAACGAGAACAGTTAGCAGACCAAGTGAAATCGCGTACCGCAGAGCTTCGTGTGCTAGTTGTTGAGCATCGTCAAGCGCGGGCTGAAGCGGAGAAAGCCAACCAAGCTAAGTCGGCATTT
Organism: Providencia alcalifaciens; assembly: GCA_025961275.1. Taxonomy (GTDB): domain Bacteria; phylum Pseudomonadota; class Gammaproteobacteria; order Enterobacterales; family Enterobacteriaceae; genus Providencia. The sequence goes on along the minus strand of JAOQNJ010000001.1, from coordinate 3,044,723 downwards.
TTGGCTGCAATGAGCCATGAAATACGTACGCCATTGTATGGTATTTTAGGAACAGCTCAGCTACTTTCTGAAAACCCAGCGCTCGCTCACTATTGGGAGGATCTCCATGCCATTAATGATTCAGGGGAATCGCTACTTGCCATCCTCAATGATATTTTGGACTATTCTGCTATTGAAGCGGGAGGGAAAAATGTATCGATTAGTGATGAGCCTTTTGAGCCCAAACCGCTATTAGAAAGTACACTCTACTTAATGAATGCCAGTAAAAAAAACCGTGCAGTGAATATTGTCGCGGATTTTGCTGACAATCTGCCCGTAGCTCTTCAAGGTGATCCTCGCCGTATTCGACAAATTATTACCAATTTATTGAGTAACGCACTGCGCTTTACTCAGCAAGGGCAAATTATTTTACGCAGTTATCGTTACGGTAAATACTGGTTTATCGAGGTAGAAGATTCCGGTTGTGGTATTGATGAAGCGCGTTTAGTCGATATTTTTCAGCCCTTTGTACAAGTAGATAGTTCTCAAGGCGGAACAGGGCTTGGCCTTGCGATCAGTGCCAGCCTTGCACAAGCAATGGGAGGAGAGCTAACCGTCAATAGCCAAGTCGGTGTTGGGAGTTGTTTTCGGTTAACTTTGCCATTGTGCCTCGCTAAGCGAATAGTGAATAAATCCTTAGATCACCCGGTTGACTTGCGTGGTGTACGTTTATTATTAATTGAAGATAATCCCTTAACACAAAAAATAAGTCGCGAAATGTTAACTGTAAGTGGCGCTCAAGTTACGGTTGCCGACTCAGCGGGTAATGCGTTAAACATATTGCAAAATGACCAGCAATTTACTGCGGCATTAGTCGATTTTGGCTTGCCGGATATTGACGGTATTACATTAGCCAAACAATTGGCAAAGCAGTATCCATCCCTCATCTTGATTGGCTTTAGTGCACATGTTATTGATGAAACACTTCGCTTACGTACTAGCCAGCTTTTTCGGGGTATTATCCAAAAACCGATTCCAAGGGATACGCTTAACCAATTAATCACGCATTATATTTCAGGTGGAGGAGAGATTTTGGGCGCTACCTCTTCGCAAAAACAACGAGTAGACATACAACAGTTACAAAATGATGCTCAGTTGATGGGGCACTCAAAAATACGAGAGTGGTTAGTTATCTTTAAACAACATTCATTGCCGCTATTAGATGAGATTGATATAGCCCGTGCGCAGCAAGACAGTGAGCTCATCAAACGCCATGCTCACCAATTAAAAAGCAGTTGTGCTAGCCTAGGAATGCAAATGGCGACGGAAGCATGTGCAACATTAGAGCAAGACCCACAAGCTACGCCCGCATTAAGAGAAGAGGTTCAATATGCTTTGCAGGTGATAGAAGAGTGGTTAGATAAGGTTGAAGGCTAATTGATGCATGGCTATCGCTAATTAAAGTAGCCGAAGGGATAAGCGCGAATATTAAGACACTGAAAGATTGACTGAAAAAAATAAGCGATAGAGGCAATGTATTTACGATCCTCACAAAATTAATGAGATTGTTAATATGGATAGGACATTCACAGATAAAGACCTTTGCGCTGCGTTATCTGACATATTTGTGGATAATCTGACTAATTACGAATATATCGCCTCAGTAGCAAAGTTTTTTCCGATTGAACATGTAGAAGAGATGCTGCTCAGGTATGTTGCACCTGTTTGTTACATCAATGGTTTAACACCAGTTCCGCCAATTTGGCTTTTTTTTAATGAAGATGAACTGTGGGACGATATCTGCGCACTGAAAAGCAAAGAACGTCACCTCTTTGGGAAATTTAAACGCAACCTCTGCGCGTTATATTTCAAAAATAGACTTAAACAAGAGTGGTAAGAGTTAATACAGGTTTTACAACGTGATACTAGTTAGATGACTATTGTTTTTAGCTACTTATTTTTACTAAACTAATCGAATAGTCGGCTTTGTATTTGAAATAGATCGTTGTGTCAAAATCCTGAAAGCGGCTCACCCCAGCTCCTGTAAACTTAAGCCACACCGTGTTCAGGTTCTGCAATTGGGTACAGCCTCAAAAATTACAGGTATAATCCCACAAATTATTCAACTGATTTAGAGACGAAAATGACAAAACTCACCTTACAAGAGCAGATGTTAAAAGCTGGATTAGTGACCAGTAAAAAAATGGCTAAAGTCCAAAGAACAGCTAAGAAGTCACGAGTTCAGGCTCGTGAGGCAAGAGAGGCTGTGGAAGAAAATAAAAAAGCACAACTTGAACGTGATAAACAGCTAAGTGAACAACAAAAACAAGCTGCTTTATTTAAAGAATATAAAGTTCAGGTGAAGCAGCTTATTGAAATGAATAGAATCGATATTTCGAAAGGTAATATTGGTTTTAACTTTACGGATAATAATTTAATTAAACAGATAGAAGTGGATAAGGTCACTCAATCTCAGCTGATCAGTGGTCGTCTCGCCATTGCTCGTTTGGTGATTGAAAATAGTGACGAGTGTAAATACGCGATTATCCCCGCAAGCGTAGCCGATAAAATTGCACAGCGAGACGAGAGCAGTATTGTATTAAATAATGCGCTTAGTCAGGAAGAGCACGATGAAGAAGATCCGTATGCTGACTTTAAAGTGCCTGATGATTTGATGTGGTAATGAGTGTTTTGCCGCTGCTTTAGTTTTCAGAACGGACTGGCATTACGGGCATTGATCTGCTCTTTGCTAATGGGATGAATAAAATTCAGCTCACTGGCGTTTAGCATCAATCTTGGAGTTTGTTCAGTTCCTGACAGCAGGCGGCCGCCATATAAGTCACAACCCAAAATAGGGTGGCCTAATAGCTGACAGTGGATACGGAGTTGATGAGTGCGCCCAGTTTCTGGGGTTAGCTGTACCCGTGTTAAGGGTAGTAGCGTCCCATCTTTCAATTCTTGATAAAAGCGCTCAATAACCTGATAGTTGGAGCGAGCGGGTTTACCGTGAGTTTCGCAAATCGACATCAGTGGAAACAGTGCAGGGTCTTTGGCGATCGCGGCATCTATCACGCCTTCGTTGTTATCCAAATGTCCACAGAGTAGTGCGCTGTAGACTTTGGTCACTGTGCGCTGGCTGAACTGTTGGCAGAGGGCGGCATTTATTGCTTTATTACGAGCAATCACCATCAGCCCAGAAGTACCGAAATCTAGGCGATGGACCAGAGTGCAGCCGGGAAATATTTGTACTAGACGATGATGCACCGAATCGAGATTTTGCGGGTTTTTTCCAGATAAGCTAAGCAGACCGGCGGGTTTATTGATAAGTACGAGGTGATCGTCCTGATAGAGATTCTCGATCTTGTCATGGCAGGGCGGAGCAATAAAGGTATCGATAATCTTAGACATCAGGCTATCCAAACGAAGAGTGGGAGGGGATGATAACCAATTTTAAGCTGACAGGCGAATCTAGCTATTCATCTGCTCGCGCTCTTTACACACTAGAAATTTATCATCTAGACTTAAATCAAAGACGTAGTTTGTGTAGGCATTGTGCTTTATACTGCGCGTTGCAAAAAGTGAGCAAATAAATAATTAATTAAGTAGGCGGTAATAGCGATGAATGGAACGATCACAACGTGGTTTGACGATAAAGGTTTTGGATTTATCAAAGATGAAAACGGTGATAACCGTTATTTTCATGTGATTAAGGTCGCTAACCCTGATCTGATTAAGAAAGATGCAGCAGTGACTTTCGAACCTACTACGAATAATAAGGGTTTGTCCGCTTTTTCTGTGAAAGTCATACCAGAAAGCAAATACATGTATATCGCGGGTGAGCGTCTTAAGCTTACATCGATCAAGTCTTTCTTGGTTTATAGCGAAGAAGTACCAGCCGATGCCCCTATTGATAAAGAAAATACCGTGCTATCTATCGGTATCCTGATGAACAGCATCAGGCCGAAATCGGCGGCTGAACCTAATGAAATGCGCTCGCTGAAAAAACTGGCGATCACCACCTTCCAAGGAACGACATTAACTTTTTCGGAAGATGAGATAGATGTAGAAGCTACAGTGAAAAAGCTCCAAAGCTTAAAGTAATTCGAGTCGTCTCTGTAACCTTGATGAGCATAATGTTATCACTGCATACTGACCTCAGTGCGCGGTGATATAGGGCTCTTGCACCAATTCTGCCAGCAATTAAATCCGATAAAAGATAGGATATTTTCTCTTTTTGTTAGGTTCAAAGTAGCCAATATTAGAACTTAAATTCTTTCTTTTTTTTTAATAATAAAATCATTACTTATCAAGTGTGACTTTATTGATCGCTCAATCTATCTCGACTAACGTTAGCTTATTTTAATCTCAGTTGAAGCGCTAAATAGGGAAAGGATATTGTATTCAGAAATATAAACATTAGCAGGGTAAGCCATTGGATAAACCAGACAAGCTTTCTGCTTCAGGTGAAGCATTTATCAGGTTAGTCGCAATGGCTCTAAATATTGTTTTTACTTATCAGTCAATTAAAAATCAAGCTACCTGTTTTTGAATTTTTCCATGAGCTAAATTACCTTTGTGGAACGTAGCATGTCTTGGTGAAATACGCGCTACGGCTTCCGCGGAACAAGATGCATCAAGCAGGACAAAACTGGCATCATCGCCTTTCACTGGCCACACCTGATTACCTTTATCATCAAGAGGTAACTTATTTCCTGTGGCGATAGCTAAAGAGCGGGACAACGATAATTCATCTGGACGAATATAAAGCTGAGCATATAAATTCGCTTTTTCCAACATGTCACCTAGCCCAAATGGTGACCAATGGTCGATGACACTGTCGGTTCCGGTCATCACAAATACACCATTTTTATTGAGAGTTTTTAATGGCATATGCAGTGTGCCAATTGGAACGGTTGTCGCAATAGTAATCTGTTGCTCAGCAAGCCTTTTTGCCGTTTCATCTGCTTGTTCTGGGGTGAGTGTTGCCAAGGCAAATGCATGGCTAATAGTGACATTCCCACGCAAACTTCTATTCTTATCAACGGTTTCTATCATATATTCAATCGCAGCTCGCCCCGCTGGGCTGGTTTCATGCAAATGAATATCAACACCTTTATTATAATCCAGCGCAATTTGGAACATAGTATCGAGAGATTTTTCCATGGCACTATCCACGTTAGTTGGGTCTAACCCACCCACGTAATGAGCACCCAATTGCATGGCTTCACGCATTAACGGCTCTGATTTTGATAGTAATAATCCATGTTGTGGAAAAGCCACAATTTCACAGGTGAAATCGTGCTGATGTTCGCTTAGCACTTTTTGTAGGGCTTCTAAATTCTTTAAACCTGATACAGGTTCAATATTGCAATGGCTTCTCGCAATGGTTGATCCTTGTGATTGGATCAGTTTGATCAATGCGTGTGCACGATCTTGAGTGTAGGGTTGAAGCTCCGGTAACATCTTTTGTTCGAGCGCGATCATATCCATAATCGTTTTACCTTGACGGGATTCAGGTGCTTGCCATGGGCCACCGTAAAAGGTTTTATCTAAATGGATATGCATATCACGAAATGCAGGCAGCATTAACTTACCTTGTGCACTATAAGCATTAACGGAACTGTTTGGGTGCTGTTTGTTAGGTAGGATAGCAATGATTTTGCCGTCATTAATTTCAATGGTTTGTAAGGTCGTTTTAGTACCAATCACCGTTGAGCCACGGTAATCAAAACCCGTTTCGAGCAAAGTATCATCCAGATAATAATGTTTGTCAGTGATGCTCGAAATACCTGTGTCTTGTGAAGTTTGGTTATCCGCTGACGCTATCCCTGGCATCGCACCAAATAAGGTGCAAGCAGCGGCAACTTTAGCGCTAGTTGAAAGAAATTCTCTTCTGCCGGACGGTATATCTACCTTCATATAAACTCCTTGTTAAACTTTTGATACTTCAACTGGCATTAGCAATGCATGTGAGTAACGCACCTACATGCATCTTGGATGACCTTATATAGGTTTAACCTGAAATAATATGTGTTCCAGTTGCACCGCGTAGGGCTTCAGGAAGCTTTTCAGGGGTTGTGATGATCACTCGCTTGCCACCATGAGCAAGGAAAGACAAGCTAGCTTCAATTTTTGGTAACATGCTACCTGCAGGGAAGTGGCCTTCTTCCATATAGCGCTGCATATCGGTTGCACTTGTTTCGCCAAGCGCTCGTTGTTCAGGTTTTCCAAAGTGAATACACACTTTTTCTACACCCGTCGTAATAATCAAAATATCAGCCTGTAGCTCTTTAGCGAGTAACGTAGTGGATAAATCTTTATCAATGACGGCATCAACGCTTTGGTAGCCGCCATTACCGTTACTAATTACTGGTATTCCACCACCACCAGCAGCCACCACAACATAATCATTTTCAGTTAAGGTGCGAATAGCGCTAGATTCAACAATGCGCTTTGGTTCAGGAGAAGCAACAATACGGCGATATCCGCGGCCTGAGTCTTCAATAAAATGCCAGTCTGGGTTAGCTTGCTTCAACTCTTCAGCTTGTTCTACTGTGAAGAATGCGCCAATCGGTTTAGTTGGTGCGCTAAACTTAGGATCGTTTTTGTCCACCTCAACCTGTGTAATCACAGTTACTGCTTGGCGATGATGGCGTTTAGCCAGTGCATTAGTGAGTGCCTGCTGGACTAAGTAACCAATCCCACCTTGGGTGTCTGCAACACAGTTGGCCAATGGCGTTAATGGTAAACCTTCTACAGAATGAGCAATTTCTGCACGGCGCAGATCAAGCCCGACTTGGGGTCCATTTCCATGAGTCAAAACAATGTTGTAATTTCCCTCAAGCATATCGCAAACATGTTGTGCGACTTCTTGCACCGCTTTTTCTTGAGCTTCAATAGACTGGCTGTTGTTATCTTTAATAATACCGTTGCCCCCGATGGCAACAACCACGAGTTCTTTCATTATGAATATTCCTGATACGAAAAATTTAGCTGAAGAGTAGGTATGCCATGCACACCGACTCTTAAAGATTGGCTTGATTATACGGATTTACTGATTTTTTCAGCGTTTTCAGGTTGTTGTTGCTCTACTGATTTGCGGCTGTCCAAAAAGTATTTTAAAACAAATACAGCGGTCATCATCAGGTAAGCGTAAACAAACATCAATGCTGGGCCATGAGCAATGCCCACGACGGGTAAATGGATAATGCCAAAGAATACTAATAGCGCACCAACTGCCGCCGCAATCGCACCACGTAATGGTTGATTGAGGATGGCGAAGATTGCAATACAACCCCACAACATACTTGCTAGTGGTGCACCACTACCAAGATGAACAAGGCCTTGATAATAAACACCTTTATGTAACAGTGTTTCTATACCGATTGCGCTTGCAGAGGTACCCGCTGCACCTATCACGCTATTAACCATTGTCAGTGCCCAGTTAGCAATCCACGGGAACAGACAGATAAAGATAACCGGTACTTCTATCTTCGGTGTTTCCCTCACCACTTGGTTTGCGGTCACGACACCGATAAATACCAGTATTGGAACGATGGCAGTCATTGGAATGATGGCTAACATAAATGCGCCCAAACCAAACAGTGGGACAATAAACATGGTGACACCTGATGCCAGTGTATATCCAATGCTTGCGCCCATAGCTTTCCAGCCTGCGTGGCCGACATAGACTGTCACAGGGAATGGATTACCTAGAAAACAACCAATAGTAGAGGATAAACCGTTAGCTAACATAACATTACGAGTATTGTACTCATCACCTGCAGCGTGAGCACTTTCAATATTTTCAAGGTCAAAAATATAGTTAGCTAAACCTAAAGGTACCGCCGATGCTAAGTAAGGCAATGCATGAGGTAAACCTTGTAAAAAGCTATCAATATGAACGCCCGGAGGGTTGAATCCAAATGAAGACACAGAGGCTTGGATAGCCGCAGGACTTTGTAGACCGGATATCCATGCTAGCGCAGTACCGGCAATCAGTAACAATAAGCCAGTTGGAATACGCGCAAAGATAGGTTTTTTACCGAACCAGTTAATGAAGATTAACAATAATACGATGAAAGAAACTGTTGGAGCTTCAAATGCTTGCAGCATTGGGTTCATTGCGAGTAACAGTAATCCAAGCCCAGATAGGCAGGATAACAGTACGGTACGCGGGATCATCTTACGAATAGATTCACCGAGAAATGATCCGCCGACTAAGATCATGGATTCAACGAAACACCAAACCAGCGCGATTTGAATTGCAAACTCAGCATCCTGTGTTGTTTGGTACACAGGCATGATGACTAAGAACGTGACAGTAAAGATGGAAGGCGCGCTTGGTCCTGACGGTAAAGCGGTAACATCATTGCGGCCCGTTTTTTTCGCTAATTGTTGGCCAAAGTAGGCGTAACTAATACTTGCAAGTAAAACCGCAAACCCGAAAGCGGGGGCAATACGTCCATAAACAATTTCAATTGGGATACCGACAACAAAAATCAATAAACCCATCATTGTGAGTAGATTGGTTAAGTTATTGGTCATCAGCCCGAAATAAGCGGCCCAGTCACCACGTTTCCACGTTATATTTAGTACACTCATAGAATGCATCCTTCAAGGAAAGACTGCGAGGGCAGTCATATTGAAATTCTATTGCTCTGGTGAAATTATCCCCTGCATAGTTTGAGCTATAGCCTTGTTGGCTTCATTTCGCTTCCCCGATGCATATACATCAGGATTGCGTCGTTTTGTGCCTACGGGTGACTCAAATTATTTAGGGCGTCTATTGCTTGTTTCTATTTTTATAGCCCAACCGAAGTTGGGCACTATTTTGTTATCATTAAAAACTAGGTATATTTTTCCGCGTAAGACAGCATTGCTTTTTCAAAGCACTCAAACGGTGGATGAACAATCCCTGCACCAATCATCCCGATCCCTGCATCTTTATGGGCAATGGCAGTATTAATGACTGGAAGGATGCCGCTTGCAGCGACTTTAGTCATATCAATCGCAGTTGGTATCCCCATAAAACCAAGTAATGGAATAGTCACGTTCGGGTTTTCACCAAGCGTGATTTCACGCATTTGGCGAGAAAAATCAACGGCTTCGTCAACCGTACCACCGACTAATGCAACAATTGCGGGTGCGGTTGCCATCGCAAATCCACCGATACCGTAAGTTTCAGTAATTGCAGAGTCACCGATATCTAAGCCAGAATCTTCAGGCTTATAACCTGCAAACATCGGGCCGATAACTTGCTGAGCTGGACCTGTGAACCAATGACCCGGCAAGCCACTGATACGTAAGCCAAATTCGTAGCCGTTTCGCGCCATTGTGGTGACGACAGTACTAAATTCAATACCATGAGCCGCATCCATCGAAGTTTTACACATTGCCATCCACGTTGGACCTGAGAAGTAGTCACTACTCGCTACGAAATCGAACACTTCTTTTTGCTGTGCTACGGTGAAATTTGTTTGAATTAATCCTGTCGTCAACGCTTGGATCAATAATGTGGTTCCCGCATTGTTACGGTTATGGCACTCATCGCCCATATGTAGAGCTTGAGCAAGCATTAAACGTAGATCAATTTCACCGATGATTTTCATTGCATCGCGCAGCATTGGACCTAAAACATCGCGCATCCAATTTAGGCGGTCGATAACGCTTTGGTCGTTGGCACCCATACGCAGAATTTTTGCCATTTGCTCGCTGAGGTTAGTGAACGCACGGTTGCCATATGTTTTGTTCTCAACGATATGCATAAACATCGAGGCCGATGTCACGCCTGCCATTGAGCCAACGCAGTCGTGCTCGTGACAGGGTGAAAAAATAATGTCACCAGAGGCAGCAACACGCTCAGCATCGGCCAAGTCTTTGGCTAAACCTTCAAAAACTAGCGCACCTGTGACCGCGCCTCGCATAGCACCGCACATATTTTCCCAAGCAACAGGTGGACCTGCATGCAAAATGGTATTTTTAGTCATACCGGGAACGACATTGATAGCCTGGTCATAACCAATCAATACCGGTTGTGATTGAATAATGCGTTCTAGCGCTTGTGCATTAGCAGCAACAATTTTTTCTTGTAGTTGTGCACTACCTTCGATTTGGTCGAGCGCACGAATAACCTCAACATTACCTTGGCCTGGTGGCGTCCAGTTTAAATGAGTGACTGGAACATGTTGTTTTTTTAGGTCATCACTGAACATTTCGATGCCAATATTAATGACATTTAATGGTTGCTTAAATAATGAAGTCATTATGCATTTTCTCCTTTCCAGACAAACTCACGTCCTAATAAACCCGTATTGGTGCTACTACTTGCCCAAATCACACCAGCATCCGTCAACATTTTGACCTGAGCATTCATAGATGGAGTGTCTTGGTCGGTACCCAGTACGTAACCTAAAATTTCGAGTTCACGGCCACCTTGTTTAGCGATATTTTTTGCCTCTTTAATGGCATCAATCATTACGCCGACGGGATCTTCGTGAGAACCGTAACCAAGAACAAAATCCATCATGATGACACCCACTTCAGGGTCACGAGCTTCCTGCAATAAACGTTCAATACGGTTAGTTGGGTCGATCATTGGATGTGGCTTACCGTTGGTAAAGTCATCATCTCCAAAATCTAAGAAGGTATGAGCAATGCTTTTGTTGACATTTTTTAATCGATAGTCAGGGTTTGGTTGAATATTGCTGTAAACATCATCGTATTTTTCGAGAGCAGCAAACATCGCTTCGTCACACAGAGTTCCACCACAGAACAGCCCACGAATATATTTTTGCTCAGGTTTCAATTTGGCTCTAACTTCTTCAATCAATGGCCAATTCAAAGAATGTAAATTCAAATCTTCTTTTTTGATGCCTGTGAGTAACACTGATTTCAATGCGGCTTCTTTAGTGCTTTGAGCAAAAGCCAGACCCGGTTTATCTTCTGATAATGGCCCTCGACCCAAGAAGCAAACAACGACAGGTTTATGGCATTTTTCTGCTTGTTCTAATACTTTTTTGGCAACGGCTGGTGCTGGTGGCTTGGAGATAAGCGTAATAACCTGGGTTTCTTCATCGGCATCGAGCATTTTGAGTGCATCAATCATCATGATGCCGCCAATTTTTTCACTTAGGTCACGGCCGCCTGTACCAATCAACTGAGAAATCCCCGCACCAAATTCATGAATACGTACACTGAGTTCTTGGCTACCGGTGCCTGATGCACCAATAATACCGATATTACCTCGGCGCACGCTGTTTCCGAAACATAACGCAGTTCCATTGATGATGGCGGTACCACAGTCAGGGCCCATCATTAATAAACCTTTACTACTGGCGAGTTTTTTCAGTGTTAATTCGTCTTCGATAGAAACGTTATCAGAGAACAGCATCACATTAAGGTCGTTTTCTAATGCAATACGCGCTTCACGAGCCGCAAATTGACCATTAACGGAGATAATTGCTAGATTGCTATCGGGAATATGCGTTTTAGCGGAATTAGTCGTGGCATATTTCGCTTCACGCTGACCACCACCTTGATTTTTCTTATTAAATAAATCTTCAATGGCAATTAAAATTTCTTCGTTTACTTCATCGCTAGGGCCTTTAATCACAATCATTAAATCGCCATTTTTTGCCGCTTCTAACTCTGGGGTTAGTAACCCTAAATTTCTCAAAACGCCTTTATTCATCTCTGTTGCCATTGCGACAAAAGCTTGCTCCACATTATTGAGTTGGTTCGCTTTGGTCGAAATAGACATCAGTGATACAGAATCAAAATAGGTATTCTTTTTTATGACAACTTTAGTCGACATACTTTTCTCCGAAATAATGGGTGAGATACAGGGCATCGCGAATACCAAATAGCATGTCGCTACCTGAACTAGACCCGATATTGAAAATCTCTAAAAACTGTGAATAAATTTCTGTTTCATCCACATCAACTAATGATTGAATTAATTGATGTATATTTTCGCGATATTCATGTTTCAGTGCTTTTTCTAAGGTAATGGCACTGATGGGCGTTGTTCTATCCTTGCTCTGTACTATCCCTTGGTCGAATTCAGGGTAAAATGAATGGGCAGGATGATTTTCTAATAGTAAAAACGCCATTAATCCAACAAGATAATCATCGCCTGAAGGTGTCAGTCCGATCCCTAGCCCAACAAGCTGGTTAATTGTGCTAACTAAATTTTTATGTTGTTTTGTCTTTAATAAACGTATTAGCCTTATACGTAATTGCGTTAATTTTACTGATGAAGATAAGTAAAATATATTCTCACCCTGATAGTTAAAAAGAGAGCTGTTATTGTTACTTAAAATAAAATCTACTGTATTTAATTGTGCAAGTAAGAATGATTGATAACTTTTTTGTTTTATTTTATCAGGACAAAAAACAATACGTGGTTGTTGCCATTTTTTACATAAAGAAAAAGATAATGAATAACGTTCACCAATTAAGATTTCTTTATCTAATAAATAAAAATCGTCACCACTTTTTATTTGTAAAAGAGCAAAGTCTTTATTTATTAGTCGGCAACTGTTTGGTGCATTATCTAATTGACAACTCAGTAAAGTAAAAAGGTTATTATCAATAGAAACATTAATAGCTTTATTAAATACTTGTTCCACTTTTCCTGTCATCTTGGGCTGATTTAAAAGATTAAGAAAATGAGAATCAGCCGTTAGTCCATACAATATTTGCCGATGAGATGTGGATATACTCACAGGATTCCTTATCAGCGATATTTCTTATGTTATAAATAAGACGTTTTTACTTAGCTACCCGAATCACATGTTGGTGAACTTATCGGGATAGCTTTGCTTAGGACGGTCATGTAACTTAAATTATCTTAAGTGCCTTATGCACCTGCAGCAACGAGGAGCTCAGCAATTTTGTTATAGCCTTTTTCTCTCGCTAGTTCTAATGGTTTTTTACCGTATTTATCCGTCATGTGTGGATTCGCGCCATTATCGAGTAACAGCTTAACGATCTGTTGTTGCTTCTCACCACCATCGTTAAGGACGATAGCCTCAAGTAGTGGAGTCCAGCCAACAAAGTTTGTATGGTTGACATTAATTTCTGTTTTTTCGAGTAATTCACGTACAATTTCTACGTGGCCTTTTTCACTTGCTGGTGTAATACCAACGCCACCAAAACGAGTTAATAAGTCTAAATCAGGGTTCGCAGGTAAAATAATACGCAGTAAAGTTAAATCATTATTTAGGCAGCTGAGAAGGAAAGGGTTAAAACAGGTTTGATCTTGTTTATTAATATCAGCACCTGCACTAATTAAAAAAGAGACACATTCATAATGTTTGTTTAGGCTTGCATTAACAATGGCTGTGCGTCCTTGACGGTTTGTAACATTAATATCAACGCCATTTTTAAGGCTATTTTTTAATATATCTAATTGGCCTTGTTTTGCTGCATCTAAAAATTCTTTATTTAATGTACTTGCTGTCATGGAATTCTCCTTAATAGGTTATTTAAAAATAACCAAAATAGATAAAGACTATTTTTTATGTGCTAAGCATACCAACTGTCACTAATAAAAAGAATCCATTTAAATTTAATTCATCAATAGGGCTGTCAATTGTTGATTTAAATTCAACAATACTGTTTTTATGTGCGCGCGAGCATTCTTTTTTGTCCTTTCACTCTATTTTTTGTTCGTTTTTTGAACAGCATTGTGAGGTTTATATTATCGATTAATGTGAAAATAAATGATTTATTCAATTCCGTGACGTAGTTCAAATTGAATATGTCTTAAATGTTAATATTGTGATTTTTTAGGTTGTTAAACGTTAGAGTGTTAATAAGAAGTAGTGTATTTAATTCAACAATATTAAGTATTTTCAAGATTCAGCATTGTTTTATCATCACATCAGTTTTACCTAATAGAATGGTGGACATTAAACATGCTACTCTGATGAATATGACTGTTAATCACTATAAATAATGGTCGATAAATAATCTACTTTGTAGGTTGTTGAATATTATTCACATAATAGCCTAATTTGATTGATTTTTATCCAATGTGGAAAGAAGAAGATGAACTCAATTTTTACAGAAGAAAATCTACTTACCTATACGACGGCGGCTAAGTTTGCGAGTTTTAGTAAAGCAGCAGAAGAATTAGGGATAACAACATCTGCAGTCAGCTATACGATCAAACGCATAGAAACCTATTTAGATGTGGCGTTATTTATTCGTGATACGCGAAATATGGAGCTAACAGAGGCGGGCTACTATTTTTATCGCAAAGCGACAGATTTACTCAATAATTTTCATTTAATCAAAAAAAGTATTTACTCTATTGAGCAAGGGATTGAGGCACGAGTTCGTATTTGTATTAATCAGCTATTATATACTCCCTATCACACCGCAAAATTGTTGCAAATACTCAAAAAACAATTCCCTACCTGCCAAATTACTGTGACGACGGAAGTGTATAATGGAGTATGGGATGCGATTATTAATAATGTGTCGGATGTTGCGATAGGTGCTCCCGGAACTTTAATGGATGGTGGCGGTATTGATTACACTGAAATTGGCGCCATCCATTGGGAATTTGCGATTGCACCTACGCACCCTTTAGCGCTAATGCCAGAGCCGATCGCAGAAAGCCAATTACGCTTATATCCCAACATCATGGTGGAAGATACCGCGCATACTATCAATAAACGAGTTGGCTGGTTGTTACACGGTCAAGAAGCTATTCAAGTGCCTGATTTTAATACCAAATGCCAATGTCAGATTCTAGGGGAAGGTATTGGCTTTTTACCAGATTATATGGCGAGAGAGCATGAAAGAAATGGTTTATTAGTCACGAAAAAAATTCAAAATCCAAGACAAGATTCTCATTTATTATTAGCGACACAGCATTCAGCTGTTGGGCTCGTCACGCAAAGGATCCGAAAAGAATTTATGGATAACGGAATTTTAACTAACCTTTATAGTGACATACTCAAACCAATTAGTTAATGTTAATTTGCTCGCGTGTACTCGATTTTGCCCATCGGGGAAATAGTATCGATAAATGATAACGTCACTAAGTGTGTTAAAAAGCTAAGCTCATCTCACTCAAATGCTTTTTGACGCAGCTCTTTACTAACTCAAATAAAATGGCTTGGATAATATTCTAGTAACCATGCCTTGAATTGTTTGGGAGTTAACGAAGGTAATTTTTCACAAAATAGTTGTGCATCAATTTTACGATTTAAATTACTGGAAAAACCCAGAGAAAATAATTTATCGATATTTTCAGGTTGAAGATGATAATTTAATTTTAAATTTGGTAGCGAAGAGTCATTCAATAGCATTGAAATTCGGTTAGAGAAAGTAATAATTAAGCTATATTGTAACTGGCTTAATTTATAAATTTCGTTAATATTTATTGTTGAGCACTCACCTATTTCAACATAGGATCGTAAGTGAGAAACGAAAAAATTTATTTTTTCGACTGCAGAATTAGTCACGATAGCAATAGATTTAGGGTTTCGCCCAGTTAATTTATTATTAATAATATACTTACGTAAAATTAATGTAATAGCAGAAAGTTGATTGATATCAAACTTGGTTTTATAATCAACTTCAATCGATTGGATTAATTCCTGAACCAAATTAAATAAATTAGTATAATGTTTAGATGTTGATGTTAGATTATTATCAAAAATCTTATATCGATAATAATTTCTAATGAGTGATTTATGGATATAAATATAAAGTTCTTCCATTAGCTCATGATGATGAGTTATCTGAGTAATAATATTTTTTTGTATGGCTTGTACGAAAATATTGATTTTTTTACCTAATTGCCAATCCGTTATATCAGAAATATAGTTATCATGATCTAATGAATCAATAAATCGATTTAAAAAAACACTTTCAGGGTGCTGTTCAAATATACGACTTTGATGATGTATTATTGGTAAGTCAATTATTTCATCAATATACAATCCAGACTTCATTCTATGATATGCAACCATAAGGTAAATATACAATATTTTTTTACCAGCATACGACAGGTTGAGTGATTGTGACTTCAATAACACATCAAAATTTAGGCGTAAATTGGTGGATTTCGATTCAAAATAATCATCAACATAGTGAAACATTAACCGCTCATAAGGATTATTAGCAGCTCGTGATGATAGTTGATGAAATCGATTTAGCTCACTAATAGAAAATATTATTTTTAATGATAAAACTCTAAATGCAGATTCATCACCAACTAACCGGATCCCTTTACGGTTAACAACTTCAATTTCTAGGTCATAATTTTTTAGGTATTTTTTAAGTTCTTTAATATCTTTTTTCTTTGTTGATAAGCTAACACTGATGTTTTCATATAATTTTGATGTATTCACGGTTTCAAAAAGAAATGCAGATAAAATGATTAATTTCAATCTTTCTGCCGTTGATGAAACGTAGTCTTTTAACTGAATATAATTAATGAAATGTAAGAAGTCTTTATAATCAAGATAGCTATATATTACCGAATCGTCCATAAACATATGCTTTTGTTTAGGAAGATAATAGTTAATGTTAGCAATGCTTCTTTTAATTGATGTAATGCTTCTATCAGGAAATAAACCAGCGATATTATCGAAAGATAATTCACCTTTTTCCTGCATATAGCTTAACAGTTCAATATCAAACCGGTTGATGCTAATAAAAAGCTCCTTTAAAAATTATCATAGCCGTATGAACGTTTTCAAAATTCAGTTATTAAGTCAATTTTATCAAGGTATAATTTGAACTCTATCACATAATTCTAAAGGGTTATTGTTTGAGGGTACTTTGTGATCTTACAACCGGACACAAAGTACCCTTGAACAGTGCGCTATCTTATTTAGACTGCAATAGAATATTTTATAACATCAGATGTTCTGTTCACGCTATCCAAAAATAAGTAGGTCAAATATGAGTCTTGATAAAATAAAAGATGGCATACAGCTTTTTGGTCGTTCATTACTGTTACCGATTGCAGTCATGGCGCCTATCGGCATGGTTATGGGAATTTGTGCGGCACTCAGCCAGTCCTATATGATCAATAAATTACCGTTTTTAGGTAATGGAACAATACAAATTATCCTAACCAGTCTAAAAGATCTTACTGCTATTGTGTTTAATAACATTCCTTTGTTATTTGCGATGGGAGTTGCCTATGGATTGGCAAAAAATGAAAAAGGAATTGCCGTCTTCGCGTCTGTGCTCGGTTACCTCACACTAACGATGGTGATGGGAATCTGGTTAAAAGTGAATGGCAAACTTGCTGAGCCTCAAATGATGTCTGAAGCTGGGCAAGGAATAGTCTTGGGAATTCAGAGTCTTAAAATAGAAGCTATCGGTGGGATCACTGCAGGAATTTTAGCGGCTAAAGTTACTGACCGTTTTTATAAACTACAACTTCCGCTCGCATTTGCTTTTTTCAGTGGTAAAAAATCGGTACCTATTATTACTTTTGGGCTAATGATCCCGATTGCTTTAATCATTCCATATATCTGGGGAGCGGTTACTTCATTTTTAATTAGTATTTCCTATATCATGATGAATGACGATTTCGGTGTCGGAGTATATTGGTTCTTGCATCGAGCATTAATTCCATTCGGCTTACATCATGTACTTGCATCCGTTGTTCGGTTCACCGAAGCGGGCGGGGTGTATATGATTGATGGTCAGGCTTATACCGGTATCCTTAATGCAACCAACAAAATTTTATTTGAGCTGGGACCACAGGATAAGAGCTGGGAATTAATGCCCAAGCTGACGAGTTATCTCGCTTCCGGACAGATGTTGACGACATTATTTCGTATCCCAGCCATCGGCCTTGCCATGTATCACACGGCATTTTTAAAGAACCGCCCTATTGCAAAAGGTCTTTTGCTTACAGTCGTGTTAACAGCAGTATTGGGTAACGTCACAGAACCTTTGGAATTCACCTTCTTATTTATTGCCCCGGCCTTATATGTAGTTTATGCCATTTTGTGTGGATTAATGGCCTTACCTTTACAGTTTCTTGATGTCTCAATTGGTTATATTCGTGGCACCATTTTTGATTTCGGTATTTTCGGTCTGCTATATGAAAATACTAACTGGATCAATCTGGTACTACTTGGCATCGTTAACTTTGTGGTCTTCTATTTTGTCTTCCGCTTCGCCATTGTTAAATTCAATATTTCGACGCCGGGCCGCGAAGCCGATATTCGAAATAACTCCCTATTAAAAGAGAAACGTTACGATGAAATTGCATCATTAGTCGTCAAAGGTCTCGGTGGAAAAGAGAATATTAAAAACGTAGAAAACTGCGTAACCCGTTTACGTATAGACCTAAAAGATCAAACTAAGATTGATCGTGAAATGTTGAAGGATTCAGGTTCATCGGGCGTCTTTATACCGAAAAATAACCATATACACGTCGTTTTTGGTCCGCATGTCGAGTTCGTTAAAAATGCTGTCGTCGACAAGATGAATGAAAAGTAGCGAATCAAATAATCCGTTTTAATCTTTGAGGTAATTTTATGCGCGCTATGTATGATTCCAAAACTCGTTCAATGAACGATCGAGGCATTCGAGAGTTATTAACTGACAAAGCGAGATTTCAATCATGGCTTGATATGGAAGCCGCGTTGGCAACGGCTCAGGGCGAAATTGGAATGATCCCTACAGAAGCTGCGAAACTTATTGCGGCAACTTGTAAAATTGAAAATATCGACTTAGCTGAAGTTTCACGTTTACAGGAAAGAATCGGACATGGGTTTGTTCCTTTCTTAAAAACATTAATTAAAGCTTGCCCAGATGATAGCGGTAAATATGTTCATTACGGAGTCACTACTCAGAACATTCAACAAAGTGGCCAATTACTACAAACCCGTAAAATTCACGAACGATTTATTGCTGTCGCTGAAGAAGTCCTGCTTAATTTGGCTAAACTAGCTCGCGCACATCATAATTCTGTGATGCCGGGCCGAACTCATGGTCGTCATGCTATTCCTATAACGTATGGTTACAAAGTTTCAGTATGGATAGATGAATTAATGGCATCTATCCAACGACTAAGAGAAAGCGAAAAACGTGTATTTCGTATCATGATGGGAGGAGCCATCGGTGCTTTTAATGCCAGTGGAAAAAACGGGTTAGCCGTACAAAAACGTGTCGCTGAATTGGTGGATATGTATGAAATGGAGGTCCCTTCACGCAACATCGGCGTACATAAAGTTGAATATGTGATGGATTTGGCCTTAATGGCGAGTGGGTTGCATAAAATGGCCGAAGAAGTCTATTCAACGACGTTAGAAGAAATTGGTGAGGTTATCGAGGGTTTTAGTGAAGGGACTGTCGGCAGTAGTACTATGCCACATAAAATAAACCCGAAATTAGCGAAAGGGATTATCGCAAACTCACAAAAATTGTATTCATTACCTGCGGTAATGCTGACATCTTGTTGTCGCCCTTATGAGGGTGATAGCTCTTCATATATGCTACAGGATGCTACCTTTCAGGAAGCTATTGAATTAATGACGGAAATCATCCTTCGCGCAGAAGAGCTTTCTCGGACTATTCAGGTAAATACTGAACGAATGAAGCACAACGCTTACCGTAATCATGGCCTCGACAACAGTGAATATATTATGATGAAGTTGGCTGATAGGATAGGTAAAGATAAAGCGCACAGTAAAGTCTATGAGCTGGCTATGGCTTCTGAACTACAACATGTAGAGTTTAGAGAGTTATTATTGAAAGATGAAATGATCAGTCAACGATTTTCTGAGCAAGAATTAACAGCCATGTTATTACCTGAAAATTACACTGGATTAGCCAGTTATCTAGCACTAACTCAGGCTGAAAAAGCAGAAAAATGGGTGAGTAAAGCCAAATAACCTCACGAGTGAATAGGTTTGTCTCACTCATGTCTGATTGAGTATAAAGTCCTAGTCGAACGGTTGGGACTTTATGCTAATAGGATTATCTAGTGAGTCAGCTAAGTGCAATGTCACACGACTAAGTTGTAGATGAAGCAGGCTTTGCCTGTATGTATAACCCATAAATAATTAAACATATAGCTTCTGCCCAATGTTATTTAATACCCATTTCCCCCCAAATCTAGATCGATAACTCAGATTTTACTGTCTTCAACAAATTATGATTAGGAAGATTGTGAGTTATATCTAACTCGTCAATAAAGTTATTCCTTAAGTTTTTTTCTTAATGACCTGCTTAATAATTTATTCTGATTGAGAGTATGAAATACCCGCCAACACGCCCTGATGATTAAAGATTCAACGCCAAGGATTATCCAAATAATGGTGATTTAATACGCAATAAAATATTAAAGTGTAAATGATTATTAATAAGCTTATTACTTAAAGTTTCGTAATAGCGCGAAAAATAATACGTTTCTATTTGAATTTGTTAACAAGTTTATTAAAAATAATTTTAATGCATGCAATAATTTTTAGCTTCGCGAGTGTTTTTGTATTACATTGAAAATATAGATATTATTTAATTGGTGTCATTGTAATTTCAATTATTGTAATGCATCTTGCTAATTATTATATACTTTCGTCTATAATAACTGATAGATATCAAATGCTACAACGAGTCTTCATTATCCACTACTAGTTTCATTGACATGGAACGAAGGCAACAAATTTGTATTTGTTTTGCCAAACGATAATCGGCAAAAAATGACAGATTATCGAAATAATAAAAATAAGTGTAAAGGTGTATTTATGAGCAATAGCAATGTCGGACTCTCCCGGCGGCACTTTCTGAAATGTGCCGTTGTTGCGGGAATTTCAGTATATTTAGCCCCCTTATATAGCCGCGCTTTTGATGTGCTATTTGAAGAGAAAATCCTGCAAGCCCCAGATTGGGATCCTGTCGATAAACGTATTAAATTCCGAATAGATGGTTATGCTAAAGTTCAAGGTGAAAAAGTGTTCGCACGGGATATTCGTGCTCGCGACATCCCACATTGGCCAAAACAGCAAGGTCATGCATTTTTACTTCGAGTAACACAAGCCGATAAAATTTATGAAGGTTTTGACCTTAGCCGACTCAAAGATGGTTTGATGCCAGACCGTATTGTTACTGCGGAAGATTTAGAAAAAGATGGTGTTGCGTTTCCTGAGTTCTATGGTGATGACCTATTATTACCAACAGGAAAAACACCCGCCTACCTTGGCCAAGCTGTCGCTCTACTTATTTATCATGATTTCGCCAAATTTCGTTTTGCTAAAGAAACATTAAAATTCCGTGATGACGTTATCCAGTATGGTGCACAAACAGGGCCAATCCAACGTGATCCATGGGGCAGCTATCGTGGAGTACGTATAGGTGGAGAAACACCGTTTACGCCGGATATCTATTCGAGTATGAAAGATATGCCGATTTCACCGATTGGCATGAAGAAACATCTCCCTATTTGGCCGGAAGGTAGAGAAGGCGGGAAACTCGATGAAGAAGGGATGTATTATGCGGATGAGCTTACAAAACAGTTAGAAAATCCGCCTGAGGATTGGTTGATAATTAAGCGTAATTATTTTTCGCAATCCATTGATACCTCAGCACTTGAACCTGACAATGCAAATGGCTGGTATGATGAAAAAAATCAATCTTTCCATTTAGTCGTCCCGACACAGTCACCACAAGAAATAGCAGCTTCTTTGCCCGAAATGCTTGCGAAGTCAAAATTTCCTATTCAACGCATTTTCTTACATCCTTGTTTTACCGTGGGTTATGGTTCTAAAGATCATACGCCATTCCCTTATTATGGAGCAATGGCAACCTTGTACGGTGGTGGTGTACCTATTCGTTTAGCTAACGATCGCTATGAACAGTTCCAATCAACTATTAAGCGACACGCATTTGATATGGATTACACGCTTGCCGTTAATAAAAAAACTCATATGATTGAAGCACTTTCTGCCTCATTTATTGGTGATGGTGGTGGTCGTTGTAATTTTACACCTTCTGTTGTGATGGTTGGTGCAACTGGCGCTCAAGCTATTTATTATATTCCCCGTAGTGATTTATCTGCGGTCGGTATCGCATCAAGAGCAGTTGATGCAGGTTCTGCGCGAGGTTATGGCACACTTCAAGCGATGGCTGCGACCGATATGATTATGGAAGAAGCCGCAAAATTGCTGAATGCAGACCCTATCGAGTTTCGCCTTAAAAATCTCATGAAATCGGGCATGAAAAATACACAAGGGGCGATACCGGGTGGCGCTATTCGTGCAGATGAAGTTTTATCTCGCTGCGCTGAGCATCCCATGTGGAAAGAGCGAGCTAAGCGTAAATCAGATTTTGAAGCTAAAAATGCAGGTAAATTGTTTGGTACGGGTATTTCTTGTGTTCAAAAAGACTTTGGTACTGGAGCTGAATCATCTTTTGCACGGGTAGAGCTGACGCCTGAAGGTAAGATTGCTATCTACCATAGCGGAGCTGAGATTGGGACCGGAATGTCAACTTCACAGGCGGTTGTATGTGCAAAATGGCTAGGGAAACCTGCTGAAGAAGCGCATTTTTCTGTTGTTGATTGGTCTATCTTACCGATGGTTTCAACGGGAAATCCGTTTGCCATGTCCCAAGATGAGCAAGATCGCTTAGCACTAGATCCACTCTGGACACCTAACTATTGCTCTCCTGCTAGTGCCAGTAATTCTGCCTATTACTTTACCCATAGTACCGAAGAAGCGGCTCGTTTAGTCTTTGAATATGGGTTGTGGCCAGCTGCAGTCTCAATTTGGCAAGAAGGGATCGGCGGTGGTCAATACACCCCTATCGTTGTTCGTCGTGAAGATGCACGCTGGGTTGATAAAGGTCTTACTGCCGATGGCTTAGAAGTTCTTAGCTTAGCGCGTTTAATCGAACGTACATTTGAGATGGGCGGATTAACTGGCGCTGTTTGCCACGTATTTAACCGTTGGCAGTGGGCTGAGTCTGATTATCGAATTAATGATGAGACTCGCCGTTTACCTGTCGATGGTCTTTCATTACGTTTCGCGGATAAAGAGTATCAAGTTTGGAAGCGAGAAAAAGCGTATTATCCTGATACACAAAGAAATAATGCGGGTGTGACCTATTATAGTGCAGTTGCCACTGTTTCTGAATTATCCATCGATAAAGCAACAGGGCACGTCGAACTCCTTGATCACCACAGTGTGGTTGAATGTGGCAACTTAATTGTGCCTCAACTGGTGTCAGGGCAAATTCAAGGAGGACTGGCTATGGGTATCGGTCATGCTCTCCATGAATATTTACCTCTTTATGAAGATGGACCGGGTAATGGAACGTGGAATTTCAATCGTTACCGCTTGCCATTAGCGAATGATGTTGCGGTCTGGAAACAGACGAGTGAAGTACTACCGGGCTTATCAGAAACCGACCCACCGAAAGGTGTGGCTGAGGTTGTGATGATCCCCGTCGTTTCATCTATCGTAAACGCAATTGCAGATGCAACTGGACATCATTTCTTGCGCCTGCCTGTTCGCCCAGAAGACATTTTAGAGGTATTACCATGAGCTTAAACTTTATCCCATTAACGGTAACCATTAATGGTCAACAATATGGGCCAATGGATGTTCCTGAAGGGCTCATGATGATTGATTTCTTACATGAGTATGTTGATCTCACCGGCTCTCGCCTTGGTTGTGGGCAAGGAATTTGCCATGCTTGTGTGGTGATATTAGATCACCCATCAGGCACGAGTGAAGAAATCAGAGTTTGTATCACGGGCGCACATTTCTTCAATAACAAAAACATTCGAACCATTGAAGGGGCTGCCACCAAAGATAAAGAGGGTGAAGTGACATTATCCCCTGTGCAACAAGCCTTTGTTGAGCATTTTAGTTTCCAATGTGGCTATTGCACCCCAGGTTTTGTTAATGCAGCCACTATTTTTATCGAAGAATTACAACGGAACCCTATCGCTCAAGAGGATTTGGAAGAGGCAATTAAAAAAGCACTCAATAACCATATTTGCCGCTGTACTGGGTATGTGCGTTATTACGAAGCGGTGCGTGATGTTGTCCTTAAAACGCCGGGCTTACTCAAGGAGGCCATAAAATGATTAAACGCATTTTATTGGGACTTATCGCGATTGCGATTATTGTGTGTGCGGTGCTTTACTGGTCTGAAAATCGAACACCAAGCGGCCCAGTACAAAAAGTGACGGCTTCTGCGCAAGAGATTGAACATGGTCGCTACCTGACACTCGCAGGGGACTGCGCAGCCTGTCATACCAGCGCTAATGGTGCTCCTCTTGCGGGAGGGTTTCCGCTAGATACGCCTTTTGGCACTATTTATAGCAGTAACTTAACGCCTTCTGCTGACTTTGGTATTGGTCGCTGGACAAAGGATGATTTCTATAAGGCATTAACTGAAGGGATCTCACCACCAAGTCGTCATCTTTATCCTGCAATGCCGTATACCTCATATAAAGGGATGACACGTGAAGATTCAGATGCGATTTATAGTTATTTGATGAGTCGTCCAGCGGTAGATGTTGCACCACCAGAAAATTCACTGCCTTTCCCATTAAATCAGCGTATGGCAATGATTGGTTGGAACCTGCTGTTCTTCAATGATAAGCCTTTACCAAATAGTTCTCAGGGTAGCTCTGAAGAGTGGCTTAGAGGACGTTATTTGGTCAATACATTAGAGCATTGTGCTGAATGTCATACCCCTAGAGGTATTATGGGTGAAATGGAACTCGATAAGTTTATGCAAGGTGGATCTTTGGGGCGTTTTACTGCTCCCGATATTACACCTGAAGCGCTTGCATCTAGAGGCTGGACAAAGGAAGATTTACAGCAATTTTTCATGACAGGTCTAGCTCCACAAGGCTCAGCGTACAGTGATATGCATCCGGTTATTTATCTAAGTTCACAGCATTTGACTCCAAAAGATAATCAGGCTATTGCCGCCTATCTTATGGGTGATAATCCGCCGAAAACATCGCCGCTTCAAATGGGTAACGGTAGTGCTGAAGGTCGGCAGCTGTACCTTGAATCTTGTTCAGGTTGTCACTCTTACGATGGCAGTGGTAAGCCGAATGTGGCTGTTGCTATGAAAGGGAACTCCACTCTACGTGATAAAGACAGTACTAACTTAATTAATGCGATCTTGGATGGTTTGCCTGAACAAGCATTTCCAAATAACCAGAATATGCAGAGCATGCCTGGTTTTGCTAATAAGTTAGATGACAAACAAATCGCAGAGTTGACTAATTTTTTACGAGTTCAATGGGGTGGACAGCCAGCTGACATTACGCCTGAACAAATAAAAGCACTGCGTAACCACTAAGTTAGAGCTAAGCGCCAAATAATTTGATCGTTTAACGGTAATAAGCAAAGCTATCTTGGGGAACATAGAGACATAATTATGTGAACTAAGGTAGCTAGCCTCGGTATTGGCATTCTAATCGAGTTATCTATCGAGTTTTCGGATTTAAAATCAGCGCCATCATTAACTAAAAAATAGTTTTTTCAGTCCGCTGTTAGTTGCGCTCACGTAATTGTTTCTCGTAAAGGGTTTCCCATATTTCCACAATCTTATCTAATGAAAATGTGTCATTGATGCGGTGTCGTGCTCGACGACCCATATATTTTCTTTCTTCCGGTGACAGTGCCTCAATAGCGAGCATCCTTTGAGATAGCGCGTCAGTATCTTTTATGGGGACTAATAAACCCGTTAAGCCATCGGAACCGACAATTTCCCGTGGCCCACCACTGTCAGTGACGACAACGGGAAGTTCAGATGCCATGGCTTCAGCAATAACCAAGCCATATCCTTCAAATTGAGATGATAAAACAAA
This sequence comes from Providencia alcalifaciens, assembly GCA_025961275.1. Classification (GTDB taxonomy): domain Bacteria; phylum Pseudomonadota; class Gammaproteobacteria; order Enterobacterales; family Enterobacteriaceae; genus Providencia. Next base: position 3,018,916 of record JAOQNJ010000001.1, on the reverse strand, counting down.
GCCATCAACTTGGTGGTAAAGTACTTCAATGTCGTCTCTTGTACCTAAAAAAACAACTCGCGCTTCTAACCCGAGGCTTTTAACTTGTCGTTGTAACGTGTCGAGTAGCGGACCTTCACCAGCAATAAAAAGCAAACTTTCTGATAATTGGCTAAAAGCCGCTATCAGAGTTGGAAAATCTTTCTGTTCCACTAAACGACCCACGGCTAACCAATGGAATGGTTTTGTATATGGCTCGATGAGGTGGGGAGCATGAAATTTATTCATATCGACCCCATTAGAAATAGTGAGAGTATTCTTTTTAGAAAACACGTTTTCATGGGTAAATCTTAATGTTGCTGCTTCGCTAATCGTGGTATTGATTTGGCTAAGTGGATTGGTTAGCCGATAGGCTAAATCACACATTTTACCTCCTTCATAGGTATTATGTGCAGTGCCAATAATATTCAATGAGGGGATAAATAAGCGCATTAACCGAGTAAATACATCAGCGTGGATCATGTGGCTATGCACTATCTGCGGTGGGGATTTTCTCCATATCTTTCGCAATTTCAGCATTGCCAACGGAGTGTCTCGCCATGAATTCATGTTTAATGATACTAGCGGCACATTTGCCGTAGAAAGTCGTTTTATCAATATGGAAGAGGACGGTTCCTTCAGAGAAATCAATTGAAGTTGATGACCGCGTGTAGATAATTTTTCAAGTAAGGCAACGACTTGAGTTTCAGCTCCGCCCAGTTCAAGGCCAGTAATAACAAAATCAATATGCATCGTTTTTTATCCTCGATAACCGCGATAAAATAGAAATAACTTTTTGATGATCGTTAGGGGGAGCCAACTCACTCCCCATAAGGCAATTTTTAATCCATGATTAAAAGCAGGATCATTTAGCGATTGCCGAGCAATTTTTCGTTGGTTATTGAGTAGGCTGTAGATCACATGCGCTAAGCGGATCCGCCGATATTCCTCGGGGTACATCAAAGATAACGTGCCACCAAAACGAGCAAGTGCTATCTCGGCAAGTTGCTGATGGCTTGCGGCATGTGTGATTTGTGATGAAAAATGAGTCAAACGAGTATCGGCATCATTATTAACGATAACTAGAGAATGGTTATAAGCGGGAATACTAAATTTGTCGGCAATTTCCCACCAAAGTAAATGCTCTCCCCCCGCTCTATTGTTTGGATACTGCATGCCGGATGCTAAAAAATGTTCGCGATGAAATACGGGTGTGAATTCACCAGATAGTTTCTTTTGCACAAAATCATCAAGTTGAATTAGATGATATTTAGCGGGTAGGTTCTGTGGATAAACGGCAAATTGATATACCGGATAGGGTAAATCTTTCAATGTCGGTAAAAGCTGAGCTAAATACTCTACAGCCTCAGGTTTAAGGGTATCATCATCATCTAGGATCAAAACCCAAGGCGAATTTGCTAACTCTAATCCTTTCATTCTTGCAGGCCCTGGACCACCATTATTTGACATGCGATGGTAAATCAGCGAGTGCTCTTTGAATGCTGGAGGTGTGGTGGTTGAGGCATCATCAACAATAATAACTTCAATATTGTTATGCTGACTTCTTTGGGCAATAACAGAATTGACGGCTCGAATAATCAATTTAGGGCGATTATAAGTGGCGATCACTACACTTAAAGTAAAATCACTCACGGTATCCTCCTTAATGGGGCACTTTTAATATCAGCGGATAAAATGGTCTTTGACAAAAAAATAGAGCAACAAAGAAAACGGCAGTATCTCTGCGAGTAGCAAAGCTATCGTCATGCCTATACCTCCAAATTTTGGTACAAACAAAAAGGCGAATAGACAAGTTGTGAGAATGTTGATGATTGAAGTGCGGCTCGCAATTTGTTCTCTTCCGCCAGAAATAAACCAACTTGCTAATATCAAGCTGCTCACACGCAAGGGGATGATCCAAATTAAAATATTTAAGAAAACCACCGCATTTTGGTAACCAATGCCAAATACGGTCAGTACTATCCATTCAGTATGGAATGAGATAAAGGTTGAGAAGATTAGGCTACCTAAACAAAAAATAACTAAGGCAATATAAATTGCTTTTTTAGCATTTAAGTCTGTACCGGACTGTATTCTGACTAAGTGAGGGAAAAGGGTATTGAGCACAGGTGTTGCAAAACCACTTACCGCTCTGACGAGTTTTTCTGCGGGCACGAATGAACCAACAAAGTTGGCTCCTCCTAATAACCCGAGTAAACTAGAGCTAATCGAGTTCATCACACTTTGAGAGCCTTTATATAAGAAGGCTTGCCAACTCTCTTGTATCACATTGATAGCGTGCTTTAGGCTAATACGACAAAACCCTGTAGAACGTAGCATTAACCAAGTTGGAATAAATGTATTAATCACACCGACAGTCGCTTGAATGATTAACACACGTTGTGCATCTTGAGGTGAAGAAATAAGTAAAATAGTTAATAGTAAACCGACGCTGCGAAAACTGAGTTCTAACAAGGCGGGAAAAATCAGCTTTTCTATTCCGATATAATACCAAATAGGGGTAAAGCCAAACGCAAAAATAAACAGGGAAATCCAGATCATCCAATAACTAGGGATAGCCGTCATTCCAGTATCCGAAAGCACAAAAATAGCCACAATAGCGACGACAAATAAACTTAAAAATAATTTAGCGGTAAGCACATTCGTCACGAGTATGGATAGTTTTTGCTTGTTATCTCTGACTTTCACGACGCTACGTGCAGCACTATAGTTGAAGCCAAACTCGACGAATATTGATGCAATTAAAGCAATACTCAGTACATAGAGCACTTGGCCATACATTTCTTGCCCCAAGGCTCGAGCAAGTACGGGGAGCTCAATTAGTGAGATTAATAATCCACCTATCTGAGCTAATATCAGCCAAAAGGTATTAGTGACGATGCGGGACATGAGTGACCACACTAGCAATAGCAGTTAAAACGATCGCCCACTCAGTAAGCTCGTTGCTAAGCGGATGGAAAATTCCGATAAAAAGATAAAGAGTGATAATTGATAATGGGCAAAGCATAAATTCAAAGCGTTCAGCAAATAACTCGCGCTTTTGAGTGATAAATTTTACTCCGTAATAGAGGGGAGTTATGAGAAATAATAAGTAACCGATGAGTGATACTATACCTTCATCAGCTAATAGCTGAAGATATGTCATGTGGATAACGCTATTGGCACCAAAGTCGTCAACTCGAGTGCTACCAAAGCCATTTCCCCATGGAAATTTCTCAAGAGTTGTTTTCCATCCGGCTTTCAACATATGCAAGCGAACGCTGTTATCTCCCTCAACTAGCCGGTATGCAACACTTTCATTTGACCCGTTATGACTTTTTTCAAGAGTAATATCAGAGGTAATAGAAAGTGAATTGTCTATATGATTATTAATTGATTGGGTAATATGTTGATCATAGTAACCTGAAACCCAACCTAATAAAGTAGGCTGAATGACAAAGAAAGGTAATACCGCAACTAAGATTAAATAAAGATAAGTGCGTAATGAATGAAGACGTTTGTGGATAAAAGTAGCAATGCCAACCAGTGAAATTGTGACTAATACCATCCAAACAATCGAGGTACGACTGCCATCAAGAGACATCACTAAAACAGAAGAAAAGGCGAATAAAATATTCATTTTATTTGGCTGATTAAGCAGATGCCATACGGCTAATGGCCAAATAAAAGCACCTATCTTCCAGATAATGCCCGGCCAACTCGCAACCCAACCCATACGACCATCAGCAAAAACGACTAAAGCATCGGTTTCACGCAACAGTGCCAAGAAGAGCAGAGGTAATAAGGATACCATCAGCGTGATCGCAAGTGCTTTTTCTAAAATAATCGGCGAGACAGAAATAATAATTAGGCTCGAGAATACAACAATAAACAGTGAATATTTTATAAGTGTGTAAAGACCTATGCCATGATTCATTATACCTGCGATAGCAATACCTGCCATGAATAGTAACCAACCCAAAATTAATAATTTATAATGAACTAGATATTGTAGTCTCACATAAAGTACTTTTTTTATCGGCACTATCGAAGCAGTCAAAGAAGTCATCAGCGCAATACCTAATAATATTATCTGAATAAGCCAATTCAGATTACCACCGATGTACATTTTTATTGAACTCAGCATGGAATACATGATGAAAAAAATGATAAAAAATTGAGATGTTTTACTCAAGTCTAACCTCAATGTATTGAAAATAAAAAAATATTATATATTAAAATGTTCGGTTTTAATGAATTGAACTACACGATAAATTATTATTTTTTAATAATAATCGGTGAATATTTAAATTAATTTTTAGTGAGTAATATTTAATATATCAATCAATCGACTGACTGATTTATCAGAATCAAATTTTTCTTGTGCTAATTGATAACTTACTTTTCCCATCTCTAATATTTTTTCCCGATTTTCAATCAATTCACACATTCGTTCTGCCAATTCGTTAGCATCCCAGCGTTGAACTAAATAACCATTACTTCCGTGAATCACAGTTTCACGGCATCCAGGCACATCAGTCGTTAATATTGCTCTTCCCATCGCCATGGCTTCTTGAGTGCTACGAGGGACTCCTTCGCGATAATAAGAAGGTAAAACGAATACGCTCGATTTTTTAATCCACTCAGGAACATTAGATACATAACCAGGCGCTATCACAATGCTCTCATTAATTAATTCGGTTACTTTTTGCTTTGAAAGACTTCCTTGATTGTCACTATCAATATCACCTAATAAATAAAAAATTGTAGTTGGGTAGCGTTGTTTAACTATTTTCGCTGCGGAAATATATTCATATATCCCTTTTTCAGCGAGGAATCGAGCAATAAAAATAAATGACACAGGATCTGTTGGAGCGATACTAAACGGATATTCTTTAAGATTTACGCCAATGCCACCGAGAATGTGTACTTGTTTAGCTGTAACTTTATTATTAATCAATAAATCATGTTTGTCATCTTTATTGAGAAGGATTAATGCATCAAGTTTTGGGAAAGTAAAAAGATAAAGAGTGACTTGAATGAATTTTAAAACATGTATTTTCCAATGAACTCCGTTAGGTTGCTCAGTAAATAAATAACCAAGACCTTCTAGCATTCCATAACGCTTTTTCACTCCGGCTAAGACGGCTGCCATTGTGCCAAAAATGCATGGTTTTGAAAAGTATGAAAAAACAATATCAGGTTTTATTTTTTTTAATTGTTTGCTGAGAAGGAGAGTATGATACAAGTCCTTAAATGGATTAGCACCTGTTCGACTAAAAGTATAATCGACAGGGATCGCACCTAAATTGTAAACTTGTTTGCGAGTATTATTATCATAATCAAGTGCAAAAGCATAAACCTCATGCTTATTGTTATCGAGATGTCTAATTAGATCTGCTCTAAACCCAATCATACTATTGGCAGTTGTTCCTATAATAGCAATTCTCATAAATTTAAGCCTGTTCCTAAATTATTCCATTACAAATAATGATTGTTTATATATTGCGTACTTTATTGTTTAACATGTGATTTTTATTTATAAATTTCTTAAATAATAGGAACAGTTATAGAACGACTATCAATGACGTTTTTAATAACGCTAAAGTATTAAGATAAAAGAAGTATTAGCATTTTTATACCACGGACTTGTTATCTATTTATTTATGAAAAATAATTCAATTAAATCATCATCTAAGCTGCTATCTAAAGGTGATATTGGTAAGTATGATCCTTTTCCATCGAATATGAAGTATCCCAATGATACCATTTTCCCAATTTCTTTTATTTCAAACTCAAGTGCTTTATTTTTATTTTCTAAATGAATGATTAAGGCAGCTAACATGGAGTCATTTATTTCTTTCTTACTTATTAATTGATGCCATTGCTCATTTCGTTCATAGAAATCATCTATTAAACTATCTTGCTCTAAACTTTTTTGTATAAGTCCAGCGCAAATAATTAATAGTGAACCTGCATTAACACTGATATCTTTATGTTCTTTTTGTATTTTTTTTCAGCTTGCTCCAGAAAATACTTTGCAAGTTCTAAAGTGTTTTTTTCCATATAGCTCTTAAAGATTTAAAAAGATTAATTGAAAGTTTTATTAAATTATTTTGTATTTTATTTTTTATCAGCTGTAATTTATCATGGTTTCATTTTAAAATAACATCTTTGAAATTATTTAACTTAAATATGTTTTTTGTTTTTATAATTCAATGCATTATATTGAAATCAAATGATTGATTTTTTGCTTTAATGTGTAAAAAGTAAGGGTTTAATAATTTATTCTATCTTGAATGAATAGAAATTATTTAATTATAGGAGTTTTTTAATCTAAGTTTAAAATTAATATACCAATAGCTTTATTAAGGTATTAAATAGTTAAATTTAAAAGTAATTATTTATGCTAACGGCTATCCTCGATAGAAAGATTAGGAAACAGACTAAATATCATTTTTTTGATATTTATGACATAAATAGTAAAGAGGATAGGAAGACAGTACTGTCAGTATTCGCGAATAACACACCTTGATATATCATTCGCGATTGACTGAGGGGGCAGGGTTATTGATTATTGTTAGATAGATTATTGTGTAACCACGTCGAGCGCTTTATTAATGGCATCTGGTATGACAGCACCATGATTTTTATCTGGATAAAGTGTGAACTCACAAGTACGACCATGCTCTGCGATCTCAGTACATATTTGGCGCGACTTAATCCAGCTACTGCGAGTTTGATAATTTTTAACTTGTTCATCTGTGAGGCGCGATAAATCAGGTTTCTCTTCTAAGCCCCCTAAGGTGATATACAAAGGCGATGCCATTTGTTTATTGGTCAGCTTAGCTAAATCGACCATCTCACCTTTTCCCCACCATAATGAAGGGCTGGCAGCCACAAAGGATTGGAAAGCGGCTGGGTTATTTTGATAGGCCATCAATGTAAATAATCCACCAAATGAGTGACCAAATAATGTTTGTTTTTGCTTATCGAATGCAAATTGTTGTTCTGCCCATGGACAAATTTGACTATTAAGAAACTGATACAATTCATCAAAGCCACCACCATGCTCAAATTCAGCACCGGATACGTGAGGTGTATAATCATAATCACGTAACTTTTTAGGGAAAGCTTCGTCTGTTGGGTAGCCAATACCAATAATAATCGGCAGATTATCGGCTGAGAGTTTTTGCACCGCGCGATTAACCATTAATGGAAATAGCCCATTACCATCAAGCATATATAACACAGGTCTTGATGTTCCTGCGGAGTGGGGAACTGCACTAAAAATTCGATAAGTACGCTCATCGATTGAGCTATTTTTATTTTTGATATCATGATGTTGGATATCATAAAATTGGCTGACTTCATCATTCAACACAGGAATAGTTTGTGATGGACGGGCAAAAGCAGTTGTCAATGTCATGGATAGCAACAAGCCAGAAAATAAGAGTTTATTTATCATAATTTCATCATAGTGCGGTGGTATTAATAAGAAGCGGATAAATGGCAATGAATGTGCCATTTATCCACAGATATTGATATTTATTAGAAGCTTATATTAACGTTAGCCCAATAACGGCGTCCATCTTCAACATCCCAGTTACCACCGTTAGTATCGATTTTTGGCCCTTTCTCATTAGCAATGTTCAGTACTGCGAAATTGAGCTTGGTGTTTTTCAGCATTTGATAAGTCATGCCTAAATCCATGGTGGTAAAACCACTACGATAACGTGTTGCTGTAGAACCATTACGTTGAGAAGCCCACACTTGTTTACCTTCGTAATGAGCGCGGGTATATAAGTTTAGATCTTCGCTATATTGCCAATCGAGTTTTGCGTTAGCAGTATGCTTTGGTGTTTTATCTAGAGGATAGCCTCTTAGTGATTCGCCACTCGCCAGCCTTTCTTCATCACTTTTACGCTCCGAATCAACATAGGTATAGTTCAAGTTTAGCTTCCAAGCTTCAGCTAGCGGGATACCTGTTGCAACTTCTATCCCTTTAATATTCGCTTTACCCACGTTGTCATAGGTATAAAGCTTTAAGCCTGTTAATGGGTCGTTCTTTCCAGTGTTATAACTGGTGAGTTTGTTTTTAAAATCGGTATTAAAGAAGGTCAGGCTGGCATTGAAGCCTGATTCATGGTCATAAGCGATGCTGATCTCTTCGTTAACACTTTTTTCGGGTTTGAGGTCACGATTACCGTAGATAATCCCTGCACCTTTTTCAGTCGACGTTCCGTAATTTGGGCTGATTTCACGTAAAGTTGGTGCACGGAAGGCTTGTGATACGCCACCTTTAATGGTGATTTCATCTGTTAAATAATAGATGGCATATCCACGAGGGTTTAAGTGATTACCATAGAATTCATGATGATCTAAACGTAGTCCACCCGTTAAGATCAGGTTATCTGTAGCGGTAAATTCATCTTCTAAAAATAAGGCATACTGGTCGGCACTGAGCGTTGCATTCTCAATGGTTGTCGAACCTGTAGCCGACGTATCTTTGAGTTTTGCTTTTTGAAATTGACCGCCGACAGTAAGAACATTGTCTGGTAGGAATGCAACGGCTTTACCATCAACAACGGTATTGGTAATTTCAGGAACACGTGCTTCATAGCTAAAGTTAGAAACTTTGGTTTTAGGATCGATTGTTTCTGATTTGGTATTTCGTTTAGTTTGCTCTTGATACACACTTAATTCAGTTTTCACTACATCCCAATCACCTTTATACGTCAGGGCAAAATGGTTGCGGTCATTATGAATTTCTGTTTTGGTATTTGCTTGTTTAGAGGTTCCGCGCATGGTGTATTCTGCGAGAGATTTGCCCGGTGTTGAGGTTCTTTCTTGGGTAGTTCTGCCCGCTTCAAAGAGGAAGGTTTGGTTTTCGAATGGAGTGAAGGTGAATTTTGCAGTTAGGCTACGATTATCATTCTTGTTATGGCCTTCTACGATCTTATCTTCTTGGCGATAGTCTCCGCCGCCATACAATTGCAGACCTAATTTATCTTGAATTAATGGCCCCGAGAGATAGAAATTGCCGTCCGTTGAATTACCGCTTTCACTGCTTTCTTGCAAAGTGCCGCCCATTGCAACATTACCATGCCACTCATTTGAGACTTTTTTAGTAATGATATTGATAACACCGCCCATGGCGTCTGAACCGTATAAAGAAGACATTGGGCCACGGATCACTTCGATACGTTCAATCGCTTCAACAGGGGGCATAAAGCCTGCTTCAAAACCACCACTGCCATTTGGGCGTGATTCACGGCTATTTTGCCTACGTCCATCTACCAAAATTAAGGTGTACTCGCCGGGTAACCCTCGTATATTAATATCTTGTTTATTGGCGCTACTGCCCACTACGCTCACGCCTTCAACATCCCTGACTGCATCGGCTAAATCATGAATGGGTTTATTTTGTAATTGTTCTTTGGTAATAACGGTAATACTGGCAGGCGCATCGCGTAATTGTTGTGAATATCCAGATGCGGTGACAATCATTTTATCTGCATCTTCTGCTGCTAATGCATTAAAAGACGAAATGGCGGCAATAATACCCGCGGCTAGCCGTGTGTAGTGGTGTTGCGTAGACATAATATCCCTCGGTAAATGCAAATGTAAATGATATTGAGAATCATCTTCTGGCTGGATATTACCACCTAAATATAGTGTAAATAAATATGTATTCGCGATTGATTTGATTTGAAAACGGTAAATGAAAGGTATTCATCCAAATAGGAATACAGATAAGGTAAAGATTAATGTCATACCTTGAAATGTTGTTAGCTATATATGTAGATATGTAGCTTCCAATTCGAATTATTTAGGATATGAGACGCTAATCTCAAAATTGGCTTATTCATCCAGAAAATAATAATTTTCAAATAGTTCAGTCGTAAAATGCCATCTAGCTAGCAAAATATTAATTTCAAATTTTACATAATTGACAATTTATTCACTATCCTAAGGTCGATAAGTTGTCATTTCAATTCACTACCTAGGGGGCATACTCCGGTTATGGCCACATCAGCCCCAGTCTCACAAATCCCGCTTATGCGACTTGCTGTTGCAATGTTTTTTTCTTATATGACAGTTGGCTTACCTCTGACTGTAATTCCTTTGTTTGTTCATCAACAATTAGGTTATAGCGATATTTGGGTTGGCACTGTAGTTGGTATTCAATTTTTAGCGACCGTTTTAACTCGCGGGTATGCGGGCCGTCTTGCTGATCAAAAAGGGGCTAAAAGAACGACACTTCAAGGTATGTTTTCCTGCGGAATGTCAGGCTTATTTTGTGTACTTGCCGTATTATTACCCGCCGCACCTCTTTATCAAATCCTATTGCTGATTGCTGGAAGATTGATTTTAGGATTAGGCGAAAGCCAGCTATTAACTGGGAATCTCACATGGGGGATGCGGCTCGCGGGAGCGACTCAAGCAGGCAAGGTGATGTCATGGAATGGAATGGCTATTTATGGCTCATTGGCGGTTGGCGCACCTCTTGGACTAATTATTTATCAACAATTTGGTCTTATCGTTCTCGGTAGCACTATCATGCTCTTACCTTGTATCTCACTGCTAATTAACGGCTCAGTTAATGCAGTAACTCCTTTGCAAGGACACTGGGTTTCGTTCTGGTCTGTCATTCGGAAGATTTGGAAAATGGGGGTGATATTAGCGCTGCAAGGTATTGGTTTTGCAGTGATTAGCGCCTTTATCTCGCTCTATTTTATGTCAGAGCAGTGGGGGAACGCAGGTCTTGCCCTTACGGCATTTGGTGGTGCTTTTGTACTGGTACGTATTTTTTTAGGCAGCTTACCCGATAAGGTGAATGGTTATCGAGTTGCTTTGTTTTCATTGTCGATAGAATGTATTGGTCTGATAACATCATGGTTAGCACCGCAATACAGCGCAGCGCTTCTCGGCGCGGCTTTGACAGGGGCAGGGTGCTCATTGATTTATCCCTCTATTGGTACCGAGGTTGTTAAAGCCGTTGCACCGCAAATGCGCGGTACTGCTTTAGGTGGCTACTCGGCATTTCAAGATATTGCCTATGGAGTTACGGGGCCACTAGCAGGTATGACAGTTGTTTATTTAGGTTATCGAAGTCTTTATTTGATCGCAGCAATAGGAGTGTTGTGTGGGTTGGTGATGACATTATCAGCTCTACGCAGTATCCAAAAAACAATATAAAAATAGGTTGTCACTTAGGAGAGAAAAATTGACGACGGAGACAGTACCAAAATATATCAGTTACCTTGGGTGGATTGCGACAATCACCGCATTCAGCATGTATGTGTCGTATATTCCGCAAATCATGGGGAATCTGGATGGAAATAAAACCCATCCATTGCAAGCTGCTGTGGCCTGTATTAACTGCACTTTATGGGTATGGTATGGTATTAAATTAAACAATAAGCCCGTTGCTATTGCTAATGCACCGGGTATTATTTTTGGACTGATTGCTTTCGTGACCGCACTATAATTGAAAATGCGTAACCTCTTGGTTACGCATTGATTAAAATGAAGCTAACTGATTACTTAGCGTTTTGATCTGTGCTTAATGTAGATAGACGGGTCATTGATATCAACATGAAACTAATAATAAAATATTTCTTCATAATTTCATTTTAATATTTAAATATCATTAAAAGAACGTTTCAAAAAAATGCTCGTCCTATTGTACGCTAAAATGCTATTTTCTAATAAAAATAGCGGGTCATAAACAAAAAAACAAACATTATAACCAGCTGATTAAATTGGTTTTATTTTGATTCTGTTGAATTTATCAATTAATGAATTTTCATAACGATACGATGTTCATTTAGACAGTTTAACTCATTGACTACGAGTAACTCGATTTATCATGAGTATATCCAGCTTCTTATATATTTATTAAAGAATTTAACTTTCTTTTAACGATGAGCTAAATTATAAAATAATTAAATTTTATTTAATTGAAGGTTTTTTACTTTTATAAAAAGTATTTATAGGTATACTTTTTATAAGTAAAAAAATATTACTATCTATTCTTAACTGGTAACAGTGCCGGTTGCTTCAACACCAAAAGGAAGAGAGTTGTTCGCTTAGGTTTATTCGTTTTTCAATTAACGAAGATAAGCTCGGGAGTTTCCTGTAATACAACATCCATTGCCTAGTTTGGCAAGACGGAGAACCCTTTCTATGACATTTACAAGTAAAACGTCCAGCGTTATTACAATTTCTGAAGCCCCCACAACGAAACGGATTTTGGTGATCGATGTTGGCGGTACTCATGTCAAACTTTATACCGACCCCAATAGCCCTGCGATTGAGTTTGTGTCTGGGCATACTATGACACCAGAACAGTTTATTCAAGATATTCATCAGAATGTTGATCCGTCCATGTTCGATGGCGTCAGTATTGGCTTTCCGTCACCATTTCTGGAAATCGCATCTTAACAGAGCCCGTCAATTTAGGACCTGGTTGGGTCGATTTTGACTTAGTGACTGCGTTTTCTTGTCCTATTCGACTGATTAATGATGCTGCCATGCAAGCGGTGGGGAGCTATGAAGGTGGTAGTATGCTGTTTCTAGGACTTGGCACTGGACTGGGCACCACTTTAGTGGTGAATCAGCAATTACAGCCGATGGAAATAGCACATCTACCTTACCTAGATCACGACTACGAATATTATGTTAGTGAACATTATCGTGAGTCAGCTGGTGATGAATTGTGGCGGCAGAACGTTTTGAAAATTGTGGACTATTTTTATAAAGCATTAATGCCTGACTATATTGTGATTGGTGGCGGTAATGTTCATCAGTTTACCGCATTACCTCAGCATGTCAGGCGTGGAGATAACGACAAAGCCTTTCTTGGTGGACTCAGAATTTGGGGAAATAACCTATGAATCAATCATCTGTAAATCAGCTTCAACTTGGCTTTATTGGACTTGGGAGAATGGGTGCTGCGATGGTACGCCGTATCCAACAAGCGGGCGTTTCATGTGTCGTTTATGACCAAAATGCCGCTATTCGTCAGCAATTACCCGACAGTGTTATCTTTAATAGCTCACTTGAAGAATTAGTTAAAAATATGCAGGCACCTAGACACATTTGGTTGATGCTACCTGCTGCTGTGGTCGATTCCGTGATTGCCCAGCTCAAGCCTTTACTAGAAAAAGGTGACACCTTGATTGATGGTGGAAACTCGCATTTTACCGAAGATATTCGTCGCGCGAACGCATTGAAAGCTGACGGAATTCACTATATGGATGTTGGGGTGAGCGGTGGTGTTTGGGGTGAAGAACGCGGTTACTGCCAAATGATTGGTGGCCCAAAAGATCACTATGAATATCTAGAGCCCGTTTTCCGTGCATTAGCGCCGGGAGCTGATGCAGCACCTCGTACAGGGGGCAACAAAGGAGAACCTTCACCTGCAGAGCAAGGCTATTTACATTGTGGGCCGAGCGGGGCTGGTCACTTTGTTAAAATGGTACACAACGGCATCGAATATGGTCTGATGGCAGCTTATGCTGAAGGTCTAAATATTCTGAAGCATGCAGATCAAGGTTTAAATCCTGTTGCAGCAGACGCGGAAACTGCTCCGCTTGAGCATCCTGAATATTATCAATATAAGTTACCTGTTGGTGAGATCAGTGAACTCTGGCGTAGAGGAAGTGTGGTAGGATCGTGGTTACTCGATCTGATCGCACAAGAGATGCATCAATCTCCGGATCTAGAAAATTATGCAGGGCGTATTTCTGATTCCGGTGAAGGCCGCTGGACATCAACCGCGGCAATAGATTTAGGTGTGCCGGCACCTGTACTGACAACAGCACTCTATTCGCGTTTTACTTCTCGTGACAATGATTTATTCGCTGACCGTGTGCAATCTGCCATGCGTCATGCTTTCGGCGGTCACAAAGAGAAAGCTGCTGATCAAGGAGAGTCTGAATGAGCCATCTCTCATTAGTTATTTTAGGGGCCAGTGGTGATCTAACTAAACGTCTATTAATGCCCTCTCTGTTTCGTTTACATCGATTAGGATTGATCCCTGACCTGAACATTATTGGGTACTCGATTGATAAATGGGATCGCGATGCATTTTTGAAGCACATTCATGATTCCTTAGCAGAATTTATTGCTGATTTCAAAGAGACAGAATGGACCGCATTTAGTGAGCATTTGGATTTTGTCAGTGGCACACTCGAAGCAGATGCATTACGTGCACTTGAAAGCAAACTAACACCTTCAGCACTCTTTTATCTTGCGCTGCCACCCACTCTATTTGGGCAAGCTGCTCAAGCTATTGGTGAAGCCGGCTTATCTGAAGAGAGTGGCGATAATTGGCGGCGTATACTGATTGAAAAACCATTTGGTACGGATCTTGAATCAGCTAAGGTTTTACGTGAGCAAGTTCATTCCCATTGGGATGAAGCACAGGTTTACCGTATCGACCATTTCTTAGGGAAAGAAGCAACACAAAACCTGATGATTTTCCGCTTTGCTAACCGTGTGCTCGCGCCTGTTTGGAACGCTGAACATATTGAGCAAGTACAAATCACCTATGCGGAAACACTCGGCGTGGAAAATCGTGCAGTTTATTACGATCACTCTGGTGCGATGCGTGACATGCTACAAAATCACCTGGTGCAACTACTCACCCTCACGGCCATCGAACCATTAGGGCGTTGGGATGGTGAAATTTTGCGTGACCACAAGGTGGAAGTTCTAAAATCTGTGCGTCCAACCGACGACATGGATGCTAATGATTGGGCTGTCCGCGGTCAGTACTGTGCAGGAATGGTTGAAGGGGAAACGGCGGTTGATTATTGTAATGAACCGGGTATTCCAATGGACACTAATACCGAAACGTTTGCTGCTTTACGAATTGAAATCGACAACTGGCGCTGGAAAGGCGTACCTTTCTATCTACGCAGCGGAAAACGATTGGCAAATAACTACGCAGAGATTGCTGTACAGTTTAAAGCACCCGCGGGTGCATTGCCGGGTGGCATTAAGGTTGATAACAACTGGTTAGTTTTCAGATTGGCACCGACAATGGGCATGGATATGCACATGACCGCAAAATTACCGGGTATGCACTTGAATACACACGGTATCACACTGACAGCTCCTTATACTCAGCCGGGGCAGTATGAAGTCTCAGCGTATGAACAGCTATTGATTGATGCACTTCATGGTGAACGTGCTCATTTCCTACGCTTTGATGAAGTTGAATGGGCATGGCGAATTATCGACCCTGCACTAAAAGCGTGGCAAAAAGGCATGCCTGATCTGTATAAAGCCGGAACTCAAGGGCCTGATACGCAATCAAGAATTATGCGTGCTGGGCACCAATGGCGTTCACTCTTCGAGCAGAAGGATAGCGAATAATGATAGAACCAAAAGCGCCCGGAGCGCCGGGCAGTACAGCGACATGGACCAGCAGTGCAAAAGACATGGTAGGTACAGCCTTAGGCCAAGGGCGAGTTTGGTTCACAGTCGGTTACGGTATCTTAAATGAAGTCTATTGGCCTTCATGTAGCACGCCACAAATTCGCGATTTAGGTTTCATTATTGCTGGTGACGATTTTTGGTCAGAGGTAAAGCGGGTTCATCAATACAGCTTAACCACACCATCATCGTCTCTGCCACTTCCCAAAATTGTTCATCAACATGAGCGTTATCGGCTAGAGATTGAAATCATCACTGATCCAGTACGTGATGTCTTGCTGGTTAATTATCATCTTGACGGAGAAGGGCTAAAGCTATATCCCTATTGGCGCCACATCTTGGTGGTGATGGCGATAACAATTGTGGAACAGTCACAGCGCAAGGACTTGCAGCAGAAAAAGAAGGGCGCTATTTAATTTTGGCGGCTGAAAATGGCTTTACGCGCGGCAGCGTGGGTTATGTTGGTCGCTCTGATGGATGGCAAGATTTTAGCCAGAATGGGTACATGAGCTGGGAGTATCAGCAGGCTGGCCCCGGTAATATTGCAATGATGGGTGAGCTAAGCCATAACTCAGGCGTGTTAGCGTTGGCATTCTCTGACACTGCGCAAGGTGCGGCAACATTAGCGAATAGCTCGCTGGCAGCAGGTTATCAAGAAGCTAGACGCCAATATGCTTATTTGTGGGCAGCCTGGAATGAAACGGTTAATTTTCCCGATTTAGATAAATTACCTAAAACGTTATCGGATGCGGTTCATATCTCTGTTGCGGTACTGAAAACACATGAAGGCAGAAATTTTCCGGGTTCGCTGGTAGCCAGCCTAAGTACGCCATGGGGCGACACGCATAAAGACGCC
This sequence comes from Providencia alcalifaciens, assembly GCA_025961275.1. Lineage (GTDB taxonomy): Bacteria > Pseudomonadota > Gammaproteobacteria > Enterobacterales > Enterobacteriaceae > Providencia. The sequence goes on along the minus strand of JAOQNJ010000001.1, from coordinate 3,002,592 downwards.
GGTGGTTATCATCTTGTATGGCCTCGCGACTCAGTTGAAGTCGGTTTTGCGATGCTAGCTTGCGGTTTGATTACCGAAGTTCGCGCCATGTTGGCATATTTGATTGCTATCCAGCAACCGGATGGACATTGGATGCAAAATAACTTCACTGATGGTCGCCCTTATTGGCAAGGGATCCAGCTTGATGAAGTTGCATTACCAGTTTTATTTGCCGCCAAATTGCATGAACGGGGATTACTCGGCGATATGCATGGTGCTGCGACACATATGGCACGCAAGGCAATGGCCTTTATTGCGCAATATGGTCCAGCGAGCCCACAAGATCGCTGGGAAGAAAACTCAGGGATCAACCCATTCACATTATCCGTTTCCATCGCAGCACTAGTGTCTGGCGCAAAAGCAGGCTTCCTTGAAGAAGGCGATAAGCAGTATGCACTGGATTTGGCTGATGATTGGAATGAGCGTTTAGAGTCGTGGGTGTATGTTGCTAACACAGAGTTAGATAAAGAGCTGGGTATTTCTGGGCATTACATTCGCCTCAACCCTAATTGCCATTCAGCACGCTTTGGTGATGTTACGTTGCGTAATCGCAACAATGAAACCATCAATACTCGTGCGTTATTGGGTATGGAATATCTTTATTTGGTGCGTTTAGGGCTGCGAAAAGCGGATGATAAACGGATTGAAGAAACCACTCGCCTTGTCGATCAGCAGTTATGCGTTAACCTACCCGCAGGCCCTTATTATTATCGCTATAACGAAGATGGTTATGGCGAGCATGAGGATGGACGAGCCTTTGATGGCAGCGGTATTGGTCGTCTATGGCCGTTACTGAGTGGTGAACGAGGGCATTATGCGGCAGCGCGTAAAGAGGATATTAAGCCCTATTTGAATGCGATATTGGCCTCAGCCAGTACTGGTGGCATGTTACCTGAGCAAATCTGGGACAAAGAGAGTATTCCGGAACGAGGTTTATTAACGGGGCGGCCGAGTGGTAGTGCAATGCCACTTATTTGGGCGCATGCCGAGCTGATCAAACTGATTTATGTGCAAAAAACACAAGTACCGATCGAGCAATTGAAGTCCGTTGCAGAGCGTTATAGCGAAAAATCCTCCGTACCACGGGCACGACATTGGCGTGACAGCCAGCCTTGTGGGGCAGTGCCAACTAGCCATGAATTATGGATTGAAGTACTTGAGCCGTTTGTTTTGCATTATGGATATGACAACTGGCAAGATATTAAAGAGCAAAGTAGCCAGCCCCTAGGTTTAGGCTTATATGGCGTCGTGCTGGATATTCGCACTCTTGCAGGCAAAACAGTGCAGTTCACCCGCCGCTTCGACGCATCTGGTTGGGAAGGACATGATTGGCATGTGGATATTAAAGCTTAACTTATCGATGAGTTAAGTTTGTGGAGCAGGTTGAGGCGAGCATTTTGCTCGCCTTTTTAATTCTCAAATAGGATATAATTTATGATTAAAAACACTAAAAAAACATGTATTTACAACGGTATATACTAAAGGTAACTCAAGTTGCATGTATGCTGCAATTGAACTCATTTCAATAAATGAAAGCCTTTTAAATCATGGCTAATTAATACGATTTTGGTCGATGAATATAATCAGTACCTATGCAATTAGAAGTATTAGTATTACATTCGATTATAGTTCTATCCATTATCGCGATCAGGATAGCGATAGTATTTTTATTTTTAAACGGTTATTTAATTAACTCTCAGGCTATCTTACTAGTAAGAATGTTTCTTTATCTAAAATTAAATTGATAAATATTCCGTTAATATTAATAGCTTGATACATTTCTAATAGGGTGGCTATAATGAATTATCTATGATTAAAGCTAACCCAATGAGATACGCTTACTAGATCTTCTCAGTGCGAAATAATAATTGGTCATAATAAAAGGCAATACTATTATCACGAGCATTATTTCAGTGCTGCTTGGGGCTAGTCGGTGGATATTCCTGATGAAAAATAAAATGTATAATGATAATTATTTAAAGGAGACCTCGTAAAATTCGTTCCAAATCGATTGATGTATGCACTAAAATTTAATTATAACGCATACATTTCTGTATATTTATCTTTCGATATAAAAAATCGAGACAATATTTAAATTATGGTTATGGATTTAGTTTTTATTTAATGTTTATGATGTAAGAATGTATAAATATTGAATGTTTCGTATGAAAAACGTTAATGATGATTGCTTACTTTTAATTCATTATTCATTATTAAATTTTATTACACATTGTTTGTTAGTGTTGAATTAAGTTTGAATGGTTTATTTTACACATAAAAAATAACAATTATTTTTATTTTGTTTTTTATGTAATTAACTACTGAATAATGATTTTAATTTAATTTCTTATCTGATTAATATTAATGGTTAATATCATAAATTCAAATGAAAATACTCTGTGGCTTAGTAGATAATTCTATTTTTAATTAATTCGCGAGAGTTTTATTTATTTGATGCGTATATGCTGATAATTACTTGATTTTAAATTTAAATCCTCAATTGTGTAACATTTTGTTGTAAAATAAATTTATGTTACGCAGCTCCTTCCTATTGACCATAAGCAAAATACATATATTATGTATCGAGACAAAGTAAAATAATAAGTATAACTAATTAACTGTTTCTTTCAACCAGGACAATTTAACTCTCTTAATGAGTGTTCATGAACACTTATTAGGTGTTCTATGCTCTAAATTTATTATTCATTATAATTTTGAGCAATTTTTAATCATGTAATAAGATTTTAAGCCAAAAGGAGCTTAACTTATAATGAGTAAAAAAGATCTCGGTAGTGTTGCGCCAAAAGAAAGAATTAATATCAAATACACACCTAATGATGGTGGTGCTAAGTCTGAAATAGAATTACCGCTTAATATGCTAATTGTGGGTGACATGATTGGTCGAACGGATGAAACTCCGATTGAAGAGCGTAAGGCTGTTTCCGTTAATCAGAATAATTTTAATTCGGTCATGGAAAGTGCTGGAATAAGCTTAAATATCAATGTTTCCAATACACTTGATGATAAAAACGATCCTGATCTTAATGTGAATCTTGATATTAAATCCCTACAAGATTTTTCTCCTGATAATGTTGCGCGTCAGGTTCCAGAATTAAAAAAATTACTCGAATTGAGAGAAGCTTTAGTCGCATTGAAAGGTCCTCTTGGCAATATTCCCGCTTTTAGAAAACGTCTGCAAGCGCTTCTAGATAATGAAGATACTCGCGAACAGCTTTTAAAAGAACTTGATATTGCCAGCCAACAATAATGTTTATAGAGGATTACTTCATGTCATTAAATAATGAAACTCAAGAACAACCAGTTTCATCATCTAGCGTTTCATTGCTTGATGAAATTATGGCTCAATCTCGGATGTCCCCAGAGTCAGAAGCTTACGGTATTGCAAAGCAAGGTGTTGCTGCATTTATCAGTAATATCTTTGCTAATCAAAATGAAGATGAACAAATCAACAAATTGTTGATTGATAAAATGCTTGTCGAACTGGATAACAAGCTCAGTACACAGGTTGATGAAATTCTTCACGCTCCAAAATTCCAAGAGCTTGAATCTTCATGGCGTTCACTGAAGCTCCTTGTCGATCGTACCGATTTTAGAGAAAACATCAAAATTAACATTCTTCATGCAACGAAAGAAGAGCTGTTGGAAGATTTTGAATTTTCCCCTGAAATTGTTCAATCAGGTTTTTACCAGCATGTTTATTCATCAGGTTACGGCCAGTTTGGTGGTGAGCCTGTGGCAACAGTTGTCGGTAACTATGCGTTCAACAACACGACGCCAGATTTGAAACTGATGCAGTACGTGAGTGCGGTTGGGGCAATGGCTCACGCACCATTCCTTTCTTCAGTCTCGCCAAACTTCTTTGGTATTAATAGCTATGCAGAATTACCAGCAATCAAAGATATTAAGTCTGTGTTTGAAGGCCCTGCACATACCAAATGGCGATCTCTGCGTGAAGCAGAAGATTCTCGTTATCTCGGTTTGACCGCCCCTCGTTTTCTGTTACGTCTACCATACTCTCCGTCAGAAAATCCAGTTAAATTATTTAACTACGCTGAAAATGTTAAGCAAGATCATGACCATTACCTGTGGGGTAATACCGCATTCTTGTTAGCTAGCTGTATCAATGACAGCTTTGCAAAATACCGCTGGTGCCCGAACATTATTGGCCCACAAAGTGGTGGAACAGTGAATGATTTGCCTGTGCATGTTTTCGAAGCAATGGGTGAACTGCAAGCTAAAATCCCAACTGAGGTTTTAGTGACCGACCGTCGTGAATTCGAATTGGCGGAAGAGGGCTTCATTACATTGACAATGCGTAAAGGCAGTGACAATGCGGCATTTTTCTCTGCTAACTCGGTTCAAAAGCCTAAAAATTATCCAAATACCCATGAAGGAAAAATTGCTGAAACCAATTATAAATTGGGCACACAACTTCCTTACATGTTCATTATCAACCGTTTAGCGCATTACATTAAAGTGCTTCAGCGTGAACAAATTGGCTCATGGAAAGAGCGTCAAGATTTGGAACGTGAATTGAATATTTGGTTGAAACAATACATTGCTGATCAGGAAAATCCACCAGCAGATGTTCGCAGCAAACGTCCATTACGTTCTGCCGAGATCCAAGTTCTCGATGTCGAAGGGGATCCAGGTTGGTACCAAGTCGCGATTCAAGTACGCCCTCATTTTAAATACATGGGTGCAAACTTTGAATTATCGCTTGTTGGCCGCCTAGACAAAGAGTAAGGGCAATGGCTGCTAATTATAACTGGGAGTCTTCAGAGACTGCCAGTTTATTTGAACGCATCCGAGGGAAGAGCTCTGGCTCTTCTCAACATGCTCGAATGAACGCATTGACGGAATCAATTAAGCAAAATTTAAATCAGATCCTAAATAGCCGACCTAACGCTTGCCAAAGTTCTGCAAGCTTGGGAGTACCTGATTTAAATGATGCAACACAAGCGGCAACTGATTTTCGAAAGAATCTGGAAGGTAACATTACAACCTGCATTCAGGAATTTGAACCGCGAATTAGTGATGTTCGAGTGACCTTTATTGAAAATGATGCAGATGCGTTATTACTTCAGTTCAGTATTCGCGCTTTTATTGATCTCGACAGTCAGCGACAGCTTATTGAATTCAATATGCAGCTCGATAACAACCGGCGATATCAGTTGAAACAATTCTAAATATGTCTTCAAACCAATATTTTGCTAATGAACAAGCGTACTTAAAAGAGCTAATCAGTCAGATAGCGATAGACAAACCACATCTGGTTGATTTGCTGTCAAATAGCCTTCAAGACCCTGATGGCGCACGCTTGATGGAAGGGTTAGCGTATCTTTCGGGTAATCTCCGTGAGCAGCTTGATGGGCAATTTTCTGAACTTACCAACAGTTTAGTCAATATGCTATGGCCTGCTTACACTCGGCCTTTTCCAAGTATGACGATTGTTGAGTATCAATCGGATTATCAATCGCTTAGTCGTGCAAGTAAGATCTCAGCGGGTCAACCTTTCGTGGCTCGACCGCTGTATGTTCAAGGTGATAATCCTAACTCAGATAGTCTGCATCAGTGTCGTTTTAGCCAATGTCGCGATGTTTGGTTAATTCCAGCCAAAATTGAGCAAGTACACCAGCAATCTGCAGCGATAGAAATTGTTTTCAAATTAGATAAACCCTGTGTATTAGCTGAAATTGGTTTAGATAAATTGCGAATTCATTTACATGGCGCGGTTTATACGACAAATCAGTTATTTTATCTATTGAGTCATCGTATCAAGCAGGCGACGCTTGTGACTGAGTATCATCAGTTACCGCTCGATAATTTTGCAGCACTTCCTGTTGGTTTCAAAAAAGACGATGCATTATTGCCTTACCCTAAAAATAGCTACGATGGTTATCGCATACTTCAGGAATATTTTTGCTTTCCTGAAGCCTTCATGTTCATGGATATTAAAGGCCTTGAAGACTTACCTTTAGCGTTGAAGACAGATTCATTTAAGCTGGTTATCAACTTTGAAACTGAGATCCCAGATGCGGTTGTTATTCGTGATGATAGTATCAAGGTCAACTGTGTACCCGCTGCCAATATATTCAAAATAGATAGTGAAGCAATTGATTTAACCGGTAAAAGTGATGATTACATTCTAAGTGCTAGTTACCGAACTCCACTTTGCTATGATATTTTTTCTATCAACCAAGTACAGGGGCTAAGATATCCACAGAATGCATCACCTTATGCTGTGACCTATACGGCATTTGAGAGCTTTCATCATCAAAGCCATAACCTAAAAGATAATAATCGCGGTTATTACCGTCTGAAAATCAATCATGATAAAGAGGCTATTGGCTATCGCCATACGTTATCTTTTGCACGTGACAATGAAACTCAATTACAGAAATGTGAAGAAACAGTTTCTGTTTCACTCAATTGCACTAACAGAAATATTGCCTCAAGACTTTCGACTCATTCTATCTCGCTTGATAAGGAATTTATCCCTGAAGGAGCGCTGTCAGCAAGTAATCTATTTAAGCCTACGGTTCCCCTATACCCACTACTGGGTCAAACACTGTATTGGTCTGAATTAACCAATCTGTCATTAAATTATCAATCACTTTTAAATCTAACCTCATTGAAGCAAATTCTTCAATTGTATGATTTACCTGCTGTTTTTCATCGACAGACTGCAAGGCAGTCTCAGCAGTGTTTAGATTCACTGCTTGGTTTACAAACAGAGCATGTTGAGCATTTTTATCGTGGATTGCCTGTTAGAGGATTGAAAACCACATTAACTGTTCGCCAAAGCGCTTTTCTGAGCGAAGGCAGTCTGTATTTATTCTGTACGGTGATTGCTCAATTTTTTGCTCTATATACCAGTGTGAATATGTTTCATGAACTGGAAGTAATTAATATTGATAACAAGGAAACCTATCGGTGGCCAGCACAAATCAATCAGCAGACACTGAAGTGATAGAGCGCTGGCTTGAGAATGCCGGCGAATCCGTCACAGAATATAACTTTTATCAACTTGTTGAATTACTGAATAAGTTGCAAAGCAAAAAGACAACTGTGCAAGAAAAAGCGAATGAATTAATTCGTTTTAAATCTTGTGCGAACATTGCATTTCCAACAAGAGATGTGATTTCTGTTGAGAAAAATCAAGCGGGACAATTTGAACTCGAAGTCTCTTTTTTGGGGCTACACGGAAGCCAATCACCATTACCAAGTTACTATCTTGATGATTTAGCATGGGAAGATGCTCAACAACAGCCAAACGTCACTGATTACTTAAATCTCTTTAATCACCGTTTAGTGATGCTTTTACATCGTATTTGGCGCAAGTACCGTTACTACATCTGTTTTGAGAATGGGGGAGTCGACTCATTCTCTCGTTACATGTTTTCTTTGGTCGGTTTAGGCAGTGAAGTCAACCGAGAAAGAGTCCACATCAATCACAGTAAAATGTTGGCTTATGCCGGTTTATTGGCGAGTCCTAGTCGTTCTCCAGATGTTATTAGTAGCTTAGTCGCGCACTGCTTCGATCTCGACCATGTTGAAGTCATTGGTTGGGAAACGCGAAGAGTCACTATTCCCGAAACTCAGCAAAATAGGCTGGGTGTGATTTCACATCAGTCGGGGAAAAAATCACAACCACGCATGCTATTAGGTGAAAACTTTAGTTTGGGTGGGCACATCTATGACTGCAATGGCAAATGTACTATCGAAATTAGCGAGTTATCCCTCGAACGCTACATGTCGTTTTTGCCAAATGGCAGTGATTTCTTACCTCTGGTGGCTTTTGTTTCTTACATTTTTCATGAGCAGCTGGCATGGGATTTGCGACTCAATATTGCTGAAAATCAAGCAGAGGGGATTCAGTTAGGCCAGCAACAGCATAATCAACTGGGATGGCAAAGCTTCTTAGGTAAACCTGAAAGACGGCCTAATGTCACCATTACTGTATTGGAATAAATCGCATGGATAAGTATTTACCAACAATCTCATTTCGCCTGATTAATAGTGAATTACTCGATAGTGGTTATATTTCGAGCATAACCTTTTCACAAGATGGTGGGCAAATAGGCAGTAGTGAACAGTGTCAATGGCAGATACAAGATAATCAAAATTCTGTTGCACCAGTGCAATGCTCGATTATTTGGAAAGATAAACACTTCTGTATTAAGGCCAACACAGAATCAGTGTATGTCAATAATGCGATTGTACCTATCCATCTTGATGCTGTACGTCTTTCTCATGGCGACCAGATAAAAATTGGTCAACTTAAACTATCTGTTAATGTGAATTTAACTGGCCAGCCAACAGAAGACTTGATGGCGATAACACCACAATCGTTGGTTTCAACGAACAGTAATCCTTTAGATTCTCTTTTCGATACTCCATTAGTTCAATTTAACGAACAGCAAAATTATGAGCTTGCTCCGACCGTTCAAGGCTCTTTGACGTATGACCCACTTCAGGCTTTAGAAAATGAGAGCCTTAGTCTTATTTCTCAGGCCAAACATCAACCCGCTGACTCATTACTCATGAATGAAAGTCATTCAATGCGCACAGTCGACTCTCCATTTTCAGATAATCAAGGGAATACCATGGTTCAGGAATTTATGGATTTACCAAAAATTACACCCACAATCGATGACACTATTAGCGATATTGAGCATGTGGCAGTCAATCCATTGATGCAGGGACTGGGTATTCACTTAAATTTGCAAACATCTCAGCAAGCTAATGATTTTTTGGTGGAATTAGGTAAAACAATCAAATCAGCGGTTGAGGGTTTATTAGCATTACAGCAGCAGCAAGAGAGCTTACAAGATAAGCAACTTCGGCCGATCGAAGATAATCCATTACGCCTAAATAGCAGTTATGAAGAAGCCATGAAACTGATGTTCACTGATGAGCGTAGTCCGGTTCATCTATCAGCACCTTCAGCAGTCGCAGAAAGCTTACATAACATACAACTGCATTACCGCGCGAACCAAGAGGCTATTTCTACGGCACTGTCGACGATGCTGGCTGCATTTTCGCCACAGCATTTGTTAAACCGTTTTGCTCATTATCGACGCGCATCAGATAACTCGGCCACGAGTGATGCATGGGCATGGGAAATGTATACCAACTACTACCAAGAACTATCGTCTTCTCGTCAGCAAGGCTTCGAAAAACTATTTTATGAAGTGTATACCCATGCTTATGACAGAGCCTTAAGAAAAGGCCTTGAGGAAGCGTAACATGCGTGCACAAACCTTACTGGGTTACCTATTCCTATTATTTGCGATGGCTGCATTAAGTGGTTGTACTAAACCATTGGAAGCGATGTCTAAAGTCGGTCAAATAATATTAGATCCATCGATTCCTATCGGACCACCTGAAGATAGGCCGTCGACTATTTCCTTAACCATCTTGGCTGAGCCTAATATCAATCCGAATCAGGATGGCGAGCCAACGCCAATTAATCTGCAAATTGTTTATATGAACGAAGACTCACTTTTTGGTGCGCTCGATTTCGATCAAATTGAAGAAAAAGATGGCGATCTCGAAAAGGTACTCAAGAAAAATTATATCGACCATCAGGATTACACCATTTTACCTGGGCAATACAAGCCACTGCCGAATATCACGTTAAATTCAGATAATCGCTATATCGGCGTGATTGGTTATTACTCCGACCCAGATAATGCCGAATGGAAAAAAATCGTCAAAGCCCGTGGTAAGGGACGCCATTACTTCCTCCTAGCGCATATCAGAGGAAATGAAATCGAATTTAGACAAGAGGAAGATGATTAGCATGTCGACAAAAAATAGAGTGGTTTGGCGAGAAGGTTTGTTTATTAAGCCTCAGCATTTTCAGCAGCAGCAGCGTCATCAAGATTATGTGACTGAAAGCATACTGAAGTCTTACATTTCTCATTTTTGGGGTTTTAGTTCATTAACCCTCCATGAGGATCTGCTTCCGTTAGGTCGTATTGGTATCAAAGAAGCATCTGGTGTCATGTCAGATGGCACTATATTCTCTTTTCCGAATCAAGATTTCCCTCCTCAACCTATTGATATTCATAAAATAACTGAGGAGGATAGTAGTGTTATTTATCTCGCCTTTCCTTTGATCAATGGCACGGTAAATGAAGTTTCAACAGAGCACAGTGACAGCAAATTATTATCACGTTATAGCGATAGCATGGAAGATATACGAGACCTGCATACAGAAGGTGGAGATGTTAGCACCGTTAATGTGGCTAAATTGAGACCAATGTTAAAGCAGGGATCTAAGGAGATGGATGCCTATGTCATGTTACCTATTTGTAAGATTATGAGTCGTGGAGAGGATGGTAACCTAACGCTAGATAAAGACTTTATTCCAGCTTGCCTTAATGTGCGTATTTCTTCGAAGCTGACTGAGTTTTTAACAGAGATTCAAAGTGCGTTATTTGAGCGTGGCAAGCAAATTGCGTTACGTCTTGGTTCCCCAGGCCAACAAGGTGTGGCGGATGTTGCAGAATTCATGATGCTTCAGGTATTAAACCGTACCTATCCTCTGTATTCACACTATCTACATCAGCCTATCATTCATCCTGAACAGCTATTTCGTGATTTACTTGAGTTATGTGGGGAACTACAAACTTTTACCAAAGGCACTCGTCTACCTGATGTCATTGCTCAGTATAAGCATTTTAACTTGTCCAGTAGTTATGTGCCGTTAATTAGGGCTATTCGAGAGGCATTAAATGTGGTGTTAACACCACGTGCAATGCTTATTCCGCTAGATATGCAAGATCATGGAATCCGTGTTGCCACCATTCATGATAAGAATCTGCTACAAGTCGCTAACTTTATCATTGCGGTGAAATCCAATATTTCGCAAGAGCAATTACGCCAAATGTTCCCGCAACAATCGAAGATTACCTCGGTCAGCAATATTCGTAATATCGTCAGTCTACAGGTTTCTGGGTTGACATTAAGTCCTCTACCAACCGCGCCACAACAAATACCATACCATTTGGGATATAACTATTTCCAATTGGAGAAAAAGGGTGAGGTGTGGAAAGAGATAGAACAGCATTCGAATATGGCGATCCATGTTTCAGGTAATTTCCCTGATCTAGAAATGGAGCTTTGGGCAGTAAGAGGTGGAAAAGATAATGACTGATGCCACTTTTCTTGATGATTACGTCAAAAAAAACGATCTGAAAAAGGTGTATCAGCTACCTTTAAGAGGCAATAGCATTAACCCAATGATTGATGCTGCGACACCTCTTTTAGGTATGGTTCTCAGAATGAAAGCCATGTCTGAAACGGAACTTTCCTCAAAATTATACCAGCAGGTTGTCACCGACATTACCTCGCTAGAACAGCAATTACAAACCCAAGGCTATGAACCGGGCGCGATCGTTTCATTTCGCTATGTTTTATGTACTTTTATTGATGAAACAGCGCTGGGCTTAGGGTGGAACCAAGATAATGACTGGATTAAGCAATCTCTATTAGTGCATTTTCATAACGAGTCTTGGGGGGGAGAAAAGGTCTTCGTTTTAATCGAAAGGTTGCTAGGTGAGCCCAAACGTTATATCGATTTATTGGAGTTTATCTATCTGTGCTTGTGCCTAGGCTATCGTGGCCGTTACAAAGTTACGGCAGCACACAGCGACGAATTTAACCATTTACTTCGACGTCTGCAAAAACAAATCCAACAACTAAGAGGCGATGCTAAGCCGATTATTCTTTTTGATGAGGGTGGGAATAAACACCATCGTTATCGATTGGGTAAGCGTTTTGGCGTTCGCTACATCGTCATTGGTGTTGTGGTTTTAGCAGCCCTTATTTACACCATTTATTCGTCCCGACTGAACCATCAAACACTCAGTATTGTGGAACAGCTTAATACTCTACTCGGCTAGGATGCATTATGATTCAGATTGATCTTTCGACACTTGTTAATCGGCTTCACCCTATCGCTAAGCATGCGCTAGAAAGTGCAGCTGCTTATTGCGTGAGCCACCAGCAACCTGAAATTACAGTTTCACAATTCTTTCAACAGCTGGTTGAAACACCACTGACCGATATTCGTTTAATTAGTCATAAAGCGGATTTGGATTTGGTTGCTCTCGTTGAGCTGCTAGAAGTACAAATTCCGGCTCACCATGCTGTCACACAAAGCTATCCTAGTTTTTCCCCTTTACTGATTGAATGGATGAAAGACAGCTGGTTATTAGCCTCAACGGAATACAACCATAGCGAATTAAGATCAGGCACATTGTTTTTAACTTTATTACAGATGCCATTGCGTTACTTATCAAAACCCGTTGCCGATATGCTGTCTCAGGTTAATCGTGATCAATTGCGGCTCAATTTTGACAGTTGGACGACAGGCTCCGCAGAAACCCCATTGACTGAATCAGAAATGCAGGCGGGAGAAAGCCGTCCTGTTGATTCTTTGCTGGCAAAATTCACGCAAAACATGACTCAGCAAGCTCGCGATAATCAACTTGATCCGGTCTTATGCCGCGACCATGAAATTGATTTGATGATCGATATTTTGTGCCGTCGTCGTAAAAATAACCCAGTTGTCGTGGGGGAGCCCGGTGTCGGTAAAAGTGCTTTGATTGAAGGCCTTGCACTGCGAATTATTGCGGGTGAAATTCCTGAAAAATTGCTTGGCTGTGAGTTACTTACTCTTGATTTAGGCGCTTTACAGGCGGGTGCTGCGGTTAAAGGTGAATTTGAAAAACGCTTTAAAGGGATTATGCAGGAAGTTAGCCAGTCACCTCATCCCATCATTTTATTTATCGATGAAGCACATACGCTAATTGGTGCGGGTAACCAACAAGGCGGGCTTGATGTATCTAACTTACTCAAGCCTGCTTTAGCACGAGGTGAGCTACGAACTATTGCTGCCACAACGTGGAGCGAGTACAAAAAATACTTCGAGAAAGATGCAGCTCTTGCTCGTCGTTTCCAACTTGTTCAAGTCAAAGAGCCGAGTGCGGCAGAAGCTATCATTATCATGCGTGGTTTGCGTTCTATTTATGAAAAAGCCCACCAAGTATTTATTGATGATGAGGCATTACGTGCTAGCGCTGAACTGAGTGAACGCTATCTTTCGGGTCGACAACTGCCTGATAAAGCGATCGATGTTCTTGATACGGCGGGGGCTAGAGCTGCAATCAACCAATCTTCACCACCGAAAAAATTATCATTGTTAAAAACTGAGCTTCATCAAATTGGTATGGAAACCGATGTTTTACAGCGAGAGCAACAGCTAGGGCTAAATGACCATAGCGTACGTCTTGATGCGTTAAATGATCAGGCTGCAGTAATTAATACACAAGTTGAACAACTTCAATCTGCATGGAAAAGCCAGCAAGCTATCGTTTCACAGATTATTGGTTTGAGAGCTCAATTGCTTGAAGGGAATGAGAATTCGGATCAACCGACAAATGATCGCTTGGTTCTGAAAGAGCAACTTAAATTACTCAACGAACAGCTTAATGAGTTGCATGAACAGCATCTATTGGTATCGCCACATGTTGATAAAAAACAAATCGCAGCGGTGATTGCTGAGTGGACTGGCGTACCGTTAAATCGTTTATCACAAGATGCATTATCAGTCGTGACTGAGTTACCCGCTTATTTAGAGCAAAGCATTAAAGGGCAGTCATTGGCTATTGAGTGCCTACATAAACATCTACTCACTGCACGTGCGGACTTGCGTCGTCCCGGCCGTCCACTCGGTGCATTTTTGCTGGTGGGTCCAAGTGGTGTGGGTAAAACAGAAACGGTTATTCAAATCGCTCAATTGATGTTTGGTGGTACCCAGTATCTGACGACCATCAATATGTCTGAGTTTCAAGAGAAACACACGGTATCACGCCTGATAGGTTCACCTCCAGGTTATGTCGGTTATGGTGAGGGCGGTGTTTTAACCGAAGCGATTCGCCAAAAGCCCTATTCAGTTGTTTTGCTCGATGAAGTTGAAAAAGCACACCCAGATGTTTTGAACTTGTTCTATCAAGCTTTTGATAAAGGAGAACTTGCTGATGGTGAAGGGCGAATTATTGACTGTAAAAACGTGGCCTTTTTCTTAACGTCTAATTTAGGTGATCGTGTCATTACGGCCTATGCCGATAGACCAAAAGAACTGCAAGATGCACTTTATCCTGAGCTCACCGCATTTTTTAAACCCGCACTATTGGCTCGTATGGAAATCATTCCTTACTTACCTTTGTCTCAAGAAATTCTTCAGCAAATTGTGAGTGGCAAATTAGCCCGTATAACGTCGTTGCTTGAACAACGTTTTGGCGCTGAAGTTGAGCTGGATGACAGTGTGCCAAGTGAGATTTTACGCCGCGCTTCTCGCGCTGAAAATGGTGCTCGAATACTGGAATCTATTATTGATGGGGCATTATTGCCACCTTTATCACTGCTATTACTGCAATACAGCGCTAAGAATGAAGATATCAATCACATTCGATTATCAACACACAATAATGAATTTGTGGCAACGGTGAACGCAGAGCGATGAAATCACGACTGAAAAATGCCTTAGCTCTACTTGAGTGCACCAGCTTGGATGTATTAGCGAGCCAATTTCTGATGTTTAGCTTTATGCGAAGCTCGTTTAGTGGATTGATTGTCTCGTTAATTAATCAACCTGACAACCGTCTAGAAAGTTGGAGTATTAAGCAATTAAGCCAAGTTGAGCAGGGGCATTTGGATGTCGATATTAGTGATGCTGACCACCCTTTGATCCAGCTGATATCAAAGGGTGAAATCGTGTTGTGGGAAAATCTTAATCAAGGTATCCACATTAATGATGCAAAATTTCGCCAGTTTGTGGCTGAGTTACCGATCGGAACCGGCCTGTATAGTTTACCTCTGAAGGATTTACGAAATAAAACCTGTGGAGCTATCACTATCTTTGGACAATCACTCAACATGGACAGTTATGAACAAGGTATTTTCCCTATTTATTGCGCCTTATTCCATCATCAACTCAAAAGTATCCTCGAATTCTCACAGACTCAGCGGAAGATTTCTCACCTGCAATATCTGAATACATTACAACAAGATCGTGAGCGGCAATTGCAGGCTACCGTAAATGTATTAACCACGCCAGTGTCGCCAATAGCGGGCATTAATCTTTCTGATTTTAAAGAGGTTGATGATCTCACTATTGCGACAGAACGCTATGAAGAACAGATTTTAAAAGACCGACAACAACAAGTTAATGGTGATTTAGATACGATGGCAACGAGTCTGAATTTATCGAAACGATCCCTAATCTATAAATTGAAAAAATATGGGTGCATGAGATGAATATTTTACAGCTCACATTGTGGTTGATGGCTCCTTTGTTGATTATCACAACGGCATCTGCCGAAAATTCCGATTCAGAAACACTGACACAGGCTTTGACTGAATGTCGCCTTGAGTCATCTCAACTCGTCCGTCTTGCGTGCTATGACAAAATTATGGCTGATTCTGCTACCGAGACACAACTCGACTCAAGCCAAATGGGGAAAGCATGGCGTCAGGCCATGGAGCATGAAATGCAGCGAGAGGATAACAGTGCTGGTTTTCTGGTGACATTGCCTGAAAGTGGTGACTATCCGGTCATTATGACCATTCCTGCCATTGGTTTTGCGCCTCCTCGTCCTATCATGATGATCAGCTGTATCGACAATATTACACGATTACAGGTAGCTTTGCCTCGCCAGCAAGAGGCGGGGAGCGTGATGTTAACGACGGATAAAACCCAGTTCACTGCGGATTGGTTTCTTCGCGAGAATGGCTATGTACTGGAGTCAAGCCGCGGAATTCCCGGAATTGATGAAATTAAGCGCCTCTTAAATGGTGAAAAATTAACCTTGAAATTAGCTAATAATGACAGGCTGACGTTCAATATTTCAGGGATTTCACAAGATATCAAACCGTTAAGAACGGCCTGTCACTGGTAATACTCATGACGATGAATACGCAATTAAAATGGAAAGAACAGTTGCTTGCTCCGCTTGAACAAAGCAAGCAAGCTTCGCCAATCGCTGACGACAATCCTGATTGGGAATACATTGACAGTGAAATGATTAAATTTGGTTCACTTAGTCATGCTCAGCTGAATATTGATGATATTCAGCGCAAAGCGTTACAGCTGTTTGCGACCGAAACGAAAGATTTTCGTTTAATGGTGCACTTACTGCGAACCTTACAGCATGCGGGAGAACCAGATGAATTAGCGCTTGCTGCTGAATTGTTAGCTGAATTTGTTCGTCACTATTGGGAAAGCAGCCATCCCCAAAATATCAGACTTAAACAGCGGCTGGCTAGCCAAATTCTTAAACGCTTTGATACCGCACAAGATAGCTTCTGCAAACAAGCCAATACGAACCTTCGTGACAATATACTCGGTTCCTTTGCTTTTTTAGCTAAATCTTGGCATGCGGAATGTCCAAATTTATCCGCTGAAATCGATACGTTAAGTCGCCGCTATAGCCGTATCAATAGTAGTGAACCCGCGTTGGTTGTGGTTGCTGAATCTCCGATGAGCAATGAAAAATCGGTCACAGAGAGTACTGCTCAAGAATCCGCCACCATCACAAAAGCACCTGCGATTGAGGTCAATCAAAGTGATGACCGTCAATGGAAACAAACCTTGCTTAAAGTGGCTGAAGCGCTGAGTGAGCAAGCACCATCGGATGGGGTTGGTTATCGCTTGCGTCGCTATGCTATTTGGCACGCTATTCAGGCGTTACCAATGGCGAATAATGATGGAAAAACACCCTTGGCGTCAGTTTCACCTGATAGAGTGGTCGACTATAAAAACCAGATTAATCAAGCGTCTATTGAATTACTGACCAATATTGAACAGAGCTTAACCTTATCTCCTTATTGGTTAGAAGGGCATATGCTCGCGGCACAAGTGGCGGCAAAATTAAACTACCCACTGGTTGAGTCTGCGATTGCTCAAGAGCTACAACATTTTCTAAACCGTTTGCCGGATCTGGCAAAACTGAGTTTTTCCGATATGACGCCTTTTTTATCCGAAGAGGTTCAATCTTGGCTTCGTACTTTTCAGCAATCCACAGAAGGCAGCTCTTCAAGTGGATCACAAAACTTACAGTCTGAGCAACAAGAAATTTTACAGTGTTTTGAACAAAATGGGTTGAGTGAAGCACTGAAACTAGTCGAAACATTTATCGCCTCTACGGATGAGCCAAGGGCTCGTTTTTATAGCCAACTTTTATCTGCGCAACTATTTGAACAAGCGGGTATGAAGCACATGGCTGAGAACCTTTACCAGCAACTGCATACTGCCGCATTACATTATTCGCTATCGGACTGGGAGCCAGATTTACTCAATCGTTTAGCACAAAAAGCAGAAGAGAAGCAGGAAATGACTTTTGATAGGAATTCACAACAATGAAATCATCTTTTCTATCCATACCTAAAATAACGGGTTCTTTTAAGAAGCTGTTTTTCGGTGATAAACCCAAAATCAAATCGTTTTTTCTACTTTTTTTGGCACTTATCCCAGCGATCTTGATTATTTGGATTTGGTGGTGGGGGCCTGAGTTCAGCTATAAAGACAGTTATCCACTCAAAGAACTGAGTGCGCGCTGGTTAGCCACGATGATCATCGTACTGGTTATTGTCAGTTGGATCGGACTGGCGACATGGAAACGAGTAAAACGGCTAGAAAGTCTCAAATTGGATGTTGAATTGGCCGTTGTTGACCCTGTGCGCCATGATATTGAGTTTCAAAATCGCTATCTCAATTATTGGAAATTACAATTTACACGTCACCTAAATGGCCATACGAATGCAGTTTACCTACGTCCTTGGTATTTCGTGTTGGGCGCGGATGATAGTGGTAAACAGACGCTGTTGAAAAATAGCCTTAATACTTTAGATATTGCGCCTGCTGAAAATGTAGTGAGTGAGCAAAAGTGTCCATTACATATCCAATGTTTGCTGGCGGACAACGCCGTATTATTCATACCTGATGGAAAATTGCTGACCCAGCCTGTAAGCCATAGTGATAAACCCCAGTTGTATCATCGTTTATGGAATGAATTACTCAATTGGTTAAATGAAAACCGTTCAAGACAACCGATGAATGGCATTATTTTGACCATCGATACACTGTCATTGCTGACTAATTCAAAAGAGAAAAACAGTCATTTAATCGCAGATTTGCATATGCGTATTGAAGAAGTACGCATGACATTTAATAGCCAACTTCCTCTGTATATTGTGCTCACTAAGTTGGATTTACTGCGTGGCTTTGACGCCATGTTCCAATCCCTTGACGCCCAACAGCGTAATCAGGTTCTGGGGATCTCATTTAACTCAACAGAAAATGATAATTGGGAAAAACAACTCAATGCGTTTTGGGCTCAATGGGTTGGTCAGATGAACAGCGCTTTACCTGAGATGATGTTGAATCGCCCAGAGGGGAGCCAACGAAGCGATCTCTTTAGTTTTGTCCGTCAAATTGAAGGGTTACAAAGCAACGTCGTGAAGCTGATTTCGGCTTTGATTGCCAATAATGAACAAAAAAATATTCGCTTAAGAGGCTTATACCTCACTTCTTCTACTCAAATTGGCCAAATTGACGATGTATTTAGCCAAACTGCATCAGTCCAATACCATCTGCCAACGGCTCCGCTAACAACGTGGCCAATTTCAGAAACACATCCGTATTTTACTCAGAAATTATTCAGTGATGTGCTGTTTAGTGAACCGAATTTGGCTGCCGAGAACCATTATTGGTTAAAGAAACATCGTTCACGTTTACTCGTTGCTTCTACGGTCAGCATTGTTGGTTTGATTGTCATTTGGAACGGTTGGAGCCATTACTACAATAAAAACTACCGTGCGGGTGAAAACGTTCTGAATGAGGTTAAAGCGTTTCGAAACATCGAATCAACCACCGCCAAAGATACGGATGGAAGTAAACAGCTTCCCGTTCTCAATCCATTGCGCGAGGCAACCCTGGCTTACGGCGACCATCGTGATAAAAGTGGCATGTTGTCTGAAATGGGGCTTTATCAAGGCCAAAAAGTCGGGCCTCAAGTGGAACGTGTCTATCTACAATTGCTCACTGAGCGCTATTTACCCGCTATCATGTCAGGACTGCTTGTTGACTTGAATAATGCAGAAAAAGGCAGTGAAGAAAAGCTTGAGATCTTGCGTGTCATGCGCATGTTAGAAGATAAAAGTGGACGTAATAATGGCTTAGTTGAAGATTATATGGCTAATCATTGGAGCCAAATCTATACGGGGCAACGTGAGATACAATCTCAATTGCGTGGCCATTTGCATTATGCATTAGAACACACAGATTGGCAGGCAGAACGAAATCAAGGTTCTGCGATTGCCAACAAAGTGTATGCGCCATTTGCTAAGCCGATCAGTGATGCACAAAAAGAGCTGAGCACACTCTCTTTATATCAGCGTGTTTATCAAACTTTAAGATTAAAAGCGAACCAGACGCTGTCATCACCATTGAATATTCGTAATCAAGTCGGTCCTGGTTTTAATTCTGTCTTTACAGCTATTGATGAAGATAAGCTTGAAATCCCACAATTTCTTACGCGTTCGGGACTTATTAACTACTTTGTCAGACAAAATGATGAACTGGTTGATCTCACTTTGCTGGATGCGTGGGTGCTGAATTTAGCCACGAATACACAATATAGTGACAGTGATCGCAAAGAAATTCAGCGTCAAATCAGTGAGCAATATCTGAGTGATTACACAGCGCAGTGGCGTGGTGCAATGAGCAACTTAGAAATTCGCGAGTTTGATACAATTCAAGATGAAATCAATGCACTGGAACAGATTATCAGTGGCGAACAGCCATTAAGACGCGCATTACAAGTCCTCAGAGATAACACCACGTTACCCACTATCGACAGCTCATTGTCCCAGCAAGAGCAGCAAAAACTGATCGCGGAGCCAAAATATAAACTACTCAGCCGCCTCGATAGAGAATTCTCACCACAAACTGAGATTTTGGTGAGTAACAACGGTGAAAATCTACAAAATCTCAACCAAAAACTCAATGAGTTACATCGTTATCTGTTGAGTATTCAAAACTCACCAGTGCCGGGAAAAGCAGCATTAAAAGCTGTTTTCATGCGCCTCAATGACAATAACCGAGATGTTATTTTTGAATTGTCACAGATGGCAAAAACCTTACCTGAGCCATTGAATCGTTGGGTTGGCGAACTTTCTGAACAAGCATGGAATGTGGTGCAAAAAGAGGCCATTCGTTACATGGAAGTGGAATGGAATGAAAATGTGGTGAAGCAATATAACGCTTATATCGCAGGACGTTATCCATTTAATCCGAAATCAACTCAGGATGTGCCATTAAGTGAATTTGAACGCTTCTTTAAACCAAATGGCACCATCGATAGCTTCTATCAACAAAATCTGCGCTTATTTGTTGAGAACAATTTGATTGAAAACATGGATGGTCAATCTCTAATCCGACCTGACGTGCTAGAACAAATTGAGATCGCAAATCGTATCCGAGACACCTTCTTTACGGCACAAGGTAATCTGGAGGCGCAGTTTGCGGTTGAACCTCTGTCACTGACAGGCAATAAGCGCCGCAGTATTTTGAACCTTGATGGACAGATTATTGATTATTCACATGGGCGTAGCAACACCGTGCATATGGTGTGGCCAAACTCAATGCGTTCGAATATTGAAAGTAAATTAACACTGGTACCACTTTCAGGCGATAAATCACCGCGCTCACTGAGCTTCACTGGGCCATGGGCTCAATTACGTTTAATTGATAGCGGCAAGTTAATGAACGTGAAGCCTAATTCCTTTGATGTCCGGTTCAATATTGATAGCGGCGATATGACTTATCGCGTGTTAATCGATGAGTCTAACAACCCGTTCTTTGGTGGGTTATTTACCCGATTCCGTTTACCAGAAACGCTTTATTAATCGGCTTTTTGGGTATCAATACAAAGGAATAGGAATATAAATGAGTAAGCAATCAGAAAACTTGGTGATTAAAGTGGGAGGGGCTCCATTGGAGACCCCTGAATTTATCACCTTGAAAGCGGAGTTTAATAAACTAAGCCATCCAGCTCGCCCTGAGGTGAGTTGGACATTAATTGAATCACTTTGTTTAACCTTATTTAAGACCCATGGTATTGATTTACAAAGTGGTATTTATTACACCATTGCACGATTACAGCTCCATGGCTTGAATGGTTTTACAGAAGGTTGTGAATTATTGGCGAGTGTTGTCGTGACGCAATGGGATAATTTATGGCCAGAGCAACCGCATCATCGCGCTGATATTATAAATTGGTTTAACAGTCGTGCAGGTTCGGCATTACGTCAAATCACCTTTGATACTGCTGATTTACGCTTAATCTACCGCTCTGAACGTGCACTGCAACTGATTATCGATAAATTAGAGCAAACGACATGGTCAAAAATTCCTAAGCTTGAAAACTTGCTATGGTTTTTCCAAAATTCGGCTAAAAGCCTCGAACAGCGTGAAAATTCACTGAATCAAATTCAAAGTAATGCAGTTAAGTTACCGCCGTTGGTTTACATCCAGCAACCGAATAGTCAGCAAGAACAGCCAATACAATCCATTATTATTGAGACTCCGACTCAGCATGATCCGGCTCCGATCCCCGTTCAGGCGAAAACGAGTGCAACAACAGGATTCTTTATAGGATTGTTGTCGAGCGTCGTGTTATTTGCGGGTATCGGTTATGCCTTGTATTACCCGATAAAACAAGAGATGTTAGCCATCACTTCCGTCCCCGAAGGAGCGGCAGCTCAATGGTTGTATAAACCTGAAGTGACAACCTATGCTGATAATCTGAGTCTTTTAGAAAAACAATCTCCGATTTTCACCTTAAAACTTGCTGATTCATTGGTGGATAGCGCCAAAAAATTATGGCCCAACAATGCTGATCAGGCATATGCCAGCCGTAATTGGCAAAATTTGCTCACGACGAGGCTCGAGAATGCCCCAATCGATGATAGCTGGTCGCAAACAGCCTCTTTATTGCAGCAATTATCTGACAAGATAGTCATGCAAGAGCGTAACCGCGGTAGCTTCACGCTCTCTTACCTGAAAACAGCGATTTATGACATTCAAAAGCAGCACAATAAGCGCTCGCCGATTGAAGAAAAGTTACGCGAATTATCCATGCAAATTGACAGTGGTCACCCGATTTCACCAACATTAATTAGCAATATTGATGGGCAAATTAATGGCCTATTGTCGCGTTATTATGATCTGCAAAAACAAGCGGAAGAAAGTGGTTTAAAACCTAACTCATTCTAAAAGGACATTATCATGGCGAATATGATCTATCTGACATTAAAAGGCAGTAAACAAGGCGCGATATCTCAAGGATGTGGGAGTTTAGATTCCATTGGCAATAAATACCAAAGTGGTCACGAAGACGAAATTTTTATACTGCGTTTGGGAAATGGTTTTAGTCGTAGACAAAATATCAGTTTTCAGCCTGTCTCATTAATCAAGCTATTAGATAAGTCATCACCGCTATTAGCGAATGCTATTGCCAACAATGAAACGCTTGAAATGGTATTTAATTTCTATCGCACCTCACAAACGGGTTCGCAAGAAAAGTATTACACCATCACGCTCAGAGAGGCGTCGATTGTGAGTTTAGAGTCGGACTACCCTCACTCTGCTAATCATAATGACCAATTACCCGAAGAAACGCTCACCGTAAGATATAAAGATATTATCTTTCAACACATTATGGCGGGCACTTCAGGTTATTGCAGCTGGCAAGAAAATACAATCTAACCGACGTCGAG
Organism: Providencia alcalifaciens; assembly: GCA_025961275.1. Taxonomy (GTDB): domain Bacteria; phylum Pseudomonadota; class Gammaproteobacteria; order Enterobacterales; family Enterobacteriaceae; genus Providencia. The sequence continues at coordinate 2,979,678 of JAOQNJ010000001.1, read as the reverse complement.
CCTAAAAGATGAGTGAAATAAAGTACCTACAAGAAAAGCAATATTTGCAGAAACTCGCCGATGATTATGCGCGAGAGAAACCGCATTTAGCCCACGTTTTAGATCCCCAAGATCCACATACAGGCTATTTGCTGGAAGGATTTGCCTTCCTGTCCGCGCGCTTGCAAGAAAAGATCGATGATGCTTTTCCGGAAATTACCTTACCTTTACTGCAACGTTTAGGCTCACAAGCGATTAAAGGCCTGCCATCTACCACGATTATTCAAGCAGACCAAAACGGTGTGTTAAATCATCCTCATGTGCTAACGGAAAATGACTTAATCCTAAGTGGATCAGGGATGAGCTTTGGCCTTTGCTATGATGTTGTGTTGCAGCCTTATACCATTATTGAGCGAAAAATTACCCATCAGCCTGATCGTAGTTGCATTTCCTTGCGAGTGAAGTACCGAGGTGCAGTAAAAGAGTATGAGACTGCTGCATTACACCTCTTTTTAAGCCGACAAAAAGATATTGCCGATAACTTGATGCTCGGGATGTGCCAATATTTTGATTATATTGAGCTGAGCCATGCCGGTAAAAGTTACCGTGGTGATAACCTCAATTTTTACTTTGAGCCGAAAATAGGCAAACAGTTTCAGGTATTTCCGTCAGCGGATAGCGCGTTATCAGCCCCTCAGCAACTATTAGAAGGCTTCTATATTCCGCATGTACATCATTTTATTGACATCAATATTCCCTTAATTACCCAACAATTGGATTGGACGAAGGATGAAACGTTTGTCATTAATCTGTATTTCAACCAACAGCTCGCTATGACCCAAAAGCAGTGTGAAAACAGTTTTTATTTAAACTGTGTTCCCGCGATCGATAAAGAAAAACAAAATGCATTACTCATTGATTTTCAGTATCAAAAATCAGCCTATCGATTACCGCTTCCGGATAACCACTACTTAGCTCACTTATCCAATGTGCAGTTGTCGTTAACGCCCCATGAGGCGGAGCGAGGCATTTACTGCGATTTCTATCCAATGACGGATTTCACCGCTGCTTCACGGTTATTACCGCAATACCATAAAGCGCTGTTTTACGCGCTAACCATCGATAACGATATTCGGGGCCGTACGCTGTACTACATCAACTTTTATGATAATCAGGGTGCCCCGATGTCCACGCCACCCAGTTTATTTTTTTCCTGTGACTATATTAGCTTTGAGCGATACCAAGAGAGTCACATTGGGGTGTTAGACCGCCATAATGAGAAGGTGCCAGAAGGGGTGATAACGGGCAATATCACTGAACTATCAAACTGTTATCCGCCGATTGTTAATGACAAATATTATTGGCAACTGTTATCACATTACAGTGCGAATTCCTTTATGTTGATGTCACTAGACACCGTTAAACAGATGCTGGCGGACTATATCCTTTATCGAGACATTGACCGACAAGTGACTCGCAGACTTGAACGTTTGTTATCCGGTTGCATCGCACTGGAAACTCACCTCTACGACCATATTTTAAAAGGTAAACCCTACCGCTGCTTATCGTTGGCACTGACGTTAGATATTCAGATGTTCGACAATGAAGGTGAGGCGTTTATGTTTGCCACGCATTTGTATCATTTTTTTCCCTTCTGTTTATCCGAAAACATGTTGTTAGAAATGTCGGTGAATTTTGGCCGTGAGGATTTGCCAACGTGGTCTTTATCGCCTTCGCCACTGCAAGGTTATAAGTCATTGTTGTAACGGAAGGGAATATTTTAGGCAGCGATTTTCTGCCAACGGCGGCACTCAAGGTGCCCCGTGATATTTAATGAATATCGAAGTGCATTGTCTTTTTTGATGTGCTTTGATGTTAACACGGAGCAAAATGATGTCTTCAGACAATCCGAAACGGCCTTTAACTGAGGCGGAAAAATAGCCAATCATTGGAGTGATCTGCGCCAAAAACCGCAGCCTCAGCGCCTCGCTGAACCGCCGGAGCAGTTCCCGAAAAACACCATTCATGCAACCCGACCGCCGGAAAAAAGAGACTGGTATGAGGACATGGCGAACCGCAAACTCTATTCCGGTTTAGTGTTCACGTGCCAAATTGGTGGCCTGCCGCCCGAGACTTTTCAGGTCACCCAATTTGATTTGCATGAAGGGCTGTCAGAGTTGTTCACCTTGACCATCCAAGCGGTGAGTGCGTTGCCTGAAATCGATTTTTCGACAATACGCGGATGTGCTTCGTCAATCACCATCATGCGTGAAGGGATTGTCACCCGCTGCATCCAAGGTATTTTAGCCAGTGTAGAGCAAAAAACGACCGACGGTGTCAAAACCTGGTATCAGTTCGTCATTCGCCCTGAAATGTGGATCATGACGCTCAAGCAAGACAGCCGTATTTTCCAAGACACCAAAGTCCCTGTGGTCCTTAAAACCCTGCTGAAAGAGTCGCACATTATGCATGACTCTTTGCTCTATCATCCGGAAGAGCACCTTGAGCGCGCTTATATCACCCAAAAGCGGGAAACCATGTACGACTTTTGGTGCCGACTTGCCGCAGAGGAAGGGATTAACTTCTGGTTTGAAGATGGCCCAAAAATGTTCTACAGCGATCGCCATCTGGGGATGAAAGCCGGCATTGATTTAACCTATAACCCGCAATCTGACACCGATGTGACCGACAGTACGGTGACCACATGGGGCTATGTTGAGCAGTTGTGTAGCGATATTCGCATCGACAAAGATTACAACTCGGTTCGCCCGTCTTATCCTTTGAGCCACAAAGTCGCTTGCGGATGTTCAGGTGGTTGTGTTTTAGTGGCAAAGGGTTAGTCATTCAGCTCAAGAAGATAGCGTTCATTCAACAATGCGTTATTTTCTTGGGCGACTCCCTATGTGCTGAATGCTATTGCCAACAATGAAACCCTTGAAATGGTGTTTATTTTCTATCGTATATCACAAACATTAATGACTTAATTAAAAGGGACATTGAACTAGGAATATACGCTGTCCACTCTCCATTAATAAATTCATTCACCATTACAGCCATGATCGAATCAAGTTAAATTAAAAAGACTGAGATTTGTTGAGCACAGAGCTCAGTCCTTAAAAATTGCTTAATCTAACCGCCCGACTTTGACATCAGATCAAATGGCGGCCTTACCTGTGCGACTACTCACCCAGCAGTCGTCGATAAACGCTTAAATAGGTTTCGGCGGATTGGTGCCAACTCACATCTTGTACCATGGCATTTTTTTGCACTTGTTGCCACTGATTTGGGTAATCCCACAACGCGAGCGCACGATCAATGGCTGCTTTAAGATCAGCTGCATGGCTTTCATAAAATACAAAACCTGTGGCTTTGCCTTGTTTAATCGCTTCTAAAGAGCAATCTGTCACGGTATCGGCAAGACCACCCGTATGACGAACCAAGGGTAATGTGCCATAACGTAAAGCATAGAGCTGAGTTAGACCACAAGGCTCAAAACGGCTTGGTACCATCAGTACATCGGTACCTGCGATGATTTGATGAGACATCGGCTCGTCATAACCGATAATGACACGAACCTGATCAGGATATTGAGATTGTGCGTTGCGGTAAGCATTTTCAAGATCATGATCTCCGCTACCCAATAATACAAATTGGCTACCTGAGCCGATCAGATCGGGTAAAACATCGAGGATCAGATCTAGACCTTTTTGACGAGTCATCCGGCTAACCACGGCAAATAACGGTTTATTGGTCTGTTGTGCAAGACCGAGCGATTTTTGTAAGGCGAGTTTATTCTTAACTTTATTTTTCAAACTTCGCTTACTATTATAAGTTTGCGCAATTAGTTTATCTGTTGAAGGCGACCAAACCTTGGTATCAATGCCATTCAAAACACCACTGAGTCTTTGCTCGTAATTTAAACGATTTAATAAACCATCAAGCCCATAAGCATAGTGTGGGTCTAAAATTTCGCGTGCATAAGTTGGACTGACGGCATTGGTGTGGTTCGCATAAAAAAGTCCTGCTTTCATAAAGGAGAGCTGGCCAAAAAACTCAAGCCCTTCAATATTGTAAAACTCAGGAGGAAGCCACAGTTCATGAATGAGGTGAGGTGAGAAAAGTCCTAGGTAAGCAATATTATGCACAGTAAACATACATTTAGCTGGATAGCCGTAAGCCGCAAGATAGGCGCAAGCGAGAGCAGCATGCCAGTCATGAGCATGCACAATCTCAGCTCGCCATAGCGAATCACTGCCTTTTGCTAACTCCGCTGCGATAAAACCGAGCAAGCCGAATCGACGATAATTATCGTCATAGGCATTGTTATAGCCATCATGATAGGGGCTGCCTTCACGCTGATAAAGGTGTGGGGCATCAATAATGTATAGCGGAGTTCCTTGATAATGGCCGTAAAATAGCGTGACTTCACCCGCGAAGGTATTGAGTGAAGTCACTTTTTGCCTATTTGTGACCTGATCGATAATTGCAGGAAAACCAGGCAGTAGCACTCGTGCATCTACGCCATGTTGTCGCTGCGCGAGTGGTAATGCTCCCACAACATCAGCCAAACCACCTGTTTTCAATAAAGGAAAAAATTCGGCACAAACATGTAATACATTCATTTTCGCTCCCTATTTTTTGGCAGTTGGCGGTACATTTTTTAATGTAAAATACAGTGTGGTCAGTGGCGATAGTGTTAATTCGATGGAGTGATCACAACCATGCGCCTTGATAGGCTCACTGGCTATAGGGCTGAGCATGTGGTCATCGCTACCACCATAAATATCCGCATTAGTATTCAAGATAGGTTGATATAGACCTGAATGTTTGACCCCCACACGATAATGATTGCGCGTGACAGGCGTGAAATGGCTGATTACCAACAAAGGGTCGCCATTGGCGGCATAACGGATAAAAGCAAATACAGAGTTATCCTGATCATCGACAATCAGCCATTCAAAGCTCTCTTTATTGTGGTCATTATCAAACAATGACGGAGTATCACGATAAATAAAATTCAGAGAGCGAATGAGATATTGAACACCGGCATGTGGACTCGTCGAGATATCAAGCAGATGCCAATCTAGCTCACCTTCATGATCCCACTCGCGCCATTGCGCTATTTCACCGCCCATAAAGAGCAGTTTTTTACCGGGGTGTGCCCACATAAATCCGTAATAAGCACGTAATGTGGCAAATTTTTGCTGTGGTGTTCCTGACATTTTGTTGAGAAGTGAACCTTTACCGTGAACCACCTCGTCATGAGACAGTGGCAAAATATAGTTTTCACTCCATGCATACATCACGCTAAAGGTCAGTTTATCGTGATTATATTTGCGAGCGAGGGCATCAAGTTGTAGATAACTTAATGTATCGTTCATCCATCCCATATTCCATTTGTAATTAAAGCCAAGACCACCGAGTGAAGGTGGTAATGTGACTCCCTGAAAGCTGGTTGACTCTTCAGCTGATATCGATACATAAGGCTGAATTTCATGGAGTGTTTCATTGGTCTGACGTAAAAAACTAACAGCTTCGAGATTAATATTGCCACCATATTCATTAGCAATCCACTCACCATCAGGGCGACTATAATTACGATAAATCATTGAGGCAACAGCATCGACCCTTAAGCCATCAAAACCAAATCTGTCAATCCAATACACTGCATTATCGACAAGAAATTGACGGACTTCATCGCGGCGATAATTATAGATAAGTGTATGCCAGTCACGATGTAAACCCTCTTTGGGATTGGCGTATTCATACAGTGGCGAGCCATCAAAATTGGCAAGGCCGCTGGCATCAGTGGGAAAATGCCCCGGAACCCAATCTAGAATGACATTGATACCTAGACGATGTGCTTCATGTATAAAATCAATTAAATCTTGTGGGGAACCATAGCGACTGGTCGGAGAATAAATACCAAGAGGTTGATAACCCCAAGAGCCATCAAAAGGGTGCTCACTGATTGGCAATATTTCGAGGTGAGTGAACCCCATATCTTTAACATAGGGGAGTAATGTTTCGGCGAGTTCACTATAACTCAGCCAAGTTTTACCGTTATGCGAACGTCGCCATGAACCAAGATGCACCTCATAAATTGAAACGGGCGCATTGCACTGATTGGCTTCGATTTGAGATACGGTTGGAATACATTTCGGTGGGAGAGGGGAGATAATGGATGTCGTATCAGGTCGCAATTGGCTGCGAAACGCATAAGGGTCTGACTTTAATCTAATTTCGCCATTACTGTCTAATATTTCGTATTTATAATGAGTACCAATGGGAATGCCTGGAATAAAAATTTCCCAGATTCCACTTTCTAGTCGATAGCGCATTGGGTAGCGACGTCCATCCCAAAAATTAAACTCACCGACCACTGAAACGCGTTGCGCATTCGGTGCCCAAACACAAAAGTGAGTACCCGCTATATCATCAAGTTGCCGTAGATGTGCACCAAGCTGTTCAAATGAAAATATCTGTTTAACTAGATGAGCATCTTTAGATTTAATATCACTGAGTAATGTACCAAAGCGGTAAGGATCTTCAATAATTTGCTGAGATTCACCCCAGTCAATCTGCAAAATATAGGTAAAGTTTGGGTCTAGATATATGGCTTGCCCAGAAAAAAATCCACGCTCATCAACAAGTGATAATTGAATGACCGGTGTGGCAGTCAGTCGGTCGAGAATAGTGACTTGTTTAGCATTAGGTAATAACACTCTAAAGTAAGTCACGTTTCCTTGTTGGTGCATACCGAGAAAAGAGAAAGGATCACGGAAATTTCCCGTAAATAGCTGATCAATAATCTGTTGTTGCTTTGATTGCTTACCGATTTCTTTCATCACCTCTCCTGAATATCATCAGAAAATGTCGAGCTTCGAGTCAACAAACTGCTATATATTTATACTTTAGGGTGTAGTGTTATTGATTACGCTCATTCTCTCGTCGCCTAGCAATATCTGGAATTACGTTGTGTACATTATAGTGACTACTATAACGAATAATTAAATTTTTATTGTGTTGCAGCTATAACAAATGCCTTTAATGTCTGTTTATTCACTTATTGCTCAATGTAATCATTATTAATGCAAATGAGCTTAGTCAACAATGCTAAAACGTAAAATATGACGGATATAAACGTCCTTTATATCGATTTTCTTTTAAATCGTATGGGCATTGACTTCATTCAGTTATCTGAGTCACAACACTGCTTAGATTTATCGTTTTCATGACTCTTGGCATTTATTGGATTGAAATCATCATAAACAGATGAGAAATAAGATTGCTGATAAAAAGTTAATAACGTTAATCTTTAATATTCATTAGGTTAAAGTTTTAATATGAAGATATTCTTCATTAAACATTATCGTCATTTAACGATGTTAAATATAACTTTAAATAAGTTGAAATTAAAATTGATAATATCAAATGTAAACCTCTATTGCTTTATTAGCTTGAGTCCGTAAATATAAGCGAAGTGATTAATAAAGATTGGGACTCAGAGAGTTATTATGCTTCAACCGACAGATTTAACTGAAATGCACCAAGATACGAAGAATCAAAAACGTAGAAAAGTATGGGCTATTATAGCCTCAATTATTATTGTGTTACTTTTTGTCGCTTATGGTGCTTATTGGTTTTTGGTATTACAGTTTCAAGAATATACCGACGATGCTTATGTCTCGGGTGTTCAAGTTCCGATTGTTGCACAAACAACGGGTAATGTAACTCAGGTTAATTTTGATAATACAGACTTGGTCAAAGCTGGTGATGTGCTGGTGGTACTTGATAAAACTAATGCGCAACTTGCTTACCAACAGGCAATGCATGATTTAGCGACTACTGTGCGTCAAACCAAAGAGTTGTATATCAATGGTGACCAGTATCAAGCGCAAATACAGCAAAACCGTGTTTCACTGATACAAGCTCAGAAAGATTATCAGCGTCGTGTTGCATTAGGCCGAAGCGGCACTATCTCAAAAGAAGATTTGCAGCACTCCCAAGAAGCTGTGCAACTGGCACAAGCGGCTCTCGATATCTCAATTCAGCAATATAATGCTAATCGTGCATTATTGCGTAATACAGAACTGAAAAAACAGCCTGCCATTCAGCAAGCTGCGGATAGTGTACGAAATGCATGGATTACTTTGCAACGAACTGAGGTTAAAAGCCCGATGACGGGCTATGTTTCGCGCCGCAATGTGCAAATAGGTTCGCAAGTGAGCCCACAAGCCTCATTGATGGCAATTGTGCCAGTCCAGCCTGTGTGGGTTGATGCTAACTTTAAAGAAACTCAACTCGAAAATGTACGCATAGGGCAACCCGTCTCGCTCACCAGTGATTTTTATGGTGATAACGTTGTGTATACCGGGAAAGTCGTGGGTTTAGATATGGGAACAGGAAGTGCGTTCTCACTATTACCCGCACAAAATGCGACCGGTAACTGGATTAAAGTTGTTCAGCGTCTGCCCGTTCGTGTCGAATTAGATCCTCAACAAGTCGCGAAATACCCGCTGCGTATTGGGTTATCAATGAATGCGACAATTGATATTAAAGATCAGAATGGCCCCGTTTTGGCCGAGGTTCAGCGTAATACACCCGCTTTTGAAAGCGATGTGTTGGTATTGAAACTGAATGATGTCAATTTAGTTATCGATACTATCATTAACGAAAACGCGGATTAGCCCGAAAGGAGTGACTGTGGCCGATATTCAACCACTAAAGGGCTCAAAGCTGGTATGGGCGACAATTGCGTTATCACTGGCAACCTTTATGCAGGTGCTGGACTCGACAATTGCAAACGTCGCGATCCCAACTATTGCCGGTGACCTTGGCGTTTCGATGTCGCAAGGCACATGGGTAATCACGTCATTTGGTGTTTCAAATGCCATCTCGATCGCGATTTCTGGCTTTCTCGCCAAACGTTTTGGCGAAGTGCGCGTTTTCCTGTGGGCGACAGCGCTATTTACTTTATTTTCATTTACTTGTGGATTTTCTGATAGCATTGAAATGCTAATTTTATTCCGTGTTTTGCAAGGTGCAGTCGCAGGGCCAGTTATTCCATTATCACAAAGCCTGATTATGCGTTGCTACCCACCTAAAATGCAGAATATGGCACTTGCATTTTGGTCGATGACAATTATTTTGGCGCCGGTATTTGGGCCTATTTTTGGCGGCTATATCAGTGATAACTTCCATTGGGGTTGGATTTTCTTTATGAATATCCCATTGGGTATCTTTGTCGTGATTGTTGGCGCTTTGATCCTAAAAGGGATGGAATCAAAAGTCATCAATATTCCTTTTAACGTGATTGGTTTAGCCTTGTTATCTGTGGGTGTCGGGTGCCTTCAGGTTTTACTCGACAAAGGGCAAGAGTTGGGATGGCTGGCATCGAATGAAATTGTTATTTTAGCAGTCATTTCTGCAATTGCTCTGGTGTTTTTAGTCATTTGGGAATTGACGTCTAAAAATCCCGTTGTTGAATTGGCTCTGTTTAAATCACGTAACTTTACCATAGGAACCATCTCCGTTAGCTTAGCCTATATGGCCTACTTTGGTGCCATTGTTCTGTTACCCCAATTGTTACAAGAAGTCTATGGATATACAGCAACTTGGGCGGGTCTGGCACTTGCACCGATAGGCCTTTTACCTATTTTATTTTCTGCACCTGTTGCAAAATTATCGAATTATCTTGATATTCGGTGGATAGTGTCATTTAGCTTTGTATTCTTTGCGATTTGTTTTTTTTGGCGGGCTTATACATTTGAACCCAGTATGGGCTTTTCGGCAGTGGTTTGGCCACAATTGGTGCAAGGTATGGCCGTTGCCTGTTTCTTTATGCCATTAACCATACTAACACTTTCAGGATTACCACCAGAAAAATTGGCCTCAGCATCCAGCCTTTCCAACTTTTTTCGTACACTTGCGGGTTCGATTGGTACTTCTATCACTACGACGATGTGGAGCGATAGGGAGGCCGTTCACCATAGCCAATTAACGGAATACATTACGGATTACAACCCAGAATCATTGAATATGTACCAAGAAATGGGCTCTCATGGGCTAACTCAAGAGCAAACCTCGGGCTATCTTGCGCAGCAGATTACGAGCCAAGGGTTAATTATTGGTGCGAATGAGATATTTTGGCTATGCGGATGGGTGTTTATTGTATTGATTGTTACTGTGTGGTTTGCTAAGCCACCGTTTGGTAGTAAGGCGAATAAATAGCTATCACTTAATACAAAGTGGAAAAATAACGCGTTATTCCACTTTTTCAATCATCTCAAGGGCGCTTATTGGCGCCCTTATCTGTTTAGGTGATAACTAGGGATAGATAATATTGAGTGTTGCGGTCGTTTTTATTGTTCCTTGAGTTATATGTTTTGGATCCCATGAATGGTAATAAACGGCTAGCGGAATATGTTCTGCGCAACTAAATCAGGACACTTTTCTTAAGGAATTTTGTTCATACTCAATTGGGGACAGATCACCGTTGGCAGTATGAAACCTTTCTAGGTTGTAATAGCGCATATACGCGATAACATCTTCTTTCATCTGTTTCCGAGTCGGCTGAGGGATTTTCAGTACCCAATCGTGTTTTAAACTGCCAAAAAATCGTTCTACAACGGCGTTATCCCAACAGGCTCCAACATCACCCATGCTTGCCCTAATACCATAGCTTGTTAGCAAGCGGCGATATCGCTTACTCGTATATTGAGAGCCTCTATCACTATGAAAGACTAAGCCTTTTTCGGGCTGGCGTAAGTTATACGCTTTCATCAAGGCTTTACTGACTAAATCTGCCGTCATTCGTTTATCGATATGCCAACCCACAATACGGCGTGAGTATAAGTCCATCACGATGGCTAAATACATCCAGCCTTCCCCTGTTTTTAAATAGGTCACATCACCCGCCCACACTTCGTTAGGTGCGTGAGGATTAAAATTTTGATTGAGCAAATTATCGGCTACGGCATCACTGTGTTTGCGTTTTGTGGTGACTTTGTAAGCAACGCGCTGAGTGACGACTAGGCCAAGCTGAGCCATTAGCTTTTGAACGCCATAAGCACTCACGCTAAAGCCCTCTTTGCATAACCGTTTACGTAACGTTCTATAACCTAAGCTATTTCGACTCTGTTCAAAGATAGCTTTGGCTCTGCGGTACAGGCTAAGTTGTTCTGCGGTGATCAATTTTGCTGGGCGTTTAAGCCAAGCATAGTAGGCAGAACGACTTATTTTCATTAACTTGCAGAGCTTCAGCACGGGAAACTGTGAAGATAATTGCTTAATCGTTTTAAACGCTACTTGGTTTCCTTTAGCAGGAGGGCGCTGGCTTTTTTTAGGATCTCTTTCTCCATCCTAAGTTCTTTATTTTCTTTTCGAAGCCTTAATAGCTCAGCTCTCTCATCGGCATTCAAGCTGCTACCGGATTGTTCAGCATCGAATTTTGCTTTCCAGTTATAAAGTAATTTATCGGTGATCCCTAATGAAGCTGCCGCTTTTGGGACGCTATAACCTTGTTCGGTGACTAATGCGACCGCTTCTTGCTTAAACTCAGTAGTATAAAACCTGTTTGTTCGTTTTTTCATTTAACACCTCAATAATTGGATTATATTCCATTATTAAAGTGTCCTGTTTGATTAAAGCAGATCACTGCAAGAAGAAGATCAAAAAAACACAGAAAACAATAGAGGATAAGCCAAACGGTGTAGTCGAGTGGGATGTGCAAGTATTTAACCAAGAAGATATTGCTGTTGCTCTGTATAGCATTCTGACATTGGTTGAACGTCGTGAAGGGGATTTTTAATGTTGTTTGCGACCTAAAACTTAAATATATTTTTACACATTTTACCGATGTAAAAGATGCCTTTTTGATCATTTTCTGTTTTGATGGAAAAACATCCAATATAAAGATTTTATATAAAACAGAAGAGAACAACATGAAAACACACCATCAATCGGTTTATCAACAATTTGATGAACAAGCCAATTCCTATTTGACTAGTCAAGTTCATGCTCAAGGGGAGGATTTACTCGCCTTGCAACATGCACTAAAAGGGAATTTAGAGGCTAAGGTACTTGACCTTGGTTGCGGTGCAGGTCATGCAAGTTTTATGGCCGCGTCTTTGGTTAGTTCTGTGACGGCTTATGATTTATCGGACTCAATGTTAGCTGTCGTAGCGTCAACCGCCGTAGAGCGTGAACTCAATAATATTGAAACATATAAAGGTGCTGCGGAGTCTTTGCCTTTTGAGAATAACAGTTTTGATATCGTGATAAGTCGCTATTCAGCACACCATTGGCACGATGTTGGCAGGGCACTCCGAGAAGTTCAACGGGTATTAAAACCAGGTGGTCGTGGTATTTTTATCGATGTGGTTTCACCTGGTCATCCGTTGCTTGATATCTTTCTGCAGACGGTAGAGGTTCTGCGTGATACCTCGCATATTCGAGACTATTCCGCAGGGGAGTGGTCAAGCATGTTTAATGGTGCTGGACTATTTGTGCATGAGGTAAAAAGTTTTCGCCTACAGCTGGAATTTAGTAGCTGGGTTGAGCGAATGAGAACACCAAAACCTTTAGTTGACGCTATTCGTGAATACCAAGCTACGTTAAGTTATGAAGCGAAAAACTATTTTGCAGTGCAGGAAGATGGTTCCTTTACCTCTGATGTGATGTTGTTTGAGTTTTTACGTCAATAAAATAGTACTTGGGCTGAGTCGTAAAATATCTCTTTTACGACTCAGCATAGGTTACTTTGTCATAAATTGAGCTTGGTTTAATTGGCTAAGTGGGGTATTAACAGCAAAAATTTCACTGATAACTTCAGGGATACCAAAGGATTTTAAACGAGCACTGTGCATTTCTAAGTAGGCTTGAGCTTGTTTCGCGGAGGCAAACAGGTATATACCGCCCGCTTTCTGAGTTGATGGGTTTTCTGTCCATATCTTCCAGATAAAACCAGGCTCATGATTAATAGATTCGGCTAAGGCTTCCATGGCTTTAGCCATGTCTTCGCCCCAAGGACCTTGGTAAGGGAAGTGTACTTGTAAAATGGCTTGCATGATAACGCATCCTTCAAACAGCTATTAGCGACAACACGAATTAATTTGGGTATATACCCTTCATACTTCAAGCTGCATGAGTGTTGACTACGGATAGCTCCCGAATAGATAGCTTATCTATGGCCCTGCGGGATAATTTCGCTTGTCGCCTACATGCATCTCGGATTAGTTTGAATCGAAGTAGCTAATATAAATGTTAAGTCAAATTATTACCGTGCTAATCATTCACTTTTTAAGCTACTGTTTTTTCCTGCCTCGAAAGCTTCCAAGGTGATTAAACGTGCTTGTTTATGATCAACAATCGGTGTCGGGTAATCTAAGACTACGCGGTTAGCTTCTGCCCATTCATGAGGTGTGTGGATATATTGGGTGGGTACAGTGCGCAATTCAGGTAGCCAGTGACGCACAAACTCACCATTGGGATCAAACTTTTTACCCTGAGTTGTTGGGTTAAAAATGCGAAACCAAGGTGACGCATCTATTCCTGTTGATGCCGACCATTGCCAACCACCATTGTTGGCCGCCAATGTGCCATCAATTAATTGTTGTATAAAATATTGCTCGCCACGACGCCAATCAATCAACAAATCTTTTACCAGAAAACTGGCGGTGATCATTCGTAAACGGTTATGCATCCAACCTGTTGTATTAAGCTGGCGCATGGCTGCGTCGACAATGGGATAACCCGTTAAGCCATTTTTCCATGCCTTAAAATCAGCATCCGCGGTATTCCATTGAATGTGCTTTGTCCATTCAATAAACGGCTGATGGCGACATAGGCGTGGAAAGGCAATTAATAGATGGTGATAGAATTCTCGCCAAATAAGCTCATTCAACCAAGTAAATGAACCACTATCAGGGGAATCGAAAGTATGGGGATTCTCAGTAAGTAGACGATTAAGGCATTGGCGTGGTGATAAAACACCAACCGCTAAGTAAGGTGATAACTGGCTTGTTCCGTCAAGAGACGGGATATCTCGATTTTGCTGGTAATCTTGCGCTTTCTCACGACAAAACAACCTGAGTCGCTGTAATGCAGCTGCTTCTCCAGAAGGAAAATGAGCAGCAATCTCGACAGCATCATGTTCGAATAACAGTTGTTGCTTTTCAATTGAGAGAATTGCGCCTCGCGATTTAGGTGCGGGCACAGAACGAAAATCGGTAACAGTAAGTTGCGTAACAAAGGCACGACGGAATGGCGTATAGACTTGATACATTTCGCCTTTTTGGTTACTGACTGATTTTGGTGGTAATAACAGTGCATCGTCAAAGGCATGAACACGAAATGAAGGTTGTTGTTTTATCAGCCATTCATCACGGTTTCGTTCATTCAATTCATATTGATGATTAAAAAAGAGAGCATCTGCTTGCTGCTGCTCGGCAAAGTCTAGTACCCACTGCGCAGCACTTAAAAAATCAGAGGTGGTTTGGCAGATTAACGGAATACCCAATTTTGCCAATGAATCACGCAGCTCAACCAGATTTTGATGTAAAAAAGTGATTTGGCGCGGGGAAACATCATGTGCTCGCCACTGTTCAGGTGTTGCTGTAAACAGGGCGAGTACTTTTGCTTGTGGATCAGAGCAAGCAGAAGATAGCGCTTTATTGTCCATGACCCTAAGGTCGTTACGAAACCAGACTAAGTGGCAAGCCTGCTCTTGCGCCATCGTTCTACTCCTTGCCTACATAGGCTTAATCCAATTTAGGATGCTGATTGATCAATGATTGGCGTTTTTTCTCAAGTTCAGCAATCTGCTCATCAATATCTTCAACTTTTTGTTCAATATTGTCATAGTGCTCACTTAAGATTTCTTTCGCTTCGGCTTTATCGGATGCCGCTGGCGTTGCCCCTCTTAGTGGCTTATTAGCCGTTTCTGGCATTTTAACACCAGTGTACAAGCCAATTAATGCAATCACCATTAAATAATATGCAGGCATATACAAGTTGTTAGTTGATTCTACCAACCAAGCTACCACTGTCGGCGTTGCACCTGCAATCAACACTGAAATATTGAAGGCAATCGCTAATGCACTATAACGAATATGAGTCGGGAAAATCGATGGCAAGATTGATGCCATAACACCAGTAAAGCAGTTAAGCAGAACCGCGAGGATCAGTAAGCCCACGAAAATTAGACCAACAGAACCACTGGTAATCAGCATAAAGGCTGGATACGCGAGTACAATCAGACCTAGGCTTCCGGCAATAACAAATGGGCGGCGGCCGATTTTATCACTGGTTAAACCAATTATTGGCTGAACGAATAGCATACCAATCATGATTGCAATAATGATAAGTACACCGTGATCTGTAGAATAATTTAGGTTATGTGACAAATAGCTCGGCATATAAGTCAGCAGCATGTAATAAGTCACGTTAGTGGCGATAACTAACCCAACGCAGACCATCAAGCTCTTCCAATATTTAGAGACAACTTCACGGAAAGAGACTTTTGGTGGATTTTGGATATTAGCTTTATCTTGTTTTTCGAGAGTTTCAATATGCTGTTGAAATGCAGGTGTTTCTTCAAGGGCATGACGTAAATACAGACCAATGATACCTAGTGGTAATGCTAAGAAGAATGGAATTCTCCAGCCCCAATCATGGAAGCTTTCTTCACCTACAATAGCTGAAATAAGAACCACAACTCCAGCACCTAACACGAAACCTGCGATAGAGCCAAAGTCTAACCAACTTCCCATAAAGCCACGTTTACGGTCAGGTGAGTACTCTGCAACGAATATGGCAGCGCCTGAATATTCACCACCTACGGAGAAACCTTGTGCTAGTTTTGCTAATAACAGCAAGATTGGAGCCCAAATACCAATGCTGGCGTATGATGGAATTAAACCAATACAGAAGGTACTGACCGACATGATGATTATGGTAACTGACAATACTTTTTGTCGGCCATATTTATCACCCAAGATCCCGAAGACAACACCACCGAGTGGTCGTACTAAGAAAGGTACCGAGAATGTTGCGAGTGCGGCAATCATCTGAACGCTCGGTGATGCGTCTGGGAAGAAGACCTGACCCAGTACATAAGCAAGGAAGCCGTATACACCAAAGTCAAACCACTCCATCGCATTACCCAGCGAAGCAGCAGTGATTGCTTTTTTCAATTTACCATCATCAATAATAGTTATATCGTTAATATTTAAAGGTTTTTCTTTTTTCTTTCTGAATTTCATGGAACCATCCTCTTATCTGAATTCAAAAAAACGTAATGAACTGCATTCATGATATATATGCGTGTGGGGTCCATATCTCGCTTACGCCAGATAAAAAATAGAGACTGCTATATTAGAATAGTCGTTATCTATACAATGCATAAATATTTTATAGGTTATCTGCAAAAATCATCAGCATGAGTAATATGCTTGTTATTTTATGACTGATTTGTTACTGCAATTTAGGTGAGAAAACCACCACTAACAACGACGAAGGGCGATGCAAAAGGAAGGAAAAAATAATGCGTGTCTTGATTGTAAAAGAAGCAAAATGGGTACCTTTAAATGACCTAACATTTGATTGATGATACAATAATATCGATTAAATGTAAAATATAGACTATTTATACTGGTTTATAACTATATCGTGTTGCTTTAGCCTTATTATTGGTCTCTTGCGGATGTTAATGATTTTATAGCCGTATTACTTGACGTTGTGTGATATTGATCACGAATAAAGTTATAGATATCTTCGTAAGAAAACAACGACAAGCATAAATAATAACCTGAGATTTTGATATAGTGGTTGCTGTACTTATCGGATATTTATAATTATGGAATTATCATGACGGCCAGTAAATTGAGCCAATTATGGATTGTGGATAAACTCCATCGCCTACCATTTTTGGGTTATAGCATGGTTTGGTATTTTATTAGTGGCATTTTGATTCAGATTTTGGCAATAAATACACCCTATAACCTACTTGCGGATATTCAAAATACCAACCCGTTTAATCCTTTTTTATATCCAGATGGAAGTATTGATTTTCGTTTTTTATTATACGTTCTACTCAATTTATATGTTCTAAGCTTACTAACCGTTCAGCGCTTAAGAGACATGGGCGTAAAAATATAGAAACCGTTAGGGGTCCTATTTATTCTCATTTCAACAGTGGGTTACGATATCGCGATCATAATGTTACGTTTCAATATGGCAATCATGGGTATGTTTTTTATCGGCATTTGCTATCTAATCTTGTTATTCGCACCACCTAGATAATCAATAAATAACATATTGAATTAGAATGTATTTTATCGATATTCTAATTTGGAAAGATTTTTGAAGGATTGTGAGTATATTTTTTTATATGAGCTTATGATCTATAGGAAATGTTTAGTTATCCTGCTTTTTGCATCGCCTTAGGATATTACTAGATGATTATCCTATTCTGGGGTGATATTTTTATGATTGATAGGAACCGAAGGCTTAATTAGCTAAACTAGGCTCAGTAATAGTAGATTAGTTTAATGATGATGAAGTATCACAGGGGCAATATACACATCTAGTTCAAGTAGCTGCTCAACTAGCCGAGTCACTAAAGTTTCTATGCTCCATGACCCGCTTCGCCTGTTGTCTACATGTATCTGGAATTATTTTGTGTATCGCTTGTATTACCAGAACTATTCGGTATCAAAATTCCACTCTCTGTGAATAATTTAAACCTTTTCAGACTGATAAAGAGTGCCATTATGAAAAAACAGACTGTTGCAACCTATATTGCGAAATTACTTGATAATGCAGGAGTAGAACGTATCTGGGGGGTTACTGGTGATTCACTAAATGGCTTGAGTGATAGCTTACGTCGCCTTGGTACTATCGAATGGTTAGGAACTCGCCATGAAGAAGTGGCGGCTTTTGCTGCGGGTGCAGAAGCTCAAATAACAGGTAATCTTGCCGTTTGTGCAGGTTCTTGCGGTCCAGGCAATATGCACCTTATCAACGGTCTGTATGATTGCCATCGTAATCGGGTACCCGTCTTAGCGATTGCTGCCCATATTCCATCCAGTGAAATAGGTAGTAATTATTTTCAGGAAACTCATCCAACTGAACTATTTCGTGGGTGTAGCCACTATTGTGAAATGATCACTAACCCTGAACAGTTACCACAAGTATTGGGTATTGCAATGCGCAAAGCGATTCTCGAAAGAGGGGTTTCTGTGATTGTTATACCGGGCGATATTGCACTAAGTGAAGCACCAGAAACAGCTAACGAGAATAAATGGTATCAGCCGCAAGCACCACTAATCATGCCTCAGCCCACTGAAATCGCTAAACTAGCAGAAGCACTCAATGAATCGGAGAATATTACTTTGTTTTGTGGTGCTGGTTGTGCAGGCGCTCATGATGAAGTCATCAAATTGGCTGAAACATTGAAAGCACCGATTGTGCATGCACTACGTGGTAAAGAGCATATTGAGTGGGACAACCCATACACAGTAGGAATGACTGGGCTTATCGGTTTCTCATCAGGTTATCAGGCGATGATGAACGCAGATACAGTTGTTCTATTGGGAACACAATTCCCATATCGTGCATTTTATCCTACCGATGCAAAGATTATTCAAATTGATATCAATGCAGGTAGTCTGGGGTCGCATTGCCAGTTAGATATGGGCATGATCGGTGATATTAAAGCCACGCTCACCGCGCTACAGCCTCATTTAGAGATCAAACAAAATCAGAAACACTTAGATAATGCCTTGAAGGATTACGTCAAAGCACGCGAAGGTTTGGATGATTTGGCGAAGCCAGGTAAAGAAGGCATTATTCATCCACAATATCTGGCCAGTCGGATCAGTGAGCTGGCGAATGACGATGCGGTTTTCACTTGTGATGTCGGAACTCCAACGGTTTGGTCGGCACGTTATTTGAAAATGAATGGTAAGCGCCGTCTAATTGGTTCATTCAATCATGGTTCCATGGCAAATGCGATGCCGCAAGCGATGGGGATCCAATCTGTTGATAAAAAACGACAA
The DNA here is from genome assembly GCA_025961275.1 of Providencia alcalifaciens. GTDB lineage: Bacteria > Pseudomonadota > Gammaproteobacteria > Enterobacterales > Enterobacteriaceae > Providencia. Next base: position 2,960,638 of record JAOQNJ010000001.1, on the reverse strand, counting down.
GTTATCACGCTGAGTGGTGATGGCGGTTTTAGTATGTTGATGGGTGATATGTTATCACTGGTACAATTAAATTTACCAGTGAAGGTCATCATCTTTAATAACAGCGTACTGGGTTTTGTGGCGATGGAAATGAAGGCTGCTGGTTTCTTAACTGAAGGTACTGACCTGCATAACCCTAATTTTGCGGCTGTTGCTAATGCAGCTGGCATAAAAGGGATCCGCGTTGAGCACAGCGATGACGTTGATGCGGCATTGAAAGAAGCATTTGCTCATGATGGCCCGGTAGTGGTTGATGTTGTGACGGCAAAACAAGAGCTTTCTATGCCACCAACAATAAATGTTGAAGAGGCTAAAGGCTTCAGTCTGTATATGATGAAAGCCATTCTGAGTGGTCGTGGTGATGAAGTTGTCGAGTTAGCGAAAACTAACTGGTTACGTTAATGTGGAAATCCAATTCGGCGTTATGCCGAATTGGGTTTTTCTAGAAAATTTTATGACTAGACCCGAGTGCTTAACATAACGTTTTTTAGAAATGAACATCATATAAATAATAAAAGCCCTGACGTTGAATGCTGTCAGGGCTTTTAAGGTACTGCAAATTGTATTTTTAACATTAAGAACTTATTAACTTAATACTACTTTGATACTGCATTTAAAATGTACACGCTTATTACAATATGGATACTACTAACCTACTGACTTTCTCCATATAATCTTGGTCGTAAAAATTGTCATCATATCGATGAACTAAACTAGTACACTCCCCTCGCTATATAGACTTTTGATGCGTTGCTTTACTCGTTTTGCTAACTATTGCAGTTGCAAATTAACTCGTGATTCAAAGCGTTACATCATCGCGTTTAAACATTACTACTTTAACTTGATACAAAATTTAAAATATACACACCTGTAAAAATATAGGTACTGATTGGTCTCCATATAATATTCGTTATAAAAACGGTCATCATAAAGATTATCTAAACAAGTATACTCCCCACGCGATATAGGCTTTTAATACGTTGCTTTACTCGTTTGCTAACTATTAAAGCTGCAACTCAACTCGTAATTCGAAGCCTTACATCATCGCGTTCATTTCTATATTAGCGGCGGCTTATTGAAGCTCTCGCTTTACTGCTTATAACAGCTTGCGTTCTGCTGTTACATACGAATCTACAGCGTTTAAATTTTATGTCAATACTGTTTTTATTTACATAATCTAATTGTTAAAATAATGATTTTGATATGTGGCAAACTCGTTATTTATATAATAACTAAAATACAAAACAATGCTTATTCAATATGAAAATATTTAAATATAAGAGTAGGTTATCATTTTTACTGGTTGCTTTACCATCATTGAAAAAGCATCTGCGATGCAAGGATAAGTCATCATACTCATGATTTTTATATATTATTCAATCAGTAAGGTTGGTGACATTTTAATTTTTATTATTTTTCAAAGCCTAATGTGGTTAATACAATGAAGCTTGATGTTGCTAATGTTTTGTAAATAAATTTTGTTATTCTTATTCTTGCACTGTAAATGATAAAAAGCCCCAACGTTAATACGTTCAGGGCTTTTAAGATACTACTAGTTTTATATTTAACATTAAAGACTTAATAACATTTTAATATAGCATTTAAAATGTACACGCTTATTCAATAATATGGGTACTGATTGGTCTCCATATAATATTCGTTATAAACGGTCATCATAAAGATGATCTAAACAAGTACACTCCCCACGCGATATAGACTATTGATGCGTTGCTTTACACATGTTGCTAACTATTGCAGTTGCAACTGACCCAATAAATCGGAGCGTTACATCATCGCGTTTAACTCTATTTAGCTGCAGCCTAATCGTGGCTTTAGCTTTACTGATAACAGCGTATGTATTGCTGTTACTTCTGTAATCTACAGCTTTTAAAACCTATGTCAATACTGTTTTTAATTACATAGCTTTATTATTAGAATAATTATTCCTAAGCAGGATTATTATTTTACCGAAATAACGAAATAATCCTTATTTAATATATCGTTAAACTATTATGAGTTCAGCTAAGTAGTAGCAAAGCATATCACAGACCAAGTTATTTTGAATAAAAGCTTGATTAATAACCAGCAGCAGATTGGCTGTGCCATAAATGTGCGGCAACTAGCGCACGCCACGGTGAAAATTCTTCAAGCCATTTTTCAGTTTCTTTGGTGGTAGGTTGAGTCTCCATACCCAAAAGCGGTTGCAAGTTACGTCTTGCCGCGACATCCCCATGCAAAGAACCATCGAGATAGTTAAAGCCGCGCAAAAGTGCATAGCTTACTGTCCAAGGCCCAATACCTTTTAGGCAGAGGAGCTGATCCGTGAGTTCCTGTGCATTGTGGTGATCGATTCGTACCGATAAATCGATTTTTTTAGTTAAAATAGCATCACAAAGTGCGCGTATAGCGACAATTTTCCCCATTGAAAAGCCCGCTTGTCGTAAAGTTTCATCATCAACTACGCTGACATGCTGCGCATCTGGAAAGCACCAAATACCTGATGAATGCATTGAGCCTGTCGCTTGAATAAAACGTCGACGTATTGCAATTGCTGCGATAACACTGATTTGTTGACTAATAATAGCCCACACTAATGCTTCAAAAGCGCTAGCAGATTGGTAGATACGCAGCCCTCGCTGGTGGCTAATCAATTGACCAATAACGGGATGGGATAGGTATTGAACTTCAAATTGCTTGATATCTTGTTGTAAACCCAACATGTGTTTGCCGAGTTCAACTACTTTCTGCCCACAAGGAATAGCTTTTTGGTCGTCAATATCAAGTGAAATTGTCGCGTTGCTTTCATCGAGAGCTATAACTAGTTGAGCAGAGGAACCTTCCCATAAAATGCCTTTGTGTAATAAATTGCCTTCAACAATCTCTGCGATATTTTGTTGATCTCTTAAATGAAAGGCAAAAAAATCATTAGCTCGAAAATGAGGGGGTAGGGAAAGTTGAGCGGTAATAGTTGGCATTATGTTGACCTTTTCTAATGGATAGCCGTCATATCGTTAATATTATTCTGTCAGTTATTAATTTAATAGAACCTTTTGATTGTTAATTTCTTTTTTTTATTATCATTAAATATATCTATATTAGAATTAAATAATATTTATTAACGTAATTGTTTTTAAGTAACTTAGGCGTTGTTATCCATTAGCCATGAGATGGGAGTTGTGATGCGGTTTGACAGATAACTGCATTGCTCTAAATCTTTAATTATTTATTTGATAAATAAGTATTTAATAAATATAGGTGCCCAATGACAACAATAGCGACTCCCTCGTTATCTATTCTTAATCTAGAGCACCTTAATTCTGATGCCTTACGTACTGAAAGTGAACTGACTTTCTAAGAAATAGAATAGGAAATTAATTATGAAAAAGATTATTACTACGTTAACAGGCATCGCACTATCTGTTTCTCTCGCAATCAGTGCACAGGCTGCATCTTTGCGTGTAGCGGCAGACCCAGTTCCACATGCAGAAATTTTAGCGTTTGTGAATAAAATAGACCCATCATTAGATCTGAAAATCGTTGAACTGAGTCCGGGTCTCAATGCGAATGAACTCGTCGTAAATGGTGATGTTGACGCCAATTTCTTTCAGCATGTACCTTATTTAAAGAATCAAGAACAGGCACTCGGTAAAACGTTTGCTGTCGTCGCGACCGTCCATCTTGAGCCATTAGGTATTTATTCAACCAAACATAAAGATCTGAAATCTATTCCCGATGGCGCGAAAGTGGCCGTGCCTAACAATCCAACTAACTTAAGCCGTGCGCTATTCTTGCTACAAAATAATGGTTTGATCACGCTGAAAGAAGGCTTTAATGATCCGGCAACGAGTCTGGCAACGCCGAAAGACATTGTGACAAATCCAAAAAAGTTAAAAATACTGGAAGTTGATGCACCCCAAATTATTCGTTCACTTGATGATGTTGATCTAGGCGTTATCAATGGAAACTTAGTGTTAGATGCAGGTTTATCTCCTGCAAAAGATTCACTTGCTCTTGAAACAGTTGAAAATAACCCGTACGCAAATATTCTTGTCACGACGCCTAAGCTCGCGAAAGATCCACGAATTGAAAAATTAGCCAAAGACCTTGAATCGCCAGAAGTCGCTAAATTTATTCTTGAAAAATACCAAGGATCAGTGATCCCTGTCACTGCCGTTAAACCATGATAGTCATTGACAGGCTGAGTAAGATTTATACCGGAGAAGGCCGACCGGCATTGAACGATATTTCTCTCACGATTCCAACAGGTGCCATTTATGGCGTCTTGGGACACAGTGGCGCGGGGAAAAGCACTCTTATTCGCTGTCTTAATTTGTTGGAACGGCCTACTTCAGGCCGTATCACCGTGAGTGGGCAAGAGATAACGAATCTTAGCGGGAGAAAACTGAATAAACATCGCCAGCGTACTGGAATGATTTTTCAGCATTTTAACTTGTTACATTCTCGTTCTGTTGCTGACAATATTGCCGTGCCATTGGAGATAATTGGTGTACCCGCTGCTCTGCGGAAGAAACGTGTTGCAGAGTTATTAGAATTGGTTGAATTAAGTGATAAAGCAAATGCTTTTCCATCACAGTTGTCTGGTGGTCAGAAACAACGCGTTGGTATTGCCAGAGCGCTTGCTGCTGAGCCGGATTATTTGTTGTGTGATGAAGCAACAAGTGCGCTTGATCCAGAAATAACGCTGTCAATTTTGAATCTACTTAGCAATATTCATCGCAAGCTAGGGCTGACGATTGTACTAATAACGCATGAGCTGGAAGTCGTAAAAAATATATGTGACCACGCTGCTTTACTCGAAAAGGGCGAGGTTCGCGAAAGTGGCAAGATCAGTGATCTTCTCCGCCAATCTGAGTCGATTTTACGCAAATTTTTATTATTTGATCACGAAACTGAACGTGTCTTTTTGCGCCGTCATGGTTTGGAAAAGGTGATATTATGCGCAGTAGCATGAGCTGGGAATATTTATATCCCATTTTATTAAATGGGACTTTAGAAACGCTATATATGGTTCTGTTTGCTGCCTTATTTACTGTACTGATTGGCTTGCCAGTGGGGATCGTATTATTTATTACTCGCCCAACTGGCATATTTGCAATGCCTAAATTTAATGCATTGCTGGGAACTATCATCAATATTGGGCGTTCATTACCCTTTATTGTGTTGCTGATTGCACTTATCCCTTTTACGCGATTGTTGATAGGAACAACCTTAGGAAGTACAGCGGCGATTGTTCCCATTACCATTGGTGCTTTTCCATTTTTTTCTCGGGTTGTTGAAAATGCACTCGATGAAGTTGATAAAGGGCGTATTGAAGCTATTTTATCAATGGGTGGAAATGTTTGGCATGTTATTAGCAAAGCCTTATTACCTGAAGCACTTCCATCCATTTTAGCGGGCATTACCTTAACGATTGTATTACTGATTGGTTTTTCTGCTATGGCCGGCGTTATTGGTGGTGGTGGATTAGGGGATTTAGCGATACGTTATGGTTATCTGCGTTTTAATGATCAAATAATGATTGGTACAGTGTTATTACTGATAGTGATGGTACAAGGGGTTCAGTCGTTGGGCGATTTTTTAGTACGGCGATTAGCTCACCGTCGTTAGATATACGTTATTGATGAGTTGTGATGTGTCGGAGAGACAATGATGTCCATTACAGATTTACTGCTCGCTTATTCCGTAAGCGCGTTATTTCTCACGCTCACCCCAGGACTTGATACTGCGCTTGTGTTGCGAACAGCGATGGCGGAAGGAGGGAAAAAAGCATTTCAAGCGACACTGGGTATTGATACGGGGTGTTTTATTTGGGGGGCTCTGGTTGCTTTTGGCTTAGCCGCATTACTCGCTTCATCAGAACTTGCTTACAATATATTAAAATGGTGTGGGGCGTTATATCTGTGTTGGTTAGGTTTTCAGTTAATTACGCGACCTCGTCGAGTATTTGATACCAGTAAAATCGAAAATGACTCATCCAGTAATTGGTTTGTAAGAGGAATGCTGGGCAATGTTTTAAATCCTAAAATGGGCGTATTTTATATTTCATTTTTACCACAATTTATTCCATCAGGGCATTCACCCGTTATTTGGACATTTTTACTTGTATCTATTCATGTTGTTATGGGAACACTTTGGTGTTTAACCTTAATTTTTGCTACTAAATACACATCGAGATTATTAAAAAAATCGGGTTTCATTAAGTGGATGGATCGTTCTACTGGCGGTGTGTTTATGTTATTTGCAGCAAAGTTAGCGCTAAGTAGCCGATAAAAAATTAATTCATGAGGTTTTGACGATGAAGAAAATGCCAGCCTTAGACTCGAACTGGCATTTGTACTTTTACAATCTATATGGGTTAAAGTAGTTCAATAGTGCCGGTTTGGCCATTCACTTTGACTCTTTGACCATTAGTTAAAGTATCCATAATACGATACACCCCCATAACCGCGGGGAGCCCTAACTCACGAGCTGTCACGGCACCATGAGATAATGGACCACCACTTTCTGTAATAATGCCAGATGCTCGATAGAACAGCGCAGTCCAAGCAGGGTTAGTAGTACGAGCAACTAATATTGCGCCTTGAGGGAAGTCAGCAAAATCTTCTGGCCCATGTACAAGAAATACCTCACCTTCAATAATGCCAGCACTTCCAGCCAGGCCTTTCAGTGCATTTACATTTTTATCAATATCATCAGTGTGCTTTTGTCCATAAATCCACTCTGGTGCTGATGCTTTAGCCTGTTGATAACCTTGTTTATTAGCGTAAATATGTTGACGTAATTCGCTAAATTGTTGAGGCGTTGGGTTCGATATTGCTTGTGCTAGATTCGCTTGATTGGCGAAGTAAACATCAGACGCGGTATCAATCACCTCTCTAATCACTAAACGCTCACCTAAAGCCTTTAAACCTCGACGCATTGGTAAAGCTAAACGAGTTGTCTGATAGTGCTCTAAATCGTCTAATGCAGTATAGCTACGTGCAAGGCGAATAATTTCTTGTAAGAAATAACGTAACTCTTCAGGCGCATTAGCGATAAGTGAAAATTCAGTTTTTGATTGCTCAATCTTTTTGCTTAATGCGCTCTCGGATTGCTTATTCTCTTCAAGCTCAGCCATGACTCTGATTTGTATTAAGACAATATGAGGTGCATCTAACCATGTTGGGTGATAGGCATCAAAGTCTAATTCGCGATGACCGTGGTTGGTCAAGAATGTACTAAATTTGGTGAAGAATTCTGGATGTTCTTGCTCTAGCTCCTGCATGATTGTGTCAGCATCGGGCTTGTTTAAAAGCTCAAATAACTCTGGTACTACACGAACATCACGAGATAACACCCAAAGCTCAAGATTGACTTGGCCTGTCTTAGTTTCAGACATCCCAATTAAACTATCTAAAGTTTGGTGTGCTTGCTGTTCATTGCCATTAAAGAACATTTTTAATAGCGCAATTAATGCTGCATAAAGGGAACGCTGGGTGAGGGAAATAGCAATATTGGGTAAAAAGTAATCGGAGCCAAGATTATTAATTCGTTGCACATAGTCCCATAACTGTTGCAGGTTTTTTTCCTGTAAGGGTTCGTTATATAACGCGCCTATACCGATTAAATATTTATCTAAATCACGCATCCATGTAATAGGAAGTTCTTGCACCCAAGCAAATTTCTGGGCAATTTCCGGCAATGAAGCTAATAGTGTGGGTAAATCATTCATCAAAGACGTTGGTAAGCGATTATGATAAAGCGCTACTGCGTTCTGATTACCATAAATATAGTAATCTTTCATTCCAAACCATTTACCATTGAAGGACGGTAACCCCATTAAATTCAAGCTATAGTTGAGTGATGCATGAAAACCAGCTTCACACATATCCCAAGTTAGTGGGGTGATAGGGTTAGGAAAACGTTCAGCAGATTCATCTCGAGTCCATACTGCCGCTATCTGTGTCACATTGCGTGATTGTAATAACCAGAGCTGACCGTCATGAAATGCCCATTCAATATCCTGAGGAAAATCAAAGTATTGCTCGGCTTGAATTGCTAATTTCGCCACTAATTTACATTTCTCATCACTTAACGAACTTTGCAATTTAGCCGTCATATTAAGAGAAACTTTTTCGGTAGCGGTCTCTGTCATGACAATCGCTTGGTATTTATCGGCAATAATTTTATCTGTGACCTGCAAGCTTTCTCGTGCAACTTGATATTCATCGATAGGATCTTCACCACCGACAACAGTTTCACCGAGGCCAAATGCAGCATTAATCAGTACAGATGATAGATCACCTTGAACGGGGTTAATTGAAAATGCAACTCCTGCAGCTTCATTTGTTCTAACATCTACCATACGCTGTAATACGATTGCCATTGCAGCTTGTGAATGTTCGAGTTGTAGATGTTGGCGATAAAGCATCACATGGGCATGCCAAAGAGATGCATAGCATTGACGTATAGCATCCTGTAAATCAGTTAAAGTACGGACACCTAAAATAGTATCGTGCTGCCCTGCAAAGGCAGCACCCGGCATATCTTCAAGTGTTCCTGATGAACGTACCGCTAAGGGGACAGAATCAAGATTTGTATCGACTAAATAATTGTTGATTGCGTTAATTAATGAGCCAGGAAGTGGGGTAGATAATATCAATTCACGAATAAAGTGGCTGGCCTTTTGCTCATTACCTGCATGCTCTACCAATAAGTCATTAATTTGTGATAAAAGAGGGGTAATAAATTGTTGGTATGCTAAACAAGAAATGATTAATCCATCAGGTACAGGTAAAGCCTGAATAGTTTTAACTAAACTTGCGCCTTTTCCTCCACTTATGGCTGTAGCCGCAGCGTTAATATCATTAATTTTATAAATAAGATCCATGGGAAATTTTCTCTTGTTTCACGGTGAATGACAGAACGAAAATTGCGAGAACAGCACCTAGAAGGACATCCACACCATAGTGATAATGTAAATAAACAGTTGCAATAATCAGCCCAATAGCGAATGGTAATAAACACAATGCAACACGTTTATAGCCGGCTAAAAATAAAAATCCTAAAATATAAAGGGTGATACCACTATGAAGGCTTGGAAAAACATCCATGCCAGTAATCCCTTTTGCCACCATATCTGTCAGGAATAAGGTCATTGCTCCATCATTTACAGGGTAAGAAAATACTTCAGGGTAAGCCGCATAAGGCCCCGCAGCTGGTAATGCGAAGTAGCCAATAAAACCGATTAGGTACATGAGCATTAGCCCAAAGAAATAGGCTTTAGTGTGGGGATTTTTACGTTGTAAAAAGAAGAAAAGTGCACTGCCAATAATGAGAAAATAGAAACTAAAATAGCAAAAAGAAATAAACTCACTTAACCAAGGTGAGTGTAGCTTAGCCGCTCTAAGAGGTAAGCTTTCACCGTACCAGAAAGTGGTATCCCATTTGAAAAGCAGTGCATCAGCGCTCCATGAATAAAAAGCTAAACGTATCGCTTTAAATAAAGGGAAAATAGTCCAACAGGCGGCTAATTGTAATAGGCCAAACCAATATCGTTTTGATGAGTCTATATAATGTTTTTTACCCTGCCAAATCATCAAACACCAGAGTATTCCCCCAATTATTATAGAGGGTAGAAAAGAGTCTATTAAGCCGACAATAATGGTTCCTGCTGTACCCATTAACCAAATAATAAATAACTCTAGGCTAAATAATGTATTGAGATAACGAGCAAATGGAATGTTGTTCATGTTAATGAGCCTTGGTAACTAATAAATAGCCTATAAGAGCACTCATGAGGCTAATTAATATAAATTTAGGCCATATGAATAGCAAAATTACAATGATAGGAAGCCAAATTAAACTGGCGAGGCCTCCACCGATAATTTTAAAAAAAGAGACGGTATTACGAGCATCCGCATAGCGTGATGTGAATAATGCTGCGAGTAAAATAGGAAATAAGATAAACATTAAACAAAAACCCAACCAGCGTATCGCGTGAGTTTTTTTAGCTGGCTTATGTTTGATTGTTGAAAAATTTTCGGGTGCTTGTTGATAATCAAGAAACGCAGTAGCGTATGAATTACCCTGGCTGCTTTCACATGCCGCATGATGAGTGGCATCATTAAATATCTGTTCATTTCGGCAATTTACAGAAACAGCGTCGAGTGCATCACTGATTTGTATATGTATATTTCTTTCCCATTCACGTTCACTCTGTTCTTGTTGAGAGATGATTTCAATCGGCTTACCGATAAAAATTTCTGCTTTACTGGCAAATTTATCAGGTTCGCTATAGAACAAGCCAACAGGAATAACATTAAAATCGACCTTCAAAGAGATCAATGTTCGAATTATTCTTGCGGCTCCACGTTGATAAGGTAAAGGCTTATAACCCCATTCACTACTTCCCTCTGGAAATAACATCAGGGAGCCACCTGCTGATATATGTGCTACTCCAGCATCAACAGGGCTATCAAAACTATTTGCAATTATATTAAAGCGCATTTTGTCTTTTTTACGTACCACGGGAATACCCGTAAAAAATAATCGCATAACAGCGCTATTTAGTAATTGAATAGAGGCTAATGCTTGAGCTAAGGGAAAAGCTTTTAGTATAAGATAGCCATCAAAAGCGCTATTTCGATGGCTACATAAAATAAGAGTTGGTTTACTCTTCGATAGAGTATGAATACAACCTTGAAGGGTACATCTGGGGTAGTAGACTTCTCTTATAGCACTCGATATCAGCCGATAATAGGGAGGAAGAGGGGCTCCGGATATTATTCTAGGTTGCTTTTCTTTACGTTCCATTATTATCTTAATGACATCCCTCAATGTGATTCTATGAAAATGATATATTCGATAATAAATCAGTTTTGTATTCAAAATATTATTTTCAGACAAAACTGATGATTAGCTAAGCTTTCTTTTTTATTTCTTGTTGTAACGTGGCGATATCAAATATAAGGCTACGTATATTTGGCGTATAATTAACTAATTTTCGATGTGTTTTTGCTTGGCTGATGAAAGCAAATTCATTCCCCCAAGGATGCTGGTTTTTATCTCGAATAACTGGCCCTTCCCATTCTTGTAGTAGTTCATCTACAGGTAAATGGTCATCACCGGGAGATAGTGCTTGTGAGGCAAGATGGGGATAATGACGAAGTATATCTTTGGATCGTAAATACCAATGGCCTTTGTCATAAATCGCTTTTTTTACTGCTTGATGATTGTCACTAAGATACCAAACTTGTGGTACAGCTCTATCTGCTGGCGTTCTTCTTGCCGTACTTTCTGCAAAAGATTTCGCACTAGTTAAGTTTTCGACAAGTTGATTTCGATTTCGCTGGCACTGTGCGGATATTGACTTTATTCCTTTTCGGTATGGCCCCATATGAAAGGATTTCCAACATTCAGGATTATAAATATTAAATTCTTTTATTTCATTGCCTTTTCCATCAATAATTTGAGGTGAATGAGGAAGTAATTGATAGGCGCTAGGGTATCCTGCAATATCATCAGGAGTAAAACCGTTAAATAGGCGACTTCCGGCATAATAACCAGTTTGAAACATGGACAAAGCCTGAAAGGTCCCTGACCAAGGTGGCCCAAATGCATACCATTTAGCGATAGAGTCGCGAGTTTGTGAGTCTGTTGATTGCAAAAAATAGCGGATAGCGCAATTAGAGGCCGATTGTGCAATTAAAATGATTTTTTGTTGCTCACCGTAAATTTGCTGTATTCGTTTGATTTCATTAGCAAGCATCGAGGCTAATAAACGATGGTCTGCCCGCCAATCGTGAGCTAAGAAGAATAAATCCACACCTTCACGATAGCTTAATGCGCGCTCGAGCGACATTTTTAACTCCATCGTAATAAAAATATCAACTATTCCAGGAAGGATCGTAAATGAATGGAGCTGTTTTGCGCTGCTTGCCGCGAGAATTTGCGATTGTTTATCGAGAGGATATTCATAATCATTTTTATGAAATATGCCTTTATGATCACCCCAAATCATAGACTGATTTTTGAGGTCATATAATTTACTCCCTAATATACCCGGGAGATAAATAATCGGTAGATTACTCTGCTGTCCTGTTAAACCTTCATGTTGCAGATTTTTGGCAATCATTTGCGCTTTAATTGCGGCATATCCCCAGTTCAAAAACATGCTTGTTGCCTCTCCATGGTGTGAAAAACATCTAGTGGGGTAGTGGTGGATTTTTATCCAATTAATGGTGTTTTAATGACGATAATTATTTTATGTTTATTGTACGCAGGTTTTATATAATATTTTTATTGTGATTAATCTTAGTTTGAGATTTTAAATTTGAATTTCAAAGGTGATATCTTAATCAAAAAGAGTTAAATTTAAATCTGATGAATGCGAACGTAGTATTCACTCTTTAGCGGGTTTCATTAAAGTGGTTGATTGAGACAAAGCAAGGATGTGATGATGAATAATTTAGAAGATCGCTCTGTACTTAGCGACAATCATGATACACCTTCTATGAAGGCATCGAATTATCAGCCAGTGCCCAAACTCGAAGGGCTCAGCGGATGGTTAATTCTGCCAATGTTAGGGTTGATTATCTCTGTTTTCTATTTACCCTTTAGTTTTTGGATAACATATCCTGATATATTTGAATATTGGGATGAGTTAACGAATCCTATATCGTCCGCGTTCATTCCATTATTTAAAGAATTAATCTATTTCGAGGTGCTCGGAAACGCTATCCTCTATGGAACACTGTTATTTCTTTGCTATCTCTTTTTTACTAAAAAAAGATTGACCATTAGAGTGAGTATTTTCTTCTATCTATTTTCTCTGGTGTTAATTATTGCGGATATTATCCTAGCTAAACAGCTACTTTCAGTGCCAGTTGAAGCAACGGATATTCGGGATATTTTACGCAGTGTGATTGCTTGTGTTATCTGGATACCGTATTTTTTAAAATCCGTTCGAGTAAAAAATACGTTTGTTCATTAGCCAATAAAGCAACTTTGTGGTGACCAAAAGGAGGGGAATATGATTTACTGTAAAAGAGTCTATGAGTCAGTATCACCTGAGGATGGATACCGCGTGCTTATTGATCGTTTATGGCCAAGAGGAATTAAAAAAAAGGATTTACAGTACCAAGAGTGGAATAAAGAGGTTGCGCCCTCAAATGAGCTACGTAAATGGTTTCATCAAAATACCGATCAATTTAACGAGTTTGTTGAACGTTATTATCAAGAGTTGAATGATAATTCTAAGTTGTGGATGCCACTCATCGAAAAAGCTCAGCAAGGTAATCTCACTTTGCTCTACAGCGCAAAAGATACCGAGCACAATCAGGCGCAGGTATTAAAAATGTTTATTGAGAAAAACATTAAATAATTAGGCTTTTTAATCTTATTTCTACTGTCTTTTATCAGTGGAAATATTTAATTAAATCAGGGTGATTAGTTTTTATGTTGGCTTAATACATAAATGCGGTTGCCATAAGCAAAAAATGGCCATTAAGGTCAATAAACCCTAATTTGTTCATTAGAAGGTTATGACGAATGGATGTAAATCAGTCCGCTGTTTCGATGGCTGTTCTGTGCAACTAAATCAGGACACTTTTCTTAAGGAATTTTGTTCATACTCAATTGGGGACAGATCACCGTTGGCAGTATGAAACCTTTCTAGGTTGTAATAGCGCATATACGCGATAACATCTTCTTTCATCTGTTTCCGAGTCGGCTGAGGGATTTTCAGTACCCAATCGTGTTTTAAACTGCCAAAAAATCGTTCTACAACGGCGTTATCCCAACAGGCTCCAACATCACCCATGCTTGCCCTAATACCATAGCTTGTTAGCAAGCGGCGATATCGCTTACTCGTATATTGAGAGCCTCTATCACTATGAAAGACTAAGCCTTTTTCGGGCTGGCGTAAGTTATACGCTTTCATCAAGGCTTTACTGACTAAATCTGCCGTCATTCGTTTATCGATATGCCAACCCACAATACGGCGTGAGTATAAGTCCATCACGATGGCTAAATACATCCAGCCTTCCCCTGTTTTTAAATAGGTCACATCACCCGCCCACACTTCGTTAGGTGCGTGAGGATTAAAATTTTGATTGAGCAAATTATCGGCTACGGCATCACTGTGTTTGCGTTTTGTGGTGACTTTGTAAGCAACGCGCTGAGTGACGACTAGGCCAAGCTGAGCCATTAGCTTTTGAACGCCATAAGCACTCACGCTAAAGCCCTCTTTGCATAACCGTTTACGTAACGTTCTATAACCTAAGCTATTTCGACTCTGTTCAAAGATAGCTTTGGCTCTGCGGTACAGGCTAAGTTGTTCTGCGGTGATCAATTTTGCTGGGCGTTTAAGCCAAGCATAGTAGGCAGAACGACTTATTTTCATTAACTTGCAGAGCTTCAGCACGGGAAACTGTGAAGATAATTGCTTAATCGTTTTAAACGCTACTTGGTTTCCTTTAGCAGGAGGGCGCTGGCTTTTTTTAGGATCTCTTTCTCCATCCTAAGTTCTTTATTTTCTTTTCGAAGCCTTAATAGCTCAGTTCTCTCATCGGCATTCAAGCTGCTACCGGATTGTTCAGCATCGAATTTTGCTTTCCAGTTATAAAGTAATTTATCGGTGATCCCTAATGAAGCTGCCGCTTTTGGGACGCTATAACCTTGTTCGGTGACTAATGCGACCGCTTCTTGCTTAAACTCAGTAGTGTAAAACCTGTTTGTTCGTTTTTTCATTTAACACCTCAATAATTGGATTATATTCCATTATTAAAGTGTCCTGTTTGATTAAAGCAGATCAGGTCGACATGGATAAAGGGCATCATCCAGTTAACATGACCGTATGTAGAGGATAGCAGACCTGCTAATAGGCGCATAAATACCGATTTCCCCCTGCCATTGTGAGCAATTAGAGCATTTTTTTGGCGTACGAATGTTCCACTGAGTGGTGGGAAAAGTGCGGTTTGGTTAAATTCGATATTGAGTTGTGAAAAGTGACAAGCAACAGTCATGTGTACCTCCTTAAAACAGGGGCAGACAATAGAGTGCTATCTTTCATAGAAAGAGAAGATTGACGGCGATTGCCTGCCAGCAACAGAAAAGGAATACCACAAAAGGGTATTTATAAGCATTTTCTGGCAGTACTTAGTTCATCGTCGGGGGATACCTATTAATAAGGTTAAAGGAAATAATGTTGATATTATAAGCAAAGAAAATGAAATCATGCAACTCATAACGCGGTTTGAAAATCGAGGATAATCTGTAAATTGAAAAGCCAGTCAGAACAATGAACTGACTGGCTTTAGTCTATTAACAATGAGATTTTATGACTATTTTTACAACTAAATTGCAGCAGGCGTTGTCACTTTAGTATGCTCTGCTAGCCATTGTGCGATGCGCTGTTTTTCGCTGTCATTCAGCCACATGCCCAATTTGGTACGACGCCAGATGGCATCATCTAATTCACTCACCCACTCGTATTTGACTAAGTAACGTAGTTCAGCTTCATAAACGTTATGACCGAATGCTTCACCGAGATCATTCAGTGAGTTTGCACCGTCAAGGATCAGCTTACTTTGGCTGCCGTAGGTTCTGGCAAAACGCAGCGCAAGTCCTTCAGGTAACCAGTTATAACGCTGACGTAGTAGACGTGAATAACCATCACGGTCACAACCTTCGAGATCACCGCCAGGAAGCTGACCATTTTTGGTCCATGCCGCACCAGCATTTTGGTAATAAGGTGTAAGCTTACCAACAGCCGCTTCTGCTAATTTACGGTAAGTAGTTAATTTACCACCGAAAACAGAGAGCAATGGTGCTTTACCATTTTCATCATGAATATCCAGTGTGTAATCACGGGTGATAGCTTGTGGTGAGTCTGATTCATCGTCACACAGTGGGCGCACACCTGAGTAATCCCAAACAACATCATTTTTACCTAACTGCTTTTTGAAGTGGTCGTTGTAGACTTTCAACAGATAGTTAACTTCATTGTCATCGATACGTACATCTTTTGGATCACCGTTGTACTCAACATCAGTGGTACCGATGATAGAAAATTCATCCATCCAAGGGATCACGAAAACAATACGGTTGTCTTCATTTTGTAAAATGTAGGCTTGTGGTTCGTCATGTGCACGAGGGACCACAATATGGCTACCTTTGATTAGACGAATGCCATAGGGTGATTTTAACTTCAAGCCATCATCAAAGAACTCTTTGACCCATGGGCCCGTTGCATTAACTAAGCCTTTTGCTTTCCAAGTCTCTTTTTCACCAGTACGCAGATCTTCGGCTTCAACAATCCATAAACCCTCTTCGCGATAAGCACGGGTGACTTTGGTACGAGTACGAACCTCACCGTTTTTGCGTACTACTTCTTGAGAGTTTAATACAACTAAACGCGCATCATCAACCCAGCAGTCTGAATATTCGAAACCTCTATTGAGCTCAGCTTTTAATACCGAATTTTGACCAAATTTTAATCCTTTGCTGCTCGGTAGGCTGGTGCGTTTTCCTAAATGGTCATAGAGGAACAGGCCAATACGGATCATCCAAGCTGGGCGTAAGTGTGGCTGATGTGGCAAACGAAAGCGCATTGGAAACGCAATGTGTGGCGCAAGTTTGAGTAATACTTCACGTTCAGCAAGCGCTTCGCTGACGAGGCGGAATTCATAATGTTCGAGGTAACGTAAACCACCGTGGATCAGTTTCGAACTCGCAGATGACGTTGCACTTGCTAAGTCTTGACCCTCAAGCAGCAATACCGATAGTCCACGGCCAGCAGCATCCGCTGCAATACCAGCGCCGTTAATACCACCGCCGATTACAATCAAGTCTTTAGTTTCCATGCATCCCCCTGAGATGTTCGAAACGCTTTCAATAATGTTCGTTTTCGCTCATTTGATTGTAATCAAAATCGATTACTATGCCAACTATTAATCAAAAAAAAACAACAACTGCGTGATATAGGTAACAATTTATTTTCAATAACCCTACTTATCGTGTGTTTATTTTTACAAATGATCAGGTTCGAGCATTAACGAAAAATTATTGTGAATGGAACAATAGGAGAAAATGGGAATGAAAAGAGAGTGGGATCAGCTGATAACAATTGGGGAGAAACAGTATGGTGGTAGCAGAGGCTACCACCATGGGATGTGCTTATAAATAGCTATATAGTTAGCACAGCTCTAATTGAACATTGTGTTGATCAATGACTTTTTGAATGCTGTCTGGTGGTTGCTTATCGGTAAATAAGTAATCAATCAGATTCATGTTACCTAGATTAACCATTGCATTTCGGCCAAATTTTGAATGGTCAGTCACTAGCATGACGCAGCGTGAGTTTTCGATAATTGCACGTTTAGTTCGGACTTCATGGTAATCGAACTCAAGTAGAGAGCCATCCATATCGATACCACTGATACCCAAAATGCCATAGTCTAATCGGAATTGAGAAATAAAATCGAGCGTCGCTTCACCAACAATACCACCATCACGTGAACGTACTTCCCCCCCCGCTAGAATTAATCGAAAATCTTCTTTTGCCATTAATAATGTCGCAACATTAAGGTTATTGGTAACGACGCGAAGATTTTTATGATTAACCAACGCGTGTGCAACCGCTTCTGGCGTTGTGCCGATATCAATAAATAGCGTAGCACCATCTGGGATTTGGCTTGCAACACGTTGTGCAATACGCGCTTTTTCATCTGACCACATAATTTTACGGTCGTGATAAGCGGCATTAACGGAACTAGAAGGCAGAGCGGCACCACCATGGTGACGCTGGATCTTGTTTTGTTCTGCAAGATCATTGAGGTCACGACGGATAGTTTGGGGGCTAACCTCAAAATGCTCGACAAGTTCTTCAGTACTCACATAGCCCTGAAGGCGAACGAGTTCAATGATTGCATCATGTCTCTGGGTCTGTTTCACGCTGTTAGCCTCTAATAATAAAATATTCTATTTGGAGCTTGGGTGTTTAAAACTATGCCGATTATCCCATAATCCCATCAATAAGCCGATAATTAACCCTGATGTATGTGCGGCATTAGCAATATCATTCCCTAAAATATCGAAGTAACCCAAAAAGAGCCAGATAATTACGAAAATCATTAAACCGCGTGGGGCAGCGATCCCTTTTTCGGGTTGTCGTTCGCCTGTTAACCAAACGTAGCCAATGAGTGCGTAAACTACACCAGACAATCCACCAAAATTAGATCCGCTATACAAGGATTGTCCCCAATTAGAGAATAACGCAGCGACTAAAAATAGCGTGACGAGTTTGGCTGTTCCCAGCTTACGTTCAACTTGGCTGGCTAAAAACCACCATAAAACCAGGTTAAAACCAATATGTGAGAGCGAGAAGTGGATAAATGAAGGGCTAAACCATCGCCACAATTCAAACTGTTGTCCTTCTCTTGGCCAAGCAAGGTAGTTTAAAACATTTAAAGACTGCGTCATTGATAGCCATAAGTAAACAGCCACACAAATAAATATGACGGCGATGGTTACTGGCCCTGAACGCTGTTTTAAGCTATCAAAGGTGAAGTAGTTACGGTATTTAAAAATGGTATGAGTCGTTCCAGCTTGCCAACTTGCGTCGGTATAACGTGGATTTGATGGATTCTGCAAAAATAGGTCAAGCTCTTGACGTACTCGTGCGAGATGTTGTTCATCATTTAGCCAAAGCTCAACTTGTTGCTGCTGTGGGATGGAGCGTATTTCTAATTGAATATGTTGGCTTGCCATATAATCGACAAATGCTTGGGCCATTCTCGGATTTGCAAATGAAACAATATGGATCATGGTTGGATTTTCTCACTTAAAGAGCCGTAACGGCTTGTGGGTATTCCCTTAACCAAGCTTCAAAGCCACCGTTTATGCTATAAACCGATTCGAAGCCAATATTAATCAGATATTGTGCAGCGCCTTGGCTGCTATGACCGTGATAACACATTACCATAATGGTTTTTTCATAGTCCGTTTGTTCTAAAAACGTACTGAGTGTTTCATTTGTCAAATGGAAAGCACCACTGACATGCCCTGCATGAAAGCTTTGTGGGTCACGCACATCAACTAATATGGCAGTGCCATCAACCCAGTGCTGGTGTGCCTCTGAAGGCGCTAGCTTCTCAAATTGTTCCATAAAATACCGAATGTTGAAGATGATTAAGCCCTAAATAATTCAAGATGCATGAAGGAGAGACAGGTAAAGGCAGCCCGATAACCATGCGAGGCGCTAAGCATTGTACTCTATTGACAACATAGATCATGCAACTTGAAATATGACGGGTGTCGCTTACATAATAAA
The DNA here is from genome assembly GCA_025961275.1 of Providencia alcalifaciens. Classification (GTDB taxonomy): domain Bacteria; phylum Pseudomonadota; class Gammaproteobacteria; order Enterobacterales; family Enterobacteriaceae; genus Providencia. Next base: position 2,941,266 of record JAOQNJ010000001.1, on the reverse strand, counting down.
AGACACCCGTAGCAAAATACGGGCGTCTGATGAATTAGCAAAATATTTGCTAAATCGGGTGTTCGGTTAGTAGAACGAGTGCTCACCGCGTTGGTGTTCAGTGAGGTCTTTAACCCCTTTTAACTCGCCTTCGAACATTTTCAGAAGCTCTTTTTCAATACCTTCTTTTAGTGTTACATCGACCATTGAACAACCATTACAACCACCACCGAATTGCAAAATAGCAAAGCCTTCATCAGTGATTTCCATTAGTGATACTTTACCACCATGGCCAGCTAATTGAGGGTTAATTTGTGATTGTAAAACATACTCAACGCGTTCGATAAGCGGAGCATCACTTGAGACTTTACGCATTTTAGCGTTAGGTGCTTTAAGCGTGAGCTGTGAACCTAATTGGTCAGTCACAAAATCAATTTCAGCGTCATCTAAGAATGGCGCGCTGATTTCATCTACATAAGCAGATAAAAGCTCAAATTTTAACACTTGGTCTGTTGCTTCAACGGCATCTGGTGGGCAGTAAGAAACGCCACACTCAGCAGATGGGGTACCAGGGTTGATAACGAACACACGAATTTGGGTTCCTGGCTCTTGGTTTTCCAACAATTTGGAAAAATGAGTCTGTGCTGCTTCAGTAATATTAATCATAATGTGTACTCAATTAAACCTGCTCAATAAATATGCTCAATACATAGTTGAGTGCTTCAGTTGGTTATAATACGCTCATTTACCCCGATCCTACAAGGTACGGCATACAGACCAAGCATCTACTGTCCGTACACCCGCACAAATTAGCAATTGTGCGGCGGCTTGCATGGTTGCCCCAGTGGTAATGACGTCATCTAAAATGGCGACCTGTCGCCCTGTTACGGATGTTGCTAGAGTAAATGCGCCATTCAGGTTGCTGTGACGGTATTTACGTTTTAATGTTATTTGAGTCAGTGTATCACGTGTACGCAATAATGAATTTCGTGAATAGGCTATATTTAACCAGCAGGCTAAATATTCACCTATAAAAGCCACATGATCAAATCCACGCCGCCATAACCGATTAGGATGCAGAGGAATAGTCACTATCATATCTGGCTTTGGCCAGCGCATTTGGCGATAGTCATTTAGCCAGTGTAAAACAAATATTCTGGCAAGTGCAAAGGCCAGTTGGGGCTGAGAATTAAATTTATATCGATGAATCAATTTGCGTAAAGGTGCCTGATAAGGCGTCACCGTCACTAGCCTTTGCCAAGCTGGTGGCTGTTTTAAACAGCGGCCACACATAATGTCGTTCTGTTCGGAAGGTAATGCACAACGTGGGCAGCAGTGTGACATTAGTGGTAAGCTTTTTAGGCAAAAAGAGCAAATCCCTTGGCTCATTAATTTTAAGGGCTGGTGGCATAGCCAACAAGCACCTTCGATTGATAGCATAAGCATATTCCAATGAAAAAAGAGAGTGTAACCATGGCGCAATTATATTGGGAGACAATAGGTGAAGGTTCGCAAGATCTTGTGTTGCTACACGGATGGGGCTTGAATTCAGATGTTTGGCGTTCGATTATTCCTCGGGTCGCTTCTCATTTTCGTCTGCACTTAGTTGACTTACCTGGCTATGGTCGCAGCCAAGGATTTGATGCCATGGATGTACAGTTAATGGCAGATACGGTTTGGCAGTATGGCCCTAAAAATGCAATTTGGCTCGGTTGGTCATTAGGTGGATTAGTGGCGAGTCGCCTTGCCCTTGACCATCCTAAACAGATAAAAGGATTGATTACCACCGCCTCATCGCCTTGTTTTCAAGCACATGAAAATATTTGGCCAGGGATCAAGTCTGAAGTGCTATTGGGATTTGAGCATCAGCTCGCGAATGACTTTCAACGCACGGTTGAACGTTTTTTAGCGTTACAAACATTAGGTACTGAAAGTGCGCGTCGTGATGCCAAGCTACTAAAATCAGTAGTTTTAGAGCAACCGATGCCTAAAGTTGAAATACTCAATGCGGGACTCGAAATATTACGTATTGTCGATTTACGTGATGAGCTAAAAGGATTAACTGTCCCATTTCTACGTATTTATGGTTATTTAGATGGACTAGTACCGCGTAAAGTCGCTACTTTGCTTGATGATTTGTATCCACATTCCCCTTCGGTGGTGATGCGTCATGGTGCACATGCACCATTTATTTCTCATCCGGATGAATTCTGTGAGTATTTACTCGATTTTCTAGCACGTCTTGAAGAGTGATTTTGAATCAATAGTTGAATATGAGTAATTCAAATTATAACTTATTGTATTATTAGTTAATTATTTGATTTTATAGATGTGATGAGCACAGTTAGTACCTTCAGGGCAGCTTTTGCAACTGGTGCCTGTTAAACAGGCACTGAAGTCGACTTCTTCTAATTTACCCATTGAGACGAGCTTATCAATCATTGCTTGAATTAAGGGTTTTGGTGCTTTTAGCTGTTCACTCAGTAAGTCAATGTCAGCTTGCCCATACAGTGCAATTAAATCTCTGATTTGTAGCAAGCTGATCATAGCTAATTTCCTTAATGGCAGGCTTTATTATCTGAACAGCCGGAACATTGACTTGCAGTAGGGCTTTTAAGATTGAGTGTCACTCTGCTACGCATCCGGCGTAGTAAGGCAAACAGCACAATATTAAACAGGATAACGGCCACAATTGTAATCAAACTGCTTTGTGGATGCTCACTAAAAGTTGCGGTCTGATAGAACAGAGCCGCAAGGCTATATGCCACATTTAAACCCCATAGGATAGAGAAGGTCATCCATCCTTTATTGGTTTCGCGAGCAATTGCGCCCATCACTGACACACAAGGCACATACAGCAGAACAAAGATTAGGTAGCTATAAGCCGCGATACCAGAGCCAAATTTCGTTGCCATTGTCCCCATTGAGCCAGATTCCATTTCCCCATCCCCTTTACTTGCTTCGATAGGGTTAGACAGCGCACTGAGAGTTAACGTTTCTTTTAGGCTATCCCATGTTTCTGTCACTGCATCTTCCAGCTCATCTAACAGATTAAATGATTCTGCATCAAAAGGTTCATTAATGATGCTTTCTGCAGTGTAGAGGGTATTCAATGTCCCGACGACCACTTCTTTAGCCATTGCTCCCGTAATTAAACCTACGGTGGCTTGCCAGTTATCTTCATGAACACCAATCGGTTTTAATACAGGGGTGATCACTTTACTGACGGACGCAAGGGCAGAATCATTAATGTTATCAACGGGATTACCTGATAGTGAGAAGCTATTTAATGCACCAATAAACATACTTGCGATAACAATGACTTTACCTGCACGGAGCACAAAACCTTTCAAGCGCTGCCAAGTTTGGATGAGCAACGTTTTGAGATGTGGTACATGGTAAACCGGTAACTCCATCACAAATGGAGAAGCTTCACCGCGCATTAAAGTATGTTTGAGTAACAGACCCGTTAAAATGGCGACCACTATCCCGAGTAGATAGAGAGAGAACACAATGCTTGCGCCGCTTTTACCAAAGAATGCTGCCGCAAAAACAGCAAAGATTGCGAGTCTTGCACCGCAGGACATAAATGGAGCCATCAAGACGGTAATCAAACGTTCACGAGGTGCATCAAGTGTCCGTGCTCCCATGATAGACGGTACATTACAGCCAAACCCAACGATTAACGGAACGAATGATTTACCGGGTAATCCTAGCGCCTGCATTAATCTATCCATCACGAAAGCCGCACGCGCCATATAGCCAGAGTCTTCCAAGATAGATAAAAATAGATACATCATGCCGATTTGTGGTACCAGTGGTAGCACGGTATTAATACCGCCACCAATACCTTGAGCAAGGAATACTGTTAGCCAATCAGGGAAACTAAAGTAAGCTCCCAGCCACTGGATCCCATGGATAAAGATAGCTTCAGAAGCACCTTCAAAGAAAGGTTGCAGAGCACCACCAATATTAATTGCCAAGACGAACATCAAGTACATGACAAATAAGAAAATAGGCACACCTAGCCAGCGATTAAGAATGAACTTATCAAGGGATTGTGTGAGCTGATTAGGTTTTGCGGTGCTATTATTTATCGCTTTATCACAGATAGCGGCAATTGACTGATAACGCGCATCAGCAATTAACAGCTCAGGTTCTTCATTTAAACTTGTTTTTAAATTTTGCTGTGTCTCGTGGAGTTGCTCTAGCGTGATATTCGCACGTTGTCTGCTATAGATATCACCTTCAAGAATTTGTAGAGCCAACCAGCGGCGCTGCTGTAGACTAAATTGTTGTATAGAAATTTTTTCGGATAACGAATCTACTTCTTGCAACAAAGCTGCAGGGTATTCAACCAGTGCCTGCATATTGTTTTGTGGATTGCTATCAATGGCGTGTCTGAGTTTATCAATCCCTGTTGCACGGGTTGAAACTAATGGAATGACAGGGCAACCAAGTTGTTGTTGAAGTTTTTCGACATCAATCTGGATATTCTGGCTTTCGGCGATATCTAGCATATTGAGTGCGACGATACAGGGTACGCCGAGCTCCACCAATTGCAGTGTCAGGTAGAGGTTACGCTCTAAGTTAGAGGCATCCACGACGTTAATTAACATATCGGCTTCACCACTCAAAATGAAATAGCAGGCAATCTGCTCATCAAGTGATGTTTGCTCTGAAATGGTTGTTAGCGAATAGGTGCCCGGTAGATCAACCAACTCAATGTAGTGATCTGGGGTATTAAAACGCCCGACTTTTCTTTCAACGGTGACACCAGCCCAGTTACCTACTCGTTGACGAGAGCCAGTTAATTGGTTGAATAGAGTCGTTTTACCGGCATTAGGGTTGCCAATCAAGCCGATAGTTAATGGTTTCATAGTGTTTACCAATAGTAAAAATAAAAATAGCTACTTGGTACAGCAACACGCGGCGTTAAGCAGATGTAGCTTCATCAAGATTGAGTAGAGCTAAATCTTTTTTTCGGAGAACTAAGCTAACTCGGTGAGTTTCAATCTGTATTGGGTCGCCTAATGGGGCAAAGCGTACCACTTTAAAAATGGCGCCCGGCAATAAACCAAGAGAGAGCAGTTTTTGTCGATAAGCTGGATTTATCTCAGGTGAGAAGCCAAGTATTTTATAACTGCGTTGAGGAAGTAGTGGCATGGTGCCTTCCATTTATCGTAAGTGATAATAACATTGATAATTATTGTTTATAACTGCCATATTACAAGCGAACGCCTGTGGTAAATAGAAATAAATCTAATTAATAATGAGAATTATAATCATCAACTATTCGTTATATTTAGCCTCTTTTTTGGTCAAATTGAATTGATGTGGATCAACTAAAAGAGGGGTTAGCGATAGTTCTGGGATAAAGATAAGCGGAAGAAACAATATTCGCAGCATTTTTCAATCTGTAATGATGTGGCTGCAACTAAGTTATCTTGGATGTTGGTGGGTTGAATAATGGTGTAGTGAAGTATCAAAAAAATAGCCTCATTCAATGTATGTCGTTTAGATTGTTTCGGATGTTTTTCATTTTACGAAAAATGAATCTTTAATAATCTTTTTGGCTATTAATTTGCAATGCCTCGTCATCAAAAAATCAGTATGACAACGAGGCATTGATTATTAACGTTTTTTACCAAATGCTGCCGCTAAAGCATCACCCATCGCACTATTATTTGATAACGATGAGTTATTTTTTCGTGACATGTCACGCTGTTGAGTTTTACGCGGATTTTTATCTTGTTGATTGTCAGAACGACGTGGTGAGCTATTTGTATCACCCGGCTGTTCATCTAGACGCATAGTCAGTGCAATACGTTTACGTGAGATATCAACATCAATTACTTTTACTTTAACGATATCACCTGCTTTAACAACTTTATGAGGATCTTCAACGTAACTGTTAGACAGCGATGAAATATGCACCAGGCCATCTTGGTGAACCCCAATATCTACGAAGGCACCAAAATTGGTTACGTTAGTGACAGATCCTTCTAAAATCATACCCAGTGTCAAATCATTCATGGTTTCGACACCTTCAGCAAAAGTAGCGGTTTTAAATTCAGGGCGTGGGTCACGACCCGGTTTTTCCAGCTCTTTAATGATGTCAGTAACCGTCGGAACACCAAATTGCTCTGTAGTAAAGTCACGTGGGCTTAGGCTATTCAAGGCTTGTGAGTTGCCCATGATCTCTTTGAGCGGTTGACGAACCACATCGAGGATTTTTTCAACTACAGGGTATGCTTCTGGGTGAACCGTTGATGCATCCAGTGGATTATCACCATTAGTAATACGCAAGAAACCAGCACATTGTTCGAAGGCTTTTGGTCCAAGACGCGTGACTTTCAGCAGTTGCTTTCTATCATCGAAACGGCCATTTTCATCACGCCAGCTGACGACGTTCTGAGCAATCATTTTACTCAAGCCTGCTACACGAGTTAGCAGGGGAACAGAAGCGGTATTGAGGTCAACACCGACCGAGTTTACGCAATCTTCAACAACTGCATCAAGTTTACGTGCAAGCTGTGTTTGACTGACATCATGTTGATATTGACCAACCCCGATAGACTTAGGATCAATTTTAACCAGCTCAGCTAATGGGTCTTGGAGGCGGCGGGCGATAGAAACTGCACCACGTATTGATACATCTAAGTCAGGAAATTCTTGAGAAGCAAGCTCTGATGCAGAATAAACAGAGGCTCCTGCTTCACTGACGATGACTTTTTGTGCGATGACGTCAGGGTACTGTTTTTGTACTTCAATAAAAAAGCGTTCGGTTTCTCTTGAGGCGGTACCATTACCAATAGCAACTAATTCAACATGATGTTTTTGACATAATGCGGCAACGATAGCGGCTGCTTTAGCAGCTTGCCCTGTATGAGGGTAGATAGTGTCAGTTGCGATGACTTTACCTGTAGCATCAACAACCGCAACTTTGACGCCTGTACGCAGGCCTGGATCGAGGCCCATTGTTGCACGCATACCTGCGGGTGCAGCCATTAGCAAATCACTGAGATTTCTGGCGAAAACATTAATAGCCTCTTCTTCGGCTTTTTCGCGTAATGAACTCATAATTTCAGTTTCGAGGTGCAACAGAACTTTTACGCGCCATGTCCAACTGATAACGGCCTTACGCCATTGGTCTGCGGGTGCATTATTTAATCTAACATCAAGGTGACGAGTGATGATCTCTTCGCAGTAACTCTCTTTTGGTGGTTCTTCAAACTGCGGATCGCAATTGAGTGAAAGTTGCAAAATACCTTCATTACGACCGCGGAACATGGCGAGTGCACGATGAGAAGGCACTTTAGCGACAGGCTCTTGATGCTCAAAATAATCACTAAACTTTGCACCTTCCGCTTGTTTTCCATCAGCAACTTTGGAAACGATATGGGCATTTTTCAATAAATAGTCGCGAACTTTTGCGAGAAGGGATGCATCTTCAGCGAAACGTTCCATTAAAATATAGCGTGCACCATCTAGCGCTGCTTTACTATCAGCGACACCATTATCAGCATTCACAAATGTTTGTGCTAAATCTTCAGGCGATTGGCTTGGGTCATCCCATAATGTACTCGCTAATGGTTCTAATCCGGCTTCAATCGCAATTTGCCCACGAGTACGGCGTTTAGGTTTAAATGGCAGGTAGAGGTCTTCGAGCTCGGTTTTGTTCAGGGTATTATTTATCGCGGAAGCAAGTTCAGGCGTTAATTTTTCTTGTTCTTCGATGGACTTGAGAATGGTTTGCTTACGCTCATTTAATTCCCTTAAGTAACCCAAACGGCTCTCTAGCTGGCGAAGCTGAGTGTCGTCTAACCCACCGGTGGCCTCTTTGCGGTAACGAGCAATAAACGGGACTGTATTTCCTTCATCCATCAATGTGATAGCAGAAAATACCTGCTTGGGCTGGGCTTGCAGCTCAGCTGCGATTATCTGACTTAGAGTTTCATTCATGTCGCTTTTTAATACCTACGCAAAGAACAGTTAAAAAATTCATGGCACTGTTATACTTGCTGGGGAACAGAATTTCCAGACCGAAGTTCAGACTATGCCACTAAAGTTGACGGTAAATTTTATCGATAGCTGTTATATTTCACGTCATATCATAGGGGTTCCTAATCGAATATAGCACTGTGAGACTTGAGTCACAGCGTTATTCATCATTTCTGGGGGCACTTCTCTTTGCTTACATACAACTTGATTTATTTCAGGTATATAATCTATAGATTGTTAAATTTACTTATTTATGTTGAAGGTTATGACGAAGAGTCTATTAATTACCCGTGAAGGCTGGGATACCCTCGACAAAGAACTGAAATATCTTTGGAGAGAAGAACGTCCCCAAGTAACCCAATCTGTTTCTGAGGCTGCAGCTCAAGGCGATCGCTCAGAAAATGCAGAATATATTTATGGTAAAAAGCGGCTACGCGAAATTGATCGTCGAATCCGTTTTTTGTCTAAAAGATTGGATCAGTTGAGAATAATTGAGCCTGATCCGCGACAAGAAGGACGTGTATTTTTTGGTGCATGGGTTAAACTGGAAGATGAAAATGAAAATATCAGATTATTCCGGTTAGTCGGTGCGGATGAATTTAATCCTGCAAAAAATTGGATTTCAATTGATTCGCCAGTGGCTCGCGCACTAATCGGCAAGCAGGTTGACGATGAAATCAGTGTCGATACGCCGGGTGGGGTTGCAACCTATGCCATACTAGAGATCTGCTATAAGCAACCAAACTCATAACGCGTAAAAATATTCATTAAATTTCAAGTTGATGGTAAATTAGCAGATTAACTATCTTATATTTACTTTATTCTTCTTACTCAAAAAGAATAATTTGATAGATTGCACATCTTGAGGGCTACAAAATGCAAGAAAGTTATAAAATTCTTGTCGTCGATGATGATATGCGTTTACGTGCCTTGTTAGAACGCTACCTCACAGAGCAAGGGTTTCAGGTTCGCAGTGCTGCGAATGCTGAACAAATGGATAGAATTCTAACGAGAGAATCCATTCATCTCATCGTTTTAGATTTAATGTTGCCAGGTGAAGATGGTCTGTCAATTTGTCGCCGTTTACGCAGTCAAAATAATCCAATTCCTATTATTATGGTGACAGCGAAGGGTGAAGAAGTTGATCGTATTGTTGGCCTAGAAATTGGTGCTGATGATTATATTCCTAAACCGTTTAATCCTCGTGAATTACTGGCACGTATTCGTGCTGTACTGCGTCGTCAAGCAAATGAGCTTCCGGGCGCTCCTTCACAAGATGATGCGGTTATCACTTTCGGTAAATTTAAACTTAATCTTGGTACACGCGAAATGTTCCAAGGTGAAGAGAATATGCCTTTAACCAGTGGCGAATTTGCAGTACTGAAAGTACTCGTTTCGCATCCAAGGGAACCGTTGTCTCGTGATAAGCTGATGAGCTTAGCGAGAGGCCGTGAATATAGTGCGATGGAGCGTTCTATTGACGTTCAAATTTCACGTTTGCGCCGTATGGTTGAAGATGATCCGGCTCACCCTCGCTATATTCAAACAGTTTGGGGCTTGGGCTATGTATTTGTACCGGACGGTAGTAAAGCATGAAGCGACTGAGGTTCTCTCGCCGTAGTACATTTTCTCGTTCATTATTTTTGTTCGTGGCATTACTTTTTGCCAGCCTTGTCACCAGCTATATGGTGGTGCTTAATTTTGTTGTGATGCCGAGTTTGCAGCAATTCAATAAAGTTTTGGCATATGAAGTCCGAACATTAATGACCGAAAATATGGTATTACAAGATGGAACCACAGTTCGAGTGTCTCCAGAATTACGTAAAAAAATCTACAATGAGTTAGGTATTACTTTTTATGCCCAATCAGCCGCGATGGCAGAAGGATTGAATTGGGCTAAAGAGTATGATTTTCTCAGTGAGAATATGACGGAGTATATGGGAGGAGAGGCACAAGTTCGCCTTGAGCTTGGGCGGGATTACCCGATTTTATGGTTAACCTCCTACCTCGCACCCGATATTTGGGTGCGAGTTCCTTTAACCGAGATTGGCCAAAACCAATTTTCGCTGGTATTCCGTTATACACTCGCTATCTTTCTTGCTATTTTTGCTGGCGTTTGGCTTTATATTCGTTATCAAAACAAGCCATTACTTGAACTTGAGTATCACGCAGGGCAAGTTGGAAAAGGTGTTATATTGCCTGCAATGCAGGAAAAAGGTGCGACTGAAGTACGCGCTGCGATTCGTTCTTTTAATCACATGGCAACGGGGATTAAAACGCTTGAAAACGATCGCACTATCTTAATGGCTGGTGTAAGCCATGACTTACGTACACCATTAACACGTATTCGTTTAGCTACTGAAATGATGGATCCAGCTGATAGTTATCTTGCTGAATCTATCAATAAAGATATTGAAGAGTGTGATGCTATCATTGGGCAGTTTATGGACTACCTGAAAACAGGCCAGGAAATGGTCATGGAGTTTTGTGATCTCAATACTATCTTGAATGAAGTGGTGACTGCGGAAACCAGTGTTGCAGGTGATATTGCAACGGCATTTGAGCCGGGTAGTATTATTGTCAATGCGAATCCACTAGCGGTTAAACGTGCCATTACAAACATGATCGAGAATGCACATCGCTATGGTGGCGGTTGGATAAAAGTCAGTAGCGGTAAAAATGAAGAGTGTGTTTGGTTTCAAGTCGAAGATGACGGTGTTGGCATCAAAGAAGAAGATATTCAGCGTCTATTTCAACCTTTTGTACAAGGTGAAAGAGCTCGTAGTAATAAAGGTACTGGGCTGGGGCTTGCCATTATCCGTCGGATTATCGATGCACATGAAGGTAGTATCGAAATCCATAAAAGTGAACGTGGCGGCTTCGCTATCCGAGCGCTTCTTCCTCTCAAAGAGAAAGAAGAATAACAAACGGATGACAGTAAGATTGCTGAAAAATCATTCTAATTGCCAATAAAGTGGTAAGCCATAAATCTCAACAAAATAATCAATGACAGCCCTGACATTAATCGGAGGATGGCGCACATTAGGATAGATGGCAGAAATGTATTGTGGCTCTGTATTAATTCCACACTCGTAATCTATCATAACTCTAATCAAATCCCCTTTCTTAAGGTTATCTCCTATAAGCCAGTCTGGAAACAATACTATTCCCATTCCGCCTAGTGCACTTGTTAGTAAAGATTCAGCATTGTTGGAAGTGAGTAAAGCTGAAACCGGATAATGTATCCAGTTACCACTTGGCCTCCTGAATAGCCACCGATTTGCTCCTGATGAACCTTTGTATACAAGGCATTTATGATGATTTAAGTCTGTTAAGGTCGTAGGACTTCCATGATTTTTGATGTAGTTGGGAGATGCAACTAGATAATAACGCTGAGTGCCAAACACTCGAGCATGAAAAGAAGAATCCGTTAATGTTCCAATTCTAAAAATAATATCTGCAGCATTCCGATGCGGATCGATGTAGTCATCAGTCTGCGTCAGTTCAATGAGTAAATGCGGATGACGTGCGGAAAGACCTGCCAGCCATGGTGCAATATGGTGCTGCCCGAAAAAAATAGGCGCATTGATTCGAACGAGTCCGGCGGGTTGAAGTGACCGATCAAGCAACTCTTTATATGCTTCACTCATTTGCTCAGTTAGGGTACGTGCATAATCAATGAATAATCTACCCGCTTCGGTAGGAATAACTGCTCGGGTATTTCGATAAAAAAGTTGCTGACCAAGCGTGTCTTCCAACTGCAAAATGACGCGAGAGATCATCGACGGTGAAACACCTTCTTCCGAAAAACTCTGGTAATCAAATACACCAATGAAAAATAATAGTGCACGAAAATTTATAGCGCTTGGATCATACATTATCTCAAATCCTGCAAAGGTGTTTTCTATATTCTACTGTTTTTCATTATAGATTGCTGCTTTAAGCTCCTTCACCTAAACCATAGGAGATTATTGTATGCAGCTTTTATTTATATTGCTGGTTGTTGCTGGAGGGATGGGATTATCAATAGAAGCCGGATTATTAGGGCCTCTGGGAAATGAAGCCGGATATTTATGGGCAACATTTAGTATTTTTGGGGTTGGAGCTGCATTGACATTTTTATTGGTGCTATTTTTCAGTCCCCGGAATAGTCCATCTTTTTTTGTCCAGCCATCATGGACTCTATTAGGCGGTATATTGGGACCTATCTACGTCATTATATTGACTGTCACTGTTCCCGTCATCGGTATAGCCCTGACGATGATTGGTATTTTAGCTGGGCAGGTTTTCAAAAGTTTAGTGATTGACACTATGGCTTATTTGGGACATTTCATCGGAAAATTGATAGCAAACGTATTATTGCTCTGATTTTTATCATTCTCGCTTTGATTCTCGTTGCACAAGATTGAGGTTAATATGTTCTGCGCAACTAAATCAGGACACTTTTCTTAAGGAATTTTGTTCATACTCAATTGGGGACAGATCACCGTTGGCAGTATGAAACCTTTCTAGGTTGTAATAGCGCATATACGCGATAACATCTTCTTTCATCTGTTTCCGAGTCGGCTGAGGGATTTTCAGTACCCAATCGTGTTTTAAACTGCCAAAAAATCGTTCTACAACGGCGTTATCCCAACAGGCTCCAACATCACCCATGCTTGCCCTAATACCATAGCTTGTTAGCAAGCGGCGATATCGCTTACTCGTATATTGAGAGCCTCTATCACTATGAAAGACTAAGCCTTTTTCGGGCTGGCGTAAGTTATACGCTTTCATCAAGGCTTTACTGACTAAATCTGCCGTCATTCGTTTATCGATATGCCAACCCACAATACGGCGTGAGTATAAGTCCATCACGATGGCTAAATACATCCAGCCTTCCCCTGTTTTTAAATAGGTCACATCACCCGCCCACACTTCGTTAGGTGCGTGAGGATTAAAATTTTGATTGAGCAAATTATCGGCTACGGCATCACTGTGTTTGCGTTTTGTGGTGACTTTGTAAGCAACGCGCTGAGTGACGACTAGGCCAAGCTGAGCCATTAGCTTTTGAACGCCATAAGCACTCACGCTAAAGCCCTCTTTGCATAACCGTTTACGTAACGTTCTATAACCTAAGCTATTTCGACTCTGTTCAAAGATAGCTTTGGCTCTGCGGTACAGGCTAAGTTGTTCTGCGGTGATCAATTTTGCTGGGCGTTTAAGCCAAGCATAGTAGGCAGAACGACTTATTTTCATTAACTTGCAGAGCTTCAGCACGGGAAACTGTGAAGATAATTGCTTAATCGTTTTAAACGCTACTTGGTTTCCTTTAGCAGGAGGGCGCTGGCTTTTTTTAGGATCTCTTTCTCCATCCTAAGTTCTTTATTTTCTTTTCGAAGCCTTAATAGCTCAGCTCTCTCATCGGCATTCAAGCTGCTACCGGATTGTTCAGCATCGAATTTTGCTTTCCAGTTATAAAGTAATTTATCGGTGATCCCTAATGAAGCTGCCGCTTTTGGGACGCTATAACCTTGTTCGGTGACTAATGCGACCGCTTCTTGCTTAAACTCAGTAGTATAAAACCTGTTTGTTCGTTTTTTCATTTAACACCTCAATAATTGGATTATATTCCATTATTAAAGTGTCCTGTTTGATTAAAGCAGATCAGAACATGCTGGGGGGTATGTCTTTATGATAAATAAAGACCTTGGTAGATACTTAACATGTAATTTGAATTTTTTGACGATGAATAAATAATACAAAGAACATTTATTAAAATAATTCTAAATAAAACGATAGGGTGGGAACACTTTCGTTGTTGGCACCCTATACCCTACATAAATATACTGTAAATAATTAGTGTCGTAGATTGTCAATATATAGGAATGCCATTAATAACATAACAGGGAAAGTGAATATATAACTGACATTTTACAATGCGAAATATAACAGATGAATACCCTAAGTAATTTGAGTCGTAGCGAGTAATTTTCTGGTGGATGACAGATATACGCTGTAACTCGAAGTATGACGGGAGTTTGAGGAAAGACTATGGACATTATCAATAGCATCATTGGCCTTGGTGCCTCAGTCATGATGCCAATTATTTTTTTATTATCGCATTATGTTTCGGTGTCAAAATAGGTACCGCATTTAAAGCGGGTATGTTGGTGGGAATTGGATTTGTCGGTGTTGGGCTCGTCATTAATTTGCTTCTCTCTAACCTTGGTCCTGCTTCGCAATCGATGGTTGAAAAAATGGGACTTAACCTTACAGTTGTTGATACAGGCTGGCCGACAGCGTCGACAATTGGTTGGGGATCGCCAATTATGTTGCCTGTAGTTATCGGCTTTATTGTTATCAACTTGGTAATGGTGGTCTTTAAATTAACGAAAACAATTAATATTGATATTTTTAATTACTGGATATTTTTATTGGTAGGCTCTGTCGTTTATGCGGGTACTGAAAGCTATTGGATTTCGATCGGCATTACCTATGTTATATTTATTGGAACATTAGTTGCAGCTGATATTACGGCTCCTTATTTACAACGTAATTATAATTTACAAGGGATTTCTTTTCCGCATTTAACCTGCATTATGTACGTCCCATTTGGGATAGTAACTAATTATATTATTGAAAAAACCCCAGGGTTAAATAAAATCAATTTAGAACCAGAAATGATTAATAAAAAGTTTGGGGTATTTGGTGAGCCTTTAACTCTCGGTTTTATTTTAGGATTAATATTAGCGTTAATGGCCGGTTACCCGCTTAGTGAATCTGTTGCATTAGCAGTGACTGTTTCAGCGGCTATGTTGCTGTTGCCAAAAATGATTGAAATATTAGTACAGGGGTTGTTGATTGTTCGTGATGCAGTCGAAGCAAAATTGAAAAAGAAATTCCCGAATCGTGATTTTTATATTGGAATGGATACTGCTTTGTTAATTGGCGAACCTTCTGTGTTGGCAACAGGATTACTATTGATCCCAATGGCAATCGTGTTGGCATTCGTATTACCGGGTAACAAAGTCCTACCTTTCGTTGACTTAGCTTCACTGATGTTCCTACTCGCCATGGTGACGCCATTCTGTAAGCGTAATATGTTCAGAATGTTTATCTGTGGAACATTAGTGCTTACCTCTATTTACTATGTTGGAACCGATATTTCGACAGAGTACACGCAAGCTGCGGTGAACTCGAATATCCCAGTACCGGAAGGTATTTCAGAAATGACTAACATTGTTGGTGGTGCAACAACTCCAGCTGGTTGGGCAGCTGTTAAAATGGGTGAATTGATCGCCAAGTAAACCACAGTAGCCAACTTATTGAAGTGACTAGGTTGGCTATATTATTCTTATCGTCACCAGCTGTGCCGATGAAATCAATAACAATTAGTGCATATTAATAACCTAATCAATTCAACTACCTTCGATTATTTTCTATATTCACTTATAATTATTTCAGGTAAAAGTATTTTTATTAAAAATAGTCTAGTCATTATTATTAAATAAAAACTTAACTCGTTAATATATTAAAAACCCTCTGTGGTTGTATTGTCTGTTTTAGCTTAAAAATTTAGAATATATAAAAATAATCGACCGTTTTCTAAAAGATAGATTGTAATTTTGTATGTATGGTTAGGGGTAATTAATATATTAAGGTGGTTTTAATGAATACTAGTTGTCTCTCGCGTATTGGTAGCCCAAGTAACTTACAAAATATAGGTTCATTGGAAAAAAAAATGCAAATAATAGCAAGCTCCCTTTATTATTAGAATGCACTCGGGTAAGTAACAAGGAAGAGCCCATTCCTAATATTGTAAAAGCAGCTGCTAAAAAAGTGACGAATACTCATTTGATAGAAGAAACATTAAAAAATGCACATGTACTGAATCCAGATTTGATGAAAGGATTTGAGAGTAGATCAGATAAAGATATTCCAGCATTTGTGCCGCCTTCCCCGCCTCCGATGCCAACACTAGAAAACAATAGTATTGAGCTGGGGATTCACTCTGAGCAGCAAGAACGAAAATTAACGGGTATGGATGCAGTGATTGCGGAGCTCAATAACTGGTTTGAGAGTAAAAAAATTGGCACTAGTGAAGAGAGTGAAGACGTTTCCTCATTAGTATCATCATCTTCACCAACAATGCCTGAATCTAATGGTGCTGTACCAATGACTCAGATCTATTTACAAGACCAGAATTTAACCGGTAGGGATGCTCTTCTCGCCGAGTTGAAAGAAAAATTAAAGTCAATGTTTGGCAATACGATCGTAGAGGATGAGGTTGATAGTACTTCTGTATCTGTATCACCTCCGCCTCCACCGATTCCTATATTAGCGACTTATACCTACCCACAAGCACAAAGTTTAACTGGTAGGGACGCACTTCTCGCAGAGCTGAAAGAAAAGCTGAAGATAATGTTCGGTAGTATGGAAGAAGAGGATGCTGTTGATAGTGCCCCGTCATTTAAACTACCCGCGCCACCACCTATGCCGGGCGCAAAATTTAATAGCATTGAATTAGCAACTGATACTAATTTGCAAGTAAAAAGCTTAAAAGGTAGAGATGCACTCCTTGCAGAATTGAAAGAAAAGCTAAAAGTAATGTTTGGTAGTGTGGTTGTAGAAGACGATGTTAATGAGGAGTCCTCATTTATGCCGCTAGTCCAACCACAACTAGATTTTGATGGCACTGTAAAAACGATGAATTCATAATCGAAAGAAAATAATTTAGAGATAATTCGAATTATTCTGCGCATCACTATTTTTACATAAATAAGCCTGCATTAGCGGGTTTATTTATTTATGTATATATTCCGTCATACTTCAATTTGCAGGGCTGTTAACTAAGTGAAAATCGAATTATTTAGAGTGCATCTAATAACCAAATATTTTTAATAAAGTGTGGACAACAACTTTTATGTGACAGTTTGTCATTTTTATTTCAGTACTCATTTTTAGCAGGATTAGTTGCGATCTATTGATTTTATTATCATTTTATTTTCTATTTTTCACATCATCTCTCAAGATTGCCTATCAATGAAGCAATTGTCATAAAACTGTCATAAATAAGACATGTTGCTGTAACCAAATTGTCCTATTTTTCCTCCTGTGACTTTCACCAACAATTTACACTTAGTTGTTTCTATACATCCCCGGAGGGATTATGAAAATGATGCGTACAACCTTAGCTAGCGTAATGGCAGCAACTCTTTCAATGACTGCGATGTCTTCTTTTGCTGCCACTAACTTAACAGGTGCAGGTGCTACATTCCCTGCTCCCGTTTATGCTAAGTGGGCGGACTCTTATCAGAAAGAAACAGGTAATAAAGTGAACTATCAGGGGATTGGTTCTTCTGGTGGGGTTAAACAAATTAATGCAAAAACCATTGATTTCGGTGCGTCTGATGCGCCATTGACGGATGAAAAATTGAAAGAAGATGGCTTATTTCAATTCCCAACTGTGATCGGCGGTGTTGTTCTGGCCGTTAACGTAAAAGGTATTCAATCAGGTCAGTTGACCTTAGATGGTACAACATTAGGCGACATCTACCTTGGCAAAATTACCAAGTGGAATGATCCTGCAATCACCAAATTGAACCCAGGTGTTAGTCTACCAAATCAAGATATCGCGGTGGTGAGGCGTTCTGATGGCTCAGGTACCACTTTCGTTTTCACCAGCTATTTAGCGAAAGTCAGCTCAAGTTGGAAAAATGATATTGGTGTAGGCTCGACGGTGAACTGGTCGAAAAATAGTGTAGGTGGTAAAGGTAACGATGGTGTTGCTGCCTTTGTCCAACGTTTACCAGGATCTATCGGTTATGTTGAGTATGCTTATGCTAAACAAAATAATCTTGCTTATACTAAATTAATCTCAGCAGATGGTAAGGCAGTTTCGCCAACGGGTGAAAGCTTCAGCGCTGCCGCGAAGAAAGTTGACTGGTCTAAATCATTTGCTCAGGATCTGACTAACCGTGATGGTGAAAATGCATGGCCGATTACTTCAACGACTTTCATCTTAGTTCACAAAGAGCAAGCTGATGCAGTAAAAGGCAAAGCTGTCCTAGATTTCTTTAACTGGGCTTATGAGAAAGGCGGTAAGCAAGCAGAAGCGCTTGATTATGCTATCCTGCCACAAGAAGTCGTGACAGCAGTACGTGCAGCATGGAAAACAGAAGTTAAAGATAGCCAAGGTAAATCATTGTTCTAAGCGTGATATTTGGGTTGGCAGTGGCTGGCGGATGTTTAGGATTAACATTCGCCTTCTAACATAGGTAGAAAATCCTACTAGCAAAGTAGGTGTAGGATGAGACAAAAAACATGGCCGAAAAAATAACGGCATTTAAAGCACCGAGTAAGTCAGGTGATGTGATATTTGGCGCACTCGTTAAGATTGCAGCGCTAATCACTTTATTAATGCTTGGTGGCATCATAATTTCCCTTATTTTTGCATCGTGGCCGAGCATGCAAAAATTTGGGTTTTCGTTTTTATGGACTAAAGAGTGGGATGCTCCAGCAGAGCAGTTCGGTGCCTTAGTACCGATTTATGGCACTATTGTGACCTCCCTTATTGCGCTTATTATCGCAGTGCCAGTAAGCTTTGGTATTGCTCTGTTTTTAACGGAACTCGCCCCTAACTGGTTAAGGCGTCCGTTAGGTATTGCTATTGAGCTTCTCGCCGCAATTCCAAGTATTGTTTACGGTATGTGGGGGCTGTTTGTTTTCGCACCTCTGTTTGCCGAATATTTTCAAGAGCCTGTTGGCAATGTGATGTCGAGCATTCCGATTGTTGGTGAGCTCTTTACTGGTCCGGCATTCGGGATCGGTATTTTGGCGGCGGGTATTATCCTTGCCATCATGATCATTCCTTATATTGCCTCTGTTATGCGTGACGTGTTTGAACAAACACCAGTCATGATGAAAGAGTCTGCATATGGCATCGGTTGTACCACATGGGAAGTGATCTGGAATATTGTTCTGCCTTATACCCGTAATGGGGTGATAGGGGGCGTGATGTTAGGCCTTGGGCGTGCATTAGGTGAAACGATGGCAGTAACTTTCGTGATCGGTAACACCTATCAACTGGATAGCATCTCACTGTTTATGCCGGGTAATAGTATTACCTCTGCGCTTGCAAATGAGTTTGCCGAAGCTGACAGTGGTGTACACACCGCAGCACTAATGGAACTTGGATTGATTCTGTTTGTCATTACTTTCATTGTTCTGGCGATATCAAAACTCATGGTTATGCGTTTAGCGAAGAACGAGGGCCGTTAATATGTCGACATCTCAGCAGTTTGTTGTGAATGAGAAAGAACGAGCTCGTCGTCAAGCTTGGCGTCGTCAAGTGAATAGAATGGCATTATTCATCTCGATGTTAACAATGGCATTCGGCCTATTTTGGTTAGTTTGGATCCTATTTTCGACGGTAACGAAAGGGATAGATGGAATGTCTCTAAACTTGTTTACCGAGATGACACCACCACCAAATACAGCTGGGGGCGGTTTAGCCAACGCTATTGTGGGTAGTGGATTACTCATTTTTTGGGCAACGGTAGTGGGTACGCCTCTGGGGATTTTAGCGGGCATCTACTTGGCAGAGTATGGACGCAAATCGTGGTTAGCTTCTGTAACCCGTTTTATTAATGACATCTTATTGTCTGCTCCATCGATTGTTGTCGGCCTATTTGTCTATACCATTGTGGTTGCGCAAATGCAGCACTTCTCTGGCTGGGCAGGCGTTATTGCGTTAGCACTGCTACAAATTCCGATAGTTATCCGCACAACTGAAAACATGTTGAAACTAGTGCCGGATAGTCTACGTGAAGCAGCGTATGCGCTAGGTACACCAAAATGGAAAATGATTTTATCTATTACGCTAAAAGCATCTGTATCCGGGATTATTACAGGTATTTTGTTAGCTATCGCTCGTATCGCGGGAGAAACCGCACCATTACTGTTCACTTCACTGTCGAACCAGTTCTGGAGTACCGACATGAGCGAGCCAATTGCTAACTTACCTGTCACTATCTTTAAATTTGCGATGAGCCCGTTCTCTGAATGGCAAGAGCTGGCATGGGCTGGGGTTCTCTTAATCACCCTCTGTGTCCTGTTAATTAATATTATCGCACGCGTTGTGTTTGCTCAGAAAAAACACTAAACCCGGATTGAATAGAGATTTATAGAGAGAAGTAGCCATGATTAATGCGAATCAGATGACAAACAGTAAAATTGAAGTACGCGACCTCAACTTTTATTATGGAAAATTCCATGCGCTAAAAAATATCTCGTTGGATATCGAAAAAAACAAAGTAACAGCATTTATCGGTCCATCAGGTTGTGGTAAATCCACTCTACTGCGTACTTTTAATAAAATGTATGAACTGTATGGTGAGCAACGCGCAGAAGGCGAAATTTTACTGGATGGTCAAAATATCCTGACGGATAAACAAGATATTGCGTTGTTGCGTGCGAAGGTCGGTATGGTGTTCCAAAAGCCAACCCCGTTCCCAATGTCGATTTATGACAACATTGCGTTTGGCGTGCGTCTGTTTGAAAAATTATCACGTGTCGATATGGATGAACGTGTTCAATGGGCATTGACTAAAGCAGCATTATGGAACGAAACCAAAGATAAATTGCATCAGAGTGGTTACAGCCTTTCAGGTGGTCAACAACAACGTTTGTGTATTGCTCGTGGTATTGCAATCCGGCCAGAAGTTTTACTCCTTGATGAGCCGTGTTCAGCGCTTGACCCAATTTCAACAGGGCGCATTGAAGAATTGATCAGTGAGTTAAAATCAGAGTATACCGTTGTGATTGTTACCCACAATATGCAACAGGCGGCACGTTGTTCTGATTATACTGCCTTTATGTATTTAGGTGAGTTGATTGAGTTTAATGATACAGACAAGATGTTCACCACCCCTGCAATGAAACAAACTGAAGATTATATTACTGGCCGATACGGTTGATATGGAGCCGACGATGGATACGCTGAATCACAACAAACATATTTCCGGGCAGTTCAACGCTGAACTGGAACATATCCATACTGAATTGATGACAATGGGAGGGCTGGTTGAAGAACAGCTCACTAAAGCTATCACTGCAATGCATAATCAGGATGCGGCTCTTGCGCGTGAAGTTATCGAAAATGATCACAAAGTCAACATGATGGAAGTATCTATCGATGAAGAATGCGTGAAAATTATCGCCAAACGTCAGCCTACTGCGAGCGATTTGCGCCTGATTATGGCAATTTCAAAAACGATTGCTGAATTAGAACGAATTGGTGATGTGGCAGATAAGATTTGCCAAACTGCACTGGAGAAATTTTCTCAGCAACACCAACCTTTACTGGTAAGTCTTGAGTCGTTAGGACGGCATACAGTGCAGATGCTACATGATGTTTTGGATGCTTTTGCTCGTATGGATCTCGAAGAAGCCATTCGTATTTATCGGGAAGACGAAAAAGTTGATCAAGAATACGAAGGTATCATTCGCCAACTAATGACTTACATGATGGAAGATCCAAGAACGATACCAAGTGTATTAACCGCATTGTTCTGTGCGCGTTCGATTGAGAGGATTGGTGATCGTTGTCAGAACATCTGCGAATTCATTTTCTATTATGTGAAGGGGCAGGATTTTCGTCACGTAGGTGGCGATAAGCTAGAGAAGATGTTGACCAAGAAAGACGACGAATAAATATACCGGTCATAATTCGAGCTGCGGCGCGCGTATTTTAAATATAGCCCTGCGGCTCGAATTATTTAGAGTAGATGGAATTCGTCATACTTTGAGCCGCAGCATATATATTGAAAAATAGGGTTAACTTTAGCCGTATTACTTTCTTACCCATTCTTGAAAATATTATCTCAAGTTTAACGTTGAGGATCTTTTTTATTTTCGAAAATCATATAAATTTAACAATTGTAGATATAAAGTACTGTTTAGATTGGCTTGGTTAGTATCATTGTCTAATGTTATTTGTTGTAGTGCATGTTATTTATTATTTCATCTGGAATCCTAAATTTTTATTTAATAATCAATCTATTACTAACAACTCAAAAAATACACATTTTGTTACATAGTTTAATTCTATGTACATAAACTTTTCGGCTTAAACACAGGGCTGAGAGAAATTCGCAAAATATCGAGCGAAATTTCGCCTCGTATTATCTCGCAATATTATTTTTTCGATGTGATTACTGGAATTAAATAGCGGATTTACAATTATTTTACGCCAAGTCACTTATCCTACGGAGATACAGCGGGTTGGAGTTTGTTCGAGCTATTTACTTGGGATTATTTCCACCTTAATATCCTTAACGCAAATCAACAGTGCGCACTGGCTGAAATGGATAATATTTACAGGTAATTATATTGCCGTAAATATCACTTTCGTTATTAAATATAGGAAATTACGATGCCAACTCCATGCTATATCGCCATTGAAGGCAAAACCCAAGGTAACATCACTGCCGGTGCATTCACCGCTGAATCTGTCGGGAATATCTATGTACAAGGTCATGAAGACCAAATGCTGGTGCAAGAATTTTCACATATCGTGACAGTCCCTACTGACCCGCAATCAGGTCAACCTGCGGGCCAACGTGCACATAAACCTTTCCGTTTCACCGTTGCATTGAACAAAGCCGTTCCACTGCTGTATAACGCGCTGGCATCTGGCGAAATGCTGCCAAAAGTTGAACTGAAATGGTACCGCACGTCAGTGGAAGGTAAACAAGAGCATTTCTTCACCACCACTTTGACCGATGCGACGATCGTTAATATCGATTGCCAAATGCCACACTGCCAAGACCCAGCTAAAGCGGATTTTACTCAGCTGATCGAAGTGTCCCTGTCTTACCGTAAAGTGGATTGGGAACACACCGTCGCGGGCACATCAGGTGCTGATGATTGGCGCGCACCGCTCGAAGCGTAAGCGCATCACGAGCCCGTTAGGGCTCGTTGTTTTTTCTTCTCAATATCATTGCTCTCACTTGTTCACTCGGAGCTAAAATGTCTTCAGACAACGCAAAACGGCCTTTAACTGAGGCGGAGAAAATCGCCAATCATTGGAGTGAACTGCGCCAAAAACCGCAGCCTCAGCGCCTAGCTGAACCGCCGGAGCAGTTCCCGAAAAACACCATTCATGCAACCCGACCGACGGAAAAAAGAGACTGGTATGAGGATATGGCGAACCGCAAACTTTATTCGGGTCTCGTGTTCACCTGCCAAATTGGTGGCCTGCCGCCTGAGACTTTTCAGGTCACCCAATTTGATTTGCATGAAGGACTGTCAGAACTGTTCACCTTGACCATCCAAGCGGTGAGTGCGCTGCCTGAAATCGATTTTTCGACAATACGCGGGTGTGCATCGTCAATTACCATCATGCGTGAAGGGATTGTGACCCGCTGCATCCAAGGTATTTTAGCCAGTGTAGAGCAAAAAACGACCGACGGCGTCAAAACCTGGTATCAATTCGTCATTCGCCCTAAAATGTGGATCATGACGCTCAAGCAAGACAGCCGTATTTTCCAAGACACCAAAGTGCCTGTGGTCCTTAAAACCCTGCTGAAAGAGTCGCACATTATGCATGACTCTTTGCTCTATCACCCGGAAGAGCACCTTGAGCGCGCGTATATCACCCAAAAACGGGAAACCATGTACGACTTTTGGTGCCGACTTGCCGCAGAGGAAGGGATTAACTTCTGGTTTGAAGAGGGACCAAAAATGTTCTACAGCGACCGCCATCTGGGGATGAAGGCGGGGGATTGATTTAACCTATAACCCGCAATCTGACACCGATGTGACCGACAGTACGGTGACCACATGGGGCTATGTTGAACAGTTGTGCAGCGATATTCGCATCGACAAAGATTACAACTCGGTACGCCCGTCTTATCCTTTGAGCCACCAAGTCACCGGCGACGTTCATCATCAACATGAAGTATTCGAAAGCTATGGCCGATTCCAAGAAGATGCGGAAGGCAGCCGTTTTAACCAAATTCGTTATGAACAATCGCAAAATGGCCGCCAAAAAGGCACCGCCACCACGAACTGTATTGAGTTAGCCCCCGGTCGAATATTCAGTTTAAGCAATCACCCCAGCAGCAAAATGAACAGCAATTGGCAGGTCATTACAGCGCATCATCATGGCGTACAGCCGCTGGCCGATAACAGCGGCGGTGAAGGTACCCAACTCAGCAACACGGTCACTTTTATTCCCAGCACCCAAGAGTGGCGGCCGCCATACCGTTATAAACCGATGGCGGATGGCGACGAATTAGCCACGGTTGTCGGGCCACCGGGCGAAGAGATTTACACCAACAGTAAAGGGGAAGTGACGGTTTATTTTCATTGGGACCGACGCGGCAAGCCTGACCACAGCGCATCTTGCTGGGTTCCCGTGACGCACGGTTGGAGTGGCGATGGCTATGGATTTATGAGTATCCCCCACGTCGGTCAGCAGGTTCTGATCAGCTACCTTGCGGGCGATCTTGATCGACCGATTGTGACAGGGTGTACCTACAATGGGCGTAATCGCCCGCCACTCGATTTACCGAAACATAAAACGCGCACGATATTTCGGACGAAAACGTATCAAGGTGATGGGTTTAACGAATTGCGTTTTGAGGATGCTTATAACAAAGAAGAAATTTATATTCATGCCCAAAAGAACTTAGCGATCAATGTGTTGAATTCACGCGGTGAGCGCATTAATTATGATCGTACGACCCGTATAGGCCATGACGATGAATTGGTGATTGCCAATAATCGGACGGTCACGGTGGAAGGCAATCAAGCCCATAAAACAACCGGAAACTACCAGAACAAAATTGACGGTGATCACCATGCCAGCGTGCAAGGAGATCTTGTTGAGCAAATAAACGGTGTCGTGAGCACCAATGCGCAAGGGGATGTTCTGCGCAACTAAATCAGGACACTTTTCTTAAGGAATTTTGTTCATACTCAATTGGGGACAGATCACCGTTGGCAGTATGAAACCTTTCTAGGTTGTAATAGCGCATATACGCGATAACATCTTCTTTCATCTGTTTCCGAGTCGGCTGAGGGATTTTCAGTACCCAATCGTGTTTTAAACTGCCAAAAAATCGTTCTACAACGGCGTTATCCCAACAGGCTCCAACATCACCCATGCTTGCCCTAATACCATAGCTTGTTAGCAAGCGGCGATATCGCTTACTCGTATATTGAGAGCCTCTATCACTATGAAAGACTAAGCCTTTTTCGGGCTGGCGTAAGTTATACGCTTTCATCAAGGCTTTACTGACTAAATCTGCCGTCATTCGTTTATCGATATGCCAACCCACAATACGGCGTGAGTATAAGTCCATCACGATGGCTAAATACATCCAGCCTTCCCCTGTTTTTAAATAGGTCACATCACCCGCCCACACTTCGTTAGGTGCGTGAGGATTAAAATTTTGATTGAGCAAATTATCGGCTACGGCATCACTGTGTTTGCGTTTTGTGGTGACTTTGTAAGCAACGCGCTGAGTGACGACTAGGCCAAGCTGAGCCATTAGCTTTTGAACGCCATAAGCACTCACGCTAAAGCCCTCTTTGCATAACCGTTTACGTAACGTTCTATAACCTAAGCTATTTCGACTCTGTTCAAAGATAGCTTTGGCTCTGCGGTACAGGCTAAGTTGTTCTGCGGTGATCAATTTTGCTGGGCGTTTAAGCCAAGCATAGTAGGCAGAACGACTTATTTTCATTAACTTGCAGAGCTTCAGCACGGGAAACTGTGAAGATAATTGCTTAATCGTTTTAAACGCTACTTGGTTTCCTTTAGCAGGAGGGCGCTGGCTTTTTTTAGGATCTCTTTCTCCATCCTAAGTTCTTTATTTTCTTTTCGAAGCCTTAATAGCTCAGTTCTCTCATCGGCATTCAAGCTGCTACCGGATTGTTCAGCATCGAATTTTGCTTTCCAGTTATAAAGTAATTTATCGGTGATCCCTAATGAAGCTGCCGCTTTTGGGACGCTATAACCTTGTTCGGTGACTAATGCGACCGCTTCTTGCTTAAACTCAGTAGTGTAAAACCTGTTTGTTCGTTTTTTCATTTAACACCTCAATAATTGGATTATATTCCATTATTAAAGTGTCCTGTTTGATTAAAGCAGATCATTGCAGGATGCATTGAAAAAAAGAGAAGGACAAAGAGTTAGCGCAGAAATAAATATTGACCTTACTCTTTCATGTGAGGTGCACTGTTTTATTGGAATAGCACAGTTAGCTTCTACAAATGAACGTAAATTTACAATCGAGGGTAAAAACAGTTTTGATATATCTTTAATGGGGGCTGTAAGAGCTAATTCAGAAGTAAATGTGTTTTCGATGAAAGCAGCATTTAATTTTGATTTGGAATTAAAAACCTCAGCTTTTGTGGCTCTTGAATCTCATAAAAATGGAATCGATTTAGTTATTTGTCATGATGGAATTGTTTTAGCATTAGCATTATCTGCTGATATTAAAAAAGTCACGAAAGGCCGTTCTAGAAGCAATAACAAATATCAAACAAAGCCTAAAGGCTATGAATTATATGATATTGCAGATCCACTCAAGCTAGAAGAATCGGATCTAAGATTTAATTTATCTGGAGAGAAAAAAAATGTACCGAAGAGATTACGCCAGCGTCTACAAATGTTACCAAAAGGAACAATGAAAGGTTTAATGTTAAAATATTAAGAGGTTTTTCTTATGAAAAAAATATTGACAATTATTGTTTTTTTTATTGGAGTAATGAAGATGGTAGAAGCAAAAGAAAATATCACTCCCATTAGAGCTAGTATAAATGCTGATTATTTATTTTGTGATGTTAAAATAAATGATGTTTCTAGTTTTGATAATAGAGATGAAGTTATTTTTGAACAAGGTAATATTGCAAGCAATACAAATGTACAAATTTTATCTAAAAAAGGCATGAACTCTATTAGTATTGAGGTTGGTTCTCTTGATTGGTTTAATCCTAAGAACTCAACATCTGATAGGAAATATGAATTTGACAAGAGAGCATATTGTTATATAGATATTTATAAAGTAGATACTAATACAGGAAAGAATAATACAATATCAAAAATACAAATAAAAATAGATAATGATGGACTTCCACAAGCATTTACTTCTAATGCATTAGATGAATCAGTTGTTAGAGAGGATGTTTATGCAGATAATACGGAGAAAGTAATGAAAAATAGGATAAGATATTCTGTAGGGGAAAATGAATATCCAGAAAATATGGCTCTAACAAAATTCACAAAAAAAGTTATGCTTGATAATATTCCACATTGGAAATGGGAAGGGTCTGAGGTTTATGATAATAAGAAAATAAATGAGTTAAAGTATGCATATCAAGAATTATGGAATGCATTTGAAAGTAAAAACATTTCAGAAATAAAAAAATAAATAAAGTGTCAAACGATTCTTGGGCTATATCAGTTAATTCAACAGAAGATAATATTTTTAATTCATATGATATTGCTGAAATTTTAAATGCGCCTTCATTGAAGATGATCCCTATTGATTGGGATAATTTTAAAATAGTTACTATGAATGATAATAAAATGGTGAAGTTTGTATATAAAGAAGATTTTGCCTATTCACCTATTACTATGTCATATAATGATGGTGAGGAAGAAGTATTATATAGCTTTTCACCTATATTTTCATTTGTTGATGGTAAGTTTATCCCTGTCATTTAGGTAAAAAAATATGTCAACAGTAATTCTTATTGGTGATTCAGATACGGGCCATGGTAAGCATGGCCCGACTCAAGTGAGCACTGGTTCATCAACTGTGAAAGTTGATGGCAAATCAGTCGTATGCCAAGGCGATGAACTTGCCCCTCATAGGGGCCACTCACGCACTATTTTGGGTGGGTCGAGTAGTGTGTTTATTGATGGAAAACCCGCTGCTCGAACAGGGGACGCTGTCAGTTGCGGCGGTGTTCTAATCGGTCATTCAAACGTAAATATAGGTGATTAGTCTTTAGGTTCAAGAAGATAGCATACATTCAACAATATGTTATTTTCTTGAGCAATTTCATCTCCACTGGATGCCATTACCAACAATGAAACTCTTGAAATGGTATTTAATTTCTATCGTACTTCACAAAACGTTTCCCAAGAACAGTGTTACACCATCTCACTCTAAGATATCGATTACTAGCTTACCGATGCCCTCAATCACACGACGCGTTACCGTTATAGCCAAGCGCATGCTGGGGTTAATGGCAGCCTGAGTGAATTACTGCTGCCTGATGGTGCACAACAACAGATTGAATATGATAGCGAACGTCGGGTTGTCGCCGTAACGGATGGTGAAGGCCGAACTACCCGTTATCGCTATGGCCCATTTGATTTAGTGGTATCGATGGTACGCCCAGATAGCACCGCCATCCACTTTGAATATGACTCGTTAACTCGCCTGAAAAAAGTTACCAGCACCCTCGGTGAAACGTACACCTACGAGCGTGACCGTGCGGGGCAAATTATCCGTGAAACTGACTTTACGGGATGCGTACTGGAATACCGCTATGACCGCTTAGGGCGACGCATTGCCACGCGTTTTCCTAACCAACATGAGTTGCGTTGGCGTTATGCACCTTCAGGTGTGGTAATTGAACAAAGTGAGTGGTTGGATAATGGCATTGATAGCAAATGTGTGTCGATAACCACGTATGAGTATGATGAACGCTTACAGCTTATTCGTGCCACGAATCCCGATTCGGTGGTGGAATTTGAATACGATGCACAAGGTCGTCTGTGCTGTGAACGGATTAACGGACGTGAAATCCAACACGAATGGGATGATGAAAATCAGACCCTTGCGCATACGCGATTTGGCGAACGCGAACTCCACTATGCCTTTGGGCAACTGGGCGAGCTCACCCAACTGCAAGTCAATCAACACAGCCCATTGCAATTCAGTTACAACGCAGTCGGACAAGAGTATTTACGTCGCAGCCAAACAGGTTTTGTGAGCACCAGTCATTACACCCCAACAGGATTACTGGCGGAGCAGCGTGCGGGTCGTGGCACGGAAAACTTCCTGAATGCGATACGTGATAATCCCCATCAGCCGCCTATCTATGGGGATGTGCAACGGAGTTTTCATTATAATCGTGCCCAGAATGTGGTGGCGATTGAAGACTCACGCTGGCAATTGACGCAATATGGCTACAATGCCAATGACCAAATCATCGAAACTCAGTTCAGTAATCACTATGAAAGTGAATATGAGCGATTTAAGTATGATGCGAACCTGATTGAGTATTCGACGGTGCCCGCCGAGATCGGTCAGCCGTGGTTACTGCTCTCACAGCAACAGCAGGCAGGTCGAATTGTTCGCCGAGGCTTGCATCAGGGCCATCAAGATTGTTATTACGACCGTAATGGACGACTGGAAAAGAAAGTCGTGCATAAAAACGGTTATCGACCGCAAGAATGGCGTTATTTGTGGAATACGCAAAACCAGCTGACGGCCTGTTTCACACCGGAAGGGGATTGTTGGCGTTACGTTTACGATGCCTTTGGTCGTCGGCTGAGTAAAACGAAAACCGTTGATATGCTGGCCATCAATGAAAAGCCGGCCTTTCCGCTATCCAAAAAACGCATTACCGGCTGGCATTACCTGTGGTCGGGTGACCAAATGGTGGAAGAGACGCCGGTGTATGCAGATGGCACGATTGCTTACGAGGCGAGCATTCAGTGGCTGTATCAACCCGGTGCAATAACGCCGGCGGCGCGGTATCAGCACGGTACATTGCATTATGTGGTGGCCGACTCCATACGTGGGGTAAGCTCGATATTTGGCAAGTACGCTATGGTCGAGCGGAGGATGACCCGAATTATATTCCGTGCCATTTTCGATTTGCAGGGCAATACGAAGATGCAGAAACGGGCTTGTTTTATAACCGCTTTCGATATTATGATAAAGAAAGCGGTCAGTATATTTCACCCGATCCGATAGGGCTGCTGGGCGGTTTTAATCCGTATGGGTATGTGCATAATCCGGTCGGTTGGATAGACCCGTATGGGTTGGCGGGCGGTAAAGGGAATAAAGGCGAGCCAGATAAATCGGGTAGACCACTAAAAAGCCCAAGTTATTCTGTTGCATTTGAGACGAAAATAGATGGTAAATTTTATCCTGGTCGTTCAGATAAAGTTCATTTCCAAGAGGCTAATAAAAATCTTCATGAGGCAATGAAAGCAGACCCTGTTTTCGCTAAAAAGATAGAAGATATGTACCCGGGAATTACTCAAGGCGTGCAACCAGGGCCAAGAGGTGCATACCCGAGGCGTTCCCCACTATCTGAGCTAACTTGGCATCATGAGGCTAATCAACCAGGTGTGATGCAATTAGTTCCTATAAAGCAACATCAAGCTCCAGGAATTGTTCAAGATTCACTACATCCAGGAGGGAAAGGTGGAATGAGTAATTGGGGAGGAGGACGATAATATGAACAAAAAAACATTAAAGGATGTATTACTAGCAGCACCAAGCATATCTTGGGATTTAGCTCTTTATTTACCTAAAAATACATCCTCTTGGAGTTTGGATACAATCGCTATGATTGAAGATCCTGATAATGTTGATTCTGATGACCCCGATGCGGATCCTGAGGTTATAAAAGAAGCTAATTATAGATACGTGCTATCAATACAAACATTACAAAGTATCGTTAGCAATGCTAGATTACAAAAAATGAGTGTTACTGAAAAAGAGTTATTTCAATGTTTTATTTATTTTTTTAGTAATGATGCTTACTTAACACTTTAGTTTTATAGCCAGAAGAGCTTCCAATCTTCTGGCTGATTCATTTTTTAGAGCCGCTCAGTTAACCCTTAGCGGCTCTTTTGGTCTGCGACTAATTCATTGATCTTGAATTTAATCTCGTTAAGTTGCGCTTGTTGCTGTTGGTTTTGTTGCTTGATGGCTCTTGTGTCTTCGCTGTCCGGTATCAGTACCAAACAACCGTTTAAAATCTTCACGGTAAAGGTGAAGCCTGTCTCAAAACCTGCTTCTTTGAGCCATTGCCCCTTGAGGTTAATGGCGGGCGGTGGGTTGCTGTTGCCGCCGCTTGGGGCATACCCGACCGTGTAATAACGCTCTGTTTTGGGGGCTTTATTGTGTTCACTTTCATTTACTGATCCCGATCCGTTCCATAAGCTCAATAATGGACTGACAAACCACATCTGATTAGTGAAACTCCTGAAAACGCGCGTCGGGGTAAAACGGTTCGCTCAAGTCCTTTAAAATAGATATCGCTCTTTAAAAAGTCAGGCGTGACGGGGCTTGCGAGGCATCAGGCAGTACAACGGCGTCGGAACCGTTCCGATGATCCGATAGGGCTGCTGGGCGGATTTAATCCGTATGGGTATGTGCATAATCCAGTGGGTTGGGTCGATCCGTTTGGGTTGGCGGGCGGTGAAGGGAATAAGGGAGATCCTGTAACTGTTTTTCGAGTTCAAGGTGGGGAATTTCCTAATGCTAGTCGCCACTTAATCAAAATAGATGAAGCTGGAAATCCAATAATTAAAGAAGGTACTTTAAATATTAGTATAGGAGATGCTAAACACGCTGAGTATTTTAAAAATATTAGAGGAAAAGATGCCGAGATTGTTTCATTTAATATACCTAGATGGCTTGATAATTTCATCAAAGAAAATGCTGTTCCCCAGGTTGGATATAAAACAAATCCATTAAATCAAATGAATATGGCACCTAAAATAGTTGATCCAACTACACCAGGTAAATCATATGAGCTTCCTAGTGTATGGGCTAAATGGTTAGAAGAGGAAGCCATTCGGGGATCAGGTAAAACTAAAAAGTAAGGAAAATATTATGGCAGAAGATCATGATGACGTTATTGTTGCAATAAAAAATGATGGTCATATCCAATGGTATAAGGCAGATAGGGAAATATGGATTTTGGATAGAAAAAAATGGTGGAAGGATTTTATTGATAATGGTATCGAATGCCCTAAAGATGATGCTCAAGATCGATTTGGAATATTTGTTGTAGATAATCAGAATAAAAATCAATTTATTAAAGAAATTGAACCATTTAAAATAAGTAATGACCAGTTATCAGAATTTAGAGAAAAAATAAAGCAGTCTACAGATATATGGGATTCATTTGACTTGTTTCCAATTGCTTTTATTGATTTTGATGAAAAAAAATTTAGCGCATGTTATGCACATCCTGGAAATGTTCCGATAGAAAGATATATTCCTGATGGCTGGTCAGGTAAATTTATTGATTTTATGCGTAACTTTAATAATGAAATTATGCCAATAAATATAAGATATTGGGTTATTGATGGTATAGATTATTTAGAAAAACTATCATCTTGACTTAAGATATAAATAATATTTTAGCCAGAAGATCTTTCAACCTTCTGGCTTAATTGTTGTTTATAGCCGCTCAGTCAACCCTTAGCGGCTTTTTTGATCTGCGACTAACTCATTGATTTTAAATTTAATCTTGTTAAGTTGCGCTTGCTGCTGTTGGTTTTGTTGCTTGATGGCTCTTGTGTCTTCGCTGTCGGGTATCAACACCAAACAGCCGTTTAAGATTTTCATCGTAAAGGTGAAGCCTGTCTCAAAACCCGCTTCTTTAAGCCATTGCCCCTTGATGAGGTGTATCGCGGGCGGTGGGGGCTGTTACCGCCTAGTTTTATCTCAACAGAATGATTACGCCATCTACTTGTAATTTAAGTGATACCATATATTCCTTTTTGATATAAGCATATCAAATAATAATATTTCAAGAAATAAGGGTTCCTTGATAATTTCAGCTTGTCGATTTACACAAATTTACCATCAGAGGTGTTCAATGAAAGCTCGCTTTTTAACAACCGCACTACTTGCAGGTCTTGCTCTGGTGGCCAATGTCGCCAATGCAGATAAACTCGATGATATCAAGCAAGCGGGTGTGGTTCGTATTGCTGTGTTTGACAGTAATCCACCATTTGGGTTTATTGACCCACAAACGAAAAAACTCGCGGGCTACGATGTGGATATCGCTCAGGCGATTGCCGATAATCTTGGTGTCAAATTAGAGCTGCGTCCAACTAACCCAGCGAACAGAATTCCACTGTTAACGTCAGGTAAAGTTGATTTAATCGGTGCAAACTTCACTATTACAGATGAACGCGCTAAGCAAGTCGATTTCTCTATCCCTGACTTTGCAACAGGACAAAAATTTATCGCCCGTAAAGGCGTACTGAAAACAGCTGATGATATCGCACCTTTGCGTATTGGTGCTGATAAAGGAACCGTTCAAGAAGTCACACTGCGTGAACGTTACCCAGATACCAAAGTCATTTCCTATGATGATACGCCTCAAGCGTTTGCAGCTTTGCGTAATGGTAACGTCCAAGCGATTACTCAAGATGATGCGAAGCTAGTTGGCTTACTCGGTAACTTACCAGAGAAAGTTAAAGCGGATTTTGAAATTTCGCCATTTAGTATCACACGTGAATACCAAGGTGTTGCTGCAGCTAAAGGTGAAACCCGTTTAGTAGAAAATGTGAATGAAGCACTATTGGCGCTTGAGAAAGATGGTAAAGCGGAAGTTATTTATGAGCGTTGGTTTGGCCCAGAGACTAAAGCCGCTCAGCCACGCGGTGACTTCAAATTTGCACCACTGGATCAGCAGAAGTAACTGAAGTGCGGAATCATCATCGCTTCAGTTGTGATTTGGTGATGAGATGAAAAGAACAGTAAATGACCCCGCACTATGGTGTGGGGTCATTGCTTTTGGTATCTTCCTCGTCCTAACTCACGGGGTCTTACTGTACAGAGGATAAAAGGCATCATATATGTTTGAGAGATTTATTAGCGGCGAATTCTTTTCTGAGCACTTTTTGGCTCCCGAATATCTAGAATGGTTCGGCTATGGTTTCTTGCTAACAATTTGGATTTCCGCTTGTACTATTGTTGCTTCAACCTTATTAGGTTTTTTAGTTGCTTCAGCGAGGGATAGCCAAATTGCACCACTGCGCTGGGTAGTGACCATCTATATTTCCATTTTTCGTAATACCCCTTTACTGGTACAACTCTTTTTTTGGTATTTTGCTTCGGGAGAAATTCTCTCCTCCGATGCCATGACATGGCTAAATACTCCTCATCAAATCACCATTGCGGGAATCACTTTAGGCTGGCCTTCATTTGAATTTTTAGCGGGTTTTGTTGGGTTAACGTTGTATACCGTGCCATTTATTGCTGAAGAGATCCGAGCTGGTATTCGTGGTGTACGCCAAGGACAAAAATATGCAGCTTTCGCATTAGGCCTAACAGGCTGGCAGGCGATGAAGCATGTTGTTTTGCCTCAAGCGGTTAAAATTGCCATGCCGCCTCTACTTGGGCAATACATGAACGTGGTTAAAAATTCCTCATTAACCATGGCAATTGGTGTGGCTGAGCTATCTTACGTATCACGCCAAGTTGAAAGCCAAACCTTACAGACGTTCACTGCATTTGGTCTTGCAACGGTACTTTATATCGCGATTATTGCAGTGATGGAAGGTTGGGGACAGTGGCGAGCGCAACGTAATTTGGTCGAAGGGGTATAAAATGGATTTTTCTGTTATAGAGCAAAACTGGCAATACCTACTGTTTGGCGCTTTTCCTGATGGGCCAATTGAAGGTGCAGCTCTCACGTTGATAATCAGCTTAATTGCAGGTGCTGCTTCAATTGTATTGGGAACATTAGCGGGAGTGGCATTAGCCATGTTACGAGGCTTCTGGATGAACCTTTTCGCTGCTATTTTGGGTTTTTTCCGTGCTATTCCCGTCATTATGCTGATTTTTTGGACCTATTTTTTCTTACCCGTTGTGCTAGGAATGGAAATTCCGGGCATCACTTCGGTAATTTGTGCGTTAGCCTTGATTACTTCAGCTTATTTAGCCCATGCAGTAAAAGCGGGTATTTTGGCTATTGGTAAAGGACAATGGCAGGCAGGGTTATCTTTGGGCTTTAGCCGTTGGCAAGTGTTATGGCAGATTGTATTACCTCAAGCTCTGCGCATGATGGTGCCGTCATTTATAAACCAGTGGGTTGCGCTGGTTAAAGATACTTCATTGGCTTATATTGTTGGTGTGGCGGAGTTGTCATTTTTGGCGACTCAAGTGAATAACCGTGAAATGGTCTATCCGCTCGAGGTGTTCCTCTTTGTTGCCTTTATTTACTTTGTGATGTGTTTAACTTTAGAAATCGTTGCCAACCTTGTGGCAAAGAGACTCAGTAGCGATCATGCAATCAAAAAATCATCAGCTAAAAAAAGATCATTATTATTTAGGCGTAAGCAAAAAATGATGACATCACCTCGATGATCAGAATGTGGCGACTGAATGTTGTCGCCACTATCCGTTTGAAAATTTCTTTTTTTAATTTATTCGAATTCATCTTGCTGTATCAGTAAGTTATCTCATTTTATGCCATAGCATTTACGCAAACGTTTTCTTTTTTCATTTTAATGGTAACACTCACGATTTGTTTGTTGTAGGATAGGGCGAAAAAAACTTTTTTTGGGCGCAATATCTAATGAGTAATCAATCTTCTGACTCTATGCAGCGGCAGAGTCTGTTCCAACGTGTTTTTAAATTACAAGAACATGGCACAACGGTGCGAACAGAAGTCGTTGCAGGTTTCACTACTTTTTTGACGATGGTCTACATCGTTTTTGTTAATCCACAAATTTTATCTATCGCGGGAATGGATATCCAAGCTGTTTTCGTGACCACCTGCTTGATTGCTGCGTTCGGCAGTATTCTGATGGGATTACTCGCTAATTTACCGATTGCTATTGCACCTGCGATGGGGCTAAACGCCTTCTTTGCTTTTGTAGTTGTTGGTGCAATGGGCTATTCATGGCAAGTGGCGATGGGGGCTGTATTCTGGGGAGCCGTTGGTCTATTTATTTTGACTCTGTTCCGTATCCGTTACTGGATCATTGCTAATATCCCTCTGAGCTTACGTGTAGGTATTACCAGCGGTATTGGCCTATTCATTGCCATGATGGGCCTGAAAAACTCCGGGATTATCGTAGCAAACCCAGATACTTTGGTCTCTATCGGTAACTTCACTCATCACAACGTATGGCTAGGCGCGCTTGGCTTTTTTATCATTGCCATACTCGCGGCGCGTAATATTCATGCAGCTGTATTAGTTTCGATTGTAATGACTACGTTGATTGGTCTTGCATTAGGAGATGTGCAATTTACCGGTATCTTCTCGATGCCACCGAGTGTCATGACTGTGGTTGGCCAAGTCGATATCATGGGTTCACTGGATCTTGCACTTTCTGGTGTTATTTTTGCCTTCATGTTGGTTAACTTATTTGACTCCTCAGGCACCATGATTGGTGTAACAGATAAAGCGGGTATTAGTGATTCTGGTGGTACTTTCCCACGAATGAAACAAGCATTGTATGTTGATAGCTTAAGTTCAGTTGCCGGCTCAGCAATGGGGACATCATCTGTTACTGCTTATATCGAAAGTACTTCAGGGGTTTCTGTTGGTGGACGTACAGGCTTAACTGCGATTGTCGTGGGTGTGTTATTTCTACTGACAATGTTTATTTCTCCGCTGGCAGGTATGGTACCGGCTTATGCAACTGCGGGTGCACTTATCTATGTTGGCGTGTTAATGACCTCAAGTTTAACTCGCGTTAAATGGGATGATTTAACTGAGTCTGTACCTGCATTTATTACTGCGGTGATGATGCCATTTAGTTTCTCTATTACAGAAGGTATCGCACTTGGTTTTATTGCTTATTGTGCAATGAAAATAGGTACAGGGCGCTGGCGTGAGCTTGGACCCTGTGTCATTTTAGTTTCGATACTGTTTATTCTTAAAATGGTACTGGTTGACGCTTAGTTCAATTCTTTATAAAAACGGCCTCAATTTAGAGGTCGTTTTCCCACCAATCGCTATCAATTCACGCTATACTTAACATTGTCTTGCCGTGGCTGAGAAGCAGAATTAAAAAAAATTGTATTTATTGCTGCACAGCGCTTTCCCAGTAAGATGGATTCTGCTAGATTCCGCAGCAGAAACTGACATTATCAAGGTATCAGATCATGAATTTACCAAAAAAACCGGCGAGTAAAACAGCCAGTCAAACAAAGAAAAAGTACCGCAAGTCGAAAGAAGAAATAAATGCGGAAGGGCGTGAACGTAAACGCGAGAAAAAACATAGTGGCCATAAAGCAGGTAATCGCTACCAAGATAATTCTGCTAATGGTCAAAAAAATGGCCAAAATCAGGCTGCTGATCCACGCTTAGGTAGTAAAAAACCAGTTCCTTTGGTTGTTGATGATAAAGCAGTAACGGCTCGCCCAGTTAAGGCAAAAGAACCTGTTGTAAAAGTGAAATTATCACCTGAACAAGAGTTAGCAATGCTAGAGCAAGATGACCGCTTAGATGGCTTGTTAGCACGCTTAGAAGAAGGTGAAACGGTCACCGCAAAAGAGCAAGAATATATCGATACTTGTTTAGATCGCATTGATGAGTTGATGACCATTTTAGGCATTGAGCTCGAAGATGAAGAAGAGGAAGAAGAAGATAAGCTCGATGACATTATGCGTATATTGAAAAGTAAGTAATCGATTTTAAGATGTAAGTGCCTGCTTTTGTTATGTTAAAGCTAACAACAAAGTAGGCGCTATCATTAATCAAAAAAGCACAAATTAGTCACTATTCTTCTGTTGATCTCCTCTCTGCCTACCTTCATATTTTACATTACTGTTATATCTGAGCCACTGTGTTATCTGCGTATATTAATACTCTCTATAACATGCGTTATTTTGTGAATTATATATGGCCAAGATGTTGTTTGAATTTTACGCAATCAAATTTATTCTTGGTGCTGCATCAAACCTACTAATTCTAACGTAAGCTATAATTTCTATGTATCCACGTAAAATCTCAAGTTTAATGACTTGCTCAGTAAATATATAAACCGCGCTAGTTATTTGAAATAGTTAATTTTTATATCTATCGAGGTATCTTCACCAGTCGCTTACATGCAACAAGAATTATTTTTGGTATAATAATTCGCCAATAAAATAACTTATAAAATGCTGTCCGTAAGCGAGCTTTCGGGTATTGGGTGTAATTGAGGAGTGTTAATGTCACAGGAAAATATCGTTTGGGATCTTTCTCTTATCCAGAAGTACAACTATTCAGGGCCGCGTTATACGTCATACCCGACTGCCTTAGAATTTAATCAAGACTATGATGAGAATGCATTTATAGCGGCAACGCAACGCTATCCCGAAAACCCTTTATCGCTGTATGTGCATATTCCTTTTTGCCATAAGCTCTGCTATTTCTGTGGCTGTAATAAGCTAGTTACCCGCCAAAAACATAAAGCTGATGAATATTTGCAGGTTATTGAGAAAGAAATTGTTCAGCGTGCTGCCTTATTAAAAAATCGCACAGTAACGCAAATGCATTGGGGGGGCGGCACACCCACTTACCTTGATAAAACACAAGTCAGCCACCTAGTTTCTCTATTGAAAATTCACTTTCATTTTGCAGATGATGTTGAGATGTCTATTGAGGTGGACCCTCGTGAAATTGAGCTTGATATGATTGACCATTTGCGCAGCGAAGGGTTTAACCGCTTGAGCATGGGAGTTCAAGACTTCAATAAAGAAGTGCAACTGTTAGTTAATCGTGAGCAAGATGAAGATTTTATTTTTGCACTCATCAATCGTGCGAAACAAATCGGTTTTACATCAACCAGTATTGACCTTATTTATGGCTTACCAAAGCAAACGCCAGAAAGTTTTGCTTTTACGTTGAAGAAAGTGAGCGAATTGTCACCAGATAGATTAAGTGTATTTAACTATGCTCACCTACCTAATTTGTTTGCTGCGCAACGTAAAATTAAAGATGAAGACCTACCTAATGCAGAGCAAAAGCTTGATATTTTACAGGAAACGATCACAACACTGACCCATGATGGTTATCAATTTATTGGTATGGACCACTTCGCTAAACCACAAGACGAGCTGGCTATTGCACAACGTGAAGGCATTTTGCATCGTAATTTTCAAGGTTATACCACGCAAGGAGATTGTGATCTATTAGGGCTTGGAGTGTCAGCGATTAGCATGTTAGGTGATAGCTACGCTCAGAATCAAAAAGATTTAAAAACCTATTATGCACAGGTGGAAGATCAAGGGCATGCTTTATGGCGTGGTTTAGCATTGACGAACGATGATTGTTTGCGTCGTGATGTGATCAAAACGCTGATTTGTAACTTTCAGCTAAACTTTGCGCAAATTGAAGCCTTATATCCAATCGAGTTTAAAACCTACTTCGCAGAAGATTTAGAATTGCTTAAGCCGATGTTAGAGGATGGGTTAGTTGAGGTGACAGAAACAGAGATTAAAGTTACCCCACAAGGGCGTTTGTTAATTCGTAATATCTGTATGTGCTTTGATGTTTATTTGCGTAATCAAATGCGCCAACGTCAATTTTCTCGCGTCATTTAAACTGATGATGGCTCCGTGCTCAATACGGAGCCATCACCAATTAACGATCGATTTTTTCGAGTAACTGATAAGTGGCAGTGACACGCTTTGGTATTGAGTACCATTTGTTTGCCAATATCACGATGGCAATTTTCTCTTCAGGAATAAATACGGCATAAGTGGCAAAGCCGTTGGTGGAACCCGTTTTATTATATAATGCACGTGTTTCAGGCGGTAAAGGTGGTTGTATCAACTCCACTTTTTGTGGTTGCAGTGCCATATCATCACGGTTCCCTTGCAATAATTGAGGAAGGGATACTGGCCATGGATAGCTTTCCCACATCATCGCTTGAATATAGGAATCGGTTAAATAGATGCCAGTATGGGTGTTTTCAACCGCTTCCAACCAAGGTTTTGCAACTTTGTTCATCTGCATATTAATTTCTAAATAGCGGATCAAGTCTTTAGCATTCGATTTCAACCCATAAGCTTCCGCATCTAAAATTTCTGGCGTCACTCTAACGGGTTGGTTCTGCTTATTATAGCCTTGGGCATAATATTCTTCTTGGTTTTTCGGGACATGAAGATAGGTATGCTTCAGACCCAATGAAGGCAGCATTAGCTTCTCCATCGCTTGAGAAAAAGGCATATTGAGTTGTTTTGCTGCCAGGATACCCAGTAATCCGGTACCTAGATTGGAATAGGAACGATATTGGCCAATCGTTTTTTCTGGGATCCAATGGTGAAAATAGTCCATTAATTGAGTGCTGGTTA
The DNA here is from genome assembly GCA_025961275.1 of Providencia alcalifaciens. Classification (GTDB taxonomy): domain Bacteria; phylum Pseudomonadota; class Gammaproteobacteria; order Enterobacterales; family Enterobacteriaceae; genus Providencia. The sequence goes on along the minus strand of JAOQNJ010000001.1, from coordinate 2,900,998 downwards.
CCACTCCTTCAGGTACAAATAATGATAGCCCTGAAGTATGAGTTGCTAGATTCATAATACTAATATGATCAAAAGCGCTATCTTTTAATTCAGGTAAATAGTCACTGACTTTTTTTGCAAAATCTAGTTTACCTTGAGTTTGGACATAGGCAGCAAGAGTTGCCGTGAACGTTTTTGATAACGAGCCTATCTCATACAAAGTTCTATCGGTAATCGGCACTTTGGTTTGTGTCGACTGAATACCATAGTGGTAAATATCTTGTTTACCATCAATTGAAATAGCCACAGACATACCCGGAATCTGTTCTTGCTTCATCAAAGGTTTAATGATCCCATCGACTTCCTTCTGTGTCAGGGCAGAGGCCGAAATTGATGTAAATGCTAAACACAAGGCGATAAAAAGCGGCCCCTTACGAAAAAAAATTTTCATAGCGTATCCATTTAAAGTAAAAGTTTTAGTTATTGCTGATGAAATTCAGGTATGCTGTTTTGCCTATTTTAAATAGGTCTCAGAATCGATTATTTCTATATTGAAGCATTCTGAGGAAAGAGTATGCCTATTTTATTTTTTTATTTGAAACGATATAAAATTCGATGAGGTAAAAGAAAAACTTATGTCAGGGAATTATCGTTACCGCCTTCCTCTAAATGCGTTACGTGCGTTTGAAGCCTCCGCTCGTCATCTGAGTTTCACGCGAGCAGGTCTTGAATTAAATGTTACTCAAGCTGCAGTTAGCCAACAGGTGCGTTTACTTGAGGAGCAACTCGGATTGGTGCTATTTACGCGACTTCCTAGAGGATTAGCACTGACAGATGAAGGGCTTGCGCTGCTTCCGGTATTAAGCCGTTCATTCGATCAAATAGAGTCATTACTTCAACAATTTGAAGATGGACACTATCATGAGGTCTTGAGTATCTCGGTTGTCGGAACTTTTGCGGTAGGCTGGTTACTACCGCGTTTATCTGCTTTTGCTGAGCTTTATCCCTATATTGACCTACGTATTATGACCCATAATAACGTGGTTAATTTGGCGGCTGAAGGTGTTGATTTTGCTATCCATTTCGGGGAAGGGATGTGGCCATTAGCGGATAATACGTCATTATTTTCAGTAGCACATACCGTCTTGTGCTCAGAAAAAGTGGCCAATCGGCTTATCGACCCTATAGATTTAAAAGAACAATGTCTGATGCGATCTTACCGTAAAGATGAGTGGGAGAAGTGGCAAATTGCAGCAAAATTAGATCCGTGGAGAGTAAAAGGCCCAGTATTTGATTCGTCACGTTTGATGGTTGAAGCTGCGCTATTAACCGATGGCGTTGCTCTTGCACCAAGTTGTATGTTCGAACATGAACTCAGTGCGGGTATATTGGTAAAACCTTTCGATATTAGTGTAACTTTGGGTGGTTATTGGCTTAGCCGTTTAAAATCTCGCCCAATGACCCCTGCGATGACAATTTTTCATCATTGGCTACTCGCAGAGGTTAAATCGCAAAGATAGCTACTGGTGCAATGCTGCGCCAGTTCTATAACCATTTTATCTTTGAAGATCATTTTTGCTAGCCTTTAAATGATAGTTTCAGCTTGGTAATAAGTTTTAGATTTATTGATTTGAGTGCTATTTTCATCAACTAATACTGACTCAGCAAAAAAATAATCAGGTTTGATATTAAAAATTTGTGTTAGATAATAAATTGTCTCAACATGAATATTGACATTCCCATTTTCATAGCGCGATTGATGTTGTTGGCTAATTCCTAAAAGAATACTAAGATCTTTACCAGTCATTCCATGCCTTTCTCGCAATATTCGTATTTTCAAACCAATATTTTTAGATATATCGTCATGCATATTAGTAAACCTCAATATAATTATTTAATTATTAGTTATTGGTGAAGCGTAATTTAAGGGTTGTTATTTAATAACATTAACATTTTTGATTTCATCAATTTCATGTTCATTTAATAAAAAAAACTCACTGAGATTAATATTGAAGTAATCAGCATATAAGCTTAATCTATGTAAATTAATTCTATTAATACCTCTTTCGTATCTTGATTGCTGTTGTTCACTCACACCAGTGACTTTAGCGAGTTCGGTTAATGAAACGCCCTTCATTTTTCGATAATAAGTAATTTTTTTCCTATTATCTTCGAAATAGGATAATAACTAGGCATAGGTGTTCCTCTCGATAGAGAAAAATAACATTAATTGCTCTCATTCATTAGAAACTAAATTAAAAATTAAATTAGTTTCTAAGTTGGAATTAATTGTAAAGTAATGTAAATTCAACGTGGCTTCTGAATGTTCCAACGCCCATGCCACTGCCATAACCGACAATTCTCGCTGAAAATGGAACATCAACGCTACGACTAGTATTATCTATAGGTACTATTATTTTTGTACCGTTCTTTATCAATGTTTTATTTAGTGTATTGGCTAAATGTAAGGCAGAGTTTTTTGATGTACCAGTATTGATAAAATAATCACTATTAATTAAGTCAGTGTTACCAGTAATCGTCATAACCGCTTGTGTCGTTTTAGCGGGGCAATTTTTTAATTTAATTGAAAAGTCGACCCAAGATGAAACTTGGCTATCTCTAATATTCCATGCATTGACTTTTTTAAAATCAATCGAGTAATTATTTTTCTCTATTTCACAAGGCATCGCGGCAACATAGCCTGAAACATTAATATTAACTGCATCCGCTGATGTAAATGTGGAGTAAATTAGCAGTGAAAATAAGATGATAATGTATTTCATAATATCGTCTCTATAGATAAGTAATAGTTGCTGTGATATTGGCTGATATCGATCCTGGTATTGCATTACCCGCAACGGAAAAAGCTCTTACTCGTAAAGGAATGGTTGCGACTTGATTGGTAACATTTGCAGTTAATGTTTTTTGATTACCTAAAGGACTCGAACCATCACCGTTTTGCAACTGTATTGCAATATTATTAGCTGTTCCTTGATTTTTATAAAGACTATTAATATCACCCGTATCTGCTGTACCTGAGAATGTCAGTTTGACTTGATTAATAGAAGATGAACAGTCTGTTAAATTAATATTAAAATCATTCCATTCAGAACCACTTTGTGGTGTATTAAATAAATCAACAGGAATACGATTCAAATCAATATTAATATTGTTTCCACCCGTAATATTACAGCTGGCGGCTTTAATATTACCAGAAAAACCTAATGTAATATTTGTTTCAGCCAGTGAAATTAAAGGCAGTACTGAACTATTTATTAATAATAAATTAATAAGTATTTTTTTCATTTCAAACCCCTATTCATAGCGCACATTAACTGTTGCAGTTGCATTGGCAGAACCTGGAGTAATAGTATTTGCAGTTTTAATATAACGAGCCTTCCAACCAAAAACATAATCACCTGCGGATGTATTATTTATGACAGTATTTTTAGTGTTTAAAGGAATTGGTGTGTTATTTTTATCGACCAGTTGAATAGCGACGCCTGTTGCTTTATTAGTACCAGATAACGCTAACTGTCCTTGTGGTGCATTGACATAACCTCCAGCGCTAGTAATTGTTGCTTTAATATTCGTTCCTGCCAAACAGCTAAGGGTAATAGGAATGTCGACATTAGTGCTTGTATCACCAATATTTTTAAATTGAGTATCATACCAATCACCCATATTAATCTTTGGAACTGTATTTCTGAGTGAGCAACTAAGCACATTAATGCGAATAGCATTGGCCGGGATATTTAAGGTGGTTAAATTCCATGTTGAATTACTGGGTACAGTGTTTGTTTGAGTCAATCTAGCAACAGCTCCTGAACTTAGTGTCCCTGATTGTGTTACCGAACCCGTTTTTTTAATGACTACAATCCAATTCGTACTTTTAACCTCCCAACTATTTGCTGATGGACCAAAGCTAGTATTGAAATTACCGATGGCTGCTGATTGAATTGTGATACCAATACCCGAAATATTGGTTTTAGCAATTTTATTCGTATCCGGTATCCAGTCATTTATATAATCTCCTCTTAAGTAGGAGCTACCACACGTACTATTTCCAGTACTATGCGAAGTTAGGGATCCAGGACCATAAGATACAGTGATAGTCTCCAAATCTTTTACTGATGAATCATCGTACTGAATTGTGTACGTTCTTGCTGGAAGGTCAGATTGTAGATTATTAAAATTTGGATTTTGAATACAATCCGCATCGGAATATCCTGAATATAAAAATAGGCATCCCGTTATCGTCGTTAATTTATGAAATAATTTTTTCATTATATTTATCTCTATTACTGGCAAACAGCCGTCGTTTTATACAGACCTAAATAATTAGGTAGTCCTGCTAAGTTATAATTCACTTGGCATTGCTGTTTATCGTTATATTGAATAATAAAGCGGCCACTTTCGGTTAAACCTGATAAATAAATCTCTCCATCATTACCTACCATGGTATTCAACTTGTTGTTATCATCAAAAATAGTTTGCGCCCCAAAAGGAATCGGTTTGCCATCAGCAAACGTCACAATCATTAATGCACGATAACCGACATTGGCAACAAAACTGGCTTTAGCAAGAGCCCCACGACTTGGCGCGACTGTTTGGCTGGTTAACTCCATTTCAGTATTCTCAGGTAGTGCTGAGGTATCTATGTCGATGATATTTTTACGATAAGCAGTGATATAAGGCACTAACGCATAGCCTTGGTTATTGGTGACGATACCTGCTTGATTCAAAATAGGTACACCACCCGCATCCGGAATTGCGACGAGTGCGGCAGTTTTCCCGAGTTGTTGACCCAATACAATACCGCCAGAATGTGCAACTAAACTGCCATTAGTACCATAGTAAATATTATTGTTATTTTTACTGTAGCTTGTGCCACCCGACACTTCGCCATATTGTCCTTTATAGGAAGCATTAATGTTGCCTGATGCGCCTTGTCCCCTATTGGTATAACCCTGCTGTATCCCCCAATTTAAACGATTATTGAGTTGTGAAGCAGATACACCAATATTACCTGAACTATCACCTTGGCTATTGTTACTGCTATTCATATTGATATAGGCAGTATCCTCAAATAGAGCAAATGGAAGACTAATAGAAAATGCGAACAGGTGATTATCATCGTTTTTATTTTGGGTGCCTGAAGTATAAGAATGACTATTAGTATTTTTGTTATAAGTGTAATTTAAGCCATAGCTAACACCCTGCCAGCTATTATTATAACCAAGTGTTGCTGATTTAGTTTTGCGATTGCTATTCCAATAGTCTTCACTGACAAAGCCTGCAGAAACCGAACCATAAGTTGTCCCTAAATTTTGGTTTAGTGTGATTTCACCACGATTACGGCGACGCTCAATTTCTGGCATATAGTTTGTATCACGGTAACTATCAAATACTTCCGATAAGCTATAAAAATCTTTTGTCGAGTAGCGATAACCCGCTAAGGCAATATTTGTACCGATATCATTCAGATTTTTGTTATAGCGAAAGCGATATGATTGCCCATGATATTTCTTATTATCACTGAGTGTGGAATTGGCTTGTGTGATATCCACAGAAATAGCACCGATACGGCCTAGGTTTTGTCCCGCTCCGATAGAATATGACTGGTAGTTTTCACTAAATTGGCTTCCACCATAAGCCGTGAGCCCATAAGGTAACCCATAAATTAAGGTGAACTGCCCAAATTTAGTTTTATCTACATGGCTATCGTAAGCACGATATTGCCCACCAGTAACACTATAAGAGAAATAACCTTCTCGCTGTAATACGGGTAAAGAAGCAAAAGGAATAATTTGTGATTGTTCACTGCCATTAGACTCTTTAATGGTGACATATAGGTCACCACTACTGCCTGTTGGGTATAGGTCTGAAATTTCAAAGGGGCCTGCGGCAACATCGGTTTGATAAATAATATAACCGTTTTGCCTAATAGTAATTTGTGCGTTACTACGCGCTATACCACGAACAACTGGAGCGTAACCACGTAGGCTTTCAGGATACATATCATCATCTGTAGCCATTTGAGCGCCACGAAATGGTACACTATCAAATACTAATGATGGTGTAATTTTATCACCTAGAGTTACTTGGCTTTTTAGACTATTAATATTGCGTGAGGCGTAGGTATAGACCGTATCCCATTTGTTGGATTCACCATCTCTGCTTGACCACGTGGTGTAATTGCGTAGTCGCCAAGCCCCAATATTTAAACCTGGTCGTAAGTTAACATAGTTAGATGAACTATTTGATCCATCACCTTTGCGGTCATAGGTTTTAGATCCACTGTAGCTATAATTCAGTAATAATGCATTAACACCATTATCAATATCTGCTAAATCAACATAACCACGTGGATTTTTATTGAGCGCAATTTGAGGAATATTTAAATATAGGCGCTGTGAGTGAAATTCGAACTCGCTTTTTGCTTCAGGAATCGCTGATAAATTAACACACTGATCATTTCCATCTTGTAGCGCAGGGTAATCTGCGGTTTTAATACCGAACTCTTTGAGGTCAGAAATTGACAAACAAGGTAATAGAGAGCTATGGCTATTTTTTTTAAAGTTTAAGTTTTTAGCGCTAATTAAGTTACTATTTACATAAATATCAACATAGTAACGATCCGCTGATTGTTCATTATTCTCGAACTGTGATAAATCAATAGATTCTTTGTTCGGTAATTCAAGGAAATCAGGGTCAAAATAAGTTTCTTTTTCCGCGTGCAAAGCACTGATATAGCCTAAGGATAAAAATAGGCCTATGCATATTTTATTTATTCTCATGTGAAGACCTAAAATTATAATAATTTATATTTTCACTTCAGATGTAATATCTGCAGCACCATAATCATTAATTATTTCCCATTTAATAACGCCATGTGCTAATGAATCATTGGTTTTAAATAAGGTTGATTTAAAAGGTGCTACATACGAAATATCTTCCGTCTTCTTACCATTAAAGGAAATACTTTGAAAATTAATATAATAAGGTGTTGGATTTTTGACAATAATTTCGCTGCCATTTTTTGACCATACTAGTTTCTTTTGCTCTTCAGTGAAGTTGATATTTTTAATCGATGCAGGGCGATAAATTAACTTCATTTGAGTTTTAAAAGCGATTTGCAATGAGTTTTCAGTTCTTTCAGTTGCAGGTATTGTTTTAATATTTAACCAAAATAGAGACTCTTGATTGTTCGGTAATTTATTTTCTGTTAAAAATATTCTTAATGTGTTAGTTTTTTCTTGATTCAACCTGAATAGAGGCGGTGTAATAGTAAAGTCCGATTGCTTACCACCTTGTGCATCCTCTATCCAAGATTGAATTAAATAAGGGATTTTATCTGGATTTTGTACACTAATACTGACATCTTTATTACCTTCAAGGTATATAACACGAGTGCCACCAATTATCACACCAGCATAGGCTGTATTAATGGTTATTATTGTTGAAATAAAAAAACAAATAAAAAATTTCATGTTTTCACCATTGAATTAAGGATATAAGGCTTAAGTCCTTTTAGGCCTTAAGTAACTGTCATATTTCAATTTATATTTAATGCATTTAATGAGTTTAATGAATTTAGATAATTAGATAATTAGATGATAGAATTATCTAGGTTATCCAGTTCATTTTACTTGGCGCTTAGATACGCTTATAATTATTTTAGGTGTATCAAATTAATTATAGTTAATTGTAAATGTTGCGTTAGCGTTTGCTGGGCCGACAGTAACTGTATCCGCTTGAGCGATATAACGAGCTCTAAAATCTAAGCTGTTTTCGACACTTTCTTTTAATGCATATGCTTTAGATGGTGTGGATAATGGAACAACCGTATTTGTGTCATCTGTAATTTGAATACCAACACCTTTTGCGACATCAGTTTCATCTTTCAGTGCAATAACTTTATCATCACCAGCATAAGAATCAGCATCAAATTGGACTTTTGCACTGACAGCCGTTGCAGGACAATTAGTCAGCTTAATAGTGAATTTTGTTGCAGCAGCAGTAGCACCTGTAGCGGGTAATGCTGTTTTAGACACTTTGCCTAAATTTACTTTTAATGCATCTGAACCTGTTGCTAATTCACAAGCTTGATCAGTGAACTCACCAGTAAATTCAATACTACCATCAGCTGCCAATGCATTATTAATTGTGAAAATAGAAGTTGCAGCAATTAATGATGCAAGTAGTTTTTTTTTCATTTGTTTTCTCCGAAAAGAATATTTATATTTTAATTGGGTTAATTAGAGTTATTACATGTCTACTCTATTCGAGGGTATTTTGTAACTATTTTACTCAATAAACAAGTTTGTGTTTTTTTAGATTAAACTTTTGTTTTTTATTTTTGGGTGGTTTTAAAAATCAAAAAACACATTATCCGTTAGGTTTTTTTCACTTTAAATTTATTGATATTGCGTGATTGGGCTTGTAGCTAACTCATAATGTGTATAATTGTGTTTTTTGTTTTCTTTGTTTTTTTATAAGTGGGGTGAGGTGTTCATGATTTGACTTATTATGATTTTCTATTTAAGAGGGTTGTTTATTATAATGGTAAAAATAAAATTATATGTTTTATTATGATAGTCTTTTAAGGTTAATTTACGAAAGGGAATCAGAGTTATCTGTAGTCATTAAAAGAATTTATTCATAAAATAAAAACAAGATGTAATTGAGTGATAGATATTATCTTCAGGTAGAATCGAAATGTTGTAAATAATGAAAAACAGTCTAATTAAAGATATTCGCCTTAAAGTACCAAGTTAATAATTACCATCTAAAAAAGAATAGACAAGTTGATAGGGAGAAAACTCCCTATCATTTGTTTACTCGATACCTAACTCTTTTAATTTTCGGGTGAGTGTATTTCGTCCCCAACCCAATAAACGGGCTGCTTCCTGCTTGTGTCCATGAGTGTATTTTAAAGCACAGTTGAGCATGGTGTATTCCATCAGCGGTATTGTTTGTGCAAGTAAATTCTCTTTGCCGTCCGTCAATGCGCTCTCTGTCCAATACTCAAGCAATTCAAACCATGAGGCATTATTATTTCGTGGGTTGCTATGCGCAATAGACTCACTCGTAATGTCATCTTGCTGATGATTACCGAGAAGATCTTCTGGTAAGTCTTGCGGTAAGATCTCTTGACTAGCCGCCATAACGGTTAACCAACGGCAGACGTTTTCAAGCTGCCTGACGTTACCTGACCAATGATAATGTTGCAAAATACGTTCACTATCTGGATGGAGTATTTTGCTATCAGCCCCCAGTTCTTTGGCTGTATTCTGTAAAAAAAAGTGTGCTAGGCGAGGAATATCTTCAATACGCTCTCTTAATGGTGGGAGTTGAACACGGATAACATTTAAGCGATGGAATAGGTCTTCACGGAACAAGCCTTCTTTAACACGTTTTTCGAGATGTTGGTGAGTTGCGGCAATGATACGGACATCAACTTTAACCGGTGTATAACCACCAATCCGGTAGAATTGTCCTTCAGCCAGTACTCTTAATAGACGGGTTTGAATATCAAGAGGCATATCGCCAATCTCATCTAAAAAGAGCGAACCTCCGTTGGCTTGTTCAAAACGGCCTTGTCTTACCTGAGTTGCTCCTGTAAAAGCGCCTTTTTCATGACCAAATAGCTCTGATTCAATCAAATCTTTGGGGATAGCAGCCATGTTTAATGCAATAAAGGGCTGACTAGCGCGTGGGCTGTGTTGATGCAATGCATGTGCAACTAGCTCTTTACCTGTCCCTGATTCACCATTAATTAGCACACTGATGGATGAGCGTGAAAGACGACCAATAATACGGTAAACTTCTTGCATCGCAGGCGCTTCGCCGATCATGGTTGAAGATACGCTATCGACTTTTTGTTTTGGGTCACGCTCAATATGATTTTGTTCGCGACTGTGACTTAAAGCACGTTCAACCAATGCCACTGTTTCATCAATATCAAAAGGTTTAGGCAGATAATCAAAAGCACCCGATTGATAAGCATTCACCGCTGCATCAAGATCGGAGTGTGCTGTCATAATAATGATAGGTAACAATGGATGAGATTGTTTTAGCTGATTGAGAAGTGCTAAACCATCGATACCGGGCATACGAATGTCCGATAATAATACATCAGGGAGATCATTTTCTAGCGCTGTCAGAACGGCATCAGCACTATTAAAACAGGTACAATTAAAAGAGGCATTATTTAAGGCGCGCTCAAGTACCCAACGAATAGAACTATCATCATCAACAACCCAAATTTTTCCCTGTTGCATTGTTATCTCCTATTTTTTGATTGGCAGATAAATAGAAAACTCGGTATGACCCGGCCAGCTAGTAAATTCAATTTTACCGGCATGCTGGTCAACTAAACTGTGCACAATAGAGAGACCTAAACCTGTCCCACCTACACGACCACTTACCATCGGATAGAAAAGGGTATCTTGAATCGCAAGAGGAATGCCTGGGCCATTATCTTCAATATCGATTCGAGCCGCTAAGCGATAACGCTCACCGTGCAGCATGACTTGGAAAGCTGTGCGAGTACGTAAAGTAATCATACCGCCTGTATCAGAAAGAGCCTGTAATGCATTGCGGATAATATTTAATAGTACTTGTTCGATTTGGTCTGGATAGTATTCAAGATCAGGTAAGCTTGGGTCATAATCACGAACGAGTGTGACATTATCCGGCTTCTCTAATGAGACTAAGCGAACAATATTTTCTGCACTATGATGAATACTTTGCTGTGTTTTAGGGCCGGGATATTGGGGACCAAGTAATCTATCAACTAATACTCTTAGTCTATCTGCTTGCTCAATAATAACTTGAGTGTATTCATTTAATTGCGGGTCAGGCAAAGCCTTTGAGAGTAACTGTGCTGCACCTCTCAATCCACCTAATGGGTTCTTAATTTCATGAGCGAGGCCACGGATCAGTTCTCTTGCCGCCAGTTGCTGTACGTTTTGGGCTTGCTCTTGGCTGAGCCGACGTTGACTGTCTAATTGAGAAAGCTCTAGCAAAATAAATTGTGCGGAGAAAGGCTGTGCACTGAGTGACATCACATGTGAATGGTTGTTAAATACAAATGTGACTTCGTTATCGGTAAAGCTATGTCCGTCTTTTAAGCTATTAAGCATCAGCTCATCATTTAAAGAGCAATAACTACAGAGAACAGGTAATGGGGTACCATAAATTTTTCGTTGGCTCTGAGCGAGTATTTCTAAGGCGGAGTTGTTGGCATAATGAATAATAAGCTCATAATCAACGAGCAAGACACTATTTAACAGTGAATCAAGAATATGCTCGGGTGCTGGCAAATGTTCGGCTTTCATGTAATTTCGCTCCTGCACTATTTTGGTGCATTATACTTGATTTACCCAACAAAGCTGCATTTGAATAAACGATATCGACTGTGAGTATGCCACCGAAAATGTTTAGAGATAAAAGGCCCCATCATAGATGGGGCAAATGTTTCACGGCAACAACGACTAGCAGTGGAACGGCGTGTTACACACTGTAGTACATTTCAAATTCTAATGGATGCGGCGTCATGCGAACACGTTGAATATCGCTACGCAATAATTCGATATAAGCATCGATAGCATCGTTAGTGAAGACACCACCACGCGTTAAGAACTCACGATTATTATCCAGTTCAGCTAATGCTTCTTCTAAAGAGCCAGCAACTGTTGGGATTTCTTTCGCTTCTTCCGGTGGTAGGTCATACAAGTTTTTATCCATTGCATCACCAGGATGGATCTTATTAATGATGCCATCAAGACCCGCCATTAACTGCGCTGCAAATGCCAAATATGGGTTAGCTGCTGGGTCTGGGAAACGCACCTCAATACGACGTGCTTTAGTACTCGCAACAACTGGAATGCGGATTGATGCAGAGCGGTTACGTGCTGAGTAAGCCAACATAACAGGCGCTTCGTATCCCGGAACCAAGCGCTTGTATGAGTTGGTTGTTGGGTTAGTAAAGGCATTCAATGCACGAGCGTGTTTGATGATCCCGCCAATGTAGTAGAGCGCCATTTCTGATAGACCGCCGTATTTGTCACCGGCAAACAGGTTGATACCGTCTTTTGAGAGAGACATATGGCAGTGCATACCAGAACCGTTATCACCAACTAATGGTTTCGGCATAAAAGTTGCTGTTTTACCGTATGCATGCGCAACGTTATGTACGACATATTTATAAATTTGAGTCTCATCTGCTTTTTTCGTCATGGTATTAAAGCGAGTTGCGACCTCGTTTTGCCCTGCAGTAGCGACTTCATGGTGGTGAGCTTCAACAACTAGCCCCATATCTTCCATGGTAGTACACATTGCAGAACGTAAATCTTGTGATGAGTCAACAGGTGGAACTGGGAAGTAACCGCCTTTCACACCCGGACGATGGCCTTTATTACCACCTTCATATTTGGTTCCTGTGTTCCATGCTGCTTCGATATCATCGATATGATAATAGCTGCTGTGCATGCTGTTACCAAAACGGATATCATCAAAGATGAAGAATTCAGGTTCTGGCCCAAACAGGACGGTGTCAGCGATGCCGCTGGCACGGAGAAAATCTTCTGCACGTTGAGAAATAGAGCGTGGGTCGCGGTCGTAACCTTGCATAGTACCTGGCTCAAGAATATCACAACGAATAATTAGAGTTGGATCTGCAAAGAACGGATCTAGCAACGCTGTTGATGTATCTGGCATCAACACCATGTCGGACTCGTTAATACCTTTCCAGCCACCGATTGATGAACCATCAAACATTTTGCCTTCTTCAAAGAAGTCTTCGTTGACTTGGTGAGCAGGGATAGTGATGTGTTGCTCTTTACCTTTAGTATCAGTAAAACGCATATCGATAAATTTGATTTTGTGCTCTTCTATCAGCGATAAAACATGTTCTGCAGACATTATCGGCTCTCCTGGTCAGGTAGGGTCAGCAAAATAACAACTTATATTAGCTTTGCTTTTTGCAATTGTTAGTCGAAGTTCAGAATCCGTTTTTTCAACGTATCACTTCTAATAATTAAATATAAGCGAAAACTGTGCCAACTTTTTAAAACAGAGTAAATACTGATTGTTACGATGTAATAATAAATCAACCAAGGATTAAGTTACTTGATTTGCACTGAAATAGTGCGTTCTTGCAAGAGGGAACGCACCATTATGGTGCTTTGCGCGTTAATATCGATTTTCATCTATATCTAAACAACTCAATTACCTGCAGTTACTATTTTAATGTAGTGCCAATTATTTTGGCTATGGAGATATATTGTTGCAAATTTATTGTTTTGAGTGAAAGTTAATTAGATGGAATCATATTTTTATTATGAAGAATAAAAATGGAGGAAGATAATAAAATTGAATATCGATTTAACGCTTTCCATTTAATTTCTTGGGTAGCGGTTGCGGGGGGGGGGAGTTGCATACCTTCTAGGATTATGGCCTTCATAGATGCAATTGAATGAAAAAGGTTATTACTATTCCGTACTTATCTTAGGTCTTTTCTCAGCAATATCGATTCAAAAAAATGGTGAGAGATAAAGAAGAAGGTATCCCAACTACTCAGTCATATTATATAGCCTGTACTGTAGCGTTTTTATTTCTATTGTATTGAAGGTCATTGGTGTGTACCACGCGGATTTATTACCAAGTTAGAAAGGGTTTTACGGCCTTGTTTTCTTCTTATATTTGTTTTGCTCAATTTCAATTCAGAAAAATATTCGTGACATGTCACAAGTTGCACCAATTTCGACAGTACAATCTCAACGATTGAATCTGCAAGTTGCAGCTGAGCCCAAAAAAGAGCTTGGGTAATCAAATCTAAAACAAACAAGGTCATGATGAACTATGGCCTTGTGTTTAATCTTAAATCCTAATATTGATTATTTTTAATAATCTCAATAGGTGACATAATCAAATTGATGTCATTTCAATCGATTAGTGCAGTAAAAATAAGCAGGAAAGGTCAACAGCCCTAACTGTCTACCAGTATTAATCATCACTATTAGTCGTTAATAACGTATTCACTTGTTCAATCTGTTTTACTGCATCATTAATTATTTGTGCAATTTGACGAGTTTGCTCTTCATTTAACTGTTTTAAAACCATTTTATGACGTAAAAGCGCTTTGAAACGATGAACAGCGACTTCGATGTCTTCAGCTAAATTACCGCCATGTTGCATGTCACGAGCTTTCGCTAATTTACGAAAAATAATGGCTTCCGTTTCTTGATTTTGCTGTAAATGCTCAGCACCTTCTTGGGTAATTTTGAAACTTTTACGGTTACGTTCAATGACTTCAGATTCTAGGAACCCTTGTTCTTCGAGTAGCGTCAATGTTGGATAGATCACGCCAGGGCTAGGTACATAAAGACCACTTGAGGCTTCCTGAATATCTTTGATTATTTCATAGCCATAACTTGGCTTTTTAGCAACTAATGACAGTACCATAATATGCAGATCGCCATGATCGAATAGACGCCGTAAACCACGCCCACGACCTCTGTGTCGGCTTTCGCCTTGTTCATGACGCCCTTTGCAGTGACGGTGACCTTCACCGCGCCCATGGCGGCCTTCGCCAGAGCAACATTGATGGCCATGCTCATCGTCATGATGTGAATGATAAACGTGACGGCAGGAATGAATTCGCATATAATTCTCCTTCTTTAGATATATCGAATTAGCATGGTTTCAATATATTCCGATATATCTAATTGGTCAATTTAGATATATCTAAATTGCAAAAAAGGGTTAAAAAGTGGAAATTACGAAAGAAAGTCTATTTTTTATTCTTTTTTTTGGCTGCTAACATTTAATATATAGCGTATTATCCTGTTACTTTGTGATTTCTCAGTACTGATACGGGTTATTTTCTGATATATTCCGCCATTGTTACGCAACTGAATGTTTTTTAGTTAAAAACTTTTTATACAGTGATGAGTTTCACATTTATTCCACTTGAGCGGAAAAACGTGTAAAATAACAGCAAATTAACGAAGAAAGTATGCACCCTGTTGATAAGCAGGTTCTATAAAGCATATTCCTTTCCTGTCAATTAAACGGTAAAAATCCTTGTCAATTCAAAATTTAAGAAATATCGCCATCATCGCTCACGTTGACCATGGCAAGACAACACTGGTTGGTAAACTACTGCAGCAATCAGGCACGTTCGGTGAACGTGAAAATGTTGATGAGCGTGTTATGGACTCCAATGACTTGGAGAAAGAGCGTGGTATCACCATTCTTGCTAAAAATACCGCTATTCATTGGAATGGCTACCACATCAATATCGTCGATACCCCAGGTCACGCCGACTTTGGTGGTGAAGTTGAACGTGTTATGTCAATGGTTGACTGCGTTCTGCTCGTGGTTGATGCTACAGATGGCCCAATGCCACAAACGCGTTTCGTCACACAAAAAGCCTTCGATAATGGCTTAAAACCAATTGTTGTTATCAACAAAGTTGACCGTCCAGGCGCACGTCCTGACTGGGTTGTTGACCAAGTATTCGACTTATTCGTTAACTTAGGTGCAACGGATGAGCAGCTCGATTTCCCTATCGTTTATGCATCAGCATTAAACGGTATTGCAGGTCTTGAGCACACAGAAATGGCTGAAGACATGACGCCACTTTACGAATCTATTGTAAAATACGTTGAGCCACCAGCTGTGGATATGGACGGTCCTTTCCAAATGCAAGTTTCGCAATTGGATTACAACAGCTACTTAGGTGTTATCGGTATTGGCCGTATCAAACGTGGTGTTGTGAAGCCAAACCAACAAGTCACTGTTATCGACAGCGAAGGTAAAACACGTAACGGCAAAATCGGTAAAGTACTAACCCACTTAGGCTTAGAGCGTATCGATTCACAGATGGCTGAAGCGGGTGATATTGTTGCTCTGACGGGTCTAGGCGAACTAAATATTTCTGACACCATTTGTATGGTCGGTAATGTTGAAGCTCTGCCAGCATTAGCAGTTGATGAGCCAACAGTTAGCATGTTCTATTGCGTTAACACCTCACCATTCTGTGGCCGTGAAGGTAAGTATGTAACTTCTCGTCAGATTCTTGACCGTTTGAACAAAGAACTAGTTCACAACGTGGCACTGCGTGTTGAAGAAACTCAAGATCCAGATGCATTCCGTGTTTCTGGCCGTGGTGAACTGCACTTGTCTGTTCTAATCGAAAACATGCGTCGTGAAGGTTTCGAATTAGCAGTTTCTCGTCCAAAAGTTATCTTCCGTGATGTTGATGGCCGTAGACAAGAGCCGTTTGAACAAGTGACCTTAGATGTTGAAGAACAGCATCAAGGTGATGTCATGAAAGCGTTGGGTGAGCGTAAAGGTGACCTGCGTGACATGATGCCAGATGGTAAAGGCCGTGTACGTCTTGACTACATTATTCCTAGCCGTGGTCTGATTGGTTTCCGTACTGAATTCATGACGATGACTTCAGGTACTGGCTTACTGTATTCAACATTCAGTCATTATGACGATGTTCGTCCAGGCGAAATCGGCGGCCGTCAAAACGGCGTGTTGATCTCTAATGGTCAAGGTAAAGCAGTTGCTTACGCATTATACAGCCTGCAAGATCGTGGTAAGTTATTCTTAGGTCATGGTGCTGAAGTTTATGAAGGCCAAATCATTGGTATTCACTCACGTTCAAATGACCTGACAGTTAACTGCTTAACAGGTAAGAAACTGACTAACATGCGTGCATCAGGTACTGACGAAGCAACTACTCTGTCACCACCAATCAAAATGACTCTGGAACAAGCTCTTGAGTTTATTGATGATGACGAATTAGTTGAAGTGACTCCACTGTCTATCCGTCTGCGTAAACGTCACCTGAATGAGAACGATCGCCGCCGTGCAAGCCGTTCTAAAGATGACTAATTACCGTTATTAAAACGGTAATTAAGATTGAGAAAGGTGCCAATTTGGCACCTTTTTTTATGGCTTTCCATTTTAATTATGAGGTTGTCTTAAATGGATGCGGATTAAAGTAAAAAACAATGGCAAGTCACATTCCCGTTTGAACATACCTCTCCGAATAATCTAAATAATTGTTATACCACTTGATATCCAACTGATTTATATCTCAATCGCTAACCTTTCTTTATGAAGCTAAAAGTGGATAAACCCCTGGTCCTATCGGTAGGCCTGCATAGTACCAACCAATGAGCAACAGTATCCAAACAGCAAAGAAAATTAATGGGTAAGGTAAAATTAAGGTGTAATAGGTACCTAGCTGCGCATTTTTATAATATCGCTGAAGGAACCCTAAAAACAGTGGTAAGAAAGGGGACATTGGTGCGAGAGGAAGCACTGCGGAATCAGCAATACGAAAGACGATTTGTGCAAATGCAGGGTGGAATCCTAGCAAAATAAACATCGGAACAAATATTGGTGCAAGGATTGACCAGATAGCAGAACCACTAGCAATAAACATACACAAAAATGCAGATAAGAACATTAAACCAATAAAAGCGGGAACCCCTGTCATTCCTAAGCTTTCAAGCACATCAGTCAAACCGATTGCCATAAATTTACCCATGTTGCTCCAATTAAAGAAAGCAACGAATTGGGATAAAGGGAAAACCATGACAATGAAACCTGCCATATTTTTCATCGGATCGACGAGCAAATCGGGAATATCATTAGCCTTCTTGATTTGTTTTGTTGAAATGCCATAAGTAATTGAAACAACGAAGAAGAAAATAATGATAACAGGAACGATCCCCTTGATGAAAGGTGACGGAATAACCGAACCTGTTTGTGGATCACGAAGAGGAGCCCCTTCAGGCACGACCATCAAAGCAACGATAGCAATAAAGATTAGTGCAGATAGACCACTCATCAATAATCCGCGGTTTTGCAGTGGTGTGAGTGTTTCGAGACGGTCGTGAGATGTTCCTTCCCACTTAGGTAACCGCGGTTCAATAAATTTATCGGTTATGATTGCTCCTGTGATAGTTAAGACAATCACGGATATTGCCATAAAATACCAGTTATCAATAACGCTAACATGCAAGCTAGGATCAATGATCATTGCGGCTTCAGTACTGATGCCTGAGAGTAAAACATCGGTTGTCACAATCAACAGATTAGCTGTAAAGCCAGAGCCCACACCTGCGATAGCGGCTAGCAAGCCAGCAACTGGATGACGGCCTACAGCAATAAAAATCAATGCACCTAAAGGAGGCATTACCACTAAGGCAGCATCAGATGAAACATGGCTGAAGAACGCAATAAATAGCACCATATAACTGGCATAACGCTTATTGATCCCTGAAGCCATTTTGTACATCAAAGCTTGTAACAAGCCGACTTTTTCCGCTAACCCTGCACCAATAACTAATGCAAGGATCGCCCCTAATGGTGTAAAACTGCTGAAGTTCTTGACGATATTCGGCAAAATCCATTGAATACCTTCGACACTCAATAAATTTTTGACACTCACTAACTCGCCATTGGCGGGATTTTTTACTGATAAATCAAACCAAGAAAGTACTGCGGTTGATATCATCAAGATGGCGAGAAGATAAACAAAGAGAATAAAGGGATTCGGTATTTTATTACCAACTCGCTCTATCCAACGAAAAATAGCACCGGGGCTCTTATTCACGGGGGCTGTAGTTTCGCTCATAGTGTTTTCCTTTGTATTTGCAATTTTTATTTTTTTTATATTTTTGAAAGGTGGGTTCAGTGGTCATTATTCACCCACCAACCAAAAAGTTATTTTAATTTAGACGGTTGAATATCGTTTGGAATAGGGCAATTATAAGATTGCTCGTCTCGCTGATGTTGGAATTCACTTTTAGCTTGTGAAAGTAACTCTGGCGTTGTAAGTAGATCTATCGCTGTAGCTGCCATCACTTTTGCGGCTAAGAGCATGCCTTTATGAGCTATTGATGTTCTTCCTTGCGCGACTAACTGCCATGTATGCAGTGGTGTCCCAAATGCAAAACATGGACTAAAACACTGTGCGGTTGGCGCTATCCAACTCACATCACCCACATCTGTTGACCCATACATCAGTTCTTGAGATTCGACATACGGTAATACTTCGTCAGTTAGTGCTTTATCTGCTTGTCGTTCACCCCATTTAACGCCTTGTTCGCCTCCTGTACGCGCGGCATTCAATTTGGCATTACGTAAATCCTCTTTGGTAAGTGTCGCGTGAATTTCCTCAGCAAATTGGCGCTCTTGCGGGTTATATTCTGGGATGCCAAAAGCCGTGATATGTTGATACATTGCTTTTTCAATAGTGCGATTAGGAACATAGTTAGAACAGGCTTTATCGAAGCGAACATCCAGCTGGGTACCTGTCATTAATGCCGCCCCTTTCGCGATATCAATAACCCGTTGATAAATATCTTGTGCTTGATCTAATTGTGGTGCACGAACGAGATACAATACTTCTGCATCTGCTTGAACAACATTAGGTGAAGCTCCACCGGTATTCGTCACGGCGTAGTGAATACGGGCTTCTTGAATAATATGTTCACGCAAAAATTGAACGCCAACATTCATTAAACTAACCGCATCAAGCGCACTTCGGCCTAAGTGTGGCGAGTTTGCAGCATGTGCAGCAATGCCTTTGAAGCGAAACGCAGTTTGAATATTAGCCAGTGACTGAACATTGAAAACACCACTGAATGACTCAGGATGCCATGTTACAGCGGCATCAATACCATCAAATAGGCCATCTCTTACCATAAAGGTTTTACCGGAGCCGCCTTCTTCACCGGGACATCCGTAAAAGCGCACCGTACCTGATAGTTGATTCGCTTGTAGCCAAGCTTTGGCTGCGAAAACAGCGGCGAGTGCTGCCGTACCAAGCAAGTTATGGCCACAGCCATGACCGTTCCCATTTTCAATCACTGGATTTGGTTCACTACAAGCAGATTGCTGGCTTAAACCTGCTAAAGCATCATATTCTCCAAGTAATGCGATGACGGGGGCTCCTGAGCCAAAGCTAGCAATAAATGCAGTTTCAATACCACCTACAGCTCTTTCAACATGAAAACCTTCTTGCTCAAGTGCATTGGCGAGTAATTCGGCTGAAAATGTTTCTTCAAATCGTGTTTCTGGCTGATCCCAAATTGCATCACTGAGTTGAGTAAAGCGTGAGTGATTCTGTTCAATATAGTCGTTGATAAAAGAGGTGAATTCTTTACTCATGATATTCAGCTCCAAACTCAGGTAACGAAAGAGCGATAGTCGCTAAGGTTTTAACGGCAACAGCCATGACATTCTCATCAAAGTCAAAGTGTTCATTGTGATGCCCCGCAGTAAGCTCAGTACCAAAAATCATATAAGTTGCTTGCCCGCCTAAAGTTTTTGTTCGTTCCATAAAATAGGTCGCATCTTCAGAACCGGCGGCTTCAGGTCGATTTTTTACGATTGAGGTTAATTCTGGAATTTTGTTTTGTGCTAAGTGAGCAATAAAATCAACCCACTGTGGACTAGAATGGCTACTTTGAGCGGCACCCATTAATCTAATATCAGCCTTAACGTCTTGCATTTTTGCAGCACCTTCAATGATATTGATGGCTTGTTGGTACATGAATTCATTGATTTCATTTGTTTCACCACGAGTTTCAACTTTCATTAATGCGTGGTCAGGAATAACATTTCGGCCAATTCCCGCATTGAGAACACCGACATTCACGCGTGAGCTTCCTTCGCTATGGCGAGGTATACCATATAAACCGAGAGTGGCTTGTGCTGCGGCAATCAGTGCATTTTTCCCTTTTTCTGGTTTTGCACCTGAGTGAGCGGCCTTTCCGTGATAAGTAACATCAAATTTAGTGGTCGCCAAAAAACTATTGCTACCACAAACTAATTCACCTTTTGGTACACCCGTACCGATATGTATGGCAACAAAGAAATCCACATCATCAACCACTCCCGCTTCTGCCATCGATTTTGCACCACGTGTGCCTTCTTCTGCGGGTTGAAAGATAATTTTGATACGACCAGTTAGCTGTGATTGGTACTGTTTTAAAATACGGGCTAAACCAAGGCCAATTGCAGTATGACCATCATGTCCACATGCGTGCATCATTTGTGGATTACAGGATGAAAAGCCCTCAGCATGAGGACGATGTTGATTCGTAAGCGCTTCATTCAAGTCTAATGCATCCATATCAACACGAAATGCAAGAGTTGGGCCAGTTTTACCCGTATCTAAGGTGGCAACAATTCCTGTAAAGCCACCGGAAAAGTGAGGAAGCCATTCAATTAAAGCGCCTTGAGTAATCGCGCGTTTTTCTTGAGCCGCTAATTGCGCTGGAGAAGGGAGTCCCATGCGACTATCAGCATCAATAACGTCCTTACCTAGTTGTAATTGATAGCCAAGATGATTGAGTTCATTAGCGACTAAAGTGGCTGTGCGGAATTCAAACCAACCTGATTCAGCATATTGATGAAAATCACGTCGCCAAGTTTGTAATTGGTCTGTGATATTTTCTACCGCATTGTTTAAACAAATCTCCATAATTTTTATCTCTTTTAGTTATCACGAAAAGGTTAATTAGATAAGTGCAATTACCTACTCTATTGTTAATTAATAAAAATTAGCTATCATATTAAAAGTTAAATTTATGTTAACCAAATGCAATTTTCTTGGTCTCGGTTTTTTCTATAAATATTAGGTATATTGGCGCGTTAAAATTAATTAAATTTGTTTTGTTTCGATATTCTAAGAATTGAAAATAGTTTATTAACAACAATGTTAATTTTTTGTTGTTATCTTTAACTGACTGTACACAATTGAATGTGGGTAAAAAAGATACAATTAACTTTATCTATATAACTCATGGTTATCGGGGGGGGGGGTGAGATGGCGATACCGATTAAGTTGCATCAATTGAGGGCATTTGTTGAGATTGGTCGTCATGGCAGTATCAGAGCTGCCAGCCGCTTTCTGCAGCTATCCCAGCCAGCATTAACAAAATCAATTCGTGAATTAGAAAGCTCTTTGGGGGCAAAATTATTTATTCGCACCAATCAGGGGATATGTTTGACCGATTGTGGTGAACGTTTTTTACGTCGAGCCAGTATTATTCTTGAGGAGTTGCGAGTTGGACAAGAAGAAATACAACAATACATTGGTTTATCAGGAGGAACGGTGAATATTGGCGTTGCAGGAAGCATTGCACGTTCAGTTATGCCTAAAGTGGTTATTCAGTTTCATCGTGATTTTCCTAATATTAAAGTACGCGTTATGGAGGGGCAATTGTTAACCATGTTGCCTCAATTACGCCAAGGTGAGCTTGATTTTACGGTGAATACTTATTGTCCTGGCAGCTTGGATGCTGAGTTTAATTTTGAGCAATTGATGCAAAAAGAGTACAAAGTGATCATGCGTAAAGATCATCCTAAGAAGAATGCAACATCATTGAAGGAATTGGTTGATTGCGATTGGACAATGCCAACATCTAAAGGAACCTATTACAAACAGCTTTCTGATGTATTTTTGTTGATGGAAAAACCAATGAGTTTTAGCGTTACTTGCGAAACATTAATCGGTTGCATGAGCTTAGTGGCACAAAGTGATTTTCTGACGATTGTCTCTATCGATACTATTGATGACCCATTGTTTGAACAGCAATTTGTGGCGTTAAATTTGATTGAACAATTACCTCATGCCACGTTCGCATTGGTTCAGCGTCGTGATCATACCTTATCCCCAGCCGGTGAACATTTGGCGAGGCTTTTTCGTGTTTATTGCCACAATAGAGACGAAACTCCAATTTATTAATTAAAAAAAACAACAAATAAACTGTAATTAGTGCTGTTCAGTTGTATGAATAATGATTAAAGTTAATTCAGTTAATAACAATGAGGAAACGGTATGCTGTATATTTTCGATATGGGTAATGTGATTATTGATATCGACTTTAATCGTGTTTTTGATAAGTGGTCAGAACTCAGTGGTACACCTTGTGAGCAAATCAAATCACGGTTTACTTTTGGGAATATCTTCCAATTACATGAGTGTGGCAAAATCTCAGATATTGAGTTTGCTGAACTGCTCTGTGAAGAGCTCGATATAACACTCAGTTTTGAAGAATTTGCTGAAGGCTGGCACGCAGTGTTTATTTCACTAAGACCTGAAATCATTGACATTATGGAGCGTCTACGTGAGCAGGGGCACCGTGTCGTTGTCTTATCAAACACTAATCGCTTGCATCTTGATTATTGGCCACAGCATTATCCTGAAATTGCAGCCTCCTCTGATTTTCTTTATTTATCTCAAGATCTGGGAATGCGTAAGCCTGATCCAGAAATCTATAAATATGTTCTGCAATCAGAAGAATTTGATGCTCAAGATGCTGTATTCTTTGATGATATTGAAGAAAATATTCAGGCGGCACAAGCACTGGGTATTCAAGGTGTACATGTTGTGAATAAAGACACCGTCCCTGAATACTTTCGTACATATGACTTCAGCTCTGAAGTTGAATAATTGATGACTTTTCACTGTGGGGTAGCTTAAAGAGTTACTCCATCTTTTTGTATAGAGTTACCATGATTGCATTAATACAGAGAGTTACTCATGCATCTGTTGTTGTCGATGAGCAAGTGATTGGCCAAATTAGAGGCGGGTTACTTGTTTTACTTGGTGTAGAGAAAGATGACAATGAGCAAACAGCTAAGCGGCTGTGTGATAAAGTACTTGGTTATCGGATTTTTAGTGATAAACAGGGGAAAATGAACCTGAATGTTCAACAAGCAGGTGGCAGTCTATTAGTTGTGTCCCAATTCACGCTAGCGGCAGATACCAAAAAAGGTATGAGACCGAGTTTTTCAGGGGGCGCAGAGCCTACACGGGCGGAACAGCTGTATGAACATTTTATTGATCTCAGTCGCCAACAAGGCGTTGTCACTGAAACTGGGCAGTTTGCCGCAGATATGCAAGTCAGCCTGACCAATGATGGTCCAGTCACTTTCTGGTTGCAAGTCTAATAAAGGGGAGACTATGTACCACCTACGTGCACCTAAAGATGAAACTGAATTCAACGCTTATTACCAGTTCCGCTGGGAGATGCTACGTAAACCCTTTAATCAACCCCTTGGTTCTGAAAAAGATGGTTATGACCTAACGGCTCACCATCAAATGGTTGTCGATGATAAAAACCGCATTCTTGCGATTGGCCGGCTCTACATTAATGCAGACAATGAAGGAGCGATTCGTTTTTTAGCGGTCAATCCTGTTATGCAAGGGAAGGGGCTGGGTAAATTGATTCTGATGGCATTGGAATCTATTGCAAGGCAAGAAAGTGTGAAACGTGTCGTATCCAGTGTTAGGGAAGAGGCCGTTCCATTTTTTAATAAAATCGGTTTTGAGAGTCGCGGATTGATTGCTGGTGAGCTCAATACTCCAGTACGCCATTATTTAATGATCAAACCGATTGAAACCCTAGACCAGATCCTTCACCGACCTGATTGGTGTGGCGAATTGCAACAAGCTTGGTATAAACATATTCCGTTAAGTGAAAAAATGGGTGTCCGAGTTGAGCAATATACAGGGAAAAAATTCATCACAACCATGCCTGAATCGGGTAATCAAAATCCTTATGAAACCATTTTTGCGGGTAGCCAATTTTCTCTTGCCACACTAACTGGTTGGGGATTGATTTGGTTATTAATGCAAGAACACCAGCTCAATGGTGATATAGTGTTGGTTGATGCGAGTATTCGTTATAGCAAACCTGTTAATGGTAGACCGACTGCCGTTGCCGATATGTCTTCTATGAGTGGTGATCTTGACCGCCTCTCAAGGGGAAGCAAGGCCAGAGTCAAGCTCGAAGTTAAAGTAAGTGGTGCCAATAATGAGGTCGGAGGTATTTTCAGCGGTGTGTATATGGTCTTCCCGATTGAAAAACCAATAAAACCTTTATAATTTGGTTAGTAATATTAATTTTTAAGGCAGGCAATGCATGATAGCAAGCCTGCCTTTATTCTATTGGTCTATTGCGTGACTAGAGAAGGGATCGGCTCGTGCATTGGAGTCGCTCCTGCTGCTGGTACAGGAATCGGCTCTATGACTCCTGATTCAACAGGTGGTGCTTCGCTCTCAACTGATGACGTGACTACCCCATTGACGACGGTTCGATACATCTGTTTTCCTTGTAATGGAATGGCTGACAACTCGCCATTTAAACTTTTCACCAATGAAGGTGCCAAAAAATCGCCTTGTAATGAAGTATCAAAATCACCGATTACTTGAGGTGGAAAACCTTGCCAGCCCCACTGATTTAATACAGACAGATCAACATTAGTACCAGAAGCACGTAACAAAAAAGGGATGCTCATAGGTGATTGTTTAACCAATAATCCTAACTTCACGATGCCTTTTTCGGTGATGGTCGTCAATGAGGCTGCTGCAGAAGCTTGCCCGCTTTGACGTAAATCCATATAAGGTCGACGTACCATTACCTGATTAATGGTTCCACTATCAGCATTAAATGAGGCTTTACCACTCCAAACCCCCCATTGTTTTTGCTTGATAAGATTCAGATTTTCGATACTGCCACTGAGAGCTGTAAACTCAAATGGAAAGTTGGGATCTATATTCATCAGCAAAGATTGTGATAGCGTAAACTGTTTGATAGTCAATCCTGATAACCAATTTGGTGCAGGTTTAGCGGCGAAATCAAGCCAAGCCTCAGGCAAGGTATACAAAATACCTGCTAGCTTACCTTCATTGATGGTCAGTGTTTTATCATTACGCTGCCAAGTACCATTAAGATTAAAGACACCTTTATAGTAATAGCCGGAGAGTTTTTCAATTTCGAGGTCATCGCCTTGAATATTTATTTTGCCAATAAGTGTATCTAATTGCTCATCATGGATAACCAGTTGATTTACATTAAAGTCAATATGACTTTCAGGATTATTCGAACTGCCTCTTATCAAATTCAATCGATCAATTTCAGCATTTAGGCCTGAAATGGCCCAATCTTTTCCTTGTAAATCAATGTTGGTCAATACAACGTTTTTAAAGGTAATAGCACGGTTACTGTCTATCGCTTCACGTAAAGAATCAAAAGGAATATTATTTTGCCAGCCAACTTGGTTCATTACCAAAGAATCAATATTAATTGAGCCATCCGCTAATGTTTTCCCTGAACCTTTAATATAACCATTATTGAGATAGCCACTGGCCTCAGTGAATTCGGTAGCATTTTCTTGGATTTTACCCGTGATAGCGACATTCTTTAGTGATAATTCATTGATATTCAATTGTTTTGTAGTCAAACGGAAATCACCATATCCGAAAGGATGATTTGTCGTCGGGCGCCAAGGCGTAATCCCACCTGTGAATCCTGAAACTTGTAACTGATTACCTGCTTGATTCAATTGAATACTGCTATTTTCAAACTGTAGAACATTAGCATTCAATGGAATTGAGGTTGAGGTGTCAGATGCAGCTGCTGTCAGATCACCTTGAGTAATGACTAAACGGCGGATTGCATTACCGCTAAAAATATTACGCCAATTAACTTCAACAACGATTTGTTTTGCATCTAATTTCAGGTCCTTATTTTGTGACTCGAGTTTGACGTCTTGGAAAATAAATTCACCCGCATTAGCGAACTCATGTCCCATGATACCCACATCGATATCAAAATCAGTGAATTTGCTTAAAAACTGACTCGTGTATGATGCACCCCAACGTGTTTGCAGCCCCGCATAAGCGAAAACGATCACTAATAAAAACAGTAACAGAAGCGTAATAATAAGCTTAGTCAACCATCTCATGGTTATCTGCCCCTCCATAAATTGGACTGATAGTCGATATACCCGCTAGATTTTAAGTTGCATGGCGTGTGTCGTGAACACAATATCTCGCTTAGCTACCCGAACTATAGGCTTATCTGTGTGATTTGGGATATCTTCAATTGCCTTCTAGCTGCAACACACACTATTTTTAGAGCCTATCGTGAGTGCACTGATTAAGCTGAAAAGTTATCGGGATAGAATACAGAATAACCGCCAGTGTATTCAACTCCGGCGGTAAATGACAGGCTACTTTTCGTGAGGGAAGATTAAATTCAGAATAATTGCGGTTAAACCACCAGCAGCAATGCCTGATGAGAAGAGCGTTCTTAACCAGTCTGGTGCGAATTGTAAAATAAGAGGTTGTTGTGATACCCCCATGCCTACAGCAAGTGATAGCGCCATGATCATAATGGCTCGGCGATTTAATGGCTCACGCGAAACAATGCGCACACCTGATGCTGCAATGGTACCAAACATCACAATGGTGGCTCCGCCGAGTACAGGTTCAGGTATCTGCTGAACAAAACCCGCTACTGCTGGAAACAACCCCAATAATACTAACATCGATGCCACGATATAACCGACATAACGGCTCGCCACGCCGGTTAGTTGAATTACACCATTATTTTGACCAAAGCAAGAGTTAGGGAAAGTATTAAAAACAGCAGAAACCATCGAGTTCAAACCATTAGCGAGTACACCGCCTTTAATCCGTTTCATATAAATTGGCCCACGAACTGGCTGCTCTGAAACGTCTGACGTTGCGGTGATATCACCAATAGTTTCTAACGAAGTGACCATAAAAATCAGCATTAATGGAATCAATAAATTCCAATCAAAAGATAAGCCATAATAAAACGGTTCAGGTATGGTGATGATTGGATGTTCGGTATTTGTTGGTTGTGCGGTTGGTAACATATCCATCCACCAAGCCGCCACATAACCCACAGCCATTGCGATCACCAATGAAGCAACGCGTAAATAGGCATTTTTTTGACGATTAAGCAAAATAATGACGGCTAAAACAATTCCCGCCAGTATTAGGTAATCCGGTGAACCAAAAGTGTTATCTGCAATTGCGCTATGACCACCTCCAATAGAGGTTAGCCCCACTTGTATTAACGATAGGCCAATAATCATCACAACGATGCCGGAGACTAATGGGGTGATGACTCGACGAGCTAAATGTAGGAAACGTGAGAGAATCACTTCGGTCAGCGCAGCGACTAATAAAGTGCCAAATAAAGCGGCCATCATAGAAGGAAGATCTGCTCCGCCTTGTTTTAGTGCTACTCCACCCATAATAAGCGGTGCAACAAAGTTGAAGCTTGTTCCTTGGATGGAAAGAAGACCCGAACCAATCGGTCCCCAAGCTCGGATTTGAATCAAGGAGGCAATACCCGAAGCAAACAGCGACATGCTAATAATACGCTCTGTATCATGGGCTGGCAGACCTAATGATTGGCAAATAAGCATGGCTGGGGTAATCACAGCAACAAACATGGCAAGAAGATGTTGACCTGCAGCAAAGAGAGCTTGCGGTAGTGGTGGTCGGTCTTCGAGTTGGTAAATAAGCTCACTCTTTGTTGTTGCTTCAACGGCCTGTTTTTCAGATGCTGTGGTATTCATTGTCTATTTCTCTGCCAACAAAAAATGCATTGTAAAACTATCAATCTAAAAAGCAATCGTTTGCGCTAAATATATTTTTTACTTTTAATTATCTGATGTCACATTTTTATATGTTTTAACTTGTGTTTATAACAGATTTTTTTTCTAATTCGAGCACCTATCTTTGGCGTTTTAATTCGCCCGTTAGCTTTTTTATGGATTTAAATAACATTAATAACATATGAGGTACCTAAATGTATCATCTCGATGTCTACGGTACGCTTGTGGCAGCTACCCTTGTTCTATTACTCGGGCGTAAATTGGTAAAATCTGTTCCTTTCCTCGAAAAATATACCATTCCAGAGCCTGTGGCAGGCGGTTTGTTAGTTGCTTTTAGCTTATTAGTGATAAAACAAGTCTTTGATTGGAGTTTGTCTTTTGACTTGTCATTACAAGAGCCAATGATGCTGGCATTTTTTGCCACAATTGGTTTAAACGCCAATTTAGCTAGCTTAAAAGCAGGTGGTAAGGCTCTGTTTATCTTTGTTTTTGTCGTAGTTGGTTTACTGTTGGTACAAAATACAGTCGGTATTGCATTAGCCAAATTACTTGGCCTTGACCCATTAATGGGACTTCTAGCAGGTTCTATTACTTTATCTGGCGGGCACGGAACGGGTGCTGCTTGGGGGAAGATTTTCACTGATAGCTATGGTTTCCAAAGTGCAACAGAAGTCGCGATGGCTTGTGCAACATTTGGTCTTGTTCTAGGTGGATTAATTGGTGGTCCTGTTGCTCGCTTCCTCATTCGCAATATTCCGACACCCAATACAGATGATGATAAAGATGTACCAACTGCATTTGAAAAGCCTCAATCAGGCAGAATGATATCTTCTATGGTATTGATTGAAACACTCGCGATGATTGCCATTTGCTTAATGGCGGGCAGCTATATTGAGGAATTACTAGCAGATACCGCTTTTGCTCTTCCTAAGTTTGTTTGTGTATTATTTATTGGCGTTATCTTAAGTAATAGCTTGTCTTTACTTGGTTTCTACCGCGTCTTTGATCGTGCTGTTTCTATCATGGGGAACGTTAGTCTTTCATTATTTCTTGCAATGGCACTGATGAGCTTGAAACTTTGGGAACTGGCTTCTTTAGCCATTCCTATGTTAGTCATATTAGGTGTTCAAGCTTGTGTTATGGCGGCTTATGCTATTTTTGTGACCTTCCGTGTGATGGGAAAAAATTATGATGCAGCGATATTGGCAGCAGGGCACTGTGGTTTTGGTTTAGGGGCAACGCCAACAGCGATTGCTAATATGCAAGCCGTTACGAACAGATTTGGTCCATCACATCTCGCATTTTTAGTGGTACCAATGGTTGGTGCATTCTTTATTGATATCGTCAATGCGTTGGTAATCAAACTGTATTTAATGTTACCGGTCTTCCCAACCATTGTTGGCTAGCTAATTTTAACATGACGAAGATAATTAGCCGTGAATTTATTTACGGCTAATTATTATGTGGAGAGAACAAGGCTATCAACAGGATAACAAATCAACAAGCCAGCTAGGCCATTGTTATCATGCGTGACTATATTGTTCTCGCTCAGGTAGCCATCTTTCAATGATCAATTTTGCATTATCGGGATGATTTTGTTGAATATGGCGAGCGATCCGTTGCACTTCAGGCAACATATATTGATCACGAAGTAAGTCCGCGACTTTGAACTCGGCATTCCCGGTTTGTCTGGTTCCTAGTAGCTCTCCAGGCCCTCTAATCTCAAGATCTTTCTGAGCAATCACAAAGCCATCATTGCTATCTCGCAGCACCTGTAAACGTTGCTTAGCGGTATGAGTTAGCGGTGTTTTGTAGAGAAGAACACAATGAGACGCGATAGCTCCACGGCCTACTCGTCCCCTTAATTGATGCAATTGTGCAAGTCCAAGACGTTCTGGATTATCAATAATCATCAAACTAGCATTAGGAACATCAACCCCAACTTCGATAACGGTGGTCGCAACCAAAAGTTGAATTTCGTTATTTTTAAAAGCCGCCATGATACTTTGCTTCTCGCTGGGTTTCATTCGTCCATGAACGAGGCCAACCTTTAACTCTGGGAGAGCGAGAGATAGCTCGTCGCTGGTGGCTTGAGCAGCTTGCGCTTCTAAAACATCAGAATCGTCAATCAACGTACAGACCCAGTAAGCTTGACGGCCTTCATCAATGCAAGCTTGCCTAACACGTTCAATAATATCGTTGCGCCTTGTATCAGGAATGGCAACAGTAGTGACTGGTGTTCGTCCTGGCGGTAGTTCATCAATCACTGAGGTGTCCATGTCCGCATAAGCTGTCATTGCTAATGTCCGTGGAATTGGGGTTGCTGTCATGATCAATTGGTGAGGATGAAAACCTTGTTTCTCACCTTTTTCACGCAGAGCGAGGCGCTGATGTACACCAAATCGATGTTGCTCATCGATGATGATAAGGCCTAATGCTTTAAAATTTACCTGTTCTTGGAATATGGCATGCGTACCAACAATCATGCTAACGTCACCATTGGCGATAGCCTCTTGCTGTTGCTGACGTGCTTTACCTTTCTGTTTTCCTGCAAGCCAACCAACCTTGATCCCAAGAGGTTCGAACCACTGTTTGAAATTATTGGCATGTTGCTCAGCTAGAATTTCTGTTGGTGCCATCAGAGCAACTTGTTTGCCATTTTCGATGGAGGATAGCGCGGCTAGTGCGGCAACAAGTGTTTTTCCTGAACCAACATCCCCTTGAATTAAGCGCATCATTGGCGTGTCTTTTAGTAAATCTTGCTCTATGTCTGCGACAACTCGGACTTGTGCATTCGTAGGTGAAAAAGGTAATTGGGCTAAAAATTGAGATTTGAATTTGCCTGTTGTTGGCATTGGTTGTGCGTAAAGTCGATCATTACCTGCTCGGATCGCTAATCGACTTAAATGGTGCGCAAGTAGCTCTTCTAATATGAGGCGCTTTTGTGCTGGATGTTGACCTTTTTCTAACTCACTTAAAGCCACATTGGCTGGTGGTGTATGCAATAATCGTATTGCGTCCGGGAGACTGATCAAACCACGACTCAATTCTTCTGGCAAAAGCTCTTTAATTTGCCCGTTATCTAGCATGACCAAAGCCTGTTCAATCAATTTTCGCAGCGTAGCTTGGCGTACCCCTTCCGTTGTTGGATAAACCGGAGTCAGGCTCTCTTGGAGCGCAATATTACTAGTGTCTTGTGATACTTTATACTCAGGATGAATAATTTCAGGGCCCGTTTGACCGCGGCGGATCTCTCCGTAGGCAATTACATGACTTCCTTCCGCGAGACTATTTTTCATAGCGGCAGAGAAATTGAAAAAACGTAGAGTTAAATTACCTGTACCATCGGTAATCAGGCAAGTCATCATTTTTTTACGGCCAAATACCACTTTGGTTTGTAAGACTTCACCAACAATTGTTGCTGTTGTACCCGATAAAAGATCTCGTATTTGATAGAGGCGGGTATGATCTTCGTAACGCAGAGGTAGGTGTAAGAGTAAGTCTTGAACAGTATTGAGGCCGATTTTACTCAATTTTTCTGATTGACTAGCACCCACTCCATGTAGCGTGGTCAATAAAATTGTATCAAGCAGCCCACTGTTCATTATTTATTCCTTAACTCAGCTGTTGTTTTCTCATTTTTTCGGTTAACTGCATTTGTGCCCACCAAGCATCTTCGGCCTCTATTTGCCCTTGAGTGTTAATATGAGGACGAGGTAGACCTTTGCGTCTTGCCACTTCGGCAAGAACCGGGTAACCACCTTCAAATAACCACTTTTGCTGCTCTTGTGCTGATAGTAAGCTATGTTCCCGTGAGTACATTCCAGCAAGCTGCCTTTGGCGTTGAGCTTCATAGAGGATCAGTGCCGAAGCAACGGAGACATTGAGCGACTGAACCATGCCAGCCATCGGAATAATAATGTGCTGATCACTGAGTGATAGGGCTTTTGAGGAGATCCCTTTTTTTTCCTGTCCCACCATAATACAGGTCGGACGGGTATAATCAATTTCGCGAAAATCGACAGCATGTTCAGACAAATTCGTCACAAGAACCTGCATATTTTGCGATTTTATCTGTGAAATAGCGTCTTCGGTAGATTTATGGGAAATGACGTTCACCCAACTATTGCTTCCTGCTGCGGAAGAAACAGAAAGTTTGACGTTCTGATCAGGCCAAATAGCATGAATTTGATGAATACCCACGGCATCTGCGCTGCGTACAATGGCAGAGACATTATGAGGTTTATGAACTTCTTCGAGGCAAATTGTGAGGTCTGGCTGCCGCATCGCCATCATTTGGCAAATGCGGCGATAGCGGCGTTCATTCATAGCTAATTATCGTCTAGTTAATTACGGTTTCGGCTGACACGCAAAACATCCGGCATGATACGAATTTTTCGCATCACGTTTGCCAGTTGAACCCGGTTTTTAGTCGTAAGACGGATAAAGGCGCAATAAACTCGACCATCTTTCTCTTCGGTATTCATACTTTGAATGCTTGAATTGGCATCATTGATAGCTGCTGTTAAATTGGCGAGAGCACCCTGATGGTTAATCATATCGACTTTGATTTCAGCAATAAAATCAGCATCGGTTTCATTATCCCACTCTACTGGCATGAATTTGTCTGGCTCTTTTTGATAGCCACGGATATTACGACAAGATTCGTGGTGGATGACAAGACCTTTACCTGGACTAATATGCGCGACGATTGGGTCACCTGGAATAGGGCGGCAGCATTTAGCAAAGGTAATAAGAACACCATCAGCGCCTTTGATTGATAGCTTATTGCGAGCCGGTATAATTGATGCATCTTCTGGCGTTGCTTGCGTGTTGTTTTGCAAGTTACGTGCGATAACAACGCTCATGGCATTACCCAGACCAATTTCGGCAAGCAGGTCATCAATGGAGTGCAACTTCATACGTGCCAGTTCGATATCAATGTTTGTTTGAGGAACATCACTCAGTTTGTTACCTGTACCAAGAGCATGATTCAACAGACGACGACCTAAATTGACAGAGTCTTCACGTTTGAGATTTTTCAGCAGCTGTCGTATTTTAGCGCGCGCTTTTGAGCTAACGACAAAGTTTAACCAAGCTGCATTCGGTCTAGCACCTGGTGCTGTGATAATTTCTACCGTTTGGCCACTGGTCAGTGATTGAGACAGTGGGTAAGGTTGGCGATCAACACGAGCACCCACACAGGCATGACCGATATCAGTATGAACTGCATAGGCAAAATCGACCGGAGTTGCGCCAGTCGGTAGTTCAACAATACGACCTTCTGGTGTGAAGACATAAATCTCATCAGGGAAGAGATCAGACTTCACACTCTCAATAAATTCGAAAGAACTTCCTGCACTTTGTTGAAGTTCAAGTAAGCTTTGCATCCAACGCTGAGCACGAACTTGTGCAGTTGTGCCTGGTTCACCTTGCTCTTTGTATGCCCAATGTGCAGCAACTCCCATTTCAGCCATCTGATCCATATCTTCAGTACGGATCTGGACTTCAACAGGCACGCCATGTGGACCAATCAATGAGGTATGGAGTGATTGATAGCCGTTGGCCTTTGGAATAGCAATATAGTCTTTGATACGACCTGGGCGCGGTTTATACAGATTATGCATCTGACCTAAAACGCGGTAGCAGGTATCGACATCTTTCACGATAACCCTAAAAGCATAAATATCCATAATAGAATGGAAACGCTGCTCTTTAAGGTGCATCTTGCGATAGATAGAATAAAGATGCTTCTCGCGGCCACTGACTCGACATGGCACACCAGCTTCCGTTAGGCGTCCGTCAATTTCAGAAAGGATTTTTTGAATCATCTCTTTACGGTTGCCACGAGCTGATTTAACCACTTCTTTGATGACGCGATAACGGTTCGGGTACAAGGCTTCAAAACCTAGCTCTTCTAGCTCAGTTTTGATGTGATGGATACCTAACCGGTGTGCAAGAGGACTATAGATTTCAAGTGTTTCTCTTGCAATACGTCGACGCTTATCAGGCCTTAACGAGCCTAGCGTTCGCATATTGTGAGTGCGGTCTGCCAGTTTTATC
Organism: Providencia alcalifaciens; assembly: GCA_025961275.1. Lineage (GTDB taxonomy): Bacteria > Pseudomonadota > Gammaproteobacteria > Enterobacterales > Enterobacteriaceae > Providencia. The sequence goes on along the minus strand of JAOQNJ010000001.1, from coordinate 2,866,468 downwards.
AAAATGACGCGAATGTCTTTAACCATCGCCATGATCATTTTGCGGAAGTTTTCTGCTTGAGCTTCTTTTTTGTCGCGGAAGTTAAGTTTATCTAATTTAGATACACCTTCAACGAGACCTGCGACCGTGGTTCCAAATAGCTCTTCTATGTCCTGAAATGTCGCTGGAGTATCTTCAATGACATCGTGAAGTAGCGCAGCCATAAGTGTTTCATGATCCAAACGCATTTGGGCAAGAATACAAGCTACAGCAACAGGGTGAGTAATATATGGCTCACCACTCGAACGGGTTTGTCCTTCATGGGCATCCCGTGCGACAACATAGGCTTTTTTCAGTAATTCAATCTGTTCTTCGGGAAGATACTTCTGAATTACTTGATTTAGGCTCTCAAACAGATACAAGGCAGACCCACCTTAGTGATTAGCGACGACCTTCAGCGATAGCAGAAACTGCTTGCATTTCAGCCGCTTCTTGCTCTTGCTGTTCTTGACGTTCACGTACATCCAGTATGTGACCGTTAATTAAACCTTCTTCTATTTCACGTAGTGCGATAACAGTGAATTTATCGTTTTCTTCAGGAACTAAAGGATCTTTACCACCCGTTTGTAACTGACGAGCTCTGCGAGCCGCGACCAATACGAGGTCAAAGCGGTTACCAATTTTTTCTACTGCATCTTGAACAGTTACGCGTGCCATAAGTGTGCTACTCCGAAAGAAATAAAAAAATGACCTGATATGATACTGAAACTATTCTCAGTCTGCCAGCAATTTGCCGATTAAAGCATCATGTCGTTGTATTTGACGTTCCAACTTTAAACGTTCAGTGCGGATGATCGACTGTAAGTCGCTTAATGCGCTATTAAAATCATCATTTACAATGAGGTAATCATATTCATTGTAATGTTCGATTTCACCGACAGCTTGCGACATACGTTTTTCAATAACTTCATCGCTATCTTGGCCACGGCCACGTAAGCGGCGATAAAGTTCATCTTTTGATGGCGGTAATATAAAAATACTACGAGCTTCAGGCATTGCCAGACGAATTTGCTGAGCACCTTGCCAGTCTATATCCAGAAAGACGTCCACTCCGCTTCTAAGGACTTCTTCAATAATTGGCCGAGAAGTACCATAGTAGTTTCCAAAAACACAAGCATGCTCTAAAAACTCATTATTCTCTGCCATAGCCAAAAAGTCAGCTTCAGAAACAAAGAAATAATGCTCACCATGAACTTCACCAGGGCGCGCAGCTCTTGTTGTATGTGAGACTGAAACTTGAGTGTCATACAACGGTTGTGTTTTCAACAACGCCTGGATCAGGCTGGACTTACCCGCACCGCTTGGTGCAGAAACAATATATAACGTGCCTTGTATCATGATGGTTTCTTGAATAATCGAGGGTTAAACATAAAAGACGGTAATAAACCCCACATAGTATACACGGACTTAAACCAACATGCAGCGTTATCAATAAAGCACGAATTATAACGCAATTAATTTAAGAAATAGATGAATTGCGAAGCTGTTCCACAAATTATTTTTGAATTTTTCGAAAGTACATTCTTTTTATGAAGCGTTTTGAAAAATAGATGAAACATGGCTGAAAGATTCAGGCTTTCGGTTCAGGATATTTTCATATAGACCCAAACGTAATTTGAACGGCTCTTAGAGTAGAGTATCGCTAACACAGTGGTTTAACTAATTTAATACTATCAATAGCTTGTGATAGCAAAGTCTGATAGCTATCGAGAAGGTTAAAGTATAATAACAAGGATATGTTATGCGGCAAATTTTTCGTTTAATAAAAATAATACGGTTCCAACAATCTATTTATCATACTTTATTACTCATCTTATTCTTTAGTGTTTATTGTTGCGCTGAACCGCAAATTTTATCTCGGCAACCTAATTGCTCAACACTTAGCAAAACACATTTAGCCAGCGAGAGCCAAAAGCTTGGCACTCAGTTACAACAGTGGAATACATTATATCGTTTATCGGGTAGTAGCCCTGTGAGCGATGAGACCTATGACCAACTTTTGACCACTTGGCAAGGATGGCAAAAGTGTCAGTATTTATCAGAACAGCTACCTCCAGTCAGTATACCGGTTAATTCACGAACAAAAAGGCATCCAATAGCTCACACAGGTTTGAAAAAATTAAATGAAACAGCAATTAAAACTTGGGTGGAGGCAAGAGCGAATATTTGGTTGCAGCCAAAAGTAGATGGGGTGGCAGTTTCTCTGGTGTATAAATACGGGAAACTTACTTCGATGATTAGTCGAGGTAACGGTATTGAAGGGCTGGAATGGCGTGATAAAGCCAATTTTATACCCGCGATTCTAAAGCAATTAGCCACCGCACAAGAACAAGTTGTTTTACAGGGAGAGTTGTTCTGGCGATTGGATAGGCATATTCAGAAAAATAAAGGGAGCATCAATGCAAGAAACCAAGTTGCAGGATGGTTAATGCGTAAGGGGCCCCTGTCAAAGTTGAAGATAATATAGGCATTTTCATTTGGGCCTGGCCAGAAGGGGCCGACAACATTGAAGAGCAATGGAAGCAGCTGTCAAAGTTAGGTTTTACATTAACTCAGAAATATAGCCACAAAGTTGAACATATGGCACAGGTCAGGCAGTGGCAAGAACATTATTATCAAACCCCCATGCCTTTTGCTACGGATGGTATTGTGCTGAAAACATTTCCAACGCCAAAAATTGAAGCATGGCAAACGGGAAATAGTAGTTGGTCAGTAGCTTGGAAATACCCATACAGAAGTACAATTTCCAAAGTAAAAGATCTTCATTTTCGCGTAGGTAGAACAGGTTTAGTCAGTGTTATTGCTGAAATAGAGCCTGTCGAATTGGATAGTAAAAAGGTCAGTCGACTTTCATTAGGCACCTTGAAATCGTGGCAAAAGAAGGATCTATTAATTGGAGATACAATACAAGTGGTGTTGGCGGGTCATGGTATTCCTAAGTTAGAGTCGGTTATTTGGCGATTACAGGAGCGTATATATCCCGATATTATTCGATTCAAACACTTTAATTATTTTAGTTGCTTAGTGATAGCGCCTTCTTGTCAGCAACAATTTATAGCCCGCTTAAATTGGTTAGGGAAACAGCTTAAAATTAAGGGAATTAGTGAAGCAACATGGCGTGAATGGGTTGAGGATTACAATCTAACTGAACTAACGACATGGTTATCGCCAAAATGGCAAAATGGTTTACCAAATAATAAAAAAACACGAAGTCTCATAGCGCAATTTAAAGACGTTGATAAGCAGCCTTTAGCCAGTTGGTTAAAGGGATTGGGAATACCTTTAAAGGATAAGGAGCTTTCATTAGTTTCAGAACTTAGCCAATTCGATGATCCCAAGTTTCTTGATCGGCTTGGCTTGTCTTTAAATCAAAAAGGTAAATTAAATCGGTGGCTTTTAGAGCCTGAAATACAGGATATTTTAGCGACAATTAAAGAGATAAAAAAATAAGCCACCAATTGAATAAATTGATGGCTGCAAATAAATATATTTTTTGCTAGAAGCTAATCTTAGCTTTCATAGTTGAAAATAGGTAGCCCTAAACGATAGCGTATTGCAATCAACCGAGCGCTTAAGCCTGCAACTAATGTGATAATAACGACGATATCTTGCGGTAGTGGTGTATAGAGTAATCCGATATAAAGCCATGCAGCGGTAAATGAAACGCCTGCGTAGACTTCTTTTTGGAAAACCAGTGGTATTGTGTTGCAGAGCATATCGCGAAGAACACCACCGAAAACACCGGTAATAACGGCTGCAATTGCTGCAATTACTGGGCTATAATTCATATCAAGTGCAATTTGAGCACCAAGAATTGAAAAGACGATTAAGCCAATAGCATCGAGAATCAGGAATAAACGACGTAAGTGCTTCATCATCGGTGCAATCCAAATAGTGACGATAGCTGCACCAGCAACAGTAAGTATGTATTCTGGATTTTGTACCCAACCTAATGGGTAGTGTCCAAGTAAAACGTCGCGGACAGAGCCACCGCCGATAGCAGTAGCAGATGCGATAATAATAACGCCAAATACATCCATTTTTCGACGACCGGCAGCAAGTGCACCCGTCATGGCTTCAGCGGTAATGCCTATAATATAAAGAACACTTAATAACATAATGATTCTATTCGACACTAAAGTTATTGCTATAGGGTAATATTACTTGTAGAAATTCTCGACTGAGATTTTCTAGTGCCTTGCAAAATAGATTAGTTTAAGTAATCCGATAGCCCATATTAAAAGATGTCAAAGGATAGCAGATTGAACGACAAGTTGCTTTATAAAGAAACTCCTATAACCCATGAAAGAAGAAATCATCAACTAACTAATATCAATGTTTGGACCCCCGATAGCCAGTGGTTGGCTTATGATGTCCGGCCTAGCGGTAGTTCTTTCACAGGGTTAACCATAGAAAAAATTCATGTGGTTAGTGGGGAGATATGTGAAATCTATCGTGCTAGACATGGTGCTCACGTCGGTGTCGTCACTGTTAGCGCAGAAAATCCACCTCGCTATGCTTTTATCCATGGCCCCGAATTTCCTGATGATCAATGGCAATATGATTTTCATCATCGTAGAGGTGTTTACGTTAAAGATAATGAGCGTGGTATAGCACATGCGATTGATGCGATGTGTATCACTCCACCTTATATTGCTGGATCGCTAAGAGGTGGAACACATGTTCATGTATTTAGTCCGGATGGAAAATGGTTAAGTTTTACGTATAACGATCATGTTATGCATGAAAAAAATATCCAACTAGACCAGCGTAATGTGGCTGTTGCCGTTCCTACAAAAAGAGTTACCGTTGAACCGAAAGGGCATCCACGTGAGTATAGTGGTGACTATTTTTGTTGTGTTATTAGCCAAACAACACCATCTCCTATTTTTGGCAGCGATGATATTAGCCGAGCCTATGAAGAGGGATGGATTGGCAAAAATGGGTATGCTACTGAAAATGGGTACTGGCAAGATAAAGCTATTGCGTTTATAGGTGATACTCACGCACTTAATGGCGATATAATTCCTGAAATCTATCTCGTTGACTTGCCAAAAGATGTTAAGGATTTCATGCTAGCAGGTGAATTCCCTATTGAGGGAACGCAATTACGTATGCCTTTTCCGCCTAAGAATATTCATCAGCGGCGTTTGACATATACCCATGATCGGCAATATCCAGGGCTCGCTAAACAACCAAGGCATTGGTTACGCTCATCACCAGATGGCAGTTCAATTGCTTGTCTAATGAAAGATGATGATGGCATTGTACAGTTATGGTTAGTCAATACTGGTACTGGTTTTCTTAAGCAAATTACCAATGGCAATATGCCAATACAGTCAGCGTTTAGTTGGGATAGTACAGGTCTGCATATTTGTTTTGTATGTGATAACAGTGTGATGCAGTGTAATGTTATCACTGGGCATTTACAGAGGTTGACAACTCGCAGTGAAGTCGCACCCGTTGCTGATGCTATTGTATTTTCACCAGATGATCGCTTAATTGCATTTATGCGTGATGATGATAATGGTTACAGGCAGATTTATACGGTAGAAACTGGTTTAAGGTAGATGTATCCCGAATTATTTAGCGAATTTACTGATGAATATAAAAGTATAAGATTTTTAAAAGATATTTATCTTGATTAAAAATAAATAGCAGCAATTTATAGATTCATTATTAAACTCATCGTTTGTTTAAGTATTTAAATATATCTATTTTTGAATAGATATATTAATACTCGTTATCTAAATACATTCAGCCTTTTTAATAATACACTCTAGATTATTCGCTGGTTTAGTTTAGTTATGGCTTATATTTGGATTGGTCTGTTTATCTAGTTTTTCAATGCGTTTTTTAGGAGAGTCATCTTCACTATTTCCTTTTTTAACATAATCAAGCGGAACTAGTAGCGTATCCATAACCGCAGTGAATGGTAAATCAATCACTAACAATGGACGCATAACCCAACCCGTATTTTCATCTTTAATCATTTCTAGGCTATTTTTAGATCCAGGGTAATAGCTATCAGTAGGGCCTGCATGAGTCATAATGCTTGAGCAGCCTGATATCATCAGTGGGGTGAAGCACATTAGTACTCTTGTCAGCAATAAGCTCGCCATATACTTCCTTTAACTTGTATTCCAAATTTATTATTGTTTCTAATGACAATAATAGCTAAAAATGAAAAATTCACAATCATATGAATCTTTGATCTTATATTATAAAAGTGAATAAGAATCTAAATTAATTATTTATATTTGTAACAGATGCTAATGCATATAACCAAAAAATTCATCTTGTATGCTTTGCAAGTAAAACGAGCCCAATGAATTGTAGAACAATCGTGTAACTTTAGTTGTTAAGTGATGTTTCATATTAACAGTAAATGTTATGTAATTTCCTGCTTATAGGTGTACATGTGAATTTGCATGGGTAAGCAAGTAGGTTATCTGTTAATAAGTTTCGAATTGTGGGCTAATGCACATATTACTTTATTGTTATTTGGCACAATCGATTCAGTTGTATGTTTTTTCGTCTCTAAAAGTGGCCCTTTGTGAGTGATTTTTCGTCAAAAGGATAACGGTCTATGAGTGAATTAGCTCTTACTGTGAGTTTGTTGGCGTTAGCTGCAGCACTCGGTTTATGGATAGGTAATTGGAAAATTCGTAATATTGGATTAGGGATCGGCGGGGTACTATTCGGTGGAATTATTGTTGGGCATTTTTCACAAAGTTATGGCTTGCAACTAAATGGACACATGCTCCATTTCATTCAAGAATTCGGTTTGATTCTGTTTGTTTATACTATCGGTATTCAAGTAGGGCCTGGTTTTTTTTCATCTTTACGTGTATCGGGATTAAAACTCAATGGGTTTGCTCTGATGATTGTCGTGCTAGGGGCTATCGTTACGGCAATTATCTACAAATTAGCCAGTATTCCATTACCTATTATTTTAGGAATATTCTCTGGCGCAGTGACCAATACGCCTTCATTGGGTGCTGGTCAACAAATACTCACAGATTTAGGCTCAGATCCTGCACTCGTCGGCCAAATGGGTATGGGGTATGCCATGGCATATCCTATGGGCATTTGTGGGATTCTACTTGTGATGTGGCTAATTCGTATCATATTTAGAATTGCAGTAGATAAAGAAGCGTCAACTTTCAGCAGCCAGAATATTCACCAACGTGAGACATTACAAACCATGAATATCGCGGTTCGCAATACGAATCTTGATGGCTTAATGATGCAGGATATTCCCTTATTAGGAAGTGACGGGATTGTTTGTTCAAGGTTGAAGCGAGGCGAAATGTTAATGGTACCTCAACCAACAACAGCGATTCAATTGGGCGATTTACTCCATGTTGTCGGTCAAAAAGAGGATTTAAACAAAGTACGCTTAATTTTAGGTGAAGAGGTCGATGCTTCTTTATCGACATCTGGCTCAATACTTCATTCTGTTCGCGTGGTTGTGACTAATGATTCTGTGTTGAGTAAACGACTGCGAGAGCTAAATCTTAAACAAAAATATGATGTTGTTGTTACACGTCTTAATCGAGCAGGGATTGAGCTTGTCGCTAATAATAATTCTGTCCTGCAATTTGGTGACATTCTTAATATTGTCGGGCGACCAGAATCTATTGAGGCAGTTAGTGCTTTATTAGGTAATGCCAAACAAAAATTGCAACAAGTACAAATGCTACCTGTTTTTATTGGTATTGGGCTTGGTGTTGTTTTGGGATCCATACCTATTTTTATTCCCGGTTTTCCAGCCGCACTCAAGTTAGGCTTAGCGGGAGGACCATTGGTTGTCGCACTTATCTTAGGCCGAATTGGGACGATAGGGCGTTTGTACTGGTTTATGCCACCGAGTGCTAACCTTGCTTTACGGGAGTTGGGTATTGTGATGTTTCTTGCTGTTGTCGGGCTTAATTCAGGTGGAGATTTTATTGATACCTTAATTAAAGGTGATGGATTGACCTGGATTGGTTATGGTTTATTGATCACGTTTATTCCGCTATTTATTACGGGTGTTATTGCCCGCGTTTTTGGCAAAATGAACTATCTCAGTTTGTGCGGTGTACTTGCTGGCTCAATGACGGATCCTCCGGCTTTAGCATTTGCGAATAATATTCATCCAACAAGCGGAGCGCCGGCGCTTTCTTATGCGACAGTTTATCCATTAGCTATGTTTTTACGTATTATTTCGCCGCAGTTACTGGCTATTTTGTTTTGGACACTCTGACAATAACACTTCAAATACCAGAGGCAGTGACCTTGATGTGATTTATGGTATGAAGGCAAAAAGAGCCTGTATTCAGCCAATTGATAAGCGGATAGTTTGGTTTAATAGAGATGAATGATATTCGTAATGTAATATTTGATTACGGAGTTCTCGCTAATTTTCGCCCTTTCAGTTATGAAAGGGCATTTTTTTATTTAAAATTTAATGATTAACATTCAATGGCTTGATAGGCTAATTCTAATTCTTCGGCAAGGATTACGATGCCTTTCTCAATTTGTTCTGGCTCAGGTACATAGTTCATCCGCATACACTCATGAGCATGTGACCAATTATCTTCGAGCCCAGGAAAGAAATAATGGCCCGGAACCATCAGAACACCACGCTTCTTTAATCGTTGATACAACTCTAAGCTAGTAATTGGTAAATCTTTAAACCATAGCCACAAGAAAATCGCTCCTTCAGGTTTATGGATTAAACATCTATCTTCTGGAATATAACGGCGAATAATGCGAATAGCTTCTTCTACGCGCTGTTTGTAGAAAGGACCGATGACATTCTTAGATAAGGAGAGTAGGTCATCGCGTTCTAGCATTTCAAGTGCAATGGCAGGGCCAACGCCTCCAGGCGCTAAGCTAATGATTCCGTTTACGTTACTTACTGCTTCGATAACTTCTTCATTGGCAATAATAATGCCACAGCGGGTACCTGGTAATCCAAGTTTCGACAAGCTCATACACAGAATGACATTTTCATTCCAAAATGGCGTAGCTTCACTAAAAATAATACCAGGGAAAGGGACTCCATAAGCATTATCAATTAATAATGGGATGTTGTGCTGTTTAGCTAATTGATCAAGATGCTCAACTTCTTCATCTGTTATCACGTTACCTGTTGGGTTTGTTGGGCGAGAAACACAGATAACACCAATATCATCCGTGATCTCTAATGTATTGAAGTCAACATGGTATTTAAATTGGCCATTTGGTAAATATTCAATTTGTGGTTTGTTAGCAACAAAAAGATTTTCATCCAATCCAGCGTCCGCATATCCAACATATTCAGGTGCTAGCGGGAATAGGACTTTACGAGTGATACCATCTTCAAAACGACCAGCAAGCAAGTTAAATAGATAGAAAAACGCACTTTGGCTGCCGTTAGATAGCGCGATATTTTTTGCGCTAATATTCCAACCGAGTTTCGCGTTTAGGGTTGCTGCTAGCGCTTTCAACATGGCATCTTTGCCTTGTGGGCCATCATAGTTACATAACGTATCATTCAATTTACCGTTTGCACTCATTTCTGCTAATAATGTTTGGAAGTAGTTATCCATTTCAGGGATATGAGCTGGATTACCACCTCCGAGCATAATGGCGCCGGGTGTCCTAATGCCTTCATTCAAGTCTTTCATCAATAATGAAATTCCTGAGTTTTTCGCGAATTTGTTGCCGAATTTAGAAAAAATCATCTCATTTATTCACATATGTTAAGTAGTTTGTTAATGGAATATAAAACATACTCTGCTCTACAAGGGAGTTCAACCGCTAAAGCTGGAATGATATTGAAACGAAATACTAATTTATTCTCAATATGCAGTTTAATATATGTAAAAAATAGCAAAAATATAGTTAAATTTGCTTATGATCATGGCAGTGCTGCCGCTAAATTCTAATTTACTTATATTGGCAGCAACTGATTAAGTGGTCATTAATCATGCCAGTCGCCTGCATAAAGGCGTAACAAGTGATTGAGCCAGCAAACTTGAAGCCACGTTTTTTAAGTGCTTTAGAGAGCATATTTGAAATTTCAGTTTCTGCGGGGACTTGTGACGAAGTTTTCCATTTATTAATAATTTGTTGATTATTAACAAATTCCCATAGAAATGTTGAAAATTCTTCGCCATTTTCTTTCATTTGAAGATAGGCTTTTGCATTCGAAATAATGGCATTAATTTTTGCTCGATTGCGGATAATACGAGGGTCGTGCATTAAGCGCTCAACATCTTTTTCATCCATTAATGCAACACGTTCAGGGATAAATTGGTGAAATAGCTCTTGATAACCTTGGCGTTTCTTAAGGATAGTGTACCAAGAGAGACCTGCTTGCTGCCCTTCTAAACAGATCATTTCAAATAATTGTTGGTTATCACGTGTTGGTTTACCCCATTCATTATCATGATAAGCAATATATTCTGGGTCTTGGTTAACCCACTGGCAGCGAATTGGTGATTCATCCATTTTTTTATCCTCATACAAATTTTTATTTAGGTTGGTATCTAATACGTAAATTTATGCTGTATAAATATACAGCTCAAAAGAAAGGAGACAAGTTTTTTTTATTTATGGGATAAATAGAAGCAGATTCAGTGCTGTATATCTGGCGGTCAAAGGGTATACTGACATACTTTCATTAAATTATACCTATCGCGTGCGGATCTAACATGCAAAAGTTTGATACCAAAACCTTCCAAGGTCTTATCCTGACATTGCAGGATTACTGGGCGCGCCAAGGCTGTACCATTGTTCAACCACTGGACATGGAAGTCGGCGCAGGAACTTCTCACCCAATGACGTGCTTACGTGCGTTAGGGCCCGAGCCAATAGCAGCGGCGTATGTTCAGCCTTCTCGTCGTCCAACTGATGGCCGCTATGGCGAAAACCCAAACCGTCTTCAGCATTACTACCAATTCCAAGTGATCATCAAGCCGTCACCTGACAATATTCAAGAGCTGTATTTAGGCTCTTTGAAAGAGCTCGGTGTTGACCCAACAGTCCATGATATCCGCTTTGTTGAGGATAACTGGGAAAACCCTACATTGGGTGCATGGGGTCTCGGTTGGGAAGTTTGGCTAAATGGTATGGAAGTTACCCAATTTACTTACTTCCAACAAGTTGGCGGACTCGAATGTAAACCGGTCACGGGCGAAATCACCTATGGTCTTGAGCGTCTTGCTATGTATATTCAAGGCGTTGACAGTGTTTACGATCTCGTTTGGTGTGATGGACCGCTGGGCAAAACCACGTATGGTGATATTTATCATCAAAATGAAGTTGAGCAATCAACTTATAACTTTGAATACGCCAATGTGGATTTCCTCTTTGCATGCTTTGAAGAGTATGAGAAAGAAGCTCAGTATTTGCTATCACTGGAAACACCACTACCGCTACCTGCCTATGAACGCATACTTAAGGCGGGCCATACGTTTAACTTACTGGATGCCCGTAAAGCGATTTCAGTAACTGAACGCCAGCGCTATATTTTACGTATCCGTACCCTGACTAAAGGGGTTGCCGAAGCTTATTATGCTTCTCGTGAGGCGCTCGGATTCCCTATGTGTCACAAGAATTAAGAGGCCGTCATGACTCAACAGACTTTCCTAGTGGAAATCGGCACAGAAGAGTTACCGCCGAAGGCTCTTCGTTCTTTAGCTGAATCATTTGCTGCAAACTTTACGGCTGAACTTGATACGGCAGATATTGCTCACGGTGAAGTCAGCTGGTTTGCTGCTCCGCGTCGCTTGGCGTTGAAAGTTGCTTCGCTTTCAGCATCTCAACCTGATCGTGAAATTGAAAAACGCGGGCCGGCTATTTCTGCTGCATTTGGCGCAGATAGTCAACCAACTAAAGCAGCCGAAGGTTGGGCGCGTGGTTGTGGTATCACCGTCGACCAAGCAGAGCGTTTAACAACAGATAAAGGCGAATGGTTACTTTATCGTGCACAAGTGAAAGGCCAGGCAGTAAGCGAATTACTAATTGATATGGTCAGCCGTTCATTGGCAAAATTACCTATTCCAAAGCTGATGCGTTGGGGCGATAAAGAGACTCAGTTTGTTCGCCCAGTTCACTCAGTCACATTATTGCTGGGTAGCGATGTTGTTGATGGCGAAATACTCGGCATTAAGAGTGGTCGTACTATCCGTGGTCACCGCTTTATGGGTGAATCTGAATTTACGATTGATAATGCAGACCAGTATCCTGCAATCCTTCGTGAGCGCGGTAAAGTCATTGCAGACTATGAAGAACGTAAAGCTGTCATTAAAGCTGATGCTGAAAAAGCGGCTCTTGCGCTAGGCGGTAACGCTGATTTAACCAATAGCCTGCTAGAAGAAGTCGCTTCATTGGTTGAATGGCCAGTAGTATTGACGGCTAAATTCGAAGAAAAATTCTTAGCAGTGCCTTCAGAAGCGTTAGTGTATACCATGAAAGGGGATCAGAAATACTTCCCTGTCTATGATAATGCTAGCAATTTAATGCCGAATTTCATTTTCGTGGCAAACATTGAATCTTCAGATCCACAACAGATTATTTCTGGTAATGAAAAAGTGGTTAGGCCTCGTTTAGCCGATGCTGAATTTTTCTTTAAAACTGACCGTAAACAACGTCTTGAAGATAACTTACCTCGTTTAGAAACCGTTCTGTTCCAACAGCAATTAGGGACATTACGAGATAAAACTGACCGTTTAGAAGCATTAGCGGGTTGGATTGCCAGTAAGATTGGTGCAGATGTTAACCATGCAACTCGCGCAGGTTTATTGGCGAAATGTGATCTCATGACCAATATGGTTTTCGAGTTTACAGACACCCAAGGCGTGATGGGAATGCACTATGCTCGTCACGACGGCGAATCAGAAGATGTTGCATTAGCACTGAAAGAACAATATCAACCGCGTTTTGCGGGTGATGAACTACCTTCTACTGATGTTTCAGCGGCTCTCGCATTAGCTGAAAAAATGGATACCCTCGCAGGTATTTTCGGTATTGGTCAGCATCCGAAAGGCGATAAAGACCCATTTGCGCTACGTCGCGCTGCATTAGGGGTTCTGCGTATTATTGTAGAGAAAGATTATCAGCTTGATCTTGTTGAAATGACAGAGGAAGCAGCCCGCCTTTACGGTGATAAACTGACGAATAAGAATGTCGTTAATGATGTTGTCGAATTTATGCTTGGTCGCTTCCGTTCTTGGTATCAAGAATTGGGCTATAGCATCGATACTATCCAAGCGGTATTAGCCCGTCGTCCAACTTCACCAGCAGACTTTGATGCACGTGTAAAAGCGGTAACTCACTTCCGTACATTGGAAGATGCGGATGCTTTAGCAGCAGCTAACAAGCGTGTTTCGAATATTCTCAGTAAATCAAATGAGAAATTGGCTGATAAAGTTCTAGCCTCCATTCTAAAAGCACCAGAAGAAGTTAAACTGGCAACTCACCTTGTCGTTTTACAAGATAAGTTGGGCCCGATGTTTGCTGAGCGTAATTATCAAGAAGCGTTGGTTGAACTTGCTTCACTACGTGAAGTTGTTGATGCATTCTTTGCAGGCGTTATGGTCATGGATGAAGATGAAGCTGTACGTATCAACCGTCTAACGTTGCTTAGCCAATTACGTGAATTGTTCTTGAAAGTTGCAGATATTTCTTTGTTGCAATAAATATCGAGTAAGTGCAGTACTTCAGCAGAAATATTGCCATATCGGAGTCAGTAAGCGTTTAATAGGCAATTGTCTTTGAACGCTTATTTTTTTACCTAAAAAGTAGAGTTGGTTAAAAAACCACATTTTATTGGTGGTTTTATCAGCACACGAACAAATTTAGTGAAAAATGGGTTGACCCAGAGAGCGCCTAACAGTATGATTCACTCCGATTTCGGCGAGTAGCGCAGCTTGGTAGCGCAACTGGTTTGGGACCAGTGGGTCGGAGGTTCGAATCCTCTCTCGCCGACCAAATTCTAGAGCCCACCTCATTTATGAGGTGGGTTTTTTTGTGTCTCTAATATCCTTCATACTTTGAGCCATAGCGCTGTTAGCTGCGAATATCCTTCATACTTCAAGCCGTAGCGTTGTTGGCTGCGTTCGCGAACCTTAGTCACATACTTGTGTATGCTCCCAAGGATTCACTCTCTTGCCGCCTAGCGACAACTTGAATTATTTTGGATATTTCTAAAGTTAATGCCACTTTTGGGCTATTTTTTAGTTTAAAAATATTCTTATCGAATGGTTGTAGTGGTCATCTGGATATCGACCTAGGGACAACTTGAATTATGTTGGATATTTCTAAAGTTAATGCCGCTTTTGGGCTATCTTTTTAATCAAGCCTTTCAGACTAACTTTGTTACCTTTTCTCTTAATAATCTGTTTTTATATTAGCCACATATACTCTAAATATTTCAATTTGCATATAGGCGAAAAGGCAAGATAAACGATGTTACTCGACTCGCTTAGTCAAGCAATAACCATACACTTGAAGTATGAAGAGTATATTTTATGGATCATTAGCGGGCCTGTTACGGATAATCATGTAGTCGCTAGTTGTTGATTGCTTATATTCGGATTTTTCATGACAAGGATATGTTAATGAAAGCGATATGCACGATGCTACTATTGTTACTCTTAGTGAATATGCGCTGTTATGCGGATAAGCCAATTCATTTATTATCTTCCACTCCCTTATCTTCCTCCTCACAAATCCCCTCTGATCAATTACTTTCTGTGCCAATAGGGCAGCCTTGTGTACCGATACATCAAGTTCACTTTTCTGGGATATCTCAGCTACCCTTTATCAAGCCAGAAAGCCTTAATGAATGGAAACTGATGCTTGAAGGGCAATGCATCAATGAGGATGCGTTATTACTGTATGCGGACCATCTCAATGAACAGCTTGTTCATATGGGCTATGTCACGTCTTATATTCGTTACCCTGAACAATCTTTACTATTTGGTGTTTTGAATATTGATTTGATTGCAGGAAAGCTTTCGAGCATTGAATATCAAGATGGCTCTCATGATAGCTGGTCATTAATGAGCGCTTTTCCTTTACAGCGAGGGCAGGTTGTTAATATCCATCAAGTTAACCAAGGCTTGGCGAATTTACGTAACTCACAGCTGATCCCTTATCAAATCGAAATTATTTCAGGAAATGAAGAAAGTAATGTGAATCGATTAGTTATTCAACGTAATGCAGCAAGAGCTTTCAAGGGCCGACTATTATTGGAGTCAACGCAATCACAAGATCGACCTACAAATATGGTGAGCAACATTATTATGTTGGCCAATCCATTATTACTTAATGATTTTTTTTATATGAGCTTAGATAGCGATACAGGAGAAGACCCATCAAAGAAACTAAAATCAGCTTCAGTGTTATATTCTCTTCCTTATCATTATTGGCTGTTTAGCTTATATGCTGGCTATCAAGAAAGTACTAATTATCAAAATATTCAATTAATAGATGATATTAAAGTGCGAAATGACTTCAGAAGTCGGCTGTTATCATGGCAGGCAGAGTATATTTTTCATCGTTCACCAAGTAGTACGACTTCTGCCAGTTTTGGTATCCAAATTCAGACGTTGGATCTCTTTTTGGAGCAGTATCGACTAGAAACGCAAAAACGTTATGCGAGCTGTGGGCTATTAGGATTAAATCATAAGCGGGATTTAGCCCAAGGCAGCGCTACATTTTCATTGAAATATAAGCAAGATATTAATTGGTTTGGTGCCACTAGGCAGCATATTTCTGGTTTGGATAGTGCTCGCATCTATCAGTTTTCAGTGGATATACAGCGAGCATTTCTATTAGAGGGCGAGTCGATGTATCACCGCCATGAACTAGAGATTCAATTGAGTCACTCTAAACTCGATCCACTTCTTGAGCTCGATAGCATCACAGGGAGATACGGGGTTAGGGGGTTCACCAATAGCATACAGATTGAAAATTCAGGTAATAACACATTGAAATTGAAAAATGAATTGGCTTGGTTTACACCGTGGCAAGGTACTCAGTTATACAGTGGGGTAGATTTTGCCGTAACATCGAATGATCGATCTAGGTTTTGGCGAGAGAATATGCTGATTGGTACTGAATTTGGTATTCGTGGCCAGATAGGTCGAATTGATTATCAGCTATTTTTTGATTCACCACTTTGGCAATCAATTTCACTACAAGCTGATCCTATTAATGTTGGCGCTAAGTTGAGCGTTAATTATTGATGTTTAAACTAATTCTTATTTGTCTATACTCATAGTTCTTTGATTTGCTATTGTATTTACTCAATTATCCGAATCTTATCGTTTGTTTATATTCATTGAGTTATCTTTTCTCCATGCTGGCAAGTAATTAGAATTATTTTGGAGATGTACTGAAACTTGGCTAGAACGAAATCAAGTAAATAATATATTTGTTGAAGTTATTAACTAGCCTATCAATTGTTAATATTTTGGTAGATAAATATTTTTATCTGAATAAAAAACAAACAGAATGATAACATGCTAAAATGATTTTAAGTTCGAAGCTCTTCAGAATTTTATACCGATCTCTCTAAGGTGTTGCACTATTTTCGTTCAGTAATTCAGCACTTAATCACAAATATAAAAATAAATATCCTAGCGATAAAATACTATTCAATACTGTTTTTATGGTTATTACCTCTACAGTAAGTAATTTTGGTCTATATAATAACCTGCATTTCATCTAAATATGTTTCTAATATGTTAAGTGTTAGTGGTGTTAGTAATGCAATGTGCTATTGACGAAGTTGATGACAGTTGATTAATTGCACAGTGAATAACAAAAAATACAGATCCCGTATCTGTCACTTTCAATGATGGGTTTGGGTATCAAGCAAACATAACATGAACGCCACAGGAGCATACAGATGACGCTCTCTCTTAAAAAGACAGGTCTATTAACCGTTGGATTAACACTCGCAGCCCTCGCAGTTTCTGCATCAGTGCACGCAAAAACATTGGTCTATTGTTCAGAAGGTTCTCCAGAAGGTTTTAACCCTCAATTATTTACGTCAGGCACAACATTTGATGCCAGCTCAATCCCGTTATATAACCGTTTAGTTGAATTTAAATTAGGCACAACTGAAGTTCAACCAGGCTTAGCAGAAAGCTGGGATGTGAGCGATGATGGCAAAGTATATACCTTCCATTTGCGTAAAGGCGTTAAATGGCATTCAAACAAAGACTTTAAGCCAAGCCGCGACTTTAATGCAGACGATATAATCTATACTTTTATGCGTCAAAAAGATCCTAATCACCCATATCACAAAGTGTCAGGCGGCAGCTATGAATACTTTATGGGAATGGACATGGATAAAATCATCGATAAAATTGAAAAAGTTGATGATAACACTGTTCGTTTCACACTCACTCGTCCTGAATCGCCATTTATAGCGAATATGGCAATGGACTTCGCATCAATTTTATCGGCTGAATATGCAGACCAAATGCTTGCTGCTGGTACACCACAAAAAGTTGACTTGAATCCTATCGGAACAGGCCCATTCGAGTTACAACAGTATCAAAAAGACTCCCGTATTCTGTATAAAGCGAACAATGAGTACTGGGGCAGCAAGCCTAAAATTGATCGTTTAGTCTTCTCTATTACACCTGATGCATCTGTTCGTTATGCGAAATTGCAAAAGAATGAGTGCCAAGTGATGCCATTCCCGAATCCGGCAGATTTGGAGCGCATGAGACAAGATAAAAATATTACGTTAATGGAGCAGCCTGGTCTGAACGTTGGGTACCTTTCCTTTAACGTTGAGAAAAAGCCGCTAGATAACCAAAAAGTTCGTCAGGCACTATCGATGGCTGTGAATAAAGATTCGATTATTGAGGCGGTTTATCAAGGTGCAGGACAAAAAGCGAAAAACTTAATTCCACCAACAATGTGGAGTTACAACGATGATGTGAAGGATTACGAATATAATCCTGAAAAGGCCAAAGCATTATTGGCTGAAGCGGGCTTCCCAGATGGTTTTGAAATCGATTTATGGGCGATGCCAGTACAGCGTCCATATAACCCAAATGCACGCAGAATGGCTGAAATGATCCAAGCTGACTGGGCAAAAATTGGTGTTAAATCGAAAGTGGTTAGTTATGAGTGGGGCGAATATCTGAAACGCGCCAAAGATGGTGAACCACAAACGGTCATGATGGGTTGGACGGGTGACAATGGGGACCCAGACAACTTCTTCGCAACACTGTTTAGCTGTGCAGCGAAAAAACAAGGATCTAACTATTCAAAATGGTGCTATCAAGGATTTGAAGACTTGATCCAACCTGCTCGTATGACGGCTGACCATGACAAGCGTGTCGATCTCTATAAACAAGCGCAAGTTGTGATGCATGACCAAGCGCCTGCATTAATCATTGCACATTCAACAGTATTTGAACCTGTACGTAAAGAAGTTAAGGGCTATGTTGTCGATCCACTCGGCAAGCACCACTTTGAAAACGTCGATATTGAAAAATAATCGTTTTTAATTTGTACAGCCCTTCGCCATCACTTTGATTGCGAAGGGCGTTTTCGCCTCTGAGCTTCAGAGAAACAGAAAAATCAGTTCTTTGTGAGCATACGGAAGAATATTTTTTCTTCTGGTTAGCCAAACGGACTTAGAACCGTCAAAGGCATTATTAAAGAGATTTCGGGTATGTTGCAATTTATCCTACGGCGCTTGGGGCTAGTTATCCCGACGTTTATCGGTATCACATTACTGACTTTCGCTTTTGTCCATATGATCCCAGGTGATCCGGTGATGATTATGGCAGGGGAAAGAGGCTTATCGCCTGAAAGGCATGCCTATTTAATGGCTGAATTGGGTTTAGATCAGCCGCTTTGGAAACAATATCTTCATTATGTCAACGGTATATTCCACGGGGATTTAGGGATTTCATTGAAAAGCCGCATTGCGGTTTGGGATGAGTTTTTCCCTCGCTTTAAAGCAACCATGGAACTGGCTACCTGCGCCATGATTTTTGCTGTTTCTGTGGGAATTCCGGTTGGAGTGCTTGCTGCGGTTAAACGTGGCTCTATTTTTGATCATGCATCAATTAGTTTGTCACTGACTGGCTATTCAATGCCAATTTTTTGGTGGGGGATCATGCTTATCATGTTGGTGTCGGTCCAATGGGATTTAACACCTGTGTCAGGGCGCGTTAGCGATAGTGTTTTTCTTGACGACTCTTATCCACTTACCGGATTTATGTTAATTGATACCCTAATTTGGGGGGATGATGGCAACTTTATCGATGCAGTGGAGCATTTAATCTTGCCATCGATTGTACTCGGAACGATACCTCTCGCCGTTATTGTGCGTATGACGCGTTCAGCGATGTTAGAAGTCCTCGGTGAAGACTATATCCGTACGGCGAGAGCCAAAGGGGTCAGCCGTGCACGAGTTATTCTGATCCACGCACTGCGTAATGCGATGCTGCCCGTTGTAACAGTTATCGGCCTACAGGTAGGTGTCATGCTTGCAGGTGCAATTCTAACGGAAACTATTTTCTCTTGGCCAGGTTTGGGACGTTGGTTAATTGAAGGGTTGCAGCGTCGTGATTACCCTGTTGTTCAAGGGGGAGTATTGCTAGTCGCGACATTGATCATTTTTGTAAACCTCGTGGTTGATGTCTTGTATGGCATTGTTAACCCTCGCATTCGATATAAGAAATAAGGAGCGCTAAAATGTCTCAATCTACTGAGTCAACGGTTGTCAGCGCCCCGAAGCCGATGACGCCACTTCAAGAATTTTGGTATTACTTTAAACGTAACAAAGGTGCTGTTATTGGGATGGTATACATCATCTTGATGGTGTTAATTGCTATTTTTGCTGGGCTATTGGCACCACATGCACCTGATGAACAGTTTCGTGATTTCCTATTAGTCCCACCAGTATGGGAACATGGTGGGAGCTGGCAGTTTATCCTAGGGACGGACGATGTAGGCCGTGACCTACTATCGCGTTTGATGTATGGCGCTCGTTTATCTCTGTTAGTGGGCTGTTTGGTTGTGGTGCTCTCATTGATGATGGGGGTCACTCTCGGTGTTATAGCTGGCTACTTTGGGGGGGTGGTCGATGCAATCATGATGCGTTTGGTCGACATCATGTTAGCACTGCCAAGTCTATTGCTGGCCTTAGTACTGGTTGCCATTTTTGGCCCCTCCATCGTCAATGCGTCTATTGCACTGACTTTTGTTGCATTACCACATTATATTCGACTCACGCGGGCAGCCGTTTTGGTTGAAGTGAATCGTGATTATGTTACGGCTTCACGTGTTGCAGGCGCAAGTGCTACTCGCCAGATGTTTTTGAATATTTTACCTAACTGTATGGCACCGTTGATTGTTCAAGCATCGTTAGGTTTTTCCAATGCCATTTTAGATATGGCTGCTTTGGGTTTCCTTGGTATGGGTGCTCAGCCGCCTACTCCTGAGTGGGGTACAATGCTTTCTGATGTGCTGCAATTTGCTCAGAGTGCATGGTGGGTCGTGACCTTCCCAGGGTTAGCAATCTTATTGACTGTATTAGCGTTTAACCTGATGGGTGATGGGTTACGCGATGCATTTGATCCAAAACTCAAGCAGTGATGAGGTAATCTAATGGCATTGTTAAATGTAGATCAACTTTCGGTGCACTTCGGTGATGAAGGTGCCCCGTTCCGAGCCGTTGACCGCATCAGTTATAGCGTTGAGAAAGGTCAAGTTGTTGGTATTGTTGGTGAGTCCGGTTCAGGAAAATCAGTCAGTTCACTGGCGATTATGGGGTTAATTGACTACCCCGGTAAAGTGATGGCGAAATCATTACAATTTAATGGACGAGACTTACTTTCAATGCCTGAAAAAGAGCGCCGACAGATTGTCGGGGCAGATGTGGCGATGATATTCCAGGATCCCATGACTAGCTTGAACCCCTGTTTTACTGTGGGTTATCAGATCATGGAAGCATTGCAAGTGCATCAAGGTGGAAGTAAAAGTACTCGTAAACAGCGCGCTATTGACCTACTTGATATGGTGGGTATTCCTGATCCTAAATCACGACTTGATGTTTATCCCCACCAGTTATCTGGTGGGATGAGTCAGCGAGTGATGATTGCAATGGCGATCGCGTGCCGACCAAAATTACTGATTGCCGATGAGCCTACTACGGCACTCGATGTGACAATTCAAGCACAAATAATTGAGTTGCTACTTGAATTACAGCAGCAAGAAAATATGGCACTGGTACTCATTACACATGACCTTGCATTGGTTGCAGAAGCTGCGCATCACATTATTGTTATGTATGCAGGACAAGTCGTCGAATCAGCAAAAGCATCTGATATCTTTAAGCACCCACGTCATCCTTATACACAGGCGTTATTACGAGCACTACCTGAGTTTGCAACCAATAAATCGCGACTGGCTTCTTTACCTGGCGTCGTACCGGGGAAATATGACCGTCCGAATGGTTGCCTGCTCAATCCGCGTTGCCCGTATGCGACAAAACGTTGCCGTATAGAAGAACCGGAGTTGCTGCCTATCGGCGATAGACAAGTGAAATGCCATATGCCGCTGGATGATATGGGGAGGCCGACACTATGAGTGAAAATCAAAAAAAGCCATTGTTACAGGCGATTAACCTAAAGAAATATTATTCAGCGAAGGGGGGGATATTTTCGCCAGATAAAATTGTTAAAGCGCTGGATGGTGTCTCGTTTGAGTTAGAAAAGGGTAAAACCCTCGCGGTTGTGGGTGAATCTGGCTGTGGTAAATCAACATTAGGTCGTTTGTTGACGATGATTGAGGTCCCAACAGAAGGTGAGCTGTACTATCAAGATCAAAACTTGCTGGTGAGAGATAAAACCGCAGAACAATTGCGCCGCCAGAAGATTCAGATTGTTTTTCAAAACCCTTATGGGTCATTGAATCCACGTAAAAAAGTTGGGCAGATACTTGAAGAACCTTTATCGATTAATACCAAGTTGACAAAAGATCAACGCAAAGAAAAGGTATTATCGATGATGGCGAAAGTTGGATTAAAAACAGAACACTACAGTCGTTATCCTCATATGTTTTCCGGTGGGCAACGTCAACGTATTGCGATAGCGCGTGGGTTAATGCTTGATCCCGATGTGCTGGTGGCGGATGAGCCGGTTTCTGCGCTAGATGTTTCTGTTCGTGCCCAAGTGCTTAACTTGATGATGGACTTGCAGCAGGAATTTGGGCTTTCCTATGTGTTTATCTCACATGATTTATCTGTGGTTGAGCACATTGCTGATGAAGTGATGGTGATGTATTTGGGCCGTTGCGTAGAAAAAGGAACCAAAGAGCAAATTTTTAATAATCCTCTGCATCCTTATACGCAAGCTCTACTATCAGCAACACCAAGGCTAAACCCAGACTCTCGACGTGAGCGGATCAAGCTAACAGGGGAACTACCAAGTCCGATGAATCCGCCTCCGGGCTGCGCTTTTGCTGCTCGTTGTCGCCGAGCTTTTGGTCAATGCACGCAATTTCAACCGACCTTAAAAGAGTATGATGGCCAGTTGGTCGCTTGTTTTGCCGTTGATGAAGATGAAAAAAATACGGTGGTTGTGAGTTAAATTGCCTAAAACGGCAGAAATGAGTTCCTTTCTGCCGTTCTCTTACAGATATGCGTGCAGTTATATGCTCTAAGGATGTTGAACTTTGTTGATTGTTTTTACAGCATAAAAAGAGCGATAAATAATAAAATTAATTAAGTTTTGCATTAATCACCCACAATAATAATTTTTAACACTAAAAAAGGTGAGCGAAGATTGCCTTTTTGGTTCGATTAAAGAACGTTTTACTTATTTCATTCTACTTTTAGAGGATTTTGCTCAGCTCACTGAGTGTCGAACTTCTCGCCTTGCCTATTGCTACCTTAAGAAAGGTCTTCAATTCGAATGAAAATTGATCTTTAAAGAACAATAGCCCCCTAGCTAATCCTTCTCCTAATTACATAAACTTGCATTAATAACCACTCCTTTATTGATAAAATAAAGTATACTGGCACTCTCTCAGCTTATACCCGTTATATATCAAGTCGTCTGGTGTGTATTGTTAATACAATATAGCGCTCAGTTACCTCGATCGCAGTACTATTTATACTCATCGGGTTATCTGCGTTGTTTACTTGTATGCCACTAGAGTCATTTGGGTATATATTCAAAAAAGAAACCTGATAAAGAAAATTTCAGTAAGATAAAGAAGATTTCACTAACATGAAAACCCGAGTTCAACGCTCACTGACATTAAAAAGTATGATCGTGTTTTTTGTGATCACATTGCTTTCACTTGCCCTTTTTTTGGCCATCCAGTTTAGTTATTTACTTGAACAGAGAAAACAGGATTATCTCGATCAGCTCAGTAATGCTGTTGTACAAATTCAAAAACCATTAACTGATTCGCTATTGAGCTCGGATTTGAACGAAGTTAAAAGGTTACTTGTCAGCCTGAAAACATCTGGCATCATGGGAAAGGCAATTTTAACGGTAGATGGTGCCACAGTAATGAGTTTAGATTATGCGACACCTCGACCAATACCTGAATGGGCTGTAAAATTTACGGGTATTCCTGTTGAGTTGACGGTACCTTTATATGCTTATGGTAATATGTTATTGACTGCCAAACCACAGGGGTCTTTAACGCTTCAAGTTGATTCTAATCGTGTTTATCGTTTTGCCTTTAATACACTGGCATTGCTGACAACAACGTATTTACTGTTAGTATTAATCATCGCGATTGCAATGACGTGGTGTGTGAGCCGGATGATAGTCAGACCGTTACGTAAAATTGCACTAGAATTACAAGATACGGATAATCAGCATGACATCCAAGTTTCAGATTATCACAATGATGATGAACTGGGGTTACTTGCAAAAAACTATAACCGCCAAAGAAAAAAACAAAATTCAGACTAAGTCATGAACATGTGGTGACCTTTGTGGTCTAATATCGGTAATAGTTGGTGTCACTTGTATTTAATGAGACCAAGCCATATTGTTTAACCCTATAATTAACGCTTTCGTTAATTTATCAGTCATACTTTTGCGGTTAAATACAAGGATAGAAAATACATAGGGGTTTACATGCAGGGTTTGAAAATTCAATATATCTTCGGTGTTGTATTACTCTCAGTGGCTGGTTTTGCCAGTGCTGAGCCATTACAGCCTGATCCAGCATGGCAGCAAGGGAAGCTTGAGAACGGCTTTAGCTGGCAACTGCTACAGACACCACAACGTCCAAACGACCGAATTCAACTCAGATTGGCAATTAAAACAGGATCACTGTCAGAGAAGGCCAGCGAAAAAGGCTACAGTTATTTGATCCCTAAAATGGCGCTTTTCCATCAAACAGAAGCCTTCCCAACGGCGACATTACAAAACTTTTGGCGTCAAGCGACTGATCCTGATATTCCTATGCCACCTGCAGTCGTTTCGTATGATTACACTATCTATAACCTAAGCTTACCGCACAATAAACCAGAACTACTCAAGCAAGCATTAGGTTGGATGGCAACATCTGCGGCAGGCGCAAACTATACAGAAACGACACTCAGCAATGGGCTGAATGCGATAAATGCGCCGGTAGCAACGATACCATTAGATGCCAGTGACCCAGTTTGGCGTGCACGTCTGAAAGGGACGGCAATGTTAGGGTATGACCCTGGTCAGAAAATTAAGGACAACGTTGACTTAGCGAGTGTGAATTCCTTTTATCAGAAATGGTACACACCCGATGTGATGACGCTGTATGTCGCCGGTCATGTTGATGCACGTATGTTGTCTGATTACATCGCGCAAACTTTCTCTTCATTAGAAGGGCGTCGTTCAGAGCCAGTTTCAATGGCCGTTTTATCTCAAGTTAAGCCTCAAGCAATTGATATTCTTGAAGCTAAGCAAACAAAAGATACGCTATCTTTGATTTGGGATATTGATTGGCAGCCAATCAATGATTCTGTTGTGCTATTACGTTATTGGAGCAGCGATTTGGCCCGAGAGGCTGTGTATCGTTCATTACAAAAAGCGTTTAGCCAAAAATTCAACCAAGGTGAAGTGACGCCTAACTTAGATTGTCGAGTGCAGTATCAAAAAGCGAGTTGTATTCTTTCTGTCACCGCTTCACCAGAAAAAATACAGGCAGTGACTGATATTGTTCTCAATGAATTATCGGCGATTAACCAAAATGGTATTCCTCAAGAATTATTCGATGAGATGATTGCTGAGAAACAAAGTCAATTGTCACAACTGTTTGCCGCTTATGCTCGTACTAGTACCGATGTATTAGTTGGTCAACGTTTGATTTCGCAACAAAATGGGGTTGTCGATATTGCACCAGAGCAATATCAGCGTTTAAGACAATCTTTTTTAGCGGGACAGACACTTGAGCTAGTCAATATGGAAGTGCAACGTTTACTGTCTCAGGAAGCGGCTTTTGTGTTGACTCAGCCAAAAGAAAAACAATCAATGGATGCAGAACAAATTCGCCAGAAGTTTACTAAAGTGTTGTGGCCACAAGCTGAATCAGCCCCTGCGGAAGTGGGAATTACACTTGAACCACCAAAGGTAGAGCAATAATCATTGATAATTAGCCCCTGTAAAATGGGGCTAATTTGTGGATTATTGTGTTAGTAGCGCTTCAATGAATTGAACTAATTTGTCACGTGACTCTTTATCATCAACGAAACCTGCTGCACTTATTTTTGCTTCTGGTACGTAATAAGCAACTGATCCCCAAAAGCCAAGGTGTGAGTATAAGGTGACTCCGTTAACTACACTCGACATGATCCCCAGACGATAATTTAGCCCGCCTACATGACTACCTGCACTTAGCATGGTATCTAGCGTCCCTGTGTGCTCAAAGACCTGATCGTTAAATAGTGCCTCGAGGAACTGTGCCATTTGTCGTGAAGACATGATGAGTCCACCACCGCCATAGGCATCCATTGATGCATGAACATGTGTACCTTCTATTTCTTTCAGGTATTGACGGGCTCGTGGGGCTTTGGTTGTTGGCAGCTCTAAATATTCCCAATAGGCAGTTGCAAGTCCTATTTCATCAAATTTCAATAGTTCCCGGACGGCATGACCTAAAGATTTTCCTGTTAGGCGTTCAATAACATCACCTAGCAAGATATACCCAGTATCGGAATAGATAAAAGACGTCGAGGGTGGCACAAAAGGGTATTTTTTGCGTGCGTATAGCTGAACTTGTTCGAGGCGGCTCCATTGGTAATCAGGGCGTGTAAGAACGTCCTTTAAATAATGCTCATCGGCATGATCATAAAGCCCGCTACTGTGATTTAGTAGGTTTCTGATAGTAATAGTATCAGTTGCATAACGATCATTGAGTAGTTGATTGAATTCGGGGTCGATATGTCGTGAAATAGCATCATCGAGCGATAATTCTCCCATCTCTAACAATCTTAGTATCGCTGCAGCTGTAAAGGTTTTCGTATTGCTGGCGATCCGTAATGGGGTGTCGACGGTGAGAGGCTGACCAGTAAGGTCGCTTCCTTTTGCACAAAATGTCTCTGTACTCATTGTTGATTGGTTATGTGAGTAAAGTACAACACCGCAGGTTAAGTCTTTCAAAGATGTTTTTGTTATCATTATTTTCCCGCCATACTGCAAACTGGATGGTTATTGATTACGCTCAGTGAGTCGATCCATCGAGTTTATCTGTGTTCCCTGACTATTTTCCTTGTCATCTACATGCAAACTGAATTATTTAGTGTATAGAATAATAAGTGTAACCCTACATCATCATAATAAAGGAAAGACAATGAATAATTCAGCGTTATTTCTTCAACGTTTAGGTCTTTGTTACCCAATCATTCAAGCACCGATGGCAGGTGTTTCTACGCCAGCTTTAGCTGCTGCTGTCTCTGAAGCGGGTGGACTTGGTTCTCTAGGTTTAGGGGCAAATTCGGTAGAACAAGCACGAGAAATAATTGCAGCAACACAGGCTTTAACCGATAAAGCCTTTAACGTGAATGTGTTTTGCCACACCACGCCAAAACGCGACAGTATCAATGAGCAGAGATGGATCGATTATTTGACACCGCAATTTTCTGCATTTAATCGTCATCCTCCACAGCAACTGAATGAGATTTATCGATCATTCTTAGATGAGCCTGAAATGTTGGCGTTGTTTCTGGAAATGAAACCCGTGGTAGTCAGTTTTCATTTTAATATCCCTCCAAAAGTCGTGATTGAGCAGCTCAAAGCTGAGGGGATCTACACCATAGCTACCGCAACTAACTTAACGGAAGCGAAACTGATCGAACAGGCCGGTATTGATGCGATTGTCGCGCAAGGCATTGAAGCGGGTGGTCATCGCGGCATGTTTGATGTTCAAGTGGATGATGAGGAATTAACCACCCGTGAGTTGATTGATTTATTGGTGCAGAATGTCACATTACCCGTGATCGCAGCTGGCGGTATAATGAATGGGCAAGATATTAATGCCACATTAGCGCAAGGTGTTGTCGCAGCACAATTGGGAACTGCCTTTATATTATGCCCAGAAGCTGCGGCAAATGAAGATTACCGACGCAAGCTAAAAAGCCAAGATGCCACAAATACAGCATTAACTGCGGCTATTTCAGGTCGTCCAGCAAGAGGGATCGTCAATGAGTTTATTCGTATAGCACAACAACCGAATAGTCCACAAGCTCCCGATTATCCGATTGCTTATGATCTTGGTAAGCAACTTAATGCAGCCGCTAGCCAAGCAGGAAATGAGGGTTTTGCCGCACATTGGGCTGGTCAAGGTGCTACTCAAGTTCGAGAAATGTCAGCGCAAGATTTAATGGCAACATTAGTGGCAGAAATGAAGATTTAGGTTCTAAACAATGCGCTAGAGGAGATTGAAATAAGATCCGGATAGGTTGTCACTAAAGGCAGTGCATAATAAAGGCAGACTTTTTTGCACTATCCGGCCCGATGAAATTTAGATATACCCCGCACCTCATAAAAAAGCTCAGTATGTAGTCACCTATCCCTTCAACGAGTAATCGCTCAAATTTACCTTAATTCTTTATAGGCCGTTAATAAGATTTTATTATCCTTAATATAAATAATTGGTTCATCGTAGATTAATTAACGGAATAATCTAAATTATTATACTGCCATAATGTAGCTTTATGTTTTTTAATATTGTCGTGTTGTTTTTTAAGTGACGTTATTATTTGTCTTTGAATTATAAGCATGAGGCATCCAAGAAAGCCCTTAAATGACGGACAAACTCATTGCCCGATACACAAGCAATATCGCCAAATGCTATTTCAACTATCACTGTAATATCGATGGTTTAGGCTCACAAGGAATGCCCGCATGACTGAAAGAATCAACCCTAACGATTTAACGCCATTAGAAAAACATCTCCGCGAAGTGGTTGAAGCGGTTAATCGAATGTTTCCAAGAAATTTACAGGCTGATGCGGTAGTGTGCCCTTGTGAGGAGGAGCATCGGCCTGTGTATCCAGTACGCTATGCATACTCGAATTTGTATGCTGATAACAATGCAAAGGCATCTTTGCCACCAACGATTAATGCATTACTTGATGCCGCCTCAGTTGAGCAAACAAAGGGATTTTCCGCACGTTTGCTGCGAACAGGGTGGGTATATGTGTTTGAAGAAGGGGATTACCCAACTCGTACCAATACCCTAGGCCAGTTACTGATTTTTAAGCATGTCGTCAATTATTATGATAATGGCTATGTCTACAGTAATGGTGATGCCTCTGAAGAGGCCGCTGCCGCAATTGAAGCGGGTGATGCGGAAGAGGGATTTGTTCCTTATTTACGTGTTTACGACCCTTTATCCCAACAATGGCGTCTTGATGCACAATCGAGCCAATATCCGTATTTACCGATTAAAAAAGATGTTATGACGGCTCGTTTTTTATTCAGTGATATTCCGTTATCTGACTACACATTGAATAAAATAGAAACCGATGCTGCATATCGTCACTTTTTTATGCAAGAGATTAACTTAGTTCATTTCGATAATAATCCTTATGCGCTTGAAGCGAATGCCAGCCATATAGAACATCTGGTTGAGGAATATAAAGAAGAATCAAAACAATTTTATGCCTTTACGGAACAAGCCAAAGCCATTGGTAACCCTTTACCGAAAGAGTATTTTTCTCATATTGCCTCGGCCACGAGTATCACTAAAAGTACGCAAGCACTCTTAAATCAAACGCAAAAAAACTTAGATTACAACGAGAAAAGTAGCCTTATCATCTTGCATGATCCCGTGGGTTATCAAAAAGAAATCTTATCGCTTTATACATTTGTGACCACCACCTATGCCATGTTCCAACATTATTGGCGCTATCCGAATAAAGTTGGCCACTATCTTAGCGCATTGGAAACTCAGTTTGAAAAACCAGAAATAGCCAAAACAGAGCAAGGAAAAGAGTTAAAAGAAAAATTTTCAACACACCTTGATGTACAAGGTTGGAAAACGTATTGGCCACAGATTGAAGCAGGCTATCAAGAGTTTGAAAAATTACAGGCAAATATTATTCAGTTATACCAAGATTTTCTCACTAATCCTGAAATCAGGGATCAGCAAGGAGGACTTAAGCACTATATCGATCACGCTTTTTTAATCAAACAACAGCTTCAGCAAGGCGATTTTTTACATAGTGATTTTTTTGATGAAGTTGAAACCTACTGCCAGCTTCATGAGTTATTATTGGCGCCATTGAATAGCTCGATTGCAGGACGAAACACCTTAGACCTGCTCTTTTCGATTGATAGTGAAGGCGGCAGTGTTTAGCAGGATTTTATTGAAAATCTTATTGATGTCTTAAATGAATATGAAATTAAAGATAAGGTTCTCAATGAATTTAAGCAGCGTGTACTGCCTTCTTTATGTGCCGCAGTGTTAGTGTGTTGGGATGCATTAGGTTATGCCTACACTCAAACGCATTCACTGCTAAATAACGCACAAAATCATGTTCGACAGATTAGCCAAGCGGGGCTCGATTTTTTGGCGAATAAAGTGTTGCCCGTTTTTTAGCTTACTACGGCATTAGCATCAGTTTTGATGAGTTAGTGTCTTTGAGTGCGGACGAATTTAGGAAATGGATGAGTTCGCTTAAAGGTGTAACCCAGCCTGTTAATCACGTATCGAAAAAAATGAACAAGCTGTTTGATTGGGACAATCGGTTAAAATCAGCGGGCTTAAAAAAAGTGATAACGACTGCAAAATTTAAGCTAATCGATGGCTATCACTCAACAGGGCTACCAACGGATAAGCAATCGCTGTTAAATGGCATTCAAGTGGGGGCCGATGTTTATGCCCTTATCAGCAGTATTATTGAATTAAGTGCAGTGGCAAATACAAAAGAGTTTGATAAGCATGACCCGCTGAATGCGGCGGCAATGAATATTTTTCGGATACAAATCGTCACGCATTTACTCAATACAGCAGAGGCCGTGATTAATATACGAAAAACGGCGGGCATCTATGCCGCGACAGTCACTTTTCCACCACTGCAACGGCTTCTGACTAATATTAAATTACCCGAAATTCAAACGAAATTAGGCAAGGTAGGCATAAAAGGGCTAGGTTATACCGTTGCCATTTTAGGTGTGGCTTTGCCGATTGTTGAAGCTTCTTCTGAGTTTTATAACAGTAATTACATCACAGGCTCAGCAAAAATTACCGAGGCAGCAGGAACACTGGCCTTTTCGATTGGGCTAGCCGGCTTAGGCGCTGTCACCACGGGAAATGCGGCGGTGACTGCAATTGCGGCTTTTGCATGGGAACTTATCATTATAGGCCTGATACTCATTAGTGTGGGGATGGCGATTTATTATTATTTTAAAACGGATCCATTTGAAAAATTATTGAAGCAGTGCTTTTGGGGTAATGGCGATAAGTATTTTGCGGGGGGGGATGAAAAAGATAATAATGTCGATGTTGCTAGGAATTCCGATAAAAGTATACAGCTAGATAGTCATATTAAATTTTTCAATGATTATGCTCTTTATTATCAGATGGAAATGCAAGAATTTGCCAATCTTTTCTTTACCTCACAGCTGCAAATAACTGCAGTGCCGAAATCAACAGCGGGATTAGGACAAAGCTATTATGGTGGCGCTCACTATATCATTCAATATCAATTTAAATTGGGCAATTTCCAGTGTGGTATCTCGGATGTTGAGTATCAATTAGTTGAAAAGAAAGCCCTGTTCACCTACCCATCATCCACAACAGGTGAGCATCGCCCTGATAATGCGGAGGTGGTGGTGAAACATGGTGGCATGGATTATGTATTATCACGCAAAACCCCATTTAATGATGCTTTCGTATTAGCGTTAGGTAACGCATTAAATAAAGCCTTAAATAGCCCGATGTTACTTGATGGTGAGCTGGTGCTGAATTTTGACGTTGAGGCTGGCGTCTTTGCCGGAAACTCACTCGGCCAGTCTATTCCATCCGTTTATTGGTATTATGTGATTGACCGTATTAAGGGGGATATCGCACCACTACGTTTTCGTGATAATAATCCGAATGATAAAATTTATGGCTGTCTTGACGGGGAGGGCACCGAATGACCCGTTTATTTACCGCAACGCGGCACCCTGAACAATTAGAGACGACCCCGCTGGTAGCAGAGAGTCATGTTTATGATGATCCGTTAGCCCCCAATAAACTTGCTTTTTTAGATAGCGTCAATGCACAACGTTGTGTGATTAATTCCCCGCAACTGAATAGTCGAGCGACCAATACAATTCCCTTTTTTATTGTGCTGTTAGTGATGGCTTGTTATACATTATTTGGTTTTGTAAATAGACACTCAACTAAAATGAATACTTTTCAAGATACTATAAACTATAATAAAAGTATTTATAATACATATTATAAACAAGCTAGTGAAGTGCCTAAACATTTAGATAAATATATACCATATTTTAGTAAACAAAAAATAAGTTTGTGGGATTACATTAAAGCTTATTATTCAGGAGGGATGAGTCGCAATAGTAATACTGAAATATTTTTAATTATCGGCTGGCTTATTTTCTTTCCCGGCTTTTTATGGCTATTTGGGTATTTGGCCTTTTTCACTGCGCCAACCCATTTAATTGCCGACAGAAAACGGCGACTATTATACACCTACGGCATGGGCAAGGTTTACCTCACTCGTTATGACGATGCGCAAATAGGCTATGCGGGTAAAATGATAGCCATTAAACTCTATCGAATCGATGAGAAAACGGGTCAATTATCGACCATGATATTTAGGCCGAATGTGTCGCATTATTCGAGCTTCCTCACTAGCACCGACAGTGAAAATCATCGCTTTATTACGTTCTTAAATGCCTACATGCAGCAAGGTCGTGACGCGGTTTTGTCAACCGATTATCAAGCCCGCCAGCCGTGGTTATGCTTTGGTAAAAATCCACTACCGGATGATTTTGAGCAACAAGTGCAGCAAATATTAGCCAAACTGGATGAGAAAAAAGCGTTAAATGCGCAGAATAGATAATGGACATAAATTCATCTTAAAAACTGATCCCATTGCCTAATCAATCCGTTAGATTTAATTAATATAAAAACGAATAGGTTGGGGGAAGTAGAAAGTGGATAAAACAGGGCGTTATTCGAAGTTAATGATTTAGGGATGGCTGGTGGTGAGTCAATTTGCCATCCCATTTAAATCACTAATAGATTAGCTTTTCGTTCGCGCTTGAATCTCTTGGTTCATCAGTTGCTATCCATGCTGCGCAAAATAGCGTTAATCGAGCAAAGAAGTAGAAGAATGCCATTAAACCAATCACCGAACCAAAGGCTGCGCCAGAAGGTGATGAGGCTAAATTGGGTAAAATCCACGTCATCAACCATTTAATCACTTCAAAACCAATCGCTGCAAGCAGGGTGCCTTTCAATAAAGAAGAACGGCGATGTTGCATGCGTGGCAGGATCCAAAAAATCCATAGGAACAATAAAAAGTTAGCAATAATCGAAATAGTGAGGCCGATCAGTGTCCAAACGGGTTTTAACCACTCAATACCATCTAAACCTATCGCTCTAACTATGGTTGCTTGAGCTGAACCGGCGACTGAGGTGAGGGTAATGGTGACGACAAGCGCAACAAGTAGACCAATTAATGCCAGAAAATCACGTAAATAACGGAAATAGATTTTCTCATGCTCGTCTTCATTACGCTCCCACACGCTACGTGATTGCGCCAAAATAGCTAAGCGTAGGTTATTGACCCAGTTGATACCCGAATAGAGCGCTAGCGCTAAACCAGTTAATCCTACTGTTGTACGTTGTCGAATAGCCGTATCAATGGTTCTTTCTAAGGTACCTGCGAGCGTAGGGTCGCTGATGCTGGTGGAAATACCACGGATTAATCGCTCGAGCAATTCAGGGTTGCTGGCTAACACAAAACCAGCAGCAGCAAAGGTGAACATTAATACTGGGATTAAAGAAAGAAACGAGAAATAGGTAATCGCAGCACCAAACTGATTGCCCATGCGATCGTTAAACCGCTGTGCAGTACGAATAAGGTGAGCAATAAAAGGGATCGCACAAATAAAATTCACGACACGCATAGAGAAGGTGAGCGCTTTTTTACTATTATCGATACTTTTATCTAATGTGGATTTTAATTTACTTGCGTCTTTTTGCTCTTCATCGCGCATATTCGACATTCGAACCCCTTTTTTACATCTTGTCTAATTTTGCTTAATAATCACCATACTATAGCTTAAATTTGCAAAATTCTTCACCCTAATGCCTAATTAAGCCTACAAGGTAGGCATTAGGGTGATATATCCGCCATACTTCAATTTGCATGGTTGTTAACTACACTCAGCTAGCCGAGTCACATAGTTTATCTATGCTCCTCGTCTATCTTCGCTTGTTGCTTACATGCAAATCGAATTATTTTGTATATATATCTGCTTAAAAATGCGAATTAAACAAAGCCAATAGGGTTATAAACCCGCTTTATAGGTGTCTAACTTGGCTTGTGCTTCTTTAAGTTCTGCTTGGGCCTCTTGTAATTTACGCTCACGTTTAGCGATTTTATTGCTATTGCCTTTTTGTTTTTCTTCTGACAATTCAGCTTCTCTTTCTTGAACTTTTTCCAATTTTTCAGCGACGTCTTTTTGGCTATCACGATAAAGCGATTCAGGCGTGCAGTAAGTATTCACATTATCGAGCGCTGTTTGTAGCCCAGCAATACGATAAGTATTGTTATGCTTTTTCGCATATTCAATTTGGGTTTCGATCTCTTGCTTTTTAATCTCGCAGCCATTTTGTGGTTTGGCAGCCATAGTAGAAGTACTGACTAAAAGGAAAGCCATAGTTGATGTTGTTATAAGTAATTTACGCATATTTTCTTCCTGGTTATGTTGTTATTTGAGTTTAAGATAACTTTTTATGTTGTTGTTGTCATGATTAATTTATCAACAAAATCTGAACTATGACAATTCAATAGAAATTTCGCTATAATGATGTGTACCAAATAATCCGGTCTATACCCGTCATACTTCAAGTTGCCATTGGCAGCGCATGCAGGGGAAGCCTGCTACCCGAATTACATCGCTATTTATGTCTATCGGGCTTTATTTATCGGAATAGCTTCACTTGATACCCATATGCGATTCGAATCATTTTTGGGTATACACAAAACGCTATCTTTAAAGAATCTATTTAATAGTAGCCATTATTGGCTAATGTTGAATTTCCTCGGGAAATAAAAGAGTCATGTTAAGTTACCGCCATAGTTTTCACGCAGGCAATTATGCAGATGTGCTAAAGCACACAGTTCAAAGCCTGATTATTGAATCTCTTAAAGAGAAAGAAAAACCCTTCCTGTATGTCGACACGCATTCTGGTGCGGGGCGTTATCAGTTGACGAGTGAACATGCAGAAAAAACAGGTGAATATCTGCAAGGGATCGCGCGTATCTGGGAACAGCCGGACTTACCCGAGGAATTACTACCTTATATGAATATCGTCCGTCGTATGAATGACAATGGACGACTACGTTATTATCCGGGCTCTCCATTGCTGGCGAAACAGTTGCTACGTGAAGATGATTCATTAGTACTGAGTGAATTGCACTCGACTGACTTTCCATTGCTACGTGCGGAATTTTCCCGTGATCACCGCACCAAAGTTTCGAAAGAAGACGGTTATCAACAGCTTAAATCTAAATTACCACCTGCTAGTCGTCGTGGATTTATCTTGATGGATCCGTCTTACGAGCTGAAATCAGATTATGAAGCCGTCGTTACAGGCATTGAAGAAGGTTATAAGCGTTTCGCAACAGGCACCTATGCGATTTGGTATCCGGTTGTTTTACGTCAACACATTAAGCGCATGATCAAACAATTAGAAGCGACGGGGATCCGTAAAATTCTACAAATTGAGTTAGCAGTCCGCCCTGACAGCGACCAACGCGGTATGACCGCATCAGGAATGATTGTGATTAACCCACCATGGAAACTTGAGCAGCAAATGAAAAACGTGCTGCCTTGGTTGCATAAAACTTTAGTTCCGGAAGGCACTGGTCATACGTTAGTTGAGTGGATAGTACCTGAATAGGCAGTATCTATTTCATTAACAGGTAATATCTATCTAGATATGCCTATGATACATGAAACCGCATGACTACTGACTGCGCGCCGTTAACTGAATAATAGGTTTATTGATGTTTTTCAGAATAGAGTCGCAGCCTGAATATATGTAACTCGAATTATTTTGGGGATACGGTTATTGTTGTATACACGTCATACTTTAAATTGCATTAGTGCTGACTGTACTGATCTATCTGAGTCACACCGTTATCTGTGATCTCTGACTAGCTTAGTTTGTCGCTCATATGCATCTTGAACTATTTTGTGTATAGATTACGCGGTAGTAAGTATTCACTTGTTAATTAATCAATAAATGGGAATAACCAAGTTATGAGCAAACATTACGACTATATTGCAATTGGTGGTGGTAGTGGCGGCATTGCTTCCATGAACCGCGCAGCAATGTATGGACAAAAGTGTGCCCTAATCGAAGCGAAAGCTTTAGGTGGAACCTGTGTTAACGTGGGTTGCGTACCGAAAAAGGTGATGTGGCATGCTGCGCAAATTTCTGAAGCTATTCGTGCTTACGGCCCAGATTATGGTTTCGATACCACAATCAACCACTTTGATTGGAAAACCTTAATTGCTAGCCGTACTGCTTATATTGATCGTATTCATCAGTCTTATGACCGTGTTCTCGGCAATAATAAGGTTGATGTGATCAGTGGTTTTGCCCGTTTTGTCGATGCACATACTGTTGAAGTTAATGGTGAAACCTATACCGCGGATCATATTTTGATCGCCACGGGTGGTCGTCCGGTGATCCCAACGATCCCAGGTGCGGAATATGGTATGACATCTGATG
Source organism: Providencia alcalifaciens (assembly GCA_025961275.1). Taxonomy (GTDB): domain Bacteria; phylum Pseudomonadota; class Gammaproteobacteria; order Enterobacterales; family Enterobacteriaceae; genus Providencia. The sequence continues at coordinate 2,829,980 of JAOQNJ010000001.1, read as the reverse complement.
GCTTCTTTGAGCTTGAGGCGTTACCAAAACGTGTTGCTGTCGTCGGTGCTGGCTATATTGCAGTTGAACTGGCTGGAGTCTTAAATGGCCTCGGAAGTGAAGCTCATCTGTTTGTACGCAAACATGCACCGCTGCGTTCATTTGATCCGCTGATCGTAGAAACCTTGGTCGAAGTGATGAATACTGAGGGCCCCGCGTTACACACTGAATCTGTGCCAAAAGAAGTGATTAAGAACGCAGATGGTTCTTTGACGCTGAAATTGGAAAATGGCAAAGAGCAAACTGTTGATGCACTGATTTGGGCGATTGGTCGTGAGCCAATGACTGACAACCTAAATATTGAAGCAGCTGGCGTTGAGCTGAATGAAAAAGGCTATATCAAGGTTGATAAATATCAGAACACCAGTGTTGCAGGCGTTTATGCCGTTGGTGATAACACGGGTGCAGTTGAATTAACGCCAGTGGCTGTTGCAGCGGGTCGCCGTTTATCAGAGCGTTTGTTTAACAACAAGCCTGATGAGCATTTAGATTACAGCAATATCCCAACCGTGGTATTTAGTCACCCACCGATTGGGACTGTTGGATTGACTGAGCCTGAGGCGATCGAAAAATACGGTGCTGATCAGGTTAAATGCTATACATCTTCCTTTACTGCAATGTATACCGCGGTAACGTCTCATCGCCAACCTTGCCGTATGAAGCTGGTGTGTGTGGGTGCAGATGAGAAGATTGTCGGTATTCATGGTATTGGCTTTGGTATGGATGAGATCTTACAAGGTTTCGCAGTTGCATTGAAAATGGGCGCAACCAAGAAAGATTTCGATAATACCGTTGCGATTCACCCGACAGGCGCAGAAGAATTTGTGACAATGCGTTAATTCGCTTTAACAGACAGCATTGACAAAAAAGCTGAACTCGATTGGGTTCAGCTTTTTTATATTCAACTGTTTGAAGCTCGTATAAATGATCAGCTAATATAACTAGCCTATTTAGAGACACTCTTCTATTGGCTTTTTTGCCACCAAGACACAATATAGTCTGCTATCTGCTCTGGGTTATTGATATCCAATTGCGGGATGGTGGTATCAATGGTTTGGTTGCTGGCAACGGCAATAACGTGTTGATCGATTAAACCCGCTAGCGGCTTGCCAACTTCAGCTCTAAACAATGCGATTTTAGCGATCGTTTCATGTTTAAATCCTTCAACCAAAATGAGATCCAGTGAACTTGGATCAAAACGGCTTGCGAGGTAGTGTAGATCCAATTCGTCATCATTATCTGGCGTTTCTGTCATTAATGCCCAGCGATTTTGGCTGGCAACGAGGGTTTGATCTGCGCCCGCTTTGCGTAATTCGTAACTATCTTTTCCGGGCTTATCCACATCCATATCGTGATGGGTATGCTTAACCAACCCGACACGCAGATGGCGCTGTCTGAGTAGGGGAATGACGTGTTTTAATAGCGTCGTTTTGCCTGTGCCGCTATATGCGGTGATGCCGAGTAGAGGTACTATTTTCTTATTCATGATTGTTTTTGTTGCAGCTCCCAGTTGAGGCAATCTTCCGGTGTATTTAAATTAGCAAATGATCCTGAGGGGAAAATAATACATTTTGCGGCAATTTCCTGCATAAATAACATCAGTTTACGATCGCCTCTTGCAAGGTATTCATCAAGTTGCTGTGTTAACGAGCGATGAAGTAACGCAAAAGTAGGGTGGTCACGCTCAGTATCATTGGCATAGCAAGCAAGGCTATCACCTTTATTTAAAAACATGTTTTCGGCTAATGTGAGTGGAAATGAAGGCACATCACAAGGAACAAAGAGTAGCCATTCCGTGGCGGTGGCATGTAATGCTGCCTGCATACCCGCTAATGGACCCGAAAAATCGTTATTCAGATCAGAGATCACAGTAAAACCACTTTGCTGATAGCAAGATTGGTTGCGGTTGGCATTGATCATCACTTGCCCGACTTGTGGCTCAATGCGTTCAATAATATGCTGATAAAGCGGTTTTCCCAGTAAAGAGATTAGACCTTTATCCTGCCCGCCCATCCTGCGGCCTAAGCCACCCGCGAGTATGACGCCTGTAAGCAATTCACGATAGAACATATTTGTACCCTTGTGATATTTCAAAGTGCATGGGTGTTGCCTACTGAATAAAACATTTTGACATATTTAAACGCAGGTTTAGTTAAATTATCTGCTAAAACGTATTCTATTTTGCTATAAAATCAACGAATATTCATAAAGATTAATGGCAAACTTTACCTAGATTGACAACCGTTCGCTTTTTCTCTTGTATGATATCAACTAATTTGGCCCCAAATATTCGTGATGAAGGAATAAACATGAAATGCCATCGCTTAAATGAAGTTATTGAGCTGTTGCATCCTGTATGGAAAGACAACTCGGATTTGAATTTGGTGGAATTACTGCAAAAACTGGCGGATGAAGCCGGTTTTAAAGGCTCATTGTCTGAGCTGACAGATGATGTACTTATTTATCATCTAAAAATGCGCGGAAAAGGCAGTGATGAAGCGATCCCCGGTCTGAAAAAAGACTATGAAGATGATTTTAAAACCGCGATTTTACGAGCTCGTGGCATCATAAAAGACGAATAAGCGATGGACAAAATCGAACACTCTAATTTCCATTTCAGTGGTATATCACCTGACCTGATCCTTGATGCCTTAATGGAAGTTGGTATCTATCCTGAATCAGGATTGACCGAGCTCAATAGCTATGAGAATCGGGTTTATCAATTTCAAGATGAAAACCGCAAACGTTTTGTGGTTAAATTCTATCGTCCTGCACGTTGGAATCGCTCACAAATCCAAGAAGAGCATGACTTTACGCTCGAATTAAAAAATGCGGAATTGCCAGTTGCCGCACCGATTGAATTTGCAGGGCAGACGGTATTGGAATTTGGCGGTTTTATGTTTGCTATTTTTCCAAGTATTGGTGGGCGTCAATATGAAACGGATAACCTCTATCAGCTCGAAGAGGTTGGCCGGCTATTAGGTCGTGTTCATCAGGTCGGTAAAAAAAGCACCTTCACGTTTCGCCCAACATTAGGTGTAGAAGAGTACCTTGACCAACCTCGTGAAATTATGGTGCAGAGTGAACTGATTACCCCAAAATGGAAAGAAACCTTTATCGAATCGCTTGATAAATTGATTGCTGAAGTGAAACGACAATGGCCGACGATATCATCGCCATTACGCCTGCAAGGTGATTGCCATCCGGGTAATATTTTATGGCGAGATGAAGCCTGGCTGGTGGATTTCGATGATGCACGTAACGGTCCTGCGGTACAAGATTTATGGATGCTATTAAATGGCTCACGTCAGGATCAAGTAATCCAGCTGGATACTTTGCTCGAAGCTTACAATGAATTTGGTGATTTTGATGTAAAAGAGCTCAGGCTCATTGAACCGCTAAGAGCCATGAGAATGGTACAATATTTGGGATGGATTATTCGCCGTTGGCAAGATCCTGCTTTCCCAAGAGCGTTTTCATGGCTACAAGCTGATGATTTTTGGCAAAAGCAATCACTCGAATTTGCTCAGCAATTTCAACGGTTGCAAGAAACTCCTTTGCAGTTGAACCCTCAATTTTAATAAAGAAGTCGTATTTTTGGAGAACGTTGTATATGAAAAAAATCATGTTGGCTTTAATTGGTATCGCCATGTCATTTGGGGTTTCTGCCGCAAATTACTCAGAAGGTAAAGAATATACGGATGTCAAACAATCAGTACAAAACTTGCCACAAGTTTTAGAATTTTTCTCTTTTTATTGTCCTCACTGCTATCAGTTTGAAAATGTTTATAAAGTACCTCAAACTGTAGAGAAAAATCTGCCTGAAGGCGTGAAAATGGAACGCTACCACGTTGATTTCCTAGGCCCGTTAGGTGCAAACCTGACCCAAGCTTGGGCAATCGCAATGGTACTGAAAGTCGAAGATAAAGTGACACCAATTTTGTTTGAAGGCATTCAAAAAACGCAATCAATCAATACGCCAGCAGATATCCGCAATGCTTTCGTTAAAGCAGGTGTCAGTGGTGAAGAGTATGATGCGGCACTAAATAGCTTCGTCGTAAAATCGTTAGTCGCTAAACAACAAAATGCAGCGCAAGATCTGAAACTGCGCGGTGTACCAGCAATGTTTGTTGATGGCAAATATCAAGTTCGTAATAATGGCATCGCGGTTGATAACGCGGCTGATTATGGCAAAGAATTCTCCAATGTTGTGAACTATCTGATCAACAAAAAGTAGCCTATCCTTGTGGCGGCGCGACTTGCCGCCACATCTTCGAATCCTTACTCATGAAATCAATATCCACAATATGCCTTATGCGCTTTTTTTGTGTTAGATCAACGCCTATATAGCTAAGCTATTGATTTCACTTTCCTGTTTTACTGCTTGATCTTTTCTTACTCATTGAATCTAAGACATAACATTATTTTGCCCACAGAGTTATCCACAGGTTGTAAATGCATCTATTGAAATAATATTAGGTTGAATTATTGCTCAAATAACTATCTTGTAATGGATGAATCTATCGTGAGAATTGAGGAAGAAATTGAAACTCAACGTGTATCTAAACGCACATTGTGGCATCCTATCGCAATTCATTCCTGACAAAAAGATGATGACAGATTATGGCTCAGATCGCAGAAAATCCCCTTATTTTGGTTGATGGTTCCTCTTACCTATACCGTGCTTATCATGCATTCCCTCCACTGACTAACAGTGCGGGTGAACCGACAGGAGCCATGTATGGTGTGCTTAATATGTTGCGCAGTTTGATTATGCAATATAAGCCAAGCCATGTGGCGGTCGTCTTTGATGCGAAGGGAAAAACATTTCGTGATGAGTTATTTGAAAGTTATAAATCACACCGTCCACCTATGCCTGATGATTTGCGTGAGCAAATAGCCCCATTGCATGAAATGGTTGAGGCAATGGGCTTACCTCTGCTGGTCGTTTCTGGCGTTGAAGCTGATGATGTGATTGGTACACTTGCCAGACAAGCCAGCCAGAAAGGCATTCCTGTCCTGATCAGTACGGGTGATAAAGATATGGCCCAGCTGGTTGAACCGAATATCACACTGATCAATACTATGAGTAACACCATTTTGGGACCTCAAGAGGTCGAAGAGAAATACGGTGTCCCACCTGAATTGATCATCGATTTTCTAGCTTTAATGGGTGACTCTTCAGATAACATCCCAGGTGTACCGGGTGTTGGGGAAAAAACAGCATTAGCCTTGTTACAAGGGATTGGCAGTTTAGAAAAGATCTACAATTCGTTAGATGATATTGCGCCATTGGGTTTTAGAGGATCAAAAACTTTAGCGCCGAAAATGGCTGAAAACCGCGAATTAGCATTTCTCTCTTATCAGCTTGCCACCATCAAAACAGATGTTGAACTCGATAAGAGCTGCGAACAACTGGCCGTATCTGAACTAGATGCGGATAAGCTCCACCAATTATTTAGCCGTTATGAATTTAAACGCTGGTTAGCGGATATTGAAAACGGGACTTGGATGGAAGGAAAAAGCGGCAAAAGCGCTACTCCAGCCGCGATTGCTGTCGAAAAGAAAATTGAAGCTGTTATTGCAGCCCCAATACTTAACGCTGAAAACTACCAAGTCATTTTAGAAAAAGCTGATTTAGATCGCTGGCTAGAAAAGCTGGCTTCCGCGCCATTGTTTGCTTTTGATACTGAAACTGACAGTTTAGATACACAAGAAGCACGTTTAGTCGGAATGTCATTTGCTATCGAGCCGGGTCATGCGGCGTACTTGCCACTTGGCCATGACTACCTTGATGCACCAGTTCAGTTACCATTAGACGAGGTTCTGGCTGCCATCAAGCCAATACTCGAAAGTGATAAAGTGCTGAAAGTGGGTCAAAACTTAAAGTATGACGCGGAAGTGTTACAAAACTACGATATCGAGCTCAAAGGTATTGAGTTTGACACCATGCTGGAATCCTATGTACTCAACAGCGTTGCAGGCATGGGGCGTCATGATATGGATAGCCTCGCGGATCGTCACCTTAATCATAAAACGATTTCTTTCGAAGAAATCGCAGGTAAAGGTAAAAAGCAGCTGACGTTTAATCAAATTGCGCTAGAGCAGGCAGTCACCTATGCGGCAGAAGATGCGGATGTCACTTTGTTACTGCATCAAGCTCTCTTTCCACAACTGGAAGCAGAACCAAAGCTGGCTAACATATTCCGCAATATCGAAATGCCATTAGTGCCGGTATTGGTCAGAATGGAACGTAAGGGGGTATTGATAGATGCTACGGTTTTAGCCGCGCAATCGAAAGAGATTACTGCGCGTTTAGCCGAGCTCGAAAAAGGCGCTTTTGAACTGGCTGGCGAAGAATTTAATCTAGCATCACCAAAGCAGTTACAGGCTATTTTATTTGAAAAGCTGCAATTGCCTGTTGTGAAAAAAACACCAAGTGGTGCGCCTTCAACGAATGAAGAAGTGCTTGAAGAGCTAGCCTTGAACCACGCATTGCCTAAGCTATTGTTAGAGCACCGTAGTCTGGCGAAGTTAAAATCAACTTATACAGACAAACTCCCGTTGATGATTAGTAAAAGAACTCAACGCGTACATACCTCTTATCATCAAGCCGTCACGGCAACTGGCCGCTTATCTTCACGTGACCCTAACTTGCAAAATATTCCAGTGAGAACTGAGGAAGGGCGTCGTATTCGTCAAGCCTTTATTGCTCGTAAAGGGTATAAAGTTGTTGCAGCCGACTACTCGCAAATCGAACTGCGCATCATGGCGCACCTATCACAAGATAAAGGGTTACTCACAGCCTTCGCTGAAGGTAAAGATATCCACCGTGCTACCGCTGCTGAAGTATTTGGGGTACCACTTGATGAAGTGACCAGTGATCAACGCCGTAGCGCCAAAGCAATTAACTTTGGTTTGATTTATGGAATGAGTGCATTCGGGCTTGCTCGTCAGTTAGGTATTCCACGTGGTGAAGCACAGCGTTATATGGATCTCTATTTTGAGCGTTATCCGGGCGTCTTACGTTATATGGAAAACACGCGTCATCAAGCCTCAGAGCAAGGTTATGTTGAAACGTTAGAAGGCCGTCGTTTATATCTTGCTGACATTAAATCGAGTAATGGGATGCGCCGTAAGGCTGCTGAGCGTGAAGCGATCAATGCGCCAATGCAAGGTACTGCCGCTGATATTATTAAGAAAGCAATGATTGCTGTTGATAGCTGGTTACAGACAGAAAAACCGGAAGCAGACATGCTGATGCAGGTGCACGATGAACTGGTTTTCGAAGTCAAAGAGTCTGAGCTTGAGCATGTTATCGAAAAAGTGCGAGAGCTGATGGAGCAAAGCATGCAGCTTGATGTGCCATTAAAAGTCGATGTAGGTGTCGGCGATAATTGGGATGAAGCACACTAGTTTGCTATTTTTCAATAAAAAAGTGACAAATTGTCACTTTTTTATTGCTAAAGTCATAATGGAAATAACGATATAAATTAATGATTACTTTTGATGATGCGATAAAAAAAGCGAACGAATATTTAAAGAATACAGATTTTCCATTAGTCATAACGCAGTTGGGACGTTTTTCTGAAGGATGGTTTTTTGTTTTCAGTCAAAGGAATACCTTGAAACAGGGGAGAGCTCAGCTCAACTTGCTGGAAATGCACCTTTTATCATAGATAAAGATACGGGAGAGCGACATGAGTTAGGAACAGTATTCTCTTTAGATAAATATCTGCAAGATTATGAAGAACAAAAAATAGAAAAAAATACAACGTAGCTATTAGCGTTATGACTATTTTGCTCGTGACAAAGAGATATGTTGGTTCGAGCTTCTAGTCTTCAAAGCACCCACTCTTTAGCTGCACCTTCAATTAGTCATTTGCACACCTTTATTTAAAATCTTCCTCTATATCTTCTTAACCACTCATCAAGCCTAATGTATAACGCTATTAATCCGTCTATAAGCAATCAAATAGGTATCAACGCAGCAAAAAACGATTTTAATATCATGGTAGATCAACACATAACACAAGCTGAATATGATTTTGGTAAACAGAAAGCGCAGACTCAGATTAAAAAAATATCACATTTAATACTTTTCAACTAATACCTAAAAGATGTGATAGCAGTCGGAAAATATCCATTTGCTTATCATGGATTAGTGATTCCGCTCAAGCTTTTGAATAGTTCATATGGAATTAATAATGGAACCGATTCCATAATATGTTCAATGAAATTAAAAGGAAGGCACAATGACTCGAGAAATTATTATCGTCACGTCGGCTTATGGTAATGACACTGTTGCTAAATTAGGTGGCCAAAGCGCGTTGTTAGAGATCATCAAAGCAAGTGGCGCTGATGGTGTTGAAATCCGCCAAGAGCTATTAAAAGCTAATGATGATTTAGATGAAATAGCCATTAAAATTGAACAATTAGGGTTGATTTCCGCATACTCGGTTCCACGTACGCTTTTTGATGAGTCAGGAAGGATTGCATTAAAAATAGTGCAAGATAGCCTACAGGATGCAGCGCGTTTAGGTGCACGTTTTCTTAAACTATAGTTAGGTGAACTCCCTACTCAGTATGATCTAAATGACTTGCATTCTTTACTCTCTCGGTCTTCCGTACTGCTGGTCATCGAAAATGATCAAACGCCTGAAGGTGGCCATATCGCTTCGCTTGTCACATTCTTTAATGAAGTTAAGACGACAAACTTACCGATTAAAATGACGTTTGATATGGCAAATTGGCACTGGCATGACGAAGATGCATTCATCGCAGCACAAACCTTTGCTCCTTTTGTTGCCTATATACATGTTAAAGAAAGCCAGAAAAAAGAGAATAAGCGAGTCGCAATTGCGCTTGATGATAGCGCTGGTAACTGGAAAAAGGTGCTATCAATACTACCGAAAAATGTTCCCTATGGTATCGAATTCCCATTAGTCGATCATGATTTAGTTGCGGTAACAAAACATTACGTGAACCAGTTAAAGGATATTTAACATAATGAATATTCAGGATAAAAATAAACTTGATGTTGTCACACTTGGTGAAGCAATGATGATGTTTGTTGCGACTGAATCCGGAGAATTACATAACGTAGAACATTTTATCCGCCGTGCGGCAGGCGCTGAATTAAATGTTGCGATTGGTCTTTCTCGCCTTGGTTTAAAAAGTGGTTGGGTAAGCCGTTTAGGTAATGATTCTTTTGGGCGGTTTATTCTGGCAACCTTAGATAATGAAAATGTTAATCATGAAGCTGTCACCATTGATTCTCATCTACCAACAGGTTTTCAGCTTAAATCTAAAACAGAAAATGGAACCGATCCCATGGTGGAGTATTTCCGTAAAGGTTCTGCTGCCAGTCATTTATCAATAGCAGATTTTGATGAGAACTATTTTGGTCGAGCACGCCATTTGCATTTGAGTGGGGTCGCTGCCGCACTTTCTCCGACCTCTTATGAACTTTCAGCGCACGCAGCACATTGGATGCGTACTCAAGGTAAAACAATTTCCTTTGATCCTAATCTTCGTCCAACGTTATGGAATTCAGAGCAAATCATGGTTTCTCAATTGAATAAGTTAGCCTTTGCAGCCGATTGGGTATTACCAGGATTGAAAGAAGGATTGATTTTAACTGGCCATTCACAGCCCGAAGCAATTGCAGATTTTTATCTCAATGAAGGTGTAAAAGCCGTCATCATCAAAACGGGTGAACATGGTGCTTACTATAAAACATCATCTAATCAGCAAGGCGTTGTTCCAGCTGTTTATGTGAATAATGTTGTCGATACTGTTGGGGCGGGTGATGGGTTTGCCGTCGGTGTGATCAGTGCATTATTGGAAGGTGAATCTTTTCATGATGCAGTCTGTCGAGGCAATTTTATTGGTGCTCGTGCAATTCAGGTTATTGGTGATAGTGAAGGCCTGCCGACAAAAGAAGCTTTACGTTATGAAATGGCACAAATCCAGACTAAAACAAAAGCAATTTCAGCTTGAATGAGGATTATCTATGAATACTAAAGTTGCCGCAGCCTCCCGTTGGTGGCGCATCATGCCGATTGTCTTCATCACATACAGTCTGGCATATTTGGATCGTGCAAACTATAGCTTCGCTGCCGCCGCTGGCATCAATGCCGATCTCGGTATTACCAAAGGCATGTCATCACTTTTAGGACCGCTATTTTTTCTAGGGTATTTTTTCTTTCAAATTCCCGGCGCTATTTATGCTGAAAAACGCAGTGTTCGTAAGCTTATTTTCTGGTGTGTTTTACTGTGGGGCGGATTTGCGACATTGACGGGTATGGTCAGCAATATTCCTATGTTGGTAATTATCCGCTTTAGTTTAGGCGTTGTTGAAGCCGCTGTCATGCCTGCAATGCTTATCTATATCAGTAATTGGTTTACGCAACCTGAGCGTTCTCGTGCGAATACCTTTTTGATCTTAGGTAATCCAGTTACCGTGCTATGGATGTCTGTATTATCAGGCTATTTAATACAAGCATTTGGCTGGCGGGAAATGTTTATCATCGAAGGTATCCCTGCTGTTTTATGGGCGTTTTTCTGGTGGAAAACAGCACGTGATAAACCGAGTCAGGTCAATTGGCTAAGTCAAAAAGAGAAAGATGACCTTACCGATATTTTAGCGGATGAACAAAAAAATATTAAACCAGTACGTAATTATCGTGAAGCTTTTAAATCTAAGAATGTCATCCTGCTGTGCGCACAATATTTTTGTTGGAGCATTGGGGTTTATGGTTTTGTTCTATGGTTGCCATCAATTATTCGAGGTGCATCAAACCTTGGCATGGTTGAAACGGGTTGGCTGACAGCTGTTCCTTATCTTGCAGCCACATTGGCAATGATTTTAGTCTCTTGGGCTTCAGATCGCATGAATAATCGAAAACTATTTGTATGGCCAATGCTCTTAATTGGCGCCATTTGTTTTCTTGGATCTTACCTGCTCGGTAGCTCTAACTTCTGGTTTTCATACACTTTGTTAGTCATCGCTGGTGCTGCAATGTACGCACCTTATGGTCCATTCTTTGCCATCATTCCTGAAATGTTACCTAAAAACGTTGCGGGTGGTGCCATGGCATTAATTAACAGTATGGGCGCACTAGGTTCATTCTTTGGTTCATGGTTTGTTGGCTATTTAAATGGTGCAACAGGTAGCCCAAGTGCATCCTATATGTTTATGGGGATTGCCTTATTTATTTCGGTGCTTTTGACCATCATAGTCAAACCAAATGCAGTTCAAAAAACGATTTATACAACCCCGCAAAACGCATAACAGGATAATGCTATGAAACCGAATGTGATCTTATATAAAAAAATTCCTGATGACCAATTAGCTCGTTTGCAAAGTCATTTTAATCTGACCTTTTTTGATGGAATAAATGACACTAATCAAGCTGACTTTATCAGTGCGCTTAAAGAAGCGGACGGTATTATCGGAGCAAGTTGCCCTATAACAACGCGTTATCTCGATGCTGCTAAAAAACTCAAAGCGGCTTCTACAATTTCAGTTGGCGTTGATCAATTTTCGATCCCTGAAATGACAGAACGTGGAATTTATTTGATGCATACCCCCGGCGTGTTGACTGAAACAACGGCAGATACCATTTTTACGTTGATTTTGACCACTGCACGCCGTGCTGTCGAAATGGCTGAAATGGTCAAAGCAGGTCAGTGGACTAAAAGTATCGGTCCCGAATTTTATGGTTCTGATGTCAATGGTAAAACCATCGGTATTTTGGGGATGGGACGAATCGGCTATGCTGTTGCAAAGCGCGCCGCAGCTGGATTTGGTATGTCAGTGATTTATTACAATGATAGCGTCAATGAGATGGCTGAACGTGATTTCAATGCACGACGTTGCGATTTAGACACTCTTTTATCAGACGCTGATTTTGTTTGTGTTGTTTTGCCATTATCACCCGAAACAGAAAAATTTATTGGTAAAGAACAACTCCATAAAATGAAACGCAGTGCATTTTTGATCATCGGTTCACGAGGAAAAATTGTTGATGAACAATCCTTGATAGATGCATTACAAGAAGGCGTAATCCGAGGCGCTGGTTTAGATGTTTTTGAGAAAGAACCTCTCCCAGTGACATCGCCACTATTATCACTGCCTAATGTCGTCGCTTTACCTCATATCGGTTCGGCGACACATGAAACCCGCCACGCAATGGTAGTTTGTGCCGTTGATAATTTGATTGCGGCATTGGATGGGGATATCAGCCAAAATTGTATTAACCCAACTGCAGGTTGCGCTGCTCGTAAAGTTTAAAGGAGTTAGATATGCATCCTGTACTTCATCAGGTGACGGAAAGAATTCGTCATCGAAGCAGACTAACACGTGACCGTTATCTCACATTAATGCAGGAACAGACAGCAAATGAAAGACCCCGTAATCAGCTTGCGTGCGGTAATCTAGCACATGTCACAGCAGCCTGTACGCAGTTACAAAAAAATATCTTAATGGATATGACTCGCTTTAACGTAGCGATTGTGACCGCTTATAACGATATGGTGAGTGCTCATCAACCTTATGGGTACTATCCCGAAAAAATCAAAGCGATCTTATCAGAACTAGGGCATACAGCTCAAATTGCAGGTGGTGTTCCTGCGATGTGTGATGGTATTACGCAAGGCCAACCCGGAATGGACTTGTCGTTATTTTCACGGGATGTCATTGCGCAAGCAACGACCGTGGCACTGAGTCATAATGCGTTTGATGCTACATTACTTCTTGGTATCTGTGACAAAATTGCCCCAGGGCAATTAATGGGTGCGCTACGTTTTGGTCATTTACCAACAATATTTATTCCTGCTGGGTCAATGACTACAGGGATTAGTAATGATGAAAAAGTGAAAATCCGTCAACAGTATGCCGCAGGTCAAATTGGGCATGATGCATTGCAAGGGATGGAAAACCAAGCTTATCACAGTCATGGAACTTGCACATTCTATGGTACCGCAAATACCAATCAGCTTGTTTTCGAGGCGATGGGACTTATGTTACCAGGGGCGGCCTTTATTCACCCGGATGACCCTTTGCGCCATGCCTTAACCAAGGCCGCTGTAACACAAATTACACGTCAAACGATAGGCACCGCAAATTATCAACCACTATCCCAACTTGTTAGTGAAGAACACATTGTAAATGGGGTTGTGGCACTCCTTGCATCGGGAGGAAGTACTAATCACACTTTACATTTAGTGGCGGTGGCGCGGGCGGCTGGCATGATACTGACTTGGGATGATTTTAATGATCTCTCTGCCGTCGTTCCATTATTGGCTCGCATGTATCCTAATGGGCCTGAAGATATTAATGCCTTCCAGCATGCGGGCGGTGTCCCTCAGTTATTACAACTCCTTGCCGAACGTGAATTAGTACATACTAATGTGAAATCCGTTATTGGTCGATTCGAAGATCAAATCAAGCTACCGTACTTGCATGATAACAAGTTGTGTTGGCAAATTGTTAACGGCACTCGCCGGCCAGATGTTGTTGCGCCTAGTGGACAAGCTTTTCATCCTTCTGGAGGATTGAAAGTACTTGATGGTAATTTAGGTCGTGCGGTTATTAAAACGAGCGCGGTTGCTGAAGATTACCATTGCATTGAAGCTGATGCGGTCGTTTTTAATTCACAGCATGATGTTGAAACGGCGTACCAAGCTGGCGAATTGAATCGTGATGCGATTATTGTTGTGCGTTTTAATGGTCCAGCAGCTAATGGGATGCCTGAATTGCATAAACTAATGCCAATTTTAGGTAATTTGCAAAATGCAGGATATAAAATAGCACTTGTCACAGATGGTCGATTATCTGGTGCCTCCGGTAAAATACCCGCTGCAATACATATCATTCCTGAAGCGGCTAAAAATGGGCCTTTGGCTCGTTTGCGTACAGGCGACCGAATTCAGCTTAATGCAAAAAATGGTCAGCTTGATGTATTAACTGATCTAACGTACCGAACTCATGTAAAGCCCGATCTTTCACTGCAACATTATGGGTATGGTCGGGAATTTTTCGCACTCTTTCGTAATCAAGTTTCGAGCGCTGAACAAGGGGCGTCCGTTCTTTTTGTTGTTGATAATATTGATGAGGTTAACGAATGAATTGGTCTCTTTCCCCAGCGAATATTTTTGCCGCTTCTCCTATTGTTCCAGTGATGGTGATTGAAAATCTAGCCGATGCTATCCCTATGACCCAAGCATTAGCAGCAGGCGGTATAACAGTCTACGAAATAACATTACGTACCCCTGTTGCATTAGATGCGATAAAACTCATTAGAGAATCATTACCAGAGGCATTAGTTGGTGTAGGGACGGTCTTAAACCCTGCTCAATATGATGCTGCTGCTAAAGCAGGTGCTCAATTTGCAATATCTCCCGGTGCAACACCAAATTTATTAAAATATGGTAGTCAACACGACATTCCTTTAATTCCGGGCATTGCGACAGCAAGTGAAATTATGGCAGCGTGTGAATTAGGATATGACCATATGAAGTTTTTTCCTGCTGAAGCAAATGGTGGTGCGACGATGCTGAAATCGCTCGCTGCACCACTTTCTCATGTGAGTTTTTGTCCTACGGGCGGGATCACAGCCGAAAATGTCTGCCATTATTTAGCTCTCAGTTGTGTTGCGACTGTAGGTGGAACATGGATGCTGCCGACTCAAGCTATCAAAGCGCAGGATTGGAAAACAATTACACAGAAATCACTAGAAGCAACCGCATTAGTTCGTCATTTGCGTAGTTAGAATAAAGCAATAATATAAACAATAAGTTAAAAAAGCCGGGACATGAAGTAATCCTATAAAGTTGGATACTTCATGTCTCAGCTTTTTAAATTCAATATTAGAATAATAATCAAAGTGTTGTTGATTTTCGAATAATCAACTCACCATTAAATAAATACTGCTCAGGTTTTTTATCTGGGTCGGTTAATCGCTCTAGAAGGAATTCAACCGCTTTTCGTCCCATTTCTGCCGTCGGTTGTGAAATAGAGGTAATTCCTGTGCCAGCTAAAGCAGCCCACTCTAAATTATCAAAACTCAGAAAACCAATATCTGCTCCCCAACGCAGCCCTAAATGACTTAAAATATGCGCAATCTGCAACGTTAATACCCCATTTGCTGCAATAACAGCTTTACGCATACCGCGATGACGAACACAAAAATCAGCAATAATGTTTTCTAACTTTTGTTCATTCGGCAATTTAATTTGATGGCTTTCCCCTCTGACTTGCGGATTTTGAGAAAGGAAAGAATCGAATGTTTCTAGGCGTTCCTGACGTGCACTGATAAACGCAATTGGCTCAGTAATAAGACAGAGTGCTTCAAACCCTTGATCTGCCAAATGATTAAATGCCATGTTTGCTGAATGTGGGTTATCCAGACCGATCATATCGCACGGAAAATCTTCAACTTTTCTATCCAATAATACAAATGGCAATGTTGTTGATTTTAAAGCATCTAAAAATTCCTCACTTATGCCTGCGGAATTAATAATCAAACCATCAACTCGATACCCTTTCAGCAAATGGATAAACTCACACTCTAATTTGATACTATTATTAGCATTACACAGCACTGTCATAATACCGTGCTTCATTGTTTCTGCTTCAACGCCTTTTAATACTTCAATCGAATAAGGATTACTGATATCTGCAATGATCAAACCAATCAATCCGGTTCGACCATGCTTTAAACTTCGTGCCATCTGATTGGGACGATAATTTAACTCACTGATCGCAATTTCGATTCGTTTACGCAAATCATCAGATAACAGATGAAACTCACCATTCAAGTAGCGTGAAATACTGGTTTTACCTGCGCGAGCTTTTGCTGCAACATCACTTATGGTTGCAGAACGCGAAGTTTTGGAAACATGACTCACTCAATGCTCCAGGAAAGTATCATGTGTATTCATAGGGGCTATGTTACCTTAAAATATCCATATCACCGAATGGATTGCGTACCAGATAACAAATCAACCTAACCTGATATCTAAATGTTATAAATTCAATACACTCAGCTTTTCTCTTTTCCTCCACCCTAAGAACGATTGCGGCTCTCAATCGATTTATCTGAAGATACTGAATAGCTTCCTTCCTCCATTCGAACAGTCGATAGGTAGCCAGCAATTTAATTCTGAGGAAAAAATGATGATTAAAAATACCTTTTCTACAAGTGCGTTTGATGGGCAAGTTGTATTGGTGACAGGCGGTGCTCAAGGTATTGGTCTGGCAGTTGTTGACGCTTTTGCTCAATTAGGGGCTAAGGTGATTATTGCTGATTGACAGTTAAATAGAGCAATTGATGCAGCAAAGTTGCTAACAGAACAAAGGTTAAAAGTGCAAGCAAAGGCGTGCGATTGTGCTCAATTAGATCAGATTAATTCATTAGTTACAGAGATAGGGCATGAATATCAACGATTAGATATTGTGGTTCATAATGCAGCTTATTTTCCACTGACAGAATTTATGCAAATAGATGAAGCCTTATTACAAAAAATCTTGAGTGTGAATCTAATGGCTCCTTTTTATTTGGCACAAGCTGCTCAGCCATTAATGAAGAAACAAGGAGGGGGCGCATTCTGATTACATCTTCAGTGACGGGGACAAAAGTCGTTTATCCAGGATTGGCTCATTATGCGGCTTCTAAAGCCGGAGTGAATGGGTTTATCAAGGCTGCGGCATTGGAGCTCGCACCTTATGGAATTACAGTTAATGGTGTTGAGCCAGGAATGATCTGCACGGCCGCCATGGCAAACCTAGGGGATGAACAACTCAACCAAAATATTGTAAGAGCGATCCCGTTGGGACGCTTAGGTGAGGGAGAAGATATCGCTTCAGCGATGGTATTTCTTGCTTCAAAATCGGCAAGTTATATTACAGGACAAACTATCGTGGTAGATGGTGGTGCAGTGTTACCCGAAACAGTTTCATAACGATTTATCATTGATCAAAGGATTAGGTCCAAAGCCCATAAAACAAAGTTTGTAGGGAAGCTGTATTGTATTAGGTCATCCTTGCAATGAACTATAAATTTTGCTTTATACATACAACTTGTTCTGGTGTATCAAAGATAACATACAGTTCGCTTTGTGCGCTATTTGTATGTTAGGTATTCACATTTCCCTTTTTTTCTTTCTTAATTTAAAAATTTACATTACATATTAATGCGACTTAGCTCTCATAAATATGTAATAAAAATACGTTTTTGGTGTTTTTAACGATATTTTATTCGCTGAATCGTATTAAGCAATGAAAAAAAATTACACAAAAGCTTTTTTTTGCACAGAAAATCAAGTAGAGTATACGACGTAGGGTACAGAGGTAAGATGTTCTATTTTTCAGACCTTTTACTTCACGTAATCGGATTTAGCTGAATATTAGCTGCTCCAGTCAATATATTGATTGGAGCATTTTTTTATCTAAATTTTGGGGAATTCACAGAATATTGCCGTTGTGCGCCAGAATAGACGCACAAGGAAAGATTAGGTTTAAACTGGCGTGCTGTACCAGTTATCCAGTTTGATACGTAATTTATCAATACCAATTTTCTTCAGTGCAGAGAAATATTCTACTTCTACATCACCACCAAGTTCTTCAAGTATATGACGCACATCGAGTAGTTGTTTTTTTCTCGCGCCAGAAGCTAATTTATCCGCTTTAGTAAGTAGTACTAAAACAGGCACTTCCATCGCAACAGACCATTCAATCATCTGCATATCAAGATCTTTTAGTGGATGGCGAATATCCATCAACACGACTAATCCTTTGATACATTCTCTTTTTTGTAGATACTCACCTAGCGCTTTTTGCCATTTACGCTTCATCTCTTCGGGTACTTCAGCATAGCCATAGCCAGGTAAATCGACGAGACGAATGCCCTCTTCGACTTCAAATAAGTTGATTAACTGAGTTCGGCCCGGTGTTTTACTGGTACGAGCTAAGCCTTTCTGCTGTGTTAGTGCATTTAAAGCACTGGATTTTCCCGCATTGGAGCGGCCCGCAAAGGCAACTTCTATACCTGTATCTTTAGGTAGATGACGGATATCGGGTGCACTGATGACAAATTTTGTCATGTGGTAGTTATGGTTTTTGATTGTCATTGGTCGTTCTCCCTGAGTTTGCCTTTTAAGGCTGTGCGATTATAGCGACTGGCGGCGAACAAACAAAGCCATAATTATCCGAAGCAAATTTCTTATTATGATGATAAGCCATTTATGATGAATAAAGTAGATTTTAAAAAATGGTCGAATTTAGCGAGTAAAATAAACATTTCCTCGCTAAATATTAATTAATTAGACTTAATGATGGGATAAGCAATGATTTTTAAGAAATTAATCAAGTCAATATTTTCATATTGTATTAATTAGTCGACAAGGACACCTAATGACATTAAACGATAGAAGAAAGCCCTTGAATTTTTTTCCATATGAAATTATCATCAATACGTTCTTTATAAGATAATTGAATTGGTTTGAAAATAAGAGGAAGATCTCTAGTCACTTTATTACCTCCAACACCGGTATTTTGTTTCTGCACTTCATAATTACCACTATGCATCAAGATCTCTTGGAATAATTTCTTGTCATTATCGACTAATTTATGTCCTGGTTTACTCAAACTATGACCTTGATGTACTTTTATTGCTTCACGTTTTATTTCTGTATCTAGCATTCGTGTTCTATCTTTACCACTTTTACAGTTCCAACAAGGAACAACACCTATCTCGTGAGATAACATAGAGATACGCTGTGCTATTTTATAGGGTTCATTGCCATCTTTCAGGTGAGTTTTTTGATTCCATATTGTTTTTACTTGCTCACTAAGAATTATTATTTTTTCTTTATTAGTCGCATCTGGATTTTTAGATAAATAATCACCGACCCAACCATTTAGTTTTGAGTTATTGGAAAAGTTATCACCTAACAGCTTAGTGAGGCCTGATGAATTTAAATTCTGCATATTTTTTTGTGATGCTGGAAGTTTCAGTGCGATTTCATTAACCCCAAAGTTAAATATAGCAACATCTAATTTAACTTTAACTTCCTGTAACTGGCCATTTTCATTTCTGACATTAAGCTTATTGACCTTATTTTCACCTAAGCTTTTCCAAGCAGAGACTTGATCTTCTATCATACTAGCTTCCCCCCATAGATCAGTAAGTAAGGAAGTTGAAGACAATTTTAACGTAACCGTTTCATTATTTAATGCTTTTTTATACAGATCCGGTTGGGAAAATAACGCTGCTGTCACAACTTCTTTAGCTCGATTTTTAGCACCGTCTTCGCGTTTCTGACTTCCTTTTTCAAGTGCAAAAGGTGATATAACGCCATGACGGATGCCTTTAAATAATGACTTTTGTTTATCATCTTGAATATCTGAGATCCATAAATTGACTGCGTGAGTCACTTCATCACTAGATTTAGAACTGATACCCTTATTATTATAGCTTTGGTCACGGAAAATATCGTGTTCACTGCCATTGAATTTCATTTGGGAAGCAGGAGTTAATGTGCACGTATATTCATTGTTATTATAGTTAATTTTAGTATTAATCGTTTCCCACTCTTTATTATTCATGAAAATTTTCAATTCATTATCAAAATTCTTATTGTTTGTTTTAAGAGATATATGGTTAGACTGAGAATTATTAGATTTAACTTCATGATGAACTATTTTAACTAAATTATTCTTAAATGATTTAGCCGTAGTTAATTCATTTTTTTTAATTCTCTATCAGGGTAAGAATTTAAAATGTTTAATTCATTTGAAATTCCATTTAAAACGTTATCTGAATGACCTGATTTTTTTAAAATGACTTTGGCTACTTCAACTAAATCTGTCTGATAATTAATAAGATCTTTTTGGCTTCTTGTAATATTTCCCGAATTTCTCAGTGAATGATCACGTCCTGAATTAAACAAATTAGATTGCATTAAATTTCGAAAAAATGAAGGTTTTTCTTGGGGTTTATTATTAATTGATGTTATATTTTTTAATAGCGGCTGATTTTTGATGTTTAAAGATTTTTTATTACACATTAACCTTTGAACATTTACTGCAGCATTTGTATTATTTAAAATTTTATTGCTCATTGTGTTTCCTAATATAATTTAAAATTTTATTTATTTATTTATTTATTTATTTATTTATTTATTTATTTATTTATTTATTTATTTGATTTGGTTTGATTTTTGGTCAAATTAATATAAACTCAGGTGTCTCAAAAAAATAATGGTAATTATATATTAATATTTATATGTATAGCCATGAAAATATGTGAAGCTATATGATATGAGCTATATGAATGAATAAGTTAGTGACATTGATACATCAATGAATCAACCTATTTAGGTTGCAGCTTAACTAAAAATATTCATATTTTTTCATGTTTTTTATAAAATGATTATTAAATATTTTTTATATGTAAATTGTTAATTAATATAATTAATTGAATTTTAAATGAAATAAATTGGTATCTTAAGAGGAGAAAGATTCTACATCTTAGTGTTATTCATAAGAGTGAAGTTATTCGACTTAGTTATTATTGAATGTAAAAAGAGAAAGTTGTAAAAATAATTAAGCTGCTGTTATACATCTAAATATACTTAGTTCACTTAATTTGAATCTTATCACTTGTAATGTATTTTAATAATATTGTTATATTTAAATTGGGTGGTTGTTTTTTATATTGATATTCACATATCGTAGATTAAATGAATTATGATGTAATCAATCGAGTTAAAGATTTTTATAAAAAAGCACCAAGTTTTATAACTTTACATAGAACAGTTAAAATTTATAACCAAGAAGAAATTATGAACAGTTATGAATTGAAAGGCCTAAAATAATCATAATTTTTTCAGTAAATCTTGATTTTTAGGCAATACATTCAAACTTTTCATCGTAATATGACTCTAACAGGTTTTTTACATCAAAAATCCATGCGCTTTTTCTAATGTTACAAGTGATACCTTGATGTTTATTGGTGTTGACGTAAATAAAGGTAAATCTTTAGTAATATCGTTAGCTTCGCTCTAGAATTGGTGGGTTAATAAGTTTGTTAGCTACAATGAAAGGGAACTTGAATGTTAAAACGAATTTTTGTGCCTTTATTGGCGGTCTGTGCAATTAGCACTTCTTCTCTGGCATTTGCTGCTGGTGAAACCTATGTCAAGTTAGTCACCTCTGCGGGTAATATCGAATTAGAACTTAATGATAAAAAAGCACCGGTAACGACTGAAAACTTTCTACAGTATGTAAACGAAGGTTATTATAACGGAACAACATTTCACCGCGTTATCCCCGGTTTTATGATTCAGGGCGGTGGTTTTAACAAAGATCTTCAGCAAAAACAAACGCGCGGCCCAGTAAAAAATGAAGCTGATAACGGGTTACGTAATTTGCGTGGAACGATTTCTATGGCGCGTACTGCAAATAAAGACAGTGCGACGAGCCAATTTTTTATTAATATTGCTGATAATGCCTTCTTAGACCATGGTCAACGTGACTTTGGTTATGCAGTGTTTGGTAAAGTTGTGAAAGGTATGGATGTCGTTGATAAGATTTCAAAGGTAAAAACAGAAAACGTGGGTCCTTACCAAAATGTTCCTGTTGAACCGATTTCAATTATTTCAGCCGAAGTGATCAAAAAGCCATAATATTATTGAGTGGGTAGGTCATTTAGATTTACCCACTTAGCTTCTTTTACTCCTTTTTATTTTTATCTATCTCCCTTCTATTTTGTGTTACAC
The DNA here is from genome assembly GCA_025961275.1 of Providencia alcalifaciens. Taxonomy (GTDB): domain Bacteria; phylum Pseudomonadota; class Gammaproteobacteria; order Enterobacterales; family Enterobacteriaceae; genus Providencia. Next base: position 2,808,155 of record JAOQNJ010000001.1, on the reverse strand, counting down.
CACAGGCTAGTTATTTTTACTTAATTTCAGTTTTGTGATCTATCTCACTGAGCAGTCCGAAAATATCTTTGTTTGTATTTTTTCCTAATAGTTTCATTGTTAATACACTTGGATATATGGACATCGGCATCGGGTGGGCATTCTTATCCAATAAGTAAGTTAATCAAATGAAAGATAATGCTTTCGATCTGAATGGAAATGAAAGGTTTTTAAGCTGATTTTGCTCTAAAAATGAACTTTAACAAAGATCACATTTTCAATTCGCACACTCTGTTGTAATGCAAATATGTTGTTAGCAGGTAAATCGCAATGACAAAATGATGTTTTAGGAGTGTGTGCAATGAGTACAGATACCGTAAAAAGGCGTGAAAGCATAATGGATATATTATGCCAAGAAGGCAGTGTTCGAGTTGATGCATTGAGCAAGCAATTTGCTGTTTCTAGTGTCACGATCCGTAATGACCTACGTTATTTGGAAAAAAAAGGTTGTGCCTTGCGTTCTTATGGTGGCGCGATGGTTAACCATAAATTTGCCTTTGATCGGCCTTTACAAGTTAAAGGACGGATGGACAGAGAAATCAAAACCCGTATTGCTAAAAAAGCAGCGGAATTTGTGAATGACGGGGATTCTGTCATTATCGACTCAGGTTCAACAACGGCAGAAATTGTTCCCTTTTTGAAACATCACCGAGATTTGGTTGTGATGACCAATGCTCTCAATATCGCATACGAATTGGCCGGTTTCGACAGCGTAGATGTCATGGTTCTTGGCGGTCATGTCCGCAAAAACTCCTATTCCTTATATGGACCTGCTGCAGAGCAGCAATTATCCCAATACCGTTTTGACACACTGTATCTCGGGGTTGATGGTTTTGATCTTGAAGCAGGTATTACCACACCAAATAGTGGTGAAGCTCATCTTAATCGGGTGATGTGTGATGTTGCACATCAAATTATTGCGGTAGCAGACGGGACAAAATTTGGGCGTAAAAGTTTTTGTTTAATACGTGAAGCGAGACAGATCCATCGACTTATCACAGATAGCCGTATTCCACTGCATTATCGTCAGTCACTGACGGCATTTGGTGTAGATGTCATTGTTATCGATGAATAAGGCATATCTATTTTAATTCTTAATTAAAAACGCAACGTTTTTATACGCAAAATATTTCGAGTTGCACGTTAGATGGCAATCCGAGGATACCCTATGGAGCATAGATAATTATGCGGCATGGGTAGCTGAGTATCGCCAATAATCAGGCGCTTGAGATATAGCAGGTAGAATCGTATCGGTGTTATCAGGAGATATTATGCAGCCGCTATTACAGGTGATTCATCGCCATAAATCGGGTGAGAAAATTGGCGTTTATTCTGTGTGTTCTGCACATCCTTGGGTGTTGGAAAGTGCGATTCGTTTTGCTAAAGAGCGCAATTCTTCAGTACTGATTGAGGCAACGTCAAATCTGGTGAATCAGTTCGGTGGATACACAGGGATGCTTCCTGCAGATTTTCGTGAAATGGTGTGGAAAATTGCCGATAAAATTGAATTTCCACGTGAAAAAGTGTGGCTAGGTGGTGATCACCTTGGGCCTAATGTGTGGCAAAACCGCAATGCTGACGAAGCGATGCAACTCTCTGAAACCTTAATTTACGAGTATGTTGCCGCTGGATTTCGTAAAATTCATCTCGACTGCTCAATGTCATGTGCTGATGATCCGACTCCACTTAGCGATGAAGTGGTCGCTTCTCGTGCAGCAAGATTATGTCAAATCGCAGAGCGCAGTTGGCAAGAACATGGTGGTGAAGCGCCTGTTTATGTTATCGGAACAGAAGTTCCTGTGCCGGGTGGTGCAAAGGAATCGATGGAAGGAATGCAAGTAACGTCACCAGACGCTGCTAAAACAACCTTAGCTATCCACCAGACAAAATGGCAACAGCTTGGTTTGGCGGATGTTTGGCCTCGTGTCATTGCGCTTGTAGTTCAACCCGGTGTTGAATTCGATCATCACAATGTCGAACATTATCTTCCTGCTAAAGCAAAAGCATTAAGTCAGTTTATTGAAACAGTTCCCCACCTAGTTTATGAAGCTCACTCCACAGATTATCAAGCACTAGACGCTTATCGTCAGTTGGTTCATGACCATTTCGCAATCTTAAAAGTAGGTCCAGCGTTGACCTTTGCCTTACGCGAAGGATTATTTGCACTCGATAAACTGGATCGAGAATGGAATGGTGAGCGTAATGCCGCTCATTTACATGAAACGCTAGAGCAAGTGATGCATGAACAGCCTGAACGTTGGAGTCCTTACTACAAAGGAAGTGCTCACCAGCAATATATTGATAGGCAGTACAGCTTAAGTGATCGCATTCGTTATTACTGGGCAGAGCCTGAGGTTGAAAAAGCGGTAAATAAATTACTCGAAAATTTACGCCAAAACCCAATTCCGCTTTCTATGTTAAGTCAGTATTTACCTGAGCAAGCTGAAGCCATAAAAGTAGGGGACTTAGCGAATGATCCAAAAGCTTGGGTAATGGATAAAGTCAGAACGGTATTACTGCAATATGCATTAGCGTGTGAGCAACAAGGAGCTGTCGCATGAAGGAAATATTGTCGTATTCGCCGTCATGGTTGGAACAAAAGGGTGCGCTGTTTACTGCACAAGAAATCATGCATCAACCTCGTTTATGGCGTGAGCTCTATCAGGAGTTATCAACCAAATCAGCCATCTGGCAACCCTTCTTAACGGCGTTATTAGCAAAGCCGGACTTACAGATTGTATTATGTGGGGCAGGTTCTTCAGCCTTTGCGGGTAAAGCCATCGCACCTTGGTTACGTGAACATTGCGGACTCGATGTCCACGCCTATGCCTCTACTGATATCGTGCCAACACCGTGGCAATATCTCAATCCACACAAGCCGACTTTATTGGTTTCTTATGCACGCTCAGGAAATAGCCCTGAAAGTATTGGCGCGATAGCGCTCGCTGATGAGTTACTCGATGACGTTTATCACTTGATGCTGACGTGTAATCCAGAAGGTGAGCTCGCTCGTTACTCTGAGGGCAGAAGTAATGTTTGTTCATTGATTATGCCTGAAGGTTCTCATGACCGCAGTTTTGCCATGACCTCCAGCTTTAGCTGTATGACGCTTGCAACGCTATTGTTATTTGGCCAACCAAACTTCGTCCAAGCAGCTAAGCAGGTTGAAGAGATTGCAACGCTAGTCGAAAAAAACATTCCACAATGGTTACCTTTAATCCAAACGACAGCCCAAGTTGGTTTTAAACGAATGGTCGTTTTAGGTTCAAGCTGCTTTACCGGTATTGCGGAAGAAGGCGCGTTGAAGATGTTGGAGCTAACGGCTGGAAAAGTAGCAACCCGTTTCGATTCAACATTAGGCGTTCGGCATGGCCCTAAGTTTATGATTGATAAAGATACATTGGTGATTGTGATGCTATCGGCGCAAGAATATTGCCGTCGTTACGATGTCGATTTGCTGAATGAACTAAAGCAGGATGAATTGGCAAAACAGATTGTGGCATTGAGTAGTCTGCCATTGGAATGGGCGATTAAGTTAGATAGTCAACTTAGTGATATATGGCTTATGTTTCCTTACCTTATCTTTTTACAGCTCTTAGCATTTGAAGCCTCCCTGACTTATGGCTTATCGCCGGATAACCCCTGCCCAACGGGTGAAGTTAACCGAGTTGTACAAGGTGTGCAGCTGTACTCTTACCAATCGACAAAATAAGAATAGGAGTGAGTATGTCTATTCCAAATATATTAATGACTCGGATCGATAATCGTTTAATCCATGGCCAAGTTGGCGTGACATGGACTAATTCGCTAGGGGCGAATTTAGTTGTTGTCGCAAATGATGAAACTGCGATTGATCCGGTCGCACAATCGTTAATGGATATGGTGGTCTCTGAAGGCGTACAAACACGTTATTTTACCCTGCAAAAAACCATTGATGTGATCCACAAAGCCGCAGATCGACAGAAGATTTTCATCGTCTGCAAAACGCCTCAAGATGTACTCACTTTGGTTCAAGGTAGGGGTCCTATCAAATTTGTCAATGTTGGCAATATGCATTTCGTTGACGGAAAAAAACAAATTCATAAAACGGTCTCCGTGGATGATGGCGATGTTATTGCGTTCCGCGAATTAGAAAATTTAGGGATCACTTGTGAAATTCGTCGTGTACCGGATGAGGCAGGAGAATCTGTCTCTAAGCTAATTAGCTAAGGAGGTCAGCATGCTGACTGACGCACTACTAATCGCTTTACTTGCGGGGATCGCGGGGGTCGATTTATTTAACGGCCTCACACACATCCATAGACCCATCGTTATTGGCCCAATCGTCGGATTAATTTTAGGAGATGTAAAAACGGGTTTGCTAGTCGGAGGAACCTTAGAGTTGGTTTGGATGGGAATGGTACCACTGGCAGGCGCTCAGCCACCTAACGTCGTCATTGGGAGTATTATTGGAACCACCTTCGCTATCATGACGCATGCTGATCCGAAAGTCGCCATTGGTATAGCGGTTCCCTTTTCTATCGCAGTACAGGGTTGTATCACGCTGCTGTTTACGCTCTATTCACCCATGATGCATAAGTGCGACGAGATGGTGAAAAACCTCAATTGGCGTGGTATTGAACGGGTGAACTATTTTGGCATTCTAATATTGTTTTTATTCTACTTTATTGTCGCATTCTTACCGATTTACTTCGGTGCTGAGGCGGCAAGTGCCATTGTACAGAAAGCACCACAATGGCTGTTAGATGGTCTAGCGGTGGCGGGTGGAATGATGCCTGCAATTGGTTTCTCATTACTGATGAAGATCATGATGAAAAAAACCTATGTCGCCTACTTTATCCTTGGTTTTATTTCTGTGACTTTCCTGCATATGCCAATTATTGCTGTCGCACTCGGGGCATTTGCAATTGCATTGATTGACTTCTTCAACCGCACTCGTAACGACAACAATGATAACGGTGGCTCCCCGAAAGCTGCGCAGGAGATGAATGATGGGATTTAATGACAATGATGAAACGTTGGCCGCAAAAGCAGAGCAACGTATGGCTCAAGCGCTAGCCACCAGCCAAGTTGACAGAGATGATTATCTTGATAGTGAACCAGCCGCCGAGCTGACTAACCGTGATATTAATGTCATGGCGTTGCGTTCCTTATTGCTTCAAGCCTCTTTTAACTATGAACGTATGCAGGCAGGAGGTTGGCTTTATACCCTAATCCCAGCCCTGCGCAAAATCCACAAAAAACCAGAAGACTTATCTAACTCGATGAAAATGCATATGGAGTTCATCAATGTGCATCCATTTGATGTGACGTTCTTATCGGGATTAGTGCTGGCGATGGAGCGTAGCAAAGAAAACGTTTCGACGATCCGCGCAGTCAAAATTGCCTTGATGGGGCCTTTAGGGGGGATCGGTGATGCGCTGCTTTGGTTAACGCTACTACCGATTTGTGCCGGTATCGGGGCATCATTAGCGTTGCAAGGCAGCTTATTTGGACCAATTATTTTCTTACTCATGTTTAACTCTGTGCATTTTGCTGTGCGTTTCGGGCTTGCTCATTATGGTTATCGAGCCGGAACCAAAGCGATCGCGATGCTCAAAACTCACACTAAAAATATCTCTCATGCCGCCTCTATTGTCGGTATGACGGTGATAGGCGCATTGGTGGCTTCGTATGTGCATTTATCCACACCATTAATCATGACCGCGGGTGAGGCTAAGGTGGCATTACAAACCGATGTTTTGGATAAGCTGATGCCAAACTTGCTGCCATTAGGATTTACGCTATTGGTGTATTGGTTGATGAAAAAAGGATTTTCACCCGTGAAATTGATTGGTGTAACGGTCGTTTTTGGTGTGTTGGGCAAGTTGATCGGGTTCTTATAAGGAGTTAGCCAATGTTAGGTGTAGTAATAACAGGGCACGGAGGCTTTGCCAGCGGCTTATTACAAGCAGTCGAGCAAGTCATTGGGCCGCAGGAGCAGTGTATTGCCGTCGATTTTCCAGAAGGAATGTGTACTGACACACTCAATCAAGCATTGAAAGTCGCCTGTCAACGATGCGAACAGGGGGAAGGCGTTGTTTTTTTGACGGATTTACTCGGTGGTTCACCGTTTCGACAAGCCTCTTTGATAGTGCTAGAGCATCAAAACTATCAAGTGGTTACCGGAACGAATATGCAGATGGCAGCAGAAATGATGTTAGAACGTGATGGAATGTCAGCTATTGAATTTCGAGATATGGCCTTGGAATGTGGTCATCGCGGTTTAACCAGTTTATGGCATGAACAGCAGCGTGAGAAACAGACAATTATTAATGATGATGGAATTTGAGGAGGTACAATGTATTTAATTTCGAATCGTGAAATGCTGAAAAAAGCACAACGAGGTGGATATGCGGTGCCTGCCTTTAATGTCCATAATCTTGAAACAGTACAAGTTGTCGTTGAAACAGCATCAGCAATGGCATCCCCAGTTATTTTAGCGGGGACACCGAGCACTTTTACCTATGCAGGGCTCGAGTATCTAGTCTCTATTTGCAGTCAAGCGGCACGGGTTAACCACTTACCTATCGCCCTGCATCTAGATCATCATGAAGAGTATGATGACATTTGTCATAAAGTCCGTTCAGGTATCCGCTCGGTTATGATTGATGGCTCTCATTTTGCATTTGAACAAAATATTGAAGCGGTCAGGCGTGTAGTTAAATATTGCCAAAACTATGATGTCAGTGTCGAGGCTGAGTTGGGTCGATTAGGCGGGCAAGAAGATGATTTAGTCGTGGATGGCCAAGATAGCTTCTATACTGATCCTATGGCGGCAAAAGAATACATCAAGCGTACTGGCATTGACTCATTAGCGGTTGCCATTGGTTCGGCACATGGCTTATATCATGGGGAGCCACATCTCGACTTTGATCGTTTAGCGGCGATTAAGCAGCAGGTGGATATTCCGCTCGTGTTACATGGGGCATCAGGTATTCCAGAAAAAATGGTTAAGCGTGCAATTTCTCTCGGCGTGTGTAAGGTGAATGTCGCGACTGATTTAAAAATTGCGTTTGCAGATGCGGTTAAAGCGCATTTTGCCGAACATCCAGATGCGAATGATCCTCGTAAGTATATTACGCCGGGCAAAGACGCGATGCGTAAAGTTGTCGAGGATAAAATTAAGATATGTGGTAGTGCAGGTATGCTGTAAGTACCATCGGCTTATCTCCCTTTAGGCGATTAGCGGTATAAAGGTTTTTTTTATAGGAATTCTATATGGCTGATTCATGTAAACAGATTTATGTGCAGAAAGCATTATTGCCTGCGGGTTGGGCTGATAACGTCTTAGTGACATTAGGTGATGACGGCAGTATTAAAACAGTCAAAGCTCACGCCGTGTCCGCTGAAAAATTACGACCATTAACATTATTACCCGCACTGATTGATACTCATATTCATGGAAGTGCTGGGGCGGATGTGATGGATGCAACATATGAATCTCTGAATTCGATTTCCAGATTTTTAGCCACGAAAGGGGTGGGCGCTTTTTTAGCAACGACAGTGACAGCACAACATAAAGATATTGAGCGAGCACTTATTCAAGTTCGTGATAGTCAACGTCAAGGTGTTGAAGGGGCTGAAATTCTAGGAACATATCTTGAAGGCCCCTTTTTTACCCCGCGGCATAAAGGCGCTCATCCTGAAAATTTACTCCATCAACCGGAAAAATCCCTGCTAGAGCAGTGGATACAGTTAGCTGGTGGAAGTTTAAGGTGTGTTGCATTAGCACCTGAATATCCTACCTCACTTGAATTAATTCCTTGGTTAAAATCACAAGGTATTCGCGTCATGATAGGTCATTCAAGTGCTGATTATGAATTAGCGCAAGAAGCGTTAAACCAAGGCGCTGATGGCGTAGTGCATTGCTATAATGGTATGAATGGTTTGCATCACCGTGAGCCGGGTATGGTTGGCGCTGCACTAACCCATGATCAATGTCAGGTAGAATTGATTTGTGATGGTCACCATGTGCATCCCGCGGCGATTAAAGTTGTTTACCATTGCTGTGGTGAGCGATTATTGCTCATTACAGATGCAATGCGTGCTGCAGGTATGCCAGATGGCGAATATTTACTTGGTGAAATGAACGTCCAGATGAAAGAAGGTGTGGTTCGTACAGAGAGTGGAAGCCTTGCAGGAAGTACCTTGACCCTTGATTTGGGTGTTAAAAAGCTCCAACAATTCTGTGATGTTTCGTTTGCTCAAGCGTGGCTACACGGTAGCTTATATCCGGCTCAAGCTTTGGGCATCGCAGACCGTTTAGGTTCTATTGCGCCAGGGATGCAGGCTAATTTGACAATATGTAATGACTTAGGGGAAGTACAGGCCACTTTCGTGAAAGGTAAGCAGGTTTTTGGTGAATTATTTACGCAATGACTTGCTCTAAGTTGAAGAATTTATATGCTTAAATGTAATAATAACTGAGAGATATGCATTTACTTTAAAACGTGAGGATACTACTTTTGTGTTTCATTTCAGCATAAAAAACACGTTATCGTTATATTGTTGATGTTTTCTATTGAGCTATTTTTTTACTCTAATAATTAGTTTCTATTTGTTATAGGTATGTAAATATAATCTCATGATTTTTATATGGAAACTGGCTTGGTTTAATTAGGTTACTTGATTTAAATAGGCTATTTTCCTGCTTTGGCTGTGCTATGATAGCCGCCCCCTGCAACTGTTTACTATTTATGGGCGTGAGTCTTGATTGCTAATAATTGTAAACTGCGGATGGGGATATAATTTATAATGATAAAAATCAGTCGGATAGGCTACTATGCTTTTACTTATTGATAATTACGATTCATTTACTTATAACCTATATCAATACTTTTGTGAGTTAGGGGCAGAAGTACTGGTTAAACGTAATGATGAAATTTCTATCGAAGAGATAGAATTACTTGCGCCTACACATCTAGTTATCTCTCCAGGGCCTTGCACGCCAGATAAAGCTGGGATCTCACTTGAAGCCATCAAATATTTTGCTGGTAAGATCCCTATCTTAGGTATTTGCCTAGGTCATCAAGCTATTGGGCAAGCATTTGGTGCGACGGTTGTGAAGGCTCGAGATGTGATGCATGGCAAAACTTCAGCTATTCATCATAATCACCAAGGGGTTTTTAAAGGTCTTAACAGACCGCTTACGGTCACACGCTACCACTCTCTCGTTATTGACGCAGAAACATTACCAGTCTCTTTCGATGTATCCGCATGGTCATTGAATAATGGCGATGTTGATGAAATTATGGGAATACGTCATAAAACCTTGGCTATTGAAGGTGTTCAATTTCATCCAGAAAGTATTCTGAGTGAACAAGGTCATGAATTATTGAATAATTTCCTGAAGTATTAAGGGCAGCTTATCTCAGTAACAAAATAAAATTAGCCCCATCACTCGCTTTTCTATTGCTCTTTTGTGATTTTTTATTCATATTTAGTGATTATATTTTCACTTAGGCATCGGATAAAAAGCAGGTGAGGGGTATGAAAGAACAACAAGCAGTGAATCGGCAGACCTATGATCAGGTTATGTTACCTATTTATTCTCCAGCTGAATTTATTCCTGTTCGTGGGGAAGGTAGTCGGGTATGGGATCAGCAAGGCAAAGAGTACATTGATTTTGCTGGTGGGATCGCGGTATTAGCGCTTGGTCATTGCCATCCTGCTTTGGTCGCAGCTGTTCGTGAACAGAGCGAAAAGCTGTGGCATGTCAGTAATATTTTTACCAACGAGCCGGCCTTAACACTGGCACAAAAACTGATTGGGGCGACATTTGCTGAGCGCGTGTTCTTCGCTAATTCAGGTGCAGAAGCGAACGAAGCAGCTTTCAAGCTAGCACGTCATTACGCTATTACTCAACACAGTCCGTACAAAACAAAAATTATTGCATTTAAACAAGCATTCCACGGACGTACTTTCTTCACAGTATCTGTTGGGGGGCAAGCCAAATATGCTGATGGTTTTGGGCCTAAGCCTGCAGATATTATTCATGTACCATTCAATGACCTAGAAGCGGTAAAAGCGGTTATTGATGAAGAGACGTGTGCTGTCGTATTAGAGCCAGTTCAAGGTGAAGGTGGTGTAACAGCTGCAACACAAGAGTTTATGGAAGGTGTTCGTAAACTGTGTGATGACAATAAAGCATTACTTGTCTTTGATGAAGTGCAAAGTGGGATGGGGCGTACAGGGCAGTTATTTTCTTATATGCACTATGGTGTGACTCCCGACATTCTTACTACTGCCAAAGCACTCGGCGGTGGTTTCCCAATCAGTGCAATGCTGACGACCGCCGAAATTGCTCAAGCCATGGGGCCTGGCACACATGGCACAACGTATGGCGGAAATCCGTTAGCTTGCGCTGTGGGTAATGCCGCCTTCGATATTATTAATACCAAAGACGTTCTCGATGGTGTGGCTAAACGTCGTGAACGCATTGTTGCTCACCTCAATAAACTCAATGACAAGTATGGCATTTTTTCTGAAATCAGAGGAATGGGGCTATTAATTGGCGCAGAACTCGATGGCAAATTGCAAGGTCGCTCAAAAGATGTCTTACAGGCTTGCGCGACTGAGGGGTTAATGATGTTAAGTGCCGGAGCGAATATCTTACGCTTTACGCCGTCGTTGATTATTTCTGAAGAAGAAATTAACAGTGGCATGGTGAAATTAGAACAAGCAATTAGTCACTTATTCTCTTAATTTTGCTATTAAACTCAAAAAATTCGAATGCGTCGTTAAGCAGTGTATAAAAATATCCCGATGAGCATACAAGAGTATGTAATTCGGGTATTTGCACTGATATTTAAATTCATAAATTAGAATGTATTATTTTTGTTAGTTTTATAATCAATAAGTGAACAACTGCTTTTTTAGGCGCATTAACCTAGTGGATTTATATTTTTTTATTTGTTTATGATTTTATAATTAACTTAATTAAGCTGTATTACATCTTTTATTCTTTATCGATATATAGTCGTTATTCTTCGAATTACTTGAGATGAAATTCCTTCATAGAGTTATTTTCGTTGCACGTTTATATGTAATTCGAATTATTTTAAATATAAAATGGAATGAAAAAGCCACTATATATCAGTGAGATAGAGTGGCTTAAAAAGCAAAGCCCAGCAGTCAGTGAGCTAGGCAGATATGTTAGTTAGCGGGTACCGTACACGACTATGGTCTTACCATGTGCAGAGATCAGGTTTTGGTCTTCCAGCATCTTTAAGATACGACCAACTGTTTCACGAGAGCAACCGACGATTTGGCCGATTTCTTGGCGAGTGATCTTAATTTGCATACCATCAGGATGCGTCATTGCATCGGGTTGTTTAGCTAAATTGAGAAGCGTTTGAGCAATACGACCAGTCACATCGAGGAAGGCAAGGTTGCCGACTTTTTCTGACGTGGTTTGTAGGCGACTTGCCATTTGCGCAGAAAGGCGCATAAGAATATCAGGGTTAACCTGAATAAGCTGACGGAATTTTTTGTAAGAAATTTCAGCGACTTCGCAGGCACTTTTTGCTCTGACCCAAGCTGAACGTTCTTGTCCTTCTTCAAATAACCCTAGTTCACCAATGAAGTCTCCTTGATTTAAATAGGAGAGAATCATCTCTTTGCCTTCTTCATCTTTGATTAAAACAGCGACTGATCCTTTAACAATATAGTAAAGGGTTTCTGCTTTTTCACCCTGATGAATCAGAGTGCTCTTGGATGGATACTTATGAATATGGCAGTGTGACAAAAACCATTCAAGAGTAGGGTCTGTTTGTGGCTTGCCGAGAACCATTAGCGTTATCCTCTGTATGTTAATACAGCCATCCGGTCAACGATAACCAGAAAAGCTGGTTTTAAAGTCGCTAGCTTAGCATATTAATTTGCATTATAGAGCAAGTTAATATCAAGGCTATAATATAATTAATTGAAACCTTGAGTTTTGATCTTATCCGTATTAATTAGAACTTTGTTTGTAACATATTCAATTCAGAAAGTCTTGGCTTTATCGATTCAGCACAATAAAGCAACTATATGAATTAGAGTGTTTGTGTGAGAATGTCATTCTTTAGATAAATATTTTCCAAGGGGGAACAGAATATGGAAGCAAGAGTTAAATGGGTGGAAGGGCTCTCTTTTTTAGGTGAATCGGCTTCAGGTCATCAGGTTATGATGGATGGTAATGCTGGCGATAAAGCGCCTAGTCCAATGGAAATGGTGCTGATGGCCGCTGGTGGTTGCAGCGCAGTTGATGTCGTTTCTATTCTCAAAAAAGGGCGTAATGATGTTAGCGGTTGCGAAGTTAAATTAACTTCACAGCGCAGAGAAGAAGCACCGCGTTATTTTACCCATATCAACTTACATTTTATTGTGACGGGCAGTGATCTGACAGAAAAAATTGTTGAGCGAGCAGTTCAGCTTTCTGCTGAAAAATATTGTTCTGTCTCTTTAATGTTAGAAAAAGCAGTCAAAGTAACCCACAGTTTTGAAATAAAAATTCAATAATAGTTTTATTATATATATAATTATTTTAATTTATGATGCTTATTTTGAAATAACGATAAGCATCATCTGTTTTTAATCCTGTTTTTGCTTAATCAGCTTTTCAACTAATGGTGTCATAATCAGCTCCATGGCTAATCCTAATTTCCCACCGGGAACCACAATAGTATCTATTGCTGATATAAATGAACCGCTTAACATAGATAGCAAATAGGGGAAATCAATATGCTCCAACCCTCTAAAACGGATAACAATAAAACTTTCATCTTGTGAAGGGATCACTTTAGCTGAAAAAGGATTTGATGTATCGACTGTAGGGACTCGTTGAAAGTTAATGTGAGTGCGTGAAAACTGAGGCGTAATATAGCTGATATAGTCGCCCATTGAGCGAACAACCGAATCCATTACTGCTTCTCGGGAATGCCCTCGTTCCGTCGTATCACGGATAAGCTTTTGAATCCATTCTAGGTTAACGATCGGTACTACACCGACCAATAAGTCGACATGTTGCGCCACATTATTTTCAGGTGTAACGACTCCCCCATGCAGGCCTTCATAGAATAAGACATCACTATTTGATGGGAGTGATTCCCATGGCGTAAAAGTACCCGGCTGTAAACCATATGGAACCGCTTCGTCATAGGTGTGAAGGTATTTACGTGATTGACCATTGCCATGCTGCCTATAATCTAACAACGTACGTTCTAACAATGAAAAATCATTCGCTTCAGGGCCGAAATAACTGATATGGCGGCCTTGCTCTCTCGCTTTACGAATCGCCATATCCATTTCAGGCCGAGTATAACGATGAAAGCTATCCCCTTCCAAGGTGGCGGGTTGAATATTTAATTGATGGAATATCTTGCGAAATGCCTGACTTGTGGAGGTGGTTCCAGCACCACTAGAACCAGTTACTGCAATTATTGGGTGCTTTTTCGACATCGTGGACTCCCTGTGTTGCCTTGCGTCCACGCTTACCTAAGGAAAGCGGTGAGCAAAACGGGTTTACGGGCGAAACTGATTGTTAGGCATGAAGTTAACAGATTCATGTAATTCTGACCAGACTAGCACAACCTCACCAGAAACTAACTGCCGTTTCACGTCTTCGACCTTTTGTTGTAACGTCTTTTCATGCACACCATAATCTGTTCCTTCGCGTAGAACATAGGTTTCGATCAGGTTTTCCAGTGTGTCAGGATCTAAATCTTTCCAAGGAATAATCATGGTTTTTGTCTGTCTAAATAAGTCGTTAGCCATTGAGGAATACGTTTTTCTAGCCACATTTCCGGTTTTCTGAAGGTACCGCTGACAAAACCAACGTGCCCGCCATGTTCTGTCATTTGGTATTCGATATTGGCGGGTAAATGCGCTAAATCAGGCACAACTTCGGGTGCCATAAAGGGGTCATCTTTAGCGTGAATAATCAGTGTTGGTTTGGTAATTCTAGGTAACTTTGGTAGCGCACTACATTTTTGATAATAATCTGTTGCGTCATTAAAGCCATGAATTCTTGCTGTAATCACATCATCAAACTCGCGAATACGTTTTAATTGTTTTAACTGTAATAAATTGAGCGGTAATGAACCGGGATAGCGTACGAGTTTACGTGTGGCGTTGCGTTTTAATCCATTGAGTAAATAGCGTTGATAAAATTGGGAAAGACCTTTTTCCATTCGCAATGAACATGGTTCTAACATTAAAGGTGCAGAAACGATGACTCCAGCGTCAATATCCGCATTTTCACCACGTTCAGCCAAATAGCAGGCAAGCATATTCCCACCGAGGGAATAACCGACAGCAGCCGTAGGCACATCTCCCCAAGTTTGCTTTAACCAATGCAAAAAGTAGCTAGCATCGCTGGTTTCACCCGAATGATAAATACGCTTTTGGCGGTTCGGTTCACCAGTACAGCCCCTAAAGTGCATAATAACACCGAGCCAGCCTTGCTTCTGGGCACTTTCAAGCATGCCATGGGCATACGGGCTTTTAAAGTTACCTTCTAAGCCGTGAAAAATCACTAAACGTGGCTTGTGACTTGCCTGCTCAGGAGGTTCACTCCAAGCGAGGTCGATAAAATCACCGTCTGGTAACTCCAGTCGCTGCCAAATCGGCTTAATTTTCGGTTTACGCCGAAAGATCCTTGGCAACAATGTTTGAAGGTGTGGATTTTTGGCCCAATTGATTGGTCGAAAGTTTTCTGACATAGCCTTATTTAATTTAATAATGCCCTTGTGGGGCACATAACATACTGTTATTTTTTTGTGATGCAAGTGTGCTTTACTTTTGGAGAACGATTATAAATGAGTCTTGGGCTAATTTTTTCTCTTTTTACGTTTCTATTCATTGCAGCTGTGACGCCAGGCCCGAATAATATGTTATTAACCTCAGGTACTGCAAATTATGGTTTTCGTCGCAGTATTCCTTTGCTATTAGGAATAATGCTGGGCATGCAATCCATACTTTACTTCTCTGCGTTTGGTATTGCTGCGCTTTTATTGCTTTATCCTGCGTTGCATACTGCAATGAAAATCGCTGGGAGCCTCTATTTATTGTGGCTGGCATGGAAAACGGCTACCGCAAGTTACTCCCCATTAAAAACAGATAGTACAGTCTCTAAAAATGTAAAATGGTATCAAGGTGGTTTGTTACAATTTTTAAATCCAAAAGCGTGGATGATGGGGTTAGGTGCGGTTGGGAGCTATAGCTTATCGGGTGATCTTTTTGTTCAATCAATTATTGTAATGAGTATTGCGGTATTTACCGTCAATTTAATAGCTGGATTGATTTGGATGGCAGGTGGTTCTTTAATTAGTTATTTTTTACGAAGTCGTCGTGCTTGGTTTATTTTTAACTTAGTGATGGGATTATTAACCGCAGCCTGCGTTCCGTTGATTTGGATGGAGTAATAATATTGGGAGGAGCTAAGTCCTCCCAAATACGAGTTAATCTAAATCGACATTTTTAGTGCCGAAGAAATACGTGAAAATAAAGCCACACACATAGGCAACAGCAATGCCACCAACATAGACAGACATACCTGCAAATACGCCTTGTGCTGATGTCATCAGAGGGATCGCCACGAGTCCTGATGGACCAAAGACGGTGTTAAGTCCGATAGGTAATCCCATCCATGCAACTAAACCCAGAAAGAATCCACCTGCGGCTCCGCCTAAACAGGCAGTCACGAACGGTTTTACTCGCGGCAGAGTGACGCCATAAATGAGTGGTTCACCAATGCCGAGGAAACCTGGAATAATCGCTCCTCGGATTTGGTTGCGTAAAATAGAGTCTTTTTTCGCTTTAGCATACAGAGCAAGTGCCGCACCGACTTGACCTGCACCCGCCATCGCCAGAATTGGGAATAGTGAGTTGAAGCCCTGAGCATCGACCAATGCAAAATAGACGGGAACAAAGCCTTGATGGACACCAAACATGACTGCAATCAAGAACAAGCCCGCTAATATTGCGGTGCCGAAAGGGTTGCCATTTAAGTGCATAAACAACCAAGACATCCCGCTAAATAACCAACTGCCTAATGGCATGATGACAACATACGCTGCTGCACCAACAATCAGTAATGTAATGGTTGAGGTTAAAATCATATCGAGGTTTGCAGGAATAATCTTGCGAACTTGTTTTTCAACCCATGCGCCGAAGATACAGGCAATCAGAACGCCAATGATGCTGCCTCGAGGGTCAATTTCCCAACCGAAAAAATTGGTCATTCCAGAGAACACACCAGAGGTTGCGCTTGGGTCATAGCCAAGTACGAACAAGGCTGCGATGATAGCGCCGTTGACACCACTTCCACCAAAGGCTTTTTGGGCATTATAACCAATCAAAATACTTAAGAAGCTAAATAGACCTTTGCTGAAAACAGACATATACAGGATCAGATGAACGCCGAATGTCTGTTGTTCTGGTGCTTTAGGTAAACCGTCAGGGAAAAAGGTTTGAGTGGCTAATGTGGCAAATCCAAGCAGTAAACCTGCGGCAATAAAACCGGGAATTAATGGGGTAAAGATGGTGGCAAATTTGGATAAAAACCGGTGAACTGCACTAGTTTGCTTTTGCTTCATCTGTTGTTTATTCGATGACGCTAATGTATTTAGATTGGTTTCTGATGAGGTATCTGACTGACCTGGCTCTACGGTTTCACCGCTTTCTAGGATCTGATTCATCAAATCAGAAGCGGTCTGTGCTTTACCTGGGCCAAGTACAATTTGCAGTTGTTCATCACTTTCAATGACCCCAAGCACGCCGGGGATTTGTTTTATTGCTGCTTTATCGACAAGTTGGTCGTTATTCAGAGTCAAGCGCAAGCGGGTCATACAGTTACCGCAGTTCCTGATATTTGCACTTCCACCGACTTTTTGCAGAATTTCCTGCATCATTTCTTTTGTTATTTTAGCCATGCCATTTACCCTATCAGTTCCCGCGTGTTAAACGGATTTCGCGACATTGAGAGCCGTGCGAATAAACCCATTATTATCTGATAGCAATTGACGCGCCTCTTGTGCATTGAGCCCAGATAGGATCATCAAAATTGCAGTCTTACAGTTCCGTTGACATTGTTGTAATGCATGATCCGCTGTTTGCCTGTCACACTCAGTGGCTTCCATTACGATTTTGACTTGCCTTTCAACCAACTTTGCATTGGTTGCTTCTACATCAACCATTAAATTACCGAAAACTTTCCCAATACGGATCATTGTGCCGGTAGTGATCATATTGAGTACCAGCTTTTGTGCGGTACCCGCTTTCATTCGAGAAGAGCCCGTAACCACTTCTGCGCCAACGATAGGTGTAATAGCGATATCAGCTGCACTAGCAACAGGGCTATTTGGGTTACAGCTAATTGACGCGGTTACGGCACCAACTTTGTGTGCATAAGCCAGTGCACCTAACACATACGGTGTGCGGCCACTCGCGGCGATACCGACTAACACATCTTTATCACAGAATTTAATCTCAATGAGATCTTGTTCACCCATCTCTGGTTTATCTTCAGCGTTTTCTACAGCACGAAAAATAGCTTGATGCCCACCTGCAATTAATCCAACCACTTGCTCATGAGGAGTTCCATAAGTAGGAGGGCATTCGCTTGCATCTAATATGCCTAAACGGCCTGATGTTCCTGCCCCTGAATAAATTAACCTACCGCCTTTTAGAAACGCTTCTGCAACTTTATCGACGAGTTGTGCGATTTGAGGTAGTGTTTTTTCAACCGCCAGTGGCACTTGCTTATCTTCATTATTAATAACTTGCAGCATTTCTATCGTTGATAGCTGATCAATATTGGTACTCGCAGCATTGCGGCTTTCAGTTACCATTTTGCTCAGATCAATGGTCATAATAAATTACTCCTACTTAAGTTAATGAACGGATATTAAGGAATTATTTATTCCAGTGATGTGATAATGATCACGGTGTTATCTATTCTGAATTGCCAATATGAAAGAATAGTTTCCCATGATTCAGTATGGGGTGGTGCTTAATGCATTGAATTTAAATGTTTAATTTTAAGTAATGATGTTATTTTCTGAGGAATAATTTATTTTATTATCTTAAAAATATAAGGATTTTGGATGACTTTACTGGATACGATTACGTGCTTATTACCAAGGCTTGCAGAAAACCAACGCAAAATAGCGCAGTTTATTCTCGAAAAACCAGAACGAGTGTTGAATTTATCATCACAGCAATTAGCCGAGACGTTGAATGTTAGCCAATCCGCGATTGTTAAATTTAGCCAAAAAATCGGTGTGAAGGGATATCCAGCGCTGAAATTAGCGCTCAGTGAGATTATTGGGCGTCAGCAACTAGAGGAAGTTAATCCTCATGTGAACCTACATAATCGCATTACACAGAATGATAATTTAATGGTAGTGGCACAAAAATTAGCATTAGAGAAAAATTATTCCATTACCGAAACCACGCGTCATATTGATTTTAAATTATTTGAAAAAATTGTGGAGACGATAGATAAATCACAACGTGTGCAAATTGTCGGGATTGGCGGCTCGGGGCTAACGGCGAAAGATTTAAGCTACAAATTACAAAAAATTGGTATTACTACACTTGTTGAGTCAGATCATCATGTGCAAATTGCAGCAGCATTGACATTAAGTTCTACTGATACCCAAATCGTGATCTCCTTTTCGGGTAAGCGTAAAGATATGCTAACTGCGGCGGGTATTGCTCGAAAACAAGGGGCTAATGTGATTGCTATTACACGAAGTCGACTCTCACCTTTGGCGCAATTATCCAACTATGTGCTTGAAAGCATTGCCGAGGAAAATGAGTGGCGTAGCTCATCTATCTCATCTAGAACGGCGCAAAATACACTGACTGACTTGCTGTTTATGGCGTTGCTTCAAAAACGTGAAGCCCATGCAAAAATGTTAGTGATGAATGCAAGAGTGATGATTAACAAATTAGATGAGTGACTGATTAGAAAATACAAATTCATTTTAACCACAAGCCAGCGCTCTATTTTTGCTTAATAGGCCGATTTGCGGTAAGACTAGAGTAACGTATCTAACTCATAAAGGAAGGTTAATGAGAGCACTCATTGTTTATACAGAACTGACAGATGAAGACTCAGTCATCAGCCATGCCGTGGCACGTCTTGTCAGTGAACTGAATGAAGAACATGTTGAAACGGTGATTATTCGCGATTTTGAAGATGGTTTAGCATACATTCGCTCGAATACCAGTATCGATTGTTTGTTATATGGGCGAGATATGAGTGACCGTGGCGAGCAGGATCAAGCGCATCGCCTCATTACACAATTACACCGTAGACAAGAAGATGTTCCTGTCTTTCTGCTCAGCGACCGTGAAGAAGCATTGATTGCTTTTGACCGCAAAATGATGGAACAGGTTGATGAGTTTGCTTGGATACTTGAGGATTCTGCTGACTTTATTGCAGGTCGTGTTCTTGCTGCTATCTTGCGTTATCGTTCCCAACTTCTTCCCCCTTTAATGAAAAGTTTGATCAAATACAGTGATGTGCATGAGTATTCATGGGCAGCCCCCGGTCACCAAGGTGGGGTGGGCTTCACTAAAACCCCAGCGGGGCGAATTTATCATGACTTTTTCGGTGAAAATCTATTTCGTACCGATATTGGTATTGAGCGTGTTGCGGTTGGTTCTTTACTCGATCATACGGGAGCATTTGGTGAGTGTGAGAAGAATGCTGCGCGTATTTTTGGTGCTGATCAATCCTACTCAGTGGTCGTAGGGACATCAGGTTCGAATAGAACCATTATGCAGGCGTGCATGACAGATGATGATGTCGTCGTGATTGATCGTAACTGCCATAAATCTATCGAGCAGGGACTAATTTTAACCGGAGCGAAACCAATTTATTTGATCCCAAGTCGCAATCGATACGGAATTATAGGCCCCATTTATCCTCAAGAAATGTCACCTGAAACTATCAAGTCTAAAATTGCTAGCAATCCACTGACCGTTGATAAAATAGGTCAAAAACCTGCTTATAGTGTTGTTACCAACTGCACTTATGATGGTGTTTGTTACAATGCACGCAAAGTGCAAGATTTACTGGATAGCTCTTTAGATCGCATTCATTTCGATGAAGCTTGGTATGGTTACGCGCGTTTTAACCCGCTTTATCGTGACCATTTTGCCATGCGAGATGAAGAACGTGACGAAAATCAGCCAACAATATTTGCCACACACTCCACGCACAAATTACTTAATGCATTGTCACAAGCTTCATTTATTCATGTGCGTAATGGGCGTAATGCCATTGATTTTAATCGCTTTAATCAAGCTTATTTGATGCATTCGACCACATCCCCTCTGTATGCTATCTGTGCTTCAAATGATATTGCCGCAGACATGATGGATGGCAATAGTGGGCGCTCATTAACAGATGAAGTGATCCGCGAATCGATCGACTTTCGTCAATCATTGGCCTTTTTGTATAAAGAATTTATTAATGATGAAGAGTGGTTTTTCAAACCATGGAATCAGGAAATGGTCAGAGATCCTGCGACTGGGCAGCGTTATGCATTTGAAGACGCTCCTGTTGATCTATTGATGAAAGAGCAAAGTTGTTGGGTGATGCATCCTGAAGATAAATGGCATGGTTTCCATGATATTCCCGATAATTGGGCAATGCTTGATCCGATAAAGGTCAGTATATTGGCGCCGGGGATGGGAGATGATGGGCAATTACTTGATACTGGGGTTCCGGCAGCGTTGGTCACAGCATGGTTGACACATTATGGTATTGTGCCGACACGAACCACGGATTTTCAAATCATGTTTTTGTTTTCGATGGGAATTACCAAGGGTAAATGGGGAACATTAGTGAATACTTTACTGTCTTTTAAGCGTCATTACGACAGTAACACGGCATTGAAAAAAGTGCTTCCTGAAGTTGTCGAGTCTGCACCTGATATTTATGGTGAAATGGGCATACGTGATCTCGGTGACAAAATGTTTGCTTACTTACAAAAAAACAATCCTGGTTCACTACTCAATCAGGCTTACTCTCAACTCCCTGAAGTGATGATGAGTCCGAGAAATGCCTATCAAGATATAGTGGCTAATCGTGTCGAAGCTGTTCCTGTCGATAAATTAGCGGGCCGAGTGGCCGCTAACTCGATAATTCCTTATCCACCGGGTATCCCGATGTTGCTATCAGGTGAAAACTTTGGTGATGAAAATAGCCCGCACATTAACTACTTACGTAGCCTACAATCATGGGATAGTGAGTTTCCGGGTTTTGAACATGAAACAGAAGGCACTGAAATCATCGATGGTCACTATCACGTCATGTGTGTTAAATAACGCAAGATTATAAGATAACAAAGAGAGGAGGGAGTCACTGAGTTGACTCCCTATTAAATATAGCGGCTAAGCGTTAGACTCAAGTTCAGTTGTCATGGTTTCCAGCTGCTCTTGCAGCTCCATCCATTCCATTTCTACATCTTCTAATGCTGACTTTTGCTCAATTTGTTTCTTCAAGCACTCTGATAATTGCGTTTTACGTTCTTGCTCATAGAGAGCAGGATCCGAAAGCATAGTTTCCAATTCAGCTAGCGCAGCAGAGTGTTTTTCCATTTTCTTTTCTAGCTCAGTCAACTTTTTACGGATAGGTTGAGTTTGCTGACGAAATTCCGCTTCACGGCGCTTCTGGTCTTTTCTATCTTGTGCAGTGACTGTCGCAACGTTAGAAGGACGCTCTTTTTCTTGCTGGTCGCGGACTTGCTGCTGATCTATTTTGTTTTGCTCAGCTAGCCACTGTTGGTAGTCTTCTAAGTCGCCATCAAATTGCTCGACTAAGCCATCATGGACTAGATACAAGTCATCAGTTGTTGAACGTAATAAATGTCTATCATGCGACACCACCACTAACGCACCTTCAAAGTCCATTAAGGCTTCGGTCAAAGCTTGACGCATGTCTAAGTCAAGATGGTTAGTTGGTTCATCGAGTAGTAATAGGTTCGGTCTTTGCCAAACAACCAATGCGAGCACCAGTCGAGCTTTTTCTCCGCCAGAGAAACGGCCGCTTGGATCAGTGACTTGGTCTCCTTGGAAGCCAAAACCCCCTAAATAATCGCGTAATTTTTGCTCTGTCTCTTGGGGTGCAAGTCTTACTAGATGCTGCAAAGGCGATTCATCTGCATGTAAATATTCAAGCTGATGCTGGGCGAAATAGCCTAATTTTATGCCCTTGGACAGCG
Source organism: Providencia alcalifaciens (assembly GCA_025961275.1). Taxonomy (GTDB): domain Bacteria; phylum Pseudomonadota; class Gammaproteobacteria; order Enterobacterales; family Enterobacteriaceae; genus Providencia. Next base: position 2,785,854 of record JAOQNJ010000001.1, on the reverse strand, counting down.
AGATAGTGCCCTGTAATGGCTCTAAATCACCCGCAAGCAATTTAATTAATGTCGATTTACCTGCGCCATTACGGCCTAATAAACCAATACGAGAGCCCGGTACTAAATTCAATTTAATTGATTTTAAGATAATAGTATCTACGTAACCTGCACTGACTTTCTCCATTTTAAGTAATGGATTGGGTAAGTTTTCAGGTTTGCGAAATGAAAAATGGAAAGGGTTATCGACGAGAGCCGGGGCAACCATCTCCATTCTTTCGAGCATCTTTATGCGACTTTGTGCTTGTTTGGCTTTTGTAGCTTGCGCTCTGAAGCGATCGACGTAACGCTGTAAATGTGCCGCTCGAAGCTGTTGGCTTTCATACAGTGATTGTTGCTGGGCCAATTTAGTTGCTCTTTGACGCTCAAATGACGAATAGTTGCCGGTATATTCGAACATGCTTTCTTGTTCAATATGCAGGACTTTATCAATAATCGGGTCAAGGAAGTCGCGGTCATGCGAAATTAATATTAATGTGCCAGAATAGCTTTTTAACCATTTCTCTAACCAAATCACCGCGTCTAAATCAAGGTGGTTGGTTGGTTCATCAAGTAGCAATAAATCTGAGCGACAAAGCAGTGCTTGAGCAAGATTGAGGCGCATTCGCCATCCACCGGAAAAGGATTTTACCGGTTCCTGTAACTGGCTTTGACTAAAACCAAGACCGTGTAATAGGCTGGATGCACGTGAACTGATAGTCCATGCATTGATGGCATCGAGTTGGCCGTGTAGAGCAGCAATCGCATGGCCATCATTTTTCTCGTTAGCCAATTGCAATTGTTGTTCAAGAGCGCGAAATTCGCGGTCGCCATCGATGACATACTCAAGGGCAGGGATATCAAGAGCGGGTGTTTCCTGATTAACCCAAGCTAAAGCCCATGTGTTTGGAAATGTCGCTGACCCAGCTTCTGCTTGTAACTCACCTTTAAGCAAGGCAAGCAGTGTTGACTTTCCACAGCCGTTTTTACCGACTAATCCGACTTTTTGTCCAGGGTTGATAGTAGCGGTGGCATTGTCTAGTAAAACACGTACGCCACGGCGAATTTGTAATGAAGAGAAAACAATCATAGCTACCGTCAATTGAAAATATGTTAAATTAAAGTATACCCTCAGATTTTCAACGGGCATGCAGTGATTGCTGCCATACAAAAATACTGGGCGTAAAAAATGATATTTGTTAGGGGCTGTTGATCTTTAAATGACAATTTTTAATTGAACCCGGAGAGCACTTCTATTTGCTGTTCGGGTTTGTGTTGGTGTTTTTTTAATCACATCAATACATGGTATAAAGGCATTGCTGTTATTTCAATCAATCGATGTTGTGAAAATATGCAGCAAAGATCAATAGCTCCGATGAGCATGGTAACGGAAAATTATCCGTCTGACACGCCTTTGAGGGGGGAAGATGTCAAATAAGCCGAAAGTATTAGTGCTCTACGCACATCCAGACTCTGAGGAGTCTGTCGCAAACAAAGCTTTGATTGAGGCAATAGAGGATTTGGATCATGTCACGGTACATGATTTGTACGCGATTTATCCTGACTATTTTATCGATGTAACGGCAGAGCAAAAATTGTTGTGCCAATATGACGTTATTGTCTTTCAACACCCGCTTTATACCTACAGTTGTCCGGCCTTACTGAAAGAGTGGTTTGATCGAGTTTTAACTCGCCGTTTTGCGATGGATGTTGGCTATCAAAAACTAAAAGGCAAATATTGGCGCTCAATTATTACTACGGGAGAACCACAAGAAGCTTATCAATACGGGGGATACAATCGTTATCCACTGAATGAGATTCTACGTCCCTTTGAACTGACAGCAGCAATGTGTGATATGCAATGGTTGGAGCCGAGTGTGATTTATGCTGCACGCAGACAGAATAAAGACCAATTAGAACAAATTATTGCAGGATACCGTGAGTGGTTGCAGCAGCCACTGCAAACAGGAGGCTTATCCTAATGGAACAACTCAACTTGTTTGAGTCGGTGATTATTTTTCTCTGTGCGGGTGTGGTGATGGTGCCTATAGCGCAGAAAATTCGTTTAGGTGCAGTGCTCGGCTATCTTCTTGCGGGGATTATTATCGGGCCTTTTGTCTTTGGTTTTATTCGTAACGTTGATGACATTCTCCATTTTTCTGAAATGGGGGTGGTATTTTTAATGTTCTTGATAGGGCTGGAACTTAAGCCTTCAAAGCTTTGGGAATTACGTCGTTCTATTTTTGGAGTGGGTGCTGCTCAGGTACTTGTGACGGCTGCTATCATGGGCGGGCTACTCTTTTTAGCTAAATTTTCTTGGCAAGCCGCATTAGTTGGTGGGCTCGGAATGGCAATGTCATCAACAGCGATGGCATTACAATTAATGAATGAAAAGGGCATGTCTAACAAAGAGAGTGGGCAACTCGGATTTTCGGTATTGCTATTTCAAGATATGGCCGTGATCCCAATCATGGCATTAATCCCTCTTTTGGCTGGTGACTCGGCAAGTAGTGATTGGTATCGGATTGGCTTAAAAGTCATTGCCTTTATTGGGTTATGGATAGTGGGTCGTTACTTATTGCGACCGTTGTTTCGCCTGGCGGCTAAATCCGGTGTTCATGAAATTTTTACGGCAGCAGCACTATTGGTCGTACTGGGTTCAGCTTTAATTATGGAAAGTCTTGGGTTTTCGATGGCACTTGGAACCTTCATGGCGGGTGTCATGTTAGCAGAAACTGAATTCCGTCACGAGTTAGAAATTAATATTGAACCGTTTAAAGGCTTGTTGCTGGGATTATTTTTTATCTCAGTAGGGATGTCGCTAAACCTGCAAATTCTCTGGTCGTATCTACCTCAAGTATTACTTGGTGTGGTTATTTTGGTCACAGTCAAAGCGTTGGTACTTTATACCCTCAGTTGGATAGCTAAATTACGTAATGGCGCACGAGCTCAGTTTTCCGGTGTCTTAAGCCAAGGAGGTGAATTTGCCTTTGTCATTTTTGCGACAGCTTCCGGTGCTAGCGTGATTGATGAAAGACAAATGGATCTTTTGTTGGTAGTGGTCACACTTTCTATGATGACAACGCCTCTTGTGATGCAGCTGATAGATGCGTATCTAAACTACCGTTATAATCGCCAGCCAGCCTCAACTGAAAAGCCATTTGTCGAAGATAATGATCCTCATGTTATTTTGGTTGGCTTTGGGCGAATGGGGCAAGTAGTCGGACGCTTATTGATGGCAAATAAAGTCAAAATAACGGTACTTGAACAGGATGTGACGGCAATTAGCACCATGCGCCGTTATGGCTATACGGTCTATTATGGTGATGCGCGCGAGTTACAGCTGCTGCGATCTGCCGGCGCTGAAAAAGCGAAAGCGATTGTGATTACCAGTGATGTGCCCGAAGAAGTGATGGAAATTGTGCATTTATGCCAAGAAAACTTCCCGAACTTGCATATTATTGCAAGGGCGAAGGGCCGTGTTGAAGCCCATGAATTACTGCAAAGCGGTGTACAGGACTTTAGTCGAGAGACGTTTTCCAGCGCATTGGAAATGGGCAGTAAGGCGTTAATCAGTACAGGCATGCATCCTCATAAAGCTTATCGTGCAAAACAACATTTTCGTCGATTAGATATGCGAGTATTAAGAGAGATCATTCCTGAAAATGAAGGGGATAGTGGTCAAGTTTCCCGAGTGAAAGAGGCTCGGCGTGAACTCAATGAGCTGTTTGAAAAAGAGATGCTAAGAGAGCATAGGCAGCCACATAGCTGGAACCGTGATGAATAAAGGATAGTCAAATGTCGTCAACACGTAAGCGATTTATTGCAGGTGCAACCTGTCCTAAATGCCAGTCACAAGATACCTTGATGATGTGGCGGGAAGATAAGATTGATATCGTGGAATGTGTAAAATGTGGGGAGCAACAGCGTCAAGTTAATGATGAAACAGTGCCTCATGTAAGAAAACAGGAAAAAGTCATCGGAATTTTCACTCCGGAGTAAGAGAATTTTGTCAATTCTCAATACAGTTGTCTTGTTTTCCGGTACAATTATCGAAATTTTTCGCCCTGAAGGGTAGCAGGAGATGTCATGAAAGTAGCAAACGATTTGGTAGTCAGCTTGGCTTATCAAGTAAGAACAGAAGATGGTGTTTTAGTTGATGAGTCACCGGCAAATGCGCCACTCGACTATCTACATGGCCGCGGTTCTTTAATTTCTGGTCTGGAAAAAGCATTAGAAGGTCGTGCTGTAGGTGATCACTTCGATGTTGAAGTTGAATCAGATGACGCTTATGGTCAATACGATGAAAACTTAGTTCAGCGCGTACCAAAAGATGTATTCATGGGTGTTGAAGAGCTGGAAGTTGGCATGCGCTTCTTGGCTGATACTGATATGGGGCCAGTACCGGTAGAAATCACGGGTATTGAAGGTGATGAAGTTATCGTTGATGGTAACCACATGCTTGCTGGCCAAAACTTGAAATTTAATGTTGAAGTCATGGGTATCCGTGAAGCAACTGAAGAAGAATTAGCACATGGTCACGTTCATGGTGCTGACGGTCACGACCACGATCACGAAGGTGGATGCTGTGGTGGCGGTGGTCACAGCCATGGCGAAGAAAGCGGCTGTTGTGGTGGTGGTAAAAGTGAAGATCACGGCCATAAGCACGGTGGTTGTGGTTGCCACTAAGCAACAACGAATCAAAAAGGAAAGCCTAGGCTTTCCTTTTTTGTATCAGCTACCCGTCAAAACTAATAATGTGGTGGTGGCGTCTCTTCATCTGGTCTGGCAAGATGAGACGATTGCGAAGATTTAATTCTTTCAGCCACAAAGCGTATATGCTCTTGCATTTTAGACAGCTGCATCTGCTGATCTGTAATGATTTGATTGAGTTGTTCGATGGTTATTTCTTGAAAAGCAATTTTGCTTTCTAAAAGTTCAAGGCGCTGCTCAAAAGTATCAGATGAATCCATTTAGGTTCTCCTTATGGCTTCTCATCATAAAAAAACCATCATAATAACTGAACATTACAAATCAATAGATAAGTTTTAGTTAAAGTGATAGGCGTTGAAAACTCTTTTTGTTAATGTTGTCTAAGTAGTCATTCTGTTACTTATTATTCTATACTCGAAATAATTCGAGTTGCGTGTAGACGACTACGATGCAATGAGACGTTCAGCGAGTATATACTGAAAAGGGTTTACCCATAATAAAGAATGAAGTAACAACTTATAATAGAAATCGGAGATTAGGATGAAATCACTGTTTAAGGCAAGTCTTCTGGCAACAACATTAGCGTTAGCTTTTGCAGCTCCTCAAGTAATCGCTGCTGAAACGACTGCAAAAGCGCCAACAAGTAGCGCATTTAAATCAGCCGAAGAACGCAATGCCTATGCATTAGGTGCGTCTTTAGGTCGCTATATGCAAAACTCATTGGATGAGCAAAAAATGATTGGCATCAATTTAGATAAAGCTCAACTGCTTGCTGGTGTCCAAGATGCATTTAACAACAAAAGTAAAATGACAGATGCAGAAGTTGAAGAAACACTGCGTCAGTTCGAAGGCCAAGTTAAAGAAGCCGCTGAGAAAAAAATGAAAGATGAATCAGCCGCTAACGAAAAAATTGGTGCAGAATACCGTGAAAAATACGCAAAAGAAAAAGGCGTAGTTAAAACTAAATCAGGCTTGCTGTACAAAATTGAAAAAGATGGTACTGGCGCTAAACCTAAAGCCGACGATACTGTTGTCGTTAACTACAAAGGTATGCTGACTGATGGTACTGAATTTGATAGTTCATACTCACGTAATGAGCCTCTGACTATTCCATTGAATTCAGTAATTAAAGGTTGGACTGAAGGTTTAGTAAACGTGAAAAAAGGCGGGAAAATCCAGTTAGTTATTCCTGCTGAACTCGCTTACGGTGAAAATGGTGTTCCTGGTATCCCAGCAAACTCAACATTAGTATTTGATGTTGAATTGCTTGATATCAAACCCGCTGCAAAATAATGTTAAGTTGTAGTATAAAAAACCCAGCTTGTCTGGGTTTTTTGCGTTAAGGCACTATTGTTTTTTTTGTTTAATTTAATAAGAAAAGCGTAAATATTGGGTAGATTATTGATTAATTGTATGTAATTTCCAAAAGCGTCATTCAAATTGATTTTGAATAAGCTTATTGTTTATTTGCCAGAAATAATGATTATTATGTTTAAAACTTGTGATAAAACAAACTGTCTTGTACTCAACTGCTTGACGGCGGAGCCCCGTAGTTTTAACTTCACTATATTCAGTTTTATTATTTCTCACTATATTTGCTGACGATGAACCACAAAATAATGAAGGCAAAAGCATCCAACAATTAACGCCTCATTAGTCAGCTTGGTGAATTTTTGTATATTCGAAGGATGGTGTTTAAAAATGTCTAACTCAGTACTTTCAAACGATCACAATGATATCAATTTATTGGACAACGAGCCTTTTACACAAACCGATCATGAAATTCTAAAATCCTATGAAGCAGCTGTTGATGGTTTGGCTATGCTGATAGGTGGGCATTGTGAAATAGTCCTTCACTCTTTGGAAGATTTAAAATGTTCAGCCGTCAGAATAGCGAATGGACAGCACACTGGACGTAAAATTGGCTCACCAATTACTGATCTTGCGTTACGAATGCTACATGAGATGTCTGATGAAAAATCAAATGTATCAAAAGCTTATTTTACGAAAGCAAAAAGTGGCGACTTGATGAAATCAGTAACGATTGCTATTCGTAACCGTAATCAGCGGGTTATTGGTCTTTTGTGTATTAACATGAACCTCGATGTGCCTTTCTCTGAGATCATTAAAAGTTTTGTACCTGAAGAAAAACAAGAAATCACTTCAGACGTTAACTTCGCATCCTCAGTCGATGATCTTGTCGCTCAAACTTTAGAGTTCACCATTGAGGAAGTTGGTGCAGATCGCAATGTTTCTAACAATGCGAAAAATAAACAAGTGGTACTCAATCTGTATGAGAAAGGTATTTTTGATATTAAAGATGCGATTAACCAAGTGGCAGATCGTCTGAATATCTCTAAACACACGGTTTATCTCTATATTCGTCAGTTTAAGAGTGAGGAATGAGTATACAACCCCTAACTTATTGCCTGCTGGTAACAGGACCTGCTTATGGCACCCAACAAGCTGCGAGTGCTTATCAATTTGCGAGAGCCTTACTTGAAGAAGGGCATAGCTTAAAAACACTTTTCTTTTATAGTGAAGGGGTTTCTAATGCTAATGTATTAACATCACCTGCAAATGATGAGTTCAACTTAGTCAAAGCATGGCAGCAGCTTGCGAAAAAGGCAGATTGTGAAATGCATATTTGTGTTTCTGCAGCGTTGCGTCGCGGGGTCACAGACAAAGAACAAGCAGATGCATTATCATTGGCTGTCAGTAATTTAGGTGATGGTTTTATCATGAGTGGATTAGGAAGCCTTGCTGAAGCTATGATAACGACAGATAGAACGATTCGTTTTTGAGGTTATGTATGAAAAAAATTGCGTTCGTTTTTACATCCATGCCTCATGGAAATGCAAGTGGTCGAGAAGGATTAGATGCACTACTTGCGACTTCGGCATTGACTGAAGATATTAGTGTCTTTTTCTTATCGGATGGCGTCTGCCAGTTACTCGCTAATCAAAAACCGAATGAAATTTTAGCAAGAGACTATATTTCTACATTCAAAATATTACCTCTTTACGATATCGATAATATTTATCTTTGCGCTGATTCCCTAAAAGATAGAGGAATTTGCAGGCAGAGTGAGTGGGTTGTAGATGCAAATGTTATCAGCGCGAAACAAATAAGAGATAAATTATTTGATTGTGATGTTGTGCTTAAATTTTGATCTGTTGTAGGATCTTCTCTATGCTTTATACTATAGCGACTTCGCCTTTTCATTGTGACTTCACTGCAATCTTACGGCTTATTACGCCTGAAGATGTGGTTTTACTGATTCAAGATAGTGTTATTGCGGCAGTTAGCCAATCAACGCATCTCAGTAAACTCCAACAAATTGGTGCGCAAGTTTACGTATTAGATGCCGATGTCAATGCACGTGGGTTACAGAATATGATTTCAAAAGATGTGATTTTGGCCTCATATCAGGATTTTGTTCGTCTAACTGTCGCCCATAAACAGCATTTTGCCCTATAAAGGTACTAAAAGTTGTATATTTCTTGACACCTGAGCCAGTCGGCAATAAAATTTCGCGTCCTCGTGTATCGTCATACTGGCGAACGAGGTTGAAATCCGTGTTTACGAAGCAAAAAAACCAGGAGCTTTTTTAATAATGGCAACTATTAATCAGCTGGTACGCAAATCTCGTAGCTCGAAAGTTGTTAAAAGCAACGTTCCAGCACTGGAAGCTTGCCCGCAAAAACGTGGTGTATGTACTCGCGTATATACTACCACTCCTAAAAAACCAAACTCAGCATTACGTAAAGTGTGCCGTGTTCGTTTAACTAACGGTTATGAAGTTTCTTCGTACATTGGTGGTGAAGGCCACAATTTACAGGAACACTCCGTAATCCTGATCCGTGGCGGTCGTGTTAAAGACTTGCCAGGTGTGCGTTATCACACCGTTCGCGGCGCGCTGGACTGTTCTGGTGTTAAAGACCGCAAACAAGCCCGTTCTAAATACGGTGCTAAAAAGCCTAAGGCTTAATGGATTCCGTTAAGTAAGGCCAAACATTTTTAATCTTAATGTCAAAATACTCTTGTAGAGTTTTGGACAAACCTGAATTAACAACGGAGTAATATCCATGCCACGTCGTCGCGTAATTGGTCAACGTAAAATTCTTCCAGATCCTAAGTTCGGATCAGAATTACTGGCCAAGTTTGTGAATATCCTGATGGTAGACGGGAAAAAATCTACTGCTGAAGCAATCGTATATAACGCGCTTGAGACCCTGGCTCAGCGTTCTGGTAAGACTGAACTTGATGCATTCGAATTAGCACTGGATAACGTGCGTCCGACTGTGGAAGTTAAATCCCGCCGTGTTGGTGGTTCAACTTACCAAGTTCCTGTAGAAGTTCGTCCGGTTCGTCGTAATGCTCTGGCAATGCGTTGGATCGTTGATGCTGCTCGTAAACGCGGTGATAAGTCAATGGCTCTACGCCTAGCAAACGAATTATCGGATGCAGCGGAGAACAAAGGTTCCTCTGTTAAGAAACGTGAAGACGTTCACCGTATGGCAGAAGCTAACAAGGCGTTCGCTCACTACCGTTGGTAATTGCACCAAGTTAGTGATGTTTCTTAGGGTAGCCTTTCGCTACCCTTTATATGATGAATTGAACGCCCACGAGAGAGGAAAACATGGCCCGTCAAACGCCCATATCGCGCTATCGTAACATCGGTATCAGTGCACACATCGACGCCGGTAAAACAACAACGACTGAACGTATTCTGTTTTACACAGGCGTAAACCATAAAATTGGTGAGACGCACGAAGGTTCTGCAACTATGGACTGGATGGAGCAGGAGCAAGAGCGTGGTATTACTATCACTTCTGCTGCAACTACTGCTTTCTGGTCTGGTATGGCAAAACAGTTCCCGCCACACCGTGTTAACATCATCGACACCCCAGGACACGTTGACTTCACAATCGAAGTAGAACGTTCAATGCGTGTTCTTGATGGCGCGGTAATGGTTTATTGTGCAGTTGGTGGTGTTCAGCCACAGTCTGAAACTGTATGGCGTCAGGCTAACAAATATAAAGTTCCACGTATCGCGTTCGTTAACAAAATGGACCGTATGGGGGCTAACTACCTGCGTGTTGTTGAGCAATTGAAAACACGTTTGGCAGCTACCGCAGTTCCACTGCAATTACCTGTTGGTGCTGAAGAAGCATTCACTGGTATTGTTGACTTGATCAAAATGAAAGCGATCAAGTGGAGCGAAGAAGATCAAGGCGTTACCTTCGAATACGAAGAAATTCCTGAAAACATGCAAGAGCTAGCTGAAGAGTGGCATAGCTTCTTAGTTGAATCTGCAGCAGAAGCATCAGAAGAACTGATGGAAAAATATCTGGGCGGTGAAGACCTGACAGAAGAAGAGATCAAAGCAGCTCTTCGTCAACGCGTTCTTGCAAGCGAAATTATTCTGGTTACCTGTGGTTCTGCATTTAAGAACAAAGGTGTTCAGGCGATGCTAGATGCTGTTATCGAATACTTACCGGCTCCAACTGATGTTGCTGCAATTAACGGTATTCTGGATGATGGTAAAGATACTCCGGCTGAGCGTCATGCAAGTGATGATGAGCCGTTTTCTGCACTAGCATTTAAAATTGCAACTGACCCATTCGTTGGTAACTTAACGTTCTTCCGTGTCTACTCTGGTTTAGTAAACTCAGGTGACACTGTATTGAACCCAGTTAAGTCTAAAAAAGAACGTTTTGGTCGTATCGTTCAGATGCACGCAAACAAGCGTGAAGAGATTAAAGAAGTTCGCGCTGGTGACATCGCGGCAGCTATCGGTCTGAAAGACGTTACTACGGGTGATACTTTATGTGCTATCGATGCACCAATCATCTTAGAGCGTATGGAATTCCCAGAGCCAGTAATCTCTGTTGCAATTGAACCAAAAACTAAAGTTGACCAAGAAAAAATGGGTATCGCATTGGGCCGTTTGGCTCAAGAAGATCCATCATTCCGCGTATCAAGTGATGAAGAAACGGGTCAAACCATCATCGCTGGTATGGGTGAATTACACTTGGACGTTCTGGTTGACCGTATGCGTCGCGAATTTAAAGTTGAAGCGAACGTTGGTAAACCTCAAGTTGCTTACCGTGAAACTATCCAGATACCAGTTCAGGATATCGAAGGTAAACACGCTAAACAGTCTGGTGGTCGTGGTCAGTATGGTCATGTCATAATCGATATGTACCCACTTGACAAGAAAGACAAAGACGGCGAAGCGATGAACTATGAGTTCGTCAACGAAATCAAAGGTGGTGTAATCCCTGGTGAATACATCCCTGCCGTTGATAAAGGTATCCAAGAACAGCTGAAATCAGGCCCATTGGCAGGTTACCCTGTAGTTAAACTGGGTGTTCGTCTGCATTTCGGTTCATACCATGATGTTGACTCATCTGAACTGGCGTTTAAACTTGCTGCATCACTGGCATTTAAAGACGGCTTCAAAAAAGCGAAACCTGTTCTGCTTGAGCCTATCATGAAAGTTGAGGTGGAAACACCTGAAGACTACATGGGTGACGTAATTGGTGACCTGAACCGTCGTCGTGGTATAATTGAAGGTATGGATGATATGGCTACTGGCAAAATCGTTCGTGCACAAGTACCATTGTCAGAAATGTTCGGTTACGCTACTGACCTGCGTTCACAGACTCAAGGTCGTGCTTCATACTCAATGGAGTTCTTGAAGTACAATGAAGCGCCAAACAACGTTGCACAAGCTGTTATCGAAGCTCGTAACGCTAAATAATCGGTTTTAATCGATTTAACTACTTTAATTAAGTTCCCTCTTTACAGTGAAGAGGGAACTCCATAAGGAATAGAGTCGTGTCTAAAGAAAAATTTGAACGTTCAAAACCGCACGTTAACGTTGGTACAATCGGCCACGTTGACCACGGTAAAACTACCCTGACAGCAGCAATCACTACTGTTCTGGCAAAAACTTACGGCGGTAGCGCTCGTGCATTCGATCAAATCGATAATGCACCAGAAGAAAAAGCACGTGGTATCACCATCTCTACTTCTCACGTAGAATATGATACTCCAGCTCGCCACTACGCACACGTAGACTGCCCAGGACACGCCGATTATGTTAAAAACATGATCACTGGTGCTGCTCAAATGGATGGTGCAATTCTGGTTGTTGCTGCAACTGATGGCCCAATGCCACAAACTCGTGAGCACATCCTGTTAGGTCGCCAGGTTGGCGTTCCTTACATCATCGTTTTCCTGAACAAATGTGACATGGTAGACGACGAAGAGCTGCTGGAACTGGTTGAGATGGAAGTTCGTGAACTGCTTTCTCAGTACGATTTCCCAGGTGATGATACTCCAGTTATCCGTGGTTCAGCGCTGAAAGCACTGGAAGGGAACCCAGAGTGGGAAGCTAAAATTGTTGAGCTGGCTGAGGCGTTGGATAGCTATATCCCACAACCAGAGCGTGCAATTGACAAGCCATTTCTGCTGCCAATCGAAGATGTATTCTCAATCTCTGGTCGTGGTACAGTAGTAACAGGCCGTGTTGAGCGTGGTATCGTTAAAGTTGGTGAAGAAGTTGAAATCGTTGGTATCCAAGCAACTGTTAAGACGACTTGTACTGGCGTTGAAATGTTCCGTAAACTTCTTGACGAAGGTCGTGCTGGTGAGAACGTTGGTGTTCTGCTGCGTGGTACTAAGCGTGAAGAAATTCAACGTGGACAAGTACTGGCTAAACCAGGTTCAATCAAGCCACACACCACTTTTGAATCAGAAGTTTATATTCTGAGCAAAGATGAAGGTGGACGTCATACTCCATTCTTCAAAGGTTACCGTCCACAGTTCTACTTCCGTACAACTGACGTAACCGGTACTATCGAACTGCCAGAAGGCGTTGAGATGGTAATGCCAGGCGATAACATCAACATGATCGTAACGTTGATTCACCCAATCGCAATGGATGACGGTTTACGTTTCGCAATTCGTGAAGGTGGCCGTACTGTAGGTGCGGGTGTTGTTGCAAGAATCATTGCATAATAACAATCCACTTTAGTAAAAAGGGCATCTATATGATGCCCTTTTTATACGTTGTGAAATTAAGAACCTATCTCATCAACAGTTGTAAAAATTATTGGTGAGATAGGCTCTGTTACAACGAAATAAAAACTGTATCATCAGCTTTATACAGTTATATGAGATTTATTAAGGTTTTGCTCGGAAGATATGGTATATTTTACCGCTGCCACAATTAGAAATTTATTTTCATAATCTAGTGGTGAAAAAAATTTGCTGAGCATGCCGGAAATTACCTGCGAAATAGATAGCGCTGTATAGCCTTTGCTAGCCGACCCTTCTTTTAACTTCGCAGGCGTTGTCAATTATACCCCTTTCTGACTTAGCAAGCTCGGCTCATAGTACTTAGGGGATATGTTGGCATATTCTATTGGTTCGGTCTGTTTTCCTTACTTTTTTAGGTAGACGGGCTTTATACATACTTCATGGTAACAGGTTGAATTATGAGTGCGAATAGCGAAGCTCAAGGAAGTGGACGCAGTGTAGACGTCTTTAAGTGGGTGATTGTTGCTGCCCTGCTACTGATTGCCATCGTTGGCAACTATTACTTCCGTCAATATAATCTCGCGCTGCGTGCTTTTGCTGTTGTGGTTATCGTCGCCATTGCAGGTGCTGTGGCTTTGTGGACAACAAAGGGCAAGCAAACTCTAACGTTTGCGCGTGAAGCTCGCATTGAAATGCGAAAAGTGATTTGGCCAACCCGCCAAGAAGCATTACAAACGACTTTGATTGTTGCTGCAGTAACGGCTGTTATGTCGTTAATCCTGTGGGGATTAGATGGCATCTTAGTACGTTTAGTTTCGTTTATTACAAGCCTGAGGTTATTCTAAATGTCAGATTCACCTAAAAAGCGCTGGTATGTTATTCAGGCTTTCTCTGGTTTTGAAGGTCGCGTAGCGCAGTCTCTGCGTGAACATATCAAATTACACGGTATGGAAGACTCTTTCGGCGAAGTCATGGTACCAACTGAAGAAGTTGTTGAGATCCGCAGTGGTCAGCGCCGTAAAAGTGAACGTAAGTTTTTTCCAGGCTATGTATTAGTTCAAATGCTTATGAACGATGAGTCTTGGCACTTAGTACGTAGCGTACCACGTGTTATGGGTTTTATCGGTGGAACTTCAGATCGTCCAGCGCCAATCAGTGATAAAGAAGTTGATGCGATTATGAATCGTCTGCAGCAAGCTGGCGATAAACCACGTCCTAAAACACTGTTTGAGCCAGGTGAAATGGTTCGTGTTAGTGATGGCCCATTTGCTGACTTTAATGGTGTAGTCGAAGAAATCGATTATGAAAAGAGCCGCTTGAAAGTCTCTGTTTCAATCTTCGGCCGTGCGACCCCTGTCGAATTGGATTTCAGCCAAGTCGAAAAAGCATAGTCTTAACGGCAAAAAACTGGCTTGCAAAAGGTGTGAAATTTAACTATAATTTCGCGCCTTTTGTTTTTTACGCTTTGCAAGTTTTATTGCGGGGTGTGTTAATGTAACGGGGAGCCTATACGATTAGGCGCTATCACCCATCTAGAGGAAATATTCATGGCTAAGAAAGTACAAGCCTACGTTAAGCTGCAAGTTGCAGCTGGTATGGCTAACCCAAGCCCACCAGTTGGTCCAGCATTGGGCCAACAAGGTGTGAACATCATGGAATTCTGTAAAGCGTTTAACGCAAAAACAGAGAACCTTGAAAAAGGTTTACCAACTCCTGTTGTTATCACTGTATATGCAGACCGTTCTTTCACTTTCGTTACTAAAACGCCACCTGCAGCAGTATTGCTGAAAAAAGCAGCTGGTATTAAGTCTGGTTCTGGTAAGCCGAACAAAGACAAAGTAGGTAAAGTGACCTCTGCTCAGGTTCGCGAAATCGCTGAAACTAAAGCTGCGGACATGACTGGTGCTGATGTTGACGCTATGGCGCGTTCAATTGCAGGTACTGCTCGTTCCATGGGCCTGGTTGTGGAGGATTAATCAATGGCTAAACTGAATAAGCGCATGCGCAATATCCGTGAAAAAGTTGATGCAACTAAACAGTATGACATCAATGAAGCCGTTGCTCTGCTAAAAGAATTAGCGACTGCTAAATTTGTAGAAAGCGTTGACGTTGCTGTTAACCTCGGCATCGACGCTCGTAAATCTGACCAAAACGTTCGTGGTGCAACTGTTCTACCACACGGTACTGGTCGTTCAGTTCGCGTTGCTGTATTTGCACAAGGTGCAAATGCTGAAGCGGCTAAAGCTGCTGGCGCTGAATTGGTTGGTATGGAAGACTTGGCTGATCAAATCAAAGCTGGTCAAATGGATTTTGACGTTGTTATTGCTTCTCCAGATGCAATGCGCGTTGTTGGCCAATTAGGTCAAATCCTTGGTCCACGTGGTTTAATGCCAAACCCTAAAGTTGGTACTGTAACTCCTAACGTTGCTGAAGCTGTTAACAATGCAAAAGCTGGTCAGGTTCGTTACCGTAATGACAAAAACGGAATCATCCACACCACAATTGGTAAAGTTGATTTCGATGCTGACAAATTGAAAGAGAACCTGGAATCACTGTTGATTGCGCTGAAAAAAGCAAAACCATCTTCAGCTAAAGGTATCTACATCAAGAAAGTTAGCCTGTCTACCACTATGGGTGCAGGCGTTGCGATCGACCAATCTGGTCTTTCAGCGACAGTTTAATTCCTAAGGCTTTGGCTGTTTGGTAATTAAGCTTTACCTTTGCGTCAGATTTGTATAAAATCTGACGCCTTGAGTTTGCTTACACTATCTTTAGTTTGAGCAAACCACAAATTTCGGTATGGAGTCTGGCCTTTCCAGACCCCGTCCAAGACCGCAGGTGTGGTTTAAGTTGTCAATAACTACTTAATTTACCTGCGTAGACGGTGACAGAGATACCAAGAATTTTTATTCTGACTTCTGCTGCTCACCGTGTTTTAACGCTCAAACATAATGTTGTGTATTGAGTGATGTGAGTCCCCCGGGTTTTCCCGGTTAATCCAGGAGCAAGAAGCTAATGGCACTAAATCTTCAAGACAAACAAGCGATTGTTGCTGAAGTCACCGAAGTAGCCAAAGGCGCGCTTTCTGCAGTTGTTGCTGATTCACGCGGCGTAACTGTAGCAAAAATGACTGAACTGCGTAAAGCAGGTCGCGAAGCTGGCGTTTACATCCGTGTTGTTCGTAACACGCTGATTCGCCGTGCTGTTGAAGGTACTTCTTACGAAGTTCTGAAAGACGCGTTTGTTGGTCCAACCTTAATTGCTTTCTCTAACGAACATCCGGGCGCTGCTGCTCGTCTGTTCAAAGAGTTCGCGAAAGCGAATCCAGCATTTGAGATTAAAGCTGCGGCCTTTGAAGGTGAGTTAATCCAGGCAAAAGATATCGATCGTCTAGCAACACTCCCAACTTACGAAGAAGCAATCGCACGCCTGATGGCAACCATGAAAGAAGCCGCTGCAGGCAAACTGGTTCGCACTCTGGCTGCTCTGCGCGATCAGAAAGAAGCTGCATAAGCCCTTTCCTTCGTTGCTTTTTAACGTATAAACTATTTCTGAATTTTAGGAACAATTGTTATGTCTATCACTAAAGACCAAATCCTTGACGCAGTTGCTGAAATGTCTGTAATGGACGTTGTTGAACTGATCACCCTGATGGAAGAAAAATTCGGCGTTTCTGCTGCTGCTGCTGTAGCTGTTGCTGCGGGCCCAGCTGAAGCTGTTGAAGAAAAAACTGAGTTTGATGTTGTCCTGACTGCTATCGGCGCTAACAAAGTTGCTGTTATCAAAGCAGTTCGTGGCGCAACTGGTCTTGGCCTGAAAGAAGCTAAAGACATGGTAGAATCTGCTCCAGCAACTATTAAAGAAGCTGCAAGCAAAGATGAAGCTGAATCTCTGAAGAAAGTTCTTGAAGAAGCTGGTGCTTCTGCTGAGCTTAAATAAGTTCCGTTTTCAGTTAGCAGCCTAACTTAAAGGCTGACGGCTGGTGATTTTTTAATCACCAGCCTTTTTGCGCTGAAAAGCGTGATTGGGTGTTAACATCTTTTTCACGCAATTTTGATGTTAGCAAACCCTCCAATACTTTTTCTATTGACGACTTAATATACTGTGTTCTCAGCTACGACCCGCTCGGGTAGCTCGGTAGTCGGATAGCACAATGAAATGATTTGAGAGTGATAGGAATAAGTATTACGGAAAGTATTCATTTTCCACTTCAAAAAATAGCGTTAGCGAAGCTGTCCTTATTATGGACGGGCAGAGTGGGTCACTGATCAGCGAGCTGAGGAACCCTAATGGTTTACTCCTATACCGAGAAAAAACGTATTCGTAAGGATTTTGGTAAACGTCCACAAGTTTTGGATATACCTTATCTCCTTTCTATCCAACTTGACTCGTTCCAGAAGTTTATCGAGCAAGATCCTGATGGTCAGAACGGGCTGGAAGCAGCTTTCCGTTCTGTGTTTCCTATTCAGAGCTACAGCGGTAATGCTGAACTACAATATGTCAGCTATCGTCTGGGTGAGCCTGTATTTGACGTTAAAGAATGTCAAATTCGTGGTATCACATACTCTGCGCCATTGCGTGTTAAGTTACGTCTCATTGTTTATGAGCGTGAAGCACCAGAAGGCACCGTAAAAGACATCAAAGAACAAGAAGTCTACATGGGTGAAATTCCACTCATGACAGAAAACGGGACTTTCGTCATCAACGGAACTGAGCGTGTTATCGTTTCTCAGTTACACCGTAGTCCTGGTGTGTTCTTCGACAGCGATAAAGGTAAAACACACTCATCAGGTAAAGTCCTGTATAACGCGCGTATTATTCCTTACCGCGGTTCATGGCTTGATTTCGAATTCGATCCGAAAGATAACCTGTTTGTACGTATTGACCGTCGCCGTAAATTACCAGCGACCATTATTCTGCGTGCAATGAATTACAGCACCGAAGAGATTCTGAATTTATTCTTCGACAAAACTGTTTTCCAAATTCGCGATAACAAATTGATGATGACGCTAGTTCCTGAGCGTCTACGTGGTGAAACAGCTTCTTTTGATATCGAAGCAAACGGCAAAGTTTATGTTGAAAAAGGCCGTCGTATCACTGCTCGTCATATCCGTTTACTGGAAAAAGAAGAAGTCAACAGCATTGAAGTTCCTGTTGAATACATTGCCGGTAAAGTGGTAGCAAGAGATTACATTGATGAAGGTACAGGTGAGCTGATTTGTGCAGCTAACATGGAGCTTTCATTGGATACGTTGGCGCGTCTGAGCCAGTCTGGTCATAAAACAATTGAAACATTGTTTACAAATGACTTAGACCACGGTGCATACATGTCTGAAACGGTCCGTGTCGATCCAACAAATGACCGCCTAAGCGCATTGGTAGAAATCTACCGTATGATGCGTCCTGGTGAGCCACCAACGCGTGAAGCCGCAGAAAACTTGTTCGAAAATCTGTTCTTCTCTGAAGATCGTTACGACTTGTCTGCTGTTGGTCGCATGAAGTTTAACCGTTCACTGAGCCGTGATGAAATTGAAGGTTCAGGTATCCTGAGTAAAGAAGACATCATTGATGTCATGAGAAAACTCATCGATATCCGTAACGGTAAAGGCGAAGTCGATGATATCGATCACTTAGGTAACCGTCGTATTCGTTCTGTTGGTGAAATGGCTGAAAACCAGTTCCGCGTAGGCCTGGTCCGTGTTGAACGTGCAGTGAAAGAGCGTCTTTCTTTGGGCGACCTCGATGCATTGATGCCACAAGATATGATTAACGCGAAGCCAATTTCTGCAGCAGTGAAAGAGTTCTTTGGTTCCAGCCAGCTGTCTCAATTTATGGACCAGAACAACCCACTGTCTGAAATTACGCATAAACGCCGTATCTCCGCGTTAGGCCCTGGTGGTTTGACTCGTGAGCGTGCAGGCTTCGAAGTACGTGACGTTCATCCAACTCACTACGGTCGTGTGTGTCCAATCGAAACACCTGAAGGTCCGAACATCGGTCTTATCAACTCATTGTCTGTTTATGCTCAGACGAACGAGTATGGTTTCCTTGAAACACCTTATCGTTTAGTTCGTGACGGTCTCGTGACTGACGAAATTCACTATCTGTCTGCTATTGAAGAAGGTAACTTCATCATTGCTCAGGCAAACACCGTATTAGGTGATGATGGTAGCTTCGTTGAAGAACTGATTACGTGTCGTAACCATGGTGAATCAAGCTTATTCAGCCGCGATCAGGTTGAATACATGGACGTTTCGACTCAACAGATTGTTTCTGTTGGTGCGTCACTGATCCCATTCCTTGAACACGATGATGCTAACCGTGCATTGATGGGTGCGAACATGCAACGTCAAGCGGTTCCTACTTTGCGTGCTGACAAACCATTAGTTGGTACAGGTATGGAACGTGCGGTTGCGGTTGACTCCGGTGTAACAGCCGTTGCGCGCCGTGGTGGTTCTATCCAGTACGTTGATGCTTCGCGTATCGTTATCAAAGTTAACGAAGACGAGATGTATCCAGGCGAAGCTGGTATCGACATTTATAACTTGACTAAATATACCCGTTCTAACCAGAACACCTGTATTAGCCAGATGCCTTGTGTATCTTTAGGTGAACCAATTGAACGTGGTGACGTGTTAGCTGATGGTCCTTCAACTGACTTAGGCGAATTGGCTCTTGGCCAAAACATGCGCGTGGCATTTATGCCATGGAATGGTTATAACTTCGAAGACTCCATCCTCGTTTCTGAGCGTGTTGTTCAAGAAGATCGTTTCACAACTATTCACATTCAGGAACTCGCGTGTGTGTCTCGTGACACTAAACTGGGGCCTGAAGAAATTACTGCTGACATTCCAAACGTCGGCGAAGCTGCACTCTCTAAACTCGATGAGTCTGGTATTGTGTATATCGGTGCTGAAGTTAAAGGTGGCGATATCCTCGTTGGTAAAGTGACACCTAAAGGTGAAACTCAGCTGACCCCAGAAGAGAAATTGCTGCGTGCAATCTTTGGTGAAAAAGCGTCTGACGTTAAAGACTCTTCTTTACGCGTTCCAAATGGTGTTTCCGGTACAGTTATTGATGTACAGGTATTTACCCGTGATGGCGTAGAGAAAGACAAGCGAGCGCTGGAAATCGAAGAAACTCAGTTACGTGATGCTAAGAAAGACTTAACCGAAGAGCTACGTATCTTTGAAGCAGGCCTATTTGCACGTATCCGTTCTGTACTGGTTAACGGTGGAATTGAAGCTGACAAACTGGACAAATTGCCTCGTGAGCGTTGGTTAGAGTTATCTCTGACTGATGAAGAGAAGCAAAACCAGTTAGAGCAATTAGCTGAACAGTACGATGAACTGAAATCTGAGTTCGAGAAAAAACTTGATGCTAAACGCCGCAAGATCACTCAAGGTGATGACCTTGCTCCAGGCGTACTGAAAATTGTTAAGGTTTATCTGGCTGTTAAACGTCAGATCCAACCGGGTGATAAAATGGCGGGTCGCCATGGTAACAAAGGTGTTATCTCAAAAATCAACCCAGTTGAAGACATGCCTTACGATGAAAACGGTAACCCTGTAGACATCGTTCTGAACCCACTGGGCGTACCATCACGTATGAACATCGGTCAGATTCTGGAAACTCACTTGGGTATGGCTGCAAAAGGTATTGGTGACAAGATCAATGCTATGCTTAAACAGCAAGAAGATGTTGCCAAACTGCGTGAATTTATCCAGAAAGCCTACGATCTTGGTGATGATCCACGTCAGAAAGTTGATCTTAATACTTTCAGTGATGAGGAAGTTATGCGTCTGGCAGAGAACCTGAAAAAAGGTATGCCAATCGCAACACCAGTGTTTGATGGTGCGAAAGAAACTGAAATTAAAGAACTGTTGAAACTGGGTGGTCTGCCAACTTCTGGTCAGATTTCATTGTTCGACGGCCGTACGGGTGAGAAGTTTGAGCGTCAAGTAACCGTAGGTTACATGTACATGCTGAAACTGAACCACTTGGTTGACGATAAAATGCATGCCCGTTCTACTGGTTCTTACAGCTTGGTTACTCAGCAGCCGCTGGGTGGTAAAGCACAGTTCGGTGGTCAGCGTTTCGGGGAGATGGAAGTATGGGCACTGGAAGCATACGGTGCAGCATATACGCTCCAAGAAATGCTAACTGTTAAGTCGGATGACGTTAACGGCCGTACGAAGATGTATAAAAACATCGTCGATGGTAGTCATCAGATGGAACCTGGCATGCCGGAATCCTTCAACGTATTGTTGAAAGAGATCCGTTCACTGGGTATTAACATCGAACTGGAAGACGAGTAATTCGTTTGTACCGGAAGGCTAGATTTAGCCTTCCGGCCAGTGTAAGTACTGGGATTAGGGGAGAGAGGCACGGGCCACTCACCTGACAGGTCTAACTCCGACAGGAGCCTTTTTGTGAAAGACTTAATAAAGTTTCTGAAAGCGCAAACCAAGACCGAAGAGTTTGATGCGATCAAAATTGCTCTGGCATCACCTGATATGATCCGTTCATGGTCATTCGGTGAAGTGAAAAAGCCAGAAACCATTAACTACCGTACGTTCAAACCTGAGCGTGACGGCCTTTTCTGCGCGCGTATTTTCGGGCCAGTAAAAGACTACGAATGTCTGTGCGGTAAGTACAAACGTTTAAAACACCGTGGTGTGATTTGTGAGAAATGTGGCGTTGAAGTCACACAGACTAAAGTCCGTCGTGAGCGCATGGGTCATATTGAACTTGCTTCTCCGACTGCACATATCTGGTTCTTAAAATCACTGCCATCCCGTATCGGTTTGCTGCTTGATATGCCATTGCGTGATATCGAACGCGTTCTGTACTTTGAATCATATGTTGTAGTTGAAGGCGGAATGACTAGCCTTGAACGCGCACAGATTCTGACAGAAGAGCAATACTTAGATGCACTGGAAGAGTTCGGTGATGAATTTGACGCGAAAATGGGTGCGGAAGCAATCCAAGGTTTGCTGAAAAACCTCGATCTTGAGAACGAGTGTGAAACGCTGCGTGAAGAGTTGAACGAAACTAACTCAGAAACTAAGCGTAAGAAGCTGACTAAGCGTATCAAATTGTTAGAAGCGTTTATTCAATCTGGTAACAAACCAGAGTGGATGATCCTGAACGTTCTGCCAGTATTACCACCTGATCTGCGTCCATTAGTTCCATTGGATGGTGGCCGTTTCGCAACTTCAGATCTGAACGATCTGTATCGTCGCGTGATCAACCGTAACAACCGTCTGAAACGTCTTCTGGATCTGGCTGCGCCAGACATCATCGTACGTAACGAAAAACGTATGCTGCAAGAAGCGGTTGATGCACTGTTGGATAACGGTCGTCGTGGTCGTGCAATTACGGGTTCTAACAAACGTCCTCTGAAATCTTTGGCTGATATGATCAAAGGTAAACAAGGTCGTTTCCGTCAGAACTTGCTTGGTAAGCGTGTTGACTACTCTGGTCGTTCGGTTATCACCGTGGGTCCATACCTGCGTCTGCACCAATGTGGTCTGCCTAAGAAAATGGCTCTTGAACTGTTCAAGCCATTTATCTACGGTAAACTAGAACTGCGTGGCTTAGCAACAACGATTAAAGCTGCGAAGAAAATGGTTGAGCGCGAAGAAGCGGTTGTTTGGGATATTCTGGATGAAGTTATCCGCGAACACCCAGTCATGCTGAACCGTGCACCAACACTTCACCGTCTGGGTATCCAAGCTTTCGAACCAATTCTGATCGAAGGTAAAGCTATCCAATTGCATCCATTGGTCTGTGCGGCATATAACGCCGACTTCGATGGTGACCAAATGGCGGTACACGTTCCTCTGACTTTGGAAGCTCAGTTAGAAGCACGTGCGTTGATGATGTCAACGAACAACATTCTGTCACCAGCAAGTGGTGAGCCTATCATCGTTCCTTCACAGGACGTTGTATTGGGTCTTTACTACATGACTCGTGACTGCGTAAACGCGAAAGGCGAAGGCATGGTTTTAGCCGGCCCTAAAGAAGCTGAGCGCGTTTATCGTTCAGGTCATGCATCACTGCATGCCCGCGTTAAAGTTCGTATCACTGAAGAAGTTAAAGACAGTGAAGGTAACATTACGATTAATACTGGTTTAGTTAATACCACTGTTGGTCGCGCAATTTTATGGATGATCGTACCGAAAGGTTTACCTTATGCTCTGGTTAACCAAGCGTTAGGTAAAAAAGCAATCTCCAAAATGCTGAACACCTGTTACCGCATACTGGGCTTGAAGCCTACCGTTATTTTTGCTGACCAAATCATGTATACCGGTTTTGCCTATGCGGCACGTTCTGGTGCATCTGTTGGTATCGATGACATGGTTATTCCTGAGAAAAAAGCAGGGATCATCGCGGAAGCCGAAGCAGAAGTTGCTGAAATTCAAGAACAGTTCCAGTCTGGTTTGGTTACAGCAGGCGAACGTTATAACAAAGTTATCGATATCTGGGCTGCAGCAAACGAACGTGTTGCTAAAGCGATGATGGAAAACCTGTCAACTGAAAGCGTTATTAACCGTGACGGTATAGAAGAACAACAGGTTTCTTTCAACAGTATCTTTATGATGGCCGACTCCGGTGCTCGTGGTTCTGCTGCGCAGATCCGTCAGCTTGCGGGTATGCGTGGTCTGATGGCTAAGCCAGATGGCTCAATCATCGAAACACCAATCACGGCGAACTTCCGTGAAGGTCTAAACGTTCTTCAGTACTTTATTTCTACGCATGGTGCTCGTAAAGGTCTTGCGGATACAGCATTGAAAACAGCAAACTCCGGTTATCTGACTCGTCGTTTAGTTGACGTAGCACAGGACTTGGTAGTCACTGAAGACGATTGTGGAACTCACGAAGGTATCCTGATGACTCCGGTTATCGAGGGTGGTGACGTTAAAGAACCACTGCGTGAGCGTGTATTGGGTCGTGTGACTGCAGAAGATATCCTGATCCCAGGTACTGCGGACATTCTGGTTCCACGTAACACTCTGCTTCACGAAAAACTGTGTGACCTGTTAGAAGCTAACTCAGTCGACAGCGTGAAAGTACGTTCAGTTGTAAGTTGTGAAACTGACTTCGGTGTGTGCGCTCACTGTTATGGTCGTGACCTTGCTCGTGGTCATATCATCAACAAAGGTGAAGCTATCGGGGTTATTGCGGCACAGTCAATCGGTGAGCCGGGTACACAGCTGACGATGCGTACGTTCCACATCGGTGGTGCGGCATCTCGTGCGGCAGCAGAATCGAGTATCCAAGTTCGTAATACGGGTACGCTGAAACTGTTCAACGCGAAATATGTTACCAACTCAGAAGGCAAATTGGTTATTACTTCACGTAATACTGAATTACGTCTGATTGATGAGTTCGGTCGTACTAAAGAGAGCTATAAAGTTCCTTACGGTTCACACCTGACTAAAGGTGATGGCGCATCAGTTATCGGCGGCGAAACCGTTGCTAACTGGGATCCACATACAATGCCAGTTGTCAGTGAAGTATCGGGTATTATCCGTTACTCTGACATGCTTGATGGCCAGTCAATGACTCGCCAGACTGATGAATTAACCGGTCTGTCTTCAATCGTTGTTCTGGATAGCGCTGAGCGTACTGCTGGTGGTAAAGACTTGCGTCCTGCACTTCGTGTCGTTGATGCAAATGGTAAAGATGTTCTTATTCCTAACACAGACATGCCTACTCAGTACTTCTTACCGGGTAAAGCAATTGTTCAGTTAGATGATGGCATCGCTATCAATGCTGGTGATACTTTAGCGCGTATTCCACAAGAATCTGTGGGGACTAAAGATATCACGGGGGGTCTACCACGCGTAGCTGACTTGTTCGAAGCTCGTCGTCCGAAAGAGCCTGCGATCCTTGCTGAAATTAGCGGTATCATCTCATTCGGTAAAGAAACTAAAGGCAAACGTCGTCTGGTTATTACCCCATTAGATGGTTCTGAAGCGTACGAAGAAATGATCCCTAAATGGCGTCAGCTCAACGTATTCGAAGGTGAAATCGTTGAACGTGGTGATGTTGTTTCCGATGGTCCAGAATCTCCACATGATATTCTGCGTCTGCGTGGTGTTCATGCAGTAACACGTTATATCACTAACGAAGTTCAGGAAGTTTACCGCTTACAAGGCGTTAAGATAAACGATAAACACATTGAAGTTATCGTTCGTCAGATGCTGCGTAAAGTAACAATCGCGGATGCAGGAAGTTCTGAATTCCTCGAAGGTGAGCAGATCGAATACTCACGCGTTAAAGTTTCTAATCGTAAACTGGAATTAGACGGTAAGATCCCAGCTAACTATGCACGTGACCTGTTGGGTATTACGAAGGCATCTCTGGCAACAGAATCCTTCATCTCAGCAGCATCGTTCCAAGAAACAACGCGCGTTCTGACAGAAGCTGCGGTTGCAGGTAAACGCGATGAACTTCGCGGTCTGAAAGAAAACGTTATTGTGGGTCGTCTGATCCCAGCTGGTACTGGTTTTGCGTATCACCAAGAACGTATCCGTCGCCGCCATCTGAATGATGTTGTGGAAGCTCCACAAGTCAGTGCAGACGAAGCAACGGCTAACTTGGCTGAACTATTAAATGCAGGTTTCAGCAGTGGCAACAAGTAAGCTTTAATTAGTCTACTTGGAACACAATAATAGAACCGGTGCTGTTAAAGGCACCGGTTTTTTTATGTACTTAAATAATTTATGAAGTAAATTTCATTTTTGAATATTAATGGTTACAGACGTCTGTTTTTTAGCCTAATTTAATTGTTAAATTAAACAGTTCTTATCAATAATTAAACTGATATTCATTTAAAAATAAAAAACGGGAAGATATTTTCCCGCTAGGTTAATAACTATATGCTCATTGTTTATTAAAGAATTTACTATTATAAATTAATAGAATATCCCGATAATGGCACAGTGAATAACAAAACCGACCATTAGTGGTACAGCAGTACGTTTGACAACATCAAAAGGCTGTAGCTTTGCTCCACTGGAGACTGCAATAGTGACACCAGAAACAGGCGACATACCACGACCCATATGTGATGCTTGCTGCATCGGTAAGATCATTGAGATAGGATTAACTCCCATGCTGTGGGCGATTTGTGGGATTAGCTCAACGAATGCTAAGAATGGGGCATTACCTGAACCCATAATAATTGCGGCAGCTAAAGTGACTAATGCGAAGACTAATGCCATTGCAAAAGGTGGCAAGCCAACAGATTCAGACATTAGAATGAGCTGATCTATCGCACCACTGACTTTGATTCCATGTGCAAATACACCTGCGGCAACTAATAGCCCAACCACATTACTAAAGGCATGGCCCATCCCATTTAAGAAATGCTGAAATCCATTACAAACCGCTTTGAAATTACGAATTCGCAAGGTTTCGATCACCATACAAATGGCCATCGCAATCAGTACAATAGTCACAACATCGAGGTGAATGCCTTCGAAGAACAGCTTAGAAGAGCCTACAGCCATTATGATAGGTAACATGGGCAAAATAGCATAGTAGCCGGGAATATTCTTTTTGGTCTCTTGTTTTTCTTCAGATTGTACCGCTTTACCAATTTTTGGAATAAAGCCTGCTTTACGGTCGCAATAACGTTGCCAAAAGATATGAGTAATACCAACGGCTAATACAGTCACAAGTGCAGCAGGCCCTTGATAGTAAAGTACATACTCAACAACAGACATATCTACAGCTTTGGCTCCACGAATCGCATCAATAGCAGTTGGGGTATAGGCGACACCGAGCGAGGTTGCAATAACCCCAGCGGCAGAGGCTGGTGAAAGTCCTAAACCAATCATAATTGGGAACATCGTCCCCATTAATAGCACAGCTAAACCTGTTGCAGATGGAATAGCGAGTTGCAAGATACTAGCGAGTAAAAATGAGAAAAACAGTAGAACATAGGGGGAACGCATATTCTTCAATGGCTTAGTTGCTACACGCACAACAGCTTCATTAGCACCAATGTGATCCATATAGTGTGCAAAGCCCATTAGTGCCATGATCATCAACCCGAGATCGGCAGCACGGCTACTAAAGAGGTCGCGCATAACTTCAAAAGGGTCGAGCCATGTTAGCCCGGTCGACGCGACATTTTTAGGTAGGATAGGACCCCAGCCGAAAGCTAAAGTACAAATCATCAATACCAAACCGGCAATTAATAATACGGGTTCAGCTTTGTAGCCTTTGAGTATAAATCGTGCAACCAAAACAACGATAATAAGAACCGTTAGAATCGGGATCATGCTTTAGCTCCTGGCTTGAAGCGTTCAGCAGTGATCTGAACGACTTGTTTCAGCATATCACTTGCGGCGTATAGTGACTTAACGGGTAAATATTCATAGATTGAATGGAAGTTATGTGCGCCAGTGAAAATATTGGGGCAGGGCAGCCCATTTTGAGATAGTGCAGCGCCATCGTAGCCACCACGCATAGGGGTCACTTTGGGGCTAATTCCACAAGCTTGGTATGCATCGACTGCAATATCAATTGGATAACGATTTTCACCTTGTAGGCTATTATAAACATTAGAGTAACGGTCAGCTAATTGACATGTCACGCTTTCTTTGCCCCATAAATCTTCGCAATGATCCGCTAATTTTTTCAGGAAGGCCATACGAGTTCGGTAACCCTCTTCAGTGAAGTCACGCACATCCATTTTCAATACAGTACGTGCACTATTGCCGGACATTTGTTTTACCCAGTAATAGCCTTCGCGCCCTTCAGTGTATTCAGGTGCTTCACCAGCAGGTAACATGGAAATAAATTTTTGGGCCATTAATAGCGAATTAATTAACTTACCTTTGGCAGACATTGGATGAGCCGATTTACCTGTGAAAATAATTTCAGCATCACCAGCATTCCAATTTTCATAGACTAATTCACCAATACCACAGCAATCGAGAGTATAGGCGAAATCAGCACCAAACTCTTGAACATCAAATACTTTTGCGCCACGTAAACCTTACTCTTCATCAGGAACAAAACCGATTTTTATCGTACCGTGTTTGATATGAGGGTTTTGTTTGAAGTATTGAAGCATATCCATAATTGAAGCGATTGCGGCTTTGTCATCGGCGCCGAGAAGGCTAGTTCCATCGGTAACAATAATATTATCGCCAAGATAATTTACAAGTTCCGGAAATTCATTTTTGCGTAAGTAGATATTAAGTTCTTTATTAAGGCAGAGATCTTCACCGGTATAAGGTAATATTTGAGCTTTGGTATCATTAGTTTGCTCCGCGCTGGTATCAAGATGACCAAAAAAGGCTACAGTTGGAACGTGATAATCGAGGTTCGATGGTAGTGTTGCTGTCACAATTGCGGTATCACGTAGTTTGATATCTTCGGTGCCTAATGCTTCCAATTCTTGAACTAACAGTTTGGCTAAAGCTCGCTGTCCTTCAGAGGATGGCATAGTACCAGCTGCGCCTTTTTCTCTGTCAGTGGTGGTATTAATTTGGGTATAAGTTATAAACCGATCAACGATATTGATTATTTTTATTCTCCAGTGTCATAATTATGAATATTTTCTTTTTATCATGAATAATGAGAACGTTAATATCTTATCTATTAAATTTTTTTAAAATGCAACA
Source organism: Providencia alcalifaciens (assembly GCA_025961275.1). GTDB lineage: Bacteria > Pseudomonadota > Gammaproteobacteria > Enterobacterales > Enterobacteriaceae > Providencia. Next base: position 2,757,421 of record JAOQNJ010000001.1, on the reverse strand, counting down.
GAGTGTTGAAAAATGATAATTTCAAGGGGACATTATTTATTTAATGAATTAATATAAACATCTTTTATTTTTAAATTTACCTTATGGCAATGGGTTAATATATAATATAAATATATTAATTCGTTTATATAATTAAGTTTAATTTAACTATTCATTGATGGCTTGCTCTTAAAATATAAGGTTCACATGCCTTTGTTTATAATTACTTATATTTTTACAAATGTTTTATATCCTAATTTATTTAATTAGTGATTTTGATGAAATATCAATAAAATTTATTTTTTCAATGAAAAATTTTATTTTTATACTGTTGAGTTAATATAGTGGGAAATATTAAATTTTATTTAAATATAATCATCTAAAATTTAATTAAAATGCTATCATTTTATGAATAAGTTGTAAATTATGAGAAGTTAAATACTGGGGATAGGCAGTGAAAAATAATATAATCGACAAAAATAGTTTTATTTCTGGGTTTCAATGGTTTTTCTTTATTTTTTGTAACACGGTTGTGATCCCGCCAACGCTACAATCCGCATTCAATTTATCGGCCGAAACAACTTTTGTTGTTACACAATACTCTTTTTTACTGATTGCACTCGCTTGTTTAATCCAAGCTTTTTTAGGTCATAAACGTTCATTAATGGAAGGCTCTACAGGATTATGGTGGGCAACAATATTAACGGTGACTTTATCAGAGTCTACGCAGGGAACGCCATTAGCCACTATAGGTTGGAGTCTTGCCGTCGGGATTTTTCTTTCGGGTATTGTCACTATCGTGATCGGAATAACTGGAGCAGGAAGCTGGTTAGCTGAGCTATTTAAGCCTGGAGTCTTGGTCGTTTTTATGTTTTTGCTAGGCGCTCAGTTAGTTTCTATCTTCCTTAAAGGCATGTTAGGGCTCCCTTTTGGCGTCACAAATGCAACGACAATAGTCAATTATCCCGCCTTCTTCTTAGCATTTGCAGTACTGGTTTTAGTCATTGGTATGATTGTTTTTTTATCGTCAAGTATCAGCAAGTATGCCCTTTTATGCGGAACGATTATTGGATGGATTGCTTATAGTCTTTTATTTGGAAGTCAAATTTCTGAGGTATTAGAAGCAAAATGGCAGATCTTTCCATTAGGCCGTGCCGACGATATTCAAATGAGTATTGTTGTGACTGCAATCTTCGCGGGTATTTTGAATACCTCGAATACTTTCGGGGCTATCCGCGGTAGTGATGTTTTTTATCAATCAAATCAGCGCACAAAATCGATTTACCGTCGCAGCTTTGTCACTTCGGGCATTTTAACCTTATTTGCCGCTCCCATAGGTGTAGTGCCATTTTCACCTTTTGTTTCTTCTATTGGTTTAATCACGCAGACTAAAGATACCTCGCGAGTCTCTTTTACAATAGGAAGTTTGCTACTTTTAGTGGTTGGTGGCGTGGCGGTTTTGACGCAGTTCTTCCGCTCATTACCTCTTGCGATTGGTAGTGCGGTGATGCTAGCAACCTATTTACCACTGTTATTCTCTTCTTTTTCATTTCTCGCAGAAATAAAACTCAATGCACGAAATATTTATCGTTTAGCATTACCTTTGTTTATTGGTATATTTTTAATGTCGGCACCCGTTGCCGTTATCAATTCATTACCGATAATGTTTAGTTCTTTATTAGGTAAAGGTTTATTAATGGGAATTATCTTGTCGTTAATATTAGAAAATACGATTAAATGGGATAATATCCATTAAATACGCTTTTCGAGCATCATTACGTAATAGGCGTAATGATGCTCCATACTCTGATACTTTAATTCGTGGGTTATTGACTGCGCTCAGTAAGTCGAGTCACAGTATTTATCTATTATCCCTATTTATCTTCACTTATTACCTACAGACAAATCGAATTATTTTGCAGATTAACGTCGTCCTTGAAGTTAATACCACAAGTTAACGGCCTAAATAACTATCCCAATCCTTCCACACAGGTTGTAACCCAGCTTTAATCAGCGATTCAGCAACTTGTGCAGCACTGCGATTATCATGTGGTGCAAACTGTTCTAGTTCAGCATGGTCATCAGCATAGCCACCCGGTTGGGTTTTAGATCCTGCGCTGACATTGTTGATAGCGAGTGGCACGACATGATCACGAAAATAAGGTGACTCTCGCGTTGAAAGTGATAACTCGACGTCAGGTGCCAGCAAGCGAAAAGCGCAAATCAATTGCACTAATTCTGGTTCATTCATAATAGATGCGGGTTCAATGCCACCAGCACAGGGGCGTAAACGTGGAAAAGAGATAGAATAGCGGCTCTGCCAATAATGTTTTTGCAGATAAATCAAATGCTCTGCCACCATATAGCAGTCAGTTCTCCAACTGTTAGATAAACCAATCAGTGCCCCAAGACCAATTTTATCTACTCCGGCTTGCCCTAAGCGATCTGGTGTATCCAATCGCCAGTGAAAATCCTGCTTTTTACCTTTTAGATGATGGAGTTGATAAGCGGGTTCATGATAGGTTTCTTGATAAACCATCACACCATCAAGACCTAGTGTTTTGAGTTCAGCATATTCTTCAGTCGCTAATGGCTGGACTTCCATCATCAATGAACTGAAATAACGGCGTATTGTCGGGATGTGTTGGCGAAAATAATCCATACCCACTTTGGTTTGATGTTCACCAGTGACAAGCAACAAGCTATCAAAACCCATTTTACGGATGGTTTCACACTCATTGATTATTTCGGTTTCATTGAGCGTTTTACGTTTTATTCGGTTACTCATGGAAAAACCGCAATAAGTGCAATCATTTGCACATAAATTTGATAAGTACAGAGGAACATAAAATCCCACGGTATGACCAAAACGCTGTCGTGTCATTTTTTGCGCTTTTTGCGCCATTGGCTCAATAAAAGGACGAGCCGCGGGTGAAAGCAGTGCCATAAAGTCATCTAGGGTCAAGGTATCACGGGCGAGAGTATGTTGAACATCACGAGTGGTTTTAGCATTAATTTGTAATGTCAGGTCGTCCCAGTCAAGTTGTTGCCAACGTTCACGGAAGCTTGCGTTCATTGGAAGGCTCCCAAAAATTCAGTTAATGGGCTTGATGCTTCAGCATGTTGTTTAGGTGGTGCGAGCCCTGCTAAACGCCCTAGTTCAGCCGCTTCAAGCGCTAATTTAAACGCTTTCGCCATTAAAATAGGATCCTTAGCAATGGCTATCGCGGTATTCACTAGCACAGCATCAGCGCCCATTTCAATCGCTTCGATGGCGTGGCTTGGTGCGCCAATACCCGCATCAACAACCACAGGGACGGTTGCTTGTTCGATAATGATCCGCAGCATTTCTTTGGTTGCTAGCCCTTTATTGGTGCCAATTGGTGCACCTAGCGGCATAACTGCGGCGCAGCCGACTTCTTCGAGACGACGACATAAAACCGGGTCAGCACTACAGTAAGGCAATACAACAAATCCTTCTTTAACCAGCTGCTCAGCAGCAAGTAAAGTTTCAATGGGGTCGGGCAGTAAATATTTTACATCAGGGTGAATTTCTAATTTAATCCAATTAGTGCCTAAAGCCTCACGGGCAAGGCGTGCCGCGAAAATGGCTTCTTGTGCATTTTTAGCTCCGGAGGTATTCGGGAGTAACTTAACGCCAAGATTTTGCAGTGGTTTCAGAATACCGTCGTCATTGCCACGCAAATCAAGGCGTTTCATTGCCATAGTGACAAGTTGGCTTCCTGATGCAGTAATTGCATCTTGCATTAGTGAGGAACTCGCAAATTTTCCTGTGCCGGTAAAAAGGCGTGATTGAAAAGTAACACCTGCAATTTTTAACATGATTAACCCCCTGCGATGGCTTGGAATACCAAGATATTGTCTTGATCATTCACGAAATGTGAATCCCATTGATGACGAGGAATGATGACCTGATTGATCGCCAATGCCGTGCCTACAATATTGCGTTCGAGGCTGGCAAATAATTGAGTCACTGTTAATGGAGCGGCGAATTCCATGGGTTGATCATTAATTATAAGACGCATGTTTCTTCTCTGCAGATAGGACATTGAACGGAAGGTGTGAGTTGTAACGTGTTCCACTGTTGTTGTTTGCCATCAAATAAACGCAGTTTTCCACTCAGCGTTGAGGGCAATCCCACTAACAGCTTAATAGCTTCTAATGCTTGCAATGTTCCTATCACGCCGACAACAGGCCCTAAGACACCCGCGGTTCGACAATTGCGCTGTGGTTCTTCTTTTTCAGGGTATAGGCAGGCGTAGCAGCCATGGTTAAAAGGCGGTTCAATCACCATCAATTGTCCACCAAATCCCACAGCACTACCGCTAATGAGTGTTTTATTCGCGATGACACAAGCCGCATTGACTGCATGACGAGTTACCATGTTGTCACAGCAATCAAGCACTAAGTCCACCTGGCAGACGAGTGGAAGTAAGGTTTGTGCATCTAACTTTTGCTGTAAAATATGGGTTTTCACTAAGGGATTAAGATTTTGAAGGTGCTTGGCCGCGAGCTGCGCTTTCGGTTGTGGAATATCGGCAGTCCCGTATAAAACTTGCCTTTGCAGATTAGAGACATGCAGTTCATCGTGATCGGCAAGCCAGAGTTCACCGACGCCTGCTGCGGTTAAATAGAGTGACGCTGGAGAGCCTAACCCGCCGAGGCCAACAATCAACACTTTGCTCGTTTTCAATTTAGATTGACCTTCAGGACCGATATCGTCAAGCATTAGCTGGCGGCTGTAACGCATAAATTCGTGATCATTTAACATGATAAACTCCTCGAATTAATCGACCCGTACACTAAAGCACAGGTCAGTATCATTCAGGTAATCAGTGATTTTCCACAAGACGCAAAAGTGTTTTTGTCGCCTCCAACCAATCATCGGCTTTGGTGATAGCACTGACTAATGCAACACTGCCGACTCCCGTAGCTAGCACTGCTGGGACTTTATCAATAGAGATCCCTCCGATAGCTACTGTTGGGTAATCAGGGGTGGCCTCAACCATCGATTTCAGCGTTTCTAGCCCTTGAGGGGATGAAGGCATCTCTTTGGTTTCGGTGGGGAAAATATGCCCCATGGCGATATAAGAAGGGCGCACCGACTTAGCAATCGCAAGCTCCAGTTCATCATGAGTTGAGATACCTAAACGTAATCCAGCCCGATGAATGGCAAGCAAGTCAGTGGTTTCGAGATCTTCTTGGCCAAGATGAACGCCATAAGCACCCAATTCGACGGCGAGTCGCCAGTAATCATTGATAAACAGTCGAGCATTGTGCTGTTTGCCCAGCGCGATAGCCCGTTGAATATCATCACGCACTTCAGCATCCGGTTTATCTTTAATGCGTAGCTGGATAGTGGTCACACCTGAATTTAGCAGGCGTTCAATCCATTCAACTGAATCAACAACTGGGTATAGACCAAGCTGTTTTTCTGTTGGTGCAAAGGGAGTATCAGGTAATTTTTTCATCAGTAACCCTCTCTGTGCTGTGGTACAGTTCGCCACCACTTGCGCGAAATGCTTCTGACATCTGCTCCATTCCCGCCTCTTTTTTAGCGGCGTAGTCACGAACTTCTTGTGAAATTTTCATGGAACAGAATTTAGGGCCACACATTGAACAAAAATGGGCAATTTTACCGGATGCTTGTGGCAAGGTTTCATCATGATAAGCACGCGCAGTATCAGGATCTAATGCAAGGTTGAATTGGTCTTCCCAGCGAAATTCAAAGCGCGCTTTAGACATTGCGTTATCACGAATTTGAGCACCGGGATGCCCTTTTGCAAGGTCAGCAGCATGAGCGGCGATTTTGTAAGTAATCAGCCCTTGTTTAACATCTTCTTTATTAGGCAAACCGAGATGCTCTTTCGGTGTGACATAGCAAAGCATGGCACAGCCAAACCAGCCAATCATTGCTGCGCCAATACCCGAGGTGAAATGGTCATAACCCGGTGCGATATCGGTGGTTAGAGGGCCTAGCGTATAGAATGGCGCTTCGTGGCAATGTTCTAATTCTTCGATCATATTACGGCGGATCATTTGCATTGGAACATGGCCCGGACCTTCAATCATCACTTGTACATCATATTCCCACGCGATTTTTGTTAGTTCACCTAAGGTATGCAGTTCCGCAAATTGGGCTTCATCATTGGCATCTTGAATCGAACCGGGGCGCAACCCATCACCTAATGAAAGCGAGACATCATAAGCGGCACAGATTTCACAAATTTCACGGAAGTGCTCATACAGGAAATTTTCTTGATGATGTGATAGACACCATTTTGCCATGATTGAACCACCACGGGAGACAATACCTGTTAGGCGTTTTGCGGTCATTGGCACATAGCGCAGCAGGACACCTGCATGAATTGTAAAGTAATCAACGCCTTGTTCAGCTTGCTCTAGTAGTGTGTCGCGGAACATTTCCCACGTTAGATTTTCGGCAACACCATTGACTTTTTCGAGTGCTTGGTAGATAGGAACGGTGCCGATTGGCACTGGGCTATTACGTAGGATCCATTCACGGGTTTCATAGATATAGCGGCCAGTTGATAAGTCCATCACGGTATCTGCGCCCCAGCGAGTAGACCAAATCAGTTTTTCAACTTCTTCTTCAATCGAGGAGGTGACAGATGAATTACCGATATTGGCGTTGACCTTCACTAAGAAGTTACGACCAATAATCATCGGCTCAGATTCAGGATGGTTGATGTTTGCAGGGATAATCGCGCGCCCAGCAGCAACTTCTTGGCGAACAAATTCAGGCGTAATATTTTCGGGTAGATTAGCGCCAAAGGCTTGCCCTGGGTGCTGTTGCAATAACACTTCACCGCGGATCCGCTCACGTCCCATGTTTTCGCGGATCGCAATAAACTCCATCTCAGGCGTAACGATACCTTGTCGAGCATAATGCAATTGCGTCACACATTTACCAACAGCCGCCTTTAAAGGATGTGGGCGGTTGTTAAAGCGTAAGTGATCGAGTCCAGCATCGGCTAATCGCTGTTGTGTGAAGTCAGAGCTGAGGTTATCGACTTGGGTGGTATCATTGCGTTCACTGATCCAGCCAGCGCGGATTTTATTGAGTCCTTTGTGCACGTTTAATTGCGAAGTTGGGTCGCCGTATGCGCCTGAGGTATCATAAACCGGAACTGGCTCATTATCTTCAAACCGAGAGTTGTCTTTATCCCCACCAATCAGGGTTTGGGCTAGCTGAATCTCGCGCATGGGAACTTGGATATCGTCTCTTGAACCAGCCAAGTAGATACGTTGTGAGTTGGGGAATGAGACACCGGAGACGGTGTTGATAAAGTCTTCTGCGGCATCGCGTTGTGCCTTACGGCTACGCGCAGGTGCGGCTTTTGGAGATACGTCTGTTGTTGGAATAACGTTTTTTTGGGACATAGCAATTTCCTGACATTGTCACGGGCTATTACGCATAGGCGTATAGCAGATTTATCGTAAGAAAGTTGCTTGTCTAGAGTTCGGATGGAGTAATGGTAAGGCGCTGCGTTTTGATTTTGTTATTGTGTGAATCTCATCATGCTGGTGGTTTTTTTCATCAAGATCTGAATGAGAAACGATAAATAACGAAAATTGTTACGCTGAATGATTACTCTTGTTCCCTTCGCAGGTATTAACCCGATCAGGTTCCGCGGATCCCGAATTAACGGTCTCAGCCGGTATGTTTTTACATACTCGGCACTCCGACAAGAAGGTTTAGTATAGTTGCCTTTTTGTTATTCTCAAGTGTTTCCTCGTCATCCTCGTCATTCTTCAAGCGATAAGTGCGTTGGCTGCGTTAAGCCACCCGAATCACATACTTATGTATGCTCATCGGGATATCTTAACTGGCCGCCTTCTTCTAGCTTGAATAATTTAGAGGAAGGCTGTGATGAAGAAAGTTAAAAAACAACTTAAAAAGCAACTGATTGGTTATTCATTATCTTCTTCTAGCTTGAATAATTTAGAGGAAATTTATCGCGAGAAGATTAATGAAACCTATTTTAAAACAATTTATTAGACAATAAATCAAACAAAAATCGTTATAGATTCCATTGATACTGTCGCCAGTGATTTTCTATGGCGGCTTGGCGAAGGTGTTCGTCTCCATTAACAATAAACACTTCGTCTGCAAAGTGGCACATAGGCAGATCATTGGCAGAGTCAGTATAAAAATAGATATATGCATCGGTGATAGGTTGGTGACTAACCCAATGCATCAGACGTTTGACTTTGCCTTCTTTGAAGGTGGGGATACCCTCTATTTCCGAGGTGTAACAATCATTTTGTTGCTTTATGTCGATACCCATAATGACATCTGCGCCGAGTCGCTCGGCAATTTTTTGTACAATAAACGAGACGGTCGCGGAGATCACAATGATCGGGATCCCTTTTTCTTGATAGCGCTGAATGGTACGGATCCCTTCTGGATAAATGCGTGGCATGATAACCGTGCCCACAAAGTCATCCAACCATGTATTAACTTGCTCAATGCCAATACCTGCCAAGGTTTGCAGGTTAAAGCGTAAGTAAGTCGTCATATCAAGGGAACCCGCATTATATTGTGCCATCATCGTTTCATCCGCCTCGACAAAACGTGGGTCGGTGATGATCTGTTTATCCCATAAATATTGCGTCCACAGCACGCTACTATCCCCTTGGATCAGTGTGTCATCTAAATCAAAAATGGCCAGTTGATTTCGCATCGTATTCCTTTGTGTTGATTAGCGACTCGGTAACTAGCTGAGTGCACGAATCTCATTCTTGTTAAACATCAATTCAAGGCGAGTGCCAGGTTCAAATAAACGCTCAGACGAACGATTGAGTAAATCAACCGTCATCGTACCCGCTGGCGTATTGACTGAATAACGAATGATATTCCCTAATAGCTGGTGGTCAAGAATGATGGCATCAACAGGATGAGAAATGTGATCGCCATAATGGCGACCCGCTTCTTTGACATAGATAGATTCAGGACGGATAGCCAGAGTGCCTTGTAAGTTAATTCCCAGTAAGGCATTGGCTCTATCCGCTTCGACAAGGTTATAGTTCCCCATAAAGCGCGCCACAAACTCACTGGCAGGCTGGGTATAGATATTTTCTGCAGTATCACTCTGGATAATTGCACCTTTATTCATTAAAAAGATGCGATCTGACATGATCATGGCTTCATCTTGATCATGGGTAACAAAAATAGTTGTTAGCTTAAGTTCACGTTGAATATGACGAATTTGTTGGCGAAGGTGTTTGCGGATCCGCGCATCCAACGCGGATAAAGGCTGATCTAACAGCAATATTTGTGGCTTCATGACAAGGGCGCGAGCCAGTGCAACACGTTGGCGTTGGCCTCCTGAAAGCTGATGCGGAAATTGATTTTCTTTACCTTGTAATTCAACCAGTTCAATCACATCGGCGACCGCTTTTTTTCTTTCAATGCTGTCAGCCTTGCGTATTTTCAAACCAAAACCAATGTTGTCTTCTACCGTCATATTGGGAAACAAAGCATAACTCTGAAATACCATGCCAACACCACGCTGCTGGGCAGCTTGATGAGTAATGTTCTTGCGGCCGATATACAGTTCGCCATTATCCGGTTGTTCAAGACCTGCAATACAACGTAGCAGTGTTGATTTTCCACAGCCACTTGGTCCTAGCAAGGTAATAAACTCACCTTTTTCAATCGTAAATTGGATATCCGAGAAGACTTGATTTTGGCCAAACGATTTACTCAGGTTTTCAGCAATGACATAACTCATGATTCATCTCCAGAACGATTCATACGCGTGGCAAGCCATGTGAGTAGCAATGTGAACAAGAAATAAGACATCACTAACGCAGAAGTGAAGTGACCACTGGTTTTACGCATATTAAATAGATAGATTTGCAGGGTTTCATAACGTGTACCGACCAAAATATTGGCGAAAACAAATTCCCCCATCAAAAATGAAAATGAAATCAGGAGTGAGACGAGTAGCCCTTTACGAATATTTGGCAGCACAATCAGTAAAAAGGCCTTAAAGGTGCTTGCACCCAGCAGATGTGCCGCATCCATCAAATCATGCAAGTTAATGCCTTGAAAACTGTTGGCTAACGCACGATACATAAAGGGCAGGGTGATAGTGAAATAAGTGCCAATTAGGATCCAAGGCGTCCCGACTAACATAAATGGTTCATCAGCAAAGATTTGCAACAGACCTACTGATGACACGACAGGTGGGATAGCAAAAGGCAGAATAATCAGTAAATCCATTATTCCCTTCAGTTTTGGAAAACGGTAAAAGACAGCAAACGTCATCGGCAAGATAACCAGAGCACTGATCAACAATGTGCCAAAGCAGATAATCAGCGAACGCCCAAATGCCAATAAAAAGCGCGGGTCTTGCCACAGCTGTAGATACCATTTGAATGTCATGGCATCCGGTAATACAGTGGCTCCCCATTGGGTCGCTACGGAGTAAATAAACGTTGCTATAATCGGCAGCGCAAGCAAGCTGGCCACACTGATAAGAATGAGTTTATGCAGCCATAGCCCTGAGGATTGATGCGTTTTGGCTGCGAGACTATGACTTGGCATGGTAGCTCCGTTTTAACAACCAATGATGAATGGCAGTGATAAAACCAAGAATGGCAATAAGCAACACAGATAAAGCCGCTGCCATATTGGGTTCTAAATACAGGTCGCCAGAAACCAGGCTAGCAATACGAATAGTGACAAGGTTATAGTTCCCACTCGTGAGTGCATAAGTACTGGCATAAGCGCCTACTGCATTAGCCACTAAAATAATAAACGTACCCAGCAAAGCGGGGGAAATGACCGGAATACCAACTTTGCACCAATAGGCGAATTTACTTGCTCCCATTGTTTTCGCGGCATCTTCCCATTCAGGTTTTAACGCATCAAATGCGGGATAAAGCAGCAAGATCCCCAACGGTATTTGAAAGTAGATATATAACAACATCAACCCACTGGCGCTGTATATATTGAAGTCTTCAATCAGACCCCAAGCCTTAAGCTGTAAGGTAATGGCGCCGTTAAAACCAAGAATAATGATAAAGGCAAAGGCGAGTGGTACACCGCTAAAGTTGCTTGCCATCGTCGTGAATGAAATCATCATACCGCGTATCTTTCCCTGCATTTTGTAGATTGAAAATGCAGTTACGGCAGAAACCAGTAAGCCAATCACGCTACAAATCACCGATAACCAAAGTGTATTTTTAAAGGATTGTAGATAAAAATCATTGGTGAAAATATCGAGGTAATTGGCAATCGACCAAGTATCTTCATAGATGAAACTGTTGATAAATACCCAAATCATCGGCGCAATTTGGAACAGACAAAATAAAGCAACAAACGGCACAATTAACAATGCAGCTCGCCAGTGAAAACGAGAAAAATATTGTTTGAACATATTTATTCTCCCTTGCTGGTGGCTGGTTTGTTCACAAGGTACGCTAACGTCGGCCATTAGTGATCTCCTGACAGTAGCTCGTGGCAGATCTTTTTATCGACGTAATCAATGCCAAGTAAGGCGCAAATCGTTCCACAAAGTGTTGTTTGTTCAACAGTGCATTGCGCTTGATGCGAAAATTTATCGCCAATAACAAACAGGGGTACAGCCCGTTCTTCGAGAAGTATGCCGCCATGACTGTGATCGTTGTTCATTCCATGGTCACTGGTGACGATAATTTGATAGCCTTGCTCAATCCATAGAGGCAGGTAATTCGATAAAATAATATCGGTTTTACGTGCCGCATTGCGATACTGCGACGAATCCAAACCAAATTTATGGCCTGTGTCATCAATGTTCATTGGGTGGATGAGTAAAAAATCAGGCGAGTATTGGGTACGCAGATATTCAGCATCAACAAATAAGTGGTCGTCAGGGTAGTGATCGGCTTGGTAGAAGCAGCCGTGTTGAATTGTTAGCTGTTTATCATTGGTGAAACGATCTCGAGTGGCAACGAATGGCGCACGGTTATACAACTCACCCAATAATAAGCGGCAGCGGCAGTTGTTTTTCCGGCAAGTCGGGCGAGTGAAAAAATACTGTCAAAGTGAGAAAGACGAACAACTTCATTGTTGACTATCCCACTTTTAACCGGTGAGACACCCGTTAAAATACATTCATACAAGGGACGTGACATTGATGGAAGCTCACATTCCATTTTATAAAGTGTTGCACTATCAGCTTCAATGAGACCATTGAGATAGCCCATACAATGATGGGCTACTGAATAGTTCAAGCCGTCTAGTACCACAAGGATAACGTTGTCAGACCTGAGGTTTGTCATTCCTAATTCCTAATTATTGCTGGTGAGTTAATACTTGTTGTTGCCAGATTTTTGGCAAAGTACGAGATGACTTTTCCCAACCTTCAGCATCTTTAATCGGATGAACATTCTTATATTGCTCATCAGGAAGCAGCTTGGCTTTAATATCGTCTGGCAACATGATGTGCTGTGCTCGAATTGGGCGTGCATAACCTTCCGCTAGATTGATTTGACCTTTGTCACTGAAGATAAATTCACGAGCAAGTTTTGCGGCATTAGGATTTTTTGCATATTTATTAATGATGGTGGTATAGCCAGAAATTACAGAACCATCAGAGGGGATGATGACCGTAAAACGATCACGATTGATTTGGTCACGGTAGTTTAATGCGTTGAAATCCCAAAGAATACCAACCTCAACTTCGCCTTTTTCAATATTGGCGACTGTTGGATTGTTTACTGATAAGCGTTTTTGTTTAGCAAGTTCACTAAAAAACTCGATCGCAGGTTGCAAGTTATTTTCATTACCCCCCCGCGCAAATGCAGCCGCTAAGACAGCGTTATTAGCTTGAGCCGCAATGCCGACATCACCAACAGTAACTTTATATTTACCTTTGAGTAGGTCATCCCAGCTTTTTGGTGCGTCTTTCACTAATTCATTATTGATCATGAAAGCAATTGTGCCAGTATAAGCAAGCGCCCAATGACCGTCTTTATCTTTCGCCCAATCAGGCACTTGTGACCATGTTGTCGGCTTATAAGCGAGAGTCACACCTTTCTGGACCGCAACTGGACCAAAACTGGCACCCACATCTCCGATATCGGCAGTAGCATTATTTTTTTCGGCAGCAAATTTCGCAATCTCTTGCGCTGAACTCATATCCGTATCTTGATGTTTTAAACCATATTCTTTTTCTAAATCTTGCCACGTACTTTTCCAGTTAGCCCATGAATCAGGCATACCCACACTGTAAACTTGCCCTTCTTTTTTGGCGGCAGTAATGAGCTTGGTTAAATCTGTGTCTGCGGCAAACACAAAACTAGAGGTGGTTAGCGAAATTAAAACTGCGGGTAGGATGGCTTTCATTTTATCTCTCACTATAGAGGGGCCAGGTTGGCTAGTGAGTATGCTAGTTTTTTTACGTGACGATATGTTGAAGGTTTTATGACTCAATTAATACCCGTCATTATACCCGTCATACTTCGAGCCGCAGCGTTGTTGACTGCACTCAGCTACTCGAGTCACATACTTGTGTATGCTCCCCGAGATATCTTCGTTTGTCGCCTAGCTGCAATTCGAATTATTTAGGGTATAGATCAGCTGCTTTTTTAATTCAAATCTATAGATAAAATGATGTGTAAAGTGCCAAAATGGCACTTTTTATCATAATTAAATCATCGTTATTGTGTGCGCTTAGCGACAATCCTAATTATTTTGTGTGATGCGTTAGAGTAAAACTGTCTCAAAAATGTCAAAAATCATACTGAAAAATGACTAAATAAAACGATTGGATTACATTGTTAAAAAAAGCGTATCTTTCTTGAAAGATGAATTCGTTTATATCAATAAAAGATGTGGAAAATGACTAAAGTGACATTAACAGGAACAGAACAAGGCTGGTGGTTTGTTTGTTTTGCGGGTCGCCTCTGGCTACCTCAAGGCGATGTCCCGAAAGGAATGGCAAAAGACTGGTCACTAACAGGAAAAATAGCGACGCCAATGGGTGAATGGCAAGGTGAAGTCGTGTGGCTGATCACTGAGAAAATGCCAGCAGATATGGGGTCACCACGTACCGTCGCTTCGCAAGATGAAGGGTTATTTCGATTGGCTGGACGAGGTGTTCAGTTAGCGGAGTTTTATCGATCACATCGCTATTGTGGCTATTGCGGTTCATCGATGCGCCATAGTATGACTGAGTGGGCTTGTCTTTGTGACCATTGTCATGAACGTTATTATCCGCAGATTGCCCCTTGTATTATTGTTGGGATCCGCCGCGGTGATCATATTTTGCTGGCACAGCATCGCCGCCATACTCAGAATCCAGTCTTTACAGTACTTGCGGGTTTTGTTGAAGTTGGTGAAACATTAGAAGAAGCGGTTGCGCGTGAAGTGCTGGAAGAGAGTCATATCAAAGTGCGTAATATTCGTTATGTTTCTTCTCAACCATGGCCGTTCCCACATTCATTGATGACAGGTTTTTTAGCGGATTATGAAAGTGGTGAAATTAAGGCAGATCCAAAAGAATTAGTTAGCGCGGGATGGTATCACTATAACGATTTACCCATAATTCCACCGGGACATACCATCGCAAGACGACTAATAGAAGATACTGTTGCGCTATGTCGTCAAGAAGCAGATTAAGTTCAACAGCTCGGACTGAGCTGTCAAATTGTACTGGCGCTGATATTGCTCACTTTAACATGCTACAATAGCGCCCCTTAGCCATTTGTGGCGGCCACAGATTATCATGGAGTAAATAATGACTGAGTTGAAGAATGATCGCTATCTACGTGCTTTGCTACGCCAGCCTGTAGATACCACCCCTGTTTGGATGATGCGTCAGGCAGGGCGTTATCTACCAGAATACAAAGCAACACGTGCTCAGGCTGGTGATTTCATGTCTCTGTGCAAAAATACAGAGCTTGCGTGTGAAGTGACACTTCAACCTTTACGTCGTTTTCCATTAGACGCGGCAATTTTATTTTCTGATATTTTAACCATTCCCGATGCCATGGGGTTGGGTCTCTATTTTGAAGCAGGCGAAGGTCCACGCTTTAAAAAAACCATTGGCAGCCTTGCCGATGTCAGAAACATTCCGATCCCAGATCCAGAAATGGAGCTTGGCTATGTCATGGATGCTGTCAAAGCAATCCGCAAAGCACTCAACGGTGATATACCCTTGATTGGCTTTTCTGGTAGCCCATGGACGCTTGCAACCTATATGGTCGAAGGTGGAAGCAGCAAAGCGTTCACGAAAATAAAAAAAATGATGTATGAAGACCCGAACGCACTGCATTTGTTACTCGATAAGCTGGCTGATAGCGTCATTTTATATCTGAATGCCCAAATTCGTGCTGGCGCACAGTCCATCATGATTTTTGATTCTTGGGGCGGTGTTCTCACTAAACGCGATTATTTAGAGTTCTCCCTCAACTATATGCACAAAATCATCGATGGCTTGATCCGTGAAAATGAAGGACGTCGTGTGCCGATCACTTTATTCACCAAAGGTGGTGGCCAATGGTTGGAAGAGATGGCGGCAACAGGTTGCGATGCATTAGGCTTAGACTGGACAATCGAAATTGCAGATGCACGCCGTCGTGTTGGTGATAAGGTTGCACTACAAGGAAATATGGATCCTTCCATGCTATATGCTCCAACACCACGTATCGAAGAAGAAGTGCAAAATATTCTTGCTGGCTTCGGACAGGGTAATGGTCATGTCTTTAATTTAGGTCATGGGATCCATCAAGATGTTTCCCCTGATCAAGCAGGCGCATTTATTGATGCTGTTCACCGTTTTTCACGTCAATACCATCAGTAATTGATCGGTTTAGTATTACGGTGTACGAATATATTTTTGTTTGTGCGCCGTTATCTTTTATTATTTATTGTTAATCCTATTTCAATATCGAGTGCATCATGGCAATAGAAACTCAACTGTTGCGGCAAGAACAAGCCGATAAAGCACAGCATATTGTGTTGCGCGATGATGATCTACAACCTAAGTTTATTGGTGGGGCGGATGTTGGCTTTGAGCAGCAGGGTGCGGTCACACGAGCCGTGCTTGTCGTCTTATCATGGCCTGAATTGCAGCTTGTTGAGTATCAAATAGCGCGTGTCCCTACTGAATTACCTTATATTCCTGGTTTACTCTCATTTCGCGAAGTTCCCGGGCTAATGGCGGCTTGGTCACAATTAAATCAAAAGCCCGATTTAGTTTTGGTTGATGGCCAAGGTATTGCTCATCCTCGCCGTTTTGGCGTTGCTTGCCATTTTGGATTACAGGCCGATGTGCCGACAATTGGTGTCGCGAAGAGTCGATTATACGGTGATTACACTCAAGTTGATGAGGAATTGGGTAGCTATCAGCCACTTGTTCATAATCAAGAACAACTAGGATGGGTGCTGCGAAGTAAAAAACGGTGTAATCCATTGTTCATTTCACCGGGGCATAAAGTCAGTTTTGCATCTTCGCTTAAGTGGGTTCAGCAATGTTTACAAGGCTACAGACTACCTGAACCGACCCGATTTGCTGATGGAATAGCATCAAATCGAACGCTTTTTGAGCGAATGAAAGAGAAATACAGCTAATTATCAGCAAAATATGTGGCATTATCAGATTTTCAGGTAAACTGCGAAGTATTGAGATTGATGAGTCAGAAATTATGTTAAAAAATCCCATTCATTTGAGGTTGGAAAAACTAGAAAGCTGGCAACATGTCACTTTTATGGCATGCTTGTGTGAAAGAATGTACCCCAACTTTCAAATGTTCTGCCTACAAAGTGAATCTGCTGATGCAAAAACTTACCGAGCCATACTAGATTTGGTTTGGGAGACCTTAGTAATCAAAGATACCAAAGTTAATTTCGACAATCAGTTAGAAAAATTAGAAGAAATCATCCCATCGGCTGATGATTTTGACATTTATGGCGTTTATCCTGCCATTGATGCATGCATTGCTTTAGGTGAAGCTATTCATTCAAAGCTGAGTGGTGAAACGCTCGAACATGCAATTGCTGTGAGCGAAGCCTCTATCCGTACCGTCGCTATGCTGGAAATGACGGAAGCCGGTAAGGAAATGTCAGAGCAAGAACTGAAAGAATTATCCTCTGTTGAGGAAGAATGGGATATCCAGTGGGAAATTTTCCGTTTACTGGCGGCCTGTGAAGAGCGAGATTTAGAGCTAATTAAAGGATTAAAGTCTGACCTCCGCGAAGCGGGCGTTAGCAATATTGGTATTACCGTTAGCTAATTTGACGTTTTTAACGATGAAAACGTGACTTAGCGCTGTAATGCTGAGTACTAAGGCTTCACATTTGCCCCTAGACTGGTCTACATTTAGGGTCGAGAAGAGAAGTGGCTATCGGGGCGTGTATCAGGGGCTGTCAATTTGGCATATCCGACGCACTCGATGCTTTGCAAACGATAAACACACTGTGTAAGGATAATTTATGAACAAGACTGAATTAGTTGATGCTATCGCAGAATCAGCAGACCTGACTAAAGTGCAGGCAAAAGCAGCATTAGAATCTACTCTGAGTGCTATTTCAGACACGCTGAAAAAAGGCGAGCAAGTACAACTGGTCGGTTTCGGTACCTTTAAAGTCAGCCACCGTGCAGAGCGTACCGGTCGTAACCCGCAGACTCGCGAAGAAATCACTATCCCAGCAACTAACGTTCCTGCTTTCTCTGCCGGTAAAGCATTGAAAGAAGCAGTAAAATAATAAAGTTGCAAGCAAGAATCATCAGAGGGGGTACTCAACGACCCCTTTTGTTTATTCGAAAAGGGCTGCTGGTATTGGGAGTTCTCTCAATGCTCAGCGCCTGTTCCTCTCGTCCTCACCTTCCTGAATTTAGTGCGAGTGGATTTATTGCCGATGACGGTGTAATCCGCATGTGGCGTCTCAATGATGCCAAAAGTGATCCCCAAGTCCTGATGGTGGTCTATAGCCCTTATAAAGGTACCGATACCTCCGTTAATTTCTTCGAATACCGTTCAGGCCAGCTTTGGCAGATACGTAGCCAAATCTTGAATGCAGGTCAACAAGAGATTATGGAGCAACTTCGCTTTAATAAAAGCGATGATGTGATCTTTATGCAACGCGTAGAAAAAGATCAAAAAATAGCACTCACAGAAGACGATATAACGCGTTGGCGTTTTGAGGCTAAACGTATTTTGGATGTGAATACCGCATTGATTGCTGGTGGTGTACAACTATACCAAGGTAGTTGGTCACAAGGTAAAGTGACAATGTGCAGTGGGGATGTGAAAGACGTTAAGTTTGAGTCCTATGCACAAAACTGGTTAGAAAGCCGTGCTAAGGTATGGCATAAACAGCTGAATATTGCTTGGTTGGAGTCGTCAGAAGGGAATCAATTGTTGATGGTGGCGGATAATGATTTTTGCCGCTGGGAACCTACTAAGGATAGTTTATAGTTTATAGTTTGTAGCGCTCGTCCTCTTTCGCACCACAGCGCTGTTGGCCGCGGCCACTTAACCTAATCACATAGTTATCCATGCTCCTAAGCCTAAGTAACCTTGCCGCCTAGCTGTAATTCGAAATACTTAGAGCACCCGCCTGTAGTAAAACCTATTTGATCTTCGTCTTTTAAGTTGTAGCCGTGTTGGCTTCACTTGCTCATTATCTATGCTCCTAGGAATTCACTCATTTTGCCGCCTTGCGATACCTCAAAATACTTAGAGTAAAATGTGTGACTAAATGACTAAACAATTAAATAACCAAATAAATTTTTGCAATAAAAAAGCTGGCAAAGGTGTTTATTCTTTAACCAGCTCATGACAGTTATTTTTTTAGATTATTTTATGCGAGCAATGGCGCGGTAGCCAATGTCATTGCGATAGAAGCTATCATTCCAATGAATGTTTTTGGCAGCTTCATAAGCTTTAGCTTGTGCTTGGGCAATATCAGCACCTAATGCCGTAACGCAAAGTACTCGGCCGCCGGCAGTGATAACTTCGCCATCTTTCAGTTGCGTACCAGCATGAAATACCTTGCTATCAGCTGCTTCTCCGGTTGGCAATCCTGAGATAATATCGCCATTACGATAATCGCCCGGGTAACCTCCTGCAGCGATAACAACACCAAGAGCAGGGCGCTTATCCCACAATGAATCTTTACCGGCTAACTCACCTTTTGCACCAGCAAGACACAACTCGACTAAATCGGATTGTAAACGCATCATGATAGGCTGGGTTTCAGGATCACCAAATCGACAGTTAAATTCGATGACTTTAGGATTTCCTGCCTTATCAATCATTAAACCTGCATAAAGGAAACCTTGATAGCGATTCCCTTCAGCATTCATCCCGCTAACGGTTGGATAAATAACCTGTTCCATCACACGTTGATGCACTTCATCGGTGACCACAGGCGCAGGCGAATATGCACCCATGCCTCCCGTATTAAGACCGGTATCACCATCACCAACACGTTTATGGTCTTGGCTTGTTGCCATTGGAATGATGTTCTCACCGTCTACCATCACGATGAAACTCGCCTCTTCCCCATCAAGAAACTCTTCAATAACAATACGGTGTCCAGCATTACCAAATGCATTACCTGCAAGCATATCTTGTACTGCATCTTTGGCTTCAGCCAGTGTCATTGCAACAATCACACCTTTACCCGCTGCCAATCCATCAGCTTTAATCACAATGGGCGCACCAACTTCATCGAGATAAGCCAGCGCAGGCTCCACTTCTGTGAAGTTTTGATAAGCCGCTGTTGGTATTTTATGGCGCGCTAAGAAGTCTTTAGTGAAAGCTTTTGAGCCTTCAAGTTGTGCAGCACCTTGAGTTGGACCAAAAATAGTCAGCCCAGCTTGTTGAAATGCATCAACAACACCGATAACTAATGGCGCTTCAGGACCAACAATCGTTAGATCGATTTGTCGCTCTTTTGCGAATTGGAGTAACGCATCAATATCTGTTACTGAAATATCGACATTCTCAAGCGCTGGCTCTAGCGCCGTTCCTGCGTTGCCGGGGGCAACATAAACTTTGTCAGCAAGTGGTGACTGGGATGCTTTCCATGCTAGAGCATGCTCACGACCACCGCCACCAATGATTAAAATATTCATGTAATGCTCCTGATAATTAATGGCGAAAATGACGCATATTAGTGAAAATCATGGCAATGCCGTGCTCATTGGCTGCATCAATAACTTCGTTATCGCGGATCGAACCACCCGGCTGAATAACGCAAGTCACACCGACTGTCGCTGCAGCATCAATACCATCTCGGAATGGGAAAAATGCATCTGACGCCATAGCACAGCCAGCAACTTCTAAACCTTCATCAGCAGCTTTAATGCCCGCAATTTTGGCAGAGTACACACGACTCATTTGACCTGCACCAATACCAACCGTCATGTCATTTTTGGCATAAACAATGGCGTTAGATTTAACAAATTTAGCCACTTTCCAGCAGAATAACGCATCTTTAAATTCACGCTCAGTCGGTTGGCGTTTAGTCACAACGCGTAGGTCATCCTGTTCAACCATACCTAAATCACGGTCTTGAACCAATAAACCACCATTTACACGTTTGAAATCTAACCCTGCTATAGGTTTAGTCCATTCACCACAAGTGAGAACACGGACATTTTGTTTGGTTGCTAATATAGAAAGCGCATCACTGGCGACGGATGGCGCAATGATGACTTCAACAAATTGGCGTTCAACAATAGCTTCAGCAGTCGCTTTATCTAGCATGCGGTTAAACGCAATAATACCGCCAAAGGCAGACGTTGGATCAGTTTTAAAAGCACGATCATAAGCCGCATTGATATTGTTACCAATAGCCACGCCACAAGGATTAGCATGCTTTACAATCACACAAGCAGGATCAGTAAATGACTTGACGCATTCGAGAGCAGCATCAGTATCTGCGATGTTGTTATAGGATAAGGCTTTGCCTTGAATTTGTGTGGCAGTCGCAATAGAAGCTTCTTTTGGATCTTCTTCTATATAGAAAGCCGCATTTTGGTGGCTGTTTTCGCCATAGCGCATATCTTGCTTTTTAATAAAGTTTAAATTCAAGGTGCGAGGAAAACGACCAGATGGCTGGGTTGTATCACCATAATAAGGAGCAACCAGCTCACCAAAATAGTTAGCAATCATACTGTCGTATGCTGCTGTATGCTCAAAAGCTTTGATAGCGAGATCAAAACGGGTAGACCAATTCAGCGAGTTATCGTGATTATCCAGCTCTTCAATAATTCTGTTGTAATCATCGCTGTTCACAACAATCGCAACATCTTTGTGGTTCTTAGCTGCCGAACGAACCATCGTTGGCCCACCAATATCAATATTCTCGACTGCATCTTCTAATGTGCAGTTAGGTTTTGCGACAGTTTGTGCAAATGGATATAAATTGACAACGACCATATCGATAGGCTGGATGCTGTGTTCCTGCATAATTGCATCATCTACACCACGACGGCCTAAGATGCCACCATGAACTTTAGGGTGTAGTGTTTTAACACGGCCATCCATCATTTCAGGGAAACCAGTGTAATCCGAAACCTCAGTAACTGTTAGGCCAGACTCAGCAAGCAATTTTGCAGTCCCACCAGTAGAGAGCAGTTCAACACCTCGTTGAGAAAGCGCCTTAGCGAACTCAACAACACCTGTTTTATCAGAAACACTAAGGAGGGCACGACGAATAGGACGAAGCTGTTGCATTAGATAGATCCCTTGGATAAGAAAGCAATGAACTATAAGAGTTAGTATATAAAGAGCAAAACAACTCTTCTTATATATATAGCTATTTTTCGTTGCAATCGTTCAATCGCATTAAAATCATAATTTACCCTCTATACTGCAAGTGGAATAGCAGCTGACTGCATACCAGTTGAATTACCTCGGGCTATATACTCGTCAACGCCAAGTTACAGCGCTGTTGACCACGATCATTCGCACTAGTTACATCGTTATCTTTGCTTCTAGCGGCTTATTCTCTAGTCATTTAACGGTATCTTGAATTCTTTTGTATATAGATAGCTATAAATTACTAACAATTTCAGAACATCAAAACAAAATCAACGATAAATTTTCGTGCTGATTGTAACGCAAACGTTTGCGTAATGCGCGGTATATTTTGATTATTTTTATGAATGTGGATAACATTGTGGGTAAACCTGTATAAACACCGCTTTTGCTGTGGAATGCAGCAGTTGAATAAAAAAGTGCAAAAAAAGGGTTGCTAGAATCTTAGGGCTCCCTATAATGCGCATCCGTTGACACGATAAACCGCTTCGGTGGTCAGGTTTGAAAAAAAAAACCTAGTGACAACAGAGGTGAAAAAGAAAGAAAAAACTTGAAAATAAGTACTTGACTTTCTGATGGAAAAACGTAATATACGACACCTCGCGACAACGACCACTAAGTGTCAAAAGCACGGTCAACATCGGAAGATGGTCGCAACGCTCTTTAACAATTTATCAGACAATCTGTGTGGGCACTCACAAGACACTATCAAAAAAATATTTGATGTAAAAAGTCTTGAAGAGTGACTAACACGTTAATTCATATATATATGAACTAATAGGTAATATGCTTTCGCAAGAAAGCATACTACGACAGTAACATTCTTTGAGCATCAAGCACTTTTTAATTGAAGAGTTTGATCATGGCTCAGATTGAACGCTGGCGGCAGGCCTAACACATGCAAGTCGAGCGGTAACAGGGGAAGCTTGCTTCTCGCTGACGAGCGGCGGACGGGTGAGTAATGTATGGGGATCTGCCCGATAGAGGGGGATAACTACTGGAAACGGTGGCTAATACCGCATAATCTCTTAGGAGCAAAGCAGGGGAACTTCGGTCCTTGCGCTATCGGATGAACCCATATGGGATTAGCTAGTAGGTGGGGTAATGGCTCACCTAGGCGACGATCCCTAGCTGGTCTGAGAGGATGATCAGCCACACTGGGACTGAGACACGGCCCAGACTCCTACGGGAGGCAGCAGTGGGGAATATTGCACAATGGGCGAAAGCCTGATGCAGCCATGCCGCGTGTATGAAGAAGGCCTTAGGGTTGTAAAGTACTTTCAGTCGGGAGGAAGGCGTTGATGCTAATATCATCAACGATTGACGTTACCGACAGAAGAAGCACCGGCTAACTCCGTGCCAGCAGCCGCGGTAATACGGAGGGTGCAAGCGTTAATCGGAATTACTGGGCGTAAAGCGCACGCAGGCGGTTGATTAAGTTAGATGTGAAATCCCCGGGCTTAACCTGGGAATGGCATCTAAAACTGGTCAGCTAGAGTCTTGTAGAGGGGGGTAGAATTCCATGTGTAGCGGTGAAATGCGTAGAGATGTGGAGGAATACCGGTGGCGAAGGCGGCCCCCTGGACAAAGACTGACGCTCAGGTGCGAAAGCGTGGGGAGCAAACAGGATTAGATACCCTGGTAGTCCACGCTGTAAACGATGTCGATTTGGAGGTTGTTCCCTTGAGGAGTGGCTTCCGGAGCTAACGCGTTAAATCGACCGCCTGGGGAGTACGGCCGCAAGGTTAAAACTCAAATGAATTGACGGGGGCCCGCACAAGCGGTGGAGCATGTGGTTTAATTCGATGCAACGCGAAGAACCTTACCTACTCTTGACATCCAGAGAATTTAGCAGAGATGCTTTAGTGCCTTCGGGAACTCTGAG
The DNA here is from genome assembly GCA_025961275.1 of Providencia alcalifaciens. Classification (GTDB taxonomy): domain Bacteria; phylum Pseudomonadota; class Gammaproteobacteria; order Enterobacterales; family Enterobacteriaceae; genus Providencia. The sequence goes on along the minus strand of JAOQNJ010000001.1, from coordinate 2,733,747 downwards.
ACAGGTGCTGCATGGCTGTCGTCAGCTCGTGTTGTGAAATGTTGGGTTAAGTCCCGCAACGAGCGCAACCCTTATCCTTTGTTGCCAGCACGTAATGGTGGGAACTCAAAGGAGACTGCCGGTGATAAACCGGAGGAAGGTGGGGATGACGTCAAGTCATCATGGCCCTTACGAGTAGGGCTACACACGTGCTACAATGGCGTATACAAAGAGAAGCTACCTCGCGAGAGCAAGCGGAACTCATAAAGTACGTCGTAGTCCGGATTGGAGTCTGCAACTCGACTCCATGAAGTCGGAATCGCTAGTAATCGTAGATCAGAATGCTACGGTGAATACGTTCCCGGGCCTTGTACACACCGCCCGTCACACCATGGGAGTGGGTTGCAAAAGAAGTAGGTAGCTTAACCTTCGGGAGGGCGCTTACCACTTTGTGATTCATGACTGGGGTGAAGTCGTAACAAGGTAACCGTAGGGGAACCTGCGGTTGGATCACCTCCTTACCATTGAAGTGTTTTTGTGAAGTGTCCACACAGATTGTCTGATAGAAAGTAGAGCAATAGGTTATGCGTAGGAGATACGTTTTAAAAAGAAGCGTATCTTACACGGAATAAGCCAATCATTGATTGGTGTGCAATATTCTGTGTCCCCTTCGTCTAGAGGCCTAGGACACCGCCCTTTCACGGCGGTAACAGGGGTTCGAATCCCCTAGGGGACGCCAATTGCGCCGATATCGAGTGAAAGACGATGTCCCGAATAATGATTAAGCCAATTACAATGTAGTTGGTTTAACAATTATGCTCTTTAAAAATCTGGAACAAGCTGAAAATTGAAAACAACCACATTGTTTATCGCTTAAATAATGTGAGAGTCTCTCAAAAATCTCAACTTGAATGATGTTTCTCTGAAATATCGAGTCGACGAGCGAAATGAGTTCGAGGCGGCCAGCGCACAGCAAGCGCAGCGTACTTAAGGTACGTGAGCATTGCGAGCACTGCCCAACAACGAAATCATGAAGCACAGTCACTCGTTGTAAGAAGACACTTTCGGGTTGTGAGGTTAAGCGACTAAGCGTACACGGTGGATGCCTAGGCAATCAGAGGCGATGAAGGACGTGCTAATCTGCGAAAAGCGTCGGTAAGGTGATATGAACCGTTATAACCGACGATATCCGAATGGGGAAACCCAGTGCAATACGTTGCACTATCGTTTGATGAATACATAGTCAAACGAAGCGAACCGAGGGAACTGAAACATCTCAGTACCTCGAGGAAAAGAAATCAACCGAGATTCCCCTAGTAGCGGCGAGCGAACGGGGAACAGCCCAGAGTCTTAATCAGCATTAGCATCAGGAAAACGGTCTGGAAAGTCCGGCAGTAAAGGGTGATAGCCCCGTATCCGAAGGTGTTAGTGTTGTGAACTCGACGAGTAGGGCGGGACACGTGTTATCCTGTCTGAATATGGGGGGACCATCCTCCAAGGCTAAATACTCCTGATTGACCGATAGTGAACCAGTACCGTGAGGGAAAGGCGAAAAGAACCCCGGCGAGGGGAGTGAAATAGAACCTGAAACCGTGTACGTACAAGCAGTGGGAGCCTTAATTTATTAGGGTGACTGCGTACCTTTTGTATAATGGGTCAGCGACTTATATTCTGTAGCAAGGTTAACCGTATAGGGGAGCCGTAGGGAAACCGAGTCTTAACTGGGCGAATAAGTTGCAGGGTATAGACCCGAAACCCGGTGATCTAGCCATGGGCAGGTTGAAGGTTGGGTAACACTAACTGGAGGACCGAACCGACTAATGTTGAAAAATTAGCGGATGACTTGTGGCTGGGGGTGAAAGGCCAATCAAACCGGGAGATAGCTGGTTCTCCCCGAAAGCTATTTAGGTAGCGCCTCGTGAACTCATCTTCGGGGGTAGAGCACTGTTTCGACTAGGGGGTCATCCCGACTTACCAACTCGATGCAAACTACGAATACCGAAGAATGTTATCACGGGAGACACACGGCGGGTGCTAACGTTCGTCGTGAAGAGGGAAACAACCCAGACCGCCAGCTAAGGTCCCAAAGTCATAGTTAAGTGGGAAACGAAGTGGGAAGGCTCAGACAGCCAGGATGTTGGCTTAGAAGCAGCCATCATTTAAAGAAAGCGTAATAGCTCACTGGTCGAGTCGGCCTGCGCGGAAGATGTAACGGGGCTAAACTATGCACCGAAGCTGCGGCAGCGATATTTAGATATTGTTGGGTAGGGGAGCGTTCTGTAAGCCTGCGAAGGTGACCTGTGAGGGTTGCTGGAGGTATCAGAAGTGCGAATGCTGACATAAGTAACGATAATGCGGGTGAAAAACCCGCACGCCGGAAGACCAAGGGTTCCTGTCCAACGTTAATCGGGGCAGGGTGAGTCGACCCCTAAGGCGAGGCAGAAATGCGTAGTCGATGGGTAACAGGTTAATATTCCTGTACTGGTGATAATTGCGATGGGGGGACGGAGAAGGCTAGGCTGGCCGGGCGACGGTTGTCCCGGTTTAAGGATGTAGGTGGGTGAATTAGGCAAATCCGGTTCACTATACACTGAGGTCTGATGACGAGTCACTACGGTGATGAAGTAGCTCATGCCCCGCTTCCAGGAAAAGCCTCTAAGCTCTAGATTATCATTAATCGTACCCCAAACCGACACAGGTGGTCAGGTAGAGAATACTCAGGCGCTTGAGAGAACTCGGGTGAAGGAACTAGGCAAAATGGTGCCGTAACTTCGGGAGAAGGCACGCTGGCATTAGGTGAAATCCCTCGCGGATGGAGCCGAAGCCAGTCGCAGATACCAGCTAGCTGCAACTGTTTATTAAAAACACAGCACTGTGCAAACACGAAAGTGGACGTATACGGTGTGACGCCTGCCCGGTGCTGGAAGGTTAATTGATGGGGTTATCCGTAAGGAGAAGCTCTTGATCGAAGCCCCAGTAAACGGCGGCCGTAACTATAACGGTCCTAAGGTAGCGAAATTCCTTGTCGGGTAAGTTCCGACCTGCACGAATGGCGTAATGATGGCTAGGCTGTCTCCACCCGAGACTCAGTGAAATTGAACTCGCTGTGAAGATGCAGTGTACCCGCGGCAAGACGGAAAGACCCCGTGAACCTTTACTATAGCTTGACACTGAACATTGAGCCTTGATGTGTAGGATAGGTGGGAGGCTTTGAAGTGTGGACGCCAGTCTGCATGGAGCCAACCTTGAAATACCACCCTTTAATGTTTGATGTTCTAACGTGGCCCCATTATCTGGGGTGCGGACAGTGTCTGGTGGGTAGTTTGACTGGGGCGGTCTCCTCCCAAAGAGTAACGGAGGAGCACGAAGGTTGGCTAAGCATGGTCGGACATCATGCGGTTAGTGCAAAGGCATAAGCCAGCTTGACTGCGAGAGTGACAGCTCGAGCAGGTACGAAAGTAGGTCTTAGTGATCCGGTGGTTCTGAATGGAAGGGCCATCGCTCAACGGATAAAAGGTACTCCGGGGATAACAGGCTGATACCGCCCAAGAGTTCATATCGACGGCGGTGTTTGGCACCTCGATGTCGGCTCATCACATCCTGGGGCTGAAGTAGGTCCCAAGGGTATGGCTGTTCGCCATTTAAAGTGGTACGCGAGCTGGGTTTAGAACGTCGTGAGACAGTTCGGTCCCTATCTGCCGTGGGCGTTGGAAGATTGAAAGGGGCTGCTCCTAGTACGAGAGGACCGGAGTGGACGCACCACTGGTGTTCGGGTTGTCATGCCAATGGCATTGCCCGGTAGCTAAGTGCGGAAGAGATAACCGCTGAAAGCATCTAAGCGGGAAACTTGCCTTGAGATGAGTCTTCCCTGACCCTTTAAGGGTCCTAAAGGAACGTTTAAGACTAAGACGTTGATAGGCTGGGTGTGTAAGCGTAGCGATACGTTGAGCTAACCAGTACTAATGAACCGTGAGGCTTAACCTCACAACACCGAAGGTGTTTTAAGAGAGATGATGTTGTTTTCAGAATGCATGAGAATGCAACTAAGCTTGTTCGAGATTAATTATCTGGTTTAGCGAACCTGAAAGGTGGGATTAAACGGGATAAACAGAATTTGTCTGGCGGCAATAGCGCGGTGGTCCCACCTGACCCCATGCCGAACTCAGAAGTGAAACGCCGTAGCGCCGATGGTAGTGTGGGGTCTCCCCATGTGAGAGTAGGGAACTGCCAGACATTAAATTAGTGAGAAAGCCACCCGATGGGTGGCTTTTTTGCGTTTTGGGTTTGCCATTTTGTCTTGAAAAAACACACGTTAGACTTATCACTTATCACTTATCACTTATCACTTATCACTTATCACCTATCCACTCACAATTTATTACCTTAACGCATTACCATCATTAGCAGATAAACCCATGCTCTACGGCATCAATCGAATTGACAGCATGAGTGTATCACCATGACGCAAGCGAGTCAGTAACAGCTCACTTATCTTTAGAGACTAGATTGAGATACCTTGTTCTATTTTTAGCTATCGCTTGGCTTGTGTCAGATCAACGATGTTGAAAGATCAAAAGTAACAGTACGGCTTCAGCCGAATCAGCGATATGAATACATCATCGCGACTCAAGCGAGTTAGTAACAGCTCACTTGTTCTTCAGGTAGCGAATTAAGCTATCTTATTTTATCTATGACTCTCTTATCAGTCATGTATAACTTAAAATTTAGCATCACATAATGAATATAATGTCGCAATACCACTTCCTATATAAATCATATTTTTTATTATTGCTTTATCTTTTTATAGTTTATAAATAAGCGTTCTAAGATTGATATAATAACCTCACTATTTATAAGCTATGAAAAATTAAGAGATTACTTTTATTTTAAAATTTTTTGCTTATTAAATTTAAAGCAAATTACTTGAAATAATTTCAACTAGCTTTGAAATGCTCGACAATAAGAACAACATTCGATAGATTGTTTAGCATTCTAGAAGTCTAAACGTGTAAGTGTATAAAAGGGGATGAATGATGCCAATTCGTTTACCAGATGAGTTGCCTGCGGTAAATTTCTTACGGGAAGAAAATGTTTTTGTCATGACTACGACAAGAGCTCGCCTTCAGGAGATTCGTCCCTTGAAAGTATTAATACTCAATTTAATGCCCAAGAAAATTGAGACTGAAAATCAATTTTTACGTTTGTTATCAAATACTCCACTTCAAGTCGACATTCAGTTATTACGTATTGATCAGCGTGAGTCGAAGAATACACCTACAGAGCATTTGAATACTTTTTATTGCGATTTTGAAGACATACAAGACCAAAATTTTGATGGGCTTATTGTAACTGGTGCGCCTTTAGGTTTGGTTGAGTTTTGTGATGTTGCCTATTGGGAGCAAATTGAAAAAGTTATTCATTGGGCAAAGGATCATGTTACTTCTACACTCTTTGTCTGCTGGGCTGTACAAGCCGCACTCAAAGTGTTGTATGACTTACCTAAATGGACCCGAGAAGAAAAATTATCAGGGATCTATCAGCATGACACACTTGAGCCATTTGCATTATTAACAAAAGGTTTCGATGGTTCTTTCTATGCGCCACATTCTCGTTATGCTGATTTCCCTGAGGAACTCATTCGTCAACACACTGATTTAGATATTTTAGCCAGCTCAGAGGATGCAGGTGCTTATTTATTTGCTTCGAAAGATAAGCGATTAGCTTTTGTCACTGGCCACCCTGAATATGACGGTGATACGCTTTCACAAGAATATTGGCGCGATGTTGATGCGGGTATCTCCCCAAAAATACCTTGTAATTATTTTAAAGATAATGATCCAGAAAAGGCTCCCGTTATTAGTTGGCGGAGTCACGGGCATTTACTTTTTTCTAATTGGTTAAATTATTATGTGTACCAGATCACACCGTTTGATCTTGCCCATATGCATCCAACATTAGACTAAATATAGGAATATATTGTTCCTTACTCAATACTGTTAGTGTTATAAATATAATTTCCTCCATTTGTTAGTTATAAAGACTAATCTGATTTAAATTGATAACTAAAGCAGCCTCTGTAGGCTGCTTTTTGTTGCATTTTGATACAAATTTATAAATGTTTGCAACTTTATTAACACCTTGATTTAACAATATTTTAATGTCTGAAATCAAAAAAAGGAATCATTAATCATAATTTAATTTTGTTTATTATATTAAATATCAATATCTTGCGGTTATTTTAATTTAAAATGGAAACGGTTTTTGATTTATTTTTATTTTGGTTTAATCTTAATTCTATCAACATAGATGAATGAGGATTGACCCATGGAGCAGCAGTTATCAGCATCAGCTTTAATATTCACAAATGAAATTAATCAGCAAGATAAGCTGGTCTTAACAGCTGACGCTATCGCTTTTCTTTCCAAATTAGCTGTGAAATTTTCGACTAGAAGAGACGAATTACTGGTTGAAAGATTGGCTAAACAGCAAAAAATTGATTCTGGCATATTACATGATTTTATTTCAGAAAGTGATTACATTAAAAAAACGGATTGGAAAATCCAAAATATTCCTGAAGATCTGCTTGACCGTCGTGTTGAGATCACGGGGCCTGTTGAGCGAAAGATGGTGATTAATGCACTCAATGCGAATGTAAAAGTTTTTATGGCGGATTTTGAAGACTCACTTTCTCCATCATGGGATAAATTGATCGATGGGCAAATCAACTTAAGTGATGCTATTCGAGGGGATATTTCATACACCAATGAGAATGGAAAAGTTTACCAACTAAAATCGAACCCAGCGGTACTGATTGCCCGTGTGCGAGGTCTGCATTTAGATGAAAAACATGTTTTCCTTGATGGGAAGCCCATACCAGGTGGATTATTTGATTTTGCACTGTATTTTTTTCATAACTATAAAGCGTTATTAGCGAAAGGCAGCGGTCCTTATTTCTATCTACCAAAACTGGAGTCTTGGCAGGAATCTAAGTGGTGGAGTGATGTCTTTAGTGCAGCAGAAGACAGTGTTAGCTTACCAAGAGGCACGATAAAAGCCACTGTACTGATTGAGACATTACCTGCTGTTTTCCAAATGGATGAAATTTTATATCACATGCGACATCACATTGTCGGGCTTAATTGTGGTCGTTGGGACTATATCTTCAGCTATATCAAAACATTAAAAGAGCATTCGGACAAGGTTTTACCTGATCGCCAAGTAGTAACAATGACCCAATCTTTTTTAAGCGCTTATTCACGCCTATTGATTAAAACTTGTCATCGCAGAGGCGCTTTTGCTATGGGAGGAATGTCTGCGTTTATTCCAAGTAAAGACGCAGATGAAAACAAAGCTATTTTAGCGAAGGTTAAAGCAGACAAAGAGCTAGAAACACGAAATGGGCATGATGGTTCATGGGTTGCTCACCCTGGGCTTGCAGATACTGTCATGGCTGTTTTCGATCAAGCATTTGGGGAACAAAAAAATCAATTACAGGTATCTCGTGAAACAGATGAAGAAATTACTGCACAGCAATTATTACAGCCTTGTGATGGTGAAAGAACAGAATCAGGTATGAGGGCAAATATTCGCATTGCCGTTCAATATATTGAAGCTTGGATCTCAGGAAATGGTTGTGTGCCTATTTATGGATTGATGGAAGATGCGGCAACAGCTGAAATATCACGAACTTCTATTTGGCAATGGATTAGGCATGGTAAGTCACTATCAAATGGTGAAAAAGTGACGAAATTGCTCTTTGAAGAGATGTTAGACGAAGAGTTGCAAGTTATCCAAAAAGAACTCGGTGACCAACGGTTTCAGCATGGTCGATTTAGGGAAGCAGCCGATCTAATGCGCAAGATAACGACACAGGACGAGTTAATTGAATTCTTAACTATTCCTGGCTACCAATTAATTAATTAATTCATATCTAGATAATTCGAGTGGTATGAAGCTGAGTGTAGTTAAAACCATACAGCTTGAAGTATGACAGATTTATAACAACATCCGAAAGACCCTACCAAGATAATAAGGAATACGAACATGAGGACATCACTCGCAGATCAAATTAGCCAATTAGAAAATGAATGGAAAAAAGCACGTTGGAAAGGGATCATGCGCCCTTATAGCGCTGAGGATGTAGTAAAACTGCGTGGCTCAATTAATCCCGAGTATACCTTAGCAAGAAAAGGTGCCGAGAGATTGTGGGAGCAACTGCATGGTGGCTCTAAAAAAGGGTATGTGAATGCGCTAGGTGCATTAACGGGTGGACAGGCGTTGCAGCAAGCTAAAGCGGGTATTGAGGCAATTTACCTTTCTGGGTGGCAGGTTGCTGCTGATGCTAACAGTGCATCGAGTATGTATCCAGATCAATCGCTCTATCCGGTTGACTCTGTGCCTTCGGTCGTGAAAAAAATCAATAACACTTTTCGTCGCGCAGACCAGATTCAATGGGCAAATGGAGTAGGGCCTGAAAACCAAGAGTATATCGATTTCTTTCTCCCTATTGTAGCGGATGCAGAGGCGGGATTTGGGGGGGGCTCAATGCTTTTGAACTAATGAAAGGTATGATTGAAGCTGGTGCTGCCGCGGTGCATTTCGAAGATCAACTTGCTGCGGTTAAAAAGTGTGGCCATATGGGGGGGAAAGTGCTAGTACCAACTCAAGAAGCGATACAAAAACTTGTCGCAGCACGATTAGCGGCAGATGTATCGGGTATTCCAACCATTTTGATTGCGAGAACAGATGCCGATGCGGCAGATCTATTAACATCAGATTGTGATCCTTATGATGCAGAGTTTGTGGTTGGAGAAAGAACCCATGAAGGCTTCTTCCGTACTCGTGCTGGAATAGATCAAGCAATCAGCCGTGGATTAGCTTACGCCCCGTATGCAGACTTGGTTTGGTGTGAGACCTCTAAACCTGATTTAGATGCAGCTCGTCAATTTGCTGAAGCAATTCATGAGCAATACCCAGGAAAATTATTGGCCTATAACTGTTCACCTTCATTTAATTGGCGAAAAAATCTCGACGATGCAACGATTGCGCGCTTCCAAGATGAACTGTCAGCGATGGGATACCGTTTCCAATTTATCACGTTAGCGGGCATTCACAGTATGTGGTTCAACATGTTCGATTTGGCTCATGCTTATGCTCAAGGTGAAGGCATGAAGCATTATGTTGAGAAGGTTCAAGAGCCTGAATTTGCTGCGATAAACAAAGGCTATACCTTCTCTTCACATCAACAAGAAGTTGGTACTGGCTATTTTGATAAAGTAACAACTGTTATTCAAGGAGGGATATCGTCAGTAACCGCTTTAACTGGTTCGACGGAAGAGGATCAGTTCTAGATTGAGATAATCTTTTTATTGTGCAACGTATATTTTCTTTTTGTTCATGTGTCTTGTTTTGTAGGCACTTTTTAGTGCCTTTTTTTATCGGGAGGCATTATGGCATTATCGGTAGAGCAGATAATTTCTCAGACTATTTTACAAGGCTTCGATGCACAATATGGACGTTTCTTAGAGATTACATCTGGTGCGCAAGAACGATTTGAGCGCGCGGATTGGCATGCGATCCAAGATGCGATGAAACAAAGAATACAACTTTATGACCACCACGTGGGGCTGGCCGTGACTCAATTACAGTTTATGGGACTTGCTCAGTCATTAACGCCAGATATGCTCTCGAATATCAAACGTGTTTATACGGCGTTACTACCTAACTATCCACGTTTTGAAATTGCCGAAAGCTTTTTTAATTCTGTTTATTGTCGGGTATTTCAACATCGGGCACTGACGCAGGACAATTTATTCATTTTCACTTCTCAACCCGCTAGGCGCTTTAGTGATTTACCGAGACCATTAGCACGAGAATATCCAGTTAATAATAATTTATTTAATACATTACAGACATTACTTTGTGCATTTCCATTGCGATTAAAATGGCGTTCTCTGGCTCAAGATGTGCAATGCATTGTTGATACATTAGAAGAAAAATTCCCAACTATTGGTCACGAAAATGCCTGTTTGCATATAGTGAATGAACTATTTTATCGAAAAAAAGCCGCTTGGTTAGTCGGTAAGCTGGTCATTAATGATGAAGTTTATCCATTTTTACTACCAATACATCATGATATACAGGGTGAAATCTATGTTGATACATGCCTAACTGGCTTTGATGAAGCGAGTATTGTTTTTGGTTTTGCTCGTTCGTATTTTATGGTTTATGCCCCTTTTCCAGCCGCCCTAGTCTTTTGGCTGCGAGAGATTTTACCTAGCAAATCGATTGCTGAATTGTACATGGCAATTGGATGTCAAAAGCATGGTAAAACTGAGTATTATCGTGAGTATCTGGCTTTTATTAATTTTTCACGAGAACAATTTACTATTGCTCCGGGAGTTAAAGGCTTGGTGATGCTGGTGTTTACCTCCCCTTCATTTGATCGTGTTTTTAAACTTATCAAAGATAAATTTGCGCCACAAAAAGAAGTGACAAGGGAGCGGGTGCAGGAGTGCTATCGATTAGTTAAAGAGCACGATAGAGTGGGGCGTATGGCCGATACTCAAGAATTTGAAAATTTTATTATTGATAAGCGTTATCTCAGTGATGGATTAATGGACGAATTATTCAAAGAAGCACCGTCACTAATTGAAGATTTAGGCGATAAAATACTTATTCGTCATTTATATATGGAAAGAAAAATGACACCGTTAAATATCTATATGGATCATGCTGACGAGACCCAGCTTCAGCACGTTATCGATGAGTATGGCCAAGCGATCAAACAGCTCGCGGCTGCCAATGTTTTCCCTGGTGATATGCTGTTTAAAAATTTTGGCGTGACACGTCATGGTCGGGTTGTTTTTTATGATTATGATGAAATTTGTTATATGACTGAAGTGAATTTTCGCTGTATTCCTGAGGCTATATACCCTGAGCAAGAGTTATCAGCAGAACCTTGGTATAGCATTGGAGAATATGATGTTTTTCCAGAAGAGTTTGCCCAATTCTTATGTCAGGATCCAAAAACACGAGCTTATTTACAGGAGCGACATGGCAATTTATTTAGTGCAAAGTATTGGGAAGGTTTGCAAGATAGGATTCGCAGTGGCCATATCGAAGATGTTTATGCTTATCGTGAAGAACTACGTTTTTGTCGGCGTTTTACTCACAAATAAATGAAATTATACTCGTCATAATTGGAATGGCATGTAGGCTACAAGCAAAGATAGACGGATAGTATAGATAACGGAATTGAGCTGTACTAAAAGCCTACTTATCTATGGGATTTGTTTTATGTATTTAGAATCAGTATTTATAGCTAGCATGAATTAATTTATAATCTCAATTCTTAATGAAAACAATTAGCAGGAAAATTAATATTAAACCAAAAAATAAAATATGATTTATGGCTATTTTCTACAATCATTTGATGTGAAAGTTAAAGATCATCATTAAAGTTATAATAGATAATAATATGATTGAAACTTAATCTTTGGTTTATAAAATGAAAATCATGAATACTCAATCTTTCAGCGCTAATGAAAAAATGGTTAATTTTACAGCGAAAGATGAGTACATAAAATACCATGGCAGATTTGAAGGTGAGATAGTTCAAGTTTCAGAAAAAACAATTAATAACTTGTTTTATGCTAGAAAAATAATAAAAAAAACACAAGATTTATTAAGGTTTGGTGCGGGGAATCAACGTTGTGACATTATAAATACCAAAGGTGAAAGTTTTTTGAGGGCAAATTATGCCATGACAAAGCATGGTGATTCTATTATTAATCATGCGGAAATGTGTATTCAAACTCAAGCAGGCAATTGTTCTGGGCATGCAGATGTTGCATATTCTCTTATTGATAAGGATAAGGTCAATTTACCTGTCGGTAGAGCGACATCCGATGTCGTTGATCATGCTTTTGTCGTAATTGGGGACCCTAGAGATCCTACACATGAAACTGTTGTCATTGATGCTTGGCCCAGTTTTGCCACACCCTTCATATTAAAAAATGCAGATAAAACAATAATTAATGATAATCCGACGATAAAAGAGTGGCAAAGTGATGATTCACAGCCTCTTGTGTGTGATTCAGTTAAAACTATTCCATTAAATACCATCGAGCATTTTTTTAAACGATTAGATGTTCCTCCTGTAGGCGAAAAGTTATGTGAATATTTATTAGTAAATGATCAATATCAGGACTATGCCTATGATAGGTTAACTTCGATAAAAAACCCGAAAACTAATTACCTCTCAGAAACGACATCAAGAAAAATTGATGCGGATAAAGTTCAAGAAATTATTTATAAATCGAAATTCTCTGGATATATGAAAGCATTAAAATTAACAAATGAAAAAAATGAATGATAATTTGATAGAGGAAATTTATTATTTCAATATCAATAGAACCTGTGAAAAAGACATCATTAGTATTGGCTATAAGAATGGAACTCAATTAAATGTTATTTCTAATGAAGAAAGGTATTTGAAATTAATTATGTCAAAGATGTTGTGGGATGAGCTTTCATATAACCAATTATTCTTTTTGATAAATAAAAAAACACCCCAAAGTCAGGTAATTCGATTATATATAGCTTAACCGAACATAGAGAATTCATTCTTTGGTTAAGAATACGTATTAAATATGTGAAGTTGAATGATTTACTGAATATCATCAAAGGAATGCAAGTAGAAGTAAATGATATTGCTAATTTTAGATGATATTTTTGATAAATATAAAATCACTGATATTCAAAGATAAAGATTGATTAAAATAAGATAATGATTATTGTCTTAAAATTAATAAAATTGTCTTATCATAGGTTATCTTTCTACTGTCTATCAAACCAAGATTGTTTGTAAAACAAGCTAAAAAGGTAACAAATACGAATGGCAGGAACTCATTTTATGCTGAAACGGATTATTGTCACCACTCTACTTTTTACCTCTTATCTTTCTGATGCCGAAACAGTATTAACGTCAGGATCAATATCGATATTGACTGATATTCAGTTTCATATAAAAGGGTTGGATCCTGATCAGCGTATTAAGTTGATCACCGAAAAATTTTTAGGAACGCCTTATAACGCTCACACGCTAAATACGATAACATTAGATCAAGAAAATTTGATCGTGAATTTAAAGTCGATGGATTGCATGACGTTTATTGAATATACAGAAGCGTTGAAACGATCTGATAACTATGATGATTTTATCAAAAATCTAAAGGTGATTCGTTATTCAAACGAAAACATGTCATATGCAAATAGACGGCATTTTTTTACGGATTGGTTGCAGCAAACGAGCGGTACTATTGTTGATGTAACGCAGACGATCAGCGCTAATTCAGTGCTAGTGAGCAAAAATCTTAATCTAAAAAGTGATGGTCAGCGATTAATGAAACAGCTGCCGGTGACCAAACGAATTATTCGTTATATCCCAACTGAAAATATCGATAAAAAGGTACTTAGTACTATACAAACTGGTGACTATATTGGCATTTACTCAAATAAAGCAGAATTAGATGTGAGTCATGTCGGCATCGCTATTCGTCAAGATGGTAAGTTATATTTGAGAAATGCGTCATCCTTAAAACGTCATTTTAAAGTCAGTGATACTGAACTTAATCGATATTTACAAGGAAAAACAGGGATAATAGTACTAAGATCTTATTATGATAAATTTAACTGATAAGATTGCACGGTGTTTCTCAGCTGATTAATTGGTAGTGATGATCTGTCAAGCCGCTTTTGTACTTCCATGACTATTTTATTATGGTTATCTGATTTGCTTTGTTTGTCGTCTATACCCATCATACATCGTGTTACTGCCAAATTATTTAGGGTATAAAAGGATTTTTGATGATGCGTAATTTATTTATTTTAATCTGTTTTTTGGTATCAGGCTGTTCAACACTTTCTTCGCAGCAAGGCTATTACCTTGATAAAAGCCATCCATCACAAAACGTTAGCGAAAGAATTCAGTATGTGGTTTTGCACTATACTGTCTCTGATGATGAATATTCAATTTATTTACTGACTAAACAGAATGTGAGTGCTCATTATTTGATCCCAAGTGAGCCGGCACAGAAAAACAACCAGCCTGTTGTACTACAACTTGTCCCTGAAGAATTAAAAGCTTGGCATGCAGGGGATAGCCATTGGCGTTACCACACTAGCTTAAATGACACTTCAATTGGGATTGAAATAGTTAACCCTGGGTTTACAGTTGATAAGCAGGGTAATAAAACATGGACACCTTTTAACGACACGCAAATCACAGCGCTAATCCCTCTCGTAAAAGATATTATGCAGCGCCATGACATTCCGGTTGAAAATATTATTGGGCACAGTGATATCGCGCCATTGCGTAAAGAAGATCCGGGTAGAGCATTTCCTTGGGAAACATTGTCTAAACAAGGGATTGGGGCATGGCCTGATGAGAAAACGGTAACAAATTACTTGTCAGGTAGGGCGGTAGATGAGCCAAGTAGTGTGTTGTTATTACAAAAAGCGCTCAAGTTTTACGGTTATGCAGAAATTCCGCTAACAGGTAAGCTAGATGCTAAAACACAAAAAACCATCAGTGCGTTTCAAATGCATTTCCGTCCGCGCAATATTGATGGACAGGCTGATGCTGAAACTGAGTCGATTGCTTTAGCGTTGATTGATAAGTACCGTGACATGCCACGTTTTTTAAAGTTAAACCTGCTTAAGCCGCACCAGCCCAGTAATTAGTGATTGATTAATGTTAAATAATTAACGCATCATTAATAAAGCAAGTTAACGGATCGCGCCATATTCACGGCTGATCTCTTTGGCCGCTTTGATTACCATGGCACCTAACTCGGTGACGCGATCATCTGTGATGCGTGAGAGAGGGCCAGAGATCGAAATCGCAGCAAAGGCTTCTTTGTGTTCATCATAAATACAAGCGCCAATGCATCTTAATCCTAAAGCGTGTTCTTCATCATCATAAGAAAAGCCCTGCTTTTTAGTTTGTTGAAGATTCTCTTTCAATACAGATGGCGTCGTTAGTGTATGTGGCGTGTAAGCGTATAGACCTTTTTTAGTCAGTAATGGAATAAGTTGATCTTCAGGTAAATTGGCGATAAACGCTTTGCCAGCACCAGAGGCGTGCAGTGGTAGTTTGCCACCAATTGGAGCAGACATACGCATTAACGCATTACATTGAACCTGATCGACAATCACTGCGTCGAATTCAGTGTGATCAAGGATGGCAAGATTAACGGTTTCACCAGATTCATCCATCAAACGACGTAATATTGGGTGAACTAGCGCCAGAAGGTTACGGCTTTCAAGGAAGCTACTACCAATAATAAACGCATTCGATGCAATCACCCATAAGCCGAGATCGCCAGTTTGACGCACAAAACCATGCTGTTCTAGTGTCATTAGTAGGCGATGAGTTGTGGAGTTAGGTAATCCTGTTTGTAGAGCAAGATCGGTCAATGCAATCCCACCGGTGGATTCAGAAATATATTCCAAAAGTGTCAGCCCTCGACTTAATGACTGAACTTGCCCTGCTGCTGGCGCGCCACTTGCCGGCCCTTTTGCCTTTTTTATTTTTTTACTTATTGATGCAGTCGCCATTAAGTCTCTCCTGACTGGAATAAATTTTTGTTTCTATTATGGATGATCTACCCCCAAAATACTCATCGGATCAGTCAAAAGTTAGATCTTCAGCAATCTGAGAAACTCTCATCATGAGGCCGAATTCTCCACACCAAAATTGTGGTAGGATGAGGATGACGTTAATTTAACTTAATATACTCGTCATACTTCGAGTTAGACCTTATCTGCTGTTGGTGAGATATAACTCGAAGTATCTTGGGTATAGCGATTGTTGTTGTTTTCAAGGAGATGTTAAGAGTGTCCAATAAAATCAGTCAATTAGAACAAGAATTAACAAAAAGAATTTTAGTGCTGGATGGGGCGATGGGCACAATGATCCAACGTCACAAACTCACAGAAGAGCAATTTCGTGGTGAACGTTTTATTGATTGGCCTAGTGATCTCAAGGGCAACAACGATCTACTTGTTTTAACTCAACCCGAAATCATTCGCGATATTCATGATCAATATTTTGCTGCGGGCGCTGACATTGTTGAGACTAATACCTTTAACTCGACAACTATTGCGATGGCAGACTACAAAATGGAGTCCTTGTCTGCAGAAATTAATGAAGTTGCAGCGCGTATTGCCCGCGAATGCGCTGATGAATGGACTCGTAAAACGCCAGACCAACCCCGCTATGTTGCAGGCGTATTAGGCCCAACCAATCGGACTGCATCGATATCTCCAGACGTTAACGATCCCGCCTTTCGAAATGTGAGCTTTGATCAGCTGGTGGAGGCTTATCGAGAATCTATACGTGCCTTAGTCAACGGCGGCGTTGATCTGATCATGGTGGAAACTATTTTTGATACCTTAAATGCAAAAGCGGCGATCTATGCGATTGAAACTGAATTTGAGGCATTAGGGATTAAACTGCCAGTGATGATTTCAGGGACGATCACTGATGCATCAGGGCGTACCTTATCGGGGCAAACGACAGAAGCTTTCTATAATTCATTGCGGCATGCGCAGCCTATTGCATTTGGGCTGAACTGTGCACTAGGGCCTGATGAATTACGCCAATATGTTTCTGAGCTATCACGGATTGCTGAGTGCAACGTCAGTGCGCATCCGAATGCGGGTCTACCTAATGCCTTTGGCGAATATGACCTTGATGCAAGAAATATGGCAGAGCAGATCCATGAATGGGCGCAAGCTGGCTTTCTCAATATTGTTGGTGGTTGTTGTGGCACAACGCCATTACATATCAAAAAGATGGCTGAAGCTGTTAGAGGTCTTGCACCACGCTCTTTACCGAAACTTCCCGTTGAATGCCGTTTAGCTGGCCTAGAGCCGTTGAATATCGGCAAGAAATCACTGTTTGTGAACGTCGGTGAGCGTACTAACGTCACAGGTTCAGCGAAGTTTAAGCGCCTGATTAAAGAAGAAAATTATCAAGCAGCATTGGATGTTGCTCGTCAGCAGGTTGAAAATGGCGCACAGATTATCGATATCAACATGGATGAAGGAATGTTGGACTCTGAAGCCGCGATGGTACGTTTTCTCAATTTGATCGCGGGTGAACCCGATATCGCGCGGGTTCCCATCATGATCGACTCCTCTAAGTGGGCGGTGATTGAAAAGGGACTCAAATGTATTCAGGGCAAAGGAATTGTTAACTCGATTTCAATGAAAGAAGGTGAAGCAGCTTTTATTGAACATGCCAAACTGGTGCGTAAGTATGGCGCAGCCATGGTAGTGATGGCATTTGATGAAGTGGGACAAGCCGATACTCGTGAGCGTAAAATTGAAATCTGCCGTCGTGCTTATCAGGTCCTGACGGAAACGGTCGGTTTCCCGCCTGAAGATATTATTTTTGATCCAAATATTTTTGCTGTTGCAACAGGAATTGAAGAGCATAACAACTATGCTGTCGATTTTATCGAGGTTTGTCATGACATCAAACAGCAGCTTCCTCATGCAATGATTTCGGGTGGCGTCTCTAACGTATCGTTTTCATTCAGAGGGAATGATCCTGTTCGTGAAGCCATTCATGCAGTCTTTCTTTACTATGCTATCCGTAATGGAATGGATATGGGGATTGTCAATGCTGGCCAGTTAGCGATCTATGATGATCTCCCTGTAGAACTCAAGGAAGCTGTTGAAGATGTGATTTTGAACCGTCGCGACGATAGTACCGAACGTTTATTGGATCTAGCCGAAAAATACCGTGCAACCAGTAGCGGAGAGCAACAAGTTCAGCAGGCTGAGTGGCGCTCATGGGACGTTGAAAAACGTTTAGAATATGCACTTGTCAAAGGAATTACCGAGTTTATTGTAGAAGATACTGAAGAAGCGCGTGAACGTGCGACAAGCCCTATTGAAGTGATTGAAGGGCCGCTCATGAATGGCATGAACGTGGTAGGTGATCTATTTGGTGAAGGCAAAATGTTCCTGCCACAAGTCGTTAAATCAGCGCGTGTCATGAAGCAAGCCGTTGCTTACCTCGAACCGTATATTCAAGAGCTTAAACAGTCAGGAAGCAGTGCCGGTAAAATTCTATTAGCAACAGTGAAAGGCGACGTTCACGACATTGGTAAAAATATTGTTGGTGTTGTTTTACAGTGTAATAACTATGAAATCATTGACTTAGGTGTCATGGTGCCATGTGAAACTATTCTTAAAACGGCTCGTGAACATAATGTCGACATTATCGGGCTATCAGGTCTTATTACGCCATCGCTGGATGAAATGGTTCATGTTGCTAAAGAGATGGAACGCCAAGGATTTACACTGCCATTGATGATAGGGGGAGCCACCACATCTAAAGCACATACTGCGGTGAAAATTGAGCCTAATTACAGTCATTCAGTGACTTATGTACAAAATGCTTCACGGACTGTCGGCGTGGTGTCTGCATTATTATCAGCAACCCAAAAAGAAGCATTTGTCGCACGGACGCGTCGTGAATATGAAACCGTACGTGAACAATATGCACGAAGAAGGCCAAAAACACCTCCAGTGACACTTGAGGTTGCTCGAGCCAATGCGGTGAAAATTGATTGGCAAAATTATCAGCCACCCGTACCTAATTTTTTAGGCATCAAAGAAGTTACGGCTTCCATTGAGACATTACGTCACTATATCGATTGGACTCCATTCTTCATGACATGGTCTCTGGCAGGTAAATATCCACGAATTTTAGAAGATGAAGTGGTGGGAGAAGAAGCACATAAATTATTGAATGACGCCAATGAAATGTTGGATATGTTAGACAAAAATAAATCCCTAACACCAAGAGGAATTTTTGGACTATTTCCCGCGAATAGGGTGGGTGATGATGTTGAAATATATACTTCATCAGATCGTGATACTGTGCGAGCGGTTGCTCTCAATCTTCGTCAGCAAACAGAGAAAAAAGAGTTTCCTAACTACTGTTTATCGGATTTCGTGGCACCAAAAGAAAGCGGCCAACAAGATTATATCGGTGCATTCGCGGTGACGGGGGGCTTAGAGGAAGATGCGCTTGCTGACGAATATGAGCTAGCTCACGATGATTACAATAAAATCATGTTAAAAGCCCTGGCAGATAGGCTTGCTGAAGGCTTTGCGGAATATTTACATGAACAAGTAAGGAAAGAGCATTGGGGTTATGCTGTCGATGAAAACTTGCCAAATGAAGAACTGATCCGTGAAAACTATCAAGGTATTCGTCCTGCGCCTGGTTATCCAGCTTGTCCTGAACATACTGAAAAAGCCAAGATTTGGCAGTTGCTGGATGTTGAAAATAAAATTGGGATGCAACTGACAAGCTCTTACGCCATGTGGCCGGGAGCATCAGTTTCTGGTTGGTACATTAGTCATCCAGAAAGTAAATATTTTGCTGTTGCTCAGCTACAACGAGATCAGATAGAAGACTATTCACAGCGCAAAGGAATGTCAGTGAGCGAACTTGAGCGTTGGTTAGCGCCTAACTTAGGTTACGATCCTGAGGATTGATTTTTTGTGTGTTCGGCACCATCTTATAGATAAGACACTAAAGAGGCTGAGTGATGAGCTACGAATTTATTATTGCAGATAAGTTACCGACGACAACGGTTTATCCTTATAAAATTAAAAATAGTGCTGCACCTGCAACATTTTTCATGAATGAAGATCTGGTGAGTGCCATGATGAGTATTTTGCAAATTATGGACAAGCTAGATACCGAAGATATGTTAGATGACCACTGTTTTAACCAAGTTTGGCTAAGAAGCGAATTAACCCCTGCCCGTGCGGAAGAGATTTATCTCTATTTAGAAGATTCAGAAGCTGTGGATCCTATTCCTTCCCAAGAGGAAATTGACGCTTTTTATCAGGCTCAACGTGATGAAGATAAGTTATTAGCACAAGAAAGTACAAAGGAAGGAATGGTTCCTGTTCATAAATTTGCGACCAATGATGGCTGGTTAGTCACCAAGAAAGAGTGCGACCTGATAGCAGAAGTATTTTCCCCTGAATTAGTGGGTGAAAATCACTTTGTAGTTTCCCAAATAGCGAGCCTATGCAAAGTCAGCCATCAAGCTCTTGAATCCACGCTGGTGGAGTGGGGCAAGTTTAATTTGTTTGCCAGTAAACATGGTGGTTACCGCGTCAATTAACGTTATTAATTCAAATCAACTATTTCAGGCGGTGTAGCCGCCTGAATCTTCACGTTTTATTATACTATTCTTCCTTCATTTTCGTTGTTGATCTCTTATGCTTTTCCATCAGGAGTGTTATGTTATATACATAATGCAGGTGAATGGACTGAACTGATGAATTTAAGACCTTTAATATTATTGCTTTGCTTAGGCTGCTTGCCATCTGTGCAAGCGGAGCCAACAGAAATGTTGTCTGTAAAAGATAAGCAGCAGCCACCAGCCTCGTCCACAACATCACAAAATAACCTTCCCCTCGATTTTACAAATAGACTGAAAGAAGCTGAATCTGGTGATATTGATGCCATGATTGATATTGGTATTGCCTATATGAATGGGACAGACTATTTACCTGTAGATGCAAAACGTGCATTTTTTTGGTTTAAAAAAGCCTCTGACCTTAATAATATCGATGGTGATTACTATTTAGGTTTACTCGCTCAAAATCAGCAGCAATATGCCGAGGCGGCTCGCTGGTATCGCAAAGGCGCAGAAAAAGGTGATTCATACAGTCAGTATGGCTTAGGGTTCCTATATGAACGTGGTTTAGGTGTCAAACAAGATTATAAGCAAGCTAAAGCATGGTACGCGGAGTCTGCTGAGCAAGGCTTGCCTTATGGCCAATTTGCATTAGGCATGTTCTACAATGATGGATTAGGTGGTGATGTTGATTATCAAAAAGCGCTTGAGTGGTACGAAGAAAGTGCGCATCAAGGAGTTGCCTCCGCCGTCAATAACTTAGCCGTGTTGTATGAGAATGGGGAAGGGGTTGAACAGGATCAGGAAAGAGCGATTAATTTATATCGCCAAGCCGCCAATATGGGCTCTGCGACCGCACAGAACAATATGGGTGATTTCTATTATAGCGGCCATCAATTCATTGAGCAAAATGATTATCAGGCTATATATTGGTATAAACGCTCTGCTTTGCAAGGTAACTCAGATGCTCAGTTTGGACTGGCTCGTGGCTATGAAGAAGGTAAAGGGATAGGGAAAGATCTTAATTCTGCATTCGAATGGTATCAACAAGCTGCCGAAAATGGTTCTGCTGATGCAGGTATGAAAGTCGCCGAGTTTTATGAAAAAGGCGTGGGAGATATAAAAGCAGATCACAGTAAAGCAGTTGAATGGTATCTAAGTATGGCCGATCAAGATGTCACTCAAGCCCAGCTTAAACTCGCGGAAATGTATCTAACTGGTGACTTAAAACAGGTAGACAGCAAAAAATTAGTCAGTTGGCTACAAACGTCAGAGCAAAATGATCTCCAGTCAAAAAATCAGCTAGCCATTTTTTATTTAACGGGAACAGGCGTAGAACAAAATACCCAGAAAGCACGGGAGCTGTTCCAGCAGTCAGCAATTAAAGATTTCAGCGATGCACAAAATAATCTTGCGGTGATGTATGCCAAAGGCATTGGTGGGGATAAAAATATCTTCCGGGCAATGATGTGGTTTGAACGTGCGGCTAAATTAGGTAATACAACGGCACAGAGTAACTTAAAACTATTGGAAGAAAATAAAAATGCCACTGCCAAGATGCTGAAATTGACCGAGAGTGTACAGGCTGTCATGGATAGCAGTCATCCATGAAAGAGATCAATCGCTCCTAGATTTCTGCTCTCTTGTCATATAGAGACAGCTCGAATGACTTTTTCGGTGAGATTAATATTTTCTCACCGATAAAATTAAAAGGCGATCATCTAAATGATCGCCTTTGTTCAATGCAATTCTAACGTTTATTCAAATAAATTTGAGTGTAAAGTGCGTACGATTTCTTCTGCGTTATCACCCGGTACCAGTAAGCACATGTTATGGTTGCTTGCACCGTAGCTGATCATACGGATATTAAACGACTCTAAGGCACCAAAAATTTGTTTTCCGAGTCCGTTTACTTGCGACAGTTCGTTACCAATAATCGCCACTAAAGCGAGGTTTTCTTCGACTTCAACGCGACATAATGCTGAAAGTTCAGTCATTAATGCATTAGTAAGCAAGCTACCATTGGTGCTGGTTGATCCAGTCGTATCCAGTGTCAGAGCCACACTGACTTCCGATGTTGTAATCAGGTCAACGGAAATATTGTGACGTAATAAAATCGTGAATATCTCCGCTAAGAAGCCACGCGCATGCAGCATTTTCAAGCTATGTAAGGTCAATAGCGTTTGTTTACGGCGTAGTGTTAATGCTCTATATTGCGGCGGATTCTCTGTTCTATCACAAACCAATGTGCCGCCTGCTTCCGGTTCTTTACTCGATCCAACAAAGACTGGAATACCTGCACGTACCGCCGGTAGCAAGGTTGCTGGATGCAGAATTTTTGCACCAAATGTTGCCATTTCAGCCGCTTCATCAAACGCGATTTCATCAATACGTTGAGCTGCCGGTACGACTCGTGGATCTGTCGTATAAATGCCCGGAACATCGGTCCAGATATCAACACGTGATAAATTGAGCACTTCAGCCAGTAGCGCCGCAGTATAATCACTGCCACCTCGTCCAAGCGTCGTTGTACGGCTTTTGCTGTCTTGGCCAATAAAACCTTGAGTAATAATCAGGTCGTTCTGTAAACGTGGTAATAATAAATGTTGAGCCGATTCTTTTAATTGCTGTAAATCAGGCTCGGCACGACCAAAACTTGAGTTGGTTTTCATCACTTTACGTACGTCAAACCAGTGTGAGTTGGCACCTCGTTCACGGAGGATTTCGACAAACAACAATGTCGACATCAATTCACCATGGCTGACCATTTCATCAGTCAGGGCTTCTGAGGTTGCTAGAGAAGCCGAATCAGCTAAATGTGCGATATTTTCTAATAAGCGATTAATTTCTTCGCGGATCACTTCCGCATGCTGTAAGTTATCAATAATAGCATATTGAATATCTTGTACTTTTTGCAGTAACTCATTGCGTTTATCAGCGTCACAGCCTTCAGAAAGCTCAACCAATAAATTGGTGATCCCTGCTGAAGCAGAGAGTACCACTACGCGGACATTCTTGTTCGAAAGAACAACATCAGCGCTTTTATTCATTGCGACATAATTGGCGACACTGGTACCACCAAATTTGGCGATAACAAACGGACTATTTTCTGATAAAGACGCTACTGCATTCATGGAGTCAATCCCTTTAGGTAAACCTATTTTTTATATAGAAATATCGGGTTAAGCTGCCGCCGTCAATGAAGAATCAACGAAAATCAGTAATTCTAATGATGACTAATTTATTATCGTTTTTCTCGATGGTTGGAATTAGCTCTGGAAAAATTGCAAAGAATTGACCAATATGGTTACGGTTATTGTGCATTCATACTTATTTTTGCCACAATAGCGGGATGAAAATTAAATAAATTTAACTTATCCTTTGTCTTATTCTGTCTTATGTTGACGATAAGAGGCCATACGGGTTCAATTAAAAGATATTTTTTACTTTGAACAAAAATTGACTCTGAAAGGATTAACATCCCCTAGAGCCAATTAAGCTTACCCGTCATACTTGAAGTGGCATACGTGTTGATTGCGATCAGCAACTTAAATGGCAGACTTCGATATGCTGATTGGAATTACGCCATTTAAATAGCTTCGCTGGTGGCCTACACGAAACTTGAAGTATGACGAGTATAAATAGAACTTAGCGGAGTCTTGTTTAGACGATATAAGCTCTATGGCAAGCTTTGCATTTTAATTTAAGTACCTTTGTTTTGAACTAGATTTAACCTTAAAAAGGTCAACAAACTCTCACGCGCAGAAACGGATAAACCTAAATTCTTCGTTGGGGGTATAATTTATTTTTATTTCAAATCTTTTGGAGAGTGTTATCCATGAAAAGTATTAATCCTAGCCAAACGGCAGCATGGCGGGCGCTAGAGCAGCATTTTGCGCAAATGAAAGATACCCATATGCGTGATTTGTTCAAACAAGACAACAATCGCTTTACCAAATTTTCCGCGACATTCGATGGTCAAATTTTGGTGGATTACTCCAAAAACCGTATTACCGAAGAAACGCTGAGCAAATTATTAGCATTAGCAAAAGAAACTGAATTGAAAAATGCGATTGATAGTATGTTTAATGGTGAAAAAATTAACCGTACTGAAGACCGCGCTGTTTTGCATATTGCCTTACGTAATCGCGATAACACCCCTATTTATGTTGATGGTAAAGATGTGATGCCTGACGTGAATGCGGTGCTGGAAAAAATGCACCAATTTAGCGAACGTATCATTAGCGGTGAGTGGAAAGGTTATACGGGTAAAGCCATTACGGATGTTGTTAATATTGGGATTGGTGGGTCTGATCTTGGTCCATTCATGGTGACTGAGGCGTTACGCCCTTATAAAAATCATCTGAATATGCACTTTGTTTCAAACGTTGATGGCACTCAAATTGCCGAAACATTGAAACCATTAGACCCAGAAACCACACTATTTTTAATTGCATCAAAAACATTTACCACGCAAGAAACCATGACTAACGCGCATTCAGCACGTGACTGGTTGTTAGCGACGGCAAAAGACGAAAAACATATCGCTAAACACTTTGTAGCATTGTCGACCAACAGTGAAGAAGTTGCTAAGTTCGGTATTGATACTGCAAATATGTTTGAGTTTTGGGATTGGGTTGGTGGACGCTATTCATTATGGTCGGCGATTGGGCTATCAATTATTTTGTCTGTAGGCTATGACAATTTTGTGCAGCTGCTTGATGGTGCCCATGCAATGGACAAGCACTTTACCCAGACAGCCTTTGAAGAAAATATCCCAGTATTGCTTGGTTTGATTGGCATTTGGTATAACAATTTTTTTGAATCAGAAACTGAAGCGATTCTGCCATATGACCAATACATGCATCGTTTCGCAGCTTACTTCCAACAAGGCAACATGGAATCAAATGGTAAGTATATTGATCGCGATGGTAACAAAGTATCATACCAAACTGGCCCAATCATTTGGGGTGAGCCAGGTACCAATGGGCAGCATGCATTTTATCAATTAATTCATCAGGGAACGAAGATGATCCCTTGTGATTTCATCGCACCGGCCTTGACCCATAACCCATTAGGCGATCACCACGACAAATTGCTGTCTAACTTCTTTGCGCAAACTGAAGCACTGGCTTTTGGTAAAACGCGTGAAGTAGTTGATGCAGAATTTGCTGCACAAGGTAAAAGCCCAGCTGATATGGAATATGTTGCACCTTATAAAGTATTTGAAGGTAACCGCCCTACAAACTCGATTTTGCTGAAAGAGATCACCCCTTATTCATTGGGTGCGCTGATTGCAATGTATGAGCATAAAATCTTCACACAAGGCGCTATTCTGAATATCTTCACCTTTGACCAATGGGGTGTGGAATTAGGTAAGCAATTAGCGAGCCGTATTTTGCCTGAATTAGAAAGTAGCGATAGCATCGCTAGCCATGACAGTTCAACAAATGGATTGATTAATCGTTATAAAACATGGCGTTAATTGTTAATTATTGATGTAAACACAGCCTGTCTTAGACAGGCTGTTGCAAGACTAACAAAGTAAAAAAATTCGCATTTCCACTCTTGGATTATCAATTGAAGTCCAGTGACTTGATTACCTTATTTTTTTATTTGTTTTATCGAATCTAATTTTTTTCGAAAAACTCATCAAACTTATCAATAATTTGGTAGCAAATTAAGCTATTTCAATGTTAATAATTGTTTTTTATCGCTAACCTATTAGTAATTAAAAATATTTTGCACATATTTTCTAATTTGTGTTGAATTCGTGACTTTTTAACGAAATTGTTAGCTAACTTTAACCCTATAACAAAACAACGTGATATCCTTCATAGTAATAACCCAATATGAAGCAAAACCACATATTTTAGTGGTGGAATTATGAGTAATGGATGAAACGCTTTTTACCTCTCACCCGGTAACGTGGCTACCTGAGGCCGATGACCTTGTTCCTGATAATATTTTAGACTGGTTGTACGAACTTGGGTCAATGACAAAACGTTTAGAGCAGCATTGCCAGCATGTTACCGTTGTTCCTTATGTGCAGCGATATGTGACCAAAGAAATTCTCAGTGATGATGAAATGCAATGCTTACCTGCTAGTGAATCTTATTGGTTACGTGAGGTTATTATGTATGGTGATAATATTCCTTGGTTACTTGGCCGAACGTTAATTCCGCAAGAGACATTGACTGGCGAAGACCAAAAGCTCATTGATATTGGTGCTGTACCATTAGGGCGTTATCTCTTTAGTCATGATAATCTTACTCGAGATTATATCCATATTGGGCAGCAAAATTCGCGTTGGGTTCGCCGGTCTCGATTAAGATTGTCCAACAAGCCCTTATTATTAACTGAATTATTTTTACCTGAATCACCTGCTTATAAAAGATAAAAAGTAAAAGGAGCACGACAAGTGGAGGGAAGTATGGCGCTAAGTAAATGGCATGCCTACAGCCGTTTGATGCGTATCGATAGACCCATTGGTACACTATTATTATTGTGGCCGACCTATTGGGCGCTGTGGATTGCGGCTCAAAGTACACCAAGTTTGCATATTCTAATTGTATTCACTGCTGGCGTTTTCCTAATGCGCGCCGCGGGGTGCGTGATTAATGATTTCGCTGATCGCCATTTTGATGGTCATGTGGAACGGACAAAACATCGCCCTTTGCCCAGTGGCGATGTCAGTGAAAAAGAAGCGAAAATTTTATTTATTAGCCTTGTCGGGCTCTCTTTTTTATTAGTGCTAACGCTCAATTCTATGACTATCTGGCTCTCTCTTGCAGGGCTAGTATTAGCGTGGATTTATCCATTTGTTAAGCGCGTTAGTCATTTGCCTCAAGTTGTCTTAGGCGCTGCATTTGGGTGGTCAATCCCAATGGGCTTTTCTGCCGTCAATGAATCGTTGCCGTTGGTGTGTTGGTTACTCTTTTTAGTCAATATTTTGTGGTCAGTTATTTATGATACACAATACGCGATGGTTGATCGCAATGATGACTTGAAGATTGGCGTGAAATCGACAGCAATCTTATTCGGTCAATATGACAAGCTTATTATTGGCAGCTTGCAAGTTATCATGATTGGATTATTGGTAGTTATAGGCTCAATGGCCGATTTAGGTATGATTTTTTATATCGCGATAGCGTTGTCATTGCTGCTATTTGTATACCAACAGAAACTGATGGTAAACAGAGAGCGTGATGCCTGCTTTAAAGCATTTTTGAATAATAACTACGTTGGATTTATTTTATTTATTGGAATTGTATTGAGCTATCTTTAGTGAAGCCGATATTTATTTTTAGATAGAAAAAAGGTAATGCATTTAAACTGCATTACCTTTTTTGTGACTAAAGAAAGTGCTGGTTTTTACGCTTTAGGTTGAGATGAGATCTCATCACCAACGTTTTTTTCAGTAGGCTCAACAGAGGGCTTTATTGGTGCAGATAGCTCTTCTGATTGGCTAACACTTTCGATCGTTAAACGGATTTCCGGAGACATCAACCGTGAAATAACGGCATACAGCTTTTTGGCATTAGCTGTAAAGATATCGTTTTCATCATTATCAATATAGCCTTCTTCACGCAGCGTATCGACGAGTGTTGAAAATACTTCTTTATCGAAGAACTCAGGCGCGTTAATACCATGCAGCACAGAAAGTCGTTGAGCAAGCATACGGCTCTCTTTCTCTAATGTATTACGGCTAATTTCAGGGCTAGCATTTAGCAGAGAAAGCGTTATTGCATAACGCTGCAAGGTTTCACGTACACCAGCGGCTAACAGCTGCAATGGACGAATGCGACGTGGATTAAGAACCACTGTATCGTCATCTTTTAAGCACACCAGTTGTTGATTATTTAACTCATCAATTAAGGTATTGACGACATCCACCAAGGAATCACTGTCAAAACGCATAAACAGTTCAGCTTTGAGGAATGGATAAATTTGACTGACCTGATAGTGAATTTCTTGACGGCTAATACGTTCATTATGCAGCACGATGCTGGTGATCAGTGACGGCAGTACTAAAAGATGATGGATATTGTTTCGATAGTACGTCATTAAAACCGCATTTTCGCGAGGAAGAATAATGATATCCCCCATGCTGTCTTTTTCGACTTCAAATTTATCCATTTGCAGAGCGTGCTCTAAAAGCTCTTCTGCTGTCTTATTTGGGGTTGTTGCCTCTGCGGTATAAGGCACAGTGCGTAGCAGTTGCAGATAACAATCCACTTGCTCAATGAGCTGTTCACGCGTTAAAGAACGTTGACGTGATGCGAGTAGAGCGGTTGAACACAAGTTGATCGCATTAGCTGCAGCAGCATTATTGATATTGACCATAATGTTATCCGCAAGGCGGCTTACAGTTGGATTTAACCAACTTGGTCGCTGTGGTTCGATAGGATCAATAGAGTCACGCCAATGAGGCACATGTTTGGTTAAATACTGACTTAATGAAATAGGTTGCCCAAAATTCACATAACCTTGACCCAGTTTGCGTAATTTACGTAAACCACGGATCATCGAGAGAAAACCTTCTTTCTCTTTTTCCGCACCACGTAACTCTTTGGCATAGGTGCCAACTTCCATCACATGTTCATAGCCAATATAAATTGGTACGATGGTGATAGGGCGAGAATCCCCACGCAGCATAGCTTGCAGAGTCATCGACAACGTGCCCGTTTTAGGTTGAAGTAAACGACCGGTACGAGAGCGCCCGCCTTCAACAAAGTATTCAATTGAGTAACCACGCGCAAACAGCTCACTCAGGTACTCACGAAATACAGTTGAATAGAGTTTGTTTCCTTTAAAGGTTCGACGAATAAAGAAAGCACCTAAACGGCGGAAAATTGGCCCTGCAGGCCAGAAATTCAAGTTAATTCCCGCGGCAATATGCGGCGGGACTAGCCCTTGATGATAAAGAACATAAGAGAGTAGCAGGTAGTCCATATGGCTACGATGCGATGGGACATAAACAATTTCATGACCATCTTGTGCTAATTGACGTATACGCTCAGAATGCTGAACATTGATCCCTTGATAGAGCCTGTTCCATGTCCAACTAAGGACGCGGTCACTGAGACGGACAGCTTCATAAGAGAAGTTGGCGGCGATCTCTTCCATCATATTGATGGCATTTTGTTGCGCTTTTTTCAGTGGGATTTTTTTGCTACGTGCTTCATCTTCAACTGCTTTTTCAATCGCTTTTGACGTCAATAGCTTATTAAACAGTTCTTGGCGAACTGGCAGTTTAGGGCCAACAGCAGCAAGGCGCTGACGTGAATAGTGAATACGAGCAACACGTGCTAATTTATTGGCGATGATCGTATCGGTGCCGTGTTCTTGTGCCATTAATCCCATCGAAACAATTGGGGAAAAACGGACAAAACTATCGCGCCCAAGCCACATAATGGCAAAGAATTTTTGAATGCCATTGAGTAATCGCAATGGCGGTGCTGGGGTATGTCCTTCACGCCCTGGTGAGCGACCAAACATTACCGATGCTGGTAACATCTGAATGTCTAGATTTGGATTATTACGATGCAAGTCTAGATAGGCATGAAATATTTTCACCGATTCTTTACGTGGATCAGGGGAATAGTAACGAAAAACCCGTGGGCCGTCATCGATAAAGACGTAAGCGGGTAGCTTAGTGCCATTGATATCGTTATCAACCAAAGGATCAGGTAGGCCGATAGCTAAGCATTGGTGACGAAGCGTTAAGAGGTCAGACTTGGAATGATAGGGCAACACATATAATGTGGGCCGAGTTGTGTCCAATTCTAACTCTAAAATAGGGTCCGTTGGAATTAGTTTACTTTTTACCAATAATTTAAGTGGTAAATTCAACATGTTGTAATATATTTTACGCCATAGTGACATAAATGATTATAGCCTCTTGTTAACAATGCTCCGCCGATAATACCAGAAATCAACGGGAAAATCAGTTACTGGCCATTAAGTTTGACCACAAAAAATGTAAGTTTAATTACCATAAATGATGATTGATTGAAAATTTTAGGAGTAAAAATGGCGAACCAAACTAAGGGATTCACGCGAGTTATTAAGGCCGCGGGGTACTCCCTTAAAGGGCTTAAAGCAGCTTGGATCAATGAAGCCGCATTTAGACAAGAATCTGTGGCTGCTGTTCTGGCGGTAGTCATCGCATGTTGGTTAGATATCAGTTATATCGATAGGTTACTGCTGATCAGTTCTGTCGTGCTGGTGGCGATTGTCGAACTCATTAATAGTGCAATAGAAGCCGTGGTCGATCGTGTCGGTAGTGAATATCATGAATTATCGGGACGGGCAAAAGATATTGGTTCCGCTGCGGTTTTTATCACGATTGGTTTGGCATTAGTGATTTGGGCAACCGTTCTATGGCAACGCTATTTTGCAGGTTGATAGCCCAAAATAGAAAGACAATCGACTAAAGTACAAAATCGTCAGCAAATGCGCTAGTTCAGTGATTTAAGTGTTTCAAATCTTCATTTACCTGTATATACTCACAGTCTGACTGTATAAACAAACAGGGGAACGAGATGAAAGCACTGACGGCTAGACAACAGCAGGTTTATGATTTGGTGCGTGATCACATTTCTCAAACGGGTATGCCACCGACACGAGCTGAAATAGCAGCAAGCCTTGGTTTTCGTTCGCCTAACGCGGCTGAAGAGCATCTAAAGGCCTTGGCTCGTAAAGGTGTAATAGAGATTGTTTCTGGTGCATCTCGTGGTATCCGTTTACTGCTCGAAGAAGAGAACGATAGTCCGGGTCTACCTTTGATTGGTCGTGTTGCGGCAGGCGAACCCTTGTTAGCTCAAGAACATATCGAAAGCCACTACCAAGTTGATCCTGCATTATTTAAGCCTCACGCTGATTTTTTATTACGCGTCAACGGCATGTCAATGAAAGATATTGGAATTATGGATGGCGATCTATTAGCTGTGCATAAAACTCAAGATGTTCATAATGGCCAAGTTGTTGTGGCACGTATTGAAGATGAAGTCACAGTAAAACGCTTTAAACAGCAAGGTAATCGCGTTGAGTTAATTGCTGAAAATCCTGAGTTCGCGCCAATTGTTATCGATTTACGTCAACAGAATTTCACTATTGAAGGTCTTGCAGTTGGTGTTATCCGTAATAGTGATTGGAGCTAGTATTTGCACTGTAGTGTCATTGATATGTTGCGGCAGATTTCATTCTAGTTGTGTTGAGTTTTAATTACGATAGAGATCTGCCTGCGATATCCATATTATTCAATGTAAAATAGGCTAAAGACGGATGGTTTAATCGCATCTTGATAAGCTTTATTGTTTCTACATTTCCACGTTATTATCTTTCTACTTTTTGTTGGTTTTTACTGGTTGATCGTGGTCATGACTACAATGTTCGTGATCTTCACAACTGACTATCTCACCGCAAGATTTACACAAGCCATGGTTCTCAACCACCGTGTGGCGTAGCTGGAATTGATTTTCTTCAGCTAAACCTATAATCGCGGCTTCTATTGTTCCACAATCACTCTCTGCAACACTGCCGCAGTTATCACAAATCAGCATCACTGAAATATGACTGGGATTATCAAAATGATGGCAAATAACATAGCTATTTGTGGATTCAATCTTATGAATGAAGCTTTGCTCCATTAAAAATTCTAAAGCTCGGTACACAGTTGGCGGCTTAGCTTGAGGTTCAACCTCACGTAATAAGTCTAGTAAATCATATGCACTGATTGCGCCATGTTGTTGGGTAATTAATCGCAACACGGTTTCCCTTTGTGGTGTCAATCGAACACCCCGAGATTCGCATAAGCGTTCGGCCATCACTAGCAGCTTGTCTTCTTTCATTTTTTTTATGGTCATTGATCTTAACCCACAACTCAAAATTGCTATTGGTGTGTAGTTTAACACTATAGGGATGATACTTCGACTATACCCCTCATACTTCAAGTTATCGCGTTGTTGACTGCGTTCATTCGCACTAGTCACATAGTTATCTATGCTCCTAGCGCGTGTTTATCGGTATAGCTTCTCTTGTCGCCTAGCTCTAACTCGAATTATTTAGGGTATATATTTCCATCAATTATTCTAAGCAGAAAAGGTATAAAAAGTATTGAGTTGTGGAAGTAAATAAAGGTTGAATTGTGTACATAACGAAATAATAAAAATGACGTTTGGTAAGTGGGGTGGGCTTCTAATTATTAAGAGTTAGCCTTTTTTTGTTTTTAGGTAAGGGGAAATCCCTTACCTAAAATAATCGTGATTAATAGTTATATTCAATGCCTAACCAGTAATTACGACCTTCTTCAATATAACCTGTTGTGTATTGATATGATTTATCCAATAGGTTATTGACCGAGATGTTGACTGAAACACCATATCCTAAATCATAATCTAAACGGACATCTGTTTTAGCAAAACCACTCACTTTAGAGTTACTGTCGATATAGTTGTAGCCCCAGCTTCTTGCTTCTTCAGTTACCGTGATACTAAATGGTTCGTAAGGCGTAAATTTAACCCAAGCAAAAGCTTTATGGGTAGGCAACTCAGCAACATGACGGACACTTTCATGTTTAGGATCTGCATGGATATAACTATAGCTTAATCCTGCTTCCATCCAATCTGTCAGTTTTCCATTTGTTCCTAAATCAATCCCTGCATAGTTAACTTTACCACTGTTACGGTTTTGGTAAACATCGGAGTCTTCAACTGCATTGTAGCCCATATAGTGCGCCATGATGGCATCAGAAACATGGTTATAATAGGCGCTCGCATTGTATGACCAATCTGGTGTGATCTGGCCTTTATAAGTCAGATCAAAGGTCAGAGCACGCTCAGCATCAAGATGAGGGTTAATGATAAAGGAATCATTATTTTTCATTTTGTTTTTGGTATAACGTTCTTTTTGCGTTGGGAAATGGCTTCTGTCTGAAACAGAGGCTTGAACAGTATCTCTGTTTTCTAAGTGATAACGTGCCATTAACTCCCAATTAAATGCGCGCTGGCGGTTATCTTCATAGGTTTCAATACCCGTGACGATGTTTTGCTTATTATAGAGGTAGCGTTTTCCATCATCACTACTCCGCCAGTCATAGCCAATTCCACCAATAATATCGAGCTTATCGGTCGCAACCCATTGGTACTCGGTAGCGACTGACCATGTTTGATCTTTGTAGCGATCGTAAGGAACCACTTTGTTACCCCGTGAGCGGTGAACATCTTCCTTCCAGTGCGCGGCAAATGACAGCATATCGAGTTCACGCAGAGTGAAATCAACACGCATATCGGCACCATTACTGTAGTCATCATAATGGCTGTAGTTATACTTGCCATCTTTATAATTCTTAACGGAAGTATATTGATGGAGCGTATTTTTGAAGGTATCGTGATACAGACGGCTTTGTAACGCAATACCTTCAGTTACCTGAGTGGTACCACTAAAATAAATGCTCTCTTTATTATATTCAGGCCACTGCCAAATTTGCTGATTTTTGTTACTCGCACTTGGTGCACTATTTTTATCGCCATCTTGTTTCAGATAAGTCACTACATACTCATCAGTTTCACGTGGAGTCCAACCCATTTTTAACATTAGACGTTTATCATCCGTCGCAGAGTTAGTTCTGCGGCCGTGACTACCAGCTAACGGATTATTATCATCTGAATCTGGCAGCCCCATAAAGCGTTGTTTGTACTGGCTGCCACTAATTTGAATAAAACCAAGGTCATTACGGCCACCGATACGTGTACTGACGTTATGCGCATTGTCAGCTCCGCGTGCAAATCCTTGGTTTAGGCTGATATTGGCTTCAAACGGTTTTTTGGGGCTGCAGTAGTGAGGTTAATCGCACCGCCCATCAAGTTTGGACCTTGTAGTAATGACGTATAACTCGTTGATAGCTCTACACTTGATAATTCGCTAGTCATAAACCGGCCAAGATCCAATGTGCCATCATAAGGTACATAAGTTGGAATACCGTCAAAGAACACAGGAACTTGGCGGCTATCAAAACCACGCACGTTTACTTGAGTTTCATTACGGTTACCTGATTTTTGAATCGCGACCCCTGGCATGGTACTCAATGCTTGTGCCACGTTGGTTTTATTAAGCAGCTTCATTTGAGATTGAGTAATAACATTCTCATCTGCGGCGAGTGGGGTACTCCAAACAGTCATTACATCACGGTTTGTTTGTTCTTCTGCTGTGGCAGCGAAACTATTTGTGGTGCATAAAGCCATCCCAACTAAATATGTTATTTGTTTTATTTTCATTTTTTTATTCCAGTTTATTAAATTCGATACATTTATTTTTATATAACGATAGTTGTCGTTTACTCACATAAGAAAACCAACCGACAAACTTGTCAGGTCGCTTTCTTAAATCATATTACTGTGTGGTTTATCGAGTAAAAATTTGTACTTTAATATCTCTTGGTGTGGCGTAATAAGGTGCAGAGGTGATAAACACAGAAACACCTGTTTGTGCATAGGCTTCTATTGTTTGTAAATTAATACCATCCGCAACCGACAAGCGACATGGGCTATTTCGATCACGAATCTCCCGTTGTAACTCGCGAACTTGCGGCGGGCTAAATTTATCTAACTGAATAATATCGGCCCCCGCTTTGATAGCGAGTAGGGCCTGTTCGCTATTATCAGCCTCGACAATAATTAGCTTTCAGGGGCTGCGATTCTTAATGTTTGTACATGAGAAGACCAATCATCAGGTGCAGATAAACAGCTACGATGATTGGTAAACAGTAAAATACTTTCTGCACTACCTGCGCGATGAATAATAGCGCCACCCGCAATAATCGCCGTGAGCGCTAAAAATTTAGTACCTGGAACGGTTTTTCGAGTACAGGCCAATTGAGCTTCGGGCGCTGGTATTGTTTGAGTACCGTGACCATCTGATGAGTGTAATGACTTACTCCGCAGCACCATTCAAGGACGTTCTGAACAGCTTTCCACCCTTGATGAAGTGCTTCTACTGTTCCCGACGCATTGATTAAACAACTATTAACCTCAACGATTTCTCCATCACAATAATGGCATTGATAATCAATTCCCAGCTTGCCGAGCATGCGTCTTGCAATAGCAATACCACTGACACATCCACCTTGTTTAGAGGTAAAGGTCATCGTGCCTTGTTGAGTATGTAAGCCAAGCGAGCGAGTTGTTAGGTCGCCATACTGGATATCATCCAGTAGTAACTGATCAATTAAGCTATCGGGAAGATAAATCATATTGTTAAGCTCTCTTCATCAACGACGTCCCATGACACCATTGCCCAGTCGCGGGAAGGGTAAGGAATACGTTGTCCTGAAGATACGCGCTTATCGTAATATTTGCGTAGTTTGTCTGTCTCTTCAAATGTTAGGTTTTTTAGTGACCAATTGACGCTATCGACAAAAGTATCAAAGCTCTCAAATCCACCTTTATCTGGGCTATTAATAAAATCAATACGAGCATTGATGCCCAATTGATGCAGGATATTAACTGCATAAATGTAGGTGGGTAGACGGATAACGTCTCTCCCGATTTCACGAATAATATTTTCATCGATAAAGGTTGGGTTAACGGTATGAGTGGTATAAACTCGCAAGTTAGCTTGTCGATTGAGTTTTAGCAGGGCAGCTTTAAGGTCATCGACTAAAGTTGAGCGTGAGGCGACGGCAATATCCATTTTTGGTAGGTTTTCCCAGCTGTCTTCCCATGCCAGCTGCTCGAAATGAGCGTTGTGAATGTTGAGCGCATTTGCACGCTCTTGTGCTGCATCTAACATGCCTCGACTATAGTCAATACCGATAACAGATGTGAAGTGATTAGCAAGGCTTAAACAGACTGAACCGGGGCCACAACCGATATCCAGTAAAGTTTTCGCATCTGAAAAATCAATTAATTCACGGAAACGGATTAAGTAGGGATCTTGGGGGTTTGCGCAGGTCTGCGCCATTTGTTGTGCTTTTTTATCCCAATGCGCGGGTTCTTTGCGTGTACGCTGCGCCTGTTGCATATGTTGTTGGTACATACTCGCAAAATCTAATTGATCGATTAGCATAACTCTGGCCTTAACAAGTAAAATTAGAAGGAAGCTGAAAATGAGCCGCAATACTTTGTTCGTCTATAGAATAGAGCCCCGCTAAGTTAGTGAGTGTTAGCATACTTTGTGCGGTGCCTTGCCTAGCGCCTTGCTGTCTATCGAGCAAGATAACATTGTCAGCAATTGCTGCGGCATGTTGTGGATGATGGGTCGACATCAAAACAGTAATACCGTGTTCTTTTAGCTGCTCAACTTGTTTTAATAAACGGATTTGGTTACCAAAATCAAGACTGGCAGCAGGCTCATCCATAATAAGAATTAACGGGTTTTGGATTCGGGCTCGGGCGATTAAGACGAGTTGCTTTTCGCCCCCGCTTAAGGTGCTATATAAGCGGGATTCAAGGTGCTCAATACCCAATTTTTCGAGTTGTCGTAAGCTTAATGCCCGTTCTTTGGATCCGGGCACTGAAAATAATGATATGTGGGGTGTGAGCCCTATCATCACCATATCAATCACCGTGAAAGTAAATGGCGTATCATGAGCTTGAGGTACGTAAGCAATAACTTTCGCGATATCAAGTTGTTTGTAGACTTTGATAGATTTTTCTTGTAATAAGATATCGCCACTGATGGCTGGAATTAAACCAAGCAAGGTTTTCATCAGTGTTGTTTTGCCACAGCCATTCTCGCCTAAAAGACAGGTCATCGACCCTTTCTCTAGCGTAAAACTAATATGATTAATGATGGCGTTATGATGATAGCCAATGACCACATTTTTGAGAGTCATTAGGCTCATTTCACTCTCCGTGTTTGCAATAAAATTGCTAAAAAGAATGGAGCGCCAACTGCAGAGGTTAATATCCCCAGAGGAAGTTCAATCGCAGCAATACTACGGGCAAGCGTGTCAGTAATCAGTAACATAATGGCACCGATAGCCATTGATGCAGGAAGCTGATAACGAAAGTTAGCACCCACTATCATTCGAGTGATATGGGGAACAATCAACCCTACCCAACCAATAATTCCCGCAATAGAGACCGCACTGGCGGTAATCAATGTTGCAGAGACAATAAAAATGGCTCTAATTAAATTCACATTAATGCCGAGGCTCTTGGCTTCTTCATCTGATAGGCTGAGTAAATTCATTTGCCAGCGTAATAGCAGTAATGGAATGATGCCAATCAACATAATCGGTAACGCGGATAGCAGGTCGCTCTGTGTAATTGATGAAAGGCCACCGAGCAACCAAAAAGTGATTGATGGAAGTTGTGTATAAGGATCTGCTAATATTTTCATTAAGGAGATAGCTGAGCCACATAACGCGCTGATAGCAACACCGACTAATACTAATGACAAAATAGGATCGTGTTGACGAGCCATTCGCGCAATGAGGCAAACCAATGTGACTGCGGTTAAGCCACCGACAAATGCGGCAAGTTGAATGAAGACGAGGGATTGGCCAAAAATATGCCAATAACAGCTCCGACACCCGCACCCGCAGAAACGCCTAAGATATCTGGTGAAACTAACGGATTACGAAACATGCCCTGATAGGCAGCGCCCGCAATAGCAAGGCCACCACCAATCAAAATAGCCGCAAGTGTACGTGGGAAACATATTTGCTAAAAAACTGTTGCATTGCGTGGATCATCAATGACGGCTTGAGAACTAAATTCAGACGCAATCAGATTGAACAACTGATCAAAAGTTAGTGAATACTTACCACTAGTTAAGCCAATAGCAAAACAGATGATAAAAATAACCGTCAGTAGGATTTGTTTTGCTGTACGGCTCATGACTGTTCCATCAGCATATCAACTTGCGCATTGGCCAGTTCTGAGTGATAAAATAAACTAAAAAACTGTTTGATATCATCATGAATAGTGGATTCGATTTGTTTGTCAAAATGACTCTGTAATCGGCGCATACCTAGCAGGCGATTCACGCTCGGTGGGCCATCAATCCACCCAAATGGCATACCACCGAAAAAGAGTAGTCGATTGGATGAAACTGCTGTTAGCCCTTTCCACAAGGCAGAGCTGTTTATTAATGCTTCAGCTTCTTCATATTGAGTGATGATAATATCAGGGTTCCAGTCATACAGTTGCTCCATCGATACTTCAGTTAAGCCATGAAAACCGGGAATATCTGCAACATTACGAAATCCTAACATTTCAATTGCTTCGGTATGAATTGAACCTTTAGTACCTGTTTGTAAGCCTTTAGCACCCCTTGCTAAATAAAAACTTAGAGCATGTGATTGATTCTGTACGGAGAATTGTTTGGCATCTTGAAGATAGCGTTCGGCAACAATGCTGAGTTTTTGAGCTTGCTGATCAGCATTCAGTATCTCACCTAATTGGCGTAATTGCTGAGGAGCATCCTGTAGCCCTCCAGCCAGTAATAAATAAGCAATACCTGTTTGCTTAGCCACTTTTTCTGCTTGAGAACGATAAGTCTCATCAATATGGCCAGTATCGATAATTAGCTCAGGGTTATAATCGAGTAACTTCTCTAAGGAAAGCGTACTGCCTCGTCCTGCTAAGCGGCCATAGATAGGGAAGTTTCGCCATTGCGCCGCGAATAAATCGGAATGTCCTTTTTGTAAGTTAATCGAGGAAAACCCGACCATTTTTTCAGGTGCTAAAGCAAATAGCAGCAGATCAGAAGGCGGTCCTGAACTAATGACGCGTTGAATTTTATCCGGCTTTGGCAGTAAACCAAAAAGTGCCTGTTCGACTTTATTATGACTCAACCCATAAGCAGGTAAATAGTAAAGCGCAGCTAGTGCAGCGCAGGATTTTAAAAAGTATCTACGATTGATTCTCATGGGGCTTAGAGGTTACTCGTTATATTTATTAATATACAGCGGAAATTAACCAAGTCATCCGGCAGAGTCAACAATAAAAGCGTGGTTAAACAGAAAACTCAGCTATTCTGTGATGTAAATCAGGAACAGAGATTGCTATCCATAAACAGATCGCAGAACATAGTCATTACTCGTTAAATACTCATTTTTTGGTTTAGGTATTGAGTTTGAAAGTGATATCTTGATTTAGCCAAATAAGCATTATCGTTATCTGATTAAACCCTTTCCTTTAAAGCTGTGGCAATTTAAGCTAAAAAAATCAGCAAACCCAAGTACACAGGATATATGAAGAAAAAAAGACCCTCACTACAGGATGTTGCCGAACAAGTCGGTGTGACTAAAATGACTGTCAGCCGTTTTTTGCGAAATCCTGAACAAGTTTCTGAATCGCTGCGAGGCAAAATCGCGCTGGTGGTTGAGGCGCTAGGATATATACCGAATAAAGCCCCTGATTTATTGTCAAATGCCACTAGCCATGCAATTGGTGTATTACTACCATCATTGACTAACCAAGTCTTTGCTGAAGTGATCCGCGGTATTGAAGCGGTTACTGATAACCATGGTTATCAAACTATGTTGGCACACTATGGCTATCAACCTGAAAAAGAAGAGGAACGTCTTACATTTTTGCTCTCTTATAATATTGATGGAGTGATTTTAGCGGAGCGTACGCATACCAGTCGAACACTAAGAATGTTAAAAACAGCGGGGATCCCTGTTGTCGAAATTATGGATAGCGTATCTCCGTGTTTAGATGTTGCTGTGGGAATCGATAATTTTGAGGCATCTCGACAGATGACAACAGCAATGTTGGCACGCGGTTGCCAACATATAGTTTACCTCGGCGCTCGCCATGACGAACGTACCCTTATTCGTTTACAAGGTTATGAGCAAGCGATGCACGATGCAGGTTATGAACCTCGTAATGTGATGACGCAGGTTAGCTCATCCTATTCATTAGGGGCGAAATTACTTCATGATTGTAAAGCCAAATATCCTGAAACTGATGGCTTGTTTTGTACTAATGATGATCTGGCAATCGGTGCCATTTTTGAGTGTCAACGGCTTGGTATAAAAGTACCTGAAGAGTTGTCGATATCAGGTTTTCATGGTCATGATGTTGGTCAGGTAATGACCCCGAAATTAGCCAGTATTTTGACCCCTAGAGACCAAATGGGGCGTAAAGCTGCGGAAATATTACTTGCTCGCATCAATGGTAAAAAACTGACAAACCATATGTTTGATGTCAGTTTTGAAGTATTGATTGGCGAAAGTATCTGAAACCAAAATGTGATGCATCGATTAGTGAGAGAGGCATCACATATCCAATTTTTTCCCCTTCAATATAATTGCTAAAAATAACATCGCTGCTGATAATGTTACTGGTAACTGTTACCGGTAACAATTGAATGTGTATCATCGGTAAATAAATATAATTAGTATTATTTTCTCTTTAACACCTGAGGAGTTTTCAATGAGTGATACCCAAACACAAAATTATACATTTGTTTTCATGGGGGTATCGGGAAGTGGCAAATCGGTAGTCGCAAGTGGCATTGCGCAGCAAACAAATGTCGCTTTTTTAGATGGTGACTTTCTACATCCACGTGCAAATATTCAAAAAATGGCTTCTGGTCAGGCCCTTAATGATGAAGATCGGTTGCCTTGGCTAGCTGCATTAAATGACGCCATTTTTGCGATGCAACGGACGAATGCAATTTCATTAGTTGTTTGCTCTGCATTGAAAAAAAGCTATCGCGATAAATTAAGAGAAGGTAATAAAAATCTCTATTTCATCTACCTAAAAGGTGATGCTGCACTCATTGAAAGCCGCCTCAAAGCCCGTAAAGGTCATTTCTTTAAACCTGAAATGCTGGTCTCCCAATTTCAAACACTGCAAGAGCCTACATCAGAAGAACAGGATGTTTATGTTGTCGATATTCGCCCATCACTCGATGAGGTGATTGAAAATACCCGTACGGCTATTCAAAAAATTATCTCTGGAGGGAATCCATGAACACCCCAGTTGAAACATTAAGCACATTAACATTAGTTCTAACGGCAGTTGGCTCGGTTGTTTTACTACTATTTCTGGTCATGTATGCGCGTTTACATGCTTTTATTGCACTGATGGTTGTCTCTATTGGCGCTGGATTATTTTCGGGAATGCCAGTTCAACAAATCACGGAAACCATGCAAAAAGGAATGGCGGGAACTCTCGGGTTCTTAGCAATCGTGGTCGCACTTGGTGCCATGTTCGGTAAGATCCTGCACGAAACTGGCGCGCTCGATCAAGTTGCAAACAAGTTACTGAACCTGTTCGGTGAGAAGTGCGCGCATTATGCAGTTGGTATTGCTGGTTTAATTTGTGCATTGCCACTATTTTTTGATGTTGCTATCGTTTTATTGATCGGCGTGGTATTTGCGGTAGCAAATCGCACGGGCCATAACGTTGTTCGTTTGGCTATTCCCTTATTTGCAGGGGTTGCGGCGGCGGCGGCTTTCTTATTACCGGGTCCGACACCGATGCTGGTAGCGTCACAGATGGGCGCGGATTATGGTTGGATGATCTTAATTGGTTTGTGTGCAGCAATTCCCGGTATGATTTTAGCAGGGCCACTTTTCGGTAGCTTTATTAGTAAGCACGTTAACATTGATATTCCAGCAGATTATCAAGCACCGGAAACAGAAAAATCTAAAATGCCAAGTTTTGGATTTAGTTTATGTTTAGTCCTATTTCCGTTGATTTTAGTTGGGCTAAAAACTATTGGTACGCACTTCGTAGAAAAAGGTTCAAACCTAGAGCACTGGCTTGAATTTATTGGTCACCCATTTACGGCATTATTGCTGGCGTGCTTACTGGCTATTTATGGCTTAGGTTTCCGCTATGGCATGAATAAAGAAAAAGTAATGGAAGTGTGTTCTGCAGCGATCCAGCCTGCAGGTATCATTCTGTTAGTGACCGGTGCTGGTGGCGTATTCAAACAAATCTTGGTGGACTCAGGCGTGGGTCCTGCGTTAGGTGATTCATTAATAGGTGCAGGATTACCGATTGCTGTCGCGTGTTTTATTCTTGCAGGTGCGGTTCGTGTCATCCAAGGTTCTGCTACCGTCGCATGTTTAACGACGGTTGGTTTAGTGCTACCTGTGATTGGTGAGTTAGGTTATTCAGGTGCACAATTAGCCGCACTGGCAACTTGTATTTCGGGCGGCTCTATCATTTTAAGTCATGTTAATGACTCTGGTTTTTGGTTGTACGGGAAATTCACAGGAGCAACAGAAGCGCAAACATTGAAGACGTGGAGCGTGATGGAAACGATTCTGGGCACAACGGGTGCGATTGTTGGAATGATATTCTTCGTATTTTTGTAACAGGCAGTATATGAAAATAAAACCCGTTCAATGAACGGGTTTTTTGCTTTCAGTGAATTAATTCAAGATTTGGCTTAGCTGGCTGTAAAGGCCTTGCGCACTCTTCTTATAGCCTTCGG
This sequence comes from Providencia alcalifaciens, assembly GCA_025961275.1. Lineage (GTDB taxonomy): Bacteria > Pseudomonadota > Gammaproteobacteria > Enterobacterales > Enterobacteriaceae > Providencia. The sequence continues at coordinate 2,691,115 of JAOQNJ010000001.1, read as the reverse complement.
CAGATAAGTGCACATTATCAGGGCGTGCGAGATCTTTCGCTACCCAAGAGCGAATTGAACAAGGGCCACCCATAAAGCTTTGCCAGTCCCAAAATAGCGTATTTTCTTGAGCCGCGACCGTTTTTTGAATTTGAATCACATTCGCAAGATGGACAGGCATCTGAGCTTGGCAGCTCAATGCATTACTAAACTTGATTGAATCATTTGGCCCTATCAATAAAATGACGCTATCAGGCATACGTTGGCGGATAAGCCGAATTTTCTCACGTAAGTTCTGTTGATAGGCAACCAAATCTAGGTTGTCGTTAAAGGCTTCGTTAGTGCCATAAGCAAGGATCACCATATCTGGTGACATTTGTGCTAATGTTTCACTCCATTGCGGTTGCCACTTATCGAACATATTAATCGTCGCACCATTAATACCAATTGCAGATAACATCACACCCGGGTGATTAGAGCGAAGTAACCAACCGCCAATTTTGAGATTATTATCTTTGCTAACCGTAACTTCGGCGGGTAATTGGGTATTGATTGGCGAAGAAAAACGCCATGAGTTACCCGTTGTTGGTAATCCAACAGGTGATGACGCTGCCGGAGAGACACTCATCTGGCTTCCTGATGAAGCCTGGTACAGCGCTTGAAGTTGATAAACTCCGTTTGCTGCCTGCAATGGTACCAGCTGTACTGTACTTTTGGCTGCCATAGGAAGGGCAACTAAACCACCTAATGGGTAATCAAAACGTTCATCTTTACGGCTACTAAATAGCTCCCATTGCTTTTTATCACTTTTACGATTAATCGTTGCAGTGCGTTGCCCCGGTACTGAAATCGCAGGGACAAAGCCTGGGCCAGCATCGCCATAGCGCTGCTGGAACATTGTTCTTAAGTCACCACTAAAAAAGTCAGCGGCAGTATGGGAATCGCCAATTTGAACAATATGAACCTGTTGATTGCCTAGCTTAAGTTTGTTTTTAAGCTTATTGATATTAGGTTCAGAGTAATCAATCAGTTGCCCCTGCACGTTGACATCCGTGAGTGCATCACCCCCTGTTGAACCTTTCCCCTTCCGCTCTGTGTCTTGTTGGCAAGACAATAGGCTTAGAGATAACAACGCAATCACGCTGGCTGCTGCTAATTTTGTTTTAGCTTGAAGCAGTTTGTTCAGTTTCATGAGGTTCCTTTTTTTCCTCTTCAAAATGGATTAATGAAAAAACTTTTTCAGCGATCGCTTGTTGTCCTTTGGGGCTGAAATGAATTCCATCACCACTTCTTAATTTGATTTTACTACTATCGTCGCCAAAATAGTCGGAGTAAGTCTGGTCTTTATATTTAAAGACGTCATTAACAGAAAAATAAATTTCACCATTATTTTCGACTTCGGATTGGTAGAGGCCCCTTAAGAACTTCATACCATCTGACAGGTTAGCTTTACGCATGTTGGGAGGGCCAACCCAGATAACATCGACATTGTGTTGGCGTGCTGCCGCTAATATATCACTAATGCGAGAGCGATACACCTGCTCCCAAATTTCACTTTTGAACTTCACATATTTATAACCGGTTTCGGGTGGCATATCCCATGGGTCATTAGGACCAAGAAAAACCACTAAGACTTTAATATTCGGATTATCATCCAAGGCTTTAGCAATGGTCTGTGGCCAGTTAAAAAAGCGCCGATAAGCCAGACCTGTACTTTGCTTACTGAGATTAATACTGCCGATATTATATTTTTTCAGCAGCATATTCTTAACCTGTGGTGCGACGCCTTGCATCATCGAATCACCCGCAAACAGAACCTCATTGCCTTTTTCAAGTTTGGCGAAATGCTTCGGAATAATCGGCCCGGTATTGCTAATTTTGACTGGACCGGCTTTGCTTGCCTTTAACGGTTCTCGTGCTTGCTGGCGTTTTAATAGCTCAGGGAAGGTGATTGACAGTGATTCAGCAGGGTAAATATAACCGTTAACAAAGCGCAGCCCAACCTGAAAACCTTCAGGGAAGGTACGTTTACTGTTTTCATTCGCGATAGCAATTGCTTCAGCCTCTTTAGCATCAAAAGCCTGTTGTCCAGAGGTGTGATAAAGAAAAGCGCCTCCAGCGGCCTGTGTGCCATCATGCAAATATGCCCCATAATCCCACACAGGATTGCCTGATATCGCAGCCCAGGGTGTATCACGGTGGTATTTTTGCTGCCAAAAACGTTCTAATGAACCTTGGTTTAGCCAAATCAATAATAATCCTGCGACCAAAACAATAAACAGCACTTGTCCGGTTTTTATCAGGTTTCTTTTAAACTCAGAAGTTAGCATAAATAAATCCCGGCATTCCAGAAGGCGAAAGCATAAACATAATGGTCAGAATGATAGCGAGAGGGATCGGATAATAGTACCAAGCGATATCTTGATATTTCCTCGCAGCATAATGATATGACTGCACAAAGTAAGGGTAGAGTAACAGTAATATCCAAAATGCGATTAATAAGCCAATGCTTGAACCGATTGATGCGATAAATCCAGGCGCACCTATTTGCGAGATGAGCAGTAACGCATCATCAAAGGTTGGACTGCGGAAAAATATCCATGCAAAGCAGACAAAATGAAATGTGAAAATACGCGCAAATAACGTCGAGACAGTTTTATTAGGGAACGTTTTTGTCCAACCAAGTTTTTCCATGCAGAAACTCTTAAGATTGAGCAAGACAATTCCAAGACCATGAATTGCTCCCCAAACGACAAATGTCATTGCTGCGCCATGCCATAAACCGGAGATCACCATCGCTAAGAAAACATGGGTATTCATACGGCTAAAACCTTTTCGGTTCCCGCCGAGTGGAATATAGATATAGTCGCGAATAAATGTCGATAAACTTATATGCCAACGCGCCCAAAATTCTTTTAAGTTGGCCGCCATATAAGGCGCATTAAAGTTAACAGGAACACGGAAGCCTAATAATAAAGCGATGCCTGTGACTAAGTTGGTGTAACCTGAAAAGTTAAAGTAGATATTCCATGCGTAAGCATAGGTCGCGACTAATATCTCACCTGCGCTGAAACCTGCTGGAGCATCAAAGACAGGGTTAACGAAGTTTTCAGCTAAGTATGAACTAAACAAGAATAGTTTAACCAGTGCTAATGAGATAAGTAAAATCGCTTTCCTAGGATCCAGTATTTCACGGCTTTCAGCTTGAATTTGTGGGAGAAAGTTTTTAGCGCGATTGATAGGGCCAGCGACAATGCTCGGAAAAAAGCTAAGGTATAGTGCGACATCAAAGAAGTCTGCTTTGGGGATTTCTTTACGACAAACGGAAACGGTATAGCTTACCGAATGGAATGCATAGAAAGACAGCCCAATAGGGGCTAATAGCTCAATGATTGGTAGCCCTACGCTGAAGCCAAACTTATCGAATGTCTGTTGAAGTGTTTCTTGGAAAAAAGAGTAATATTTAAACGCGGTAAAACAACCAATAATCCCCAAGGCCAGTATCGTGAAGACCCATTTATTGGAAAGCCAATTTGAAACCCAATTGGTTAAGAAATAAATAAAGAGTGTGTATCCAAATAAAATATAAGCAAAATCAGGGTTGAATGAATAAATAAAAAAGTAACTCGCTGTAATGAGTAGCCCATTCTGAAGCTTTGCGCTGGGTTGGCAGCTCCAATAAATCAAGAAAAAAACTAAAAAAGAGCCAAGAAACTCAAATGAGAAAAAATTCATATTAGACTCAAATTGTTAATTATTGTTAGCCCAAAATAATTTGAGTTGCATGTAGATTATCTGCGTATTTACCCTTGTTTGCACCCACGGTCATAGACGTCTATGTGATTTGGGGAGCGGGTTTAGCCAGTATATACAGCCAACAGCAACTTAAAATATGACGGATGTGGTAGAAGAACGTTCACCATCATATTAATAATCAACTTTGTTGCAATAAGAAAAAATCCACTTTATCAAAAAGTGGATTTTGGTGGAAACCTGTACCTGGTGATACAAACTAAATTCGAGTCGATGCCGTAGTTTGAGCTTGTGTAATCAATTCTTCATTGCTCGCGAACATCTCTTGTAAATAACGGTTATAAGTTGAGCCTAACTGTGAATACCCTTTCATGTCATTGATCAGTTTTGCTGTATCTAACTCATCCTTAGATTGACGTTGTTTTGCTCTTGACGATCGAAGTGACTCGTAAGCGTTATGGGTATTCATGTTTTTCATATAGGCCGAGACAGTATCTTCGACCGAGTCGTATACCGAATAACCTTTCACTTTCCCTTGTTTGATTTGGCAACCACTGCCGCATCTCATACCAAACAAGTTACCATTTTGTTGTGCTAGCTGTGAGGTTCCCCAGCCTGACTCTGTTGCCGCCTGAGTAGCAACGAGATGTGTTGGCATAATATCAACACGACTCAACAACTTATCCCAATTGATACGTTTTGGGCTAGTGCATGTCATACCGTAGCTATTGCAAATTTGTGCAAGGCGACGTAGTTCTTGTGCACTCCATTTTTTGTTGGCGCGGACAGAGAGCAACCATTTGCGCTCTGACATTATTTCTTGATTGACCTTTTCAATCACAGGGACAACCGTTTTCAAAAACGCTTTCTTACGTGGCGTACCCGACGGGTATTTTCGCAAATCAGGCAGGGATGTTTGAGCCTGATTTGAGCTCTGCACGGCCTTGTGAGAATACTCTTTCTTGAGTGTAAAACTGGTGCTGGTTGAGCCGAAACTCAAACCCGAAAATAACAATAAAAGTAAGAAAGCGAAGACGGCTTTTGTCCTCATCGTTCGAGAGGGCATTTGCTTCTCCTAAATTTCTCTGAACAAAAATCGACCGAATAGTAACAGAATATTTTTGGAGGAGCTACTTTTATCCGGCTGACTTTATCTAAATTACTGTATTTCTATGTATTAAAAAATGGCAATTTATAACGCGTTAATTTTAAATGAAACTTGCGAGGTATTTTATTTTTTTATGATGAAACTTATAAATAATGTTAATGTTTTATTGGTAAGGCGAGGTTGACATAACTTAAATTCGGTCAAATAAAGCACAATACACGCTATTATAACATGGGTGTTTTGTTTAATTATTAGCCACTTAATGGCCTATTTTTTGTTCATTTTGATAAATTTGACCTATTGGCTTAGTTTTAAGATCTTAAGATGAGTGTTACCAACGGCTAAAAAATGAGCGTTTCATCTTAATCAGATGAGTAAAATTTAAATCCAAAAAAGGATTTCAAATGAAAGATTATCATCCATTTTCAAACTAATTTAAGCACAGTGGATTTGAGATAAGTAATACTGTTTTTTGTTTAATACACGAAGGATGGGGGTACCTATCGTCCAGTTTTGTATTGCAAGTATCATTATTTTGGATGGGTATATGAAGTAGGCAAATAAAGCTGATAGAGAATAGATTTAAGGCTAAAGATTCATCGGTCATGAAAGCCGATATTAAAGGTTAACATCGGCATTAGTTATTAAGCTTAAGGCTATTTTTGTGTGTTTTTATAAAAATGGACGCGTTCATGGAAATACGTTTTTAAATGCTCTTCCATTTGATGCACTTTTTGTTCGAGCGCGTTGATAACGACATCGTCATTATTCATGTCAAAAACGCGCTCCTTTGCAAGTTCATCAAGATAGTCTTTTTGTTTCTGGGTTAAATCAGCCATGTTTTTACAACCTGTATTCGATATAGCACAAGGGTGACATCCGCCATACTTCAAGATGAATCTTGACATATTTAGGGTATGTCGAACAGTTGAGATTTCTCTATTGTGCCTGACCGATTAATTGATGAAAAGTAGAATAACACACTATACTGGTCATACTTCAATTTGCATGGTTGTTGACTACACTCAGCGAGTCAAGTCACCGTGTTTGTCTATGCTCCCCCGCCTATCTTCATTTGTCGCCTACATGCAACTCGAATTATTTAGAGTATATCGAATAATGATGATTTTCTTACTTAAAGCCAATGTTGGTTATTTGCTTGCGATATGAAATCGTTAAGATTATTCACAATATAAATCATTAAGCTAAGCTGTTATTCTTTAGTGAGTGAATAAATTATAGGTCTACATAATGAATAATAAACAACAATACCTAGATATTGCTGCTGGTGAAGGTGAAAAAGAAGCATCAATGATGGTTGCCATCCCTGCTTCTGAATTAACATCATTAACCTTAGAGCAGCGTTTAGAACAGCAAGGCTATTTTACTGAAGGCGAAATTGATGAAGATGAAAGCGGTTTTTTCTTTTCTTGTAAACGTGGGGAAGAAGAACTACGTTTCTTTATATCGTTAGTTGATAGCGATCCTGAATATGTGATTAATCCTTATTTTGCGACAGATCCTATTAGCTCTGAGTTATATGCTGAAGCTAGTGCTGCACCTCAAGCTGTTATTGTAGAATGTATTTTTCAAGACCAACCCTTGGTCAGTTACCTACACCAATTAAAGATCATTCAAATTCTCGTCCCTGATTTATTATTGGGTCTTGATCTCTCTGCGGCTGGAAAAGTGTTTACTCGTGAGTGGCTCAATTTCCAACTTATTGATGATTTGATGCCAAGCATTGATTCTCTATATGTTGTTCATGCTATCTATGACCAGGATGAAAACGAAGAGCAGCAAGAGGGGGAAGAACCTGGACCGACGATGTATTGGTTCCATACCCATGGTCTTGCACGTTGTGGGTTATCAGAAGCCGAAATTATTATTCCACACCCAATTGCTTCTTATTATGGTATTCCTGAGCTGTTCTGGAGCTTTGTCAATAACAGCATTACTAACGGTAAGATTGTTTTCAACGAACCTATTTTTATTGGTCAAACACAAGCAGGCTATGAATATTTAGTCGTGTTGCCTTTTGAAGAAGGTTTACGACATGTGGGGCAATCAACAAGCATTGATGACTTGAAGCCGCTTGAAGAGATGAACTATGAGTTTGGCGATGTAAGCTCAGAACGTTTTAAGGGTGACTGGCATGACCGTGATGAATCACATCAACATCCTTCTGCAATGCTATTTCGGGTAACTCAGGAAAATCCAATTTTAGAGAGCTTTTTTAAAGGTTTTGAAGATCAAAACGCCATGATGTTTATGCGTACAGATGAAGAAACTGCTGACATGTCTCGCAAAGCGAAATTGCGCTGGGAATATTTCACGCACATGTTGGACAATTACGGACCAAAACCTGTCGTACAGAAAAAAGGTTTTCTGGCGAAATTGCTCGGAAAAGCGGAAGAAGAAGCCGATAGCGAATGGCGCTTCTTAGTAAAATGCGGCATTGGTTATCAAGATGCAGAAGAAGGCTATGATGGCCATGAACATATGTGGTTCGAGCCAGTTTCATGGAAGGATGACCAATTTGAAGGGCGCCTGATTAACCATCCTTTTTATGTGCAAACGATGCAAGAAGGGGAAGTTTATCCGCTAACTCGTGATGATATTACGGATTGGACGATTTATTTCGAAGACGGTACTTATACACCAGATTCGATCTATAAGTTGTTCAGTGGCACCCAAGTGCACTAGTACCCGTTATACTTCGAGCTACAGGGGTGTTGGCAGTGTTCATTCGCCCTAGTCACGTAGTTCGCTCCTAGGGACTCTTTCTCTGGCCGCCTACCTGTAACTCGAATTATTTAGGGTACACCTGTCATACTGCAAATGGTGCTCTATCGCCGGTAGAGTACGAACAAAATTCCTTAAGAAAAGTGTCCTGATTTAGTCGCGCAGAACACAAATCACATACTCCAGTACAAGGGTTAAAATATGAATGAATCCGAACTGTATCAATATGCACTTTTTTTGCTTTCCCGTCGTGATTATGGCACGGCAGAATTACATGCACGTATGAAACGTCGTATGTATGAAAAGAATGATGGAGTTGTTGATGAGGTATTGATCGAGCGCGTAGTTGGGCGATTGAGTGAACAGCAATTTCTGGATGATACTCGAGTACTCGAATCGCTTACCCAGAGCTATATCCGTAAAGGCTATGGGCCATTGCGTATCAAGCAAGAGCTGAGGCAAAAAGGGTTTACCCCTATTTTAATCGACCAACAATTTGAAAACATCACGGTTGATTGGTTTGAACTGGCTGCTGAAGTACGCCGTAAAAAATTTGGTGATGTACTTCCTACTGACTTTAAAGAAAAGAGTAAACAAATTCGTTATCTACAATATCGTGGTTTTTCTGGTGATATGATTTTCGAACAATTCCGCTAGCAGAGCGATTAATCAAATAGCCACTGATGGTAGTGCTTTAACACAAATCGTATCAATTTATCACTCCGTGTTAGCCCTTGTATGACCAATCAATCCTCAAGCCTCACTCATATCCTGGCGACTATTAGAATAAGCCATCAAATCGTATTCTTTATTTTATCGAGTCCATATAGAGCTAAAAATTCATCAATAAATACGGTCTATCTACCGTGTATACCTATTATTGGTCGCCTAATATTTTAAGTTGGATAATTATAAGGATTATTTAGGTATTTTTGGCTTAAACGTTTAGTTGAGGGCCGTTCTGCTAGCACTATTCAAATTAGAGTTATCATGGCTATTTTAGATAGAACGTCTAGTGAGTAATCTATTTTGAATTTTTATTTCAAAAAACGGTGTAAATTTGTAGAAATAGCCTTTATATTTCATTCCCCCAAAAACTATTTATCGTTCTATATATTGTTAAGCAATTTTTATAATAAAAATCTGATATCGGCATGATCCGCATCAGTAAGCATGGCTTATTTTTTGGGCAGAGTACGGTTTGATAAAATTAAAAAATGACATGGGCAGGAGATATAAATGATTGAGTTGTTAATCGGCGTCATCGTCGTTATTGGCGTAGGGCGCTATATTATCAAAGGCTACTCGGCGACGGGTGTGCTAATGACAGGTGGTATTTTACTTTTGATTATCGCCGTCTCAATGGGGAAAAGTATTTTACCCGAATCAGTAAAGCCAACAGGTTGGCGCAGTACTGATATTCTGGAATACATTAAATTCTTGCTGATGAGCCGCGGTGGCGATCTTGGCATGATGATCATGGTGTTGTGTGGGTTTGCATCTTATATGACTCACATTGGTGCGAATGATGTTGTGGTAAAAATTGCATCTAAGCCATTAAAAATGATCAACTCACCTTATATGCTGATGGTTGCGGCTTATATTGTGGCATGTTTAATGTCATTGGCGGTATCTTCTGCAACAGGGCTTGGCGTGTTGTTAATGGCGACACTATTCCCTATTATGGTCAATGTGGGTATCAGTCGAGGAGCAGCGGCAGCAATCTGTGCCTCACCAGCGGCTATCATTCTGGCCCCCACTTCAGGGGATGTGATATTAGCAGCGCAAGCAGCTGAAATGCCTCTTATTGATTTTGCTTTTAAAACGACTTTACCAATTTCGATTGCTGCAATTGTCGCAATGGCTGTAGCGCACTTCTTTTGGCAGCGTTATCTTGATAGAAAAGAACATGTAAAAATGGAAATGCTGGACGTGAATGAAATAAAAACTCACGCTCCTGCTTTTTATGCCATTTTACCATTTTCCCCAATTATTGGCGTTTTAGTCTTTGATGGCAAATGGGCACCAGAACTGCACATTGTTACCATCATTGTCGGCTGTATTATTATCGCTGCACTTCTTGAGTTTGTCCGTAGCTTCAGTGCTAAGCATGTGTATACAGGTCTTGATGCTTGTTACAAAGGTATGGCTGATGCGTTTGCAACAGTTGTAATGCTATTAGTTGCAGCGGGTATCTTTGCGCAAGGTTTAAGTGCGATTGGCTTTATTAAAGGTCTGATCGATTTAGCGCAATCTTTCGGTTCTGGTGCGATTATCATGATGATTGCCTTGGTAATTATTACAATGTTAGCTGCGATGACAACAGGATCTGGGAACGCACCTTTCTATGCTTTCGTCGAGCTGATCCCACTACTGTCCAAGCAAATGGGCGTTAACCCTGCCTATTTGGTCATTCCAATGCTACAAGCATCTAACCTAGGACGGACGTTATCACCAGTTTCAGGTGTTGTTGTTGCGGTATCCGGTATGGCTAAAATCTCACCATTTGAAGTGGTTAAGAGAACCTCCGTACCTGTGCTCGCCGGGTTGATTGTCGTGGTGATTGCGACAGAAATTTTAGTGCCTGTGTATCTCTAATGACCTATTTTGTCTGATTACGAAGGTTGGAAAACTTGGTTTTCCAACCTTTTTTATACCATAACGTTATAAGAAATAATCAGATAAATAGCAGATGGCACCTAGAGAATACTGCTGTCACGTTAATCGACATGATATTAATCTGTATGAAATAATTTCAAGTTTGGATGGCTTGCCTGACTGAGACTCTTAGGTAATATCTACAGTTATTCACCCGCAACACTTCAAGTTATAGAGGGCGTATTGCCAATATTGAGCATTGCTCACAAACCTGAATCAATTAAGTTTCTATATTTGTCATTTGTCGGGCGTTACATACAACTTAAATGAGTTTGGGTATAACAAACACGCAGTAAATAAATAGATGCGACATCCGCTTGTACTATTTACAGCGTAATAATAAGGATAACAAATGAAATTAGAAACATTGTCGATTCACGCAGGCTATTCACCAGATCCCACTACAAAAGCGGTTGCTGTTCCTATTTACCAAACCACATCTTATGCATTCGATGATACCCAACATGGTGCTGACCTATTTGATTTAAAGGTTGCAGGTAATATCTATACTCGCATCATGAACCCAACCAATGATGTATTAGAGAAACGTGTCGCTGCCTTAGAAGGCGGTATTGCCGGATTAGCGGTCGCATCTGGCATGGCAGCAATTACTTATGCTATCCAAACTATTGCCCAGGCAGGCGATAACATTATTTCTGTCGCTAAACTGTACGGTGGAACCTATAACCTGTTAGCGCATACCTTACCGCGTTCAGGTATTGAAACTCGTTTTTTTGAGCATGATGATTTAGCGGAGTTGGAAGTGCTGATCGACGATAAAACGAGAGCCGTATTTTGCGAAACGATCACTAATCCCGCTGGGTTCATTGTTGATATTGCGGCATTAGCCGAAGTTGCTCATCGTCATGGTTTACCATTAATTGTCGATAACACGGTTGCCACACCTTATTTATGCCGTCCATTCGAACACGGTGCGGATATTGTTGTTCACTCACTGACTAAATATATTGGTGGTCATGGTAACTCCATTGGCGGCATGGTCGTCGATTCAGGTAAATTCCCATGGACTGAGCATGCAGATCGCTTTTCACTATTGATTGAGCCAGATATTGCTTATCACGGTGTAAGTTATACTGAGCACTTTGGTACTGCGGCCTTTATTGCACGTTGTCGTGTTGCGCCGTTGCGCGGGACAGGTGCAGCGCTTTCACCGTTTAACGCATTCTTGATCTTACAAGGTCTCGAAACGTTAGCATTACGCATGGAACGCCACACAGAAAACGCTCAGAAAGTCGCTGAGTATTTAGAGAAACATCCTCAAGTTGTTTGGGTGAAATATGCAGGTCTTACTAGCCACCCAGAGCATGCCTTAGCGCAAAAATACCTGAATGGTAAACCAGCAGGAATTTTGTCATTTGGTATTAAAGGTGGTCAAGAAGCAGGTGCACATTTTATTGATGCATTAAAATTGATCCTCAGATTAGTTAACATTGGTGATGCCAAGTCATTAGCATGCCATCCTGCTTCAACCACTCACCGTCAGCTCAATGATGCCGAGTTAGCTAAAGCGGCCGTATCACGGGATATGATCCGTCTTTCTATTGGTATCGAACATATTGATGATATTTTAGCAGACCTTGAACAGGCATTAGACGCTGCTAAATAGGGTCGTTTAACGTTTAATAAAGATATAATAGCGGTTATTGATAAAGTCATATTTATTGATAGCCGCTTTTTAATTCCATTTAATCTTATTTCGATAATGTACGCCTTTAAAGATGTGTTTCTAATAACTATTTAAACAATTCAAAATATGACGCCATATCACATTTAGTCCCGCTATTTTTAATACTCAGCGCCTATATTACTTTTTAATACAAAATTAAATAATTGATAATTAAAGTAAATATTATTTTACTTTAATTGTCTGTCTATTTTATATTCATTTTTAGATTAAATAATGAGGGTGTTATATCGATGACAAATGATGTCATTAGTATAAAAAATAGAAAGCATAGATAATTGTGTGATTTAGGTTACAAGCTTTAGGTATATAAGCAGTTAGCAGTAACTTAAAGTATGACTGAGATATTTATTGTTGCAGGATAGTTGCATTCAGAATGATTAATTCTCTATTTGTTTATATGAGGTTTATTCATACTGATGATAATGGTTTAATGAGCTATAAAAATGCTAAGTGGCTTTAATGTGACATGTAAGGTGAAGGCGAGTGATTATCGCATAACCTCATGATAATAATAAATATTTATAAAAAGAATGGTTGAAATAAAATGAATATGGCAAATACTAAGATTGCCTACCTTAAGTGGTGCCTGCTGTTTTGCTTTGTATTACTGACTTATTTTATTCCTCTTAATGGCCGTCTTCTTTGGCAGCCTGATGAATTACGCTACGCAGAAATAAGTCGTGAACTAATCTCAAGTTATAACTGGAGTGTGCCTGAGCTTCTTGATATTCGTTATTTTGAAAAGCCTATTTTTGGTTATTGGGTTAACGCATTTTTCCAGATGTTGTTTGGTGAAAATAACGTATCCGTTAGGCTTGGGGTTGTGTTTAGTACTTTAACTAGTGCGTTGTTTGTTTACCTCAGTGCTAAAATGGCATGGAAAAAGGCCAACCTCGCATTCAATGCCACCTTGATCTATCTCTCCATGTTCATGGTGTTAACCATTGGGACTTATAATGTCTTAGATCCGATCGTGACGGCATTTGTGACCATGGTCATGTTCTTTTTCCTATGGGGATTAGCCGCTAAAGATTTCTCGCAAAAGTTGATCGCCTTTATTTTATTAGGTGTAGCTGGTGGTCTTGGGTTGATGACAAAAGGCTTTTTGGTTTTAGTCTTGCCAGCATTAGTGATTTTCTTTTGTTCGATTTACTATAAACAGTTCAAGGAAGTATTCTTTTTTTCTTTTGTCTCACTCTGTACGATGTTTATCGTCTGTTTACCTTGGGCGATAATCATAGCAAGCCGTGAACCCGACTACTGGCATTATTTCTTCTGGGTCGAGCATGTACAGCGTTTTATGGCTGATAATGCGCAGAATCGGTCACCTTTCTGGTTTTATATTCCCATCTTAATTGCCGCTGTGCTGCCTTGGTTAGGCTATTTATTTGCCTCGCTAGTAAATAGTTTGCGTCAAAAGGGCAAACATATCTATTTTCTGCTGTGGTTCTTAGTACCTTTTGTGTTTTTTAGTATAACTAAAGGCAAGCTACTTACGTATCTTTTACCCTGTATCGCGCCTATCGCGGTTCTAATGGCGGCTTATATTGATAAGGTGCTAGAGCAAAAACAAGTGGGGGCGATCCGCCTTAATGCGGTGATTAATATCAGTATCGGCTTATTGCTTGCAGGCGCTATATTTTTCTCGTCTCACTTCAAAGCACTTAATTTTTATCCGGCCGATGAAAACGACAAATTATTACTTGCAACGGGTGCATTTTTATTTTGGGCATTGATTGGGGTTATCTCATTTAATCGTCGCTTTTGGGCATTCGCTGCAGCCTGTACTGTTGTTTTAAGTTTAAGTGTCGGGGCAATAATTCCGGATAAATTGGCCAGTAACAATACGCCACAAAAGCTGATCGAAAAATATCGGGCGGAACTGTCGGATAAAACGTACTTATTAACCAATAATGTTGGATTAGGTACTGCATTAGCATGGGTATTAAAACGCAGTGATATTACTATGTTGCATCAAACTGGTGAGCTAGGCTATGGGTTACAATATCCCGATGCAGCAAAGCGTTTTTATCATTTGGAGCAACTACCGGGATTGTTGGAAGAGCATAATTATCAAGATATAGCGGTGGTGGTTGAGGCATCCCAAGATCGAGTATTATCAGCGTTGCCCGGCAAACCAATCATTATCAAAGAAGGTAATTTAGTATTTGCTTTCTATGAAGGCCGAAATTAATCATCAATGACTAAAAGCCGCATAAGAATCACTTTATGCGGCTTGCCGTAAATGTATACTATTTTTCCTGTCATTTTTACATTAAGAATAGCATTCATTTCCTTAAAAAGTGTTCTATGACTTTTTGTACTTTCTTCGTATTTTTTTAGTTCAACATCTACATCTATATTCTTATTCAACGTGCCATTAATGGTAATGCGAACCTTCTATGGTTACGTCAAATCGTGATCAAAATAGTAAGTGCAGGGTGCGCTCACCAATACTAATATGTTTATTCTAATCACTCTGATTCATTATTAGCGCTGATACCTACGACCTAGTAGTAGATATAGGCAATATCTAAAACAACTTAAGTTTTATGGTTGTTGATATATTCCTCTTTCACATCCATTTTTCAATCTTAATGGCTTAATTATCGATTAAGTGCATATTAAATTATTATGATAATAGTCTGAAAAAATCCATTTTTTACTTATAAATTCTATGAATTTAAATTTATTTGTTTTTATGTCTTAATTATTTTTGTTTTGCGATATTAAAGGCTAGTGTTAATGGATGGGTAGAGTATTATTTTTTATTATTGAATCGAATTTCATTTTTTTATTCATAAAATCAAAGCATTATAAAAAAACATTCAAATATATATTTTGTTACATAGTTTAATTCTATGTACATAAACTTTTCGGCTTAAACACAGGGCTGAGAGAAATTCGCAAAATATCGAGCGAAATTTCGCCTCATATTATCTCGCAATATTATTTTTTCGATGTGATTACTGGAATTAAATAGCGGATTTACAATTATTTTACGCCAAGTCACTTATCCTACGGAGATACCTCGGGTTGGAGTTTGTTCGAGCTATTTACTTGGGATTATTTCCACCTTAATATCCTTAACGCAAATCAACAGTGCGCACTGGCTGAAATGGATAATATTTACAGGTAATTATATTTCCGTAAATATCACTTTCGTTATTAAATATAGGAAATGACAATGCCAACTCCATGCTATATCGCCATTGAAGGCAAAACCCAAGGTAACATCACTGCGGGTGCATTTACGGCTGAATCTGTTGGGAATATCTATGTACAAGGTCATGAAGACCAAATGCTGGTGCAAGAATTTTCACATATCGTGACAGTCCCTACTGACCCGCAATCAGGTCAACCTGCAGGCCAGCGTGCACATAAACCTTTCCGTTTCACCGTTGCATTGAACAAAGCCGTTCCACTGCTATATAACGCACTGGCATCTGGCGAAATGCTGCCAAAAGTGGAACTGAAATGGTACCGCACGTCAGTGGAAGGGAAACAAGAGCATTTCTTCACCACCACTTTGACCGATGCGACGATCGTTAACATCGATTGCCAAATGCCACACTGCCAAGATCCAGCGAAAGCCGATTTCACGCAGCTGATCGAAGTGTCCCTGTCTTATCGTAAAGTGGATTGGGAACACACCGTTGCGGGCACATCAGGTGCTGATGACTGGCGCGCACCGCTCGAAGCGTAAGCGCATCAATGACGAGTCCATTAGGGCTCGTTGTTTTTTCTCTCTTTGATGTTATTGCTTTCCTCCGTTAAACCGGAGCCTAACCATGTTCGCAAAAGACCCGAAAAACTCGGCGATTGATCCTCTGTCCGCTATTCAAGATGAAGCTATTAATCACGCCAAGGATGCGCTGATTTCACAAACTTCAGCAAAAACACAACAGGCAATTTCAGTCGCCCAAAATGTCGCCTCAACTGTTTCAACGTCGGCTTCTCGCCTTAATAGCGTGTCGGATACATTAATTTCAGGGGGTGGGTTTGCTGGTGGGATAAAAGGCGGATCAACATGGGGGATAGAGTCACAAAACGAGATTGCTGAAGCCGCGCAGGCGGCATTACTTGGTGCATTAGGATTAAACCCCGACCCAAGTGGACTGGTGTTTACCTGTGAAATTGGTTTACTGCCTTCTGGCTCACTACAAATCACAGAATTCAATCTCACCGAAGGGTTGTCATCACTTTATACATTAAGCATTAGTGCGGTCAGTTTACTGCTTTTTATTAATTTTAAAGATCACTTAGGGTTAGCTTCGTCACTGACAGTAAAACGCGATGGGAAAATCGTCCGAAAAGTTAACGGTATTTTAGCGGGCGGAACGCAAGGGAATACCGATGGTGTTAAAACGTGGTATCACTTTGATATCCGACCAGAAATGTGGATCATGACGCTTAATCAAGACAGCCGCATATTTCAAGACCAAACGGCCCCGACCATTTTAAAAACCCTATTGGATGAAGCTCACGTTAAATCCGATAGCGTATTTTACCGTAAAGATCTTCATCCCGAGCGCCCTTACACAACACAAAAACGTGAGTCTGCCTATGATTTTTGGTGTCGTCTTGCGTTTGAAGAAGGGATTAATTTCTGGTTTGAAGATAACCAAATGTTCTACAGCGATGAATTCATGGGGATGACGGCGGGTATTCACCTAACCTACAACCCACAATCCGATACGGATATTACGGATAGTACCGCGTCCACATGGCAATACGGTGAGTATTTATGTGCGGATGAAACTATTCAAAAAGATAACAACTATGTCCGTCCTTCTTACCCGCTCACTCATAATAAAAAACTCGAAAAAGGCGGACAACACAGTGTATTTGAAAGTTATGGTCGTTTTCAGCTTGATGCTGAAGGTGAACCACTGACGAAAGTGCGCTTTGAACAATTGCGCAGTGGCAGCCGAGTAGGTCATGCAACAACCAATTGTTTTGCTTTGCGTCCGGGTAAAATTTTCACCTTAAAAAATCACCCACATGAACCCATGAATGACAACTGGCAAGTGCTCACAGTGAGTCATCATGGGGTACAGCCGCTAGCAGATAATGGTGGCGGTGAGGGGACACAATTGAGTAATACCGTGTCCTTTTTCCCAGGACACGAAGACTGGCGCCCCCCGTATCGTTATAAACCTACCGCAGATGGTGATGAATTACAGATCAAAAGATATTAGGTGGTGATCTGGCTTTTCATACCATCATTCCATTACTTGATGTCACCGCAAAAGCAGCAGGAAAAAAAGATACCAGCCGTGGGTTGGGGGATGTGACATTTGGCCCTGCCTTAGGTTTTCATCCTTCAGCTGACTTACATTATGTTGTGGGCTTAGATGCTTATGCGCCTACAGGGAAATACAGCAAAACCGACCCTTCGAGTTTAGGGAAAAATTACTGGGCGTTACAGCCAGTTTGGGCCATTAGCTATATTCCACCTGTTGGTATTAATGCGGATTTAAAAATGATGTATGACTTTAATTTCCGTAATAATGATACTAAAACACGCTCAGGGCAGGCGTTACATGCAGACTATGCACTAGGTTGGGGATTTGGTAATGGTTGGGTCGCAGGCTTGGGTGGCTACGCCTTCTGGCAAACAACAGAAGATAGCGGACCAAACTCGGCACAGGGTAAGGCACGAGCTTATGCAATTGGTCCATCAATCCGTTATGCTAATCCGCAAGGTTGGTTATTTACAGCCAAATGGGAAAAAGATTTTGACGTTAGAAATCGTTCTGAAGGTTCACAAATCTTCTTAAAAGCCTCAATTCCATTTTAATAAATTAAATCCTTCGTTTTTTCGTATGTAGCTCAGTAAGTGATCACTGGGCTACCTTTTTTATAGTGAGCAACTAAATACGCATTAAGGTGTGAGCATTTTATCATTTTGATTAAAAACCGTTAACGTTAACAGTTCGGGTATTATAAGATATAACGATAATTTAAGCATAACAATGAATAAGTAAAATTACTGAATAACTACCCTGAAAATTATTATTTAAAGTTTGGTTTAAAAAGGCATAAACATGAAAAAATTTTATTTGTCTGTCATTGCGACTGTGTTTGTTACTATTTTTCCGATCAGTAGCCAAGCAGAGGCAGACTTGAGTGCTATTGAAGCAAGATTACAAGCATTAGAAAAAAGAGCAGAACAGGCAGAACAACGAGCTGTGACCGCAGAGCGTAAGGTTGAAAAACTTGAAAAAATGATGACGGTTCAAAGTTCATCTCCTCAAACTAGCCAGCCATCATTAGCCGTCACAACATTATCACCGTCTACTACATCTCCATCTAAGCCCACGGCGAATCAACTACCTGGTGTTCAATATAACAATGAGTTTGGTGAATTAAAGCTGTATGGAGATGTTGAATTTAATATGGATGCGGCAAGTCGCAAAGGGCAAATTACCTCTGTGAGCACAGCGTTAGGTAAAGATAATGAACCGGGTAAAAGTGATAATTGGGATATTAATGGGCGTATTTTAATTGGTGTTGATGGTAAACATCAGATTAGCAATGGCAATTATGCTGGCTTTAGTGTGCAGCCTCTTGCTGATATGACAGGTAAAATGAATTTGGATGATGCTGTATTTTATTTTGGCCAACAAAATAGTTGGGAAGCAAAATTAGGGCGTTATGAAGCCTATGATATGTTCCCTTTAGGCCAAGATACTTTTGTCGAGTATTCAGGTAATACTGCGAATGATCTTTATGGAGATGGTTTTGGCTACATTTATATGATGAAAGAGGGACGAGGTCGTTCTGGTGATGGTGGAAGTGTACAATTATCCAAATCACTGAATGATTGGTATTTTGAAATTAATGCACTCGTTGAAGATGGTACCTCTCTATTTGATGATGGTACTTATCATGGCTATACGCTCGATAATAAGAAAAATGTCATTTATCTAAGGCCTGTCATTGCATGGCAACCGAATGATTTTAAAGTCGCTGTCGCGATGGAATCACAAATTATTAATAATGCTTATGGCGATAACGTTGATGGCAAGTGGAAAGATATGTCGAAGCGTAACGGCTATGGTATGACGCTTGGTTGGAATACATTGCAAAAAGATCCTGAAAATGGACTTCAACTTACGCTGAGTACCGCATATTTGGATGCGACATCAGAGAAAGATTTATCAATTGGAGGATATGGTCTGTGGCGCCGTGCGCAGCTAGGTTATATTTTTGCGCATAATGACATTAAAGATTTTAACGCCGAAAGCCTTTCAGAAAATTCAGATGACATATTAAATGGTGTGCCAGGTAAATATGATATCCATACTGTTTATGCCTCTTATGAGATCCCTAAAATTTTGGATTTAGACAATTATAAAATTTATTTAGGCGCTTATTATTCTAAAATTAATGCACAAAATAGTAATATGATTAGTGCTAAAGATGATGATCGTTATGGTGTTCGTGCTCGTTTTAAATATTTTTTCTAGCCGAATTGATAAATGATTTTTATCTTGTGTACTTTACTCATCAAAGTGCACCAATATTATCTGGTAGTAAATTAAAAAGGCTACCAGATAATCATATAAAGGCTTATTGTAATAATGTTAAATCGACAAAATAAAATAGCGTCACTTTAGTAATTGAAATCGTTTTATTATCAACTGAGCTAAAACCTATCGTGGTTAAGTCGATAGCACTAAAGCAGTTCATATTATCAAAATAGCAAATCGTAAATACTTTTAATATTATTTATTTAGTAGCGATAATCTTATTCCATATTGAGTAGATATTAGCAATACATTGTTCGTATCGATTTTATACTGTCAGAGATAAGCCAATATCATCCCTATATTCGTTATACCTAAAAATATATGTACTCCTAGGAGCTGTTGATCTTTGAAAGTCAATTTTATTCAAATTAAAAACCTTTACCTAAGGTAAAAAGAAGCACAGCGAGCAGTTTTTCGCCTAGTGGACTAGGTAAGATCCGTTCAATACTGCAATAAATCGACTTCAAAAGGCGCTTTCATCATCTAATTTTTGGCATTGTTAATTTAACATAAATAACTATTTTACACTACACAATGTACAGTCGTGCAGGCCAATGGATTTACTCAAAAGGCCAAGATACTTATGCACCATTTGGCCCTTGTATTGTTACTGCGGATGAAATTTCTGATCCACATTCCTTGAATCTTAGCCTAAAAGTGAATGGTGTCACTAAGCAAGATTCCAATACACGCCACATGCTGTTTAACGTCAACGCATTGATTGCAGATATCAGCAAAGGGATCACACTTGAACCGGGCGATATCATTGCAACGGGTACACCTGAAGGTGTCGGAGCAGGGCGTTCACCACAAGAGTGGGTATGGCCGGGTGATGTGATTGAGGCTTATGTCGAAAAAATTGGTGAATTGCGCCACCCAGTTGTCGCGGTATAACGCAAAGGAGATCAACAGATGTTAAATTTACCTCAATTTAAGACAGCAGCTGTTCAAGCCGCACCTGTTTTCCTTGATACTGATGCAACTGTCGATAAAGTGTTCTGCCTTATTGAAGAGGCGGCGGATAATGGTGCTTCACTTGTCGCATTCCCCGAAGTATTTGTTTCAGGTTATCCCTATTGGAGTTGGGTAATGAACCCGATTGAAGGTAGCCCGTGGTTTGAAAAACTGTGCAAATCAGCAATTGAAGTACCCGGACCTGAAATTCGTAAAATAGCTCAAGCAGCCGCTCGCCATCATATTAATGTAGTGATTGGAGTGAATGAACGCAATCCAAACGGGATCGCGACGCTGTACAACACATTAGTGACAATTTCTGACGAAGGTAAAATATTAGCCCGTCATCGCAAATTAGTGCCAACGTGGGCAGAAAAACTGACTTGGGCAAATGGTGATGCATCATCTTTGAAAGTTCACAAAACCAGTATTGGGCCCTTAGGCGCTTTGGCTTGTGGTGAAAATACTAATACGCTTGCACGTTTTTCTTTATTGGCTCAGGGCGAATTAGTGCATATTGCCAGCTATATTGCTCTACCTGTTGCGCCTAAAGATTATGATATGGCTGAGGCAATCCGATTACGGGCTTCAGCTCATTGCTTTGAAGGAAAAGTATTCACCATCGTCTCTTGCTCGACGGTATCAGAAGAAATTGTAGAAGCCATGGCACAATCACATCCGCAATCACGTGAATTACTCGCGCGTCCTAATAGTGCTTTTTCGGGCATTATCGGGCCAGGCGGGCGTGTAATCGGCGAACCTCTGATAGACCAAGAGGGTATTGTCTATGCAGATATCGATTTAAATCGCTGCATTCAACCACGCCAAATGCATGATATTACTGACCACTATAATCGTTTTGATATTTTCGATTTACAAGTGAATCGCCGTCCGTTGACCGCTGCACGTTTTTATCATGATGGGCAAGATGTCGATGAACTCAATCAATTCGTAGAACAAGATGATGGTTTACAGGAGAAAGGGCTATGAGTGGAGCACGTACATTTCGTATTGGGCAAATTGTTCCTTCTTCTAATACCACAATGGAAACGGAGATCCCCGCTATTTTACGAGCCCGTGAAGCACTGTTTGCGGAGCGCTTTACTTTCCATTCAAGTCGTATGCGCATGAAGAAAGTAACGAAAGATGAATTAGCGAAAATGGATACTGATAGTGATCGCTGCGCTATTGAGCTCTCTGATGCTGCAGTTGATGTATTAGGCTATGCCTGCTTAGTCGCGATTATGAGTATGGGGAAAGGCTACCATCGTATTTCTGAAAAGCGTTTGTTTCAACGCACAATAGACAATGGTCATTCTGCACCTGTCGTGACCAGTGCTGGCGCTCTTGTTGACGGGTTACATGCTGTTGGTGCCAAGCATATTTCAATTTTAACGCCTTACATGAAATCGCTAACTCAATTGGTTATCGATTATATTGAAAGTGAAGGAATTGAAGTCGTTGACAGTATTTCGTTAGAAATCCCTGATAACCTCGATGTTGGCCGCCAAGATCCGTCAGCGCCAGTGGAAATTACTAAAAAGCTGAATACTAATGTCGATGTGATAGTTGCTTCTGCTTGTGTACAAATGCCTTCATTACGATCAGTTCAATTGATCGAAGATCGTGTTGGTTTACCTGTATTGTCATCATCAGTGGCGACAACTTACATGATGCTGAAAAAATTGGGCCTGGACACTCGGGTTGATGGTTTTGGCTCACTACTTACTGGAAAGTTTTAAACAAATTATGTTAAGTGGTCGTTTTTCTTCTGCTAACCTTTTAATATCGAATGAAGTTGCACATTCTATTAGACAAGAGAAACAGATGTCAGACTCTAAAATATTTGTTGATAATTATCTGCCTGCCCTACTGGGGCAGGCATGGATGCGGGTATCCTCTGAGTTTCATGCCGTTGTTGAGGCTCACGGTTTGTCTGTATTGGAATGGCGTGTACTTTCTACACTTGCTGATAATGGTTCTATGGGAATTACTGAACTCTCGCAAAAAACAGTGAGTAAGCAGCCGACTATTCGCGTGTACTGCAAAGGCTAGAGCAACAAGGGCATGTGATTAAGCATAATAATCATAATGGTAGTGATCGAAGGGTCACACTCGTAAGTATGACTTCCAGTGGTATGTTATTAGTTGAAGGATTGCTTAAAGAAGCAGAATTACACGAACAATCGGTTTTAGCGCCACTTGGCACACGTAAAAGCAAAATGCTAAAGCAGGTTTTACAGGAGTTGATTGAACGTCATAACATTACGGATATGAAAAAATAATAAAAATAGCGAAAAGACATAAATAGATCTGAAAACCAACCAAGTACTTATCATATGAAGTTTAAATAAATATTTTCTTATCATAATGATAACGCTCAATTAAAAAAACTTTGAGAATGGCTGTAATATTCTGTAATAGAATGATTCTCATGAAAGTTTTATGATAATTCTGTTTTTTTGTCTTTATGATAAATCGAGACTTTACATCGATTCGATTTATCTATTTACTTCACTACTGATAACCTATGCTTAGCTTAATATCGGAGCACATCCATGTCAGTTGTGACACTTGTTTTAGTTTTTTTATTAGCCGTCATTGTGAGTGTTTTTATCTCACGGCTACTTAAGGATATTATTCCTTTACCTATTATTCAGATAGCACTCGGTGCAGGGCTATCATTATTGGGCTTTACGGTTGAGTTTGAACCTCATCTGTTCCTATTTTTATTTATTCCACCATTACTTTTTTTGGATGGTTGGCGTATTCCAAAAGAGGCTTTATTCCAAGAGTTAAAACCTATCATGTCATTGGCGATCGGTCTCGTTGTTGTGACAGTGATCGGAATGGGGTTCTTTATTCATTGGTTAATCCCTGCGATTTCATTAGCCGTTGCTTTTGCATTGGCTGCGATTTTGTCACCGACAGATCCAGTTTCAGTCTCTGCCATGACGGTGAATTCACCACTACCTTCACGTATGGCGCATATTCTTGAAGGTGAATCACTACTGAATGATGCAACAGGCCTCGTTTGCTTTAGCTTCGCTGTTACTGCAGCATTAACGGGGACATTCTCTTTAGCCTCAGCTGCGGGAGAGTTTGTTTTCGTTGCGGTTGGTGGGATTGTTATCGGTCTGTTGGTTGCTTGGGTCATTGGCTGGTTAAACCAATTTTTGGTTAAGCGCACCGGTGAAGAACCTGCTATTCAGATTATGATCAGCCTATTGATGCCTTTCAGTGCTTATTTAGTCGCTGAACATCTTCATGTGTCAGGTATTTTGGCTGCGGTGGTTGCGGGTATCGCAATGCACTATGAGAAAATTGCAGGTCGTATGCAAGCGGCAACGCGCATGCAAAGCAAAGCAGTGTGGGACACAGTACAAACTGCACTTAACGGTATGATTTTTATTTTACTGGGGGAACAGCTTCCTGGCATGTGGAATAACATGCCGCAAGTTGCTGAAGCAGCTGGAGCAAGTCATCCATGGATGCTGTTTGTGTATGTAATAGTCATTACGGTATCGCTGGCTGTATTACGTTTTAGCTGGGTATGGATATCGATGACATTAACGGTATTCCACAAGCGTCGTCGTGGTAAAGATGCTGATGTATTACACATCCGAATGATGGCTATCATGGCAACAGCAGGTGTACGGGGGGCGATTACCTTAGCGGGTATTTTGACCTTGCCACTGTTAATGCCAGATAACACATTATTTCCAAATCGTGATTTGGCTATCTTCTTAGCGATGGGCGTTATTTTATGTTCATTACTCATTGCGAGTATTGCATTACCTGTTCTAACGAAAGGTCTGGTGCAGGATTTGCCTTATGATAATGACGAAATTCGTGCTCGAATGGCATTGAATGAAGCTGCGATGTCACATTTACGTGAACTAATGAATCACCCATCGGAAGACATGGATGAAATCGCTATGCGAACTGAAGTGGGTGCTCAGCTATTAGAAATCTATGGTAGACGTTTAGATAACACCGATGAAACGGAATCTGATGTTTATGACCTACACAGAATGATCGATATGGAGCGCTCGATGTCTCGTTCAGCTCTACAAGCAAAACGTGACGCCTTATATCAAATGCGTAAAGGTAAAAATATCAATGAGCGCGTGTATCATCGACTGCGCGATGAGTTAGACCTCAAAGAAGAGACACTAAATCATCATAAAAGTAAAAAGCATTAATTAAAATCATGGCCAGAATATCTATTCTGGCCTTTTTTTAAGCCTGAAAAATTAAACGCGGATGGTAAGCAATTTTCGGAGTAAAAAACGATAAAATGCTAAAAATTTCAATAAGAGGTCACTATGTTTAATCCATCAAATATCGAATTACATAAACAGCAATTAGTTGAGTTAATCGCCAAAGCCGATCAAGCTATCACGAATGAAGACTTTACCTATTTGATGAATTTTTACTCTGAAAATGGTTCGCTAGTCGTTAAAGAGGATTTACATGTCAGCGGAAAAGAAAGCCTACGAAAAGCATTTATCGCGATTGCCGAATTTTTTAATCATACTTTGCAGGTCGCTCAAGGTACTGTGAAAATTATTTTTGGAGAAGACTGTGCATTGGTTTTAGCCGAAACCTTATTGAACGCCAAAATGCACAATGGTGCCGATTTTGATGCTGTGCGAGAGGCGACCTATGTTTTTAAATACATAGAAGACCAATGGCTGTGTGTTATTGATAATTCCTACGGAACAGATTTATTAAAATTGGCAGCGGGTGCGCGGCTACATTTTTTATGTGGGAAAATAGCTTCAGGTAAATCGACGCTCGCCAAGACGTTAGCCAATAAAGCACGTACAGTTTTAATCAGTGAAGATGCATGGTTATCAACATTGTATCCGGGGCAGATCACTGAGCTCTCTCACTACATTGAGAAAAGTACGTTGATAAAAAGCGTATTAGAAACGCATATCCCACAATTGATAAAAGCGGGAAATACAGTGGTACTGGATTTTCCCGCCAATACGCCAGCACAACGCAAGTGGCTAAAATCATTAGCCGAATCCTCTGGTGTCCCTTATGTCTTTCACGTGCTTAAAGTTGATTCAGATGAATGTAAACGACGATTATCTAAGCGAAATGAAGTCGGGGATAATCCGTTTAAAACCTCAGATGCGGAGTTTGATTTGATTACCCAACACTTCTCTTATCCAAGTGATGATGAGCAGCTTATTTGCCAGAATTATTGATAGTTCAATCCCTGCCAATTCAGGTATTACCCTGCATAATTGTTGTCTTTCAAATATCGCTCAGCATGTTGACCTAATAAGGCGCAACGTGTTGAGAAAAAACTTGGCCAACGTTTTCGAAACCAACGTTCTGCGAGTTTTCTAACTCCGTCATGGTCATTGCTTTTTCTTGCTTTTGCCACTTCTTGATTGTAGCTTTTAAGGACTTCTCGTCGATCAGCACACAGCCTGTCGCAATTAAGATTCAGTATGCGTATTGCTTGTTCTACCTTTGCACCGATATCTTCCCATTTCTGTGGATCTTCAGTAGTCAGCTGTTGGCAATTAGCCACATGGGCTATAAGTTTTCCTGAACTTTTATCAAAATCAAATAAATTGATAGATGGTAAGTTTAAGGGATTTAAAAGCTCATCTTCACATGCTAGGGGAAGTTTCTTGGTAGTAATAAGGTAATCTTTATGTGCATCACAACTTAAATTTTGGGGACGTGGATAAGTGGTCTTATCAACGTCATCACCGCTACCACCAGCACAGACAGCAATAACATTTTGCCAATCTAACCCCCAATTTTTATTGGGGTCAGATTCATCTTATTTAGAGTGTATATGCTCTACTCGTTGCTGGTGGGCGAATTTATTTTGTATTTCAACTTCGCAGTAAGCGCAGAGTCCGCCTTGATCTGTTATCGATAATAACCTGATGTCTTGGTAATCATTGCCACTATTATGGTCACGAAAGCCACCCTTGTCCCATTTATTGTGAGGGTAATTTGCGGCGTATTGAGTCAATGCATTGGGAGGTAATGACTTATTGATCTTCTTCAAGTCCCAGCTCCCAAGTGCGGTTTTCGATATAGAGGTCTAACTCAGTTAATTTGGGTTCTTCCCCAGCAAAAATATCATTCAATTGAATACGTAGCTTTTTTGCGTGCTCATGATCCCACTGATCAGCATAGACAAGTTTTTCATATTCTTTGAGTAAAAGTGTATTTGTATCTGCTGAAGGTCGAGTTTCAACACCAAAAATACGCCTTAAAAGACGAGATGATTCAGCCCCTTGGCTTCCAGGTGGGGCACTATGAACTTCACCATTACTAATAATACGAATACATTCGGATGGTACTGTAGAGAGAACTTGTGGGCTATGTGTTGTAACCACAAATTGAATATTAGGAAAAGCTTCTTGTAATGCAGGAATGACACGCTGTTGCCATGATGGATGAAGAAACATGTCAACCTCATCAATCAATACAAACCCATTTGTTTTTTTGCAGCTTCATTACCTAAATGGGGGTTAAGTTTAAAGCAGCGGAATGCAATATCACTGATCATTCCAACCATATTACGTAGGCCATCACTCAGTTGGCTTAATGGAATAAAACCATGCTCAGGATGTTCCATGACTAATTGCTTATTTTGGCTAGAACGATACTGTAAATCAAACCAACCCGTCTCTTCTTTTGTTAAGGCATTAATTGCTTGTTGAACAACTTTGATCCCATTTTTGAAGTGATTAAATAAGTCGTTATCTATTTTTTTCACTTCGAGTTCCATAATTTGTAATTCACGATAACTGATAAATACTTCAGCAAACCAATTTTCAAATTGTTTATAACTTGAGGTTGCGGTTAGACAATTTTGATAACCCCATAGACGCGACTGGCTTGCAATATCCGATGTGATATTACCTACTTCTGAAGTATAACGGCCTTGATACCATAACCGGCCTGTTCCAAGATAAACAATTAGAGGAAGATTAATTTTATCTCCATTTTGAGCAAGTTTGCCTTCATGGATTTTACTTTGAATTTTCTTAACTGCTTTGACTAATTTTTTCGTTTGGGCATCAGAGAGCATGTTAGTGCGAGGTTTTATTTGTTCCCGTTGTTGGGTCCAAACATAATTACCTGTTAGATCTTCTAAATCCCAGCAACCACGAGTGGTGATACTAGAAACGAGTTGAGGTTCCATACTATTATTTATTTGTGTAATGCGGACATCCTCTATTTGAATCGTCGCTGATTTTCCGACTTGACTACCTAGATCAAAACCTTTAACAAAAGGCCATACACAAATACGTAAAGCATCTAATAGTGTAGTTTTCCCCGCGCCATTTAAGGTGGTCAGTACTGTCAATTTTGGATGTAAGTCTATTTCTAATTCTTTGAAACAACGGAAATTCTTTATTGTAATATTATCAATTTTCATCGTGTTATCTCCATTGCTTCGATTCCTAGTGAGCTGATTTTTATAAGTACCCTCTCACATATACACAAATATTAACGAAGTATTATAACATCAATGATCAAAGATAGAAAAAGACCAGACTTGTTTCGAAAAGAAATAAAATTAGGGTTATTGATCTTTTCTACCTATTTCTTCGGCACAAAAGGGGCGATAAACCATCAAATTAATTAAATGTTGTTTTAATTAATTGGGAGTGGACACGGCTCTTCTGGGTAACTAAAGAACGGCTCACTCATTTTATTCTACAGTGAGAGCACCTTGCTCATTTCAGTGATTGGGGAATCCTTTTGCCTTGCCTTTTGTTACTTGAAGAAAGGTCTTTAATTTGAATAGACATTGGCCCTCAAAGATAAGTCGCGACGAGGGGATTGAACCATTAGCAGTTAAGTTCAATTAGAATTTTTTATCGGTGTATGACTAAAAAAACATGATAAAAGACCAATTGCCTCAAGCTTTCGTTGCAAGACTCGATTAGGGCGATAGTTCATCATTCAAAAAAAAGAGCGGCGAAATTTCGCCGCTATTAATATCATGTTATGAATAATGAAGTAATTATAACGATGGATAATCGGTATAACCTTCTGCACCACCGCCGTAAAAGCTTTCTGGTCGAGGTGGATTAAGTTCAGCTTTACGTTGTAAGCGTGCGATCAGATCTGGATTGGAAATGAAATCACGGCCGAATGCAACGGCATCAATCAGGCCTTTAGCAATTAAATCTTCAGCTTTTTCTACGGTATAAGCGCCTGCACCAATAATCACACCTTGAAAACGTTCACGTACTTTGTGGCGGAAATCTTCACTATACGGTTCACCACCAGCCCAATCTGGTTCAGACATATGCAAGTAAGCTATGCCACGTTTCGCTAATTCTTCAATCAAATATAGCGCATCTGCTTCTTCATTCGGGCCATTATCAACATTTTGGAAAGACCCAATCGGAGAAACACGAATGCCAATTCGTTCAGGGCTCCACTCTTTGCTGACTGCATCAATGATTTCTAAGACGAGGCGAGCACGATTTTCGACACTGCCACCATATTGATCAGTACGATGATTAGAAGAAGGTGAAAGAAACTGATGCAATAGATAACCATGGGCTCCATGCAGCTCAACCATATCAAACCCGGCTTCACGGGCATTCGCTACGGCTTGACGAAAATCGTTAACAATTCCCGGAATTTCATCCAGCTCTAATGCACGTGGCATTGAGGTATCAGCACGAGTTGCTTGACCATTCTCATCACGAAGTGAGGTTCGCGTACCAGCGCTAAGGGCTGACGGTGCAACGGGTGCCTCACCATTAGGTTGAAGACTAGTATGAGAGATTCGACCCGTATGCCAAAGCTGTACAGCGATGCGGCCATCTTCTGCATGAACACCTTCGGTAATTTTTTTCCATGCTGCTACCTGTTCAGGGCTATGTATTCCTGGCGCACCCGCATAACCTTTAGCTTGAGCTGAAATCTGCGTTGCTTCAGAGATAATCAGTCCGGCGCTAGCACGTTGGCGATAATATTCACCCATTAATGGTGTTGGAATATCACCAGGCTCAATACTACGCAAGCGAGTAAGAGGCGCCATAAATACACGGTTTGGTGTAGTGATCGCTCCCACTTTCAATGGCGTAAACAACTTTTCTTGTGACATATCGCATCCTTAATAGACCGGTCGATTAGTAATAGAGTAAATAAAAAGTGCCAGCGATTATGGACTCGGCACTGCAATAATAGTTTTCACATGGGCTAACGCACTTTCGAGTGAGCGAGCATGACGAGAAATTTTGGCCTGTAAATTTGCACCCAACCATAAAGAATAGAGAACCTGAGCATGAGTTAAAGCATCACCACTAAAGAAGATCGATTTCTCTTCAAGACCTTTTTCCAATGCTTGTTGAAGTAGGGCGATGATCTGGCTAACACCTTTATTCATTGCGGCGTTCATATCTTCAGAAAGGTCACAGACTTCAGCAGACAGTTTTACTGTTAAACAGCTATTTATCAGACCATCAGCGCAAGAGTATTTTAACATTTCACCGTAGTAGGCCAGAAAACGATCGCGATAATTGCCTTCTGCGCTATCAAAATGTGAAGCTAAACGCTGGCAATACGCAGCGTAATAGCGCTCTAGCATCGCCACACCAAAAGCCTCTTTCGAGCGAAAATAGTGATAAAACGAGCCTTTTGGCACTTTCGCTGTTTTGAGCAATTCATTAAGCCCCATGCCAGTAAAACCTCTATGTATGCAAAGAGATTCACCAGTAGCTAAAAGATGCTCGCGGGTATCACATTCGTTATTTCTGTTCATGTCGTCACTGTAATAGACCATTCGGTCTAATGCAAGTTTTGTTGTTGGCAATATGTGCTTTTAAATCTGGCGACCATAATATATGTGTGGTTGTAAAACGATCATTTTATACTCGTCATACTTCAAGTTGTAGATTGTTAAGTCGCTTAGCGAGTCGGGTCACAGAGCTTATCTATATTTTCAACCTACTTTTTTATCGCCTACATATCAATCGAATTATTTAGGTATAAATTTTGATGGGGTTTCCCCTAACCATTTTTTAAACATGGTTGAGAATGATCCCAGACTGTTATAGCCCAAATCAAAAGCGACTTCAGTGATCGATTTACCTGCTGAAATATGAGTAATCGCACTGAGTAGGCAGGCTTTTTGTCGCCAGTCTGAGAATGATAAGCCCGTTTGTGCACTAAAAAAGCGACTAAATGAGCGATCGCTTTTATGCAATATTTCGGCCCATTTTTGAGGAGATGACGTGATTTTTGGCGATTTTAGAAACTCGCGACAGAGTTTTGCGAGATTTTCATCTCTAGGAATCGGTGCAAAAAATGGAAGAGTTTCTGCACGCGAAATTTCATGCAAGATCAATTGGATCATAATGCCATCTCGGCCATTAAGATCATATTCGATCGGCATATCGACAGATTCAAGCAGTAATTGACGTAATAACGGTGAGACGCGAAGAACTTCACACTTATTACTTAGCCTTGGAGCCGCAATTGGCTCGATATAGAGGCTGCGTGTACTGACATTCAGCATGCGAGTTGCATGAGGTGTATTTTTAGGGATCCACACGCCACTGTCAGGTGGAATAATCCATTCTCCGTCCGCAGTGCTGACTTCAATTAACCCCGTTGCACCATATAAGAATTGTGCTCTACGGTGAACGTGCGAATTTAACAGTACATTCGGTAAGTAGTCGGTACCGATCGCTAACACATCACGTTTCACATCATCGACACTAATTAGTGGAATATTTCGCATAATGACTCGTATGACTTTAGGTGTTGGTAAGACTAAATTGTTGATTCAAGTTTGCCTATCTTTTTTATATGGATCACTTTAAACATGAATCCCAGCAACCACTAAAGTATTAAGGATAATTTAGTATAAACGTGATATAAGCATAACAATTATAAATAAAAATGATTATCATTACATTTGCATTTAAGTCATAACGAATAATGATGGATATTTTTATTTTGAGGAGTACACAGTGATAGGCTCATTCAATCGATTGCTAGCACATGATGATACTGGAAAATTTTTATTACGTCTTACTGTCGGTGGCTTAATGCTATTTCATGGCATAAGCAAACTATTAACAGGAGCAAGTGGTATTAAGGGCTTACTTGCAGCGCATGGTTTACCCGAGTTTATTGCTTATGGAACTTTTTTAGGCGAAATTATTGCCCCTATCTTTATTATTCTAGGAATATTGACCCGCCCATCAGCATTACTTGTTGCTTTTACTATGTTTGTTGCTTGGTTAATGGTTGGTTTAGATAAGACATTTTTACTCGATAAAACAGGTGCTTGGGCAATTGAAAGTATTGTTTACTTCTTTGTCAGCGCAATTGCAGTTGCCTTTTTGGGCGCAGGCAAATTTTCTATCATGAAAAATGCTAACTGGCGCTAAGTTTTATTTTTTATGCTAATGAGTCTAAGGCCATCATGATTGATGGCCTTGTAGTATAGAAATTAGCAATCTCTAACTCTAGATTAAGATTCCATTTTTGCTTTAAATTCAGCATTCAAACTGAGAGCTGTTAGATAACTCTTCATCACTGGTGATATTTCGATCAAATTGTATTTCGCTAGAAATACTAAAAAAGATCCAACATACACATCCACCGCGGTCAGTTGTTTCCCACAAATATAAGGATCTGCATTCGCGAGTCCTGTTTCCAATGTGTCCATCACTCGCTTAAATGAGCCGAAACCAGACATTTTTTGCTGTTCTTCATTGAGTTCCAATCCCATTTGATCCGCGGTAAATGCCGCTTCAATAGGGCCAGCGGTAAAGAAGAACCAACGATAATAGGCGGCACGTTGTGGGGAATCAAATGCAGGTGCGAAACCTTTTTCAATGAATTTATCGGCTAAATAGAGGCAAATCGCGGCTGTTTCAGTGATGATATTATTACCATCAACTAGTGCTGGTACTTTTCCCATCGGATTAATGGCTAGATATTCAGCTGTATGCATTTGTTCGCCATAAGCAAGCTCAATACGATTATAGGGTACAGCTAATATTTCTAACATTAAATCGACGGTATTACCGCGTGACATTGAATTTGTATACAGAGTGAGTTCGCTCATGGCCTTTTCCTTATGATTAAGTTGGAAACTCATCATAGGATAAGTGAGTGACAGTTTTTGTCAGGAGCCATACATGCTGTAAATTTATAGGCAGCTTGAATTATCGGAGCGTAAAATTTCTTTTCGCCAGCGCTCGAGTAAATAATGTTTAGGATAAGGAAAATTCTCATTTAAAACAGTATAGGATTGGATCCGATCTAAGCGGAAATGACGATAACTTTGGCGTAATTCACACCACGCGGCGAGAACTTGAGTCTCTTTCATATAACCAATCGCGATCGGCCAGATCACGCGGCTACTGAGTTTGCCACTGTGATCTTCATAATCAATGTTTGCTTTGGTTTCTTCTCTAAGACTACAACGTAGTGCCTTAGCGATCGTATGATCAATATGAGGCAATTGAGTGGTTGGTGCAAATAAGGTTGTTTGATTGATGATAGCTTGTGAGTCAAGCTTCACTACCGAGTTAATTTTATTTGCGGCTCGCATAGCTGATGCGCTCAGCTCTTCATCTGCATTACTTTGTACCCAACGTAAACCAAGAATAAGTGCTTCAAGTTCGTTTTCGTCAAACATTAAAGGTGGGAGTAATAACCCAGATTTTAATTGATAGCCAATACCCGCTTCCCCTGAAATTTCAGCCCCCTGACAACGCAAAGTCTCAATATCTCGATAGATAGATCTGACACTTATTTGTAATTGCGAAGCGAGTGATTCCGCGGTAACGGAATAGCGACTCTCTTTTAATATTTGCAATAAGGTCAATAAACGTTGGGTGCGTGTCATGAGATTGTCTACTCAGCGGCTAGGAGACGCATCATAACATTGATACTTGTCTCATTTCGAGTTAGATCCCGTCGTTCAGACCATGGGATTTTTTATTATGCAGAGATCTAATTGATAAAATTATTCATAGTGAGGGCGACGGGATATCTCCCGTCGCAGGTTCAATAACGTTTTAAAATAGTTTGTTGTAAAAATTCATCTAATAATTTGCTATCTCGACAATAAGGCTCAGGAAAATTGAGCTTTTCAGATTTTGCAATCGTCTCCATGATTAATCGGTCTATCGCAGGTCGTCTTGTTCCATAAAGGCTTTCGTCAGCATTACGTTTGAGTAATAACAATTCATCTATTTCTGCCAAGACGGATTTATCAGTGACAGTCGCATCAACAAGTTGTCTAAATGCCATTGGTGGCATCTCTTTTGACTGCTCAATCCAACACAATGCCAGAATTGCTCTTAAGATATAAAAATACTTCTTGAGCCTTACTTGCTCATCTTTAAAATCGGTATGAAGGTTACGTTTTGCTATCGATAAATAGTGATAACGTGCCTTTAATGGAGAATAAAATTTTGCAGCTAGCTGCTCAAATTGTGGATAAAACAGCTCATCTTTTTGATAAATAATTGGTGAATGTAACCACTCGATTAATGCAGGGTTAGAGTTACGCATCAACTTTAAGGCTTTTGATAGCTCCCAACCTGCGACATCCAATTCATCATCTATGGGTTTCTCAATCACATCGCGTTTTCTATCGAGTGTTAAATACCAATCTAACTGATGTACATAGATAAATCGTACGTCATAATCACTGTCGCGCGAGGCGAAGCCCCATCCTCGACTGCCTGATTCACAAGCGAAAAGCACTTTCACCTGATGAATTGTTTCTATTTCCGCTAATGTGTCGTGTATACGTGTTTGCATTAACGGGGACACACTAAAATGTTTACTTTCCATGCATTTCTCCTATCCTTTTACGCACACCACCTGACGCAGAGTATGTACAATTTCGACCAGTGATGACTGAGCTGCCATGACCGCATCAATGTCTTTATAGGCCATTGGAATTTCATCAATGACATCACTATCTTTTCGACATTCCACGTGTGCTGTCGCTATTTTTTGATCGCTAACGGTGAAACGTTTTTTTGCTTCTGTTCTACTCATCACTCGGCCTGCGCCATGGCTACAAGAACAAAAACTTTCTTCATTTCCCAAACCGCGGACGATAAAGCTTTTCGCACCCATCGACCCAGGAATGATGCCCATTTCGCCTTTTTTTGCAGATACTGCACCTTTACGAGTGATTAAAACTTCCTCACCAAAATGTTGTTCTTTCTGCACGTAATTATGGTGGCAGTTAACGGCTTCTTGTTGTGTCGTAAATGGTTTGGTAATTTCTTGCGATAGCGCTTCTAAAACCCGATGCATCATCACTTCACGGTTATGACGAGCAAAATCCTGTGCCCAACCAACCGCTTCGATATAGTCATTGAAGTGTTGGCTTCCTTCTTCAAAGTAGGCTAAATCTCTATCCGGCAAATTGGCCATATGCTGTTGCATATCTTTCTGCGCTAGTGAAATAAACAGGTTTCCGATGGCATTACCAACACCACGTGACCCGCTATGCAGCATCACCCAAACTCGGTTTTGCTCATCCAAACATAACTCAATAAAGTGATTTCCTGTTCCCAATGTTCCTAAGTGGTTATAGTGATTAGTTCCACGTAGTTTTGGGTATTTATCACAAATACGTTTGAACTCTTCATCCAAGTGTGCCCAATGTTGATCAACAATTTCTGGTGTTCGATGCCAAGCGCCTTTATCTCGTCCATGTCGATGTGTTGTGCGCCCGTGTGGTACGGCAGCTTCAATCGCAAAACGGATGTTTTGCAAACTATCCGGTAAATCGGAGGCGGTTAGTGATGTACGCATCGCTATCATTCCACAACCAATATCCACACCCACAGCGGCAGGAATGATGGCACCCTTGGTTGGGATCACACTTCCTATCGTCGACCCTTTACCCACATGAACATCTGGCATTACCGCCAAATGTTTAAAAATAAAGGGCATTTTTGCGGTATTTTGCAGTTGTGACACTGCTTTTGGGTCAACTGGCACGCCATTTGTCCACATCTTCACTGGTGCGCTGTTTTCTAAAATCAATTGGTTAAAGTCGTTATTAGTCATTATGTTATGCCTTAATTTTTACCAGTCCGTTCAATACTTGATCTAATCCACCGTAAACGGAAATCTGGTCGATTCGATGCGCGATGCTTTCGAGTGTTTCAAGTTCTTTTAAGCGCAGTGCAACAGGGTTGTTTTCCATCACTTTGGCCGTATTCAGTAATGAACGAGTGGCTGCCGTCTCTTCTCGGCGACGGATCACATTCGCTTGGGCGGCTTTTTCTGCCTCGACCACTTGCGATAAGATAGTTCTCATATCACCTGGTAAAATGATGTCTTTGACACCAATGCTGTCAACTTCCAAGCCAAAGGTAGCAACACATGACTCAATTTGTTCTAGCATCAATTGATCAATTAATTGTTTATTTTCAAGCAACTCATCCAGTGAGCGAGTACCGATAATTTCTCTTAATGCAAACTGCAGCTCACGATACAGGTAATCAATAGGCTGACTCAACTTGGAAAAAGCCAGCAAAATATCCTGATAGCGCCAGTTAGCCGATAAATTGATCCGTAAGGTTACTTTATCTTTAGTTAAGATTTCTTGACCACTCACCTCCAATGATTGTAAACGGGTATCAATCACTTCAACTTCCGGTTTATGTTCAATTCGCCAATAACCATAAGTTCCAGGTTGCAACAATATTTTTATTTCACCATCAACCTTGAGTACACCAACATGCCATGCGGAAACTTGTACTATTACGCTAATATCATTGCCTTTAATGCGTTTTTTTGCGGTTAAGCGATTCATTAATATCTGTGGGATAGCGATATCATCCGTTTGTTGTGTCTCAACACGCTGAGTGTTACCCATTTTCCAATACAAACGACGTGTTGCCGGTGCTAAAATTTCTGTCAGATTATTATGTAGATATAAAAAACCAATTTCATCATCGGATAAATTAATATCAACACAGTATTCATTCACCCATTTAGGATGATATTGGCGTAAATGTTCTGCTAATTTTTCATCAATTGGCTCATGATTTAAAGTAAACAGAGTGACAGTTAATTTATTAAACCAATCATTGACTCTATATTCTCCAGCCATGAAAAGATGTTGGAAATTGCCGTTTTTCTCGGTAAGCGCTATTTGTCCTTGTGCCACATTTATTTTTTTCATTATTTGTCCTTTTATTATTTTGAGGCCGCCACCGAAGAAAGAAACGAAGTAATAGGGTGAAGTGTAGAGTGCTAAATTTCTTTCATTTCTCGATTCACGGAACGGTTAGTGATAGTCAGCTAACCGAAGCCGCAATACGAATTATGTTGCGCCTACATTTCTGCCTATTACCCGGTTAATTTCTCGGGTGGCGGTTTGTCGTGTAACGACCACGACTTTTTATACATTTCAGATGTAAGGGGATGTGATGACAGGAATCGAACCTGACTTAACCATAATCACTTGTTTACTTACTGACGGCAGAATACAGACCATGCAGTGCCATTCTTAGTCACCATGTCTGCACCGGTAGAACTTAAGTTCTGACAATTTCCGGCAGCGGATACAATGAGTATTGCCATAACCGTGCCAACTTTTTAAATTGGTAGTAAATATTTTTGTCTTTTTGATATTTAATGGTTAATTATTTTTTTTGATAAATCCGATGTTATTCACTAGCTAAATACATCATGTTGTTTATTATCTTTTTATATCGTCATTTATAAATTTATATAAAAAATATGAACGCAAAACGTAAAGTCGTCATTGGTGTACTGGGTACGGTGTTGGATCGGCGGGGCAAAAGAGCTAATCGCTGGTCTAAGTGGCGGCCAACGGTTGGTCTGTGTCAGCAGCCTGATCTGGATATTGATCGCTTCGAATTGATCCATCAGGTCAATGATTACAGCATGGCACACCGTGTTAAAGAGGATATCGAGCAAGCTTCACTGCACACTGAAGTCGTGCTGCGTGAAGTTGATATTGCTGACCCGTGGGACTTTGAAGAGGTGTATACCTCGCTGCTTGATTTTGCAGCTCATTATCGCTTTGATACTGAAAACGAAGAATATTTAGTGCACATCACCACGGGAACGCATGTGGTGCAAATTTGCTGGTTCTTGCTGACGGAAGCCCATTATCTGCCTGCAAAATTGATACAAACTTCGCCTTCGCAAGCAGGTAGAGAAAAAGATCCTGCCGGTATTTACACTGTTATTGATCTCGATTTAAGTCGCTATACCCATATTACGAGCCGCTTTCGAAAAGAGCAGCAAGCACAGGTTTCCTTTCTTAAGTCAGGCATTGCAACTCGCAACGCTAATTTCAATGCCATGATTGAACAGATAGAGCGTGTCGCATTGCGTTCGAAAGCGCCAATGTTATTGAATGGACCCACGGGGGCGGGTAAGTCTTTTCTGGCGCGACGAATTTATCAATTACGTGAAAGTCGCCATCAAGTAAAAGGGCGGTTTGTCGAAGTGAACTGTGCCACTTTGCGCGGTGATAATGCCATGTCGACCCTATTTGGTCATATCAAAGGCGCATTTACGGGCGCAATTAATCCCCGCCGAGGTTTATTAAAGGAAGCAGATGGTGGCATTCTATTTTTGGATGAAATCGCCGAGTTGGGACTGGATGAACAAGCCATGTTGCTCAAAGCCATTGAAGAAAAAAGTTTTTTTCCCTATGGAGCTGATGAAGAGGTACACAGTGATTTCCAATTGATCGCGGGCACACATCGCAACTTGGCTCAATGGGTGGAAGAGGGCAAATTTCGTGAAGATTTATTTGCGCGGATCAATATGTGGACATTCACATTACCCGGGCTTGCCCAACGGCGTGAAGATATTGAGCCAAATATAGATTATGAATTGGCTAAATTTAGTCATGATCAGCAGAGTCAGATCCGTTTTGACAGTGAAGCGCGACAGGCTTATTTGAAGTTTGCTTGTTCCGATAATGCTTTATGGCGTGGTAATTTTCGTGAGCTAGGAGCTTCAGTTAGCCGAATGGCCACATTTGCAGAAAACGGGCGAGTGACAAAATCGGTCGCAGATGAAGAAATTATCCGTTTACAATCCCAGTGGATGACTAAAGCAAAAAATACATTGCCACCTGAAATCGGTGAAATTGATTTGTTTGAACAGCAACAATTAGAGACAGTGCTGGCAGTATGTCGCCGTTCAACAAACCTTTCCGAAGCAGGTCGAGCACTATTTTCGGTATCAAGGCAACAGAAAAAACAGCCAAATGATGCTGATAGATTGCGTAAATACTTAGCTCGTTTTGGTTTGGACTGGGAAAGTGTGAAAAATGGTTGATAGTGGTTAGCAAGCCTGTAACGCTAAGCGCTGCGGCATAATAAAAATAAATAAAAATGGAGAGATAAATAATGGAATTAACATTCCTTGGCACTAGCGCTGGCGTGCCGACAAAAGAACGTAATGTCACCAGCATGATATTGAATTTAATAGGTGTTCGTAAAACGTATTGGTTATTCGATTGTGGCGAGGGCACACAACATCGCATTCTCAATAGCGTGTTTAAAGCACCAAGAATTGAAAAGATTTTTATTACTCACTTGCATGGTGATCATATTTTCGGGTTGCCGGGTTTGCTATGCAGTCGTTCCATGGGCGGTTCGACGGATGTATTAACGATTTATGGCCCTAAAGGCTTGAAACGCTATATTGAAACCACCTTATCCATCAGCGAATCCTACATGACTTACCCATTGGAAATCGTTGAGATAGAAGAAGGGCAGCTATTTGATGACGGCGAATTTATTGTCACGGCTTACCCTTTAAATCATCGTGTGGAATGTTATGGTTATCGTATTCAAGAGCATGCCAAAAAGGGGCCGTTGGATGTTGAAAAATTGGCACAAGATAATATCCCTCGCGGGCCTTGGATGCAGGCACTAAAAGCAGGTGAAACCATCACGTTAGAAGATGGGCGAAGTGTGAATGGGGCTGATTATTTGGGTGAGCCAAAACCGGGTAAAGTGATTGCAATTTTTGGTGACACGGAGCCAACGGAACAAGCGTTATTATTAGCCAAAGATGCCGATCTAATGGTACACGAAACCACGCTTGAAAATGCTTACCAACAAAAAGCCAATGAACGTGGGCACAGCACCACAGGCCAAGCCGCACAGCTTGCGCACGATGCGGGTGTTAAGCGTTTTATCGCAACCCATATTAGCGGGCGATACAGTGCGGAAGATATGCCAATGTTATTAGCAGAGTGCCAAGCCATATTCCCCGCTACAGAAATGGCAGCAGATTATTTAACCATAAAAATCTAAGATAAATGCCATCTAGTCAAAGAAATAGATGGCATCTTATTATGGAGTAAATCAATATTTTCGATTAACTATGGCTTGGATATTGCTCAAATCGATTTTGGTCATCACTCATTAAATTTATTAAATTATAATTAACGAAAAGCTTTTCTCTTCCTACTTGGATTTCTTTTAATATTTTAATATCACAAAGTTTTTTAAGTAATCAGATGCGGTTTGTCTTCTTGCGATATTCCTATCAACTAAATTTTTGATCCGACAGTATGGTTGCTCAAAAATACACTGTAATAATTCATAGCTATAAATATCAATATGTTGATTTTTAACGTGTCGAAAATTCGTCTAAAAATCGACATATTTTGAGGTTATGTCGATTGGGTCGACACGTCATATGAACGTGTCGAAAATCAACCTTAAAATCGACATAATAAAATGGTGAACTAACTAATTGTTAGTAAATGACTTTCACAAACCCGTTGCGGCAGTATGCTTCATATTCATCGGATAAGAGGCGATTGGTAATGACAACATCAAACTGAGAAAGCTCTCCCATATTCGCGGTGGCAACCTCATCAAACTGGTTATATTTGGCGAGCAAAATTTTACGGATGGATTTATCCATCGCTTTTTTCTTAATTGGTAAATCATCTAAATTATAGCAAGTTACACCATAAGTACTGTGTATGCCCGCCACCGAGATAAAGGCTTTTTTAGGGTTAATGGAATCAAGGATGGATTGCTGAGTCGGATTATAAAAGGAGTCACTTTTAGGGCGATATTCCCCACCACATAATAGCGCAGTCGCATTTTTCTTTTGGCTGAGAGCCAGAAAAACGTTATGGGAATAACAAATACCCGTAAAATTAATTTCTTCAGGAATTAGCGATATCAAGGTGGCAATTTCGATACCATTATCGAAAAATATCACATCATCCTCTGACACTAGACTTGCGGCCAAGTTAGGAATATACAGTTCTTCAGCTTGGTCGAGTGTAAAAATATCGGCTTGTGGATCATGAGTTGTATGTGAGGAAGGCTGGGTAACAGAAACAATATAGCCGCCAAGTAGCGACATAGGGATAGGGCCTTCAGTATCTGCATTTAGGTCTCGTCGAATAGTCATTTCAGAGACTTCAAGTATTCTGGCTGCTTCTTTTAGA
The DNA here is from genome assembly GCA_025961275.1 of Providencia alcalifaciens. GTDB lineage: Bacteria > Pseudomonadota > Gammaproteobacteria > Enterobacterales > Enterobacteriaceae > Providencia. The sequence continues at coordinate 2,650,193 of JAOQNJ010000001.1, read as the reverse complement.
TGAATTCGGCCAGAGCGTTTGATGCATTCACTTAAACGGCGAAGGCGTTCTTTTTGTTTTGTTTCTATCACCGAGCAATCCTTTTTATATACACAAAATAATTCAAGTTGCATCAAGTGAGGTTAGCCGAGCAATACAGATCACGCTATGATATGGATTGCTCTGCCGAGTTGTTTAGTAACCACTTGAGGTAACATTATCTCCTGAAGCAATCGCAATGCTTGCACTTGCACCGATACGATTCGCTCCTGCTTTAATCATTTTTTCAGCGGTTTCACGATCACGCACACCGCCTGATGCTTTTACACCAATCTCATCGCCGACGACTTTGCGCATCAAAGCCACATGGTGTTCTGTCGCACCCATTGTACTGAAACCTGTTGAAGTTTTCACAAAACCGACCTTTAATGTGCGGCAAATTTCACAAACTTGAATAATTTCTTCATCAGTTAACAAGCAGTTCTCTAAAATAACTTTCAACGTTGCGTTACCACAAGCTGCAAAAACCGCTTCAATGTCTTTACGAACAAATTCAAGATCACCACTTTTTAACATGCCGATGTTAATTACCATATCAACTTCATCAGCACCACAGCGTACCGCTTCTGCCGCTTCAAAAGCTTTAGCTTCTGTTAAGCAAGCACCTAGCGGGAAGCCTACCACACAACAAACCTTAACATCGCTGTTTTTCAGGGATTCAGCAGCCAAAGGAACGTAACCTGTATTCACACAAACAGAGGCAAAATGATGTTCCGCAGCCTCTGCACAAAGCTGTTTGATATCACTAACGGTGGCATTAGCCGCTAACAATGTATGATCAATATATTGTGCTAAGTTTTTCATGTAAATGTTTCCTGTATAAATGTGGAATAGACCCGCCATACTTCAAGTTACGGTGAACTGCTTTAATGTAACTTAAATGATTTAACTGATGAGTAACAAAAAATGAAAAAATATGGCGGATGTAACACTTGTTCATTCGTTATTCGAGATTTTAATCACATATGATATTTATGCAACATGATAATGTTACTATTATATCATTATGTGATTTATTTAACACGAGGGATAAAATGGATATAGCAGTTATAGGTTCAAATATGGTCGATCTGATTACTTATACGGACCAAATGCCAAAAGAAGGCGAAACCTTAGAAGCGCCTGCGTTTAAAATTGGTTGTGGTGGTAAAGGTGCTAATCAGGCTGTTGCTGCTGCGAAACTCAATTCAAAAGTCATTATGTTAACAAAAGTGGGCGATGATATTTTTGCGGACAACACGATCCGTAATCTTGAATCGTATAGCATCAACACACGCTATGTTGAAAAAGTACCTTGTACTTCTAGCGGTGTTGCACCGATTTTTGTTAATCCAAATTCAGCTAACAGTATTCTGATTGTGAAAGGGGCAAATAAATTCTTATCACCTGAAGATATTGAGCGAGCAGCGGAAGATTTGAAAAAATGTAAGCTGATCGTACTGCAACTTGAAGTGCAATTAGAAACCGTTTATCACGCAATTGCGTTTGGTAACAAACACAATATTCCTGTATTACTCAACCCAGCACCCGCACAGCGTACATTAGATCTCGACTTTGCGTGTCGTTGTGATTTCGTTGTTCCTAATGAAACTGAGTTAGAAATTTTAACGAATATGCCAGTCGATACAATAGATAATATTCGCCGTGCGTCACAATCTTTGCTCGATAAAGGATTGAAAAATCTCATCGTCACATTGGGTGAGAAAGGGGCGTTATGGATGACTCGCGATAGTGAGCTGCTAATCCCTGCGGTTAAAGTGAATGCAATTGACACCAGTGGTGCCGGTGATGCCTTTATTGGTTGTTTTTCTCATTACTATGTACACACCGGTAATATCGCTGAAGCGCTGAAAAAATCGGTGCTATTTTCTGCCTTTAGCGTGACAGGCAAAGGAACCCAATCTTCTTACCCAAGTATTGAGCAATTTGCCGAGTTTGTTCATCTGAATAATTAATTTCCAGCATACTTCGAGCCGCAGCGTTGTTGGTTAAGTTCAGCTAGCCGCCTAGCTGCCGCACGAATTATTTAGGTGATAAATGTAGCTCAAATTATTTTGCGTATAAATATTATAAAAAAATAAGGGGTTACTTTATGAACATCAAAAATATAACTCAGTTGCCTGATGGCTACCTGAGTCGGACTCCTCTATTCCAATTTATCCTACTGTCCTGCCTTTTTCCGCTTTGGGGATGCGCAGCCGCACTGAATGATATTCTGATTACACAGTTTAAAAGCGTTTTCGAATTAAGTAACTTTGCTTCTGCATTAGTACAAAATGCCTTCTATGGCGGATACTTTTTAATTGCATTGCCAGCATCATTAGTGATCAAAAAAACCAGCTACAAATACGCCATCATGATTGGCTTGATCCTTTATATTGTCGGTTGCTCAATGTTTTTCCCTGCTTCGCACATGGCAACCTACACCATGTTCTTAGCGGCAATTTTTGCGATAGCCATTGGTTTAAGCTTTCTCGAAACTGCAGCGAATACCTACAGTTCAATGATTGGTCCAAAACAGCACGCGATACTGCGTTTAAATATCAGCCAGACTTTCTATCCTATCGGAGCGGTGGCAGGTATTTTATTGGGCAAATACTTGGTGTTTTCTGAAGGTGATAGCCTCGAAAGCCAAATGGCAAATATGAATCCAGAGCAAGTGCATGACTTCCGTCTTGCCATGCTTGAAAACACGCTAGAGCCTTATCGCTATATGATTATGGTGCTGGTTGTCGTGATGGTGTTATTCCTACTAACCAAATTTCCAAAATGTAAAGTCCAAGAAACTGCCGATCATAAACGTTCTTCTCCAATAGATACTTTAAAGTATCTGGCTAAAAACAGCCGTTTTAGAAAAGGGATCATGGCACAGTTTTTATATGTGGGCATGCAGGTTGCGGTGTGGTCATTTACTATTCGTCTTGCATTAGAAATGGGTGACATTAACGAACGTGATGCATCTAACTTCATGGTATACAGCTTTATTTGCTTCTTTATTGGTAAGTTTGTGGCAAATATCCTGATGACGCGTTTCAATCCCGAAAAAGTATTAGTTCTTTACTCAGTTGTTGGTGCACTGTTCTTAGCTTATGTCGCATTTGTTCCAAACTTTACCGCGGTATATGCTGCCGTCATGGTGAGTATTTTATTTGGACCATGCTGGGCAACTATTTATGCAGGGACGTTGGATACCGTAGACAACGAGCATACTGAAATGGCGGGAGCGGTGATCGTGATGGCAATTGTTGGGGCCGCAGTTGTACCCGCAATACAAGGTTATGTGGCTGATGCGCTGGGCTCACTGCAATTGTCCTTCTTAGTCTCAATGTGCTGCTTTATCTATGTCGGCATTTACTTTTTTGGTGAACGTCGCTTTAAAGCTAAACAAGATGCAGTACTGACAAGCTCGACTGCATCTTAATCACTCTTCTTGTTGAGGTAGGTTTTCCTGCCTCATTCGCTTAATTCGATAGTGAGTATGAGAATGAACACGATTATCCCGCTTCACAAAAACGCCTTTACGGATAAACCAACCCTAATATTAGAGAATAATCAATTTAAGGTGAGTGCATTTTGTTATGCATCCGGTGTTGAAGGGCTACGCATTGAGAATTCACAAGGGCATTTAGTCATTTTACCTTTTATGGGGCAGATGATTTGGGATGCTGAGTTTTGCGGGCAAAATTTGAAAATGGACAATATGTTTTCAGAGCCAAAATCCGTGAAAACGATAGTGAAAACTTATGGTTGTTTTGCCTTTCATTCGGGTTTAATTAGTAATGGCTGCCCATCACCAGAGGACACCCACCCGCTGCATGGCGAGGTGCCATGTGCTTCGATGGATCGTGCTTGGTTAGTCTTATCGAACGATAGTTTGCAAGTCTGTGGTGAATATGAATATGTGATGGGCTTTGGTCATCACTATCTTGCTGCTCCTTCAGTGACGCTGAAGGCCGATAGTGCCCTATTTGATATCAAGATGTCAGTCACTAACCTTGCTTCAGTCGCGATGCCGTTGCAATACATGTGTCATATGAATTATGCCTATGTCGATAATGCTCAACTAAGCCAAAATATTCCAGAAAGTGCGATTGCATTGCGTGAATCGATACCGGGACACGTTAATCCAACACCACAATGGCTTGAATTTAATCAGGCATTAAAATCAGGACAAGTGGCACTCAATCAGCTAGATCAGCCAAAGTTGTGTGATCCTGAAATTGTGTTTTTTATGGATAACTTGGCACAATACTCGCCACAACCTGAATTCCGTATGACATCAAAAGACGGTGTGACATTTGTGACTCGCTTTAGCTCTGCGGAGCTTAATTATGCGACACGCTGGATTTTATATAATGGCGACCAGAAGGTTGGTTCGTTTGTACTACCAGCTACTTGTCGACCGGAAGGCTTTTTAGCCGCAAAAAATAATCAAACGTTGATTTGGTTGGCGGCGGGCGAAAATCGTCAATTCGCTGTCACAACAGGCATTGAACAATAAAGTTTTTATTATAATATCGACTCACACAGCAATTTACAGGCAGCAATTTGGCTGCCTATTTTTGTAATTTAAACATGGGGTAATCATTTCAGTGGGCTATAGTCATTTTAAATTGAAAGATGTTCCATAAACATGTGAATTATCGAAATATAGAAAAATTCTGTGAGCGCGACATGTCACGAAAAAGAAACAATTTGAGAGAAAATGTGTTTCAAACACGCATGATTGCTGATTTGTTGAAATACCAAAAAATTACATGATTGAATCATCATTAATTTATATTGCAGATATCTATTATCAAATCTTTGGCTACTCGTACTATTTACACTCTTCGATTAAATCTTGCAGCAGATGTCTCGCCTCTATAATCACGTTTGGCCTGAAATCAGGATCGATCATAATCGCAATGGTAATGTTGGCTTCATTCATATCAGGCAGCATCTCATCCATGAAGTGTTCAAGCGTTAACAGCTCTGGTGTGAAATTTGCCCATTCACCATTCAGATTACGCTCAGCATAAGCCTTAGCCGGCCACACTGGAAATAGGAGACGCTGACCACTATCCCAAGCTGTGACTAGGTTACCATTATCACAGATTGTCCAAACCTCTTCCCAATCAGTCACTTTACCCACAAAGTATTGGTATTTTCGTTGCAGAGTTAACGCGAGGACGTTATCGATCTCTTTTGGTTTTGGGATAAACATGAGTACTCCTCGATATTGGATGATCTAAAAAGTAATTGATAATTATTGAGAAAATCAATGCCAAAATTGTTATCTTAAGGATGTTTTCCCAACTAGCGCGGCGAATCGAGAAAGAGTTTACCGAAAATAGCGTTGCAGACAAACAAAGTACTCGTGAAGAAAAATAAAATAGGGCTGTTTAGGGCGGAGAGATATGGTTGATACATTACTTGAGAAATATGCGATCGGTATTACGATCATTGCAGCATGCCTCGTTGCATTGGTTATTTTTGAGATACTCAGTAAAAGACATAAACACAAACATAAGCAAAAGCACCAGAGTATTTTTTTTCATATTATTCAGACGGCTGTTCTCTGTAGTGTTGTGATTGTCGCGGCGCAATATGTGGATATGGCAGCAACTGATTTTGATCTGACTTTTATTTCGACCCCATTGATTAACTTCGTTACGATCGCCTTAATTGCGTTGATCTTGATGCGAAAATTATTTCAACTCGCGGATCGATTAGAGAGAAAACAGATTAAAAAAGGTAGTGACCCAACATCAGCACGTATCATTGCTCGGATATTTAAAATCACCATCTTTGTGGTGATTATTTTGTTATTCGGTGAACATTTTGGTATGAGTTTATCGGGATTAATGACCTTTGGTGGTATTGGCGGTATTGCTATCGGCATGGCAGGTAAAGATATTCTGAGTAACTTTTTCTCGGGTGTCATGCTCTATTTTGATCGACCTTTTAATATTGGTGATTGGGTAAGTTCTCCGGATAAAAATATTGAAGGAACAGTCGTGGAGATTGGTTGGCGAATTACCAAAATCATCACCTTTGACCATCGCCCTTTATATATACCAAACTCACTGTTTTCATCGATTAGCGTAGAAAACCCCGGTCGTATGACCAATCGCCGAATTAAAACTGAATTGGGTTTACGCTATGAAGATGCCGACAAGATCAGTGATATTGTCAACGAAATCCGTACTATGTTGCAGCAAGATGAGAATATTGATACTGGGCAAACGTTACTGGTTTATTTTGATGCATTTGCTGATTCATCGCTCAATATTATGGTCTATTGCTTCACGAAAACGACAGTCTGGGCAGAATGGTTGGCAGCTCAGCAGGAGATTTATTTGAAGATCATTGAGATAGTTAAACGCCATGGTGCGGACTTCGCGTATCCAACGCAAACTTTGTTTATGGAAAAAAACAACTAACGTCCCATTCTGGATACATTGACCGACTAATATTCTACTAAAATTCTGAGTATTAGTCGGTTGATTTGAAAAATGCAGTGTTGAACCTGTTTAATGCTCTCTGCCAAAAAAAATCGAATAATATTTTTATGCTAATAACCAGCAGGTTATAAAAAATTATCTGCTTAGCAATCTTGATAATTATTTCCGCGCCCGCTAACAATTCCAATCTCATTATCTATCAAGTATATTGTCGGCCTCTTTTCCTCAGCTAACTAAGAGCCAGCCTACTATGAAAAAAATCAATGTGGCATGTAGCCAGGGGGTCGCTGTCTATTTTTCTGGAGAATTCCAGTGGGTAGATATTCGCGATGCACAGTTAAACAATATTGCTGCCGTTGTGTTATCCGAACAGGATGCCAACCAAGGGTTGTGGAAAAGGGTTGCAGATAGCAAGCTCAGTATTCCGCTATTTATCATCAGTGATAAACAGCTGCCTAGTGATGCTCAAACTCCGCCTTATCTGACCGGAATATTGCCACCTGCGCCAGCCGAGCGCACTGAAAATAGTCGTCAATTACTTGATGCGGCTAATCTCTATCTTGAACAGTTATTACCACCATTTTTTGCTCGAATGATGGATTATGCTGCGGGTCATAATGTCACTTTTGCTTGCCCCGGTCATCAAGGTGGACAATTTTTCCGTCGTCATCCGACGGGAGAACAATTCTATCAATTTTACGGTGAGAACCTATTCCGTACGGATTTATGTAATGCCGATGTGGCAATGGGGGATTTACTGATCCATGAAGGTGCGGCAAAAGAGGCGCAAAAATTTGCGGCTAAAGTGTTCAATGCCGATAAAACCTATTTTGTACTTAATGGAACTTCCTCGTCCAATAAAGTGGTGCTTAATGCGCTGTTAACTCCGGGTGATTTGGTGTTATTCGACCGTAATAATCATAAATCAAATCACCATGGCGCGTTGATCCAAGCGGGTGCAACACCGATTTACCTTGAAACCGTACGTAACCCGTATGGTTTCATTGGGGGGATTGATGCCCATTGTTTTGAAGAAGATTACCTGCGTAAGCTGATCAATGAAGTGATGCCTGAAAAAAATACGGCTCAGCGTCCGTTTCGTTTAGCGGTTATTCAATTAGGAACCTATGATGGCACTGTCTATAACGCAAGACAGGTCGTTGATAAAATTGGTCATCTGTGTGAATACATTTTGTTTGATTCAGCATGGGTTGGCTATGAACAGTTTATTCCAATGATGCGCCAGTGCTCGCCATTATTGCTTGAACTGAATGAGAATGACCCCGGTATTATGGTGACCCAATCCGTTCATAAACAGCTCGCCGGTTTCTCACAAGCATCGCAAATTCACAAAAAAGATAACCATGTGAAAGGGCAAGCGCGCTTTGTTTCCCATAAGAAACTGAATAACGCATTTATGATGCATGCATCCACGAGCCCGTTTTATCCGCTGTTTGCTTCACTGGATGTGAATGCCCGCATGCATCAAGGTGAAGCGGGTGAAATGATGTGGATGGAGTGCGTTAAACTCGGTATCGAAGTCAGAAAATCAATTATGGATCACTGCCACTATTTCAGACCGTTTATTCCTGAATTGGTGGATGGCAGACCATGGCAGCAGCACCCAACAGAGCAAATTGCTTCTGACCAACGCTTCTTTAACTTTATTCCGAACGAGCGCTGGCATGCTTTCGATGGTAATGCCGAGAATCAATACTTTGTCGATCCTTGCAAATTAATGCTGACTACGCCGGGCATTGATGTTGAAAGCGGCGAATATGAATCTTTTGGTGTTCCTGCCACTATTTTGGCGCATTTCTTGCGTGAACATGGCGTGATCCCCGAAAAATGTGATTTAAACTCGATTTTGTTTTTGCTGACCCCTGCGGAAACCAAAGAAAAACTCGATTTATTGGTGATGCATCTGGTTCGTTTTGAGCAATTACTGGATGAAGATGCGTTACTGGAAGATGTTCTACCATCGGTCTATCAGCGTTATCAAGAACATTATCAAGGCTATACTTTACGTCGTTTATGCCAAGAGATGCATCAACTGAGCGTACAGTACAATATCAAGCAATTGCAAAAAGAGATGTTCCGTAAACAGCATTTCCCAACAGTGAAAATGAATCCACAACAAGCTCACCTTGAGTTTATTCGTGGCAATGTGGAGCTGCTGCCGCTAGCTGAGCTAGAAGGGCGTGTTGCAGCTGAAGGCGCACTGCCTTATCCACCGGGTGTGTTGTGTGTGGTCCCGGGAGAAGTCTGGGAAGGGCCCGTTTTACGTTATTTCCAAGCATTGGAAGCCGGTATTAACTTGCTACCCGGTTTTGCACCGGAGCTACAAGGCGTTTATATCCCGAAAACAGAAGATGGCGAAAAACGTGTCTATGCGCATGTTTTGAAATAATATTTTGCTGTTTAGGATTGCAGTCATAGATTTCATCTTTGATCGCTAGTTAAATTGGGATCTGTCTAATAAACAGATCCCGTTTTAACTTTACAAGGTAAGGTATATGGCAAAGAAGATTATCCTCGATTGTGATCCTGGCCATGATGATGCGATCGCACTGCTGTTAGCTTATGGTAATCCTGAAATTGATTTACTGGCTGTCACCACGGTGGCGGGCAACCAAACTCTCGAAAAAGTCACGCATAATGCGCTAGCCGTTGCCGAAATGGCAAATATTCGCGGGATCCCTTTTGCTGCGGGTTCGGCTCGCCCATTGGTACGTGAAATTGAAGTTGCACCGGATATTCACGGTGACTCTGGGCTTGATGGTCCCGAATTACCCGAACCGTCGTTGAAGCTTGAGAACTGCCATGCAGTTGAATTGATCATCAAACTGATCATGTTACACCCTCCGAAAACGATCACGCTGGTGCCAACAGGCGCACTGACGAATATCGCACTGGCAGCAAGATTAGAGCCCCGAATTGTCGAGCGTGTGAAAGAAGTGGTGTTGATGGGGGGCGGCTATCACGTGGGTAACTGGAGCCCAGTCGCTGAATTTAACATTAAAATCGACCCAGAAGCCGCACATATTGTCTTCAATGAAAAATGGCCAGTAACAATGGTGGGATTAGATTTAACCCATCAAGCCCTTGCTACAGCTGATGTGATTGCGAAAATTAGCGAAGTGGGAACATCTTGCTCGCAATTTGTGGTTGAACTATTGGATTTCTTTGGCAAAACATACAAACAGGCGCAGGGATTTGATGCGCCACCCGTGCATGATCCTTGTGCAGTGGCCTATGTGATTGACCCAACGGTGATGACAATACAGCGCGTTCCTGTTGATATTGAGCTAGCAGGCACGTTGACGCTTGGGATGACGGTGGCTGATTTCCGCTATCCCGCACCTGACGATTGTCATACACAAGTCGCAGTGAAGCTAGATCATGATAAATTCTGGCAGCTGGTGGTTGGTGCATTAAAGAATATCGGCTGATATTCACGGCCTAGTTCAAATTACCCGTGGTAGCTTGAACTAGGGAGGTTATCGATGATAGAAACCTGACATTTGTTATAAAAGAAATAAAGCCAATCAGCAAAGAAAGACGCAAATGAACTCTGACTTAGCTCAAAATAATTAAAGGTTAACTCATTACAATGAAAGAAATTTATCGTTTTACTGCGAATACTATTGAGTACTTTACCGAAAATGACGTACTGACGATCGCACTAGCCGATGATCCAGTTGAACCTGATAACTTTATTATTATCACGAGACTCGATGAAGAAGATAATATTTCTGCTGATGATGGAATTGGCTTATCAACACCAGATTCGGATTATGAAATCATCGGGGCAATTATTGCGATTGCTCTGACAGAGAATGATCTTCAACTGCAAATTAAACCCGAGTTTATCGAACATTACGGTAGCGAATTTTTTCAGGTTAATTTTGATCCTTCGATGAGAGCCAGTAATAAATTGAAAATACTTGAGGATTCGCTGGTTTCACTCTGTGATGGCAGCCAAGTGGTTTTGCATCTTTTTGAATATGATTAAATAGCGCACTCGTGAAATAGTCGCGCTGTTCATACTCTATGCTACAATGCTCGGCTGAATTTGCTTTCTTTACTTGGCTCCTTGCAGTTTGGGGCTGAACAATCGATATAAACCCAAAAGACCAACATGCCTCAAAATACATCAGATTCAAAAATCACTGAAAATACGCCATTACAAGGTTATCACAACCTCAATCGTTTCTCCGTTGCGCCGATGCTCGATTGGACCGATCGCCATTGTCGTTACTTTCATCGCGTCTTGAGCAAAAATACCTTGCTGTATACCGAGATGGTGACCACTGGTGCCATCATTTATGGCAAAGGTGACTACCTTGCTTTCAGTGAAGAAGAGCAACCTGTTGCATTGCAATTAGGTGGGAGTGACCCTGCTGCACTGGCGCAGTGTGCTAAGCTAGCAGAAGCGCGCGGCTATAATGAAATTAACCTTAATGTGGGTTGTCCGTCTGATCGTGTGCAAAATGGTCGTTTTGGTGCTTGTTTGATGGGGGATGCGCAGCTAGTTGCAGATTGTATTAAAGCTATGCAGGACGTGGTGTCGATCCCTGTCACGGTGAAAACACGCATTGGTATCGATGAGCAAGATAGTTACGAATTTCTCTGTGATTTTATTGATAAAGTTTCAACGCAAGGTGGCTGTGAAATGTTTATCATCCATGCTCGCAAGGCGTGGTTATCGGGTCTAAGCCCAAAAGAAAACCGTGAAATCCCACCATTAGATTACCCAAGAGTTTATCAACTTAAACGTGATTTTTCGCATCTGACCATGGCGATTAATGGTGGCGTAAAAACACTCGAAGAAGCGAAAGAACATCTACGTCATCTCGATGGCGTTATGGTGGGGCGTGAAGCTTATCAAAATCCATCGATTTTAGCGGAAGTTGATAATCAACTATTTGATAGCCAATCATCTGTGGTAAATACGTTCGATGCTGTTCGCCAAATGTTCCCATATATCGAAAATGAGCTGTCACAAGGTGCATACCTTGGCCATATTACTCGCCATATGTTAGGCATTTTTCAAGGGATACCCGGTGCTCGCCAGTGGAGACGTTACTTGAGTGAGAATGCGCATAAAAAAGGTGCAGATCTCGCCGTTGTAGAGCAAGCTCTTGCGTTGGTAGAACGAGGCGAATAAGGTATTGAGGCGCCAAATCATTTGGCGCCAAAGCTAATATCACGGGATAAGCAGGCTAGAACCTTGGGTTTTTCGTTGTTCTAACGTGGTATGAGCCTTTTGTGCATCTTCCAATGCAAAAACTTGTTCTTCTGGCACATCCACATTCACTTTACCACTTAAGATCATATCAAACAGCACTTTGCTTGCTTGATCGAGCTCAGCTCGGTTAGTCACGTAACCACCTAATGATGGACGCGTAACATACAGGCCGCCTTTTTGGTTTAAAATACCCAAATTAACGCCAGTTACAGGACCTGATGCATTACCAAAGCTGACCATCAGGCCACGGCGTTTCAAGGAGTCCAGTGACGCAATCCACGTAGATGCCCCCACTGAATCGTAAACGACGTTGACTTTTTCGCCTTGGGTTATTTCTTTAACACATTCTGCAATATCTTCGGTTTGGTAATTGATCGTTTCCCATGCGCCAGCCGCTTTTGCGCGTTGTGCTTTTTCAGCACTACCTACGGTACCAATCATTTTTGCGCCAAGTGCTTTTGCCCATTGGCAAGCAATCAGGCCAACACCGCCTGCAGCGGCATGAAATAAAAACACCTCGTCACGTTTAATTTGATAGGTTTGATTCAATAGATAATAAACGGTCATCCCTTTGAGGCCACTTGCGGCAGCTTGCTTAAAGCTAACGCCTTCAGGAAGATGAGCAACGGCATGTTCAGGCACATTATGCACCTCACTATAGGCACCTAGAGGGCCTTGCGCATACATCACACGATCACCCGGACGGAAACCTGTGACTTTAGAACCTGTTTTTACCACAATCCCCGCCGCTTCAGTTCCAAGACCTGAAGGCAAACTTGCGACTGGATATAATCCACTGCGGACATAGGTATCAATATAGTTGATCCCTATTGCATGATTTTCTATTTGAATTTCGTTATCAGCAGGGTGTTTTAAATCAAAATCAGTATAACTCAGAACTTCAGGGCCACCATGTGTTGCAAATTCAATACGTTTTACCATGATATTCTCCAATAGAAATAACCAGTTTTATTTACAATATCAACCACTCAATAATAACGCTATGGTTTGATAAGATGAATTATCGGTTTGTGCACTGAGACAATATTGGATTAAAGAATTCGATTGTGAAAATACTAAAGAAAGCCCCCCTCAAGCACAAGTTTGGCGTATACTAATGCGCTAGTTAATAATGGATGTGGATAACAAAAGTATGGCGAAAAAATACCCTTCAGATATCAAAAACAGTCCCCCGCGCGATCACCAGATGGAAGGCTTAAAACTTCCACCGCACTCTATCGAAGCGGAGCAGTCTGTACTGGGAGGGTTGATGCTGGATAACGATCGTTGGGATACCGTTTCCGAGCGTGTGACTCTTGCTGACTTTTATAGCCGTCCACATCGCACTATTTTTGGGCAAATGCAAACGCTGCTCGAAAAAAGTAAACCTATCGATCTCATCACCTTGTCGGAGTCCTTAGAACAGCAAGGGGAACTCGATGGGGTTGGCGGCTTTGCTTATCTCGCTGAATTATCAAAAAATACACCAAGTGCTGCAAATATTAATGCTTATGCAGACATTGTCCGCGAACGTGCTGTTGTCCGTGACATGATTTCGGTCGCAAATGATATCGCCGATGCGGGATATGATCCACAAGGTCGTAGCAGTGAAGATTTACTCGATTTTGCTGAAAGCAAGGTATTCCAAATTGCGGAATCGAGGGCTAATAAAGATGAAGGCCCAAAAGATATTGAAGCTATTTTGGCTGAAACTATCGAAAAAATCGAAAAACTCTATCAGCAGCCCCATGATGGTGTAACGGGTGTATCGACCGGTTATCAAGATCTTGATAAGAAAACAGCAGGTCTGCAAGGATCTGACTTGATTATTGTTGCTGCACGTCCATCCATGGGTAAAACTACATTTGCGATGAACTTGTGCGAAAATGCGGCGATGACGGAAGAGAAACCGGTACTCATTTTTAGTTTGGAGATGCCCGGTAACCAGATCATGATGCGTATGTTGGCATCACTGTCTCGTGTTGATCAAACCAAAATTCGTACTGGCCAATTGGATGACGAGGATTGGGCGCGTATTTCCAGTACCATGGGGATCTTGTCCGAAAAGCGCAACATGTATATCGATGACTCTTCGGGACTGACGCCAACAGAAGTTCGCTCACGTGCGCGACGCATTTATCGTGAACACGGAGGCTTAAGCCTTATCATGATTGACTACTTGCAACTGATGCGAGTACCTTCGCTCTCCGATAATCGTACTTTAGAAATCGCAGAAATTTCACGTTCACTTAAGGCATTAGCCAAAGAGCTGAATGTTCCAGTGGTCGCATTATCTCAGCTTAATCGTAGTCTTGAGCAACGTGCGGATAAACGTCCGGTTAACTCCGATTTGCGTGAATCTGGTTCTATCGAGCAGGATGCTGACCTGATCATGTTTATCTATCGTGATGAGGTCTACCACGAAAACAGTGACTTGAAAGGAGTTGCTGAAATCATTCTGGGTAAACAACGTAACGGGCCGATCGGTTCGGTTCGCTTGACGTTTAATGGCCAATGGTCTCGTTTTGACAATTATGCAGGGCCTGCATATGACGACGAATAACATTATCTGAATAAAAATTAATGAGGCAATAATGAAAGCGGCAACCGCATCAATTAACCGCCGCGCTCTGCGACACAATCTGCAACGAATCAAGGAATTAGCCCCACATAGTCGTCTAATTGCAATTGTTAAAGCAAACGCTTATGGTCATGGATTAACCGAAGTTAGCAGCACTATTGACGATCTTGTTGATGGTTTTGGTGTTGCCCGCCTCAAAGAAGCTCTGACACTGAGAGAGCAAGGGATGACAAGCCCTGTAGTGCTACTTGAAGGCTTTTTTGAACACTCAGACCTCTCATTTTTAGTTGAGCATCAAATCGACACGGTTATCCATTGTGTTGAACAGTTGGAAATGCTCGAAACGACTAAGCTTGCTAAGCCAATTAAAGTCTGGATGAAACTTGATACCGGAATGCACCGTTTGGGCGTATTACCCAAAGATGCAGAAGCTTTTTATCAGCGTTTACTGGCATGTGAGAATGTTAAGCTGCCAATCAATATTGTCAGTCATTTTTGTCAGGCAGATGAACCTGAATTACCGACTACCTCGAATCAAATCAACTGCTTCAAGCAATTTATCACCGATAAGGCGGGTGAGAAATCGATCGCTGCATCTGCGGGAATTTTGTTATGGCCGGAAGCACATTTTGATTGGGTAAGGCCAGGGATCATCATGTATGGCGCTTCCCCTCAAGAAGGTAAATCAGCAGAAGACTTTGGTTTGCAGAGTGTGATGACATTAAAATCCACACTTATTGCCGTTAGAGAACATTCCGCTGGCCAATGTGTTGGCTATGGTGGGGCGTGGTGTAGTGAACGAGATACTCAGTTGGGCGTGGTTGCAATTGGTTATGGTGATGGCTACCCTCGTAGTGCACCTTTAGGGACTCCTATGCTGATCAATGGGCGAAAAGTGCCGATTGTAGGACGAGTTTCAATGGATATGATCACCGTTGATTTGGGGCCAAATGCCAATGATAAGGTTGGTGATGAGGTTATTTTGTGGGGAAAAACTCTGCCAGTTGAAGAGATTGCCGCACAAACGGGAATCATCAACTATGAGTTACTCACTAAATTAACCTCAAGAGTCATCATGGAATATGTAGACGAATAGCAAACAAAGGGTTATTTTCAAAAGCCGAAACAAAAAATAACAATGATTATAAGGGAGATGTCCTGTGTATCAACACGTCGATTCTTATCCTGGCGATCCAATCCTATCGCTCATGGATGAATTTAATAAAGATAACCGTGAGAACAAGATCAATCTGAGCATCGGTTTGTACTATGATGACGAAGGAAAAACGCCAGAGCTGGCAACAGTGGGTAATGCAAAAGCAGCACTAAATAAACTACCTGCGAGTGCATCACTTTATTTACCAATGGAAGGCTTAAAAGACTACCGTCTGGAAATTCAAAAGCTGTTACTTGGTGCTGATTGCCCTCTTATCGCAGAAGAGCGTATCGCAACTGTTCAAACGATTGGTGGTTCTGGCGCACTGAAATTGGGTGCAGACTTCCTCAATCGCTATTTCCCTAAATCAGAAGTTTGGTGCAGTGACCCAACGTGGGAAAATCATGCATCAATTTTCTCTGGTGCGGGTACCAAAGTACATTATTACCCTTACTTCGATGAAAAAACCAAAGGGGTTAAATTTGATGAAATGCTTGCAATATTTAAGACATTGCCAGCAAATAGCATCATTTTATTGCACCCTTGCTGCCATAATCCAACAGGGTCTGACCTTACTCCAAAACAGTGGGACGAAGTTACCAAAGTTCTTAAAGCACAGAAATTGATCCCATTTTTGGATATTGCTTACCAAGGTTTTGCTGAGGGCATTGATGAAGATGCTTATGCAATTAGAACGATGGTTAAAGCGGGTCTACCTGTGTTTATTAGTAACTCATTCTCTAAAATCTTCGGTATCTATGGTGAGCGTGCTGGTGGCTTATCCGTCATTTGTGAAAACCAAGAAGAACGAGATCGCGTATTAGGTCAATTGAAAGCGGGCGTTCGTCGCCTCTATTCAAGCCCGCCATCAAATGGCTCTAAAATCGTGGCGCAAGTGCTAACAAATAGTGAGCAAAAAGCGCAATGGCTAAACGAAGTTGCAGAAATGCGTGTGCGTATTTTAGATATGCGTACTGTGCTGGTGAATGAACTGAAAAAAGCATTACCAGAGAAGAATTTCGATCATCTACTAAAACAGCGTGGCATGTTCAGTTACACCGGTTTTTCAAAAGAGCAAGTTGCACGTCTGAAGGATGAATTTGCAGTCTACTTGGTTGGTACTGGCCGTATTTGTATGGCAGGAGTGAATCGTCACAATGTTCATCGTATTGTTGAAGCATTTGCTGCAGTTAACCAGTAATGAATTAGCAATTTGAAAATAAAAACGCAGGCATGTCCTGCGTTTTTTATTGGGTTTCAGTACTGATTATTCGTGATGAATAGCCTGATTTCTCCATCACATGCAACTCAAATTAATGTCGGAATATACCGTCATCGTTCAAGTTACATGGTGGTATTGTCGTACTGAATACAACATATTGGTTTAGTAGCCGCGCTGTAAAATTGGTTTTAGGAAGCGTGCAGTATGTGATTGTTCACATTCAGCCACCTCTTCTGGTGTACCAGATACCAAGATTTCACCGCCGCCACTACCGCCTTCAGGCCCTAAGTCAATAATCCAGTCAGCCGTTTTGATGACATCAAGGTTATGCTCAATGACCACTATAGTATTTCCTTGGTCGCGTAATTGATGCAATACCGTCAGCAACAGTTCAATATCGGCAAAGTGAAGTCCAGTCGTTGGCTCATCAAGGATATAAATAGTTTGCCCTGTACCACGTTTAGATAATTCACGTGCCAGTTTTACTCGTTGTGCTTCACCGCCAGATAAAGTTGTCGCAGACTGTCCTAAACGAATATAGGAAAGACCAACATCCATCAATGTTTGTAACTTACGTGCGAGTGCTGGAACGGCATCAAAGAAATCACGCGCCTCTTCGATAGTCATATCCAGTACTTCATGAATGCTTTTGCCTTTGTACTTAATTTCTAGAGTTTCGCGGTTATAGCGTTTGCCTCTACATTGATCGCAAGGTACATAAACATCAGGCAAGAAGTGCATTTCGACTTTGATCACCCCGTCACCCTGACAAGCTTCACATCGTCCACCTTTAACGTTAAAGCTAAATCGTCCCGGGTTATAACCTCGAGTACGTGATTCAGGAACACCCGAAAACAGTTCACGAATGGGGGTAAAGATCCCTGTGTAAGTCGCTGGATTTGAACGAGGCGTGCGGCCGATAGGGCTTTGGTCAATATCAATAACTTTATCGAAATTCTCTAACCCTTCAACATCCAGATATGGTGCTGGTGTGATGGTCGTTGCGCCATTCAATTGACGTTGAGCAATTGGAAACAAAGTATCATTGATAAGTGTCGATTTACCTGATCCTGATACCCCAGTAATACAGGTAAATAGACCTACAGGCAGCTTCAAAGTGACGTTTTTGAGGTTGTTACCTTTAGCGCCAAAAACTTTGAGGATTTTATCTTTATTAACGGGAACACGTTTTTCAGGGATTTCAATCCTGCGCTTGCCACTGAGGAATTGACCCGTCAGTGATTCAGGATTCGCAACGATATCTTCCAATGTCCCTTGCGCCACAATTTGGCCGCCATGGACGCCAGCACCAGGACCAATATCGATAACATGATCTGCGGCACGAATAGCATCTTCATCATGCTCAACCACAATCACGGTATTACCCAAGTCACGTAAGTGAACCAAAGTTTCTAACAAGCGATCGTTATCACGCTGATGAAGACCAATTGAAGGTTCATCAAGTACATACATAACCCCAACAAGACCTGCCCCAATTTGACTTGCAAGGCGGATACGTTGAGCTTCCCCCCCTGATAAGGTATCAGCGGAGCGAGAAAGAGTTAAGTAATTGAGACCGACGTTAACTAAGAACTTCAAACGATCGCCAATTTCTTTCAGTACTTTTTCAGCGATTTGCGCGCGTTGGCCACTAAGTTTTAGATTTTGAAAAAATTCCATTGCATGACCAATACTATAGTCAGCAATTTCAGGAAGTGTAGTATTTTCAACGAAAACAAAGCGAGCTTCTTTACGTAAGCGAGCACCATCACATGATACGCATGGGCGGTTGCTAATATATTTGGCGAGTTCTTCGCGTACTGCAGTTGATTCTGTCTCTTTGTAGCGGCGTTCCATATTATTGAGCACGCCTTCAAAAGGATGATGACGGACAGTGATATCACCACGATCATTACGATATTTAAACTCAATGGTCTCTTTACCTGAGCCATACAGAATTGTTTTTTGTACAGACGGGCTAAGTGAATCGTAAGGCGCTTCAATATCAAATTTATAATGCTCAGCAAGTGATTGTAGCATTTGGAAATAGTAAAAGTTACGTCGATCCCAACCGCGAATTGCGCCACCCGCTAATGATATCTCGGTATTTTGAAGCACTCTTTCGGGATCAAAAAACTGTTGAACACCAAGTCCATCGCAGCTTGGGCAGGCACCCGCAGGGTTATTAAAGGAGAACAGGCGCGGCTCTAATTCCACCATGCTATAGCCACAAACAGGGCAAGCAAAATTAGCTGAGAATACCAACTCTTCCGCGTTTGGGTCATCCATATCGGCAACAATAGCGGTGCCACCGGAAAGCTCAAGTGCCGTTTCAAAAGATTCAGCCAAGCGTTGGGCGATATCTTCACGGATTTTAAAGCGATCGACTACCACTTCAATGGTGTGTTTTTTCTGTAGCTCAAGGGTTGGAGGATCAGAAAGATCGCATACTTCACCATCGATTCGTGCTCGGATATAGCCTTGAGAAGCTAAGTTATCTAATAGCTTAACGTGTTCACCTTTACGATCTTTAACGACGGGCGCTAATAGCATCATTCGGCGATCTGTTGGCTGAGCTAAGACATTATCAACCATTTGGCTGACAGTCTGAGCTGCTAACGGAACATCGTGATCAGGACAGCGTGGTTCGCCAACACGGGCAAACAATAAACGCAGGTAATCATGAATTTCGGTGATTGTTCCAACTGTTGATCTTGGGTTGTGAGAAGTCGACTTCTGTTCAATCGAAATAGCAGGCGATAATCCTTCTATATGATCAACATCAGGTTTCTCCATTAATGAGAGAAACTGGCGGGCATAGGCTGATAGGGATTCAACATAGCGACGCTGACCCTCTGCATATAGAGTATCAAAGGCTAATGATGATTTTCCTGAGCCTGACAAACCTGTAATAACTATCAGTTTGTCGCGGGGGATGATGAGATTGATGTTTTTCAGATTATGAGTGCGGGCACCGCGTACTTCGATATTATCCATTTACCACTTCCCGGATGATTTGATAGTGAACAATCATAAGTGAATTATTATCGCACAATATCGACTGATTGGATATACAGTGTTTCATTAAAAAAACAGATTTACGAGCCCCTTCGAAATATGTTTTCATGAGCAGTTTAAATTTTCAAAGCCGTCCGCAAGTTGGGTGACTCGCTTGTAATTTCGTATTCAATACGTATGCAATATAGGTTTGTCATGCTAAACTTCACGGCTATTATAGAGATTAAATTTAATGCATCAGGAGTGTTTAAATGGCCAGCAGAGGCGTAAATAAAGTAATTCTTATCGGTAATTTAGGGCAAGATCCTGAAATCCGTTACATGCCAAACGGTGGTGCCGTGGCAAACCTGACTCTGGCAACTTCTGAAAGCTGGCGCGATAAGCAAACCGGTGAAATGCGTGAAAAAACAGAATGGCACCGTGTTGTCATTTTCGGAAAATTAGCTGAAGTTGCAGGTGAATACCTGAAAAAAGGTTCACAAGTCTATATCGAAGGCTCTTTACAAACTCGTAAGTGGCAAGACCAAAGCGGTCAAGATCGCTACAGCACAGAAGTCGTCGTTAACATTGGCGGATCAATGCAAATGCTAGGCGGTCGTGGTGGTGAATCTTCAGGTCAAAGCCAGGGCGGTCAAGGTAATCAAGGCGGTCAAGGTAGTTGGGGTCAACCTCAGCAACCAGCAGCTTCACAGCAATTTAGTGGCGGCGGCGCACCAGCAGCGCGTTCACAAACGCCAGCAACACAAAACAACGAACCACCAATGGACTTTGATGACGATATTCCATTCTAGAGTTGACCTGAGAGTAGTTTTATAGAGTTTATGATTGAAAGCCCCGCTAGTCGGGGCTTTCATTTTTCTGTTATCCATTATTTTGTTATTTATATCCTGCTATTTTCAATACGTTGCTCAGGGTGATTTTTATTATTAACATATCGAATAATAATATTTTTTTGGGAGATATTTTTATTCGAGACAATTGCTAGCACTTTTGTTAGTGAATAGAAAAGGTTTCTTTATAATTAAACAACCCCTCGCTAATCAGATCGATATTGTCTACTATCTTAGTTAATTCCTGTTTGATTAAAGCAGATCATTGTACTGATAAGAATTAAATTCCACGCGACGCCAACAGATATTCCCGACATTAGATAATTATAAAAATTCGTTCCGAATAGATTCATTATTGCTGATAAAATCAGTAACAGAATACCTGCAAAAATAATCTTTTTAGCGCTGATGCGGTGCATTAAGTGCCCTGTAAAAAATGATGGAGCGAACATACCAAGCACATGGAACTGAAAGACAATTGCTATAGATGAAAATGGAAAATCATGTTGTTTCATTGATAATGGAATTGATGCAAAGGTGAAAACTACTAAAGCATAACCAATAGCACTTACCACGACAATTAATTTTAGTATCGGTTGTGAATACAATTGCTTATAACTGCGTTTGATCTTTGTGGTATCTTGCTGTTGTTTAGGGATTTTCGTTAATGGCACTAATAATAATAAAATAAAGGCGATAAGATAGATTAATAATAAAATAAAGGCGATAAGATAGATTCCGACTAATGTGCTAAAAGACCCTACAAACGGGTATTCAGTAAAAAATCGTTGTGTTGTAACTGCAAGTGTTGGGCCTATTAAAGCTGCTGCAATCCCACCACTCATCACGAGACCAATGGCTTTTGCCTGTAAATATTTAGGCGCTTCCTCTAATGTCGCAAAACGAAATTGCTGGGCGGTACCAATCGCTATTCCAGTAAAAAATAAGCCAATTGAGAAATAAATTAAATCATGATAAATAATGCCGACAATCGATAAAATCGCTCCAACCATTCCACTGATATTTCCCAGAATAAAACCGAACCTTCGTGAGTATTTCTACATTAAATGCGCAATTGGAATGGTCGCCATAATTAGGCCAATATATTGACTTAATAACGGAATAGTTGAATAAGTAGGTTCATCGGAAAGCGCCTCTCCAATCACGACAGCGACAGAAAGTACAATTGCATTTCCAGTTGTAAATAGTGCCAGAGCTATGGTTAACCACCAAACAGTTTTTGGCATAACACCCTCTATAATAACAAAAATAAATTAAAAATTACGTTCAAATTAAATGCCATCGCTTAAATATTTATTGTTGATAGCTTTTAGTTGTAAGGATTCTACAACTTCAAGTTAACTTGAAGTCAAGAGGGTGAGTGTTAATAGAGATATTTAAATATTGCTGATATTTTAATCTGGATATTTTAACTGGTTTGTATGCTGATTTCAGATAAATACTCTGTTATTTCGTAGTGTGATATTAGTCTCATTTTGGCTTTATGCTGGGTAAAAACGGAAAAAATGATTGTTATTATAAATAATATGTGTTTTCTTAAATGCAGTTAGGCTAAATAATGATTAATAATTTAAACCCTTGGAATCTACAGGAAGACACCGTGAACATGACTCTTCATCACTCAAACCTACTACTAACCGCGCCACGTGCCGCGGTGGTCGTGCGTGTGGTGGTGGTCGTGGGCTTAGCGCCGTAACGGGTCGAATCAACGCAGATTTAGAACCCCGCCGGCGCAAACCGGGCGGGGTTTTTTTATGACTCTCCGCCTGAATCCACCGGCTAGTGTGAAGGATAAAACTATGAGTGAGTCGGGCACAACATCATCAAATAAAACCTGTTATACAGGTGCAGAATTAATCGTTCATTTGTTAGAAAAGCATGGTATTACCATTGTTTCTGGTATCCCTGGAGGCGCAGCACTTCCTTTCTATGACGCTTTAAGCCAGAGTAAGAAAATACGTCATATTCTCGCACGCCATGAGCAAGGTGCTGGTTTTATTGCGCAAGGCATTGCTCGAACAACAGGAAAAGCAGCGGTATGTATTTCATCAAGTGGTCCCGGAGCAACTAACTTAGTGACCGCGATTGCTGATGCGAAGCTCGATTCCATTCCACTTGTTTGTATTACAGGGCAAGTGCCTTCCTCAATGATTGGCACTGATGCTTTTCAGGAAGTCGATACTTATGGGATCTCAATTCCTGTCACCAAACATAACTATCTAGTTCGTGATATTAATGAATTGCCGCGAGTTATTTGTGATGCCTTTCGTATAGCAGAATCAGGCCGACCGGGGCCAGTGTGGATTGATATCCCAAAAGACGTGCAGACGGCAACTATTGAATTAACCGGTCTACCGGAAATTCAACCAAAAGATAAAGTACCCAGCTTCGATATGGAGAAGGTGATTCAAGCCGCAGAAATGATTAATCAGGCAAAACGCCCTGTGCTCTATTTAGGAGGCGGTGTAATTAGTTCTGACTCGACAGAAACAGCGATTGCCTTTGCTAAAAAAGCGACGCTTCCAACCACCATGACATTGATGGCATTGGGTACCGTGCCAATGCGTGACCCCTTGTATTTAGGTATGTTAGGAATGCACGCAGCACGCAGTACTAATATGGTGATGGAGGAATCTGATCTGTTAATTGTTATCGGTGCACGTTTTGACGATCGTGCGATTGGCCGTGCAGAAAAATTTTGTCCTAATGCCCAAATTATTCATGTGGATATCGATAAAGCTGAGATCAGTAAAATTAAACGCCCAGATATTGCGATCAATGCAGATGCAAGGCAAATCCTTGAGTTATTGTTGCCATTAGTTGAAAAGAATCAACGTGAAGATTGGATAAAAAGAGTCAATCAGTTGAAGCAAGATTATCCATTAAACTTGAGTGAAGCTGATAATCCATTAACTCATTATGGTTTAGTGTTAGCGTCAGCACGTGCGGCGGGTGAAGAAGCAATTGTAACCACAGATGTTGGTCAGCATCAGATGTGGGCGGCACAAATTTATCCATTATCACGTCCTAGGCAGTGGTTAACTTCAGGCGGTTTAGGCACAATGGGATTTGGTCTTCCTGCTGCGATTGGTGCAGCATTAGCAGAGCCAGAACGAACTATTGTGTGCTTTTCTGGTGATGGTAGCTTGATGATGAATATTCAGGAGTTAGCAACGGCCGTCGAGCATCAATTAAACATTAAAATTGTATTGATGAACAACCAAGCTCTGGGAATGGTTCATCAACAGCAAGAATTGTTTTTTGAGAATCGTATTTATGCGGCGGCTTACCCATATCAAACCGATTTTATAAAAATTGCTGCCGGCTTTGGCTTACAAACCTGTGATTTAAATACAGAGGATAATCCTGAAATGGCATTAGAAGCCATTATGAATACTAAAGGCCCTTGTTTAATACATGCCTTGATCGATGTGAATCAAAAGGTTTATCCAATGGTTCCACCAGGTGCCGCAAACATTGATATGATCGGAGCGTAATTATGATTTTTGAACATAATGCTATCGCATTAGAACTTATTGTTCGCAACCACCCTGGTGTTATGTCACATATTTGTGGCCTATTTGCCCGTAGGGCATTTAACGTAGATGGCATCTTATGTATGCCGATAAAAGATAAGGATGAAAGCCGGATTTGGTTATTAGTCCAAAAAGATGAGCGCTTATCGCAAATGATTAACCAGGTTGAAAAACTTGAGGATGTTAGACAAGTTCGTTTTAGTGATGATCTAACTCTTTTCGAAACCATGCAAAACTATCTACAGTAATTATTAATCAACACTGAATTTCAATTCAACCTACGTTCACCTTGTAGGTTGAATTTTTCATTGGTAATAATAAATAATTAAAAAACTTTTGTTCGTTTTTATACTCCACTTGTTTCCTAAACCGAACAGTAGTGATATAACAAATAATTCATCCTACGTAACTTGAAATCTGTGGTGATGTTAATCAACACAGTATCGCAAAGTATGAATCAACAGGCAGGTTCTTTTATGCAAAATAATATATATCTAACTGATACTTATCTTTATGAACTCGCAACTACCGTGCTTGAAAAAGGCAGTGATGAAGAGGGAACATGGGTTGCATTGACTGACAATATTTTTCATCCACAAGGTGGAGGGCAACCGGGAGATTCAGGATGGATAAATGATGAACCTGTTCGTATTAAGAAACATCCTCACGGTTTGATCGTGGCTTATTTGATTAACGATATTGAGCTTAATGTTGGCGGCACCGTAAACACTAGAATTGATCAACAGCAGCGGCAATATTATTCAGCGTTACATACGACAGGGCATTTATTGAGCTGGGAAATGGCGCGTTTTGGCTGGAAAGGGCAAAAAGGACACCATTTTCCTGAAGAATCACGCGTCGAGTTTAGCGCAATTAGCGATGACGCAATGCCTATTGATCAATTAAATGATAAAGAAATTGAACGCTTAGTTAATCAGAGTATAAGCAGTAATCATCCTGTTTCGATAGGGAAAAGAGGAAGTTTGCGCTTTTGCAGTGTTTCTGAAGGTGATGAAGTACCGTGTGGTGGCACGCATGTTGATTCACTGGGTAAGATTTGCCAATTTGCGATTAAATCGATGAAGTACAAAAAAGTTGGATTACGGATTAGCTATGATGCGAAGCATATTGATATTTAGCTATCTCGCTGTAAATTCTCGCCCGATGAGGGCGGTGAAACGTCATATCCCCTCACTTAAGTGTGAGTAGGTCATAACGACTGTGGCATTTAATTCCCCTTCCATACAGAGATAGGAGTGGGGAACATCACCACTAAAGGCATAAAAATCACCTTCTTCTAATAATATCGTTTGCTTATCTTTTAATCGTAACATCAATGAGCCAGTGTGCAGCATGATGTGTTCACGTGTACCATTCATATGAGCAGGGCTATTAATGATGGCTCCTCGTTTCATATTGAGTTGCCAAATTTCTGAAATGTTGCCCATATTGATACGAAACTTAAATTGTTGTGAATAATCATCTTGTAGTGGTTCTGATTTTACTAAATAGGGATAAGCCTCGTGTTGACGAGTGAAGAGATCACTTAAGGGAAAACGCAGGGCGATAGCAATCGCTTCTAGTGTGTCGATGCGTGGGTTTGACCCCCCAGACTCCAATTTTGATAATGCGGCTTTTGAGATCCCAGATAAACGCGCTAATTCGTTCAATGATAAATTTCTGGCTTGCCTTAATAGACGTACTTTTTGACCAATCTTAGTGTTGATTTTTTTATCCATAATCGGACGTCTCTAAAAGTTAAAATATGCTATTAATTCTACCATTATAACAATGAAATGTCAGAAAGAAGCCAATACAGATACAATATTTGGGATGATAAATAAAAGAACTGAAAATCCCCTATTTGATAGGGAAACCACATTATGCAAATAAAAATAACAGGACTACTTTATTTTCTGAGAAGAATTTATAGTGAGTGAAATATTTTCTAAAAGGGTTTTACGATGCCGTTTGATTTATTTTCGCAAGAGATGGTGCTCTGTATTTTGACGTTATTTTTTGCTTATTTAGTGTTCGGGATGGCCGGCTTTGGTTCAGCATTGATAGCCACACCCGTGCTGGCAATGTATCTACCTTTAAATATGATAGTACCTATTTTAGCACTAATCGACTTATCGGCTTCACTGATCAATCTGGTTAAAGATGGTAAAAAAGCAGATTATCAGGAAATAAAATGGATTATTCCATTAATGATTGTTGGGAGTTTAATTGGTGCTGCCATTCTATTAAAAACGCGTCCTGATATTCTAGTTCTACTGCTCGGGATCTTTGTTATTTGTTATGTAATGAACTCTTTTTTCTCAAAGAAAGGACAATCTCATTTCTCAAAAGCTTTAGTTGTTCCTTTTAGTTTGATAGGCGGTATTTTTAGTGCTTTGTTTGGTAGTGGTGGTTTCATTTATGCCATGTACCTCTCTAGCCGGATTGCTGATAAACAGCAATTTCGGATTACTCAGATGACTTTGATTGGTTTTAGTACATTAACTCGTGTGATTATATTTCTTTTCATGGGGGGTCTACGTCAATCTGGATATTTTATTGATGGCGCTAGCTTTTTCACCAGCCATGCTTCTGGGTATCTGGGTTGGTCGTCATATTACGCTGAGAATATCGCGAGAAGCTTTTTTAAAAATCATCAATATTGTTATTTTTATTTCCGGTCTTGTCTTGCTATACCGTTATTTCTTTGTTTTATAAATGATCAATTAATAGTGAATATATAAATATAATATAATCGCCTTTTGCTATCATAGGTTATCTTGAACGGCATTAGGCTTTTATTTTAGACTGTTATGCTCTTTGGGATGGCGCTGTGTTTTGTTTGAATGTAACTTGAATTATTAACGGTATCTACCACCTTATTGAATATAATTTAAAATGGATGCTTTCATGTATGAAAGCAAATTAATATCAAAATGAGCTGTGACAATCAACATTTACAACATTTTCGACATACCCCTTCCTTCGCTATTTTTACCATTACTACGAGTATTGCGGTGATTGGTATTGTTATTGGTTTAAGCATCCCCATGGTTGCCCTACGATTAAATAACGCGGGTATTAGTGAGCTATATATTGGCATTATTTCTGCTGCGCCTGCTTTAGGAATGTTTTTAATTGCCCCAGTTGTGCAGCGTATATGTACGTTTGTGTGGTAAGCGGAAAGCTATGTTAATCGCAATTATTATTTCTGCTATTAGCCTGCTACCCTTACTCAGCACATTACCATTATGGCTCTTATTTCCAATACGCTTAATCACAGGGCTCGCCAGTGGTGTACTTATTTGTTTAGGTGAAACGTGGATCAATGAGCTTTGCCCTGAAAATAAACGAGGGCGAATTTTAGCCATTTATACGACAGTTTTTACCGTTAGCCAACTGCTCGGCCCTTCTTTTATTGCCTATTATGGCGTTGAAGATAAATCGCCGCTATTTATTTGTGCGTTGATCCATTTAATTTCTGTGGTGCTATTTTTAATGATGGACCAAAAAGTGGGCGATCGTATTTCAGCTACGGCGAGTGAATCGCGTTTTTCGATTATTCAATTTGTTAAAGTAGCCCCTGGAATTTGTGCTGGCATTCTCTTTTTCGCCTTCTTTGATGGCACAATTTTGTCAATGTTTCCGATTTACGGAATGGGAATGGGACACTCAGAAGCTATTGCTGCGATGATGATTAGCGCGATTTTAGCAGGTGATGCAATCATGCAAATGCCATTTGGTTGGTTAGCCGATCATATGAACCGTGAAAAACTGTATCGTATCTGTGGTATTGTGACGCTTGGCACGAGTTGCCTATTACCTTTCATGATCACACATAATATCTTTATTTGGGGATTGTTATTTGTGCAGGGAGCCACCGCTGGAGCCATTTACACGATTGCTTTAGTGCAGATTGGCCAATATTTTCGTGGTAATGATTTGATTATTGCTAACGCAGCGGCTGCCATGTTATGGGGGATCGGTAATCTTTCAGGTCCTTTATTAGCAGGAATTGCAACCTCAATTTCACCAACTGGATTACCTGTGTTACTTATTTTGGTTGCAGCTGTATTTCTATGGTTTACCCGCAATAAATTCAGCACTCAAATCTCGCAACAGGCTTAAAAACAGTTCTGTGTCAGTGGATATTATTGACACAGAACAGCAAGCTTTCTATTGGATACTTTTATAAACCACTAAATTCTCATTGAATTGTAGAGGGCGATGATTTTCCCAAAATAGAGACATTCCCTGAGGTGCGGGGTTGATTTGTTTGGATAGTACAATCAACCAGCGACATTGTTACGGCTTTACAAAAGATTTTTGGCGTTGATGCAGAATTTTCGTGTAGTAATACAACATAGGCGCTTCAAACTCACCGATATCGTAGGATGCCATACAGTCATTTGAATGATAGTGACCGTCAAGTTGTTGGTTTAAATCCACAAAAACACCTTCAAACCCTTTTGTATAGTCGATCCAGCTTATGAACAGAGTCAACATAATGCCCCACACGATACACATACCCAGCGCCCAATTCTGTATCGCGCGTAAAGCGATTTGCATACTTAGCAATTGGCCTCGTAAAAACCAAATTGTAGTGAGAATTGCCGCACAAACCACTGTAATAACAGAAAATGGCATCTGATAGCTCATTGGTAACCATCTGCTAAAAGGGAAAAGCCAAGTTTCGGTATAGCCTGAAAGTGCGATAAAATAACAAACCCACAAAAATACAATCAATACTGACCAAAAAGCCGCGGCGAAGTCTGAAAAAAGACGTAATGCTTTTTCAGGTATACGGAGTACAGTTTGTGTACCTAATATGGCCAGCGGTGCAATAAAGGGAAGTAAATAAAGAGCGCGGCCTGTTGCTGAGATCTGTAAAATCAAAATGCCAAGTAATGGAAATATAGTTAGTAAATATTCATTAGTATTGCGTAACCTCTGTAATGGTCTTCTTAAGAAATAGATTGTTGCCAATATGCCAGAAGGTAAGGCAAAAAAGATAACAGCTGCTGGAATACGGGTTAAGTTAGCCTTAGCGCCAAGCTTTTCAACAGAAAAACCTAAAAAACGGCCAATATTATTTTCCCAAAACCAGGCCATAAAGAGTTCCGGTTGTTGGCGATATAGCAAGATTGGCCAAGGTAAGATCAAGAAGACTGCAGTGGAGTCCGCCACTATTATTGGGAGCCAAAAATTTTTCTGGCGACATTGAGGTAAAAAAGCTGGGGCTAGTAGCAAGCTAATCCACAAGACACCGGGAACAAAGACTCCTTTTGATAACATGGCGATCACGGTACCAAGTGTTAGCCACAGTGTGGACATTCTAATGTGTTGTTGTTGTATTAACCCTAGAATGCCATACAAGCCAATAGTTGCTCCCGTAATAAGCGCCACATCGGTAAACATATCATGACTATGTCGTAAAATGCCGGGTGAACAAGCATAAAGCGCGAGCGCAATCCAGATACGTTTATCATCAAAATTAATCGCATTGAAAGCGCGGTAAGCCAGTAGAAGAAAAAACGAAAAATTAATAACAGAAAAGAATAAGGTAGCACTACGCGCAGCATCATAGAGCGGCAGCATGCCAGAGAACAGATGTGAGGTGATGGTTGCTACCCAGTAGTACAGCGGCAGTTTTTCCATAAATGGCTCGCCTGCATTGGTGGGAATTAGCCAATCACCACTTTCAAACATGGTTTGGATAATACCAAAGCTATAATTTTCGTCCTGTTTCCACGGAGTATGCCCATATATTCCAGGTAAAAGATAGATAATCAGAAAACCGATAAATAAAATAAATAATTTATTTTTTGCAAATGTTAAATTACCGCATATTTTTTTCATATTAATATATATCAGTGAATAGTTTTTTATTAAATATTTAATTTCATCTTAGTAAAACTAAATTTGATTTCCCTGTAATTTCTTAACTATATGAATAAAAAGTCATTATTCTTTCTTTTTATCTGATGCTAGTCTTGTTTAGAATGCTAATAACCTAAGTTGCTTTATTTGGCATTTACTCAATTAAATAATAATTAACTTTAACAAAGTATTTATGAACTGAAGTTAAACGGAAATAATTCTCTTTATATCGTCATTAACTCAGATTATATGGATATTATTATCACTAAGAGATTTATATTATCGTGCTTACTAATCTGTCCTCGCTCAATGCTTATATGCCGCTTAATTAACGTTGAGAATTGTCACATTAAGCAAATTACTGACGATTTTTGCTATTTTTAGAAAAGAATATCGCTGAAATTTTAATTAGGTTTGATGGGAAATAGTCTGTGAATATTCTTTATCTAAAAATACTTGATCAAGCTGCCTATTTTGACTGATAATTGCGCGCTTCATAATGTGCCATCCTCTATCATTAAAGCCAAACGATTGCGTTATTAATATTGATTAATAAAATAACTTGATAATTTCAAGGTTTTTTAAAAACGTAATCGTTTTCGTTAGTGGGATTGGTTGCTTTTAGTCATGTTTAGCAGGGGTACCATCCATGTCTGGCCAACAGGCTTCAACCAATTGTAAATTGGACCAATATTTTAAAATTTCAGCGCGTGGCTCGTCTGTTCGTCGTGAAATTATTGCAGGACTAACGACATTTTTGGCGATGGTCTATTCCGTTATCGTTGTGCCAGGAATGTTAGGGCAAGCTGGTTTTCCTCCGACAGCAGTATTTATCGCCACCTGTTTAGTGGCTGGTTTCGGTTCATTATTAATGGGATTATGGGCTAATCTGCCAATGGCGATTGGTTGTGCTATCTCATTAACGGCATTTACTGCATTTAGCTTAGTTCTTGGGCAGCAAATCAGTATTCCTGTCGCATTGGGCGCTGTTTTCTTAATGGGCTGCTTATTTACCATTATCTCAATAACAGGCATCCGTAGTTGGATTTTACGTAATATGCCAATGGGTATTGCCCATGGTACGGGTATCGGTATTGGCCTGTTTTTACTACTTATTGCTGCAAGCGGCGTTGGCTTAGTGATTAAAAACCCAAATGCAGGGTTACCTGTCACACTGGGCGAATTTACCTCTTTCCCTGTTTTAATGTCATTGGCTGGCCTTGCGGTTATTTTTGGCCTAGAAAAGCGCCGTTTCCCGGGTGGGGTGCTGCTGGTAATTATTGCTATTTCAATCATTGGGTTGATTTTCGACCCAGCAGTCAAATATCAAGGTTTTTTTAAACTGCCTTCACTAGGTGAGGATGGTTTATCCTTAATGTTCAATATGGATATTATGGGAGCCTTGCAGCCCGTTATTTTACCAAGCTTACTGGCCTTGGTCATGACGGCTGTATTTGATGCAACAGGTACTATTCGTGCCGTTGCTGGACAAGCTAACTTGCTCGATGAAGATGGACAAATTATTGATGGAGGAAAGGCGCTAACAGCCGACTCTGTGAGTAGTATTTTTGCTGGAGCAATTGGTGCCTCTCCGGCCGCAGTCTATATTGAATCTGCTGCAGGTACTGCTGCTGGTGGCCGTACGGGCTTAACGGCGGTGATTGTTGGTGTATTATTTTTATTTATTTTGTTCTTATCACCGCTATCATACTTAGTACCTGCTTATGCAACTGCGCCTGCACTGATGTATGTTGGCCTTCTGATGTTAAGCAATGTCTCTAAATTAGATTTTGATGACCTTGTTGATTCAATGTCAGGCTTACTCTGTGCGGTGTTTATCGTTCTGACGTGTAATATTGTTACTGGTATTATGTTGGGCTTTGCTGCATTAGTCATTGGTCGTATTTTTGCTGGTGAATGGCGCAAATTGAATATTGGTACCGTTATTATCGCAGCCCTTCTAGTGGCATTTTATGCTTCTGGGTTAGCTATCTAAAAAAGATAATTTCACGAGGGTGGGAACATTTGCCACCCTCTTGATTTATTATCGCGATTAATCTTAAAGTTTGAATTATTTTCCCGTCTAGTCGTTAGTTAGGGATAGAATATATCTATCCATCATATTTCAAGATGTTGTTGAGTGCGTATACAGGCGAAACCTGGGACTTAAATCACACAATTTATCGTGTTTGTAGGTCTTTTTTGTCAAAGTTGCTGCATTGTTTGTCTAACATGCATCTTGAATTATTTAGGATACAAAAGGCGGTGAATCAAGTGAAACCTATGGGTTTTGGCGAGTTGCTGGCTTTACTGAAAAATTTCATGGCCTGACGTGCTAACTCTTACTCTGCTGCGACTGGCCATGTTTGTGTTTGGTTCGTTTAGTTAATCAGTAAGGGCAACATGGAAATTTTCTTTACTATTCTTATCTTAATTTTAGCAGTCTCTATTTCTGGGGTAGTGATAAAGGTTATCCCTATCCGTATTCCATTACCCTTAATTCAAATCGCAATAGGTGCACTACTCGCATGGCCTCAATTCGGGCTACATGTCTCGTTTGATCCTGAACTGTTCATGGTGTTACTGATCCCGCCATTGCTATTCGTCGATGGATGGAAGACCCCGACTCGTGAATTTTTTCAAAATGGGCGAGAAATCTTTATTCTCGTGTTAGTGCTGGTTTTGGTGACGGTTGTTGGAATTGGCTATTTGATTTATTGGTTGATGCCGGGTATTCCTTTGATTGCGGCATTTGCGCTTGCTGCTGTTTTATCTCCAACGGATGCGGTTGCACTTTCTTCAATCGTCGGTAAAGGTCGCATTCCCAAACGGATGATGAGTGTATTGGAAGGCGAAGCATTAATGAATGATGCTTCTGGCCTTGTTGCATTGAAATTTGCCGTGGCAATTGCCATGGGGACGATGGTATTTTCTGTTTCTGGCGTCACCATTGAATTTTTCACTGTCGCGGTGGGGGGACTATTAGCAGGTATTGCTGTCACTTGGGTTTATAGTAAATCACTACGCTTGATGAGTCGGTGGACTGGTGATGATCCAGCAACTCAGATCGTCTTTATGTTACTGCTGCCGTTTGCTTCTTATATGATTGCTGAACATATTGGTTTCTCAGGCATTTTAGCCGCTGTTGCTGCAGGTATGACTATCACTAAATCAGGTGTTATGCGTAATGCTACGCTTGCAATGAGACTACGTGCTGATAGCGTGTGGTCGATGTTAGAATTTGTTTTTAACGGATTAGTGTTTATCATGCTTGGCTTGCAGTTGCCGGGTATTTGGGAAACGTCGGTTATTCAAGCTGAATTGGATCCGAGCGTTGAAACTTGGATGCTGTTTACTGCAGTTGCAGTCATTTATTTTGCTTTACTGTTACTACGCTTTTGCTGGTTATGGTTGATGAAAAGGTTCAGCCGCCTATTTTTGAAGAAAAAACCCTTACAATTTGCTAATTATACCATGCGTGAGCTTTGGTTAGCCTCTTTTGCGGGGGTACGTGGTGCAATTACACTGGCTGGTGTGCTCTCAGTCCCCTTATTTTTGACGGATGGTTCTCCATTCCCCGCCCGTTATCAATTGGTTTTTATTGCCGCAGGAGTGATTTTATTCTCAATATTCGCCGGTGTTATTGCTCTGCCACTATTACTACGTAACTTTAAAGTGGGCGATAAAGAAGCTGATATCCATGAAATTCGCATGGCAAAAGCGGCAATGGCAGAGGTCGCGATTGTCAGCTTGAATAAAATGGAAGAGCGTCTATCCGCAGATGTGGATGAAAAACTGGACCAAGAAGATATTAGTGAAGTTGCATCAAGAGTCATAGGGTACTTGAGGCGGCGCACTGTTGCTCTGGATGAGATTGAACATAATTTATTGGTTGAAGATCTTGAGAGACGTTTCAGATTAACGGCTTTACGTGCTGAACGAGGTGAGCTTTATCACCTACGTGCAACCCGTAAAATTAGTAATGAAACGCTACAATCCTTGCTTGTTGATCTCGATTTATTAGAAGCTGTACTGATTGAAAAAGATCATTAACTGAGAATATTCAAAAAATGTGGTTACTTGTTATCACGACGCTGCTTTGGGCTGCGTCTTTTAGTCTGATAGGTGAATATCTCGCAGGCCAGGTGGATAGCTGGTTATCCGTTTTAATACGGGTATCGCTAGCTGCATTGGTCTTTTTACCGTTCTTGCGTTGGCGAGGATTTAGCGCAAAAGTTATTATACTGTATATGCTTGTTGGTGCGTGTCAGCTAGGTATTATGTATTTGTTTGTTTTTCAAGCTTATCAATACCTCACGGTAGCTGAGTTCTTGCTGTTTACCGTGCTAACTCCGCTTTATGTGACATTGATTTATGATTTATTGGAGCGCCAAAGACTACGGATGGGTTATTTATTCAGCTCATTACTTGCTGTCATAGGCGCAGCAATCATTCGTTATGATCATTTAAGTGAATCTTTCTGGGTAGGATTGATGTTCGTGCAGTTAGCGAATATCTTCTTTGCAGTGGGGCAAGTTGGCTATAAACGGTTGATGGAAATACATCCTATTCCACAGCATCAAGCTTTTTCATGGTTCTATATCGGTGCCACAGTAGTTGCGTTAATTGGTTGGCTACTTTTTGGCAATAAATCGATGCTGCCAACAACCAATATGCAGTGGGGTGTCCTACTTTGGTTGGGTGTTGCTGCTTCCGGTATTGGTTATTTTATGTGGAACTATGGCGCAACCAAGGTAGATGCCGGAACCCTTGCTATTATGAATAATATGATGGTTCCAGCTGGGTTACTGGTTAACTTCGCTATATGGCAACAGCATCCTGATTGGGTGAGTTTTACCATTGGATCGAGCTTAATTGTTGCTTCTCTGTGGGGACATAAGCACTGGATACTTTTACCGGCTTCACGTAAGACAAATTCTCCACAGCGTGATTAGTTGCTGTTTTTGTAAAGGCTTCAATAGCAGGTTGGCGCTGTTCCCCTTCGCGGCATGCAGCGTACAATCTGCTCCATAAACCATTCCCCAGCGTTTTGGTCGTAATTAATCCCTGTTTCTCAAATGAATCGACCGCCCAATGAGGTAGTGCCGCAATCCCCATTTTAGCCGCCACCATCTGAATTAAAATCAACGTATTATCGACGGTTTTGACAGTCGGTGAAACTCCTGCTGGCTGCAAAAAATGGCGCCAAACATCAAAGCGATTGCGTTGTACTGGATAAATCATCAAGGTTTCATCAGCAAGGTCATGCGGTTCAATAATAGGCTTCTTTGCCAGCGGATGATCATTTGCCACAATCAGCTTCACTTCGTAATCAAACATTGGTGTGTAATGGATAGCCTGATCCGCCAAAATATCGGATGTCATCACAATATCTAGCTCACGTGAAAGCAATTCAGGCTGCGGTTCAAAAGTCATACCAGATTTAAAATCAACAGACACTTGTGACCACGTTTGTCTAAATTGCTGCAATGCTGGCGTTAGCCACTGAATACAGCTATGGCATTCGATAGCAATACGTAGGGTAGACACGCCGGGTTCGTGGCAAACACGGATAGCATCTTTCACCATTGGTAGTACTTGCTGTGCTAGCTGTAATAAAACTTCCCCTTGTGGCGTAAAACGTAATGGCTGGCTCTTACGAACAAAAAGCTTAAAGCCCAAACGATGTTCTAAGTCACTAAACTGATGTGACAAAGCCGACTGAGTCTGATGCAAGTATGTTGCTGTTGCAGCTAATGAGCCGTGTAGGCTGAGTGCTTGCAATGTTTTTAAATGCTTTAATTCGATCATGAGAAACCTTCACGGTGAAGATGAATAATTTGCGCTTGTGCTTTATACAGTACCTGTTGATTATGGATGTGTAAACATCTAGACGGCTAAATATTTCAAGGGGTCAATATGTCTGTTATAAATCATACACTTGGTTTTCCACGTGTCGGACTGAAAAGAGAGCTAAAACGCGCACAAGAAGATTATTGGGCAGGTAAAATTGACCAAGCTGCACTTCTAGAGACCGGGCGTGAATTGCGTGCTCGCCATTGGCAGCAGCAAAAAGATGCCGGTGTGAATCTATTACCTGTTGGCGATTTCGCTTGGTATGACCACGTTTTGACAACAAGCCTATTGCTAGGAAACGTGCCACCACGTCACCAAAATGAAAATGGTTCAATTGATTTAGATACCCTGTTCAGAGTAGCACGCGGCCGTGCTCCAACAGGTCAACCCGCTGCTGCGGGTGAAATGACAAAGTGGTTTAACACTAACTATCATTATATTGTGCCTGAATTTCAAAAGGGCCAAAAATTCTCACTATCATGGGCACAGTTGTTCGATGAAGTAGATGAAGCATTAGCACTTGGGCACGATATCAAGCCAGTCGTGATTGGTCCGATTACTTACCTGTGGCTAGGTAAAGTCAAAGGTGAATCATTCGATCGTTTATCTCTACTAAATGACTTACTACCAGCCTACCAAGAAATTCTCGCACGTTTAGCCGAAAAAGGTGTTGAGTGGGTGCAAATTGATGAGCCTGCATTAGTTCTGGATTTACCGATAGAGTGGCAAGAAGCTTATAAAGCAGCGTATCAAGCCCTAACAGGAAAAACTAAGTTATTGTTGACTACCTATTTTGATGGTATCAGTCATCACCTTGATTTAATTAAGCAACTACCCGTTCAAGGTCTACATATTGATGTTGTTGCGGGTCATGATGATATCGAACAACTGCATCAAACATTGCCGCAAGAGTGGATATTATCACTCGGAATTATAAATGGTCGTAACGTGTGGAAAGCAGATTTAGGTGAAAAATTTGCTCGTGTTAAGCCATTGTTGGAGCATCGTGCATTGTGGGTGGGTTCATCTTGCTCATTGCTGCACAGCCCAATCGACTTGAATGATGAAACGCGTTTAGATGAAGAAGTTAAAAGCTGGTTTGCTTTTGCTCTACAAAAATGTGATGAGTTAGCCCTACTGACAAAAGCACTCAATGAGCCAACAAAAGCCAACGTTGCTGAGCTAGAAGAATACAGCGCACCGATCCGTGCTCGTAAGATATCAACGCGTGTGAATAATACCGCAGTAGCACAGCGCCTTAACGCCATTCGTCAAGGGGACACAGAGCGTAATAGTCCATACGAAACTCGTGCACAGCATCAACGTGAGCGTTTCAATCTGCCTTTATGGCCAACGACGACCATCGGTTCGTTTCCACAAACCAGTGAAATCAGAACGCTGCGTCTTGATTTCAAAAAAGGCAATGTGGATAAAGCCAACTATCGTACAAATATTAGTGAACATATTAAGCAAGCGATTAAAGAGCAAGAACTCCTTGATATCGATGTGTTAGTACACGGTGAAGCTGAACGTAACGATATGGTTGAGTATTTTGGTGAGCACTTTGATGGTTATGTATTTACACAAAATGGTTGGGTACAAAGCTATGGTTCTCGCTGCGTAAAACCACCTGTCATTATCGGTGATATTAGCCGTCCTGAAGCGATTACTGTTGAGTGGGCTAAATATGCACAATCCCTAACTGAAAAACCAGTCAAAGGGATGTTAACAGGGCCTGTGACTATTCTCTGCTGGTCGTTCCCACGTGAAGACGTCAGCCGTGAAACTATTGCGAAGCAAATTGCATTAGCACTCAGTGATGAAGTCGATGATTTACAAAAAGCCGGTATTGGTATAATTCAAATTGATGAACCCGCACTGCGTGAAGGTTTACCATTGCGTAAAAATGAGTGGGCAGAATACTTAAACTGGGCGGTCGATGCGTTTAAATTAAGTGCTGCAATCGCTGAAGATGATACTCAGATCCATACTCATATGTGTTATTGCGAGTTCAATGACATCATGGATTCAATCGCAGCACTGGATGCGGATGTTATTACCATTGAAACTTCGCGTTCAGATATGGATCTGCTGGACGCATTCGAAGATTTCGACTACCCAAATGGAATTGGACCGGGTGTGTATGATATTCACTCACCAAACGTACCAAGTGTTGAGTGGATTGTCGCATTACTGAGAAAAGCCGCAGACCGTGTTCCCGTTGAGCGTCTATGGGTTAACCCAGACTGTGGACTGAAAACGCGGGGTTGGACGGAGACCCGTCAATCGCTCGCTAACATGGTAGAAGCAGCGAAGAAACTGAGAAGTGAATCTCAAGCTTAATGATTAAGTAATATCGATGATTAAATCACTCAAACGGTAGGTTAGCCAATAGGTTGATCTGCCGTTTTGGTTTTATGCTTTGAAATTGATTGGATGTTCTAAAAATCCATAATTTAGTAAAATAAATCTTTCCATAGACTGCAAAATAAACTTTATGCCTGAACTCTCTTATTTGCTTAACGATGAGCGCTTAGCCAATTTCTAGTCTAATTTGAATTATTTATCTATAAAGATAATTCCAATCATTTTGTTTGCATTGAGTGGTGGGACAAACATTTAAAAATGCGGTAATATGCCTTAATTAATTGAAATGATTATAAATAATTTCAATTGCGATAAGCTCTTAAAGTGACGATAAAAATTTATCGCCACAAAATGTGACATGTCACACTGTACAATTATCCAAACAATTTTTCTTTTAGCATATCCATACCGACTGCGGTTAAATCGACATTCTCAGGAATAACACCTTCTGGAGTGGCTTTATTAACGAGCTTAGGTAGATATTTTGCAATTAACTCAGCCGTTTCTTGTGAATCAAAACCGACGCTTTGTGCCAATTGTTGGATATCTAGATTACCAAACACTTGAACCAATTGATTTACACTGATAGGTAAATTTTCACTGTCGCTGATCCATGACTGAATGATATTGCCTAAACCTTGTTGGTTAAATTTATTTGCTACACCTACTAGACCGCCTTGCAGCTCAATCCACTTAACGACAGATTGAAATTGACTCATTTTGTCACCGGCAACCATGGTGATCAGTTGATCAAACAGACCCATTAAACGACTCCTCGTTGATTATTACTGCGGAATCTAACCCCTATTAACGGTTCTAGAAACCGATCAAAATTAATTAATCGGCTATTTTGGTCAATTTCAACAGTGCGTCAATCAAAAATAACGAAATTATTCTCAACTGAATGTAAATACAGATAAATTTAATTGTTACAGCATAAGAAAAAAGGATTAGCACTCATGTCACATTTTTTATCACATCGTGATGTGAATGATGTTGTGAATTATAAAAAATTAAAAATAAAATAATATCAATTACATAAGTATTAATTGCACTTGTTTTATATTATTCACAATGTGATTTTGGTCATGTGTTTGTGAATTTTGTTATGTAAAAATTCACATCAATCACAAGGATTAACAATGTCAGGGGTTATTATGGGAAATTTCGTTAAGAATGTCGGCGTTGTTGGTCTAGGTTCTATGGGAATAAATTAACCTTTCAAAAATGATATTCCCAGCAACAGCGCATCAGATGTTTATCTTTGCGAGCAATGAAGGATTTGGCCTTCAAGATGACAGTGCAGTAATCAAAACCTTCAAAGGAATTTCTTTACCGGAGAAAAAAGCATGACAGTGAAATTAGGCGTCATAGCCGATGACTTTACCGGTGCGACAGACATCGCCGGATTTATGGTACAAAACGGCTGGCGGGTTGTTCAGTTATTAAATGAGCCCGATGAAAATACAGTTGTACCTCAAGAAGTTGATGTCATCGTTATTAGTTTGAAAAGTCGTTCATGCCCAGTGGATGAGGCTATCAATGCATCGGTTAATGCTTGCAATTGGTTAAAACAGCAAGCGAAGTGTGAGCAAATTTTCTTTAAGTATTGCTCAACGTTCGATTCTACTGAAAAAGGCAATATAGGACCTGTCATCGATGCACTCATGAAGCAGCTAGGTACTCAGCAGGCACTGATTTGTCCTGCGCTGCCAATCAATGGCAGAACCGTAGTTCATGGCCACTTATTCGTTAATGGTCAGCTACTGAATGAAAGTGGTATGCAACATCATCCGGTAACACCAATG
The DNA here is from genome assembly GCA_025961275.1 of Providencia alcalifaciens. Classification (GTDB taxonomy): domain Bacteria; phylum Pseudomonadota; class Gammaproteobacteria; order Enterobacterales; family Enterobacteriaceae; genus Providencia. Next base: position 2,610,182 of record JAOQNJ010000001.1, on the reverse strand, counting down.
ACTGATGCTAATCTATTGCGCGTCATGGAAAAACAATCCGAGGGAAAAGCAGGATTGATTTCGCTAGCTGATATTCAGCTTGGCCGTGATGTTATTGAGCAACGTTTAGCCACTTTGGCAGAGCAAGATGTGAGTTATGTCATTGTCGATTCATTGACGATGGGTGATTTGTTACCTATTGCTAGCGCTGTCAAGAATATGCCGCTATTAACCGGCGGTTCTGGCCTTGGTGCGGCGTTAGCGAATGTTGATACTGGGTGTGCATGGAGCGCTGGTGCGGGTCGCGGTGAAAAGCCATCGGGTCATGATCGTAAAACCATTATTTTATCCGGTAGTTGTTCGGTTATGACGAATAAGCAAGTACAAAACTACCAGCAAATCGCGCCTACAAAAGTGCTCGATGTTGGTGAGTGTTTACATAACCCACAGTATGCACAGCAATTAGCGAGCTGGGTTCAACAGCAGAAAATAACTGGCCTTGCTCCGTTGTTATATGCTACTCAGCCACCTGAAATTCTGAAAAAGATCCAAGAAACTTATGGTGCAGAACTCGCCAGTAGCGCAGTAGAAAACGTATTTGGTGATGTGGTGAAACTACTGCAAGAGCAGGGCTATAACACCTTTATTATCGCTGGTGGTGAGACATCCGGCAAAGTCGTTCAAAGCCTTGGAACCGAGCAGTTGAGTATTGGTGCGCCAATTGCACCAGGAGTTCCATGGGTACAGGATTTAATAAGCAGTCACTGGTTGGCACTCAAATCGGGTAATTTCGGCCAAGAGAATTTCTTCCAGTATGCACAGGAGATGTTTAATGAGTGAAGAGAAGGCGCTGCGCCAAGAGCTGGCTGACTGGGCTAAGTCGATGTTTAACCGGGGTTATAGCAGCGGTGGCGCTGGAAATATCAGTGCTAAACTTTCCGACGGTAACATTATTGTCACACCAACCAACTCAAGCTTTGGTGATTTAGATCCTGTTAAGTTGAGTAAATTGGATGCAGAAGGCAACTGGATTGACGGTGATAAACCGACGAAAGAGGTTTCTATGCATATGGCAATGTACCGACAACGTCCTGATTGCCAAGCAGTTGTACATTTACATTCACCTTGGCTGACCGCGCTTTCGTGTTTATCCGGTCTGGATAGCACTAACTGCTTACCTCCGATTACGCCTTATTATGTAATGCGGGTAGGTAAACTCCCATTAGTTCAATATTTACCACCCGGTGATGACCGCATTGGTGAAGAGATTGAAAGGCTTGCAACAAACCATAATGCAGTCTTGTTATCTAATCATGGGCCAGTAGTGGGTGGTAAAACATTAAGACAAGCCTTCTTCAATGCCGAAGAGCTCGAAGATACGGCTCGCTTATATATCACTTTACGGCCACATGGTTTTACCACATTGACTCAAGAACAAGTTAACGAGCTCGAAAGCCGTTATCCACAGAAATGAGGTATTAAAGATGGCTAAATTTGCAGCAAACCTCAGTATGATGTTTAACGAAGTGCCGTTTATTCAACGATTTGAGCGCGCAGCTCATGCGAGCTTCTCTGGTGTAGAGTATTTGTTTCCTTATGAAGAATCAGCGGAAGCGATTGCCACGGAATTAGCAAAATATAACCTAACACAAGTCTTATTTAATATGCCTGCTGGTGATTGGGCCGCTGGCGAGCGTGGCATGGCCTCAATTCCGGATCGTGAAGACGAGTTCGCACAAGGTGTACAAACAGCACTTAAATACGCCAAGGCATTAGGGTGTAAACAAATTCATGCTATGGCTGGCAAGCTAGATGTGCGTTTTACGCCGGAGCAGCAGCAAGCCTGTTTTATTAAAAATATTCAATATGCAGCAGATGTCATGGCAGAGTGCGGTATTCGCGTCCTGATTGAACCCATCAATATCCGTGATATGCCAGGATATTTCCTGACAACGCAAAAACAAGCAGAAGCATTACTACCTGAAATTGCCCGTGAAAATGTATTTATCCAATTAGATTTATATCACTGCCAAATAATGGAAGGTGATTTATTAAAAACAATTGAGCGTTTATGGGGTAAATTCAGTCATATTCAGATAGCGTCAGTCCCATATCGTCATGAACCTGATAACGGAGAAGTCAACTATTCATGGATTTTCAATCAATTAGATGAAATGGGTTACCAAGGTTGGCTTGGGTGTGAATACCACCCAGCGGGTCGTACAGAAGATGGTTTGGGCTGGTTGAAACACGCACAGTCATAAACAGGAGAACCTATGATCCCTTCAGAGCGTCGAGATTATATTTACCGTTACGTTCATGAATACCAAACTGCATCGATTAGTGATTTGGTTGATTTAATGAATGTTTCACATATGACGGTAAGACGTGATATCCGTATGCTGGAAGAGGAAGGGAAGGTTGTCGCGATTAGTGGCGGTGTTAGGTTAAATGATGCATTACGTCAAGAACTTCCATGGAGTGAAAAAGCGCGCTTACATCATCTCAGTAAGCGTGATATCGGCAAATTTGCATCATCGTTGGTTGAAGATGGGCAAGTCGTTTATCTCGATGCCGGTACGACAACGTTTGAAATTGCTCGTGTGCTTGGTGAACGTTTTAACTTAACGATAGTGACGAATGATTTTTCAATCATACAGTATTTAATGAGTAAATCTCAGCTCAATTTGTATCACACAGGAGGGCAGGTGGATAAACGTAATCACTCATGTGTTGGCAATACTGCCGCGATGATGTTGCAGACCTTAAACGTCGATGTGGCATTTATCAGCACCAGCTCTTGGGATTTACAACATGGTGTTTCAACACCACATGAAGAAAAAGTACAAATAAAACAAACATTATTAAATGTAGCTCGGCGCTGTGTGCTGGTCTCTGATAGTAGTAAATTCGGTAAGTACGGCATGTTTCGTGTCTGCCCACTGAATCAATTACACGACATTATTTGTGATGATCAATTACCTGTCGATGTCGTGCAACGAATAACTGAACAAAATATAAAACTTCATCTAATAAAAACATCCTCAAAATAATTCAAGTCGCTGAATGTAGAACTTTATTTACTGCACATGTGCGACAGTTTGAAGTATCAAGGGGAAATAATCTTACCTAGAGATGAATAGCCTGCAAAAGGTTATTTCAAGGAGAACTACAATGAAAGTTATTATCACTGGTGGCGCCGGTTTTCTGGGCCAGCAGCTAGCCACTGCTTTGCTTAAAAACAGTCAGAACTTTAAATTTGACCAACTTGTGTTAGCTGATATTCAGTGCCCTACATCACCGATTGAAGACGCGAGAGTAAGTTGTGTTGCCTTAGATTTAACTCAAGCGGGTGCTGCGGATAAGCTGATTGACGCTCAAACGGATGTTGTCTATCACCTTGCAGCTATCGTGAGTAGCCATGCTGAAAGTGATTTTGATTTAGGTATGAAAGTGAATTTCGAAGCAACCCAGAAATTGCTGGAAGCTGCTCGAGAAAAGAATCCGGCAATCAAGTTTATCTTCACGAGTTCGCTGGCGGTATTTGGTGGTGAGCTGCCTGATGTGATCACCGATCTGTGTGTCGTCAATCCTCAATCCTCTTATGGCGCGCAAAAAGCCATGTGTGAGCTGATGGTGAATGACTATTCACGTAAAGGCTATGTTGATGGGCGTGTCATGCGTTTGCCAACGATCAGTATTCGCCCTGGAGTGCCAAACAAAGCGGCATCTTCATTTGCAAGTGGCATTATTCGTGAGCCGTTAAATGGCATCGAAAGTGTATGCCCTGTATCACCGGAACTGGTGCTATGGCTCTCTAGTCCAGAAACCGTCGTGAATAACTTTATTCATGCAGCAACTGTACCTGCCGCAAAATTTGGTAAATCACGCACGGTTAATTTACCGGGGATTACCGTTACAGTTCAGGAAATGATTGATGCCTTGTGTGATGTAGCAGGCCAAAAAGCGGTTGATCTTATTCGCTTTGAGCCGGATGAAGCAATTAACCGTATTGTGGCAAGCTGGCCTGGCAAGTTTGATATCAGCCGTGCGTTAGAGCTTGGTTTTCGTGCGGATGGTTCATTTAGTGATGCCATTCGCTCATTCGTCACCCATCACGGCTCACAGCAATAGGGGATAAACGATGTCCTATATTCCTATTATTGGCCTCGCGGTGGCCATATTTGTCTTGATCTTTCTGGTATTACGAACACGTGTTCATGTGTTATTAGCCATGTTGATTGCAGCTGCAATTGCTGGTCTTTCAGGTGGATTAACAGCTGTAGAAACAGTGGGTGTAATTACAAAAGGTTTTGGTAGTACGCTTGGCAGTATCGGTATTGTTATCGGTCTCGGGGTAATGATGGGAAGAGTGCTGGAAGTTTCTGGCGCAGCTGAACAAATAGCTTATAGCTTTATCCGTTGGTTAGGGAAGAAGCGCGAAGAGTGGGCACTGGCAATTACCGGTTATATCGTCAGTATTCCTATCTTTGTAGACTCTGCATTTGTCATTCTCTATCCACTGGCAAAAGCATTAGCAAAAAATGGTAAGCGTAATTTACTGACATTGGGTGTGGCACTCGCGGGAGGTCTGGTTGTGACTCACCATACTGTTCCACCAACACCAGGCCCTCTGGGGGTAGCTGGAATCTTTGGTGTCGATATTGGTGCGATGATCCTTGCGGGTATGGTACTGGCTATACCTTGTGTATTCGGGATTGTCCTGTATGCAAAATGGCTAGCAGTTAAATATCCTGAGTTTATACCTGAAGAGATAGGTAGCGAAGATCTGAAAGAGATCCACGCTCGCTATATGGAAGATAAGGCGAACAAGCCATTACCAAGCCTTTTATTATCGATATTACCGATAGTTGTTCCAATTTTGCTAATTTTTATCAACGCGATAAATGGCCTGATTTTGAAAACAGAATCATACCAAGGAATGGAAAATAATTGGTATTTTCAAACATTTGAATTCCTTGGTGCACCGATTATTGCGTTATCGATTAGTGTTCTTATAGCTGTCTATACTCTGATGCCAAAAGCATCAAAAGAAGAAGTCATCGACCGTATGGAAGAAGGTTTACAGACCGCTGGGATTATCTTATTGGTGACTGGTGCTGGTGGTGCATTAGGTGCTGTTCTTCGTGACAGTGGTACAGGTAATATTTTAGCCGAGCATGTGGCGAGTTTGCCAATTACGCCGGTGTTAATTCCATTCATCATTGCGACATTGGTACGTGTTATTCAAGGCTCTGGTACAGTAGCGATGATCACAGCAGCATCTATTTCTGCACCAATTATCAGCCAGATCCCTGATATTAACCTATTAGTTGCGGCCCAAGCAGCTACGATGGGGGCGCTATTCTTCGGTTATTTTAACGATAGCCTGTACTGGGTTGTTAACAGAATGATGGGTATCAAGGATGTTAAACAGCAAATGATGGTCTGGTCTATTCCAACAACAATAGCTTGGGCAATTGGTTTGCTTGGCGTCCTGGTCCTTGATGTAGTTCTCTGATAGTAAAATATCTTTTATTAACGCTATAAATTAAAAGCGCCCCTAGGCGCTTTTAATTTATAGCGTTAGCGGTTCTTTTACTGTTGTGATTGAATAAGTGCTTTTAGCGCAAGCTCACGCACATCAAGAATATCGAATAACCCAAGAGCTCTCAATGCTGGGATTGCTTCTATGATGTCCTGTTCTGCCTCATGACGTTGATTTTCGCTAGATGTTGAATCCAGCCAGATTTTTGCATTAATTAAAAATGCGCCAACGGTTCCTTTACGAACTTCGATACCTTTGAATTGACCTTTATTAACATTACCAGGGAGAAGATCCTGAGCTTTCATAATTTCATCTCATCGTAAATATGTGGAGTAATTATAAAGCAGATTAAATAGGCTATACTGCGGTATAGGTGACAATAAATAGCGCAATGAGGCCAAATGAGATCTTCATTCTTAATTAACCCTGAATATGCGGATATGTCGGATGGGCAGTTGATTGCGGTAGCGACTCAGCAAGACGATATCCGAATTACAGGGATTCATAGTCACGCTCGTGGCCAGTTACTGGGCGCAATGAACGGGTTGTTATCGGTAGAAACACCTAATAATAAATGGGTCGTACCCGCAACTCACGCGGTGTGGATCCCTCCAGATATGCCGCATGCATTTCGTTCTTATGGACCTTTCGAAGGCTGGAGCCTTTACGTCGCACCATCCGCCTGTCGTGAAATACCACCACAACCTTTTATTATTTCGACAGTAGGATTACTGCGAGAGGCTATTTTGCGGGCATTGACTTGGGGAACTAGCCCGTTAGATGCAGCCCAACAAAGAATCGCCGAGGTTATCTTAGATGAGGTTCAAAGGCTTCCGCATGAAGCGCTCGGACTCTCTTTACCGAAAGATATCAGGCTACTCAAAATCACCCAAGCTTTGGCCAACGATCCTGCTGATCAGAGAACTTTAGCAGAATGGGCTGACTGGGTAGGTATTGCGCCACGTAGTATGACAAGACGTTTTATGATAGAGACTGGATTTACGTTTACAGAGTGGCGACAACGTATTCGCCTGCTTAAAGCACTAGAAAAATTAGCACTTGGACAATCTGTTACAACGATTTCGTTAGAGTTGGGTTATGACAATATTAGTGCTTTTATTGCTTTATTTAAAAGGACATTCGGGATTACTCCCGGACGATACAGTGCTTAATCTTCCCGCCATACTTCATTGTTGCTGGCCATTCACTCCTTCTCGTCTAGATGATATATCCTATTAATTCGATACATCAATATCTCGAATGGCGGCAACGCACTATTAATCGTCTTAAATGAGGTAGTGAGTTTCTCCCAATTAGCATAAATTGAAAGAGCATTCAGCAACATACGGGCTTCAATCATATTGAAAGAGCTAATGCTGATTATATTTGTTAATCATGAGAGAAATAGACTATGCAAATCAATGATGACTGGAAATTCAAAACTGAAAGTGAACTTCGCGTGGCCATGCATAATTTTTATAATAATCTCTTAGGGGATGAGGGATTAGTAAAAAATTGGTTTTCACCAGATTATACCCAGGTTACCGATGGAAAAATGCTAAATTTTGAACAATTCCTCAAGCACTTGCAGATCCTTAAACGCGATACTAAAGAAATGCACTTTGACGTTTTGGATGCTGCTTTTACTGAGTCGACTTTGGCAGATCGCCACATCGTACATATAAAGAAAAATAATGATCAGCCCATGAAAGTGGAGGTATTGGCATTTTACCAAATTTCTAATGGAAAAATTATCAGCGTCAACGAGCTTTCGCGGCTAATACAAGGTGAAATATCTGACCGAGACCTTGGTTCAAGAATTGAGTAATCTAATGTTCTTCTAATTATTAGCAACATAAACACCTTTTTCGTGAGTTTCTTTACCTTCGTCTATACTGATTGCATATATAAGTCTAAATAGGATTTTATTGTGATGTGAGTCACGTTTTATTGAAAGGGTAGTAAATACATTTTCATTAAAAGTGACCCTAATCACTAAAATGGTATGAGTTTGCCGCTAATATTAGCAATAACGTATAAATTCAATGATGCTTTATGTAAAGGAGTTTGATATGTCTGACGTATTCCACTTAGGTTTAAAAATGAGTGACTTACAGGGCGCAACAGTTGCAATTGTTCCCGGTGATCCTAATCGTGTTGAGAAAATCGCACGCCTGATGGATAACCCGGTACATCTTGCTTCGTTACGTGAATTCACTTCTTGGCGTGGTGAGCTTGATGGCAAAGCTGTGATAGTTTGTTCAACAGGTATTGGTGGTCCTTCGACCTCTATCGCAGTAGAGGAATTAGCTCAATTAGGTATCCGTACATTCTTACGTATTGGTACAACAGGTGCAATTCAAGACAACATTAATGTTGGTGATGTACTGGTAACAACTGCAGCGGTGAGATTAGATGGCGCTAGTCAACATTTTGCTCCTCTTGAATATCCAGCAGTCGCTGATTTTACTTGTACGAATGCACTGTTTGATGCGGCTAAAGACGCCGGCGCGACTGTTCATGTGGGTGTGACCGCATCGTCTGATACCTTCTACCCAGGCCAAGAACGATATGACACTTATTCTGGTCGTGTAATGCGTCATTTTAAAGGGTCGATGAAAGAGTGGCAGGAAATGGGCGTGATGAACTATGAAATGGAATCCGCTACATTGCTTACTATGTGCTCAACTCAAGGATTACGCGCAGGTATGGTTGCTGGTGTTATTGTCAATCGTACTCAACAAGAAATTCCAAACGAAGCTCTATTGAAAAAGACAGAAGGCAATGTATTAAGCATTGTTGTTGAAGCTGCTCGTCGTCTAATTTAGTCCCCAAATTACTGGCTCGCTTACTATCGCTTGCACTCAGTTGTGAATAAGCAGTGAGCGAGCACAGCTCCATCTCTCTTTCTTAGTTAATTTTGTGTGTATACCCAACGGAATTTGAGCGATAGAAAGCTCCTGCATAAGTAGTTGACCGCAACTTGAAGCCTGACAGATACTGCTTTTTTATTGATACCTGCTTCATTGCAGGTACTTTTTCCTATTTTTTTTTGGTCGTAATCTGTTATGGTTTCCATAGCAACTAATTTTATATAACTAAAATAATTCAAGTTATATGTAACTTGCTCTATGACGAGTATAGATAGGATTATTATGACAAAAACACCTTACTTACACCCCTCCGTGCTGCCGTTGAAAGGTGGAATTAACTTTCGTGATCTTGGTGGTAAAAAACTTCCTAATGGCAATAAAATAAAATCAGGTGTGCTATTTCGTTCAGGGGCATTAGACCGTTTGACCGATGATGATTTATCCATTCTACAGTCACAAAATCTCTATCAAATTTTGGATTATCGTGATGTTGTTGAAATCGAAGCAAAACCTGACTTGATATGGGCAGGGGCTCACTATGTAAATTCCCCGGCAAACCCAATGACAAAAGAAGTGACTGCGGACTTAGACAAATTAACGCCAGAGCTACTAGAACAATTTGATCCTCAAATCTTTATGAATCGACTCTATGAATTATTGCCCTTAAATAACCCTGCTTATCACCAATTATTGGCGATGTTAAAGCAGCCTGAAAAAGGTGGAATTATTCAGCATTGTGCGGTGGGTAAAGATCGTACTGGTGTTGGTTCGGCGCTAGTGCTATTTGCATTGGGTGCAGATCTCAATACAGTGATGGAAGATTATTTACTCACTAATGAAACACTGGCGCCTTATCGAAAACACTTATTGGAAGAGCATGCAAAAACAATGAGTGAAAGTGTGGTGAAGAAATTTGAGTATGTTTACTCTGTGCGTGAAGAGTTTCTGATGACAGCTATTAACAGTGTGAACACCCACTATGGTAGTGTCGATAAGTGGTTAGAAAAAGATTTTGGCTTAGATAGTACCGGTTGCCGCTTATTACAAAGCCACTTTCTTGAATAATCAGCTAGTTTAGGATTGGTTTAATGCATTCTTAGATAATGCGCTATACCTAAAATAATTCGAGTTGCATCTAGGCGATATGCAAAGCTGTCGGGAGAAACATAGAAAGAATTATGTGACTTGATTAGCTGAGTAGCAGTCAGTACCGTAATGACGATGCAATTTGTAGTATGACGAGTTTAAACCAATTATTTTTTAAGTGAGAAATAACTGTGACTCTTAATGAAATCGTCACTGCTGTGACCGAATTTACCCGTGAACATGAAATGTGGGCACTGCCGATTATTTTCTTTCTTGCCTTTGGTGAGTCTTTAGCCTTTTTGTCACTATTGCTGCCTGCCACAGTTATTTTGTTGGGGCTTGGTGCATTGATAGGTGAAAGTGGCTTAGCATTTTGGCCAATATGGCTTGCAGCCACACTCGGTGCGTTCTTTGGTGATTGGCTCTCTTATTGGTTTGGTTTTCACTATAAAGACAGCGTACGTAAAATGTGGCCGATTTCCCGCAAGCCACAAATGATAGATAGAGGCCAACAATTCTTTGATCGTTGGGGGATTTGGAGCGTGTTTTTTGGGCGTTTCTTTGGCCCATTCCGTGCTATTGTGCCTTTGGTTGCGGGTATCTGTAAGATGCCAAAACGTTATTTTCAAACCGCTAACATTGCTTCTGCAATGATTTGGGCATTTGGCATATTGGCACCTGGTGCGTTTGGTATTCGCTGGCTAGAACAGTGGATGGGTTAATTTGCGAAGCGATTCGCAATAAATTAGAGGGTGTTAAATTACTTCTGGACAGATATACAGTATCCTATTACTTTACTCTAGATCTCATAAAGTAAGGATTTAACAGTGGATACCTCTCTTTTATATGGGGTTATTGGTGCTCTTGGTGGCGTTTTAGTCGGCGGTTTAGCCGTATGGTTTTCTATTGCACAAAAATTGAGTCAAAAAGAGCAAGATTTCCAGCAAATTAATCGCCAACTTGCCGCCAGTGATGAAAAAAACATTCATCTCTCAGAGTGGAAAAACGAATATGATCGCCTCGACCAAGAGCTGCGAACACAAAGAGATATAAATCGTGAGCAAGAAGCTGAATTGCGCGAAATCTCTACGCGTTTCGAGCAAAATCAACTTGCTAATGAAGAGAAACAACGTTTGTTGCAAAGTAGTGAGCAGCGGTTAACAATTCAATTTGAGAATCTCGCTAATCGTATTTTTGAACAGAACGAGCGCCGTGCATCAGAACAGCAGCAAAAAAGCCTGATTAACATGCTGTCACCCTTTCGTGAACAATTAGAAGGCTTCCGTCAACAAGTTCAGCAAAGTTTTGGTGAAGAAGCGAAAGAGCGGCATACACTCGCCTACGAAATACGTCAATTGCAGCAACTGAATAACCAGATGACCAAAGAAGCTGTCAACCTGACTCGAGCATTGAAAGGTGATAACAAAATACAAGGTAATTGGGGGGAAACCATTCTTACCCGTATTTTGGAAGCTTCTGGTTTACGTAAAGGCAGTGAGTTTGAAACGCAAGTTAGTATTCACACGAATTTTAATAGCCGTTATCAACCAGACGTTATCATTCGTTTGCCCGAAGGCAAAGATGTCGTTATCGATGCAAAAATGTCATTGGTGGCTTATGAACATTATTTCAATAGCGAAGATCCCAATGAACAGGCGGTTGCGATCAAAAATCATGTTGCTTCGATTCGCAATCACATGCGGATACTCAGCCGCAAAGATTATCATCAATTACCGGGTTTACGTTCGTTGGATTATGTACTGATGTTTATTCCAATTGAGCCTGCATACTTGCTAGCCTTGAAAGAATCTCCTGAGCTACTTGATGAAGGAATTAAACAAAATATCATGTTAGTTTGTCCTTCTACGTTGCTGGTGGCTGTAAGAACCATCAATAACTTATGGCGTTATGAACGACAAGGGCAGAATGCTCAAGAGATCGCAGCTAAAGCGGCAAAAATGTATGACAAACTGCGGCTTTTTGTCGATGATATGCAGCTTTTAGGTGTGAGCCTCGATAAAGCCGATAATGCATATCAGTCTGCAATGAAACGACTGGCAGAAGGTCGCGGTAATTTGATTAGTCAGGCGGAAAGTTTTAAAGAAATGGGGGTTGAAATAAAGCAGCCAATTTCCCCTCAATTAGTTGAAAAGTCTGATAAGCCATATTGTGCGGAATCTTAGACTTCTTGATAGGGTTTTACCTTAAAGGCTGGTACACTTCCCATAAAAGTTTGAATTATAAACAGGCATAATAGAAATGACAGAACCATCTAAAGAAACCATTGATTTTGGTTTCCGCACCGTAGGCAAAGATGATAAAGCCAGCCTAGTAGCGAATGTTTTTCACTCTGTAGCATCAAAATATGACTTGATGAATGATTTAATGTCTTTTGGTATTCATCGGGTTTGGAAACGTTTTACTATCGAAGCGAGTGGTGTCCGTCGTAATCAACGTGTGCTTGACCTTGCGGGTGGAACGGGTGACTTAACCGCAAAATTTTCCCGTCTTGTCGGTGAAAAAGGCGAAGTCGTTCTCGCAGATATCAATGATTCTATGCTCAAAATGGGACGTGAAAAATTACGCGACCGTGGCATTGTTGGTAACGTGAGCTATGTTCAAGCTAACGCCGAAGAGCTTCCTTTCCCTGACAACTATTTTGATTGTATCACCATCTCTTTTGGTCTGCGTAATGTAACAGACAAAGATAAAGCACTTCGTTCTATGTACAGAGTGTTAAAGCCAGGCGGGCGTTTATTAGTACTTGAATTCTCTAAACCCGTTCTTGAGCCATTAAATAAAGCTTATGATGCTTACTCATTTCATATTCTGCCGCGTATTGGCCAGGCAATTGTAAATGATCCAGATAGCTATCGTTATCTCGCAGAATCTATCCGTATGCATCCAGATCAAGAAACACTTAAGTCGATGATGGAAAATGCGGGGTTAGAGCAAGTCTCCTATACCAATATGACTGGTGGGATTGTCGCATTGCATAAAGGGTTCAAATTCTAAAATGGAAGCTACTTCAGCACAGACAGAAAGTCAAAATACAGTACTGTATTCTTTAATGACTGCATTCATGGAAACCTCCTTGAATCATATGTTATTTAACGAATCAGTGCTAAAACCTGTTAGAGCTCGTTTAGCGGGTAAAGCCATGTCTATTGATCTAAAAGAGTTCAATAAAAAACTGACTTTGATCTTTACTGATAACCATGTTGATGTGTTAAGCCAATGGTCTGAACCTGCTGATTGTACAATCAAAACATCGCTTTTTACGCTGATTAAGCTAAAAGACAAACAGCAGTTATCTCAGCTGATAAATAGCGGTGATATTGTTATTGAAGGTGATATGCAGGTGGTGCAGCATTGGTCATCACTGCTAGATATGGCGATTTGGGATCCTGCACATTATTTATCACCTTATTTAGGTGATATTGCAGCACAAGGGATTAGCCAAGCGTTGCGTAAAGGCACAAACCTAGCTTCTCACTTAATCTGTCGCCAAAAGACCTATATTAAAGATACCCTGCTCGAAGAATGGAAAATGGCTCCTAATCCACTCGAACTCGCTTATTTTAGTGATGAAGTTGAGCAAATATCTGACTCACTTAGTAAGTTAGAAAAACGACTTAGCCAGTTGGAGGAGAATAATGACACCCGGTGAAATAAAACGCCTCTACTTTATTATTCGGGTATTCCTGTCGTATGGTTTGGATGAATTAATCCCCAAAATTAAGCTAACGTTACCGTTGCGTATTGGGCGCTTTGGTTTCTTTTGGATTAAAAACCAACACCAAGGTAAAGAAGTTGGTGAACGCTTACGGTTAGCATTACAAGAACTAGGCCCTGTTTGGATCAAGTTTGGTCAGATGTTATCAACACGGCGTGATCTATTTCCGCCAGCTATTGCTGATCAACTCTCAATGCTGCAAGACAAAGTCGCTAGTTTTGATGGTAAGTTGGCACGCCGCTATATTGAAGAGTCATTAGGTGGGCCATTAGAACAATGGTTTGATGATTTTGACGAAAATGCACTTGCATCCGCTTCTATTGCACAGGTTCATACTGCAAAACTAAAAGAAAATGGCAAAAAAATCGTTTTAAAGGTTATCCGCCCTGATATTCTGCCTATCATCAAGGCAGACGTGAAGCTAATGTATCGTATTGCTAACTGGGTGCCTTTATTACCTGATGGACGACGTTTACGACCTAAAGAAGTTGTGCGTGAATATGAAAAAACTTTAATTGATGAATTGAATCTCTTACGTGAATCTGCGAATGCTATCCAGCTTCGCCGTAACTTTGAGAATAGTTCTATGCTCTATGTTCCAGAAGTTTATGCGGATTACTGCCGTGAAAATGTAATGGTTATGGAACGTATTTATGGTATTCCGGTTTCTGATATTACAGCCCTAAAAGCACAGGGTACTAATATGAAGATATTAGCGGAAAGGGGCGTCAAAGTATTCTTCACCCAAGTTTTCCGTGACAGTTTCTTCCATGCAGATATGCATCCTGGCAATATTTTTGTCAGTTATGATCACCCAGAAGATCCACGATATATCGCTATTGACTGTGGTATTGTTGGTTCATTAAATAAAGAAGATAAACGTTATCTTGCAGAGAACTTTATCGCTTTCTTTAATCGGGACTATCGTAAAGTTGCTGAATTACATGTCGATTCTGGTTGGGTACCTCCAGATACTAATGTCGAGGATTTTGAGTTTGCAATTAGAACTGTTTGTGAACCTATTTTTGAAAAACCCTTGGCAGAAATCTCGTTTGGACATGTTTTGCTAAACTTGTTTAACACTGCTCGTCGCTTCAATATGGAAGTGCAACCACAGCTAGTGTTATTGCAGAAAACGTTACTCTATGTTGAAGGTCTAGGCCGTCAACTTTATCCACAGCTTGATTTGTGGAAAACAGCCAAACCATTTTTAGAAGATTGGGTTCAAAGCCAAATTGGCATTCCAGCTATTATTCAATCCTTTAAAGAAAAAGCACCTTATTGGGCAGAAAAAATGCCTGAAATTCCAGATCTGATTTATGGCGCTTTGCGCCAACATAAATTTTTACAATCCAATATCAACCAACTTGCTGAACAATTAAAGAATCAACGTAGCAAACAGCGTAAATCCCAATACCTATTAGGAATTGGTGCAACATTTATTCTTTGCGGTAGTTTATTCTTTATTTCCGGCTCTACTCGAATGGCTATAGCATTTATGGCTACAGGAGCGTTATCATGGGTCATTGGTTGGTATAAATCTGGAAAAAATTAAGTAAACATTGCTTTGCGACAAGTTTATAAGCCTGTGAATATTTCCGTATTTAGAGCAGGTTGTATATAATGAAATGAATAACTTTTGATCCCACTTTCACAGAGGTACAAACAATGGAATCAATTATTGTAACGGCTGCTTTTGGTAGCCCTTGGCAACTTATCATTATTGCCTTACTGATTATTTTAATTTTCGGCACCAAAAAACTGCGTTCTTTGGGTTCTGACTTAGGTGAATCATTGAAAGGCTTTAAAAAAGCAATGAGCGATGATGACGCTGCCAAAGCTGCAAAAGAAGAGCAAGAAAAACAAGATGCTGATTTTGCAACTAAGAATATTACAGAACAACAGGCTACTGAGAAAAAAGATAGCCCAGTTGAGAGCAAAAACAAAGAGCAGGGTTAAACCGTGTTTGACATAGGTTTCAGTGAACTGCTACTTGTTGCAGTTATTGGTCTGGTTGTATTAGGCCCTGAGCGTCTACCAGTGGCAGTGAGAACTGTTGCTGGTTGGATACGTGCTATGCGCTCTT
This sequence comes from Providencia alcalifaciens, assembly GCA_025961275.1. Classification (GTDB taxonomy): domain Bacteria; phylum Pseudomonadota; class Gammaproteobacteria; order Enterobacterales; family Enterobacteriaceae; genus Providencia. The sequence goes on along the minus strand of JAOQNJ010000001.1, from coordinate 2,594,874 downwards.
TAGCCGCAAATGTGCAAAATGAATTGACTCAAGAGCTTAAATTGCAAGAATTGCAAGAGACCTTAAAAAAAGTCGAAGAGAAAGCGGGGATGGAAGCACTTTCTCCCGAGCTTAAGCAATCCATGGATGAGCTTCGCCAAGCCGCCCAGTCATTAAAGACAGGTTATCAATCGACAACGGATAGCGTTGAAAGTGAGCTACAAAAAGCAAAAGAGTTAACTGAAGGCTATGATAGCGCAGTTAAGGATGCTCAAAGTACTACTACGCCAGTACAAGAGTCAGATCCTGATCCTGAATATGCAGCTAAAATGGCGGCTGTCGTTGAGGAGCAAGCAACTCCATCAGCACAAAATGATAGCGAGCAACCAGATGCTAAAGAGAAAAAAAATCCTAATCAGACAGAAAGCGAAAAATAAAACATGGCTGTAAATGATACACAACCACTGATTAGCCACCTCATTGAACTCAGGAAGCGGCTGCTAAACTGTTTGATTACAGTTTTGATTGTTTTCGCCGCTCTGGCTTACTTTTCAAACGATATTTATCGGTTAGTTGCCGCACCGTTGATTGATAAGTTGCCTATGGGTTCTCAAATGAGTGCGACAGATGTGGCATCTACATTCTTTACTCCAATTAAATTAACGTTGATGGTATCGGTTTTTGTTTCGATACCTGTGATTCTATATCAAATTTGGGCATTTATTGCGCCAGCATTATATAAACATGAACGTAAACTGATGCTACCTCTGCTTGTTTCAAGCAGTTTCCTTTTCTATTTAGGAATGGCATTCGCTTACTTTGTTGTTTTTCCATTAGCATTTGGTTTCTTTGTTAAAACGACACCTGAGAGTGTTAACTTTATTCCAGATATTACTAAATATCTCAGTTTCGTGATGACGTTATTTATGGCGTTTGGTGCCGCATTCGAAGTTCCGATTGCTATTATTTTACTCTGCTGGACAGGTGTAACGACGCCGGAGTCACTAAAACGTAAACGTCCGTATATTTTAGTTGGTGCCTTTATTGTCGGCATGTTCTTGACGCCTCCTGATGTTCTGTCACAGACCTTACTCGCAGTCCCTATGTACTTACTCTTTGAGCTTGGCGTGCTTCTATCTAACTTTTATGTTGGTAAAGGCAGGCGAGGACGAGAAGATGGTGAAGAGAAAGAAGAGTCTTAACGTTTTTAAGCGTGATAGATAGAAAAGCCCACTTAGTGTGGGCTTTTCTACAATAATCGAATGAGTTATGCTCAGTAATTCATTTCTTCTGTGCTTTTGAACGGCAAGAACGGCACTAGCTTTGATTCGTGGCACCAGAGGGCATAGTTCTAAGCCCGAAATACTCTAAAAGCTAGGCAGAGGTACGTACTGTTTTACCGCAGTTTGGACAAGAATGAGGAAGTTCGACTGAACCTGACATGCTGTTCTCCAAAAAGAATGATTATTTTAGGGGCATATAGTTAAATCTTATACCCCGATATTATCGACACTTTTTATACTTCAAAGTCGGATGGCTTGTGTAATTAGACTATATAGCTAATCCTATACCAATATATAGATATTAATGATAAATAAATCAATCTTACTAGGAGAGGAGATAGAATTAATTTTCTTTTAATTCAGTTTGTTATATTTTAACGATTAAAAATCAACCATTAAAAAAATGCATCAATGTTTATCATTTCGAATTTTTATTAATTATATTTTCAGTAGAAACAAAATATGTTGCTTATAATATGATTGATTTAAAATAGTTACTCCGTAATTTTTTTAAATTGAGTATTATCAATTACTTTAGATACACTTTTGTTTAAAATATTGAGTAACAAAATTGAACGTGACTCACCATTCGATTCATCGTAAATTGCTTGAATTCCAGCAAAGATACCTTCAGTGATAAGTACATTATCACCATGGATAGGTGTTTCTGGCGCGACAATATGGAAGGGCTGAGCTTGCTGTAACAGCTCTATAATCTCATCGGGAACAACGGTAGGTAGTTGGCCAAAACGGACAAAGTGGCTTACTCCTCGAGTTGATTGTATTGTTGTAGTATGAATTTCATTATGATCAAATTTTACAAATAGGTAATTAGGGAATAGTGCCTCTTGTACTATTGTTCGTTTTCCCCTGATAATTTTCTCTATATTCGCAATCGGAGTTAGACAGGTAACATTCTGCCTATCCAAGTGTTCAATAGCCCTATCAATTTGCCCTCGTTTACAATACAGCAGATACCACTTTTCCATTTTTCAAATCCATTACAACAAAATTATGCTTATCATAACAAATTCACGCATAAAAATATGACTAATCGCTGAAGTAAGAATATCATTCATAATCAGAAGCATATATAAAACTATGCGTAATTTGATTATAGTTAATCATAGTGTAAAACTCGTTATTTAGGAGACAGCATGGAAATTTTTTTATTGAGTAATGGTAAGCTTCCAAATAACCCAGTATGGTTGAGCTATGCGTTACCGCGCATCAATGAAATGATTGAACGTAAGAATATTAAGTCAGCAGTTTTAGTTCCTTATGCGATTCTACGAGGCTCTCATGATGAACGCGCCGAGCAGCTTAGCAATGCCTTGGGTATTAAAGTTACGTCAATTGAACATTTTTCGAGCCCAGTAGACGCGATTGAACAAGCTGAATGTATTCTTGTCAGCGGAGGGAACACTTGGTGGCTGAACAAGTGTTTACATGAATATGGACTTATTGTTGCGATTCAACGTGCTGTTAGAGAGCGTAATGTGCCATATATTGGTTGGAGTGCGGGTTGTAATGTAGCAACGCCAAGTATTCGTACAACTAATGATATGCCTGTGAGTAATGCCGCTATCATGCCATCGTTGGGATTGTTTCCACTACAAATTAATCCACATTATATTGATGCGCATATCTCAGGTCACATGGGTGAAACCCGTGATGAGAGACTACAAGAGTTTTGCGTGATTAATCCTCATGAAGTGGTTGTTGCGATAAGAGAAGGTAGTGGGTTGCAAATTAAAGGCAATCAGCTGCATTATTTTAGTGGTAAAGGTGATGGATTTAAACTGTTTAAGCATAACCAAACATTTCCTGAGCAGTTCGATACTTTATCATTAAAGGAACTTGTTCCTTTTGATTGCCAGTAAAATGAGATGTTCACTAGGGGCTGTTTATCTTTGAATGTCAATTTTTATTCGAATTACACGTATTTTAAGCAAGGCGAATGGCTCGCCGCCTAGTGAACTAGGCAAGAGTCGTTCAACACAGCGAAAAATCACGTTTAATCGAACCCGAAGGGCTCTTTTCATTTACGGATTAGGGTTTTTGGTGATGTTTTTAGACCTCTAAGTACGTGATATGATTATATTGCTGTTATTTAAACCGATTAGTGCGGTAAAAATCAGTAGCAAAGATAAACAGCAAAAATAAACAGTCCCTAATATAAACATATTGATTATCAATAGTTTTTATCGGTAACTTGTAACCTGAGTCGGACGTCTTATAATGAGGCTCCCTCTGTAATAGTAAAAGATGATTATGAAATACCGTGACCTAAGAGACTTCGTTGCTCAGCTTGAAAAGCAAGGCGAATTAAAACGTATTACAATGGAAGTCGACCCTTATCTCGAAATGACGGAAATAGCTGATCGTACACTTAGAGCAGGGGGCCCCGCCTTATTATTTGAAAACCCGAAAGGTTATAACATGCCAGTGTTATGCAACTTATTTGGCACAACTAAACGGGTTGCAATGGGGATGGGGCAAGAAGATATCAAAGCCTTACACGATGTGGGTAAGTTACTGGCGTTTTTAAAAGAGCCCGATCCTCCGAAAGGTTTTCGTGACTTATTTGATAAATTACCTAAATTTAAGCAAGTACTGAATATGCCAGTAAAACGGTTGAGCTCAGCGCCTTGCCAAGAACAAATTTGGGCTGGTGATGATGTCGACTTAACTAAAATCCCTGTAATGCATTGCTGGCCAGAAGATGCTGCGCCACTGATTACTTGGGGCTTAACAGTCACTAGAGGACCAAGTAAAGAACGACAAAATTTAGGTATCTATCGTCAGCAGGTGTTAGGTAAAAATAAACTTATCATGCGTTGGCTATCTCACCGTGGCGGCGCGCTCGATTTTCAAGAGTGGTGCCAGCAACATCCGGGTGAAAAATTTCCTGTTGCAGTAGCTCTTGGTGCTGATCCTGCAACCATTCTTGGTGCAGTTACACCAGTACCGGATACCTTATCTGAATATGCTTTCGCAGGTTTACTGCGCGGTAACAAAACTGAAGTAGTAAAGTGTATCTCTAACGATCTTGAAGTGCCAGCTGGGGCTGAAATTATCCTTGAAGGATATATTGAACCTGGTGAGCTAGCACCTGAAGGACCATATGGTGACCACACTGGCTACTATAATGAAATTGATAGCTTCCCTGTATTTACTGTTACTCATGTGACTCAACGTCGTGATGCTATCTATCATTCTACCTATACAGGTAGGCCTCCTGATGAGCCTGCTGTACTCGGTGAAGCATTGAACGAAGTGTTAGTGCCAATTTTACAAAAGCAGTTCCCAGAAATTGTTGATTTTTACTTACCTCCAGAAGGGTGTTCATACCGCCTCGCTATTGTAACAATGAAAAAGCAATATGCAGGCCATGCAAAACGCGTAATGATGGGGGTTTGGTCTTATCTTCGTCAATTTATGTACACAAAATTTGTTATTGTTTGTGATGATGATATTAATGCACGCGACTGGAAAGATGTGATCTGGGCTATAACCACGCGTATGGATCCTGCCCGTGATACTGTTATGATGGAAAACACTCCAATCGACTATCTCGATTTTGCATCTCCTGTTTCAGGTTTGGGTTCCAAAATGGGACTTGATGCAACGAATAAATGGCCCGGCGAGACAAATCGGGAATGGGGCAGGCCAATAGTTATGGATGAAAAAGTGAAGTCACGTATCGATGATATATGGGAACAACTGAATATTTTTGAAAAATAAGAGGGATTCATGGCAACTTTGAGCTGCAAAGTCACATCTGTCGAGTCTATAACGGATACAGTTTATCGGGTTATTTTGTTGCCGGACGGTCCTTTTAATTTTAAGGCAGGTCAGTATCTCATGGTTGTAATGGACGAGCGTGATAAACGTCCATTCTCTATGGCGTCAACGCCTGCAAATAATGAAACAATCGAGCTTCATATTGGTGCTTCAGACATCAATCTGTATGCCATGGCAGTTATGGACCGAATTTTAGACCAACACCGGATAGATATTGATATCCCACATGGCAAAGCTTGGTTAAGAGAAAATAGCCAAAACCCTATGATCTTAGTCGCTGGGGGGACTGGTTTTTCTTATACGCATTCCATATTGCTAGCGGCTTTAATGGAAAATCCTTCACGCGACATCACCTTCTATTGGGGGGGGCGCCAATTGGAACACCTTTATGATTTGGGGGAACTTCAAGCCCTCAGTGAGCGTTATTCTAACCTTAAAATTATTCCTATTGTTGAACAGCCGGATGAGCTTTGGAGAGGCCGATCGGGGACTGTTTTAAGCGCAGTATTAGAAGATTTTGGGGATCTTTCTTCCCATGATATCTATATTGCAGGTCGTTTTGAGATGGCAAAAATTGCTAGAGAGCGATTTTGTGCTGAACGTAACGCAAAAACTGATCAGCTTTTTGGTGATGCTTACGAGTTTATTTAAGGTTAAGTATGGATATACGGCATTAACTGAATAAGGTTCATGCCTATTATACTTTAATTGTCATACTTTACGTTGTAAGGGTTTGGCTGCGTTCAGCGAATTGAGTCACTTATCTTCCGTTGTTGTCTTCATGCAAATCGAATTATGTCGAGTATCTGGCGAGTGTTGTGAATTTACTCCATCATTCAGCTACTGAAATAACATAGTTATTGCAGCTTTAGTACTTCTTCCATCGTAATCGCGACGCTTTTCATCTACATACAACTCAAATTATTTTGGATATATAATATTTTCTGGTTGTTCTATTATGTTATTTCATTGTTATCTAGAACCAGTAATTTTCAATTCTAGTTTAATTGGAGTTTTTCAACCTAGCTGAGTAAATAAAAAGCCCGCCCCTGACTAGGCGGGAATGATGACAATATACAACAACACTGCGGCAAAAAACTCTATATACTCGTTATATCTCAAGTATTGATGCAGGTGTTATAAACACGGTTTATAGGATGGCCTTGCTTGGAACCTTCTTATATGCATCTTGAGTTACTTTATCTATATGCGTTCTATGATGGTGGCTATCCCTTGACCGAATCCAATACACATAGTCGCTAATCCAAATTGTTTATCTTGCCGCTCTAATTGATTCAATAATGAAGTGGTAATTCTGCTACCTGAACAACCAAGAGGGTGTCCTAAAGCGATAGCTCCACCATTAAGGTTTACTTTCTCATCAATTTGGCTTTCTGGTATTTTTAATCCTTTTAAACAGGCAATTGATTGTGCAGCAAAGGCTTCGTTTAGTTCAATGACATCGATATCGGCCAATGAGAGACCTGCTCTTTTAAGCGCTAATTCCGTTGCGGGTACAGGGCCAAATCCCATAATTGAAGGGTCACAACCCACTACTGCCATTGATCGTATTCGTGCTCGAGGTTTTATGCCATGCTTTTTGGCATATGCTTCACTAGTTAGTAACATTGCTGAAGCACCATCAGAAAGAGCCGATGAATTACCTGCAGTAACAGTTCCACTCACGGAATCAAAAGCTGGCCGTAATGAAGCTAAACCCTCAATAGTTGCATCAAAACGTATAACTTCATCGTAATCAACTGCAAATAGATTACCGTTGCCATCATGTCCAGCTATTGGGGCTATTTCATATTTAAATTGTCCATTTTTAGTGGCTTGAGCTGCTCTTTTATGAGACCTAAATGCAAAAGAATCTTGTTCTTCACGGCTAATTTTATATATTTTAGCTAGCATCTCTGCGGTTAGTCCCATAACTCCGGATGCTTTAGCTACATGCAAAGTCAATTTAGGATTGAAATCAATGCCATGAGTCATTGGTACATGGCCCATATGTTCTACGCCGCCTATTAATATAGAGTTTGCATCTCCTGTCATAATAAGCCGGCTAGCATCATGAATAGCCTGCATAGATGAGCCGCATAAACGATTAACTGTTACTGCGGGTACTGTATGTGGAATATCTGTCAGTAGAGCTGCATTTTTTGCAATATTAAACCCTTGCTCAAGAGTTTGTTGTACACACCCCCAGATAATATCACTCAGATCTTTTTTACTTGTATTAGGATTGCGTTCAAAAATAATATTCATGAGATGTGCGGAGAGGTCTTCCGCTCTAATATGGCGGAAGACTCCACCTTTTGAACGACCCATTGGCGTACGTATTCCATCGATAATAACGACATTTTCCATACTATTAGCCTCTCGAAACTTTTTTAATATCGATAGCCACTACGGGTGGCTGTACATAATAACTGGCATTGGTTTTTGATTTAGCCTTAAGACCAGCAGGAACTTGATAAAGTGGACTTAAATGAGCGTAGGCTTCCGTAGTTTTGGTATAAGATTGGCTACCAATGGTATCTAAATAGTGGAATCCCCCCCCACGAAATGGTGGAAAACCAAGGCCATAGACTAGAGCAATATCCGCATCTGCTGGGCTTTGAACAATACCTTCTTCTAAGCAACGGACAACTTCATTGATCATTGGAGACATCATTCGTGAGATGATTTCTTCTTTGGTAAAAGTATGTTTTTCTTTGCTAATCGAAGCTAAAAGCTCATCAGTTGCGGGATCATCAATTTTCTTAGGTTTGCCTTTTTTATCTTTTTCGTATTGATAAAAGCCTTTACCATTTTTTTGCCCAAAGCGTTGCTCTTCAAACATAACATCGATAGCATTCTTGCCATTTTTATTCATACGTTCAGGAAAGCCTTTTGCCATTACTTGTTCTGCATGGAAGGCGGTATCGATACCGACAACATCAAGTAGATAAGCAGGCCCCATAGGCCAACCAAACTCTTTTTCCATGATTTTATCTATTTCTCTAAAGTCAGCTCCGTCTTGTAGAAGTAAATTAAAGGCTGCAAAATAAGGAAAAAGAACTCTATTAACAAAGAAGCCAGGGCAGTCATTAACAACAATTGGGGTTTTACCCATTTTATTAGCGTAAGCAACTACTTTAGCAATGGTGTCTTCAGATGTTTTCTCACCACGAATAATTTCCACTAATGGCATGCGGTGTACTGGGTTAAAGAAATGCATCCCACAGAAGTTTTCTGGGCGTTTTAATGACTTAGCTAGTAAAGTAATCGGAATTGTTGATGTATTTGAAGCCAGTATTGCATCTGGCTTCAATAATGGCTCGACCTCTGCCAATACCGCTGCTTTTATTTGTGAATTTTCAACGACAGCTTCGATAATAATTTGTGCATTTTCAATGTTTGCATAAGAAAGAGAAGGATGGATTGCTGCGAGTGTTTTTGCCATTTTTGAGGCACTAATTCTTCCTCGTTCAAACTGCCTATTCAATAATTTATGTGCTTCTTCAATGCCTAAATTCAGTGATTTGTTATTGATATCCTTCATCAGGACAGGAATTCCTTTATTTGCTGATTGATAGGCGATACCGCCACCCATAATTCCTGCTCCAAGTACTGCTGCATATTGAGGTGTTTCAACGTGGCGCGAAATTTGTTTACTTGCTGATTTAACTTGTTGATCATTGAGAAAAATACTGACTAGTGAACGAGCAACATCGCTCTTTGCCAGAGGAATGAATGCCTCTGTTTCATGTTTAAGTGCTTCATTACGAGTGCAATTCGCGGCTTTTTCAATAGTATTTACAGCAACCATTGGTGAAGGATAATGTTTTCCTGCAGTCTTATATACCATGCCTTTAGCCACATTGAAGCTCATAGTTTGCTCTAAAGCACTAAGTTGTAATGGCTGTAGCTTAGGCAATCGTCTCTTCTGCCAACTTATAGCACCTGAGATGGCCGATTCGATAAGCTCAACTGCTGCTTGTGGTAATTTATCAATCTCAACAACGGCATCGACTAAGCCAGATTTTAGGGCTTCTATCCCATTAATATCTTTCCCAACAGTAATGATCTCTAGAGCACTGTCTAATCCTATTAACCTTGGTAAACGAACGGTCCCCCCGAACCCTGGCATGATGCCGAGTTTAGTTTCAGGTAAGCCAATACGCGCATCAAGAGTGGCGATGCGAAAGTCAGTTGAAAGAATACACTCACAACCACCACCTAGGGCATAGCCATTAATTGCACTGAGAGTTGGAACTGGTAAGTCTTCAATACGGTTAAAAATACTATTGGCATAGCCTAACCATTCATTCAGAGTTTCTGCGGGAGCGTTAAAAAGAGAAAGAAACTCTTTAATATCTGCGCCAACAATAAAAGCAGGTTTATCAGACCTTAAAATTACACCTAGCAGATCTGATTGTTGTTCAAGAACAGTCACAGCGTTATCAAGTGAGGCAACGGTATGAGTATCCAATTTATTTATTGGCCCGGATGAGCTAAAAACAAGTTCCGCAATACCTGCTTTCAACCATTGAACATAGATCGTTTCACTTTGATAAAGCATACCGCTCTCCTTATGATTATTTGATCATCTGGTACGACCAGATAAAGGGAGTGTGGCTAGAATGTTAAAAAAATGCAAACAAGCAATAACAAAACTGGAATGCTGATCACAGCAATCAAGGAAAATGCTCGGGTGAGAAATAGCATTATGTTTAATAATCAATATGTTAAGTTGTTGATGTTTTGATCGCATACCCGTAAATTAAAGAACGTGTTAAGCTTGGATTTTCTAACAAAGCTGAAAGGTTGAATTAAATGGAAAAACTGACTGCACTCTACGCTGAACATATTAAAACTTTGCAAACAACGACTCAGCAAGTCTTACAACGCAGCAAGCTAGATGCCATATTGATTCATTCGGGTGAACCTCAACGTATTTTTCTTGATGATGGCCATTATCCCTTCAAGGTGAATCCTCATTTTAAATCATGGGTGCCTGTTATTGATGTTCCACATTCATGGCTGTTAGTCGATGGAGTGAATAAACCTAAGCTATGGTTTTACTCACCTGTTGATTACTGGCACCGTGTTGAACCTTTGCCAAATAATTTTTGGACTAAAGAAATCGAGTTGATTCATCTGAAAAACGCAGATGATATTAGTGAATTTTTAGCGAATGTGTCTAAAGAACATATTGCTTATATTGGCTCCGCTAATGCACGAGCGGAGTCATTAGGTATTCGCCAGCAAAATATTAACCCTAAAAATGTTATCGATTTTTATCATTATCATCGATCATATAAAACAGACTATGAAATGTACTGTATGCGCGAAGCTCAAAAAATGGCAGTAAATGGTCATTTATCTGCTTTTGAGGCTTTCCAAGCAGGAATGAGCGAATTCGATATTAATATCAGTTATCTGCAAGCAACAGGCCATCGTGATACCGATGTTCCTTATGGAAATATTGTCGCGCTTAATGAAAATGCTGCAGTATTACATTACACCAAATTGGAACAACAGGCTCCAAGCGAGTTGAGAAGCTTTTTGATCGATGCAGGTGCAGAATATAACGGCTATGCAGCTGATATAACCCGTACTTATGCTGCAAAAAATAAAAGCGATTTTGCAGCACTTGTTTCTGATCTGAATAAAGAACAGCTTTCGTTGATTGATACACTCAAAACAGGTGTTCGCTATACGGATTATCATGTGGATATGCACCATAGAATTGCTAAGTTATTAAAAAAGCATTCAATAATTAAAGGTATTAGTGAAGATAGCATGGTAGAACAAGGTCTTACGACTCCATTTTTACCTCATGGTTTAGGTCATCCATTAGGCTTACAAGTACATGATGCTGCAGGTTTTATGCAAGATGAAGATGGTACACTACTCGCTGCACCTAAAATATATCCATTTCTTCGTTGTACTCGCGTATTAGAACCAAGAATGGTCGTTACTATTGAACCAGGCCTTTATTTCATTGAATCACTATTATCTTTTTGGCGTACAGGTGAATTTAGCCAACATTTCAATTGGGATAAAATCGAAGAATTCAAACTATATGGTGGTATCCGTATTGAAGATAATATTATCATTCATCATAATCGGATCGAAAATATGACGCGAGATTTGCAACTACCGTAATGAAACCATATTTAATTCCGGCTGAATCTATTTCTTTTACGGAAGAAATCAAAAAAAGTCGTTTTATTACTTATCTTGCACACACTGAGGGTATTGATGCTGCAAAGGATTATATTCAATCCATTAAAGCTCAATATCCTGATGCCCGGCACCATTGCTGGGCATTTGTTGCAGGACGCCCAGATGATTCTCAGCAATTGGGTTTTTCAGATGACGGAGAACCTACTGGTACAGCGGGTAAGCCAATTATTGCTCAATTACTCGGTAGTAATTTAGGGGAGGTTACTTGTGTTGTTGTACGTTATTTTGGTGGTATAAAGCTTGGGACAGGCGGTTTGGTCAAAGCTTATGGTAATGGAGTTCAGCAGGCGTTGAAATTATTACCAACACAAACGAAAGTGCCTCAAAAGTTTTTTCATTTAGTTTGCGATTATTCGTTTATTAATACTATTGAGCAATTAGTTGCACAGGTCAATGGAATGATATTGCACAGTGATTACAGTGAAGCGGTCTCTTTGCGTATTGCAATTCCTGCTACCCTAGAACAAGAAGTCAATGATAAATTACGCGATATAAGCCGTGGAGCTTTAGAGCTTATACCTGAATCTGAATAGTCAATTGGTTAGCAAGGAACCTGCCGAATGCATTTTCGTGCAATAACCCGTATTGTCGGGCTGCTCGTCATTATCTTCTCTTTTACCATGGTTGTCCCTGGTATTGTTGCACTTATTTATCGTGATGGTGCTGGGCGTGCATTTAGTGAAACCTTTGTTGCTGCTTTAGTAATTGGTTTGCTTTTATGGATCCCAACGCGTAATAGTAAGCATGAACTAAAAGCAAAAGAAGGCTTTCTGATCGTTGTCTTATTTTGGACCGTACTAGGTAGTGTGGGGGCTTTACCTTTTATTTTTTCTGAAAAACCAAATCTTTCTGTAACTGACGCATTTTTTGAATCCTTTTCAGGACTGACTACGACCGGTGCAACAACCTTAACAGGGCTGGATACTCTACCTAAAGCTATTTTATTTTATAGGCAGATGTTACAGTGGCTAGGTGGTATGGGGATCATCGTACTCGCTGTAGCCATACTCCCATTATTAGGAGTAGGAGGAATGCAGCTTTACCGAGCAGAAATGCCTGGGCCACTTAAAGATAATAAAATGCGCCCGCGTATTGCTGAAACGGCGAAAACACTTTGGCTTATATATGTGTTATTGACAATTATTTGTGCTATCGCCCTGTGGATTGCCGGAATGGATGTGTTTGATGCTATTTCTCATAGTTTTTCAACTATCGCAATTGGTGGGTTTTCAACACATGATGCTAGTGTGGGTTATTTTAATAGCCCAGCCATTAATACTATTATTGCTATTTTCTTGATTATCTCAGGCTGTAACTTTGGTTTGCACTTTGCGGTCTTAACTGGACGGAGCTTAGGAATTTATTGGCGTGATCCTGAGTTTAAAACCTTTATCTGCTTTCAGTTAGTCCTCGTGATTATATGTACCCTCGTCTTACTCTATCATTCTGTGTATGACAGTTTTGGACAAACATTGGATCAAGCATTCTTCCAAGTCGTCTCGATGGCAACTACAGCAGGCTTTACTACTGATAGTTTTTCTGGTTGGCCACTATTCTTACCAATGCTTTTATTATGCGCGGCATTTGTAGGTGGCTGTGCTGGGTCAACGGGCGGTGGGCTTAAAGTTATCCGTATCTTATTATTGTTTCTTCAAGGTTCTCGGGAATTAAAGAGATTAGTCCATCCTAATGCCGTTTACACTATTAAGTTAGGACAGCGAGCATTGCCTGAAAGAATTATTGAGGCTGTTTGGGGATTCTTTTCAGCTTACGCACTAGTCTTTATTGTGAGCTTATTACTATTGATTGCGACAGGGGTCGATGAGTTCTCAGCTTTCTCAGCTATCGCAACAACCTTAAATAACTTAGGTCCTGGACTAGGAACAGTGGCGGATAACTTCACATCAATGAATCCTGCTGGAAAATGGATTCTTGTTGTGACGATGTTATTTGGTCGCCTTGAAGTCTTTACATTATTAGTGCTATTCACGCCAACCTTCTGGCGTGATTAAATACATAGGATTAAAAATGAGTTACTTACTTTTACATTCAAGTACTGATGGGCAAACGAAAAAAGTCGTTTTGAAAATAGCTGAACAGCTACGAAGCATAGGACGTCAGTGCGATATTCGAGATTTAAATACTGAAAAAAATCTCAATATCTCTTCCTATGACAAGGTTCTGGTTGGTGCATCGATCCGCTATGGCCATTTCAATAAAGTGTTACTGCGATTTGCCACTACGCATCAAAGCCAATTGAATTCTTTAAAAACGGCTTTCTTCAGTGTAAACCTGACTGCAAGGAAGGAAGGGAAGGATACTCCTGAAACGAATGTCTATACACGTAAGTTTTTAGAAAAGAGCCCATGGCAGCCAACGTTGACATCAGTCTTTGCTGGTGCATTGTTTTATCCGCAATATGATTGGTTCGATAAAACGATGATCCGCTTTATTATGAAGATGACTGATGGTCCTACTGACCCAAGTACTGAGATTGAATATACCGATTGGGTAAAGGTAAATAAGTTTGCGGTTGATTTTGATAAACTTTAGCGTGTATTTTCAACAAAAAGCAGTAGTTTTGAACGATTTGTTTAATGTTTCAGCGCTTGAAATAAAATGATAAAAAAAACACTTGCTAGAATCTTAGGACTCCCTATAATGCGCATCCGTTGACACGATAAACCGCTTCGGTGGTCAGGTTTGAAAAAAAAACCTAGTGACAACAGAGGTGAAAAAGAAAGAAAAAACTTGAAAATAAGTACTTGACTTTCTGATGGAAAAACGTAATATACGACACCTCGCGACAACGACCACTAAGTGTCAAAAGCACGGTCAACATCGGAAGATGGTCGCAACGCTCTTTAACAATTTATCAGACAATCTGTGTGGGCACTCACAAGACACTATCAAAAAAATATTTGATGTAAAAAGTCTTGAAGAGTGACTAACACGTTAATTCATATATATATGAACTAATAGGTAATATGCTTTCGCAAGAAAGCATACTACGACAGTAACATTCTTTGAGCATCAAGCACTTTTTAATTGAAGAGTTTGATCATGGCTCAGATTGAACGCTGGCGGCAGGCCTAACACATGCAAGTCGAGCGGTAACAGGGGAAGCTTGCTTCTCGCTGACGAGCGGCGGACGGGTGAGTAATGTATGGGGATCTGCCCGATAGAGGGGGATAACTACTGGAAACGGTGGCTAATACCGCATAATCTCTTAGGAGCAAAGCAGGGGAACTTCGGTCCTTGCGCTATCGGATGAACCCATATGGGATTAGCTAGTAGGTGGGGTAATGGCTCACCTAGGCGACGATCCCTAGCTGGTCTGAGAGGATGATCAGCCACACTGGGACTGAGACACGGCCCAGACTCCTACGGGAGGCAGCAGTGGGGAATATTGCACAATGGGCGAAAGCCTGATGCAGCCATGCCGCGTGTATGAAGAAGGCCTTAGGGTTGTAAAGTACTTTCAGTCGGGAGGAAGGCGTTGATGCTAATATCATCAACGATTGACGTTACCGACAGAAGAAGCACCGGCTAACTCCGTGCCAGCAGCCGCGGTAATACGGAGGGTGCAAGCGTTAATCGGAATTACTGGGCGTAAAGCGCACGCAGGCGGTTGATTAAGTTAGATGTGAAATCCCCGGGCTTAACCTGGGAATGGCATCTAAAACTGGTCAGCTAGAGTCTTGTAGAGGGGGGTAGAATTCCATGTGTAGCGGTGAAATGCGTAGAGATGTGGAGGAATACCGGTGGCGAAGGCGGCCCCCTGGACAAAGACTGACGCTCAGGTGCGAAAGCGTGGGGAGCAAACAGGATTAGATACCCTGGTAGTCCACGCTGTAAACGATGTCGATTTGGAGGTTGTTCCCTTGAGGAGTGGCTTCCGGAGCTAACGCGTTAAATCGACCGCCTGGGGAGTACGGCCGCAAGGTTAAAACTCAAATGAATTGACGGGGGCCCGCACAAGCGGTGGAGCATGTGGTTTAATTCGATGCAACGCGAAGAACCTTACCTACTCTTGACATCCAGAGAATTTAGCAGAGATGCTTTAGTGCCTTCGGGAACTCTGAGACAGGTGCTGCATGGCTGTCGTCAGCTCGTGTTGTGAAATGTTGGGTTAAGTCCCGCAACGAGCGCAACCCTTATCCTTTGTTGCCAGCACGTAATGGTGGGAACTCAAAGGAGACTGCCGGTGATAAACCGGAGGAAGGTGGGGATGACGTCAAGTCATCATGGCCCTTACGAGTAGGGCTACACACGTGCTACAATGGCGTATACAAAGAGAAGCTACCTCGCGAGAGCAAGCGGAACTCATAAAGTACGTCGTAGTCCGGATTGGAGTCTGCAACTCGACTCCATGAAGTCGGAATCGCTAGTAATCGTAGATCAGAATGCTACGGTGAATACGTTCCCGGGCCTTGTACACACCGCCCGTCACACCATGGGAGTGGGTTGCAAAAGAAGTAGGTAGCTTAACCTTCGGGAGGGCGCTTACCACTTTGTGATTCATGACTGGGGTGAAGTCGTAACAAGGTAACCGTAGGGGAACCTGCGGTTGGATCACCTCCTTACCATTGAAGTGTTTTTGTGAAGTGTCCACACAGATTGTCTGATAGAAAGTAGAGCAATAGGTTATGCGTAGGAGATACGTTTTAAAAAGAAGCGTATCTTACACGGAATAAGCCAATCATTGATTGGTGTGCAATATTCTGTGTCCCCTTCGTCTAGAGGCCTAGGACACCGCCCTTTCACGGCGGTAACAGGGGTTCGAATCCCCTAGGGGACGCCAATTGCGCCGATATCGAGTGAAAGACGATGTCCCGAATAATGATTAAGCCAATTACAATGTAGTTGGTTTAACAATTATGCTCTTTAAAAATCTGGAACAAGCTGAAAATTGAAAACAACCACATTGTTTATCGCTTAAATAATGTGAGAGTCTCTCAAAAATCTCAACTTGAATGATGTTTCTCTGAAATATCGAGTCGACGAGCGAAATGAGTTCGAGGCGGCCAGCGCACAGCAAGCGCAGCGTACTTAAGGTACGTGAGCATTGCGAGCACTGCCCAACAACGAAATCATGAAGCACAGTCACTCGTTGTAAGAAGACACTTTCGGGTTGTGAGGTTAAGCGACTAAGCGTACACGGTGGATGCCTAGGCAATCAGAGGCGATGAAGGACGTGCTAATCTGCGAAAAGCGTCGGTAAGGTGATATGAACCGTTATAACCGACGATATCCGAATGGGGAAACCCAGTGCAATACGTTGCACTATCGTTTGATGAATACATAGTCAAACGAAGCGAACCGAGGGAACTGAAACATCTCAGTACCTCGAGGAAAAGAAATCAACCGAGATTCCCCTAGTAGCGGCGAGCGAACGGGGAACAGCCCAGAGTCTTAATCAGCATTAGCATCAGGAAAACGGTCTGGAAAGTCCGGCAGTAAAGGGTGATAGCCCCGTATCCGAAGGTGTTAGTGTTGTGAACTCGACGAGTAGGGCGGGACACGTGTTATCCTGTCTGAATATGGGGGGACCATCCTCCAAGGCTAAATACTCCTGATTGACCGATAGTGAACCAGTACCGTGAGGGAAAGGCGAAAAGAACCCCGGCGAGGGGAGTGAAATAGAACCTGAAACCGTGTACGTACAAGCAGTGGGAGCCTTAATTTATTAGGGTGACTGCGTACCTTTTGTATAATGGGTCAGCGACTTATATTCTGTAGCAAGGTTAACCGTATAGGGGAGCCGTAGGGAAACCGAGTCTTAACTGGGCGAATAAGTTGCAGGGTATAGACCCGAAACCCGGTGATCTAGCCATGGGCAGGTTGAAGGTTGGGTAACACTAACTGGAGGACCGAACCGACTAATGTTGAAAAATTAGCGGATGACTTGTGGCTGGGGGTGAAAGGCCAATCAAACCGGGAGATAGCTGGTTCTCCCCGAAAGCTATTTAGGTAGCGCCTCGTGAACTCATCTTCGGGGGTAGAGCACTGTTTCGACTAGGGGGTCATCCCGACTTACCAACTCGATGCAAA
The DNA here is from genome assembly GCA_025961275.1 of Providencia alcalifaciens. Taxonomy (GTDB): domain Bacteria; phylum Pseudomonadota; class Gammaproteobacteria; order Enterobacterales; family Enterobacteriaceae; genus Providencia. The sequence continues at coordinate 2,577,514 of JAOQNJ010000001.1, read as the reverse complement.
CTACGAATACCGAAGAATGTTATCACGGGAGACACACGGCGGGTGCTAACGTTCGTCGTGAAGAGGGAAACAACCCAGACCGCCAGCTAAGGTCCCAAAGTCATAGTTAAGTGGGAAACGAAGTGGGAAGGCTCAGACAGCCAGGATGTTGGCTTAGAAGCAGCCATCATTTAAAGAAAGCGTAATAGCTCACTGGTCGAGTCGGCCTGCGCGGAAGATGTAACGGGGCTAAACTATGCACCGAAGCTGCGGCAGCGATATTTAGATATTGTTGGGTAGGGGAGCGTTCTGTAAGCCTGCGAAGGTGACCTGTGAGGGTTGCTGGAGGTATCAGAAGTGCGAATGCTGACATAAGTAACGATAATGCGGGTGAAAAACCCGCACGCCGGAAGACCAAGGGTTCCTGTCCAACGTTAATCGGGGCAGGGTGAGTCGACCCCTAAGGCGAGGCAGAAATGCGTAGTCGATGGGTAACAGGTTAATATTCCTGTACTGGTGATAATTGCGATGGGGGGACGGAGAAGGCTAGGCTGGCCGGGCGACGGTTGTCCCGGTTTAAGGATGTAGGTGGGTGAATTAGGCAAATCCGGTTCACTATACACTGAGGTCTGATGACGAGTCACTACGGTGATGAAGTAGCTCATGCCCCGCTTCCAGGAAAAGCCTCTAAGCTCTAGATTATCATTAATCGTACCCCAAACCGACACAGGTGGTCAGGTAGAGAATACTCAGGCGCTTGAGAGAACTCGGGTGAAGGAACTAGGCAAAATGGTGCCGTAACTTCGGGAGAAGGCACGCTGGCATTAGGTGAAATCCCTCGCGGATGGAGCCGAAGCCAGTCGCAGATACCAGCTAGCTGCAACTGTTTATTAAAAACACAGCACTGTGCAAACACGAAAGTGGACGTATACGGTGTGACGCCTGCCCGGTGCTGGAAGGTTAATTGATGGGGTTATCCGTAAGGAGAAGCTCTTGATCGAAGCCCCAGTAAACGGCGGCCGTAACTATAACGGTCCTAAGGTAGCGAAATTCCTTGTCGGGTAAGTTCCGACCTGCACGAATGGCGTAATGATGGCTAGGCTGTCTCCACCCGAGACTCAGTGAAATTGAACTCGCTGTGAAGATGCAGTGTACCCGCGGCAAGACGGAAAGACCCCGTGAACCTTTACTATAGCTTGACACTGAACATTGAGCCTTGATGTGTAGGATAGGTGGGAGGCTTTGAAGTGTGGACGCCAGTCTGCATGGAGCCAACCTTGAAATACCACCCTTTAATGTTTGATGTTCTAACGTGGCCCCATTATCTGGGGTGCGGACAGTGTCTGGTGGGTAGTTTGACTGGGGCGGTCTCCTCCCAAAGAGTAACGGAGGAGCACGAAGGTTGGCTAAGCATGGTCGGACATCATGCGGTTAGTGCAAAGGCATAAGCCAGCTTGACTGCGAGAGTGACAGCTCGAGCAGGTACGAAAGTAGGTCTTAGTGATCCGGTGGTTCTGAATGGAAGGGCCATCGCTCAACGGATAAAAGGTACTCCGGGGATAACAGGCTGATACCGCCCAAGAGTTCATATCGACGGCGGTGTTTGGCACCTCGATGTCGGCTCATCACATCCTGGGGCTGAAGTAGGTCCCAAGGGTATGGCTGTTCGCCATTTAAAGTGGTACGCGAGCTGGGTTTAGAACGTCGTGAGACAGTTCGGTCCCTATCTGCCGTGGGCGTTGGAAGATTGAAAGGGGCTGCTCCTAGTACGAGAGGACCGGAGTGGACGCACCACTGGTGTTCGGGTTGTCATGCCAATGGCATTGCCCGGTAGCTAAGTGCGGAAGAGATAACCGCTGAAAGCATCTAAGCGGGAAACTTGCCTTGAGATGAGTCTTCCCTGACCCTTTAAGGGTCCTAAAGGAACGTTTAAGACTAAGACGTTGATAGGCTGGGTGTGTAAGCGTAGCGATACGTTGAGCTAACCAGTACTAATGAACCGTGAGGCTTAACCTCACAACACCGAAGGTGTTTTAAGAGAGATGATGTTGTTTTCAGAATGCATGAGAATGCAACTAAGCTTGTTCGAGATTAATTATCTGGTTTAGCGAAACTGAAAGGTGGGATTAAACGGGATAAACAGAATTTGTCTGGCGGCAATAGCGCGGTGGTCCCACCTGACCCCATGCCGAACTCAGAAGTGAAACGCCGTAGCGCCGATGGTAGTGTGGGGTCTCCCCATGTGAGAGTAGGGAACTGCCAGACATTAAATTAGTGAGAAAGCCACCCGATGGGTGGCTTTTTTGCGTTTTGGGTTTGCCATTTTGTCTTGAAAAAACACACGTTAGACTTATCACTTATCACCTATCCACTCACAATTTATTACCTTAACGCATTACCATCATTAGCAGATAAACCCATGCTCTACGGCATCAATCGAATTGACAGCATGAGTGTATCACCATGACGCAAGCGAGTCAGTAACAGCTCACTTATCTTTAGAGACTAGATTGAGATACCTTGTTCTATTTTTAGCTATCGCTTGGCTTGTGTCGGATCAACGATGTTGAAAGATCAAAAGTAACAGTACGGCTTCAGCCGAATCAGCGATATGAATACATCATCGCGACTCAAGCGAGTTAGTAACAGCTCACTTATCTTTAGAGACTAGATTGAGATACTTTGTTCTATTTTTAGCTATCGCTTGGCTTGTGTCAGATTAACGATGTTGAAAGATCAAAAGTAACAGTATGGCATCAATCGAATTGACAGCATGAATGTATTACCGTGACGTAAACAAGTAAGTAACAGCTCACTTATTTTTCAGGTAGTGAATTGAATGAGGTTATCTTGTCCTATTTTGGCTATCACTTGGTTTGTGTAAGACTAATTATGTTGAAGATCAAAAGTAGTAGCGCGACTCAAATAGAATTGGCGATGTGAATTCATCACCATGATTCATGCGATTGAGAATAAAAAAGTTGGGCTATCACGCCAGTTGAATTACCGATATGAATGTATTACCGTGACGCAAACGAGTAGCTAACAGATCACTTTTTATCAATACCGTATTCGGTTGAGCTATCTTATTTTATCTATTATCTTGTTTAGAAAGGTGAAAGTAGTAGTATAGATTTGGTATTTTTCAATGTGTAAATAGTTAATCTCGACTCAAACTAGTGAGTAATATCTCATTTATTTTTCACATAATATTTTAGTTTTATTTGTATTAATATAATCACACAGTGAGTAAATCCCTTTAGTATTCATAATTTTAAATATGAGCAACTGTGTACAATAGAAACGATATTCCGAACTTTTATATATCTACGAAGCTCCCATACTTAAATATATCCGCATTAATAATCTTAATCTTATAAAGATAAGCACGAATGTGAATAAAAGATACTATGTAATTAGTAGGTCTAGGTATCACTACTTTGCATGATCTGGTACCGATTTTTGACGATTAATTTTCTAAGCTAACACTGCCGATAATAGATAATATTGTATAAATCAGTCAAAATTAGCTGACTCGAAGCTACAATTTATAATCTGAATATATTAAAGCTTAAGAGGTGGGAACATTTAGGATAAATAATAATAAAGGGGTTAGAGAAATAATGAATTGTATAATAAGCAGGATATTTAAATAATCTGCTTAGCTTAAATCAAAATTATTTTCTTGGTTCAAATGCCATTCTTAATGCTAATCCCACCAGAACAGTTCCCATTATCCAGCGCTGTATATAGTCTGCCACAATGGGCGACCAATCAGGAACTGCGATTTAATAGAGTTTATACTCAGGCTAATCAAAATTTGAGTTATTCTAAGCGCTAAGGACTGGACGAAAATACTCCCATGCTCGGGTTACATAAATTGTGGCAATAATGAGAGGTACATAATAGCAATTTTAGGATTTGCTATACTCGTTACAAACACCATGGTAAAGAGTTTAAAAGTGCCATCTGTTGAAAGGTTTTGTATATTAAATGTAGCTCTTCAGTTTGGTTTTACTGACTGCCAAGCAAGATAGAGAAGATATAGAGCACCCGTTATGCGTAAAATATCATATGCGTAGGGAATGGCAAAAACAAATGTAGTTATGCCGAATGCAGCGCTAAGCATGTAAAAAATAAAACCTAAAGCTATTCCTGCTAATGAGATATAACCTGCCCGCTTGCCCTGAGAAATAGAGTGTGATACTAAATAAATCATATTAGGACCAGCCGTAAGTACCATTCCGAGTACAATAAAGCCGAATGACAGTAAACTTGTTAAATCATGCATAACTAAATTTTTTTGATATTAGCAGCTCATAGAATTTATCATATAAAGAAATACGTCAATTACCAGATATGCTTTGTTTGTATTTCACACGATAATCTGAGTATAATCTTTATAAGCTTAACAAAAAGGCATCTGCAATATCAAGGAGTTGAGATAATACTATATGAAAAATGTAAAGGTAATTGTTGTTTGTCTATTTTATTAGCTAAATTAGATTTTGTTTATATCTTTTTAACCTATTTACTGGAAATATATATTGTATTACTTTATTTTGGATTTTTTAGAATGGAATATTATTATGTTTTCTATATTTTTAATAACATTGTTATGATGTATCTGTGACATAAAAACTTAGTATTGATTAAGGTTAAAATATAACTCTGAGTTGATATATAGTTTTTTTATTTTTAATAACCACATTTTTTACTTTACAAACTTTGGTGATTTAATTATTATCTGATTTTATACTGGTTGTTAGTTGTTAGTTGTTAGTTGTTAGTTGTTAGTTGTTAGTTGTTAGTTGTTAGTTGTTAGTTGTTAGTTGTTAGTTGTTAGTTGTTAGTTGTTAGTTGTTAGTTGTTAGTTGTTAGTTGTTAGTTGTTAGTTGTTAGTTGTTAGTTGTTAGTTGTTAGTTGTTAGTTGTTAGTTGTTAGTTGTTAGTTGTTAGTTGTTAGTTGTTAGTTGTTAGTTGTTAGTTGTTAGTTGTTAGTTGTTAGTTGTTAGTTGTTAGTTGTTATTTTTGTTTGTCATTTTTTTAAATTAGATGGATATGAGTAATTATCGCTCCAACTAATTCAAGATAGATAATTAGTTATTAAACTATCTTCAGGAAGCTGCTCTAATATCATTTTAAACCAAGGTGTAAATTGTTCAGGATTATTTTCTATTTCATGGAGTAGTTGGGATATTGTAATCCAGCGAGTTGCAGCAACTTCATCAGGATTAGGATTTACCTCTTGATCATAATGACCAACAAACAGGTGATCATACTCGTGTTCTATTAGTCCACCACTCACTTTAGAATGGTAAATAAAATGTCCAGCAGATGAAATTTCAGTAGTAAAACCAAGCTCTTCCATTAATCTACGTTTTGCTGCACTTAAGGTACCTTCATTGGGGCGCGGGTGGCTACAGCAACTATTTGCCCATTGACCAGCAGAATGGTATTTATGAGCAGCTCGCTGTTGTATTAATAACTCGCCTTTATTATTGAAAATAAATACAGAAAATGCGCGATGTAAATGTCCCAATTGATGCGCTAATAATTTAGGCATAGTGCCTATTTCAGTATCATTTTCATCAACAAGAATTATATTTTCGCTCATAATTTTATATATCTTAATTAGCAATTAAATTGTACGTCATAGTATTATAGTTTAATACTTCTCATTTGTAGATTTGAGCTGTTTAAATGTGGTTATTTGGTAATTAATAAAGCTCGCTGCTATGAAATTAAAAATATTCTTGTCATTTTTTCAGCTGCTTGAGTGTTGCATTGGCTTCACACCTACAAGCAATTCGAATGATTTGGATATAAATAGCAGTGAGCCCGATTAAAACTATTTTTGCTGAAGCACCCATACCGCAGCCTCAACCCGTGATTTTAGATTTAGCTTTTTCAGTAAATGTTTAACATGAACTTTGACGGTACTCTCAGCGATATCGAGCTTACGAGCAATCATTTTATTTGATAGACCTTGTGAAATTAAGTCTAAAATATCTGATTCTCTTGGTGTTAAAGACAGTAGATTATTGTCTGTTTGTGGGCGGTTATCTCTTAACGACTCAGCGAGCACTGATGTCAATGTTGGACTGACAACCATCTTTCCACTTGCCGCTTCTTTAAGGGCAACAATAAGCTCTTCGGGCTCCATATCTTTTAATAAATATCCATCCGCACCGCGTTTTAGCGCATTCACAAGGTCATCTCCATAATTAGAGACAGTAAAAAGAATGATCCTTCCCGATAATTCACGTTTTCTGAGTTCATCGAGAGTTTCAAAGCCATTCATGCCCGGCATATTGAGGTCAAGTAAGATAAGATCAGGATCTTGTTCTTCTGCAATTTTTATCCCCGTCATCCCATCACCGGCTTCGCCAATCACTAAAAGTGATGGTTCAAGGCTAATCAGTTGCTTCACGCCACTTCTTAACATGGGATGGTCATCGATAAGTAAGATAGTTGATTTTTCGTTCATTATATTTGTAATTTCCATAATTTTTTTGCTCTAAATAATTAAGCTACTGGGTGAGAGAACGTGACTTTGACTTCGGTTCCCCCTTGAGCTCTTGGAGTAATATCGTATGTACCATTAAGGCTGAGTGCTCTTTCTCTCATTATAATTAAACCGTAATGGTTCTGTTTTTCTGGTGAAAGCCCAATTCCTTCACCATTATCTTCGATTGTAATTGTGACGATGCCTGAATGTTGTTGGAGTGTGACTTGTGCCCAATTTGCATGCGCATGTTTTAAAATATTGCTCAGTGCTTCTCGGATAATTTGTATGATATGAATAGATTGGTGTGGAGTAATACTTTTTACAGGAAGATGGTAATTTAATGAAATTTCAAATCCCATTCTCTGACTAAATTCGCTGATCGTTCCTTCAAGTGATGGAAGTAGCCCAGGTTCCATTAGTTTTAATCTAAATGTAGTTAAAAGTTCTCTGAGTTGACTGTAGGCGGTATTAATTTCCCTTCGCATTTCATTGAGTAATTGTTGATGTTTTTCAGGTAATGATTCCGGTTGCATTTGTAAGTAGCTAATTTGCATTTTCAGACAAGAAAGTGATTGCGCAATTGAGTCATGCAGCTCTCTTGCGATAGCAGAGCGCTCATCCATAATGAGCAATTGTTGCTGTTGTTCTATTTGATGCTCCATCGCTAACATGCCAGAAATTTGTTTAGCCATTACCAGAACTAAATTATTTTGTTCATCTGAAATATCTTCATTAGCCTCTATTTCAGCGACAATTACGCCATATCGGTGAATATTGTCCGATAACTCCCATAACAAAGTTTTTGGATGAAGCACAAACTCTCTTGGAATCGATTGCATGTTTTGAGTAGGGGGGACTACAGAATTATCATCATTTACTGCATTTGCAGCGCAGTAAATTTCATGAAAATATTTCTCATTGCTGTCTTCATATAGCCTTAAGCTAAGATTTTTTAATGCCGTAATATTTTTGAGTTCACCAAGAACTTTTTGTAATCTTAAATCGAGTGGCTTAGCGGAATGTAGTATTTGGCTTGACTGGTAAAGGTAAGAAAGTACGCGATTTTTATTACGTAAATCGGTTGTTTTTTCCGCTACTCTTAATTCTAATTGATGATAACTTTGAGCTAATTCATCTGACATTTGGTTCAGTGTTAACCCTAAAGCATTTAATTCATCTTGTTTATTATTAGCCGGGTACCGTTGGCTAAAGTCTTTATGTCCTATGGCATTGGCCATGGAGAGGAGTTTTTTCCATGGATAATAAATTTTCCGTCTGAGGTGCCAAATTGTCCCCATTAATAATAAAAAGACTAAACAAATAAAAATCATTTGTGTTATTGCGACATAGGCTATTTTTCGTTCTGTTTTTTCATCAATATCATGAACTAGCTCGTCAAGTTTATTAACGAATCCAATTACCTCATATCTTGCATCATTTGGTGAGGAGGCTGTAGTAAGTGCAGGACGTAAGGTTTCTAACCAAAACGTGTGTAGATCAGATAATTTTTCGGTTAAATCCTCAGCTTTAATAACTTGAGTTAATTCTGGGCTGGATAAATCACTTTCTAAGGCATTGAGATATTTTTCTGAGTGATCGTTTAAGGGGACTAATGAAAGCAAACGATAGCTTTGCATTCGAAGGGAACCTGATGTATTAATCGCATGCGCATTACCTTGAACACTGATAATCATACGATTTGATATTGTCATGCCGATGATGCCGAGAATAGCAATAAGCAACATCAATCCGATAATTTGATTGATGATTGAGAATCGACGATGAAAATTCGGCATAATAAATTCCTTCAAAATATCCCTGCCATACTCCAGTTTGCATGGTTGTTGACTTCAGTCAGCTAGCCGAGTCACATAGTTTATCTATGCTCCCCCGTCTATCTTCACTTGTCGCCTACATGCAACTTGAATTATTTAGAGTATATACTTCAAGTTACTGAAGCTTACTACCCGAATTATTGGGGTATCAACTCTTCGTAATTTTTCTTCTAATTAAGGGTATATTGTTAATAGATTGCTGAAAATTAAATATACTACTTGAGGATTAACCCTAAATTTCTCACCTATAGAATAACGTAAATATTGAGATAAAAGTAATCTTAATAAATCTATTTTTATTATTAATATTTAAATGGTTACGACTAAATACTCCCTCTACTACTGATTAAGGTTGCTGCTATAGTGTGCAAAATCTAAGTTGAATCTCTCTTGATTTAGATCAGCCTAGTGGTTGCTAAAGCATCACAAACTTGCCTCGAAAATGATATTTATCGAGGTAGGTCATGTCTCAACGAACAGATTTAAATTTACCAGCAAAACAATCGGGATCGGTTATTCAGGATTGGCGTCCTGAAGATACCCAATTTTGGCAACAAACAGGCCAACGAATTGCGAATCGCAATTTGTGGATCTCTATTCCTAGTTTATTACTTGCTTTTTGCGTTTGGATGTTATTTAGCGCTGTTGCGGTTAATTTAAATAAAGTGGGATTTAATTTTACCACAGATCAATTATTTTTATTAACCGCACTCCCTTCCGTTTCTGGTGCACTTTTACGCGTGCCTTATTCTTTTGTTATTCCCATTTTTGGTGGCCGCCGCTGGACAGCAATGAGTACTGCTTTTTTGGTTATTCCTTGTATTTGGTTAGGATTTGCCGTTCAAGATTCGACAACTTCATACAGTATCTTCATTATTATTTCACTTCTTTGTGGCTTTGCTGGTGCTAACTTCGCATCAAGCATGGCAAATATCAGCTTCTTCTTTCCTAAAGCACATCAAGGTGGGGCGTTAGGCCTCAATGGTGGGCTAGGTAATTTAGGGGTTAGCGTGATGCAGCTGGTGGCACCATTCATTATTGGTGTCGGTGTTTTTTCCTTTATGGGAGGAACGGGCACCTTACAGCAAGATGGCTCAATGCTATGGCTAGAAAATGCAGCATGGATTTGGGTTCCTTTCTTGTTGTTTTTCACCGTAATGGCTTGGTTTGGCATGAATGATTTAGCTGCCAATAAAGCATCTTTAAAAGAGCAATTACCAGTCTTAAAGCGTGGACACCTTTGGATCCTAAGCTTTTTGTATCTCTCTACATTTGGTTCATTTATTGGTTTTTCTGCTGGCTTCGCAATACTGTCTAATACGCAATTCCCAGATGTCGTTATCTTAAAATTTGCCTTCTTTGGCCCTTTTCTTGGTGCTCTAGCTCGTCCAATCGGTGGCATGTTATCTGATCGATTTGGTGGCGTAAGAGTGACTTTGATTAATTTTATAGTGATGACTATTTTCTCAGGTTTGTTATTCCTCACCCTACCTGAACATGGACAAGGTGGCTCATTTATTGCGTTTTATAGCGTGTTTATGGTGCTGTTTTTAACGGCGGGGCTTGGTAGTGGTTCAACATTTCAAATGATTGCAGTGGTGTTCCGTAAATTAACTATCGACCGTGCAATGTCTCAAGGAACATCAGAACCAAATGCGCAAAAAGAAGCAGTGACAGAGAGTGCGGCTGCATTAGGTTTTATTTCAGCCATTGGAGCAATTGGCGGCTTCTTCATTCCGAAAGCATTCGGTACCTCGCTAACGCTAACTGGGTCGCCCGCTGGCGCCATGAAAGTTTTTTTTGTGTTCTATATCTCTTGTGTGCTTATCACCTGGTTAGTGTATGGACGTAAGCACAAATAATAACAATTAATAAAAACAACTTAAGCAATGTATGGCGCTATTAGCGTCCCTTTGGAGGTAATCCGAATGAGCAAATTTCTAGATAGATTTCGTTATTTCAAACAGCTCGGCGAGACTTTTTCTGGCGAGCACGGACAAGAATTAAATGTAAACCGTGATTGGGAAGATGGCTATCGTAGTCGCTGGCAACACGACAAAATTGTGCGATCGACACATGGCGTGAACTGCACAGGTTCATGTAGTTGGAAGATTTATGTCAAAAATGGATTGGTAACATGGGAAACTCAGCAAACTGATTATCCCCGTACACGGCCTGACCTACCTGACCATGAACCAAGAGGCTGCCCCCGTGGTGCAAGCTATTCATGGTATCTCTACAGCGCGAATCGGGTTAAATATCCAATGGTTCGTAAGTGCTTACTTAAGTTGTGGCGTGAAGCGAAAGTAGAACATCAAGATCCGGCGAATGCATGGCTTTCGATCATCAGTGATCCACAAAAAGCACAAAGCTATAAGCAAGCTCGTGGCCGAGGTGGTTTTGTACGTTCGAGCTGGCAAGAAGTAAATGAGCTGATTGCTGCGGCTAATGTTGCGACCATTAAAGAGTTTGGTCCTGACCGAATTATTGGCTTTTCGCCAATTCCAGCGATGTCGATGGTTTCTTATGCATCTGGCGCACGTTATTTATCATTAATTGGTGGTGCTTGCCTGAGCTTCTATGATTGGTATTGCGATCTACCACCTGCTTCGCCAATGACTTGGGGTGAGCAAACCGATGTGCCAGAGTCAGCTGACTGGTATAACTCATCTTACATTATTGCATGGGGATCTAATGTTCCTCAGACACGGACACCTGATGCGCATTTCTTTGCTGAAGTGCGTTATAAGGGAACGAAAACCGTCGCAGTGACGCCAGATTATGCTGAAATTGCCAAACTGTGTGATCACTGGTTGAACCCAAAACAGGGTACAGACAGTGCGATGGCGATGGCGATGGGGCATGTCATCCTCAATGAATTTCATGTAAAACGTGAAGCGGAATACTTCCGTGAATATGTCCGCACTTATACCGATATGCCGATGTTGGTCATGTTGGATAAACGTGAAGAGGGTTCTTATGTTAGCGGTCGTATGCTGCGTGCTTCTGATTTAATTGATTCACTGGGTGAAGAAAAAAATGCCGAGTGGAAAACGGTTGCAATTGACCAAGCCACAGGGGCTTTGTGTATACCACAAGGCTCGATGGGATTCCGTTGGGATGACAGCCACAAATGGAATCTTGAACCTCGCAATGCGAAAGATGGTCAAGAATTTAAAATGCAGTTGAGTCTTGCTGACTGTTCTGATGAATTTGTTGAAGTTGGTTTTCCTTACTTTGGTGGTCTTGAAAGTGAATATTTTCAAAACGTGGAGCTTAAAAATGTATTGCTTCATAAGCTGCCAGTTAAGCGTATTCAATTGGCTGATGGTAGTGAATCCTTAGTAACCAGTGTCTATGATTTGATGCTAGCAAATTACGGTGTTGACCGTGGGTTTGGTGATGAAAATTGCGCCATAGACTATGATGACATGAAAGCATATTCACCCGCATGGGCAGAGAAAGTCACGGGTGTGAGCCGTCAAAATATTATTCGTATTGCTCGTGAGTTCGCCGATACTGCTGAAAAAACCCATGGACGTTCGATGGTTATTGTGGGAGCAGGTATTAACCACTGGTATCACATGGATATGACCTATCGTGCTATTATTAACATGTTGGTGTTCTGTGGCTGTATTGGGCAAAGTGGGGGTGGATGGTCACACTATGTTGGACAAGAAAAACTACGGCCTCAGACAGGTTGGTTACCACTGGCCTTTGGTCTAGATTGGCAACGCCCGCCTCGTCATATGAACAGCACTTCATTTTTCTATAATCATTCCAGTCAATGGCGCTATGAAACCGTCACTCCTGAAGAGCTATTATCGCCATTAGCGGATAAAAAAGCGTTTAGTGGTAGTTTGGTTGATATGAACGTGCGAGCTGAACGCATGGGCTGGCTGCCTTCGGCACCTCAATTAAACGTTAATCCATTAACGATTGCTAAAAAAGCGCTAGCTGAAGGATTATCTGTTGCTGACTACACCGTCAAACAGCTCAAAGAGGGTTCTATTCGCTTTGCCGCAGAGCAGCCAGATAATCCACAAAACTTCCCACGTAATCTGTTTATTTGGCGTTCCAACTTGTTGGGTTCCGCAGGTAAAGGGCATGAATATCTATTGAAATACCTATTAGGTACAGAGAATGGTATTCAGGGAACAGATTTAGGTCAGCAAGGGGGTGTGAAACCTGAAGAGGTTGAATGGGCAGATAAAGCAGCCGAAGGTAAAGTCGATTTGGTAGTAACTCTCGACTTTAGAATGTCCAGTACTTGCCTATTTTCTGATGTGGTTCTCCCGACCGCCACTTGGTATGAAAAAGATGATATGAATACATCGGATATGCATCCGTTTATTCATCCATTATCTGCTGCTGTTGATCCCGCATGGGAATCTAAGAGTGATTGGGAAATTTATAAGGGAATAGCGAAAACGTTCTCTGAAGTGAGTATAGGGCACTTAGGTAAAGAAACGGACGTTGTGACATTGCCGATCCAACATGATAGTGCCGCTGAAATGGCACAACCGTTTGATGTACGTGATTGGAAAAAAGGTCAGTGTGAGCTAATACCTGGTAAAACAGCGCCACATATTATGGCGGTTGAACGTGATTACCCATCCACTTATGCACGTTATACCTCTTTAGGACCGTTACTGGATAAATTAGGTAATGGTGGCAAAGGTATCAATTGGAATACTCAGAATGAGATTGATTTCCTGAAAAAACTCAATAAAACACAGCCAAGCGGTGCCAACGAAGGTCGACCAAAAATTGAAACAGCGATTGATGCAGCAGAAGTAATCTTAACTTTAGCGCCTGAAACTAACGGACAGGTTGCGGTTAAGGCATGGGATGCATTAGGTAAAATTACGGGCCGCGATCATACCCATCTTGCTCGCAACAAAGAAGATGAGAAGATCCGTTTCCGCGATATAGTCGCTCAGCCGCGTAAGATCATTTCAAGCCCAACGTGGTCAGGTCTGGAAGATGAACATGTTTCTTATAATGCTTGTTATACCAACATACATGAGATGATCCCTTGGCGTACTTTAAGTGGCCGCCAACAGCTGTATCAAGATCACGAATGGATGAGAGCTTTTGGTGAGAGCCTTGTCGTGTATCGCCCGCCGATTGATACACGTGCCGCCCAACCATTGATGGGTAAGAAACCCAATGGTTTCCCAGAAAAAGCCCTTAATTTCTTAACTCCACATCAAAAATGGGGGATCCACTCTACCTACAGCGATAACTTACTGATGTTAACACTCGGTCGTGGCGGGCCTGTGGTGTGGTTAAGTGAGGAAGATGCACGTCAATTGGGCGTTGAAGACAATGATTGGATTGAAGCTTTTAACAGCAATGGCGCACTCACTGCAAAAGCCATTGTCAGCCAGCGAATTCCAGATGGTATGATCATGATGTATCACGCACAAGAAAGGCTGATCAACCTACCCGGCTCAGAAATTACCGCGCAACGAGGCGGGATCCATAACTCAGTCACCCGTGTCTGCCCTAAACCGACCCATATGATTGGAGGGTATGGTCATCTTGCTTATAGCTTCAACTATTACGGCACGGTAGGTTCAAACCGTGATGAATTTGTGGTGGTAAGAAAAATGAAACAGGTCGATTGGCTTGATGGTGAACAAGATGGCTACCAGCAAGTGTTGAGCGGTAAGGAGAAAGCATAATGAAAATTCGTTCTCAAGTTGGCATGGTGTTGAATCTCGACAAATGTATTGGTTGCCATACCTGTTCCGTGACCTGTAAAAATGTCTGGACCAGCCGCGAAGGTGTGGAATACGCGTGGTTTAATAACGTCGAAACTAAACCAGGTATTGGCTATCCCCATAACTGGGAAGATCAAGAAAAATGGAAGGGTGGTTGGATCCGCAACATTAAGGGCAAATTGGTTCCTCGAATGGGGAACAAAATGGGTGTGCTATCGAAAATATTCGCCAACCCAGATGTACCAGCCTTAGATGATTATTATGAGCCATTTGATTATGACTATAGCAATCTAAAAAATGCCAAAGAAGGCAAGCATGTGCCAACAGCTCGACCGCGTTCGTTAATTACCGGTCAGCGAATGAGTAATGTCACCATGGGCCCTAACTGGGAAGATGACCTTGGTGGTGAATTTAGTAAACGTGCCCAAGATAAGAACTTTGAAAATATTCAAAAGGAGATGTACGGGCAGTTTGAAAATACCTTCATGATGTATTTACCGCGTTTGTGTGAGCACTGTTTAAACCCTGCTTGTGTTGCGACATGCCCGAGCGGCGCTATCTATAAGCGTTCTGAAGACGGTATTGTGCTTATCGACCAAGACAAATGCCGTGGTTGGCGTATGTGTTTGACGGGGTGTCCGTACAAAAAAATCTACTTTAATTGGAAAAGTGGCAAGTCAGAAAAATGTATTTTCTGTTATCCACGTATTGAGTCAGGTATGCCAACGGTTTGCTCTGAAACTTGTGTTGGGCGTATTCGTTACTTAGGTGTGCTGCTCTATGATGCCGATAAAATCGAGCAAGCAGCGAGTACAGAGAAAGAAACCGATCTATACCAAAGCCAACTTGATGTGTTTCTCGATCCACATGATCCCCAAGTTATTGCGGAAGCGCAAAAACAAGGGATCCCACTGAGTGTGATCGATGCGGCTCAGAAGTCACCTGTGTATAAAATGGCAATGGAATGGAAATTAGCGCTACCATTACATCCTGAATATCGCACGTTACCGATGGTCTGGTATGTGCCACCTTTGTCACCCATTCAGTCAGTGGCAGATGCGGGAATACTCGCGAATAGTGGTGTCCTACCGGATGTTGAAAGTTTGCGCATTCCTGTGCAGTACCTCGCCAACTTGTTAACAGCGGGGGATGTTGAACCGGTGTTACTGGCGCTGAAACGCATGCTAGCTATGCGTCATTATAAACGTGCTGAAACGGTTGAAAACCAATGTGATACCAGTGCGTTAGAGCAAGTTGGATTGACCGAGTCTCAAGCGCAAGAGATGTATCGCTATTTAGCTATTGCTAACTACGAAGATCGTTTTGTGATCCCCTCTAGCCATCGTGAACTCGCCCGTGAAGCATTCCCAGAAGCGAAAGCCTGTGGTTTTAGTTTTGGCGATGGTTGCCATGGCAGTGACAGTAAAATGAATTTATTCAATAGCCGCCGAATTGACGCTATTGATGTGACACCAAAAACATCACAGGAGAAAGCGCTATGATGTCATTGAAAGTGATTTCTCGGTTACTTGATTATCCCTCAGAAGAACTATGGCAACACCGTGATGAACTGATTACCGCTTTAGAACAAGCCGATGAGCTACCGTTTACGCGAGTAGTTCAATTGATGATGTTTGTACGTGAATATCTCAATGATGATCTGTTAGACATGCAAGCACAATACTGTGAGCTGTTTGATAGAGGGCGTGCAACGTCTTTACTGTTATTTGAGCATGTACATGGAGAATCACGTGATAGAGGACAAGCGATGGTTGATTTGATGGCACAATATCAGCAGCAGGGCCTCCAGAT
Source organism: Providencia alcalifaciens (assembly GCA_025961275.1). GTDB lineage: Bacteria > Pseudomonadota > Gammaproteobacteria > Enterobacterales > Enterobacteriaceae > Providencia. The sequence continues at coordinate 2,561,649 of JAOQNJ010000001.1, read as the reverse complement.
TGACTGCCGCGAACTGCCGGATCATTTACCGATTTACTTGGAATATCTGACCGCACTTGCACCTAATCAGACTCGTGAAGGTTTAAACGATATTGCCCCCATCTTGGCTCTATTGGGTGAAAGGCTGAAGCAGCGCCAAAGCCGATTTGGTATGTTGTTTGACTTGCTACTTGAGCTTTCAGACACGGCAATCGAAACTAGCCAATTGAGTGACAAAGTTGCATCAGAAGCACGTGATGATACACCTGAAGCACTGGATGCCGTGTGGGAAGAAGAGCAAGTTAAATTCTTTGCGGATGAAAAAACGTGTGGCAGTGAAGTCTCTGCCCATCAACAACGTTTTGCCAACGCGGTGGTTCCTCAGTATTTAAACCTTGATGCCGGTTATAATGCGGGAGTTCAAAAATGAATTTTATCAATCAATTCTTCTTCGATATTTACCCGTACATTGCAGGTACAGTTTTTATTGCCGGTAGCTGGCTACGTTATGATTATGGCCAATACAGTTGGCGTGCAGGTTCAAGCCAAATGCTTGATAAAAAGAATATGCGTTTAGCTTCCAACTTATTTCACATCGGGATTATTGGTGTGTTTGTGGGGCATTTTTTTGGTATGTTAACGCCTCATTGGATGTATGAATCATTCTTGCCAATGCATGTGAAGCAGTTAATGGCGATGATTGGCGGTGGCGCTTGCGGGGTAATGGTACTGATTGGCGGAGCAATGCTATTGAAGCGTCGCTTAACGAATCCTCGAGTCAGAGCTACCTCGTCATTCGGCGATATCATGATCCTCACCTTGCTGGTAGTACAGGTCTGCTTAGGCTTATTGACCATTCCATTTTCTGCCCAGCATATGGATGGTAGTGAAATGTTGAAGTTAGTGGGGTGGGCGCAATCTGTTGTGACATTCCATTGGGGAGCATCTCATTACCTTGAAGGTGTCAGTCTGATTTTTAAACTACACCTTGTTTTGGGGATGACGCTATTTTTACTCTTTCCATTCTGCCGTTTGGTACATATTTGGAGTGCGCCGATTGAATATATTACACGCCGCTACCAACTGGTGAGGAATCGCCACTAAATAAGCTGGCTTCGTACTTGCTCATTGGTACGAAGCCATTATCTTACTCTCTAGTGGCTATTGAGCTATTGATAAGTTTTTTTAGCTTTGATTAGGGTAAACAGCAAGACGAGTACAACTCCTGCAGTAACGCCAAATACAAGGTTTACTAATGACGGAGTAATAAACTGCATTGTTGTACCGATAGCGGGTGTGAGAGCGGCTGCTAGCGAAAGCTCCTCAATCCATTGATGGATAAACGGAATGCCATGAGTCAGTATTCCACCACCAACCAGAAACATAGCCGCAGTACCGACAACGGATAACGTTTTCATTAGATAAGGTGTTGCATGAATTAGCCCGTTACCCAGCTTGCTGAGTAATTTAGAGGTTTTTTTCTGTAAATAAAACCCGAGATCATCAATTTTTACGATACCTGCAACCAGCCCATAAACCCCGATTGTCATCACAATGGCAATAAGTGATAGAACAGCGACTTGGTTCATCAGGGTTGCTGAAGATACGATCCCCAATGTGATGGCGATAATTTCAGCTGATAGTACAAAATCAGTGCGTACCGCGCCTTTGATTTTACGTTTTTCGAATGCGATCAGTTCGTCAGGTGACATTGCTACTTCATGTTCATTATTCTCAACTTGTTCTTCTGAGGAATGAAGATATTTATGCATCAGCTTTTCGGCACCTTCAAAACACAGATATGCTCCACCAATCATCAATAATGGCGTGATAGCCCAAGGTATAAATGCACTAATAAGTAGAGCTAAAGGAACTAATATCAGTTTATTGATGAATGAGCCTTTTGCGACTGCCCATACTACTGGGATCTCCCGTTCCGCGCGAACACCGGTGACCTGTTGAGCATTCAATGCTAGATCATCCCCCAATACCGCAGATGTTTTTTTGGCGGCCACTTTGGTCATAACAGAAATGTCATCTAATACTGCTGCGATATCATCAAGTAAAGCGAGTAAGCTACTTCCTGCCACGGGAATATCCTTATATTGTCTAATTAAGATGTGTTCAATGTTTATTAGGTTGGTCTTGAGATAATTAGTTCAATTGTATATAGGCTGATAAATCTTATTTAAGTCTATATTTGCCATAATTCAAGTGTATAACTGTTAGCTGTGCTCCGCGAGTCGATTCATATAGTTTATCTATATTCTCTGTCTATTTTTCCTTGTCGCCTACCTGCAATTCGAATTATTTAGAGTACATATCGCGACGCTTCAAATGCAGGGTTGTGAATTTTATACTACAACCTAAATTATATCGCTATACGTCTATTTCGATAATGTAGCGAGTTTATTAGCGCTAATACTCATAATTGAAGTATAAAATGGTGCATAAAAAGACGTAAAATACCGGCTATTCGATAGATTTAGTTTATGAAGAATGAATTTTGCATGAGAGTGGAACCAATGTGCATACTTACTCTCTAAATACCTAAATTCATTTTGCATAGATTGATTTTTGGATATATACAGAATAATTCAGGTTGTCGGTTTATTGGCACGTATTGCGAGCAGCAACTTGAAGTATCACAAACACACGGCGATTTTAGCAAAATAATGAAAGAGAGTGGTCCATAAGGCCATCTCAAAATGAATGGTTTAATAAGGTTAACTCATGTCCTCTCAGCCAGTTTTGAGTATTGTTGTTGCGGTTTATAATGGTGAAAAATTCCTTCCTCACTTCTTTGATAGTTTAATAGCACAAAACTTAAGCAATTGGGAACTGATCATGGTAAATGACGGTTCTAAAGATAATACGGAAGACGTTATTTGTCAGTATCAAGATAAGTTCAGTAATTTTAAATTGCTTACTCAAGAAAATCAGGGTGTTTCGGTTGCACGTAATACAGGTATGGTCGAAGCTACAGGTAAATACATCACATTTCCTGATATCGATGATGAAATTAGCCCTCAAATGTATGGACGTCTGTTGGAGATCGCACTTGCCAGTGATCTGGATGTTGCGACCTGTAACGGTACCTATATTTACACTAACGGTGATGCGCCTAAAGCTATTTTCCCACCAAATAAAGTCCCCTCAACAGGGATTATTAGTGGTCCTGAATGGCTTGAGGTTGGTTTAAGCTCTCGCAAATTTTTGCATGTGACTTGGTTGAATCTTTATCGTCTCGATTTGATCCGCCAACACAATTTTTCATTTGAGCCGAAATTACACCATCAAGACATTCCGTGGACAACAGAGCTATTACTCGTGGCAAAGCGTGTTCAATTCATTAACGAGCAATACTATGATTATTTAATTCACAATCAATCTGTTTCCCATTCGCTAAGCGGTGATGAGCGTGCGGTTCGTAAAATTCATACTTACTTGAAAATTATCGATATGTTATTGGATATTTACAAACGCTATCCTGAGCAAGTTAAGCAAGCACCATCTTGTTTATGGCAGGTAGGTAAAGAAGGTCTAGGCGTTATACAAGCAATACTTGCCATTAAGTCACCAGAAATTCAGCGTGATATGTCACGACAATTCTTTGAAAAAGGTTATTGGGATATTGTTTGGTCTCATGCAACGACCATTAAGTTAAAATGGCGATTAATTAGACGTTATTCCAAACTCAAAGCCATCAGTAAGTAATCACTTATTTAGGTAGCTTATCGATGAGTAAGCTACCTTTTTGCTTTATGTACTAATCGTCATTAATGAGATAACGTTCTTATTGAATCAATAACCATTGCCCACAATTTCTGATTATCTAATGTTACCGCAACCTGTGTATGGCAATCTTCAGCTGGAGGGTGGCGGAAATCAGTGACAGTCATTCCTGTTGTTAATGCACCTTGTAATTCAATATCCACAGGTGCCTTCTGTGTTGTTATCAATGATGAGTCAATCACATAAGCAACTGCGCAAGGATCATGCACGGGCGCGTGATCGTCAGTTCCATTGCGTTTTCGATACCCTGCCGTATAGTAATTCAGTGAATCCTCAACGAATTGGCTAATGGGGCTCCTGATATCAGCAATCTCAGTCATGATTTGATCTGTGGGTTTTGCTTGATGGGTTAAATCTAAACCCACCATAGTTAAAGGCCAACGTTCATTAAAAACGATATGAGCCGCTTCGGGATCAATCGCAATATTAAATTCTGCTACAGCAGATCGATTTCCTTTGTGATAACCGCCTCCCATCAATACCACTTCTTTCACTAACCCAACAATTTCCGGTGCTTTTCTCACCGCGAGTGCAATATTTGTTAAGCCCCCAATAGGCACTAACGTGATCGTTTTAGGCAGATGCGATTTAAGTGTTTCGATAATCAGATCAACAGCATGGCGTGGGTCAAGCGAGTGGGTTGGCTCTGGAAGGTGTGTGCCATCAAGGCCACTAATACCATGAACTTCAGCAGCATTTTGAATCGAACGTACAAGGGGACGAGAGCAGCCAGCAGCGATAGGGATATGGGTTGCGCCTACAAGCTCAATAATTGCTTGGGCATTGTGAGTGACTTTCGCTAAGGTTTGGTTACCGACTACGGTGGTGATGGCGAGTAAATCAATATTGGGGTGACCCAAGGCAAGTAAAATTGCAATTGCATCATCATGTCCAGGGTCGCAGTCCAAAATTATTTTCTTTTGAGGCATTTTTTCTCCTACCTAATAGGTAAAATAATTTGAGTTATCTGGAGGTTAATTACATTCAGGTATTTAATTAGATGTGTCTCAAATTATTTTAGGTGCAACAAAATACACTAAGAAATTTTGAATAAATTTCCTGTGATCTACCTCGAATTTATTGGTTGTAACTTAAATGGTTAGTAACAAAATATTAATACTAAAGAACGATAGTGTGATTTAATTAACATATTAATAACATCTGAATTGAGTTAGTTGAGATAATGTGTTTTTTATAAGTTTAAGCTAGCGATTTTATTACTCAAAATGTGAGATTTGTTAATAAATTAATGATTCTGGAGGCAGAATGGAAAACTATCTGGAAAAACTACCTGATGTGATTGATTCTGTTGCAACCAATCAATTTTATCCCAATTTATTATCATGGCTATCATCCTTTATTACCTTTGATAATGCCATTGTTTATTCATTTGAAAAAAATGCACCGCCACGTTTTCTGTCGAAAGTTGAAAGGCGTAATAGTGACAATATAAATCGCATCTATCAGCGGGGTGCTTATTTGATGGATCCCTTTTATCAAGCCTTACAAAAGGGGATAGGTTCGCAAGTATTAACACTCAAAGAACTCGCCCCGAAAGGTTTTTATCACACGGATTATTATCTCAATTTTTATCGAAAAACGGGCTGGTGTGATGAAACCGGTTTGATACTCGAGATTGCGCCGGAAAAGCAACTCGGTATCTTTTTTGGTAATGAAAACTCGCCATTTTTGTCAGAAACACGCACCTTTGCATCCTTGAAAGAACCATTTGAAATCATTCGGAGTATGGCAAGACTGCATAGAGAAGTATCACCTAATGATGTCTCTAGCCATTACCAGTATGCTGATATGCAGACTCGTTTTGGTTTAACACCCAGAGAGTGCGAGGTGGTGGAATTGATCCTTGAAGGCAATGGTTCTCCTCAAATTGCACAGTCACTTTTTATCAGTTTAGGTACAGTCAAAAACCATCGAAAAAATATTTATCAAAAGCTAGATATTAATTCTCAAGCAGAATTATTTAACTTATTAATGAATCGGCAAACCTTTCAAACTTCGAGCCTTTGTCCAAGTGTTGCTGACACATCATTTCGCTCACGCACCTTAGTCACGTAAGGGGAGCGGCTCCACGACCTGTATGCTCGCGATTCGTAGCATGAAGGCGAGCCCAAAATAGTGTGCTATATCACAGATGTTAATTTAATGTTTTAAATGCCCCTAAAGGGCTATGTAAATGTTAATAACAGGTTAAGATAATCAGGGTTATGACAAGATACTAACAAGGTATCCAAAATGAATAACCAAGTTGAATCATTAACCTATTACGCAGCAACAAAAAAGTATGATCTACGTTTTCCAACGCTCAAAGAAGATCTGGATGTCGATGTTGTGATCATCGGTGGTGGCTTTTCTGGGATCAATACAGCGCTTGAACTGTGTGAGAAAGGGATCACCAATATTGCCATTATTGAAGGTCGCCATCTTGGTTATGGAGGATCAGGGCGTAATGGTGGACAAGTGATGGCAGGGATCGGTCATGACTTAGGTGTGATTAAAAAACACGTTGGTTCCGAAGGTTTAGAAACAATATTTAAAATCAGTAATATGGGGGCTGGCATCATTCGTGAGCGTATCGCGAAATACAATATTGATGCTGATTTTTGTCACGGTTATGCTTACTTAGGTAGTAATAAGCGACAAGAAAAAACCTTACGTAGTTGGCTAACTGATTTTAAATCAGTCTCGCCAGATGAAGAAATTGAATTCTATACAGGCCCTGACCTGAAAAAAATTATCGGCTCTGATGCTTATACTTGTGGGATCAAGCATATGGGCGGTGGGCATGTTCACTCATTGAATTTGCTGCTTGGTGAAGCGAAAGCCATCACCGAATACGGGGCTAAAATTTTCGAAAATAGCCAAGTGCTCAATGTGGAATATGGCGATACGGTAACAGTACGTACTGCAATGGGCTCGGTTCGTGCCCAGAAAATGTTGTGGGCGTGTGATTCATTTTTAAATGGTTTAGAGCCAACGATATACCCGAAAACCATTAATACTTATGCCTATCAGCTAATGACCGAAGCGTTATCTGACGAAATGATTGAGCGTATCAGCCCAATTCACGGTGCGTACAGTGACATTCGTCCTGTTATTGACTACTACCGAGTCACTAATGAAAACAGACTGTTATTTGGTAGTTCCACCCATTTTCTAGAGTACATACCCGCCGACCTTAAAGCTTGGAACCGTAACCTAATGTTGAAAATTTTTCCGTATTTAAAAGACGTGAAAATTGAGTTGGCATGGGGTGGACCAATGGCATGCAGCGCTAATTTATTTCCACAGATCGGCACACTACCTGATCACAAAAATATTTTCTTTGTACAGGGCTATTCAGGCTTTGGCGTTACACCGAGTCACATTGTGTGCAAGGTATTAGCTGAGGGAATGGCTGAAGGGTCACATCGTTATGATCTGATGAGTTCGATTCCACATACCAACATTGCGGGTAAAGACAGCATGCGTAATGCCATCGTATCACTCGCTAAAATATGGCACCAAACATCGGGTTATTGGCAAGGTCGCCGTTAAACCGTGAATTTTTTGCATCATTATGTCAATTGATAAAAAGGTAAAATCATGATCAGTCCATTACTGTTAAACAAGCCACTACCTGAGCTGCTTCATATCGGCAGTGTCACTAATTTAGGATCCGTGGTTGTTGAAGGTGATCCGCAAGCTAGCGTTGCGATGATCCACGGCGAACCCAGCGATAACCTCTCTTGTGGTATTTTTGCTTGTACTAAAGGCAAATTTAAAATGGTTTATCCATTTGATGAAATGGCCACTGTCCACGAAGGTTCAGTCAAACTCACTGACGTGAAAACAGGCGAAACCGTTGAATACCACAAAGGTGACTCTTGGTTTGCGGCGAAAGGCACTGAAGTTCTGTGGGAAATTTCAGATGAGCGTTTCGTTAAGCATTATTTAGCCTGTGTAAATGCATAATTAATATTTAAAAAGTGGAGTGGTAACGATGAGCGAATTAACCCTATTGCCGGAAGTCCGTGAATTTTTAAATCGCCAACATGGACATTATATTAATGGCGAACCTGTTTCTGGCACGGGGGATGTCTTCTTCGAAGTTGTTAACCCTGCCACAGAGCATGTTATTGCCAAAGTAAAAGAAGGTACCAAGGTTGAGGTGGATGCGGGAATAGCCGCTGCTTATACCGCCTTTCGTGGTGCTTGGGCAACAACAACGCCGATGGAAAGAGGAAATTGCCTTAATCGCTTAGCTGACTTGTTTGAAAAAAATCTAGAAGAGCTGGCGCAGCTAGAAAGCTTGTGCTCAGGGAAAACTATTCAATTATCACGATTTCTTGAGGTAGGTTCTGCTGCGCAGTTTCTGCGTTATTTTGCGGGTTGGGCGACTAAAATCAGCGGCGAAACATTGAACGTCTCTTTACCATCATTTAATGGAGAGCAATACAAAGCGTTTACACAACGTGAACCTGTTGGTGTCGTTACAGGCATCATTCCATGGAACTTTTCAATTATGATTTCCATTTGGAAGCTAGCGGCAGCCCTTACTTGCGGTTGTACCATCGTTTTAAAACCCAGTGAATTTACGCCACTAACCATGTTGAGAGTTGCAGAGTTAGCTAAAGAAGCGGGTATTCCTGATGGTGTCATTAATATCGTCAATGGTGGTGGCCGTGAAGTTGGGCCTGCATTAATCAGTCATCCATTGTGCTCAAAAGTGACCTTCACAGGTTCAGTGCCAACTGGTTTAGCCGTTGGTCGAGCGGCGATGGAAGGGAAATTAACACGAGTTACTCTTGAATTAGGGGGCAAAAATGGTGCTGCTTTCTTAGCTGATTTACCAGTTGAGAAAATTGTTGATGGCATTATTGAAGCGGGTTATTTAAACCAAGGGCAGATTTGTGCGGCGGCTGAACGTTTTTATATTCACTCATCATTGATCGATGAAGTTCTACAACAGCTCAAACAGCGCTTATCGACCTTTAAGATCGGCTCACCATTGGATGAAACAACAAAAATGGGGCCACTTGCCAATAAAGCCCATTACGAAAAGATCCTTGGCCTATTTGAAAAAGCTCGGCAGGAAGGAAGTGAAATTATTTATGGTGGAGAAGCAATTGTCGGTACGGGTTACTTTGTGCCACCAACGATTATTCGAGCAAACAGTCCTGATGATACTCTGATGAAGGAAGAGACATTTGGCCCTGTGGGAACCTTCCTCAGTTATGATGACGAAGAAGAGCTTATTGAACAAATGAACAGCACACCATTCGGACTCGCAGCGAGCATTTGGACAAATGATCTGAGCAAAGCGATGCGGATGATTTCACGTATTGAAGCGGGGACAGTCTGGGTGAATATGCACACATTTCTTGACCCAGCTGTTCCATTTGGCGGCGTTAAGTCATCGGGTATTGGTCGCGAGTTCGGGAGTGCTTTTATTGAACATTACACAGAATTAAAATCAGTCATGATGCGTTACTAGTTGTTAATTTTAAAGGTGTTTTGCCACACCCATTATTTAAGTTTTTATGATTGTTGAGATATTTTTACTTGTTGCTTATCTATACTCGAATTCTTTGTGAATATTAGCAGGTATTATCGTGTTTCCCCGGCTTATGCCGGGTTTTTTTGTTTATAAATAAGTGGATTATATTTGGGTATTATCATTGGCATTGTTATCTGATTTTCATTTAAATAACTTCACTTGTTACCGATATACAAGGCTAATTGTTTTGGGTATAACTCATTTTAAAGTGTAAACCTAAAATAAGGTGAATCAATGAAAACGGCATTAATTACGGGAGGAAGTCGAGGGATTGGCCGAGAGACAGCACTACAGCTTGCGGCTCTTGGAATACAGGTGCTTATTAACTATAAAAGTAATCAACAAGCGGCTGATGAGGTTGTTAATCAAATCATTGCATCCGATGGAAAAGCAATTGCGATCCAAGCCAATATTGCCAGTGAGGATGAGGTTACCCAGATGTTTGCTACCATCCGTGAACAGTACGGTGACTTGGATTATTTAGTCAATAATGCCGGAATTTTATTTCAACAATGCACCGCAGAGCAGTTAACTGCTCTGCGAATTAATACGGTGATGGCGACGAATGTCACGGGGCTTCTGATTTGTTGTTGTGAATTTATCAAAAATGCCCGACACTTTAACCAGTTTCACGGTAAAGCCATTGTGAATGTATCATCAGCTGCCGCTCGTTTAGGTTCTCAGAATGAATATATCGATTATGCTGCATCCAAAGGCGCTGTCGATACCATCACCAAAGGCTTATCCCTTGAGTTAGCTGAATTAGGTATTCGTGTTAATGGTGTCCGTCCTGGCTCGATTTATACCCACATGCATACAGATGGTGGGGAACCAGCTCGAGTCGGCCGTGTTGCTAGTCAAATCCCAATGAAACGAGGTGGTCAGCCAGAAGAGATTGCGGAAGTGATTACTTGGCTACTCAGTGATGCTTCATCCTATGTCACAGGTGCAATGATTGAGGCACCAGGCGGGCGCTAAACGGTATAAATATCGATGCTTCTCTATCTTGAGATCTCGATGCCATTTATAGCATTTTTTCCTGGCGAATAATGAAGCCGGATGAAACAAGCTCTGTTCGATTACTCACGTTGGCTTTGGTAAAAATATTGCGTAAATGGGTTTTCACCGTCGAGAGTGAAACCCCAAGCAGTAATGCAATTCGTTTATTGCTCGAGCCTTCACGAACCAAATGGATGATCTCTTGTTCCTTTGGCGTATAAGAAACCAGTGAATCCGGTAAAATATCAAAAGTCATTAATTCAGCAATCGGCAATATCGCATTAAGTCGCATTACCTCTTGCGGTTGAAATGGCGAATCCCTTAAGACGGAAATCCCTGCAATAATTTTATTCTTACGTCGAATAAAAATCTCTGCCATATCCGTAATATTATTTAGTCGCATAAAATCATGATAAAACGCCTGATTTTTATGTTTCATCTCAGGTGCCATTTTGACTAAACGTAATTCATCATTACGAAATTTATCAGGATGAAGCGGATCCAATTGATAAAAATGTTGTAAGTAATCTTGATGCATACGTGAACTGATACCATACAAAACATGGTTATCAGGCTGCCACAAATCATCAACAAGATAATAAACAGATGCTGAAATAGGAATAATATGAGCGATTGTATTTAGACAACAATTAATCAACGTTCGCTGGTGATAGCACAGAGGGGGCGTTTTCATCATATTACCTTCCGTAGTGAGTCCGTTTATTATCATGCTACTAAATTTTATTAACATAAAATAAACATGTTAATAACGTGAGCTTGGTTGCAATATTTAAACGTAACAATTGATAGGTGAATTCATTAGATAGGCCTATCGGTATATTTCGCTAATTATTTATTAATATATTAATAATAACATTGTTTATTATGTCTTGATATTACATGACTTATCTTTTCTTAAATACCTCTTATAGTACTTTTTGTTTTTAACCTTTTCCTTGCCTCTCCCTATGGGTATCGTTCTTTAGGACGATAGCGGTGTGTTTGTGCTTATTTCTATAGTGGCCATACAGTTACTTTATTTTTACAAAAAACTCACAATCACGGCTATGTTCTAGAAAGAGGGAAATAACATGAATATGTCCTCAAAATTAACGTCACACATTGAGAAGGGGAAAGTGGGCTTTCCCACGACATTAGCTAGCTCGGTGGGTGTGATTATGGCAAGCCCAGTCATCTTGACGGTGACAAGTGGTTTTGGGATAGGTGGTGATACTTTTGCTTTAGCCGTATTGCTGAGTTTTATCATGATGCAAGCCCAGCTAACCACCTTCTCTGAGGCAGCCGCTATTTTGCCAACTTCAGGATCGGTTTATGATTATATCTCATGCGGAATGGGACGTTTCTGGGCGATTACCGGAGCGCTATCGGCTTATCTTATTGTGCATGTATTTGCAGGAACAGCAGAAACTATCTTATCAGGCATCATGGCGCTGGTGAATTTTGAAAGTCTCAATACCGTGATGGAAACCAGCAATACCTCTTGGATGGTTGGGGTCGGTTTAGTCATTATTTTGGGCCTACTGAATGCCTTTGGTATTGAAGCTTTTAGTAAAGTTGAAGTTGTTTTAACCTTTGCGATGTGGACGACTTTAATGATTTTCAGTATCGCGGGATTGCTAATGCCTTTTCATGTCTCTGTGGAAGGGTGGTTTGGATTAGGGCTGAACATCTCTGATCCAACGTTAGTGCTAAGTTTTGTTGGAATGGCGATGTTTATGTTTGTGGGCTGTGAGCTAGTAACTCCGATGGCACCTGAAATTAAAAACTCAGCCAAAGTGATCCCTCGTGCAATGGCAACGGGTCTATGTGGTGTCGCGTTGTGTATGTTTTTATTTGGTGCAGCAATGACCAACCAAGTCGACAACGTCATGGTTGACCCTGCGCACCAGGTTAGCTTGTTAGAAACACCAATGGCAATCCCTGCTTTTGCTGGGCAAGTCTTTGGCGATATTGGGAAATATTGGATAGGTATTGCGCTATTACTTGCTGGTGGAGCGACGATTAATACTTTGATGGCAGCTGTACCGCGGATCCTGTATGGCATGGCGCTTGATGGCGCATTACCTCGCATTTTCGCTTACTTGCATCCACGTTTTAAAACACCCGTATTTGGTATTTTGGTCGCGGTGATGATCCCATGTTTACATACTTTCGCCATCCAAGGTGATTTGAATAGGATCATCCCATTAGTCTTAGCGGCAGTGTGTTCTTGGGGAACGGCTTATCTTCTGGTGACGATTTCAGTGATTTTACTGCGCATTCGTCGTCCCGATTTGCACCGAGCTTACCGCTCACCATTCTTCCCAATACCGCAAATTATCTCTAGCGTTGGTATTATTCTAGCGATTATTTATATCACGCCACCGGGTATGAATAAGGCTGATGTCTATATTCCGTTTGCAATCATGCTAGGTCTGACAGCGAGTTATGCCTTAATCTGGACGATATTTGTACAAAAAGTGAATCCATTTAAACCTGTTGAGGTTGAGCTAGTGTTATCCAATACATTCACCGAAGAAGAATTAAAGGAGGTGAAGATTGAACCATTACGCAATCTCGGCTAAGAATTCTATCTGGCAACGTTTGAATAAAAAGCGGCTACCAACGGGCTATCAGTTAGGTTTAACATTGAATAAAATAGAACGGGATATTTTACCTTATCAATGTGAATGGGGAGCGCCTGGTAACCTCTTGATACGCCTACAGGATGAACTGATTATTCAGGTAACAGAGCGGGTTAAAACGTTGTTCATGGCTTTTATTGTGTTGAGTCGTTTTTCGATAGTAGGCCATTGTAATCAGGAGATTAATGCACAAGTCACGGTGAAAACGCGTGGAAATTGGCGGAAAAAGCATGTCTATTTCACGTCAAGAGATGAAGAAGGACAATCACTCATTAAGTTACTTGCGCAGTACCCCGTTATTTCACAAACCCTTGAGGAGTTAGACTTTAATCATTGTTATCTTGAAATTAAAAATGGTGTTTGGCGATGTGAAATTGAGCCTTTTACCGCTTCAGAAATGGTTAGCCGTATTCCCGCTACGCGTCGTTATTTACGTTTAACGCCGCAGCAGCGCCATCGTTTGTTGAGTGTTTTACAACTATTTCATCAATTGATGGCAAAACATTTTTCTGATGGATGTGCATCTTCTCAGTCGTAATATTTATGATGTTCTATTGGCATTTGGTGTGTTCAACCCACAAATTGCATACTATCGATGCGAATAAAAAATTTTCACTGATGACTTACACATAATCAGAGAAATGATGGATATATTGAGTTTCAAGTATTAATTTGATAGTAATATTCACATAAAAATTATCTATCAATGGAATTGATATGAAATCGTTACCACTACTGGGTTGTATTCTGTTTTCATTCGCAGCATCAGCATCAGCATCAGCAACCCAACCTGATTGTATTCGTCTGGATGAATTATCCTCTTTTATTGATGGTATTCATGATAGTGAAGGGCATAGTTGCTTATTGGTTGAAATCTCAGACAAACACTATATTCGTCAAGAAGGCGAAGGCATTTCAGATGCTGCATTGATTAGCATCGATAAAAAGCCACTGCGAGTACTATTGCAAAAAGCATCACCTCAAGAACCTCACTCGTTATCCTATATTGTGCCTACAACAGGTCAGTATTATGTGGATTTAAAAGGGGTACCTGACCAGAAATGGCAACTCAAATTTAATTTAACTGAGTATCAGCCGATAGCGATTGAGGCGGAACACAAGTTAGATAGTCCTAAGTTACAAGCCTTGCTTGATACTTATCAAAATGAAAAGAATACAGATGCTTTTTGGCGGGAGATTAAAGCTCAAGGAACACCATTAATCGACGATTTTAAAAAAGAGCAAAAGAAAGCCACTTTTTTATGGCGTGGAGCAAAAGCGAATGCCTATATCTTTGGTGCGCCTTCTGGTAATCATGAAACCATGGCACATATACCCAATACTGATATCTGGTATCGGAGTTTTATTGTGCCGAATGATACATTATCGCAATATAAAATCGCGCCTGATATCCCGAAAGTGGCGGAAGGTGGATTTGCTCAACGAAGAGCTATTCTCGCGACGGCACAGGCAGATCCGTTCAATTCACATGCGATCCCTTCATTTTTTGCTGATCAATACAATCGTTTTTCGTTGTTATCCTTAGCGCCTGAAAAGCGACAATGCGACTTTGCGAAAATTGAGCGTTATCAGCTAAATGGTCAGCTAGATTCTTTTACTTTGCACAGCGAAGTACTTAATAACGATAGGCGAATCTCTATTTATCGTCCTGCTGTTGAAATGAAACAACCCGCACTATTGGTATTACTTGATGGGCAAACCTATTTACATACCTACAAAATGGCAGATTTTTTTGACAAGTGGATGTCAGAAGGCGCAATACCACCAATGTATGTGGTATTCATCGACAGTATTAGTGCTAATCGCCGAGCTGATGAATTACCGCCTAATTCACAATTTCCCCAAATGTTGGCTGAAGAATTAATGCCAATTTTAACGTCGAAAGGTATTCATGCACCTGCAAAATCGACGATTATTGCGGGTTCAAGTTATGGGGGGCTGGGGGCAACGTGGAATGCGCTAGAGCATCCTGAACTATTTGGTAATGTGATCAGCATGTCAGGATCGTACTGGTGGGCTCCAAAGGGGAAAGATCCAGAATGGCTAATCAGTGAAATTGAACAGATGTCGAAGAAGCCTCTACGTTTTTATCTTGAAGCGGGATTATTCGAACAACAAGGCAGCTGGGGTGGGATCATCCAAAATCATTATCGATTGTTGGATGTATTAAAACATAAGAAATATCAGGTTGAAGCTAATGAGCTACCGAGCGGTCATGACTATGTTTCTTGGTGTGAAACACTGTATGAAGGCACGCGATACCTAACTTCACAACCAAGGGCACAATAATACTGCTGAAACCATAGCGCCATAAACCAAAGTTGAAAAATGAAGAAAGCAGCCAATATTTGGCTGTTTTTTTTGCATTTCTGACGAGTATCTTTTTTTAGACACAAAAACGTCATTCAACTGTCATTTAGCTCGATTAGCATGCCTGCCATTATTCGAAGTTACTCAATATTTAATCTTTTTATATTGGCAAGGAAAACGATTATGACAGGTCATTGCATGAAATCTATTTTAGCAGTCGCTGTAAGTACAATGCTTTTTGGTAGTGCTATCCCTGCTTACGCGGCGGCTCCAACAGATGCGGTTTTTGAAAATCGTGCAGCACAAGGTGATATTACTAAATTTGGTGGTGCTCGCCGTGTCGCTCAGGAACAAACGGATATCATGAAAGCGGCTCTGCACAATGGGCAGGCAAAAAACGTGATCCTGTTTATTGGTGATGGTATGGGGGACTCTGAAATTACGGTTGCACGCAACTATGCGGAAGGTGCAGCGGGTTTCTTTAAAGGTATCGATGCATTACCGATTACTGGCCAATATACTCACTACGCTTTAGATAAAAAGACGCAAAAACCTGATTATGTAACAGATTCAGCCGCTTCTGCAACGGCATGGTCTTCAGGTGTTAAAACCTATAACGGCGCACTGGGTATTGATGTTTTTGGTAAAGATCACGATACCCTGATTGAAATTGCGAAACGTAACGGTAAAGCGACAGGTAACGTTACAACCTCTGAAATTCAAGATGCTACTCCTGCGGCTCAGTTCTCTCATGTGACAGGTCGTAAATGTTATGGCCCTGAACAAACGTCTGAGAAATGTGCAACTAATGCCCTAGAAAATGGTGGACGTGGCTCTATCTCTGAGCAATTGCTGGTTACGCGTGCGGATATTACTTTAGGTGGTGGAGCAAAAAGTTTTAAACAAGTTGCTACCGCAGGTGATTATAAAGGCAAAACGCTAGAAGAGCAGGCAAAAGAGCGCGGTTATAACATTGTTCGTGATGCCAAATCATTAGAGGCGATTACGGCCGCTAACCAAGACAAGCCCGTACTGGGTTTATTCCACGATGGGAATATGGCAGTAGCGTGGGAAGGGCCAAAAGCCACGCATTACGGCAACATCAATGATAAACCACTTGAGTGTAAGCCTAATTCTAAGCTAGACCCTAATGCACCAACACTGGCTCAGATGACAGAAAAAGCGATCGACCTGTTACAAGCGAATCCAAATGGTTTCTTCTTACAAGTTGAGAGTGCATCTATCGACAAACAAGATCACAATGCTAACCCATGCGGCCAAATCGGTGAAACAGTTGCACTGGATGAAGCAGTACAAGTTGGTTTAGAGTTTGCGAAAAAACATGGTGATACACTGGTTATTGTTACGGCTGACCATGCTCACTCTAGTCAAATTATCCCTGAAGGGACCAAATCGACTGGCCTGACACAAGCACTGATCACAAAAGATGGTTCAGTGATGGTCGTTAACTACGGTAACTCAGAAGAAGATTCACAAGAGCATACAGGCTCTCAATTACGCGTCGCAGCATATGGACCACATGCCGCAAACGTTATGGGCCTAACCGACCAAACAGATTTGTTCTTTACCATGCGTGATGCCATGGGACTGAAACAATAAACCAACCCTGTAAGTTAAATCCTCCGCGATAGGATATTGCGGGGGATTTATTTGTTTTAGCGCCTTAAAAGACCAGCAGTCCCAAGCCATTGAGAACTTTCCTCATCGAAATCGTGTTACTTAATTTTGACCCGTCTTAACGTACCAAGTGAACAACATTCATCGTTAAATTAATGCTCCCTTACATTAACCCTTTTGCGTTAGCTTACCGATTCAGGTATAAAAAATTAGTATGGTTGACATTCGATTGATGAGTGTGGCTTTAGAATCGTTTAACTCAGGGTTTCCATTTTAGATTTGGTGTACGGCCGTTATTCTTCAGGTTGCATTAGATATTTTGGAAACGGAGTACTGTGCCTAGGCCCCTGATCACAACATTTTTTATGCATATTGAGTAGCCTCAACTGTCGCCTAGCCGCATCTCGAATTATTTAGAGTATAGAGTGAATAGCTTAACTTTTTGAAAAATAATGAAAATAATGTATACTTGGTTGATTCTGCTTAATGCGATATCTCCTAAGAACACTCATTTTTCTTTTATCCATCAGGTTAAGAAGACAACTTCTCTCGTTAATTAAGCTCATTCACTTGTAACAACTGTTGTCACGAATATAGCAAATACAACACCATAGGATTTCAATGTTAGAACTCTTACATCTTTTATCTTCTGTTGCATTGCTGGTTTGGGGGACACATATTGTCCGTACCGGCATCATGCGTGTCTTTGGTGCCGATTTACGCCGTATTTTAGGGAAAAGCGTGAGTCGAAAGTCTAGCGCATTTTTGTCTGGAGTAGGCGTAACAGCACTGGTTCAAAGTAGCAATGCTACGGCATTGTTAGTGATTTCTTTTGTCTCTCAGGGGCTGATTACGCTCGCGCCAGCGATGGTTATCATGCTCGGTGCCGATGTCGGAACAGCGTTGATGGCTCGGGTTCTGACATTTGATCTCTCTTGGCTATCTCCTTTGTTGATCCTAGTTGGTGTAACGACCTTCTTAAGCCAGAAAAAAAATAGAACAGGTCAAATCGGTCGTGTAGGGATAGGGCTTGGGCTGATATTATTAGCATTGCAGCTCATTGTCGCATCAGCTGAACCCATTACTCATGCAGAGGCCGTTAAGGCTATTTTTAGCTCACTCAGTGGCGACGTGGTGTTGGCATTGCTGGTAGGGGCTCTGTTTGCAATGATCAGTTATTCAAGCCTTGCCGCTGTTTTGTTGACTGCGACGCTTAGTGCTACTGGATTGGTACCCCTTTATATTAGTTTGAGTATTGTCATTGGCTCGAATATAGGTAGTGGCTTATTAGCACTGATGAGTAGCCGAGGACAAAATGAAGTCTGCCGCCAAGTCGTTCTGGGCAGCTTGTTTTTTAAATTAATTGGCTGCGTCGTCGTATTGCCATGGGTGACACCGTTAGCGCATTGGATAGGTGAATATAAGTTTAATGAAGCAGAAGTAGTGATCTATTTCCATGTATTTTATAACTTAATTCGTTGTCTATTGATGCTCCCTTTAGTCGGGCCAATGGCTAAATTGTGTAGTAAACTTTGTCCAATCGTTCCTTCAACAGAGCATGAAACAGCTCCTCGTTATCTGGATAAAAGCGCATTAGAAACGCCATCACTCGCTATCGCCAATGCAGTGAGGGAAACCTTACGGTTAGGTGATGTACTTGAGTCGATGTTACAACGTTTTATTGATGTGCTGAATGGTAATAAAGAACAGAAAAGAGAGATTAATCGATTAGAAGAAGAAGTGGATATGCTGCATAGCAGCATCAAGCTTTATCTTGCGCAGTTGCAGCAAAGTGAGCTCAGTGAGGAAGATTCAAGGCGTTGGGCTGAAATTATTGATACTGCGTTTAACTTACAACAATCGTCTGCCATTATTCATCGTATGACCTCTGAGGTAGTGAAAAAAACCATAGATGATCGTCGATCATTTTCTGAGGAAGGATATAAAGAGCTTCATTCATTACTTGAACGTTTGCAAACCAACTTAAATCTAGGAATGTCTGTTTTCGTCTCTGCTGATATTGATAATGCAAAACGTCTACGCCGCGCAAAACATCGTTTCCGTTTAATTAATCAGCGCTTTGCTTATTCACATGTTGAGCGATTACATGAGCATAACATGCAAAGCTTAGATACCAGCAATTTGCACGTTAGTTTACTTGGGGATATGAAACGATTGAATTCATTATTTTGTGCAGTTGCTTATCATGCGCTTGAAGGCGTTGCTGAAAGCCGTAAAGATCAGCAGAGTTTAGAAAATGAAAAAAACAGCTGAGTGATGTACTCTATTTCTAACTCAGGCCTAGTTAATCGGAAATATGACCTAGTATGCGTCATAAGCTCAGGTGTTATTGACATAGTAATTTATCTACAAGTGTATGGTTGAGCCGTATTAAATCGTTATTCAATAGAGTAGTTATCTCAACAAAATAATATTGTATTTTGCTAAAAAATAGATATTATTGATTATGATTATGATTATGATTATGATTATGATTATGATTATGATTATCATTTGCATTGTTGAGGTAGCTTATGCCAACTAGCGTTACAAAAAACACTTATCTTCGGCGAACTGCCGCTGGCTTGTGGGGTGTTTTCGCTGTTATTTTGTTGAGCGTAATTTATCTACTTAGCAACATGGGGCTCAATAGCCTTAAGATTGTGACTATTGTAACGATGTTGACTACCGCTGCGATGCTGTTTAATCGTGGTTCTCGGCGTTTATTGATTGTTCCAGCTGTGATTGCGTTATTATGTAGTCTAGTCGCATTGGGATTACAGCATAACGCTTAATGCTTTATAGAAGATATCGAAGTCACGTGAAGGTATGTCCTGCTTTGCAGGATTGTCACTACCTTCCATTCAAGACGTTTAATTCGAATAAAAATTGATCTTCAAAGGTCAATAATTTTTAAGCTAATTTACCTAAGCGTCAATAATTTTTTATCAATAGTTTCTTTATTGAAGTAGAAACATTGATATAAAAACGGCCAGCCTTAATTAGCTAGCCGTTGTCGTCAGTGCTATGTGGTGAAAATTAGCGTTTAATGGCTTCGTAAACTTTAAATTTACCCGTTTTTGCTAACATCACATGGCCACCAAATGCTTTATCTAACATGTCTGGATAAGGCAAAAAGGCATTGGCAACAATACGGAAATGTCCGCCTTTTTTCAGGTATTTTGGCGCTTGTAGGATCATGTTCTCAACCGCACTGTAGCTGGTATTCAGCCCATCATGGAATGGCGGGTTAGAGATTATCCAATCGAATTTATCATCGATGTCAGAATAAACATCGCTAGCAATCACTTTACCTTTCAGCTGGTTAGCTTCGAGTGTTGCAATAGATGAGGCGATTGCACTTGCACTCACATCACTTAGCGTTAATGTGACATCTGCATTATTTTTACCGATGACTGCCGCAAGCACACCATTACCACAAGCAACATCAAGGACATTTCCACTGATAGGGCCATTGAATGTAGAAAGTAGCAAGTTGCTGCCCATATCCACTTCATTATGGCTAAATACGCCCGGTAATACATGGATCTGAACATTTTCTTCTTCGTAGCGACGCCACCAACGAGCAATATCAAAAGTTGTTGGTTGCTCTAACTCGCCATAATAGAGGCCACAGCGTCTTGCCGAGTCAATTTTTTGCAATGTGGAGATGCCTTCCATGATGGATTCAGCACTTTTTACACCACTACGGTTTTCACCAACGACAAAAATTTGGCTACCTGCAGCAAGGTAAGTACATAAATCATCTAGCTGGAAACACGCTTCTTGCTTATTTTTAGGCCAAAAATAAATTAATGTATTGCAAGGACGAACGAAGTCGGCAGGTGCAGTGGCAGAAAATTGGACATTTTCCCCAATCAATCCATGCAAACTTTGCCAGCGATGGTATTGATTAGTTAGAACGCGCACACTAGCTGCGTCTAAGGTGGCGGCAAGTTCATCCTGAATGTCACCAGCCAAAATGACATGACGATCCGTAAAATGCTCAAGATGGCGCTGAATAACTTCGCTAGCTGGTGTCAATAATGACATTATTTATTTATCTCCTAAAATACTCTTCGTAATTCGAATCATTGCGTTGTGGGTTATATTCAGCGACAACGCGAATTTATTTGGCCTATACCTTACCAGAAAACAGAGAAATAGCATTGAATGTTGGCGCTATGAATCCCCTTTGATAAGATGTGACTGTTAACAAGCGACTGGAATGAAACTAATGGCACGACGTGACAGGCTTTTAAAGCAAATGGGTATCACTCAATGGGTAGTGAGAAACCCTGCCGTATTACGTGGTGAGCGTGGTGTTAGGATCCCAGACTCAACTAAGCTTATTATTATTACTGATGACAACTTGAATTTAAATAACCCGTTGCTAAAAGATATTTTTCTTGCGATGAAAATTTATCCGAGTGATGTTGTTTGTATTAATTCGACGCAACTGGCTATGCTCCCAACACCAATAACAACAAATTGTTGGGTTTTAGGTAGTCAATCCCATCTTGAAGGGGCAAAAATGACCTTTATTTCTCCTGTATTAGCCGAGCTGGCCATCAGTAATAGCGCTAAACAGGCACTATGGAAGCAGATTTATCAATATGACGAAAATTTCAGCACTAAAGCAGTCTGATCTTGCAACTGCCTTCTTAATTGAGAAGTTAAGCCATGATTTTCCTTGGACTGAGCGTGTTTTTTACGGGAATCAAGGCGAAAGATATCATAATATTAAACTTTCTGTTAATAATCAGGTTGTTGGGTTTGCAATAACTCAGTGTGTTCTTGATGAGGCGACGCTATTTAATATTGCAGTTCATCCTGAGTTTCAAGGGAGAGGCTATGGCCGTCTTTTAATGGATCATCTTATCAATGATCTGATTGATAAAGACATTTTGACATTGTGGCTTGAAGTTCGTGAATCTAATACTGCCGCATTAGCCCTCTATGATAAATTGGGATTTCATCAAGCGACAGTGCGCAAAGATTATTATCCTGCGAAACAAGGACGTGAAGATGCACTGGTTTTAGCCTTAACGCTGTTTAACGATCTGTAATCAGATAGAGTCTATCTGCAATTTTTTATGTCACAACCACGACCAATAGGGCGTGGTTCAGACTGCTGACAAACATATAATGTTTGACGGCAAGTCTAACAGGTTTTGAAAATAAACTAGGAAAATCAATTTATTGGTTTTCGGCTGATAACACAAAGTGGGAAAAACGACGCTTTTATCCCGCTTTGTCAACAACCTCAACTACGACCAATAGGGCGTGGTTTTTATTAATGCTCAAATAGACTCATCATCCTTCAAATTACTTGTGTGCTGCATTCACTTAGCTGTTCGCATCACAGAATTATCCCTAATCCTCCATTTCTTTGAAAAATAGTGTTAAGGAATTATGTTAGCTTTTGCTGACATGTACCTGAATTATTTAGGTATAAAGTCGTTAGCCTTGTATTTGGTTTAATGGTGACTTCCACCATTAAAGTTAGAGACAAGCCTGATGAAATTTTTATCGTTATCAATATGATAAGCAAATGCCGTTTCTTGAATTTAGGCCAAAATAAATTTCTCAAGAGAGGATAATTTTAAAACCTCAATATCATTTTTTAATTTTTTTCATCTGATTGCTCGATTATTAAATAAAATATTAGAGAGTAATAATTATAATATTTAGATATCACGATGATTAATAAATGGAGTTATTTTATAGAAAGCTAATTTATTATTTAATAATAGCCCTATCGTGTTTTTTTAATGCATTTTAAATTATTAATTAATAGAATATGTTAAATATAATATGAGTTTATTTTATTATATTAATGACTACCTAAGTAACGATAAGTTTTATCTCTCATTGTTATGTAGTATTAATGTGTTTTTTATAATTTAGACAAACATTGTGTTTATTTATTTTCGGTATGTATATGATATTTATGAAAATATCAACTCTAAGCGAACAAGAATGAGGACGATGATGAGCAATTCAAAAAAAGTTATTTCTATTAATGACTACCGTGATATTGATAATGCGTGGACTATTCCTGCACGTTATTATACATCTGATGATATATTTGAATTTGAAAAAGAAAGTATTTTTGCTAACTCTTGGATTTGTGTTGCTCATTATAGCGAAGTCAAAGATAAAAATGCATATATTACTCGGCAATTGATCGGTGAAAGTTTAGTAATTGTTCGTGGCAGTGATGATGTATTGCGTGGCTTCTATAATGTTTGCCCACATCGTGGGCACCAGCTTATCAGTGGTGAAAGTGGGAAAATGAAAAATGTGATAACTTGCCCATATCATGCTTGGACATTTAGATTAGATGGTCAGCTCGCACATGTAACGAATTGTAAGAATGTAAATAACTTTGAAGCGCAAACGATGGCATTAAGTAGCTTCCATGTGATTGAACATGCTGGGTTTATTTATGTAAATTTGACTGAGGGTAAACCGAAATCTATCGAGGAGCAATTGTTAGGACTGGGCGAGAAAATGGAAGAGGCATGTTCGGTTATTCGTGATTTGAAACTTGCAGCGCGTTTTGTTAACTATATTCCAGCCAATTGGAAAGTTATTGTTGATAACTATATGGAATGTTATCACTGCCCGACTAACCATGTCAGTTTTGCTCACTCGGTAAATGTGAATATGTATGAACATCAACTGCATGAGAATTGGACCGTCCAAATTGGTAAAGCCAAATCCTCTGCATCTTCTTATCAGTTTGATGAATCTGTCACTAATCCCCATTTTTTTGGTTTTTGGAGTTGGCCAAGCACTATGTTCAACATGCCCCCAGGGGGTAATTTTATGACGGTGATTTATGAGCTACCGATCAGTACAGGCGAAACATTAGAACACTACGATATTTATTTTTTAAATGAAGAAATGACAGAGTATCAGAAGAACTTGATTGAATGGTATCGCACAGTCTTCCGCGCAGAAGATCTCTGTCTAGTTGAGAGTGTTCAAAAAGGATTGAGATCACGAGGTTATCGGGGACAAGGTCGAATAATGTCTGATAAGCTGCACAGTGGGATCAGTGAGCATGGTGTCGCCTATTTCCACAAATTACTTGTAGCGGTTTATTCAAAGCAAGATGGGAGATCATAAAGGATCGCATTTTGGCTTGGTAGTCGTTGGTTAAATTCGTCTAAAAGATCAACTGCACCCTAGAGGCTGTTGATCTTTGCTGCTTATTTTTACTGTACTAATTGGTTGAAATAACACCAATTTCATTATGTCACCTATTGAGGTTATTAAAAAACATCATCACAACCCCAACCGTCAAGGAAAGCGCAAACGTAACAAATATCCAGTAGTATCGGGCATCTCATTCGGTTTAACTAATGGCGCGGTGGTTGGCTCTTTTCTGTCATAGTAACCGATGCTGTTATCGAACTCTTTTGCATTACTTTATTTATTAAATGATCAAACCAATTATTTTTTTGCTCTAATATGCGATCTTGGGTTGTCGCGGTGTCAGCGAATGCTGCCGTAGAGAATTGTTATTATACTTAATTTAAGAAAATTAATTTTCAGGTAATGCCATCCCTTCATTTTTAGAAGGGTCTAAAATAAAGGCGTAATATGAAACTATGATGACAATCAGCTCGCTAAATGCTGATTATTAATTCTGAAATTGATGTGGTAGGTATTGCGCTAAATATTGCTCAAGATTTTCAATAAAAACGCGTAAGTTTGCATTACTTCTTATACTTCGTGAATATACCGCATACACATCAGCAGTTTGGTACCATTGTGGAAGAACGTGTTTTAATTTTCCCGTTTTCAATTCGGGTAATACACTCCATCGTGATCGCAACAATATTCCTTCACCACTGATACACCACTGCTTAGCCACATCACCATTATTGACCATCAATTTACTGTTGGGAATAATCGTCATACTTTCTGCTTGTTGTTCTAATTTCCACTGCGCCGAGGTTTGATTACGCTCTTTAATCGTGATGCAAAAATGTTGTTTTTCAAGTTGCTGAAGATGTTCAGGCCAGCCATGCACCTCTAAATAGGACGGGGATGCACAGAGGATCCGTTTATTTTCAGCGATCCGTCTCGCAATATAATGATCAGGAATTGCACCACCAATATAAATATCTAAATCTATATTTTCATTGATGATATCAATAGAGCGATCAGTGAGTGTGAGGTCAATTCCAAGAAGTGGATGATCAGCGCGTAATGTGAGGATAAAAGGGTTGAAATAGGCGCTACCAAAACCCGTGCTACAACTGACTCTTAGTTCACCGCGGATCTCTTCTCGACACGCTTTCTGTTGATTGTGCATATTATCGATTTCTTGTAATAGCTGCTCACCACTTTTTAATACAATACGCCCCTCATTGGTCAAATTAATGGTGCGAGCGGCGCGAAAAAAGAGTGCCTGCCCAAGATTTTCTTCCAATAATTTAATGCGTTTTGAAACGTAGGCAGGGGAAACGAGAAGTTGCTCTGCAGCTCGCGAGAAACTCATCAAGCGGGCGACAGTTACAAATACTCTTATGTCTTCTAATGCGGGTAGCTTGTTCATGGCCTGTAAACTTAGACATTACACTTCGTGGCTATACTTTATCATAGCAACCCATAAACTGGCGGTATTACTCACTCATTTATCCCACTTAAATATCATTGTTTTGAGAGGTTCGTGACATGTCACAGTTTAATATTGCCGTTATTCCCGGCGATGGTATTGGAACAGAAGTCATCCCTGAAGGGTTAAAAGTTTTAGAAGCAGCTGCAAGTCAGCATCAAATTAAACTCAACTTTACCCACTTCGACTGGTCTTGTGAAACTTACCATCGCACAGGCCGAATGATGCCGGAAGATGGCTTAGAACAGTTGAAAAAATTTGATGCAATTTTTCTTGGTGCTGTTGGTTTTCCAGGCGTTCCCGATCATATTTCATTGTGGGGTTTGCTATTACCTATCCGTCGTGCATTTAACCAATATATCAATTTGCGTCCAGTTCGCCTATTTGATGGGATCAAATCACCTTTAGCGGATAAAAAACCCGGTGATATTGATTTTTATGTGGTGCGTGAAAACGTCGAAGGGGAATACTCCGCTATTGGCGGCATTCAGTATGAAGGTACTGAAGATGAAGTGGTTTTACAGCAGAGTATTTTCACGCGTAAAGGGACTGATCGCATTTTAAAATATGCCTTTGAACTCGCCCAATCGCGTGACAAAAAACATTTAAGCTCAGCAACAAAATCCAACGGTCTTTTCCACTCGATGCCTTATTGGGATAGCCGTTTTGCCGCGATGTCGGAACACTATCCTGATGTGACAGTCGACCAATTCCATATTGATATTTTTGCTGCCAACTTGGTAAGAATGCCTGAATTTTATGATGTGATTGTCGGTTCAAACTTATTTGGCGATATCTTATCTGATTTAGGTCCTGCTTGTACGGGGACGATTGCGATTGCTCCATCCGCAAATATTAATCCAGAGAAACAATTCCCATCGATGTTCGAGCCTGTTCATGGCTCAGCGCCTGATATTGCTGGACAAAATATTGCCAATCCAATTGGAACTATTTGGGCAGCAGCAATGATGATGCAACATCTTGATTGCCCTCAAATACATGACACTATCATGCGGGCAGTCGAATCCGTCATTAAACAACGTCGCCACTTAACGCGTGATATGGGGGGCTCAGCCAGTACACAAGAGTTAGGACAAGCCATTACGGATCTTATTTTGTCTAACTAGGGTGTGCACGTCATTGAGCGAATAAAAGTTAAAATAACGTCAATCAGCCTAAGTAAGATTTTTGTGTTACTTAGGTTGATGATGTGATGCATTGATTGTTTATAACACCAAGATCTGCGAAAATGGCCGTCAATTACGATTAACAAGACGGATTTGCTGAGCTAAGAGCCACATTTTGCCTCTCCTAATGCATGTACAAATCTGTATTCAGACGAGAAATAACAGTTAAATGGCAGATCAGAATTTTCTACATGAAGTCAATGCGCGCAGGACATTTGCAATCATCTCTCACCCTGACGCCGGTAAAACCACCATTACTGAAAAAGTCTTACTGTTTGGACACGCGATTCAACGTGCAGGAACAGTAAAAGGTCGTGGATCAAACCAACACGCTAAATCAGACTGGATGGAGATGGAAAAGCAACGTGGTATCTCGATTACGACGTCGGTGATGCAATTCCCTTATCATGACTGTCTGGTTAACTTACTCGATACTCCAGGACACGAAGACTTTTCTGAAGATACCTACCGTACATTGACGGCAGTTGACTGCTGTTTGATGGTTATCGACTCAAGTAAAGGGGTTGAGGATAGAACGCGCAAACTGATGGAAGTTACTCGTCTGCGTGATACCCCAATTCTGACGTTTATGAACAAGCTTGACCGTGATATTCGTGACCCGATGGAAGTGATGGATGAGGTCGAGAATGAACTTAAAATCGCTTGTTGTCCGATTACCTGGCCAATTGGTTGCGGTAAGTTATTTAAAGGTGTGTATCACTTACTGCGTGATGAAACCATTTTATATCAAACAGGCCAAGGTCATACCATCCAAGAAGTTCGCATTATCAAAGGAATAGATAACCCTGAATTGGATAAAGCGATTGGTGATGAATTAGCGTCTCAGTTACGTGAAGAGTTAGAGCTAGTAAAAGGGGCTTCTCACGAATTTGATCACGATGCTTTCTTAGAAGGTGAATTAACGCCAGTTTTCTTTGGTACTGCTTTAGGTAACTTTGGTGTTGATCATATGCTTGATGGTTTAGTGCAGTGGGCGCCAGCGCCTCAAGCACGTACAGCGGATGTTCGTGAAGTTGAAGCGACTGAAGAGAAATTCTCAGGCTTTGTATTTAAAATTCAGGCCAATATGGATCCAAAACATCGTGACCGTGTTGCATTTATGCGTATTGTGTCTGGAACGTTTGAAAAAGGTATGAAATTACGCCAAGTGCGTACTAAAAAAGATGTTGTGATCTCAGATGCGCTAACCTTTATGGCGGGTGACCGTTCGCACGTTGAACACGCTTATGCAGGTGATATCATTGGTTTGCATAACCACGGTACCATTCAAATTGGTGATACCTTTACTCAAGGTGAGGAGCTGAAATTTACCGGTATTCCTAACTTTGCACCTGAATTGTTCCGTCGTATTCGCCTGCGTGATCCTCTAAAACAAAAACAGCTACTTAAAGGGCTGGTACAATTATCGGAAGAGGGTGCTGTACAGGTATTCCGTCCACTGATGAACAATGATTTGATCGTTGGTGCGGTGGGTGTGCTTCAGTTTGACGTGGTAGTTTCTCGTCTGAAGAGTGAATATAACGTTGAAGCGATTTACGAAGCTATCAACGTATCAACCGCACGCTGGGTTGAATGTGATGACGTGAAGAAATTCGAAGAATTTAAACGCAAGAATGAACAGAATTTGGCGCTTGATGGTGGCGATAATCTTTCTTATATCGCACCTACGATGGTTAACCTCAATTTAACCAGCGAACGCTACCCAGATGTAAAATTCCGTAAAACGCGTGAACATTAATTTCAACTAGTTTAGACTGGTACCGGACTCATTATTGAAAAATTATTTTGTGATAGTGAGTCCTTCTAGAATCATCATCCATTTTCGAATACTCTCCTCTTTTTTTGTCTAAAGATTGCAGAATACTCTGTCTTTTACAGCTGACCACTTTATTTAATTGTATTTTTTACATAGTCTATAGTTATCAATTGAAAGATAAGAGCGGTTCCATCGATTGAGTACTCGGTCACAAATGGTGACACAGCTCTTATTCCGAACTTAAAATGATAGTAGAAGGAAGATCCTGATGAAAAATATAGCGCTTTTACGTTCTTTAATTGTTATTGGGTTGAGTGGTACTTTATTTGCTTGTAGCTCATCAGCAAACTCCCCCTTGAAAGAGCAAGCTTCCCAGACTTGGGATAGTGCAGCAAAAACTGTCGATATCGCGGGCAAAGATACTAGCGAAGCAATCTCAAGTGGTGTTAAAAGCACCGACAACTACGTGGATGATTCATCCATTACTGCACAAATTAAAAGTAAGCTGCTGGCAACCAGCGGTATAGATAGTAACTCGGTCTCTGTGAAAACAGTTAAAGGGGTTGTTTATCTTTCTGGTTTTGCGAAGTCTGACAGTCAAATTGATAAAGTTGTACAAGTCGTGTCAGCGGTCAATGGCGTTAAATCAGTTCAAAACGGTTTAGTGGTCGCGAATTAATTCATTTGGCACAATCTCAAGAGGTGTAACCATTGAGTACTGTGCCCAGAGAACCGCTAAAATTATCTATCTTACTCTAAAACTGAACCTCATAATGAGGTTCGGTTTTTGCGTTTTCCATCAAACGCTAACAAAACTAAATGATTTTTTTCAGTGGCTTGAGAGTGATTTGACTCGTGCGATGTAGCTTCAAGTAAGAAAGATTGTCAGAGGACTCATATGGGAAAGCATGTATCAATCACACTCGGCAGTATTGAGCCTTTAGCCTTTTTTGATGAAATCAATCAAGGAAAAACAGCGCTTATTTGCGAAGGCGGAGGCCAACGCGGGATTTTTACGGCGGGTGTGTTGGATGAGTTTCTAAAAACTGGCTTTAATCCCTTTGATATCATGATTGGAACCTCGGCGGGTGCACAAAATCTCTCTGCCTATATTTGTGGTCAACATGGATATGCAAGGCGTGTAATCACCCGTTACACAACCAGCCCACTATTTTTTAATCCTTTACGCTTTATTCGTGGAGGCCATCTTATCGATTTAGATTGGCTAATAGAAAGCACGATGAAAGAACTTCCATTGCAGATAGCTTCAGGGCTTGAGTTGATGAATTCGGGCCGAGAATTCTATATGGGAACAAGCCGAAGCGATGATTTTGAAGCTGAGTTTTTACGACCAGATGCCGACACATGGATGGATATCATCAGAGCATCTAGCGCTATTCCTGGTTTTTATCGCACCGGGGTCGATCTAGCGGGCACTTTATACCATGATGGTGGAATTAGTGCGGCGGTTCCCGTTGAAGAGGCTTATCATCGTGGCGCTGATACTATCGTAGTGATCCGTACTGTACCGTCTCAAATGTATTTTACGCCTGAATGGGTGAAAAGAATGACGCGATTGTTAGAGGGCGAAAAGTATGGTTTGCAACGAATGGCAGCGATGCTAAAAGTGCATCTAAAAAGCTATCGCCGAACACAGCAGTTTATTGAAAATCCGCCGGGAGATTTGCAAATTTTTGAAATTTATCCACCAGCACCACTCAAAAGTAGTGCTTTAGGAAGCCGTCTCTCTGCACTAAATCATGACTATCATACCGGTCGTCGTTGTGGACGTTACTTTATTGCGGCGTTGGGTCATAGCTTTGCGATGAATGATGAATCCTTGAGTCGATTTAAGGTTCAAGAAGATTTGGATCAAGAAATTCAAATTGAAGAGGATTATGCCGAGGCAATATTTGATGCTAAGCATGACGTCGAATTAGTGGCTCAGCGTAAAGCTAAAAAAGCCACAGATACTGCACAGGCATTAATGACAGGTGCAATGACGGCAGCAAACGCGGAACTAACTCAACAGGCTAATAGTAAAAATGATCAATAAGTTTATTGATACTCACTGCCATTTTGATTTTCCACCTTTTATTGATTCGATTAACGAAAGCCTCGTTTCGGCTCAAATGGCAGGTGTCTCAGATATTATTATTCCTGCAGTTTATCTGGATAACTTTGAGCGAATTTGGCAGTTGGCCCACCAATATTCACAGCTACATGCTGCTATTGGTTTTCATCCCTTATATTTAAAGAGTTTTCAAGATAATCAACTTGAGACATTATCTGATTATCTCAAGCTTCAAAGTCAAAAATGCGTTGCCGTTGGTGAGATTGGCCTTGATCTCTACATGCAGGATCCTTTGTTTGAATTACAGCAACGCGTACTTATCGCACAGCTAAAATTGGCCAAACAATTTGATTTACCCGTTATTTTACATTCTCGTAAAAGCCACGACCAGCTGGTAGCAATATTACGCCGCCATCCTGTTCCCGCCTGTGGTGTTGTTCATGGTTTTGCAGGCAGTCTGCCACAAGCACAAGCGTTTATTAAACTTGGGTATTCTATTGGCATCGGCGGCACGATCACTTATGAGCGTGCAAATAAAACGCGACAAGCCATATCTCAATTACCACTTACTTCGCTTGTTTTTGAAACAGATGCACCTGATATGCCTGTTTCTGGTTTTCAAGGTGAGCCTAACCGACCTGAGCGTATTGAGTTGATTTTTAAGTCTTTATGTGAGATTCGTCACGAAAAACCAGCGGAAATAGCGCAACAACTTTATATCAATAGCCAATCATTATTTAATCTGATCAAATAAAAGCAAATCAGCTCAAAACCCATAATGATAATAAGAGCAAATGCTATTTCTAGGGACTAAATCATTTCAACTTCCAATCTATTAATGATGGCTATCAATGGGTTTTATCCTAAATCAATAAAAAATGTGATATCCGTCACAGGAAAGGAATTTTTGTTACTTTTTATACTGTGTATTTGTGATGAAGATTGCGGGTTATTGAAAGGGACTAGGTATAATCAGCTCGCAAAGAGTCAAGGAAACTGATGCGTTTCCTTTTACATCAATCTAGAATTAAGTGAACAGGGATACTTCCATGCAACTCATTATGAGTCTGGTCGGGATGGCAGTGCTAATTGGTATTGCCGTGCTATTTTCCAGTAATCGTCGAGCGATTAAACTCCGCACTGTTGGCGGGGCTTTTATCATTCAACTCGCAATTGGCGCTCTTGTTCTCTATGTACCTGCAGGTCGCAGTGTCTTAGAGGGAATGTCTAATGCGGTCTCTAAAGTCATTGGCTATGGCCAAGACGGAATGAGTTTCATCTTTGGTGGCCTTGTTTCTGACAAAATGTTCGAATTGTTTGGCGGCGGTGGCTTTGTTTTCGCCTTACGTGTTCTACCCATCATTGTCTTTTTCTCTTCCCTGATTGCGGTACTGTATTACCTCGGTATTAT
Organism: Providencia alcalifaciens; assembly: GCA_025961275.1. Taxonomy (GTDB): domain Bacteria; phylum Pseudomonadota; class Gammaproteobacteria; order Enterobacterales; family Enterobacteriaceae; genus Providencia. Next base: position 2,529,621 of record JAOQNJ010000001.1, on the reverse strand, counting down.
GCAACTCGTCATCAAGGTGTTGGGTGGTGGTTTGCAAAAAGTACTGGGTACTTCAAGAACAGAATCATTATCTGCAACGGCGAATATCTTCGTTGGTCAAACAGAAGCACCTTTAGTCGTTCGCCCGTATATTGCAACCATGACAACCTCTGAGTTGTTTGCAGTTATGAGTGGTGGTTTGGCCTCTGTTGCCGGTTCTGTATTGGCGGGCTATGCTCAAATGGGTGTGCCAATGGAGTACCTGATTGCAGCATCTTTTATGGCGGCACCTGGTGGTCTATTGTTCGCTAAACTATTAGTGCCTGAAACGGAAAATTACCGTGATAGAACTAATGCAGAAGAATTAGTCGCAGAAGACGAGCGCCCAGCAAATATCATCGATGCTGCAGCATCGGGCGCTGCTTCTGGTATGCAATTAGCCTTAAACGTAGGTGCAATGTTACTGGCATTTATCGCATTGATTGCCTTGATTAACGGAATTTTAGGCGGTGTTGGTGGTTGGTTTGACTACCCAGAACTTTCTCTCGAATTAATCCTTGGCTGGCTGTTTGCTCCAATTGCTTATCTGATTGGTGTACCTTGGAGTGAAGCTACGATAGCGGGTTCATTCATTGGCCAAAAAATTGTTGTTAACGAATTCGTTGCCTTTATGAACTTCGGTGAATATATGAAGGCAGATGCAGATGTTATTGCAGCAGGTAGGCAAGTCCTTTCTGATAATTCAAAAGCAATTATTTCATTTGCACTATGTGGATTCGCTAACCTATCTTCAGTTGCTATCTTAATCGGTGGGTTAGGTGGTATGGCACCTAATCGTCGTAGTGATGTTGCTCGCCTTGGTATGAAAGCGGTACTTGCGGGTACTCTCTCTAACTTGATGAGTGCGACAATTGCGGGTTTATTCTTAACTCTCGCGATAATATAACTCCTTGATTGAGGCGGAAGGGCATTTGCCCTTCCGCCTTCATTATTTTCATTTATATTATTGTTAGTTTTTATATTATTCCTCTAATTTTAAACTACGCTTAATCAGGTGTATTAATACGATAACGTAATGAATAAAGGTCACATATTCGTCATATTTCAATCGTCATGTTGAGCATTGAAAATATTGAGCGGTTCTGAATTAGTTAAATGACAGCGTTATCGTAATTTTAGTTTTTTTCATAGACATAGCTATCAAGGTCGATTACATGCAACACCCATTATTTGGTGTATAATGTCGACTTAGTTCACAATTTTACATTTAACAATGTAACAGAAAGGTAAGTAATGTGATTTGAGACACACAAAAGAACCCTGTTACATGGTCAAATAGGTTTAAGTTAGCTGCTATGGACTGCTAGTTCTCAAAGTGGAGACACTCTAGGGCATTGTGCGGTGAAAAGGAATTCAGCTGCTACACTCGGATCTTCCGAGTAGCATCTTTAAGGAACCAAGCCCGCTCGCCAACAAAGAACGTGTTGTTCTGACAGAATTCACAACGTTGGAGAGTTTTATGACTGATTTAACTGCAGCTGCGCAACGCGCACTGAGCCTGATGGATTTAACCACCCTGAATGATGATGACACTGATAAAAAAGTGATCGCATTATGCCATCAAGCAAAAAGCCCAGCGGGTCAAACTGCTGCTATCTGTATCTATCCACGTTTTATACCTGTTGCTCGTAAAGCACTGCGTGAACAAGGTACACCAGAAGTACGTATCGCTACAGTGACTAATTTCCCTCATGGTAATGATGACATTGAGATTGCACTTGCTGAAACTCGTGCAGCTATTGCTTATGGTGCGGATGAAGTTGATGTGGTTTTCCCATACCGTGCATTAATCGCAGGCAATGAGCAAATTGGTTTTGATTTAGTGAAAGCGTGTAAAGATGCTTGTGCTGCTGCTAATGTGTTATTGAAAGTTATTATTGAAACAGGTGAGCTGAAAGATGCTGATCTTATTCGTAAAGCTTCAGAAATTTCTATCAAAGCGGGCGCAGATTTCATCAAAACCTCAACAGGTAAAGTGCCTGTCAACGCGACACTGGAAAGTGCTGAAATCATGATGCAAGTTATCCATGATATGGGTGTTGCAAAAACAGTTGGTTTTAAACCTGCTGGTGGTGTTCGTACTGCAGAAGAAGCGGCTCAATACTTAGCATTAGCAGGTAGAATTTTAGGTGATGATTGGGCAGATGCACGCCACTTCCGTTTTGGCGCATCAAGCTTATTGGCTAATCTATTAAATACACTTGGTTTTGATACTAAAAAATCAAGTAGCAGCTATTAATTATTGACCTAATTGCCATTTGCCGAGCATGTAGGCGTGATCGACAACCCGGGTGACATATTCACTATGTTTCTCGGGATATTGATGTCATTAGCCACCATGCAACTCGGATTATTTAGGGTCTGTTTGACAACTGATATTAAACAACTAGCTGCAAAATAAGCTCAATAGGTAACAGATCCTAATAAATTCTATTTGAATTAAGGAGCATACCGTGTTTCTGGCACAAGAAATTATTCGTAAAAAACGTGATGGTAAACCATTAAGTGAAGAAGAGATCCGTTTCTTTATTAATGGTGTGCGTGATAATTCAGTTTCTGAAGGTCAGATAGCTGCTTTAGCGATGACCATCTATTTTAATGACATGACGATGCCTGAGCGAGTTGCATTAACACTTGCTATGCGCGACTCTGGTACGGTATTGAATTGGGAATCGCTAAATCTGAATGGTCCACTGGTTGATAAACATTCAACAGGTGGTGTGGGTGATGTAACTTCATTGATGCTTGGCCCAATGGTGGCAGCATGTGGTGGCTATGTCCCAATGATTTCGGGCCGTGGCTTAGGCCATACCGGCGGTACACTGGATAAGCTCGAAGCTATTCCAGGTTTTGATATTTTCCCTAATGATGAACGTTTCCGTGACATCATCAGCAATGTTGGAGTGGCGATTATCGGCCAAACTAACTCATTAGCACCTGCTGACAAACGTTTTTATGCGACACGTGATATCACTGCAACGGTTGACTCTATTCCATTGATTACCGCTTCTATCTTAGGCAAAAAATTAGCCGAAGGTCTTGATGCGTTGGTGATGGACGTCAAAGTGGGCTCTGGTGCATTTATGCCAACCTATGAGAAATCAGAGCAGCTGGCTGAGTCTATTGTCAAAGTCGCAAATGGTGCAGGTTGTAAAACAACGGCACTATTGACGGATATGAACGAAGTGTTGGCTTCGAGTGCAGGTAACGCCGTTGAAGTTCGTGAAGCAGTTCAGTTCTTAACAGGTGAATATCGTAATCCACGTTTATATGAAGTCACAATGGCATTGTGCGTTGAAATGTTAGTTTCAGGCACATTAGCGGCTAACAGAGACGAAGCGCGTCAAAAATTACAAGCAGTGCTCGATAATGGTAAAGCGGCTGAGGTCTTTGGTCGTATGGTTGCGGCTCAAAAAGGGCCAAATGATTTTGTTGAAAATTACAGCAAATACTTGCCAACAGCCGTATTGAGTAAAGCAGTTTATGCTGAAAAATCGGGCATTATCACCGCAATGGATACTCGCGCGCTGGGTATGTCGGTCGTCACTTTAGGTGGCGGACGTCGTAAGGCGAGCGATGATATTGATTATAGCGTTGGCTTAAGCGATATCGCGGCACTCGGTGCTTCAGTTGATAATCAAGTTCCACTTGCGGTTATTCATGCGAATAGTGAAAAAGCATGGGAAGAGGCGGCAAAAGAAGTGCGTGCCGCGATGATTGTTGGTGATAAAGCGCCAGAAGCGACACCAATGGTTTATCGTCAAATTAGCGAATAATCGGCAAAATAAATTTATCAGTGGCATTTCCTAATCGGGGACTATGACGCAGGAGAGAAGTTATGAAACGTACATTTATTATGGTGTTAGATTCCTTTGGTATTGGTGCAGCAGGCGATGCGCACAAATTTAATGATGAAGGTTCAAACACATTAGGTCATATCGCAGATGCTTGCGCGAGTGGCAAAGCAGATGTCGGCCGTAAAGGCCCACTGAATCTACCTAACTTAACTAAACTCGGTTTAGGTAAAGCAGCTGAAGAATCTTGCGGTAAATTCCCTGCGGGTCTGGATCCTAATTCGGACATTATTGGTGCCTATGCTTACGCAAGTGAGATTTCTTCAGGTAAAGATACCCCGTCAGGTCACTGGGAAATCGCGGGCGTACCTGTACTGTTTGATTGGGGATACTTTGCTGATCACGAAAATAGCTTCCCGCAAGAGCTACTTGATATCATTGTTAAGCGTGCCAATCTGCCTGGATACTTAGGTAACTGCCACTCATCAGGTACAGTGATTCTTGACCAATTGGGTGAAGAGCACATGAAAACTGGCAAGCCGATTTTCTATACCTCTGCTGACTCTGTATTCCAAATTGCTTGTCATGAAGAGACTTACGGTTTAGACGAGTTGTATGAACTGTGTGAAATCGCTCGTGAAGAACTGACTAAGGGGGGTTATAACATCGGTCGTGTTATTGCTCGTCCATTCATTGGTGATAAAGCCGGTAACTTCGAACGTACGGGCAACCGTCATGACCTTGCTGTTGAGCCACCAGCACCAACCATGCTGAAAAAATTAGTAGACGAGAAACAAGGTGAAGTCGTTTCAATCGGTAAAATTGCCGATATCTACGCTCATGTTGGTATCAGCAAAAAAGTGAAAGCAACGGGTATTGATGCACTATTCGATGCTACCGTTGAACAAATGAAACTGGCTGGTGATAAAACTATCGTTTTCACTAACTTTGTTGATTTCGACTCAGCTTACGGTCACCGCCGTGATGTTCCGGGCTATGCGGCAGCGTTAGAACTGTTTGACCGTCGCTTACCAGAGCTGATGGAACTGGTTGGAGAAGATGACATTCTGATCCTAACCGCTGACCATGGTTGTGACCCAACTTGGCATGGTACTGACCATACTCGTGAGCACATCCCTGTCCTGATTTATGGACCGAAGGTAAAACCAGGTTCTTTAGGTCATCGTGAAACCTTTGCTGATATCGGTCAGACTGTCGCGAAATACTTTGACCTGTCTCCGATGGAATACGGTACACCAATGCTGTAATCGTTGAGTAATAATTTGGATAAGGCAGGAAACTGCCTTATTTATTTTATCATCTCACGGTATTTGGTCATTTGCGCCGTAGACTGCCCGATTGCAAATGACGACAATTATCGGGCAGTTACGCTAAAAAACTTAAATTATGACGGTTATATAAGGAATAATAATAATGGCAACTCCACATATTAATGCAGAAATGGGTGATTTCGCTGACGTCGTTTTGATGCCAGGCGACCCACTGCGTGCAAAATACATTGCAGAAACTTTCCTAGAAGACGTACGTCAAGTTAACAATGTTCGCGGCATGTTAGGTTTCACAGGTACCTATAAAGGTCGTAAGATCTCCGTTATGGGCCATGGTATGGGTATTCCTTCTTGCTCTATCTATGCAAAAGAGCTGATTACTGATTTTGGTGTAAAGGTCATTATCCGCGTCGGTTCATGCGGTGCAGTAATGGATGATGTGAAGCTGCGTGACGTCGTGATCGGAATGGGTGCTTGTACTGACTCTAAAGTAAACCGTCTGCGTTTTAAAGATCACGATTTTGCTGCAATTGCAGACTATGACTTAGTGCATAATGCGGTTGAAGCGGCAAAAGCGAAAAACGTCAACGTGCGTGTTGGTAACCTGTTCTCTGCTGATTTGTTCTATTCTCCTGATCCTGACATGTTCAAAGTGATGGAAAAATACGGCATTCTAGGTGTAGAGATGGAAGCTGCGGGTATCTATGGTGTTGCTGCTGAGTTCGGTGCTCGTGCATTAACAATCTGTACTGTTTCAGACCACATCAAAACTGGTGAGCAAACCACCTCTGATGAGCGTCAAAATACGTTCAACGAGATGATTGAAATCGCACTAGATTCTGTTCTGTTAGGCGACAAATAATTATTGATTAAGTGCATATTGGTATCACCAGTCTGCACTTTTTCTATACACGCTATACTTCAAGTTGCCAGCCGACTATCCTTATATGTCTCTTGAATTATGTTGTGTTTATAAATGCCACGCAATAACGTGTGTGGCATTTTTTCTGTTTATTATTTTGATTATGAAGTGGTTAGTTGCTTTTTTTATTAATGCGGCTCATGACAATCGCATCAACATATTGGCCATCCCGAAATGCATAGTCACGCATCACACCTTCTTGCTCAAAGCCAAATTTCTTATAAAGTCCTAGCCCATTATCATTGATGGCATAAACTTCGAGTTCAATACGGCGAATGTTGAGCCAGTTATCGCAGTAATTTACCATCACTTCCATCAGCTTAGAGCCGATACCTTTACCTTGATACTGATCGCTAACTGTAATACCAAAACTTGCCACATGTTTACGGCGAATTTGACTAGGTTGGTGAACAACGAGAAGGCCAACAACTTTATCTTCAATGGTCGCAACAAATTGTGAAACAAGTGGATCATTCCTACCAAGGCGATCTTCCCATATTTTTGTTGATGGATAAGGTAGCTGTAGTGTATTTGCATAAGCTGAATAATCAGCGTGCATTTGGGTCACCGCTGGAATATCGTCGATGGTGGCTCTGCGGACGATGATGTCATTCATATTTATCTCTATCCCCTTCTTACTTCAAGTCTTAATGTTATTGACTACAGTATGAATTTTTTTGATGTATATTAAAGCTAATTAACTTAAGAATATTATCACTAATCACATTAGGTTTGGTGAATATTCAATTCATGAAGATTCAAAAAAAATATTAAATAATGAAAAGTTATGAATGAAAATATAAAAATATATTCTTCTAACTGGAAGAATTTCAAATAATATCAATACAATAAGATTGTCTGTGTAGTTACCGCTAAAATTTATCTCTGTAATAATAAATCAAGCATTTTTCACTGTAAATCAAGAGTAAAAAACGCTATTTTTTAATTAAATACAATCGATGTATTATATAAACATGTGGTTAAATTCAAAACCAAATAAACTAGGAAATATTTCTATGTCTAATTCTATTTCTAATAATTCTAATATATCTATACGAGAATATCAGCCTTCACGACTCGAGCTGAATCAAGATCGAGAAAAGCTGACTCAAAAAATTAAAAATCTCAAAAATGAAATTTCAACAGACTATGATAAGCCAATTGAAAAAAAGCAAAAAATAATTAATAGCACATTAAGTACATTAACAAAAGTCAATCAATTTGCAGCAAAACATGGTGAAGATACCGTGATTCGATAAAAAAATAGTAATTTCAAAACAGGGGAGGTTAGTGGATTTTTAAAAAACGTATTCAATGGTGATCGGTATAAAACTGAACGCAAAGCTGCCGCAAAAGTAGCTAATGTAAAAAGCGATAATGTTTCTGCGTCTCAACTCAAAGCTGCCCTTAACGAAAAAATAGCAAATAATAAAAATGATATTGTTCCATTAAACACGAAAAGGGAAAAACTACAAGTCAAGCTTGAAAAATACACGTCAACACTCAGTAATGTAGAAGGCCAAATACGTGGTATTGCTTCAGCTGAAAGTAAACATAAAAAGGAAAATGCAGGAAATATAAAAAATCGTAACGACTTTAGTATGATTTACCAAAGCAATGCGGGTTGTAAAGCTCTGAATGCTCAAGCACGCTATATGAATAATTTATCGAGTACTCCAGGGGCATTAAACAGCTCTACGGTTATTAGTGAATATAGGAAGGCTCACGGTTACGAAATTTTCTCTAAAGGAAATCAAAGTGTTAAATCATCAATAGAGAGTCTTGCTTCAAACTTAAATAAATTAGTTGAGACTGGCGCTAAACTTTGGTACACACCAACCGATAAAAATATCACCACTCACCGAGGACAAGGAATGACTTCCGGAGGGATCAATCAATTAATCTCTCAATTTAATAAAGATAAAAATGAAAATACTTCAAGTACTTATGCATTGGGACAATTTTTTTCAACTTCAACTATCAAGAAGGTAGCTCAAGATTTTGCAAATAGCAGCCAGGATGCAGTCAAGGTTATGTTCAACGTTAACGGGAATAGTGCTAGCGGAATATTTGCCACGGATGGATTAGATTTTAATAATAATGAAGGTGAAAAATTATATTCACCACTCGCTAATTTTAAAGTCAATGATATCAAACAAGATGTGTCAGGTACCTATCATATTAGTTTGCAAGAAGTTCCGAGACAAAAAGATAGCCCAATCCTACCGTATTAATTTAGCGTATTCTGATTAATAAAAAATAGTTAAATGAATAAAAACGTGAAATAGAACAGAGTAGAATTGTAATAAAGTCAGACTCAAGGATTGAGACTTTCACATTTTTTATTTAGTCACCCAAAAACCCCTATGCACAGTGCTTAGGGGTAATACCGAACAATTAAGTATCTTTATGAATAAAAATAATAAAGGGATCAAGCTTATCGTGCTGTATCCCTTTATTAAAGCCGAATTCGCTAACATCATTTCCTTAACTGGTGGGTATTAGCCTAAGCATCCGTTTAATTGTCGTAAAAATAAATATTATGGTGTCATCATAAAGACTTTTGCATTTTTCCCTAAGTATTGGCGAGTGAGACGGTTGATGTCTTCTGCCTTCATTTGGCGGACTATCGTCTGCTCTTGGTTTAAACGTTGATACTGCTTATCGTCAGAGGTAACTTGAGCCAGTGCCTCAGTCCAGTAACCTGAGCTGTCCGTACCTTGTGAGTTCTCGGTTAGCCAAATATTTTTTGCCTCAATTAATTCTTTTTCGTTCACTCCAAATTGATGCAGTTGAGCAATAGTTCTTCGAGCAATTTGCGTCATTTCATCCGCTCGTTGAGGGGATGTCGTGAAATTGAGGCGCGCAAAATAGTAAGGTTGCGGTTTTTTCGCCAGCATTTGGGAGAAACCAAGCGCATAAATGCCACTGGCTTTTTCACGTAATTCACCGCGTAAACGCTGACTGACAATGGTATCTAGCAATTGTAATGCGAGCTGATCTTGCTGTGCCCATTGTGCGGGAGCTGCAAATTGAATACTGACCATGCTTTTATCGCTGCTACTGATTGGATAGCGTTTATTGAAGCTTTCCATCTTTGGCATGATCCCTTGATCGCGCCAAGCGAGCTGCTGGTTACTGGCAGGGATAGACGCAATCCACTGCTCAAGTAATGGCTTTAACTCACGTGCATTCATCGCTCCACTAATAACCAGTGTCATATCCGAAGTCGAGGTCAGTAATTGACGGTTAGCTTGCTGGAGCTGACCCGCAGTAAAGTTTTGCCAGCCACCTTGAGGATTAATCACCATCAATTCGCCATGTTGATAACTCTCCTTATTGATATTATCAAGGAAGGTGCGTTCAACGGGCACTTTTGACAGATTCAATGCAAATGATTGCTTCTGTTGCTCTAACTTCTCACCGCTGAATTGTGGTGCTGTGAGTTTTAAATGTAATAACTGAAAAGCTATTTCTAAGTTATCGACAGGAGTTTTGCCTCGGTAGCCATGATTAAGCAGTTCACTATAAGGACGAATCGAAATTTGATTTTTCTTTGCCAATAACGCTAAATCACGCGCACTGTATTCACCGTAACCACTACTTTCTGGTAGCTTTAATGCCCAATCCGTCAATCCTGCAGTTTGTAGCGTCTCAAGAGAACGCCCACCCGGTAACTGTAAGTTAAACTGAATGTCATCTTTCAGATTTTTATCTGCTTTAACAATGACTTGAATGCCATTGCTGAGTTGCCAATGTTCAGTTTTAGCCACAGGTAGTGCCGACTGCTCAGTAATCGAACCTTTAGTCACTTGAGGTAACTGCAGATTAATTGATTGAGAGCGTAGGGTGAATGGACCCGGCGAGCTTTGGCGAATTTTCTGCCATTGCTCATTAAAGGTCGAATTATCGACTTTTTTGGCATCAGTATCAGGGCCAATCAATGCAAGCCGTGGTGATGCTCGATTTAACAAGGCCGCAATATGTTTCTGTAAATCGTGTGGTTTCACTTTGCCGATTAACTGGTAGCTATTGTCTAACTGTTGGCGCTTATTCCACATCGGCATGTCATATTCTAGTGCGGTGGTAAGCTGACCGGCTAAATAATCATTCCCATAACGCTGTTCAGTTGCAGCTTGTTGGCTGAGTTTTTTGAGTATTGCTTGGCGTGCACTTTCTAGTTCTTCTTGCTGGACAGGTTCAGTGGCTAACCTTTGTAATTCCGTAAATAAAATACTTGTTGCTCCAGCGTAATCATCCCCTTTCGGGTGAATAATCATGAGTTGCTGAAGACGTTGATTATCGAGCATTGAACCTTGCTCATTGATGCTGATTGCTGGCAAAACGCTATTATCAACTAACACTGAAAAACGTTGATTCAAAATGGCGAGCCATAGGCTATCCATCAAATCATCATATTGTCCTTGGCGAGTATTCAAAGGCGCACTAACATCTTTTTGTAAGGCAAACTGAACGAAGCGGGAGCCTTGTTCTTTATCAAAGATGGGTTGAACCAGCATTAAGGTTGAGTGAGTAAACTGTTTCCATTGCGGATTATCTTGAGATGGCTGTGTAGGTTTTGTTAATGCAAACAGCGTACCGATTTCTTTGCGTACAGTTGTGTTATTAAAATCGCCAATGACGATTAAAGCCATACGCTGTGGTTGATACCAGGTTTGATAATATGCTTTTGCCTGTTCAATTGGAGCCTGACGAACAACATCCAATGATCCAATTGGGTTGCGTTCAGCGTAGCGGCTTCCGTGATAACGCAGCTTTTCAAGCCTATCATTGATGCGATAGCCCATCCCTTGGCGTAAACGCCACTCTTCAATGATCACTGGGCGTTCTTTTTCAAAGGCATCCTGATCGAAGGTCATATTTGATGCCCAATCTGCTATGACCTGTAGGCCTGTTGTGATCTGAGCTGGCGTTGCCTCTGGTAGTGAAAGTTTATACAGCGTGGAGTTCAGACTGGTGATGGCGTTCACATGGCTTCCGAGTTTCAAGCCTTGTTGCTCTAATTGCTTAAAGCCTGTAGTACCCGGAAAATGCTTGGTGCCTTTAAATGCCATGTGTTCGGTAAAGTGGGCAAGCCCGAGTTGTTGCTCATTTTCTTGTACTGAACCGCTATTGACTAATAAGCGTAATTCCACTCCGGGCTGGTTGCGTTGTAAGAGATAAACTTGCAGCCCATTATCCAATTGATAATGTTGTAAATCTGTACGCACAGGCAGTAGCATCTGTCCATTTTGACTGTTCGGTGTATTCGCAGCACAGCCACTGATAACTAAGCCCACAAAAGAGGCGAAGGTTACTTTACGAAGCATATTCAGGCGTTCCTATAAGTGTATTGGTGCAGGTTTGTGCTTCAATAAGCGGGAGCTTTTGTTCAGCTAGTTGCGATAGAAAACGTTGATGGCTGACGAGAACAATTGCACTGTCATGCAGTTCAGTTTTTAATAACTGTAACAATTCAAGCGCGCTGGTCTCATCTAGTGCCGAGGTCGTTTCATCCAACAGCAATAATTTAGAACGATTAAGTAATAAACGGGCAAACATGATGCGCTGCTGTTCGCCACCTGATAGGCGGTTATTCCAATCAGTATCTAAACTCAGTTGATAATGCAGTTTTTCAAGCCCAACTTGACTGAGTACAGATTTAAAATCAGCCTCGGTAAACTGTGCGGTATCTTGAGGATAAGCCAGTAGAGTGTCTAATCGGCTGATAGGCAGATAAAGCCGTTGCGGTATCCACATGAGGTTATTGGTTCGCTCAATTTTCCCTTCAAAGAAAGGCCAGTGGCCGCTCAAGGTTCGCAGTAGGGTTGATTTACCAATACCTGAACGGCCTGAAATTAGAGTCAGTTCGCCTTGCTTAGCCGTTAAGTGAATGTTTTCAATTAACGTGCGATTATCGGCTGTTGCGATTTTCAATGTTGCATTGAGGATCGGTTGATCTTCATTAATGCTGACATCGGCTGTTTTATCGTTTTCCAATAGAATGACAAAATTATACAGACGTGAAACCGTCGCTTGCCATGCCGCTATCTCTTTATAGGCAAAAATAAACCAGCCTAAAGAGGTGGCAACGCTACTAAATGCTTGGCGCAATTGCATCAAGCCACCCAACATTATTTCACCTGCAAGGAATTTCGGAAGTGCTAATAAAACGGGGGCAAGGGCTGTCACTTGTTGGTAGCCAACGGTATAGAAAGCAAGATTTCGTTCGCAGCGGATCAGCTGGTTCCAGTTACCGATAATTTTACCGAAGCGTTGCATTAACTCTTTTCTATCTTGTGTTTCACCGCGTTGCCCTGCGATAGCATCACCATGCTGGCGACAGTCAATTAACGCACTACGGTAATCCGCTTCACGGCGCTGTTTGTCCATATTCAAACGACGTAGAGGAAAGCCAATCCACTGCGTTAGCGCGATACCAATAATGGTATAGACAATACAGGCCCAAAACATATAGCCGGGGATCGTCCAATCGTTATCGCCAAAGCGAAAAGACAGGCTGCCGGATAGCGTCCATAAAATCGTGGCGAACGAGATTAGAGTCAATATTGAATGTAAAAAGGACACTAATAAATTGAGAGTTGATTCAATTAATAGGCGAATATCTTCAGCAATACGTTGGTCTGGGTTATCGGGTTCTTGCGAGGCTAGACGCAGCATATAATGCTTGCTGTTTGGCGATAGCCAGCGACCAAGAACTAATTCCGTCATTCCTTTACGCCAACGGATGATTAGCATCTGTTTCAGGTAATTGCCCATGACCACGACAAAGATTAAACCACTGACCAACACCACAAAATATTGCAGTAGACCATACAGCGCCTGACCATCGAGTTTTTGCAGTGCATTATAAAAGTCGCCATTCCACATGTTCATTTTGACATTGAACCAGACGGATGACAGGGTTAACCCGAGCGAGGCGGCAAGCAGTATCCAGCAGAAAAGGGCAGCACGCTGCCCCCAAAAAGGTGTTACTAAATAGAAAAATTGCTTCAATGTTTTCATGACATTCTTCGTATTGTTTTTGTAAAAAGCTCACATAACTGATTAAAACTCATTTAGAGATCGTAATTCACTTGTAACCAGAACTGGCGACCTGGGTCATAAGATTTCAACACTCTGTCTTCGAAAACAAAGCGGTCTGCGATGTTTTTGTTGTTCAAAATGTTGTTCACTTCGACAGAGAAACCAAAGCCATATGCAAAGTCAGGTTTCCAGCCAAGGCGGGTATCCCAAGTATATTTACTCGCGAAATGCTGCTTGGTGTATTTGCGCACTTGCCCATATTCAGGGTCAAAGTCATAAGCATTTTCATAACGAACGGCTTGATCACGCGCACCCCACCATTGCAGGCGGTTATACCAAGTCAAATCGTAATCATCCCAAACACTGGTCAGTTCGACGTTCACTTTGAATGGCGAGTTAAAGCTGGTGGAAGGCAGTTTTGATGCATCAATGATTTTGCCGTTATACGAAACTTTATTCAGATTGACCTTGTTCGCAGGATCAAAGGCGTTATAGCCTGCATCCTTTGGTGTATTACTTTCGCTCTGTTGCCAAGTTAGAGAGGCGGACATCACATGAGAGGCTTCTGCCCATTCCCATGGTTGGCTGTTACGAGCCGAAAGCGTCACTGTGTCATGTGAGCTGCGGCCACCATTATCAAAAGTACGGATGCTACGCTTATCGGCATCGCGAGTATCGTATTTGGTGCGAGTTCTCACTTCGTCATAGCCTTCGCGATGGACATACTGCAAGCGCCATGTAGTCGAAAGGATCTCTTGTTGAAGTGCAAGGGTTAGCTCATCGTTATAAGGTGTTTTGAGTGACTCAATTCCTTCATAATCCTTTTTGTTATCCCAATCATTTTTATTAGGATCCATTGAGCAGGCATCACCCTCCCACCACGCATTACATAACTGCATACCGCCATTTTGTGCACCATACAGCGCATATGTCAGCATTGAACGGCCGTAATAGCGGTTTGCCCCTGCGATAATTTGTGTTTTACCATTGCCAAACACATCATAATTACCGGATAAGCGGGGTGCGATATTGGTGCGTTCTACAAAGTTATCACGGTCAAGACGAACGCCAGGACGCAGGGTTAGTTTGCCATATTGAATATTATCATCGAGGAATAGTGCGTAATTGGTATAGTCAGCTGAGTAAGTTCCTGCTTGGAATCTTGTTATATTACTCAGATAGCCGCTATACATATTATTTTTGTCAATATTACCGGAATAAGTATAACGAAAGTAATCATTGTCACGCTGATAGGTGCCTTTAGTGTAATTAACTTCAGCGCCTAAGGTTGGTTGATGAGTAAACCCTAAACCATCTTTAGCAGCGTTAAAACGCATTACAGTTTTAAGTCCGTGACTTTTTTGTTTAGAAGTTAAATCGCCTAAACCACCACTATTTAGCTCAACCGTATTCCATTTATCATCCCAAGCACGAACAGTCAGTGCATACTTCTGATCATCCTTACGGTCGTCTTTTAAGTCTTGTGTATTGGCCGTGATCTCTAATTGACCGAGGTCTAGCTGGTGTTTGAATACGGCTGTAAAACCAAGACCATCATGGGTAGAGTCATAGCCAGAATTCATGACGGAGGCAGAAAACAGACGGCTATCATAAGATGCATAGTTAGCCGATAAATCTAACGAGCTTTTCTCTGAAAGGTCGATAGAGTATTTAAGGAAGTAGTTATCGGATGTACGGCGTTGCTTTTTCTCTCCATAAGGAAAGTCGATCAATTCTAGTTGGTTATTTTCGCCAATAATCGCGGAGTCGCCACCGGTCACTGTCATGGGGATCGTTGAGCTACGACGTGATGCAGAAAACACAATTCCCGAATTTTCGCTGAGTCCTAATTCAAACCAGCCACCGAAATCATTTTTATCGTAGCGATTTTGGAAACGTGTTGGATTAGATGTCTCATTTTTAGTGGTATCAATACCTTGAGATGAATCATGGAACAGGTTATTCCAGCCAGAGCGGGTCAAGCGGTAGTAAGCATGGGCGCTATTTTCACCTTGCCAACGACGGCTATTTACCTCGACAGTACCACCGGTAAAACCTCCAAATTCAACAGGAATATTGTTGTCATACACCGTCACGCTATCAATCAGACGGCTATCAATATAGATGCCTTGATCGCTACTGCTTAGGCGTGTTGCTGTTTCGCCAAGTCCACTATCAGCAGGGTCAAAGTCATTATTAAAACTGACGCCATCGAGACGATAGGCGTTTTGGTAGCTGCTCGAACCATGAATTGAGATACGTGAAGGCTTAATTTCACCTTGGTTCATTGAGTTACTGTCATTATTTGCAAATTGAACCGCTGGGTTGGTTTTCATCAAGTCAGTAATATTGCCATCGCCGGTATTGCGCTGCCTGATCTCTTCTGATGTTACATATTGCGGTGCAGACATCACATCAGTGGTTGGATGATTTTGCACTACACCTGAAACTTGCGTCGCAGGTAAGACTAGCGTGCCTTGATTAATATTTTGAGGGCGAATAACAAACACGCCATTTTCGCTGACCAGCTCTAATCCGCTACCGATAAGTATTTTTTGTAATGCGGTTTGTACGGAGTAGTCTCCTGACAGAGCGGGGGCGCGTAAGCCATTGAGCTGGCTTTTGTCATAGAGTAATTGGATTTGACCTTGCTGACTAATTTGTGCCACCGAAGAGGCAAGTGACTGTTCCGGAAGTGAAAAAGACACTTCCTGCGCAGCAGCAGATTGATAAACTATCGCACTACTAACGGCAACGAACAGTGCAAGCGGTTTAAACCGTTTGTGTGTGAATCGAATAGACATGAGTATCCCTTATTCCTAAGCGGCACAAAAAGTGTGCTGAAAAATTGCCAAATAAATAACAACTGCTTAAGAAGAGGGTGAAATGAGAATTATCCTCACCTACAAATCGAAATAATTTTCATTTATTTTTTTTATTCTGAATAATCAATATGTTATTTTTATCTTGATAAATGACTTGTACCGGTAATAGCATCGGAAGGGCTTGAAAGAACTGATCAGGTTGATGTAAATTGATCTTTCCTGAGATTTTTCTCTGACCAAGAGAGGCGGGGGAGAGTTGAATATTAGCAGAGGTATAGGCTTTAAGTTCGGTTAGCACGTCTGCGAGGGGTTTATCAGTAAAATTGAGTTCACCAAAACGCCATCTTGCGACATCCAATGGGGCGATTTTATTCATTTTAACTGGGCCATTAATTGTTGGGCTGACCGCACTATCCCCGGCAAATAAATAAGTTGGCTTTTGTTCATTGCCTGTTTGTAAACTCACAACACCTTGACTGACATTTACGACAACTTGCTGGTGGTTTTTATCAACCTCAAATTCGGTTCCGACAACTTGAATTCGTCGCTTATCAGCTTGGATCACAAAGGGACGATAAGGATTCGATTTTACCTTGAAGTAAACATTACCCTCATCCAAATAGATCTTGCGAACTTCAGTTTCATAAGCGACTCGAACTTGGGTATTGTGGTTAAGAAATAATTTAGAGCCATCGGACAATGTGACTTCTTTGGGCATATCGGTTGCCACTAGCGTCATATTGTTGAGTAACATTGACGGTAAGTGGCTGTAAGGTAAAAATAAAATTGCGGCAATAAAGCAAGCCGCTAACGTATTCCCCAGCGGACGCCAAAGCTGAAAAAAAACACGTTTTTTAGGGGATAACTCCACAGAAGCAGGTCTTGGCATCAAATCAAAGTCACGCCAAATACCTGCAATTGCTTCATAAGCTTTTGCATGTTCAGGTGAGGCACTTAACCACTCATCAAACTGCTTTGATTGCTCGGCACTCATTTGTTGGCTTTGCTTACGCGTAAACCACAGTGCCGCTTCCTCATCAATAATGTTCAGTGCATTTGGCTCAGATGGAGAAGTACGTGTCATTAATTGTTATTGCTCTGATTATCAAGGTGCTTTTTACAATGTACTAAGGCTGCTGCGATGTGCTTTTCAACCATACTGATCGAAATATCCATACGTTCAGCGATTTCACTTTGTGACAAACCATCAAACCGATAAAGTAAAAAGGCTTCTCGCCGCCGTGGAGGCAACGATTCTATTGCTTCACCGAGCCTTTGTATGCGCTGTTGATGCTCTAGTATTTCACTGGGATCTTCTTGTGTTGCCTCAAAACGCTGTTCAATTGCTGCATCATCAATCGGTGTTTCTGATTTTGCTTGACGTTGATGACGTCGCCAATGGTCAATCAGAACATGATTTGCGATTTTGAACAAATAAGCTCGACTCTCTTTAACAGGAGATTGCTCTTTTCTGTTAAGCCATAGTGTAAACACATCCTGTGATAAATCATCAGCATCATTGCTGTTACCTAGCCGATTGCGGAAAAAGCGGACAAGCTGGCTATAGGTTGACTGATATGCACCATTAATTTTACGGGCAAGGGATTTATCGATAGTCATTTTCGCTGGTATCAAATAGTGAAAGAGCATAATTGCTCATAAATAATTTGCTCAAATTACTTTCATACCTGTCATATTTCGATTTGCATGGTTGTTATCATCGCTAAGCTACTAGGGTCACAGTATTATCTATGCTTCCCGATTTTCGTCGCTTGCCATCTACATGCACCTTGAACTATTTTGGGTGTACACTTCGATTTTTTAAATTTATTTTATATTTCATTGGGATAAGTTTAATTTCTCTATTGGAAACTCGAATTATTCGGATAAATAATTTCTAATTATAATAATTATAGTAATAATAATGAATATCATTTTTGTTTGTATTATGCCTATAATCTGCAAAAAATAAAGTCGTGAGGCATGAATATGAGCAGTCTTACGGGCAAGTTTGAGCGCCCGATTTTCCGTCCACTAGGCGGTTTGTTTTTAAGTGTTCTTTTCCACGGAACAATTGCTGTGATTTTTATTGGATGGTTTACGGCCACACTACCTAAAACAGGGGTATTGCCGCCTGCAGTATCACTTCAGCTTGGAGTTTATCAGCTTGAGGAACATTCAGAGCCTGAGGTTAACCATGCCCCTAAACAGCAAATGGCCACCTATGAAGAGATCCTGCCAGAACGATTTGAAAAAACAGAAAAACTCCCTGAAACATTGCTTGTTGATAATGGGAATTTGACTAAAGTCAGCGAGAAGAAAAATCCACCTAAAAAGAAACGACCACAAGTTAAAAAAGTGGTTGAAGAAGCGCCAGTGAACACTCAAGAGTCTGCGGTGACATCAGTGCCTACTGCGGGGAGTTCAGCAGCGAGTAGTGCTAATTTTTCGAGCCATGCCTCTGTGGCAGTAAGTGGTCACCAAAGCTGGCACAGTGACGTTCTACAGCGTTTAGCCAAATCAAAACGTTATCCAAGAGGAGCACTTCGCTACCGTTCAGCGGGGATATCTCAAGTAAAAGTGATCGTTAATAGTAAAGGTGAAGTGGTAGCTGCGAGCTTATTCAGTTCATCTGGAACCAAAATCTTAGATAAGGAAGCGCTAGCGACCATTAACCGTGCTGCGCCATTCCCTCTGCCACCTGAAACGCTTTTAATTGAAGGCCGAGTTGAATTTATCGCACCTATTGAGTTCAATACCACGTCAATTTAGTCGAGCAACTTAGCTGTGAATCTTCAAGCGAAGCTATTCTCACCCGACAATCAATGCAGGGAGCAGGATAGCTCAGCCTAAGCGCTAGTGCCCATGATGTACTTTTAAAGTTTGATGAGAATATTCAACCTAAATGGGTTCATTGATTACACTCTCATACATTATCAATGCTCAGGTGGTGTCGGTTTGTTTGGCTTGCTTTTTGAACGGCGTTTTTTCTGACGATAAGGGCGCTGTTCAGCTTTACGTTTATCGGTAGTCGGTTTTTTCGACACTTTTGGCATTTCATCATCATTTTCATCATCATTTTCATCATTGGTATTGTCTTCTTCCACAACGAGCTGAGAAGACTGGTGCTTCCCTTTCTTTTTCTTTACACGGAATAATGTGTTTGCCAGTACGATCCCAATACAGACAGACAATAGAATAAAAAAGCGTAGGACATTGGTGCTGTTATCGGCTTGCTGAATTTCCATGGTTAAAAGTTCAGTATCAATTGTTAATCGCAGATAGCCTTTGGGTTCTTCCTTTCCAGGGACAGGGACGACGAGCTGATATTGAAACGGTTGAATGGATTGGTCGCTATCAATAGCAAGTCTTTTCCGGACAGAAACCGATTCCCCTGAACTCGCAATTAATGTGCCGCTTGCTGAGTAGATACTCGCATCCAAAATGTATTTGTCTTTTGTCATATTATTCAAATTCGCGACAATTCGTTCTTGGTTAAAATCTTTGCTACCAGAAACGATATAGTCAGATAAGCTGAAAGCGACTTGCTCAGCCAAAACACGGGTTAGTTGTTTGAATTGTTCAACTCTATTCTGGTTTTGGCTATTTCCTAAATAGGAAATACCGTGCATTAATAAGGCAATTAATGCAATGCAGATAACAATTATCACTGTTTTGTGAAGCTTAAATGTTAGTTTCATAAAAATCACTAAGTGCTCTTTATCTATTCTATGGCATCATGTTGCCAGAGCTTGTGCAGATAGGGTAGTTTTGAAACGCATTTTTATTATATATCTATCATAGTCCAAGTTGTTATTGGCTAGGGGCTGTTGATCTTTGATGTCGTATAAATAAGCTGTAAAGATCAAAGGCGCTTCGTATGCAGGCTAAGCCGGTTACTCGAGTCACAGTGTTATCAATGTGCACCAGAATAGCTTTGCCTGTCGCCAATATACATCTTGCGTTATTTTATGTATAAAATTTTGAGTCGATTACAGGAGCTAATTTTCATGTCAACGAGTTTGACCTATTGCTATTTACCCGATGAAATTCAGAAATGGCCAGGTTTACCGCTGTCCCTCAGCGGAGAAGAGGTAATGCCTTTAGATTATCGCGCTGGTGACAGTGGCTGGTTATTGTATGGTCGTGGGCTGGATAAAGCGCGGATCAGTAATTTTCAACAGCGTTTAGGAATAGCAATTGTTATCGTCTCGTCATGGCGAATTGATGATTATCAAGTGGTGAGGATCGCAGGAAGTATCACACCTCGGATTAAAAAATTAGCAGATGAATGCTTATTGGATGTCGTACCGTTAGGACAAATTCCGCGTTTACGTTCACCGGGCTTGTTGTTGATGGATATGGACTCTACGGCAATTCAAATTGAGTGTATTGATGAAATAGCCCGTTTGTATGGTGTTGGTGAACAAGTTTCAGAAGTCACTGAGCGCGCAATGCAAGGTGAATTGGATTTTACTGAGAGCTTAAGAGAGCGAGTTGGCCTGCTAAAGGGCGCTGATGTCGCGATTTTACAGCAAGTTATGGATACTCTACCATTAATGCCGGGACTTACCAGCCTCGTCCGTAAGTTACAAGCGATGGATTGGCATGTTGCGATTGCATCAGGTGGATTTACGTTTTTTGCCGATAATTTGCGTCAACAACTTAAGTTAGCCGCAGCCGTTGCCAACCAACTCGAATTCAAAGATGGCAAATTGACAGGGAAAGTGAAAGGCCCGATTGTTGATGCTAAATTTAAAGCGCAAACGCTGGTAAAACTGGCTGAGCGTTTAGAGATCCCCATTGAGCAAACAGTTGCAATTGGGGATGGCGCAAACGACCTCAAAATGTTGCGTAAAGCCGGCCTTGGGATCGCTTATCATGCGAAACCGAAAGTTTATGCAAGAGCTAAAGTGGCTATTCGTCACGCTGATTTAATGGGGGTGATGTGTGTGCTTAGTGGTGGGTTGAAACACGAGGAGCGGTAATACTCGTCATACTTCGCGTTGCTTCGTTGTTGACTACATTCAGCAACCCAAGTCACATACTTTTGTATGCTCCTTGGGATAGCTTCACTTGTCGCCTAGATGCAACGCGAATTATTTAGAGTATTACTGATTACTGATTACTGATTACTGGTTTATTTGGCGAATTATTGGTGATTTGAGCTATTTAGTGTGTGGTTGGTTATTAAAATAGTTTAGAGTGCGAATGAGTCGTACAGGTGAGTTTGAATAGGAGTTGGGTTGTGGCTAAAGGTGCAAAAAGGGCGTTTGTTTGTAATGAATGCGGGGCGGATTACCCGCGCTGGCAGGGGCAATGCAGTGCCTGCCATGCATGGAACACCATCACGGAAGTGCGCCTTGCCTCAAGTAGCTCTTCTTCACGTAATGAGCGTTTAACGGGCTATGCCGGTAATGCTGCGGGTGTGAGTCGAGTGCAAAAGCTCTCGGAAATCAGCCTTGAAGAGCTACCTCGTTTTACAACGGGATTCAAAGAGTTTGACCGTGTACTCGGCGGTGGCGTAGTACCCGGTAGCGCTATTTTAATTGGCGGAAGCCCCGGTGCAGGTAAAAGTACCTTACTTTTACAAACTATGTGCTTGCTGTCTCGTGAAATGAAAACCCTGTATGTTACAGGGGAAGAATCACTCCAACAGGTTGCGATGCGCGCCCATCGACTAGGCTTGCCAACAGATTCATTGAATATGCTATCGGAAACGAGCATTGAGCAAATCTGTTTAACCGCAGAGCAAGAACAGCCTAAGTTAATGGTGATCGACTCCATCCAAGTCATGCACATGGCAGATATCCAATCTTCTCCCGGTAGTGTCGCGCAAGTTCGTGAAACAGCGGCGTATCTCACCCGTTTTGCGAAAACACGTGGTGTCGCAATCATTATGGTTGGCCATGTAACTAAAGATGGTTCATTGGCAGGCCCAAAAGTGTTAGAGCACTGTATCGACTGTTCTATTATGCTCGATGGCGATGCTGATAATCGTTTTCGTACCCTACGTAGCCATAAAAACCGTTTTGGTGCGGTGAATGAGCTAGGGGTATTTGCCATGACAGAGCAGGGATTGAAAGAGGTTAGTAACCCCTCCGCAATCTTCTTGAGTCGTGGTGATGAAATTACCTCGGGTAGCTCGGTGATGGTTGTGTGGGAAGGCACTCGGCCACTATTGGTCGAGATCCAAGCCCTTGTCGACCACTCAATGATGTCTAATCCGCGGCGTGTGGCAGTTGGACTGGAACAAAATCGCTTGGCTATTTTATTAGCCGTGTTACACCGCCACGGTGGTTTGCTAATGGCCGACCAAGATGTTTTTGTTAATGTTGTTGGTGGAGTTAAAGTCACAGAAACCAGCGCAGATCTCGCATTATTACTCTCTTTAGTTTCTAGTTTTCGTGATCGCCCTTTACCAAGAGATCTTGTTGTTTTTGGTGAGGTGGGTCTTGCGGGGGAAATTCGCCCTGTACCGAGTGGGCAAGAACGTATTTCAGAAGCGGCAAAACATGGTTTTAAACGTGCGATTGTCCCACATGCGAATATGCCGAAAAAGTTACCACCCGATATGAAAGTATATGGGGTGAAAAAGTTATCAGACGCGCTAAGTGTAATGGATGAATTTGATTAATAAAGGAAATCAAATGGCTGAATTTGACTATCTTAAGAATGCAATAAAGCAAGCAGGCTATACATTACAGCAAGTTGCCGATGCCTCTGATATGACTAAAGGTTATCTCAGCCAGCTTATTAATAATAAAATTAAAAGCCCAAGTGCGCAGAAAATTGCTGCGCTTCATCGCTTTCTTGGCCTTGAATACCCGAACAAGCAAAAAAAGATAGGAGTGGTATTTGGCAAGTTTTATCCGTTACACACAGGGCACATCTATCTTATTCAGCGTGCTTGCAGTCAAGTTGATGAGCTACATATCATTCTTTGTCATGATGAACCTCGTGATAAAGACTTATTTGTAAGCAGTTCAATGTCACAACAACCGACGGTTAGCGATCGCCTGCGTTGGCTATTGCAGACATTCAAGTATCAGAAAAATATCCATATCCACTCCTTTGATGAGCAAGGTATCGAGCCTTATCCACACGGTTGGGAAGTCTGGAGTGATGGGATGAAAGGTTTCCTGACAAAACACAATATCTACCCTAGCTTTATCTATTCAGGTGAAGTTAATGATGTTAATCGTTATAAAAAATATTTAGGGATAGAAACTATTCTTATCGACCCTGAACGCACTTTTATGAACATCAGTGGTAACCAAATTCGTCAAGCCCCTTTTCGGTATTGGGATTACATTCCGACGGAAGTGAAACCATTTTTCGTGCGTAAAGTCGCGATACTTGGTGGTGAATCCAGTGGGAAATCAACACTGGTCAACAAGTTGGCCAATATTTTTAACACCACCAGTGCATGGGAATTTGGACGTGATTATGTCTTTTCTCATCTCGGTGGTAATGAGATGGCATTACAGTATTCGGATTATGATAAAATCGCATTAGGGCATGCGCAATATATTGATTTTGCGGTGAAATATGCCAATAAAGTGGCATTTATTGATACTGACTTTATTACTACACAAGCTTTTTGTAAGCGTTATGAGGGCAAAGAGCATCCATTCGTTCAAGCTCTTATTGATGAATATCGATTCGATTTAGTGATTGTATTGGAAAATAACACACCTTGGATTGCGGATGGTTTACGCAGTTTAGGGAGTGAAAAAGATCGTCATGAATTTCAGTCATTACTCATTGAAATGCTTGAAAAAAATAATGTGGAATTTGTGGGCGTAGACTCCCCTGATTATGACAGTCGATTTTTAACCTGTGTTTCGCTTGTTCAGCAGCTATTAATGCTGGATGAGTAGATAATAAGGCATCTGAATGTTTCGGATGCCTATTTCGAGCCTATACTTAGGTGCCTCTCTTTTAATCAAATAATTGGGCATATATTGTTTGATTAAAATAAACAATCTAATAATTAATTATTGATAGTTTAAAATAGATTATTTATATGACTATAAAAATAGATCTAGACTATTTTTATGAACAAGAAAAAATAATTTAATTTTATTAAGGGTATTTTAAATCTATTTATTTGCCCATTTAAAGAATTAATCTTGAAATACATTATGCTTATTAATGTGAAAATAGGATTTATAGCCATTTTTGATAGGATAGAAAATATTATTAATAATCTAAATATTCTATAATTAAATTTTTATTTTTAAATTATTTTTCATTTGCAATGTGACGATTTTATTTTTTAGTAAATTTGTTATTTTTCAAATGGATTGTTTACAGTGTTTAGTCATTGGTCATATGCTGACGATTATTTTAAAATAAATAAAATTAAAAATCATCATATATTTAAGTTGGTTGTAAGTTTATGACATATAAAATATAAATACAATATTTAACCTGGAGATTAATGTTGTGGAGTTATTTTTTTGATGATTTATATGCAGCAATAAGAGATAAGTGCATGAAAATTATTGTAAGAATATTTTAATGCAATAATTTCTAGTTAATCAATGTTTGGTTTGTTATAGCTAGTTGATTTTCAATGTTAGTTTTTTATTTATTTTAATTTTTTATTTATTTGTTTTTTTATTGGGTTGTCTGTTGTTTTGTTTAAAGTTAATTATAAATCAAATGGTAGTTTTTTTAGTTTCATGTTCTTTATGGTTTTATTTTTATTTTTATTTTTATTTTTTAAAGCATTTTTGTTTTAATTTTTTATTGTTTAACTTTGATGATAAAAACAATGATAATATATTATTGTTATTTTCTATATGTTTATTTAGCTATTGATTTATATGGAATTACATTAACTTTATTTTTGATTTAAAATGAAACTTTCCTCCATTTTTTATTGTGGATATTTTCTTTTTATTTGCTATTTATGCTTATTCTCGCGTTAAGTGTGTTTTTTTGACATATAAATTTGTTTGTCTAACATTTATTTGTTGGTTTGAAAGTTGAAAATTAATTATTCACTTTTATTTTTTATCTGTTTGTTAAAATATGGGTTAATGAATGCTCTTTAATGAATGGGGTAAGTGTATGTTTTAAAAGTACATGTTATAGGTATTTATTGCATTTAATCCTATAGCTTATTTTAAGTGGTTGTGTTTTTCTGGAATTTTTCAAAAAAAAGAATTTCATCCGATGTTTTAGTGTTATGGCAAATTACGTTCTAACATTTGTTGAAAATTTATGTGGAGAAAATAGCGATGAGTTTATCTACAACCTTGCTTGACCATATTGAAAAATGGTGCAATTTAACACCAGACAATCTTGCGATTTTAACTCCAGATGAAAAATTGACTTATCGACAGCTTAATCAATATAGTGATGCTGTTGCCGAGTTTTTACATGCTAAAAATATTGGCTGTGGTGACATTGTTCCGATTGAGGCGGCACGCTCAGCTGATTTTATCATTGGACTATTAGGGATTATGAAAACGGGGGCGGCATATACTCCGATAGATTATAGCTACCCAGAACAACGTAAATCCTACATTATTGAACAAATACGCGCTGCATTTATGTTAACGAGTATTTCTGAGAGTGCTATCGATAAGCAAAAAACGGATGTGTGTACAGTAAGTATTGCTTCACTACGTACAGAGAACGCACCGAAATCGAACTATCGTCCACAACCCAATGAGCCGATTTATGTCATTTTTACTTCTGGTACAACGGGAGTACCAAAGGGAGTTATTGTTGAACATCATTCGGTTGAACAGATCGTTTCATGGCACAATAAAAAGTTCGAGGTTAATCAATCTACTCGTTCCACGCTTATCGCTGCATTAGGATTTGATGTTGCTCAGTGGGAAATTTGGTCACCGCTATCAGCAGGTGGCAGACTCTACATATTCAGTGGCGAGATTCGGCGAGATGTGAGTTTGTTAGTGAAAGCATTGGACGAATTTGCCATCACTCATACTTTCGTGCCAACAGTTATAGTCCATGATGTGATTCAAAAAAGTCGCCCTAGCCCTTCATCACTCGAATATCTCTTTACTGCGGGTGAAAAATTGAACCCAGTCGATACAGTCCATATAGATTATCAATTGATTGACTATTATGGACCGACAGAAGCCACAATTTTTACAACTTGCCATTTTGTTCCTAGTTCGACACAGAATCTAGCGTCATCGATTGGTAAACCTTGTGGTACTGCTCAAATTTTGATCTTAGATGAACAGCTTAAAAAGTTAACCGATGGGCAAGTTGGAGAGGTTTTCATTGCAGGTTCATGTCTTGCTCGTGGCTATCTTCATAATGAAACGCTAACGAATGAAAAGTTTTTGTCGCATCCGTTTGAAGAAGGGGAGCGTATATTTCGTACTGGGGATCTCGGAAAAATATTACCAGATGGCTCTCTTCAATTCCTTGGGCGTATGGATGAACAGGTGAAAATACGCGGTCATCTTGTTGAGTTAGGCGAAATAGAAACCGTAATTGCTCGTCAATTCGGTATTAAAAAAGTGAGTGTTATTACACCTAATGTAGTAAAAAATGAGTCTAAAGAGGCTGTAGCATTTATCATTCTTGATGATGAAGTAAAAAACGAGAGCAATATTGTTAATTATATTCGTCAGGGTATCTCAGCCTTCCTGCCTGATTATATGATGCCAAGTCGATATCTTATTGTTGAATCCTTTCCTGAAAATAGTAATGGGAAAATAGATAAAGCCGCATTACGTGAGCAATTTGAACAGCATAGATCAGTAGCGCCAGACTATGATTTTTCAATTATTAAAGATGATGCAGAGCGGGCTATTTTTGAAATTTTTGCTCAGACACTTGGACATACTGATTTCGATAATTCACAGAGCTTCTTTGATGTTGGTGGTCACTCTTTGCTTGCTGCGAAAGTTATCGTTCTTCTATCGAAACACTTTGAGCTCCCATTGCGTATCACCGACTTGTACAACTATTCATCGGTATTAGAATTAACGAATGAAATCAAAGATCGGGTTTTATCATCAGATCAAATATCTGACTATACATCTGAAGAATCGCTGCGCCATTATGCAATCTTACCTGATGATATTGTTTTTAGCGGAACGTTTGATCCACAACGTTTAGAGCATGCCAAACATATCCTATTGACAGGTGTAACTGGTTTGATTGGTATACACTTGCTGGTTGAATTGCTAGAACGTACCGATGCGGATATTCATTGCATTATTCGAGCAAAGGATGCGCATGATGAGCATGGTCGTCTTAAAGAAAAGCTTAACCAATATAAAGTGGTCATATCAGCGTCAGACCTTACTCGAATTAAGTTATATATCGGTGATATTTCTGAACCTCAGTTGGGAATGGCACTGGCTGATTATGAATCATTGACGATGAAAATTGATGTTGTCTATCACTCAGCAAGTGCAGTTAACTTTATTAAACCTTATAAATCAATGAAAAAGGATAATGTAGACGGTATGGTCGCACTGCTTCGATTTGTCGCGGCTGGTAGAATTAAGGCGATGATATTGTTATCGACTATCTCTGTTTATAGTTGGGGTCATTGGCTTACAGGTAAGAAAACTATGCGGGAAGACGATGATATCGATCAAAACCTGCCGGCTATCTGTGCTGATATTGGGTATGTGAAAAGTAAGTGGGTAATGGAAACTCTTGCTGATCAAGCACAAGTAAGAGGAATGCCATTAATCACATTTCGTCTTGGCTATGCGACTTACCACAGTAAAACAGGAATAAGTGCAAGTTATCAATGGTGGGGAAGGTTAGTTAAAACCTGTATAGCGCTTGGGGTAGTACCCGATGTTGTCGAGTTATATGAAGGGCTTAGCACCATCGATTATATGAGTAAATCCATTGCTTATATTTCTAAAAATCCCCAAGCACTAGGTACAAAATTTAACCTTATTCACTCAAAAGAAAAAAATCTTTCGCTACAAGAATTCTTTATTCAACTCGAAAAAGACTTTGGATACCAGTTCAAAATATTACCATTTTATGAATGGCGAGCCCTATGGGAATTCGATGCGAATGCACCTCTTTATCCCGTATTGAACTTATTTAAAGATCCGATGTATGACGGTAAATGTCTAATTGAACTCTATCAATATACTTATATTTGGGGGCGAGATAATACACAAGCGTTTCTTAAAGGTAGTGATATTAAACAACCTGAGTTTGATAAGGCGGAGCTACAGTTGTATATACAGCAATCAATTGATGCATTACCGACTTGGCGGAGATAATAACGAGTTAGGATCTTCGTCATATCGATGGAACGCTTCAGTTTTATCTTAGATAAAAAGGACAAAGTGAGTTTCACTTTGTCCTTTATTTTCACTGGAGTAGCGCAATGCGATGCGCGATTAAATCCAAGATTTTAAGGCGTTACTTGCTCATACGCTTGTATTTCATGCGGTGAGGTTGCAGGGCTTCAGCACCCAACGTACGTTTCTTGAAATCTTCATATTCAGTGAAGTTACCTTCGAAGAAGGTGATGTTACCTTCATCTTGATAATCAATGATATGAGTTGCAATACGGTCAAGGAACCAACGGTCATGCGAGATAACCATTGCGCAGCCAGGGAATTCCAATAATGCGTTTTCTAATGCGCGCAGTGTTTCAATATCAAGGTCATTGGTGGGTTCATCGAGAAGTAATACGTTACCGCCAACTTGTAACAGTTTTGCCAAGTGTAGACGACCACGCTCACCACCGGATAACTCACCAACACGCTTACCTTGATCAATGCCTTTAAAGTTAAAGCGACCAACATAGGCGCGGCTTGGTATTTCAAAGTTACCAATACGCATAATATCTTGCCCGTTAGAAATTTCTTCCCAAACGGTTTTGCTGTCATTCATTGAATCACGGAACTGGTCGACAGAGGCGATCTTCACGGTATCACCGAGCGTGATCGACCCTGAATCAGGTTGCTCCTGACCAGAAATCATACGGAATAGTGTTGATTTACCCGCACCGTTAGGACCGATAATACCCACAATAGCGCCTTTCGGAATGGAGAAGCTTAAGTTGTCGATAAGGACGCGATCGCCGTATGATTTACTCAGATTTTCAACTTCGATGACCTTATCGCCTAAACGTGGTCCCGGTGGAATGAATAGCTCACTCGTTTCGTTACGTTTTTGGTACTCAACACTGTTAAGTTCTTCAAAACGCGCCAAACGAGCCTTACCTTTTGCCTGACGACCTTTAGGGTTTTGGCGGATCCACTCCAGCTCTTTCTCAATTGATTTACGGCGAGCAGCTTCGGTTGAGGCTTCTTGAGCTAAACGCTCATCTTTTTGTTCTAGCCAAGATGAGTAGTTACCTTCCCATGGAATACCTTCACCACGGTCAAGTTCAAGGATCCAACCCGCAACGTTATCTAAGAAGTAACGGTCATGCGTGATAGCCACAACAGTTCCTTCGTAATCGTGCAAGAAACGCTCTAACCAAGCAACGGATTCGGCATCCAAGTGGTTGGTTGGTTCATCGAGAAGTAACATATCTGGTTTTTCGAGCAGCAGTTGGCAGATTGCCACACGGCGACGTTCACCCCCAGACAGATTTGCAATTTTGGCATCCCAAGCGGGTAAGCGTAAAGCATCAGCTGCACGCTCGAGTTGGTGCTCTAGGTTATGGCCATCTTGCGCTGAAATGATAGCTTCCAGTTGTCCTTGCTCTTTGGCCAATTTATCGAAATCGGCACCAGCTTCTGCGTATGCCGCATAAACTTCATCTAAACGCGTTAATGCATTTTTGACTTCAGAAACAGCTTCTTCAACAGCTTCACGAACAGTATGTTCAAGGTTAAGCTTAGGTTCCTGTGGAAGATAGCCAATTTTGATACCAGGCTGAGGGCGAGCTTCCCCTTCAATTTCGGTATCAATACCCGCCATAATGCGCAGCAATGTTGACTTACCTGCACCGTTAAGGCCTAAAACACCAATCTTTGCTCCAGGAAAGAAGCTCAGGGAGATATTTTTTAGAATATGACGTTTCGGTGGAACAATTTTTCCAACTCGAAACATAGAGTAAACGTATTGAGCCAATTTGTTTTACCTATTGTTTTTTAAATAATATATCTATATTTGATAGCGTGTTAGCACACAAATAAAGGTTTTATAGAAGTATAATACCTTATGTGACTTTTGCTGCTGCAAACTTTACGTTCTATCTTCAAAAATTACTGAGCTTCACTCTAATTGTTCCTCACTTTAAGTCAATAGTTACGGCTTGTTGCAAATAACCGGATAAGCTAATTTTAATCAGCGTGAAGTGGAATAGTGTTGATGAAACAGTCTCAACATTAAACAGGCGATTGATAAATAGGATCTTCGCGATACGTCTTATTTATCAGGGAGTCATTTTTAGCAACAAACTCAAATTTAAACCCTAACATTGAGGTTCTCCATGTTTGATTTAGCTTTTTTACGTGAATTACTGGTCTCTTGTGTTCATTTTCTACAACTATTGCTAGAGATAATTTCAGTTATTTGCGTTGTGATTGGATTAGTCAAAACACTGATGGTTTCAATCCGTTTAAAATCAGGGCGAGTGGCTCGCTACTGTTTTGGTGGATGGCTGGCAACGGCACTCGAATTCCAATTAGCCGCTGATATTCTTGTCACGACCGTCGATCCTGATTTAGATAGTCTGATCAAACTGGGGATTATTGCGGTAATTCGTACCTTCTTAAATTACTTCTTAGCAAAGGAACTCGAACACCAGCCTTTGAATGAAAAAGAGCAAGATGTCGTCACCGGTAAGTAACTATCTTGCATTATCTTCAGTATCATTAGAGAGCTTATTGCGCATAATTGGATAAGCTCATTTTATTGGAGGTGAAGTCGGGGAGATAACATATAATAGTTTCGATATGAACGAAGACGGTTGAGAAAGGCAAAATTTTTTTGCACCCTAACGTGATGTTCAGTAATGCGAAAGCAAAAATCAAATTTGCAAGGCTGTTGACTGAGTTTAGCGAGTTGGGTCATCGTATTTATCTATGTTATGCGCCTATCTTACCTTGTCGCCTGCATACAAATTGAATTATGTAGACTATAGAATTTAATTTTAGATTTACTCTTTTTTTATTGATTTAGAATAACATTAAGGTTGTTAATTTATATGGTTTATTTATATTAAAATGCAGTAAGTAATATATATAATAAGATTTAAATTAGGGTCTAACATTCGCTATGATTAAACTATCAGGGTGGCATGCAAATAATGAATTGTTATGCGTTTTCTTATAGCGGAGATTATTCCGCTATAAGTGTTGTCGTTATACTCATTTTATGTTTAATAAGTTTAAATAAAATATAGAATAATTATTGTGCTGGTATAGAAGAAGTCTCTAGTTTAGCCATTTCAGTTTTTTTCTGAGCAAGTTCTTTTTTCACATCATTAGGTTGTATTTTTTTATCTGTTCTTTCTGAGGTGCCTGTAAATATCCCACCTTTTTTGATCGTTAAATTTTTAGTTTGGCAAACACCTTCTAATTGGCCATTTTCTAAAATATCAAGATTTTCAGAAACGCATAATCCTTGTACTTTACCATTAATTGATATGGTTTGAGCGTAAATTTCCCCCTCGACAACGCCTTCTTTTTCTATGGTTACGCTGCCATTATTGCTACGAATGCTACCTTTTATATGACCAAAAACATTAATATCGTCATCGAGAATAAAGTCTCCAGAAATATTACAGCTACTTGAAATAGAAGTAATTTTATGAGTATTAGATAATTGAGTCGATTTTTCTTCTTTAGATACAACGATTTCTTTGTTAGCAACTAATTCATTGTCTTTTTCAAGTTTTATTGAATTGCTTTTATTTTTTTTAGTAAACATCCGTTTATTCCTTGTAGAGAGTATATAAAAAATAATAAAGAATATGATTAAGAAAGGCAAAAACACAATTGAAGAGTGAGTATCTGTTAATGTGTAAATTAATAGATATGCCCATCCACACCCTAGAATAGAAAAACATAAATTTTTGAAATCCATATCTTATCCCATTTCAAAAGGAATTTTGATTATTCCAAATAAGATTCATATCATTAAGTTTGTATTGGTTTTTATTCTATTTATGACATGCAAATAATTCGAGAGAGCTGTAAAATTATTTTTATAAAAATTCTTTGAACGACAACAATCACAGGATACTGCTAGCTGAAAGTCACCAAAAATTATACATTTTGAATATATGATAAGTATATCATTTAACAATAAATTGGGATGTTTGTCCATGTTTATACTTTAATCAATATGTCTATTGTCTATTGTCTATTGTCTATTGTCTATTGTCTATTGTAGGCATATAAGTTATTTAGACTCGTCATACTTCAAGTTGCAAGGTTGTTGACTAGGTTCAGACAGTCGAATCACTATTTTTATCTATACTCCTGCTCCCTATCTATCTTCTCTTGTTATCTATACACAATTTACATTATTTGCAGATGAAAATATTCAACTATTTGTTTTATGTTTGTTTTCATCATTCGTATTTATGGGATTGTTTCTTACATTCAACTCGAAATATTTCAGGTATAGTTATTCACATTAAACAATTCAGAGCACAGCAGGAATAGGGAAATATTAAGTATGAAAAAATTCTTGGTGGCAGTGCCGATTGCCATGATGTTGATATCCACCACTGTATGGGCAGATTCTCTACAGGCTCAACGTGAGCGCTACCAAGCGATTAAACAAGCTTGGGATGCAAAGCAAATGGATGAAGTAGAGCGTTTACTGCCTACATTACAAGAATATCCATTATATCCTTATTTAGAATACCGAGAGCTTACTCAAGACCTCGATATTATTTCTCCAAGCCAAGTACAAACATTTATTGATGCTCATCCGACTTTGCCTGTAGCGAAAACCCTGAAAACACGGTTTGTGAATGAATTAGCGCGCCGTCAAGAGTGGAAATCATTATTAGCTTTCAGTCCTGAAGCGCCAAAGCCCGCTGAAGCACAATGTAATTACTATTATGCGAATTGGGCTACTGGGAACAAAAATCTTGCATGGCAAGGTGCTGAGAAGTCTTGGCTCAATGGGCGTTCGATGCCTGAAGCGTGTGACAAATTATTTAATGAGTGGGAAAAAGCCGGATATTTAACACCTGAAATGCTCCTTGAACGGATCCATCTTGCTATCGATGCGGGCAATACATCAATAGCTGCATATCTCGCTAAGCGTTTACCGCAAAATTATAAAACTATCGGTGATGCGTTAGTTAAGCTGCAAAATGATCCCGCATCAGTGACCAATTTTGCCAAAACAATGACGCCAACGGATTTTTCACGTCAAGCGACATTGGCAGCATTTAGCCGTTATGCTCGACAATCACCGGATGAAGCTCGTGCAGCGCTAAAAAGTATCAGCAGCGCACAGAAAATGAATATCGCTGAAACCCAAAAAATGAAAGACAGCATCGCTTGGCAGTATATGGGGGATGTCACTCCAGAACAGGCAAGCTGGCGTGATGAAGTGATTGGAGATACGGATTCAACGACATTAAAAGAACGTAGAGTGCGTTTGGCTTTGGGGTTAGGGGATAAAAAAGGCGTTTCAACGTGGTTGAAGCAACTTCCTGATGACGCTAAGAATAAAGAGGAATGGCAATATTGGCAAGCGATCACTCTGCTTGATGAAGGTAGAAAAGCTGAAGGTGAAGCGATATTACATAACCTCATGAGTGGACGTGGTTTCTATCCGATGGTAGCAGCGCAAAAACTGAATATAGAATATCCATTGTATATTAAAGCCGCCGATAAACCGGACAATAGCGTTGATAAAATGGCTGAAGTACAACGTGTTCGTGAATTGATGTATTGGGAGATGGATAATCTTGCGCGTACGGAATGGGTGAGTTTGGTGGCATCATTACCCGCTGACCAGCAAGAGAAGCTGGCGCGTTACGCATTCGACCATAATTGGGCAGATTTAAGTGTTCAAGCAACAA
Source organism: Providencia alcalifaciens (assembly GCA_025961275.1). GTDB lineage: Bacteria > Pseudomonadota > Gammaproteobacteria > Enterobacterales > Enterobacteriaceae > Providencia. The sequence continues at coordinate 2,495,716 of JAOQNJ010000001.1, read as the reverse complement.
TCACCGCTAAGTTATGGAATCATCTAGAAGAGCGTTTTCCATTAGCGTGGGAAAAAGAGTTTGAACGTTATACCAAAGATAAATCCATCACGAAAAGTTATGCAATGGCGATAGCTCGCCAAGAAAGCGCTTGGAACCCACAAGCTCGCTCACCCGTTGGGGCTACAGGGCTAATGCAATTGATGCCTGCCACTGCGAAGCATACTGCTCAAAAGCAGGGTATTAGTGATTATGTGAATGTCAGCCAATTAACTAATCCAACTAAAAATATTGAGATTGGTACGGCTTACTTAGATGATGTTTATCAGCAATTTTCGAATAACCGTATTTTATCCAGTGCCGCATATAACGCCGGCCCATCACGGGTAAATCGCTGGTTAGGAAATAGTGGTGGACGTCTAGATGCAGTCGCTTTTGTCGAGAGCATTCCATTTTCAGAAACCCGAGGTTATGTGAAGAACGTACTTTCTTATGATGTATTCTACCGCTACTTTATGGGGCAAACTGGCCCTGTTATGAGCGATAATGAATGGCAAATGAAGTATTAATACGTTTTACAGGTGATTTGCAAAATTGTATGGTATTATTTTGTACTAGTTGAATAGTATGGTTAGATAACATGACAGCAAATCACCTGAATGACCCTGCGCTCACTACTGATGAGAATGATGACTGGCAACGTTTCGTTAAGTTACTTCAGCTTGCATTTGAGCAAGACTTGCAGCATCCCATACTCCAATTATTGCTTACACCTGATGAACGTACGGCGCTTGCAACTCGAGTCAGAATTGTCCAAGAATTAATGCGCGGTGAAATGAGCCAAAGAGAATTGAAAAATGAACTTGGTGTCGGCATTGCAACTATTACCCGTGGATCAAATAGCTTGAAATCAGCACCTTTACCTGTCAAAGCGTGGTTGGAAGAGCAGTTACTTAAATAATTCCTTAGCTGATGAGTTGCATAATTTGCCATTTTTTATACAATTTGTGTGATTCTTGATACTAAAGTCCGTAAATAGGGGCAAAAACTGCCCCTATTGTTATTTTTTCGTTATAATTAGTCTTCTATCTGGTTTAGCTCTTTATAAATTTCATGCTTAATGGGAACCAGTGCTAGTATCAGTGCTTGTTGGTAGACACTAGTGCGTGTTAATACCCCGTTAGTGAAAAATCCAATAGCGCCGCCTTGCTGTTTGATATTATCAATGCCAGTTAAATCTGCCATTTCTTCGCCAAGTTCACGCCCTTCTCGAATACCTGCCAGAATTTTTTCTGGGATCATAATGCTTGCTGAACGCGATTCACCACGGATTTGTTTATGTTCAATAACAATCCAAGCAAAAGTCATATCGTCGTCAATACCAGCTTCAATGCCGACCCAAAAATCGGCTTCAGGGCGAACTTGTCTTGATGCCATTACTCGTTGTCTAGCGCCTGTGCGGGTTTCATTATTACCGATAGGTTGCTGTGGAACGCTGCTATCGACGTTAATATCTTCTATCTGATAACTACCTGGCCCGAAAACAGCATCGAATGCAAGATGAATCGCTTTAATTTTGGCAGGATTAGTCGTTGCAGCTATAACTTGGTACATTAATTATTTTCCTTTGAACACATACTTTGCAAAGTAATAACGGAACACATCTATGTTACAGGTTTATCTTGTTCGCCATGGCGAAACCGAATGGAACGTGGCTCGCCGTATACAAGGGCAATCTGATAGCCCACTAACGGCCACTGGGCGTCTGCAAGCAAGGCAGGTTGCCGAAAGGATTAAATCAGAAGGCATTACCCATATTATCACTAGTGATATGGGACGCACACGCGAAACTGCACAAATAATTGCTGAGGTTTGCGGATGTGAAATTATCACAGAACCGCGTCTTCGTGAACTAAATATGGGCGTTCTTGAGCAACGTGAGATTGAAATGCTCACCGAGCAAGAAGAGCAATGGCGTAAAAGCCTCATTGATGGCACTGAGGGAGGGCGTATTCCTGAAGGTGAATCAATGGAAGAATTGTATGAGCGTATGTTAGCGGCATTAAACAGTTGTCTCGATTTACCTAAGGGCAGCAGACCACTGCTAGTGAGTCATGGTATCGCACTAAGCACGTTATTAAGCCGTATTCTTGGCGTTCCTGCTTATTCGGAACGTCGCTTACGCTTACGTAATTGCTCAATTTCGCGAGTCGATTATCAAAATAGCCCTTGGCTAGCGAATGGTTGGATCGTTGAAAGTACGGGTGAAATTACGCATCTCACTCAACCCTCGTTAGACGAGCAGCAAGCTTAGTTTACGTAATTAGTATTAGGAGTTTCAATGTGATGGAACTCCTAATACTTAGCGTGTATATATTATTTGAGCAGAGCAAGTATTTATTGTCGTGATTTTTAACTGCTAATATCTACAATTTGCTGAAAAATGGGCCCATAAGGTCAATATTGCCTAATCATTAGCTTTTATCGGGACATAGTATTCAAAAGCAGCAATGTGTGTTTTAGGGTCATCATGTTCCTTATCGATCTTACTTATTTCGATATTTCGTAGTTTATAGTGCTCGATATCATAACCTGGCCTACGCGTAATGTTTAGTTTTGGCATATAAACGCCATAAATCTGATACAAAAACTCCTGCAATGCATCACGTGTTGCGTCGCCGATCAAGCTAAACTTTACGTAATCTCCTGCGGGAATAGTCAGGTTGCTGTACTCCGCATTATTAAAATTCGCATCTTCAGGTTTTACTGCCGTTGTATAGAATACGGTTTGCTCATCTTCTTTTTCAGGGTTGTGAATAGCATGATGTAAACCAAATACTTCTGAAGCAACGGAGTTAGTATGTTCTAAGTAATAATGCCAGAATGTTTGGCGCATTTGTGAACACGCATTTGACCACTCCTCAAGTGCATAAGAACAGCTCTGTTCTAATCCCACTAAAGGTTGTTCTGGCATTTGGACAAATTCATGATCCAAGTGCCTATGATCATTTAAAATAATGGGTGGACAAATTCCCGTTGCACACCATTCTTCGGTACGACGGTAGTAGGCAGGCGTGAGGTTAAATTGTTTCTTAAATGCACGAGTAAACGTTTGTTGTGAATCAAAACGATACTGTAATGCGATATCAAGAATGGGGCGACTGGTGAGGCGTAGGGCAACAGCAGCGCGAGAAAGCCTGCGAGCTCGGATGTAAGCTCCAATAGCTTGATCGGTAATATCCTTGAACATCCGCTGTAAATGCCACTTGGAGTAACCCGCTTTTGCCGCAACATTATCGAGTGATAGAGGTTTATCTAGGTTATTATCGATCCAGCGTAGAAGGTCACGAATAATATTAGTTTGATCCATGTATATCCCCAGTCGAGAAGACTTAAAAAACAGATATAGGTTATCAATGAACGCCTATTCTATATCAAGTTACCTTTTTCGTTTATATTAAAAGAGTTATATTTGTTATTTAGTTATAAAGAAAACGGGCAATTTTGTTTATAATTAGTGCCAAAATGGCACTTTCTGGTTGAAAAGGAACCCAATATGCATTTTTGCAAGTTGAAAAAAATATTACTAGCATCACTGTTGTCTACATTACCCTTTGCGACATTCGCAGAAGAAATTGGCTCGGTAGATACTGTTTTTAAAGTATTTGGTCCAGATCATAAAATCGTAGTTGAAGCTTTTGATGACCCTGATGTTGATAATGTGACATGCTATCTTAGCCGTTCAAAGACAGGCGGCATTAAAGGTGGACTTGGCTTAGCCGAAGATACTGCGGATGCGGCAATTTCTTGCCAGCAAGTTGGTCCAATTGAATTAAATGATCGTATAAAACGCTCACCGAAAAAACCACATGTTGTTTTTCAAAAACGAACTTCTTTAGTGTTCAAAAAATTGCAAGTTGTCCGCTTTTATGATCCGAAACGCAATGCGTTAATCTATTTAACCTACTCAGATAAGGTTATTGAAGGCTCACCAAAAAATGCACTCAGTGCTGTGCCAATTATGCCATGGTAAGATTTCATCATTTTTATTTAATACAAAAGCGGGTCAATTGATCAGCTTTTATTTCTTGCGCCTTAAACGAACAAAACCGGCCAATTGACCGGTTTTCTAGCGAACGCAATAACGAATTATTCGTCTAAGTCACCACAAAAACGGTAACCTTCACCGTGGATGGTCGCGATAATTTCAGGTGTATCAGCGGTTGATTCGAAATGCTTACGAATGCGACGGATAGTGACATCAACCGTTCTGTCATGTGGCTTAAGCTCACGACCTGTCATTTTCTTCAGCAAGTCTGCTCGAGTTTGGATTTTTCCTGGATTCTCACAGAAATGCAGCATTGCGCGGAACTCACTACGAGGTAATTTGTAGTGTTCGCCAGCTGGGCTAACAAGTGAACGACTATTAATGTCTAGTTCCCAGCCATTAAACTTATAGCTTTCAACAAGACGACGTTCTTCTGTGCTACCCGCTAAATTCATAGTACGAGAAAGTAGATTACGTGCACGGATAGTCAGCTCGCGTGGGTTGAATGGTTTAGTGATGTAGTCATCAGCACCAATTTCAAGCCCAAGGATCTTATCGACTTCGTTATCACGACCTGTCAGGAACATTAGAGCAATGCTTTCCTGCTCACGTAATTCACGAGCGAGAAGGAGACCATTTTTACCTGGGAGGTTGATATCCATAATAACTAAGTTGATGTCATGTTCAGACAGAACATTGTGCATCTCTTCGCCATCAGTAGCTTCGTGTACTACATAGCCTTCTGCTTCAAAGATACTTTTAAGTGTATTGCGAGTGACAATTTCATCTTCAACAATTAAAATGTGTGGGGTCTGCATATTTGCTACCTAAAGTTTTAAAATAAAATAGTGAACTTATAAGCCGCTTCCAAATTAGGTGGTTTTATTTTTGTTTTTTTGGAAAAACGCGTCTATAAGCTATAAAAATGTCATCAGAATCAACGTTATTTTGTTGCCTCTGTCATTGTGAGATTCTAAAAAGTGAATCAAAATTTAGGCACTTTCCCAACGTTGGGCTGTTAACAGCAATATAACAGCTAATACTGCATTTACCACCTAAAAAAATAACTTTTGTTGATACATATCAAAATCAATTGTAGCACGTTAACAAAATTTGTTAGGAAGAAAGTCATACAAATTTAATTGACGCTTGCTATAAGATAAAGCATCAAACCTTCATATTTTTTCCTTCATCTACTTAGCAAATTCGCTCGAAAAAAATGCGATTTAACCTTTCTTTGATATAATAAATAACTCAAGCATTATATCTTGAGATTGGTTGATTTTATAGTGATAAAGTTCAGTCGTAGGTAAGTTTAATTCATTTGATATTAAGTTTTGTTGAAGAGTTGGAATAATTTTTGATAATTAATTCAGAAGTAAAATGTTTTTTTTGCAAATAAATTTGACATTTTTGGTTAATTGCTTTAACCGTATAGGGAGAAAGTAACAAATTAAGAGACAGACAAAACCTATGCGTGCCATCAGCCTGAATACGATTATTACCACCACCACCGTAACCACAGGAAACGGGGCGGGCTGACGCATCCAAAAAATAAAACGAAAAAGCCCGCATCCAATCAGATGCGGGCTTTTTTTTGGGATTAAATCAGGAGAGGAATACCATGCGTGTGCTTAAATTTGGCGGTACTTCAGTTGCAAATGACGAACGGGTACTGAATGTTGCTGATATCGCCGAAAGTAAATTGGCTGATGGGCAAGTGGCCTTGGTGCTATCTGCGCCGGCAAAAATCACTAATCATTTGGTAGCAATGATTGATAAAACGGCGGAAGGTCAGAATGTCATTACGCATGTGAATGATGCAGAAATGATTTTTGCCAATTTATTAAAAGGATTGAAAGAAAAACAACCTGGTTTTGATTATGACAGGTTGAAGAAGCTCACTGAGCAAGAATTCGCGCAAATTAAACAAGTACTGCATGGTATTACTCTTCTTGGCCAATGTCCTGATAGCATAAATGCATCAATCATTTGCCGTGGTGAAAAACTCTCTATCGCGATTATGGAATCTGTACTGACCGCACGCGGGCATAAAGTTACGGTAATTGATCCCGTCAAAAACTTATTGGCAGTTGGCCATTATCTCGAATCAACAGTGGATATCAATGAATCCACTAAACGCATCGCTGAATTAAATATTCCTAATGATCATTTTATTTTGATGGCAGGTTTTACTGCGGGTAACGACAAAGGTGAATTAGTGGTACTGGGACGTAATGGCTCCGATTACTCAGCAGCTGTACTCGCCGCTTGTCTACGCGCAGATTGTTGTGAAATATGGACTGATGTTGATGGTGTTTATACTTGTGATCCACGTTTAGTACCGGATGCTCGCTTGCTAAAAGGAATGTCATACCAAGAAGCGATGGAGCTCTCTTATTTTGGTGCAAAAGTGCTTCATCCCCGCACGATTGCACCAATTGCTCAATTCCAAATCCCTTGCCTGATCAAAAACACAACTAACCCCAGCGCACCAGGTACCTTGATTGGTGATGGTCAAACGGATGACAGCACGCCAGTAAAAGGAATTACAAATCTCAATAACATGGCGATGATCAACGTTTCTGGCCCTGGAATGAAGGGCATGGTTGGTATGGCTGCGCGGATTTTTTCAGTGATGTCACGTAAGGGAATCTCTGTTGTTCTGATTACCCAATCATCTTCTGAATACAGCATTAGCTTTTGTGTGCCCCAAGGGGAATTAAGACGTGTACGAATGGCATTGGAAGAAGAGTTCTATTTAGAATTGAAAGATGGAGTGCTTGACCAATTAGATGTGATGGAACAGTTAGCGATTATTTCTGTCGTGGGAGATGGAATGCGCACTCTGAAAGGAATTTCAGCGCGTTTCTTCTCTGCATTAACTCGTGGCAACATCAACATCGTTGCGATTGCACAGGGTTCGTCTGAGCGATCTATTTCGGCGGTTATTGCGAACGAGTCAGCGACAACAGCAGTACGTTTGTGCCATCAAATGCTATTTAATGCAGAGCAAGTTATTGAAGCTTTCATCATTGGCGTTGGCGGTGTCGGAAATGCATTGATTGAGCAAATCCATCGTCAGCAACAATGGCTGAAGCAAAAGCATATTGATTTACGTGTCTGTGGTATTGCTAACTCAAGAGCGATGCTGACCAATATGCAGGGTATTTCACTTGATAATTGGAAAGAAGAATTAGCACAAGCCACTGAACCATTTAGTTTAAGCCGTCTTATCAGATTAGAACGTGAGTACCATTTTCTCAACCCAGTGATCATCGATTGTACTTCAAACCAAGAAGTCGCTGAGCAGTATGTGAATTTCTTGAAAGATGGTTTCAACGTTGTGACACCAAACAAAAAAGCGAATACGCTATCGATGGATTATTATCATCAGCTACGTTCTGCGAGTGAAGTATCAAAACGTAAATTCCTTTATGACACTAACGTGGGGGCAGGCTTACCCGTTATTGAAAACTTACAAAATTTACTTAATGCAGGCGACGAACTGGTACACTTTAGCGGGATCCTTTCTGGTTCATTATCCTTTATTTTTGGTAAGTTGGATGAAGGCATGTCACTATCAGAAGCAACGATATTAGCGAAAGAGAAAGGATTCACTGAACCTGATCCACGCGATGATTTATCGGGGATGGATGTTGCTCGTAAATTATTGATCCTCGCTCGTGAAGCTGGCTATCAGTTAGAGTTAAGTGATATTGAAATTGAAGCCGTATTACCCGTAGAATTTGATAGCAGTGGTGATGTGACTGAATTTATGTCCCGCCTACCACAGCTTGATCAACCGTTTGCTGAACGTATAAAAGCCGCTGAAGCAGAAGAAAAAGTGTTACGCTATGTTGGATTAATAGAAGAAGGCCGTTGCCAAGTGAAAATCGTCGCAGTTGACGGCAATGATCCTCTATTCAAAGTAAAAAATGGCGAAAACGCATTGGCTTTCTATACGCGCTATTATCAACCTATTCCTTTAGTACTCAGAGGCTATGGTGCAGGTAATGATGTTACTGCTGCCGGCGTATTTGCAGACATGTTACGTACCCTATCATGGAAATTGGGAGTTTGATAAGTGATTAAAGTTTATGCGCCCGCTTCAATTGGTAATGTTAGTGTCGGGTTTGATGTACTAGGGGCGGCAGTATCGCCTGTAGATGGAACACTATTAGGTGATTGTGTCACTGTTGAAGCGGCTGATACCTTTTCTCTGACTAATCAGGGTCGTTTTGTCTCAAAATTACCGAAAAAAAATGAACATAATATCGTTTACCAATGTTGGGAACTGTTTTGTGAACGCTTTGGTAAGCCGCTAAATGTTGCTATGATGCTCGAAAAAAATATGCCCATCGGTTCAGGACTTGGCTCAAGTGCTTGCTCGGTTGTGGCTGCGCTGCTGGCACTCAATGAATTTGCAGGTAAACCTTTCGATCAAACCACATTGCTAAGTATGATGGGAGAGCTGGAAGGACGCATTTCAGGTAGTGTACATTATGATAATGTTGCCCCTTGCTACTTAGGTGGTTTACAACTCATTATCGAGCAAAATGGCATTATTTCTCAACCAGTTCCAGTGTTTGAAAACTGGTATTGGGTAATGGCATATCCCGGAATTAAAGTATCGACAGCAGAAGCACGCGCTATCTTACCTAATAGCTACCCGCGGCATGATATTGTTAATCATGGGCGCTATTTATCAGGCTTTATCCATGCTTGCCATACGGGGCAGCCAAAGCTTGCTGCTACCATGATCCAAGATGTGGTTGCTGAACCTTATCGTACACAGCTACTTCCTGGCTTCGCAGAGGCGCGCAAAAACGCCTATGAAATTGGTGCGCTTGCTTGTGGCATTTCAGGATCTGGGCCAACACTATTTGCGATTTGTGACGATAAACACATTGCAGACAAAATGGCGGATTATCTACAACAACATTACATTCAGAATGATGAAGGCTTTGTGCATATCTGCCGTTTAGATCTCACTGGTGCAAGGACAATAGGGTAAAGAATGAAACTGTATAATTTAAAAGATAATAGCGAGCAAGTTAGCTTCGCGCAGGCGGTTAAACAAGGTCTAGGCAAGCAGCAAGGTCTATTTTTCCCACAAGATCTGCCTGAATTTAGTGCTGCTGAGATTGATGAGTTACTGAAGCTGGACTTTGTCACCCGTAGCAGCCATATTTTAACGGCATTTATTGGTGATGAGATCCCAAAAGCTGAGTTAGAGGTTTTGGTTAAAGACGCCTTTGCATTCCCTGCACCTGTTGCTCAGGTTGAGCCAGATGTTGCAACGCTAGAGCTTTACCATGGCCCAACTTTAGCCTTTAAAGACTTTGGTGGCCGTTTTATGGCACAAGTTTTAGGGAAAGTCGCAGGTAATCAGCCAGTCACTATTTTGACGGCAACGTCGGGTGATACAGGCGCCGCAGTAGCACATGCATTTTACCGTCTGAATAATGTTCAAGTCGTTATTTTGTATCCAGAAGGTAAAATAAGCCCACTGCAAGAGAAGCTTTTCTGTACTCTGGGTGAGAACATTCACACCGTTGCAATCAAAGATGATTTTGATGCATGTCAGGCGCTGGTTAAGCAATCTTTCGATGACGAAGAATTAAAAAAAGCGTTGTATTTGAACTCAGCTAACTCGATCAATATCAGCCGTTTACTGGCTCAGATTTGCTATTACTTTGAAGCTGTCGCTCAGATCCCAGCGGATAAACGTGAACATCTGGTCATTTCAGTTCCAAGCGGTAACTTTGGTGATTTAACCGCGGGGTTATTGGCCAAATCTATGGGGCTACCTGTTAAGCGTTTTATCGCCGCGACTAACGCCAATGATACGGTTCCTCGTTATCTTGATAAAGGCGAATGGGCACCACATCAAACAGTTGCAACTTTATCAAATGCGATGGATGTCAGCCAACCAAATAACTGGCCGCGTATTGAAGAGTTATTTAATCGTAAAGGCTGGTCTTTAAAAGATCTCGGTCATGGTGTTGTCAGTGATGAAGTGACGAAAGACACGGTACGCGAGCTCGATAAAAAAGGCTATATATCAGAGCCTCATGCGGCTATTGCTTATCGTATACTGCGTGACCAATTGCAAGAGGGTGAATATGGCCTGTTCTTAGGTACAGCGCATCCTGCTAAATTTAAAGAGAGCGTAGAGGAGATCCTGAATAAGGAGTTGCCTTTACCGCAAGCTTTAGCGGAACGTGCGGATTTACCGTTATTATCCCATTTCTTGCCATCTGATTTCGCACAATTACGTGAATTCTTAATGAAGCTTGCACCTAAGCAGTAAATAATAATGCTCAAATAGTACAATTGGTATTTACTTCAAACGGAAGCCTAAGCTTCCGTTTTTAATAAAAAATAAAGTGTAAGAAGATCATCTTATGATATCTCTTGTTAATTTATGAGTATTTAGTTTTAGATAAAAAGCCATATTAATAAATACTCGCTAATATGGCTCTAGGGTAATAAATTAACGTTTACTTGATTTGTTTAAGATGATAGTTAATTTCATTTTGAATGGTAGAAGCACCACTGTTTTTATTAAAAGACAACATTACAATTGCTTTTTCATGTTGATTCATATCAGAAAACAACTTTGCTGTTTGTGGTTGGCTTTTAATAAAGTTTGCAGATTGCTTCTGATGCTGTTTGATCATTTTTTCTTTCATAGGTGAGGTATTATTTTTGGTAAAGGTTAGTGCGACAGCTGCTTTTTCATTGGTATCAAGCTCAGAAAATGTTCTACCTTGATGGATCACTTCATTGGTATTGATACCTGCTTTTGCTAAATGATTGTTTACGGCAATTTGATTAGCTACGGACATATTATTTTCTGTAAACATTAATGCAATTGCTGTATTTTTATGAATATCAATCTCGGATTGAGCATAAGCAAGATTAATAGCGCCGATAATCACACCAACTGCGACAATAATATTTTTCATGATTTTTCTCTATTAAGTTAAACGACATCTGTTATAACGATAATAAGGGGTAAACTCTGACTAAAAGCTGACAGTAAGATTACAATTTTGCCATCTTACTGTGTTTTTGGTATTTTAATCTGATGAGATGTCTGTTCTTGCACTATTATATATTTTTAGGTAAATGTAAAGTAAAGCGTGTTGAATATTCATCTGATTCAACATTAATTATTCCTTTATGTGCCAATACAATTGATTTAACAATTGCTAATCCAATTCCACTTCCTTCATTTTTCCGTTGCCTTGATTTATCGACACGATAGAAACGATCAAATAGCTTTGGTAAATGCTCTTTAGAAATTTGGGTACCCGGATTACTAATAATAATTTCAACGCAATCGTTAAGGTTTGTAATATTAATCGTGACATAATCGCCTTTGGGGGTATAGCGGATAGCATTAGAAATTAAATTTGTTATGGCTCTTCTTAGCATTTCCTTATCTGCCAATATAGGTTTAGCATTACCAATTAATTTGAGTTTAATATCATTATCTTCGGCTAGAAACTCAAAATAATCTAAAATTGACGATATTTCTGCTTTGATATCAATTTGTTTTTTCTCAGGGATCAACATATTGTCATCTGCTTGGGCAAGAAACAGCATATCGGAAATCATACGAGAAAGCCGGTTATATTCCTCAAGATTGGAATATAGCACTTCAACTAATTCTTCTTTATTTCGTTCTTTACTTAATGAGATCTGTGTTTCTGTCATTAAATTAGTAATTGGGGTGCGCATTTCATGGGCAATATCGGCGGAAAAGTTAGTTTGCCGAACAAATACATCTTCAATCTTAACTAGCATTTGATTGAAGGATATCGCTAGCTGTTTTAATTCTTTGGGGACTGTAGTTGGGTCTAAACGAATACTTAAGTTTTCCGAAGTGACAGCCTTTATCTTATTACTCATATTTTTAAGCGGTTTTAATCCATTAATAACTAAAAAATAAACTATAAATATAGTCAATAAACACAATACAATAGCACCTATCACAAGATTACGAATTAATGAGTTTAAATAATCATGATGAAAATTCAACGATAGTGCTGTGACTAATCGATATTGCTTAGATTGATTGCCGATATTAATATCAATAAAGGATTCCATTAATCGATAGCTCTTAATATACTCTTCGCTATTATCTTTCGCAGGATTGTACTTTTTGATCCGCTGAATAATTTCACTGCTAGCATTAGGTGATGTTAAAATATTTCCTTTATCATCATCAAGGTAAAAAACAATATCTTGGTGTTCATCAATAATTGTTTTTATGCGAGTAAATTTCGTATTATCGGATTCACTGTTTTCACTTAATAAATTGCCAATAGATAGGTTAACTTGATTTAGCGCATATTCATCCTGTTGCTTAAAATGTAACACAATAGAATTAATCATGATCCAACTGAATAGCAACAAAGCGAGAGAGAAAGTAACACTGATCAGAAAAATAAGTCGTGTTGAAATAGAAATGGGGGATTTAAATATATTATTCATCGTGAAGGATCTCGAATAAATAACCCATCCCTCTGATCGTGTGGATCAATTTAGGTTCATAATCCAGATCAATTTTGGATCGTAACCTTTTAACCGCAACATCGATAACGTTGGTATCACTATCAAAATTCATATCCCATACTTTCGATGCAATAAGGGAGCGAGATAAAATTTCGCCTTGGTGAAGGATAAAAAATTCAAGTAATGAAAATTCTTTGCTGGTTAAGGCTATTTTGTCATTTACACGAGTAACGCGCCTTTTAATGATATCAACGTGTAAATTGGCGATGTGATATTGCACCTTTTGAATTGTATTATTACCTCTACGCAGCAAGGTTCTGACGCGCGCTAACAGCTCAGAAAAATCAAAAGGCTTAATTAAATAATCGTCTGCGCCAATTTCAAGCCCTTTTACTCGATGTTCAACATTACCTAGTGCACTTAGCATTAATATTGGTGTATTTTTCCCTAAGATACGTAAGTTTTTGGCAATATCCCAACCATTAATATCTGGCAACATCACATCAAGAATAATTAAATCATATTCTTCTGTCGATGCCATATGGAGGCCTGTGATCCCATTCTCAATCGCATCAACGATAAAACCAGATTCGGTTAAACCTTTTGATAAATATTCTCTCGTTTTATGTTCATCTTCAACAATGAGTAATTTCACAATAACCTCAGTAGTGGCGCGGGTATAGACTCGCTCATTCTAAGCATTGAACTCGTAAAATGTAAAATGACAAATTTGTCATTTTCATGTCATGAACCTAACAGGAGCTTTTTTTTACTATAGCGAAAATGCAGATTAATGTTGAGGGCTTGCTCCATCATGTATTACCTGAAAATAGTATTAATAATCAGTTGGCTATGGCTGAGTGGATGCGTATCACTGGCACCTCAATATTTACGTCCTGATCTGCAAATTCCTGACACCATCGAAAATGAATCCATTGCATTGGTAAATGGTATGAAGACTAAATTCACCACTCCAAGCTGGAAAGCCTTTATTACCGACTCTCAAATGCAGCAAACAATTCAGCTGGCACTCAATAAAAATAAGGATTTGTATTTAGCTGCTTTAGATGTCGAGGAGGCTCGATTGCGCTTTGGTATCTCGGTGGCTGAAAAATACCCACAAATTATGTCTTCTATTGGTGGGGACTACAGCCAAAGCTTGAATGGCGATAGTTCATTAGAGAAAAAATATAGCACAGGCGTGGATATTAGTTATGAATTGGATTTTTTTGGTCGAATAAAAAACCTTTCTGAAGCCGATAAGGCCAGTTTTTTAGCATCACAAGCAATGAGCCGGGCGACTCAAATTATAACGATAAAAACTGTCGCAGAAGCTTATCTTGATGTGGTTTATAACCAGCAACTACTGTTAATTGCTCAGGATACCAAGACAAATTACCTCCATAGCCAATCTATCGTGAAACAGAAGGTCCTTGCAGGCCAAGCCAATATTTCAGATTTAGACCAAGCGAAAGGCCAAGTGCAATCTATTGATATCACAATTGAAAAAATTAAAAGTGATGTTGCACGTAATGAAAATCTGGTGAGTTTTCTGACAAATAATTACAGCCAAAAAATAGGTTTTAGTTTATCGCTTTATCAGCCTATTGCAGTACCGTCAAATATTCCCTCTGAAATTTTATTAAAACGCCCTGATGTGATGGCAGCAGAGCAGGGCATCGTCTCAGAAAATGCCAATATTGGTGTCGCTCGTGCGGCATTTTTTCCCTCAATTTCCTTTAATAGCAGTATAACCAGCGGCAATGATTCGTTATCAGGTTTATTTGATTCATCTAATGGTATTTGGAATTTTTTACCAAAAATAACACTGCCTATTTTTACGGGTGGGAAAAATAGTAAAAATTTAGATCTCGCTATTATTCGAAAGAATAAAGCGATTGTTAATTATGAGAAAAGTATCCAAGTTGCGTTTAGAGAAGTGAAAGATGCATTAACAATGAAATCGAGCTTGCAAAAACAGCTAGTCGCCCAAGAAAACTACGTCAATACCTTAAATAACATCCTAGCTCAAAAGCAAGCGAGTTACCGTTACGGTGGCTTAAGCTATCTCAATGTCCTTGATGCACAAAGAGATTTATTCACAGGGAAACAGAATTTATTGTTGTTAAATATAGAACAGCAGAAGAATGAGATCAATTTGTTCTCTGCACTTGGTGGTGGATTAATAGAGTAATGAGGTCATACATGAAGATATTAAATAAAGCAGTTTTTGTTCTGTCAATCACCCTTTTTTCGGCTGTGGGATATGCAAATACTCATGAACATAATCATTCAGCTTCACTGGAGATGACACAAGCAGCAGAGTCAGTTATCAATTCTGAAGGAAAACTAATTTCGATTGATACAGATAGTAAAAAATTAACCATAAGTCATAAAGCAATACCAAGTATTGGCTGGCCGCCAATGACAATGCGGTTTACTTATGAAAATGAACAAATGGTCGATGGTCTTAAGGTTGATGACGAAGTGACGTTTTCATTTATCCAGCAGGGCAATATTTCATTATTGAAATCAGTCGAAAAGACAAATTAAATAGATAGAGAAATGTTATGTCACTAGTTAATTTCATTAAATTATTCTTGGTTGTTGTTTTATCGAGTGTCGTTTCAATCTTCTTCTATCGTTATTTTTTTGTCGTTGAACAAACTAGCGAACAAGTTGAAGCCAAGGAGCGTACAGTTTTGTATTGGTATGACCCGATGTATCCCAATACAAAATTTGACCAATCAGGTAAATCTCCCTTTATGGATATGGATTTAGTGCCTAAATATGAAGATGAGAATGCTTCCTCTGCAAATCATAAAGGCATGACTATTAACCCAGCACAAATTCAAAACTTGGGACTTAAAACCGTTGATGTTAAGTGGGGCAAATTAAACTATGACCTAACATTTCCTGCTGAAGTTGCTTTCAATGACCACCAATTTGTGATTGTCCAAGCAAGAGAAAATGGTTTTGTCGAAAAGATTTATCCTTTAGCAATCGGAGAGCGAATTGTTAAAGGTGCACCTATTGCAGATTTAATCATACCAGCATGGGTAGAGGCGCAAAGTGAGTACCTTGCTTTAAAACAAATAGGTTCAACTCAAAATGAATTAAATAGTGTCATCGAACGGTTACGTTTAAATGGAATGCCTGAAGAATATATCGTGCAATTGACTCGTTCAGGAAAAGTGCAGACACGTTTTGTGATTAAAGCACCGATATCAGGTGTGATTACGGCATTAAATTTACGCCAAGGTATGAATGTCACAAAAGAAGGTGTGATAGCGCAAATTCAAGGGACAAATCCATTATGGATTAATGCTTCCATATCTCAATCCGTTGCTGAGTTACTGAATAAAGATGTGAACTTTTCTGTTTCTATTCCGGCTTACCCGACATATCAATTTACTGTGAATAACTGGATTATCTTGCCAAGTGCAGATATTGCCAGTCGAACTATCAGTATTCGTGCGGAAATCAATGATGATGAAAACTTACTTAAACCTGGAATGACGGCGTATTTAAATTTGGTCGCACAAGGCAATGAAAGCATGTTAATTCCTTCACAAGCAATCGTCGATTCAGGGAAAGAACAACATGTTATTGCAGTAGGTGAAAATGGCGAATTTATCCCTAAGAAGATTCGTAGGATTAATGAATCTCAACAAATAGCCGCTATTTCTGATGGTGTACAGGTTGGCGAACATATTGTGACTCAAGGGATCTTTCTTATTGATTCTGAAGCCAATATTTCGGGCGCTTTAGAAAGAATGGCTACACTTCCTGATGTACAGCAATCCGCTCAGCCCTCATCACATACACATTAGGAGTCGGTTATGTTGGAATGGATTATCAGACGGTCGGTCGCCAATCGCTTTTTAGTCTTAATGGGCGTATTTTTCTTAGTGATAGCAGGGATATGGAGCATTCGAAATACCCCTGTTGATGCATTGCCTGATTTATCGGATGTGCAGGTTATTATTAAAACCACCTATCCTGGGCAAGCGCCTCAACTTGTTGAAAATCAAGTCACATACCCAATTACCACGACTATGTTGTCTGTTCCCGGCGCGAAAACCGTGAGAGGATTTTCCGCATTTGGTGACTCTTATGTTTATGTGATTTTTGAAGACAATACCGATTTGTATTGGGCTCGTTCGCGGGTTTTAGAGTATTTAAATCAAGTCCAAACTAAGTTACCAAAAGGCGCCGTTTCATCTATCGGCCCTGATGCAACAGGAGTGGGTTGGATCTTTGAATATGCTTTAGTGGATAAGACAGGAAAGCATAATTTAGCTGAATTACGCTCTTTACAGGATTGGTTTCTTAAATATGAGCTAAAAGCATTACCCAATGTTTCTGAAGTTGCGACTGTTGGTGGTGTTGTTAAATCCTACCAGATTATGGTTGATCCATTAAAACTAACTCAATTTTCAATCACATTACCTGAGATCAAACAGGCAGTAGAAGCCGCCAATCAAGAAGCGGGTGGCTCGTCGATTGAAATTGCCGAAGCTGAATATATGGTAAGAGCAAGTGGCTATCTACAGTCGATGGAGGATTTTAATAAAATTTTCTTAAAAACCTCGGCAGCAGGTGTGCCAATTTATTTGCAGGATGTGGCGCGTATTCAAGCAGGCCCTGAGATGCGTCGAGGGGTTGCAGAGCTTAATGGTGAAGGTGAGGTGGTGGGTGGAATAATATTACTGCGCTCAGGAGAGAATGCGCGAGATGTTATTCACAATGCAAAACAAAAGCTTACAGAGCTTAGTGCTAGCTTACCTGATGGCATTGAAATCATCACCACTTACGATAGAAGTATTCTGATTGATAATGCGATTGATAATTTAAGTTACAAGTTACTCGAAGAATTTATTGTTGTCGCATTGGTTTGTGCTGTCTTTTTGTGGCATATCCGCTCTGCTTTAGTCGCCATCATCTCTTTACCTCTCGGCTTCTTTATTGCTTTTATTATCATGCGTTACCAAGGCATAAATGCAAATATTATGTCGCTTGGCGGTATTGCTATTGCCATTGGGGCGATGGTCGATGCGGCCATTGTTATGATAGAAAATGCACATAAAAAATTAGAATCTTGGCAACATCAAAACGAAGGCCAAACACTCGATAATGCGCAGCGTTGGAAACTCATTACTGATTCTGCAGTTGAAGTTGGCCCTGCGTTATTTATTAGCTTATTGATTATTACCCTATCGTTTATTCCTATTTTTACTTTAGAAGGACAAGAGGGGCGTTTATTTGGCCCTCTTGCGTTTACTAAAACCTATGCAATGGCCGGTGCGGCTGCATTAGCTTTAATTGTCATTCCAATTTTAATGGGATATTGGATCCGAGGAAAAATCCCTAATGAAAAGAGTAATCCACTTAATCGTTGGTTAATTTTGCTCTATAGACCGGTTTTATTAAAAGTTCTGGCTTGGCCGAAAACAACATTATTGATTGGTTTTTTGTCGCTATTTACCGTGATATGGCCGTTAAAACATTTGGGGGGAGAATTCCTTCCCGCAATTAATGAAGGGGATCTATTGTACATGCCTTCAACATTACCGGGAGTATCACCTGCACAAGCGGCATTCCTGCTACAAAATACGGACAAATTAATTAAAACTGTTCCTGAAGTTGAAACGGTATTTGGCAAAGCCGGAAAGGCCGAAACGGCAACAGATTCTGCGCCGATGGAAATGATAGAAACAGCAATTCGATTAAAACCACAAGATCAGTGGCGTCCCGGAATGACTATCGACAAAATTATTGAAGAGCTTGATGAAACTGTGCGTTTACCGGGAGTTGCAAATCTTTGGGTTCCGCCCATTAGAAATCGTATTGATATGTTATCAACCGGTGTAAAAAGTCCAATTGGGATTAAAGTTTCAGGAAAAAATCTTGAAGAAATTGATGCACTATCTCAAGAGATAGAAAGGGTGACTAAGTCCGTGCCGGGGGTAGTTTCAGTTTTGGCGGAGAGGCTTGTCGGTGGACGTTATATTGACGTCAAAATTGATAGGGAAAAAGCCGCACGCTATGGAATGAGTATTAGTGATGTTCAAGTTTATATTTCAATGGCAACTGGTGGCGAAATGATTGGCGAAACCGTCGAGGGCATCGAACGTTACCCAATTAGTATCCGTTATCCACAAGATTATCGAAATAGTGTTTTGGCAATGCGCTTATTGCCAATTTTAACCTCAACTAAACAGCAAATACTGTTAAGCGACGTCGCTGATGTATTTGTACAAATGGGGCCTCCAATGTTAAAAACTGAAAATGCGCGTCCAACTAGCTGGATTTATATTGATGCACGTGGCAGAGATATGGTTTCCGTAATTGCGGATATTGATAAAGCAATTAAAGATAATATTCAAATGAAACCCAGCGTGAGTTATTCATTTACGGGGCAATTTGAACTGCTAGAACGTGCGAATCAAAAGCTAATGTTAATGGTGCCTGCAACTATCATGATTATCTTTGTGTTGCTCTATTTGGCATTTAGACGCTTTAGTGAAGCACTACTTATTTTGTTGAGTTTACCGTTTGCATTAGTTGGCGCAGTTTGGTTTTTATACTGGATGAATTTTAATCTATCTGTTGCCACAGGAACTGGATTTATCGCACTCGCTGGAGTAGCCGCAGAATTTGGTGTCGTGATGCTAATTTATTTAAGACACGCGATAGAAGATAAAGAGAAACTGAAAAAAATGGGTAAATTATCCAGCCATGATCTGAATAGTGCCTTATATGAAGGCGCTGTGCTTAGAGTTCGGCCAAAAGCCATGACAGTAGCGGTAATCTTAGCGGGTTTAATTCCTATTTTATTAGGCACTGGTGTTGGTTCTGAAGTCATGAGCCGAATTGCAGCGCCGATGATTGGTGGAATGATCACGGCACCATTACTCTCTTTATTTATTATTCCGGCTGCATATAAATTGATTTATCAGTATAGAAATTAGGCTATGACACTTTTGGTTGATGTCGACTATAAGTTTGAACGATTTTATTAATATTTCGATTATGAGGAGTGCTGTAATGAAAAAATTTATGTTAGGTGGAATGTTATTATTATCATTCTCTGCTTTATCTCAAGTAGAGAGCGTTGAGCTGTATAAAGATGTCAATTGTGGTTGTTGTCAATTATGGGGAGATGCAATCCAAAAGGCTGGCTATAACGTGATTATCAATGAAGTCGATTACAAAGCGCTAAATCAGATCAATGATGAGTTGAAAGTTCCTTATGACTTACGTAGTTGCCATATTGCAAAATATAAAGGGAAGGTAATTGTAGGGCATGTACCCGCGAGTAGTTTAGCCTCAATTGACTCACTACCAGATGATGCAATTGGTATTGCAGTACCGGGTATGCCAATAGGCAGCTTGGGAATGGAACAATCAAGTGGTGCCACTCAACCGTATTCAGTGGTCACCTTTAAAACGAATGGCGAACGTTATTAAAGAATAGTCATTGGAGCACAGTAACGTTGTTAGCTTGTTAACTGTGCTTATAATTAAAATGTCTCTACGTAATTAATGTCATAGTCACTGAGATAAAAGGGAATAGCTTAAATATCATCTTCTAAGATGACTTCTATCGCTTTTAACTCTTCTTGAGTAAATTGGCGGTTAGCCATCATGCCAAGAGCATCATCAATTTGGCTTACTCGACTGGCACCGATAAGAACCGAAGTGATTCGGTCATGACGTAAAATCCATGCGAGTGACATTTGGCTAAGTTTTTGCCCTCGGCTAAGCGCAAGCTCATTAAGCTTTTTCACTTTAGCTAATACCGACGATGTGAGTCTTTCTGGTGGCAGAGATGGATTACCCGCCGCTCTTGAATCTGGGGGAATGCCATTCAAATAACGGTCAGTCAGTATACCACCCGCTAATGGTGAATAGGCAATGGAGCCAACGCCTTCATCTTCAAGTACATCAAGGAGCCCCTGTTCAGGTTCTCTTACTAACATTGAGTATCGTGGCTGATGAATAAGGCAAGGGGTACCAAGCTGATTGAGAATATCAATAGCTTCTTTTGCGATAGCTTCTGGGTAGTTTGAGATGCCAACATACAGGGCTTTACCTTGCCGTACGATTAAATCTAGAGCACTCATGGTTTCTTCAAGAGGGGTATCGGGATCAGGGCGATGATGGTAAAAAATATCGACATAATCTACGCCTATGCGTTTAAGACTTTGATTTAGACTGGCTATTAAATACTTTTTGCTTCCCCAATCGCCGTAGGGGCCATCCCACATAGTAAATCCAGCCTTCGAGGATATGATCATTTCATCTCGGTAAGGTAAAAAGTCTTGCTGGAGCATTCTCCCAAACTGGCTTTCTGCAGCACCTGGTGGTGGACCATAATTATTGGCGAGGTCAAAATGGGTGATCCCATGATCAAAGGCATGCCTTAACATGGCTCGACAATTATCTTGTGGCTTATTTTCACCAAAGTTGTGCCAAAGGCCCAAAGAGATAAGAGGGAGCCTTAATCCGCTTCGACCACAAAGGCGATATTCCATATCTGTATAACGATGAGAATTTGCGATGTAAGGCATAATTCACCTCCTGAAATATTAATAGAAAAATCGAAAATATATTCGCACAAATATGACGAGCACTCTGAAGAATCAATGCTAATTCCCTCTATCAGTAAAGGTTTTTAGCGAATATGTGATGAAGGATAAAAAATGAACACATTTGTGATCATTTGATTGAGATAAGCATGTTGCTTTAACGATTAATACGCATCATTTTTCGATTTTTCGTTTTATCGCATATGATAAGCAAAGGTAGCAACCCGAGTCACATAATTTATCCATATTTCTCGAGTTCCGTTATAGGACCTTTATCTGCAATTAGCATTGTTTGGGGGTAAACATTCCCGCTAGCCTTATTCTGACCGAGTAAACACTAAGTCATTTCCTTTCGATTGGCTTTCATCAAATTGATAGCCTTCGAGATTAAAATCAGCTAATTGGTCTGTTTTGCTTAATTTATTTTGAATAATAAAGCGGCTCATCAACCCGCGAGCTTTTTTCGCATAGAAGCTAATGACTTTGTATTTGCCATTCTTTTCATCAAGAAAAACGGGTTTAACCATTATTCCATCTAATTTTTTAACGTTTACGGATTTAAAATATTCATCTGATGCGAGGTTAACTAAAACTTGATCACCTTGAGCTACGAGAGCATTATTAAGCTGATTAGTGATGATATCACCCCAAAATTCATACAGATCTTTACCTCGAGGATTTTTTAAGCGAGTGCCCATCTCAAGACGATAGGGCTGCATTAAATCAAGGGGACGCAACAACCCATATAGCCCAGATAAAATGCGCAGATGTTGTTGTGCAAATTCGAAATCTTGTGCAGAAAACGTTTCTGCTTGCATGCCAGTATAAACATCACCTTTAAATGCCAAAATGGCTTGGCGAGCATTTTCGGGGGTGAAATTAGATTGCCATTCACCAAAGCGAGCGGCGTTAAGGCCAGCAAGTTTATCGCTAATTTTCATTAGAGTTGCGATATCTGCAGGTGAAAGCTTGCGACAGACATTGATAAGTTGCTGTGATTCATTCAGTAATTCAGGTTGGCTGAATGTCTGTGTTGCGAGTGGACTTTCGTAGTCTAATGTTTTGGCTGGTGAAATCGTGATTAGCATGGCAAGGTCCCTATAGAAAAATGACTTACACCACTTTAGCAAAAATTGGTGCAAAATAGTTAATTGATAGAATAGGAAAAAACTATTTTGATGCTAAAAGGATTCAGTTGAAACTTAGCATACGAAAACGATTACACATCAATTAGTTGCTTTTAGCCGCTTGCAGCAACTTAGATGCGTGATATTATCACTGTACGGTGCGGCGTTTGCCTCAATTCCTTTATATGCTCAAATTAACTCGAGTAACATGTAGGCGTTGAGCGAAGATAGCCTAGGAAGCATAGGTAACTGTGTGACTCGGGTAGCTGAGAGAATACAACACCCATGTAACTTGAAGTATGGCGAGTATAACAACGAGATTAATGAAATGACCGATAAATTAACTTCCCTACGTAATCTAACCACCGTTGTTGCTGATACTGGCGACATCGAAGCTATGAAGATTTATAAGCCGCAAGATGCGACAACTAACCCTTCTTTGATTCTGAATGCAGCACAAATTCCTGAATATCGTAAACTGATCGATGAAGCTGTTGAGTGGGCACGTAAGCAAAGTAATAATCGCGAGCAGCAGATTATTGATGCTTGTGACAAACTTGCAGTCAACATCGGTTTAGAAATTCTGAAATTAGTTCCAGGCCGCATTTCAACTGAAGTTGATGCACGTCTTTCTTACGATGAAGAAGCTTGTATTACTAAAGCTCGTCATCTGATCAAACTGTACAACGAAGCCGGTATCAGCAACGATCGTATTCTGATCAAATTGGCTTCTACTTGGCAGGGGATCCGCGCTGCGGAAAAACTGGAAAAAGAAGGCATCAACTGTAACCTAACTCTGTTGTTCTCCTTTGCTCAAGCACGTGCTTGTGCTGAAGCGGGCGTTTTCCTGATTTCACCATTTGTTGGCCGTATTATGGATTGGTACAAAGCCAATACCGACAAAAAAGAATTCGCTCCTCAAGAAGATCCAGGTGTGATTTCAGTCACTGAAATCTACAATTACTATAAATCACATGGCTACAAAACTGTCGTAATGGGTGCAAGCTTCCGTAACGTGGGCGAAATTCTGGAACTGGCAGGCTGTGACCGCCTGACTATCTCTCCAGCATTGCTCAAAGAATTATCTGAAGCACAAGGTGAAGTTACCCGTAAACTGATCGATAATGGTAAGACACAAGAGCCTGAAGCTAAACTGACAGAATCTCAGTTCTATTGGCAGCATAACCAAGATCCAATGGCAGTTGATAAACTGACTGATGGCATCCGTAAGTTTGCAATCGACCAAGAAAAACTGGAAAAAATGATCGCAGAACTGCTGTAATTTCTGCCACCATTTCTGATGAAAATTCAGAGTAGCGTATAAAGCTGAACAGCTAAGGGTCAATTGATTCTGCTGATACGCACATATCCGTGATATTAAAAAATAATATCACGGATATTGTTCTGTTTTTGAAAAACCACTTATCTGTTAATACAATAAAAGTTTACATCACTAGAATTTGGTTCTGGTTTCGACGCATTCATCCTAGATTTATTAGTTACATTCAGCGTTATTGCCACTCGAAATTATCATGCAGCAATGACTTGAGTTACGTTAGATATATTAATCAATAAATTAATCTTATAGCGCATTTTTAAATACTCATGTCTTACTCCAAAATGAGTAAGTTAGGAATATTTTTTTCTCTGTGCTGAAAAAATAAATTAGTATAAATAGCACCAACACTGCTCAGCATTAATGACTTCTCTTCTGATGGATTATATTTCGATATATCAACTTCAAAGTGTGTGCCATATCTATCGGGATCAATAATGGCATTTCCATATATACCATGACAGAGGGATTCGTGAGAGTTTATCTCTCGATTCTGTTGTGTTTCTTGATAATGTTGCACATCTGAAAGCAAAATATCTTTAATCTCTGAATTTTTACACTTCATCTCATTCAGCATCGCTTTTCGAGACATATATATTCCTATAGCACCATGACACCATGAATTGAAGTCTAGATTAGTATCGTATGCATCAACACCATTCCAGCCAGATTCAATCTTAAATGTTTCTTCATATCGGAGGGATTTTATAATTATTGAATCAATATGGTGGTCATTTAAGACATTATTTGCAAGTGCTAAAGCATATGTTACACCTGAATTTCCATGAGAAAACCCTGGCCACCCGCGACCCCATGTGATTGTATTCTCAGATTTTTTGGTCATCTGACTAAGTAATTTTTTAGTCAGAAATCTAATCGCATACTCAGTATTTTTTGAAGGGGAGAGGGCATGCATTCTGCAACATACAATAATAACACCAGATATTCCGCTAATAATGTCACTTTCTGGAGCGTCTTGGTTTTTAATTATTGTTATTATTTCAAAAAGGTGCTTGAAAAATATTGAAGGCTCAATCATTCCTGACGTATTTTTTAATATTAAATATTCAATATATAAAATACTCCCGATAGAATCAAAACACCCGAAGGAGCTATTGGAATCTATCGATAAATTAGTTTTATATAAATTTTCGAGTTTTATTTCATTATCATTTTTTGGATCTGAAATTAAATTACAAACTTGCAGAAAAGTCGCGCCAGCAAACCCACTGTATAGATCATTTTTCATTAAAGAAATAGAACGAGAGCCACTCCTTTCTCTTTTTAAGTTAAGATAGATATCCTTTTTTTTATAATTACATGATGTTAAAGACATAAAATCAATTATGCTATTAATATGACTATCTTGTTTATTGTTATCTATAATTTGAGGGAAAATAATTTGTAATGAAACATTTATTAATTCTTTTTGTAATTTAACTTCATCCTCTTGATTAGTTATTCTATAATTTTTTAGAAATAAACTCATTTTTTGAATTTATTTTTTCTTCAATATAAATTTCATCTCCTGTTTGTGAGTAATATATTTCATTGATTATATCTACATAAAATAAAGGTATTCGGCCATCTTTGATAGCTAAATATTCTTGTCTTATAATATTTATTGGGAAATCTTCATTGTATAAAATACAGGCAATATAGGCATCTCGTAGCGTAGGATCAGAAGAATAAGCTGGGTGATCAGATATAGATATTATATTTCCATAGGTTTTAGTTGCTCTAAAAAGCATTCTGCCTTTTAATTTATTTGTTTGTCTTAATTTTTTAATTATGGTTTTCTTTTTCTTTAATAAATTAACCATTTTATCAAACCCAGCTAAGATTACTTTATTTATGGATTCATTTGATAATCCCATATTGTCAATAGGCCTGTTAATCTTATCTTGTGATTTATAAGGTAAAGATTTGTGATAGACTTTATTTTCATTGCTTATTTCTAATGTTTTTAGTGTGGGAATTTCATTGTTAGTATCTCTTTCACCTATTCCACAAATTAAATGATCTTTAAAGTTTCCTTGTAGGGTAGGTATGATAAAGGTTCTTAGTACTGAATTGGACAGTAGGCTAAAATGTGGTGAGCAAATAAAGACACATTCTAAATCAATAAAGTAGGGGGTGTCATTATAACAAATTATATTTTCGAAATGAAAGTCTGTACCATTTAAACAATGAAAAAAAGCTAATGCTGATCCGATTTTAGAGTAAAAATCAATAATCTCATTTTTAGTTTTTGGATTTTTAAATTTAATAAATTCATGCCAACTGTAATTTCCAATGCTTATATAATTTGGTATGCCTATTTTTACTTTGTTTTTACTTTCATATATATCAATTAAAAGTTTTGAAACTATTTCCTCATTATTAGCATTTCTAGGTTTATAAACCAAGGTGCTATTTTTAAACATAACTTTAATAATGCCTTCTCCGACTTGATGAAAGTCGCCTAGAAATAGTTCTACACTAGTTATGATATATTCCATTATATTAAATTTATTCTGTAATTTTATTTTATCTTTTTTTATTTTTGAAAATATATCTTTTACTACCATTTTAAGGTGAGCTTCATGTGTTGTTATTTTTTCAAATATAACTGGGTAAGTAGTAAATATATTTCCCCAGTTTTCAATTCGATAATTTTTCGATTGATTCAATGTAGTACATAAAAAACACAGTTGTTTTACAGCATCTGATAACGAATCGATACCTTGTTTGGCTAAGCTTTCTGATAATAAGTCAGTGTTTTTAATAAAACCTTTAAATTCAATTAAGATGTTCTTTATCATTTCATTAAAATAACAGTAAAGATGTTCACATAAAATAGGGTAGATATTTTCAGTAATAGAATAGGATTTCAGTTTGTATGAAAGGTATTTTGTGATATCCGCTACTTGTTTAAAGTGAAATCTTTGATGATAAGGTATAGAGTAGTCAGTATCATCAAGGTAGACACCACTAATTTTTTTTACAATATTTTTTGCATCTGGGTATTGTTTTAACAAAGCTTCTAGGGTTCTTATTGAACTATTCATAGTCATGTGTTATTTGTCCATTTAGATTAAGAAGGGTAATTTTCGGTGCTTATATTGATATGCAATAATTTTTCAAGTGTGACTAAATTTTAAAAAATACATTTATAGATGTTTATCTAATATATTAGTGTTGATATAGTTTACTGTTTTATATAGATAGCAGGGATGATTATTAATGGGCTAGGAAAGTGCTAGCCCATTGAGAAAAGTAAATTATTTATAATAAATAATTATTACTTATTTCCTTATTTATCTATGATAGGACAATAAGATTTATTAGCATCTGAGAGTTGGTGCGCAACCGACGCTGTTAGTACAACCAAGTGTACTACAACTAAGTTCGGTACATATGGCATTGCTATTATTAGCTTGTTTCTCCATATTTTTCATTGCATCTTCGATATTACCAAAAGCCTCAATGCAATTATAATAGAAGTTCGCATTATCATGTTTTTTTCTTTATGACTCGTTAAATTATTCATTTGAGAATCCTTAGTATTGGATTGTTTTAGCATAAAGCAATAGAGAGATTATGTGACAACTCTCATTTACCTATTGTTTTTCGGAATTTAGTTGAATGTATAAACTAAATATTAATTTAATGAATTTTTTTGTAATTTAACATTATCCGAGCACAGTTATGTCAAGGATTTATTATAATATCCTCCTTACCCTAAATAGGGATTGCTAATATCAAGAAGACTTATTTATTAAATAGTGACTAATTGTTTTACCTCGCCATCAAACTCCCCTATAGGCAATTTATCAGCAAATGTTAGTGAATTACTGCCACTATTATCCCAGGCTAGCAAAGAGTCTGTCAGTTTCCCTGGCGTATTAAATATGATTGAAGGGATAACGCCTGCAATATTAAAAAGTCTAAGGCTTGTTGATTCACCTTTTTTGATGTCGGGCAAAGTTATTTTTTGGAATTTACAAGATAGGGTTTGTAAAGAGAAGGTGGATAATGGTGTTAAATCGGTGATGCTATTACTGTCCAGTGATAAAACTTTGACTGAGGAGAAATTTTTCATAAATGAAATATCTGTTAAGTTTGAGCTCGCAACACCAAGCAATATTAATGTATCACTTTGACCTAATGTTTGTATTCTTTCATCATTTAAGCCACCATTATTAGCAATTAATTGCATCATAGAGGTATGGCTCAATAAAAAATATTTTGAAATATTAGGGTTTTCTCGAGTATATAAAACTGAAAGATTTTTCAGTTTTCTCAAGTTACTTATATCAACCAATTTATTTTGTGTGAGATCTAAAGTAGCTAATGCAGGAATACTGCTCACATTATCAATGTCTTTTATTGTGTTATGGGGGACTAATAACGTCACTAGAGATGGTGCATCACCAATATCCAAACTAGTTAAATTATTATACGCTGCATTAATGTAGGTTAATGTTTTGTTGTTAATATCATGCAGTGTTGTTAATTTATTTGCATCTACATATAAGTGTGTCAGGTGTTTCATGCTGGAGACAAATTTTAGATCGACAAGATTATTGTCAGAAGCCATTATCCTTTGTATTTTCCCTAAATTCTTAACATCTGAAAACGTTGTTATATTATTTGCTCTACACCACAAGCCAATTAATTCATTACTATTAAGTGGTGATAGAGATTGAATGTTATTGTTGTTAAGTTGTAAGTAAATAAGCTTATTTAATGAAGATAAAAAGCTAACATCTGAAAGGGGGGTATCATTGATCCATAATGTAGTTAGTTCAGTTAAATTAGATAATTCTTTTATGTCATCAATCATCTGATTATTAAGAGATAAATCAAGCTCAGTTATTTTTTTGAATCTTAATATCTCATCTATTGGTAGGTTAATATTAGCAGCAACACCAATACTGAATAATTTTTTTAAATCTCTGAGTGGCTTAAGAGAAATAATATTATTATCTGTAAATGTAACCTTTTCTAGGTTAACTGCATATTCTAAACCTGATAATGAAAAAATTCCTTTACTAACGACAATTAATGATTTCAGCAGAAGAATATTTTCAGTGGTGACATTTTCAGTGGTGTTTAAATTTAGTGTTTCTTTAACGGCCAATTCTAAATTAATATCGATAAATTTAATATTACTCATGATATGTCCTTCCTTTAATGGGAATAGATCAATCTTTATTTTATGTGTTACAAACTCATAACGAAGGTGAACTTTATTGTTGTACTCTTGTTTATAAAAACAAAGATGTACTAATAAAGATCATTATCTGCAAACGTGACAGTATGCAGATAGCTATTATTTTTATATTGAGCACTTTCTAAAGAACAATGTTTATTAATCCTTTATGGGGTGTTATTAATTCTAAGTAATAATAAACTTTTGGAGTCAAATTCTTTCATATGTACTAATTTCCAGTGGTTATCTATTGACTTATTCATTGTTGTATAACTTATAGTTCAGTCTTTTTAGTTTGCACAGTACTTTTACTTAAAATGGTGAGTGAGTACACTTTTATGGTGTTAAGAAAATCATGAATGTTTATTCTTTATTACTCTTTGGTGAATAAATATAGCGATACTTTGTTCTGAAATACGGTTTCTGATCGTGCTTCAAGTGGTATTTATGAGGATAAAGGTATTTCACCTTTAGAAGTATGGCTTGCGAAAATAGAAATAACCCTTTTCGTGTTAACGTTAGGCTGAACTACGTGGTGTAGCGTCTGATGTAACATCAGTAATAGTCGACTGTGAAATGCGAGGTTTGGTGAGCAAGCACATCAAATGAGTCTTGAAATTTGTGGCAATGACTATTTTATTCCGTCAGGTCGGATTCATTCACAATCAAGTATTGATTTTAAATTTATCGGGATAGCCAAAAGGAATAGCGGAAACGCTTGAAGGGCTAAAAGGTGCTAGTGGGATGCAATTGTCTCGGGATTTTTGCAAGTGACCTTAGAGACTGTATTTAATTTCTCGATGAACTTTATAACGAAACGGGAGCTGCGCTAGTCAAAGCAATCTAGGTCAAACTTTGCAATTCGTTCTTAATAAATGTCATGCCATATAAAATCAGGCGAGGTTGCTCACCTGATAGGATCCTTAATTGTATTAGTCGCGATTAGATCTAACAGTTCAACTTGGAGCGACCTCTGCTACTTTTTCCTAAGCTTTCTTAACCTCTTCTGCTATTTTTTGAAGTTTAGCAAAAAATGCAGAGTTAAACTCTATTCCATACTTATTTGCTGTTTTATGACAGTTTCCCCCGTTACGTACCTCTGCTTCAGCTAGCTTTCGTCCAGCAGCTTTCGCTAGTTCAATGTAAGCAGAAGAGCCTTTGCTTATTTCAAACTTTGCTGCTACGTCTTGCCAGCTTTCCCCTCTAATAATCGCTGGTATAGCTAGCTCTTTAAGGACTATTTTCTCAAGTTTTTTAAAACTAGTTGAGTTAAGTTCTATCTCATGTTTTTTTGCTACTTTATAGCGGCTTATTCCCTTACGTACCTCAGTTGCAGCTGCTCCTTTCACTGTAATGGTCATAGCTAGCTGCTTAAGTTGGTTGTAACCATTCGAGTTCTTTGCTATTTCATGCCGCGCGGCTACGTTTTTATAGTTTTCTCCTCGACGTACGGCATCTAAAGCTGGCCCTTCCATGGCAAATTTTATAGCTCGCTTCATAAGTTCATTATAAGCATCAGAGCGTTCAGCTATTCCATATTTTACTGCTGCGATTTTATAGGTTTCCCCTTTATATATCGCATTTGTAGCAGGCCCTTTAGCTGCAATCATCTCAAGTGCACCATAAGCTTCAAACTCAGACTTGCGGTCTATTCCAAACTTTTCTGCTACAACTATACAGCTTTCCCCGTTTTGCACGGCATCTGCGGCTGGTCCTTCCATAGCAAATTTAATGGCTCGCTGCTTAAGTTGTTTGTAAACATCAGAGCACTCGTCTATTCCAGACTTTGCTGCTGCGGTTTTATAGTTTTCCCCGCTATATACCGCATTCATAACTGGTCCTTTAGCTGCTATCATCTCAAGTGCGTCATAAGCCTTAGGTTCAAACTTGCGGTCTATTCCAAACCTTTCTGCCACGGTTTTATAGTTTTCCCCATTTTGTACGGCATCTGCAGCTGGTCCTTCTATGGCAAATTTAATGGCTCGCTGCTTAAGTTGCTTGTAAGCATCAGAGCATATGTTGACCCCATACTTTTCTGCTGCGATTTTATAGTTTTCTCCGTTATATATTGCTTTGGTAGCGGGCCCTTGAGCTGCTATCCTCTCCAGTATATTGTAAGCCTCAGCAGAAGATCCCCAGCGAGAAATTCCATGTTTTTTTGCTACTGTTATACAGCTTTCTCCGTTACGAACCTCATCCCCAACTGTTGAGTTTACGGCGAGTAACTCCAGTTTTCGATAAGTTGGGCTTAATATGGGAATTTCGCAAGCCAAAGCTGTATCCTTGAGATATTCACCATCAATAAAAATCCGGTCTGATGCACGATTAAATGCATCGAGTAATTTCTCCTCATGCTGTTTGTTACAATCATTAATTTTTTTGCTGAGCGTATCCAACGAGCTTGCACTAATATAACCTTTAATGAATAGTAGCTTGATGTCTTTTGTGGGTTGAAGCTTAATTGAATCGAGTATTTCGTGCTGAGATTGACTCGGGGACACGGCCAGTTTCAATGTAGAGGTTACAAAACTATCGCTTACGTTTGATACCTTAATCATTCCAGAAACTAAGTGCAGTAAGCCAGAATTGTGATTTTGTTGACTTTCACTATTATTGCTAATGATAGAAGCTAAGTGTGGTTGAGTTGTTATCTGATTGGGCATTATTTAAATCCTTGATGTTAATTAGAGCCAGAGTAGATGGCGTTCTGCAATAAAATCTATTCTGCCTACTTAGGTGGTTTATAATGCTAACATTAGCCAATTTTTTTGTTTTAATACTGAAAAAAAAAGAAATTCATTTGTTTTCTTCTTTTTTTGTTTCTCTGATGTTATTACGTAATAAAACCAATAAAAGCGTAAGCTTATGTCCGTAAAATCAACTTAATCATGATTTAAAGAATCCTGAAAAAATCGATTCAATGGAATATTATTGTTATTTCTTTTATTCGAATTAAAAGTCTTTTCAGTCAGGCTTGTGGACTAGGCAAGAGCTGCTTAACATTGCGAAAAAGAGCATTTAATCGAACTCGAAGGGGGGTCTTTACGGTTTGGGGAATGATATTTTTTAATAACCTCAATATATGACATCACGGAATTGAGGTTATTTTGAACAGCCAATGAGGTAAAAATAAGCAGAAAAGGTCAATAGCCTCGAGTCGTACATTACAGATTACAAACTGTGCATTAGCTCAATCATAAAAGATATGTACCAACTTATTCATTATTCATGAATTAATAAACTGTGTTATGGCGTAACCCCAATAGTTTGATAGCTAACTATTCAGGTTTTTGGGGAGGGGTAATGAAAAATTATGGTGTAGTAGCTGTTTATTCGGGGTGGGAATTTTTCTTGAAAGGCTTTTTTGCTCTACTCCCTGATTAATATAGCGATACTTCGCACTGAAACACGGTCTCTCTCGTGGTATAATATTCACCATATCTATGAGCGTAGTTTGTGAGCTTATTGTTACAAATGACACTTTTTATTGGTTATTGATTGAGGTTTATATGGATGAATTGCGCATAGGTTTGGTTTCAGTTTCTGATCGTGCTTCAAGTGGTATTTATGAGGATAAAGGTATCCCATCTTTAGAAGCATGGCTTGCGAAAACACTCACAACGCCTTTTCGTATCGAAACTCGCCTGATCCCTGATGAGCAAATCATGATAGAACAAACATTGTGTGAGCTAGTGGATGAGTTTGCCTGCCATTTAGTATTAACGACAGGCGGAACGGGACCTGCACGACGAGACGTAACGCCTGATGCCACATTAGCAATAGCTGATCGTGAAATGCCGGGGTTTGGTGAGCAAATGCGCCAAATTAGCTTAAAGTTTGTGCCAACGGCTATTCTATCGCGTCAGGTCGGGGTTATTCGTAATCAAGCACTGATTTTGAATTTACCGGGACAACCAAAAGCAATAGCGGAAACGCTTGAAGGGCTAAAAGATGCGGAAGGTAATGTCATTGTATCGGGGATTTTTGCAAGCGTACCTTACTGTATTCAACTGCTTGATGGGCCTTATGTCGAAACCGATCCGACGATAGTCAAAGCATTTAGGCCAAAATCTGCAATTCGTTCTTAATAATATAACAATATATAGTCACGCCATGCTAAATCAGGTGAGGTTGCTCACCTGATAGCATAAATCAATTTTTCGGTCTAACTACGCTGACCAATAGGTAGAACGGTCTTGCCATATTGTTCATTCAGAACTTCAGCCATCGCTAAGTAGAATGCACTGGCGCCACAAATAATTCCTTCGAAGCCTGCAACAGTTAAAATGGTCGCATTACCCGTTATATTACCAATTGCTAATAAAGCAAACAGTACAGTTAAGCTACCAAAAATGAATTGTAGGACAAAGTTTGCTTTAAATGTTCCAAGGAACATGAAGAAAGTGAAGATTCCCCAAATCAGCAAATAAACACCTAAAAATGTAGGATCAGTGGCTTCTGCTAAGCCCATTGTTGGTAAGAATAATAATCCAACTAATGTTAGCCAAAACATACCATATGAGCTAAACGCAGTTGCGCCAAACGTATTTCCTTTCTTATATTCAATAAGTCCGGCAATCACCTGAGCAATACCACCATAAAAGATTCCCATGCTTAAAATGACTGATGAGAGAGGGAAAAACCCTGCATTATGGAGATTGAGCAGAATTGTTGTCATACCAAAGCCCAATAAACCTAGGGGGCCCGGATTAGCAATAGAGCTAGATTGCATATAACCTCTGGTGAGAAAAAATCATAAAATTCAAATGAATATGTAATTACTCTGCCGGCTAAATCAAGTCGGCGGCGAATCATACGCAGTTTTCGTTATTGAAACAATGATCGAAATGCAGGTTTTTTTGGAAAAAATATGAAATTTTTTTAAATCATCCCCTTGATGAATGAATTTATGGCCCCATCTTTAAAGCATCCCTCGTTATCAATCGAAATTATTGCGTAAAGCAAAAAAATTTGTGGCTTGGAGTAAAAACTCCCTTGAAAATGAAATATTGAGCCTCATATAGATTGATATCGAAATTGAATAAAAAAGAATTCCTTTGGAGGCGTTTTAGATGGGTAAAATTATTGGTATCGACTTGGGTACAACTAACTCATGCGTTGCAATTATGGATGGCACTACTGCGCGCGTTCTTGAAAACAGCGAAGGTGATCGTACTACTCCTTCTATCATTGCGTACACACAAGATGGTGAAATTTTGGTTGGTCAACCTGCAAAACGTCAGGCAGTGACTAACCCAGAAAATACATTGTTCGCAATCAAGCGTTTGATTGGTCGTCGTTTCCAAGACGAAGAAGTTCAGCGTGATGTTTCAATCATGCCATACAAAATTATTGCAGCAGATAATGGTGATGCTTGGATTGATGTTAAAAGCCAAAAATTAGCTCCACCACAAATTTCAGCTGAAGTTCTGAAAAAAATGAAGAAAACAGCAGAAGATTACCTGGGTGAACCAGTAACAGAAGCTGTTATTACTGTTCCAGCATATTTTAACGATGCTCAGCGCCAAGCAACAAAAGATGCAGGCCGCATCGCTGGTTTAGATGTTAAGCGTATTATCAACGAACCAACTGCTGCTGCACTTGCTTACGGCTTGGATAAAGAAATTGGTAACCGAACCATCGCTGTTTATGACTTAGGTGGTGGTACATTTGACTTATCAATTATCGAAATTGATGAAGTTGATGGCGAAAAAACATATGAAGTTCTTGCAACCAATGGTGATACTCACTTAGGTGGTGAAGACTTTGATAACCGTTTGATCAACTACTTAGTAGAAGAATTCAAGAAAGACCAAGGTGTTGACCTGCGTAATGATCCGCTGGCAATGCAACGTCTGAAAGAAGCGGCTGAAAAAGCGAAAATTGAGCTTTCTTCTGCACAACAAACAGATGTGAACCTGCCGTACATTACTGCGGATGCAACAGGTCCTAAACACATGAATATCAAAGTGACTCGTGCAAAATTAGAGTCATTAGTAGAAGATTTAATCAAACGTACTATGGAGCCAGTTAAAGTTGCTCTGCAGGACGCAGGCCTTAGTGTAAGCGACATCAACGATGTAATTTTAGTTGGTGGTCAAATTCGTATGCCTATGGTTCAAAAAGTAGTTGCTGATTTCTTCGGTAAAGAACCACGTAAAGATGTCAACCCAGATGAAGCAGTTGCAATTGGTGCAGCAGTTCAAGGCGGTGTATTAGCGGGTGATGTTAAAGACGTTCTGTTACTTGACGTAACTCCACTGTCTTTAGGTATCGAAACCATGGGTGGCGTAATGACTTCGTTAATCGCGAAGAATACGACTATCCCAACTAAACATAGCCAAGTGTTCTCAACAGCTGAAGATAACCAATCTGCGGTAACTATTCATGTTCTGCAGGGTGAGCGTAAACGTGCTGGTGATAACAAATCACTCGGCCAGTTTAATTTAGATGGTATCCAACCTGCGCAACGTGGTATGCCACAAATTGAAGTCACATTTGATATCGATGCTGATGGTATTTTGCATGTTTCTGCGAAAGACAAAAACAGTGGCCGTGAGCAAAAAATTACCATTAAGGCTTCTTCAGGTCTAAACGACGAAGAAATCCAAAAAATGGTCCGTGATGCTGAAGCGAACGCAGAAGCTGACCGTAAATTTGAAGAATTAGTACAGACTCGCAATCAAGCTGACCAACTGATTCACGGTACGCGTAAGCAAATCGAAGAAGCAGGCGATAAACTGCCTGCAGAAGACAAAGCGAATATTGAAAAAGCATTGTCTGAGTTAGAAGTAGCAGCTAAAGGCGAAGATAAAGCTGATATTGAAGCGAAAATCCAAGCTCTAGTTACAGCTTCCGCTAAACTTCTGGAAATTGCACAACAACAAGCTCAAGCTGGTGCTGCTGATGCAGGCGCTGAAGCAAAGAAAACTGACGATGTTGTTGATGCTGAGTTCGAAGAAGTTAACGACAAAGACAAAAAATAATGCCCTTAGCGGGCGCAGTGACCTTGCTAATGGTTATTAATGGTTACTGATACCGAGCACGGGCGTCGAGGAAACTTTACGCCCGTGTCGGCATGTTAAGGGTAAAATAAATGGCAAAAAGAGATTTTTATGAGGTATTAGGCCTCGAGAAAAATGCTTCTGATAAAGATATTAAGAAAGCATATAAGCGTTTAGCAATGAAGTACCATCCTGACCGTAATCAGGAAAAAAAAGATGAAGCAGAAGTTAAATTTAAAGAGATAAAAGAAGCTTACGAAATACTTTCTGACGATCAGAAACGTGCTGCGTATGACCAATATGGGCATGCTGCCTTTGAGCAAGGTGGAATGGGCGGTGGCGGCGGTGGTTTTGGCGGCGGTGGCGCTGATTTCAGTGATATCTTTGGTGACGTCTTCGGTGATATTTTTGGTGGTGGCCGTAGACAGCAGCGCCCAAGCCGTGGTTCTGATCTGCAATACAACATGGAATTGACTCTTGAAGAAGCCGTCCGTGGAGTGACCAAAGAGATCCGTATCCCGACGTTGGAATCTTGCGATGTTTGTCATGGAAGTGGTGCCAAACCGGGGACGAGTGCAGATACTTGTTCAACCTGCCATGGTATGGGGCAAGTTCATATGCGTCAGGGCTTTTTCTCTGTACAGCAACCTTGCCCAACGTGTCATGGCCGCGGTAAAGTCATTAAAGAACCGTGCAATAAGTGCCATGGTCATGGACGTATTGAACGCTATAAAACGCTGTCTGTTAAAATTCCTGCAGGGGTTGATACTGGGGACCGTGTTCGCTTATCCGGTGAAGGTGAAGCAGGCGAAAATGGCGCACCAGCAGGCGATCTGTTTGTTCAAGTGCATGTATTACCACACAATATTTTCGAGCGTGATGGTAACAATCTACATTGTGAAGTACCGATTAATTTCACAATTGCAGCACTGGGCGGCGAAATTGAAGTGCCGACTCTTGATGGTCGTGTAAAACTTAAAATTCCAGCCGAAACCCAAACAGGTAAGATATTCCGCATGAAAGGTAAAGGCGTGAAATCGGTTCGTGGTGGCTTGCAAGGTGATTTAATGTGCCACACTGTTGTTGAAACGCCAGTTAAACTAAATGAGAAACAAAAAGAGTTACTCAAAGAGTTTGGTGATTCACTCGGTGGTACAAGTGGCGAAAAAAATAGCCCCCGCTCAAAAAGCTTTTTGGACGGTGTGAAGAAATTCTTTGACGACCTAACCAACAAGTAATCGATAATAATTAAAAATACCCACAAGTTAGTGGGTATTTTTTTATCAAAGTCGCTATTTACACATACTTTAGTTGCAAATATTTAGGTTTGTACATATTGAATACGCTAACTATATGCACTAACCACCTAATTTAGCCAACAACACACCGGCCAGAATAACCGTACAAGCAATGATTCTCATCATATTAAATCTCTCTTTAAGGAACACGATTGATAAGAACATTGCAAACAATACGCTGGTTTCCCTAATAGCGGCAACTAGTACAATAGGGGCTTGGCTCATCGCCCAAATTGCAATGCCAAAACTGATTAGTTGCATTAGCCCTCCGAGCAAGCCGGTACGCCAATACTGCTTGATGCCTTGAAACAATGTAGTCCGATATTTCACAACACCGGGCACCATTAGCACGATTCCATTCAATAAAAATAGCCACAAAGTATAAACGACCGGATCTTCACTGGTTCTTGAACCATGTCCGTCAGACAAGGTATAGCAGGCAGTAAAAAATGCAGTACACAGTGCATAAAGCAGTGCTTTACCTTTAATATTTACAGTAAATTCTCTACCTGCAAATGCAATGATAATCACACCACTAATGATCAATAAAATCCCGATAAATCCTGCCAATGAGATCATCTCATTAAAGATCAATAAGCTAAGAAATGCTGTGATAAGTGGTGCGGAACCTCGAGAAATAGGGTAAATCTGTCCCAAATCGCCATGGGTATAAGCTTGACTTAAAAAGTAGGTATAACCGATATGAAAAATAACAGAGAGCATCAACCAACGTATTGCATTCGCAGAAGGTAGCCCTAGCCAGAACAGAGCGGGTACCGCTAATACGCCAGAGAAGAACGAGATCATGATAAGACCAAAAAATCGGTCATTGCCAAATTTAACTAAGGCATTCCAACTCGCGTGGCAAAAAGCGGCAAATAGTACGGCTAGGAGAACTGAAGTTGTCATAATAATAAAAAATGATTATTTGAGTAATGAATTAGTATTACCTAACGACTCATCTTTGTGAAGCTGTTGCCATTTTTCATATTATGAACTTTGTATTAATTCTTCTTTTGCGAGCGTACAGGAAAATAAATAACGATTTTTGAAAAAAGTTAGCATCGAAATTGATAGTTAACTTAATTTAAGTTGAGTCGTATATTTGAGATGCCGTTTCGTGGAAATGTGAGCACAAATTTAAAGGATTTGTTTGAATTGAAATTTAACAATTCCTTTGTATCAAAAGTGATCTATCACACGAAAAGATCGTAAATTTCGAATCGTTAGCGGTGAATAAACGACTTTTTACGAACTAATGATTAGCATACTATTAACACTCTATATATTTTGAGGTTAAACATATGACAGCGATCATTCGTAAATTTCTAAGTTTAGAAGCAGCTGGAGGGCTACTCCTAATTATTGCTGCCATAGTGGCATTAATTATGGCGAATTCGCCATTTCAGGGGCTATATCAGCAGTTTTTAGATATCCCCATTACTATCAAAATTTCAACACTTGAACTCGATAAGCCACTAATTTTATGGATTAACGATTTCTTGATGGCAATTTTCTTTTTAGTTGTAGGTCTTGAGGTTAAGCGTGAATTACTCGAAGGCTCATTGGCTGGACGTGACAAAGCTATCTTCCCAGCGATTGCCGCTTTAGGAGGAATGATCGCACCAGCATTGATTTATCTATTATTCAACGGTTCTGATGATGTGACACGTCAAGGTTGGGCTATACCTGCAGCGACAGACATTGCCTTTGCGCTTGGAGTTATGGCGTTGTTAGGTAAACGAGTTCCGACTGAATTAAAAGTTTTTCTGTTGGCGTTAGCAATTATTGATGACTTAGGAGTAATTGTCATTATCGCTTTTTTCTATACAAGTTCAGTCTCTGTGATTGCATTGGGGCTAGCAGCCTTATGTATTACTTTACTGATAATGATGAATTGGCGTCGAGTTGAAAATACGGCTGCTTATTTGATTATCGGGTTAATTTTATGGGTATGCATACTTAAGTCTGGAGTTCATGCAACGCTTGCAGGTGTCATTGTTGGTTTTTTGATCCCACTTCGTGGAACGAATGGTACTAAACCTTCAGAAGAGTTAGAGCATGTATTGCATCCTTGGGTAGCCTATATGATTTTACCGATATTTGCATTTGCCAATTCAGGCGTGCAATTGGGTGGGATTACCTTTGATGGATTGATGAGCACATTACCTTTAGGTGTTGCAGCCGGTCTTTTATTTGGTAAGCCTTTAGGTATTTTCTTGTTTAGTTGGATTTCGATAAAACTTGGCTTTGCTAAACTACCTGAGTCGATGAATTTGAAGCAAGTCTTCGCCGTTTCAGTTTTATGTGGAATCGGTTTTACTATGTCTATTTTTATTACAGGTCTTGCATTTGATGGGCTAGATGATAGCTATAGCACCTATTCACGACTGGGAATTTTGATAGGATCGACATTAGCAGCATTTTTGGGTTATTTTTTATTAAGAGTAGTGTTACCGAAAGTTCAACGAAGGTAACTAATGTCTTAATTCCAATTTTTTCGGAAATAAACAGTAAGAATTTACGAGTTAATCATCTATCATGTACGCGCAGTCTTCATATTTATATACCCAAAATAATTCGAATTATATGTAGGTAATAAGTGATGATAGCAAGGGGAAGCATAGGTAATTATGTGACCTGAATAGTTGAGCTTAGCCAATATACCTGTAACTTGAAGAATGACTCAAATACTGTGGTTTTTTGTCATAACGCCTGAAAAAGGGGCACAGAAAAGTATGGTCAGTATTGATTATTATTGGCAGTACAGAAGGAAGCGATATGCGGGTTTCACATCTTAATTTTAATCATCTCTATTATTTTTGGCATGTCTGTAAAGAAGGTTCTGTGGTTGGTGCTGCAGAGGCGTTGTATTTAACGCCTCAAACAATCACGGGACAGATAAAAGCATTAGAAGAACGGTTAGGCGGCAAGTTATTTAAACGTCAAGGGCGTGGTTTAGTGCCATCTGAGCTTGGGCAGCTCATTTTTCGTTATGCAGATAAAATGTTTATGTTGAGTCAAGAAATGCTTGATATTGTCAACTACAGCCGGGAATCAAATTTACTATTTGACGTTGGTGTTGCTGATGCTTTATCAAAACAACTCGTGAGTCGGGTTTTAG
This sequence comes from Providencia alcalifaciens, assembly GCA_025961275.1. GTDB lineage: Bacteria > Pseudomonadota > Gammaproteobacteria > Enterobacterales > Enterobacteriaceae > Providencia. The sequence goes on along the minus strand of JAOQNJ010000001.1, from coordinate 2,455,480 downwards.
AAACTGCGGTTGTTGAACATGAACAGATCCATCTGCGTTGTTTTGAATCCACTCATGAAATGCTTCTTGAGCAGCTAAGTCAACACAAGCTAGATATGATTTTATCGGATTGCCCTGTCGATTCGTCACAGCAAGAAGGCTTATTCTCAGTAAAATTAGGTGAATGCAGCGTTAGCTTTTTTTGCCGGCAGCCAGCCCCTAAAAAACCTTTTCCTGAGTGTTTAGAAGAGCGCCGTTTATTGATTCCCGGTCGCCGTTCTATGTTAGGACGCCATTTACTGACTTGGATCCGTAATAAGAATTTGCAAGTTGAAGTGCTCGGTGAATTTGATGATGCGGCATTAATGAAAGCATTTGGTGTATCTCATAATGCAATATTTGTTGCGCCATCGTTATACGGTGAAGGTATTTTAGAAGGTGAAGACGTTATTGAACTAGGACGGTTAGATAGCGTTAAAGAAGAGTATTTTGTGATTTTTGCAGAACGAATGATTCAACATCCTGCTGTTCAGCGTGTCTGTAATAAAGACTTTTCGAATTTATTCTCAGCGCCATTTGATAAGCTTGAGAAAAAAGTCTAACAGACAAAAAAACCGGCAAAAGCCGGTTTTTTTAGCTAATCAAGAAGCAAAATTACATTGCTTTGATTTGAGCAACTAAGTTAGCTTTATGACGTGCTGCTTTATTTTTGTGGATCAGGCCTTTACTAGCGTGGCGATCAACAAGAGGTTGCATGTCATTGAATGCTTTCTGAGCAGCTTCTTTATCGCCAGCAGCGATAGCAAGGTAAACTTTCTTGATAAAAGTACGCACCATAGAACGACGGCTAGCATTATGCTGGCGACGTTTCTCAGATTGTATAGCGCGTTTCTTAGCTGATTTGATATTAGCCAAGTTCCAACTCCCAAATGTATTCTATTGAGGACAATTCAAAGGTCGAGGAATATGCCCTCTCGGCCTTCATTTGTCAATGGATTTGTGCAAATAAACGTCGTGTACTTCGACGCAAGTGCGTTTGTGAATGGTGCAAGATTCTATCAGCAAATGCTAGAGGAATACAGATCTTCGCACGAAAAAAAGCTTATTTGATGATACATAATAAAAAATATTTTTGCTGAAAAATTTTTTATGGTGATGATAATATGCTCTTGTGTAATTATAACTCAATAATTGTTCAATTATTAATCTGTTATGGCAATGACGTGTGTAGGGCTACGCGAAAGTCAGAAAAATTTACGATTTTTCGAGACCTCAGCGTCATTTTGTTGTATTGATAATCGATTGGTTATTCCTATATTTTGATCTTTATATCCGACAATGGTCAGTTTTAATCAATCTCTGTTGGATAACAGTAAATTAATTGGATAAAACCTGCCAGTAACGACAAATGTGATCAAAAAATAGAATTAAATGAAACCTTTTACGAACACGGGTTAACCTTCAGCGTCGTACAAGGTATAATCCAGCAATTTCCTCGGTATTGAGCCTGTTATGGAGCTAATTCGCGGTATACAAAATATCCGGGCGTGCCATCATGGTTGCGTACTGACTATTGGTAATTTTGATGGTGTCCATCGTGGGCATCAGGTTTTACTTCAAAATTTGAAACTTAAGGGTGAGCAGTTGGGACTACCCACTGTCGTGATGATTTTTGAACCACAACCCCTTGAATTTTTTATTGGTGATAAAGCACCTGCTCGTTTGACGCGTTTGCGAGATAAAGTGAAATACTTGGCCGATAGCGGGGTTGATTACCTGCTTTGCGTTGAGTTTAACGATCATTTTGCCTCACTGACCCCCAATGAATTTGTGTCTGACTTACTAGTCGAAAAATTGGGTGTGAAATATCTCGCCATTGGTGATGATTTTCGTTTCGGCAAAAATCGCATGGGAGACTTTGCTTTCCTACAGCAAGCTGGTAACCAGTATGGCTTTGAGGTCGCGGATACAGAAAGTTTTTGTGATTCGGGTTTACGCATTAGTAGCACTGCTATTCGCAAAGCATTACAAGATAATGATCTTGAGTTGGCAGAAACCCTGCTAGGACACCCGTATCGTATCAGTGGACGTGTTGTCCATGGGAACCAACTTGGTCGTACCATCGGTTTCCCTACGGCAAACTTGCCATTAAAACGATTAGTCACACCAGTGACAGGTGTGTATGCTGTAGAAGTCCATGGGTTAGGGGATAAGCCCTTACCAGGCGTCGCAAATATTGGTACTAGACCAACAGTATTCGGTAAAGGTCAGCAATTAGAAGTCCATCTAATTGATGCAAATATGTATTTATATGGACGACATATTGATGTCGTGTTGCGTAAGAAAATACGTGACGAGCAGCGGTTTGCTTCATTGGATGCGCTTAAGGAGCAAATTGCTAAAGATGTGATTACAGCTAGGGATTACTTAGCTGCAACAGGTGTTAGATAATTTAGCGGAAAAATGGAACTGAGAATCGATGAGTGACTATAAAAATACCCTGAATCTACCAGAAACAGGTTTCCCAATGCGTGGTGATCTCGCGAAGCGTGAACCACAGATGTTAGAGCGCTGGTACAAAGAAGGTTTGTATCAAGCAATTCGTAAAGCAAAATCGGGCAAGAAAACCTTTATTCTGCACGATGGCCCTCCGTATGCTAACGGCAGTATTCATATTGGTCACTCAGTTAACAAAATTCTCAAAGATATTATTATTAAATCCAAAGGGTTGGCGGGTTTTGACTCTCCATATATCCCTGGTTGGGATTGCCATGGTTTGCCTATTGAACATAAAGTTGAACAAATAGTCGGTAAACCTGGTGAAAAAGTTTCCGCCGCTGAATTCCGAGCACAATGTCGCCAATATGCTAAAGAGCAAATTGAAGGGCAAAAAGCGGATTTTATTCGCTTAGGTGTGTTGGGTGAGTGGGACAAGCCTTATCTGACCATGGATTTCAAAACAGAAGCTCATATCATCAGAGCTCTGGCTAAAACTATCGCCAATGGTCATTTAGTGAAAGGTGCTAAACCAGTTCACTGGTGTACATCTTGTGGTTCTTCCCTAGCGGAAGCCGAAGTTGAATACTACGATAAAACATCACCATCTATCTATGTACGCTTTCCTGCAGTAGATAGCAAAACCGTGAGCGAAAAATTTGGTGTTACTAGCGACCAAACACCTTCGTTAGTTATCTGGACGACGACACCTTGGACTCTGCCAGCAAACCGTGCGATTTCACTGAATCCTGAGTTTAAATATCAACTGATTCAAGCAGATGGTGAGCTAGTCATTTTGGCAGCCGACCTAGTTAAAGATGTGATGAAAACTGCGGGTGTGGAATCGTGGGAAGTGCTTGGTGAGTGTGACGGTAGCGCGCTTGAGTTACTGCGTTTCCAGCATCCATTCCTAGACTTTGATGTTCCTGCAATCTTAGGTGATCATGTCACATTAGACGCGGGTACAGGCGCAGTCCATACAGCGCCAGGCCATGGTCCTGAAGACTATGTTGTTGGCCAAAAATATGGTTTAGAAACGGCTAACCCAGTCGGCCCTGATGGGTGTTTTCTAACCAATACCTATCCATCACTGGATGGCGTATTTATATTCAAAGCAAATGACTTAATTGTTGAGTTGCTAAAAGAAAAAGGCGCATTGCTGTTTAAGCAATCTATTTTACATAGCTACCCATGCTGCTGGCGTCATAAAACCCCTGTTATTTTCCGTGCAACGCCACAGTGGTTTATTGGCATGGACAAAAATGGCCTACGTGAGCAATCACTGAAAGAAATTGATATCGTCCAATGGATCCCTGGTTGGGGTCGTGCGCGTATCGAGTCTATGGTTGAAAATCGCCCAGATTGGTGTATTTCACGTCAGCGTACTTGGGGTACTCCAATGTCGCTGTTCGTACATAAAGACACCGAAGAGCTGCACCCACGCACATTAGAGCTGATGGAAGAAGTCGCTAAACGTGTTGAAGTGGATGGCATTCAAGCATGGTGGGATCTGGATGCTGCTGAATTGCTCGGTGATGAAGCAGAAATCTACCGTAAAGTGCCGGATACGCTGGATGTATGGTTTGATTCGGGGTCAACGCATTTTGCGGTTGTTGACGCTCGTCCTGAGTTCCATGGCAATTCTGCGGATATGTACCTTGAAGGTTCTGACCAGCACCGTGGTTGGTTTATGTCATCACTAATGCTGTCGACAGCGATGAAAGGTAAAGCGCCTTATCGTCAAGTTCTAACGCACGGCTTCACCGTTGATGGTCAAGGCCGCAAGATGTCTAAATCTATAGGTAACACTGTCAGCCCACAGGATGTGATGAACAAGCTTGGTGCTGATATTTTACGTCTATGGGTTGCATCAACGGATTACACAGGCGAAATCGCGGTATCTGATGAAATCTTAAAACGTGCGGCAGACTCTTATCGCCGTATTCGTAACACCGCTCGTTTCTTTTTAGCTAACTTGAATGGCTTTAATCCAGAAACCGATATGGTGAAGCCTGAAGATATGGTCGTGCTAGATAGATGGGCTGTGGGTCGTGCGCTAGCTGCACAACAAGAAATTATTAAAGCTTATGAAGAATATGATTTCTTATCAGTTATTCAACGCTTGATGCATTTCTGCTCTATCGAAATGGGTTCTTTCTATCTGGATATCATCAAAGATCGCCAGTATACCGCGAAGAATGACAGCTTAGCTCGTCGTAGCTGCCAGACTGCTTTGTTCCACATCGCTGAAGCACTCGTTCGTTGGATTGCACCTGTACTCTCGTTCACAGCAGATGAAATTTGGAATGAACTGCCGGGTGAACGCGCCAAGTTTGTGTTAACGGAAGAGTGGTATGAATCCCTATTCGGTCTTGATGCTTCTGAAGGCATGAATGACGACTTCTGGGCAGAATTGTTAGCTGTTCGTGGTGAAGTTAACAAGGTACTTGAACAAGCACGTGCTGACAAACATATTGGTGGCTCGCTCGAAGCATCAGTCACATTGTATGCGGATAACGACCTTGCAGCTAAATTGAATAGCTTATCTGATGAGCTGCGTTTTGTTCTGCTCACTTCGCAAGTTGTGGTGGCTGGTATTGCTATAGCACCAGCTGATGCACAGCAATCTGACCTCAGTGGTCTAAAAATTAGCTTTAGCAAGGCACTGGGTGAGAAGTGTCCTCGTTGCTGGCATTATGCTAGCGATATCGGTTCTGTTGCTGATCACCCAGAGTTATGTGGTCGCTGTGTTACTAACGTAGCCGGAAGCGGTGAAATGCGTAAGTTTGCATAATGAAGACACCTATTTGTTCGACAGGCTTGCGTTGGTTGTGGTTAACGGTAATCCTTATCATACTGGATTTAGTGATAAAGCAGCTTGTCTTAAAAGAGATGAACCTGTACGAACCGCATCCGATTATGCCATTCTTTAATCTGATGTATGCCCAAAACTTTGGTGCTGCATTTAGTTTTTTGGCTGATGAAGGCGGATGGCAGCGCTGGTTCTTTGCAGGGATTGCGATTGCCATATCCATCATCTTAATGGTCATGATGTATCGCCAAAGTGCACAAAAACGCCTGAGTAACATTGCTTATGCATTGATCATTAGTGGGGCCATTGGGAATCTCAGTGACCGCTTGATGCATGGGTTTGTTATTGACTATATTGATTTTTACGTCGGTAACTGGCATTACCCAACATTTAATCTTGCAGATATGGCTATTTGTATTGGCGCAGCTTTAGTTATCTTTGAAGGCTTTTTGCCAGATAAGAAGGAAAATAAAGCGAATTAGCTAAAGATTTGTTAACTTTTTGGGATGAGCAGTTGTGTCGGCTGCACTTAACAACTCGCTAGATCTACTTAAGTTTCTGTAAAATGATCATGAAACGTCAACAGACTCTAATATAATAACCCTCAGCCCGGTTCTTCCGGGCTGATTTTTATGATAGAAAATAGGTTTGATTTATGTCTATTCAGGTACAACCACAGAGTGCTGTATTGCTGCATTTCACCCTGAAATTGGAAGATGGTTCGACGGCGGACTCTTCACATAGTCAGGGCAAACCTGCGATGTTTAATCTAGGGAATGGCTCCCTTTCTCCTGAGTTAGAGGCTCAATTATTAGGGCTGAGTGCAGGTGATAAGAAAAGTTTTTCACTACCTGGTGATACCGTATTTGGTAAACATAATCCTGATTTAATCCAATATTTTTCATTGCGTGATTTTATCGAAACTGGAATACCTGAGATTGGCACAATCATGCTTTTTTCAGCAATGAATGGCAGTGAAATGCCAGGGATAGTAAAATCAATAGAAGGTGAGTCAATCACAATTGATTTTAATCACCCATTAGCAGAGCAACAAATCAGCTTTGATATTGAAGTGCTCGAGATTGACCCGAAACTGGAGAGTCAAAATGCAAATATTAATGGCTAACCCTCGTGGCTTTTGTGCAGGGGTAGACCGTGCAATCAGCATTGTAGAGAGAGCACTAGAGCTTTATGGTGCGCCTATTTATGTTCGTCATGAAGTGGTTCATAACCGCTATGTGGTTGATGATCTACGTCAGCGCGGCGCTATTTTTATTGAAGAGATCTCCGAAGTACCAGATGGTTCTATCCTGATTTTTTCTGCGCATGGCGTGTCTCAAGCAATTCGTCAAGAAGCCCGTTCACGGGAGCTAACCATGCTCTTTGATGCTACCTGTCCATTGGTCACTAAAGTGCATATGGAAGTGGCTCGTGCAAGCAGAAAAGGTAAAGAAGCTATCTTAATAGGTCATGCAGGCCATCCAGAAGTTGAAGGCACAATGGGGCAGTACAGCAATGAAAAAGGCGGCATGTATCTGGTTGAAAGCCCAGAAGATGTTTGGAAATTACAAGTTAAAGATGAAAATAATCTATGCTTTATGACCCAAACAACCTTGTCTGTCGATGATACATCGGATGTGATTGATGCATTAACTCAGCGCTTTCCAAGTATTGTTGGGCCTCGTAAAGATGATATTTGCTATGCAACGACCAACAGACAAGAAGCTGCACGTGAACTTGCACAGCGCGCTGATATCGTTCTGGTGGTTGGTTCTAAAAACTCGTCAAACTCTAACCGTTTGGCAGAATTAGCTTCACGTATGCAAAAACCGGCTTACTTGATAGATGGCGCTGAAGATATTAAATCAGAGTGGCTGGTCGATAAAAATATCATTGGTTTGACCGCAGGGGCTTCTGCCCCCGACATTCTAGTTCGCCAAGTCATCGATAAACTCCAAGAATTTGGCGCAAATGAGGTTGTTGAACTTCAAGGTCGTGAAGAGAATATTGTGTTTGAAGTTCCTAAAGAGCTACGTGTTGAGGTTAAACAAATTAGCTAAGGCTGACAGGCCTTAAGTATTAATAATTCAGTACCTCTAATTTGCTTAATTGCAGGTTAGAGGTCAAAGTATCTTTTTGGAGTCTTCCTTGGAACCCAACAATACAGCCAACTCAGTTAATACTCTCTCTGTGTTTGATTTTGATGGCACATTAACGTATCACGATAGTTTTATCCCTTTTTTGAAATTTGCTTTCGGAAAGTATCGTTTTTCGCGCAAGATAATTCGTCTTGTTTTACCAACATTACAATGTGCTAGACGTAAATTAACGCGTGATGAATTAAAAGAGGTTCTCATCAAAACCTTTCTGACGGGGGTTGATGAAAAATGGTTGAAAGACAAAGCTGAACAGTTTTGCCAGATCTATTGGCCTAAATTAATGCGACCAGCTGGCGTATTGGGTGTTGCAGCTGAGGTTCAGAGAGGCTCAGAAGTCACGATTTGTTCTGCTTCCCCTTCTTTAGTTCTTAAGCCTTTTGCCGAAAGATTGGGTATTAAGCTCATTAGCACCGAGCTAGAAATTGTTGACGGTAAATTAACGGGTAATATTGTTGGTCAAAATTGTCGTCGTGAACAAAAAGTAAAACGATTAGAACAGGTTTATGGTGATTTGACGCAATACCATCTTCGAGCATGGGGTGATACCCGTGGGGATTTTGAATTATTGCAGGCCGCTCAAGATGCACACTGGCGTCATTTCCATAAAAAACATCATCGCTATAAACATAAGCAGGTTGTTGCCAGAAATTAATCGCAGCCTGAAATAGCCTCTTGGTTCATAGAGATGAACCAAGAGGCGTTTTGCTGGATTTGAATTAGCTGATGGCCATTGACTCACCGTATAAATAACCCACCCCACATTGAAGTAGCTTAATGTTTTGTTTCATTTCTCGAACTATTTCTTTTAGGGAATAGCACACTCGCAATAATTCCCAGCGTGAGTACACCTAGAACCACCAATAAGCTTATGTTAGTTGAAATACTATAGCTATGATGCCAGATATGCTCTGTTGCGTTTAAACCCAGCTTAGCTGCAATAAAAAACAACAGTACGACAACGGCTTTTTCTAGATAGATTAAATATTGTTTTAACGCTTCCAGAACAAAGTACAGGGTACGTAAACCCAATATTGCAAACATCATTGCACTGTAAACAATTAAGGGCTCACGGCTGACGGCAATAATGGCAGGAACGGAGTCAAAGGCAAACATCACATCTGATAGTTCAATAATGGCAACACAAAGCATTAAGGGTGTTGCGTATAGCGCAGCTTTTTTTCCGCGACCTACTATTACATCTTTGTTTTCAGGTTTAATCAGTTCTGCATCAACTTCTTTTTGAGTTAATAAAAATTTGTTCCCACTGATTTTAGGCCAAATAGGGAAAAAACGTTTTACTAGACGATAGGCAAGATGTTGGGAGTAATCTTCAATTTTATCTTCATTATCGCGATTTTTTAGCATCATAATGGCTGTCCATGCGACAACAATAGCAAAGATAATTTCGATGTAAGGCCCTAAGCTAAGAAGTCCTGTACCGATAGCCACAAAAATACCACGGAAGACAATTGCACCAATAATTCCCCAGTATAGAACACGATGACGGAAGCGGTTAGGGATAGAAAACCAAGAAAAAATAGCCATCATGAGAAATAGGTTATCAACAGAGAGCACTTTTTCTAATACATAACCCGTAATAAACAAGCTTGCAACTTCTGAACCGTGATGGATGTACAGAAAACCTGCAAATGTCATAGCAATAACAATCCAAAATAGGGACCAAAAAATCGCATTTTTTAATGTGACTGGCTTGTCTGCACGGTGCATGAATAAATCAATTAAAATAGCGCCGACAGCTAATACTACGAAAACAGTGACTGTTTCAGTGGGAAAGCCAATATGTGTTGATTCCATAATAATTCCTAAATAATTCCTACATCAAAATGACAGGAAAATTTGTGATACTTAAGCTTAATGCTGTTGCTATGTCATGCACAGCCATTTTTATTATTTTCGCTATTATTGAGATTGTTTTGTCATAAAAATGAGGCGCTTGATTTCTCAATATATGTTGCTATTAAATGTTTTATTAAGCACCAACAACTTGAATAACAACTTTTTCTGATAATAGCCCGCTTTTGTACGCTTTTGTTAATAACTCAAGATTATTACTAGCGGAGTTTAGCGAGGATGGTTAATCTGTACCTATCCGTCATACTTCAAGTTGCATCTCATGCGCGATGAATATAGCGCTGCGCTCAGCTATTCGAATCACATTCTTTATGCTAATCGCTTTTTCATCGAAATAGCGTCTCGTGTCGTCAAGGTGCAACTCGAATTATTTTGGGTGTAACAATTATTTTTAAATGACTGTGCTGCGAGGAGGTCTATATGTTTGATCGTGTTTTAAATCATTGCCCTTGCAGCAATATTGATTAAAAGGATAACAAATGGTGAGTTCAACTGTACGTGTTGCGATTGTTGGTGCTGGTGGTCGTATGGGGCGTCAACTTATTCAAGCTGCACAGGATCAAGATGGTATTCAGTTAGGTGCAGTAATTGAGCGTGAAGGGTCTTCACTTATTGGTACCGATGCAGGGGAGCTTGCTGCTATTGGGGCTTTAGGCGTTACCGTTGTTGATTCACTTGAAGCAGTCGTCAATGATTTTGATGTAGTGATTGATTTCACTCGTCCTGAAGCCACGTTGCAATATATAGCTTTCTGTGAAGCCAATAAAAAAGCAATGGTAATCGGAACAACTGGTTTTGATGAGCAAGGTAAACAAGTGATTGCTGATGCAGCTAAATTGATCCCTATTGTTTTTGCGGCAAATTTTAGTGTTGGGGTTAATTTAGTACTCAAACTTCTCGAAAAAGCGGCTAAAGTGATGGGCGACTATGCGGATATCGAAATTATCGAAGCTCATCATCGCCATAAAGTTGACGCACCTTCAGGAACTGCTCTTGCAATGGGAGAATCTATTGCAGATGCATTAGGCAAAGATCTCAAGAGCTGCGCGGTATACGCCCGCGAGGGATATACAGGAGAGCGTGAACCAGGGTCGATAGGCTTTGCTACTGTTCGTGCTGGTGATATCGTCGGAGAGCATACCGCGATGTTTGTTGATATTGGAGAAAGAGTAGAGATAAGCCACAAGGCTTCCAGTCGAATGACCTTTGCTAAAGGGGCGATCAAAGCATCTTCTTGGGTGGCCGCTCAAAAGCCAGGGTTATATAACATGAAAGATGTTCTTAATCTGGAATCGATTTAGTATTTATGTTTTTATTTAATCAATGTAAATCATTGTATTAGGTTGTATTTTTGCATGATTTACATTGTTTGATTTATTTCTATGTATTCCATCTTATTTTTGTATGTTTTATTTTTTTATCTTGCGGTTTTTGATTATTAAATAAACTTTTCTTGCCCGATAGCTTGTTCTGTTATTAATTATTCACTTAACTTCATTTGCAACCGTTTACTTTCTGGTTATAGGTATTGGTTTTAGTGCTCATGCCGATAAAAACCAGCCTGATAACTAAAAAAGTAATAAAAAAATGATAAAAGTGTGTTTTTTTCTAGACAAGACCTCATCTCATCATTAGAATGCGCGCAATTTGCCAAAAATATGCTTAAAAACGCATTTTGGCATTGATTTAGATCCTCAAATCTGAATTAATATGCACTAATTGTGATTTGTTATTCCCTGGAGGGTGTTTTGATTAAGTCAGCTATACTGGTTCTCGAAGACGGAACCGAATTCCACGGGCGCGCCATAGGTGCTGAAGGGGCCGCTATTGGAGAAGTCGTTTTCAATACGTCAATGACCGGATATCAAGAAATAATTACCGACCCTTCCTATTCTCGCCAAATCGTTACTCTTACTTATCCTCATATTGGTAATGTCGGCACTAATGCTGATGACGAAGAATCTCCAGAAGTTCATGCTCAAGGTCTAATTATTCGTGATTTACCATTGATTTACAGTAACTTTCGCGGACAGGAAGGTTTATCAGAATACCTGAAACGCCATAACGTTGTCGCAATAGCCGATATTGATACACGTAAGCTAACACGTTTACTAAGAGAGAAAGGGGCACTGAATGGTTGCATTATCGCGGGCGATAATCCAGATGCGGCACTCGCATTAAAAAAAGCACGTGCATTCTCAGGTTTAAACGGCTTAGATTTAGCCAAAGAAGTCTGTACCAAAGAAGCTTATAGCTGGACTCAAGGTTCTTGGACATTAGGCGATGGTCAGCTTGGTGCAAAAAATGTAGATGAATTACCACTGCATGTTGTTGCCTATGACTTTGGTGCTAAGCGTAATATCCTGCGAATGTTGGTTGACCGTGGCTGTCGTTTGACCGTTGTGCCGGCAACAACACCAGCAGAAACTGTACTCGCCATGAATCCAGATGGTATTTTCCTGTCCAATGGACCCGGTGACCCAGCACCTTGTGATTACGCAATCAAAGCGATTCAAGACTTCCTCGAAACAGAAATCCCTGTATTTGGTATCTGCCTTGGTCACCAATTACTTGCCCTCGCAAGCGGTGCAAGTACTATCAAAATGAAATTTGGTCATCACGGTGCAAACCATCCAGTTAAAGATTTAGATCAAAACGTTGTCATGATAACTGCACAAAACCACGGTTTTGCGGTAGATGAATCAACATTACCCGACACATTACGTGTGACACATAAGTCATTGTTTGATGGCACTCTGCAAGGTATTCACCGCACTGATAAGCCTGCATTCAGCTTCCAAGGTCACCCAGAAGCGAGCTCTGGCCCTCATGATGCGGCAAAATTGTTCGATCACTTCATCGAGCTGATCAATGAATATCGTCAGAACTATCCTCGTCATAACGCAGAATAATCGGGAGCAGAAAAATGCCAAAACGTACAGACATAAAAAGTATTCTGATTCTAGGTGCTGGCCCGATTGTTATCGGTCAGGCGTGTGAGTTTGACTATTCAGGTGCTCAAGCATGTAAAGCACTACGCGAAGAAGGCTATCGCGTTATCTTGGTCAACTCGAACCCAGCAACTATCATGACTGACCCTGAAATGGCTAATGCCACTTATATCGAGCCGATCCACTGGGAAGTTGTGCGTAAAATTATCGAAAAAGAGCGTCCTGATGCTGTTTTGCCAACGATGGGTGGTCAAACGGCATTGAACTGTGCACTAGAACTTGAGCGTAAAGGTGTCTTAGCTGAGTTTGGTGTCACCATGATTGGTGCAACTGCTGATGCGATTGATAAAGCAGAAGATCGCCAGCGTTTCGATAAAGCCATGAAAAAAATTGGCTTAGATACCGCACGCTCAGGCATCGCCCACACAATGGAAGAAGCCTACGCAGTTGCTGATAAGCTGGGCTTCCCTTGTATCATCCGTCCTTCGTTTACGATGGGGGGAACGGGAGGTGGGATTGCTTATAACCGTGAAGAATTTGAAGAGATCTGTATGCGTGGCCTTGACCTGTCACCAACTAATGAGCTGCTAATTGATGAGTCGCTTATTGGCTGGAAAGAATACGAAATGGAAGTGGTTCGCGATAAAAATGATAACTGTATTATCGTTTGTTCAATTGAGAACTTCGATGCGATGGGTATTCATACGGGGGACTCAATTACGGTTGCACCAGCACAAACCCTAACTGACAAAGAATACCAAATCATGCGTGATGCCTCGATGGCTGTTCTGCGTGAAATTGGTGTTGAAACTGGCGGTTCTAACGTTCAGTTTTCAGTCAACCCAAAAAATGGGCGTTTGATTGTTATCGAAATGAACCCCCGCGTTTCTCGTTCTTCTGCTTTAGCGTCAAAAGCGACGGGTTTCCCTATCGCGAAAATTGCCGCTAAACTTGCTGTCGGCTACACACTTGACGAGCTAACGAATGATATTACGGGAGGGCTGACACCTGCGTCATTTGAGCCTTCTATTGATTACGTTGTGACAAAAATCCCTCGCTTCAACTTCGAAAAATTTGCAGGCGCGAATGACCGTCTGACAACACAAATGAAGTCAGTTGGTGAAGTCATGGCAATTGGACGTACTTTCCAAGAGTCGATGCAAAAGGCGTTACGTGGACTTGAAGTTGGCGCAACAGGCTTTGATCCGAAAGTGAGTTTAGATGACCCAGAATCACTGACACGTATTCGTCGTGAGCTGAAAGATGCGGGTGCAGAGCGTATTTGGTATGTAGCTGATGCATTCCGTGCAGGCCTTTCTGTCGATGGTATCTTCAACTTAACCAACATTGACCGTTGGTTCTTAGTTCAAATTGAAGAGCTAGTGCGTTTAGAAACCGAAGTTGCAGAGCAAGGCATTAATGGTTTGACCAAGGATTTCCTACGTACCCTGAAGCGTAAAGGTTTTGCTGATGGTCGCTTAGCAAAATTGGTTGGCGTTTCTGAGGCTGAGCTACGTAAATTACGTCAAAGTTATAACTTACACCCAGTTTATAAGCGTGTGGATACTTGTGCGGCTGAATTTGCAACAGATACCGCGTATATGTACTCAACTTATGAAGAGGAGTGTGAGTCGAATCCAAGCTCGGATAAACCAAAAATAATGATATTAGGTGGTGGTCCAAACCGTATTGGACAAGGGATAGAATTTGACTACTGTTGTGTTCACGCATCTCTAGCATTGCGTGAAGATGGTTATGAAACTATCATGGCTAACTGTAACCCTGAAACGGTTTCAACTGACTACGATACTTCTGACCGCCTCTATTTTGAATCAGTCACATTAGAAGATGTCCTAGAAATTGTTCGTATAGAGCAACCAAAGGGAGTGATTGTTCAGTATGGTGGTCAAACACCATTGAAATTAGCGCGTGAGCTTGAAGCTGCGGGCGTGCCGATTATCGGAACGAGTCCTGATGCAATTGACCGTGCAGAAGACCGTGAGCGCTTCCAGCAGGCCGTTAATCGCTTAAATCTGAAACAACCGCAAAATGCGACTGTGGCGACAATCGAACAAGCTGTTGAGAAAGCCGCAGGGATTGGTTATCCATTGGTCGTTCGCCCATCCTATGTTCTGGGTGGGCGCGCAATGGAAATCGTCAATGACGAAATTGACCTGCGTCGTTATTTCCAAACTGCTGTGAGTGTCTCTAATGATGCACCCGTTTTACTCGACCGTTTCCTCGATGATGCAGTAGAAGTGGATATTGATGCTATCTGTGATGGCGAAATGGTACTGATTGGCGGCATTATGGAGCACATCGAACAAGCAGGTGTTCACTCAGGTGACTCAGCGTGTTCGTTGCCAGCTTACACATTGAGCCAAGAAATTCAGGATGTGATGCGCGAGCAAGTTCGTAGCCTTGCTTTTGAATTACGCGTTCGCGGCCTAATGAACGTACAGTTTGCGGTGAAAAATAACGAAGTTTATCTGATTGAAGTGAACCCTCGTGCTGCACGAACTGTACCGTTTGTCTCTAAAGCAACAGGCATACCGCTAGCGAAAGTCGCTGCTCGTGTAATGGTTGGCCAATCATTGACTGAACAAGGCGTGACAAAAGAAATTATCCCACCTTACTACTCGGTCAAAGAAGTCGTCCTGCCGTTTAATAAGTTCCAAGGTGTTGACCCAATTTTGGGGCCTGAAATGCGTTCAACGGGTGAAGTGATGGGGGTCGGCCGTACTTTTGCAGAAGCTTTTGCTAAAGCAATGCTAGGTAGTAGCTCCACCATGAAGAAGTCAGGTCGTGCTCTGTTATCTGTTCGTGAAGGTGACAAAACTCGCGTAGTCGATTTAGCAGCTAAATTGCTAAAACATGGTTTTGAACTGGATGCAACCCATGGTACAGCTATCGTTCTGGGTGAAGCCGGTATTAATCCTCGTTTAGTTAACAAGGTGCATGAAGGCCGTCCTCATATTCAAGATAGAATTAAAAACGGTGAATACGATTATATTGTTAACACCACAGCAGGTCGCCAAGCGATTGAAGACTCTAAATTGATCCGCCGCAGTGCTTTGCAATATAAAGTGCATTATGACACGACGTTGAATGGTGGTTTTGCAACAACCATGTCATTAAGTGCAGATCCAACTGAAAAAGTCATTTCAGTACAAGAGATGCATGCACTGATTAAATAATCGAGCTCGATTATTGCTTAAAAGCCCCATCACTTTAAAAGTGGTGGGGCTTCTTTATTTCGGCCAATATATGACAGAATGATAGGTGTTCGACAAGCTAATTAAAATCGAGCGACAACGTGATTCGCAGTTTCTCGATGCTTTAATATTTTGTATTCAATATCTTTTATCCATTAAGCTTTTAGTTCATAGAATTGTTGATCTGCGGCGAACAGTGCTGCACCACGCAGAGACAGCCCGCTAACATCATCACGAGGAAAATTAGCGACGCTCATCTCTCGGTTGACTTGGCGAAATGATTCTATTTTATCATCACAATATCCGAGAGCAGCTTCGACTATTTGGGCTGCTGGCTGACCATTTTTACTCGCAAGGCCAAAAGCATATTGGTCGATACAGGCTTTGGCTTCTTCAGCTTTTTCATACCCGGGAGTACTTGGTTCTCCGGCATCGAGGGTATTTACTAATCCCATCACAGGCAGTAAAAGCAATCCTATTAATATTGCTTTTGGGTTCATCAATTTCACCATGACTATTCAGTGTTCGCTAAGTGGTAGGAATTATAATGAGTAGCTCAATAAATAGATATACTCGCCATACTTCAATTTGCAGGGGTGTTGACTTCACTCAGCTAGCCGAGTCACATAGTTTATCTATGCTCCCCGTCTATCTTCACTTGTCGCCTACCTGCAACTTGAATTATTTAGAGTATATAAGTGATATTTTGACGCTAATTGGATTTTTTATTGGCAGATTTGCGATGTTTCCAATACACCATAATCGAGCCGATTAATCCACCAACTAACAATATTACCGGTAAGACCATCAAAACAGTGATAACAATCTGTTCATGTTGTTTCACAAAGGGGATTTGGTTAAGGGCATAACCTAATGTCACGATGATACCGACCCACAGGAATCCGCTTAGCCAATTGAATAATTGAAACCGTCGATGACTGAGCTCAGATAAACCGGCTAGAACAGGTAACAATGTACGAACAAAGGCTAAAAAACGTCCTATTAACAGCGCATAAAGCCCTTGTTTATGAAACATGTGGTTCGCTTTATCATAATATTCATGCGGAATTTGGGACAGCCATCGCTTAACAATCTTGGTATCACTTAGCCAACGACCTTGCAGAAAGCCTAACCAACACCCAAGACTGGCCGCTGTTGTCAGCAATAATACCGTTGGGACAAAGTCCAACACACCTTTTGCGATTAGCGCACCTGAAAGAATTAATAAGGTATCACCGGGTAAAAAAGCGGCAGGAAGTACCCCATTTTCTAAAACGATAATAACAAAGAGGACAGTATAAATAACCCAAAGTACTTCAGGGTTGGAGAGCTTAAGGAAATCGTGGTTCCAAAGCGCCAGTACGATTTCGCGTAGTACTTCCATAATCGTTCCTGTATCTGATATGCGAAAAAACCTTTATCTGAATTATCTTACAGGAAAAAAGTAAAACAAGTTTGATTTGTTTACCGAATAAGGTGATTAGTTGTTAATCCAACCAAAGAGGTTTTCACACTTTCAAGGTGAATAAATACCGTGAAAGTGTGAATAATAGGGTGGTTATTGGATACGTTCAAAAGCCAACGCCAGGTCATCAATCAAATCTTGAGGATGCTCAAGTCCAACATGAATACGGAAAAATGTCCCGTCATTTGGCTGATAGTCATATTGGCGCATACTGAGTAAATTTTCTTTTTGGTAACCCAAAATCAATGATTCATAGCCACCCCATGAATATCCCATTTTAAATTGTGTTAAGTGATTTAAGAAGTTTTCAAATTGCTCTTTTGATAAGCGTGATTTTAGTTGGAAGGAGAACAAGCCATTACTTCCGCTAAAATCACGAATAAAAAATTGGTGTCCGGGGCAAGAAGGTAATGCGGGATGGAAAACGTGCTCGACTTCAGGGCGTTGTTCTAACCAATGTGCGACCGTTAAACCATTAGTTTCGTGCTGTTTGAGGCGAGCTGCCAGCGTATGTAAACCTCGGCCTGCCATATACACAGTATCAGGGTCAGCTGTTTGGCCTAGTAAATAGGAGTTTTCGCGGAGTGTTTCAATGCACCGTTCATTGGCAACGGCGACCCCTAGCATACCGTCAGAATGGCCATTGATATATTTGGTTGCAGATTGAATCGAGATATCAATGCCTAATAATAACGGTTTAAGTAATACCCCTGCGGCCCATGTATTATCAATCATAATGATAGTATCAGGCGCTTTTTGGCGGATAGCTTGTACGATAGCAGGAAGATCATGAATCTCCATTGTGATAGAGCTAGGGGCTTCCAAAAAGACAATACGTGTATTGGGGCGGATTAAATTTGTAATGTCAGCGCCAACCAAGGGGTCGAAATAGTCGGTTTTAATGTTCAGCTTGCAGAGAATGTTATCGCAGAAATTTTGTGTTGGATCATAAGCTGAACCAGTCACTAATATATGATCGCCCGATGCAATAAAAGATAATATTGCATTACTAATAGCTGCTGCCCCTGAAGGATATAGTACTGCACCCGCACCACATTCTAGTTCTGTCATCGCTTCTTGGAAGGCAAAATGGGTTTGCGTGCCACGACGGCCATAAAAAAGAACAGCATTGGAGCGATGATGTGTAGCATACTGTTTTTCTTCAAGTGTATTGAATATAACGGATGAGGTACGCTGGATAATCGGGTTGACACCTTTTTGGGTGTAAATAGGGTTTCGACCAAGGTGTACTAACTGTGTTTCTGGTTTGAGCTTTGCCATATAAATCCTTTAATTGTCCTAAGCGATTTAAAGTGACGTTAAATGATTTTATTGAAGATGTACAAGCGTAAACGTTCAACCTGATAATTCTTCACTTTATATCTGCCATAGTTAAATTGATCTGCTTTAATCAAACAGGACACTTTAATAATGGAATATAATCCAATTATTGAGGTGTTAAATGAAAAAACGAACAAACAGGTTTTATACTACTGAGTTTAAGTAAGAAGCGGTCGCATTAGTCACCGAACAAGGTTATAGCGTCCCAAAAGCGGCAGCTTCATTAGGGATCACCGATAAATTACTTTATAACTGGAAAGCAAAATTCGATGCTGAACAATCCGGTAGCAGCTTGAATGCCGATGAGAGAGCTGAGCTATTAAGGCTTCGAAAAGAAAATAAAGAACTTAGGATGGAGAAAGAGATCCTAAAAAAAGCCAGCGCCCTCCTGCTAAAGGAAACCAAGTAGCGTTTAAAACGATTAAGCAATTATCTTCACAGTTTCCCGTGCTGAAGCTCTGCAAGTTAATGAAAATAAGTCGTTCTGCCTACTATGCTTGGCTTAAACGCCCAGCAAAATTGATCACCGCAGAACAACTTAGCCTGTACCGCAGAGCCAAAGCTATCTTTGAACAGAGTCGAAATAGCTTAGGTTATAGAACGTTACGTAAACGGTTATGCAAAGAGGGCTTTAGCGTGAGTGCTTATGGCGTTCAAAAGCTAATGGCTCAGCTTGGCCTAGTCGTCACTCAGCGCGTTGCTTACAAAGTCACCACAAAACGCAAACACAGTGATGCCGTAGCCGATAATTTGCTCAATCAAAATTTTAATCCTCACGCACCTAACGAAGTGTGGGCGGGTGATGTGACCTATTTAAAAACAGGGGAAGGCTGGATGTATTTAGCCATCGTGATGGACTTATACTCACGCCGTATTGTGGGTTGGCATATCGATAAACGAATGACGGCAGATTTAGTCAGTAAAGCCTTGATGAAAGCGTATAACTTACGCCAGCCCGAAAAAGGCTTAGTCTTTCATAGTGATAGAGGCTCTCAATATACGAGTAAGCGATATCGCCGCTTGCTAACAAGCTATGGTATTAGGGCAAGCATGGGTGATGTTGGAGCCTGTTGGGATAACGCCGTTGTAGAACGATTTTTTGGCAGTTTAAAACACGATTGGGTACTGAAAATCCCTCAGCCGACTCGGAAACAGATGAAAGAAGATGTTATCGCGTATATGCGCTATTACAACCTAGAAAGGTTTCATACTGCCAACGGTGATCTGTCCCCAATTGAGTATGAACAAAATTCCTTAAGAAAAGTGTCCTGATTTAGTTGCGCAGAACAAATCCTCGTTTGAAGGTTTAAATAGGTTACTCTACTAAGTTATTAAAATTACAGACTTACGCAGACGTATTGGAAGACGGAGAGTAGCCGCATTGTCAATGAGGGCTTAGTTGTTGAAGAACAAATAAAAGTAAAAAAATCTTGAATAGTAATGATAATTACTATCAATTCGTGCAGCGTTTGATATTATCTGCACCGTCTTTTATAAAAAGAGATGATTTGGGCGAGTCTATTTCGCTTTATGGGTCAGTCGGTGAGCATGAAAATCATCGGCACAAATTTATTAATAGAACACAGAAAAAGAGAGTATAAGGCCAACTGATGCGTAAACTAACAGCTTCTATTCTATTGGCAATAGGCCTGATGGGAACAGCTAATGCTGACACCACCCCAGCAACAACACCAACTACTGCCCAAGCAACACCTGCCACAACGGCACCTGAAAATACCAATCCAGCAGAAACTGCGGCTACAGGTAATACTCCTGCTTCAATAGCCCCTGCAGATCAAAATCAAACTGCAGCTGAGAACGGAACAACAACATCTGTTGTGAGTGAAAGCATAGAGATTGCAACTGAGAACCAAGGTGGTTTCGATCAAGATTTATCCGTTTGGGGTATGTACCAAAATGCGGATAGCGTTGTCAAAATTGTCATGGTCGGGCTAGTAGTCGCGTCAATTATTACCTGGGCTCTATTCTTCTCTAAAGGTTTAGAACTTTTGGTTGCTCGTCGTCGCTTAAAAGGCGAAGCCAAAGACTTAGCCGATGTTAAGTCTCTCGATGAGGCGGTAGGCATTGCTAAAGGCTTTAAAGCCAACAGTGTAAGCCGTTTGTTGCTTAATGAAGCAGTAGTAGAAAGAGAATTATCAGCACAAAGTACTGATTTATCAGGAACTAAAGAGCGTACCGGTTTCCGCCTCGAGCGCGCAGTTGCTTCAATTAGCCGCTATATGGGGCGTGGTAATGGTTATTTAGCGACGATTGGTGCTATTTCTCCATTTGTCGGGTTGTTTGGTACCGTTTGGGGGATCATGAATAGCTTCATTGGTATCGCTCATTCACAAACAACTAACTTAGCTGTTGTTGCTCCGGGTATTGCCGAAGCACTGTTAGCAACAGGGATTGGTTTGGTTGCAGCAATTCCTGCTGTTGTTATTTACAACATTTTTGCCAGAATGATAAACAACTATCGTGGTCAAGTTGGCGACATTGCAGCTCAGGCGGCTCTATTATTAGGTCGTGATCTGGATCTGGCAAATAGCAAAGCAAGGTAACGATTATGGCAATGCGTTTAGGTGACGAACAAAATGATAGCGGTGAAATGCATGAGATTAACGTAACACCTTTTATTGATGTTATGTTGGTTTTATTGATTATCTTTATGGTTGCTGCGCCATTGGCAACTGTCGATATCAAAGTTGATTTGCCCGCTTCGACAGCGAAGCCGCAGCCGCGCCCAGAGAAACCTGTGTTTCTCACAGTAAAAGCCGACAGCCAATTATTTATTGGTGACCAAGCCGTTACAAAAGAGCAATTAGCGGCATCACTGGATATTGCAACAAATACCAACAAAGAAACAACCATTTTCTTCCAAGCAGATAAAAGTGTTGATTATGAAACTATGATGGACGTAATGAATGCGTTGCGGCAATCAGGGTATCTTAAAGTTGGTTTAGTTGGCATGGAAGCTGCCGCACCTAAATAATTAGGGTATGTGGTTTTCAAACGCGCCTTATAATCTAGCCTGTTAGGCAAAGTTATAAGGCGCGTTTTTTATGCCTATCATATTTCAATTACCGCTGGCGGCATATGTAGGTAAGAATTGATAGTTCAGCTATTCACTTATTCGATCTTATTTTTATAAGCATTACGTTGCTTATCAGCTGGCTACAATTCAAATCAATAGAGCATTACAGAGTTTTAAGATAATAAAGAACTAAAATAGCTCACTCACTAAGTGAGGCTGGAGCCTATGCCTTTAAGGCATGGGGGATGCTTTGACGCCAACTTATCTTTATTATGAGATATATGAAAAAACGCTTATATTATATAGGGAATCATTAAATTTTTGAATTGATACATATATTTTTATTGCTTGTAATTTGAATTACGCAGAGTTATTTAGCTAAATATTTTTCTGTTGTGAGCTTTGGTAACAAGTAAGTGATAATAAAATATAAACCATTTTCTCATTATGGGATTATTATATATTCGCCAATATTAAGTACTTATACTTATTTTTTGAGTCGTTATACTGGGTAATTATTGTTTTAAAACTGTAATTATTTGTTTTTAAATCAATAAAAAAACGCTTCTATTATTGTGTGACGGATTTAAACCTTATTTTTAGTAAGTGTATTATTGAGGGGAATAAATAATAAAGTAAATTAGATTAATATTTACTCTTTTTGTTGATATGAATAAATAAACTTAATAATTCTGTATTAATCTATTCCTATATAAGTAGAGTTTATTATTTTTATTTACTTTGTAACATTTTCAGGTTATGGATATATATGTAAATTAATTGTATGAATATATGATTATCTTTAAAAAAAACAATGAAACTATCTTAAGTTTTTGAATGTATTGATTTTTTTGTTTTAACTTGGATTTGTTCGTTAAATGAAAAAAATACTTGCTTAGCATTTATGTTGGGTTACAATGCAATCAATAACATTTAGAAATACTTTTAAATATTTTTTACATATCAAAATACTTATTTTTTATTCCTCCCATTAAAGAGAAATAAATAATATTGAGATGTTAAGTCATTTAAGTAAATAAGTGTTATTACTGTCGTCAAAATGGGCTGACTTCAGGCTACACATAGCAAGCAAGGCCGTAATACGGTAATTTCATATATATTCCTCTATAGATAAAATAAGACTACACATTGATGCGTTATCTCCGATAACGCTTTTTTTTGTCTAAAATTCACCTTCAAAATCACTCGCGAACTCATATTTTCTATTGTGAGGCTATATGCATGTCATAGGTATAGCTGCATTTATGTATGTAAATATAGAGAATTACTAAGAAACTAGTATCACATCATCTATCTAAGTTGTCGGGTCTATTTTATTGGAATAATAACAGTTGATGCCTATATATAACGTGCATTGTATTATTTAATTATCAAATTTTTCTACAAATATTAAATTAAAACAATGTATTAGCATTTTTTGCGTTTTGTGACTTCACGAAATAAATTATCAGAGTATGATATTGCCCCTATCTGCTGTGGGGAATTGAATACAACGGCGGAATTCCCTGCCAGGTACTGGCGCGAATGAATTGGACGTTATAAATGACTTGGTCTGAGTTTAAATCTCACTATCTCATCCGCTTTTGGAAGCCTCTACCTGCAGTGATTGCTGCAGGCGTCTTGTCGACATACTACTTTGGTTTAACGGGCACATTTTGGGCCGTGACAGGCGAATTTACTCGTTGGGGGGGACATATTCTCCAGTTATTCGGTGCTGAACCGGAAAAATGGGGATATTTTAAAGTAATTGGTTTTGAAGGTAGCCCACTTGATAGAATTGATGGTGTCATGATCATCGGTATGTTTGCTGGATGTTTTGCGGCAGCATTATGGGCAAACAATGTAAAATTACGCATGCCTCAACATCGAATTCGTATTTTTCAAGCCATCATTGGCGGAATTATTGCAGGATTTGGTGCACGTTTAGCGATGGGCTGTAACTTAGCCGCATTTTTTACAGGGATCCCGCAATTTTCTCTTCATGCATGGTACTTCGCCATCGCAACGGCGGCTGGGTCATATTTTGGTGCTAAATTTACCCTGATGCCCATGTTTCGAATTCCAATTAAATTACAAAAAGTATCAGCGGCTTCGCCTTTAACACAAAGGTTAGATGCTGCGAAAAAACGTTTTAAATTGGGTATGCTCATTTTTTGTCTTGCCATTGCATGGGGTTTTTATACCTTATGGGATTCGCCAGTATTAGGCATTGCGATATTGTGTGGGATTGGCTTCGGTTTACTGATCGAACGGGCTCAAATCTGTTTCACTTCTGCGTTTCGTGACTTATGGATCACCGGAAGAACTCACATGGCTAAAGCCATTATCATAGGTATGGCGGTGAGTGCTATTGGGATTTTTAGTTATGTTCAGTTAGGTGCGACACCCAAAATTTTATGGGCTGGTCCAAACGCTGTTATTGGCGGCTTATTGTTTGGATTTGGTATTGTACTGGCTGGTGGCTGTGAAACTGGCTGGATGTACCGGGCGGTTGAAGGGCAAGTTCATTATTGGTGGGTCGGATTTGGTAATATAATTGGTGCGACTATCCTTGCGTATTATTGGGATGACTTAGCACCTTGGCTGGCAACAGATTTTGATAAAGTAAATTTGTTAGAAACGTTTGGTCCGAAAGGGGGCTTAGCGGTTACTTATTTGCTATTAGCGCTGGCATTTATATTGATGTTAGTGTGGGAAAAATATTTTTTCCGTAAACGAGCTCAAAAACAGGCTAGCACATCGCCGGAGGCTATATGAGTCACAAAGAAATAATTCCTGATTATCGTTTGGATATGGTGGGCGAACCTTGCCCTTATCCAGCAGTAGCCACATTGGAAGCGATGCCATCATTAAAAAAAGGCGAGATATTGGAAGTGGTTAGTGACTGCCCACAATCAATCAATAATATACCTTTGGATGCTAAAAATTACGGTTATACGGTATTGGATATCCAACAAGATGGCCCAACCATCCGTTATCTAATTCAAAAATGACTAACGGCTTTTCTATGTATGTCAGAGCTAATCATGTTATTGATTCATTGCACTGAAATATAAAGCAATTGTCAATCTAGGTACATCAAGGCGTTTCACAGTGACTCACGTTTTGCTTGTACCTAAATATGCTAATAAAAAAATCAATAATTGCTATTAATGCTGAAATAAAGACCACTATGTGACGGAAAGAGCGAGGTGATTATATTATTCACTGAGATGATAATGGGGCAACTGTAGAATTACTCCTAGCAAAAAAATATTTCACTAATGTTGAGTTAGATAGTGAGTATGAGGAAATAGTTAGGTGTGGGGCAGTATTTAAATTGAGACATGGAGTTTATGGCCTACCTATGATTGGTTCTGAGGCATTAGATGTTATGTATCTATTTGATGATAGACAAGGCTGAACACCTAGGGAATTTACCAGTATGGAAGGGGTTTTCTTAAAAACATCGAATAACAGGTTAGTTAATGTTCTAGAAAGCTTTAACCGCCTAACAGTTAAATGGAACGGGAAGGATGCGATTCAATTAGTAGGTTAATTAACTCAACCTGATGCGCCTTTTCAGCGGCTTGATGAATAGAGATGTCTGCACTCATGCTGTCACCGCCTGAGCGGGTAAGCGACCAGCGAATGATAAAATGTAATCATGTACAAGTATCAGCCTTGCATTGTGTTCATTTACTGAAATGTATGACGATGGGGATCCGCGGTGCGTTAACTGGGTAAAAGGCGATGGGCACTAAAAGCGGCATTAAGGAGATTAAGGGCATGATGAAGAAACACAACATCACGGATGAAAGCTTCGATACCTTGGTGATTAGGGCTATCATGACCAACTAAATGGTGAAAAACCCGAAGGAACCGCTGATGAGTTAGAAAGGCGATTTAATAAGAGAACGGGTTATACGTTTCCTGCAAGTGAAGTACTCAGGAAGCTTTTTTTACAAGAGTCCTGATAGCAGGAAAGAGCAGGGGGACTGGTTGCGACTAACTTATTGATTTTGTCGAGGCCGTCACTTTAGGCTTACACTGGCAATACTGTAATAGTAGTGAGCCTGCAGATAATTTTGTGTAAGTCCCCCATGTATTATTTACAGGAGGCCATTGATCTGACCATCAAAATGGGTCATAAGCCAGTTCATTTCTGAACGCCAATTTTGTATAGCATAGGACAATCCCACAAAATGAATTTTATGATTCTATCAAAACTTCTGATTAGTACTTTGATAAAATTAGTATTTTTTCAGCACCACTGTTAATTAATATGTGGGAACCGTAATACTATCATCATAAAATGTAATCATAGAAATAAAGATTTTATTAAAAGGGAGTAAAACAAATCACTAGCTAGTATATTTAATGATTATTTGTTATTAAGATAATATTTTACGATAAGAGAAAACTTATGAATAATACGGAAGTCATAACGTGTTTAATAATATTTATCATGTCTCAGATGTTCATAAAGCTCGACATTCGATGGTGAATTTTTCAGAAGAGATGAAAACTGATTGAGATCCTTCTCATTTTTAATCTTTTTAGCCAACTCTGAAGCGAGTGCTTTGATGATATTTTTGTCCATTAAAGTACCTTCTTTTTTAATTAATAAGTTACCGTGACGAAAATATGCGTTACCTATAAAAACAATTGCATACATTGTGCTACCTTCATCAATGAGGGAACCAAATTAAACGTTAGCTATATGCCATTGGTCACCGATACGATGATCAATTACCACTATTCTTGTTTTTAGATAAAATCAATTATAATCAATGTGTTATGGCTACGTATGGGATTATCCCGTATCATTATGAGTAAATGAACATCAAGAGTATAATGTGTGTTGATTTAAGTCATATTTATGAAATGGAGCTTATCTAATCCCTAGTATTAAGGCTATGCCATGAGCATTATCGCTTGATAGATAGCCAATCCCAGTTCGTACTTTTACCTCATTATCATAAATATTAATGGGGGTTTCTAATGCTAACGAGGTGTTATTAATAAAGCCAAATGACAAATATCTATAGCCGTTTCCATAGAATCCACCAATGTGATTAGATAAAATTAGATTGAAATTTATTCCGTTTAAGCTGATTAGGTCAGTCATAATGTATTCACCTCCAACCGACCATGTCCCTGTATTACTATTGACGTTTAGTTTTTTTTCATTTCTAAAGCCATTAGCAAACATATACGACACTTGTCCATATATATTTATTTCCTCATTATTGTCTAATTTATTTGTATTTTTTAGTTCTATTTTAGGTGTTATGTGAAATGAGCTTACATTCCAGTCTAACAACCTCTCATCACGCAATGCCTTTTTCATTTCCTGGCTGCCTTGGAATGAAGATTTATTATTCATATTTGCATAACCAAATTCTAGTTCGTTTTCTAGGCTAAGCCTTTCATTTATTTGGTAGGTAATCTTTGGTGAAATTGAGGTACTAAAAATATCCCAACGGGCGCGTAGATTACCTACAGAATCAATATTAACTGGCGAAGATTTAACTTTAAGATAATTACCTTTTAACTGTATAGAAAATATATAATCATCTATTACGTAAAGGTTTTTTAATTGATATGGTAAAGAGTATTTCTCGTAGTTTAATCCATCAACATTAAGTTTTGAAGCACTAATATCATCTGTTAATGAGGTGGCTAGTAATTTTACATATCCGGCATTTAGGTTTTCATTACTGTAAGAATTGCATACATAAATTGTATAAAGCAAAAATAATGGCTTTGAATATAATGGTTTCATTACATATTCCTATCAGTAAATGCTGATGTTTACATTAATCTTTTTTGTGTATTTTATTTAAACTTCATTATGTTACATTGATGAGTCTATTAAAAAATAACAAGAAATAAATTTAAAAAGGTACTAATTCTATATTTCATTAACGTGCTACAAAACAAAACTCAATATGGGCATTATAATTATATCAAGGTGAATAAACCTTAAACTTAAATGCGAAAAGAAAATCAATCAGGATCACCACATCAGTAACGGTAATAAAAGCTCCCTGAGCAAGTTAAAATAGCAACAGGTAAAGTTATGGCTACAATGACTATTCAGGCTGAGAGTGATAAATGTAGCTCATACCCATAAAAGCTAGAGGCATTCAATATTAACGTGCTTGAGCTAATGACCTACCAGAAAAAATAAAGTAACCGCTACAGGTCGCTATGAGTGGTTTAATGGTTATCAACTTGTAGGAGCGCAGATAGTGGATGGTCAGTAAATGCAGGTATTCAATAAGCTGATTTAAAATCTGGAAATATAAATATATTATTTATATATCAATAGCTAAAATACTTATTCGTTATTTAATTCTAATAATTCGACTTGCAGGTAGGTAAAAGAGAAGGAAGGTAGGGAGTATCGATAAACTCTATGATTCAATTTGTTGAATGTAGTCAACAACTTCATAATTTGAAGTAATAGCAAATATAGGCGGATAAAATCGTAATACTACCCGCCTAGTATTTATTCATCTTCCCAATGGGTTAAATCAAGAACCAGTTCGCACTCATCATCTACATAGGCACCCGTTGGGATAAACCCGAGTTTTTGGTAAAACTCAAAAGGGCTTTCTTCCCCTTCACCGCAACTATTATAAAGGCGTGGATAACCTTTCTTTTTAAGGTAACGGATCACTTGAATTAAAGCTTCACGGCCAAATCCGAGCTTTTGGTATGGCTCGGCTATCATAAAGCGCCATAACATAATCCCTG
Source organism: Providencia alcalifaciens (assembly GCA_025961275.1). Taxonomy (GTDB): domain Bacteria; phylum Pseudomonadota; class Gammaproteobacteria; order Enterobacterales; family Enterobacteriaceae; genus Providencia. The sequence continues at coordinate 2,427,388 of JAOQNJ010000001.1, read as the reverse complement.
CATATTCAAGTTCATCATCATCTAATCCAGAATGAAGCATGATAAAACCAACCGGAACATCATCGGCATAAATGCCTCGATACCACGCACAATCAGAGAATTGAGCCTCGACAATAGAATAGGCATTATCTGCGACCATGCTGCGCTGGGCTTCACTGAGCGTATGACTTAGCAAACAAATTTCAGAGAAGTTATCTGCGGTAATTTTTTGTAGTGTAACAAGTGAATGTTCATCAACTTCGGGTTCGATGAGCTCTTTCATGATAGTTCCTATGATTAAAATTTACTCTACTCGTTATTCTTCAAGTTGTATGGCTGTTGGCTGCACTCAGCTACCTGAGTCACGTAGTTATCCATATTCCCGACTGTCTTCGCTTGCTGCCGATATGTAACTCGAATTATTTTGGCCATAGATGGCATTATTTAATTCTTTATTTATATTTAATAAATGAAAGTTGCTACTATCTTGTAATCAAGATGTAACTCAATTCATCAGAGATTAGATAGTCAGTCAATGACTTCATGATGGCAATGCAAGCGGGGTCTAAAAAGTAATGGCAACACATTGTAATATACGCTGCCATCTTAAGAGGTAGGTAATTGATTAGTGTTCTGCTTCACCGCCAAGGACATCAATAAGGCGGGAGATAAGCGCACTAAGTTCACCGGTCATTAAAGCATAATCGGCATCAAAACGCTGGGCGTAATCTTCTTTACCGATATCATCGTTCTGTTCTTTTAATGCATCACTGAATTTTAGTCTTTTTAATGAGCCATCATCAGAAAACATAAATTGGATACGTTCTTCCCAATCAAGCGCGAGCTTTGTGACCAATTTACCCGCTTCGATATGGGTGGCTATTTCATCTGAGATCAGCGCTTGCTTTTTACAGCGAATAATACCGCCTTCTTCTAGAATTGCTTTCAATTCAGCCTCATCCATAACAGCGAAGCCCTGTGGTAGGGAGCCCGAGCGGATCCATTCGGTTAAGGTCAGCTCAATGGGTTCTTTAAATGTCAAAGGAACGACAGGCAATGACCCGAGACTTTTACGTAGTAATGCAAGATTATCTTCGGCACGTTTGGCACTGGCTGCATCAACAATAACGAGTTGATTAACAGTATCAATCCAAATATAGGTTTTACTAAATTTACTGAATGCACGAGGTAATAATGAGTGAACGACTTCATCTTTGAGTGAGTCTTTCTCAGTTTTTTTTAGTTTCCTACCTTGGTCAGCTTCTAGTTTTTCGATTTTATCCTGTAATTCTTGCTTGATCACAGGAGAAGGCAACATTTTTTCTTCTTTTTTAGCGCAGATAAGAATTTGGTTACCCGCTGCATGTGTGAGTGCATCAGCTCCTTTCATCGGAGAAACCCAGCCAGTTTTCATCATATCTTGGCTACCACAAGGATGATAGGCGAGAGGTGCAAGTTGTTTTTCTAAATCATCGGCACTTAGAGCCAGATCTCGATTCAGACGATAGACCAATATATTCTTGAACCACATGAAAAACCTACCTTTGTTGATTAATTACCTGTTTTAACCGATGGCTATGATAACGAATTGTCGATTATTAAGCGAAAAAAAATGCCTTAGTGAATATTTTCTTATGTAATTACAGCGCAATTTCAGGGTTAGCTGCTTGAAATAGATAGGGTATACAGGCAATGATACAGAAAATAAATAATTAAGAGTGTGGTTATGAGAATAGGAATTGACCTCGGTGGTACGAAGATTGAAGTTATCGCGTTAAATGAGAGTGGAGAATCACTTTTTCGCAAGCGTATTGCGACTCCTCGTGGTGACTATGTTGCGACATTGAATGCGATTGCAAGTTTGGTTAACGATGCAGAATTTACAATAGGTAGAAAAGGCACTGTCGGTGTTGGTATTCCCGGAACATTATCGCCTGTTACAGGTAAAGTTAAAAATGCCAACTCAACATGGCTCAATGGCCAATTTTTCGATACGGATTTAGCTAAGATTCTTGAAAGACCCGTAAAGGTCGCTAACGATGCAAATTGTCTTGCGGTCTCTGAAGCAGTTGATGGTGCAGGTAAAGGCGCGAAAGTGGTTTTTGCTGTGATTATTGGCACAGGATGCGGTGCGGGAATTGCGATTAATGAGCAGGTACACTCAGGTGGAAATGGCGTTGCGGGGGAGTGGGGACATAATCCACTGCCTTGGCAAGACGCGCAAGATGCGCAATTTCTTCATGGTGAGCACTGCTATTGTGGACTAACAGGCTGTACTGAACTATTTGTGTCAGGTACTGGTTTTATGGCTGATTATAGAAAGCTTTCGGGTGAGACGAAAACAGGTGCTCAAATTATTGAGCTTATACCGTTAGGTAATGAGCATGCCTTGACTGCAATGAATCATTACGAATCTCGTCTGGCGAGAGCATTAGCTCAAGCTATCAATATGTTAGATCCTGATGTGATCGTTTTAGGTGGCGGAATGAGTAATGTTGACGGTTTGTATCAATCATTACCTTTACAGGTTAGAAATTGGGTATTTGGACGAGAATGTGATACGCCAATTCGCAAAGCTCTTCATGGAGATTCAAGTGGTGTTCGTGGTGCCGCTTGGCTTTGGTCTAAATAATAATCATGATCCCATTCATTTTGTGACTGACATACAACTATATGAATATAAACAGTGACTTCAATAAATAAGAGGAGCACTGTTTGTTATTATTTATTAAAATATGAAGTAAATAAAGTGAGTGCAGAATTTACTCTGCATAAATCAACTAAGAGGATTTGCGGTGAATAACATCTTTAAATTATCAGCGTTGGCTCTGCTAGTCGCAGTTAATGCAAATGCAGCCACTGTCGACCTGCGTGTTATGGAAACCTCCGATATACACAGCAATTTGAATGATTTTGATTATTATAAAGACAAACCAACTGAACAGTTTGGTCTTGTGCGTACAGCAAGTTTAATTAAAGCTGCAAAAGGTGAAGTGACCAATGCGGTTTTAGTCGATAACGGGGATTTGATCCAAGGTAGCCCATTGGCAGATTATATGGCGGCCAAAGGTCTGGAAGAAGGGGAGTCACATCCTGCCCATAGCTTAATGAATACCATGGGTTACACTGTTGGTAACTTTGGAAACCATGAGTTTAACTTTGGACTAGACTATCTGAAAAAAGCGATCGCAGGAGCTAAATTCCCGTATGTGAACGCGAATATTATTGATGCTAAAACAGGCGAAAATTATTTCACGCCATATATTATTGTTGATACACCAGTCAAAGATCGTGATGGTAAAACGCATAATGTCAAAATTGGTTACATTGGTTTTGTTCCTCCTCAAATTATGATTTGGGATAAACCAAACCTGAATGGCAAAGTGACTGTCAATGACATTACCGAAACGGCGAAAAAATTTGTCCCCCAAATGAAGAAAGAGGGTGCTGACGTAATTGTTGCCATTCCACATTCCGGTTTTTCTCAAGAACCTTATAAAGCTATGGCTGAGAACTCTGTTTATTACCTGAGTGAAGTTCCGGGTATTGATGCCATTATGTTTGGCCATTCACATGGCGTGTTCCCAAGTAAAGATTTTGAGAACATTAAAGGTGTTGATATTGCAAAAGGGACTGTAAATGGTATTCCAGCAGTCATGCCAGGCCAATGGGGAGACCATCTTGGTGTGGTTGACCTTGTATTAAACAACGACGATGGCTCTTGGAAAGTGGCTGATGCTAATGCTCATGCTCGCCCAGTTTATGATAAAGTGAATAAAAAGCCTTTAGTTGAACGTGATGAGAAGTTAGCTAAAATTATCGAGAAACCTCACAATGAAACGCGTGAATTTGTGGGTAAATTGATTGGTAAAGCGTCTGATAATATGTATAGCTATTTAGCATTAGTACAAAGTGATCCAACCGTGCAAATCGTGAATGATGCACAAACTGATTACACACAACGCTTTATTCAAGGTGATCCTGATTTAGCCGATCTTCCAGTATTATCCGCTGCTGCACCTTTCAAAGTAGGTGGCCGTAAAAATGCGCCTGCGGAGTTTGTTGAGGTCGAGAAAGGTGATTTAACCTTCAGAAATGCGGCTGATCTCTATTTGTTCCCTAACACGTTAGTTGTGGTAAAAGCGACAGGTGCTGATGTTGTTGAATGGCTTGAATGCTCAGCAGGTATGTTTAATCGCATTGACCCGCAATCAACTGCAACACAAAGCTTAATTAACTGGGATGGTTTTAGAACCTATAACTTTGACACAATCAGTGGCATTAACTATCAAATTGACCTGACAGAGCCAGCCAAATATGACGTCGATTGCCAAGTAACCAACAAACAGGCAAATAGAATTAAAAACGTCACTTATCAAGGTAAGCCTATCGATCCTAAAGCCACGTTCTTGGTAGCAACCAATAACTACCGTGCTTATGGTGGGAAATTTGCTGGAACGGGTGATAACAATATTGCTTTCGCCTCACCGGATGAAAACCGTTCTGTACTAGCTTCTTATATTGCCAAGATCTCCAAAGAAAAAGGCGAAGTGACAAGTAAAGTCGATAATAATTGGTCATTTGCACCGATTAAGACAGATAAAAAACTCGATGTTCGCTTTGAAACGTCACCAAGTGATAAGGCTGCTGAATTTATCAAACAGCATGCACAATATCCGTTAAAATACGTCGGAACAGATGAGATTGGTTTTGCTATTTACCAAATTGATCTGACAGAAAAATAAATTGTACTGATTTGAGTATTACGATTAAATTAAACTGACTTGAACTCGTTATTATTTGATTTATTTCAATAATAACGGTTTTTTTTATGCAGATAATCAAAAGTTATTTATTATCAAGATGTGGTTAGGTTGGCTGTGTAATGATTTTCAAGGTACGTTAAAGACTCAAATGCGGTAACGTTCACTCCGAGTAATGCAAATATTAATGCGAGATCTCTAGTAGATATCCGTTAGCAGTATTCGCAAAACAAAGCTCGCAATATATTACCTAATATTAATATAGGCTAAACACTTTGAGCTTTATTATTAAAGTAATATTGTTTAATTATAAATAATATTGATCGTCGGTTTTTTACTAAATGGATCATATTCGATTTTCACATGATCAGAGCTTAGATTTTTAGCATTGTTAAGAGAGCTGGTTTTGATAATATTCTTACCGTTACGATAGCAGTCAATATTCACTTGTTGGTAGTTAGTCACATTGATCTCACATTGTGGCTCAACGATAGCACCAATAAAGGTAATTGTGCCGCTTTCTACGGCCTTAGTCGTAGCGTGGGCGAAAGAAAAGCCAGAAATGAGTACAACAGTAACAGTAGCGAGCAAAGATAAACGTTTCTTCATTATCCACCTCCTAATTGCACTAACCTTGATTAGATAGTGCCGTGCGTATTCTCATTTTTAGTCTAGTTCAAATACGAGTAAAGAGTATGACATATGCTAATGAAATATGTTTTTCCTTTACTTTATCTTGCGGTAATTAAAAAATTATGCTGTTTTTGTGAGTTTTAGTTATATACGATGAAAGCTATATTTTAGCAGTAAAAGTAGTAATGTGAATTTTGTCTTGTTGAAGATAATAGGATTTAATATATTATTTATGGATTGATTTGAAAGGATAAAATCTTTTAGATATTAGATTGAGAACTTATAGCGTAATAACAATTCAAGTTGCATAATTGTCGGTATTACTTCATTTATCCGTCAATTATGCAACTTGAATTTTTTTAAAGTAAAATAAGATAATTAGAAGTCAAACGTTTGTTTTTTATTGAATTTATAATGAATGAATCCCTGGTGCTGGTGTGTTTTTTAAGGTTAAGGCAATATCACGTTTATATCTGTCATAATTAAGATTACATCTTATGTATAGTAAATATTTCAGCTATTTGAATCACAAAATTTATCTATTCTAATGCTCAGCAAATGTTTTCAATTCCCTACGATAAATTTAATTATTCTAGGTATGGCAACTTATTCCTCCCCTATTTTTTATGAAAATAGGGGAGTTCTATTTTAAAGCTTATTTAAAAATTTTGAAACGAGCGTCGTCATCCATAAAGCCTTTATCACCGGCAGGTGCATTGATGGAACCAAATACCATCTGAGCGCGTAATAACCAGCTATCTGGAGTCCCCCATTCTTTTTGAACTTGATTATCAATCAGTGGATTGTAGTGTTGCAGTGATGCACCGATATTTTCTTGTGCTAATGCAGCCCATACTGCGAATTGCGCAATACCACTGGCTTGTTCTGACCAAATTGGAAAGTTATCGGCATAGGCTGCGAATTGCTCTTGCAACCCTTTAACAACAGCCATATCTTCGAAGAATAAAATAGAACCAGCACCTGCAGCAAAGCTATTAATCTTTTGTTCGGTAGCAGCGAATGCTTCTGTTGGGACAATTGCACGTAACGTTTCTTTAGTTATATTCCACAGTTTTTGATGTTCTTCACCAAATAAAACAACGACACGTGATGTTTGTGAATTAAATGAAGAAGGTGAATGTTTAACAGCTTCTTTGATTAAATCTGTAACATGCTCTTCAGAAACAGGTAGTTTATTGCCGAGGTTATAAATAGTGCGACGTTTTTTAATTAGTTCGATAAATGCATTTGACATATAAGTCTCCTAGCTATTTGTTAGCGCACTGCATATTTTAACAGTTCCAGACGCCGTTGTTCGTTTATTGAGTGTTACTATAGCTCGGCAAATAAAAAATCATAGAAAAAAATTTTAACGATAAGGTTCAAATTTTTAGGTTTAGTTTTTATTGCTATATTTTTATTTTAATTCAATCTCTTATGTGTTTGGTTTTATTTATTTATCATAAATGTAGATGTTTTGTTATAAGTTGGAAGAGAATAATTGAACTGGATTTAATGGCGAGAAACAGATTTATCGCCAAAATAATTTGAGGTAGCTGTAGCTGATAAAGGCGACCTCTAGGGAATATTGAAGATTATTTTTGTAGTAAGATTTGAATAAAAGCAAAGCGAATATGACTTATTATCCATACGATAAAGCCTGCTATAGATTACTGATTAAAAATCAATCATAAATAGTATATTAAAAAGTGCTACCAACAGGTGAGATAAAAAGGCTATTGTTTAAAAAAACAATTTTTCCAAGTTAAATGAGCTTATCCACTTAAATTTGTAATAAGCCATTTGAATATTTTGAGGTTAGAAAATAGTTATCGACATACGAGGTAATAGTAAATTGATATCTAATTAATTAAGTAACGTTCTCTCATTGATATACTCACCCTACTTTAAGTTATAGGGTTGTTGACTACGTTTAGCGGGGCAAGTCATAGAGTTTGTCTATTCTCTCCCGCCGAGCTTCTCTTGTCGACTACATGGAAGTCGAATTATTTAAAGAATAGAGAAAATATTGCTATCTCAGTCATTCATCATCCGTTGCTATCGCTGCAATCATAGCAACTGCACAGGCGAGTAAAGTACCTAATACCCAAGCGAAATACCACATAATGATTCCTTAAGCTCAATAGAGCGAGTGTGAATTTTCTTTAATAGATTTTTCATCTAGCCGCGTAAACATTTTGTAGTAGCACCAGCTGGTATAAGCCAGAATAGTCGGTACCATCACGATGGCTACAATAGTCATAATCTGTAAAGTCAATAGACTCGAAGTACTGTCCCACAATGTCAGACTGACATTAGGTTGTACCGATGAGGGCATGATAAATGGAAACATAGCCGCTGCCGGTGTGCTAATAATGCCTAAGATGGATAACCCAGAGGTTAAAAATGCTAGGCGGTAACGATTTAAACGAGCAAATAGCGCTGACACTAATGGTAGAACCAGTCCCATCAGCGGTAATAACCATAATATAGGGTAGTGGTGGTAATTAGTTAACCATGCGCCTGATACTCGAGCGACTGTTTTACTTAGTGGATCGGAAGGTGAGGCATGGTCAATAACCGAAGTCAACGTATAACCATCAACACTGGTGATCACAATTGTGCCTGCTATCAAAAATAGTAGAGTGGTTAGTATTCCGGTTACTTGTACACACTTTCGCGCTCGTGAGTATACGGTATCGGAAGTTCGCAATAGCAAAAAGGCGCTACCATGCATCATCACCATGCATAAGGCGATAAATCCACCAAGCAAACCTAATGGGTTGAACAAGGCAAAGAAACTGTCAGTATAAGTCACTCTCATCCATTCATCGATTGTGAATGGTACACCCAGTAGTAGGTTCGCAATGATTAATCCAAAAATAAATGGAGGGACTATACTGCCAATAAAAATACCCCAGTCCCACATCCCACGCCAGCGAGGATCCTCAATTTTTGAACGGTAATCAAAGCCAATTGGGCGAAAAAAGAGTGAGGCTAGTACTAAAATCATGACGACATAGAATCCAGAAAATGCGGCAGCATACACGACAGGCCAAGCTGCGAACATTCCACCACCAGCCACAATTAGCCAGACTTGATTACCGTCCCAATGTGGGGCAATGCTATTAATCATTATCCGTCGTTCTACGTCGGTTTTACCAATGACTCGGATAAGCCCACCTACACCCATATCAAATCCGTCGGTAACAGCAAAGCAGATACAAACGACTCCTAATAGGACCCACCAGATAATTCTCAAGGTTTCATAATTCAGCATAAAACGTCTCTCTGATTACAATGATTTTTCAAAATGGTAACGACCAGTATGGAGACTGCTTGGCCCTTGGCGGGCAAATTTGATCATCAGATACATTTCAGCAATAAAGAACAGGCTGTATAACCCACAGATAAGAATAATGGAGTAGATTAAATCACCGGAACTTAGACTCGAAGTCGCTATTGCTGTAGGAAGTACTTCACCGACAGCCCAAGGTTGACGTCCATATGCAGCGACAAACCAACCCGATTCACAAGCTATCCAAGGTAATGGGATACAATAGAATAGTATTCGATTTAGCCAGCGTGATTTACCAACTTTTTTGCGTATTACGCTATAAAATGCCATAGATACTGCGGCCAGTAATATCATGCCGCTTGCTACCATGATACGAAAAGCAAAGTACAGTGGTGTAACTTCAGGGATAGTTGCATCAGCCGCTTTATCTATGTCTGCTGTAGTAACATCTTGTGGATGTGCAACATACTGTTTTAGGAGTAAACCGTAACCTAAATCTTTTTTCACATCATCAAACTGGCGAGCAAGTAAAGGGGAATTATCTCCTAATCGGATCTGTTCTAATAACGTCCATGCCTTAATACCATTCATGATTTTCAATCTATGCTCAGCTTTCAGATCATTAAGACCTGTAACCTGCTTATCTAATGAACGAGTTGTCATCAACCCCATAACATAAGGAATTTCGAGAGCGTAGTGATTGACCCCATTTTTCTGATCAGGGATAGCGAATAGATTAAACGAAGCTAGTGCAGGCTGGGTTTCCCACTCTGCTTCAATTGCGGCAAGTTTGACTTTTTGGACATCGCCCATCACATAGCCAGATTCGTCACCAAGAACAATAACGGATAGGCAAGACATCATCCCGAAGGCTGCGGCGATGATATAAGAACGTTTAGCAAATAAGACATCACGATTTTTCAGTAAATACCAAGCACTGATCCCAATGACAAACATTGCAGCGGTCACATATCCAGCCGAAGCGGTATGGACAAATTTCACTTGAGCGACAGGATTAAACAAAACATCAGTGAAGCTGGTCATTTCCATTCGCATAGTTTTGGCACTGAATTCAGCGCCAACTGGATTTTGCATCCAAGCATTTGCTACCAATATCCACATCGCAGACAGATTCGAGAGCGACAAGCCAAGTCACCGTCATATGTTGAACTTTACTCAGCCTATCCCAGCCAAAGAAAAATAATCCAACAAACGTTGATTCAAGGAAAAAAGCTAATAGCGCTTCAATCGCAAGGGGGGCACCAAAAATATCACCAACATAATGAGAGTAATAAGACCAGTTAGTACCGAATTGAAATTCAAAAGTGAGTCCGGTCGTCACGCCAAGAGCAAAGTTAATACCAAATAATTTTCCCCAAAACTTGGTGAGATCCTTATAGATTTCCTTACCTGTCACGACATATAAGGTGTTCATGATTGCTAGCATCACGGACAACCCTAATGTTAATGGAACAAATAGAAAATGAAAAAGTGCAGAACCTGCAAATTGGAAACGAGAAAGTAATATTACATCAATCATAATTAGCTTTTTCATCCAGTGAAAAGTATGAGTAATTTCAGTGAGCTCTGGATCCCAGAGCCACTCAAATTATTATTCGTGTTTAATATGGAGATTAAATTATTTATTGAACCAAGATGTGAAACCTTTTCTCAGCCAGTAATCTGCACTGATAAATTTACCGCCACCGTAGCACAACAGAACTAATAGCATAACAAAATAGGTAGCAGAGAATTCAATACCATTATTTAGAATGATCGGATCGCCGAGTTGAGTAATGTAATTATAACGGCCAGGGAAATTCTCAATTAGCCATTGCAAGAATCCACTCATACGCTGGCTTGACTCCATACTATTGCTCGCGATAGCCAACCAACCATGAGACCAGTGAACCATCAAGCTCGCAGCACTCATGACGACCATCATAGGAATAGCAATAATCCTCGTGAATAGACCTAACGCAATGCAGATAAGCCCCAATACTTCGGTAGAGGTTGCCAAAAATGCCAATAGCCAAGGAAATGGTAGGCCTAAACCACCTTCCGCTGTTGATTGTGTGAACCAAGCAACAGTGCCACTGAATCCAAGTACTTTTGAATGTGCTCCTTCATAGATTACAGGCAATAAATATAAGCGAATAAGTAATAAAGCAATGAAATCTGCTTTCATAACTTTAGATACGATTAAATCGTACCAATCCATTAATTTTTTTATCATAGTATTAGCTCTTAAATATTATCGAAAAAATTTCGTCGTTATTGTTGGCTTCCAGCCAAGACTGGAAAGAAGTTTCTTGTGAAAATAACATCAATGAATCCGTTTGAATTAATTGGTCAGTTATTTTTGATAATAGATAGACTTCGGTTTCAGAGAGTTTCTTCTGCCAGACAGCGTTATCATATTTCCTGTAGAGCGCAAAATAATGTATAAGTGATGTTTCTTTATTATTGGCCTCTTCTTCTAATGGAAAAGGTAAAGCAACGATTTTAAGTGTTGGATTTAGTTCTATTTCAATATCGGGTATTTCTTCCGCCCCTAGAATTATTTTCTGCGGTGTTGGAACTTTGCTTTCATCAATTTCTACCGCATATAACAACCATTCATATTCAATGAGAGCAAGATCATGAGCCGATAATTGATCTTGTTGTCGCATGAATAATAATAACTCAGTGGCTATTTGATGAAACTCAGGCTGAGTAGCCTGATGTTGATAAAGAAACATATCAACTATTTCATTAATATCAGCTTTGTTTAAACGATCACTAAATAGCGGGAAAACACTATTTAATACACCCGTAATATTCTCTCTTACAATTTTTCGATACAATGAAATGCCTCGAAAATGTAATTCGTTTGGAGCACTACGGCTTCGCAATAAAGCAGAAAAGTTATTCTCTGCAGCGACCAATAATGCGGGTACGGAATGAGCTATTGTCACGCTAACTCCTTACGATGATATGTGTTTTCTGATATCTGTTAATTCACAGCATAATTCGTTAAGTGGAGGAACATTGTTATCACGTTCGAGTAATAAAGGTCTGGCACCATGAATCGTGACGGTTTGTTTTGCTAAATCTAATACTTCTTGCAATACAGGCATACCATGGGTATCGAGTCTAAACTCTTCATATTCCAAATGGCCCGCAATGTGAAAGTAAACGATGGATGAGCTTGGAATAGTGCGGATATATTCCAATGCATCGAATCCATGATTGAACGCATTAACGTAAACGTTGTTGATATCTAAAAGCATGCCGCAATCACTTCGGTGTAGAAGCTCGCCCCAAAATTCCGCTTCTGGCATTTCGCCTTCGTAGCGGTAATAAGAAGAAACATTTTCGAGTACTAGCTGTCGTCCCAATAGATCTTGGACACGCTCAATGCGCTCAACTAAATAAGGCAAAACATCGGTGAATCGGGGCACGGGCAATAAATCATATAGATACCCTTGCTGATCACGTGAAAAACATAAATGGTCACTATAAATATCAATATGATATTCATCCAAAAAACATCGAATATCATTAATGTAGCTTTCATTCAATGGACAAGTATCACCAATTGATAAGCTTAAACTATGAGCAATTAATGGATATTTATTCGCAATATCTTTCAAATATTCTTTTTTTGCACCACCAATATTCATCCAGTTATCGGGTGCTAACTCTAGAAAATCGATATCAGGATGTTTGGGGTGCTCTAATAATGTTGTTATATGCTCACTACGAAGCCCTATACCAGCACTATCTTTGGCTATTTCCCGCATACGCCACCAACACATTTATCGACTTTGACTTCTTTAGCATTTTCTTGTTCAATTCCTTTACCTGTCAGACCACATTTGCCATCTCTAGCACGTACTAGCTGATCTTGAGGATCATGTTTAAGAGTCGCCTGACCGTAAATTTTTTCGGTACCACATTTTCCACTGGCACATTTACCGCTACTCGTTGGAGACTTATTTTCAATTTTGTTAGCTTGAGATTGCTCCGCAGCGACAACAGTTGTTGCTGCTCCCATGGTTAACACTGATCCAACAATGATGGAAAGTATGATATCTTTTTTCATCGATTATTCCTTACCCTTAGCTAATGAAATTGGGAAGCAAGAAAGATCGCGGCTAGAGTAGACGTCGCCATGATAATATTGCTTAACGGTCTGAAGTGACTGATCTTTAAGACGTAATCCTTTCCCCATAAAATGGTTGAGTACTAAGACTTTGGGATTAATTTCTGCTGCGACCTTGCCGACAATATCGGGAGCTGCATGCATAAATTTCGATTGTTCATCAGCGTTTTCGCCAATCGCTAAAGGCATAACGAGTATGTCAGCGCCTTTAGCAAAAGAGATAAAGTCTTTGTTACTACCATTCTGATCTGCAGAAACGACAATAGTGCCTTTATCTGTTTCGATTCGATAAGCTAAGCAAGGAACATCACCATGTGGAATACCGATAGCAGTGATTTTCATTTCATCATCTTGGTATACCAGTGAAGGTTCATGTGAGGTATAACTAACATCTTTGATGTTACTGGATATTTGTAAGCCATCAGTCGCATCGTATAACCCATTAAGATAAGAGTATGCCCCTCCTTCTTTTTTGAAGAGATCGGAAAAATACTCCGTCATAGAAGGAAATGCACCGCCTCTTTCAGGCCCTGAGAGGGTAATTTCTTCCTTATTACTCACGAAATAACCACCTTTGAGTATAGAAGCTACATCTGAGACGTGATCAGTATGAAAGTGCGTGAGTGCAATAAGTTTTAGATCTTCTAAACGCGCTCCAGCTTAACCAAAACGTAAAAATATGCCTCCACCAGCATCAATTAAAATGGCAGATTTACCATTAATCCAAATAACTTATCCAGATGAGGCGCGCTGATCATCTGTAATAGGGCCACCCGATCCAAGTGTCTGTAATGTAAAATCTTTATTTTCACACTGTAATGCATCTGCGAATACGTTTGCAGAGAAAAGTAGCGAAAGGGACAATAACATTGCCTTGTTAAAACGATTTCTCATAAAGCTTCCTTCATTTTTGTGACGATAACTCTAACAATCCTTTTGATGAAGGTAAGACTATTCTAATAATATTGATTTGTTAAATTGATTGTTCGAATGATATATACCAGTTAAATCGATATTGGATTTCGAACTGATTTTGAACGAAAATGTAATTAAATAAAATTAATATAGATATTAATAAGTTAACTTGATTTATTTTTATAAATTAATTATTAATTCAATTACAATTTTCATTATATTATTTAGCGACATATTTAATTAAAAAAATATTAAAATAAGTTAATTATACTAAGCCGCGAAATATGTTTATCGAGCGTGGAATTAAATAGAGATGTGATGATAAAGTCGTCATTATGATCACAATAGAGGTAATAAAATTGAATTAGAATGGGTATAATGATATAGAAAATCGTTATACCCGAGGGGAGAATTAATTAAGAGTAGATAACGGTTGGGTAATCTGAATTTTGGTACCACCAAAATTATCGCGAATATAGTCTTTCACTAAATCAGTATGATAAAGCTCACCTAATTTATTTAAACCAGGGTTATCTTTATTTTCTGATTTAACCACCAGAACATTAATCATATCGTTAATACTGCCGTCATTTTGTTCTCTAAATAGAGAATCATTTAATGCATTTAATCCACCTTCTTGTGCTGCAGTATTGCCAATAACAGCGATATCAACGTCTGGCAGCGCTCTTGGGCCATGAGCATATTTAATTTGTCTAAACACCAAATCTTTTGGGTTATCAACGATATCATTCACTGAGCCAGTTGCTTGGTTAAAGTCTGGCTTAAGCGTGATGAGTTTGGCTTTTTGTAATAATAATAATGCTCTTGCATGGTTTGCAGCATCATTTGGTATCGCGACTAATGCGTGATCAGGGATTTGATCTAACGTTTTATATTTCGCAGAGTAGACTGCCATTGGTTCAAAATAGGTCGTGGTAATCGCCGTTAATTGGTTTTTATTATTATGATTGAAATCTTTTAAAAAACCCCACGATTGGAATGCATTAACATCAACATCACCGTCAATTGTCGCAATATTTAATGTCACACCATCGTCAATAATTTTGATATCAAGATCCAATCCCGCATCTTTAGTCGCTTGTGATTGAGCAATAAATTGCCAAATATCAGCATCGCTCCCATGGCTGCCAATAATAATTTTTTGTCTTCCCTGTGCATTTGAATTGGCTGTTTCTTTAGGCTTATCATCTTGCGAACAAGCGCTAATTGCAGAAACAGAAAGTGCTAACAACAATGCCACTACTTTTTTCATTTGTATTTCTCACCAGTGATTTATTTTGATATCTAATCAGATTCAACAACTGCTTTTGAAATAACATTTTATTAGTAAAAGATGTTTTTAGTTATATGTGAAAGGTTATTTAACCTAAATGATTATATAGATATGTTTTAAAGTTATTTTTAGTCTTTTCTTAATATGGTGTTTACTTATAACCAAAATAATTCAAGTTTTATGTAGACCGTTAGTGAGGTTATATCGACAAAAAGGCCTTAATGGCATGGTGTGACTATGTTTTAGAACATTTAACGTGGCCCACAAATCGATATCTTGAAGTGTGATCGTGATTTATATTCATGGACTCCGCGTACCCAGGTTTATAGGTCACCAGTATGATAATTAAATATCTAAGGATTTAACGATGTCATCATATCAATTACCCATTATTGACCTTCGCGAGCTAGATAACCCAGAAACGCGCGATGATTTTTATAAAAAATTGCGTTTTATCGCGCGTGAAATTGGTTTCTTTTATTTGATTGGGCATAACATTGCTCCAGAAGAACGTGAGACTTTATTGGCGATAACTAAGCGTTTTTTTGCTCTATCTAAAGCAGAAAAAGAAAAAATTGCGATGAGTCAGTCACGCCATTTTCGTGGCTATACTGCCTCAACTCAGGAAAGTACTCGCAATCAGCCAGACTATCGTGAGCAGATTGATATTGGTGAAGAGCTACCGGCTTTAGAACTGACAAAACAGGATCCTATTTGGTTTAACCTACATGGTCCGAATCAATGGCCTGAAGCATTACCTGAATTAAAGACACAGGCGTTAGAATGGCAGTCTAAAACCAGAGATATCTCCGTTAAATTGATTAAAGCTTTTCTGGTTGCATTAGAATTACCTGAAAACAGTTTTGATTCCATCATTGCGGAACCCGCTCAGCATCTGTTAAAGCTGATCCATTATCCTGCACGAGAGGATAACAACGCAGGTGAGCAGGGGGTTGGTGCACATAAAGATGCGGGTATCTTAACGTTGTTATGGCAAGATAATATTGGCGGCCTACAAGTTGAAACAGACAATGGCTGGATAGATGTTGAACCAATGGAAAATGCCTTTGTTGTGAATATTGGTGAAGTATTTGAATTAGCAACCAATGGTTACTTACGCGCTAATGTACATCAAGTGGTGAGAAAGCAAAATAGTGTTTCACGTTATTCGATTGCCTACTTCATTACGCCAAGTGTTTTTGCGGATGAAGTACCATTATTACCATTACCTGCTTACCTTGCACAGCAAGCGTTAGGGCCAGATAGCGACCCATTAAATCCATTGTTTACAAATTTAGGTAAAAACGTGATTAAAGGGCGACTGCGCTCACATTTAGATGTGACTCGTCAGTTTTACCCTGAAGAATACGAGCAAATTATTAAAAATAGCAATATTTTATAATGTACTCAGTATAGAGTTCTTGTTTCAATATTACCGGAGTACGACTATGTCAGATCTTTATTATAAGAGAGAGTTAAATGGGCACACTTTGTCGCCTGAAACTTTGATGATGAGCTATGGATATGATCCACAGCTATCTGAAGGTGCGATTAAACCACCCGTTTTCTTAACATCCACTTTTGTGTTTAAAACTGCACAGGAAGGGAAAGCCTTTTTTAATATGGTTAGTGGGCGCACACCTACGCCTGATGAACAAAAACAAGGGCTTGTTTATTCACGTTTTAATCACCCAAATAGTGAAATTGTTGAGGACAGACTCGCCTTATATGAAGGAGCACAGAGTGCAGCACTTTTCTCATCGGGTATGTCGGCAATTACGACGTGCTTGATGGCATTTCTCAAATCAGGGGATGTCTTACTGCATTCTCAAGCCCTTTATGGCGGAACCGAGACGCTATTTTTGAATACACTCGCACGCTTTGGAATCACCTCTGTCTCTTTCTCAGATGGATGTGATGGCGACTCTATCCGCCAAGTGATTAAAGGTATTGATCCCGCTAAAAATATTGCTGCTATCTATATTGAAACACCGTCTAATCCGTTGAATACGTTAGTAGATATTAGCTTATTAAGCGAGATCAGCAAAGAAATTGCTCAGACTCGGCAGAGTGAAAAACCGCTTTTAATTTGTGATAACACCATGCTAGGCCCTGTATTTCAGAAGCCAATTGCACTGGGTGCTGATTTAAGTGTGTACTCACTAACTAAATATGTTGGTGGACATTCTGATTTAGTCGCTGGTGGCGTTATCGGCAGCCGTGAACTGATTAAAAAGGTTCGCGGACAGCGTAATGCTATTGGTACCCAACTGGATCCGCATTCGAGTTGGATGTTGGGACGTTCATTGGAAACCTTACAGTTGCGTATGGAAAGAGCCAATGAAAATGCCCAAAAATTAGCGGTCTTTTTGGATCAGCATCCAAAAGTTAAGAAGGTACATCATCCTGACTTTTTACCGAAAGACAGTGCTGAGTATCAAGTCTATAAAACGCAATGTACGGGTGCAGGTTCGACCTTCTCGATTAATGTTGGTGAGAACGAAGAAGATGCGTTTAATTTCCTGAATAATCTAGCATTATTCAAATTGGCTGTGAGCTTGGGAGGAACTGAATCATTAGCATCTCATCCAGCTTCAACCACGCATTCAGGTGTAGCAGAGCCTATCCGCAAAGCAACAGGTATTGATAGTAATTTGGTGCGTTTGTCAGTTGGAATTGAAAATGTGAATGACCTACAAGAGGCATTATCACAGGCATTAAAGGCTATTTAAAGGCGAAAGATATGAGTAGAGGCAGTAATGCCTCTACTCATTTAACTAATTAATTCGATATTGGCTAGGCAGTTCACTAAACCCAAAACCATTGGTTTTTTTCACCGGAATTTGCACAGGGATCCGCTCTTTCATTGCTTCAACATGACTTATCACTCCGATCGTTTTACCTGACGCATTTAAGCTTTCTAAAGCATCCAATGCAATATCCAATGTTTCCGGATCGAGTGTGCCAAAACCCTCATCGAGGAACAGTGATTCAAGTTGCGTTTTATTACTCACCATATCCGATAATGCAAGGGCAAGCGCAAGACTGACTAAAAAGCTCTCACCACCTGAAAGTGTTTTGATATCCCGAATAGTATCCGCCTGCCAGCCATCAATAACTTGTAATTCCAGATTGGCATTATGATTACGTTTTAACAAATAGCGGCCATGTAGCTTATCGAGTCGTTGATTTGCCAATGTTATGAGGCAATCGAAGGTTAAACCTTGCGCGTAACGGCGGAATTTATCGCCATCTGCGGAACCAATCAATTCACTGAGATAGCCCCAGTCATCATAGCGAAATTGGCTCTGTTCAATATCTTGTAGCAGGTCTCGTTGCTGATGCCGTTGCTGTTTATCTGCATCTAATTGACTGATAATGCGTCCCTGTTGTAGATTTAGATTTTTTATCTCTTCTTCAAGTTGGCGGATATTTTGTTGCAACTGTGCCAACGTGACATCTTCAATGCCTTCAGGATTTTGCTGCTGGTGTTCTTGTTGTGCCAATTCCCCTTCTTTATAGCGTGTTTGTGCTTGTAAGCGAGATTGGTTTAATTGCTGATGAAGTTGTTCGAGTTGCAATTTTTCTTCTGGTGTTAGTAAGGCCGCTAAAAATGCTTGTTGCGTTGCAAATGGACTGTTAGTGAGTGCGTTATTAAACAGTTGTTGTGCCGTTGCGTGCCGTTGTTGAATGTTCTCGATGGCGCTGACAATCTCACTTTGGCTTCCTTTTAGTGAGGCAATATTTTTTTCACTAAGGCTAACGTGCTCTGCAAGTTGTTGTATATTTCGAGTAAGTTTGTCATGCTTTTCCTGCATTTGATTCACAAATTGTGAAATAGACAATCCTTCTAGGAACATTTTGCGAGCAGCTTGTTTTTGCGTGAGTGTATTTTGCAACCGCTGTAATTGCTGTTTTGTACTCTCAAGCTGCTGCTCTAAACTAGAGTGTTGGCTAATCTCAGCTTGCAGTGTGGCTTGAATTACTGCAATTTTTTGCGTTAACGCTTGAGCTGTTTTCTTTTTCGTTTCATAAAGTTGCCCACGATTATCTAACGTTTCAAACCATTCATCAAAGCTTTCTGTTGCAGGTAAAGTAAATTTGGAAAGTGCTATTTGTAGTTGTTGGCTCTGATCTTCATAACGCTGTTGCTCAACTGTTAGCTCTTTTTCCGTTTCATTAATTAATTGGTTTTGATGTTTCAAGCGTTCAGAAAGCAACATTAATGCTGATTGTTGTTGTTTACTCAACGATTGCTTTTCATGTAGCTGATTTTTAAGCTGTTGGTATTCGCGTTCGAGTAGCCTGAAATCATTAGCTGATTTTTGTAACGAAGATAATTGTTGTTGTAGCTCAGTTAATAGTTGTTCTACGGCAGCATTATCGGTTGCTAATTGAGTCGCTTTGGCTTGTTCGCAAGTCGTTAACCATTGCGCCTGCAAGCTTTGATAGTTAGCAGTTAATTGAGCTTGTGATTGTTGATTTTCTAATTGTCGTTGAGTTTCTCGTTGTAAAAGAGCCTGTTGTGACGTTTGTAGTTGTTTTAGTTGCTCTAATTGTTTGGTCAGCTCAACTAACCTTTGCTCAGTTTGCGTTGGCTCAATAGATTGATATTGTTCAACGGCTGGATGATTTAGCGCACCACATAACGGGCACGGATCACCAGCAACAAGTTGTTGACGTTCCTTTTCAAGGCTGACAATTTTTTGCTCTAAACGTAAGCGTGCATTTAAATCAGTTAAATGAGGCTGAATGTGAGTGATTTGTGTCTCAGTGACTTGAGCCTCTTTTTCAATCCGTAAGATAGATTGAATCAGCTCATCCTGCTGAGCTTGCTGGCGTTTAACTTGGCTGTGATGTTCTTGCCATTGTGATAATAAAAGAGGCAGTAATTGCGCATGTTGTAATCTGGTTCGCAGCTGTTCGATTGACTGATTTAATTGTTCAATATCCTGCTTTTCTTGCCATTTTAAATAGCGTTTTTCGGTTTGTTGAAAAGCGATGATATATTGCTCAAGCCGCTGTTCAGTCTCAGCATTAAGTTGAGTTTGCTGCTGTTGTTCTAAAGTTAATTTTAATTGCTGCTGGGTTAATGTATGTTGCTTTTGCTTTAAAGCCATTACTTTCTGGCTTAGTTCACCAATAAAGCGTCCTTGTTGCTTCCAAGTCCCAATGTGTTGCAGGATTAAGGCATCTTTTTGTTTTTGTTTTAAATAAAGGGTGATGTCCTGTAATTCTTTATCGGCTAATTTCACCTGTTGCTGGGTATCGGCGATCAATACTTGTTTTAGTTGATACTGAGATTGTAGCTGACTGCATTTATCATCAACCTCTATCACATTTTGACTTAAATTAACTATCTCGTTATCTAATGGACGAACTTGGTTATCTATCAGTGTGGTTTGTTGCTGAATGTATGCTTGGTGCTGCGTATTTTCATGTTGAGCTTGTTCCCACTGTACTTGCAATGGCGCTAATTGTTGTAAGCTATTCTCAAGGCTCTGTAAGATATTTTGCTGTTTTACCGATTGTTCATTCAGTAATTGTTGCTGATGTTCTACGTTGTGCCATAAAGGACGTAAACTTTCGGCGGGAAGATTGTCAGCAAGTTTTTTGAAACTTGGTTCAGCAGCTTGGTAAGCATTTTGAGCTTGTTGTTGCTCAATCTGTAATTGTTGTAAACGTGAGCTGAGTTGTTGCTGACGTTGCCACCAATTCAGTGCTTGCAGATGACCTGCTCGTTTTTGGTTAAGTTGACCTTCTTGTTCTATCAGTAAATTTTGATTAGCTAACAAAGCTTGATATTCATCTTTGGTTAGTAAGTGAATACTTTGCGCGCGAGCCTTGAGTAGGTCTAAATCTGTTTTAACTTGTTTGTGCTCCCGGTAAATATAACTAGAAATTTGACTATAAATTTCAGTCCCCGTGATCTCCTCAAGCAGGTCGGCACGCTCTTTTTCAGTTGCATTTAAAAAAGCCGCAAAATCCCCTTGTGAAAGCAGAATGGATTTAGTAAATCGACCAAAATCAAGTCCAGTGATTTGAATGATCTGCTCTCTGATCTCACTCACTTTTTCGGCTAAAATTTTACCATCGCTCACTTTTGCAAGTTCTGCTTTCGGTGTCTGCAATTTACCATCAGGTTTATTACCTGCGCGTCGTTGGCTCCAAAAGGCACGATAAGCAATGCCTTTAACTTCAAATTCGACTTCAGCAAGACATTCGCCGGTGTGGCGGGTCATCAGCTCGTTTTGAGTGGAGGATAATGTACTTAATCGAGGGGTTTGATGATAGAGCGCTAGGCAGATAGCATCGAGTAACGTAGTTTTCCCCGCCCCCGTTGGACCTGTAATCGCAAATAGCCCCTGACTCGCAAAGGGTTCTTGCGTAAAATCAATTTTCCATTCGCCTTTGAGGGAGTTGATATTTTTCAGACGTAAGCTTAAAATTTTCATGCTTTCCCCTCTAGTTCAGAACGCAAAGCATCATAGGATTGCCTAAAAAGTAATAAAAGACGCTGTTCTTTTTCTTTATCATCCAGTGACTCTTCGGCTAAACGACGTAAAAAAACCTCTTCAGCGGTTAACTCATTTAAGGTTTCATTGGCGATAGCCGTTTGTTGGCCTTGCTGTTGTTTACGAGCGCGACGCAGTAATACAACTTCAACAGGCAAATCTTTTATCAAGCTTTCAACTCGTTGCTGGATATCCGCAAGATAGTCATGTGAAGCGACCTCAATATCGAGCCAAACAGGCCGACTTTCTTTGGTAATCTGTAATTCAGCCAATTGCTGTTGAATATCGGCTAATGACCCTTTGAGGGTTAGCAATGGCTGGAAAATAGGGATCGTAAGTGGTGTAATTTGCGATACATCATGACCATCAAACTCAACTAAACAAACACTTTTTTGTTGATTGGCTTCATCAAAGCTGAGCGCTATTGGCGAGCCACAATAGCGAATATTTTGCTGTCCACCAATGACTTGAGGACGGTGAATATGGCCAAGTGCAATGTAATCAGCTGGCGGGAAAGCGCCTGATGGAAAAGCATCTAAGGTACCAATATAGATGTCACGAACAGAGTCAGAAACCTCAGCGCCGACAACGGTCAGATGGCCTGTTGCAATGATTGGAATGTCCAAACCGAGTGATTCTCGTTGTTGCTTCGCTAGTTGATAACTTGCTTGGTAATAATCACTAATGGCAGTTTGTAACGACAGTTGTTTTTCTTCACTGTTTTGTCCTGCCACACTGATTTGTATGTCTCTTGGACGCAAAAATGGAATTGCACAAAGTAAAGCACCTGGTTGCCCTTCGGCATTTTTTAATGTGATAACATTGGGCTCTGTACCCGATGTGACAACATCCGTATTTAAATAAGAAAGCAGTGAGCTGGTTTCATTGAGTACAGAAACGGAGTCATGGTTACCACTGAGTATCACGAGTTGGCAGCCTGTTTGTTGCAAAGAAACCACAAACTGATTGTAGAGCTCTCTCGCATAACTGGGAGGTGAGCCTGTATCAAAAATATCACCGGCAACAATTACGGCATTAACCTGATGGAGTTTGACTTGTTCAACGAGCCAAACTAGAAAGTGTTGATGTTCAGCCGCTCGGCTCTTAGTGAAAAAGTACTGACCAAGATGCCAGTCAGAAGTATGGATAATACGCATGAACATTCATTCCCAGTAATTGTACTACTTTATAGATATTGCTGTGAATGAGTATACCTTATCATTCCTACTCTATGGAAAATTACCTGTCATACTTGATACTGCCGCTGGCTGTGAAAGTCATCTAACCTAAGCCGCTGTGTGATAAATCTTCATTCTGATAATCTTGCATATTACGCAGTATTTATGATCGATTATTAGAATCTATATTTCACTTGGATGACAGATTATGGTTAGCATAGATATAAAATAACTGGCATAACTTGATAATGGAAACCCAACATCCGAATTAACTAAGATAACAGTGTGATGTAGGTGATTGAAATACGAAAACCAATTAATAGCTCAGGCTCTGAATTTTTAAGCATGATGAGTATTAAAAGGATAATTATGAATAGATGATAGTATTCATAATTCTGTCATAAAAGTGACGCATAATGATTTCACTTTTAATAATATAGACAAAATAATTCAAGATGCATGTAGCAGCAACGATGCAATTTGAAGTATCACGTGTATATCTTCTTATCTACAGGATTAATCATGGCAAGACGCATTCTAGTTGTTGAAGATGAAGCGCCCATTCGAGAAATGGTTTGTTTTGTACTGGAGCAGAATGGTTTTCAGTCTATCGAAGCTGATGATTATGATTCCGCGATTGCGCAGTTAGTTGACCCATTACCGGATCTGGTTCTTTTAGATTGGATGATCCCCGGTGGGTCTGGCATTCAAGTAATCAAACATATGAAACGCGACAGTGACACACGAGATGTTCCTGTAATGATGTTAACGGCGCGAGGTGAGGAAGAAGATCGCGTAAAAGGGCTTGAGGTTGGCGCCGACGATTATTTAATCAAACCATTCTCCCCAAAAGAACTGATTGCACGCGTTAAAGCGATTTTACGCCGCATATCGCCGATGTCCACTGAAGATATCATTGAAATGAATGGGCTAACACTTGATCCAACATCTCATCGAGTGAGTAGTCATGAAACGCCTATTGATATGGGGCCCACTGAATATAAATTACTGCATTTCTTTATGACACACCCTGAAAGGGTATATAGTCGTGAGCAATTACTCAATTATGTGTGGGGTGCCAATGTGTATGTTGAAGATAGAACAGTCGATGTGCATATTCGCCGCCTTAGAAAAGCATTAGAGACAGAAGGGCATGATAAAATGGTGCAAACCGTTCGCGGCACTGGCTATCGTTTCTCAATTCGTTACTGATAAATAATAGGAGATACCAGCGTGCTTGAACGCCTATCATGGAAGCAACTAGCTTGGGGGCTGTTTTTATTTATCTTACCGGCATTGATCTTATCTGTTTTCATCGGTCATCTTGCATGGCTTCTCGTCATTTCACTATCTTGCGCACTCATCTGGCACAGTTATAACTTAATGAAACTTTCATACTGGTTATGGCTGGATCGCAGCACGTTACCTCCTCAAGGTAAAGGTGGCTGGGAGCCGATATTTTATGGTATCTATCAACTTCAACAGCGTAATCGTAAACGGCGTCGTGAATTAGGACTATTGATCAAAAGATTCCGTAGTGGCGCAGAGTCTCTGCCTGATGCTGTTGTGATGATGACAGATGAAGGTAATATTTTCTGGTGTAATCGGCATGCACAGCATTTATTAAGCTTTCGTTGGCCCGAAGATAGTGGGCAACATATTTTTAATCTGCTTCGTTATCCAGATTTTACGCGTTATTTCTCATTAAAAAACTATGACCAATCGCTTACTATCGAGCTTAACAATGGCGCTATTGTTGAGTTTCGTATTTTGCCCTACACCGATGATCAATTGTTAATGGTTGCGCGAGATGTCACTGAGAAACGTCGATTAGAAAAAGCGCGTAGAGATTTTTTTGCTAATGTTAGCCATGAATTGCGTACACCCCTTACGGTTATTCAAGGTTATCTTGAAGTGTTAGATGATCAAGAAAACGCTTCACCGGCCAATAAAAAAGCCTTACATGTAATGCAAGAACAAGCCTATCGCATGGACAATCTTGTTAAGCAGTTACTGCAATTATCGCGCATTGAAGTCGCCCCGCATATCAATCTTGATGAACAAGTCAACATCCCTGTTATTCTTAAAATGATAGAGCAAGAGACTACGAGCTTGAGTCAAGGTCGACAGCAGTTTGAATTTATGGTGGATGAAAAATTGCGAGTACATGGCAATGAAGAGCAACTTCGCAGTGCCGTCGCTAACCTCGTTTATAACGCCATTGCGCATACGCCTGAAGGCACAACAATCCGAGTTAGTTGGCAAAAAAGCAGTAATGGTGCACGTTTTAGTGTCGCAGATAATGGCACCGGGATCCCTGCCGAGCACATTCCGCGTTTGACTGAACGTTTTTATCGTGTTGACAAAGCAAGAACGCGTCTTGCTGGTGGGGGAACAGGGCTTGGATTGGCAATTGTTAAGCATGCACTTCAACATCATAACAGCCAATTGATGATAACGAGTCGGTTGGGTAAAGGCAGCGAATTCTCTTTTACCTTACCACCGGTATTGGTTGTATCGGATAAGCGTTAATTTCTACGTGGCAAGGTTAGCGATAATCAAATAATAAGTCCTTCCAAAGGGAAGGGCTTATTTCAAAAATCTGATCTTTATTCAGTTGTCGTAAGGTTTTAATCTACATTTGAGAAATTGATATATTCATATTTCTCAAAATCGATATTCCCCAATTGAAGTTCTCTTCTTAATAGAAATTTATAGTACACTCTTCATAATAATTTTGATTATTATAAGTCATGTTACAGGTTGATTTTATCTGTGGCACTTTAATAAAATAACGTTTATCAATTAAATTTATATTAATTTATTATATACGGTGAAAGTTAAAGATAGTTAATTTCTGTTAGTTTAATTTTTAAAATTAAAATTAAAATTAAAATTAAAATTAAAATTAAAATTAAAATTAAAATTAAAATTAAAATTAAAATTAAAATTAAAGATATATTTTTTGAGAGTGATCTGAACTATATTGTTTTATGTCAAAAACAACATCAAAGTTCTAATATTTATATTATTTATCAATAAGTAATAGGTCAATAAGTTGTGCATTATTTTAATTTTAGATATGTTGTAAATTCTCTCTTAATGAGTGAAATGAACTATTTAGTAAATATTTTTTGAAATGCTATGTTTATAATTAACTTATGGCAGTAAAAACTTAAATTATATTAATTAAATTGATGCCTTGTTGGTTTTTATCAATCATTTACTTTGTAGAATGGATGTATGAGTATGAATTTAATCAAAATAATAATACTCTAAAGATAAGTAATAAAAATATAGTGAATTAATTGATAAATTCTTGAATTAAAAAATGATTGATATTGATGATAGTTTCAATTGTGTACAATCTAGTTGCTTCGCTTACATTGATTGTTTTTTATACAAATCATATCGGGCATATTCCAGCTTTTATAACAGTAATCACTGCTTATAAAAAATAGTTTAGTTATTTATTCTTGATTTGAGGTTTGCTATTGCCTTTTTGCCCTATAAAAGTTTTACTTGTAGGCAGTTATTGGCGATTTTTTCTGTTTTTTAATTTTTCATCTTGTCTGGCATCTAAAACAATGCAGATTGTATTGTTACTGACATGTTAATTAGAATTCTGTGTCGCTACTTATTTTTCGAAGGGTTACTGATTAGTCGCTCTAATTTCTTCAACATTGTCACATGAATTTAATATAAAATATGGCTCATCGTTTAACATCCAGAGATATTATCGCGTTAGGTTTTATGACCTTTGCGCTATTCGTTGGGGCAGGAAATATCATATTTCCTCCTATGGTCGGCTTACAAGCTGGTGAACAAGTGTGGATCGCAGCTCTTGGATTCCTCGTCACTGGAGTTGGTCTTCCTGTGCTAACTATTATGGCATTAGCCAAAGTTGGTGGAGGAATTGAAGCTCTGAGTACACCTATTGGTAAAACAGCGGGTTTGTTACTGGCGGTTGTCGCCTACCTTTCTGTTGGCCCTCTATTCGCAACGCCACGTACAGCGACAGTCTCTTATAAAATCGGTATTGCTCCCTTAGTCGGCGGTGAATCTGAAATATCATTATTGGTATACAGCGTTGTCTATTTTGCTTTAGTGATTGGTATTTCATTGTACCCAGGCAAACTACTCGATAGTGTCGGGCATATACTGGCTCCTGTAAAAATGTTAGCTTTAGCTATCCTTGGTGTTGCTGCGGTGCTTTGGCCTGCTGGCCAGCCTATGCCATCAACGATTGAATATCGTGATATGGCATTCTCTAACGGATTCATCAATGGTTATCTAACCATGGATACGCTGGGGGCAATGGTATTTGGTATTGTTATCGTGAATGCAGCTCGCTCTCGAGGGATCGATAATTCATCATTGTTGACGCGCTATACAATGTGGGCAGGTTTAATCGCTGGTGTATTACTCACACTGGTTTACCTAGCTTTATTTAAGTTAGGTGAGAATAGTGCTTCTCTTATCCCTAACGCGCAAGATGGTGCAGATATACTGCATGCTTATGTTCAATATACTTTTGGCGACTATGGTAGCTTCTTCCTTGCCGTGCTGATCTTTGTGGCTTGTATGGTAACTGCTGTAGGGTTAACGTGTGCTTGTGCTGAATTCTTCAGTCGCTATGTGCCTATTTCTTATCGTACGCTGGTATTGATTCTCGGTCTGTTCTCCATGGTGATTTCTAACCTTGGATTGAGCAAATTAATTGCATTCTCTGTTCCAGTATTAGTTGCTATCTATCCACCTTGTATTGTTCTAATTTTGTTGAGCTTTACGTTAAAATGGTGGCGTAACCCAAGTATCATTATGGCACCAACAATGTTGACAAGCTTTGTGGTTGGGTTGATTGGTGCGGTTAAAGCATCAGATCATTTAAATGGCTATATCCCTCAGTGGATGATGGAGATGCCTCTGTATAAGCAAGATTTGGCTTGGTTGCTGCCTTCTGTTGTGGTGTTAGTTATCGCTGCGGTATGTGATCGATTAATTTCGCCTACGAGAGTGTATAAACAAGCGTAATCACAATTGAGTTTGATATCTAAAGGGCCTAATAGGCCCTTTTTTATTAGTAGTCATAAAAAATATACTCAGAAAAATATTCCGCAAAAAAGATTTTTTATTATATCCGCCATATTAATCCTAATGATTTATCGAAATAAATGAATTTATAATAAAGGGTTATCTCTCAATTATATTATGAGTAATTATTCTGTTTGATAAATAATAAATTATCGTTATTTGATGTGTAATGCCGCCTAATTTATCATTTATTCTTTATGCGATAATGAATCTTTATTATCGATAAATTATTCTCATTATGTACATTATTAATCGATTAAATCCAAATTAAATCATCATCTAAAATTATCCTTTTAATTGAAATAATTACTCAGTATGTTATTAATATAATCAATGAATAAGCTAAGTAATCTGTCAATCAATTTTGATTATTTACAATTTGATAATTAGGTGTCTTACATGAAAAAAAAACGTTGCTAGTGTAATTGTTGATATTCTTCAAAATTCAGGCGTAAAGCATTGTTATGGTATCGTTGGAGATACCCTAAATTATGTAACAGATGCTATTCATGCCAGTGATATGGAATGGATCCATGTTAGGCATGAAGAAGTCGGCGGGTTTGCTGCGGGCGCTGAATCATTTATTTCAGGCCAACTTACCGCCTGTGCCGGTTCTTGTGGGCCGGGTAGTTTGCATTTTATTAATGGATTGTATGAATCACATCGTAATGGTGCGCCGGTTATACTTATTGCGAGTCAATTAGGAACCGACGCATCAGATCCTTCTTTTCCGCAATACGTCGATTTTAAATCTGTTTATAGTGAATGTTCTGTTTTTTGTGAAGAAGTGACAAATCCCGAAAAAGCGATTGAAATTACCAAAAATGCGATTAGTGCAGCATTAAGCAAAAAAGGTGTCGCTGTCATTATTCTTCACGTGAATATCAGTAACGCAGAAATAAATTATCCTAAAAAAATAACCGTCAGCTATCACCAGCCTCATATTGTTCCTGCTGTAGAAGATATTAAATTACTTGCCGATTTATTAAGCACAGATAAGAAAATAGGCATTTATGCAGGAATTGGTAGTAAAAATGCAAGAGAATCTATTCTACAGCTGGCTGAAAAATTAAAAGCTCCTGTTGCTCATACTTCGCGGGCAAAAGATTTTATTGAGTATGATAATCCATACAATGTGGGCATGACGGGGATGATTGGCATAGATTCAGGCTTCACTATGCTTAAAAACTGTGAGGTCTTATTACTATTAGGCACTGATTTTGCGTGGCCGCAATTCTTTCCTGAAAAAGCCACTATCGTACAAGTTGATATAAATTCAGCGAATATAGGAAAGCGTCATCCTGTTAATTTAGGAATTACTGGTGACGTTAATGAAACACTATTAAAATTACTGCCTTTGGTTGAAAATAAAACAGATGACAGCTTCCTAAAAAAATCGGTTGAGTTACATAAAAAGACCTTAGAAAAAATAAATTGGCTGGATAAAGGTGCGAAAGCACACATTATTCATCCGCAATATCTTGTTCAGCTTTTAGATAAGCATGCCGACGCTGATACTATTTTCACCGCAGATGGTGGTTCTGCAATGGTATGGATGTTGCGTTATATCAATACCAATGGTCAGAGAAGAACATTAACCAGCCTGAAGCATGGCACAATGGCTAATGCAATGCCTCAAGCGTTAGGATTAAAGAAAGCGTATCCTGATCGTCAAATCATTTCTATCTCTGGAGATGGTGGGCTGGCAATGTTGTTAGGTGATCTATTGACAATGACTCAGGAAAAGCTCGCCGTTAAGATTGTCATTATTAATAATAAATCACTTAACTTTGTTGAATTAGAACAAAAGGTTGAAGGGCTTTTAAATAATTATACTGACTTAGATAATCCTGACTTTGGCAAACTAGCAAGCGCGTTAGGTATATTTGGTGAGTCAATTGAATCTCCTGAATTATTAGAAGAGACCGTCATTCGTTTTCTTAATCATGAGGGGCCTGTGGTATTAAATGTTCATACCTCTCCAAACGAACTTGTCATGCCACCAAATGTGGAACTCGGCAATGTTATCGGTATGGGCTTATATACAGCAAAAGCGATTTTACATGGACGCAGTGAAGAAGCGATTGATTTGATTGTAGATAACTTTATTCGCAAATAGCCAAATAAACGATTAATTGATCTGCAAATAAGGCGGGAAATCTCCCGCCTTATTCTATTTAGTTCACCCCAACTGCACTTCCTGCTGGGCGGCGAACATCGTTTGAACCATAAATATATCCTTCACGAACTTTGCCAGAAACGGCTGAGTCGTTACCGGACGAATTCGTTTTATTACCTTTCGTTTTTGGTATTGGT
Organism: Providencia alcalifaciens; assembly: GCA_025961275.1. Lineage (GTDB taxonomy): Bacteria > Pseudomonadota > Gammaproteobacteria > Enterobacterales > Enterobacteriaceae > Providencia. The sequence goes on along the minus strand of JAOQNJ010000001.1, from coordinate 2,397,256 downwards.
ACCATGATCAGTTCTGCGGCTCCCCATGGTGTCTGTTCTACCATTTTGTAGCCCATTTTATCGAGTAGGTTTAAGGTATCTTTAGAAACACCCCTTTCTTCATAGTAGACCTCATCTGGCAACCATTGATGATGAATACGTGGCGCATTTACCGCTTCTTGTGGTGGCATTCCATGATCAATAATATTAAGCGCCGTTTGTAGGGTAATCGAAATAATTCGAGATCCACCCGGTGAACCAAGTACTAGGAATACATGGTCATCTTTGGTGACAATCGTTGGGCTCATTGATGATAGTGGACGCTTACCAGGGGCAATAGAATTTCTTTCCCCTTGAACTAATCCATACATATTTTTTTCACCCACCTTGGTCGTGAAGTCATCCATCTCATCATTCAAGAAGAAACCTGTACCAGGTGGAATAACCACAGAGCCAAAGCGTCCATTGATGGTGTAAGTCGTTGAGACGGCATTTCCTTTATCATCAACAACTGAATAATGAGTGGTTTCAGGTTTTTCATGCGGGCCTAAACCCGGTTGAACTTGTGTTGACGGGGTTGCTTGACCCGATTTGATTTCTTTACGAAGTTCGTCTGCGTAGGCTTTGCTTAGTAATTTATCGGTTGGATTATCAACAAAAGCAGGGTCGCCTAAGAAGGTATTTCGGTCCATATAAGCATGGCGCATCGCCTCTGTTAGGGTATGAATATAGTCCGCCGAGTTAAAGCCCATATCCTTGAGATCATAGCCTTCTAAGATATTCAATGTCTGGCAGATAGTAACACCACCAGAGCTTGGAGGTGGAGCTGAAATAAACTTATAACCGCGATAAGTACAACTAACTGGGACGGTATCAGTAATGGTGTAATCTGCAAAATCTTTGGCAGTTAGTATCCCGCCATTTTTCTTTGAAGCTTCTTCAACAATTTTGGGAATTTCACCTTCGTAGAAGGCTTTTGGACCCTCTTTAGCGATTTTCTCTAAAGTATTGGCTAAATCTGTTTGAACGAGCAGATCACCCGGTTGAAAAGCGCTGCCATTAGGTTTTAAAAAGATACGAGCCACTTCAGGATCTTGTTTGAAGCGCTCGGTGGTCGTATCAAGAACATCAGTATCTGCGCGTGTTAACACAAAACCTTCTCTTGCTAGCTTGATGGCTGGCTCCATTACTTGTTGGCGATTCATCGTGCCATATTTTTCGAGGGCATAGTCGAGCCCTTTTACGGTGCCCGGGACGCCAGAAGCGAGGTAGCCATACAAACTCGCTCCTTTGACTAAATTACCGTCTTTATCTAAATACATGTCTGCACTTGCAGCATTTGGGGCGGTTTCTCTAAAGTTAATAAAAAGATCTTTACCATCAGCAAGATGGATAGTCATGAAACCACCACCGCCAATATTACCGCAACAAGGGTTTACAACGGCCTGAGCATAGCCAACAGCGACAGCAGCATCAATTGCATTACCACCTGCTTTAAGAATGTCAGCACCAATTTGTGAGGCGAGGTGTTGGGAGGAAACAACCATTCCTTTTTGTGCTTCAACAGCCGGCTCTGAAGCTGCAAATAGTTGAGGTGAAATAAGTAGTGAAAGCAATAAGACAGAAGGGCGGCATAATATTTTTATCATTCAGATCTCCCACTTTTTGGAGTGTAATAGAGGTTAATATGACATTGTGTAAAGTAAATGACTAAAGTGGTTAATTTGTTAATTAATCGTTATCTTAATGTATAGCATAAATTAATAGGATTAACTGAGGTATAAAGGTGGGAAATGTTAACAAAGTACGAAAAAATAATTTAATCGAAAATAATACATGATTGAATAATAGAGCCCAAAGCATTGCGCTAGAGCTCTATGATTGAGTTTGGTATTTATTTTTTATCAAATAAACCAATATGTACCCAACCATTATTGGTCAAAACCAAAGGACTTTGTTGTCCTTTTGCTGCGCGTTCTTGTGCTGATTTAATCTGTGGATAAGCAGCAATAACTTTTTCATTTTGAGCCCAAGGTGCGATATCTTCGATTTTTTGCTTGAAATTAGCTACGGAGATTTTTTGGCCACCGTGCTCAGCTGGCTCAGTAAAGTTAGTTACTTCAGTTACCACCATTTTTCCGGTGCAGAAGCTACCGCGGCCTGAAAATTCCGCTTTTTGGTTATCAAAGAATTTTTCACCTTCACTTGACAGGTTAAATTCAACACCTTCACCGGATTTTTCAGTACCCCACATATCTTTCACAACCACATCTTTCGCTGATTTATTTAGTAAGCCGGCATCAACTAAGCTATCTAATTGCTCTATATCACGTGTATTAGATTGGGCTAAAAATTCCACAGGAAATACACCAGTATTAATACAAATGGCAGGTTTTGTATCTAAAAAATCCTGAATCGATTTTTTGAAATTACTTTCAGAGGCTGTTTGACCATTATCGCAGCCAGCGAGTAAACCACCTGCAATAACGATTGATGCTAACATTTTAAATTTCATGATCTTTCCATTCTAACCTATTTATTAATATTTAATTGCTGTAGTGAGTACTCATATTTTTAATTTTTAGCCATCTGTAGTACTACAGACGGTATCAAAACTGATTGCCAGTAACAGAAGCTGTTTATTTCTCGATAGCTGCATAGCCCGATAAAATAATAGAAAAGGTAGTAAACGAGATTATTTTTTTCATAAAATGACAGAATGTAACTAATTACATATAAATATAACCATATTATAAAAAATAACAGCATGAAAGTGCTTTACTAGCTATCTTATTAATTATTTTGATTTTTCGCTTTAATTGGGAGATTTCTTACGAGTGATTATTTAAAAAGAAAGAGATTCAGAGGGAAATAAAATAATGGAGAAGAGAACATCTTATCGAAAATAAAAAGCCGACATAAATATCATATTTATGCCGGCTAAGAAACGTAATGGGCTTAAATTACAGGCCGGTTGCGTTTTTAGTCAGGAAGTCAGCAACGCCTTTTGGAGATGCATTCATACCTTCTTTACCTTTTTCCCACTGAGCTGGGCAAACATCGCCGTGCTCTTCATGGAATTGCAGCGCATCAACCATACGCAGCATTTCATCAATATTACGGCCTAATGGCAAGTCATTAACGACTTGATGGCGAACAACGCCGTTTTTGTCAACGAGGAAAGAACCACGAAGAGCAACACCCGCTTCAGGATGTTCGATACCGTAAGCTTTCATGATTTCACGTTTGATATCAGCAACCATTGGATATTTAACTTCACCAATACCACCGTTATCAACAGGAGTTTTACGCCATGCGTTGTGAACGAATTCAGAGTCAAAAGAGACACCAACAATTTCAACACCACGTTTTTTGAACTCTTCATAGCGGTGATCAAATGCGATCAGTTCTGAAGGGCAAACGAAAGTGAAGTCCATTGGCCAGAAAAAGATGACAGCTGGACGACCGTTCAGGTGGCTTTTCAGGTTAAAGTTATCAACAATTTCACCGTTACCAAGAACAGCTGCTGCAGTAAAGTCAGGGGCTTGACGTGTTACCAGAACCATAATTTACTCCTATGAGTTTGAATTAAAGGCTTTATACCCGTCATCTTTCAAGTTGTATATTGCGAATATAACGTATCTCTCAGATACCCAAATTGCAATAATCTGTATGCTCATCGGTCTTTTTGATCGGAATAGCTTCACTCGAAGCTTACATACAACTTGAATTTTTGGGGTCTATCTACTGCAAGAGAATAAGTAATTCTCTATTAAGAATAAAGGTATAAATACCAATTGAATTGATAGTTTATACCTATCAATTGTACTAAGTTAATAAACTAATTTCAATAAGATAGTTTCATTAAGTCAAAAATCAAGTATTAATCAATAATATTTATCATGCTTAACGTTACAGTGATGTTAGTTTTATTTGGTTATCCACAACTTGAATTATATTCGGTGTAGCATGCCTATTCTGTGAATTTGCAGTAAAAGTTCTTTGCTTAGCACGTTGAATCATTTGGGGATAAAAATCGAAAAAAATTTGTTCAAGTAGCTCATATTGCAGTAAAAAATCATCAAAAGATCCACTTAATGCTTGTAACTTTGGTCGCCGACGTGCCATGCCATTTAATGACTTCCCAATATATTCTTTGTCCGCATATCGAATTAACCAGCGCTGTGGCCAAAGAAATTCATTTAACGCCTGAAACTTTTCAGGCGTATGACAAAGATTAGGTTCGATATGCTGACGAGCGAAATCAACAAATTCAAGTAAGTTTAGTTCGTGTTCAATCTTAGACCAATGCAAAGAAAGAAAATGATCCCAGACTAAGTCCAATGTGATTGCAGCAACACGTCGATATTCAGGGCGAAAAAGCGCACGAGCCTCCTTGACTAAAGGATGTGAGTCGGTAGCTTTATCGACGGCTCGATGCATAAAAATGCCCGCAACAATGTCAGGTGTGTATAGGCCGCTAGGATTACCGCGGACGAAGTCGGCCATGATGTTACCCAAGAGCGAGCTATCAGCCAGATGAGCCAAATGTAAGTGTGCCAGAAAATTCATCTTCCTATCATATACCCGATGCCCTTCAAATTATAGCTGCGTTAGCTTCACTAACCGACTCTAGTCACATACTTATGTATGCTCCTAGAGCTCAATTTGCTCGCCGCCTTGCTTTAATCTGAAATTCATGGGGTATAATTGATTGCATTAAAAAATGCACAAAACCGCATTTATTGAGAAACTAAAACTAGATTTGGAAAATGACAATGAGTGATTAAGAGCAGGGAATTTCTCTATTTTACGAATTAATTATTAATTAATGTTGTTTTTTCAGGCAAAGCTGCGCTTATTTCTTGCGCCTTTGAGCCCTCAGAACTAGACTAGTCGCCTATTTTTTTAGATTGAAGTTAATACAATGCGTGTTTCTGATTTTACTTTTGAATTACCCGAAGAATTAATTGCCCATTATCCTCAAGCCCAGCGAAGCGCATGCAAGCTGCTAAATCTTGACGGCCCAACGGGGCAGCTAGCGCATGGTGTTTTTACCGATATTCTTGAGAAACTGAGTCCCGGCGATTTGTTAGTGTTTAATAACACTCGTGTCATTCCCGCTAGGCTGTTTGGCCGTAAAGCAAGTGGCGGTAAAATTGAAGTTCTTGTTGAAAGAATGCTGGATGAACATCGTGTACTCGCTCATATTCGAGCCTCTAAAGCACCAAAAGAAGGCGCTGAGCTCATTCTGGGTGAAGATGAAAGCGTTAATGCAACTATGGTTGCTCGTCATGGTGCACTTTTTGAATTGAAGTTTGAGGATGAGCGAGATGTGCTCACTATACTCAATCAAATTGGTCACATGCCATTGCCTCCTTACATAGACCGCCCTGATGAAGAGTCTGATAAGGAACTCTATCAGACAGTCTATAGCCAACGCCCTGGCGCAGTAGCAGCACCAACAGCAGGTCTACACTTTGATGAACCTTTGCTTGAAGCTTTGCGTGCAAAAGGTATTGAAATGGCTTTCGTCACGCTACATGTTGGTGCTGGTACATTCCAACCTGTCCGGGTTGATACCATTGAAGACCATGTAATGCATTCCGAATATGCTGAAGTATCACAAGATGTAGTCGATGCGGTGTTGGCTTGTAAGGCGCGTGGAAATCGTGTTATTGCGGTCGGAACTACCTCAGTGCGCTCGCTTGAAAGTGCGGCTAAAGCTAGCCAGGATGCATTGATTGCTCCCTTTTTCGATGATACCCAAATCTTTATTTTCCCGGGATTCGAATATCAAATTGTTGATGCTTTAATTACCAATTTTCATCTTCCAGAATCGACATTGATTATGTTAGTTTCTGCGTTTGCAGGATACCAAAATACCATGCAAGCCTATAAAGAAGCGGTAGCACAGAAGTATCGCTTCTTTAGTTATGGTGATGCGATGTACATCACCCGTAATCCGCTAGCGCGTTTAGAGCAAGTTGGAGAGTAGTTATTCGATAGGCAGTAGCATTGCAGCTTGCTTATTATCGTTAATATCAGCATCAGACTGTTTTTCTGATTGACATACAAAATCAATCTGCAAGATATAAATAATTAACTAATAGAATCAGCTACCTACAACTGATAACTTGGGTGGGTAGCTGCTTTCTATATTATGCTGTGACAAAAACGTGACAGTGTTGCTATATTTGGCTAAATGTTCGCCGCTAAGGTGAGCGTATTTATTAACCATTTCTAACGTTTCCCATCCTCCCATTTCTTTTAGCATCATTAACGGCGTGCCGTTTTGAATGTGCCAGCTAGCCCATGTATGTCTCAGATCGTGAAAGCGGAAATCATCAAGTCCAGTTAACTTTGTAGCTTTAGCAAAATCAGTGCGACTAATTTGATTTATTTTGCTTCCATCAATAGAGAATACATAATCTGAGGTTTTCTCTATTTCTGTTAAAATGGAGATAGCATCATCATTAAGCGGCACGGCTCTACCTTTCCCAGATTTAGCATTATCAGCCGTGACGGTAGCTACCTTCCTTTTTAGGTTCACATTACCCCACGTTAGAGAGAATATTTCACCTTTCCTCATCCCCGTAAGCAATGCAAAAGATACGACCCTCTTCATCCATTCCAGCTTTAAGCTAGCAACAAGCTCGCTGGCTGTATCTTTTTCTATCCATCGAACCCTGACTTTAGGCTCCCTAAGCCTTGCTACATAAGGGCATTTATCTATCCATCCCATTTTATGAGCTAATGAGAAACACCTGATAATAAATGCCCTGTAACGATTAATGGTAGCGTTTGATAGTCGCTTTCCCGTAGTGTTATTATTTGTGGGCAGCTTATCGAGTATTTCAGATCCAGTTATAGTTGCTATGTTTCTATTAGCAAAAACAACTCGAAAATATTTTGCGTATATTTTTTTGTTGCTATAACTGGATTGCCCTTCTGCATCCTTAATTCCTAATTTAAGTAAATCATCAGTTGAGCGATCAGGTTTTTTCTCCAATCGCTCTATAGCCCATTGCTCATGCTTTACTTTGTCGTGGTATTCTTGCGCCTTCAGCTTGTCACTTATCCCAGTAGAGCGTCTAATTCTCTTGCCGTCTGGTGTTGAGATATCAATCCAGTAGACATCTCCCCTTTTGTATATAGGCATTCTGTGGTCTCCTTCTTGCCGCCAGAAGCCAGCCTGATCACATTATTCTGGCTTAGGAGTGATTGTTCAAATAGTTTTAAACTATAGTCGCTAGCTCTCCATGATCCACCAACCTTAAACATGTTGTATTTTTTAGGATTTCTTTGAATTGTATGTGGTGATATTTTTAATTTTTCGGCGTATTCGGGAATGGTGTAATAGTTTTCACCCATTATTCATCTCCTTGTCTATCGTCCTAACGTAGTGATTTAGCCACATATTAGGCGTGTACTTTAATTTCTTTTCGGGGGTTAGTGCTCGTTCAAATTCAGGCAGGTGCTTGCTTAGTATTTTCTTTGTAATGTCATCGGTGAGCTTGTCGTATTTTTTTAGTTCTGTGTGGCATTTCCTTGCCGCGTTTCTCATTCCATTTTCTCTTACTACATCATCCATTCTTTCTTTTATATTGAGCATCATCATCTCCGCAATCTTTGCTGCAATATGCGCTATTCTTTGCCGCTGGCATTTCTTCGCACCAGATACATAGTCCGTTTATTGACTTAATTACTGGTTGTCGATTTAACAATGAGATATTAATATTTAATTCGTTGAGTTCGTTTGCTGAGTCTGCGATATCCATAATTCACCTATGCTATTTTCCATTCATTTAATATTTGATTGCCGATATTTATTAATTCATCTCTATCAACAGTGTTAATTATCTTTCGTGGTTTAATATACGGACGCCATATTAAAAACATCGATCCTTTATTGTTCCCATTTTTAGCTTTATCAGCTCCTGCTTTAATAAAGCTAATTCTGCCTCCTGTAATTAATCTCACTTCATCAACTGTTTCTAATGCAGAATTAAACCAACCTACGGATGTATCATTAGGAATTAACATCACTACTGGTTGTAATTGCTTTTTACATTGCTCAGCGGCTTTATTAATCCACGGTTGAATATCAGAGTAGGGCGGATTTATCCAAATAGCGCCGTAACTTTCCCAATCGCAATTTAACGAGTCGTCTCTTTCGGTGAGGTAATGAGTGCAAAGATGGTTATTTTTATCGGCGGCGGCATCTAAATAGAAACCAAATTCAGCGTCCAATGCTGTGAATAAAGGTAGGGGAGTTTGCCATCTATCACGCAATTCCTTTGGTGTATGGCTACCTCCGTAGTCAGCCTTCATTCTCCGCATCCTTCATTAATAGAAATAACTCCATGGCAGCGCGTAGTGGGTTTTTATTTAGAGCTCTACGATATCCAACATAGTTGCCGTACTCATCTATAAATTCCGCTTTCCATCTATCAGTTATAGTTGGTGCACGTAATGAAATATTATTCTCAATAATAATCGGCATTGCTTGAATAGGATTGGTGCATGGGTCGAACCTTGCTATTACGCCACTATCTCCTTCGCTGATATATATTTTATTATTTTTCTCTACAACTAAATTTAATCCGACTATATTAACAGCAACCTTTTTATTAATCTCGAAGTCAGAGAGTTCTGTGTATTTATTCATTGATTAACTCCAGTTCGTCAGGTTGATAATAATCCACAAATCCCTCATCGTTTCTATGCAGATAGAAGTTGTATTAATACCTATAATTACGCATGGTTCATTTGGGGCAACCCAGTTTGAATCATCTACCAATGGAGTTACTTTATCGCCGACTTTAAATTTCATTATCATCCTCTAATATTTCATTAATCTTATCTCTAATGTTAATTAAATCTTGCTTTGTTATATCCATATTCCAAGATGGAACATTAAATAAAAAGCAATCTTTTATTGTTGGCTCGATTTCAATGCATTCTTTAATATAATGCTGCAAGCCTATATAATATTTACCTTCCACGAATCACCTCGCCACAAACTATCTCAACATCCCGCACCTGCATTATCTGCATAGCACGGCTATCGCATTCTTGCTGTGTGTATATTTGCTCTGTAACAGGCACAGGAGACCCCCTGTATTAGCATGAGTAATACATATCCGATTATTTGCATGGTTATTTAATTCGAATGTCTAATCAAAGTTTCTTTAATCCAGTTTTCAGCTTCATTACTGCAAGCTAATACATCATCCATCATTAATTCAATATCGATAGATTCATTTGAAATATGAGTTAGTGTGTTCATAAACATTGCGAACTGAGATTCGTCACATTCAATAAAGTTAGCTCTGTATGCGCTAATTAAATGATTCCGAGCATAAAGAACTCCTAACTTCATTTGTTCTCTGTTAAACTCATTATCCATTTTTTATTTTCACTCCCAATCTTCTTTAATTAATTGCTTACCTTTATCGGTTAATTCAAGCGTTTGACCAGTATCAATTCCGTAGCCTAAATCATCTAAAAACTCGCAAGCATTCTCGCCAGCCGACATAAATAAATGGTCGCTATTTGCGTATTGCTGGAAAACTAAAATTAGATATTTAATTGCTTGGTCGCGTTCTTTTTGTAATTCAATTAAAGCAGATTTATATCCAGCCTCAAACGCCATACGTCTAACGCCAACTAAGTGACTATCAGGCGGTGATACTGACGGATTATAACCGTGAGATTTCTTAAACCATACCTCAAACGCTTCATCTAATTTATCCATCACTCCACCTTATTTAGCTCTTCAATGCCTGACTTTGTTAATTTCCATCCATCTTTAGGGGAAAGTTTAATAAGTCCTTTATTCTCCAATGAGAAAATTGATAGCTGATTACTTAACTGGCCATATCCATTACCTACATTTTTTAATGTGTTAATTTGACGCTCTGTTAATTTCATCACTCCACCTTTAATTGCTTAAGAGCTTCACGTATGACATTAAGGCGCGATTCCATTCGCCAATAGTCGGGGTTTTCTTGTTTAGGCCATGGAGCCAGCCACGGCTCATCGCCAAGAAGATCGCCATATTTATTAAATGGCTCTGAGCTAAGCGCATCCTGTTTTATATCGTCTCTATACTCCGCATCATCAAACATGTCACGGGCTTCATACTCGCTAATATCTTTATTCTTTCGGGATTCAATTATTTTCTTTCTAATGAATGTAATATTACCTTCATTGTAAGCATCAATTTCTCTGTCTAAATTTGAGTCTAAATAACCAATCCAATATTGGTTTGTTATCCATAATAAAAACTCTACTAGTGGCATTCCCATGCCGCCCCAGTAACACGACCACGATTTACTAAACTCACTGATAGTCACACGCCCACGGCGATTATCACCATAATCCTCAAGATAAACATGGATAGGATCATGATTCTGAACCTCTGAGATAACTAACTTAGTGACCTGCGATTGTTCCACTTTCATATTCATTCCTCTTCATTGCATCCCTGCGAGTTAAATTAAGCTGTCCGTAGCTTTTCGGTTTCAGGATATAACTCACGAGTTATTTTTAACGCCTGTTCGGTGCTTACTGCACCTTCCATTTGCTTATTAAACCAAGCGTTAATATCGCCAGTGTTATTTTTCATTTCGTCGTGAAATTCTGAATCAATCCACTGGAATACACTTTGCGCCCAAAGATGAGCTTCTTTAGGGTTATTTTCTGAAAGGTAATGTTCAATCACTAAAAGCAATAAATTTAGCCTGTGTAACTCCCATGAATAAACATGACCTCTAGCCACTTCTTGCTGCAGTGAGTTAATTTCTGCTTTAATTTCATCTGTCATATCTATCTCCTGTTTGCATCCTTGCAAATATTCCCTGTAATTAAACGTATGGCTTAATATCGAATTGCTTAAACCATTCTTTTATTTCGTCGTATTCTTCCTCGGAAACTTCAATTTCTTCTAGGAATTCCATAAAAGAACTTCTAGCTGCTTCTTTGGTTAAGTAGTACATCAATGTTTGCAATTTCTCTGGCGTGTTCATGGTTATATCCTTTGGTTAAATCACATAGGGAAGGGTGACTAGAACGGAATATCGTCGTCAAAGTCCATCGGCGGTTCAGGTTGTTGCGTCTGTGATTGTTGCTGTCTTGGTTGCTGTGGCTGCTGAGATTGTCGCGCTGGTTGCTGATTTCCTGCCTGATTGCCACCGTTACCGCCTAGCATCTGCATCGTTCCGCCGATATTTACTACCACTTCCGTTGTGTATCGGTCTTGACCGCTTTGGTCTTGCCATTTACGCGTTTGAAGAGAACCTTCGATATAAATTTGTGAGCCTTTTTTCAGATATTCGCCTGCAATTTCTGCTAACTTTCCAAAAATACATACCCGATGCCATTCTGTTTTCTCGCGTATCTCTCCTGATTGCTTGTCACGCCAGCTTTCCGAAGTTGCAAGAGTGAGGTTTGCTACTGCGCCACCATTCGGCATGTAGCGCATTTCTACATCTTGACCCAAATTCCCAATGAGAATTACCTTATTTACTCCGCGACTAGCCATTTAACACTACCTCCTGAGTAGTTTTAATTAATTCTAAAAACTGATTCCTACGTTCCTGTAGTTGTGAAATTTCATCCTGAAAATCATCCTTGTTCAGTCTATGAATTATTAATTGCTTGCCCTCTGGGAAGTCAGCACAATAGCTAACAAAGTCTACCCAATCCAATTGAGTGCAATCTAAGTGGCTAATTAACTGCCATTTGTAAGATGGGTCGAAGCTATTTCTGGTTAGAGTGGCATAATGAACCGAAGCAATTACTGATTTAATTTCAATAATGCCTTTTGAATTTTCAACGATACCATCAGGGCTATCACCATAATCGCCACAGTCAAAGAACCCTCCATTTAAAACATATGAAAACGTAGTATCTTCATACAGCATCCTTGCTATAGGTTCTTGTTCGTGACCGCGTTCCATGTGTTTATTTGAATAGTTATATTCAGCTTTAGCGCCAGTTATCCTTTCCAGCGCAATTTGTAGAGCATATTTTTTTGCAGGGTCTCCAAATGCCTTGCTAAAATTAGCCATGAATAGCGGAGCGTTTGAGGATGTTACTTTTCCTACGCGTAACGCGTCCCAATCATCAGAATTTTGCTCAACATCATGAAATATTGGCTTCATCGTTACACTCCGAAATTAGTTTTTGCTCGTTTTCTGGTGATACACTTAAACGAGCAGTAACAGCATTCAGATTTCCATCTCTTTTATATGCTTCTTTTGCGCTATTCCAAGCCTTTTCCATGTTTGGGGTTAGCTCCTGAACTAAGGCTTTCGGTGCGTTAGGGGATATCCTTAACCCCTCCATAACTTCACGACCAAACTTTACGTTAGTATCAACATAAACAGTAATACGCTGATTGCACCAATCTTCAATGAATGGCGAACCCGTTAGGCGACGAAGCATTTTTGAGTTTGTGGCATTGAGTATCATTGGCTTTAATGTTTCGCCTGGTCTAAGTTCTTTCTCTGCAAAATAAGCGGTATTAAATAAATCTTTTGTTTTTTTAGTTTTATCTCCTTCCAAAACAACACGAATTATCGTTAAGTCAACTCTATCGACAATGTCAGCGCTGCTTAAATAAGGGGAATCAAACGCTTTTCTATAATGGGTTTTTTGAACTTCCATTATTGCCTCCGTATTTCGTTTCTTATATTTTTTGCAGCGTTAAAGGCTCCATCCCAAATACCTGCAAGCTGAGATTCAGTTAGTGACTGAATTATTGTTGGTGACGCATTCGTTACCGAATCCCATATAGCCTGAGCCATTTCATTAGTTAGCTCATCATCCTGATTTGCTAAATGCTCCTGATTTGCACGAGCGTCGTAATACTCATACTCTGAAATTCTCATGCAGCACCCCGTATCTGTGACCGTATATATTCGACAATCCATTGTCCGTCACCTGCTGCTATGGCTTCATCCAAAAACCCGCACAGGTGATCCGCCTCTCGCATAGCTTCGTAGCGTTCCTTTTCGCAAAAACTCATTAACCCTGTGATTGTTCCGTAATCACCTGATATTGCGCTAACTTCTTCGTGGGTTGTTTCGGCGCGGTTATTGCCGCATTTGTACGACGAGTGCGCGCTGACTACTTTTATTTTGTTCATAAGCACCTCGGTAATGTTCTTGTTTAATGATTTTCATGCCTTTGTTCCATGCAGCTCGGCTGTTTTCACGCAAAGCTATCCCGCCCCATGCTTGAGCTCGGGTTAAAGTCCGTTTATTCATGATTGTTATCTCGTAAAAAGAGGTATTAATATTGACGCTATTATCATTAGCGCTGCGTAATAGTGGTTATCCATGTGATGACCTCACATAGTTATTTAAAGTGTGTTCTGGTGTTGGTGCGGTGGGTTAGATTCCGAGGCTTTTTGCTAACTCAACAGCTTTATTTAATCCGCCTCGTTTGACGCTTCGCTTGTGCTGATATTTGTTTGTTGTCGGATAAAATAGAACCTTGCCTTCCTTTGTTTGAAAGTGAATAGTTCCACTTGAATCTCTCGTGTACGGAATATCTATATCCTTTAGTTGCTCCGTATTATTTTTTAGTCGTGCTGCTTTCCGCTCTTTTACCATTTCCTTGTATGCGCGAAAATCATCTCCTACATCACCCATAATTAATTCCTTATGTGCGTATTCCTCACTATTAATAGCGATATGAAATGTGTTGTGGTGGGTTACTACTGATCGAGGGCTTTTGCGATTACTGCGTCAGTGATATCTAAATTGTCGCCACTGTCCTGCTTGTAGCTTGCAACTATGTTTCGTAGCCGAATGAGTTCACTTAATAACTCTGGTGCTGCTGCGATTAGATGTGCGTTAGCAGTGCGTGGTGATGAACCGTCAAAGTCACCCACAAAACCAATGTGCCGCTCATCGCTACCGACTATAGAGTAGCCGCTACAGTTTGGTCTTTTGTTATAACATCTCCACGGCGCTGGACTATGCTTAAATTTCATATCACCCCCTAGAGTGCTGATTCTAATTTGGCGACAACCTCGTCATAATCAACTTCGAATTCTTCGCAGTAGTCTCGAAGTGCCGTAAATTCAATGGAGTTATTCACGGCCTGAGCTTCATCTTGAGTCAGTAAATCATCACGATAATCATAGAATGCCGCTGCTGTTAATCGACCGCCTAGAATCTCCGTACCTGCATTTATTGACGGCTCCTTGCCATCCTCATACTCAACTACGAATGTCATTTTTCCCATATATCACCCCCTAGCCTTTAACATTGCATCTGCCATTCGGTAGTAGGTTTCAGCTCTATCCTTGAAAATGGCGTCAATGTCATCCTGTGACCAATATCCGCTATCCATGCGCTCTGTTGCCCAATCACCCTGCATGCATTTAGCAGCGAAATAATCACGCAATGTCATACCTGTATCAGTGCCATGTAACTCTGTTGCTGGAACTGGAAAAGCCGCTCCACCTGTTTTATCTGTCATATCCCCTCCGTTATTAACTAAACACGATGCTAGTTGTTTTCAATAGCTCGCATTGTGTCGAAAACGCTCCAGTATTTTCCCCAATCGTAGATATCGTATTCTTCTGTTTCTTCGTTCCAATCACCACTAAACGGGTTTTCACAAACTGAAGTTAACCAGAAACCAATTGCAGGGTAATCAGGGGTGCTTTCGAATATTTCAGCAATTCGAGACCAGTGATTTACACGCTTCTCGTCTGGCTTGAAATCAATTAGATAATCCCTTATGCACTTAGCTGCTTCCGCATAGTGTTCTTTTTTCACATAGCAATTATCATAAGTCATCGCTAGAACTGCGCGTTGGTGATAGGGTATTTCTTTGTTTTTATAAAGAGGCCATAAATCATCTATAACTTCTGAATATCTAAACTCCTTACAGCCTAAGTATTTAACAGCCATGTCATTCCAAATTACAGGGCCCGAGCCAAATCCATTTTGTAGCTCTTCAATGCAGCCGTGGTCTTCGTTAGGCCATACCGCAACAATTGTTGTTACACTCATCTCTATCTCCTATCTATTAATCAACTCACCACAGCCCACCTTGATGGACTGTAATTAGTTAACTGTGCCCGTTTATTTATCCACTTAGGGCGCCAGTGGTTTCATTGTGCCCCCACATATGAAATCGGTTATAATTAACTCACCCCCACAATATGAGAGTTAGTTAAATGGAATTATTAGCCATTATTGGACGTGTATTAAAAAGCGAACCATTGGAGCGTGTTATGTGGTTTATTATTGTTTGGGTGTCATTATTGATGATTAGCCCTGATTCTTGGGGCGCTAGCTTTAACTCAAAAATTGGGATCCCTTATGTTTGGCAAGTGTTTATATTTGCCATTTCTTTTGTCATTGCAGTTAATACGCAAAGACTTGTAATGATGGGGCGTGATTCAATTATTGGTGTTATCCGCGATAGAAAATTAAAGAATGAAAAAATAAAAATATCGCAGTTAATATCAAACCTCTCGAAAGGAGAAAAAGGATATATAGCAATGATTATTGATATAGGCGGTGGATATGTGGGCGGCAACCGAAGCGATCCAGTAATTAAGTCTTTGCTAGATAATAATATTATTCATGATTATTCTAAGCACTTAAATATGAGGCATATGAATAGCTACATAATTAACCCCTATTATTATTCTGAATGTGTCAATCAATTTACAGGGTATTTTGATATTTAGCCCATCCGTGGGCTTTATCTCGCCGTAACACTTCCATCACTCATAATCGGCTTGCGTAGCCGTGGTTGCTTGCGTGTGTCTATGCTCTAGCCGTTACTTCGCCAGACTCTAATAACGTTCCAGACTTACGATATTTAGCTGAGTAAATACTAGAATTTGGTAAGCATGTGTTATCTGCTGAGTCATAAACTTTAGTGCTGCGAATTGAAATTGCTTTTTCAACTCGGCTAACTGGTTTACGTGTTAGTGATAAGGTAGGGCGCTTTGCTTCTTCTTCTGTTTCACCACTAATTACAGTTTTTAAGCTTTTGGTTAGCTCGTATGCTTCCTTCAGCGCCTTTCTGCGATCCATTCTGCTAGATCTTGAATTTTTGTAGCCATGAAAATTACACATGATTATCCCCTTACAGTTTGCTTTGGTGATTGGTGGTAGGTGCTGACCTCCTACTTGCGTGACTGGAATCGAACCAGCGCATGTACGTTCACTTAAGCCGCATCGTTCTACCTCTGAACTACACGCTAACAATCGGTACACTCGGCCTAGGAACCCGATCACCCTCATGCTTAACTAATCAGCCTTAGTACTCACCAATCCCAAAACATACTGTCTTTGGTTTGCGCTTTTTCAGCGCTATCTGTTAAAGAGCGAACATCCTGTTTATCTATGGCTCCCTGCCTTCGATGAGTTAAAAGATACAGGTAAAACTGTATTTGGTCAACAGGTAAAACTGTATTTTTACAAATAAATCTGTAATGACGTGAAAAAATTAGGAATTTATGCATAAAAAAACCCGCCTAAGCGGGTTGTGAACGATTGGTGGGTTATCTTTTTCTTCGGTATATTCGGTGCTCTACCATTGTACCTATTAGCCTTAGCTTGATTTTCTCGCTATCTAATACGGGATAGTCATTATTTAATGGAACCAACTCATAATGCTGAGTTCCATCTATCATTGTATGGGTAGGTCTATATTTTTTGAATGTAGCCTCTTGATCCCCATTTGCGGCAACAACAAACTCGCCCGGTATTGGCTCTACTTCTGGGTCTATTATTACAACATCCCCAGTTTTAAAGTCTGGCTCCATTGAGTCACCATCTATCCTAAGCGCGAAGGCTTGGCTAGATAGAGCTTGATCCGTCAATACATATTCAAATGCGCCTTCACAGTCACTAATAGGAACGCTTTCAGCCAAGTTTCCCGCCTGTACATAGCTAATTAAAGGTATTTTCCTTGTATTTACCTCATGAACTGGCTGTATGTTATCTCCAGTCATAAGCCACCCAGCATCACACTCTAGAGCATTTGCGATACTTATTATATTTCTAGGCTTTTGAGTTTGTCCATCTTCAATGGCTGCCCATGACTGCTGCCTAATTCCTGCCTTTTCAGCGGCTTCAGTTTGAGTTAACCCTAAAGCATCTCTTCGCGCCTTTACTCTACTTGCAAGACTCATATTCCCACCCCCTGTAATGAAGGGATTTTTACAATAAAAACTGTATTTGACAAACAGGTGTATCTGTTATTTAATACAGATAAAACTGTATAAGGAGAAAGAGACGTATGGAAACCATCTCTCAACGTGTAAAAAGTCGACGAGGCGAACTTAATTTAACCCAGTCTCAGCTGGCTGAATTGGTAGGGATCAAGCAACAGTCAATTCAGGCAATTGAATCGGGTGTAACGAAAAGACCTCGGTTTATTTTTGAATTATCCAAAGCATTAAAATGCAGTGTTATTTGGCTGCAAAGCGGCAATAAAAAGTAATCCACCTCGCTCTTTAACACCTCAGCGCTGAAAAAGCGTACATCAATACACACTCACAGGATCGTGAGCAACGGACTAACTGTTTTTCTATATGAAGGAATATACGTAATGGAATTATCAAACGAAAGCAAGTTTAGAAATATCGAATCAAAAATCATGAAAGGAATTCTTGTTACTGGCGCTCGTGAAGTAGCGAAAAGAACGGGAATACACGAATCTCAGATATCACGATGGCAATCACCACAATCAAAATCACATTTAAGCTTCGTACAACGCTGTGCGCGGCTTTTAGTTGCGATTGGGTATGAGAGTTCAGATGACACAGTGATATTGCAAGGGGATGAGGCTAGGGCATTAATTCAGATGCTTGAGCATGTCAGATACCCAAAAAGAAAAGCCCCAGCGGTGGCACCCGATGAGGCTCAAATAAAGCTAGATATCTAAAGTTGTTGTTACAAAACAACTGTATCAATAAACAGTGTTCATTGAAAGGGAAATTTGGCGTTTCCCTTTTTTTTAATCAAAAATATTGAGGTAATTATGGATCATATAACTACGTTAGTAAACATCTCAAGTCAAACCATGAGGAGCATTGATTTTCTGGATAAGATCATCAACCCAGCAAGAGTGGAGGCGGGAGAAAAGCCTGTAAGACCATCAGATTTTCATGCAAGAGTTAATGATGAAATAGATGAATATTTAAACTACGAAAAATTCGTAGTTGGCAAAACTGGGCACAAAACATATTACACTGACTTAAATTTTGAACAAATGACATTGGTTGGAATGAGGGAATCAAAGGCGGTCAGGCGCTCAGTTTTAGGAAAAATAAAGCAACTTAAACCAAACTCCATCCCTCAAACATTACCAGAAGCGCTGAGATTTGCAGCAGATATGGCAGAGCAAAATCAAATCATAGAGCAACAATTGGCAATGGCTGCACCAAAGGTTGAGTTTGTTGATAGTTATGTGTGTTCAACTGGATTATTAGGTTTTCGTGAAGCATGTAAGTTATTAAATGTGAAAGAAAATTATTTCAAGGATTTTCTTATCAATAACAAAATAATGTATTTACTCGCTGGGACGTTATCAGCCTATTCACAGCATCTAGAGTGCGGTCGGTTTGATGTTAAAACAGGTAAAAACCCGATAAACGGACATGCATACTCTCAAACAAAATTCACAGCAAAAGGTATTCAGTGGATAGCTGGATTGTTAGCTAAGGAAAAATTGGAGGCAGCGTGAGCATGATATTAATGGCGAAAGCCATGCAGCTAAAAGTTGGCAATCCATCAAGAAAGCTTGTTCTGATAAAACTTGCTGATAACGCCAATGATAAAGGTAAATGCTTCCCCTCATATCAACATGTTGCTGACCAATGTGAAATGAGCAGAAGAAGTGTTATTAATCATATTGATGCGTTATGTGAAATGGGGTTAGTAAGAAAGACTTTTCGTGATGGTGAAAAGGGCAATTCTTCCAATGTTTATTTGTTAAACCTAGATGAGCCAATACGAGCCTTACCTAGTGAAAATTCTGCACTAGGGGTAGTGAATCATTTGCACCAACCTAGTGAAAATTCTACACCACCCCCTAGTGAAAAATCTGCACCCAGAACCAGTCACTCTTTTGAACCAGTCAATGAACCTAAGAAAGGGGGGTTTGATGCGAAGAATGAACCTATTCCTGAATGGCTAAACCAAAATACTTGGGTTAGCTGGATTGACTATCGAAAAGACTCAAAAAAAGCCATCAAGACAAAACAGACATTCAACTTGCAAATCAAGTTTCTGGCGGAATGCTTTGAGGAGGGGTTTTCGCCAGAGGAGGTTATTAATCAGTCCATAGCCAATGGATGGCAAGGACTTTTTAAGCCAAAAAACAAACCTGCTCAGCAAATTCTTAATCAACCGCAAAGCAGTTGGAATACACCGGAGGAATGGGAGGGGTTCATTTGAAATCAAACTTAGTAACCGCGGTCAACAATCGAGACGCTAGCGCACTGGCTAGAATGTCGCAAGGACAAGTCACCCCACGAGTTGTAAATTCCGACGCTGAAAAGATGGTTGATATGTTATTCGACAACTTGAAGCAAATCTTTCCAGCCTCAGTTAGCACGATACTAAAAAACAAGGACGATGAGAAAGCAGCTAAGCGACAGTGGATCGCCGCCTTTGCAGAAAATGGAATTACTACCCGTGAGCAGCTCCAAAACGGAATGCGACAAGCTAGAGCAAGTGATAATCCTTTCTGGCCAGCAGTTGGTCAATTCATCAAATGGTGCAAGCAGGAAGATTACACATCACTTGGATTGCCCACGGAAGCTGAGCTTTACGAAATGTATCGCGAGTATTGCAGCATAAAAGGTTGGAGTCGTTTCAAGTGGGCTTCGAACGCCTGTTACTGGATGGTCACAAAGATTTATTCCGACTCAAGAAGCAAGGGAATGACTGACTTGGAAGTTAAAAAGATGTGCACCTCTGAGTTGCTAGCAATGTCTGGCAGGATTAAATCAGGCGAGAAAATACCGGATCCAGTTCTCCAGCTTGACCGCAAAAACACTCCGACCAGTCGCGATAAATCATTGTCGATTATCGCAAATCTCAAGCAGAAATACGGTTTCAAGTAATCAAAAAGGAATTAATCATGAGCAAGTTCAGAGTTGGAAAACTATACGTTAGGCGCATGAAGCAAACGGACACAGGCATTAACGCTGACATTCAAAATCAAATCGATTATTTCAATAGCATCAACTTCAAAATGTATGCGATTTGCATGCATACCAAACCTCAAGTATTTGATGTTTTTTACTCCAAACGAGTAGCCAAGCAAATGATATCAGCAGCTATGGCAGACGTATAACACACCAAATCATAAGGACTTCTAGATGAGCAATAATTTAAATCCATGCCCATTCTGTGGCAGTGAGAAAGTGTCTGTAACTAATGACTATGATCCAGATGGATTCGGTAAGTTTTATTATGTCATATGTCGCGATTGCAGGGCTCAGTCAGGAGCCAAGTTCGTATCTAACGGTGGTGACTGCCCTGAGTTTTATTCATCGGTTAGAGGAGAATGGAATCGGAGGGCTGAGTGATGAAAGGAACAACGTTAACAGAGCTGAATGAAGCTTACGAACAACAGGCGATGACATTAACCCAGAGAACATACAGTGCGGCGAACTGGAGCGGATATGACATATTCTTTTTTGAGCTAGCAATCAACAAAAAGAAGCTAATTCCGCGTGGTAAGACATTCATTCGATTATTAACTTTATGCAAACAGGCTGATTTTTATGACTAAGACAACAGATTTAGACACGTTATTAGATACATGGGGAAGGGAAGAAAAATTAATACTGAGAAAAATGCATACAGCGGCAGGTCGCCCGAATCGACAGCGGTTTACCAGCATAAATGCATCACGATTGATGCGTAAATACCGAAACAGAAAAGACTGTATGTATGCAGAAAAGGTGGCGTATCGATTATCTGAAATATGCTTCATGACTGAGCTGATAAAAAACAACAGATATCAAGCTGGTTTGCCTACATATATTTTTACATTTGGCAATTCAGGCACAGCAAAAAGCCAGAGGGAGGCATCTAATGCAGGGAACTAATCTAATCGAATTGAGCATTGCGTACCGATTGCAAGCTCTAAGAATGGCAAGCCGAAGACTAATGAACGAGAAGTCTACTGTTGAACATTTTGTTTCGGAATACCGTAAAAACTATAAAAAGCTTACTCCAAGAGGGAAAGCGTTTAAAAAAATAACCAATATTAACAATGCATTCTTCAAGAAGAGATTTGATGAAGAGCGTATGGATATCAAAGGAGCTCAGAATGCAGGGAACTAATTGGGTTAAGTTTTCAGAGGAAATACCTGATTTGAACAAGCGACTTCTAATTATAGCTAACGGGAAGTTGATAAAGAATATTTACTATCTGGATATCGTCGATTGCGCTGAGTCATATCGATTTTTCCCGTTCAATGACGAAAGCCACTGGGTATCAAAGTTCAACGTAACTCACTGGATGTACTTAGACAGCATACCAATGCCAGAGGGTGAATGATGAACGAACTCAAGAAATGCCCGTTTTGTGGGAGTAATGGCATGAAAATACATAATGAAAAATTCATAGCTACAAATGACTTCCAAGAATATTTGGAGGCAACTGGATGGTATAAAAAATCCATCATCTCAGGCTTAGCGGTTGTTTGGCGTTCAAATATATTTACTCGTGATGAAATATTACAACCTATTGATACTGAGCTTTCCGATTACAGTAATCGCGTTGATGACATAATCCGTGTTTTATCAAAAACACAAAAAAAACCACTAGAAAAAATCATATCTGATATTAACGCTATTAGCAGCATGGAACAGGAGAGCTAACAGTGAGTGATAAGCTACCAGATGAAATTTTAAAAACTCTAGCAACTGAACCGATGTTTATCGAAGTGGTAGAACGCTGTTTAGATGAAAGCGAGTTAGTTAGTAACTTTAGTCGTATCTATGGAGTTGATTTACCAAGAAAGCCATCTTCACCATTAATCGCAATAGTCGACCAAGCAACCGGATTTAGAGAGCATCAATTTAATGAATTCTTTACAGCTTTTATCCCGTTCGTATATCGGTGCGTTTGGCTGCCACTTTACAGTAAGGGAAAACTAGGAGGCTAACTTGGAAGCAGATTTCCTCTTCCACGAATCAACCAAAACCGCAGCATGGCAACACCTCAAAGAAGTTCTAGCAACAAACCAACCACACCGAATCATTATCAAGCCTTGGAAGTACACTCGCTCACTATCTCAGAATGCCACTTTCCATATGTGGTGCGGAGAGATAAGCAAATATCTATGCAAGAACAAGTCTAATTTCACGCCTGAAACCGTCAAGGAGATGTTAAAGCATACATTCCTAGGCTATGAGGTCACTGAAATGATAGATGCCACCACGCAAGATATAGAGCGCGTCAGGACGCTACGAAAAACATCAAAGTTAGATACAGGTGAAATGTTCCACTTTATGGAGCAGGTTGAATGCTGGGCGGCGGGTATAGGTTGTCTCGTGACAATCCCAAATAATTCGGAATACATGAAACTCAAGGAGCAACAAGAGAGATGAATGAAGAACGTAACGAAATTTACCTCAGAATCGATGGTGATCAATATCGGCATATTTGGGCGGCTGGTGATATCCACGGATGCTTCAACCTCTTAAAAAGGAATATGCATCGAATTGATTTTGATAAAGAAAAAGATTTATTAATTTCAGTTGGCGACTTAATTGACAGGGGGGATCAAAACGTTGAATGCCTAGACCTGATTAATGAAAAGTGGTTTAGGGCTGTTCGTGGTAATCATGAGCAAATGGCTAGTGATGCTTTATTTCATGGTGTTAATGACAGGGTATGGATGGCTAATGGCGGCGCTTGGTATTTATGGACTGACCCAGAGCAGGAAATATTAGCTAAGCAACTCATTAAAAAGAGTGAGGCACTACCGCTCATCATCGAAGTCAACGCAAATGGCAAAAAGACAGTGATTGCACACGCTGATTACCCCTCAGATGAATACGAGTTCGGTAAACCAGTAGATGAGCAGTATGTAATTTGGAGTCGTGAGCGTATCGGTGACGACAATGTGTGTGAGATTAAAGGTGCTGACTTATTTATATTTGGGCACACGCCAATGATTAAAGGTGCTGTTAAACGAGCCAACCAAGAGTATATCGACACTGGCGCGGTGTTCGGCTACGGACTGACTATGAGGCAGATAAAATGATTAGAACCCGTCACGTAATTCCATTCTTTTCGATTGTTACTTTAGCGATGGGGTTTATGGGGGTGTAGATGGCACTAAAACGCGATAAATACGACATTGTATTTTCGCAGTTGGTCAGGGAACGAACAGATTACGAATGCGACTACTGCGGAAGACACTTTAGACACGAACCTTCAAAACTTCACTGCTCCCACTTCAAATCAAGACGTCACAAAGCAACTCGATATCACCCCTTCAATGCATTATCACACTGCGCTGGCTGCCACAGAAAATTAGGCGAAGACCCACACGAATTCAATGCTCACGCTGTTATCACTTACAGCGAAATGACTATTGATAGCGTGGCTCGTTTAGCAGGCACAGCGGTCAAGGTAAAACCGTGGCAGATGGATGATTTGTATCAGCATATGAAAAGTGAGCTTAAACGGCTTCAGGAGCTGCGTGCTGATGGTGTGACAGGTCGGATTGAATTCACACTGCCCGATTGGTATCAGCACGGCATAACTTATCAGATGGGGGATATATGACTACTGAAACTTACAGAAGCATTCCTGTGGCGATAACGGCTGCGCGAAGGAAGACTAGAGAATCAATGTCAGAGAGATTAAAACATCAAAAGTTTTGCGTCGTTCAATTACCTCACGGACTGCTATCGGTGATGGAAACTAACAGGGCGGTACTTATGAAAAAATCAATAGTTCACTCAGTTGGCGTGAATGATCAGTCAGTATTGCCGGAGGTAAGATGAGCTATCTCGGAGAGAAAGAACTCACAAAGGATGAGTATGACTTTGTAAATAACTGGCTTGAACTGTGGGGTGCATGGGTTCATTCAGGGCGTTTAAATGTTCGCATGATAAATATGATTTATAAATTCATGAAGACAGTAGAGCCAGACGGTAATCCAACAAGGCCTATGTGTAGTGACGATGACGGAATGTTGATTTCTCAGGTCGTAGATTCAATCATCGCCACTGACGAGCAAGCCTATAAAATATTACTCAGTTACTATGCGTGCGGCTCTTCCAAGCTTTCGATAGCATCTTACTATCACTCGGTTGCAAATCCCCGCAAAATGAACACAAGGGCAGGAGGAAAGGTAAAGGTTCCGTCATTACGAACCTGTCGACGTGAAGTGGACGAAAAGCTAAATGCTTGCCAGTGGTTATTATATGAACCTCTTCGAAATGCAATGAATAGTCGCAAACGTGTAGCGAAAGTTAGGAAAATAACCGAACTTTGCTATTGACACTAATGACCAAATGGACAATACTTATCAGGTAAGCTGCCTTAACTGTTCTTAGGTTGGCTTAACCAGATTAATAGAGCCTCTACTTCGGTAGGGGCTTTTTGCGTTTAGAGGTTTATATGCCTGATGAATTCGACGGCTTTGATGAGCATCCTGATTTTTAACTCCCTCGAATTCGGGGGAATAAACAGAACGTGGTAACACGGGCATTAACTCCAACATGTAAGTAATCCTTACAAGTTCACATTTAACGTAACTATTTGAAAACGTTATCGTACGTAAAATTATTAAGCCAAATTTCAAGAGGTCGCCTAGTGCGGCCTTTTTTTCGTTTTACGCTCCTTTAGTTTCAACATGGAAGAACGGCTATCTATAGATGGACGGATTGGGTTCGAGCCCCAAAGGGAGCTTCATATACGCCGCCACAAAATTCTAATCACACACACTTAATTGACGCATAGAGATTGTGCGCGGCTATCTATTAACTAAAACACAGGTGTTATATATGCCAAGTACCGCAGCTGGTGCTATCGTCGGCGCGGCAGGCGGTGGTGCAATCGGATTAATGACAGGAAGTTTTGACTATGGAGTAATTACAGGTGCGATTATAGGTGCAACTGTTGCGGTCATAGCCTCTAAAGATAACAACAAGAAAAAGGTTCTGTTATTTATCTTATCGTTTTTAACGGGTGTTCTTATCTCTGAATCGGTGGAGCGAATAATTATTGCTGAGACAGGATATGAAATAGGCAAGACATTAACAGCCATTCTGGTTTCAGCATTATTCATTTCTTTACTTCTCATTATCGCCAGTAGCGAAACTCTAACAAAGGCTATTCGATGGCTGCCTAGACTCATTGAAAATAACTTCTCTGTTTTGATGAGCACCTTAACTGAAAAGTGGAGGGGCAAGAAATGAGCTATCAAGAGATTATCAATTACATGAATGTAGTCATTTTATCCTCAATGGCTATTCGTGTGTTTCTTTGTAATTACGTTCGTAAAAGAGATTCATATATTGGCGTAGTGCTTATCTGGTTATGTGTATGGCAGATATATCAGCTATTAACGCCTAATGATTTCAACACGAGCTTATCTAATTTATTTGGTGATACTTTTGTCTGCATTCTAGTTTTTGCAGCTAAAGGTAACATCATGCAGGTATTCAAGAAGGTGAGAAATGAGCAACTTCAAATTCAGCCAGCGAAGCGAAAATAACCTCAAGGGTGTTAACTCTGATTTAGTGAAAGTAATTCGCCGCACACTGGAAATAACACCTGTCGACTTCATTGTTATTGAAGGTCTGCGAACTCAAGAGCGACAAAAGCAACTGGTTGCAGAAAAGAAATCTCAGACAATGCATAGCCGCCACTTAACGGGTCATGCAGTAGATATCATTCCAGTGAATACTAAATGGCAGATTGAGGAGTTTAAGCCATTATTGAAAGCGGTTAAGCAAGCTGCTGATGAGTTAGGTGTTAAGTTGCGCTTCGGTATTAACTGGAAGAACGATCCATCACTACCAATTGAAACTAAGTTCATTGATTGCCCTCACGTAGAGATTCCAGCATGAAATGGATAACCAGCCCGATTACTGGCTGGATTGCTGCGTTTCTATTTTTCTCCCTCTGGATTTTATCTGCATTAGCTCACGAAAAAAAACTAAGCAACCAGAAAGACCAAAAGATTATAGAGAGTAACCTGATAGTTTTTAATGCCTACCGGACGCTCTCTATATTTGACCGAATCTCACAAGCCAACATCAAAGCAAAGCAATTAGAGGACTCAGAACATGTCAAAGTTAAGACTGTTATCAAAACAGTGCTCAAAGGCAATGAGTGCGCTAATACTGATTTCTCTGATGATCTTACTAACGAGTTGCGGAAGTACGAAAGAGATTTACGTGCCCGTGCAGCCACTACCAATACCACCCCACTTAACCGCTGATTGTGAATTGCCAGTCATACCCGAAAGGATGAAGTGGGGCGACTTACCTGTATTGCTAACTGACGCTATGAACTCAATAGCAAAGTGCAACTTGGACAAGAAAGCAATACGGGAAATTGAACAACAACGAGCCTTCAATTAAGGGGGCTTTTTTATACCAACAGGAACAGGAAGAAAATATGTTTACTTTAAAAACCATTATTAACGGTGATGTCAGTCTTAGAAGTGAAAACAGCCTATCAATAATTAAACTGGGTAGCCCTCGCTTCATTGAGCTGCTAGATAAGTTTAAGAATTGGTCAAACCCTGATTACGCTATTGAAACTCCAGCAGTGTACGAAGATGCTGAGTGTACAAAAACGTTACAGGAAGAAGATCTCATTGTTAGTGAAAAGAGTATTGATCACGTCGATGTGCAAAAAGACTGCATAGCAATCATTGTTACTGAGTGCGAGTCAATCACACATCCAAATATGAAAGAATTTAACGGTCAGATGTTTGAGTTTATCTACAAAGGCGAATCAGCTTATATCACTGACGCAAACGGACACACTGTAGAAGTGGTTCGATAGAAAACAATCGCCTCGCAATAGCGGGGCTTTTTAATAG
This sequence comes from Providencia alcalifaciens, assembly GCA_025961275.1. GTDB lineage: Bacteria > Pseudomonadota > Gammaproteobacteria > Enterobacterales > Enterobacteriaceae > Providencia. The sequence continues at coordinate 2,370,192 of JAOQNJ010000001.1, read as the reverse complement.
GTGTAATTATCCCACCATTTAAGGGGGTGATCGCTATCTTGACTGCTAGGAAAGACTAGAAGCGGCTTAGCAGTGTATCGCTATGCTGCGAATAACTTACACAGATAAGGAAAATTAAATGATTGAAATTACAGCAATCAATCAAATGCGACTCGATATTAAGAGGTTGGTCGGCAATGACAACGCAGCAGCTCAAGCAGCTATTGAGTTTATTAAAGATGATCAGTTGAGATATGAATTATTTAAAGATGCATACAATCACTGTCAGACAGAGCGAGAATTTGTATCAAGAGCACAAAAAGCAGCACGAGAAGCTCAAGAGTCACTAGATCTATTCATTCAGTAGTTAATTACACAGCTCATTTACGAGTGGGCTGGATAATTGATTAAAGGAGGATATATGGCCGCACCAAAAGGAAATAGATTCTGGGAGGCTAGAAGCAGTCACGGAAGAAAGCCTATATTCGAAAAGCCAGAACAACTATGGGAAGCTTGCTGCGAATATTTCGAGTGGGTAGAAGATAACCCGTTAAATGAAACTAAGGCATTTGCATTTCAAGGGGTGGTGACTAAAGAGACACTACCTAAGATGCGAGCAATGACCATTTCAGGGCTCTGCTTATTCTTAGATATTGATAGGTCTACTTGGCTTGTATATAAGGCGAGGGAAGACTTTTTCACCATCACTACGCGAGCGGAAGAAATAATCTATGACCAGAAGTTCTCAGGCGCTGCCGCTGACTTACTGAATGCAAATATTATTGCTCGTGATTTAGGTCTCAAAGACAGACAAGAGGTCGAGGATGTAACCCCAGATAAGGGAGACCGTGACAAGCGACGCTCTCGAATTAAGGAGTTATTCAACCGTGGAAAATCTGGATCAGATACTTGATAACTTGAATGACGATGAGCAATTCGAGTTGCTTGAGTTATTGGAAGAGGAAGAAGAGTACAGAAAAACGCATCGTTTATTTGAATACTCTCCCTATAGCAAACAAAGAGAATTTATTGATGCTGGCAGTGATTATTTCGAGCGCTGCTTCATGGCTGGTAACCAGTTGGGTAAGTCATATACTGGCGGTGCTGAGGTTGCATTCCACTTAACCGGAAGATATCCGGGCACTAAAGGTTATCCCGAAGATGGTGCATGGAAAGGCGAATGGAAAGGTAAGCGGTTCCTTGAGCCTAACGTATGGTGGGTTGGTGGTGAAACTAACGAAACAGTAACCAAAACAACTCAGCGTATATTGTGTGGTCGTGTGGAGGAAACAGGCGAGATAGGTTACGGTTCAATTCCAAAAGAGGATGTTATCAGCTGGAAGAAGTCGCCATTTTACCCAAATCTTGTTGACCACATACTTATCCGACACCGCAATGCTGAAGGTGTAGAAGATGGAATGTCAATTTGCTACTTCAAGCCTTACTCGCAAGGTCGCGCTAGGTGGCAAGGGGATACAATACATGGCGTTTGGTTCGATGAAGAGCCGCCATACTCAATCTATTCTGAAGGCTTAACTCGTACCAATAAATATGGTCAGTTTTCCATTCTAACATTCACCCCGTTAATGGGGATGTCCACTGTAGTAGAGAAGTTTCTCAAGAATCCATCTAAAGCTCAGAAGGTAGTCAACATGACTATCTATGACGCTGACCACTACACCGAAGAAGAGAAAGAGCGAATTGTTGCTTCATATCCTGATCATGAAAGAGAAGCCCGTGCCCGCGGTATTCCGACAATGGGTAGTGGCAGGATTTACCAAATACCTGAAGAGTCTATTAAGTGTCAGCCTTTCGAATGCCCTGAACACTTTTACATCATTGATGGTCAAGACTTTGGATGGAATCACCCACAGTCACATATCCAGTTGTGGTGGGATAAAGACGAAGATGTCTTTTATCTAGCTAGAGTATGGAAGAAATCAGAAAACACTGCGGTTCAAGCGTGGGGAGCCGTTAAGTCATGGGCTAATAAAATCCCTGTCGCTTGGCCTCACGATGGTCATCAGCATGAAAAGGGCGGCGGTGAGCAGCTGAAAACTCAGTATGCAGATGCTGGATTCTTGATGCTAAAAGAACACGCAACATTTGCAGAAGGTGGGAACTCGGTTGAATCAGGCATTAACGAGTTACGTGATCTGATGCTTGATAACAGGTTCAGAGTGTTTAATACCTGCGAGCCATTCTTTGAAGAGTTCAGGCTCTATCATCGTGATGCAAACGGAAAGATAGTTAAGACTAATGATGACGTCCTTGATGCTGTTCGCTATGCCTATATGATGCGTCGCTTTGCTAAACAGCTACGCGATATCAACAAACCTAAAGAAAAGAAAATTCCCGCACCAATCAGGCCGATTAGGAGATAACAATGGTCGATAGAAACGAGCGGCTAGATAAAATACTTCGCAAATTCGACCTCGATTATTCTGCTTCTGAGAATGCCAGAAAGGAGGCGAGAAACGATTTATTCTTTAGTCGCGTTAGTCAGTGGGATGATTGGCTAGAAAGCTACGTAACACTGCAATACCGAGGTCAGTTTGATGTAGTGCGACCAATGGTTCGTAAGCTCGTCGCTGAGATGCGTAAGAATCCAATTGAGGTTCAGTATCGACCAAAGGATAACGCGCCAGCTGATGCTGCTGATATCCTTATGGGCATGTATCGAACTGACATGCGAAATAATAGCTCAAAGATTGCCGTTAACGTGGCGGTAAGAGAGCAAATTGAATGTGGTTACGGTGCTTGGCGTATTGTTACTGAATATGAGGACGATAACCCGACTAGCAATAATCAGATTATCCGGCGCGTACCTATGCATGAGTCTTGCACTCACGTTATTTGGGATTGCAACTCTAAGGCAATGGACAAGTCTGACGCCAAGAACTGCACAATAATTCACGCAATGAATATTGATGGATGGGAGGCTTTCGCAGAGCAATTCGGGCTTGATACCGAAACTACCCCATCATTCCAGTCACCCAATAATGATTTGTTGTTTACTTGGTCTAATGGGAAAACGATTCACATCGCTGAGCATTACGAAGTTGAAGAAAAGAAAGAGTTAGTGTTTGTTTATCGTGATCCCTTGACTGATGACTTTCAAACATACTCAGCGAAAGAAGCAAAAGAAAAGATTGATGAGCTTGCCGAATCTGGCTATCAAAAAGTCGGAGAGCGCAGAGTTAAAAAGCGCCGAGTTTATAAGTCAATTGTCACAAGCATTGATATTCTTAAAGATAAGGTGCCGATAGCTGGCGAGAATATTCCCATCGTTCCACTATATGGTGAGTGGTCATTTTTTGATGACAATGAACTGTATGAGGGCGTAGTAAGAATATCTAAAGATGCTCAACGTTTACGTAACTTCATTCTATCAAGAGCTGCCGATACTGCTGCTAAATCACCTAAAAAGAAACCTTTCTTTTTTGCTGAGCAAATAGCTGGCTATGAGCATATGTACAGCGGTGATGATGAATTTCCATATTACATAATAAATAAGACAGATGAGAACGGGAATGACTTACCGCCTTCACCTGTAGCGTATATGGAAAATGCCGAGGTATCACAAGCTGACGCATTACTTCTTGAGGTTGCAACTGATGCCGCCAAGTCAACGGCTCGTGTCGGAGTCGATCCTGATGCTGCGAATGGACAGGTCGCATTTGATACCGTCAATCAGCTCAATAGTCGCATCGATTTAGAAACGTATGTGTTTCAGGATAACTTAGCTATTGCCATGCGTCGCGATGGTGAAATTTACGCATCAATAGCGGCTGAGATATACGACACTCAACGCACGGTAACAACTACAGCTGAGGATGGAGGAGAGAATCAAATCGAATTAATGCAGGAGGAATTAGACTTCAGCAAAGGCGAAATGGTTACTCATAATGATATCCGAGGCAAGTACGAAACGTTTACTGATGTAGGGCCATCTTTCCAATCACAAAAAGATGCAGCTAGAGCGGAAATAAGCGACCTGATCACTAAGGTTCCACCTGAACACCCTATCTGGAATGTCATGATGCTTACTTATGCAAATATGCTAGAAGGTAAGGGCATTGAGACTATTCGTGATTATGCTAACAAGGAGCTAATTACTAAGGGGCTGAAGAAACCAGAAACCGAGGAAGAACAACAATGGTTGATGGAAGCTCAACAAGCCGCACAGAGTAACCAAGACCCAATGGCAGAAATGGCAAGAGCTGAAACAGTGAAGGCTCAGGCTGAAATGCAAAACTCACAAAACAGAATGATGGAAACGCAAATCAAAGCGTTTACAGCGCAGCAACAGGCGCAAGAGTCACAAGCCAATACCGTTTATAAAATGGCTCAAGCTAGAGATATAGACGAGAAAGCTGTTAGAGAGGCTATTGATTTACTTAGTAGGATATCCCAGCAGCAACAACAAAACATTCCTTCCGACAATAACGTCGAGAATAATCCTCAAACCATGTAAGAGAGTTAAATATCATGAGCACAACCACCGAAATTCAGAATCAATCTGAAGAATTAGTCCTGTCCGGCGATCAGGCGGCGGCATCCGCAGATAGCTTAGTTATCGATAATGCCAACGGTAACGTAGGGCAAGAAGAAGGCTTCGACGTTGTACTGAAAGACGATGAGCCAACACTGGAAGGCAAGCCAAGTAATAACGCAGTTCAAGCAGCAAAGCGGATCGCTCGTAAACGTCAGCGTGAAATTGAGCAGCAAGTAACAGCAATTGAAAATGGCGAACTTCCAGAGCACTTGCGCGTCAACCCCGAGCTCCCAGCAATGCCGAACATAGATAGTTACTTATCTGATGAGTCATTAGAGAAATATGGGTATGACACTCACCGAGCTAATGCGGCGTTTCAAGCTGATTTATTACAGTGGCAGAACAGCGCCCTTGATGCTAGAAGCAAGGCAGTAGCCGATCAGGGTCGTAAAACTCAGGAGTATACGCAGCAAGGCCAGCAAATCGCTAAAGCAATCACTGCTCACTATGATGCGGCTGAAAAACTCAATCTACCGGACTATCAGGAGAAAGAAGATTCAGCGCTGCAAGTTATGCCGCAGGGTGTGTATGAGGCAATTGCACAGAATTTCCCTGATAAATCAGCCGCTATCATTTACTACCTAGGCGCAAACCCAGAGAAAGCGCGTGAATTGTTTAGCAAAAACTCAGTACAGGCCACTATCGAAATAACTCGATTAGCTGACCGTTTAACTCTCAAGCCTCGCGGTACGCAGCGATCATCTGCACCACCTGCTGACGAGCCATTAAGCGGCGATGTTTCAGCGGCTAATGTAGCAGCATTGCAAAAGCAAATGGATGATGCAGCAAATAAAGGTGACGTTCAGAAGTACCGCGCCATCAAGGCTAAATTACAAGGAATAAAATGATGTCTTTAAGTGAAGGTCAAGTCATCACCTATATGGTGGATGAGGTAGTAAACACTATCGAAAATAACTGCCCTATGGCGCAACGTGTAGGCAAATATACGCCGCCTGCTGGTGATATGCAGCGTTCTCAAAATACTGTCTGGATGCCAGTAGAGCAAGAAGCACCGACTCAGCCGGGCTGGGACTTAACAGGCAAAGCAACAGGTATTATTGAGTTGTCAGTTAAATGTAATCTAGGCGTTCCTGATAATGACTTCTTTGGCTTACGTGCTGATGATACTCGTGATGAAATCTCATTACGTCGTCGTATCAAAGCGTCTGGTTTAAAGTTGGCGAACAATGTAGAAACCTCTATTGCGAAGCAAGCAGCAGAAACAGCGTCATTGATTGTTACTGATGTTGATCATGTATCTGCTGATAATAAAGCGTGGGATATGATGTCTGATGCTGAGGCGCTAATCTTCTCTCGTGAGTTAAATCGTAGTCAAGGATTAAGCTACTTCTTTAATGCTGACGACTACAAAAAAGCCGGAATGAATTTAGCAGGAAAAGACATGTATGGTCGCATCCCAGAGGAGGCATACAAGTCAGGCACTATTCAAAAGCAAGTCGCTGGATTTAATGATGTGCTTCGATCACCTAAGTTACCGACTATGCTAGCAGCTACAGCTACTGGCGTAACGGTTGACGGCGCTCAGAAGTTCAAGCCGCAAGCGTGGAAATTAGATGCTGATGGAAATCAGGAAAACGTTGATAACCGCACTGCCGTTATAAAGGTTAGTGATGGGTCAGCATTTAAGCGCGGCGATAAAATCAGCTTTGCTGGCGTTAAGTTTATCTCTCAAATGGCTAAAGACCTGCTAACTCAAGATGCTACGTTTGCGGTTGTTGGTGTTGATGGTAACAACCTGACCATCATGCCTAAACCAATTGCACTTGATGATGCCGCACTTAAACCAGAAGAGCGCGCATACGCCAACGTTAATACATCATTAGCAGCAGGCGCGGCAATTAGCGCTATTAACGTAAAAACAACAAAGTCGAACATCTTCTGGGCTGATGATTCTATCACCTTGCTATCTCAGGCCATCCCTCTTAATCATGCATTATTCAGCGGCATGAAAACGGAGTCATTCAACATTCCATCGGTTGGTCTAAATGGTGTTGTAGCTTACCAGGGTGATATCAATACCTTTGAAGGCAAATGTCGTATTGCTGTTTGGTATTCAGCATGTACTAAACGCCCTGAAGCTGTTGGCGTCGGTCTTACTGGTCAACAATAAACCCTCGTTACTATTTGGGAGCTTCGGCTCCCTTCTTTTTTGGAGAAAGATAATGAGCACGATGCTTTATAAAGCCAATGGCGATGTGAAAATCTGGGGAATGAATCTTCAGATAGCAACCGTTGACGATGATGAAATTGAAAGTTATCTAAATGATGGTTGGCATAAAAGCCCAAATGATACTCAAATCCTGCAAGAGCAAGAGCAAGAGCAAGAGCAAGAGCAAGAGCAAATCAAGAAACCCGCTACCAAGAAAAAGGCGGTAAAAGATGCAGATAACAACGAAGGGTGAGCTAGTTGTCGCGGCGCTACGTAAAATCGGTGTCGCATCCGATGCTACATTGACTGATGTAGAGCCTCAATCATTAGAAGATGGCGTAGATGATTTAGAATCAATGATGTATGAATGGTTTGAGGATGGCGCAGGAATTCACACTGGTTATAAATTCGCTGAGGAAGACACTCCAATTGACCAAGGTGATGAGCATGGGCTTAACAAACAAGCAATTAGCGCGGTTATCTACAACCTAGCCACTCGAATCGCGCCTGATTATCAAATTATCCCACTAGATAAAGTTATTACAACCGCACGTTATGGCAAAGAAAGATTAATGCGTAGTTGTGCAGTGAAACGCGCAAAAGAAGCCCGATCGCATTATCCTAACGGCTTCCCTATTGGCTCAGGCAATCGACTAGCTACGATGACCGGACAGCGATTCTTCCACAGGAGTAAGCCACATGCCAAGGATTCAGATTCCTCTTGCTAGAGGTTTACGCAAAGACCCGAACACAGCTGATTATATCGATGGTCTACCCGTCAATATGTTAGCAACACCGAAAGAGGTATTGAATGCCGCTGGTTATCTACGTTCATTCCCCGCACTGGTAAAGCTCCGTGATGCTGATGGATTGTCGCGAGGAGTACAGTTCAACACGAAAAATGGCACTGTGTATCGTGTGTGTGGCGGCAAGTTATATCAGGGCGCTAATGCTATCGGTGATGTACAGGGAAAAGATAGGGTAGCTCTTGCTCATTCTGGCGTGAGTCAAGCCGTGGCATTTGGCGGTAAATTGAAACTCTATCGCTATGATGGTGAAGTTAAAGAGTTAACAAACTGGCCTGAAGAGGAAGTGGTTAAAGAGGGTTACACTCGTGACGTTAAAAAATGGACTCATAAAGCTGGCAATGATGATTTTGTATCGCTAACTAAAGATGATATCGACGGGTCACTAACCTTGAAGATAACACCTAAAGCATCAGATGGCGTTTCCGGTGAGGTGATAACGATAGCCGAGTATCAATTTGATTCTAAAATATCGCAAGATAAACCAGAGACAGAAAAGCCATATCTCACTGATATTGTCGTCAAAGGGTTGAGGCGCATCAGTGGTAAGTTAACCATTGAATACAAATTCAATTACGATAAAACAATCCCTGACAATACCGTTAAGCCTACCGATACAACTGAGTTTTTAATGACTCAGGAAGTGTTAGAAGTCGTTAATAAGTATCCTCAGTATGATTTAGGTGACGTGGTTGATGTTGCCCGTAACCGTGGCCGTTATATCTGGCTGCAAAAAGGCGGCGCTAGATTTGGTGTAACTGACATCGAAGATGAATCAAAGCCCGATAGGTATCGTCCATTCTATACAGCAGAATCACAGCCTGACGGTATTATCTCCGTTAGCTCATGGCGCGACATGGTTATCTGCTTTGGCGCATCGACAATTGAATATTTCACATTAACCGGTTCAACTGATGCGACTCAGCCTATCTATTCTATGCAGCCGTCTTACATGGTGCAAATGGGAATAGCTGGTCGTGATGCTAAATGCAAGTTTGGCGATTCGTTTGCATTCATCAGTAACCCTGCCAATGGTGCGCCATCTGTTTACGTTCTAGGTTCCGGTACAGCTAGCCCAATATCCACAGCAAGCATTGATAAGATTATCCGCGCCTATACCGCTGATGAGTTATCAGGCGCTGTTATGGAAGCGGTTAAGTTTGACGGTCACGAACTGGCAATCATTCACTTACCGCGCCATACGTTATGTTTTGACGCAGCAGGCAGTCAGCAGTACATGCAGTGGTGCGTATTGAAAACTGGATTATATGACGAACCCTACCGCGCTATCGATTTCATGTATGAGAACAATCAGATAACAGTTGGCGATAAGAAAGAGCCAATACTCGGAAACTTATCATTCACTGGCTCAGGTCAATACGATAAGCAAGTTGAGCACATTCTCTATACACCGATGGTTAAAGCGGATAACGCCAGAGTGTTCGATATGGAACTTGAGGCATCAACAGGCGTCGCTCAAATTGCTGACCGTTTATTTCTATCTGCCACTACTGATGGAATAAACTTCGGCAGGGAGCAAATGATTGAACAAAACGCGCCGTTTCAATATGACCGTCGTATTTTATGGCGTCGTGTCGGCAGGGTGAGAAAGAATATCGGCTTTAAGGTAAGAGTTATCACTAAGTCACCTGTAACGCTTTCTGATATGTCAATGAGGGTTGAGTAATGGCAACTGAAGAAAGAGACAGTTCACTATCCGTTCCCGTAGAAGTTCAAGGCTCTTATATTTCCCCTGATATTTTACCTACTAACTTTAATCCTGTTTATCGTGACATCGTTCTTAGAGGTTCAGAGGATTTGAAAAAGATTGCAGGCCGCGCAAATGATGCAGGTAACGAAGCCTATCAAGCTCAACTACGCAATGACGAACAGGACTTGATACTTGATGACCATGAATTGCGATTAAAAGATGCCGAAGAAACACTTGCTGAGCATACCGCGCAACTAGCTAACCACGAAACGCGAATTACCGCAGCAGAAGAGAAACTAGTTGAGCATGAGATAAGGCTTAATGATGCAGAAACACGCTTAGACGACCACGAGACGCGATTAACGACAGCAGAGAGTGACATTAACTACCTTACAGAAAAGGTCGCTGAGATTGACGCTGATTACGTCTCATTGAGTCGTGAAGCTACGCAAATTTTAGCATCACCTATTTCTGTCAAAGATTCGTACTCTATTAATGGTGTTCAGGTGGTTGGTGCTCGTGTCACTGGCTTCACCGCTTCCACTGGTACGGCTTCAAAGTCTGGCTTTAACGCCAATCAAACTTACAGTATTGGTTCGACATATGATCAGTCAGAAGTTCAGGCGCTTGCTTCTGCTCTCACTGAAACTCGTAAATCACTCAAAGCGCTGGAAGATATGGCGCGGTCGCACGGGTTAATCGATTGAGGTAATCATGATCACATTCAAACCAACTCGCAATATTGATTTAATTGAAGGAGTCGGCAATCACAAAGACATTATCGCTGGAAGTAATAACGGGGATGGCTTCGATTACAGCGCCAATAAGAAATATTTTGAAGTTAATGTGCATGGTAATTTTGGCGGCATCGTGTATTACGAAGAAGTACAGCCGATGACTTTTGATTGTCACGCTATGTACCTCCCTGAAGTTAGAGGATTCAGTAAAGATATTGGCTTAGCGTTCTGGAAATTCATCCTTTCAACAACTCACGTTCAATGTGTTACCTCGTTCGCTGCTCGTAAGTTTCGGCATGGTCAAATATATTGCGCCATGATTGGCCTTAATCGGGTAGGCACTATCAAGAAGTATTTCAAAGGCGTTGATGACGTCACTTTCTATTCTGCAACTCGCGAAGAATTAGCCGAGTTCATCAGCAAATAACGGAGTTAATAATGGCTATCGGAAATGTATTTAAGCTAGGCAGAAAACTGCGTGGTGAGGAACCTCTATTTCTTGAAAAAGGCGGTAAGGGTGGCGGTGGTGATGGTGGTTCTGGCGCTCAGGCTCAAGCCACTAAATATGCAGCTGACTTGCAAAACCAACAATTTGAGCGTGTTATGAATGGGTTAGATCCATTTACCCCTCTTGCTGGCCAGTATATTAACAAGCTGCAAAACCTTGCATCACCAGAAGGCCAAGCGCAAGCACTGAACGGTTATTACAATTCACAACAGTTTAATGATTATGCAAATCAGGCTCGCTACCAAAATCTAGCAGGCGCTGAGGCAATGGGTGGATTAGGTTCAACTGCGACAAGTAATAGCCTTGCATCGATAGCCCCTATGCTGGGTGAAAACTGGTTGAATGGTCAAATGAATAACTATAACAACCTTGCAAATATCGGTCTTGGTGCGCTTCAAGGTCAGGCTAACGCTGGTCAAAATTATGCAAATAACGCTGGCCAGTTATCACAACAAAGTGCGGCACTTGCGGCGGCTAATGCTAACAGACCATCAGGATTTCAAAATGCGATCAGTGGTGCGGCAGGTGGTGCCATGATGGGTGGTGGTTTAGCTACGTTACTTGGAACCTCAACACCGTGGGGGGCTGGTATAGGTGCAGGAGTTGGACTGTTGGGAGGTTTATTCTAATGGCGACATGGAACCAGAATACTAATAGTGGTGGTTTTCTTGGTGGTATCGGTCAAGTAAACAGTAACGCACCTCAAGCAAGAGATATCAATCCTACTCTTGGACTTATCCGAGAAAATAATGACTTGCAACGCTCAGGCGCAAATAACTGGGGGCTTCAGGGGTTAGCTGGTTTATCTGGCGTAGCTCAAGTTATGGATCAGGAAAAACAAAAAGAGCGCCTCGCTGAGTTTCAAGGTAAGTGGGGTCAGGCTATGGCAAGTAATGATACTGATACTATGAAAGGCTTATTTGCTGAGTATCCAGAAATGGAAGCGCAGATAGGTAAAGGCATGGAAGGTATTAATGCTGATGTTCGAAAATCCATCAGTGACTTAGCTCTTGGTTACAACGCCGCCGTAGTCAGTGGTAAGCCAGATGATTTTGTCAGGAAAAACGCTGATAAAATGCGTCAATATGGTTTTGACCCACAAATTGCTCTAAGCATGGCAAAAGACGATCCAAATGCTGCCAGAGAGTACGCAATGGCGTTAGGTATGTCGGCAGAGGGTAGTCCTGAGTTGTTTCTTAATAAGGTAAACAATGACGCTAATCGAGGTGTCACTATTAGAGGGCAGGATATCGGAGCAGAGACAGCTAGGAGAGGGCAAGATATAGGAGCGGCTACAACTAGACGAGGTCAAGATATGTCAGCCTCAACAGCTCGTAGAGGTCAGGATATGACAATGCAAAGATCAATGTCTAAAGGTGGGGATAATGACACTAGACGGGTTCAGTTGTCTGATGGAAGAACAGTTCAGGTAAGTGGTAAGTTACATGGGTCTGGAGCGAATGCTTTTTACGAAGGAGTAGATGATAGCGGCAATACAGTTCGGGTTCCTGCTAATGCTATAGCAGCTCCAGCAAGCTCATCAGCAAATGCAACAAATTATGCAATGAAAAAAGATATGGACTCTATATCTAACGCTAGCGCTAGTGATCTTGATTTTATGACAGGTGTGTCTGGTGGCGCTGGAAATCCTGCGCTAGGGGCTGATTATCGTAGCAGATGGAATGGAGCTGACCAACGACAGCTGTATATGGCAGCACAAAGAATACAAGGTAGAATGCAAAATCAAGGTATTGCAGCAGCAAGAGATATGGGAGCAAGCGGAATAAATACAGTTGCTGAAGCTAAAATGTATTTCCAAGGTATGCCGCAGGTTGATTATTCAAGTCCTGAGGCTATCCAGCAGTCGATTCAAGAAATTCAGCAATATACGGACAATTATAACAGTCAATATAACGTCAGTGTGGGGGGCGCTATACAACCGAACAATCAGCCTACATCAAACCAATCAATGACGCATCAGCCTGAGCAAAGCGGAAACTATTCTAATTTATGGGGTGACTAATGGCTAAACCATGGAAAGAAGTGATCTCGTCACCTCAATACCAATCATTATCTAATGAACAGAAAGCAGCAGCGCAAGAACAATATTTTAATGAACAGGTTGCCCCAAAGGTAGGTAATGATGTTGATAATGCAAGAGCTCAATTTTATACAGCATACCCACTAGTGAGGCCTCAGGTAAGAAATCAAACATCTCAATTATCACCAGATCAAATGTCTAACTTAGGCATCCCAACTGACGAAATATTAGCATACCATGACGCACAAAAAGCACGACAGAACGAAGGTCAAGATAACGGAGTGCTTGAAAACATAGCTGAGGGTATTTTGGAAACTGGCAAGGCAACTGCTCAAGCAGGGATTAACTTAGCTAACATACCTGCGGATATTGGCGATGCTTTTGTTTCAGCTGGTGCATGGGCTGGTGAAAAAGCTGGTATTGGTGATGGGACATATACCCCATCATCACGTTTTTCATTGCCAGAAGAAATACAACCACAAACAGATGAGGGGAAAGTTTTTGCTCAGGCTTTACCATTTTTGGTTAACCCGTCTGGTGTCGCGCCAAGAGGTGCTGCATTAACAGAAAAAGCAGCAAGAATGCTTTCTGAGAACGTTGTCGGTGTCATGGCTGAAAATGCAAGTAAGAATGGACGGGGCGATCTTGGGCAAGAGCTTGGAACCGCAACTGCTCTAAGTGCCGCCACTAGAGGATTGTTCAACCTTGCAGGTGCTAGCTACAGAGGTATCAAGGGGGGCATGGCTCCAGAAGCAAGAGAGGCGGTAGAATTCGCTGAAAGAAATAATGCCCCGCTAATGACAACAGATGCTGTTCAACCTAATACTTTTACTGGAAGGTCTGCGCAGGCGCTTGGTGAGAAAATACCTGTGACTGGAACTGGTGCGCCTAGACGTGCTCAGCAGGATGTTAGATCAAGTCTATTACGCGAGTTTTCGCAACGTTATGGAGAGGCAAATCCAAACGAAATTATAAATAGCTTGATGAGAAAATCTGGTTCTGGCGGCTATATTAGAGAAGCTGCTGGAAACAGGCTTAATGTTGTTACTCAAGATATGGCCGCAGTTGGAAATATCCAAACAAATCGAACACTAACAGCCATGGATAGAGAAATTGCTAATCTTGGAAGGCTTGGTGAGGTGGCGGATCAGGCCACAATAAATCACTTACAAAGATATAGGAATGAGGTAGCGAACGGGGCTGATTTTCAACATCTTAGAGACCTAAGAACTCAATTTAGGCAAGATATCAGAGGTGAACGCACCGTATGGCCAACTCAGTCAGAAGCATCAGTTAATAGGATTTATAGAAGCATGACTGATGACATAGACTCTTCAGTTAGGGATACGTTAGGAAATGAAGTCGCCAGACGGTACCAGCAAGCAAATCAAGTTTATGCTCGTGAAGCTATGAGCGTAAATAATACCAGACTTAAAAACGTATTAAACAAAGGTGAATTGACCCCAGAAGTTGTTAATAATTTACTTTTTAGTAAAAAAAGAAGTGAGGTTGCTAGGCTATATCAATCTTTAGATAATCAAGGGCGGCAAGCTGCAAGATCAGCTGTTATAGGAAAGGCATATGAAACATCTGGTGGAAGTCCTGATAAATTTTTGAATGCTATTAACAGAATGGGCGAGCAAACAGGAATTTTCTTTAGAGGTGATGAGAGGCAATATCTAAATGGCTTAACAAGATATTTGGATTCAACACGCAGAGCATCCAGAGCTGGAGCTGTGACGCCAACAGGGCAAGAAATACTTCAGGTTGGAATTCCTGCTGGAGTAGCGACTGATTTTATTGGAACTGGAGGAATAGGAACTGCTGCATTTGGTTCTTATGGTGCGCTAGCTCGTGTTTATGAAAACCCTAAAGTAAGAAACTTTATGCTTAGATTAGCAAACACACCCAAAGGCAGCACCGCTGGAGATCGCTTAATGGAGCAAATTAGAGGAGCCATTGAACCTATTTTGCAAGGCGAAAGAGCTGAGGTGATGAATAGATAGAAGGGCTATTGCCCTTCTTTTAGTACGAGCTATTGCATTGAACATTATTACCAAGTTTATAGCAATTAGTTGAAATATTACCATGCTGCTGAATAGGTGGAGCATAAGCAGGTTGCTGAGCGGCTTTATTGTTAATTGTTTGTAGAGTTTGGAAAGCCTGATAATTCAATAGAGACTGTTGAAATATTTGGTTTCTAGCTAATTGATCTGTTTGCTCTCTATTTTGAATATCTACATATAACTTTTGCAGTTCAAATCTAGCTTGAGCATCAGATATCTTTCCGTCATCAACTGCGTGACCTAAAACTTTTGCAGCTAAAGCATACATTTTAGGAATCGGAGATGATGACATCCTGTCATCTTTTTGAAGGCTAGAATCAAGGCATTGAGCCATATCGCTAAGTTTCGGATATTGCTTTTCACAGCTAGCTTGATAGTCGCTTACTTTCGCAACGCAACCAGCAAGCAGGAAAGGAATAAAAATAAGTAGTTTTTTCACCATCACCTCGTATAAATAATTTATTTACTATTTACTAATTTTTTGAAGTAAATGTCGTTATTGCACTCAATAGAAACTATGGTGTTATTATCAACAATAGCTGCTGCATATGAGCATATATCACCAGCCTTTCTATTGAACCTGATCACTCCGGCAGATGAGAAGTCTGAATAATACACTGCATATTTATTATCTATCTTAATGACTACATGACTGTCTGTATCGTTTATAGGCCATACATACATATTTCTCTCAACACCAAACTCATTGCGATAAAATAATATAGGGTTATGTGTTTCAACAAAAGGCATTGCTTTACTGATAATATCTTCCTCAGCTGAAGATAATCTATATTCTTCATAGATATAATATGAGGCGCTGGAAATTATAATTAAAGCAATTGTCGCGACACTAATTTTTAGCACCTTTTTTACTAGTGATTTTAAGTCGCTATAAATTTTACCTGCCGCTCCACCGCTCATGATGGTCTATCACCTCACATAATTATTTTTTATCATTATAGAGCTTAATCAGCATTTCTATGACTGACTTCTTAAGCTCTTCGGCTTGTTCGTTGGCTACACGTTCGGCATCACTACGATAGCCAATAATAGGTGTCGGAGATGCTAAGTAATTATCAATTATGTGAACTAGCTCAGCATTTAGTGAGCGTCCATTCATCTTAGCTTTTTGTTTTAACTTCTCTTTAGTCTCAGCAGTAAGCCTGAGATTGAACTGTGTATCATCCCGTGCCATTCGTCTCACCCTCTAATTTTGGTGGACAGGCATAATATAACCTACTGTATTTATTCACAATAAGACCACGGTGCTACTGTGGCACTGCGACTACTCACGCTTGGAGAAAGCAATGTCAGATATTATCCCTAATGTCGTAATTTCAATGCCTAGTCAACAGTTTACGTTAGCTAGGAAGTTTCAGGCAGCAAGCAACGGTAAGATTTACATTGGCAAGATAGATTCTGATCCAACCATCCCAGAAAATCAAATTCAGGTGTACCTGCAAAATGAAGATGGCAGCACAATACCTGTATCGCAGCCGATAATCATAAACCAAGCAGGTTACCCTGTATACAACGGGCAGCAAGCTAAGTTTGTGACGGTAAAAGGGTACAGCATGGCCGTTTATGATGCATATGGCTCTCAGCAACATTATTATTCTAATATTCTAAAATATGACCCAGACCAACTCAGGTCTGAGATAGAGGTAAAGAATGGTTACGGGGCAATATCATCAATTGGAAGAACTAAATATATTAGATTTGCTGATTTTTCATCTGGAATAGTCATCGACACACCAGAAAAAGCTCTTAAATATAACGGGTATTATTACGCATATAAAGGTAGTACATATCCAATTGTCACAGATGACACTCCTGATGTAGATTGGATATGCGTTGGCAATGCAACTATGGGTATAGATCGTCATTCATTGTTTGATTTTGGATGCGTTGATGATAATGGGATTACTGATAATAGATTGAATATCCAGCGTGCTATTGAGTATATGGAGTGGTGCAAATCCGAATTGTATACAGATAGCTCAACAGATAATAAGTACTTTGGTATTAATAGTTTTCATCCGTTATACCCAGCCAAGCATTGCCTAATTATGCGACGAGTTAGGAATATTAATATTGACGGAGGGAGAACAAGAAATAGCAGTATTCGGTACACAGGGAGTGAGTCAGGGGAATCTTTGGTTGAGTGGGTAGCAGCAGATCAAGACTGGGGGGCTACAGTAAAATTTCTTGGGTTACATGCTGGCAATAAACTTGATTACTGTTTAAAAGGAATAGATGTCTGGTACGCGCAATGTAACTTTGAGGGGGGATGCTATGAAAATGCTACCCTTGATGGCATTCAGCTATCAACATATATGTCGTCCTTTAATCGTGTTTTTAGTAACAACAACGGCAGGGGCGGTTTCTCTTTCGTTGGAAACATAGCGGAAGGCGGTATTACATCAGGAACTACAACATCATTGTCGCTAAGCAACTGTTGGTCGAGAGGAAATAAAGAGTATGGCTATAAAGTTTATAATGAACTTTGGTATTCTGAATGGAGCTCTTGTGGTAATGATGGATTCGCAGAATCGCGAACTAAACTTGCATATGATTTTGATAACATCAAAGGGTGTGTCTTTAATGGTATGGGCGCAGAGCAAACAGAGAAATTCTTTAAAGCTCGCTCCTTTAGGGGGTTAACGTTAAATGGCATTCAACTCAGCGATGTAGGTAGTGCAACAGATGGCATAAAACTAGATTATTGCATTGAGCTAGGCGGTGGATTTGATGCCGTTATTTCTGGTTTTTCGCCTGTTACTACATTTAGTGATAAATTTGATTATGATTTATTCGTCTCGAATGCAACAGGGAATGAAAGTGTTACTATTCTAGATCATAGCATTAGAAGCAATCGGGTTGGGTTAAACAAAGCTACGCCTAATGGGTATTACCGTTATCCTGATATTTTTAGCTGGGCGTCGGGGCGAAGCCAAGACTCAGGTTTTGCTCGAACAGGGAACACCTTATACCCTTCCGCTAATTACCAAACAACAGCACAGTTTACTGGAATTCAAGATACAATAATTAAGCGTGATTTCATCGTAAGAACAACTGGAAAACAGACAGTACCTATTTTTTCAACTCCTGGCAGTACCAATTTTACTATTGTTATCGATATAACGGAAATAACAAAATCAGGAACTAAGTCGGCAGTTGCTAGGCAGTGGGTATCAAGTAAAGTGAATGGGTCGATATCTTTACATGGATCAATGGGGTCGCCTCAATCAGATTGGGCTTTTGATAATCCATCTAGCGGCGGTGTTATTGGTGTCATTGATAGCACTCTTGATGTGGCGAGGGAATTCATAGTTTCTATTAGGTTCACATCAACAGATGGGAGTGGGATAGTATTCAATTTATAACCTAAACACCCAGCCCCGAGGGTCTTTTTTATCGCCCGCCCTCGGGCTGGATGGGGTTGACAAGCGTGGCACATCAATTAAACAAGAAGCATCCTAGTAACTGCGCCTTAACTGTGTCACAAAACATGTACAATCAGACATAAATCCACGCGAATATACAAAACTTGATTTGTCGACTGGATCGGCAAGCGGCTTTGTCGTGTATTTATCGCTGTCGATTTATATCGCTCTCTTGATTCGTGGAGGGGGATTGTTATGCGGGTATCTGATTGTGTGTCTGTCTGTGCCAAAATTGTGACACAAAATCTACACGAATGACCTTGAATCTACATAAATCTACAAACCGCTATTTTGTAGGCTGGCATATACAGCGGCTTTGTGCGTGTTTATAATGCTGCAAATTTTTGTATTGCATCAGACTGTTTTTCTGATGCTAGGAGAAGCAAACGTGAAATATGAATTACAAACCACTGACGGTAAAGCACGTCGTGGCCGTTTAGTTTTTGAACGTGGGGTTGTTGAAACGCCTGCATTTATGCCTGTCGGTACCTATGGTACAGTCAAGGGAATGACACCAGAAGAAGTGAAAGAAACGGGAGCTCAAATCCTTTTAGGTAACACCTTCCATTTATGGTTACGCCCAGGGCAAGAGATCATGAAATTGCATGGTGACTTGCATGATTTTATGCAATGGCATGGACCAATCCTGACTGACTCAGGTGGTTTCCAAGTATTTAGCCTTGGTGCTATGCGAAAAATAAAAGAAGAAGGTGTTCACTTCCGGAATCCAATTAATGGTGAAAAAGTCTTCTTAAGTCCTGAAAAATCGATGGAGATTCAGAACGATCTGGGTTCTGATATCGTGATGATTTTTGATGAATGCACGCCATATCCTGCTGATTGGGATTACGCTAAGACTTCAATGGAAATGTCTTTGCGTTGGGCTCAACGCAGTCGCCAACGTTTTGACGAATTAAACAACAAAAATGCGTTATTTGGCATCATTCAAGGCAGTGTTTACGAAGATTTACGTGATATTTCTGTTAAGGGACTGGTGGAAATCGGCTTTGATGGTTACGCTGTAGGCGGTCTTGCAGTTGGTGAACCAAAACCAGACATGCACCGTATTTTAGAGCACGTGTGTCCGCAAATTCCTGCCGATAAACCACGTTATTTAATGGGCGTGGGCAAACCAGAGGATCTGATTGAAGGTGTGCGTCGCGGTATTGATATGTTTGATTGTGTGATGCCAACTCGAAATGCACGAAATGGTCATTTATTTGTCACGAATGGCGTGGTAAAAATTCGCAATGCGAAGTATAAATCTGATACTTCAACACTCGATCCTGAATGCGATTGCTATACCTGCCGTCATTATAGCCGAGCCTATTTACATCATCTCGATCGTTGTAATGAAATTCTGGGGGCAAGACTAAATACCATTCATAATTTACGTTATTATCAGCGCTTGATGGCGGGCATTCGTCAGGCGATCGAAGAAGGTAACTTCGAAGAATTCGCTCAAGATTTTTACCAGAAGATTGGGAAAACCCAACCTTCGTTAAATATGGAATGAATTTAAGTGCGAAATTGGGCTAACCTGTGTAGCATAGCAGGCTTGGCTGTACTTATGTTTTAAATTGCTTTCAATAACAATGAGGAAAGTTGAATGAGTTTTTTTATTTCTGAAGCAGCGGCATCCGCGGGCGGTCAAGCACAGGGTAGCCCGTACACGATGGTTATCATGCTCGTCGTTTTTGCCCTGATCTTCTACTTCATGATCCTGCGCCCACAGCAAAAACGTGCTAAAGAGCACCGTAAACTGATGGAATCTATTTCTAAAGGTGATGAAGTTTTAACAACTGGCGGTTTGATCGGGCGTGTGAGCAAGGTTTCTGAAACGGGTTATGTTGTTTTAGAACTGAGCGAAACAACTGAAGTAACTATCAAACGTGATTTTGTTGCTGCCGTTTTACCTAAAGGCACAATGAAAGCTATTTAATTTCTGATTTTCCCGAAGGGAACTGCCGTGCTAAACCGTTATCCTTTGTGGAAGTATCTGATGCTGATCGCTGCGATCCTCATCGGTCTGCTTTATGCACTTCCAAACCTATATGGTGAGGATCCGGCTGTTCAGATCACTGGCGCGCGGGGAACCGCCGCCAATGAACAAACGCTGATCCAAGTCCAAAAAACGTTAGAAAAAGACAATATACAGAGTAAATCAATCGCTCTGGAAAATGGGGCTGTACTTGCCCGATTCAATAACTCAGATGTTCAGCTGCTCGCCCGTGAGGCACTTGTTAGCGGACTGGGCGATCAATATGTTGTTGCACTCAACCTTGCACCTGCGACGCCTAAGTGGCTAGAAGCTGTTGGCGGTGAGCCAATGAAGCTCGGCCTTGACTTACGTGGTGGGGTTCACTTCCTGATGGAAGTTGACATGGACACTGCATTAGGCAAATTGCAGGAACAAAACATGGACGGTATACGTAATGACTTGCGTGAAGCAGGAATTGCGTACTCTTCTATCCGTAAAGGCGATGATTATAGTGTTGAAGTGCGTTTCCGTAACGCCGATGACCGTAGTCAAGCAGAGAAAACATTGGCTCGTAAATTCCAAGACCTTGTGTTCTCCGATGGTAGTAACAACACCATGATTGCCGTTATGACGGATGAGCGTCTACGTGAGGCTCGCAACTATGCCGTAGCTCAAAACATTACTATCATTCGTAACCGTGTAAACCAGTTAGGTGTTGCTGAACCTTTAGTTCAACGCCAAGGTTCGGACCGTATTGTTGTTGAGTTACCAGGTATTCAAGATACTGCCCGCGCGAAAGAGATTTTAGGCGCAACAGCAACACTGGAATTCCGTTTAGTCAATTCAGGTATAGACAGCTCTGCTGCTGAAAGTGGCCGTGTTCCGGGTGATTCAGAAGTTAAATACGATCGTAATGGCGTGCCTTATGTGCTCTATAAACGCGTTGTTTTGACGGGTGATCATATCACTGACTCTTCATCCGGAGGTGATGAAAACGGCGCACCACAAGTTAGCATTAGCCTTGATAATGTTGGCGGCTCTATGATGTCTGATTTTACCCGTGATAATCAGGGTAAACTCATGGCAACACTGTTTGTTGAATATAAAGACAGTGGCAAGAAAGATGCCGAAGGCCGTTCAATCTTGGTGAAAGATGAAAAAGTTATCAACGCTGCAAACATTTCTGCACGTTTTGGTAGCCAATTCCGTATCACAGGTATCAATGATCCGAATGAAGCCCGTCAGCTATCATTACTGCTGCGCGCGGGTGCGTTGATTGCACCAATCCAAATCGTTGAAGAGCGTACCATTGGTCCAACTCTTGGTTTGCAAAATATCGAGCAAGGTCTGAAAGCTTGTTTAGCGGGTCTTTTTGCATCAATCCTATTTATGATTATTTATTATCGTAAATTTGGTTTGATAGCCAGTACAGCGCTGATGGCAAACTTGATTATGATTGTGGGTGTAATGTCGCTTCTACCAGGAGCAACACTGACCATGCCAGGTATTGCGGGTATCGTTCTAACCCTTGCGGTTGCGGTCGATGCTAACGTTCTGATAAACGAGCGTATCAAAGAAGAGCTTCGAAATGGGCGTTCCGTCCAGCAAGCGATTCATGAAGGCTATAAAGGTGCCTTCTCAAGTATCATCGACGCAAACCTGACAACACTTATCACTGCAATTATTCTGTATGCAGTGGGTACAGGGTCAATCAAAGGCTTTGCAATTACGACAGCTATAGGTGTCGCAACCTCTATGTTTACAGCTATTATAGGAACACGTGCCATTGTGAACCTATTGTATGGCGGTAAACGTGTTAAAAAGCTGTCAATTTAAGGAGCACGTTGTGGCACAGGATTATACTGTTGAACAATTGAACTATGGCCGTAAAGTCTATGACTTTATGCGCTGGGACAACGTTGCCTTTGGTATTTCTATCGTATTACTTATCGCCTCTATTGCGATTATTGGCGTTAAAGGGTTCAACTGGGGACTTGATTTCACCGGTGGTACCGTCGTAGAAATCAACCTAAGTCAGCCTGCTGATTTGGATAAAATTCGAGAAAGTCTTTCAAGCGCTGACCACAAAGACCCTCTTATTCAAAACTTTGGTAGTACCCGCGACATCATGATCCGTTTACCTCCTGCTGAAGGGGTTGCAGGTCAAGAAGTTGGTAAAGATCTTATTAGCATAATCAATAAAAATGTTGATGATAAAGCGACGGTTAAACGTATTGAGTTTGTAGGACCTAGTGTTGGTGCTGAACTTGCTCAAACAGGTGCAATGGCATTGTTGGCAGCGCTTATCTGTATTCTATTTTATGTTGGTTTCCGTTTTGAATGGCGTTTGGCAGCGGGTGCTGTATTGGCTCTTGCGCATGACGTGGTCATTACGTTAGGTATCTTATCTCTTTTTCATATTGAGATAGATATGACCATTGTGGCATCCTTGATGTCCGTTATTGGTTACTCACTGAACGACAGTATCGTAGTATCTGACCGTATTCGTGAGAACTTCCGTAAGATCCGCCGTGGTACGCCATATGAAATTATGAACGTATCTTTAACCCAGACGTTGAGCCGTACCATTATGACATCTGCAACGACCTTATTGGTTGTTTTGATGCTGTATATCTTCGGCGGTGCGATGCTAGAAGGCTTCTCACTCGTTATGTTAATCGGTGTGACCATTGGTACAATTTCATCTATCTATGTTGCTTCTGCTTTAGCACTGAAGATGGGAATGAAACGTGAGCATTTGATTCCGGTTAAAGTTGAGAAGGAAGGGGCTGACCAAGATTCATTACTGCCTTAATTATATTTAATTGAGGCCGTATCACTTAGGTGATTGAATTAAGTCAATATCCTTACTCTTCTGAGTGTTAAATTAAACACCCTGCCGGGAGACCGCGCAGGGTGTTTTTCATTGCGGTCTGGGTTACACTGTTTACCCGAAATAAGAATCAGGAAACGCTATGCATTGCCCATTTTGCTCAGCTGTAGATACGAAAGTAATTGACTCGCGTCTGGTTGGAGAAGGCTCTCAAGTACGCAGACGACGTCAATGTCTAGTTTGTCATGAACGCTTCACCACCTTTGAGGTGGCGGAACTTGTTATGCCACGGGTAATCAAAAGTGATGAAGTACGCGAGCCATTTGATGAAGAAAAGCTTAGGCGCGGTATGCAAAAAGCCTTAGAAAAACGACCAGTCAGCGCGGATGATATCGAACAAGCTCTTATTTCTATCAAATCGCAACTGCGTGCTACAGGGGAAAGAGAAATTCCTTCTAAACTGATTGGTAATTTCGTGATGGACGAACTGAAAAAATTGGATAAAGTTGCCTACATCCGTTTTGCATCAGTATATCGTAGCTTCGAAGACGTACGAGAGTTTGGTGAAGAGATAGCTAAATTACAGGATTAATAAGATGACTGAACAAGACCGCATTTATATGTCTCGGGCGCTTGAGCTTGCGCAGATAGGCTGTTTTACGACTTCACCAAATCCAAATGTTGGCTGTGTTATCGTGCGTGATGGCGAAATTGTTGGTGAAGGCTATCATCAAAAAGCGGGTGAACCACATGCTGAAGTCCACGCCTTACGCATGGCGGGTGAAAAAGCTAAAGGTGCAACGGCTTATGTTACTTTAGAACCCTGCAGCCATCATGGGAGAACTCCACCTTGCGCTGAGGCATTAATTAATGCGGGCGTGAGTCGTGTTGTCGCGGCGATGCAAGATCCAAATCCAGAAGTGGCAGGTCGTGGGTTATACATGCTTTCTAAAGCAGGAATTGAAACCACAAGTGGCGTTTTAATGGATCAAGCAGAGGTATTGAATCGCGGATTCTTAAAACGCATGCGAACAGCATTCCCCTATATCCAATTGAAACTAGCAGCCTCTCTTGATGGCAAAACAGCATTAGAGTCTGGCGAAAGTAAATGGATTACATCTGCCGAGGCAAGGCGTGATGTGCAGTTGTTGCGTGCGCAGGCAAGCGCGATATTAAGCACCAGCAGCACAGTACTCGCTGATAACCCATCACTGACTGTACGTTGGAGTGAGTTACCTGATGATGTACAAGCCATCTACCCAGAAGAAACATTACGTCAGCCAATTCGAGTCGTGTTAGATACTCATAATCGAGTGACGGCTGGTCATAAAGTGACTCAATTAGAGGGTGAGTGTTGGTTAATTCGCCCCAAACCTGAGCCTGAGGCTATTTGGCAAGGGCAAGTTGAGCAAATTCCTATTTTAGCCGATGATAATGGTATCGATTTAGTTATTCTTATGATGCAGTTGGCAAAACGCAATGTGAATAGTATATGGGTTGAAGCAGGACCCAAACTTGCCGGCTCTTTCCTAAAATTGGGCTTAGTTGATGAACTTATTGTGTATATTGCCCCTAAATTATTAGGGGATAGTGCACGAGGTTTAGTGAATTTACCAGCACTTACTCAGTTATCAGATGCCCCTCAATTTGAATTTACGGATGCGCAAAAAGTTGGTGATGACTTGCGTGTTAGACTGCGTCCGGTGTGGTAATCTCGTTTTTTTATAGTTTTGCTGAAATTCAACCACGCGGTTAATGAAAGAATGTGATAAAATCCGCGCCCCGCGGATTATAATTAATATTAAAGGAAGGCTATGAACGTAATTAAAGGTGTTGTGGCTGCGCCAAAAGCGCGCATCGTTATTGCAATCGCTCGTTTTAACAACTTTATTAATGATAGTCTGCTGGATGGTGCTATTGATGCTTTAGAACGTATCGGCCAAGTGTCCCAAGATAACATTACTGTTGTGTGGGTCCCTGGGGCTTATGAGCTACCATTAACAGTTAAAGCGTTAGCTGAAACGAAAAAATATGATGCAGTTATTGCATTAGGCACAGTTATTCGTGGTGGAACTGCTCACTTCGAATTTGTTGCAGGTGAATGTAGCTCTGGTCTTGCTCATGTTGCATTGAACAGTGATATTCCTGTTACTTTTGGCGTTCTAACAACTGAAAATATTGAGCAAGCGATTGAACGCGCTGGTACTAAAGCTGGCAACAAAGGTGCTGAAGCTGCATTGACTGCATTAGAAATGATTAATGTACTTAAGGCTATAAAAGGCTAATTTAGTTTTTTTTATTTAAGGGGAATCTTGTGAAACCTGCTGCTCGTCGCCGCGCTCGTGAGTGTGCTGTACAGGCCATCTATTCATGGCAATTATCCGGTAATAATATTTCCGATGTGGAATATGAATTTATTGCTGAACAAGACATGTCTGATGTTGATATAACTTACTTTCGTGAATTGTTGTCAGGGGTCGCTAATAATGCAATCAAACTTGATCAACAGATGTCACCTTTCTTATCTCGCCAACTCGAAGAGTTGGGGCAGGTAGAGAAAGCTATTTTGCGTATATCTATGTACGAACTTAGCTATCGCCAGGATGTACCTTACAAGGTAGCGATTAACGAAGGTATTGAACTCGCCAAAGTTTTTGGTGCAGAAGATAGCCATAAATTTGTTAACGGTGTTCTTGATAAAGCAGCGCCTGTTGTTCGTCGTAAAAAATAAAAAATTGATCAGGGTTCCCTCCTGTAATACTAGAGTAGTAATGAGATAGGCTGGGTTCCAGCCTATCTTTGTATTCATATGTCTATTTTTCAGCGACAATGTTGATAATTAGGCATAGCGAAAATGGAAAATCTACCATGTCATATGGCGAATTTGACCTCATCGCGCGTTACTTTAATCGTCAACCAACCAATCGACGTGATGTGAATATCGGTATTGGTGACGACTGTGCGTTGATGACTATCCCGGAAAAGCAGCAGCTTGCAGTGAGTACAGATACGCTGGTTTCCGGTATTCATTTCCTTCCCGATATTTCCCCTGCCGATCTTGCTTACAAATCATTGGCGTCTAATTTAAGTGATCTTGCTGCTATGGGAGCTGACCCTGCATGGGTTTCCCTTGCTATCACATTACCTAATATTGATCCCGATTGGCTTCAGCAATTTAGTGACAGTCTATTTGAGCAAATCAATTATTATGGTATGCAATTGATTGGTGGTGATACAACGCGTGGGCCGATGAGTCTTACCTATACTGTGCATGGGCTAGTTCCAGTTGGTAAAGCTCTATCACGCTCTGGTGCTCGTAATGGTGATTGGATTTACGTGACAGGAACGCTCGGTGATAGTGCTGCTGGTTTGGCAATTTTACAGGGTAAATTAATACCTGTAGATGAAAAACAAAAAGCATGGTTAATCGGGCGCCATTTACGCCCTCAACCTCGGATTTTACAAGGGCAGGCGCTGCGTAATTTGGCTTCTTCTGCAATTGATATTTCAGATGGCTTAATTTCAGATCTCAATCATATACTCAAAGCGAGTGCTTGTGGCGCACGTATTAATCTTGATGCATTACCATTGTCTAATGAACTGCAACAAAACAGCTCAATAGAACAAGCACATATTTGGTCTCTTAGTGGTGGAGAAGATTATGAGCTTTGCTTTACGATCCCTGAAATAAATCGTGGCGCATTAGAAATGGCGCTGGCTCATACCGGATCAATTTTTACCTGCATCGGGCAGATCAAACCTCAATCTGAGGGGATCACTTATTACTGCAATAATCAGGTCGTAGATGTTGCATTAAAAGGATTTGATCATTTTGTTCTGGAAGCGACTAACGGATAAATCCATTTAATATCTAATAAGTAAGTTAACCCGTGGCAGTCATTTGGCACGGGTTTTTTATTGAGCCTAATTATTAATCTTTTTTACTCAGGTAACAGATTTTCTCAAAAGTGATAATAATCAAAAATATTATTTATACTTGGTTTAAAAAATATATTTAAAGCTGATTACTTTAAATAATAAAAAATACAATAAGTTATTTATTCATATATTTAATATTTTTCTGAAAGAAAGTGTTTAATCTAACTTGTTGAATTATAAGAATTAAAAATTAGCTGATAAAAAAGAAAAGCTGCCAAAAGGCAGCTAAAAAATAAAGAGGCGTTATATCTCATAAAAATAGAAGATATTGGTGTAAATATTAACAAAAATTAATTTGAGGGTAACTAGGTATTAAAAATATAGTGGACTTTATTTGAGATAAAAGCAAGATCCTTTTTAACTAAATTCAATTGAAATTGATCCAGCAACATATTCAAGAATAGAGATAGAAAAGATAGCACCGATTCGAAATAGAATTAAAATTTAAAATAATTAAAAATCAAGTGGTTATGTTTTTAGAGGGTTAAAAGATAGGATCAGGCATTGTTTGTCGTAACAATGCCTGTAGCTTGTGAATTAATTACTTTCTTTGATACTGTTCGATAGCATCGATGATGCCTTCGCTGTCTAAGCCTAAATCAGCGATAACCTGTTCTTGGTTGCCTTGTGAAATGAAGAAATCAGGCAATCCAAGGTTTAGTATAGGGAGAACTTTCCGTTCATGCATTAGGAACTCATTAACACCACTTCCAGCACCACCCATGATAGCATTCTCTTCCAGCGTTACTAATAATTCATGGCTATTTGCCATTTCGAGAATTAATGCTTCATCTAAAGGTTTAACAAAACGCATGTCGACAACCGTTGCATTGAGTTTTTCTGCTGCAATAAGCGCATGACTCAACAATGTACCAAAGCAAAGTATCGCGATTTTCTCACCTTGACGGCGAACAATACCTTTACCAATAGGCAAAGAAGCAAGCGGTTGTAGCTCTGCTCCAGTTCCAGTTCCACGAGGGTAGCGAACTGCCGTTGGCCCTTCTTTATATTGGTAACCAGTATGTAGCATCTGCCTGCACTCGTTTTCATCACTTGGTGTCATGATAACTAGTGTAGGTATGCAACGTAGGAAAGATAAATCGAATGATCCTTGGTGAGTTGGACCATCAGCACCGACAATACCTGCACGATCAATGGCAAATAATACAGGGACTTTTTGGATAGCAACATCGTGGATCACTTGGTCATATCCACGCTGTAAGAAAGTCGAATAGATAGCAACGATTGGGTTATAACCACCAATCGCTAATCCTGCTGCAAAGGTAACAGCATGTTGTTCTGCAATAGCGACATCGAAATATTGTTTAGGGTACTCTTTTGAAAAGCGAACCATCCCTGAGCCTTCACGCATTGCTGGCGTGATAGCCATTAGCTTATCATCATTTTTGGCTTCATCGCACAACCAATCCCCAAAGATCTTAGAAAATGTTGGTCCACTTTCTTTGCTTTTAGGTAATGTGAATGTGCTTGGATCGAATTTAGGTACTGCATGCCAGCTGATCGGATCTTTTTCAGCGGGTTCATAACCACGACCTTTTTTAGTCATGATATGTAAGAACTGAGGGCCTTTAAGATCACGCATATTTTTCAGTGTTTGTACTAAGGCTATTACATCATGTCCATCAATAGGGCCGATATAGTTAAAGCCTAACTCTTCAAACATAGTGCCAGGAACAACCATGCCTTTAATATGTTCTTCTGTCTTCTTTAATAGCTCTTTGATTGGAGGTAGGTTAGAAAAAACTTTTTTACCACCTTCACGTAATGTGGTGTACAGCTTACCAGATAGCAGGTGTGCGAGATGGTTATTGAGTGCACCTACGTTCTCAGAAATAGACATTTCATTGTCATTGAGAATAACTAACATGTCAGGGGCAACATCACCAGCATGATTCATTGCTTCAAATGCCATGCCCGCAGTAATTGCACCATCACCAATAACACAAACAGTTTTACGGTTTTTATCTTCTTTTTCAGCGGCAATTGCCATTCCTAAGCCCGCACTGATTGAGGTTGAAGAGTGACCGACACTCAGCACATCATACTCACTTTCAGCACGCCAAGGAAAAGGGTGTAACCCATTTTTCTGACGGATAGTATCGATACGGTCTCTGCGGCCGGTCAGAATTTTATGAGGGTAGGCTTGATGTCCAACATCCCAAACAAGGTTATCGAAAGGGGTTTTATAGACATAATGTAATGCGACAGTGAGTTCAACGGCGCCTAAACCAGAGGCAAAGTGACCGCTAGATCGACCAACACTATTTAATAAAAATTGTCTGAGTTCATCACACAATTTAGGCAAGCTTTCTTTAGGCAGTAGACGTAACTCATCTGGTGTTTCCGCCAGCGCTAGTGTTGGATATTTAGCGATATCAATACTCATTAGAGGGCCCACGACTATTTATAATTGTTAATAAGGTAATAGCGCTGATCAATACCAGCGATTGAATCAGCTATTATGCCACTTTTATTATCAGTCGTCTGAATAGAAAGAGGCATAGCATATGATTAGCTTTTGCGTTCAATGATGAAGTTAGCTAGGGCTATTAAGATTTGTGTATTATAGCCTTGTGCCTCGATCGTTTTTAAGGCATCCAGTGCATTATAATACAGTTCGCGGGCTTTTTCTTGAGCCGCTTTAAGTCCGAGTAAAGATGGATAAGTGCTTTTTTCATGCTCAGCATCTGCTCCCTGACGTTTACCTGTCACTTCACTATCACCAATCACATCTAAAATATCGTCTTGTACCTGAAATGCAAGGCCGATAGATTCAGCATACTTGTCTAAAGCTGGCAGTATTTGGCGACCTTTATCTCCGGCAGCATAAGCACCCATACGAGTCGCTGCACGTATTAATGCACCCGTTTTGTGCTGATGAATTCGCTCAAGAGCAGCAAGATCAATTTGCTTACCTTCGGCATCAAGATCTAATGCTTGTCCACCACACATACCTGCTAAGCCACTTGCATAGGCAAGCTCTGATAACATAGCAATTCTATCTTTATCTGAGACATCGGGCATAGAGCCAGATGAAAGCAATTGAAACGCTAAGGTCTGTAAAGCATCACCTGCTAAAACGGCATTGCCTTCGCCGAACTTAATATGGCAAGTTGGTTGCCCACGACGTAAATCATCATCATCCATTGCGGGAAGATCATCATGAATCAATGAGTAGGCGTGAATGCATTCAACGGCAGCCGCTGGAACATCTAGATTATCTTGGTTCACGCCTAGCATTGAACCTACAGTGTAGGTTAAAAATGGACGTAAACGCTTACCACCTAGTAATGCACCATGCTTCATTGTTGCAGCAAGAGGTAGACCTGAAAAAGGAAGGGCATCCAAGGCGCTTAATATATATTGGTTAACACGTTCATGCGCTTGCTGTTGCTGTAATGTAAAATTATCAGAGTATTGTTCAGACATAATTTATTCGGTATCAGGTGAAAAATTATCAAGGGCTTTATTTTCATCGTCACTAAGTAAGATTTGAACGCGTTGTTCGGCTTGTTGCAGGACTTTTTGCCCTTCTTTAGCAATTTTAATACCGCGCTCAAACTCATTGAGTGCATCTTCAAGTGGTAGTGAGCCAGACTCAAGATGAGAAACAATTTCCTCAAGTTCTTTAAGTGAATTTTCGAAGCTAACTACTGGAGCTTGTTGAGATTTTTCTTTAGCCATTTTTCTTCAACCAAAAATGTTAAATCATATAATTACGGTGTTTTATTAGTTTAGCAGACTAACGTAGTCTCGCTGCGGATACAATTTATTATTGGTGTTTTTAGATTCAGCGCGCAAGATAGTGCTATAATGTGCCTCTTTATTGACAATTGGTAACCTGTGCGTGTGTCATTTTTAAAATACGTTCGCTTGCCCCTATAATATTAACATGCTGCTATTATGAAGTTTATCATTAAGTTATTCCCAGAAATTACCATCAAAAGCCAGAGCGTTAGGCTGCGTTTTATTAAAATCCTTACCAGCAATATCCGTAATGTTCTGAAGTCCTCGGGTAAAGAAATCGCGGTTGTCCGTCATTGGGATAACATAGAAGTACGTGTTAAAGGGGAAACAACGCACGAAGAAATTTGTGACATGCTAACGCGTATTCCAGGCATTCACCATATTTTAGAAGTCGAAGATAAACCCTTTACTAGCTTGCATCACATTTATGAAATGGTGTATGAGTCTTACGCAGCATCATTAGAAAACAAAACTTTCTGTGTGCGTGTGAAACGTAAAGGCACACATGAATTTACCTCGATTGAAGCTGAGCGTTATATTGGCGGTGGGCTCAATCAGCACATCCCATCAGCAAAAGTAAGACTGAAACAGCCCGATACAACCGTGCATTTAGAAATTGAAGATGAGAATCTGATCCTTGTTAAAGCTCGTTACGAAGGTATTGGCGGCTTTCCAATCGGTACCCAAGAAGATGTATTATCACTGCTCTCTGGTGGCTTCGACTCGGGCGTTTCAAGCTATATGTTGATGCGTCGTGGTTGCCGTGTTCATTATTGCTTCTTCAATCTTGGTGGCGCAGCCCATGAAATCGGAGTGAAGCAAATTGCACACTACTTGTGGAATCGTTTTGGTAGCTCACATAAGGTTCGCTTTATCGCTGTAAACTTCGAGCCAGTTGTGGCTGAAATCCTTGAAAAAGTCGAAGATGGCCAAATGGGTATCATACTGAAACGTATGATGGTTCGTGCAGCCTCTAAAGTTGCGGAGCGCTATGGAGTTCAAGCACTTGTAACTGGTGAAGCATTAGGACAAGTATCTAGCCAAACGCTGACTAACTTACGTCTAATTGATAATGTATCCGATACCTTAGTATTAAGACCACTAATTTCACATGATAAAGAACATATCATCAAATTAGCACGCCAAATTGGTACGGAAGATTTCGCCAAAACCATACCCGAATATTGTGGTGTGATTTCGAAAAGCCCAACTGTTAAGGCAATTAAAGCTAAAATTGAGGAAGAAGAGGAAAACTTTGATTTTAGTATCTTGGATGAAGCTGTCGCACAGGCTCAAAACATTGATATTCGCCAGATAGCGCTTGAAAGCCGTGAACAAGTGGCTGAAGTGGAAATGGTCAGTGAACTTTCAACTGAAAATGAGGTTATCTTAGATATTCGTTCACCAGATGAGTATGAAGATAAACCATTATCGATTGATAATATTGAAGTCAAACATATTCCATTTTATCGATTAGCTACGCAATTTGGTGACTTACCAAAAGATAAAACCTATCTATTATATTGTGACCGTGGTGTGATGAGTCGCTTACAAGCACTATACTTGCATGAGCAAGGTTTCGCTAATGTGAAAGTATATCGTCCGTGAAAAAGCTATCCAATAGATAAATTAGAGCCGATACAGTGAGTACCGTATCGGCTTTTCGCTATATAGAATAAGATGATTTCATCTTGAATAAAACCAGCGCCTAGTGCTCTAAATAATCGTTAATTCCCGGCGGCAGGATCAGTTCAGATGCGACTTTCGCCGCAATATCTCGCCCAACTAGTAATTCAATTAGCTTTAGGGCGAAATCAAAGCTAGTCGCGGGTCCTTGACTCGTGAGTAGGTTAACACGTTCATCAAAATAAACTCGACTATCAACCCATTTATCTGCGGCAATTTGATGTTGTAATGTTGGATACCCTGTCATATTACCAAGAGGAAATAGCTGGTGGTATTCCAATACGACAGCGGGTGCTGCGCAGATTGCCGCAACGATTTTACCATCAAAATGCATTCGTCTGATTTTTTCGACTACTAGCGGGCTGTCTCGAAAAGTCTCAGAACCTATAAGCCCACCGGGAAGAACAATTGCATCGAAAGGTTCATCTGCCACATTGATTAGTGGGGTATCAGCGAGGATCTTTATTCCTCTGGAAGCAGTAATTCCTAAAGAGCTATCTTCAGTCACACTGGCAAGTGTGACATGAATACCGGCTCTAACTAATAAGTCCGCGGTGGTAACGATTTCTATCTCTTCACTACCATTGGTGAT
Source organism: Providencia alcalifaciens (assembly GCA_025961275.1). Taxonomy (GTDB): domain Bacteria; phylum Pseudomonadota; class Gammaproteobacteria; order Enterobacterales; family Enterobacteriaceae; genus Providencia. The sequence goes on along the minus strand of JAOQNJ010000001.1, from coordinate 2,337,371 downwards.
GCATATCAGCACTGAAGCCGTCATTTTTTTCTTCCTGATGTTTAATTAAATGGTACAAACGGTCATTTTCTGGCGTATTGAGACCATATGACCGTGCTTGTTTAATTAGGTATCCTGTAATGTAATCAATCTCAGTACGCCGTTTTTTACGAATATCTTGCAGCATAGAAGAGTAGTTATCTGCTGTGCTTTGAATAATTTCATAAATATAACTGACAAGCAGAGCTTTATCCGTATGCAGTCCTTCCATCGCCATGACTTGGCATATTTCATCAATCAGTAGCTCAATTTGTTCAGGATAATTGGTTAACTTACCATTCTTACAATCATAAACGGCCGTAAGGGGATTAATCACACAGTTAACGGCAAGTTTTCGCCAGCAAGTTGCGAGAATGTGGTTATGCCAAGCAACATCGGGCAAAGCATCATGCAGTAGATCGGCAATAGGGTGATAAGATTCAGCAATCGGATTAACTGCACCAATATGGGTAATACCATTAGCAACATGAAAAACCTGGTTATTCTTTTGCCAAGCTCCATGAGTGGTTACACCGAATAAAAAAGGATGGCGTAGAGGTCCTAATTCATCGAGTGTTCCCATACCGTTATGAAGTAATAAAATAGGGCTAGTTTCAGGTATATGATGAAGCAAAGGTAGCAATCCCCCAGAGACTTGCCAAGCCTTTAAACAGACGATAATCAGTTCACTTTGATTTAGATGGCTGATATTATTGCAAGGAAGCAATTCACGAAAAACACGACCATCGGGCTTACTTACATCAACAAATAAATCGGATTGAGCTACGCGTAACCAGCCTTGCGTTTCATGACCTTTCTCGGTTAAGGCTGCAAACCATAATTTTCCAATTGCACCGCAACCAATAACTGTTATTTTCATTTTATCCCTCTGAATATAGAGTGATATATACTCTAAATAACCCAAGTTACAAGTTGGTGAAAAGCAAATATATTCTGAATACATCGATAACGATATAATTCAAACAGCTCAGTTCAGTACTATACTGACAGCACGCTATGTAACTTGAAGTATGACGAATATAGAGACATGTAAATTCATATTTCCAGTATAGTGCTTTTTCTGTTAATGGAAAGAGGATATCATGCATCACATTGATTATCGGGAGATCTTAACCATGCCATCATTTGATATTGTATCCGAAGTAGAAATGAATGAAGTCCGTAACGCGGTTGAAAATGCCGAACGTGAATTAACCACTCGTTGGGACTTTAAAAATGTGACCGCAAGCTTTGAGCTGAATGATAAAAACGAATCTATCAAAGTAACAAGTGAATCAGATTTTCAGGTACAGCAATTACTGGATATTTTGCGCGAAAAAATGGCTAAGCGCGGTATTGATGGTGCTGTGCTGAATGTTCCTGATGAAGTGGCTCACAGTGGTAAAACCTACAGTGTAGAAGTCACGCTGAAACAGGGTATTGAAGCGGCGATCGCAAAGAAAATTGTCAAATCAATCAAAGATAGTAAATTGAAAGTTCAAGCACAAATCCAAGGTGAGCAAGTTCGTGTGACGGGTAAAGCGCGTGATGATTTGCAATCCGTTATGGCACTAATGCGTTCGAGTGATTTAGGCCAGCCTTTACAGTTTAATAATTTTCGCGACTGATTCACGATTGGGCCCACATGTATAATGGGCCCTTGCTTTTTGCTAGTTGGCTTGAATAATTGCCTCAAGCTGTTCCCTTGAAGTTATCTTTCTATCTACTTTGATATACACACTTAGCTCTTGTGCAATAACCACTGCATCCATGACTCCCGGTTGGCGGGCTAGCTTTTCTTGTAGCTCCACTACGTTGGTATGTTGGTTTGGTAATTCCAAGCGAATGCTACTGACATAAGGAGGTTGCTGCATCGTTAGGCTCACAAAGAACCAAATGACAGTTAATAATAGTCCTCCAGTAAATACTGCACCAGCGCCATTGACATCATATAACCAGCCACCGAGTATCCCACCTATTGCCACACCGAGAAATTGGCTGGTGGAATAAACGCCCATCGCAGTGCCTTTATAGCCCGCAGGAGCTTCTTTACTGATAAGGGAAGGTAGGATGGCTTCCATAATATTAAAGGCAATAAAAAACAGTTGAAGTCCTAAAAATATCACCCATAAATGATTACCTGACAGCCATAAAGTGATTTCCGCTAACGCGAGTACAACAATACAAAACAAGAATACTTGCTTCATTTTGCGATGTTTTTCAGCGTAAATAATAAAAGGTAGCACAGAAATAAACGCGATCAGCATAGTAACTAGATAAGCTTTCCAGTGATCTTTTGCTAGATAGCCCGCATTAGCCATGATTAAAGGGAGAGCAACGAAGCTAGCCATAAGCAAAGTATGTAAGCTTAAAATGCCTAAGTTTAGTTTAAGTAATTGCGGATGTGTAAGAACTGCACGTAAGTTTCCTTTGACGAAGGCTGAGTCACGGTTAGTGATATGTTGATTACTATTTGGGACAATAAATATCGTTACGATAATTGCACCACCTGCGAGTAAAGTAATTCCCCAAAATAGCCCACTGATACCAACCCAATGAGTGATAATTGGACCAAGAACCAGTGCAATAGCGAAGGTAATACCAAAGCTTATGCCGAGAAAGGCCATGGCTTTGGTTCTATTTTGCTCGCGAGTAAGGTCAGATAATAGGGCCATGACAGCAGCAGAAATTGCCCCTGCACCTTGTAGCGCACGGCCAATAATGATCCCCCATATCGAATCACTAAGCGCAGCTAGAACACTACCAATAATAAAAATTATCAGGCCAAATACAATTAATGGTTTGCGTCCTATTTTATCAGACATTAAGCCAAACGGAATTTGGAAAATGGCTTGGCTTAGCCCATAAATACCAATCGCTACTCCGACTAAAAATTCAGTCGAGTCTTTAAGCTCTATTCCGTAGCTGGTGATAATAGGTAATACCATAAACATCCCTAGCATTCGTAGGGAAAAAACAGATCCTAACCCCCATGTTGCACGCAATTCGGAGGAGGTCATTTTGTTATCGTTCATAAATACTCGTCATACTTCAAACTGTAGCTACGTTGGCTTCATTCACTAATCTTAGCCACACAATTATCTATGTTTCTAGGAAGTAGTTTCATTTGCCGCCTTGCTACAACTTGAATTATTTAGAGTATTCATCCTCATGATTCTTTTAAAGTTGTAGCGTATTTTCATAGGAATACAAACTTAATTTAGCTCATTGAACCAAATAACTGCATTAGTTTAATAGGTGCATTTTTTGTTATCTTGCTACAACGACTTAGGATATTACTGATTATAATTTTAGTAATATCCTCGTCACACTTTATTTGCATGATTATTGTTGACTACGGTTCGTTCGTAGAGTTACAGAGTTTACCCATACTTCTCGCCTATCGTGACTTGTCGTCTACATGCAAATCAAATTATCTAGGGTATAGAAAGACGTTATTTAGCTACTTAGAGATAAACAAGCAGCTATTTAATCATAAAAGTTATTCAATAGGGTAGGTGAATTAGTTAAATAAAAATGGATAATGCCATTGAATACTAAATGAAAACGGCAGGACAAGCCTGCCGTTAGGACTAAACTAGCCAGAAATTATTTAACTAAGGCTATAACAGTATCGGTCGAAACTATAGGGTCAACTGACATCATTATACTTAACGAGGTTATTGCAATGATGGAGAAGACAAACAGTTTTCTAGCCCAAACACGGTCATCATTTTCGGTTTTAAAGCCGGAAATTGCCATGCCAAGCCACCAAAGACTTACTGCTGCACCAACAATTAAATATTTATAACCAGCGTATCCGCTGATAGCCAACATCAGTGTTGCGACCATAAATGCTAGGATATACAAGAAAATATGTGTCTTCGCGACAGAGATCCCCTTGATAACTGGCAGAACAGGAATATTAGCTGCTTTGTAGTCTTTAAAACGGAAAATTGCGATGGCATATGAGTGGGGCATCTGCCACAAGCTGAAGATCAATAACAAGATAAGTGCACCTGTATCGAATTCATTTGTGACTGCGCAGTAACCGATAACCGGAGGAGCTGCGCCAGATAAGCTTCCAATCAATGTGCCATAGACCGATTTACGTTTCATATATAGGCTATAGACGCCGACATAAACAACGAAACCAATCACCGCAAGTAGCATAGCTAGAGCATTTGCTGCTACAAGTAGTAGCAGCATGCCAGCAATACCTAATGCAGTGGCGTAAATCAGGCTAACTTTCGGGTCAATCAGCCCTTTAACTAAAGGACGATTCTTAGTTCTTTCCATGATACGGTCGATATCACGGTCGATATAGTTGTTAAAAACACAACCAGAAGCGACGACCAGTGATACACCCAGCAAAGTCGCAATAAACAGCGGGTAGTCGATAGTGCCTTTTGAGGCAAGCAGAAAACCGCCGATCACAGAAATTAAATTTCCGAAAATAATTCCTGGTTTGGTCACTTGCAGGTATTGCTTAAACATATCGGCAACTCTTTAGTCGAGCATCATATTGATGTTCAGGTTGTACATAATCCACAGCGAGCCAATGACAACGATACCGATGATTAGCAAAGTGAAAAGGAATGCAATCAGGTTCCAGCGCTCATCTGATGATGTGTTCATGTGCAGGAAACATACTAAATGTACAAGGATCTGCACAACAGCCATGCCGACAACAGTCCAAAGGATAACAGCTTGTGATGCTGTACCCTCCATCACCATCCAGAAAGGTATTACTGTCAAAATTACTGACAGAATAAAACCAATCGTATAAGTCTTCATGCTACCGTGGCTTGCTCCAGTATGAGAATCTTTTGTGTGACTCATTTAAATTGCCCCCAGAAGATAAACAACGGTAAATACACAAATCCAAACTACGTCTAAGAAGTGCCAGAATAAGCTTAGGCAATTAAGACGGGTTTGGTTAACCTCGGTTAGGCCACGGCGGGAGATTTGAATCATCATAATGATAATCCAAACTAGACCACAAGTAACGTGAATACCGTGAGTGGCAACTAACGCAAAGAAACCAGATAGGAAGCCGCTACGGTCAGGACCGTAACCTTCTGCAATAAGTTCATGGAACTCATAGACTTCCATAATAACGAAGCCAAGGCCTAATAGGAAAGTGACAAACAGCCACAGATTGACTGATGCTATTTTACCCCTATGCATTGCTAGCATAGCGAAGCCGTAAGTGATACTACTGAATAACAGTAAGAATGTTTCACCTAAAACGAACTTCAGACTAAAAATGTCTTTACCTTCAGGGCCGCCAGCAGTGCCATCAGCCAGAACAACATAAGTAGCAAATAAAGAGGCAAACAGGATCAGGTCACTCATCAAGTAAACCCAGAAACCAAATACCTTAGTACCACCAGCATCGTGGTGCCCATGCTCTGCATGGGCTGCGTTATGATTAGTCATAGTGTTAGTTGACATCGTTCACACCTGCCTTACGTAAGTCTTCAAAGTGCTTATTCTCGATTTCTTCGATTTCAGCCACAGGTACGTAGTAATCAACATCTTCGTCGAAGCTTTTTGCAATCCAAGTAACAATCATGCCACCGAAACCAACGATTGCTAGCCACCAGATGTGCCAAATCATTGCGAAACCAAATATCAAACTGAATGCAGCAATAATTACGCCTGCACCTGTATTTTTTGGCATATGAATTTCTTCATATTCAGTAGGTTGCTTGTGAGCAATACCTTTTTCTTTCATGTCCCACCAAGCATCACGAGTTTGGATGTGTGGTTCGACAGCGAAGTTATAGAATGGCGGTGGTGAAGAGGTTGCCCACTCCAGAGTACGTCCGCCCCATGGATCTCCCGTTAAGTCACGGTTTTCATGGCGATCACGGATACTGACGATGACTTGGACAACTTGGCATGCAATACCGATAGCTATCAGCCCAGCACCACATGCAGCTACTACTAGCATTGTGTGGTAAGTCGGGTCAATGTTTTGGCTTATACGACGGGTCATACCCATAAAGCCAAGAACATACAGCGGCATAAATGCAACGAAGAAACCGATGATCCAGAACCAGAAGGCACGAACACCCCATTTTTCGTTCAGAGTGAAGCCGTAAGCTTTCGGGAACCAATAAGTCAGACCCGCGAAACAGCCGAACACAACACCACCAATAATAACGTTATGGAAGTGAGCAATTAAGAACAAGCTGTTGTGCAGAACGAAGTTAGCACCAGGAACTGCAAGAAGAACACCTGTCATACCACCAACAGAGAAGGTGATAATGAAACCGATGGTCCACAGCATTGGTGATTTAAACTCGATACGGCCTTGATACATAGTAAACAGCCAGTTGAAGATCTTAACCCCTGTTGGGATTGCAATAATCATGGTTGCTATACCGAAGAAGGCGTTGACGTTCGCACCTGATCCCATCGTAAAGAAGTGGTGAAGCCAAACAATGAACGACATGATAGTAATAACGATTGTTGCCCATACCAGTGAGGTATAGCCGAACAGACGTTTTTTCGAGAATGTTGCTGCAATTTCAGAGAACACACCGAACACTGGCAGAACAAGAATATACACCTCTGGATGGCCCCAGGCCCAAATCAGGTTGATGTACATCATCATGTTACCGCCCATATCATTAGTAAAGAAATGGGTGCCCAGATAACGGTCTAATGTCAGCAGTGTGATTGTCACAGTCAGAATAGGGAAGGCTGCGATAATCAAAATATTGGTACAGAAAGCTGCCCAGGTAAATACAGGCATTTTCATCATCGACATACCAGGTGCGCGCATGCGAATGATAGTTGCGAAGAAGTTAACGCCCGTTAGTAGTGTACCGATACCGGATATTTGGAGACTCCATATCCAATAATCGACCCCGACACCAGGGTTGTACTCCAAGCCGGACAACGGCGGATAAGCTAACCAACCAGTTTGTGCGAATTCACCGACCCCTAAAGATAGGTTAATCAGCACGACACCAACCACGAAGAACCAGAAGCTTAATGAATTCAAGAATGGGAAGGCAACATCACGCGCACCGATTTGTAGTGGCACAACAAGGTTCATTAAACCAACAACAAATGGCGTGGCCATGAAGAAAATCATGATAACGCCGTGAGCTGTAAATATTTGGTCATAGTGATGAGGGTTCAAAAACCCTTCTTGGCCTGCAGAGGCAAGAACCTGCTGACCACGCATCATGATGGCATCCGCAAATCCGCGGAACAACATGACTATCGCTACGATGATATACATGATACCGATTTTTTTGTGGTCAACAGTTGTTAACCACTCTTTCCACAACCATTTCCATTTACCGAAGTAACTGATCGCACCCACAAGCGCTAAGCCGCCAATGACGATAGCAATTAGTGTGACAACGATAATAGGTTCATGGAGCGGAACTGCATCCAGTGTTAATTTTCCGAACATGCCCTTATTCCTCAGTGCCTGTATGAGCTGTGTGGCTCATATGCATAGAATGACCTGTAGATTCTTCTTTCAACTCTACAGGAGCGTGACCTTTATGGTGCTCATGACCAAACTTGAGAACAATGTCTTGGTACAGATTAGGTTTCACGCTAGAGAAGTAGGTAACAGGAACGTTTGTGCTCGGCTTAGCGACTTCGTCGAAAGCTTGCATAGTATCCATCGTTTTCGGTGAAGCTTTCACCTTTTGAACCCACTCATCAAAACCTTGGCGATCTGGAGTTGCAATTGCATTAAACTTCATATCGGAGAAGCCATGGCCACTATAGCTTGCAGAGAAGCCTTTATAAGTACCAGGTTCATTAGCGATTAAATGAAGCTTGGTTTGCATACCTGCCATTGCGTAGATTTGGCCACCTAAAGATGGAATGAAGAACGAGTTCATCACCGAATCAGACGTAATTTTGAAATTGACAGGGACACCAGTAGGGAAAGCAATTTCGTTAACTGTCGCGATACCTTGCTCTGGATAAATGAATATCCATTTCCAGTCAGCTGAAATAACTTCAATGGTGACAGGTTCCTGATCACTGACTAATGGCTGATAAGGATCAAGCTCATGAGTCGTTTTCCAAGTGATAGCACCCAGAATAATGACGATAATGATAGGAACAGTCCAACAGACTAGCTCAATTTTATTAGAGTGAGACCAGTTTGGACGGTAGGTTGCAGATTTATTGGATTCACGATATTTCACAGCAAAAATAATAGCCATGAAAATAACAGGAATCACAACAACCAGCATTAAGCCGATTGCAATAAGAATCAGCTCTTTCTGTTTAACGCCAACGGCGCCTTTAGGATCCATCAACACCATATCGCAACCGCCTAATAATAAGGCGGCAGCAACCAGTGAGATTGCTCCAATGCTTTTTTTGTAGTTCATAAGTCTCATCCACGACCCCAAATGACAAAGATTCTAATTGTCGTTTCATCAGTGGGGGCATTCTACGGTAAGGTTATGTTAGTGTAAACAATTGTAAGGTAAAGAAATGAGATTGTTAGCTCTTTATGTTAATATGATCACATGTGACAAAATCATAATAAAAAAGTTAACAGTTAAGCAGATTATATCTGTCTTTGGAAAAAACAGTGATAATAGTAAAGTATCTTTGTCATTTATCAAAGAAAAATATATACAAAAGTGAGATGAAAATAAAGAAACTGATATAGGTTTTAAATGAAATTGTAGATTGAAATATGATTTTTATACCGATAAGGCGATTAAAGCTGCCTTATCGGCTAAATATCGTTGATTTTATTTTAATTAAATGAAAACTATGATTTTTTTTATTTGTTTTGGAATTTTTCTCTACGCATTTAGAATGCGTACTTTAATGTGTAAATGATTGCATCCTGATAAAAATCATCACCTAATTTATTATCAGCATAACGATATTGAATACCTGCTGATAAGTTCGGTGTCGCATTCCACCAAAATGCGAGAGCGCCATTCATACTATCACGGCCACCATTGCCATAACGTTTATGGCGTGCGAATTCAATTTCTGTCCAGTTGGTGATCATGAAATCTTCTTCATACATTTTAAATCCATAGCCTGCTACCCAGCCTAATACATAGCCATTATTGCCCGAGTAATATGTTTGATCAACATAGTGCATTGCGATGAATGGCTTGAACCAGATATCACCAATTAACGTATTGTAGCCTAAACCATATAGGGTGTTAACTTCATGGAAGTTACCACCATATTTAGCTCCGGGCATAGACCAAGTACCATAAACGTGACCATATAGGTTAAAACCGCTATCCCCCAAATAATAACGTCCGGTGGTTTTTATTGTATAACGCTGATTACGCCCTGGCTCTGTACGGCGTTTGTGAAATGGGTTTTCTACGTCGAAAAAGCCATACAATTCCCCCCAATTGAAGTTGGCGCCACCTTCTAACTCAATATAGGCAAAATCTTTTTTTCGAGTCGTGTTTTCTGATTTAGTTTCGGTACGATGAGACCAATCTAAATAGTTGACATTGATATCCGCGAAACCATTTTGGTAGCCAAGAAAGTCATCGGCATTAGCTGCTCCTGCTAAAGATGCAACAGCAGCGATGTAGATAAGATTTTCTTTCATAATGTATTATTTCCATTTAATTATTTATGAAATGTATTATTTGTTCCGCCTAATGACTAATTACCTTTTGATATGTGAGATATTAGGCTATAAATTTGCAATTAACAAACAAATATCAATAATTAAGTTATATCGATCACTTTTTATTTGATTTTATGTCTAGAGATGATGCTCAAATAGTGGTTTGAAAGATTAAAAAAAACAGAGTAAATTAGTTTCACCCTGGTTTAGTTTTTTGAATTAATAATTTATTTCTTAACTATTTTACGTACTGCAAAGAAATCAAGGCATCCGCCGACGATTAAACTAATGGCGCCAATACTGATACCTGTATTGAATATCATGTTTTGGTAATCGGGTAGGGCAAGCCACAAAGATATATGAGAAATGAATAGATAGATTTTAATGGACGAGAAAGCAGTCACTAATAAAATTAGTAACCAAATAGCAAGAATGCTGATAGCTACAAGGAGCGAATAAACGGCAGCTTTGTATGCCTTGGCATATTGTTCCCGGCGCTGGAATAACCCTGTTGTTTGGGTATAGACTAATGAAGTTCGGCAGGCAAGTAATAATAGAATGCCCGGTACAGCGACGAGAATTGAAATTAAATAAAATAGTGGCCAACCATATGTACTGACAAAGATACTGGCGACAGGGCCTATATAGACTCTCCCAACAGCGGAAAGCGCAGATAGTAGTGCAAATTGTGTTGCGGATAATGACTTATTACATAAGGTCATTAGTAGAGCAACAAATGCTGCGGTACCCATTCCTGAAAATATATTTTCCAGAAAAATAATTGAACCCATGCTGATAATGTTGGGTGGCGTTACAGCAAGGAACCAGTAACCTATATTGGAAACGCCTTGTAAAATACCGAAGACAAATAGAGCTTTAAATAAGCTCATATTTCGCATTAAATAACCACCAAACAGCGCTCCTATAATGGTGGCGGTCATACCAACAGTTTTATTGACTGCACCGACTTCACTTAAGCTAAAACCAAGACCATTAAGTAAGAAGTTAGTATTGAGTGCCATCACAAAGGCATCGCCCATTTTATAAAAAACTAATAACAACAGTATCAACCATGCATTGTTACGACTGAAGAATTCAGCTAATGGCTCGTAAATAGCATCTTTTAATGAGGTGGGGGCCGCACCGTTATCTTCTGGCTCTTTAGCGAGTAGTGTGGCAATAACACCAATCAACATCAAGCCCGCCATGAGCAAGTAGAGTTGTTTCCATGTGAGAAATTTATCTGCCATCCATAACGCCAATCCACCGGAAACTAGCATGCTGATGCGATAACCCATCACAGAAACTGCTGCACCGAACCCACGTTCTTCCGCATTTAATAAGTCGGTTTTGTAAGCATCAAATACAATATCTTGTGATGCTGAAAAGAAAGCGACTGATACGGCTAGTGCTGCTAGCCACCATAAATGGTCTGATGGATTCATAAATCCCATCGCAGCAATACTAATCATCAGAAGGATTTGTGTTGTGATCAACCAGCCTCTACGGCGACCAAGGAAAGATGGGGTATATCGATCCATCATAGGAGACCAAATAAACTTTAAAACATAAGCTTGGCCGACAAGTGAAAAAAAACCGATAGTTTTAATATCTATATTTTCAACCGTCAACCAAGCTTGTAGTGTCCCTGCCGTAAGAGCTAAAGGAAGCCCAGAAACGAAACCTAATAGGATTAAAATGACGGTATTGGGTAAAAAAACGCGGGACATAATCTTCCTATGGGTTCGCTATCTTATTTAATTTGAGGTAATTATTTAGTAGCCAACTGTTAGTGCATTCATGACAACTGACTATTCATTGAAAGGGTGATGAAGAAGGTCAACTACCGAGAATTTTGTTTGATAAACTGCGTCAATTCTTGGTCGTTAGCCATATCTGTAATCAAATCAGCCAATGCAGTATTGATTGCTTTCTCAATCTTGTCATTGCTTGCGCCTAACAGCTCTTGATTATTGTAGTTACGTGTAAATGTTCGTGACTTTGTCGAACCATTTGGTGCTGTTGCATTAACTGTAACACTCGAATTGACAGTAATATTATGACGCAAGTTACCTTCAGAGACTTGAGCATTTAATTGGTTAAGTTGCACCACTAAATTAACATTTGCCGGTGATGATACCATGAAGCCACGCGCAGCCATTTGTTTTTCCATAGCTTCTTGCATTAAATAACGTGGATCACGTGAAGGTGATAATACGACCAAAGATCCATTACGGTTAACTTCAGCTAATGATTTTGATGTCCTATTGTCAACACTGCTGACGCTAATTGAGGTTGCGTTCAGTGATGGGTTTCTTGCTGGCAGAGTAATTTTTGGCTCAAGCGATAAAGTATTGTTGCTTGTTGCACAACCTGCTAGAAGAAATAGTGCAAAAAGTGGAAAACAAAGCTTTTTTAACATAATTTTTTCCAGTTCATCTTTCCTAATTGAGTATGTTCCGTTATGGTGCAATCTATGATCTACCTATCAATCTTCGAGCTATTACGGTATTGGTTCATACAGTTACCTAACTGAAACTCGAATTATTTTGGGCATAGTACCATGCTGACGGATTTATTGAATGATTAGACAACATTTTCAGAAAAATTCGCCAAATCGGGTATCTATCATATCATTCAAGAGTGATTGTCCACTATCACTACAAAAAAAGATAACAAAAAAACCGTAAAATTTAGGGTTAATAAAGGAGTTATTTTTATGGATACGAATCTGCCGTTGGACATGCAATCTCGAGTTAGACATAAATTGTATGCGGCTTTTGAACCTGTTCATCTTGAAGTAATCAACGAAAGTTATCAGCATAATGTGCCACCAGGCTCAGAAAGCCACTTTAAAGTGATTTTAGTGAGTAAAAAGTTCGAAAATAAACGTATGGTTGGCCGTCATCGCGAAATATATGCTATTTTGGCGGACGAATTAGCCGACAGTATTCATGCTTTAGCGCTTCATACTTATACTCCTTTGGAGTGGAGCGAATTAACGGATACTGCATTAAATTCACCAGCATGTCGTGGTGGTAGTAAAACAAACGGATGATTGACTCGTTGACTGTTTTGCTGTCATTCTGATGTCATGAGTAACTCATTTTATGATGGCGTTATTAATATTGATGAATGTTTTTTCTTCGATTTGCTTGAAGAATGAATTTTTTAGTCGGAAAAGTCACAAATAAAAAGGAATAATTGCTTCTTTTATCGGCTTTTCTCGACTCAGAGCATATGCATCGGTATAATGTTGCGTCTAATTTTCAGTAAGGTTTCGGGACGCTTCTGATATCAGGGATGACCGTTGTGAAAACAACGCGCCCGGTTCTGGAAGGGAGAAGGCCATTATAATTTAATGGCATAACTCTGGAGTAGACCGATCACTAAGATTTTTTTTGAGGTAAAAAGATGCAAGTTTCTGTTGAAACGACTCAAGGCCTTGGGCGTCGTGTAACAATCACCGTTCCTGCTGCCGATATTGATAAAGCAGTAAACAGCGAGCTGGTCAGCGTCGCGAAAAAAGTACGTGTTGATGGTTTCCGTAAAGGAAAAGTACCAATGAACATCGTTAAACAGCGTTACGGCGCGTCTGTTATGCAAGACGTTCTGGGCGATGTTATGCAACGTAACTTTATCAACGCGATTGTTGAACAAAAAATCAATCCAGCTGGTGCACCTAGCTATAAGCCAGAAATGCTCGAAGATGGCCAAGATTTTGTTTACTCTGTTGAATTCGAAGTTTACCCAGAAATTGAACTGAAAGGTCTGGAAACTATCGAAGTTGAAAAACCAGTTGTTTTTGTTAAAGATGAAGATCTGGAAAACATGCTGGAAACTCTGCGTAAACAACAAGCTCAGTGGGCTGAAGTGTCTGAAGCAGCAACTGCTGATTCACGTATCACTATCGACTTTACTGGCTCTATCGATGGTGAAGAGTTTGAAGGCGGTAAAGCTGAAGATTTCGCACTAGTCATGGGCGAAGGCCGTATGATCCCTGGCTTTGAAGATGGCGTTGTTGGTCATAAAGCTGGTGAAGAGTTTGATATCGAAGTTAACTTCCCAGAAGATTACCACGCTGAGAATTTAAAAGGTAAAGCTGCGAAATTTGCAATTGTTCTGAAGAAAGTTGAACAACGTGAACTTCCAGAATTTACTGAAGAGTTTATCAAACGTTTCGGTATTGCTGATGGCACTCTTGAAGGCCTGCGTGCTGAAGTTCGTAAGAATATGGAACGTGAACTGAAAAATGCGGTGCGTAATCGTATTAAAACTCAGGTTCTAGATGGTTTAGTTAATGCTAACGATATCGAAGTTCCAGCAGCAGTTATTGATGGTGAAATCGATGTTTTACGTCGTCAAGCGGCTCAACGTTTTGGTGGTAACGAACAGCAAGCGATGGAACTTCCACGCGAATTGTTTGAAGAACAAGCTAAACGTCGTGTTGTTATCGGTTTGCTGTTAGGCGAAGTGATCAGCAAAAATGAGCTGAAAGCAGACGAAGACCGCGTTAAAGTGCTGATCGAAGAAATGGCATCAGCTTACGAAGATCCATCAGAAGTAATCGAATACTACAGCAAAAACAATGAGCTGATGAACAGTGTTCGTAATTTAGCGTTAGAAGAACAAGCTGTTGAGAAAGTTCTTGAATCTGCAAAAGTTACTGAAAAAGAAACTAACTTCACTGAGTTGATGAACCAAGTACAAGCTGGTTAATTTCACTTTTTGAGTTGTTCAAATGATAAACCCGTAGTGCTACACTACGGGTTTTTTGTCAATTAGAATAAAATAGCCTTGAAAATATTATTTATGCCCTAATCTTGATATGAATATTCCGGTATAACATTCAAAGTATTTATGCCGTTGTTATCTGTTAGATACGGTTTAATGTGAAAGCACAAATCAGTGAATCCTTACAGACTTGTGTTAAACTATTTTATAGAGCGTCTATTTTTCTGCTGCGTAATTAGGATCATTGATACTCACTTTTCTGAAGCACTTAAAATAAGTCAGACGAAATAAACAAGTGGGAAAATATGCAAGACACAGGAATTTTTTAAAGACAAACTGTTTGTTTGTGGCACGATCTTTGCCCAAAAGTCGAACAGACAGCAAATTAGGCGCAAGCACCAGAAAGTTTTTAATAGGAGATTTTGATGTCACATTTTAGCGGTCAGGAAAAGCTAGCATCCCAAATGGCATTAGTGCCAATGGTCATTGAGCAGACCTCTCGGGGTGAACGTTCATATGATATTTACTCACGTCTGTTAAAAGAACGTATTATCTTCTTGACCGGTCAGGTGGAAGATCATATGGCGAATTTAATCGTCGCACAAATGCTATTTCTGGAAGCAGAAAATCCAGAAAAAGATATCCACCTTTACATCAACTCCCCTGGCGGTGTAATTACTGCGGGTATGTCTATTTACGACACCATGCAATTTATTAAACCAGATGTTAGTACTATTTGTATGGGGCAGGCTTGCTCTATGGGCGCTTTTTTACTAACGGCTGGTACAAAAGGCAAACGCTTCTGCTTGCCTAACTCTCGTGTCATGATCCACCAACCTTTAGGTGGTTATCAAGGCCAAGCAACTGATATTGAAATTCACGCCCAGGAAATCCTGAAAGTGAAATCTCGAATGAATGAATTGATGGCACTGCATACTGGTAAATCCATCGAAGAGATTAATCGTGATACTGAACGTGATCGTTTCTTATCTGCAAATGAAGCTAAAGAATATGGTTTAGTCGATCAGATTTATACTAGTCGTTAATTCGCTAGCCTATTGACTTAACCCATCTATATATTAATTAATATTAAAGAAATTTTTTGTCTTGTTTACTGTAGATAGTCTTTTGATTAAACAAGGTAATATGACTATAAGTGAGGTCACCTGATGACAGAAAAGCGCAAAGAGGGATCAGGTAAACTGTTGTACTGCTCTTTCTGCGGAAAAAGTCAGCATGAAGTCCGCAAGCTGATTGCCGGTCCGTCAGTCTATATCTGTGATGAATGTGTCGACTTATGTCTCGATATCATCCGTGAAGAGATCAAGGAACTGGCTCCTCATCGTGAGCGTAGTGCGCTACCGACACCCCATGAGATTAGAGAGCATCTTGATGATTATGTTATTGGTCAAGAAAAAGCGAAGAAAGTTTTAGCTGTTGCTGTCTACAATCACTATAAGCGTTTACGTAATGGTGATATGACAAAAGAAGGGGTTGAGCTTGGTAAAAGTAACATTTTACTGATAGGCCCAACGGGTAGTGGTAAAACACTACTTGCAGAAACGCTAGCCCGTTACTTGGATGTGCCATTTACGATGGCAGATGCAACAACATTAACTGAAGCTGGTTATGTGGGTGAGGATGTTGAAAACATCATCCAAAAACTTCTGCAAAAATGTGACTACGATGTTGAAAAAGCACAACGTGGTATTGTCTATATCGATGAAATTGACAAAATCTCTCGTAAATCAGACAACCCGTCAATTACCCGTGATGTTTCGGGGGAAGGTGTACAGCAAGCATTATTAAAACTGATTGAAGGAACAGTTGCTGCGGTTCCACCACAAGGTGGCCGTAAGCATCCACAGCAAGAGTTCTTACAGGTTGATACCTCTAAAATCTTATTTATCTGTGGTGGTGCTTTTGCCGGTCTTGATAAGGTTATAGGCCAGCGTTTAAATACACGTTCAGGCATCGGATTTGCTGCGGAAGTTAAAGGCGAATCAGAAAAAGCAACTGAAGGTGCATTATTGGCGCAAGCTGAGCCCGAAGATTTGATTAAATTTGGTCTGATCCCTGAGTTCATTGGTCGTTTGCCTGTTGTAGCAACATTGACTGAATTGAGCGAAGAAGCATTGATTCAGATCTTGAAAGAACCTAAAAATGCATTAACAAAACAGTATCAAGCTTTATTTAGCCTCGAAGGGACTGAATTAGAGTTTCGTGAAGAAGCGCTAAAAGCGATTGCGAAAAAAGCGATGGCACGAAAAACGGGTGCTCGTGGTTTACGTTCTATTGTTGAAGCTACATTACTGAATACAATGTATGACCTGCCTTCTATGGATGATGTAGCAAAAGTAGTTGTTGATGAGAATGTTATTAATGAACAATCTGAACCATTACTGATCTACAGCAAGCCTGATGCACAAGCCTCTGGTGATAATTAACACCTAAGATTTAGCTTAAACAAGTCATAAAACAAAATGAGGGTTTCTCCCTCATTTTGCTTTTTATGTTTAAGTACCATTGAATGCTAAAATCTTGTCCCCATATAGTTTATATTCTGAGTGCGGTTTCTTTGTTTTTAAATAAAGATTTTTAAGCAATAATCGGAAACCCTTAAACTAGCGTGAGCTAAACGAAGAGAGAGCTTTATGAATCCTGAGCGTTCCGAACGCATTGAAATACCAGCATTACCTCTGCGTGATGTAGTGGTATACCCACATATGGTGATCCCACTGTTTGTTGGACGTGAAAAATCCATTCACAGTCTGGAAGCAGCGATGGATCATGATAAGCAAGTGATGCTAGTAGCCCAAAAAGAGGCCTCAACTGATGAGCCTGGGGTTAATGATTTATTTTCTGTTGGTACCGTAGCTTCTGTTATCCAAATGCTTAAACTGCCGGATGGAACAGTTAAAGTATTAGTTGAAGGGCTTAGAAGAGCGCGTATTAGTAGCTTAACTGACAATGGTGAGTATTTCTTAGCTCAAGCGGAATATTTACAACCTGAGTCGGCGAAAAATACATCAGAGAGCGAAATATTCTATGATGAAGAAGGTATAAAAACGCCTTCTACAGATGTTCTTGATGAAAAAGAACAAGAAGTTCTCTATCGCACAATTGTTAGCCAGTTTGAAAGTTACATCAAACTGAATAAAAAAATTCCACCTGAAGTACTGACATCGCTGCATTCTATCGAAGAAGATCAACTGGATAAACTAGCTGATACGATAGCATCTCATATGCCACTTAAATTGGCAGATAAACAACGTGTGCTCGAGATGGCAAATATTTCAGAGCGCGTTGAATTCCTGATGGCAATGATGGAATCAGAAACTGAGCTGCTACAAGTTGAAAAGCGTATTCGTAATCGCGTTAAAAAGCAGATGGAAAAAAGCCAACGCGAATACTATTTGAATGAGCAAATGAAAGCCATTCAGAAAGAGCTTGGTGAGATGGATGACGCTCCGGATGAATATGAATCGCTGAAACGTAAAATCGAAGATGCGAAGATGCCGAAAGAGGCGCATGAGAAGGCCGAAGCTGAATTACAGAAGCTAAAAATGATGTCACCAATGTCTGCTGAAGCGACAGTCGTGCGCAGTTATATCGACTGGATGGTTCAGGTGCCATGGAATAAACGTAGCAAAGTTAAAAAAGATTTGGTTAAGGCGCAAGAAGTCCTTGATACAGACCACTATGGTTTGGATCGTGTTAAAGAACGTATCTTAGAGTATCTGGCAGTACAAAGTCGAGTAAGCAAAATTAAGGGGCCAATATTGTGCTTAGTTGGGCCTCCGGGGGTTGGTAAAACCTCACTTGGTCAGTCTATTGCGAAAGCAACGGGCCGTGAATATACCCGAATGGCTCTTGGTGGTGTTCGTGACGAAGCTGAAATTCGTGGACATCGTCGGACTTATATCGGCTCTATGCCGGGTAAACTTATCCAAAAAATGGCAAAAGTTGGTGTTAAAAACCCACTGTTCCTATTGGATGAGATAGATAAGATGTCATCTGACATGCGTGGTGACCCTGCATCAGCTCTTCTAGAGGTGTTAGATCCGGAACAAAACGTTGCATTTAACGACCATTATTTGGAAGTTGATTACGATCTTTCTGATGTCATGTTTGTGGCGACATCTAACTCAATGAATATTCCAGCTCCATTGTTAGACCGTATGGAAGTTATTCGTCTTTCTGGTTATACGGAAGATGAAAAATTGAATATAGCTAAACAGCATTTGTTATCTAAGCAGATTCAGCGTAATGCGTTGAAAAAAAATGAGATAACCATTGAGGATAGCGCGTTAGTAAGCATTATTCGCTATTACACCCGTGAAGCTGGGGTTCGTAGCCTTGAACGTGAAATCTCAAAATTATGTCGTAAAGCAGTCAAATCCTTATTAATGGATAAAAAGCTTAAACACATCGAAATTAATGCTGAAAACCTGAAAGACTTTTTAGGTGTACGTAAATTCGATTATGGTCAAGCTGACACTGAAAACCGTGTAGGACAAGTTACAGGCCTAGCATGGACCGAGGTAGGTGGTGACTTGCTAACGATTGAAACAGCATGTGTTCCGGGTAAAGGGAAACTAACTTATACTGGCTCTCTTGGTGAAGTTATGCAGGAGTCTATCCAAGCTGCATTAACTGTTGTACGTGCTCGCGCGGAAAAATTGGGTATTAACAGCGATTTTTATGAAAAACGCGATATCCATGTACACGTACCTGAAGGTGCGACGCCTAAAGATGGTCCAAGTGCGGGCATTGCAATGTCGACTGCATTAGTTTCTTGCTTAACGGGTAATCCTGTAAAAGCAGATGTCGCAATGACAGGTGAAATCACATTAAGAGGACTTGTTTTACCGATTGGTGGGCTGAAAGAGAAATTATTGGCGGCACATCGAGGTGGCATCAAAACGGTATTGATTCCATTTGAGAACAAGCGTGATCTGGAAGAAATTCCAGAAAATGTGATTGCTGATTTGGATATTCATCCAGTTAAAACAATTGAGGAAGTACTTTCTTTGGCGTTACAAAACCCACCTTCAGGTATTGAAGTTGTAAAAAAATGATCTCAAAAGAGTGAGCTGAATCAAGAAGTTTGCAGAAAAGTGAGGCTGACAGCTAAGTTTGGGGTTGTCAGCCTTTTTTTTCGTCGCTAATTTAACGATGATTCTGATAATTATTTGGATGTAATCTGTTCTCTTGCCATTGGCATTCAGGATTGATATAACGGCAGCATCATTAATTAGCTTAATAGTCTAATTAAGATCATAGTCAAAACTAATATGGGGATGTTAAGAGTGAATAAGTCTCAACTGATTGATCAAATCGCTTCTGAAGCGAATATATCTAAAGCTGCTGCTGGCCGTGTTGTTGATGCATTTGTTGCATCAGTTACCGGTTCACTGAGCAAAGGTGATGATGTTGCTTTAGTTGGCTTTGGTACATTCACTGTTCGTGAACGTGCTGCTCGTACAGGACGTAATCCACAAACAGGTCAAGAAATTAAGATTGCTGCGGCAAAAGTACCTGCTTTCCGTCCGGGTAAAGGCTTAAAAGACGCGGTTAATAGCTAATACAGTTTTATTTTGAGTTTGTTTTATTTTTTCTAAAACTCACACTGACTGAATATTATTAATCAGCTAATATAGAGGCGCATCATGGAAATGGTGCGCTTTTTTTTCAATCTGGGTTAAGATTAGCGTATTATTAAGAAATTGAATTCAACAAAGCGGAGTTAAGCCTTTTTATGATGGACAATCTACGCACTAAGGCAAACAGTCCTTTTATCAAAGTGCTACTGGGTATTATTATTCTGTCATTTGTGCTGACAGGTGTTGCCGGTTACGTGATTGGCGGTTCGAGCAATGATGCTGCAGAAGTTAATGGACAGTCAATTAGCAGGGAGCAATTACAACAGGCTTTCTCGCAAGAACGACAATCTTTACAGGAATATTTGGGTGATAAGTTTTCTGAAGTTGCTGGCAATGAAGAAAGCATGAAGTTATTGCGCCGCCAAGCTCTTGATAACTTAATCAATAATGAATTAATTAATCAGTATGCAAATGAATTAAATCTATCGGCTAGTGATGCACAGATAGAAAAAGCTATTTTTGCTATGCCTGTTTTTCAAACTAATGGGCAATTTGATGGTGAAAAATATCGTCAAATATTGGCACAATATAATGTAAATGCAGATAACTTCGCTGCTCAAGTACGCAGTGACCTAGTTCGTGCACAATTAGCTAGGTCTTTCACTGGAACCGAGTTTACTTTGCCTTCAGAAGTTAAAGCTTATGCAGAGTTATTTTTACAGAAGCGTGAAATTCGCACTGCAAAATTTTCTTTAGCGGATGCTCAAGCAAAACAAACTGTGACGGATGACGAGATTAAAGCTTACTATGATGCTAATCAGAATAACTTTATTTCTCCTGAAAAAGTACAAGTTAGTTATGTTGAAATGGATGCCGCATCGATGCCTGAGCAAACTGTTTCTAACGAAGAAATGAAAACCTATTATGAGCAAAACCTGAAAAATTATACTCAGGCAGAGCAAAAGCAATACAGCATGATTCAAGTTGCTTCTGAGAAAGATGCTAAAGCAATTATTGATGAATTGAAAGGTGGTGCTGACTTTGAAGTGCTAGCAGCTGAAAAGTCCACCGATAAATTCAGTGCAGGCAATAAAGGCGTTATTGGTTGGATGGAAAGTGCATCAACACCAACCGAAATTGTTAGTGCTAATTTGAAAGACAAAGGTCAGATTTCAGCTCCAATTGAGTCAGGTAAAAACTTTGTTATTTTCCGTTTAGATGATATCAAACCAGAAAGTACCAAGTCTTTTGATTCAGTCAAAGACAGTCTCCAAAGTACTCTGACTCAAGAAAAGAATGTTAAGCAGTTTTATGATTTACAACAAAAAGTCAGTGAAGCAGCAACAAATGATAATGAGTCATTGGTTTCAGTAGAAGATATCTCAGGCTTGAAAGTTGTTACAACGGATTGGTTTGATAGAAACAATCCACCTGCGGCATTAAACTTTCCTAAAATCGTTAATGAAGTTTTCAGTGAGCGCTTAGTTGATAAAAACGGTTCTACGGGTATTAACTCGGATGTGATTAACGTCGAAGGAGATCGAGCATTTGTTGTCCGTGTTGCTCAATTTAAGCCAGAGCAGACTGAATCGTTAGAAACGGTTAAATCTGAAATTGAAACGTTAGTTAAGCGCCAAAAAGCGGAAGCTATGTTAAAAATGGAAGGTGACAAATTGGTTGCTGCGTTAAAAGAAGATAAAGGTGAGGCTGCATTAAGTGCTGCTGGCGTTCAATTTGGGCCTCCTGAAACAGTTTCTCGTCTTATGCCTCAAACGCCTATCATCGGTGCAGCTATGGTCATGGCTAAACCTGCTGAAGGTAAAGCAACGTATGTAACTGCACGTGATGAGCAAGACAATTTAGTCGTGATCCAGCTCGATAAAGTCACGCCAGGTGACGCTTCTGAAAATGAATTAGCACAATTAACCAATGATTACAAAGATATGATGGGTGCTGTTGTTAATGAAGCTTTAATAATGAACCTACGTAATAAAGCTAAAATTGAAGTGTTAAATATAGAGTAAACTGAGAAGCGCTTCGCAATTGCAATTGCAATAGCCAGTCTATCAAGGCAACCTTTGGGTGGCCT
Source organism: Providencia alcalifaciens (assembly GCA_025961275.1). Lineage (GTDB taxonomy): Bacteria > Pseudomonadota > Gammaproteobacteria > Enterobacterales > Enterobacteriaceae > Providencia. The sequence goes on along the minus strand of JAOQNJ010000001.1, from coordinate 2,315,314 downwards.
TTCTCATTTTTATATTCATACAAAAGCTTTTGCAGTATGGCTTTGGCATTGTGTTATCTCAACTTAAACAGGAGAACCGCAATGACATGGATGAAATTAATAAAACAAGGGATAAATAGTGCATTGGTAATGTCAGTAATGTTTATGTGCTTACCTCAGGGCACTAGCAAAAAAATAGAGCCAGATAAACCAGTGACTACAGTTGTGAATAAAAAGTCTACAGAGGATAGTACTCTAATAGTTAGTTCGCAAAATCCTAATCAGATTAACATCAATCAAGCAAGTGCTGAGGTGTTAGCTGAAAAGCTTAATGGTATCGGTATGCACAAAGCTAAGGCAATTGTGGAATATAGAGATAAATATGGTGCATTTAATTCATTAGAGAATATTTTGGAAGTTAAAGGGATTGGACCTTCATTCTTGGAAAAAAACAGAGATAAATTAATTTTATAAGGTAATTAGTGCCTGCTTATTTATGTGGGCACTAATCTTTCTGCTTTGAAATTATATGATGATATAAGTGTGATTAAATGAACATTAATAATCTAAATAAATTTTGATGTCTTTCAATATGTTAATAATGCGCGTTATTTAGAGTTTTATGAATCAGATAATTGGGCTTGATCGGATAAACACCATTTTCATGATTGGGTGCGGAAACGTAAATTTGCTATGGTTGTTGTGAATATAAATGGGAACTACTTTCGAGGTGTTATCATCGATGATGAACTTACTATAATCAGTCGTGTTAAGAAAATTAATGCTAAAAATTTCATATATTACCAACAGATAACGTGTGAAAGGACAGGTAGAAAAGAAGTAATTTCTGATGCGTTGATGAAGTTTGTTTGTATCGATGTTGTTTTAAATAAAGCGGTTGTCATTGACGGTGAACTCCTTGAAAAGAGCGAGCTATCAAAAAACGATGATAGCGAGTTTATTTAAACTTAATTATATGACTGGAAAGTGGTCAGTTACTCTCCGGCCATATTCGATTTGTTGCAAAGGGAGTTAACTAATTAAGATTGGTGAGTTTTTTCAATGAAGATAAAACCACATCTTTATTATTTAAATAATGAGTTAAGCCTTTGCTGCGCAGGTGGCACGCAGCACACTCCCCACAACCATCGCCTTGTATTCCATAATAACAAGTGAGAGTCTGTTCACGTATAGTTTCTAAATGCCCATAATAGTCAGCGAGAGCCCATGTTTGCGATTTATCTAACCACATTAAAGGGGTTTCAAAGCGGATATCTTTTGCTAATCCTAGACTGACTGCATGGTTTAGTGCTTTGACAAATTCATCTCGACAATCAGGGTAACCAGAGAAATCTGTTTCGCATACGCCTGTAATGACCGCTTCTGCTTGAACTTGATAAGCATAAATTGCGGCAAAGGTTAAAAAGAGTATATTTCTTCCAGGGACAAAAGTACTCGGAAGGCCACTTGCTTCACTCTCATTAAAATCAGGTACAGGAATGTTATCTCTAGTTAAGCTGCTGACGGCTAACTCGTTGAGAAGCGAGATATTTAACACTTTATGTGCAGTGACGCCAAGAGAAAGGCTCAACTTCTGTGCGACTTCAATTTCAAAACGGTGGCGTTGGCCATAATCAAAAGTGACGCAATGTACCTCATCATAATCTTTTAGCGCCTGGATTAGACAGGTAGTCGAATCTTGTCCACCACTGAAGACGACAACAGCACGTTTCATAGACATTCCTCTCATTAAATAAATATTTACACGGTTGTTTTGCTAAAGGTGTATGTTAACGATGCTAGATTAGGATGAACAGAGTTAATTTTACTTATTATCATTAATTGATAAACTATTTATGCTGTAGTAAGTCAATTGGGATAAAATAATTCTATGTATAATGCGATCGGTGATATTTTATTGTAAACATATAAAAGAGAGTGAATATGCTAGACAAGATAGATAAAAAATTACTACGCTTATTGCAAAATGACAGCAGTCTATCTTTGAATTCACTAGCGGAATCAGTCAATTTAACCTCTACACCTTGCTGGAAAAGGCTGAAACGTTTAGAGGATGATGGTTATATTCGTGGTCGTGTTACTTTGCTTGACGGCGAAAAACTAGGTTTAGGCCTTACGGTGATTGTGATGATCAAAACACAGCATCATAATAGCGAATGGTATGAGCAATTTGTGTCATTTGTCAGCCAATTACCCGAAGTATTAATGTTCTACCGCATGGCAGGCGAGTATGATTATCTAATGCAAGTTGAAGTCAGTGATATGAAGTCCTATGACTTTTTCTATAAAAAATTAGTTAATGGCGTTCATGGGCTAATTGATGTAACGTCTAGTTTTGCAATGGAAAAAATCAAATATACCACCGTGCTGCCAATCCCCGATTAGTGATCTAGCTATTAGCGCTATTGATCTTTGAAGGCCAAATTTTGTACGAATTAAGAACTTTTTGATAAAGACGAGTATTTTGTTGTCAAGAAGTAGGTAAGATCTGCTCAACACAGCGAAAAATCGCTTTTAATCGAACTTTAAGGGCGCTTTTTATTTGTTACTTGGATTTTTGGTGATTTTTCAATCACCCTAAATGCACGGTATGATAGCATTACTATTACTTCAATCGATGTATGCAATAAAAATAAGCAAAAAAGGTCAACAGCTCCTAGAATTTATCTGTCATTTTGCATCAATATAAATGCCAAATAACAGCAATGAATCAAACCTCATTCAAGGCAATAACTAAGTGCGATTATTTTCACAACTACTCTGGTATTTTATTAGTGAATGGCGACGCTATGCTGGCGCTGTTTGCTTTTTAATTATCATCGCTATTTTACAGCTTATTCCGCCACGACTTGTGGGGATTATTGTCGATGGTATTAGCAATAAAACTATGGCTACGAGCGAATTGGTTTTCTATGCAGCAGTGATGCTATTGATTGCAGTTCTTGTGTATGGGCTACGCTATGTTTGGCGAATTTGGTTATTTGGTGCTTCCTATAAATTAGCAGTACAGCTACGTCAAAAAGTCTATCGACAATTAAGTCTACAGAATCAATCTTTTTACTTGAAATACAGAACTGGTGATCTGATTGCCCGTACGACTAATGATGTTGATCGTGTTGTTTTTGCAGCAGGTGAAGGGGTACTCACGTTTATTGATTCGCTTGTGATGGGTTGTGCAGTCCTTATTATGATGAGCGTTGATATTAGTTGGCAATTAACACTATTGGCATTGATACCTATGCCCATAATGGCTCTTGTGATCAAGCGCTATGGTGACCAACTTCACCATCGTTTTAAGTACGCTCAAGGTGCATTTTCATCTCTGAATAATCAAGCACAAGAAAGCTTAACAAGTATTCGTATGATTAAAGCGTTTGGTCTTGAAGAGCATCAATCTAATCAATTCGAACAAGTTGCAACCGAAGCAGGGCATCGTAATATGCACGTCGCTAAAGTTGATGCACGTTTTGACCCTACAATTTTTATTGCCGTAGGTATGGCTAACCTCCTTGCTGTCGCTGGCGGAAGTTGGATGGTGCTACAAGGCACACTAACTCTAGGTGAGCTAACAAGTTTTATTATGTATTTAGGTTTAATGATCTGGCCAATGCTAGCACTGGCATGGATGTTTAATATTGTTGAGCGCGGTAGTGCAGCTTATAGTCGTATTCGAGCTTTGCTTGATGAACCTTTAGTTATTGAAGATGGAAGTGAATCACTTCAAGCAGAAAGCGGAGCGTTAAATGTAGACATAAAATCGTTTGGCTACCCAGAAACAGAACGTATTGCTCTTCATAATATTCAATTCAACCTCAAACCGGGGCAATTTTTGGGGATCTGTGGGTCAACGGGAGCAGGAAAATCAACATTGATTGCTTTGCTTCAACGCCAATTTGATGTTACCGAAGGGGGTATTAGCTATCAAAATAAACGATTACCTGATTTTCGACTTGATGAATGGCGAAGTCGTTTAGCGATAGTTAATCAATCACCTTTTTTATTCTCAGATACCATTGCTGTTAATATTGGATTAGGTCATCCGCAGGCAACGATGGAACAAATTGAAGATGCTGCACGTATCGCTTGTGTACATGAAGATATCTTAAGATTACCTGAAGGATACCAAACACAGGTTGGTGAACGTGGCGTAATGCTCTCTGGTGGTCAGAAGCAGAGGATCTCTATTGCACGGGCTATTTTACAAAATGCAGAAATTTTGATTTTAGATGATTCCCTATCTGCGGTTGATGGTCAGACTGAATTCACTATTTTGCAAAATTTAAACCGCTGGCGACAAGGTAAAACGCTCATCATTAGTGCGCATCGTTTATCTGCCTTAGTAGAGTCCGATAATATTCTAGTACTATCACAAGGAGGCATAATTGCAGAGGGAATTCACACTACTTTAATAGCCCAGCCGGGTTGGTATAAAGATATGTATCATTACCAACAAATCGAAGCGGCTTTGGATGGTGATTTATGAGTCAGAAAAAATCACTATGGCCAGCTTTAAAACGCTTACTGGTTTATGGCAAAGCTCATCGTGGCACCATGTCAATCGGAGTCGTGATGCTATGGGTTGCTGCAATTGCTGAGGTAAGCGGGCCATTACTCATAAGCTATTTTATCGATAATATGGTTGCTAAGAAGCAGGTCATCATGCCACTAGCATTGTATATGGTGATTGGCTTTGTATTACTACAAGTCATTGCTGCACTTTTACACTATTATCAAAGAATATTATTCAATAAAGCAGCAGTTGGCGTAGTGCAATCGTTACGTACTGAGGTGATGAACGCAGCATTGAGACAGCCGTTGAGTGCGTTTGATAAACAACCTGTAGGGCAAATTATATCCCGAGTTACGAATGACACTGAAGTGATCAAAGATCTCTTTGTTATGGTTGTGCCGACGGTATTTCGTAGCTTAGCACTTATTTGTACCATGCTCATCGCTATGTTTATTCTTGAGTGGCGTATGGCTTTAGTTGCTATTATGATATTCCCTGTTGTTATGGTTATTATGGTGATCTATCAGCGCTTGAGCACACCAATCGTACGTAGTGTCCGCTCTTATCTTGCTGACATTAATAATGGCTTTAATGAGATTATTAATGGAATGACAGTTATTCAACAGTTTCGTCAACAAGCTCGATTTGGTGAGAAAATATTCGAAGCTAGCCAAGAACATTACCATGCTCGGATGAAGGCATTGAAACTTGATGGATTATTGCTTCGCCCTTTGCTAAGTTTGATTTCTGCCTTGGTTCTTTGTGGCTTATTACTGCTGTTCGGATTAGATGGAACAGCAACCATTGGTGTTGGTGTTTTATATGCATTTATCAACTATTTAGGACGTTTAAACGAACCATTGATTGAGCTGACTTCTCAACAATCTATGTTGCAGCAAGCTGTAGTATCAGGAGAGCGAGTATTTGAATTAATGGATAGTCCAAAGCAAGGTTATGGTGAGAACATACAGCCATTACAAGGCGGAGCTATCGATATTCAGAATTTATCATTTGCCTATCGTGAAAATAAAAATGTACTTAATAATATCAATCTTCATGTTCCTGAGCATAGTTTTATTGCATTGGTAGGGCATACCGGTAGCGGTAAAAGTACTATAGCAAACCTGATTATGGGTTATTACCCTTGGCAGCAAGGTGAGATTTTACTTGATGGCCGATCTTTGCACTCACTTTCGCACCAAGTTTTACGTAATGGCATCGCAATGGTGCAACAGGATCCTGTCGTGCTAGCGGCCTCATTTTTCGATAATGTCGCATTAGGTCGAGATGTGACACAAGAAAAAGTTTGGCAAATGCTGGAAACAGTACAGCTAGCTGAGCATGTACGCTTATTGCCGGACGGGCTTGACACACACTTAGGTGAACAAGGGAACACGCTCTCTGTCGGGCAAAGGCAGCTATTAGCGATAGCTCGTGTATTAGTTGTAACACCAAAAATTTTAATTCTTGATGAAGCAACGGCGAATATCGACTCAGGAACAGAACAAGCAATTCAAAAAGCTCTGCGCATTATTCGACAAACGACAACCCTAGTAGTTATTGCTCATAGATTATCCACGATAGTTGATGCAGACCAAGTTGTTGTGCTCCATCGTGGTGCAATTGTTGAGAAGGGAAATCATGCACAATTACTACAACAAAAAGGGCGGTATTTCCAAATGTACCAGCTACAGCAAGTTGGAGAGTCATTAAATTCACATGATGACACAGAGCTTGAATCAATTTTAATCTAATTATTGTTGCACATTTGTAATGCATTCGAAAAAGGCCACTCAGTTGAGTGGCCTTTTATTTTTCTATTACTATTTGAATTACAAGATTAATTAATTATTTTTACTGTTTTATTATTTTTTGGCACGCTACTTGCTTTTAATCTTCTTGCAGCCTTCAGCGTTGCTATAGCGCGTAGTTAACTAGATAGACAGGGAATTATATTAACCGGAGGGGAAATGAAATATATCATCGCGATCATTAAGCCTTTTAAGCTGAATGAAGTAAGGGAGGCACTTTCAGATATAGGAATACAAGGTCTGACAATTACTGAGGTTCGCGGTTTTGGACGTCAAAAAGGCCATTCCGAATTATATCGAGGTGCAGAATACACCGTCGATTTCTTACCAAAAGTTCGTATGGAAATTGCCGTTTCAGATGAATTTGCTGATCAAGTTATCGAATCAATAGAAAAAGCAGCTAATACAGGTCAAGTTGGAGATGGAAAGATATTTGTATTAGAACTTGAACAGGCCATACGTATTCGTACTGGTGAAAAGCAAGATGAAGCACTATAGGAGAACGGCGATGAGTAAACTGTTTCAGTGTTTGTATTTGCTAATTATGGTGAGTTTTCCTGTCAGTGTATTTGCAGCGGATACGACTTTAGATAAAGCTGATAATGCGTTTATGATGATTTGTACTGCGTTGGTTTTATTTATGATTGTTCCTGGTATTGCCTTATTTTATGGAGGCTTACTCAGAAGCAAAAACGTACTGTCATTGATGGCTCAAACTATGGTTATTTTAGCACTCGTTTCTGTGATTTGGGTGGTTTATGGTTATAGTTTTGCTTTTAGTGAAGGGAATGATTTCCTCGGTGGCTTTGAGCAGTTTATGCTCAAAGGGATCAGTATTGAAAGTTTATCAGCAACAATTCCACAATTCGTACATGTTGCATTCCAAGGTGCTTTTGCATGTTTGACAGTTGCACTCGTTGTGGGTGCGCTAGGTGAAAGAATCAAATTTTCAGCCATACTTATATTTACTTTTATTTGGACAACATTTGCTTATTTGCCAATGGCGCATATGGTCTGGGGTGGTGGATTACTTGCACAGGATGGCGCACTAGATTTTGCGGGTGGAACTGTTGTTCATATTAATGCTGCTGTTGCGGGTCTAGTTGGTGCTCACTTACTTGGTAAGCGCACTGGTTTAGGTAAAGAAGCAATTAAACCGCATAACCTACCAATGGTGTTTATGGGAACTGCAATACTTTTTATTGGTTGGTTTGGTTTTAATGCTGGGTCAGCAGGAAGCGCAGATTCGGTTGCAGCATTAGCATTCATTAATACTGTAATTGCTGCATCTGGCGCAATTTTATCATGGACAATAGGTGAGTGGATATTTAGGGATAAACCTTCACTATTAGGTGCATGTTCTGGTTGTTTAGCTGGGTTAGTCGGTGTTACACCAGCGGCAGGGACTGTTGGTGTCGGCGGTGCATTAATAATTGGTTTGTTGTCTGGTATTGCTGGCTTGTGGGGTGTTGTGATTCTTAAGCGTTGGTTGAAAGTTGATGATGTTTGCGATGTATTTGGCGTACACGGTGTTTGTGGGGTAGTTGGCTGCTTGCTTACTGGCGTATTTACATCAGCTACTTTAGGCGGTATGGGTTACGCTGAGGGCGTAACAATGATTAAGCAAGTTGGAATTCAGGCATTTAGTGTACTGATATGTGTCGTATGGACCGCTGTTGTTGCTTACCTTGCTTTCGTTATTGCAGATAAAACAACGGGATTACGTGTCAATATTGAACAGGAAAGAGAGGGTCTCGACATTACCTATCACGGTGAAAGTGCTTATAACTAACCAAATGTAAGTGAGTGCTAACATACAATATAATTTACGATAATGGCAGCAATATATATGCTGCCATTATGCTTATTGGATATTAACTTAATTACTACATAGCTTGTAAGTGCTTACTTAAGGTAACGTTTAACGCGGCTTTCTTTTACGGATTACACCTTCTTGAACCGCAGTTGCAACTAAAAGCCCTTGTTTATTATAAACCTGACCTTTAACAAAACCACGGCCTCCGGAAGCGGAAGGACTTTCAATTGCATATAGCAACCATTCATCAATTTTGAACGGTCGGTGATACCACATTGAGTGGTCGATGGTTGCAACTTGTAAATCTCTTTCCATAAAACCACGACCGTGTGGCTGTAATGTTGCAGGGAGAAAATTATAGTCTGAGGCATAGCCTAATAAATAATTATGTAGCGATGGAATATTAGGTAATTGCCCTTTTGCTTTAAACCAAATATAACGAAAAGGCTCCTGAGAAGGGCTATCAAATGGGCTATAAAACTGAACTGGACGAAATTCAAAAGGATTCGGACGCAAAGCGTATTTTTTTACAGACTCAGGTAACTTGTCCGCTAGACGTTGAATAATTTCATCTTGTGAAATTAAGGTTTCAGGTAAAGGAACTTCAGGCATGATATTTTGGTGATTAAAACCATCTTCTTGAGATTGAAAAGACGCTGTCATAAAAAAGATAGGTTTACCATGTTGAATAGCACTGATGCGGCGAGTACTGAAACTACCACCGTCACGCAATATTTCAACATCGTAAACAATAGGACGTTGGCTATCACCTGGACGTAAGAAGTAGCTATGAAATGAGTTGATTACTCTGTCTTCAGTGATCGTTTGCTCTGCTGCATACATTGCTTGCCCAACAACTTGCCCACCAAAAACTTGTGGCAAACCAAGATCTTCACTTTGACCTCTGAAGATACCTTCCTCGATTTTTTCCAGCTCTAAAAGGCTGATTAAGTTTTGCAGTTCTGGGCTCATAGCAACAACCTTGATTATTAATTAATAAATATCAGATTAGAGTATTTTCCCACTAATACACAAAAATAGGTAGACAGTTTTTGCTTTAAGTGCAAAATTGATATGCTCTGTTACATTTGGAAATATAATTTTATTGATGAGCCTTTTTAGCTATAACTTAAGCATCTTCAATAAAATTTATATTATTAAAATAAATTGAACTTTTGATAACAAATTGTTTTTTAGGTATTTATCATGAAATTACACCAGTATATTATTAAATTTTTTTTTCTGGCTCTTTTAGCGGGCTGTGAAGGCAATAAAGAAAAAGAAACCAAACTTGGCAGTTCCAATCATGCAGTAAAGCAAAGTTTAGAAACTAACATGATTAACGGAAAAATTGTTATTTTACAACGTATTGCCCTACCTGATAATGCGGTGATTACAGTGACGCTGACAGATACATCGATAATAGGCTTACCTGCCTTAATTTTGTCGCAAAAATATTATGATACTCAAGGGAAGCAATCACCTTTCCCATTTGAATTGAGTTATCAGAAGGACGAAGTTCCTCCAAATGCTTATCTTACTGTCAGTGCAACCATTTCTGTCGAGGGCGAAATATGGTTTATAACAGATAAAAATAATGAAGTGGTTAATAATGGCATAACTAAAGATATTGAATTAATGCTTGTGCCTGTACATTAATTGATAATCATTAGATTAAAAATAAACAAAGGGTTTTGTGTAATAAAACAGCACTTAGAGGCGGTTTTCTTGCTATTTCAGATTTCATCAAGCATAATGCAGGTGCTTTTTAGGAAGCAATCAATGGGGGCTCTATTGGTTCTCCCGCAATGCTAACTTGTTAACTTGGTCAGGTCCGGAAGGAAGCAGCCATGGCAGGGGATGTGTGTGCCGGGATGTCGCTGGTAGAGCTCCCACCCAATTCAAATCTTATTTCCTTCCTTACTATTCCTAAATTCATTTATGAATATTATTAAAAAATATCTTCAGTTGTAAAACAATTAAGCTCAATAAAATGATGGAGTGTATTTTTAACGTATTCTTATTGCAGTGACACGTTTTGTTTAAATATTAAAATTAATATAGAAAAAGATAATTTTCAGGGAGATAAATACACGAAGGATGAGTGTGTCGGCAGGGTTATTTACGATAGCAAGTTATAAATAAAATATATATTGAGCCGATAAAGTGAACTATCGGCCATAACCAGTTATTGTTTATGCATATTAATAAGTAGTTATCTAACAAACTTCCAAACTGACGCTGGAATTTTGTCATAGAGTTTATTCATAGTTAGTTCTGCAAGACGATGGTCTGCAGCCGAGTAAAATAACTCCAACTCGTCCTCTGAAAGTTCATATTTATTTTTCTCAATTACACGCTCAAGTGTATCAATAGTTGTGCATTTTCTTAAACGCATCAGATAATCAGTTTTGGTCATAATACCCTTTCTTTCTTTTATTTATTGATAGCTAAAAAACTTTATAACATGCGGTGTTATAGTTTATTTAATGGTGAATAATATCTTTATGTCTTACTGGTTGGGCACTTTAAATCGTCATCAAGGACAGCGACAAGGTTTTGATTCATACCTTGCCAATCAATAATTTCACTTAGAGTTATTACAGGACTACCGAATAAATCATAAGTTTCATCAAGATACTCTTCAACTAATGATATAACGAGATTTTCTTTTGGATATTTAATCTTATATTGCCATACGAAGGCTGTAATATGCTCAATAAGTTCATTAAGTCTAGCACTTTGTGGGGAACTTAGATCATTTACCCAATGTGTATTAGTTTTCTGTAAACTTGAAATTGCTTCTCGATTCAGACTGTTACACAAGTATTTTAACTCGGATATATCATAATTCTTGGGTGAATATTCATCCATAATCACCTCCGCAGGCGAGACTAACCTTCGCTATGTACATTTCTATATAAAATAATCTAATGCTAACTAAATAAGATACCTTAGTTAACATAAAATTTTGATTAATCAATATTTTACATAATATAGGTATAGTTTAAATAGATACAGCTTTTAAGGTTATCAATAATTATAATATTCAAATACGGGTTAGAGGCGCTAACTGTTTTCGCTGTGCTAATAATATAGCACTTTTATTGTATAAGTCACCACCTGAGCAGTGTTTTTTTCAAAATCAATGTGAATAAAGGGATTTATAGTGCTATTTATATTGATTAAATACTATTTTTAGAAAGTTTTATATCGAGCAAGTGGTACTTTTCATTTTTTTACAAAAAATAATGGTAATTTTAACGTAAACTACGAAAAATAAAATAATCTAAAGAGGAATTTTTAACAATATTGTAAAGGTATTCACTATAATCAAATATGATACCAATATTGATAAATATAATTAATTTTTAGATACTAAAGATTGTAGTACCTACCGATTAAACGGTAGGTATATAACAATTTGTATTTTATTAGTAAATATTCAATGTAACTCCAGGCTTTAGATCAGCCATTTTAACACCTGAATTCCAACTCATTAAATCATTGAGCTTGATTCCATGCCTTTTCGCGATGCTATAGTAAGAGTCACCTTTCTTCACTTGATAAATTTTGGATTTACGGCCATCTTTGGTTGATGCAGCATCTTTTATTTTAAGGGTTTGTCCCGGACGAATATTTGCGGTCTTCATTCCATTAAGCTGTTTTATACTCTTGCTGGTTGTATTGAACTTTTTTGCAATACTGGCAACAGACTCGCCTTTACGAACTTTATAATTAAAGTTACTGCCTTGTTGTATTGGTCTATTAAGTTGATTTTGAACTACAGCTACACGAATATTATCTAAAATAGCTTGATCAGAGAGAGATAATTTTAGTTGCTCTGCTTTTGATGCTGGCAACATAATATAATGAGGGCCATTTGGTGATGTTACACCGCGCTTATAACCAGAGTTATATGTCTTTAGGGATTCCTCTGAAATACCCGTTAGCTCCGCAGCTTGAGTTAATGTGATTTGTTGTCCGACATCAACTTGAGTGAGTGCGCGATTTTTATTGCTATGAGGTAGTTTAACTTGATATTTTTCAGGTGCTCTCAGTATCTGGCTGAGCGCTAATATTTTAGGAACATATTGTTTGGTTTCTTTTGGTAATGATAACGACCAGAAATCGGTTGGTAAACCCGCAGCTTCATTCTTTTTGATTGCATTTAATACGCAACCTTCACCACAGTTATAGGCGGCAAGTGTAAGTTCCCAATCATGGCCAAACATAATATTTAAGTTTTCAAGCAAATCAAAAGCAGCCATAGTCGATGTGACCAAATTACGGCGTTCGTCAACCCATTGGTCTTGCTTTAAGCCATAAGAGCGTGCAGTAATAGGAACAATTTGCCATAAACCCGCGGCTTGTGCTGGTGAGGTTGCTTTTGGATTGAATGAGCTTTCTATAATGGGAATTAAAGCCATTTCCATCGGTAAGTTGCGATTATCTATTTCTTCTACGATCCAGTACATATAAGGTTCAGCCCTTAATGTGACATCATAGAGAAAACTTTGCTTTGAATAATAATTGCTTACCTGTTCCCTGATGATCGCATTATCAGGTATTTCCATCTTCAGCTCATCACTGATATAACCCCAAAGGTCATTATCGGCCTTAGAGATTTGTCTACTTGCTGCCTGATTATGTGGAGCAATGGTTTCTATAGTGTGGTTTGCTGAAGACCTGTTCTGCTTGGTTTTGTGTGGGGAAGCTTGGCATCCGGCCAGCAGAACAATGGCGATAATAGTCGCTATTGTCTTCATTGTGCTTTTGTTCTTTATTGTCATGTATAAAAGTCAAACAATAATACTTATCCAGCACAAAGAAGACAATAATTAAACGTCAATATTGGTCTTTTAATTGACGTAAAACAGTAAATACAGCTCTAAGTGATGGATTAGGTTGGTTTATATTTAATTTTTTTTGCAGTTCAGCGTTATTGCATTGTAAAAAAAGGTTGATTTTTCGCTCTATTTTAAGTGTTGTCGGTACTGTAGGTTCATTTTTACTGCGTTTGACAGCGACTTCTTCTTGATATCGGTTAATTTGACTATTTTCGGGCCAAATATGATGAGCGAATTTCAGATTAGACTGTGTATATTCGTGAGCGCAACAAATTAAAGTGTCATCAGGGAGTGCGGCTATGTTTTGAAGAGATTGATACATCTGCTCAGGTGTACCTTCAAATATTCTCCCACAACCAGCTGAGAACAGTGTATCACCACAAAATAGATATGGCGGTTGATAAAAACCAATATGGCCGAGGGTATGACCCGGGAGTGCAAAGACTTTGAAATTAAAATCACCTATTTTGATGCTATCTCCATCACTGACCAAGTCAGTCGCACCTTTTACTTGAGTTTCCTGAGGTCCAAATACGGTTAAATGGTTAAATTCTTTCAGAATGCCTTTTACACCCCCAGTATGGTCATCATGATGATGGGTCAATAAGATAGCAGCAGGATTGAGCTTTTTCTGTACCAATATTTCGAGGACAGGTTCTGACTCTGAGGGGTCAACAATGATACACTGCTGATGGTCATCAGACAGAATCCAAATGTAGTTATCGTTTAAAGCGGGGATTTGTATTAACACCATAGTGACCTCTACACTTTTTATTAAGGGGAATTTGATGAAGCCAGCGCGTATTGAAAAACAATTCCAGATGCCGGTCAGTTGGTCTGATATACCTTCTGGGGAGCAATACCGACAAGCATTGCAATATCATCTTCGCCCTTGGTGGCCAAAGATGTTTGGCTTTCACCTACTAAAACTCGGTCATCTGAGTACTGAAATCGATACTGACGAGTGCATGATATCTCATCAGTTTAGCGCAGGGAATGATGATCCTCGTTTTCATGTGATTGCAGAACCACTAGCACTTCCTTTTGCGAACAAATCGCTAGATGCTTGCCTAATGTCTCATATGCTGGCATATAATCACGATCCTCATTGGGTTTTACGTGAAGTTGATCGGGTCTTGATGGATGATGGTTGGTTGATTATTTCTGGTTTTAATCCATTTAGCTTACTGGGTATGGGTAAAATGGTACCGGTAATTAGAAAACAGCAGCCTTATTGTAGTCGTTTATTTCCTACAATAAGAATTTCGGATTGGTTAAGCCTGCTTAATTATGAAGTACTTTTTCAGCGTAATTGCCAAGCATTTCCGTGGTTTGGCCCAGAAAATCGTCTTAATCAATGTATTGCTGGTATCGGGGCGTTAAATATTATTGTGGCAAGAAAACGAACTTCTCCATTGACGCCGATGTCACTCAAATTTAAACAGCAAAAAATGAAAATAAGCACGGCATTAGGGGCTACAAAGCGCATGAGTGATCGTTCAAAAAACCCCTAATAGTAGTACTAAAATTTAATCTTGAGCCGGTTGATAGCCAGTGTCCTCTTGTGTTGGTGATTCAGCGGCTTGTCGTGCTAATTGATCACATTTCTCATTTTCAGGATGCCCAGCGTGTCCCTTTACCCAGCGCCAATCAACAGTATGGCGTGCGATAGCTTCATCTAGGCGTTTCCATAGGTCAACATTTACGACAGGGGATTTATCCGCTTTACGCCATTGTCGACGTTTCCAATTATGGATCCACTGTGTGATGCCTTGGCGAACATATTGGCTATCTGTTGTTAAGATAATGTCACATGGGCGTTTTAAGGACTCGAGCGCAACAATAGCAGCAAGCAGCTCCATGCGATTGTTGGTCGTCATAAAAAAACCTTCACTGAGTGTTTTTTCATGCTGTTGGTAACGAAGAAGAGCGCCGTAACCACCAGGGCCAGGGTTGCCCAAACAGGAACCGTCAGTGAAAATTTCTACTTGCTTTGTCATTTCTGTTAAACTCTATCTTATTCATCAATCTCTAGTTTGACACAAAAGTCCATTATGAGCACAGCGATAACAAGACAAATTGTCCTCGATACTGAAACCACAGGTATGAACAAGCTGGGTATTCATTATGAAGGCCATAACATTATCGAAATTGGTGCCGTTGAGGTAATCAACCGCAGGCTTACTGGCCGAAATTTTCATGTATATATTAAGCCTGATCGTTTAGTTGATCCTGAAGCGTTTGAAATTCACGGTATTAGTGATGAGTTTTTGCAGGATAAGCCTGTATTTGCTGAGATCGCGGATGAATTTATTGAATTTATTCGTGGTGCAGAATTAATTATCCATAATGCGCCGTTTGATATTGGTTTTATGGATCATGAATTTCGTAAGTTAAATAAAGGCATACCACCTACCGCTGATTTTTGTCAGATAACGGATAGCTTGGTGATGGCTCGACAGATTTTTCCGGGCAAACGAAATAATTTGGATGCTTTATGCGATCGTTATTTGATTGATAATACTAAGCGAACGCTTCACGGTGCATTATTGGATGCTGAGATACTCTCTGATGTGTATCTGGCAATGACTGGTGGACAAACATCGCTAGCGTTTTCTATGGATACCGATTCTTCTAACGAAAACTATGTGGAACAGGTGCAGCGTATAGAGCGGCCGACCAGCGGTCTTAAAGTTATTTATGCAACCGACGAAGAACTTGCTGAA
The DNA here is from genome assembly GCA_025961275.1 of Providencia alcalifaciens. Taxonomy (GTDB): domain Bacteria; phylum Pseudomonadota; class Gammaproteobacteria; order Enterobacterales; family Enterobacteriaceae; genus Providencia. The sequence continues at coordinate 2,299,601 of JAOQNJ010000001.1, read as the reverse complement.
CATGAAATACGGTTGGATATTATCGACAAAAAGAGTGGTAATCTATGCCTTTGGCGTCAATCACCAGATGAAAAAGAAGTCATACATTAGTTTATATAGGACGTTAAGGCTAAAAACTGCTCAACTGCGCGATTTTTCAAGAAAAAGTATTGACTGTCTCTGGAACTGTTCGTAATATGCATCCCGTTCCCAAAGGGAATGCACGGAGCGGTAGTTCAGTTGGTTAGAATACCTGCCTGTCACGCAGGGGGTCGCGGGTTCGAGTCCCGTCCGTTCCGCCACATTATAACGCCATGCTATTTATTAGCATGGCGTTTTTGTTTTATCCGTATGACAATTATACTTCGAATCGTATAGCTTGTGCTGCTAAGCAAGCGCTGAATTCAACTCTCGCAATCAAAATGTTATCTATCCTCCGTACATATAATTCAACTCATTTTATTTATCAGAGCTTATTTTAAATTTGTTTGTCCCAAACCCATGATTTAAATCTGAATAAGTTGAATGAAAGTAATCGCGTTTTAGACTTCCCATGTAACAATCCACAGAATCTGTAAATAGGTGAAATAAGCAGCCGACAGCGATAGCTTTAAGTTTCCATGATGGCATTAGGAATAGGATAACATAGGCAACAGCAGCCCAAATGCTATGCAGTGGGTGAAAGCCAATACCACAGCGTTCAGGATCAAAAATGGGATCTGCTAGCAAGTGATCTAAATCGATCGCCATCGTTGCGATCATTAATAATGCTGCTAATTGCCAATTTTTTCGCCAAAATAGGTAGCCGAACAAGATGGGAACTAAAAAATGAAATCCGTAATGCAGGATGTTCCTAAAAATTTCGAATATCACAATGAAACCTCTAAATTGTTATCGTTTTATTGTTAATGGCATCATGGTTTAGTGTATCGCTGATTCATTAAGTTAATACTACTTTGCTTGTTTGTTCCAACTTTTAACCTATATTATCTATTGCTAATTTTTCATAGTAAAATTTGCGCATAATCACTATTGTTATCCCTAAATGCGTTAGCGACATAAATCACCTTGATCCCTGATGGTAAACTCAGGTTTAATAAGGGCAATGAATTGCGCAAAAAAATTATCTTTAAGCTATATTTTGCGCAATAGAAAGGATTCAGCTCTACGATGGCTTAATTTATTGACGATTATTTGTCACAACGGTGGCGAATCATTGCTGTATGGACGAAATTGCGTTAGTTTCATACATTGATTATGAAAATGACAACAATTCCGTACTACTTTATGAAAATTGGTTTAAGTACGTTTTTATCCGACCTGGAGTATACTAATGACGACTCGTAAAACCCTTGCTAATGCTATCCGCTTTCTAAGTATGGATGCGGTTCAAAAAGCAAAATCGGGGCACCCTGGCGCGCCTATGGGCATGGCAGATATTGCTGAAGTTCTATGGCGTGACTATATGAATCATAACCCAGCAGATCCACACTGGGCTAACCGTGACCGTTTTGTACTGTCAAATGGTCATGGGTCAATGTTGATTTATAGCTTGCTGCATTTGACAGGTTATGACTTGTCTATCGAAGATTTAAAAAACTTCCGTCAACTTCATTCGAAAACACCGGGCCACCCAGAATATGGCTATACTCCAGGTGTTGAAACGACAACAGGTCCATTAGGACAAGGTATTGCAAATGGCGTCGGTTTTGCTATCGCAGAACGTACATTAGCGGCTCAATTCAACCGTCCTGGTCATGATATCGTTGACCACCATACCTATGTATTCATGGGTGATGGTTGTATGATGGAAGGTATTTCTCACGAAGTATGTTCTTTAGCGGGCACACTCAAACTAAACAAACTGGTTGCGTTTTACGATGACAATGGTATTTCTATCGATGGTCATGTTGAAGGCTGGTTTACAGACGATACAGCAGCACGCTTTGAAGCATACGGCTGGAATGTTATCCGTGATATCGACGGTCATGATGCTGATCAAATTCGTGCCGCTGTTAAAGAAGCACATCACGAAACTGACAAACCAACCCTGATTATCTGCAAAACGGTTATCGGTTTTGGTGCGCCACATAAGGCAGGTACTGAATCAGCTCACGGCTCTCCATTAGGTGATGCAGAAATTGCTGCAACACGTGAAGCTCTAGGTTGGCAGTATGGTCCATTTGAAATCCCACAAGATATTTATCAAGCATGGGATGCCCGCGATTCAGGTAAAGAAAAACAAAGTGCTTGGAATGAAACATTTGCAGCTTATGCAAAAGAGTTCCCTGAATTAGCTAAGGAATTTACACGTCGCATGGCGGGTGAATTACCAGCAAACTTTGATGCTGAAGCGAAAAAATTTGTTGAGCATTTACAAGCAAATCCTGCCAACATCGCTAGCCGTAAAGCTTCACAAAATGCTTTAGAAGCATTTGGTAAAGTATTACCAGAATTCTTAGGCGGTTCTGCTGACTTGGCCCCAAGTAACCTGACTATGTGGTCAGGTTCTAAGCCATTGAATGAAGACCAAGCTGGTAACTACATCCATTATGGTGTACGTGAATTCGGTATGTCTGCCATCATGAACGGTATCGCGCTACACGGCGGTTTCGTGCCTTACGGCGCAACTTTCTTAATGTTTGTTGAATATGCACGTAATGCGGTGCGTATGGCAGCATTGATGAAAATTCGCAGTATCTTTGTTTATACCCATGATTCTATCGGTCTGGGTGAAGATGGCCCAACTCACCAACCTGTTGAGCAGTTGGCAAGCCTCCGTGTAACACCAAATATGAATACTTGGCGTCCTTGTGACCAAGTTGAATCTGCGGTTGCATGGAAATATGCTATTGAGCGTAAAGATGGTCCAAGCGCGCTGATTTTCTCTCGCCAAAATCTGGAACAGCAAGCACGTACTGCTGAGCAATTAGCTGAAATCGAAAAAGGTGCTTATATTCTGAAAGACTGTGAAGGTCAGCCAGAGCTTATCTTTATTGCTACTGGTTCAGAAGTTGAGTTAGCGGTGAAAGCGGCAGATCAATTGACTGCCGAAGGTCGTAAAGCGCGCGTTGTTTCAATGCCTTCAACGGAAGTCTTCGATAAGCAAGATGCGGCATACCGAGAAGCAGTACTACCTTCAAGCGTGACCAAACGTGTTGCAATTGAAGCGGGTATTGCTGACTACTGGTTCAAATATACCGGCCTAAATGGTGCTATCATTGGCATGCATTCATTTGGTGAATCTGCACCAGCTGAAGAGCTGTACAAAGAATTCGGTATTACAGTTGAAAGCGCAGTTGAAGCAGCAAAATCACTGTTGAAATAGTTGCGTAGACGGTTTTTTACTCAACATAATTTGAGTTGCATGTTGACAGCATTTTGATGAAGAAACCTGATTACATAGATAAGCTATTTAATTTGGGTTACATATAACAAGCCAGCAGCCTCGCATCTTGAAGTATAACGAGCATAATAGGCCGCCAAAAGCTATAAAATACGCCTCTGTATCAATTCTGATGCAGAGGCGTTGTTGTTTTGTTCATTTGATTGGCTTTTACTATTGCGTTCTAAGGTTATATCCCTTAATCTAATTCCAAATAGCTGAACCGTTTCAGTCTTTATTGCAAATAGCGTTAAATATTTTAAAAATGTCGAGTGAAGCACACTTTTGATGTTTGACAGCTAAAATGAGCAGTAGAGTTTGTGTGAGTCAGTTATCCTTATCAGCCGTGTGATTTTGTTAAAATTCAAGGTGTAGGATGCCAATCAAAGTGGCGATAAACGGCTTTGGCCGGATCGGACGGAGTGTGCTAAGGGCTCTATATGAGTCAGGGCGACGCGCAGAAATTGTTGTCGTTGCTATTAATGAACTCGCTGCTCCTGAAGGAATTGCGCATTTACTCAAATATGACTCTAGTCACGGGCGCTTTGCTTGGGATGTTCGTCTTAATGGCTCACTTTTGCAGGTCGGTGATGATAATATTCGTCTCTTTCATCAATCTGAAATTAGTGCATTACCTTGGAAAGAGCTTGGGATTGATGTTGTGCTTGATTGCAGTGGGGTATATGGTTCCCGCGAGGATGGCGTAGCCCATCTAGAAGCAGGTGCAAAAAAAGTGCTATTTTCCCACCCCGGCACGGATGATCTTGATGCGACAGTTGTCTATGGCGTTAATCATGATAGTCTGACAATCGAAGACAAAATTGTTTCGAATGCATCCTGTACTACAAACTGTATTATTCCTATTATTAAATTGCTGGATGACGCTTTTGGTATTGAGTCAGGCACTGTAACCACCATTCATGCTTCAATGAATGATCAACCCGTTATTGATGCTTATCATCATGATCTGAGAAGAACTCGCGCTGCAAGCCAATCTATTATTCCTGTTGATACTAAATTAGCAGCGGGTATAACGCGAATTTTTCCAAAGTTTCAAGACCACTTTGAAGCGATATCTGTGCGGGTACCGACAACCAATGTGACAGCAATAGATTTGAGTGTTACCGTTCACAATGATGTCTGCGTGACTAAGGTTAACCAGCTCTTACAGGCTGCTGCTCATGGGCATTTTCGTGGCATAGTAGATTATACAGAATTGCCGTTAGTCTCGATGGATTTCAATCATGACCCGCATAGTGCGATTGTCGATGGAACTCAAACGCGAGTTAGCAGCAAGCATTTAATTAAGACCCTTGTTTGGTGCGATAATGAATGGGGGTTTGCTAACCGGATGCTGGATACCACTCTGGCAATGGCAGCAACAGGTTTCAAATAATTAACAACTGACAGGCTACTGGGTAGCATATGTCCGTATAGCAATTAATGAAAATTTTATAGAGAATCAACAAGAGGATTCACCATGTCTGTAATTAAAATGACCGATTTGGATCTCGCGGGTAAACGTGTTTTCATCCGCTCTGACCTAAACGTTCCTGTAAAAGATGGCAAAGTTACTTCTGACGCGCGTATCCGTGCTTCATTACCAACAATTGAAAATGCTCTCAAGCAAGGTGCTAAAGTCATGGTTACATCTCACCTCGGTCGTCCGACTGAAGGCGAGTACAATGAAGAGTTTTCACTGCAACCTGTTGTTGACTATCTGGCAGAAAAAATTGATTTCCCTGTTCGTTTAGTCAAAGACTATTTAGATGGCGTTGATGTTGCTGAAGGTGAGTTAGTTGTTCTTGAAAACGTTCGCTTTAACAAAGGCGAGAAAAAAGACGATGAAACTCTGTCAAAACAATATGCTGCATTGTGTGATGTTTATGTAATGGATGCATTTGGTACGGCTCACCGTGCTCAAGCATCAACTCACGGAGTGGCTAAATTCTCACCAGTTGCTTGTGCAGGTCCACTACTGAGCAATGAACTTGAAGCATTAGGTAAAGCCTTAGGTAATCCTGCTCGTCCAATGGTAGCGATTGTTGGTGGTTCAAAAGTATCAACCAAGCTAACTGTTTTAGATTCTTTGTCTAAAATCGCAGACCAACTGATTGTTGGTGGTGGTATTGCAAACACCTTTATCGCGGCTCAAGGTAACAATGTCGGTCGCTCTTTATATGAAGCAGACCTGATCCCTGAAGCTAAAAAATTACTGGCTAATTGCCATATCCCAGTTCCTACTGATGTTCGTGTGGCAACTGAGTTTTCTGAAACTGCAGAAGCGACGTTGAAACCAAGCTCAGAAATCAAAGATGATGAACAAATTCTGGACTTGGGTGACGAATCAGCAGCACGTCTGGCTGAAATTTTGAAAAATGCGAAAACTATTCTTTGGAATGGTCCAGTAGGCGTATTTGAATTCCCTAACTTCCGCAAAGGGACTGAGATCATTGCTCATGCCATTGCCGAAAGTGACGCATTCTCTATTGCTGGTGGTGGTGACACACTAGCGGCTATCGATTTATTCGGTATCGCAGATAAAATTTCATATATCTCAACGGGTGGTGGTGCATTCCTTGAATTTGTTGAAGGTAAAAAACTGCCAGCTGTTGTTATGCTCGAAGAGCGTGCTAAAGCGTAATTAATGTATCATGAACACAATGTGGGGAAATCATGCTTTTTTCCCGCGTTGTCAGCAACTACAGACAGCTAAGCTGTCTGTTTAACACAGGATCTTTTCACATGTCTAAAATTTTTGATTTTGTTAAACCGGGTGTTATCACAGGCGATGACGTACAGAAAGTTTTCGCAGTTGCCAAAGAAAATAACTTTGCATTACCCGCTGTAAACTGTGTCGGTACAGACTCAATTAATGCTGTGTTGGAAACAGCAGCTAAAGTACGTGCTCCTGTTATTGTTCAATTCTCTAATGGTGGTGCAGCCTTTATCGCAGGTAAAGGTCTGAAAGCAGAAGGCCAGCAAGCTGCTATTTTAGGTGCAATTTCGGGTGCTCATCATGTGCATCAAATGGCAGAGCACTACGGTGTACCTGTTATTTTACATACTGACCACTGCGCACGTAAATTACTGCCATGGATCGACGGTCTGTTAGATGCAGGTGAAAAACACTACGAAAAAACCGGTAAGCCACTGTTTTCTTCACACATGATTGATCTATCTGAAGAAACATTAGAAGAAAACATCGAAATCTGTGCTCAATACCTAGCGCGTATGGCGAAAATCGACATGACGCTGGAAATTGAACTGGGTTGTACTGGCGGAGAAGAAGACGGTGTTGATAATACCGGTATGGATAGCTCTGAGCTGTACACTCAACCAGAAGATGTTGCATACGCCTATGAGAAACTAAGCGCAGTTAGCCCGCGTTTCACTATCGCGGCTTCTTTCGGTAACGTTCACGGTGTTTATAAGCCAGGTAACGTACAGTTAACACCAAAAATTCTGCGTAATTCACAGGACTATGTTTCTGAGAAATTTAACTTGCCTCACAACAGCTTAGACTTCGTCTTCCATGGCGGTTCTGGTTCAAGCGCTGAAGAAATCAAAGAAGCAGTAGGTTACGGTGTTATCAAAATGAACATCGATACTGATACTCAGTGGGCTAACTGGGAAGGTATTCTGAATTACTACAAAAAGAACGAAGCTTATCTGCAAGGTCAGTTGGGTAATCCAGAAGGTCCAGAAAACCCTAACAAGAAATACTATGACCCACGTGTATGGCTGCGTAAAGCACAAGACTCAATGGTTGTTCGTTTAGATAAAGCATTTAAAGAATTGAACTGCGTTGACGTTCTGTAATCACGCCTAGCTTCAATTGTAAGCGAGAAGTGACATCCCTCAGCCGGGTTAACCGGCTGGGGGATTTTTGTTGTGTAAAATAACGTTAGTTTTATCGGTACTGAGTTAACGCATGGTATTGAGTTTAGTTTTAATATTTATATACTCAGTTTTGATAGTAGCTTGAATATTATTTCATGAGTAACTCTTTATTTTCAGTTTGTGATAAAAATTCTAAAAACAGTGCTTCACTTTGCGATAATGGCTTACTGGCATCGGTAATAGCACAAATCCGATTAGAGAACACGGGAGTATCATGAACCGCTTCTAGCGGATAGCGAGAATTAATATGGGCTGCGTAATTTTCGGGTAATATACCAACATAATGGCCTGAAGCAATAAATGCAGCTACTGCCTCTAATCCAGCAGCATCAGGGCCTTTAGCAAATTGCCCAGATGCTAGAATACTTTCGGTGAAGGGATGCCTTCGATAAACAAGTGTGAGATTTTTATTATCTTTATATTGATTCGCGGATGAAATATAGAGCTTATGTTTTTCGATAAATAGGAATTGGTATCTAAAATTTTTGTTTTCATGATATTGGCCTCGAATGCCGATTTGTATTGCTCGATCCCGTAGTGCTTTATTTAATTGATTATGGTTGAATATAAGCAATTCAAGTTTTACATTGGGCGCCGCTTTTTGAAAGTGAGATAAGACCGTTGATAGATGACAAAGTGGGTCGGCCAAGATATGTTCAACCACTCCGATCACTAATGTACCCGAGAGTATCCCTTGTAATGCATCAACATCAGTTTTTATCGCATCTAAGGCTTTAAGCGCGGATGTTGCTTTTTCAATTACAAGTATACCGGAGGGGGTTAATTTAAAACCTGATGGGCCTCTTTCACAAAGATGAACACCGAGTTTTTCTTCAATTTCTCTAATATGTCGACTGATTGTTGCTTTTGACATATTTAAATTTTTTTCTGCAAGTGTAAATCCACCAGCTAGAGCGACGGAGGAAAAAATTCGTAATGATTTAAGGTCTTTTTCTGTTAACGTTTTATTATTCATACCTTATTCCTATAAAGTGAATTTCATCACTATAAGTTAATCTATCCTACTTTGTTATTAGACTCAAATATCAAAATTACTATTATTATTTTAAAATATAAAATTTTTCAGTAAAAAATAAAATTGAAAGGTTTCGTTTTATGAAACCACAGAATCAAAAATATCACTTTTATTTTTAATTCTTATCTATATCTTAAAGAGCACAATGAAATATATTTTAGCCATGAAGATTTTAGTAATAATTATTAATCCAAAAATATAAATAACAAATACAAAAGGATTCTATTTTATGGTTGCAAATGAAATGGTAATGATAAAGTTAGATATGGTCACGTTTACAGCATTGGGAGCTATATTATTAATTTTAGGAAATATTTCCGTAAGAAAAATTCCTTTTTTTATTAAATACTCAATACCAAGTCCAGTTATTGGTGGGTTTATGTTTTCAATTATAATGTGGATAGCGTATCAATTTAATATTGCTGAATTAAGTTTTGACAATACATTGTATGACTTATCAATGTATGTGTTTTTTGTCACTATAGGGTTAATGACAGGCTTTAAATTATTAATTAGTGGTGGAAAAATACTATTATTGTATATGTTGATTTGTTGGTTACTCGCCTTCGCTCAAAATGGTGTTAGTATCGGCTTATCTTATCTTGTAGGTGTAGACCCTTTGATTGCAATGATGGCGGGGCAAGCATCGATGCAAGGCGGCCATGGTATGGCGGCATCTTTAGCACCATTGATCGAATCACTTGGACGCGATCAAGCTTTAAATGTCGGGTTAGCAGCTTCAACCTTTGGTTTAATTGCTGGTTCTGTATTAGGTGGGCCAGTTGGAAACTGGTTAATTAAACGCAACAATTTAAAGATAGAAACTGATAATGTGGATTTATCCATGTTACCTGAAAATAAAAATAATAATATTGAAAAAATAACTCCGGAACAATGTATTATTACGGGTGCTATTATATTAATGATATTAGCTATTGGTATGCCTTTAGCTAAATGGATAACTAACTACACTGGTTTTACTATTCCAGGTCATATATTTAGTCTTTTTATTGGGGTTTTGTTTCATTCATTAAATGAAAGAAAGCCAATTATTAAAATTCCACATCATGTTGTGAGTTTAGTTTCGGCTATTTCACTTGAAATGTTTTTAGTGATGGCAATGATGAAATTAAAAATATGGGAGCTTTATGATTTAGCTTTACCATTGACAATTATATTAATTGCTCAAGTCACAATCACAATATTCATTGCAATATTCATACTTTATCGTGCACTTGGTAAAAATTATGATGCAGCCGTTATGTCAGCGGGCTTTGTTGGGCAAGGAATTGGGGCAACACCAAATGGATTAGTGGTAATGGATGCAATATGTCATAAGTATGGTCTATTTTCTCGCAAAGCATTCATTATTATTCCTATTGCAGGCACGATTCTTACTGACATCGTCGGCGTTCCTTTATTCGTTTTTTTAGCAAATACACTGGCAAATTAAATAAAGAAAAAAAGGTAACCAATATATGAAAGATTTAACAACACCTCCTTTGGTGAATCACAAAGCATTTTTATATTCTAAATTAATGACAGATTTAACAAATGAGCAGGCTGATATAGCAATACTAGGTATGCCTTTTGGTTCTGCTTATAGTGCTCATGCATTTACTAACGATCAATCTAAAGCACCACAGTATTTACGAAATATTAGTGATCGTATTGTGAGACATCCGGATCATTATGATTTCGATATTGATGGCCCTCTATTACAAGGACGTAAAGATATTAATTTCGTTGATTGTGGGGATGTAATCCCTGATTTAGCTAAACCTTTAGGCGAACATTACCAACGTGCAGAATCCATTGTTAGACAGTTATTGAAAAAGAATGCGCTGCCAATTATTTTAGGTGGTGATCATGGAATTACAACTCCTATCCTGCAGGGGTTTGACGAAGTGGGGTCAATAACGCTAGTTCATATTGATGCACATCTCGATTGGCGCCAAGATGTTAATGGGGTTGATAAAGGGTTATCTAGCCCGATTAGGCGTGCATCAGAGATGACACATGTTGCCGAAATTTTTCAAATCGGCTTACGAGCACAAGGGAGTGGTCGTCCGGAAGATTATCAAGCGGCAAAAGATTATGGTGCTCACCTTATACCTGCTTATGAATTACATGAAATCGGTATACAAGCGGTATTAGATAGGATCCCAGATAATTCAAACTACTATATTAGCATTGATGCAGACGGTATTGATCCGAGTATTATGCCGGGTGTCGATGGACCAGCTCCAGGAGGCGTTAATTACCTTCAGGCAAGAAGCCTAATTCATGGGTTAGTGAAAAAAGGAAGAGTGGTGGGAATGGATATTGTTGAAATAACGCCGTCTAAAGATATCGGCTCTCAATTAACAGGTGTGACAGCAGGTCGATTTATCGTCAATCTTATTGGCGCATCAATTAAAGCGGGTTATTTCGATAAAAAATAACTTACGCTGATTTCTTTCTATCCTGCCCTTATATGTGTACTCGAGTTTTTCGGGTACATTTTCAATGTATTGAGCGATTTTTTGCATTCATACTTCAAGTCATATCTTACGTTTTATTAAAGCTCATTTAGTTTAGTGGCGAGCTGTTCTGCTAATACCATAATAGCTTCAGAGCTTTCATTAACATGCATCGCAATTTCCATGTCTTTAGCCGAGGGGAAACCATCTTGTTCTGTTAAAATTTGATGTTGTGGCAATTTGGCCCGTAAAGGTAACAAGCTGATGCCTAAACCATCCGCAATGGCGCTCTGTATGCCTGCTAGGCTTGAGCAGGTATAAGTGATATGCCAAGCACGCTGCTTAATATCGAGCAATCTGAACATATCATTGCGATATAGCCCATTTTCAGGAAAAACAATTAAAGGTATCGAATTGGCATTTAGTTGTGGATTATCAGCACTCGAAAGCCAACATAGTGGCTCAGGCCAACAATAACGACTTTTAAACTCGCCTTTACGTTGCTTAATAATAATCAAATCGAGCTCACCATTTTGGTAACGCTGGTGTAGATGACGACTTAAACCACTAGTTACTTCTAAGCGAATATTAGGTTGATGGTGCATAAAAGAGGCTAATGTTGGTGTTATTTGACTTGACGCTAAATCTTCTGGAAAACCAAGCCGTAAGGTTTGAATAATTGCACTACCAGCGATTTTCATAAAAAACATATCATTCAATGCCAATATTTTTTTTGCATAACTGAATAGCACTTCTCCTGTTTCTGTCAGGGTTAATATCCGATGTCCACGCACGAATAACGATTGGCCTACCAAGGCTTCTAAACGCTGAATTTGTTGGCTCAATGTTGATTGAGTAGAATTTAAATGTTGTGAAGCAATCGTAAAATTGCCAGTCTCTGCCACGGTAATAAAAGTTTTAAGTAAAACGAAATTAAGTAATGTATTCATTTTATGGATACCTGACATTTGAATATTTAATTTTTAAATACCATATATTTTCAGTAGATTAAATACTCAACTGAGGAGAAAACAATGAAAACACTATTTTTAACAACCAAATGGATAACTCATTTGCTTGTGGTTATTATTATCTCATTGATATTTAATATGAAATCATTTTCAGAATCAAATTCAACAGAATTGATTGCATTGGCTGAAAAAGGCGATCTTCCTGCGGTGACGTTAGCTATTGAGCAAGGGGCTGATATAGAACAACGTGATTTACGTTTACGAACACCGCTAATGGCGGCAACAAATGCGAATCAAATTGAAGTGGCTCGATATCTCATTAATCAAGGAGCGGATGTAAATGCACGTGATGCTATACAGGATTCTCCGTATTTATATGCGGGAGCGAGAGGCTTACAAGAGATTTTAGAGATGACTCTTGCTCATGGCGCAGATTTAAAAAGTACTAACCGTTATGGGGGAACGGCATTGATCCCAGCGGCTGAGCGTGGGCATATCCAAACAGTACAAACCTTGATTGATGCTGGGATAGACGTAAACTACGTTAATCGATTAGGTTGGACAGCATTGATAGAGGCAATCATATTAGGGGATGGAAGTGAAAAATATGCCACGATTGTTACGCAATTGATTCAAGGCGGGGCGAATGTCAATTTAGCTGATGCATCCGGTAATTCGCCATTAATATTGGCAAAACAGAAAGGTTATCGCAATCTGATTGAAATTCTTGAGCGTTCAGGAGCCAAATAATGTTAGATGAGCAATTTTTACAGCAATCTATTGCGTTGGCTAAAGAGAATGTCAAAACAGGTGGCCGTCCCTTTGGTGCAGTTATAGTAAGTAATGGTAAAGTCGTGGCTACTGGAGTTAACCAAATGCTGGAGCTGTGTGATCCGACTGCTCATGCTGAGCTAATGGCTTTACGTCAAGCAGGGAAAGCTCTTGGAAGAGTCAGGCTAGAAGACTGTGTAGTGTATGCCAGTGGTCAGCCATGCCCTATGTGTTTAGCCGCGATGCGAATGGCTGGTATTTCACGGATTATTTATGCCTATTCGAATGAACAGGCTGAGCCATTTGGATTATCTACGCAGGCAATAGCGGAATCTCTTAGAGTAGAGCCACAACAGCAAATTGGACTAACATTTATTCACCAAAAGCCAAAAAGTGAGTCTCAGCCTGCACTTTATACTTTTTGGCAGGAACAACAGCATTCATGAATCAGCGTACTGCTACTTCATTCGGTTTAGTGTTAACAATTGTATTGGTCGGGATCAATCTACGGCCTTTTATGACAGGTCCTGGGCCTCTCATTGATGACATTATTCAAACGACAGGAATGAGTTACCAAGGCATTTCATTACTAACGTTATTACCTATGTTATTAATGGGAATAGGGGCGTTAATTGTACCTGCTTTGAATCAACGTTTAGGTGATCGCATTGGTTTAACTATCGCGATGTTTCTGTTATTGATTGGCTCGATGTCCCGATTTTTTGTAACGACTGGCTCGCAATTACTGCTTACAGCCTTTGTCTGTGGTGTTGGTGCGGCGTATATTCAATCCGTTTTTCCAGGGCTGATTAAATTGCGTTTCCCAACGAAAATGGCAGCGATGACTGGGCTATATTCTTCAATGCTGATGGTTGGTGGTGCAATTGGCGCACAATTGACTCCGATTATTTCAGGCGTAACATGTCACGAATTAAATCAAACCAATTCGTGTATAACAGGTCATTGGCAAGCAGCACTTGCATTTTTAGCGTTACCTGCAATTTTTGCATTGATTGCGGTTGTTATGAATATTCGTTCATCCGCGACTCGCAAAAATAGTGGGCAATGGTCTGTTTTATCATTTTTAAACAAGCCCCGAGCATGGTTATTAATGATAGGATTTGGGTTGATCAATGCGGGCTATGGCACTGTAGTGACATGGCTAGCCCCTTTTTTTATTGAACAAGGAATGAGTAGCGCTGATAGCGGCTCATTAGTGGCATTATTAAGTATTTTTCAAGCACTTTCTGCGCTATTAATTCCTATTTTAGCTTCTCATAATATTGATCGTCGTTTTTGGCTTGTTGTAACATTAACGAGTCAACTCATTGGCTTTGCAGGATTGTGGTTATTACCCAATATGTTGCCTTATTTATGGGTATGCTTGATTGGAGTAGGGTTAGGCGGTTGTTTTGCTTTGAGTATCATTACTTCGCTTGATCATTTGCCACATCCTGTAAGTGCAGGGGCATTGACTTCATTAATGCAAGCGGGTGGATTTATTCTTGCGGCATTTGGCCCTTTATTTGCCGCGTGGCTACATGAAATTAGTCAAAGTTTTGCTTGGGTATGGATTGCACATATCTTAATGATATTAATAACGTTGTTATTGTTTTTGCGTCTCAATCCACGACATTATGCGAAATTATTTAGTGTGAAATAGATTAAATAACAAAAATCACAAATGATAATGATTGTTATTTTCTTCTTTCTTTGCCAAGATAGCGGAAAAATCGCCTTACCTTGAAAGAAGGTCATGCAGCAACATACTGAAGATAAGCTTAATCAAGCTCATTCTAACCGCGAAGATTATTCTGTTGGGCAATTTGTCCGTATTAGCCGCGGTGAATTTGTGATTTCGCATGATCTGGGGATAGAAGAACAACAGCAAGCCGGCCTGAAGTTAGTGGCCATACATAAAGGCGCAATGGGTTGTCGTAGCAGTTCTGGTCATAATGTCGAAGTTAATTCACCCTCATTGATACTCTCCGGCAGCCAGAAGAATTACCTGCTATGCAACCTATTTCGCGCCTGCCAACCGATGAAATATACGATGATTGATATTTCTCCCGAGTGGTTCGAACAGCAGCAATTAACCCTACCAGATAGCTGTTATCATCCAGATAAAGCACAGCTTTTACAGTTTGCTATCCCTGCAAGTATATTGGTAATGACCCATCAGCTATTTACTTGCCCAACTCATCCATCACTGTGTCAGCTTTATTTAGGAGCCAAAGTATCTGAAATTACGGCTCTTTGTTTAGATCATTTGTTGCATGAAGCTCCTCCCGCTGCACTCAGTTTGCGACAACGCGATATTGATAATTTGCAGTTGGCAAAATCGATTTTGAAGCAAGAGTTAGAATCTCCACCTAGTTTAGATGAACTGGCGAAACGTGTTGGTATGAATACACGTAAGCTCACACATGGATTTCGACAGTTATTTGGCAATAGCATTTATGGCTGGTTGCAGGAATATCGATTAGAAATGTCTTATCAACTGTTGAGCATGAATGACGCTAATATTTCAACCGTTGCCTATCAGGTTGGCTATACGCCAGCCCATTTCTCTGTCGCTTTTCGTAAGCGTTTTGGTATTTCCCCGAATCAACTAAAAAAACGCTAGATGCAGTTGAGCTTAGAGAGACGTTTTTAATCGAATCCGAAGAGTGAATTTATTTTTGGTTTAGGATTATGATGACATTTTTTAATTACTTCAATATGTTATATGATTTTTGTTATATTCTTTCAATCAATTTATGTCACCAAAATAAGTAGCAAGCACCAACAGCCCCGAGTATGCTTCCAGATATTATCAGCATGATTTTGTTGTTCTTGGTTTTTTCATCCCCTAGAGGCAGTCAATTCATCTGTGAGTATTATGAGTCGCCATAGTTATTAATTCCTAGTTTGGTTACATTTAACAGTGGTTATTGATATACAGCCATAGACCAACTTTCTTATATTTTCATATATAACAACGATATATTTTAGTTCATTGAAGAAGTATGCTTTCCCTTCAAAAGGATAAATTTTAATCGATAGAATTATTTGGTCATTTTTTTATCTGTTTTTAATTTAGAGACTAAAGATGATTGTAAAATATACGATATTAGTCGCTTCAGTGGCAGCTATGATCTTTTTGTAATTATAAAAATTAAAAGGAATAGGGTGTTTCAGTGGTATTTGATTGGATAAGTAGAACTTTATGTTAAAAAAACGAAATTCTACTGAGCGCATAGGAACTACTGCCTTACAATTATACCGATTTAATATTATATATCTTTCCTATACGGTATTTCTTCATAACCATTCCCTAAAGTTTTGTGGCCATGAGTGTTATAGCATTATATCAATGATGATTTATATTCGTATTGCTATATGAAAGTTTATGTAAAGTGGAGAGATTATAGTTTATAGAATTACTGATCTATCATCGTCAATTAAAAACAATTAAGGATGATTTCGCTCCTATAAATAATATCAAAATAATTCCAATTGTAACGAGGCAATAATACTATTAACTTAATTAACACATTTCAACTATCAAAAACCAATAATTAGAGTATTTTAATTACTCAAATTTCAGGTTTTTTAATTAATTAATTGATATTATTAAATATATTAAATACTAATATCACAATCAACGATCGATCAACTATATTTAATAGGTATTATCTATTAAAAATAGTGAATCGATCGTTCTAAACGTATTTACTCTTAAAATTGTTAGCACTACATTTAACACTATTTAGGTGTTTTTAAGGATGAAAATAACGATTTTCTTTCATTAGTGTCTTATTATAAAAATGGACGGACTATGATAGAAAAAGATAATTACAATATCTATTATTGGTTTCATATGAAAAAAAATAAAAATTTATTAAAAAAA
Source organism: Providencia alcalifaciens (assembly GCA_025961275.1). Classification (GTDB taxonomy): domain Bacteria; phylum Pseudomonadota; class Gammaproteobacteria; order Enterobacterales; family Enterobacteriaceae; genus Providencia. The sequence continues at coordinate 2,283,202 of JAOQNJ010000001.1, read as the reverse complement.
GATATTGGAAGCTTTTTACAGAAAGCAAGAAAAAACAAATCGCTGACAGGTCATCAGTTAGGTGATTTAATGCAAGTTAGTCAACAGCAAATATCACGCTATGAACGTGGTGAAACTAGTATTAATATTGAAACTTTAGATATTATGCTCGATATTCTAGATAAAAGTTGGACTGATTTCTTTTTTTCTGTGATAGCTAGTTATCCTAATGATGAATCTGAAATAGAATAAATTATTCATAGGAGATTATTTTTTCTCTAATTTCTGCTGTAAATGCAGTTTTATGGGTTTTGTTAATAAATTTACCAATATTTAATTTTTGCTATTATTTCTATAAGGTTTTTTATCTGACTATATATGATGTTGTTTTTAATGATTTTTAATTGAAATTTACTGTGATTGTTTAAAGATTAGTTAAATTAATTCTTCAGTAATGTCGTGTGTTATTAGTTTGTCTAACGTGGCGATTATAAATTTAATGTTATTTTTAATTGTAATAGCTGTCATGTTTAATAAAGTATATTCTAAAATATTTTTTAATATGGCCAATGCTGCCAGATTAAACTACATTTAAAAGTTTTATTAAATTTAATTATATTAAGTTTAATTTTAGAAATTATTATCGGAGATATTTATAAAATATTAACGTTAATATGTTAATGCAATAGTTAAAGATACGCTTATGCATAAAAATATTTTTTTGCATTTGAGTATTATTTTCTTCAAAACATATATTAGGGATTAGAAAAATGAGAATTTTGTCACTTGTCACTACTGCTATTCTATTAGCTTCAACTGGTAATGTCGCATTGGCATCTGATGGTACTATTACCATTAATGGTAAAGTAACTGATACTACTTGTGATATATCTGTAAATGGTGGTAACGCATCTAATACAGTTACATTACCAACAGTATCAACTAGTGCTTTACCATCTGCTGGTGCAACAGCAACACCAACTCCTTTCACTATTGCTCTTTCCGGCTGTACTGGAACAACACAAACTTCAGCTAGTACATTTTTTGAAAGTGGTGTGAATGTTGATGCTAATTCAGGTCGTTTGAATAATGCTGCAACCGACACTGCTGCAACTAATGTTCAAGTTCAGTTATTAAACAAGGATAGAGGTGTTATTAACATTGGCTCAGCTTTAGATCAAGGTGATGTATGGACTGCTTTTGATAAAGACAGTACTATAATGACTTATATTGCTCAATATTATGCCACAGCTGCAGCTGAAGCTGGTAATTTAACAACTTCTGTAACTTATTCTATAGTATATAAATAAATATAAAAGGGTGTGAATAACACCCTTTATAAAAAGTTATATATTTTTAATTTTGGCTTTGGTGTTATATATGTTTTTTTTAAAAAAAAATTTCCACGGCAATTGTTATCTTTGGAGTGTTAGCATCTCAAGGATATGCATCCTTAATTATTAATAATACTCGGGTTATTTATAATGAGCAAGATGGAGAGTCAATAATAAAATTAGAAAATAATAATAAGGTTGGTAATCCTATATTAGTTCAAGTATGGATGGATAATGGTGATTCAAAAGCTGATCCGAGTAATATTTCTGTTCCATTTAATATTAATCCATCTATATTTAGAATTGATGGGCAAAAAGGGCAATCTTTACGTGTTATGAAAATAAACGATATTGTAGATAGCGATAAAGAAACTATTTTCTGGATTAATTTTTTAGATATACCACAAAAGAATGCTAACGGTGATGATAACTCAATGCAACTTTCTATTAGAAACCGGCTTAAGTTTTTTTATCGACCTAAAAATTTATCTATCAACATATATGATGCATATAAATTAGTACAGTTAAATTTTGTTGATATGATTTCTGATTATAAAATAACAATAGATAATCCAACTCCCTATTATATGACTTTTGGTCATATTGATGTCAAATCAATGGATGATAAAGTAACTTATGCTTCAATGAATAGTAAGGATGATTTAATGTTAGAACCATTTAGTAAAAAAAATCTAACATTAAAAAAGAAAAATAACAGCAGTGGAAATGTGAAAATACACTATTCATTGGTTAATGATTTCGGAAGTGAAAGTAAATATATAAAAAATAATTAAGCCATTTATTATAAATTAATGAGATTATAAATGTGATTAAATATATCAATAATAAAATTAAAAAAATTATTTATTTTCAATTTTGATTTTTATACCAGTGTCTTCAGTTTTTGCTGAGGAAAGCGGCATACCAGCCATATTTGATAGTTCTCCACTGAAGGGATCTGTTGACGTTAGCCAATTCGCTTATGGAAACCCTGTAACAGAAGGTGTTCATAGGATAGAAATTTACTTAAATGATGAATGGAAAGGTAAGACAGATGTTGAATTTAAAAAGATAAAAAATAATACAGCATCTCCTTGTTATACTATCAAATTAATTGAAATGATCGGTTTATCAACAGAATCATTAGATAAAAGTGTAAAGGAGGATCTTACTAATTCCGAACAATGTGTCCTGTTAGGTACGTTATTTCCTGGTGTTAATGCCACTTACGATTATAGTTTGCAACGCCTTAATGTTACAGCGCCACAAATAATGGTGAATGAAAATGCTAGAGGTTATGTATCTCCAGACAATTGGGATGATGGTATTATAGCTAGCGCATTAAGTTATTATTATAATGTGTATGGAACTAAAAGTGATTATAGTGATAGCTTAGAACAATATTTATCTTTGCAAGGTCGTATCAATCTTCATAGCTGGAGATTATACTTAAATGGTAATTATTCTAAATCTAAAGGTAATAGTCCTCACTTTAAGCGCTCCTCTACTTATTTAGAAAAAGCTATTATCTCGCTTAAAAGTAACTTAACATTAGGTGAAAGCTCGACATCAGATAATATATTTGGCGGTATTAACTTCACGGGTATTAAGTTATCTTCAGATCAACGAATGTATCCTGATTCAAAGCAAGGTTTTGCACCAACCGTGCGAGGTGTTGCTAACTCAACAGCACTTGTAACCATATCTCAAAGAGGTAATTTAGTCTATCAAACAACAGTACCTCCTGGACCTTTTGTTATAAATGGTCTTTATCCTACTGGTAGTAATGGTGATTTACTTGTGTCTATTAGAGAGGCTGATGGAACAGAGCGAGAGTTTACAGTAACTTATGCATCTACGAGTGAGCTAATGCGGCCAGGAATGACTAATTATTCCTTAACCGCAGGTAAATACCGAAATAATAATAATTCTTTATATGATAACTTTATATTAGGCACTTTAAGCCATGGTGTAAATAATATTTTAACTATATTTGGTGGTGGAGTTGGCTCTAATAGATATGGTGCCGTAGCGAGTGGGATGGCATTAAATACTCCATTCGGTGCATTCTCATCTGATATTACTTTTTCGCAAACAAAATTTAGAAACATAGATAACCAAAATGGTCATAGTATTAAATTTTCTTATTCTAAAATTTTACCAGTCGTTGAGACTAATATTACTTTAGCGAGTTATCGATATTCAAGCTCTGGATATTACTCGCCAAATGAAGCATTTTTATTACTCGATCTTGAAAATAATAATAATATTGTTCCTCTTTTGGTAAATAATTTCACAAAAAGAAAAAATAGGTTTGAAGTTAATGCTAGCCAGTCTTTACCTGAAGGTTATGGTTCATTAAGTTTAAATGCAAGTGCTCAGGATTATTGGAATAGATCTGGTTCTGATATGCAATACCAAGCGAGTTATTATAATAATTATGATTCATTAACTTATGGTATAAATTTGGCAAGAATTTATAATACACAACGAAAGGATTGGGAGAATCAAATTTCGTTAACATTATCTTTACCTTTAGGAAGAGAAAGTTACTCTCCTACACTTTCTACTAACTACAGCCATAATAGGGACTCTAATTCTGTACAGACATCACTGACTGGCAGTGCTGGTGAAAATAATCAATTTACTTATAATACATATGTAAATAATGATCATCAAAAATCTAATAATAACTTTACCGGTGGTGTAGGTGGACGTTGGAGTGCTCCATTAGCTAGTTTAGGTGGTGATGTTTCAAAAGGAAGTGGATATACACAATATAGTGGAAATATTTCTGGCGGCATAGTTGCTTATCAAAATGGTATTATATTAACACCTATGTTAAATGATATGATTGGAATTATTGAGGCGAAAAATGCTTCATGAGTTAGCGTGGCTAATTATAATGGAGTTAAGTTGGATAATTCAGGGAATGGTATTGTACCTTATTTAACGCCATACAGAACTAATGAGATTATTTTAGATCCTAAAGGCTTATCTACAGATGTTGAATTAGATTCAACTAGCCAAAAAACAGTGCCGGTAGCTGGGTCAATAGTATTGATGAAATATAAAACAAAAGTCGGATACTCTATATTGATTAGTGTTAAAAATAATATAGGGGAAAGTATTCCATTTGGATCTGATATTTTTAATAGTGAAGATGAGTTGGTCGGTAATATTGGTCAAGGTAGTCAAGGTCTTGTGCGTGTTGATAAATTAAATGGAAAATTAAAAATAAAATGGGGTTTGAAAAACAATGAGTCTTGTTATATTGATTATGATATTACAGGGAGTGTTGATATGTTTAAACCTAACAATAATCAACTAAGAAAAATCAATTTGAAATGTCTTTGAATTTAGATATATAAAGTAAGGTACTTGAAATGAGTAGTAATGTTAAATCAAATATATTAAATTTATTATTTACGTTATCATTTGTTTTCATTTGTAAAAATGGATTGGCTCAAGGTATAAATAATGTTGTAGATTGTAGCAGGACATCGGGTTATTACCAATATTATAATCCAACAACAATTAATGTACCTTATAATGTTCAGCCTGGAGATACACTTGGACCTTGGTTTTCAACAAATACTAATAGTGCCTGGACTTGCACGTTAGGAAGCAATTTTAGTACTGCTAATACAGTTTATATGAGAGCATTAGTATATGTCCCTTATAATCAATCTAGAAAACTCCCAACAACTACGATTGATGGTATTACTTATTTCGTATATACACCACTATCAATAGATACTTGGGGTTATGGGATGGTTTACCGTTACCGATATTCTTATCTTGGACAAACCTCATCATGGACAGCAGTTACAGCTACATCTGTCACTTATCCTTACAAAGAGCCTAATCAGATACTTTCTATTCCTAAAGGTACTACTACGAGTCCGTTTCCGATTGTTTTAGAGGTTCAATCTAGAGTAATAAAAACAGATAATACCGCAATAACAGCTGCTAACGGGAGGATACCAGCTCAAGATACCCTTTATTTCCGAAACGGAATGAGTTATACAACTGATACACCAAATTCAGACACTGCTAATCAAGATAGTGGTGGTGGTTATTATATGATAACCACATTTCGTGCAGGTCAAGTTGTTATTGATCCGAAACCAGGAACATGTGTAACATCAAATATTGATATTACTTTAGAAGAAATACCTGCTTCTAGCTTTACTTCAGTAGGTTCAACCGGAGCAAGAAAGCCGTTTGATTTGACGCTTTATAATTGCCCTCCTGGGTATATATCAATAGGATATCAAATAGACCCAACGACGAGTATCTTAAACCCTTCTCAAGGGGTTGCAGCTTTAAGTCGCAGCTCAACTGCGACAGGTTTAGGAATTCAATTTTTGAATCTAGATGATACGCCATTAATATATTCTAAAAATTATAATATTGCTGATTATTCAACAAGTACTACAACAAGAAATTATGTAATTTCACTGCGTGTAGGCCTTTATAGAACAGGAGATAAAGTTGAAGCTGGTACCGTATCCGGAATGTTTACATATACAGTGAATTATAAATAGCTAATTTAAAAAGGTGACATCATGTTTTATCAAATATTATTTTCTGTTTTACTGTTTTTCATGAGCCAAGTCAGCTATGGTAAAACATATTTGGATAAAACAAGGGTGATTATAAATGAAGTTGATAACGAAGGGACTGTTAATGTTAAAAATGTTGATAGTTCGTCTATTTTATTACAAATATGGATTGATAATGGAGATATTAATCAAGATGTATTAACAACTAAAACTCCATTTTTAATCACGAGCCCAATCGTGAAGGTTTCTGGTGGTGATAGTCATCAAATAAGAATCCTATCCATTAATAAATCTAGCTTACCAAATAATAAAGAATCCGCTTTTTGGTTGAATGTATTGGAGATAAAAGAAAAGAAAAAAGATAGTTTTGAAGATAAGGTAAATGTATCATTTAGAACAAGGATTAAACTATTTTATAGGCCGGATGCAATTGGTAAGTTAATAAATGACGATACGAATGAAATGTTAACATTCCAATTGATAGGTAGTAACGGTAATATGAAAATAAAGGTTAACAACCCAACGCCTGTATACAGAACATTCTCATATGCTAATAATAGAAATGATAAAAATAAAAATATAATAAATGGGGTTGATATGGTGGCTCCTTTTTCAAATATAACTTGAAACGTAAATGGAAATATACTAAAAGACGATATTATTGAATTCCTCACTATCAATGATAGCGGATTAGAGGATTATGGAACAAGTGTAATAAAATAATTTTCATTTTATACGAGATTATTCGTTAATAAATACTTATAATTTATTAATCCATTATTTTTATGGTAGATAAGGGCGGTGGTTTCATGTTGATATTTTATGTCCATCTGGACGATTTATATTCGTCAGCCTAATGATATCGCTACTTTAAATTAATGTATTTCTTAAAAATGGATAAGTGCCTCTACACGAAATATAAGTTAATTTCATGTCGTGCGTCATCCCTTAAGTGAGTAAAGCTATAATTAGATTTTCTTTCTTATTAGTGCAGTGCTCATCTTGAATTCAAAGATTAGATAAATTTTTATATTCATGGGACTAAATGATTTTTTATTTTTAAACGTTTTAGTTCATTAAATTATTGATAGTTCAAAAACTGAAAGATAGAACGTGTTCTTCTCGTTTTGCGTTCACATAGTCTGTCAATCATTATACAGCAATCGATATTTCGCATATATACATCAGTAAGTGACACACACTGAGTTACTTTCTTGATACTTTAACCCTAGGCCTCCCGCATCCTCAGACTACAAGTCTAACGTAATCAATGAAGCATATGCGCTCACCCTAAAATTATGCTCTCAAATATCAATCTTCGTATCTCCTTTGATGACTTACAGGTATTTACTAGGAGCAGTTGACCTTTGAAGGCCAATTTTTCTTCTAATTAAGAACCTGTTGAGTAAGGAGAGTGGTTCGTCTCCTAGTGGACTTGAGAAGAACCTCTCAATATAGCGAAAAATAACGTTTAATAGAACGATAGGGCGTTTTTCCTTTATGGCCTCGGAATTTGATATTATCTATAATAATATCAATGTATTATACAGTTGTGTTTTAATCGATTGGTGTAGTGAAAATAAGCAGCAAAGATTCACATCCCTTTATTATTGCCGGATAGCAATAGATAAAATCCGGCATTCGAAAGTAACCCATACCATTAATTGCTAAATTGATAACAATTATCATTTAACTTTTTTAGGATGGGGAAATGTTGTCTGTTTATAACGCTACGCGCTTCAAGAAGCTAAAATTAGCGCCGTGCGCACTGTTTTTTGCAACAGCACCATGGGTTCTTTTTGTACAAGCTACTCAAGCCGAAGAAAGCTCGCAACCTAAGCATGACATCATGCAGGTCACGACAACATCGGGTGCCGGTGACGATTATGTCGAACCTGGTGTGACGACATTAGGTAAGATTTCCCTTAAACCTCGAGAAGTTGCTCAATCGGTCAGTGTGATTGATCGTGAACAAATCGAAAAACAAAACTTACAAACCTTAGATGATGTGATGCAACGAGCAACTGGGGTGACAAGTGCACCTTACGTTAAATTAACTACTGCTTATTATGTTCGTGGTTTTCAAATTGATTCTTTCGAAATTGATGGCGTGCCAGCATTGTTGGGAAATATGGCAAGCTCACCACAGGATATGGCGGTATATGAACGTGTCGAAATCTTACGTGGTTCGAATGGATTGCTTCATGGGATGGGAAATCCAGCTGCGACCGTCAATATGGTACGTAAACATGCTCCAATAGAAAATATGGCTAAACTCAGCCTTAGTGCAGGAAGTTGGGAGCGCTATCGTGGAGACGCGGATGTTGGCGGTCTATTGAATGAATCAGGGAGTGTCCGTGGACGTTTTGTCATGGCATGGGAAGATAAAGATTTCTTCTATGATGTTTCCGACCAAAAAACCCGTCTGATGTATGCCACTATCGATACAGATTTGACGCCTGATACTTTATTGCGTATTGGCGCACAATATCAAACTATCGACTCCATCACCAATATGGCGGGTGTGCCAATGGGAAAGGATGGCAGCGATTTGTATCTTCCGCGTAAAACTTATCTTGATGTGGATTGGGATCGTTTTAAATGGGATACCACTCGCACATTTGCCGCAATCGAGCATCGTATCAATGATGATTGGCAATATAAGTTCAATACTGAATATCAACATGTTAATGCACGGCTGATTTATGCTGGTGCATGGGGCAATATCGATCCGGAAACGGGCGATGGCGCTATGCTAATGGGGGGAGCTTATAAATTTCGTAATGAACAGCTTAGCGTTGACTCTAGCCTCAATGGAAAAGTAGAAGGTTGGGGTCTAAAACATGATCTGATCATGGGTGTTAATTATTCTCATGCCAGTGAAAAGCAATATAGTGGCCGCCTCGATCCGGCATTAAATGTACCTGTGAATGTTTATCGTTGGGATCCTCACAGTGTTCCAAAACCTAATATCAGCTCTTACAGCTCAGCTGGAGTAACTAAAACCACCCAAAAAGGGATTTATGGGATGGGACGAATCAAAATTGTTGAGCCTGTCACCATCATTATTGGTGCTCGTGATAGTTGGTGGGATCTAAAATCACCAAGCTCAAAATTTACAGAAAATGGCCGTATTACACCTTATGGTGGTGTGATTTGGGATTTCGTAAAGGATTGGTCGTGGTATAGCAGCTACTCAACGGTATATCAGCCACAGACAGCAAAAACCTGGAGTGGCAATATGCTCAAACCTGTTGAAGGTCAAACTCTCGAAACGGGAATTAAAGCTGGATTGTTTAACGGTAGTTTAAATTTATCGGGTGCTCTGTATCAGATTGATATTAAGAATAATCCACAGATTGACCCTGATCATCCAACGGGTGGTTTTGATAACTACTTTATCAGCGGTGGTAAAGTCCGTAGCCAAGGATTTGAGCTGGAAGGTGTTGGTTATATTACGCCATTTTGGGATGTTTCGGTTGGCTATACCTACACAGAGACTCAATATCGTGATGACAGTAAAAATAAAGGTAATACATACAATACATTAACGCCACGTCATATGTTGCGCGTCTGGACAAACTATGACTTACCTTGGGATGAGCGTAAGTGGAGTATCGGTGGCGGTATGCAAGCACAAAGTCCTTATAGTACAACCAATGGGCAGGTTACGTTACGTCAGGGAGGCTATGCATTATTTAACACGAGATTAGGTTATCAAATCGATGAAACATGGAGTGCTGCGCTAAACGTCAATAACCTGTTCGATCGTCGTTATTATTCTGGCCTTTTCTCTCCACAATGGAACAATCGTTATGGTGACCCACGTAATGCCATGTTCACTGTGAAGGCTAATTTTTAATGAAGTTAGCGAGTGTGGTTGCTGTTATCGGTACTTTGATTGGCGGGATCGTACTCTCTCTATTGATCGTCCGTTTTTACCCCTCTGACAATATGCTAAACCGCTTATATGGAGCCGTTTTCCTTGCGGTATTCGCCACAATGGTAATGTTTATCTACAGCTTAACTGCACAGAGCTGGCGGCAAACATTGCTACGTAGTTGTAGTTGGTGGCCGATTCCCATGATCTTATTGCTGGGGGGTGGCTATGAAGGTGCTATTAGTACGCAAAATGGCTGAGCTTCATCGCACTACTGGCGCATTCTTGGGTATTTTCTTGTTTGTTATTATGCTTAGCGGCAGTTGGAGCTTAGGGAGTGATGCCCTACGTTTATGGTGGAATAAAGCGCCACTTTCTGGGGAGTTTTACCGCTATCACAATTGCTTGCATTGCAGCCAAGTGCTGCATTAATACAGCTACCTTCAGCTACAAATCCTACTGTCACTTTTTGTCGTGGGATGGGGCAGTGTAATGAGAGTTATAGTGCAATCACCGGCCAGTTATTAGTGCAGGAAAAACCAGCCATATGGCTGGTGACACTTCATAAAAATCTGTTTATGGGGTTTCCTGGTCGTATTTTTACGAGCTTATTTGGCTTTGCACTGGCTGTACTATTGATTAGTGGATTTATCATGAATCGCCACAAAATCGCAGCGATGATGCGTTTACCCCGTAAAGATAATTTGCGTCTGTTCTTGCATGATTTACATAATGGGTTAGGGTTGTGGTGTTATCCATGGCTGATTTTATTCGCAGTGACTGGTGCATTATCAGGATTAGGTGCACTTGGGACGGTCGGGTTAGCACACCGTGTTAGCCCAGATAACCCGCAAGCAGTCATGCAACAATTAATGGGCGGATTCCATCCTATTGCTGAGCAAACCAATACTCAGCGATATCACACACCGCAACAAGCATTAGACTACCTTCATCAATCCTATCCTAATTTTATTGCTCAAACATTGATAATTCAAGATAAGTCATGGGTGATTAGCGGTGTGCGAGTGAATCAGCCAAGTACGTCTAACTTTGAGCAATATCAAGTGGAAGATGGATACTTTGTTGGTATTCGAGATTCAGCACAACAGGCTTTTTGGACCAGAGCTTTTATAAGCATTCAACCTCTACATTATGGTCAATATCAGTGGTTGCCTCATATTGAATCATTCCTAAGTGCCATGCATTTTATTGCCGGTTTTAGTGGTTGTGTGCTAGTCGCGAGTGGGTTAGCAATGTGGTGTTGGCGACGTGCAACATTACGTATTTCAGGATTGATAGTTGGTTGTTGTGGGGGGCTGTTACTCTCAATCAGTACACTGCTTATGTTGATGTCACTATCACTATCACTTTCAATGAGCCTTTTTTTCTTGTTTTGGGGAGGCTCTGTATTGGTGTGCATTACGATAAATAATGCTCATAGGATGCTTATCTTAATGGCAGCTTTATCTGCCAGTCTATTATTGACTGCATGTTTTTTCTCTTTATGGCGACAACCTGCCAGTTTTTCTCGTATTGATTTTGCGCTGCTACTTAGCGGCTTGTTTTTATTGCTAACACTTGGATGCATATGGAAATTATCTCCTACGCAAAAGGGTGCTCGGAGTGAATATGAAAGATCTATTACAAAATAAACAACTTGTCGTCACTTTAGGTTTACTGTATCTCGCGCAAGGTATTCCAATTGGCGTGGCAATGGATGCATTACCCACATTTTTGCGTCATGACGGCAGTGAACTGAGTGTATTGGCCTTTTTACCTTTGGTTGGACTTCCTTGGGTGATTAAGTTTTTATGGGCACCTTTTATCGATAATCATTGGGGAACTAAGCTTGGCGGCGTAAGAGCTGGATTATCCCAATGCAAGTGATCGTAACGATCAGTATGTTTTCGCTAAGTTTTATTGGTTTTTCTGTCGAAAATGCAGCGGTGTGTGTCGTATTGTTATTTATTGCATCATTGGCAAGTGCAACTCAAGATATTGCTACGGATGGGATGGCAGCAGAGCAAGTTAGTGGTTCAATGCTATCTAAAATAAATGCAGTACAAATTGCTGGCGTGATGGCTGGGTTCTTTATTGGTGGTGCAGGGCTGATGATCATGAGTGGCTCGCTAGGTCAACATATGTCATTAATGATATTGTCTTATGTACCGTTATTAAGTTTATTTTTCATTATATTGTGCCCTTTAAAAATTGTTAATTCTGTAGTCGAACAAGAAAAGGCAAGCTTGCTTAAGACATTTAAACGTCGTGGAGCTTCAAGGTTATTATTATTGACTCTGTTATCTGCGGTAATTGCAGTTTCTGGATTTGGGCTTGCAAAGTTATTCCTCAATGACGCAGGTTGGTCTCTGGCAGAAATTGGCAAGGTGGGAATGGTTGGTGGTATGGTAACGCTGGTACTTGGTTGTGGCGGCGGAGCATGGCTAATTGGTAAAATCGGTGTATGGCGAGCCTTCTCATTCGGTTTATTTTTTGCGTTACTGTCTTCATTACTGTGGATTTTACAATCTATAAATGGGGTGACAATAGCGCTAGTTGCAGCTTGTATCATATTCGGTTCGCTTTCAGCAGGGATCACGTCAGTGGCGATTATGACTGCGGGTATGCAGTTTGCTTCTCTGTATTCTCAAGCTGGAACTGATATGACAGCAGTGCAAAGTACGCGCGATATTGGGGAATTGGTGAGGTCGATGATGTTGGTCGGATTGACCGCTGCGATTGGTTATTCAGGGGGCTTTATGTTAGGGGCCGCCATTGTATTCGTTGCACTACTAGTAACGTTTTCGCATTATCGGTATATGCGTAGAATAGAAGCATGATAGAGATAGGATAGATATGCGTTAAGTTGAACGGGCGTTATATTCGTTCAGTGACCCGAATAACATAATTTATCTCAGATCTCGAAATTACGTGGGATATGTTCTTTAATTATAAAGAAAAATATAAGAGGGTGAATATTTCACTCTCTTATATTTTATTGAACAAATTAAGTCGTAATTTCCAAAACTTGATGCATTACTGGATGGAATTTACGCTTGAAGTAAACTAACCCATGACCTTCTTCTCGGACGATAATCTGCTTTATTTCAACCAAATAAACCGAGTGGGTACCAATATCTTGGACTTGGGTAATCTCACCTTCTAAATTAGCGAGTGCATCTTTTAATAATGGCTGTTGTAAAATTCCATTATCCCAGATACTCCAACCGAAACGCTCTTCCATCGTTGAGCCTTTCATGCCTGCAAAGTGGCATGCCATCTCTTCTTGTTCATGATTAAGAACATTGACACACAGTCGGCCATTTTCCTGAAAGACCGCATTCATAGCACTATTGCGGTTAACACATACCATCAAAGTTGGTGGCGTGTCAGTGACAGAACAGACGGCTGTTGCGGTAATACCGCAGCGACCAGCAGTACCATCGGTGGTAACAATATTAACTGCTGCACCAAGACTTGCCATCGCATCTCTGAAACGCAGGCGATGTTCATTTTCTAAAGACATACTGGCCTCCTGCTGCCGATTACTTCAGCAGCGAATCTAACTGATTAATATCATTGTTGTTATGCAGGTGTGGGCGTTTCCAGCCATGCTGATCGTAGTCGGACAGGCAGCGATCAACCATATCGGTCATTGCTTTCATGTTGCCGGAACTATATGCATGACGTAGACATTGCAGACGAATTTCATCTTGACTGCCCGCATAGTTGATTTCATATAGCTCATGACGGCCACCAAACTCACTACCCATTGCATCCCACATTAACTTCAGAACTTTGATACGTTCTACATGATCCATACCATTAGAGCCGCGAACATATTTTGCCAGATACTTATCAATTTCTGGGTTGTTCATGTCTCTGACACTGGAGGGTAGATATATCAAACCACTTGCCACGTTACTTTCGATAATATTCTTAATTTTCGTGTAAGCCATTGGAGCCATGACACGATAAGTTTGAATTGCTTGAGTGTCCGGTAGATATGCACCACCTTCCCAAGCTTTGGATTCCGCTGTCATCGCATCCGTAAGTGACCAGAACAAATTCCGCCATGCAATCACTTCACCTAAGTCTGCTTGCACGCCACGAAAATCAACAACCCCAGTACATTCGAGACTTTTTTGCAGTAAACCGGTGATGAAATCCAGTTTCACGGCCAAACGTACGCAGGCTTGTAATGGGAATAATCGAGCAAAACCACCTTGTACAGCCCAGTTACGAGCGCGTTCAAAATCACGGTAAATTAGCACGTTCTCCCAAGGTATCAGAACATGATCCAGGATTAATATGGCATCATTTTCATCAAATCGGCTTGATAATGGGTAGTCAAAAGGTGCTCCTGTTGCGCCGGCGACTAATTCATATGACGCCCGTGAAATTAATTTCACGCCATCAGCATCCATAGGAGCGACGAACATCAAGGCAAAGTCAGGGTTATCACCCATAACCTGAGCAGAACCAAAACCGATAAAATTATAGTGGGTTAGTGCAGAGTTAGTTGCCACCACTTTTGCGCCGCTAACGATAATACCTGCATCTGTTTCTTTTTCCAGTTTGATGTAAACATCTTTAACTTCATCAGCAGGTTTATGGCGATCGATTGGTGGATTAACAATCGCATGGTTAAAATAGAGGCCACTTTCTTGAATGCGTTTATACCAGTGACGAGCATTGTCTGCAAATTGGCCATAATATTCAGGGTTAGCGCCTAAACAGTTGGCAAATGCCGCCTTATAGTCTGGAGTGCGTCCCATCCATCCATAGCTTTGGCGTGACCAGTCAGCGATGGCATCTCGTTGTTGACGAAGTTCTTCTGGACTTTTGGCAAAACGGAAGAATTTGTGTGTGTAACCGCCATTTCCGGTATCTGAGCTCCAGCAAAGGCTGCCATGAGTTTCTTTATCATGGAGTGCATCATATAACTGTCCTATTGAGGCGGCTGAATTTCGAAATGCGGGGTGAGTAGTGATATCTTTAACACGCTCACCATAGATATAAATCTCACGGCCATCTTGCAGACTTTTTAAATATTCTTGGCTATTAAATGGGCGTTTGGTATCAGAGCGAAAATTTTCAGGTTTCATGTCTACCTCGTTATCTCACAAAGAGCGCCAGCAGTAGTTGGGTACAGTATTCGCTAGTATCTGAGTGATGTTAATTTTATGTTTTTTTTGTGTTTCATAATTGGAGCTTTTTATTAAGCGATAAGAAAGAGATTTTCTAAAGGATTGCTGGTACTTTTCGTTGAGAAAACGTATTTATGATGAGAGTGTGATCATCGTTGTGTTTTTTTATAAATAAATAATATTTTTAATTTAATATTATTTATTTAATTCATAGTGTTATTTAATGTTCATTGTTTAATGAGTTTAATTTTTACAAAAAAATTGATAATAAAACACAGCGAAATAGTGAATTATAAAGTATTTTCCCGGTAAAAAAGGTACTCTTTAAAAATAACTAGGTAGTCTCTTTTAAATTTTAAAACAATCATTTGATTCAGCTAAGTTAACGAAACGTAACTATTTTAGATATTACTTTGAGAGAGAATCAAAATGCGTTCGACGTGAAATTAAAAGCGTGGAGGCTAAAGTATAAGAGATAAAGCGTAGCCCACGTTAGATAAGAGCTACGCTTATAAATTGGTAAGGAGGTTAATTAATCATCTGTTTTTTCGATATAATATCGATTGAATCATTGATTAAATTACCGATATGCAGGTAGTTATCTATGTTTTTATCACCACTTCGAAAACAAATTTTAGATTTTATCTCGGAATATGTACCTAATATGCTAATCGGTTGCTCATTATTCCCTGTACTCGCAGAGTGCTGAGGATTTGCAGGAAAGTTTATCAATGAAGCTGAAATAAAGTTATCAGGACATTTAGTTGATGAAACAATCAATAGGTTTAATGACATAGAACTAAGTAGAGAAAAGAGCGTTTCAGGTTTGTCTATAGTCACATTTAATTTGAAATTTGGCGCGTTTTCAGAAATTGTAGTCGTAATATAAGAGATAAAATATTCTGGCAATGTATCTGAAATACCAATATGGAATGTCTTGATATTATTACTTGTTGACTGCTGTGCTATTGTTTTAATTTCTTCTATTTCACGCAAAATAATTTGACTATATTCTAGTATTTGTAAACCCAACGGCGTGAAATTTACACGACGAGTTGTTCTTTCTAGTAAAAAACACCCTAGATAACTCTCTAGTTTACTAATTTGAATGCTTAAAGTAGGTTGTGCCACATTGCAGTATTGGGCCGCTTTTTTAAAGTTAAGAAATTTTCCTAACGCGTTTAAATATTCGAAATCTCTTATATTCATTTTATTATCTCTACTGTGTTTTAAAATTAAACTATTGTTGTTATTGTTAATTGATTACATTAATGAGAGTGACCTTTAATTTTATGAAAAGCTATTTTTGATAGCATGTAGATAACGCTAGAACCGTCGTTTTCATTTAGAATTAATAGACTATATGAGAACGATAATAATCAGAGGTATTATTACTTAATAAATCAACCCATTTGGATATAACATCATATTTATAGCCATTCAAATCTTCTTATAAGTTATTAATTTATTTTGTTTAATCTCCAAAAAAAAAGATATAAAAATTTTTAATGGTATTAAAGTTAAATTTTATTGCCAAATTCGGCTGGTAATTTATGTCATTGTCGCTAAACAAATATGTAATCAGTTGTTAGTTTTTTGCAGAAAAACTAAAAGTCATACTCGTTATTCTTCAGTTAGCATGGTAAAAATTATGCGTGTTAGCATGGCTAAAATCCCTAACTGACAGATTTAAAGTTAATTAATGCTCGTTCGACTTTTAAAGTTCGATTAGTGCTTAGTAATTCAATCAGTTGATTATTTAAATCAAATGATTTTCAATTTTACTTCTTAAATTTTCCTTACACCGCAATAAATTTATTTAAATAAATAATAAAAGCTATTGTATACATTATGTTGTGACATTCTAGTTAGTTAGCTTGTAAATCATCTTATATCTGGCTTATCAGAATTTTTTACTAGCTACTACATAATTTAAGTACGTTTAATTAATATATTTTAATTATTAATAATAAACACATAAATTCAATCTGGATTAGAATACTATCATTTGATTGAAATAAATATTTAATGTCAAACAAAGGCAATTTATTCATTTCAAGCTGGTAGCTTAATAAATTTAAATCATTACACATAATGACCTTCATCTTTAAAATACAATTACACACTATGTGAGTGATTTTTACCATGGTATTTTAGGTAAATCATCATATTTTGATATAATATTTAGTTCTGTTTATATCACGTTTAGTTATATTGGCAAGTATATTTACTTAATTGATAATGTGTAAATAATATATATCAATACTTTGTATAACATGATGATTTTATGTAATAATTATGATTGATTAATTAATCATAATACTTAATTTGTAGTTGCTAGTAAGTGGTTAAAATATATAAAAATTAATGTGTAAATAGCGCTTTGGTTTTTTGGTGAGATTTCAGATGAAATAATATTTAATTAACTAAGGAAGAGATTAAATGTTGTTTTTCATTTGCGTTTAATTTGGATATATACTGTTCATAATTCCAAATAGAGGAGTACTGACCTTGAATTATTTTGGTGATAAATAACTTGAATATGGCGACGCCCGTAATTACGGATAGGTTAATTTACCATGCCACTCAGGTATCAATGTGAATTAATCAACCATCATGGTACTCAATAAATGTTTTTCTCTCGCCAGTGGCTAGGTGAGTCACCAACTAGACGATTAAAGAATCGAGCAAAGTAGGCGGGATCTTTAAATCCAAGTTGATAGGCAATTTCTGAAACAGGGCTATCAGAAAATAATAGCATGCGTTTTGCTTCTCGTAAGATGCGATCAAAGATCAAACGCTTAGGTGGACGATTAGCGAACCGGCGGCACATATCTTTGAGCCGAGACTCAGTTACACTGAGCTTATTTGCATATTCTGGTACTGAAAGGTGCTCATGATAGTGTGAATCAATAAGTTGATTAAAACGCTGAAATAGTCGGTGCTCACCCCTAACACCACTGACAGGATGGTCATCAAGAGGGATCGATCGTAATAAAAAAGTAAATAGTGCCTGTGCCAAAGAGGACAATACTTGATCACGCCCTGCGTAGCTATTTGCTGACTCTCGTGCCATTAATGACCAATAATGATTAAAAGTTGCTAGGTCATCAGGCTTGTTTGCCACTGATAAGCAAATAGCAGGAATAGCGACTAAGTCAGGATTCGCAGGGTAAAGCGATTCTAATAACGGTGAAATTAATTCCTGCCTCACAGTGAGAACATGTCCATCTGTATCTTCTTGAGTAAAAAAAGCATGTGGCACAGAAGGGGGCGTTAAGATAAATAGTGGGGCTTGAACCGAGTAACGCTGATCATCAAGCTGTAAAGTGATATGTCCCGTATCAAGATAGTGTAGCTGGAAAAAGCTATCGTGCCGATGTGCTTGCATATCGCGACCAAAAAATGCCGCCATATTGCCAAATGTTTGGTAATGGACATCGTCGTTGCCTCGTGTTTCATCATAGTCTTTACTAATGTCTATGTTAGCTATCACTACTTATTCCTCTTCATACTTCGAGCTGTAGCGTTGTTGGCTACTCTTATTCGCCTTAGTCACGTAGTTATCTACGCTCCTAAGGACTCATTCGCGTGCGACCTATACTTTCATACTTCGAGCTGTAGCGGTGTTGGCTACTCTCATTCACTCTAGTCACATAGTTATCTACGCTTCTAGGGACTCGTTCGCTTGCCGCCTATCTACAACTCGAATTATGTTAGGTATGCTACAAAAGTGCACTTTGATTAATTATATTTATCTTCGGGTTATGCCATCAAGGCGTCGCTCTTGGGCGTGAATTTTTCATCGGTATAAATATAACCAATATTGCCCCGATAACTAACAAACCAGCAACAAAATAGAGCCCCGAATTGAAGCTACCTGTCTTATCTTTTAGCCAACCAATTAATAATGGGCTAACGGCTGAACCAATATTACCTGTTGCATTAATAACAGCAATACCGATAGCTCGTGCACGTAAGCTAATGGATTGGTCTGGCGTCGTCCAAAATACCGCCATGGCAGTAAATGAACCTGTCGATGCCATGATAATGCCTAATAACTGTATGACAGGATGATGCGTTATAGCGGCTAATACCCATCCAGCGGCGGCAAACAAATAAGGTAACGCTGTGTGCATTTTACGTTCTTGTAGCCTGTCAGATCGTCGACTCCAATAGATCATGGCCAATATGGTGCAGAATTGAGGAATAGCAGTAAGTAAACCAATCATGGCGTTACTACTCCCTTCATTAAAGCTTTGCATGATTTGTGGCGTCCAAATATTAATCGCACTGAGTGTGTTAGTCAGGCAGAAATAAGCGACGGTATACATCAATATGACTGGCGTAAAAATCTCTTTCCATAAACTGGTAGTCTGTAGTGCAATCTGGCTTTTTGAGCCATGCGGTTGTACAAGCTCTAATTTATCTTGATCCATCATCTCTTGAAGACTTTCTTTGTCTTCTTTTGTGAGCCATTTTGCTTTTGCTGGTGAATCATCGAGGTAGAACCATACTAATACACCTAAAATTACAGATGGAAAACCTTCAAGTAGGAATAACCATTGCCATCCTTTGAGATCTAAGATGCCATCCATGCCTAGGATATAGCCTGAGGCAAGGGAGCCAAATGCCATAGTAACAGGCATTGCAACCATAAATAAGGCATTAGCCCGAGCTCGGAAATAGGCAGGAAACCAGTAAGTCAGATAAACAAGAATACCCGGTAAGAAGCCCGCTTCTGCGATACCAACGAGCATACGCAAAACATATAGACTGGTTGGCCCGGTGGCGAACATGGTGGCTGTAGAGGCGATCCCCCACAATACCATTATCGTCGCTATCCAACGACGAGCTCCAACAATTCCCAACATAATATTGCTAGGGATACCAAAAATAACATAGGTTACATAGAATAAAGTTGCAGCAAGACCAAACATGGTTGATGTTAGTCCAATATCTTTCCCCATGGTTAAACCTGCAAAACCAATATTAATACGGTCTAGGAAAGAAAAAATAAATAATACAAATAAAAATCCTATTAGTCGTCTAAATAACTTTTTAATGACTCGTTGTTGTGGCTCAGTTAAATTCTTATGTTGTTGAGCAGGATTTTTTTCAGCAACATTTGATTGATTGCTCATTTGTAACTCCATCTTTTATATGCATTTAATGCTATTATGGGTATGAGAGTCTCTTAGGTGCCCATTAAATATGACAACCTTAACTGAATAAAAGCCTATATGATTAGACTATTTTTATTCGCCATTTTTTAATTTTGGCAGTATATTAAAACCTCACGTTTTTATTCGGTCTAATTTTTTGCTGCACATATTTAAATGATTGCTAATCATTATGCCTACGGGAATAGACACTAATATATTAATATTTTTTTCCTCAGCCTATTAGGTAAATACTTTGTAGGATGATAAGAATAAAATTATCTAAATAGCGTAAGGTACTTCTATTTTTATTACAGGTTATTAATAAACACTGGGAGCATTTGATACTGCATTAGAATGACTTCGACCAAAACGTGCTGCTAATGCTTCTGCAGTACGAGCCAATAGCGTGGTATCAACACCAACAGCAACAAACAGTGCTCCAATATTTAAATAATGTTCAGCTATATCGGGAGCTGCCATTAAAATACCGGGAGCAACATCCGCAGCACGAATTTTCGCAATAGCTTTTTCAATCACAGCTTTAACTTCAGGGTGATTTGGATCACCGAAAAAACCCATATCTGCACTGAGATCTGCTGGGCCGATAAAGACACCATCAATTCCATCTACTTTCAAAATCTCCGAAAGGTTATTGATGGCTTCACGCGTTTCAACTTGGACAATCACACACATTTCATTATTGGCGCGTCGTAAATAATCAGGAATACGATTCCAACGTGATGCACGTGCTAATGCGCTACCAACACCACGGATCCCCTCTGGAGGATAGCGTGTTGCACGTACAGCTTGCTTAGCTTGCTCGGCATTTTGTACCATAGGCAACAGCAACGTTTGTACACCAATATCTAATAGTTGTTTAATAATGACTGGATCGTTCCATGGTGGACGTACAACAGGTTGCGATGGATATGCAGCAATAGCTTGAAGTTGAGTTAATATGGTCTGCACATTATTTGGTGCATGTTCGCCATCGATGAGTAACCAATCGAATCCTGCTCCGGCAACCAGTTCAGCGCTATATGAGCTGCATAAACCTAACCATAACCCAATTTGTTGCTGGCCATCTTTCAATGCTTGTTTAAATTTATTATGCAGAATGTCCATGGTAATACCCCTATACGAAACTGCAACTGACTGAGCCCATTACGCCGTAGTCAACATGGAATACATCCCCTTTGCGAGCAGGAACGGGTCGAGTAAAAGACCCCCCTAAAATGACTTGGCCAGCTTCTAATTCGACGTTGTGTGGCGCGAGTTTGTTAGCAAGCCAAGCGACACCATTTGCAGGATGGTTAAGTACTGCAGCTGCTACACCAGACTCTTCAATAACACCATTACGGTAGAGCAAAGCACTGATCCAGCGTAAATCCAGGTCACGCGGTTTGATTGGTCTACCACCTAAGATTACAGCGCCATTTGCTGCGTTATCAGAAATAGTGTCAAATACTTTGCGTGGACGCTTGGTTTCTGGATCGATACTATGGCAACGAGCATCGATAAGTTCGAGTGCTGGGATCACATAATCAGTTGCGTTATAAACATCGAATAGTGTGCAGTTTGGACCACGTAACGGTTTTGCTAAAACAAAAGCTAGCTCAACTTCAATCCGTGGAACGATAAAACGATCTGTTGGGATTTTACAACCATCATCAAAAAACATATCGTCGAGAAGTGCACCGTAGTCAGGCTCGTCAATTTGAGAGCTAGCTTGCATTGCCTTAGAGGTTAAGCCGATTTTGTGTCCTTTAAGTGACCGTCCTTCAGCGATTTTCAAGCCAACCCATTCACGTTGAATAGCATAGGCATCTTCAATCGTAATTTGAGGGTGATCCAACGAAATTTGACGGATTTGTTCACCCGTTTTTTCTGCCTGATTAAGGCGTTGTGCAACTTGCGATATGACATCTTTTTGTAACATGCGAGTAATGCTCCTGTTGATTTCTGCTTAAAATACTAGAAACATTGGGCGCCTCTAACCCGCACTGCAATAATTTGCAGTGCGGTAACCAATAACAGCATGGTTAGTTAGTGGAGAGCCCGCCAAAGCAGAGATATTTCACTTCCAGATAATCTTCAATTCCGTAACGTGAACCTTCACGGCCCAGTCCTGATTGCTTAATGCCGCCAAATGGGGCAACTTCATTTGAAATAATTCCTTCGTTGATACCTACCATGCCGCTTTCGAGAGCTTCAGCAACACGATAGATGCGCCCGATATCCCTTGAATAGAAATAGGATGCAAGACCAAATTCGGTATCATTAGCTAAATCAATCGCTTGTTGTTCATCGCGAAATTTAAATAGCGGTGCTAATGGCCCAAAAGTTTCTTCTTTGGCGACTAGCATTGATTCAGTAACACCAGTTAACACTGTGGGTTGGAAGAATAATCCACCAAGTGAAGCGGGTTTACCGCCTGCAATCACAACAGCACCGTGAGAAACTGCATCAGCAATGTGTTCTGTGACTTTGTCCACAGCAGCTTGATTAATCAGTGGGCCTTGTTGTGAATCAGTTTGGGTTGCAGGCCCAATCTTCAACTCATTGACGGCTTTTGCCAGGCGTTTAGCAAATTCATCATAAACGCCTTCTTGGACCAAAATACGGTTAGCACAGACACAAGTTTGACCGCTATTGCGGAATTTAGCAGCTAATGCACCTTGTACCGCTGCATCAAGATCGGCATCATCAAATACGATAAATGGCGCATTACCACCAAGTTCGAGTGATAGTTTTTTGACTGTGTCAGCGCACTGTGCCATCAATAATTTACCGACACGAGTTGAACCTGTGAAGGTTAATTTACGAACAACAGGGCTTGAAGTCAGTACTCCGCCAATAGCTTTTGCATCGGTTCCGGGAACAATATTAAACACGCCAGCAGGAATGCCTGCTTCTTCCCCTAATGAGGCGAGTGCTAATGCGGAGAGTGGTGTTTCAGCTGCAGGTTTTAGTACCATGGTGCAGCCAGCCGCGAGTGCTGGGCCAACTTTTCGGGTGATCATTGCATTTGGAAAGTTCCATGGTGTGATAGCAGCAACAACACCAACAGGTTGTTTAATGGTAACTAAGCGACGACCTGGAAGTGGTGAAGGGATCGTTTCACCGTAAATACGCTTACCTTCTTCGGCAAACCATTCAATAAAGCTTGCGCCATAAGCGATTTCACCCATCGACTCAGCGATGGATTTCCCTTGTTCCCAACTGAGTAACTCAGCAAGTTCTTTCTGGTTATCCATCATCAGATGGAACCATTTATTGAGAATTTGACTGCGCTCTTTCGCGCTTTTTGCTCGCCAAGCTGGCAGCGCTTTTTCCGCTGCATCAATGGCTTGTTGGGTTTCCGTTGCACCTACATTACTGACTTTTGCTATTACCTCACCATTAGCAGGGTTGGTAACATCAAACTGGCTATTATCATTGGCATTGACCCATTGGCCGTTGATATAAGCCTGCTGGCGGAATAAGGTAGAATTGACGTTAATACTCATATTTATTTTTTCTCCGAAGGCACTGAAATTAACTGTGAGCGGACATTTTTAGCCGATAGACGTTGGCTAATGAAACTCAGTCCGGCACAGACAGCCATAACCAGTGCCATAGCAAATGGGGATTCATCCTGTAGTACAGAAACTGCAACACTTGCAAGTGCTGCCAGTGCAAATTGAATAGAGATAGCCAGAGCACTGGCACTGCCTGCAATTTTACCTCTATGCTGCAATAACAGTGACAAACTGTTGGTACCGATAGCATTCACCATCGATAAAAACAGTACGACCAGAATAACAATAATAGACAGGCTTTGCTGGTAGAAAATTAGCAACAGTAGTCCAAACAGCAATTGAGTCCGACTTTGCACACAGAGTATGCGGGTTAAGCTATACACTTTAAGCAATCTGACATTGAGTAATAGCACCACTATCATGCCGAGAATATTACAACCAAATAATAAGCCGTAGTGTTGTTCAGATACCCCAAAGTAATTGATGTACACAAAAGGTGAACCACTGATAAAGGCGAACATTCCGGCAAAAGAAAATGCCATGGTACCGATGATAAACATGGCTTCTTTATCCGTTAAAACTTGTACGTAATTATGAAAAGCGACACGGAGTAAATTTTTAGATTCATTTTTATGGTGCAGAGTTTCTGGAAGTAAAAAGAAAATACTGCCTAATGAACAAAGTCCTATCAGTGCAAGAAGATAGAAAATCGCTTGCCACTGAAGATGGATTAACAAAAAACCACCGAGTAACGGTGCGAGCAAAGGCGCAATCATGGTAACTAACGTCATCAAAGACAATACTTTCGGCAGTTCAACGGCGGGATAAACATCCCGAGCAATTGCCCTTGCCATGACAATGACAGCTCCACTACCAAATGCTTGCAATGCTCTAAATGTAATCAAGGTTTCTACTGAAGTTGCCTGTGCACAAAGTAAACTCGCCAGCGTAAAAATGATGAGGCCACTTAACAACATTTTACGACGCCCAAGAGTGTCGCTGAGTGGCCCATAAAACAACATACCAATACAAAAGCCAGCAAAAAATGCACCGAGTGTGTACTGCATCTGCCCTTGACTTGCTTGGAGATCTGCTCCCATTTGCGGCAGAGCAGGGAGATACATATCTATCGATAATGGCCCAAACGCGACCAATGATCCTAACATTGGGATCAAGTAGCGAGGAATCTGTTTATCGAATGTAGTCGGCATCAAATTTCCTTACTTAAACAGTGCGTGAACATTGTTTTGTTTATAATTTAGTACGGTATCAAGCTCTTCCATAGTGAATGATATTGCAAGATATCTATCAGCCATTAACTGAGCAAAATGTTCCTTGATAAGAGCAAATAGCATTTCACCGACTTTTTGGCGATCTTCAAGAGAGCGACCTGCACCAATTTTTAGCGTCATATGGACGAAAGCGTAGTCATGTTTGCCATCCGCCATTTGCCAAGTGTCTAGCCAAATAGCGCGACTGCGAATTCCTCCCAACGGAAAGATACCCGTGCCAGCTAAAGCAGTATTTACCGTTGAAAACAGCTCAGGTAAGTTTGCTTGCTCACGAATATTGTCGGTACACTCTGCAATAAAATGAGGCATAACGATTCCTTAGGCGTTAGCGGCTTGTTTATCGGTAATGTAGCTTGGTAGAGGGAATATGGCATTGATTTGACCTGTACCAGAACTGGCAAATAAGTCTGTCAGTACTTCGACTTTCTCCTCATATTTATCCCAACCTAACATACCTAATAGCATCACAGTGTCATGCATATGACCTTCGCCATAGCAGTAATCCGCATACTCTGGCAACATCTTACAGAATTCATAGAAGCGACCTTCACGCCAGAGTTTGACGACACGTTTATCCATTTGCTCATCAAATTCACGGGTATAATTATTCATGCCTTCTTCTGCACGATGGTCATCGATAAAGCGATGAGATAATGAGCCACTAGCAAGAACAGCCACTGTGCCATCATATTTTTCGATAGCGGTGAGCACTGCTTCACCAAGTTTGCGGCTATCTTCAAAACTGTGAGAGGTACAAAATGCGGAAATAGAGATCACTTTGAAATGACGATCGCTATTCATATAACGCATTGGTACTAATGTGGCATATTCTAATGTTAGGCTTGGGATCTCATGAGATTGCGCTCGAACGCCTAACTTACGTGCTTCTTCGCCGATCATTCGACCCAGTTCAGAGTTACCACTGTATTCATATTCCATGTCACGAATAAAATGGGGAAGCTCGTTACTGGTATAGATGCCTTCAAAATGGTCTGCACAGTTAATGTGATAAGCACTGTTAACTAACCAGTGGGTATCAAAAACGATAATGGTATCAACGCCGAGTTCGCGGCAGCGGCGGCTGATTTCTTTATGTCCATCGATAGCAGATTGACGGCAGCCGTGATGCTTACCCGGAAGTTCTGACAGGTACATAGAAGGAACATGCGTGATTTTTGCTGCTAGTGCTAGTTTTCCCATAATTCCTGACCTCTTTCAGTGACTGATATTAGCAAAATTGTCCAAGTGCTGATTTAAACTTTTGTTATTTCTGTGTTTTAATTCTTAACATATCACTATGCAGGACTAAGCTTTTTCAGCAATTTAGTGCCGGCAAAATTTATTCACCGGCGAGACATCAAAATTTAAACACCCCAACGAGGAATGTTATGATCTCCAAAGGAGATACAAACGTTCTTCATTTCAGCAAATACCTCAAAGCTGTATTCGCCACCTTCACGACCAACACCTGATGCCTTGACGCCACCAAAAGGCTGACGTAAGTCACGTACATTTTGGGTATTCACAAACACCATACCGGCTTCAATGCCGCGAGATAAGCGTAGGATCTTACTGATGTCTTGTGTCCAGATATAAGATGCGAGGCCATACTCAATATCGTTTGCCATACGTAAACCATCTTCTTCTGATTTAAATGGGATCAGGCAAGCGACTGGGCCGAATATCTCTTCTTGCGCGACACGCATCCGATTATCGACATCAGCGAGTACGGTTGGACGCAAGAAATGACCATTTTTCAGATGTGCAGGTAGATCAGTTGGTTTATCAGGCCCCCCCGCCAGTAATGTTGCACCTTCTTCCACACCAAGACGGATGTAACCTGATACTTTGTTCCAGTGTTGCTGACTGATCAGGGCACCGACTTGGGTCTTCGGATCTGTTGGGTCGCCGACGATCAAACTGTTGGCACGCTCGGCAAAGCGTTTAACAAATTCTGGGTAAATGCTTTCTTGGATGAAAATACGTGATCCCGCAGTACAGCGCTCACCATTAATGGAGAAAATGGTAAATAGAGCCGCATCGAGTGCACGTTCAACATCTGCATCTTCAAAAATCAATACAGGTGATTTACCACCAAGTTCCATAGAATATTTTTTCAGACCTGCATTTTGCATGATCATACGGCCTGTAGCAGTGCCCCCTGTAAAGGAGACTGCACGGACATCATTATGTTTGACGAGTGCATCACCTGCTGTGCTGCCATAGCCTTGAACGACGTTAAGTACTCCAGCAGGAATTCCCGCTTCTAGGGCTAATTCACCTAAATGGTTAGCCGAAAGAGGTGAAAGTTCAGACATTTTTAATACGGCAGTGTTACCGAGTGCTAAGCAAGGCGCTGTTTTCCATGTTGCCGTCATAAATGGCACGTTCCAGGGTGAAATAAGCGCACACACGCCAACAGGTTGCACTAGTGTGTAGTTCATCATCTTGTTATCAACAGGGTAGGTACGGCCATTCATCTGTTGGCATATTTCAGCAAAGAACTCAAAGTTGTGTGAAGCGCGTGGGATCAGAACATTTTTGGTTTGATGAATTGGTAGACCTGTGTCTTGAGTTTCCATTTCGGCAATTTCAGGAACATTTTGATCGATCAATTCACCGAGGCGACGCATTAGGCGAGCGCGTTCTTTCATCGGCGTATTCGCCCACTTAGGGAAAGCGTCTTTTGCTGCGGCAACCGCCTGATTAATTTCATCTTGACCACCAGAAGCAACTTCTGCGAGCACTTCACTTGTTGCAGGGCTGGTGGTTTCAAAATAGTCTTTACTGGCAACATTTTTGCCATTAATCCAGTGGTTAATTTTAGTCATCACACACGTTCCTCATACTCTTTTTCACTGACAATATGGTTTATCAGCCTGCCAACACCTTCAACTTCGACGACGACTTCGTCTCCTGGGACAACATCAGAGAGACCTTTTGGGGTTCCGGTTGCAATCATGTCACCCGGTTGTAGAGTCATAAAGTCACTCAGGTAAGCAATTAAAAATGGAATATTGAAAATCAGATCGGCTGTTGTACCCTTTTGGCGTAGCTCACCATTAACATAGGTATACAGTGCAAGATTATGCGGATCTTTAATCTGATCTTTATCGATAACCCATGGGCCGATCGGCGTTAAGGTATCGCGGCTCTTAACGCGTAAATTTGGACGATAGTAGTTTTCAAGATAATCGCGAATAGCGTAGTCGTTACAGACGGTATAACCCGCAACGTAGTCCATCGCATCTTCTTGTGAAACTTGATACGCTGGTTTACCAATCACAACGACCAACTCAGATTCATAGTGCATATATTCGACATTATCTGGGCGAACAGAAATTTGACGGTGGCCAGTTAATGTATTGTCTGCTTTGATAAAAATTAGTGGTTCTTCAGGTGGCTTAAAATCAAGTTCAGTTGCGTGATCAGCATAATTTAAACCAAGGGCAAATAAAGTGCCTCTTACTGGGGGTAACCATTCAATATTTGCATCATCGCCAGCGATCACTTGGCCATTAGGTAATTTTATCTCTTCGTTATCGCCGACTGTGACAGAATATTCAGTGCCTTGATAACGAATTTTAGCGTGTTTCATTATTGTCCTCCTGCCATAACGACCTGATTAATCAGGCTTGGAAAGCCTTCCGCTTTAACCACGACTTCATCACCGGGTTGAATGTTGACGCGTTGATGTGGAGTTCCCATCAAAATCACATCGCCTACTTTCAATGTCGCAAATTCACTCAGTGCTGCGACCAACTCACTTGCATTACGAATGAGATCGTTAGTTGACCAGCGATCAGCTTCTTTTCCGTTGATTTGAGTAATGATCTCTATCGGTGTTGATAATGTCGTTTTAACAATTTCCCCAATTGGGCAAAAACTATCACAGCATTTAGCTTTGATAGCAGGGCGATAGAATGAATCTTCAGGAAGACTGACTTCGTTTGCTAATGCAAAGCCTGCGATATAATAATGCGCATCAGCTGGACTCACTTTTCGTGCATTTTTACCAATAACTAATGCCAATGTTGAGCCACTTTGCACCACTTCATTAGCGGGATGTAAAATGTTGTCTCCTGAACTAATTTGAGTATTACGTGGCTTAATAAACCATACTGGAGTTTTAGGCGGGGTTTTATAAGGGGCTTGCCCAAATGCCTCATGCCAGTAAGTGACTTGGCTTTGGTGATTGAGGGCAACGGCAAAAATAGTGCCTTTCATTGACAACTCCTTATGATGAAATCGATGATCTCGAATAATTGTTAATATATTAATAATGTATTAAATCGGAATTAGCAATAGGCTAATGCAATTGTTAATTTTAATTGTGATCTCATTAACATATTCAGGTTACTCAAACGTAACCCATTGTTATAGCTTTGATTAATAAATATCTTTATTTTTAAATGTAACTTTTTGTTAACTTTAGTATTTTGAAAAATATTATTTACTCATTAATATTTTAGGGTTTTTCTTTGAGATTGTTATTTTGCCGTGCTAACCTTGGTTTTAAGCGGTTATAGGATTGGTTATCACCGTGAGTGAAATTACGATATAAAGGTGTAGTACACTAAGCCATATTAGAGGTTGTTGACCTTTTAAACTTACTTTTGCAGCAGTTTGTTAGGAAGACTTGGGAAGAAAAGAGAACTCCTGAGTATAACACTGAGTAAAAGCTGCCATATGGGAGCAGTTAAAGGGTTTATATTTGGAATCATTCAAGTTGCAGGCAGGCGGAGAGCGAGGATAGCCTGCTAAGTATAGGCAAATGCTATGATCCGAATCGCTAAGTAAACGAAACAACCAAGTAACTTGAGAAAAGACAGGTATAAAGGGTCAATGGTCCCTAATGGGTTGGTATTAAATAACATTTAACGGTGGTGAGTTTTAAGCTTATGCATGAATCATTGACAATTGCATTATTACAGGCAAGGGAGACCACCATGGGGTTCTTCCGTCCTATTTTAAAGTCATATAATTTGACTGAACAGCAATGGCGTATTATTCGGGTACTTGCTGATAAACGCTCTATTGATTTTCATGAGTTATCAGTTCAAACCTGCATCCTGCGCCCAAGTATGACAGGTATTTTGACTCGAATGGAAAGAGAAGGGTTAATATTTCGCTTAAAACCGCTAAACGACCAGCGAAAACTTTATGTTTCTCTGACACCTAGTGGGCAGACTCTTTATGATAAGGCTCGCCAAGAAGTGGAAGAAGGTTACCAAAAAATTGAGCGGGCTTTTTCGCCCGAAAAAATGCAACGTCTTACTGAGTTGCTTGGTGAGTTGATTGCCTTAGAAAGCCCTGATTATAGCAATATAGCGGATAAAAAAGAGAGCGCTTAACCTGAGCGCTCTCTGATAGCTTCAATCGAATTCTTTAGATATAACGGCACCTTAATCGGTTTTACCTCAATTAAGGTGCCGTTTTTTATTTACCTAATAAGTGCAGGAAGTGAATGTGTTTTTCGTACTGGTCGAGAATATCATGAATAATCTGCTCTTTTGCCCAGCCCATCACATCATAATCTTGACCACCTTCTTTTAGGTGAACCTCAGCACGGTAGTACTTTTGTTCCTCGCTTTTTTCATCATCACTTTCAGTTACTATGCCAGAAAGCGCGAAAGCAGGTTGAACATAATAACGTAAGCGGACTTCATATAAGAAGTTCATGTCATCGCCTAAATCGACTTCAAAGCCCATTCTGTCATTTTTTTCATTATGGATATGACAAATAGTACCTTGTTTAGCGAGTTCATCGGATACCATTTCCATGGACGAATAGACGACCTCATCAAGAAAACGTTTTACCTGGTTACGTTTTGGAAAGTAGCCGATATTACGCAAGCGACGCTGCCATGGAATTGGGTTACGGCTCGCCGTTGGTGCGATAGTTGCCAGTTGTTGACTGTCACGTTTATAGGCATCGACTCGTAAGGCTTTAAATAAACCGTAAATTGATGCCAACAACACCATAACAAAAGGTAGAGCACTCGCAATCGTCAATGTTTGTAACGCTTGTAAACCACCAGCAAGTAACAGAGCAATTGCGACTACGCCCATTAAGCCAGCCCAGAAAATACGTTGCCAGATAGGGGTATCTGAGTCACCACCTGAAGCTAATGTATCGACAACCATAGCACCTGAATCAGCAGAGGTGACAAAAAAGATGACGACCATCAGCATTGCAAAGAATGAGATAGCGGTGGAGAAAGGGAAGTAGGACAAAAACTCAAACAGGGCTAATGAGACATCTGATTGAACAGTCTGAGCTAGTCTATCTGCTCCTTGATTTTTAATCAGATCAATAGCGGTGTTACCAAAGAAGGTCATCCACATTAGCGTGAAACCGGCGGGAACAAATAGTACCCCAGTAACAAACTCACGAATGGTACGACCGCGTGAAATACGCGCGATAAACATACCAACAAACGGCGACCAAGATAACCACCAGCCCCAATATAGCAATGTCCATCCACCTAGCCAGTCACTGGATTTGGGTTCATAGGCATACAAATTGAACGTTTTTGTGACAATTTCAGATAGGTAGCCACCAGTGTTCTCAACAAACGATTTTAACAGTAAAACAGTTGGGCCGAGAATTAAGACTAAGAGAAGTAATATGAATGCTAAACCAAGGTTTAATTCTGAAAGAATTCGTATTCCTTTATCAAGGCCGGAAACAACGGAAAGTGTCGCTAGACTAATAAAGAGAACGATGAGCCCTACTTGAATTAATGGCGTTACAGGTAGACCAAACAGATGATTTAGCCCTGCGTTGACTTGCAGTACACCAAATCCTAGTGAGGTTGCTACCCCAAAGACGGTACCAACAACAGCAAAGATATCGACAAAATGGCCAATTGGGCCATAAATACGCTCACCAATAATCGGGTAGAGAGCGGAACGTAATGTCAGTGGTAATCCATGGCGATAACTGAAAAATGCAAGGATCAGCGCGACAATAGCGTAAATTGCCCATGCATGCAGGCCCCAGTGGAAGAAGGTCAATCTCATCGCTTCTTTTGCGGCTTCTACGGTTTGTGGATCACCGACCGGAGGGTTCAGGTAATGCATCACGGGTTCTGCGACGCCAAAGAACATTAA
The DNA here is from genome assembly GCA_025961275.1 of Providencia alcalifaciens. Lineage (GTDB taxonomy): Bacteria > Pseudomonadota > Gammaproteobacteria > Enterobacterales > Enterobacteriaceae > Providencia. Next base: position 2,251,197 of record JAOQNJ010000001.1, on the reverse strand, counting down.
CCCAATTCCCATACCCGCTGAAAACAGCATAGCAAACCAAGAGACATAGCTGAAATTTGGTTGTGCGTGATCGGGGCCGAGTTTGATCTGTCCATAACGTGAAAATCCCAGATAAGTCACACTCAAAAGAATGATAGCCACGGCTAAAATATAGAACCAGCTAGCATTATGAAATAGGTATTGTTGAAGATGACTTAGATGAGATTCTGCTATTTCAGGCATTAGGGCAGCAAACCCAACGATGACTAAAATAACAATAGCAGAAGTATAAAATACCGGCGGACTAATTTTAGAGCGAACCTTCTTCAAATCAGTATCGTTTTGACTCATAACAACCTTCTTAGATTTATTTTTGACATATCAATTGCGTGCAGGGTATGCGCGAGATGTCCTTCTTAATAAAACAATGAAAACGACGAAAGGGTTTCCAATTTGGAAACGGGCAGAAAGAACAATTAATTGAAATATTTACAGAGATAGCCATGAACAAGTATTTTTAATTGCTGTAACTATCAATTACTTTTGCCTGTTATAGACCTCTTTTGCAAAAAATAGGTCGATATACTGCCATATAACAAGATTAATTACAATTAAGGGGGGGATGTGACCTATTTCAGTATGAAAATATAATTATATTAATCATGGTGTTATATGTTATTTTTGTTATGTTATTAAATGTGTAACAAAAAGTTAAGTGTAATGCGTAGAAATAGAGTTAGTTTTATTAAGACGTTAAGGTAAAAGGCACTCAAAATGAATGAAGCTATTGAAATTAAAGGAGGGAGGATAAAACTAGCGCAATTGGCTATCTTTGCTACCTCGACGATTGTAACCACTGAAGGTAGCAAGTTTTTTATCTAGTTCGCGTTGGCATGTAATACAAAGGCGTACACCGAGGAGAGCTTGGCGTCGTGCCTCGGGAATGACATCACCACATTCATCACAAAACTCACAACTTTCGCCGGAATGCAATTGGCTGCGAGCCTTCGCCACCGCATCATCTAATGTTGCATCGATCTGTTCTTGGACAGCATCTTCATTCGCCCATCCATTAGCCATAATCACCTCGTACAAAAAAATCACCACCTTAAGTGAGCATAGAGGTGAAAATAGAAAATTCAAGTTTGTGGAGCTAAGCTAACGATAAAACCATATAGATATGATCCATACCCTCTTCATTATATTTTTCACCTTCTGTGTGATAGCCTAAAGTCTCATAAAAAGCGACAGCAATATGCTGTGAGGATAATCCAATAGTTTGGTACTGCTGCTCTTTTCCATAAAATTCGACAAACTTCATTAATTCTCGGCCGATACCTTTTCCTCTATGCTCCTTAAGTACAGCGACCCTACCAACTTTAATTAACGCATTGTTTTGTAAGATACAACGGAGTACAGCCGCGGGAGTATTTTCGAGATACAGCACAACATGTAATGCGCTGTCGTCATACTCATCGACATCTATTTCGGCGGGAAAGCCTTGTTCATGGGTAAAAACTTGCTGACGAAGCTCAAAAGCGTGCTTAACGAGCTCAGGTGAAGAATATCCTAGGCTATATCTGATTTGCATATTGATTCCAAAGATTGACAACGAGTATTAGTATTGCACTTTTTGTTCGATTTTAGGGGGGAATATCGCGTTATCGCAATAGGCAGGAATACTGTTTTGTGGTTTTTTGATTAAAAATCTACACAAAATACCCGCCATACTTCAAATTGCATCAGTTGTTAACTGAACCAGATGCAATTTGAAGTATGACGGGTTTATACTCTCCATACTTCGAGAGGCTTGGTATTGACTGCACTGAGCGAATAGAGGCACTAAGTTTATCTATGTTACCGCCTCGCTTTACTTACCATCTCTACATACAAATCGAATCATTTAGAGTATGATAAATATAAATGTCGAACACGGTACGTTATTTATTTTCCGATTTTAACTTTTCAGTTTTATTTTTTGCGTCAGTGGCAAGTTCATCGGCCTTATTAATGGCGTCAGTTTTAATTTCTTGAGTTTTTTCAGCGGCTTTATCACCAGCTTTAGAAGCTTCTGTTTTTGCAGAATTTGTCAATTCGCTCGCTTTTTTCTCAGTATCGTCTTTCAATTGTTTTGCTTTATCAGAGATTTCGTCTGCCTTCTCTGCTGTGCTTTTTTCGATCTCATTGGCTTTTTCTTTTGCACTGTCAGTAAGCTCATTAGCTTTCTCTTTTGCGCTATCAGTAAGTTCAGCCGCTTTCTGTTCACCTGTATCTTTTAATTGCTGAGCTTTTTCTTCAGCTTGTTTGATCGATTGATCTGTTTTAGAAGTGTCGTCGCAACCTACAGCCATTGTGATAATACCCGCTAGAATAAGAGAACCTAAAATTTTCTTTTTCATAAATATTTCCTTTAGCATGATGTGAGTGAACATAAAGTATAGCCAAAATAATTTGAGTTACCTGCAGGTAACCAATGAAGGTACCCTGATATGCCTAAAAGTACTGTGATTATGGTAGTTAAGTACAATATTTTACTAACAAGGCATAAGGTATTATTCTAATTATGATTGCCTTGTTTAAATATAACTCATATTTCGAATAATTGAAAATAGGTTGGCTCTTAAAGTGGTAATTAAAACGAGTAATAAAAAATCAATGTTATCAATAGTATTTGAAATGTAATGCTCAATGTTTTTTATTCTGATGCTTAGGTTGAATTTTATTATCTTGCTATCTTTATCCATGAAAATAGGATGCTGATATCTGTGATATTTAAAGTTGTATGTTTGTTGATTATAACTTGGCTACACGAGTTGTTGAAGATCCTATGTTCTCCTCAATAGCTTTGCTTGTCGCCTACATGCATCTCTAATTATTTTTGGTATAGTCGTTTAACTTTGCGGTCTCTTGATTTAATAGGAATTCAAGGTTGTCACGGACATATTAAGGGAAAGGTGATATGACTTATTATTATGCGTTAGTTATTGTTAAATTCGTTATTGGTTTTGCTATTGTCATTACACATATGAATCTATCAGGGAAAACACAATTATCACAAATGACTCCGATTGATTTTATCGGTAACTTTGTTTTAGGGGGAATTATCGGTGGTGTGATTTACAGTGATACGATCCCATTACAGCAGTATATTATCTTGTTGCTCATTGGTGTTTTCTTTATTTCCTCACTTAACTATCTAACTAAAAACTTTAGTTTTTTCCGTAATGTTGCTATTGGTAATCCGATTCCTATTATTAATAAAGGGAATTTCATTATGGAAAATATATTAGAAAAGAGTAATAAAATTGATATTTTGAATGTCTCATCTCGCCTACATGCTCAGGGTATCCATTCATTTCAAGAGATTTATTATGCGCAGATTGAGCCTGATGGACAATTAACGGTAATTTGCGATCCAACTAAGATGCCATCCGTAATTATCATGAGAAACGGATCTGTCCGAATAACTGAATTACAATCAATTGAGAAAGATGAAGATTGGTTAGAGGAACAGATGCGCAAACACGGAATTGATAACCCTGAGTCAGTATTTTTAGCAGAGTTTTGGCAAGGAAAAATTAAATTTATTCTGCAAGATGGCAAGATACAACAACATAACACAGAGTGATTGAAGCTAAAATGAAGGGCAATATGACCCTTCATTTTAGTGTAATGTTATTTTTTCAAATCATCATACAGCGTGAGTGATGATTTTTTCTCTGGATCGCCAATGTACCTTGGCTGAGGTTTAAACTCATTACCGAATAAACTTTTTTCAGGTAGATAACCTTGATAGTTAAAGCCTGCTAAGTCCGACCATGAGTAGATAAAATCCATCGTGGTATAAGGCCTATCTGTTTTACTATTTAAATCGAAATGATGACTTTGCAGCCATTCAGGTGATTGCCACACGAGGAATGGAACATTATACATGACGCGTGTTGGCTTCCCTTCATTACGGCCTAATGTTTCATGAGGTGGAGTATCAAAAACATCTTCGCCATGATCTGAGAAAAAGACTAAGAAGCCATTCTCTTTTGATGTATCAAAATCTTTGATCAATGTTGAGACAATATAATCATTGTAATGCTGAGCATTGTCATATGCGTTGTAGTCCTTCACCTCATCATCTTTAAGGTTTGTCGGAATTAGGCTGTCTTTATCTTTAAATACCGCTTTATTTTCTGGATAACGGAATTCATAACGCATATGGGTGCCAAGCAAATGAACGACAATAAATTTTTTCTCGGCGGGATCTTCCAGTGCTTCTTTAAACGGATCAAAGACCACATCATCGTAAATACGTGAACTTTGCGCCATATCGTTATTTAAATAATATTGCTTATCTGTCTGACGAGAAAATGCGGTTAGTAGTGTATTTCGTTCAGTCATTGTTTGCTGATTGGTGATCCAGAACGTTTTAAATCCAGCTTGCTTCATAATATTCATGATTGAAGGGCGTGAATTAAAGAGATCGGGCTCGGTTTGGGACGCAAACGTTAGAATTTGTTGTAGTGCTTCAATGGTGTAAGGGCGAGGAGTCACCACATCATTAAAAACAGACAAATTATCTGGATAGTCTTGCTTTAGTTGCTCGAGTTCTGGAGTCGTAAGACGTTGGTAACCATATAAACTCATTCTATCCCGGCTTGTTGACTCACCAATAACTAAAACAAACGTTCTCGGCGTATTTCCATTTGCATCGATAAAGCCTTCTAATGGTGGAGTTTTGCTATTATCACGGATTAGCTCTTCCATATTAGCCAGTTGGTTTTTATACAAAGCATATCCGCTAATAAACTGCCAAGGTGCTGCATAGGCGAGTTTACTGTTCACATAAGATATGACATTCGATAGTGGTCTATCTTGCTTGATAGCCTTGTTATAATAAGGCACACCAAATAAAACAGTAAACACCAGAAATGAAACGATCAAGCGTCCTGAAACGGGAAGAGTGACCGCTTTTAGGCGTGTCCACAGGAAAATTGCAGCGAGAGTATAGACCAGTATAACGGCAATAACTTTAAAGCTAATGTACTGCCTTAGGAATTCACCGGCTTCATTGGTGTTAGTTTCGAACATAACAAACATCACGCTCTGTGACATTTGATGACCATAAACCACAAAATAAGCTAAAGCGACAACGGAAGAAAGCCAAAGAATAATACCAATAAGGCCAGCAACTAACTTAATTCGCTGTGGGAAGAATAGGGCGGGTACTAACCAAAGTGTGCTGTACAGTAATGAATCTCTTAGCCCAATAGTGTTACTTTGGCCTGTAATAAGGACGTAGATTTGCAGCAATGAGGAGAAGTACCAGAAGTAGATAAGTAGCCAAAGTAAGGCCGACCAGCTAAATCTTTTTGCTTGTGTAGAATTAACCATAATTTATTGAGCTCTGATTCTAATTTATGTTAAGTAATAAGCGAAAATACAAGAAGTTGAGTTTTAGATGTGAGGTTTAATTTTAAGTTCAATTAACTCACTAGCGATTAATAAACCGTTAAGCAAACCACGAAAATCTGACTTAAGTCAACAACCTTTATCCTTTAAACTACATCCTAAATAACTTGACCTGAGCGTAGGTGAATAGTGAAGTTATTGCTATAAAAAAAGATGAAGATCTTAACGAAAAAAACATAATCAAACTTAATCAAGTGAATAGTATTGTGACTAACATCATCTATCAACATATGGTATATATAATCCGTTATACTTCAAATTGTATATACTGGTCATACTTCAAGTTGCAGGGTTGTTGACTGTGCTCAGCGACGTTGTGTGTGTAAATATTGTTAGTAATCCAATCTGATCAAAGGGTGAGGTCAAAAATGTCAGATAATGTTTTTATTGTATTTCTGAAATCATCCTTATTTATTAGGTTAGTCATATCAATACTCATCATTGTCGATGGATACATGATAATCAATCCGGTCATAGGCTCTTATACGGATTATATTGATTGGCGTGCGAATGGTTTTACGGAGTGGTTAAAATCTCTCGGCTTTATGAAATTGCTCGATATCCCAAGATTTTTACTCGGAATTTCGTTGATTTTTCTATCCTTATTTATGCTTAATGGTGCGCGTATTGCTTGGATATTTTCACTGTTTTTATTGGCGATCATTTCGTTTGTTGATCTGAAAATTGCTCAGGATAATATTCATCAAGGTTATTTTTCATTAAGCCTATTTGCTGCGCTTAGCCTATTTTGGAAGCGCTATCATCATCACAGTTTAACCAGTGCCGGCTTTGTTGCGGTGACCTGTATTATCTCATTATTGCTCTATTCTATTTTTGGCACTCTTTACATTGGTAATGAGTTCTTACCTGTTGTTAAAGATGGCACAACCGCATTTTATTTTGCATTGGTGTGTATGACGACAGTCGGTTTTGGCGATATTGTCCCCGTCTCTACGGATGCAAGAGCCTTTACTGTTTCAGTTATTATTCTCGGTATCACCATTTTTACGACGTCAGTCGTGTATGTTGTTGGGCTATTAGCTAAAGGGACGAAGGAAATCGTCCGCAAGAGGTTTTCTTATATGAGAAATCATTACGTTGTCATCGGTAGCACTCCAATCGCGGTGAGTGTCTATCAAGGATTAAAAACTCGCGAATTACCTGTTGCTGTTATTTGCCAAGAAAGCCATCGAACACATTATCCAGAGAAGGATAATATTGTAACAGGAGACCCCACTAGTACTGAGTTGTTAACAGCTGCAAATGTTAAGCAAGCAAAATATGTGCTGATTATGACTGATAGTGATGCGTTGAGCACCTTTGCTCTCTTAGGCGTAAAACAGCTTGCAGGCTCAGAGGCAAAAACAGTGGTATTAGTTAATCAAGAAAGCAATATGGAGAAAATTCGATTGCTTAATCCTGATATGTCATTTTCATTATCCTCACTGGGTGGTGAAGTTTTGATGAGGGTACTTTGCGGTGAAACAATATCGAATGACAATATTAGTGATATCTTGCTAAACAAAGTGGCTAAAAGCGCCTAGCTTCTCAACAGGAATAATTCACTATGCTAAGTGCTGAGCAAATAAGCTGTCAGCGGCAAAATAGATTGCTTTTTGAACAACTGAGTTTTACCGTCTTGCCCAGTCAAATTTTACAAGTTGAAGGCGCTAATGGTGCAGGTAAAACAACATTATTGCGGATGATTGCGGGGCTTTCAAAACCCGATGACGGCGATATTTTATGGCAGCAGCAATCTATTTATCAGTTAAAAGAAGATTTCACTCGTGACTTACTTTATTTAGGCCATAAACCTGCCGTAAAATCTCTACTCACACCTTATGAAAACTTACAGTTTTATTATCAGATAAATAATAAGCATCCAGCAGATGAGCGCATTTGGTCTGCTTTAAAGGAAGTTTCACTGATCGGCTATGAAGATATTCCCGTTGGTCAATTATCTGCGGGGCAACAGCGTAGAGTTAATCTTGCAAGGTTATGGTTAAGTGATGCGCCACTGTGGGTATTAGATGAGCCTTTTACCGCTATTGATGTAGCGGGCGTTAAGCGTTTGACAGAGCGCTTTCATCAACATGCTCAGCAAGGCGGGATAATCCTATTTACCTCTCATCAGGCTATGTCGGGCCACTTCGATTCTTTAAAGCTGACAGGCGGAGATGAATAATGTTTTGGTTAGTGATTAAACGAGAACTAAAAATCGCCTTTAGAAGCTTTTCTGAATTGGTTAATCCGCTGTGGTTTTTTTTAATTGTGATCACCTTGTTCCCCCTGAGTATTGGCCCCGAGCCTCAATTACTTGCACGCATTGCTGTGGGGATTTTTTGGGTAGCGGCAATCCTTTCATCTTTGCTATCACTTGAGCGTTTATTTAAAGATGACTACCAAGACGGTTCTTTAGAGCAATTGTTACTTGCTCCTCACCCACTGTTTTTGACAGTGCTAGCTAAAGTGATTGCGCATTGGTTAGTGACTGGTGTCCCTTTGATTCTACTTTCGCCAATTGCGGCAGTGATGCTCTCTTTTGATGCCAATACACTTCTAGTTCTTGTAGGAACCTTATTATTAGGAACGCCTGTTTTAAGCTTTATTGGTGCGATAGGCGCAGCGTTGACTATCTCCTTGAAAAAGGGTGGCGTACTAGTCAGTTTATTGGTGTTGCCTTTATACATTCCTGTTCTGATCTATGCAACGGGAACGATGGAAGCGCACAGCTTTAATATGCCATTGAATAGTTACTTTGCTATTCTGGCTGCTCTATTTGCTGCGAGCGTGACCTTTTCACCTATTGCGATTGCGGCGGCATTAAAAATTAATGTGAGTAATCGTTAATAGATGTATAGGCATGAGTTGAACGAAAAATGCCAATAAAGGTATTTATTGGCATCTGTTGAGACCCCCTCCATTTTCCTACCAACAGCCCTTAAATAGATTGGCAACGATCTCTATCTTTCTAAAATTCGACCCAACCACCTAAATGCACATCTATAATACAAATAATGAAACCTATTTAATCGTGATAGACGAAGTAGTGCTTTATTATATGAATCGAATTTTGATGCTTCATTATTGGAGTATTAATGTTCTTATTCGTATATTTTAATAATAATTTTAGAGTTTGATGCACTATTATCATTTAGCAACTAACATGGAATTTTTAATTTGAGTGGTTGTAAGCTAATTATTATTAACTTCAAATTAAATAATAGACTTCATATTTACAGTGTTTTATTGATTATCACTAAAATAAACGCTCAATTTGAGTTGTTTGTATCTTGCTGATAGTAATGCTTTATTTTTGAAATTGCTTAATCTGCGTTATTTTCTTACTCTAATTTCGAGTATTTTAAGTGTTCTTATGTTGTAGATTGTTACGGTTTTTAGAATTTTGTTAAAAATTATTAATTTTAGGCTAAAGTATCGTTTTTTTATGCGATTTTAGTCAGAAATATGATTTGTATATAGCTAATTTTGATGAGTTAAAATTCTACCTACTTGTTATTTTTTTTATATCGTTGTTTTTTATATTAAAAATTAAATTATAAAAAGTGTAAAAAGAGTGAATTATACTGAGCGGAGTATTTCCTCCTGTTTGATTTAAAAGTATTACTCTTTATACTTGTGAGCAGTTAAGGCAGTCACCCTATACGGAAATAACTAGTAAATTGTTATAAATTTGGATTTTAAAAAAACGTTACCTATTATGAAAGAAATTAATAGAGAAAGTTCTGTGCATAAAATGCCAGATAATCTCTTTTCTATTTACTGTGGTTTAGTAATAAAAAGAATTAGAAAAGAGAAAGGTATCACCGGTTCTGAATTAGCCCAAAAGATTAATATCTCACAGCAACAAATGTCACGCTATGAACGAGGTGTTAATAAGTTCAGTGTCGATATGCTATTTAATATTACGGCTAATTTAGATACTTCATTTGAACAACTTATTAGATATGTATTCGCTGAAATACGAACATGTAATTCAGAAGGTGCATTGTTTTTAAAAAATAAAATATCGGTTTTTGATACTGCATATTTTTATTAAAATTCAATCGTAATACTTGAATTAAATTTTATCGCCATGAATTAGATGGTGGTTGTATTCATGTTATTTGATTGAATATTTTATTTATTTGTATTTTACATCGGTATTTTTATTTACATTCGATTATTTAAGTTACATATTTTTTATTTAACTTATTTTATTGCAAAAAAGGGTGTTTGTAATCAGTAATGAAAAATAGCACTCATATTTATTAAACAAAAAAACAGGACTTTATATTCATGAAAATCAAATCAATAGCAATGGCAACGTTTATGGTACTGGGATTAGCTTCAGCAGCAAATGCTGCCGATCAAGGTCACGGTAAAATCACCTTTAAAGGATCGATTATTGATGCGCCATGCTCTATCACTCCAGACTCTATGAATCAAACCGTAGAACTTGGTCAAGTTTCTAGTATGGCGTTGGTTGATGGTGGTAAATCAAGCCCACGTAGCTTTGATATCGCTCTAGAAAATTGTGATATCTCAAAGCTAACTAAAGGCGTGCAGTTAAGCTTTAGTGGTGCCGCTGCATCATTTGATAAAACCAATAAAACTCTGGGTATTGTTGGAACAGGCTCTGGGGCAGGCATTCAAATTACCAATGGTAGCGGTAATGTCATCGCATTAGGTACTGCAACGCCATTCCAAAATATCCAAGATGGTAATAATACTCTGCGCTTTTCTGCCTATTTGTTGGGTAATGGTGGCGATGTTACAACCATTACTGCGGGTGAATTTAGCTCAGTGGCTGACTTTACGCTGACTTATGAGTAATTAGCCATGGCTGGTAGGGCAAGGATGCTCTACTAGTGAATATTAGTAATCGGATTGAGAGGGGATGCATGAAAAAGAAGGCCGCATATAAAGTAGGAAGCCTCGGATTTTTTGCTCTCATGATGGCATCAACAATGATGGATGCGCAAGGCTCAGTACGGATGCAAGGCAGTATTATCGAAACCGCGTGTGCTATTGATGTCGGCAGTCGAGACCAAACGATTGATATGGGTAGCTTAGCGCTGACACAGATTCACCGTGATGGGCAAGGACCTGTACGCCCCTTTGTGATCCGGTTAGTGAATTGTGTTCTTGAGCGTCAAAACCCAGATAAACCGAATTGGCAATATTTCCGTGTCACGTTTGATGGTCCACACGACCATGGATTGTTTGGTATAAACGGACAAGCTAAAGGGGTTGGGCTACAAATTCAACGTGATGATGATGGTGAAATTGCATTACCAGGGCAAGTCATGTCAGCACAAACGCTGACTCGTGGCTCTCGAGACTTAACTTATCAATTACGATTAGTCGCAAACCATGACGCATTAGCTGCGGGACAATATTACAGCCAATTACGTTTTAAATTGGATTACGAATAGTCTGTTTTTATGACGCTGAACCTTCTTCTCTTTTGAACTGGAAGTTTCACAAGCGGAATGACTTCATGAATAAAGAACGAATAAGAAGGTCGAAATGATGGCCCTAAATTGTATTCATATGCCGTTATTACGGATGAAGCCTCGTTTGATGGGGCTTCTCATAAGTTTAGTGCTTTGTGGTCAAAGCCATGCGGCGGACATTGAATTTAATACCGATATTTTGGATGTAAATGACCGAGCTAATATTGATTTGAGTCAGTTTGCCCGCCCGGGGTATTTAATGCCGGGAGAATACAGTTTTACGATTGTTTTAAACAAACACAGTTTACCCGAACAAGCTGTTTTTTATTATGCTCCAGAAGATGAACCCGATGCGAGCGAGGCTTGTTTAAGCCCAACTTTGGTTGAACAACTAGGCTTAAAACCTGATTTATTATCGACGCTACAGTGGTGGCATAACGAGCAATGTCTAGATCTTAATAGCTTACCGGGAACTGAGGTCAAAGCTGATTTGGCCGCATCTTCACTGTATATCAGTTTACCGCAAGCTTATCTTGAGTATACGGCCGAGAATTGGGATCCACCTGCTCGGTGGGAAGATGGACTACCAGGCATGTTATTTGACTATAACGTCAATGCGCAAGTTGGCCAACAAACCCGTGGTGGGCAACAAACTAATTATAGCACCAGCGGTAATGGAGTTGCAGGTATCAACTTTGGTGTATGGCGTGCCCGCGCCGATTGGCAAATGCGTCTCGATAAGCAACAAGGCCAAAGCACCACAACGTCGTTAGATTGGACTCGTTATTACGTGTATCGAGCCATAAAATCGTTAAGCGCGAAACTAACGTTAGGTGAAGATTATCTCGCATCCGATATTTTTGATAGTTTTCGGTTTACGGGGCTGAGCCTGATTACCGACACCAATATGTTGCCGCCGAATTTACGAGGCTATGCGCCCGAAATTACCGGAGTAGCGACAAGTAATGCAACGGTTATTGTTAGCCAACAAGGCCGTATTATCTATCAAACACAAGTGGCGGCCGGGCCGTTCCGTATTCAAGATTTAAATGATGCGCTGTCAGGTGAATTGAATGTCGAAGTCAAAGAACAAGATGGCTCAATTCAAACCTTTACAGTGAACACTGCCAGTGTGCCTTACCTGACTCGTCCGGGACAAGTACGCTATAAGTTAGCGGCAGGAAGACCTACTGATTGGCGTCACCATGTTAGCGGGGATACGTTTGCGAGTGGTGAGTTTTCTTGGGGCGTCGATAATGGTTGGTCTCTGTATGGTGGTGGGATAGCGGCGGAAAATTATGCGTCAGCTGCCATTGGGATAGGACGAGATTTATTGATGTTTGGTGCGCTATCGTTTGATATCACCCATGCTCGTTCTCATTTAAAAGGGCTAAATGAAGTTGGTGATGAAACCTATCGCGGGAGCTCTTATCGTCTTAGCTATTCAAAACGCTTCGATGACTATAATAGCCAAGTAACCTTTGCGGGTTATCGATTTGCTGAACAAGGCTTTATGAGTATGTCGGAATACTTAGATGCGCAGTCAACTGGGGTTCGACAGTATAGCAGTAAGGAAATGTACACGATTTCGTATAACCAACAGTTCACCGAAGTTGGCTTAAGTGCGTATGTCAATTACTACCATCAAACCTATTGGGATCAACCCGATAATGACCGTTATAGCGTTTCTCTAGCGCGCTATTTTGATATTGGCAAATGGAAAAACTTGAGTGTGAATTTAACGGCGTATCGAAATCGATATAAACAGACCAATGATGATGGGATTTATGCATCACTGTCTATGCCGTGGGGTGAGAAAGGCTCGCTCAGTATGAACAGCAGTTGGAATGAAAATGATAATACACAGCGAGTCAGTTACTACGACAGGCTCGATGAAAACAGTAACTATCAGTTAAGTACCGGTTGGTCACGCACGGGAGCATTAGTCAGTGGCTATTACACTCGCCAAGGGGATGTCGCGCAAGTTAATGCTAATGCAACCTATCAGCAAGATCGTTATCGTTCTGCGGGTGTTTCATTTCAAGGTGGATTTACTGCGACAGAAAAGGGGGCAGTGATACACCGTAATAATCAACTGGGTGGAACTCGTGTGTTTGTCGACACTGATGGCGTAGCCGATATTCCGTTTCGTGGATATGGTTCTATCGTACGGACGAATCGTTTTGGACAAGCAGTATTAACGGATGTGAATAGCTATTACCGCAACCAAGTGAGTGTTGATTTGAATGCGTTACCGGATGAGGCTCAGGTCGCTCAATCCGTGAAACAAGGCACTTTAACGGAAGGGGCAATTGGTTATCGACAATTTGACGTGGTAGCAGGACACAGCGCAATGGCGTTATTACGATTATCGGATAACAGTACGCCACCATTTGGTGCAATGGCGTTCAATGCTCGCGGTCAGCAGGTTGGAATGGTAGGGGACGATGGGAATGCCTATTTAACGGGACTTAACCCGAATGACGTACTACAGGTACGTTGGGATGATCGGGTGCAGTGTGAAGTAACACTCCCTGCCATGTTGCCAGAAGGCGACGCATTATTATCCAACTGGTTATTACCGTGCCATTCACTGGGAGTAATTGCACAAGCTCCCCTATCGGTGGCATCTACGTCCGGATCGTTAAGTTCGCCAATGCCGATAATACCAGCATCTTCTACTACGGTAAAATCGGATGAATTACAGGCAAATCAATCAGAGAGTTGGTTGCAGGGAAAATAAGAAACGATTGATGCCTAAGATGGCTGTCTTTCTTGACTTTAGAGTAATGAGAATATGATGAATAACATAATGATGATGAATAAAACGAACGTTTATTGTTCAGCTGTACTGTTGATCGGTGGAATGCTGACGTCAATGGTATTTTCTTCTGCGCAAGCCGCGGTCGCATTAGATAGAACGCGGGCGATTATCACCGGAGAAGATAAATCAATTAGTTTAAATATCAGCAATGAAAATAAACAATTGCCTTATTTAGCACAAGGCTGGATAGAAAATGCACAAGGCGAAAAAATCAGTGACCCGTTCACGGTCTTGCCGCCAGTACAGCGAATTGAGCCAGGCGCAAAAAGTCAGGTCAAAATTCAATCTTTACCGAGTGTGGTCACATTACCGCAAGATAGGGAATCGGTGTATTACTTTAACTTGCGTGAAATTCCACCTAAAAGTGATAAGCCCAATACATTGCAGTTAGCACTGCAAACACGTATCAAGCTGTTTTATCGCCCAACAGCGATTATCCCTACACGTGAGCAAATGGATAACCCATGGCAAGAAAAAGTCACGCTAACACGCCAAGGGGATCACTATACAGTCACTAATCCTACGCCGTATTACGTGACCTTAGTTGATGCGCAGGCGCGTAAGGAAGGGGAAACGGCAACTGGTTTTGAACCATTGATGGTCGCACCAAAGAGCAGCCAAGCGTTGAGCGTGAGTGCAAATGCTTTGGGGAGTAGCCCTGTACTGACTTATATCAATGATTACGGTGGTCGCCCTACATTAACGTTTCAGTGTCAAAGTAATAGTTGTCATGTGGTGGTTGATAAAAAATAGCCATAAAACAATGGAATAGGGTTTGAATCGATGAGATTGCAGGAGAATATCATGACAGACACTGATTGGACGTTCCGTTATGTGTGCTTAAGTGGTTTAGGATTGAGTTTACTCAGTGGCGTAGCCATGGGAGCAGCCTTGGATAAGGTGGATAACTGGGATGTGGATGGCGCACATGGCACGCTATATGTGCAAGGTGCCTTAACAGAAAGTGCCTGTCGATTAGCCATGTCCTCTGCGTATCAAACAATCAATTTGGAGAATGTCGGAACAGGACAACTTCAGCAGGTAGGTCAAACGGGCACGCCAGTGGCGGTACAACTGCGCTTAGAAGATTGCTTAAGTGGAGAAAGTCGCAGTCGGAACAATTTGGGGAACCTGCTGTGGAGCCCTGATATGCCAGCAATGAAGATCCGCTTTTTGGCTCCTGCAGATAAGCAAGACCCTCGTTTAGCGGCTGTGACAGGTGCAAAAGGAATAGGCTTACAACTGAGCAATGCCGAGCGCCATCCGCTAATACTGGGGCAATACAGTGCACCACAACTGATTTCACCGGGACAAAATCAATTGACCTACTATGTGACGCCAGTTAGAACGGGTGCGGGATTGAATGCGGGGGCTTATTATGCGCTGCTACGGTTTCAAGTGAGCTATGACTAGGAGCCTATTATGCGATTAACGAAGGCTTTGTCTGCGGCGCTAAAAAATTTAATGTTGTTTTCTGGCTGCTTTTTCAGTGTGTTGTTGTTGGGAAGTGCAATCACTTTAGCAAAGGCAGATACGGCTAATTTGAAGTTAACACTGACCATCGTTACCCCTCCACAATGCACCATTAATAATGGCAATGATGCAATGACTGTGGGATTTGGGCAGGTACAGCAAGGTCTTATTGATGGAAGTAGTTATAAACGTATGCCCATTAATTATGGATTGTCGTGTTCCAGTGTTGCGAAAAATACACTCAAAATGACATTGTCATGGATACCAAGAACAATTAATGGTGTTTCTACAATACAAACAAGTAGAAGCAATTTAGGGATAGCTATTTTTCGAGATAATACCCGTTTGAGTAATGGAGCATCATTAAATTTCTCATATGGAAGCGCGCAGCCAACTTTATATGCTGTGCCCGTTAAACCTACAGGATTAATGCTAACAGATGCTGGGGCGTTTACTGGGTCGATGACGATGACTTTGGATTATCAATAGTGTGGGAAATAGCGATGAAAACACGTTATGGGTTAGGGTATCTTTTCGGCGTATTGAGTGTTTTACCATTCATGGCTGAGGCCGCATTTACAATTAATTTCAATGGCTCTCTTGTGGTGACGCCACCGGAATGCACGGTTAATAGTGGTACTACTGCAGATGTTAATTTTGGCGATGTCCACGAAACGCTAATTGATAATAGTAGCTACAAACGTACAAAAATTGAGTATGCCTTAAATTGCACCCAAGTTTACAGCAACGCGTTAAAAATGACTTTGTCATGGAATGCAATTACTCTCAATGGACAGAGTGTTGTACGAACAAACCGGACTAATCTAGGGATTGCGGTATACCAAGATAACACGCGTTTAAATAATGGATCCGTGCTGAACTTTACCTACGGAGGAAGTATGCCAGCACTGTATGCTGTCCCTATTAAGCCCGCGGGAACAGTGTTGACAGATGGTGGTAATTTTAGCGGCACGTTAACGATGGTTGTGGATTATCGTTGAGGAGGAAGGGATGAAAAACACCTATTGGCAGTTTATGATGCTGTACTTTCTGAGTGTGATGATGTGTCAGACTGCGCTAGGGTTAGGGGCAAATTTACACGGTAATCTGATAGTTACCCCGCCAGAATGTATATTGAATAACAATAATCAAGAAGCCATACATTTTGGTGATATTTTGCTGACTCGGATCGATGGTAGTAATTATTTAAAAGACCTACCTTTTAGGTTGTCGTGTACGGGGTTGGCTAAAAATAATCTCACCTTAACGCTGGAAGGGGATGCAACCTCATTTAACAGTAGTGGTGCATTAAAGACGAGCAACAATAAATTGGGTGTGGCTTTTTATATTAATGATATTCGACAGCCGATTAATCAATCCGTGAAATTTACCTATACCAGCTTAACCTCTTTAAAAGCGGCACCGATAAAAAATAGTAGTGCAAGTTATAACAATACCGATGGGGGTAATTTTACCGCACAGGCAACATTAAAGGTGAATTATCAATGAAGCGATTACGGATAAACAAACAACAATATTACTGCTGTGGTGCTTTGGGAATATTGATGATGATGTCATCTGCTCAGGCTAATTGGGCATTTGATGGCGTTTTAATTATTCCTCCCGTGTGTCAGTTAAGCCAAAGTGATCCGATACGCGTCTCATTCGGTAAAGTCGGGGTACGTAAGGTTGATGGTAATTTATTTAAACAAGATATTCCTTATCAATTGGATTGTCTGGGGGACATGACTCAACCGTGGAATGTAACACTGACATTTAGTGGGACATTAGCAGGAGCTGGATTTGATAATGCGACATTACGCACAGTCACTCCGCAGAATAGCGGAAAACTCGGTATTCAAATCCAAAAAAATGGAAGCCCGTTAGAGCTGAATAAGGCGTTTTCAATTAATGCATCGAGCCCTCCAACGTTATCTGCAGTTCCCATAAAACGAGCGGGAACAGAATTAGTTGGGGATAGCTTTACAGGTATAGGAACGTTGACCATCGATTTTCAGTGATGCGGTAACAAGGAAAAAAAGATGAATATAATATTATATCGATTTTGGTCTTTTCTCCTGTTAGGGAGCTTATTGAATATTCCATTGACTGCCCAATCAGAAACGGTGCAATTTGATGGCATATTAGTTGAGGATGCTTGTGAAGTCTTTCCAGGGGATGAAAATATTGAACTGGATTTTGGCACTGTGGTGGACAAGTACCTGTACTTGAACACTCGAACACATGGCCAGCCCTTTACCATCCGTTTAATCAATTGTGATTTAGTACTGGGGAAAGAGGTGCAAGTCACCTTTACGGGAGCCGAAAGTATTGCGCTACCGGGGTTGCTAGCCTTAGATAAAGGTAGTCAAGCGAATGGAATCGCTATCGGAATAGAAGCTGAAAATGGAAATCCCATTTTACTGAATAAACCGAAAAACTATATTCAGAAATTACATACCGGGAATGGTAATAATCTTAATTTACAAGCATATGTGCAAGGTGAGCCTAATGCATTATCCACCAAAACCGTTGGGCGTGGATCATTTATGGCAACAACGACCTTTATGCTGGAATATGAATAGTCATTTTATTCACCTTCGCCAGAGCGTGCTTGACAAGCTTATAGATGGCTAATTAAACGACGTCAAGAGGGGCCAGCGAATGCGGATATGAACTCTACATGGATGATTTGTTATTATTAACAAGACGGAGGCCAATGAAACGAGCCATCGTCAAACTGAATCTGTATCTTAGGGGATGGCTTTGAGAAACTACAGGTTGGGCGAGTTAAGTAGGGATACGGTGTTGATTCACGGCAGAGAATGGATTGATATTGAAAACATCCTATGCGATGAGATTACAGATTCTTAGCTTTGGGCGGAATAACGGAACATGTCTAAGCTAAATTTAAGTGTAATAAGGTAATTGTTGGCTTTAAGAGCCGCGAGATAGGTGGGTATAACGCAATTACTCATGTCGTGGAGATAGTCCCATGTTTATTTTTGAGTATGAATAACGAAAATAATTCTATTGATTTAATATTCTTGGCGGTGAGTTTTGTTAAAACGGGAGCTACTGATTAACTATGACTCTCTCGGATACTGACATGTTTATCATAATACTCACGCTCACAAAAAAATTATTAATAACGCAAAACCAGGACTAGCAGCGTTTACTGTGCTCATTAGCTACATTGTCAACTCGGAAATATACCATATTACTCTATAATGATTTACCAAAAAAGACTAACACCTTCGACAAATTAATCCTGTAACCAATTCGTTTCGTTATTATCATAAAAAAGACATTAAGGTATAAAATATGAATAAAAACAACGTAATACAATCTTTTGTGCTCATTTGTATTGGATTGTTTAATGCGTCCCCATCACTGGCTTGGCTTGAGTTCACCCCACTCAAAGACTCAAAATATAATATACTTATCCCTTCCGGTTCCATAACTTTAGAAGATCTTGTCTGGGGGTATAACGAGGTCACGTCTGAGCCCATATGGGGAGGAAGAACTATGACTATTCTCGCTAGTCGGCCTGAAGGTCAATCAGATTTCTACATGTCCGCTCTAGCGAATCAGTGGTGTCCAGTTGGTACAAATTTCTCATGTGTTCGCACTGAATCACCTGGTATGAGTTGCAGTGAGAGTGAAATGATTATAGCCAGAGCTCAATCCGTTGAGTGGGCTAACAGTATTGTAGCTCAAAGTCCTCGTTTAACATGGTCTACAGCTTATGGCACGGGGACTACGACATCTCTTCCTACGGCTTTATCCAGAGTATTTAGAACTCACTTCCAATGTCGCGACAGAACTCCTCCACAAAGGTGGGTTACTATTTCGTCGTATCAATCTTGGATTGTTATTCCTGAATATCCAACTGATAAATCTGTCTGCTCATTATCATCAGATATAAATATCACTTTTTCCTCGACAAGTTTAAATGTTTCTGGATTAACACAGAGTACAAATTTGATGATTACATGTACAAATGGTGATGCTAAGGATTATCAATTAAAACTAACAGGAAGCAATGTAACGAATGGGCGCTTAAATTTTGGTAATGGGGTTTCTGCTCAAGTATCACTAAATGGCACTCAAGTTCAAGCAAATGGCCCCGGTATTTCCTTAAATAAATTGACGGGAGGCTCAATCCCTGTGAGTGCAACATTAGCAGGTACGGCATCAGGTCCAGGCGTGACTAATGCGAATGGTGTTTTAATACTAGATGCGTTATAAAATAAAACTAAAATAAGCAGGATGGTTTTATTATTTTTATAGATAATATCAGTTTACTGAAATAAGTGGGGCATTAAATAAATGTTATAATTCTTAAATTAGTATTAACGGAATCACGCCATTTACACAGCTAAATATTATAATAAGCACTGAGCGTCGTTATTAAAAATTAATAATGTTCAGCGCTTAATAATTAATTTGAATAGCGACTAACTTAATGGTTAGTTTATTCCTAAACTGATTATTGTTCTGCACAACAAAATTAGGACACATTTTTGAAGGATTTTCGTGCTCCACAGGCGACAAATAATTATTTGCCGTGTGTAATCGCGTTTAATTGTAATAACGAAGATAATCTAGTACGTCTTGTCTCATCTCCTTGCGATTTGCATGAGCGCTTTTAAATAACCAATCATGCTTTAAACTTCCAAAAAATCGTTCAACTACCGCATTATCCCAGCAAGCCCCTATATCACCTTGGCTTGAGCACATATCATAACTTTTCAGTAACGCTTGATATTGCCCACTCGTATATTGGCTTCCTCGGTCACTGTGAAACACACAACCCTTTGAGGGCAAACGTAAGTTATACGCCATCATTAACGCTTTGCTTATCAAGGCCGTATCAATTTTCGATGACATGTGCCAACCCACAATACGCCGAGAATATAAATCCATCACGATAGCCAGATATAGCCAACCTTCCGGCGTTCTTAAATAGGTAATATCGCCTGCCCAGATTTCATTGACCGCAACCGGGTTAAAATTTTGATTCAATAAATTATCGACAGTCGCAATCGCTTTGCCTTTCGGCGAGACTCGATGCCGTTTTCTTTACTTAACCACTAACCCTAATTGTTTCATCAACTTTCGAGCTCGATAATTACTGGTGCTATAACCTTCTTTGTATAATTGGGCCGCTAACATGCGGTGACCTAAGCTTTCTCGACTTTCTCTGAAGAGGTCTCTGGCTTTTCGCTGGAGTTCAATCAGGCACTCATCTACCGGTTTAACAGGGCGTTTTAGCCAAGCGTAAAACGTTGAACGACTGAGTTTCATCACTCGGCATAAATGCTTAATGGGATATTGTGTTTTATGTTCTTGAACAAACCAACACCTTATAGCAGTTCCCTCGCAAAGAAGGCACTCGCCTTTTTTAGGATTTCTTTCTCCATTTTTAATTGTTTAACTTCTTTGCGTAGAGCAAGTAGTTCCTGTCGTTCAAAGGGGGGGGGGGGTTAATGCATTAGATTTATTTTCAGCATCATGACGCTTTCGCCAAGCATAGAGAAGTTTGGTTGTTATTCCGAGAGCATTAGCTGCTTGTGGAACCGTATAACCTTGTTCGAGTATTAAATTAATCGCTTCTTTCTTAAAACTTTCAGTATATTGCTTCGGTGATTTTCGTTTCATATTGACATCTTATTTTAAAGGTGAATAAATTCCCTTATCAAAGTGTCCACATTTATTAAAGCACAACACCCAGAAGAAGCGATTGAGATCAGACAAAATAAATACCTCAATAACTTGATTGAGCAAGACCATCGGAATATCAAACAGCGAATACGCTCTATGCTCGGGTTTAAATCTTTTCGGCGGGCTCAAACTTTATTAGCCGGTATTGAAATCATCGCGATGTTACGTAAAGGCCAATATATTCAACCGAAAGAGAAGGCATTATCCTCAGCAGCAATGTTTTATTATTTAGTTGCCTAAATATTAGTCACTGCACTTTCCCTTCGAACTTTCATCATTAATGCGACAGAGCCGTTTTTGCTTTGCGCTAAAGGTCACTTTACTTTTCGGGTCATATTTATACCTATAAGATTTTGTTTAATTATAAGCTATAAATCTCTACTGTTTTATTAGACCATTACACTACTTAAAGTGGTCGTTAATCATAAGTTAAATTGAAGGTCATATGAGACTCTACCTCACCAGAGCTCAAGGTATCACCGTAGCGGTAAAATTGCGCTCTCAGTGGAAAAGTAATATCGGTTAATTCGCTACCTCTTGCTACGCCCATAAGATATTGCCGATTGAATTCTAACGGCGTTCCGCTGTGGAGAACTTGAATACCGACCCCTCTTGCCATCTTATCCCCGGTTTTCTCATTGATCAAGACCCCGTCTCGCTCTGTAGTATTGGTGGCCAGGGTGCCAGAAAAACTTGCATTGACATTAGCGTATCCTGACTCAGTCACTCCACCAGAGCAGCGTAATTTAATATCAAAATCTCTTCCTCCGCCAGTCGCTCCCACTCGCTCAAGAGCGCTGCGATTAATTTCACCAATGTTTACATTCATCCTCTCACCACTTGAGACCGTACAGGACGGCGAAACGATGGTAATCGATGAGCCGGTAAGGAAGGTTTCGAGGATAGGATCACCGATATTCGTCTTCAGAAAATAGTGAGTGTACCTCCCTGCTTGTAATGTGCCGTTGCCCGTTTGAGGTGCAGTTTTTATAAGGTATAAGGTGAATATTTGGCTTTGAAGATAGTAATACTCACCTATTCCTGAATATCGATTGACCGAACCATAATATATGATCCTCACAGGCTTTGGTCCTGTTGGAACGGAAGGCCCTGCTTCTAATGCAAAGCGCATTCCAATACCCGGTATATTTGTTGGATATATATGAGTGGAGGAATCAGTGCCAGTAATTCTAGCATCAACGTCGCCAACGAAATCATTATAACCTTCACAATAGTAAAAATAATTATCTCTACTGCCTGAGTTGATGGTAAACCTTTTGCTTACAATAGTTGCACCCACTGGGAGATCGGAATTGAGTACCACCCGACCTATATCCATATTAAGCCGCACCGTTTTCGCCGAACCGCGCGTACAGCTAGCATAGCTAGCCTGTGTTACACCAAGCATTGCGAGGCTGAGTAAGGTAGCTAAATATTTATTTAACGACACGGAGTATCCTCAATATTTTTATGGTCCAAAGTGACGGAGCATTGACCGCCTTTCCACTTCACGATAGCGACGTTTGTGCTGGCGTCGCTGATAAACAACATGCTGCCCTGGCCTACCACTCCTATCTCTTTACCGGCCTGATTATAAATACTGGCAGCGAAGGGCAGCGGCGAATGGTCAGCTCTCACAGCGTGCAATACAATGTTATCCTGAATATGAGTGTCGAACGATACCTTAACCACGCTTCCTTCCCACGGAACAACCTGGCTGACCGTATTGTCGAATACGACATTATCACCGCTACCCTTAGGATCGATTTCAACTGAATTTCTGCGATACGGGCGCATATGGGCCAGGATAGCGTAGCCTTGGCTGTCGATACGGGTGCCTGGTGAGCCTGCAAAGGAGGCACCAACGGCATCTTTAGCTTCAATCAATGCTAAGGTATTCCCAGTTTCAGGTGAAAATACGATACCGTCTCGATGTGCTAGTAAGGTGCCGCTAGCCCCCAAACTTCCTTGGCGATAGCCTTCACCTTGGCTGTAGCTACCGTTAAACATCGTCCACGGTGTACGATATCCACCGTTAAGCGCCACATCGTGCTGGCCACCGGTAGTAGTGGTAGATGAGATACCGTAGTACATATTATTTTCTCTATCAAGGGACCCACTGATACCGATTTGCGTACTGTTAAACCTGGAGTTATTAAAGGCAGTATTTGAGGTGAGGTTGGCTGAGCGTTCCTCTCCAAGCCATAGAGGATAACTTAAGCTAAGGGAAATCCTGTCGTCGTGGCTGCCTGATGAATTATTCGACGTTTGATAGACGCGCTGGGCGGCCACTGACCATGAAAGACGGCCGTAACTATTATTATAGGTCGCTTGGAACTGTTTTTCGGTGCCGGGGCGATTCCAGTAGTCGCTGACGCTGCCGCTGAGATAGATACCTCCCCAGCTATCGGGTAATTTCTGGTTAATCGAGAAAGTGATCCCATTTTTTTGCCGCCACATATTGAATTTATCACGATTGTGCACTTTCTCTTGCTCAAGAGTATAGAGCGCATCGTTTATATTATAGTAGCCTTCCGTTGAGTAGCGGTAGGCGGCTAATACTATGCTGGTATCCGTTTCGCTAAACATTCTGTTGAATGTCATTCGATAGCTATTGCCATTCTCATTAAGAGAATCACTATTTAATCGAGAATGGGTGACGTCAAAAGACAATGCGCCCAACTTCGTGTTCATCGCGCCGCCGAGCATTAGCGCTTGATAGTTATTAAAACCGGTTATACCGCTATATCCGGTAAAGTAATTATTTATTCCTTGCTGCCAGGTTGCTTGGTAAATGACGGGTTTATTGTTTCTTAGCATGTCGTCATCGGCTTTACCTGCTGATAGATTAAAGCGCGACATTCCTGGGCGTAGCAGCTGAGCAACGGAGGAATAGGGTACGCTAAAGACTTGCTCCGTTCCGTCAGATTCTTTCACGCTGACAACCAAATCGTTACCGTAACCTGAGGGAAAAACATCATCGATGACGAAAGGCCCTGGAGGAACTGTAGTTTGATAGATAACGCTTTCACCCTGACGCACCGTTACCAAGGCATTGCTCTGTGCGATACCGCGAATCTCAGGCGCATAAGAGCGCATTCCGTCAGGGATCATATTATCATCCGTAGTCAGATTTATCCCTCGAATGCCAACAGTATCAAAAAATTCGCCACTGGTGAAGATTTGTCCTATTTTTGCTATGGCGTTGATTTTTGGAATAGGTCGCTGTAAGTATGTTTGGTTACTATTCCATTTTATACTCCCATCGTGCTGCTGCCAGTTAAGATTACCAATATGCTTAAGCAGCCAACCATTCCAAGATAGTCCTGAATTAAGGCCAAGATAAGCACTATTGTTGTCTGAGTACCCTCCTGAGGAGGTATGGCTATGCCAGGCATTCGCCATCCAACCAAGATTGAGAGCCGTTATACCTCTATCCCAAAACTCAGAGCTTACGTAGCCTTGGTGCAGTCTATCTTCATAGATTTGAGGAACCGTGATATTTAGTCGTAGAGAAGACGACACCAAATCGTCTTTTACCAGACTATCTTCGCGCCAAGCTCGCAGGGGGCCGCAGTAGTCAGCCCGTTGGCTTAGGTCCGGATTAAGTTTTTCAGGAAGAATGCCAAAGTGCGTAAGCATTTCACCTGTGTAACATATTCCCATATGTCCTTGGGGATCGGCTGTAACCTTAAGATCGTACCTCCCTTTCCAATCATCGTTAGTGTAGACGTCCAGGGAGTAGGTCCCCTCATCAATTGCGCTGGAAGAAAAACGGTTTAAATCAACTTTATCACGGCTTCCGACAATAAAACCGTCGTTGAACTTGTAGGCAGTTGCATTAATGTCCCCTCGCGAAAATGGCGAGAAGATGAACAGCGCCAGCACTAATATTTTTAGTGCTTTTAAAAGATCTTTCAGCCAAACAGTCATTGCCTTTCTCTCAATTAACCGCCAGTTTTACAGGAATCCCAGTCCCGTAATCATTGATACTCAGAACGGTCAGTGTTTCACCGCGATTCACGGCTGATGTCAATGGAATAGTTTCACTTGCGTTAGGCGCAATCATCGTGGTTTTAGGATTGATGTTCTTACCGTTACGTAGAATATTACTTACGGTCAGATAGAAGGGACTTGGATTATTAATAATGAGATTATTCCCTTGCCCCGTAAGTGATAGCTTTTCGGCTGCTCGATCGCGATCGCCTAAACCTACCGGGCGATAGAAGAATTTAAAGCGTGAGCGGATAGCCAGCTGTAGTATATTTTTCCCCTCATCTCTAGAGTCGACTGCGACGGGTGGTATTTCTAAGATATTTAACCACCAGACAGACTCTCTATTTTTTGCAAGGCTTGCACTATTCGCTAATTTTATCCGCAGGGTCTGTCCACTTTTTCCATCAACGCGCGAGATAGGCGGGGTGATAATAAATGGGGTAGAAATAGTATCGGGTGTCGCAGCTGGGTCACCATTGTCAAGCCAAGCTTGGACTAAAGCTGGACGATCTGCGGTATTGCTTAGCTGCACAGTGATCTCTTTATCATTACCCGGATAAATAAAACGTGTTCCGTTTAAAATAATATTATTAGCACTTGCGGTGAAACTAGCAATACAGCACAAAAGTAAGATTATAAACTTCATTGCAGTCTCCTGCTATAATAATTAAGCGGCAGGTACTGCCGCTTAATTATGATTTAACTCTATGGAGGATATTTGTAAATGAGCTTACTGGTAGGCTATTTCATATGTGGCATAACTATTCACTACCCCTGGGGTAGCAGTATCTTTATCGCTAGTTACATAGCCCACATAGTAAGTATAGCGGGCACCGTCTGCAATAGCC
The DNA here is from genome assembly GCA_025961275.1 of Providencia alcalifaciens. Taxonomy (GTDB): domain Bacteria; phylum Pseudomonadota; class Gammaproteobacteria; order Enterobacterales; family Enterobacteriaceae; genus Providencia. Next base: position 2,225,428 of record JAOQNJ010000001.1, on the reverse strand, counting down.
ACACCGGTAACTTTAGTCTGATTAGCATCAGTAGGAACAATTTTGTTATCAGTCAGAGTTACTGCATTGCTAGTAGAGAGTGCTAGATGAACATTGCTTGCACCGTTTTGTTCTGAATTAGCTAAGAAACCAGCCGTTCCTGCAGTTCCATTGGTTAGAAGATTACCACCGGACCAAGTTACCTCAGTAGTCGGAGCAGCACCTGTTTCTGCGTCTGCTGGTGTACAATTAGTGACATCGATATTAAAAGATGTTGGCTTTAAAAAACTCTCGTAGTTTGTAGCAGCTTTCACTTCAGTTAGCGTAACAGGTGCCAAGTAGACATTAGCATTACTACCTTGACCATCGATTGATACGGTGCAGGATACATCGGTAACTTTACCAAAAAAATCGATTCTACCGCCACCGACATCAGGCGTCGCAGCCTGGGCAGAGGTAATACCAAATAACACGATAGCTAGGGGATGGAAAATTTTTTTCATGAAAAAGCACCTTTTTAAGCATTGGAAATAAAAATATGGGTTACCACTGAATTATTAGTCGAAAATTCGGCGATATACAACTTCGGTAAACTTTTGCAATAGGCTGTTACAAATAGAAACTTAAAATTAAAAAATAGTTGCAATTTATAGTTAAAAAAAACTTATAAATTAAATTTATCACTTTTATGTTATTCACCTTCCGTTAATCTTATTTAACATCAAGAATATAGGTAAATAACAGTAAAAATTTTTGCGTTCTTGATTACTAGTTATTACTAGCACCTAAAATTTCAATCAATCGATTGACTATGATTTTAAAAAATTAGTATCAAATAAGCAAGTCTTATAATGATATTTTGCGCAACTGAATCAGGACAGGAATTAGGGTTTGGGGAGCTATGGAGCAGTAAACGTCGTTAAGCGATCATTATAAAATAGCCATTATTATAAATATCAATAAATTATATGTCTTCATTGAAAGCTCTTAGCTCCCCTTTGCTGACGGATTCTCGCACCGTAAAGGAATAGCGGCCCTGCATATTGATATACCTACACTTCAGAGGTGAAAGCTTTTCAACGTCTTCATCCTGAACCAGATAACCTGGGCTTGTTGCAAATAATAAATTTGTGCGTTTTTTGCTCTGTGTTAATAGGGGGGTTCAGGCTAAAACCGTCTCTACATTGAATAATCGATTCATAAAGACAGCTCGCCCCCGCACCCTAAATTTAGCTTCGTCACGACGTAACCAGTCATCAAATTGACCTTTATTCAGTTTTCGCAACGTTTTAAATCCTTGGATCGTTGACCAAGCACGCTTCGCGGATTTGAAACCGCCTGTCGCAACAATCAATTTTTTAATCGGGGCGTGATCCGATTCAATTCGATTGTTGAGGATTTTAATTTGTCGTTGTTTTACGTCAGCCCGGATTTAATTAAGCGAGCTATGGCGTAACCGTAAGCGGCATACTTATCGGTATTCAAGGTTTTTGGTTGTCGCTCGGAGTGATAAGGTTTTAATACGCGTTTGAGAAATACATAGGCAGCATAACGGTTACGTTTGGATAAAAAGTAAATATCCAGTGTGTCTCCGTATTTATCTATTGCACGGTAAAGGTAAAACCATTTTCCGTTCACTTTGACGTAGGTTTCATCGAGCTGCCAAGAAGAAACAGCCCGAATGAATTGATATTTTTTGAGTTTTTTACGGAGAATGGGGGCATACTCAATAAACCAGCGATAGATCGTTGAACGGTGAACCGAAATCCCCCGTTCAGTCAGCATATCACTGACGTTGGCATAGCTTAACGGTGTGGAGCCATACCAACGTAAGCACCAAAAAGAATGATAGGGGGAGCAAAATGTTTCCATTTAAACTCGTTTGGTGGCAGGCGCGATATTCATAGTCGAGTTGGAAGCATCGATAGTGAGCCTGACAACGATAATATTAGTGGAAAGTGCTACCTCTAGTCTATGTTTTTAACATGGCCGCTTGTTGAAAAAATGTGCACTTTCCACCGACTTTAGCCATGAACAACTCTCCAATAAATTATCCTGTCTTGAAGGATACTCTTCGGATTCAATACATGACCTCCATTTTTAAAAATATTAACTACCAGTAAACCAAATAATACCACCCATCGTGATGACAGATAAAATAGTACTCCAAAAGAGTGTTGATGCCATCTCTTGTTCACCAGTTTTATATTCTACCGCAAAAATAACCGCGATTGATGCAGTAGGAATTGCTAAGGTTACGGAAACTAACCCACGCTCTATATGAGGAACGGACAAAGCAATCATAATTACTAGAATGATTAAAGGTAATAGAATGTTTTTACTGATAACATTTATAATGACGGGAATAGATATGCTAACCTTTTGTGCATAGAGTACGGCTCCGACAGCAAAAAGTGCTACCCCACCTGTAGCTTGACCTAATAATATAAATGAACCTTTTAAATATTTAGGCATGTCTAATCCTAGTAATAATAAGACAAAAGCAAAGATAGGAGCCCAGACGACAGGTTGCATTAAAGCATTTTTAATGCTACGAAAGATAATTAATAATGGATTTTTCTTCTGGGGTGATGGGCTACTATCATTAGTGCCAACGAGAAAAACTAAAGCCAATGGAACCTGAATCAAGTTCATCAATAAACTACCTGCTGCAATAGCAATATCAGCATCAACAGCGAATAAAACACCGAGTACAGGTGTACCAACAAATGGAACCGCTGGCCCAGCGATAGCAAGCGCCCGTAATGCAGCTAAACGTAAATTTGAATTGAAGATAAAGCGCGAGATAGAAAATACAGTAATAAAACCTGCAATCATACCTATAAAAAGCCACAAGAATACAGCACCATTATTGAAGATCTCAGCCAATGGGGTACTTAAGATACCAGCAAATAATAGCATTGGTAATGCATACAGCATAACCATTTTATTTAATACAGTTGCTTGTTCCTTAGTGAAATCATGCCTAAAGCCTGAGAAATATCCCAGTAATAACGTGACTATAATTGGTAGCAACGCAGTAATAATAGTATCTAACATTCTACAGTCTCTTATCATTAGAAATACTGGGCGTAATCCTCTTGATTACGCCCCTCGTTAATTTAATTACAATAAAGGCGGGACTACCGGAATAATAGGGACTTCAATAACAGTAGGAACTAAGCGAGAAAACGCTTGTTTACATATTACATTTATTTCATCTAAGGTTTCAGCACGTACGCCTATACAGCCATAACCTTTTGCTAAAGAAGCTATATCTAAATCAGGTAAATCGAGTCCTGGCACGCCAGGCGCATTTTCTAATTCAGCAAAAGATTTTAAAATTGCATATTCACCGTTACGTGGAACAATAAATAAAATCGGTAGTTTAAGTTGAGCGGCAGTCCATAATCCTTGAATTGAATATTGAAACGAGCCATCACCAATAATCGCTAAAACCGGGCGATTTCTACCACTATCTCTCTCTGCTAAAGCAATACCAATGCTCGCAGGTAAATTCCAACCCAGGCTACCACTAGCAAAAGTATAAAAAGAATCCGGTTTATCAATCGACCATGCTGTATGTAATTCACCTAAGTTAGACGGTGATTCTTCAATTAATACGGTGTCTTCAGGTGTAAAGTCACGTAAACCTTGAAAAAGCTGTAATGCAGAAAGTGGGGAAGCTTGTTGAGGTATCGATTGCGCTGCTGGATGTGGTGACATTCTATGTTTCTGTTGTGGTACTTCAGGTAGTATTGCTGTTCGTTTCCCCACCAATTCAAGTAATGAGTTTAAAGCTAAAACTGGGCTAGATAACAAGCTATCACCGACAGGAGCTCTTCCAGCTTCATTGGGGTCATCAGTTATATGGAGTAATTCTAATCCCTCAGGGAGATATTCACCGGCGACATAAGGATAATATCTGAATACCGGGGCACCGATAACAATAGCCACATCATAACCCGCTAATTTTTTAGATAATGGCTGAATAGCAAAAGGTAATCCACCCGCGTAAAGAGGGTGATTCTCAGGAAATGATGGGACTTCTGAAGCCGGAGCACTGAATACATGACAATTCAATTTTTCAGCTAATTGAATACCAATGTCCCAGCCTTTTCCTCGAGCAATGCCTGAGCCATATATCAAAACAGGGTTCTTCGCTGCTGATAATTTTTCAGCAAACTGAGATATGCGGCTAGGGTCTGGTGCAATCTTTGATGAAACACTGCGTACAACTACATCTCCTAATGCTGGTTTATCCCAATCATCTAATGGAATTGATAAAAATACTGGGCCAGCAGGTGGCTGCATTGCCATAGCATACGCTCGCATAAATGCGGCGGGCACATCTTCTGCTCTGACTGGTTCATAGCTCCATTTTATCCATGGCTTAGGCAGTTCAGTAGGAGACACGTTGGTTAACCAAGGCTCCATAAGTAACATTTCTCGAGTTTGGTTCCCGGCGGTGATGATCAGTGGTGTTTTATTTTGAGCCGCAGTCATAATATTACTCATTGAATTACTCAGGCCAGCAGACGTATGTACGTTTACTATTGCCGGCTTTCTGGTCGCCTGAGCATAACCATCTGCTGCACCAACAGCAGATGACTCATGTAGCGTTTGGATATAACGAAAATCAGAAGGAAAGTTTTTTAAAAACGTCTCTTCTGTTGATCCTGGGTTACCAAACAAAGTCGTTAATTCAAGTTGTCGTAGTAAATCAAAGGTCACGTCACGGACGGATTTTACGGTCATATAATTATTCCTAAAGTTAAAAAATTAATGTTTGTTTCATAAATACTCTGGTTTTTACTTGGTTTAAGTAAAAATAATTTTAGAGTGTATACTTTAAAAAATCATGCTAGAAAAATAAATTGCTTAATCATGAATAAAATAGGATTTTGAGATAATTTTATTGCAACAATGATTATTATTCATCATAACGGAAAAGAGTTAAACATAACAAGACAGTTATATTCTTGTACGCTTTCCCTCTTTATCGTTCATGGTTAGGAAATTGGATATCTTTTTGGGGCTGTCCTAGATGGTCGAGTATTCAATGAGTTGATTTGGTTACATGTAATGTTCCCTTTCAATGAAAGTACTAATGATTTTGTCATGCATTTCAACAGATCTGAATACCCCAATGTTTTTCTATTCAGCCTTTTATCCTATTTCTTAAGTTCAAATTTTGACGCTCTATTTCCTGAGTAAATCGTTTACCAATCAAATGTTTTCCCCTTCCTAATAACTGGTAAGCTCGATAATTGTCGGTACACCAAAACTGAATATCAAACTCAGAAAGTAATCTTAATAATTTTTGCGGCCCTGTCGCATTAATGATGAAAGTTCGAAGGGAAAGTGCAGTGACTAATATTTAGGCAACTAAATAATAAAATATTGCTGCTGAGGATAATGCCTTCTCTTTCGGTGAATATATTGGCCTTTACGTAACATCGCGATGATTTCAATACCGGCTAATAAAGTTTGAGCCCGCCGAAAAGATTTAAACCCGAGCATAGAGCGTATTCGCTGTTTGATATTCCGATGGTCTTGCTCAATCAAGTTATTGAGGTATTTATTTTGTCTGATCTCAATCGCTTCTTCTGGGATCTTCCCTATATTGAGCGTACCTAAAGCCGCTTTGTTAGCGTTACTTTTGTCTATCGTCACGATTTCAGATTCGCCATGATGGCGAATGGCTTTACGAAAGAAACGAAGAGCGGCGGTAGCATCTCGCTTGGCTGTCAGGAGGAAATCAATGGTTTGTCCGGTGGTATCAACGGCACGGTAGAGATATTTCCATTGCCATTTTATTTTTATGTAGGTTTTACCATGCGCCAACGACGACCCACAGGACGTTTGTACCGACGAAAAGCTTTATCTACCAATGGGATTATTCGAATAACCCAACGATGCAGGATTGAATGGTCAACTTCAATCCAGCGCTCCGCCATCATTTCTTCGAGGTTACGTAAGCTCAATGCATACGCTAAATACCACCGAACACATTGAGCCATAATATCGGTCGGATAGTGGAGACGCTTGAAAGCTTTTCGAATTAAAGACATGATGAGGCCACACACTAAAAGCCGATATCTTAGCTAATTTCATTTTAATGCGACAGAGCCCCCCAATATGTAAGGGAGGGATTTTGATGTTGGTATAAGTAGCGAACAATTACGCCAATTTAGAGTTTGTATAACAAATTGATTAAATTGAATATTATTTCACCTTATAAATATAGCGCGATAAAAAAAAAACATCCACGAGTAATTGCATAGTTTTTTAACTGCAATGTATTAATAAGTATTAATAAGTATTAATTTCAGGCTAATATATCGTTTTTTGTTTTTTTTTATGTGTAAATATCTCACCTACTTGTCTTTTTACGATGGTGCATATCGGGTTTTAATCCTGAATTAATGTATTATACTGTTATATATAGATTATTTTTATTACTAAATTTGTAAATAATGTAAGTAATGGGAAATATAAATTATCCAATAATTCTCTTTCCTTTTATTTAATCCATTAAAAGTGTACTATATATCACATCGCGGCGATTAGCCTGCGAATTATTTCCATTGTCAAGATATCACTGCGCGCTTAAGTATTAAATTTAGAAACTTTTTCATTCGACTAAAGAGTGAGTGTTTATCAAAATATGAAAGGTAAATATTAGTCAACTAAAGATTTTAGCTGATCAACTTAATTTCTCTCAGCAGTAAATGTCTCGTTACAATTAAGATAAGAATTAATTAACGATTAATATTTTGATTATTTACGTTAGACTTAATTCCTCTGTAATTTAATTGTTGATTAGTCAAATGATGATTGTCTTTATTCGCTATTTCTTGTCTTGATATAAGAAGTACTAATCGTCATGTTTTATCATTTTAAAAATTATATTTAGGATATTTTTATGTTTAAGAAATCATTATTGGTATTAGCATTCACCAGTTTATCAACGGCTGCACTTTCGGCACCGATTGCGAATTTAAAAGTAACAGGGTCTATTACACCACCTACTTGTACCATCAATGGGCAAGATGAAGTTGATGTAAATTATCAATTTGATATTACTCCTGGTATTTTTCCAGCAACCGGCAATTTAGTGCTGGACGCACAAGCACAACCAATAGAAATCGTATGTGATGCAACTACCTACTTAACGTTTGATGCAACAGATAATCGTGATGGAACGGCTTTGACTGAATCAAATACAAACTTTGGTTTGGGAACTTACGGCGAAGGCGCTGGAAGTCAGAAAGTCGGTTCTTATACTATCACAATGCAAGATGCAACTGTGAAGGCTAGTACCAGTGATACAGGTAAAGATGTGGGTGTTTCAAATGGCACAACGTACGGTACTACAGGCGTTGTTAATAAAACGGAAAAAATGGGGTGGGCGACCAGTGCATCTGATTTAGCTGCGGGACAAATTTTTGCAGCTAACTTTGCTGTTAAACCAACGATTAATGGCGAAATGAAAAATACCGCAGGCGATGCTCAATTAGACGGTCATGCCATTCTCGCATTTTCTTTTGGTTTGTAATTAATCTAATCTTAATATGAGGGTAATGTAAATTATCCTCTGTTTATTTTGAGAATACATTCATGAATAAAACACTAATCTCCATCTTGACCGTGGCCTCGTTCACATCCCTATTTTCAGTTACGGCATTATCTGCACCTGTTGCAAATTTAAAGGTATCTGGTGATATTAAGCCGCCAACTTGTGTAGTTAACGGTGGGGATGAGGATATCCTTTTTGATTTTGGAGCTATATCGCCTAGTTTAATACCTTCAGGACCTGTTCCTTATAAGCTACCATCATTATTTAGTAATATAAATATTACATGTGATGCAGCGACTTATCTTTCATTTAAAAGTCAAGACTTCTATGATGCTCTGATTTATCCAGAGGGTTGGGGCTTAGGCAGGAAAGCAGTTACATTTTCAATAGTGAATGCTAATGATACAAGCAAAGTCGTCGGTGGGGTCGTATACGATGTTACATCTCCAATGGTTGATGGTATTGCTGCTAACATCTCAAGAGGCAATGATGGTGCTGATCCTGATGCATCATGGGGTGGAAGTAACCGCATAATGAAAGGTGCGACTATGGGCTGGACTTCGACAGCAAAAAATGCCGTTTCTCCCTCAGATATGAATTTCAAGGCTGGAAAAATTTTTACGGCAACCATTAAAACGAGTAGTGATAGTAATAGTTCTGGTGCTAATACTTATATTTTATCAAAAGATAACTTTTTATCACAAGATATGGATATATCGGAAGGTATTGATTATATGGGCCAAGCTGTTCTAACATTTAATTTTGGTATCTAATTAATTGGTATTTTTTATTTAAAAAATATTAAGACCGCTATGAAAATAGAAGCTGCTAGCTGCTAGCTGCTTCTATTCTATATCTGTATTGAATTCACTTCGCCTAACATTCTGATATTGATTTAAGGGAAAAAATGCCAAATAAACGCCACTCATATACATTAATAACATCTTTGATGGTATTACTTGCTTGCGGCGCGGCGAGTTTTATTGCTCCTGCTAAATCATTTGATTCCGGCTTATTTTCACAAGAAACTCTGCCTGAATCTTCCAGTAATGATACCTGTGAAATTCAAACAACAGATGTTTTGTATCCTTATACCCAGCTTAAAGCGAGTCAATTTCATCAGACAGAAATGACTGAGCTTCCCCCTATTTCCCAAACTGTGCAGGTGGTTTGCTCTGCAGCTGTCGCCTCGTTGTTAATACATGTTGATAGCGATGTTCAAGCCGCGAGCACAATGGGTCATGACCCAACGCATTTTGGATTGGGTTTTGTAAATGGAAAGGGCCGTTTGGGTCACTACCGTGTGGAGTTAACGGATGCGCGAGTTAATGGTCAACAAACTCAGCTTTACCAAACAAATGATCTCGCACAGGTTGGTCGAGCGCAACCGCGAATATGGCTGCAGTCATCTGTTTATCAAGGCTGGAGCAACAATGGGTTATCACCAGATAGTGGTGAGCGATACTCTGTCACCATGACCGTTGAGCCTTATCTCAATAGCCTAAAAGAGACTAACGGGCCTTTAGTGAGTGGTGCGGATTTAAATGGCGAGCTAGTACTGAGTTTCCCTTTTAGTATTTAATATTTTGTTTTCTAAAATAATAATTTTACTTAAACACTTTTTGTCACTGCAAATGTGATGATTTTTCGGGATAAATGTATGAAGTCAACGCCACTCACCAGTTTCCCTGTATGGAAAATGTCCGTCATTGGGCTTTATAGCTTTTTTATGGGAGAACCATTAAGTTTCGCAACAGAAAGTCACAGTGTCTCTGAGGGGACAGTGGCTCCCTCAGCGTCGACAAAGCCTCCGGTTCATTCGAATGATCAGGTTGATTTTGATATCGATTCGCTTAAAGCATTAGGTTATGGCGCGGAAGTGGCCGATTTTTTCAGAGATGGCAGCCAATTTTTACCTGGGCAACATGAGGTGACATTGGTCGTTAATGGCAGTGCGCGGTATTCCTCCGTTATTTCGATTGGCGAAAGGGGGCAATTGTGCATGACACCGGCATTACAACAAATGCTTAAACTTAAAGAGGTTGAGTTTAATGGGTCTTGTGCTGACCTTGAAGATGTCTATCCAAATGCAAAGACAACGGCTCACCCGAATATCTTCACTATTGATATTCTCGTTGGTGAAAGTGATTTTGACCCACGATTACGGGGTGATGAGCTGATTTATGGTGGAAATGCATTGTTCAGTAACTACCGCGTCTACGGAATGGAAATTAAAGGTTCAGATACGCAGCGATTTTATCAAGGGCAATTTGAAACAGGGTTTAACTGGTATAACTGGATATTGCGTAATAACAGCAGTTTTTCTTCAGGCGAAAATGAGACGCAATACCAATTTAATGAAACAACCTTAACACGCAGCATTGCGCCTTGGCGCTCATTAATGCAACTCGGGCAAATTAGTTCCCAGGGAAGCTTGTTTGGTGGGACGCCGCTCAATGGTATTCAATTTTACTCTGACTCAGCGTTACAAAATACGAATCAATTAGTGATCCCTGTGACTGGGGTTGCTGAAACAGCTTCAACCGTGGAAGTGATGCAAAATGGGCGTTTATTGTACCGTACGCTAGTCCCTGCGGGTCCGTTTGAATTAGATAGAATTAATGGTGTGGTGAGCGGGCAGCCCTTACAAGTGAGTGTGCTGCAAGAAGATGGCCAGAACCAACAATTTACGGTGATGACGGCAAATCAGATAAAGAAGAATACACTCGGTGAGCCTAATTATCAAGTTGGAATAGGGCAATATCGCCAACGCTCATCCAATGAAAATATGGATAAACCGTTGATTGTGAATGTAGAGGCTCAAATAACGTATCAACAAACCGATTACACGGCGGGCTTTCAATTTTCAGATAGATACCAGTCAACAGGTGGACGTTTAGCAAAAAGCTGGGAAGCTGACTATCCTATAGGGACAGGGTTTGGTGTTCAGTATGCGCGTAATGCAAAAAAACAAGGCCAGCAGTGGGACGCGAATGTGAACACAAGTCTAGGAATATTATCGCTAGGTTTGTCCAGTCTTTACCGAACGAAAGATTACCCCACTTTAGAAGAAACATTACTAAAGGATAAGTCAGAAAAGATTGAGGAAGATCAGGAACAAGCGCTATCATCATGGCGGCAAAGTAGTGAAACGAAAATATCGAATTCGGCGTCACTCAATATAGGGGACGGCCACTGGGGACGGTTTGGTTATTCCGTTGGATTGACACAGTATTACGGGGATAAATCAGACTCAGTGCTACATACACTGACTTATGCTCGAAAAATTGGGCAAGTCTCTTTGAATGCCAGCTACCAAAGTGGGAATGATAGAGATAACCGCTTCTTTTTAAATGCTTCAATCCCTTTTGGGCGGCAGGCAACGATGAGTGCACAATTACAGCGCTATCAAAATGAAAACTCTGTCACCAGCACATTTAGCCATCGACCAAGTAATCTTTGGGGGTACTCAGTGGGGGTAAATCGGAGCCAAAGCCATAATCGGATGAATGGTAGTTTGAATGCGACAACAGCCTACAGCCAATTATCGGGCAGCGGCTCGTGGAATGATGAAAATAACCATTCAATGATGCTCTCTGCTTCAGGTGCGCTGGCCTATTCGAATGGATTAATTGCCACCTCGCCCATTGCACTAGGGGATACCTTTGGCATTTTATCGGTACCAGGGCAAGCAGGTGTGCAAATTAATACTCAAGGTGGTGGAACAACGGTAACCAACCATTTTGGCACAGCAGCGATCCCGACACTGCCGATTAATCGGAAAACAACCGTTCAACTTGATACGAAAAATTTACCCTTAAATGTCCGTTTAGAGACGACATCTTTTGATGTTGCCGTTGCCCGAGGAACGATTATTTCAAGGGAAGTAAAGGCAACCGTAATGAAACAGCTTTTGTTAGAGATTTCATCAGATGATGGAGTCGTTGTCCCTTCGGGCAGCAGTGCCGTGGATGATAAAGGTGAATTGATGGGGATTGTGATGGGGAATGGCAACATTATGCTCAGTAATGAGCAAATAGGTAAACCAATAACACTGCACAGAGCAAATCAATCCGATTGCCTTGTTGAGTACCCTATACCAGAGCACTTCGACCCTAATATGCTTTATGAAGAAGTCAGTGCAGTTTGTCGCCAATAATTTAATTGGTGTATCGTATTTAATATACACCCTTATAAAGGTATACATATGAAAAAAACATTTATGACTAGTGTTATCAGCGGATTGTTACTTATTAGTGGGTTTGCGCATGCAAATTTTCAATTAGAGACAATGACGGTGATTTTAGACGCAGCAGAATCACGTAAAGTGTTTAATGTCAAAAACACGTCTAAAGAGCCGATTTTATTATCAACAAAAGTGGCCGATATTGAAGGGGGAGAGGCTTTATCGAAAGATGTGATGATATCCCCGCCTATCGTACGAATTGAGCCGGAACAAAGCCAGCAAATTAACTTTGTGTTGAAAAAAGGGGTTAATCTTTCTCATGAAGCCCTACTCAAGGTTTCGTTTCAAGGTGTTGGTGCGACAAAGGTTAACAGTGCCAAGATGCCTATCCGACAAGATGTGGCGATGTTAATTCAACCTGCGAATATGACGGTAAGCCAAACGCCATGGGATGCGTTAGATGTCACTCAACAAGGTGACCAGCTAATTCTAAAAAATACGGGGAAGCAGGTCGTTCGCTTGGCACCAAACTTTACCGCCCTTCCTGGGAATGAAGGCTATAGTTTGGGGCAATTTTACCTTCGTCCCGATGAAAGCAAGAGTATTACGGTCAATGGTAAATTAAGTGCAATTAAATTAATCCCATTAAGTCGCTATGGTTTTAAAATGTCAAATGAAGCCACATTGAAAGTTAATTATAACTAAACTTAAATTAAAAATGGGTGAAACTTATTTGTTTTTAAAAATTTTTGAATCATTCTTTTATTCATTATCAAATTGATAATTAACACAGATGGCGCTCATCTGTATATAAAAATATGTAATTAATTATATTGAGGATATATTAATGTTTAAAAAATCTGTTTTAGCATTAGCAATAACTATTTTATCTACATCGGCGCTTTCATCGCCTGTAGGAAATTTAAAGGTGCTTGGGGATATTAAGCCACCTACTTGTACTGTAAATGGTAGTAGCGAGACTGAGTTATTTTATAATTTTGATAATATTTCACCATCTATTATTCCTCAGGATTCTGTTTATAATGGATTACCCGAATTACAAAATTCCTTAGTGATCGAGTGTGACGCAATTACATACTTATCATTTAAAGCTCAAGATTTTTATAATACAAATATTTATCCAGCGATTGATTGGAGTAATAATAGAATTAACGCTACATTTGCATTAATGGATGCTACCAATACTAATAATACTATTGGTGGAATAGAATATGAAATAGAAAATCCAGAAGTAGATGGTGAAGCAGTTAATTTTTCCCGAGGTAATGATGGTATTGGAAAAGCTGAGTGGGGAGGGGCTACCCGGATTTTAAAAGGCTCGACCATGGGATGGACAAAAACAGAAAATGATGATGTATCACCACAAGATTTTGATTTTGTTCCTGGTAAAATATTCTCAGCCACTATAAAAAATAGTAGCTCGCTATATAAAGGCAAAACTAATAATACTTATATTCTGCCTAAAAGTAAACTTCAAGAACAAGGAGTTAACCTAAGCGAGGGTATTGATTTTGTGGGGAACACTATTTTAACGTTTAATTTTGGTCTTTAACTTATAAAGACCTTAATCATTATTAGGTACTATTGCTAAATTTGAGTGGGGGCTACGCAACAGTGCCATTTAAAGGGACTAGAGGTAGCACTTTCCACTAATATTATCGTTGTCAGGCTCACTATCGATGCTTCCAACTCGACTATGAATATCGCGCCTGCCACCAAACGAGTTTAAATGGAAACATTTTGCTCCCCCTATCATTCTTTTTGGTGCTTACGTTGGTATGGCTCCACACCGTTAAGCTATGCCAACGTCAGTGATATGCTGACTGAACGGGGGATTTCGGTTCACCGTTCAACGATCTATCGCTGGTTTATTGAGTATGCCCCCATTCTCCGTAAAAAACTCAAAAAATATCAATTCATTCGGGCTGTTTCTTCTTGGCAGCTCGATGAAACCTACGTCAAAGTGAACGGAAAATGGTTTTACCTTTACCGTGCAATAGATAAATACGGAGACACACTGGATATTTACTTTTTATCCAAACGTAACCGTTATGCTGCCTATGTATTTCTCAAACGCGTATTAAAACCTTATCACTCCGAGCGACAACCAAAAACCTTGAATACCGATAAGTATGCCGCTTACGGTTACGCCATAGCTCGCTTAATTAAATCCGGGCTGACGTAAAACAACGACAAATTAAAATCCTCAACAATCGAATTGAATCGGATCACGCCCCGATTAAAAAATTGATTGTTGCGACAGGCGGTTTCAAATCCGCGAAGCGTGCTTGGTCAACGATCCAAGGATTTAAAACGTTGCGAAAACTGAATAAAGGTCAATTTGATGACTGGTTACGTCGTGACGAAGCTAAATTTAGGGTGCGGGGGCGAGCTGTCTTTATGAATCGATTATTCAATGTAGAGACGGTTTTAGCCTGAACCCCCCTATTAACACAGAGCAAAAAATGCACAAATTTATTATTTGCAACAAGCCCAACGTAACAACCAATTCGATATCTTGAGGTTCAAGTCCACTACTTAAAAGTGCATGATGGATAGCTAAAACATTCGCATCAGTATATTGATACTCAATATGAGTCGTTCTAATTGCTTGTTCACTAACCTCGTCATAAGTGAACTTTTGACCATCTAATACATAGTTAAAAGTCCCCTTACCACCTAACCCTTCAATTTTCCAACCTTTTTTAAATGAGTTCGTTGATAGCTTAGTTTGAAGTGCCTGCTTGTCAAACCATGCCAACTTCACATTTGTAGAACCATCGTCACAATATAATTTCATACACCCTCATATATTACTCAAATTGAGAATTTTGATACGTTATTAAATACTCAAATAGAGTATCCAAGAATATTTATCGCCCTAAATACTCAGTTTGAGTAAAATATCATAAGTATGAATTCATAGTTATTAAATTATATGTTTTGATTTGTCGTATACTTCTGATAAGTAATAAGATGATTTTAGATAAAAGGATTGTGAGTCCCTTTTGGGATAATGAGTAAAATAACATCAACTAGATTTTGACTTAAAAATGACATAGTTTATAATAATTCATACTTCACAAATCATAATTATGAGAAAATATATGATAACTGTCATAGGCGGAAACAAAGGTGGGTCAGGTAAAACAACAAGAGCAATAAATATTGCTGTTGCTTTGGCTAAAAAAGGCAAAGACGTTTGTTTACTGAACGCTGATATACAACGCACGTCAGCAAAATGGCACGCAGAACGAGAAACCGCAGGTATTGTGCCAAGCATAACTTTGATAGAAAAATTCGATAACTTAACCCAGACGTTAAAAGCCTTAAATGAAAAATATGAACATATAATTGTTCATGTGGCTGGTAGAAACTCAAGAGAATTTATTACTAGTGGTGTAATCGCAGATCAAATAATAGCACCATTATAATGTTCTCAGCCTGACTTAGATACTTTGGAAGAATTACAACAACAAGTAGAAGCAATGAGGGATCTTAACCCTGAATTAAAAGTATTTTGCCTGCAGAGTATGGCTACCACTAACCCAGTACTAAAAGGCAATGAACGAAAAGAATTTTTAGAATACTTATCGGAGTTTCCAACTATAAAAACAATGAACACAATAATCTGCTTTAGAAAGGTCTACAGAGATACGATGAGCATAGGGTTGGGTGTCTTAGAAACTGAAAATCAAACGGCAAAAAATGAAATTGAACAATTAATAAATGAGGTCTTTTAGTAATGGTTAAGAAACCGAGTCAACAAGCAGCCAAAAATCGCAATGAAATAACAGCGGAGCAAGCAGACCTATTAGCTAAACGTTTAGCAGATAAACCTTATGGTTCTACTGAAAATCATTTGCAAGAACCAGAAAAACAAAGCAGAACAACTATATCGCTAAACGAATCAATGCTTGTAAAACTTGAAGACATGGCATTAAAAAACAAAAGGGAAGGAAGAGAGCCTAAAAGTGTAAGCGCAATTGTTAGGGAAGCATTAGAACTATACTTATCCAAATAAAAGTTAATTCTAAATTGCGATTTGTGATAGTTAGCATATTACATAGTAAAAATTCAGTTCAACCATATGAATAACAAGTATTAGAAAATTAATGTTGGGCACTCTAATTTAGAGTGTCTAGTTTTACATGCAATATATCATTTAAGTATAACTATATAATAGCCATATCCTAGTTATCGAATATATATCATTTGAATGATTTTTTTCATTTAAACGATACACTATCATTTAAATCACAATGGAAAACTCTTAAATAAAGTGTTGGATTAGTTTTGACACTATTGGGTGTTATTTTAAGGGAAGTGGACAAGAACATAATCAATTCTGACTGACTGTCTGCCTTGAGCAAGGAGCGGAAGTAAAGTATAGATCGCATAATAACGAGCTGTACTACTATTAAAAATTGCAGTTTTAAGCCTTAAAACGCATTAACATTTATGACGATTTAAGCTTAATTTAGCCACAATAAAAAGGGATGTTTATTTATGACTCAGACGTTCTCCAAAGCAAAATTTTGGAAATGTGCACTTCAAGTTAATCCCTCGAACTACATTGGTTATAGAGGAAAACAACAAGGATTGTCGGAGGATGAATACAACCAAAAACTTCTGGAAGTTTGCCTTGAAGAAAACATCAAAGTTATTGGCCTAGCAGACCACGGAAATGTTGGCTCAGTAAACAAAATTCGAGCCTTAATGTCCAGCCATGGCATTGTCGTTTTCCCAGGATTCGAAATTGCCTCGAGTGAAAAAGTCCATTTCGTTTGCCTTTTTGATGAAAAAGAGACAGTTAAAAATCTTGAGCACTACCTTTACGAACTAGGTATTGATTGTAACCAAGGTACGTTGCCTTCTCCGCATAGCGCAGACTTTATATTAAACAAAGTGCGTGAAAAGGGCGGATTTACAGAGTGAATGTTTGCTGCCGTTGCGAGAAAAGATGACTAGGATACGCATCGTCGACAAGTACAAGGCGGGCAATGTGCCAAACAAGAAGGCAAGTATAAAGATCGCCTGACCAATAAAATATTGTAGTTCTCCTGACGGAGAATAAAAATTATAGTTAAATAGAAAATTTGATAGGTTGTTCAAGGCATACTATTTCAAAGATATCAAAATCGATGAAAGTTGCGAAATAAATTACTGACCCATAAACCAGTACTTCTCTGAAAGCCTTGTTATCAAAGGGATACGAGCAAATTTTGGTCTTTTCGATGAAAGGGGCGCTAACGCCCTACATACATAATCAAAACGCTAAAGCGTCATACACGTGTAAAAAAGTAGTGAAATTAATGCTTGCTAAATCAATCATCACGTGACTATTATAACTCATCGGTTTGGAACACAGACCTTATGAAAGCAGTTTTAGTAAAGCAGTCCTCAGTTCAAGTGCTATCCATAGATACCCTTTCTCATGAGTCTCCTCCTAAGTGCCCAATAAGTAACTCTCTGAAAAACAGGCCATGTTCGCCATATTTAATGGCTCAAAATTAAAGAAGGAAGTATCTATGTCTAATAAAATGACTGGTTTAGTAAAATGGTTTGATGCAGGTAAAGGTTTTGGTTTTATTTCTCCTGCTGATGGCAGCAAAGATGTCTTCGTACATTTTTCTGCAATCCAAAGTAACGATTTTAAAACTTTAGATGAAGGGCAAAAAGTAGAATTCACCATTGAAAATGGTGCCAAAGGTCCTTCTGCTGGTAATGTTTTCGCGCTTTAACAACTAATATTTGCTAGAGCTTACGATAGCGATGAGGGCAAATAGCCTGAGCAGTTAAGCCATAGCGATAAAAATCCCGCTCTCGTAAAGCGGGATTTTTTTATATGAAAAATTAAGAATGAAATTGAAACACTCATATTTTGGTATTTAACTTGTACATACAGTTGTCCAAGCGAAAATAATAAGCCAAATAGAGCAAGCCCGATGATAGATGAAACATTAGGCTAACAACGATTTCCCCACCAATATAGTTAAAAAAGGAAAAACCGTTGTCATGGTTCTTCCTTTTAATCATTAAAATCCAGCTAATTCATTTAAAGTATCAGGCCTTTTTTCCACCATTTTGAGCAGCAAGACTGCTTGCTTATTAGGCTTTGCAAGCCCTTGCTCCCAATTCTGCAATGTCGTAACCCCTGTATGTAAATACTGAGCGAAGACGGCTTGAGATAATTTTAATTTCTCGCGTATCGCTTTTACTTCCATAGGGGTCATAGATAAAGGTTTAATGCTGATACGATGAGTCTTTAACGTTTTCTTTCCTTCGTTAAACTCACTCCACGCTTCCATTCCTTCTTGGAGCTCAGAAAAAATATCACGTTTAGTCATCATTCCTCCTTTTTTTAATTATTTCTAACATCTTACTTAATTGCTCACGCTGACTCGTCGTTAGATCATCTGCAATATTTTTGCCATAAATTGTGAATAACAAAAATTGCGATTTTTCCAAATACCAGTAATAAATTATTCGAATACCACCACGTTTTCCTTTATTTCTTTTAGAGTCAGAAAATCGAACTTTCCGTAAACCGCCTGTGTGTTGAATAACATCACCACATAATGGATCTCTTAATAACATAAGCTGAAAGCTTCGAAACTCATCGTCCGTTAGATAACTAGCCCTATGTCGCTCAAAGGCTGGTAATTCCACAAACAATGCTTTCATACTTGTACCTAGATTTGCTGTTATCATTAGTATATCCCCATAATGGGGATAGTCAATGCTAGTGTTTCATTTTATGCTCATTTACTTATGGCTTTAAGGTATACTCCAATGATATATGCTATAAGCCATCAATTCACTATCAATGCTATAACCTATATGCGATACTTCTAATGAGATAATTTAAATGCGATAGATTGGTGAAAAAATGTTCATACGAGCTTACCTCAGAGCCTCTTCTGAAGATCAATATGCAGATAGAGCAAAAAACATGCTAAATGATTTTGTTGAAGAACGAGGAGGACGAATTGCGAATTATTATCGCGAGCATATTAGTGGCACAAAATTAGAGCGAACTGAACTTTCACGTTTGCTCAGTGATAGTCAGCAGGGTGATATTTTATTAGTTGAACAAATTGACAGGCTCACTCGATTAAATAATGCCGATTGGCTAAAGTTGAAAAAACAAATTGAGCAACATGAATTACGGATTGTCAGCCTTGATATTCCAACATCTTGGCAAGCCTTAAATAAGCAAGATCTCACACAGAGCGACCCTATCACACAAGCTGTACTTTCTGCTATTAATACCATGTTGATTGATTTGATGGCGGCTATGTCACACAAAGATTGGATCAGTCGCCGAGAACGACAAAAACAAGGTATCGAACGCGCCCAAACTTTAGGTAAATACAAAGGAAAGCAGGCGGATAAAGAGCGTCATGAGAAAGTGATTTATTACCGAAAATACAAAGGGCTGAGTATTAGAGAAACCGCTGAAGCTACTGGCTATAGTCGTTCACAAGTCTGTCGAATTCAACTACGTTATCAACAAAAATAATCAGCATTCTATTTAGAGAGCAAAAACGGGGCTTGTTGCAAAAATGACCTAAGTGAGAAACACTCACGGAATTGATCATCGCTTTAGGATAAACGCATGCCTCCAAACGAGTTTAAATGGAAACATTTTGCGCCAACCATCATCCTTTGGTGCTTACGTTGGTACGGTTCCACACCGTTAAGCTATGCCAACGTCAGTGATATGCTGGCTGAACGGGGGATTTCGGTTCACCATTCAACGATTTATCGTCGGTTTATTGAATATGCCCCCATTCTCCGTAAAAAACTCAAAAAATATCAATTTATTCGAGCTATTTCCTCTTGGCAGCTCGATGAAACCTACGTCAAAGTGAACGGAAAATGGTTTTACCTTTATTGTGCAATAGATAAATACGGAGACACTCTGGATGTGTATTTCCCCCCAAGCGTAACCGTTATGCTGCCTATGCGTTTCTCAAACGGGTATTAAAACCTTAGCGCTCCGAGCGGCAACCCAAAACCTTAAACACCGATAAGCATGCGGCTTACGGTTACGCTATCGCTCGTTTAATTAAAGAAGGGAAACTTCGAGCTGACGTGAAACAACGGCAAATCAAAACCCTCAATAATCGGATTGAATCGGATCACGCCCCAATAAAAAAATTGATTATGGCGACAGGTGGTTTTAAATCAGCGAAGCGTACGTGGTCAACGCTCCAAGGGTTTGAAACGTTGCGAAAACTGAATAAAGGTCAATTTGATGAATGGCTACGTCGTGACGAACCTGAATTTTAGGTGCGGGAGCGATCTGCCTTTATGAATCGATTATTCAATGTGGAGACAGTTTTAGCCTGAAACACCCAATGAGCTTTGTGCAAAAAACACGCTAATTTATTATTTGCAACAAGCTCTTAAATACAAACTAACATATTGGGCGATGATATCGACAGGATAATGAAGTTGTTTGAAGACTTTTCGAATTAAAGACATACAGCGCTCACACAGTAAAAAAACTATATTAGCTAACTTCACTTCTTAACGCGACAGAACAGCCTTGAGGCTGCTAGTACTAAAGGTTTTTGATTTGCAAGGTTTAGTAAAAGAAGCGTGAATGTGTGTATTCAGGAGAAGAATAACAGCGAGCATCTTTTCAGCGGAGAGCCGTTGTCATTCATTAATGAGGGTTATTATCGATAAAGCGATTAAATCCGTCGTCATATTGAAATAATAATTTATCCGGTCTGAGAATATACGTCAAGCAGAGTATAAAAGACGGGAAGGGAGTTGCTTCGGCTCTGCCGCGATGCTCACGCCATAGGCGTGCTTATGTTCTTTTTCATTAAATCTCATCTATATGAGAGGTTTATACATGGATTTCATTTATCATGTTGATTTTATTTAATATATTTTTTATTTATAAATATTATAAAAATAGTAAATACTCACTAAGTTAGTACTTCTAGTAATTTTATCTTAAATTCTCGCTATTTATAATTGTGGGGAATTAAATAATCAAATGTAGAAATAAACAAAATGTTATAGGAATATAAAATGGTAGGGGACAAAACCCAAAATAATTTGCTTTCATTTTATTGCGGATTAGTAATAAAAAAGCTAAGGAAAGAAAGAAGTATTTCAGGCGTTAAATTAGCCAAAGAATTAAATGTTTCACAACAGCAAATATCACGTTATGAGAAAGGGGTTAATAAGCTAAGTATAGATACACTATTTAATATATTAATAATTATTGATGTGTCTTTTGAAGAATTCTTAAGGTTATTAATGATTGAAATTAAAAATAGTAATTCGGTTGACGCACTGTTTTTTAAAGAAAAAATATCTTTAATGGATTCACTTTACTATTCTTAAGCCAACTATTAATAAAAACAATCTACTAAACTAATTTAATTGGTGTTTGGTGTCACTATGAATATAGCAATCCAAATTAACAGTCATATATTCAATCCGGTGAGTAACCTGTAATGTAGGGTAATTTATCGGAGAATATTCATGGCTAAAATCGATGTAAAGTGCTCATTTTGTCAACAGGCTCCCTCTGTGAAAAACTTGGGTTAGGTAGGTCGAGCCATTAACGTTGTCGTTGTTAAGACTACCGCCGAAGCTTCCAATTTAATTATGAATATCGCGCCTGACAGCCCGGTACCAAGTATAAAATTATCGGCCTTTCGATGAGTAATCCGGGGATTATGATACCATTAGGATCTTTCATCTCAGCATTAATACGGTTATTCGTACTTTAAAAACTCTCGCTGAGGCAGGTAATCTTTTTACCCTTTGACAATTTGCACATTGAAACGCCTTTGTGAAGTTGATGAACAGTGTTTTTTTGAGACTAACAAGAAGCCACAACGCTAGCTTTGGTATATTTGGGAATCTCTAGCCTAAAATGGATTGTTGCTCATGCATTTGGATGTCGAAACAAGAAAGCCCTTCACCGGTTATAAGCTTTACTCACTCAGTTTAATATTGCGTTTTGGTACACGGATAAGCTCAATGCATATGAAATGTCGCCCAAAAAACACGTGCTTGGAGTAATGTTTACACACAACAAATAGAAAGAGAGAATTTGAATCAGAGAAGCTGCTTAAAGTAACTAACCTTAAGACGTTAGACTACTCGAAGTTATTTGAAATACATGACAAAATTATCGACACACTCATAGAATGTGAACACCACCTATTGTGATAATCTCTAATTGAATACACAACCAACTCTTAACCATCAAGTCCCCCTAGATAACCAAAAAAACCCCTATTACGGGTTTTTGTGGACTAAATGTCCCTAAAGTGTAACATTGGCTACAAAAACTATGTATAAGTGTTAATTTTGGTTTTTTATTTTTTATTTTGATCGCTTTCTAGTGCTAGCAGCTGCCAAATGCCTTTTTAAGTAGATGATAATCATAATTAGTTCTCGTTTTTTATCTAACATTCTGATTTTAAATAAATTTAAAATGTTACAAATTATAACGAAAGAATTACATTTACGCATTTGATGTTTACCTTGTTTGCAAAATTAACTTATTTCCTTTTAAAATATATCAACGCCAAGGATAGTCAGGCTGTATGATTAATTAACAGCTAAAATAAAAAAAGAAAAATTCTTTTTTCCCAAGGATGAACCATGCGCCTATTATTTATAAATAAACGTCTAATTTGAATATTAAATAATATCGATAAACATTATGAATGACCCGCTTTTTTTGGGCCATTTTTTGCATTGCCGATATTACACTAGGAATTAATCATGTTTAAAAAAACGTTACTGGCATTATCCTTAATCACATTATCGGGAGCGGCACTTTCTGCACCGGTCGCCAACTTAAAAGTAACGGGCTCAATTACGCCTCCAACCTGTACGGTAAACGGGGAAGAAGAAACGGACGTCCTTTATCAGTTTGATATTTCACCGGGTATTTTCCCTGCATCGGGCAATTTAGTGCTGGATGCAAAAACACAACCGATTGAAGTAGTTTGTGATGCAACCACGTATCTCACCTTTGATGCATCTGACAGCCGTGATGGTACGGCCCTTACGACGGGAGATACGAACTTTGGTTTAGGAACTTACGGCGAAGATAGTTTGAAAGTCGGCTTCTTCAACATCACGATGCAAAATGCGACGGTGAAGGCGGATGCAGAAGCAACGGCTAACGCGGTGGGTGTTTTAAACGGCACGGCATATGCCATCAGTGGTGTTGTGGATAAAACCAAAAAAATGGGTTGGGGTACGGCAGCTAATACGCCAAGTGCGGGACAAATCTTTGTTGCTGATTTTGCGGTTAAACCCACGATTAACAGCGAAATGAAAAACACGGCTGGTGATGCGACATTAGACGGCCATGCGGTACTCGCCTTTACCTTCGGTTTATAATCAGCAATTCCTTTTCTTTTGAACCGATAAAATAAAAAACCTGCTCTTTTTAATCAAATGGTGGGGTTGTAAGAGGGTTATATGAAAAAAACAGTATTAACTTTATCATTGGTTTCCTTGTTTATCAGCAGTACCGTGTTCGCGGCGCCTGTGGCCAATTTGAAGGTGGCGGGAAGTATCACACCGCCAACGTGTACGGTGAATGGTGGGGATAATGTGGATTTGATTTATAACTTTGGTGATATAGCCCCCTCAGTTATTCCTCAAAATACAACCTATAATGACTTACCGCGAATATCGAATAACCTCACTGTGACGTGTGATGCAGAAACGTTTTTAACGTTTAAAGCAACCGATAACTATCCTAATGCGTTTATTCAAACGCCAGGGATGAACATCAACTTTCGATCGCATACTTTTAATTTAGTGGATAGTACTGATACGACTAAAACCGTGGGCGGCATTACATATCAATGGGAAGATGTGACAGTTGATGGTCAACCAGCCTATATTTCACGAGCAAACGATGGAGAGAATGATAATGGCAATTGGTCGGGAAGCGAGCGGATGGTAAAAAATGCCACTAACGGTTGGACAACGACGCAGCAGAGGTATGTTGCCCCTTCGGTGCTGGATTTACTTTCAGGGAAAATTTTTGAAGCAACATTCATCAATGCTACAGGATTAAGCTATGGGGTTTCACGAACCTATTTGCACTCAAAAACCATGCTAACGGATGACGAGATTGATATAACAAACGGTCTCGATTATATCGGACAAGTTGTTCTAACTTTCAATTTCGGTGTTTAATACAGGCTCATATTAAATCCAATATAAGTACACGGTTTCAAATGTGTTTTTGAAGCCGTGTACTTATACTAAATCTTAATCAATGTATCCCGACGAATAATAAATAACTTAATAATATGATAAATAACTGCCCAATTCACAATTATAAAAAAAGAGGTTCTGTCGCATTAATAATGAAAATTTGGGGCTTGTTGCAAATAATAAATTTGTGCGTTTTTTGCTCTGTGTTAATAGGGTATTTCAGGCTAAAACCGTCTCTACATTGAATAGTCGATTCATAAAGGCAGATCGCTCCCGCACCCGAAATTTAGCTTCGTCACGACGTAACCAGTCATCAAATTGACCTTTATTCAGTTTTCGCAACGTTTCAAATCCTTGGATCGTTGACCAAGCACGCTTCGCGGATTTGAAACCGCCTGTCGCAACAATCAATTTTTTAATCGGGGCATGATCCGATTCAATCCGATTGTTGAGGGTTTTAATTTGCCGTTTTTTTACGTCAGCCCGGAGTTTACCTTCTTTAATTAAGCGAGCTATGGCGTAACCGTAAGCTGCATGCTTATCGGTATTCAAGGTTTTTGGTTGCCGCTCGGAGCGATAAGGTTTTAATACGCGTTTGAGAAATGCATAGGCGGCATACCGGTTACGTTTGGGTGAAAAGTAAACATCCAGAGTGTCTCCGTATTTATCTATTGCACGGTAAAGATAAAACCATTTTCCGTTCACTTTGACGTAGGTTTCATCGAGCTGCCAAGATGAAATAGCCCGAATGAATTGATATTTTTTGAGTTTTTTACGGAGAATGGGCGCATATTCAATAAACCAACGATAAATCGTTGAGCGGTGAACTGAAATCCCCCGTTCAGTCAGCATATCACTGACGTTGGCATAGCTTAACGGTGTGGAGCCATACCAACGCAGACACCAAAGGATGATCGTGGGAGCAAAATGTTTCCATTTAAACTCGTTTGGTGGCATGCGTTTATCCTAAAGCAATAATCAATACCGTGAGTGTTTCTCACTTTGGTAATTTTTGCAACAAGCCCAACGATATCTCAACAATGAGCATAGGGAAAATCTTTATCTCATTCTGATACTGAAAAATTTACAGCTAGCACTTATCCGTTGAACCTATTTAACAACGGAGCTAACGTGATGAACTCAGTATCTCGCTATACCCCTATCCCACATTTACAACAGGCCTTGTACCAACATCAATCGGATTTATTTCTACGGTACTCCAAAATACTGATGATACGTACCGATTTCCACTGGCGAGAAAAAAACCGACCGTTATCGTTATGGGGATATTCACCAATTAGCGACAGAAATGACCCTTCTCATGTTACAGCTCTCAGAGGTCTCTGGAATCATTGGCCATGCATGGGTGATTGAAGAAGGCCTAGACCGTGGATTACATGCACATGCGGTGATTTATGTGAATGGTCAGCAGCACCGTAACAAGCGAGGGTTCTATCAGCGTATGGATAACCTTTGGAGAACCATCACTGACGATGAAGGCTATCTCTACCACTGCCCGGATAAACAGGACTATTGGGCATCAATTCGTTTTCCTATCGATTATCGTCATGAGGCAGATAGAGAAGACATGCGTTACGTAGTGAATTATTTAGCCAAATCGGAACAAAAGGGAAATAAACCAGTTTACACCATTTCGACACTCTCCGCTTATCACCCAACAGGACGCTCTCGTCACCGTAAGCGCCGTACTGCTCGTTCAAGAAGACAGGAATAGAATGACTAGGTTAGGTTGATTTAAATGCAGCACAAAGGCTTCCCGTGAGATTAAACAAGGTAAACCGTCAATATTGATACCATGGGTTTGTTTGGAACCTCCCAATCTATATGCACTAAGCCAATATTTCGAAGGCAGAAAAAATAATTTACAGCACTCCGTTATCGTTTGAAGGATTCATACCGCATCTCATTAACTCCTTTTGAATCCTTCTCCTTCGACTCATTAGGAGAAACAAACGATGACCACCAACACGAATAATCATCACGACAATGACTCAATCCTCAATGACCCACTGATTGACATGAAATTTATTACTCAGTACACAAGCATGACGGATAAGTGGTTTTATCAGCTGATAAAAGACGGTGAGTTTCCAAAGCCGATTAAATTAGGGCGTAGTTCACGTTGGTTAAAGAGTGAAGTCGAATATTGGCTAAATGAGCGCATAACGGCTTCTAGAGGCTAAGGATTAGAAGTTCCTATTGGATTAACAATAACAGCCGAAATATCATTTGGTCTTGTTCAGTAATTGATATATATGCCAATGGCAGCCAACCAGCGCATTTTCCCTCAACATGATAATAAATCAACACAATTCACTTTGCTGCATCAACCACTCAATCCCCTTACGCCTTAGCGTATACAGCAACGACGCTTGCTCTGGCTCAGACAGTGCTTGAAATAAGGTTAACCATTCCTGTTCTTGTGATGTTAACCCCTGCTCATTTGAAAGAAACGCAGATTGATTCAGTACAGCCTGAATTTCAGTCGAGAAATTATCGAGATGATATTCAAACGAACGACCTCGAGCACCGGGAACCGCCACAGCTCGTTTCTTCCAATTCTCTAAACGTGCGCGCTTATTCACCCCTTGTGGCGTACTGGGAAAGCCTGGGATATGAATCAGCTCTTTAGCAAGAAACCATTCTTTGTTTATTTTCATTGTGATTCAATTCCTTACTTAATCAAGCGCTGTCATTGATAGTGCATTCAGGTTAACTAAAGCGAAATATCATTTGATTGAATCCAGGTTTCGATCTAACCTATTTACTGACATGAACAACTGACCGATGCGGTTACACCGTGGTGTAACCGCTAGGTTCTCACAATTCAATAAAAAGGAAAAGGTATCCATGAAAGAAACGGATTGGCATCGCGCTGATATTGTGGCGGCGTTACACAAGCAAGGGGTTTCATTATCTCAGCTATCCATCAATGCCGGATTATCGCCTTCAACCTTACGCAATGCCTTACGAGCGCCTTATCCACGTGCGGAAGAAATCATTGCACAAGCAATAGGGGTAACACCGCAGGAAATTTGGCCTTCCCGTTATCTCAAAATGAAATGAGGAAAAGAAGGATGAATATTGAGATAAAAAAAACAGCCTTATTAGCCAGTATTATTTTAGTCTCAGGCTGTGGCGATAATGCTGATATTAGCGCAGTTAAAGAGATGGTGACCTATATTGACCGTACCATCACGGTAGGCAATGCGTTTGACCATCGACAAATGTGCCAATCTACACATTGGAATACAGAACAGGATAAGCGAAATCGCGATATTGTGCGCTACCGCTGTGAAATGAATCCACTGGATGCCAATGATGTCTTAATTCAGAACATCAATTTTGTCAGAGACAAATTGATTGAGCATACTGAAAAATCAAGCAACGTTTTTTCGGAACAAAACAAGCAAGTTCAATTATCGAAGTTCTACCTGTTGAATGCCCAAAAAGCCTTAAATGAGCTATCAACAACCTCATTACCTAACGACTATGCCAAGATGAAAACGGCGCTGGAAACCTATCTAGAGCAAAATTTTCAAACAGAGCACGTCAAGCATTTTCAATTCAGTGATGATTTCAATATCCAAGGTGAACCTCAATTCACGATTGTTCAACTTAATGCCGATAAGGATTATGTCAATCCGTTTTATCGTATTGAAAATATTGAATAAGACCCCGTCGTTATCGAAAAAATCAGCCAGCTAAAAGCGTTACAACAACAGGTTATCGAAATTTTTTACGCAAATAATGCGGATATCGATAATTTATCACCCAAAGGTGATGTATGCGACGATAGAGCGACTAACCTGTATGATCAAATTGTCTTTCCCTGCTCTTTTAAGTATCAAGTCAAACATGCTTTTAATGCCATCCTGTTTCAACAACAACCCTATACCGCAGTAGAAGCCCAACTTCAGCAAGCACTCACTGAATATGATGAAATCCGAGTCAGACTGGATAAAAAGGATGCGGCTTACGAGGAACTTAACAGCGATATCCAGCAGCGTTTTTCAACGCTGGCTAAAGATTCGGTCGTTACTCATTTTGAACAATTTGTCGATTTTTCACTGATTAAAGGGCAAGCCCCTGAAATTGCGGATTGTTATTTTAGGTTGACACTGAATAACGGCACGACCGCCGAACTCGATGACAAAAGCTGCTTTAGCCTCGCTTACCAAAATACCTTCAATCAAGCCTACACCGATCTGATACAGGGCTTTTATGCCTCAGCTATCAGAGACAAGGTTGATGTGCAACTCAATGAAATTAATGCACAAGCACGGAGCTTTCGGTGAACTTCATCAGCTCAATGCGTTAGCTATTTTCGGTTCATTCATATTCAAACACAATTTTAAAAGGAAACCTGTTTATGCCATTAATTATTCTTTGGATAGGGCTTGCACTCTTACTTGGCATCGTCGCTTCAAGCAGCGGGCGTTCATTTTGGGCTTGGTTTATTTTGGGAATTATCATTGACCCGATACTCGCTGGGCTGCTGTACTTGTTAATCGCTAAGGATGCCTAAGCATGCTTAAACGCTTTTTTAAAAAGCAGTTTGTCGCCATCCTTAAGTGGTGGGTGATTGGCTTGTTGATATGGGGAGTTGCATTTTACTTTTTGTAATCACAGATGATTAATTAAGTTCATGAGAGGTTAACTATTTTATTAATCTCTCAAACATGTTCAGTAACAACATGCTCTTTTCTTTAACACGCTAAGGTAATCATTAAATGTGTAGAGAAAATGCCAAAGATCCCATTTAACTAAAAATGCGACGTTATACCATTATTATCTCTGTCAAACAGATATCTGAAATTTAATTTAACTCGAACAATCAATATATCGAAAGCGATTAAAAATCTCTCTTTACGTCATCGTTATTTTTCCCAATAATTGTACTGTTTTTTTATTGGTGAATTCCTCCTTGCTTCGCCCTGTGATAACACACCGCGATAAACAAAAATACAGATCATCCACATTATTGCACTGACACAAGAGAAAAATAACGTTAACCCATGAAATGTGGATGATATTTGACGTGCTCGCGCGAATGAGTTGACTATACCGTACGTATTTAGCCCATAAAAAATCTTTATTTCATACGCGAAATATCTTTATATCACATACGAAGATATAAAAATTAAAAAAATAAGACATTAATAGCATTATATTTTGGTGGTTTTATTGAAAATGCCTCATTTTTTAAATTTTTAAGTAAAAAATCATTTTTATCCTTAAAGATTAATGTGTTATAAATTATTGGCAAGATACATATTTTGTTACATAGTTTAATTCTATGTACATAAACTTTTCGGCTTAAACACAGGGCTGAGAGAAATTCGCAAAATATCGAGCGAAATTCCGCCATATATTATCTCGTATAATTATTTTTATGATTAATTTAATGGCATTAAATAGCGGATTTACAATTATTTTACGCCAAGTCACTTATCCTACGGAGATACCTCGGGTTGGAGTTTGTGCGGGGTATTTACTTGGGGTTATTTCCATCTTAATATCCTTAACGCAAATCAACAGTGCGCACTGGCTGAAATGGATAATATTTACAGGTAATTATATTGCCGTAAATATCACTTTCGTTATTAAATATAGGAAATAACAATGCCAACTCCATGCTATATCGCCATTGAAGGCAAAACACAAGGTAACATCACTGCGGGTGCATTTACGGCTGAATCTGTTGGGAATATCTATGTACAAGGTCATGAAGACCAAATGCTGGTGCAAGAATTTTCACATATCGTGACAGTCCCTACTGACCCGCAATCAGGTCAACCTGCAGGCCAGCGTGCACATAAACCTTTCCGTTTCACCGTTGCATTGAACAAAGCCGTTCCACTGCTATATAACGCACTGGCATCTGGCGAAATGCTGCCAAAAGTGGAACTGAAATGGTACCGCACGTCAGTGGAAGGGAAACAAGAGCATTTCTTCACCACCACTTTGACCGATGCGACGATCGTTAACATCGATTGCCAAATGCCACACTGCCAAGATCCAGCGAAAGCCGATTTCACGCAGCTGATCGAAGTGTCCCTGTCTTATCGTAAAGTGGATTGGGAACACACCGTTGCGGGCACATCAGGTGCTGATGACTGGCGCGCACCGCTCGAAGCGTAAGCGCATCAATGACGAGTCCATTAGGGCTCGTTGTTTTTTCTCTCTTTGATGTTATTGCTTTCCCCGTTAAACCGGAGCCTAACCATGTTCGCAAAAGACCCGAAAAACTCGGCGATTGATCCTCTGTCCGCTATTCAAGATGAAGCTATTAATCACGCCAAGGATGCGCTGATTTCACAAACTTCAGCAAAAACACAACAGGCAATTTCAGTCGCCCAAAATGTCGCCTCAACTGTTTCAACGTCGGCTTCTCGCCTTAATAGCGTGTCGGATACATTAATTTCAGGGGGTGGGTTTGCTGGTGGGATAAAAGGCGGATCAACATGGGGGATAGAGTCACAAAACGAGATTGCTGAAGCCGCGCAGGCGGCATTACTTGGTGCATTAGGATTAAACCCCGACCCAAGTGGACTGGTGTTTACCTGTGAAATTGGTTTACTGCCTTCTGGCTCACTACAAATCACAGAATTCAATCTCACCGAAGGGTTGTCATCACTTTATACATTAAGCATTAGTGCGGTCAGTTTACTGCCTTTTATTAATTTTAAAGATCACTTAGGGTTAGCTTCGTCACTGACAGTAAAACGCGATGGGAAAATCGTCCGAAAAGTTAACGGTATTTTAGCGGGCGGAACGCAAGGGAATACCGATGGTGTTAAAACGTGGTATCACTTTGATATCCGACCAGAAATGTGGATCATGACGCTTAATCAAGACAGCCGCATATTTCAAGACCAAACGGCCCCGACCATTTTAAAAACCCTATTGGATGAAGCTCACGTTAAATCCGATAGCGTATTTTACCGTAAAGATCTTCATCCCGAGCGCCCTTACACAACACAAAAACGTGAGTCTGCCTATGATTTTTGGTGTCGTCTTGCGTTTGAAGAAGGGATTAATTTCTGGTTTGAAGATAACCAAATGTTCTACAGCGATGAATTCATGGGGATGACGGCGGGTATTCACCTAACCTACAACCCACAATCCGATACGGATATTACGGATAGTACCGCGTCCACATGGCAATACGGTGAGTATTTATGTGCGGATGAAACTATTCAAAAAGATAACAACTATGTCCGTCCTTCTTACTCGCTCACTCATAATAAAAAACTCGAAAAAGGCGGGCAACACAGTGTGTTTGAAAGTTATGGTCGTTTTCAGCTTGATGCTGAAGGTGAACCACTGACGAAAGTGCGCTTTGAACAATTACGCAGTGGCAGCCGAGTGGGCCATGCAACAACCAATTGTTTTGCTTTGCGTCCGGGTAAAATTTTCACCTTAAAAAATCACCCACATGAACCCATGAATGATAACTGGCAAGTGCTCACAGTGAGTCATCATGGGGTGCAACCGCTAGCAGATAATGGTGGCGGTGAGGGGACACAATTGAGTAATACCGTGTCCTTTTTCCCAGGACACGAAGACTGGCGCCCCCCGTATCGTTATAAACCTACCGCAGATGGTGATGAATTGGCCACCGTCGTCGGCCCCGAAGGTGAAGAGATTTACGTTAATGAATACGGTGCAGTTAAAGTACATTTCCACTGGGACCGCTATGGCAAACCCAACCATGGCGCATCATGTTGGGTACGAGTCGCGATGGGTTGGAGCGGCAATGGATACGGATTTTCTGCCGTGCCGAGAATAAATACGATTGTTCAGGTGGCCTACCTTGGCGGGGATATTGACCGACCGATTATCACAGGGTGCACCTATGACGGTCGTAATGCCACACCGATTAAGTTTCCAGAAGATAAAACACGCACGACATTTCGCACCAAAACCCACAAAGGTGAAGGGTTTAACGAACTGCGTTTTGAAGATGAAAACGGCAAGCAAGAGGTGTTTATTCATGCGCAAAAGGACATGAACACCAAAGTACTGAATGACCGAAATACCCATGTGCTGCACGACCATACGGAAGTGGTAGATAACGACCAAGCCATGCGGGTTAAAGGGAATCGAACAGAAAATATTGATAAAAATAATACCGAAACGGTCGGGCAGAAAAAAGAAATCTATGTCGGCCAAACGATGAAAGTTGTCGTTGGTGACGTATTGGAATTTGTTTGCGGGGACAGCGTGCTGAGAATGGATAGTGCAGGGCGAATCACTCTTTTGGGAAATGATTTTAAATTCAACGCCACTGGGCCTGTACATATCACTGGCAAAGACGTGGATTTAAACTAGGAAGGCCTGCATGTTTAAAGTCTCAAATTACACGCCATTTCCTTACTTACTTTATCAAAAGTGTGGAAAATATAATGAGCTGTTTAATGTGTTAGCATTTCGCCAAACTTTTCGGTTAAAAACGGGGGGGCATTACTCTGATTTAAATGATGAACAGCTTCCTCTTTCGATAGCTGACAATTACTACCGCGCTCCCGAAAACAGCAGTCTTATTGAAGAAACGGATTTGATACTGGGACGGCCTTGTACCAATATTCATATCCATGGTGTAGCTAAACCCCAAGAGAGTATTCCAACATCGCAATGGCGAGCAGGAATACGAATCAAAGATTTTTCACGAACTTGGACACTTACAGGCCCTTCATATTGGCAATATGAGCATGATAGATGGCAGTTAACCGAACCACAACCAATTGATGGTGTTATGCTGCGTCATGAAATGGCTTATGGAGGGCAATGGCTAAACAAAAAAGGCCAACTGGAAACTTATTCTAATAATCCAGTAGGCCTAGGCTTTTATCCCGAGCTCGCTGAGCTAGATAAATCTAAGCGCTACCCAGCGCCTCAAATTATCACCGACACGGTTAAAGTATGCCGAGAAAGTTTAGTTATTGACCAACCTCAAACCACTTTAGGTACTGGGCCGATTTCACGTTGGTGGCCTGGTCGCCTTGAATATGCGGGCACTTACGATGAACAATGGAAAAAGACTCATTTTCCTTTTTATCCCGATGATTTCGATGAACAATTTTTTAATTCAGCCTCACCTGCATTACGATATCCCGGTTTTTTAAACGGCGATGAACCCATTTTATTGCAAGGGCTATTACCTGAATCAGCAACAGTTGTTACTGCATTACCTGCTTACCAAAGCTTAATTATTCTTCAAGATTCGGATGGGGAGTTTTTCCCCTTAAAACCTCAACTCGATACCCTCATTATCGATTTAGATAAGCGTTTAATTTCAACTGTATATCGATTGAGAATTCCCGAATATTATCCAATAGTTGAAGCTACTCTTGGTGTACTCGTTCCATCTCAGACAAAAGGAGCTTGTCATGTCAGATAAACATATTGGAAATGCGGAAGGACAACGTAAAGCCGTGTGTAGTGCTCCTGATGTCTGCAAAGTGGGCAATGCTGTTGTGCCTTTTGATAGTTTTCAGTTATTAGATGCTGTCAAAAAATATGCAACAACCGTCAAAGCTCGAGGCGAACTGACATTAAATGTTGGATCAGTCATTGCGGGGACAATGAGTAATACTGGCTCTGGTGTCATGTCAGGAACTTCACAAAGTGGTGGTGATTGCCAAATCATAACTGGGAGTCCATCTGTACGCATTGAAGGACAACCAGCTGCACAACATCAATCTGTTGTTTTTATGAATAATGGCAATACATGCGGTGTATTACTAACAAATGAGTCACCACCCAGTAAGCCAATTGAAAGTAATCAAATTCCATGTAACAACCCACCTAAAGTATCAGAAGAACTTGAAAAGCTATTGGAAAAAAAAGCTTTATTTAAATCTTCTGATGGAATTAAAGATAGTATTGAAAAATATGATAGAAATGCTGATGAATGGATAGATACAACATTTAGAACCCCGCACATTACACCTGATGATTGGTTATCGGAATTGTATGCGCCACTCTATAACTCAGCAGCAACTGCCAGTGATGGGATTGTTCGTGGAGTTAGTCAAGTTGGGCGAAGTTTCATTTCGGGTACCGCCCATCTCGGTAATACGCTTTATAATTTTGACTCTAATGAAGCAATTAATGATATTGAAATTTTGATTGAAAATATTCGGCTAGGGAATATTTGTGAAGAAACCATTTATAAAATAGTGGGTGATATTGGCGAGGCCGCCAAAGAGGGCGCATCGCGATTAGATCAAAAAATCAGAAAAAGCCAAAGTGATGAAATTGAAGTTGTTGTCCGTGGTGTGGGTGAATTGTTACTTTTTTGGTCACCGAGCAGTAAAGTCAATACGTTAAATAAAGTTTCCGAAGGTTCTAAAGTAGCACATAAAGCGAGCGATTTTTCACAAGGCATTCGTACACTTGAAGATTTTAATGCCGTCAAAAAAATTCAGGAGGCGCGTCAGCTTGAAGCTGCAACGAAGTCAACCGAAGAGTTAACCAGCATATCAAGCTCGCCAACGAATACGCTTAATAATGGAGTACATGTCAATCAAAAAATTGAAAGTGCGGGTTCAAAGGAAGGTCGAGTCGCAGATAAAAAAGATAATACCCAGACTGAAACCAAAACCACCGAAAAAAATAATAATGTCGATAAACAATGCACTAAGGGTGCTACATGCGATGGAGAACCCGTAAATGTTGCAACCGGTGATTTTATCCAACAGTGGCAAGTAATATCAATTCCCGGCTTATTACCTATCAACCTGCATCGCACCTATCAATCAACCTCATCTGCCAGGGGGCTGTTTGGGGAAAAATGGACTGATGAATGGTCACGCTTTTTACAGATTCACGATAAACACATAATTTTGCAAGATAGTGACGGTGCCCATATTGAGTTTAATGGAATAAATGATGAAATCCGCTCTCGAAATTTGCATGTTCCTCATTATTTATTAACGGGGCATAAAAACGGTGAACTAACCCTGTTTGATTGTTCTCAGCAGCACACCTTGCACTTTAATTATATCAATGGTGATACAAGGCAATTGAGTGCAATCACTGACCGGCATCAAAATCGATTAGATTTTATTTACAATGAACAGCATCGTCTTATCGCAATAAGACGCAGTGATGGTGTTTTTCTTGTATTGGAATACCAACACGAGCGCCTTTATCGAATCATTGATGGTAATATTAGGACACGGGTATTTGTAGAATGCCAATACGATGAATATAGTTATTTGAGCAGGTGTCATGCCTATCAGCAGAATAATTTGTGGCACCGTTATAGCCCTGATGGGTTAATGCTTCAATGGGGGGATACCGATAGCACTGAATTAACAATCACTTATGATGATAAAGAGCGAGTGATAGCCACACAGTCAACATCCGGTTATTGGTGTGATCGTTTTATCTATGACGACATACAGCGCATGACTACCTATATTGACGGTGAAGGTGGCTACTCACGCTATTATTATAATGACGATAATTTGGTTATTCGTGCAATTGACCCATTATGGCGTGAAACTCATACAGAATGGAAGTTTCGACAAAAAATTGCGGAAATAAACGATCAAGGTGAACGAACAGAGTATGGCTATCACTATAACGGTCAAATAGCTTACATCTTCCTTCATGATGGGCGCTCGCTCTATTATGATTATAACGATGATGGGCAACTAACGTCGTTTACGTTACCCACAGGAGAAAACTGGCAACTCAATTACGACCTGCAAGGCAATTTAACGACAGTGACCAACCCGCAAGGTCAAGTACAAACTTACGAATACAGCCAACACGGTGAGTTATTAAAAGCCATCCAGCCCAACGGTTCACAATGGCAGTACGAGTACAATGCGGCACACCAGCTCATCAAAAGTACCAATCCTTACGACAACAGCACTGAATTTCAATTCGATGAGTTGGGGCGTCTGCAAGCGTATACCGATGCCCTCAATCACACGACGCGTTACCGTTATAGCCAAGCGCATGCTGGAGTTAATGGCAGCCTGAGTGAATTGCTGCTGCCTGATGGTGCGCAACAACAAATTGAATATGATAGCGAACGTCGGGTTGTCGCGGTAACGGATGGTGAAGGCCGAACAACGCGTTATCGCTATGGCCCATTTGATTTAGTCACGTCAATGGTACGGCCCGACAGTACCGCCATCCACTTTGAATATGACTCACTGACTCGCCTGAAAAAAGTTACCAGCACCCTCGGTGAAACGTACACCTACGAGCGTGATCGTGCAGGGCAAATTATTCGTGAGACTGATTTTACGGGACGCGTACTGGAATACCGCTATGACCGCTTAGGGCGACGCATTGCCACGCGTTTTCCTGACCAACATGAGTTGCGCTGGCGTTATGCACCTTCAGGTGTGGTGATTGAACAAAGTGAGTGGCTGGATAATGGCATTGATAGCAAATGTCTGTCGACAACCACGTATGAGTATGATGAACGCTTACAGCTTATTCGTGCTACGAATCCCGATTCGGTGGTGGAATTTGAATACGATGCACAAGGTCGTCTGTGCTGTGAACGGATTAACGGACGTGAAATCCAACACGAATGGGATGATGAAAATCAGACCCTTGCGTACACGCGATTTGGCGAACGCGAACTCCACTATGCCTTTGGGCAACTGGGCGAGCTCACCCAACTGCAAGTCAATCAACACAGCCCTCTGCAATTCAGTTACAACGCGGTCGGACAAGAGTATTTGCGTCGCAGCGAAGCGGGGTTTGTGAGCGCCAGTCATTACACCCCAACAGGATTACTGGCGGAGCAGCGTGCGGGTCGTGGCACGGAAAACTTCCTGAATGCGATACGTGATAATCCCCATCAGCCGCCTATCTATGGGGATGTGCAACGGAGTTTTCATTATAATCGTGCCCAGAATGTGGTGGCGATTGAAGACTCACGCTGGCAACTGACGCAATATGGCTACAATGCCAATGACCAAATCATCGAGACTCAGTTCAGTAATCACTATGAAAGTGAATATGAGCGATTTAAGTATGATGCGAACCTGAACCTGATTGAGTATTCGACGGTGCCCGCCGAGATCGGTCAGCCGTGGTTACTGCTATCCCAACAACAGCAGGCAGGTCGAATTGTTCGCCGAGGCTTGCATCAGGGCCATCAAGATTGTTATTACGACCGTAATGGACGACTGGAAAAGAAAGTCGTGCATAAAAACGGTTATCGACCGCAAGAATGGCGTTATTTGTGGAATACGCAAAACCAGCTGACGGCCTGTTTCACACCGGAAGGGGATTGTTGGCGTTACGTTTACGATGCCTTTGGTCGTCGGCTGAGTAAAACGAAAACCGTTGATATGCTGGCCATCAATGAAAAGCCAGCTTTTCCGCTATCAAAAAAACGCATTACCGGCTGGCATTACCTGTGGTCGGGTGACCAAATGGTGGAAGAGACACCGGTGTATGCAGATGGCACGATTGCGTATGAGGCGAGCATTCAGTGGCTGTATCAACCCGGAGCCATAACACCAGCAGCGCGGTATCAGCACGGCACATTGCATTATGTGGTGGCCGACCATCAAGGCACGCCACGGGAGATGTTTACCGAAGCGGGTATGGCCATTTGGGGAGGGCGACTTCATACGTGGGGTAAGCTCGATATTTGGCAAGTACGCTATGGTCGAGCGGAGGATGACCCAAATTATATTCCGTGCCATTTTCGATTTGCCGGGCAATACGAAGATGCAGAAACGGGCTTGTTTTATAACCGCTTTCGATATTATGATAAAGACAGCGGTCAGTATATTTCGCCCGATCCGATAGGGCTGCTGGGTGGGTTTAATCCGTACGGGTATGTGCATAATCCGGTAGGCTGGGTGGATCCGTTTGGGTTGGCGGGGTGCTTCTTTGCAAAGAATCCTAAACAGGCACATGCAATCATTTTAGAAAAATGGGGACATAATATGAGTCCCGCAGAAATGAGGGAATTACAAAAAACTATTGATAACATTAAATTAAATAGACCAGCTTACCAAAGAGATGGCATCACATTTGAAAACAATTTTAGAATATCACCGAATAGCCAACGACTCGATACAGGAAGCGGACCTTATAGAGAATGGACGGTTAAAACACCTAATGTTGGAAATAGAGGAACAAGACGTGTTGTGGTAGATACAAAAACAGGCGATGCATTTTATAGCCATGACCATTATGACTCATTTATCAAAATAGATATGTCAGGATGGAAATAATGAAATTAATTAAATTGAATATAGATTTCAACAATATTAAGAATGTTGATGATTTTCATATGACAATGAAAATACTATTTGGTTTTCCTGATTTTTATGGCAAAAACTTTAGTGCATTCATCGACTGTTTAAGTAGCCTAAGACTCCCAGAAGATGGTATGACTTCAATACATATAAAAAATGATGAATGTATTTTATTAGAAATCTTTAATATAAACTCTATCCCTGATGACTTACTTCATGATTTTTTATTATCAATACAAGAAATAAATAGAAGATGTGCTATTTTCGGAGAGGAAGCTTCAATACTATTACTTCCTTCTAAAAATTGAAATAATTAATCTAGCCAGAAGATCTTCCAATCTTTTGGCTTCTTCATTATTAAGAGCTGCTCAGTTAACCCTTAGTGGCTTTTTTGATCTGCGGCTAACTGATTGATTTTTATCTTAATCTAATTGAGTTGCGTTTGCTGCTGTTGGTTTTGTTGCTTAATCGCTCGTGTCTCTTCGCTGTCCGGTATCAGTACCAAACAACCGTTTAAAACCTTCACTGTAAACGTGAAGCCTGTCTCAAAACCCGCTTCTTTTAGCCATTGCCCCTTGAGGTTAATGGCGGGCGGTGGTGTGGCTTTACTGCCGTTGGGGGCATACCCTACTGTGTAATAACGCTATATTTTCGGGGCTTTATTTATCGTGCTGTCTGAAAATCAGAACTCCAACACGAATGGAATGATGAAAATCAGACTCTCGCGCACATGCGATTTGGTGAGCGTGAACTTAGCTATGCCTTTGGGCAACTGGGCGAGCTCACCCAACTGCAAGTCAATCAACACAGCCCTCTGCAATTCAGTTACAACGCGGTCGGACAAGAGTATTTGCGTCGTAGCCAAACGGGGTTTGTGAGTTCCAGTCATTACACCCCGACAGGATTACTGGCGGAGCAGCGTGCGGGTCGTGGCACGAAACTTCCTGAATGCGATACGTGATAATCCCCATCAGCCGCCTATCTATGGAGATGTGCAACGGAGTTTTCATTATAACCGCGCCCAGAATGTGGTGGCGATTGAAGACTCACGCTGGCAACTGACGCAATATGGCTATAATGCCAATGACCAAATCATCGAGACTCAGTTCAGTAATCACTATGAAAGTGAATATGAGCGATTTAAGTATGATGCGAACCTGAACCTGATTGAGTATTCGACGGTGCCCGCCGAGGTCGGTCAGCCGTGGTTACTGCTCTCACAGCAACAGCAGGCAGGTAGAATTGTTCGCCGAGGCTTGCATCAGGGCCATCAAGATTGTTATTACGACCGTAATGGACGACTGGAAAAGAAAGTCGTGCATAAAAACGGTTATCGACCGCAAGAATGGCGTTATTTGTGGATGTTCTGCGCAACTAAATCAGGACACTTTTCTTAAGGAATTTTGTTCATACTCAATTGGGGACAGATCACCGTTGGCAGTATGAAACCTTTCTAGGTTGTAATAGCGCATATACGCGATAACATCTTCTTTCATCTGTTTCCGAGTCGGCTGAGGGATTTTCAGTACCCAATCGTGTTTTAAACTGCCAAAAAATCGTTCTACAACGGCGTTATCCCAACAGGCTCCAACATCACCCATGCTTGCCCTAATACCATAGCTTGTTAGCAAGCGGCGATATCGCTTACTCGTATATTGAGAGCCTCTATCACTATGAAAGACTAAGCCTTTTTCGGGCTGGCGTAAGTTATACGCTTTCATCAAGGCTTTACTGACTAAATCTGCCGTCATTCGTTTATCGATATGCCAACCCACAATACGGCGTGAGTATAAGTCCATCACGATGGCTAAATACATCCAGCCTTCCCCTGTTTTTAAATAGGTCACATCACCCGCCCACACTTCGTTAGGTGCGTGAGGATTAAAATTTTGATTGAGCAAATTATCGGCTACGGCATCACTGTGTTTGCGTTTTGTGGTGACTTTGTAAGCAACGCGCTGAGTGACGACTAGGCCAAGCTGAGCCATTAGCTTTTGAACGCCATAAGCACTCACGCTAAAGCCCTCTTTGCATAACCGTTTACGTAACGTTCTATAACCTAAGCTATTTCGACTCTGTTCAAAGATAGCTTTGGCTCTGCGGTACAGGCTAAGTTGTTCTGCGGTGATCAATTTTGCTGGGCGTTTAAGCCAAGCATAGTAGGCAGAACGACTTATTTTCATTAACTTGCAGAGCTTCAGCACGGGAAACTGTGAAGATAATTGCTTAATCGTTTTAAACGCTACTTGGTTTCCTTTAGCAGGAGGGCGCTGGCTTTTTTTAGGATCTCTTTCTCCATCCTAAGTTCTTTATTTTCTTTTCGAAGCCTTAATAGCTCAGCTCTCTCATCGGCATTCAAGCTGCTACCGGATTGTTCAGCATCGAATTTTGCTTTCCAGTTATAAAGTAATTTATCGGTGATCCCTAATGAAGCTGCCGCTTTTGGGACGCTATAACCTTGTTCGGTGACTAATGCGACCGCTTCTTGCTTAAACTCAGTAGTATAAAACCTGTTTGTTCGTTTTTTCATTTAACACCTCAATAATTGGATTATATTCCATTATTAAAGTGTCCTGTTTGATTAAAGCAGATCAATTTCTATTTACAATGAGTTATTAGACACGAATAATTATACTATAGATTATAGAACTTCAACTTTACCAACTAGTTTAGGTCCTTCATAAACGTTCATGATAAATCCGGGGTTGAGTAAAAAACGTGGGGCATCTTCCATTAAAGAATAGGCTTCACCTAAACCTATTCTTTGGTAGGAATCGACTTGTTCGTTACTTTTAATATTTAGCACTACTGACCAAGATGATATATCACCACTTTTACCTCTCATTGGTTCAGTGATTACATAATATTTTAAATTTAGGGGGAGTAATTTTTTTCCACCTTGTTGTACTGGTGTCCAATAAATCTTAACATTTTTTTTGAAGTTTCCATTTTTCCCTCTATTTTAGCAACTTGGTTGATGTATGTATTTACTCCACCTAGGCTTAATTCCCGCATCATTGAGAACTGTATTCTCTATAAATCTAGCTTTTCCTATCTATCCAATCGAGGGTTTTTATAAGCAGCATCAGCTATATGATCAGGTACATTGACTTGAACAACACGGAAATCACCACCATGCACCATTTTTTCACCCCACGTCACTGCATCCTTATAGGATTAAGCAAACCATTTTCCTTCTAATGTGCTTGGAGGAGATGTCCATTTTCCGGTTTTTATCAACTCATCATATTCAGCAATATTCATACCTCGATATAAGATCATTAAACCGAGAGGATCAATCCATCCCAATGGATTGGGTGCATATTGATACAGATTTATCCCACCCAACAACCCAATTGGGTCAGGTATGATAAAGCGGCCTATCTGTGGGTCGTAGAACCGGAAGGTATTAAAATGTAATCCGGTCTCATTGTCAAAATACTGTCCGGCATAGCGTAGATTTTGTTCGAAGGACTCCATCTTGCGTTCAGGATCGGAGTAGAAACTCAATGGGCTACTGCGAACAAAACCAAACTGTTCATATTTCCCTGACCACACGGTGTTACCTTGTTCGTTAGTGACGTCGAGTGGGGGTATATATCCGTTGTTAAGGCAAATATTGAAAAGCAGGGTTGCCCCTGCAGATCGTTATGAAAAATATGTAGTAGAGTATCTGAATTAAGTTTAGATAACCCCTAATGACTCTTTAATATGATAATCAGAATAAGGGATTAATTCGGGGAGTTTTTTTGCTTCTTCTTCAGATATTGAATAAGTATTATCGAAAATGTCCTTTTTTTTGCATGAATTACCAATCCCGAAAGTAAAATATACCCCTTCTACATTAATAGGGGTGTAGTTATTCTGATGCCCAATGATCCTCCAGTCACTATTGGGATATCCTTTTCTATCAAATAACCCGTAAGTATCGATTACAACGGGTTCGATTTTTCTTTTAGATTTTTTTATATCGTCTTCAGTTATAGTTGGACTAGATGAAAAGAAATCGAAAATCTCTACTACATGACCAGTCATAATTTTTGAAATAATTCGTCCAAAACCATATTTTTCATTATTCAATTGAAAACAAAAGATATCTCCGGGTTTTACATATCTCAGCATCGTTCGTGGTTTTTTATCCCATCCCCAAAATTTAAAATCACTCATTAGCATTTCCCTCCGACTTTTCCAGAACTTTTAGTCTTACTGTCATAAGCTTCTTTAAAAGCATCAGCACGTGTATCAGCCCGGTTATGGTCAAATGAATTGTATTTGTTACCTCGGTTAGTTGACGATATATCTTCTCCGATAGTTCCAGTTCTCGTACCATATTTTTCAATATAATACTGCTCATAGCCGCGAGCTTGACCATAGTTAATATTTTCATCAAGTACTTTCATTCCTGCTCCCGGCGTTAACCGACCTGTACCAGCATGTTCGATCGTTCGTCTATTAATATCATTAGTAATACCAACATAATAAGGCTCTTTTGCGCCTGAATCGAACAATCCATAAACATAATATCCGGGAGCATCAACAGCAGTTAACCCCCATGGATCAATCCATCCCAATGGATTGGGTGCATACTGATACAGATTTATCCCACCCAACAACCCAATTGGGTCAGGCATGATAAAGCGGCCTATCTGTGGGTCGTAGAACCGGAAGGTATTAAAATGTAATCCGGTCTCATTGTCAAAATACTGTCCGGCATAGCGTAGATTTTGTTCGAAGGACTCCATCTTGCGTTCAGGATCGGAGTAGAAACTCAATGGGCTACTGCGAACAAAACCAAACTGTTCATATTTCCCTGACCACACGGTGTTACCTTGTTCGTTAGTGACGTCGAGTGGGGCGCTGTTAATATCGCAGTGGTGCCAGTAATAGTGGTATCCACTGGATTGTTTCACGATGACGGCGAGTGGCGTATAACTGCCGTGTTCTTCATAGCAATAGGTTTGGTGTTTACCTGTATTGATATTCTGCTCTTGCAGCAACCGTAGCCCTTGCCACACAAAATGGGTTTCATGTCGTTTTAGTGTACCGTGAGCCCGTGATTCGACCAGTTTATGAATGCGGCGACCCAGTGCATCGTAGTGATACTGGGCTTTTACGTCACTGGTCTGGGCGATAACTAAGCGGTTATCCCCATCATAGTGATAGGTGTGTTTTTCGTGGTCATTATATCTACGTGAAATCACGTTACCATACGCATCATGCCGGTATTCCCATCCCTGCCACTGAAGTAGCTTATCCCCTTTGGGGCTCAACTCCGGTGTTGATGAAGGAAACGCTTCGACTTCTGATTGTGGGCGCTCTAACAGGTTATCCGCACGGTCATAGAACAGCATCGCATCCATGTTTTCGCCACTGGAGACTTTTTTCAGCCGCTGTTCAGCGTCATACAGGTATTCCACCCAACCCCGATAATGGTCTTCCATGGCACCGAGGTTATCTTGTTCGTCGTAAAACCATTTTCGT
Source organism: Providencia alcalifaciens (assembly GCA_025961275.1). Taxonomy (GTDB): domain Bacteria; phylum Pseudomonadota; class Gammaproteobacteria; order Enterobacterales; family Enterobacteriaceae; genus Providencia. Next base: position 2,181,675 of record JAOQNJ010000001.1, on the reverse strand, counting down.
GATGAGGTAATGCCATTGAAGGGGTGCTGTTTGTCTCGTGAGCTGAAGGTGCTAATCGTCCGTCCCAACTTATCGTACTGTCGATATTGAGTTAGAGCACCTTGGGTACGGCTGATTTCACGGTGCAGGTCATCCCGTTCAAATTCGGTGATTAAGTGCGGGGTGCCTTCAATAAGGTGATTGATGGCAGTCGCATGCCCTGAGCCGTAATAGAGCCAGTTGAGGCTGTCACCTTGAGGTAACGTTAGACGGCTCAGGTTATTGAGTTCATCGTAAGCAAATTCGACGATATCATCGCCTGTTTGCTCACGGGTAATACGCCCAAGTGCATCGTAGGTAAAGTGAACTTGGTTAGCTTGTAAGCCCATTTCAAGGCCATGCTGATTCGGTTGCCTCGACGCCACCAACAGGCGGTTTAGGCTATCCCACTGGTATTGATAGCTATCGGTGAAGGTTTCCCGTTTAGCAAGGTTACCGGCGGGGTCATACTGCAACAACACCGTGCGAGCAGGGGAAGGGAATACACGGTCGCCTAGGCGAGTTTCCTCGGCTAAACGACCGAAATTGTTATAGCGATATCGCAGCAGCGTATCATTCGGTCGGATTTCCTCGATGAGTCGGCCTTCGGCATCACGGTTAAGGGTGTAGCGCCCCCCGTTACCATTTTCAACCGACGCTAATGCTCCTTCGGCATTATAACGGTAGTGGATATGCCGAGCGAGTTTATCGATTTCCGTTGTGACGCGGCCGAAAGCGTTGTATTGCCACTGACGCGGGGTATTGTCATTGCGTTGGTGATGGGTGAGCAATCCTGCTGCATTCCATGCGAGTTGAACGGTGGAGTCATCAGGCAACACGATACGAATGAGGTGTCCCGCTTCATCGTAATGGTACTCAGTGGCTTCCTGCAAGGCGTTGGTTTGAGAAACGACACGACCTTCATCATCATAACGCCAATAATGTTGTTTGCCTGAGCAGTCGAGATGACGCAATATTTGCCCCCGATTTGTCCAGAGAAACTCGCTGCGTCCTTCTTTGGCATCAATGCGAGCAGTCGGACGCAGCGTAGTTTTAAAGTCATAGCGGTATTCGGTGGTTTGCTCCATAGGGGAAATTTCTTTGATTAATCGCCCAAAGCGGTCATACGCTAAACGCGATTCAGTGTCATCCGGCCAAAAGACGGTAATAAGGCGTTCGCGTTCATTTTGATATTGCCAGCGGGTTTGGTTGCCGTTACCGTCGGTGATGCTAAGTAGCCGTCCTAATTCATCCCACTCGCTGGTTTGTGTATGTCCTTCCGCGTTGCGACAGCCACACGGTAGCCCAAATTCATCCGACAGTAGTTCGGTTTTGATACCTGTACGGTCAGTGTAATGGATAATCTGATAGTCGTCATTGAGTTGCCAAAAGGCGGTGGTGCCATCCTGCCAATACGCGGTTCGCGTGAGGTTGATGTCGTCATATTCGAGACGGTAACGTTCCCCTTCGCTGGTGCTATTCTCAATCACACGCCATAGGTTATCGTCGGAAAATTCCCAACGGTATTCACTGCGTAAGCCATATTTATCTGTGTGCCACGCCATGATGCCAGCATCTGTCCAACCAAACTGGCGGTAAGGGTGGTCGGTGTGCTGTTCGACTCGCACCAGTTGGGCATACTCGTTATAAAAATAAGCACATTGACGGCGACGGGCTTGATTGGTATTTACCTGATATACCGCGGTGAGACGTGATACGGTCGTCTCTTCAAGCTGAAAGGATTGATATTCACAAGTGATATTCAGGTCACCGCAACCCGTAATCTGAATCAGTTGATGCAGCTCATTGTAGTGGAAACGCTGCTCGTTACCCACATTATCAACGATATGGCTTAATCGACTTTGACCTTCGGCATCAAAAGGGGAGTAATGGTAACGTAGCTCCCCCGCATCCTGAAACGTCCAACTGTCATCATCATTGTGGATTACCCAACCTTGGGCAGCCTCACAAAAGCTGCGGTGTCCGTGTGGAATGTCTGGAAACGGGAGGATATCCCCTGATAGGTTTTGCCAAACAAAGCCGTCTTCGGTTTTTATTAATCGGCTTTCCCAAAAGAAGCTCCAGCCTCGACCCAGCACACCGTCATAGCAATAACTGCTTAAATAATTGCGTTGCCAGTCAAGCGGTAATTCAGACTCATAGGTAAAATCCAGCTCCTCTTCACCGTTTAATACTTTTTGCCCACCAATAACTTCAACGGGGCGTAACAGGATGCCCAGAGCCGGTATTCCCATCCCCAGACCCGCAATCACCTTGCCGTAACGGCAAAAGAAGCGACCTATTTTGGCACTGCCCGGTAATTTGCTCCACAACTTCGCTATAGCCCCGGGGCCTTTCGCCGCGCCAGCTCCAAAGCTTAAAAAGCCGGCGAATAACATAGTGAGGTCAGAGGCGGTGGTGAGCCAAGAGGGAATTTCAGGTTCAATATCTTCGGTTGCTTGCGTACCGCCGCCAATTCTGACATTGGGGGAGCCTTCCATCACTGTGGCATCACAGGTGGTCTTATCACCTACCCGAGAAGCGGGAAACCCATTGATGTACACCGAACCAGAGCCTTCTGCCATTTGGCGGAGGCTATTTTCTTTATCACAGTTGACCTGACTACGCGTGGAAATGGCGGCGGGTTTACCATTAATGCGAACATTGCGTGAGCCAGTTTTGATTTCCCCACTGGGACTTAACGATTTAGACCCCGTTTCAACACACTTATCCCGTACCCATTCTGCCAGCAGCCCTGTACCATAGCCTACCGCCAGTGAAGCACCAATGGCAAGCACGCCCACCCCAATACAGCTTGCAGCAATACCGACACCCATTAAGACACCAGAAACAACGGCGCCTCCGATGGCGATAGCGGCACCTAATACCGTACCAATGAGCATTCCCCACATTGATTTGGAGTGACCGATGATATCCCCGACTCTGGCGGCTTCTGGCATGGTGATTACCCTCTTGGTTGAAAGCTAAGTAGAAGGGTATTCATCCATGCCCATTGCTCATCGTTAAAGGCGTTAGGCGATGACAGGGTAAAAATCAGGGTTTGGGTATCACTGAAAGGGTAAACGGCTTGAATTTGATAGACTTGCTGCTTTTTATTCGGGCGGTAGCGTGAACTGATAAGATGGCCGTGAATACCATCCTCACCGAGCACCGAAGGCTTTTCTTCAAGGAGTTGCCAATCTTTCAAGGAGCGTTGCAAGAGTTGCTTTTGGCGAGCAACATAGTCATCAAAGGTTTCATCAGCGGGTTTGTCATCCCGAGAAATGTTAACCGCATTGCCAGTGGGGGAAATTAGAATGTTGACGGTTTGTTCTTTGTAGCCCTCAGGCAGGCTGATGCTTCCTTCCGTGAATAAACAACGTTGTTCCATGAGTGTGATCCCTTTTCCTGTTCATTATGGTGGCTACTGTATAAAATCAGGTGGTTATTGGTTAAGGTGTTTCTATAAGTTAAATTATCTACAGTTTCTTATGATTGTAAATCTAAAAAGTTAATAACATCCGAATTTCTTGAGCTTGATACTGTTTGGAAGGCTGGCGGTTTTGCTTGCTAGTTCCTATGGGGAAGAAAAGCAGGGTTGCCCCTGCTTTATGTTATAACCATGTGACGCTCGGGTAAGCACGTTTTAATGACTTGTATCTTGACCGCTTATTGCAAAACCGCATGTTAACGCTGCCAAGCGGCTCAATGATTTCTTTCAGGCAATTAGCCTTCCAGAGCACATCATTTTCAGATAGGCGGCATTCAGAGTACGACTTATCGATGTGTTTAAGGATTTCTTCTTGAACTTCTTCTGGAAGAGTTCCCATCGTATGCAAGTCGATATCAAAAGCGGGTTCAAGCAAGTCAGTTCTGTTTGAGGTTTCAAATATGGTTATGGTATTTCTGTTCACGGTTTTCTCCCATTGGACGCTTGACTACTCTTCACTCATAATAAGTGAAAGAATAGAGTGCCGACTTTTCAGCATTTTCATAAACTTTCCATAGAGAGAATTCACAGAAAAAGTTTACTAATATGCCGTTTAATCGGCACTCCAGGTTAGACTACAAAGATCGGATTGATCACTTTATGAGTACTCAGCGGAGCCAAGTCAGGGTCAAGTAAGGCAATTCCTCTAAATCCCGCCTTGTTATTCCGTCTGACTTTCTCAAAGCCACGTTCGACCATTTTCTTCGTGAATATTCGTTGCGTCATTCGCCACTCGTTACCTTCACTGGCAAAACTTAAAAACGCTTGATAAAGTTCGCTGGCTGCGGTGTAAGCATCCGGTTCTTGCAGACAACTTTCAAGAAATTCACCAATGAGGTCGCTTTCTTGGCGATAGTCATCGTTAGCTGCAATAACCGCAGCAGGGAGTGAGCATTTAAGACCTTCAGCATGCCATGCCTGTACGCCTTTCAGTGCCCAATTTAAGATCCCTTGTAGCTCTTTTCCTAATTTTACAGGTAATTCAGGGTCAATCTGAGCTGCCGTGAAGTTTGCCGCAAAAGGAATTAAGCACATCCGCCGCCACATACCGTGAGACATATCGTGAATGGCGGGCTTGTGGTTGCCGATAATCAGTAAGCTGAATTGTGACTGAAACTCTAGCTCGTGCTTGCCGTATACCTGTCTAGCGACTAAGGTATCTCCACCTGTCATGGCTTTAATGAGCGTATCATCAAGGCGACCATTCTCAGGCAACTCATTGGCAACCACTAATCGCTTTCCCGGTAGCTTGGCTAATGAGGCATTAGGACCTCCGCTGTTTTTATTCATCATGAGCACATCACTGTTAATCTGGGTGGCATAACTGCCCATCAGTGACTGAATAATCTGAATGAACGTGGATTTGTCGTTGCTACCGTGACCGTAGAAGAAAAACAAAAGCTGTTCATCTGTTCGACCTGTTAAGAAGTAACCCACCAGCCGTTGCAAGAAGCTAGCGAGTTCAGTATCGCTGACGGTGATATCATTAATGAATCGCTCCCATGTTGGGCATTTTGCATTCGGATTGAAATCAACTGGCGTATAACGTGTGATAAGGTCTAGACGGCGGTTCTCACGGTATTCACCTGTTTTTAAATCTATAACACCGTTACCCACCCCAAGTAGCATAGGGTCGGAATCAAGGTCTGCTATGCAAATTTCAACTTTAGGTTTGACTAGCTCAATCGCTGCCTTTAACTTCGGTAGGTTATGAAGTTGTCTGGCTGCTTTTATTAGCTCAGTGCCTTTAGTTTCGTCATCTGCTAGCACCTTATGACCTTCTGCTAGCATTTCAGCAGCAACTTGCTTGATGTACTCCAGCACCTGAACACCTGCGGGCTTCCACTGGTTATCAATAAAATGAATGAAGCTGTCATTTTCACGTACATAGCGTAAATCATGACCAAACCGCCGAGCAAAGCGGTTAGCATTACCTACGTCATTGAAGCCTTCAGCACCGCAGGAGTTTGGTAGATTGCTAACGGGCGTTTCTATGAGAGGTATAAATGTTTGCTCAGCTTCGAGTGCTTGCCAATCGCCACCTTCACGAATAAATTCATCAATATCACTGCCACGTTCTGGCACAATGTAATGCGTTGCGGATGGGAATTTAGAACGGTATCGGTCACCAGCATCATCATTATCAAAGTAAGTATTGATAGGACGTCTCAGAGAATTGATATAATCAACTTGCGATTGGCTAAGTGAGCCGATGGATGCAAGTACGGGGCCTGTATATCCTGCTTCAATTAGCGTCAAGGCGTCATTTTCGCCTTCCACAAGTGCAATCGTTCCGGGCTTTTCCAGTGTTTGCTGCCCATACCAATGTGCCTCTGGCAACCAGTATTTTTTCGGTTGCTGATACTTGAAGCTTTTTTTCGGGTCTTTAAAGGTAAAGCGAACGATCCTTCCATCGTGAAAGTGTGGGTAGACATATACCCCAGCAGGCACAAAATCGATAATGCGACCATTAACTTCACGAAACATACCGGCAGCTAAGAGGGTTTTATCATCATATTCACCGGATAACGTGGCGTAGCACTGCCCATCTGCAATACCGATATGGTGTTGTTCAAGTAGTAGCTGTGAGTGTCCACGTTGCTCAACTTGATAATCTAATGCTTCGTCAACCAGATTTTTGGCATAGTGAAGGGCAATATCCATGCACACGCTTGAAATCACGTTATGATCTCGGTTATCTTCCTCGACGATTTCTATGGGGGGAACTGATGGAATTTCACTCGACATACGAGATAGATAGCGAGCGGCTTCAAACACACTTGTTAAACCTAATACTTTTTGAATGAGGTCAAGTACACACCGTGTTCTTCACAAGAATAGCAATGGTATTGGTTGCTATTAGTATGAAAGCGAAAAGCATTTTTATGTCTACAAAATGGACAGGTCTCATCTTCTGGCTCTAGGGTGCCTGAACCACAAGGAATTGTGATTATGCTAGCTAGTTTGGTGAAAACATCTGAGATAGAATAATCGTTGTTAAACGACTTAAAATCAAATTGGAACATAGAGTAAGTACTCTGCCACACTATTCGTGGTGGCGAACGGCATGAATGGCACTGTGTATACCATTCGGGCGGAGCTGAACTCCGCTATCATTTGAGCCTCAGTATAACCTTGGCTCTGGCTGCAGAGTACTTGTTCGCTATCTTGTTGTAAAGTAATATTCTTATGCTTAAATGTCCCCACGTTGAATTTGCGCGATGGGGACGGTAAAAACTAAAAGTGTAACAATTTGTAAGCTGAAAGTGGCTGCGATGAGTATATGGTTTTGTGTCATCAATAAATTGGCATAGTTAACCCTGCCGTAGATAAGTGGGGTTACGAACGCTCCCAGATGCTAAGACGTTGAAGATTGAGCCGTGGAATTTTTTCAACAAGATCTTTTTTAGCCTCAATAGGATATGAGCCGTACCCACCGCTGACGTCTTCCTGAGCGTGACCAACAATATCATTTTGAACATCTTTTCTGGCGTTGGTGCTTCGGCAAAGTGTGATAAACGTATGCCTAAAGCTATGGTTTGGCTTGATATCTTTACGAGAGATGCCATTAGAGCGAATATATTTTCCCCACCAGCGACCAACATTGTATGAGTATTTTCCTGCAGGATTCTTTTTAACATCAAAAAGCAAAGTTTGACCGCGGCGGCTATTGACGTAGTCAAGAAAGCCTAACTCAATGATATGTTCATTAAGTGGAACTGTACGGGATAATCCTGTTTTCGTCGATTGGTCGTCAGTGTTTTCTATATCGATGCAAGTAATGCCTTTATCATGACGGATGTTTTTTACATATAGCTGAGCGATTTCTTCGACTCTAGCACCAGTATAGTACTGTATGATTGGCAGCCAATAAGCGATTGCACCATGTGGTGTCTTTTCTCCTCTAAAAACGGGGAGTTGGAATATCTGAGTGATTTCTGCCTCAGTAAATGTTGGATTTTTTTGCTCTGTAGTGGTCGTCTTGCGTTTAGGTAGTTGGCTGATAGGATTAACATCAATTACCCCGTTTTGCTCTGCTAAGCTAAAAACAGCAGATATAGCCATTAATTGGTTTTTGACTGTCGCAGGGCTAATCTTCTTGCCCTGTAATTCAGTTTGCTTCTGTAGTGGTAAGCGTTTGGTTTCTTTATTTGCTCGGAATGGTAGCTTTTCTAGTAGAATTCGAAACTCAGCAAGGTCGATTTTATTGATGGTGTTTATTGGCTTGCCGCCGATGAATTCGATGAATCGGTTAATGGCTACAGAGTAGTCACGAATACGAGATTCAGCTCTTTTAGGCTCGGCACGATGAATATATTCTTTATATTCTTCAAATAGTTCACTAAATGATATTGAAGCTTTGGTCTCTTCGTGTATTTCAGTCGCCTTGTACTCAAGAACGATACCTTCCGCCAGCATTCCTGCTGCTTGGTTTCTATAGTCAGCTAATCGCCACGCTAACTTGATTATCCATCTCGGAGTTAGCTGAGCGGGGAAGAGTTCTAGAGCCTCAGCCAGCTCATTTTTAACGAGCTGTAGGATTTCAATATCACGTTGTTCTGGGGTAATCGATGGGTATGGATCTGAGTATCCCAGCATTACGCTGATATCTGGTGCATCGTAGCTAGCACTTACATTATTTTCCTGCCTTAAGTACTCAACAATTGTTCTACTTTCAAGCGTAAGGTCTAAACCATAAGGGTAATCGGATAGATAACGTTCTTTGACGAGTTCAGGCTTGGAAAGGATAAAAGTCAACCAGACGGATGCAATACGTTCGATATCATCATCTGTGACAGACAGTTCAGCGTTGAGGATTTTTCTGGCGTACTCTATTTCAGCTTGCATTAAGGCAGTAACGGCTGGAGCTCTAAGTTTTGCTTCTGCAAGATCTTTAGTTTTTAGTGAACGCTTAATCTCACCTTTTCCAAGCGTGCTTTTGAGTTCGGCAGGGACTGCCATTCTGAGGATGTAAACCCCATATCGGTTCTTAGTTGGCTGTATCATCGTACTCATGAATGTACCACTATTCTGTACCACCGTGAAGCGATTACGGTGATGAGTGAAAGATGGAATTCACTGATAAACCAATAAGTTAATGATATAGAAAGCAAAAACCCCCGCCGAAGCGAGGGTTATAAATGCGTGGTGCCCGGACTCGGAATCGAACCAAGGACACGGGGATTTTCAATCCCCTGCTCTACCGACTGAGCTATCCGGGCAACGAGGCGTATTAAACCTGATTTCATTGTGGGAGTCAACACTCATTCTGAAAAGTTTTGACTGGATGCTCTTTTTTTCAACATCTTAGCTAATGATTAACCAATGTGAGCAATAAAAATGCAAGCGATAAAATGAAAAGCCAGTAATTTCATTCTCATCGCTAACTGGCTTTGTATGTTAAGTGGCTTAAGTTTATTGCTACGACTTCTTGTCAACGTTAACGCAAATAATTTTTCTGCGCTTTATTAACTTTCAGAAGATAATTGCGAGATTCTGCCGCTGGGTGCTTAGTTGATAGTGTTTCATACACTTCACCCGGCTCTAAATTATTGATCTTCTGTGCTGCTTGTTTTCTATCACTGTGGAAAACGCGTAATACACTTCCTGCACCACCATTATAAGCCGTAATAACAGCATAACGGCGTGAAGTTGAATTTTGTATTTCACCCAGATAGTTATTTTGCAAAATGGCAATATAAGCGGTACCAGTATCGATATTACGCTCAGGATCAAACAGGTAGCTACGACTTGGTACACCTGATTTACCTTGGGAACGGAAAACATCTTTACCCGCGCTATTTGGCATAATCTGCATCAGACCTAATGCATCAGAACGGCTTACTGCATAAGGGTTAAAACTCGATTCAATCTGCATAATTGCTAAGATTAGTGATTCATCGACCCCATATTTCGCTGATGCCTTTTTAATATAAGGAAGGTATTTATGAGCGCGTTTATCAAGGTGGTTTGGTACTAGCTGCATAGTTACCGACCAAACAACATTCATACCTGACTGCCTGCGCTGCATTTTATTAGTAACAAGGTAATCAGCATATTTTGTTGCACGCCATTCCCAGCGAATGGGTTCGCCAGCGTTATCTAGTACTTGGCCAAATAGGAACGGTTCTTTACTGTGTGGAATATCATTAATGTCGGAGTAAAGGTCGATAGAGTTTGGATCGTCCCCCATCAATAGGGTAGTAACAATCGATTTTTTCAAATGTTCTGATGGCTCTACTGCGGAAATAGTCTCTACTGTGATTGTCCCCGCATCAAAGTTGATGTGGCTTCGGGTGCGATATTGATCAGTATATTTTACATAGTCTTTAGGCCCGGCAATGAGGACTTCTTTTATTCCCCATATATTCTCGATATTGTGGGCAAATTGTCCCATAAGAATATCGAACCCATTCGTGTCTTTTACATAATCGGGATTATAATTGGACTCTTTTGTGCTGGAGCAAGAGACGATAAGAGGTACCAGCAACGTCATCGCTAACAGTTTTTTCATACGATCCACAGTATCAAGCAGGTGGTCTAAGCCCGTTATACTTCAAATTGCATTGTCGTTAACTATACTCAGTCAGTCGTTAAGTCGCATACCTTTGCTGCGACTTTGAATAACGTTGTTTGTCGTCTAAATGCAATTCGAGTTAGTAGATAACAGGTAAAACCAATCAATTATTGTTCAGGTGTGTAGCCGTCGATATGAATATCGTGCCCTTCGAATAAAAACTTAACCATCTCTTGTTCCAGCAATTTGCGGTCATTAGGGTTCATGGTATTGAGTTTTTTTTCATTAATCAGCATGGTTTGCTTTGTCATCCATTGACTCCATGCTTCTTTCGAAATCTCATTAAAAATACGTTTTCCTATTTCACCGGGATACAGCTGAAAATCTTGACCATCAGCATCACGTTGTAAAAAAGTACAAAAAATTGTTCTACTCATTATTTATCCTCAAAATATCATGCGGTACAGCAAGTTGTTTTAATAAGCCTTCAACTGGCGCTGCGAGGCCGATTGTTGCACCGAGATTTAAGTTGTACCAAAGTCCATTACTTTCGTCCATGGCTGAAGTAAACGCCTGAATATTAACTTTAACAGGAATAATATCCAGATGAAAATGGCTGAAAGTGTGGCGAAACGCAATTAATTGTTCTGGTGCATCATGTTGAATGCCTGAGTTATCAAGCCATTCATTCATCAGTTCTTGTGTTTCAAATTGAGGGAATGCAAATAGCCCTCCCCAAATGCCAGATGGTGGACGTTGCTCAAGCCAGATTTGCTGATCCTGTTGCATAATCAAGAACCAAGCTGTTTTTTCGGGGATCGTTTGTTTAGGTTTTTTGCCCGGATAGGATTGCCAAGAATGGTTGGCGTATGCCACGCACCCCAAATTGAGAGGACATAGTTCGCACTTTGGTTTACTGCGAGTACATACCATCGCACCTAAATCCATCATGGCCTGATTAAAAAATTGTACGCCTTCTTTGGGAGTGACTCTGGTACTAATCTCCCACAGACGGTTTTCAACTTCTTTTTTCCCCGGCCATCCTTCAACAGCATAACAACGTGCGAGCACACGTTTTACATTGCCATCAAGTATAGGGTAATGCTGCTGTTGTGACAGAGATAAAATAGCACCTGCGGTTGAGCGCCCAACGCCAGGTAGTGCGAGGACGTCATCAAAGGTGGTTGGAAACTGCCCTTGATAATCATTAGCTACCACCTTTGCGGCTTTATGCAGATTGCGGGCACGGGCATAGTAACCAAGGCCAGTCCAGAGGTGCAACACCTCATCTAATGGCGCATTAGCTAGTGCTTTCACATCAGGAAAGCGGCTAATAAAATTTTCGAAATAGGGGATGACAGTGCTAACTTGGGTTTGTTGTAGCATAACTTCAGAAAGCCAAACATGATAAGAGGTCTTTTCTTTTTGCCACGGCAAAGTTTTACGACCATATTTCTGATACCAGTTAAGCACGGCGAGTGAAAATTGTTGAGCTTCCATTGAGTATAGTATTTTTATCGTTATTTCTATTAAAAATCAGTAATGGCAAGGATTGCAACATAGACCGAAGAGGCTGTAAACCGCTTATTGTGTGGTAGAGTGTAAAGTTATCCAATTTTAACCTGCATCCTTGATGGAGTTTTGATAAACTCCCTGCTCTTTAATATGAAGCCTGTATTATTATGCTCGTCATACTTCAAGTTGCATGGTTGTTGGCGGGGTTCTGCTAGCCGCTTACATGCAAATCGAATTATTTAGAGTATATTAACGAATTGGAAATAGTAGGCGGATACGGCTATTTTTTAGCATATTTACTTGATTAGGCAAATAATTCTTAGAATTTTTATATTATGATCAATAACGTCATCTCCCCAGAATATAATGAAGAAGGGCGGGTCATGCGACGCGTTCGCAGCTTTGTCCGTCGTCAAGGGCGTTTGACGCAACGCCAAGAAGATGCGCTACAAAGTGAATGGGCGGCAATGGGAATCGATTTTGTCGCACAGCCTTTCGATTTTGCTACTGTTTTTAATAACCAAAACCCGGTTGTTTTAGAAATAGGGTTTGGTATGGGTACCTCTTTGGTCACAATGGCAGCACAAAATCCAGATAAAAACTTTCTCGGAATTGAAGTCCATGCGCCAGGTGTTGGAGCTTGTCTTGCTTCAGCAAAAGAAGAGAATGTGACCAATTTACGTGTTATGTGTCACGACGCGATTGAAGTGCTGGATTGTATGATCCCTGATGGGAGCTTATCAATGGTTCAGCTATTTTTCCCAGATCCATGGCATAAGGCTAAGCACAATAAACGTCGTATTGTTCAAGCGCCTTTTGCCGATAAAATCCGTAATAAACTTGCGGTAGGTGGTGTTTTCCATATGGCAACAGATTGGGAGCCATATGCAGTACATATGCTTGAAGTAATGAGCAACGCGGACGGTTATAAAAACGTATCATCATCCGGTGATTATGTTCCGCGTCCAGAAACACGACCAGAAACGAAATTTGAAAAGCGCGGCCAGCGGTTAGGGCACGGTGTATGGGATTTAATGTTTGAGAGGACAAAATAATGGCTAAGCAACAACGCAGTCGTCGTCTACGTAAAAAAATGCGTATTGATGAATTCCAAGAATTAGGGTTCATCGTAAAATGGAGTTTTGCAGAAGGTACACCAATCGAAGAAGTTGATAGCACGGTTGATGCACTGATCGCTGAAGCTATTGAACCAAATGGTTTGGCTTTTGAAGCAAGTGGCTACTTGAGCTGGGAAGGTATTGTTTGCCTACAAAAAATCGGTAAATGTACTGAAGAGCACCGTGAAGCGGTTGAAAGCTGGTTGAAAGCCAAAGGCATGAAAGATATCGTTGTGACAGAGCTATTTGATGTTTGGTGGGAATAAGTTCTTACCTTATATTGATTAAGCATTCATTTAGAGTGCGTTAGATATCTCACAAAGCGGGAAAAAAGCGATTTTTTCCCGCTTTGTGCTATCAGAGATAAATCAATAAGTTAGTTATTCTCTCTATTCCTACAAGGGGCTGTTTATCTTTGAAGGTCAATTTTTATTCGAATTACACGTCTTTAGTTAAGACAAAAAGAAGCAAGGTGAGTGGCTCACGGTCGAGGGAACTCGGCAAGAGCCGCTCAACACAGCGAAAAATCCCGTTTAATCGAATCCGAAGGGCGCTTTTCATTTACGGTTTAGGGTCTTTTGTGATGTTTTTTAGGCACCTAAGTACGTGATATGATTATATTGCTGTTATTTAAACCGATTGGTGCGGTAAAAATCAGCAGCAAAGATAAATAGCCCCTAGCATGTTGCAAATGAATCTAGTTTGCCGATGAATTTGAAGCCACCCGAAATGGCGGTCTTTATTATCTGGAGTAAAGCACAGTGAGCCGTGTATTTTCCAATCAATTGCTGAGTGACATTTTAGATCAGGTTAGGCCCTTAATGGGGAAAGGTTCAGTTGCGGACTATATTCCTGCGTTATCCAATGTATCTCCTCACCAATTAGGCATTGCGGTGAATACTGTCGAAGGGGAAACCTTTATGGCGGGAGATTGCCAAACACGCTTCTCAATCCAATCGATTTCAAAAGTCCTCAGTTTGACACTGGCGATGACTCGCTATGAAGAAGATGAAATCTGGAGTCGAGTTGGTAAGGAACCTTCTGGATTGCCATTTAACTCGCTGATCCAAATTGAAATGGAAAAAGGGATACCTCGTAATCCATTTATTAATGCGGGTGCGATTGTCATCGCTGATATGTTGCAAACGCGTTTAAGCGCCCCGAGACAGCGAATGTTAGAATTTGTTCGGCAACTTGCATGTGAATCCGATATTGGTTACGACATTGATATTGCACGTTCAGAATTAGAGAATTCGAGTCGTAATGCGGCAATTGCTTTTTTAATGAAATCATTTGGTAATTTTGAGAATAATGTACTTACAGTTCTCGAAAATTACTTCCATTATTGTTCCTTAAGTATGAACTGTGTGGAGCTTGCACGTTGCTTCTCTTATTTAACGTCTCAAGGAATTTCATCGTGCTCAACCGTTCCTATAATTACGCCACTACAATCACGGCAAATCAATGCCTTAATGATGACATGTGGTATGTACGATGGTTCAGGGGAATTCGCATTTCGTATTGGAATGCCTGGCAAGTCAGGTGTTGGTGGGGGAATTGTCTGCGTCGTGCCAAATCAGTTTTCTGTGGCTGTATGGGCACCTGAATTAGATTCAGCAGGGAACTCGTTAGCCGGGTGCGCTGCTTTAGAATTATTATCAAAACGAATTGGTCGTTCTGTTTTTTAGATAAAATGGGCCAAAATGCTCATAGGAGTTATTATGCTACGCCGTACTTTAATTGCATTTTCGTTACTTGCTTGTGCAACCAGCCAAGCTGCTGATTATCAATGCTCTGTGACGCCTACAGACGATATCTTTATGACACCCGCCAAAGTTCAAGTCATCGGGCGTAGTGGTGATTTGAATATTACACCCAATGGTGAAGTCACCTTGAATGGTAAAAATGTTGAGTTAACTGAACAGCAAAAACAACAAGCGATTCGCTATCAGGCTGCTATTCGTAGTGATATTCCGTGGATCAAACAAGAAACACAAAAGAAACTCTCCGCGTCTAAAAATACGCTGGATAAAGTCGTAGTACGAGTGATTGGCGATGATAGTAATGTACGTAGACGCTTAACTAAGATAGAAACTGACCTTAATAGCCAAATAAACCAAGTCATTGAAACACACCAAGATGGCTTTACATTTCATCATCAAGCGATGAGTAAAGTCGAAACGCAAGGTCGCCAACTGGTGAATGATAGTTTAGGTGGCATGCTACAAGACAGCATCAATGAAATGGGACGTAAACAACTTCTCTCGGGTGGCGATGCGAATAAAGCCTTACAAGGTTTGCTCGGTAACCTTGGTGGTTTACAGCAAGACTTAGAGAAAGAGTGGAAAAACCAAGAAAATAGTTTCCAACAGTTTGGGCAGCAAGTCTGTGGGAAAGTGACGTCATTGGAGAAGCAGCGGATTGAGTTACTCAGTTCTCTCAAATAACTTTCCTCGTCATCCTTCGCACTATAGGTGCGTTGGCTTCACTCATGAACCCTAGTCACGTAGTTATGTATGCTCCTAGGGATTCATTCATTTTGCCGCCTTCCTCTAATACGAATGATTTAGAGGAAGATTGATGATGGCGGTTTAACCCCCAATGAATCGGAACGATTATTTTAGAAAAACTCTAAAACGGTGACCAATTTTTGTTGACCACTACAATCTTAATTTCAATATTTATCATTATGCTATGAATTTTATATTTCAATAACCTTGCTTGGCATTTGCATGGGGTTTGAATTATTTTGAGGCTAAATGTTAAAAATGTGATGCTTTTATCATTAATGGGAATGAAAATGAAATTGATTCTTATTTGATTGACTTATCGATATCTCACTCTAAAATGCGAGTTTGGCTTAGCGACTTAACTGGTATTTTTTATATGAAAAAATTCATTCCTGCTTTACTTGTTTCCTTACTTTCATTCTCTACTCCTTACGCCCTAAGTGCCGAATCAGCGGCTTTTACTCCGAACGCAGTGGTTTCTCAAAGCGCTGAAAAAGTAAAAATCAAACACGTTTCTGGTGAAACTGAGGTTAATAAAAAACCACAGAAAGTTGTTGTATTCGATTTCGGTATCTATGATTCAATGCAAAAATTAGGCCTTGGCGATAAAGTCGTCGCTCTGCCATTAAGTAATGCTCCCACTTATGTGAAAGGCAGTATCCCTGTAAGCATGCAAAATGCGGGTGGAATGAAAGAACCTGATTTGGCTAAAATTGCCGAACTAAAACCAGACCTGATTGTGATTACTGGCCGCCAAGGAAAATCTTATGATGAATTATCTAAGATTGCGCCAACGGTCAATTTAGGAACGGATAGCAAACACTATCTTGATTCTGTAAAGGCTAACGTTAACCTGATTGGCGAGCTGTATGATAATCAGAAAGCAGTAGAAGAACAGTTAGCTGAATTGGATAAAACGATTGTTGCTGCTCAAGAAAAAGCGCAGAAATCCAATTCTAAAGTACTAGTTCTCATGCATAATAACGGCAGTTTGATCCCAAGTAATCAAAGTGTTGTTTATGATGTTGTAAAAGCACAACGTGCTGAATTACCACAACCAGCGGATGCAGATAAATCTAAACGTCGTGTTGTTGACACTAAATCTATTGCCCAAGCAAATCCAGATGTGATTTTGATTGTTGACCGTAGCGAAGCGATTGGTGCAGGTAAGCTTGATAAAACAGTTTTTGAAGATCAGAATATCCAAGAAACTAAAGCTTATAAAAATGGCAAGATCACTTATCTTCAATCTGACCTTTGGTACTTGTCTGGTGGCGGTTTCGTGAGTCTGACCGAACAAGTCGATGCGGTTGCTAAAGCGCTGTAATGTATCTTAAACCCACCATCAGGTAGGTTATTATAGCCGACAAAGAGACTACTTTTGTCGGCTATAACAATCAACGTAAGAACATATTTTATGCGTTTTTTGCGTCGTGACATGTCACGTTTTTTTCGATGATATCCGCTAAAACTCAAAATTTATTGCTATCAATTATTTCAACGAATTGAATTACAATTGTTTATTTTTTTAGCTCGTTTATCTCATCAACTAAATTCAATATCAAATGATATCGAACTCCTTTTAACGTTCAATAATGTTAAAAGGATGAATTACTCTTCACCAAGAAACAGTTCTAATAATGAATTCAGAAATAGTTTTCCGTGCTCAGTGATTTGCCACTCGTGCTCAGTTTCGGTGATATAGCCCTTAGCAAGAGCTTCATCTAACGAAGTTCTCACTGCAGATTCAGGGAGTCCGGTATATTCACTAAATTCACTTCTTGGCATCGCTTCCAACAAACGGAACCGATTCATAAAATATTCAAATGGCCTATCTTGTACTTCGACATCATAGGATTGCTGCAAATAACGACCTTCCATATACCCGCGTGGGTGCTTGGTTTTAATCGTACGTAAAATGCGACCATCAATGGATGAAACCTTACCGTGAGCGCCACAGCCGATACCGAGATAATCACCAAAGCGCCAATAATTGAGATTATGTTCACATTGATAACCCGGTTTAGCATAAGCCGATGTCTCATACTGTTGGTAACCTGCAGAAGTCAGCAGTTGATGCCCTTCAGAATAAATTTCCCACAACGTATCATCATCAGGAAGTGCTGGCGGACGAGAACCAAACTGCGTATTCGGCTCAATCGTTAATTGATACCAAGATAGGTGAGGCGGTGATAATTCAATGGCTTGATGTAGGTCAGACAACCCTTCAACGCGCGTTTGTGAAGGCAACCCATGCATAAGGTCAAGGTTGAAACTACGAAGGTTTAGGTTGGTTGCCAGCTTTGCTGCTCGCGTAGCTTCATCTGGGCCATGAATACGCCCAAGCGTGATTAATTTATCATTGCCAAAGCTTTGTACACCAATAGAAATACGATTAATGCCCGCTTTTTGATAGCCAGAGAAGCGAGCGGCTTCTACCGTTCCCGGATTGGCTTCCATGGTAATTTCAGCTTGTGGGTCAAGATTAACGCGATCGCGCACACCATCTATAAGAGCTTGCATTGATTCTGCGCTCAATAAACTCGGCGTTCCACCACCAATAAAAATAGTTTTGACAGAACGATCACCGATTAATTTCGCATCAATATCTAAATCTTGTAGAAGGTGCTCAACATACTCCCGTTGGGGAATTTCTCCCTTGAGAGTATGTGAGTTGAAATCACAATACGGGCATTTCTGTACGCACCAAGGAATATGAATATACAGGCTCAGAGGTGGTAGCTTAAGCATTTTTGAGAGCATCCAACAACATCGCTAAAGCCTTTCCACGATGTGAAATGGCCTGTTTCTCAGATTTACTGAGCTCGGCTGATGTGCGATTAAGTTCAGGCACATAAAAGATAGGATCATACCCAAAGCCGCCTTGACCACTTGGTTCATGAGTGATTATGCCCTGCCAGCGACCATGGAATACGAAGGGGGTCGGGTCTTCTGCATGACGTAAGTAAACCAGCACACAATTAAATTGCGCCTGACGTTTCTCATCAGGCACAGATTTCATGGCATCCAGTAACTTATGCAGGTTTTGCTCATCACTCGCCTCTTCACCCGCATAGCGAGCAGAGTAGATCCCTGGAGCACCACCGAGTGCATCGACAGAAATTCCTGAGTCATCGGCAATAGCCGGTAATCCGGTTTGCGCTGAAGCATAGCGAGCTTTTAGGATCGCATTCTCAATAAATGTCAGTCCAGTTTCCTCGGCAGATTCAACACCTAGTGAGGTTTGGGCAACGATATCCATCCCAAAATCCCGCAATAGATCAGCGAGTTCGTTGACTTTTCCCGGGTTACCGGTTGCTAAAACAACTTTTTGCATGATTAAAAACTCTTCTTACATCATACCGATTGAATACAGAATGCCTGTCAATGTCGGGTCAACCATCAGTGAAACGTCGAGACGTAGGTAGTTCAGTGCAATCAAAATAAACATCACAATCATCGCAGAAAAATCTAATCCACCCATGGCTGGAATAATACGACGAATTGGTGCCATTAATGGCTCAGTTAATTGAAATAGCAAGTAATCAATCGGATTACGCCCTTGGCTGACCCAACTGAGGATAGCTCTGACTAAGATCATCCAGAAAATCAATTTACCGATATAGGTTAATAATAAAATAATTCCAATCGGAATAATCGTTATACCTAAAACGGGTAGGGTATTCGTGATCCATAAACTAAAAACGATACCCGCTAAAGCTAAAATAAAGGCAACTAAGACAGTTGCTGTATCTACGGGACCTGCAGCGGGAACCGCACGACGTAATGGACCAACAATAGGTTGGGTGATTTTCACTACAAACTGAGAGAATGGGTTATAAAAATCAGCTCGCACACACTGCATCCAAGCTCGGAGTAGTAACACAAAAATATAAAGCTGAATAACCGTTGTAACGATAAAAAGTAAGGTCTGCATGTCTCGCCCTGCTATTAATTAAAAAAGTTTTTCCATTTCTTCTGCTCGAGAGATAGCGCTTTGCATCGCATTTGCTACCGTTTGCGGAAGATCTTGATCATAAAATTGCGCTAATGCCATTGCTGTGGTACCACCTTTAGAGGTGACTTGCTCACGCAATGTCGCAAATGATGTCTCGCTTTGTGATTTGGCAAGCTCTACAGCACCTTCTGCGGCATTTAATATTAGCTCACGTGCTTGCGCAGGGGAATAACCTAGCTTTTCAGCTTCTTGTTGCATAGACTCCATAAACAAGAAGAAATAGGCAGGTGAACTTCCCGTAATCGCAATAATATTGTTGATTTCTTGCTCTTGTTCACACCAAATGACTGAACCGACACTTTGCATCAATTGCTCTGCAAATTGTTTATCTTCAGCACGGATATTTTTTTCAGCAAATAAGCCACTGACACCCTTACCAACAAGTGATGGTGTGTTAGGCATGATGCGAATAAGTTGAAGAGATTGTGCTAAGTAATCATGGTAACGCTGAGATGGGATCCCTGCAGCGATAGTGAGCACCAATTTCTGACTGAAATCGACAGAGTGTTGCAAGGCTTGGCAGACTTCACCCATCATTTGCGGTTTAACCGCAAGAATAATCACATCAGCTTGCTGTGCTGCTGCGATATTGTCACTGGTGCTGATAATGCCATATTGTTCAGCGATTTTATCGCGACGAACAGGAGTGGGCGAGCAAACCGTGATCATGGAGGCAGGGTAACCATGGCTGACAAGCCCCGCAATAATAGCGTGAGCCATATTTCCGGCACCAATAAATGCAATTTTGCGATGTTGCATACTGTTCTCCTTATGAAGAGGTGTTGTAATCACGAGCACCAAAAATAGCAGTGCCAATCCGCACGAGGGTTGAACCACAATGGATGGCTGCCGCCATATCATCAGTCATTCCCATCGAAAGAGTATCCACACTAGAGTAGTGCATTTGTAAGTGTTTATAGGCCTGTTCCATTTTACGGAAGGCTTCGCACTGGCGTTCATAATTTGTTTCAGGGGCAGGAATGGTCATTAGACCGCGCAAAATCAGATTTGGCATTTGGCTGACTTGTTCCGCAAGCTCATCGAGTTGGGCAAGTTGAATACCTGATTTGCTGTTTTCATCACTGATATTAATTTGGATAAGCACGTTTAATGGTGCTTTATCGCTTGGGCGTTGATCATTCAGGCGCTGAGCGATCTTTGCTCTATCTAGTGTGTGAAACCAGTCAAAATGTGCGGCAACGACGCGGCTTTTATTTGATTGTAATGGGCCGATAAAGTGCCAGATAAGATCATGTCTGTCGGCAAAAAACTGAATTTTCTCAACACCTTCTTGAACATAATTCTCACCAAATTGGCGCTGTCCGGCTTCAATGGCGTCCAAAATAGCCTCACAAGGCTTCGTTTTACTCACTGCAAGCAGCGTGATGTCTTGTGAAGAGCGATGACATTCTTCAGCCGCTTGTTTAATGCGAGCTCTTACATCAGAGATATTATTTTGAATGGTCATTATCTGTTCAATTACATTAGGTGGATAAGCAAGAATGCCCATAGTGTAAAGCATATTGCTTTATAACGGCACCTCTGCATGCATAGATTGACAAAAATTACGTCGAGTAATAAAGCCGTTATTTTTAAATTTGTTGTTCAAACCAACTTTCTAAGATAATAACAGCAGAAGCGGAGTCGACTTTACCTTTACTCAGAGCTCGGTAGCCACCTCGTTCAAATAATTCTGCTTTTGCAGCGACAGTTGACAGACGCTCATCATGCAATTCAACTTTTACGCCGAATCGACCATGAATGCGGTTAGCAAAGTTACGTGCTTGGCTGGTCACGAGCTGCTCAGTACCATCCATATTCAAAGGAAGGCCAACGATAACTAACTGAGGCTGCCATTCTTTAAGCAATTTCTCTATTTGTTGCCAATCTGGCCTGCCATCATGCGCTTTAAGCGAGGTTAGAGATCGTGCTGTTCCTGTAATTTCTTGGCCGACAGCAACGCCAATACTTTTTGTACCAAAATCAAATGCGATGAGTGTTCTACTCGACATTAGGCATGCCCTGCTTGCATAGATATCGTTTGAATATTGATCCCTAACAGATTAGCAGCGGCTTGCCAGCGATCTGCGATTGGTGTATTAAACACCAATTCAGGGATGGCTTCGACGGTGAGCCAGCTATTTTCCATGATTTCGCTTTCAAGTTGACCCGGTTCCCAGCTTGCATACCCCAAAGCAACTAATGATTGCAGTGGATGATCTTCGCTACCGAGTAATTCTAAAATATCTTTGGAGGTTGTCACCATCATGTCATCATTGAGGTGCAAACTGGAGGCAAAGCCGGTTATTGGCGTATGCAGGATAAATCCATGCTCTTCGGCAACAGGGCCACCCGCAATCACCAGTTTTTCAAGGTTGCGTGCATTCATATCTGTCGAAATCGTTATTTCCAACTTAGTGAGCATGGTACTCACTGAAAAATCATCGATTGGTTTATTAATAACGATCCCCATCGCGCCTTTCTCATTGTGTTCACACACATAGACGACTGATTGTTCAAAATAAGGATCAGTAAGGGATGGCATTGCGATTAAAAAATGATTCTGTAAATTCATAAAATATAAACTCAGTGTGAGTAATAGCGTATTGTTGAGAAAAGGCCAAAACACCACCTTTCTCCATTAACAATACGCTATTTTTAGCAAATCAAAGGCACTATTTTTTTATATCTTGTTCAATCGCGTCCATCAACATACCCGTGATAGAAATATCATAAGCAGCTTCGATTTCACGCGCACAAGTTGGGCTTGTCACGTTAATTTCTGTCAGTCTATCGCCAATAATATCGAGACCGACAAAGTATAGGCCTTTCTCTTTTAACGTTGGAGCAACGGCACGTGCGATTGCCCAGTCACTTTCGCTCAGAGGGCGAGCTTCACCACGCCCACCAGCCGCTAAGTTACCACGAGTTTCCCCTTGAGCAGGAATTCGTGCAAGGCAGTAAGGCACTGGTTCACCATTCACGACTAGCACTCGCTTATCGCCATCTTTGATAGCAGGCAGGAAGTTTTGTGCCATGCAGAAGCGAGTTCCATGCTCTGTTAGGGTTTCGATGATGACACCCACGTTTGGATCATCTTGTTTCAGGCGGAAAATGGATGCGCCACCCATACCATCAAGCGGTTTAAAAATAACATCACCATGTTTTTGATGGAATTCACGCAATTGTTTAGCATTACGTGTAACTAATGTATCGGGAGTTAATTCAGGGAACCAGGCGGTAAATAATTTCTCATTACAATCACGCAGACTTTGCGGTTTGTTAACAATCAGTGCGCCTGCTTGCTCAGCTCGTTCAAGAATATAGGTTGCGTAGATAAACTCAGTATCAAAAGGCGGATCTTTGCGCATTAAAATAGCGTCAAGATCGCCAAGAGCGATGTCTTGCTCAGATTTGAATTCATACCATTTACTAGGGTTCTCTTCGACAGTTACGGTTTTTGTCGTCGCGCGAGCCACACCTTGATGCAAATAGAGATCATTCATTTCCATATAATAGATTTCATAACCACGACGCTGAGCTTCCAGCATCATAGCAAAACTAGTGTCTTTCTTGATTTTAATGGATGAAATAGGATCCATTACTATACCGAGCTTGATCATTTTATCTCCTTAACCCAGATCACCTAAGCGCACTTGCAGTGCGGTGATTGCGGTGAGCGCAGTCGTTTCTGTTCTTAATACGCGTGGCCCTAACAAGATATCGGTAAATTGATAATCTGCTGTCATGGCGATCTCTTCTTTGCTCAGCCCTCCTTCAGGGCCAATCAGTAGCCGAACTTTATTTAATTCAGCCGGTAATGTATTGATACTTTGTGTGGCTCTTGGATGTAGATTAACTTTAAAAGCGCCATCATCTTCAGCGCACCACTCTTCGAGAGACTGGATTGGGCGGATTTGTGGGATACGATTACGTCCGCATTGTTCACAAGCAGCAATCGCAATTTTTTGCCATTGCTGTAATTTTTTTTCTAGTCTTTCGCCGTCGAGACGAACACCACAGCGATCTGATAGCAAAGGTGTAATAGTATTAACCCCAAGTTCAACCGATTTTTGGATGGTAAATTCCATTTTTTCGCCACGTGACATGACTTGCCCTAAGTGCAAATTCAGTGGAGATTCTCTGTCATCAAGATGACTGCTGATTATATTAACCAGAACCTTCTTTTTTGTAGCTTCAGATATTTCGCCGAAAAATACCTGATTACTGCCATCGAAGAGTTCTAGTTTCTGGCCTGCGGTCATGCGAAGCACTCGACCCACGTGGTTGGCTGCATCATCGCCGAGAGAAATTATATTGTTAATCAGTAGTGGCTCAGCGTGATAAATGCGTGGGATGCGCATGATTTTTCCTTAAAAAAGACAAGGTTAAAATTTAAGTGGTAATACAAAAATATGGGGACATAATCCCTAAAAGCAAGTGCCAAGTCTAAGTTTATAGTGTTCAGATGAATATTTGTAGTCTGCTCTGTGCTGAATTTCGCTCATATCCGTTCTATTTTAAGCCTCATCATTGTTGACAGCATTCACCAACCCTAATCACCTGCGGATATATGCTTATTATTTAGTACTCGCTTGTTGTCGAGATGAAACAAACAATATTTCGGGAATAAATAAGAAAGCCAAACATAAAATCAGCCCAAATAACAATGGATAAAGCGAAGTTTCATATCGGAATTACAGTGTAGGGAGTTCGAATAAATCGCAGTATATTAATACGTGACTCCATAATGGAATAAGGAGAGCGTGTGATATTTTCAATCGAAAGAATTTACAACAAAATAATTCATAATTCATTTTTTTTGTCCGTTGCATATATGGAAAATATGCTAGATATTATTTTTTCAACTGTCACTTTTTTTAAAAATCCTTTTTGTTTTAAAGGCTGTATCAATAATGACTTAAACCATTTTTTTGAGAGTTCATGCTTCTATAGAATGCTATTTATGCTTATTGTTATCTTACTTTCAGCAAAATCGACGCAGTTTATGTTAGAAAAAATCCCTAATAAATATTTAAATAAATGTGCTGTTAATATTCACTATAAATGGTTGGTATTATTATATCTTCCTTTAATCTTGATGGTTATATTATTAAGTAATCATTTAATAATTGTGTTTTTATTTAGTCTTTTTTTCAATTTAATAGTTTGCTTATTTATAATTGATATTAAGAGAGGTTATTTACCGGATATATTAACCTATCCATTATTATGGGGAGGGTTGGTCTATCAAACATGCTCAGCAGAAGGTAATCTTGTTTCGGCTATTTATGCGATAATGATCAGTTATCTTTCTATTATGATGATAACGACAATGATCGAAAAAATTCGCCAGCCGACTCGGAAACAGATGAAAGAAGATGTTATCGCGTATATGCGCTATTACAACCTAGAAAGGTTTCATACTGCCAACGGTGATCTGTCCCCAATTGAGTATGAACAAAATTCCTTAAGAAAAGTGTCCTGATTTAGTTGCGCAGAACAGTGAGTCGAGAACATAGGGAACTATGTGTTTCGACTCAGCGAGCTTAGCCAGAACTTATGCAACTTGAAGTATGACGTTATATAAAACTAATCATTTGCAGTGACTAAGCTATCTAAAAATTGCTGCCACTGATCTACGTCTCCTAGATAGTTCTGTAACGGAACTCGTCGCCATTTATTTTCTTGCTTGATAAGCAAGGTTGGAAAACCTGATGCGCCAGATTGAGTAAGGAGTTGGCGACTGTGGTGAATATGCTCATCAAGAGTAGTCGCTTTTTGCTGTGCATAGTCTTGTTGGTACTGCTGAATATTTAAACTAATTTCTTTGGCGATCTCGGACAGCACGTTAGGGTCACTGATATGGCGGCCTGAAACATAGTGAGCATGCTGACTTGCTTTTAACATAGCGAAAGCATGACCTTGTTTGTTTGCGGCAAGAATCGCAAGTAGCGGTGGTGCTGAATCAAGTACGAGGTTTGGCTCCCTCAACATTTTTAGATAATCGTCGCCAAAGAGTTGTCCTGTCATTGCTGCAATGCGTTTATCTGATTGCTGAATATGTTCACGAAATTGACTATTCATATGTAAACGTGAAGCACCGGTTAGCATACCACCACCATGAAGTTCTAAAACGATATTAGAGTGAGCATTTGCAACTTCAATTAATGGTGAAGCACCGTAGCACCAGCCACAAAGTGGGTCATAAATATAGTGTAATGTGGTTTTGTTCATGACTTATCTCTTAAGTTTTATCGTGTATATTCGTCATACTTCAATTTGCATGGTTGTTGACTGCTTTTCGCTAGCCGAGTCACATAATTCATCTATGCTCCCCGCCTATCTTCGCTTGTCGCCTACCTGCAACTCGAATTATTTAGAGTATATATCTTCGATACTGTGAACTTTATAGCTCGTGTTATCAATATTGTGCTGCGCTTGGCAATTTAAATGACAGTTAACTTAATTTTTATCAAAAGAATATCTTTGCTTACGCGCTTTGGCGTTATCCAAATAAATTCCGATGTCATTGGCCTATGGAATATCTGAAAGGCTAATGTGAATTATTTTACTGTGGACACTGCATCTCGCCTTTAATCACTTTGGCACTGAGCTCCAAACTCGATTTATCATCAAGTTTTGGATACGCCGCTTCCATTTTACTGATAAGCGTTTTGGCGTCTTTACTTTGTTCTGCCATTGTTTCAAATGTATTCAAATAGTTTTGTGTAAAGGTTACTGTGCCAAGATCCATTTTTGAAGCGCCAGTAAAATGGCCGGGAACAACGGTTTCGGGTTTTAATGCTTTAATGCTGTCTAAGGTCTGCTGCCAATGTTGGCGTGAGGCTTTTGTTTGTGTATCGGCAATCCAAACATGAATATTGTCTGAAACGACAACACCACCGACAACCGCCTTCAGGGAAGGGACCCAAACATAGGTGCGGTCAGGTGCTGGGCCATCACTTCCTTTTATGTATAACGTCTCACCATCAACAGTAAAGCTATTACCTTGTATGACCTCTGGGACAATTAACGAGTTGGGCGCTTCATTTTTAAGTACAGGGCCCCAATAGGCAAGTTTGCCATCTTTAGATGCCTTGATTGCCGCGACGGTTTCTTCGGTTGCAATCACTTTCGCATCGGGGAAGGCCTTGATAAGGGTATCTAATCCAAAATAATAATCTGGGTCTGAGTGGCTAATATAGATAGTGGTCAGCTTTTTATTGAGCGCTTTTATTTTGTTAACTAAAGCTTGAGCATCATTTTTCTGGAATTGCGCATCAATCAGCACAATTTCATTATCTCCACTGATTATTTCTGAGGAAACGGGAAATACGCTGCTATGTCCGGGGTTATAAACGTCTAACTTCAGTGAAGCAGCATAGGCAAATGAAGTGCTCATCATTAATAATGTGGTTGCGGCAATAGTGTATCGTTTCATCATTTATTCCTAATGGTTAGGTATTATTTAATATCTTGCTGAATTAGGATGTATATTAGATTGCAATAATGGTGCGAAAAACACCATAATTGATAAGTGTTTGTTGCATAAATCGGTCAAATAAATGGATAGGCTAACTGCAGTTCAAGTTTTTATCAGTATTGTAGAGCAGGGCAGCATGAGTGCAGCTGCAGATAAACTCGATATGTCGCGCGCGATGGTAACTCGTTACCTCTCGGAAATGGAACAATGGGCGGGGGTACGTTTGTTGAACCGAACGACAAGGCGGCTTAGTTTGACCTCTGCAGGGGAAGGCGTTTATCAACAAGCCTTAAAGCTCAATACATTATCCCTGATGTTGCCTGTTCAACAAAAACATGATGCCAATGAATTAACGGGTTTGGTGCGAATTAGTTGTGCACAATCCCTTGCAAGTGAAGCATTATCGGTAGCTATTACTGAATTTTTGAAGAAATATCCCAACATGGCGATTGACCTGAGTATTACTAATAAAGCCGTTAATTTGGTTGAGGAGCGTATCGATGTCGCCATTCGAATTACCAATCAGCTGGAACCGAGTTTGATAGCAAAACCGCTTTCAACTTGCCATTCTGTTATTTGTGCAGCGCCTTCTTTTTTAAAGAATAAAAAAATACCGACCAAGCCAGAAGATTTAGCCACACAAGAATGCTTAACCTATAATTTTTTTGGGCGGAGCTTATGGCGTTTTGAAAAAGCGGGAGAGCCATTTTCTGTTTTAGTTGATGGGCGACTGAGTTCTGACGAATCGGTATTTTTAGCTCAAGCCGCATTAAATGGAGCGGGAATTGCGATGCAGCCCTATTTATCCGTGAAAAAACACCTTGAGTCAGGGGCGTTAATCCAACTTTTGCCTGATTACACGCCCCAACCTCTTGGTATTTATGCCGTCTACACAAGTCGTCATAATATGCCTACAAGCTTGAGGGCTGTGCTTGATTTCCTTGGCCATTGGTTCAATACCTCTGAGTATTGGCTATCACTGATGAAGCAGGGCAACACTTAAATTACGTTCCGTTTGTGAAAAAGAGGCGTGTAAGTATTGAGCAAAAATATCCGAGAGTTGCGAAGATGGACGGTGAATTGGCTTAATCAAGCTTACTGTAAAAGGAATTGAAAAACTTAATGGACGAATGATCAGTTTACCTGATGATTGTTGGTGGAAATCTAATGCGGTGATCGGATTCACAATTGAAATACCAATTCCTTTTAGTGCCATTGCACAAATAGACGAAGCTGAATGCGTTTCCATCACCATTTTGCGATTGATTTGTTGTTGAGCAAAAAGAGTGTCAATAATCTGGCGGTAGCTATCAGTGAGTGAAAGGCTAATAAAATGTTGATTCTCAAAATCAGCGGGGGTTAAAACTGATTTATGTTCAAGAGGATGCCCGCTGGGTAATACGCAAACCTCATTCAGTGAGCCTAATGTCTGCTGCTCAGTTCCTGGGGGCGTTTGTAAGTGCTCGGTTAACCCAAAATCATAGCGTTGTGCTGATAACCACTCTTCTAGTATCGGTGACTCTTGAGGGATCACGGTAAGGCTCACTTCAGGGTAGTCAGTTATAAAGGATTGGCAAACATTGGGAAGGAGTGATTGAGCGAAAGCAGGCAAGCAAATCACGGAAACTTGGGCATTATCAAAGCGGCGGATAGTTTGCGCGGAATTCTTGATCCTATCTAAACCATAATAAGATCGTTCGACTTCTTCATAAAAACGCAACCCTTGCGCTGTTGGACGTAGACGACCTTTTACTCTATCAAATAACTTAAATTGTAAGAGATGTTCAAGGCGGGCTAGCTCGCGGCTGATAGTTGGCTGTGAGGTATTGAGCAATAACGCCGCTTCAGTTAAGTTTGGCGTCGTCATGACAGCATGAAAAATCTCAATGTGTCGCCAAGAAAAAGTTTGCATTTTAGCCTATGCTTTAGATGTTATATCAAGAATGAATAGACTCTAGCAAAATAGATATTTTTTTTCCCGAGTTTTCTCTGAATAATAGAGATATAAACTAAAAATTAAAACTTGCTAACGAGAAAAACATGACTTCATTCATTACTACCACCAGCCAATATTTAACGCCGGAATGCTTACGCGCTCTACCTGCACAATTCGGTACACCACTGTGGGTATATGATAGCTCGGTGATTATTGAGCGAATTAGTCAACTTAACGTATTTGATACGGTTCGATTCGCGCAAAAAGCCTGCTCAAACATTCATATTTTGCGCTTAATGCGTGAACACGGAGTTAAAGTTGATTCTGTTTCATTAGGTGAAATTGAACGTGCATTAGTGGCAGGTTTTCAAGCGGGTCGTGAAAAGTCAGAGATAGTTTTTACGGCGGATGTTCTGGATAGAGCGACATTAGCGCGTGTGACAGAATTAGATATTCCGGTTAATGCAGGTTCAATTGATATGCTGGGTCAAATTGGAGAACAAAAAGAAGGGCACCCAATTTGGTTGCGTATCAACCCAGGTTTTGGTCACGGGCACTCACAGAAAACCAATACGGGTGGCGAGAACAGCAAACACGGTATTTGGTATCAAGACTTGCCTGATGCTCTTGAACAAATTCGCCGTTATAACCTGTCACTAGTTGGATTACATATGCATATTGGCTCTGGTGTTGATTATCAGCATTTAGCCAATGTCTGTGACGCGATGGTTGATCAAGTTATCTCGTCAGGTGTTGATATTCATGCGATTTCAGCTGGTGGTGGGTTATCAACACCTTATCGTGAAAAGGATGAAGTGATTGATATTCAACACTATTATAACTTATGGAATAGTGCTCGTCAGCGCATCGAACAACATTTAGGTCATTCAGTTGAGCTAGAAATCGAACCGGGTCGTTATTTGGTCGCAGAGTCAGGTGTGCTATTAGCAGAAGTGAGAGCAGTAAAAGATATGGGCAGCCGCCACTATGTGCTAGTGGATAGTGGTTTTAATGATTTGATGCGCCCTGCGATGTATGGTAGTTATCATCATATTTCTGTTCTGCCAGTTGATGGTCGTTCACTCAAAAACGTTGAACAAAAAGAGAGCATTATTGCGGGACCTTTGTGTGAATCCGGTGATGTATTCACACAGCAAGAAGGTGGAATGGTTGAAACGCGTTTATTGCCTGATGTGCAAGTCGGTGATTATTTAGTTTTCCATGATACCGGTGCTTATGGTGCTTCAATGTCATCTAACTACAACAGCCGACCATTATTACCTGAAGTGCTGTTAGTTGATGGCGAGCCAAAATTAATACGTCGCCGCCAAACGATAGAAGAGCTGCTAGCGTTAGAACTGTGATTCTTATATCCGTCATTACTTCGAGTGCAGCTTAATACCCGTCATACTTCAAGTTGCAGCGTTGTTGACTACGTTCATTCGCGCTGGTCACATAGTTATCTATGCTCCTAGCGTCTCATTCACTTGTCGCCTAGCTGCACCTCGAATTATTTAGGGTATTCCTCAAGTTATTTAGAGTGTTGAACGAATTATTTAGAGGATTCATCGAGCTATTTAGGGTGTCGTTATATTCTCAGTTCAAAACTATAAATAAAATAACGCTAAAAGTGCCATTTTGGCACTTTTAAGCATAATTAAATCATCATTTCTAATGTTTGATTTTTTGTCGCCGAGTTGCATCTCGAATTATTGAGGGTATAGGGTTGAACATACTTCAAGTTGCAGCGTTGTTGATAATTAAAAAGGGAAACATATTGTTTCCCTTTTAGTTGGTATACATTAATTCAGCGGTGAATTAAGCGGCTTGTTTTTTCTTAGACTGCTTTTCATCTTTATTACCATCAATACTCTCATCAAGAGGCTTTTTTTTGCTAAGTACTCCCAACGCGTCAAACTCAAATTCATCGACGTTAATGGTACGTAAGCGGCTAGCTTCAGCTTTACGCAAAATATCGGCTTCTTCTTCGGTAATAATATTTTCAGGTAACATCTGGTCTGCCAGTTTATCCAAACGAGTGAAGCTAAACTTACGCTCTTTCAACAGGCAAATACGGTCAAAAATAGGCTCTGCTGCAATAATGTCATACAGTGCCTGATTCACTAGCCCATGTGGGTTATTGTCTATAGGTGTCAGGTACTGGCCACGACCGATTCTATCACGTGTTTCCGATGGCTCCATAATCAACTGTGCCAGCTTGTGGTCAAGACGGTCTGATGGGGCAGACATTGCACGACCTGTTGGGAATAAGGTTATACGCATCAAACTTGCGACTATTCGATTAGGGAAATTTTTCAGTAAGTCATCAATCGCTTTTTCAGACTGATACAGACAATCTTCAACTGCCCATTTCACTAAAGGCAAATCCGCTTTTTGGCGACCTTCGTCTTCATAGCGTTTGAGTGTTGCTGTGGCTAAATACACATGACTCAGAATATCCCCCAAACGTGCAGAGATACGTTCACGACGTTTCAGGCTTCCACCAAGAACTCCCATGGCAACATCAGACAGCAAAGCAAGGTTTGCACTGTGGCGATTTAGCATTTGATAGTAACGACGTGTTTCATCTTTTGTTGGGGCACTACTGCCACGACCGTTAGTTAAACCTAACCAGAAACTGCGGAATTGGTTGCTGATAACATGACCAATATGACCAAATACGGCTTTATCAAATTTATGCAAATTATTTTCTTGTGCCGCAGCCATTTCATCGAGCACATAAGGGTGGCAGCGAATGGCACCCTGACCAAAGATAATCATGCTACGAGTTAAAATGTTTGCACCTTCAACAGTGATAGCTATCGGTGCACCTTGATATGATCTGGCAACAAAGTTAGATGGGCCAAGGCTAATACCTTTACCACCGGTGATATCCATTGCATCAATCACTGATCGTTGCCCACGATGTGTACAGTGGTATTTGACGATTGCAGATAAAACCGCAGGTTTTTCGCCTAACATAATACCTACTGTAATCATGGTCGCAGCTGCATCCATTAAGTAAGCATTACCCGCGATACGGGCAAGCGGTTCTTCAATTCCTTCCATCTTACCGATAGGGACTTTAAATTGGCGACGGATATAGGCATATGCACCTGTTGCTATTGCAATGCTTTTTAGGCTGCCTGTTGAGTTTGATGGCAAAGTAATACCACGGCCTACAGATAAACACTCCACAAGCATGCGCCAGCCTTGTCCTGCCATTTTAGGGCCACCGATGATGTAATCGATAGGTACAAAGATATCTTGGCCGCGTGTTGGTCCATTCATAAATGGCATGTTTAGTGGGAAGTGGCGATGACCAATTTCAACACCTGGGGTGTTAGTGGGTATCAAAGCACAGGTTATCCCTAACTGTTTTTCACCACCGAGTAGGCGATCTGGGTCGGACAACTTAAAAGCAAGGCCAAGAACAGTTGCAATAGGTGCCAGTGTAATATAGCGTTTATTCCAGCTCAAACGCATACCAAGTATTTGCTCACCTTGCCATTCACCCATGCAAACGATACCCGTATCAGGGATAGCACCTGCATCAGAACCTGCTTCTGGACTCGTCAGTGCAAAACAAGGGATTTCTTCACCTGTAGCAAGACCGGGTAAGTAGCGCTGTTTCTGTTCGTCAGTGCCATAATGCTGTAATAACTCACCAGGGCCTAGGGAGTTAGGAACGCCTACCGTGATGCTTAAGACACCAGATACACCTGCAAGTTTTTGTAAAATTCTTGATTGAGCATAGGCTGAGAAGTCAAGACCGCCGTACTCTTTTTTAATGATCATGGCGAAGAAGCGCTGATCTCGTAGGTATTGCCAAACTTCAGGAGAAAGGTCAGCAAGCTCGTGAGTGACTTCAAAATCATTGACCATGCTACAAACCGTTTCTACCGGACCATCGATGAAAGCTTGTTCTTCTGCGGTTAATTGTGGTTTTGGATAATTATGAAGTTTGTTCCAATCAGGTGCGCCGCGAAATAGATCACCTTCCCACCAAGTTGTTCCTGCATCAATGGCCTCTTTTTCAGTACGTGACATAGGTGGCATGACTTTTTTGAACATTTTCAATGCACGTGCTGAGAATAGTGACTGGCGCAGAGGAGTAAACACAAACGGGAACAATACCAACGCTACTGGGAGTAAGAACCAGTAGCTCCATAGACTTAATGCTCCCATGACTGCGGTATAGGCTAATAATATGATAGTACTAAAAATTAATGCAATTTTGTGATAACAAAGGACACCGATTAAAGCAATAAATAAAATAATAGTAAGTAGGGTCATAAGGGAATCTCCTTCTACTTGTAAGAGGTCTGACCTGTTGTGTTCTTTAATCTATATCGAGTTATAAATAATTAGCAAGCTGTTTACATATTAATTACAACTTGGCTCACAAAATCACCAAGTAATCGTCAGTAACCATTTCAATAAAAAATTTATGAGTTAGAAGCAAAAAGAATGAAGGATGGGAAACAGCACAAAAATAGTCGATTAGCCCTAAATGTATAAAATCGGCCATAATCAGATGTAGAAAGAAAATTTATGTTGTGTAACAATCTGAGGATTAAAGATTAATTAGCTATCTTGATGTCGATTGTCTCGACACTAAATTCGTTAAATTTAAGGGGAAACCTCATGTATCAAGACCTGATCCGCGGTGAGCTGTCGGAAGCTGCCGATACGTTGGCGCAATTCCTAAGTGATGATGCAAATATTAAATCAATTGAGCAAGCGGCAGTGTTACTTGCGGACTCCTTTAAAGCAGGAGGCAAAGTACTATCGTGCGGTAATGGCGGTTCTCACTGTGATGCAATGCACTTTGCTGAAGAGTTAACAGGGCGTTATCGTGAAAACCGCCCAGGTTATCCAGCCATCGCTATTTCTGATGTTAGCCACTTGTCCTGTGTCAGTAATGATTTCGGTTATGATTATGTTTTTTCTCGTTTTATTGAGGCAGTTGGTAAAGACGGTGATGTTCTTCTTGGTATATCGACTTCGGGTAACTCAGCTAACGTTATTAAAGCGATTGCTGCGGCACGCGAAAAAGGCATGAAAGTCATTACATTAACAGGTAAAGACGGTGGAAAAATGGCTGGTAGCGCGGATATAGAAATTCGAGTACCACATTTTGGTTATGCTGACCGTATTCAGGAAATACATATTAAAGTGATTCATATCCTGATCCTGTTAATTGAAAAAGAGATGGTTAAATAAGTTTCTCTGAGGCAGTTGATCTTTGACGGTCAATTTACATTCGAATTAAAAAGCTTTTAATCGAACCTGAAGAGCCTTTTATTTGTGGTTTAGGTTTGTAGTAATATTTGTTATCACTACAATGCATAATATGTTGAATTTACTGTTATTTTGATTGGGGTTTTCATCGAAAATAAGCGGTAAAGGTCAGCAGCTCCTTGCTATAGAGGGTCTTGAAATGTGCGAATTATTAGGCATGAGTGCCAATGTGCCGACTGATATTAACTTCAGCCTCAGTGGACTGATATCCCGTGGAGGCCATACGGGTCCACATAAAGATGGTTGGGGGATCACGTTTTACGAAGGGCTAGGGTGCCGTACTTTTAAAGATCCTCAACCGAGTTTTTTATCGCCAGTCGCGCGTTTTGTGCAGGAATACCCTATCAAATCTGAAACGGTTGTTGCACATATTCGTCAAGCGAACCGAGGTGATGTGACCTTGGCAAATACGCATCCTTTCACGCGAGAACTTTGGGGGCGCAACTGGACTTATGCGCATAACGGGCAATTAAAAGGTTATCGATCACTAGAAACGGGGCATTATCGCCCTATTGGTGAAACAGACAGTGAAAAAGCATTTTGCTGGATTTTAAGCCAGCTCGCAGCTAAATATCCGAAAAGGCCCGCTAATTGGCACGCTATTTTCCGCTTTATTGCTGTACTTGCAGACCAGTTACGGCAAAAAGGGGTGTTTAATATGCTGCTCTCAGACGGTCGCTATCTGATGGCATTCTGTTCAACAAATCTGTATTGGATAACGCGTAAGTCTCCATTTGGTAAAGCTAAATTGCTTGATCAGGATGTAGAAATCGATTTCCAAAGTTGTACAACACCGACAGATATTGTTTCTGTGATCGCAACATTACCATTAACAGGAAATGAAAGTTGGCAGAAAATTGAACCGGGAAGTTTTGTACTATTTCACCTCGGCGAGCGCATATTGTGATCTAAGCTTTAATAATTTAGTTGGTGTGCCTGGCAAGCTATTAACGGTATATTTTCCTGAAGTAACAGCGATTTGTGCGGGCTTACCGATATCATTAAAGTAATCATATGCGGGTTTCAATTGTTGCCAGAATGCATAATGGCTTGAATTTTTGTGAAGTAGCATATTCTCTTTGGTCATTCGAAAAGGGTAAATACTCACATCAATGGTACTTTGCCCATTTTTCAAAGCCACTTCTACAGTTTGATAAATTTCCTCCATATATTTATCTGTCATGGCATAGCAGCCAACAGAAATACAATCGCCATGTATCATAAGATAGTTACCGTCATATCCTTGTGAACGGTCATATTCATTAGGAAACCCTAAATTAATAGATCGGTAATACCGACTATTTGGATTAAGCTGGGATGTCGTTATTTGATAGAACCCTTCTGGACTTTTTAAGTCACCTTCTAATTTTTTAGGGCCGAGTCCGCCAGAAAATTTACAAATTGGATAACTTCTAGTTAATTTATATTTTCCATTTGTGGTTTTTTGGTAAAGCTCAAGTACGCCTTCCTGCTTAAATATCTGAATAAAAATAGCAGTATTTTGCGAATTAATGTCCTTAGAATTAAGCAAAAGTGAATGGTTATTCTCTTCAGCAATTGCCGACTGTAAAAAAAACATCATGAAACTAAAGCTAATAAGAATATTTCTGTTCATGCTTAAGCCAGATTAAATAATCGATTTGTTTAAAAAAACTCATTGTAGCGATATTTTAAATGAGCGGATAGTCAATTGATATAGCATATTTATAGTTTAGCTAAGATTATTTTTTGTTCAAAAAATATCCAGCAATCGATAAAGATGAGTCAACCCTTCGTTTATTACGAATCATTTAAATAAAAGTTTAAAATTTATTGTTATTGTTTGAACTAAGTCACTTGAATATCCGGACATAGCTCGGGGGAACTGATAAAATTACGAACGGCAGAATAAGAGAATCGCGTCACAATATCGAGAGAATTATCAGCTTGAGTTATGGGAGTAACTTGAGTGGTTTTATTTACTAAGTCGCTATGGTTCTTTATAGGATCATTAGTTTAGGGTTAACTGAGAAACTTGTGCAGATCTTATGATTAAAATTAAAAAAGGCCTTAACCTTCCTATTGCAGGTGAGCCAGCTCAAGTGATAGAAGACGGCCCGAAAATTCAACACGTAGCATTGCTAGGTGAAGAATATGTCGGAATGCGTCCTTCTATGCTGGTTAAAGAAGGTGAACATGTAAAAAAAGGGCAAGTTCTTTTTGAAGATAAAAAGAACCCCGGTATATTATTCACTAGCCCAGCCTGCGGTAATATTGTCGCTATTAATCGTGGTGAATATCGCGTACTTCAATCTGTTGTTATCGAAATCGATGGCGACGATCAAGAGACTTTTGCTTCATATAAGAGTGACGAACTTGCGAGTTTGACTCGTGAGCAAGTTGAACAAAACTTAGTACAATCTGGTTTATGGACCGCGTTAAGAACGCGTCCATTTAGCCGTTCTCCAGAGCTTGGTTCTTCACCAGTTGCTATTTTTGTTACTATGATAGACACAAATCCACTTGCGGCTGATCCGCTTGTCGTCATTCGTACACAACAGCAAGCTTTCGTCGATGGATTGACCGTTCTAAATCGATTAACTGAGGGTAAAGTACATGTTTGTCATGGTGGAGGGGAATTACCTAAATCCATTGATCATGAACATGTAACTTATACTGAGTTTGCGGGGCCTCACCCTGCTGGTTTAGTTGGTACACATATCCATTTCCTTGAACCTGTGAGCATTAACAAAAAAGTATGGCATCTTAATTATCAAGATGTGATTGCGATTGGTAAGCTTTTTACCACCGGCTATCTCTATACTGACCGTGTAATTTCACTTGCAGGGCCTCAGGTTGAAAAACCACGTTTGTTAAAAACACGTCTTGGTGCTGACATCTATGAATTAACGAAAGGGCAGCTTAAAGACGGTGAAAACCGCATTATTTCAGGCTCTATTCTTTGGGGCGTTACTTGTGATGATGTTCACCACTATCTAGGCCGTTTCCATAATCAGGTGTCTGTTTTACGTGAAGGCCGTGATAAAGAGCTCTTTGGCTGGATTATGCCAGGCGTTAATAAATTCACAATCACACGTACCACAATTGGCCACTTCCTCAAAAACAAACGTTTCAATTTCACGACAACGATGAATGGCGGTGAGCGCTCAATGGTACCAATTGGTAACTATGAGCGAGTCATGCCTCTCGATATCATGATTACCCATCTATTGCGTGATCTCCTCGCTGGAGATACCGATACATCACAGCAGTTGGGTTGTCTGGAATTGGATGAAGAAGATCTGGGACTGTGTACTTACGTATGTCCGGCCAAGTACGAATATGGTCCTGTACTTCGTGATGTACTGACCAAGATTGAGCTAGAAGGGTAATTCCATGGGTCTGAAAAATTTATTTGAAAAGCATGAGCATCATTTTGAGCCCGGTGGAAAATTAGAGAAACTCTATCCATTGTTTGAGGCAGTTACAACGGTCTTTTATACTCCGGGAACTGTCACCAAAGGGCGTTCTCACATTCGTGATACCATCGATTTGAAACGGATGATGATCCTTGTTTGGGTAGCCGTCTTTCCTGCGATGTTCTGGGGAATGTATAACGTTGGTAACCAAGCGATCCCTGCGCTTTATCACCTATATAGTGGTGCTGAGCTGCAACAAGTTCTTGCGGGTGATTGGCATTATCGCTTAGCGCAGTTTTTGGGGGCTTCACTAACTCCTGATGCTGGCTGGGGCAGTAAAATGTTATTAGGCGCAGTGTATTTCCTGCCTATTTATTTGGTTGTCTTTCTTGTCGGTGGTTTTTGGGAAGTTCTTTTTGCCATGACCCGTGGCCATGAAATCAATGAAGGCTTCTTTGTTTCTTCGATTCTGTTTGCACTGATCGTGCCGCCAACCATTCCATTATGGCAAGCAGCATTAGGTATTACATTCGGTGTTGTTGTTGCTAAAGAAATTTTTGGTGGGACTGGTCGTAACTTCTTAAACCCTGCACTTGCAGGCCGTGCATTCCTTTTCTTTGCTTACCCAGCTCAAATATCGGGTGACTTAGTATGGACAGCCGCTGATGGATTTTCTGGTGCGACCCCTTTGTCTCAATGGGCAACGGGAGGCGAACATGCGCTATTGAATACGGTAACAGGTGAGCCAATCACGTGGATGCAGGCATTTTTAGGTAACTTGCCGGGCTCTATTGGTGAAGTATCAACATTGATGATCTTCATTGGTGGTGCATTGATCATTTTTTTCCGAATTGCATCGTGGCGCATTGTTGCTGGTGTTATGGCCGGTATGATTGCGATGTCTTACGTGTTCAACCTCATCGGTTCAGACACTAACCCATTGTTTGCAATGCCTTGGTGGTGGCACATGGTTCTGGGAGGCTTTGCATTCGGCATGGTCTTTATGGCGACAGACCCCGTCTCGGCCTCTTTTACTGATAAAGGTAAATGGGCTTACGGTATTCTGATCGGTGTGATGTGTGTGCTTATTCGAGTTGCAAACCCTGCATATCCAGAAGGAATGATGCTCGCAATTCTGTTCGCCAACTTGTTTGCTCCTCTGTTTGACTATCTGGTCGTTCAAGCAAATATTAAGCGGAGAAAAGCCCGTGGCTAATGAAAAACCAAAAAATAAAGATAGTATCGGAAGAACATTTTTAGTCGTATTTATTCTATGCCTAGTTTGTTCTATCGTCGTAGCAGGTTCTGCGGTGGGGTTAAAATCTCGCCAGCAAGAACAAGTTTTATTAGATACGCAACGTAATATTTTAAGTGTTGCAGGTCTATTTAAACCAAAGATGACCACCGAAGAAGTTCAAAAAGTTTATGATGAAC
Source organism: Providencia alcalifaciens (assembly GCA_025961275.1). Taxonomy (GTDB): domain Bacteria; phylum Pseudomonadota; class Gammaproteobacteria; order Enterobacterales; family Enterobacteriaceae; genus Providencia. The sequence continues at coordinate 2,142,931 of JAOQNJ010000001.1, read as the reverse complement.
GCATTGAACCAAAATTGTTGAGTTTCAAAACTAATGAGCTTTCAAACGATATCAGTGGATTTGATCTCAATAGCGAGTTACGTAGCGAGGAAAGCAGTATTGCGCTTTCACCCGCTGAAGATATCGCTAAAATCCGCCGTCGCGCGAACAGTGCTGAGATCTATTTAGTTAAGAATGATGAGGGCAAAGTTTCCCAAGTCATTCTGCCTGTTTATGGTTCAGGATTGTGGTCGGTAATGTACGCTTTTATTGCAGTTGATATTGATGGTGTTACCTCTCGTGGTATTACTTACTATTCACACGGTGAAACCCCAGGTCTTGGCGGTGAAGTGGATAACCCTCAGTGGAAAGCGCAATGGTTAGGTAAAAAACTCTTCAACGAAGAGGGTGTTCCTGCAATAAAAATTGTTCGTAGTGGCTCGACAGACAGTCCTTATGGTATCGATGGTCTTTCAGGTGCAACACTGACATCAAATGGCATTCAACATATGTTTGATTTTTGGTTAGGTGATAACGGTTTTGGTCCGTTCCTGAAAAAAGTTCGTGAAGGAGCGCTGAATAATGGCTGATTCAAAAGAAATAAAACGCGTCCTATTGGGACCTATATTTAATAATAACCCAATTGCACTACAGATTCTTGGTGTGTGTTCTGCGTTGGCAGTCACTACCAAAATGGAAACTGCTTTAGTAATGACGCTTGCGGTAACATTGGTTACCGCATTCTCTAACTTTTTTATCTCGCTGATCCGTAACTATATTCCAAGTAGTGTGAGGATTATTGTTCAGATGGCAATTATTGCTTCACTGGTTATTGTTGTTGACCAAATTTTGCGAGCATATGCCTATGAGATATCTAAGCAACTTTCTGTGTTTGTCGGTTTAATCATCACTAACTGTATTGTGATGGGAAGAGCTGAAGCTTACGCAATGAAATCTCCACCAATTGAAAGCTTTATGGATGGTATTGGTAATGGCCTTGGCTACGGTGTCATCCTTATTCTTGTTGGATTTTTGCGTGAACTATTTGGCTCGGGCACATTGTTTGGCATGACAGTGTTTGAATCGTTGCAAAATGGTGGTTGGTACATGCCTAACGGGCTATTCCTTTTAGCACCTAGCGCATTCTTTATCATTGGAATGCTGATTTGGGGATTACGAACCATGAGACCCGCTCAAGTAGAGAAGGATTAAGCTGATGGAACATTACATAAGCCTGTTTGTTAAAGCGGTGTTTATTGAAAACATGGCATTGGCATTCTTCTTGGGTATGTGTACGTTTTTGGCTGTATCAAAGGATGTTAAGACAGCGTTTGGTCTCGGTATTGCAGTTGCGGTTGTTTTAGGAATTTCTGTACCAGCAAACAATCTCGTTTATAACTTAGTCCTACGCGATGGCGCAATGGTTGAAGGAGTCGATTTATCATTCCTTAACTTTATTACCTTTATCGGAGTCATCGCTGCTTTAGTTCAAATTCTGGAAATGATCTTAGATCGTTATTTCCCGTCACTTTATAACGCATTGGGTATCTTCCTGCCGTTGATTACCGTTAACTGTGCAATCTTTGGTGGCGTCTCTTTCATGGCTCAGCGAGATTACAACTTTAGCGAATCAATTGTATATGGATTCGGCTCAGGTATCGGCTGGATGGTGGCAATTGTATTGTTAGCATCAATTCGTGAAAAGATGAAATATTCCGATGTTCCAGTGGGTTTGAAAGGCTTAGGCATTACCTTTGTCACCACTGGTTTGATGGCACTGGGCTTTATGTCCTTCTCCGGTGTTCAGTTATAAAGGCGAGAAGAATTCATGGATATTATTATTCTAGGCGTAGTGATGTTTACCCTGATTGTCTTGGGGTTAACAGGCTTGATCCTGTTAGCTAAATCCAAGTTAGTGAATACAGGGAACATTAAAGTTGAAGTAAACGGTGATCCGGATAAGAGTTTTGATGCGCCAGCTGGCGATAAACTGTTAGGAATGCTGTCTAACCAAGGTATTTTTGTTTCATCAGCTTGTGGTGGTGGTGGTTCATGTGGCCAATGCCGCGTGACCATCAAAGAAGGTGGCGGTGATATTTTGCCAACTGAGCTTACCCATATTAATAAACGTGAAGCAAAAGAAGGCTGTCGTTTAGCTTGTCAGGTTAACGTCAAACAAGATCTGAAAATTGAATTACCGGAAGAAATTTTTGGTGTTAAAAAATGGGAATGCGAAGTTATCTCGAATGATAATAAAGCGACTTTCATTAAAGAATTGAAACTAAAAATTCCAGACGGCGAAGTTGTTCCATTTCGTGCTGGTGGCTTTATCCAAATCGAATGCCCTGAGCACGTTGTAAAATATGCCGATTTCGACGTACCACAGGAATATCGTGAAGATTGGGACAAATTCAATTTATTCCGTTATGTTTCTGAGGTGAAAGAGCCAACAGTTCGTGCTTATTCAATGGCTAACTATCCTGAAGAACACGGCATTATTTTGCTGAACGTGCGTATTGCGACACCGCCGCCACGTAACCCTGATGTCCCACCTGGAATTATGTCTTCCTATATTTGGTCGCTAAAGCCGGGTGATAAAGTAACAATTTCAGGCCCGTTTGGTGAATTTTTCGCCAAAGAAACGGAGGCTGAGATGGTCTTCATTGGTGGTGGTGCTGGTATGGCACCAATGCGCTCGCATATTTTCGATCAGTTAAGGCGTTTACATTCTAAGCGTAAGATTAGCTTCTGGTATGGAGCACGTTCTAAGCGTGAAATGTTCTATACAGAAGATTTCGATCAATTAGCTGCTGAGAACGAAAACTTTACATGGAATGTTGCACTTTCTGATGCAATGCCGGAAGATAATTGGGATGGTTATACAGGATTTATTCATAATGTTCTGTATGAAAATTACTTAAAAGACCACCCAGCTCCTGAAGACTGCGAGTTCTATATGTGTGGGCCTCCAGTTATGAACGCAGCTGTAATCAAAATGCTTAAGGATCTTGGTGTGGAGGATGAAAACATCATGCTGGATGATTTCGGTGGTTAAGTAACCTCAAATTGTTTTATTTAGCGCCCACCGATGTGGGCGCTTATGATTGATGCAGAGAGAATTATGCTGAACAGAAAAGTGATTACTCCAGTGCTGTTATTTGCAGCAACTCTATTATTGGCTGCTTGCGGTGGACCTGAACAGGCAAATCTTCAAGGTCAGACAATGGGAACCTATTATTCCATTAAATATGTAACTGACTCCTCATCACCCACCAGCGAGTCTATTCAAGCAGAAATTGATAAGCGTTTGGAAGAGGTTAATGATCAAATGTCAACCTATCGTCCTGACTCTGAATTAAGCCGATTCAATCAATTTAAAGAAGTTAATGTTCCTTTTCCTGTATCAGCAGCGACGGCAAAAGTCGTTAAAGAAGCTATCAAGATAAATGAGTTAACTAATGGTGCGCTCGATGTCACCGTCGGACCTTTAGTGAATTTATGGGGTTTTGGCCCTGAAGGGCGCGTTACCAAAGCACCAACAACGGATGAATTAGAAAAACGCCGTGCTTGGGTTGGTATAGAGAAGTTATCTGTACAGGATAATAACTTAGTTAAAACTATTCCTGAGCTGTATGTCGACCTCTCATCTATTGCAAAAGGTTATGGCGTTGATGTTGTTGCCGAATACTTAGAGTCAATCAAAATCAATGATTATATGGTTGATATAGGCGGTGAGGTTCGTACTAAAGGTAAAAATGGTAAAGGTGCTCCTTGGCGCATTGCTATTGAAAAACCAACCACTGATGGTGTCAGCCAAACAGCCCAAGAAGTGATTGAACCTGGGGATATGTCAATTGCAACCTCGGGTGATTATCGTAACTATTTTGAACAAGATGGCGTGCGTTTTTCTCACACGATCGATCCTAAAACGGGAATGTCAATTAAGCATAATCTGGTCTCGATAACCGTATTGGCCCCAACATGCATGAGTGCAGATGGTTTATCAACAGGACTTAATGTCTTAGGTCCAGATGAAGGTCTTGCGCTAGCTGAAAAAATGAATATTCCTGTCTTTATGATAGTGAAAACAGAAAAAGGTTTTGAAGAGCGTTATACTAAGTCATTCGAACCATTCTTACAGAAAAACAGTAATTAGGAGGGTAATAAAATGATAGAGGTTTTTATTGCAGCTTTCGTCCTGTTCTTACTGGCATTTCTATTCATGTCACTTGGATACATCATTAAGCGTAAAAGTATTCAAGGTAGTTGCGGTGGTTTAAAAAGCATTGGAGTTGAGAAAGCGTGTGACTGCCCTGAACCTTGCGATGCACGTAAAAAACGTATGGCGCGTGAGGATGCGCGACAAAAGATATTAGAGCAGAATCGGATAATTTAAGCCGTTAATAAAAGATGATTTTAACGCCTCTCAGTTTTAATAAAATAATCTGAGAGGCTTCTTTATATCTAGGGGTACGATAGATAGTGAGTTAGTGAAAGACTATTATTTAATTGCTTGCTGATTAAATGTTTTTGGCGAATCGACCATCACTGCATCAGCGCCAATTTCTTTTGCGAACTGATAATCACTCGGACTATTTACGCCAAATAAAACAATATAAGCATCTCCATGTTGCCTAAAGCAATCAATCGCTTCTTTATCCCAAGACAACGTGGCTGGCGAGCGAGCTTCCCCAAGAGTATAACGCTCGACAACTTCAACTTTACGATGTAATTCAAATCCATACCAACGGACTGATTGCTTTTCAGTTGTTTGGTTCAATGGCTCACACTGATGACTCATTGTGCTATTAGCTAATAGGGTGCGTGTTTCATCACGACTTCAAAGGTATTTATTTTGTTTGAATACTTAGCAAGTGCTTGTATGAAATCATCATTAGTTGAATAAAATCGGGTATTTTTAAAAGCATTATGCTTTGAGAGTAATTCAAAAATGGCTTTTGCTTGAATATCAGGTGAGGCATCAGGTGATTTTAAATCAATATAAAATTCGGTATCAGGATACTTTTTGAGTACAGTTTCGAGGGTAGGAATGGTTATTTCTTGGGTAGGTAATTGCAGATTATTCTTTTTATTAAATTGATAAGCAGCATCGATTTTACTGAGTTGTTGCGCTGAATAATCAGAGATACTTCCATTTTTATCAGTGAGTGAATCGAGATCGCTCGGCCTGTATAAAACGATCTGATTATCTTTAGAAAGTTGCACTGTTAACCAAATTGCATCAGCATGATTCTTTTTCGCCAATTCAATAGCATAAAGCGTATTCTCTGGTGCATCTCCTGTCCCCGCTCGATGAGCAACAATCTGTGGTGAGTGAGCAAATGCACTGTGGCTAGCAAGTATAAGTAAGCTGATAGCCATCCCTTTTTTGATACTTGGTGTCATAATTTTACCCTACCCATTACCTATAATAATTATATCAATAAGTTGAATTCATTTAATTGAACTCTTTTTCTAATGCTTTCCGAGCCGTTTGTAAGTAGTACTTAATTGAATTTGAACTGACATTTAGCTCTAATCCGATTTGCCTGTAAGACATCCCTTCAAGTTGAGCTAATAAATAGGCTCGCTCCATTTTTTCAGGTAATTTGCCAAGTTGCTCTGATATCAAAAACAATTGTTCTTCTACTACTAACTGTGTTTCTAAGTGCCACACTTGTTCAGGCTCAATGAGCAAATTTTGATAATGAGCTTCGATTTTTCGTCGGCGATAAAAATTGACAATATTACGCTGCGCAAGTGTGTACATGTAGGCTTTTGGAAACCGTAGAGTTTGGCAGCGAAATGTTTCAATTGTATGAACAAAAACATCATGCAAAATTTCATCTGCAATGTCGGTATCGGGGGTTCTTGCTAGAATATAGCGATATAGGTTAGGGGCGTATTGATGGTAAAGTTGACTTTCTTCCGTGCTAGAACTGTTTTCTGCTAGGGTAATGTATATTTTCATAAACAAAAATAATAATTATTATCATTTTGTTTGATTGTCAAATATGGATAGTAATCTTGTTCAAAGATATTAGTGACGGTAAGTCTAACATCGGTATTATCGACAAACTCCGGTTTCCATTGCACAAAAGCACCATAAAGTGAGTAACCTTTAGACTTTGGATATTGCCAGTAGACAGCGATAGGATCTCTATCTGCGGGTGAACGTACTTGATGGCCAACAAAGTCGCCTGTAATACCAAAGTTCGCATTCCATTGTGGGAATTTGTAACCTAGCATCACATGTAAAGTGTCAGGTGGGATCTCTGCTATCCATGTTTTTTGACCAAACCAAGGATCACGAGGCGAAGCATCACGCTCACCTTTTATTGCAGAATACGCCATTTTTCCGAAAACATTAGGGCTATCATAAAACAGCTCAATTTCTAAGCCTTCAATAGTGTACCCCGGTAAATTACGATAGTTAGACAATGGGCCGCTACACTTTCCAGTGCCATTTTTCTTTTCTTCACAAATTTCACCACGGCGACGGAATATTTCATCCTTACCTTTGTTACGAAATAGTGTGGTGCGAATTTGTAATTGATCATCCGCTTGTGCGACTTCGTCAAAATCGAAGATTGCACCTAAACGGATCCCGTCCATGCGTTCCTTACCAAGTTCTCGACTACTTCCCGTAACATTACTTTGAGAGAATTGCACTTCATATTGTTCATCAACGACAGGAGCACGCCATGTACGACTAATATCAGCAAATAAAGTGAGGTTAGGGGTTGTTTTCCAAAGAAGACCTAAATGAGGTGAAATGCCACTGTAGGTAACCGGTCGGTAGTCATGTCCCATCAGTGGATCTTTTTCCGTGTAGATTGCGGCAAGATTACCTTTTCCCTTATTTTGGACATAATCATAACGCACAACTGGCGTAACTGTGAAACTACGCCAAGTAATAGCATCTTGAATGTATGTACTCGTTGTTTCTTGAATACCTGCGGGCATATATTGTGGTTGAAAATAGCCATAATTATATTGTGGGTTTTTAATTTTGCCTGCATCAAACATTAGAACACTGCGGTCGTTTTTGTTCCAACGTGCGCCAATTGTTAATTGATGTTCTAACCTACCAGTATCAAATACACTTTCATTATGAATATCAAACAGTTGGTCCGTATAATTAACCCAACTTTTATTGCCAAGACTTGCGGATAGGTACTTCGAGGCATTTTCAGGGCGGGTATCATGTTGTTTGGTTTTTGACCATGCATAGGTTGTCGTGAGATTAATCCAATCACTGCCCTCAGGGATATAATTCCATTTTATACTGTAGTTTTGATCTTGCTGGTCACGTTGAACTAATTTACGTTTGACTGCACCATCATAACCATATTGGTCAATTTCTGACTTGGTTGGTGTCGCAAGCTCATCACGCTTAGCAGCCCAAGGAACCAGATTATCGGACTCAGAGCGCATAGCCGATAGGCTTAAAGTATGCTGATCATTGAGGTAAATATTGGTTTTAAGTAGGTATGACAACTGATCGGATTGAGAAAAGCCAAATCGAGTACTATCTGGTTGACGTAGATCATTACCTTCACGCTTACTGACATACAATAAGCCATCGGCAACACCATTGAGGGTTTTACCGTATAACGCTGAGCTATAAATATTTTGTCGATCATTAGTATGATAGCTGTACTTCAACATCGCACCGAAATTTTGATCCTCTTGCAGCAAATCTTCAGCGTCTTTGGTAGTGATTTTAACTGTTCCACCAAAGCCACCATTACCATCCATGATATTGTGTGGACCTTTATCGACATCTATACGTTTAATCAATTCAGGTTCAATGAAGATGGAACCTTGGCGATATTTTTCAAAACCTTTTGGCGCATCGTCGAGGGTGACTTTGACATCCTCCATGTCGCCCATTCCCCAAATATTGAGTGTTTGTCCCCCTGGGCGAGGCGAACCCGACGATGAAACACCGGGGAGTTGATCGACTAATTCCGCGATGTTATTAGCTTGTATCCGCTCGATATCTTTCAATTTAAGTACTGAGCTTCCTGCACCAACACTGGTATCTAAATCCCCAACAACCGATAAAGCCGGAAATAGTACTGAATCATCTTGCTGTTTCTGTAATTTATCTGTATCAGAAGACTTTTCCCCAAATGCGTATGTTGTCGTTGCAGCAATCAGCAAGCTAGCGAGAGAAAGACGGTTTATCTCTGCTAATAGAGTGAGGGGGAGCTTATGTGTTTTTAATAACACCGTATAATTTTTTTTCATTATGATCCCAATAATTGACCTATTTTATAAGTAACCACTATAAGTCGTTTTGAGTTGGCTTATCGGGTAATGAAAATGATAATTATTTTTATCTTTATAGCTTAATGTTAAAAATAGCGTGATAGTCAGCATCCTCTAAATTGCAGGTTTTATTTATATACTGTATATTTAATCAGTTATTTATTAATGTGAGCTTGCTGTGCGTAAAATAATTCATATTGATATGGACTGCTTTTATGCAGCGATAGAAATGCGAGATGATCCTAGCCTCCGCAACGTACCAATCGCGGTGGGTGGAAGTGCTGATCGTCGTGGCGTCATTAGTACTGCTAACTACGAAGCGAGGCGCTATGGTGTACACAGCGCCATGTCGACGGCGGTTGCCTTAAGGCTTTGCCCACACTTGAAAGTCGTTCCGGGGCGAATGGCTCTCTATAAAGAAACCTCTTTACACATTCGGAAAATCCTTTCCCGTTATACCGACCTCATTGAGCCGCTTTCTTTGGATGAGGCCTATTTAGATGTCAGCGATAGTGATCATTATCACGGCTCCGCGACACTGATTGCTCAAACTATTCGCCAGCAGATTTTTGATGAATTACAACTCACGGCATCAGCGGGGATAGCCCCAATAAAATTTTTAGCCAAAATAGCCTCCGATCTGAATAAACCTAATGGGCAATATGTGATCACGCCGCAAAATATGGCGGAATTTGTGCTCTCATTACCTCTCAACAAAATTCCTGGGGTTGGGAAAGTCACTGCGCAAAAACTGTTAGATATGGGGTTAGAAACCTGTGCAGATGTGCAACAGTATGATGTGGTGAGTTTGATAAAAAACATGGGGAAATTTGGACAGATACTGTGGGAACGCTGTCATGGTATTGATGAACGACCTATCAATCCGGATAGGCTCCGAAAATCAGTAGGAGTCGAACGAACATTAGCTGAAGATATTCACCATTGGGAACAGTGCTTACCTTTGCTTAATGAGCTATATGAAGAACTTGAAGTTCGTTTAACAAAAGTAAAACCTGACCTACGTATTGCCCGCCAAGGCGTTAAAATTAAATTCAATGACTTTCAGCAAACAACTCAGGAACATGTTTATCCAATACTGAATAAACAAGATTTGATCTTCTTGGCTAAGCAAGTATGGGAGCATCGGCGCGAAGAACGTGGTGTAAGGTTAGTTGGATTACATGTCACATTGCAAAGTCCGCAGATCGAAAGGCAGTTATTACTAGAGCTTTAAATAAAAAACACCCATCATTTAGAATGGGTGTTTATCATCGTTATATTGAAACTAACTATGGTTAGTTCTTAACTGGGATCGCCTTTAAAACAGCAGTCAGTAACTTCCAATATTCGCCAACGCTGGCAATATGTACTCTTTCGTCTGGTGAGTGTGCCCCACGGATGGTTGGCCCAATAGATACCATATCCATGTCAGGATAAGGTTTTTTGAATAAACCACACTCAAGACCCGCGTGGATCACCATGACATTCGGAGTTTTGCCAAATAGTTTTTGATAGGTTTCACTGACTAAATGCATAACGGGTGAATCAGCATCAGGCTGCCATCCTGGATAGCTACCTTCTGTACGGTATTTTGCTTGTGCTAATTGACTAATAGATGTCAGCATATTAACAACATAATTTTTGCCACTATCAATTAAAGATCGTACCAAGAAGATTATTTCTGCTTTATCTTCAGTCATGGTGACAACACCTTCATTGAGGGATGTCTCGACCACTCCTTTAGCCACATCGCTCATACGGATCACGCCATTCGGTGCCGCATTTAAAAAGAAAATAAAGCGCTTCTGACATTCATCAGTAATCGCTTTTAATTCAGTTGGTGTTTCTTCTAAAAGTAGAACGACGTTTGGTTCAACGACAGATAATTCATTTTGTAAAATGCCTTCGTAACGCGCTCTCAATGTGGTTAATTCAGCAACTTTATCCGTAGGAACGGCGATAATGACATGGCCTTCACGTGGAATAGCATTACGCACTGTACCACCAGTGAATTCCAATAATTTCAGGCTCAGATCTTCTGCATGACCCGCAACAAAGCGTGCTAACAATTTATTTGCATTACCTAAACCTAAATGGACATCACCACCTGAGTGCCCACCTTTTAAGCCTTTCAATGTCATGGTGAAGGTTTTATAACCTTGTGGTAATGCTTCACGGCTTAAGTCAAATGTTGTTGTAAAATCGACACCACCAGCACAACCCATGTAGATTTCGCCTTCTTCCTCTGAGTCAGTGTTGATCAGAATGTCTGCTTGTAGCCATCCAGCTTGTAAGCCGAAAGCGCCATCCATGCCAGTCTCTTCTGTCATGGTCAACAACACTTCTAATGGCCCGTGTTCAAGGCTATCATCTGCAAGAACAGCAAGAGCAGATGCCATACCAATACCGTTATCAGCACCCAGAGTGGTGCCTTCAGCAGTTACCCACTCGCCATTAACATAAGGACGGATAGGATCTTTGGTAAAATCATGCTCAGTATCATTATTCTTTTGTGGAACCATATCTAAGTGAGCTTGCAGAACAACGGCTTTACGGTTTTCATAACCTGAAGTTGCAGGCTTACGGATCAAAATATTACCAACTTGGTCACGTTCTACATGAAACCCTTTTTGTTTCGACCATTCGATAATATGTGTTGCAAGAGCTTCTTCGTGATAGGAAGGATGGGGAATTGAACAAATTTTGGCAAAAATATCCCATAATGGCTGTGGTGACAGTTTAGCTAGTTCAGACACGTTGAATCTCCTTAAACGACCTTAGTTTTATCTGTTTTTGCTAGAGCCTATTAACCTTTTGGGAGACAGTTTTTGTGAAGAGCTCTTTGGCCATAAATAAATATATTAGTAAGCACAAATAGACCCAGCGTTTTAGAACTAATACTCAACAAATTACTGCAAAATAAGTACAAAAGGTTAACGGACTCTAATTATTAGGCTTAAAAGGCGTGGCGTAGATGTTCAGGCCACACTGTTAGTTTTCTCAGCATACACTTTATTGTTATAAATAGTCAGTGTATATGCCCAAAATAATTCGAATTGCTTGTAGGTTTTTGATGAATGCATTAACCATGCAACTCGAAGAATGACGGGTAGGAATGATATTAATTCATCTCCATCTTCTGTTTTTGCTGGTTTTTGCTTTGCTGAATCACTATAATCTCGCGCAACCTTTTTTCCGCAAGACGCATTTAGTTTTACTCAGCAGTCGGGACCCGAATTTTATGAGCGAAAAATATGTCGTAACGTGGGATATGTTGCAAATACATGCCCGAAAACTCGCACAACGTTTATTACCTGTAGACCAATGGACTGGCATTATCGCGGTTAGCCGTGGTGGCCTTGTACCAGGTGCACTCCTCGCACGTGAACTAGGTATTCGTCATGTTGATACCGTATGTATTTCAAGTTATGACCATGATAACCAGCGTGACTTGAATATCATTAAACGCGCTGAAGGTGATGGTGAAGGCTTCATCGTGATTGATGACCTCGTTGACACTGGAGGTACCGCGAAAGCAATTCGTGATATGTACCCTAAAGCTCATTTTGTCACTATCTTTGCAAAACCAGCTGGGCGTCCATTAGTCGATGATTATGTCATTGATATACCACAAGACACTTGGATTGAGCAGCCATGGGATATGGGGGTTGTATTTATGACACCTCTATGTGATCAGGACAAATAAAATGTCGTTTTGAGTTATCCATAATGCTTAAAGGTTAAAACAACGCTAATATGAGTTGTGTACTTACCTCATATTATATACAGAAAATATTATTACCTAATAAAATTAAGCGTAAAACGATATGATAGAGGGAATGCTACGGCGTTCCCTTTTTAATTTAAGCCCAACAAACAGGTTATCAGGATGACTCAACAAAATCTTTCCGAAAAGCTGTTCAAGCCAAAAGTTAGGCAAACTGAAACTTCGACACTTGTATCTTACTCTGCCTATGCCTCCTCAATCATTAATAGCCATTCAGCATTAAGCGGTGCTCATCATGCCAGTTGGTATCGAATGATCAATCGATTACTGTGGATCTGGCGTGGTATTGATGCTTTAGAAATAGAGGAAGTCCTGAGCCGAATTGCGGTAACCGATGCTGAGCGTAGTGATAAAAATTTACTCGATACCGTCATTGGCAATCGTAGCGGTAATTGGTGTTTTGAGTGGTCTCATCAAGCGATGCATTGGCAGCAAAAAGCCTTACAATTTGAGAGGGGTGAAAAAGCCAGTGAGGCATGGCTACACGCAGCTAATTTATACAGTCTTGGGGCATATCCTTTTATCAAAGGTGATGAATTAGCTAGCCAAGCTGTTTTGCTTGCTTGTAAGGCTTATGATAGCGCTGCACAATTTTCACGTTATAAATTAAAAAAATTATCATTTAAGGTAGATGGTAATAAAGAAGTGTGTGGTTTTTTGCATATCCCTTCGACAGGTCAAGGTCCTTATCCTACAGTTATGGTTTGTGGAACACTTGATAGTTTGCAAATTGATTACTCTCGCTACTTTCGTGATTATCTTGAACCGCTTGGCATTGCTATGTTGACGTTAGATATGCCTTCAATTGGTTATTCAATTAAATATAAGCTATCTCAAGAAACAAGCACATTGCATGAACAGGTAGTTCGCCAATTAGATACAATCCCATGGATTGATCATACGCGTTTTGGCCTTGTTGGATTACGTTTTGGTGCAAATATTGCCTTAAGATTAGCTTATATGTGTCCGGAAAAAATAAAAGCAGTCGCTGTGTTAGGACCGATCGTTCATAGCTTATTACATGAAGATAAATATCAGCGTGATATTCCGCGTATGGAGCTCGATGTTTTTGCTAGCCGTCTAGGTATATATCATGTTGATGGTGCTGCATTACGCCATGAACTTAGCTGTTATTCATTAAAAAATCAGGGGCTTTTAGGGCGACGTAGTTATGTTCCAATGATGTCCGTTTGTTGGGAAAATGATATTTATAGCCCGAAACAAGAGTCAGACCTTATTATGCGTTCTTCAATGGATAGCCATTTATTAGCATTACCTGCGACACCCGTTTTCGAAAATTATCAAAAATCACTAAGTGAAACTACGAGTTGGTTGAAAAGTAAAATACTTTAATTTTATTTAATATCTTGATTATTTTTTAACTTTTGTTAAAAAGGGATCTTCTCAAAAAGGAGATCCTTACATGGCTTTAGTTAATAATTACTCTAATGGTGGGTATTTAAAGAAGTTTGCTGCATTAGGGCCTTATCTACGAGAAAAGCAATGTTTAGATGGTTGCTACTTTTTCGATAGCCTTGCAGTTTGTGTTAACGCGAATATTACACCAGAAAAACGAGAATTCTGGGGCTGGTGGATGATGTTATCGCCAAATGAAGATGGGTTTGAATATTCATATCATCTTGGAATGTATAATAGTCATGGTAGCTGGCAAGCAAAAGTATTGAAAGATAATATCGCTATTGATTCTATTGAAAAAAATCTAAAGTCCTTTCACCAATCTCTCTCCAAACAACTTTCTGAGCTTGAGCTAACTTTCTTTCCTTCTGCGCAAATGGCAGAATTTAAACTGGAATTAAGCGCATAAAATTGTTTTAGACCAACTTTTGTTGAATTTTGCGTTATGCCTGTTGGCATAACGCGCTTCAACTGATAAAAATGATATTCACTTTGTGTTTGTTAATCCTAATGGCAGAAAAATGATGAAAAATAGCCAGACATTGGTTGTTAAATTAGGAACCAGTGTATTGACTGGGGGCTCTCGTCAATTGAATCAAGCTCATATTGTTGAGCTAGTTAGACAATGTGCCCAGCAATATGAAAAAGGGCATCGCATTATTATCGTGACTTCTGGCGCGATAGCGGCAGGTCGTGAACATCTAAATTATCCCGAGCTTCCCGCAACGATAGCGTCTAAGCAGTTACTTGCAGCGGTTGGTCAAAGTCATCTTATTCAGTTATGGGAACGATTATTTTCTATTTATGGCATCCATATTGGGCAAATGCTACTGACTCGTGCTGATCTTGAAGATCGCGAACGTTTTTTAAACGCACGTGATACATTACAAGCATTACTCGATAACGGCATAATTCCAGTTATTAATGAAAATGATGCGGTTGCAACAGCCGAGATTAAAGTTGGTGATAACGATAATTTATCGGCTCTTGCTGCAATACTTGGTGATGCGGACAAGCTATTATTACTGACTGATATTGAAGGTTTATTTGATTCAGATCCCCGAAGCAACCCTAATGCTAAATTGATCCCGGAAGTTTATGGTATCAATGATGAGCTACGCGAAATGGCAGGAGGCAGTGTTACAGGTTTAGGTACCGGTGGCATGGCGACTAAGCTACAAGCGGCCGATGTTGCAGGGCGAGCCGGTATTGATGTGATCATTGCTGCGGGTAATAAACCTGATGTAATCAGCGCGGTAATTGAAAATATTCCAGTTGGTACGCGCTTTTATGGTCAAAAAAATCCGATGGAAAATCGTAAACGTTGGATTTTTGGTGCGCCCGCAGCTGGTGATATTTATATCGATGATGGCGCACAACTTGCTATTCTGGAAAAAGGGAGTTCACTACTTCCGAAAGGTATTAAAAAAATCGAAGGTGATTTTTCTCGTGGCGCAGTAATCCGTATACGCAATATGGCAGGTAAAGACCTCGCCCACGGGGTGACCCATTACAATAGTGATGCATTAAGAATGATTGCAGGTCATCATTCACAAGAAATAGGCCGAATACTTGGTTATGAACACGGCTCTGTAGCTGTCCACCGCGATGATATGATAGTGAGTTAATTATGTTAGAACAAATGGGAAAAGCGGCTCGTGAAGCCTCATGGCAACTAGCTCAATTGAGCACAAAACAAAAAAATGCCGCTTTAGAGCAGATAGCCGATTTATTAGAGCAAGAAAGTGCGGTTATTCTTGCTGCCAATGAACAAGATTTGGTTCAGGCGCGTGCTAATGGTATGGCTCCTGCACTGCAAGATCGTCTATTACTCACACAAGAGCGTCTAAAAAATATCGCTGATGATGTAAGAAAAGTTTGCCAGCTCGCCGATCCTGTTGGGCAAATCATTGATGGTAGCCAACTCGATAACGGCTTGAATTTACAGCGCCGTCGTGTGCCCTTAGGCGTTGTCGGTGTTATTTATGAAGCTCGTCCGAATGTGACTGTCGATGTTGCAGCATTATGCTTAAAAACAGGTAATGCAGCCATTTTACGCGGCGGTAAAGAGACTCATAACACCAACCTTGCCGTCACGGGAGTTATTCAAAAAGCGTTAAAAAACTGCGGAATATCTGCAGATGCAATACAGGCTATTAATAACCCAGATCGTGAATTAGTCACTCAGTTACTAAAATTAGATCGTTATGTGGATATGTTGATCCCTCGTGGTGGTGCAGGTCTACATAAATTGTGTCGTGAACAATCGACCATTCCTGTTATTACAGGGGGAATTGGTGTATGCCACACATTTGTTGATGAATCTGTTAATTTTGATAAAGCGATTAGCGTTATTATCAATGCAAAGGTTCAGCGTCCAAGTGCTTGTAATTCACTAGAAACTGTATTGATTCATGAAAAAATAGCGGCCGAATTTTTGCCATTGTTGAGCCAAAAAATGGCAGAACAAAAAGTGACTTTGCATGCGAGTTCACAAGCTATGCCTTATTTGAAGAATGGCCCTGCTCATGTCGTTGATGTAAAAGCTGAAAATTTGGTTGATGAGTGGTTATCGCTTGATCTGAATGTTGAAGTTGTCTCCAGCATTGATACCGCTATCGACCATATTCGCACTTATGGTACAGCGCATTCCGATGCTATATTAACGGAATCAATCATCCAAGCCGATTATTTTGTTCACCGTGTTGACTCTGCTGCTGTTTACGTCAACGCTAGCACGCGTTTTACTGATGGTGGCCAGTTTGGTTTGGGAGCTGAAGTCGCAGTCAGCACACAGAAGTTACATTCACGTGGACCGATGGGACTGGATGCATTGACGACCTATAAATGGATTGGTTATGGTGATTACCTTAATCGAGCATAATAGTTAAATAATAGCGATTAGGCCACACCATTAGTGTGGCTTTATTTTTATGATTATTAGCCATTTAAATTGAGAAATAAAATCAAGACATATATAGGTAGGCTCCAAACGAAGCTATCCAGATAAAAAAGTTTGGAAATATAGATAGATATAATAGTTCGATGGCAGAAGTTGTAGGCTTTGCCTGTATGGCTAACGACAGCTTGAAATATGACTGATATATAACGCGTAATGCGTGTATCGTAATAATCATCATGACGGAATGAATACAGATGTTTTACATTATAGGCCCTAGAGGTTCAGGCAAAACAACGATTGGCAAACAGTTAGCCGAACATAAGTCATTTCAATTTGTTGATACGGATAAATTGATTGTTGAGCGAGCGGGAATGAGCATTGCTCAGATTGTAGAACAGCATGGTTGGGAGTATTTTCGTCACTTAGAAAGTGAAGCATTAAAATCAATTTCACAACAAAATGTGATCGTTTCTACTGGTGGGGGGATCGTTCTTTCCGAAGAAAACCAACAAGTCATGCGTGAGAATGGTACGGTGATTTACTTAAGTGCTAAGCCTGAAGTCTTGGTGGCTAGGCTCGCAGCGGAACCTCAAGCAGATCAACGTCCAAGCTTGACAGGTAAGTCAATGTTAGAAGAAATAGCAGAGGTTATATCACAAAGAGAGCCTCTTTACCGTGCAGCGGCACATCATGTCGTTAATGCGGAACTTCCTATCGATGTCATTATCGGCCAGCTAAAAAATTTGACTTAATATATAGCCTCTAGTAACGCTTTAGGAATAAACCACTTAGCATATTAGTGGTTTTCACTACATAATTATCAGTTAGAATTATTTAGATAACTCATAATATAGGGATTCATTATGCTGGCAAATATTCTTAGAACAGTACTTCGGTTTTTGTTTCGTATTCGCTTAGTCGGGGATGAAAAAGAGCTTTTTCAAGATAAGTGTTTAATTACACCTAACCATGTCTCATTTATTGACGGTGCCTTAATTGCTTTATTTCTACCCGTGAAACCTGTATTTGCGGTTTATTCTTCATTTGCTACACCTAGAATGATCAAATGGTTAAAACCCTATGCTGACATCATTCCTCTTGATCCTGCCAACCCGTTGGGTATTCGTCATTTAGTCAAAGAAGTAGAAAAAGGGCGTCCTATTGTTATATTCCCAGAAGGGCGTATTTCTGTTCATGGCTCACTGATGAAAATTTACGACGGGGCAGCATTTGTTGCTGCGAAATCGGGTGCAAAAGTCGTGCCTATCCGTATTGAAGGCGCAGAGCGTAGCTACTTTGGGCGTTTAAAAGGCATTATTCCTCTAAAATGGTTTCCTCAGATCACATTGCATATCCTGACCGCTAAAACTATCCCGATGCCAGAAGCACCTCGTGCAGTAGAACGCCGTAGGTTAGCGGGTCTACATTTGTATAGCATCATGAAATCTGCTCGAATGGCAACTAGACCACAATTGACGCTGGTTGAAGAATTTATTGATAGTGTGAAACGTTTTGGTCGTCGCTCGCCTTGTATCGAAGATATCAATTTCAAAGAAGATAGCTACCAAGGATTATTGAAAAAATCGTTGGGTGTTGGCCGTATTATTGAACGTTATACTCATGAAAATGAACGTATTGGTTTATTACTACCAAATGCAACTGTCACTGCGGCAGCCATTTTTGGTGCATTAATGCGAGGGCGGATTCCTGCAATGCTGAACTATACAGCAGGTAGTCATGGTATTAGTAATGCATTAAAAGCCTCTCAGGCCAAAGTCGTCTTTACCTCACGCCAATTTCTTGAAAAAGGTAATTTGACGCATATTCCAGAGCAAGTCACTGAAGCGAATTGGATTTATCTCGAGGACTTAAAAGATACCGTCACTTGGCAAGATAAATTATGGATAGTGAAACATTTATTTAGGCCAACTAAGGCTATACTTCCACGTAAACCAGAAGATGAAGCATTAGTGTTGTTTACTTCTGGTTCAGAAGGTACACCGAAAGGTGTAGTCCACAGTCACGCAAGTTTGATGGCAAACGTCGAACAGATTAAAACTATCGCAGATTTCACTCCACGTGATCGCTTTATGTCATCGTTACCTCTGTTTCATGCCTTTGGCCTAACTGTTGGCCTATTCATTCCTCTATTTTCTGGTAGCCGAGTCTTTTTATACCCAAGCCCATTACATTATCGAATTATTCCTGAGTTGGTGTATGACAAAAACTGTACCGTCTTATTTGGTACATCCACATTTTTAGCCAATTATGCGCGTTTTGCTCATCAATACGATTTTGGTCGCTTGCGTTATGTGGTGGCAGGAGCTGAAAAATTGTCTGATAGCACTAAGAAACTGTGGTTCGATAAATTCGGAATTCGTATTCTTGAAGGCTACGGTGTCACCGAATGCGCACCGATTGTATCTATCAATGTGCCAATGGCATCCAAAGAGGGCACAGTAGGGCAAATATTGCCACAAATGCAATCACGGATCATTTCGATTTCAGGGATTGAAAATGGCGGCAAATTGCAGCTTAAAGGCCCTAACATTATGAAGGGGTACTTGCGTGTTGAAGCACCAGGCATACTCGAAAAGCCATCAGCTGAAAATCAACAAGGTGAACAAGAAGAAGGATGGTATGACACGGGTGATATCGTTGAATTAGATGCTCAGCAATACTGTACCATCAAAGGACGCGTAAAAAGATTTGCTAAACTTGCAGGAGAAATGGTTTCACTTGAAAGTATTGAGCAAATGGTCTTTAGCTTGTCACCAAGTGCGCATCATGCCGTAGTGACGAAACCTGATAGTAGTAAAGGCGAAGCATTAGTTTTATTCACTACCGATAAAGAGCTAGACAGAAGTGCGCTTTCCGCTGCTGCGAAAGGTAAAGGGTTAACTGAATTAGCCGTTCCACGTGATATTCGTATAGTGAAAGAATTGCCAGTGCTAGGTAGTGGCAAAACGGACTTTGTGACACTCAAACAAATGGTGATAGAGGACTGATTTTATGCACGAAACTAATGCACCATTAATGAGTCGGGGTATGAAGGCCGTACTTACCTCGCAATTTCTTTCTGCTTTCGCCGATAACGCATTATTGTTTGCCATCTTAGCGCAACTTAAAGCAGAATTTTATCCAGAATGGAGCCACCCCGTGCTCCAAATGGTCTTTGTGCTGACTTATATTATCTTGGCACCTTTCGTTGGGCAGGTCGCTGACAGGTTCTCTAAAGGTCGTGTAATGCTATTCTCTAACGTATTTAAATTTATTGGTGCACTAGGTATTTGTTTAGGGCTCAATCCATTTATTTGCTACGGTTTAGTTGGGATCGGCGCTGCATCATATTCCCCCGCAAAATACGGTATTTTAGGTGAGTTAACAGGCGGAGATAATCTGGTTAAAGCGAATGGAGTAATGGAAGCATCAACTATTGCAGCGATCCTTGTTGGATCTGTCGTTGGTGGCATTTTATCTGATATTAATCTTATGTTGGCACTTGGAACTTGTGCGGTGCTCTATGCACTTGCCGTTATCGCAAACTTTTATATTCCGTATTTAGTTGCCGCTCGCCCAAGTAAAGGTTGGCATTTTAAAAAGTTATTTGTCGATTTTTGGAGTGCATGTCGTTCGCTCTGGTCTAACCAAGAAAGTCGTTTTTCTTTAGTGGGTACCAGTATGTTTTGGGGTGCTGGCGTCACATTACGTTTTTTACTGGTCGCGTGGGTACCCGTCGCTTTAGGTCTGCAAGATAATGCAACACCTACTTATCTTAATGCTGCAGTTGCTATAGGTATCGTTGTAGGTGCCGGGTTGGCAGCTAAATTCATTACATTAAAAACAGTCTCGCGCTGTATTCCTGCTGGTATTGTGATTGGTGTGATGGTAGTACTACTTGCGTTACAGACAAGTTTGTTCCCATCTTATGTCATCCTTGCAATATTGGGTATTTTTGGTGGGCTATTTGTTGTACCTCTTAATGCGCTATTGCAAGAAAAAGGGAAAGAAACTGTAGGGGCAGGTAATGCGATTGCAGTTCAAAACCTTGGTGAGAATAGTGCCATGTTAATTATGTTAGGTCTCTATTCGCTTGCCATGAAAGTTGGATTGTCTGTTATTAGTGTGGGTATTGGTTTTGGTACAGTATTTGCAGTAGCTATCGCTGGGCTGTGGATTTGGGATCGAGCTCGCAAACAACATTGATGTGAAGGTAAACAATCAAATGAAAGATGAACATCACCTCGAAACATTAAGTATACAGCTTGGTCAACTCCTGAAGAAGCAAGGTAAAACTGTCTCTTGTGCAGAGTCATGCACAGGTGGGTGGGTTGCTAAAGTACTCACGGATATTGCTGGAAGTTCAGATTACTTCCATAGAGGATTTGTTACTTACAGTAATGAAGCTAAGCATCAAATGATTGGTGTAACAGAAGATGCATTGCAAAAGTTTGGTGCTGTGAGTGAGCAGGTTGTGTCTGAAATGGCGCTTGGTGCATTAAAAGAAGCTAATGCAGATTTTGCGATATCGGTTAGTGGTATCGCAGGTCCAGGTGGTGGTAGCGATGATAAACCTGTTGGAACCGTCTGGTTTGGTTTTGCTCAAAAAGAGCCAACAGGAGTGCTTAATATGACGACTAAATATTGTGTATTCCAAGGGGATAGGCATTCTGTTCGTTTACAATCAACATCTTATGCTCTTGAGACACTTTTACAAATCATAAGTAAAAAATCCTCTTGATACTGTATGATTATACAGTATAATTAGCATCAACAAACCGAATTCAACCGTTCTATTCGCAATGGGAAAGTCCATTGCACTAAAGGGAGTGAACATGGCTATCGATGAAAACAAACAAAAAGCACTAGCTGCAGCGTTAGGTCAAATTGAAAAGCAATTTGGTAAAGGTTCCATCATGCGTCTGGGCGAAGATCGCACGATGGACGTTGAAACTATTTCAACGGGCTCTTTATCCCTTGACGTTGCTTTAGGTGCTGGTGGTTTGCCATTAGGGCGCATTGTTGAAATCTACGGGCCTGAATCTTCTGGTAAAACTACTCTAACACTGCAAGTTATCGCAGCAGCGCAGCGCAGTGGTAAAACGTGTGCATTTATCGATGCTGAACACGCTCTAGACCCAATCTATGCGAAAAAACTCGGTGTTGATATTGATAACTTGCTATGTTCTCAACCTGACACTGGTGAGCAAGCATTAGAAATTTGTGATGCATTGACACGCTCAGGTGCAGTTGATGTCATTATCGTTGACTCTGTGGCTGCATTAACACCAAAAGCGGAGATTGAAGGTGAGATTGGTGACTCTCACATGGGCTTAGCTGCTCGTATGATGAGCCAAGCAATGCGTAAATTAGCAGGTAACTTGAAAACCTCTAATACGCTGCTGATCTTCATTAACCAAATTCGTATGAAAATTGGTGTGATGTTTGGTAACCCTGAAACAACGACTGGTGGTAACGCGCTGAAATTTTATGCATCAGTACGTTTAGATATCCGCCGTATTGGTGCTGTAAAAAACGGTGAAGAAATCGTTGGTAGCGAAACACGTGTTAAAGTCGTCAAAAATAAAATTGCGGCGCCATTTAAACAAGCTGAATTCCAAATTCTTTATGGCGAAGGTATTAACACTCATGGTGAGTTGATTGACTTAGGTGTTAAACATAAGCTGATTGAAAAAGCAGGTGCTTGGTATAGCTACAATGGTGATAAAATTGGTCAAGGTAAAGCAAATTCTACGACTTATTTAAAAGAACACCCAGCTATTGCTGATGAAATTGATAAAAAATTGCGTGAAATGTTATTAACTCACACCGGTGAATTTAAGAGCGCAGCAACTGATTTTATCAGTGATTCTGATGAAGAAGAGACATCAGAAGAATTTTAATACTTATTTATTATCATGATAAATTAGTAGGTTATAAATGCCACTCTAAAATGAGTGGCATTTTTTTGTTTTTCATTTGCACTATAATGGTACGAGAGGCCGTTTTTCTATGGAAAAATAGCCTACTGAAAGGTATAAACATACTTTCAGAAAATATTTAGACGCTTTACAATGAAAACCACGAATGGATGTATCTAAATTTTACTTCTACACAAAGAGACTTTATCTTATCAGTCACTTTTTAATCGGAGAGTTGATTAGAGGTGATGCTACATTCCATCTCAACAATTCGTAATTCAGTTTCCAGCTTGAAATCGGGATAAATATGAGTAAAAGCACCGCTGAGATCCGCCAAGCGTTTCTCGACTTTTTTCATACGAAGGGTCATCAGGTGGTAAGTAGCAGTTCGCTAGTACCAAACAATGACCCGACATTATTGTTCACTAACGCAGGGATGAACCAGTTCAAAGATGTATTTCTTGGGCTGGATAAAAGAGCATATTCCCGAGCGACAACAGCACAGAGATGTGTGCGAGCAGGTGGTAAACATAACGATTTAGAGAACGTAGGCTACACAGCCCGTCACCACACTTTTTTTGAAATGCTAGGTAACTTTAGCTTTGGTGATTACTTTAAACATGATGCAATCAACTTTGCTTGGGAATTATTGACAGGTAAAGAATGGTTTAATTTACCAAAAGAAAAATTATGGGTCACAGTTTATGCGACCGATGATGAAGCATATGAAATTTGGAATAAAAATGTAGGCGTTCCAGCGGAACGAATTATCCGTATTGGTGACAATAAAGGCGCTGCTTACGCATCTGACAACTTCTGGCAGATGGGAGATACAGGGCCATGTGGGCCATGTTCAGAAATTTTCTATGACCATGGTGACCATATTTGGGGAGGGCCTCCTGGAAGCCCCGAGGAAGATGGTGACCGTTATATCGAAATATGGAACATCGTTTTCATGCAATTTAACCGTCAATCTGACGGCACCATGGAACCATTACCTAAGCCATCTGTTGATACGGGAATGGGGCTTGAGCGCATTGCTGCCGTGTTACAGCATGTTAACTCTAACTATGATATCGATATCTTCCGTGATTTGATTGCAGCCGCTGCAAATGCAACAGGAGCAAGTGATCTTTCAAACAAATCACTCCGCGTTATCGCTGACCATATTCGCTCTTGTGCATTCCTCATTAGTGATGGAGTGATCCCATCAAATGAAGGCCGTGGATATGTATTGCGTCGTATTATTCGTCGTGCTGTACGTCATGGTTATATGCTTGGAGCAAAAGAGACTTTCTTCTACAAACTCGTAGCGCCATTGGTAAAAGTAATGGGTAATGCAGCTAATGAGCTGCAACGCCAACAATCAAAAGTTGAGAAGGCCCTTAAAGCAGAAGAAGAGCAATTTGCCCGTACGTTAGAGCGTGGACTTCAGTTATTAGATGAAGAGCTTGCTTCACTCAAAGGTGATACTTTAGACGGCGAAACGGCATTCCGTTTATATGATACATATGGCTTTCCAATTGATTTAACGGCGGATGTTTGTCGTGAGCGTAATATCAAGGTGGATGAAGACGGCTTTGAGCGCGCAATGGAAGATCAGCGTCGCCGAGCGAGAGAGTCGAGTGGTTTTGGTGCGGATTATAATTCATTAATTAAAGTTGAAAAGCACAGTGAATTCTCTGGTTATACCTATAATGAACAATTAGCTACTATTACGGCTATTTATAAAGATGGCCAGCCAGTTGATTCACTTAATGAAGGTGATGAAGGTCTTGTGATCCTTGATAAAACCGCATTCTATGCAGAATCTGGTGGTCAAGTAGGTGATACAGGCGTTTTACACAATGATAGCGGTCGTTTTACCGTTACTGATACTCAGAAATATGGTCAAGCTATTGGTCATATTGGTAAAGTAGAATCAGGTTCTCTGGTTATTAATCACCGTATTGATGCAAAAATTGATGTAAAAAGACGTGATGCTATTCGCTTAAATCACTCTGCTACTCACTTATTGCATGCTGCATTACGTCAAGTTCTCGGTGAGCATGTTTCGCAAAAAGGCTCTTTAGTTAACGATAAATATCTACGTTTTGACTTTTCACATTTTGAAGCAATGACTCCAGCACAGTTACGTGAAGTCGAGGATATTGTAAATACTCAAATTCGTAAGAACACACCAATTGAAACGGAACTTATGGATTTAGAGGGTGCTAAAGCCAAAGGTGCAATGGCATTATTTGGTGAGAAGTATGAAGAGCGAGTACGAGTATTGAGTATGGGCGATTTTTCTATCGAGCTTTGTGGTGGTACTCACGCTAGTCGTACGGGCGATATCGGCTTATTCCGTATTCTCAGTGAATCAGGAACTGCGGCAGGCATTCGTCGTATTGAAGCAACGACAGGGGAGAATGCAATTGAAAATATTCATAACCAGTCAGAGCAACTAACGGCGATTGCTCACCTATTAAAAGGTGATATGAATAGCTTAGTTGAAAAAGTAAAATCAGCTTTAGACAAATCTCGTCAATTAGAAAAAGAGATTTTGCAATTAAAAGATCAACAAGCATCGCAAGAAAGTGCTTCACTAAGTAGCCAAGCAAAAGATATTAAAGGTGCTAAATTACTCGTTAGCCAGCTTAGCAACACTGAGCCTAAGCTTTTGAGAACGATGGTCGATGACCTCAAAAATCAGCTGAAGTCCGCTATTATCGTGCTTTCAACGACGAGTGGTGATAAAGTCAGTGTAATTGTTGGTGTAACTAATGATTTGACTGCTAAAATTAAAGCTGGTGATTTAATATCTTATGTCGCACAGCAAGTCGGTGGTAAAGGCGGTGGTCGTCCAGACATGGCACAAGCTGGAGGTACAGACGTAAATGCGTTACCAGTTGCTATGGCAAGTGTAGAAGAGTGGGTGAACTCACGGCTGTAAGCACTTTTAAAAGTTGCCTCATGCACCGTGAGGTAACTTTGTCTGTTACAACATTGTTAATGTGTTATGGGTAGTGTTATATTTTGTTTGTATATAATTAAAATGATTGCCTCGATGGCATCAATACTTTAGGTGTATATCATTGCTTTACGTTTTCACGGTGTGTGATGGACAATAGCGGGGGGAAACCTAGAGACCCGACTCTTTTAATATTTCAAGGAGCAAAGAATGCTTATTCTGACTCGTCGAGTTGGTGAAACACTCATGATAGGCGATGAGGTAACAGTGACTGTACTGGGAGTAAAAGGCAATCAAGTACGTATTGGTGTCAACGCCCCAAAAGAAGTCTCTGTTCACCGTGAAGAAATTTATCAACGGATCCAGGCCGAAAAGACTCAACCAGATAATCAATAATAATGAATAAGCGTCCAGTTCTTGACACACACAGCAAAGATGGACGCTTGTCTTTCATCATATAAAATTTTTTCCCGTTCAAATTTACAGTCTTCATAACATCATTCTCATTAGATAGACTACTTTCTATCTTAGTCTTTTTTATTTATTCCTCTATTTTTACGTCTAAATGTTAAAGTTTTAAATTGAATTTATCATTCGCATCTCTTTTATTCGTCATTTTCTTCGAAGCAAAACCATTTTCATCATTCAAAGAAATGCGAAAATTACGGATGATGAATACGATTTTCGATGCTAAACTAATCATCTTGCTTGTGAAGTGTGCAAACAGTCATTGAAAACTAAAAAGTTTGGAAAAATTGTTTGACTTCTAAAGCTAGGAAAGTAATATGTGCGCCACACAGAGACGAGATGTTGAAAAACAAATTGTGTGTAACTAAAAACGGTGAGGTGGCCGAGAGGCTGAAGGCGCTCCCCTGCTAAGGGAGTATGCGGTCAAAAGCTGCATCGAGGGTTCGAATCCCTCCCTCACCGCCATTTTAGATTACTGCATCCGTAGCTCAGCTGGATAGAGTACTCGGCTACGAACCGAGCGGTCGGAGGTTCGAATCCTCCCGGATGCACCATATCTAACCCTATGAATAACTTTGATAGGGTTCTGTTTTGATTTTAGCAGTCAGAACATAGTAATTACTAAGAAGTTGAATTTGATATTGTAATGCATCCGTAGCTCAGCTGGATAGAGTACTCGGCTACGAACCGAGCGGTCGGAGGTTCGAATCCTCCCGGATGCACCATCTATTAGCTAGTCTAGTTTATCAAATATCCCCTTTGAAATAGTTTACTCATTATTGAATAATATTTTCAATAAAAGAATTATGCATCCGTAGCTCAGCTGGATAGAGTACTCGGCTACGAACCGAGCGGTCGGAGGTTCGAATCCTCCCGGATGCACCAGAATAAAAAGCCCCTTTATAAAAGGGGCTTTTTTTTATCTGTAATTCGGTATACTGATTATTAAGTACTATTTCTATATCCTATCATATACAAATGACACATCTAGACAGCGACAATTCCCATGATTTACGCTAAAGTAAGCACCTTACTAAAATAAAATTCGACACAGGCGGGAGGTCGATTTGATCCCGGACGTATCCAAAGCTCTCTCATGGTTAGAGGCACACCCAGAAGCACTAAATGGTATTCAACGTGGTATTGAGCGTGAAACATTGCGTGTTAGTCCGAATGGTTCTATTGCTGAAACTTTGCATTCGGAGGAATTGGGAAAAGCATTAACACATAAATGGATTACGACAGATTTTGCTGAGTCCTTACTTGAGTTTATTACTCCTGTAGATAAAAGTATTGGCCACAGTTTGGCTTTTCTTAGGGATTTACATCGTTATACGGCGCGGCATCTTCATAATGAAAGAATGTGGCCATTGAGTATGCCTTGTTTTATTGAAAACGAGGATAAAATCACTCTTGCGCAGTACGGTCAATCAAATATTGGCCGCTTTAAAAATTTGTATCGTGAAGGACTAAAAAACCGTTATGGCGCATTAATGCAAACTATTGCAGGCGTTCATTATAACTTTTCCTTACCGATTGAATTTTGGCAAGCTTGGGCGGGTGTTAAAGATGCACAAAGCGGTAAAGAGCAAATTTCTGCTGGCTATTTACGTTTGATCAGAAACTATTATCGTTTTGGTTGGGTGATCCCTTATTTATTTGGTGCCTCTCCTGCAATTTGTGGTTCTTTCCTAAAAAATAGGGAGACCAAATTAGCATTTGAGAAGACATCAGATGGCACATATTACTTGCCCTATGCGACATCATTAAGAATGAGCGATTTAGGGTACACAAATAAGTCTCAGAGCGATTTAAACATTACATTTAATGATTTAGATACCTATGTAGCAGGTTTGAAGAAAGCTATTTATAAGCCGTCTCAAGAGTTTGCAGAGCTAGGCGTCAAAAAAGATGGCAAGTACATCCAATTGAATACTAATGTGCTACAGATTGAAAACGAACTGTATGCACCAATACGATCTAAACGAGTACCAAAGGGAGATGAATCCCCGTCTGATGCATTATTGCGTGGTGGTATTGAATACATTGAAGTACGTGCATTGGATATTAACCCTTTTAGTGCAATTGGTGTTGATGAAACACAAACGCGTTTTCTTGATCTATTTTTGATCTGGTGTGTACTGGCGGATGCGCCAGAAATGAACTCACAAGAACTCGATTGTAGCCGTCAAAATTGGAATCGAGTGATCCTCGAAGGGCGTAAGCCGGGTCAACTTATTGGCCTTGGTTGTGGCAGTGAAATGAAACCTCTCGTTGAGGTAGGACAACAATTATTTAAAGATTTGATCCGTGTTGCTGAGGTGCTCGATACTCGCTGTGATGTGAAATATCAGGAGGTTTGCTACCAGTTTGTTTCAATGTTTGAGGATCCAACACTGACGTATTCTGCATTAGTGATGGATAAAATGTTGGAGCAGGGTATTGGTGGCTATGGTATAGAACTCGCTGATAAATATTATGAGCAGCTGTTGAATGAGCCATATGAAGTGCTTACAGAAGCTCAATTTGAAGATGCTAGATTAGCATCCATTGAAAAACAGACTATGATTGAGAAAGGTGAAACTGAAAGTTTTGAGGATTATCTGCATAAGCATGCAGGGCGCTAAAAGAAAATGGCCACACATTGGTGGCCAAAAAAATCTCTTAGAGAATTAGGGATGATAACAAATTTGTGCGTCTTTCATTAATTCAGACTCGGCGATTTCAAAATAGTTTCATTTATTTTTTAAATAAAAATAGTTTTCTTTCAGGAGGTCAATAAATGCCATTATTAGACAGTTTTACTGTAGATCATACGCGTATGTCTGCACCTGCCGTTCGTGTAGCGAAAACCATGAAAACGCCAAGTGGCGATACAATTACTGTATTCGACTTACGTTTCACTGTTCCTAACAAAGAAATTATGTCTGAAAGAGGGACTCATACGCTTGAACACCTATTTGCCGGTTTTATGCGTGACCACCTCAATGGTGAGGGTGTCGAAATCATTGATATCTCGCCTATGGGCTGCCGTACTGGTTTTTATATGAGTCTGATAGGAGAGCCTGATGAGCTACGCGTAGCGAGCGCTTGGAAGTGCGCTATGCAGGACGTATTAAAAGTCCAAGATCAAAACAAGATACCTGAGCTGAATATTTATCAGTGTGGTACCTGTGATATGCATTCACTAGGTGAAGCCCAACAAATTGCTCGTAATGTGCTGGCATCTGATATTCGTATTAATAAAAATGATGAACTTGCATTACCTGCTGAGAAGTTGACTGAATTACATATCTAGAATATCCAATCGATAGTAGAGCATTAAACTGCGCCGAACTTTATCATTATCGAATAAATTAAGGTGCAGTTTTTTTATGGAAATAGTTAACAAATTTCATTTGTTGAGGTATCTGTTTTTAGTGGTGTGATTTTTACTTGTTTAATAATATTGTCACTAATCAGTAATACTTCAACCATATAGTGTGAGATGACAATCTTTTCTTCTATATTGGGGATATCCCCAATAGCTTCTAACACCATCCCATTGACTGTTCTTGGCCCATCAATAGGCAAGTGCCAATCAAACGCCTTGTTGAGTTCCCTAATGTTCGCCGTGCCGTCAACGAGTATGCTACCATCGCTTTGTGGTAATACTTCTTCGGCTAATGAAGGCGACATTGATGTTGTAAAATCACCTACGATTTCTTCAAGAATATCTTCAACACTGACAAGCCCTTGAATTTCACCATATTCATCTACGATGATGCCAATTTTCTCTTTGTTATGTTGGAAGTTAATCAGCTGGATACTTAATGGTGTGCTATTGGGGATAAAATAGATATTGTCGGCTGCTTTGATCAAGTTTTGTTTATTGAATTCACGTTTTTCCATCATCATACGGTAGGCTTCACGAACACGTAAAATTCCTATCACATCATCAAGTGAGTCACGATACAGAACAATGCGACCATGAGGAGAGTGTGTAAGCTGGCGAACAATTGATTTCCAATCATCATTGACATCAATGCCAACAATTTCATTTCTCGGTAGCATAATGTCACCAACGGTGACTTTTTCGAGATCTAAAATCGAGATCAACATATCTTGATTGCGTCGACTGAGCTTTGTTTTTGACTCATTAACGATGGAACGAAGCTCATCTTTACTGACTGCATCACTTCGTATAATCGGCGATCTTATCCCTAAAATACCCATAAACAATAAAGTGATTTTATTGAATGTCCAGACAACGGGTAACATGATTTTTTGCAACGGTTTTAAAATATAGCTGCTTGGAAATGCAATTTTTTCAGGATAAAGAGCTGCAATAGTTTTCGGCATCACCTCAGCAAATACCAAGATGACAAAGGTTAAAATACCAGTTGCAATTGCGACCCCTGCGTTACCATATAAACGCATACCAATAATGGTTGCTAAAGATGAGGCAATTATATTGATGAGGTTATTACCGATAATAATTAAGCTAATAAGCTTATCGGGATGCCTAAGTAATTTTTCGACACGTTTTGCAGATCGGTTGCCTTGCTTGGCGAGATGCTTCAAGCGGTAGCGATTCAGCGTCATCATGCTAGTTTCAGAGGCTGAAAAGTAAGCCGACATAATGATTAGAATAACCAATATAATCATTAGCGTACCAGTAGATACGTAATCCAAAACGGGGTTCCTTATTGCTATTATTTAAATACGTTTATTTTAGGGTGTTAAAGCTAAGACATCATTGTGTACTGTATAACTCTATTGCCGAAAAAAGCCATAGTAAGAATTAATGCTCCAGCAACATGGAAAAATAAAACGCGTTTTCCTCTCCATCCACCATGGAAGTGCCCCCACAGCAAAATAACATAGACGAACCAAGCAATAACAGATAATACGGATTTATGAATATTCTCTTTATCGAAAATATTATCCATATAAATAAAGCCTGTACATAAGGTTAATGTTAGCAAAATGACACCAACTTGGGTGATGTGAAACATCTTGCGTTCAATAACCATCATTGGAGGCATGTTTGAGCTAAATTTTAGCTTTTTGCTTTTAAGTTGATGATCTATCAGTGCGACTTGAAAGGCGTACAGGGCTGCAATTAATAGTGTCGCATAGCTTAGTAACGCTAAGCCAATATGAATAAAGAGTGGGATACTGCCTTCAAGATGAGTAACAAATTCTCCTGGCATAATCGTTGATAGCATTAAATTAATAATCGCAAAGCTATAAACAATTGGTGTTAAGTACCAAGCTTTACCCTGATAGGCGACAACGGTCATAATAATGCACATCAGCAAGCTGACCGTTGAGCCTAAATTTAATAATGTGAGGTTTTGGGCCCCATCACCACGAAAAATAAGTAACTTTAGTGTGATTGCATGAGTGACAAGTGCAACAACCGCTAATAAAAGGGCAAGTCGGCGGTACACAGGTTGCTTACGAACCTGACCAGGAACGATCAGAAATAGGCTGACCAGATATGTACAAACTGCTATGACTGCAAATACGGGCATAGTATAGTGTCGTTATTCATTTTAAGTGGATAGTAATTAACTAGTATAACTCGTGCAGCTGTAGGCTCCAACCATTGGCACCGTTAATAAGCCTCTTCTTAGTCGCTAATTGCTCTCAAGGGTATCTTTCGCAGGTTTTTTGCGCATCATTTTATTGCGAAAACATCATTTAGATATCATAACTCCAAACAGAGAGAAGCGAATAAACGTCAGGTATGATACACTGCATCCGAAGATCTCAGCGTTGGTTTCAGCTATGGTTATCACGAATTACTTATCTTTGAACAGATAAATAGTTAAAAGTTTGCTTAAATTAGTCACCAAGCACTTGCATTTGTGAGTATTAGCAACCAAATCTAGCTTAGACAGTAGGCCCATAAACAGAATTGAGCTAAGACATATGTTTGATAATTTAACTGACAGACTATCGCGCAGTTTGCGCAACATCAGCGGGCGTGGTCGTCTGACTGACGATAATATTAAAGATACACTGCGTGAAGTTCGCATGGCTTTGCTGGAAGCAGACGTTGCGCTACCCATTGTCCGTGATTTTGTTCAAAAAGTAAAAGAGAGTGCTGTTGGACAGGATGTTAATAAAAGCTTAACGCCTGGACAAGAGTTCATTAAAATTGTCAAAAATGAACTCACGAGAGCAATGGGTGAAGAAAACCATCAGCTCAATCTATCTGCACAGCCTCCTGCTGTTGTGTTGATGGCTGGTTTGCAAGGTGCAGGTAAAACAACCAGTGTTGCAAAACTAGGTAAATTATTAAAAGAAAAGCAGAAGAAAAAAGTTTTAGTGGTTTCTGCTGACGTTTATCGCCCAGCGGCGATAAAACAATTAGAGACTCTGGCGGAAACAGTTGGTATTGATTTCTTCCCATCAGATGTCCAAGAAAAACCTGCTGCTATAGTGCAAAAAGCCTTAAAGCATGCCCAATTACAGTTCTATGATGTACTATTAGTCGATACGGCTGGTCGTTTGCACGTAGATGAAGTGATGATGGATGAAATAAAAGAAGTCCATCGAATCATTAATCCAGTAGAAACGCTGTTTGTTGTTGATGCTATGACAGGTCAAGATGCTGCGAATACAGCGAAAGCATTTAATGAAGCGCTTCCTCTGACTGGGGTTGTGCTGACTAAAGTCGATGGAGATGCTCGTGGTGGTGCAGCCTTATCCATTCGTGCTATTACGGGTAAGCCAATCAAGTTCTTAGGGGTTGGTGAAAAAACTGACGCACTGGAACCTTTCCACCCAGAGCGTGTTGCTTCTCGCATTTTAGGCATGGGCGATGTTTTAACGCTGATCGAAGAGATTGAGCATAAAGTTGATCGTGACCAAGCTGAAAAACTCGCTAAAAAACTGAAGACGGGTGATGGCTTTGATTTAAATGACTTCCTAAGTCAGTTAAAACAGATGCGTAATATGGGCGGGATGGCGAGCATGATGAGTAAAATGCCTGGCATGTCCCAAGTTCCAGATGCAGTTAAGTCTCAGATGGATGATAAAATCACTGTCCGTATGGAAGCGATAATCAATTCCATGACGCGTAAAGAGCGTGAAAAACCAGAAATTATTAAAGGATCTCGTAAGCGTCGTATTGCTGCGGGTTCAGGTACCAACGTACAAGAAGTAAACCGTCTTTTGAAGCAATTTGATGATATGCAACGCATGATGAAAAAGATGAAAAAAGGCGGTCTTGCTAAAATGATGCGTGGTATGAAAGGTATGATGCCACCGGGATTCCCGGGGCGTTAAACAATGAAGTCAGAAAGAATATGCACTTTTGGTTGATTTTTGCGTCAAAGTGAGTAAAATTTTCGAGCTTTTTATATAACAACCGGACTCTATCCCTCGATGGAGTCTGGTTGTTTTATTAACTAATGAGGATGTTATGGTAACAATTCGTTTATCTCGTGGCGGTGCTAAGAAGCGTCCGTTCTATCAAATCGTTGTAACTGATAGCCGCAATGCGCGTGACGGTCGTTTCATCGAGCGTATCGGTTTCTTCAACCCAATCGCTTCAGGTCAAGCAGAAGAATTGCGTTTAGACTTGGATCGTGTTGAGCACTGGGTTGGCCTAGGCGCAACTGTTTCAGACCGTGTTGAACAACTGGTCAAACAAGCTAAAAAAGCAGCTTAATCTGTCACGGTGGTAACTATGAGCAAGCAAGTAAATCTAGTGCCTCCTACTAATCCGATTATTTTGGGTAAATTAGGCGCTGCATATGGGATTCGTGGTTGGCTCAAAGTTTTTTCGTCCACCGAACAAGCTGAAAGTATTTTTGATTATCAACCTTGGTTTATTCAACGTTCTGGTCAGTGGCAATACATTGAAATAGAAGATTGGAAACACCACAACAAAGATATCATTGTTAAGCTGAGCGGTGTTGATGACCGCGATTCAGCAACACTCTTAACTAATTTTGAGATTACCGTTGATTCAACGCAACTCCCTAAATTAGATAACAACGAATACTACTGGAAAGACCTTATGGGCTGTCATGTTGTAACGTTGGATGGATATGATCTCGGTACCATCATCGATATGATGGAAACTGGTTCTAATGATGTCATTGTGATTAAGGCGAATCTAAAAGATGCATTTGGCCTCAAGGAGCGGTTAGTTCCGTTTCTTGATGGGCAGGTTATCAAGAAAGTCGATCTCAAATCTAAACTGATTGAAGTTGATTGGGATCCTGGTTTTTAAATCTCCGGTTGACGGTTTTTATGAGTGGGACTAGATAATGTGGATTGGTGTAATTAGCCTGTTTCCCGAAATGTTCCGCGCAATAACCGAGTACGGGGTAACTAGCCGGGCAGTGAAAAATGGTCTGCTGTCTGTTGAGTGTTGGAATCCGAGAGATTTTACTCACGATAAACACAAAACAGTCGATGATCGCCCCTATGGTGGTGGTCCAGGCATGCTGATGATGGTGCAACCTTTAAAGGATGCCATTAACACAGCAAGAACTGAGGCAGGTGAAGGTGTAAAAGTAATTTATCTGTCACCTCAGGGACGCAAACTCAGTCAAGATGGAGTTTGCGAATTGGCAACAAACCAGAAATTAATTCTCGTTTGTGGTCGATATGAAGGCATTGATGAACGGATCATTCAAACCGAGGTTGATGAAGAATGGTCAATCGGTGATTACGTTCTCAGTGGTGGGGAACTCCCCGCAATGGTGTTGATAGATTCAGTATCTCGGTTTATTCCGGGCGTGCTGGGTCACCAAGCTTCTGCTCAGGAAGATTCTTTTGCAGATGGCCTGTTAGATTGTCCACACTATACCCGCCCTGAAGTATTAGATGGGATGCAAGTTCCGGACGTTTTATTGTCAGGGAATCATGCAAAGATAGATAGCTGGCGCATGAAGCAATCACTTGGCCGTACCTGGCTTAGAAGACCTGAGCTTCTGGAAAGCCTAGCTCTGACTGACGAGCAGAGGATGTTGCTGACTGAATTTCAAAATGAATATCAGTCTGGGCAACAAGTGAATCTAGACGATTAGATTAATTGTCTAACATATATCAGTTTACCTAGGGTAAGAGAATTATTATGAGCAACATTATTAAACAACTTGAACAAGAGCAGATGAAGCAGGACCTACCTTCATTCCGTCCAGGTGACACTGTGGAAGTTAAGGTATGGGTCGTAGAAGGCTCTAAAAAACGTCTGCAGGCATTTGAGGGCGTGGTTATTGCTATTCGTAATCGCGGTCTGCACTCTGCATTCACTGTTCGTAAAATTTCTAACGGCGAAGGTGTTGAGCGTGTATTCCAAACTCACTCTCCAGTCGTAGACAGCATCGCTGTTAAACGTCGTGGTGCCGTTCGTAGAGCTAAACTGTACTACCTGCGTGAGCGTTCTGGTAAGGCAGCTCGTATCAAAGAGCGTCTGAACGCCAAGTAATACGCTTTCGCTACATCCGAAAGTTACGATAAGGCCCGCTTTAGCGGGCCTTTCTGTATCTAATAATCTATTTTTATTTGTTTTCCTTTCTTTTTATCTCTCTCTTTTATTCATTCTCTTAATAAACGATCATTATTTTAATACGTATTATTATCTGTAATTAAATAAAGTGTAAAAAAAAATGTACGTATAAATTAATGTTGTTTAATTTTTGATCTCGTGTGTTTTTTATTATCAATAATAACCTTTAATATTAATAGTTTACTTGGTGTAATTAATTGTTTACTTTTTTGGGTGATTTGACATTGATGGATTGTAATATTTACATCTCATGGTATCTTATGCCTTAAGCAATCAAACACAATATATAAACTATAACTTAAGTAGGTAATAAAAATGATCATGCAAAAAGATGCACTGAATAATGTGAATATTCGTGATGAACAGGTACTTATTACACCTGAGGCTCTGAAACAAAAGTTTCCACTGAGTAACCGTAATCTGCATGCGATTGCTGCTTCGCGTAAAACAATTGCAGATATCATTCATCAGCGTGATCCGCGCTTACTTGTGGTCTGTGGCCCTTGCTCTATTCATGATGTAGGTGCTGCGATTGAATACGGTCAACGTTTACAGAAACTTGCTGAAGAATTAAGTGATAGTTTATATATTGTGATGCGTGTTTATTTTGAAAAACCTCGTACAACGGTAGGTTGGAAAGGTTTAATTAGTGACCCATTAATGGATGGATCATTTGATATGGAAAAAGGATTACATATCGCTCGGGATCTTCTGACTAATTTAGTTGAGATGGGGCTACCACTTGCAACTGAAGCTTTAGATCCTAATAACCCTCAATACCTAGGTGATCTGTTTAGCTGGTCGGCGATTGGCGCAAGAACGACTGAATCTCAAACTCATAGAGAAATGGCATCAGGTTTGTCTATGCCTGTTGGTTTTAAAAATGGAACTGATGGGAGCTTATCTACGGCAATTAATGCAATGAAAGCGGCTTCTATGTCGCACCGTTTTATGGGGATTAATCAGTCTGGTCAGGTGAGTTTGCTCCATACAAAAGGTAATGAAAACGGGCATGTTATTTTACGTGGGGGTAAAATGCCAAACTATAGCCCTGAAGATATTGCTGCTTGCGAAATTGAAATGAGAAAAGCAGGTTTAGAGCCATCATTGATGGTTGACTGTAGCCATGGTAATTCAAATAAAGATTACCGTCGCCAACCATTGGTTATTGATTCTATCATTGAACAAATAACTAATGGTAATCAGTCAATAACAGGTATTATGCTAGAAAGCCATTTAAATGAAGGCAATCAAAGTTCTGAGCAACCGCGTGATGCGATGAAATATGGCGTATCTGTGACAGATGCCTGCATTAACTGGGAAACAACCGAGTCGGTATTGCGCAATTTACATCAAGCACTATCACCTGTGCTTGAGCAACGCGCAGAAAAATTAGAAATCGCGAGCTAATACAAGGTATAGGTATGTCTGTTGAACTTTCTCATCTTAGGGAACAAATTGATGAAGTTGATAAATCTTTATTGGATTTGTTAGCTAAACGGCTACAACTTGTCGCTGAAGTTGGCGAAGTTAAAAGCCTACATGGGTTACCAATTTATGTACCTGAGCGAGAGTCAAGTATGTTGACTGCTCGCCGTCAAGAAGCTGAACGTATGGGGATCCCTCCTGATCTGATAGAAGATATTATTCGTCGCATTATGCGGGAATCCTACGCGCGTGAAAATGATAAAGGTTTTAAAACACTAAAGCCTGATGCTGGTCCGATCGTTATTGTTGGTGGTGATGGTAAAATGGGGCGGTTATTTAACCGCTTACTTACCTTATCCGGCTACCAAGTTAAAGTGCTCACCGAACATGATTGGCCTCAAGCGGAGTCGATTCTGTCAGGTGCAAGTGTGGTTATCATCAGTGTTCCAATACATTTGACAGTACAAGTTATTCAACAGTTGCCTAAATTGAGTAAAGATACAGTGCTGATTGATATTGCATCGGTGAAGCGGAAGCCATTGCAAGCAATGCTCGCAGCCCATGAAGGCCCAGTGCTAGGTTTACATCCTATGTTTGGTCCTGATGTTGGAAGTGTAGCTAAACAAGTATTTGCTTTTTGTGATGGTAGAGATAGTGAGTCATATCAGTGGTTTCTCGAGCAATTACAAGTTTGGGGGGCGCGTCTGAAAAAAATAGTTGCTGATGACCATGACAAAAACATGAGTTTTATCCAAGCATTACGCCATTTTACTACATTTACGTATGGACGAAATTTGGCAAAAGAGCAAATTGATTTGCAGCAATTGTTAGATCTTTCATCTCCAATATATCGTTTAGAGTTGGCAATGGTAGGACGGTTATTTGCTCAAGATCCACAACTATATGCAGACATTATTATGTCATCCGATGAAAATGTTGAATTAATTCGTCGCTATTATCAGTTATTAGGGCAGTCAATTGAAATGCTCGAGAGAAAAGATAAAGATGAATTTATACGGCAATTTAATGAAGTTAGCAATTGGTTCGGCGAAGATGCTCATCATTTTATGAAAGAGAGTCAATCACTGTTACAACGTGCAAACGACAATCGTAAGTAAATTAATATTGCAGTTCTCAATTTTTGTACACAATTACGGATGAATCACGCTGTTAAACAAAAGCTAGTCGGTGTAAATCGACTAGCTTTTGTTTTATGAGAATTAATTTACTGATGATATAAGCTACGGTGTTATTTTTTCAGGTTCAACAGGAACAATATTTTCTGAAGGATAACAACCGAGAATTTTGATTGAACGAGTTATTGCCGATAGCTCTTTCAATGCTTGTAGCATATTTTTTGAGCGTACGTTTGCATGAACATCAATATAAAACATCTCTTCCCATGGTTTACCATTAATTGGACGCGATTCTAATTTGCTCATAATTATCTGATTATTTTTTAAGATAATTAATGCATCAACTAGTGCACCAGCCTGTTGTCCTGTAGTGATGAGTAGCGTCGTTTTTGCAGGAACTTGTTCTGTGACTTCAATAGATTGTTGAGCAACAACAATAAAACGAGTCATGTTAATTTGCTGATTAGCTAGACTATGTTCTTGAACTTGTAAACCGTAAAGCGTGCCTCCAGCCTCACTACCAAGGGCTGCGACATTAGGTAGATTAAGCTGTGCTACGTTCTGCATTGCGCTGGAAGTACTGTCGCAATATTCAATTTTCCAATGTGGGAATTGAGATAAATATTGGCTACATTGTTGGAATGGTTGTGGATGACTGTAGACAGTATCTATTTTACTCAGCTCAGTTTTACCCGCTGTTAGTAAGCAATGGTTAATTGGTAATCGGATCTCACCGACAATCGATAATGTCGTGTTTTGCAGCAAGTCATAAACATCATTGATAGCACCTGAGCTGGTATTTTCAATGGGTAAAATACCATAATCAGCTTGGCCGCTTTCGACGAGAGAGAAAATATCTTGAAATTTATGGCAACTGCATTCAACTAATTGATCAAAGTAGCGTGCTGAATATTGGCGTGCTGCGATATGCGAATAAGAGCCCTTAGGACCTAAAAATGCAAAACGTGCAGAGTCATTCGGGGTCAAGTTAAGATGTTGCTGTAAGATGGCTTGTTGAGTAAGAACCGAGTCCTCAATTATCATCTGAAATAGTCGAGTGACATAAAAACCATCTAACCCTAATGGTTTCGCTTTATTGATCAAAATATCAAGTAAATGCCGTTCACGTTCTTTGTCTCGTATTGGGCGACTATCTTCCAATTTCGTTTGTGCAACCTCAACGGCATACCCGCGTCTCTTAGCCAGTAGGCTGAGAAGTTCACTGTCCAATTGGCTGATTTTTTCACGTACTTTCAGTAAATTAGTGCTGTTGTCCATCCTACCTACCCTATAAAACATCAGTGAATAAAAAAGCCCCCTAGGTTAGGGGGCTTTAAATCTTGTCTTCTTTTATTTCTCGAACGACAAAAGCCCCCTAATAAGAGTAGCTAAAGAAAAAAAAGAAAACAAAATTCATGCTCATATTATATTTCCGTTAATTGTTAATTTCTTAAATAAACCCGATACACGCTCAGATGTCAACAAAAAACAAACTCATATACGAAAAACGCGCCCATAATAGGCGCGTTGGTGAGGTTTCAAGATAAGTTTGTAGATAATATAAAATTATAACGTAACGAGGTTCGCTTCTTTTACACTATTGCTGGCTCTTCTTGATTCTCCTTTATGTTGTGTTTTGTTAAGTTGTCTTTCTAACTTGTTAATTAACTCATTTATAGCAACATACATATCTTCATGTTTGGCACTAGCAACTAATTTTCCTGCGGCTGTTTTGATGTTGGCATCGACCATAAAACCTTGCGGTTCTTTTGATAATACAACATGTGTATTAATCAAAGAGACTTGCCATTTATCGAGTTTACTAAGACGGCACTCAATGTGATCT
Organism: Providencia alcalifaciens; assembly: GCA_025961275.1. Taxonomy (GTDB): domain Bacteria; phylum Pseudomonadota; class Gammaproteobacteria; order Enterobacterales; family Enterobacteriaceae; genus Providencia. Next base: position 2,103,301 of record JAOQNJ010000001.1, on the reverse strand, counting down.
CGGATAGCGGGAGTGATGTCCATTTGTTTGCTAGTTATGTTCACTATCATATAGTTACCTCTCATTGTTTCCGTCTTTGATGTACCTAGAATACTAACTATTCATATAAAAAACGTGATGCTCATCACGTTTTTTATATGTGATAATACGGCTTAATTTTAACTGTGATTGAGCGTAAAAAAGGAAGGGAAAGAGATTGCCTATTTTGGTTTCTTGAGCCAAACTAAAAAAGTTGACTATCAAAACGGTTAATAGTCAGTACTTTTTTTGGGCTAAATTTTAGCCACTGAGAAGTATGCAGCGAAATCAAAGAGTCATGATATATCCATAATAGAGATAATACGAAAATACTAAGCCCATAAGGTTTTAAAAGTATAGATAGTCACTTCCAAGAATAAAGCGACTGATTTTGGTTTTTTATTGATGAACGTGACATGTTACATTTATTAAACTTTATAAATAAAAATAGCAGCCTAAGCTGCTATTTTTGTATAATTAATTATATGCTAATTATTATTTGCAGCAATAATGCTCTGAACCTTATTAGCTTCTACATTTAATCCCATTTCTTTATAAGCTATCTCCATGTATTTTAATGCTTTATGCGTAGCTTCGGTATCTGGGTAATCCCTAAGCATCTGTTGTACACGATTTACAACCGCGACATAAGCACCACGTTTGTTGTAGTATTCAGCGACAGAGAGATCAAATCTCGCTAAACGATCTTTTAAATAAACGAGACGTTTAGTGGCATCATTAGCATAGAGACTGTTAGGATAGTAACGTGCTAACTGGCTAAAGTCTTTGAAGGCAACTCTTGCATGTTGTGGGTCTCTATCTGAACGGTCGATACCAAAGAAACCTTGCAATGTGCTGTCATCTAGAGCCATTGCAGTCAGACCACGCATATAAAGAACATAGTCAATGTTTGGATGCGTTGGATTTAAACGCATAAAACGGTCAATTGCCGCTATCGCCATTGGTAGCTCTGCTGATTTATAATAAGCATAAATCAGGTCTAATTGTACCTGCTGGGCATAGGGGCCAAATGGATAGCGGTTATCTAATGCTTCCAGTTGCTTGATGGCTGCTTTATAGTTGCCGTCCTGTAACTTTTGCTGACCAACACTGTACATTTCAGCTGGAGTGCTATCAGGGTTGACTTCATTATTGCTGGAGCATCCGGTGAGAACCAGGCTCAACGTGGCGGCAGCCACCAGATATTTCATACGTATCATCACGTGTTGGTTATCCTCTGAGTGTTTCGAGGGAGACTATCCGTAAGGCTCCCGGCAAAAATTCGAGTTACAATAGCATATATTTTAAATAAAACGGCTACGCCGTCAAAATACAAACACTAAAAAAGTAGATTAATTTATGGCTCAACAAGTACAACTTAATGCAATTGTTGCTGAATCACAGCTCGGTCAACGTTTAGATCAAGCTTTAGCTGAATTGTTCCCTGATTATTCACGTTCACGTATAAAAGAGTGGATTTTAGATGATAGAGTGCAGGTTAATGGGAAAGTTATCAATAAGCCAAAGGAAAAAGTTTTAGGTAGCGAACAAATTTTAATCGATGCTTTAATTGAAGAGCCTAACCGCTGGGAACCGCAAGATATCCCTCTTGATGTTATTTATGAAGATGACGATATCCTTGTGATTAATAAGCCACGTGGTTTGGTTGTGCATCCAGGTGCTGGTAATCCGGATAAAACTATTTTAAATGCATTACTTTATCGCTACCCAGAAATTGTCGATGTCCCACGTGCCGGTATTGTTCACCGTCTAGATAAAGATACGACGGGTTTAATGGTAGTTGCTAAAACAGTTCCTGCACAAACTCGGTTGGTGGAATCATTGCAATTGCGTGAAATTACACGTGAATATGAGGCGGTTGCTGTCGGTAGAATGACTGCAGGTGGTATGGTTGAGGAGCCTATTTCAAGACATCCTACAAAACGTACCCACATGGCCGTTCATCCAATGGGGAAACCGGCCATTACGCACTACCGCATCATGGAGCATTTTAGGGCACATACCCGCTTACGTCTGCGCCTTGAAACCGGACGAACGCACCAAATTCGAGTTCATATGGCTCATATAAATCATCCACTTATTGGTGATGCTTTATATGGTGGGCGTCCTCGTCCGTTAAAAGGTGCTACTGAAGAATTCTTTGATGTAATGCGTAAATTTGATCGTCAAGCTTTGCATGCTACGATGCTACGTTTATATCACCCTATTTCGGGTATTCAAATGGAATGGCATGCACCTTTACCTGATGATATGGTTGAGCTTATTAATGCCCTAAAGGCTGATTTTTTACTGCATAAAGACAATATGGACTGGTAATGAGCGAACTGATTTTTCCTGACTGGCCACAGCCTAAAAATGTATTAAGCTGTAGTACCACACGTATTGGTGGGGTCAGCTTGCCTCCATTTGATAGTTTGAATTTGGGGAGTCATGTCGGTGATGAACCAGAGGCCGTCAGAGAAAATCGTAGTCGTTTACTTTCATTAGCTAACTTGCCTCAACATCCGTTGTGGCTAGAACAAGTCCATGGAACAAAGGTATTACACTTAAACGGTAATGCCTTTGAAAATAGGCAAGCTGATGCAGTTTATACTAACCAAGCCGGTCAAGTTTGTGCAATTATGACGGCAGATTGTTTACCTGTTTTATTTTGTAGCAAAGATGGTAAAGAAGTCGCCGCTGCACATGCAGGCTGGCGAGGTTTGTGCGATGGTATCCTTGAAAATACGGTTGCACAATTTACTAAGCCTACCAATGAAATTATGGCTTGGTTTGGTCCTGCTATTGGTCCCAAAAAATTTGAAGTCGGCGCTGAGGTTAGGCAAGCATTTATAAATCAATCAAGCGATTTAGACTTAGGCTTTATCGCTCAAGGCGATAAATTTTTAGCGGATATCTATTTATTAGCGCGTATAAAACTGCAAGCGATCGGAATATCATCTATTTATGGCGGTTCTTTTTGTACTGTAAGTGATGAATATAGATTTTTTTCCTATCGTCGAGCCAGTATCACTGGCCGTATGGCCTCATTAATATGGGTAAACGACTAGTAACTAGTTATTTATTCTAAATTAATATATATCACTAAAATAATGACGTCATAAACTTGAATAAATAAAAATAGACCTTATTTATTATTCAGAAGCAATTTTAATCTCATATTTAGTGGAGGTGTTATGCGTCTGGATCGTTTAACTAATAAATTCCAGCAAGCTCTCGCTGACGCCCAGTCATTAGCCCTTGGGCGCGAAAATCAATTTATAGAACCTATTCATTTATTAAGTGCACTGTTTAATCAAGAGAGCGGCTCAGTTCGACCACTTTTGACAACAATCGGTGTCAATGCCGTGCAATTTCAACGTCAGATTGAAGAAGCACTTGCACGTTTACCCCAAGTGCAGGGGGTTGCTGGAGATGTACAGCCATCAAGTGACTTAATGCGTCATTTGAACTTATGTGATCAACTCGCACAAAAAAATGGAGATGAATTTATCTCCTCTGAGTTATTCCTTGTCGCTGCTATAGAAGCAAATACATCACTCGCAGATATGCTCAAAGCAGCAGGTGTTAATAAAGCTAATTTGAATAAGGCAATAGAACAGATGCGTGGTGGAGATAAAGTGAATGATCAAAGCGCTGAAGACCAGCGTCAAGCGTTAAAGAAATTTACTGTCGACCTGACCGAGCGTGCCGAGCAAGGCAAGCTAGATCCAGTGATTGGTCGTGATGAAGAAATTCGTCGTACCATTCAAGTATTACAGCGTCGTACAAAAAACAACCCAGTACTCATTGGTGAACCCGGTGTAGGTAAAACTGCAATTGTTGAAGGTCTTGCACAGCGTATTGTTAACGGTGAAGTCCCCGAAGGTTTGAAAAATAAACGCGTATTGTCACTTGATATGGGAGCGCTGATCGCAGGTGCTAAATATCGTGGTGAGTTTGAAGAGCGTTTAAAAGGTGTATTGAATGATTTAGCTAAACAGGAAGGCAATGTCATTCTGTTTATTGATGAGCTACATACTATGGTTGGGGCAGGTAAAGCAGATGGTGCGATGGATGCCGGTAATATGCTTAAACCTGCATTAGCACGCGGTGAGCTACATTGCGTTGGTGCTACAACACTGGATGAATATCGCCAGTATATAGAGAAAGATCCGGCTTTAGAGCGTCGTTTCCAAAAAGTCTATGTTGCAGAGCCAAGTGTTGAAGATACCATTGCTATTTTACGTGGCTTGAAAGAGCGCTATGAATTGCACCACCATGTGCAAATTACTGACCCAGCAATTGTTGCTGCTGCAACATTATCGCATCGGTATATCTCTGATCGTATGCTGCCAGATAAAGCTATCGACTTAATTGATGAGGCTGGCGCGAGCTTGCGTATGCAAATGGATTCTAAGCCAGAGTCTCTCGACCGCTTAGAACGCCGTATCATCCAGCTCAAGCTTGAGCAACAGGCGCTGAAAAAAGAGTCTGATGACGCGAGTAAAAAACGTCTTGAAATGTTGGAAGGCGAGCTGGCAGAAAAAGAGCGCGAATATTCATCATTAGAAGAAGAATGGAAAGCGGAAAAAGCGTCATTGACTGGTACACAGCATATTAAAGCTGAATTAGAAAATGCACGTTTCGAAATTGAAAAAGCTCGTCGTAGTGGCGATCTTGGTAAAATGTCAGAATTACAGTACGGCCGTATACCTGAATTGGAAAAACAGCTAGAAGCGGCAACCAAGGCAGAAGGTAAAAGCATGAAGCTTTTACGTAATAAAGTCACTGATGTTGAGATTGCTGAAATTCTGGCTCGTTGGACTGGTATTCCTGTCTCTCGAATGCTTGAAAGTGAAAGAGAAAAATTATTACGAATGGAGCAGCAATTACATCGTCGTGTAATTGGTCAAGATGAAGCAGTGGTCGCAGTTTCAAATGCGATTCGTCGTAGCCGTGCGGGATTGTCAGACCCTAATCGTCCAATAGGATCATTTATGTTCCTTGGCCCAACAGGAGTCGGTAAGACTGAACTGTGTAAAGCACTCGCAAACTTTATGTTTGATAGTGATGATGCAATGGTTCGAATCGATATGTCTGAGTTTATGGAGAAACATTCCGTTTCACGTTTAGTTGGTGCGCCTCCTGGCTATGTAGGTTACGAAGAAGGTGGATACCTAACTGAAGCTGTTCGCCGCCGTCCATATTCAGTTATTTTATTGGATGAAGTAGAAAAAGCTCACCCAGATGTCTTTAATATTTTGCTTCAAGTATTAGATGATGGGCGTTTAACCGATGGACAAGGTAGAACTGTTGATTTCCGTAATACGGTCATCATAATGACTTCAAACCTTGGCTCTGACTTGATTCAAGAGCGTTTTGGTGTAATTAGCTATTCAGAAATGAAAGATATGGTGATGGAAGTTGTTGCTCACAACTTCAGACCAGAATTTATCAACCGTATTGATGAAGTGGTTGTGTTCCATCCATTAGGTAAAGAGCACATCATGAATATTGCCAATATTCAGCTTGCTCGTCTTTATAAACGCCTTGAAGAACATGGTTATGAAGTTAGTGCAACACCAGCGGCATTGGAGAAAATCGGTGAAGCAGGGTTTGATCCAATCTTTGGGGCTCGGCCATTAAAACGAGCTATCCAACAAGAGATAGAAAACCCACTAGCACAAGAGATATTGTCAGGTAAGTTAATCCCGGGTAAACCAGTGACGTTGGATGTTGAAAATGATGAGATCATTGCTAAACAGTAATGATTCACTGATTAAAACGTAAAATGAAAGGCGGCCATGTGCCGCCTTTTTACTAAATTTATTAAAGATAGGTGATAAAACACTCATTTTTGATGTATAAATAAGCGTAAAGTACAAAAGGTAATCGGTTGTCATTTTTTTTCAAAAAAACACTTGCGAGATTTTCTCAGCTCCCTATAATGCGCATCCACTGACCCACGATGAGTCAACGCAGAACGCGGTGACAAGCCAACAGGCACAACGTAATCAGCGAGAGAATCTGAAAAGATAAGCGAAAAAAAGCTTGACTCTCGATGAGGAAAGCGTAATATACGACACCTCGCGACAACGACCACTAAGTGTCAAAAGCACGGTCAACATCGGAAGATGGTCGCAACGCTCTTTAACAATTTATCAGACAATCTGTGTGGGCACTCACAAGACACTATCAAAAAAATATTTGATGTAAAAAGTCTTGAAGAGTGACTAACACGTTAATTCATATATATATGAACTAATAGGTAATATGCTTTCGCAAGAAAGCATACTACGACAGTAACATTCTTTGAGCATCAAGCACTTTTTAATTGAAGAGTTTGATCATGGCTCAGATTGAACGCTGGCGGCAGGCCTAACACATGCAAGTCGAGCGGTAACAGGGGAAGCTTGCTTCTCGCTGACGAGCGGCGGACGGGTGAGTAATGTATGGGGATCTGCCCGATAGAGGGGGATAACTACTGGAAACGGTGGCTAATACCGCATAATCTCTTAGGAGCAAAGCAGGGGAACTTCGGTCCTTGCGCTATCGGATGAACCCATATGGGATTAGCTAGTAGGTGGGGTAATGGCTCACCTAGGCGACGATCCCTAGCTGGTCTGAGAGGATGATCAGCCACACTGGGACTGAGACACGGCCCAGACTCCTACGGGAGGCAGCAGTGGGGAATATTGCACAATGGGCGAAAGCCTGATGCAGCCATGCCGCGTGTATGAAGAAGGCCTTAGGGTTGTAAAGTACTTTCAGTCGGGAGGAAGGCGTTGATGCTAATATCATCAACGATTGACGTTACCGACAGAAGAAGCACCGGCTAACTCCGTGCCAGCAGCCGCGGTAATACGGAGGGTGCAAGCGTTAATCGGAATTACTGGGCGTAAAGCGCACGCAGGCGGTTGATTAAGTTAGATGTGAAATCCCCGGGCTTAACCTGGGAATGGCATCTAAAACTGGTCAGCTAGAGTCTTGTAGAGGGGGGTAGAATTCCATGTGTAGCGGTGAAATGCGTAGAGATGTGGAGGAATACCGGTGGCGAAGGCGGCCCCCTGGACAAAGACTGACGCTCAGGTGCGAAAGCGTGGGGAGCAAACAGGATTAGATACCCTGGTAGTCCACGCTGTAAACGATGTCGATTTGGAGGTTGTTCCCTTGAGGAGTGGCTTCCGGAGCTAACGCGTTAAATCGACCGCCTGGGGAGTACGGCCGCAAGGTTAAAACTCAAATGAATTGACGGGGGCCCGCACAAGCGGTGGAGCATGTGGTTTAATTCGATGCAACGCGAAGAACCTTACCTACTCTTGACATCCAGAGAATTTAGCAGAGATGCTTTAGTGCCTTCGGGAACTCTGAGACAGGTGCTGCATGGCTGTCGTCAGCTCGTGTTGTGAAATGTTGGGTTAAGTCCCGCAACGAGCGCAACCCTTATCCTTTGTTGCCAGCACGTAATGGTGGGAACTCAAAGGAGACTGCCGGTGATAAACCGGAGGAAGGTGGGGATGACGTCAAGTCATCATGGCCCTTACGAGTAGGGCTACACACGTGCTACAATGGCGTATACAAAGAGAAGCTACCTCGCGAGAGCAAGCGGAACTCATAAAGTACGTCGTAGTCCGGATTGGAGTCTGCAACTCGACTCCATGAAGTCGGAATCGCTAGTAATCGTAGATCAGAATGCTACGGTGAATACGTTCCCGGGCCTTGTACACACCGCCCGTCACACCATGGGAGTGGGTTGCAAAAGAAGTAGGTAGCTTAACCTTCGGGAGGGCGCTTACCACTTTGTGATTCATGACTGGGGTGAAGTCGTAACAAGGTAACCGTAGGGGAACCTGCGGTTGGATCACCTCCTTACCATTGAAGTGTTTTTGTGAAGTGTCCACACAGATTGTCTGATAGAAAGTAGAGCAATAGGTTATGCGTAGGAGATACGTTTTAAAAAGAAGCGTATCTTACACGGAATAAGCCAATCATTGATTGGTGTGCAATATTCTGTGTCCCCTTCGTCTAGAGGCCTAGGACACCGCCCTTTCACGGCGGTAACAGGGGTTCGAATCCCCTAGGGGACGCCAATTGCGCCGATATCGAGTGAAAGACGATGTCCCGAATAATGATTAAGCCAATTACAATGTAGTTGGTTTAACAATTATGCTCTTTAAAAATCTGGAACAAGCTGAAAATTGAAAACAACCACATTGTTTATCGCTTAAATAATGTGAGAGTCTCTCAAAAATCTCAACTTGAATGATGTTTCTCTGAAATATCGAGTCGACGAGCGAAATGAGTTCGAGGCGGCCAGCGCACAGCAAGCGCAGCGTACTTAAGGTACGTGAGCATTGCGAGCACTGCCCAACAACGAAATCATGAAGCACAGTCACTCGTTGTAAGAAGACACTTTCGGGTTGTGAGGTTAAGCGACTAAGCGTACACGGTGGATGCCTAGGCAATCAGAGGCGATGAAGGACGTGCTAATCTGCGAAAAGCGTCGGTAAGGTGATATGAACCGTTATAACCGACGATATCCGAATGGGGAAACCCAGTGCAATACGTTGCACTATCGTTTGATGAATACATAGTCAAACGAAGCGAACCGAGGGAACTGAAACATCTCAGTACCTCGAGGAAAAGAAATCAACCGAGATTCCCCTAGTAGCGGCGAGCGAACGGGGAACAGCCCAGAGTCTTAATCAGCATTAGCATCAGGAAAACGGTCTGGAAAGTCCGGCAGTAAAGGGTGATAGCCCCGTATCCGAAGGTGTTAGTGTTGTGAACTCGACGAGTAGGGCGGGACACGTGTTATCCTGTCTGAATATGGGGGGACCATCCTCCAAGGCTAAATACTCCTGATTGACCGATAGTGAACCAGTACCGTGAGGGAAAGGCGAAAAGAACCCCGGCGAGGGGAGTGAAATAGAACCTGAAACCGTGTACGTACAAGCAGTGGGAGCCTTAATTTATTAGGGTGACTGCGTACCTTTTGTATAATGGGTCAGCGACTTATATTCTGTAGCAAGGTTAACCGTATAGGGGAGCCGTAGGGAAACCGAGTCTTAACTGGGCGAATAAGTTGCAGGGTATAGACCCGAAACCCGGTGATCTAGCCATGGGCAGGTTGAAGGTTGGGTAACACTAACTGGAGGACCGAACCGACTAATGTTGAAAAATTAGCGGATGACTTGTGGCTGGGGGTGAAAGGCCAATCAAACCGGGAGATAGCTGGTTCTCCCCGAAAGCTATTTAGGTAGCGCCTCGTGAACTCATCTTCGGGGGTAGAGCACTGTTTCGACTAGGGGGTCATCCCGACTTACCAACTCGATGCAAACTACGAATACCGAAGAATGTTATCACGGGAGACACACGGCGGGTGCTAACGTTCGTCGTGAAGAGGGAAACAACCCAGACCGCCAGCTAAGGTCCCAAAGTCATAGTTAAGTGGGAAACGAAGTGGGAAGGCTCAGACAGCCAGGATGTTGGCTTAGAAGCAGCCATCATTTAAAGAAAGCGTAATAGCTCACTGGTCGAGTCGGCCTGCGCGGAAGATGTAACGGGGCTAAACTATGCACCGAAGCTGCGGCAGCGATATTTAGATATTGTTGGGTAGGGGAGCGTTCTGTAAGCCTGCGAAGGTGACCTGTGAGGGTTGCTGGAGGTATCAGAAGTGCGAATGCTGACATAAGTAACGATAATGCGGGTGAAAAACCCGCACGCCGGAAGACCAAGGGTTCCTGTCCAACGTTAATCGGGGCAGGGTGAGTCGACCCCTAAGGCGAGGCAGAAATGCGTAGTCGATGGGTAACAGGTTAATATTCCTGTACTGGTGATAATTGCGATGGGGGGACGGAGAAGGCTAGGCTGGCCGGGCGACGGTTGTCCCGGTTTAAGGATGTAGGTGGGTGAATTAGGCAAATCCGGTTCACTATACACTGAGGTCTGATGACGAGTCACTACGGTGATGAAGTAGCTCATGCCCCGCTTCCAGGAAAAGCCTCTAAGCTCTAGATTATCATTAATCGTACCCCAAACCGACACAGGTGGTCAGGTAGAGAATACTCAGGCGCTTGAGAGAACTCGGGTGAAGGAACTAGGCAAAATGGTGCCGTAACTTCGGGAGAAGGCACGCTGGCATTAGGTGAAATCCCTCGCGGATGGAGCCGAAGCCAGTCGCAGATACCAGCTAGCTGCAACTGTTTATTAAAAACACAGCACTGTGCAAACACGAAAGTGGACGTATACGGTGTGACGCCTGCCCGGTGCTGGAAGGTTAATTGATGGGGTTATCCGTAAGGAGAAGCTCTTGATCGAAGCCCCAGTAAACGGCGGCCGTAACTATAACGGTCCTAAGGTAGCGAAATTCCTTGTCGGGTAAGTTCCGACCTGCACGAATGGCGTAATGATGGCTAGGCTGTCTCCACCCGAGACTCAGTGAAATTGAACTCGCTGTGAAGATGCAGTGTACCCGCGGCAAGACGGAAAGACCCCGTGAACCTTTACTATAGCTTGACACTGAACATTGAGCCTTGATGTGTAGGATAGGTGGGAGGCTTTGAAGTGTGGACGCCAGTCTGCATGGAGCCAACCTTGAAATACCACCCTTTAATGTTTGATGTTCTAACGTGGCCCCATTATCTGGGGTGCGGACAGTGTCTGGTGGGTAGTTTGACTGGGGCGGTCTCCTCCCAAAGAGTAACGGAGGAGCACGAAGGTTGGCTAAGCATGGTCGGACATCATGCGGTTAGTGCAAAGGCATAAGCCAGCTTGACTGCGAGAGTGACAGCTCGAGCAGGTACGAAAGTAGGTCTTAGTGATCCGGTGGTTCTGAATGGAAGGGCCATCGCTCAACGGATAAAAGGTACTCCGGGGATAACAGGCTGATACCGCCCAAGAGTTCATATCGACGGCGGTGTTTGGCACCTCGATGTCGGCTCATCACATCCTGGGGCTGAAGTAGGTCCCAAGGGTATGGCTGTTCGCCATTTAAAGTGGTACGCGAGCTGGGTTTAGAACGTCGTGAGACAGTTCGGTCCCTATCTGCCGTGGGCGTTGGAAGATTGAAAGGGGCTGCTCCTAGTACGAGAGGACCGGAGTGGACGCACCACTGGTGTTCGGGTTGTCATGCCAATGGCATTGCCCGGTAGCTAAGTGCGGAAGAGATAACCGCTGAAAGCATCTAAGCGGGAAACTTGCCTTGAGATGAGTCTTCCCTGACCCTTTAAGGGTCCTAAAGGAACGTTTAAGACTAAGACGTTGATAGGCTGGGTGTGTAAGCGTAGCGATACGTTGAGCTAACCAGTACTAATGAACCGTGAGGCTTAACCTCACAACACCGAAGGTGTTTTAAGAGAGATGATGTTGTTTTCAGAATGCATGAGAATGCAACTAAGCTTGTTCGAGATTAATTATCTGGTTTAGCGAAACTGAAAGGTGGGATTAAACGGGATAAACAGAATTTGTCTGGCGGCAATAGCGCGGTGGTCCCACCTGACCCCATGCCGAACTCAGAAGTGAAACGCCGTAGCGCCGATGGTAGTGTGGGGTCTCCCCATGTGAGAGTAGGGAACTGCCAGACATTAAATTAGTGAGAAAGCCACCCGATGGGTGGCTTTTTTGCGTTTTGGGTTTGCCATTTTGTCTTGAAAAAACACACGTTAGACTTATCACTTATCACTTATCACTTATCACTTATCACTTATCACCTATCCACTCACAATTTATTACCTTAACGCATTACCATCATTAGCAGATAAACCCATGCTCTACGGCATCAATCGAATTGACAGCATGAGTGTATCACCATGACGCAAGCGAGTCAGTAACAGCTCACTTATCTTTAGAGACTAGATTGAGATACCTTGTTCTATTTTTAGCTATCGCTTGGCTTGTGTCAGATCAACGATGTTGAAAGATCAAAAGTAACAGTATGGCTCCAGTCGAATCAGCGATATGAATGCATCACTAAAAATGAAACGAGTGAGTAATAGCTTACTTATTTTTCAGGTTGTGAATTGAATGGAGTTATCTTGTTCTATTTTAGCTATTGCTTGGCTTTTTCGAGAATACGTGCTTAGAAAGATAAAAATTAGCACTACGCCTCCAGTTAAATCAGTGATATGAATACATCATCGCGACTTAAGCGAGTCAGTAACAGCTCATTTATTCTTCAAATACTATACCATATTGGTTTATCTTGCATAATTCTCTCTACTATATACTACTCATTAGCTTAACTGGGTAACGGAAATTAAGGTTATCCCCTAGTTGCCTACTTTATTATTACCTTAATTATTTAAAACGACAATTAGGCTCGATTCTTTATATTAATTATATTTTATAACCTTCTATTTTGATGGTAAGGTCGACGCTATATTGAATAATTAATAGACTATTAGGTTTAATTTTATCTATAGATTGGTATAAATAATCCAAGATTAGACGTTAATCATGACTAATTTCACTATGCCGTTAATCTTGATTGAGAATATAAAAATTATATTTATAATTTTGTATTCTATTAATCTGTCCTTAAACTTTGAGAAAAATGTCTTGAATATCAATATCCAGAGGTCAGCATATAAACTAGCCGTTCTACTAGTGCTATGTATAATGTACTTATTGCTAGTTATTTGGGCTCCCTATAGCAATGCATATCAACCTGAGGATGGTGATATTATTTTTCATACTTCACGTTCTAAACAAAGCATTGCTATTCAAAAGGCGACAAACTCACCTTATAGTCATATGGGAATTATTTTATATAAAAAGCATAAACCTTATGTTTATGAAGCTTCTAATATTGTTAAGTTTACCCCGTTAAAACAATGGATTGCACAAGGGATCTCAGGAAAGTATGTCATCAAAAGATTGAAAATTGGACTGACGGAAAAGCAGAAAAATGAGTTATATCAACAGGCACTTAAATATAAGTCAAAGCTGTATGATTTAACATTTTCTTGGAGTGATGAGAGAATGTACTGTTCAGAACTTGTTTGGAAAATTTATTCGAATGCCATTGGGATTAAAATTGGTGATTTGCAACAGCTACATGAATTTAATCTTTCATCAAGTCAAGTTAAAACTAAATTAAAAGAACGTTATGGTCACAATATTCCAACGAATGAAGCTATTATTTCACCGAAAGCAATGTTTGATTCTTCATTACTTATAACGGTCGATGAGCTTCACTAAGAAAACTAACAGAAATTGTATCTTTTATTTTTATGCGAAGTTAGGGAGTTTATATAAGTGTTAGGGGACTGTTTATATAGAAATCGATATATAGGTAGTAGATAGGCGTGATAGTAATCATGTTTTTATTTTAATGTATTATAGAGGCTGTACCCTGCCACGGCCCCAGTAACATCATAGGCAAAATCATGCCAACTCCAGCCAGTTCCCGCAGGCCTACTATCATAAAATTCTTTAGCTGCGCCTAACGAGACGGATAATAAAATCCCGAATTGTGCTGCATCTCTATGCTGCCAATTTTGTTTATCGGCATAAGCATTCCCCGCGATTGCCATTGCAGCAGAAAAGGCAAAATGTTGTGCTTTGTCTTTTCCTTTCCAATTGTCATTTGCCCAATGAAAATTTGAGCAGCCAGTGGTACTAAATAACAAAATAGCAAAAGCATAAAGAAAGAGTTTATTGAGCTGCTTCATACTGTTTATCTATCGTAATTGGGTTGGAAAAAACGCCACGTAAGTGGCGTTTTAATCGAAATTGTATACTACAGTATACGACTGATTAATCTGTCAACTCTGATCCGGCGCAACCGGCGGATGAGTTTTTTCACTTTAACGGGGTAAATCTGAATATTATCTAATTCGCGATAGTGGCCTACAACTATTGTATGTGTTCGAATACATTCAAGTTCATGACCACGTTGTTCTTGCATTTCTTGGTTAGGATCGTGAATAAGTACTGCATTTTCAAGATCGAGCCCCCACGCACGAGGATTCAAGTTATTACCGGTGATAAGCTGCCAGTGACCATCTACCCACATTCCTTTCAAGTGATAGGTATTTTCGCCATCTTTCCATAGACGGATCGTCAGTTGTTCGCTATCAATAAATTTTTGTAGACGGCTGATAAAACGGCGCAAATTAATTTCATACAGATAAGGTAGAGCACCAATAATTTTAAATGGCTCTTCAGGTGGAATATAGAAATCATTAGCTGTTTTATCACCAATGATAATTTCAACCTGCTTACCTTCACGCAGTAATCTTGTAATGATTCTCACAAGTACAGCAGGAAGATTGAAATAAGGCGTGCAAATAATAAGTTTATTTTCAGTCGATCCCATTAAATGGGTAATGGTACGATTAAGATCATTCTTTTTGCCAAGTCCAACAAGAGGTATAACGGCCAATTCACTGTTGGATGCATTCCCTTCAAAGCTATATGAACTTCCTCTTAATGTAAGACGAAATTGCTTAATAATATGTTTAAATTCAGCTGTTTTTAGTCTGCTTGGTGTATTAAGTAGCTGAACTGCATCTGCTTTTAATAAAGTATCATCAATATAAGATTTCATTGATGTGATCAGTTGTTTATTTTTGATAAGCTGATATCTATCATATCGATATCTATCATGGCGTTGCAGATAGACATCGTTAATGCTTGCACCGCTATATAACAAGGTATCATCAAATATAAAGCCTTTTAGGTGCAATACACCCAAGGCTTCCCGAGTATTGACTGGTATACCATAAACAGGGATATTAATTTCGGGGTATTGTTGAGAAATATCATAATACCAATCTGCATTGGTTGAATTAGCTATAGCTCCAATTCTTCCTCGTTGCGCGCGGTGCCAATCGACAAGTATTTTGATCTCTAATGATGGATTAGCTTGTTTAGCTGCATATAGCGCATGAAGGATATCTTTCCCTGCATCATCTCGTTCTAAATATAATGCGGTAATGTAGATAGCATGTTGAGCAATAGAGATTTGCTCAAGCAGAGCATCACGAAAATCTTCTGTCTTATATAGCGTTCTAACATCAGCAACTGATTGTGACAATTTGGGGATACTTGCCAAATATTGTTGATGTTTTGCTTGTTTTAATTTTGACAACATCACAGTGTGAATTTTCTCTTATTAGTTCAATAGCAAATCGCTTTGTACAAATAGTTAAGCGAATGATCCGAGGATGATAGCATATTTCGCCAAACCATTTAGAACAAATTGAAAATGTGTTTAATTATTGTACAGGTTTGTGTTTTTTATAACCTATAAATGTAATGTCAGGTTTACGATGCCATCTTCAAATTGCACATCAATTTCGAAACCAAGCTTTTTAGCTAAACTGATCATATTACGATTTTCGGGCATGGTAATCGCATTAAGCTTTTTGATTCCATGTGATCGTGTATAGCTCAATAGTTTATTCATTAGTTGGTAGCCGAGTGTTAGCCCTTTCATATCCGATCTGACGAGAACTGCAAATTCAGCTTCTTGATTATCAGGATCCGCCATAGCACGTGTGACTCCGATAATTTCAGGATTTGAATCTTGATTTCTAATAGCGACAAATGCCATTTCGCGATCATAGTCAATCTGAGTCATATTAGCGAGATCATCATGTGTGAATTCACTGATTTCGCTAAAGTAGCGATAATAAAGGTCTTCTTTTGTGACTTGCCCAATAAATGATTTTAAGAGAGGTTCATCTTCCGGCAATATTGGGCGTAGCAAGCAAGTCATGTCATCTTTTAAGGAAATAGTCTCTTCAAGCTCATTTGGATAAGGGCGGATTGCGAGTCTTGATTTTGGATTATCTTCACTTGGGACTAAGGTCATTGAGACATCAAGCAGGGTAAACTCATCGCCTGAAGCAAGTAGTGGATGAATATCAAGACGGACAATATTCGGGCAATCAATGATTAAGTTTGAAACTCGAACAAGTAAGCTGGCTAAACCTGGAATATTTAAAGGGGCAAGCGCGCTTCGTGATTTGATTTTATAACTTTTAATCGCTTGAATAACAAGATATCGAGCGAGAGCTAAATTCAGTGGAGGTAAGGCAACGGCTGCTTGGCTCTCTTGTTGCCACTCAATACCGCCTTCACCGAGCATGATTAATGGGCCAAAAATAGGGTCTAACTCTACGGCAATACGCAATTCTTGAGCGCCAGCGCGGTTTGCCATACTTTGAACAAGCAGGCCTTCAATTCGTGCGTTAGGAAAGTTAGTGGAAACTCTCTCAATAATCGCTTTAGCGGCATCATCAACTTCTTTGGTATTGCGTAAATAAAGCATGACTCCTTGAACTTCCGATTTGTGCACAATATCAGGAGAGCGTAATTTTAATGCAACGGGATAACCAATTTTTTCTGCAATTTCAATAGCTTCATCACTTGAATGTGCAATCCACGTTGGCAAACTATTTAGCCCATAGGCTTGTAATATAGGCTGAACCTCATGGGTATCCAAGTTAAGGTTATTATTTTGCAATGCTTGTTGAATATAAGTATGAGCTTGCTGAGTATTGGCGGTAATGCCAATCGGAAGTGCTGGTGTTTCTTTAAGCTGCTTTTGGTTCCGTCGGTATTCAACCATATGCATATAGGCGGTGATAGCGCCTTCAGGAGTTCGGTAAGTTGGTATTCCAGCTTCACTGAAAAGGCGGCGTGACGTCTGTGCGGTGTATTCACCACACCAGTTAGTGAGGATAGTTAACCATTTACCTCGAGGATGTTGCTTGATTGTTTTAATGATTTTCTCAGCTATTCCTCGACTTTCTGTTATTGCGCTAGGGGTATAGATGAGAAGTAAAGCATCGTGGTCATGGCTATCCAGCATTTTGTTTAAAACGGTAATATAACGATCAACCGTTGAGTCATCACCTAAATTCACTGGGTTTGTTGTTGAAAGGTCTAGTGGAAGTAGGGTACTGAGTTCAGTTTCTGTTTCTTGACTTAGGGTTGCAAGTTTACCGTTTCTTTGTAAAAGTTCATCTAATGCCATTGCGGCAGGAGCGGAACCATTACTGATAATTGACAGACGTTCTCCTCGTAATGGTGTCATATAACTCAATGTTTCCACAGCAGAAAACATCTCATGCGTATCCTGTACGCGAAGAAGACCTGCTCGTTGGATAGCTGCATCATAGGCCGCATCTAAACTTGGTTTTTCACCTAATAGTTGTTGAGCTTTTCGGGTTCGGCCACTTTTAATCACTAATATGGGTTTATTGCGAGAGGCGCTGCGTGAGGCCGAAAGGAAGCGTCGTGCATCACTAATACTGTCCAAATAAAGTAAAATAGCACTTGTTTTGCTATCACGGGCGAGATAATCCAGTAGGTCATCGATATCAATATCGACACTATCACCTAGCGCGATGAAATAGGAAAAACCAATATCACGATGTCTTGCCCAGTCTAATACGGTATTAGAAACAGCAGCAGATTGTGAGATAAAAGCTAACTTACCTTTTAATATAGGGATAGGGGAGAAGCTAGCATTGAGCCCTTGCCAAGGCGCAAGAATACCGAGGCTATTAGGGCCAAGCAGTCTTATTTGGTATTGTTGAGCAATTCTTTTAAGTTCAGCAAATTGAATTGATGGAGATGAAAGAATGATTACAACATTGCAGCCATATTCACCTAATTGCCTTAAATATTCGGGGTTTTTTGAGTGATGAGTACAGATAACAGCAAGATCAGGTTTTAAGGGGAGCTTATCAATAGATGCATAAGCGAGTACGCCAAGTATAGACATTCGGTTTGGATTGACGGGTAAAATAGGCCCTTTAAAGCCACTGGTTAATAAGTTTTTCATCATCACCGAACCGGCTCGATTCGGATTTTCAGAAGCGCCAATCACCGCGATTGATTTTGGTCTGAATAAGGATTCTAACTGACTCACTAAACCCATGGCAGATAACCTTTTGCTTTGGTGAGCGAAAACACTGCTCAATGAATATTGGGATGCGTAGCAATACTATGCCGTATCTCACTATAAGCGCCAGTTTAACCTGTTAATTATATAAGCATGTTCACGTTTTAAGTTAATATCCGTCATACTTCGTGCCGCAGCGTTGTTGACTACACTCATTCGCACAAGTCACATACTGTTGTATGCTCCTAATCTCCGTCATACTTCGTGCCGCAGCGTTGTTGACTGCATTCATTCGCACTAGTCACATACTTGTGTATGCTCCTAGCGTCTCACTCATTTGTCGCCTAGCTGCAACTCGAATTATTTAGGATATTTTATTTGGCATAACTCAAATTGTTTAAAATGTTTTATATGCTTAGCTATATGATTTGTTGAAATATTAGGGGCGGTATTACTATAACCTAATGTGTTAAACGCTTTGTGCGGCTTTTAACATTTGAGCGAGTGGGTGATGAGGTTTACCTTCGAGATACTTATTTCTGAACAAATTGAAATGGCTAAATAATTGTTCAGAGGCGATGGTATCTCCTGCGAGCTCAAGGAGCGTTGCTGCTACTTCTGCTGTGCAATGCTGCTCTTCTCGTGATGGTGTACGCAGCAAATAATCAGTTCGTGCTTTAGTATTAATAGATAACACCGGGATGTTATCAAGGTAAGGGCTTTTACGAAACATCTTACGAGCTTCAGGCCATGTGCCATCTAATAAAATAAATAGAGCCGGTTTATCAGAGACTGTTGGTTGATTAACCACTGTTCTTTCGCTTTGAGTATAGCTTTCAGGAAAGATGATATACGGTTGTCTTGTATCATCTTCAAGCGCTGCGAGTAACCGCTCATCAGGCTCGGTTCTTGACCATTGGAATGCGAGAGTATCAGGCTAAATATCGGCAATCAGTTTTCCTGTATTACTCGGTTTAAACACTTCACCGTCGAACATGATTAGACAAAATTGACTATTGGCATGGACTGGCATTATTTCAGCACAGAGGCAGTTAGCAAGGGGTAATAGACAATATTGACAACGCTTAACACGGCAACCTCTTGCTTTAAAGGGTTTGGTTGAAAGCAATAAGCGCTGCTGGCGTAGCGTAAAAACGGCATTTTGAGTCATGTTGGTTACGAGTTATAGATGTCGGCAAGAACAAAGTGTGCATTGTACGTAAATCTGTTCGGTGACGATAGCGGTATATTCTGCATCTTTTATGGCGGTCATACTTCGAATGCGGTGATCACCGCTGAGTTATCCGAATCACATAGTGACCTAAGTTCACCGAGATAGATTAGTTCGATGCCTACATGTACCTCGAATTATTTAAATATAGATGCGATAATAGCGCGAATCGGTGGCGTAGCCTTGCAACATCATGTAATCTTCGCGCCATAGCTCAGTAGGGGATAGCAATGAACGACTCGAATGATTTTAATGGTAAGTACGGCAAAGTAAAAGTGATGTATGTCCGTAGCGAAGGTCAAGATGACGGTCGCAATAAAGGTAAGCGCCAGCAAGATAATAAGCGCTCAAATGATAAAAAAGGTGGCAGATACAATGAGCGTTCAGGTCGCCACGATGATAACCGAACTCAAGATTCCCGTGAACGTTCACCTTGGCGTACTATATCGAAACCAAATAGCGAAGAACTGATTAATGATCATGGTGGTATTTCGGGTAAAAGCCAAATAGACCCTGAACAATTACGTAAACAGCGCCAAGAAGAAACGCGTATTTATGGTGAAAATGCTTGCCAAGCAATGTTTAAAAATCGCCCAGATGCGATTGTTCGTGCTTGGTTCGTGCAGTCCGTTACACCTCGTTTTCGTGATGCTTTAAAATGGATGGCAGCAAATCGTAAAGCGTATCATGTTGTTGATGACGAAGAACTTGAGAAAGCGTCAGGTACTGAACATCATGGTGGCGTGTGTTTTATTATCAAAAAACGCGGTGGTATGGATGTAGATGCTTATCTACAGCAAGCCCCTGCGAAAGATTGTGTATTAGCCCTAGAAGATGTCGGTAACCCGCATAACTTAGGCGGTATTATGCGTAGCTGCGCTCACTTTGGTGTGCAAGGTGTGATTTTGCAAGATGCTGGAATGCTTGAGTCCGGTGCTGCAATTCGTACTGCTGAAGGTGGTGCAGAACATATTAAAGCTATTGATGCTGATGGACTTAGCACCACACTTAATAAATTCCGCCAAGCGGGCTATACCATTGTGACAACGTCGAGCCATAAAGGTAGCCTAGATATTGCTAAAGCACAGTTGCCAGAGAAAATGGTACTTGTTTTAGGTCAAGAGCGTGATGGTTTGAGTGACAGCGTTTGGGATGAAGGCGATATGAGCTTGTACATTGGTGGTACAGGTAAAGTAGAAAGTCTAAACGTTTCTGTCGCGACAGGTGTGATGTTGGCACAGTGGTGGCAACAAAATAAAGCGAAGTAATTAGTTTAAGTTATGATTTAGGCTGCGCATGAAAAGTAGGCTATCCACTGATTAATGTGCAGTTTTTTTGTTTTAAAAGTCTGATTAACATTGATTTAGCTTTATTAATATATTTTTCGATTTATCCCCATCATATATAATTACGAATTAACGTATTTACTATCATCACAATCCCATTTTTCAGTGAGTGTTACAGATGGCATTTCCAACATATTTACCCGAAAATCTCATTTTATTGAATGAAAATGAGATTCTTACAGAGGTTTATTTGGGTTTTCAAGCATCAGGTGATTTGTTTACGATTTGCCACAACGGCCAGCTATTTCTAGTTCAGGATGAGCCTATGGACTATATTGTTGCTAAAGAAAATAGCCCATTAAAGATCGTGGCGAAACATAGCATATCGGGTAAGGAAATTATGATTTTTGATGGTTCACTGTACGGCTATGATGCCATGTTTTGCGATGAACCTGGCGAATCAACATTGTTATCTTTACCACTTATACAATATAATTTTCCACCATCTGCTCTGAAACTCTCTTTTTTCTATAATATTGATTATGAAGATGAAAAGGATAACTACGAATTTAATGCTCAGGGAGACGTGAACTTAATCAACGGACACTCGATGTCATGGGAAAATGTAAAGCGTAATGGCTTTGACGCTTTTACTCTCACTTTTCTTGATGCTAATGAAAATGAGCTTGAAGTCGTTAGTCTTGAGCTAGCTTAATATTTCTGCAAAATTATTTAGTTCTCGGGAAAAAAATTCTTTCTCTGGGTAATTACATGAGAATGCTTCTAACATGTGGTTAATAACACGTTCGATATCGGACGGAGTCAAAGAAGGTATTTGGGTTACTATTTTATAAGCAAATGAGACCTCATTAAGACTAATGCAGTATTCATAGCAGCCTATTTCGATATTTTCTAAGATATTTTCAGGAATATCACTAAAATCTAAATGGCCAGACTCTAACTTCAGCTGCGCATATAGCCATACCTCTTCCAAGATATCAAAGGGATGAACTCTTTGGTAATGATTGACGTATCGCAACAATGCATTTCTATATTGTTCAGCTTCGTCAGTTTTGATTATGCTGAGCCGTTTTTCAATGTGTGTATCTTTAAGCCATGATTTCAAATCGTTCATTGGATAATTATCAACCTGAAATGAGTTAGTTGGGTAATCATATCATTAACACCGCTGAGGCAATATTTACAATCATAGCGAAGGGAGAATGATGATAGCTAAACGCCTATCGGTAGTTTTATTATTTGTCTTTTTTATTAAACGTAACGCCATGCCAATAAACAGGCCAGTGACTTTGTTTTCCCATATTATTTACAATAAAAGCGATAATAACCAATAACACGCTCCCGCTGAGTATTGGGTTAAGTAAGTAATCCCAATTCACTAAACTTTGCTGCCCTGTCAGCATAATAACTAAAGGATTTGCTCCTGCTGGTGGATGAGTCACTCTGAAATATTGCATTAAAGATAATGCAATGCCTACACCGAGGGCGATAGAAATTAAGTTATTACCAAATAAATAAAGCATTACTAGCCCAACTAACCCGGATAGAACATGACCCCCGATCACATTTCTTGGCTGTGCAAAAGGTGCTTTAGAGGCTGCGTACAGGATGACACAACTTGCTCCGAAAGGAGCCATTAACCATTCACTGCCGGAAATTTGGGTAAAATAGCCTAATAAAAGAATGCTAATGCTACCCCCAATAAAGCCTTTGATAATTTGTAACGAATGCTCTTTGGGAGGAAGGGGTCCTCCTCCTTTTAAATATTTCATGTTACACTCCAATGTGAACAGATCTGTACCGGCTAACAATATGGTACAGATCTGTTTCATTTGCAAAGGGAAAGGTGAAATAAATGAGTGTCAAAGAACATATTATTGATATTTCAGAAAATTTATTTAATCGATATGGTTATGGTGCTGTAGGTGTTGATCAGATTAGAGATGAAGCTTGCATATCAAAAACATCACTATATCGGTCTTTTGGTTCAAAAAACGGATTAATAAAAGCGATTTTGCAACAGCGGCACCTCAATTTTATTGATTCACTCAGCACATATATTCTGGAAAAAGGAACTCAAGAAAATAGAATAAAGACCCTTCTAGATTGGTATTTTGCATGGTTTAAATCTGATGATTTTAATGGATGTATGTTTATGCATGCATTATCGGAATTTAAATACATTGATGATGAAATAACAGCAATCGCAATTGAACATAAAACAGAAATTAAGCAGATTATCTTATCCAATATTTCTGAGGATGATCCTGAGCGTATTACCAAGTCGGAAAAGATATTCACGCTATTGGAAGGCATGATCGTTCGCGCTGAGTTTCAACAAACTATTGATTCAAAATGGTATGAAGAAATTGTTCAAACAATCCTGAATAATTAATAAATTGTTTATGCCAAGTGTACGTATAAATTGAAAAATAGCAGTTTATACTCATTAAGCTTTTAGCCGCATGAGAATTTACTTCGATCAGCGACCCGAATCACAGCGTTTCTTTCTGCTCATCGGGATTACTTAATTTATTACTTATATGAATCTCTATTTGTTTGGGGGCATATGCGGATCTTGAATATTACACTAATGAGCACCGCCACCACTTTTCGAGCCTGCGCTAAATGGCGGTTTTGCAAACCAAATAATTACAATTAATAGAATAAATACGCCGCCAGATAGCCAGAAAATTTCATTAGCAGAGATAATTAATCCTTGATCGGTAATACTCTTCGCGAGGTAAGCTGTGCTTTGAATATCATTCATACCTACTCGAGCCAATTCACTGTACATATGTTGTGAATTGACATTAAAAGGATTCACAAACTCAGTTAAGTTCTCATGATGCATGGCTTCTCTTTGCGTCCACATTGTGGTGGTTATCGATGTACCAATCGCTCCAGCTAATGTCCGCGTAAAGTTCGATAGGCTCGAGGCAGATGCCATTCTCTCTGGTGGTAAGCCAGATAATGTAATGGTAGTGAGAGGCATAAAGAAACAGGCAATTGCTAATCCTTGAACAAATTGAGGCCAAGCAGCAGCAGCGAAACTCATACCAGGCTCGAAAGTATAAGCGCGCCAGTAGTAACAGGCCGCATAGACGATAAAGCTAAATGTGACCAGATAGCGCATATCAATCCGATTGCCAAAGCGGCCAATAATCGGCGTGATCAATAATGGCAGTAATCCAACAGGGGCTGATGCAAGTCCTGCCCAAGTTGCTGTGTAGCCGTAGACTGTTTGTAGTAATTGCGGTATCAAAACAATGGTACCGAAATAGAGCATATAGGCTAGGCTTAATGCAAGGCAGCCGATGGTAAAATTGCGTTCTTTAAATAGTGAAAGATCAACCACAGGGTGGTCATCAGTCAGTTCCCAAACAATCAAGAAAACAATAGCCACGACAGCAACCACAGTTAAGACGATGATCTCTGTCGAATTAAACCAATCCAGCTCTTTACCTTGATCAAGCATGATCTGCAATGCCCCTATACCTACGACAAGCAGTACGAGTCCGACAGTATCAATTGGATTAATCGATATCTTGGTTTCTCTGCCTTTAAGTGTGCGCATAATGGCAAAAATAATGGCAACACTTAATGGCACATTGATAAAGAATATCCATCCCCAATGGTAATTATCACTAATGTATCCACCAAGTATCGGGCCACAAATTGGTGCAACCACGATAGTCATTGACCAAAGTGCTAAAGCCATATTGCGTTTGAGCGGTGGATAGTTATTCAGTAATAAGCTTTGAGATAATGGGATCAGTGGACCTGCAACCAAGCCTTGTAGAACTCGAAATAATATCAGCATTTCCAAACTACCTGAAATACCGCATAACCATGATGTTAGTGCAAATAAACCAGTAGACCATAAAAATAGTCTAACTTCACCGATTCTGCGAGCAAGCCAACCTGTGACTGGGATGGATATTGCATTTGCAACACCAAATGAAGTAATTACCCATATACCTTGGGTGTTAGATGCACCCAAGTTACCAGAGATGGTTGGTATGGCAACGTTTGCGATTGTCGAGTCTAAAACTTGCATAAATGTCGCGAGCGAAAGTGCGATCGTCATCCATGCAAGTTTAGAGCCTGTTAATGGAGCATTTGTCACAATTACGCCTCGGTTTATTTGTTGCCTGAGTTATTATTAATGGTATCAGTAACTATTTTGTCGGCAGGCGCTAAATCAATCGCAAGTGCAGATGTGTGATAAGCAGGGACATCACGCAAACCTTTTGAGAGTACTTTACTGTCTTTATTCTGCGTATCTACGACGACTTCAGTCGATAATCCAATACGTAATGGATGCTCTTCAAGCTGATTAGGATTGAGCGCAATGCGGACGGGTAAACGCTGAACAACCTTAATCCAGTTACCTGTCGCATTTTGTGCAGGTAACAGAGAAAAAGCACTACCAGTTCCCATATCGAAGCCAACAACAGTGCCATCAAAAATAAGGTCTTTACCATAGAAATCTGTTGTTATTTTTGTTGGCTGGCCAATGCGCATATCCACTAGCTGAGTTTCTTTGAAGTTTGCATCTACCCACATTCCTTCAGAAGGAACAATTGCCATTAGAGGCGTTGCTGTAGTGATTTGAGAGCCTACTTGCACACTACGACGTGAGACGTAGCCATCAACAGGACTAACAATTTTTGTTCTTTGCAAGGCTAACCATGTATTTCTGACCTCTGTCGCAGCTTCTTCAACGGCCGGTTGTTTATCGAGGGGGGTATCGAGAATGATGGCATTATTTGCATTTAATTGTTCTATGGCAACAGCTAGAGAAGCTTTTGCGCTAACAACAGCTTCTCTTGCATGTTGAAGCTCTTCTTTACCAATAAGATTGCTATTTCCAAGAACTTCGCGGCGTTTTAAGTCATTTTGTAAGCTGACCAGCTCCGAGCGTTTCATATCAATATTGGCTTGATATTGACGACTATTAACAATCTGCTGGTGGGACTGGCGAACGCTATTCGCCAACGTTGTTTTCGCTTTGTCTAAGGACAATAGAGCGTCTTTAGGATCTAATTCAACCAGAACGGTGCCACTTTTCACAAAATCGGTGTTATCGACATTGACTGTCATGACACTACCGGAAATTTGAGATTGTATTTGAACCTGATTACCTGCTACATAGGCATTATCAGTAGACTCATAGTGACGGAGGACGAGAAACCAGTAAATTGCCCAGCCAATGCCAATAGCAATAAAAAGGAAAGTGAGAAACATCAGTACATTTCTACGTTGTCTTTTTTTATCAGGTTGTGGTTTAGGTGTAGATTGCATTTCCTCGTGGGAACTCATTCTGGTATTTCTCCGCTTATTTGCGTTTTGATCACGAATGTTTCCAGCAGTTAATAATAACTACTGGAAACAGAGACGATAATTAATATTTTGCTCGATGGAGTATCGTAAGCACTGGTAGAGAGGATAACGAAATCGTACGGACAGAAAAGTCTTTTTTCGCCTTTTAGCTTATAGATGCCTCAAATGCATTACCCACAACGTTATAGTGGATAATAACTATTTGCTACTATCCTTAATAGTGTCTAACTTTATTAGTAATTTACGCATTAATTTATTCAATTGTTGTTGCTCATCGGCATCAAATACTGACCAAATATCTATTAAGGCTGCATGTTGAGGTGGCAATAATCCACTTAAAAACTCAGAGCCTTTTTCTGTGATATGAAGATGTAAACAACGGCGATCATTGTGGCTTTCTTTACGCTCAATCCAACCATTTTTTTCAAGTTCATCGGCAATACGTGTTGCATTTGTTCGAGAGGAACCCAGCGCTGCGCTTAATTCAGATGGTTGGATACTTCGAGAATCTTTTGTGTCTAAGATCATTAGCGCCATGAAAAGAGTTTCATTGATGCCTTGTGATTTTAGCATATTGTTACGAGATTCAAGCAACTTGCCATGAACGTGCATACAGAGACGTGTTAGAAGGATCTCTTGATAGGGTATAGGGTTATTATTCGAATCTTGTTGTGCGACACGAGCATTTAGCAGCTCTTCTGTCGGGGTAAATGAACTTTCCATTATTTGGATACCTTATTAGTTTAGTTTCAGTTGGTAAGATTACAACTGTCATCAACCATCTAAATGGTATATCAAAAGCTAAAATTAGCAATTGTAGTTAATTGATGCTAACAAATTTATTTTGATAACGACATATAATTCATAAATTTTATGAATGTAATTTACTCGATCCAGTATAGCGTAATTATATTTTTCTGCCTTTTTAATTATTCTACGTGTGTAAAATCATGATATTGTTTTGTTTTCAATACTGATAATAACAAGGTAAATAAAATAAAATCATGTAATTACAGCGATTAACCAGTATTGCAGCCATGACATAATAATATTTATAATTTTTTTATCTACAAATTAAGTATAACTACACTTTAATTAAATCATTACTCATCATGCATATTAGTAATAATTACTGAGATAAATTATATTATAATTTTAGCTTAAGGTATATTTTTTGTTTAACTATGCCATTCGACAACTTTTCCTAGAGTAATTATTACATGATAAAATCATTAGTAAAAACTTGTGCTTTTTATCACCGCCATATTTCGCACCGCACTGTAGCGTTTCTGGCGATAAATACGAAGAATAGAGACTTGTTGCTTTTACCACTAACGAGGTTGTTTATTCATCTGATGGGGATATTAACGGATCAAATCGAATGCCTATCATCCAGACAATAAGGCTAATAATACACAAAATGCCTCCTAAGATAGCGACACCTTCCCAACCCGCTTTTTCATAAGCATAACCTGATAATAAAGATCCCAAAGCACCGCCAATAAAATAGCTTGTCATATAGCCTGCGGTGAGACGATTGCGAGCTTCAGGAAGGATGCGATATAAAGTACTTTGATTAGTGACGTGGATGGCTTGAACAGCAATATCGAGAATTAATACGCCAATAATAAATGCAATAAGTGAATCTTTTGCAAAGCCAATCGGTATCCATGAAATAAGCAGCAAAATCAATCCTAGTGTTGTAACTCTCTTGCCCTTACCTTGATCAACTAACTGCCCGGCTTGTGAAGCCATGAGTGCGCCAGCGGCACCCACTAAACCAAAAAGGCCAATTGTCCCTTCTGAGTAATTAAAGGGTGGACTAGCGAGTAAAAATGCCATGGCAGTCCAAAGTAAGGCAAAATTAGCGAAAGATAGGGCACCAAGTAATGCACGAACAGCCAATACAGGAGTTGTACAAAATAAGCGACCAATTGAAAACAGTAGTTGAAAATAGTTAAGGTCAGCTTTTTGATGATACCGCGGTAGCTTACGTGTCAGTACGATGAGAAGTAGGATCAACAACCCAAAAGCGACCCAATAGATTGCACGCCATCCACCAACCATTGCGACAGCACCCGACACTGTTCTTGCCAGCAAGATCCCAAGTAGTAAGCCACTCATGATAATGCCGACAGATTTACCACGTTGGTTCGGTTTAGCAAGTGATGCTGCCATTGGGATAAGTACTTGAGCAACGACTGAAAATAGTCCTGTCAGTGCAGTTCCTAAGAGAATTTGCCAGACATTGCTAGAGAGCGCAGTGATAAGTAAACCAAGCGCTGATAATGATGTCATGATTAAAATTAGTCGCTTACGCTCAAATAAATCACCAAGCGGAACTAAGAACAGAAGTCCTGCTGCATAACCTAATTGAGCGGCAGTAACAATAAAACCTGCCATATTAGTCGTTAAATTAAATTGTGACGCGATAGTCTCAAGAAGTGGCTGTGCGTAATAATTGCTTGCAACAATCAGCCCTGTTGCGATAGCCATCAATATAACTAAACCCGTCGTGAGTTCTGTTTGTGGAGCTTTGTTCATTAGTCATGTGCCAATAATAAGTATAGTGACTACTATATACTCCCCATATTTCCAATTGCATAGTATATGTTGCCAATATGGCTCTAGGGCTATTGACCTTTAAAGGTCAATTTATTGCTTATAGGTAATTGTTAAAGATGAATTTAGATGAGGAATAAGAAAGGCGCTTGGAACATATTTAGTACCCAGATTTTTTGATTTGGAGCGATTAATTTCTAACAAATTCGCTATTAGGCTTAGATAAATAACTCATGAGATTGCTTATTCGTATAATTATTGAATCATGTTTTTAGGTGAGATAAGAATAGCAATAACAGTATAACAAATTGATAATATTGAAAATAATTATTTACTTAGTGAGGTTTTCAAGTGAAAAAAATATCTATTACTATAAAACGTGACATGTCACGAGACTTGTTTGTTTATAAAATTTCTATCTTATTATTTTCGTCATGGCGCAATAATTCACGATCTAACTCGAAGCATGACAGGTTTACCTTATTAAGGCTTGGATAGCTTCATCTAAATTTATTTCTAAGATATTGGCTTAAATCAGTTTCAGATTAATTGATTTATTGGCAAAAAAAGCCACCTTATTTCAAGGTGGCAATAGTTAATAACTCATTGTTCTACGTTATTTATTAGCAGCTTTGCGAGCTTGTTCTACCCAGCCATCAAATGTGGTTTGGTGAGCTTTAATCCATGCATCGGTATGGCGACGAATATCCGCTTGTGAAGCTTCACCATTATGCATTCTCAAATTTTGTGCATTGATATCTGAAATAGGTAATTTCATAATTTCAAATAATTTTGCCGCTGCTGGGTTATCAGCAGCCCATTTTTTATTGGCGACAATGTGCATGGTATTTGGTGGGAAACCGTAGTTTTTACCATTAGGTAATTTAGTATCAGTTTTTTCACCATTTGGCATTGAGGAGAATGGTACTTCTAACCACACAACATCACGGCCCGGCTTTAATACGTCACTAATCCAATAAGGTGTCCATGTGTAATAGAGAATTGGCTTACCTTCTTTGTATCGCGTCATGGTATCTGCCATCATTGCGGCATAGTTACCTTGATTATGATCTACAGTTTTTTCTAATTCATAAGCTTTTAAATGGTTATTGATAGCCGCTTCACAGCCCCAACCTGGATTACAGCCCGTTAAGTCAGCTTTACCGTTACCATTAGCATCGAATAACTTGGCAATTTTCGGATCTTTTAACTGCTCAATATTGGTAATATTATATTTTTCAGCTGTTTTTTTATCGATCAAGTAACCTTGTGCTGCATTGACAACATATTCACCTTGACGATAAAACGCTTTATCACCACCAGCAGCATCATATTGCGCATTATGCAACGGTACCCAGCTAGTGGCTAAGTAAGTTGCATCGCCATTCGCAATAGACGCATAAGCGACGTTATAGTCAACTTCTTGAATTGGCGCTACTTCGTAGCCGAGTTTTTCTAGTGCTTTAGCAACTAACAGCGTTTGGAAAGTTTCCTCACTGATAGTGCTTTGAACTGGGCTAATTTTTATTCCTTTTCCAGGGAGATCTTCAGCATTAGCTAATGGAACGGCAAGAAGGGTGGTAAGTGCTGTTGCCAAGATTATAGGCTTTTTCATTGTTGATACCTCTGTTTGTCGTTTTCCCGTCATACTTCGAATTGTCTCGTTGTTGGCTACACTTAGCTACCCGAGTCACCTACTTATGTATGCTCTCCGTGATAGCTTTATTTGCCGCCTAGATACAATTCGAATTATTTAGGGTATCTGTCCCGCCATACTTTGAATTGTCTCGTTGTTGGCTACACTCAGCTACCCGAGTCACCTACTTATGTATGCTCTCCGTGATAGCTTTATTTGTCGCCTAGATACAATTCGAATTATTTAGGGTATCTGTCCCGCCATACTTCGAATTGTCTCGTTGTTGGCTACACTCAGCTACCCGAGTCACCTACTTATGTATGCTCCCCGTGATAGCTTTATTTGCCGCCTAGAAGAAACTTGAACTATTTAGGGGGATTAGTCTGTTTTTTTACTAAATGGGCGTGTGATAAGCCCAATAGGACCTTGGTGGTACCAGCGACCTGGCGTTTTACCACGGCTATTTTTGCCCAATGATTGAGTTAAACGGTCAAGTACAATCGCAAGTATGACTATGCCAACACCACCAACGGATGCGAGTCCCATATCAAGGCGACCGATCCCTCGTAATACCATTTGGCCTAAACCACCAACGGCAATCATCGATGCAATAACAACCATGGAAAGTGCGAGCATTAAGGTTTGGTTAACCCCAGCCATGATAGTTGGCATTGCTAAAGGCAATTGTACTTTAAACAATAATTGACGAGGACTGGCCCCAAATGATTCAGCGGCCTCGATTAAATCTTCAGGAACTTGTTTGATCCCTAAAATGGTCAAGCGAATAATCGGAGGTAAGGCAAAAATAATCGTTACCACAACCCCTGGTACGTTACCGATACCAAATAGCATAACGATTGGTACTAAATAAACGAAAGCAGGTGTGGTCTGCATCGCATCAAGTAATGGTCTAATAATACTGGCAGCTTTGTCACTACGCGCAAGCCATATACCAAGTGGTAGCCCGATAATAAGACAAAAGAGTAAGGAAGTGAGCACTAATGAAAGTGTTACCATTGCCTCAGACCAAGCACCGATTGCACCAATTGCAATCATAGAGACAAATGTTGCAATACCCATAACTCGGCCTGCAAGTTGCCATGCAATCAAAGCAAATAAAACAATCGCAACGAGTGATGGCATTGACGTTAAAAATTGCTCAAATCCACTGAGGATAAAGTCAATCGGGACTCGGATCCCTTGAAAAATAGGGCGAAAATGTAACACGATCCAGTCAATTGCATGGGCAACCCAAGAATCGAGGGGGATAAGTGTATGCTGGAAGGGATCCATAATATTAAAGTGCTCAGGCACAATGCTGTCTGTTGGTGCTGCATCTAACCAATCACTACTACTGGTATCGGCTGTGCTTTCTGTATTAGGAGTACTTCCCCACGGATCACTTTCGCTTTGATTACTGCTTTCAGAACTCATGTCCCAAGGATCATCCTCTGCTGATGTGCCAGCCGTACTGTTTTGTTGAGGGGTCTCTGTGACTGTAGTATCCGCCCACGGATCTTGAGTATTTGTTTTATGTTCGGTAGCGTTATTGCTCATTTGGTGTCTCCTTATCCAGTGCTTGCAAGAGCATTCCTTTTGATATCACGCCAAGATAGCGGCTGTTTTCATTAATAACAGGAACGGCACAGGGAGCTTGTGCAATCGTCGAAATCACTTCATTGAGGGGAGTTTCACCTTGGATTGGCTCCAAATTGGAAATAACGGCAGCTTCAATACCTTGTTTGTCGTGTAATGCTTTTTCAAGTGATTCAACAGAAACCACTCCCGCAAAAGTATGGCCTCGAGAAATCAAATAACCATAATTACGGTCTTCATCATTAAGAACCTTAAGTGCCGAACGAGGCCCAAAGCCTGGGGCAATATGGAGTAATGCATCGGGTCTTCTGCGTGCAATATCTTTTGCACTAAAGACTTGGCTAATATCAACGCCACGAAAGAAGGTCTTAACATAATCATTAGCGGGGTTATTAAGAATTTCATCCGGTGTGCCTGTTTGTACCACGATCCCACCTTGCATAATGGCAATTCGATCGCCAATGCGCATAGCTTCATCAAGGTCATGAGAAATGAAGATAATCGTGCGTTGTTTATCACCTTGTAGTGATAATAGCTCATCTTGCATTTCGGTACGGATAAGCGGATCGAGGGCAGAGAAGGCTTCATCCATTAACAAAATATCGGGATCATTCGCGAGTGCTCGAGCAAGACCGATACGTTGTCGCATTCCGCCGGATAATTCATCTGGGTAGGATTTAGCCCATTTATCGAGGTTGACTTGGCGTAGAGCATCCATAGCCTTTTGATAGCGCTCTTCTTTAGACATTCCCGATAATTCCATACCAAAAGCGGTATTATCGATGACATTCATATGTGGCATCAGAGCAAAGGATTGAAACACCATACTAATTTTTGTTCTTCTGATTTGTCGTAATGCTTTATCAGAGATATTAGAGATATCTTTCCCATCAATAAGAACCTGACCGCTCGTGGGATCAATTAGCCGATTGAGAAGGCGCACCAAGGTTGATTTTCCTGAACCCGAAAGTCCCATAACAACAAAGATTTCGCCTTCTTCAATGGCTAAATTGGCATCTTGAACCCCAACGGTTAGGCCCGTTTTTTCAAAAATGTCATCTTTATTCATTCCTGATTCTAAAAGTTTAAAAGCTTGATCAGGATGTTCTCCAAATATTTTATATAAATTTTTAACTTCTAATTTTATTGCCATACAGTAATTACCCATCTTTCAATTAATAAAATTGGTCGCAGCAGTTATCGAATTATGTCAATACGTTACATATTATCGCTAGGAATTCGAATGCTAGCTTTTAACTATTTGTTGAAAACGTTCAGGGTAGATATTCCTATTATGTTTTAGACGAATTTAATGATTATGATTTAAATTTAATAGCTCCATTTAAATTATTAGCAAAATGCGCAAGTACTATAACCTAGCATAATAAATGGTACTGGCAACCCTCGATTAAGGACAATTAATCAAAAAAATTCCTTAATCATCTTATTATTATTGAGAAGATAGCGATTTTCATGGGTTTCAGAATAATAATTAGTTGAAGTTGTTATTCGGTGTTAACTTTATGTTGTTACTTAACTTATTATCAATATAAGGTTTAATTAAGCGTAATAAATAATAGTAGAAGATTACTTATTATGGACGTTAGGTGAATTTCAATATATATACAAAAATAATTTTAAAATAAACGCAAATTGATAAGTTTCTCTTCACTTTTTTTTGTTTTTAACAATGAACTTTGTCAATAATTTGCCTGATTAGGCTATTAAAATTGAATTGTTTAACGATAAAACATGTAAATATCGAGTTTAAATTGTGGGAAAAATAAGCAATAAAAAATCCCACAAAATAAATTGAATATTATTCAGTGGGATAAGTTTTTTCTCGCGATTTACAACGATTCTTTAGCTAAATTGATTAATTAAAAGTTCCAATCGTCATCCTCGGTACTGACTGCTTTACCTATTACATATGAAGAACCTGAGCCAGAAAAGAAGTCATGATTTTCATTAGCATCTGGTGATAATGCCGATAATATAGCAGGGCTAACATCTGTCACAACATCAGGAAATAATGCTTCATAACCTAAGTTCATTAAGGCTTTATTTGCATTATAATGAAGAAACTTTTTAACATCTTCACTCCAGCCAACTGAGTCATATAATTCTTGTGTATATTTGACTTCATTTTCATATAAATCGAAAAGTAGTGAGAAGGTGAAATCTTTAATTTCACTTTGTATTTTTTCATCATATTTCAATAATGATTTTTGGAACTTATAACCAATATAATATCCATGTATTGCTTCATCACGAATAATTAATCGGATCAAATCTGCAGTATTCGTTAACTTACCACGACTAGACCAATACATAGGCAAGTAAAATCCAGAGTAAAAAAGAAATGATTCTAAAAATACACTCGCAACTTTCTTTTTAAGTGGGTGAGAGTCACAGTAATAAGCCAAAATAATATTGGCTTTATTTTGTAATGCCTTGTTCTCTTCACTCCAACGATAGGCATCATCTACATCTGTGGTAGAGCAAAGTGTTGAAAATATAGAGCTATAAGAGCGTGCATGCACAGCTTCCATAAAACTAATGTTCGATAGTACGGCTTCTTCATGAGGAGTGAGTGCGTCAGGCATCAAGCAAGGTGCACCAATCGTGTTTTGAATGGTATCAAGCAGGGTAAGCCCCGTGAAGACACGGATGGTTAATTGCTGCTCAGCCGCTGTTAGCGTATTCCATGAAGGGGTATCATTCGATAAAGGAATTTTTTCGGGTAACCAAAAATTTGAGGTCAAACGATTCCAAACCTCAAGATCTTTATCATCTTCGATACGGTTCCAGTTAATCGCTTTAACTGTCTGTGGTGAAGTGTGGATGGCCATACAGATTTTCCTTTTAAAGCGTACATGAAACACAGCCTTCAACTTCGGTACCCTCAAGGGCAGTTTGGCGTAATCGTATGTAATATAATGTCTTTATGCCTTTACGCCACGCATAAATTTGAGCTCGGTTGATATCACGTGTCGTCGCTTCGTCTTTGAAAAATAGTGTTAATGACAAGCCTTGGTCGACATGCTGTGTGGCTGCTGCATACGTGTCGATAATTTTCTCTGGCCCAATCTGGTAAGCATCTTGGTAATATTCCAAATTATCATTGTTCATAAATGGCGCAGGATAGTAAACACGACCAATTTTGCCTTCTTTTCGGATCTCAATTCGAGCAACAATTGGATGAATGCTGGATGTAGAATTATTGATATAAGATATCGACCCTGTTGGTGGAATTGCTTGGAGGTTTTGATTATAAATACCGTGCTCCATCACTGAGTGTTTTAGTGATTGCCAATCTGCCTGTGTTGGAATTTCGATACCCGAACGTCGGAATAATTCCTGAACGCTTTGTGTCTTTGGTAGCCAAGTTTGGTCTATATATTTATCAAAATAGCTACCATTGGCATAATCTGAATTCTCAAAATCCTTAAACGTGGCTTTACGTTCAATAGCGATTTGGTTAGACGTTTTTAGTGCATGGAAAGCGACAGTATAAAAATAGATATTGGTAAAATCTAATGCTTCTTCTGAACCATAATGAATATGCTCTCTTGCAAGATAGCCATGAAGATTCATTTGTCCTAAGCCAATAGCATGGGATTGATGATTCCCTTGTTCAATCGATGGTACCGAATGAATATGGCTCATATCTGAAACGGCGGTTAAAGTTCTCACTGCGATTTCAATCGATTGAGCAAAATTAGGCGAATCCATCGTTTTTGCAATATTCATTGAGCCTAAGTTACAGCTGATATCTTTACCCACTTCGCGATAATTTAAATCATCTTCATAAAGACTCGGACTATTAACTTGCAAAATTTCTGAGCATAAGTTGCTCATATTAATACGCCCAGCGATTGGGTTAGCGCGGTTAGCCGTATCTTCGAATAAAATATAAGGATAGCCCGACTCAAATTGAATTTCGGCTAAGGTTTGGAAAAATTCACGGGCATTGATTTTGTATTTTTTAATGGCCTTGTTGTTAACCATCTCATGATATTTTTCAGTGACACTAATTTCTGACATAGGAACGCCATACTCACGTTCAATATCATAGGGTGAGAATAGGTACATGTCCTGATTATCTTTGGCTAGCTGGAAAGTGATATCGGGGATCACGACACCAAGTGATAAGGTTTTGATACGAATTTTTTCATCCGCATTTTCACGTTTTGTATCGAGAAAACGCATAATATCAGGATGATGGGCATGTAAATAAACAGCCCCCGCACCTTGTCTAGCACCAAGCTGATTAGCATAAGAAAACGCATCTTCTAACATTTTCATGACGGGAACTACACCTGAAGATTGATTCTCAATAAACTTGATTGGCGCACCTTGTTCTCGCAAGTTAGTCATTAAAAATGCAACACCACCGCCTCGTTTTGATAATTGTAATGCTGAATTAACGGAGCGACCAATGGACTCCATATTGTCTTCAATTCGAAGTAAGAAACAAGAAACTAGTTCCCCACGCTGTTTTTTTCCACAATTGAGGAAAGTCGGCGTTGCAGGTTGAAAACGCCCGCTAATAATTTCATCAACCAAGCGGTAGGCGAGGGATTGATCACCCTGTGAAAGCGTGAGTGCGACCATACACACACGATCTTCATAACGTTCAAGGTACCGTTTGCCATCAAAGGTTTTGAGTGTATAGCTGGTGTAATACTTGAATGCGCCTAAAAAAGTTTGAAAGCGAAACTTATGGGCATAGGCTTGCTTAAACAGTTTTTTAATAAAGGCAAAATCATATAGTTCGAGAACCTGAGGTTCGTAGTAGTTTTCATTGACTAAAAAATCTAGTTTTTCTTTCAGATCATGGAAGAATACAGTGTTTTGGTTAACATGCTGTCGAAAATAGTGATGAGCTGCTTCTTTGTCTTTTTCAAACTGAATACCGCCTTCACTGTTATATAAATTCAACATGGCATTAAGTGCATGATAATCAACAGTGATTTTATTTTTCATGTTTTCCATTGAAATAACTCTAATTATGTTTTTTTTGCCAGAACGTATCTAGCCCATCACGGACACATTGGACATCTCGTTCTGTACCCAATAGTTCAAAACGATACAAATAGGGAACTTGGCATTTATGGGCAATAATATCGCCTGCAATTGCATAGGCTTCACCGAAGTTGGTATTACCTGCAGCGATAACACCACGAATAAGTAACCGATTTGATTCGATATTAAGAAAACGGATCACTTCCTTTGGTACCGCACCAAGCGTTCCACCGCCACCATAGGTAGGGAGTAATAGAACGAAAGGTGTTGTCGCAATGAGATTGCTTTGCTCATCACCGATTGCTAAGCGTGTCGCAGGAAGCCCTACTTTTTCGACGAAGCGGTGGCAATTACCAGAACGGCTTGAAAAATAGATCAGTGATTCCGTTTGCATAACCCTCTCCTAAGCTGAAAGGCGACTTATCATATCTGGGCGAAAACCCGACCAATGCTCTTGATCTGCAACAACAACTGGAACTTGCTGATAACCTAATTCACGAACAAATTGTAGTGCTGCATGATCTTGTGTTAAGTCGATTACTTGGTATGGAATACTTTTGCGCTCTAAGGCTTGGTAGGTGGCATTACATTGAACGCAGTCTGGTTTACTGTAAATTGTGATAACGGACATATTGGATACCTTTGAATATTCTGAAGACTATCAGTAGTGTGATAAATTACATTCAAATACTATATGTAGATCTTATACTTTTCAACCATACAATATATAGTGGAATTTAAATATTGAATGATAACCATTCTAATTATTGGCTAGGTTGTTATTTATGTTGAAGAATTAAATTTTTGAGGAAAATAAGGGTTCTATTAGTGGTCTAAGAAAAATTATTATTGCCAAGTGGAAATAATACGGTCTATAACTGTATATACGATCAGATAATTGGACTCTACTTAAGGGGATATTATGTATCATCAATATTTGGCGGCACCGGAAAAATTTCCTAAACCGTGGGTACAGATTTCAGCTGATGATGACGGGGTAACCAGTATCTACTTTGTTGAACAGCGTAGTCAATCAGAGCATAAAAATGAACACACGGAGCAGTGTGTTAAAGAATTGGAAGAGTATTTTAATCTTAGACGAAAAACGTTTACAGTTAAGTTAAATCCACAAGGCACGGAATTTCAAAAGAAGGTGTGGTCACATTTACGTAGCATTCCTTTTGGCGAACGTTGGAGCTATAAAGATCTTGCGCTTAAACTGGGATCTGTGAATTATTGCCGAGCGGTTGGGATGGCAAACTCACGTAATCCAATTTCTTTAATTGTACCTTGTCATCGAGTCTTAGGTCATGATGGTAAGCTCGTCGGCTATACAGGTGGATTAGATATCAAAGATTGGCTATTGGCACATGAGAAATAAAATTCCAAATAGTTAATTAATACTGGTGTTATAATTCGGATTGATAGCTTTTTAAACGAATAATTTATGACTGGTAAAAAATTATCCAAATAAGTAATGATTTTTTGTATTTTTTTTAAATTTTGTGATCTAGGTTATAGACAAGTCACTTATATATCTGATGTACTGAGCATGACACTGATGGTGTGTCTATTTTATATTTTAAAGGTAATATTGATGTCTAAAGTTAAAGGTAGCGTTAAGTGGTTCAACGAATCTAAAGGTTTCGGTTTTATCACTCCAGAAGATGGCAGCAAAGATGTATTCGTTCACTTTTCAGCTATTACAAGCGATGGTTTCAAAACCTTAGCTGAAGGCCAGAGAGTAGAATTCGAAATTACTGATGGCGCTAAAGGCCCATCAGCTGTGAACGTTGTCTCTCTGTAATTTATACAAGTAGAAACGAACAGCTTCTAAACTCGCTCCAATAAACTGGAGCGAGTTTTATTTTATAGGAAGTAAGTAGGCAGCTAATGGCGGAAGAAAGCTTTTAGGGTGGTTTAGGTGAGCTAGATTTGTCTCATAGGAGATGAGCCAAAGAGAAGATATATAAACAGCGACTAAAAAAGCCCCGTCAAACGAGGCTTCAGAATACGTTACTTGAGCAAATTATTTAACTTCTTCGCCTTTTGCTTGAAGATCTGCGTGATAAGAAGAACGAACAAAAGGTCCACAAGCGGCATGAGTAAAGCCCATCGCGAGTGCTTCTTCTTTCATCTCATCAAATTCTGCAGGGCTGACATAGCGTTTAACTGGCAGGTGATGACGGCTTGGTTGTAGGTACTGCCCAAGAGTTAGCATAGTCACACCATGGCGGCGTAAATCACGCATAACGTCAACAATCTCTGCGTTAGTTTCACCCAATCCGACCATCAATCCAGATTTTGTTGGGATATCAGGATGAGCTTCTTTAAACCTTTCAAGTAATTTCAATGACCACTCATAGTTTGCACCGGGGCGAACTTGACGGTAAACGCGTGGCACATTTTCAAGGTTATGGTTGAATACATCTGGAGGCGTCGCAGTCAAAATATCTAATGCACGATCCATTCTGCCCCTAAAATCAGGAACAAGAGTTTCAATTTTAATACTAGGGCTTTTTTCACGAATAGCACTAATACAATCAGCAAAATGCTGAGCGCCGCCATCACGTAAATCATCACGATCAACTGAAGTGATCACGACATAGCGTAGCGCCATATCTTTAATGGTTTGAGCGAGCTTGAGTGGCTCATTAGCATCAGGTGCATTTGGGCGGCCATGGGCAACATCACAGAAAGGGCAGCGACGTGTACAGATCGCGCCAAGGATCATAAAGGTCGCGGTACCATGGTTGAAACATTCAGATAAGTTAGGACAAGATGCTTCTTCACAAACAGAATGAAGACCGTTTTTGCGCATCGCCGCTTTGATCCCTTGAATTCGAGTAGAATCAGCGGGTAATCTAATTTTCATCCAGTCGGGTTTGCGGAGAATTTCTTCACGTTCAGTGACGACATTCTTGACAGGGATCAGCGCCATTTTATCGGCGTCACGGTACTTAATTCCGCGTTCTATCTGAATTGGTTTACTCATAATTATGCCGGTTCCAATTATCTTTTGAGTCGATGGATAAGTCGATTACTGTGAATATGAAGTGTGGGAGCCGTAACTTATCCATTAAAATTTCTTTTAAAAATGTTAAAAAATTATAGCATCATTATTAAACAATATGAAATCCCAGTGTGTCACAGAACTGTTTAATTAGCACGGGTTGAACATCTTGCAATGTCAATTGGGGAGTGAATTCACTCATCTGTGTCATTTTTAACTGCGCATAGCCACAAGGATTGATCCGATTAAAAGGTTCTAAATCCATATTGATATTCAGTGCAAGCCCATGAAACGAACAGCCTTTTCGGATTCGTAATCCTAAAGAACAAATTTTATCACCATTGACATAAACACCCGGCGCATCAGGGCGAGGATAAGCTTCAATTTGATAATATGCGAGTGTGCTAACCACCGTACTTTCAAGCGCAGTGACTAAATCGCGAACACCTATTTTATTGCGTTTTAGGTCTAGCATTACATACATCACTTGCTGTCCTGGGCCGTGATAGGTTACCTGACCACCTCTATCACTTTGGATAACAGGAATGTCACCGGCTGCGAGAATATGCTCTGCCTTGCCGGCTTGCCCTTGAGTAAATACGGGAGGGTGTTCAACTAGCCATAACTCATCAGGAGTATATTGAACTCGATTTTCAGTGAACTGGTGCATTGCATCAGAAGTTGCTTGATAAGGCGTAAGCCCGAGTTGACGTATAATAATGGTTCTTGCTGACAATGTTTTAACATCCACATGAAAAATGTGCGGTTAGTATAACGCTGGAAGGGGGATATCGCTAGTTTTGCGCGATAGTAAGCTAAATGATGAGTAGTTCAAATAATAGATAAATTGTTTAAACTAAAGATAGTGATTACTTAAGTTAAGCGACTGGAAATAGGATCATTTTTCAATCGCTTTTTTAATCAAAATAACACAAAAAGATTATTTTTTAGTTGAATCCTGCTCTTATTCCACGGTCAGGGGGGATATATTTCTCATAGTTTTCGCAATATACATTATCTCTTGCTTTCTTTTCTGCTTGCTTCGGTAGATCTGACTTTTAGTGATCATTAGCGATTGTCTTTTGTTCTTTGTGAATATTTGTATTTGATTGATCAAAACTATAGATTATAGCGTTAAGTTGGCTTCCAAGTTTTTCTAAGGATGGCTTTTTAGATGAACTATGTGCGTAAGGCGACTCATTAATTTTGTGTATCAATTGTCAATTTTAGTTTTAACAATTTCATCTTTTTGCTTGCCAA
The DNA here is from genome assembly GCA_025961275.1 of Providencia alcalifaciens. GTDB lineage: Bacteria > Pseudomonadota > Gammaproteobacteria > Enterobacterales > Enterobacteriaceae > Providencia. The sequence goes on along the minus strand of JAOQNJ010000001.1, from coordinate 2,062,441 downwards.
TATTTTTTTAGTTTTATTCATATAGTCGCCGCGTCGCGTAACGTAACGTGAAGACCCTTCAATAAGCTTGGAAACACATTTTTTTTGAGCTTTTCACTATATTATTTATTGATTAAAATTCGTTTTTAAGTTTAATTAACTGTTGATTATGAATTTTATTGTCTATTTATTTGAACAGTATTCATTTCGGTTTGTTGTGAGGATGATCTTGATATTGAAATTTATATATACTAATAATTATTTTAAATAGTGAGTGAATAAAGATATATATTTGTGAAAAAAACAAATGAGTAGCATTGGAAAATATTCTCTTATTATGAATTATCTGAAATTTACTCATTAATGGTATTCAATTTAATAAGACATATAACTATTAATAACGTTATTTTCTATTCTTTAATTTTATTACCTTTATTTTTTCACCTTGCTGTAGTTAGTTCGGTTGATCTTAAAATTATATAGATAAATGATTATTTATACTCGTAATCCTTCAAATCTCTGGATTTCAAAAATAATCAGAAATGTGGAATGAATAATTATATTGAATCATAATAAATTTGATTTTATGTTAAATATAAAAACTGCACCTTAGTCAGTTGTCATTCAATGATTAGGGTGCAGCTCATTATGGGCTAGGGAGTTATCAAAATAGAACCAAATGGTCTGATGATTCTATTTTTTATAATGACTAAAGAACCATCTTAACGCGCTCTAATGCACCCAACTCTTCATATAAGGTTTCAACTTGCTCAATATGAGTAGCATTAATGGTAATTGAGACGGAGTGATAATTCCCTTTGCTACTTGGTTTCACATCTGGAGAATAGTCGCCCGGTGCATGACGCTGAACGACTTCAACAACCTCATCAAGTAGCTCAGGTTCCGCTACTCCCATCACCTTGTAAGTGAATGAACATGGAAACTCCAGCAGTTCATTTAATTTCGTTTTCATGGGCGCTCCTAATTGCATAAATAGTACTTATGGGCTTTTATATGCCATAAACTTTTAGATATACACTATATGGGGACGTTGTATATCTGATTCAAGGGTTAACTAAACCAGCGATGGAACAGTAATTTGATATAGTCAATTAAACGACTGAAAATGCCACCTTCTTCGACATCCTTCAATACCACCAATGGGCGCTGTTCAATGGTTTTTCCATCGAGTTGGAAGTTGATCGTGCCGACTTGCTGACCTTTAGCCAGTGGTGCTTGAAGTTCTTTGTTGGAAATATCATAGCTGGCTTTGAGATCTTGAAGACGTCCGCGAGGAATTGTCAGAAACAAGTCTTCTGTTACTCCAAGCTTAACGTTATTTTCATCACCGAACCAAACGGGTTCAGAGGCAAACTCCACACCAGCTTGTAGTGGTTTTACTGTTTCATAAAAACGGAAGCCATAGGTGAGTAATTTTTTACTTTCAGCATCACGGCCTTTCATGCTTTTTCCGCCCATAACAACAGAAATTAGGCGCATGTCACCATCTTTTGCTGACGCGACTAAGTTATAGCCTGCCGCATTAGTATGACCTGTTTTGATACCATCAACTGCAAGGCTCTTATCCCACAATAGTCCATTGCGGTTGGTTTGACGAATGTTGTTAAACGTAAACTCTTTTTCTTTGTAGATAGCGTATTCTTCAGGAACATCTCTGACTAAAGCTTGGCCAATTAGAGCCATATCACGTGCTGAGCTATACTGCCCATCAGCGTCTAAACCGTGAACGGTTTTAAACTGTGTATTCTGTAACCCGAGTTTGCTTACATAGCCATTCATCAATTGCACGAAATTGCTTTGATCACCAGCAACATAATCAGCCATCGCAACACAAGCATCATTACCTGATTGCAAATTAATACCACGTGTTAATTGAGAAACGCTCACACGGTCACCCGGTTTTAGGAACATCAAGGATGAACCTTTAAAAATTGGATTACCTGTAGCCCATGCATCTTCGTTAACGGTCACCATATCTTCAGGACCGATTTTTCCTGACTTGATAGCTTGGCCAATAACATAGCTCGTCATCATTTTCGTCAAGCTTGCTGGGTCACGGCGCTGATCCGCATTTTTCTCAGCGAGTACTTTACCTGAATTATAGTCAATCAGAATAAATGCTTCAGCATCTATATCCGGTACTGCTGGAATAGGGCTATTTGGGAATGATTCATTTGCATGTGCAATATTGGTTATCGTCAAAAGTAGAGCTGTACCCAATAAGGTATGACGCACAATGCGTGATGGGACAAAATTTTTCATGGTTGTATTGTTACATCCGGAATTCGGTTAAAACAAGAAGGCGCAGTGTAACAAAAGTGCAAAGGTGGATAAAAGCTGCACTCGCGTTCTACGCCAATATTATTACAATAGTTTACCGCTTACTTTAGGGAGCGACTACCATAGATGATTGATTTAACTCAGACTGAATACGACCTTGTAAATCAACTGCCTGTTGTCTGTTACTAAATGGCCCTAACTGAACTCGATAAATATTGTTGTATGGTTGTAAGCGACCGGGCACTCCAAACTTACCTTTAAGGTTATCGAGCATCACTTTCGCGTTATTTTGATTACCAATAGCGCCAACTTGGACTAAATAGCCTTTTTCAGGAACAGCAGCGGCTGGTGGTGCCGTTTCGGTAACTTCTGGTTCAGGGGTTTTCAAGCTACTTTCTGGAACGATAGGCTCCATCGGTGCACTAGGCTGTTTTACTGGCAACGTATTTTCCGGCACAGGAAGGTTTTCCATAACAGGAGTTCCCATTGGGCCTGAGCCTAATTGAGGGCGGCCTGGTAGAGCATAGCTTTGTTTAATAAAATTAGAACCGATAGTGCCTGGGCCCGATAAAGAACCATCGGGTGCAACTTGAATTGCATCTATTTTGATACGTGTAGTTGGCATCAAATTAAGTCTATCTGCTGCTGCACGTGAAAGTGCGATACTCTTATTTTGCGTAAATGGGCCTCTGTCATTCACTCGGACGACCATCATTTTACCATTCATCATGTTAGTAATTCGAACATAGCTTGGAATAGGTAAGGTAGGGTGTGAGGCTGTTAATTCAGCGGGGTTAATGCGCTCACCAATCGCGGTCATATTTCCTGCAGATTCAGTACCATAAATAGAGGCATAGCCAACCTGTGAAAATTGTGATGGGTCACGGACAATTTGATATTGCTGCCCGTTGCGTTGATAGTCACTGTTCGCTGTTGGGTGATAAGGCTCATAATGAGGTTCAGCTCCAAGCACATCTTGAGCAGGTACAGCGGGTATATTAGTCGGTTGCTGCTTGATGTTCTCTTCAGTGACACAGCCACTCAATAACGCGGCAGTAATGCCAAGCATAATCCATTGAAAACGCATACTAAACCTCTTTTATAAACTCTTCGAAAGAAATTTTCGGTGTGTATGAATAGACATGATAATACCGAATCCGGCCATTAAAACAATTAATGCTGAACCGCCATAACTGACGAGAGGGAGTGGTACACCAACAACGGGCAAGATACCACTGACCATGCCGATATTAACGAATATATACACAAAAAGAATAAGCATTAAGCCACCAACCATCACTCGACCAAAGGTGTTTTGGGCATTGGCGGCAATATAAAGACCTCTAATAATCAGTAGTAGATATAAAGCCAGTAAAACTAATACACCGATTAAACCTAGTTCTTCTGACAAAACTGCAAAAATAAAGTCGGTGTGTCTTTCTGGTAAAAATTCTAACTGTGATTGAGTACCATGTAGCCAACCTTTGCCCATCAGTCCACCTGAACCAATCGCAATTTTAGATTGGATGATGTGATACCCTTTACCTAATGGATCACTTTCGGGGTCAAGGAGCATCATTACGCGCGCTCGTTGATAACCATGCATTAAGAAAAACCACAGTAGTGGGATAAAGGCTGCAAGTGCGACCGCAGCAAGAGTGATTAATCGCCAACTCATTCCTGCTAAGAAGAGAACAAATAGACCTGATGCTGCAACTAATATTGACGTACCAAGATCGGGTTGTGCAGCGACAAGTAATGTCGGTAGAAAAATAAGAAGTAACGCAATCATGGTATTTTTTAGCGAGGGTGGACAGACATCACGGTTCATAAACCTAGCCACCATTAGTGGTACAGCAATTTTAGCAATTTCAGAAGGCTGGAAACGAATAATACCGAGATCAAGCCAGCGCTGTGCACCTTTGCTTATTTGCCCGAAAGCATCAACAAAGATCAGTAAAATGACACAAAAAATGTATAAATGAGGCGCTAAGTTTTCATAAAGACGTGGTGGAATTTGAGCCATCACTAGCATAGCAATAAAGCCTGTAGCAATTTGCCCCATTTTTCTTTCCATCATTTCGACATCTTGCCCACTAGCACTCCACATGATCAAGGCACTATATGCAAGTAAAGCAATAATGATCAGTAGCATAGGCACATCAATGTGCAGACGTGTTGAGAGTGGTAATTTTTTCTTATCGTCTGTCATAATGTTAACGATCTTCCTCAGGGCTTGCTGCCGTACTGTTTATTTGCGTTTTATTGTCACCTAATAGAACGTGATCAAGTATTTGCCTGACTAAATCGCCGACAGCTGGACCTGCGCCTCCATTTTCTAAAATAATCGCAACAGCAATAGTTGGTTTATCATAAGGCGCATAGGCAATCATTAATTTATGGTCACGTAAATGTTCAGCCAGTTTACTTGCATTATAGGTTTCGTAGCTGAATACCTGAGCAGTACCTGATTTTGCGGCTGCTTTATAAGGAGTCCCTAGAAAACTACGTCGCCCTGTTCCGTTTGGTGCGTTGGCTACACCATACATTCCTTGTTTTGCTAATTCCCAGTACCCTGAGTGAATATCGCCAATTTGAGTGGTTTCTTTATCTTCATAAGGCACCATTGCATTACCAAGTTTAGTTCCATATAGCAAATGTGGTGTTTTTACCTGCCCATCATTAATTAAAGTCATCAATGCTTTTGACATTTGAATTGGTGTGGCTGTCCAGTAACCTTGACCTATACCAACAGGGATTGTGTCTCCTTGATACCAAGGTTTTTTATAACGTTTCTGTTTCCATTCGCGCGTTGGCATGATACCGGAACGTTCTTCTGCGAGATCAATGCCAGTATAGTCACCAAAGCCAAATCTTGACATCCAAGCTGATAGCCTATCAATACCCATATCGTAGGCTACTTGATAGAAGAATGTATCTGCAGATTCTACGATTGATTTTACGACGTTCAATTTTCCGTGGCCCCAACGTTTCCAATCGCGATAGCGCTTTTCTGAACCCGGGAGCTGCCACCATCCAGGATCGAAAATCGTAGTTGTAGGAGTGATGACTTTTTCACTTAACGCGGCAACAGAAATAAAAGGTTTCACTGTTGAGGCAGGTGGATAAAGGCCTTGAGTGGTTCTGTTAATTAATGGTCTATCAGGATTATTTAACAGAGCTTGATAGTCTTTGTTGGATATCCCATTAACAAATAAATTGGAGTCATAACTTGGGTTCGACACCAATGCTAATATTTCACCATTTCGCGGGTCGGTGACAACTACAGCCGCACGGCTAGTGGTAAGTAGTTTTTCAATATAAATTTGCAATTCAAGGTCGATGGTTAGATAGATATCACGACCTGCTTGTGGTGGTTGTTCATGCAATTGACGGATGACACGGCCACGGTTATTGACCTCAACTTCTTCATAGCCTGTTTTCCCATGTAATACATCTTCATAGTAGCGCTCAATACCTAGCTTACCTATATCATGACTTGCAGCATAGTTAGGTAATAATCCATCTTTTTCAAGGCGTTCAACATCTTTATCGTTAATTTTTGCGACGTAGCCTATAACATGAGTTAATGCGGAGCCATAAGGATATGATCGGCGTTGATAGTTTTTGACTTCAAGACCCGGAAAGCGGTATTGATTGACTGCAAACCGAGCCACTTGTACTTCATTTAATTGAGTTTTGAGTGGAATAGATGTAAATCGGCGTGAGCGTTTACGTTCTTTTTCAAAATTTGCGATATCTTCATCGGTAAGGCCAACAACATCCCGTAAATTATTCAGTGTATCCTGAAGGTCGGTAACTTTTTCAGGTACAATTTCGAGTTGATGAAAGGTGCTATTTAAAGCAAGCTGGGTTCCATTACGATCAAAAATGATACCGCGACTTGGGGCAATTGGGACGAGTTTAATCCGATTATCATTTGATCTTGTTTGATAATCATCGTGGCGAACAACTTGTAAATGATAGAGATTAGTTACAAGAATAGCAGTTAATAGCACTATGACGCCGAAAGCAATTAATGCTCGGCGAAGAAATAACATCGATTCTGCTGTATGGTCGCGAAAAGGGGCGCGTTGATTTTTCATCCCACTGCCATATTGAACATATTAAAAACTGACTATTCCCTATGATAAGGGTGATTAGTCGTAATACTCCAAGCCCGATAAAGACTTTCTGCAACAAGTACCCTGACAAGAGGGTGGGGCAGCGTCAGTGGAGATAGTGACCAACTTTGAATGGCTGCGTCTTTACAAGCCGGAGCTAGTCCTTCAGGTCCACCAATGAGTAGGCTAACACTGCGTCCATCTTGTTTCCAGCTTTCAAGCTGATTAGCAAGTTTTGGCGTATCCCATCGCTCACCGGGTATATCTAATGTGACTATCCGGTTACCTTTGCCGACAGCTGCCAGCATCAGTTCGCCTTCTTTTTCGAGAATACGTTTGATATCCGCATTTTTTCCACGTTTCCCCGCGGGAACTTCAATAAGCTCAAATGGCATATCTTTGGGAAAACGATGAAGGTAATCCATAAAGCCGGTCTGAACCCAGTCCGGCATTTTTGTACCTACAGCAATGAGTTGTAATTTCAAACTCAGCTCCAGAGTTTTTCGAGTTCATACATGCAACGGCTTTCATTTTGCATGATATGAACAATCGCTTCACCAAGATCAACAACAATCCAGTCAGAAACTCCCTGACCTTCAACACCGAGAGGGTGTAAGCCATTCTTGCGGCATGCATCGATTAATCTGTCCGCGACAGATGTTAAATGGCGGCTTGATGTACCTGTGCAGATGATCATTTGGTCAGTAATACTCGACTTACCATGAACATCAATCGTGACAATATCTTCAGCTTTTGCGTCATCAAGCTGATTGATTATAAATTTTTGGAGTTCAGTTCCTTGCAAAAGGTTCACCTTTTATTCAAATTATACAGAGTATATACACAAAATAATTCGAGTTGCATCTAGGCGACAAGCGAAGCTATTTTGATGAAAAAAGACCGAGAATCATAGATATCTATATGGCTCGGGTAGCTAAATGCCTTCAATAAAGATGTCACTTGAAGTATGACGAGTATAACGTTAAATATTGTTTGTCATATACCTGTTAAGGCAAGGGCATTTTACCCTAGATTTTAAGAAAAATCGGCTAAATTATTTTATATTCCTCAAGGATTGAGATTTATATGAATAACTGGCGCTAAGGGCAAGAAATTTGTACTAACTTTACAAACTTGAGGCACATAATAGGCGATGTTTGATTAAAACTAGAAAATAAGATAGGGAGTGAGTGATGGAACAGATAAAATTTAATATTGCGCTTATTGGCGACATCGAATATCCCTCTGATGACATTACACAATTAACGGCGCAGCATTGTCGTTTCATTGTGGTAAAGCAAGGGGCGGAAATAACGGTTGAATATAGTGGTGTGATTTGTAACGACACCCTACGAGAGCAATTAATTGAACAGTTACCTGAAAACACACCAATCTTAACGATGAATGAATGGCGAAATATTGAGCATCTCGATAGGTTTCTTATCCAACTTTATACCGGATACCGCTTCACTCTATTAGTAAGAAATTTAACTCATCATCAAATCATTCAATTTCATAGTCGTCATAAATATTTATTGATGGCTTATTCGCCAAAAGGCTATCAATCTACAGGAAAATTGGTAGCAAGCATCAAAAAAAACAGTGAATTAGGTGATTTTTATTCACTGTATCGTACTAGCATATTGACGATTTTAGCGCAGACGCCACCGCGAAAATTACAGGTTAACGCTATTCAACATATCCAAGGCTATTTTAAACATAAGGCGACAAAAGATGAAAAAATACGTTTTGGTTGGCTAATTAATGATTACCAAGAGGGAAACCTATCGATCAACTTTCCTTTATCAATGGTGCAGCAATTACTTACTCAATATCCAGAGAGTTATTTAAGTGAGCAATATTATTTATCACCGTATCCCGAATGTGAAAAAATAAGGGCATTACCTCAGTTTTGATAAAGATGCTGCTGCTTAATGTAGGCCATTACCAAGGGTGGGATGAGCCCATCGCATAAGTTTCCCGAGCTTAAACCTTTACGGATTTCTGTCGCTGAGATATCGAGCAATGGTGTATCACCCAGAAAAATATAGCCGTTAGGTATTTGGCTCAGTTTATTAGCATCATCGGTTTTATGCTCTTTTAGCCACTCTTGCATCTGAGGTTCATTAAAATTAGTCGCATAACCAGGACGTGAGCAGACCAATAAATGGCATTTATCTAACAGTTCCTCCCAGCCATACCAAGTGTGAATCGATAAAAGTGAGTCTTGACCAATAATAAAGGCCAATGGCTGGTCTGGTCCCATTTCTTGGCGCAATTCAGTTAAGGTTTCGATGGTGTAAGACGGGCTGTCGCGTTCAAGCTCTCTGGTATCGACAGTGAATAGAGAGTTATCTTGTATTGATAAACGTACCATCTCTAATCGCTGGGATGGGCTAGCTTCGGGTTGTGGGCGGTGAGGTGGAACATGGTTTGGAAGCAGTATAATCTTGTGTAAGCCAACCTGCTTTGCCAATGTTTCAACTGGGCGAAGATGCCCATAATGAATGGGATCAAATGTTCCACCAAATAATGCCAGTAGGCCTTTGTGCTTAAAGGTCATGAATAAAACTCTCTGGTAAAGCTTTACTGCATATTAACATAGACAAGGATTGTAAATCAGGCCATACGGAATGGCTAAAGTCTTGTTTAGCATGCAATTCTGCTTGTGTCAGCAAACGAAGCGCCGATTGTAATTGATGTAAGCTAAGGCGTTGTAAGGCTGTTGTTAGCAAAGGACGACGATTTTGCCAGACTTTATGTTGATCAAGTAACGACTTTAGCGGCGTTGTAGTTGATTGGCGTTTTAGCGTCAGTAGTAACATCAGCTCACGTTGAAAGGTTCGCAGTAAAATAACCGCTTCGGTATCTTCATGCTCTAGTTGCTCAAGAATATGCCACGCACGGCGCGATTTACCCGCTAGCATCGCATCTATCCAGTGATATGGCGTAAAATGAGCAGAGTCATTTACAGCCTCTTCAACTCGTGGAAGCGTTAATTTACCATCTGGATAAAGTAGAGAAAGCCGTTCTAGTGCTTGAGACAAACCGAGCAAGTTTCCCTCGTAACAGTAGCAAAGTAGCTGGTTTGCTTCTGTTTCTAAGGTTAAATTCATACTGCGCGCGCGTTTGGCAACCCATTGCGGAAGACGTTGATATTCAGGCGTTAAGCAACTGATATATACAGCGTCATGGCTAATGGCTTTAAACCAAGCACTATTCTCTTGCGCTTTGGTGAGTTTTTGTCCACGAAGCACAAGCAGTAAATCTGGATGAAGTAGTTGAGATAATTGGAGCAATTTTTCAGCCATTGCTGCATTTGCCCCGTTTTCTGGCAAAATCAGAGTGAGTGTTTGACGGCTGGCAAATAAACTGAGTGCCTGACAGAGACTAAATATTTCATCCCAATCAGTATGTTGTTCTAAGGAGAAAGTAAAATGCTCTTCAAACCCTTGAGATTGGGCTACTTTACGAATTGCATCTTGGCTTTCTTGGATTAATAGGGGCTCATTACCCCATATTAGATAGCTGCCTCTCAATGACTCTTGTAACTGAGAGGCCAGCTGTTCAGGATAGATACGGATCATTATGGCTCAACAGCAGGTGTAGCTGTTTGTGCATTGGCTTTTTCAAGTTCTGCAGTATGAACAATCAATAGCTTACGTACTAATATACGGGCTGCTTGCACACGCATTTCTTGCTTAACCAACTCATTTTCTGCATCTTTTGCGAGCGCTTCCAATGGGTTATCAAAGAAAGTTCGTTCGACTTGACTTTGTAACGGATAAACAGAGCCATTTGGCATCAATACTTGTGCATTGAGAACAAATGTCAGTTGTTTCTCTGCAGATTTACCATCTTGATAAATCGATACAGTTTCCGTTTTTTCTGATGACCCGGTAATTTTTAATATCGGAATATCAGCTTTGCCATTTTCAATTAACTTGACATTATTCAGTTTGAGTTGCTCCCTAACTGCTCTGGTTAGAGAGCTATAAGGTGCATTAGAACTTAACTGTAACGTTTTCAGCTCCTCTGGAATCTGAGTTGTTCCTTGAAGACGAAAACCGCAACCTGCGGTGACTAGCACCGACAGGCTCAGTAATAAAGTTATCAGATAGCGCACCTAGCCTCCTTATCAGCCAACAACCAAGTTCAGTAATTTACCGGGTACATAAATTACTTTACGGATACTCACACCTTCAAGATATTTCGCGACGGTATGCTCCTGAGACGTCATATCCAGAACAAACTCTTGATCTGCATTAGCCGGCACAGTAATACGGCCACGTACTTTACCATTAACTTGAATAACGATCAGCTTTGTATCATCAATCATTGCTTCTTCGTCAGCAACAGGCCAGCTTGCGAAATCGATATCATCGGCATGACCCAACGCTTTCCACATTTCAAAACATGCATGTGGAATGATTGGCGACATCATTAACGTGATTGCTTCAAGTGACTCTTGAACTAGTGCACGATCTTGTTCCGTTTCTTGTGGTGCATGAACTAATTTGTTCATGAATTCCATAATTGCGGCGATAGCAGTGTTAAATGCATAGCGGCGGCTAAAGTCATCAGAAACTTTGGCAATCGTTTTATGCAGGTCACGGCGCAAATCTTTTTGCTCGGTTGTTAATGTACTGATATCTAGAGATTGTGTTGAACCTTTCAATGAATGTTCATGAACTAAACGCCAGATACGACGAACAAAGCGGTTTGCACCTTCTACACTGGACTCTTGCCACTCAAGAGTTAACTCTGGTGGTGCTGCAAACATCATAAATAGACGTACAGTATCTGCACCGTATTTTTCAACCATAACCTGTGGATCGATACCATTGTTCTTCGACTTGGACATTTTACTCATACCGGTATAAACCAGCTCATGCCCTTCGGTATCGACAGCTTTAATAATGCGGCTCTTTTCATCACGTTCGACGATAGCATCTGCTGGTGACACCCAAATACGTTGGCCATCACTGCCTGTGTAGTAGAATGCATCCGCAAGTACCATGCCTTGGCACAGTAAACGTTTAGCAGGCTCATCTGAGTTAACTAACCCTGCATCACGCATCAACTTGTGGAAGAAACGGAAATACATCAAGTGCATGATAGCGTGTTCGATACCACCAATATATTGGTCAACAGGTAGCCAGTAATTAGCAGCTTCAGGATCCAACATGCCATCATCATATTGAGGGCAAGTGTAACGCGCATAATACCAAGATGATTCCATGAACGTATCGAAGGTATCCGTTTCACGCAGTGCTGGCTGACCATTGATAGTGGTTTTTGCCCACTCAGGATCTGCTTTTATTGGGCTGGTGATGCCGTCCATTTGGACATCTTCTGGCAAGATAACAGGGAGCTGATCATCAGGGATCGTAACAACGGTTCCATCTTCGAGTGTTGCCATTGGAATTGGAGCACCCCAGTAGCGTTGACGGGAAACACCCCAATCACGTAAACGATAGTTAATTTTACGTTGACCTACGCCAATTTCTACCAATTTATCAGCGATAGCATTAAAGCCTGCTGCATTATCGAATCCGCTGAATTCGCCTGAATTAATGAGGGCGGATTTTTCGGTCATCGCTTTTTCTGAAATATCAGGTTCATTGCCTTCAGCATCGGCAATAACGGCTTTTAAAGTCAGGCCATATTTATGGGCAAATTCCCAGTCACGTTGATCATGAGCAGGCACTGCCATCACAGCGCCAGTGCCATATTCCATCAAGACAAAATTGGCTACCCAAATAGGTAATTTTTCTTGAGTTAATGGATGAATGGCATACAGACCTGTTGCCAGACCTTTTTTATCCATGGTTGCCATATCAGCTTCTGCTGTTTTGGTATTGCGGCACTCATCAATAAAATTAGCTAATTCTGCATTTTTAGTGGCAGCTTCTTGCGCAAGTGGGTGACCTGCTGCAACAGCAACATAAGTTGCCCCCATAAAGGTATCGGGGCGAGTAGTATAAACGGTTAGCTTGTCAGTTCTATCTGCGACATCAAAGGTAATTTCAACACCTTCTGAACGACCAATCCAGTTACGCTGCATGGTTTTAACTTGTTCTGGCCATTCATCTAACTTATCGAGGTCGTTAAGTAATTCTTCTGCATAATCAGTAATTTTAATAAACCACTGTGGGATTTCTTTACGCTCAACAGGGGTGTCACAACGCCAGCAACAACCGTCAATAACTTGTTCGTTAGCCAGTACGGTTAAATCGTGTGGGCACCAGTTTACGGCTGAGGTTTTCTTATAAGCTAAACCTTTTTCGAATAGCTTAGTAAAGAACCATTGTTCCCAGCGGTAATATTCAGGCGTACAAGTAGTGACTTCACGATCCCAGTCGTAACCAAAGCCCAGCATTTTTAACTGGCCTTTCATGTAATCGATATTGGCATAGGTCCATGGTGCAGGAGCTGTTTTGTTATTAACCGCAGCGCCTTCTGCGGGTAAACCAAACGCGTCCCAACCAATAGGCTGTAATACGTTTTTACCTAATAGGCGTTGATAACGGGAGATAACATCACCCATAGTGTAGTTACGCACATGACCCATATGGAGTCGACCAGAAGGGTAAGGTAGCATGGACAGGCAGTAGTATTTCTCTTTGCTGTTGTCTTCTGTCACTTTGAATGTGGCTTTTTCATCCCAATGACTTTGTACTTTGGGCTCTACATCTTCTGGACGATATTGTTCTTGCATGGCACCGATAATCCTATGGCGAATAAATGCTACTTTGTAGCGTTAATGTCTTCATTTAATTTAGATCCGCATAGCATAGCGGATCATGCCCTAAAACAACAATAACAATAGTTGATTAGCTGAACCTACGGGGGAAGCTGGGTATTGTTCTTCGGGGGACGGAGTCAGAATTTTTTTAATCTGATAGATACACAACTTAACTAAAAATGGTGAGGATTGATAGCATTTTGCATGAAAAAAATGGAGTGATTCATTATATTTCGCAGAATATTCGTTATATTTTGGGCTACTGCGATATTAGTCTGGCTCAGCTACCCAATTCACATATCGAGTATGCTCATTGGGATAGCTTTGCTAGTGGTTAAAAGATTAGTGACAATAAACTAATGTAAGATCTTGGCGAGGAAATCTTTTGCTCTATCCGTTTGTGGATTTGCAAAAAAGTCTTCTTTCTTACTGTCTTCAACGATTTTACCTTCATCCATAAAAATAACGCGATTCGCTACTTTTTTGGCAAAGCCCATTTCATGGGTGACAACCATCATTGTCATGCCTTCATTAGCTAATTCAACCATGACATCAAGTACCTCGTTGATCATTTCAGGATCAAGGGCAGATGTAGGTTCGTCGAATAGCATCGCAATAGGATCCATACAGAGTGCACGTGCAATAGCAACACGCTGCTGTTGTCCACCAGAAAGTTGAGAAGGAAACTTATTCGCGTGATTAGATAGTCCAACGCGTTCAAGTAATTTTAATCCCTTTTCTTGAGCCTCTTTTTTATTTCTATTTAATACTTTAATTTGAGCGAGTGTTAAATTCTCAATAATAGAGAGATGAGGGAACAATTCAAAGTGTTGAAATACCATTCCGACTTTAGAACGAAGTTTTGCCAAGTCTGTTTTTTTATCATTGACTTGGATACCATTCACAAAGATTTCACCCTGTTGAACAGGCTCTAGGCCATTTACTGTTTTTATTAGTGTGGATTTACCAGAACCCGATGGCCCACAGACAACAACAACTTCGCCTTTTTTGACTTCAGTTGTGCAGTCAGTGAGTACCTGAAACTGGCCATACCATTTGGATATATTTTTCAGGGTAATCATTAAACAGTCCTTTTCTTAAGATAATTCACAAGCATTGAAGCGCCAAAGCTGATAATAAAGTACACCAGACCTGCAAACAATATCATCTCCACCTGTGTGCCGTCACGTTCACCAATATTGGTCGCGGTTCGGAAGAAATCAGTCAGGCTCAGTACATAGACTAGTGACGAATCCTGAAATAGCACAATGCCTTGTGTTAATAACAGAGGCGTCATTGCTCTAAAGGCTTGAGGTAATATAACCAGCCTCATTGACTGCATCTTGGTCATACCAAGAGCCAGAGCTGCAGATGATTGACCCCGTGAAATACTTTGGATACCCGCTCGAATAATTTCGGAGTAATAAGCGGCTTCAAAAAGTGAGAAGGCCACCATAGCTGAAATCAAACGGATATCATTTTTGGGTGATATGCCTAAAACATTTTGAACTAAGGTAGGCACAATTAAATAGAACCACAGCAATACCATTACAAGTGGGATGGATCGAAAGGTATTGACGTATAATGCGGCAAACCAGCTGATAGGTTTGAAGGTCGATAGACGCATCATTGCTAGGATCGTTCCCCACAATATCCCAACAACAATTGCTGTAATGGTGATTTTAGCAGTGACAACGAGTCCATCAACGAGAAATGGCCAGCTTGGGACTATGGAACTCCAATCAAAGTCATAGAACATGTTATCGCCCTCCTAATGTGCCGGGTAAGCGAACTTTACGTTCAAGTATTGTCATCAAGATCATAATAACTAAGTTGATGCCAACATACGCTAAGGTGATTGCCGTGAACGATTCCCATGCATGTGCGGAATAATCAAGTAGCTTCCCAGCTTGTGCTGCCATATCAACAAGACCTATCGTTGAAGCTATAGCGGAGTTCTTAACAAGGTTAAGCATTTCCGAGGTCATTGGCGGTAGAATGACTCTGTAGGCATTAGGTAACAGAACATAACGATAAGTTTGAGGGAGCGTTAGTCCCATAGCAAGACCTGCGCTTTTTTGCCCTCTTGGTAGCGAATCGATAGCTGCTCTAACTTGCTCAGTCATTCGCGCGGCTGTAAATAAACCAAGGCAAAGCGTAGATGAAATAAAGAACTGATAGTTAGGATTTAAATCCATCTTAAACCAGTCGCCAATGGATTTTGGCAACAGTTCTGGAACCACTAAATACCAAGTAAAGAACTGAACAATTAATGGCACATTACGAAATAGCTCAACGTAGACAGTCCCTATCATCGCTAAAAAACGATTAGGGACAGTGCGTAAAATCCCAAAGAATGAGCCGACAAGAAAAGCAATAATCCACGCACAGATGGATAGAGCGATAGTGACTTCTAAGCCAGATATTAGCCACCCTAAATAGGTGGTATTCCCAAATGGGGCTTCCTGTAGGAAAATCCCCCAATTCCAATCAATTGACATAATTACTTCCTGTGGGCAATTAGATTGTCCCTACTACTGATAAGAGGATGCAAGGCGGGAACGACCGCCTTGCAATTCTCACTTCAGTAACACCCTGTTTGTTTTTATTATTTAGTTAAGCGCTTTGTCATTAGGTGATTTGAACAATGTTTTCATTTCATCTGATAACGAGAACTTCAAGTTAAGATTTTTCGGTGGGATAGGTTGGTTGAACCAACGCTCAAATGATTTCTCTGCAGTACCTGAACTTTGTGCTTTTGCAATAGTATCATCTACTAATGCTTTAAACTCAGGATCGTCTTTACGCAGCATACAGCCATAAGCTTCTTCAGTTTGCGGCTTGCCTACAATTTCCCAAATATCTGATTTTTTCGCTTTCGCACGTTCACCAGCAAGTAGTGCATCATCCATCATAAAGGCAACAGCACGACCAGACTCAAGTGTTCTAAATGAATCGCCATGATCTTTTGCACTGATGATGCGCATTTTCATATTTTTTTCATCATTCAGTTTATTTAGTAAGACTTCAGAGGTTGTACCTGAAGTGACTACCACGTTCTTACCTGCAAGGTCGGCAAAGTCTTTTACACCAGAATCGTTCTTAGTGAGTAGGCGAGTACCTACCACGAAAATGGTATTTGAAAATGCCGCTTGTTTTTGTCTTTCTAAATTATTGGTTGTTGAACCACATTCAAAATCGTAAGTGCCGTTTTGCAGTAACGGGATACGGTTTTGTGATGTGATTGGGATCAATTTGACATCAAGATTTGGTTTATTGAGTTTCTTTTTGACCGCATCAACGATTTCGTTAGAATAATCTTGCGAGTAGCCAACGACTTTTTGGTTATTATCGTAATAAGAAAATGGAACTGAAGATTCGCGGTGCCCGACAACAATAACGTCATTGTCGTTAATTTTTTTCAGGGTACCAGTCAACTCTTCTGCTTGAACAGCACAGGTCGCACCTAAAATCATCATAGATAATACAATCTTGCTCATACGCATAGTTACAGCTCCTATCTGAGATCGGGGATCTTTCTCATTCTTGTTGTGCTTGCTGATGTCTCGTGGATTTATTCAAGGCCGCGATCATCGGCTATATGTTCTATTAATGTTAAAATCTAAATAAAATTGTTACATAATGAAAATGAATTGTTTCAATATCGGGAGCTGACTCGCATATTATTTGGGCAGTTCCTAATTTGTTGCACTAATAAGGTGAAACCATTGTCTTAAAAAGATAATTACGCACCGTTAGGGGGAAAAACATTCGTATTTTCCTTTGTCATATAGGGATAATGCATTTTTCATGCCGATATTTATCAAAATTGCATAAATGCATTTAGGATTTGTAAAGTTAGATGATGCTACTTGTGCCAACGAGTTTGCTGTGTAAGATGTAGCCTCTAATTAAGTTAGCTAAATCATTATATTTCGTTAACTAATTTTTTTTTAACTGTGTACATTTCAGGAAGAATAAGCAGAAACACGCATGAACAGGCAATTCAAATTAGGCAAAGGATTAGTATTACTCGCCTGTCTGATGGTTTTACTTTGTATGAATCAAAGAGCCGTTGGAGAGCGCCTTTTCGCCCAATTTTTTACCCAAGCCCCTACGATGCAAGTTCAGGTAAATGACCAATCTGTTATTTTTCAATCTGATGAGATGAGTGATAGTGGCTCAAATTTATCAACCTGCGAACTTAGTGCAAAATCATTAATTACATTAAGCCCTGCCGTTATCGAGCCATTTTTCTTTTTATTCCTTTTTATAGCGGCATTAAGTGTTTTTTGTACTCACCTATTCTCATACCGAGTAAATCGTGAAGAGAAACATCCCCCACCAAAAGTTAGGCTACACTTACGATTCTGTAATCTTCGAGATTAGAACACCATCCTGTTTAATTTATTGGTGTCTTTTATTCTGGAGGAATTATGCGTTTTTTAATTAATGCGTTAATTATTTTATCTGCTTTATTTTCGGGCACTCTGCAAGCCGCAGATACCGGTTGGTTGACTGATAAACATAATCAACACGCTCAAGTACGTTTTTTAAGCTCTTCTCAAAAAGATGGGAAGGTTGCTTTATTATTGGATGTTCAACTGCAAGATGGTTGGAAAACTTATTGGCGTTCTCCAGGAGAAGGCGGAATTGCGCCTGAAATCAATTGGACATCACCGGTAGATAATATGGACTGGCAATGGCCAGCGCCGGGGCGTTTTGATGTCGCGGGTATTTCAACTCAGGGCTATATGGGCGATGTTGTCTTTCCTATTGTTGTCAATACAGTCAATACAGAAGAAAAGCTCGATAAATTATCTGGCGTTTTAACGCTATCAACTTGTAGTAATGTCTGCATTTTAACTGATTACCCTTTTGAATTAGATTTAACAGCGCCTGAGCCAGCAAATTTTGAATGGGCTTTTAATCAGGCTATGGGTAAAGTACCGCCATCAAACGGATTAGCTCAAAGCTATGCTGTGGACTATACCGGTGACAAGATCGTTATCGAATTACAAAAGAATGCGGGTGAACTGTGGAGTAAAAAAGCTGCTATCTTTACTGATACGCCTGAAGGGACTACGTTAGGCGTACCTAAAATTAGTACTGCGGATAATAATCTAACAGCAACAATAGGCGTGAGTGATGATTGGGGTGATAAAGCACCCGATTTAACAGGAAAAACATTTTCTTTTGTTGTTAGTGATGGTGATCTTTCACAGCAAGTGAATGCCCAAGTTTCTCCTTTTACTGGAACCATCGCTCAAGGTAATGTTGGTCATAGCATTCCCCTTTGGCAAATTCTGGCATTCGCCTTACTAGGTGGATTGATTCTAAATCTAATGCCATGTGTCCTACCTGTTCTTGCAATGAAATTAGGCTCAGTGCTGATGGTCCCTCAAGGAGAACAAAAAACCATCCGTCGCCAATTTTTATTATCATCGTCGGGAATTTTAGTTTCCTTTTGGCTGCTAGCCTTATTAATGACGCTCCTTCGTGTTGGGCAGCAGGCAGTGGGCTGGGGAATTCAATTCCAAAACCCATGGTTCATTGGGTTTATGGTTGTGATTACCGCTGTATTTACAGCAAACCTATTTGGCTTGTTTGAAATTCAATTAGGTAGTAAAACCAATACTCGTTTAGCCACAACGGGTGGGCAAGGAAATAGCAGCCATTTCTGGCAAGGAGTTTTTGCAACGCTGCTAGCAACACCTTGTTCTGCACCATTTTTGGGAACAGCGGTTGCCTTTGCACTCGCAGCACCAATCGAAGAGTTGTGGTTAATCTTTACGGCTCTTGGACTAGGAATGAGTTTACCTTGGTTATTGATTGCCGCTTTCCCTGCAATTTCTCGATTACTACCTAAACCGGGTGCTTGGATGAGTAAGCTACGTACGGTATTGGGTATGATGATGTTGTTGTCATGCTTATGGCTGATCAGCCTGCTTATTCCTCATTTTGGTGAAGTTTATGCTCTTACGATAACTATCATTTTTTTACTTTTATTAGTCGTGTTTATTGCCAAAAAGAATAGTTTACGTACAGCAGCAATATCGTTTGTTTTCTTCGTGCTACTTGCCGTTGGTTTTGCCTGGATGACTATGGAGCAAACAACAGGAAGCCGTGCAATTGTCAAAGACAGTGTGAACTGGCAGCCTTTAAGTGAAGAAGCTATTACACAAGCTCTGTCAGAAAATAAGCGCGTCTTTATTGATGTGACTGCCGATTGGTGTGTTACCTGTAAGGCAAATAAATATAATGTCTTGTTGAGAGATGATGTTCAACAAGCATTAAGTGAGCCAGATGTCGTAGCATTAAGAGGTGATTGGACTAAGCCATCACCAGAGATCACTGCGTTTTTACAAAAACGTGGGCAGGTTGCTGTACCATTTAACCAAATTTATGGCCCTAAGTTGGCAGAGGGTGAAATATTGTCAACAATACTTGATCGTGAAGTTTTATTATCAATTATGAATCAGGCCAAAGGAGCCGAAAAATGAAAAAAACGATTCTAGCTGTTCTATTCTCGTCGCTAATGCTAGGTGCAACTGCTCATGCGGCTCCATTAACGGCTGACCAAGAAGCGCAAGTCCGTAAATTAGTCCGCGATACTTTGATCCAAAACCCTGAAATTTTAGAAGAAGCGATTGTTGCCTTACAGGCAAAGCAAGGTGAAAAACAGCAAGCACAGGTGAAATCTACGATTAAGGCTGAGCATGATAAGCTATTTAATGATCCTGCAAGCCCACGTATCGGTGCGAAAGATGCCAAATTAGTCTTAGTTAACTTTACGGATTATAACTGCCCTTTCTGTAAGCGTTTTGATCCGCAACTTGAAGAGATCGTTAAGAAATATCCAGAAGTTGCTGTTGTGATCAAACCTTTGCCATTTAAAGGTCAAACTTCTCTGGAGTCATCACAACTGGTTCTGACGTTATGGGAAAAAGATCCAAAAGCTTTCCAAGCACTTCATCAGAAATTTATGCAAAAACAAGGCATGCTGACGGATGAAAACATCAAGCAAGCATTGAAAGCGACAGGTAATGAAAAGTTAGTTGCAAACGATAAAAGTGGTGAAACTATTCGTACTAACATGATCTTAGCTGAAAAACTGGGTGTTAACGGGACACCGGCCACACTCGTCGGTGAAGAGATAATTCCTGGTGCAATTGATGCTCAACAATTAGAAGCTATTGTTAAAGAGCAACTGGCTAAAGTTAAGTAAGGGAAAAATGGCTAGACTGAAAAAGTGGTCAAAAGAACTTATTGGTTTGATAGTGATTTTATTCATTGTCTTTACTGTAATGGATTTTTGGCGAAAACCTGAAAGCCTAGCGCCTATATTGCTTGAGCCACAGCTTCTTGCAACGGGTGAAAGCGTCTCTTTAGCGACATTAAGTGAGAAGCAGCCTGTTTTAGTCTATTTTTGGGCGACGTGGTGTGGAGTATGTAAAATTACTTCACCGACAGTTGCAGAGTTAGCTAAATCAGGCGTTCCGGTTATTTCTGTTGCATTGCGTTCCGGTGACAGCGAACGTTTATTGGCGGGTATGACGAAAAAAGAGCTTAATTTTCCGGTAATTAATGATATTAATGGGCAGTTAGCCAATGCTGTTGGCATTAGTGCAACACCAACATTTATGATTATTGATAACGGTAAAATGGTTAGCTTTACCACTGGCTGGACAAGCTATTGGGGAATCAAAGCACGTCTTTGGATAGCTTCTTTCTAGATTTAGCTCGCTAGTTATTAATTAAAGCTCTCTTTGAATTATGACCCAAAGAGAGCTTTTTATTGAGTAAAATTAAAACTCTAAGTTACGAATAAAACGATAATCAGCAGTTTCTGGTTTGAGTCGATATAAATTAGCTGGTCTGCCTCTTTCTTGACGTTTCTCGCCTGTATCAATTAATAAATCTGCTTGTTCTAAACGACGCCTGAATGATTTTTTTTGTAGTGTTTTACCGATTAATACTTCATGTACATGCTGTAACTCTGTTAGCGTAAATATTTCTGGTAAAGCAAAGCCCGGCACAATTGAGTAGAGTGATTTTTGTTTTAATCGATCACGTGCTTGTAGATACAGATCTGCGTGATCAAAAGCTAACGTCATCTTTTCAATTTCGTCTATAGATACCCATTTGACCGAATCAACAGTATCGATATGATGCTCACATGCTTGGTGGGTGATTAGTGCCGTATAACAAACGGTAACTGACCAACCTCGTTTATCTCGAAGGTTATTACCAACTGTGCATAGTTGCTCAATATAGGGTGGGATCACACCCGTCTTCTCTTTCAGTTTTCGTAGAATAGCGTCTTCAAGCGTATTGTCTTGTTCTTCATTAATAAACCCCCCAGGAAGTCCCCACATCCCGTTATCGGGATGATTAGCGCGTTGGACAATCAGAACTTTTAAGGTTTCATCATGGTAGGTAAACAGCACTGCATCGACACTCAGGAGCGAGGAAAGATATTCTTGTCGATTATAGCGAGCTAAATATTTTTGTTCATTCATCATGTTAGGGCTGCTGGATCATTTTGTTATTAATAGTGGTAATCATACATTAAAAAATACTTTTTGTCATTAAGACACTTAATGCTTGACAGGTTAGTGTCTATAGGACAATATCTAACTATTGTCAAAAGGACACTAAGTGGGGCGGCTATGTTTAATATTAATTATTTTAAAGCAGATTCATCGACTTTTATCATTAAATCGGTCAATGGCAAGGCCATTAAACAAGGTAAAGGAATTAGCTTTTGGTATAACTCAGTCACAACATCTATTGCTGCTTTACCGTTGAATGCGCTTGAAGCTCCGTTTATTTTTAATCTGCAAACAGCTGATTTCCAAAGTTTAAGGATTCAAGGTCAGATCTCATTCCACATTAAAAATCCGCAAAAAACAGCGGATGTACTAAATTATAACCTGACTAAAGACGGCAAATCCTATACCTCTGAAGATCCTTTAAAACTGAGTGATCGAGTGGTGCGAAGTGTGCAAACGTTAATTCAAGCTAAAGTGCAAACTACTTCAATGCGCGAGGCATTGTTAATGAGCCAAGCTTTAGTAATTCAGGTGAGTCAACAATTAGCTGAACACTCAGCTCTTGAGGCGTTAGGAATTGATATCCTTGATGTTTCAATTGCCGCGATTACACCATCTCCGGAGACATTAAAGGCACTTGAGGCAGAAGCAAGAGAATCGATTTTAAAAGAAGCTGATGATGCTATATATGCCAGACGAAAGTTTTCTGTTGAGCAAGAGCGCATGATTAAAGAAGCTGAATTAGAAACAGATTTATCAATTCAAAACAAGCAGCAACAAATCGAAGAAGCACGTTTGGAAAATGAACGCACTTTATTACGAGAAAGAGCTGAAATTGAGCAAGAAAAGCTAGTCGCACAAGTTAATGCTGAAGCAAAACGCAATAAATTTGTAACTCTAAGCGTCGAAAATCAGCGAATACAGTCAGATGCGGATGCTTACGCGATTGAAGCCAAAATGAAAGCTTATCGTGAGTTACCTGTTGAAAATTTAAAAGCGATGGCATTGGCTAAAATGAACCCTGAACAGTTAATGGCGATGGCATTTGAATCTTTGGCACAGAATGCGGGAAAAATTGGTGAACTGAATATTTCGCCTGATTTGTTTGGCCAAATGATGAAAAAAGGAGCTAAGGCATGAATGCATTAGAAGATGCTCGCTTTATCTTAGTCATTCGAAAAACGCGCTTACAGGAGCTAATTGAACATTGTAATACTTGGCCACAGGCGAAGTATTATTTGGAGCATAATCAGGTTGAGGTAAATGATTATATTGAAGAGCATGATCAATATCAGAAGCAGTTAGTACAACCGGAATCTATTCTTAAATCGCTGGGACGATTCCAGCTATTGGAGCGGTCATTATTACCGAGCTATCAATTCTCTGCTCGCGATATTGTGAGTGTGATTGGTCAGGATGGATTGGTTGCAAATACACTGAAATATTTAAATCATCTGCCTGTCATTGCGATAAATCCAGATCCTTCTCGCTGGGACGGTAAGTTGTTACCGTTTGAAATTGGACAACTTCGTGATGTTGTGGTGAAGACACTCAAGGACAAAATGCCACATAAATCTGTCATTTTTGCTCAAGCGACGACCAATGATGGTCAGACTCTATTAGCAGTAAATGATCTATTTATTGGCTCTAAAAGCCATACTTCAGCCCGCTATATTATGAAATGGCATGGTGAGCAGGAGTTTCAATCATCATCTGGGATTATAGTTTCAACGGGGTTAGGATCAACAGGATGGTTTCAATCGATTTTAGCAGGAGCTCAAGCGGTCATGGGTATCGATAAGCATCCGTTATCAAAAGGATTTGGTTGGGAAGAAAGAAAACTTCAATTTAGTGTAAGAGAACCTTTTCCTAGCAAAACTACAGGTATACAGCTGGTATTTGGGGCAATTGAAGAAAACTCACCGTTGCAATTGGAATCATTAATGCCTGAAAATGGAGTAATTTTTTCTGATGGTGTTGAAGATGATTATTTGCGCTTTAATGCAGGCTGTATTGTGACGATAGGTATTGCAAGCATACAGGGGCAATTGATATATCCGTCATAATCATTCCCCGTCATACTTCGCGCCGCAGCGTTGTTGACTGTCGTGATTCGTACTAGTCACATACTATGCTCCTAGCGACTCTTTCATTTTTCGCCTAGCTGCAACTCGAATTATTTAGGGTAATGTACGGATTATTTAAAGGTAATGTAAGGATAGCTATGGCGGGCACACTGTGAATATAGCACTACATTTAGTGACTCAGCTCAATTTGTTATATCCTAAGCTAGCACCTCAATCGAGCAGTTTATACACGATTGAGGTTTTTAATTATTAATTAGTTAGTTGTTTTTTTTGCGTCGACCAAACGATAGCGCAATCAAGACAAATACCACTACCGTTGCCCACATTGGCCAATTACTCCAGCGTGCGTAAGGGGTTAGCCCTGTAGTTGGGGTAATTTCGGCAGAAAGTGCAGCCGTTTTAAATTGCGGTAACTCGGCTTGAATGGAACCATCTGCACCAATAATCGCAGTGACACCATTATTAGTTGCGCGAAGTAATGGACGGCCAAGCTCAAGTGCTCGCATCCTTGCCATCTGGAAATGTTGCCATGGGCCAATCGATTTCCCAAACCAAGCATCATTTGAAATGGTTAGCAGATAATCAGTGTTAGGCTGGAAATTGTCTCGAACCTGAGTTCCAAGAATAATTTCATAACAAATAGCTGCTGTAAGGTGCATATTGCCAACAGCTAGTTGTGCTTGCTGGTAATCACCTCTGCTAAATCCTGACATCGGTAGATTAAAGAATGGGGCGATAGGGCGCAAAATATTTTCTAGCGGTACATATTCACCAAACGGCACAAGGTGGTGCTTGTTATAGCGATTCTTAGAAGGATAGAGGTAAGGTTTTTCATCACCTAAGACAATCATTGTATTATATAACTGATAGTCACTATTAGCTGGGCGAGCATCAACAATACCTGTAATCAATTTGGTATTTGATTCACGTAATAAATTATCCAGTGATTTTAACCAAGCTTGATTATCCAATTCGATAGAAGGAACGGCGGACTCAGGCCAGATTATCAAAGACGCTTTGCCTATATAAGGCTGCGAAAGTGCCATATAGGTGTCTTTGGTATGCTGTAAATTGCTCGCTTCCCATTTCATAGACTGAGCAATATTACCCTGAATAAGCGCGACTTCAGTTTTTTTCGATTCTAAAGGTGTATACCACTGTACGTTCTTTAGAGCCAAAGGTGCAAACAATAAAACAACGGCAACGGCTAATGCGGTATAACTGCGACGAACTAGCGCTAAGGCCAATAAACCACTAATACTAAATAGTATCAGTGTCATCATTTCGACACCAAAAATAGGTGCTAGCCCTTTCATTGGTCCATCAATTTGACTGTAGCCGAACTGTAACCACGGGAAACCGGTAAGCACCCAGCCTCGTAAAAACTCAGTGAGCTGCCATAAAGCGGGCGCGGCAAAGACGAATCTCCATACCGTAGGTGCAGAAAATAATTTCGAGAGTAGATAGCCAAATAACCCCGAGTAAAGCGCGAGGTAGGCTGCGAGTAAGATAACAATAAAGATGTTAACAACCTCTGGCATTCCACCAAAATCAGCAATACTAACGTATACCCAGTTTACACCCGCTCCAAATAGACCAAAACCCCATGCAAAAGCAATCGTGAAAGATTGTTTTGGGCTACGATGAAGTGTCAATAATTGGAGAAATAAAAGTGAGAGGAGTGCGACAGGCCAGAGATCGAAAGGCGAAAAAGCCAGTGTACCACTGGCTCCAAAGATTAAAGCCAATAGCAGCCGTAGCCACTGACTTTGATAGCATGACGTTAAGTTCATTAAGTCTTTTCTTCATCCAGAGTGGGCAATGGTGCATCGTCAGGAATTTTTACATGGAGCAAGATAATCCTACGGCTGTCTGCCATGGCAACTTTAAATTGATAGTCATCAATTGTGATGGTTTCACCGCGTGAAGGTAGATGCCCAAAGGCTTGCATCACTAGACCACCGACAGTATCAACTTCGTCGTCGCTATAGTTTGTATTAAAGGCTTCATTGAAATCTTCAATCTGGGTTAAGGCTCTAACTGAGTAGGAGTGCTGACTTAACTGACGAATATCAACATTATCTTCGTCGTCATACTCATCTTCAATTTCACCAACAATAAGCTCTAAGATATCTTCAATGGTAACAAGTCCGGATACACCACCGAACTCATCAATCACAATTGCCATATGGTAGCGCAGTGAACGAAACTCTTTTAGTAATCGATCGACACGTTTACTTTCTGGAACGACAACGGCTTGGCGTAACACTTTATCAATACTGAATGGCTCTGCATCAGTTCGCATAAATGGCAATAAATCTTTTGCCATTAATAGCCCTTCGATATGATCCTTGTCTTCACTGATAACTGGAAAACGAGAGTGTGCGGAGTCGATGATGACATCAAGGCACTCATCCAATGTTTGATTGCGTTTTAAGGTCACAATTTGGGAGCGCGGGATCATAATGTCACGTACCCGCTGGTCGGCAATATCCATTACGCCTTCCAGCATGTCACGAGTATCAGGATCGATAAGGTCGTTCTGTTCGGAATCACGGATCAGTTCGACCAAGTCACCACGGTTTTTAGGTTCACCATGGAAGAGGTGGTTTAAAAGTGCAAAGAACCCTTTTTTAGGACCAGGGTTATCACTACTCGAAGAGTTATCGTCGCTCATGGCGTTTTATTTCTTATTCCCCAATTGATAGTTTATTAAATTAATATTTAGCATAAAAATAGATGCTAGGTCATTCTTTTTCTACAAGGTAAGGATCAGCATAGCCTAATTGAGCCAAAATTTCTGTTTCTAAGCCTTCCATTTCTTCAGCTTCTTCATCTTCTATATGATCATACCCAAGTAGATGTAGGCAGCCATGAATAACCATATGTGCCCAATGTTCCTCGGCACTTTTTTGTTGTTCAATGGCTTCTTGTTCCACAACTTGGCGGCAAATGATTAAATCACCAAGTAGTGATAATTCTACTTCGGGTGGTGCTTCAAAAGGAAAAGATAGCACATTGGTTGGCTTGTCTTTACCCCGGTAAGTTAGATTTAAATGGTGACTTTCTTCTTCATCAACAATACGAATAGTGACTTCGCTTTGTGGTTGAAATTGAGGTAAAACTGCTTCTAACCAACGTTGAAATAGAGCTTCACTTGGGAGACCCGTTGTTTCTTCACTAGCAATTTGTAAATCAAGAATGACTTCACTCATTTAATTATTTTCCTGCTTCTCTAATTCTCTTTGCTGCTCTTTTTCTTCTCTTAGTTGCTGACGGCGTTTATTGTCTTGCTCCTCCCATTTTTCATAGGCAATAACGACTTTAGCAACGACAGGATGGCGCACAACGTCCTCACTATGGAAGAAGTTAAAGCTAAGATCATCAACATCAGAAAGTACTTCAATAGCATGACGCAAGCCTGATTTATTACCGCGTGGTAAATCAACCTGTGTAATATCACCTGTAATAACAGCTTTTGAATTAAATCCGATGCGTGTTAAGAACATCTTCATTTGTTCAAGGGTGGTGTTTTGGCTTTCATCTAAAATAATAAATGCATCATTGAGTGTACGACCACGCATATAGGCTAATGGTGCGACTTCAATAACATTACGCTCAATCAATTTTTCGACTTTTTCAAAACCTAGCATCTCAAATAGCGCATCATAAAGAGGGCGTAGATAAGGGTCGACTTTTTGACTTAAATCACCAGGTAAGAACCCTAATTTTTCACCCGCCTCAACTGCTGGACGTGTTAGCAGAATACGACGAACTTCTTGGCGCTCTAAAGCATCAACGGCAGCGGCTACTGCAAGGTAAGTTTTACCTGTACCGGCAGGGCCAATCCCAAACGTAATATCATGACCTAAAATATTGGCAATATATTGCGCTTGATTCGGTGTACGAGGTTTGATGACACCGCGTTTAGTCTTGATATTTACTGCTTTGCCATAATCCGGCACGCTATCGTTAGCTTGCTCTAATACGCGGCTTTCAGAGATCGCGAGATGAATTTGCTCTGGGTCGATATCAGGGATAACGCCACGTACTTGAGCAGTTTCAACATAAAGCTGGCGTAAAATTTTACTTGCAGCTTGAATGTTAAGTGCCTTACCAGATAACTTGAAACGGTTGTCACGACGATTAATTTCGATCGCAAGGCGGCGTTCGAGCTGTTTGATATTGTCATCAAATGGCCCGCAAAGGCTCATTAAGCGTTGGTTATCTGCGGGCTCTAAAAAAATTTCTTGTGTTGCGATTTGCAACGGTTTTTTATCAGTCACTGAGTATCCTATCGTTAGGGTTGGTAGTTACCAACACCAAGCTCATCTTCTTTACGAGTACGTGCGATAACGGAAGCGGGTGATTCCTTAACACGTAAATCCATTTGGTCTTCGGTGCGAATAGCTTTTCCACGTAGAGAGTTCGCATAAACATCAACGATTTCTACATCAACAAAGTTACCAATCATATCAGGTGAACCTTCAAAGTTCACAACGCGGTTGTGATCAGTACGACCGGAAATTTCCATGATATTTTTACGTGAAGTTCCTTCCACTAAAACACGTTGTACTGTACCTACCATAGCACGACTGAATCTCATTGCTTGTTGGTTGATGCGCTGCTGAAGAAGAGCTAAACGCTGTTTTTTCTCTTCTTCCGATACATCATCAGGTAAGTCCGCGGCAGGGGTACCCGGTCTAGCTGAATAAACAAAGCTAAAACTCAGGTCGAAATCAACATCTGCGATGAGTTTCATTGTTTTTTCGAAATCATCATTGTCTTCACCGGGGAAACCAACAATAAAGTCAGAGCTAATGAGAATATTTGGGCGCGCTTTACGTAATTTACGAATAATCGCTTTATATTCTAGTGCTGTATGCGCACGTTTCATTAAAGTTAAAATACGGTCAGAACCACTTTGAACGGGTAAGTGCAAATAACTCACAAGCTCAGGGGTATCTTCATAGACTTCGATAATGTCATCGGTAAATTCAATTGGATGGCTAGTCGTAAAGCGTACACGGTCGATACCATCAATTGCAGCGACAAGACGAATTAACTCTGCAAATGTACAAATTTCACCATCAAAGGTTGCGCCGCGATAGGCATTAACGTTCTGGCCTAATAGGTTAACTTCGCGTACACCCTGCGCTGCTAATTGTGCGATCTCAAACAGAATGTCATCACATGGACGACTGACTTCTTCACCGCGAGTATAGGGAACTACGCAGAATGTACAGTATTTATTACAGCCTTCCATGATGGATACAAACGCGGTTGGTCCTTCGGCTCTTGGCTCAGGTAGACGGTCAAACTTTTCTATTTCTGGGAAGCTGATATCGATAACAGGGCTACGTGTACCTTTAACCTGATTAATCATTTCCGGTAAGCGATGAAGAGTTTGCGGGCCAAAGACGATGTCGACACTTGGCGCGCGCTGGCGGATAAATTCACCCTCTTGAGATGCAACGCAGCCACCCACACCAATAATGATATCGGGGTTGCGGTCTTTGAAAAACTTCCAACGCCCTAGCTGATGGAAAACTTTTTCCTGTGCTTTTTCACGGATTGAGCAGGTGTTTAGTAACAATACGTCAGCTTCTTCAGGAATTTCAGTAATTTTATAACCGTGAGTACTTTCTAATAGCGAGGCCATTTTTGATGAGTCGTACTCATTCATTTGGCAGCCCCAAGTTTTAATGTATAACTTTTTATTCGTCGACATGTCTATATCCAGTGTTTTCGAAGCGGCTAGTATAATGGACTCCGAAACGCATTGTATACACGTGATATCTCGAGCAGTAGCGTTATTCGCTGCATCTCGAATTATTTAGTGTAAAAATCCAAAGTCCCGTCCAGTTTTGGGAAGGTGCACGCATTTTTGATCATAGACATCATTCTATGATAGGAAAAATGCCAATATAGCCTGAATCTATGCTCTAAAGCTATGTTATGTGTGGCCTCAAAGACTGGCTATTGCCTATTATTTAAAATAATTAACCCGTATTGTATTCATTTGAGACATCAGTGACCAGCGTCTCAGGCAGAGATATTCCCAGCCAGTTTAACAATTTTTCGGTACACTACGTGAATCAAACAGTTAATAGTAGCTAATGTGATGAATAAACTAACAGAATATTATGATGTTGTCGTGGTTGGTGCAGGTATGACTGGCACGGCTGCGGCTTTAGGGTTTGCTCAAGAAGGCATGCGTGTTGCATTACTTGAGAAAACTAAGCCTGCTGCTTTTGATATCAAAAGTATACCTGATGTTCGTATTTCTGCGATTAGTCGTTCATCGGTAGACTTACTCAAACAGTTAGGTGCTTGGCAACATGTTGAAGCAATGCGTTGTGCTCCTTATCGTCAACTTGAAACATGGGAAGAGAAAGGAAGCAATGTTGTCTTTGATGCTAAGGATTTAGGATTGCCAGAGCTTGGCTTCATGGTAGAGAACCGTGTTCTACAGTTGGCACTTTGGCGTGAATGTGAAAAATATCCCAACCTTGAACGCATTTGCCCCGCACAATTAACTCATCTTTATCAGTCTAATGATCATCACGATTGGGTTATTTCTCTCGATGGTGGTCGTGATATACACGCTAGGCTGGTGGTTGGGGCCGATGGTGCTAATTCACAAGTGCGCAAGTTAGCGGGTATTGGCAGCAGAGGCTGGCAATATCGTCAATCATGCATGTTGATAACTATCCAAACCGCTGAACCACAGCAAGACAAAACGTGGCAACAATTTTTCCCATCGGGTCCTAGAGCCTTCTTACCTTTATATGATAATTGGGCCTCACTGGTCTGGTACGACAGCCCAGCGAAGATCCGACGTTTACAGTCGATGTCAATGGCGCAATTGACTAGTGCCATTACAGAGGCGTTTCCTGAGCGTTTAGGTAAAGTCACTGCATTTGCCTCAGGAGCATTCCCATTAACCCGACACCATGCAAATCGCTATGTGCTTGAAGGATTAGCTTTAGTGGGTGATGCTGCGCATACCATCAACCCGTTGGCTGGGCAGGGGGTGAATTTGGGCTACCGAGACGTCGAAACGTTGCTTAAAGTGGTTACTCAGGCGAGGGAGTATCTTGAACCGTGGCATTCTTTAGAGATATTAAAACGTTACCAACGCCGACGTTTACCCGATAACTTAGTGATGCAAGCGGGGATGGATATATTTTATATGGCATTTAGTGAGAACCTGCCTGGTTTGAAAATGATGCGTAATTTTGGCTTAATGGCAGCTCAACGAGCTGGTGAAGCAAAAAAAGTCGCACTTAAGTATGCCTTAGGTCTTTGATTTATAATAAATAAGCCGCATTTTGATGCGGCTTATTTTAATTTGAAACGCTTATATTATTTATCTTTTAGCAAGTCTAATGGTTTAGGCTCATGAGCAGGTACGTCAAAGTTTTCTTCTGTGATAATCGCATCTATGCTTTCACCTTTCTCAGCAAATGCCGCTGCAAGTTTATCGGTATCTAGCTCTTTTTCCCAACGAGCCACTACGATACAAGCACAAGCATTACCCACTAAGTTAGTCAGCGCACGACATTCTGACATGAAGCGGTCGATACCAAGGATTAGCGCCATACCTGCAACTGGAATGCTTGGTACTACCATCAATGTGGCCGCTAACGTGATAAAGCCTGCACCGGTAACACCTGCTGCACCTTTAGAACTTATCATCGCAACTAATAACAGCGAAATTTGTTCCCAAATTGTTAGTTCAATATTAGTTGCTTGCGCAATGAATAATGCCGCCATAGTCATGTAGATGTTGGTACCATCGAGGTTAAATGAATATCCTGTCGGAATAACTAGACCAACAACCGATTTTTCACAGCCAGCATGCTCCATTTTTCTCATTAATGTCGGTAATGCAGCTTCTGACGACGATGTTCCTAATACTAACCAAAGCTCATCTTTAATATATTTGATTAATTGTATAATGGAAAAACCATTATATTTTGCAACAGCACCTAACACTAATAAAACAAACAATAGTGAGGTTATGTAGAAAGTCATAATCAGCATCATTAAGTTGCCGATAGAGGAAATACCATATTTGCCAATAGTAAATGCCATTGCACCGAAAGCACCAATAGGAGCAAGTTTCATCAGCATAGCAACCATTTTAAATACAGGCTCAGAGAAATTTTGTAGTAGTTTTACAATTGGTTCGCCATGCTTGCCTATAGAGGCAAGAGCTAAGCCAAAAATAACTGCAATAAACAATACTTGAAGAATATTACCGTTAACTAATGGGCTGATTACAGTATCAGGAATGATATTCATTAAAAAGCCAACGATAGAAGACTCATGAGCTTTTTCTACATAACCTGCGACTTTGCTGCTATCAAGTGACGCGGGGTCAATATTAAGTCCGTCTCCTGGGCGAATAATATTAGCAACAATCAGACCAATAATAAGTGCGATGGTTGAAAAGGTAATGAAATAGAGCATTGCCTTTCCAGCGACACTGCCTACCGCTTTCATGTTTGTCATTCCAGCGATACCAGTCACTACGGTTAAGAAAATAACTGGAGCAATGATCATTTTAACAATCTTGATGAATGCATCACCGAGAGGTTTTAATGATTCACCTATATCTGGCCAGAAGTGTCCGAGTGCAATACCTAGCACAATCGCTACAATAACTTGTACATATAGGATTTTATATAGTGGTTGCTTTATCATGTTTCGCATAAATTGTCTCTGTGAAATATTGCATAACTGCAATTTATAATTATTAAGTTTTGAGAACTTTTTTTATTGGGAATGATGAGTTGGATAACAATTGAGCTATGGCTGAAGGGGGGATAATCCTGAAAGCCATTAACCGGATATAACCAAAATCAACGCGGAGATTATCATTATTATAGGTTATTATAAAATGACTAAAGTCACATAATTGATAGCGAAGTTGAATAAAAGTAAATAAATTGTACCAACTATTGTTTCTTGATAGTTATCTAGAATGGAAATTTGGTTATTTGAGTGATTAACTATTAAAAATAAAGAGGGGAGAGGCTTGAGTAGAGGTTATTGAGAATTAATTGCAGAAAATCTGAGTTCAATTTTATAATTGGCATGAAGTAAATAAATATTATTTACCAATGGGTAATGGCCAAAGAATGTATTTAGCGAGAATTTTATTGTTTAAATTGAAATTAGCTATTAAAGGAATGGCTGGGGTACCAGGATTCGAACCTGGGAATGCCAGGATCAAAACCTGGTGCCTTACCGCTTGGCGATACCCCAATCTAAATTCGACATGCCGAGGGCAAAATGGTGCGGGAGGCGAGACTTGAACTCGCACACCTTACGGCGCCAGAACCTAAATCTGGTGCGTCTACCAATTTCGCCACTCCCGCAATTAATGGTGGCTATGACGGGATTCGAACCTGTGACCCCAACATTATGAGTGTTGTGCTCTAACCAGCTGAGCTACATAGCCATATACAGTTAAGTTACATATTAAAAATACTGTATGGGATTTTTTTACTGCTTTAGAAGAGGAGAATATGGCTGGGGTACCAGGATTCGAACCTGGGAATGCCAGGATCAAAACCTGGTGCCTTACCGCTTGGCGATACCCCATCCGAGGGTGTCTTCTAAATTTTTTGATTTAAGATGGCTGGGGTACCAGGATTCGAACCTGGGAATGCCAGGATCAAAACCTGGTGCCTTACCGCTTGGCGATACCCCAATCTTAAATTCAATTACCGAGAAAGAAATGGTGCGGGAGGCGAGACTTGAACTCGCACACCTTGCGGCGCCAGAACCTAAATCTGGTGCGTCTACCAATTTCGCCACTCCCGCAAAATAATGGTGGCTATGACGGGATTCGAACCTGTGACCCCAACATTATGAGTGTTGTGCTCTAACCAGCTGAGCTACATAGCCATCTTTTTTGCATTACCTTCATCGGCGTTGCGGGGCGCATTATGCTAATTACAGCTGGTTCAGTCAACTGCTTTTTTCACTATTTTAGTGAAAACGTGTCTGTTTGTTTGATGAATAATCATTTTGTCGATAAAGTCAGCAAAAAACAAGCCGGTAATTGAATAAATGATAATACGCATCGTTAGGTTATTGTCATTGTCCTGACATGACAAGCTCCATAGTTGTTTAGAATCGCAGTTTTCTCGGTTGGTGAAAATCATCAAATAAAACAAAACAGTGTTTAATCGCAGATGTAATCAGCAGATATCGGCTTGTTTCATCGCATATCCCTAAAATAATTCAAAATGCATGATAAGAAACAGGTAAAATTATCTTTGCGATTGTAGGTTAGGTAGGCGTTCTTACTGGATATCTTGCGATAATTACAACAGAGTATATCTGTATATCGCTTACAGATGATGGAGCTTGAAGGGTAAATATTAATGCTGGGGGGATTATAGTAATCAACCCCAGCAAGTTATCTATACTCGACAACTTTCATTAGTTATCGAGTAGCTTTTGAAGTAATTCACCGTTAAGCATTGCGCGTTTCGTTAACGCAAAAGCACCTATTGCTGAGTTATGAATTAACTGTGAGGTAACGACAGGTAAATTATCGCGAAAACCTTTCAAGGCTTGAGTATCAATACAGCTTTGAATAGCGGGGAGTAGTATTTGCTCCGCTTCAGTAATATCACCAGCAATAACGACTTTTTCGGGATTAAATAAGTTTATTGAGATAGCCACAGCTTTGCCTAATTGGCGACCAACATGCTGAATAACTTCAGTCGCTAGCGAGTCATTTTTATTAGCCGCTTGGCAGATATGATGGATAGAGCACTCCTCAAGAGTAAGTGAGCTGCTAAAACCTTGTTCAAGGCGTTGTTTCACTCGCGTCTCAATGGCCTGATTTGAAGCGATAGTTTCAAGGCAACCAAAGTTGCCGCAATGACATAGCTCACCGAGCGGGTCAACTTGGATATGGCCAATTTCGCCAAGATTTCCGCGGCGGTTCAATAATATTTCTTTATTAATAACCAATCCCGCACCCGCACCACGATGGATGCGAACAAGAAGTGAATCTTCGCAATCCCTTGTTGCGCCAAAGTAGCTTTCTGCTAATGCTAGACTGCGAATATCGTGGCCAACGTAACAAGTCAGTTGAAAATGCGCTTTTAGGTTATCAACCAAATGCCAATTATCCACTTTGATATGAGGCATATAATGGACGATGCCATTATGTGGATTGACTAGGCCCGGCAAGATTACCGATATCGCAATAAGCTCTTTAATACGGCGCTGGTTGAGAGCCATAAAGTCTTCGATAGCAGCGATAAGTTTTTGCTCTACAGCCTGTTGAGATGCTTCTGAGAGAGGATAATGCGCATCTATGAGGAGTTTGCCACTTAAATCGTAAAGAGCAATAGTCGCATCATATCTGCCTAGACGTACCCCGACTGTGTGAAAGTTTTTGTATTCGGATACGATAGATATAGCTCGACGGCCTCCAGTAGAGGCCTGCTGATCGACTTCTTTAATTAAGCCGCGCTCGAGTAGCTGACGAGTAATTTTAGTGACGCTTGCGGGGGCAAGTTGGCTATGCTCTGCTATCTGGATCCGAGATATTGGACCTTGCTGGTCAATTAGGCTGTATACCACGGCACTGTTGAGTTGTTTTACCAGATCAATATTACCAATTTGCTTTAGCGTGTGACTATGATTCATCAGCTATATACTCATTTTTTGTAGACTTCCTCGCCATTCACATAAGTTGAAAGAATTTGGAAATCGTGGTTAAACGCAGTTAAGTTTGCAATTTTCCCCGGAGCAATTGAACCTAAACTGGATTCAACGCCAATGGCTCTAGCCGGATACAAAGTCGCCATTCTTAATGTTTCATCTAATGCGATACCGACATGTTCTACTGTGTTTTTAACCGCTTCAATCATTGTTAGTGATGATCCACTGAGTGTTCCGTTCTCATCAACACACAACCCATCACGATAGTATATGGTTTTGCCTGCGAAGATAAAATGATCCATTTCACCAGTTTGAGGATTAATTCCAGCAGGCGCTGTTGCGTCCGTAACTAAAACTAATTTATCACCTTTCAGATGTTTGCTGTTACGAATATTTGCCCATTGGACATGAAGGCCATCTGCGATGATGCCAGCATATACTTCAGGGGTATCGTAAATAGCCCCAACTAACCCAGGACCACGTCCTGAAATATACGGCATCGCATTAAACAGGTGAGTCGAAAAACGAATACCGGCTTTAAAGCCAAGGCGTGCTTCTTCATAAGTTGAGTTTGAGTGTCCAGCAGAAACAACAATACCTGTGTCAGTAAGCTGACGAATATGCGATTCATCTACCATTTCTGGCGCTAGAGTGACTTTGGTAATGGCATCCGAATG
Source organism: Providencia alcalifaciens (assembly GCA_025961275.1). Lineage (GTDB taxonomy): Bacteria > Pseudomonadota > Gammaproteobacteria > Enterobacterales > Enterobacteriaceae > Providencia. The sequence goes on along the minus strand of JAOQNJ010000001.1, from coordinate 2,026,270 downwards.
AGCGGCTAAGTAGTTCATCATTTCAGTGGATGGTTGACGAATAAATTCAGGGTTATGCGTCCCTTTTTTAATGATGTTGATGTAAGGCCCTTCTAAATGCAAGCCTAGAGCTTGATTACGATGTGTTTTTAAGTATTCGGTCATGACGTCAATGCCATGCTTCATCAGTTCATCAGAGCAAGTGATTAAGGTAGGTAGATAGCTAGTACACCCTGTGCGTTCATTGGCTTTTTGCATTATATCAAGATGCTTCAATGTCACATTTTCTTTATTGTCATTGAATTGAACGCCACCACAGCCATTGACTTGTAGGTCAATAAAACCAGGAGAAAGAATAGCACCTTGTAAATCGTGCTGCTCGATATCGGCAGGGAGTTCTGCTATAGGGCAAATATCTTTAATCAGATCTCCATCAATAATGACTGCATGGTTATCTAATCTTTCATGACCTGTATAAATAATACAATGGGTTAATGCGTACATAGTATTTAGCTCCTGACCAAACAAAGGGTCACCGACCAGCTTTAGCTGATCGGGTGATCGAATTATTATTGGTTAAATTTTTCGATAATATCAGATTCTAACTGGCTGAAATATTTAAGTGTTTTGATTTTTAACTCAAGAGTTGCTGATTCATCACAAACAATTAATGCTTTTTGATGTAATTGCACACAGCTAACAGTCCATAAATGATTAACGGAACCTTCAACTGCGGCTTGAACAGCATTAGCTTTGTTTGTACCTGTTGCCAGAACCATAAGTTCTTCAGCATCAATTAATGTAGCAACACCAACAGTAAGTGCAAATTTAGGTACTTGATTAATATCGTTATCAAAGAAACGTGAGTTAGCGAGACGCGTTTCTGGTGTTAACGTTTTGATACGAGTACGAGAGCTTAATGATGAGCCAGGTTCATTGAATGCAATATGACCATCATTACCGACGCCACCCATAAATAAATTGATTTTACCGTAGGATTTTATTTTATCTTCATAGCGTTGGCATTCTGCATTAACATCTGATGCGTTACCATTCAATAAGTTAATATTTTCTTTTTGGATATCAACATGATTGAAGAAATTATCAAACATAAAGGTATGATAGCTTTGCGGGTGATTTTCTGGGATACCGACATATTCATCCATATTGAATGTGACGACATGCTTAAAGCTAACTTTACCTGCTTGGTAAAGTGCAATCAGTGCTTTATAGGTTGCAAGCGGTGTACCGCCTGTTGGTAAGCCTAATACAAATGGGCGCTCTGCTGTTGGATTGAACTCATTAATTTTATCTGCGATATATTGTGCAGACCAAATCCCAACGTCGTGAGCATTTTTTAATGGGAGAAGCCTCATATTACTTTACCTCTAATCTAAGCCTATGAAATCTATGTATTTGCCCTGACTCTATTTATTAAGAATATACTCATTATACTTCAGGTTACATGGCGTATATTGTCAATCTGGCATCGCACATAGTTACCTCAATCATCGTGTTATCAATGTTTATTGGGATATCATCGTGTGTTACCTATACGCACTTACTGACGTAGAGTATAGGTAATTTCAGGGAGCACCGATTCTCTATTAGCTATGCTGCTAAATCCAGTGGATAAGTTATTTTTAATCATAAAATAAGTTTCAGGTAATAGCCACTAATTTAAACTGGCTACTAATGTTATCATTGATATTTATCACAAATTATACCTATTTATTTTGCATCGCGAAAGAATTCATCTAGACTATAAAATTGATACGCTTAATCACCTAAACTAATTATTATGAAGGTGTATGAACAATAAGATCCTGTAAATGGGACAATAACTGGGCTATAAAGGGGGAGTTTGTGAATATTCTTAGCTACTTACAGCGGATTGGTAGGGCACTGATGGTGCCTGTGGCAGTATTACCTGCCGCCGCAATACTTATGGGGATTGGATATTGGATCGACCCAACGGGTTGGGGTGCCAATAGTGCAATCGCAGCTTTACTGATTAAATCTGGCGCGGCAATTATCGATAATATGTCGGTACTGTTTGCGATTGGTGTGGCTTATGGCATGTCAAAAGATAAAGACGGTGCTGCAGCACTCACCGGTTTTGTCGGTTTTCTTGTTGTAACAACACTGTGTTCGCCAGCTTCTTATTCAATGATAATGCATGTACCGCTTGAAAATGTTCCGGCGGCGTTCGGTAAAATTAATAACCAATTTGTGGGTATCCTAGTCGGGGTACTTTCAGCTGAATTGTATAACCGCTACAGCGGCGTTGAACTACCTAAAGCCTTGTCATTCTTCAGTGGACGTCGTCTTGTTCCAATCCTTACATCTTTCCTCATGATCTTCCTTGCCTTCATACTGATGTATGTATGGCCAGTCGTTTATAATGGGCTAGTTTCATTTGGTGAAAGCATCAAGGATTTAGGCTCAGTTGGTGCCGGTATCTATGCATTCTTTAACCGCTTATTAATTCCAGTCGGTCTACACCATGCGTTAAATTCTGTATTCTGGTTTGACGTTGCGGGCATTAACGATATTCCTAACTTTCTTGGTGGTGCGAAATCGATTGAAGAAGGTTTAGCAACGCCGGGCATTACTGGTCGTTACCAAGCTGGTTTCTTCCCAATCATGATGTTTGGTTTACCGGGTGCAGCATTAGCTATCTATCACTGTGCACGTCCTGAAAATAAAGCAAAAGTCGCCGGAATTATGATTGCAGGTGCGTTTGCTGCATTCTTTACGGGTATCACTGAACCACTAGAATTTTCATTTATGTTCGTGGCACCAGTACTGTATGTTATTCACGCCTTATTGACAGGTATCTCTGTTTATATCGCCGCAACGATGGAATGGATCTCAGGATTTGGCTTTAGTGCGGGTCTAGTCGATATGTTGCTGCAATCACGTAACCCGCTGGCAATACGCTGGTGGATGCTGATTGTTCAAGGCTTGGTCTTCTTCGGTCTTTATTATGTCATCTTCAGCTTCATGATCCGTAAGTTCAATCTATTGACACCGGGACGTGAGATCAGTGCGGGTGATGAAACAATTGATGGTTATGATGAAAACCTTAGCCCAGCAGATCATACAGATAGCGATATTCAAAAAGATGCGCGTCAGTATGTTGCCGCGGTCGGTGGCAGTGACAACATTACGAATATCGACGCTTGTATTACTCGCCTACGTTTAAGCGTCAAAGATGCCAGTATTGTCAATGATGCTATGGCTAAGCGTCTTGGTGCATCAGGGGTTATTCGCCTGAATAAACAAAGTGTTCAAGTCATTGTCGGTACGCGAGCTGAACTCATTGCAAGTGCGATGAAAGATGTTATGGGAAAAGGCGCTATCGCGGGCTCAGCACCCATCGTTAGTACTACCACTACTGCAGCAAAAATCAGCGATCCCGTAAAAGCGAAAGGTGAGATAATTCTTTCTCTTGTTGCACCTGTTAGCGGTGAAGTTTATTCACTTGAAGATGTGCCTGATGAGGCATTCTCTAGCCGTATTGTAGGGGATGGGCTTGCGATTAAGCCGACGAGTGATGAAGTATTGGCTCCAGCTTCGGGGACTGTTGTGAAGATTTTCGAAACTAACCATGCATTCTGTATTGAAACAGATAGTGGTGTGGAGTTAATTGTTCATATGGGTATTGATACAGTTGCACTGAAAGGTCAAGGTTGCGCACGTTTGGTAGAAGAGGGTAGTGAAGTGAAAGCGGGTACACCAATTCTGAAATTGGATCTTGCTTTCCTTGAAGCCAATGCAAAATCTATGATTAGCCCAGTGATTGTCAGCAATATTGATGATTTTGCAGGTGTTGAAATTTTAGCTACAGGTCGTGTAACCGCGGGTGAAACTGTTATCTACAATGTGCTGAAATAATATAATTAGCTAAATCATAACATTGATAATAAAAAAGGGAGGCCACAAGCCTCCCTTTTTTGATCGCGATTATTTTAGCCAATAATTTATTCAGTCAATAAAATCTGGCGAAATTTCAGAATAGATTGTCAAGTATGCGTAAGTCAGCCCCGCTTCTCCTCGATAAGATATATCCCCTTGCAGTTCATGTTGAATCCCTTGCCTTTAAAGCATAGAGGTTACATTGCTCTATTTGGATCACTTAAGTCGGCATGTATTTTGGACTTATTTTATCGGGATAACGTTGATTGCTGTGGTTATATTATTCGAATGACTTTGAGTATAAAAATATCATTATTTATGGAGACGCCTTGTGACCTTGTTGCTTTGTTTTTTTGGGTTTATTTCTGGGATCACGACTGCCTTATTTGGATTTGGTGGCGGTTTTATTACGGTTCCTTTACTTTATGCGCTTATTAGTCTGGTATGGGGGCCTGCAAGTGATACGGGAGAGGTCGCAATGCAAATTGCGGTTGCAACCTCAACATGTGTAATGATTGTTTCTGCATCAGTATCTAGTCGAGCACATTACATCAAAGGAAATTTAAATTGGAACATCATTCGTTCCTTTATTATTCCAATTTCACTTGGTGGAATTCTAGGTGCATTCGCAGCACTCTCTGTAGAGAGTGTTTGGATCCGTTGGATATTTATTGGTTACTTAATTATTACGATTTTAGATTGTTTTGTCCGTCCTGGTTTTATGAGAATAGACTCGAATGTTATCAAACCATCAAATAGAGATTTATTTGCCGATATCCCAATTGGAATGGTTATTGGTGCAGTGGCAGCATTTTTAGGGGTCGGCGGAAGTGTCATGACGGTACCTTTAATGAGGCGTCGCGGGGCAAGTATGATTCAAGCGGCTGCTATTGCAAATCCATTAACTTTACCGATGGCAATTACGGGAACGTTAACTTACCTTTACTTTGCTTTTTCTAAGCAAATTGAATTAGGAGAAGGGTTCATTGGGATGATCTGCATTAAGGGGGCATTAATTCTTATCGTAACCTCATGGCTGGGTATTCGTTTTGCTGGTTTATTGATGCCATACTTAAATGATAATCGTCATGCACAAATTTACCCTTTACTTCTTTTAATTGTGCTAAGTGTCATGCTATTGACGTAATCAAAAATTTCAATGGCGAGTTTTCTATAGCTGGTTAAATGTAAGATAAAAGATTTGAATTATCTCTTCGCAATTTCCTTACAGGTTCAACAACTGATTGGCTCAGTAAGCTACACGATGGAATAAGCGCTGAGTCAGTTAATCAATCAAATTAATAGTAAGCAACAGATATGAGTTAAATGAGTATTTAATTCTTTCTGTCGAACTTAATTAATTTAAAAATTGCTGTACTCACGTAAAAAGCATTATCGACAACTTGAGGATAAGCTATATGGGTAAGTTTTATTACTTACTTATAGAGTAAAATATCGAAAGTTCTTATTAAGTTGACTTTATTTTTATGTCAATAGAAAATTATTTCTCAAAAACAATTTAATAAACTTGATTCTTATTAGAATTGCGTAACGTTTAATTGACATTTAATTGACATTTAACATCTTAAAATCATACTAACTAATCCACAGGTTAGAAATACTTCAATTATTTGAAGCCTTAACTTCAAGTATCAGCAGTATAAAAATGGGATAAAAGCATGTTAAAAAAAATGAATATCTTCATGATCAGTATGCTAGTTCTTAATATCGGCACAGTAAGTGCCGCCCCTGAAAACTATCCAACTAACTACCAAAAAATTGTTGATGCTGCTAAAAAAGAAGGAAAAGTCGTTATCTATTCTACGACAGATACTGCAGCAGCAGCTTCTATTATTAAAGGCTTTGAGGCACTCTATCCGGGGATCTCAGTCGAATATAATGATATGAATAGTACTGAGTTATATAATCGCTATATCAGCGAGCAGGCATCGTTAAGTGGTAGCGGTGACGTCGTATGGAGCTCAGCAATGGATACGGCTCTAAAACTCGCTAAAGATTACGCTCTTCCCTACAAATCACCTGAAGCAAGTAAACTTCCTTCGTGGGCAGTATGGCAAGATACCGCTTATGGAACGACCTATGAACCGTTGATATTTATCTACAATAAGCGTTTGATTAAAGAGGATGAAGTCCCTAAATCTCACGCAGATTTAGCTGCTCTTATCAAATCACAACCAGAGCGTTTTAAAAATAAAGTCACTACCTATGATATCGAAAAGTCCGCAGTAGGCTTTATGTTATCGGTCGAAGACATGAAAAACGATCCTAAATACTTTGAGCACTTAAAAGATATTGCCAGTGCAGGGATGGTGGTTCAGTCGTCAACAGGAACCATGTTAGAGCGAGTCTCTTCAGGTGAAAATCTGATTGGTTACAATATATTAGAACCTTACACTAAAAACCGCGCTATAAAGGACCCTTCTCTTGGTATCGCTTATCCAAAGGATTATACCCTAGTACTGTCACGCGTAAGTTTTATCAGTAAACAGGCTAAGAACACGAATGCCGCTAAGTTATGGTTAGACTATTTATTGTCACAAAAAGGGCAGGATATTCTCGCTAATCAGTCTAATCTCACCTCTATCCGTGATGATATCTCGGGAGATAACGACATAGACGGAATGACAAAACTACTCGGCAGCGCATTAAAACCAATCCCTATAAATATCAGCCTATTGGAATATCTAGAGCAGAATAAGCGTCTGGATTACCTGAAAAAATGGCGAGCTACCACCGGTAAATAAATCAACGTTGGTTTAGCGGTAAAGGTTAAATCCTTTATCGCTAATATCTTCCTTCGCTATGGGACTCTCTTGCCTATGTATGATGCATTATGCAGAATGAAGCAGAGTTTGCCGCGTGGTATTGTAGTGCTATTAACCGCATTATTTATCTACGGGCCACTCGCGCTTATTGTTACTCAAAGCTTTCTATCAGCACCATTTTTCTCTCCCGATAAAACATTTAGTCTGGATGCCTATCGCTTTGTTTTTAATGATCCTGATTTTTATAAGGCGCTGAGAAGTGGATTTATTTTAGCTTTCGGTTTAGTGGTGATTGTTATTCCACTCGGCGGTATTCTCGCGTTTTTGATTGTTAGGTGCGATCTTCCATGTCGTCGCTGGATTGAACCCATGATTTTGGTGCCAGTCTTTGTGTCACCGATGGTTTTAGGTTTTGGCTATGTGGTCGCTGCCGGTCCAGTTGGGCTCTTCTCGCTATGGGTACAGGATATTATTGGTTTTGTACCATGGAATATTTATTCGATGACCAGCATCGTGATTATTGCAGGGTTAACGCATGTTCCTCACTCCTATCTCTATATTTCATCGGCTTTGCGTAATATGGGATCTGACGTTGAAGAGGCTGCGCGTATTTCTGGTGCTTCTCCGATACAGATAATGTTAGCAGTCAGTTTACCCATGGTAAGACCGGCAATTCTTTATGCGACTCTATTACTCTTTTTCCTTGGGTTGGAAGTGTTTGGTTTAATGTTAGTACTTGGCGATCCTGAAGGGAATTTGGTACTGGCAACCTATCTGTATAAACTCACTAATAAGCTCGGGATCCCGTCTTATCATTTAATGGCCGTTGTAGCCGTCGTTTTAATTAGCATAACTATACCGCTAATTATGCTTCAGCGTCGCTTGATGCGAACCAGTAACCGATTTGTGACGATAAAAGGCAAAGCCTCGTCATCCCATGTGCTACCACTGGGTAAATGGCGTTGGATCTCTTTTGGCTTTGTTACTTTATGGTTAATCGTGACTATTTTTGTTCCGCTTACTGGTATTTTACTCCGAGCATTCGTTTCAAATTGGGGGGTTGGTGTTCCAATAATCGATCTGCTATCACTAGATACTTTCAGGACGGTTTTCTCTCAGCCTAACCTTATCCGAGCAATAATAAACTCGATCGCCATTGGTATTTTTGGTGGTGCGCTAGCAGTTATCTGTTACACCTTTATTAGTCTCGCAATGCACCGAAAACCAGATCGCGTAACCCAGTTTCTAGGCTATAGCGTTTTAGTTCCACGAGCGGTTCCGGGAATATTAGCCGGTTTGGCATTCTTATGGGTCTTCTTATTTACACCGATGTGGATGGATAAGTCGTTAGCTAATGGTTATATGTCAATTATTCCTGGCTCAGAGTGGATACGAGAAAACGTGATCGTTTGGATGCGAACCGTGCGTAACACCATATTTAGCGTATGGCTAGCATATACCGTGGTGTGGCTAGCTTACGGATTGCGACTGATTTCATCTGCGCTATTACAGGTTGGTACAGAGTTAGAAGAAGCCGCTCGCAGTACAGGTGCTAGACGTGGTCAAGTTACCCGACATATCACCGTCCCACTCGCTCGCTACGGACTTATTGGCTCATGGCTACTGATGTTTTTGATTTTTGAGCGTGAATATTCTACGGGTGTCTACTTGCTTTCGCCTGGCACGGAAACTATAGGTTCAATGTTAGTTTCTCTGTGGGCTACTGGTGCGGTAGATATTGTTGCTGCCTTATCGTTTATCAATATTGTTTTGGTCTTGGTTGGGTTAGGTATAGCCCTGCGCTTTGGAGTAAAAATGAATGACTGAACTTACAGTAGAGAACTTGCATTTAGATTACGGCACTAATCCGGTATTAAAAGGGGTGTCAATGGTGTTAAACAAAGGAGAGGTTGTCACACTGTTAGGACCGTCCGGTAGCGGGAAAACCACCCTACTCCGTGCAGTTGCTGGGCTGGAAAAACCGAGTAAAGGGCGTATAACACTTGGAAATCGTATTATCTATGAAGGCAGTACAGGTAAAGAAATTCTGGTTGAAGATCGTAATTTGGGATTAGTTTTTCAATCTTATGCTCTATGGCCCCATATGACTATTTTCGATAATATTGCTTACCCACTAAAATTACGTAAAGTCTCTTCTGTGGAGATAAAACAACGCGTTCAGGCAGTATTAGATCAGCTAGGGTTAGGTAATCTAGGCCAGCGTTATCCTCATCAGTTATCCGGTGGGCAACAGCAACGTGTTGCTATCGGACGGGGGTTAATTTACAACCCTCCAGTACTTTTATTGGATGAACCACTCTCTAACCTGGACGCCAAACTGCGGGAAGAAGCGAGAGTATTCTTGCGTGGCCTAATCGTTGAACTTAATTTGTCAGCTCTGATGGTAACTCATGATCAGAATGAAGCGATGGCAATTTCCGATCGTATTTTACTGCTAAATAATGGTGTCATTGAACAGCAAGGCACGCCTCAGGATATGTACGCAACACCTAAATCGCTGTTTACCGCTGAATTTATGGGAAGTAATAATCGACTCAACGGTCAGATTTGCGAATTAAAAAATGGTTATGTTCGTATTCAGGGAACAGGTTGGGCGCTATGGGGTAAACCTGTAGGTGATTTAACAATAAATCAAGAGGTTACGGTGATTATTCGAGTGGAACAGGTTAAGCTCAACGATAATAATGAAGATAATTCGCTGGAAAGGCCACTATTAACGAAAATGTATTTGGGTAGCCATTGGGAATATCTATTCCGTGAATCTGATGAAAACTCACCTGTTCTTCGCGCCTTTAGTTCTGATCGGCATTATGAAGGAGTATGTGGTTTATCGATGCCAAAGGATCAGGTTTGGGTATTTGCTCGAACTTAGCACTTAAATAACACCGTTGCATTACTACAAATTTAAAATATCACTTTGAGATTTAGTTACCAGCACTAGGGAATTTTATTATTATAATAATAAAATACGAATATTTATTTTCTATTTATAGAATGTGACCTTCAATCACATTAGTTATTGGAATGATGGGTTATAATTAGAATAATTATTTTGTGGAGATTGGCTATGAAATTTAAATCACTTGTTTTATTGAGTTCATCTTTATTATTCATTAGTTCACCTTATGTTTTTTCCACTGAATTAATAGTTGGAACATATAATATAGATGCTAAAGTCATTGGTGATCATGATGCTCAACGGGATTTGATGATAAATGAAAATGTGACTATATTTGGATTGCAAGAGATTAACTATAAAAACAAACGATTTTCAGATAAGAATATAACTTCATATAATGCTATAGATAGCTTCATAAATAAATATTATAAATACTTTTATTATGGTAATGCAGTAGATTTTTCTCATGGTGGATATGGTATAGCGACCATATCGAGAATACCGTTCAAGGATGAAAGCACCCACAAGCTAATTTTAAATAAAATATCAAATGATTACTCAAAAGAATTTGAAGATATTTATAGGGCTTATAACCCATTGAAAAAAGAGACAGTAACCGCTCTTGATGGAATGTGGGGGAAGGAAGGTATTGCGACCAAAGGTGTTATGGAGCCCCGAGTCTATACTCGAGTGATTATTCAACAAGATGGTAAAGAAATTGCTTTTTATAACACACATTTAAGTTTTGAATCAAAGCAAGTTAGAAATGAGCAAATGAAACAAATAATGAGAGCGATGGAAAAAGACTGGGTTGAATATAAAGTGTTAGTAGGTGATTTTAACGCTGATCAATCTACGCTCGAATGGGATATCTGGAGAGATAAATTTAACTTGGTAAATGGAAAAAATAATATCTGGTATGATACTTTTCTTGGTGTAGATCCATCAATGAATGTTAATAGTGTTGATAATATCATCGTATCAAAAAATATTGATATAAAGTCATTTAAGCGAATAGATTCTAAGTTATCAGACCATGTGCCATTAGTTGCTACTTTAGAATTGAAGTGAAAATAGTAGAAGCTATATGTAGATGACAAAAAACTATCCGATGGGTATAGATACACTATACCCTAAATAATTCGTATTACTGAGGAAATGAAATAACTAAGCAGCTCGAAGGGTTACTAGTATGAAATTATAATTAGTTAGCCATAATATTAATATAAAATTATCTTATGCTTGTTGAAAGTGATGAATTTATTTGCGATTTTAATCATAATCTTTAACTTTTCATGTGTATTACAGAAAATAAGAACGTTTATTTTTATTATTTCTTCTTGATTCAACTAATAAACAAAATAGCTTACTCACTTCATACACTTTTCTAAATAGATAACCATATATAAAATCACTTTGCTACAGCTAGGTGAGCTTCTATATGCATAAACAATCTGAACTCGATGACTACAGGTTTACTTCTTTATTTTATAATTGAAATTTGAATGATGTCATAATCATACTATAGAAATGTAAGTTGGAGTGGGGGCGGTAAATGAAGCTTAAGAAATTGAAATATATTTTTTTTTAGGATCGTGGGAGGTTTATTGCTACAAAACGTGACATGTCACGCTACACATTTAATTAGCAAATTATGCTTTCATCACCTCAAGGATGACGCAATGAACTACAATTCAATTTGAAGTGTGGCAGGTTTCCTTTACTGATAACAAGGCAGCCTAGCCTAAAATATTAAGGCCAAGTTCAAGTTAATGAATTCGCGTTTCTTCTAGCAGACAAACAAAGTGAACCTATGGGATACATACAAATGTATGTGGCTTGGGTCGCTAAGTGTGCCTTAACGACGATACAGCTTGAAGTATCAAGAGAGCGAATAATCAAACGGTTGTTTCCTGATGAATTATGGTAGAATATATCCCGCTATTACGCGCTTTTGGCATTGAGGAATGATGACAATGAATGAGGCAGATGCTCGCCCAACAAATTTTATCCGTCAGATCATAGATGAAGATCTGGCGAGCGGAAAACACACTTCGGTGCAAACACGTTTTCCACCTGAACCTAATGGCTATTTACACATTGGTCATGCAAAATCAATTTGCCTGAATTTTGGTATAGCGCAGGATTATCAGGGACAATGTAATTTACGTTTTGATGATACCAACCCAGTGAAAGAAGATGTTGAATATGTTAACTCAATTCAACATGATGTTCAGTGGCTTGGTTTCCAATGGAGCGGGAAAGTTCACTACTCTTCTGACTACTTTGATACCCTGTATCAATATGCTATTGAGCTGATCAACAAAGGATTAGCTTATGTTGATGAGCTAAGTGCAGAGCAAATTCGTGAGTATCGCGGTACGCTGAAAGAGCCGGGTAAAAATAGTCCATATCGCGATCGCAGCGTTGAAGAAAATTTAGCGCTGTTTGAAAAAATGCGTGCTGGTGGTTTTGAAGAAGGTAAAGCTTGCTTACGCGCCAAAATTGACATGGCATCACCTTTCATCGTAATGCGTGATCCTGTTATTTACCGTATCAAATTTGCTGAACACCACCAGTCTGGTAATAAATGGTGTATTTATCCAATGTATGACTTCACGCATTGTATTTCTGATGCGTTAGAAGGTATTACACATTCACTGTGTACATTGGAATTCCAAGATAACCGCCGTCTGTATGACTGGGTGCTAGATAATATCACTATTGACTGCCATCCACGCCAATATGAATTCTCACGCTTAAATCTTGAATACACCGTGATGTCTAAGCGTAAGCTCAATCAGTTAGTCACTGATAAATTGGTTGATGGCTGGGATGACCCACGTATGCCAACAATTTCAGGCTTACGTCGTCGTGGCTATACTTCAGCATCTATCCGTGAATTCTGTCAACGTATAGGCGTCACCAAACAGGATAACAACGTTGAAATGGCGTCACTAGAATCTTGTATTCGTGATGACCTCAACGAAAGTGCTCCACGTGCAATGGCGGTTATCGATCCAGTTCGTTTAGTGATTGAGAACATGGCTGTAGGCGAAGAGATTTTAACTGCGCCAAACCACCCAGATAACCCAGATATGGGCACTCGTGAAGTCCCATTTAGCAACGAATTATATATCGACCGCGCAGACTTTCGTGAAGAGGCTAATCGCCAATACAAGCGTTTAGTTCTCGGTAAAGAAGTGCGTTTGCGGAATGCTTATATTATTAAGGCTGAGCGCGTAGAGAAAGATGCACAAGGTAATATCACCACGATTTACTGCACCTATGATCCAGAAACATTGAATAAAAACCCAGCCGATGGCCGCAAGGTGAAAGGTGTTATTCATTGGGTCAGTGCTGCACAGGCTCTGCCAGCTGAAATTCGTCTTTACGATCGCCTATTCACGGTACCAAACCCAGCAGCAGAAGATGATTTCTTGTCGGTGATTAACCCAGAGTCATTGGTTATTCGCCAAGGTTTCGTTGAGCCAAGCCTGCGCAATGCCGCAACGGATAAACCTTATCAGTTTGAGCGTGAAGGCTATTTTTGTGCCGATAACCGCTTAAGCAACACTGATAAATTAGTGTTTAACCGTACCGTAGGGTTGCGTGATACTTGGGCTAATAAGTTCGAGAACCAATAGTCCTCGTCATACTTCGAGCTGCAGATGCGTTGGTTTCATTAAGCTACCCGAATCACATACTTAATGTATGCTCATCGGGATAGCTTAATTTCACCGTCTTCCTGCAACTCGAATTATTTAGAGGAATGTTATTCCTCGTTATATATCGAGTCATCTTTTTGTTGACCACATTAAGCTACCCGAATCACATACTTAACGTATGCTCATCGGGATAGCTTAATTTCACCGCCTTCCTGCAACTCGAATTATTTAGAGGAATGTTATTTCTCGTTATACATCGAGTCGTCTTTTTGTTGACCACATACGGCGGGACAGCTAAGTTGACCGTAAATTTTATTTTTTCTATGCCCACCCAATATTCTGGGCGTACTACTCTTGTAGGCTCTACCGTTGCGTCCCAGTAGCGTCCACGATCTCTTCATCATAATTTCCTCAGATAGCACTAACGCGGCGGAACGTCAGGTTGTAACGTACGCTTTCCTGCGCAGGCGAGGGTGGGATAGCATCTTTAAGCGGCATAACGCCATGATAGTTGAGTCGAGAAGGCCCGCCCCAGACCATCACATCACCTTGCGTGAGGGGAAATCGTTTGCACACTTGTTCTCGAGTTAGCCCACCAAACAGAAACATGGCCGGCAGTCCCAGCGAAACCGATACGATTGGCTGCGACATATCCCGTTCATTTTTATCTTGATGGAGCGTGAGTCGTGAGCCTGGGTAATACCGATTAATCAGGCAGGCATCGGGATTGAATCCGCTATAACCCGCCGCAGAGGATGCATTCTCCGCAAGTTGGCGTAACAATGCAGGCATCGGCGGCCAGAGCTGCCCCGTTTCCGGATCTGTTGGGGTATATCGGTAGCCAAGCTCGTCACTTATCCAACCCAAATCACCGCAGTTAGTCATACCTACAGACATTGTGTGCCCACTAGGGGTTCTTAAATGTCTAAATGGTGCAGCTTTCGAGAGTGCCACAATCATATCAAACAGTGCTGGTACGTATTCGGTGGCGAAGCCCCGAAGAATGATTGCACCCGGTGCTAGGTTTTCCTGCCACTGTCGCGGCAGGCTTTCATCATTGGCAAAGAGATCTTCTATCATTATTTTGTGCTCATTGTGCGTCATGAAAAATAATGCCGAGAGTGTGGCGCTGACCGCTGTGTATTTTACTGACTCCATGACGCATATTGACTCGGTATATTCCCTTTGTGCCCTGAATAGGGCGATGATGTACGGCAAAAATTATAGCATCACCTTTCTGGAGACGAATAACTTCAGGCCGAGTCTGCATTCGTGGGCGTTGCTCGGTCATGACAAATTCACCACCAGTAAAATCTATATCTGGCTCAGAAAGCAGAAAGGCAACTTGCAGAGGGAATACTTGTTCGCCATACAAATCCTGATGCAGACAGTTAAAATCCCCTTCCACATACTGCAACAACAGTGGTGTGGGTTTATTCTGTCCTGCTGCATGACACCGATTCAGATAATCTTGATGCTCTGCTGGATAACGAATATCAATACCCATCAATGCATTCCATCGATTGGCGATATTTGCCAAAGCAGGGTACAGACTCGTTCGTAGCGTGGTGATTGTATCTGGTAGCGGATAATTAAAATACTTATATTCTCCTTTACCAAAGCCGTGTCTGGCCAGATGAATATGCGAGCGAAATCGGTCATTCCTCGGGTACATTGTTGACAGTTCGTCGCACATTTCCGAACTGAGCATCTGAGATAAGTGTGCACACCCGAATGCTGACAGTTGCTCGCTGATCTCTTCCCAGTCGATATCACTGAGGCGTTCAGTCAAAAGTTGTGCAGTTCCATGTTGCTTTAGTTTATTCATGATATTTTAGCTTCTTTATCTAGCAGGGCACGCTTGCGTTCGACGCCCCAGCTATACCCTGACAGAGCACCATTATTTCTGACCACACGATGACAGGGAATGGCCACCGCTAGAATATTAGCCGCACAGGCTCCCGCGACAGCACGTACCGCTTTAGGCGAGCCGATGCGCTGTGCTATGTCGGCATAGCTCACGGTTGTCCCAACTGGAATATCGCGAAGTGCCTGCCAGACACGCTGCTGAAATGCCGTACCACGGATATCCAGCGGTAACTCCAAACCCGTTTCTGGTGCATCAATAAATCCGACTATTTGGGCAACTAATTGCTCAAACTGCGCATTTTTACCGACCAATTCAGCCTGCGGAAACTTATCCTGTAAATCTTGTAGAAGCTTGTCTGGATCGTCTCCGAGTAGGATGGCACAAATACCTTTTATACTTTTTGCTACCAAAATATCGCCTAAAGAACAGATTCCCAGCGCGAAGTAAATCTCGGTTCCTTTACCACCGGCACGCCAAGTCTTTGGCGTCATGCCTAACATAGCGGATGAATTTTCATAAAAACGACTGTTAGAGTTAAATCCTGCATCGAAAATCGCGTCTGTTACGCTACCAGTATCGCTGAGGACTTCACGTAATCGCCGATTTCGGTGTGCACTGGAGTAAGCTTTGGGGGGCAGGCCTGTGATTGCTTTGAACCGTCGGTGAAAATGGAATGTACTCATCCCCACATGAGTGGCGATATCGGCCAGCGTTTTATCATTGCTGTGTTCTTCAATATATCGGCAGGCTTTGGCTATTTTGGCTACATGTTCGTTTTCCAGTTGGGACTGGCCACGACGTAGACGTTTACTCGGTCGGTATCCATTTTCCTCAGCTGCTTCTGGCGTATCGAAAAATTCAATGTTCTCGCGTTTAGGTAAACGTGCTGCTCCAGATGGTAGACAGTACACGCCAGTTGTACGGACGCCGTATACAAAATGTCCATCTGCTGCTTTATTGCGCTCGACAATAGCCTGCCAACGGATTTCGTCAGTCATCCAAGGAGATATTTTATTCATATATAATACCTGTTATCAGGGATGTATCGCCGCTTTATCATTAACTACTAGTCCTCAGGATTGCGCATCGTGAAAAATAATTCCAGCAGTGTAGATGAGCCTCGGCGTAATGAGCTAATACGGTGTCTCATCATCATTCATGTACTCAATAGTTCACTCTGGCAGTATCAGCTAACCACTATGTCGCTCTCATTTTGTGTCAAAATTCAAGGAGAAACGATACTTTTTTGTGGATCAAATTCATGACAGATATCTGGCTTATTAATGGTTTGTAGGATGCATTATGCCCAGCGGAATTGGCATGAACTATCCGTGTCTTGCTTTTCAATTCCAGCCTTGGAATAACAATTATTTCATCGCTTCTTTTTTTTCAAGATGACATCAACGAATGAAATATAACCACTTCGTTAATGAATATTTACTTTTGCGATATGCACTTACAGGCGTAAATAATGGGCAGTTGCTTTAGTTGAATTGTAGAACAGCGTTAACTATTGATTGGGTTGATATAGCTAAAATTATTTCATATACAAATTAATGAATACTAAAATATACTTTATTTTAAAATTTTATCTTTTAATTTAACTAATTGATATTTAATTATTTTATCGCTTCTTGTGGATTGGTAGCCAAAAAACGTGACATGTCACAAACATTAAAAATAGTGATTTTTCACAACATATTCGATTTTGAGTAGCGCTAAAACAGATATTATCTAGCCATAAACGGTATGCAACTGATACTGCTAATACGAGTTTAAGGTTTTTACAAATTCCCAGAATAATCCTTAAATAGCGTTAAAAAGTTAACATATTGATAAAATTCATCTAAGCTTAAGTTGTTACATAGCCATACACTACATTAGGAGTTTATATGAAAAAGCTAACGCTAGCCGCTGCAATTCTATCATCCCTTGTAGCCTTTACTGTAACAGGTTGCTCTTCTAATCAGTCACTCAAAACAACTGACGGGCGCACAATAGTCACCGATGGTAAGCCTCAGATAGATAATGATACTGGGCTAGTATCCTATAAAGATGCTCAAACAGGTAAAAATGAGCAAATTAATCGCGACCAAATTACTAACATGAGTGAGTTAGATAATTAATATAATTTAAATTTCACTAAGGTGTGATTTACATTATATAAGCCTGCTTTAAATAGGTTAAATCCAATTTAGAGCAGGCATGCTTTTAATCAAAAAACATCATACTAGACAGAATAATTTACGTTGGTAATGGAAAACGTAACGTTATTGCTGGGATATTAGCTAAATGCCTCTCTGACCGCAGGCAAAGGTAATTAACCATTTCCTCAGCGCTTAAATTATCAGATATATGTTCATTTTCAAACATTTCATTATTAAACATAACTTAATTTAAATTTGCATTCTATATGTGTTAGTATTTTAGTTTGTAATATATTAAATTATTCTTAAATAGAGGTATTATGGCATATCCAACTTATTTAGTTTTGAAAGGTCAAAGCCAAGGTTTGATTTCAGCAGGATGCTAATCTCGGGATTCAATCGGCAATCGTTATCAATTGGGTCATGAGGACGAAATTCAAGTTATCAGCGCAAATTATGGTGCTTTTTGTGAACAAAATGCCTCATATAAACCCGTTGTGTTTACTAAACCTATCGATAAATCCTCCCCGTTGCTGTCTGTTGCGCTTGATCATAATGAAGTTCTAGAGGCTTGTTTTATTTTTTATAGAACGAGCCAAAACGGGCAACTTGAAAAGTATTATGAAGTTAAGCTGACAGGTGTTTCATTGATTGAAATATCGGATATATTTCCAGACTCAATAAAAGATAATGAATCAATGCCATTCCAGCGTATTCAAATGAAATACACATCGATATCAAGAAGTCATTTAATGGCGAATACATCAAGTTACAGTATTAACAGTGAGATGGTTAAGTAGTATTTATCATCAAAAGAGATACGATTTATTTGCACATCTCTTTTGATATAACGTATTCATTTGGCACGAAAATAGATGACTTGTAGCACGTGTAGTAGCCTTTGGAGGTTAAATCAATGCTGACATAGGCGGAAAAGAAAAAACTAAATACCATGCCTATTATAAAGATAACAGCGAAAAATCCAGCTATCCTATTATTCATTTTTTGTAGTTCTTTTTTATATCCCAATATAAAACTATAATATGAAAAATATAGTACCAAAGGAGCTGCGAAACACAGGAACCCTGTTTGAAATGAGAATAGAATTCTAGGCTTCATTTGAAAGTAATCAATATAATATGTTGTTGATAGATAGACCCCGAA
Organism: Providencia alcalifaciens; assembly: GCA_025961275.1. Classification (GTDB taxonomy): domain Bacteria; phylum Pseudomonadota; class Gammaproteobacteria; order Enterobacterales; family Enterobacteriaceae; genus Providencia. Next base: position 2,007,815 of record JAOQNJ010000001.1, on the reverse strand, counting down.
GATTGCTAAAAGTAAAAGAGCTATAGATGATAAGATTAACTTTGTGGGCTCTAATTTAACCACGACTGAACCTCCCCCACTGTGAGAAAAATTGGTCTGGATGGTAAGGTGTTTCAGGTTTTCTTGCTCTGTGAGTTTTTAAGCCTTTAATGATAGTTGCGCTAATTTGGAATTCATCATCTAACCAGTACAACAGTAGCCCTACGAATACACCTACAGCAAACACCCCTAAAGCTACAAGTATGACACTTGTTCCAGCTGTTAAAGCAGCGGTAGCTAAACCTCCTGTTATGGCTGCTGTTATTTGAGTGCTAATGGCTAGTTTTGCCATATCCACGGTTATGTTCACAAAAAAATTAACCAAGGTATATTCATCCTTGAATATGAGTTCTACTACTCTGTAAGCTGCTGAAAAAACGCTTGCAAAGCGAGCTGCCCCTACAGAGATATTATTCATTCCTTGAGTGCCTACTCCCATGTATAAAACGCGGGGTTGTTGACTAAATATCGAGTCCCATCTAAGTACGCTCTAATTCCGGCGTGACCCGATAGCCTAATATAAGTATTACCGTTTGGGCCTGTATATTCAGTTGCTGTGATATTAAAATTACGAAGCTCGTTAACAATTCTTTCTACTCTGTATGCCTCATAGATGCTTCCTGAAAAATTAGACATAAAGTCGCTGATGCCAAATAGTGTCTCTTTTGGGTCTTTGAAGGGGATCGCCGTCGATAGGTTTTTTAAAATATAATCCGCTTCTTCAATTGTGATAACTGCGGCGACATTATCATCATCTTTTTCATTGTTAAGAATGGATTTGATTTTTAGTAAGTTAGTTTGATGGTAAAGTTCATCATAATTAGGTGCTTCTTCGAAGCTAAATTTTGCATCTGCATCAATGAGCGTTTTTGATATCGGATCGTATTTATACGCCATGTGGTTCTTCCTTGAGTTTAGGTTAGTTTAAGCTTATGGGAAGAGTTGATAATATTCAACAGTCACAATCTTTCTTAGAATAGGATTATCGTTTGTTGGTTCACAGCCTAAGTAGATGACCCAAACTTGGGTCATTAGGAAAATCAATAAGCTGTACTGAAATAGAACACTTAAGCAAAATAGTACAGCTGTCTGTAAGTTAAATTTGTCTTACGATAATAATTAGATGGTTAATATTGATGTACGCAAGTCTAACCTAGACGCTATTAACCAGCGTGTTACGTAATTTTATTCGTAGTATTACCCTGCTTGGAACTTATTATTTCCGGTTAACTTTATTAGGATACATTTCAAGAGTGATAATTCGTTATTATATGTGGTTGGTAAAATTATCAATGAAACCTCGGGCAATATCTTTATTAGTAATATTCTCCTTCCTTACATATTTCTATTGGTTAATGTCTAAAAATAAGAGACAAGGTAAGGGCATTTGTTGGAGTCTTTGTGTGATCACATTGATGATGGGCGTCCCAATTACTACATACCTCGAAACAGTATTTTCTAACGGCTTCATGGATGCTGGCTATTCTCCAATTTTAGGATTTATTTTAGCATGGGTTATTATTGCCTTTTGTTATTTAGCTGCGTTAATGACGCTAACGTTGGCCTATAAATCAAACGATGATAGTGAGAAAATCTAAACCTTGCATTCGATGAATGCCTCCACCTACAACTTATACTCAAGCAGTTGATGGTATCGATTTTGAACCATACTAGAAATTACAAGTTTAAATCTTTTGTTCTTTTACGAGAAACAATGAGTTCTGTTATACTTCCCCGCATATTTTGTTCTCATATTTCTGATGGTGTCATTGTTTTAGAGCGTGCTGCGTTTTAACCAGTGCTTCAATAACTTTGATTTCAGGATTAAGAAATATGATTTTTAGGTTTTAAAACAAATAGGTATTGGTAAATTGAAACATACTCTTGAAGTGATGATCTCTGAAGAAGAGCTGAGCCAGCGAGTGAGTGAGCTGGCTAAAGAAATTAGTGCACATTATAAAAATATTGATGGCGAGCTAGTCTTAGTTGGCTTATTAAAAGGTTCGTTTATTTTTATGGCAGACTTATGCCGTAAAATTGAAGCTCCTCACGAAGTCGATTTCATGACCGTTTCAAGCTACGGTAATTCAATGAATTCAAGCCGTGATGTTAAAATCGTCAAAGACCTCGATGAAGATATTCGTGGAAAACATGTGCTGATTGTTGAAGACATTATCGACTCAGGTAATACCTTAAATAAAGTTCGTGAAATTTTTGAACTGCGTGGGCCAAAGTCAGTCGCAATTTGTACGTTACTGGATAAACCTTCACGTCGTGAAGTTGAAGTGCCTGTTGAGTGGGCTGGCTATTCAATCGAAGATAAGTTTGTGGTTGGTTATGGTATTGACTATGCGCAACAGTACCGCCATTTACCTTATATCGGTCATGTCACACTAATTGAAGAGTAAATACGTCAACGCTATTTAAGACGGAATAGCCAAATTAAAAGGGGAAGCTTTTGCTTCCCCTTGCTTTATCAGGTGATTAGCTAAATTATTTCTTAGGTGTTAGCTTAGAAATCGCTTCGCGGTAGCAAAGTTCAAGTTTTTCGCGGCTGTCTGCGGTGGTATGTAAATCGTGCAGGCGACCATTATTGATCCCGTAAACCCATCCATGAATCATCACTTTTTGCCCACGTTTCCATGCTGATTGCATAATAGTTGAGTGACCAAGGTTATAAACTTGTTCAACCACGTTCAATTCACACAGGCGATCCAAACGCTCGCAAGGTTTCAGTTCACCCAGCACAGAGCTGTGTCGGTACCAAATATCACGAATATGCAGTAACCAGTTATTAATCAGCCCAAGCTCTGTATTGTCAACCGCAGCCTCAATACCACCACACCCATAGTGGCCACAGATGATAATATGCTCTACTTCAAGGACATCTACAGCATATTGGATCACGGACAAGCAATTTAGATCGGTGTGAATCACTAAGTTTGCCACATTACGGTGAACAAACAGATCGCCCGGTGCTGCATTAATTAATTTTTCAGCGGGGACTCGGCTATCTGAACAGCCTATCCATAAAAATCTCGGTTTCTGAGCTTTGGATAATTCTTTAAAAAATTCAGGATCTTTCTCTTTTACAGAAGCTGACCATGCTTCGTTATTAGCAAACAGCTCTTCAATTTTCTTCATCATGACGTGTAGCCCAGTTTTGTTACTTTAAGTTAAAATCTTATACAGCATTTATTTGTTAATTAATATTTAGTTGTATTAATTTTTATATCTTTTTGATGCCCATTTTATTCTAATAAAACAATATCAATGAACTCAATTAATTGAAATATATAATTAATAATCTAATCGATTCAATCTGTATGTAGACGATAAACAACGCTAATCCTGAAGCAAAGAAAATACTGCTATTCAAATAGTTGAGTATAATCTATGCAGATGCAACCTAATACATTCAAGGTATAAACCGTTTATCACTTTTCTGCATAACATAGATCACAAAAAAGTGGCATCATAGTATTATATTGCTCCTAAACCATCCCAAGAATAAAGGTGTTTTTTACATATGACGTACGCACTTGAGTTGTCGCAGCTGACCAAAACCTATCCAGGTGGCGTGAAAGCCCTGCGAGGTATTGATCTAAGCGTTGAAGATGGTGACTTCTATGCATTACTTGGACCTAATGGTGCAGGTAAGTCGACCACAATAGGAATCATTAGCTCATTGGTCAATAAAACCAGTGGGTCAGTTAAAGTGTTTGGCTATGATTTAGACAAACAAGTGGTGCAAGCCAAACAACAATTAGGGCTAGTACCTCAAGAATTTAACTTTAATCCTTTTGAAACTGTATTACAGATAGTACTTAACCAAGCGGGTTACTATGGTGTGCCTCGTGATTTAGCGCATCGAAGAGCACAAACCTATCTCACTCAGCTTGATTTATGGGAAAAGCGTGATGAGCGTGCGCGTAATTTATCCGGAGGGATGAAACGCCGCTTGATGATCGCACGTGCATTGATGCATGAACCCAAATTATTAATTTTGGATGAACCGACCGCGGGTGTTGATATTGAATTACGTCGCTCAATGTGGAGCTTCTTGAAAAAATTGAATGCCCAAGGCACGACGATTATTCTGACCACGCATTACCTCGAAGAAGCGGAAATGTTGTGCCGTAATATTGGAATTATTCAACATGGTGAATTAGTTGAAAATACCAGCATGAAACAATTATTAAGTAAATTGGAGTCAGAAACCTTTATTTTTGACCTTGGTACGAGAAGCCCCATTCCGGAACTTAAAGGTTATGAAACACGTTTAATTGATACTTCAACCTTAGAAGTGGATGTCAAAAGGGAACAAGGATTAAACGGCGTTTTTAGTCAGTTAAATGAACAAGGTATCGAAATATTAAGTATGCGTAATAAAGCGAACCGACTCGAAGAACTGTTTGTGAACTTAGTGAGAAAAGAAAATGGTGTCACTCATGCGGAGGGAGCACAATGATTTCGCTGTATTGGGTCGCACTAAAAACGATTTGGATTAAAGAAGTCACACGTTTTGGTCGTATTTGGGTGCAAACATTATTGCCACCTGTGATTACGATGTCGCTCTATTTTGTCATTTTTGGCAACTTAATTGGTTCAAGAATTGGTGATATGGGGGGAGTGGATTATATGCAGTTTATTGTCCCTGGCCTGATTATGATGGCGGTGATAACCAACTCCTACTCTAATGTTTGTTCTTCATTTTTTGGCTCTAAATTTCAAAAAAATATTGAAGAGCTATTAGTTGCACCAGTACCAACGCATATCATTATTGCCGGATTTGTCGGCGGTGGTGTTGCTCGTGGTATTCTCGTCGGCTTGTTAGTTACTCTTGTTTCGTTATTCTTTATTCCATTACAAGTGCATTCTTGGTCGATGGTCGTTGTGACCTTGCTACTGACATCAATTGTCTTTTCATTAGCGGGATTACTGAATGCTATCTTTGCAAAATCGTTTGACGATATTAGCATTGTACCGACCTTTATTTTGACGCCACTGACTTATTTAGGCGGGGTTTTTTACTCACTATCATTACTGCCACCAGTTTGGCAGGCTGTATCAAAACTAAATCCGATTGTGTATATGATTAGTGGTTTTAGGTATGGGTTCTTAGGCATCGCAGATGTGTCAATTATTGTCACCTTGAGTGTATTAATGATTTTCTTAATCGTGTTCTATGCACTGACGTGGTATCTGATTGAGCAGGGACGTGGTTTGAGAAGTTAATTCCACGACGTGATGTATCAAACAAAAAACCCACCAATTATATTGATGGGTTTTTTATGGTTTTATCCCTATCGCCTTAAATATGTGATAGGAATATTCAAACCAATTGCAGTTGGTATAGGTTAAGCGACTTGCACCGGAACCGCTTTAGCAATACGGCTCATGACATTATCACCATCGAAATACGCAACCTTAGGCTGATGATGGCGAGCATCGTCATCACTCATGTCGACATAAGAACAGATAATAAGTTTATCCCCGACGGCGGCACGGCGTGCAGCAGCGCCATTGACAGAGATAATTTTTGATCCTCTTTCACCCGCAATGGCATAGGTTGAAAAACGTTCGCCATTATCGACATTATAAATATCGATCGCTTCATATTCGAGGATCCCTGCTGCATCCATAAAGTCCTGATCAATAGCACAAGATCCTTCATAGTGAAGATCGGCTTGCGTCACTTTGACTCGGTGTAGTTTGCCCTGCAACATTTTTCTAAACATGGTTGTTGTCTGCCTATTCTTATTATTAATGCTGTGTTTACTGCTGTTTTTAAGCTGAAATAGTCGGTAGATCAACCTGTAAGTTATCAATCAACCGTGTTTGGCCTAGCCATGCAGCCATTAGGATAACGGCTTTAGAACTTAAACTGCTCAATGGCGCTAGTGTTTGTGCATCACGAATAAACAGCTCATCTGGCGTGAACCCAGCTTGGCGAAGTGATTGCTCCATTTCTTGAACAATAGTTTCTGCTGTTTCAGGCGATTGCGTCAGTTTATCGGCAGCGTGTTTCATGATACTAAACAATTGTGGCGCGATTTTTAGCTCATCAGCGGAAAGGTTGTTATTTCTAGAACTCAGAGCAAGGCCACTTTTTGCTCTGACAGTCGGAACTGAAACGACCTGAATATCAAAAGAAAGATCACGAACCATCTTGCGAATTAGCTGTAACTGTTGAAAATCTTTTTCACCAAAAAAAGCTAAGTCAGGTTGGACTAAATTGAATAATTTCGACAAAACCGTTGAAACACCACGGAAATGGCCTGGTCTGCTAGCCCCTTCGAGAATCGATGATAGCTCTGGAACTTCAACATAAGTCTGTGATTCCATACCATCAGGGTAAAATTCTTTCGCTGAAGGTGCAAAAACCAAGTTAATATCGCGACGTTTAAGTTTTTCACAATCTTCTTGTAAGGTGCGCGGGTAGTTCTCTAAATCGGCTTGACGGTTAAATTGCATTGGGTTCACAAAAATACTGACAATAACAATATCTGCCTGCTGTTTTGCCTCATCAATTAACGTCAAGTGCCCATCATGTAAATTCCCCATTGTTGGCACAAGTGCAATGCGTTTACCAGCAAGCTTCCAGCGACGGATTTCACGGCGAAGTATGGGTAAAGTTTCAACAATCAGCATAACTGCATTCCTTATTATTCAGCGGTAATGAAATTATTCAAATGAGTGAGTTTCGTTCGGGTAGATACTTGCTTCAACTTCTTGAATATACAATCGAATAGCATCATGAATATTGCCTGCTTGCGCAAGAAAGTTTTTGGCAAACTTAGGTGGGCGAGCGGTGATACCTAATGCATCATGCATGACAAGAATTTGCCCATCAGTACCATTCCCAGCACCAATACCAATAACCGGTAGTAACAGTTCTTCTGTGACATGATTTGCGAGTGCGCTAGGTACGCATTCTAGAACAAGGAGTTGCATACCCGCATTTTCCAAGGCAATCGCATCTTTGATCAGTTGATTGGCGGTAACCTCATCTCGACCTTGGACTTTATAGCCCCCGAGGATATTCACCGCTTGTGGTGTTAATCCGAGATGACCACAGACAGGAACTGAACGCTCACAAAGCATTTTGACGGTATCACACAACCAGCTACCGCCTTCAATTTTGACCATATTTGCACCTGCTTGCATTAAAATAGCTGCATTAGTGCAAGCTTGTTCAGGTGTTGCGTAACTCATAAAGGGCATGTCAGCGATAATAAACACGTCAGGGGCACCTTTACGGACACAACGGGTATGATAAGCGATTTGTTCTACGGTGACGGGAAGTGTGCTGGATTCACCTTGTATTGTCATCCCAAGCGAATCACCCACAAGCATGACTTGGATCCCTTGTTCTGCAAATAATTGAGCAAAGCTGGAGTCATAGGCAGTGATGGTAGCGAATTTGCGTTTATCTTTTTTGAACTGACCCAGAGCTGCTAGAGAAATTGATTTCATTATAATAACCTCCGGAAAGATCCCACTGATAACCCCCCTAGGTAGGAGGTACACCATTTAGGTTGTGATATCCCAAAAAGTGAGGCCATTGCGTGGAACGTGAGTGAGCCTTTCTGATAGCGGTTCGCCATCAGGGAAAATAAGGTCGGGAGCGATTTCAATGAGCGGGTATAACATAAACTCCCGCTCCTTTATCCCATAATGCGGTACGGTCAATCGCGGGGTATTAATAACACGATTGCCAAAAAGCATAATATCAAGATCGAGTGTTCTAGGGCCCCAGCGTTCTGCTTTGCGAACTCGGCCGAGCTCAAGCTCAATGCGTTGTGTATGGCCAAGCAACGCTTCAGGCTCAAGCTCAGTTTCGAGTAGAACAGCCATATTAAGAAAATCGTTCTGGTCTTGCGGTCCTAGTGGTTTGGTGCGATAGACGGAAGAGGTCTTAGTGACACAGCTGTTTGGGATGGCATTTAATGCTTCAATAGCCTGCTGAGCTTGTTTTAGCGGCTCCCCCAAGTTACTGCCAATCGCTATATAGACCAACGCCATTCTATGACTCCTGAGACTTATTAGGTTTGCGCGCAGCTGCTGTTGAAGGTTTACGTGGGCGATGACGCTTACGAGCGGGCACGTTGCCAAGCTCAGCAATCATTTCGCGCTGTTTGGTATTATTTGCTACCTGATATTCATCCCACCAAACTGCAAGTTCTTGAAGTTCCTTTCTGCGTTCAACATTAGCTCTTAATTCTAACAAGTCAAAGGCTGCGCGGAATTTTGGATGCTCCATCAACTTACTTGCACGGCGACCTTGGCGACGAGGAAGGCGTAACTGCAATTGCCAGATATCGCGCATCGTTGTCGTGATGCGTTTTGGAATGGCAATTGAACGGCATTGATCATCAAGTATATCATTCATCGCCAGTGCAAAGGCATCATAATAGGCAAGACCACCTTCTTGAGACAACTTTTCAGCATGTTCAGTGACTGGATACCAGAGCATAGTAGCAAATAAAAATGCTGGATTGACTCGTTTATCGTTCTTGAGTCTAAAATCAGTATTCTTAAGAACTTGCTCAATGATTTTCTCCATTGGCGAGTCATTGTGTTCACTGAATCGGCTGCTAATAACGGGAAAGAGATGATCAAATAAATGATACTCGTTCAACATCTTATAGGTTGCATAGCCTTGGCCTGCTTGTAGCAGTTTTAAGGATTCTTCAAATAGCCTCGCAGACGGAATTTCACGTAAAAGCGGGGCTAGTTGATAGATTGGCTGTGCCGTATCACGTTCTATACGCATGTCGAGTTTACAGGCAAAGCGTACCGCTCGTAGCATTCTTACCGGATCCTCACGATAACGTGTTTCAGGATCACCAATCATACGAATAATGCCATCTTTGAGATCTTGTAGCCCGCCGACATAGTCGCGTACAGAGAAATCATCGATATTGTAATAGAGACTATTAACAGTAAAGTCGCGACGAATGGCATCATCTTCAATCGACCCGAAAATATTGTCACGTAATAGCATGCCATTTTGCGCTTGCTGAGACATATTTTTATCTTCAGGTAAGCTTTGATCATGGTGGCCACGAAAAGTTGCCACTTCAATCACTTCTGGGCCGAACATGATATGTGCAAGGCGGAACCGGCGGCCAACGAGGCGGCAGTTTCTAAATAGCTTGCGGATCTGTTCTGGCGTTGCGTTAGTGGTAATGTCGAAATCTTTTGGTTTTCTACCAAGAAGTAAGTCACGTACGCCCCCACCAACAAGGTAGGCTTCAAACCCACTTTTATTGAGGCGATAAAGTACTTTCAGTGCATTATCACTAATATCACTGCGGGAGATAGTATGCTCTGGACGCGGGATTATAGTGATGTGTTCATTAATTTCGGTCGTCATTGTCTGTGATTTCTCTGCCTGAGTATCGGCACGCTTGGACTGACGAACCGTATTTTTCGTTTGTTTAGCGTTCTGCTCTACGGGCTTAGCTGTCGCAGTGTCAGAATAAGTGACTGGCCTTTCACCGGCTGCCTGTGCGTCACGCGTGTCCTTGTCATTTCGCGATAAAATATTGCGGCAGAAATTTGCTACTCGGTTAAAAATAGTACACCTCGATATCGTTACAAATATTCATTAAACAAAATAAGCGGCTAATAATAGCTTACTGGCCTTTCTTTGAGAATGGTTAAACGCATAAAAGTCATATTCAGTCATAAGTATTGTCAATAATATCATGAGATGAGATCGCAATAAGCTACCATTTTTAGCCACAAATTGTAAAAAATCGAACATGATAAGGACCTATCGATGCTGAATTAGCGTTTTTTCCAGTATTTTTAAGATATGGCATATTACTCGTGGCCGTGTTGCTCTTTGCGACTTATTTTTTACAGCTGCTAAAGATAGCAAAATATCCAGTCTCATTATTTCATGAATTAATTTAACTTAGTAATCATAATTGCAAATGAAAAAACGACGAAAGGTTGTTTTATTCTACATTGCGGGGATCTTGCCTACCTAAAAGGATTTAATTCTAATCAAAATTAATTTCCAAAGGTTTGGTGTTATGTACGGCTCCGTCTTGGGGCGATGTTTTGGCGAATTATGATTATCATAATTTCTGGTAAATATGAGGATATACAGAGGCAAATAGAGAAAAAGGGGAGGTTTGTGATACAGCAAATTCTATATAGGTAGACAATATTTAACAATATAAGGGATTGAGTATATCTACTCACGCACCTATTTTCGCTTATCGTCGACGTTTAACTCTAAAAGATGTGAACATAACGGCGCAGGAATGCGCCGTTAAGGATTACATAATCAGCAATTAGCCAGCCATTTGCTTTTCGCGAATTTCTGCTAATGTTTTACAATCGATGCACAAGTCAGCGGTAGGACGAGCTTCCAAACGACGGATGCCGATTTCTACTCCACAGGATTCGCAGAAGCCAAAATCTTCGTCTTCGACTTTTTTCAACGTTTTCTCGATCTTCTTAATCAACTTACGTTCACGGTCCCGGTTACGTAATTCAAGACTGAATTCTTCTTCCTGGGCTGCTCGGTCAACGGGATCTGGAAAGTTAGCTGCCTCATCTTGCATATGAGTAACTGTCCGATCTACTTCATCCCTGAGTTGATTGCGCCATGCTTCGAGAATAAGTTTAAAATGCGCCAACTGGGCGTCGTTCATGTACTCTTCGCCAGCTTTCTGTTGATAAGGCTCAACTCCGGCAATGGCAAGAATGCTTAAGGACGATGTCTTACGTTTTTGCCCTTCTTGCATAATGCTTCTCCTACACACGCAAATTTCACAAAAACCCCAAAGGGGAAAAATTAAGGCCGCTATAAATAGCAGAAGTAAGCTCTCTTGGCAATCGTTCATGCAATGAGTTTTGTAATGCTGTGAAGGTGCGCGTGTTTATTCCTTTTTAAGCCCCCAGAACTCATGCATCCTCGCTTTAGGAAGCGACTAAACTATATATTGTTTGAAACGTGTAAATTTAATTTTTTGACCTAATGATATTTTTTTCTCGGTAATATCAACTTGATAGCAGATAACTTCGACGCCATTTTCGATGGCTTCATCTAAAAGCTTAGCATATTGCTTATCAATATGAGCCGCCGCAGAAACCTCGAAAATACCCGTATGTAAAACTGCAAACAACAGTATGGCCTTTTTTCCTTCTTTAGCAATTATTGTTAACTCACGTAAATGTTTTTGCCCTCGTTCAGTGACTGTATCAGGGAAATAACCGTGGTTATTTTCGAGTAAAGTGACTGATTTTACTTCGATAAAACAGTCAGGCAGGCCATTGCCGAATAGAAAAAAATCAATACGACTATTTTCTGAGCCGTATTTAACTTCAGGCTTGATAATATTGTATTCGGACAATTCTGGAATCTGTTTTTGTGACAATGCTTCGGCAATCACCTGATTGGCTCGCAATGTATTGATACAAATTAGGTGGTTTTTTAATGTTTGAGTGACTTCCCAGCTGTGTGGGTATTTTCGTTTTTCATTATTCGATGTGGAATACCAAATTTTATCGCCGGGAGTTGCACAGCCAGTCATTGCGCCTGTATTAGCACAATGAATCGTCATCATTTCACCTTCTGGAGTCATGACATCCGCTAAAAAGCGTTTATAGCGTTTAATCAGTGTGGCGGGTTGTAATGGGGGAATAAACTCCATGTGATCTCCGTAATAGGCATCCAGAAAATAATTGGCAATGCTACAATGTTTGTCAGTAAAAGTTAAATATCATGGAGCTATTATCCACGTGCTACCCATTTATGACGTTAGTGATTCCTTACTCACTGCTTTAAAACAATCATCACAAATATTGCTGCATGCACCAACAGGCGCTGGTAAATCCACCGTCTTACCACTGCTAATTTTGGAAAGTGGCATTATTGAAGGGCGCATTATTATGTTGGAACCTCGGCGCATTGCAGCACGCAGTGTGGCGACACGACTTGCCCAACAATTGGGTGAAGAGGTTGGGCAAACAGTGGGATTGCGCATGCGTTCAGAAAGCCGAACAAGCTCAAAAACTCGGATTGAAGTGGTCACCGAGGGAGTTTTGACGCGCATGCTGCAAAATGACCCGATGTTAGAAGGCATTGATTTGGTTATTTTGGATGAGTTTCATGAGCGGAGTTTACAAGCTGATTTGGGTCTTGCACTACTGTTAGATGCTCAACAAGGGTTGCGAGATGATATAAGGATTTTGGTCATGTCAGCGACATTAGATGATCAAGGGCTTAGCAAACTATTCCCTGATGCGCCAATTATTACTTCACAAGGGCGGGCTTACCCTGTTACTCGGCATTATCAGCCGATTAATCCTAATAAGTTATTCCATAAAGAAGTGGCGAATGCAGTTTGGCAGTTACTTCAACAAGAAAGAGGTAGTTTATTACTATTTCTTCCCGGTGCTGGAGAAATAAAAAAAACGCTAGCGGAATTGGCTCAAAAGGTTAGTGAGGACATACTTTTATGTCCTATGTATGGCGCACTCTCAATAAAAGAACAGCAACAAGCCATTCAACCTGCGCCAGAAGGGAAACGTAAAGTGGTGCTCGCGACCAATATTGCGGAAACGAGCTTGACGATTGAAGGGATCCGATTAGTCGTCGACAGTGGCTTTGAGCGTGTCGGGCTCTTTACGCCACGAACAGGGCTAACAAAGTTGGTCAAGCAGCGCATTAGCCAAGCATCTATGGTGCAGCGTGCTGGCCGTGCTGGGCGACTGGAAGCGGGTGTTTGTTGGCATTTATTTAGTCAGGAACAAGCGCAACGTGCTGCACAATTTAGCGAAGCTGAAATATTACACAGCGATTTAAGTTCGCTATGGTTATCTTTGCTGCAATGGGGTTGTCATGAAGTAACGCAATTATCATGGCTAGATTTACCGCCACAAGCGGCAATTGCTGCAGCAAAAGATTTACTTAACCAACTTGGTGCGATTGATAAGCAAGGGCAGTTAACCTCAATCGGGCGAGGAATGGCTGAGTCAGGTAGCTCTGTACGTACTGCGGCAATATTAAATAAAGCACAGCAAAGCGAAAATAAAGAAGTGTTCAAACTGGCGGCTTTATTAGTCGCAATCTTAGAAGAACCGCCTCGCCATTCAGGCTGCGATATCGCGCATTATTTAGAAAGACCAACTGAAAACTGGTGTAAACGTGCATCTATATTAAGTGGGCAAAAAATCACTGTAGCAACAGGCAACAATCCACTATTAATAAGTGAGTGGTTACCTACTTTATTAGTTGCAGGGTTTCCCGATCGCATTGCTAAAAATCGGGATAATCAGCGCCGATATCAACTTGCGAGCGGGTTAGGCGCTTCTATGGATGAAGCAGATGTTTTGTCGGGAACACAATGGTTGATAGCGCCAATACTTTGGCAGTCTGAATCATCTGCTGATGCAAAGATTACACTCGCATTACCTATCGATATTGATCAGTTACGAGCGAGTTGTCCTGAATTATTTTCCCAGCAAGAAACCGTCGAATGGGATGAGCAAAAAGGCACGCTGATTGCTTGGCGACGACTACAATGTGGGCAATTGGTTACACAATCAGAAAGGTTGACTAATCCCGATAAAAAACAGATTAAACACGCATTATTATACTGGTTACGTCAAAATAGCTTAGAAAGCTTGGATTGGAATCAGTCAGCGGAGCAATTACGCATTCGTTGTCAACTTGCACAAAAATGGTTTCCAGAGGTGTTGTTGCCTAATGTCGATGAGGAATCTCTCTTAGCCTCGTTAGATATTTGGCTGGTGCCTTATCTTGATGGCATCACTCACCGTAAGCAGCTTCAGGAGATTAACTTAAGTGAGCTACTCACTCATCGGTTGGATTGGCAACAGAAAAAATGGCTAGATAACACCTTACCAACGCGCTATTTTGCTCAATCGGGTAAGGATGTGAGTATTCACTATTTTTTAGATAAACCACCACAAATCGATATTCGAATGCAAGAAATGTATGGGCAAAACGCAAACCCAACAGTCGCTGATGGCAAGATAGTGGTGACGTTATCTCTACTCTCACCTGCAATGCGTCCATTACAGATAACCCAAAATTTAGGCGCATTTTGGCAAGGTAGTTATCGTGAGATACAAAAAGAGATGAAAGGGCGTTATCCAAAACACTTATGGCCAGATGACCCGCTGAATACGCAACCCACTAGTAAGACCAAAAAAGCGATGATGCCATGATGTTGGTGCGCGTACTAAGCTACAAGTTGTGATGAACCTTGTCATTGAAGAAATTATACGAGTGGCTTCGCAAGAAATAGGAATTATTTTGTGGATAGGTACGAAATGAGCTCATTTTATGTTCTAATAGCCGTCAACAATGGGAGTCACAGACGCTGCTCTTTAAGGTAATTAAATGTAATTAAGACCTTTCTTCTGTGAAGTGTCTGGTATTTTAAGCCAGAATCTAAGCGTGTGGTTAATCAAATTAAGAATTTAGGTGATATGGAGCGACCATGTCCGGTAAAGATTTAGAACCTATCGGTAGACGAAAAAAACCGTCTACTCAAAAAAAACGGTCAGGCTCACGCCATCGTGACCGTCGTGATGATTATGATGATGAAGAATTCTTTGATGATGATGATTTTAATCAGCAAGACCTCGATGATGAAGAGGAAGAGCTAATGGCTAATAAACGCCAATCAAACAAAAATGGTAAAAAAAATCGTAAGCCAAAAAGTAAATGGCGCTGGTTTTGGCTACTCTTCAAGTTATTTATCGTGTTTGCGGTATTGCTTGGGGTGTATGCATTCTATTTGAATCAACAAATTAAAGAACGCTTAGATGGTAAAGTGTGGGATTTACCTGCGGCTGTCTATGGGCGAATGGTCAATTTAGAGCCGGGAATGGATTACAGCCAAGCGGAAATGGTTCGTCTACTTGAAGGTATGCAGTACCGGAAAGTGACCAAAATCACCAGCTCTGGCGAATTCTCTGTGAAAGGAAATACGATTGAAATCTTACGTCGACCTTTCAACTTCCCTGATCAAAAAGAAGGGCAGATACTCGCGCGTATGGAGTTTGATAACGGGGTTCTAAATAAGATTGAGAATATGGAAAATGGTCGCTCATTCGGCTTTTTCCGTTTAGATCCTAAGCTCATCACGATGATGCAATCAGCGAATAATGAGCAGCGTTTAGTATTACCTCTCGCCGATTTCCCTGAGTCGCTAGTAAAAATCTTGTTAGAAACGGAAGACCGTAACTTTTATGAGCATGATGGGGTTAGCCTTTACTCTATCGGCCGTGCTGTGGTAGCTAACGTATCGGCGGGTAAATCTGTTCAAGGCGGAAGTACCTTAACTCAACAGTTAGTGAAAAACCTGTTTTTGACCAACGAGCGTACCTTAAGCCGTAAAATTAATGAAGCTATTATGGCTATCTTGTTGGATAACAATTATGGCAAACAGCGTATTCTTGAGTTGTACCTCAATGAGGTTTACTTAGGGCAAAACGGCAATGATGAAATTCGTGGTTTTCCATTAGCGAGTTTGTACTATTTTGGACGTCCAATTAACGAATTGAGTCTCGACCAACAAGCATTATTAGTCGGCATGGTGCAAGGTGCATCGACCTATAATCCATGGACTAAGCCTGAAAATGCCACCAAACGCCGTAATATCGTGTTGAAAATTCTCGAAACACGCAATGTTATCGACAAAGAAATGTATCAAGTGTTGAGTGCACGACCTCTAGGCGTGAAAAACAAAGAGGGATTAGTTGCTTCTCAGCCAGCCTTTATGCAAATGGTGCGTCAGGAATTAAATGAAAAATTGGGTGATAAAGTTAAAGACTTATCTGGTGCTAAAGTCTTTACTACGCTCGACCCAGTTGCACAAACAGCCGCAGAAACAGCGATTGAAACAGGTGTTGCTCAACTACGTAAAGATCGTAATTTGAATGACATTGAAGGTGCGATGGTCGTTGTTGACCGTATCAACGGTGAAGTGAGAGCAATGGTTGGCGGTTCTCAAACTCAATATTCCGGCTTTAACCGTGCACTCAATGCGCGTCGTAGCATTGGCTCATTAGCGAAACCGCCCGTTTATTTAGCGGCATTGAACGAGCCTGATCGTTTCCGTTTAAATACATGGTTAAAAGATGAACCACTAACTGTCAAAGTTGGCAACCAAACGTGGAGCCCAAGAAACTACAGCCGTAATTTTACTGGCGGTATGTTGCTGGTGGATGCGTTAGCTAAATCGCAAAACGTTCCTACCGTTAATTTAGGGTTAGAAGTCGGACTCGATCAAGTTCTCAATATCTTCGTTCGTCTAGGTGCACCAGCGGCTGCGATGGAAAAAGTGCCAGCAATGTTATTAGGTGCAGTTAACTTAACGCCTGCAGAAGTGGCTCAGGTTTATCAAACTATTGGTGGTAATGGTAACCGAGCAAAACTGTCAGCACTGCGTTCAGTTATTGATGGTGATGGTAGTGAAATTTATCAAAGCTATCCATCGGCAGAGCGAGCTATCCCATCACAAGCAGCTTATCTCACGTTATATGGTATGCAACAAGTTGTTCAACAAGGTACGGGTCGTGTTTTATTGTCGAAATACAGCAAATACAATCTCGCTGGAAAAACGGGTACTACCAATGACTTGATAGACAGCTGGTATGCTGGAATTGACGGTAAAGAAGTGGCAATTGTGTGGATTGGCCGTGATAACAATGGACCAACTCAATTGACTGGGGCAACAGGTGCGTTGAAAGTGTATCAACGTTATTTAGATAACCAAGCTCCATTAGCTTTGATTAACCGCCAGCCGGAAGGAATTGTTGATATGAAGGTTATGCCAGATGGTCAATTTAATTGCTCAGATTTTGGAGGTGGTCGTACATTACCGATCTGGACAGATAATCCAGAGGGCTTATGCCAATCGTCTGCCAATCAAAGCCCAGCGTGGGATTTAAATAATAATTCCGAATCTGAGTCTAAGGATGATGCACCTGATTGGGTTAAGGATATGTTTGGGAGTAAGAATTAATCTGACACCAGTCAAACTTTAAGCTGTATCGTTGTTGGCTTAATTGATAAACAGCTCCTAGTCACATACTTTTGTATGTTCTAGGGGCTGTTTATCTTTGAAGGTCAATTTTTATTCGAATTACACGTCTTTAGTTAAGACAAAAAGAAGTAAGGCGAGTGAACTAGGCAAGAGTCGCTCAACACAGTGAAAAATCGCGTTTAATCGAACCCGAAAGGCACTGTTCATTTACGGTTTAGGGTTTTTGGTGATATTTTTTTAGGCCCTTAAGTGCGTGACATGAGTATATTGCTGTTATTTAAACCGATTGGTGCGGTAAAAATCAGCAATAAAGATAAACAGACCCTAGGATTTCGTTTATTTGTCACATAGAAACAAGTTGAATTATTTTGAGTCGAAATAGCAAATGATCAATAATTGCTTACAAACGCTCTCACGTCAGCGGATATAGATAGCGCAAAATAATTATTACTACGCTATCAAATGGTGAAATGAATTTGGCACTGTATGGTTAAGTTTGGTTTTAAAGCTTATCAATAAAGTTAAATCTTGATTTATTTGATTATGCCAAAATATAAGAGAAACAGCCAAGCTACTGTACTGAAAGTGTTCTCCACGCAGATCCTGTAACTCTAAATCGCGAAATGTGGTTTTGGCTCAGTTCATTGAAGTGGGAACCTTCGCTCTTTTAGGACTAAGAGTCGTTAGCAAGGCTTTTTAGCAAGCTGGCTTGGATGATTTTAGCTATTTTTTGATATGCTAGTGTAGTTGGATGTAAAGTATCCCAAAATATAAATTTACCATTAGCCTTTTTACAATCTATTTTAACATTGTGTGCTTTCAAAAATGAAAGGTCACTATTGCCCATATCTAAGCAAGCATCTGTAGTATTTACAAATTCGGGGTCTGTTAATATTGAAGCGAATGCAGAATGAAGATCAATCTCAATCCAATGGATATCTGGATATTTTGTTCTCAATTCACTTATCAAAATAGGCAGTTCTTCATTAAGTAAATCAATATTTTTTCTCATATTTTCCTTTTTTCTTGGATTCCAGTTTTTGGTCATAGGGATAATCGAGAAATCAGGTAAATTCATTATCACAATTTTTTTTGCCCCGGCGTCAGCTAATATAGGTAATTGCTTCTTATAATTATCAAGAATATCCTTTGCTGTCTTTCCACCAGAAATAAGATCATTACCCCCAAATGATGCTATAAAGAGTGTCTGTGAAATATCATAATCATGTGATTTATTTGAATACTTAATGAATGATTCTAATTGTGACGATAGACCTGGATAGATGCCCTTTTCTCCGCTTTCTGCGTTCCCTGTTGCCCAAACATAAGCAGGTAAGTCAAATGTATCGGTCAGGTATTCGCGCCAAAGTTTACCGTTTGAAAAATGACCTAAAAACCAAGAATTATAATTAGGTACAGTTCCTCGAGAGACATTATAAACATTAATAATATCTGATAAGCTATCTCCGAAAATCACCATTCTATCCAACTGAGCATGCCCAATTGATTGTTTCGGGATAATCTTTCCTTCGCTCCAAAAAGTATAGTAATAAGATAAGCTGTAGTCTGATGCATAAGGAAGGACGATATTCGATGTTATATTTTTTTGTCTGAGAGTTGACTGACAAATATCTTTTAATTCTTGGTAAGCCGTCTTGGTGTAAAACATGTTAGTGAGAATCTCCCCATTATACCAATGGCCATAAATCTTAGCGTATTCCTGGGGGAATGAAGGGTTTCTACCCCATTCCCATGAAGAGTCAGCCTGTGTGTTATCATCAATTGATTTTTTGTACACGCATTTTAGGTAAGTATATGTCTTTGAACCAATACTGCGACTCGGTTGAGGATTTGGTAAAAATTGAGGTGGTTCAATCGTTGTCCAGTTAATAGCTTGGTTTTGAGAAGATGCGGGTAAACAATGAAACATGATATATGAAAGTAAAATAGTGCAAAAAATATTTTTTTTCATCAAAAATAAACTCCCTCTGTATTATAATGTAATAATTCAAAATAGTGATAATACGCAATTGAATTTCTTTATGAAGACTAACTTTATTTACTTGAAATTCTCATTCGTAAATATTTAATTCCTTTTATTGCAATATTTAAATTTAAATGAAAATTTGTCAATTTCATCTGCTAATACAGTTTTAATTAATTTTCTTGGGATTGCATTATAGTTAGGTATAAATTAATTTAAATGTTATTAATGTGTTATTTAAATTATGATGAGATACTAATGTGTGAATTTAATTACAAGCTTATTTTTTATATTTAATGTTTTATTTTTATAAAAATAAATCACTCTAGAATCTTGAGTGAGCAGTAAAGAATTGTTGGTAGGGGAATAGAGTCTAATTGAGTAGCTTCAATGGTTGATTTAACTAAGTATCAATGAAATATGATTATTTAGTGTGAAATTAATAGCCTGGATTGTAATGTACTCATTTTATTAATACTATTTAGCGTTATTAGTTATAATAATCATGATTGTTTTATTAAGATTGAACTCGTGAAGAAATAATGTATTCACATCTGAATTACAATAATATCCCTATCCATTGTGCCTATTTTTTTGATGCCATGAATTAACAATAAATTCATTGATGAGTAATGGACTATTTGTCGTTTATTTATAGTGTTTTAATGAAAATTATTTTATATAAAAATGCCTAAACTTATTAAATAAATTAATTATCTAAAATGCCAAGTGACAATCAATATTACTGTTAATTATTGTGTTTAATTTTAAAAGTATAATTTATGGTTAAAAATAAAATTGAACACTTAGTTTTCTTGGGCTTTATATATCGATTATTTTGCATAAATACAAAAGAATATATCGAGCTATGAATGAATAGATAACTACACTTATTTTTATTTCCCCTAAATTTAATAAAAATGTTATCTATCACTTTTTCATCCGGAGGTTAAAATCTTATTCTGCTGAAAGGCAGCTTAAGGCATTTAATACGAATTACGAATGAAGATTTGTGCTTTTGCTCGTTTAATTGTTGAAGTTAAGTTGCTTCACGGTAAATTAAATATCGGACTAACGTTATAGAGTTAGCCCGATATAACCCAAAACGGCTCATAGCAGAGAATTGGGGATAGTTGTTGCTTGGCCTCGTTGAGAATTATGCCGTTTTCATCTTCGTGAATGCAATTTCTGCTGCTTCAATCGTTTTTGCGATATCTTCATCGCTGTGAGCGATAGACATAAAGCCCGCTTCGAATGCCGATGGTGCTAAATAGATACCTTGTTCTAACATCAGATGGAAGAATTGTTTAAAGCGCTCAACGTCGCATTTCATCACATCTTGGTAGCAAGTGACGCTTTTCGCATCGGTAAAGAATAGACCAAACATTCCACCAACACGGTTGATCACCATTGGTATGCCTTGTGCTTTCGATACGCGTTCTAAGCCTCTAGCAAGTTTTTCGGTCAATTCAGTCAGTCGGGAATGAACGCCAGGTTGTGATACTTCATTCAAGCACGCAAGGCCAGCAGCCATGGCAACAGGATTACCGGATAAGGTACCTGCTTGATAAACGGGTCCTAGTGGTGCCAATTTTTCCATCACTTCATAACGACCACCAAAAGCACCAACTGGCATACCGCCACCGATGATTTTACCTAAGCAAGTTAGGTCAGGTTGCACATCGTAGTAGTCTTGAGCTCCGCCTAATGCTACGCGAAAACCAGTCATCACTTCATCAATGATCAATAAAGCATTGAACTCATCGCAGAGTGCACGTAGGCCCGGTAAAAATTCTGCTGTTGGCGGTACGCAGTTCATGTTTCCTGCGACTGGCTCGACAATAATACAGGCAATTTCTTGCGGATAATTTTCAAAGGCTTGACGAACAGAAGCGAGATCATTATAGGTACAAGTGAGTGTGTGTTTAACAAAGTCCTCAGGTACGCCCGGAGAGTTAGGTTCACCCATCGTTAATGCACCTGAGCCTGCTTTGACTAATAAGCAGTCTGCGTGCCCATGATAGCAACCTTCGAATTTGATAATTTTGTCACGGCCAGTGTAACCACGAGCAAGCCGGATTGCGCTCATTGTGGCTTCGGTGCCTGAGTTAACCATACGGATCATGTCAATGGACGGGACTAGTTCACAAACAAGTTTCGCCATTTCAACTTCAGCTGCGGTAGGCGCACCAAAGCTCAAACCTTTGTTAACTACTTTAATCACGGCGTCGCGGATCGCGGGGTGATTATGGCCGAGAACCATTGGCCCCCATGAGCCTACATAGTCAACATAAGCTTTACCATCAACATCAAAAATATAAGCACCATCAGCACGTTCGATAAATAATGGGGTACCGCCAACACCGTTAAAGGCGCGAACTGGCGAGTTGACACCGCCGGGGATTAGCTGTTGTGCTTCATTATATAGGTCTAAAGAGTGGCTCATGCAAAGCTCCTGAAAGAGGCTAAATGTATCTTAAACTATTGAGAGTATAGGGTTGTCATGCTTCAAGTTGCCAGTTGACTACGTTCAGCAAGATGCATCTTGAATTATTTTAGGTACATATTCTAAAGCACTGAACCAATTAAACCAAATGTCATTAAACCGGATGAAAGATGCACAATGTGCCGAATTATGTAACAACACTTGAATGAATGAATAAGCTAGCGGATAATTAGAGTAATTGATCTGAGTAGGCTTCTTGCCTACGCTGAATTACCGGTATGCCGGTCTGGAGTAAAAAATGAGTGATGATGCAGCTCTGCCATTGAAGTTTACTGATGCGGCAGCAATTAAAGTAAAAGACTTAGTTTCTGATGAAGAGAACCCAAACCTGCGTCTACGTGTTTATATTACAGGCGGCGGTTGTAGTGGTTTCCAGTATGGTTTTACTTTCGATGACCAAATCAATGATGGCGATATGACCATTGAAAAACAAGGTGTTGCCTTGGTTGTTGATCCAATGAGTTTGCAATACTTGGTTGGCGGGAGTGTTGACTATACTGAAGGGTTAGAAGGTTCACGTTTTATTGTGACTAACCCAAATGCAAAAACGACCTGTGGATGTGGTTCTTCATTCAGCGTTTAAGTTTTTTTGTGGGGAGGGGATTTTCCCCCTCTCGCTAATCTCAATTTCTCTTCTGAATTTATACCCAAAATAATTCGTGTTGCTTGTAGGCGACAAACTATTTCGGCAAGCATATATAA
Organism: Providencia alcalifaciens; assembly: GCA_025961275.1. Classification (GTDB taxonomy): domain Bacteria; phylum Pseudomonadota; class Gammaproteobacteria; order Enterobacterales; family Enterobacteriaceae; genus Providencia. The sequence goes on along the minus strand of JAOQNJ010000001.1, from coordinate 1,985,536 downwards.
TCGAGTTACAGAGTGACGTTAACTCGTAACTTGAAAGATTACGGATATAACTGCTTACATAATTTTTGAGCGGCGAGTAACACTCGAGGTCCTGCTCGATGAAACCAATCTTCATTTAAGCGAATAATTGGTATTGGTAATTGTGTCTGCCAAAATTGTTGTACCGCTTTTTCTTGAGCGTGCTCTCCAGTCATGACAATCACTTCTGGCTTTCTTGTTAATACCTGTTCACGGCTCACTTGTGGCCATTGTACCGGGCTATTTTCAAATATATTTTCCCCACCGCACAGTGAAACGATGTCATTTTGAATTGTATTATTTCCAGTGCTGAATAAGGGCTGTGTACCTAACTGAATAAATACACGCTTTCTTGGTGTATTTATGGAGGTATATTGTTGTTTTAATTCACTTAACTGCTCGTTCATTATTGCAACGGATTGTTTTGCAATCTCAGGCTTTGGGCTATATTGACCAAGTGTTTCCACCGCTGAAATGACAGATTCAATATTATTAAGATCTAAATAAATGATTGAAAAACCTAGAGCTGCTAGTTGGTCGAGTGGTCGCTGTGGGTTGCCACCACGCCAGGCGAGAATTAAATCAGGTTTAAGCGCAATAATTCGTTCGACATTGAGTCCTTGCCAATCAGAAACGTGTTCTAATTGTTTGGCTTGGGGGGGATAATCCGAAAAAGCACTGGCGGCAATTAAACTATCACCTAGCCCTGCGGCATAAGCTAACTCAGTATTCGCTGGGGATAGACTGATGACACGATGCTTTGTTTCTGCAATGGCATGAGCATTTAATAAGCATAAAATCAGTAAGGAGAGTGCTACTCGAAGACTATTTCGGATCCATTTCATGTTGACTCATTTCCAAACTCTACTCGTCATATTTCAAGTTGCACGGTTGTTGACGACTCTCAGTTAGTCGAGTCACAGCGTTTATCTATGCTCCCGCCTATTTTCTGTTACTTGCCTACATACAAATTGAATTATCTAGAGCATTTACACAAAGAAAATCAATTTGTTGATTTTCGATTGATAACGATCGGTTGATCATAAAAAGAGGGAAATGATGCTTATCCCTCTTTTTTAGTCTTTAAAAGTGCCATTTTGGCACTTTTAGCCATTAAGGTTAAATCATTTTCTAGGCGAGTTCAGCCAAAATAGCTGCGATCATCAGCGAAGACTGGCGAGCTGCAACAGGTAAAAATTCATCAAAACTGGTGTGTGATTCTTTATCCGCAACATCAGAAATTGCACGTACAACCACAAATGGTACCGCAAATTGATAGCAAACTTGGCCAATAGCGGTTGCTTCCATTTCAACAGCCGCAACCTGTGGGAAAGTTTTTTTGATGCGCGCTAGAGGTTCCGCGCCATTAATAAAGGCATCACCGCTACACACTAAGCCACGAACTGCATTCATACCGAGTTGCTGAATGCATTTTTCGGCGAGTTCGATCAGTTTTTGATCGGCAATAAAAGCAGGAGGGCATTGTGCCATTTGACCCGGTTCATAACCAAACGCGGTAACATCTGCATCATGATAGCGAACTTCCGTTGAAACAACGATATCACCAACATTAAGGCGTGGATCTAATCCGCCTGCAGAACCTGTATTAATGACGATGTCAGGTTGGCAATGTTCAAGTAATAATGTGGTGCCGACTGCGGCAGCCACTTTACCAATACCTGATTTTAATAGCGCGACATCAACACCATTAATTTTTCCAGTGTAAATTTCGCAGCCAGCGCGACTTAGCGTTTTACAGCCTTCAATTTGTTCACGCAGGATCTCTATTTCCTGCTCCATTGCACCTATGATACCGACTTTCATTATGCCATACTCACTGTTGATTAATTAGACACTTAAGGTTGAGATAGATAAAGTGTAGCATTGAAAAGTAGGTTAAATATATTTTCCCATACCTTTTTCTGTCAAATTTACTAGGGCTGTTTATCTTTAAAGGTCAATTTTTATTCGAATTACACGTCTTTAGTTAAGACAAAAAGACGTTAGGCTAGAGCCGCTCAATACAGCGAAAAATCAGGTTTAATCGAACCCTAAGGGCGCTTTCCTTTACGGTTTCGGATTGTGATGATGTTTTTAATAACTCAATAGGTGACATAATGAAATTGATGTTATCTCAATCAATTAGTGCAGTAAAAATAAGCCGCAAAGATCAACAGCGCCTAATCTGTTATTTTTAAACTTGCAGGGTTATTGGCGACACTAAGGTATTATAATAGCAAAACTTATCTATATTAATTATCTTCTTCATTGATGTATCTTGATAGGAATAGTGTTATTTGAAGCCTAAAATAAGTCATTTTGACTAGAGAGGATTATGAGTGGCTAAGATTAATTTTCTGACTAAATTTAATTATCAACGAAACTATAGCAGTGCTAATAGTCCAAAAATTTCTGCCCACAATGAAGATGCTGTAAATCGGTTATTTGAAAGTGACCGTGGTCGGATTATTAACTCAGCAGCTATCCGTCGTTTACAACAAAAAACACAAGTTTTCCCATTAGAACAAAATGCAGCGGTACGTAGTCGATTAACCCATTCGTTAGAAGTACAGCAAGTCGGGCGCTATATCAGTAAAACGGTCCTTAATGAGTTAAAAAAGAAAAATTTATTAGCGCAATATGGCTTAGATGAACGCTGTGATGCATTTGAAAGCCTCGTTGAAATGTCTTGTTTGATGCACGATATTGGCAATCCGCCTTTTGGTCATTTTGGTGAAGCCGCTATTCAAAGCTGGTTTAGTCAGCTTTTAGCCCCTGATTATCAATTCACTCCTGAGTCTTCTGATCCTTGCCGTATTCCGGCAATGCGTTTAACCGGAGATGCTCGCCTTGATTTATTTCGTCGACAATTAAAACAGGATCTATGCTCTTTTGAAGGTAATGCTCAAGGGCTGCGTATGGTGCACAGATTGCTAAAATTGAATCTAACCTATGCTCAGGTTGGTACAATTTTGAAATATACGCGAGGAGCATACGATCTCGACCCTATCCCTGAACAATTCGATTATTTGATGAAAAAACCCGGCTATTATTGGTCGGAACTGAATTTCGTCAATGAATTATGTAAAAAGTTAGATATGGGAAAATATTGTCGATTTCCTTTGTCTTACATTATGGAAGCCGCGGATGATATCTCTTATTGCATTGCAGATTTGGATGATGCAGCAGAAAAGGGCATCTTTACGGTTGATCAATTAATTGGTTACTTGCAAGCTGAATGGGGCACGGTCAAAAAAGGTGATTTGTTTGATGAAACTATCATGGGAGCCTTTAATAATATTAGTGACAACCATACACGGCGTATCCAGCAAGACCAGTTTTTTATGTATCTACGTGTGAATATCACCAGCAAGCTCGCACGTTATAGTGCTCAGCGTTTTATTCATAACCTTCCTGAAATTTATGCAGGGTCGTTTAATAGCGCGTTATTAGAAGATAAAAGCCCAGAACATAGACTACTTAAAGTGCTGAAAACTGTGGCTTTTAAACATGTTTTTAATCACCACGAGGTCGAAGAGCTTGAGTTACAAGGCTACCGAATTATAGGTGGCCTATTAGATTTCTATAACCCATTGCTGATGCTAGAAAAGCGTGATTTTGCCTCTTTGGTCGAGAATAATTACCATAAAAAATTTTTTATTGAGACTCGCTTATTTCATAAACTCTCAAATAAGCACCGTCTATCCTATAGCGAAGCAATTGAAAAGATAAGTGCGACAGATGAAGTCGAAAAATCCATTCTTGAATTTTATTATCGCGCGAGGTTGATTCAAGATTATATTAGTGGGATGACGGATCATTATGCTTACGAGGAGTTTCGTAAGTGTATGGTCTCTAATTAATATCCTCGTCCTATTCTCTTCATATTTCGCGCTGCAGCGTTGTTGGCTTCATTCGCGAACCCTAAAGACATACTTATATATGCTCCTAGGGATTCACTCAATCGCCGCCTAGCCGCAACACGAACTATTTTGAGGATACATCGGTGTATAACAACAAAACAATAAAACAATAAAACAACAAAACAATAAAAGAACGAAAGTGAAAAAGTGAAAAAATATCTTATTGTTGGTCTCTTTTGTTTATCGTTTCGTTAAAATTTGAATTATTTAGGTTATGTATATCGTGGTAAGAGTTTTCATTGATATAAAAAGACAAAATATGAGTAAAAAACAGTAAAAAAATAGTTGTTAAGTGAAAAAGTGATAACTCACCTTGGTCAAAAAACTGATATTATAGCCACGCCTTTTTGCTGAACACATTTGATGCGAGTGATCAGCGTTATCTTGAAACAGAGAGAAAATAGAATATTATTTTCTGAAACTTAACTCCTCGTAGTGACGAATTATGGCCCAATTTTACTCGCCAAACCGCCGTACCACACAACGCCGTCAAATAACGGTGACAGTTGATAGTTTAGATGCATCAGGACAAGGTGTCGCTCGCTCTGATGGTAAAGCTATCTTTATTACTGGTCTACTGCCGGGAGAAGAGGCTCAAGTCGAAATTATTGAAGATAAACGCCACTTTGCGAAAGCAAAAGTAATTAAACGCTTCAGTACCAGCCAGCAGCGAGTTAAACCGCATTGCCAATATTTTAATCAATGTGGTGGCTGCCAGCAGCAACATATTGATATCTCGTTACAAAGAGAAAGTAAATCAAATGCATTACAGTACCTGATAGCACGTGAAACAGGTGTGCAAAAAGGCGTCGAACCGGTTATTTTTGTCGAAGCTTATGGCTATCGTCGAAGAGCACGTTTAGGGCTGCAATATCAAAATAAAAATAAACATCTGGTGATGGGTTTTCGCCAAACACAATCCAATACACTGGTAGATATCAAACATTGCCCCGTTTTGCATCATGAACTTGATGCATTAATCTCACCATTATCAAATTGCCTGAATAAACTCAAAATTGCGGAAAAGCTTGGACATGTTGAGCTGATCCGCGCCGATAATAGCATTATCGTGTTGCTTCGCCATCTTGCTCCATTAACTTCATCAGATAAACAACAACTACAACATTTTGAACAACAATATGGCGTTGCAGTCTGGTTGGCAGGTGAAGAAAATTGCTTAGAAGCACTAAGTGAATCGTCAATTTATCCTCAATATCAAGTTGCTGGAGAAACCTTACAATTTAGCCCTTTAAACTTCATCCAAGTCAATGGTGAGATTAACCAAAAAATGGTAGTTCAAGCACTTGAATGGCTTGATATTAATAAGCAAGATCGTGTTTTGGATTTATTCTGTGGTATGGGAAATTTTACATTACCTATCGCTCGGCTGGCGAAAGCGGTGGTTGGTGTTGAAGGTGTAGAAAATTTGGTCAAACAAGCTCAAAACAATGCCAAGCGTAATTCAATTGTCAACGCGACCTTCTATAATGAAAACTTAGAGATGCAAATCCATACACAGCCATGGGCAACCGAAGGGTTTAATAAAGTATTATTGGACCCAGCACGAGCAGGTGCTGCTGGCGTAATGGAACATTTAATTAAACTGATGCCAGAAAAAATTGTCTATGTTTCTTGTAACCCGACAACACTTGCTCGCGACAGTAAGGTTTTGCTTGAGGCTGGATATAAGTTAACGCAGCTGCGGATGTTGGACATGTTTCCACATACGAGTCATCTGGAGTCAATGGCGCTATACTCCAAATAATCCAAGTTAGAGTTAGCCAACGACAACGACGCTGCAACTTGAAAGATTACGGGTATATTTACGTGTAACCCAGTGGGTTAACAGGTAGGGAGAAAATATGGTTGCTGTAAGAAGTGCACATCTTACCCCAGCAGGTGAGTTTGCCCCTGAAAAGTGGGTAAGCGGGCTGGGGCTAAATAATTCACAATCAGAACAAAAACTCATCCATACCTGGCAGTATTGTCATGATAAATTAGCAGGGCAGGAAATAGCGCCTTTACTACTATGGCGGGGGATCGAGATGACTGAGATCCTCTCGACACTGAGTATGGATATTGGAAGTTTGCAAGCTGCGCTGCTTTTCCCTCTGGTTGAAGAGAATCAGCTCGACGAACAATCAGTGATTGATGATTTTGGCAAATCGATTCATGAGCTGGTCAAAGGTGTCCTTGAAATGGATGCTATCCGCCAACTCAAAGCCACCCAGTCCAGTGAAACCAGTTCTGTTCAAGTGGATAACATCCGCCGCATGTTGCTGTCGATGGTGGAAGATTTTCGTTGCGTTGTCATCAAACTTGCCGAGCGTATCGCACATCTGCGTGAAGTCAAAGATGGAACAGAAGATGAACGCGTTCTGGCGGCTAAAGAATGTTCTAATATTTATGCCCCATTGGCAAACCGTTTGGGTATTGGGCAGTTAAAATGGGAGTTAGAAGACTTCTGTTTTCGTTATCTACATCCAGATGAATACAAAAAAATCGCTAAATTGTTGCATGAACGTCGAATTGATCGTGAAGATTATATCGATAACTTCGTGGAAACATTGCGCAAAAATATGCTCAAAGAGCATATTCAAGCTGAAATTTATGGGCGTCCCAAGCACATTTACAGTATTTGGCGCAAAATGAAGAAAAAAGCGCTCGCATTCGATGAGTTATTCGATGTTAGAGCCGTGCGTATTGTGGTTGAGCGTCTACAAGATTGTTATGCCGCATTGGGTATTGTCCATACACATTTTCGTCATTTACCCGATGAATTTGATGATTATGTTGCCAACCCAAAACCGAATGGTTACCAATCTATTCATACCGTCGTCCTTGGGCCAAACGGTAAAACACTTGAAATTCAAATTCGTACCCGTCAAATGCATGAAGATGCAGAGCTCGGTGTCGCCGCGCACTGGAAATATAAAGAGGGTACGACTGGCGTTGGTAAAGGTGGTAGCTATGAACACCGTATTGCGTGGTTACGTAAACTGATTGCATGGCAAGAAGAAATGTCAGATTCTGGCGAAATGCTCGATGAAGTCCGCAGTCAAGTATTCGATGATCGAGTATATGTGTTTACGCCTAAAGGTGATGTGATTGATTTACCAGCCGGTTCGACGCCACTTGATTTTGCATATCATATTCACAGTGATGTCGGCCATCGTTGTATTGGTGCTAAAATTAGTGGTCGTATTGTACCATTTAGTTACCAACTACAAATGGGTGACCAAATTGAAGTCATCACTCAAAAACACCCAAATCCAAGCCGCGATTGGCTTAATCCAAACTTAGGATATGTTACAACTAGCCGTGGTCGGGCAAAAATTCACAATTGGTTCCGTAAACAGGATCGCGATAAAAATGTTATCGCAGGCCGCCAAATTCTTGATAGTGAGCTGGTACATTTAGACATCAGTATTAAAGAAGCCGAAAAATTACTGATAGCGCGCTATAACGTTCATTCTTTGGATGAAGTACTGGCAGGGATTGGTGGTGGTGATATTCGGATTAACCAACTGGTTAACTTCTTACAAAGCAAATTCAAAAAGACCACCGCGGAAGAAGCAGACCGCGAAGCATTGAAAACGCTGGAAAATAAAATAACTGCGCCTCCTCCCGGTTCTCAAAGTAATAGCAGTGGACGAGTTGTTGTCGAGGGAGTTGGTAACTTGATGCATCATATTGCACGTTGCTGCCAACCAATTCCGGGTGATGATATTGTTGGTTTCATCACCAAAGGAAGAGGCATCTCCATTCACAGCGTTGATTGTGAACAGCTCGCTGAATTACAAAGCCATGCGCCTGAGCGGCTGGTGGATGCAGTATGGGGTGAAAACTACTCTAGTGGTTATTCATTAGTCGTACGTGTTGTCGCGAACGATAGAAGTGGATTACTGAGAGATATCACCACTATCTTGGCAAACGAAAAGGTTAATGTGCTTGGCGTGACAAGCCGCAGCGATGTTAAGCAGCAGTTAGCCACTATCGATATGACGATTGAGATCTACAACTTACAAGTGCTCGCACGCGTTTTAGCAAAACTAAATCAATTACCGGACGTGGTTGAAGCGAAACGTAATTCACAATAATTCGCGAAACGAGTTTAATGCAGCAAAAAATTATCCCATGCTATCCTTGTGATAGATGGGATTTTTTTGTATGAAAAAAGGTAAAAGAAATGAGCACGATAATACCACAAATTGAACGATTACTCGCTATTATGGAGAAACTGCGCGATCCGCAGTCAGGCTGTCCATGGGATACACAACAAACATTTAAAACTATCGCGCCCTATACACTCGAAGAGACGTATGAAGTGATTGATGCCATTGAGCGGGAAGATTTTGATGATCTTAAAGGCGAGTTAGGTGATTTACTTTTCCAAGTGGTGTTTTATGCACAGATGGCGAAAGAACAGTCACGGTTTGATTTTGAGGAAATTTGCCAAGCGGTTAGCGATAAATTAGAGCGTCGCCATCCGCATATTTTTGATGCTGAAAATACTACGAGTAGCGAAGAAGTCATTGCAGGCTGGGAAAAGCGTAAATCCGCAGAGCGTGCACAAAAAGCGCAATATTCTGTTCTTGATGATATTCCAAACGCATTGCCAGCACTGATGAAAGCCTACAAAATTCAAAAACGCTGTGCTTCAGTGGGATTTGACTGGGATACATTAGGTCCAGTGGTTGGCAAAGTTCGTGAAGAACTGGATGAAGTTATGGAAGAAGCGACTCAGGTTGTTATCGATGAGCAGAGGCTGGAAGAAGAAATTGGTGATCTGTTATTTGCCACCGTTAATTTATCGCGCCATCTTGGCCATAAACCCGAAATGGCACTCAATAAAGCATGCCAAAAATTTGAAAAACGCTTTCGTCAAATAGAAAATCGCTTAGCCGACAGTGGAAAATCAACAGAAACTGCTACACTAGATGAAATGGAGTTACATTGGCAGCAGATAAAACAAGAAGAAAAACAGTAATTATGGAAAGCTGAAAGGATTTAGCCTTTATCTGTGAAATGTGCTAGCATGAGTAAAACAGCGAGATGCGCACATTATAAAAATGTATGTTTACCGAGCAATAAATATTTTGTTTGTTAATCTATTGATATTATTAGGGTATTGATGAAAACTAACCTTATTATGCTTAGAACATTTGTAGCGAAATTAAGGTTCGGGTATACTGTTTTCCCGTCCTGTTATATCCATCATCTTTTAAACCTAAACTTTCAGGTTCAGCATGAAAACTAATTATATTTTTGTGACCGGCGGGGTCGTATCCTCTCTGGGTAAAGGCATTGCCGCAGCCTCATTGGCGGCTATACTCGAAGCCCGTGGACTCAATGTCACTATGATGAAACTGGATCCGTATATCAACGTCGATCCAGGCACCATGAGTCCAACCCAACACGGGGAAGTTTTCGTAACAGAAGACGGCGCTGAAACTGACTTAGATTTAGGTCACTATGAGCGTTTCATTCGTACCAAAATGACACGCCGTAATAATTTCACAACGGGTCGTGTGTACTCTGAAGTTCTGCGCAAAGAACGCCGTGGCGACTATCTTGGCGCGACAATCCAAGTTATTCCTCATATCACTAATGAAATCAAAGATCGCATTATTCGTAGCGGCGAAGGTCATGATGTCGTTCTTGTCGAAGTCGGCGGAACGGTAGGTGATATCGAGTCACTGCCATTCCTTGAAGCAATTCGTCAAATGGCAGCGGAAGTGGGTCGTGAGCATACATTATATCTGCATTTGACTCTGGTGCCATATTTGGCAGCAGCAGGTGAAGTTAAAACGAAACCAACTCAGCATTCCGTAAAAGAGCTGTTATCGATTGGTATTCAGCCTGATGTTCTGATCTGTCGTTCAGACCGCGTTATTCCAGCTAACGAACGAGCTAAAATTGCCCTGTTCTGTAATGTGCCTGAAAAAGCGGTTATTTCACTGAAAGACGTTGATTCTATTTATAAAATTCCTGGGATGTTGAAATCACAAGGCTTGGATGAGTATATCTGCAAGCGTTTCAACATAGATTGCCAAGAGGCAAACCTATCCGAATGGGAACAAGTTATTTACCAAGAAGCTAATCCAACAGGCGAAGTGACCATTGGTATGGTCGGTAAATATGTTGAATTACCCGATGCTTATAAATCAGTCATTGAAGCATTAAAACACGGCGGTCTGAAAAATCGTTTGACAGTCAATATCAAACTGATTGATTCACAAGACGTCGAAACTCGTGGTGTTGAGTTACTTAAAGGTTTAGATGCAATTCTAGTTCCAGGTGGCTTCGGCGAACGTGGTATCGAAGGCAAAATCATGACAGCGCGTTATGCTCGCGAAAACAAAATTCCTTATTTAGGTATTTGTTTAGGGATGCAGGTTGCCTTGATTGAATTTGCGCGCAATGTTGCTCACATGGAAGATGCTAACTCAACTGAGTTTAGTCCTGATTGTAAATACCCAGTTGTTGCGCTGATTACAGAATGGCGTGACGAAGAAGGGAATGTTGAAGTTCGTTCTGAAGAGAGTGATCTTGGTGGAACTATGCGTGTTGGCGGTCAACAATGCCATTTAGTCAATGGCAGCTTGGTTCGTGATATGTATGGCGAAGACACAATTGTTGAGCGTCATCGTCACCGTTATGAAGTGAATAATCTGCTACTAAAACGTATCGAAGATGCGGGTTTAAAAATTGCAGGTCGTTCAGTCGATAGTAAACTGGTAGAAATTATTGAAAATCCAAACCATCCTTGGTTTGTCGCCTGCCAGTTCCATCCTGAATTCACTTCAACGCCAAGAGATGGTCATCCGTTATTTGCAGGTTTTGTTAAAGCCGCTGGTATATACCAGAAAGGTGAGTTGAAATAAGATATGGCGGAGTAGAGGGTAGCCTATTCTAGTAAAGGTTATTGTTAAGCCAATTTGAGTGCTAATTAGGCTCAAATGGGTAAATAAAATAACTGGTTGGGAATAAGTCATGCAGTCTACTCCCCGAAATTTAACTTATACTGAGGAAAACCTTATGTCCAAAATCGTTAAAGTGATCGGTCGTGAAATCATTGATTCTCGTGGTAACCCAACTGTAGAAGCAGAAGTTCATTTAGAAGGTGGTTTTGTTGGTTTAGCGGCTGCGCCATCAGGTGCATCTACTGGTTCTCGTGAAGCACTGGAACTGCGTGATGGTGATAAATCACGTTATCTGGGCAAAGGCGTTCTGAAAGCAGTTGGCGCTGTTAACGGCCCAATTGCAGAAGCGCTGATTGGCCAAAATGCAAAAGACCAAGCTAACATCGATAAGATCATGATTGATCTTGATGGTACTGAAAATAAATCTAAATTTGGTGCGAATGCGATTCTGGCAGTTTCTTTAGCTAACGCAAAAGCAGCTGCAGCGGCAAAAGGTATGCCTCTTTATGAGCATATTTCTGATCTGAACGGTACTCACGGTCAATACTCTATGCCTCTACCAATGATGAACATCATCAATGGTGGCGAGCACGCAGATAACAACGTTGATATCCAAGAATTCATGATCCAGCCTATTGGAGCTCCAACTCTGAAAGAAGCTGTCCGTATGGGTTCTGAAATTTTCCATCACCTAGCAAAAGTACTGAAATCTAAAGGTATGAACACTGCTGTTGGTGATGAAGGTGGTTATGCACCAAACTTAGAATCTAACGCTGCTGCACTGGCTGCTATCAAAGAAGCGGTTGAGCAAGCAGGTTATGTTTTAGGTAAAGACGTGACTCTGGCTATGGACTGTGCCGCTTCTGAGTTCTATAACAAAGAAACGGGCAACTATGAGCTGAAAGGCGAAGGTAAAACTTTCACTTCACAAGAGTTCACTCATTACTTAGAAGGCCTGACCAAAGAATATCCAATCGTTTCTATCGAAGATGGTCTGAATGAATCTGATTGGGACGGCTTTGCATACCAAACTAAAGTTCTTGGCGACAAAATCCAATTGGTCGGTGATGACTTATTCGTTACCAACACTAAGATCTTGAAAGAAGGTATCGATAAAGGTATCGCTAACTCAATCCTGATCAAATTCAACCAGATCGGTTCTCTGACTGAAACTCTGGCTGCAATTAAAATGGCAAAAGATGCAGGCTATACAGCAGTTATCTCTCACCGTTCAGGCGAAACTGAAGATGCAACTATTGCTGATTTAGCAGTAGGTACAGCAGCAGGCCAAATCAAAACAGGTTCAATGAGCCGTTCTGACCGTGTTGCTAAGTACAACCAACTGATCCGTATTGAAGAAGCACTGGGTAACCGTGCACCATTCAATGGCCTGAAAGAAGTTAAAGGCCAAGCATAATTTAATTTGTGCTAGTTAATTAGAAAAAGCGGGAAGATTTATCTTCTCGCTTTTTTTGTTTTTATTACGTGATAACGAATCCAAAATCATCAATTTTATTTCACCATAATTTCGACTCGTCATATCGCTTCGATGCTTCTAGCAAATCTTCTTAGATTGTAGTTCATATGAATCACTCAATACATTGTATTTTATAAATTAATTTAGGTTAGTTATTCTGTTAGCTAACTGTGACTTTAATTATTTAAGAGAAGTATAAATATTTATTATTTTCTTGTTGGGGGGGAGACGATTTGTATGTATTAAATGAAAAAGGGTATTTAGTTACGCTGCCTGAGTCTCACTTTTCGACTATCTACATTTCCATTTCATTCAATTAACTCTATATTCCACAATCCGTAAATAAATTTTATCACCAGTTTGTGAACTTGCGTGTTGATGAAACGATGGAGTTAATATGGACGCATCTGAATCCCTAAAACCATCTGTAGGACCTACCCCGTCTAATGTAAGGGGCTGGGTCATTCTGGCGGTTGATATCGTATTACTAATTTTACTTTTAAAATATCTGCCTTTTGATGACAAAGCGAATGCAGGTTTAGCCATGCTGGTGTTCGTGGGGGTGCTTTGGCTGACTGAAGCGATACACGTGACTATCACTGCATTATGTATTCCAATTTTAGCCGTTGGGCTTGGGTTAATGAATACCGGTGATGCTTTAAAATCCTTTGCAAATCCAATCATTTTTTTATTCTTTGGTGGTTTTGCGTTGGCGACGGCATTGCATATTCAGGGGCTTGATAGGCTTATAGCTAATCGTTTATTAATGGCGGCGCGTGGGCGTCTATCTGTTGCTGTGTTACTGCTTTTCGGTGTGACTGCACTATTATCGATGTGGATCAGTAACACAGCAACAGCCGCTATGATGCTGCCTTTGGTATTAGGTATTTTATCTAATTTAGACGTACGCCATGAACGCAATACCTTTGTATTTGTGCTGCTAGGTGTCGCTTATAGTGCCAGCATTGGGGGGTTAGGAACGATTGTAGGTAGTCCGCCAAACGCGATTGCTGCATCTGCCCTCGGCTTAGATTTCTTGTCTTGGATGAAGTATGGCATCCCAATTATGGTGGTGTTGTTACCGATGATGTTTGTGTTGATGTATATGATGCTGAGACCAAACTTAAAACACCGCTTTGAGCTGGAACTTGAACATATTAAGTGGAATGGTAAGCGCATTACCGCCATGATTATTTTCTTACTTGCAGTAGTTTGTTGGATTACCAGTACATTTATTAGCGCCGCATTAGGCGGTATTAAAGACCTTGACAGTATCATTGCTATCAGTGCTGCAATTCTGATCGGTGTGACAGGAATTGCTAGTTGGAGCCAAATTCAGAAAAATACTGAGTGGGGTGTATTGATGCTATTCGGCGGTGGTTTAACACTGAGCGCGGTCCTGAGTTCATCTGGTGCAAGTAGAATCATGGCTGATTGGATGCAGATGACATTCGGACAAAGCCATTGGTTCGTAATCATCCTTGCCGTGACCACATTTATCATTATTTTAACTGAGTTTACCAGTAATACAGCCAGTGCTGCATTACTGGTACCAATCTTTGCAACCGTAGCAGAAGCATTAGGTATGCCTGTCATGGCATTAACTATGATTATTGGTATTGGCGCATCGTGTGCCTTTATGTTGCCTGTAGCAACGCCACCAAATGCGATTGTTTTCGGCTCTGGTTACATCCGGCAGATTGAAATGGTTCGTGTGGGAGCGGTACTGAATGTAGCTTGTATCATTGTTATTTCGTTGTTTGCATGGTTCTTCTGGATTTAAAAGAGGAAGATTTAGCTAAATTTTAAATTAGCAGCCTCAATATGGAGGCTGCTATTCTGATTGCTTGAACTCCATGCTTATGAATTTTTTAGAGACTCGAACGATTCTGATATATAACTCAAATCATTTTATGTACATCTAATTAACTTTTTAATAAAAATAATAGACTATAAGTTTTAGCTGCTGGTTTTGGCATAAAGATAATGAGTGTGACATGTCACGATTTTTCAGGTACATCAATTATTTTCCATTTAATATGTATTATCTATTGGCTACTCAGCCTTTTGCCCAACTAATATTTGTTGATTACTACCAAGGTGTATTTTTCCTGTAACGGCAAGTTGGCTATCACCTTGAAGTGAAAAGTTCATCGCTGAAATCAATCCTTTGATATCGATTTTATTCTGTGGACACATAAAGCTGTCTTTACATTGATATTGATGGCTTTCTAGTAGAATAGAACGGCCAGTTAATTGACTATTCTCATCGAGTTCAAAATGGCTACCTTTGCTGTGAGGCGCTGTTGTTTTGTATTTCACTCCTGATCGTAAAATACCTTCACGAATTGAAAGTGAAGCATTGCCTGATGTACTTAGATAATTTTGTACTGCTGATGTAATGTTTACTGCATTTTGTATCTTAATACGATCGGCAAATACATTAATTTTAGATAACAGAATTGGATTAGTTTGTTGCTGATTAATCGTCACTTGGCTACCTGGTGATACAGCGAATTTTAGCTGAGTATAATCCTTTAAAGGCTTAGGAAGCAGTTGATTAGGATTGTCTTTATCTTTAATAAATTGCTTTTCAAAGTTGCCAGCAATTAACGATAAACTAGTGATGTTACTCACAGAACCATTACTCCACGTGATACCGTTAGGATTGGCGATAACCAAATTAGCAACTTGCCCTTTAATACCGAGAATATCTTGAATATTTGAGGCTTGGGAGCCAGTGGCTTCCGCCAGTATCAGCTGTGCCGCTTTACCACCAAGTGCAGTGTTATCATTGATATCGTTATTAAAAATTAAACCATGCTCATTGGAAGATAATGCTTCAAAGGTGTTAAAAGAAACATTATTTTCAAGTGGCGCGGCGATATTGATGATTTTAGCTTTACTGGTATCGGTAGGGGCTGATGCGGTGGCGCCATTGTGAATGAGTAACAATATGAGCGGAATAAAATATATTTGCGATGACTTCATGATGGAGCTCCTTGCTGTGAAAAATTCCTTTCATTGCATCGAAGTATAGCCATGCTCAATCACTTTTGGTCTATCAAAAAATATAATGGAATAAACAAAAAAAGAGTAAAGCTATCATTCGTTATGCTGGATGGTAGCGCGATGAAATAAACGATGGTTAGCTGATTAAGGCACAATATTATTGGAACTTATTGAGCCATTGGCACAAGAAATTAATGTTTTCTACTTTTAAATAAAAAACCCTGTTCACTGATTAAACAGGGGGAGACAAAAGAGTCGTCATAATAATGAAGGTTAATGTGAAGCAACTTCCTGGGTAATATTCCTGAAACTGATAGCCAGAAGGTTATAAGCATTAATTAATCCAACTGCGACAGTTAAATCTATAATCTCCTTGAGGCTAAAAACTGAACAGGCTGACATAGTATCGAAATCAGTAATATGGGAACGTGAAATACAAGTAAGGTTTTCTGCCCATTCTAGCGCCGCTCGTTCACGGATTGTGAATACGTCTTCGGCATCATTCCATGAATGTACCAACGCTAACTTGGCAGGTGTAAAGGCATTTTTTGTTAAAGCTCGTGTATGCATATCGAGACAGTAAGCACATCCGTTAAGCTGGCTTACCCGAAGGTTCACAAGATCAATCAGACTATCTTCGAGCCCACACTGAGAAATATAACTGTATACCTCACTGTATGCTTTAATACCTCCCGAAGAAACTGATCTGCTTTAATCAAACAGGACACTTTAATAATGGAATATAATCCAATTATTGAGGTGTTAAATGAAAAAACGAACAAACAGGTTTTACACTACTGAGTTTAAGCAAGAAGCGGTCGCATTAGTCACCGAACAAGGTTATAGCGTCCCAAAAGCGGCAGCTTCATTAGGGATCACCGATAAATTACTTTATAACTGGAAAGCAAAATTCGATGCTGAACAATCCGGTAGCAGCTTGAATGCCGATGAGAGAGCTGAGCTATTAAGGCTTCGAAAAGAAAATAAAGAACTTAGGATGGAGAAAGAGATCCTAAAAAAAGCCAGCGCCCTCCTGCTAAAGGAAACCAAGTAGCGTTTAAAACGATTAAGCAATTATCTTCACAGTTTCCCGTGCTGAAGCTCTGCAAGTTAATGAAAATAAGTCGTTCTGCCTACTATGCTTGGCTTAAACGCCCAGCAAAATTGATCACCGCAGAACAACTTAGCCTGTACCGCAGAGCCAAAGCTATCTTTGAACAGAGTCGAAATAGCTTAGGTTATAGAACGTTACGTAAACGGTTATGCAAAGAGGGCTTTAGCGTGAGTGCTTATGGCGTTCAAAAGCTAATGGCTCAGCTTGGCCTAGTCGTCACTCAGCGCGTTGCTTACAAAGTCACCACAAAACGCAAACACAGTGATGCCGTAGCCGATAATTTGCTCAATCAAAATTTTAATCCTCACGCACCTAACGAAGTGTGGGCGGGTGATGTGACCTATTTAAAAACAGGGGAAGGCTGGATGTATTTAGCCATCGTGATGGACTTATACTCACGCCGTATTGTGGGTTGGCATATCGATAAACGAATGACGGCAGATTTAGTCAGTAAAGCCTTGATGAAAGCGTATAACTTACGCCAGCCCGAAAAAGGCTTAGTCTTTCATAGTGATAGAGGCTCTCAATATACGAGTAAGCGATATCGCCGCTTGCTAACAAGCTATGGTATTAGGGCAAGCATGGGTGATGTTGGAGCCTGTTGGGATAACGCCGTTGTAGAACGATTTTTTGGCAGTTTAAAACACGATTGGGTACTGAAAATCCCTCAGCCGACTCGGAAACAGATGAAAGAAGATGTTATCGCGTATATGCGCTATTACAACCTAGAAAGGTTTCATACTGCCAACGGTGATCTGTCCCCAATTGAGTATGAACAAAATTCCTTAAGAAAAGTGTCCTGATTTAGTTGCGCAGAACACAGCTCCCGCGCTGGCATCAATGGATACAAAAGGGCGGGTAATTTATATCGGCTCGTTTAGTAAAACTATTAGTCCGACTCTTCGTCTGGGATTTATGGTTGTTCCTGTGCCGCTTATTAATCTTGTTGCTGATGTGGTTGCGACTCTAGCTCCTGCGCCTGATCCTGCATTACAAATGGCTACGATGACATTTCTACATGAAGGGCATTTTTTACGTCATCTGCGCAAAATGAAGCGCACCTATACATCTAGAAGTAATGAATTACGTTCTATTCTGAATAATTTAGGCTATGAAGCAGAGGTTAACGGGCTTTCGGTGTTGCTCAAATTACAAGAAGGAGATCATGATACCGTGATTGCCCGCTATGCCTATAATTATAGTCTCGCACCATCTCCACTTTCCGCATGGTATATGGCAGGGATCCCTGCACAATCTGGATTATTACTGGGTATTGCAGGCAAGGGGGAAGACGAAATTCTTCAGGCATGTAAGAGACTCGACCATCTTATCCGCAGGCTTTCATAAGTATTTTTAGGATGATTTTTATTCAAATAAATTTTACTAGTTTAGAGTTAGCTATTTTCGTGGTGCATTAATATTAAATGATTTTGGTTCTTTTTATTGAACCTAAAAACTTCTATTCTGCCTGAGGTGGTTAAACGCCCCATATCGATGCTCTCGTAAGAGAGCATGGGTTATCTTTCATTCTTCTCAACTTACTCAGGAAAATAAAATGAAGATATTTATTGCAGGTGCAACAGGGCCGTAGGATTACCTCTTGTCAGAATCCTTTGTGCATTAGGTCACGAAGTTACAGGAATGACACGTCAAGGCTCAGGTGTTGATCGGCTTAAAGAGCTTGGCGCTGAGGCTGTATGTGTGGATGCCTTTGATAGCTAAGCTGTTCATGCTGCTATCACGATAGCTCAACCCGATGTCATTATTGACCAGTTAACGTTGCTGCCTGCAAACCCAGCTGAAATTCTTAGTTCGATGCCAGCCGATACAGAACTACACCAAGTAGGTGGTGGCAATTTATTTGCAGCAGCAAAATCGCTGGGAGTAAAACGGTATATTTTGCAATCTCGTGGTTTTTATTTAGATGTAAAAGAGGGGCAACTAGCAGATGAAAATGCTTTGCTTAATACGAGAGCACCTGATGTTGTTGGCGAAAGCTGTCAAGTACTCGCTGATTATGAAAATCACGTCACGAATACTGTAAATATCGAAGGTATTGTATTGCGTTATGGTTTTTTCTACGGCCCAAATACATGGTATTGCCCTGGTGGTGCGATAGCGGAGCAGGCTTGCCGTGGTGAATCCGTTATTATTGGTGAAGGTAATGCTGTCTGGTCATTCGTTCATATTGATGATGCTATTGCCGCGACAGTTGCAGCGCTCAATGCCCAACCGGGAATTTATAATGTAGTGGATGATAACCCATTGCCAGTGAATGAATGGTTGCCTGCATTTGCTAGATGGGTGGGAGCCCCAGAACCATCAAAATTGAGTGTTGATGACGCGCTTAGTATGGCAGGAGAGGCGGGTGTATTTTATCACTTAAGTCTTCGCGGAGCATCGAACCATGTAGCCAAAAAACATCTACGTTTTACACCTCGCCCATTACTTTGGAAAGATTACTAGTCAATAATCTATATGGGTATGGAATGCCGTGCCCGTTAATTTGGAATACTTATGAAAGATAACTCTACTTGGAAGTCGCATCAGTACTTTGATTTTTTATTAAGCCACAATCGCTTTATGCGTGGCAATATTAATCGTTATACAGATGGTTCTTTTGGTGCTGGATTGTCAGAAATTGTTGTGATTTCTGAACCAATGCCACCTGTACTTATGGGGAGGATACCTTGTGAGATTGACTCGGGTGCTTATGAGGCTTTTATTCAGCTCATTGGTGCTGTGCAATGGAAATCAGGAAAAGCAGGCTTCATGCTAGACAGTGTTTTTGCTAAAGGCACCGATAATTTTATTTCGATTGACTCATTGAGTCATCTTCTGGCACAGCTTACCCCAGGAGTTTGTGTATCAGAAAATTAGGCATATTAAATATCAGTCCCATATAGCAAGGAATGGAGCCTTAATGTCTAAAAAATATGATTAATCATATTGTTAATCTGATTGGAGTGTATATATGAATTTTATCAAATTGATTTTTTCAGTAGCTATTATTTTTATGTTGCCTATGGTGACATTTGCGCAGAGCTTTTCCACGACTGAATCAACACTAGATAAGGCAAGTACAAGTATTATTTCTAGCGGCTTGAAGCAAGCTACGCTCTATAAAATTACCAATGCTCAATATATAAATCGGTTGTATATGGCAGTTGAGCAGGATAAATAATTTAAGTGCAGCTAAAGATAGCTAGCCGACTATTCTTCTGGGAAAATTTAAGTAATTACAGCCAAAATACGGATTCAGTCAATACGATGAAAAAACGTTTGAATAAGTAAATAACTTAATTATAAGTGAAAAGGCGTAGCGCTTGCCTCTACCCGTGCCAACGGATATTTATTACATAGGTAATTGCGGTCTGATGCCTAGAAATTACACCATTAGGATAATTTGTGGCTATTATTTATTAAGGCTGTTGGCCTTTACAGTTTGTCTTTACTAAACGAAATGATAGAAATAATAGCGGTATCATCATGCTAGGTATTGAAGTGATTAAAAACATCATCGCAAATCTAAACAGTCAATAAAAGCATCCTTCAAGTCCGATTCAAGCATTTTTTCACTGTATTGATTGGTTCATAGTTAATTTATTAGGCGATAAAACCTATCGAGTTACTTTTCTTATCTTAAAAAGAGTTTTTAATTCGCATGAAAATTGACCGCTAAAGTTTAACGATTTTTAGCATTCCGTTTAGGTATGAATATTTGAATAGCGAGTCATTGTGATACTCGAGATAACAAAATCAATGTATAAAAAAGGGCCACATTAGTGGCCCTTTACCATTGTTTCATTTTAGGCGATTATTCAACTTTTGTCGGTGATTGACTATGCTCAATATTATCAGTTTTCTTCGCGAAGCGGCGGCTAATCACCACATAGAAGACCGGAACAAAGAAGATAGCCAATGAGGTTGCTGCGAACATACCACCTAGAACACCTGTACCGACAGAGTTCTGTGCTGCAGAGCCTGCACCACTACTAAATACCAGTGGGATTACACCTAACATAAAGGCTAATGAGGTCATTAGAATTGGACGTAAACGCATTTTAACTGCATTTAGCGTTGCTTCAACTAACCCTTTACCTTCTTTTTCCATCAAGTCTTTGGCGAATTCTACAATCAATATTGCGTTCTTCGCCGATAGCCCAATGGTTGTTAAGAGCCCAACCTTAAAGTAAACATCGTTCGATAATCCACGAACAGAGGTAAATAGTAACGCACCAATGATACCTAGCGGAACGACCAACATAACAGAGAACGGTACTGACCAGCTCTCATACAATGCAGCTAGACATAGGAAGACAACAATCAGGGAAATAGCATATAGGGCAGGCGCCTGGTTTCCAGACAAACGTTCCTGATATGACATACCTGTCCACTCATAACCAATACCTTTCGGCAGGTTTTCAGTTGTCAGTTTTTCCATCATTAGCATTGCATCACCGGTACTTTGACCTTGTGCTGCTTGCCCTTGAATGTTCATTGATGGAACACCGTTATAACGCTCTAAACGCGGCGAACCAAATTTCCAAGGATCTTGGGAATCATCCAAAAATGCAGAGAATGGAACCATGTTTCCTTGCGCATTTCTAACATACAATGCGCTAATGTCAGACGGCAACATACGGCTTTCAGCATCACCTTGTACGTAAACTTTCTTCACACGACCACGGTCGATAAAGTCATTGACGTAAGTTCCACCGAATACAGAGCTGAGTGTTGCGTTGATATCACTGATAGCCACGCCTTGCGCCTGTGCTTTTTGCTGGTCAATGTAAATACGATATTGTGATGTATCATCTTGACCATTAGGTCGAACCCCTGACAGTATTTCAGGGTGTTGAGCTGCTAATCCTAGCAATTGATTACGGGCTGCCATTAAGGCCTCATGTCCTAAGCCAGCTTGGTCAACCAATTCAAAGTCAAAGCCGTTAGCAGTACCTAATTCGACAATAGCCGGTAGGTTAAAGGCGTAAATCAATGCTTCTTGTTTCGATGATAGCGCTGCGTTTGCACGAGCGACAATAGCTTCAACCTTGTTTTCAGTACCAGGACGTTCGCTCCAGCTTTTCAGCGTGATGAACGCTAATCCCATGTTTTGCCCTTGACCTGCGAAGCTAAAGCCGCTGACGGTAAAGACGGATTGTACATTTTTTTCTTCTTTCGTGAGAAAGTAGGTATTCACTTCACTTAAGACAGCTTGTGTTTGCTCTTGTGTAGACCCTGGAGGTAATTGAACCATCGAGAGGAATACACCCTGATCTTCTTCTGGTAGGAATGAAGCAGGGAGGCGGATAAACATAAGCGCCATACCAGCCACTAAAACTAGATAAATTAGCAGGTAACGACCCGTACCATTCAACATACGGCTAACACTATCGGTATAGTGGTGAGCCTGTTTTTCAAATGTCCGGTTAAACCAACCAAAGAATCCTTTTTGACTACCATGCTCACCAGGTTTAATAGGTTTTAACATGGTTGCACAAAGTGCTGGCGTCAAGATCATTGCAACAAGTACAGACAAGACCATTGCAGAGACGATGGTGATAGAGAACTGACGATAAATCGCCCCAGTTGAGCCACCGAAGAAAGCCATTGGGATGAATACTGCAGAAAGTACCATCGCAATTCCGACCAACGCACCTTGAATTTGCTCCATCGATTTCTTGGTCGCTTCTTTAGGTGGTAAGCCTTCCTCTTGCATAACCCGTTCGACGTTTTCAACAACGACGATGGCATCATCTACGAGTAGACCGATGGCAAGAACCATCGCAAACATGGTCAAGGTGTTAATTGAGTACCCAAATGCCGATAAGATCGCGAATGTTCCCAGTAATACGACAGGGACAGCAATTGTTGGGATCAATGTGGCGCGAATGTTCTGTAAGAACAAGTACATCACGACAATAACCAACATGATTGCTTCAACAAGTGTTTTAACAACCTCGTTAATCGAAATCTTAACGAATGGGGTAGTATCGTATGGATAAACGATAGTTAACCCTTCAGGAAAGAACGGTTCCATTTGTGCCAGTGCCGCACGCACGTTGTTAGCAGTATCTAATGCGTTTGCACCGGTTGCTAACTTCACACCAATCCCCGATGCCGGCTTACCATTAAAGCGAGCAATCGTACTGTAATCTTCAGCACCAAGTTCAACAGTAGCGAGGTCTTTTAAACGTACCTGAGAACCATCCTGATTAACGCGTAACAGGATATTGGAAAATTCCTCAGGGCTGTTTAAACGAGTCTGTGCAATGATTGAAACGTTCAAGCGTTGGCCACTAACAGGAGGCGTGCCTCCTAATTGACCTGCAGCAACTTGGTTGTTTTGTACTTTAATCGCATTGATGACATCAGTGGTTGTCATGTTGTACTTAACGAGTTGCTCTGGTTTTAACCAGATACGCATCGCATATTGTGTACCAAACAACTGGGTTTCACCCACACCATTGACTCGACTAAGTGGGTCTTTTATGTTCGAACCGACATAATCGGCAATGTCATATTGCCCCATTGAATCATTAGCAGAGACAAAACCAACTACCATTAAGAATGAGCTGGTAGATTTATCAACACTAATACCTTGCTGCTGTACTTCTTGTGGAAGTAAAGGCATAGCAAGTTGTAATTTGTTTTGCACTTGGACCTGTGCGATATCACCATCAGTACCTGCTTCAAACGTTAGCATAATACTGGCAGAGCCTGATGAATCACTGGTTGATGACATATATACTAGGTTATCGATACCATTCATGTTCTGTTCGATAACCTGAGTCACTGTGTTTTGTACCGTCGATGCATCCGCGCCTGGATAGTTTGCCGAGATAGAGACGGACGGCGGAGCAATGGTCGGGTACTGAGCCACAGGTAACTTGATAATTGCCAGCAGACCAGCAAGCATGATGATAATCGCAATTACCCATGCAAAAATTGGTCTATCAATAAAAAACTTAGGCATTAATCAACCGCTCCCTTATTTAGACTTTTCTTCAGGTTTAGCCTGATTGTCTATGGATTGCGTTTCTAAATTTGCTTCCTTAGGAACGACAACAACACCCGGTTTGATTTTTTGTAGGCCAATCACAATGACGCGATCTCCTGCCTGCAAGCCATCACTTATTAGCCATTTATTGCCAATAGCTTGTGCCGTTTTCACTTTCCTGACTTCAACTTTATTCTCAGCACCAACAACCATGACTTGAGCGTCACCTTGTGGAGTACGAGATAATCCTTGTTGAGGAATCACAATGGCTTTTTCGACGACACCATCTTCTAAGATAGCGCGTACAAACATCCCAGGCATCAATTCTTTATTTGGGTTAGGGAATTGTGCTCTCATTGTGATTGAACCTGTCGTTTCATCGACAGTCACATCAGAAAATTCCAAAGTACCTTTCTGGGCATACTCTTGGCCATTATTGATGAACAAGCTAACAGGAGCTTTACCCGGTTCTTTTTGCAGTGAACCTTTTTCTATTTCATTACGCAGGCGTAAAAAATCTTCACTAGATTGTGTAACATCAACATAGATAGGATCAAGTTGTTGAACACGCATTAATGCAGTGGTTTGGCCGGTTGAAACCAATGCACCTTCGGTGACATTTGATTTCCCAGTGCGTCCGCTGATTGGTGCTGTGACTTTAGTGTAGTTCAGATTAATACGTGCACTTTCAACAGCGGCTTCTGCGGCTTTAATCGCAGCTAAAGCTTGAGCATAAGTTGAAGTAGCCTGATCATAATCTTGTTGGCTTATATAATTAGTCCCTAGGAGTGGCTTGTAGCGTTTTACGGTCAAACCCGCTAAATTTGCGTTAGCTTGCGCTTTAGCCAACTCAGCTTTAGCACTATCTAAAGTTGCTTGGTAAGGCGCTGGATCTATCTGATATAAAGACGTTCCGGCCTCAACATCGCTACCTTCTTTATAGTTGCGTTTGAGTATAATGCCACTTACTTGTGGGCGAACTTCCGCAACACGATATGAAGATGTACGGCCCGGTAATTCGGTCTTGATAGTCAGAGGTTCAGCTTTAAGCGTAACAATTCCTACTTCAGGCGCCGGGCGTTCACCGCCACCTTTCTGTTCATCGTTACAACCTGATAAAGCTAAGCCACCTGAAAGAACCAACAGAGCCAGAGGTAACACCCCTCTGTTTTTTCGCATAAATTAACCTCAATTAATCAATATGATTACAAAAAGTAAGAAAAATGGTGAGCAAATAAGATTTATCAACTATCGTATACTACAAACATACACTAATGTATGTAAATCTGCTTTCGACTTAAACGGGTTACAATGGCACGAAAAACTAAACAACAGGCTGAAGAAACTCGTCAGGAAATTTTAGATGCTGCCATCAAAACATTTTCTGAGCGGGGTGTTTCGTCGACATCGTTGGCCGATATTGCCAAAGCTGCAGGTGTAACTCGTGGCGCAATATATTGGCACTTTAAAAATAAAGTCGATCTTTTTCATCAAGCCTGTGAATTTAGTGATAATCAAATACAACAGGCTGAAAGCCATTATCGTTCGAAATATAGTAATGATCCACTCACAATTCTAAAAGAAATTTTAGTTTATATTTTGACTGATTTTATTGAAAGCTCTAAAAATCGTGCTTTGATGGATATTCTTTTTCATAAGTGTGAGTTGGTTGGTGAAATGGCTTCTCTTGTCGATTTAAAAAAAGATAATTATATGGCCAGTCATTGCCGCCTTGTTGAACATTTACGTAGCTGTGTTGATGCAGGGCAATTACCTGCTAATCTCGATTTGGAAAGTGGTGCGATTTTAGTACGAGCTATGATTGCAGGATTAATCGAAAACTGGTTATTACAACCAGAGAGCTTTAATATACCTCAACGTACAGAGACTTTGGTGGTGACAATTTTAGAAACATTAAAATACAGCCCATCAATACGGCTAAAAACATAACAGACTGAAACTGAATAAGAGAGGAAATATAAATGCCATCTATTCTTATTATTGCTAATGGTGCTGCATATGGTAATGAAACGTTATTTAACTCATTGCGTTTAGCGATTACCCTTAAAGAACAACATCCACAGACTGAGCTAAAATTATTTTTAATGTCAGATGCTGTCACCGCAGGGCTCAATGCTCAAAAGCCTAAAGAAGGCTATAATATTCAGCAGATGTTAGAAATTCTGACTGCGCAGCAAGTTCCCGTTAAACTCTGTAAGACCTGTACAGATGCTCGTGGGATCAGCGAGTTAGCGTTAGCAGATGGCGTGGAAATAGGGACTTTAGTTGAGCTCGCTAATTGGACACTGGAAGTAGATAAAGTTTTGACATTTTAATTCTATATTTGTGATTATTTAAATATGTTTGATTTTTAACGTTTATAGGTCATGTTCTATACTTGGAAAATTTGAGGTGCAACTAAGGGGCAAGTGGATGAGTGTAGTCAATAATGCTGTCACTTGACATATGACAAGTATATGCAAGACCTATTATGGGTTCAGTTATGCAGAAAATTAAATATAAGTGCTTGCGGCAATTCGGGGTTATTTTAACACTCTTCACTTTGCTTTTTTCTTGCTATGCCAATGCTGTGGTAAATAATTCGTTGCCCAGTAAAAATGATATTCAAAACAAGCTGAACACCTTAAGTAAAAAAAATACTCAAAGTGCTGAAGATAAGCTCTCAATTATTGATATCGAAAAGGCGCTTGTTTTCTATGATGAACAAGCCAAGCTTGATGATAAATCAGAAGAATTGCAGAAAAAACTAGATAGAGCAAGTGATGATGCTAAACGTGCGGTTCATGATTTATTGCAGCTAAAAAATAATAATGAAGAGACAACCGTTAGTTTTACTAATCGAATAAAAAATGCATCACAAGCTCAACTTGAAGTAATGCTCAGTAACACACTAGAACAATTACAATCAGCACAAACTGACCTTGCCAGCTATAACAGTAATTTAATTAGTCTACAGACACAGCCTGAACGGGCTCAAGCAATCATGTTAGATAATGCCCGTAGGCTACAAGAAATTCGTAATGAATTGAATAGTGCCTTTAACGAAACTGTGAAGTTACGCGACTCACAAATCGAATTGCTGCAAATAGAACAAAACTATTTACAGCAACAAAATGAATATCAAAAGAGAGTATTACAAGGTAATACTCAGTTGCAAGATGTTGTGCAAAAGCAACGAGATTACACCTTCTTTTATATTGAGCAGCTTGAAGAGCGTATTCAGCTCCTTCAATCATTTATCAGTGACAAACGCCTCAATGATTCTGAAGCAACAGCGCGAGAAGCTCAAACTTCCGCAGAAAACGATCTACAATTAAAACAAAATCCGCTGATCCAAAAAGAATTGGCAATTAACAATACATTAAGCCAGCGTTTAATTGAAACAACGCAAGACAGCAACCGGATGGTACAAAATAGCATTCGAGTAAAAGCACTACTGGAACGGGCAACGCAGTCAGAGCGCAATCTAAAAGAACAAATAAATGTCTTACGAGGCAGTTTATTACTGTCCCGTATTCTTTTTCAGCAACAAATAAATATACCGCCAAATATCCTTACCAAGAATCTACCCAATACTATTGCGGATTTACGTCTTGAACAATTTGACGTTAATCAGCAGCGTGATTCCTTATATCAAGTGAATGACTATATAGCGAATATCGAGAAGCAATTGATTGAAAAGTCAGGCGGAGAGCCCGGGAGTAGCCATTTATTATCAGCTGAAGATAAGTCTGCATTAATGAAATTATTGGATGTGAGACGTGAACTACTTGATGAACTTAATATTCAATTAGGTAACCAGATCTCTCAATCTATCAGCTTGCAGCTTGACCAAAACCAATTATTAAGTGTTATCAGTTCACTTGAACATACTTTGACTCAACAAATATTCTGGGTGAACAGTAACAAACCGATTGATCTTACTTGGGTTAAAGCTTTCCCTGAAGCGGCAAAGCAGCAGATAACCCAGCTTGATTTTAATCTCTCAAAAGGAAGTATAAAAAAAGGTGTTACCAACTCTCTATTGGTGACTATTCCTCTGATTTTATTGGTAATAGTATTTGTATGGGGGCATCGGAAAATCACCCTAAAATTACAGGAAATAGATCAGAGTTTATCTAGCTTAAGACAAGATAGCTTATTAAATACTCCTTTTGCTTTGTTACTGACTTTACTGCAAACATTACCAACAGCTCTAGTGCTAGTGGCATTTGGCTATTGGTTCTTGAAAACGGGAAATCCTCAAGGTGAGTTTATATGGGCATTGTGTTTGCAGTTTGCGCTTTTCTGGTTGTTATTTGAGTTAACATTGCGTTTATTAAAGCCAAAAGGAATTGCTGAACGGCATTTTGGAATCGATAAAAAAATAGCCGCGCAAACTCGACGTAGAGTGCTTCGCTTGTCTGTGCCTTTAGTTCCGATAATCTACTTTTCAACCTATGGCGTGATTAATCCCCTCAAAGTGTCTGAGGATGTGATCGGACAGCTAATTATTTTAGTATCACTGTTGATGTTATTTATCTTCACATTGCCATTTTGTAAATATATTTGGCGAGAAAGGGCCAGCCACTTAACACGTTCAATCGTGATCACACTACTCACTTTCTCACCTCTGATATTGCTTGGTTTGATGATGGCAGGGTATTACTACACGACACTTCGCCTAGCGAATCGCTGGTTAGATACCCTTTATTTATTGTTACTTTGGAATATCACCTATAATGCATGCTTAAGAGGACTCACTTTGGTCGCCCGCAAGCTTGCGTATCAACGAGCACTTGAGCGCCGCAAAGCACAAAATCAAGAAGATAATGAAAATGAGCCGATAAAAGAACCTCCGATGACGATTGAGCTAATCAGTCAGCAGTCATTGCGTTTAACGACTATGGTGCTGTTTATTATATTTTCGTTAGGCTTCTATGCAATTTGGTCTGATTTTATTACTATTTTCTCATTTTTAGATAGTGTGGATCTTTGGCATTATACGACTGCAACGGCTGAAGGAAGCAATACCTTACAGTCTGTTACTCTCGCTAATTTAATTCTCGCCATGGTGATTATTGTGGTGTCTTGGGTCATGACGCGTAACTTACCAGGCTTATTAGAAGTTTTAGTATTGTCGCGATTGCAACTTCGACAAGGCTCTACTTATGCAATTACGACGATTTTGACTTACATAATTGCAGGAATTGGGGCGATAACATCATTAAGTATGATTGGTGTTACATGGAGTAAGCTTCAGTGGTTGGCGGCTGCATTGACGGTTGGTCTCGGATTTGGTTTACAAGAGATTTTTGCGAACTTTGTTTCGGGGATCATCTTACTGTTCGAAAGACCAATCCGTATTGGTGATACCGTGACGATTGGAACTTATTCAGGAACTGTGAGTAAAATTAGAATTCGTGCTACCACGATTGTTGA
Organism: Providencia alcalifaciens; assembly: GCA_025961275.1. Lineage (GTDB taxonomy): Bacteria > Pseudomonadota > Gammaproteobacteria > Enterobacterales > Enterobacteriaceae > Providencia. The sequence continues at coordinate 1,956,621 of JAOQNJ010000001.1, read as the reverse complement.
TTCTGATCGTAAAGAGGTGATTATTCCCAATAAAGCATTTGTGACTGATCGTCTGATCAACTGGTCACTTTCAGATACCGTAACAAGGATCACCGTGTCGATTGGTGTCGCGTATGGCTCTGATCTCGATAAAGTTAAGCAAGTGCTATTAAGTGCAGCAACTTCAAATAGTAAGGTAATGACAGATCCTGGGCCAAGTGTCTATTTTACCGGATTTGGCGCGAGTACATTGGATCATGAACTGCGTTTTTATGTCCGCCAAATTAGTGATCGTGGAAGCACCAGTGATGAAGTCAATCGCGCAATAGATAGACTATGCCGTGAAAATAACATTGATATCGCATTTAACCAATTAGAGGTTCATCTTCACAATAATAAAGGCGATGAAATGCGAGAAGTCAAGCGTGATCCCAATGAAAATAAGAATAGCTAAAATCTCTTAATCTTTTGGTAAACAGGTCGTTTCAATGGCCTGCTTTGTCAGAAAATCACTTTTGACTATCTCAAGAGCTTTAAGCACAATGTCAGTTTCAACGTCTGAAGTTTCGAGTAGGTAAATTAAATCAACAGCAAGTATGGTTTCTGTTGGGGCATCCTTTAGGGAACTCATTCTAACTCCTTGTCATTTATTCTAAAAATTGATTTTTCTGATGTTCAATCGCTTTTTCAATACGCATTAATGCTTGGCGGCAACGATACAATCGACCGGCTAATGCAGCAATATCTTTTTGACATTGATGGCGTTTGGTGTGATCGGTTAGCGCATTTAACTGCAGCTCGCGCTCACTGACCATACCGAATAAACGACGCTCGAAATCTTGATGCTCAGCTAGTCGTTGATACAAATCAACCCGGTCTTTCTTCTCACGGAATGAGGTTTCCTTCTTACGTAATGATTGCGTGGATAGTTCCCGCGAAAGGGCTTGAATTTGATGGGCAATCTTTTCAGTTAGGAAGTTAACCTGTTCTTTGTGATTCAATGACACACTATGGCAAAGTTGTTCGTACAGCTTATTTAACTCTTTTTGGCAATCCCCCATATGTGTTGATTTAGTACTAAAAAGTTTAGTATCAAAACGAGAGTGTGAAAATTCCTGATCGGCAATAGGCGCAATGCGGGTTTTCAATGTCTCAATTTGCGTTTTTAGCGCATCTAAAAGAGCCTGTACTTTCATTTTTTTCTCGATATCAGTGAAAAATAATGGAATATTGATATGTAGCAATAAAACTTGCCGTAAATAGGCGGCTCCTTATTGCATTTTTATGCTACTTTACTTAGATTCTCCCTTTTCGTTTTTACTATATTGGCACTTATTATGACTGCTAGAGAGCAACAACTGCAATTGATTAAAGAAAGTATCGCATGTATCTATGATTATCCTAAAGAAGGGATACTATTTCGCGATGTTACGACCCTGTTAAATAACCCTGCTGCCTATCAAGCCACTATTGACTTGTTGGTTGAGCATTATAAGGATAGAGGGGTGACTAAGATTGTAGGTACTGAAGCCCGTGGCTTTCTGTTTGGTGCACCCGTAGCATTACGCTTAGGTGTAGGTTTTGTTCCCGTTCGTAAAAAAGGTAAGTTGCCACGTGAAGTGTTAAGCATTACCTATGATTTGGAATATGGCAGCGATACACTAGAAATCCACAAAGATAGTATTCAGCCGGAAGACAAAGTATTGGTTGTTGATGATCTATTAGCAACGGGCGGTACTATTGAAGCCACAGTTAAAATGATCAAACAATTAGGCGCGGAAATTATCGATGCTGCCTTTATTATCAGCCTACCTGATTTAGGTGGTGTGGAACGCCTTGCGGCAGAAGGCATCCACTCATTTAGCTTAGTTGAATTCCCGGGCCACTAATCTTATTTTCCTCACTATTTTTATCACAGTCTCGCCGTAAGGGCTGAGGCTGTGGTAGCATGGTGCTATCACCATGTTTAGAAACTGCATAATTCATGAGCTATCAGGTACTTGCCCGTAAGTGGCGCCCCCAAAAATTTTCAGATGTTGTCGGTCAACAACATGTACTGACTGCACTCGCAAATGGTCTTGAGCACCAAAGGCTTCATCACGCCTATCTTTTTTCGGGTACTCGTGGTGTTGGCAAAACGACAATTGCGCGTTTATTTGCTAAAGGCCTTAATTGCGAAGTGGGAATTACGGCAACACCTTGCGGTAAATGTGCTAATTGCCTAGAAATAGAGCAAGGTCGTTTTGTTGACTTGATTGAAATCGATGCAGCTTCGAGAACTAAAGTTGAAGATACCCGCGAACTATTGGACAACGTTCAATATGCACCGGCAAGAGGTCGCTTCAAAGTTTATCTTATTGATGAAGTTCATATGCTTTCCCGCCATAGCTTCAATGCGTTATTAAAAACGCTCGAAGAGCCACCTGAACATGTGAAGTTTTTACTGGCAACCACTGATCCACAAAAATTACCAGTGACTATTTTATCACGGTGTTTGCAGTTCCATTTAAAAGCGTTGGATGTGACTCAAATCAGTGAACAGCTTGAACATATCCTCAACGCTGAAAGCATTGAACATGATAGCCGTGCACGTCAGTTAATTGCACGAGCTGCTGATGGAAGTCTACGTGATGCTCTGAGCTTGACTGATCAAGCGATTGCTATGGGGCAAGGTAAAGTTACCGCTGATGTTGTCAGTCAAATGTTGGGAACATTGGATGACGAACAGCCTTTAGCGGTCATTGAGGCATTGATTCGCGCTGATGGTATGGCTGTAATGTCTGAAGTTGAACATGCGGCTAGCCGCGGTGCTGATTGGGAAAATCTGTTGGTTGAGATATTGTCATTATTGCATCGCGTTGCAATGATCCAGTTATTACCAGCATCCAAAGAAACCGACCCGTCATCAACAGATGGACGTCTCAGACAAATTGCTAGAATTATTTCCCCCGCGGATTTACAGTTGTTTTATCAAACGTTACTTGTGGGGCGCAAAGAACTTCCTTACGCACCTGAACGCCGTATGGGTGTTGAAATGGCGTTGCTACGCGCATTAGCGTTTCATCCCAAAAGTATTATTGAAGAAGCCGCTGCGCCTAAGGTGATTTCTCAACCTGAGCGAATAGCACCAACTCGGTCATCCGTTTCTGCTCCAGTACCTGCAAGTCAAGTCGTCTCAGAAAATAACCCTACCTTACAGTTATTGAAGGCAAGGGAAGCGTTACAATCTCCTCAAAATGAGGGCCCTGACGCAAAAAAGAATAAACCGGCCATGCCTGAAAAGGCTAAGCCGGCAGTGTCAGCACTTGAAAGGCTGGCAGCTGTCACCAGCCAGCGTCAGAAGAATGTGGCAAATAATCCTTCTGAACCCAAAAAAACAGCTAAACCAAAACCGTATCAGTGGCGTCCTCAATTTGAAGATACTGAAGTAAAAGAAACGGCAACAACGCCTGCAGGAATCAAAGAGGCGCTTGAGTACGAGAAAACCCCTGAATTAGCAGCGAAAATTATTGAAGAAGCTCGTGAGCGAGATGGGTGGTCAGCAGAAATAGCACAATTAAATATCCCTAAGCTAGTTGAACAATTGGCTTTGAATTCATATAAAGAAGAGATAGGCGAATCACAAATTATTCTTCATTTGCGACTCGCCCAACGTCACCTTGATAAGCCTTCAGCGCATGAGGTCTTACAAAGTGCATTGAGCCAATATTATAGTCGTTCTGTTGAACTGAAAATCGTTCAAGATGATAATATGGCGGTAAAAACGCCGCTTGAGTGGCGACAGGCGATTTATGAAGAGAAGCTGGCACAAGCTCGCCAGTCTATTATTGCGGATAAGACGATTCAAAAACTGCGTTCTATGTTTGATGCGCAGTTGGATGAAGAGAGTATTCGCCCCGTTTAACGCTGCAGTCTCTGTGAGTAAGCTGTAGCCTCAGTTGTGAGAGATAACTATGTTTGGTAAAGGTGGTTTGGGTAACCTGATGAAGCAGGCCCAACAAATGCAAGACAAAATGCAGAAAGTTCAGGAAGAAATCGCTAATCTAGAAGCGACAGGCGAGTCAGGTGCTGGCTTAGTAAAAGTCACAATCAATGGCTCACATAACTGCCGTCGTGTTGAGATTGATCCGAGTCTTCTTGAAGATGATAAAGATATGCTGGAAGATTTGATTGCTGCGGCATTCAATGATGCGGCGCGTCGTATCGAAGAAACCCAAAAAGAAAAAATGGCAGGTGTTTCAAATGGAATGCAATTGCCGCCAGGCTTTAAGATGCCATTCTAATGCAAACAAGTCCGCTTCTTGAGACATTAATGGAAACGCTGCGCTGTCTTCCCGGTGTGGGGCCAAAGTCAGCGCAGCGTATGGCTTTTCAGCTGCTCCAGCGTGACCGTAGTGGTGGGATGCGCCTTGCACAGGCGCTCACGCGAGCGATGTCCGAAATCGGGCATTGCCGCGATTGCCGCACCTTTACCGAACAAGATGCGTGCAATATTTGTGAAAATCCGCGCCGCATACAAAATGGTTTAATCTGCGTAGTCGAAAGTCCGGCCGATATTTATGCGATTGAGCAGACGGGGCAGTTTTCAGGGCGCTACTTTGTCCTGATGGGGCACTTATCACCGCTGGATGGTATCGGCCCAATGGATATTGGTCTCGATAGACTTGAGGAGCGACTTTCTTCTGAAACGATTGTTGAGGTGATACTCGCTACCAATCCGACAGTAGAAGGGGAAGCGACAGCTAACTATATTGGACAGATGTGCGCACAATATGGTGTGATGGCCAGTCGAATTGCCCACGGAGTTCCTGTTGGCGGTGAATTAGAGATGGTCGATGGGACGACGTTGTCCCATTCGTTGGCCGGTCGTCAGCGCCTTTAAAATCTCCGTCATACTTCAAGCTACAGCTTTGTTGCCTACGCGAAGCTACCCGAGTCACGTACTTGGTATGCTCCCCGGGATATCTTTGCTTGCCGCTTAGCTGTAGCTCGAATTATTTAGGAGATTGCTCCTGTAATTTTATCGTAAAACAACAAAATTCAATTCTCTACTTCAAATTTAAAATGACTAAGATCAAACCTCAATCATTATATTTACTTTGTTGATAGTGCTTGTTAATTATCATTAATCGCTAACAGACTGCTTTTTCTCTCTATTTGCAGGATTTTTGCCTTGAATGGTTGAATTCACATTTTTCGCCCCCATTAGATACCCATCGATAAGTCAAAACTATCCCATTAGATTGATGATATAGAGGCCATTAATGAGTATGAAAGGACAAGAAACTCGCGGGTTCCAATCAGAAGTTAAACAACTACTACAGTTGATGATCCACTCTCTTTATTCAAACAAAGAAATCTTTTTGCGTGAACTTATTTCAAACGCATCCGACGCAGCAGATAAGCTACGTTTTCGTGCACTCTCTAAGCCTGAGCTGTATGAAAATGATGGTGAACTGCGTGTTCGCATCAGTGCAAATAAAGAGAACGGAACACTCACTATTAGCGATAACGGCATCGGTATGAGCCGTGATGAAGTTATAGATAACTTGGGAACTATCGCTAAGTCAGGTACAAAAGCCTTTTTAGAAACTTTGGGCAGCGACCAAGCTAAAGATAGCCAAATGATTGGCCAGTTCGGTGTGGGTTTCTACTCTGCGTTTATTGTGGCTGATAAAGTCACGGTACGTAGCCGAGCGGCGGGGGCTCCAGCTGACCAAGGTGTATTTTGGGAATCGGCTGGTGAAGGTGAGTACACTATCGCGGATATTGAAAAAGCAGAACGTGGTACCGAAATTACCTTACATTTACGTGCTGATGAAAGCGAATTTTTAGATAATTGGCGTTTACGTTCAGTCATCAGTAAGTATTCTGATCATATTGCACTGCCTGTCGAAATCGAAGATAAAAATGAAGAAGATGGCACAGTAACTTGGGAGAAAATAAACCAAGCTAAAGCACTGTGGACACGCAATAAATCTGATATTTCTGATGAAGAATATGTTGAATTCTACAAGCATATCTCACACGATTACGCTGATCCTCTCACATGGACACATAACCGTGTTGAAGGTAAGCAAGAGTATACTAGCTTGCTATACATCCCTTCACAGGCTCCGTTTGACCTGTGGAACCGTGATCAGCGCCACGGCCTAAAACTCTATGTTCAGCGCGTCTTTATTATGGATGATGCTGAGCAGTTTATGCCAAACTACCTGCGTTTTGTGCGTGGTGTATTAGATTCCAACGACTTACCGCTGAACGTGTCGCGTGAAATTCTACAAGATAGTGCACTAACTCGTAGCTTGCGCAGCGCATTAACAAAGCGTGTTCTACAAACATTAGAAAAATTAGCGAAAAACGACGCAGAAAAATATCAATCTTTCTGGCAGCAGTTTGGTCTGGTGATCAAAGAAGGTCCTGCTGAAGATAGTGGTAATGGTGAAGCTATTGCTAAGCTATTACGTTTTGCTACAACACATAATGACAGCAACGTACAAAATGTATCACTAGACGAGTATGTTAGCCGTATGGTTGAAGGCCAGGATAAAATTTATTTTATCACTGCAGATAGCTATGCTGCTGCGAAAAGCAGCCCTCACTTAGAGCTGTTCCGCAAGAAAGGTATTGAAGTTCTGTTATTGTCTGACCGTATCGACGAATGGATGATGAACTATCTGTCTGAGTTTGATGGTAAACAGTTCCAATCAGTAAGCAAAGCTGACGAATCCCTAGATAAATTAGCGGATGAAAATAAAGCAGAGCAAGAAGAAACTGATAAACAGTTAGAGCCATTTGTTGAGCGTGTGAAAACATTGCTGGGTGACCGAGTCAAAGAGGTCAAACTGACTCACCGTTTAACTGATACACCGGCTATTGTTACAACAAATGCTGATGAAATGAGTACCCAAATGGCAAAATTATTTGCTGCTGTGGGTCAAGCTACACCAGAAGTGAAATATAACTTCGAGCTAAATCCATCTCACCTATTGGTTAAGAAAGCATCAGATGTTGGTGATGAGGCGCTTTTTGCGGATTGGGTTGATGTGTTATTAGATCAAGCCCTATTAGCAGAGCGCGGCACATTAGAAGATCCAAACTTATTTATCCGTAAGATCAATGAATTATTATTGAAATAATTCGGTGATTGATTTTCGTTTTTGAACAAAAACCGCGTTTTAGCTCGTGCTTTAGCGTGGTTTTTTTCTTTTACGAAAGAAGTTAAATGCGAAAACGTTTACGTGTCTTCTTGAGTCGAGCGCCATGCTAATGGTATGGTAGCTTGTTTTCTTTCAAATTATAAAAAACTAAATAGCAAGGGGTTTACGCAATGCGTATCATTCTGCTCGGTGCTCCGGGCGCCGGTAAGGGCACTCAAGCTCAATTTATTATGGAGAAATTTGGGATCCCACAAATTTCAACTGGCGACATGCTGCGTGCTGCTGTTAAAGCGGGTAGTGAGCTAGGTTTACAAGCTAAAGAGTTAATGGATAACGGTAAATTAGTGACTGATGCATTAGTGATTGCATTAGTTAAAGAGCGCATCAAACAAGATGACTGCCGCAATGGCTTCTTGTTGGATGGGTTCCCTCGCACAATCCCTCAAGCAGATGCGATGAAGGAAGCTGGAATTAGTGTTGATTTCGTTTTAGAGTTTGATGTACCTGATGAAATCATCGTTGAACGTATTATTGGCCGCCGTGTTCATGCGCCATCTGGTCGTGTTTATCATGTGACATTCAACCCACCCAAAGTTGAAAACAAAGATGATGTCACAGGTGATGATCTGACTGTCCGTAAAGATGACCAAGAAGATACTGTTCGTAAACGTTTGGTGGAATACCATGACCTAACTGCGCCTTTGGTTGCTTATTACCAAAAAGAAGCAGATGCTGGTAATACTAAATACTTTAAGCTTGATGGTACTCGTAAAGTCATTGAAGTTAGTGAAGAATTAGCGAAAATTCTTGGCTAAAATTTGCAAGTAAAGATGAATAAAGGCAGCGATAATCGCTGCCTTTTCTTTTATCATAGTCTATAATTTTGACATATTAGAACACAAAAATATGTTATTTTGTGATATAATATTAGGGGTCATTATCAATATGGAGGAATCATTGTGTCAGAAAATAAATATGGTATTTTATTGGTTAATTTAGGGACACCTGATTCTCCGACAACTCCGGCAGTTAAACGCTACTTGGGTGAATTTCTCAGTGATACCCGTGTTATTGATCTTTCTCGTATTATTTGGATGCCTATCTTATATGGTGTTATTCTGCCATTTCGGTCTCCAAAAGTTGCCAAATTATACCAATCAATTTGGACAGAAGACGGCTCTCCACTGTTAGCCAATACATTACGTCAAAAACATAAACTTTCCGAATGGTTTCCTGGCATTCCTATGGAGGTAGGAATGAGCTATGGGTCTCCATCATTAAAGAGTGCAATAGACAAATTGATGGGGCAGGGAGTTACTCAATTAATTGTGTTACCTTTATATCCTCAGTATTCAGGAACAACAACTGCAGCTGTTTATGATAGTATTTCAGCCGTTTTCCGTCAAATGCCGACAATACCTTCTTTATTTTTTATTCGTAGCTATGCAACGCATCCTGCTTATATTCAAGGGTTAGTCAATTCAATTGAAAAAAGTTTTGCAGAGCATGGTGAGCCAGACCGATTAATTCTTTCATTTCACGGTATTCCTAAGCGCTATATCGATAAAGGGGATATTTACTCGCAAGAGTGTGAGGAAACGTTTCGCTTACTGAAAGAAGCGCTTAATTTCCCGCAAGATCGCGTATTAATGACTTACCAATCTCGTTTCGGCCGCGAGCCTTGGCTAACGCCTTATACAGATGAAACAATGAATCAACTACCCTCGCAGGGTGTCAAGTCTGTGCAAGTTATTTGTCCTGGATTTTCAGCGGATTGTTTGGAAACGTTAGAAGAAATTAGTGAACAAAATCAAGAGTTTTTCAAAAGCAATGGCGGTGAGTCTTATCATTATATTCCGGCGTTAAATGATAACGACGACAGTATTAATCTATTTAAAATACTTATAAATAGTGTGATAGATAAACTTTAAGGTTTAAATTGCTACCAAATATGGCGTTAATCTATATATCATAAATTGGAAAAATCATTATACTTGCGCATACAATATTTAATTCATTACATTCTAATTTGATTTTTAAACTGGAACTTATATGAGCACTGAGCAACATTCGCGGAATGACAAAATGGCAGGTAAAATAGAGGTTCCACAATTTAACGTACAGCAAAATGATGAAATAGATTTGATGGCTTTGCTATCTGTTTTAATAAGAAATAAATTTCTTATTATTGCCATAACCATTGTCGTTTCAATTATCAGTACGCTTGTAGTATTTCAATTACCTCAAAAATGGAGTAGTACTGCTGTTATTATTCCACCGACTTCAGAAGAGATTAAAGATATCGCCTCACTGGATACACAATTAAGTGTACTCAATGTTAAAATTGATTTATCTACGCAACGGATTTTCAATACTTTCGTTGACGAATATCGTTCTAAAGTTAACCAAGAAGTTTATGTTAGAAGTACAAATTACTACAAAGAGCTTATTCAACATACGGACAATCCGGATAAAGTAAATATTGATCAACGGTTAGTGAATAATATAATTTCCAACAATATTCAAATTAAAGACCAATCGAAAGAGAAGAATAGTACTTCAACAGATATTGTACTGACATTTATGGCACCGCAAGCTGCAGAAGCCCAAGACTTATTAGCAGGCTATATCCGCTTTACGGCAACAAAAGTAAGAGAACAGTTTAAACATGATATTCAAAATGCGGTGGCACAGCAGTTAGTGTATGCAAATGAGACGTTTAAACAAGAAGTTACCAAGATCCGTACTGAATATGATGTTAAGGTTGAAAGATTAAAACGCGCTATTGATATTGCAAAAGCAGCGGGCGTACGTAAGCCAATTGTCTCTGATTCAGCAATCATAAATGACGATCCTGATTATCCAATTGCTCTAGGTGCTGAAGCTTTATTGAAAAAATTAGCGATTGAATCTCAGAATAGAGATATTGCATTGATGAGTGAGGATTTACAAATCCGTCAACATTATATTAAAAATCTGTCTGAGCTAGATATTGACACTATCGATTTTACACCGATTAAATTTATTCTTTCTCCTGATTTACCTGCGAAAAAAGATTCACCAAAATCGTCTTTGATTATTGCATTAAGTGCAATCTTAGGATTTGTTTTTAGTTGTACTTATGTTCTGACTAGAGATTTGTATCGCGATTATAAAAAAAATAACACATCGCTTTAAGTTATGACCAGTCTAAATTAGATATTATATTAGGCACCAAGTAGCATCTATGTTGAATGAAACTCGCAACCCGATTTAATGTGTTTTTATAATCATCGGGGATTTTTATAGGAATAGCTTCTTTGTTCAACTAGATGCATGCTTTATTATCTGATGCATTTATAAACAATACTTTGTCTAAGGTGATGGTTTATATTTATCGTGCTAGAATGTCGTTATGTATACTATCTGATTTGTTCATTATGAAATTCCCCGGTCAACGTAAATCAAAGCACTATTTTCCAGTTAGCCTCAGAGATCCGCTTTTACATCCTATTAAAGAGCGTATGGATGATGATGAAAACTGTAAATCTTATATAGTTGGTATCGACCAAACATTGGTGGATATTGAAGCTAAAGTAGATGATGAGTTTATTGAGCGCTACCAGCTCAGTAAAGGGCACTCCTTGGTAATTGAAGATGATGCAGCTGAAGCTTTATATGAAGAGCTTACCAGCAACGCATTAATCACTCATGAATATGCAGGGGGAACGATCGGTAATACACTACACAATTATTCTGTGCTAGCGGATGATCGCTCCGTGCTATTAGGTACCATGTGCAACAATATTCAAATTGGTAGCTATTCTTACCGTTACCTTTGCCATACTTCCAGCCGCATGGATCTCAACTACTTGCAAGGAGTTGATGGGCCTATTGGGCGTTGTTTTACATTGATTACAGAAAATGGTGAACGTACATTTGCTATTAGTCCCGGCCATATGAATCGCCTGCGCCCTGAGAGTATCCCAGAAGAGATCATTGCTGGAGCATCAGCGTTGGTTTTGACAGCATATTTAGTTCGCTGTAAACCGGATGAAACGATGCCAGAAGCGACGATGCAAGCCATCACTTATGCTAAGAAACACAATGTTCCAGTGGTATTAACGCTTGGAACGAAGTTTGTTATTGCACAAGATCCACAATTTTGGCGTGATTTTCTTGCTGAACATGTTTCTGTAGTCGCAATGAATGAAGATGAAGCATTAGAATTAACGGGATTCAATGATCCGTTATTAGCTTCAGATATGGCACTTAACTGGGTTGATTTAGTGCTATGTACCGCAGGGCCATCAGGATTGTATATGGCGGGTTATACGGAAGAAGCGTTCAAACGAACAACTCAACATCCATTATTGCCTGGTGCAATTGCAGAATTCAATTTATATGAATTTAGTCGTGCGATGCGCCAGCAAGATTGTGATATTCCTATGCGCATATATTCTCATATTGAACCTTATATGGGCGGGCCTGAGAAAATTATGAACACAAATGGTGCGGGTGATGGTGCATTATCTGCGTTGTTGCATGATATTACAGCAAATTCATATCATCGTATGAATGTGCCTAATTCGAGTAAGCACCCACGTCAATACCTCACATACTCATCATTAGCGCAAGTATGTAAATATGCTAACCGAGTTAGCTATCAAGTGCTTAGCCAACATTCACCACGCTTAACTCGTGGCTTACCTGAAAAAGAAGATAGTTTAGAAGAGTCCTACTGGGATCGTTGATTTTTTAACTTTGTTCTTAAATTTTTCAAAAAAACATAAAAAACTGCGCCTTAATCAGTTAACGATAACTTTTCAGGCGCAGTGAGCTAGAGTACTAATTAAGCTTGTTTTGCAACTTCTACTTGTTTTTCGTGCTCTAGGCTTTCAGCCATTTTTTCATCTTCCACTTCATAACGTAAAGCTTGAGGTACAGATATTTTAATTGCGATAAATACCGCTAAAAAACCACCAACTAATTTACCGAGTAAAATAGGTATCACTAATGTTGGTTGGAAGTTAGCGGTAAAGGCCAAATGGTCACCAATGGTAGCTTGTGCACAAACACCGAATGCGACACATAATACTTTATCTCTTGCGCGCATATTTTTAAATAAATGGTAGGTGGCGATAATGTTTGCCATAACCATAATAAAACCTAAAGAGCCTGTATCTGTTAGCTTCAAACGCTGGTAAAGGCTTGCAGTAGCGTTGGAATAGATAACATATTGGGAATTTCCTGCCAACATAATGCCGATATAACCCGCAATTTCAATTGCTCTAAATAACTCGTTTTGATCTGCGAATAGAGGGTCAAAGCCCCATGCACCAAACACTTTAGTAAAGACGCCAGTGAAGTGTTCGACTATTGAAAATGCGAGGACTAATTTTACGAAGGCATCCATTATCTTACCGAAAATAAGAAAGCCTGTGACCATGAGCATTGGACGATATTTCAAACCTGCTGCGAGCAAGAAACAAAAAACAAATAGCGGCATTAAATATTGCAACATAGTGAGAAAATCGAGCGTTAAATAGTGCGCAGTAGGTGAGTTTGTCGAGATAATATCTCTGACGGGAACATTATTAAAAGTAATTAATAACAGTGAAGCTAGTACACCAAAGGGAATTGAAATCAAACCGGCCATTGCACCTAATGCAAGATATTTATGATCTTTGCGACTAAGCATGGTTAAGCCGACAGGGATCAGATACACAATAGTGGCACCAGAGGTATAGCCAATTAACATTGCAGTGATCCACATATCACGATTGGTTGTCAGGGCATCTGCTAACTGGTATCCCCCCATGTCGACAGCAATAATCGACAATGCCGCAATCGAAACATCTGAGCCAACTGAAGAGAAGATTGGTCCTAGAACATAAGAGATTAATTGAGAAAGTAATGGTACGGCTGCCATAATTCCTGCTTGAGCGAGAAAGAGGGGGCCAATAGAGAAAATACCGTTAACAAATTCTTTTCCTAAATCACTGGTGGGTCTAACAACAGATGCGATAGCGCCGATAATAGCGCCAACCATGATTAAATAAATAATATAATTACCAAATTCAGCCATAGTGGAGTTTCCTTTTATTATTGTATACCCGTCATACTTCAATATTTTATTGACTGCTTTTAGCTACGAGTCACTGTGTTTATCGTGGTTCTTGAGCTTTACTTATCGGGACTGTAGAATTTTGATGCTGATTTTTTAATGGCAAATACAATTCAGTGTTTTAGGCAGATATTTAATATCGATATAAATATCCACTTTTGCTGTTTTAGAGAAAACGGCTCCCCGTCATGCCTGAAATGGCATAGTGTGTATTTTCAATATAGTGGCATCACTCAGCTATCTATACTCATCGGCTCGTTTGGAGCCTATGAGCGAGTAATTCTAATGACTTGATGTACACGCCTAATAAACTATTACAAGAACAGCTATAGCAAAAACAAGCCCAATATTGCTTAATGTCTTAATTGCCGGGAACGCGCGATAATATCTCGATATTGGTCTATTACACCTTGCATACAGGTACCATTGGGTTGTGTTACTGTTGAATTACGCCTTACTATCACTTCATGAGAAATTCCTAACCCTTTACGGGTAAGTAGTGCGGCACCCAAAGCAGTGACTTCACGATTTGCTGGAGCTTCAATATTTTTTTGTAATAAGTTGGCTAAAAATTGTTTGAAATAGTGGTTAGAAGATAGTCCTCCATCGACTGAGATTGATTGACCTAAAGGTGAAATTTTTTCCATTGCAAGAATGACTTCGGCCGAACGAGCAGCGATCCCTTCGAGAACTGACTGCATCATGTCTTTTTTATCAGTATCTAACGATAGACCAGCCCACAGGCCAGCAGCACTTCGATCCCAGTAAGGACAACCTAAACCTGACAATGCTGGGACAAACGCTAAACCGCGTTTAATTGCAGGTTCATCTCTAAAATCACTCAGCTCATCAAATTGCTCAAATAAGCCAATTTTCCGTGCCCAGTTAATTGCAGATGCTGCGTTATACACGCCGCCATCAAGGCCAAAAACTGGTTTTTCATTGGGAAATTTCCAACATAATGTGGGTAATAGCCCACTATCATGAGTTTGAGGTATTTCAGTTCCGGTAAGAGCTTGTAAAAATGCTCCTGTACCGAATGTAATCTTGGCATCACCTTTTTCACGACAACCGTGACCGAATGTTCCTGCAAATTGGTCGACAATAATCGCAGTAACAGGGGGCAGATGACCATCAAGATTAATGGCACCAAAATCTCCAATATTGTCACGCAGTGGCGGTAAGCAATGAATGGGAACACCAAATATTTCACACAGTTGCTCATCCCACTGTAACGTATGAATATTAAGTAGTGAGGTGCGTGAAGCCGAATTATAATCCGTTACATATACGCCACAGAGCCTATCAAGGAAAAAAGCATCCATGGTGCCAATACGCAGTTTGTTTTTATCCGCTAAGCTTTTTGCACCAACAACTGTGATGCGGTGATTTTTACGGGCGGTTTTGTTGGGGAAAATACGCTGATCCGTAAAAGTCACCTTGATTTTGATGCAGGTACAGGCAAACCATCGACCGATCAGTGGGGACGTTGTTCTGATACGAGTTATTATGCTGCTGGGAATATGCTACATCCCGCTGATATGGGCGATCAATGTTATCAAGAAGGTATCAATACAGGGCAATTCATTGCGGATGATTTATTAGCTAATCACCATCAAAAAGTATTACAAACGACAGTAAGGATGCCGATTAGCGTTGATAATCCAATTCAGTTCAGTGTGCCTGCTTGTATTGATAATTCGAATTTACAAATAAATAAAGTTAACTTCAATATTAAAGTTAATTCACCAATAACAGGGACTATTAAAGTCATTGCAGGTAATACAGTTCTTTATGAGAAAAAACATCGTTGTTTACCGACTCGCCGTATCTTATTGAAAAATATTGATTTAATTAAAATTCAACAGGATGCTACGGAAATCCGTATCACTGTTGTATAGTGCTGTAATTGTTAAATGAGTGAGAAGTATAAAACTATGTCTGAGGGACGTTCCTCAAAAGTGCGCCACCAAACTATTATCGAGTTACTATCAACTCAGGGGCAGGTGTACGTACAAGATCTTGCAAAGCATTTTGATGTTGCACAAGAGACTATTCGACGTGATCTCAGCAAGTTGGAAACTCAAAAACTATTAAAAAAAGTCCATGGCGGAGCAGTAAATATTCAATCAAAATTTGAGCGAAATTTTTCGGAGCGGGCTCAAGCTGCGGTTGATGAAAAGAAAGCGATAGCAGTACAAGCAACGATGTTAATTAAGCCTGGGGATACGCTTTTTATCGATTTTGGTTCGACGACTTTTGAGTTTAGTCAAAAGGTGAAACTGATTGATAATCTAACCGTAATAACAAACTCCCCCTTATTAGCAACCACCTTGCAGGAGAACTCAACAATCGAAACAATTTTGATTGGTGGTCAGTTCAATGCCGCTCAAAATGCGTGTTTAGGTGCGATTGCATTGAAAAATATAGCGGAGTTTTTTGCTGATTACGCGGTGATTGGTGCGGGTGCTATTCATAGTCTGCATGGTGTGATGGATCAACATGTTGATGAAGCTGCTATTGCGAAAAAAATGATGGAAAATAGCGATAAATTAATAGTATTAGCGGATTCAACCAAGACAAATAAACATGCTATTAATGTAGTCACGGGATGGGAAAATATTGACTATTTAGTGACCACGAGTAAAGACTTTAAATTAACTGATAATAAGAAACGACCAAAAACAAAGATTATTGTAGCTGAATTCGAATAGTCTTTCTGCATAAAAAACAATTATAAATATCCATGGAGAACCAGTTAATTCTGCCCTTCATTGGATTATTTCACTCAAAATTTAGTTATATCTAGAATACTGATAAACGATACCAACCTTAGGAAATATTAATGAAAATTTATTTTATCGCCTGCCCATATTCAGATCCAGACAGTAATGTTGTTGAAATGCGTTTTCAAGAATGCACTAAAATTGCAGCTGAATTAGCAGTGCAAGGAATTGCAACTTACAGCCAAATTACCATTACGCACCCAATTAATCTATACCTTGCTGAGCAAGGAAAAAAAGTATCGTGGTCGGCTATTGATATGGAGTTTTTAGCACGCTGTGATGGGTTAATTGTATTAACCTTGCCGGGTTGGGATAAAAGTAGTGGAGTTGCAGCAGAAATTAATTATTTTAAAGAAAAAGGCATGCCAGTGTGGACCTATGATGAGTTTGTTCAGCAACTTTAAAATTTAATTGGATATAGTGGGTTCTTTTTAAAAACCGCTTTTAAAAGAAAGTATTATTAATAGAACCCACTGGTAGATTTTTATTTTATATGGATTTCGGGTTAATGAGTAATAATTAAAGAATTATTGTTGAGTTATTATTCCTACTTGGTAATGATTGACCATTTAGCGGGTTAAAAGCACCAGTATCTTCACTAGGCGAACCCGATGAAATGAGATTGAAATCACTTCCTGAAGAGTTAGTTACATTGAGAACTGAAATATATGCTGTTGCAGTTACTTCAACATTTGGATATTGACCGCTAGCGCTCAAATCAATATTTATTGTACCGCTTAATTTCTGTGTTTTTGATAATTCCTTAAAAATCTCAATTATTTCTTCTTTATGAACAGGATTATTTGCATTTGTTTTTATCCAAGAATATAAAGCGTTAGCACCGGGTTCTATATTGTATGCTTTTTGGATTAGGTGATAATTACTCGATTCCTCTATGACTTGTATAGTGAAATTTGCGGTTCCTTGTAGTTTAGCTATTGCCCCAAGACCTGTAACAGAAGCTGAAATTCCTGAAAGCATACCTTTCTTTTCCGAAACTTGCCAAGATGAATCATTAGTTGAGATGGAGATGTCGTTGTGTAAATTAAAAATAGATATATTACTCATTTTAATATCCTTTTGTAATCAATTTAGTAATGAAATGAATATGGTAAAGATAAATTGAATATGACATATGAATTTTTAACCTGTGGACAATAGTATAAATCAAAATGATTATAATTTTATATAACAATATATATTAGAGTTTTATATTTTCTTAATTATCATTATTCAAAATAAAATAATTGAACGTAAATCTAGTATTGAGTAAGATTATTTTTTATTATTTTTTATTATTTTTTATTATTTTTTATTATTTTTTATTATTTTTTATTATTTTTTATTGTTTTGCAATGATATTATTGATGGTTTTATTATAATATTTAGTGTTTGTTATTTAATTTTAGAGTTGTGATGAAGGGATTTTCTGCATGTGTTAATGAATAGGGAATGAAGAATAATTGATATTAAACTTAGATAAGATGTAAAAGAGAATATATTTAATATTGAACTGGTACCTTTAATGTGGATAATATTTCATGCTTCAAATTACATCGAGTTATTGCTAATAAAGTACTGCGCCAATACCCAGAATCACCGTGTTACCTTATGATTTTGAATATCAGCGCAGTTCTCCTACCTAAAACTTAAATCAATGCGAAGGCTTAAGGTATTCATCTAGACTTCTACCTTCATTATTACCTTCCGAGTTCTCGCTAATTGTGGAATCAACATCAGGAATATCATTACACATAAATGTTGCCATAGCTTTGGCGATTTCATGTTCACCGATAATAATATGATCGGCACCACGCTCTTTAATAAAGCTAACTTCATCATCATAATGTGCACGAACAATCACTGTGATACTCGGGTTAAGTGCTTTAGCATTTGCGACAATTTCACCTGCTTCATAACCATTAGGAATGGTGAGAAGCAGTGTTTTTGCGCACTCAATGCGGGCAAGATTAATCGTATCCTTATTCGCACCGTTACCTAAAATGGCACTGAATCCATTTTCTGCCAGCTCTTCAAATTTAGCTCTCGTATCTTCAACAATCACTAATGGGATGTTACGTCTGCGTAGCTTATCCGCTAACATGCCACCGACACGACCATAGCCAACAATAATTGCATGGCCACAGATATCGACAGGGATCTGCGTCTCTTCTTCCAATGTCTCTTCAAGAAGTTGCTCTTCGATAGTTTCAGTTCTTTCCAAATACTTATCTAATAAACTAAATAGCACTGGATTAAGCATAATTGAGAAAATAGCACCGGCTAAAACTAGGTTCTGGGCATCTTTATCCATGACGCCGAGTGCCATCCCCAAGCCTGCCAAAATAAAGGCAAATTCACCAATTTGTGCGAGACTGACGGAGATCGTTAATGCAGTTCGCCGCGAATGCCCAAACATTCGAACAAGGACAAGTGCAGCGGCTGACTTACCGATAATAATAATCGCTAGAACAGCAATGACACCTAATGGATGATCAAGTAAGACTGTTGGGTCAAATAGCATCCCAACAGAAACAAAGAACAGAACAGCAAATGCATCTCTTAATGGTAATGTGTCTTGCGCTGCACGATGGCTTAATTCAGATTCATTTAAGACCATGCCAGCAAAGAAAGCGCCAAGTGCGAAAGAGGCATCAAACACAGCAACGGCGGCATAGGCAATTCCGAGTGCAAGTACCAGTACCGCAAGCGTAAACAGCTCACGAGAACCTGTTGATGCTGTACGAGATAGGATCCAAGGAATCACTCTGCGGCCAATGACTATCATGATAAAGATAAAGGCGATAACTTTACCGATTGTCCATGCAAGCCCTATGAGTAGTTCGCTAAAGCTTGCTTGTTCTGAATTCATTATGGCGGCGGCGGCAGGTAAAAGAACAAGTGCCAATACCATTGCCAAATCTTCAACAATCAACCAGCCAATCGCGATTTGTCCGCGCTGACTTTCAATAAGCTGTCGTTCTTCTAGGGCCCGAAGCAATACAACGGTACTTGCCGTTGATAAACAAAGACCGAAAACAATCCCTGAAAAGGTGCTCCAGCCAAACAACATAGAAAGGCCAAAACCCAGTAAAGTTGCGACGGCAATCTGTGCAACCGCACCTGGAATGGCAATTGCCTTAACGGCTAAAAGATCTTTAAGTGAAAAGTGTAATCCAACTCCGAACATCAAGAGGATGACACCAATTTCGGCGAGTTCTGGCGCAAGTGCAGCATCTGCAACAAAACCAGGTGTGAAAGGACCTGCTAAAACACCAGCAGCCAAGTAACCGACTAACGGGGAAATTTTTAATCGCTGAGCGATCATACCTAACAGATATGCAAGGGCGAGACCACCAACAATGGTTGTAATTAAGGGCGTTGAATGCTCCATCTAGTCTCCTCTGATTATTGTGTGAAAAAGTATTGGGTGGGTACCTACATGCCATTGACTTCCAATATTGTGAATGCTCGCTATGCTCGTCATACTTCGGTTTATATCGTTGTTGGCTACATTCGTTCACACGAGTCACATACTTATGTATGCTCCTAGTGATTCACTCGTTTGCCGCCTAGATACAACCCGAATTATTTAGGGCATCATTTGCTATATCTCGAATTATCTAGGCAATTAGCCCGTCATACTTCGATTGATAAACTCACGCTATCTTGGCTAACGATGCTTTCACATATTGGAATGCACTTTGCATATAATCTTATTTTATCTTTATTTGAGAAAAATTTCCTTAAAAAAATGAAATGTTTTTCAAATAAAACCACTTCATTAGTGCTAAATCGTTACAAAGATGTTGTTTGTATAAATTTTTGTTGAATTTTAAGTGGTATATAGAAGTAACCACCCATACTTATATTTTGATAAGTATGGGTTAAATAAGGGGAAATAACTATTTTTGTTCTAGATTTGGTAGTAATACAGTAAAAATTCCAAGTAATGGGAGAAAGGCACAGTATTGATAAACTTGCTCTATACTGGTTTTATCAGCGATCTGACCCAAAACTGCCGCACCAACACCCCCCATGCCAAATGCGAACCCGAAGAATAGTCCTGAAACCATGCCTGTTTTACCGGGTATCAATTCTTGGGCATACACCAAAATAGCGGAAAATGCTGAAGCTAATATCAGCCCAATAATGACAGTTAGAATACTTGTCCAGTACAAAGAGGCATGCGGTAGCATTAATGTAAAAGGTGCAACGCCTAAAATAGAAAACCAAATAACATATTTACGACCAATTTTATCGCCAACAGGTCCACCAATCATAGTGCCGGCCGCAACAGCAAATAAGAAAATAAATAGATGAATTTGGGCATTCTGAACTGTTACACCAAATTTATCGATCAGATAAAAAGTGTAATAACTGCTAATACTGGCTAAATAAAAGTACTTAGAAAAAATTAATATCAACAATATTGCTAACGAGCCAATCACGGCTTTGCGCGGAAGAATATTGATTTCAACGTGATAAGCAGATTTTTTACCTGCAGCACGGTGTTGCTGTTTATACCAGCGGCTGACTTGCAGTAGTATCACAATCGCTAATAGTGCTGCGAGTGAAAACCAACCTACGTTACCTTTACCATATGGCTCAATAATTAACGCTGCGAGCAGTGGTCCTAAAGAAGAGCCTAAATTTCCACCGACTTGGAAGAAAGATTGCGCAAGACCATGGCGACCACCAGAAGCCATACGGGCTACACGCGATGATTCAGGGTGAAATACGGAAGAGCCTGTTCCAACAAGTGCAGCGGCCATCAGTATGACAGGGTAGGTTTCAGCCATCGCCAGTAATATTAGCCCCGTTAGGGTAAAGCCCATGCCGATAGGTAGCGAATAAGGTTGCGGATATTTATCGGTATAAGCGCCAATTATCGGCTGTAGTAGTGATGCCGTAATCTGATAAGTTAGTGTAATTAATCCAATTTGTGCAAAGCTTAATGAAAAATCAGATTGTAATAACGGATAGATGGCTAATATCAACGATTGAATCATGTCATTCAAGAGATGAGAGAAGCTAATAGCCGTCAGAATGCTAAAAACGGTTTTTCCAGTTTTACCCGTAGTTTTTGATGGTTTGGCCTTTATTGAACTTGTAGTTTGCTCACTCATAATTAGTAACTTTTCGTTGTGTTGCACAATTGTGATCAATATAACGCATCTATAATTTATTTGAACTAATAAATATACGGCTTAAAAAAATCACTGGCGGTATTAATTTGAATAAGATCTCAATTCAGTGAAACAGATACTGATTTATGCATGGATTATCGGATTTTGCTCCCAGTTTCATGCTATAAAACAGGGTTTAATATTGAACCTATAATCTACACACATCGCAAAAAATTTATATGGGCCGGGAGAAAAGTATGAAGTTGACATTTAAAGCATCTGCATGCGCACTAACAGTATCTTTAGCATTATTACCTGCTCTGGCAAGTGCTTGGGAAAAAGATAAAACTTATAATATTACTATTTTGCATACTAATGATCACCATGGCCACTTCTGGCATAACGACCACGGTGAATATGGCTTAGCAGCTCAAAAGACAGTTGTTGATGGAATTCGTGATGAAGTTGCAAAACAGGGTGGTAGCTTACTTCTGCTTTCTGGTGGTGATATTAATACTGGCGTTCCAGAATCTGATTTACAAGATGCTGAGCCGGACTTCAAAGGAATGAATTTAGTGGGTTACGATGCGATGGCATTAGGTAACCATGAATTTGACAACCCGTTAGAAACGCTTCGCAACCAACAGAAATGGGCAAATTTCCCATTCTTATCTGCCAATATCTATCAAACTAGCACAGGTAAACGCTTGTTCCAGCCATACCAAATTTTTGATAAACAAGGCGTCAAGATTGCGGTTATGGGACTAACAACTGATGATACTGCAAAATTGGGTAACCCAGCTAACTTCCCTGATGTTGAATTTAGAGTCCCAGCAGCCGAAGCGAAAAAAGTGGTTGAAGAGCTTCGTGAGACAGAAAAACCTGACATTATTATCGCGGCAACTCATATGGGTCACTATGATAACGGACAACATGGTTCGAATGCCCCAGGTGATGTCGAGATGGCTCGCAGCTTACCTACGGGTTATTTGGATATGATTGTTGGTGGTCACTCACAAGATCCTGTCTGTATGTCGGCGGAAAATAAAGACTATAAACAAGCTGATTATGTACCGGGTACACCGTGTGCGCCAGATAATCAAAACGGAACTTGGATTGTTCAAGCGCATGAGTGGGGGAAATATGTCGGTCGTGCTGACTTTGAATTTAAAAATGGTAAGTTTACCTTAAAACATTACCAGCTGATCCCAATCAACTTGAGTAAAAAAGTGACGAAAGAAGATGGGACTAGCGAGCGTGTTTATTACACCAAAGAAATTGCCCAAAATGCCGATATGATGAAGCTATTGACGCCATATCAAGAAAAAGGTGGTGAACAACTGAATATTAAAGTCGGTTCTGTTGATGGCAAGCTGGTCGGTGATCGTAACAAAGTCCGTTTTGAGCAAACTAACATGGGTCATCTATTGTTAGCTGCACAAAAAGAACGCGCAGATGCAGATTTTGCCATCATGAGTGGTGGTGGAGTACGTGATTCAATCGAAAGTGGCGATATCACCTATAAAGACGTGCTAAAAGTACAGCCATTCACTAACGAACTGGTTTACGTTGATCTTAAAGGCAGCGAAGTACTGCCATATCTGCAAGCTGTTGCGAATATGAAGCCTGACTCAGGTGCTTACGCTCAATTCTATAATGTGAACCTCACATTAAATGCAGACGGTAGTATCAGCGATGTGAAAATTGATGGTAAGCCAGTCGATCCTGAAAAAAACTACCGTATGGCAACATTGAATTTTAATGCTATCGGCGGTGACGGCTATCCGAAACTCGATAGTCACCCTAGCTATGTCAATACTGGTTTTGTGGATGCTGAGGTTCTGAAAGGCTATATCGAAAAGCATTCACCACTCAAAGCAGCAGATTATGAGCCTAAAGGCGAGATTATTTATAAAAAATAATTAATCTATAATTGTTATTGCATCGAAAGCCTCAGTCCAGAAATGAATTTGAGGCTTTTTTAATGGAATAAATAAGTAGTAAGGTGAGGGGCATTATAAATAGCCAATAAATCAAAGTGAAAAAAAGGGCCTATTGATGAGTTATTAATAAAAACAAAGGGTTTCTTAGTAGTGCTAAAAGCTACTGTAACTTACACTTTCTTTATTTCAGCAAATGTCGCATTCAATACATTCGCGAGATCACTCGGTGCTAACTCAATATCCAAACCACGTTTCCCACCCGAAATAAACATAGTGGCAAACTGTTGGGCTTGGCTATCAATTATGGTTGGTAAGCGTTTTTTCTGACCTAATGGGCTGATGCCACCAACTAAGTAACCTGTCGTTTTCTGTGCGATTTGTGGGTCAGCCATTTCGACTTTTTTGACTTTGAATTCTTTAGCTACCAATTTCAAATCTAATTGGCCCGAAACAGGGGTGACTGCAACGGCTAAATTTTTTTGATCACCATTAAGCGCAACGAGAAGTGTTTTAAACACTTGTTTTGCATCTAAACCTAGTTTGCTAACGGCTTCATCGCCAAAATTATGTACATTAGGATCATGATCATAAGGATGAAGAGTGAAATTAACTTTTTGTTTTTCGAGTAATTTTACTGCGGGAGTCATGTTTACACCTGTTGTTTGAAAAAAAATTTAATTACGCAGATAATCGACTAGGCTACCATCACCAAATAAATGTAAGGCACCTACTGCAACCACATAATTACCATCGGGCAATGATTTTAACGTATCACTCCAATCGTGGTTGCGTTGTTTCATCAGTACTTGATAAACGTCGTCACTAAAGGTTTTTGGCAATGTGACACAGTGATCAGGCTGATAATCGAGCCACCAACTGATCATCGTTTGTAAAGATCGGGCATTGGTACGCCAATGTTCTAATGTATCCAGTAACAGAGGCAGTCCTTCATTGGGCAGCTTTAAGAGTAATTCAACTTGAGAATCAGTGCCTTCTAATTCAATGATCTTTTTTTGTTGGGATTGAGCACTACGTAATAGCTGATAATCAATACCATATTGGCCACGTAATCCCAGACCTTGAGCTTGTGTAGCTTGTAAAACTAATGCAATTTGCCATGAAGGAAGATTATCAAATTGGGCCGGATCTTGATGAATTTCTTGGCAATATTGTAAGAATAATTGATATTTATTTTCGCTAAGACGCTGATTTAATGGAATACGCAAAGTGTCTTCTTGAGGAAAAGGTGATCGTATATCAGTGATATCGGCCTCCACAATTAACGCATCGGCTTGGTTCAATTTTTCAAGCAGTATTGCGGAAAGAGGAAACATATTTTCAGTTCCCATATGAATACTGCCAACAATGTGTAGCTTTAGCTTTTTTGATAGGCGAATATCAATGGCAGGATAAGGATAGACCGGCGCAGCTTCTGTATGTAGCCAATTTTTTAAATTTTCGAGCAGCTTTCCCATTTTTTCCTTCCCACTGTTTAGTATCAGTTTGTTAGATTAAACAATCCAGCGTGGATTTGCGAACAACTTAAGTTCAAGAAAATCATTTTATGTCGATCATAGATAAATACAATGATAGATAAATATGCGATTGAGGCGGGTAGAGAGTAACGAAATGTCGGGGGTATAGAAGATGTTTTAATCTCAAGCTATTGATATAACATTTAAATCATAATTTGCATGGAGTGGAAGGCTTATTGTGGCAGTGTAAAGACGCATAACATGAGAAAGTCATTGCTCAAATATAATCGTCTGTGATCCAATAAAAAGCATTCGTACCTAATCAATTCAATCCATTAATAACCCCATCATATATGGGGTTATCTCGTTATAGGCACTTAGTTATTATCGATTATGACTGCAATACTTTCTGATGTTGATTTTCTTTACGAGCAAACCAACGCACGCGTAATACGTCATAAGTTAAGTTAAATGCATAAGTATAGAACAGGAAAAATGCAAAAAATCCAAGTTCTAATAAGAAAGCATCTAATAAAGACATTTTTAATAACACCGCCAATATTGGCACACCGAAGAGCACAAAACTTAATTCAAAACCAATACTATGGAGGATGCGAATTTTGATGGGTCTTGGCCCTCTTGAAAGTGGCCAATACCGATCAAATAGCATGTTGTAAAATAAATTTAATAGCATTGCGAGTGTTGATAAAACTATCGCGATAGTCCCCATTTGGAAAATAGAACGACCTAAAAGCCATGCGCTGACTGGAGCTGTGATCGCAATTGCAATGACTTCAAATGATACTGCGTGAAAAATACGCTCCATTAATGTTTTTTGATATTGACTCATATCCGCCTCAAATTGGTTATTTTCGAAAAACAGGTGCAATTATTCGCAACTTTCTATATATATACAAAATAGAACCCATCGATAAAACCGATATCAATATGAATTATTCCATCGAAACATTGCGTACCTTTGTAGAGGCTGCATCTTTAAAATCTTTCTCTGCGGCAGCCAGAAAGCTAAATAAGAGCCAATCAACAGTCAGTAGCACCATTAGTGGGCTGGAAGATGATATGGGGGTTCCTTTATTTGATCGTCAAGGGCGAGAATCAATCTTGACGATCGCAGGCAAAAAAGTATTGAGTTTAGTTGAAGATATTTTATCCGCGGATTAGCGTTTACAGGCGTTAAGGGTTGAGCTTTCTCCTGATATAGAACCCAGATTAAGCTGTGCATTTTCTGATATTTATCAATCACCGCATGCAGAACATATACTGAATAGATTAGACAGACAGTTTCCGCATATCGAATTTGAGTTTTTAATCGCTGAGAATGATGACGTAATTGATATGTTACAAAATCAACAAGCGCATATTGGTATGATGGAATCAAGGATTGAATATCCTGCGGATATTATGTTTTCTCGTTTACCTATCCAAGGTGAATTAGGTTTGTATGTTTTAAATACACATCCTTTAGCTCAAGAGAAGAACATTACCTACCAGCATCTAACAATGAATCGCCAATTGCGATTGAGCAGTAGTAACCAAACTATTATTAATAGTGAAAAGAATTGGCTAGCGCCTAATTACTTATTGTTGTTAGAAATGGCAGAGCAAGGAATGGGGTGGGCGATATTACCGACATGGCTGGTTAAACAATTTGGTCACGGTACACTTATTAGCCTGAGATATGACCAATGGCCGCGTAAAATAGATGTGGATTTAGTTTGGTCTAAAAGTAACCCACCAGGAAAAGCAGGTTATTGGCTGATTAATAAATTGCTCAGTGATAGTAAATTCAGAGTGTAACAGTATAAAAAATTAAATATTGGTATATCAATCAGTTGATTGTATTCGATAATACCTTTATGGTTTTTAATTGTGATAACATAAATAATTAAAGGTTGCCCGTTACGACAAATAAGAGTTTATATAATGAAAGCGGGTATAAAGCCGTAAGTCACGAATACTTGCGGTTGCTTAACCTTACGGCTTTATTATTTATGCATGCACTATATATAATTTTATTATTAAATTGACTTCATACGTGCAAAACCATCCGCAAGGTCTTGCTTTAAATCATCTAAATTTTCTAAGCCAATTTGCAATCTTAATGTTAGGCCACCTGGGTTCCATTTTGTTACTGTACGGTATTCTGCACAATTAAATGGAATGATTAAACTTTCAAAGCCACCCCATGAATAACCCATACCAAATATAGATAATCCATCAAGCATTTTTGTAATATCAGTTTGAGCATATTTAGGGTCAAGAACGATGGAGAACAAACCAGATGATCCTTTAAAGTCTCGTTTCCAAATTTCATGTCCAGGGCAATCTGGAAATGCAGGATGTAAAATCTGAATCACTTCAGGGCGATCTTGTAACCAGTGTGCGATATTTAAAGCTCGTTCTTGCGCTTCTTTCAATCGAATAGGTAATGTACGTAAGCCACGTAGAGCTAAGAAACAGTCCTCTGCCCCGGGCAGCATCGCCATATAGTCATAAGTTTCACGTAATTTTGGCCACCAATCTTGGTTAGCAGATACAACTCCCATTAATAAATCAGAATGACCACCAAGATATTTTGTTCCTGCCTCTAGTGAAAGGTCGCATCCAAAATCATGTGCACGGAAAAACAGTGGGGTTGCCCAAGTGTTATCAATAATAGTTGCGATTTTATGCTGCTTTGCGACCTTCACAATTGCGGGTACATCTTGGACTTCAAAGCTTTGTGAGCCGGGTGACTCTAAGAAAATAGTACTGGTATTTGGTTGTACTAAAGATTCAATATTGGCGCCAATCATTGGGTCATAATATGTTGTCGTAATGCCCATTTTGTTGAGTAATCCATGACAAAATTTACGTGTTGGTCGATAAACACTATCAGGCATCAGAAGGTGATCACCCGTTTTTAGCGTCGTCAGCAGCGCTAATACAATCGCTCCTAAACCGGATGGAGAGAGCACTGTTCCTTCAGCTCCAGCAAGTGCTGACCATGCTTGTTCCAATTGTTTAATCGTTGGTGTACCAGCCGTACCATAATTAAATTCAGCTCTATCGTTGACTAAAGCATCCACGGTAGGAAATACAACCGTTGAGCCTCGATAAACGGGGGCATTTACAAATCCCGCTTGTTTAGCTGGGTCTCTCCCTAGCTGTGTGACTTGCGTATCAATATGAAATTCAGAAATTACTTTTTTTTTCATGAGATCCTCTCGTCAATATCATTACTCATTCGAAAAATTTAAAGAAAGGAGAAAGGCATAACAGTACTCCGAAGAAGATGATGAACCAAACTGTTGCTCCTTTAAATTTATGTAATACAGGTACTCGATAGACCAAGTAACAAGGTATTAGACAGGACACAATACCGAATAATGGGCCACCTAATTGCATAAAGAATAAAATAGAAAATCGAGTTGAAACCCAGAACCATAAAGCAAGAATAACGCCTAAGCTGACACCGTAATGTAATATTGTTTGGTTAATACGCTCTTCTGGGATGAAACGGCTAATAATATTAACAACAATCCCTTTGATAGCTTCTTGAAATCCAAGATAAATACCCAGAAATGCCGTTAAAATAGCGAAAATATTTAGGAGTGCTGTCATTACTTTAACGACTGTGCCAGGGAGCACTTGAGCGGCTATAGCCAACGCTGAAATATTTTGATCAAAGGCTGATACTGCTTGTTCGTGGCTTATCGAAAAGGTAAAAGAGAAGGCAAAGAATAGCACCACAACGGCCAGAACAATATAAGAAACACGATTTGCGCGTATTGCCCGATAGGTTGCAACTCGCTTGTCAGCTTCAATTTTGCGATAAGCAATATTCATGGGGCTTAAAATTTGAACAAATAAAATGGAAAATAGAGTAAAAGGTAATGTTAAGAATACATCTCTCATGAAAGGTAAAAAATCAGGGAAGGCAGTGATGTTAGCTAAATTCCAGTAAGGTACCATTACAATGCCAAGCAAGATAATAATGCCGAATTTTACTATCACCATGGGACCTGAAACTTTAAATAATAAGCGTTCACCTTGTGCTGCTATTGCAACTAAAACTGAAATGATAATAAGCCCATACCATACTGAATCGGATAATAAGCCTTCAGTTAGACCAAATGTTTTAATATAAGATGCACTATCGAAGGTCACTGCTAGTGAGTATGAAAATATACCATGCAATAGCATTAAAAAATAAGCGATACCTAGTGCTACCCCCCAGTTTTTCCCTAGATATTGAGTAATTACACTCGCATAGTCATCGCATTCTTCAGATTCAGATAATGTTCTAAGATAAAGATTTTGTAGCCAATAAATTGCCGGATAAGAAAGCATAATTGCTGCAATAAAAACCCAAACTCCTTTAATACCGATTTGCACAGGCATAAAAACAATTCCAGATCCTATTGCCATTCCTATACATAAAACAACCCAGCCAACATCATATTTAGTAAATGGAATTTTTTTTGTATCAAGACCACTCGGTGCACTAGCCTGAATACTATTAGACATAGATCTATTCCTCAACGTTATCGATTTAATTTTTTAAAAGTTAGGAACAAAATTATTTATATTATTTTAATCAGCTTTATCATCACGATATTGTGATAACAGACTTTTATGATTCGATTGTTATAGTATGCTGGAATAATCGTGTTTGGTAGGGTAAGGCAATGCTAATAAATAAAAACACTTTTGCGTTTAAAGCAAAAATTGAAAGCTACGCAATTTTTCGGCATTTAGAGCTATTTATTAAAATAGTCGAATGTAATAGTTTTAGCCTTGCCGCAAAAAAGCTCAATGTGACGCCATCATCAGTAAGTCGAGGGTTACAACAACTTGAGGAACAATTAGGCGTCGTATTACTAAAGCGGACAACTCGAAATTTTATACTCACTGATGCAGGTCGTTATTTGTTGCAAAGATCGCAAAATTTGCTTTCTGATCTTGATGATTCTTTAGTCAATACCGCCAGTTTCTATCAACACGCACAAGGGCAATTAAAGATCACATGTTCGATTGCTTTTGGTGTTTGCCAATTAATGCAAATATACAGTGAATATAGAGAAACAAACTCAAAAGTAAGCTTATCTGTCGATCTCTGTGACACATTAATTAATTTAAATGAAGTCGATTTCGATATAGCTTTGCGAATAACGAATCACCCACCTGATAATTTTGCATTACGAAAAATATGTAATATTAATTGGGTATATTGTGGTAGCCGTGTTTACTTTGAACGTTATGGTATTCCGCAATCTCCCTCCGATATTGCTCAACATAATTGCCTGATAAATCCAAATATTCCAGATACATGGAGAATGACGGATAAAAGTGGACATGCATACCCATTAGAAATTAATAATATGATTGAGGTGAATAGTAGCTTAGGGCTATTAGAAGCGGCACGCTGCCACCAAGGAATTGTGTGTTTACCGACTTATATGTTAGGAAATTACATTGAAACTGGAGAATTAATTCCAGTCTTGCTGGATTATAATCCAAAATCAACGCCTTTTGCGTTGTATGCCTTATATCATCCAGCACATATTCATGCTCCGAAAATTAGAACTTTTATCGATTTTCTAGTCGAAAAAATTCCTGCCCGCCCCCATTGGGATCAGTGGATGTTGAAAAATAACCTTTAGAGATTAATAACGTTAATTAACAAGAGATAAGAAAAAAGGCGAGAATATTCTCGCCTCCACTCAATTTATCAATTAATCTTGTTTTGGTTTAAATCGCAGTAATCGGTTTGCATTACTGACGACAGTGATGGATGAAAGCGCCATCGCTGCACCGGCGACGACAGGATTTAACAGTGTGCCAGTCAGTGGGTAGAGTATCCCCGCTGCAATTGGAATGCCGAGTGTATTGTAAATAAAGGCACCAAACAGATTTTGCTTCATATTACGCAATGTTCCTTTCGAGATGGCGATGGCATCGGCGACGCCATGTAGGCTTTGGCGCATTAAGGTAATTGAAGCAGTTTCAATGGCAATGTCACTGCCACCGCCCATTGCAATACCCACATCAGCACGGGCGAGGGCAGGGGCATCATTGATACCATCTCCAACCATGGCCACTTTATGGCCCTTGGCTTGTAGTGCCTCAATAGCGGCTGATTTACCATCTGGCATCACGCCTGCGATCACTTCATCAATACCCGCTTCTTTGGCGATAGCATTTGCAGTCACTGGGTTATCACCTGTCAACATGACCAAACGAAAACCTTGTTTATGTAAGCGAGTTAGCGCCCTGATACTGTCTTTTCGTAATGGGTCACGAGTAGACAATAAAGCAGCGACTTTGCCATCGACAGCTAACAGCACTGGAGTTACACCTAGAGACGCTTGTTGATGTAATGTCTCTTCGATAGCGCGAGTATCAATATCACTCTGCACCAGTAATTTTTGGTTACCGAGTAAAATTGTTTTACCGCCAATTATTGCACTGACCCCCAATCCGGCTAAGGTTCTGAACTGCTCATTAGCGGGAATGGTGAGCTCTTTAGCTCGGTTGGTGATAGCACGCGCAAGAGGGTGGTTAGACCCACTTTCAAGCGAAGCGGCAAGTTGTAGTGCGTCATCTTCACCAAAGCCATTAAATGTGTGAATGTCGGTAACTTGTGGCATTCCTTCTGTTAATGTGCCCGTTTTGTCGAATACGATAGTGTCTAATTCACTGGCTTGTTGTAGTGCATCTGCATCACGAACCAACACACCAAACTCAGCAGCGCGCCCTACACCTGAAATAATCGACATCGGTGTAGCTAAACCAAGTGCACATGGACAAGCAATAATCAGTACTGTGGTCGTAATCACTAAGGCATAAGTAATTTGTGGTGCAGGGCCGACAAAGTACCAAATAGCCCCAGCAATTACTGCGATGGCAACCACAACAGGCACGAATATTGCTGAAATACGGTCAGCTAATTGACCAATTTGCGGTTTACTGCTTTGTGCTTGGCGAACTAAGTGAATAATACGTGCCAGAGTTGTTTGGCTTCCCACCGCCGCCGCACGGAACAATACGGTGCCATCTTGCACCACGGTACCAGCATGAACTTGATCACCTTTACTTTTTTGCTGCGGAATGGCTTCACCTGTCAGCATGGCTTCATCTAACCACACTTCGCCTTCGATGATTTCACCATCAACAGGAACACGATCACCAGTAGCAAGGCGTAAAATCATCCCTTTTTTAACCTGTTCGAGTGGCATGTCAACTTCGCCTTGATCTGTGACAACTCGAGCAGTTGGTGGTGTTAAATCTAACAATCTTTCCAGTGCTTTTGATGAGCGCTGGCGAGCGCGTTGTTCAAGAGCATGGCCTAAGTTAATTAGACCGATGATCATTGCACTGGCTTCATAATAGAGATGGCGAGCTTGTTCTGGGAACATATCAGGCCAAAGGTTAACAACAATTGAATAGAGCCAAGCTGCACCAGTTCCGAGGGCAACCAGTGTATCCATGGTTGCACTACCATTTTTGAGACTTTGCCATGCATTCCGATAAAAATGGCCACCAGCAAACACCATGACAGCGAGCGTTAAGATACCAATAGTTAGCCAGATAGAATGGTTTTGAGGTGTCAGCGCCATGTTATCGCCCATCATCCCCCAGATCATCACTGGTATCCCGAGAGCTAATGCAAGCGCTGATTGCCAGCGGAAGCGACGCATATTAGCATCAGCAACTTGCTGTTGCCGTTCACGTCGCTCAGTTTCATCTTGAATGATCTCAGCGCCATAACCGGCTTTTTCAACCGCAGCGATTAAGTCAGCTTGTTGTGCTGTCCCAGTCACTAATGCACTTCGTTCCGCAAGGTTTACACGAGCATTTTCAACGCCCGGTACGCTACTCAGTGCTTTTTGTACTTTATTAACGCAGCTTGCGCAGGTCATGCCATCTAATAACAGTTGAACACTGTCATCTGTTGGGGATATTTCAGGTTGTTCACCTAAATCAGATTCTTGAGCCGGAATATCACAAATTGCCGCTGAGTCAGCTTCCGGCTGCTCAATTTGCGTGATCAGCGGCTCAGTTTTTGGGTGAATATCACCTTCGAGGCTGAGGCTAGCTTGGTAGCCAGCAGAGACAACGGCCGAGATCAAAGCATCTGCTGATGCGGTACCGCGAACGGTGGCCAAAGTTGTATTAACCTCAGCTTGTTCAACACCATCAACAGCTTCAAGTGCAAGGCGTGTTTTCTCAGTACACTTCATGCAGCTGAGGCCTGACAATGCCAAAATAGTCGTGTTGGAGTCTGCTAGTGTCGCTTTGTAACCTGTTTGTTCGACAGCATTGATCAATGTGTCAGCGGCTGCATTACCGTAGACTTTGGCTTGTTTGGTATCAACTATTGCAGCGGCAACACCGTCAATTGCTTCCAATGCTTTCTGGGTTTTACCTGCGCATTTCATGCAGCTAAGACCTGAAAGTTGCAAAGTAACATCTGGCTTTTCAGCAACTTTTGCCTCATAGCCTGCTTCTTCAATGGTCGAAATCAGTGATTCGGCAGTGGCATCAGTATCAATCACTGCATACTCAATGGTGACTTTGATGTTTTCAATATCAGAACGCGCTTCAAGCGCTTGGGTTACTGTACCCACGCAATGCATACAACTTAGGCCTTGCAGTGAGAGAATGATTCTGCTGCTCATAGTAAAATCTCCTTAACTCATGACTCATTATGTTTTTTATGAGAGTTCTATACCCAAAATAATCTAAGCTGCTTATCTCTGGCCAGAAAAGATATCTCAAACATTATAAATAACAGTTTAATATAAAGTACTAAGTGCAGTACCCTAGTTATAGCAAACGTCATTCAACTTAAATTAATGATGGATACGTCGACATGTAGGAAAGGTTAAACCCTCCTGCAAGGTTAAGGTCAAGGGGGAATAATGAATATTAGTGAAATGGCTAAAAAAACCGGTCTTACCGCAAAAGCTATCCGTTTTTATGAAGAGAAAGGGTTGATCACGCCACCAGAGCGTGGTGAAAATAGCTATCGTTATTATCAAGATAGACATCTCGATGAATTGGGCTTACTCAAACAGGCGAGAGATGTTGGTTTTACCTTAGAAGAGTGTGGTGAGTTGTTGGGGCTATTCCGTAATCCGGAAAGGCACAGTGCCGATGTGAAGAGTACGACAATAGCCAAAATTCAAGAGATAGAGCAGACAATCGCAAAATTGTCTGCTATCAAAGGTACATTGCAAGAATTAGTCGACGCGTGCCCCGGCGATGAGGGTGCCGATTGCCCGATTATTGACCATCTTGCTCGGGGTTGTTGTCATCATGGTAAGGCTTAACGTGCAGTGTAATGCCGTCAACTGAGGTGACGATCACTTCAGTGCCTGCTTTAAGCGGTGATTCACTGTAGGCACGCCAACTACCGTCAGCAAGACGCACGCGGGCAAAACCCTCTTCAGTATCCATCATCAAACGCGCCTTAACACCAATTAATTGGTGGCTCTTTTGATTAACGTCATCTGCTTGTGGATCTTTACGCAGACTTAACCATTTACGCCATAACACAGCGGAAACAACGGTTAAGATAGCAAACAAGATGCCTTGCCACTCCCAACCGAGGAAGGGCAATACGAGTGCGATAATCGCCACGGAAACCGCGGCGATCCCAGACCAAAGTAAATAACCACCTGTGCCAAGTAGTTCACCAATCAGCAATAAACCACCAAGACACAGCCA
This sequence comes from Providencia alcalifaciens, assembly GCA_025961275.1. Taxonomy (GTDB): domain Bacteria; phylum Pseudomonadota; class Gammaproteobacteria; order Enterobacterales; family Enterobacteriaceae; genus Providencia. The sequence goes on along the minus strand of JAOQNJ010000001.1, from coordinate 1,922,308 downwards.
AAACCATGCGGGTTGAATGCTGATAAGTTCTATCATGAGCCTACCTGCTTTTTATTGACGCTGTTTTTTTTACTTTCACTCAGGAGTTCCGTGATCCCGCCAATTGCGCCCATCAAATTACTGGCTTCAAGTGGCATCATGATCACTTTGCTATTTTCGGCAGAACCAATAGCAGTTAATGCATCAGTATACTTTTGTGCAACGAAGTAGTTAATCGCCTGCATATCACCCGCAGCAATAGCCGCAGATACCATTTGAGTTGCTTTAGCTTCTGCTTCAGCAGCCCTTTCACGAGCCTCGGCTTGTAAGAATGCGGAAGCTCGCTCACCTTCAGCTTTAAGGATCTGTGATTGTTTTTCACCTTCAGCTTTCAAGATAGCTGCTTGGCGAATACCTTCCGCTTCCAGAATATCAGCACGTTTAGTACGTTCCGCTTTCATCTGGGCGTTCATCGCGTTAACTAACTCTTTCGGCGGCTTAACATCACGGATCTCAATACGGGTGATTTTAACGCCCCATGGGTTGGTTGCATCATCCACAATATGCAGAAGCCGAGTGTTAATTGAATCACGCTGTGACAGCATTTCATCCAATTCCATTGAGCCTAATACCGTACGAATATTAGTCATGGTCAAATTGAGGACTGACAACTCAAGATTGCTGACTTCATAAGCGGCACGCACAGGATCGACAACTTGAATAAAGCAAACGGCATCAATAGTCACGTTAGCGTTATCGCGTGATATAACTTCTTGCGAAGGGATATCAAGGACTTGTTCCATTACATTGATGCGACGACCTATTCTATCCATAAAAGGCACAAGAAAATGCAATCCTGGTTGTAACGTGCGGGTATAACGCCCGAAACGTTCAACAGTCCATTGATAACCTTGCGGTACCGTTTTTACACAGGTAAAAACAATAACGATGGCAATAAAAATAATAATCGGTATAGCACCAAACGCGAACAAATCCATTGAATTAATCCTTAATTAATAGAGTAATGAATATACTTTGCGGCGATATTGACTAGCCACTGAATCACCTGTGCCCATCGCTGACATAATATCCATCATCGTTTTTCTGACAGCACCATCTCCAGCGCTGAGGTCTTTTTGCAAGAAGGTTAGCAATATTTCTAGTGCTTCTTCATTGCGATTCACTTCATGTAATTTTAGTGCTAACTGCACGGCGAGTGCAGCATTTTCAGGTGCGGCGTCAAATTCTTGCTGTAATTGCTGAATTTCAGGGGTATCAGCAGCTTGTCTTGCAAGCTCAATTTGTGCGACTAGCCCTTGATAGCGGCTATCTTGATCTTGCATGAGGACCGTTGATAGCGTGGTTTCAGCTTCATCAACCAGATGCAATTTAATCTGAGTTTCAGCTAATAGCAGAGTAATATCGCCATTCTTCGGATTGAGCTGATTCGCTTCTTTTAATAAAGGCAGAGCTTCTTGTAACTTACCTTCAGCTATCAGTTCAGCAGCTTGCGCGGCTTTCAATTCTTCAGGACTTGGCAGAACACGCGACAGCATTTCAAGTACCACCTCTTCTGGTTGAGGGCCTTGGAAACCATCAACAGGACGGCCTTCTTGTAAAATATAAACGGTAGGAATTGCTCTTAGCCCGAATTGAGCTGCAACGTTTTGTTCAGCATCGCAATCGACTCGTGCCAATATAAATAGGCCAGCATAGTCATTGGCAATCTTATCCAAAGTTGCGCCAAACTCTTGGCAATGTGGGCTTTGTGCTGACCAGAAATAGAACATGACAGGCATGCTCATGGATTGCTCGACAACTTGGTGTAGGTTTGATTCGTTAACATCCACTATTTGGGCTAAAGCTTGCATAAAATATCTCTTTTAAATGAATTCTTGATGATCTAAAGGTGGGGCTTTTTTGTTTTTTTTCAAGCCTTTTTTCCCTGACCCGCCAGTATTTTATCCATTAAGCAGTCGGGTAATAATCGTTTCAGGATACGAACAATCACCGTGAGTAAGGTAACTGAGTAGCGAATGCGTGGGCGAGGACTTTCAAGTGCATGAATGAGTTTTGTCACTACGTGTTCTGGCGTTAATGTAAAACGCTGTGCAATTCCTGGGTTTTTGACGGGTTTATCTAACTGAGCTTGTGCCACATTATGGGTAAAGTTAGTATAAATTGGGCCGGGTTCAATCAAGCTAATATGAATACCTGAACCTTTTAGCTCAAGGCGTAATGCATCAGACCAAGCTTCCAACGCATATTTACTGGCAGCGTACGCACCCCGCCCCGGTGTCGAGATAATACCCATGACGGAACTAGTTTGTACGATACGACCTTCATTATACGCTAGCATGGCCGGAAGCAAGCGGAGGGTCAATTGGTGTATTCCGAAAAAATTGGTTGAAAATTGGGCTTCAAGTTGCTCTCGGCTGACACGGGTTAATGCACCATAGACACCAAAACCCGCATTATTGAATAATCCGAAAAGTCGGCCATGACACAGTGCAAGTACCTCATCAGCGGCAGCATCTATGCTATGGTTATCATCGAGATCGAGAGCGAGCGTATCGAAACCGAGTTCTTTCAGGCGTAAAATATCAGATTCTTTGCGACAGGCGACAATCACATGGTAGCCACGCTGGCGCAGAGTTTGAGCGGCGCAAAAGCCAATACCGCTAGATGCACCGGTGATAAATACCGATTTTTGCATAACTTTACCTACCTGTAGGCTCACATTGAGTTAAAAACTGCTTTACTATTACGCATCCATTAAGTGCTTATTTAGCTTCAGGAATTAGATAAGGCTTAAGCTGTTTTTCCATAAAATCAGCGATAGTAGGCTGTGCATCTTCAGTTGGATGAATACCATCTTGTTGGATCCACTCAGGCTTGGTAATGATAGTTTCCATGTAAAAAGGGATGAGAGGAATATCATTTTTTTGTGCTAGTGCTGGGTAGACCTTTTCAAAGCTTGAAGTGTAGCGTTTGCCATAGTTCGGTGGTATACGAATTTGCATTAAGAGCGGTTTAGCACCTGATTGCGTTATTTGTTCAATCATTTGCTGTAATGTGTTCTCCATCTGTTCGACGGATAGCCCTTGTAATCCATCGTTAGCACCTAACTCGACTAGAACCCAGTCAGGTTTATGTTGTTTAAGTAAGGCAGGAAGACGCTCTAGCCCTTGTGCTGCGGTGTTTCCACTGATACTGCCGTTAATCACAATAACGGGCGGTGACATTTTCTGCCAACGCTCGGCGAGTTGTGTAGCCCATGCCTGCTCGGCAGGTAAGCGATAGCCTGCACTTAGGCTGTCACCTAGGATTAACAGTTTTGTTGCTGCGAGTGTTTGTCCACTTGCAGTCAGTAACAGGAGAAATATCAGTAAATGTCGGCGAAAAATATTCTTGAAGTTCATCATCTCATTAAACGTGTTGGTCAAGGTGAACATGAACTGACTATATTGCAAGGTGTTGAGCTAATTGTCGAGCCCGGACAAACAATTGCTTTGATTGGCGAGTCAGGTTCAGGTAAATCGACCTTATTAGGGATTATTGCAGGGTTAGATGATGGCAGTAGCGGCAGCGTTAGTTTATTAGGGCAAGAACTGACTAAAATGAACGAAGAACAACGAGCGTTCCTTCGAGCTCAGAGTGTGGGATTTGTTTTTCAATCCTTCATGCTAATACCGACACTTAATGCGCTTGAAAATGTGCAACTACCGGCACTACTGCGAGGTGAGCCAGAATCTCAAAGCAGTCAACAAGCGGCTAGTCTATTAGCTGAATTGGGTTTAGAGAAACGACTTAAGCATATGCCTGCACAACTTTCGGGTGGTGAGCAACAACGTGTCGCTTTAGCCAGAGCGTTTAATGGTCGCCCCCAAATTTTGTTTGCTGATGAGCCGACAGGGAACCTTGACCGCCATACTGGCGACAAAATTGCTGACTTACTGTTTTCGATGAATAAAGAGCATGGCACCACCCTGATCCTTGTGACGCATGATAATGAACTCGCGGCTCGTTGCCAGCGCCGCTTACGGCTTGTAGATGGTGTATTGAGGGAAGAGGTATGATTTGGCGTTGGTTTTGGCGAGAGTGGAAAACGCCATCGCTGTTGATTGTCTGGCTCGCACTCACCCTAGCGGTTGCTTGTGTACTTGCCTTGGGGCGGATAAGTGATCGGATTGAAAACAGCATGAGTTACCAAAGCCGTGAACTGCTGGCAGGGGATTTAGTGTTACAATCCTCCCATCCAAGTGACCCAGCTTGGTTACAACAAGCCAAAGACGATGGCATCAAGTTAAGCCAACAAATGTCATTTTCAACCATGGCATATTCGACGGCAGATGAGGACTTACGTCCACAACTTGTGTTGGTGAAAGCCGCCGATCAATCTTACCCGCTATATGGCGATTTGATTACTGAACCCCCAGGCCTTCGTCCAACAAAGGGGGAAATCTTAGTCACTCCTCGTTTGCTTGAATTACTCAATTTAAAAACTGGTGACAGTATTGATATTGGCGATACCACATTGAAAGTTACAGGTCAGTTAGTGCAAGAGCCTGACAGTGGTTTTAATCCCTTTCAGATTGCGCCCCGTGTCTTGATTTCGCTTGATGATGCCGAATCAACAGGTGCAGTACAAATAGGTAGTCGCTTAACCTACCGCGATATGTTTGCGGGGGAAACCGCAAAAATTGATGCTTTTAAAGCACAATTTGATGGGAAACAGAGAACCGACCAGCGTTGGTTCACCATGAATGATAACAATGGTGCGGTGGGTAAAACGTTCCAGCGGGCACAGCAATTTTTATTACTCTCAGTGTTATTAACATTGTTGTTAGCCATTGCTGCGGTGGTTGTTTCGATGACCCATTATTGCCGTAGTCGCTATCAATTAGTTGCAGTACTCAAAACATTGGGAGCAGGGCGTTCTGCATTACAAAAATGGGTCATTGGTCAGTGGCTAGTTATTTTACTTGCTGCCGCATTTTTAGGTTCCTTGCTTGGGCTAGCCTTTGAAGGCATTTTGATGCAAATATTAGGTGCGATGCTACCTAAAGAGCTACCATCGGCCAGTTTATGGCCGTGGGTATGGGCTATCGGGACTTTATTTATTATCGCAATGATTGTCGGCATTCGACCTTACCGACAACTTATGTCAACACAACCTTCACGCGTGTTGCGTGAGGATGCAAGTTCGCCAGTTTGGCCACTACGTTACTATTTGCCCGTTGTTGCTTTAATTGTTGTTGGTGGTTTATTTCTGTTTGCTGGCGTCAATCCACTGCTTTGGTCGATTCTTATTGGCATTGTGATTGTAGCGATATTGTTGGCATTGATTGGTTGGGTGGGGCTGTGGGTACTGCGTCAATTTAAGTTTCGCCAATTGAGTTTACGACTTTCCGTTAGTCGTTTATTGCGTCAGCCGTTGCAAACTATCACGCAAATGAGTGCATTTTCGCTATCGTTTATGTTATTGGCGTTATTGATTTTAGTCAGAGGGGATTTACTTGATCGCTGGCAGCAGCAACTTCCAGCCGATAGCCCAAATTATTTTTTAATTAACATGAATGAGTCACAAATAAAACCTGTGACTGAGTTATTGGCGCAACATCAAGTGAAGCCGACAGAGTTCTATCCAGTAGTATTGGCACGTTTGTCGGATATAAATGACACCTCTGCAATTGAATGGGCTGATGCGCGTGATCCTGATAACAATACGGTTAGACGTGAATTGAGCTTAACCTGGAAGTCTACGTTGCCTGAAGCCAATGTGCTTGAACAAGGAACATGGCCACCAAAAGCGGGTGAAGTGTCGATTGAGCAGACAGTTGTCAAGCAATTGGGATTAAAGATCGGCGATAAACTGACATTTAATGCTGGTGCTCAGGTATTTAGTGCGACAGTAAGTAGCATTCGAACCGTTGATTGGGAAAGTTTACGTCCGAATTTTTTCTTTATTTTCTCCGAAAATACGCTAGCCGATGTTCCTTCGACATGGATGAGTAGCTTCCACTATGATGGTGATGGCAAATTATTAACGGAAGTTAGTCGCCATTTCCCAACCATCAATGTATTAGACACGGGGGCTCTGATTGCGCAAATTCAGCAAATCTTGCAGCAAGTGAGCCAAGCACTAGAGGTTATGGTGGTATTGGTTATCTTCTGCGGCCTATTGTTACTATTAGCCCAAATCCAAGTGGGCATGAGCCAACGTGAGCGCGAGCTGGTGGTTTATCGTACCTTAGGTGCCAGCAAAAAATTGATGCGTCGAACCTTGTGGAGTGAATTTGCGTTATTAGGTTTGATGGCAGGATTAGCTGCTGCTTTTGGTGCCGAAGTCGCATTGTGGTTGCTACAAACCAAAGTATTTGATTTCCCTTGGCAACCTGAGTGGTCAATGTGGATTATGTTGCCACTATGCGCTGCGTTGTTGTTGTCGATATGTGGGGGATGGTTAGGCATCCGCTTACTTAATTCCCATCATAATTTGCGTCGTTAGCCTTATCGGTTGCATTCATCACCTGAGTCACATCGCTACCTATGTGATTCGGGTTTGCTCTTTTTTAGGTTAGTGATAGAAAAATTATTTAGGGGATTATCCCGGTGATCCTTCAAGATGTGGCGTTGTTGTATTTTCTCATCAGTCAGTGGGATTATTTAAGGAACGGTTTTAACTTATTAATCATAAATGAGAAACTATTCATATAAGGTTTCTCATTTTTCAAAGAAATATCATTTTTTTGAAAGATGATGGCTATAGGTGAATTAGCCAAACTCACTCTTCAATTTGGGTAGGATCTGCTCACTGAATATGTTTAATCCCTTAATATAATCAGGAAAGATTAACATCACGCCATCCAATTCACAGGTGCGTAGTAAATCTGAGAGTTGCTTATAGCAAGTGTCTGGTTTGCCGATAGCCTTATGAGTCATGAAAGCATTTTGTGATCGTTCAACCATGGCATTGCTTTTGCCATCTATATTAATACCAAAACTGTGTATCATATTTCGGACAGCTTCCACATCTAAACCTTGGCGATAAAACTCAGCGAGAGTGTTAGCATTGGAATCAGTTTCGGCACAAATGACCGTACACATGCAGAAAGTTTTAGTCGTTGTGTTGTACTCTGATGCGATTCGTTTGGCGCTCAAGCTGATTTTACGGGTTTCTGCTTCATCTTTGCCCCCGATAAAACAGGCATCAGCATGACGTGCACTGAAATGGAGGCCTCGTTTGGATTGGCCAGCACAAACCAGATAAGGACGAGGTAATGAAAACGGTTTAGGGTCAGATACACAGTCTTTCAACTGAAAATAGGTTCCTTCATGGTTAACTTGTTTTTCACGCCAAAGCCTTTTGATTAATTGTGTCCACTCTTCCGTCATTGTATAGCGCAGGTCATGATCCAGACTGCCATCCCATTCGCCCATTTGCTCAAATTCATCTTTGAAAGAGCCAGACACAATGTTCTGCGCAACTAAATCAGGACACTTTTCTTAAGGAATTTTGTTCATACTCAATTGGGGACAGATCACCGTTGGCAGTATGAAACCTTTCTAGGTTGTAATAGCGCATATACGCGATAACATCTTCTTTCATCTGTTTCCGAGTCGGCTGAGGGATTTTCAGTACCCAATCGTGTTTTAAACTGCCAAAAAATCGTTCTACAACGGCGTTATCCCAACAGGCTCCAACATCACCCATGCTTGCCCTGATACCATAGCTTGTTAGCAAGCGGCGATATCGCTTACTCGTATATTGAGAGCCTCTATCACTATGAAAGACTAAGCCTTTTTCGGGCTGGCGTAAGTTATACGCTTTCATCAAGGCTTTACTGACTAAATCTGCCGTCATTCGTTTATCGATATGCCAACCCACAATACGGCGTGAGTATAAGTCCATCACGATGGCTAAATACATCCAGCCTTCCCCTGTTTTTAAATAGGTCACATCACCCGCCCACACTTCGTTAGGTGCGTGAGGATTAAAATTTTGATTGAGCAAATTATCGGCTACGGCATCACTGTGTTTGCGTTTTGTGGTGACTTTGTAAGCAACGCGCTGAGTGACGACTAGGCCAAGCTGAGCCATTAGCTTTTGAACGCCATAAGCACTCACGCTAAAGCCCTCTTTGCATAACCGTTTACGTAACGTTCTATAACCTAAGCTATTTCGACTCTGTTCAAAGATAGCTTTGGCTCTGCGGTACAGGCTAAGTTGTTCTGCGGTGATCAATTTTGCTGGGCGTTTAAGCCAAGCATAGTAGGCAGAACGACTTATTTTCATTAACTTGCAGAGCTTCAGCACGGGAAACTGTGAAGATAATTGCTTAATCGTTTTAAACGCTACTTGGTTTCCTTTAGCAGGAGGGCGCTGGCTTTTTTTAGGATCTCTTTCTCCATCCTAAGTTCTTTATTTTCTTTTCGAAGCCTTAATAGCTCAGCTCTCTCATCGGCATTCAAGCTGCTACCGGATTGTTCAGCATCGAATTTTGCTTTCCAGTTATAAAGTAATTTATCGGTGATCCCTAATGAAGCTGCCGCTTTTGGGACGCTATAACCTTGTTCGGTGACTAATGCGACCGCTTCTTGCTTAAACTCAGTAGTATAAAACCTGTTTGTTCGTTTTTTCATTTAACACCTCAATAATTGGATTATATTCCATTATTAAAGTGTCCTGTTTGATTAAAGCAGATCACAATATTCAGGCCAGCGCGGCCTTGGCTGATATGATCAAGTGTGGTGATCATTTTGGCAGTCACTGCGGGATTGTGTAGTCCAGCATGAGCAGTGGCGATCAACTTAGCATGGTGAGTGACTTCAGCAATACCCGCCATCATTGTGACAGATTCTAGTGAGCTACCCCAATGGTCTGTTTCTCCCCCGAAACCGCGCCATTTCCCCATAGACATAATGAAATCAAGGCCTATTTGATCAGCGATAATTGCCGCCTCTCGATTTTGTTTATAAGACGCATCTAATGCTGGTGTGTTTTTGGAGATAATCCATCCGCCTTTAGCAATGGGCAGGAATATACCAAACTCTTTTTTTGACATCACTATTTCCTTGTTTGTGGGCTGTTTTAATTTATCTATAATTTCAATAGAGTGAGTTGGCGCTGTCGATTAAACGTATTTTTTGATAATACGGTTTCATTATTAATGTGACGACAAATATAATACATACGGGTATAGCGGTAATGAGGAAAGCTGGAGTAAAACGACCAGAATTATCTTTAATTGCTCCGACAAAGAAAGGTGATAGAGAAGCTAGAGTAGAAGTCAGATTCATGATTGAAAATAACTCTAGATAAGATTCTCATCTAAAATAGTTGTCCAGCAGGACACTAGAGACTATTGCTGATTGTTTTTTTAGCCCCAAAAGAGCAATAAACAATCAACTTAATTAAGTATTGTATTAATCCATCATCAAAATAACTATTTTGACTAAAACGATGCTATTTCATGTGAATATTAGAAAAAACTATATCGAATAAACACACCATAGCTGAATTGGTTCGCGTGATAGTAAGGTGTATCTTTTATTTTGTACTTATTCTTAGTCGTATTCAGAACAACGCCTGTCCATAAATGACCTGGTTGATAGCCCAGTTCTTTCCCCAAGTCATAATGTAGCTCTGGCTTGAATTCCAACATTTCAGGATTATCGTGTAACCCAAGTGTATAATCTAACGTCCCTACGATCCGAAAATCGCCAAATTGATTATTGAAAGGAATGTCATAGTCGATATGAATTCGCTGATCGTTCCAATTTCCTTTGGCATTATTCTCAAAATAAAATAGAGTACGAAGCCAACTAAACCCAGGAATTTGCCAATCTAGGCTGAAACCTGAGAAAAAATCGTATTTTTCGTTTTTTGTTTTGGCAATCCACTGAGCAAAGAGTAAATCTTTGAATGCACCATAGGAAAGATCATACCCTGTCATCTTACTGACGCTGAGCCTAGGGACAAATTTGTAGTAATAGGTGCTTTTATCCCCTTGATAACTACGTTGCAGCGAATTTTGCCAAATGCTATAAACATACATATCGCCAATTTTATAATCACCAAAAGATTCTACGATGGGAGAAATTGTTTTTTGGGGATCAATTTTATTTTCTAATTGTAGGTAAAGACTGGTATCAATTGATTGAAAATTAATAAAATCACTTGCTTGAACATTATATGTTAAAAATATTAACGTAATTAATAACAGATTTATTGATTTTTAAAAAATAGCGTTAAAAACAGTATGTATTAATCTTATCCTACTGACTCTATTTAATAATAGAAAGTAATATGATATTTTTTGATTGGAAGATAAGTAATTCCCTATTTGATGAGTATTTAAGTGAAATAGCATGCAATAATCCATTTTTATCATAAAATAAACATGAAGGTAAATGTTTGGATAGTCTTTGATGGATGTCAACTGTTTTATTTAATATCATTTAGAATAGTAATTGGGGTTTATTATTTAAATTATAATATGTAAATTGATACGTATTAATATATTGGTTTGATTCATTGTTGTATATCTTAAAGTTTAAAGTGATTTATTTATTGCGGTAATTTGAATATTTTATTTTATTGAGATATTTATCACGGATTTATTTTTTTAATGTCGTTTACTTAATCTTCAATTATATTAACATGTTTATTTGTTATGAGTAAACATAAAATAAATAAGGACAAATAGTATCTAATATAGCATTTGGTCATTCTGTTTGCTTCGCTTCACCTCACTATAAATCAACTTTATTAGGCATAAATGAATATGCACTTAGCGGTGGGGACGAACATTCATTATATAGTAGTGTAATAAAAATAGGCATGTCTTTGTTCTTTAATTTACCACATCTTTGCGGTCTTGGTGGAGATGCTATAATAATAAAAAAGAATAAAGGTGAAATATCTATTATTAATGGCACCGGAAAAACAGGTACGTATCAAAATAGAATATCCTATGAAGAAAAAGGATTAAGTACAATTCCAAAAAGAGGTATTTATTGTACTATGGTTTATGGCGCACCTTACGCATTTGAAACTTTAGTTAAAGAGGCTGATGTTGATCTTGTAAGGATGATTGAAACATTAATTAAAAATGATTTTGATAAAGGGTTTATTAATATTCCTTGTTTTGAGTTTTTGTTTAAGAAAGCTAAGTTGGAGTTTTCACAGGCTACAAAATTAAAAGAATGGGGGGAGTTATTTTATGGAGGGAAGCATGTAAATAATTCATTTATTAATATGATGAAAAGAGTATCTCAGGTTGGATTTAATGATTTTTATAAAGGTAGACTGGCTAATGAAGTTTATAATCAAATAGATAGGTATGATAATAGACTATATTCTGAATCTGATTTTACACATTTCAGTCCAAAATTACAGTGAGGTTAAAAAAATAAATTTTCTGGGTAGTGAGGTGTTTTGTCATGGTTCAAATAGCCCTTGGTTAGAGTTATTTCTATTTCTAAAAATATATGAAATATTTACAAATAAAAATAAAGAAATAGATTACAAAAAAATTTTCAAACTTGTTCCATATATAGAGGATACGGCAGATAGTATGAGGTATGACATAATCAGCTACGAATGTAATATTAAGGAGGCAGCCTTATTATTATTTGATATGATCGAAAATGACACTTTAGAAGAGAAAGATATCAGGCATAAGCAAAGTCATACTATTTTTATTGCTGGTGTTAATCTAGAGGGTGATTTAATAGGAGTAACTAACTCAATCTTTACGCCGTTAGGAGCAATTTTTGAGGTGGAAAATACAGGTATTTTGTTATCTAATCGATGTTATGCATTTAATGAAAGTAGGAGGATAGATGATTTTAAAAGCTATTCTCCTGTCAAGCATACTAATAATTGCATAATTGTCGAATCTGATAATATGAGCTTTGTGATAGGAGCTGCAGGTGGTCCTGTGCAATCACAAACATTATCATTTATTATCAATAAAATAATTTCTGAAAATTTCCAACCTTATGATGCAATATCAGAGCCTAGGTTTGTTAATCTTGGATACCATTCAAAAACTAAAAAAATAACATATTTAGCAGAAGATAAAGATGTTGAGGCACCTTTTACGAGTACTGGTGGCCTTAGTAATAAGCTGGGTGTCGTTCAACTTGCGGGTATTAACAAGAAAAGTGGTTTGCTTTTTTCCGTATCTGATCCGAGAGGACATGGTGTAGCGCTAGGTAATTAGAATGAGTAAAATTATTCGTAATAAATTAGATATATTTATAGTATCTGCTGTATTTTTTTTGGAAGTATTAGATGCAACAATATTTACTCCTGTTTTAATAGATATATCAAATGATTTAAAATCACCAATAGAAATCACTACAATATCAATATCATCTTATGTTTTTTCTTTAGCCTTATTTACACCTATAAATATGATTTTTTGGGGGAATGTAAGTGCCAAAAATAAATTTATGATTGGTATGATTATCTTCTTTGTTGCTTCTTTTTTTTGTAGTGTAAGTAGTAATATCTATTTATTATCTATCAGTAGAATGTTGCAAGGTTTTGGTGGCGCTTTAGTTGTACCAATAGGTAGAACATTGGTTCTCAGTAAAACAGATAAAGAGAATATTCCAATTGTAATGACTTTTTTAATCTGGCCTGCTCTTTTTGCACCTGTTATAGGCGGATATATTACTCAGGCTTACAATTGGAAATATGTATTTTATTTTATTTTATTACTATCTTTATTTATATTGCTAATATCTTCAAAGTGGTTGTCAGATGACGATTTTTATTTGAATGATAGGGATAGAATTGATTTGTCATCATATTTAATTTGGTCTTTTCTGGTGTTGTCTATTTTTTCTTTTTTTGCTCTTACAACAATGGGGTATTTGACATTATCAATAGTTTCACTATTGGCATCATTTTTCTTTTTATATGTTATTTTAATCAAAAAAAAACAATAAAATATTTGATTCTAATCTTTTAGCTAATGATTTTTTTAGAATAAATATTGTTCATGGAAGCTATTTTAGAATAGCTATTTATTGTTTTCCTGTTTTTTTTGTATTGTCATTAATATCTACTTTTAATTACACACCACTAATGAGTGGATCATGTATTGTTTTTATTTTCATAGGGAATATTATTGCAAAGCCTATAGCTGCGAATGTTTTACCTAGAGTGAAAAAAATAAATATTATTTAATAACATCATCATTTTTAACTTTAATATCTATATTTCCATTTGTATATAATAAAGTATATGATGATATCAAACTCATTTATCTTATGTGTTTTATTCATGGAGTCGCAAGGTCATTTCAGTTTTTAGGTTATTCATCAATTGCTTTTTATGGATTAAAAAAGAATTGTTTATATAAAGCTAATACATTAAATAATTCAGTTATGCAATTAAATGCCATGCTTGGTCAATCTATTCCTGCATTAATATTTTTTTGATTGATATTAATACAAATGGTTTTATTTATTTATATATATGTATTCATGGTTTGTGCATTGCTTTTTATTCCATTTATTTGTTCATTTTTATTAAAGATTTAGAATGTAATTGAGGGGTAAATTATAACATCAGAATTAAATTTTTACTTGCTTAAACTGCATAATTAAATATGCATATTTAAAAATATTTTTCAGCATGGGAAGTAGATATCGCTATGAATAGTGAAAGGTATCTATATTATTTAATTAAAAATTAATCGGTATACATGCTGAATGGCTAAAATAGAGATTTTTCTTTTAAATAATTATAGGTTGATAAATGAAAGAGATAAAAATAAGACAGAGTGTCATTATTCCAATTGAAAATACATCAAAGTAAACTAGATTTCTGACTTTTTCAGAACTGGATAGTGAACATATTGCAATTAGCATAGGTGACTTAGATAAAACAGCGCCTGTTTTAATAAGAATTCACTCTGAATGTTTAACAGGTGATGTTTTTGAGTCACATAGATGTGATTGTGGTTTTCAGTTAAAGGAATCTATAAAGAAAATAAATGAGAAAGGAAACGGAGTAATCCTATATTTACGTCAGGAAGGGCGAGGTATTGGGTTATATCCTAAAATAGATTCTTATGATTTACAAAATAAAGGATTTGATACATTTACGGCTAATGAAATGTTGGGTTATAAAGACGATCTGAGAAGTTTTGATGATGCAGCTTTAATGCTGAAATCAATGGATATTTATTCAGTAAATTTAATAACAAATAATCCTGAAAAAGTTGATTGTTTATTATCTCATGATATAGATGTCAATGATGTAATACCAACGGGTGTATATATTACTAAAGAAAATGAGGAGTACCTTAAAAGTAAAGTAAATAAAAAATCTCATACCATAAATATGGATAAGTGAGGGTATTATGGATAAGTTTATATTAAATTTTGCCCCAACAGGAATGATACCGACTAAAGAAATGAATAACAATGTCCCTATTTCTGTAAACGAAATAGTTGAAAGTGTATTGGAGGCTACGGAATGTGGCGCTTCGATGGCTCATATTCATGCAAGAGATCAAATCACAGGAAAACCGATAGTTTCTGATGAAGTCTATGGGGAAATAATTTCTGGAATTAGAAAGTATAATAAAGATATTATCATTTGTGTTTCTTTGAGTGGACGAAACGTGACTGATCCTTATCAAAGAGCATTACCTTTAGAGTTAGATGGTGAGCTAAAGCCAGATATGGGAAGTTTGACATTGTCTTCATTGAACTTCATTAATCAAGCCAGTGTAAACTCTCCAGATACTATTCAATTTTTATCTGCTAAAATGAAAGAAAAATTAATTTCACCAGAGATTGAAATTTTCGATACTGGTATGGCTAATTACCTTAGTTTCTTAATTAAGAAAGGATTATTGCCCAGTAAAATTTATACTAATATTCTTCTTGGTAATATATTGTGGTGCACAAAGTAATTTTTCAAATATATCAGCTGTATTATCAAATATACCTAATAATGTTATATGTTCATTTGCTGGATTAGGAAATTACCAATTACAAGCAACAACATTATCATTGGCTTCGGGATATGGTGTTAGAATCGGTTTAGAAGATAATATTTGGTATGACAAGAAGAAAACAATATTGGCCTCCAATGAGAAACTAGTTAAAAGAGTTATTAGATTAGCAGAGGAATTTGAAATAACACCAGCTAAGCCTATTGATGTTAGGAAAAAACTTGGATTAGCGTTGGACATGGCCACTATGGGTTACTTCAGTAATATATAAAGGAATAATTAATGGAAAATGTATGGTTTAAACCAGAAGAGTATCAACGTACATCTAAAAAATTACAGTTAAAATGTTTAGAACTATTGCTAGGTTTTTCTGAAATAAACGGTGATATTTTAGATATCGGTTGTGGTACAGGTAATTCATTAAAATTTATCAAAAAGAGTGAAATAAATAGTTATTTAGGGATTGATATCTCGCCAGATATGATTGAATTTGCAAAAAACAATCATTCTGATGAAAAAGTGAATTTTATCATCAATGATTTTTTGAATTACGAAAACCCTCAAATGCAATTATATGATGCGATAATTTGTGCAGCCTGTTTACATTGGTTTATTCCAAATGAAAAAAAGTATTAGATAAAATCTCAAAATATCTAAAGCCAAATGGTAATTTATTTTTATCATGTGCTTTTGACTTTAATTTCTTTTGTGGTGAAAAAGATATTCAAGGAAATATATTGCAAGTCGTAAGAGATAAATATTCGCCTGTTTCATCGGCAGTCGTTTTTGATGATTATCGGTTTGATAGTGAAAAATTTAAGAATTTCACTAACGATTTTAAAATACTTAAAAGCTATAGAATTGAAGAAGCTATTGATTTTTCAAGCTATGATGATTTCCGAGATTGGCACTTAGGAAGTGGTTCTGTTATATATCAGCAATTTTCCAAGAAAGATCAAGAAAATGCGGTTAACGATTTTTATCAACAATTATATGATAAATACCTTTCAAATGAGCATAAAGTCTCTTATTCAACAGGATTATTTTTACTTCAAAAAAGGGGATAGTGATGTATACCGGAATAGTACAAGGTAAGAGAGTGTATTATTACTTAATAAAAATGATGGGTTCAGCACATTAACGGTCAGTAATAATAACTGTTTTTTTGCTGGTGTTGCTGTGGGAGCCAGTGTTGCTATTAATGGAACTTGCTTGACCGTCACTAAATTTACCGAGGACCGAGTTTCATTTGATATCTCTGATTTTACCGCTGATAGTACAACGTTAAAATTACTTAGGGTTGAAGATGAGGTTAACGTTGAAAGATCGCATCAGATGAATCAAGAAAATGGTGGCCATAGCTTATATGGACATGTTGAAGGGGTTGCTGAAGTCATAGAATTTATGCCGACCGGTGAAACTTATCGGTTGGTTATCAGAATTCCTGAAGACAACATTAAATATTTCTTCCTGAAAGGTTTTATTGGGCTTCATGGTTGCAGTTTAACCATCAATGCTATTGATGAAGAAAATAGAACTCTAGCCTTAAACTTGATCCCAGAAACTTTAAGAATCACCAATTTTGACAAGATTAAAGTGGGCGATTTCCTCAATTATGAAATAGACCAAATGACAAGAACCATTGTCGATACATTATCTAGAACATTATCCAAGAAATAACACAATCGCTGTTACTAAAAGAAGAAGTGGTAAGTTATCTTAAAAATTACCACTTCCTTGAATTCAAACTGTCTTCTATTTATCACAATACTGTCATTTGCTCTGGTTATGATTCCGCGGTCAATTATTGATAAACTACTTGATAGGAACATAGTAATGCAGCATCGCCGCACAATAAAACTCAGTTCGTTATCGCTACTTGCCACATTAATTGCTTTTTCCTCCACAGGGTATGCTCAACAAGAAGTGCTAGTATCGCTGACAGGCCATGCGATGCTATCGGTTGATGCAACCGTGCCATCCCCCGCTGATGCACCGAAAGATCTACAGTTTAGCGGTAAATACACGACAGGTAATCGTATTGATGAACTTGGCAAGGTGGAAGGGAAATCAGCCGATCGTCCAGCAGGAATGAGTGTGCCAATCAAAGGCCAGCCATTACAAGGCCATTCAGGTATTAAGCGCATGGCTGATGGCACCTATTGGGTACTAACTGACAATGGCTACGGCAACAAAATGAATTCGCCTGATTCAATGCTCTATCTGACTCAATACGATATTGATTTTAAAAGTGGCAAAGCGAATCCACTGAAAACTGTTTTTTTCCACGATCCCGATAAAATCATTCCTTTTCACATCATTAACGAAAGTACAGATAAACGCTATTTGACGGGCAGTGATTTTGATCCTGAAAGTTTCCAGTTTGCGGATGGTGCCCTTTGGGTTGGTGACGAGTTTGGGCCTTATCTGATTAAAATGGATTTGGATGGCAAGGTGCTCGCCCTGTTTGAAACTGAAGTGAACGGTAAAAAAGTGGTTTCACCAGACCATTATCAGGTGACAACACCAGGCAAACCAATGGATAAAATTAGCTTCCAAGTTAACCGCTCAAAAGGTTTTGAAGGAATGGCTTCATCACCCGATGGCAGCAAACTCTATCCAATGCTTGAAGGCGCACTATGGAATGAAGAAAAACAAGATTATGAAAGTGTAGATGGTAAGCGTGCGGCAAGAATTCTTGAATTTGATGTGAAAAAACAGCAGTGGACAGGGCGTAGCTGGTTATATGTGTTTGAAGATAACCAAAATGCGATTGGTGATTTTAACGTGATTGATGATACTCATGGTTTGATCATTGAGCGTGATAATGGTGAAGGAACTGCCGATAAAGCCTGTACAGAAGGCGCAACGGATACCAAAAACTGCTTTAGTAATCTGGCGAAATTTAAGCGTGTTTATCGCATTGAGTTTTCAGATAAAAACCAAGGCGCTGCGGTTGATAAGCAAGCCTATATTGATTTGATGAATATTAAAGATCCGAATAAAGTGGCGAGAAAGCCGTTAAATGATGGCGTATTTACGTTCCCCTTCTTCACCATTGAAAACGTTGATGTTGTGGACAATGAGCTCATCATTGTGGGTAATGATAACAACTATCCATTCTCATCGAGTCGTGAGCCTAATCAAGCTGACGATAATGAATTTATTCTGTTAAAAGTACCAGCGTTGTTAAATCCTTAGTTTCCTTGTTTGCATTAATTCGCTCGGGCGATAGTGCCCGAGCTTTTTTATCTGTAATTCTTCGACTTAAATGATTGTCGCCTACCAGTAACTCAAATCGTCTAGCAAATACACTATTTCTTTTTCGATAATGACGGTGGTTTCATCATCAAGGTCAACATGAGGATGACAATAACAGGTGCTGCAATAATTAAAAATGCTGGCGTAAAGCTATGTGTGTAATCCTTGACTGCTCCTGCAATAAACGGGGCTAAGCAGGCGATCGTCGATATCAGGTTAACCACAGAAAACAGTTCTAAGTAAGGGCCACGGCCAAAATAATTAGAGAGCAAAACGCTAGAAGCCAAGAAAGTCATACCGTAGCCAATACCGACACACAGCACAAATAAAATTAACCATAACCATGAAGTGGCGATACTGAGAAAAATAACCCCCAGAACCATAATAATGAGGCTTCCAATTAATAGTTTTTTCGGCTCTAACCACTCACCGGCGGCACCACCAATAAATCGTGAAAATGCATTCACAAAAGCCATAGCGCTAAGCAATGAAACGGCAACCGTCATGCTAAACCCGCGATCTTCAATATGAGCAACCGCAAAACTATTGACTGTGATCCCGCACCATAAAAACGAGGTATAAGTGGCGGCAATTAAATAAAATTGCCAAGTACGCAGTGCACGATGTACCGTCCAAATTTCTCTAGTCCGATAAATCGGTTGGCTTGTATCACTGACCTGCTTTTGCATCACACTTTTGGCATGTGCTTGCTCTCGCTTACCTTCGCGTAAGATGACGATAGTGATTAATGTGATGACGCTAAGATAAATGGCGCAAAGTGCCCAGTGCATACGCCATGAACCTAAATGGTTTGACGCGAAGAAGTAAATCCAAGGACCTGCAACTCCGCCTAAGCCACCTATCGTAAAATAGAGGCCAAAAGCCAGCGATTGTTTCTCAAATAAGCGTGAAAGGACATAAGTGCCGGGGACGGTGGCGAGTAGAGTAAAACCGATACCAATTAATGCGGTACCCAAAAAATAACGGCCAATCGTTTCTGTTGAGTATAGGCTGTAGAAACCTGCCACAAAAACCAATGTTCCTAATAGTAGAGTGAGGCGAACACCCACTTTACGGATTAATAATGAAGGTAAAAAACTGGCAAGCCCACAAGTTAAGCCAAGTAATGTGAAACCGAAGCCTGCTTCAGTCCAACTCCATTGTAGCTCGCCAATCATACCTGGGAGCACAACACCGAGTGAGGTAAAAGTGGTCGCGGTGGCTAAAAAATAAACTAGTCCTAAAAGAATGAGGATACTCCACTGATACAGTGGGCTAAACGATGGGGAATCTGTTGTTGCCATGTCAACTCCGGTAATGTTGCCTATTTTTCAACTCAATTCAGTATCACTAAGGCAACGGTATAATACCTATCATAACTCAAGTTGCCGTTGGCAATACGTAAGTAAAGGCGACAGCCCAATCTCAGTATTTATTACGACCGTAGAGCTTTATTTATCGGAATCGTTTAAGGGCTGCTGATTTTTACCGCACTAATCGGTTTAAATAACACTAATGTAATCATGTCGCGTACTTAGTGCCTAAAAAAGCATTACAACAACGCTAAACCGTAAATGAAAAGCCCCCTTCGGGTTCGATTAACCGTGATTTTTTGCTGTGTTGAGCAGCTCTTGCCTAGTTCACTAGGCAGTGAGCGACTCGCCTTGCTTAAAATACGTTTAATTCGAATAACAATTGACCTTCAAAGGCCAACAGCCCCTAGCTTGTTGCCGACAACTCGCTTGAATTATATTTGGGTATAAATAGCAAAATGCCCGAACATCTTACTTTCGGGCATTGTATGGTGCTATTTTCCATGTTTATTGAGTGCAGTACCAGTCTAATTTTTCATTTGCCCAATCAATGCCACTTTTGTACTCATTTGGCAGCATTTTAATCAGTGCATCTAAAGTGGTGGAAAGTGTAGTTATATTACTGTGCGTTAAGTTTAAATGGCCGACTTTACGAACCGGACGGACTTCTTTTTCATACCAATGCAAATGAACTAGCGGCAAGCTAAGCCAGTCTTGATTGACGGCTGTACCAATCAAATTCACCATAACGGATGGGCTAAAGACTTCCGGTGAAGGCATTGGTAAATCTAAGATTGCTCGTAGATGTAGTTCAAATTGGCTAATAGAAGCGCCATTTTGTGTCCAGTGACCACTGTTGTGCACGCGTGGTGCTAATTCATTGATCAGCAATTCATCGCCAACAATAAAGCATTCCATTGCCATTACACCGATATAATCCAGCTCATTCATCACTGCGCTTAACATCGCTTGTGCTTGCAGTTGTTGCGGGTTGCTGACTTTTGGGAATGCGACACTCGTGCGTAATATCCCTTCTTGATGCAGGTTGTGGGTGATTGGATAAAACACACAATCTCCAGCACGATTACGCGCACCAATGACAGAGATTTCTGCGTCGAAAGGAATACCTTGCTCAACGATGCACTCACCATAAATTTCATCAGGAAGGTTAGCTTCATCACCCGGGCGAACGCGCCACTGGCCTCGACCGTCATAACCACCTGTTCGGCGTTTAACAATCAAAAAGTCACCGAGTGTCGCGAATAGTTGTGGCCATTGGTCTGCTGAATCAAGGTTAGCCCAAAGCGCAGTGGCTAAATTCAGGGAATCAAACAGGTTTTTTTGTGGGGATCTATCTGCTAAGCGTGGAAAAATATCACGATTAATAAAGGCATTATGTCGCGCTAACTCTTTAGTGAGTGGCGTTTCAGGCCAGCGTTCAATTTCAGCCGTAATGACACTTTGCTGATAAGGGACCGCTTCAGGTTCAGCGTCTAGGCCAACAGGATAAACAGCGATACCGAGAGGCTCACCAGCTTGGCGCAACATGCGACCTAATTGACCATTGCCAAGGACGCAAACAGGTTTCATTGTGCCTCCCGAGGATCTGGGTTATTGAGCACATCGTTAGTTTGGTTTTCACGCCAAGTGGATAAGCGCGTAAATAGCTGATCATCGGCACTTGCTAAGATTTGTGCGGCTAATAATGCGGCATTTGCCGCGCCAGCTTTACCAATCGCTAATGTGCCAACAGGGATACCTTTAGGCATTTGTACAATAGAATACAGGCTATCAACGCCACTTAATGCGGCACTTTGGACCGGCACACCCAATACGGGAACTAAGGTTTTCGCTGCTATCATACCGGGTAGATGGGCAGCACCACCGGCACCAGCAATAATCACATCAAAGCCATTTCCTTTAGCTTGTTCAGCAAAGGAGAACAATTTGTCAGGTGTACGGTGTGCTGAGACAATTTCAACGTGAAAAGGCAATTGCAGTTCGGTTAAAACATCGGCTGCATGTTGCATGGTCGTCCAGTCACTTTTAGAACCCATAACAATGGCAATTTTTGCCGTAGATTGACAAGGTACTTGGGCTGTCATTTGATGTGATCCCTGTGGTTAATAAATCTTCACCGTGAGGTGGGAAAAATAAATCGCGCTGATCATATCATGGTAACCGCATAAGGAAAACGTTTGCGTGATTGAAAAGTAAGCAAACAAACGTCAATTGAATAAATTGAATAAATGATGTTAGAACGGGAAGAAAATCAACTCAATGCCTTGCTCACTAATCACAAATGCAGAACCTTCATGATGCCATGCTCCCAGTACACCACGATAGCAGAGCTTATTATCAATTAAAACTTCATGAATAGCGGGACGATGAGTATGCCCATGGATCATCAAATCAGCTTGGTAATGCGTTAAAGAATTAATAACGGCTTGTGGGTTCACATCCATAATCGATTCTGTTTTCATACTGCTAGCATATTGACTATTTTTACGCATTTTTTGTGCAATACGACGGCGAATAAACAGGGGTAAGGTCAGAAACAGGCGTTGGATCCACGGAGTGTGGACTTTTTGACGGTAGTTTTGGTAGGCAATATCATCAATGCAAAGAGTATCACCGTGCAAAATCAATACACGTTTTCCATAAAGCTCAAGCAGTGTTTCTTGCGCTAAAATAGTCATACCACATTGCTTGGCATAACGTTTGCCGATTAAGAAATCACGATTGCCATGAATAAAATAGCAAGGAATACCTTTATCGGTCAGCATTTTTAAAGCATCGGAAACTTGCTGGTGAAGTTCAGTTTGGTCATCATCGCCAATCCAGTAATTGAAAAAATCACCAAGGATATACAAGCTATCGGCATGAATGGCTTGCTGATGAATAAAATGCATAAAACCGGCGGTAATCGCCGGTTCATCTTCACTCAAATGCAAATCTGCAATGATGTAAGTGGACATATCGCGTCAGATTACTCGCTGATTGTCACTTTTTCGATCAGAACATCTTCGCGTGGCACGTCTTGATGATGGCCACTGTTACCCGTTGATACACCTTTGATTTTTTCAACAACGTCCATACCTTCGACTACTTCTGCGAATACGCAGTAACCCCAACCGTCCGGGCGCTCTGAACGGAAGTTAAGGAAGTCGTTATCAACAACGTTAATAAAAAATTGTGCAGTTGCTGAATGTGGGTCGTTAGTACGAGCCATTGCCAGCGTTCCACGAGTATTTTTTAAGCCGTTATTCGCTTCGTTTTTGATTTGTGCTTTCGTGTCTTTTTGTTTCATGCCAGGTTCGAAACCGCCGCCTTGGATCATGAAGCCGTTAATAACACGGTGGAAAATGGTATTATCGTAAAAACCTTCACGGCAATAATTTAAAAAGTTTTCGACAGTCACTGGGGCTTTATCGTCGAAAGTTTTAATAACAATGTCACCGTGATTGGTATGAAAAGTCACCATAATAGCTATCCTGAATAATTGTATTTTATACGCCTTCTTATGAAGACGTTGTTGTCAGAAAGTTTATACCACAGATAAAACCTGACTTGAAGTCACAGTAAGGTTTAGAAATGCTGGGTACCATAACAATTGAGTGACAAAGATAGCGGCTATACCTTGCATTATTGTGGTTATCGGGTTTCAATATAATTCCCCGTGATACTTCAAGTGCTGTTGGCTGTACACGCAGCTGAGGCCAATAATCTGAATAATGCTGCTACTCTATGCTTATCAGTCTATCGATGTCATTAGCTTCGATGCCACTGGAAGTATTAAGGGAAAAGAAGGATTTGTTATTAAGAGTGAAGCATCGATAAATATTATTTGATTTTTCACTTTCACAGATAGATATACCGGAACAATGCGAATTGCATCTCGGCAATAAATAAGGCTACCTCAATGAGCCAGTGGCTGAGGCAGCTGAGTGCTGCTAACAATGAGACAATTCGAAGTTAAGTAGGTATAAACACGTACACATAAACGGAATAATCCAGATGCTACAGATTTTTAATACACTGAGTCGTCAAAAAGAAGAGTTTAAACCAATCCATCCAGGGAAAATTGGGATGTACGTGTGTGGTATCACCATTTACGATCTGTGCCATATCGGTCATGGGCGTACTTTTGTGGCATTTGACGCTATTAGTCGCTACTTACGTTATTTGGGCTATGACCTGAACTATGTACGTAACGTAACGGATATTGATGACAAAATTATCAAACGTGCTGCTGAAAATAATGAATCAGTAGATGCACTGACAGCCCGTATGTTGGCTGAAATGCACAAAGACTTTGATGCATTGAATATTTTACGCCCGAATAGTGAGCCACGCGCAACTCAACACATTAAAGAAATAATCGAAATCACTGAACTTCTCCTCAACCGGGGTCATGCTTATGTGGCCGAAAATGGCGATGTGATGTTTGAAGTTAAAACAGATGAAGATTATGGCAAGTTATCCCGCCAAGATTTAGAGCAATTGCAAGCTGGCGCTCGTGTGGAAGTTGCGGACGTGAAACGCAATCCAATGGACTTCGTGCTGTGGAAAATGTCCAAAGAAGGAGAGCCAAGCTGGGAATCTCCATGGGGACTTGGTCGGCCAGGTTGGCACATTGAATGTTCAGCAATGAATAGTAAAGCACTTGGTAACCATTTTGATATTCATGGTGGTGGCTCTGACTTGATGTTCCCGCACCATGAAAATGAAATTGCTCAATCTTCTTGCGCTCATGATGGCCCTTATGTGAACTATTGGATGCACTCTGGGATGGTGATGGTTGACCGTGAGAAAATGTCTAAATCACTAAACAACTTTTTCACTATCCGTGATGTACTTGAGTACTATGATCCTGAAACGGTGCGTTACTTTTTGTTATCTGGCCATTATCGTAGCCAGTTAAACTATACTGAAGAAAACTTGAAGCAAGCACGTACCGCATTAGAACGTTTATATACCGCGTTACGTGGTACAGATAAAAATGTTGCCCCTGCTGGGGGAGAAGTCTTTAAAGCGCGTTTTGAAGACGCGATGAACGATGACTTTAATACCCCAGAAGCTTACTCCGCACTGTTTGATATGGTACGTGAGATCAACCGCTTGAAATCAGAAGATATGGCTGCTGCGAATGCAATGGCCTCAGAATTGCGTCGATTGGCGGGGGTTTTGGGCTTACTTGAGCAAGATCCAGAAGCTTTCTTACAAGGCAGTGCACAAGGTGAAGGCGATGAAGAAGTCGCTAAAATTGAAGCGCTGATTAAGCAACGTAATGACGCACGTAAAAGCAAAGATTGGGCACTGGCTGATGCCGCACGTAATGAACTAACATCAATGGGGATTGTGCTTGAAGATGGCGCACAAGGAACTATTTGGCGTCGTAAGTAATCTGATCTAATTATCAAGCCCCATTAAGCTTGCTTTGGTCACAATACCAAAGTGAGTTTATTGGGGTTTTTCTATTTTTATTTATGCAACGTGAAGTATGACGAGTGTAGAGAAGTAAACCGACCATTATCAGTAACCGATATAGATAAGTAAATTGCGAACTCCCCATGATAAAAAGCATTGGAAGCGATAAATATCAATTTGGAGTTATATGAGATAGGTCATCGGAGTAGGACAAAAATTAAATATCGAGATTTAATTAGGCAAGATAGCTAAAAAAATCCCCCAAATATGGGGGATCGAATAGATATCATGGTTGTAATTAACTCAGACTTGCCATTTCTTTTTGTGCTTCTTGCGTACTGGTTTTTTTCAGCAGTGCATACAAGATACCAGAAACTAGCGTACCGATAACAATCGCCACTAAATACATCAATACATGGTTGATTGCGCCAGGAATTAATAGAACAAACAATCCACCGTGTGGTGCCATCAAGTGAATACCTAAGTACATTGATAATGCACCCGTGATTGCGCCACCAATAATACATGATGGTAATACACGCACAGGGTCTTTAGCTGCAAATGGAATCGCACCTTCCGAAATAAAGCATAAGCCGAGGACGAAAGAGGCTTTACCGGCTTCACGTTCTGCTGGCACAAATTTATGTTTGGCAATGAGGGTCGCAATACCCATCGCTAATGGTGGTACCATACCTGCCGCCATGATAGCAGCCATTGGCGCATAGGTTTGAGAGCTTAATAAACCAACACCAAAAGCGTAAGCCGCTTTGTTAACCGGTCCACCCATATCCGTACACATCATTGCACCTAAAATAGCGCCAAGAATGACTGCATTAGTGGTGCCCATGGTATTGAGCCAATGTGTTAACGAATCCATCAACCAAGCAACAGGATGTCCGATGACATAGATCATCGCGAGTCCAGTAATCAGAGTTGAAATCAGCGGTACAATTAAGATGGGCTTCAAGGCTTCCATCGTTTGCGGTAATTTCAATCTAGTGCTGATAAAGTGCGCACTGTAACCCGCAAGGAAACCGGAAATAATACCACCTAAGAACCCAGCCCCTAATGTTGTTGCTAGCACACCACCGACTAAGCCGGGTGTTAAACCTGTCCTATCTGCAATCGAATACGCGATGTAACCCGATAATACCGGTACCATCAGACCCAGAGCAGTTTGGCCACCAAGTAAGCTTAATGCCCAAGCTAGCGAACCTTCGACATTGGAAGCATCTAAACCGAACGCAAAAGAGAGAGCGGTACACAGACCACCGGCTACCACCATCGGTAGCATATAAGACACACCCGTTAACAAGTGACGATAGACACCGCCTTTCTCACTTTTGCCACTGGATTGCGTACCTGAATTACCGCCCTGAGGTGTGAATATTGACGCTTCTTTTTGCGCTTTATCCATTTCTTGAGCTGTTTTCTTCAGTGCTGCGCTGGTGGAGGTGCGATACATGCGTTTACCCGCAAATTTATCGACATTCACTTCAATATCAGCAGCGACGATCACTAAGTCAGCTTTCGCAATTTCTTCAGACGTAATTTCATTACCAACACCTACTGAACCGCGAGTCTCGACTTTAATATCCCAGCCGCGTTTTTTCGCTTCAGCTTCGAGTGCTTCTGCTGACATATAAGTATGCGCAACGCCAGTAGGGCAGGCTGTTACCGCTAAAACAGAAAATGTTGCTGAAGTTTCAGCTGATTGTTCAGCAGGCTCATAAAGAGTTGCTTGCTGCTGTGCTTGCTTTAAAAATTCAGCAGGATCTTGGACCGCACTTTCTAGCGAGCCAAAATACACTTTTTTACCGGTAAGATCTGCATCAGCAGGTGCATGAGCACCTGCGACGATCACAACCTCTGCATCTGAGAGTGATTCGGTGAGAGTCAAGGCCTGTGCAGAAGCGCTAGTTTTTAATGCATCGAGTGCTAGCCATGCCGCTGCTGGAGCTTGTTGATGGCTTGCTGTAATAAAAATTTTCATAGTGTCCTTCCTTACTCAGGCTTGAAGGGTTGTAAATCGATACGCGCCATCATGCGTGCAAGCTGTTCACGATCTGTCACGCCAACATTTGGTTGCGAAACAGCAAGAGCAGAAACCGCTGTTGCCAAACGCAGGGTATGTTCACTGGTTTGGCGCATCATAAGGCCGTAAATCAGCCCCCCAACCATGGAGTCACCCGCGCCAACAGTGCTGATCACGTCACATTTTGGTGGTTTAGCGAACCAAGCACCGGATGAGTTAACCCACATTGCACCTTCAGCACCTAAAGAAATCACCACATGAGCAATGCCTTGAGCACGAAGTTGATTAGCAGCATCAACAACATCTTTACGTGTTGGTAGCGGCTTTCCAGCCCAAATCTCTAGCTCACGGTGATTTGGTTTTACCAACCAAGGGGAGGCTTTTAACCCCGCGACTAAGGCTTCACGGCTACTATCGAAAATCACACACATGCACTCATTACGTAGGCGCATCATCCATTTGGTGAAATCTTCTAATGCAACACCTTGTGGAATACTACCGCTCACACAAATCATGTCGAATTGACCCGCCCAGCTAAGTGAGTCACTCACGAATCGTTGCCAGTCAGCTTTAGTGACTTCAAAACCTGAGAAGTTAAAATCTGTGACTTCACCCGTTTTTTCAGTGAGCTTCACATTGATCCGCGTACGCCCTTCAACGACTTGAAAGCGATTGGCAATACCTGTTTCACTGAAAGTTTTTTGAAAACCATCCTGATTTTCTTTACCTAAAAAGCCACCAACAGTCACATCAATACCCAAATTTTTGAGTACCTTGGCAACATTAATGCCTTTACCTGCTGCATGAAGGCCAGCTGTATTGACTAAGTTAACTTCACCTTTATCGATTTCAGGTAATAAGCCAACCAGATCATAAGCAGGATTTAAGGTTATAGTAGCGACTCTGCGGCTCATGCGACCTCCTCACCAAGGCCATCATTAATGGCTTGACCAATTGCAGACATCGCTTCAGCTGCATCCACACCTTCAGCATGGAACTGTAATCGATGACCTTTTTTTGCACCTAAGCTGACGACTTTCATTAAACTGCGTCCGTTAACTGGTTTTGCCGTACCATCAAGATTGGCAACAGTAATGGTGCTCTCAAATTTCTTAATTGTACTTACCAGCAATGTGCTTGGACGAGTATGCAACCCATGAGGGTTACGAATAACAAACTCTTCAGTAAGTCCGTCTGTAGTTACTGATTGCGACTGCTCTGTTCCTATCAGCAATGCAGCAAGTGCATCAGCATCCGTCACTTGTAACAGCGTATCAATTTGTTGATGCTGAAGAAGTTGATTGAGGTTGCGTAAAAACGCTGCTGGTTGGTCATCTGCGTAAGATAAGGTAATCAGCATTTTTACGGGTAAATCTTGGTGATTCAGCGGTGATTTCGGTGTCGCAAGAGTGATGGCGCTGTGCAGATTGCCATTTGGGCTATCGCTCAGCCAAACACCTTGTCCGAGATAATGTGGTGTATTCGTTAATACATGAGTCATAAACTCAGGCGCGACCACTTGCTCATCTTGTAGATGAACAAGATTCAATGCTTGCAGAGAACTTAGGCTTTTAGTATCTGCATTTAATGTCACCATCGAGCCATCAAATTTGATTGGCTTGATCTTTTTCTCGCCCATTAGCAAGCGACGTAAAAGCTCTGCTGAATCAGCTTTAGCCATGGCTTGAGCAATAGTTTCATCACTAAGAACATGGGTTAATTGGCGTAGTAATGCCAAGTGTTCGTTAGATTGTGCCGCAATACCGATAACGATATAAGCAGTTTGATCTTCGCCCCAATCAATACCTTGTGGAAATTGAAAGACAGCGACGCCAGTTTTTAGAACCTGATCGCGGGTATCTGTTGTACCGTGAGGAATAGCAATACCGTTACCAAGGAAAGTTGGTGCTTGGTTTTCTCTATTTAGCATTCCAAGTACATAACCATCTTTAACATAACCGGCTTCAGTCAGCGCGGAGGCAACTTGTTTGATAGCATTTTCTTTACTATCTGCGGTCGCGGCAAGATGAATGTCTTGTACTGACAGGTTAAACATAATTTCTCCTGAGTATCACCGTTAAAGAATCGATTCAGCAAGGGTGAAGAAAACGTATGATTTTGAGCTTTGTTTGTAAATGTTATCGTTACCAATAAAGCTGAAACGTTTCGTGTTATGGAGATAATTTACTCGAATTTGTCGGTTACTGACCAATGAATTAATGCGTAAGTGTGATCATTCTCGCATTAATTAACGTAATTTATTATAGGGCTGAATATTTGCTGAAGTCCATTTTGTTTTATAAGAAAGGAAAAAACTGGGATGTAGGTGGGCTTTTTTTATACAAAAAAAAGTATAGAGGGAATTTAATTATTAGAAAATTCGATTGGAAGCCTGATTTTTTTGAATGGCTGAAATGATATTGGGTATGTGACTAACTGAGCACGATTAGTGTTATTTCAATGATGAAATTATTTCTATTATCTTGATTTTTATTGATTTAATTAGGTGTTAAGCCTGTTAGAGAGGAAGTAAACTGCTTGAAAGGTAAGATGCGAATTAAAAAAAGGATAATAAATTTAATGGGGTTGATGATAAGAAAAGTAAGCTGAAATTAACTTCAGCTTACTATCGGTTATGGCTTAGTCTTCGACTTTAATCTTTTGACTTCCCAAAGAAACAATTTTGCCTGCGAGGATTTTGCAGCGCTTACGAGTTTCAATGACACCATCAACTTGAACTAAACCATCAGCGATCATCGCTTTGGCCATTGCACCACTCTCTGCCCATCCTTCGATTTTAAGCAAATCACACAGTTCAATGTGTGGGTGACCTTCAAGTTTAAAAATTTCCATTACTGCTCCTGATTACATTAAATATCGTGATATTCTTCGCACGCTTGTAGCGTGTTTTGGATAAGTGTCGCCACTGTCATTGGCCCAACACCACCGGGAACAGGGGTGATCCAAGATGCGTGTTTTGATGCTTCATCAAAGTCAACATCACCAGTTACTTTACCATTTTCAAGACGGTTAATCCCTACATCAATCACGATTGCGCCGGGTTTAACCCATTCACCGGGAATAAAATTCGGTTTTCCGACCGCAACAACCAGCAAATCTGCATTGCGGACATGTTGTTCGAGATCTTTAGTAAAGCGATGCGTGACTGTTGTTGTACAACCTGCAAGTAATAACTCTAGGCTCATTGGGCGGCCAACAATGTTCGAAGCGCCAATGATCACGGCATTTAAGCCATAAGTGTTAATATTATAGCGGTCGAGTAAAGTGACGATACCTCTCGGTGTGCAAGGGCGTAGACGTGGTGCACGTTGACATAGGCGACCGACATTATACGGGTGGAATCCATCGACATCTTTATCTGGATGAATGCGTTCAATCACTTTAACGTTATCGATACCAGCAGGTAATGGTAGTTGGACTAAAATTCCATCAATTTCAGTATCTTGATTCAAATCATCAATCAGTTTGAGGAGCTCAGCTTCGCTGGTGGTATCAGGCAAATCATAAG
The DNA here is from genome assembly GCA_025961275.1 of Providencia alcalifaciens. Classification (GTDB taxonomy): domain Bacteria; phylum Pseudomonadota; class Gammaproteobacteria; order Enterobacterales; family Enterobacteriaceae; genus Providencia. The sequence goes on along the minus strand of JAOQNJ010000001.1, from coordinate 1,891,774 downwards.
AACGAGATAGGAAGCCAACTTCTTCACATGCACGGCGTTTACTGCCGACATAAATTTGAGAAGCAGGATTTGCGCCAACGAGAATAACGGCAAGACCAGGAGCTCGTTTCCCTTGCGCTATACGTTTTTGTACTTTTTGGGCAATTTCCTGCCGAATTGTCTGCGCAATCGTTTTCCCATCAATAGTTTTTGCTAACATCTGTGATTTAATCCATATATGAGGCTTTGGGATGTGCCTATTTTGTCAGAACTTAGCCCTAATGTCAGTCCTCTCTCAAACATAAAATGAGCAGATAGCAATTTAAGTGGATAAAAGCCATTGACTCGGCGCTCAGCAACCGTATAATTCAACGCCATCAGCCTGATAGGCTGAAGCATTTCAAAATGCGCCCTTAGCTCAGTTGGATAGAGCAACGGCCTTCTAAGCCGTAGGTCACAGGTTCGAACCCTGTAGGGCGTACCATTAGTTTTCAATCACTTATCATCATTTAAAAATCTCCACTTTTGCAAGCTGGGACGTATTTGGGACGCAAGTGCCAAAAATAGTATCTATTTGCTTTGCGTGTTCAGTTAAATGATTAGGTGCTAAGTGTGCATATCTTCTCACCATATCAACGGACTCCCAGCCTCCCATTTCTTGTAAAACTGAAAGCGGGACACCGGACTGAATTAACCAGCTCGCCCATGTGTGCCGCAAATCATGAAAGCGGAAGTTTTCTATTCCCGCTCTTTTGAGTGCGGCTCTCCATGCTGTGTTAGAATCAACTCTCATTTTTCTAACGCTTGGCGTTAATGTTCCGTCCGGTCTCTTTTTTGATTCAGTGTGAACAAATACCCACTTGTTGTGATTGCCTATCTGCTCCTTGAGAACTTGGCAGGACGTATCATTCAAAGCGACCCCAATCGCTTGTCCAGATTTACTGTCCTCTGGATTTATCCACGCGACTTTTCTTTGCATATCAATCTGATTCCACTCTAAATTGATAATGTTGGAGCGTCGCAGGCCAGTTGAAATAGCAAATATAACAACGGATTTGAGTGGCTCAGGGCATTCGCGGATCAGCCTTTTTGCTTCGTGATGCTCTAGCCACCGAACCCGTTTTTCTCTCACTGTTGGTACTTTAATTACTGGTGACTTTTCTAGCCACTTCCATTCTCGCTCAGCAGTACGTAGCAATGATTTCATTATCGCTAGATGCTTTGCCTTTGTGGCTGTTGTCACTTGAGCTTCGGAGTAGGCAGGGATTTCCTTTCCCTTGCGCTTTGCTGCTTCAGCTTGCTTTTCCCACCGTTCTCTAACTTTTCTGTTTCTCATCTTGCTTACAGCTGCATAAATTTTTGCTTCTGTAATATCTTTTAGCTTCACACCTTCGAAGTGGTCTAACCAAAAGGAAAGCCGACCTTTATCATCATCTAATGATTTTTTATCAGCTTTCTCCTCTATCCAGCGGACGATTGCTTCCTCGAATGTGACATCCGGAAAATCACCGAGCTTTTCTATGCGCCACAGTTCAGACTTTCGTTTGTCGTGTAGCTCCTGTGCTTGCTTCTTGTTCGTTGTGCCAAGAGACTCCTTGATGCGCTTGCCGCTTGGCGTCGTGTAGTCCCCGTACCAGATCTTTCCTCTTTGGAATATTGACATAGTTTCCTTTCTCCTGTCTCACCAGTGCTCACTGGCATAGTGTGTATCGATTTGTTGGCCGCTGCAATACAGGCAGATCTAGTAAATAAATATGGGGAGTTCTTTTTAAGGGGGTTTTTCTTTGTGTGGGCTATAATTCCCTGCTTGCACCATTGAGATAAAGTCCTTTCAGTTATGCCAATTATCTCTGCAGCTTCTTTTCTAGAGATGGTTATTCCTGCCACTATTAATCTCCTTGTCTATCGTCCTAACGTAGTGATTGAGCCACATGTTAGGCGTGTACTTTAATTTCTTTTCAGGGGTTAGTGCTCGTTCAAATTCAGGTAGGTGCTTGCTTAGTATTTTCTTTGTAATGTCATCGGTGAGCTTGTCGTATTTTTTTAGTTCTGTGTGGCATTTCCTTGCCGCGTTTCTCATTCCATTTTCTCTTACCACATCATCCATTCTTTCTTTTATATTGAGCATCATCATCTCCGCAATCTTTGCTGCAATATGCGCTATTCTTTGCTGTTGGTAATTCTTCGCACCAAATGCACATTCCGTTTATTGATTTAATTACCGGTTGTCTATTTGATAATGAGATATTAATATTTAATTCGTTGAGTTCGTTTGCTGAGTCTGCGATATCCATAATTCACCTATGCTATTTTCCATTCATTTAATATTTGATTGCCGATATTTATTAATTCATCTCTATCAACAGTGTTAATTATCTTTCGTGGTTTAATATACGGACGCCATATTAAAAGCATCGATCCTTTATTGTTCCCATTTTTAGCTTTATCAGCTCCTGCTTTAATAAAGCTAATTCTGCCTCCTGTAATTAATCTCACTTCATCAACTGTTTCTAGTGCTGAATTAAACCAACCAACAGATGTATCTGAAGGAATTAACATCACGATAGGTTGCAATTGCTTTTTACATTGTTCAGCGGCTTTATTAATCCAAGGCTGAATATCTGAATAGGGCGGGTTAATCCAAATAGCGCCATAACTTTCCCAGTCGCAATTTAATGAGTCGTCCTTTTCGGTGAGGTAATGAGTGCAAAGGTGGTTGTTTTTATCGGCAGCGGCATCTAAATAGAAACCGAATTCAGCGTCCAATGCTGTAAATAAAGGTAGGGGAGTTTGCCATCTATCACGCAATTCCTTTGGTGTGTGGCTGCCTCCGTAGTCAGCCTTCATTCTCCGCATCCTTCATTAATAAATATGCTAGGCATATCGCACGAGTTAGTTTTTTATCTTCTGCCACATTCCAGCCAGAGCCACAATGCCAAATTCCATCTTTCGGTATCATGGCTATTTTATTCACTTCAGCTAAATTCATCGCCATTTGATTACTAAATGCATCAACCCATTCAGTTTCCACCCATTCTTCTTCATTATCATATTTTATCTGTGCTTTTAATCGCCGGCTAAAAAAGCTAAATCTTCCCTTTCCTTGCTCAATATTTTTATATTGAATACCATTTTCTTTGCAATCGAGAATGAATATCTTTTTATTAATCTCGAAGTCAGATAGTTCGGTGTATTTATTCATTGATTAACTCCAGTTCTTCTTCCCTAAACCAATTCTCACCACCATCATCAAACTCAACATAATAATTTAGCAATGAATCATCATGGTGTTCATATCTTACAAATACACCAGTGTAGCCTTCCATTTCACCTTCAAGCGTATCTTTAACCACTCTTACCTTATCGCCGACTTTAAATTTCACGAATTACCTCCCCACAAACTATTTCAACATCCCGCACCGTCATTAATTGGCTAGCACGGCTCTCGCATTCTTGCTCTGTGTATATTTTCTCAGATACAGGCACAGCAGAACCCTGTATTAGCATGAGTAATACATATCCGATTATTTGCATGGTTATTTAATTCGAATGTCTAATCAAAGTTTCTTTAATCCAGTTTTCAGCTTCATTACTGCAAGCTAATACATCATCCATCATTAATTCAATATCGATAGATTCATTTGAAATATGAGTTAGTGTGTTCATAAACATTGCGAACTGAGATTCGTCACATTCAATAAAGTTAGCTCTGTATGCGCTAATTAAATGATTCCGAGCATAAAGAACTCCTAACTTCATTTGTTCTCTGTTAAACTCATTATCCATTTTTTATTTTCACTCCCAATCTTCTTTAATTAATTGCTTACCTTTATCGGTTAATTCAAGCGTTTGACCAGTATCAATTCCGTAGCCTAAATCATCTAAAAACTCGCAAGCATTCTCGCCAGCCGACATAAATAAATGGTCGTTATTTGCGTATTGCTGGAAAACTAAAATTAGATATTTAATTGCTTGGTCGCGTTCTTTTTGTAATTCAATTAAAGCAGATTTATATCCAGCCTCAAACGCCATACGTCTAACGCCAACTAAGTGACTATCAGGCGGTGATACTGACGGATTATAACCGTGAGATTTCTTAAACCATACCTCAAACGCTTCATCTAATTTATCCATCACTCCACCTTATTTAGCTCTTCAATGCCTGACTTTGTTAATTTCCATCCATCTTTAGGGGAAAGTTTAATAAGTCCTTTATTCTCCAATGAGAAAATTGATAGCTGATTACTTAACTGGCCATATCCATTACCTACATTTTTTAATGTGTTAATTTGACGCTCTGTTAATTTCATCACTCCACCTTTAATTGCTTAAGAGCTTCACGTATGACATTAAGGCGCGATTCCATTCGCCAATAGTCGGGGTTTTCTTGTTTAGGCCATGGAGCCAGCCACGGCTCATCGCCAAGAAGATCATCATATTTATTAAATACCCCCGAGCTACACACATCCTGTTTTATATCGTCGCTATATTCCGCATCGTCAAACATGTCACGGGCTTCAAACTCGCTAATGTCTTTATTCTTTCGTGATTCAATTATTTGCTTTCTAATGAATGCAATATTATCTTCATTATCAGCGTCAATTTCCCTGTCTAGGTTTGAGTCTAAGTAGCCAATCCAATACTGGTTTGTTATCCATAATAAAAACTCGGTAAGTGACATTCCCATACCACCCCAGAAGCATGACCATGACTTTCCAAACTCACTGATAGTTACACGTCCACGGCGATTATCACCATAGTCCTCAATATAAACATGGATAGGATCATGATTCTGAACCTCTGAGATAACTAACTTAGTGACCTGCGATTGTTCCACTTTCATATTCATTCCTCTTCATTGCATCCCTGCGAGTTAAATTAAGCTGTCCGTAGCTTTTCGGTTTCAGGATATAACTCACGAGTTATTTTTAACGCCTGTTCGGTGCTTACTGCACCTTCCATTTGCTTATTAAACCAAGCGTTAATATCGCCAGTGTTATTTTTCATTTCGTCGTGAAATTCTGAATCAATCCACTGGAATACACTTTGCGCCCAAAGATGAGCTTCTTTAGGGTTATTTTCTGAAAGGTAATGTTCAATCACTAAAAGCAATAAATTTAGCCTGTGTAACTCCCATGAATAAACATGACCTCTAGCCACTTCTTGCTGCAGTGAGTTAATTTCTGCTTTAATTTCATCTGTCATATCTATCTCCTGTTTGCATCCTTGCAAATATTCCCTGTAATTAAACGTATGGCTTAATATCGAATTGCTTAAACCATTCTTTTATTTCGTCGTATTCTTCCTCGGAAACTTCAATTTCTTCTAGCCATTCTTCAAATGAATCTCTGGCAGCGTCTTTCGTTAGGTAATAAATAAAATTTTGCAGTTTATTTGGTGTGCTCATGGTTATATCCTTTGGTTAAATCACATAGGGAAGGGTTAGAAGGGTGCAGAATCATCCCAATCCATTGGCGGCTCATTCTGCTGAGCTTTCTGCTGTGACTGCTGAGGTTGTCTTTCCGATTGTTGGCTTCCTGTCTGGTTATTGCTGTTTTCCTTTCTATTGCCTAAAATTTGGATTTCCTTGGTTTTAAAAATAGTGGCGCTACGTTTTGCCCCGTCTGCTTATCTTCCCACTCCTTAACCTCAACTTTAGCAGTGACGCGCACCTGAGTTCCTTTCTGTGCGTTTCTGTCCATAAACTCCGCTGAACCACCCCAAGCCTCACAGCGAACCCACGTTGTTTTATCAATCCATTGTCCGTTGTCGTCTTTTCTCGATTCGCCAATAGCTACTGAAAATTGCATTATTGCTGAGCCATTAGGAATATAGCGCAACTCCAAGCCGCCAATCCTGCCAGTAAAGTTACATTGATTCATGTCAGCCATTTAATATTATCTCCTGAGTTGTTTTAATTAATTCTAAAAACTGATTCCTACGCTCCTGTAGTTGTGAAATTTCATCCTGAAAATCATCCTTATTCAGTCTATGAATTATTAATTGCTTGCCCTCTGGGAAGTCAGCACAATAGCTAACAAAGTCTACCCAATCCAATTGAGTGCAATCTAAGTGGCTAATTAACTGCCATTTGTAAGATGGGTCGAAGCTATTTCTGGTTAGAGTGGCATAATGAACCGAAGCAATTACTGATTTAATTTCAATAATGCCTTTTGAATTTTCAACGATACCATCAGGGCTATCACCATAATCGCCACAGTCAAAGAACCCTCCATTTAAAACATATGAAAACGTAGTATCTTCATACAGCATCCTTGCTATAGGTTCTTGTTCGTGACCGCGTTCCATGTGTTTATTTGAATAGTTATATTCAGCTTTAGCGCCAGTTATCCTTTCCAGCGCAATTTGTAGAGCATATTTTTTTGCAGGGTCTCCAAATGCCTTGCTAAAATTAGCCATGAATAGCGGAGCGTTTGAGGATGTTACTTTTCCTACGCGTAACGCGTCCCAATCATCAGAATTTTGCTCAACATCATGAAATATTGGCTTCATCGTTACACTCCGAAATTAGTTTTTGCTCGTTTTCTGGTGATACACTTAAACGAGCAGTAACAGCATTCAGATTTCCATCTCTTTTATATGCTTCTTTTGCGCTATTCCAAGCCTTTTCCATGTTTGGGGTTAGCTCCTGAACTAAGGCTTTCGGTGCGTTAGGGGATATCCTTAACCCCTCCATAACTTCACGACCAAACTTTACGTTAGTATCAACATAAACAGTAATACGCTGATTGCACCAATCTTCAATGAATGGCGAACCCGTTAGGCGACGAAGCATTTTTGAGTTTGTGGCATTGAGTATCATTGGCTTTAATGTTTCGCCTGGTCTAAGTTCTTTCTCTGCAAAATAAGCGGTATTAAATAAATCTTTTGTTTTTTTAGTTTTATCTCCTTCCAAAACAACACGAATTATCGTTAAGTCAACTCTATCGACAATGTCAGCGCTGCTTAAATAAGGGGAATCAAACGCTTTTCTATAATGGGTTTTTTGAACTTCCATTATTGCCTCCGTATTTCGTTTCTTATATTTTTTGCAGCGTTAAAGGCTCCATCCCAAATACCTGCAAGCTGAGATTCAGTTAGTGACTGAATTATTGTTGGTGACGCATTCGTTACCGAATCCCATATAGCCTGAGCCATTTCATTAGTTAGCTCATCATCCTGATTTGCTAAATGCTCCTGATTTGCACGAGCGTCGTAATACTCATACTCTGAAATTCTCATGCAGCACCCCGTATCTGTCGATTGATTGCCATTCTGATTAGTTCGTCTAGCTCTCCGTTGCTGACTGCATACTCAATGACATCTTCAAGTGGGCTATCCATTGCCCCAAATATCGCGTTAGTGTCACCACGCAAGCTTTTTAATTCGTAACCTTCCATTGTTAACGAATGATTTTTGTATGGGCTTATGTCGGGCTTGTAGCCGTCGGTTAAGATATTTACTGTCATGCATCACCTCATAATCAGCGTTAAAATGATGAAAGCGGATGTAATGATAGCTATCCAATCCCATCTAATTTGCTTTTTAACTACTGCTTTGAAGCTCTCGCTATTCAGTCGATAGCTGAGTTCCTGACGTTTTAATTCATTAATTTTTGGCATAAGAAATCCCTCACGTATCGATTGATAGCGATTGTTATTGAAAGTGTTCTGGTGTTGGTGCGGTGGGTTATTCGATTTTTAGAAGTTTGAATTTTTCTGAAGCTTTACCTAGGGAGCTAACTGCATCCATTAATTCATCAAACTTGCGGTTCACCATGCCTACAGCTTGCATTACTTCTAATTTCTGCTGCTCAAACTCCTTCTTGAACTCAGTTTTCCATTTTTCAGTAGCTTGATTTTTCTCTGCTTGCTCGGCAGCTTTCAGTAATTCTTCAGCTTGCTTTCTCAACTGCTCAGGGCTAGATGGATTTGTCATATTTTCACCTTCAATCGGTTTTTTAATGGTTAATTTTTTTCCGTAATTATCACCAGAAGTCCAATCTCTGGATTGGCAATGTTTGATATCGCATTCCTTGCAATATGATTGCCGCCCGTCATTTTTTGTATTGTTTACATGAAAATCAGTGAGTGGTTTTTCTGTTTTACAGCGACTGCATGTTTTGGTTTTTTGCTTTTTCTGTATTGGGTATTCATAACCATCAATTGATTTTGGATAGCCATATTTTTTATGACGAAGGATATTTGTGGGCTTTTTATTCCCGTGCTTTATAGCTCTGAGAACTAAAATACTTTCGCGTGATTCGAGAAACTCAACTAACTGTAAGCGTTCTTTTCCATTTAAAGCACCGAATGCAGATACTTTATTTTTTAAGTCACGCTCTGGTACGCCTTCAGGCATTTTTTCTACATAGCGTTTTATTTCACCTAATGAACGCCACAGCTTATTAGGCAGCGTTGACGGGGTCATAAATCCTCCTGATTACATGTGCGTATTCCTCACTATTAATAGCGATATGAAATGTGTTGTGGTGGGTTACTACTGATCGAGGGCTTTTGCGATTACTGCGTCAGTGATATCTAAATTGTCGCCACTGTCCTGCTTGTAGCTTGCAACTATGTTTCGTAGCCGAATGAGTTCACTTAATAACTCTGGTGCTGCTGCGATTAATCTAAGGTCGGCATCGGCTCTTGCTCTTTGTTCATTGTCACTGGGTTGCGATACATGAGCTATAACAGTGTTACTGTCACTACGAACAGTATACTTGCTTTGGTCGTTACATGGATGCGACCCAATGTGCCACGGTGATTTACTACCTTCAAACTCCATATCACCCCCTAGCCTTTAACATTGCATCTGCCAGTTCATATGCGGCTTCAGCTAAAGTTTCTAATTCCCATAATCTGGCGTGACCATCTCTATCTCTCTGCATTGGGCTATTTGCATTTCCACACCACGCTAGTAATATTTTTACTGCAATATCATCACGAAACTCACCTGTTTCATCTGTCATACTCCCTCCGTTATTAACTAAACGCGATGCTAATCGTCACATTTCACGCCACAGAAAGGGCAGAATGAGAACGTAACGGGAAAATCCTGCTTTGTTAGGCGGGCTTTCGGTGTGCCATCTTTTTTAATTTCTTGGTAACTAGCGTTGTATTCAATGAAGTAATTAACCGACATAATTCCGCCAGACATAAACAAGCCTGACTGCTTCCAACCAGAAGACCTTAGGCTTGCACCTTCTGGTAGTTTTGCTTTGATACGACTTTCCATGTCATCGTCTAATTTAGTAAAGCAATCACACATATCTCTATCTCCTATCTATTAATCAACTCACCACAGCCCACCTCAATGGACTCTGGTTAGTTGCCTAGATATCGCACTAGGCTGCGGGTCTCACAGACCATGGCACCTGCATATTTTATTTATTTAGATAAGTTAAATTTAATCACTACATAAATCCTCCGATTCAAACGGTACTTACATCTATGGCGTGACCGATTTAACGCCTATGTTTATTGTCGTGCTGTCAAAAAGTTATCTCACCACAGCCCACCTTGATGGACTGTAATTAGTTAACTGTGCCCGTTTATTTATCCACTTAGGGCGCCAGTGGTTTCATTGTGCCCCCACATATGAAATCGGTTATAATTAACTCACCCCCACAATATGAGAGTTAGTTAAATGGAATTATTAGCCATTATTGGACGTGTATTAAAAAGCGAACCATTGGAGCGTGTTATGTGGTTTATTATTGTTTGGGTGTCATTATTGATGATTAGCCCTGATTCTTGGGGCGCTAGCTTTAACTCAAAAATTGGGATCCCTTATGTTTGGCAAGTGTTTATATTTGCCATTTCTTTTGTCATTGCAGTTAATACGCAAAGACTTGTAATGATGGGGCGTGATTCAATTATTGGTGTTATCCGCGATAGAAAATTAAAGAATGAAAAAATAAAAATATCGCAGTTAATATCAAACCTCTCGAAAGGAGAAAAAGGATATATAGCAATGATTATTGATATAGGCGGTGGATATGTGGGCGGCAACCGAAGCGATCCAGTAATTAAGTCTTTGCTAGATAATAATATTATTCATGATTATTCTAAGCACTTAAATATGAGGCATATGAATAGCTACATAATTAACCCCTATTATTATTCTGAATGTGTCAATCAATTTACAGGGTATTTTGATATTTAGCCCATCCGTGGGCTTTATCTCGCCGTAACACTTCCATCACTCATAATCGGCTTGCGTAGCCGTGGTTGCTTGCGTGTGTCTATGCTCTAGCCGTTACTTCGCCAGACTCTAATAACGTTCCAGACTTACGATATTTAGCTGAGTAAATACTAGAATTTGGTAAGCATGTGTTATCTGCTGAGTCATAAACTTTAGTGCTGCGAATTGAAATTGCTTTTTCAACTCGGCTAACTGGTTTACGTGTTAGTGATAAGGTAGGGCGCTTTGCTTCTTCTTCTGTTTCACCACTAATTACAGTTTTTAAGCTTTTGGTTAGCTCGTATGCTTCCTTCAGCGCCTTTCTGCGATCCATTCTGCTAGATCTTGAATTTTTGTAGCCATGAAAATTACACATGATTATCCCCTTACAGTTTGCTTTGGTGATTGGTGGTAGGTGCTGACCTCCTACTTGCGTGACTGGAATCGAACCAGCGCATGTACGTTCACTTAAGCCGCATCGTTCTACCTCTGAACTACACGCTAACAATCGGTACACTCGGCCTAGGAACCCGATCACCCTCATGCTTAACTAATCAGCCTTAGTACTCACCAATCCCAAAACATACTGTCTTTGGTTTGCGCTTTTTCAGCGCTATCTGTTAAAGAGCGAACATCCTGTTTATCTATGGCTCCTTGCCTTCGATGAGTTAAATTTAAGACATCTTAAGTTTTAAGTCAATATTAATTTTAGAAAACTTAAATTAATTTATTTAAGAAAACTTTCTTGGGGTTATGTTTGGAGTTTGTTTGAGTTTGTGATGGTAAAGAAAAACCCTCGCATGGAGGGCTATAGGGGATTATGGAAGTTTCTTTATTCTGGCATCAACGACAACGCCGATAATATTACAGTTGCCATTAATGGGAATCATTCGGTATTGCGGGTTAAGGGGTTTCAGATAAATAGATCCTGCATCAGTAATGTATTGTTTAAATGTTGCTTCGTCATTCAGCTTCGCCACAACAAGCTTACCGTTGATAGGCTCAATATTAGGGTCTACAAGTATCACCATGCCTTCAGGAATACTTAAGCCAGAAGGCGAGGTCATGGAGTCACCAATAACATCAAGCCAAAAAGACTCTTCTGAGCAACTAACAGTTGTCTCGTACCAATCATCAATGGATTTTCTATGATAAGGCTCCAATGCCTCACTCCAATTGCCCGCGCTCACCCAACTTATTAACGGGTATTCACCTCTAGCGTGATGAAATTTAGAGAACCCTACATTATCCCCTGCGCTTTCCTTGCCGCTTAAAAGATACTCAGGGGTGTAGCCTAATGAGCTTGCTAATGCTATTAGATTGCCACCATCTGGTTCTGTAACTCCACCTTCCCATTGCGAGATAGCCGAGCCAGTTACTCCAATCTTTTTAGCCAGATCTGCCTGTTTGAGTTTTAACTCTTTTCTTCGCAATTTAATGCGGTCGCCAATATTTGAAATATTCATAATTAAGTTATCTTAAATCTTCTTGACTTAAGAGTCCTAAAAATACATAATTTAAGATGTCTTAAATGGAGGTTGTAATTATGCTCAAAGATGAAGCAATTAAATTTTTCGGTTCTCAGCGCGCTATCGCTGAAAAACTAAATGTAACTGACTCTGCCGTATCACAGTGGAAAGAAGTAATACCTGAACGAGTGGCTTTAAAATTAAGTCGTATCACGAACGGTAAACTTAAATATCAACCAGATTTTTATAACAGAGTTGCATAGCAACTTTCCCGCTCTTTAAATCCTCAGCCCTGAAAAAGGGTATCAATACAAAACTTAACTCACAGGATCGTGAGCAACGGACTAACTGTAACTATTTAACGGAATATTAAATTATGGACTACGCAATTTCACGCAATGTACAGGCTATTGAGTCTCGTATTCGTAAAGGGGTCATCTTAACCACGCCTAAGCAAGTTGCTAAGGCTGTCGGTGTACACGAATCCCAAATCACTAGATGGCAAGCAGAGAATGGCTTTATTGAGAAGGCAGCTAAGTTGCTAGACGCGATAGGGTTCGATGCGCCAGTTCAAGATGTGATTATTCAGGGAAGTGAGTCAGTGGAGATAGCGAAGGCATTAACAGCAATGCTAGAGCATGTCAGATACCCAAAAAGAAAAGCCCCAGCGGTGGCACCCGATGAGGCTCAAATGGATCTACTTTAAAAACAAACTATGGAGTAATTATACATGAAACAAAGATTTAATTACAGCGGCGTACACAAAAACAACACGCGAGATGCAGTTAATCGCTCTGTTACACAGCTAGGAGCTAAAAAACTGAGAGAAGCCTTTGATAAGGCTTTTTCAAGGGATGAGAACAAGGAAGAGAAGGCAGGAGGTAAGCAACATGAGTAACGTTGCATACGCTGATTTTAGCAAACAACAACGGCAAGAGAGGCCAACAGTGGCAGATCTTGATAACGGATACACCAGGATAGCAAACGAGCTACTGGATGCAATCATGCTCGCTGGGCTTACTAAACATCAGTTACTTATCGTTATGGCCGTATGGAGAAAAACATATGGCTTTAACAAAAAAATGGATTGGGTAAGTAATCCTCAATTAGAAAAGATGACCAGGCTAGATAGCACCAAATGCTCAACAGCGAAAAATCAACTCATTCGCATGAAAGTGTTTATCCAGGAGGGAAGAAAAGTCGGAATGAATAAAGACATTTCTAACTGGAATACTGACATTGACCAAAAGAGTAAAACTTTTACCGAAACGGTAAAGGAAAGGTTTACCAAAACAGTAAAAGAGGTTTTACCGAAACGGTCAACCACAAAAGACAATATTACAAAAGACAAAATAAAAGATCCCACCATACCTCCCAAGGGAGGAAGTATTGATGGCTCTCTCCGTGAGGAATTAATTTCAATCCTGGAAGGGAAATTCGATTTCGATAAGGCTGATAAGCTTCATGACTCAGTAGAGCAAATGCTAGTTAGCCTTGGGTACCAATGTGAAAGAGAATTCAGGGTTAATGATCGTGGTGACGGTCGACCAGGAAGAGTTGATTTGCTTGTTTCCAGTGAGGATGGGGAAACCTGTGGAATAGAGATAGATAGACTTAACGCTAGAGATAAATCAATAGTTAAATTGAAACAGCTCTCAGATGGATTTGTTTTGGTTAGAGAAGGGGTTATTTCTGAGCGTTATGACTTCAATGGAATTCCCGTTATTAGCGCTCATCCTATGTCGTCGTCATCTGAAGGCATAACTCGAGACACTGTTATTGAAGATGCAAAGCAAGTGCTAGATTTCTATAACAATATCACCGGTTCTCAGTGTAGAGATTTCAAACCATTCATGACATTACTATCACCAACCCAAAGCCGTGATAGATATCAATTAAGTGACCTAATTGCAGTAATTGAATGGGTTGTAGCAACCTGGAAGCGCCGCAATGACTCGGTTGCAAAACCCGTAAATATTTGTCGGGTTAACCGCTTTGATGGTTACCTGTCGGACGCTTTGAAATGGAAAAATCGTGATGGAATTAACCCTGTGGATTGCCCGCACGAGGAGCTAATTAAAATCTGGAACAGCTACATCCCTGAGAGAGCGATTGAGTTGCATGAGTGGACACCAAGAAGACCAGCTTACAAAGATCTGGAAGCTGTTTGGAATGGAAAGACTAACAAAGGCCAATGGCGAGAGATTCAGCACATGGATACTTGTTTTAGGCTCATTGCTCAATCAAGCCATTTCACCAACCTGGGAGAAAAGGGGTATTTAACCCTGGATTGGATCTTAACTCCGGCTAGATGGTCTCAAACCTACGAACAGGCTAAACGGGAATACGCAGCGCGTAAAAAAGGAATTTAACATGAGCAACAAGTTTTGTGATTTGTACGCGGAAAAGTCGGTCATTGGCGGCATTTTAAATGCTTCAGGTGAATATGGGGATATGGCTGTCAGTGCGATTGAAACCCTGTCAGAAGATGACTTCACATCGGTTAGCAATAAATTAATCCTTCGATCTATGAAGCGAATGAACCAGGCAGGGGCAAAGATAGACCTGATAATGGTTAACAGTGAGCTTGAGCAAGTTGGTGACAGCAAAAATAGCGGCGGATTTTCATACTTAGCAGAATGCGCTAAGGACTTACCAAGCATTCAAATGCTGCCAGGGTATGTTGAAAAAGTTAAGCAACTATCGCTAGCCAGGGGAACTATCTCAATTCTTCAAAGTGGCATATCCAGGATAAACGAAGCTGGAGTAACCCACGTACACGATATTGCCGGGCAAATCCAGGAGGAGATATCAAACGTTAGCAATGACCAGGCTACGGAAACTCAGCACATTATGACCGGGGTTGAGGAGTCGTTAGCGATTATTGAGTCAATGATCAATGGTGATATCTGGAAATATAAAACTGAGTTCGGACTACCTGATATTGACCAGGCTTTTGGTGGATTCAATAACACTGATTTTATTGTCATTGGTGGTCGCCCTGGTATGGGTAAAACGATGCTAAGCACCACGATCACAAAGTCGGTTGGTCTAGCCAAGTCTAAACCCGTTTTATTCTACAGTCTTGAAATGCCATCCTGGCAAATATCCGAACGTGTCGCGTTTCATCATGCTCGAGTAGACAAGGAATCAATCCTGGGTAAAGAGAAGTCAAAAATGCACATGGATGAAGCCTGGGCGCGGTTATCTAATTCATTAGCAGAAATTAAAGACTCCCCGATTTATATCAATGACAAGCCATCAATGAGTATTCATGAAATTCGAGCTGATGCCCGGAGAATGAATAAGCAAACTGGAGGTTTAGGGGTGATCATCGTTGACTACCTTCAAAAGATGAAAATGACTAACCCGGAGAATATGAATCAATCGGTAGGCGAAATTGCTACTGGACTAAAGAACCTGGCTAAAGAGCTTAAATGCCCGGTAATCGCTTTGGCGCAATTAAACCGTAACCTGGAGCAGAGAACAAATAAGCGTCCTGGTAACTCTGACCTGAGAGAATCAGGTGTCATCGAACAAGAAGCAGATGTCATTTTTATGATTTACAGGGATGAAAAATATAACCCTGCTACTGAATTAAAAGGTATTACAGAGGTTATTTGTACGAAATCCCGTCATGCACCTGGAGCAGAGAAAACATATTACTTTACTAACACTCACGGCGGTTTAGACACGGCAGATTTAAGCCGGGCATTCATGGATCGCTACAGTGACACAGACATCGAGTGTTAACACACCAAATCATAAGGACTTCTAGATGAGATGGAAAAAGAAAATTTATTCACCAAGTGCAAGCAGCTAACTGAGGAAAACAGGGCGCTAAAAACCGAAAGGGTTATCTCAAGAATTAAACTATCAAACCAACGATTAGAAATTGAATCACTACAGCGAGAGCTGGAAATTAAAAACTTCGATGTTTCTTGCATACCACCAATACAAATCACCCCACAAGTTACTGAATGGCTTTCTGAATACGGAATGCCGTGGGAAGTGTTTTATTGTGACAAATGCAAAAGTTGGTTTACTGAGCTAGATACTTTATTTCCTTGGGGTATTGATAACAGCGGTTGTAAATGCGGACAACAAGAGGACTTCTAATATGAAAACCAAGCAAACAAAAATGAAGTTAACACGCTATGAGCTTGAAGAGGATTACAAGTTAAAGCGGTTCAAGATTACTCACAACAATGGGGACACCTCGCTCGAACAAGACTTGACGGTTAAAACGAATGAGTTTGGTGGAGTCGATGTTGATATTACCTTTGATGGCTTTCCTGATTGTGATAACGAGTTAGACGCAATTCTGAATTGCGCAGACTGGCTCGAACGCATGGGAATAGCAATACGCAGAGAAGCTAAACGGGCAATTAAGCGAGGTGTTGAGTGATGAAAGGAACAACGTTAATCAGATTAACATCTGAAGAGCTTCAAATATTGATTGGGGTGCTGGAGTATCAATTTAGCATTGGGTTTGGTGATGAAGAAGTATGCGAGTTACACGAAAAACTAAAGGACATGGAGGCATCTAATGCAGGGAACTAAGTGGGTTAAGGTGAGCGAGGGATTGCCTAACGATTACGCAGTAGTTTTGACTAAAAACAATGGTGCAAATGCTAGAGCTATATTTATCTACGATGAGCAGGAAAAGCCAACTTTTATTCACTTTAGTCGAAACGGGAAAAGCAGAATACTGAGCAATGTAACTGATTGGTGCTCACCACTAATGCCAGAGGGTGAATGATGAACGAACTCAAGAAATGCCCGTTTTGCGGCGGTGAGGCGAAAATCAGAAGCACTCGAAGTTGGCACTTTCTAGAATCAGAGCATGATAGCGATTGTATATTTGAAGCAGATTGCGCTATTCAGGTTCCGGCATCAAGTGAGCAGCGCGAGTTATTAGTTAGGGATTGGAACAGGAGAGCTAACAGTGAGTGATAAATTTGAGTTAATATGCTTAAATTAGCAATGGAGGATACATGGAAACCTTTTTATTAATAGGGTGTATAACGCCATTTTTTGGCTTGATTGCATGTGTTTTGTATACACGTAGAGCGCTTAGAAATGGATTCATAATATTACGAGGTGAGATCGTAGGTGATGAAGATTCAATCTATTGTAGACGCAAAAGTCCTAAGTTATTTTGGGAAGTCTTAGTTTTTATGAATCTGATTATTATGATATGTTCATGCGGAATATTAATAGTGGAAGCATTAGCTAATAAATGAATAAACAGACAGATGATATCTGTCTCCATAAATCCAATCTTAAAGGTATTTTCAAAACTCTCTCAGAAGTAACCGAAACCGGCAAGCGGTATCGAATCAAAATCACCGAATGGCGTGACCTCAGAACAATACCAATGAACAAAACATGGCGTATGTGGATAGAAACCACAGGCGATTGGCTGCGTGCGCGTGGTGTTGTCATTGATATTAAAAATGGTGCTGGTGAAGTCGTTTTATCAAAGCCAATCACTAACGAAGAAACGCATGAGTATTTTGTCGGTCACTGGCTAGGTCGTGATGAAAACGGAGAGCGTGAGAAAACCCGAAAGATGGATAAAGCACGGATGCTATACATGATGGAGAAACACGAAGCATGGTGTATTGAGAAAGGCATTCCAATCATCATCCCAAATGACAGCGAATACATGAAACTCAAGGAGCAACAAGAGAGATGAATGAAGAACGTAACGGAATTTATCTCAGAATCGATGGTGATCAATATCGGCATATTTGGGCGGTTGGTGATATCCACGGATGCTTCAACCTCTTAAAAAGGAATATGCATCGAATTGATTTTGATAAAGAAAAAGATTTATTAATTTCAGTTGGCGACTTAATTGACAGGGGGGATCAAAACGTTGAATGCCTAGACCTGATTAATGAAAAGTGGTTTAGGGCTGTTCGTGGTAATCATGAGCAAATGGCTAGTGATGCTTTATTTCATGGTGTTAATGACAGGGTATGGATGGCTAATGGCGGCGCTTGGTATTTATGGACTGACCCAGAGCAGGAAATATTAGCTAAGCAACTCATTAAAAAGAGTGAGGCACTACCGCTCATCATCGAAGTCAACGCAAATGGCAAAAAGACAGTGATTGCACACGCTGATTACCCCTCAGATGAATACGAGTTCGGTAAACCAGTAGATGAGCAGTATGTAATCTGGAGTCGTGAGCGTATCAGTGACGACAATGTGTGTGAGATTAAAGGTGCTGACTTATTTATATTTGGGCACACACCAATGATTAAAGGTGTCGTTAAACGAGCTAACCAAGAGTATATCGACACTGGCGCGGTGTTCGGCTACGGACTGACTATGAGGCAGATAAAATGATTAGAACCCGACACGTAATTCTATTCTTTTCGATTGTTACTTTAATCATGGGGTTTACGGGGGTGTAAATGATAAAGCCGAAAAAATCGGTGCGGCGAAAGTGTAAAATATGCAAAGCAATATTTCACCCGTCCTACGATAATATTTGGTGGTGCTGCCCTGAGCATGGAGCAGAATTAGCAATACAACGACGACAAAAGGACAATCAGAAAAAAGCAGCAAAATTCAAGAAAGAGCAGAAGCAAAAAGAAGCAAAAGCCCGCGATAAACTCAAAGTTAGAAAGTTAGCAGTAAAACCCCTCAAATATTTCACCCAGCAAGCCCAAAACGCATTTAACGCATACATCCGATATAGAGACCGAAACGAACCTTGCATCTCCTGTGAGCGATTTCACGATGGTCAATATCACGCTGGACATTATCGAACAACGGGAGCCAATCCAGAACTTAGATTTAATGAGGACAACACTCATAAACAATGCGCCCCATGCAATAACCACCTTTCCGGCAATATCGAAAAATACACACCTAATCTGATAGCAAAAATCGGACAGGATCGATTCGATATTTTGATGGGATTTCATGAACTACCCAAGTGGAAGAGTGAAGATTACGAGCGGATACGTGATCACTACCGGAAGAAATTGAAGGAGCTGAAAGATGTTCACTGACATAGATGCAGCAATTGAAGAGGCCAGAAAGAAAAGAAAGCAGGATGGTAAAAGGCACTACGCGGTAAATCAACGAATAAGTTATTTCACTGTAGGCAAATGCGGAAAAAACAGAGGTAAAAGGCCAGCTTGGACTACACGTGATGATTTAAGGCCAGAGAGCCACGGCGTACACAATCGGAGAGTGAATGTTTTGGAACCATCCGATATCCCTCTAATCGTAGGGTTATTGGCTCTAGGGCTAAAGCAGGGCAGCGTTGCTGAGAAATTCGACATATCAAGAAGCGGGGTAAGAAAGGCAGTAAAGGCTTACAAGAACTTCAGCGAAAGGAGGTCGGTAAGATGATCACTAGATTGAGGAAAGGCACTTCAAGTCTCGCCAAAGAATTAGATAGTGCCATTTCAAATGCTAGATACATTAAACCCGAAGCTGACCGCAAAAGCTTGCAAATAAACACGAGGTGAACAATGCGTGATATTCAACAAGTGTTAGAGCGATGGGGAGCTTGGGCAGCAGATAATAGTGAGTCTGTTCAGTGGTATTCCGTTGCGGCTGGATTTAGCAGCTTGATACCAAGCAAAGTGAAATCAAGGCCTCAGTGCTGCGATGATGACGCAATGATCATCTCTGAATGTATAGCACAACTAAATAGGAAAAATAGTGAAATGCACGACCTGCTACTAGATTACTATTTGTTTGGTAAGACATTCATTCAACTGGCTAAAAAGCATAAATGCTCTGATGGGCACATTGGGAAAAAGCTACAAAAGGCAGAGGGGCAAATAGACGGAATGCTGATGTGGCTAGATATCACACTGGAAATGGATAAATACACAGAAAAAGTACATTAAAAAACTTTACGTACGTAAAATAGCTGATATTGTGATAAGAGTGACAACAACGTCAGCAGCTTATAGAGCCTCACTTCGGTGGGGCTTTCTGCGTTATAGAGGTTTATATGCTTGATGAATTCGAGTGGAGTGATGAGTTTGACGGATTTTAACTCCCTCGAATTTGGGGGAGTTAAAATGAGTGAATTATAGCATTACCGCGGTTTTGTGTTCTCGGCGATCTCTTTTAGTTTTCCGTAAATATTAAAAGATAGCATAATCAATTCACAGGAAATACGAACACTCAACCCACCAAAGATAATAATGAAAAATCCATAGATAAAAGCGTTGCTATTGGAATTTGTGAGCCCGATAACTATATTTGAGATTCCGGTGAGCAAAATAGCAACCAAACTCAGCCAGTAAAGAATAGTGATGACCTTGGGTGTTATCATCTTGTCGAAAGTTAATAAGGATTTAAACATAGTAAATTCCATTTAATTAAAGTTTATGTGTTTTACCATGCATTAGCTCAAATTCCAATCCGTAAGCAACGCTCATATGTTCAATTTTCCGGAATTTCCGGATAGTTCACATTTAACGTAACTGTTTGAAAACGTTATCGTGCGTAAAATTATTAAGCCAAATTTCAAGAGGTCGCCTAGTGCGGCCTTTTTCGTATACGCCGCCACAAAATTCTAATCACACACACTTAATTGACGCATAGAGATTGTGCGCGGCTATCTATTAACTAAAACACAGGTGTTATATATGCCAAGTACCGCAGCTGGTGCTATCGTCGGCGCGGCAGGCGGTGGTGCAATCGGATTAATGACAGGAAGTTTTGACTATGGAGTAATTACAGGTGCGATTATAGGCGCAACTGTTGCGGTCATAGCCTCTAAAGATAACAACAAGAAAAAGGTTCTGTTATTTATCTTATCGTTTTTAACGGGTGTTCTTATCTCTGAATCGGTGGAGCGAATAATTCTCGCTGAGACAGGCTATGAGATAGGTAAAACATTAACAGCCATTCTGGTTTCAGCATTATTCATTTCTTTACTTCTCATTATCGCCAGTAGCGAAACTCTAACAAAGGCTATTCGATGGCTGCCTAGACTCATTGAAAATAACTTCTCTGTTTTGATGAGCACCTTAACTGAAAAGTGGAGGGGCAAGAAATGAGCTATCAAGAGATTATCAACTACATGAATGTAGTCATTTTATCCTCAATGGCTATTCGTGTGTTTCTTTGTAATTACGTTCGTAAAAGAGATTCATATATTGGCTTAGTGCTTATCTGGTTGTGTGTATGGCAGATATATCAGCTATTAACGCCTAATGATTTCAACACGAGCTTATCCAATTTATTTGGTGATACTTTTGTCTGCATTCTAGTTTTTGCAGCTAAAGGTAACATCATGCAGGTATTCAAGAAGGTGAGAAATGAGCAACTTCAAATTCAGCCAGCGAAGCGAAAATAACCTCAAGGGTGTTAACTCTGATTTAGTGAAAGTAATTCGCCGCACACTGGAAATAACACCTGTCGACTTCATTGTTATTGAAGGTCTGCGAACTCAAGAGCGACAAAAGCAACTGGTTGCAGAAAAGAAATCTCAGACAATGCATAGCCGCCACTTAACGGGTCATGCAGTAGATATCATTCCAGTGAATACTAAATGGCAGATTGAGGAGTTTAAGCCATTATTGAAAGCGGTTAAGCAAGCTGCTGATGAGTTAGGTGTTAAGTTGCGCTTCGGTATTAACTGGAAGAACGATCCATCACTACCAATTGAAACTAAGTTCATTGATTGCCCTCACGTAGAGATTCCAGCATGAAATGGATAACCAGCCCGATTACTGGCTGGATTGCTGCGTTTCTATTTTTCTCCCTCTGGATTTTATCTGCATTAGCTCACGAAAAAAAACTAAGCAACCAGAAAGACCAAAAGATTATAGAGAGTAACCTGATAGTTTTTAATGCCTACCGGACGCTCTCTATATTTGACCGAATCTCACAAGCCAACATCAAAGCAAAGCAATTAGAGGACTCAGAACATGTCAAAGTTAAGACTGTTATCAAAACAGTGCTCAAAGACAATGAGTGCGCTAATACTGATTTCTCTGATGATCTTACTAACGAGTTGCGGAAGTACGAAAGAGATTTACGTGCCCGTGCAGCCACTACCAATACCACCCCACTTAACCGCTGATTGTGAATTGCCAGTCATACCCGAAAGGATGAAGTGGGGCGACTTACCTGTATTGCTAACTGACGCTATGAACTCAATAGCAAAGTGCAACTTGGACAAGAAAGTAATACGGGAAATTGAACAACAACGAGCCTCCAATTAGGGGCTTTTTAATGGATGCAATTCCGCCATATAAGGGGGTGATTTCATCTGGCTGACGGGTAAGCCGTAAGTGACCAAAGTAACGTAGTGATGCGTGATGATGGTTGCGAACTCTACGCATTTCACCCTGTGCACCGAAAGCACATTTACATGTAAAACATCGAGCCAAAATTTAGGTAATGAGTCTTTGAGGTAGTCAGTTATAGCTGATGTCGCTTCGATGGACTGATTTCCTATTTCGGCAAGGATTCATTACTAAATCAAGGTAGACATTATGCAATATCCAAGAGTAAGTATTAATGGCGTTTCAGTAAGAGTTGATAGTGAAGGGCGTTATAGTCTAAGCGATCTTCACGCTTCAGCAGTGGCGAATGGCGAGGCGAGAGAAAATCAAAAGCCTAGCCAGTTTCTTAGAAGCAAACAAATAAAGGCATTTGTTGATAAATTAAGCGCAATGCAAAATTGCACTGCGGTCAAAGTTATCAATGGTGGGCTAAATCACGGTGTATGGGCTTTAGAGTTAGTAGTTATTCGATATGCCGCTTGGTTAAAGCCTGAATTTGAAATTCTTGTTTATAACACGTTCAAAGATGCAGCAAGAAAAGGCCTTGATGTCATGGCTAAGCTGAACAAACTAGATCACGTTATCAACACTGAAACCAAAAATGTAAGTAGCTGTGCAAGAACGATGGCCAATTGGGGCGTTGGGGGTAGGAAGCAATTACTGCTAGCTGCAAGAGAGCGAGTTGTGAAAGAGGCTCAGATGTACTTACCAAACATTGAATAGGTCGCTCAGCGGCCTTTTTTGTTGTGCACTAAAAATAAATTGATAAACTGGGTTGAAATGGTCAGTTAATGTTAGGCTCTTTATGGATGGATATAGTGGAATAATTATAATTGCATTCTCAATCATTATTGGGATTATAATTTTGTTTCTTGTGTTGCCAGCTATCGTCTTATCTTTATTTGATGGCACTAACAAAGGGAAAAAAGAGTCAATCAAAAACAATCAAATTGGAATGGGAAGAAGTTCAAAGCCAGAAATAGTATCAAAAAAAATCGACGCAGAAGAAAGGCTTGCATTTATAATATTTACTATCATTACTGTAATAGCACTGATACCTATACTCTACATTTTATTTTTATACGAATGACCCGCCAAGTGCGGGTTTTTTATTACCTAAAGAAAGGCAATTTATGACTACTGAACTAACAGCAAAAGAGAAATCCGCTTAGGCTTACTTAAGCTAACCATTAACAACACCGCAGCTACCGCAAAGGCAATTAAGCTCATCAATGACGACCAGCTTGAATATGAGTTATTTGTGCAACTGTGGAATGGTAACAACGGTAACTTTGATAATGGTAGCACTGATGTGTTAACCAAAGTTGATTCCGTCTATCAACGAGTGCAGGAAACAAAGAAAACGTTATTCAACGATGAAGTAACAGAATAACCAATCACAAAGCTCATCATGGTGGGCTTTTTAATTTGTTATGAGGATATGAATATATGGCACAGAAAAAACCAACGCTCACAGATGAGCAGAAGGTTCTTTTTGATGCCCTGACGAAACAGCAACAGCAATTCGCGTTAGGCATCTTGAAAGGACTGAATCAGATAGATGCCTACAAACAGGCTGGATATAAGGCTAAGAATGAAAAAGCGGCTGGAGTTTCAGCAAGTCAAATCTTTGGAAATCTTAGGGTAAAAGCATTTCTCGATTCAATAACTGAGACTGCTATTTCTACCGCTATCATGACGCGCGAGGAAGCCCTAGAGCGGCTATCTTCAATCGGGCGTAGCTCAGTATCAGAAATGGTAGAGTTCAGTGAGCACACGATGGGCGTTGATGATGACGGCAATCCTGTCATTCAAGCTGTGTGGAAATTTAAAGACTCTGCATTGCAAGACCCTAAATCACTAGCGGCAATATCTGAACTCACGGCGGGTAAAGACGGCATCAAGTTAAAGCTGCATGATCCGAAAGCGGCCATTAAGCAATTAGCTGATATGCAGGGCTGGGAGCCACCGAAGAAAATCGAACATTCAATGGATGAGCAAATGTCAGAACTGCTGAAAGAGATATCATCGGAGTCATAATATGGCTGCAAAAAATCAGCAATTTGAAGAGCTAAAAAAGAACCTCAAAGATAGGTTCTGGCGTCTAAATAATCTTTATTTCATTACTGATAAAAAAGGTAAAAAAGTAAAGTTTAGAATGACACCTGAGCAGTATGAATACTTCAACGGCATGCATACACGCAATATCATTCTAAAGGCTCGTCAGCTTGGCTTCACGACACTTGTTTGCATTGTTCAGTTGGATGCCGCTTTATTTGAGTCAGCTAAGTGTGCATTGATAGCCCATACCTTAAATGATGCTAAGCGATTATTTAGGGAAAAGGTTAAATACGCATACGACAACCTGCCGGTAATGATTCGCCGAGCAAATCCAGCCAAGAATGATTCAGTTGGTGAATTAGTTTTTAGCAATGGCGGCTCGCTTTATGTAAGCACCTCGTTTCGTGGCGGCACACTTCGTTACCTGCATATATCTGAGTTCGGCAAGATATGCGCTAAGTATCCTGATAAAGCCCGCGAGATTGTCACTGGTGCGTTTGAGGCAGTATCAAGCGATTGTTTCACGACGATTGAAAGTACAGCGGAAGGCCGAGCAGGTTATTTCTATGATTACTGCCAGTCGGCTGAAAAATCACAACTCCAGGATAAGCGATTATCTAACCTAGACTGGAAATTCTTTTTCTTTTCGTGGTGGAAGAATCCCGAATATGCAATCGACCTTGTGGAGCAATTACCACAGCGATTAGTGGATTACTTCGATGAGATATCTAGTAAGCATGGCGTTCAATTAAACGAGCGTCAGAAAGCTTGGTACTACGCTAAAGAGAAAACACTTGGCGACGATATGAAGCGGGAATACCCGTCAATACCGTCTGAAGCATTTCAGCAATCTGTTGAAGGTGCTTACTACGCTAAACAATTTCGCTTCCTGTACGAAAATAAACGCATTGGCACGCTTCCTGACAATTCACATTTACCGGTTCATACGTACTGGGATATCGGCGTGGGTGACTCTACATCAATCTGGTTCATCCGTGAAGTCGGCGAAGAGTTCCACGTTATCGATCACTACTCAAACAGCGGCGAAGGTCTACGGCACTACATGAAAGTGCTGAAAGACAGAGGTTACACCTACGCTAGTCACAATGGGCCGCATGATATTGATAACCGCGAGTTTGGCTCTGACGCCAAATCACGCAGAGAGCTAGCTCGAGAGGGCTATGAGATTGACGGTGAAAATTACTCAATGCGATTCGAAGTAGTGCCAAAGTTGTCTATCGATGAAGGTATTGAGGCTGTACGTGAAATATTGCCGCTCTGTGTATTCGATGAACATAAATGTGAAGAAGGTATTGCTCACCTTGAAGGATATCGCAAAGAGTGGAATGACAAACTTGGATGCTGGAAAGATAAACCGCTTCACGACTTTACATCACATGATGCTGACGGGTTTCGTTACTTTGCGGTTAGTAGACGAAATAAGAAATCAAGAGCATTCAAACGCAAACGTATTGCTGGCATGGCATAAGGTGAAATATGGCAGTTACAGATAAACATCCGCAATATATCGCGGCTAAAAATAGCTGGCAAATTATGCAAGATGCTATTGCTGGCGAAGAAAAAATAAAACAATCAGGTGAAACCTACTTGCCTAAATCGGCTGGAATGGTTGAAGCTGAAAAGCTGGGTGATAGCGCCAAGAAAATTTACGAAGGTTATATTAATCGGGCGCAATATCCTCTATGGGTTCAAGATTCGCTCAGAACGATGATTGGTCTAGTATCTAAACTCACACCGGAAGTCAGCATATCCAATAAGCAGCTCCAAGGGCTCGAAGAAAATGCAACCAGTGATGGGTTTGGGCTGAAGCAATTATTCATCCGTGTTGTGCTTAATCTTCTCGAATATGGCCGCTGTGGATTGCTTATTGATGTCGACCAAAAAGGAGTGCCGTATTTCGCATTATATGACGCGCTATCAATCACGAACTGGAAAGAAAATAGCGTCGGTGGACGTAAAGACCTAAACCTTGTTGTGTTAGAAGAGCAATTCAGCAATAGCAAAGACAAGTTTGGGCATGACACCAAAACAGTTCATCGAGTGTTAGAGCTGGTTGATGGCAAGTTGGTTGTTAGTCTTTATGATGGGGATTTAATTGAAGATCGAACGCCCAGCTTAGGTGAAGACTTATTAACATTCACACCTTTTATTTTTTGCGGGACTACAGATAATGCCTCTGATGTTGGCACTGTCCCATTGCTAACAATGGCCAAAGCGGCGCTTAAATCATATCAGTTAAGTGCGGATTACTATCAGTCTTTACATCACACAGCTCACCCTCAGCCGTGGGTATCTGGCTTGAGTGATGATGATGATATAACCATTACTGGTGTGATGGCCGCATGGGATTTGCCGAAAGATGCTCAATGTGGCTACTTGGAAATTACGGGTACTGGCATTGATAAAACAAAAGTTGAGATGGACGCGCAAAAGAATGCGGCGTTAGAGGCTGGAGCTAAGGTTATCGACACGAGAGCGCAAGAGTCTGGTGAGGCTAGGCGCGCAAGGCAAGATGATCAGCATGCAAGTTTGCATAGCATTGTTACCTGTGCTGCTGAGGCGATCGAGCAAGGCATCAAATACATGGCTCAATGGCTTAAGCTTCCCTCTGATGATTACGTGTTCACTGTGAAGCCTGATTTTAATAATTCGACGTATGATATAGAGCTAGCTAAGCAACTTTATGAAGGCGCACTTGCTGGCAAAAACTCATTCCAAACTTACTGGGAATATATTGGTACTGGGAAATTGCCTGATATCGATTATAAGGATGAATTGTTGCGAGTTGAGGCAGAGAATGACGGCACTGTAACCGAGGTTATCTATGAGCGAGAAGAAACTTAATTTAGCCTTCCTAGATGCTATTACTCGCCATCAAGCTTATTTGTACCGCGCATCATCCCAAAATATCAATGAAATCCTCCGTGAGTTTAATGTTGTATCGGGCGACATGCTTAACCAGTTGCGTGATTATCTTGATAATTTAAGTCATTCGGAACTTATCGCGCTAAGTGGTGGGAAATATACTACGCCTGAATTGAGGCGTGTCCGTGAGTTAATTAATGGCTGGCGTGATTCTTTGAGAGATGAGGTTCAGCAAGGCGTTTCAACTAGCGCCGCAACATTATCCGCATATGAAACAGGCTATACCGCAACGTTGGCAGGCGAAAAGCTGGCAAAAGTCATAACGGGCGAAAAGCTTTACACTAAAGCCAAAAATATTCCCATGTCCGGCGGTGCTTTGGTTGATGAGTTATTTTCAAAGATAGCTGATGACGCAAAGCAACGCGTTGAATATGCAATACGTAGTGGAATAACTAACGGTGACACAACTCAGCAGATTGTACAGCGCATTAAAGGCTCTAAACGACTCAACTATCAAGATGGAATATTGAACTCGGCACGTAGCGCTATAGAGCGTGACGTGAGAACGATACGAAGTCATGTAAGTAATCAAGTCGTTGAAGATACTTTTGTTCAGCTCGGGTATGACTACTTGAAGGTAGTTGCAACATTAGACGGCAGAACAAGCAAGGTGTGCGCTTCGAAAGATGGTGAAGTCTATCACCATAGTGATTCGTTCTCTCGCCCGCCATATCACCCTAACTGTCGCACTATCTTAGTGGGTTGTGATAAGGACGGTAACTTAATTGGAAGACGTCCATTTGTAGCAGATACAAGGCCAGTGAGCAAAATACCCAAAGATGATCGCGATGACATAATCGGGCAAGTTAATTCGAATACAGATTACTCATCGTGGTTCGGAAATCAATCCGCTGGCTTTCAAAAAGAATGGTTGGGCAAGAATCGTTATGAACTATACAAAAATGGCAATTATGACATTGATAGGTTCGTAGACCCACAAGGCAAGATGTACACACTCAACCAATTAAAACTACTGGATAAGCAGACGTTCGAGGAACTTGGCTTATAACAGCATTCAATCAACAAGGTCACTTCGGTGGCCTTTTTTATTACCTAAATTCGGCTTAGGGCTGAGTTAATTCAACGCGCTAGGCGCATCAAATCCCGAGGGGAATAGTATGTCAGAAGAAACAAAAATTGATTTAAGCAACCCAGAAATTCAAGCAGCAATTAAAGCGGCAGTGGATGAACAGGTTGCAGGGCTTAAAGCAAAAAACTCAGAGCTTCTTGGGGCAAATAAAGGCGTAAAAGAAGAACTGGATGCGCTTAAGTCACAGCTTGGCGGTATCGATCTGACGGCAGTAAAAGATTTGTTATCAAAAGCAAATATGGATGAAGAGTCTAAATTAATTGCAGAGGGCAAACTAGATGAGGTCATTCAAAAGCGCACTGAGCGCTTACGTGCAGACTATGACGGCAAGCTCACAGCTGAAAAAGAGCGAGCTGACAAAGCCGAGAACTACGCTAACAAATTTCGTCAGTCCGTAGTCAAAGGCCAGATTGTTCAGGCAGCTATTGAGAATGGCGTACTAAAAGAGGCCACTGGAGATATCGCTTTCTTGGCTCAATCTCAATTTTCTCTGGATGACAACGGCAATGCTGTAGCGCTTGATGAAAATGGCGAGGTCATTATTGGCAAAGACGGGAAAACTCCACTTACTCCTAAGGAGTGGGTCGAAGGTATTAGAGAAAACAAACCTTATTTCTGGCCTATCGCTCAAGGCTCTGGCGCTCAGGGCTCAGGCATTGCTGGCAAGAAATGGAACGATTATACAGAGGCGGAGAGGGCTAGCTTATCAATCACAAACCCTGATGCTTTTAAACAATTACAGAGAACACAAGGTAAGTAAAACATGGCAACAACTCAATTAAGTGATGTCTTTATTGGTGAGTATTACCAGTCAATTGATCCGGTGAACTCACCCGAAAAAACGGCGGTATATCAGTCGGGTATCGTTGTGAAAAACTCAGCATTAGATGCTGTTGCAAGTAATGGACAGGGTTCATCTACGATTAACTATTGGCAGGATTTGGATGCTGATGAAGCACCTAACATCTCCACTGACAACCCAGACACTAAAGGCAAGGTGGGTAAGGCTGAGCAGGGCACTATGCAAGCCCGTACGCTGTATCTCAACAAAGGCTATGGCGTTGCAGATTTAACATCAGAGCTGGCTAACAGTGAGCCGATGCAACACATTCGCAATCGCTTCGGTACGTATTGGGAGCGCCAATGGCAGCGCTATTTGCTGAGTGCGGCGCGTGGTGTTATTGCATCCAATATCGCCAATAACAGCGGTGATATGGTCATTGATGCAGGTGCGACAATTTCAGCTTCAGCATTCCAAGATGCAGCATACACAGCGGGCGACACGGCAGATCAGTTTACGGCAATGGGTGTTCACTCCACCGTAATGAATGAAATGGTAAAAAAAGACCTCATTGAGTACCTGAAAGATTCAGATGGGCGAATCATTTTACCAACATATCTAGGTCGTCCAATCTTCATGGATGATGGGCTAACCTACGGGAAAGGGCAGTACCTATCCCTGATTTTCGGTGCAGGCGCATTTGGTTATGGCGAAGGCAATCCGGCAGTACCTGTTGAGTTAGAGCGTAACGCAAGCGGCGGTAATGGTGGTGGTGCTGAAGTGCTATGGGAACGTAAAACTTACATTATTCATCCTGCTGGATTCTCATGGAAGGGCGGCATGAGCGCGAACGCTTCGCCTAATTTCGCTGAGTATGCAAAGGCTGAAAACTGGGCGCGTGAGTTTGACCGCAAGCAGGTTCCTTTCGCTGCCGTTATTAGCGGCACTGAGACACCATAATTTTTATCTCTGGCAGGGCTTCGGCTCTGCTTATTTTTTATGAGGCTTATATGAAAGTTATCTATACAAAAGATGTTGGACGTGAGCGTGGAGTCTGTTATCGCAGTCAATTTTTAGGGGTAATTCATGATGCAGCGGAAGTGGTCGTTGATGGTGATTTTGAGGGCGTAGAGCAAGCCTATGCAGATGTTGGCATTAAGGTTTCATTTACAGGGCAAGATGACTTATCAATCAAGACCACTGAGGAACTAAAAGTCATTCTCACAGAGAAAGGCATTGAGTTTAACCCAAAAGCAAAGAAAGCTGATTTACTCGCGCTTCTTCAGGAGTAATCATCATGAGCTTTATTACCGAACAAGAAGCAGAACAGGCATTAGGCGACACTTGGACTAGCCAAACGGAAAGTGATAAGGCTCGGCTATTGGCTCAAAGTGAAGCGTATTTAATTGCAAGAAACGTTAAGCCGTATAATGACACAGATGATGTGCCAGTGGCATTAAAGCTGGCTTCATACGAGATTATCAAAGGGATCATCAATAAGCAGTTGTACCAAGGCCAATCTCAGGATCTTAAGGCTAAAACGGTCAAGGGTGGCTCAGTCGAGGTGAGTAAAACTTATCAAGATGGCAGCTATGAACTGAATGCGGCAGAGCAATACATCCAAGACTTAATAAAACCGTACTCAAAGCGCCCTAGCGTTGTTTTTTTGAAGAAGGTGTAATGTGAGGTCAGAAATACAGAAAGAACTAGCAGAGGCATTTGATAGCGATTTAGCTGATGCGGTAAAAGCATTTACTGGTTCATATGTTATTGAAGGTGATGATTGGGATCCGGTTACTGAAACGGGTAATGATATCACTGTCGAATATACAGGCCGTGGCATTCTCGATAATTACAGCCTAAATCGCATTGATGGGATTAATATCTTAAATAGTGACACATTGCTAATTGCTTTGGCTAATGAAGTGACTGATAAGCCGGCAGTTGACCATAAAATCAGTATTGATGATGTTAATTACAAGATTATCTCTGTTCAAATTGACCCTGTTGGCGCTCATTATGACATTCAACTAAGGATGGTTTAATGGCTAAAGGATGGAGCATCCCGCCTAGTAACTTTGCTCATATCGTTTCTGATGATGTCG
This sequence comes from Providencia alcalifaciens, assembly GCA_025961275.1. Classification (GTDB taxonomy): domain Bacteria; phylum Pseudomonadota; class Gammaproteobacteria; order Enterobacterales; family Enterobacteriaceae; genus Providencia. The sequence goes on along the minus strand of JAOQNJ010000001.1, from coordinate 1,860,875 downwards.
GCACTGAAATGAAGCGAACAGCGGGGGCAATGCTACAAGCTGTCATTCTTAAATCGCCACTTGATAAGGGGACGTTTCGAGGTAATCACAGAGTTAGTGAAGGTTCAGCTGATAATCAGTATGACGAAAATATCAAAGACAAAGTAGGGAATGAGACGTTAAGGATCGGCGTAGCGGCAATCGCTAAATCTAAGCCATTCACTATTCTCTACATTCAAAATAACCTGCCATATGGCATAGCGCTTGAAAATGGTCACTCAAAGCAAGCCACCGACGGTGTGTATGCACCATCATTTCATGAGGTAATTCAAAGTAGACGATGACACTGACGGAAATTAGAAATGCCGTCATCACCAGAGTAACCACGCAAACCGCCATTCCTAAATCTGATATTCGTTATCCAAACGATAAGACGTTTGACACCAAAAACAAAAGTATCTGGGCTGAATTAACAGCAACCTCCAGCATGGGCGGAGCTGTGGAAATTGGCAATGGTGCTGTTGTTCAGCGCGGCGGTCTTGTTGTGATTAGACTGCATTCAGCTTTAGGTAAAGGCACCAAGGTAATCTATGAAACGGCGGATAAATTGCGAGAGCTTTTTGAGTTTAAAACCGATGGGTCACTGGATTATTTCGCGGTCGACTTGGTTGATGGTGGTGAGGTTAACGGCTTTTATCAAATGAATTTACACATTCCATATCGAGCACTATAAGGAGGCCTCCGTGAGTTCTGGAGCCAAGATAATCACGGCTTTTATCCGTGAAACAGCAACCGGAGTCACTCCAACAAGTGGCGTCTGGGATTTATTAACACGTACAAGTTATGGCGTAAAACCTACGCAGGGCACAGCAGATAATGACGAAATCGGCGGCTCACGAATGGCGCAAGGTAAGTCACTGACCACTGTTGATGTGGGTGGTGATATTGGCGCTAAATTTCGTTACGGTCAGCATGACGCATTCTTAGCCTCGTGCTTTGGTGCAGAGTGGGTCACTAACAAATTAACAATGGGTGACAACCGGATCACGTTTTCACTCGCAACGTTCGCATCTGACATCGGCGTGGCTTCAATTGCACGAGGCTGTCAAGTTGGGTCAATGCAAATTGAAATCCCTGCGGATGGTGATGCGACAGTAACAGCGACATTTGCTGGATTAGGCTTTGAGTCAAAAGGTGATGGCACCAAGTACCACACTGACCCTGTCGATAACGCGGGCAAGCTGCGCTACGGGTTCAAGGAGGTTACTAATCTTAAGCTCAACGGCGTGCAAGCTGGTAATGGGTTCTGTGTAGACTCAGCTAGCATTAGCTTTGATAACAACATGCAAACGCAGCGTTGTCTAGGTACCGGCTCGCCATTTGCAGGGGCGAACATTCCGACAACCTTTACGCCCTCAGGAAGTATTACACTCTCCTGGTCTAAAGCGGCGTGGGAAATCTGGAAGAAAACACTGACAGGTGAAACTATTCCATTTGAGTTCACGCTTCAAAATGCTGAGGGAGGCTACACATTTTCATTCCCTGCAGTACAAGTCGATGGTGATTGGCCGGATGGTGGCAACACTGATATCATTCAGGTGCAGCTCAATATCACAGCAGCCGATGTGCCGCCAACGATTACACGTATTCCTTCGGTTAAGCCAGACGGTAAGTAACAACTCTTGAAGCCCGTTAATTCGGGCTTTTTTACATCTAAGGGAAAGAAATGATTATCTTAAAAAATGCAGTAACTATCGACGCTACACAATGGATTGAGCCAATTAAGGGGCTGAAATTACTTATCGGCTCGATTGAGAATGAGCAGTATAGAGCGACTAGCGCGACTATTTACCGACATTTTGACCGTATCGACGCTAAGCAAAGCGTTGGCACGAATGACTTTGATATTTCAGCTATAGACATCAATCAAACGCCAGATGAATTACTAATGAATGCTGTTGCATACCATTTAATCAAAGACTGGCAGGGTGTTGGCGAGCTTAACGTAGACGGGAAAGAGGTTGCTATCAAATACTCACCAGACCACGGGATATCGCTGTTAAAGCAGCAGCCTGAACTTTACTGGAAGATTATCAATGCAGCTATTTTAGTTGGCAAGGAAGAAGCTGAGCAAGTCGATGAATCAGTAAAAAAGCCCTAGAAGCTCAAAAGTGGCTGGCTGAATTCGGCGGCGAGCTGGGAGAAAAGGCCAAATGGAAGCGCAAAAAGCTTGGGCTCCCAGACATCCCAACCCCAAAATTTGACGCCATCACTAATGAGCTGCTGCTCGCATACGGGGTTATATCTCGCGGTCGCAGGTATACCGGAATGACTGCTTGTCCGCTCCCAATATCCATTGGTGATATCGACCAGTATCTATCTGTTCGGGTATCATCTGTTAGTCGCAGAGAGTTTGAAGCGGTTATCTTTGCGCTTGATGACCACTTCCGCGATGGTTGGATGAAAGAGCAGGAAAGGAAGGATAAAAAATAGGGCAGTTTCCTGCCCTGTGATTCATGGGATAAGTTGCTCTTGTGAGCATTCATATATTCTAGCTAGTTTCTCTCTGGTGCGCTTTTGTGGCTTGTCAGAGGCTTCCCATTGAGAGACAGTAGATTGAGTTGTGTTGAGCATTTCAGCCACTTCTAGTTGTGATAGCCCACGATAAGTACGCCATGCAGCTAGCAATGACATATCTTGCTCAACCATGTATTTAATGACGCCATTTGGGTATGTGACATGTTCGCGCCCTGTTGGAGTATATGGGATTTCTTCCCACTCCTCTCCATCATCACTGATAAGCTTTTCATATTCAGCAAAAGGCAGAACAGCATATTCCGGCTCGCCATTTGCGTTATAGATAATTTGTATTGCCATGTTTAAGTTCCTGAAAAATGAGGAAATAGGGGAGCTAACTCCCCTTGTACGTTGTTGATGTTCTTCGAGCTACTGTCAGTATTTCACAGATTATTGGCTCACCATTCGTTACTTCAAAAATTACTCTGTAATTTCCAACTCTTAGCCTGTATTTTCCTTTTACAGCTTGAAGTTTTTTTATATCAAGCCTGACATTTGGGAACTGCTCTAATTGTTCGACCTTACTGTAGATTGCTTTTCTGTAACGAGTGTCAATTGAAAACATCTGATGCTTTGCTTTTTCAGACCACTCAACTAGTGCCATTTTTCCTCATATTGTTAAAGAGCGTTATTGCTTGATGTGATAATAATACGATTAAAATCTAATGTTGTCAATGACAATCTAATTAAAATCTAATTTATATGCGATTTGAAATGCGATATCAGCTTCATTGATTATGAATACAAATAATTAGAGGTAAACATGAACATAACGAAAGTCACACCCACCCGTAACCAACAGTGCCCATGCGGTAGCGGAGTTCGCTATAAGTGGTGTTGCGGGAAGTTGAAGTAGGAGGGTTTATGGCTGTTTCAAGTCTCAGTGTTATAAAGTTGCCGATAAAAGATCTGGGTAAATTTTTTTTACATGTTATATTTTTTCCATTAATAGCAATTTGGATGTTTTGGAAAGTACATATGGCTAGTAAAAAAGAAATACTTGAGGACTTGGTTCGGTACAGGTCAAAAGGTGACGTTTTATATAAAGACTTATACGATGTATCTACATCAGCGTTAAGGCTAATGTCAGAGATTGAACAAAGACTAAAACAACTTGGTACTGAAGAAGATCGAGCGCTTATAGAAAAAATCAATCAATTTGCTGAGAAAGTTATGGAGGCAACTGTTCACTCTAATGAATATGCTGATTCGTTACTAAAAGATTATGGACAAGCATTGAAGAAAATCGGCAATAGTTGAGAGATGGTGTATGACTGATTCTGTTAATAAAGCTCTGGACGGATTTGATAGATTGATTCATGTAAAGGAATCAAACTTTGCTGAGATGGATGCAGGCCAGCAAAAAGAAATATCTAGAGCAGATAATGAAGCCAGAGGGAAACTAACGACATTTTTTATCCGAGGTTTTTTTCTTTCAATTGCAGGTGGTTGTATCTTCGTTCTTTTTTATAACTATTGTGCGGTTTTATGGATGGAGTCATTGAGTGAAAAAGGAATGGCTGAGGCAGCAAGTAAGGTTTCTTTGCTTGAGCTAGATAAAGTTTTATCAATCATTATAAGCGCCCTTGGTACATCGCTAGGCTTCATCATAGGCTATTACTTTAAAGAAAAGAAAGGCTAACAACCCACTCCGGTGGGTTTTTTATTGCCTGAACTCTGCATCTACCATATTATCCATTGAGCTTAAGCTAAACTTATTAAGGCAATGGAATGAATAAATTACTAGCGTGTTTTTTTAGTATATCTATTTTAAGTTCTACTGGGTGCGTAACTGCGGCGGTTTGGGATTCTAACGCTGCAAAAGAGACCAAAACAAGGGTGAGTGTTGATTTAAAAGATAATATTGCATCGGCGTTTGAATATAAAGATATTAGCGTCAAAAATAAACTAACCAATCAAAAATTAAAAGATATTGAGCTTCCTACCTCAGGCTATGGTTTTTTAGGTGATAAATATATTTATATACTGACTAATGGCTCCGCTGAATTAATAGAATTAAATGAGTTGGTTAAAGTAATTCCATTGTCAGCATTTAATAACCCTGAGGGAGTTATCAGAATAGAGATAAAGCCAGATGAGCGCAGAGAAGGATTAGTAAAATTTAATGACGACTACTTTGTTTATATAGATAAAAAGTACACGTTAAGCCCGGAGCAAGAGGAAAAGCTTAAGGATTTTGGTTTTAGTGAAAGGCGATTTGATAATGATAAGTCATGGGTTAAAACAATCCCGATAAGTGGCTATCTATTCGATAGAAATGGAATAGCTCTTCCATCAGCACCTAATGCTAAGTTAAACCAACCATATAAGGTTGAGTTTTATACTACAGAGAAATACGAATCGCTTAGTGCTGGCAAATTAGCTGGTAATGTCATGATTACACCATTTACTATTGCTGCTGATATTATTGCGACGCCAGTGTTACTTATAATGTATGCGAAGTATGTGAATAAGTAGTGAACAGATAGCAAAAACATTGGTTAGGTCGCTTATGCGGCCTTTTTGTTCACTTCAATTTACACTCCCGCTAAGCTACCATTACTGAAACTAATTAATGGGATGGTGAGATGAAAGGATGTGTAGTAGCTAGCTTGCTAATAATGATGTGCTTTGATTCTGTTGCTGAAAGTAATAAAAATACCGCTCCATTCGGGTTTAAATGGCAAGAATCGGTAGATAAAGTCAAAGAAAGTATTTCTGGCAATTACATCATTGTTAGCGAGGAAATTAGTTGCCCAATAAGCAAGTTAAAACTAATTAAGGCTAATGAAGAATATGCAGGCAGTTGGGTGTATGAATTAGGGTTCTTTACTCCAAGGTCAGGCGATAAGTTCATTGGATTGAACGAGGTTAGCTATAGCAAATCATCAAAAGATAAAAAAGCTATTGATGAGGATTTTAAAAATGTACGGGCTGAGCTCACAAGCCGCTATAAAGAAAAAACCAACGAAAACAATACATCAGATGAAATGTCATTCACCTATGATAGTCCTTACGTAACTGGTTTACTCGCATACGAGGATGGCTATGCAGGATGGCAGGTAACCGCGATTGTACTAAACACGCCGACTTTAGATAGAAAAGAGTGGGCAGAAGTGTACGATAAGGCAAAATCTCAGTGCTTTAAGCAGTAAGGTAAATAGTTGGTACTAATCTCAGCCTAGCCCACACATAGCCCAAGGATGGGCTTGTAATCTCATTACGCCTCTTAACTGAGGTCTTTTGCTTTGCTGTAAATAAGATCAGTAACGCTAATGGTAAATTTGATGCTTTAATTAAGGCAATACTAATTTAAATTAAGGCGTTAAAAATGTCTAAGAATGAAAAATCAGCACTACCTAAGAGTAATGATTTCAGAAGCTATTTAGCTGACGGGTTTGGGATAGTGAGAGCGGCTAGTAATAATATCGATTTTTATGACATTATTTTTATGAAGGGCGAAACAACTCCTATAATAGCTCATGATTTCAGAGAAGATCCTAATGGTAGAATGACAATGGAAAAGCGAGTTGATGTGAATCATGTTTGCACCGTTAAATTAACAAGAAGTCAGTTGGTCACCATGAGGGATATGATTGACGTAGAGCTCAAAAAGAATCCTGCTGAGTAATTCCCATGAAGGAAAAAAAGAAAGAAGCATTAAATTGCGTTATTGGTGTCGATGATGGCAATAGTGATTCGTTCGCTTATGCATTTACTGGTGTGGATAAAGATCTAGTGATGAGTGCTGTTATGTCGCTAGGATATGGGGCATCGTTAGGGCACGCAGTGCAAGGAAGCGTGCAGCAACCGGAGTCAAAGCCTATGAGTGATAAGAACATAACCAAGACAGAGATTGATGCGCTGTTAAAAGCAAATAAAGCCGAAGTTGATGTTGTTGCAGCGAATATGCGCGAAGAAATGGCTAAGTGGCGAGAAGAACAAAATGCTCAAATGAGCAGGGTTATAACCACACTATCAGTTCTTGATGTGAAATTGGATGAAAGATATGAAAATCAAAAAACATCCACAACTCGAACTCAGTGGCTTATTGGCATCGCAATAGCAGTTGCAGCTCTAGCTCCAGCGCTTATCGGTATATTTAAAACTGATCCTGTGCAGCAATTGCAGCCAACGGTGATATATGTTCAACAGCCAGCACAGCAAGCAATTGAACCACCAAGTATTCAAAAGCCTAATTAAAACTAACCTGCCTATGCAGGTTTTTTTATATCTGTTGTTTGCTTTGTTTTGCACCCACCTCGGGCTATCATAAGGTAAATTAATAATACAAATAGGTGATGGGATGAAGTGGCTAGGTAAAACAATTCTAATTATTGTTGTTACATTTTTATCTACAGTAACAATGGCTGATGAATGTGTTGGTGATTATTCTTATCAAACATGTGCGAAATCAAGCATTAACGCCAATGGTGATGATGTTATCGAGTCATATGATACTGAAGGTAATTCGTATTCAATAACTTCAGGGTCAAGAGAATATTCAGATGGTTCATCTGAAGTTTTTTCAGTTGATAGTGAAGGCAATGAATACTCAATAAAAAGCTGGTGTGATAATTCTGGTTGCCATACTTCTGATAGTGAAGGCAATACGTGCACAATAACTAGCTCTGGCGAAATGATAGGCTGCTAAATGATAAAGAAAATACTAGCGATATTTATTATTTTAATAATTGGAATATCCATCTTTGCATACAATAAATTAACAATATTCACTGTCCAGCCTATTGGGGCAGTACCTGATGGCGTCACTATTGTTATGTGGAAAAAAGGTGATATGCGATTCTTTGAAAGTCCAGATGGGCTGTGTATGCAAAGGGTTGGCAGTGTCAGCTTGTTATGTAGAATGTCGATGTTAGGAAGTGCGATTGACAAAGATAATATCATTATCGGGCTTCCATATAGTGAATATGCATATTTAAAGTCAACTAATGACAGAAAATTTGATAGGTAATGGGATGAAAAGAATATTAGCAGCAATCGCACTGGCTGCATTGATTACAGGCTGCGACAGCAAACCTGATGCCCCGTTCGGCTTGAAGTGGGGGCAGAGCATGGATAGTGTGAGTTTTATTAAAGATGGCGATTGTGAGAAAGAAGGAGGCGTAACTACATGCACATTTGATAATCAAAGGCCCTTTAATGAATGGACTTTTTCAAATGAGTTAAAGTTTGATAGAGATGGTCTTGTTGAGATTGTATCGGCCTTTGTTGGCATCGAAGATCATGGCCCTAGTTTTAAAAACTTTAAAGATAAGCTTAATAATGAGACAGAGTTTTTACTAGTGAATGGATTTGACAGAGAAGTTTTAAATAAAATTAAGCAAAGATGCGAAGATAGCGATACATGTGATAAAACAAATGAAAGAGCTAAATTATCAATAGGTAACACCAGCCTCTGGATAACAACCGAGTCAACAAAAAGTCCAATAGGTATAGTTACATTTACTAGGTAGTTATACAAACATACAACTATGACCCTGCCAACTGGCGGGTTTTTTGCATTCTAGGAGATGGAAAATATGATCATACATTCAGCTTATGTTCATCCAAATGGCTTTTTTGTGTGTGCCAATAGAGAAAGTGACTTTTGGGTATTACTGAGTAGGTCATTAGGGTGGGGGCGATTCACCAAAGCATCTACCGGAACATCTCGGCCAAGTATTTTTGAATTAGTGGAAGTGCGCTCGGCAGAGCTAGAACCGCCTTCACCGTTAATTCATTCGTCAAATGTATTATGGCACTTGACGGAAGCTCTCGAAGTTTTGCTATCAGTCCCGTCTTCTCAGCTTCGGGCATATTTGAAGCAATGACAAATGCCTCCAGTTGCGATAGGGTTTCAGAGTGAATTTTAATAATTTGAATGTTAAGGATCGAGCTAAGACCTCCATCCTCTCTTAAAAAATCAATTCCTTTACTTGTTATGTTGGTTTTGTGTGTATTTATTTCGACATAACCGCCAAAATAAAATTCAAAATCGGTGTCAATTAGGTCATGACCTTTTAAGTATTGAAGGTTAGCAACTAGGTTATTCATTGATCCGAGTTTCTCAGCGAATTTGTTAAGTTCTTCTTGTTCTGGCGAGTTTGGTGCTAAGTCATATAGGAATTGCAGTAACTCTCTTTGGAGCGCTCTATCGTATTTATCAGCCATTTCTGCACCATATTTTAGTTATGTTGAGGCGTCACTATAGAGTGAATACGACTGATTAAACATACTGATATTTGATCAGTGCCCGTCCTTGGGCTGGGTGGTTATTTTTTTAATGACAACCCTCTTTTCATGATAAGTAGGTCTCTTATTTTTTCATTATCATTCTTTATTCTGTGCATAAGAGCGTCAATAAGTAGGTCTATCTTTTCATCTTTATCTTTAAAGTCATCCAGAGTAAATCCATCGAAGCCGTCACTAGCCTCGCTTTCGGTTATTTCCTTAAATAACTTATGAAACTCTGTATCAACTTGTAATGATTCAGGGCCAATTAATTTATCATTCAATATTTGAACAATTTCAGAATTCATAGATCTTCCATACTTATCAGCACGATCAGAAATAGCATCACGCATGCCATCAGGAAGTCTAAGCATAAATTTATCATGAGCAGCTACTGGCTTTTTTGTCATTTCATCACCTCAAAATAATTTCTTATTTAATAGTAATGGCATATTGACATTATGTAAACACAAGTCATAATGACATCATGTCACTGAGGTATTATTAATGAGGTTAACATGAAGGATTCAAACAAAAATAAAAAGAGTGAAAAAGTGCAGTTGAGAACAACTGAATACCTAAAAAATCAAGTATCTAAACTAGCTAATGAGGATGGGATTTCAAAAAACTCAATAATTAATCAGGCAATAGCTTGGTATGTGGAAGAGAGGGAAAAGCGTGCAGCATAATAAAAAGAAAGCCCCAATTGCGCGAACAATTGAGGCCAGTTGCCAAATAAACCGCGTAGGAATAAATGACATGAACATTGTAGCTAAAACAGACTTAACTTTCCAGAACATTACTTTTGAGCCAATTTGCCATGATGGGGCAACTTGGTTTACCTCAACTCAATTAGCTCAGGCTCTTGGATATAGCCGAACAGATAATATTAGTAAGATTTACTCTCGTAATTCTGATGAGTTTACCTCGTCAATGACAACCACCGTCAAAATGACGTTGGTTAGGAAAACTGGTGAAGTTGATGTAATGGTTAGAGTTTTTTCTTTACGCGGCGCTCACCTGATCGCAATGTTTTCTAACACTCCTGTAGCAAAAGAGTTCCGTAAATGGGTGTTGGATATTTTAGATCGCGAGGTTGAGTTAGGTAATCATTCACCAGTATTTAATTATCACTACCCAATTGAATCAGCTGATGTTCATGACCGTAAGTTTGATAACGCATGGTTAACGCCTAGCAGCTTGATTGACAACGAAAACCCTGCGCCAGAGCTTGATTTGATAGAGCAATTAGAGCGTGATGGTTTTGATGTTACTGGTGCAAAGGTTCGTATTCATGCATTACATAACAGCGCTAAACAAGCAGTGCAAATTGAAGAGTTGTTTGTGGACACAAAGAAAATTCTACACCGATTGAAAGATAGCTTTGATATTGGCTCAAGACTAGGAGGTGCAAACGTAGTATTTGAAGGTAAAGACAAAGGAGTGATGATTAGTGGTAACAAAAAAAGAAATATCGGATGTCATTAAAACAGAAAAGCCAATAGTTACGAGCTATTGGCTAATCCCAAACTAAACCAGAAGGAAAAGTTTCATGAGTCAAATTACATTAACAAATTATAATTCAGTTGTCACGCAGAACAATTTTCAGGTGCCGGAGGTCTACTACCGTCAACAGAAGGTGATCACTACTGAGTCACTGGCTATTGGTTATGGTGCGACTGATAAGATGGTCACAAATAACTTCAGTCGCAATAAAGACAGATTCATTGAAGGGAAACACTATTTTTGGGTTGACGGTGAAGAATTACAGCAACTTAAGAGCTGCCCCTCTTTAAGAGGTTCAGTTAATAAATACACTAGAAACCTTATTCTCTGGACTGAGCGCGGAGCATCACGCCACGCTAAAATGCTAGAGACAGACCAAGCATGGGATTATTTCGAACTACTGGAAGAAACCTATTTTACATCACGTAAAAATACTGGCTTGCCTGTTAACTATATTGAAGCGCTAGAGAACTTGCTTCAATCCGAGAAAGAAAAGGCTGCAATTGCCGCCGAACGTGACCGCGCAGTAGAAACCAAAGCGTGGATTGGGGATAAGCGCCAAGCAACAGCAATGGCTACTGCATCAAAGGCTGTTCGTGAAAAGAATGCGCTAGCTGAAAAGATCGGCGAAAGTAAAAAACATGCCACTGTCTTATCTGTAGAGAAGAAACTCGATAAAAAGTTTAAATGGCAACCACTGCGTAAGTGGTGCAAAGAAAATGATGCAACACCAATGGAAGTTCATGACGACAGGTACGGCTCAGTAAAATCATGGCCTGCTGAAGCATGGAAAGCGGTTCATGATGTTAACTTAGCTAAACTGTTCTAGCTACACATAGCCCAAGGATGGGCTTGTAATCTCATTACGCCTCTTAACTGAGGTCTTTTGCTTTGTTTTGTTCTTTGCGTTAGTTACCATGGAGTAAAACTAGCAGGGGGTAGCGTGAAGAAAATCTTATTAAGCACTTTTTTTGTATTAGGTTCATTTCTGTCAATGACTGCCAATGCAGATGGTGTTGATGATATGAATGAGTTGAAAGAGATGATATGCAAAACGCACAATAATAAAGAGGGCTGTGAAAAATTGTTACAAACAGCATTAAGCGTTCCGTATGGGTACGGAAAAATCGCGAGGATGTGCGATCTGTGGGAAAAGAATGATGGAATACCCGAGAAAGAAAAGGAAAATTGTAATAACGTAAGCAAATTAGATGATTATTTTGGTATTAAAATCAAATAATTTATAGTGCTAAGCCAATAAATGAACCTCGCTAACTAGCGGGGTTTTTTTCGTTATAAGGAACAACAAATGTCAGAACAGACTTCAAGATTAGCCATTATTTTAGATAGTGCAGGGGCGAAGCGCAGTGCAGACACTCTCGCAACATCGTTAGAAAGGTTAACTTCTCAAGGCGAGAAAGCCTCAAATTCAACAGATGATTTAGGAATTTCATTTAAGCGATTAGCAACATCGGCAGCCGGTGCCATGTCAATTGGCTTAGTTGTTAAAACTGTTGATGAGTGGGGACAAGTTGCCGCACGGATGAAGAATGCATTGAAATCTGTCGAAGGTGATATTAAGAACTATGCCTCTATTCAAGAACGATTTTTAGCGATTAGTAACCGTAATGGTAAAGATATTGCAGACACGCAGCTACTCTATATTGGCTCCGCCACCGCAATGCAAGAACTTGGATACAGCACAACTCAAACGGTTGATTATATTGAATCGCTCTCATCCGCAATGACTGCGAATGCGTCCAGTGTAAATGAAGTCTTATCGATGCAGAACGCATTAAATAAAGCTCAGATTGCTGGTAGGGTTGCTGGTGAAAACTGGAACTCAATAATGAATGCAACGCCTACCTTACTTGGCGATATTGCAAAAGAGCTAGAAAAGCAAAATGGGGGCATTAAAGTTACTGAGATGGAGGTGAAGAAGCTCGCATCAGAAGGTAAGGTATCATTTAAGTTATTCGCTGACTCGGTAATGGCTGCTAAAGAAGCTAATAATGCTCTAGCTGATTCAATGGATAACACTGTTGCAGATGGCTTTTCTCGAGTGACTAACTCCGCTAAAGCTTATTACGGAGAGCTTAACCAAAGCCTAGGTATCACACGCTCAATGTCAGCAGGGCTTGCAGGGCTGAGTGATAATTTTGGAGCTGTATCTACCGTATTAACGAGTGTGGTTGGTATAGGTGCTGCGCGATATTTAGGTGAATTATCAAACAAGACGCTAGATTCAGCAAAAAGCGCTGTTAGAGCGGCTACAGACAATAAAAAATTAGCGGTGGAAAAGGTAGCAACTACCAAGGCGACTATTGCACAAATACAGAGTGAGAAGTCCCTTGTTATGACATCTCAGCAATCACTTAACGCGCAGCTGGCAGCCGCAAAAGCAGAATCACAGAGGGCATCGTTAAGAAAGCAATTGTCTGCTAATTCAGTAGAGTTAACGGCATTGACCAAAGCAGAGACGGCTGCAACAAATGAACTTGCAGCAGCGCAGACTCGATTGAATGGGGCTTCCCGAGCGCTTAGTGGAGCTGTAAATGTACTAAAAAGCGGATTAGCTTTAGTTGGTGGGCCTATCGGATTTGCTATGCTGGCTGGCGCGGGTCTTTATTATTACTGGCAGCAAGCCGAGCAAGCTAGAGAGAAAACTAGAGATTTTACCAATGAAATTCCTGATTTAATTAGCAATCTAAAAAAATTAAACAAGGTTGAACTTGATGCAACCTCTGTAAAATTAATCAAAAACATCAATCAACTTAAAGAGGATTTATCAAGTGCCGATGAGGGAATTGAAAAATTAAAAGGAACATATGCAAGGGCGCAGAAGGTTGTCGATTCTGGTAAAGGTCTATCTTGGGATAGACAAGAGGCGATTGATGCGGCTAAAAAAGCCTCTGATGATTTAAAGCTGGCATATGCAGAGCGACAAGCGATAGTAACCAAACTATCTTTAGCTGAAGAAGCCGAAGGTAAAGTAAACCAACAGCTAGCAAGCACTATTATTGACCAAATGCAAGCCACTCGACAGCAGCAAAACGCATTGGAGTCTGTCGAACCTAAAGTAAAAATGCTTGCTGATGCTCAATCATTTCTAGCGCAAAAACTAGGCATTTCAACTAATGCGATGAGGCAATTTAACGCTCAGTCATTACTGTTGAATTACGGTGGTGAAGATGCGAATAAGCTTATTGAAGGAATGAAGCAGCAGGTTGAGCTATCTAAAGTTGCGGGTAAGGCGAGAGCGCAATTAGCAGCAGAACAGGCGGCTAAAAGGTCTGGTGCAAATGGTGATGGTATTAAAGAAGCCAGAGAGTTAGCTGGCATTGAATACGACAATCTAGAGAAACAAAAAGAGCTAAATAAAACCTCGGCTCACTCAGAATCCTCAGCCCAAAAAATGCTATCCACACTGAAAGAGCAGCAGGCAGTTCTAGAACGCCAAAGAGTAGCCAGTGACAAACTAGGCTCACAGGCAGAGGCATTAGAGAAATTCGAATACCAGATTTCAGAGTTAAAGAAGAAAAAGTCACTCACTGCTGATGAAAAATCATTAGTTGCAAATCAGGCGCTAATAAAATCTGAAATGGAGCGCAATGTCCAACTTGAGCAGCTAATCAGAAACAAAGAAGCCGAAGCCAAAATTGCAGCCTACAACAAGCAACTCATGGAAGAAACCGCACAAGCACAACGAGCTTACACGATGGAGCGTGAGGGTGCAGGAATGGGTACGTTATATCGCAGTCGGCTACAGGAGGAATTACGGCTTAAAGAAGAATATCTCAAGAAGCAAGAAACGCTAACAGCACAGTTTAATGATAAATCAACTGGCATCACTCAAGAGATGTACGATAAAGAATCTCAAATTATCAAGGGGGAATTGGATAAACGCATTGCAATGATGCAAGACCACTTCAATCAACAAGATGTTTTACGTCAAGATTGGAAGCTAGGCGTTAGCGAAAGTTTCCGCAACTATGCAGAAACAGCGAGGCACTACAGCCAGCAAGCCGAGAACTTTGTGACCAACTCACTTAACAATATGACTGACGGTTCAGCAAATGCGCTGACTGATATCGTGACCAATTCTAAAAATGCGTTTGACTCTATTGGTGATTTCTTTGGTGATCTGTCTAAATCAATCATCAAGGACTTAATCCGTATTGCCATTCAAGCTCAGATTACAAATGCGATATCAGGGTTGTTCCCTATAAGTGGTGGAGGTAATCCTAAGGGCTCATTTGATGCTGGACTCAAAGGGCTGGGGTTATTTAGTTCTGGCGGCTACACAGGTAACGGAAATAAATACGACCCGCGAGGTATTGTACATGCCGGTGAATTTGTATTTACAAAAGAGGCTACAGATAGAATTGGGGCGGATAATCTCTATAGGATGATGAACTCGGGCGGCACATCGTCTGGAAGCATGACCCCTGACGCGTATGCAATGAAGAATATTCACCCAGCTAATCAAACAAACAACACCACAAATAATGCTAGTAATAGCACTGAAAGCAATAATGAACAGAGCGTGACATATGTAATCAATCAAACCGTTCAAGTATATGGTAACGGTGAAAAAGCACTGGCGGAAGTAGTTAAAGTCGCTGCAAATAGAGGTGCGAAGGCCGCAGTTGCAGAAATTCAGCGTGACTTTGCGACTAATGGAAAAACAAGGAAACTATTAGGGTAATAATTTATGTCTGTTATCGAATGGCCTTCTGGTGTTAACCCTAGCGAAATGTCATGGCGATTAATTAGTAACAGTAAAACCTTCACCTCAGTATTCACTGGTAGCTCTCAAACAGTACGTTTCCCCGGCAGTAAATGGCATTGCTCACTCACTTTCACAAACTTAAATGATGACGAATCCAGAGAGCTAGAAGTTCTCATGGCTTCGCTTGATGGTGAAAGTGGGCGTGTGAAACTGTCTCATTGGGCGCGAAAGGGTGTAGCTAATATGGGAACGCCTTTGGTTGGTGCACCAAATCAAACGGGTCGTTATCTGCAAACTAAAGGCTGGAAGCCGAACGTGAATGTGTTGAGAAAAGGGGATTATCTTACTGTTAATAACGAACTCAAAATGGTGACCGAGAATATTAAAAGTGATGCTAACGGGAATGCTGTCATTGCTATTTCACCAATGCTTCGATATTCACCAGCACTTAATGAGAGAGTAGAGGTCGCCAAGCCTTATGGGATTTTCAAACCAGTTGATAATGAGCAAGGTGATTTTCAATTCCATCCTTACTTACTATCAGATGTTTCACTTGAATTTGAGGAGGCGCTTTACTAATGATTTACCATCCATTTTCTGACGGCATGGTTAACGCTATTAATGAGGGTTGCTACTTGGTCGCAGCAGCAAAACTAGATTTAAAATCTGGTGTAACGTGCGTACACACAGGAACAGGAAACCTGATTATTGCAGGTGAAGTCTATCAAGGAGTTGGGCAATTTGGGTCGATAGAATCCGTAAAGGAGGGGCTATCAACAAGTCCAACTCAATTGCTCTTGTCGCTAAGCGGTTTTGACTCAAAACTCGTTGGTGAAGTCTTGAATGAGCGCAGTCGAGGACGTGATGTGCGTCTAATGCTGGTCGCTATCAATGAAGAAGACGGCAAGCCTATGCTCGCAGATATTATCTTTGCAGGTCAAATCGCTAACATGAGCGTCACTACAGGCGAAGATAATTCGATAGGACTAACGGTGTCAAATCGCTTTGAACGCTGGTCACTTGGGATTCCTGACCGATTTACTGACGAATCATGGTCTAAGCGCCACAACGGAGACCGAATATTTCGATATGTTGCTCAGATGGCTGAGCGTGCAATTTATTGGGGCAGCAAAAAAGATGCTCCAGCGTTTATTTATAAATAAGTACTAAAACAAATCTGTACACAAAGCCTCTTAACTGAGGATTTTTTACATTTGGAGGTAAGTAAATGCGACATCCTCAATGGGCTACACGATTACCTGAGACTTTAAGGGCGGCAATGAGTCGCCCTTTTTCATGGGGTGAGCATGACTGTTGTTTGTTTGCCGCTGATTGTGCAATTGCTGTTTGCGGCGTTGATATCGCCGAGAAGGTTCGCGGCAGATATAAAACGAAATCAGGTGCTCTGCGAGTGTTAAAAACTGAATTTGGTAATTTAGAGCATGGATTGTCTGGTTTCTTTGTAGAGATAACCCCAGATAAAGCTTCTCGCGGTGACATTGTTATGTTCGATGGTGATGACGGGAAAACACTGGGGGTTCTATGGGGAAGTAAATTGTGGGCAGTAACTGAAAATGGCGCAATGCCGGTTAATCATAAGCCAATAAAAGCGTGGAGGGTCGAATAAATGGGTAAAGTCGTATCGAATATCGTTTCGACTGGCTTGATGATAGCTGGCGCAATGATGGGGGGGCCGGCAGGTTGGGCGATGATTGCGGCGGGCATGGCAACTCAATTTGCTGGGTCCGTGCTTTTCAAGGACAAGCAACCGTCTGGATATCGCGATCAATCTGAACGCAAGCAAATGTTACGCTCTGCGGTAGCTCCTGAAACTATCATTGTGGGTAAAACAGTTTGCTCAGGGTTACTGTTTTTTGCAGAAGAAGAAAAAGGTGAGCAAACAGAAAATGAGCGTTTATTTCTAGCTTTAGCTCTTGCAGCACATAAAGTTGACCGTATTGGCCAGATTTGGCTTAACGATGATTTAATCGGAACCTTTGGTGACAAGGCGAGTTATGAGTTTCATAACGGACGCACTGAATGCGATCCGTATATGCTAAAAAATGCCCCTTCATGGAAATCGGACATGATAGGTGAAGGTCTGGCATGGCTACGTTTAACGTTGAAATATGATGCGGAAAAATTCCCGTACGGCGTCCCGAACGTTAAAGTCGAAGTGTGGGGCAAGCAAATTTATGATCCGCGCAAAAACCAGACCGTTTGGAGCAATAACGGCGCGTTAATCGTCCTTGATTTTTATCGTAGCTACCTAGGTGTTTCTGATTCAGATATTGATTTCGAAGCGTTCAAAGTTGCTGCTGATTTATGTGATGAACCTGTGGTTTCTCCTGAGGGAGTTAGCGAATCTCGATACACCATCAATGGCGCTTATGAGTTATCAGAATCACCGTCATCCATTTTAGATCATATGCACAAATGCATTGCTGCTGAGCCAACTTATGTTGCTGGCAAACACGGTATTTTGATGCAAGCTTACAACGGCCCCGCTGTTTTACGTATCGAACCTAACCAAATTATCGATACTGTAAATATTACACCAGAGCTAGCGTTACGTGATGCCACCAATGCGATTTACGGAACATTTATTGATTCTGAGCAGCAGTATATCCAGACTGATTTCGAGCCAGTAGTGATTGACGAATGGGTTGATGAAGATGGTTTGGAAATTAAAGAAAACATGGATTACCGCTTTGTCAGTAGCCCATATCAGGCCAGCCGGCTAGCTAATCTTTATTTACGTAAAAAACGAGCAGGTCGTCGCGTTCAATTAAAAATGAATATGGATGGGTATGCCTACCGACCAGGAGATGTGGTTCTATTAAATCTGCCGCATATTGGCATTCAAAATCTTGAGTTTCGGGTTGCTGAGTGGAAGTTCCACCCTCAGGAGGGAGTTGATATTCTCCTCGAGGAGGACGGAGCTTATATTTATGAAGATATTATCGGGAAACCTTTTGTTCGACCACCATTTACAGTACTGCCCACTGGCGGAGTAGCGCCACCGCTTAATCTTGCGTTTGTGGCCACTAATATCGGGGATGTCGTTCAAGGATATTTGAGTTGGCAATCAGCCGCTGCGGATGTTCGCTATAGCACCGTGAACATTATTGAAAACGGTAAGGTTATTCAATCTATTCAGGTCCCTCATGATCGCGTTGATTTATCGGGCCTTGTGCGAGGCTCTTATCGTGCTGAGGTTCGTTCGATTAATGCCGCTGGGGCAGTGTCTGCACCGGCTATTGTTGATTTTGATATCCAAGCACCGCCACAGCCGGTTAGTGTTGAAATGGTTGGCGGTATGTTCTCATTAACATGCATCCCGCACGGCGGAGAAACCGCGCAACATGGCTATACGTTTGAATTTTGGTTCAGCGATAAGAAGCTGACCAGCACGAATGATCAGGATGTAACAACAAAAGCTAACCGCCAAGGCCAAGGGCAATTTTGGACAAAAGAGAATTTAAAAGCCGGCACTGATTATTGGTTTTATGTTCGAACCGTTAACAGTTACGGTAAGTCGCAATTTGTAGAGGCTGCAGGGCAAGCAAGTGGCACACCGAAAGACATGATAGATGAGCTGGGGAATAACTTCCTCACTACCGAAGCTGGCAAAATCATGCAAGACCAAATCGGTGATATCGCACTCGAACAGCTAGAAATCAAACACGACATTATTGATATCAACAATAAGACTGTTGCGCTTGATAACAGAGTCGTGCAAATCAACACGGATGTCGGGATTGTCAGCGAAGCTGTGTTGCAGAATACGATTTTTACGACTCAATTGAGTTTTAAAATCAGTGAAGAGAAAGCTGATCGCAAAGCTGAAATATTTAGGCTTGAGCAAGTGCAGGTTACTGATAGAGAAGCCGCTGCACGCTGGCAAGAGCAAATTAGTGTCAGTGTCGCATCAAACACGTCATCAATCCTCGAAGTCAAAGAAGCGCAAGCGACTTATGAGGAAGCAAGTGCTAAGCAAATCAATCAAGTGAAAGCGGATGTTGAAGGTGTTACAGGGCGTGTCACAGAAGTTGAAACAGCAACGGCAACGCTAACAGAAGCACAAGCTAAGTTTGAGCGCAGCACTATTGCTCAATTTGAAGAGCATCAAAGCTATATTACTCACATCGAAACGTCAGTATCAAACGTCGAAATGTCAGTATCAGAAGCACTGATGCAAACAGCCGCACAATTTACTTCCCTGAGTGATAAGCAGCTTAAATCCGAAGCGAAAATCACGAAGAATGAGAAAGCCATTGCGACAGAAACTGAAGCGCGTGCAGAAATGGGCGTGCAGATTGACGCTCGCTTTAATGATGCTGAGGGTGCAATTGTCAGACTCGATGAAGCTCAAGCCGAGCAAGATAAATCACTCGCTAAAACAACTGAGCAACTCCGCGCAGAAATCAAAATTGGTGACGATAAGTTACAAGAAGGTATCGACGAGCAGGTCCGTGAATTATCGAAAGTCAGCAGCAGTATAGACGAGCAAAAACTCGTTATTGCAGAGCTCGATAAAACGCTAACAGAGGTTACGCAGCAATCAGCATCACGCTTTGATGATAACGAAGCATCAATCAACAGCATCCAGCGTACGCAAAGTGATACTGAGATGTCTCAAGCTGAAACGGCTATGCAGCTATCTGCTCAGCAGTTTGACCAGAGTACTCAACTGCTACGTGCAAGAGCATCTATCATTCGTATTGATAAAGCTGTTGCTGATAATGATCGCGCTTACGCTCAGACATTTGAGCAAATTTCGACTCAATTCAACGATGTTAATTCTAGTATTACGACGCTTAAGAAATCAGTTTCTGATAATGAAAAGGCTCAAGCGGAAACAAATGAGCTCATTAAATCGGAAATTGGGGATAACAAGTCGGCTATAGAACTTCGTGGCCAGACTGTATTCGATCACCAAGGAAATGGTTCGGCAGTTTATACAATCAAGACGGGCATTTGGTGGGATGGTCAATATTATGACGCCAAATTTATGATGGGCGCTGAAGTTAAAAATGGCAAAGTCGTTACACAGATTGGTTTTAGTGCGGATACCTTCGGTATTTTCAATCCCAAAAGTGGCAAGTTAGAACCTGTTTTCTTTGTCGAAAACGGACAAGTATTTATCAATGACGCATTCATTAATCAAGCGACGATTGAAAAGCTATTAATTGGCTCGACGATTAAATCTAAAAACTGGGAGCCTGCTGCCAAAAAGGGTCTTATGTTGGATTTTGAAAAAGGAAAGTTAATCGCAAATGACGCTGAAATTACGGGAACTATCTACGCTAAGGATGGGGAATTTAATGGCACTGTCTATGTTCATAAGCTCATCGGTGATAATGCAACAGCGACGGTATACAAGCAAGTCACAAAAAGAGAAACCCACGGAAATACATATGACCAAGCTATTGAAACCTCGGTTATTTACGTAGGTGGCATGCCTTATGATGTTGATTTATTAATGCCAACCATGCAGTTTGAGTCTACGGGCTCATATACAGATGCAATAGCAAATGCGTATGTTAGCGTCATTATTGATGGTGTTACATACACACCGCAAACGACGACAGTAAAAGGGGGCAAGGATTGGAGTTTAATATGTTCATTATATGTGACAATTCCAGCCAGCAAGAAAGATGTGAAGATTACAATTAAGTATATTACATATCATAGTGGAGGATGTGACACAAAAATTCATCCCGCAATGATAATCGCATGTAAGCATAATTCATCCTCATTTAAATAATTCAAGAGTCATACACAAGACGCCGCTTAATTGCGGTTTTTTTACGTCCAAATTTTAAGGAAATACTATGTATAGCACGGGTAAAATCACAACAACAGCAAACAACACAAAAGTCATTGGTACTAACACAAAGTGGAAAGATAACAATTCACTCGTCTCACCCGAGCAGGTTATTTTAATTCAGAACGGCGCAACTATTTACATTAACAGTATTGCATCAATTCAAAGCAATACTGAAATGACATTAAGCTTTCCAGTTCCTGCTGCTGTTAAAGATGCGACATATAACATCTTAACAACCATGGTCCATTCCGTATCAGACGCCGCAAATAAAATCGTCGCAATGAATAATGCTAACGTGCAGTTCAGCGACATACTGAATCGCTGGGCAACAGAAACGGGCACAATTACGGTTACATTACCGGATGGAACTACTCAGCAACTACGCACAGCGAAAGAGCAAGATAAGCTGTTAGATGGAAAGTTGGACACAAATAAACCTGAAGCAAAAGGAGCGTTAACAATAAAGGCGGTAGATGATTACGCAGGACTCACACTAACAAAAGGGTCTGATGAGCGCGTGAAGTTAGAAACGTTAGTTGATTCAGCAACAACAGCGCTAAATATTGTTTATAGAGATGCTGCAGGTAAAAACGTCTCAATTGTGGGTATACCGAAAAAGTCGGGTATAGCGATGTTAGTCGGTGAAAGCGGTATCGGCGTAGCCTCTTACGAAGAAAAGGGGGCGGGAGATCGAAACGAAAGCCGCTTTATTCAGTACGGTAGTACACCAGTAGCAGCAAGTCAGGGGTACCCGGGGGCGGGTGGTGGTATTCAGATTAGTTATACTGCAAGCCGTCGAGCTCAAATTTTTATGTCACGATCTCCTGAGAGATTGCATTATAGGTTTTCCGACATTGAAGGTGTGGATCTGACGACAAAATGGAAAGAAATTTACTCGACAGCGAATACGACTAAGGACTCAAACGGCAACTTAAAAGCCGCATCACCAATTGTTAAAGTCTTTGCTGACCACATCGAATCAAATGAAGAGTCAGAGGGCGTCGAACTCAAAAAACTACACACAGGCATCTATCAGCTCAAAAACGTACTGGGCATGCACTCGGATGCAAGCTGGGGCGGCATTAACGGCGGTATCACAATTCCGTCTGGCATTAATCAGTTACCGCTCGTCTATGCCGATTATGATGTACTGGTTGCGGGTGAGCGGCATCCATTCAACGGCGAATTAGTGACGCAAAACGAACACGGTGACATTGTTATCTATACATCCTATCGCAAGCACTTCGATTTACCGCAAAACGTTCAATACGCTCATTTAAAAACGTACCCAGAATTTACTAAGGTAGTGAATGATGAGCAAGTAGAGTTAGAAAACGGTGAGCCGGTTGATATCCCGAATGGTCACTGGATTGACGTACGTGTAAACATGCCTAGTAACTCTATCTACAATCAAAAGCAAGCTGAAGCTGAAGCACATGCAAAAGAAGAGGCTGAGCGATTATCGCAAGAAAACTTACTTGAAGATTAGCATTATTAGCCCCTTCTTCGGCATATCAAAGAGGGGCTAAACGCATTATCTTTTCAAAGAAAGATGTCATTATCCTTGTGGACAGTAGGGTTAAATTACATTAATGTACTGTATATAAATACAGTTAAGTATTTATTTACCCACAAGGAAATTAGCCATGACAGACAATATCTCGATAAATTACAACGTAAAAGGGTCATTTGATGAGGGGGCAACCTTAACAGTCGTCAGTGATGTTATTTATGATAAAACAACGGGAGAGCATTACCGTTGGGATGGTGAATTGCCAAAGCAAGTGCCAGAAGGCTCAACGCCGCAGTCAACAGGCGGCATAGGAAAAGGTGCGTGGGTTAGCGTTGGGGATGCGACTGTTCGCCCGTGGGTGCAGGAGAACTATTCTCAAGCGTATTTACTAAAGATTCAAGGGGCATCGTTCACCACAGGTGCAACTATAGATAGCAATGAAAATGTTTTAGGGCATAGTGACGGGTTTTATTATCAATATGTTGGTAGTGATGCCTTCCCTTTTGTTGTTTATCCTAATTCAACTCCTAATGGTCAATGGGTATGTGTTGGTTCGTTATCCGGCTACCATGTAGACAACATTAAGAATTACATCACTCAAGAATTGCGATTGATCGATTCTTTTAATTTAGCTCAGAATAGCAAACAGAAGCGCGGCGGCGGCTGTATTTTCGTTCCTGCTGGGGATTATTATCTAGAAGATGAGTTGGCTCTCATAGACTTTGTTAGGTTCGTTGGTGAGGGCGAGAGAGTGACCCGTATTTTTGGCTCATCATCTGCAATAGGAACAGGTAAGGCAGTAGTTAGGTCCAGTAAGTTACCAATAACTACAACTGAAAATCCAGCATATCTGTCTCACACTGGTTTCACTGATGCGACAATTAATGGAAATGGCGTTTTTGACGTTGGCCTGTATATTCGTAATACGACCAATGAATCCAAGTTTACAAATGTAACAACGCAAAACTGTAAAATTGCAAATACAAATATCATCAGTTCTTGGTATGTAAGCATGGACAATCATGTCTCACGTGACGCCTTGGGGTGCGGTGTTGTGATTGGTAGAAAGCTGTTTAATGAAGTGGGTTTGGATGAAGTTAATGCTTGTTCATTCTTGAACTTAAGAAGTAACTACTCAGGCAAAGATGATACTTATGATCCGGTTAATGCTCCGTATGCGGGGGCAGGAATAACAATCTGGAAAGCTACGTCATGTGCATTTGATTATATTGGAGCAGAAAATTCGTATGGTGTTGGATGTGTCATTAGAAAAGGCATCGTTAGTGTAATTCCTAATATTTATACGGAAGCTAATGGAAGAGGGAAGAAAGCGACAGATAAAATAGGGGTGTATGTTATTAATGCTGACTTTGCTCCGCTACAAATCAGCTCTTTAAACCTAACATCACAGCAAAAATTATTTTTAGATGCGAACTCAGTTTGTACCATAGGAAGCTTATATACTCATGATTTTTCTAACGGTGTATTCCTTGGTTCGGGTAAAGTTATTTTAACCAATCCGCAAGATGCTAACCTCATAACGGTCAGTGATTTAATGTTCGTCAGAAACATTTTAATGGATTCACTGGGGGCATTTACTAACATAAGCATGACTAGCTTCACTGCGCTAAATAGCTCCGCATTTTATTGTGGGAGTAACAAAGCTAGTATCAAAGTTATGCTTAATCCTAGAGTCACATTCAGTCATTCAGACGCTATTATTATTCGATTCATAACATCAAGCGGCAATGTAGATGTTAACTTCGGCACATCATTTATAGCAGGAACTCCAGTTATTAAATCTATTGATTCGCCTAAAGGAGTAACTCAGTTGAAGCAACAGAGTAATTCACTACCCAGTTCCAGCACAGGCGCGGCTGCTGATATATTCATATACCAATATCATATAGATGGATTTCCAATATATAGCATGAGCTAACCCAAGCGTGGCTATCTAGAGTTTAGATAGCCATTTGGATTTTAATTATTACTTAATTTTTTATTATTTTTCCATGCCGCAATGATAGGGAGGTATATTATAGGAAAAAGAAAAGACATTTTACTCACGAGTACACAAATAAGTAGCGATTTTAACACGGCGTTTTTCATTTTAAACATCACAAAAATCACAGGTATAGTAATCAAAAGGCCAAATCTTAGCACCAAAAAGCTAAATAGACCTGCATCATTTATAGCCGCAACACTATAATTTCCCATTGATATTTTTTCTAGAAGGTCTCTAGGTAGATTAAAGAAACCTGAGCCAAAGATGCGAGGAAGCCCATTATCTAAGTAAATATATTCCATCAGTGCAAACCTTGATCCTGACGTTACACTAAGCTTAAACATGAAATCATCAATAAATTTAACAATGAAATCATAATTTATTACGAATATGAAAATAGCAAATATCAATGATGCAATTAAAAATTTTATATTTATTTTTTTTATGAGGATAGAAAATATTACTAATACAAATAGAATTATTCCAATAGTTGAGAAATTTAGTAACAATGTAGATGTAGCTAAATATACCAATTTTCTGTTTATACCCATAGCAACGGCAGCCATAATCATACAAGTCATGGCCGAGGCATAAGTTGATGGCTCAATGTACAGCCCAGTGACCCTGTATAGCAATAAATCTGACATAGAGCCAGAAAGTATATAGTTATGGTATCTTGACTCTTCACCTGTGATAGGACTGACTAAGTCTATATAGTGACCGGATGTATAAACAACTAAAAACTGAGTAAAAAATATGGCAACATGGATAATAATCACTGCTTTTATTGCATATTTTATATTTTCACTATTTTGTTGTTTTTTGAAAATTTTACTGAGGAACATAACTATAAAAAATAAAATAAAAGCAAAGATTAAATTATTAAAAAATGATTGCTCGGAAGGTTCTGACACATTACTTGCTAGAGTTTTAAAGTGCAATGCAGAGGCGATAACTAGCAATGAAAAAGCGAGAAATGAAAACAAATCAAGTTTTGTTATTGGCAGTAAACTCTTACTTAGCAGCACATAAACTGACAACAAAATCAAAGCTGGTATGTATACGTATGTGGTATGACTAACTAAACTTATTAAAAAAACTGAGTGATAAGATAAGTTTCATGGCATCCTGCTGTTATTATTTCATTTTCAACGGTCGATTATAAAAGCTAAAAGGCAACAAGTAAACGCAGATAGCCACAGGCAAAGCGTAACATCTACAGTTTCACTAAAAATTAGATTTACCCTGCTACTGTTGGATATTTTTTCTTTTATCCTTATAATTAAGCTAATAGTTTCAAAATAAGTAGGGTTTAAAATGTTTCAGAAAAATATCTCAGGGAAAGATACTGACTACTATAGAATTGAAAACGGTAGCGTGATGCTATCAATAGCCCCATTGATTGATGAGCTTAATAACAGAATCAAAAGTGAGTCAGAATACGGACCCGGCTTTTTTGACGAAACGGTAAATCGCTACATTGATGAATGAGAAAAATTCTTTAAGAAGGCTCCTGCATCTGTATGGTTGGAAATAAAAAGCGAGATTACAATAAGTGCGCCAAGCGCCATAAAATCATATCAAGTTAAAGATAACGTAAAACCTATGGGAATGCTGGGAACCATTGTTTGCACTGCACTTGTTTGTACTTTTTTTGGTGTCATGTCTTACCTCATGATACCGCTATTAAACTAATATGACTATTGTTCACGTAGAAGAGGCTGAGGCCTCTTTTTTTGTTACTTGAGTGAGCGTGTGTGTCACAGTTGTGACACGCAATGTGACGAAAGAGATATAAATCCACTCAAATATACAAAGCTGAATCTATCGGCTGTCTCAGCAGGCAGCTTTGTCGTGTATTTATCGCTGTCGATTTTATCGCTCTTTGATTTGTAATCTAGTGTTGTGCGGGAGTATTTTCAGGAGGGGAGGGTGGGATATTGGGACGGGGTTGGGACGTTTAAGTTTGAATGAGGCTGAACGACTTTGTACAACTTTGCATTACTTTGTCTTCTTTGTAGCTTGTGAGCACTGAAGGAGACTGTAATTAACTGATTATAAAGTATTAATTCTACGCTCTTCTAAGCCGTAGGTCACAGGTTCGAACCCTGTAGGGCGTACCATTTCGAAGTCAATGGACATCAACCGATGTCTTTTTTTATGCCTAAAATTCAGTGAATTAGCTGATTTTAACCTTTCTTCGTTCAACTGACGTCTACCTATATCAACCTACATCAAGTAATATTTGTTGGTATATGCGTTGGTACATACAGGTTCAATGAATTTTTATACCAACACAAACTCATGGGAGTTCCTATATGGCACTAACAGATGTGAAGGTAAGAACGGCAAAGCCTGCCGACAAAGGATACAAACTCACTGACGGTGAAGGGATGCACCTTTACGTGCATTCTAATGGTTCTAAATACTGGCGGTTACAATATCGATTCGACGGAAAACAAAAAACATTAGCACTTGGCGTCTACCCTGAAATTTCTTTAGCGGATGCAAGATAGCGTAGAGATGAAGCAAAACGTCAAATAGCTAACAATATTGACCCTTCAGAACAGAAAAAGCTTGAGAAGATAGAACGTAAATCAGCGGTTAATAATACATTTCAAGCTGTAACCCTTGAATGGCACGAGTATAAAAAACCAAACTGGTCTAAAGGTTATGCAGAAGATCTGATGGAGTCATTTGAAAATGACATTTTTCCTGATCTAGGTAAAAGGCCAATTGCTGAAATTAAGCCACTAGAAGTACTCAGTACGTTGCGTAAACTAGAAAAAAGGGGAGTGCTGGACAAGTTACGTAAGATCCGTCAAGCATGTAACCAAGTCTTCAGATATGCGATTGTAACGGGCAAAGCGGAATACAACCCTGCCTCTGAACTTGCTAGCGCATTAACACCTCCTAAAGCACAGCATTACCCTCATTTACTTGCTAATGAATTACCTGAGTTTCTTAATGCATTAAATCATTATTCAGGTAGCCCAATTACTCGGTTAGCAACTAAAATCCTGATGTTAACAGGCGTGAGAACTATTGAGCTGCGTTTAGCAGAATGGGGGGAGTTTGATTTCGAACGCTGTATTTGGGAGATCCCCAAAGAAAGAATGAAAATGCGACGCCCACATCTTGTTCCATTATCGACTCAAGTCATCACGGCATTACGTGAAGTTCAAGCTATTACCGGACGTTATAAACTAGTATTCCCCGGTAGAAATGACATTACCAAGCCAATGAGCGAAGCGAGTGTTAATCAGGTCCTTAAACGTATAGGTTATCATGGAAAAGCAACTGGACATGGTTTTAGGCACACAATGAGCACTATCTTGCATGAGAAGGGATTCAATACGGCATGGATTGAGCTTCAACTTGCTCACGTTGATAAGAATACCATCCGTGGTACGTATAACCATGCTCAGTACCTTGAAAACAGAAGAGAGATGATCCAGTGGTATGCGGACTATATTGATGAGTTGGAGTGTGGTGTAGGGAATGTGGTGAGTGTGAGTTTTTAGTAGAATAGGTAATGCCTGTTATTATGATAGGCATTACCTTTGCAAGCACAGATACATAAAACTTCTGATTTTATAGTAATAATTGAATACAAATTAAAAATTCACATAAAAATTAATTTATGTGAATAATATTGTAAATGGATATATATGTAATTGCATTTAGCTTAGAATATATTGAACTAATGATTTTTATTTTTTTTGCTAGTTTAGTTAACTCACTGGGTAATTTACGCCGTCCTGGAACCTTAACTATTAATATTAAACGGGGGATTGACTCTCCTGAACGATTAACTTCTCTTATTTCAAATAGAGTAGACATATGAGGTGTGCCTTCACGATTTGAAATTGTCAAATCTAATACGAGCAAAACTCCCAGTCTAATGCCAGTATTTTGATAATCTGTTGTTTGAGCAGAGTAATTTTGGTAAAGAGAATCAAAAGAACAATTACTATCCTCACGTTTTACTTCAATAATTAAGCTTTCTGGCCCCGAGTTTAATCGAATGTCAGCTCGCCCACCTCCAACATTTGGGGGCTCAAGATCTACTCCAATGGCATTTGTTGTGAGCCATCTATAGAAATCTAGTTGCAATTCACTTTCGTGAGGAAGCGAACCATCTTTTTGTTCAAATAGATAATAGCTTGAAGGGTCATGTGCACGGCTTAATTCTAAACGATTAGCGACAAATCGTGTAAGCCAAAATAAAACAGCATCAAACAATTGTTGTGCTTTAGTATTATTTTTATAGTCAATATGACCTAAGGCTTTTTCCTTACATTGTTCTAAAATGTTAATTTCACAGGCTGTTAGATTACTGATGCTAAGGTTGAAAGCATTTTCTATGATTGAGTGAAGAACTTTTTTCGGTTCATTTTTTAATAATGCCTCATTAATAGTAGCTGAAAGTGAGGCATTATTACTTTCAGCTTCAATTAAAGGGGGGGAGTCTAAATTTTCCACTTGAGAGATTAAAAATTCAGCTTCATTAGCTAATTCATGATTTTTGTTTTTTTCAAGCCATGTTTTAATTAAATATATTTGATAGCTATTTTCTTTAATTTTGTTTGTAATACGTGGTGAAATTAATGATTCTATAGCTCCGGATTGATTTCTATTTAATAATGTTCGACTTGCATGATATACAGATAGCAATTCTTTCTCTATGATAACTGTTGGCTCCCACCACCCAGGATTATCAAGTTGATATAGTAAATTATTGATTGAATTTGAAAAATTCCCCCAGCAAATAACTTCTAGATATCTAGAGCCAAGCCATGTAGGGCTTGATTGGTTAAATTTTTCATATAATTCAAAAATATTTACTTTAATATTTGAACACTGTTCTGCTAGGATTTCTTTAGCTGAGTTTTTATTGAATTCTAATAACAAATTAATTGAGCTATAATATAAACTTGCTTCAGGGTTTTCTTCTGAAAAAAATATTGATTCTTCAAACCATTTCTTTGATTCTTCAAAAAAATGAATGGAGGTGTTTTTATTATTCTCACTTATGGCTTTTGATAAGTAGACCATGCCTAATTCAAAGGTGGCTTCTGGACGAGCATAATCTACCAAAGTTAATTTATTTAGTTTATCAATAAGTGCTTCTTCTTTCCAATGAGTATATGCGATACCTATGATTTTTGCAGAATGACGTAAAAAATCTTTATTGTCATCGGGCATTAATCCCAAAAATAAATCTAGCAAACGAAATTGCCAACGCCTATTTTTATTCGCCCAGCGAAAAGCACCATCAAGTGCAATACTGCGAGAGAATCCTGATAGTGAAAGTTGTGACGCTTTTTTAAGAAGAGCCATGAAAAATAACTCATCAGAATCATCAGGTAAAGGGTTATGATATGTGAGAATATCTATTGTTTCAATTAGAATAAAATCAGTTTGTGCTATTTCTAATAATTGAAAAAAAGTAGTTTTAAATAGTTCTTTTTGATCGGATTGAGAATTATTCCATGCGTGAATAAGTGGATTCAGTAATAATGGCATCATAGGAGAATTGCCTAACAATTTAACTTGAGAAGATATGGCATTAATTCCGCCCAATTCATCCAAGTGCCAATCTCCGTTCTGTGTTGCTTTTTTATAAAGCGTAGCTTCGATAGGGTGCATTTTCATTACCAAAGATACTCATTTACAGTGGCCTCATATCTATTGGATTTTTCTACATGATCTGTTATTGCTTTTGATGTTATTCCAGCAATAAATATTTGAAAGTGAGGAGATTTATTTGCAACCAATTGAAGTCCTGCAATCAATTGTTCTAAGTCCGATGATGAAACTTCTTGTGCACCAGGGGAATCAATCATAAGTAAGCCAGGATGTCTTCCGATACCTTTTTCTTCAGCTACTTCAATCATAGCGAGTATAGTAGCAACTTTTAAACGTAATTTTTCACCATCAGTAACTTTACTATAGCTTGTCTTAGTACCTCCTTTAGTTAGGTTAAGAGTTACATTACCTTTTAAGTTTGCAAAAGAAAGATTTTTCATCCCAAAGGTATTAGCATATTTGACTAACCGTATTGAGATATCAGCTAAAAGGTCGCCTTGTAAATCTTTAACTAACTTTTCCGTTTCTTTTACAGTTACAGACAAAATATTTAATTCACTAGCTCTATCAATATCATCATCATTATTATCTTTTGATATTATTGATAATTCATCTAGCCTGCCTTCTAAAACGGCTATTTCGGTTATTATCGTTTGCCTATCTGAGGCTAGACTGAAATTCTCAGAAATAGAGTTTAAATTTATTTGCAAGAGATCGATTTTTTTTTGAAGATTTAAAAGTTCATCTTTTATTTTTTCTTTTTGGGATGTGCATGTTTTTAAAGCTTTTTCTGATAAGTGAACATTATTTATTAACTCTTCTCTTATAGCCTCAGTATCTTCTGAGTTTATAGTTTTTTCTCCACAAATGAAGCATTCATGATTTAAAGACTCCTGCTTTTTTCTTTCATTAGATATAGTATGATCACAACGAGGGCAGCATTTTGGGTCTAAACTTCTAAATATAGCTTTTGCTGAGACTGCATCATTATGTGTTTGTAAATTATTACGATCTTGTTTATGTATAATGTCTATTTGACGGAACTCCGCTTCAGCGATCTCTTGCTTTATTATTAATTCTCGTTCGATATTACGATAACTTATTAAATTTTTAGTTTTGGTTTGTATCTCTATTAATAAATCATCATTATTAGGAGTGTCATTTAATATTGATTTTTTAGCGCTTATTTCGGCGTTAATAATATTTGCTCGTTCATTTGTTAGAGCTCTATTTTGCTCATTTTTTCTTTTTTGTTCATGTATAGCAGTTTCAACAATTTTATGAGCCGTTTTTACTGATGCTAATGTCGACACCCATGGTATTCCAAGGTACATTTGCATCATTCGGGATGTTAACCCTCCATTTACCGGCATATCACCTAGAAGTACTTTATAATCAGTACCTATAAACATAGCTCCAGACAAAGATGCCCAACCGTGAGTTACTTCATAAACATCATTTGGCCCATTTTTTCTCAATGTAGATAATGGAGTCATGGAAAACATACGCATGAAAAAATCTGACATAACAAGTTCAAACTCACTATCTGAAATGAACTCCGCTAAAACTGTTTGTTTTTTTTGTTATCATTCAATGTCCTAATTCGGCTTAAGCTACCAGTAATATCGTTACTAGTATTTGCTATTATTTCATATTCTTCAGAATCTAATTGAAATATTATTTGGATGGAATTTTCCAACGACGAACATCTTCTTGTAGGGTATCGGAAGGTTTTCCTCTTAACATCCAACGTACAACTTCAATAATAGTTGATTTACCACGGAAATTTTTTTCGGATAAAATTGCCCATAGGCCATTTTCAAGATTATTCCAACAAAATTTGAAGGGGCCTGAATGACTTGTGCTATCTTTTACACCTGAAAATTCTAACTTACGTATGGATAAGCGACGCGGTTGTGCTACAACTGGGGATGGAGTGATTTTATGAGTAGCTAAAACATTCTCAACTATTGAGATATCGAGGTTCACTTTTTCAGCTATAGATTTTAGCCATTCATTTTTCGATTGCATATGGTTCCTCTTGGATATTTATCTCAATTTTTGCCAATTGTTCAGATATTTCATTTACTATTGAAGGAATAACTCCACCCAATTTAGTTTTTGCATATGTGGTTCGTTCATATTGCCTATGTTTAAGAGCTGTTCCCCCCATATCACCTGCAACTTCAGCGACTAACAGGGAGCGTTCTTCATACCATCGTAATGATGGTTCTTGTAGTATTGCATTAGAACATAAGTCACTACCTAAACAGGTCAAAATAAAGTCAGTTTCAGCTACCTTCCCATCAGATCTCTTATTACCTGTAATTCGAATAAGATCACGATACCGTAGTATTGATAATGCATCATCTAAACGCTCATAAGCTCCAAAAAGATAACGAATCATAGGGATTCGTCGTAGATCAGGTTCTTCATCATCTAAAATTTTTTTTGCAATTTTATAATATTTATACTCTTTTGTTTTATGGTATAAATCAATTAATTCAGCGGCTAAATAATCAGGGTTTCTCATCCAAAAATCAAAGGCTTGAAGTCGTTGTTCTCCTTTGAAAACTAGTACTTCGTCATTTTCTTCAGAGATGATGGGGCTACCACCAGCTTTAAGGATGAATAAGATTCTCAATGCATCGCAATGTGGTGAACGTATTGCCATAAATTTATACAGTCCTTTTTATACTTATCTTAAATGACAGATGGTTTATAGATATTAATGTAAGAAGATTGTCTTAGGAAGGTTATAGATCTCATTTGTACTCAATAGATTCAGATAGTTACTTTTAATTATTAAAATCATTAAAGTCTGTTCCTGAAATTTCTAACGTAAACAATAGAATTTTGTTTGCTTCGGATATGCGAGTTAGTGATTATCATTATTTAATTCTATCTACAGTATAAGTTAGCAGAAAAGGTTAAAATAGCTCATGGAAAACATATTCGATTTGACGCATGTATTTTTTAGGTATAATTTAAATAAAAGATTGAAGGGGTACACATGGAACCATTACAACTGTTTAAAATTTTAGGTGACCAAACCAGACTGGATATCGTGCTATTGCTAAAAGTATCTGGCGAATTGTGTGTTTGCGATATCTATACTGCCTTGAATTTATCGCAACCAAAGACTTCTCGACATCTAGCAATGCTTAGAGAGTCGGGTCTGTTGCTCGATTCAAAACATGGTAAATGGGTTCATTATCGGTTATCTCCAGCATTACTACCGTGGGTGAAAAGTGTCATTGATCTCACTTATTCAACAGAGAAAGGTAGAGTTGCAGATTTGCTCAAACGCCTAGAGACAAAAAAATCTGCGAGTAGTTGTTCCGCATAAAATTTTTTAAATTAACATATATGAAAAAACACATATAAGGTTGAGGTATGAAAAAACTAGAAGTCTTTGACCCAGCGTTATGTTGTAGCTCTGGTGTTTGTGGAACCGAAGTCGATCAAGCATTGGTAGACTTCGCAACAGATGCGGATTGGTTAAAAAAACAAGGGGCAAATATAATGCGTTTTAATTTAGCACAAGAGCCAATGGCGTTCGTTAACAACACAAAAGCAAAAACATTTTTGGAAACCGCAGGTGCCGAGTCACTTCCACTATTGATTCTTGATGGTGAGATTGTGCTGACTGGTCGATATTCTCAACAACAACTCATTCCATTGCAAAACGGGATAATAAAACCCATTTTTGCTAGTGCTGTCAGTGACTTACAATGCCATTTTGCCAGTGCTTTTTAACCCGACCAACCGATTTTCCCGACGTGCGTTTTTGAATTTAGAAAGAGATAAAAATGGTGATAAAACCAGACGATATTCAGTGGGTTACGCCCCTAACCGCGGTAAACCCAACTCCAGCCACAACTCACCTTAAGCAGTAAGTGTCTGAAAGAGATGGGATTTGAGGTGGGGAGCCACTACACCCTCTCTCGCCAAGCCGGACAGTTGATTATCCAGCTGGTTGAGAATGAGTAAGATATTTAAGGACGATCCCAGCAGAGAACTGGGATCGTCTCATTAATTAATAGAGTAAAGATCTTGAATGTAACGCTCAACAAATAGTTTTAATTCAGAAGATGGATAAGGCTCTTTAGCTTGGATTAAATAAGCATCATCATAAATTACTCTTGAATTCAATGAGCTAGATATTATATATAAAATTAAAACTGAAAACTTTAAGTTGCTCTCACCTCTTGTGGAGACACTTACCATGTATGGGTACTCTATATCATCTATATCACGTAGATTTTCTTCAATAAAGTTAAAACTTATCCAACAAAAATAATCATATTGGTGGTCGTGTATATAGATAAACTTATCAAGTAAATTTAGTCCTTTTTTAGCTGATATACCTATAGTTAATTGTTTTGTAGACAAAGAAAAGTCATTAAACCCATCGACGATACTATTGAGGATATCTTCAAATTGAGGAAGCTTTTTAATTGGAAATAAAATTTCGTTAGACATTATTTTCCTCCATTGGTACTAATTGAGCCACTTGTAACATTAAGCCAGCCATCTTGGGTTTTAATGTAAATATTATTTACCGTGCCTTCTTTTGTGATATTGCTAACTGGAGAGCCAGATTTAAAGTGGTCAATCATTTCTTTCATGCTTACACCTGTTTTAGATGCATCCACATATAGATCCCCTTGATAGCCAGCTTTTTGCATATCTTTGGCACCACTCACAATATTGCGCCTAACAGCGTTGATGCTCTGCCCTTCTACTAATTTTAATTGGACCGGGACACCATCTAGCCATCCATCTATTCCTTGGAAATTTTCTTTTTCAACTCCTTTAAAATTACCGCCCTTATATTTAACAATATCTAATGCTTGCTGGTATTCATGAGGTTCTAATGCATTCTGTATGACTGTCCCTTGTTTTCCATTAGGCAACTTAAGGATATCTTTACCTGAGTTTATT
The DNA here is from genome assembly GCA_025961275.1 of Providencia alcalifaciens. GTDB lineage: Bacteria > Pseudomonadota > Gammaproteobacteria > Enterobacterales > Enterobacteriaceae > Providencia. The sequence goes on along the minus strand of JAOQNJ010000001.1, from coordinate 1,825,957 downwards.
ACTGTTGACTCCGCACTCGTCAACTGATTCAAGTTAATCTTACCAGCCTTGGCTTCTGACTGTATTACTTGTTTAACTGTCGAGACTTCTTGTGCTGTTTTACCAATAATCAATGCACCGCTGGCACCAGTTCCTCCCGGTGTTACTACCTCTGCTGTAAATATACCCACTTCATTTAAGCATATTACAGGTGCTGCTTTACAGCCTGTTAAAGCAGCTCGAACAGTTGCTATCATTTCTGGTGCTATAACTAATGAGTAGCCAGCTGCAACGACGCCCATCGACGCTCCAGACACAACTAAATTACCATTATTAATGCCTTTAGTTATGTCTGCTTTACAGCTCGCATCACAATCTGGGATATCAGCAAATAAGAACCCAAGGTTTCCACCAAGTGCCATTGAGTTATTCTCAACAACAACTCATTCCATTGCAAAATGGGCAGATAAAACCATTTTTTCCTAGTGCATTCAGCCAGTTAACATCACATTTTCAAAGAGCATTTTAACCCAGCGAGCCGATTTTCCCGACGTGCGTTTTCTCAGTTTGTGTTCAATTATTGAAAATGTAAAAGAATCAATAAATAAAGAAGAAGCAGCAAAATCAAGACAATATATCGTGGGTTATTCACCGAACAACGGTAAACCCAACCCCAGCCCACAACTGATTATCCGAGGGCATTGGTTGAGCGAGTTGGGGTTTGAGACTGGCACGCACTACACTCTCACACGCCAAGCCGGACAGTTGGTTATCCGGCTGGCTGAGGAGTGAGGTAGGTAAGGGGGATCCCAGTGTAGAACTGGGATCTTTGATTTTTACATAGTTTGAACTGATGGTTCTGCTGATGTAATTACTTCTATAACATCATCTATAGTAACGATCAAATAATGTTCAATGACATCATCGTGTATATTTGCACTCTGTTCATGGAACCATTTTAAATATGATGAGTTTTCTACTTTATATAAACCGGTAGTCATTTGCCCATCAAAGTGTTCTTGCATTTTTAAGAGATCCCCTTCTCCTGTAACTCTAAATGAATATACCCATTCAAATGACAAGGTGAATGATTCATCTGGTTTGCTTAGGGTTAGAGAAAGAGATTCTAAATCATATTTAAAATCATCTAACTGGATATCAGTTAATAAATTATTACCTAAACTAGTTAACAACTCTTGCATTGCTTTATTCTCCATATCTAAATTTAGTTTGCTTATTTTTTACATGCTGAATTTCAAGAGTTGGCCTTCCATCAGAACTTTTAGTTCTTACTATTACAGTACTACCATCTGGTAATTTTCCGACTCTGCCTGATGGTATCTCACGAACGTTTGTAGGTGAAAGAGCATCAAAATCTCTATTCGCTGACTCCATTCCTCCAGACCGTTCATATTGCTTAGCCCTTCCTGTCGTTTTTCTTCCTTCTTGTGAAGTTTGTATTAAGTCATCAACCGTAGTTTCTTTGTTTTTAGACTCATTCTTCTTTTTGTCATCATTTGGGGGTTCTATCCCATTAGGAGAACCAGTACTAACACCACCAACTGCACTATTCTGCTCCGACGTAGATTTATTGCCTGAATCAACACCTTCATTTTTAGATGAATTAGCCAAAGAACCATATTGTTCATAAGTAGCCAATACTACTTTTGTGAACTCCTCATTTCCAGCAGGATCAGCAAGAGCTAGTCTAATTGCATTTCCTTCACCAAATGGCGATAAGCTCGATAAAAAATCTTCGGCCTCAGTTTGTGTTAACCCTAATTGGCTCATTAATACTTCAGGAGCTGTCGTAGTAACTGGAGCACCTATAGTGCTAGGACGAACTAACCACCAAGCCACTTTCCCTGCTTGAGACAGTGAGTTATTCTCAACCGCATTCTTCGCTGCTTGCGAGCCAGTAATTGCACCCGCCACATCACCAGTAGTCAGCCCGCCAGCTAATCCTGAAGCCAATTGGCTCAGTGCGCTGACTTGTTGCTTCTCACTTTCGGTTAAGTCTGAAACCTTCTTGCCCGGGAAGAGGGTATCCATAATCACTTTAGCGGACAACTCACCGCCACCAGCACCTAAACCACCAGCAACGGCAGATTGGTTATTTAGCTCAGCGACTACAGCGCCTAACACAGCATGTGCCATGGCATTGGTTGCTTTGTTAACTTCACCAGTAGCTGGGTCAGTTGTCAGCTCTTTAATCTTGGTCGCTAAGTACGGCGATGAGGCATTTGCCAGTGCGCCTGCTAAATTATCACCTGCCAGCCCTTGCAGCAACCCTGTAACCGCTTGAGCGGCTTTTTGGAAGTCGCTGCCCGTGCCGTACTGTGCCATGGCGTTGTTGTAGGCTTGTTGCTTAATGGCGTCATCGGTAAGTGTTTTACCCGCCGCTTCCAGTTGTTTTTTAGCGATGGCAAGGGCATCTGGGTCTTTCTGGGCTTTCAGACCGGCAATATCCCCTTCAGTGCGGATGATATCCATGGTCTGATTACCGATTTCGCCAATTAACTGGGATTGTTTTAAGCGGTTTTGCTCTTTTTCTTTATCGAATATCGGGTTGATGCTGCCGTCATTGGCGTGTTCGGTATCACGGTTGAGCTCGTTAACATCCTGTTTTTGTTTGTCTTCATTGCGAACAATGACGGTACCGTCACTGACTGCCGATTGCGTGGTGCCTTCGGAATGGCCGCTATTATTGGCGTTAGAGAGTAACCCGCCCGCAGCATTGGTCACCAGCTGGCTGCCAATTGGGCCACCGGTGCCAATCGAACCGCCCGTGTGCTCGGCGGTAAAGTCGGCTTTGTTATCGATATCTTTCCAGCCTAATGTGCCCGTATCAAGGCGATTTTTATCTTTGTCCGCCGTTGATGCAATCACCGCGCCATCAAGCTGAGTGTGCTCTTTGACGTTGACATCAAAGCCGCCTTTGCCTGCAAAAATACCGGTTTGTTCTTTCACACTGTCGTAGTTACTGTGTATCTTGTCTTTGCTGGCACTGATATTGATGTTTGGCGTGCCACCTATCGTGTAACCGCCACCGACGCTGACCTCTTGCTGTTTCGCATCATAGCGGTCACTGTCTTGCTCACTTTGCAGGGTGAGGTCACGACCGACATTGACAGTGACTTGCTCACCACTGACTTGTGCCCCTTTGAGGGTGGTGTCTTGCCCACTGTTTAAGGTGAGTTTGTTACCTGCATCCAGCGTGGTTTCGGTGTGGGTGAGGCCATTGCCTTTCTCATGGCCTTTGCCTTGGTTGACGGAGGCTGAGACATTGACCCCGTAGCCGCCTGCACCCACGCCCACACCAACCCCGACACTGCTGCCTTTGCTGCTGTTTTTGCTGTTTGTCTGCTCGGTGTTTTGGGCCGAGACTAGGTTGATATCTTGTGTGGCAGACAGTGACAAGTCTTTGCCCGCTTTGAGCTCACTGCCGACGACCGTGATATTGCCACTTTCTGGGTTGCTGTCTTTATTTTTCCCCGTTGCGGTAATCGACAGATTTTGTCCGGCATTTAAGGTGCTGCCTTGCGACTGGCGACTGTCGGTGTGCGTTTCGCTTTTCGACGATTGGCTGCCGTAAGATACGTTGACACCAACTGTATTGGTCGCGCCTTTTTGATAGTCTTTATCGCCCGGTTTGTAATTACCCGCCGCGTTGTGAGCATTGGCCGCATCGGTTTTCAGTCCATCCAACTCATAAGCTTGCTGCGCTTGAACACCCGATAATACCGCTTTGGTATTTTGTAGGGCACTTAAACGACCGTCACTTTCTTTACGAGCTTGCTGTGCGGTGCTGACGGCGGTATTGAGGGAGCTGCCTGCACTGCCAGAGAGCGAAATACCAAACCCACTTTGCTGGGTTTCAAATGTCTCAGTGCGAGTTCGTTCATCATAGCCCGGGGCGATTTGGACGCTGTCGCCCGTGAGGTTTAAGTCTTTTTGAGCAATCAGGTCAGCGCCGCCCACATGCAGTTTGTTGCCAGCGGTGATGTTGACGTTACCTTGTGTGCTACCAATGGTGCTGACACTTTGGCTTTGGGTGGTGCCTTTTTCATCCACTTCATGGCGGGAGGATTGTTTACCCACACTAAAGCCAATGCCACCGCTACTCATTAGGCCGCTTTTTTTCTTCTCTTCGAGGAGATAATGCGAGTCGGTTTCGGTCGCGGCAGTAATATCAACATTGTTGCCAGCGGTTAAGCTGACATCGTTTTCTGCCACCACGGAGGAGCCTTTGACGGTCAGGTCATTACCTGCGTTGATGGTCACTTTTTCGCCGCTGAGCAAACTGTCTTTTTCTCGCGTGGTTTCATCGTTTTGGAGGGTGTGCTCACTGCTGGCGCTTAAGAAGCCTTTACTGCTACGCTGCTCTTCAACATATTTTTTATTTTCTTCCGTGGCGGTATTGAGTGTCACATTTTGTTTTGCATCAAGGGTGATTTCGCCTTTTTCACTGTGGATGGTACTACCCGTGACGGTGATGTCTTTATCACGCGCGGTGATATCGACGCCGTTTTGTCCGCTGAATGTGCTGCCGACCACCTCATGGGATGAGGTCTCATCGACTCGGGAGCCTTTGCTGCTGCCATTGCGAGTTTGCTCTTGGTCTAGCGCATGGGTGTCTTGGGTTGCCGCCGTGATAGTCACATCTTGTGCTGAGACACTGATTTTACCTGCTTGGCTATCGACTTGAGCGCCTTCTGCTACCAAGTTGTTGCCCGCGTTCAGTGAAACGCCTTTGTCACCACTGAGCGTACTGAGCACTAAGCTGTCTTCTTCACGGGCATTGCTGACGGAAGAACCGTTGCCTTGTGCATCGAGTTGGCTTTTATTGGTGGTTTTATCCGATAGGATATTGATATCACCACCCGCATTGACATCCAGTGTGCTGCCAGCTTGCGCTTGGCTGCCTTTGACGGTGATGTCCTTTCCGGCATTGAGGCTGAGATTTCCACCAGCGCTGAGTTCGCTACTTTGTGCGAGCTGCCATTCGCCGCTGATATGGGCAAGGCCACCAGTCGCATCTAGACCTTCATTACCGCGTTCACCCATCGCTCCCGCAATCACATCAATACTGCCGGTATGGGTACTTTTCACTGCCGTAATGGACAAGTTATCGCGCGCATTAAGCTTGATATCCCCCGTCGCATCCAGTTTAGCGCCTTGCAATTGCACATCATGGCCACTTAAGGTGATATCGGTGGCACTCATCGTTGCTTGACGTAAGGCATCTTGTAAGTTGGTGCTTAACGTGAGGCTATCGGCTTGGATATTGATAGTATCCGCTTTGATATCCCCATCATGGTGCATAAATTGTTTTGCATCGACCTCAAGGCCTTTTTCAGCCAACAGGTTTCCGGCATTATCAATGCTGTCAGCGGATAAGTTCAGTGTCTTACCGCTGATCATGGCCCCTTGCTGTGTCAGGCTAAGTGTCGTGTTAGCTAAATAGACTTTCGGAACCCAGACCGTTTGTGGGCCTTGTGGTGTATCGAGGGTTTCACTGACCAGCCACACGATATCTTGTTGCAGAGCGGCGATTTGTGCTGGCGTCAAGGCAACACCGGGACGCAAGTTGAATTCTTCCGCAACTTTAACGCCATTATTCATCAGGTATTGGTACTGCGCCATGGCATCTTCTTCACGAAGAGAAGGGCGACCGGTAAGTTTTAATACTTGTTCGCGGACGAGGCGTTGTTCATAGAAGCCATCCCCTAAACGCTTATGCACATCGGCAGGGGAATAGCCAACCCGCTCAAGCAGGTAGTCGCTGCTGATAAATTTATTTCTGTCAGTAAAGCGCGGGTCGGTGACCACCAAGAATGGGCTGTCCGGGGTTAAGTTTGGACGGAATAAGCCATTATCTGGGATTGAGGTTGCCACATCACCAATGTGCTGTTTTTCAGTTAATGCGAGTTCAGCAGGAAGCAGAGGTCGGTCGATTGGCGAAGTGCCCTCTGTTTGATTGAGTTCAGATTTCCCCTGCTCAGTGATGGCGGTATTGAGGTCTTGTTTATTCACGCCATCAATATCAAACGCCAGTGGATTACGTTCCCATTCGGCACGTTCCGCTTTAGCCGCATTCATCGCGGCTTCTAACGCCGTTATTTGCGCGGCATTGACGGTGGTATTGGTGATATTGGCACTGGTGATTGAGACATTGCCATTACCCGAAATAATGCCATCGAGGGTGGTGAGTGCCGTGGTTTTGTCACTGCTGGACTGTGGATACCAGTGGCTTTTGCTGACATCATAATGGTCGGAATAAAATTCTTTACGACGTTCATTCACGGAATAGCCTGTATTCTCAATATGCCCTTTGCCTTTGATATCCAAATCACCGGTTGAGGTAATGGTGCTAGCATCATTTTTGAGTAAATCCGTGATATTTAGCGTCATATTGCCGCCCGACAAAATGCGCGCACCAATGCCTTCTGCGATCAGTTTGTCACGGGTGACAGAGCCTGTGACCGAACGTTCGCGTATCCAACTAAAATCATCAATGCCGGTTGCAGTTGCCACATCAATGTGTTGATTTGGGTCCCACACTTCGTATTGATATCGATTATGCACACGCCAGACCGCACCATGGTAAGGGGTTGGCGGGTTTTGAATACGCCCCGGTACGCCACGTGACTCATAGAAAGTCATGGCATAACTGCCATCGCTATTGGGGGTGAGTGCCAAATAATTGACCCACAGGGTGGTGACTTGACCATCTTGTTGTTTCACCTTCATTTGTGCACGTTTATTTTTGGCATCAATGTCTAAGATGGTGCCATATTTGTTATCCAACGCGGCCTGATCGTTTTGAAAGGTCAACTGCTGCGTGGTCGGTGCCATCGCATTTGGGTTTTTATGGGCCTGAGTTTCAAATGAACGCCAGTAGAAGTTATACAGATGTTTTTTATAATTTTCGACTTCGGCCTCTCGCTGAATATCTAACCCTTCGCGTAAATTATTGAGCTGACGTGCCGTGATGGAAACAGCACCTTCCGCTTCAATAAAACTGGCGTTATTTTCAATCAAATCATCGCTGGTGAGTGCAAGGGTATCACCACTGTAAATCAGTGCTTGGTCGCGGTTGGTGAGGTTTTTTTCTGCCTGCAGGTCAATGTGTTTTGCTGCCGCAATGACGGCCTTTTTCCCCTGATTATCAATGGTTTTAGCTTTAACGCGGATCTCATCGCCCATCAATGTCGCACTATTATTTAACGCGTCGACGTTGAGCGTCATCTTATCGGCTTCTAACCGATTCAGGTTATCCAATTTACCGGTGGAGATAGCGAGGTTTTTACTGACCAATGAGCCTTGGTTGGTGAAGTGTAGGCTCGACAGGGTGAAATCACCCGGTAATAACCAGTCAGTGAGGTTGGTCAACGTGCCCGTAATATTTAGGGTGACCGATTGGTTACTGGTCAGCGTATCGCCTGCGCGGTGTGTGTAATCCTGAGCCGCGGTCAACGAAAGCGCTTTCTGGCTTTTGATTGTCCCGCCTTGATTGTTAATGGACTGGGTGTTGATGGCGAGCGCCGAACCACTTTGCAGGGTGCCTTGTTGGTTTGAGAGGGCAAGCTGAGCCGAGGTGGACGCTGCATCCGTATTCAGTGCAATATCGCCATTGGCTAACACCTGACCTGATTGGTTATTGAGGGTATTCACCCCTGAAAACGTCAAGTTTCCATTGCTTTGCAGTCGGCCTTGGGTATTTTCGATGTTTTTAATGGTCAGCGTGGTTTCTTTACTGCCGTGAACCAGCCCATTTTCGCGGTTATCTAAGGCATTGAGTAACAGACTGAGGCGACCTTGACTGCTTAAAATACCGTTGTGTCGATTATCCAACGTGAGTGCAATCAGTTTCAGTGCGTTGGTGGAAACCAGTTGCCCTTGTTGGTTTTGGATATCGGCAGCCGTTAACGTTAAGGTATCACCGCTGTGAATTTTCCCTTTTGTGTTATTGAGCTGCGCGATGTTGTAGGTGCCCGCGCGTTGGCTAATGAGGGTGCCTTGGGTGTTATCAAGCTCTGTTGCATTCAGCGCAAGCTCGCCGAGGCTACTCACCGTTCCTTGCTGGTTTTTAAAGGTTTTGGTTTCCAGTTGTTGGTCTTGATTGCTGAGGATTGCCCCTGATGTGTTATCAATCCGCTCTGTGCTGGTGATATTCAGGGCTTGCTGGCTTTCGATTTTGCCCGACGTATTGTCTAACGATTTACTTGTCAGCGTGAGGTTTTCGCCGCTTTGCAGTTTACCGTGGGCGTTATTCAGCACATTTTCAATGGATAACAACAGTTGTTTTTGGCTATACAGTAAGCCACCTTGCGAGTTGTCGACATTCGATGCGCTGAGCTGCAATGTGCCACCGGAGAGTAATTGCCCTTGCTGGTTTTTGACGGATTGCGTTGTGGCGGTGAGGTTTTGACCGGCACTGATTTTGCCTTGGGTGTTATTGATTTCGTTGGTAACCAACAGTGATGCAAAACCACCCGCTTGCAATGTGCCTTGCTGGTTTTCCAGTGTGTTTGCTGTGAGTTCGACATTTTTCTGACTTTGAATTTCACCGCTTTGGTTATTCAATAATTGAGTCTTGGCCTGCCATGAATCTAAGCTGCCCATCCAGCCCTGTTGGTTGAGAATATTGTGTGCGTTGAGTGTTTGCGCTTGCTGGCTGAAAATGCGGCCATCGCGGTTATCAATCAGCTGTGCCACCTGAATATTCAAACGACCAAGGGCATTGATTGCGCCTTGGGCATTGTTGACAAGGTTAGCGCTAATCGCGGTATCGCCTTGGCTGGTCAAAATACCGCTTTGGTTATTAAAATCACCACTAAGGGTGAAGGATAGCGCATCTTGGCTAAGGATTTGGCCTTTTTGCTGATTACTCAGTTGGTTACCGGTTAACGTTAATGTGCCACCACTTTGCAGCAAGCCCGCGGTATTATTGAAGTGATTACCTTGCCACTGTAATGCCTTGCCAGCGCTGACTTTGCCTTGGCGGTTATTGAGGTCATTTTGGGTGTTTACAATGAGCTGGCTGCCCGATAACAACTGGCCTTGGGCATTATCGATGCGTTGTGCACTGAGGTTCGCCTGTTGTCCTGCTTGGATCGTACCTTGCAGGTTAGCGATATCCCTTTGGGTATCGAGGGTTAATTGATTGTCTGCTTCCAATAACCCCATTTGATTATTCACATCGCCTTGGCTGGTGAGGTCGAGATTTTGGGTCGCAATCACTTTCCCCGTTTGGTTATCCAGTTGGGCGGTATTGATTTTGACGTTCTGGCTGCTGATTTCGCCTTTGGCATTATCAATTTGCGCGGTGGTTGTGATATCAAGGGATTTACCTGATAGCACTTGCCCGTCACGGTTATCCAGTGCTTTGGCAGTGATGCTTGCTTGATTGCCACTTTGCAGTAAACCTGCTTGGTTGGCGAGTTGCTGACCGATAGACGCGGTTAATGTCTCATTGGCAATCACTTTACCTTTAGTGTTGTCTAACGCATTTTTTGCAGTGATATCAACACTATTTTTACCAACGACTTGCCCTTGCTGGTTGTTAATCTTGTTTGCATTCAGCGTAATATCTTTGCTGTAAAGCGTTCCGCTTTGGTTATCAAGGTCAGTCGTTGCATTAAGAACAAGTTGCTCCCCAGACAGTATTTTCCCTGTTTGGTTATCAACGTGCTGTGCATCAATGGTTAGTTGAGTATCGCTTTGCACTGTACCTTGTTGGTTATTAACCAAGTTTTGAGTGGCGAGAGTGAGTTTGTCACCTGAGCCAATAAACCCGTTGGCGTTATTCATCTGTTGGCGAGCGACAATGTCGAGGGTCGTCTGGCTAATCAGTTTACCCAACGCATTATTGAGATTGTCCGTGGTGACAGTGACTTGCTGGCTGTTAATCGTCCCCGATTGGTTGTTCAGCGATTTGCCTGCTTGCAGGTTAACTGCATTCCCTGCGACAAGGTTACCCGCGCGATTATCAATCTGTTCTTTGGCATTCAAGGCCAGTGTGGTTTGGCTTTTAATGGTGCCCGATTGGTTATCAATCGTATTCGCTGTTAGGCTTAAATCGCCATTCGCCCCGATTTCACCTTGCTGATTATTAACGCTATTTTTCACCTGCCAATTTTGTTGGCTTTTGCCTAAGGCAACCAATCGGGCGTTTTGGTTATTCAGTGAATTGGCATTGAGCTTGAGGCGGTTGGCTTCAATCGCACCGCCTTGGTTATTCAGTTGTCCTGTGAGGGCGAATTGGCTCTCATTTTGCCCTGTTTGTACCCATGTGCCTTTCTGGTTAAATAAATTGTTAGCGCTGATGTTCCATTGCGCGGCTTTGACTTGTACTTGCTGCGCATGAATATCGCGCGCACTGTGGAGTTTGACGTTGTTGGCGTCAACCTTGCCTTGAGTGAGGGTGATATCCCCTTGTTTAGCGCTGAGTGCCAACGTTGAGGCGGCGACTTGCGTCTGGCTTAAATCCAGTGACTGGCCTGTTACTGTGACATTTTGTTGACTTAATAGGGTGCCTCGGGTATCAATTTTTCCGTCGCTGTTTAAGGTGATATTGGAATCTTTAATAATATTGCTTTTGTTATCACTACCTGCAAGCACGTTGCCTTGGCTGCGAATATCGCCTTTGGCATTGATATTGACATCTTTCAGCGCAGCCAGTGTGCCGGTATTGCTCACTGAGCCTGTTTGGCTTTCCACATTTAAAGTGCCGCCGCTGTGCAATTTGCCTTGGTGGTCGATGGCGTCTTTGGCGGTCAAGGTGATATCACTGCCTGCTTGGGTGGTGGCTTGCTGCGATGCATTGCCCCAAACCAGCTTACCGTTGCTGCTAACTGTCAACGTCTTATCCGCTTGGATGTGCCCGCCTTGGTTGCGAACACCGACGCCTTTTTCGGTGCCCACCATGTGGATATAGCCGCTGTACATGCCGCCCATTTGCCCCATGTCGATGGCAAACTCAGGTTGTGCGGTTTGGCTCTCTATCGGAGTGGGGTTATTTTGCGTATCGACCTTATTTTTCCCTGCAACGACCGCAATTTTTTCTTTTGCCCACACGCCAGAATTGATTTCAACGGCACGGGCGAGCAAATCAACATATTGCGTATCGTGGCGGCTATCGGCATTCAAGCCACCGCCTTCAACACGAATAACCCCACGCTCGACTTGATACCCCGCAAGGCTACCGTCTTGATTAAACTGCGGTTTACCCGTAGTGAGGGTCATGCGACCCGCGTTGATGGTGCCGCAGCCATTACAAATAATTCCCGATGGGTTGGCGACAATCACTTGCGCTTTACCGCCAGCCACTTCGAGGAAGCCTTTAATTTGGCTCGGGTTATTGCTGTTGACTTCATTCAGGATAACGCGCGCAGGGGCTTTGTTTGGGTCAAGGTTCGGGTTGCCTTGGATCATCCCTGCGGTTTGTGTCGAGGTCATCACCGCCGAGTTATTGAGAATGGCGCCACGGTTATCGACATCAAATTGTTTATATTGGTTATGGGAAATACCCGAACCATTCGGTGCCGCAATATTGACTTGTGGAATACCATTTTGTGTATTGATCACATCAGGGCGCTGGTTTTTAGGTGCATTGTTATCGGCAATAATGCTGCTCGCCATGGCTGAGCCACCCCACAAGGCTAACCACAGCAGCAGCGAGGTGCGGCGCAGAGTGACCCACAGGCGACCGCCATTTGAGCCACGCGTTTGGCCTGATTCGGTGCTACAGCTTTTAGCGAGCTCGGATACAACACGTAATTCCCCGTGAGTGCGGCTGAAAATTAAACGATAACAATGCTTGTTCATGATGGTATTCCTTTAAAAACAGTGCAGACACGGGTAAAACTGAAAATGTCTATCGACTATCAAATCAATAAAATGCGATTAAATTTCAAGGTTGAGGCTAAAGCCTGCACTTGCACCGGAGGTCTCGAATTTTTTCGGCTTATATAACGGCACGCCGACAAACAGGTCGTAGCTTAAACGCGATGAAATTGAGCCGCGAAGCCCTAATGCGGTCCCCGCTAGCTGGTGCCCCACAAGGTATTTGGTACTCTGGCCTTCAACACGCCCGTAGTCAGCGGCTAAATACAGTTCTTGCCCTTGAGAGAAAGCATTCCATGCCAGTTCGTTGCGCCATAACAGGCCTTTTTCACCTGATAGAACTTGCTCACCGTCAAAACCACGGACGGTATAACGTCCGCCAATGGACATGCGTTCTTGTGGTGTTAAGGCGTGCTGAGTCCATTGACCCCGTAAAGCGGTATTCCAGCGCCAAGGTTGTTCACCCAGCGTGAATGGCTGATTAAAACTGATGTCCCCAAGAAAAATCCCTACGCGGGCACTGCCGCTGTGGGTATCTTCTTCTGGCGCACGGCGAGCTCCATACGCGCCTGTACCGCGACGCCAGTTGACATTGGCATCGAGTGTGGCATTGCCTAAGAAACTGCGCTGATTAACACCGACTTCCCACCCCGCGGTACGGCGGCGTTGCTGCTCAATATCAATGTCATTGACCGCGTTACTGGCGGTTTTGCGATAGGTGCGCAAGTTAAGGGTGGTTTTGTGGACTTGGTCGCGAAACAGTAACCGTGACACGGTAAATTGTGCGGTATCGCTCTTGCCGCTATAACGCAGCACTTCGTTGGCATTGGGAATATTTTGGTGATAATTATATTCATTGTAATTGGCGGCAAAGCCCCAATTACCCACAGGAATAAAGTAGTTCAGGGTGTAAGAACGGTTACCAAAAGGGCCTTTATCAAACAAATCTTTGCTGATATTGGCGTAAAACATATCGTTTTGGGCAAACGGCGCATCAATGGCGAGAGTTGCAGAGCCTAAATAGCGCCCAGTACTTTTTGACCCGCTATCGTCTAAACTCAGGCTTAATCGCACAGGGCGTTTTTCTTGCCAACTGACCACTAAGTCACTGGTACCATCAACCGGGCCGGGTTCGATACGAATATCGGCAGTCACATTCGGTACACGTTTAAAGTTTTCCAGCCCTTGCTCAATATCACGTAGATTCAGAATATCGCCAGAGGAAGCAGGAACAGCATTCCACAAACGCCCCCGCCATGAGGTGCCTTCATCAAAACGGATGGCGTTAATACGTCCCGGCTGAAGCGTGAGGACTAATTCACCTTGATTCAAGTCTTGCTCTTGTGCCATCACTCGGGTGGTGACATAACCTTTTTCTAAAATGGCATTTTGGACTTTATTGAGGACCAACAAAATCCCTTGGCTACCCAAGCATTGGCCTTTGGCATCGTTAACGGCCTTTAGCGCCCATTGAAAATCGGCGGCGGACTCACCATCAAGACGAATGGATGTGATGGTAAAGCAGGGGTGCTCATTTTGTGGGTAATCGGGCAGCGTTAAATCAGGCTGTTGAATACGCGTATCCACAACAGGATTGTTTTGTTGCTGTAGCATACGTTCACGTTCTTGCTGGCGTTGTTGCTCGCGGGCATCGATAGAGAGTGCTTGGTTGACGGGGTCAGCCAATAAGGGCGCTGACATAAAACATAAGCTTAGCAAACTCCATTTAAAGAAACGGTGTTGCTCGCCAACATGACGACGCGCAAGGTGTAATGCTTTTTCCTGCATATTTTTGCCTAATTCATGAATCAATACATGTAGTTATCTAACCCAATGAATTAAGGCGGTGCCAGTGATGAAATGTCGGTTCAGGGCATCCTTGCTAATACATCCACAAATCCGTCCTGATGCTGATTAAACGTGAGTTTAAAAAACGGAATTTAGGGAATAGCTGACTTTCATTGAGAATGTTATTTTAAGTTAAATTTACTGTTAACATTTACATAAATTGATAAGAAGGACAATAAGATGAAATCGCATTTTTTGGTAAATAAAATTTAATATGGTGAATAAATACTTGGGAAGATATTCACCGGAGTATTTGGTTTCATTTGTGAGATTTTTAAGCGTTAAATATTGATTTATTTTGGTGTGAGTTCAGTTGGATTAGATGATTACACTATTTTTTTAACTCTGGTCGTGATGTTGGTGTAATTAAAGGTGTTAGTGTGATGTTTTGTATTTTCTTATTCTACAAGATTAACGTGTTTAATACCCAACAGGGTAGAGGCTCTTAAATGTTGTTCACTTTAAAAGGTGATGTTCATCAGTCACATTCTCCGCAGGAATACACCAAATCCCCTCATGGCATTCCGGGCAGCATTTTTGATTACGTATAAAGTAGTCACGACACTGCACACAAAACCAATCCGTGACCTTTACAATTGGTGAAACTGACCGAACGTGTGTGTTCAGCCGATGCTTATCTTGCAGGTGCTTGAGCTTGCTGGTGACCAATGGGCAGTGCTCTGCTGTTTGAGACTCTGAATGGGTAAACCATGACTCCGTCGGTGTCTTATGCAATGTGACAGGCTCGCCGCAGTGAGAACAGTAATAATTTTCTCGTGAATAACTTGGTTCCTGAGTGGCTCCCGCGAATCGATTGTTTTGTGTTAAGGCGAGAGACATTTTGATTTCATGTAATTTAAGCATGGGTGTAATCCTTCTGGACAATTAATATTAAATACCCTGAGTATTTAAAACTCAGGGTGGTATCGGTTACTCATCTTTAAAATACGAATGGCGCAGAGCATATGCCTGTATTGGTATTAAAGGAGGTTAGTGTGTTTAAGGCATACCGAGTCTCAAACGCACTCAATCGTGTCCGGTGCGGTTTAAGGGAAGTAGATGGTCAAAGGGTTAGGTGTGATGTATAAGATGTGCAGTAATGCGTACGGGTGGTTTAAGAGCCTAGGGTAACGCTAGGCTTCTCTCGATTCATCAATGCGTACTTGTAGCCATTGCACAACTTCACTTTTTAACCAGCGCGACATACGACCAAACTTGATTGGTTTTGGGAACTCTCCATCTTGGATCAACTTATAAAACCACTTATCCGTTAACCCCGTTAGTGTGGTGATAAATTTCATGTCAATGAATTGGTCATCAAGTAATGCAATATTTTCAGTTTGCGTGCTCATGGTAAAACTCCTGTTTTTAACGTGGGTAAAAAGCAGGAGCGATATCGAAAAGGTTGATGTGGATATCACTCCACATCATTAACCGGATGTGTAAAAAATAATTTGGTTGCTAACTACTGGCGTTTTCTCGGTTTGATTTCTCCTCGCCAAAAGGTGCGTTTGAGTTCAGGCACAGCAAGGCGAACCCATGCGTCGGCTTTACATAAATACCTCACTGCATTGAGCAATCCTTTCTTGCTACCCTCATCAGTACGTTTCAGTAAACCAATCCCCAGTTCGCGATATTTTTCTTTCTGGTAATTGCAGTTAAAGTACAGGCCTGCCATGTCCGTAATACGTTCTTGCCAGAGTTCACCAATGAGTTTACCCAGAGTGATGTCTCCCCAAACCTTTTGACCGTTAAAGAAAAATAAGGCGTGATAATGAAATCCTTTTTCCATGCCGAATTCCAATTTCAAGATATACCCGACGCAGCATGAAAAGAGCGGGGCGCTATTAATGGCTTTGTACAGAGCTTGACGATGTTGGCGGAGGTGGTGAGCTTTGACTCTATGGCTAATACCACTTTTGTAAGACAAGTCTACTCGTACAACTAACAGCTTGGAGTAACGTTGATATAACGAATCAACATACTTTTGAGCCCGTCGGTAGTTTCTCTGAGCGCCTTGCTCGAAGGTATGAACTTGCTTTTTGTAGTCAGGGCTCTTTAACGTGCTTCGGAACTCACGGAAGACCTCGTTAAGGCACTGAACGTGTTCTGGGGTATCCGCCAGCCAGTGTTTATCGCCTTCTATCAGAATGTCGCTTAGGCGGTATTTGTTAAAAAGAGAGACCAATAACTCAAGGGTAGGATGCAAATGCTGTATTCGAGATTTTTCCATTGATTGAATGTAATTGATGAACTTGAGCGTTTCTAAAAAGAGCTCACCTTTGGGAGATGTCGAGGTGAGCTGCAAGCGTGGGTTATTAGGCGACAAGGGGATACCTTTATATAAATCTAATTTATGGGTTAGACGTTTTGAAAGGCATTTAATATTTCCCATGAGTAGCGAGACTAACTCACGCATTGAGTGGTCTCGAGTGAGCGTTAGACGGTCATGTTCAAAAGTGGTTGAGAGAACAACTTGATTTAAGTGAAGTGCGCGATTTGTCATTTTATTTGCCTGTGATCGAATAAAGGTTCGTATCATCCGGCAGGGGAGTTATTTTTAATTTTTTACAGGTCTCGATGTGAATAATGCTGATTTAGGTAAAAATCAGCATGGAGTTGTATTGCTTATGCGTAATGTTTTTCAGTGACAATTGAGCATGGTTTTACATGTTCTCATTCTTCTGTAGTTAACATGATTGTGAATGGGTCAAGATAAACAAGAGACATGCTGATTAACTCATTAATAATAAACAATCCTAGAAGCTGAACTCAGGTTTCAATGTTTAATGTATGGTTATACTTGGGGTTATCATGTCTATTTTTTGATTTTAGGTACTTTTCATATACTTTAAGTTAGTGCTTTTTTTTAATCCATTGAAATTAATTATCTTATAATTAATCTGCTTATACGTATTTAATATATGGAGTATGACATAAAAACAACGTAAATTGTGACGTAATAGAGACTAATTAAAGACAAAATAAGCTACACTATTACTACGTAGTTCTTTAGGGGTGATTTATGTCTAATCAGGATAAATACTTAAAAATAAGCAATGACAGAGAACGGTATTTTTATAGTTCTTACATTTCAAAAACGTTGAATATTCCATTAATGAAGGTCCATTCACAAAGTGAAAAAGAGCTTAATCAAGCGATAAAAAATAAGTTGGAAGATACGACAGAGCGTATGCGGTTCATTCGTGAGGCGAAAGACGAATTTAGTTGCAAAGTTATACAAAATGAAGCATTTGATTGGATTAAATCCAATGAGCGATGTTCCTTTTTTATTCTCTACTACATCAATCATTATTTAACGAACAAAAAGATTTTAGCGATTAATGACCATCGATATCGAGTTATTTATCGAACATCTGAGTATGAGCGTGTCGATTATCTAACTCCATTGGATGAGTATGAGTATCGTAAGCAAGGTTTATCGCCATCACCCAATAATACAAAAGATGCATTAGATAATATTATGTATTTTTTTGATTTACTGGATTCTTCAATTGAGAAAAAAATTGAAGTTCTTGCGTATTTGAAACGAAAATGGATGTCAATTAAGGATACAAACTATTTGTCATGGCTTGATGAACGTAATGCAACACAAATGGAATGGGCAAAAAATTATATTGCAAGGTCTCGCTTATTTTCTCGATGGTCTCGTTCAGAAGTTTATACATTTGCTAGTGAACGAGTGCAATTAATGGGGTGTTTTGATGTTAGATTAGATATATCTCCAGACTCAAAAGAGTTATTAATTATTAAAATGAAAAAGGCGTGGTCACAAGAAAACTATCGAAGCCAAATATCGGAAAAGAAAGTGCTGAACACATATTTAGACAAAGATGTGAAAGATAAGTTATCAAGATTAGCTAAACGACACAGAATGAAAATCAACGAGTATTTAACTTATCTAATTGAAAAAGAAGATGAATAAGTAAAGTTCATTATGATTCGATTTTTTTTCACATATATATTATTCAATTGATAATGATTTTGGTTATTTTATTTATATATCAATAAGTTAAGTTTCATTCGTGACACTCCCTGTCATTTCCCTTCATTTTTCTCTCGAAAAAAAGTCAAATAGCCGGACATAACCTGTCCGGTGAGGTTGTTATCGTGGTGTTCTCTTTTTCAAGCTAGGGAATAACACTGATGGCAACTTACCGATTAGATACCGATTTAGCGTTTTTACGTGAATGCAGCAATGAAGAACTGGGCTTGCTTGTGTCTGTACTGACTCACGACAGCAAAGACGGGCAAAAGCGTTGGACTGAAACCTTAACTAGCTCGCCTGAATATCAACTCTACCATCCGGAGCACCAGCAATACTGGATGTCGATTGCGGCAGAGTTGCAAGCCTTTGGAGCTAACAGTTTGATGAGTCTCGTTCGAGGCAATAAGGGCGTGCTGTACCGTGAAATCTTACAGGATGTCTGTGACCACCTTGATGTCAATTATCCGAAGGAGGGAAATACCGAAACCTTAGAATTAAATTTGTTATTGAAAGTGTTAGAAAAAAGCTTAAATGAGCTGACGACGGAAGAGCTACAAGCTTTTTCCCGTGATATGCAACTTAACCTTACTAACCCCACACCTCAACTGATTTTGATTGCTGTTCAAGCGGCTATCCGTACCTCAGGCATTGCCGCGCTAGAAGTGGCAACACTCTCAGCCATTGGCGTGATTAATGCGTTAGGCGGAGTTGCCACCATTGGTACACTCTTTGCTGCACACCGAGCACTTTCCTTGATTGCTGGGCCGATTGGTCTTGCTGTGAGTTCTGCATGGCTTGTCGCTGACTTAGCTGGCCCCGCTTATCGCGTCACCGTCCCCGCCTGCATCATTGTGGCGTACTTACGACAAAAAGCCTTATCGCAATAAGGCTCGCCACTCCCATTCTATCCGCTTGCCGGAGCTATTTTAAAAAGGACAACATCATGTCGACATCTGTGTCTCGCCATGACCGGCTTGCGTCTCGGTTGGCGTTTATTATCAGTCAATTATTTCGAGGAGAAACCGTTTATTTATCGGCGCTTTCAGAGGAGTTGAACGTCTCAACCCGTACCCTACGGCGCGACTTTAATGAGCGCCTTCAGTATTTAGATTTGGAATATCACCAAGGTGGATATCGACTGGCTGCATCGCAACGCCCCTTTCGAACTGATAAGGACATACTGCGTTTTGCTGCGATTACACATGTCACCTCACTGTTTCCGGCTTTAGACAGAAAGCTGCTGACAGTTCTGCTCGACCCGACAATTGATTCACCGTTCATTGTCTACCATACCCCACCCAAACAGCGCCCCTCACTGTTCGGGGGCTTTTATGTCCTCACACAAGCTATTGTGAAACGGCGTTTACTGCAATTTGCTCACCAAGGAAAAAGCATCACGAATGTTGCCCCGTATAAGTTGATTTATTACCACGGTCATTGGTATCTCGCTGCCGATATCGCAGAGCACATCCACGTCTTTGATGTGATGGCGCTGCAAGATGTGGTTATGACGGCGCGGGGTTTTCGTTATCGTGAAGACCTAAACCAGCGGTTATGTGAAGAGGCGTTTATTCAGGCCTTGCCACATTATCAATATATTCAATCACTCTTTAAATTATAAGGTATTAAGATGAAAACCATTTTTTATGCAGTCTGCATCAGCAGCGCGCTATTGCTGGGATGTGATGATTCAACATCAACGCCCACTAAAGCCATTTCCCAAGACATTCAGCGCGTTCAAGGGTTGATTTACAACTATGATCGCAGTGTCACACTCGGCGGTGTGCTCAACCACCGTAAAGACTGTGTTTCGCCGACATGGGAAACCTTAACGGATGAACAAGAAAGGCCCTTGGTGGTCTATAAATGTCAGTTTACGAAAGGGACATTACAAACCGCGATTAACCACGATTTAACTAACTGGTACCAAAGTACAATCAATAACATGGAAGGGGTAAAATCACGATTAGCGAATGCCGAACCACTGACCTTAGCGGATCAGGTGACTGTTCCTGACTTAAGTTCGGTATTGCATGTGGTCACTACTATCACCCAGCAAGAACTCGATTGGTCATTATTACGTCAACATATTAAGCAGAATTACTTTGTCGCTTACGAATTTGAATTTATACCAAACTATCAACCGTCTGAAGAAGAAAAACAACAACTTGCTCACTGGAATAGCCTGATGGATCCGTTGCACCCCTATCGTTATGAGGCAGATGAGGTCAGTAAAATTTTGCTTTCGTGGTTAAATCAAGAGCCAAATGCGAAACAACAACTCACACAGTTAGAAACCCGGCTACGACAAAGCATGGTTAAACGTCAGAAACAGATTGAAGAAGTCATGACCCCATTTAAAGCCCAGCAAAACGTTGGGATACAAGAAACACAGAAGTATGCTCATGAGTTAAAACAAGCTCAGAAAAACTCGTCAGATTGGGCACTGACTCAAATCTTTATTTGGAGTCTCGTTAATCCTGAAAAACCCGTATTGACTCACGCGCTATTTAGTCTCGAAGACTCTAGAGGAAGAGAAGACTTCACGCCGTGGATAACCAAGGTTATGGGCCAATCAGCCCGTACGGATGCATTAGCTTGGGTATATCAAGATAAAATGAACTCAAAAGATTATATCAACTACTTAGCAAAAGCGCTCTTTTTCTACCAAACACAATCCATTACAAAACCTGAGTTTTCTCGCTACCGTTACTAATCGGCTCATCGTGAAAATTTGCCCAACTCTTCACGTTCTCTTTTGCGTTTACACTCTGTAGGCGCATTCATTAAGGTTAATTTATGTCAATTTTTAAACTTATCGCGACCTCCGTGAGCGTTGTGACACTGGTATCTATCACCTACTATGCCCAAAAGACGGTCAATGAGCAACTCACGCTTGAAGGCGAGTATTCCGACACTGAAATTCAAGCTGCTCGACTTGGGGCGACACTCGCGTGTAGCACGTTATTAGGTGGCGCCATTGAGCGACTGCTTAACGGGCTATTTAGCGAACACTAAAACTTAACTATTTCAATGTAATAACAATATAGCGGCAGGCCAATAGGTCTGCCTTTTTTATTTCTCAATATCCATAATAAGGTTTTCTTATGACACTCGATTCAATCTCTGCAACACTCGTCCCAAACCACCAACGCACGCGTTTCTGGCAAACCCACTTTGGCACAGTTAAAGGCTTCGCCACGTTTGAAGTGGTGATTTTCACTATCATGGGCCAGTTCTGTGATGAGTACACTGGCGGTTATTGGGAATACTGCATATTACCCAACGGCGGTGCATTTATTTATCCTGATTTAGCCCCTGAAAAACTCACGCTATTCAATATGCATAATGGCAATGAAGCGCAACTGAGCCCTGAAGCGGCAGGTGTTGCTGTTTGTTTGATGCTGTATAGCCAGTGGTCATTTAGAACGGAAAGTGAATTGCTGGTCGACCGTTTTTATCAGCTTCGTGACTATGCCATCCAACACGCTGA
The DNA here is from genome assembly GCA_025961275.1 of Providencia alcalifaciens. Lineage (GTDB taxonomy): Bacteria > Pseudomonadota > Gammaproteobacteria > Enterobacterales > Enterobacteriaceae > Providencia. The sequence continues at coordinate 1,804,778 of JAOQNJ010000001.1, read as the reverse complement.
AAGTTCAGCTATTTTTCATCTTATCGATTAACTGCGTCCTTAATTTATTCTCTCAGCCTTACCTATCTTATTCATTTTCAAGGAAATTTATTATGACCCGTTTAGCTTCCCGCTTTGGTGCGGCGAATAGCATTCGTCGCGACCGTCCGTTAACCATTGAAGAATTGTTTCGTACTGTACCGAGTGTTTTTTCTGAAGAAAAACACGAATCTAGAAGTGACCGATACACTTATATTCCAACCATTGCCTTACTCGACAGCCTACAAAAAGAAGGCTTTTATCCGTTCTTTGCCTGCCAAACTCGTGTGCGTGATACCAGCCGTCGAGAGCACACCAAGCATATGTTAAGGCTTAGACGCCATAACCAAATTACGGGAATACAAGTGCCTGAAATTATTTTGCTCAATAGCCATGATGGCTCAAGTAGTTATCAAATGTTGCCGGGATTATTTAGAGCGGTGTGTCAAAATGGTTTAGTTTGTGGAGACACCTTTGGTGAAGTGCGTGTACCGCATAAAGGCGATGTTGTTGGCAAGGTAATTGAAGGGGCTTATGAGGTGTTAAAAACCTTTGATACTGTGGCAGAAAAGCGTGAACAAATGCAATCTCTCATGTTACCTTGATCTGCTTTAATCAAACAGGACACTTTAATAATGGAATATAATCCAATTATTGAGGTGTTAAATGAAAAAACGAACAAACAGGTTTTATACTACTGAGTTTAAGCAAGAAGCGGTCGCATTAGTCACCGAACAAGGTTATAGCGTCCCAAAAGCGGCAGCTTCATTAGGGATCACCGATAAATTACTTTATAACTGGAAAGCAAAATTCGATGCTGAACAATCCGGTAGCAGCTTGAATGCCGATGAGAGAGCTGAGCTATTAAGGCTTCGAAAAGAAAATAAAGAACTTAGGATGGAGAAAGAGATCCTAAAAAAAGCCAGCGCCCTCCTGCTAAAGGAAACCAAGTAGCGTTTAAAACGATTAAGCAATTATCTTCACAGTTTCCCGTGCTGAAGCTCTGCAAGTTAATGAAAATAAGTCGTTCTGCCTACTATGCTTGGCTTAAACGCCCAGCAAAATTGATCACCGCAGAACAACTTAGCCTGTACCGCAGAGCCAAAGCTATCTTTGAACAGAGTCGAAATAGCTTAGGTTATAGAACGTTACGTAAACGGTTATGCAAAGAGGGCTTTAGCGTGAGTGCTTATGGCGTTCAAAAGCTAATGGCTCAGCTTGGCCTAGTCGTCACTCAGCGCGTTGCTTACAAAGTCACCACAAAACGCAAACACAGTGATGCCGTAGCCGATAATTTGCTCAATCAAAATTTTAATCCTCACGCACCTAACGAAGTGTGGGCGGGTGATGTGACCTATTTAAAAACAGGGGAAGGCTGGATGTATTTAGCCATCGTGATGGACTTATACTCACGCCGTATTGTGGGTTGGCATATCGATAAACGAATGACGGCAGATTTAGTCAGTAAAGCCTTGATGAAAGCGTATAACTTACGCCAGCCCGAAAAAGGCTTAGTCTTTCATAGTGATAGAGGCTCTCAATATACGAGTAAGCGATATCGCCGCTTGCTAACAAGCTATGGTATCAGGGCAAGCATGGGTGATGTTGGAGCCTGTTGGGATAACGCCGTTGTAGAACGATTTTTTGGCAGTTTAAAACACGATTGGGTACTGAAAATCCCTCAGCCGACTCGGAAACAGATGAAAGAAGATGTTATCGCGTATATGCGCTATTACAACCTAGAAAGGTTTCATACTGCCAACGGTGATCTGTCCCCAATTGAGTATGAACAAAATTCCTTAAGAAAAGTGTCCTGATTTAGTTGCGCAGAACAGTAGTTCAGCCACATATTTGCAGGGCACTTTGCTAAATGCTTGTCTGTGAGGGTTAATTTAAACTGAGGTAAAAATGATTTGAGTATTGCAGTGGATTGCTCATCGTTGAGCTTCTCTATTTTCTTTAATTGCTTCCTGCATTCCCTTGCAAGTTCTCTGCGTCCATTCTCTAATACTTGCTCATTCATATCCTCTGCCTTTTATTTCTCATTGTTACTCTGAGTGAGTTAGGGCAGTTTTCTATTTCTACGTGATAGATTTTGTTTTTAATTTTAACTCGGTGGTTTATTCTGAATCCTTTCTTGCTTTTATCGTGACTCATTAATGCTGCATTGATTGCTATCCTATCTATTTCGTTAGCATCACCGTTTATTATTAATTTCATAATTCACCTATGCTATTTTCCATTCGCTTAATATTTGATTGCCGATATTCATTAATTCATTTCGATTAACGGTATTAATTATCTTTCTGGGATTTATATAAGGCCTCCATATTAAAAGCATTGAGCCTTTAGTATTTCCATTTTTAGATTTATCAGTTTCAGCTTTAACAAAACTAATTCTTCCTATAATTAATCTAACCTCATCGACCGTTTCTAGGGCAGATTTAAACCAACCTACCGATGTATCAGACGGAATTAACATAACGACAGGTTGCAATTGCTTTTTACATTGTTCAGCGGCTTTATTAATCCAAGGCTGAATCTCACTATAAGGAGGATTGCAGAATATAGCCCCGTAGCTTTCCCAATCACAATTTAACGAGTCGTCTTTTTCTGTTAAGTAATGTGAACAAAGGTGGTTATTTTTATCGGCGGCGGCATCTAAATAAAAACCAAATTCAGCGTCCAATGCTGTAAATAAAGGTAGGGGAGTTTGCCATCTATCACGCAGTTCCTTTGGTGTGTGGCTACCTCTGTAGTCAGCCTTCATCCTTGCTATCACTTATATTAAATGGCAATCCGCCGGCTTCCATTGGCTTTATATTAGTAAATTCACATGGAATAATTAAACCACCGAACTCTTGAACGAACATTAGCGCTTGCTTTGCCTGAAGAAGTACATATTGTTTTGGTAATGCTATTTGATATGTAACGCCATCAATTAATACTAGCGTCGTCATTGCTTGAACTTGTTTCATTGATTACTCTCCGCGTCCTTTTTCATCAAGAAAACTTCCATGCCCAATCTATAAATAGTCTTATCTTCTTTTAGTGAATCCGCCGCAATTGGTGTATTAAAGTTATGTAGCGTATATGCACTATGATGACCAAATAATTCGGGCATCATATTTTCACCATTTAACAGGTCGATATCATTCTCAATAATAATCGGCATTGCATCGGCTGGGTTATTGCAGGAGTCGAAAACTTGATACTTGCCTTTGGTGTTATAAGTAATAACGCCGTTAGGTAAGAATCTAAAATATTTATACTTTATTTTTGCTTTATGAAATGCAGCCTTATTAATCTCGAAGTCAGAGAGTCCGGTGTATTTATTCATCTCTAAACACCTCAACTAATCCATCTGAATCCATTGATATTCCCATGAATGTTTTATCACATAACGGATGTAGCTCATCTTCAAATCTTTGCAGGTCGAACGTTACCTTTCCTTTAACAGATTCGATGCAACTGTGGTGATAGTAACAATAACGCACACGAACGCTAATACCAGCTATAATCATGCAGTCGTTCGGCTTTACATTTTCAGCCTTTACTGTGTATTCATTCATTGATTAACTCCAAAAAGTAAGGTCTGAACGAATATTCAATGCCATCTAAGTCGCAGAATATATAAAGTGAATGAAAGTAGGTTGCTGTAAATACTTTATCTTTAAGAACAATGTGCTTACTTGATTGCTTTAGTTTAACCTTATCGCAGACTTTAAATTTCATCATCTAATATCTCCTCTATCATGAGCTTTATATTAATCAAATCCTGCTTTGTTATTCCTATATCCCATGATGGAGATTTTAATTTAAACTTATCTTTTATTGTCGGCTCAATTTCAAAACATTCTTCTTCGTAGCCCTGCAAAGCAACATAATATTTATCTTTCATTCCACACCTCTCCACATTTAATTTCAATATCCCGCGCCGTCATTAATTGGCTAGCACGGCTCTCGCATTCTTGCTCTGTGTATATTTTCTCAGATACAGGCACAGCAAAACCCTGTATTAGCATGAGTAATACATATCCGATTATTTGTATGGTTACTTAATCTAATTTATATAGAGGAATATTTATTGAACCTGATTTTTCAGCGTTAATATGAGTGAATCTATGTTGATTGATATAATTAATGCCATTTGATTCCATGTAACCAACAGGCTCCGAATCTTTCAGCTCATTAACCTTGTCATTCATTTTGAGCACATTACAACTATCGTCATTTGGAATACTTTCTATTCCGTGTAATACAAAGTTGTTTAATATATTCTGCAATAAAGAATGCTCTTCATCATTTAAACAAAGCAATTTCATTTTATTTTCACTCCGTTTCTGATTAATATTTCTTTGCACTCTTTAACGCCGTTGTGGTATCCACTGTCATAAGCAGAGCCTATTTCAAAGATGCTAGTTACTGGCAATTCAACTTCCAAACTCTCGCGTGATGCTTGCCATGCTTTGAGACATTGACGTTTTACTGATTGGAGTAAAGTATTTTCTGGTTGAGATTCAATTAACGGATATTCTTTTTTAAACCACGCTTCAAATTGCTGTCTTGATTTATCCATCAGTCATCCTATTAATGTGTAACTTTTTTGATAATTAAGATTACTCCTATTAAATAATCTTTTTTTATAGTAGAGTGGATGTGTGTTTTTTTATTTATATGGGTTTAAAATGATCTTCCATAAGCAAGAGAGTAACAATCAACCAATAAGTGATATGGATATAATTGTTTGCGTATTAAAGTTCGTGATAACTATCGCCACTACCGGTTGCTTTATTGTATTGTTGCTATTGCTCTTTGTTTGTGAGTTTAGGTCATAGTTACGCCTCTTTATTGTATCTATCTAATTCTAATTATTTAAATAATTTATCACTAATATTTGATGATGCTCTATGGTTAGTTTTTACATTTCAAGTATTTGCTGTGTAGTCTGTGTCGATTTTCAGTGGTTGACATTTTTTTATCTAACCTCCTTGTTAAATTTATGTTATGAGCTATTCTTAAATTGCCAACACACAAAAATTATAAATATTCCTACACAACCTATTGCCGTCCGCTCCGTGGCGGCATTTTTTATTCATTGCATCCCTGCGATAAATTACTGTTAATAATAAACTCAGCATCTTCGGCGGTACTAAATAACCCAGCTTCGTAACCACAGTGAGGGCATGTAATAATGAAGCCGTGACGATTTGATAATTCGCTATACTTTGGAACTATCATTGTTTCGTTGCCACAGTCATGACATTTATACTTTTTATCGGTCATGTTTATTTCCTCATTGCATCCCTGCGAGTTAAATTAAGCTTCAGTTAAATCAATAACATCATCAATAACACTTTGCTTCACTGCGTAATATCCATCTTCACCATTGAGTGTTATTTCTTCCGTGTTGGTGTAAATGCTGACAATCGCCTGTTTCAACTTAGTGTTTTCTTCTTGTAACTGCTCAATAGTCATATCTATCTCCTGTTTGCATCCTTGCACTGAGTCCGTGGGTTGAATTACATGATTAACACGCCATTCCTTAGCGTGATATCATCAGGTGTAGCGCCTAACTCTTTTGCTACTTCGTGTTTGAGGGATAGGTATCTCAGCATGAAATTAGGGTCATTAATTTCCTCTGCGCTCACCTCTTTGCCAATAAAACTAAATCGACCACTGAAACATGATCCGTGTTGTGTGTAATCGTTATTCAGTAATTCGTCGATTGTCTCTTCATCAATAGTGATCTGCTTTAATCAAACAGGACACTTTAATAATGGAATATAATCCAATTATTGAGGTGTTAAATGAAAAAACGAACAAACAGGTTTTATACTACTGAGTTTAAGCAAGAAGCGGTCGCATTAGTCACCGAACAAGGTTATAGCGTCCCAAAAGCGGCAGCTTCATTAGGGATCACCGATAAATTACTTTATAACTGGAAAGCAAAATTCGATGCTGAACAATCCGGTAGCAGCTTGAATGCCGATGAGAGAGCTGAGCTATTAAGGCTTCGAAAAGAAAATAAAGAACTTAGGATGGAGAAAGAGATCCTAAAAAAAGCCAGCGCCCTCCTGCTAAAGGAAACCAAGTAGCGTTTAAAACGATTAAGCAATTATCTTCACAGTTTCCCGTGCTGAAGCTCTGCAAGTTAATGAAAATAAGTCGTTCTGCCTACTATGCTTGGCTTAAACGCCCAGCAAAATTGATCACCGCAGAACAACTTAGCCTGTACCGCAGAGCCAAAGCTATCTTTGAACAGAGTCGAAATAGCTTAGGTTATAGAACGTTACGTAAACGGTTATGCAAAGAGGGCTTTAGCGTGAGTGCTTATGGCGTTCAAAAGCTAATGGCTCAGCTTGGCCTAGTCGTCACTCAGCGCGTTGCTTACAAAGTCACCACAAAACGCAAACACAGTGATGCCGTAGCCGATAATTTGCTCAATCAAAATTTTAATCCTCACGCACCTAACGAAGTGTGGGCGGGTGATGTGACCTATTTAAAAACAGGGGAAGGCTGGATGTATTTAGCCATCGTGATGGACTTATACTCACGCCGTATTGTGGGTTGGCATATCGATAAACGAATGACGGCAGATTTAGTCAGTAAAGCCTTGATGAAAGCGTATAACTTACGCCAGCCCGAAAAAGGCTTAGTCTTTCATAGTGATAGAGGCTCTCAATATACGAGTAAGCGATATCGCCGCTTGCTAACAAGCTATGGTATCAGGGCAAGCATGGGTGATGTTGGAGCCTGTTGGGATAACGCCGTTGTAGAACGATTTTTTGGCAGTTTAAAACACGATTGGGTACTGAAAATCCCTCAGCCGACTCGGAAACAGATGAAAGAAGATGTTATCGCGTATATGCGCTATTACAACCTAGAAAGGTTTCATACTGCCAACGGTGATCTGTCCCCAATTGAGTATGAACAAAATTCCTTAAGAAAAGTGTCCTGATTTAGTTGCGCAGAACATAATCTAATGCTGTGTAGAGGGTGAACTCAGAGTGGGAAGGAGGAATGTTGTGGCGGGATTGGGACGTTTAAGTTTGAATAAGGCTGAACGACTTTATCCAATTCAAGTGCTGTCTAGCGGTTTTTAAAGACGTTCATCTCGTTAGATGGATACTATGCGCCTCTTATATCACTAAAATGTACGACAGATTGATATTACAAACCGCAAAGAAGAATGAATGCTTTTGAAGGAATTATCTGTTTTGTTGATATAAAACTTATTATTTAAAACATCTAGGCTTACAACCACATTACAAAATCAAACTGGAATGTAAGCTTTCCCTTTTTGTGTTAACTTCATATATGAAAAAACAAATATGTAATTGACAGTAGAGGTAATTAGATTATCATTAAAATAGATAAACAGGAGAAAGTTATGTCACTTACTGCTCTACAACTCTTCAAAAATCTATCTGATGAAACTCGTCTGGGCATTGTGTTACTGCTTAGGGAGATAGGAGAGCTATGCGTATGCGATCTCGGAACTGCATTGGAACAGTCACAACCCAAGATCTCCCGTCATCTGGCAATGCTAAGGGAAAGTGGCCTACTACTGGATAGAAAACAAGGTAAATGGGTTCATTACCGCTTATCTCCGCATATTCCTTCGTGGGCTGCTCAGGTTATTGAGCACGCTTGGCTAAGCCAACAGGGCGACATTCAGGCCATCGCCCACAAGCTGGCATCAACAAATTGCTCTGGTAGCAGCAAGGCTATTTGTATCTAAAAAAATTTCGCCAAACATATGTGTTTTTTCAAATGCGATATATTTAAGATGAAAATATTAACGGTGTTCTAGTCCGAAATGTGTTGTAGCACTGGTGTCTGCGGAAAAGATATTGATCAGATTCTGGTTGATTTTTCAGCGAATGTGCAATGATTGAAACAGCGTGGTGTTCAGGCAGATTGTTATAAAATGGCGGAGGCGGGGCGGCGCGATTCGAAACGTATTGAACCGGTACGCTGGTTTGGAATACCGCTACAGAAAGCAGGATTAGCTCCTGCCAGCTGTTGCGATGGTAAGACTTCTTGTTGCTGAAATATTAGGAGATATTATGTTATTGGCAGGAGCAATTTTCATCCTGACTATCGTGTTGGTTATCTGGCAACCGAAGGGGTTAGGGATTGGCTGGAGCGCCATGTTAGGTGCGATACTGGCACTTATATCGGGTGTTGTACACATTGCCGATATTCCTGTAGTTTGGAATATAGTTTGGAATGCAACAGTAACCTTTATTGCCATCATTATTATCAGCTTGCTGCTGGATGAGTCTGGCTTTTTTGAATGGGCAGCATTGTACGTTTCCCGTTGGGGAAATGGTCGTGGTCGTCTGTTGTTTACCTATATCATTCTGCTCGGTGCTGCGGTAGCCGCTCTATTTGCCAATGATGGTGCAGCGCTGATCCTGACACCGATCGTTATTGCCATGCTACTGGCTCTTGGGTTCAGTAAAAGTGCTACGTTAGCTTTCGTTATGGCGGCAGGGTTTATTGCAGATACTGCCAGCCTGCCGCTCATTGTGTCTAACTTGGTCAATATTGTTTCCGCTGACTTTTTCAATCTGGGGTTCACAGAATATGCCTCAGTAATGGTACCTGTAGATATTGCCGCTATTGCTGCCACATTAGTGGTACTGCACATGTTCTTTCGTAAGGATATCCCGCCGACCTATGATCTGCACAGTTTGAAAGAACCCATACACGCTATCAAAGATCCGGCGACGTTTAAAGCGGGCTGGATTGTATTAGTTCTTCTGCTGGTTGGATTTTTTGTGCTTGAGCCGTTGGGTATTCCGGTTAGTGTTATTGCGGGGGTAGGTGCAGCAATTCTCTTTGTTGTCGCTAAAAGAGGTCATGCCATTAACACCGGTAAAGTGCTGCGCGGTGCACCTTGGCAAATTGTAATTTTTTCGCTGGGAATGTATCTGGTTGTTTATGGTTTGCGTAATGCAGGGTTAACAGAATATCTTTCTGGTGTGTTGAATTTGCTAGCAAACAAAGGTCTTTGGGCTGCAACATTTGGCACGGGATTGCTGACAGCCTTCCTGTCATCCATCATGAATAACTTACCTACTGTACTGGTTGGTGCATTGTCTATCGATGGAAGTATCGCATCTGGTGTTATCAAAGAAGCAATGATCTATGCCAATGTCATTGGCAGCGATTTGGGGCCTAAAATTACCCCCATTGGTAGTCTTGCAACGCTGCTCTGGCTGCATGTACTTTCACAGAAGAACATGACGATCACTTGGGGATACTACTTCCGTACTGGGATTATCATGACTTTACCTGTGCTGTTTGTAACGCTGGCTGCGCTAGCGTTACGTCTATCTTTCACTTTGTAATGAGATACTGATATGGGTAACATCACCATTTATCACAATCCAGCCTGCGGAACTTCGCGCAACACGCTTGAGATGATCCGTAACAGTGATTCAGAGCCGACCATTATTCATTATCTTGAAACTCCACTATCTCGCGATGAACTGGTGAAACTTATTGCCAATATGGGGATCACAGTAAGGGCATTACTACGTAAGAATGTCGAGCCTTTTGAAGATTTAGAGCTTGCAGAGGATCGCTTTACCGACAACCACTTAATCGACTTTATGTTGCAATATCCGATCTTGATTAACCGTCCGATTGTGGTAACACCGCTGGGAACTCGGCTCTGCCGCCCATCAGAAGTAGTACTAGATATTCTGCCAGATGCTCAGAAAAGTGCTTTCACTAAGGAAGATGGTGAAAAAGTTGTTGATGATACAGGTAAACGATTGAAATAACGACTAAGAGGCATTCGCCCTCTTATTCGTTATTTCACCGCTTGTTGCAAATCGCAGAAGCTTTGCAACAAGCGTAATACTCTCTGTATTATCACTGATTAAGCTTATTTCAGCCGCCTTTAGGTAATGAGGGGGAACTGTACATATATCAAATTTAGATAGTTTCAATCCTATTCATTCAATATCTATGATGTTATGCTTGTTAGGTGATTTCTAGAGGGGGAATTGAGTTTCTTTCACCGATAATCAAACACATACAAAAAATAAATTAAGATTAATGATAGCCGTTTAGTACGGTTTTTTTATTGGTTAGGATATGGAGCTTTGGTGTGGGGGAGTACAAAAATATGATAATGTAGACCCTACTGAAGGGTAATTGATCAGCGCGATAAAAGTTTCGAATGAGTGAGAAGACAATTATCTTTGGAAACGGTAAACCCAGAATGAGTAAAAATATAAGGGTAGGAAGATAATAAAAATCGTTAACTTTCCATCATAAAACTAACGATAAGTGAAAGTACTTAATATTAATTTATTGATAATAATATTCAACTTTATAAATATTAATTTCTTCTGGTAGAGTTTTTTGGATAATATTTATTTTTTATTATTTAACGAGATATAAAACTTCCCATTCTTGTTAATTGGAACCTAATGGCTAAAAATATCTATTTATTTAGTATGTTAGATTAATTTATTAGCTATCGATAGTATGTATATTGTATAAATATCATATGGTTATAGATAATTTGTGTAAATTAAAGGCATGCACCCAATTAGAGCAATAAACGTGTACCTATGGGGTAAGTTTAATATTGGTAGAATTTATGCACATCATAGGTATATAGTCGATGGTATAGTGCAGAATAGATTAAGTTGTCTTTAAGTTGTGTGATTCATTCCTGTTATTTTATTTAAAGAGTAAAGATATTATCAATATGGTAAAACTTCTCTAGCGTGCTTATTTATTAATCAGCTACCTTATGCTATCATTCAAAATATAGAATATGTTGCAGTTCATCTATATTCTGTTTATTAATAATTCTAATATTTTTAATCCATTTTATGACTGGATAAATCAGCAATGAACATTAGTCAGCTCAAAAGTTTCGTTGAGGTAGTCAAGAGTGATTTCAATATCACCAATGCCGCCGAAAAGCTGTATACGTCACAGCCAACAGTGAGTAAGCAACTTAAAATCCTGGAAGATGAACTAAACGTTTCTTTATTCAATCGAAAAAATAATAATTTATTATCACTTAGTCCGATTGGTGAAAAAGTCCATCATGTTGCTTGCGATATTCTTGCTCAGCTCGATAAAATTAAAAGTCTAGTAGCCCAAGAAGATAACAATACAAAACAAAGCCTCCATATTGCGACCACCCATACTCAAATTCGCTATAAATTACCTAAAGTTATCGAGCGCTTTAAAGCTCGTTATCCAAATATTTCTCTGCATTTTCATCAGGGTGCCCCCGCTCAGTTAGCCGAAATGGTCAATAATGGTGATGTAGATTTTGCGATAGCAACCGAATCGCTACACCTCTATGATGATCTGCTGACAATGCCTTGTTATCAATGGTCCCGTAGCGTGATTGTTCCGCATGATCACCCACTAGCCCAGGACGAACAGCTAACGATTAAAGAGCTGGCTAATTATCCATTGATTACTTATGTATTTGGTTTTACTGGGAGTTCCAAACTGGATCAGGTTTTTTATCAGAATAACTTAATCCCAAATGTAGTATTAACGGCAGTTGATACAGAAATTATTAAATTCTATGTAAAACGTGGTGTTGGTGTTGGTATTATTTCATCAGTTGCGTTTGATGTGGAAGAGGATAGTGAAACATTACGCTGTATTAATATTAGCAATTTGGTGAAACCAAGTTATACCCATATTTGTATTAGTCGTCATACGCACTTGAAAGATTATATGTATGATTTTATTTCCTGTTACGCCCCTCATCTTGATCTAAATTATATTCACCAACCAGCAAAATGGTTGCCGTGCGATCAAAAAGCGCGGGATCTACTTTATTCTTCATTACCTGAACTTAGATAAATAATGATGATACCTTATTAAAAAGCTCGGTAGTATTTATCTGCTACCGAGCTTTAATTGATATGACTTCAAGTTGCGGGATTGTTGATTGCGTATATTTACTAATTCCCCCGCAAGTAATTGAATTACCAAGAAGATATACCCTATTTTAAGCGGGTAGCGATATTAATAAAGATTTGAGCACCAATCAGTAGGCTGTCATCATCGACAAAATATGGATTGGCATGTAGGTAGTTATTAATACCTTTCGCTTTATTGCCACTGCCTAAAAAGTACATCGCACCTACTTTACCTTTTTTACCTTTGGTGGCGTTAATCATATAACTGAAGTCTTCACTACCGGTCATCGGTTTGCCATTTGCTTCAATATTTTCTACTGGTAAGAATGCAGCTGCAGCATCATAAATTGCTTTAGTCGCTTGAGGATGATTAATGACCGCCGGATAGCCTGAAGCTTCAAGAGTTGTTTTGAACCCCCCAGCTTCACTACGAGCGACAATTTCTTTAAAGCTCGCTTTTAAGACTTTATCTGTTTCTTCATCCATCGAGCGGATGGTACCACGTGCTTGAACATAATCAGCAAGCGCATTTGGGATAGTTCCGCCGTTGATCATACCGCAGCCAAATACTGCTGGGCTGAAAGGATCAGTTTTTTTGGCGACGATATAATCCATATAATCAATAATGCGAGTCGCTTCACGAATTGCATCTAGCCCTTTGTGCGGGGTAGAACCGTGAGCAGAAACGCCATGTACCTCAAGGGTCCATGCGGAGCCATAAGATGACATCACTCCAGAATTAAAACGGATGTATCCGGTGTCAATTGCCGCATCATTATGCAGCCCGTAGACTTCATCAACTCCGTCCATACAGCCCATTTCCACCATTTTATCCGCACCTGGAATGCGCATATCTTCTTCAGCCATCTGGAAAATAAAGCGGACGTTATGAGTCAGTTCTGAACGATTCTCACTTAGATACTTGGCTGCTGTCAGGGCTATGGTCATGTGAGTATCGTGACCACAGTTGTGAGCACGACCTTCGTGTATAGAAGTGTGCTCGTTATTGGTCAGATCCGGCATTTCAAGGCCGTCTATGTCAGTACGGTAAGCAATCAGGCGTTTTGCCGTATCAATGATTAAATCTGCGGTAAAACCAGTATATTCATCGAACTGACGAATGGAATAGCCGAAGCTTTCCATCAATTCACGGCAATACTTTGAGGTTTTGTATTCTTGACCAGAAAGCTCAGGAATTTTATGTAAATCCTGACGTGTTTTTTTGCTGAATGCTTCAAGAGTGAATAGCTTTTCACTGATGTTATATTTATTGGTCATTACATTATACCCCGTATATTGAAGCTGGTTTGTATGCTGATAAAAGCATCCCTGGTGTAAGCGCGAGCATTAGCGATGAATAATTACATCTGCTCAAAATTAGTACATTTTTGTATTACGAAAAATCCTGTTTTATACAATTTCTAGCTTTTTGCTAGCAGTAATTAATCGTTGTTATTTGCTGCATAGATTTTAACGTCGTTATTAATAAACTAAGCGTGACGAAGATCTTGTTTATGCCATATCACTATTGCATGGAGCATGAACAATAATGATGATAATTTTTCAAATCAAAATAACAAATAACTTTTATTATCAATTACTTAATTGATTTATTTCATTTTATTTGATCGATTGAAAAATGAAGTTATAAGGCTAATAGAGATGCTAAAAATAAAGCCAATCTTATTTGTTTAAATTTAAGATAAATTTATTTATATAAAGCAAGTTCTCTTTTCTTATTATTCAATCAATTTTCTAATCATGTCCATAATTAATACTGAAACATTTTTATCGCGAATGAATTATTGCAGATACGAGTTATATTCTGGTTATAGAATAAACATATCATGTGAATTTTGATTGTCCTATATTTTGTACCATTTTCGAATTAATGACTTCAAACTGTGTCGCTAGGTGATAGATGCACCGCCATTTCTGGCGGCGTATCAACAGGTCTACGAGACGACTAATTATTAAATGAACTGATAAACGCAAGGTACTCTTCTTTGCTCATCAGTGGTTTGTAATCAGCCAACAGAGCTTCTGCCCCCGCGGCATCATCAAACAATAAATCAATAATCGTCATTGCCATCATTTGAGCAGGTCTGATGTAAGCCATATCATCATCAAAGACGGTATAGTCTTTACCGTGTAAACCACCACGGATTGCACCAATCCAAGGATGGCTAACAGGCATGATATGGGATAGATCGCCGGTGTCTGTACTACCCGTCATATGCTTTGCAATCCAGACATTTTCATTACCAATCAAATCTTCTGCATTATGTTGTAACAGGCCATTCAAATTGGCATTGTTATACAGAGGTAGATAGCCCGGTAAATCTTTGACTTCAACCTCGGCTCCAATAGACATAGCTCCTGCTACCAACGCACGAGTAATTCGCTCGTTAGCATCTATCATTGCAGGGACGTTCGAGGCACGAACATAACTTTCCAGTCGCACATCGCTCGGCGTGACATTCACTAAATCACCGCCTTGAGTAATGATGGGATGGAAACGGATGTAATCTTTTTCTTGGAAGGTTTCCCGGATAGCATTCACACCCATGATACCCATCATGGCAGCATTTAGAGCGTTAACACCATCGTGAGGTGCTGCAGCTGCGTGAGCAGGTTTACCTTTATAATTAATCAGCTTACCGATAAACCCATTCGTGGTCGTGGACATTTCGATAAAGCCGTTATCACGTTCAGGTTTGACACTAGTGAGATGGATTTGTAATGCCATATCAATATCATCAAATTCACCGAGAGAAATCAGTTCTGGTTTACCACCGATATAACTTATTTTCCCTTGTTTAATTAGTTTACTGCGATAGCCAAGCTCTACATATTCTTCCGCAGGAACGGCGAATGGTACTACATCTCCGGCTAGATATTCCATAGCGCCGGAATTAACCAACCCAATCGTCACTGCCATCATGTTGGCAATCTGTGCATTATGACCGCAGCAGTGTGCAGCACCCGTCTGATCATCTGCATCAGGGTGTTCAGCACAGATAATAGCATCAAGTTCACCGATCACCGCGATACTGCGTTTACTACCTTTTCCACCTTTCAGTCGGGCTTTGACACCCGTTAGTGCCAATTGATTACGGTAGCTGACGCCCAGTGAATCAAATGCAGCTTCGACTTTTTTTGCTGTTTTAGTTTCTTTATAACCGAGTTCAGGCTCTGCCCATATATTCTCTGCAAGTTTCTTAATATCATCTTTGTGACTTGCAATGACTTCGCAGACTTTTGCTTTCAATTGATCTTTGGTTATTGTCATATTGAATATTTCCCCTGATTAGATAAGACCACTCCATGAGAGTGTCACTTGACCAATAAGCGCAGCAAATAAGAATGTCCCTGAGAATACTGCCAGTGATACTGGGATAATACGCCAAGAAATTGCCTTGAACTTATCAATATCTTTACCGAGTGAAAGACCTGCAAATGCCAGTACCGTGGTACTGATAACAGCAATAGAGACTTTACCTGTCATTGCGATCATTTCTTTGTCGTATGGGAACAATGGTGAACATAGTCCAGCGGCAATCAGCGAAACCCAGAAGATAACCGGCAGTTTTCCTAATAGTGGGATCTGTGCAATCAGATAAGCCACAAAAGACATCGCGCCTAGCAGTGCCATTGCCAGTAATGTATCACTAAATACTTGTGTAAATTCACCACGACCGTACATTGATCCGCCGACTGCATCACCCAGAGCGGTTAAGATCACCACGATAACTAGGAGTACGGCAATTTCTGTCATTTTTTTCATTATTCGTTATCCTTAGTGCTATTTGCGGCAGCTGCAATACGTTTTTTTGACAGTTTGTTGTACAGATAAGAAGCAAATGGTAAGGAGAAGAAAATATAGACATACAGGCCTAATACGGATGACATTAGATTCGCAGAGGATGAGAATGCTTGAATATCCGCAGCTTGGTCAGGATAGATCTCCAGCAAAGGTGCAACAGCGGCTGCTAACATAGAGCCACTTCCGACACCTGCCCCCATCGCTAGTGCGAGCGGACTTAGTATGTCTAGACCTGCGATAACACTGGCGAGTATACCCATCCAGATAGCGCCGAATAACGTTCCGCAGATGTACATTGCCATCACACCACGACCTTCTGGTGAGCTTAATCCGTATTTAGCTTCGATAATTGCGATATTGGGTTCACGGCCAACAGAATAAGTGGCACCAACAGCTTCACGTCCCATGCCAAGCATAATTGCCAATGGCAGACCCATAATGATAGTACCGATAAAGTGACCGACTTCCTGAAGGATCAGTGCACCACCAGCCTGAATAATTTTTTCCCAAGATGCGCCAACGGAAGTACTGAGTTTGGCAATGAGTACGACTAAAGCCACACTCATAATTGAGGCTGCATGAGCCATGTTTTTTTCATTGAGAATTTTGAATTTCGGAAAGCTTATAATACCACCCATTAACATGGAATAAAGCATCGGAAAAATCATCACCAGACCGATTTTTATTTGCCCTATTGCTTCCGCAAGAAGAATGATAAATAAACCAACCAAAAGCAACTTACTATCTTTTAATATACCCATAGTGTTACCTTTTATAGGAATTGTTATTGAGAAGTACTCGTGTGTATTTATAAAAACACTTACCCTGTGCAGATTCATACTAACTATGAAACTGTTTTCATGACAATATTCCAAAATGTTCTTAGTCATGCCTAAAAGGAATGGTTAAGAACGATAAATTAATATTTATTGATTAAGCTTAATATAATTGCGTGTTTGGAATCACTAGATGTTAATTAAATTGTTATTTTTCAATATTATATGCTAGTGCATTGTTTTGCGGGATATACGGTTTGATAAGTGACGTTGATTATTTGTTGAAATGAAAAGTTAGATATTTTAATGGTTTTGTAATGTGAACTAGATCTTACTTTTTAATTTACTCAGTATAAACTATATTTCAGATTGATTTGGATTATGATGAAAATAACGGTTTTATATTGGGAATATTCACTTGGTTTGCAGTTTGTCATGTGATTATATCTGATGATAACGGTAATGTTAGAATATTCCACTAGTGCATAAATATATTATTCATATGAAAGTAAATTGATTATCGTGATGAAATTTACAGTATGTTGTTAATGTTGATATAAGTCACAATATTGACAATATTATTATTGAAAGACTGCAATCATCAACCATATTTTATATAAGTCTAAAGATCAGGAAATAATCGCTAGCTTAGTTAATCAAGGATAAGTGTGGAAATAGGGTGAGTATCAAGTAAATTTTGAAGGCAAGAAACTTTTTTTATTTAAACCTGTAAGGCAGTGTTGTGCAGAACAGGAAACAGTGCTGCTTAATTCCATAATATATAAACGGTATTCATGTTTAAAATTAGGATCACAGCACTGATTCCAAGAAGCAACAATTAGTTATTGATACGATAATACAATATAGGTATAGGCAGAAAATGGTCCTAAAACCACTTTTTGTTCACCTTCTAAAGCTAGCTCTGATGTCACTTTAAATTCGGTTCCATTGTCGCCACCCGTTACATCAAAAGGTGTTGGTGTTAGAGCTGCTTTATTATTAATTGTTAAATAACTTACGAGGTCATAGTCATCATCAAAAACAATTCGTGTGCCTCTATTGGTACTATTTTCTTCATCTTGGCTGATAACAGATAATAGAACTGTCGCATCTCTATCACATTTAATTTTAAATGTTCCATCCTTACGGTTATCAATCGTATTATCTAAAAGATCACTTTTATGAAACTCACCATAATCAAGTAAAACGTCAGGCGTTAATAAGACACATGATAGTGACGGTGGAGGTAGGCGGCCACACTCACCACCGGGTAGAAGGATATATGAAGAGCCAGAACCAGATGGCGAAATAGCGACTGCACCGCACCATTCAATGCCTTCACCTCTTCTATCTGGCGCTGTACCTTGGGACGTGTAAATCATCGACCCAATATCTTTATATAGCGCTGAAAGTGCATCACCAGTCGTCTTTCCTTTGAATATCACATTGGGTTGTCCCGGATCGACATACCGAGGTTGACTTGGATTATTTGCATTCTGTGTATTAACCGCAACCCAACATCTCACCGAGCAATCGAATGGTAATGGGATTTTCGATTTAAATCCTTGATCCGTTAAATAGAGAACTGATGTATATTGAAATCGTTCATTCCATGGGGCGTTCATATCAACGATAGATTCAGGAATACTGACGTACCAGTCATTGTCTGCAATGGCTGTCAGTGGTTGTAATCCTATATATCCCGTTAATAGGCAGTAAGATAATAATAAAAATTTCTTAAACATAGTTATGGCCTATGAGTCACTGTTATCTTTAGTGTCTATCACACTAAACTTTATTCATATTCAATTAAAAAATTTGCTGTAGCAAAAAATTCACCACTAACTATCCGGCTAGATTTCTTATCTGCTTTCAAAAAAGCGTTAAATCGCAACACACCGCTATCACCTTTTAATGGATAGATTTTACTTTCCTGATAAAGGGGTAAAAAAAGACCGTTATCATCTTCGAAACCAATCGCGAACCCACTTGTTGTACTTGACGGGTCCAAGGCTAAAAAACCTTGTAAATCAATCGCTGAGCTCTCATTTCCGGTAAATGTGATTTTTGCGTCATTTTCGAAATCCACACCACAGTTTTTGATATGAATCTCAATGGGAACACTGGGCATCCTATCGTGAAATAGAAGATCTTTATTTGTATAATGGCCCATCTCTACTTTTACATCATTATTTACGATGTCGCATGTATTACCAATAAGGATACCTCTTACTTCAATTCTTGTTTGTAAAATGCCGGAACTTGCTGCGATTGCAGAATTTGATAATACTTGTGCACATAAAAAGGTTAAAAACAGAAAAATAAAATTAGAGACCTTTTTCATTGTATTTACCTTTGTTAAGTTGCCGTTATTTAACTAAAGAATCTTTAATATATGTACAATCCGTCGCATTACATGAAAAACTCATTTTAACTCGACCGCCATAATCATCGATGTAAGTTAAAATAGGAGAGGGGCCCATTAATGAATAATCTACATTTAACGCTGTTTCGCCAAAAGGTGGGACCATAAAGGCTTCAAAATTCGCTAGTGTTTTTTTATCGTTAGCGGGGGTGATTCCAATAATGGTTGTATAGTACGCAGTCGGATTTTTAGCAATGACTTTCGCACCATTTTTAGTTAGCGTTAATTTAGGTTGCCAAGGATCATTATTGATCTGTGTACTTGTAACAATGATACTTTTTGGGCGATAAAAGAGTTTTATTTTAGTTTGAATCGACAATTGTAATACATTTGCCTGCTCGCTTTTTGGCGGTATTTCTCTAAAATTAAAATAGTATAAGCTTTCTCTATCTTGTGGTAATTCTTGCTGTATAACAGGTAAAGCTTCGATTTTTATTTGCGTTGGTTTACCCGCTTCAACTCTTTGAATTGGAGGTAATACAGCAAAAGGTGTTTGTACCTTTTTACCGTCAATATTTTCCATCCATGATTGAGCTAAATAAGGCAATGACTGACTATTATTAGAAACATTCAATGTCACGGACTTTTGGTCACCATTGAAAATAATTCGTGTCCTATCTATAGATAATGCGGCTTGTGCAGAAAATCCGATAGATAGCATTGCAGTTATGGATACAACCTTGATTGTTTTGTACATAAAAACCTCAAAAATAATTATATTTTTACTGTGTGACTTCAGTACAGACCAATAATAATGTTTTATCTACAGATGGAAGTTCATTTGGTAATTTAATTTCGCATTGACCTTCATCTAATTTAATAATTATTGATTCATCAGGAACTAAACCTGCAAGGTAGGTATAGCCATTTTCTCCTACAATTCCAATATTGTGCATTTTACGATTAAAAACTTCCACACCAAATGGAGAATATGAACCATCCTTTAATCTAATAACGGACATCATTTTTTGCCCTGATAGTATTTGAAACTTACGATAACCTATAGCACCCTCAGTCATCGTAGCCAAGTCAACAGTATCTATAACATCGGCATTATCAGGTAGCTGATTTAAATCAACTGAAATTTTATTGCGATAATAATTTCTGACCTCAGGCAATACGGCTTTACCAAATGAATTTGAATAAGATGGTATGCTGTATCCTTTAATTGGAATACCTTCAACGCCATCTGTATCAACTAAAATTCGGGTATTACCAGCAATACCTGTGCGGTGAAAAGCACCGCCTTGATTTGTTAATGTCATTCCACCCTGGGCATTCAGGCTGATTGATTTATATTGTGATTCTGTATAACTTGCCGCTAAATTTAACTTAACGTTGTTGGCATCATAATTTATAAATGTATTGGCACTTGCTCTAGAATCATTACTACCAATGTTTAAACGATAATTTAATTTTTCGTCAACACGATTATACATGCCAGCAGTATGACTGACTCGATCATCATCTGATACAAGATTATAACTTAAACTTGATGAATCACCCCAAGGGATTGATACACTGAAGAAAAATCCCTTATCATCATAATTCATATTACGGCCTTTATAACCACTAAAGTTTAATGAAATATTTTTATAATTAAGAAAATCAATATACTTAGTCAAGATCAAGTCATACCGATAGTCGCTTTTATCGTTATTCCAATAGGTTTTATAATTATAATTTAATGTGGTTGAAATTCTTGTGTCTCTAAACTGCTTATTTAATGATATAGAGTATTGTTCTTTATTTTTTTTCTGTGTTGAGTTATAAAAATCAGAATATAAAAAATCCGACATTGAATAAAAATTATCATTACTATATTTTACTAATGACATGCGAAGCTGAGACTGCAGTTCAGCCCATGATTTAATATAGTTTACTCTATATGCCGTCCCTTTGGTGGTATCACTGTTTGGTTGCTTAAGATTTGCATAGCTTTTTGTTATATCGAACGAAACTGATCCGAAATTATATAGGTTACGGCCTAAACCTACAGAAAAAGCATTATAATCACGATTATTTAAACTACCTGCAAACAATGACCAGTTATTACTGATCCCCCATGAAAATTCACCTGAAGCAAACGCAGAACCCGTAGTATGCCTATCTTCATCGGAAGGTCGGCCAGTTGAGAATTTATATCGGAAACTACCCGGTCTGGCTAAATACGGAATTGAAGTTGCGTTCACTTGGTATTCTTGAACCGAGCCATTTTGTTCTTCAATTCTGACATCTAGCTCCCCATTAGCATAACTTGGAAGCTCAGTTATTGTGAATGGTCCAGGGGGAACTTGAGTTTGATATAAAACACGATCATTTTGAGAAATAATCACTAAGGCATTTGAGTTTGCAACGCCGGATACTTCGGGGGCATAGTCACGCAGATTAGGTGGGATCATGTTTTGATCGGTCATGATTGATCCTCCAATAAATCGAAAACTGGAAAATAAATTAGAATCTAAAAAATTTTCCCCTAATAATAAACGTGATTGAATACTTTTTAATGCTCTATATGCGTATAATTGCGTAAGTTTTGTCTTATTATTTGAATTTGAGTTATTGCCATACCCACGTGCGGTCTGCCAATCACCTCTTAATCGCCACGGACCTAAATTAACTCCGGCAACACCATTTGCATTAAGAGATAATCCTTCAGAGTTTAAACTATTGTCATGAGTTGAATTAATATTCGCAT
Source organism: Providencia alcalifaciens (assembly GCA_025961275.1). GTDB lineage: Bacteria > Pseudomonadota > Gammaproteobacteria > Enterobacterales > Enterobacteriaceae > Providencia. The sequence continues at coordinate 1,783,111 of JAOQNJ010000001.1, read as the reverse complement.
TATAATCGAGCATAAATCCGGATATGCCTTCATCCCAACGAGAAGGTGGTTCCCAGTTTTCCTCTGAATATTCCATATACATCTTAGGTATAGTTATATAAAGAGTTTGATTAGCAAAATCAACTTTGTATGATGATCCAGGAAGTGAATCAAAATCTAAACATTCCCCATTGTGAGATAATTTAATTTGCTTTAAGGCTTTTTTATCTAAGGTTAATGTTTCAATAGTCTCTTTTGGAATACAAAGAATAGTATTATCTATATTTTGTTTATCTTGATATATAGTGAAATTTTGTTCATGGATTTTTAATTGATTGACCTGCCAAGCCATATTGTAGTTGCCAGGCTGTATATAATTTGATTTAGAGAATCTTGAGACGTCAATGTTTTCATTGTCATCTAAATTCAGCATATTGACACTGAATTCAACATCATTAGCGTGAATATTAAGAGAAAAGGCACCTATAAATAAACAAACGGCTATAGTTACAACTTTATACTTGTTACAAGCCATTTTATTTGGTTTGGCTAGCATAAGCCTTCCTAGTATCTAAGTATAAATACATTAATTGCTGTAATAATTGAGACAATTTTTATAATCAGCAAGACTAACAATGAAAAGGTTAGTCTTGCTGTTTTTTATTAATTATTTATATATATAATGTATTACTGGTAGCTTAAAGTAAAGTTAGCCGTAGCGTAGAATTCACCTGTTTGGATAGACGGTGTATCAGCAGCATTAGGAATACCTAACCCTTTAACATAAGATGAGAAACCTAATGTATTTGGTCCAGTCTGAAGTTTTTGTGGTGGTAATGGTACACCATTTTTAACAACGGTATTATTAGAGACAATAACAACACCAGCCCCCATATTGCCTGTACCATCAAAACCAACCATATCAGAAGTAACAGGTCCACCTTGTTGATCTTGGCCAATTGCTGCAGCATATGAGAACGTAACACTGACTTTATCGCCTACATATTCACCAGAAATATCTTTGCCATCTTCATCTTTTGCTTGCTCGAATGAGCAATCCGCTAATTCAATTTGAAATGGCTGAATTGAACTTTCACCTGTATTACTATTTGCTTGTAAAACTTTACGAGAAATTTGGCCAAATTCAACTTTGATAGGATCTTGAGAAACGATTGAGCATGGCGCATCTATAATATAACCATGAAATTGTACTTTCCCAGAACCTTGGCCTTGATTACCAGCAGCATAAGCGAAAGAAGTAGCAGCTGCAGTTGTTAATACTGCAATCATAACTTTATTTTTTAATTTCATAATTTAATTCCTAAAGTGATATTCATATAAAATATAATTTGAATTACTTGAGAAGTAATTCAAATTTAAGATGGTTTATAATGAGTCGTGATTTATTCTTCTAAGTAGACAATATAAAAATCACTCATATTGTTTCTATGAGTTAAATATTAGAGCAATTTTAATCTGTTATCACTCTTTTTCTGAGTTAAATTAGAGTCACTCATTAAATTGTGATATTTTTTTGTTAAAAATTAACATTTAAGTAATGATTTTTTTGTTTTGCTTAATTGAGTCATGATGGTCATGGTGTTGATTGTAAAGGTTTTTTTATTTTAACTTTGATTCTTATGTAATTGGTTTAATAAATGAAACGTAGTGTAACCAATTATTTCATTTGATGGTTGAGTGATCGAAGATAAAAATGTATGGTTTTATTTATATATGTAAAAAAAAGAATAAAATTCTTATAAAAAGAAAGATTAATAAGTGCCTATACATAAAATCATGATTTTATCGTAAATTTATTAAAGTCAGAGTAAGTATAAATAATTAATCTAAAGTTAAATTCAAATTTCATATGTTGAATCTAGCTTAGATATGAAAATTAATGTTATTTACATTTAAATACATTAATTATGAGTGTTTTAATAAAATATTTTATAATAGCTCATGGGTGAAACAATAATATAAAATATCAATCACCAATGTATAACATAAATTTAAATTCCCATTTTACATAAAAATAAAGTTATTAATATTATTTAATTATTTTATTTTAGTGTTTGTTTTTGTTTTATTTGCTTTTAAGAGTCGATTTCACTGGAAAACAATGGGGATGTTTTCATTGCAAAGATAAGGTGAGTTGCTTCTATTTAGCATGAAATTTAACATAAAGCCACTTTAGTTAACATTTGTGCTTATTTTTTTATAGGACATCATGTTTTTAACAGTTATTTTCTATATAAGACGATAGTATTATTTTATTCATTTTGTAATGATAAATATAATCGATATTAAATAGTGTAATTATCGTGAGATTAGCTAAATATTAGTAACCTTAGTTATTATTTGGTGGTTAACATTAACTCTAAGAACTATATGAAGATTATTTTGTGCTATCAGAAATTAAAGTAGTCTTATTTTGATGATTAATGATGAATAAGATTCAAAATCTTAGCAATCTTGTTTTATAACAAAGAAAATTACGAGTAATAATTATTTAATTCAAAATAAGATAAAATTCACTTATTTTTTCTCATCTAAAGCTAATATTAAATTATTTTAAGCTGTAATTTTAGATTAGGATAATCTTCGTGATTAATATTATTATTAATCGTTAAGATTATAATAATTAAGGTAATAATAATCCTAGTTATTATTGTTGAAGGTTATTCATTTTCCTATCACAATTCATTTTTTGATTAATTTCATCTTTGGCTAAGGATAATGCTTGCTGAAATTCAGGGCTGGTGTGTAAACGAGCAACGACGGCTGACCCAATTAATCTTCCGGCATTTACATCACTTTGCCAATGAGCCCCACAAATCACTCGACTTTGGCCAAAGTCATAGCCACGCTTTAATATTTCATTTTGTCTCGTGGGTGCTATTTCAGCAAGGATCAGGGCTGTTGCCCAGCCATACGCTGTATGGCCTGATGGATATGACCCATCTTTCATTAGGATAGCGTCTTCGTTAGGTGTACAAGAAGATGTATTAAAAAAAACAAAAGGTCTTGTTCTCTTATAATATTCTTTTGCTTCTAACGATCCCCAAGTCCCTGCATCAGGTGATATATGCTTTAATAATATATAAGTATTAGGTGTATTGGTGCTTGAAATGTTTATGCCTAGAGCTTCAGAAAATGGTTTTCCTATATTGATATGAGAAAGATCAGCATCACTGATAGCTTGGTGCCAGCGTGATGAGCCCCTTAAGATAACGGCTTGTTCAAATGAGGTTTTATCACTTAGAAATTCAACGCTGTCATTACTAGGCGGTGGTGGGAGTATAAATAGACTGTTGGCGACTTTATTTTTATTTAAAAAAGAAAATTCTTTTTTTGCTAATTTTTCATAGGGGTTAGTATCAGCATTTATTATATATGGTGACAATAATAATATTGAAAATAAAGCGTAGGAAACATAACTTATCTTCATGAAGGCTCTCCTAACCTATTAATTTAATAGTAATTAAAATTACTTATGCAAGCTCATTCTATGAATGAAATAGCTCTAACACCAAGGTTAATCAGATTTTTATTTATAATTAATGTTCATAAGCAGTAGATTAATACCTTTGATATGATGATTTTAATATCTTATTTGTTTTTGCTATTAATTTATTATTTGATAGTGTTTTTTACTTTTAATTGTGTAGTCAGTATTTTTAATGTTCATATTTATATGGATAAGTAAAAAATAAAACCCGCACGAGGCGGGTTTTGATGTCATACAAAAAAGTAATATATTCAACGTAATCGTTTTTTTAGTCTTGTTTTACCGCTGTATAATGTCGACAGTATGGTTTTCCCCATCCTCTAGCAATGGAATTCTGTCATCGATAAGCATGACGCCATCCAGCGATGCTTGGTAGTCTTGGGTACCTCGAATAACGGTGATTTGATACTGACTTGTTCCATGCTGATATGTCAGACTAATAGATGGCCAGCTCTCTGGAACCAAAGGATGTATGCGAATGACTTCACCTTGACGTTTAATTCCCAATAATTCTTCAGTGAGTAAACGGTATGCCCAACCTGCTGAGCCTGTATACCAACTCCATCCACCTCGCCCAATATGCGGTGAAACACTATAAACATCAGCACTCATAACGTAGGGTTCCACTTTATAGCACTGTATATCGTCTGCGTTCAGGCCATGGTTTATTAGGTTGATCATGTCCCAGAGTTGCCAAGCGCGTTCGATATTACCCATTCTTGCAAAGGCCATTATTGCCCAGATTGCGGCATGCGTGTATTGACCGCCATTTTCGCGTACACCTGGTAGGTAGCCCTGAATATAGCCCGGATTTGATCCATGTCCATTGAATGGTGGGGTTAATAACTTAATTAATTTAGCATTAGTATCAACTAAACGTTCGTTTAGCGCTTGCATTGCCCGTGTACTACGTGCTGGATTAGCTGCACCAGAAAGTACTGACCAACTTTGGGCAATCGCATCAATTTGGCATTCTTGTGAGGTTGCGGAACCTAGTGGGTTACCATTATCAAAGTATCCCCTTCGATACCAGTTACCATCCCAAGCCGTAGCCTCTAAATTTTTCTGTAAATTTGTTGCTTCGGTACGGCACATAATTGCAACAGTATTATCCTGTCGTAACTCAGCAAGATCTGCGAAGTGTTGTAAAATGTCGTATAGGAAGAAAGACAACCAAACACTTTCGCCTTTACCTTCTATTCCGACTTGGTTCATGCCATCGTTCCAGTCTCCCGAACCCATTAACGATAGGCCATGCTGCCCAAACTGTAGACCATGCTTAATTGCTTTAAGGCAATGTTGCCAGAGCGTTTCTTCTTGGGTACTGACAACGGGTCTATCATAGACGGATTCTTTTCCGTGTTTGAGTTTATGACCTTCCAAATAAGGAACATATTGCTCCAGAATTTCGCTATCTCCTGTTGTTTCCACATAATGACAAACTGCATGGGGTAGCCAGAGATAATCATCAGAGCATTGAGTTCGTACACCATTACCATAAGGTGGATGCCACCAGTGCTGTACATCACCTTCAATAAACTGGCGTGATGCGCACAATAAAATTTGCTCACGTAAGCGTTCTGGTGCGACATTGCTCAACGCCATTGTATCTTGCAATTGATCGCGGAACCCAAACGCTCCTCCTGATTGGTAGTAACCACTGCGAGCCATGATGCGACATGCAATTGTTTGGTATAGCAGCCACCCATTAACTAGAGGATTAATCGTAGTATCAGGTGTATTAATAACGATTTTATCGAGTACCGAGTGCCAATGATAATTAACATTATTGAGTTCTTTGCGAACCGTTTCTTCATTTAGATAGTGAGTGATTGTCGCATGAGCCTGTGCCTGATCTTCGCATACGCCAAGGACAAAAATAAACGTCTTCTGATCACCATCGATTAAAGAGATCGCTGATTGCACTGCTGCACAGGGGTCGAGACCAGCACCTGTTTTATTCGAAAGTCGCTGTAGGTTCATCGCTGCAGGTTTTTGCAAGCTACCATTGCGACCAATGAACTCATGTCGATCACCCGTAAATGAGCAATGAGCGCCTGTTATGGCAAAAAATGCAGTTCGTTCGGTGCCGTTGCTGCCATAAAAATTATTTGCCATTACACCACAGCCCCCAGATATATTGGCCGAATGCGTAATGATATGAAGTGCTGATTTACTGCGAGACTCGCTCAATGTCCATTCAACATAGCCAGTGACGGAGAGTTTACGCATACGCCCAGAGTTATTATTGAGCGTCAAAATAGCAAGCTTCACAGGTGCATGTTCTGCGACCAATATTGTTAGCTCACTATCAATGCCGTTTTCACGGTGAGCAAATGTACTGTAGCCGAAACCATGGCGTGTCAGATAATCGCCTTGACCTCTAATAGGCAGTGTGGTCGGTGACCAAACTTTACCGCTTTCTTCGTCACGTAGATAAAATGATTCTCCGCTACGGTCACTAACGGGGTCGTTTTCCCACGGTGTTAATCGATATTCATGGGCATTTTCATACCAAGTATAGGCTTGCCCTGCTTCTGAAATGACGCTTCCAAAATCAGCGTTTGCCAATACATTTGACCAGGGGGCAGGTGTTGGCGAGTCTTCTCTGAGTACAATGTGATATTCGCGGGCATCCGGAGAGAAACCGCCATGACCATTATAGTGCAGTAACTGTTCAGTATCCGGTGTCCAATTAGTATGCTGATTTATTCCTAACACGGAACGTGGAATAAAGTCTTTTTGTAGCGTTACTTTTTTATTGAGGCGCTGATTTAATTGTTCGCTTAATCCACCAGCACGATCATCGAGATAAATTTGTGCAACACTCATTAATAGTAATTTATCTTCGACTGAATGATGTTCTCCATTACGAACAAAAATTCCGCCCGTTTTATCTAGCAGAGTCGCTTCTGTGCCTGCATAAATTAGCTCCATTATCTGATTTTGTAGCCCTTGTTGATAACCATCTGCGCTATTATTCAGGATAACCAAATCAACCGCCAATCCTTTTAATCGCCAGTAATGATGCGCTTGAATCAGAGTGGTTATTGAGCGAATGCTCTCATTACTGGTGATATTAAGCAGTACAATTGGCAAGTCGCCGGAAATACTCCAACTCCATAAACTGGATTGTCCGCGTCGGTTTCGGCTGATGATATTGGCGTCAACTCGCAGTTCAGGGTAAGGAAAAAGAACCGCGCTAGCGAGTCTGTTAAATAGAGTGGCATCGTCTTCGTTTGCATTCATTTGCCGTAATACGACTCGGCTATGTGATCTCGCCAGTTCGAAAACGCGATCGGCGATAGCATGATCACGATATTTTTCCAGAAGAGCTAAGCTGAGTTGACGGCTATCGCTTATACCATAAACGATATCTATGATGACAGGTTGCCTCGGTTGTAATCTGATGGATTGTCGTATTGCCAATATTGGATCTAAAACGGGTCCTGATGTATTGCTAAGTTGTCCGCTTTGCGTAAGCATTAGTGCATCTACTGGGGTTCTGCCTCGCCCTAGAAATTTAGCGCGATCGGTCTCAAACGAAACGGTTTTAGCGTTATTACCGTGTACAACCATCATATGAAGCAGCCACGGGCACTGTTCATCTGGCGTACGCGGACGTCGATGGCATAAAATTGCTTCGTGAGTAGGGACCAATTCGGTCTGAATAAATAATTTACTAAATGCGGGATGTGCCAAATCGCTGGTGGCAGGTGCAAGGACGACTTCAGCATAAGTCGTTAACTCAATAGTTCTCGGTAAATGGCCCCGGTGTAGCAGGGTTACTCTACGTAGTTCAATATCATCTTCAGGTGAAATGACAACCTGCGTTCTGACGCTAAGTGTTTTATTAGTACACTTAAAGTCAGCTTCCGCATCGGTAAATACGGTCTCGTAATCAATATCAGCATTACCCGTGGGTTGCCAAGTATTGCCCCAAACATCCCCTAAGCGTATATCCTTGATGTAGCAGAAGGCTCCCCAGTTGTCGCAGGTTACATCACTGTGCCAGCGTGTGAGTGCAAGATCATTCCAACGGCTATATCCCCCCCCGTATGGGTCATCATTAGATGGTAATGGCTATTTGATAATAGCTGAACTTCAGGTACCAAGCTGTTCGCATCGCTGAAAATCCGCGGTTCATAGCGAACCGGTTTTATTACTCCAGTGTGGTGCTCAAATTGGCGACGGGTGCTGTATAAATCGATAGCATCAGGCACTTGCTCTTGTAAAAGCAAACTTGCTGATTGAAAGGCTTTACTGGAAATAAATCTGTCAACCATGGGGGCGTCGAGAAGTACGTGAGACAGTGCCTGAAATGCCATTCCCTGATGATGGGCCATCCATGATTGTACGACAGCATAGAGCTGGCCAGTCGCCAGACGTGATGGTGTATAATCTAGCGCTTCATAAAAACCGTATTCGCCTCGAGCACCATTTTTTTCCAATCTTATTAGGTTTTCACAGGCTTTTTGTGGAGTAACCATTAATGCGAGAAATGTAGCGTATGGCGCTATGACCATATCGTCTGCAAGCCCTCGGCGTAAACCCAGTCCAGGAACACCAAATGCTTGATATTGATAATTTTGTTGTACATCAAATGAGTAGTAACAGGATTCTGAAACGCCCCATGGTACGCCACGTTCTTTTCCCCAAAGTATTTGGCGTTTAACTGCGGATTGGCTCATCTCATCAATTAGGCTACCCGGCCACGTCGGCATGACAAGATTTGGCATCAGATATTCAAACATTGATCCACTCCAAGACATGAGAGCAGTTTCTTTATCAATAGTGGTAAATAAGCGAGTGGTAAATAAGCGCCCCAGAGCGTACCAGCTTTTTAATGGCAGCTGATTAGTGGCGATAGCAAGAAAATTGGTCAAACGAATTTCGGATGGTAATAGGTCGTATTGGCTTTTATCTAGTAGGTTGCTGTCAAAATTGTAGCCAACACTGAGTAGATTGGTCACTTTACTATATAAGAAAATAAAATCCATTCGAGCGTGTTCAGTGAGTCGTTGTTCTAGTTCACTGATAATATTAAGCCGGAGGCGAGCAAGTGAAATGATGGATTTTGTTGGTGTACCTTCACCCGTATATGTAGCCTGAGCAAGCTCGCTAAGTGATGGTATTGATTGGGGATCCTGTGTGGGCGTTAACCAGCTAAGCAGATTTAACCATTCTTGGCAAAATAGGGCCAATTGATGACGTAAATGCTCAATCCATCGTAAAACAAGCTGATCCTTTTGATGACATAAAGTCGAAAGATGATCACTTTGGGCTCGCATGTTTTTGAGTTCAGAATGCAGTTGCGAATGAGGTAATAAGGTGGCTTTGGTACATTTTTTTCGCAGTAAGTGCAGCGCTTTTGGTGCATTATTTCCCCAATGCTTTTCAATTATTCCCAAAGTATCGCCCAGACCCAAGAGCATCTGGGTACTGCTTAGCACTGGCTGATGACGCATCGCAGTGAGACCTTCGCGTAGGGTCAGCAAATGTCCTGCGAAGTTACCACTATCAACACTGGAGACATAGCGTGGATTAAGGGGAGCAAGCGTCAGGGTGTCATACCAATTATACAAATGTCCTCGGAAGTGCTCCATTTTGTCGAGCGTATCCAGCGTGAGCGTGACCCGTTGCAATACTTTGCCTGCTGGGAGATAGCCAAAGTCCCATGCTGTCAGGTTTGCCATTAGGGATAAGCCGATATTAGTCGGAGATGTCCGATGAGCGACGACTGAACGTGGTATTTCTTGATAATTATCTGGTGGAAGCCAGTTCTCTTTTGCTGAGGCAAAGGTTTCAAAAAATGCCCAAATTTCGCGACTTGACTGACGTAAAAGCTGTTTTTGAATATTGTTTGGTGAAAATAATTTACGGACAGGTTGATTACTCATCCAGCTGAGTAATAAAGGCGCTAAACACCACAATATGCTAATCAACACAGAGATAATTAAAAAGCTCGGTGCAAAATATAAACTCAAGGTGCTTAATACTAAGCTGCTAACTACATTCATCCACATTATTCGATAAAAGCGAATCGGTGAATTTTTTTTCTGATCAGCAAATGGACTGTAACTTACCCATTGGCTAAGATTACGGTGGCTAACCTTCAGGCGCCATAGTGTTACGACTATCGCGTAGAGTGAATATCCGGCTTCATGTGGTAACGTAAGAAAATTGAGTCCAGTACGTAAAAGGCGTTTCAGTGCACCTGATGAAACAAGCATTAGATGCTGTCCAATAGGGTGGCGTGAAGGCTTATTGCACAGATCGTAAAGGGTCGTTAGCATCGTTGGTAGTAACCACACCATTGCCAATATACTCAACCAATAAAATGGATTGGGTACCCACAATAATGAACAAAATAATAGAGCCAGTATGGATGGAGTCACCAAACTACGCCGTAAATTATCAAATAATTTCCAGTATGAAAGGGCGGATAATGGATTTTTATTATCGGTTCCATCCGCTTTTTGGACACGAGATTTCAACCAATTTAGCAATTGCCAGTCGCCACGGATCCAGCGTACACGTCGTGCGGCATCCGATAAATAATTATTCGGGTATTGTTCGTAAAGTAAAATTTCACTGACTAGACCTGAGCGTGCATAGCATCCCTCCAGTAAATCATGGCTAAGGACGAGATTATCTGGACAGACATTTTGAGTTGCCAACATAAATGTATCAACATCGTAAATGCCTTTACCAACAAAAGATCCTTCGCCAAAAAGATCCTGATAGATATCCGAAGACATGACTAAATAAGGATTATTGCTTGATACACCACTGCATATTGCGGCATAACGTCCTTGACCGTTACGCGGGATCTCTTCTGCCAGTCCCGGTTGCAAAATACCGTATCCTTTTACGACTCGCTGACGCTCAGGGTCAAAGACGGGCTGATTCAGCGGGTGTGCCATCGTTGCAATGAGTTTATGTGCAGTATCTCGAGGTAAAACGGTATCGCTATCTAACGTGATGACATATTTGACTCGCTCTGGTAACTGGCTTAGGTCTGTATCTGAAACAGTCGAAAACTGTGAGTGAGGTTGGCGTAACCAGCTGTTTAGTAAAGCGAGTTTTCCTCGTTTACGTTCATAACCCATCCAAACTCCCTGTTGGGGATTCCATTTTGGCGAGCGATGGAGTAGATAGAAACGTGGTCGGCTAGACGGATATCGTCGATTGATATTTTGAGTTTGTGAAACGACCCAGTCGAGCAGAATCTTATTCTCAGGCGAATTTTCTATCGTTGAATCGGTAAAGTCAGTCAATAGCGCGAAATAAAGATTGTCACTCTGATTACCGAGCCAACAGACTTCCATATTGTTGAGCAATTTTTCTATTGCATCACGATCAGTTAGTAAGCAGGGGGTGACCACCATCGTTGTGAATTCCACTGGGATCTCGGTGGAAAAATCCATTCGAGGTAAGGGAAGTGGGGGACTAAATCGAGTGGTGGCATCACTTTGTAAATTGATCACCAATTGACTGATAACGACCAGAAGTGGTATCGCGAGCAGGACGAGAAGCCAGCCAGCTTCATATAATGAAGTTTCATATAAAACACTGGTTGTTATCGCTGCGGTTAATAGACTCAGACTACCAAGCCATGAAAGTAGCGGTGCATGATTAAAACTACGTTTAATGCGAATAATTAATGATGCTTTTACTGGTAATCGTGTTTCAAATTGCTTACGGCCTTCGCCTATTAGGAAATAACCAACATGTTTTCGGAATTATCGGCGGCAGTTTCTTCCGTGAGTTCGAGTAAACAGCGGGAAACTTCTAGCTCGCTTAAGTGACTTCGTCTTGCGAGTATCTCGATAATATTTCGGTAATGGTTGCGAGTATCAAAGTGCATTAAAGGATAGATACCTGCTGGATCCTTGCGTAATATTTGTTCCACGACGCTCAGCGATTCGATGAAATCAGCCCAGTCAATTTCGCTCAGTAAATGCAGGCCAGCGATGCTATTGCTTACTGAAAGTTGGTTAGTGGCGAGTTGTTGATTGAAGAGATAAATAAGCCCATCAGTCGTGACACCTTGTTCGGCAAGGCGTTGTTCAATCCAGCTCAAAGGAAGAGCTAGTATATTGCCACGCCCTTGTAGACGGCGTACCATTTCGGCGACAAATGCGCTACTGAGAGGTGGCCGTGTACGAGCCATGTCTGCAATAACTAAGATCAAATCAGCAGGTGAATTTTCGACACATTCAAAAATTCGTGTTAGCCACATGTCTGCGAGATTACGACCTTCTTGAGCTTTTGCGACTTCGATACTGACCCGACGAATATTTTCGATTAAGGCTAAGCGCAACATACCCGGCAATGCCCAAAGCTCACCTAATGTAAGATGCATCACTTGCTGATAGGTAGCGATATAACTCGCTAAACTCGCTCTATCCCAACGCCCATCTCCGTGAGCAATCGCCTCTGCTACGATGTCATAAATACGGGGACAATTATGCGGCGATGCCAGTGATGGAAGCCCTTTACCAAAGTTTTTCGGCAAATGCTGCCGCACAATTCGGATCTGTTCTTCAATCAAATAGTAATTGTCCAGCAACCACTCTCCCGCTGGCATAATACTCGCTTTGTTACCTGTGTTGAGTAAATAACAGTTTTGCGTAATGCTCGCTTCATTCTCACCAAGGCGTTTGAGAAGGTAATAAGGAAGTCTATCAGGGGAAAGTTTATGCGAGCGTGCGAGTTTTTCTCCATAGCATTCCATTTGTGCCGCTGAAAATAACTCCGCTTTGATTGTATTTTCATTCAATGCACTATTATCAGAGACGCGATAAAGCCCTGATTCAGATGGCACGGTTCGGTGTCTGTTAATCCATTTCTTAATATTAATTTTCATAGGATTGCTCTATGGCAACGTAAATACAAAGGAGTCGCTCTTAAATACGTTAAGAAACCTTTCCTCAGATGAGGGAGGGCGTCCAAAATGTAGCGACTGCAAGAGAATGATTTATATACCTAAAATATTTAAAGATGCATGAATTAAGTCAGCGAAGCTGCTTCGATGAAAAAGCAAGAGGAGTATTGATAACACAGTGACTCAGCAAGCTGAGTGATGCCGCTATGTTTAAAACATAACCCATGCAACTGGAAGTATGACGGATATAGAATGCAAATTTTTACTAAACAATGAGTCTTAGTGTGGGGCAATAAATAGCGCTTTGCATCCAGGGCAAAGCATTGTGCGCTTCAAACGAATTTTGGATGCTTGTTGGGATGATTTAAAGCCACAAAGTGGGCAGGTAACGCTGGTCGTAGTCAAATTGCTACCAGTCAGTTTCATCAGGTAATCGAAAAATAGCATAATGATTAATCCTCCAATGAATGAGCCTCATCATAGCACGAGTTGATTAAAATATACTCAGTAAAAAATATATTGCTTAATAATATTTGCCGGCCTATAGATCTTGGTAATTATTTAAATCGAGATTTTTTAATATTTTTTACTTAAATTAAAATAAAAAATAATTTTTAATGATATATTCATCAATCACAAGCGCTAAATATCAACGATAATGTTATGCTTAGAAACTGGCTATAATGAGAGGTATATATGAAAATTAATCAAAATTAATATTTTAAACAGATTGATCTGCTTTAATCAAACAGGACACTTTAATAATGGAATATAATCCAATTATTGAGGTGTTAAATGAAAAAACGAACAAACAGGTTTTACACTACTGAGTTTAAGCAAGAAGCGGTCGCATTAGTCACCGAACAAGGTTATAGCGTCCCAAAAGCGGCAGCTTCATTAGGGATCACCGATAAATTACTTTATAACTGGAAAGCAAAATTCGATGCTGAACAATCCGGTAGCAGCTTGAATGCCGATGAGAGAGCTGAGCTATTAAGGCTTCGAAAAGAAAATAAAGAACTTAGGATGGAGAAAGAGATCCTAAAAAAAGCCAGCGCCCTCCTGCTAAAGGAAACCAAGTAGCGTTTAAAACGATTAAGCAATTATCTTCACAGTTTCCCGTGCTGAAGCTCTGCAAGTTAATGAAAATAAGTCGTTCTGCCTACTATGCTTGGCTTAAACGCCCAGCAAAATTGATCACCGCAGAACAACTTAGCCTGTACCGCAGAGCCAAAGCTATCTTTGAACAGAGTCGAAATAGCTTAGGTTATAGAACGTTACGTAAACGGTTATGCAAAGAGGGCTTTAGCGTGAGTGCTTATGGCGTTCAAAAGCTAATGGCTCAGCTTGGCCTAGTCGTCACTCAGCGCGTTGCTTACAAAGTCACCACAAAACGCAAACACAGTGATGCCGTAGCCGATAATTTGCTCAATCAAAATTTTAATCCTCACGCACCTAACGAAGTGTGGGCGGGTGATGTGACCTATTTAAAAACAGGGGAAGGCTGGATGTATTTAGCCATCGTGATGGACTTATACTCACGCCGTATTGTGGGTTGGCATATCGATAAACGAATGACGGCAGATTTAGTCAGTAAAGCCTTGATGAAAGCGTATAACTTACGCCAGCCCGAAAAAGGCTTAGTCTTTCATAGTGATAGAGGCTCTCAATATACGAGTAAGCGATATCGCCGCTTGCTAACAAGCTATGGTATTAGGGCAAGCATGGGTGATGTTGGAGCCTGTTGGGATAACGCCGTTGTAGAACGATTTTTTGGCAGTTTAAAACACGATTGGGTACTGAAAATCCCTCAGCCGACTCGGAAACAGATGAAAGAAGATGTTATCGCGTATATGCGCTATTACAACCTAGAAAGGTTTCATACTGCCAACGGTGATCTGTCCCCAATTGAGTATGAACAAAATTCCTTAAGAAAAGTGTCCTGATTTAGTTGCGCAGAACAGATGTTTAAATTATTTTCTAAAAGAATAAATATTGAGGTTTTTATAACGTATATGGGGGAGCATAATAATAAAGTTATATGAAATAATGAAAATCACAGGGTTTATCAGCATTCTATCTCTAGCGTAAATTTTTATTTATGCATATAAAAATTATTTTTTAATTCAGAGTTAGGTGTGTTATTTCAGAATTCACTAATAACTATTTTAATTATTATGGAGTGAAGCTAAAGTTTATCAATGATGCTATTATAATGATATCGTCAATTAATTACTCTAACTTACGCTTTAATTGCGTAGGTTTTTAATCTATGCCTATCTAATTGGTAATCAATTACTTGTCATTTTTAGTCAATACAATCAACTGAATTTATGGCATTCATTGTTTTTTTTTAGATGAATTGACTGGTAAAGCTAATTATTCACATTATTTAATCAATTGTTTAATATTGTTACTGTTTAAAATTATTATACATTATATAAATGTACTATTATATAGAGTAATTAATGACATAAAGTGTAACTGCATATTTGAATTATCATGGGATAGCTGTATGAAAGATCTAATTTTAGGGGGGACTGTTTTTATACCAGGCATAACTCTAGTCTTGTTTTTGGGCTTTTTCTTATGGTTATCTATAAGATTTATTTATGTGAATTTAGTTATGAAAAATGAATACGCTGGGAGTATTTTTGATATTTCCATGTTGTTTTTTTGTATATTAATAACGCATGTAATTACTAATTTATAATTGGTTATATAATGAATATCAAAAAATACTTATTGGTTGTGATATCCATATTTATTATTATTTCATCTATCTATGTATTATGGAATCATTATGCTCTGAGCCCATGGACTCGTGATGGTAGAATTAGAGCGGAAGTGAATGAAATAACAGCTGAAGTTTCAGGTAAAATTGAACAACTATTAATCATTGATAACCAAGAAGTCAAAAAAGATGAGCTTTTATTAGTCGTTGATCCGACTGATTATGATATCAAATTACGCGAATCTGAAATCGAACTTAATGAGCTCGTCGTTCAATATAATTTTGCTAAGAGTCAACTATCAAGACGTACTAAACTCAGTCAAGTTGCCATATCAAAAGAGGAGCTTGAAGATGCAAAATCAAGGCTGGATAGCCTAACGAAAAAAATAGAGTTATCGAAAGTCAAAATTGAAAAAGCAAAATTAGATTTATCAAGAACACAAATTAAATCACCTGTTAATGGCTTCATAACAAATTTAAATTTAAGAAAAGGTAATTATATTAGCGCAGGTACTCCACTATTCGCTATTATTGATAAAGATTCTTATTATGTCATCGCTTATCTAGAAGAAACAAAAATGCGTAATGTCGCTATAGATAATAACGTGACGATAAAACTTTATAGTAATGATGAAGAGATCAAAGGGAAAGTACAAAGCATAGGTCGAGCAATAGATGATAATAACTCCAGTACAGGCAATCAGCTTCTTGAGAACGTACAGCCTAACTACCCATGGGTTAGGTTAGCGCAGCGCGTTCCAATTAAAGTTTCTTTAAACGATATTGAGGGGCTGCACCTTATTCCTGGGACAACCTGTACAGTATTTATTGAAGATTAATATATGAATTTAAACTGGATGTTTGCAATAAAGTACATGTTGGCAATTTTATTAGCCTGGTATGTATCATCATATTTTGGTTTTGATAAGCCATATTGGTCAATGATGACCGTTGCAATCATTGGATACCCTGATCTGTCATTAAGCCTTGCTAAAATGGGGGCAAGGTTAGTCGGTAGCTTAATTGGTGTTATAGCCGTAACCTTGATAGCTAATGTTAGCCTCAATGATCAATGGTTATTTACATCATTAATTATAGTTTGGTTATCTACTTGTTTATTCTTAACATTAACTTCACGCTATATGATGCAGTACATGTTTTCGCTATCTGGGTATACTTCAGCGATTATTGCATTCGGCACCTCTGTCTATCCTTTGCCAATGACAATTTTTAAATTGTCTCAAGAGCGGTTAATGGAAGTGACAATTGGTATTGTTGCTTATACCTTTATTATGTATGTTTTACCGTCTAAACGACATCCTTTTCAAAGTCAATTAGTTAAAAATAAAATCCAGACTGAAAAGAAACAAGCACTTTCAGAATTATTTAAAGGAGATAGAGATAATACCGTTAAATATGTAAACGATATTATTACGTCAAGTATAGCGTATGATGAATTAAGTAAATATGAGAGTAATTTTATTTCATTTAAAAAGACAAATAGTCAAGTATTTAAATTACCCATGTTTATAACTTTTATTATGCTAGGTTTAGCGGATAAAGGTATATTAAAATACAAAGGGTACAGCCAGTTTATAAGTATTAAAAATAAAACTAATAGAGATTTCGATTCTAGTTGCTATGATTTTTTTGATTGGACAGATGCCTTTTCAAATACAATGAGATTAGTTTTAAGTCTCATTATTAGTGTGGTATTTTGGTTTAATACCGGTTGGGATTACGGATATATTCTTGCTGTACTCGTCAGTATTTCATTTACTTTTGGTATTACCATCCCAAAAGCAAATAAACTCGCTTTTATTATATTTATAGTTGCATTGTTTGTTATTGCAGTTAGCTATGTATTGAAATTTTATTTTTTAATTCAAGTTTCAAGTTTTTCGCAGGCTGCATTAGTCATGATTCCTATTTTTCTTTTGTTAGGTATACTTAAAACTACAGGTAAATTATCTTTTCTAATTTCACATGTTATGTGTATCTCAATAATATTTCTAATCAATTTTACTAATCCGATGAGTTTTGATTTTGTCGCTTTTTCGAATACTGCGATTGCGCTTGCTTTTTCAATTATTATCGTGATCCTCATGCTATGTATTATACCTTTAAGCAGCGCTGAACAAGTAGAAAATAGGAAATTAAATTTCATTTACGGGAAGATAAATAAATTTTTAGAGAATGGAAATGAAATTTCAAAATTAAAAAATACAATTATTGTGAATTTAAGCTCATTTTCTAAATCGAAAAACGTAAGTACGCTTTATGTTTTATTATCTTTATTGAACGTATATGAATTATCTCAATCTCAAGAGATGAAAGACATGTTGATAGGGGTTATTACTCAAGTTTTAAAAGGTGATAATAAAACGAAGATATTATCATTATTAGAAAGCAAGAATAGTAAAATTGATGATGTTAACATTCGTTATACTAAAAACATTCTTGCTTTTTTATGTTGATTTTAAGTTGAAATGAGGTGGTCATGTTAGAATTATTAACAGCACTCGGTATTGGACTTGCTGTTTTATTACCGTTATCTAATCCATTAACAACGGTAGCGCTATTTCTCGGCTTATCTGGTGGAATGACAATAGAAGGCCGTCAAAAAGTTATAAAGATGACGCCGATTTATGTCTTTTTTATTATGATAGTCTCATGGTATTCAGGGCAAGCGATCATGAATACTTTCGGCGTTTCAATTCCGGGATTACGGATCGCAGGTGGTTTTATTGTTGCCTACATCGGCTTTAGAATGCTATTTCCTGTTGCTAACAATCATGTAAATGATGATGATAAAAAAATTAGTGATGATAACTCTAGCGTTGCATTTGTACCGTTAGCAATGCCAAGTACTGCGGGACCGGGTACTATTGCGATGATTATTAGTATGGCATCTTCAGTAATTACAAATGAACATGCCTACCCACATTGGGTAATGTTGGTTGCCCCACCATTAGTATTCATTATTTTTTCAATCATTCTTTGGGGATGTTTAAAAAGCTCGAATATTATCATGAAGTTTTTTGGTAAATCGGGCATTGATGCAATTTCAAGGTTAATGGGATTTTTATTAGTTTGCATGGGCGTACAATTTATTATCACGGGTATAGCAGAGCTCACACGGTCAGGTTTTTTTAGCTAGTTTCATCTACCGCTAACAATGTCTATACAGGTCATACTCCAAGTTGCATGGCGATTGCCAACATGCGACTTGAAGTATTTTTGGTATAGACATAAATTTAATTCAAACTCGCAATCAATTTTTGACGAATCGACATTGCGCTATCTGGGGTATCAAAAAGACATAAATCAAGCCATGTTTCTATTTCTTGATAAGATGCGTTCGGTAGCGAGTTATGCCATTTCTGCTTTAAATCGACAGGTAATTGCAAAAATTGTTGGCGATCTAAACGGTGGCTGAGCTGAATTGAACCTGAAAGGAGCAATGTGATCTGATGAAAACGTTTTTCTGGCGCAAGTACGTCAGGAGGAACACTTCGATCTGGATTACGAAATACGCGTTGTGCCAATGCCATAATTTGCGGATCTAGTTGTGGCTCGGTGAAATCACAGAGTAATAGATCGCCTTTTGTCAGCATTGCCGCAATAATATATTCAAGACAAAAACGCGCTTCAATACCATTTTCTGGAACACGTATATTGGCGGCAATATCCCCTTCAAATGGAAAAGCGACGTCGATGCGATGAATGTTATCAATCAATGCAGCTAAAGTTTTACCGCTACTTAACCAACGGTCACGTAAAATTTGTGTGACAGCCGCTGCCGAATGGGTTCCTGCACAGGTTGGGTAAGGTTTAAATTCAAGTCCCGGAGACTCAATGCGCCACGGACTACCCCAATCTTTTATTAACAACTCAGGAATTGCCTGTTTGCTACTCATCGCATCTAAAAAAGCATCAATTACCCCATGAGAGCGCGAAGAAAAACCTGCTGACGCCAGCTGATAAGATGTCACCGCGGATTGTGCTGCAAGACCTGCATGAAGTGGCTTTGCGGCTGAACCAAATTGTGATCGTAATGCGCTGGCCTGCGTTGCGGCAAGACCCAATGAACATGCGGTTGTATCAACGTCGGCTTCAAGTAAATAGCATAACGCGGCTGTTGCGGCGATAACCCCCAGACTTCCGGTCGAATGGAAACCTAATTGGTAATGTTGATGAGTCATTGCTAACCCTAAACGCCCAGCAACTTCAATACCAACACAATAGGCATTTAAAAAACGGTCATTATTAATGACCCCTTGCGATGGGAATACCGCAAATAGAGCTGGTAATATAACGGTTGATGGATGGCCACGAAAGTGCGCATGAAAATCATCAAAATCAAGCGCATGACCTGCATAGCCAAGAAGCAGTGCTAGACTGCGAGGATCACGTTCAGGCCATAGCTTACAAAGTTGAAGCCAGCCTTCATCATTGATGTGACCTTCCGTGACAGAGAGCGTCACGGCAAGATAATCTTTGATACCATCACGAGCCGCTTCTTGGGCTGAGGAAGGCGGAGATGCTCCAATAATTTTTTCCGCCAGCGCGATTGTTAGGTCACTCTTCATTATGCTTTTCCGTTGATTTCTTCCAGCGCAGTTTGAGCTAACTGTGCGAGATAACGCGCAGTTGGGTAGAGCGCTTTATCATCAACACGGAATTTCGGATGGTGCAGAGCATAAGGACCACCAGAACCGACCATCATAAATGCACCAGGAATTTTTTGTTGATAGCATGCAAAGTCTTCGCCAATTGGGCTGGCTTCGACTCTTAATGCTTCAAATCCTGATTTTTCTGCTTGTATAAGGGCTAAATCAACCCATTTTGCGGTATTGACGACAGAAGGTGGACCTTGGTGCCAGAGTAATTCAATACTTGCATCAAATGTTGCCGCAATGCCAGTTAATATTTGGCGTAAACGCTGTTCAATTTGTTCACGTGTAGTTTGGTTAAATGTTCGTACAGTACCTTCTAAATAGGCGGTATCAGGGATGACATTCCACGTACTTCCACTATGGACTTGGGTAATAGAAAATACGGCGTTTTGATCGGAAGAAACATTTCTGCTAATGATTGATTGCGTTGCATTAATAATTTGCGCGATGATAATCAGCGGATCATTTCCTTCATGTGGTTTAGCCGCATGTGAACCTTTTGCAGAGATTTTGATTTCAAAGCGATCCACCCCAGCTGTTAATGCACCTTCTTTACTACCAAGAACACCAACGGGCAGAGTAGGGTCATTATGAAAACCAAAAATGGCAATTGCCTCATCCAATGCCCCCATTGCTATCAGGTCAAGCGCACCTCCACCCGTTTCTTCCGCGGCTTGAAATAATACTCTGACTGTTCCCGGTAATTTAGCGGCATTTTGCTGTAAAAGTATTGCGGCGCCAAGTGCGGCAGAGGTATGAAAGTCATGACCACATGCGTGCATCACTCCTTTATTTTCAGAGCTAAAGGCAACGCCAGATTCTTCTTCAATTGGCAGAGCATCAATATCTGCACGTAGTACAATCAATGGACCATCTTGTTGACCTTTAATTTCGGCGATCAGACCCGTAGCTAACGGTAGAGGAACAATATCAATTCCGGCTTCTGTTAAAGCATCACGAATACGTTGTGTCGTTTGGTACTCCTGATTTGATAATTCAGGAAAACGGTGCATTTCGTGGCGAAATGCTTGAATTTTGTCCGCGAGTGGTTGTTCATGGCTACTAATATTCATTAAGTTCTCCTCATTAAGGCGCAGGTGCCTACTTTTATTTTTTCGCTTGTAGCTGTTGATCTTTGAAGGTCGATTTTTAATTACTTTAATCCGCGATATGATCCTTTTGTTATTTCAATCAACATCTACACTAAAAATAAACAGCAAAGATCAACAGCCTCAAGTTTATATATTGAATTCATCTATAGGTTCGATGCTGGTCAGTTGTCGTAAAAAACGACGAGTTTGAGGATTTTCAGAAAAGCGAATAACTTGCTCTGCTGGGCCCTGTTCAACGATGCGACCATCAGCCATAAAGATCACTTTATCAGCAACTTCTTTGGCAAATTCCATTTCATGAGTGACGATGACCATGGTAGTTTTTTGTTGTGCTAAGGATTTAATTACCTGTAAAACTTCAAAAACGCGTTCTGGGTCAAGCGCAGAAGTTGGCTCATCAAATAATATCGCTAACGGTTTCACTGCCAATGCACGGGCGATGCTGACACGTTGCTGTTGACCCCCTGAAAGGGTAACTGGGTACTGATGAGCATGCTCCGCAAGGCCAACTTTTTCTAATAGTGCTTGTCCAATTTCTTCAGCTTGGTTTTTGTCTACTTTTTTAACCGTAATCAGCCCTTCGGTCACGTTTTCGAGCGCTGTCTTATTTTTAAATAGGTTGTAGTTTTGAAATACCATGGCAGTTTGTCCGCGCAAGGCATAAGCTTCTTTGATGCTATGCTTACGAGTATCTAGGGTGACATCACCAATCTGGATAGTGCCAGATTCAGGCTGTTCTAACAGGTTTAAGCAACGTAATAATGTCGACTTTCCTGAACCGGAAGGACCAATAATGGCGACAACTTCACCTTCTTGAATATCGAGCGAAATATTATTTAAAACAGTTTTATCGCCGAAACGTTTATTTAATTGCGATACACGGATCATAATTATTCCTTATCGTTGCAATGAGCGACTTAACCGTTTTTCTAACAAAGTTTGTAAACGGCTGTAGATAAGCACGGTGAGCCAGTAAATCAGCCCAACAACGATGAATGTTTCGAAGTAACGTAATGATTCAGCAGCAATCATTTTACCTTCGGCAAAGAGTTCAGTAACACCCAATGCGAAAGCAACAGACGTATCTTTGATTAATGAAATAAAGGTATTACCCGTTGCGGGTAATGTGTTTAGCATTGCTTGGGGAAGAATAATGCGACGGTATATTTGGCGCTTATGCATTCCAATTGATAATCCCGCTTCCATTTGACCAAAATCGACTGATGTCAATCCGGCACGATAAATTTCAGCCATATAAGCGGAGTTTTTTAGGCTAAAAGCCAGAATTGCTGCCGTAAAAGCATCCATTCCATTTAATATTGGAAAGACTTGCGGTAGCCCAAAATAAATAATAAATAGTTGTACCAGTGTCGGGACGCCACGAAATATAGAAACATACAAATCAACTAATTTGACAATAATCTTAATTCCGCTGATCCGCAGCAAGGCGAGCATTAATCCTAACGCCATCGCACAGGCCATTGAAACAATCGCCAAAAATAATGTGACGGGAAGATAGCTTAAGATTTGCGGGAATATCCGCAATATATAGTCGATATCTAAATTCATAATTATTGCCTTGGAAATGTTTATCAGCCTTAATCATTCAGGCTGATAAACTGAGGATTACTTTTTAATTAGTTTTTTTAGCCGTAATATCTTCACCAAAATATTTTTCTGAAATCGCTTTTAAACGCCCATCTTCACGCATGACTTGGAGTTCTTTATCAAATGCGGCTTTAAGTTGATTACCTTTTTCATCTTTCTGGAAAGGGAAGCTAACAGCTTCAACAACTAAAGGTTCACCAACCAATTTCAGTGGTAGATTATTTTCTTTAATTTCTGCCAGTAAAATAGGACGTGAGTTGATATAAGCCTGTACTCGATTGCTGATAGCATCATTCATCGCCGCATCACGGCTTTCATAAGTCTTTATGGTCACTCCATTTTCACCATAAGCTTTTTTCAAGTTCACAAGGTGATTAGACCCTAAAACCCCTGCAACGGTTTTACCCTTTAAATCGTCGGTAGTATTAATATCAGTGTTTTGTTTATTGGTGACTAATTGGCTGCCGTAGTAGCTATAAGGTGCGGTAAAATCATATTTTTCCTGACGAGCAGGGGTAATCGAAACTACGTTCGCCACAGTATCTAATTTCTTAGCTTCAAGTTGGCCCATTAATCCACTAAAGTCTGAGGTCACCCAAACAACTTTATAGTTAAGATCTTTTGCAATCGTTTCGGCTATTTCCACGTCGAAGCCCGTCAATTTGCCCTCTTTTTTATAGGCGCTTGGGAAGCTTAACCCTGTGGCACCAATACGAATTTCTTGGCTTGCTAGAGCTTCAGGGGTTTTTTCAGTTTTGTTATCACACGCGGTCAGCAATGTTGCCGCGACAAGACCTGCGATGATCGTAATGTACTTTTTCATAATTAATTCTCCAGTTGTCGGGAAATTGCTAACCATTGTGTATATTTTTGTTCATCAACGACTTTTTGCATATAAAGCGTGATATGCCCTTTGCCTAGATCTCTTTTATCGATTAGTTGAAAACCTAATTTTTGGTAATAGCTTGCTAACCAAGGGTGGCTTTCAGCTGTCCCTAATGAATAAGCTGGAGCACGCAATTGCTGTTGTAAAACATACTCTTCAAGCCAAGCTAATATTTTTTCGCCTAGCCCTTTACCTCGATATTCCGGAGCAGTGGCAAACCAACCAATATGAGGAAGTCCAAATGGGCCAGGTTGTTTACTCCATGGGTAACGCAAGGTTACTGATGCAATTAATCTGTCGTTTTCAAACATCCCATAGACAGCATGGTCATTGAGATGTTGAGTCATAGTTTGCAGGTCTGCTGTTGCCGCATCAAAACGAATCCCCAAATGTTTAATTTCTGCGTAACCTTTATGGATCAATTGATAATATTCAGTTGCGGCATCTGGCATTAGCTGGCGGTATTGGTACATAGCAAACCTCGCTGTTATTTAGGCAATAACCCACTTTCTTGTGCTTTTTTAAGAACTTGATCAACTTTTTGAGGTGCTGCACCCAGATAATTAATTGGATCAAGCCAGCTATCGAGTTCCTGTTCGCTAATCAATCCACTGAGTTGGTTGTTGGCCTGCAGCACTTCTTTAAATGAACGTTGTTGTTCATAAGCATCCATCGCACATTCATAAACGATATGGTGAGCTGTTTGCTTGCCAATTTTTTTACCTAGTTCAAACATCACTTTTTCAGAAAGTAATAAGCCACCTTGTAAATCAAGATTACGGCGCATCTGTTTTTCATTGACGGTTAAACCTTCAATTACAGTGATCGCATTCTTTAGCTGTGCGGATAGATAGATGCAAATTTCGGGTAATGCTATCCATTCAGCGCGCCAGCTCATGGCATCTCGTTCATGTTCGACATGCATTGATTCGTAAATCAGTGACACACTCTTGAGCACAGGGGGGGTCAGGCTAGCTAATCCTTCCAGTGCAGCAGGGTTGCGTTTATGTGGCATGGTTGTGGAACCAATTTTCCCAGCGGAAAAAGGCTCTTCAATTTCATTAATTTCGGTGCGCATTAAGTTGTACAGTTCGTTGCCAATTTTACCCAGTGTGCCGCTGATCAATGCACAAACAGAGGCAAACTCGCTGAATCTATCGCGGGCAGACTGCCAACCAATATTCGGTGTCGCTAAGCCGAGGATATCCAGAGTACGCTTTTCTATCGCAGGGCCTGATTCACCAAAAGCGGCATAAGTAGAGATTGCACCGTTAATATTTCCCGTTAAAATACGTGACTTTATTTCACTTAAGCGTTGATTGTGGCGCAAGAATTCATCCAACCACACAGCAACTTTAAAGCCAAATGTGGTTGGTAATGCCTGCATACCATGAGTTCTTCCTACCATGGGTGTGTGTTGGTATCGTTTTGCGCTGTCTGCTAGTGCTTTGACCAAGGCTTTTGCATCACGTTCGATGATATCGAAAGCACTGTTCAGCTGTAACATGGTCGCGGTATCAACAATATCTTGTGTTGTTGCGCCATAATGAATGTATTCACCTGCAGCTCCGCATTGTTTTTGCAATGCAATTAAGGTTGGCATTAATGAGTGCTTCATTTGTGCGCCTTGGCTAGCTATTTCTTCAATATTGAGTTTATCTGCGTCAGCATGTTCTTCGATATATTGTGCTGCTTCGGCAGGGATCAAACCCAATTCGCCTTCAGCTTTTGCAAGCGCAACTTCAACCGCTATCTGGCTTTTTAATCGATTGTGTTCCGACCAGATATGACGCATTTCCTCGGTACCAAAGTTATTACCAATTAAAACAAAGTCGATAAGATGTGAGGCCATTTTTTCTGCCTTATAACTAAATTTATTTGGGAAGATGTTTTTTTTATAAAATAGCATTTTGGTTATAAAGCGATAAGAATTAAAAAATATAGAATATAATAAATATTGAATAAGCAATAATACTAGGTGTAATTGGTTTTTATGGTCTTGTCATTTTAGATTGCTATAATCTACATATATTTCAAAGGGTAATGTTATTAAACGGAACTAAAAATAATGAATGAAACTAAACTTATCAATAATGTGTTTAAAAATTTTAAGTTTAATTTTCGTCAAAGTGAAAGTTATATATATCCATTTTAAATTGGTTGTAATTTATTGTTATATGCTTATGTATTGCTATTTACAGGGGGGGGATTTAGCCTTTATTAATAAATTACATCTCCCACTTATAATAAAAATAAATAAGTCAGTTTTTTTTATTCTTTCTCTCTTTAAGAACGGCTTCATAGAGTAGAGCTAACGCAAACTTTGCAGCTAATTCTTAAATAGGAAAAAAAATGGATAAACGACAAACTCGCCTAGAAAAGTATAATGTGGGTATTTTAACTGCCGCAACGTTTGCAATAGGCCTTCTTACTCCAACTATAGGCTCTGCCGCGCAAGACACAGAAACCCCCGTCAGTGGTGGGACATTAACTGTTGGCCTGGGTAGTGACACGCCAATTATTGACCCTTCGCTAACTGCTTATTCAGTGGCGGCAGTTGTCGCACGTAATGTCGTAGATTCATTAGTCGGGCAGGCGGAAGATAATAGCTTTACACCTTGGTTGGCTGAAAGCTGGGAAATCAACAATAATAATAGAGAATATGTTTTTCATTTACGTAAGGATGTGACATTTAGTGATGGAACGCCTTTGAATGCTGAAGCGGTGAAATACAACTTCGATCGTATCTTAGATCCAAAAACAATCTCGCATTATTCAAAATCGTTATTAGGTCCAGTTAAATCCATTAAGACACCGGATGAGCATACGCTGGCGATCGAATATGAAGAACCTTTTGCACCTTTATTACAAGGGTTAAGCCTGCCATACCTTGGTATACAGTCTCCGACCTATTTGAAAAACACGCCCAATACCAGTTTTACATTGGTAGGCTCAGGGCCATTCTTATTAGATTCATTTGTAAAAGGCAGTGGTAGTAAGCTAACTAAACGTCCTGATTATAATTGGGGACCGGGTTACGCAACTCATAAAGGACCTGCTTATTTAGATCATATTGAATTTAAATATTTACCTGAATCATCAGTTCGTTTAGGTGCACTGAACAGTGGACAAATCCAAGTGATTGATGCGGTTCCACCTGTCAATTTTAAACAAGTAAAAAACAATCCGCGACTCAATGTTATTACTCAAGAAAACCCAGGCGTGAACCGTGTACTGTATTTGAATACGGAAAAAGGTGTGTTTTCCGATGTGAAATTACGCCAAGCATTCCAAAGTGCTATTGATCCTGTTGTCGCTGTGAATGCCGCTTTCTTCGGTTCATTACGAGCAGCTGATAATGTGCTTGGCCCATCGACATTATATTACGACCCAACAGTGGCGAATACATGGGGTTATGACCCAGAAAAAGCCAATCGCCTATTAGATGAAGCGGGCTGGACTCAGCGAGATAAAGATGGCTATCGAGTCAAAGATGGTCAGCAGTTATCTGTAAGTTTTACTTATGTGCCGACTAACGTAGAGGCAGCAGATGTCACGCTGTTCCAAGCAGTGCAACAACAAGTGAAAAAAGCAGGTTTTAACCTGAAATTTGATCCTGTTGATGCTGGCGTATTTGATGATCGCACCGCGACGAGTAATTATGATATTGCCTCTAATTTCTTTGTTCGCCCTGAGCCGGATATCTTGCGTACCGTATTCCACTCTGATTTTCTTCCGCCTCAAGGAAAAAACCATTCACGTGTCAAAACATTAGATAAGCAATTATCAGAAGCGGTGGGAACCAGTGATAAAGAGCGTGAGCGTCTTTACCATGAAGTTCAACACAAAATTATTGACGAAGCTTATGTTGTACCACTGTATATTCCGGCATTTCAGCTAGGCGTATCTAAGCAAGTTCATGGTATCAACTGGGCCACTAATGCGAAGCCAAACTTCTATGACACCTGGATTAAACCTTAAGTTACGACTTATTAGTCATCGCTTATTCATGATAATTGCCGTTCTCTGGGGGGCGGCAACCCTTTCTTTCGCTGTGGTTAAGTTTATCCCTGGCGACCCTGTTAGTGTGATAACAGGTGGTGAAGGCGTTGTTGATGAAGCGGTACGAGCTGAAATTATTCAGCAGTTTGGGTTAGATAAACCCTTATGGCAACAGTACATTAGCTATTCAGGACATGCATTAGTTGGTGATTTGGGGCAGAGTTATTTATACCGCCAACCTGTGATTTCGGTGATCAGTAATGGGTTAAAAGAGACGTTACCACTGGCATTAGGCGGATTAGGGTTTGCTCTGTTTGTTTCAATTATTAACGCTGTTTTAACCGCAGGACGTCGGCATCGAGCGCGTGATTTAGTGGTTGGGCTAGAGTTGATTTTACTGAGTACACCCGTTTATTGGATTGGTATTTTACTGTTAAGTATTTTCAGCTTTTCATTACAATGGTTTCCTGTGACAGGAAATGATGGCTATATGTCACTGATCCTACCAATTATTACGTTAAGTTTGCCCTTAATTGCGGTGTTGAGTCAGGTATTACGGGACGGGATGGAAGAAGCCTTATCACAACCTTTCGCCACAACGGTTAGAACTCGTGGAGTCAGTGAGTTTACACTTCGTGCTCGTCATGTATTACGTCATGCTGCACTTGCGATCTCAACCTTAACGGGGACGCTTTTAGCTTCTGTTCTTGGCGGCTCTGTTTTAACGGAAACGGTTTTTGGTCGTGCGGGTATTGGTCAAGTGATGTTAAGTGCCATTGAAAATCGTGATATGCCGTTAGTTCTTGGTTTGGTGATGTTTTCTGCCTTTTTATTTGTGGTAATTAATTTATTGATAGATAGCCTTTATTTATTGATTGATCCTCGCTTACGGAAACAGGAGGCTATCGCATGAGCAGTGAAACATTTGAAATAAATACGAATCGAACAAGGTTTCAACTTCGTTATTTATTTAAATACGGCGGGTTATGGTTACCCGCTCTTATCGTTGCCATTTTGTTTCTTGCTATGTTTTTTCCGACTTGGTTCACGCACTATGCGCCGGATGAAGTCGATCTAACCGCAATTTTACAGCCACCAAGTGCACAGCATTGGTTTGGTACGGATCAATTAGGCCGTGATGTTTATTCTCGAGTGGTCTATGGCACATCTCTATCGTTAAGTATTGGCCTTGGGGCTACATTGATTGCTTGTATAGGCGGTATTTTGCTGGGAAATGCCGCGGTATTAGCACCGAATTTTATCAAGCACCCATTAGTTCGTTTACTGGATATCATGTTGGCTTTTCCGGATTTATTGCTGGCGTTATTAGTGATTGCCGTATTAGGACGGGGTCCAGAAAACACCATGCTAGCGGTTGGGGTGGCAGCCATCGCGGGCTATGCTCGTTTGGTACGCTCACAAGTTTTATTAGTAAAATCTTCGGGTTATGTCGAGCATGCAGTTGCTTTAGGGACGCCAGCAGCACGCATTATTTTTCGTCACATTATTCCGAATACACTTCGCCCATTGGTTATTCTTGCCACCATTGGTGTTGGGCATGCGGTATTAGCCGCATCTGCGTTGAGTTTTCTTGGATTAGGTGTGACACCACCGGTTGCGGAGTGGGGAGCTTTACTGGCTGATGGTCGTAATTATTTGGATATTGCACCGTGGGTGAGTTTGATGCCAGCAACAGTGATTGCCTTATCAGTGATTGTTATTACTTTATTGGGTAGAAAGATACAGCAATTGATTGCACGAGGAGAGTTCTAATGGACGTTCGGCAAGTTACGCAGGGAACGCCTGTTTTGCAGGTTGAAGACTTACATGTTCGTTTTGCTTTGCAAGATGCTGATTTTCATGCAGTTGCAGGGTTATCTTTTACGCTTCATGCAGGAGAGATAGTCGCGCTAGTGGGGGAATCTGGTTCGGGAAAATCCGTGACAGCACGAACACTGGTTGGCCTGACAGGTAAAAATGCCCAAATCTCTGCAAAACGCTTGTCACTTATCCACTCAAATAATGAAATCGACCTTACTCAATGTCGTGAAGCTGATTGGCGAAAAATACGTGGGCGGGAAATTGGCTTTGTGTTGCAAGATGCTTTGACATCATTAGATCCGCTGAGAAAGATTGGTCAAGAGATTGCTGAACCAATATTAACTCATCGACTTTCTACTCGTCGGGAAGTACCTAATAAAGTCAATGAATTACTCAAAACTGTTGGTATACCTGATCCGGTTAATCGTGCCGAAATGTATCCTCATCAATTATCCGGTGGTTTGCGTCAGCGTGCCTTGATTGCCTCTGCGTTAGCAGGCCAACCACGTATATTGATCGCAGATGAGCCGACAACTGCACTCGATGCCACGGTACAAAAACAAATATTGGACGAATTTAAATCGTTAGCGAAGTTAGGTATTGGTATTTTATTGATTACTCATGATTTATCGGTGGTTGCTGATATTGCAGATCGTGTCATTGTGATGCAACACGGCCGGCAGCGAGAAACCGGCAATGTTCAACAGGTGCTCAAATCGCCAAAAGATCCTTATACCATAAAATTATTATCATCAGTACCAACTAGGCATTCACGTGGTACATGGTTAACAGGGCGTGATCCACTTGCAAATTGGCCTGCATCCATGCCATCCATTTCAATAGTTCCTGAAACTGTTTTAGCAGTAGAAAATGTATCAAGAGCTTTTCGTTTACCGAATGGTCAAAAATTACAAGCCGTTGATGATATTTCGCTGACGGTGGCAAAAGGGGAAACCTTAGGCATTGTGGGAGAGTCGGGCTCAGGCAAAACCACACTAGGCAAACTTATTCTTGCCTTACAAACGCCTGATGCGGGAAATATTCAGTTGCTAAACCAATCGTGGAGCACATTGAAAGAGCGCCAGCGTAGGCCGCTTCGCCCTCGCATCCAAACGATAGTGCAAGATCCACTCAGTTCATTTGATCCGCAGCAAACGGTTGAACAACTGTTATTACAACCTCTTGAGCTGCATTCAAAATTATCGACCAATGAAAAACAGCAGCGGATTGCCGAGCTTTTATCGTTAGTATCACTGGATAGTAAATTATTAAAACGTCGTCCTACGTCACTTTCAGGTGGGCAACGCCAACGCGTTTCTATTGCTCAAGCACTGGCTTGTGAGCCGGATATCCTAATTTGTGATGAACCAGTTTCAGCATTAGATGTGACGACTCAAGCTCAAGTTTTAGATTTATTGTTGTCATTGCAACAAAAGCTGGGGCTCGCGATGGTATTTATTTCTCATGATTTAGGCGTGGTACAACATATTAGTCACCGAATCGTTATCATGAAGTCAGGCCAAGTCGTCGAGATGGGCGATGTAGATCAAATCTTTGCGCACCCAGAACATGCCTATACCAAATTGCTTTTATCATCGGTTTATTAGGTCGTGTTGATTTCAGCACACCGCATTCTCGGATAGCTAAGCGAATGAAATAATCAAACAATTCGAACTATAATTAATATCGTGTTGTTGATCTTGAAATATGATGAATAATTTCATCATATTTCAAGTTATATGAAAATTAGAATATTAAAAAATATCTATTTATTTGTTTATTTGTTTATTTGTTTATTTGTTTATTTGTTTATTTATTTGTTTATTTGTTTATTTGTTTATTTGTTTATTTGTTTATTTATTTGTTTATTTGTTTATTTATTTGTTTATTTATTTATTTGTTTATTTGTTTATTTGTGTTCATTTTTCCTGTGAGCATAAGCAAGATAATGATATGTAATATACTATAATAACAATATATTATTAGATATGTTTAATGGTCAATTAATATATTATAAGCATTATCATTAATTATAAGTTAAAGACATGACGGCACTACCAGTATAATCACCAGCTGTCACTGTAGTTGTATTTTTACCTAATGTGCTCTTAACTTTAAAAGAGGATGACGCAGTGCCTTTTACTGTCAATGAGTTGCCTGCAGGTAACGATAAAGTACTATAAATACCACCACCAAGATCTACATTGGTCCCACCAGTAGTTAAAAATGTAATTTTCACACTCGCACTATTCGAACAACTAAGAGATAACTCCTTTTCTTTCATATTGCCAATTAATTCAGATGGTGATAAGACGCCATGGTTAATAGTTAAATCACCACTGAGATCGCATGTTACAGGTGCAGGGTGTATCTCTCCACCAGTTACGTCGGTTGTTTTTGATAGCGTTGCTGCTGGTTGACCAATTGTAGATGTACCGGAATATGCAGCAAGCCAGACCGAATAACGCTTCCATGACATGGGTTCTGGGTTACTCGCTGCCCTCAAAGGTCCATTAAATTGCCAACCACTGTAATTAGTTGAGATAACACCTATATCGGCAATAGTCACATCACTGCAACGTTTATTTATTTGTTTTAGCGGTGCGTTGTTATATAAAGAAGTTCCGGTACCAAGTTGCATATTATCTTGCATCGATAATGCGCCACCATATGCTCTATAATAGCCATCGGTGTTACCAAGAATAATATTTAAACTACATACTGATGATGATGATACGACCCCACTAAATGGTTTATCTGACGAGTTACCTAACGGTACGACTGAGATATGATATTCCATTTTCGTTGTGGTAACCGGACATGTATAAACTTTACTCGGATATTCATTGCATTCATTTGCACCACCATTATTACCATAATATGTATATGCATAACTCCCACTTTTGAAAGCTGATAACGTAGCTTCTAACATACCTGCCTTATCTGGAGATTTATTTCTTATATTATGAGGGAATGTAGTTGTGGCAGCTAATACCGAACTTGAATATATAGTTAAGATGATTGTTAATATAGTTAGCTGGATCATTTTAATACCTTTATTCATGCATAAAATTATATCATTATTATGAAACATGTAATCACTCATAACCTAAGGTATAAGTCATTGTCGCTGTAAAATAACCAGGTGTAATTGACTGAGTGGCAATCGCTTCACTATTACCTTGTATATATGCGCGCAGTCGTACTGTTGTAGTACCATCTGCTATTGAATGGGCTGGATAAGGTTGCGTCGAATTAATCGGTAACTTAACTCCACTTATTGTTTCTATCCCGATTGTTGCACCAGCAGCCTGACTATTGACATCAAAATTCAGTAACCCTTGTGCATCACTATTGCCTGTGAAGGTTGCCGTTATCCAATTCCCCAGAGAGGTATCACAGTCTTTGAGCTCAAAATTAAACTGCACACCAGTGGTTCTTTCGTGTAAATATAATTGTTTGGCGATTATTGTACCTAAATCTATACCCATATTTTCAAAAAGGGGATCAATGGTGCAAGGTAAAGCAATCAGCGTACCGCTATATTCAATATCATTTGAATTAGCGGCGTGAACGACTGAAGAGAGGCTATAAGCTAATAATGCAACCATCATCATATTAAGATATTTCATCATGCTCTACTTTTCCTTACGGATAATTCAGCTCAACATTGGCCGTGGCCGTAAAGTCCCCTTCAACCAAAGGAGTTGATGGGTTACTGTTTTTCACTGGCACGGCATATAAAGGCAGTGTCGCTGTGCCATTATTTGACATTGTTATCTGAGTTCCCGAGTTCGGTGGAATGAGCACACCTTGATGGTATAAACGGATACCTAAACCAGATTTAGAGGTTTGAAGCGCTTGATTATCAAAAGGTGCTAAGAGTTGGCCTCTATATTCCAAATACAGCGCTACTGCCTCACCAAGGCCTTCACCGCAACTTAGTGTTAACGTAAAATCTTGTTGGTAGTTTACACCGTTGATTTTGGTGATACCGACTTCTCCAAATGGTACTTTAATCGGCTGATTCACACCATCAGGGCCAGCTAAGTCACACGGCGGGTTTTGAATTAGATTTCCTGAAAAATTCACTTCCGCAGCCTGTGTGGTCAAGGGCAATACTCCACAGAGAGTTAACAGCCCACTGCTGAAAAATGTGCTTTTTTTCATCATTGATACTCAACACTGAGAGTCGCCGACGCTGTAAATACACCATCATTGATGCCACCAGTTCCACTACTCACTGGCACCACTGACAATGCTGGCTTGTTGACATAGTTAAAGTTATGCCATGTCGCTAAATTAAGATTGGTACCATCCGCCAATAAACGTAGGCCCATATTATTTTCTTTAGTCTTCAGTACATTTGCGGGTTGATTTGTCATCTGTGAGCCATCAAATTTTAGCTTTAGTGCAGGGTTATCGGCACTATCTTCACAGTCTATCGTGTATGGAATATCGGTCTTGGCATAATTCTGACCATCAATGTTTTTGATAATAATATCGCCCATGTCCACACTTATCGGCTGGCCGGGTCCTCCATTACCATAAACATCGCAGGTTTTCTCTACTACCGTCACTTTGACGGTAAGTGTGTAGGTTTCGGCAAATCCTAATTCGGAAAATAAGGCTAAACTGCTCAGAATAAGGCCTTTTGCCAACCCCTGAGCTGAGCGCCAATGAAACGTTGTTTGTTTTGTCTTCATGTGCATCACTCCTTGAGGGTTATTCGTAGAGCATTTCAAACGAAATCAAGGCCGAATATGCGCCGGGTTCTAACTGTCCGGTTCTTACTGGTGTCACATAGTAGGTCAGTTTGCTTTGCCCTGACGGCAATAGCTGAGGTTGACTCCCCATACCGAGTTGCAACAAATCACCATTTTGTGTGGTTAATGCCAACCCCAAACCTTGTACGCCATTCACGCGCGCAAAATCAGGCATAAAAGGGACTGTTGTCGCTAAAAAGCGAATTTTCACTGCCGGTTGACTTGAGCTCCATGCCGTTTGACCGGTTTGCACATTTTCTAACGCGTCGGGGTTTCTAAACAATCTTCCAGCTCAATTTGGAAGGGGACGGGAAGCCCTTTTCCCACCCGTTGCAATGTGCCTGTATCTAAATTTCCCATCTCTACTGCTTGATAACTAGACGTCATCGCCAAGTGACAGGGGCTTTCAGTTAATGAGCCGGACACATACACGACGCCATGTTGACCATCGACATTCCAGTTATCAACGGGACGATAAATATTGCCATTATTGTCCGCCGCGATAGTCGGTAAACTGACGGTACAGCCCAACATCATGGCGATAAATCTCTGTTGGAACCGATTTTTTATTTGCAGGTCAGTCATCTGACACTCCTTACAGTCTGTCAATCTGTGCACCGGCAGGCGGGCTCAGGCATTATTAGCTTTTATTCTCAGGGACAACCTGACAGCTTGTTGCTTGGCAACTGAACGTGAGGGTTGGACGTCCACCGTAATCATTGATATACGTCAGCACAGGGCTATTACCCAGTTGTGTTGAACTCACTCCTAATTTGTCTTACCCAAAAGGTGCCACCATCAAGGGGGGAAAATCTTTACCATTCGACGATTTTGCATTGGCTGTTGCATTGATAATCGTTACATAGTACGGCGTTGGATTTTTTACAATAAACTGGTCACCTTGCTTTTCTAAGGTGAGTTTTTCTTGCGAAGGTGCGCTGTTTTGCTCAGGGATAATGGCTTTCGGGCGATAAAATAGTTTCACACGGGTCTGCAATGCGATTTGCAAGGTGTTTGGCTTATCACTTTTTGGTGGAATTTCACGCATGTTAAAATAAAACAGCGATTCCCTGTCTTGTGGCAATGTACTAATTGCTGGTAGAGCCTCTATTTTCAACTGGCTCGATTTACCTGGCTCCAAGCGTTGTACTGGTGGTAAGACAACCAGCGGTGATTGAATTTTTTGACCTTCAACATTTTCTAACCAACCTTGTGCCAAATAGGGTAGCTGTTTGTTATTGTTGGTGATATTCAATGAAATTGATTTTTGGCCACCATTAAAAATGACCCGTGTTCTGTCCATTGATACTGCAGCTTGTTCTGCATTGCCGAGTAGTGTTAGGCCAATGATGCCCGCCAATGCCTGATAAGAGGTTTTTAATCTCATGGTTTGTCACCTTGTTGAGTGGCCATGACCGGCCACATATCATTCATGTCATGTTCGCGCCACCAATTAGGGCGCAGACTTTATTGTTATTTGTGCGTGATTAGCGCGCGACGATTTCTGTGTGGGTGTCGACAATGTGGTCGGCATGCACGGGAGTAATAAAGATTCTTGTAATGTGCCTAAGCGGTCAGGGAATTTCACTTCGCAGGCTTTATCTTCACCCCATGTGACTGTCATGGTGTTTTGTGGATTTATCCCACTGATATAAGCACTGCCTGCGTCGCCAACAATTCCGGTACTTTGTCCTTTGCTATTTTGCACTTGAGCCCCAAAGGGCGGGTAATTGCCATCGGGTAATCGCAGTATCGTCATGGCTTTTTGTCCTGACACCACAGCAAAATGACGATAGCCTACCGCACCTTCTGTTAAGGTCGCTTGTACCACCGATTGCTGGACATCGATATCATCGGGTAGAGCATTCAAGTCAATCTGCGCTTTACTGCGGTAGTAACTATTGACATCGCCAACGACGGCTTTACCAAATCTATTCGAAGTCATCGGCGCACCGAAGCCTTTGATCGGAACACCGGCTACGCCGTCGGTGCTAACCATCAAACGCGTACCACCTTGAGTATTAATCCTATGAATACCAGCACCTTCTGCTGCTAAGGTTATTCCGCCGCTAGCGGATAGTCCAAACGCGCTGTATTGGTTGTGCATATAACTGGCATTAGCCGTTAAACGCGCACTGTCTGCTTGATGGGTAATAAAGGCACTGCCTGTACCGCCTTTTCTACTGCTACCTGCGCTTAATTGGTAGGTGGTTCGCTCATCAATTCGGTCATAGTAAGTTACTCGATTTGAAGTATCGTAACGGCTGCTATTTAACGAGTATCCCATGTTGGCACCATTGCTCAACGGAAACGAGGTCGATAGATAGATACTGTCATCCTTCACTCCGTTATAGATACTGCGGTTCGCCGACAGGTTAATGCTGATGTTTTTCAGCGGACCAATATCCATATATTTCGACAGCATGATGCTGTAATAGTCGTTATCCGGCTGATCCCAATACGTTTGATGGTTATAATTCAGATATAACGACATACCGAGGTCGCTGAAGTTCTTATTCAGTGAGACGGTGTAGAGTTCTTTGCTTCCACCGTAACGTTCACCAGTTTTCAATACCCCGAGAAAATCCGACATCGACATAAAGTCACGTTCGGAGAAACGATATCCTGCAAATTGGATGGTGCTATCAATCGCTTCAAACCGTTTCGAGTAGTTGATACGGTAGGAGCCACCACTGAGTTGCCCCATGCCCGGTAAACGTGCAAAAGATTGGGTGATATCAAATGACAACGCACCAAAAGCCAGTAAATCACGACCGATACCGAGTGATACCGCATTATAGTTTTGACTGTTTAAGCTGCCACCAAACAGTGACCACCCATTGTTCACCCCCCACGAAAATTCACCAGTGACAAAACTGTCACCTTCGCTGTGGCGTTGATAGTTGGTCGGTTGCCCTAACGCCAATTTGTATTGAATTTGACCTGGACGGGTTAAATACGGCAGGCTTGCGGTGTCGACTTGAAATTCTTGAGTTGAACCATCTTGTTCTTTAACCGTCACGTCGAGCTTACCGCTCACTGCATCACTCAAGTCTTGGATCCGAAATGGGCCCGGTGCGACTTGGGTTTCATATAACACACGACCTTTTTGGCTTACCGTCACGGTCGCGTTCGTTTTTGCAATTCCGGTAACTTCTGGCGCATAACCTCGAAGATTAGGAGGCAACATATTCAGGTCTGAACGGATACTGGCACCGATAAAGCGGAATGAGTCGAACATATTCGATACTAAATAGTCCTCACCTAGGACTAATTTAGCCGCAAGGCTTGGTAAGGCTCGGTAAGCATAAAAACGGTTCCAATCAAAATCTTTCTTGACGGCATCACTTGGTGCCGTTGAATGATTTAGTCGTCCTTGCCAATCGGCTCGAAAACGCCACGCGCCCAAGTTAACACCGGCAACACCATTACCGTTTAAAGCATAGCTGTCATGTCCGCCATTATAGGAATTGTTGGCATTACCGTTGACGTTATAATCGAGCATTAACGCGGTAATACCGTCATCCCAGCGAGATGGCGGATCCCAGTTCGGTGCGGTGTATTCAAGGTAGGCTTGCGGAATACTGACGTACAATGATGAGGTCGCTAAATCTCCACGTACCTGCATACCGGGAATACTATTGAGAGTAAGGCACTGCTCCTCGTGCCACCATGTTGCCTCTTTGACTGTTGATGGAGTAAGCCCTAATTGTGAAACAACCTCGGGCGATAAACAGGCATCACTACCATTGGGATCATCAACGGGGACATAAAATGGCACCGAAACCTCAGGTAACTGCTCATCATTGATTTTTAACGTCAATGAATAGGAACCTGGCATGATGTAACCCGCACGTGAAAATTGGCCTAGGTCAATGTTATTTTTGTCTTCTAAATCCAATACTTCGGTATTGAATTCAATTACTTCAGCCGCCCAAATTGGCACTGAAAAACCGTAAAGGGAAAGGGCAATCGCAAGGCTTAGCCCGCGAGGGCGAAAAAAAATCGGTCGTAATAAAGACATAAATAACATCCCTAAAAATGTCGCTCAGGAAAAAGGTATCAAGTATTGTTATTAGTAATAATCCAGCTTAAAGCGAAGTGCAGTCTGGTATTGTCCAGAGCGTAACGGGCGGTTATCCGATACCAACCTTAATCCGTAATACAAAACTAAATTTCCTGGCACAATGGCTTGTTTTGGCGTCGATTTTCCGGGATAAATGGGTTTCCCGTCAGTATCTTGCAATAATAAGGCGACACCACGCGCTTCCCCCGACACTGTGAACCAATCACCGGAAGCAGGGCCGTCAAATGTGACCGAAAAAGCCTGCCAATCAGCACCATCGTACGGTGTTAACGTGCAGCCAATTAATGCGATAGAAAAGGGTTGAACTGGACCGTATCCTTGCTGGCGTATTGTGCCGATGGGCAATATCCCCATATCCACTGACTGCTCATAGGAGCCCGTATCGATGGCACACGCAGAATCGACAATGCTGCCATTCATACTGACTTTTCCCCATAAAGGTGGTAACTCTGCGTGTGCAATCGGGACCGCCAAAAGTTGGCTAGCCAGTAATAGTGTGCTCACTGAGATTACCTTCATAACCGTGTTTCCCCTTTTGCATTAACCCCCTGAAGCACGATTGCTTCAGGGGCT
Organism: Providencia alcalifaciens; assembly: GCA_025961275.1. GTDB lineage: Bacteria > Pseudomonadota > Gammaproteobacteria > Enterobacterales > Enterobacteriaceae > Providencia. Next base: position 1,744,463 of record JAOQNJ010000001.1, on the reverse strand, counting down.
TCATTCTTGACTTAGTTATAAGCTAGGGTGAAATTAGTTACTGCTTGGAAGCTACCCGGATCGATAGTTGCACCTTCCAGACCTTGTAATGCAGCTTGGAATTTCAGAGTGTTATCACCTGCAACGTAGTTTTGTGTGTTGGCACTATTCACTTTGATTTGAGCGCCTGAAGCGTTTATTAATTTAACCGCAGCACCTGATGCATCACCTGTGATTTGCAGTAATCCTGTGTTGGTTGCGCCATTAACGGCTTCTGTTCCGTTAAAGGTCACCGCTACTTGGTTGTCATCTTCCAAATTGCAGCCTTCTAACTGGATAGTGAATGGCTGTGCAGAAGAAGCACCACCTGCTGCTAACGTCACATTAGAGATTTGACCTAAAGCAACTTCTTGGTTTTCTTCACCCGGTGCGATTGAGCAAGGTGCTTCAATGATAGAACCAGTGAATGTTACGGTGCCGCTACCTGCATCAACAGCTAAAGCAGATGCACTCATTACGCCAGAAATTAAGGTTGCTAAAATAACTTTTTTCATATTTGCCTCTAAAAAGGAAACGCTATTAAATAATAAGAATGAGCCATTCATTTATATAAAAATGACACGATGTAAATAATGCTTGATAAAAAACACCATTATTTTCAATAGTGAAAATAAATAGAAATCACTCGTGATGAGAATGAGTTTTTTATTTTAATTGTATTTAGCTAAAATAATAATCTAAAATTATAATAGCCATTATTTAATGGGTGCTTTATTTAGTTGGATAAAGAAATTCCTGTAGATTCTAAGTAGTTTCTTATTTTAATGATTAACGATATGATTTTAGCTGTAGTTATAAATAGGTATGTCTACATGATAATAAACTATCGTTAATCAGTATTAGATTGTTGGTATTTATCGACGCAATTGTTATTACCCTTTGAACTCTATTAATTGAAACAAACTACACTCTATTAAATAAATCAGATTAGCTTGCTATGCTCTGTTGATGTTTAAAAGTCTAACGAAATCAAAAAGAAAATCAATACTAAGCCAGTATGATGCAGAGCATGTTCCATTAGATGATTTACGCTTATTTCGAGTTTTTTTTGAATGAAAAACGAATGATAACAATATAGTAAGTAGATTCCAGTTATGTGGCATACTATTTATGTTATTGTTTTATCTGTGAGTGATCTATTTTGGAGTAAAAAAATAGAATTTTATAATGAAATTAATAGTTTTTAATATATTAGCTTCGATAAAGTAAATAACATAATAGCTTTATCGGTCTTACTGCATTTTAAATAAATAAATCATAATAAAATCATTGAGTTGTGTTTTTAATGTAACATCTTTGCTTTGTGATGATTATAAATTATTCCAGATGTTAATGTTAGATGTATTCATAAAACGAAATTTCAATAAGTATCTAGAGGAATTTAAAATTGCAGAAATAAATGGGTAATAGGATTCGATAATGCCAAATATTATTTATTTTCTCATTATATGATGAATGGAAAAAGAATTTCGTGTATTGAATGATAATAATAAATTTATGTTTATCAATGTAAGTTAGGGTATTTTTCAAGATACGAGTGAAATGATTTATGAAGCTAGTTTTTTGCCGTCGCTTTGCATGAATTAGTTTCCTCGTTGTTGCTTGCCCCCGCAGGTATATAAACTGTTACTATCTTTTTTGGCAATAATTAGAACAAGGCTCGATTGGCTGTGGAATGGCAATAGCCTGTCTCGCTGTTTTAATCAGTTTAACCTTAATGTTTTCTGTTCAGCTATTACAACAACGCTATACTTGTTAGATGACATGTTATCAATGCCACTATATGAGACATCATGCTGTGGTGCTGATATACTACCTACCGTAAATTACTATGTACCGTTACTTTTAATTATTTAGTATAAATAATGAATTTTCTAACTGTTCAATATGAAAGGTTATAATATTTTAGGTTTAAAGTTCGAGGGATAACTTTTTATTAGAAAAGTAATAATTAGTCAGGTTAATAGATTTGAAATAATAGGTGGCAGTTTAGTCGTAAAGGTTATCGTGATAACCTAAAATAGTTAATCAATTTCAAATATAACAATTAATGAGTAAATAAAAACAATCGTAGTAATGGATGAGCTAATATAATTGATTTTATAAATCCGTAAGCAGTGGTAATTGCCAGTTAAGTCATGCTTCGTACAATAAATTTATATATTTCAGGTAGATATAGTGAAACACTAATAAAGAAGAATGCTAAAATAAAATGAATGTTAATAGACTGTATTGTGATGGTTGTTGCGATTGTCGAAATTGCTAAAATGACAACAATGATCCGCCGGCTATTTACAGACATCATGTCTGACAATCCATTCATAAATGATCCAATAAATCTTAACATAATAATTTCCTTCATATTGACCGAGTGATTGTATATGGTTTAAATGAATTATTGAAGTCTTTATTCGTAATATGTGATGTTGATTTATTTTATAGATATTATCCTAGTCTACGGTAGATATTTTAGAGGAAATGCGAGTATATATTGTGATAAGTTTATTGCTGGCTTTTTGGGTGATCATGTGGAATGGGCCGGATTTTGCAGGGATATCTTTAACATTATTCTGATGGATGCACTCTCGCTAGTTGTTGAATCTGATAAGAAAGGAAAGTCATCATGGCATCATTTAACTTAACCGATTTACTTGGCCAATCCATTTTAAGCACTATCCAATTGGTCTATAGCCCTGTCGAGTATTTTTATCTAAGTAACACGATAGGGGATATCACTTATTTATTTGCGCTATATATGATGTTTTGATATCAATGAGTTAGTTTAATAATGGAGAGTTGTTTGGTTCACTTTGCTACCGTTCATTCATCCCCACTGTATAAGTTTCTTTAATAATAAAATCAAAGAAATTCGTTATTCACTTCTTAAAATAGTAATATCAATAAAATAATTTTTGATGTAATGTTGCTCGATAACAGGAGCGCCCCATTGTGAACCTTTTTCTTCTTTCTCAAGTTGAAAGCCTGATTGATCATACAGCTTGATAGCGGCATTCAAGCCCTTAAAAGTCCATAGCTCTACCGCGTCGAATTGCTGAGCCTGACAAAACGCTAATGCTTTGCTTAACAATAGTTTGCCCACACCTATTCCGCGACACTCTTGATCTAGGATAAACCAGCGCAGGTGCGCATGATGATTGAATTTATTAGCCACTATATTCGTCATAATTCAATTTATAGGGTTGTTGATTACGCTACGTTAGTCACTGAGTTTATCTATATTTTCGTCCATTTTTTCTTTTCGTCTACAAATAAATTTAATTATTTAGAGTATATATTAATTATTATCTGTATTACAGGAATAGTGTATTTTCTTTTTTGTTAGTTATAAGTGTCTATAGTTATTTATGGTGCTTATTTATATGAATTCCCTCAGGGTTAAAATGTTTTTAGAAACACTTGATGTGTGTTAATAAGAATAAAAAAACTGATTAATATAAAATGAAGGAGTCTTTCTATAAATATGGGGTAATTATTCGTCTAAATAATGGATAATTATAAAGTTAAATAAAAGATAATCTAAATTTCAAATGATTAGGTTCCAATAATTAGAGTCCAATAGCCCATGTATTTCAAATCATAAAATTAAATGAGGTGTGATGATGAATAAAAGTTTAGGCAATAAAAGTATTGATACTAATAACGTTGATGTTGACCCTGTTATTTCTGATTTATATGTAAAATCCACATCAGATGTCGTTAATACTTCACGAATAGAACCGGGTAGGGGTTCAATTGCGTTAGATCTAGTTGTTATCATTGATACAAGCGCTTCAATGGCGGATGAATCTGTCGATCTCAGCCAGCAAATCGATGCAGCTATTCAGAATGTATCAACAAAATGTCCATCGCAATTGCGTACCAGATTTCTGGGAATACAAGGGGTATGGGAGGGAACGAAGTTTAATCAATCTGCTAGTGATTATCTCATTGCTCATGGCGCAGTTGCTGCAAATCTAGAAGCACGGGAAGCTTTTAAAGAACAAGATGGAAAAAATCATGCCGGTAATAAAGAAGACTTATGTCGTGCCGTTATTGATGTGAGTAGGTATTTTGACTGGCGTAATAATGCTCGCCGAGCGATTTTTGTTCTGGGTGATGAAGGAATGGAAGGCGGTGGAGGTCGTTTGACCAATGCTGCAGTAGTGAAAAATAATGAGGCTATCTCTGTTGCTCAAAATTCAAATGTGAAAGTATATACTTATCAGGGGACACCTAATGATGACCCAAAGAATGTTGATCGTTTTCCAACGCTTGCTGAGAGGGATCGGGTCACGCAAGAGTATCAACGTCTGGCTGAAAAAACAGGTGGTCGTTCTTATATTTACACTACGGGGATTACCTATTTTTCATTAGTATTGCAGGAAATTCTTTGTGACAGTCTTACACCACCACCACCACCATCAATTGAACTACCTTCCAAGAAATCAAATTGCAGTAATGTATGTGATCAGATCTCTTCTATTATCTCAACAGTTAATACATTAGCGTCGATAATTGATAAAGTCATTGATTCATGTTGTGAACCAAGCTCTGAACACCAGCCAAATGACTATCAAAATCCATTTAAACAGGGTAGTGGGGATTGTAATTGTCAGCATTAAAATTAATGTTAATTAAATAGTTAGAAAGAATAAAATTAATGTTAATTAAATAGTTAGAAAGAATAAAATTATTTTAAATAAGCCTGTTATCTTAATAGGCTTTTTTTATTTAATTAATACCATTTAAATTACTCTAAATTTATAGAGGGTTTATTTTATTTTATGTTATTTATTATTATAGTCCGCCAGCTGATTAGCTAAATTTACTCATTAATCTAACAACTTGACATCTACTGTATAATAATAATTATTCATTATTAGATAGCTGAAAGTAATTACTTTTTAATTATAAAAATTATCATTAAAATATTAATGAAGTCATTTAATCATTTAAAAGAAAAAAGTGTGTGATAGCTCTAATTTTTAAATCTTTAAATCAGTACCATCAATGAATAGGTACTACTTTAGTGGTATCTTGTGATGTTTGGTAACTTAACTGTTTATTAAATTATTCTATAAAATATAGTGTTATATGTATGAAAATTGTTACTTTTTATGGTCGTTACTAATAAATTGAGTATTGACGAATAGCTATAGCGATAATTTAATAAAATACCTATTAATTAATCATTTTCTATAAATAATGCGAAAATTATAAATTACCCACTTGGTAGTATGTATTTATTTATTCCTTATAGATACTATCTATCATTAATACACATATAATTTATATGGTTAATATTAAAATTTCGTGTTAATTTTGTTTGGGCAATGTTAAGGAAATAAACATGGTTGATATCACCCGTCGTGGAGTATTAACTGGTGCATGGCGCAGTGCTGTCCCTGATATCCGCCCGCCATGGGGTGGTAATGAAAACCATTTTATTGAAAATTGCACTCGCTGTAACGCTTGCCTGACTCATTGTGAAACCTCAATTTTAATTTCAGGCCCTGGTGGCTATCCTGCTGTTGATTTTCAACAGGGGGAATGCACCTTCTGCTATGCCTGTGCGGCTGCTTGCCCCGAGCCTATTTTTTTTCCACAAACCTCACAACCTTGGGATCTTTCTATTTCTATAGATCAGACCTGTCTGGCTTATAAATCGATTGAATGCCGGCGTTGTGAAGATAGTTGTGAGCCGCAAGCCATCTCTTTTCGTCCGTCATTAGTTGGAATTTATCAGCCCAAAATAGATTTACAGGGCTGTACAGGTTGTGGCGCTTGTGTTGCCGGTTGCCCTGTATCAGCCATTACCTTGGAGCATGACAAATGCACGATAGCTGGCAAGTATGTAGTTTGATTGTACAAATAAAAAAAGAACAGACTTCCGTTGTAATGACTGCGCTTAATCAATTATCCGGTTGTGAGGTGGCAATAAGTTCACCAGAAACAGGCAAATTGATTGTTGTAATCGAGTCAGAACACAGTGGAACTCTGATTGAGACCATGAATTCAGTACGTAACGTTGATGGCGTACTGGCTGTTTCGCTGGTTTATCACCAGCAGGATGAGCAATGTGAGGAAAATGATGAAACTAAGTCGTCGTAGCTTCATGAAAGCCAATGCTGTAGCTGCCGCTGCGGCGGCTGCGGGTATTGGCGCACCAAGTATCGCTAAGGCTGTCGTCGGGCAACAAGACGCCATCAAGTGGGACAAAGCACCCTGCCGATTTTGTGGTACAGGATGCGGTGTTCTCGTTGGTACACAAAATGGCCGTATAGTGGCAAGCCAAGGTGATCCAGAAGCCCCTGTTAACCGCGGGTTAAACTGTATCAAAGGCTATTTCTTACCAAAAATTATGTACGGGAAAGACCGTTTAACTCAGCCATTGCTGCGCATGAAAGAGGGTGAATATGATAAAAATGGTGAGTTTACCCCAATTACTTGGGATAAAGCCTTCGATGTCATGGAAGAAAAATTTAAAGCCACATACAAAGAAAGAGGCCCTGAAGGGGTTGGGATGTTTGGTTCCGGCCAATGGACCGTGTGGGAAGGATATGCGGCATCTAAACTGTTTAAAGGCGGTTTTCGTTCAAACAATTTAGATCCCAATGCGCGACACTGTATGGCATCCGCGGTAGTTGGCTTTATGCGTACCTTTGGGATGGATGAGCCAATGGGCTGCTATGATGATATCGAGCAGGCTGATGCCTTTGTCCTTTGGGGCTCAAATATGGCAGAGATGCACCCCATTTTATGGTCACGCATCACAAACCGTCGTTTAACTGATCCTAACGTTCGTGTCGCAGTACTTTCTACCTTCAAACACCGTAGTTTTGAGCTAGCAGATAATGGCATTGTTTTCACACCTCAGTCTGACTTAGTCATCCTCAACTATATTGCCAACTATATTATTCAGAATGATGCGGTTAATCAGGACTTTTTCGATAAACATGTAAACTTACGTCGAGGCGCAACCGATATTGGTTATGGTCTACGCCCAACTCATCCATTAGAGCAAAACGCGAAAAATCCAGGTTCAGATGCATCCGAGCCTATGACATGGGATGAGTACAAAGCTTTCGTTGCAGAATATACCTTAGACAAAACGGCTGAAATGACCGGTGTGCCAAAAGATCAGCTTGAAGAGTTGGCGAAGCTGTATGCGGATCCAAAAACCAAAGTTGTTTCGTATTGGACTATGGGGTTTAACCAACATACCCGCGGTGTTTGGGCAAACAATCTTTGTTATAACCTGCATTTATTGACAGGTAAAATTTCGCAACCGGGCTGTGGCCCTTTCTCTCTAACAGGTCAACCTTCTGCTTGTGGTACAGCGCGTGAAGTGGGTACTTTTGCGCATCGCCTTCCTGCTGACATGGTGGTAACCAACGAAAAACATCGCGATAAAGTTGAACAAGTTTGGCAACTTCCGTCTGGCACAATTCCCGAAAAAGTGGGCTTACATGCCGTGGCTCAAGATCGCGCATTAAAAGATGGTACCCTCAATTTCTATTGGGTCATGTGTAACAACAACATGCAAGCTGGCCCGAATATTAATCAAGAACGCATGCCGGGATGGCGTGATCCTCGCAACTTCATTGTTGTTTCAGATCCTTACCCGACAGTGAGCGCGATTGCTGCTGATTTGATCCTACCGACAGCAATGTGGGTCGAAAAAGAAGGGGCGTACGGTAATGCAGAACGCCGTACTCAGTTCTGGAGACAACAAGTTAAAGCGCCGGGTGAAGCCAAATCTGATTTATGGCAAATGGTGCAGTTTTCTCGTCGGTTTAAAACAGAGGATGTTTGGCCTGAAGAGCTACTGGCTAAGAAACCTGAGTGCCGTGGTAAGACACTGTACGATGTTCTTTTTGCGAGTGAAGCGGTCACTCAGTATCCGCTGTCTGAATTGGCTGACGATCAGTTAAATGATGAATCACGTGAGCTTGGATTTTATCTGCAAAAAGGTTTGTTTGAAGAGTATGCCAGTTTTGGGCGCGGTCATGGTCATGATCTCGCCCCATTTGATGACTACCATAAAGCGCGCGGAATTCGCTGGCCTGTAGTTGATGGTAAAGAAACTCAATGGCGTTATAGCGAAGGCAATGACCCTTATGTAAAGGCTGGCACAGGATATCAATTCTATGGTAAGCCAGATGGTAAAGCCGTAATTTTTGCATTGCCATTTGAGCCAGCTGCTGAAGTGCCAGATAAAGAATACGATTTATGGTTATCAACGGGCCGTGTGTTAGAGCATTGGCATACAGGCAGCATGACTCGTCGCGTTCCTGAATTGCATCGCGCATTTCCTGAATCATTGCTGTTCATCCATCCTCTCGATGCAAAAGATAAAGGCCTACGCCGTGGTGACAAAGTCAAAGTTGTTTCTCGCCGTGGGGAAGTGACCACAATTGTTGAAACCCGAGGACGTAATCGCCCGCCAAAAGGGTTGGTGTATATGGCCTTTTTTGATGCTGCCCAGTTGGTCAATAACTTGACGCTGGATGCAACGGATCCTCTGTCGAAAGAGACGGATTACAAAAAATGTGCCGTTAAATTGGAAAAGGTGTAATTGCGCATGTCCCAGCCAACCAAGTTCCAAAATAGCCGCCGCCGTTTTTTGCGTGATGTTGTTCGCGCAGCAGGTGGATTGACGGTTATTGGCGTGGTGCTGGGGCTACAGCAACAAACTTCCCGAGCGAGTGGAGTGCAACTTCGCCCACCGGGAGCCATTAATGAAAATGCATTTGCTAATGCTTGCGTTCGCTGTGGTCAATGTGTGCAGGCATGCCCCTATGATATGTTGGAATTAGCGACATTGGCATCAGGGCTTGCAGCAGGCACACCTTACTTTATTGCACGTGAAAATCCTTGTGAAATGTGTGAAGACATCCCCTGTGCGAAAGTGTGTCCAAGTGGTGCATTGGATAAAGACATTGCATCCATCAATGATGCACGAATGGGGCTAGCAGTGTTACTTGATCAAGAAAACTGCCTGAATTTTCAAGGGTTACGTTGTGATGTGTGCTATCGCGTTTGTCCATTAATCGATGACGCTATCACGCTTGAATTGGAGCAAAACCATCGTACCGGAAAGCATGCACGTTTCTTACCCACCGTGCATAGCAATGTGTGTACTGGCTGCGGTAAGTGCGAACAAGCTTGCGTGTTAGAAGAAGCGGCTATCAAAGTGCTCCCATTAACCCTGGCAAAGGGGGAGTTGGGTCATCACTACCGTTTCGGTTGGTTGGAGGGGAATGATGGCAAATCGTAAACATGATACCGGACGTGAGGCTCTAGCAAAGAAAGGGTGGTGGCAGAGCCATAAATGGTTATGGATGCGTCGCTTATGTCAGTTGTTGGTACTAGCAATGTTTTTGAGTGGGCCATTGTGTGGAGTTTGGATCTTACAGGGTAATTACAGCAGTAACTTATTGCTTGATACCGTCCCACTAACAGATCCGCTAATTACACTTGAAAGTCTTGCTAGTGGTTATCTGCCCGCCACTTCAGCGTTAATCGGTGCTGCGATAGTTTTTTTGATCTATGCATTACTTGGGAAAAGGATCTTCTGCAGTTGGGTGTGTCCTGTAAATCCCGTCACTGATGCCGCGGCATGGTTACGCCGTAAGTTCGATTTTAATCAATCCGCAACCATACCGCGTTATATCCGCTATGTATTGTTGGCGGTGATTTTAATCGGATCAGCATTAACAGGCTCCTTGCTATGGGAATGGATTAATCCTGTTTCATTAATGGGTCGAAGCCTAATTTTCGGTTTTGGTAGCGGTTCATTATTACTGCTCGCCTTATTTTTATTCGATTTATTGGTTGTGGAGCATGGCTGGTGTGGTCACCTTTGCCCGCTCGGCGCTTTATATGGTGTTGCAGGCAGTAAAGGAGCTCTCACTGTTGCAGCGATAAACAAGCAAAACTGTACTCGCTGTATGGACTGCTTCCACATTTGTCCGGAGCCGCAAGTTTTGCGTGCACCGGTTTTAGATAAACAAGCTCCAGTACTGATATCCGATAAGGACTGCATAACCTGTGGTCGCTGTATTGATGTCTGTGCTGAGGATGTTTTTAAAATAACACTACGATGGAGTTCAGGAGCTAAATCATGAAAACCCATGTCCTGATTAAGACAATGTGCCGTTGGATGGCCGGAATGGCCCTTATTGCTACTAGCCTCGCTTGGGCTGCAAATGGTGTCGATCTTAGCAAATCACCCGAAGTTTCTGGTGCTCAAGAGGGAAGTATTCACATTCCTAAAGAGCAAGAAAAAATGGCACTGAACTATGTTAATCAGCCGCCAATGATCCCGCACAGCGTTGAAGGTTATCAAATCACCACCAACACTAATCGATGTTTACAATGCCATGGTGTTGAAAATTATCGTACTACGGGAGCGCCACGTGTTAGCCCAACTCACTTTATTGATGCAACAGGCAAGGTATTAGGAGAAGTCGCTCCCAATCGTTATTTTTGCTTGCAGTGCCACGTACCGCAGTCCGATACCTCGCCGATTGTGGATAACACTTTCACCCCATCCAAAGGCTTTGGGAAATAAGGTGACGACATGAGTAATAATAACGATAAACCGGGCTTGATCCGCAGAATATGGCAATGGTGGTGGCGTCCAAGCCGTTTGGCTCTAGGCACATTGCTGATAATTGGTTTTGTCAGTGGCGTTATTTTTTGGGGCGGTTTTAATACCGGTATGGAAAAGGCCAATACAGAAGAGTTCTGCATTAGCTGTCATGAGATGCGCGAAAATGTGTATGAAGAGTATATGGATACGATCCACTACACAAACCGCAGTGGTGTTCGAGCAACCTGTCCAGATTGCCATGTGCCTCATGAATTTGTACCAAAAATGGTGAGGAAAATTAAGGCTAGCAAAGAGCTTTATGGCAAAGCACTTGGCATCATCGATACACCTCAAAAATTTGAAGAACACCGCTTAGCGATGGCGCAAAACGAGTGGCGACGGATGAAAGACAATAATTCTCAGGAATGCCGTAATTGTCACAACTTTGATTACATGGATTTTACAGCACAGAAAAGTGTTGCGGCTAAAATGCATGATCAAGCTATCGTTGATGGAAAAACCTGTATTGATTGTCATAAGGGGATAGCCCATAAGTTACCTGATATGCGCAATGTAGAACCTGGTTTCTAATTCTTCGTCATACTTCGGGTTGTCTCGCGTGTGTTTATAACATAGCACAGCACTTAGCTACCTAAGTCACATACTCATGTATGTGACTTAGGAGAGCTTCGCTTGTCGCCTAAATACAACGCGAATTATTTAGGGGAATACTTATTTATTACCTTATTAAGGTAAAGAGGAATACTGCTCTCATCCTATTTAGATGAGATAGCAAAGGTTGGGTATTTAGAAAATTTTAGTATCAGGATATTCAAAGCGATTTTCTCATTTTTCGCCTAGGCATAACACCAGTTATTTAGGGATTAGATAGTACGATGTTTTGATTTTAAAGGAATAATAAATACTTAGTTACTAAAAGTTACTTTAATTAATATGTACACCAAATCAATAAACCTAATATTACTGTGTGTATGATATATTGCAGCAGCGAAAAATTGCCGTGATACGTATTGGAGCCCTTGTTTATGTGGAAAAAACTTCACCAACTCGCCATTCCGGTGAATCTTTATCGGTTTTGTGGATGGTTAACGCCATGGTTTATCATTCTCAGTGTGATTTTTTTGGCGCTTGGATGGGGGTGGGGATTTGGATTCGCACCAGCAGATTATCAGCAAAGTGATAGTTATCGCATCATGTACATTCATGTACCCGCAGCAATGTGGTCAATGGGTATTTACATGACGATGGCGATTGTTGCTTTCATTGGTCTTATTTGGCAAATGAAAGTTGCTGAAATTGCTATTGCAGCAATGGCTCCCATCGGTGCTGTATTTACCTTTATTGCACTAGTTACAGGCGCAACATGGGGTAAACCAATGTGGGGTGCTTGGTGGGTATGGGATGCTCGCTTGACCTCAGAGCTAATTCTGCTCTTTCTGTATATTGGCATTATTGCGCTTTGGCATGCTTTCGATGATCGTCGCACGGCCGGAAAAGCGGCTGCAATTTTAGTATTAATTGGCGTAATAAATATCCCGATTATTCATTATTCAGTTGAATGGTGGAATACACTTCATCAGCCTTCAACCAGAATGCAACAAAGTATCAATCCCGCAATGCGCACACCACTGCGTTTAGCCATCCTTGGTTACTTATTCTTATTTATTTCACTGACACTGGTCCGTTTGCGTAATCAACTGTTAATACTCGAACGTAACCGCCCATGGGTACTTGATATTGTGAACAAGAAGGGGCGTAGATAATGACTAGCGCATTTGCATCTTGGAGCGATTTTTTCGCAATGGGTGGCTATGCATTTTATGTGTGGCTAGCGGTCGTATTGACGATCACACCATTGTTGTTGTTGTGTGTACACACTATGCTGCAACGCAAAATGATCATTAATTCTATTATTGCCCAGCAGGCAAGAGAAACGAGACAAAAAGCCGCACGTGCACGTCGGGAGGCAAAATGAACATTCGTCGTAAAAACAGATTATGGTTAGTCTGTGGGATAGTGATAGGTGCAGGTTTAACCATCGCCTTAATACTGTATGCGCTTCGATCAAGTATTGACCTGTTTTATACCCCTGGTGAAATTCTTTATGGTAAACGTGAAACGCATCAAGTACCGGAAGTTGGGCAGCGTTTGCGTGTTGGTGGTATGGTCATGCCGGGAACCGTTCAGCGTGATCCCGACTCACTAAAAGTGACTTTTACTGTCTATGATGCCGAAGGCGAAGTTGATGTTATCTATGAAGGCATTTTGCCTGACTTATTCCGTGAAGGACAAGGTGTTGTTGTTCAGGGAGAGCTTGCTGAAAACAACAATGTATTGGCAAAAGAAGTGCTCGCCAAACATGATGAAAATTATACTCCCCCAGAAATTGAGCAGGCAATGCAAGAAAATCACCGTCGACCCGCAGCAGTCTATAAGGATAATGCATCATGATCCCAGAGATTGGCAGCATACTACTGTGCCTCTCATTAGGCATTGCTGTATTACTTTCGTTTTACCCATTATGGGGTGTCTCACGTAACGATGAGCGTTTAATGCGCTCATCAAGACCCCTTGCTTGGTTACTTTTTTTGTGTGTAACCGCTTCATTTTTAGTGTTAGTGAATGCATTTGTCGTGAATGATTTCTCTGTCACTTATGTCGCAAATAACTCGAATACACAATTACCTGTTTGGTATCGTGTTGCAGCAACATGGGGAGCTCACGAAGGTTCATTATTGTTGTGGGTATTACTAATGAGTGGCTGGACATTCGCGGTTGCACTTTTTAGCTATCGTATGCCATTAGATATTGTTGCACGTGTTTTAGCGGTGATGGGCATGGTGAGTGTCGGTTTCTTGCTGTTTATCATTTTCACATCTAATCCTTTTTCGCGCACACTACCAGCCTTTCCAATTGAAGGGCGCGACCTAAACCCGCTATTACAAGATCCCGGATTAATTTTCCATCCACCGTTATTGTATATGGGCTATGTTGGCTTTTCTGTCGCATTTGCCTTTGCTATTGCTTCATTATTATGTGGCCGATTAGATAACTCATTAACGCGTTTTGCGCGTCCTTGGACGATGGCTGCATGGTTTTTCTTAACGCTCGGTATCATGCTTGGCTCTGTTTGGGCCTATTATGAGTTAGGTTGGGGCGGCTGGTGGTTCTGGGATCCAGTTGAAAACGCGTCATTTATGCCTTGGCTGGTGGGAACTGCACTAATCCACTCATTAGCGGTCACTGAGCAAAGGTCGACCTTCAAAGCATGGTCACTATTGTTATCTATTTTTGCCTTTTCACTCTGTTTACTCGGTACTTTCTTAGTACGCTCAGGGGTATTAGTTTCAGTGCATGCATTTGCATCAGATCCATCGAGAGGCATGTTTATATTGGCCTTTATGGTGCTGGTCATTGGTGGTTCATTACTGCTATTTGCAATCAGAGGCCACAAAGTGCGCTCAAGAGTGAATAATTCGTTATGGTCACGTGAATCTATGCTACTGGCAAACAATGTGCTTCTTGTCACTGCCATGTTGGTTGTACTGTTAGGCACCTTATTGCCGTTAATCCATAAACAAATAGGATTGGGCACCATATCAATTGGTGAGCCATTTTTTAATACGATGTTTATCGCGTTAATGGTGCCATTTGCCTTGTTATTAGGGATAGGGCCACTAGTACGTTGGGGACGTGATCGTCCATCATCGATACGTAAATTATTACTGATTTCTTTGTTAATGACACTGATCCTGTCATTCCTACTTCCTTGGTTGATGCAAGACCGTGTAGAAGCTTTAACGGTTCTCGGTTTGATGATGGCTTGTTGGATAGTGTTGATGGCCTTTGCGGAAATGCGTCGTCGCATCAGCAAAAAAATCAAACTGACCTCCAGTTACTGGGGCATGGTTTTGGCTCATTTAGGCTTAGCCGTCACCATTGTAGGTATTGCCTTTAGCCAAAACTACAGTATTGAACGTGATGTCAAAATGCAACCGGGCGACAGTGTTACCATCCGCGCTTATACCTTTGTATTTAATGGCGTTCATGAGGTTACAGGTCCTAACTACCAAGGCGTAATCGGCAATATTGATGTGAATGAAAATGGTAAGCTGATCGCCAAATTACAACCAGAAAAACGTTTTTATAGCACCAGTCGTGCAGTGATGACAGAAGCGGCGATCGATGGTGGTATTACGCGAGACTTGTATGCAGCATTAGGCGAAGAAGTTGGCAAAGATGCTTGGGCAATGCGCCTTTATTATAAACCGTTTGTGCGTTGGATATGGTCTGGTGGCGTTTTAATGTCTATTGGTGCGCTATGTTGTCTTTTCGATCCTCGCTATCGCCGCCGTAAATCTGTACCGGAGGCCGCATGAGTCGCAAGGTATTCTTGATCCCACTGGCTGCTTTTGCAGTTATTGCCGCCGCTTTATTATGGCAACTAATGCGTAATGCCCAAGGTGATGACCCCCGTTCATTAGAGTCAGCTCTAGTTGGTAAGCCTGTTCCAGTATTTCGTTTGGAGTCACTTGAAAATCCTGGGCAACATTATGAATCGAACGTGTTAATCCAAGGTAAACCTATTTTATTAAATGTTTGGGCAACTTGGTGCCCAACCTGCCGTGCTGAACATCAGTATCTCAATAAACTTGCTGCGCAAGGGGTGCGAGTGGTCGGACTGAATTATAAAGATGATAGACAAAAAGCGATTGTGTGGTTACGTGAGTTGGGCAACCCTTACGCTTTAAGCCTATTTGATGGGGCGGGAATGTTAGGTCTTGATCTTGGTGTTTATGGTGCTCCCGAAACATTTCTCATCGATGGCGAGGGGATTATCCGTTATCGCCATGCAGGTGCGATGGATGAGCAAGTATGGAACAAAGAAGTGAAGCCATTGTGGGAACGCTATAGCAAGGAGGCCAAGCAATGAAATATTTTATTGGTTTATTCATGTTAATGCTGAGTGCCACGGCAACATTAGCGGCAACAGATGTATTTATGTTTGATAATGAGCAGCAGGAGCAACAGTTTCGTAAATTAACGGAAGAGCTACGTTGCCCGAAATGTCAGAACAATAGTATTGCGGATTCAAACTCGATGATAGCGTTAGACTTACGTCAAAAGGTCTACGAGTTGATGAAAGAAGGCAAAAACCGGGATGAAATCATTGATTATATGGTGGCTCGTTATGGTTATTTTGTCACTTATAATCCGCCGTTAACGCCACTGACTGTGATGCTATGGGGATTACCTTTCGCGGCGATTGTGGTCGGTGGCTGGGTAATTTTTGCCCGCTCTAAAAAGCGAGTTCGCATAAAAAAGCTAACAGAGGGAGAAACGGGAGAAAATGTATTTCCTGAGCCATCCCGTTTAAGCGGTTGGATCTACGTGCCGGGTGTTGTGATTGCTTTAGGGGTTGGTGCAGTGGCTTATTATCAAGTTGGAAGCTACAGCAAAGTGGTGGATTGGAATGTTGCATACCAACAAGCACCTGCTTTACTTGATAGGGCTTTAGACCCATCAGAACCGCCTTTAAATAATGAAGAGATGGAACATTTAGCATTAGGACTACGAACGCGTTTACAGGAAGATCCACAAAATGTCGACGCATGGGTAATGCTAGGGCGCATTGGTATGGTATTAAATAATGCAACGACCGCAACAGATGCGTTTGCGAGAGCTTATCGTCTTAAACCGGATGATGACAATGTTGCATTAGGTTATGCAGAGGTACTCACTCGTTCATCCGATCCGGAAGATAATCGAACGGGGGCAGAACTACTGCGTAAACTGATTTCAGAGAACCCCACTAATGTGAAAGCGTTAAGTCTATTTGCCTTCAATGCCTTCGAACAAGAACGTTATGCTGAAGCTATTTCAGCATGGCAGTTGATGTTGAAGTTATTACCTGAAAACGACCAGCGTCGAATGGTGATTGAGCGCAGTATTGAGCAAGCATTAATAACGGTACATGATAAAACAAACCCACCTAAAAGCGAATAAAACGACGGGAGCGAAAGCTCCCGTTTTTTATTGAGTCTAATGACCTTTACTAAGGTTATCATTTAGATATTATATAAAGTTATTTTCTTCACTATAAACTTAGTAATATCACTCGATATTATTCTTTTAATTTTTTATAGAATGAATTAATGGATATATACGTAAAATAATATAACCACTATTCAACTGCTAAGCTAATTTATTTTTTTAAAATCATCAGTAAAACAAATAAGGCAATTTGTAAGGCTATACTCAGTCAACAATCATATGTACTTAAATAGGGTTCTTATATCATATTTTTAGAGGGAATTGATACAAATGCATATGGATTTTTTTAATTATAATATCTAAAAACTAGCATGGTAAATTTTAGAACTAAGTCATATCTAAATAATTAATTGTAAAACTAGTCATCAATATTGTCTGGTATTTGTTCTGTATTATTGTTTGTTCTTTATTATTAACAATATATAATCAATTAATTTTTATGTTGTTAATGTTTTGAATTTTATATTTATTGTTGTTTTTTTATATTTCAATTTGAATTAATTAACTAGATGATTTGAGTCTAAATAGTCTAAATTTAATTAGAAAAAGTTAAGCGTTCCTATTTTGTATTGTATTTGGTTAAGTATTTGTCTTAGCGTGAAATTCTTTTGTTTTTTTTGTTTTATTGTTTCTGTTTTTTGCTTTTTTTTGCTTTTGATCGGGAACATATGATTATTATCACATTAAACCAACACTACCTAAATTAGAGTAAATGTCATGAGGTAAAATGGCATGAAAGCAGAACGGCATAAAAAAATAATTAATTTTATAAAGAATATGGGCTCAGCAAAAGTTTCTGTTTTATCAAAAGAACTCAATGTTACAAAAGAGACGATTAGAGCTGATTTAAATTCTTTGGCAAAAAAAGGAATAATTAGTCGTTGCCATGGTGGCGCATTCATTGAATTTGAAACCCTAGATAAAGTTGCAAAAAAAGAAATTATTCAGTTTCTTGAATGCAGCGAAAGTTTTAATGTGAAAACGGATAAGGATGATTCAGTGATCGGTAAAGTTTGTGTATTAGGTTCATTTAATGCTGATATGATTAGTTATTTACCTCGCCTACCTGAGGCTGGTGAATCATTACTATCGAATAAATTTATTTTTTCACCGGGTGGTAAAGGTTGTAATCAAGCTTTAGCCGCAAGTTATTCTGATTCACAAGTGCATTTTATTACTAAAATTGGTACTGATCAATTTAGTGATTATGCAGTGAATTTTATTTCATCATCGAAAATAAAAACTTAAACGATTTATCAAACAGAAAAGTTTCAAACAGGTACAGCATCGATTTTTGTTTCTGAGAATAGTGGCGAAAATATTATTTCGATATATCCAGGTTCGAATATGGATATCAGTATTGATGAAGTGAAAATTCAAAAAGATAAAATTATTAATTCGAATATTATTTTGTTGCAACTGGAGACAAATATTGAGGCCTTAAGGGAGATTATTTCGATTGGTAATGAATATAGAATTCCAATTATTTTAAATCCAGCTCCATATAATGACATTGTCATTGAATTACTCGATAAAGTGGATATTTTAACACCAAATGAAACTGAAGCTAGCTTGCTATCTGGTGTAAATGTAATAGATATAGAGTCTGCTAAAAAAGCTGCAGAGCTGATTTATAAGAAAGGTGTTAATAAGATTGTTATTACATTAGGAAGTAAGGGTTCTATTGCCTATGATGGTAATAAATTTATTTACTCTCCTGCCTATACTGCAGTAGTCAAAAATACAGCTGGTGCAGGGGATGCATTTAATGGTGCATTAGCCGCATCATTAGCAAAAGGTAAGCAGTTTTCTTATGCGTTACGCTATGCATCTGCTTTTTCATCTCTTGCAGTAGAAACCAGTAATGCTTCAGAAATGCCTGAAGATATTAATGTTATGTATCGTATTGATCAAACAACCTACTCACAGGTTGTCACTCAGTCCCCTGAATAATCAATATTGTGAAAGAGGAATAAAAATGAAAGTATTATTTATTGGAGAGTCATGGCATATTCATATGATTCATTCAAAAGGCTACGATAGCTTCACATCAAGTAAATATGAAGAAGGTGCAACATTTTTATTGGGCTGTTTAAAAAGTAAAGGTATTGAAATAGACTATATGCCCGCACATACTGTTCAAATAGCTTTCCCTAAAACAGTAGAAGAATTAAAGCAATATGATGTTATCGTTATTAGTGATATTGGTGCAAATACTTTCTTACTTCAAAATGATACTTTCTATAATATGAAAGTATTACCAAACGCACTGCAATTAATTAAACAATACGTTATTGACGGTGGTGGATTATTAATGATCGGTGGTTATTTATCATTTATGGGTATTGAAGCAAAAGCTAATTATAAAAATACAATATTAGCTGATGTATTACCTGTGGAAATGTTAGATGGTGATGATCGCATTGAAACTCCCGAGGGGATTTTTGCTTCTCCAGTTAACTCTTCACACGATTCAATTAAAGGTTTTGATAATTGGCCAATGTTCTTAGGCTATAACAAAGTTAAAGCGAAAGAACATACCGAAACAATTCTAAATATTGGTGAAGATCCATTATTGGTCTTCGGAAAATATGAGAAAGGAAAAACAAGCTGCTTTATGAGTGATTGCTCGCCACATTGGGGAAGCAAAGAGTTTTTAGCTTGGGAATATTATACGGATATGTGGGTTAATATTTTAAAGCAAGTTTCTCGCTAAATATATCATTTTTAAAAAGTAAAATATAAAAAATAAAAATAAAGTGCGGGGTTCTCCCTGCACTTGATAATCCGATTACAAGAATAATGACTCATATACTCGTCATACTTTAAGTTGCCTGAATGTTGGAATGCGCTAAACCACTCTAGAAATATACCTTTGTATGTTATTAGAGATAGTTTCGTTCACCGCCTACATGCAAATAAAATTATTTAGAGTAAAGTCAGAAATCCATAAGGAATATTTTATGAGTACAAAAAGTTATTCTACTATTTTATTAATGACGGCGACAGTTTTAGCTGGCATGTTATCGCCAATGCAGTCGGCGGTTAATGGCGAATTAGGGGATGTATTAAAAGATGGTAATGCTAGCGCGGTAATTTCTTTTGCCAGCGGCTTGGTTGTGATGTTTTTTATTATTATCGCTAAAAAACAAACACGTCAGCAATTTGCTGCAATTCCAAGTTTAATTAAACAACGAAAAATCCCTTTATGGAACTGGCTTGCAGGGCTTTGTGGGGCTATGGTGGTTTTCTCTGAAGGAGCATCAGCAAGTGCTTTAGGGATCGCAACCTTCCAAACGGCACTTATTTCCGCGCTATTATTATCTGGCTTATTATGTGATCGCTTCGGGATCGGCATCGATGAGAAAAAACCTTTCACAATCTTCCGTGTACTCGGTGCTGTTTTTGCTGTCGTCGCAACACTATTTGTCGTATCACCACAGTGGCATTCATCATCAGCAATTTATCTCGCTATTTTACCTTTCTTAGCGGGTCTATTAGCGGGGTGGCAGCCAGCAGGTAACTCAAAAGTTGCACAGGCAACAGGCTCAATGATGGTTTCTATCACATGGAACTTCATTGTTGGTTTTACGGTTCTGACTATTGCGCTTGTTGTTCGCATGGCACTTGGTCATATCACTCTAGAACTACCAGATGTGTGGTGGATGTATCTCGGTGGCCCATTAGGATTAATGTCAATTGCATTAATGGCTATCTTAGTTCGTGGGCTAGGACTGTTAATGCTAGGGGTTGCATCAACAGCAGGACAGTTATTAGGTTCCGTACTCATCGATTTATTACTGCCATCATTAGGTAACACAGTCTATTTGGTGACTATTATTGGAACACTGTTTGCTTTAGTGGGGGCGATCATTACCACTATCCCTGAATTTAGAGATGCCAAAGCTGCAAAAGCAACCAAAATCGCAGGAGTGTAAAATGAAAGGTTATATTCAGACAGTCACTGGGCCCGTTAAAAAAGAAGATATGGGACTAACCCTTCCACATGAACACTTATTTAACGATTTATCAACGGTAGTCGATGAGCCTTTTTATGATTTTTCACATGTATTAATTGATAAAAAAGTCAGTGCAGATATTCAATGGGGACTTAAACACGACCCGTATTGCTGTTGTGACAATATGGATAAAAAACCAATCGATGATGTAATTTATGAAGTGAATAATTTTAAAGAGCTCGGCGGCAGAACACTTGTTGATGCCACTGGCTCTGAAGCGATCGGTCGTGATGTTCGTCAATTACGCGAAGTTGCTATCAAAACGGGTATTCATGTTGTTGCTTCATCTGGTTTATATATCGAGAAATTTGAAGGTGAGCGTCTGGTGAATAATATCGACGCAATGGCAAAAATGATCGATGACGAATTGAATGTAGGTATTGATGGTACGGATATTCGTGCCGGTATGATTGGTGAAATTGGTGTTTCTCCCTTCTTTACGGAAGGTGAAAAAATAGCCTTAGAGCGGCTTCTGTTGCTCAACTAGCGAATGATCACGTTTCAATGAACATTCATATGCCAGGCTGGCAACGTCGTGGTGATGAAGTCTTAGATATTCTGATTAAGGAAATGGGCGTTAATCCAGCTAAAATTTCGTTAGCGCATTCAGATCCGTCAGGAAAGGATCTTGATTATCAACGCCGTATGTTAGATAGAGGTGTATGGCTTGAGTTCGATATGATAGGGCTTGATATTTAATTCCCGAAAGAAGGTGTCGCACCAACGGTAACGGAGACGGCCGATGCCGTTTATAAGCTGATTGAGTTGGGATACAGCAATCAAATCGTTTTAAGCCACGATGTATTTTTGAAGCAGATGTGGGCGAAAAATGGTGGGAATGGATGGGGATTTGTACCGAATGTTTTTTTATCTCTACTGGCGAAAAAAGGGGTCGATAAAGTGATCCTTGATCGCTTATGTATTGATAATCCTGCAAACTTATTAACCTAATAGGCACAGCATTTTCATTTAGTGTTTAATTAGGCGGTGATAACGAATCAATTATCACCGCCTTGAGTTCCATACATAAAGTCAAAAATTTTAAGCCTATTTTTTAGTCCATATCCAACATTATCGACAAAAAACGATAACAACAAGTATGCAAATGGGATACACTTTCGCGCAATAAAATAACAATAGATATGACGGAAAAACGTTGCACCTGCGCGCTAATATTCGACAACTCGCCGCCTATCTTGCTCTTCTCGCTATAGCAATGCTCTTTATCGCACCATTGGCATCAAAATCAATGATGCAAATGGCAGATTGCATACCGATGAACGATATGGCTGAATATTCGATGCATCAGCATCACGATATGGCATTGTCTGAAAAATGTCATTCCAGCGGCACGATGAACCATATGTTCATGTCCGGAATGGGGCTATCCCCTATGGAAGATATTGCTTGTGGCTACTGTCAGTTACTGGTGCATTTTCCATTTATTATCCTGTTTATTGCGTTTATTATTCGCCAACTGGCAATATTAACGACTTGCTTACCGTTTGAACGCTGTATCCGTATAAGTCTATTCCACCCTTGGTCATTACGCTTCGCGCGAGCCCCGCCATCTGACTTTTCTTTATAATCCCTAAATAATTTATATTCACAAGAGCCTGTTGACCTTATTGATTGATTATGCTCGGCATTTATTTCTTGAATTAATTCAAAAATTGACTGTTAAGGCTTAGTTAACCGTTTGTACTCAAAATAACTGCGGTACAGATAAGCTCATCATTCCAAAGGATCTTGAATTGCATTTGCCGAATTGAGTGCGATGCCCTCTATCTTGAATTTGGATTTTCCAATTCAGGCGGTATTGCTACGTCATAAAGAATAGAACTAGGCTAAATAATGAACAAAGATGAATTTGTATTTGCACCTCTGACCATTTTGATCGCAGCTGCGCTTATTTCCAATACAGCTTTGGCTAATGAAGAGAATCAAAGCAAGTTTTCAGATAGCTCGGTCATGATAGTTACCGCGCCTGTTGATTCACCATTGACCATCACGACATCTCCAAAAACTCCACGACAGCCTGTACCTGCTAGCGATGGTTCTGATTATTTAAAAACTATTCCCGGTTTTTCTCAAATCCGGAATGGTGGAACTAATGGTGACCCTGTTTTTCGTGGCATGTTTGGTTCTCGTTTGCGAATTTTGACCAATGATAGTGAGATGTTAGGGGCTTGCCCTTCGCGTATGGATGCACCAACTTCCTATATTTCACCCGAAAATTTTGATGTTTTAACGATGATTAAAGGGCCTCAATCTGTTTTATGGGGACCGGGCAACTCGGCAGGAACGATCCGCTTTGAGCGTGAAAAACCATTGTTTGATAAAGCCAGCATTAAAGGAAATGCAAGTGTATTAACGGCCTCTAATCAACGCTGGGATGCAAATGCTGATGTCAGTATGGGAAATGAAAAGGGTTATCTACGTTTAATTGGCAATAAATCGCGCTCGAATGATTATAAAGATGGTGATGGTCATAAGGTGCCATCAAAGTGGGATAAATGGAATACAGACATCGCGGTTGGTTGGACGCCTGATGAGTATACTTTGCTTGAATTAACCGCTGGGAAAGGGGACGGTGAAGCTCGTTACGCAGGACGAGGAATGGATGGTTCTCAGTTTAAACGCGAAAGTTTAGGCATGCGTTTTGAAAAAACAAATATTGGGAATGTGCTCGACAAAGTAGAAGCAAATATGTACTACAACTATGCTGACCATATTATGGATAACTATTCGCTTCGTGAGCCGAGTGGCACAATGGGGCATGGTTCAGGGCATATGATGGCAAGCGGCAATGACATGATGAATATGCCAATGAAAATGCGAGTTGATCGTAAAACAGTTGGTGGTCGAATAATGGGAACTTGGTTGTGGTCTGATTACGAGTTACGCGCTGGTACTGATATGCAAAGTAATACACATCGTAGTCACCGTGATAATCATTGGAGCAAAGATGCACAGTTCCACGATTATGGTGTATTCGGTGAATTAACGTGGGATACAAATGATCACAGTAACGTTGTTACAGGTGCTCGAGGAGACCGAGTACTCGTCGACAATGTTTCACATGCGGGATCATCAGGGCGTAATACTATTATGCCTGCGGGATTTATTCGTTATGAACATTCACTTTCAGGCGCGCCTGTTATGCTCTATGCCGGTGTTGGTTATACCGAGCGTTTTCCTGATTATTGGGAGTTGTTTTCACCAACTTATGGTCCTGATGGTACCACTAATGTTTTTGATAAATTAAAAACGGAGAAAACCACTCAGCTCGATATTGGTGCAAAGTATAGTGATGAAAAAATCAATGCATGGATCTCAGCCTACGTTGGTCGCGTCGATGATTTTATATTGTTCCGTTATAGTTCACATAATTCACGAGTAAGCCAAGTTGAGAACGTTAATGCGGTGATTATGGGCGGCGAGATGGGGATCGCGTATAAATTGAGTGATGCGTGGAAAGCGGATGCAAGTCTAGCCTATGCTTGGGGTGAGAACCGAAGTGATAGCCAGCCACTTCCACAGATGCCACCATTAGAAAGCCGCTTTGGTTTATCTTGGGAGAAAAATGATTGGACGACTACAGGGTTAGTACGAATGGTGAGTCGCCAACATCGCGTGGCGATTAATGATGGAAATGTGGTGGGTAAAGACTTTAGCAGTAGCTCAGGTTTCACTATTTTCTCTCTTAATACGGCTTATCGCATAAATGATCATGTAAAACTTAGTGCTGGGGCCGATAATTTATTCGATAAGAATTATAGCGAGCATTTAAATCTGGCGGGTAACAGTGGGTTTGGGTATTCATCTAATGCTCCAGTTAATGAACCGGGTAGAACCTTCTGGGCAAAAATGAACTTAACATTCTGATGGAAATAAACTGGCTGCCTCCTGAAAAGATGATAGCCATATTGTTCGTATTGTTTTAATCGAAGATTAAGTAATTAAGAGTCTTGGCTATCGAAATAGTTAAGACTCTATTAACCTTTGACAACATTTGCAGTTAAGTCATTAACGAGTCAACGCTAGATAAGTAAAAATACCATGGCAGTTGGGATGGATTATAAAACAGCGGCGACGGTGAAATCAGCCCAGAGATAATTTTGTGAATTGAGGCAATGTTGTATATCGACTGCTAAGGTATAGCTTTCAACATTACATGGTAATCATGAAGTATTGGTAATAGCGGTAATAAATAGCAGGATAGAGCGTTAAGGAGCTTGTACGCGGGCGGCTATTTTAAATATCACCTGCTACGGAATGTTTAGTTTTGACCAAACAATTGCTGACTATCAAGCGCGTACCTAGCAAGTCAAACGCAGATTATAGGAGGAGCTATGCAATGCGAAGAAAAGGAAGGTGATATGGTTTCAATGGATGTCGCAGCAAGTTATGTCAATGCTCGCGGCCAATTGCAGGCTATTCCGGACACGATTCAACAGCAATTGTTTGATGCGATGGGAGGGAATGCCCCTCATTTAAAAAAGAGTGCACTCCCTCTTCCAACTGTAAAAGTGGTATTACAAAATGATGATATTGAGCTGATAATCAAAGGAAAAGGCGAGTTTTATTGGCAATTAGAGACGGAAGATAAGGCGTTATTACAGCAAGGCCAAATAGTTTCTGGGAAGGTATTGGTATTACCAACAGACTTACCATTGGGATATCACCGCTTAACTCTAAACCAACGAAGAAAACAGTGGAACTGTTGTGTGATTGTTGCTCCGAAACGTTGCTATATATCTTCGGCCATCGAAAATGATCAAAAATTATGGGGAGCAAATGTTCAGTTATATACGTTACGATCAGAGCAGAATTGGGGCATTGGTGATTTTGGTGATCTAAAGCGAATGATTTGCGAAGTCGGTTCCCGAGGGGGTAGCTTTATTGGGCTAAATCCGATCCATTCACTGTTTCCATCAACCCCAGAAAGTGCGAGCCCCTATAGTCCATCATCAAGATGCTGGCTTAATATCATTTATATCGATGTTGAATCTGTGGCTGATTTTAAATTTAGTGAAGAAGGGCGGTGCTGGTGGCAATCTAAAGCGATTCAAGAAAGCTTGGCCGCAGCACGTAATAGCGAATCAGTCGATTATACTGCGGTTACTCAATTAAAATTGACGGCTTTAAGATTCGCTTGGCAGCATTTTTCTTTACGCCATAAGCAAGATCCCTTACAGGTTGAGTTTGAGCAGTTTGTTGAAAAACGGGGACTGAGCCTA
Source organism: Providencia alcalifaciens (assembly GCA_025961275.1). Taxonomy (GTDB): domain Bacteria; phylum Pseudomonadota; class Gammaproteobacteria; order Enterobacterales; family Enterobacteriaceae; genus Providencia. The sequence goes on along the minus strand of JAOQNJ010000001.1, from coordinate 1,718,490 downwards.
AATTGGCAAGCGAGATTTGATGCCTTGCATGCCGACCTTATGGAACAAAATACAGCTCATTGGGGATGGCCAGTTTGGCCTGAAGAGTATCAAAACGCACATTCATCCAGTGTGACACAGTTTTGTGAAAAAAAGCATGATGAAGTGAAATTCTGGAGTTGGTTACAATGGTTGGCATGGCGGCAGTTTGCTGATTGCTGGCAGCAGTGTATAGAATTCAACATGTCTATCGGGCTGTATCGTGATTTAGCGGTCGGAGTGACGCAAGGTGGTGTAGAAACATGGCATGATCGTGACCTTTACTGTGTAGAAGCTTCGATTGGTGCGCCGCCAGATATTCTGGGCCCTTTAGGGCAGAACTGGGGGATTGCGCCTCTCAATCCACATGTATTAGTTGAGAGGGCTTATGCGCCTTTTATTGATTTATTACGAACCAATATGGAAAGTTGTGGCGCGGTACGAATTGATCACGTGATGTCATTATTGCGTCTGTGGTGGATTCCTCAAGGAGAAGCTGCAGCAAACGGTGCCTATGTTCGTTATCCCGTTGATGATCTTTTAGCAATATTGGCGCTAGAAAGTCAGCGTATGCGTTGTATGGTTATTGGCGAAGATCTCGGAATTGTGCCGGAAGAGATTATTAGTAAACTACGTGATTGTGGTATTTTTTCGTATAAAGTTCTGTGGTTTGAGCACGATGCTCAAAGTAAATTTTTCCCTCCTGAACAATGGTCAGCACAAGCAATGGCAGTGATCACGACACATGATTTACCGACACTAAGAGGTTATTGGGAAAGTCATGATTTTACTTTAGGCCAAAAGCTAGGGCTTTACCCTGATACCGAAATACTAGAGGGCTTACGTATAGACCGAGAAAAGGCTAAACAGCAATTACTTGATGCATTAACGCTAAGAGGAAATCACCAAGGTGTAAAGGATGAGGTATTAACAGTCGGTAAAATGTCGGTCGAATTAAATCACAAATTGCATTATTTAGTTGCAGATTCAAACTGTGATTTATTGGGACTACAACCAGAGGACTGGCTTGAGATGTTAGAGCCAGTTAACATTCCGGGAACAAGTACTGGTTATGCTAATTGGCGTCGTAAGTTGTCGAAAACACTGGAAGATATATTTGCTGATCCTAAAGTGAATAGCTTGATTGAAGAGGTCGATAGACGGCGTAAACAACTCAGTCATCAACGGAATTAACTTACATAGAGTTTAAAAATAAAAACTGGCGAAAACATAATACTTATATTTTGCCAGTTTTTGTTGATAGATTAATTAGTTACCTATTTAAGCAAGTTATCTTGTTGCGCTTAATACAGTATGTAAATCTTTTTTATTAACTAGCGACCAATATCCTTAAGCGCATTACCTTTCATCAGATTCTCTTCAATATGTTCCAATGAAACATTTTTTGTTTCAGGCACAAAATAAAGTGTCACAAGGATAAATATAGCGTTCAGTACCGCATAGACCCAAAAAGTATTGGTATCCCCTAATGTCGCTAACAAGGTTAAGAAGCTAGCACTGACTATCATATTTGCAACCCAGTTCGATGTAGTTGAACAGGTAATCCCGAAATCTCTACCTCTAAGCGGTTGTATTTCAGAACATAAAACCCACATCACGGGCCCTGCGCTCACGGCAAATCCAATAATGAAAATTAATAAGAATGCCACGCTAGCATATTGAATGAACAACGTATGTGCATCGAATGATAAAAGATAAGCTAATAAACCAATGCTGATGGCCATGACAGTGAAACCAAAGATTAATAATTTTTTCCGACCGAAGCGGTCAACAATAGAAATGGCCAGAATAGTGGCAATCACGTTGAATAATCCAATCAGTACCGTGCCATACATTTGTTGAGCTGTACTCTCAAAACCGGCCAATGAGAAGATTTTGGGAGCATAATACATGATGACATTAATCCCCGTCAGTTGTTGCATAAACTGAAGTGCAATACCTAAAAAGACGGTTCGTCGAAAATTACTATTACTTTTAAATAGGCTGAATCCAGATTGTTTTATCTTTAGGCTATTAAAAATATCTTCTAATTCCTGAGAAGCTTCTTTTTCTGAACTTCTTAATCTTAATAAAATACTTTTTGCATCAGCGGCTCTATTCTTACTGGCTAACCAGCGAGGGCTTTCAGGTAAAAATATGATGCCGATAAATAGTAATACCGCAGGAATTGCGGTTATACCTAGCATCCAGCGCCAAGCATGGTCATAGCTAAATCCAGTATCAGAAATAAAGGCGAGTAAAATACCAATAGTGATCATTAACTGATACATAGATATCATTCCGCCACGAATTTTCTTCGGTGCAATTTCTGATAAATAGGCAGGCGTAGTAAAGGATGAAATACCTATGGCTAGACCTAATACGACACGAGAACAAATAAGAACTTCCGCATTGGGTGAAAATGCTGAACCGATGGCACCAACAATGAAGAGTATCGAACTAATTAATAAACTCTTTTTCCTGCCTCCTAAAGAAGATAGCCAGCCACTAATGATAGCGCCTGCTGCGGCACCAAACATCATTGAACTAACAACCATTTCTTGTTGAGTTGACGAGATATCGAATTGCTTACTAATAAAAGGAAGCGCACCTGAGATAACACCAGTATCAAGCCCAAAGAATAGACCTGCTAGTGCAGCGAGTAAACCAACAAAGATAACAGTAATATTTGTTGAAGCATTTTTTCCAACCATTAGTGCTATCCCTTTATAGTTAAAAGTAGATTGTTAATTCAGCTACCTATACTCGGGAATACATTCGCTATATTTCAAGTTGCAATGAAGGCGAGGACCTGAGTCATCTGATTATATTTATGAGCCGTTTAGTGCGACACTTGAATTATTTAGAATATAGACCGCTGTGTTTATGCTAGCGCTATCTATTTTATTATTCAATATGAAAAAGTATATTAAAAACATCGCACTGATATAAAACAAAAAAACATTAAAATCAATATATTTTTAACCATCATTGTGTGAGTAATCGCCTATAAGACACTTGACAGCATTTAAGTAAAAATAACTAATTTGTTTATCAGTATGGAAGAGATGATTATCTTGATATTTAAGTTGTTTTTAGGGGGGATAGATTAATTTTACTATCTATTTTATATAATTACTGGGCTTTTTCATAACAACGACATAGCTGTTGCCTACATGCTCTCTGCTTATCGTCTACATGCAAATCTAATTATTTAGAATATAGAGATCTTAAATTATTTGTGGGGGGGTAGGTTTAATTAAATTGAGAATAGACTAGCCGAAAATTCATTTCCTGCTAGCTTCTCTTTAATTTAATCAGATGATGACAGGAATATAGTAGTTGAGCTCTTTAATATACTCTTGTGGATTTTTGATAAAGTCATCATAGCTCGGCTTAGATTTTAATACGTAATTTTCAATATCTGATCCTTCGCCACGAGCAATATCCATACTCGCCAGTACTTTCCCGTACGCGGTATAAATAATATCATTATAATCAATGCCATGAAGGTCAAATTTAAACTTAATTTGTAAGTAATCGCCAGCAGGCAGTTGCATCGTTTTTGAGTTTAATGGTGTTACGTCGACATCATTTTCATCAAGAGCAGTGGTATAAAAAAACTGACCTTCTTTCGCATCGTTTGAGTCAATACCATGTATAGCATATAAGTTTTGCGTAACATATTGCATGTCAGCAAGGAAGTTTATCCAGTAGTGGCGTCTAACCTCTTCTGTTTTAAAATTCCATTCATTGATTCCTTTAGTATAACGATGTTGTTTACCTAAAAGGGTAATGGCAGATAGCTTGACTAAACTGACTTCGACGTTCAGATCTTTACTTTCTCTTATAGGAAGACAAAAACCATCAATCTTCCAACCTTCGCGTTTTCTATATTCTGAAGGTGTCGCACTAAATTGTTTTTTAAATGCACGGCAAAATGTTTGTTGTGAATCAAAACGATAACGTAAAGATATATCCATAATGCTGTCATTGGTGAATCGAAGAGCAACGGCAGAGCAGGATAGGCGCCTTGCTCTAATGTAAGAGCCGAGAGCTAATCCTGTCTGATTTTTAAATAAGCGCTGAAAATGCCATTTGGTATATCCAGATTTATCAGCAACGGTATCTAAAGACAGGCGAGATTCTAAATTTTGCTCTATCCAGAGAATAATTTCTCTGATTACACTTTCTTGAAGCATAGTTACCCTTTTAAATCGTTTTTGTCCAAGACATAAATAAAGACGAAAATGAATACGATTTGGAATATTATTCTAACATTGAAATAGATTTCAGCAGCCTCATGTTAGCATGTTGACTGACAACTTTTTTAAAAAGTTGTGAAGTTAAGTAAGTTCTGATACCAAGATCAGCTTTAACTTAAACGAACTAATTTAACTCTAAATCATATACTCATAAAATGATAGGTTTGATGTTCCAAATTTGTTCCGCATAGGCTTGGATTGTTCTATCTGAAGAAAAAAAAACCATATTACAGATATTCTTAGCAACTTTAGATTGCCAAGATAATGAATCTCGGTACAGGTTATCGACTTGTTCTTGTGTATCAATATAACTGCGATAATCTGCAAATAATAAGTACTGATCACCACCATATAATAAACTGTTGGTTAAGTCTTGATAGAAAGTGGGGCAGTCAGGCTTAAAATAACCATTCGAGATTTGATCTATCACTTGTTTTAACTCTGCATCGTTCTCGTAATACCAGCGTGGATGATAATAGTTTTGTTTGATCTGTTTTACTTCATCAATGGTATGTCCAAAGATAAAAATATTCTCTTGGCCTACATGCTCTCGTATTTCAACATTAGCACCATCAAGTGTACCGATAGTGAGCGCACCATTGAGTGCAAACTTCATATTTCCAGTACCTGATGCCTCCGTACCCGCAAGAGAAATTTGTTCAGAAAGATCCGCTGCCGGAATAATTTTTTGAGCCAAGCTAACATTATAATTAGGAATAAAAACCACTTTTAGGCGACAACCAATGCGTTCATCACGATTAATGATCTCTGCAACATCATTAATTAAGTGAATTATTTTTTTTGCTGCACTATAAGATGAGGCCGCTTTACCTGAAAAAATAACCACACGAGGTACCCAATGGTGTTCTGGATTAGCTAAGATGCGATTATAGCGGGTAATCACATGAAGTAAGTTTAATAGCTGCCTTTTGTACTCATGAATGCGTTTAATTTGTACATCAAATAACGCATCTGAGTTAACCAAAATATTTTGGGTTTCTGCAATAAAGTGAGTGAGCTTATGTTTATTTGCTTGCTTAACTTGCTTTAATTTCTCCAAAAACTCTGGGTAATCAATCCATTGCTTAAGTTCAGAAAGCTGTGGCAGGTTGATTAACCATTGGGGGCCAATATAACTTTTAATCATGGACGAGAGATCGGGGTTTGCTAGTGCTAACCAACGCCGAGGCGTTATGCCATTAGTAATATTACAGAATTTATTCGGAAAAATTCGGGCAAAATCAGTAAACAGAGAATCTGTCATTAATTGACTATGTAGTGCGGAGACACCATTGACTTTATGGCAAACAATAACCGCAATCCATGCCATTCTAATTAGCCTTCCATGCTCTTCATTAATGATAGAGACGCGGCGAGGTAACTCAAAATCATGTGGAAATTGTTTGCTAATGCGCTGTAAAAAATCGTTGTTAATCTGATAAATGATTTGTTGATTGCGAGGCAGTATTTTACGAAACATTTCTACAGGCCAAGTTTCAAGTGCTTCACTCATTAATGTGTGATTAGTATAAGAGAAGATCTTTTCAACTTGAGTGACTGCTTCTTGCCAACTTAGTTGATGCTGATCGATGAGTAAACGAATTAACTCGGGAATCGCGAGAACAGGATGAGTATCATTTAAATGAATGGCAATTTTGTCTGATAAATTATCCCAACGTTGATAAATTAGCCAATGGCGAGAAAGAATATCTTGAACAGAGGCAGAAACAAGGAAATACTCTTGTTTTAAACGTAGCTCTTTTCCTGAATAAGTGGAGTCATTGGGATAGAGAACGCGAGAGACATTTTCAGAATCATTCTTATTTTTAACTGCAGAATAATATTCGCCATCATTAAAAATTTGTAAGTTGAATTCATCGCTGGCTTTTGCAGTCCATAGGCGCAGAGTATTGGTCGCTTCTGTCTTATAACCAGGTATGATTTGGTCGTAAGCAACCGCAATAATATCATTCGTTTTGACCCATTGATGAGCTCCATTATGTTCGACGACATCTCCTTCAAATTGAATAGGGTAGCGATTTTCAGGGCGCGGAAACTCCCAAGGATTACCGTGAGAAAGCCAATCATCACGAAATTCAATTTGTTGTCCCTGACGTATAATTTGTCGGAACATACCATATTCATTGTCGCTAGAGAGTCTAGGAAACAAGCAGCAAGCCGACCAAGGCCTCCATTGCCAAGGCCGGGATCTGTTTCTTGTTCTACAAGCTGTTCAAAATCAAATCCAAACTCAGAAATAACTTGAGTAATATCGTTATAAATATCCATTGAAATTAAGGTGTTAGATAAAGATCGACCCAATAAGAATTCCATTGATAAGTAATACACTTGTTTGAGTTGTTGTGAATATTCAGCGCGATTTGTCGTGAGCCAACGTTCGACAATGCGATCGCGTGCCGCAAGTAAAATAGCTTCTAACCACTCTCGTTGTGTTGCAACAAATGGTTCTTTACCAATCACAAATTTTAATTTATAGATGATGGCATTTTTTAGAGCTTCTTGTGTCACCAACGGTGAATGACATTCACGCACAAAACTAGTGCTCACATTTTATTCCTTATCGTTATTTAACTTATCTAACATCTCTTTTGTCACAAGAATAATGCCTTGTTCGGTTCGATAGAAACGTTGAGTATCTTCTTCTGAGTTTTCACCAATCACCATATTTTCAGGAATAGCACAGCCCCTATCAATGATGCAGCGGCGTAAACGAGAAGAACGTCCAACATTTACACCAGGAAGTAAAATCGAGGATTCAATCGTACAAAATGAATTCACTCTCACTCGAGGAAATAATACAGAATGCAGGACAATCGAACCTGAGATAATACAACCCCCTGCGACTAAGGAATTCATTGTCATACCATGGCTCCCTGAACGGTCTTGAACAAATTTTGCGGGTGGTAATGGTTCCATATGAGTTCGGATAGGCCAATCACGGTCATACATATCTAATTCAGGCGTAACAGAAGCAAGATTAAGTGTTGCAGCCCAATATGCTTCTAACGTTCCCACATCTCGCCAATAAGGTGGAAAATCTGGATTACTTGTCACACATGAATATTCAAATGGATGGGCGAATGCTTCACCAGATTCGACAATTTTTGGAATGATATCTTTACCAAAATCATTACTCGAATCAGGCGAAATACTGTCATCTTCTAGTATTTGAGAAAGGTAATCACTATTGAAAATATAGATCCCCATACTCGCCAAACAGAAATCAGGAGAATCCTTTAATACAGGTGGTTCTTCAGGTTTTTCATGGAATTGAGTTACCCAGCGATTTTCATCAATTTCCATTACGCCAAATTGATGAGCTTCTTCTTTAGTGACTTTAATACAAGCAACAGTGAATTTTGCATTGTTATTAACATGATCAAGCAGCATGCGTGAATAATCCATTTTATAAATATGATCACCCGCGAGTACAACGATATATTCCGCATGATAACTTCGAATAATATCCATATTTTGAAAAACAGCATCAGCTGTACCTTTGTACCAATGGTCTGTAATTTTTCTTTGTTGTGCGGGAAGTAAATCAACAAATTCATTCATCTCCTCATTGAAAAAAGACCATCCTCTTTGTATATGCTGTACTAATGAGTGAGATTGATATTGAGTGATCACACCAATACGCCTAATTCCTGAGTTCAGGCAATTAGATAATGAGAAATCGATAATACGAAATTTACCACCAAAATGAACAGCGGGCTTAGCACGTTTTAGTGTAAGTCCTTGAAGGCGAGTACCTCTTCCTCCCGCAAGAATAAGGGCAACGGCTTTTTGAGGTAAATGACGAGCAAGCATCATCATATTGTTCATATCATTATGGGACATACCTTACAATTCTCCTAAATAAACAATCAGTTATTTAAAGATCCCCTGCTGGTATAAAAAGTAATTTCATATAATGATGATTATTAAATCTAATAACGATAGTTATCTTTTAGCTTTTGTTATTTTTAATAATATACTAAATATTAGAAATAAAATTATACACTAAATGTTATTTAGTAAATAAATGAAATAACCTGAAAAAAATAGACATAAAATGTCATAATTACTAACAATAAATAACGTTTGCTCACATATAATATAGAAATAATCTTATAGCCACTTTTTAAAATTAGGCTAAAATTAAGTTTGTAGCTATCAGTAAATTACGATATAAAAATAAGATTAAGTCATAAAGAGATTATCTTTGTTGATATTTTAAACCTGTGTAGTGTGTTTTTTTATGTGAACAATATCACCTTGTGAAAATATAATATCGAGAGTTTTTTTATTAAAATTTATATTTTTTTCAATGTGTTGAATGTTTTTATTTGGTACCTCTCTATTTTCAATAATCGTAATTAGATGTTATTTTAGCTCTATTTTTAATTTAAATCAATTAATTTATCGAGTTAGAATGGTAATTTACGCATCCACAAAATTACTGTACTTTGACTATTTTTTAGGAGCTTATTATGCACAAAGACAATATTGCAAAAATGCTAGGTATTAGGATCCGTAAACAAAGAGAAAGTCATAAAATGACATTGGAACAAACGGCGAGATTAATTGGTGTATCCGAAGATGAAATGAATCGTTTTGAAAGTGGTGAAAGTTGCATCGATATTGATTCATTATTTCAATTTGCATGCCTATTTAACTTGGAGCCAACAACTTTTTTGTATGGCGTTGTTAACGTTAACGTAGGGACACGTTGTACTATTCATTAAAATAGGAAGCCCATCAAAACAAGGAAGGCAATAAATTATCTTGTAAATACTATCAGTAGATATACTAAAACTGTAAACATAGAGAGATACTATGGGTAAGTTAATCGAACCGGAAGAACTTGTAGAGTCTGGAAATTATTGACTCTACTTCTTCCGAGCTTGATTGTTTATTAAGTAATAATACTTGAGGTTATTTAAATTCAATTTGAAAAGTTCATCGTTATAGTTCATTTAGTGATTAAATTAAATAGTGTAAATTTTTATAATTATAAAATAAATTTATCAAATCTAAGTTGATTTAAAATTGATTCAGTCATTTTATTAACACTCATTAACTGTGAAGTTATCGCTATTTTTTTTGTTTTATGTAAGTTTAATATGAAGTGGTCAAGTTGTTTTATAATCAATGAATTTTCGGTTACGATTGAATTTTTATTATTTAAAATTAGATAATTCTCAAATTGAAAGCTATTATTCGATTGCTTTAATGATAATTTATCTGAAACATTTCCAGTATTGAAAAATAATTCGAATGAAACTAAAAATCCATTTTCATTACGTAGATTAATAATAAGTACATCGCCATCTTCAATGCTTGCAAATGGGCGAGAGTATTGGATGGACGGTGAACTCATTTTGAATTCAGGGAGTAAACTGAGTAACAACGATACTTTTTCCGCGATAAGTGAATGTAACATGTTATAGGGTAAATGGTTATCGTCCTCGATAATATGATGGGCAGATAAACGCAATAAACCCGTGTCAAGTGTATTATTAACTGATAACGTTGATTTAACCTGATCATACTGTTGAGAAAAACTCAGTATATTATCTTGACAGATATTGACGTCATTTTGTTTTGCTAACTTGAGCAAATCTGCAAGTTCATTATTTCTATAATTTGGAACATTATTCAGTAAAATATTTTTACCTGCATTGACCGCAGTTAGAATAATAAATTTCAATAACTCTTCACTGCATACAGAAGTGACAATAATGGCATTTACCGCTTCATTATCAATGAGATGCTCTATTTTTCTTTTTTGGCAAATATAATAAGAGGCGGAAGGTATTGGTGAGTCAAGTGAGCAAACTGATTTAAGCTGACAATGAGGCTGGCTATGCAGTATAGCTTCACTATAGCACAAGTTATGCATTGGTGAGCCTATCAAACCAATACCCATTTTATTTAGCGAAACAAGAGAATGACGTTCTTCGAGTAAGCGAAGATGGCCAAACAAATAGAGAAAGTGTGTATTCATCATGAGCTTTCCTCAGCGACATTCCTGCTTTCAGGTATTTACATAATCTCAACATAACAGGGTGAAGCAAGAATTTCATTGCTAATTTTTTTGAAATTTGTATTTTCTGACAAGTCTCACAGTTTCTTATATTCTTCGAGTCATTCGAGTTAACGAGAAGCGAATAACCATAAAAGACTTTGCCATTGATACCGTCATGTGAGCAATTTTATTAACATGAAGGAATAAGCTACTTGATGAATGCGAGGGAGATCGTTCAGATGCCGAAATATTGCATGGTTATGTCGTTATGCAATTGATGAATTGAGGGCTTAATCACGACAGATTTGTTGGTGAACAAAGCCCTTTTTTGATTAAATCAGTTTACTACCTTGGCGATAAGCTAATGCGACAGTCAACGATTGAGCTAGGCATAGTGTAGCTGACTGAGAGCGAAATGCATCAACTTGAGCTTCTTTAATCACAAAGCAAACATCACTGAAACTTGCCAGTGGGCTGATTTGACTATCCGTGATGACTATTTGTTTTGCTCCCGTTTGTGCGGCTTTTTCGCTAACCATAATTGTTTCTTCCGCATAGGGCGTGAAGCTGATGGAGATAACAACATCTTTCTCTCCAATTCGGTTAATCTGCTCTTTGAACATTCCACCAAGGCCATCAATCAACTGGGGACGGCACTCTAAGTGACTAAGACCATAACTTAAGTAAGTTGCAACACTAAAAGAGCGACGTAAACCAATGATATAAACATTTTCAGCTTCAGCAAGGAGAGAAACTGCTTTTTCGAGATCTGCCGCTGGGGTTCTTGCCGCCATCTGTTGTAACGCTTGTGCATTGGAATGCGCAAATTCTTTTAGAATCTGAGCAGGGTCATCACTTAGCTCTTGGTCACTATCCATCTCACGGAACAGCCTTGCTCTATCCGTATAGCTGGCAGTCTCTTCAACTAAATTCATTCGAAATAATTGTTTCATTTCATTGAATCCACTGAAATTGAACGCATTAGCAAAGCGAATGAGGGTCGAAGGCGGGACATTAGCTTCTTTGGCAATGACAGCAACGGTATCAAAGGCGACACTATTTGTATTATCTAAAACGTATCGTGCTACTTGTTGTAGCCGCTTACTGAGCTCGTCGTAACGAGAGCGAACTTGCTCCTGAAACTCATTCAAATTCGATGCAGTTGACATAAAACCTCCATGACTAGGCTAGAGGCTGTTGACCTTTGCTGCTTACTGTCAAGCAATCAAAGGTTAAAAAGCACTCAATGTAATTATTTAATGAATTTAACTTAATAATCATCATTCCAAATGAAAAAGTGGTTAAAAGCAGCCTTGCGGGTTCGATTAAAAGACGTTTCACTCATTTATTCTACGTTGAGAGGATCTTGCCTAGTTCACTAAGCGGCTAACCTTTCGCCTTTCCTGTTTTTACCTTAAATCAAAGCTCTTAATTCGACTGTAAATTGATCATCAAAGGTCAAGAGACTTTGGTAATTGTAGTTATTTTAGATCATTAGTCGAATCATTTTGAAAAACTAACTGGCTAAATGGAATAATTAATTCAAATTGCCTTTATGCTAAAAGATGATTAGAGCGATTTTTGAAACGAGTGTCTTTACCTTCTAGCAACAATTTCATAAAAACTCAGACTGGATCACATAAATTGAATGTTGTTTCAATTTTAGTTGAAAATGAAATGAATATTTCATATACCTTTATCAACAAAGTAACTCTATCAGTTAAAGAGAGGCAATATGCAACAGATTCAGAATTTCATTGGTGGTGAACTCGTTTCTAGCCAAAGTGGGCGTTTTGCACCCGTATTTAACCCTGCAACAGGTAAACAAGCCGCTCAGGTTGTGTTGAGCAGTGCCGCTGAAACTAAAAAGGCGATAGAGGTCGCTCATAAAGCTTTCCCTAAGTGGTCTAAACTTTCACCATTGAAACGCGCTCGTATTCTTTTCAAATTTAAAGCATTACTTGAATTAAATATGGATCACTTAGCGCGCTTAATTTCTCAGGAACACGGTAAAGTCTTTTCAGATGCAGTCGGTGAAGTGACCCGCGGTCTGGAAGTTGTGGAGTTTGCCTGTGGCATACCGCATTTACAAAAAGGTGAACATTCAGCAAACGTTGCAACAGGTGTCGATAGTCATTCTTTAATGCAACCATTAGGTGTTTGCGTAGGGATCACACCGTTTAACTTTCCTGCTATGGTGCCAATGTGGATGTTTCCTGTCGCATTAGCCACAGGGAATACCTTTGTACTCAAACCGTCTGAAAAAGATCCTTCTCTTGCTATTGAATTAGCCAAATTGCTAAAAGAAGCCGGTTTACCTGATGGTGTATTTAACGTCGTTCAGGGTGACAAAGAATCTGTTGATGTATTACTCAGAGCACCTGAAGTTCAAGCCGTCAGTTTTGTCGGTTCTACGCCAATCGCGGAATATATCTATACGACAGCGTCCGAGCATGGCAAACGTTGCCAAGCACTCGGAGGGGCAAAAAACCACTGTATTTTAATGCCTGATGCCGATATGGATCTGGCGACCAACGCAATAATGGGTGCCGCTTTTGGTGCAGCTGGCGAACGTTGCATGGCACTGTCAGTCGTATTGGCTGTGGGGGATGAAACAGCTGATACATTGATTGCTAATCTTAAAGGCCAAATTGCCAAAATGACGGTAGGTCCAGGTATTGTCGAAGGTAAAGAAAATGACATGGGGCCAGTAATTTCAGCCCAGCATAAAGCAAAAATCTGCGACTATATTACGAGTGGTGAAAAACAAGGTGCGAAATTACTGGTTGACGGTCGTGATTTCAAGGTACAAGGTTTTGAAAATGGTTACTTTGTTGGCCCAACACTGTTTGATAATGTCACACCTGAAATGGGTATCTATAAAGAAGAAATTTTTGGCCCCGTTCTTGTGATTGTTCGTGTTCCAGACTTCGAAACAGGTTTGCAATTAATTAATCAACATGAGTATGGTAACGGAACCGCAATTTTTACGCGTGATGGTGAAACTGCACGTGAATTCCAAGAAAATGTTCAGGCAGGCATGGTTGGTATTAACATTCCTATCCCAGTCCCAATGGCATTCCACAGTTTTGGCGGTTGGAAACGTTCTATCTTTGGACCCTTGAATGTTCATGGTAACGATGGCGTTCGTTTCTATACACGTATGAAAACAGTAACCAGCCGTTGGCCTGCAAGTGTCCGCCTAGAGCATCACGAAAGTAGTTTCACAATGCCAACTATGGAATAAAGGGAGTCCCTGATGAATAAGCAGAAAATGACCACGGCTCAAGCATTAGTTAAGTTTCTTAACCAGCAATATGTTGAAGTTGATGGTGAGCAGTATCCGTTTATTCAGGGAATATTTACCATCTTCGGCCATGGTAACGTGGTAGGTTTAGGGCAGGCGCTGGAAGAGGCGCCTGGACACCTACAGGTTTATCAAGGGTGTAACGAGCAAGGCATGGCGCATATTGCGACCGGTTTTGCAAAGCAAAAAAAGCGTAAGCAAATTTGTGCAGTTACATCTTCTGTTGGGCCCGGAGCGGCAAATATGGTAACAGCGGCGGCAACAGCGACCGCTAACCGTATCCCTCTTTTACTGCTTCCAGGTGATACGTTCGCAACGCGTCAACCTGATCCGGTTTTACAGCAAGTTGAACAATATGGTGATGGCACGGTTAGCACTAATGATTGTTTTCGGCCAGTATCTCGCTATTGGGATAGAGTTTCACGCCCTGAACAATTGATGGCAGCAATGATCAATGCGATGCGCGTACTGACTGATCCTGCAGATACTGGAGCAGTCACCATTTGTTTGCCGCAAGATGTTCAAGGTGAGGCTTGGGATTACCCTGACTATTTCTTTGCTAAACGAGTGCATCGAATTGAACGTCGTCCAGCAACGAATGTCAGTTTAGCAGAAGCTGTTAGTTTAATTCGCCGTAAGCAAAAGCCGTTGTTAGTGTGTGGTGGCGGTGTTCGTTATTCCGAAGCTCACGACGCTTTTCGCATTTTTGCTGAACACTATGCTATTCCATTTGGAGAGACTCAAGCAGGTAAAAGTGCAATTGTTGCCAGTCACCCATTAAATGTCGGTGGTATTGGTACAACGGGGGGATTAGCCGCTAATCTACTGGCAAAAGAAGCTGACTTAGTGATTGGTGTTGGTACTCGCTTTACTGACTTTACCACGGCCTCAAAATCCCTGTTTAGTCATCCTGAAGTAGAATTTCTCAATATTAATGTTGCTGAATTTGATGCGTGCAAGCTTGATGCATTGAAATTGATTGCAGATGCAAAAGAAGGGCTAACGGCACTCGATGTCTTATTGCAAAGCAGTGGATATCAAGCACAGTGGGGCGATAGCATCCAACAAGCCAAGCAACAATGGCAAACTGAATTAGCCAGATTATTCTCGATTCAATATAAGCCATTAGATTTCATACCTGAAATTGCCGGTCATCTGGATGATAAAATAGACGAATACCGTGAAGCTTTAGGAACTGAGTTAACTCAAACACGTGTGCTGGGGCTGATGCAACAGCATATGGAAGAGGATGCAATCGTTGTGGGTGCGGCGGGATCTCTACCGGGTGATTTACAGCGTATTTGGTTCCCTAAGTATCCTGATACTTACCATCTGGAATATGGTTATTCTTGTATGGGGTATGAGATTGCGGCGGCGGTCGGAGCTAAAATTGCCGCGCCAGAGCAACCCGTATATGCGATGGTGGGGGATGGTTCTTATTTGATGCTGCATAGTGAGCTGCAAACTGCTATCCAAGAAAATCTTAAGATTACCATTCTGTTATTTGATAATGCGGGTTTTGGTTGTATTAACAACCTGCAAATGAGTCAAGGTATGGGCAGTTTTGGCACTGAAAACCGTCATCGTAACCCAAAAACAGGGAAGATGGATGGGCCGTTAGTGAAAGTTGATTTTGCGAAAAATGCCGAAAGTTATGGTTGTAAAAGCTATCGAGTTCATGATGAAGCGCAGTTGATTGCAGCGATTGAAGAGGCCAAGTCGCATTCAGGTTGTGTATTAATTGATATTAAAGTGCTGCCTAAAACAATGACTAATGGTTATGAAGCGTGGTGGCGCACAGGGACAGCTCAGGTTGCTCAGAATCCAGAAATTGTCTGTGCAGCGGATAAAATCAAGGAAATGGTCGCAAATCACGCACGCCAATACTAAATCATCACTCTGTAGGGAGAGTGATGATCTAAAGGCGGCTGGCTTAGCGCCTTTAGATATGGATTGGTGTCAGTGAAGAGAGTAAGGAAAAGTGGGGTATAGCAGGAAGCTTGTAAGAATGAGTTGGTGGTTGTCGGTCCTTTAGCGTGATTAACACGTTTAGAATATTTTTCACCCAGCGCAAGCTGGGTTTTTTGTTTGTCAATGAACACTTATATTATATATGAGTATTCTCAATATATTTACAGCCACTATGTTTTAAATCGATTATATTAATAATAAATATATTTTTTATTGTTTGTATTTTCAATGCTATATTAAAGTAACGATAAATAGCGTGTTTATTATCTAATATTTAATAACAATCAGTTAATTATATGATTATGTTTTATTAAAACCAAAATTGAGGTTTTTTCTATTACAATAATCTACTGAGTGCATTGTTGCTGTGTTATTACAATGCGGTTTCATAATTCTCCATACATTATAATGTTAATGTCGGCATTGCTAAATTAACAATTGTCATTCGCATTTGTATTTTATATCGTTAATTAAATTTATTTTTCGATGGTATTGTTATGTCATTATCTCTTTTTTTAAATAAAAGGTTATTATTAGTATTTATATTATTTCTCGTTATTATCGAAGTCAGTTTTGGGGCAGGTAACGTCCTGCCCTTCAGTCATGATAGTATTGGTTTTGAACAAAAACAAAGGCTTGAATATGAATTAAATCAAAGGGAAACGCTGGAAAATCAACGTGTAATTAAGCCTGAGGATGTGCCTGAATTAAAAAAAGCAAATCAATTATGTTTTTCAATTGAGAAAATTCATCTATCAGGTATTTCGATACTTTCATTAAAGGCACAACAAAGCATAATTAATCCTTATCAAAGCCGTTGTCTGTCTATCAATGAAATCCAAACTGAGGCTAAAACAATAACTAATTATTATATTGAACAGGGATATATCACCTCGCAAGCTTTTATTCCAGAACAAAATTTAGCTCAGCATAAGTTGATAATTGAAATTATTGAAGGGAGAATTGAATCTATAGATATTGAAAATTCGTCATCAAACTTGTCAACGATGATATATCCTAATTTAGTTGGGGAAATATTAAATTTACGGGATATTGAACAAGGATTAGAACAGTTAAATCGTTCGACAACGTCAAAATATACGATTGATATCCAACCTGGAAAAACAAATGGATATTCAAGAATTGTTATTAGTAGAAAATCAACAAAAATTCCGTTAAGTAGTCAATTCACTATTGATAACTCGGGTACTCAATCGACTGGGAAAACATTAATAACAGGTCGTCTTTGGCTCGATTCTATACTGGGTTTAGGTGAGCAGTGGTCGGTTTCTGCTAGCACGGACACTGATTTCAGTCATTCACATTACAATCGTTATTATGTTGCCAGCGTTAATGTACCTTATGGTTATTGGTCATATCGTTATCAATTTTATCGCAATAAAACACGACAACCGTTTCAATCTACTGGGCATATATATGATTATGAAGGTAAAAACACTAACCAGCAATTTGATATTAATCGGCTAATTTATCGGGATGGCAAACAACGATTAACATTACAAAGTAGTTTAAAACACAAAAAAGCACTAACGCAGTTAGCACAGCAGACATTGACCATCAGCAGTCCAACTCTGACTTCATTCAGTATTAGTCCACAATACAGTACGATACTAGGGCAAGGTTATTTTACGTTCAACCCAGCATTTGAATTGGGGCTATCAGTATTTGGATCATCGCCTGATTATATTGCGGTTGATTCACCGCGTACCCATTATCGTAAATATAGCCTAAGCAGCAGTTATCAATACTATTTTACGAATGGTATGACGTATTTAACATCGTTTTATGGTCAATATTCCCCTGATAACCTTTATGGAATCGAGCGCGTTAGCATTGGTGGTCAATACTCGGTTCGAGGATATCAAGAGTAGTCACTGAGTGGTAATAGTGGCTTTTATTGGCGTAATGAAATAACTACCAAGATTGCCAGTACTGACATTGGCCAATTGTACTTTATTGCGGCATTAGATTACGGTTATATTGCGGGTGATAGATATTACGTTGTTCAAAATACACTTGCGGGTGGTGCAATAGGATTATCTATCATTGGCAATTAAAAACTTTCATCTCAATTTCTACTGAGTAAACCTCTGTACTATCCATCAGATTTAACCCCTGACAACTGGTCAATGTATTGGTCAGTTTCATTATCGATATAATTACTTTATAGGAGCTTTTTGATGCCCAATGATATTCCCTCTTTCCCTAAAAGGATTTTAGGTTATGGAATTATGTTTATCACTGCTATCTATCCGCTTCATCCTGCTTGGAGTGCAGTCATTACACCCGCAGATAAAAATACGCAAATAACACAACAAAATAATGTTCCTATCATTAATATTGCAACACCGAATAATATTGGTGTTTCACACAATAAATTTCAAAATTTTAATGTTGATAAACAAGGTGCTGTTCTTAATAACGCAATAAATAATATTAATTCTCAATTAGCAGGCCAAGTTAAGGCGAATACAAATTTAAAAGGTCACGCTGCTAATTTAATTATTAATGAAGTTGTAGGTAGTGGGCATTCACAATTGCAAGGGATATTAGAGGTAGCGGGAAAGCAAGCTAATGTTTTAATTGCCAACCCAAATGGGATTACCTGTAATGGCTGTGGTTTTATTAATACCCCAGCCATTACGTTAACAACGGGTAAGCCCATTATGGATAAACAAGGTGCATTATCCGCGATTGAAGTTAAAAAAGGCAGTGTCATTGTTGGTGGTAAAGGCATGGATGTACAAGCGCAAAGCTATGCCGATATTATCAGCCGTGCAACGGAACTGAACGGTCAAATTAAAGCAAAAAATTTAACGCTAATGCAGGGGGCTAATCGTGTTGATATTCAACAAGGCACGGTCATCCCAGCTAAAGGTGAAGGACAAAAGCCGAGTATTTCGGTTGATACAAAAGCACTTGGGGGGATGTACGCGGATCAAGTACGTTTAGTTAGCACCGAAAATGGTGTAGGAGTGAATCTCAGTAATATTCAAACGACTCAAAATGATTTGACGTTAACTGTCGATGGAAAGATTACGTTAGCAGGCAATATTCAATCGAAAAATGAAATTAATATCAGCACGAAAAATTTACAAATCAGTAATAATGCAAAATTAAGTGGGCAGAAAGATATTACTTTAGCGGCAAACACCTTAATTAATAATGGGCAAGTGATCGCTGGGAAGGATATGCGTGTATTTGCTGACACCATTAGTAATTCAGGGGATAAAGCGCTTATTCAAGCAAAAGACAATCTATGGATGCAAAAGAATGCAAAGGGAGATTTAAGCACTCTAATTGAAAATAAATCGGCAACGATAAAAACCGATACTGGCGATTTAGTTGTTAGAACCAAAAATCTCTCTAATATGACATTGACTAATCCAGTTTCTGAACTAGTGATTCCTGCTAACTCAACAAGTAAAAATAATGTTGTTGCGTCATTTTTTGGTAGTAGGGAGGGAGTTGTTTCCATTATTACTTTATACCCTGAATTAGAAAGATTTAATTATAAAAAATGGTTTGGAACCATAGATATGGAAAAAGGAAGCCAAATTAATGTTGAGCGGAAGGTCTATTCATTAACGAAAAAACTGGGTGAGATAAGTTCTGGAAAAAATATTTATGTTAATACCAATGAATTTATAAATGATAATGGAAGGATTAAATCACAAGGTGATTTAATTTTAACAGGAAATAATGCTAATTTATTTCATCAAGGTATTGGCGAGATAAATATATGGAATAAATATCATTCATCGTACCAAGATTTAGGTGTTTATGCGGATGAAACAGAGGATACAGGGACGTATGATATTTTTTATGTTAGTGAACCGTTACATTTCAAATTAGTAGATAAATATTCATCTTGGAATGTTTATCAAAATGATATCCCCTTTATTTCTGCTGGAAAAAGTTTGGCTTTAGATTTTAAAAACAAAATCAATATAAATAGAAAGTCTCCAATAACAAGTTTCCCAATAAAAAAGCTACATGAAATAGAAAATAAATCATATGATATAAGGGCGAAAAATATTTTATTAAGCAGTGGCTAGGGTTAATGCATTAAATGAGCTGTCATTAATCACGAGTAAAGATATGAACTTGAATTATTCATATATAACGGGAAATGAAAATGTAAGTCTATTGTCAAATGGTGATGTTAAATTAAATAATGTTAACGTTTCTGGTAAAAATGCTTTAATTATGTCTAAAAATGGAGGGGTAAATTATACATTGAATCCCCCCCATATATACAAAGAAGGTTTGTTGTCAGGTTCTGCTATTAATGTCTCAGATACAATTAATTTTAATGCAGGTAAGAATATACTTATAAATAACGCTATTTTAAGTAAGTTTAGTAAGTTAAATATTACTGCAAATGGTAATGTGAAAATTTCCCGAGAGGAATCTCGGTTTTTGAACGAATCTCAATTAGAAAAAAAAGATACTGTTAATCAACAAATAAAAAAAGTGGGAATATGGGAAAGTCTGGGTGATATGAGTTTTTCAGCTGGAGGAAGTATTCTCAGCCAAGGTATCACTTTTAAAAGTGGCCAATCTCTGACTTTTAATGCAGGTCAAGATATTAACTTGGCTTCAAAAGCTATCAAAGATGTTGATATTCTCTTTCAAACCAATCGCTATCCTGAATTGCGATCCCAATTGATAGAAAACGGTAATATTACGCTTAATGCCGCTCGTGATATAGATTTAAAATCAGCTTTACTTCTATCTAAGAACAACGTCACTGTATTATCTGGTCGAGATATGAAGCTCACTGCAAGCTTATATTCCGCTATTCCAGATAGTCATGAAGACTTGCAAGATACTCGTTATGTGACAACCTCTATATCTGGTGATAAAGGCTTAACCTTGGCCTCTAATAGTACAATTACCTCTCAGGGAAGCTCATTAAAGCCACTCAATGATATTAATATTTCTGCTGGCGGTAATATTCGATTTGAATCAATTAAAACACACTATCGCAAGCAAGAAGGTAACGAGCTACAAGATTTATACCGTCAAATTGGTTCTAATATTAATAGCGCTAAAAATCTAACGATAGTTTCAGAAGGCAGTATTTTATTTCAAGCATCTCGCCTTGCAGCTAACGGTATGATGGACATTGCTGCAAAAGGTGGCTATCTCTATGCACAAGCGATGGAAGAAACTAGCCACTATGAAGAACAAGAAGAGAAATGCAATAAATGGACACTTTGTATTACCAAAAACAGTGTTAATAAAACATATAGCGAAAGAAAAAATAAGGTCACTGAATTTACGGCAGGTAAGGATATTAATTTATACGCTAAAGATGATGTGACATTAGAAGCTACAAAAATTAATACGGGTAAAAACGTAAAAATTATCAGTCAAACTGGGAGGGTTAATTTTCAAGCCGTTAAAAATACCGCATTTGAACAAATCATCTCAAACTCAAAAGGCTTTTATATTACACAGCGTAATAAAGGCTATAAAGATGATAAGTGGGTGTTACCTGTACTTCATATTGGCGGAAAACTGACGGTTAACGCTAAAAAAGGTATTACTGCAGATGTTAAGGCTAAAAATAATCAAAGTTTGCAGAATACATTGAATGTATTAGGTCAAACAAAAGGAACGAAATGGCTGGCAGGACTAAAAGATCGTAAAGATGTGCAGTGGAATTTAGTAAAAGATGCCTATGATAGTTGGGATTATAAAAGCCAAAGTTTGGATCCCCTAGCTTCAGCATTAATTATGATCGTTGTTGCGGCTGCAACATCGGGTTCAGGGTTAGCGGCATGGGCAGGTGAAGGCGCTGTTTCTGCTACGGGCGCGACTGGAATAACTGCAGACGTTATTGCGGGTGCAGGCTATTCAGGAATGACAGCGCTCACGAGCCAAGCAGCCGTCGCATTGGCAGAAAATAAAGGTGATTTATCTAAAACACTTAGTACATTAGGTAAAAGTGAGACAGTCAAAACTATTATTACCCAAATGGTTATCTCTGGTGCATTAAATGGTTTAGATGTCAAAATGGGATGGACATCAGGAAACCCCGCCGCTGCTAAATTACCCTTACTCAGTAATGGTGACTGGACTAAAGTTGCACAGCGAGTTGCTTCTAATTCAGTGATTAGTTCTACGTTAAACACAACGCTTCAAGGTGGAAGCTTTAGCGATAATTTTAGAAATGCTTTACTGAGCAATGTGGCCAATCAAATTAACGCTGAAGGGGCAAAACTGATTGGTAATAACGGTGAGATTTTAGGTCATACAGGAAAAGTTTTAAGCCACGCTGTTGTTTCGGGGATAAGTGCTGAAATATCGGGTGGTGATGCTAAAGGGGCGGTGGTGGGAGCTTTAGCTGCGGAGCTTGCTGCGATCACACTAGACAGTAATTTATTTAAACCGTCATATCTGAATGAAAAAGAAAAGCAAATTGCGTTAATGCAGAATGCATTAAGTGGAAATAAGGCGGAAACACAGTTTACGAAAGTATTAGGCGCATTTACGGGGGCATTAGTAACACATAAGCCTGAAGGCGCTTTTTCAGCAGCGAATAGTGCTGAGCTCGTTTTCTCTTATAACTACACAGATCATATGCTAACGGAAATAGCATTAGAAAATAATAAAAATATGTTTGCAGCCGCTAAAGGGGATAAAGCAGCAGCGCGACGAGTCGAGGCGAGACAGGAAGCGGCTGCACTTGTTGGCTTAGTCGCAGGGGGGGAGCTGTTCTTGTTATTGGTGGTGAACTTGTCGTCGCGGCAACTCCTGAATTATTAGCGACTGCTCAAGTTGCTTTAACTAGTTGTAAAGCCAGTTTTGTTTATTGTGTTAACAAAATAGGAATTGGTGTCGCTGATATTGCTGTTCCAGAAGCGGCTATTTCAGGTACTGCCATCGGGAGTGCGGGCTATAAGGTTATTGCAAGTTCTGATGAGATTGCCAAAACTTTAGCCGATTCGATGATAAAAAGCGCTAAGCCACTGTTGGCAGGTGGAAAGCTAAATATGACTTCACTAACGCCAATTATAGAAAAAGAGCAGCGGCTGATCGCTGCTAATAAAAAGGCTATAATTGAGAATAAGGATATTGTAAAGCTGGTTGTTCCAAAAAAATCAACTTACACATACGATGAAGCTATAAATAAAGTTAAAAATACAGGGATATTAGCTAATGCTGATAACGCAATAATTGACCCAAATAAAATAACTTCTTATGCCTTAAATCCTAATCATCCAGTAGGGGGGGATAAAGCCAAAGTTTTTGAATCAGCTTTGGGTTATAACCAGTCAAATGCACTAGATTTAATATCTAAAATACAAGTTGGAGCTAAATCTAATAATGCTGTTCTTAATAGTGCAGATAAATTTGGACAAAGAATAACTATTGATATGCCAATTACTGGATCAAATGGTAAGACAGCGGTTGTGCGTACTGGTTGGATATATGACGTGGGTTCCTCTGAGCCTAGGTTAACAACACTTTATATAAAGAAATAAAATATATTATGAAATATAAACTTTTCGATGTTATTGTTTTAAATGAAGATATTTTAGAGCACAACCTTAAAGCGGGTATGGTTGGAGCTATAGTTGATATATATTCTGAGCCTGAAGATGCGTATGAAGTAGAGTTTTGTGATAAAGATGGTCAGACTATATGCATGTTACCTCTATATCATTATCAAATATTAGCTTTAGAATAGCTCTTGAGGAAGGAGCCCAGTTTATCACTGGGCTACCTTACTCCCTTCAGCCAGCCGGATAATTAATCGTCTGGCTTGGCAGGTGAAGGTAGTGATTATCTTTATTCGTTGCTGTAATTGGTAACTATATAGATCGTGAAACTAGTCAATCTAAACCGACAAAAAACGATATTGTCCATTATGGGAAAATGGTATCCATATTATCCCATCAAGGCCATCGGAGTAATAAAAATATGCAGCAAAAAAATACTCAATCAGTTATTACTATTATTACTGATAAAAAAGGAAATTTGATTAATACATTCCCCGGTGCACTATAGATAATAGGATTGTTATGTCACTAATTAGTTTAATTAAGGCATCTGATAGTGAAGAGAAAAGAAAAATGAAGTGTTGTATAGAACATTTCATGAACGTAATTCAAGCTATTTAGAAAGAGAAAATGAAGCTGATAAATTTAAGATAATTTGGAATATTGATGATGGATCACCATCTTTTTTTATGAAGTCTAATGATATTGTGATGCTCATGCAAGATATTGAGATCCTTGTACAAGAGGCTTGTAAAAATAATGATAATGAAATGCTCAATCATCTGAAGGAGATCATGGTTTTATGTAAACTATGTTTATGGAATGAAGGAATGTTTTATTTAGAGTTTTCTCCTTGGGGGGTTGTGCTTGATAGCTATCCTAAAGAGATCCCTGAAAAATATAGATTTAATATCTCCTATTTAAATTAGGGAAAAATTCAGATCCCAGCCCCACACTGGGATCTCATTAGCCGTTTTACTTGTTCTCAGTTAGGGAGGAAGCGGCTATTTCAGGTGCTGCCATCGGAAGTGCGGGTTACAAAGTCATTGCAAGTTCTGATGAAGTAGCAAAAGCTTTAGCCGATTCGATGATAAAAAGCGCTAAGCCATTGTTGCCAGGTGGAAAGCTAAATACGACTTCACTAACGCCAATCTTAGAAAAAGAGCAGTTATTAGTCGCTGCTAATAAGCAAGTTATAAAAGAAATAAATAAATAAATTTCCTTCAAAGAATAAAGCTCAAGATGTTGCGACTATGGTTGCAGCATATGATGAAAAAACGGGTAAAATAGCGGTAGGCAAGAGCGTTGGTGAAGATATTAAGGTGGATATGTTAGATAAGAGAACTGCAGCATTCTTAAGAGATAAGTTAGGGGGTGATATTGGTTCTAAAATCAAGTTATGTGATAATTTTGTAGGTGGATGTGGTGAGGTTTTAGCAGCTGATCAGTTGATCCGGCAAGGTATTAACCCACTTGATATTAAAATTTCTCAAGCATATCGCCCTAGAAACGTCTATGGAAAAGATATATCAAATATAAAGAATGATGCACTTGTAGATACTTGTCCCAATTGCGTTGAAGTATTTAAAAAATAATCACATGGAGTATTGATATGACTCTTTTATTAAATAAAAACTGGACTCCTGGCTCTGCAAGAAATCATACGTGGGTTGCTATGGATAAAAATGGATATTTAGGATTAATGCTGAATAATGGTTATGGGTGGTTACCAAAAATTTTATTAGAAATACCAAATATTAAAGAGAGTCTAGGGGATTTATGTGAGTTTATAGATGGCGATTCAAATATATACACTAATAGTATTGATAAGAGAAATAGTTATTCAATAGATTTATACTCAAGTTGGGTATACAAAAAATATAAGGATAAGCAAGCGATAATTAGCGATTTAGATGATCGACTTAAACGAGGCGATAAATATTGTGATGCTTTAATAGGAAGTAAAATGGGAATGTTTTTCTTTCAAGGACTAGAGGGATACTCTGAAGGGGAAGATTATCCTGTAGGTTATCAAGGTGAAACTAAAATGGGCGATTATTTTCGTTTTATCGTTCCAACAGGTTTTGCTACTATTAATGATATCCCTGAATCATTAAGACAATATATCGTTATTTCTGATGTTATTGACTTTACTAAAGATAGATTACTAGTTAATGATAGGATAAGTGAATATTTTACTAGGATGTATAAATAAATAAGTATAAAAGTTATTTGATTAATGCCCTTGCCAGCTAATATACTAACAGGGCATTAAGCGAGGAAAGTAGACTAAAATTAATAATTGACCATCAAAAGCATAAGTAACCAATATCTTGAACTACTTTTATGTTTAGGAATGAGTACATTTATTTAAATTATTTACTCTATGCATCATACTTGAAGTTATACCGTAGTTGATTGTACTCAGTTATTTAGCATATTACTCGTACCTGATTGGCGAATTATTATTTGGATTTGATGTGATTTGTCTTTTTATTCATATTAATAATTATAAAATCATATTTTATCTTTGAAATTTAAATTTATTTATAACTAATTGATAAAAACAATTTTATTCTATTTATAATCTATAAGGCATCAAAAAACGTGACATGTCACAACGATTAAATATGCATTGTAACGCTATGTTGCAGTTCTATTTGCGAATAAATTGGCGATATCATCGGCATTAGAACGTTGATATTGATGATTTTCTTACCGCTCAATTTTAATTTCATCTTAACTGATTAATCCGTTAGATTTAAGTGATGAGGAAAAATTTATAGATAAAATGATGTCTGCTTTAGACAAAAACTAAACACCAACTTCCACATAAGCTGTTTCATTCCTGTTATCAGCTCATAATAACCACTTTTAACATTAAGAAAGAGTTATAAAGGTAGTTGAGTTGAAATGAATGTTTCAGTTTGTGGGTTTATGATTACTTAACATTACTTTAAAACCTTCATCAGCTAATGGCTTAGCATCATGACAGCTTAATCTATTGATTTTATACTGTTCATTCTTCAAGCCCGTATCGGCTGATAATAAGGAACTCGCTGAATTAGCTAGTCTTCTATGCTCTCAAGGCGCTCTCCAAGCATTGCCAATATTTCCCGCAAATTGTTTTTAATTTACATTGTTATTTTGTGATCGAAATAACACTAAAAACCCACTTTCCTATAACATTTGTTACCTAGCGCTCAAAAATATAATTTCCAAATAATTATAAATTGAAATGAACGTTTTATTTGCTATATTTCATCATATCCTAATAGTGGATTTATAGCCTCAAGGAGCATTTACATGTTCAATATAGCACTATTTGGCGCAGGACGTATCGGACAGGTTCACGCTGTCAATATTGCCGGCCACAAAGAAACCACACTTTACTCTGTGATTGACCCATACCAACCCAATGCCCTTTCACTGGCTGAAAAATACCAAGCGAAGGTTCAATCGACAGAAGAAGCGATGCAAGATCCAAATGTTCATGGCGTCTTAATTGCTTCAGCAACGGATACCCATGCAGATTTAATTGAGCTAGCAGCAAAACATAAAAAAGTCATTTTTTGTGAGAAGCCTGTACACTTAGACCTTGAGCGCGTAAGGCAGTGTTTAAAAAGCGTCAAAGAACATAATGTTCCACTATTTATTGGCTTTAATCGCCGTTACGACCCTCAGTTCCGTCACCTGAAAAATTTATTCGAACAAGGTGCAATTGGTAAAGCCGAATCTTTAATTATTACATCACGGGATCCATCACCACCGCCTGCAGAATACGTTAAAGTCTCAGGTGGTATGTTTAGAGATATGACGATCCACGATTTTGACATGGCGCGCTTTATGATTGGTGAAGACCCATGTTCAGTTTACGCGCAAGGTAGCAATGTGGTTGATCCAGCAATTGGTCAAGCAGGTGACATTGATACCGCATTTATTATTTTAAAATTTCCATCTGGTGCGATGGCAACGATTTCGAATAGTCGTCGTTCTGGATATGGCTACGATCAGCGTATCGAATTACATGGTGAAAAAGGTTTATTAACCGCAGGCAATATCAAAGAAAACAGTGTTGAGTTTTTGAGTGATGTTGGTTGCTTATCCGCTAAGCCTGAGTTCTTCTTTTTACAACGTTACCATGAAGCATATAAAGCTGAGTGGAATCACTTTGTTGATATTCTCGCGGGACGCGCAGAATCCGAAACAACAGGAACTGATGGTGAGCTGGCGCTTTATCTGGCAGATAAAGCATTAGAATCATTAAAATCAGGTAAAGAAGTTAAGCTGTAAAATAAAAATTAAATCCGATTATAAAAATAAAGAACGGAAGTTGCTATTTCCGTTCTTATAAAAATGCTAAAAATATTAATAACTCTACAATGATTAAAATAAGAAATCCGGAGGAATAATGCTGGCTTTACAATTAATGCAAAGGTATGCAGATAAATTATCTACAGTTATACCCTTGAATAAGTCATATTTTCATTTATATTCCAATCAGGATATTTTATTCGTATCGTTTGGATTCATTAATAAACTAAATAGCGTAACTCTGTCAAAAAGCTATTTATCTCAGACCTGAAATTACCTAGGTAATGATTAAAATCAGCGTGTCATAATATTTTCATTATTTAACTTAATGAAAAGATAGTCTGTACCCGTCCAAATTTAAACTTACATAGTTTGCGATGTAAATATAGAAGAATAATTCAGATTGGTTAAATCGCCGTGGTATCGATGTTATTCCAAATATCGTCGTAGTTTCACAACATGTCATTTGAATGAATCAAGAGGGCGCTTTTGACACGACAGAGTGATCCAGATAAAAGGTAAAAATTATGTCATTAATAATGAATCTCAATGAACAGCAAAGAAAAAGACTGCATCAAATTACGCTAGTTGCCACTTTTGGTGGATTGCTTTTTGGTTACGATACTGGTGTCATTAATGGTGCTTTTTCCTCATTAAAAGAAAATATGGGGCTAACGCCAACAACTGAAGGCTTAGTCATGAGTGTTCTGTTGGTGGGGGCTGCACTGGGGAGTATCGGGGGAGGCCGCTTTTCTGATTATCTTGGTCGTCGCACTTATTTGTTATACCTCTCATTTATTTTTCTCGCAGGTGCATTGTTATCTGCTGTCGCGCCGAATATAGAAATACTGCTAGTTGCTCGATTCTTACTTGGTTTTGCTGTCGGTGGCGCTTCAGTTACTGCGCCAACTTTTATTTCCGAAGTTGCACCGACTGAAATGCGGGGTAAGTTAACAGGGCTTAATGAAGTTGCCATTGTTATTGGCCAATTAGCGGCTTTCGCTATCAATGCCATTATTGGTTATGTTTGGGGGCATTTACCCGAAGTTTGGCGTTATATGTTATTAGTTCAAGCCGTTCCAGCGTTGTGTTTACTGTTTGGAATGTTAAAAGCACCAGAAAGCCCACGTTGGTTAATGAGTAAAAACCGTCGTGAAGAAGCACTACATATTCTAAAACAGATCCGCCCAGAAAAAAGAGCGCTTCAAGAGTATGAAGATATTGTGACGCTTCTTGATGTTGAGGCTGCGGAAGCGAAAAAGAACCCAAATGCACACAAGAAAAATCTGGCATTAATCTTCCATACGCCATGGATTTTTAAATTGGTATTAATTGGTATTGTTTGGGCTGCATTACAGCAGACAACCGGTGTCAACGTTATCATGTATTACGGTACTGAGATCTTAAAAACAGCTGGCTTCTCTGACCAAACCTCATTAGTGTTAAACGTGTTAAATGGCGTGTTCTCAGTCGGCGGTATGTTAGTGGGGGTTATTTTCTTAGTTGACCGTTTTAAACGTAAAACGTTGATTGTGTCTGGCTTTGCATTAATGGCAACACTACATTTATTCATTGCTGCGGCGGATTATTATCTCGCTGGCGATCTGAAAGCGACATTAATTTGGCTATTGGGTGCGGTGTTCGTAGGTGTAATGCAAGGAACAATGGGCTTCTTAACTTGGGTGGTATTAGCCGAGCTCTTCCCACTAAAAATACGCGGCCTCTCAATGGGGATCTCGGTCTTCTTTATGTGGATCATGAATGCTATCGTGAGTTATTTATTCCCACTGATGCAAGCTGAGTTGGGTTTAGGTCCAGTATTCCTGCTCCTCGCTATGATTAACTATTTAGCGATACTCTTTGTGGTCAAATTACTGCCAGAAACATCGAATAAATCACTGGAAGAACTTGAAGAAGAACTGTCAACAATGTAGTCACCGATCTTGTTCAATATAAATACACCGATTTATCAGTAAAGAGGTTGGTATATGATAGAGAAAATTACGGCAAGTAACCTACATTTAGGTTGCCAAGCTAGAAATAAAGCAGAAGTGCTGACGATGGTTGGCAATGAATTCAAAAACAAAGGATATGTCGATCAAGATTGCATTCATTTCCTTAATGAAAGAGAGCAGCAAATCTCCACCTTTTTAGGCAATGGTATTACATTGCCACATTTACCTAAATCGGCAAATGATATCATTGTCACAAATGGCGTGGAGATTTTTCAGTTTCCTGATGGAGTAATCTGGGATCGAACTAACGTCATGTTTATTGCTATTGGTGTCATTGCTAAATCAAGAGAACATATTGAAGTATTGAGAGAAATAGCATTAATTTTTAGTGATGAATTTATCTCGAATGCACTGTCGCTGACCTCAAGCGAAGAGGAATTTCTGACTATTTTACATCGATAAATACCAAACCCATGGGGCTTTGCTGTTCCATGGGTTCATTTCAATTTAGTATGAAAGATATCGTATTTCATTTCATCCATTCTGTTTCATTCCATTTTTCATTTCATTTTCTTCTATTTATCATCAGTTAGCTATTTTTTATTTCCTTATATATTAATGAATTAAATAAGAAGGTAATGCCAGATCACATAATGAAATTAATATTTCTGCATCCATTGAAAATGAAATGAATATTCCGTATAACATTAATATTAAATCAAAACATCAGGTAGAGCCATCGGGGTTTAGCTTGCGCTATAGACGATGAGCCGAATGAAGGGAGAGTACAGAATGAAAGAAATTCGCATTGGTCTGATTGGTACCGGTTATATAGGTCGTGCTCATGCAATTGCTTATGCACAAGCACCGACAATTTTCCCTTTAAAAGGCAAATTAATTCGGGAAATGGTGGCTGAAGTCACACCTGAATTAGCTGAAGTTCGTGCAAAAGAGATGGGGTTTAACCGTTCCACTGATGATTGGCGCAAACTTGTCGCTGACCCGAACATTGATGTTGTTGATATTTGTTCACCAAACTTCTTACACAAAGAAATGGCAATGGAAGCAATTAAACATGGCAAACATGTTTATTGTGAAAAACCATTGGCATTAAATTCCCAAGATGCCAAGGAGATGGTTGCAGCGGCAGAAAAAGCGGGCATCAAAACGTTAGTGGGTTTCAATTACATGAAAAACCCAACCGCCCAGTTGGCTAAAGAAATTATTGCTAATGGAGAAATTGGTGAGGTTATTCATTTCTATGGCACACATAACGAAGATTACATGGCGGATCCGAAATCTCCCATTCATTGGCACTGTTTTAAAGAAAAAGCGGGTTTAGGAGCATTAGGTGATTTGTCTGCACATATTGTCAATATGGCTCAATTCTTAGTTGGCGATATTGAAACAGTTTGCGGTGATATGGAAATTGTTATCAAAGAGCGTCCAGAAAAAGCAGGTTCTTCAATCATGGTGCCTGTTGAAAATGAAGATCAAGCGCATGCCATGATCCGCTTTGCGGGTGGGGCAATGGGCGTAATTGAAACATCAAGAATTGCTTCTGGCCGTAAGATGGGGTTGACCTATGTGGTCACGGGGACAAAAGGAACCTTGTCTTTTACTCAAGAGCGCATGGCTGAGCTGAAATTGTATCGTCATGAGGAACCATCAAACCGCCAAGGATTTAAAACTATTTTAGTTGGGCCTGAGCATCCTGATTATGCGCCATTCTGTAATGGTGCTGGGCACGGTATTGGATTCAACGACCAAAAAACAGTTGAAGTTCGCGATTTAATTGATGGTGTTGCAACAGGACAAAATATGTGGCCTGACTTTGAAGAAGGCTGGAAAGTATCACGTATTCTTGACGCTATCGCCCGCTCTTATGAAGAGCAACGCTGGGTCAACGTCACTGAAATTAATTAATTCTGTTGCAGTTAAGGGGTGAGTAATGGATAAGCAGAAGAAGTTAGATGTTATCTGTATGGGCCGCATTGCTGTTGACCTTTACGGACAGCAGATAGGTTCACGTTTAGAAGATATGAGCAGTTTTGCAAAGTATCTCGGAGGCTCTTCTGGGAACGTTGCATACGGCACAGCAATACAAGGTTTAAAGTCATCCATGTTGGCTCGTGTGGGTGATGAGCACATGGGGCGCTTTATTCGCGAAGAGTTACAGCGGGTAGGTTGTGATACTAGTCATTTGATTACTGATAAAGATAGACTGACCGCCTTAGTCATTCTCGGAATCAAAGATCAAGACACTTTCCCGTTGATTTTTTATCGTGATAATTGTGCTGATATGGCGATTACATCGACTGATTTTAGCGAAGAGTACATTGCTTCAGCACGTTGTCTTGCGATTACAGGAACACACTTATCTCATCCTAAAACGCGCGCAGCAGTGTTAACCGCATTAGAATATGCCAAGCGTAATGGCGTTAAAACGGCTATTGATATTGATTATCGTCCTGTCCTTTGGGGGTTGACTTCACTTGGAGATGGCGAAAAGCGCTTTATTGAATCGAATAAAGTGACCAAAGAATTACAAGAAGTGTTATCGCTATTTGACTTGATAGTGGGCACAGAAGAAGAATTCCATATCGCAGGCGGATCGACGGACACGATCCAGGCATTAAAAAATATTCGTAAATTAACGAATGCAGAATTAGTTTGTAAACGCGGTGCATTTGGCTGTTCGGTATTTACTGGCGCAATTCCAGAAACGTTAGATGAAGGCATAACCGTTAAAGGTGTACGGGTTGACGTACTGAATGTACTGGGTGCTGGTGATGCGTTTATGTCAGGCTTATTACGTGGCTATCTCAATGGAGAAGGTTGGGAAAAAGCAGCTGCATATGCGAATGCTTGCGGTGCTTTGGTTGTTTCCCGTCATGGTTGTGCACCGGCGATGCCGAGTAAAATCGAATTAGATAATTATCTCGAACGAGCAGCTGCAGTTCCTCGCCCTGATTTAGATCCAATGTTAAATCACTTACACCGAGTTACTACTCGTGGAACACAGTGGGAAGAGCTATGTGTGATGGCTTTTGACCATCGAATTCAGTTTGTGGATATGGCGCGTACTGCCGGTGTCGATGTTTCATGCATTCCTTATCTGAAAAAACTAATTTTCCTTGCTAGCCGTGAAGTTGCTGAAGAAGCTGGGTTGCAAGGAAAAGCAGGTTTACTTTGTGACAGTACTTTCGGCCAAGATGTTCTGAATGATGTGACAGGCCGTGGGTGGTGGATTGGTCGTCCAATCGAATTGCCAGCATCTCGACCACTATGTTTAGAGCATGGCAATATCGGTTCTCAATTGGTCAGTTGGCCAAAAGAACATATTGTGAAGTGCTTAGTTTTTTTCCATCCAGAAGATAACCATCCATTGCGCCTTGAACAGGAAAAAACAGTTCAAGAAGTGTATAGCGCTTGTTGTCAATCTGGGCACGAATTACTGCTTGAGGTTATTTTACCGGCAGATATGGAACGCAATGATGAGCTTTATCTACGTGCGATCAAACGATTCTATAACTTAGGTATCAAGCCCGATTGGTGGAAGCTACCACCACTACAGTCTGAAAACTGGGATGAAGTGCAGTTATTGATTCAAAAACGTGACCCTTATTGCCGTGGTGTTGTGTTATTAGGTCTTGATGCGCCACAAGCTGAACTTCAAGCAGGTTTCAATGCTGCTGCGGGCAAATCTATCGTGAAAGGGTTTGCGGTAGGCCGCACATTATTTGGAAAACCTTCACTCGCATGGATGAAGGGCGAGCTGGATGATGATGCGTTAGTCCAAACCATTAAAGCGAATTACCACAACCTGATCGCCTTATGGCGTCAGCGTAAATAATATTACTCTTACCTTATACACAGGAGCTTCATCATGGCAATCCAACTCGGTATTAACCCTTTGACATGGACCAATGATGATTTACCAACTCTAGGGGCAGAAACGCCGCTAGAAACATGTCTAACTGAAGGCCGTCAGGCAGGATTTGTCGGTTTTGAACTGGGCAACAAATTTCCCCGTAACGCAGAGATTTTAGGCCCTATTTTAGAAAAGCATGATCTTAAATTAGTGTCAGGTTGGTATTCAGGTGAATTGCTGACTCGTAGCGTGGAAGAAGAGATTGAAGCTGTACAAGAGCACCTAGCGTTGTTACGTGACTTGGGTGCGAAAGTGCTAGTGTTTGCTGAAGTGACCAACTGTATTCACGGCGACCAAGACAAACCTGTGCATCTACGTCCATTGTTTCCAGCTGATCAGTGGGAAGAATACGGTAAAAAGCTGACTGAGTTTGCGAAATACACATTGTCTCAAGGTGTACAAATTGCTTATCACCATCATATGGGAACCGTGATTGAATCAGCAGAAGATGTTGATAATCTGATGAAGCATACAGGTGATGAGGTCGGTTTACTGCTTGATACTGGGCATTTAACATTTGCAGACGCAAATCCGGTTGAAGTGGCGAAACGTTGGGCAAAACGTATTAACCATGTTCACTGCAAAGATATTCGTGCGGATGTGCTTAAAGATGTTAAAAATCGTAAAACCAGCTTCTTGAACGCAGTATTAGCTGGTGTGTTTACTGTGCCGGGCGATGGTTGTGTTGACTACCCAGCGGTCTTTAAAGTACTGAAAAATAGCCAATATGAAAATGGCTGGCTGGTGGTTGAAGCTGAGCAGGATCCAGCAGTTGCTAACCCTTTGACCTATGCTACATTGGGTTACAACAACCTACATAAATTTGCGAAAGATGCGGGTCTTATTTAAGACATCGTAAAGATATGCTCAAAATAACTCGAGTTGCAGGTAGGTGATAAACGAAGTGTTCTCAGTAAAGAGTAGGTCATTCGGATTATTGAATCAAGAAAACGCCTGCAACTTAAAGTATTTCTTTCAGCGGTTGAGGTAAGCAATATGTCTAAATTACTGTCGAAGTATCATTCTCCTGATGAGCATCAGCGTACACAGCATATTACGCCTGAATCTGCTCATTGGGGATATGTCCATTTTGATGTGTATGAACTAAAGCAAGGAGAATCAATTTCCTTGCCCGCATCGGACAATGAAGTGTGTTTGGTACTGGTTGCAGGTAAAGCGACAGTGAAAACACCAGAGCAACTATTTGAAAGTATTGGGGATCGCATGGATCCTTTCGAACGCAAAAAACCTTATGCAGTTTATGTGACAGCGCAAGAATCCATCGAAGTGACCGCCGTAACAGCACTAGAATTAGCGGTTTGCCAAGCGAAAGGTAAGGGCACGTATCCAACGCGTTTAATTGGGCCAGACGATATTGGTGCTGAGCAACGCGGTTACGGCAACAATAAGCGTTATGTTCATAATATTCTGCCTGATAATAAGTCTGCAGATAGTCTATTGGTTGTTGAAGTTTATACTGATGAAGGCTGCACGAGTTCTTATCCGAGCCATAAGCATGATGTCGATAATGAGCCAGCAGAAACCTATCTTGAAGAGACTTATTATCATCGTTTAAACCCTTCTCAGGGTTTTTGTATGCAACGAGTTTATACTGATGATCGTGAATTAGACGAGTGTATGGCTGTGTATAACAAAGACGTGGTTATGGTACCAAAAGGTTATCACCCAATGGCAACAATAGCAGGCTACGATAGCTATTACCTCAATGTAATGGCTGGCCCAACACGTAAATGGTTATTTACGTGGGAGAAAGATCATAACTGGGTTAATAGTGAAGAGTATGCTGCTAAGCATCGTGATAAAAACTAATTCTTAACGATCCTTTAAATCAAAATCAAATCTGTTGTCTATTTTGCCAGTAATTTTTACTGGCTTTTTTTATTATCATATTAATAGATGCAACTGGCTTTATATAACAATCTTATACAATAGTATTTATGCAATGTGAACTGCAATTAAAGTCACATTATTAATATGTTAATATGTTAATATGTTAATATGTTAATATGTTAATTTGTTTAAGTGTTTTTTTTGATGTTAATTTTTAGTTACTAAAAAGTAAGGTGAGGGGTCGCAATGAAGCGCAAAACAGGTTTTTTCTTTGATGAGCATTGTTTCTGGCATAGTACAGGTCTGCATGTCACAACATTGCCTGTTGGCGGTTGGGTCCAACCTCCAGCTGGAGCTGCACATGCAGAATCGCCAGAAACCAAAAGGCGACTGAAAAGCCTTATGGATGTCTCTGGATTAAGCCATTCATTAATATTATCTTCAGCTGAACCTGTTAGCGAAGAAACGCTCCTAAAAACTCATCCTCAAGAGTATTTAACTCGCTTTAAACATCTGAGTGATAATGGAGGAGGGTTGCTTGGTAAAGAAGCGCCTCTTGGCCCTGGAAGCTACGAAATCGCTAAATTGTCGGTAGGATTAGCTTGTGCAGCAGTGGAAGCTGTCCTTAAAGGTGAGGTAGACAATGCTTACAGCCTCTCTCGTCCACCCGGACATCACTGCCTACCTGATGAATCTATGGGCTTCTGTTTTCTTGCCAATATTCCATTAGCTATTGAGCGCGCCAAAGAGCAATTCAATTTAAAACGCGTCGCTGTTATTGACTGGGATGTGCATCATGGTAATGGAACTCAACATATTTTCTGGGAACGTTCAGATGTTTTGACGATTTCGCTACATCAAGATGGTTGTTTTCCTGCCGGTTATGGTGGTGAAGATGATATTGGTGGCGGGAACGGGGTGGGTTATAACTTGAATATTCCGTTGTTCGCAGGCGCTGGGCATAATAGTTATATTTATGCGATGAAACAGATAGTTATCCCAGCATTAGCACGTTTTAAGCCTGATTTAATCATTGTAGCAAGTGGTTATGATGCTAATGCACTGGATCCACTAGCCAGAATGCAGCTTCATAGCGAAAGTTTTCGTGAAATGACGCAGCTTGTATTGAAGGCTGCGAATGAGCTTTGTGATGGTAAGTTAGTGCTTGTTCATGAAGGTGGCTATTCAGAAGCGTATGTGCCTTTTTGTGGACTGTACGTTATTGAAGAAATGAGTGGAGTCCGCACAAAAGTAATTGATCCATTATTGGATTTTATAGGTCTACAGCAACCAAGAGCTGAATTTGAATTATTTCAGCAACAAATGCTGGATAAACTAAAAGTAAAATTTGGTTTGTAATCACTGATATTGAGCCCGCCCCTTAACAATAAGGGGCAAGCCCTGATTATCAATAAGCAGCCGTAAATTGCTGGCGAATAAATTGTGGTGTTTCAGCTTCATCGAGGATAGCAACTGCGAGATCTTGGACTGAAATTTTTGCGGGTACATTACCATTCATCAGTAATTTATTTCCTGCAAGCCTGAACGTTTCTGTACGTTCACCAGTTTCTAAAATAGCGGCAGGAGAAACAAATGTCCAATTCAATTCTGAATCACGTTGTAGTATTTGCTTCAATTCCCTAACAGCTTGCGCGCCTGGTTTGATAGCTGCTGGGAAGTCCGGTGAATCAATTAAGTCAACGCCGGGAGCTATCTCAAGACTTCCAGCGCCACCGACAACAACAAAATGTTTAACACCTGATTGTTTAACGGCTTGCAGAATCGCGTTATTACCCGCAACGGTATCTTCATATAAATTTGGATTTTTCCAACCGCCATTAAATGCACTGATAATAATATCTTGCCCTTTAAGCCGAGAGGTTAACCAAGAAATATCTAGAATATCCCCCGTTGCAGTTATTAAGTGGGCGTGTTGGGGGAGTTGGTTACTGTGGCGAGAAATAGCGGTGACTTGATGATGTCGAAGTAGCGCTTCTTCAACCAATGCTTTGCCTACAAAACCAGTTGCACCAATGATGGATATTTTCATTTTTTACCCCGCAAGTTATTGACAATATTAAGCTATAGTTTGAATTTATAGCAGTCATTGAATCAGATTTTCTACGTAGCTCTATTCAAGTATATCTCAACACTGATAAATTTGGTGTATCCCATTGGTTTTTTACCGTTAGTTACGATCTAGAGTTAGTCGGATTAAAGTAGACAACAATGTTTGTCTCGAGAATTAAACGCATTAGCCCTGATGTTATAGGACTGAATAATAGCTATTTGGCATTTCTAAATAGTCTTAAAACAATACTGGTAATAATAGCAATCGTACCACCTAATGCAGTTTCTAATACTCTATCAAATAGCAGCATATAGACAGGGTGTCGCCAATAAATGACTTGCTCAAGTACTGAGAGGATGAAGCTGGTCGTGATAAATGTTGTAAAGGTATAACCATGATGAAAACTCATTGGTATCAGAAATGCAAAAATAACAATAGAGGCAAGACCAATATAAGGCATCATCGGGGTATTAAACAAAAAATAAAGAAGAAGAACGGCGATTAAACTTCCTGCAACCCGTTGCATTGTTATGCGAATAATACCTTGAGACTTTGGATGTAAAACAAATACGAAGGTGATTAGCGTCCAATAAAAATGGCCAAATTCAAGTATGTGAGGAATGCCCAATGCGAGCAATAATCCGACGGCATAAGTCATTGAACGGGGAATAATATGCTTTTGCAAAGTAAATAAATTTTGCTCGACTAGGCTTCCTGAAATAATGTTACGGCGATGCATCTTTTTACTCAATATATAACAGGTCATTAAGGTGACGCTGCTACCAATCAAGAACCCTAAAGCAAGGCTTTTCGATATATCAGGTAAAATAGTCCCAATAGTTGACATGATGATCATAAACTTCATTGTCAAATCCATCACTGGGTCGGTGCCGTAGAGCTGATAATAAATAAAAGAGAATATGGCGAGGTAAATATAAAAACTTGTTCCTAAACGTAAAGTATCACCGATAAAAATGGCAACCATGATCATTGCTAACCAAAAAGCAGTATAAACATAATTTTTATACTCTTTGGCAGCATTGAATAGGTTAAATGCATACAGTGTTGAAAATGCTGCCCACATTGAAGCTTGTACATCCATAATGGCGAAAGCGGTGGCTGCACTGAGTAACATACAGCCACTGAACATGAGACCGTCATTAATCGCTGGTATTTTTCTCATAAAAAGACGCTCATAATTGCAGTGTAACTTATTATTTATTAAAGTGAATTTATACTAGCATAAATATCCACTTTGAGTCTTCTATCAATCAAAACGATTGAAAATAGAGATAAAATTATAGAGTGTGACATAAAGCTGTCTATCGGTTTTTTTTACAATACAAAAAATGCATAATGATCTTAAGAGCATGTCGTCAGAATTAAAATAAGGAATAAATAATGCACGTGAGTCCCCATGATTTTGTCTGGATCAATAGCCTTGATGATTTACCCGTGGAATCACTGCCTGAATGGGCAATCTCTCAATGGAATACCCAATTACCATTAGTGGTTCGCCGAGAAGCAACAACTGAAAATAAATTATCAGTGTGCATCAGAGGAATCAAACCGGCTCAACGATTTGTGACCCAAATTGATAAATCTGCAGTTACACACGTTATGAATGTTGAGTCACTGGTGGCTAACTCACGTGAATTACAGCGCTCTATGTTTATAGCTTTACCACCAATACAGGTTTTACTGTTGTTATCTCAGCATAATTGGCCATGGACGTGGGGAGTGACAGGAAGTTGTGCCTATACGCTTGCTACCGATATCCAAAGTATGCTTTCTGGCTGTGATCTTGATGTTTTAATCCGTTGCCCAACTCGTCATGAAAAAGAGGATTTTGCTGACTTTGCCATTAAAGCGAATACCCCGTTATGTCATATTGATATTCATGTAGAAACACCTAAAGGTGGTTTTTCTTTAGCGGAATGGTTTAAGAATGAGCAAGTGACGTTGCATACACCACAAGGTGATGTGATGACCGCCGATCCATGGGATGAAAACCTCTAATTGATGGTTTTTTAGACCTTACCGCTTTCAATCTAAGCAAATTGTTCAAATATTAATTTTGATGTTCGTACAGGTGATTTTTTATTAACATATATTGTTCGAAAATAGGGCTGTAGTGCAGCCCTATCAATTAATGATTAATTGTTGGTTCTTTAATACCATCTTGTTGCCAGTCTCGCATTGCGGGTAAAGCTAGCATTCGGTCAACCCATTGCTGAGCAGCATTACTCACCGGTAATTGATAACTGCGAATTCGAAATGCAACAGGCGCATAGAAAGCATCAACAGCACTAAATGTATTCCCTGCTAACCACGGCCCACCAAATGTGGTAAAGCCTTCTTGCCATAACTGTTGAAGACGATTGAGATCGGCTTGTAGTTCACGTGAAAGTGATTCTAGCGGTGCTTGCCTTGCACCATTCATTGGGCATTCTCTGCGCAATGTGGTGAACCCAGAGTGCATTTCAGCACTGGCACTACGAGCCCATGCACGAGTAGCTCGATCCGATGGCCAAACTTGTGGGTAGTCTTCAAATACATATTCGCAAATAGCTAATGAATCCCACACCGTTTGTTTCCTATCTACTAGGCAAGGAACCAACCCGGTTGGAGAGAAACTTTTAAATTTTTCATGGCTACTTTTACCATTTTCAAAATAACAGAGGTTTTCTTCAAAAGGGATATCGAGCACTTTGAGTAAAATCCAAGGGCGCAAAGACCATGAAGAATAATTTTTATTAGCTATCCAAAGTTTGTACATAGTGTGCCTTTGTGTGTCATGAAGGATTTATAGTCGAAATACGCCATTAGAATACCAATTTAAAAGCTGTTGTATTGGTCTACAAATGATTTTTTAGAAATAAATAAAATTTAGGCTATATTTTTTAATTATAACTTATAACTTAAATGGTGATTCTAATATCACTAATAAAATAAATAGCTTCGATTATTTACAAAAAAAAGGATAACTTTATTTATGTTGAATATTTTCAGGTAGACAAATAATGATTAATTAAAAAAATCTATTATGTTGATAGTATTTGAATATCTTAAACAAATTATTTGTTTAAGATAGGGATA
Source organism: Providencia alcalifaciens (assembly GCA_025961275.1). Classification (GTDB taxonomy): domain Bacteria; phylum Pseudomonadota; class Gammaproteobacteria; order Enterobacterales; family Enterobacteriaceae; genus Providencia. The sequence goes on along the minus strand of JAOQNJ010000001.1, from coordinate 1,678,136 downwards.
GGAATAAATGACGAATCCCCTTATGATCATTTCAGGTTACTAAAACAAACGATTACCTGTTATTTTTAAGGTTACATATTATGCAATGGAAAAATAGTGCCACTCGTTATGGGCATATATCGCTGCTGATACATTGGTTGGTTGCAATCGTCGTATATGGAATGTTCGCATTAGGTTTATGGATGGTTTCTCTTGGTTATTATGATAGCTGGTATCATCAAGCTCCTGAGATTCATAAGAGTATAGGGATTTTATTATTTATAGTTATGGCATTTCGTGTTGTTTGGCGTTTTATTTCTCCTTCACCTAAACCTCTTGAAAGTTATAGCCGTATTACCAAAATTAGTTCGACTGTTGCACAGATTTTGATTTACGTGATCTTATTTAGCATTTTGATTAGTGGGTATCTAATCTCAACTGCGGATGGTCAGCCAATTAGCGTTTTTGATTGGTTTGAAGTACCTGCTTTATTTACTGGTGCAGCAACACAGGCGGATACAGCGGGGGAAATTCATCTATATCTCGCTTGGGCCGTTGTTTTGTTATCAGTTTTGCATGCCTTTGCGGCATTTAAACATCACTTTTTTGATGGTGATATTACTTTAAAAAGAATGTTGGGTTTTAATCCCGATAAATAAACGTGGAGATAGATATGTTTAAGAAAACGATTCTTGGTCTGACTACGGGTGCATTATTTCTAACTGCAGGTTCGGCATTAGCGGCAACCTACCAATTTGATAAGCAAGGTCAGCACGCATTTATCGAGTTCCGTATCCAACATTTAGGTTATAGCTGGGTTTACGGTAGTTTTAAAGATTTTGATGGTAGCTTTACTTATGATGAAAAAGATCCAGCAAACGATAAAGTTGAAGTGACGATTAAAACGGGCAGCATCGACACCAACCATGCTGAGCGTGATAAGCATATTCGAGGTGGTGACTTCTTGAACGCTGCAAAATTTCCAGAAGCAAAATTTGTTTCAACTGCAGTTAAAAAAGATGGCGAAACCTATAAAATTACAGGTGATTTCACCCTAAATGGTGTGACTAAGCCAATTACATTAGATGCTAAATTAATGGGTGAAGGTAAAGATCCTTGGGGAGGTTACCGTGCTGGGTTTGAAGCACAAGGTAATATCAAGCTGAAAGACTTCAATATCAAATCTGATCTTGGTCCAAAATCACAAGAAGCTGAATTGCTAATCTCTGTTGAAGGCGTACAGACTAAATAATTGACCTTGTTGTCAAACTATAACCTCGGTTCAATTTTGTGCCGGGGTTTTTTATTTTTAATCTCAAGTTCTTTCCTTTTTTCCTATAGCTTGCTGACATCATAACAGGGTAGAATATTTTAAAAATCAAATGGCTTTATATATTTTGTCTATTAAAGACAAGCCAATTGATGGTATGAATTTTTTATATCCAAAATAATTTGAGTTTAATGAAGGCAGTAAGTAACGCTATTTAGGTGAAAAAAACTAACTACATCGATAACTATGTAGTTTAGGGGTAGCGTAACCACCAACATACATCTTGGGTTATGGACGGCATATCTTTTATAGGTGAGGGCGATCCTTGAAGACAAATAGTTCACGCAAAACAGCAGTTATTGTTGTCATTATTTTTATTGCATTTGCATTTGGCTTTTATTGGCTGGGTAAAGATGACAATACATTATCAACACAAACAGATGCTGGAATTCCATCAACTTCTTTAACGATGCCATTAGGTGTTGATCAAACAGAGGTTATGGCTGAATTAGAAAAGCAAATGCCTGTTATTGTAACGATTAAAAAGTTAAGTCCTCAAGCCTATGCAAATATTGAGCAAAGTGCTCGTGATTATGATCCATCGAATGAACAATTGACTCGACAGGTCTTTGATCAAGTTGTCGGCTCGGTGATGAACTTAGTCATTGAACGTATTCCTTATGCTTCAGATGAATCTGTTATTAACTTTACTAGCAAGGTAAATGATTATTTAAACGTTTTGCTTGAAGTTGATCCTACAGGCCAAACTTGTTTTTATTCGCTATTTCCTTATTTACGTGAATCAGCTGCAATTATTCCACCACAAAAGAGTCAAGCAGTACAACTCAAGCAATTGGCAGCAACGAATGTGCTACTCATTTCGAGTGAAACAAATATAAAGCAACCCATGCTATCTGGCGCCGAGCAAATGGTTATCCTGACAAGTCTGCAACAAAAATTGGTAGAACAGTATGGTGATCAAGCCGCGATTCTGGGGAATTTAGAGCAAGCAAAACTTCAGCCGGCTGTCACTTGCCGAATTACGATGAGTTTCTATGACGAAATCCTAGCGATGCCCGATAATAAGCAAAAAGCAGCCTTCTTGAGAACGCTATTTTCTGCAGCAAACTAATAATCATTAACGCAATGCTTCATTAAGGAATTGATGAAGCATTGTTAAAAAACATCCGCTTTTCGTCTTACATATTGGTATATAAAGTTAAAGTATTGAGTGTTTATACTCGCCATACCTCAGGTTTCCAACCGATAAACTATTCTGCCTGTATCATTATCTAGATAGCTTAGTTAGTGTCTGTCTATATTAATAGTGACTTATTTCGAAATTAGCAAGCTCAAATTAAGCTGCTTTCCTCTGAAATAATAGTTACTTAATATTTCAATTTGGTCATTACAGGTGTTCATCTCAAATAAATACTCTATAATTTTACGAGTAATTTGTGATTATTAGTTCATCAATAATATGAATATCGTAATAGATAAAAGTTGCACAGATTTATCGCATTAAATTGTGATTATCTAAAAAGTGTATTTTAAAATTATCGGTTTTAACTTTTCTTATTCTAGGAGATGAGATGTCATTTGTTAAAAAAAGTATGGTTGCATTACTGACTGCTGCTGCTGTTTATATTCCATCAGTGGTAACTCAAGCCTGTACGCGCGTGGTTTATTTGGGTGAAGATCAGCAAACCATAACCGGTAGAACGATGGATTGGAAATATGATATCGGAACAAATTTATGGGTATTTCCACGTGGAATGAGTCGAGATGGTATCGCAGGTCCAAATTCTCTGAAATGGAAATCAAAATATGGCAGTGTAATCGCGTCAGGTTATGATATTTCAACCACGGATGGAATTAACGAAAAAGGTTTAGTTGCCAATCTATTATGGTTAGCGGAATCACAATACCCACAATCGAATGATAAACAACCTGCATTGTCTATCTCCTTGTGGGCTCAATATATGCTCGACAATTATGCGACAGTTGCAGAGGCTGTTACCGCACTCGAAAAAACGCCTTTAATAGTGATGACAGATAATGTCCCCGGACAAGATCGCTTAGCTACATTGCATTTATCTTTATCGGATGCGAGTGGTGACAGTGCAATTATAGAATATATTGACGGTAAACAAGTGATCCACCATAGCCGTCAATATCAGGTTATGACAAATTCTCCTACCTATGAAAAGCAATTGGCAATGCAGGAATATTGGCAAGGAATTGGTGGGACAGTGATGTTACCGGGTACTAACCGCTCTGCGGATAGGTTTGCACGTGCACAATTCTATATTAATGCTATTCCGCAACAGACTACGCCAAATAAAGCAGTCGCAAGTGTGTTTGGTGTGATCCGTAATGTTTCGGTTCCCTATGGATTAACGTCTGAAAATTCACCTGAAATATCATCGACTCGCTGGCGGACTTTAGTTGATCATAAACGTCAACTCTATTTCTTCGAATCAGCACTTACACCGAATATTTTCTGGACTGATCTCAAGAAAATCGATTTTTCTGAGCAAACAGGTAAAGTGAAGAAGCTCGATCTGGGTGTAGAGCAAACTAATATATTTTCAGGTGATGCGACTAAAGATTATGTTGATAGCGAGCCGTTTAAATTTTTAGGGTTGTCCGCGAAGCAACTTGGCTATTAGGGGCTGTTGATCTTTACTAGTTGTTTTGCCAAAATAAATGGTTTAAATAACAGTAAGTTAATCATATCAAATATGAGTGTGATTAAATAAATATCATTAAAAGCCTAAACAAACAGTACATAAAAATACTCTTCGGGTTCGAATATAAATCGGCCTTCAAAGTTCAATTGTTCTAGATTTTATAAATCAACCTTCTATCAATTCAGAAGGTTGATTCTAATCAATTTATTTACCATCACTGAATAGAAACCTTTGCATACAATCGGATAACGCTTTAAGATGTATTTAAAATGCAACTTAATGGTGATGATATGAGTGAGTTAGTTTGTTATAAAACCATGCCAGTATGGGACAAGGCTTCGCTTCCTTTAACGTTTCAAGAGCGCCATAACACGAAAGAAGATACTTATGCACTACTTCATGTATTAAAGGGATCTATCGACTTTGTTATTTTTGCGGATGATGGTAATGAGCGACACTTTACATTTGATGTTAATAACCAACCACCACTCATTGAGCCGCAAGTATGGCACAGAATTTCTGCTTGTAGCGATGATATGCAATGCCAACTCTCTTTTTTATGTCATCCTGATATCAAATTCTATAAAGAACATGGACTCACTATTCCACATTCTGAAGTTAGATATTTAAGTGAAAATAATTTATCTCAACCCTGCAAAGTACTAGATCTTGGTTCTGGTCGAGGACGTAATAGCTTTTATCTGGCGTTAAAAGGTTATGATGTGACGGCGGTGGATATTAATGCCCAACATATTCAAGCTATCGAAACAGTTAAGAAACAAGCTAGTATCGATAATATCAAGACCGCTGTCTATGATATTAATAGTCATAAAATTACAGGTGAATACGATCTTATTATCTCAACAGTCGTATTAATGTTTTTACAGCGTGAGAATATCGCAGAAATCGTAGCTGATATGCAAAAACATACTCTAGCAGGCGGTATTAACCTAATTGTATGTCCTGTTGAAACACCTGATGCGCCGTTAGATTTGATCCCATTCAAATGCTTCCTCAAAGAAGAGGAGCTACAAACGTATTATAAAGATTGGGAGATCCTCAAATATAATGAAAATCCAGGTCACCTTCATAGAACAGATGCACAAGGAAACCGCATTAAACTTAATTTTACGACTTTGATTGCCAAAAAGAAATAATTTTTGTGATGAGATAAATTCAGCGGGAAGCGTTAGCAACCCGCCATTTTGATATATTATTTCTCAGCTTTTGCTGATTTTTCTTGCGCGCTTCTTTGCAAAATTCTTTCTAACAGAACGGAGTACAGCGGCCTACCACCGAGTAATTGAGCAATCATTGTGGCGCCTAAACAGGTAATTAACATCGGTAGAATAAGCTGATAATTACTGGTCATTTCAAGCACAAGTACTAGTCCTGTTAACGGTGCTCTGACGGTTGCTGCAAATAATGCCCCCATACCGGCAATAGCAAAAGTGCCTATTTCAATCTGATAATCGGGAAATATTTCTAATACACAATAGCCGTAGATCCCACCAAAAAGTGTTCCCAATGCGAGTAAAGGGGAAAAAATGCCACCCGGTGCACCGGAACTAAAGCTGATAGTTGATGTTAAGAAGCGTAAAGCAAAAAATATCAATAAAGCCGTGACCGCAAAACTCCCTGCCATCATTTGGTGAATAACCGAAAAACCACCGCCAACAATTTCGGGTGTATAAACACCGATTGCCCCACAGCAACCGCCAATTAATCCACCCATTAATACGAATCGTGAAACTTTACCTTGATAGAATGCGAGGAATTTAGTTTGTAGGTAGAGTAAAAAGTTATTAAAACAAATTCCAATGACACCAAAGAGCATTCCTAAAATTAAATATAGCCAAAGTGTGTTCATTGGTGCAGATGAAAATTGCCCGATATTTAATATAGCAGCTTCGCCACTAATCATTCTGTATACAATAGTAGCGGTAATTGCGCCAATAAATACCGCTTTGATTGATACAAGGCTGTATTTAAACTGCGGACGCATCTCTTCGATAACAAATAAAATACCAGCGAGTGGGGCATTAAATGCGGTTGATAAGCCTGCAGCAGCGCCCGTAGCTAAAAGTGTATGGCGTGATTCATTATTTTTAATACGAAAAATATCGTAAAACATCTGACTGATATTAGCACCAAGTTGTACGGTAGGTCCCTCACGGCCCAATACCATTCCTGAACCCAGAGCGCCTAATCCACCTAAAAATTTGACGGGTATGACCCGCCACCAACGAACGGGGCGTAAATCTTGTAAAGCACCTTCAATCTCAGGGATCCCTGACCCACCTGATTCAGGTGATATTTTTTTAACCAGATAGTAGCCAAACATTGCTAGGATTGCAGATATAACAAACATTATAGGGATAATTAGCCATTTATCGGTGACCAACTCAGTAACAGAACTACTGCGATAGTTAATAACCCATGTTGTAGCCAATTCAAAAAGGGTGCCAATAAGCCCAACAAATGCACCAATAACAGCAGCGAGAGCTAGGATCACTAGTGGTGTTTTATCGGACTCTTTTAATCGTCTGAGAATCCCGAAACGGTATTTCATGGCGGATTGGCTAATGGGATTTTGTACGGACATCTTTTTATGACACTCCATTAGTGATAAATGGCAGATAATTGTATTGCTAGCATAACAAAAGATATGGCAAATCGTATCATAAATTTATTATTAGCTATTTCATGTAAGAAAAAATGTATTTAAAGTTAAATTTTAGCATTTTTTAATCATTGACTTATGACGTAAAAATTGAATTTATTTTATTAAAAAGTGAAAAATAAAAATAAATAAAGCAATTATTATTTATTAGAAAATTAAACCTAGGGTTTATTTTGTGAAATAATTAATGATCAAAAATTCGATTTGATAGATTGAAAGTAATAAGATTTAAATCTATCAAATGTTATACAACTATAGAAAACAGGTAATCATGCATAAGTTATTTTGATGATAATAATTATCATTTTTATCAAATATTAAGATAGATCAATAAACAGTCAGATAATCATTAAATCAACCTTTCTTATTGCCGAGAAAGGTTTAATCTTAATATTGTATTCTAAATGCAACTTATAAGGTGATTAACATGTACTGTGTGCAATGTGAACAAACAATTAGAACTCCAGCTGGTAATGGCTGTGCATACACGCAGGGTATGTGCGGTAAAACAGCAGAGACCTCAGATCTTCAAGACTTGCTAGTTGCTGTGCTTCAAAGCTTATCCGCAAGTGCAGTCATTGCTCGTGAGTTAGGTATTATTGATCATGATATCGATAGCTTTGCTCCACGTGCTTTTTTCTCAACATTAACCAACGTTAACTTCGATTCAGAGCGGATCATCGGCTATGCGCGTGAAGCAATTTACCTGCGTGACAAATTGATCAAACAGTGTCAAGCGATCGACGGTGCGATTGTATTTAACCACCCGCTAATCCATCTTCAACTCAATGGAAATGATATTGAGATTTTACAAAAACAATCAGAAGAGTTTGCGCTTGATATTGATAAAGCACTTATTGGTGAAGATATCCATGGTTTACGTATGCTTTGTCTGTATGGCTTAAAAGGTGCAGCAGCATACATGGAGCATGCTTATGTACTAGGTCAGTACGATAATGCTATCTATGAGCAATATCATAAAATCATGGCGTGGTTAGGGACTCTACCTACGGATATGAATGAGTTACTTGATAATGCAATGGCTATCGGCATGATGAACTTTAAAGTCATGGAAATCCTAGATACGGGCGAAACAGGTGAATTCGGCCATCCAGTGCCAACAGAAGTAAACGTTCGTCCTACCGCAGGTAAATGCATTTTGATTTCAGGCCATGATTTGAAAGACTTGAAAATGCTATTGGAGCAAACTGAGGGGACAGGGATTAATATTTATACGCATGGGGAAATGTTGCCTGCTCATGGTTATCCTGAACTGAAAAAATATGCTCATTTAGTGGGGAACTATGGGAGTGGATGGCAAAATCAACAAACAGAATTTGCCAAGTTTCCAGGTCCAGTATTAATGACATCAAACTGTATTATTGACCCAGATGTTGGCCAGTATAAAGACCGTATTTGGACTCGCAGCATTGTCGGTTGGCCGGGCGCTAAACACCTAGTTGGTGATGATTTCTCTGACATGATTAGCCAAGCACTATCAATGAATGGTTTTCCATATACTGAAATTGAGCACAAAATAACGGTTGGTTTTGGTCGTCAAACGCTATTAGGTGCTGCTGATACCGTTATCGATTTAGTTGCACAGAAAAAATTACGTCATGTATTTTTAGTGGGCGGTTGTGATGGTAGTCGTGGTGAACGCAGTTATTACACTGATTTTGCTCGAAGTGTTCCTAAAGATTGCTTAATCATGACATTAGCATGCGGTAAATATCGGTTCAACAAATTAGACTTCGGTACATTAGAAGGCTTACCTCGCTTGTTGGATGTTGGTCAGTGTAATGACGCTTACTCTGCAATTATGCTGGCAGTGAATCTGGCCGAAAAATTAGGTTGTGGTGTGAATGATTTACCACTGAGTTTGATCCTATCTTGGTTTGAACAAAAGGCGATTGTTATTCTACTGACGCTGCTAGCACTTGGCGTTAAAAACATCTATACCGGCCCGACAGCACCAGGATTTTTAACAGATAATCTCATGAATGTGCTGAGTGAAAAATTTGGTATGCGGAGCATTACCACGGTTGAACAGGATTTGGCTGACATTCTATCAGCTTAATATTAAGTATAAGGGGAGGGAACTCCCCCAATCGGAGTGATACGATGACAATGCCAAGTAATTTATGTACCAATAGAATGCAGATACATTCTATTGTTCAAGAAACATCGGATGTTTGGACCATTAATTTAATTAATCATGATTTTTATGCTTATTCGCCAGGGCAATACGCACTGGTTAGCATTAAAAATAGTGATGAAGTTATGCGAGCTTATACACTCTCTTCTACACCGGGGGAAAGCCGCTTTATCACCATTACGGTAAGACGAATAGATCAAGGTACAGGTTCATGTTGGCTGACAAGTACAGTGAAACCGGGTGATTACCTATGGTTTTCTGATGCTCAAGGTGAATTTACGTGTGCGAAACTTAATAGTGATCAATATTTGATGCTAGCAGCAGGCTGCGGAGTAACGCCAATTATATCGATGGTACGTTGGTTGATAGCAAATCGGCCGCGGGCTAATGTAAAAATCATACTTAATGTTCGTGATGAGCAGCAGGTGATCTTTGCACAAGAATGGAAGCAACTAACGAAGTTATATGCTCAAAGGTTACAGCTTTGTATCATGGCTGAAATGCCCGATAATGGCGAGGTAACTGAGGGGCGCTTAACACAAGAAAAACTCATGACTTTAGTACCCGATATTAGTTCAAGAGTTGTCATGGCGTGTGGTCCTGTTCCTTACATGAAAAATGCGCAGCAATTTGTTGCAGATCTGGGTGTTCCTAAAGAACATTTTTTTATGGAACGTTTTTCATTAGAGACTGAGGTCATTGAAAGTGAAGACGAACTAACTTTAAAAATTCATCATCGTTTAGCCAATTTTAAAGTTCCTGTTGGTACATCGTTGTTATCCGCATTAGAGCAAAATAAACAGCAAGTAGTTGCAGCATGCCGTGCGGGTGTTTGTGGTAGTTGTAAAACGAAGGTATTATCAGGTAATTATACGACAACGAGTACAATGACACTAACAGCAGAAGATATAGCCGCTGGGTATGTATTAGCTTGTAGTTGTCAATTACAAGGTAATGTTGAAATAGCATAAAATATCACTAAATTTGTATTTATTAACCTAGGTAACATATACTCCTAATAACTCAAGTTGCATATAGGCGACAAGTGACGCTATTCGTTGAGCATAGATGAACTATGAAATCCGGATTGTTGATCGAAGCCAACAACTATGCAACTTGTAGTATCATAAGGATATTTTATTATAATTAATAGCTAATGAGATAATCTCCTGTCATGATTTTTCTAAATAAATAGGAAAATGAAATCTCAATTATCATTAATGAAATAGGCGTATTCATTATTTTTAATTTAAGATATTCATCTTAGTGACTTAATAAATTCAATTTGGAATAAAATGAATAGATAGTTTTCGTAATGTATTTATTGCTGAGACTGCAATCTCTTTATTTAGATCCTCACAAAGATTAATGATGCGAATGATCGCATCTTGATATTCAATTGTCGCTTTATAATCGCCTAATGCTAAAATTGCCGCAACTTTCACCTCATCATTGATTCGAAATGTTAGATTTGTCAGCAGTGTGACAATAGTTTTATCCATAATCAATATTCACTCTTTATATTAGTTTAACTGTGATTCCCAATGAAGGTTAACATATTAAATGTATCTTAATTATAAATCTTTAATTTTTACGTTAATAATTTTTATTTTTTTAAATAATTGATGATAAGGTCTGTCCTATTATTTTAATTTATTTATATCGTATTGTTAATAATTGAAAAAATAAAATCTTATTTTCTTTTTGAGTATTTATATATAAGTTGTTGATATTATTCAGGTGCATTAAATAAATTAAAATCATATTCAATAATATTATTTATATAAATAATTTGTATGGGAGCTAACTATTCTCAGTTATCAGAAGTGCCCATAGATATCTTTGTTTGTTACCTACAATGCAGTTAAAAGAATGGCGGACAGAGCACAATTCGTTTAACTGCAATAAGTTATTGAAATTAGAGGAATAAGTAAACACGTTAAGTTACATTTGGTTACAGTAAGAATTATTGTCATACACTAACTTAAACAAATGCTAAACAAGATAGTTTCCATGTGTCATTATCCTTACCTTTGGGGTGGTAATTAATCATTCAATGGTTATAATTCGCGTCGCATCAAAAGTGCAGTATCTCGTTAGGCGAGGCTCCTATACAAACACAGGTTGCTGATCTGACGACGTCGAGAGACGCCCAAGATTAGGACAGGATATATCGAACGAAGGTATATCTCCATGTAACTTTCTGTTATCTAACAGGATACGTTGTATAGTGCTAAAACCGAGACGAAGAGATAGCCATCGCATTCTCTCATCTGGTTTCGCCCCTATGTGAGTACTGTTTGAGTAAACAACAGTAACTAGGGTCTAAAAAATGACATTCACTTCCCAGAATAAAGCTGGCACGGTAGCAATTGCTCAGTCAGCAATGAAAGGCGCACGCCTAAAAAACAACAACACTCAACAACCAAAAACTGATGACGCAACAGTCGGCGCTTATATGAGTCAATCTTATTTGCCTGTCTCTATTGCAGACTCAGTTGATTGTGTGAAAAAAAGTTTGATCGAACACTTAGAAGGTGAGCAGATCCCAACTTATTTATTTGTTGTTGATCAGGATAATTATTTAAATGGAATTCTGTCTGTTAAATCACTGCTAGCGGCTAAAGAAGGCTTGCTTGTATCAGATATTATGCGACACAACTTTTTTTCTGTTGCGCCTGAACAATCACGTCATGATGTTTATGATCTGATTAATCATAGTGGCTTAGATATGATACCTGTCGTGCAATTTGGTAAATTGATGGGCGTGTTACGCCCACAAGATATTGCAGAACTTATTGAAGATGAGAATACGTTAGATGCACAGCTTCAAGGGGCAACGACACCACTTGATGAACCTTATTTAGCCACTAGCCCCGTAACATTATGGCGCAAGCGTGTTGTATGGCTACTAATGTTATTTGTGGCAGAAGCTTATACAGGGACAGTATTAAAAGCCTTTGAAGAACAGTTGGAAGCCGCGATTGCACTTGCTTTCTTTATTCCGTTACTTATCGGAACGGGAGGAAATAGTGGGACGCAAATTACATCAACCCTCGTCAGGGCAATGGCGCTAGGTGAGGTTAGCTTACGTAATTTAGGCGCTGTACTGAAAAAAGAAGTATCAACCTCATTTTTAGTCGCAGTGACAATTGGTGGCGCGGCTTTGATTAGAGCTTGGATACTCGGTGTGGGAACTGAAGTGACAATCGTTGTCAGCCTAACGATTGTCGCAATTACTGTGTGGAGTGCTATTGTTTCTTCTATCATTCCGATGGTATTGCAAAAATTGAAAGTTGATCCTGCAGTTGTTTCAGCGCCTTTTATTGCAACCTTTATCGATGGAACCGGTCTGATTATTTACTTTGAAATTGCCAAATTGGTGATGTCGGAGTTCGCCTAAAGACACGCCATCGAGTTGATGCGGCAGAATTATTCAGTTTCTGCCGCGACTAATGAGTTCCATTTCAATATTTCTCCACATCGTTGACACAAATACTGATTCTCTCCTCTAACCACCTTATTATGCCTTCTGATCGTTAACTCATGTGATGATGGGCAAGCACAGTGATAGCTAAAGGTGCGACTTTTAACAGAATTGATCTCAAAGCGATGCGTTCGGCTTGCCGGAACCTCTAAAATAGATTCCATCATCCATTTCCATTCGTTGCCATGCGGCGCAATGCCTTGACGACCAAAGACTCGGTAGACCAATAAGTGAGCAAGTTCATGGGGGACAACCTCATCAATAAAACAGTCACCGTTTTCAATTAGTAACACTGCATTTAAGCGAATTTCCCACTCTTTTAAGTAAGCACTGCCAGCAGTGGTTCCCCGCTGTTTATAGTTTAGCGTAGGTTCCGAAAAGGTTTGTTCTAGTTTTTGTTGAGCCAATGCAAGCTTTTCACGCAGTGTGCGCATCGCTTTTTGTTGGAGATGAATAGGGACTCGGATTGTTTTCATGTTGCCAAGCATAATATATGCGAGGTCTATGAAACAAGCGTTTATTGACACTCATTATATAAAATAATATATTATTTTTTTTGATAATTTACCTATACCTAAAATAATTCGAATTTCTTATAGGTGCGGAGCTAAGGTCGCTGGGAGAGTATAAGTAAACTTTATCGCCAGTGTAACTTAAGCAACTCAAAGCATAACAAGTATATATGGAATAACGCCATGATAAATAATCCTCCATCTGAATTACTCTCGGCGATGAAACATGCCTCAATACAAACGTCTTCATTATTAAAAACGCTCGGTAATCCAGATCGGCTTCTTTTGCTATGCCAGCTCACTCAAGGTGAGGCTTGCGTTAGTGAATTAGAAACTTCACTGGGCATACAGCAACCGACATTATCTCAGCAGTTAACAGTGTTGCGTAATGAAGAATTAGTCATTACGCGTCGTGAAGGGAAACGTATCTATTATGCAATTGGCGATGAAAAGTTACTTACATTGTTAAATACACTGTATCAACTTTACTGCCCTGTACAGGAAAAATAATATGTCTATTGATTGGATGAATTTTACGTCTTGGTCTGCGGCTGCTGGTGGGCTATTGATTGGTATAGCTGTTTCAGTACTATTGATTTTTAATGGGCGAATTGCAGGTATTAGCGGCATTCTAGGGGGGATATTAAAGCCCATCGCTGGTGATACAGCATGGAAAATCGCATTTATTCTCGGTATTATGATCACTCCTACTTTATTTACTCTCTTTATTTATGCACCGGAAGTTACTATTACAGCAAGTACTCCTATCATTATTATTGCAGGTCTGCTGGTTGGCTTTGGTACACGATTAGGTAGCGGTTGTACTAGTGGACATGGTATTTGTGGCATGGCAAGGTTGTCTCGTCGTTCTATAGTCGCAGTAATGACTTTTATGATAATGGCTTTTATCACTGTTGCAGTTGCTAATTTATTAGAACTGAGAGGATAAACACTATGCCTATAATTACTGCATTAATCTCAGGTTTATTATTCGGTATAGGATTGATATTGGCAGGTATGAGTAATCCCAGCAAAATCCTCGGTTTTTTAGATATTACAGGGCGTTGGGATCCATCTTTATTGATAACCATGGCAATGGCCATGGGAGTAAGTGCAATTGCTTTTAAATTGATAAAAAAACACCAAGTTAGTGTATTAAATTGCCGTATGCAGATACCGATAAATCAAAAGATTGATCAACCATTAATTATCGGCAGTATATTATTTGGTATTGGTTGGGGATTAGCAGGTATTTGCCCAGGACCTGCCTTATTATTAACTGGAATGGGTATTACACAAGGGGTCCTGTTTACATTAGCGATGATAGCAGGTATGTCTATTTTTCAGATAGTAAAAAAATAACAATTATATAGTGAGTCCCTTATTTTATATTTGGAACTTTTTTGTTACATACTTATCATTATTGTTTTGTACATGCTAGCTTTAAATTATTTTCATCTGACATAGTTATATCTTTTAATTTAAATATGTCTAATTTAATGGTAATTTATTTGAATGCGCTTTAAATATATTTGTAATGATAAATTTTATTAAAACCCTTTGGAATAATCATAAATATAATATTTTTTTTGGTAATAGTATTGTTTGCCGGTGTGATTTAAGAATTCACTGAGTGATTTTTTTATTCTAAATTAATTTAACATGAATACGGAGTGATTATTAATAATATCTTTTTATATCATTATTCATTAGATTGTTTTTTCTACCAAAAAACAAGCATCAACAACTACTTGTAAATAGTCATAAAATGACATAATTAAATTATGTATTTATACACTGTTTTTAATACAACAATATATTAAACATGTTGGATATAAGGCTGAAGTTAGCCGATGTATCGCCTTAAATAAAGGATTTATCTATGCGTAAAATAAATAAATTACTGTTAGCATTAATCACGAGCAATCTTGTTTGCTCTCTTTCCTATGCAGCGTTGCCGAGTAAACCAACATTATCATGGGGAAATACTAAATTTGCGATCATTGAGGTTAATCAAAATGCGACGGCATATAACGCTCTCGTCACTGTCAAAGATGCCGCAGATGTTAAAGTTTCGTGGTCTTTATGGAGTGGTGACTATGGGAAAACGGCAAAAGTTTTATTAGATGGAAAAGAAGTGTGGAGTGCCGCTTCTACCAGTGCATCTGGCTCTGCTAATTTTAAAGTTTATAATGGGGGCAAATATCAAATGCAGGTTGCTCTGTGTAATGAGGAAGGATGTACAGTAAGTGATGCAATCGAAATTATTGTTGCTGATACTGATGGTAGCCACCTAACGCCTCTGAAAGAGCCATTGTTGCAAGGTAATAAAGCTTTCAATCAAGATTCTGGAAAGGTTGTTGCGGGCTATTTTGTTGAATGGTGAGTTTATGGGCGAAAATTTCCAGTGGATAAAATACCAGCACAAAATTTAACACATATTCTTTATGGTTTTATTCCTATATGTGGCGGACATGGTATTAACGATAGCTTAAAACAAATCGAAAATAGTTTTCAGTCATTACAAAGGTCATGTGCTGACCGAGAAGATTTTAAAGTGAGTATACATGACCCATGGGGGGCACTTCAGATGAGACAAAAAAGGCCTAACAGCCTGGGATGAGCCGTATAAAGGTAATTTCGGGCAGTTAATGGCATTGAAACAAGCATATCCAAATCTAAAAATATTACCTTCAGTTGGTGGGTGGACGCTTTCAGATCCATTTCACTTTATGGGGGATAAGGTCAAACGTGATCGCTTTATCGGTTCCGTAAAAGAGTTTCTACAAACATGGAAATTTTTTGATGGTGTAGATATTGATTGGGAATTTCCCGGCGGCTTAGGTGCAAACAGCCAGTTAGGTAGTGATAAAGATGGGGAAACGTATGTTCTTCTTATGAAAGAGCTGCGTACTATGTTAGATGATCTGGAAGTGAAGACAGGGCGAAAATATCAGCTGACCTCAGCAATCAGTGCCGCTAAGACTAAGATTGATAAAGTTAATTATGGTATCGCTCAGAATTCATTGGATCATATTTTCTTAATGAACTATGACTTTTATGGTGTGTTTGATCTTAACAATTTAGGTCATCAAGCAGGATTACATGCCCCAAGTTGGAAGCCAGATACCGCCTATACAGCAGTCAATGGTGTCAACGCCTTATTAGCTCAAGGGGTTAAACCAAACAAAATTGTGATGGGCGTTGCGATGTATGGTCGAGGATGGACTGGGGTAAATGGATATATCAATAATATTCCTTTCACCGGTCAAGCGACTGGTCCTGTAAAAGGAACTTGGGAACCGGGTGTTGTTGATTATAAGCAAATCAAAGATAGTTATATGAGTGGAGACTGGGTATATAGTTATGATAAGACTGCTGAAGCTCCCTACGTTTTTAATGCAAAAACCGATGATTTGATCTCATATGATGATGAACGTTCAGTACAAGCTAAAGGTAAACATGTTTTAGAGCATAAACTTGGTGGACTATTTGCGTGGGAAATGGATGCAGATAATGGTGACATCCTTAATGAAATGAATTCGATCCTAGGTAATAGCCTTTCTAATAAATAATAATATGTTTTTTTTAAAAAGGGGAGATGCCCCTTTATATCTATAATAATTCAAGGTATATAGTACGTCACCAATAGAGTGTATTGTTCATTCAAGTGATTTGTTTTTTTTAACTTCACAGCAAGTTGATACCATTTCCTATTATAGGCTTTTACTTATTTAGGTAATAATGAATACTATTTAATCACTTTGTCAATCAGTTGAATTACTTCTTGTATATGCTTATTCGCTAATAAAAAATCTGCATAGACAATCGCACCTAAAATAGCAAAAACAAATAAAATAAATCACCAATAAGAATTTTAGTAAGTTCTAACTGTATGGATAGCAAAATAGATTGTAGGAATAAAATAGTGTAGAGCCATAAGAATGGGCATAATGGTCTTAAATATGATATTCAGTGAATAGGAAATTTTTTCGTAAAGGGATTAACAAATATCAATACCTCCAATAAAACTAGCAATCACCCATAAAAAAAGGAGTGCACCAATAATAGAGGCAATACCGAGCATCGCGCCAAGTAAAAGTTCAACAATGATGACACTCCCTCCCATCAATAGAGCAATACGACTTGCATATTTTTGTTCTCTTCGAATAAAGGCAATTCCAGCGGCAACAATAGCACAGACACCTAAAATTAGGCTCGCAAGCTTAGATTGCTCAATTTTGTCATGCAAGGTATCTAGTTCTTCATTTTCAGCGGGGGCGACATAGGACTTTCCTTTAATTGCATCAATTGTGGCTTTTTTTAGCGCACTGATTTTATTATGCACAACTTGTTCAAGTTTAGGTTTTGTCTGTTGATACTCTCTTTCTAAACTTTGGCTGATAAATAAAGCCATAATGCTTAAAGCACCAATAAATATACCGAGTAGGCTAAATTTATTTCTGGTCAATACCATTTTCATTGAAACTCCATATTTTACGTATTAAAGGTTATTTGTGTTAAGTTAATTTTTTCGCCGTAATAATGACAGGAGTAACTCAGTAAACAACAAGAATCGCCCGAAAAATGGCAGAGAATTTGAAGGCTAATAAGCATCCAGATAGATGTGATAATAAAAAATAAACCCCAACTGAGTGGGGTTTATCGAAATAGATTAAAGAAAACTAAAAGTGTTTATTTTAAGCCAGCTGCATCGCGCAAAATCGCTGCTTTGTCTGTTTTTTCCCATGGGAACTGAGAGCGGCCAAAGTGACCATATGATGCCGTTTTTTGATAAAAAGGGTGCAATAAATCTAGCATTTGAATTAGGCCGTATGGACGTAAATCAAAGAACTCACGTACTAATAAGACTAATTGTGCTTCTGGAATTTTACCTGTGCCAAATGTTTCCACCATAATTGATGTCGGTTCAGCGACACCAATCGCATATGACACTTGAATTTCACAACGATCAGCAAGGCCCGCTGCAACAATATTTTTAGCGACATAACGAGCAGCATAAGCGGCTGAACGGTCAACCTTAGAAGGATCTTTACCTGAGAATGCGCCGCCACCGTGACGAGCCATTCCACCATAGGTATCAACAATGATTTTACGTCCAGTTAAACCACAATCGCCCATTGGTCCACCAATGACAAAACGACCCGTAGGGTTAATGAAATATTTTGTTGTCGGTGCTAACCATTCAGCAGGAAGAACAGGTTTAATTATTTCTTCCATCACAGCTTCATGCAGTTCTTTTTGTGTGACATCTTCAGCGTGCTGAGTCGATAACACAACAGCATCAATGCCGACAATGTTGTTATTATCGTATTGAAAAGTGACTTGGCTTTTTGCATCTGGGCGCAACCATGGTAATGAACCATTTTTACGAACTTCTGCTTGGCGTTGTACTAAACGGTGCGCATAGGTAATAGGTGCGGGCATTAAAACATCGGTTTCATTTGTTGCATAACCAAACATAATACCTTGGTCGCCCGCTCCTTGTTCTAACGGATTTGAGCGGTCTACACCTTGATTGATATCGGGTGATTGTTTGCCAATTGCACTCAACACCGCACATGAATTCGCATCAAAGCCCATCTCTGAACTAGTGTAACCAATTTCACGAACCGTTTTACGTGTAATATCTTCAATATCAACCCAAGCACTGGTGGTGATTTCACCCCCTACAATCACCATACCTGTTTTGACATAGGTTTCGCAGGCAACGCGAGCTTTTGGATCTTGCTCTAGAATTGCATCAAGAACCGCATCAGAGATTTGATCGGCAATTTTATCTGGATGCCCTTCCGATACAGACTCAGAAGTAAAGAGATGTGTAGCCATGAGATTAATACCTTAAGGATTCGAAGATTAGAATTGGATGTTTTAACATCTAGATGGCTATCTTAATATTTTAACCTAAAAAGTTCTACCTGTTTTTACTCCTGGCTGAAGATTAGATTAAAACTCAAAAATAGCTGATTAATGAATTTTATTTCTATTACGGCAATAACGTTTTGCAATTTCTGCTTAATAGATGTATAAACTGCGCCCGTAACGGTCAGTTATACATACTCCGTTATACACCAGTAGCCATATAAATGAGTCTACTATCTATCAGGAATGTTTATCTTATTCAACGTTTAATAAGCGACTAATAATTCAGTAAAAAATAGTTTTTAACTGAATTTTATTAACCATATGCTTATGTGAAAATTGATATAGATTAAACAGTTATATTTGGGGTTAATGGGCGATGATCCATCATCTACTGAATAACAGTAACCAACAGTTGCATGTGCACTGTCGCGTGTCATTGGCTTTTACTTTCCTGCCTTTGTTTAACTTTTCTCGAAGTTACCGTCACATCTCTAGTATGCCCTTGGCTATCAATAGGTAAACCTTCTGCCTAAAGGCCGTACTTGTCACCGTTTAGATGTTCTAAGCACTTTAATTAATCTGAGTAATAGCTGTTTTCCCCACATGACTGCCCAGCAGTACCACGTCTTATCATTGGTTTCTGACTGGTCGGAAAAAGCGTCACTCACCCCTCCATACTAGGAGTTTGTTATGAATGATAATATCGCTCGCAAAATGCGCCAGACTTACAACGTTGCGTATTGGGGTGGTGGTTACTATCAGGTGAATGAACGCGGAAATGTCTGTGTTTGCCCTAATCCTGATAATCCTGACACGTCTATCGATTTAGCCTCACTTGTCAATCAAGTCAAAGAAGAGCAGGAGCGTTTGCGTTTACCGGCATTGTTCTGCTTTCCTCAAATTTTACAACATCGACTGCGCTCTATTAATGCTGCATTTAGACGTGCTCGTGAATCTTATGGTTATACAGGTGACTATTTTCTGGTTTATCCCATCAAGGTTAACCAGCAACGTCGAGTTATTGAGTCATTAATCAATTCAGGAGAACCTCTAGGATTAGAGGCAGGTTCAAAAGCCGAATTGATGGCAGTACTTGCGAACGCAGGCCGTACTCGTACAGTGATTGTCTGTAATGGCTACAAAGACCGTGAATATATTCGTTTAGCGCTTATCGGCGAGAAACTCGGTCACAAGGTTTATCTTGTGATCGAAAAGATGTCTGAAATTGAGATGGTACTCAAAGAAGCAGAAAGCTTAAATGTAACACCACGTTTAGGTGTGCGTGCTCGTCTTGCTTCACAAGGTTCTGGTAAATGGCAGGCGAGTGGTGGTGAAAAATCTAAATTCGGCCTAGCAGCAACACAGGTTTTACAGTTAGTCGAAATTTTACGTAATGCTGATCGCCTTGAAAGTTTACAGCTGCTTCATTTCCATCTTGGCTCGCAAATGGCGAATATCCGTGATATCGCGACGGGTGTACGTGAAGCTGCACGTTTTTATGTTGAATTACATCGCATCGGTGTAAAAATTGAATGCTTCGATGTCGGTGGTGGCCTTGGTGTTGATTATGAAGGTACACGCTCACAGTCAGATTGTTCAGTTAATTACGGATTAAACGAGTATGCGAACAATGTGATCTGGGCAATCGGTGATGCTTGTGAGGAGTTTGATTTACCTCACCCAACGGTGATCACCGAATCAGGTCGTGCGCTAACAGCCCATCATACTGTTTTAGTCTCTAATGTAATTGGGGTAGAACGAAACGAATTTACTAAAACAACGCCACCAACTGAAGAAGCACCGCGCTCACTAATTTCATTGTGGGAAACATGGGAATCGATGCGGCATCAGGGAAATAGCCGTTCATTGCGTGAATGGCTACATGACAGTCAATTTGATTTACAAGAAGCGCATACACAATATGCACATGGGGTTTTAGATCTCACTCAGCGTGCGTGGGCAGAAGAGCTTTATTTGAATATTTGCCGTCGTATCCAGCAAGATCTAGACCCTAGTAACCGTGCTCATCGCCCAATTATTGATGAGTTACAAGAGCGCATGGCAGATAAGTTTTATGTGAATTTCTCTTTATTCCAATCATTGCCGGATGCATGGGGAATTGATCAAGTATTCCCAGTACTACCAATTGAAGGTTTAGATAAACCACTCGATCGCCGAGCAGTATTGTTAGACATCACTTGCGATTCTGATGGCATCATTGATCATTATATCGATGGTGATGGTGTTGAAACCACTATGCCGATGCCAGCTTATGATCCTGAAAATCCACCGATGATTGGATTCTTTATGATCGGAGCTTATCAGGAAATTTTAGGTAATATGCATAACTTATTTGGTGATACTGCGGCCGTTGATGTTTGGGTAGACAGCCAAGGTAATGTTCGTTATTTGCAAAGTGAAGAGGGCGATTCAGTCGCTGACATGCTGCAATACGTAAAATTAGTACCAGAAGAATTGTTAGAAAGTTTTATTGAGCAAGTTAAAGGTACTGGGCTAAGCGAACAACTCCAAAAAGATTTTGTGGAAGAGTTTGAAAATGGTCTTTATGGCTATACTTATCTTGAAGATGAGTGATTAACGCTTAAGAAAAAATAACTATCCACAGGCGTTATTGAATAGTCTGTGGAATTAAAGCAATAAAGTATTTGTTAACGTCGAATACTTGAAGAGGAAGAGTGATGATTAATAGTACATTAGGTAATCAAGAAGATACCTCATTGGTTTCTAACGCCTTTGGTTTTTTACGTTTCCCATTGAATTTTCAGCCTTATAATTCAGATGCTGAATGGGTGATCACTGGTGTGCCATTTGATATAGCAACTTCAGGCCGAGCAGGCTGTCGTCATGGACCTGCCGCTATCCGTCAGATATCGACAAACTTAGCGTGGGAAAGCCAACGCTGGCCATGGAATTTCAAACTGACAGATCGTTTAAATGTGGCTGACTGTGGTGACTTAGTCTTTACCTTGGGTGATGCGCAAGATATGTGTGATAAATTAGAAACACATATCGGAAAGCTGTTGTCAGCAGGTAAGCGTTGTCTGACTTTTGGTGGAGATCATTTTGTCACTCTCCCTTTATTACGTGCCCACGCAAAACATTTTGGTAAAATGGCGTTAGTCCATTTTGATGCGCATACTGATACCTATAAATATGGTGGTAAATATGATCATGGCACCATGTTTTATCATGCGCCAAAAGAAGGGCTGATCGATCCAAATCACTCAGTACAAATTGGTATTCGTACTGAACATGACACAGATAACGGTTTTACCGTGCTTGATGCAGCGCAGGTTAATGACCGCAATATCGACGAAATGATTGAGCAAATTAAATCGATCGTTGGCGATATGCCTGTTTACCTGACTTTTGATATTGATTGTTTAGACCCTGCATTTGCACCAGGAACGGGTACGCCTGTAGTGGGGGGGTTAACATCAGATCGTGCAATGAAGTTATTGCGTGGTTTGCAGCCATTAAATATTGTTGGTATGGACTTAGTTGAAGTTTCACCCGCTTATGACCAGTCAGATATTACAGCATTAGCGGCGGCTTCTATTGCATTGGATATGTTGTACTTACAAGCATCTAAAAAAAGAAGCTAAGTAGTTAATTGTGTTATTTTTAGGCTGCCATCGTCGGCAGCCTAATTTAGGCTTAATAACTTAAAAAAACAGTTCATTTTTCAAACAAAAATGTAGAATAGCATTTTTTGTTAGACACTTTAATGTGTGGTTTTATTTAGATTAATTTACCATTTTGCACTTTTTAAGTTGTTCCTATCATAGATGCGAATGATTATTAATCAGTCATAGCTATATCTATTATGAATTCAATAATTTTGGTCTAAAATCCTTATTTTGTAACTTGCTACTAATCTTGTTAAGTTGTTTATCAGGTTAGAGTTATTCATTTTACCGATTAATTTGTGGAGAAAACTCATGACGCTGAACAATAAAGTCATTTTAGTTACAGGTGCGGCACAAGGCATTGGCCGTGGTATTGCCTTACGTTTGGCTAAAGAAGGTGCCAATATTGCTCTGGTTGATCTAAAGAAAGAAAAATTAGCAGATGTGGCTAAAGAGATTGCAGCTCTAGGTCGTAAAGCAACAACATTTGCTGCTGATGTAAGTAAGCGTGAGGAAGTTTTTGCTGCTGTTGCGCATGCTGAAGCAGAATTAGGTGGCTTCGATGTGATGATTAATAACGCGGGAATTTCCCAAGTTAAGCCAATCGCTGATGTGCGCCAAGAAGATATGGATCTTATTTTCAAGATTAACGTTGATGGTGTCGTGTGGGGAATTCAAGCTGCGAGTGAAAAATTCCAAGAACGTAAGCACAAAGGTAAAATTATTAATGCTTCTTCGATTGCAGGACATGATGGCTTTGCAATGCTTGGTGTATACTCCGCCACTAAATTTGCAGTGCGTGGAATAACTCAAGCTGCTGCTAAAGAGTATGCAAGTTCAGGTATTACAGTAAACTCATATTGTCCAGGTATTGTCGGCACGGATATGTGGGTAGAAATTGATGAGCGTTTCTCCGAAATTACAGGCACACCAAAAGGCGAAACCTATAAAAAATATGTCGAAGGTATTGCGTTAGGGCGAGCTCAAACTCCGGAAGATGTTGCTGGTTTAGTTGCTTTCCTAGCAAGTGATGATTCAGATTATATTACAGGACAATCTATCCTCACTGATGGCGGTATTGTTTACCGTTAATCTTATAATTAAAAATTAAGTATTTACATCTCTATTATTTAAGCGTGCCTTAAACATAAATTAATAAAGTTTAAGGCATCATTTTATGATTAACTAGCTTGTCATACTTCCCCTAAAAACAAATATGTCTTTTATTTGATAATTAGTCTTAAAGCAAGGCAATTGAGAAATTACCCAAGAAAATAAACGTGGATATTAAAATGATTTTTATTATCTAAGGTTATTATTAAATAATATATTTATTTTTAATGGTGGCTGAAATGAGTCAGGTTGTATTAGAAAAAATCCGTAGTCAGAGCTGTTATAGATGTTCATAGTAATAAATTTAATATTTCAGGAGCTAATCAGCAATTAGATGAATATTATATAATAAGTAACCCTTTGAAACATTAGGTTATTATCATTTACAATGAGCTGATTAGATTTGATGTTTTAATATTTAAAACAATAAAGCTATTACCTTGGGTTCCGATTTTAATATTAGTTTTTAATCCTAATGAAATATTTAAAATAACAGTATGATAATAAAAACCTGCCAAATCAGAGGTGGCGTTTACTCTCGAAGTATATATTTTCAAAAAATATCGTGTCAATTAAGGAGCCAACTCGGCTGGTTAAAATGACATACGGTTACACTTATAATAACAATATTTTTTTGATTATTAAGGTCATTTCCCTATTGTGGCTGAAATTGAATTATTGCCATAAAACAAATTCAGTCAAAAATTAATGTAGAGAATTTATAGGGATTTTAAATGAGTTAATATACGCTCAGACTGTGTCCACAACAGCGAGCCGCCTTCATTTTCAAATAGAAAATGTTGGCAATTTGGAAAGCGTGTCGCGAGTATTTTACCAAAATCGGGGGAATGGACGGTGCTCTCGTCTTTTTCACCATACCATAAAGAGACGGGGCAATTAATGTCTTCGGCTTGGAAAGGCCATTCTTGTAATGATATTAGCAAGTCTTGAACATAACCAAGATTACCTTGAGTAAATGCCCGGTCCATACAATCAGTATATGCTTGTAAGAAAAACTCGTCGTTGTAAACATCTTGATCTACATCTGCACTATAGTGGAGAATGAATGCCAGCAACCATGGGGCACTGACGTTTTTCTGTAGCCAATCAGAAAATGCTTCTGGTGTATTTCTTGCTTGTTCCTGCATACGGATAATATCAGAACGCAGTAATGCTTTAGTGGCAGGATGATCAAATTGATCTTGTCCCGTGACAAGAGAGAGCGCACGAGGTTCACCATAAAAAGCTAGAGCCATTGCAAAAACGCTACCTTGAGAAAACCCAACTACTGAGTATTGTTCAATTTTTTGTGATTTTAATAATATGTCAATATCTGTAGCGAAGTTCGGCAGTGATTTATGTAAATCGGGTGAAGATCCACCTAACCCAGCCCTTTCTGGAACTATAAGTCTAATATTAAGCTTATCAAGCAAATCAATACCAAATCCCAATGTCCCGCTCATTCCTGCTCCGGTACAGAAAATAATAGGGAAACCTGCCTTAGGACCTGATTCATACCAACATAAATCACGGCCATCTGGCAGTCGACATGAGTATTGGCGAATGTTGGTGAGCTTATTGATTTGCATCGTTAATTCCTAGTTAAATCCTAAGTTGTGGTGTCTAAATAATACATCTTGCCACAATCAACATGAAAGGTGGCTAAAACGGAAACAATAATTTCAATAATAATTATCATAAAGAATAGTAAAATAATAATTAGGTACAATGCAAAAGTTAATCTTAAAAAAGGTTATTTTTCGTGTTAGTAAGGAGTAATAATGGGATTTTCTGAATTAGATAAGCAATGTTTACTTGCTGTACAAGGTGTCGGGCCAACGGTGATTAGTCGCTTAGAACAAATGGGATTTTCAACATTAATTCAACTTAGTAATGCATCCTATGAAGAAATCTTGGTTTCTGGTGCTGCGTTGACGGGATCAAGTTATTGGAAAAATAGCCCTCAAGCGAAAAAAGCCGTTGAAGGTGCGATTGCAGCAGCCAAACAAGCGATCAACGATTAATACGAAATTTGGTATATTCATATTTTTACTTGGTTATAAATGGAACGTTAATTTTATTAAATCCCTATTAAATAGACCGGATATGTCTAAAATATTTAAGATATGAGTACAACGAGCAAAGATTATTAATCTATGCAGTCTTCTATAGAGATATCTATTCGATTTTAAAGTGCCTAGCCAAAAGTGGGGCAGTGAAATCTTTTTTGAGGTAAAAGCCCCTAGGCAATGTCATTATGGGTTGTCCAAATTCACCGATACCTTCTGTTAACGCTTTGCTATTTGCCGCTTTGGGGCGTATTTGTAGCACTTGCCCATGACGAGCAGTAATTGTTTCAACTTTTCCTAGCACAATTAAATCTATCAATTCTTCCCAGTCTTGACGTAATAATTGCGCTTCAAGTGGAGAGGGGCTCCAAAGTAAAGGGCTGGCAACGCGCCTTTGAGCGAGTGGTATTTGACGTTCACCTTCAATGGGAAACCATAAGACACGTGAAAGCTTACGGTATACATGGCTATTTTCCCACGTTAAACCACTGTTACCCGTCAAAGGTGCAACAGAGACGAACGTTGTTTCAAGGGGAACTCCATATCGGTCGATAGGGATCGTTTTTAATTCAACACCAATATGAGCAAAATCTTGCTCAGGTTTACTGCCAGCGGTTGCGCCTAAAAAATACTCTAGCAGCATGCCAACCCAACCCTTATCTCGCTTAAGATCGGGTGGGATAGGTAATCCGGCATATTGAGCAAGCTCGCCGAGGGTATATCCAGCAAGTGCTTGTGCTCTATCCATGAGAGCTGATTCATTTTCAGGTGGTAAAGGCGGTATAAATTGCATGGTTTGATTAAAAAGTGACCGTAAATAATTGACAGAATTTGGAAAGTATATCATTTTTTATAACAGTTAATTAATTTATTGATATATCAAGAAATAATAGATTTTTTTTCAAAAAAATTACCAGAAAAAAGTGGGTTATTCAAGTTCATCCCATGATAATCACAGGATCATACACCAGGTTATCCACAGGATTCTTGGATAACTGTGAAAAACTTCGATTACTGTGTGTATTTACAGGCTTGACGTATCGAGTTTATTGACATTGCTCACAAAAAATGAGCAAGTTAAGTACATTCCCTGTGGATAAATCATACATTGTTTGATATTTGTTCACTTGAAGTCTTAATTAATAAAGACCAAAAGATAAGCAGTGTATAAACATGCTTATTCTAATTATCTTATTGATTTTTAATGGTATTAATTAAGTTTTATTTTTTGCTACAAGAAATGGATTGGGGATATCCCCTATCTACCATGGGGTTGTTAACATAGATATCCACAGAAAAAGTGAATAACATCCTTATTGTTCACTTATGGTGTTTATAACTTTGTCTATTTCTGTGCATACCCGTCATTGTTTAAGCCATATTGCTGTTAATCACGCGCTGCCAATCAAGTTATGTGGCTTACATGCAATTTAAAATATTTAAGGGATATTATCTTCAATAGGTTTAAACCAAGCAGATTTGAAGTCAAACCAACCAAAAGTATTCATCCTTGCGCCGCGCATGGTTTTTTGGCCTTGTAATTCAAGCCAATGATGGAAAATAGGGTGAAAGATTTGTGAGTCTATAAGGCTTTCACACCAAGACTCGACATTAAGCTGTTGATTGCGCCACATCGTTATTTCTTCAGAGAGCGAAGTGCCTAAACATTTCCGTAGTAGCGGCATTTCATACAAGGTTGAAAAAATAGAAAATTCGAGAGGCTTAAAGAAATTAGCCGTTGCTAGCCAGATATCGCTATCCACTGTGCCATTAAACCAATCATCGTAATCAACAATCTTGATATTTAATTCAATACCTTGGGTTTTTAGCACGCGCTTCATGATTTGGCTGATCGCGTAAAATTCGTGATGTTGATGATAAAATGTGACAGTAAGTTCTGTTAGATCAGTTGGTTTTGGTAATAGAGTCAGCATCCTACTATGGTGCCATTGTAATAGTAGGCCATATGCGGGTGCCCAATGCCGCTGATAGAATGGCTCACAGTGAGCTAATAAATTAATAGGGGTTAAAAAACTACATAGCCATCTACGGACATCGTTACGTTGAGATAATGTTGATCGCTGATCCATTAATAAAAAATAGCAGCCTTCTTCCATGCGACTTTCTAATGAATCATTTTGTTTACTATCACTATCCATTTTTAAGGTAGTACAGACCATTTGCTCTGAAAGTTCAGGAACGACCCAAATTGTTACTTCATCGAGGAATGCTCTGTAGCCAAAATAACGATCAAATGCAGTGATAGTAAGTTTTTGCGGTAAATTTTTCTCAACCTGATAAGGACCTGTACCAATTGGCAACTTGTTGAAGTTTTCGATGGTTTCCCATTCTTTAGGGATAATAGCGGCGTGCGGGCTTCCGAGTAATAACGGGAGTTGCTTATCAACTTCACTCAATTGGATATCAATAACGTAAGGAAGAGGAGCGGTTACGGATTTAATATGCGAAAATAGCGGCCAACAACTTTTTAAGCGTAGTAATGAACAGATGATATCGTCGACTAACATTTCTCTGCCATGATGAAAATAGACAGCTGGCCTTAAATAAAAACGCCATTGGGTATCACTAATAGCTTGCCAGTGATGGGCTATACCATTTTCGACTTCCCCGTTTTCCTCATTTATATGTGTTAAGCCATTAAATATTTGACTCATTAAATGAATTTCAGAGCGTCGCAGGGGAGTACCTGGGAATAAATTCGGGAAATGGCGATAATAGATAATACGGAGAAGGCTTTTTCCTTGCCGATAACTGCGCTCTAATTCAGATAACACCATCTGACGAATTATTTCTTTGTCACCAACTAATGTGACAAGTTTTTCAATACTCTCTTCTTTTAATAGATGCTCAGCTTGTGCCTGCTGTAACTCTAACCCATTCACATGAAAAAGGAGGGCTGATCGTTTCCCTCGGCCTGCTTCAGCCTGCCAACTTAGCCATCCCTTATTTTGCATATTATTGAGTAGTGTTCGAACATGGCGGCGAGAGCAAAACAAGGTATCTGCAATGTGTTGCAGAGTCGTTTCACTGTCTTGTCCCTGAAAATATTGCCAGAAACGAACGAATTGTGTTTGTAAACGAGAACTGGACATAAAAGAGGAACTCCGGCAATGATCACATCAATTTTTATTTTCTAATATCCATAGATAATAGGTGTCAGTAAGTAGCTCGTTAGGTCTGTCAGTTGGCAGACTGACTCCCCCAAATTATTGAGTAATGGTATCTACCAGCCGATAGTAACCCTACCGGCTTTTTTTTCGCCCTTTTTTCGTCATGTTTCAAGTTGTAGCTGTGCTGGCTACATTCGCTACTAGGACCATATACTGATGCATGCTCCCCGAGATATCCTCATTTTGCCGCCTTGCTGCAACTCGAACTATTTAGAAAAAATTCCGCTGTATTTCAAATTGGCAATAACTGGAATTATTTAGCTTATATTTAATTATACACAAAGATAATAATGAGGAAGTTATTATTGATATTGAATTAATGAAAGATTGAGGTGTTCCGCATTTTAGAAAAAAGAGAAATAGAAAGGAATAAATATAAATACGCCTGCGAAAGCAGGCGTAGAGGATAACTTAATTCAGGAAGCTTGGAATTTTTTGCTCATATTCTTTGATTTGATCTGCATGCTGTAGAGTCAGGCCAATACTGTCGAGGCCATTCATCATGCAGTGACGGCGAAAGCTATCAATCTCAAAATGATAGGTTTTTCCACCGGCATTGACGATTTGACTTTCTAAGTCCACAGTGAACTGGCAACCTTGATTGCTTTGCACATAGCTAAACATTTCATCGACTTCTTCATCGCTCAACTTAATGGGTAACAGTTGATTGTTGAATGAGTTACCGTAAAAAATATCCGCAAAACTAGGTGCAATCACCACTTGTATACCAAAATCGGTCAATGCCCATGGAGCATGCTCTCTTGATGAGCCACAACCAAAGTTTTCACGCGCCAGCAGAATACTGGCACCGTTAAACACAGGTTTATTCAAAACAAAATCTGGGTTAGGTTGTTGGCCTGCATCATCAAGAAAACGCCAGTCATTAAACAAGTGTTGACCAAAGCCTGTACGAGTCACTTTTTGCAAAAATTGTTTTGGAATAATTGCATCAGTATCAACATTCGCAGCATCTAAAGGAGCAACAATTCCAGTATGGGTAATTAACTTTTCCACTATCATTTCTCCTTTAAGGTTGGCTATCAATTTCGAAAGTAGTATCGCGTACATCAGCAAAGTGGCCATTGATAGCTGCGGCAGCAGCCATTGCAGGGCTAACTAAGTGAGTGCGGCCAGCACGACCTTGACGGCCTTCGAAATTACGATTGCTGGTGGATGCACAACGCTCACCTGGATTTAAACGATCGTTATTCATAGCAAGGCACATGGAGCAACCAGGCAGACGCCATTCAAAACCTGCATCGATAAAAATTTGATCTAAGCCTTCTTGCTCGGCCTGTGCTTTGACAGGACCTGAACCTGGAACGACAATAGCTTGTACGCCTGATGCGACTTTTTTACCTTTAGCGATAGCCGCAGCTGCGCGTAAATCTTCAATGCGAGAGTTGGTACAAGAACCAATAAACACTTTATCAATCTTCACATCAGATAACTTGATGCCAGATTTTAATCCCATATACGCTAATGCTTTTTCAGCAGAAGCGCGTTCAACAGGATCACTAAAAGATTCAGGGGCAGGAATAAGTTCATTAATTGCAATGACTTGACCTGGGTTAGTACCCCAAGTTACTTGTGGTGCAATTTCACTGGCTTGCAGAGTCACAATTTTGTCAAATTGAGCATCAGCATCTGTGTTCAATGTTTTCCAATACGCAACTGCCTCATCCCATTCTTTGTCTTTAGGGGCAAATTGGCGTCCCTTCATATAGGAAAAAGTGGTTTCATCTGGAGCAATGATCCCCGCTTTAGCGCCCAGTTCGATGGCCATATTACAAACGGTCATACGACCTTCCATGCTAAGATTTTCAATGGCTTCACCACAGAACTCAACAATATAACCAGTACCACCAGCACTACCTGTTTTACCAATGATCGCTAATACAATATCTTTCGCGGTAATACCTGCAGGCGCTTTACCGACAACCTCAATTTTCATGGTTTTAGCACGGGCTTGTTTCAATGTTTGGGTTGCCATGACATGTTCAACTTCGGAAGTTCCGATTCCGAATGCCAATGCACCAAACGCACCGTGGGTTGCGGTATGTGAGTCACCACAAACGATAGTTGTACCCGGTAACGTAATGCCCTGTTCTGGGCCCATTACATGTACTATCCCTTGATAAGGGTGGTTGAGGTCATATAAGCTCACACCAAATTCTTGGCAGTTTTTTATTAGCTCTTGCATTTGAATGCGAGCCATATCACCACTAGCGTTAATATCTTTTGTTTGAGTCGAGACGTTGTGATCCATTGTCGCGAATGTTTTGTTTGGTTGGTGCAGTGGGCGATTTTTAGTTCTTAAACCATCAAATGCTTGCGGTGATGTCACTTCATGAACCAGATGTCGGTCGATATAGATAAGCGGCGTCTCATTATCGATTTCACGTACTACGTGAGCATCATATAATTTTTGATATAAAGTTCTGGCCATGTTATACCTCTTCTGCAATATAACGAGCGATAATATCACCCATTTCACTGGTACTGACTGATGCACCACCACCGGCTAAATCTGCTGTGCGGTGACCATCTTCCAGCGCTTTGTTAACTGCTCTTTCGATCGCATCAGCTGCATCATTTTGATTTAGGCTGAATCTTAACAACATGGCAGCAGATAAAATTTGTGCTACTGGGTTAGCAATATTTTTGCCAGCAATGTCAGGAGCTGAACCACCTGCGGGTTCATACAACCCAAAGCCCGCTTCATTCAAGCTAGCAGAAGGTAACATACCCATAGAGCCCGTGATCATGGCACATTCATCAGAAATAATGTCACCAAATAAGTTAGAGCACAGTACGACATCAAATTGAGATGGAGCTTTAATCATCTGCATTGCCGCGTTATCGATATACATATGAGTAACTTCAACATCAGGATATTCTTTAGCAATTTGATTAACGACTTCACGCCATAAAACAGAGCTTTGTAATACGTTCGCTTTATCAATAGATGTCACTCTATTATTACGTTTACGTGCTGATTCAAAGGCAATACGTGCAATACGTTCAATTTCATAACGGTGATAAACTTCTGTATCAAAAGCATATTCTTCTTGACCTTCACCTTTGCGCCCCTTCGGTTGGCCAAAATAAATGCCTCCCGTTAACTCACGCACACAAAGGATATCAAAACCTTGGGCTGCGATATCTGCCCGCAGCGGGCAGAATGCCTCTAAAGCTTGATACAGTCGGGCAGGGCGTAAATTACTAAACAGTTTAAAATGCTTACGTAATGGCAGCAACGCTCCTCGCTCAGGTTGGCTGTCTGGTGGTAAGTTTTCCCATTTTGGGCCACCGACTGAACCGAATAATACAGCATCAGCATTTTCACAGCCTGTTACGGTTTCTTCTGGTAGAGGTTTGCCGTGGCGATCGATAGCGATGCCACCAACGTCATACTCTTTAGTCGTAATAGATAGTGCAAAGCGCTGGCGGACGGCATCTAATACTTTATGGGCTTGCGCCATAACTTCTGGGCCAATACCATCTCCAGGTAATACGGCAATATGATAGCTCTTAGACATTGTTACACAGCTTCCTTTGTATTTGATTGTGATTCTTTTTGATTTATTTTTTGTTTTTCTTTTTCAACTTGTTCAGAGCGCCAGATGCTATTCAATACATGAACCATAGCTTTCGCTGAAGATTCGACGATGTCGGTAGCCAGGCCCATACCATGAAAGCGACGACTGAAGCATTCAACGACGATATCAACTTGGCCCAATGCATTTTCGCCTTGGCCTTTTGCTGATAATTTGTAAGAAACCAATTTGATTGGGTAGTTAGTAATTTTATTGAGTGCTTGATAAACCGCATCGACAGGGCCATTACCCGTTGCTGCTTCTGATTTTTCTTCATCTCCGCAACGCATTTTAACTGTTGCTGTTGCAACAACACTGGAGCCTGATTGAGTACTAAAATAATCCATTACAAAATGGTCGGTATCATCTTTCTGCTGAGTAAAAAAGGCTAATGCTTCTAAGTCATAGTCAAAGACTTGGCCTTTTTTATCTGCTAAATGTAAAAATGCTTTATACAAGTCATCCAAATTGAAATCTTTACCTTCTCGGTAATCCATCTCTTCCATTCGATGTTTAACTGCGGCACGACCAGAACGTGAGGTTAAATTCAATTGCTCGGTTTTAAAACCAATTGATTCTGGAGTCATGATTTCATAAGTTTCTCGGTTTTTCAGGACGCCATCTTGGTGAATGCCAGATGAATGAGAAAATGCATTGCTACCGACAATCGCTTTATTCGCTGGAATAGGGGTATTACATAATTGACTAACTAACTGGCTAGTGCGATAAATTTCTTTGTGATTAATATTCGTATGAACGCCCAACATTTGCTCACGCAATTTGATAGCCATGATAACTTCTTCTAATGCGGTATTACCTGCTCGTTCACCTAATCCATTAATCGTACCTTCAATTTGGCGAGCTCCCGCTTGGATAGCGGTAATTGAGTTAGCGACTGACATCCCCAAGTCATCATGGCAATGTACAGAAATAATGGCTTTATCAATATTAGGAACTCTTTCATATAAAGAGGTGATGATCCCACCGAATTGATAAGGAGTGGTATAGCCGACAGTATCGGGAATATTGATGGTTGTAGCTCCTGCTGTTATTGCAGATTCAACAATTCGACATAAGTTGTCGATATCAGTACGGCCAGCATCTTCACAGGAGAACTCAACATCATCAGTATAGCGTCTTGCCCGTTTAATAGAGTCAATAGCCATATCCATCACACCATCAAAGGTTTTCTTTAATTTTTGTTGAACATGTAAATTAGACGTGGCTAAAAATATGTGAATTCTGAAAGCTTCTGCAACTTTTAACGCTTCTGCCGCAACATCAATATCGTTTTGAACACAGCGCGCTAATGCACAAATACGACTGTTTTTGATTTCTCGTGCAATAGTTTGTACGGATTCAAAATCACCAGGGGAAGAAACGGGAAAGCCTGCTTCTATGATATCGACACCGAGACGCTCCAATGCAAACGCTATCTGCAATTTTTCTTTAACGGATAAACTAGCCTGTAATGCCTGCTCGCCGTCACGTAAAGTGGTATCAAAGATAATAACTTGGTTGCTCATATCGCGTTCCTTTTAATACTTAATTTTATCGTTATATTTCTGCGGTACCGACAGGCATAAAAAAAACCCGCGGTTTGCGCGGGTTTTTATGTTTCTGGACAGTGACTCTTTTACCTTCCGTCCATAAGCATACCGCGCACATTAGATGCGAGTAGTAGTAGGCTTAGTAGGAGGATTGAGGTTGTCATTTTTACTGTCTCTAATTTGGTTTTAAACAACGTGTATTTATAGATACGTGATATTTTCTTTGATGTCAAATTTAGTTTTTTGGGCTAAATTTTACGAAATATGAATTATCATCAAGACTTGGTGATTGTGACTGATTTCTATATTTTTAGTGATGTTTTTGCCTATAACTTCAGGTTAGATTAGAAGCAAAATTCTTTTATTGAAATAAGAGGGGTGAAACATAGCATAAATTGATTGTTTTGATTTTATTTTGAACAATTTTAAGGTGGGAGAGTATTCTATAATATTATGAATAAGAATAAGAGGTAATTATAGTTTTCGTTAAATTAATTACTTATCAAATGAATAATTTAAAATTAATCCGATAATGGGATTGTTTCTTCGATTGTGATGATATTTATTATGATTTATTTTTAAAATTTTTTTATTATTTTTATGTTAACAATGATGATTTAAATGAGTAAGTAGTATTCATTGCGTAGATGAATATCTTCGATAAGTAATTATATCTATATTATACTTTTAATTTATAGATAATTAATATAAGCGTCGATTTAATAAGTGCAGGGAAAGTAAAGTAGCTTATCATTGATAAGTTTTTTGAAGAATAATATTTAATGAATTTATATATTTTCTAATTGAATGGGAAAGGTTTTTTTTCATTAATTAAAAAATAATAAATATCTTTATTGGAGTAAGTAATGACTGATTTTGATACAGTTTCACCAGTAAAAAAAGAGAATAGTGATATCCATTTACGAAACGTTGATTTGAATTTACTCACCGTTTTTGATGTTGTTATGCAGATGCAAAATGTAACAAGAGCTGCCCAAGTGTTGGGTATGTCTCAACCCGCAGTTAGTAATGCAGTTTCACGATTAAAATCAATGTTTAATGATGAGCTTTTTGTTCGCTATGGTCGAGGGATCCAGCCGACTTCTCGAGCTAAACAGTTATTTGGCCCAGTTAGACAAGCGTTACAATTAGTTCATAATGAATTACTTGGCGTTGGCTTCGATCCTAAATTGAGTGAGCGGATTTTTAATCTTTCTATTTGTTCACCACTTGATATTCGCTTAGCCGCAATTATCGTCGAAAAATTCAAAGAAATATCACCTAATATTAATATACTTATTCATTGTTTCTTAGATGATAATATTGAACATAAATTGAAATATCAAGAAACAGACTTTTCTTTAAGCTATAATCAATTTGAAAAAAATGAGTATCAACATCAGATTTTATTTAATGATGAATTAGTATTAGTTTTTGCGAATAATCATCCGCATATTGGTAGTAGCGTAACACAAGAAACATTGATAAATGAGAAACATGCGGTAATGTCGATGGATAATATAGGTTCATTTAGTAAGCTCTATTACGATAATACTGATCTCTCACATACAATTAATTATCAAGGAACCGATTTAAATAGTGTATTAAATATTGTTTCCCAAACTGATTTAGTTGCAATAGTACCTAAGTGGCTCGTTGAACATCCTGCAAATCAATACCCGTTAAGAACAATTTCTCTACCTTGGCATGAAAATACGCGTCCATGTTATCTGACTTGGCATGAATCCACTGTACGTGATAAAGGCCATCAATGGATGAAATCACAATTTTGTCAGTTGATAGCAGAGCTGCCTGCCTAAATCCTCCTCCATAATCATAATTTGCCTCAGTGGCAATCGATTATCATTATCGCTATTAGCTCATCATGGTGAAATTCTGTGATGAGTTATGCCGACTACTAGACATTTTCATAATATTTACATAATAGCTCTTTTCTCCAATCTTTTTAGTCGATACACTTCGCTGTTCAGCTAACAGTTGTAAGCTGAAAATTTTAACTAGTGAAGTGCCTCGTGTATTTACCGAGCGACTTCAGTTAACAAATGTACTATAGGAAACTCAATTTGATTACTGAAAATCTTTATCCTTACCATTTGGTCAATCGCTTGCAAAGTAGATTTAATTCCACTGATTCAGCAAGCCGGATAGCTTTCAGTCAATGGCATAATGGGCAAATTAGTGAACTGACATGGAAAGATGTTGGAGAACACTCATCTGCGATTGCTTGTCATCTTTTAGCGCTTAATGTTGCAACACAAGAAAAGATTGGTTTATTTGCGCATAATAGTATGAATTGGTCGTTAGTAGATCTTGCAGTTTTACAGCTTAGAGCGGTCACTGTACCTTTATATGCAACGAGTAACATTAAGCAAGCCGCTTATATTATTAACGATGCAAACATCCGGATCCTATTTGTTGGTGAGCAGGAACAATATCAAATTGCACGTCAATTAAAGCCCTTATGTCCGCAGCTAACAACAATAGTGGTGTTTAATGATGAGGTGGCGCTAGTTGATGCTCCAGTATCCTCTGTTCATCTTTCAAATTTTATTAAACAGGCACAACCTGAATATCAAATTGAGCTCAATAAACGCACTGCAGCGCATAATCTCAGTGACCTTTTCACTATAATTTACACATCTGGAACGACTGGTGAGCCTAAAGGAGTTATGCTCGATTATTACAATATGGCTGCTCAGCTTTATCTCCATACTCATCGCTTAAAATTAAGTTCTGATGATGTCTCTTTAAGTTTTTTACCGTTATCTCATGTCTTTGAACGAGCTTGGAGTTTTTATGTGATGCACTCCGGTGCCCGTAATGTTTATCTAACAGATACGAATGCAGTTAGAGAAGCATTAGCCGATGTAAAACCTACTGTTATGTGTGCGGTACCTCGTTTTTATGAGAAAGTATATAGCGCAGTACAAAGTAAAGTGGCTAAAGCACCATTAATTCGCCGATTACTCTTTAAATGGGCTGTAGGGGTAGGTAAGAAAAAGGTCAAGGCGCTGGCGAAGGGGGAAAAACCCACCTTACTAAATCGCATTCTCTACAATTTGGCGGATAAATTAGTCTTTAGCAAACTTCGCCAAGTATTTGGTGGGCGCATTCGCTTTATGCCTGCCGCGGGTGCTCGTTTAGATGACGACATTATTGCCTTCTTTTTTGCGGTAGGCGTAAATATTAAGTATGGCTATGGAATGACTGAAACCTGTGCCACTGTTTCGTGTTGGGAAGATGAGCGTTATCCACTTGGTTCTATTGGTACTCCACTTTCATCTGTCGAGGTGCGTATTGGCATTAATAATGAGATTCAAGTCAAAGGGCCTGTAGTCATGAAAGGCTATTACAACCGCCAACAAGAAACTGAAGAAACTTTTACCGCAGATGGTTGGTTAAAAACGGGGGATGCAGGGGAAATTGATGAGCAGGGAAATTTATACATCACTGACCGTTTGAAAGATTTGATGAAAACATCAAATGGTAAATACATCGCCCCACAAATGATTGAAGGTGTATTAGGCCAGGACCAATTTATTGAGCATATTGCCGTTATTGCTGATGCCCGTAATTTTGTTTCAGCACTGATAGTTCCTTGTTATGACGCTTTGGAAGATTATGCTCACTCAATTAATTTGAAATATCGAGATCGTTTGGAATTACTGAAAGATTCAAACATTGTGGCCTTATTTGAAAATCGTCTAAAAGAACTACAAAAAAACTTTGAAAATTTTCATCAAATTAAGCGATTTACCTTGCTTTCGGCTAATTTTTCAATGGAAAGAGGCGAGCTTACTCCTACCTTGAAATTGCGTCGTAAAATCATTTTAGAGCGTTATCAATCTGAAATTGAATCAATGTATCATGAGTAATTTAGTCGCTGCTGTCCTTTTACAGCAATAAAACCGAACAAATCTCTTGGCGGATATCTCATGATATCCGTCTTTTATTTGCACTCTTTTTCGTTTGTTGATGGAGATATAATCCAATAATTAAATAATTGTTAGTTAATTAATCTAATAAACTGAGTGGATAGAGATAAAGCTAAAAGTTGTCATTTTTGCTTAAAAAATGGTGTTTGCGTCGTTTCAGTCTCAACGATATGTTAATAGTCGTCATAACTACGACAGAAATGACAAAAATAAAAGAGGAAAGTCATACCTCTGTTAACTTGCAAAAATAGTCTGAGGGCAAACTCATGGAGATGTTGTCGGGAGCAGAAATGGTCGTCAAATCATTGATTGACCAAGGAGTAAAGCACGTGTTTGGATATCCAGGCGGTGCCGTTTTGGATATCTATGATGCGCTTCATACTGTAGGTGGGGTGGATCATATACTTGTACGACATGAACAAGCTGCTGTACATATGGCCGATGGATATGCGCGCTCAACGGGGGATGTGGGTGTTGTTCTTGTCACATCAGGCCCAGGTGCAACAAATGCCATTACAGGTATTGCAACAGCATATATGGATTCAGTTCCCTTAGTTGTCTTGTCTGGACAGGTTGCTAGCTCCCTTATTGGTAATGATGCATTTCAAGAATGCGACATGGTTGGTATATCGCGTCCAATAGTGAAGCACAGTTTTTTAGTTAATAAAGCGGAAGATATTCC
Organism: Providencia alcalifaciens; assembly: GCA_025961275.1. Lineage (GTDB taxonomy): Bacteria > Pseudomonadota > Gammaproteobacteria > Enterobacterales > Enterobacteriaceae > Providencia. The sequence continues at coordinate 1,639,658 of JAOQNJ010000001.1, read as the reverse complement.
AGAAACAATCAAAAAAGCATTCTATATTGCTTCGACAGGTCGTCCTGGGCCAGTAGTGATCGACTTACCCAAAGATACTGTCAGTCCTGCGCATAAATATCCTTACCGTTACCCTGAAACGATTTCGTTACGCTCTTATAATCCAACGCTTCAAGGGCATAAAGGACAAATTAAAAAAGCATTATCAAAACTTGTTACGGCAGAAAAACCTGTTTTTTGTATAGGTGGTGGTGCTATCAATGCGAGTTGCTCGCCTGAAATTTTAGAACTGGCAGAAAAATTACAACTTCCTGTTGTGTCAACATTAATGGGACTTGGTGCATTTCCTGAAACTCACCATTTATCAGTGGGCATGCTGGGTATGCATGGAACATTCGAAGCCAACAAGGTCATGCATAATTCTGATGTGATTTTTGCGGTGGGTGTGCGTTTTGATGATAGAACAACTAATAATCTCGAAAAATATTGCCCTAACACAACAGTAATTCAGATTGATGTAGATCCAACTTCTATTTCTAAAACTGTAAATGCAGATATTCCTATTGTTGGTGATGCTAAGTTGACACTTCAGCAAATGCTCAATCAATTAGAGCAAGCATCAATAAAGCAAAATACACAAGCATTGAAGGAATGGTGGACGGATATTGAAATTTGGCGTCAGAAAAAATGTTTAAGCTATGAAACAAACACTCAAAAAGTAAAACCACAGCAGGCAATTGAAGCCATTTATCGCCTAACTAATGGCGAAGCTTATGTCACTTCTGATGTGGGTCAGCACCAAATGTTTGCAGCATTGTATTATCCGTTTGATAAACCTCGTCATTGGATTAATTCGGGTGGACTCGGCACAATGGGATTTGGTCTACCGGCTGCATTAGGTGTTAAATTGGCACATCCGCAATCAACCGTTATTTGTGTCACAGGTGACGGTAGTATTCAAATGAATATCCAAGAGTTATCTACGGCATTACAGTATGGGTTACCTGTATTAGTGCTGAACTTGAACAATGGTTTCCTTGGTATGGTTAAGCAGTGGCAAGATATGATTTATCAAGGGCGTCACTCTCAATCCTATATGCAATCGCTCCCTGATTTTGTCAAATTGGCTGAAGCTTATGGTCATGTAGGCATATCTATTAGTTCCCCTGATGAGCTTGAAGATAAATTAAAACAAGCGCTGGTTGAAGTGAATCAAAACCAACGCTTAGTATTTGTGGATGTCAATATTGATGAAACTGAACATGTTTACCCAATGCAAATCCGTGGTGGTGCAATGGACGAAATGTGGCTGAGTAAAACAGAGAGGACCTAAACATGCGTCGTATTTTATCAGTCTTATTAGAAAATGAATCTGGTGCATTATCACGTGTGATAGGGTTGTTTTCTCAACGAGGTTATAATATTGAAAGCCTGACTGTAGCACCTACTGATGATCCAACATTGTCACGTATGACAATACAAACTAAAGGTGATGCAAAAGTTTTAGAGCAAATTGAAAAACAGTTACATAAGCTGGTTGATGTTCTACGTGTCAGTGAACTGACTGCGTCAGCACATATTGAACGTGAGATTATGTTAGTCAAACTACAAGCATCAGGTTATGGCCGTGACGAAATCAAACGTTGTTCCGATATTTTTAGGGGGCAAATCGTGGATGTGACACCGACGCTGTATACCGTTCAGCTTGCAGGAACAAGCGACAAGCTGGATGCGTTCATCGAGGCTGTTCGAGGTGTTGCTGAAATTGTTGAAGTTGTTCGATCTGGAATTGTTGGGGTTTCGCGTGGCGATAAAATTATGCGATGAAAAATTTGCTAGCCGAAGGTAGAATACAATCAAGTAGAGCCCCGATAAATTCGGGGTTCTGACCGTTGGCAAGCAATGTACGTTTATTAGTAGTTATCATAATTTTAAAAATAAATAGTAAAATCAATGTGTTGCTTTTCGGCTAGTAATACAAAGTGGGAAAATCCACGCTTTTCTGAACTGTGTCAGTAAAGTTAGTCCCAAAATAATTGGGGCTTGCTCCTTAAATTGTAAAGAGGTTAACGTGAAACTGGATGAAATAGCCCGTTTAGCAGGTGTTTCCCGCACAACGGCTAGTTATGTGATCAACGGCAAGGCCAAGCAATATCGAGTCAGCGATAAAACTGTAGAAAAAGTGATGGCAGTCGTCAGAGAGCACAATTACCATCCAAATGCTGTTGCCGCAGGATTACGGGCAGGGAGAACACGTTCCATCGGGCTCGTGATCCCTGATCTCGAAAACACGAGTTATACTCGTATAGCTAATTATCTTGAACGCCAAGCGCGTCAGCGAGGCTATCAGCTTCTGATCGCTTGTTCAGAGGATCAGCCTGACAACGAAATTCGTTGTGTGGAACATCTTCTCCAACGTCAGGTTGATGCCATTATTGTTTCAACTGCACTTCCACCTGAGCATCCTTTTTATCAGCGTTGGGCAAATCGTTCATTACCCATTATTGCTCTCGATAGGGCGCTAGAGAAAGAACACTTTATTAGTGTAGTAGGAGATGACCAAGAAGATGCGTTGATGATTTCAGAAGAATTGAGGAAATTTTCCGCAGAATCAATTTTATATCTGGGTGCATTACCCGAATTATCCGTAAGCTATCTTCGAGAACAAGGCTTCCGTAATGGCTGGGAAGGTGATTCACGCGAGGTTAATTATCTTTATGCAAACAGCTACGAGAGATCATCAGCAGCAGACGTTTTTGCAAATTGGCTAGATAAGGGCAACAAAATGCCTGATGCCTTATTTACAACCTCATTCTCATTATTACAGGGTGTGCTAGATGTTGCATTAAAACGCAATGGCCGACTTCCTGAGCATATGATAATTGCAACATTTGGTGATAGTGAACTGCTTGATTTCCTCGGTTGTCCCGTTTTATCTCTCGCGCAACGTCACAGAGACATTGCAGAACGTATTCTTGAATTGGTGTTGGCAAGTTTAGATGAAAAGCAAAAACCAGATACTGGGATTACGCATATTCGTCGTCATTTATGCCGACGCGGTAGTTTGGGCCGAAAGCAGTAATAAAAAATACCAATTAATGAAAATCTGATAGAGATTTCTATTTAATATTGAGTGATATTGATCACAATTATGAGTATTATATTAGCCCCTACTCGCAAGGGGCTTTTTATTTAGTGCTAAAAATATGTAAAGATTTAACTTTGGGAGTATTCTTAATGAGATAATTCTAATTTATTAAGATATAGAAAATAAAATGAAAAATTTAATTTAAAAATGATGTTTAAATAAAAAGCAATCATACAAATTTATATTCACAATAAAGTACTGTCTATTAAAACAGTTATTTAACTTGTTGAAATTTATGGTTTTTAATTTACTGGAAGTGTATTATCAGTAATGTTTGTTGTTATTAAACATTCACGGTTATTTTAAAAGTAAAGAATCGGTTATTAGTAAGCTGATTAAAAATGAGACATTTACAGGATATATCATCATTTGCTTGTTTTTTCGCCAGTAAAGTGGGGTTTCTTATATATTTACTGTTATTTAGAAAATAAATGAATTATATCAATTCGTTATTCCTCATTTTATCTCCGAATTAAATTCTGCCCACTCTTATCTTTTCTGAATTGTTCTGTAAATAAAGCAAAAGCTGCGTGTGTCTGGCTTGACAACGTTTTCCTACCGTTCGTAAACTTTATAAGTGGAGAATTGTGGGGTAAAGTGGGTAAACTGGAAATAAAGAGGTTTCACTGAGTATGTTTCGTGGGGCAACATTGGTAAATCTCGACAGCAAAGGGCGTCTTACCGTGCCCTCCCGTTATAGGGAAATGCTGAGCGAGGAATCAAAAGGGCAGATGGTTTGTACTATCGACCTTCACCAGCCATGCCTATTGCTTTATACCTTACCTGAATGGGAAATCATCGAAGATAAATTATCGCGTTTATCAACAATGAACCCAGCAGAAAGGCGCGTACAACGTCTCTTATTGGGGCATGCCAGTGAATGTCAAATGGATAATGCAGGACGTCTTTTGCTAGCTAGCACGCTGCGTCAACACGCGGGGTTAACAAAAGAAGTCATGCTGGTAGGCCAAATAAATAAATTTGAACTTTGGGATGAACAGACTTGGTATCAGCAAGTGGAACAAGACATTGCTGCTGAACGACAAACTCAAGAACCTCTGTCAACCCGCTTACAGGACTTGTCACTATAAATATGACACAGCAGCAATTTAAACATGTAACCGTACTGCTAGATGAAGCAGTCAATGGACTGAATATTAAACCTAATGGTATTTATATTGATGGAACTTTTGGGCGTGGTGGCCATTCAAGACTGATTTTGAGCCAATTAAATGAACAAGGCCGTCTTATCGCAATCGATCGTGATCCTGACGCCATTAAAGCAGCTGAAGCCATTGATGACCCTAGATTCATGATTAAGCATGGCCCATTTTCTGCTATTGCCGAATATGTCGAAGAAGAAGGCTTAGTAGGTAAAATCGATGGCGTATTATTGGACTTAGGGGTTTCATCACCACAATTGGATGATCCTGAACGAGGTTTTTCATTTATGCGCGATGGTCCATTGGATATGCGCATGGATCCAACAAAAGGCCAGTCAGCACAACAATGGCTGATGAATGCAGAAGCTGACGACATTGCTTGGGTTTTAAAAACATTTGGTGAAGAGCGTTTCGCAAAGCGTATTGCTCGAGCAATTGTAGAACGTAATCATAATGCGGAAGAAGAACCATTAACTCGTACACGTCAATTAGCAGAATTGATTGCCAAGGTAAGCCCGTTAAAAGAGCGCCATAAGCATCCAGCAACGAGAAGCTTTCAAGCAATACGAATTTATATCAATAGCGAATTAGAAGAGATAGAACGCGCGTTAGATGGCGCTATGTCAGTTTTAGCACCAGAAGGACGCTTATCAGTAATCAGCTTCCATTCATTGGAAGACAGATTGGTTAAGCGGTTTATTCGCCAAAACAGTAAAGGGCCGAGTGTTCCACCTGGAATTCCTTTAACTGAAGCTCAGATACGTGAATTGGGTGCTGCTAAGCTACGTGATATTGGCAAAATGAAACCATCTGAAGCAGAAGTTCACGAAAACCCACGTGCGCGTAGTTCAGTACTGCGTTTTGCTCAGAGGATGAAATAATAATGATCCCTGAAAGGCACAGCCTAGGAAAAGTTATCGGCCGTGATCTTTTCCGTTATGGAATTATTCCATTAATTTTGATGGCTGCCATTATCATTAGCGCAGTTTTTGTGGTGACCACCGCCCATGAAACGCGTTTATTGACAGCAGAAAAAGATAGGTTATATGAAGAAAAAGATGCGCTTGATATTGAGTGGCGCAACTTGATCTTAGAAGAAAATGCGTTGGCAAGTCATAGCCGAGTTGAGCGTTTATCGGTTGATAAATTACAGATGGTTCATGTTGAACCAGCTAAAGAAAATATCATTGTATCTAAGCAGTAGATAAGGTTTTGAATGAAAGCACCACGAGCCGCTAAAAATAAGAAGCAAGAAGAAAATACCAGCTTTGTCGGTTGGCGTTTTGCTTTGCTGTGCGGATGTATTCTATTGGCCTTAGCAGGGCTTTTAGTGCGAGTAGCTTATTTGCAAATTATTGCGCCTGAGAAACTCGTCAAAGAAGGCGATATGCGCTCTTTACGTGTTCAAGAGGTTGCTACGACACGAGGTATGATAAGTGATAGAGAGGGGCGTCAGCTTGCCGTAAGTGTTCCTGTTAATGCGATTTGGGCTGACCCTAAGGTCGTATTTGAAAAAGGCGGCATCAGTAATGATGAATACTGGAAAGCGCTGGCTGATGCACTTGAGATCCCACTAGAACAAATTAACGCAAAAATATCGGCAAACCCAAAAGGGCGCTTTGTTTATCTTGCTCGTCAGGTTAATCCATCAATTGGTGAATACATTAGCAAATTGAAGGTGCCTGGCATCTATCTTCGTAAAGAATCTCGTCGTTATTATCCATCTGGCCCTGTAACTGCTCATCTAATTGGTGTAACCAACATTGATGCTGAAGGAATAGAGGGTGTTGAAAAAAGCTTTGACCGCTGGTTAAAAGGTTCCCCAGGTGAACGTACTGTTCGTAAAGACCGTAATGGGCGAGTAATAGAAACAGTCTCATCTGTTGATAGCCAAGCGGCACACAACTTGGTGTTAAGCGTTGATGAGCGTATTCAATCCATTGTTTATCGTGAACTGACTAAAGGCGTTATAGAGAATAAAGCTGAATCTGGTATTGCCATTTTAGTTGATGTACATACTGGCGAGGTTTTAGCGATGGCAAATAGTCCATCCTATAACCCGAATAATCTTGCTGGAACGCCAATGGAAGCGATGCGTAATCGAGCTATAACGGATATCTTTGAGCCGGGTTCCACGGTTAAACCAATGGTAGTAATGACAGCGCTTGATGATGGCATTATCAAAGAAAATACCGTATTGAACACAATCCCTTATCGGATTAACGGGCATGAAATCAAAGATGTGGCTCGTTATCCGGAGTTATCAATTACAGGTATTTTACAGAAGTCGAGTAACGTAGGTGTTTCAAAACTGGCGTTAGCGATGCCTGCCACAGAGCTGGTGGATGTGTATAACCGCTTTGGGTTTGGCAAGCCGACTAATCTGGGGTTAGTCGGGGAAAGTAGTGGTATCTTTCCGAGTAAAAAAACACGGTGGTCTGATTTAGATAGGGCCACCTTTTCTTTCGGGTATGGGCAAATGGTAACACCATTACAGTTAGCTCGTGCCTACGCAACAATCGGTAGTTTTGGGATTTATCGCCCTCTGTCAATCACGAAAGTGGATCCGCCAGTACCAGGGAATCGCGTTTTCCCTGAGCCAATTATGAGGACGGTGGTCCACATGATGGAAAGTGTTGCTTTGCCGGGAGGCGGGGGGAGACTTGCAGCCATCAAAGGTTATCGTATCGCTATTAAAACAGGTACCGCTAAAAAAGTTGGGCCAGAAGGGCGTTACATTAACGAATATATTGCCTATACCGCAGGCATTGCTCCTGCAAGTAATCCACGTTACGCCCTTGTCGTTCTTATCAATGAGCCTAAAGCGGGTAAATATTATGGTGGTGCGGTATCTGCACCAATATTCGGTGCAATCATGGGCGGTGTTTTACGTCTAATGAACATTGAGCCTGATGCATTACAACAAGATGATAAAAACGATATAGTGAACAACAAAAAAGAGGTTAAAAGTGGCAGATCGTAATCTTTGTGATCTTCTTTCGCCATTTGGCGTTAGCACAGTAAATATCTCACTACGCGAGATGACACTCGACAGCCGTAAAGTGGCTGCAGGTGATTTATTTATCGCGATTAAAGGCCACCAGTCCGATGGCCGGAGCTATATTTCTCAAGCTATTGCTCAAGGCGCCGCCGCTGTGATCGCTGAGGCTGCTGAAGAAGCAACGGAAGGTGAGATTCGCCATATTCATGGTGTTCCAGTAATTTATTTAAATGACCTCAATAACCGACTTTCAGCATTAGCGGGTGAATTCTATCAACACCCTGCATCAAAAATGAAGCTCATTGGGGTGACTGGAACTAATGGTAAAACGACGACGACGCAGCTTATAGCTCAGTGGGCGAAAGGACTAGGCGAAACGAGTGCCGTCATGGGAACCGTTGGAAATGGGCTGTTAGGACAGGTTGTTCCCAGCGAAAATACCACAGGTTCAGCTGTTGATATTCAAGTTGAATTAACCCAATTACTAAAACAGAAAGCAACACTAACGGCGATGGAAGTTTCCTCGCATGGCTTAGTACAAAGCCGCGTTGCCGCGTTACCTTTCGATGCTGCAGTTTTTACTAACTTAAGCCGTGATCATCTCGATTACCATGGTGACATGGAGAACTATGAAGCGGCTAAATGGTTACTATTCTCAACACATCAAACAAAAACTCAAATTATTAATGCAGATGATGATGTTGGGCTAAAATGGTTACTGCAATTACCTAAAGCATGTGCTGTTTCAATGGAACAGCGTATTCCAGCACAATGGCAGGGGGCTTGCCTACAAGCAACGAGTGTCGATTATCATGATAGCGGAGCGACCGTTCATTTTACGTCATCATGGGGTGATGGAACATTAAAAAGCCCGCTTATGGGGGCTTTTAACGTCAGTAACTTACTGTTAGCGATGGCAACATTGTTAATGATGGAGTACCCATTAGCGCAGTTGTTAGATTCATCCTCATTCCTTGCTCCTGTTTGTGGGCGCATGGAAGTATTTAGCGCCCCAGATAAGCCAACAGTTGTTGTTGACTATGCACATACACCAGATGCACTTGAAAAAGCCCTCGCAGCTGCGCGTTTGCATTGTAAAGGCCAATTGTGGTGTGTCTTTGGTTGCGGTGGTGATCGCGATAAAGGTAAGCGTCCGTTAATGGGCGCATCTGCTGAAGAATGGGCAGATAAAGTGGTTATTACTGATGATAATCCACGCAGCGAAGAGCCTATGGCAATTATTAATGACATCATGGCAGGTATTCTTGATACCACTCGTATACTGGCAATACCAGGACGTGTTGAAGCTGTCACCAGCGCTATTATGCAAGCAGGTGTTGATGATGTGATTGTTATTGCGGGTAAAGGTCATGAAGATTATCAAATCATTGGTCATCGCCGTTTGGATTATTCCGATAGATTAACGGTTGCAAGATTGCTGGGGGTGATCGCATGATCCCTCTGACACTGACTCAACTTGCCAATATCACGGCAGGAACGCTATGCAGCATTGACAATATCGATTCCATAACGCTCGTATTAAGTGAGGTGAGTACAGATAGCCGCAATATTGGCGATAATTGCCTGTTTATCGCATTAAAAGGCGAGCGTTTTGATGCGCATGATTTTATTTCTTCTGAAGTTGAATTTGGTGCCGCAGCCTTACTCGTCGAACGTGAACTTGAGGTTGATTGCCCACAGGTCATTGTCGAAGATACTCGTTTAGCAATGGGGCAACTTGCCGCGTGGGTGCGCCAGCAAAGCCAAGCTAAGGTGGTTGGTTTGACTGGATCGTCAGGGAAAACGTCTGTCAAAGAAATGACAGCATCGATATTGTCTGAGCGAGGAACAACACTCTATACCGCGGGTAATTTAAACAATGATATTGGTGTACCATTAACTTTATTCAGGCTGACGCATGAATATGATTATGCCGTTATTGAAATGGGTGCAAACCATCCTAACGAAATCGCTTATACCACAAATATAGTGAAGCCACAGACGGCACTAGTGAATAATTTATTCGCTGCGCATTTAGCAGGTTTCGGGTCACCCGATGGCGTTGCTCGCGCAAAAGGTGAAATTTATCAGGGGTTACCTGATGAAGGAACTGCAATTGTTAACCTTGATAGCTGCTCAACACAATGGAAATTTCAGCCAAGACAAACAGTATGGCACTATTCATTGACTGCACAAGAAAACGCTGATTTCTATCCTTCCGATATCCAGATTAAACAACTCACAACTAACTTTACCCTGCATACGCCTATTGGGCAGGTAGCCATTACATTGCCATTACCCGGACTTCATAACATTGCTAACGTATTAGCCGCAAGTGCACTCGCTATTTCCGTTGGCGCAACCCTTGAAGATATTCGTAATGGGCTAGCAATAACTCAAGCTGTTCCGGGGCGCTTATATCCGGTGCAATTAAGTCAAAATAAAGTGGTATTGGATGATACTTACAACGCCAATGATGGTTCTATGATTGCAGCAATTAATGTTCTGGCTAAAATGCCGGGCTACCGCATTTTAGTTTCTGGCGATATGGGCGAACTTGGTGATTATGCACAAGAGTGTCATCAACGTGTTGGTGTTGCAGCAAAAGATGCAGGTTTGGATAAAGTGTTGAGCGTTGGTACGCTGAGTGAAATGATCAGTAAATCCAGCGAATGCGGTGAACATTTTTCATTCAAAAAAGATTTATTAACCCGACTGATTCCGCTAGTTCAGCAGAATGATGTTGTTTCTATTTTAGTTAAGGGTTCACGCAGTTCCGCAATGGAAGATGTTGTGAATGCATTGAAGGAGTGCTTTGCATGTTAGTCTGGCTTGCCGAAATATTGGTGCATCATTTTTCTGTTTTTAACGTCTTCTCATATTTGACGTTTAGAGCCATCGTCGGTTTGCTGACAGCACTTGCTATCGCATTATGGATGGGACCACATCTCATCGCTTACTTACAAAAAATGCAAATTGGGCAAGTTGTTCGTAGTGAAGGGCCCGAATCACACTTTAGTAAACGCGGTACACCGACCATGGGTGGGCTGCTTATTCTGTTTTCAATCAGCGTATCTGTATTGTTATGGGCTCGTTTAGACAATCCTTATGTTTGGTGTGTACTGCTCGTATTAGTGGGTTACGGTATCGTAGGCTTTGTGGATGACTACCGTAAAGTCGTTAGGAAAGATACCCGTGGTTTAATTGCTCGCTGGAAATATTTTTGGCAATCAGTAATTGCCTTAGTTGTCGCATTTTCAATGTATGCGATCGGCAAAGATACACCAGCGACTCAGTTAGTTGTCCCTTTCTTTAAAGATGTCATGCCACAACTAGGTTTACTTTATATATTATTAGCTTACTTTGTGATTGTGGGTACAAGTAACGCGGTAAACTTGACGGATGGTCTTGATGGTTTAGCGATAATGCCAACTGTGTTTGTCGCCGCCGGTTTTGCCCTAGTTGCATGGGCAACGGGTAACGTCAATTTTGCCAGTTATTTGCATATTCCATACTTACCGCATGCGGGTGAGCTTGTTATTGTTTGTACGGCGATTGTAGGTGCTGGCTTAGGTTTTCTCTGGTTTAACACTTATCCAGCACAAGTTTTTATGGGGGATGTGGGTTCACTTGCACTAGGTGGTGCATTGGGCACTATCGCAGTGCTATTACGCCAAGAGTTTTTGCTTGTCATTATGGGAGGTGTATTCGTTGTTGAAACATTATCCGTCATCCTGCAAGTGGGATCTTTCAAATTAAGGGGCCAACGTATATTTCGTATGGCACCGATTCATCATCACTATGAATTAAAGGGCTGGCCAGAACCACGCGTTATTGTGCGCTTTTGGATTATCTCTTTAATGCTGGTTCTCATCGGACTAGCGACATTGAAGGTACGTTAAGATGGCACATTTTCAGGGTAAACAGTATCAGGGTAAACAAGTGGTCATCATTGGCCTTGGCTTAACAGGGCTATCCTGTGTGCGCTTTTTCTTATCGCAAGGGGTGATTCCTCGTGTGATGGATACCCGTACAATGCCGCCAGGAATAGATCAATTACCTGAAAATGTTAAATGTCATTGCGGAAGTTTAAATAATCAATGGTTACAAGAATCAGATCTTATTGTGGCGAGTCCTGGTGTTGCATTAGCAACGCCAGAATTACAGCAAGCTGCAATGAAAGGAATTGAGATTGTCGGCGATATTGAACTTTTTTGCCGCGAAGTTGATGCGCCAGTTATAGCGATTACAGGTTCCAACGGAAAAAGTACAGTGACCTCATTGGTTGGTGAAATAGCGAAAGCTGCAGGAATATCTGTCGGTGTTGGTGGAAATATTGGCATTCCAGCCTTGTCATTGTTAAATCAAGGTCATAAATTGTATATACTTGAATTATCTAGTTTTCAGTTGGAAACAACGTATAGTTTAAACGCGCTTGCTGCAACTGTACTGAATGTGACTGAAGATCATATGGATCGCTATCCATTAGGTTTGGAACAATATCGAGAAGCCAAACTGCGAATTTACCAAAATGCGCTCAACTGTGTTGTGAATGCTCAAGATCCATTAACTCTACCATTAAATATGGCAAGTAATGTGTGCACTAGTTTTGGTGTCGACAAGGGTGACTATTATTTCGATACGCAACAACGCTCGCTAGTGGTAAAAGGTGAAGCAATCATTAATGTCGCTGATATGCATTTTACAGGGCAACATAATTACACTAATGCATTAGCTGCACTTGCTCTGGTTGATATCGCGGGTATTTCACGTGATACAAGCCTGAGTGTATTAAAAAGTTACACCGGCTTAGTTCATCGTTTTGAATTAGTTCTATTTAATAACGGTATACGTTGGATAAATGACTCCAAAGCCACCAATGTGGGTAGCACAGAAGCTGCACTAAATGGTTTGAAAGTCGACGGAACTTTGCATCTCTTACTCGGTGGAGATGGAAAGTCTGCTGATTTTTCTCCACTAAAAGCATATTTCGCTGAAGAAAACGTTCGCCTATATTGTTTTGGCCGTGATGGTAAGACACTTGCACAATTGAATCCTGAAAAATCAATTCTGACTGAAACGATGGAACAGAGTATCAGGTACTTAGCACCTAATTTAAAAGCAGGTGATATGGTATTACTTTCACCTGCTTGCGCCAGTATCGATCAGTTTAAAAACTTTGAGCAACGTGGTGCTATTTTTGCTCAGTTAGCGAAGGAGCTTGGCTGATGACCATACCGGGTGCAGTCAGATTAAAAAACTGGGTAATTGGTGAAAAAAGTGGGGTGATTTCTGGCTCAACACTCTACGACCGCACATTGGTATGGCTTGCTTTTGGGCTTGCCGCGATAGGCTTTGTGATGGTGACTTCAGCCTCAATGCCAGTGGGTCAAAGGCTTACAGATGATCCATTTTACTTCGCCAAACGTGATGTCATGTACTTAGCTGTTGCTTTCGTGCTTGTTTTAGGAGTAATGCGAATTTCAATGGCTGTTTGGGAGAAATACAGCTTTCTTATATTGATGATATCTCTCCTATTATTGGCGGTGGTATTGGTCGCCGGAAGCTCTGTTAATGGTGCATCACGTTGGATTGACGTTGGTATTGTTAAAATTCAACCAGCAGAAATCTCTAAATTTGCTTTATTTTGTTACGTGTCGAGTTATTTAGTTAGGAAATCAGAAGAAGTTAGAACCCGATTCCTTGGTTTTGTTAAACCCATGAGTATTCTGATTGGCATGGCGTCATTACTACTGCTACAACCTGACTTAGGTACGGTCGTTGTATTAGTCGTGACCACCCTCGGGCTACTGTTCCTTGCAGGTGCAAGGCTTGCACCATTCATTATTGGAATTGCAGCTTGTGCCGTGGGGGTACTGGCATTGATTTGGTTTGAACCTTATCGTTTGCGTCGAGTAACATCATTTTTGAACCCATGGGAAGATCCATTCGGCAGCGGTTACCAACTTACACAATCATTAATGGCATTTGGTCGAGGTGAAATTTTAGGTCAAGGATTAGGTAATTCAGTCCAAAAACTCGAATATTTACCCGAGGCTCATACAGACTTTATCTTTTCAGTTTTAGCTGAAGAGCTAGGTTACATTGGTGTCGTACTTGTTTTATTGATGGTCTTCATGCTGGCATTTCGCGCAATGATGATAGGCCGTAGAGCATTACTCGCGAAACAACTATTTGCGGGTTATTTAGCGTGTTCAATAGGAATTTGGTTTACTTTTCAGGCGTTAGTCAACGTAGGAGCGGCTGCAGGTATGCTGCCAACGAAAGGGTTAACATTGCCACTAATTAGTTATGGTGGTTCGAGCTTGTTAGTGATGTCCGCGGCAATCGCCGTATTGTTGCGTGTGGATTTTGAAACGCGTCTGGAAAAAGCTCAGGCGTTTGTAAGGAGTGCGAAATGAGTCGAGCAAAAAAATTACTCGTCATGGCGGGTGGTACTGGGGGGCATGTTTTCCCAGGGTTAGCCGTGGCGCATCATTTGCAGGCTCAAGGCTGGCAGATCCGCTGGTTAGGTACTGCTGATCGTATGGAAGCTACTTTGGTTCCTCAACATGGTATTGAAATTGAGTTTATACGGATATCAGGGCTTAGAGGGAAAGGGATAGTGGCATTAGCTGCCGCACCTTGGCGAATTTTTAATGCAGTCTGTCAGGCTAGGAAAATTATCAAACAATATCAGCCGGATGCAGTCTTAGGTATGGGCGGATATGTATCAGGACCGGGCGGTATTGCAGCATGGCTATGTGGCGTACCAGTCGTGCTTCATGAACAGAATGGTATCGCTGGGTTGACCAACAAATGGCTTTCAAAGATTGCGAAACGTGTACTGCAAGCATTTCCAGGGGCATTCCCGAATGTACCTGTCGTTGGGAACCCTGTACGGGACGATGTTTTAGCACTGCCTTTACCTGAAGAGAGATTTACTCATCGCGATGATAAAATACGCATATTGGTAGTCGGTGGTAGTCAAGGTGCGCGTATTTTGAATCAAGTTATGCCTGAGATTGCTGAAAAAACAAGCAAACAGTTAAATATCTGGCATCAGGCAGGAAAAGGAAGTAAGGAATCAACAGAAGCGTTGTATAATGAAAGGCTAAAAAATTCAGTTAATTCCGAGTATAAAGTTACTGAGTTTATTGATGATATGGCCCAAGCTTATGCATGGGCAGATATCGTGATTTGCCGCTCAGGTGCGTTGACCGTTAGCGAAATAGCAGCTGCAGGACTACCTGCAATTTTTGTTCCTTTTCAGCATAAAGATCGTCAACAGTATTGGAATGCTTTGCCACTAGAAAAAGCAGGTGCAGCAAAAATATTCGAGCAACCTCAGTTTACCTCTGATGCTGTTGCGAGCCTGCTTCAGCAGTGGGATCGAAATGAATTGTTATCGATGGCTAAGAAAGCACGTTCTTGCGCTATCACTGATGCAACTGAACGCGTAGCAGCTGTGTTATGTGAAGTAGCTAAATAGTGAGTTGTAACCATCGATAAAGCGATATTGTACAGAATTAATAAAAAGTGAAGACATATAGTGAATACACAACAGTTGGCGAAATTAAGAACATCAGTGCCGGAAATGAGAAGAGTCAGGCACATCCATTTTGTCGGTATTGGTGGTGCTGGCATGGGGGGTATCGCCGAAGTGTTGGCAAATGAAGGTTATCAAATTAGTGGTTCTGATTTAGCACCAAATGCAGTAACGCAACAACTGACATCATTAGGAGCAACGATTTATTTTAATCATCGCCCTGAAAATGTTGAAGATGCGAGCGTGGTTGTCGTATCAACTGCAATTTCTGAAGACAATCCAGAAATTCAAGCAGCTCATGAGTTACGTATTCCGGTTATTCGCCGTGCTGAAATGTTGGCCGAATTGATGCGTTATCGTCATGGAATTGCAGTGGCGGGAACACATGGAAAGACGACGACAACTGCGATGATCTCAGGTATTTATGCGCAAGCAGGCTTAGACCCAACATTTGTAAATGGCGGTTTAGTGAAATCAGCAGGAACTCATGCGCGCTTGGGAAGCAGTCGCTACCTCATCGCTGAAGCTGATGAAAGTGACGCATCGTTTTTACATTTACAACCTTTGGTTGCAGTGGTTACAAATATTGAAGCAGACCATATGGACACGTATCAGGGAAATTTTGAAACCTTGAAAGATACGTTCATCAATTTCCTGCATAACTTGCCATTCTATGGCCGTGCAGTGATGTGTATTGATGATCCAGTGATCCGTTCGTTACTGCCAAGAATTAGCCGCTATATCACCACTTATGGTTTTAGCGAAGATGCAGATGTACGCATTATTAAATATGAGCAAAAAGGTAATCAAGGCTTCTTTACTATCGCCCGTGAAAATATGCCAGAGCTTACAGTCGTCTTAAATGCGCCGGGCCGTCATAATGCTCTCAATGCTACTGCTGCGGTTGCTGTTGCAACAGAAGAAGGCATTGATGACTTACATATTTTATCGGCCTTAGCAGAATTTCAGGGAACAGGGCGTCGCTTTGATTTCCTTGGTAACTATTCATTACGTCATGTGAATGGTAAAGAAGGCGAAGTTATGTTGGTTGATGACTATGGACACCATCCAACTGAAGTTGATGCAACAATTAAAGCGGCTAGAGCAGGGTGGCCTGATAAGCGTATAGTGATGGTTTTTCAACCGCACCGCTATTCGCGTACTCGTGACTTATATGATGATTTTGCACATGTTCTTAGCCAAGTTGATGTGCTACTGATGCTTGAAGTCTATCCTGCAGGTGAAAAGCCAGTGCCGGGTGCTGATAGTCGTTCATTATGCAGAACCATCCGTGGTCGTGGGCAGCTTGACCCGATTTATGTGTCTGAGCCTGAGCAAGTTTCTCAGATTTTGGCTCGAGCACTTAATGCAAATGATTTAATTTTAGTTCAAGGCGCTGGAAATATTGGTAAAGTAGCGCGTAATCTTGCTAATACAAAATTGCAGCCACCATTGGTAGAGGATTGATGATGACCGAGAAAATAGCGGTTTTATTTGGCGGAACATCAGCTGAACGTGAAGTATCACTTCAATCTGGTCATGCTGTATTAGCGGGTCTACGTCAGGCAGGCATTGATGCTTATCCTGTGGATACTAAAGATTTCCCTGTTATCTCACTCAAAGAGGCGGGTTTTGATAAAGCATTTATTGCTCTTCACGGCCGCGGTGGTGAGGATGGCACAATTCAAGGAATGCTTGAGTTTTTAGGGGTGCCCTATACGGGTAGTGGCGTGATGGCTTCTGCTCTGAGTATGGATAAACTCAGAACTAAACAGCTTTGGGAAGGTGCTGGGTTACCAGTATCACCTTATGTTTATTTAAACCTTGCTCAATTTAGTTCGCTAGCTGAATTACAAATTCAAGAATTAGTGTCACATCTCGGACTTCCACTGATTGTCAAACCTAGCCTTGAAGGGTCTAGTGTAGGGATGAGTAAGGTTGATAATATTGATGATTTGTCCGTTGCATTGGAATTAGCCTTTCGTTTTGATGAAACAGTATTAGTTGAAAAGTGGTTAAGTGGCCCTGAATTTACGGTCGCAGTATTAAGCGAACAAACGCTTCCATCGATTCGTATTCAGCCTCCAGGCATTTTTTATGATTATGAGGCGAAATACCTCTCTGATGAGACTCAGTATTTTTGCCCAAGCGGTTTAAGTGAAGAATTAGAATTAACACTTTCTCAACTTTCGATGCGTGCTTACAAAGCAGTTGGTTGTCGTGGTTGGGGTAGGGTTGATGTTATGCAGGATAGTGATGGCCAATTTTACTTGTTAGAAGTCAATACTTCGCCAGGTATGACTAGCCATAGTTTGGTTCCAATGGCTGCGCGTCAAGCAGGCATGGATTTTTCACAGTTAGTAGTACGCATTTTGGAATTGGCTAACTGATATGTCACAGGCAGCATTAAATGTTCGGCATCATAAGAATAATGATGACAGTAATGATCCAAATTCAGGCCCGAGTAATGGAACTTTTCTTAGCGGGTTGATTTTCTTTCTAATGGTTGTAGGTACAATCATTTGGAGTGGCTGGACTGTCATGAATTGGATGAAAGATGCGGATAGGCTGCCAATGTCAAAATTAGTGTTAACAGGTGAACGTCATTACACAAAGAATGATGATGTCAGAAAGGCGATATTATCACTTGGACAGCCTGGAACATTTATGACAGTAGATGTAAATGCGATTCAAAACCAGATAAGTTTAATGCCATGGGTTCGCCAAGTCACAGTTCGTAAACAATGGCCTGATGAGTTAAAGATCCATCTAGTAGAATATGTGCCTTATGCACGCTGGAATGATCAAAATATGGTTGATGGAGAAGGCAGGGTATTTAGCCTTCCTGCAAGTGAAGATAATAAAGGCGATTACGCATTGCTTTATGGTCCACAAGGCAGCCAGAACGAAGTGCTTAAAGAGTATGTTGTGTTTAGAAAAGTTCTTACAGATCATGATCTAAAACTTAAATCAGTCTCTATGACAGCACGACATGCTTGGCAACTTATTTTAGATAATGACATCCGAATTGAACTCGGAAAAAAAGATGTACTTGAGCGGTTAAATCGTTTCCTTGAACTTTATCCGCTTTTGCAGCAAACCACAGATAAACGCGTTGACTATGTCGACCTACGTTATACCAGTGGTGCAGCAGTGGGGTGGGCACCACTTTTGGTTGATGCTCCACTGGAGTTACAATAATTAATATTGCTAATAACTCAGACTAGGCAGAAGCAAATGATCAAAACGACGGACAGAAAATTAGTTGTTGGCCTTGAAATCGGAACTTCCAAGGTGTCTGCGCTTGTAGGCGAAATTCTGCCCGATGGTATGGTGAATATTATCGGGGTGGGGAGCTGTCCATCTCGTGGAATGGACAAAGGTGGCGTTAACGATTTGGAATCTGTCGTTAAATGCGTACAAAGAGCTATTGATCAGGCTGAGTTAATGGCAGATTGCCAAATATCTTCAGTTTATCTTGCGCTATCAGGTAAGCATGTTAGCTGCCAAAATGAAATTGGTATGGTGCCGGTTTCAGAAGAAGAAGTGACACAGGAAGATGTCGACAGTGTTGTTCATACTGCTAAATCAGTCAGAGTTCGAGATGAGCATAGAATTCTTCATGTGATCCCGCAAGAATTCGCGATTGATTATCAAGAAGGTATTAAGAACCCTGTTGGTCTATCAGGTGTTCGTATGCAGGCAAAGGTACATCTGATTACTTGCCATAACGATATGGCAAAAAACATTGTCAAAGCGGTAGAACGTTGTGGATTGAAAGTTGACCAACTGATATTTGCAGGTCTTGCTGCCAGCTACTCTGTGCTGACAGAAGATGAACGTGAACTCGGTGTTTGCGTTGTTGATATCGGTGGAGGCACCATGGATATGGCTGTTTATACCGGCGGTGCACTGCGCCATACCAAAGTCATTCCTTACGCGGGAAATGTTGTCACAAGTGACATTGCGTATGCATTCGGTACACCACCAAGTGACGCTGAAGCTATTAAAGTTCGCCATGGTTGTGCTGTAGGTTCGATTGTAAGTAAAGATGAAACAGTTGAAGTACCTAGCGTTGGTGGGCGACCGCCAAGAAGTTTGCAACGTCAGACTTTAGCGGAAGTGATTGAACCACGCTATACCGAGCTGTTAAACCTCGTGAATGAAGAAATTTTAAATTTACAGGAACAGTTACGCCAACAGGGTGTCAAACACCATTTGGCTGCAGGTATCGTTCTTACTGGAGGTGCTGCACAAATAGACGGCCTCGTTGAATGTGCGCAAAAAGTTTTTCATACCCAAGTAAGAATTGGTACCCCACTCAATATTACAGGCTTAACGGATTATGCTCAGGAGCCTTATTATTCAACTGCGGTTGGGCTTCTGCATTACGGTAAAGAAAGCCATCTTGGCGATGATACCGAAACGGAAAAACGTGCTTCAGTCAAAGGGTGGTTTAGTAAAATCACTGGTTGGCTGAGAAAAGAATTTTAATTTTTATTCAGAAGCATATCATTAGCTTCGAAGTAAGCACAAAACGGAGAGACATTATGTTTGAACCAATGGAGCTAACCAATGATGCGGTGATTAAAGTCATCGGCGTTGGTGGCGGCGGCGGTAATGCCGTTGAACACATGGTGCGTGAGCGTATTGAAGGCGTTGAATTCTTCGCTGTCAACACGGATGCACAGGCGCTGCGTAAAACTGCAGTCGGACAAACAATCCAGATTGGTACTGGCATTACTAAAGGTCTTGGCGCTGGCGCTAACCCTGAAGTTGGCCGCAATGCAGCTGAAGAAGACCGTGAAGCTTTACGCAATGCACTCGATGGTGCAGACATGGTCTTTATCGCAGCTGGAATGGGTGGTGGTACAGGTACAGGTGCCGCACCAGTCGTTGCTGAAGTTGCCAAAGAATTGGGTATATTAACAGTTGCTGTCGTGACTAAGCCATTCAATTTTGAAGGCAAAAAGCGTATGGCATTTGCGGAAGCAGGTATTACTGAGTTATCTAAACATGTTGACTCACTGATCACTATTCCGAATGATAAGTTATTAAAAGTTTTGGGGCGTGGGATCTCTTTACTAGATGCTTTTGGTGCAGCGAATGATGTCCTAAAAGGCGCTGTTCAGGGTATCGCTGAACTGATCACTCGGCCAGGCCTTATGAACGTAGACTTTGCTGACGTGCGTACTGTGATGTCAGAGATGGGTTACGCCATGATGGGTTCAGGTGTTGCACGCGGCGAAGATCGTGCGGAAGAAGCGGCTGAAATGGCTATTTCAAGTCCACTTCTGGAAGATATCGATCTTTCGGGCGCACGTGGTGTTCTTGTCAACATTACAGCTGGTTTCGACCTGCGTTTAGATGAGTTTGAAACTGTGGGTAACACCATTCGTGCATTCGCCTCTGATAACGCGACAGTTGTGATTGGTACATCGCTTGATCCAGAAATGAATGAAGAATTACGTGTCACTGTTGTTGCAACTGGTATTGGTATGGATAAACGTCCAGAAATCACACTCGTGAACAATAAGATGTCACAGCAGGCTTCTATGGAGCAACGCTATCAGCAAATGCAAAATAGCATGTCTTCATTGACAGAAGAAAAGCCAGCAGCAGCTAAAGCGGTAAATGACCAAAATACGCAAACAAATAAGGAACCAGATTATTTGGATATCCCTGCATTTTTGCGTAAACAGGCCGATTAATATTAATTTATTGGATTCTCCGCTTTTTGTGCTAAACTTTCCAGCTGGTTATCTTGTATGATAATCAGCAGGACGGATAACATTGCGAGAAAAATACGATGATCAAACAAAGGACACTAAAACGTATAGTTGAAGCGACTGGTGTTGGTTTACATACCGGCAAGAAAGTCACGCTTACTCTGCGTCCAGCGGCGGCAAACACCGGGGTCATCTACCGTCGTACTGACCTAAATCCTCCGGTTGATTTCCCGGCTGATGCTAAGTCTGTCCGCGATACCATGTTATGTACTTGTTTAGTCAATGAAGATAACGTGCGTATTTCGACCGTCGAGCATCTGAATGCTGCTTTGGCAGGATTAGGTATCGATAATATTGTTATTGAAGTCAATGCGCCTGAAATCCCAATTATGGATGGCAGTGCAGCACCATTCGTTTTCTTATTACTGGATGCCGGTATTGAAGAACTGAATTGTGCGAAGAAATTCTTACGTATTAAAGAAAAGGTACGCATAGAAGATGGTGATAAATGGGCTGAATTCACACCATATAATGGTTTTAGCCTTGATTTCACTATTGATTTTAATCACCCGGCTATTGATAGCAGTACTCAGCGTTATGCAATTGATTTTTCAGCTGAGGCATTTGTTAGTCAAATTAGTCGTGCGCGTACCTTCGGTTTTATGCGTGATATTGAATATCTGCAATCTAAAGGCTTATGTTTAGGTGGTAGTTTCGATTGTGCTATCGTTGTTGATGATTATAGAGTCCTCAACGAAGATGGCTTACGTTTTGAAGATGAATTCGTTCGCCATAAAACGCTCGATGCTATCGGTGATCTTTTCATGTGCGGGCATAACATTATTGGTGCATTTACTGCATACAAATCAGGCCACGCATTGAATAACAAGCTTCTGCAAGCAGTTTTAGCAAAAGAATCAGCTTGGGATCTCGTTACCTATGAAGATGAAGCCGAACTGCCAATGGCATTTAAAGCACCTTCAGCTGTTTATGCATAGTTAAACTGATAACAGTCAGTTATGTCAGTAAGCAGCATAGCTGACACTAATATTCTTAATTAGTGTCAGTCTTTTCTGTTGGTTGTACTGGTACTCTCTCCGGCCAGTGCAGCCAACCGCTCTAATCTCTCTTTTAAACCTTTCGAACTGTTTTTAGCCAAGTGTAATAGATGCTTTGCTGTCTCTGTACTTATCTTACGTCCATTTGGAACTTGACCATTTTTAACTGTTTGATTACTCAG
Organism: Providencia alcalifaciens; assembly: GCA_025961275.1. Classification (GTDB taxonomy): domain Bacteria; phylum Pseudomonadota; class Gammaproteobacteria; order Enterobacterales; family Enterobacteriaceae; genus Providencia. The sequence goes on along the minus strand of JAOQNJ010000001.1, from coordinate 1,617,849 downwards.
TGAGCTATTTTCAACCTTTTTTCGCATGAGAACTGGATTGATTCTGATGTCGATAGAAGATAAAGATGGTAGAATGGAACTGCGTAGTGCGGAGAGTAGGTTTAGTTTTTCGTAATTCAATCGTGTCATCCAGCTTGCATTAGCAACCTCGATAACTAGAATGCTATTACGGTAGTTAGCAACTCGGCACATAGGTTTGACTTCAGTTGGTAGTAAACCTTTGACCGCTTGGTTTAATTTGTTTATTGCTTTAGCATTACGTTGAATAGTTTGTAAGGGGCTACTCGTTTTAGCGAGTGACTCTTCAAGAACATCGAATAATGCTTGTGGGTGACTATCTCTCATTTTTGGCTCCGCCTAATGGGTAGATTTAAATGTCTAGGTGCATCAAGTATGCTATGACTTGTGTACTATATAGCAATTATTAATAGAAATACTGTAGCAGAAAAATAATATAAGAATTTGATGGGTATTTTAAATCTTTGGCGACAATTTGGTAGAAGATACTTTTGGTCTCACCTTTTATTAGGGGTGGTGGCTACGGGTATTGGCATGCCTGCGATTTTAAATGCTTTATCAGAAGGGCAACAGACCCAATTCAATTCTTCTTCTGCCAACCGTCAAAATCAAGCAGTTAATGCATTTGATAATCTATTTGCACAGCAGAGCCCTCAGCGCTCTTCATCTTCGTCTTCCTATTCAGTAAATTATTGGCAGCAACATGCGGTTAGAAATGTTATTAGGCAACTAACTTTTGCATTTTCTGCTACTGAAGATGACGATGCAAATCAGCAGGATGAGCCAAAAGGCCCACTGTTCGCGCCACAAATTATGCTAGATACGTTGTACGCCATGCTCGCACAACGTTCACTTCAATGGAGTGATAACGCAGCTCAAATAACCTGCTATGTTTATCCCGTATTCATTTCATATCAGCCCGCAATTTGGGTTGCTCAGGTGCACGGGATCCGTGCTGGCCCAGCCGCCGTTTCCTAATGATTACTCGTGTCTATGTCATCATTTTTGATGCAAAGCCACCCTTCAAAATAAATAATTGTATTATTTAGTAATTAATTGAATTACCTGAGAATATATAAATATGCTAACAAAATTACTCACCAAAGTCTTTGGCAGCCGCAATGACCGTACTCTTCGTCGTTTGCGTAAAGAAGTTGAGAAAATTAACCAATTAGAGCCTGAATTTGTAAAACTGAGCGACGATGAGCTAAAAGCCAAAACTCAAGAATTTCGTGAGCGTCTGAGCAAAAATGAAAGCCTTGAAAGTATCATTCCTGAAGCATTTGCGACGGTTCGCGAGGCAAGTAAGCGTGTTTTTGGTATGCGTCACTTCGACGTTCAGATGATTGGTGGGATGGTTCTGAATGAGCGTTGTATCGCAGAAATGCGTACGGGTGAAGGTAAAACCTTAACCGCAACTTTACCCGCTTATTTAAATGGCTTAACGGGTAAGGGGGTTCACGTGGTGACAGTGAACGATTATTTAGCAAAACGTGATGCTGAAAATAACCGCCCTCTATTTGAATTCTTAGGTCTTACTGTTGGTATTAACTTGCCTGGTATGGCTGCACCTATGAAGCGTGAGGCGTATGCTGCAGATATTACTTATGGTACTAACAACGAATTCGGCTTTGACTATCTGCGTGACAACATGGCTTTCAGCCCGGAAGAACGAGTTCAACGTAAACTTCATTATGCATTAGTAGATGAAGTTGACTCAATTCTTATCGATGAAGCGCGTACACCATTGATCATCTCTGGACCTGCTGAAGATAGCTCTGAGATGTATAAGAAAGTTGATGTATTAATTCCAAAGCTGCAACGTCAAGAGAAAGAAGACTCAGATACTTTCCAAGGTGAAGGACACTTCTCGGTAGATGAAAAATCACGTCAGGTGACTATTACTGAACGTGGTCTAATTCTAATTGAAGAAATGTTAATCGAAGAAGGCTTAATGGATGAAGGTGAGTCATTATACTCCCCAACAAATATTATGCTTATGCACCATGTAATGGCTGGCTTACGGGCACATGCTCTATTTACACTTGATGTTGATTATATTGTCAAAGATGGTCAAGTAATTATCGTCGACGAACATACTGGTCGTACAATGGAAGGTCGTCGCTGGTCAGATGGTTTACATCAGGCAGTTGAAGCCAAAGAAGGTGTTGAGATTCAAAATGAAAACCAAACACTGGCTTCAATTACATTCCAGAACTACTTCCGTCTGTATGACAAACTTGCCGGTATGACCGGTACTGCGGATACTGAAGCATTCGAATTTAGTTCTATCTATAAGTTAGATACCATTGTTATTCCAACTAACCGCCCTATGGTACGTAAAGACTTACCTGATTTAGTTTATATGAATGAAACTGATAAATTTGATGCAATTATTGAAGATATCCGTGAAAGAACCGCGAATGGCCAGCCAGTTCTGGTTGGTACAATCTCGATTGAAAAATCAGAGTTAATTTCTAATGCACTAAAAAAAGCTAAAATTGCACATAACGTTTTGAATGCGAAATTCCATGCGATGGAAGCGGATATTATTGCCAATGCGGGTCAGGCTGCAGCAGTGACCATCGCAACTAACATGGCGGGTCGTGGTACTGATATCATGTTAGGTGGTAGTTGGCAGTCAGAGGTTGCAGCTTTAGAAGCTCCAACTCAAGAACAAATTGATGAAGTCAAAGCACAATGGAAAGTTCGCCACGATGCAGTATTAGCTTCAGGTGGTTTGCATATCATTGGTACAGAACGTCATGAGTCTCGACGTATTGATAACCAATTACGTGGTCGTGCGGGGCGCCAAGGAGATGCAGGTTCTTCACGCTTCTATTTGTCAATGGAAGATGCATTGATGCGTATTTTTGCGTCAGACCGTGTAACAGGTATGATGCGAAAATTAGGTATGAAACCGGGCGAAGCGATTGAGCATCCATGGGTAACTAAAGCGATTGCTAATGCACAGCGTAAAGTTGAAAACCGTAACTTTGATATCCGTAAACAATTACTAGAATACGATGATGTTGCGAGTGATCAACGTCGAGCTATCTATTCTCAACGTAATGAATTACTTGATGGCGGTGATATTAAAGAAACCGTTGATAGTATCCGTGAAGATGTATTAGCTTCAACCATGGATACTTATATTCCGCCTCAATCTTTAGAAGAAATGTGGGATATAGAAGGGCTTCAAAAACGTTTGATTAATGACTTTGACTTAGACTTGCCTATCAAAGAATGGTTAGATAAAGAGCCAGAGCTACATGAAGAAACGCTTCGTGAGCGTATTATGGCGAAAGCAATTGAAGTCTACCAGCAAAAAGAAGAGATTGTTGGGGTTGAAATGATGCGCAACTTTGAAAAAGGCGTCATGCTACAAACGCTTGATACTCTGTGGAAAGAGCACTTGGCTTCTATGGATTATTTACGTCAAGGTATCCATTTACGTGGTTACGCACAAAAAGATCCAAAGCAAGAATATAAGCGTGAGTCTTTCAATATGTTTGCTAACATGCTTGAAGCTTTGAAGTATGAAGTGATCACTACGCTATCTAAAGTGCAAGTTCGCTTACCAGAAGAAGTTGAAGCATTGGAGCAACAACGTAAAGAAGAAGCGGAACGCTTAGCGAAAAAACAACAACTTAGCCATGAGTCAAGTGCTGAATCATTAATGTCTGAAGCTGAGGCTCAAATTGCAACTCAAGGTCATAAAATAGGGCGTAATGATCCTTGCCCTTGCGGGTCAGGTAAGAAATATAAACAGTGCCATGGCCGATTAAATTAATTAACATTAAATCAAACAAGGCGGGGTAGCCCGCCTTTTTAACGAAGAAATTATGGAAAAAAAACACCTTTATATCGCCGCTGGGATCATTCGTGATAATAACCAGAAAATTTTTATCACGCAACGACCTGAAGGTACACATATGGCTGGTTTTTCGGAGTTCCCAGGCGGGAAGTTAGAAGCAGGCGAACAACCGAAAGATGCTTTAATACGAGAGCTTGAAGAAGAAGTCGGCATTATTGTGACGGAGTGTGAGCTCTTTCATTGTGTTGAACATGAGTTTGATGAGCGCTATGTCACTCTCTATTTTTATATGGTTTCTAATTGGAATAATGAACCTTATGGAAGGGAAGGGCAAAAAGGGCATTGGATTGATCAGAAGGACTTAGTTGCTGATGACTTCCCGCCCGCCAACCGTGTGATTGTTGACATGCTGAAATAATATAGCTTAAAAACCAACCTGAACTCAGGGTAAGTAAAAGGCTAAAAGCAGGTTCAGTGATCAGTGAATTTGGTTAAAAACGATTAATGACAAAAGAACCTGCCATATATCATAAAGTTGGCAAGCTATATGATTAATAGATCTATTCTGTTACTGGCTAATTGAAATTAAAATGATTGCATAGTCATTTAATATCAAGATAAGTTAAATTTACTAGTAAATGAAAATATAACTCGCTGAAAAATAGTAATAATTAATTCTATTGAGCGCAGTAATAATCAGTTTTTTCTACAAAACGTGACATGTCACGCTGCATATTTCTTCATACCATTGCTTTTTGATTATCTCCGTTATTGCGCAGTCAACAAAAACTCAACTTGAAGTATGACAAATTTTCTTTATCCATAACCGGATAGCTGGGATATCATGGCTCAAATTGAGCAAGTATGGATGTAGGAAGTTAAGGAGGACCATTTTTCTCTCAAGTCTAAGTTGGTAGATAAAGTGGTACCTTAGATAATTGAGTGATAATTCTATATTTACTACTCATGTAACTTGAAGCATGATAGGTATACAGCAATATTAAAGTTAAATTATGCCCTATATCTTTATTAATCAATGGGTTGATTGCTGATATATAGGGCATGATGTTAGCGATAAATAAGTTAGTCCTGTAATTAACTCAGAGCATCAATCTTCCATGAAATATCGCTATATGAGTGATGTTCAATTCAAAAATCAAACAGATTTATTATCTATTTGTGGTTTTGAATTTGTGTATCCCATTTTTAACGTCTATTTAATCATCAGATAAATCATATTTATTACTGAATTATCAGCCGAGGAAATCTTTTATTTTTTTATAGCAGAGCAAATTCACCGTTTCAATAGCATTCAGCTATTTATTGATTTTCTGGCTGTTCGCTCCAATTGTCACTTTCAGAAATATCATTTTGGCTGGCAATTCGTTTTTCTTCAGCAGCCCATTCTCCAAGATCTATCAATTGGCAGCGTTTGCTACAAAATGGTCTAAATGGACTTTGGTCTCCCCAAATCACAATTTTCTGACAGGTTGGGCAGTTAACTTCAATATTCTCACTCATTTATTACTTCCTCTTATTAGCAGCAGGATAATTCAAACGTCATCATGGCGGGTACAATACCACTTTCACTGTCGATGTGAAGGAAACGAATGGCAAATCGTGTTTTATGGCCTGATATTTGGGGGAAAATAAGCTTATCAATTGATAGCTTTACCCTCAATAACTCTTTATCTTCAACACTATCTTGATAAAAACCATTACGACATTCTTTTGTTTCAAAAGAGCTCGCATTGCGTAGTAAATTCAGAATTGTATCTAAAGTATCTTTTAATGGAGTCAGGCCATCAAGCCAATCTTTAATAATTTGATCTCTTTGTTCTTGAGGCATATGTAGCCATAGTTGAAGTGTTGGGAGGTCAAAGCTACAGCAACCACCGGGGATGGTTAAACGTTGGCGAACCATGCTGATAATTTTATCATTTCTTAATTGCTGACCAAATCGTGGAGCTGAGTTAATATTAGCGGTTTGAGCAGATAGGTCGTTAAGAAGAGATGAGATAAGTTGGTTATCAGCATTTGGTGCTTCTGCCCATGCAGCTAAGCGTTTTCGATGTTTTTCAAGCTCTTTAATTAGGTCAGAGCGTACTTCACCTCTATCGAGAATTTCAATTAGCTCACAAACAGAACGGAAAAAGGCAATACCAGAGGTATATGATGTAATGTGGCTAAGTTCGTAAACTTGTTGTAGTAGTGTTTCGAGGCGTAACCACGAACGGATTTTTTCATTCAGTGGGTATTCGTAAGTAACGAAGTTTACAGTGTTTGACTCACTCATATCGATTTCCTATTTTTTCCGTTGTGCCAGCGTTATATACCTTTCATGCAGTTTGGCTACCTTATCAGAAATGTTCAACTCACCATTATGGTTTGTAATCACATCATCAGCGTGTGCTAAGCGATATTCTCTACTTGATTGTGCTTTTAGAATATTTGCAACCTGTTCTTCACTAACATTGTCTCTTTCCACTGTACGAGAAATTTGTTCTTCTGGTGTAACATCAATAACAAGTACACGGTCAGCTAAATGAGATAAATTATTTTCAAATAATAATGGAACAATCCATAAGACATAAGGGTTATTAGATTGCTGTAGTTGCTGTTGGGTTTTCTGATGAATCAAGGGGTGAAGTAAGGCATTTAGCCACTTTTTTTCTCTTGTATCAGAAAAAATAATATCCCTAAGGCGTTGTCGATTGAGGGATCCATCAGAGTGGATTATATCTGTACCATAACGGTTCGAAATAGTATTAAAAGCAGCTGATCCGGGTTCTACCACTTGTCTCGCGATAATATCAGCATCGACAAGTGGTATCCCGAGCTTTGCAAATTCATTGGCAACCGTTGTTTTTCCGCTACCGATACCACCTGTTAAAGCGACAATATAGGTCATATTTGTATTCATGCATGTTAAAAGAATAATAGGTTACACGGATTTTCCCTATTTGTCTTTATCCATAAATCTATGCATATTATAGGTTTATCAATATCATAATCGTAAGAAGGTTCTATAGCTGTACATATCAAGATCCTACTGATTCTTCGAGCAAGAAAGACTACCATTTGAATCACATAGATTATCTAGACTTGTTGCATAGGAAAAATGTTACTTACTGCTAACATGCATCTTGAATTATTTTATACACGTATTATAAATGAATAAATTGTCATCGCTATAAAATTGATTAAACTCCTGTTATTACGCTGCCTAAATTAAATATCGGGAGGTACATAGCCAACATAAGAAGCCCAACTAAACAAGCCATTAGAAGTAATAATACAGGTTCTAGGTTTTTAAGTGATTTTTCAATCAGAGTAGTATACTGATTTGAAAAATAATTAAATAAATATTGTACAAAATGAGGTAACTGTCCTGATTCTTCAGCTATAGCTAGTAATTGAGGAGCAATGCTAGGAATAAGATTTTTATGTTGAACAGCATTTGATAGTGATTCACCTTTTACAACTGATTGATATACTTCTAAACTTTCTTTTTTAAACTTAGGATTATAGATTGCATCTGTGGTGGATTTCAAACACTCCGTTAATGGCAAGCCAGCTTGTAATGTAGAGGTGAGTGTTAGAAAATAAAGATTAGCATATTTTAGTTTTAATAAATTTCTTATTAAAGGAATTAGTGATATTAAATTAATTAATAAGGTGGTATGTTGGTTTTTAATTTTTAAAAGTAATAAAGATAAAAGAGGTATAGATACTAAAAAATAGATGGAATACTCAATGATAAAATCTGAAACGCTAATCATTATTTTAGTAATTATGGGTAAATCATGATTGAAACTTTGATATATGGTTTTGAATTCGGGTAATACATAAACTAACATAATAACAATTAATATAACAGAAAATTAAATTAATGTTATTGGGTATCGTAATGATTTATTTATTTTTTTCTTTATTTTTTGATTGTATTCAAGCATGTTAGCAATGATGTGAAAATTTTCATCATACTTCCCCGTTTTTTCTGAAATTTTAATGAGGCTGATAATTACATGATTAAAAATAATTGGATATTTATTTAATCTATCTGATAGGCTGCTGACTTTTTTAATATCCTTAATAGCCAATGCAATAATTTTTTTTCCAAAATGGTAGGGTGCAATTTTTTTAAGGATATTTAGACTTTGAAGTAAGTTTATTCCTGATGATACTAATGTACTAAGTTGATGAAAAAAATGAGATCGATAATTTGTATTATTAGCATCTAAAATAAATATAGCAATTAAGGTTATTTTAATTGGTGTTTGGTTCAATTCTAAGATGTCAAAGAATGCCATTTTTTTATTTTTAGATACAATCTTATCCTTAAGGATGACACTATCATTGGTTAATGCTGTGTATGAATAAATAAACATTAAAATATCTCCACTTTCCCTGTAATTGAATATAGCTCTTGTAAGGTTGTTTCTCCGGATTCAATTAAGTTTAATCCAGAATCAAAAAGGGTTGTAATTTTTGCTGAGCTAGTTTTGTCACCATTAAAAATAGTTTTTAGAGTATCATGTTCTATATACTCATAAACTGCAGTTCTTCGCATAAAACCAGAGAAGCAGAGTTCGCAACCCGTAGATGACCACTCCTTGATTATTTTATTTTCATTTATTTGTATTTGTTTATGATGTTTTTCCTTACAATGAGGGCATAATTTTCGTACTAATCTTTGTGCAATTACCATTTTTAAACAAGAGCTTAATTGTGATTTTCCTACACCTAATTGTGACATGCGTTCAATTGCACTGAATGTACGATTAGTATGAAGTGTAGATAATACCAAATGCCCAGTTTGTGCCGCTCTAGTTGCGATTTGAGCGGTTTCTTCATCCCTAATTTCTCCTATCATCATAATATCCGGATCTTGCCTAAGCAACGCTCTTAAAACATGGGCAAAACTCAGTCCATATTTATCGTTAACTTGTACTTGGTTTATTCCTTGAAGTGGAATTTCAATGGGATCTTCAATTGTAGATATGTTGCATGATGATTGATTGAGATACTCTAATGCACTATAAAGAGTAACGGTTTTTCCACTGCCAGTAGGCCCTGTCACAAGAATTAATCCTTGCGGCTGTAATAAATTTCGCTTTAAATTGTTAAGCAAATTATTACACATTCCAATTTGTTCAATAGAATACTTTAGCTGCGTACTGAGTATCCGTAGAACCAGTTTTTCACCATATAGTGTCGGTACGGTTGATAGGCGAATACTATAATTATGTCCATCGAAATGCCAATTCATTTGTCCATCTTGTGGAAGTCGTTTTTCAGCAATATTCAACTTGCCAAGTATTTTTACTCGAGCAATGATTTCATTGTTAATTTCAAGGGGAGGTGAGGGTACATAGTAGAGTTTTCCATCAACATGTAATCGGATTTTTATACCTTGTTTTGTTGGTTCAATGTGAATATCAGACGCACGCTTTCTGACGGCTGTTTTAAATAAATTCTCAACAAAATCAACTGCGGGTGAAGTTGTGTTTAATTGTTCATTTTCAGTGGCCTGATAAGATGTTTCTGGCTCTTGAATCTCTTCATACTTTTGATTGAAATAATGGTCAATTTTTTCCTTAGGCCAGATATCATAGCAAACTGATACACTAGCAATGAATCGTAGTGTTGCAAGTACATTGTCTTCAGGTTTTCTTGATACTGCTACCGATAATCGCTTATGATTATAATCAATAATAATATGATGTTTATCGCATACAATTTTTAATTCTTTAAATATGAATTGTTTTTCCCTGGTGGAATTCATTGTTCATCCTTGGTTAAAAAATGAAAGTGTTTTCACATAATAGTTTTAATTTATCATTGCCTTTGGTTTCACATGCAACTTGCCACTGAAACGGTGAACCGTCAACTGGAATCGAAGGTGTCAATTTTGCAGATAACCCAGAGAGACTTTTATCTGTAATGAAAGTTATTGTTCCTGATTTTACATCTATGCTTTTAATATATTTTCCTTTTATATTGCTTGGGATATTTTCATTTCCTGAATTACATGATAATAATGTACCTTGATTAAATGAACATATTTCAATGCTATTCTTATACGGTAAGATGGTTTGCAGTACATCAGTCATTGCAGCTTTTTGCATATATCCTTGATAGGTTGGTATAGTAATTGCGCTTAATATCGAAATTATTGCTATAACAATCATTACCTCAATTAAAGAAAATCCTTTTTGATTCATTTTCCCTCCTTGTTAGGTGAGGTTTTACTTTAAAGTTTTGAGAGTGAATATTTAATTAATTAAAAATTATTTTGCGATCATATGCATAAAAAAATATAAAAATATGTAATCATGACATTTCTCTTGGAGAGTACTCATAAAAAAATGCACCATATGAAATTAAAATTGCTGGTAATGTATTGCTATGATAAAAATATTGAATTAAAAATGACATTGGAAATTTTTAAGCGAGAAATATTACTTCCCAAGACAAGTGAACTTGAAATGAAAGTATATTATATAATTCAGTTAGAAGACTTCACTCTATAGGGTGCTAAATCACTCTAAAATTATTTATAAACATAATAGCTAATATGTTGTCACTCATAATATTAGCTATTAATTAATCTCAATAATTATACTATTTAGATTTTAATTTAGTATTGAACTGTTGCCAATCGAAATAAGGACCAGGGTCGGTTTTACGGCCCGGTGCAATATCACTATGACCCGTAATATTATTTTTTAGCTCTGGATAGAGATTAATGAGTTGTTGTGTCAGTTTTATCAATGAATCATATTGCGCGGAAGTAAAGGACTCAAAATCAGTACCTTCAAGTTCAATACCTATCGAAAAATCATTACATTTTTCTTTGCCTTGATAGAGTGATTGTCCTGCATGCCAAGCTCTTAGGTGAAAAGGAACATATTGGATGATTTCACCGTCACGGCGGATTAAACAGTGCGCTGAAACACGAAGATGTTTGATTTTATCAAAAAATGGGTGTTCTGCTGAATTTAATGTTCCAGTAAATAGTTGGTTGATGTGAGGTCCACCAAATTGTCCCGGAGGTAGGCTGATATTATGTATTACTAAAAGATAGGGAGTGATATCTTCAGGGCGTTCATCATGGTGTGGTGAAGGGATATGAGTCACATTTTTTAACCAGCCATTATGTATTTCCATATCAGGTACCATAGTATTCTCTTTTCTTTATTCGCTTGTATTCGTTATCTTTAGCAAGAAAGATTAGCATAGATGGCAAATAGTAAAATGTATATTTTGGAGTTTAATGATGGCTACAAGGCGTTACGATGAAAAACAAAGACGTGGAATGCTACTTGAAAGATTAGTGACTGACATTCCATTTATGGTAAATACAGCCCTGAAAGAAGATCTTGGGCAGGTTGTTGATCTTAAAAAAGATATTACAGGCCAGCTACTACAGCCAGATTTACCAGCGAATGCTCGAATTATAACAAGAGAAGAGGGCATATTTTGTGGTCAAAAATGGGTAGAAGAGGTTTTTAAGCAACTTGGCGGGCAGGTGAGTGTTAGATGGCACATTAATGATGGCGATAAAGTATCCCCTAATCAGGTGCTCTGCGATATGGAGGGACCGTCACAGGTACTACTTACAGGTGAAAGAACGGCTCTAAACTTCATTCAAACATTATCTTCAGTATCAACTGTTACTGCACAATATGTAGCACAACTTGCAGGTACAAGGGCTAGATTATTAGATACCCGTAAAACTATCCCCGGGCTTAGAACGGCATTGAAATATGCAGTATTAATGGGCGGAGGATTTAATCATCGTCTTGGCTTATCTGATGCGTATTTAATTAAAGAAAATCATATTATTTCAGCAGGCTCTGTAGGCCAAGCAGTAAATCTAGCTAGACAAGCATATCCAGAAGTACCGATAGAAGTTGAGGTGGAGAATTTAGATGAACTACTTCAAGCAATAAAAGCTGATGCCGATATTATTATGCTCGACAACTTTACTGTCACTATGATGAAGAACGCTGTTGTTCTCACGGCAGGTAAGGCTGCTTTAGAAGTGTCGGGGAATGTGACTTTAGATACAATCAAAGAATTTGCTGAAACAGGAATTGACTTCATCTCTGTTGGCGCACTGACTAAGCATATTAAAGCAATGGATCTATCTATGCGCTTTGTTAATAACAAATGAGGTAGATCATTTAAATCGCCCATAATGTTCATTGTAGTCAATTAAAACTATAGTTTTTCATTTAATGTCTAAATAAAAATGCTGGAGTTACATATCCAGCAAATTTTTTATTAATTGAAAAATCGTTGATTCTTTGACTGGTAGTGGATAGCCGCACAAGATAATTCATAATATGCATGGTAATACAGCGAGTTATTAATGTGGTATAGATACCACGTGAATCGGACAGTTTACTACCTCGCCGTAAACTCTCGTCTATGTGGCGGTTGAAGTTATTGATATCGTCGTTCCATTCAACTTGGTGTATGACGAACATATGAGAGCTTTTCTTCGACTTACTAGCTTTTTGTATGGTGTGATTTGACATATAAATGAATATCTAAGACCTGCCTATTGAGTAAAATAACAAATTACGTGAATATTTAGCTATCTTGTTAATATTTGAAGAGCGTAATTTAGGTTATATTATATAACTAATAGCCAGATGAATTTTTATGTGTAATTGTAGGTTTTGTATGCAGTATTTTGATGACTATATCGTTTCAGTTTTCTGTTTTTTAGCATATAAATGCAATTTACTTGTTAAATTATAGTGTGGTGAATACCGCAATTAGTTATCAAAATATGCTAAATTTTAAAAAAATCTGTTAAAATTTGCAGGATTTGATGATTTAGCGCAAGGTCTTTATGGACAGTTAGTGAATACTTTGTTACTTTATTAATCCATAATAAAATTGGTATTACCAATTAACACTGGGTAATACCCAATCAATAATTACTCACTAATGATCATGGCAGGTTATGGCTTACGGTAAAATTCGCCAACCAAAATTATCTGATGTTATTGAGCAACGCCTCGAACATCTCATTTTCGAAGGGACATTACGCCCCGGCGAAAAGTTACCTCCTGAGCGCGAGCTGGCAAAACAGTTCGACGTGTCTCGGCCATCAGTGCGTGAAGCTATTCAAACTCTGGAAGCCAAAGGGCTCTTATCTCGTCGCCAAGGCGGCGGTACTTTTGTGCAAAAGCAAATGTGGCAAAGCTTTAGTGATCCTTTGGCAGAGCTTCTTGCAGGCAATCCAGAATCTCAATTTGATCTCCTTGAAACTCGTCATGCCCTTGAAGGTATTGCGGCTTATTATGCAGCCTTACGTGGCACGGATGAAGACTTGGAACGAATTCGACAAAGCTATGAATTAATAAAAAGTGCGCAACAAACTAATGATATTGATACTGAATCTGATGCCGTTCTGCAATATCAACTGATTGTCACAGAAGCGGCTCATAATGTGGTGATACTGCATTTATTGCGCTGTATGGTTCCTATGTTGGAACAAAATATCCGCCAAAATTTTGAGTTCTTATATACCCGTAAAGAAATGTATAACGCAGTTAGTGAACACCGTGCTCAAATTTTCTCCGCTATAATGGCAAGAGAACCTGAGAAGGCAAGAGAGGCTTCCCATCGTCACTTAGCATTTATAGAAGAGTTACTTTTGGATATTAGCCGTGAACAAACAAGACGTGAACGTTCTCTACGTAGGTTACAGCAACATCCTTAATTAAATTAGTGATACGGATTACTGACTGCTGCGTCTGTATTACGGCAACTACTCTTTTTGAGGGTTATAGCGGCAACAACAGCAGGGCCTATCTTCCGGTTATTTTTGGTAAAATAGCGGGAAGATAGGCTCCACATAAACATTAAAAAATAGATAACAGATAAGGAATACACCATGTCAGATATGTTGAAAAATGACGTGGATCCGATTGAAACTCGCGACTGGCTACAGGCGATTGAATCGGTCATCCGTGAAGAAGGTGTTGATCGTGCTCAGTTCATTATCCAACAGGTATTGAATGAAGCGCGTAAAGGCGGTCTAAATATTGCCGCTGGTGCATCTGGTAGTCCTGATTATATCAACACGATTGCTGTTGAAGATGAGCCTGCATACCCTGGTAACATGGATTTGGAGCGCCGTATTCGCTCCGCAATTCGTTGGAACGCAGTGATGACAGTACTGCGCGCGTCTAAAAAAGATTTAGAGCTGGGTGGCCACATGGCATCATTCCAGTCTTCTGCAACTTTATATGAAGTTTGTTTTAACCATTTCTTCCGCGCGAAAAACAATAATGATGGTGGTGACCTTGTTTATTTCCAAGGCCATATCTCCCCAGGTATTTATGCACGTGCCTTCCTTGAAGGTCGTCTGACTGAAGAGCAGATGAATAACTTCCGTCAAGAAATTGGTGGTAAAGGCCTGTCTTCATATCCGCATCCTAAACTAATGCCTGATTTCTGGCAGTTCCCGACAGTATCAATGGGCTTAGGGCCATTAAATGCTATCTATCAAGCTAAGTTCTTAAAATATCTAGAACATCGTGGCTTGAAAGATACTTCAGGACAAACCGTTTATGCATTTTTAGGTGACGGTGAAATGGATGAGCCAGAATCAAAAGGTGCAATCACAATTGCAACTCGCGATAAGCTCGACAATTTAGTATTTGTTGTTAACTGTAACTTGCAACGTCTTGATGGCCCAGTTACGGGTAACGGCAAAATTGTTAATGAGCTAGAAGGCATCTTCAGTGGCGCTGGCTGGCAAGTGATTAAAGTGATGTGGGGCGATCGTTGGGATGCTCTGCTGCGTAAAGATACAAGCGGCAAATTGATCCAACTGATGAATGAAACTCTCGATGGCGACTATCAAACATTTAAATCTCGTGATGGCGCTTATGTTCGTGAACACTTCTTCAATCGTTACCCAGAAACAGCAGCATTAGTTAAAGATATGACTGATGATGAAATTTGGGCGTTGAACCGTGGCGGTCATGATCCGAAGAAAGTCTATGCTGCATTCAAAAAAGCAGCTGATACCCAAGGCAAACCAACAGTTATCCTAGCTCAAACCGTAAAAGGTTATGGCATGGGTGAAACTGCTGAAGGTAAAAATATTGCTCACCAAGTGAAAAAAATGAACATGGACGGTGTTCGTCACTTCCGTGATCAGTTCAATGTGCCAGTTGCTGATGATCAAATTGAAAAACTGCCATTTATCACTTTTGAAAAAGATTCAGAAGAGTACAAATACCTGCATGCACGTCGCCAAGATTTAGGTGGCTACCTTCCTGCTCGTCGTACTCACTTTGACGAAAAACTGGAAATCCCTGCATTAGGTGATTTCAGTCAATTGCTCGAAGAACAATCTAAAGAAATTTCAACAACCATCGCATTTGTTCGCGCATTAAATGTGATGTTGAAGAATAAATCGATCAAAGATCGTTTAGTACCAATTATTGCTGATGAAGCACGTACTTTTGGTATGGAAGGTTTATTCCGTCAAATTGGTATTTACAGTTCTAACGGTCAAAAATATACCCCACAGGATCGTGAGCAAGTTGCTTACTACAAAGAAGACTCTAAAGGTCAAATCCTGCAAGAAGGGATTAACGAGTTGGGTGCAGGTGCTTCATGGTTAGCTGCGGCAACCTCTTATAGCACTAACAACCTGCCAATGATTCCATTCTATATTTATTATTCAATGTTCGGTTTCCAACGCATTGGTGATTTATTATGGGCAGCAGGTGACCAACAAGCTCGTGGATTCCTGATTGGTGGTACTTCTGGCCGTACAACCTTAAATGGTGAAGGCTTACAACACGAAGATGGCCATAGCCATATTCAGTCACTGACAATTCCTAACTGTATCTCTTATGACCCAGCTTACGCTTATGAAGTTGCTGTTATCATGCAAGATGGTTTGGAACGTATGTATGGTGATAAACAAGAGAACGTGTATTACTACATCACGACTCTGAATGAAAACTATCACATGCACGCAATGCCTGAAGGTGTTGAAGAAGGTATCCGTAAAGGTATCTATAAACTAGCTTCAATCGAAGGTAGCAAAGGTAAAGTTCAGTTATTAGGTTCAGGTTCAATGATGCGTCATGTCCGTGAAGCTGCTGATGTGTTATCTACTGAATATGGTATTGGTTCTGATGTTTATAGCGTAACTTCATTCACTGAATTGGCACGTGATGGCCAAGATTGTGAGCGTTGGAACATGTTGCATCCATCTGAAGCACCACGCGTACCGTATGTTGCTCAAGTCATGAATGATGCACCTGCAGTCGCATCAACTGACTATATGAAACTGTTCGCAGAACAAATTCGTACTTTCGTACCAGCAAGCGACTATCGCGTATTAGGTACAGATGGTTTTGGCCGTTCTGACAGCCGTGAAAACCTGCGTCACCACTTCGAAGTGGATACATCTTATGTGATCGTAGCGGCGCTGGGTGAATTGGCTAAACGTGGTGAGATTGATGTTAAAGTCGTTGAAGAAGCGATTAAAAAATACAACATCAACCCAGAAAAAGTTAATCCACGTCTGGCATAAGAGGTAATAATCAATGTCTATTGAAATCCAAGTGCCTGATATCGGTGCTGATGAAGTTGAAGTCACCGAAGTTATGGTTAAAGTTGGTGATAAAGTAGAAGCTGAGCAATCATTGATCACTGTTGAAGGTGATAAAGCGTCTATGGAAGTCCCATCTCCACAAGCAGGTGTGGTTAAAGAAATTAAAATTGCGGTTGGCGATAAAGTCACAACTGATAAATTAATCATGGTATTTGAGTCAGCAGAAGGCGCAGCTCCTGCAGCGTCGGCTGAGCCTCCAGCACAAGCTGCTGCTGCACCGGTAGCTTCTGCTCTTAAAGAAGTTGCCGTACCAGATATCGGTAGTGATGAAGTTGAAGTTACTGAAATTATGGTTAAAGTCGGTGATTCAGTATCAGAAGAGCAATCACTGATCACTGTTGAAGGCGATAAAGCTTCAATGGAAGTCCCAGCGCCATTTGCAGGCACAGTTAAAGAAATCAAAATTGCAGCGGGCGATAAAGTAAAAACTGGCTCACTGATTATGGTCTTTGAAATTGCCGGTACAGCTCCAGCGGCCGAGCCAGCAGCAGCTGCAACACCAGCTCCAACTACTTCTGCGGTTAAAGATGTCAATGTACCTGATATCGGTGGTGATGAAGTTGAAGTCACTGAAGTCATGGTTAAGGTTGGCGATAGCGTTTCTGCTGAGCAGTCAATTATTACTGTTGAAGGTGATAAAGCTTCAATGGAAGTACCTGCACCATTTGCTGGTACAGTTAAAGAGATCAGGATTGCAACAGGCGATAAAGTTAAAACTGGTTCGCTTATAATGACTTTTGAAGTTGCAGGTGCTGCGCCAGCCGCAGCATCGGCTCCAGCAGCGCCAGCTACTTCAACATCTGCGCCAGCGCCTTCCGCGCCTGCAAAAGCAGCGGATAGCAAAAATGAATTTGTTGAAAATGACGCCTATATTCACGCAACACCAGTGATTCGCCGTTTAGCTCGCGAATTTGGTGTTAACCTTGCTAAAGTGAAAGGTACTGGCCGTAAAGGTCGTATTCTACGTGAAGACGTTCAGTCTTATGTTAAAGATGCGATTAAACGCGCTGAAGCACCAGCTGCAGCTGGTGGTTTACCTGGCATGCTGCCATGGCCGAAAGTGGATTACAGTAAGTTCGGTGAAGTCGAAGAAGTTGAACTGGGACGTATCCAGAAAATTTCTGGCGCGAATCTGAGCCGTAACTGGGTAATGATCCCACATGTTACATTAATGGAAGATGTTGATACCACTGAAGTTGAAGAATTCCGTAAACAACAGAACAAAGAAGCTGAAAAGAAACAGCTTGGTGTCAAAATTACGCCATTAGTATTTATCATGAAAGCCGTTGCGCGCGCGCTTGAAGAGATGCCTCGCTTCAATAGCTCTATTTCTGAAGATGCTCAACGCCTATTCTTGAAGAAATATATCAACATTGGTATTGCCGTTGATACACCTAACGGCCTTGTTGTTCCGGTCTTCAAAGATGTGAACAAAAAAGGCATCATGGAGCTTTCTCGTGAACTGATGGAAGTTTCTAAGAAAGCGCGTGCAGGCAAATTAACTGCTTCTGATATGCAAGGCGGCTGTTTCACAATTTCTAGCCTTGGTGGTATCGGAACTACCGGTTTTGCACCGATTGTAAATGCGCCAGAAGTAGCAATTATGGGGCTATCTCGCTCTTCCATGAAGCCAGTATGGAATGGCAGTGAATTCGTACCTCGCCTAATTCTGCCAATGTCTCTTTCGTTTGATCACCGTGTGATTGACGGCGCCGATGGTGCTCGCTTCATCACCTTGGTAGGTCAATTGATGAGCGATATTCGCCGACTGGTGATGTAATAAATTAGACCGGCTGATTAGCCGGTCTGTTTTATTTAGGCTGGGGCAGAGTTTTTTACTGTTCATCCAAAACGTTGGGAGTTGCATCACGTAATGAGCCTTTTCAGGGTGTTAACAATTCTGTAAACTGCTCTCAGTGTGTACCTTCCAGTGGAATAATTCGTTTTTTCGGCTGCCCCGCTGGACAAAACAAAAAGAGGTCATGATGAGTACTGAAATTAAAGCCCAAGTCGTTGTACTTGGTGCAGGCCCTGCAGGATATTCTGCGGCTTTCCGTTGCGCTGACTTAGGTCTAGAAACAGTTTTAGTTGAGCGTTATTCAACTCTAGGTGGAGTTTGTTTAAACGTCGGTTGTATCCCTTCTAAGGCACTGCTACACGTAGCGAAAGTGATTGAAGAAGCTAAAGCTTTAGGTGAACACGGTATTGTTTTTGGTGAGCCAAAAACTGATATATCTAAAGTTCGCATTTGGAAAGAAAAAGTTATTAATCAGCTGACAGGTGGTTTGGCTGGTATGGCGAAAGGCCGTAAAGTGAACGTTGTTAATGGTCTTGGTAAATTTACTGGTGCTAACACACTGGTTGTTGAGGGCGAAAACGGCAGCACAACTATCAACTTTGATAATGCTATCATAGCTGCAGGTTCACGTCCTATTCAGTTACCATTCATTCCTCATGAAGACTCACGTATTTGGGATTCAACAGATGCGTTAGAACTGAAAGAAGTTCCAGAGCGTCTGCTGGTTATGGGTGGTGGTATCATCGGTCTGGAAATGGGAACTGTGTATCATGCACTAGGTTCTCAGATTGATGTTGTTGAGATGTTTGACCAAGTCATCCCTGCGGCTGACAAAGATGTGGTTAAAGTCTTCACTAAACAAATCAGCAAAAAATTTAACCTTCTTTTAGAAACCAAAGTGACTGCGGTTGAAGCTAAAGAAGATGGTATCTATGTTTCTATGGAAGGTAAAAAAGCTTCTGCTGAACCACAGCGTTATGATGCTGTTTTGGTTGCGATTGGTCGTGTGCCTAATGGTAAAAACCTTGATGCAGGTAAAGCAGGCGTTGAAGTTGATGACCGTGGTTTCATTCATGTTGATAAGCAAATGCGTACTAATGTACCTCACATTTTTGCTATCGGTGATATCGTTGGTCAGCCAATGCTGGCTCATAAAGGTGTCCATGAAGGTCACGTTGCAGCAGAAGTTATCTCTGGCTTGAAACATTACTTTGATCCAAAAGTGATTCCATCAATTGCCTATACTGAGCCAGAAGTTGCTTGGGTTGGCCTGACAGAGAAAGAAGCTAAAGAGAAAAATATTAGCTATGAAGTTGCGACATTCCCTTGGGCTGCTTCAGGCCGCGCGATTGCATCAGATTGCTCTGAAGGTATGACTAAGCTGATTTTCGACAAACAATCTAACCGTGTTATCGGTGGTGCTGTTGTTGGTGTTAACGGTGGCGAGTTACTGGGCGAAATCGGTCTTGCAATCGAAATGGGTTGTGATGCGGAAGATATCGCATTGACTATCCATGCTCACCCAACACTATACGAATCAATTGGTATGGCAGCTGAAATCTACGAAGGTAGTATCACTGATTTACCAAACGCGAAAGCGAAAAAGAAAAAATAATTTTCTTTTAGCACAGTGATAAACAGCATTTTTAGTGTGCTGCTTATCTAATCAGCACTGAAGACCAGCGAGGAAACTCGATGGTCTTTTTTTATAAACAAAATTAGCTAAAAATAATCTAAATTTGTTTATATTTTGGGCATATAGGTGATTTATGGATGCTATCAATGTTTGTTGATATTAGAGTGAAAGGTATAAATAGGGGAGGAGTGATCGAGGTAATAATGTTTTTTAGATTTATTGCATCGATTATACGATTCAGCCATTGTCAGAACTATTAGTTATCTAATTGGATAAAGTCATGATTCATTTAATGAGCTTAAAGGAGAAACGTAATACGCTGATGATGGCTCCTTTATAAATCGTAATGATTTACCTTATCAATTAAGAGCCTGCGTTATTGGCCTGAATAAAAATAATTTGTGATATCAAAGAGAAAAAGCCACAAAATAGGGTGCTTTAAACACGTAAATGCATTATAAAAAGTACGGCTTTATCTGCTTTTTATGATTGTTTATCGTATCTTAAATTAAAAATAAACTCGTAATTGATTGCTAAGGCCTAAATAAAGTAGAGGTATGTTGCTTTCTTGTGAATGAATTAACATTTCATTCAAACTCTGCTATGCTGGACGCCCGAAGCTGGACATAATTTTATTGCCATTGAGATTATGTGAGCAAGTTCCTCTGACCTGGCACCGGATGATGATTTTTCAGGATGGTGCAGACAGCCGGGTATATAAATTACAATGAAGCGAGGAGAACGTCGTGCTAGAAGAATACCGTAAGCACGTAGCCGAGCGTGCCGCTGAAGGGATTGTCCCGAAGCCATTAGACGCGCCACAAGTAGCTGCACTGGTTGAACTACTGAAAAACCCACCTAAAGGTGAAGAAGATTTCCTATTAGACTTGCTAACCAACCGCGTCCCCCCTGGTGTTGATGAAGCAGCCTATGTCAAAGCTGGCTTTTTAGCCGCTATCGCGAAAGGTGAAACAGCCTCTCCTCTTATCTCTCCTGAAAAAGCAATTGAACTGCTAGGTACAATGCAGGGCGGATATAATATCCATGCTCTTATCGAAGCGCTGGATGACACTAAGCTTGCTCCAATCGCGGCAAAAGCACTTTCACACACTTTGCTGATGTTTGATAATTTCTACGATGTAGAAGAAAAAGCCAAAGCGGGTAATAAATACGCTAAGCAAGTTATTGAATCATGGGCTGACGCTAAATGGTTCTTGGAGCGCCCTGCACTAGCAGAAAAAATTACCGTAACAGTATTCAAAGTTACGGGTGAAACGAATACTGATGATTTGTCTCCTGCACCGGATGCATGGTCTCGCCCAGATATTCCCTTGCACGCACTCGCTATGCTGAAAAATGCTCGTGAAGGTATCGAACCAGACGATCAAGGTAATGTTGGTCCAATTAAGCAAATCGAAGAGCTGAACAAAAAAGGTTTCCCATTAGCTTATGTCGGTGACGTTGTTGGTACAGGTTCTTCACGTAAATCTGCAACTAACTCAGTGTTGTGGTTTATGGGAGATGATATTCCATACGTCCCTAACAAGCGTGGCGGTGGAGTCGTGCTTGGCAGCAAAATTGCACCAATCTTCTTTAACACGATGGAAGATGCAGGTGCGTTACCGATTGAAGTTGATGTATCTAAACTGAATATGGGTGATGTGATTGATATCTATCCATTTAAAGGTGAAGTTCGCAACCATGAAACCGGTGAATTATTAGAAAGCTTTGAGCTAAAAACAGATGTATTGGTTGATGAAGTTCGTGCTGGTGGTCGTATTCCGCTGATTATAGGTCGTGGTTTGACCAGCAAAGCGCGTGAATCATTAGGTTTAGAAGCAACTAACATTTTCCGTCATGCGAAATCTGTTGCTCAAAGTGATCGTGGATTCTCTTTAGCGCAAAAAATGGTTGGTCGCGCTTGTGGTCATCCAGGTATTCGCCCTGGCGAATATTGCGAACCTAAGATGACTTCTGTTGGTTCTCAGGATACAACAGGTCCTATGACTCGTGATGAGTTAAAAGACTTAGCTTGTCTTGGTTTCTCTGCTGATTTAGTGATGCAGTCATTCTGCCATACTGCAGCATATCCGAAGCCTGTTGATGTCACGACCCACCATACATTGCCTGATTTTATTATGAATCGTGGTGGTGTTTCTCTGCGTCCTGGTGATGGTATCATCCACTCATGGTTGAACCGTATGCTGTTACCTGACACAGTTGGTACTGGTGGTGATTCACATACTCGTTTCCCAATTGGTATCTCTTTCCCTGCGGGTTCTGGTTTAGTCGCATTTGCAGCTGCAACGGGTGTTATGCCTCTTGATATGCCAGAGTCAGTTTTGGTTCGCTTTAAAGGTGAAATGCAGCCGGGTATTACACTTCGTGACCTTGTGCATGCTATCCCTCTATATGCAATTAAAGATGGTCTACTGACAGTTGAGAAAAAAGGCAAAAAGAATATTTTCTCTGGTCGCATTCTTGAAATCGAAGGCCTACCTGAACTGAAGGTTGAGCAAGCTTTCGAGTTGGCAGATGCATCAGCTGAGCGTTCTGCTGCAGGTTGTACTATCAAACTCGATAAATCACCAATCATCGAATACTTACAATCAAACATTGTTTTGCTGAAGTGGATGATTTCTGAAGGTTATGGTGACCGTCGTACGATTGAGCGTCGAATTAAAGGCATGGAAAGTTGGTTAGCAGATCCTCAGCTTCTTGAAGCAGATGCGGATGCTGAATATGCTGCGGTGATTGAAATCGATTTAAATGATATTAAAGAACCGATTTTGTGCGCGCCAAATGACCCAGATGATGCTCGACTATTGTCAGATGTGCAAAATGAAAAAATCGACGAAGTATTTATCGGTTCATGCATGACTAACATTGGTCACTTCCGTGCAGCAGGTAAGCTACTAGATCAACACAAAGGTCAATTGCCAACTCGTCTATGGGTTGCTCCACCGACTAAGATGGATGCAGCACAATTGACCGAGGAAGGTTATTACAGTGTGTTTGGTAAGAGTGGGGCTCGTATTGAAGTTCCTGGCTGTTCACTGTGTATGGGGAACCAAGCACGTGTTGCTGATGGTGCAACGGTTGTTTCGACGTCAACACGTAACTTCCCTAACCGTCTCGGTACAGGGGCCAATGTATACTTAGCGTCAGCTGAGCTTGCAGCTATTGCTTCTCTGTTAGGCCGCTTACCAACGCCAAGTGAATACTTGCAGTTTATGAATAAAGTTGATGAAACCGCAGCAGATACTTATCGCTATCTGAATTTTGATCAGTTAGAACAATATACTGAAAAAGCAGACGGTGTAATTTTTCAGACAGCAGTTTAACCAATTACTTTAAATAATTTAAAGGCTCCGAAATATTCGGGGCCTTTTTTCATTTTAAAGTAGACTAGTTTGAACATTAATTCATAACTAGAGGTATAATTACTCATAATAACGTCTGGTGTGAGGTGTGTTATGGACTACCAATTTTTTCAGGATATTACCGGCGAAATATCTGCAAAATTCTCAATGGATCATGAAGCTATTGGCTACTGGCTTAATGAAGAAGTTAAAGGTAATTTAAGCCTGTTAGATACGATAGAAGTTAGCTACGAGTCACTCAAAGGAAGTGAGAAACAATGGGAGTTAATTGGTCACGAGTATACGTTGATATTAGATGACGAAGAAGTCATGATCCGAGCTAACCAATTGTCTTTTGAAACTGATGGTTTGGAAGAAGGCATGAGCTACTACGATAATGAAAGTGTCTCATTTTGCGGTATTGATGATTTTATTAGCATGCTAAATGAATACAGAAGATTTGTTCTAGAAAATAAAGTGAAATAAACTTTTGCTTCAGTCTGTTGTCTGATTTTAGAAATTGAAGCTATCATTTGAAATATATACTTCATTATTTACTTGAATACAGGTCAAATAATCGTCTTATATAAAGTTGGCAAAATAATTTAACTCAAAGCTAGAGGGTTTTATGAATACGGATGATGTTACAGGGGCGTTGAATAACGCAACAGGCTGGTTTGCGTCAAATCAGGATTTATTAGTTCAGTATGCGGTTGATATAGTCTCCGCTATTGTTATCTTTATTATCGGTATGTTGATCGCTAAATGGGTCGGTCGTGGTTTGCATCGAGTCATGACATTACGTGGTATAGATTCGACTGTAAGCGAATTTTTATCGGCGATTGCACGTTATACTATTATTGCATTCACATTTATTGCCGTACTGGGTAAAATCGGTGTTCAAACTGCCTCAGTGATTGCTGTAATGGGTGCCGCAGGTTTAGCTGTAGGTTTGGCATTACAGAATTCACTAGGTAACTTTGCAGCTGGTGTTCTATTAGTCGTATTTAGGCCTTTGCGTGCGGGTGAATATGTGCAAATTGGTGCGGTGGAAGGAACAGTACAACACGTCCAAATTTTCTCTACTACATTGAAAACATCGGATGACCGTATCATTGTCATCCCAAATGGTAAAATTATTGCAGATAACATCATTAACGTTACTCGCGAGCCAAATCGCCGTACTGATATTATCGTGGGCGTCTCTTATGATTCAGATATTGACCTTGTGAAGAAAGTTTTGGGTGATATTGTTGCAGCAGATAGCCGTATTCAGCATGATAAAGGTGTGACAATCCGTTTACATGAAATGGCTCCATCATCGTTGAATTATTTGGTACGTTTTTGGGCAACTAATGGTGATGCTTGGCCTATCTATTGGGACTTGATGGAAAACTTTAAGCGTGCACTTGATAAGCACAATATTGGTATTCCATTCCCACAAATGGATGTTCATTTGTATCAGCAAGCACAAGCTGCAGAGAAAAAAGCTTCAGCGGAATAAGAACATTAAATTAATAGTAAAAGGGAGCTGTTCATATGAACTGCTCCTTTTTTATTAAGAAATTTAATGCTAAATCCTTCAATTTTTGATTATTTATTCGCATAAATCAGCAAGCTTGGGCCCTTAAATAACGCTTTCCCCTATGTGAGTCCATTATATTTAGACTTATCTTTGATTGTCTTATTAGATAGATGAATTTTGTAATTCAAGTAATGTTGTCAGAGCAGTTTAGCGCTATTTTTAATGCATGTTTTCAATTCTAATCGTTCAGTATATTAAACTACTTGCATTATAAATTATTCTAATGATGCATTAGAATTAATAATTTTAACTAATAATAACTATTATTTAAAATCCATCAAAACAAAATGAATAGTTATTAGGAATTAATGCATGTTTACGATTTATTTGCAAGGTGCTTTGCTAGGAGCTGCAATGATCCTCCCTTTAGGCCCACAAAATGCGTTTGTACTACAACAGGGAAGCCGAAAACAATATCATATGATGAGTGCATTTTTATGTGCCTTAAGTGATACGCTTTTAATTATAACTGGGGTGTTCGGAGGAAGTGCGCTTCTTGGACAATCTGAAATTCTTATGCAGTTGATTACATGGGCTGGCGTGGTATTTCTTGTTTGGTATGGGTATGGCGCATTTCGCACCGCAATGTATAACGATGATGCTGTGATACAAACTGAAAATAAAGTCGCAAATCGTTGGCGAGTCATAGTGACGCTATTTGCTGTCACTTGGTTGAATCCACATGTTTATTTAGATACTTTTGTTGTATTAGGTAGTGTTGGTGGGCAACTTGATAGCCAATTACGCCCATGGTTTACTGCTGGGGCATTAACTGCATCCTTTGTTTGGTTTTTTGCACTGGCTATGTTAGCGGCTTGGTTTTCACCGGTATTAAATAAACCTCGCTCACAGCGAATTATTAATCTCTTTGTGGGGGTAGTTATGTGGTTTATTGCTTTCCAATTAGCAAAGCAAGGGTTAGGTTATTAATAATTTCTTATTAATCCGAAACTAATGTTACCTTCTATGTGCTAAGGTTTAGATAAGGTAGTGGGAATTTAAATACATGTACCAACTACTTCATATTATTATTTATTAGGAGGTCCTGTGAAGTTAAAGTCTCTTGTTGTTGCCGCTATGCTGGCGGGTGTTGCGGTTCCTGTTATTGTACAAGCAAATCCGCTTCCTGAAGGACCAAATATTACAACATCAGGTAATGCAATTATTAAGGCTGTACCTGATATGGCAAACTTAAATATCAATGTTGAAGCCACTGAAAAAGATGCAGCAGCTGCGAAAGCGGATGTTGATAAACGCGTTGCTGAGTATTTTGAGTTTTTGAAACAAAATGGCATCGAAAAGAAAGATATCAATGCTGCTAATGTTCGTACTCAACCTAAGTATGAGTATAATAAAGAATCTCAACAATCATCGATTGTTGGCTATACTGCAGTTCGCTCAGTAGAAGTCAAAGTGACGAAGTTAGATCAACTAAATACACTGCTGGACGGTGCGTTGAAAGCGGGTCTTAATGAAATAAATTCAGTGCAGTTTGGGGTCAATAATCCACAACAGTACAAAGATGAAGCACGTGAAAAAGCTATCAAAAATGCGATTGAACAGGCGAATGCACTTGCTAAAGGTTTTAATGTTCAATTGGGCCCAGTTTATAGCATAAATTATCGTGCGCCTGATGCTGTACCATATCCTGCGCCAGTAATGAAATTTAGTGCGAGAATGGCCGCAGCAGATGCGCCAGCACCTAATGTTAATGAAACATACGATCAGCAAAGTATTGATTTTAACGACCAAGTTGATGTGGTTTTTGAACTAAAACGTTAATTCTCTCATTAAGTTAGAATTTTTTTAAGCCATTGCTCGTAATCACATGAGTAATGGCTTATTTGATCTACGTTAAAATAATTGCCTTTAGCGTCGAAATTTTCGTAAAAACGATATGAACTTAGATGAAATTGAAGGGAGTTATTCTAAGGAATTAGCGAGTAACGTACAAAAATCACCCATTTTTCTTGCTATTTTCCAATGGCTTAAGATTTGCCGGAAGGAGTATGAGCATCATTAAAGCAATAAAAATTCCCCCTAGCGTTAACATAACTCGGTTCGATGCCATCATTAAGGGATCCCCTTCAGGCAATAAATTAAAAGCGAGTGCAATTGCAGTTAGGCAAAATGACCAGCCAGCATAGCGCTTAGCACCTATCAGCAGCATAGCGAATATCAATGCACCGACAAGTAATACATGTAACCACGGCAAAGGTGATAAGCCTAATAGTAATCCTCCCACTACAGCCCCAAGTAATGTACCAAATCCTCGGGCTTTCATTCGATAAATAGTTTGTTCTCGTGTTGGTTTCATTACTCGAAGACCCGCAGCAGTCAGCCAACAAGGATGAGAACCGGGACTCATACAGGCTGCAATACTTCCTAAAAAGGAGGCTAATATCATGCTAAAAGCAAAGCGTTTTTGATTTTTATCTTTCAATAAATTAAAGGAATGTGTTTGTGCAATATCTTGAGTGGTTGGGATGCAGATAAAAGCAATTATAACTCCCCAAAATAGTCCAAAAAATAAACGCTATAACTCGTTGGGCCGCCCGCAGGGATTTGTCCAACAGATAAAAAAAAGGCTAATGCCGCAAGTGCAACCGGTAATCGAAAATATCCTTCCTTTAATTCTCCGAGACATTGTGCAAATGCAGCAAGGAGCGCACACAAGAAAAAAAACCACGAACCAAGCGTAACATTGACACCAATTGTGGCAAAAATGGTAAAGATACAGGCAGATGAAATTAATATTCGTCCTTTATGCTTTAATGGCAGATGAGGAAAAGAAACTAATAATAAATAGGTACCAAAAGCCGCGATACTGCCATATTGTGCATTACCCAATACAATACCGAGACCCCATGGCAATACAGTGCTAAGTGCCATTAAGAATGCGCGTACAGTTTTTGTGAAACTGAGCAAATTTGTATTTTGTGTGTGATTAAGCATCGGCAAGCTGGATATATAGATTGATGTTTAGATAACTATTATTATCAGAAAAAATACAAATAAACTTTCTCTATCAAATACTATGATGAAAAAAATAATATTCAGTCATTTAAAGACTGAATAATTCAATTCTATTTGTTTATCTACGTTAAGTTACTCAAATCACATTTATCGAAGCGTTAGGAGGAGTTGGATTTGTTGTTCATATGTAATTAGAATTACTTTTGAGGTAAATGAATTAATACGGCCCCCCTAATAATATCGATAACATAGTGGCATCGAGCCGATGAGCACATTCAAGAGCAAGGTGACTCAAAGTTTGCAGGCATAAATTAACTTATTCAATCTATTAATTTTATAGATTATTGGAATTTTAGTGCCTGCTGAGCTTAGATATCTTCTTCCTGCTTCAATAGATGGTGTCCTGTTTTTAGCAGGGCATCAGTCACTTTCTTCATTGTTCGGCTTTCAGGTGCAAATCGATGCCAGTAGAGCATACGGCGTTGGCATAGGCCCGGTGTCAAATCGACTAATTCGCCATTTTTTAGCTCATTAGCTATCTGCAAATGGGGGATCATACAGCAAGTCGAACCTTGCCTTGCGAGTTGTACGAATGCTTCTGATGAGTTGACAATATGGCAAGGGACGCTACCCGGTGAAAGCCCAAAATTCTGTTGAACAAAAGCTTGGTGCATATCGTCAAGATGGTCAAAAGCCACCGCAGGTGCTTTGAGAAGTGATGAGCGGGTCACGCCATCAGGGAAATATTGAGCTGCGAATCCGGGCGACGCTACAAAGATATAATCTAGAGCGCCCAATTTATCCACTAAACACCCTGGCAAAGCTTGAGGTTGAATACTGATAGCGCCGACAACTTCACCACGCCTCAAGCGTTCTTGTGTACGTGTTTCATCTTCCACTTGGATATTCAAGCGAATAGGGCTGTTACTTAAAACAGGATTTAGTGCGGGTAATAGCCAAGTTGCTAAGCTGTCAGCGTTAACTGCGAGTGAAAGTAATAGAGGTGTTGACCCTCCATTCTCATCGCCGAGCCACTGTTCTTCTAATAATTCAACTTGATGAAGCAGTGCTAATAGTTTTTGCCCTTGCTCTGTGGGATGTGGTGGTACTGTACGAACGAGTAATGGCTGACCAAATAAATTTTCTAGCTGCTTTATGCGCTGTGAAACCGCAGATTGTGTAATACACAACTTTTGGGCTGCTCGTTCAAAGCCTCTTTCACGAATGACAGCATCCAGTGCTTGCAACGCGCGATAATCAGGGCGCTTCATTGGGGGGATCTCCTTGGTGTTATTCTGCTGCTTACTATGCCATATTTTGCATCAGAACACCTGAAATATTGATTACATTATATGAATCACAAAAAACAAAGTGTAAACGCTGTTAACAAGGCTGAACTTGCAAGGTGTCCGATATATACTATTATCGATAAAATCTCATTCACCCTTAAAAAATGGTAGAAGACATGAGCATGACCCAGGAAGAACTAAAAAAAGCGGTAGGTTGGGCAGCATTGGAATACGTTAAACCCGGTACAATTGTTGGAGTAGGTACTGGGTCTACGGCTTCTCATTTCATTGATGCATTAGCTACAATGAAAGGTCAAATTGAAGGTGTTGTCTCTAGCTCAGAGGCATCAACAGCGAAACTAAAAGCGCTGGGTATCCCTATTTTTGATTGTAATGAAGTCGACTCTCTAGATATTTATGTTGATGGCGCTGATGAAGTTGATCATCATATGAATATGATCAAAGGCGGGGGAGCCGCTTTAACGCGTGAAAAAATTGTAGCTGCAATTGCCAAAACCTTTATTTGCATTGTCGATCAGTCTAAACAAGTCGATGTTTTAGGTAAATTCCCTCTACCTGTTGAAGTCATTCCAATGGCTCGCAGCTATGTTGCTCGTGAATTAGTTAAACTTGGTGGGACGCCTGAATATCGCCAAAACGTCGTGACTGATAACGGTAATGTTATTCTAGATGTCTTTAATTTAAGCATTCTCGACCCTGTCGCCCTCGAAAATAAAATTAATAGTATTGCTGGTGTTGTGACTGTCGGTCTGTTCGCAAACCGTGGCGCAGATATTGTCTTAATGGGGACATCGGAAGGTGTAAAAACACTTAAATAGCCATCAATCCAGGGTTAAATGAAGCATGTTAATGATTATTTAGCTCTGTGATATTTCGAATTGCTTATCGATATTAAGTGTTGTTATTCCTATCATAAAAACCTGAGGAACATTGATTAATGGTGTGACTCAGGTATCTAAATACATTACACAATATCTGCATGGCTTAAAGTATGATTAATATATAAACCGAATGCTTTTGTGTTAAGCTCGCTTGTTTTTATATACAGAGTTTGATTTCCGTTATCTATTTTTTAGATACTACGGAGTAATAAAAAAATTCACTATTTTTAATAACACAGTATTTTGGTGATATATCTCACATTCATGCTTATTGCATAGGCAAAATCCTTATTTTGTATTATGACCCCTGATTTTCTACCATATAACTTCTTTTTCCTTGTATTTGACCAGATAAGCTAGGCAAACGATTGTATTGATACTGTGCTATTTTTTGCTATGTTGGTACACGGAAAGTTTATCTGTTACTAATCTTAAGCATGATAGGGTAGGGGAAATGGTCAAGGTATCTTTGGAAAAAGAAAAAATTAAATTTTTACTGTTGGAAGGCGTTCACCATAGTGCAGTTGATAATTTAAAAGCAGCAGGCTATACCAACATTGAATATCATAAAAGTGCGTTATCGGACGAGGAATTAAAAGAAGCAATAAAAGATGCTCGTTTTGTCGGTATTCGCTCCCGTACTCATCTGACTGAAGAGATTTTTGCATCAGCTGAAAAATTAGTTGCCGTTGGCTGTTTTTGCATCGGGACTAACCAAGTTGATTTAGATGCTGCTGCTAAACGCGGTATTCCAGTTTTCAACGCCCCTTTCTCTAATACTCGTTCAGTTGCTGAAATGGTCCTTGGTCAGCTTTTATTACTACTACGTCGCATTCCAGAAGCTAACATGAAAGCTCACCGCGGTATTTGGGACAAACAAGCAAAAGGCTGTTTTGAAGCGCGTGGTAAACGTTTAGGTATAGTAGGGTATGGTCATATCGGTACACAGCTAGGTATTTTGGCTGAAGGGATTGGTATGAATGTCTATTTTTACGATATCGAAAACAAACTTCCACTTGGTAATGCAACACAAGTTCGCACAATGGCTGAATTGCTGAATATGAGCGATGTTATCAGCTTACACGTACCTGAAACGCCAAGTACAAAAAATATGTTTGCCAAAGAACAGTTTGAATTGATGAAACCGGGTGCTATTTTCATCAATGCTTCACGCGGTACTGTCGTTGACATCCCAGCCTTGGCTGATGCATTAGAAAGTAAGCATTTATCGGGGGGGGCTATTGATGTGTATCCAACAGAACCTGCGGGTAACGGTGATCCTAATGATCCATTCATTAGTGAGCTAATTAAATTCGATAATGTGATACTAACACCACATATTGGTGGCTCTACTGAAGAAGCACAAGAAAATATTGGGTTGGAAGTTGCTAGCAAATTAGCTAAGTATTCTGATAATGGTTCAACACTTTCTGCGGTTAACTTCCCAGAGGTTTCTCTGCCAGTACATACACAAGACACAAACCGTTTACTGCACATACATGAAAACCGACCGGGTATGATGAATAGCATCAACCAAGTGTTTACTGAAAACAATATTAATGTGGATGGGCAATATCTACGTACAACAGGAAATGTCGGGTACGTTGTTATCGATATTATTACTCAACGGCCGGATCAAGCTGATAATATCCTATTGAAATTAAAACAATTGCCGGGGACTATCCGTGCACGTTTATTGTTCTAATGAGTAGATAAGTAAAATACGTTTATTAATAGTCTATGATGGCACTGGATTACCAGTGCCATATTTTTTTTGGGGTAATAATCTCAGGTAATGGAATATCCCAATCCGCTGCGGGAAGTGATTGCACTCGTTGGCAGTCATGAGCAAGTCCTATTGGATAAAACCCTTTTTGTTGCCAGTTAGCTAACGTCCTATCATAAAAGCCACCACCCATTCCTAAACGCTGCCCTTGTTCATCAAAAGCGACAAGAGGGATCATCATGATATCTAGCTGATTTAGCGGTAGTACATTGGTGACATCCAATGGTGGTTCATCAATTTTAAAATGATTTTTCACTAGTTGAGTTTCTGGCATATAGCGTAGGAATAACAAATTATGTCGATTGAATGGGTGCAATACAGGTAGATATACCTCTTTGCCTTGCTGCCATAGTGCAGCAATAAGTGGATGAGTATCGATTTCACCATCAAAGGAGAGAAATAGCGCAACGCGTCGCGCTTGAATAATTGCAGGATGCTCTAATGCATTGCGCATAACGTCTTGTGCAGCAAGCAGCTGTTCGTTTGAACTAAGCTGTTGACGTGTTTTACGGATCAGTTTCCGAATGTGTTGACGCATAGCTGACAGATTATCTTCCATAGGAATAATGACCTCAGAGATATATTGAGCGTAATATGATTTTTATAGGTTTGATAGGCAAAAGTATACTGCAATTAAGTAGAGAAAGCAGGTTTGGGGGAGACGTTAAATAGTGTGAAAAACACAAAGTATAAAAATAGAGGATCTCCGAGATGCCGCTGTAGGCTGTAACCCTTGAACCCTTGGTTCAAGGTGAACGCAGCTTTGCAACCTTTAGGCTTCCTGAACGAATCGGGCATGCTCACCAGCGCAAAAACTACATTCTGTTTTATATGAAATATCGGCTCAGGGGACTCGCCCACTTGCAAACACCTCAGAGAAATTTTTTGAGTACTTACTTGCTACTCTATGACTTCATTGTATGAAACTGGATTTAAAAAGCAACCACATTTTTGTTTATTTTTTTCATACTAATGTATGATTATTAAGCAAATTTACCCAAGGGGCATAACCTGCCTCTCAGTGATTGTAACCTGATCGTGTAATGCTTGCTCAATGGTTTGTTGCAGCATTTTTATCTTTTGTTCCATATTATATGCATAATCGCGAGTCTTTGTCTTTTCTTGTGTTAATTCGTGACACACGTTTAATGCAACAATAAAAATAAGCTGTTCTGTATTCGTAACACCACTTCTCGTTTTCAGATCTTGTAGGCGTTGTTCAAGTTCTTGTGCTGATGCTATTAGGGCTTCTTTTTGCTCTATAGGGCAGTTGACTCTCATTGAACGCCCGAAAATTTGAATGTCAACAGGTTGTGCGGACATGATACCTCCATACGAAATAGGACTCGCCGCAAATATAATGTTCGGCGTAACAGATATTAATTTCCGCTATATTGGCAGCTATATTGAAAATACGAACAAAAAGCTTACTAGTCTAGCGGCTATCCTTGATGGTAGCATATCATGAATCATTAGCTAACATGACGAATTCAGATGTCTATACAAAAATCTTTACCAAATTATGAAACGTTGGATAACCTCCTCCAACAACACTCTATTGCGCTCACCGCTGCTGAAATACATGGTTTAATCACGGGACTTATTTGTGGTGGTAGTCGCGATCATGGCTGGCAAGCATTAGTCCACGATCTGGCTAATGACGGTTTAGCTTTTCCGCAAACTATCGCTCAGCCCCTACGTGAATTATTCGATACAACATTTGAAGCATTGGATGACACTGAATTTGCTTTTTCAATGTTATCTCCAGATGAAAATGCATCGGTGTTTGATCATGCAGATGCATTAGCCGGATGGGTTAATCACTTTTTACTTGGGATCGGTGTCGCTCAGCCAAAGTTTGCTGATAACAAAGAAATTGGTGAAGTTATCACTGATTTACGCAATATCGGCATGCTAGGTTATGACGAAGATGAGAACCAAGAAGAGCTCGAACATGCTTTAGAAGAAGTTGTCGAGTATGTCAGAGTTGCAGTACAACTTTGCTATATCACATTTACGGAAGGTAAAAAAAAGCTAACAGTAGCTGAAAATAGCAAGTCGACTCTTCACTAAAAAATGATTGATTCGCACGGATGTTTGCTTATTTGAGCTAAATATCATTTTGCATGATGAAACTTATACAAATTAGGCTCTTTGCGTTATAAGCTTTTGATATATACCCATCATACTTCACAGTTGCATGATGGGTTGGATACATTCAAATATCCGAGTCAGAATGTTATCTATGCTCATCGGGATTTTTCAATGAGCATGGCGTCGTTTATCGCCGTAATGTGGCTCAAATTATTTTGGGTATAAAGGCGTAAAATAAACTCAATGATCTAGATAATAAGGCAGAAACGGTATGAATAAGCAGGAATTTATTTCTCGTCGTAACGCATTATTGGCTCAGATGGAGCCAGCAAGCGCAGCAATTATTTTTTCTGCGCCAGAAGCTCAGCGTAATGCAGATTGTGAATATCCGTATCGTCAACATAGTGACTTTCTCTACTTGACTGGATTTAGCGAGCCTGAAGCCGTTTTGCTATTAATCAAAAGCGATGAAAAACATAACCACACTGTTCTTTTTAACCGTGTTCGTGATTTAACTGCCGAAATTTGGTTTGGCCGCCGTCTAGGGCAAGATGCAGCTCCCGAAGCATTAGATATTAGTAAAGCTCTTCCTTTTAGCGAGATAGAAGAGCAGTTATATCAATTACTAAATGGCCTTGATGTGCTTTATCACGCACAAGGTGAATTTGAATATGCGGATAAACTCGTTTTTGGCGCGTTAGACATTTTACGTAAAGGTAGCCGCCGAAACTTACGCGCCCCAAAAACGATGATCGATTGGCGCCCGCTAGTTCATGAAATGCGATTATTTAAGTCGGAAGCTGAAATTGCCACGATGCGTAAAGTGGGTGAAATATCTGCACTGGCACATATTAGGGCGATGAAAACCTGTCAGCCTGGTATGTATGAGTATCAATTATGTGGTGAGGTTGAGTATGAATTTACTCGCCATGGTGCTCGTTTCCCCTCATATAACTCCATTGTTGGTAGTGGTGAAAATGGCTGTATTTTGCATTACACCGAGAATGAAAGTGAAATGAAAGATGGCGAACTGGTATTGATTGATGCTGGAGCAGAATTTGACGGTTATGCTGGCGATATCACCCGAACTTTTCCTGTCAATGGTAAGTTTAGCCAACCACAACGTGAAATCTATAACATTGTGCTTAAAGCTTTAAATACCGCATTAGAGTTATATCGCCCAGGTACAAGTATCCATGAAGTCACGCAAAAAATCGTACGAATCAAAGTTGAAGGGCTTATAGAATTGGGTATTTTGCATGGTGATGTTGATCAATTGATCGAAAACAAAGCACTCTTTCCATTCTTTATGCATGGTTTAAGTCATTGGTTGGGATTAGATGTCCATGATGTAGGCTTCTATGGTGTTGATCGCGACCGTTTGTTAGAACCAGGAATGACCTTAACGATTGAGCCGGGGCTTTACATCGCACCCGATGCTGATGTACCACCAGAATATCGTGGTATCGGTATACGCATTGAAGATGATATTGTGATAACTGAAGACGGCAATGAGAACTTGACAGATTTAGTCGTGAAAGATCCTGATGAAATTGAAGCATTAATGGCTATCGCTAAAAATGCTTAAGCGAGCAGTAAAAGGTAATTAACAAAACATGAATGTGATTATTGTTGGTGGTGGAATGGCAGGAGCGACCTTGGCGCTAGCCATTTCTTCGTTGAGTCAAGGGAAGTTATCGGTTTCTTTAATTGAAGCTTCTTTACCGAAAGAAAAACATCCGGGATTTGATGCACGCGCGATTGCGCTTGCTCATGGTACTTGTCAGCGGTTGTCAACAATCGGTATTTGGGATTCATTTGCTGATTGTGTCACCCCGATAACCCATGTTCATGTTTCCGATAGAGGCCATGCAGGGTTTGTGAACATCGATGCGAAAGATCATCACATTCCTGAGCTTGGTAACGTAATCGAATTGCATGATGCTGGAGAGCGCTTATTCGCACTATTGCGTAAGGCTCCTGGTGTCACTCTGTACTGTCCTGCTAAAGTTGAAAACATTCAGCGCCACCTTGATAGCGTAACTGTTACGCTAAATAACGGTGAGACTGTAGATGGCATGCTATTAGTCGCAGCCGATGGTAGCCATTCTGCGGTGGGGAAAGCTTGTCATATGCAATGGCAGCAAGATGACTATGGTCAAGTTGCTATTATTGCCAATGTTAAAACGTCTATCGACCCACAAGGAAAAGCTTTCGAGCGGTTTACTGAGTTTGGCCCGTTAGCACTATTACCAATGTCTCAAGGCCGTAGCTCGCTGGTTTGGTGTCATCAGCAAGAACAGGCAGGAACAATCAAGTCGTGGGATGATGAGACATTTATCCATAAACTTCAGCAAGCTTTTGGCTGGCGTCTTGGTAAAATCACCCAAGCAGGAACCCGCTTTTGCTATCCGCTTTCATTGCGAAAAGCGTTAAATCCGATTAGCCATCGAACAGTTTTGGTTGGTAATGCGGCACAAACACTACACCCTATTGCAGGACAAGGCTTTAACCTTGGTATTCGTGATGTGATGCAGTTGGCTGAGTCAGTTGTTGCGGCTTATGGCCAACGGCGTGATATTGGCGCGTATTCATTGCTAAATACTTATCAGCAAGCTCGAGCTATTGATAGAGACAAAACTGTTACCATGACAGATGGTCTTGTGCGTGTTTTTTCGAATCGTTGTTTACCTTTAGTTATTGGACGTAATTTAGGTTTAATGGCAATGGAAATGCTACCGTCAGCACGTAATGTATTGGCTCGTCAAACACTTGGCTGGGTAGCATGCTAATAACCACAGAATTAAGAGGAATAAAAATATGCAATCGTTTGATGTGGTTATCGCCGGTGGTGGTATGGTTGGATTGGCGCTTGCTTGTGGTTTAGAGGGGACAGGGCTCCGTGTTGCAGTGATTGAAAATCACCCTCCTAAAGCAATGTTTTCAGATAGCGAACCTCATGCCTTACGAGTTTCTGCAATCAATGCCGCAAGTGAAAAATTATTAACCTATTTAGATGTTTGGTCTGCCATCAAATCGATGAGAGCATTCGCTTACAATGGTATGGAAGTTTGGGATAACGACAGCTTTGGTCGTATCAAATTTGCAGCACAAGATCAAAATCTGAGTCATTTGGGACATATTGTCGAGAATAATGTAATCCGTGATGCGCTTTGGCAGAAAGCAGCTTCATTGCGAGATGTCACCTTATTAGCACCTATAATAATTCAAAAGGTGGTTTGGGGTGAAAATGATGTTTTTATCACACTTGCTGACGAGTCAATGTTAACTGCAAGATTGATTGTTGGTGCCGATGGCGCAAATTCATGGTTACGTGGTCATGCTGACATCCCACTGACATTCTGGGATTATGAGCACACAGCTTTAGTTGCGACAATTCGTACTGAACAGCCTCACGAAGGAATTGCCCGTCAAGCTTTTGATGGCACAGGGATATTGGCATTTTTACCTTTTAGTGACCCACATCTTTGTTCAATTGTTTGGTCGCAGCCAGCCATTGAAGCAGCTAGACGCCAGCAACTCGATAAACAAGATTTTGAAAAAGAGCTCGCAGTAGCATTTGATATCCGTTTAGGATTATGTGCGCTAGAAAGCGATAGATTGACGATACCATTAACTGGGCGCTATGCACGTCAATTTGCAGCGCAACGATTGGCTTTGCTAGGAGATGCCGCGCATACTATTCATCCACTTGCTGGGCAAGGTGTTAACTTAGGCTTTATGGATGTTGCCATGCTACTTGGCGAAATCAAACGTTTACATCGTGAAGGTAAAGATTTCGGACAATATTTGTATTTGCGTGGTTTTGAACGTAGTCGCAAACACAGTGCAGCGCTCATGCTAGCTGGCATGCAAGGATTCCGTGAGTTATTTGAAGGCAATAATCCAGCTAAAAAGTTACTACGTGATTTAGGATTAATACTTGCAGATAGTTTACCGGGTGTTAAACCCCAATTACTTAATCATGCTATGGGGCTTTTTGATATGCCTGAATGGTTAGAAAAAACGCAGATTAAATCAGCAAAATAACCTTCTTTAATGATTGGCAGCACTTTAAGCTGCCAGTCTTCTCCATCCCTTTCTACTTCTCTCTTAATCCGTTGTATGCTCGTCTTGGATAATTTACGTCTACCCATCACTTTTATGATGAAAGCTTGAGAAATTCTAATCACAAACATTTTTCGGATTAGTTTTAGTAATTTTAATGCTCGGCAAAGGTATTAATCCTTAGCTAGTATCAGCCGCAATATAATGATTAATCCGATCCTTTTATCTTAATTATAGTGAGATTGAGTGATCATTCTCAATTTTTTAACAAAATTTGCTGGATAATCTCTCTTGTAATCAGTAATACAGAGTATAGATAGCCCTATTTTTTTTAATGGTTTCTTACTAAAAACAGTGGTAGTTTTTAATAAGATGTTATCGTTTGCGTAGCGTTATTGGCAGTGTAGTGAAGATAACTCGAGTTGTATCGAGATAAACTGCAAAGCTATTTCGATGATCATGCGTAAGCATGTGATCCTAGTCGCTGAGTGATGTCAACAAAGATACAAATTGAAGTATGGCGAAGAGATCTTTTTCTGCACAGAAATGGTGGCGCTCACCCTATCATATTTAAATGTAAAGAGGGTATTCATGGCAAAGCAAACCCCGCTATATGATGAACATATAGCTTGCGGTGCGAAAATGGTGGATTTTCATGGTTGGATGATGCCACTGCACTACGGTTCACAAATCAATGAACATAATTTAGTGAGAACCGATGCTGGGATGTTTGATGTATCCCATATGACCATTGTTGATTTATATGGTGAAGGTGGCCGTGACTTTTTACGCTATCTTTTGGCAAATGACATTGCAAAATTAGCCGATAAAGGCAAAGCACTCTATACCGGCATGCTAAATGCGTCAGGTGGAGTGATTGATGACTTAATCGTTTATTACTTGGAAGATAATTTTTATCGTTTAGTCGTCAACTCCGCAACCAGAGACAAAGATATTTCTTGGATTGAACAGCATTCTAAATCTTATGTTGTATCAATTGAAGTTCGTGATGACCTTGCCCTCATAGCCATCCAAGGCCCAGCAGCACAGCAAAAGATAGATTCTTTACTGACAGATGATCAGCGTACTGCAATTGCTGATATGAAACCCTTTTACGGTGTGCAAACGGGTGATTTTTTTATTGCTACAACGGGTTATACCGGTGAAAAAGGCTATGAAATAGCTCTGCCGAAAGTGCAAGTAATTGATTTTTGGCGTCAGCTCGTTAAGGCTGGCGTACACCCTGCAGGACTAGGTGCTCGTGACACGTTACGTTTAGAAGCGGGAATGAACTTATATGGCCAAGATATGGATGAAACCATTTCCCCACTTGCTGCTAATATGGGGTGGACGATAGCTTGGAAGCCTGAAGACCGTCAATTTATCGGGCGTGAAGCATTAGAAAAATTAAGGGAGCAGGGGACAGATAAACTAGTTGGTATCGTCATGCGTGATAAAGGAATACTGCGGGCTGGTCAAATCGTTCGCTTTACGGATGACTTAGGTAAGTTGCAAGAAGGTATTATTACCAGTGGGTCTTTCTCACCGACACTCGGTTTTAGTATTGCATTGGCGCGCGTGCCGACTGGAATACAAGATAAAGCGATTGTTGAGATCCGTAACAGAGAAATGCCTGTTGAAGTTGTAAAACCTGGTTTTGTACGAGAA
This sequence comes from Providencia alcalifaciens, assembly GCA_025961275.1. Taxonomy (GTDB): domain Bacteria; phylum Pseudomonadota; class Gammaproteobacteria; order Enterobacterales; family Enterobacteriaceae; genus Providencia. The sequence goes on along the minus strand of JAOQNJ010000001.1, from coordinate 1,578,183 downwards.
GGAAAAGCCCTCGTTTAATTGCGGCTAATTCAAAATACATTTAAAAATTCAAGAATAAGAGTGAGGTTGATAATGAGTAATGTTCCTGCTGAATTGAAATATACACGTGAACATGAGTGGGTACGTTCTGATGGGAACGGTGAATATACCGTTGGGATTACTGAGCATGCACAAGAGCTATTAGGCGATATGGTTTTTGTCGATTTACCCGAGGTGGGTAGCGTCGTTGATATTGGTAGTGAATGCGCAGTTGTTGAATCAGTTAAAGCCGCTTCGGATATCTATGTGCCTTTAACTGGTGAAGTGATTGAAGTTAATGAAGATCTGGCTAGCTCTCCTGAATTAATTAATGAGCAGCCATACCAAGAAGGGTGGATTTTCCGGCTCAAAATTTCTGACGAATCTGAACTGAATGATTTGTTGGATGCAGATGCTTATTCAGCATTACTTGCTGAAGACGAATAAAATCAATAGGCGCCCCGTTAATGACAAATTTCGGGGCGTTTTGCTTTAAAGCCTACCTCACTCACAGCAGATAAAGGAATGGGAACACAGATATGACGATGTCACTCAGTCAGTTAGAAAACCGTTCACAATTTATTCAGCGCCATATTGGTTCATCAGAACAACAAATAAATACCATGTTGGAAACTGTTGGTTTAACGTCATTGGATGCGCTGACGGATAATATTGTACCTAAAGCTATTTTATTGGCCGAACCCCCGAGGGTGGGAAGTGGTGCAACAGAGCAAGAAGCGCTAGCGGAACTTAAAGCCATTGCTTCTTTAAACAAACGCTACAAAAACTATATTGGCATGGGCTATGCGCCAACAATTCTACCTCCCGTTATTTTACGTAACCTATTAGAAAACCCTGGTTGGTACACGGCTTATACACCTTATCAACCTGAGGTATCGCAAGGACGGTTAGAGTCATTGCTGAATTTTCAGCAGTTAACGATTGATTTAACAGGCTTAGATTTAGCCTCTGCATCACTGTTGGATGAAGCTACCGCTGCTGCGGAAGCAATGGCAATGGCAAAACGCATTAGTAAACTGAAAGGTGCTGATCGATTCTTTGTTGCTGATGATATTCATCCACAAACATTAGATGTTGTCCGTACACGAGCTGGGACATTTAGTTTCGAAGTTATTGTTGATAAAGCGGAAAAAGTACTCGATCACGAGGGTATCTTTGGTGCACTCTTACAGCAGGTTGGTACAACGGGTGAGGTACATGATTACAGTGGCCTCTTTGCTGCATTAAAAGAACGCAAAGTGGTGGTCTGTGTTGCGACTGAAATGATGGCATTAGTAGTATTAACCGCACCAGGAAAACAAGGTGCGGATATTGCCTTTGGGTCTGCACAACGTTTTGGTGTTCCTATGGGCTATGGTGGCCCTCATGCTGCCTTCTTTGCCTGTCGTGATGAATTCAAGCGTTCGATGCCGGGACGGATCATTGGTGTCTCTCGCGATGCTGCGGGCAACACAGCATTTCGAATGGCGATGCAAACGCGTGAACAACATATTCGTCGTGAAAAAGCGAACTCAAATATCTGCACCTCACAGGTATTACTGGCAAATATCGCTGCAATGTATGCTGTTTATCATGGACCACAAGGGTTAAAACTTATCGCGCAACGAATTCATCGCTTTACGTCTATTTTTGCTAAGGCACTTGAAGAAGCGGGAGTTTCGCTTCGCCATAAGAGCTGGTTTGATACTCTAGCGATTGAAGTTACAGATAAAGCTACCGTGCTTGCACGTGCTGAAACAGCAAAAATCAACTTACGTACAGATATTCTCGGGGCTGTAGGTGTAACATTTAATGAAACTACAACACGCCAAGACCTAAATGATTTATTTGCAGTAATCACTGGGGCTGAGCAAAAATTGGATTTTGAAAAGCTTGATAAGCAAATTTCTGCTGAAAAAAGTGTGATTTGTTCCTCTATGCAGCGCAATGATGCAATCTTATTTCATCCAAATTTTAATCGTTACCGCAGCGAAACTGAAATGATGCGTTATATGCACAGCTTGGAGCGTAAAGACTTAGCGCTTAATCAGGCGATGATCCCTCTAGGGTCTTGTACGATGAAGCTAAACGCTGCTGCTGAAATGTTACCAATTACTTGGCCTGAATTTGGTGAACTGCATCCGTTTTGTCCACCAGAGCAAGCCCAAGGCTATCATCAGATGATCGAGCAACTGTCACATTGGTTGGTTCAATTGACGGGATATGATGCCATTTGTATGCAGCCTAACTCGGGCGCTCAAGGTGAATATGCAGGTCTGTTAGCGATTCGCCGTTACCATGAAAGTCGTAATGAAGGGCATCGTAGTATTTGTCTTATCCCTGCCTCAGCACACGGTACGAACCCTGCTTCTGCGCATATGGCAGGTATGGAAGTCGTGGTAGTACGTTGTGATGATGAAGGCAACATTGATCTTGTCGATTTGCGTCAGCAAGCCGAAAAACACAGTGCAGATCTTTCTTGTGTTATGGTGACTTATCCATCGACTCATGGTGTTTATGAAGAAAGTATCAAAGAAGTTTGCGAGATAATTCATCAGTATGGCGGTCAAGTCTATCTTGATGGTGCCAATATGAATGCCCAGGTAGGATTAACCACACCGGGCTATATTGGTGCCGATGTTTCTCACCTTAACTTGCATAAAACTTTCTGTATTCCTCATGGCGGTGGCGGTCCAGGTATGGGCCCTATTGGCGTGAAGAAACACTTAGCACCATTTGTTCCGGGGCACTCTGTCGTTGAACAAGAGATGGTAACAGATCAAGGTGCTGTTTCTGCGGCCCCATTTGGTAGTGCATCGATTTTACCAATCAGTTGGATGTATATCCGCATGATGGGCTCTTATGGGCTAAGAAGGGCAAGCCAAGTCGCTATTTTGAATGCTAACTACATAGCTAAGCGTCTGAGCGATCAGTACGAAATTTTATATACGGGTCGTGATGGCTACGTTGCTCATGAATGTATTGTTGATTTGCGTCCAATCAAGAAAGAAACAGGAGTCAGTGAGCTAGACATTGCTAAGCGGCTGATTGATTATGGTTTTCACGCGCCAACTATGTCATTCCCTGTTGCAGGAACTTTGATGATCGAACCAACAGAATCTGAGAGTCTGGTTGAAATTGATCGTTTCGTTGATGCGATGTTGGCTATCCGTGGCGAGATTGATAAAGTTGCTAGAGGCGAGTGGACACTTGAAGATAACCCTCTCGTTAATTCACCTCATGTTCAAACTGAGTTAGCTGGTGAGTGGAATTATTCCTATAGCCGTGAACTTGCGGTTTTTCCAACCTTAGCAACAAGGGCTAATAAATATTGGCCAGCAGTAAAACGTCTAGATGATGTGTATGGCGACCGCCATTTACATTGCTCATGTGTGCCAATTGAAGACTATATCTAATTAACTTTTATTAAATAAAGAAAAAGCCTGCAATGGATTGAAATTGCAGGCTTTTTGTATTGATTTGCTATGGCGTTTTATTTATAGATATCCAATAATTCACACTGCATGCAATCAATACGCATGTTACAGTAGCCAGCCCTTTTGCTGTGCTAATTCTAATTGTGGGAGAAGCTGTTCCCATAGCTCAGGAAAAACGTCAATAATAAATTTACTTCTATCTAGAACTTGTTCCAGACGAATATTATTTTCAACCCAACTTTGGCCATTATTATGCAAGTTCAGTAGCATTGGCGTAACTCTATCAATGACGTTGGCGAACTTTGAATCTAAAGTTTCAGCTGCATCATATTCATTCCAAAGCGCTAAAAATTGTTCATTTTGTGGGGAAGGGAGCAATCCGAAAATACGAACAGCCGCTTTTACTTCTTCTTCCCTGACAGCTTCACGCGCAGTGATATCATAAACCAATACATCGCCGGCATCGATTTCAACTACATCATGAACTAACGCTAATTTGATCGCATGCTCTACATTAACGCCTTTAACATAAGGCGCAAAGCTCATTGCTGCCATAGCAAATTGCCAACTATGCTCGGCTGTGTTTTCATGCCTTTCATTATTGAGAAGTTTATTTTTGCGATAAATACTTTTTAGCTTATCCAACTCCATTAGAAATTGAACAACTTCGGTAAACGCGCCAAAATTGATAACTTCAACTGGCTTATTACCATTTACAGATGACATAGAAACCTCAATTATTTTTCTTCTTCCAAAGAGTAAGGGAGTGGTTGAATGGTTAGGCGGCTTTGTTCATCACCAATGATACGAAATACACTGTCAGCTTGCAGATCATTATTCATAATGATCTGAATATTAATTTCACCATTCGCTAATTGTACCGCCGCAAGAATAGTACCAGTTCGACGCCATTTATCCCCAAGTTGCCACTCAAGGCCATCACCTGCAGCAGGGATTGATGTACCAGCACCTTTTAACCAATACATAGCACGTTTGTTAGCGCCACGGAATTTCGCGCGGGCAACCATTTCCTGCCCAGTATAACAACCTTTTTTGAAGCTAATGCCATAAGGTAAGGCTTGTAAGTTAGTGGCTTGTGGGAGATGTTGAGCACTATTAGTTGGATCAATTACAGCATATCCGGCTTCAATATCTAATGACAGCCACTGCTCATCAGAGACAATAGTTGCATTTAGTATACTGTTAAGCCTTTGTGCAGTTTGCTCATCAGTGATAACTAAAAAACGTTCACTAGGTAATGTGAAATGCAATAAGGTTGATTTACCATCAACGACTACTTGGTCTTCAGCGTCAGGTAACTCATTAAAAATGGCCGCTAATGCTTCACGGGCACCTTTTCCTGCAACGCCTAATAATTTTAGGTCGGTTTTTTGTTCGAAGGATACCTTGGAGAAAACAGCATATTTTTTTAGCTCTGCTAATTGGTTTGCAAGCACACTAGCTCTCTCAATGTAAGAGAAACCATCAAGATGGTGGAATAGACGTAAGTCACTCCACATTTTACCTTTCGGATCACAATGAGCCGTTAAGGTATGCTGGGATGGCGTTAATGCCGCAACATCTGCGGTAACTTGCCCTTGGATATATTTTTCAGCATCAAGGCCATATAAATGAACTAGCCCCCAGTTTTCCAGTGAAATCAATATAAGTGGTAAAGACTGAGAATCGAGGGGGAATTGTTGTGAATGAGCAACTTCAGTAGTCATGATTTCACCTGTTATTCTTTCATATCAGAAGATAGTAATGGTAAAAGAGCTGGATAACATTGCAAGTAGTTATTATGATGCGTTCTCAATTATCCAATATTTTTGATCTGTGCGTTTAGATAAAAGCGCGATAGAGCAATGAAAAATGGCAACTTTGCCTTCTAGGTCATGTTTTCTTACCCAATTATCTGTTAAAGTACTAAAAATAATCAATCTTATCAGCTAGCTGCAACAAAATAAGGTCGTAGTGGAATGGATATAGAGAACAAAGCAAGAATTCATTGGGCTTGCCGCCGTGGTATGCGTGAACTGGATATTTCCATCATGCCATTCTTTGAATATGAGTATGAGAGCCTTTCAGATAAGGATAAACATACATTTATACGTTTACTCGAATGTGCTGATCCAGACCTTTTTAACTGGTTAATGAATCACGGTCGTCCAGAAGACGATGAACTATTCAGTATGATTAAACTCATTCAAAAAAGAAATAAAGATCGTGGTCCTGTGGAAATCTAATCTTTTCATTTCATGGAAAACTCAGTTTTTTTCAACCTGTGCTCACGGGGCGGTGGGCTTTGCGCTATTAGCTGCGCCATGGGCTCAAGATAATTTAGTTATATGGTTACCTTTGCTGGTTGTGGTCATTGCCAGCTGGGCGAAAAGCCAAAAAAATATCAGCAAAATTAAAGGTGTCGTCGTACTGGTCAATGGAAATAAAGTTCAGTGGAAAAAAAATGAGTGGAGTATTATAAAACAGCCTTGGTGTAGCCAAGTTGGTGTACTATTAACACTCAGAGCATTGCAAGGAAAATCCCAGAAAATTCGTTTATGGGTGGCAAAAGATGCACTGTCAGAAGAGAGTTGGCGTAATTTAAATCAGTTATTACTGCAATATCCTGATATTTAATCGTCAGATTTTATTGCAGTAATGGAATATCGGTATGATGAGCGTTAAAGTAACTCTTCTATCTCATTTAAGATTTGCATGCACCACTGCGCAATTCGTTCATCAGTCTCCTCAAATTGATTTACATCATCAAGGGCCAAGCCGACGAATTGCGTACCATCTTCACTAAGCGGTTTCGGACTATCAAATACATACCCTTCCAGTGGCCAAAAACCAATAAATTTAGGTCCAGTTGGTTTTATTTGATGATAAAGCATGCCTAGCGCATCAAGAAACCACTCGCTGTAATCAACTTGGTCACCCATTCCGTACATGGCGACAATCTTATTGTTGAGCTGTAGATTGGGAAGCTCGTCCCAAATTGCTAGCCAGTCTTCCTGTATTTCACCGAAGTCCCACGTAGGGATCCCAAAAATAAGGATTTCATACTGCTCCATCATTTCAGGTGGCGTATCGTTAACATTATGCAATGTAACAAAATCATCCCCAAGAATATCGCGTATTTTTTCAGCGACGATTTCGGTATAACAGGTGCTAGAACCGTAAAAGAGACCTATTTTCATGATATTGTAACTAGTTTTCGTTGCAGGAGAGAAGTATTGTAACAGAATGAATGGTATTCAGGCATAATAGATTGTGTGGTGGTCTCGATGAGGAATATCGTTTCGTGGAAACAAAACAACTAAATCCATTAATAGAACATTTTCTTGATACAATTTGGTTAGAGCAAGATCTAGCTGAAAATACTTTGGCGTCTTATCGACATGACCTACATTTATTAGATAAGTGGCTAGAAGCCAACCAATTGAATTTAGAAAGTGTTCAGTCGATCGAGCTACAGTCTTTTTTAGCTGAGCGCATAGATAGTGGTTATAAAGCCGCAAGTTCTGCGCGCTTGTTAAGTGCGATGCGTCGTTTATTTCAATATTGTTACCGTGAAAAAATCCGTTTGGATGACCCTTCAGCAGTGATTGCTGCACCAAAAATACCTAAGCGGTTACCTAAAGATCTGAGTGAGCAGCAAGTTGAAAACCTACTTAATGCACCTGCGACTGAAGATTCACTCGAACTACGCGATAAAGCGATGTTGGAAGTGCTTTATGCATGTGGGTTACGTGTTTCTGAGCTAGTGGGTTTAACTTTCCCCGATATTAGTTTACGGCAAGGTGTTATTCGTGTTTTAGGTAAAGGGGATAAAGAAAGGTTGATTCCGTTAGGTGAAGAGGCTATTTATTGGATAGAAAAATATATTCAAGAAGGCCGCCCTGACTTATTAAACGGTAAAGCTAGTGATATTTTATTTCCTAGCAAGCGCGGAACAAAGATGACGCGCCAAACATTTTGGCATCGTATTAAATACTATGCGGTGCTCGCAAATATCGATTCCGAAGCATTATCGCCACACGTTTTGCGGCATGCATTTGCCACTCATTTACTTAACCATGGTGCGGATTTACGCGTTGTTCAAATGTTATTAGGGCACAGTGATCTTTCCACAACACAAATTTATACACATGTCGCAACAGAACGTTTGCGCATGCTACATGAGCAGCATCATCCAAGAGGGTGATTTGCGTAAAAGGATAATTATGAAACGTAAGTTATTATTATGGGCAGCTTGTATTGCCACATTTTCTGTCTCAGTTGCTGCGGCTACAGATGATAAGCTAATAGAAGAAAAACTCGCAAAATATAACTTGTCTGTCGAGTCAATTAAGCCATCACCGATTGTTGGACTTAATACGGTGGATACCTCAGATGGCATTATTTACGTTACAGATGATGGTAAGTATCTATTACAAGGCCCAATTTACGACTTAAGCGGAAAAGCGCCAGTCAATATCTCCAATCAATCCTTGATGAAGAAAGTGGAAGCATTAAAAGATGAAATGATCATCTTTAAAGCGCCAAAAGAAAAATATGTCATCACAGTGTTTACAGATATTACCTGTGGTTACTGCAAAAAAATGCATGAATCTGTGGGTGAATTAAATAGTAAAGGCATCACAGTCCGTTACCTTGCATATCCTCGTCAAGGGCTAGATCATGAATCGGCCAAGCAAATGGCATCAATTTGGTGCAATGCATTACCGCAAAGCGCTTTAACGAAAGCATTTAAAGGCGATGAAGTTGCCATCATTGATGATTGCAAAATTGATCTCAGTAAGCATGTTAAGTTGGGTAGCCAATTTAAAATGACCGGAACGCCAGCGATTATCTTACCTGATGGCCAGTTACTTTCAGGTTATTTAACACCGGACTCTCTTTTACAACGACTTGAACAAAAATAGTTAATTATTGTGAATGTTGAAACTTTTTTACGTCAAAGAATTTTAGCGGATGACATCAACGCGCTAGAAGGATTTCCTGAAATCCTTCAGCGAGTTTATGCTCATCGTGGTATTACCGATATTGCTCAATTAGAACGAAAATCTGCAAACTTATTGGATTATAAAGCATTATCAGGAATGGAAGACGCTTTATCACTACTCTATAGCGCGTTAGAAAATAACGATTCAATCACGATTGTTGGTGATTTTGATGCTGATGGCGCAACTAGCACGGCTTTAGCTATTCGAGCATTAAAAGCAATGGGGTATGCTAATTTAAATTACATTGTCCCAAACAGATTTGAAAATGGTTATGGCCTCACACCGCTTGTCGTAGAAGAAGTACATAAACGTGGTACTGACCTTATCGTGACTGTTGATAATGGTATTTCTTCCCATGAAGGTGTTGACGCTGCACATCAACTCGGTATTAAAGTGATTGTGACGGATCACCATTTACCCGGCGCTATATTGCCGAGTGCAGATGCAATCATTAACCCCAATCTTGAGGACTGTCAATTCGCGTCGAAATCCCTTGCGGGTGTTGGTGTGACTTTCTATTTAATGTCGGCATTGCGTGCAAAATTACGCATTGAAGGTTGGTTTATTAAGCAAGGATTAAATGAGCCTAATTTAGCGGAATTTTTGGACTTAGTTGCACTTGGAACTGTTGCAGACGTTGTTCCACTTGATACCAATAATCGTATTTTGGTTCATCAAGGTCTAAGTCGAGTGAGGGCGGGGCGTTGCTGTGCAGGTATTAAAGCCTTGGTTGAGGTTTCAAAACGCGAATGTTCTCGTATGGTGGCAAATGATTTTGGCTTTGCACTCGGCCCTCGTTTAAACGCGGCAGGTAGGCTTGATGATATGTCAGTTAGCATTGAGTTACTGCTGACTGATGATATGGCTTATGCACGTGAGCTTGCTAACGAGCTGGATGGCTTGAACCAAGCAAGGCGCGAAATCGAAGCCGGAATGCAACAAGAAGCTGCGGTTTTATTTAATAAAATTGAGTATAGCGATAACCAATTACCGAATGGGTTAGCCATTTATCATCCTGAGTGGCATCAAGGTGTCGTGGGTATTTTAGCTTCTCGTATTAAAGAGCAATACCATCGCCCAGTAATTGCATTCGCACCCGCAGGTGATGGCACTCTTAAAGGTTCAGGGCGTTCAGTGCAAGGTGTACACATGCGTGATGCTTTAGAACGTCTAAATATATTGCAACCTGGTTTGATGCTAAAATTTGGTGGACATGCAATGGCGGCAGGTTTAAGTCTCGAAGAGACTAAATTTGAGCTATTTAAGCACCATTTTGAGAAGTTAATGGGCGAGCTCATCCAGCCCGAGCAGCTAGCTGGGGTGGTTTGGAGTGATGGGGAACTAAAACGTAGTGAGTTTAATTTGGAAACAGCAGAACTCATTCGTGAAAGTGGCCCTTGGGGGCAATCGTTCCCAGAACCCGTATTTGACGGACAGTTTCAACTTTTACAACAGCGATTAGTCGGTGAACGCCATCTTAAACTGATGTTAGAACCTGTGAACGGCGGCCCGATGATTGATGCGATAATGTTCAATATTGATGTTCGTCGATGGCCCGATAGCAGTGTAAAACGAGCGAAAATTGCGTTTAAACTCGATGTAAATGAATTCCGTGGGCAAAAAAGTGTTCAGCTAATGATCGAGCATATTTGGCCTGAGTGATAGCATAGTTTTGATTAAGATTGTTTGTAGCAATATCGGTTTTTTGAGGTGCTATAAACCTTGACGAAATTCCGTTATAATCGACGGTTTGTGTAGAATTCATTCTATTTAACGACCCAACATAAGACATTGAAAAATGACCTTTGAAATTAACCCAGTAAAAAGTAAGATTCAGGACCTGTCTGAACGGACAGCGGTTCTGAGGGGGTATCTTTGACTATGATGCCAAGAAAGAACGCTTAGAAGAAGTCAATGCAGAGCTTGAGCAGCCTGATGTCTGGAATGAGCCTGAAAGGGCTCAGGCGCTAGGTAAAGAGCGCTCCTCCCTTGAAGCAATTGTTGATACGATTGATCAACTAACTCAAGGTATTGAAGACGTTGAAGGTTTACTTGAACTCGCAATTGAAGCCGATGATGAAGATACCTTTAACGAAGCTGGTGAAGAATTAGAGCAGCTGCAAGCAAAGTTAGAGCAACTTGAATTTCGCCGAATGTTTTCAGGTGAATATGACAGCGCTAATTGCTACATTGATTTACAAGCAGGTTCTGGTGGAACTGAAGCTCAAGATTGGGCAAGCATGTTGTTGCGGATGTATTTGCGTTGGGCGGAATCGAAAGGCTTTAAAACTGAGATTATTGAAGAGTCGGATGGTGATGTTGCTGGCTTAAAATCCGCGACTGTTAAGATTATTGGTGACTATGCCTATGGCTGGCTGAGAACGGAAACGGGTGTCCATCGTTTAGTTCGTAAAAGTCCTTTTGATTCAGGTGGTCGTCGTCATACATCATTCAGTTCAGCCTTTATTTATCCTGAAGTTGATGATGATATTGATATAGAAATCAACCCAGCGGATTTACGGATTGACGTTTACCGCGCATCAGGTGCGGGTGGACAGCACGTGAACAAAACTGAGTCAGCGGTTCGTATTACACATATACCAACAAATATCGTGACTCAATGCCAGAACGACCGTTCACAGCATAAAAATAAAGATCAAGCCATGCGCCAGCTAAAAGCTAAGCTTTATGAACTGGAAATGCAGAAGAAAAATGCAGATAAGCAAGTGATGGAAGATAATAAATCGGATATTGGCTGGGGAAGTCAAATTCGTTCTTATGTTCTTGATGATGCGCGTATTAAAGATTTACGTACTGGTGTGGAAACGCGTAATACGCAAGCCGTACTGGATGGTGATTTGGATAAATTCATTGAAGCTAGCTTGAAAGCTGGCCTGTGAGGGAAAAATGTCTCAACAACAACAGGGTGCAGAACAAGCTCCCGATTTGAATAACGAACTACAAAGCCGTAAAGAAAAATTGGTTGCTTTACGTGAAAAAGGGATCCCATTCCCAAATGATTTTCGTCGTGAAATCACTTCTGAAAAGATCCACGCACAGTACGACGATAAATCAAACGAAGAGCTGGAAGACTTAAATATTGAAGTTTCGATTGCTGGTCGAATGATGACTCGTCGTATTATGGGTAAGGCTTCATTTGCAACGCTGCAAGATATGGGTGGGCGTATTCAAATTTATGTTTCTCGCGATGATTTAGCGGAAGGCATTTATAACGAACAATTTAAAAAATGGGACTTAGGTGACATCCTAGGTGCAAAAGGGCGCTTATTCAAAACGAAGACGGGTGAATTAACTGTTCACTGTCATGAAGTTCGTCTATTAACTAAAGCACTTCGTCCATTACCAGACAAATTCCATGGTTTAGCTGACCAAGAAACGCGTTATCGCCAGCGTTATCTTGACCTGATTGCTAATGATGAATCACGTCATACTTTTATGGTTCGTTCGAAGATCCTCGCTGAGTTACGTAATTTCATGGTAGGAAAAGGCTTCATGGAAGTCGAAACACCAATGATGCAGGTTATACCTGGTGGTGCTTCGGCACGCCCATTTATTACTCACCATAATGCGCTCGATATTGATATGTTCTTGCGTATTGCGCCTGAGCTATACCTGAAGCGTTTGGTTGTTGGTGGTTTTGAACGCGTATTCGAAATCAACCGTAACTTCCGTAACGAAGGTTTATCACCTCGCCATAACCCAGAGTTCACGATGATGGAACTCTATATGGCGTATGCAGACTATCGTGATCTGATTGACCTAACAGAAGAGCTATTCCGTACATTAGCACAGGAAGTTTTAGGTAATACAGTAGTGCAATATGGTGAGCAAGAGTTCGATTTTGGTAAGCCATTTACTAAATTGACAATGAAAGAAGCTATTTGTAAATATCGCCCTGAAACGAATGTTGCCGATCTTGATGATATGGATAAAGCGGTTGCTATTGCACAATCTCTGAATATCAAGGTTGAGAAGACCTGGGGCCTAGGCCGTATTCAATGTGAAATTTTTGAAGAAGTCGCTGAGAGCCATTTAATTCAGCCAACATTCATTATTGAATATCCAGCAGAAGTTTCACCATTGGCTCGTCGTAATGATGATAATCCATTTATTACTGACCGCTTTGAGTTCTTTATTGGTGGGCGTGAAATCGGTAATGGCTTCTCTGAGTTAAATGATGCAGAAGATCAAGCAGAGCGTTTTGCTGAGCAAGTTCGTCATAAAGATGAAGGTGATGATGAAGCAATGTTCTATGACGAAGATTATGTTACAGCATTAGAACATGGCATGCCGCCAACAGCAGGTTTAGGCATCGGTATAGACCGTATGGTGATGTTATTTACTAACAGCCATACGATCCGCGATGTCATTTTATTCCCTGCATTGCGCCCTTCTAAAGGCTAGTTTCCTGTGTTTTGAATGCCCAGATTAGTCTGGGCATTGTTTTATCCTGAGAACGGGCTTTACTGATAATATCTCAATTAACAAAAAACTTTGTGAAGCTATTACTTAAATAAAACTAGTTATATAAGCTTGTTATAAATGTTCATCTATGTTCTAAATAACTCGATTTACATATAGGCGACAAAGGAAGATGGGCAGGGGAGTATAGATAAACTTTGTGAGTCGACTCGCTGAGTGCAGTCAACAATCATGTAAATAGAAGTATGATGTGTATAATCAGTGATTATTAGCTGGCGGTTGATGTAAAGAATATGCTAGGCAATATTAAGCACATCACTAGCCCTATTATGAGTAGTCCACTTTAAAATTGTTTAAAATAGATAAACGATATAAATATATTTTTTGTTAAAAAATATTTCAAAGTTAATATGCTCGATCAAGAAAATAACCAAATACGTGTTATTAGATTGTAATGAAATAACTTTTTAACTCGGTAAATGTTCAATTAAGCATGTTGGAATATGACTTTTTGCGGTCATTATTAATTACACCCAAAAAAAGAGTATTGATATATTGTTGAGATAAAAACAATATGGCACGTATGCTAATTAGTGTTAATATTAAATCAATTAACTTAAATTTATGAGATGACTCTATTTCTAGATTAGGGCTTATAGTAAATAGCTAAATTTTAGCTTACACTGGGTTCCTTGGGTATCTTTATAATAGCAAAGAAAAAGTACTGTTAAGGTAACTATATGTTTTCAAAAAATAATTCTATTACTGTGTCATTGCTTTTAGCTGGTACAGTCATTCTATCTGGCTGTTCTTTTGGTAATAATGCACGCACTACAGCAATAACTAGAAGCGTACCTGCGCCTTCGACTTCAACGCAAACACCTGCTTCACAGTCACAAATGGATTATTCCTATGCTGATTCACAAGCTGTTTTGAATTCTGCAACCAATAACCGACCAACAGAAGCAAATAAATCACCAATTGTTTCAAGTGGCCAGGTAATCGCGGGAAATGAACAGAAATCATTAGGTTCAACTGAGTCTGATAGAGGCTCACTCCAATATTTAAATACCTGTATTAAAGAACTCAATGCATTGAAATCGCTTTCACCAACAGATTACAATCGCCTCGTTGGCTCTTTTAAAGAAGTTAGCGAAATAAACCAGCTTTATAAGCAGGTCGCCTCTACTGCAAGTCCTGATACCATTGAATTGTTACAAATGGCGATAGAATCTAAAACAAAAGTTCTCTGCGCTAAAGTTCGTTATAACTCAGTGTTATCTACTGAATCAACATTGGAAAAAATTAGTGGATTATGAGAATTAACCTAAGACTTTGCATATCTCTGGCATTTTTTTCGGCTGCTTTTAGTCAATTTGCTAAATCGGATAGCTTTAATAATGTCATTGATGACTTTGACAGTTACCTTCAACTCGAACAAGAAGGTAAGCTGCCTGAAAAACCATTGAATATTCAAGCTCAAGGTTATGATTCATTTACTTCTTTGCCACTTGTTGCTGAGCCCAAAAAGAAACCGAGCTCTTTGCCAAAAACAAAAGGCTCAGCAAATAAACCCGCTCAGGCTAATGCAGCGGCGAAGTCCGTAGCTGCTCAACCGAAAAAAGAGATAAAAACGTTATCGGAATGCCCATTTCCTGAAATCAATATGGTAGAGCAACCAACTCACTCAGCGCATCGGTCTTTACTATTATCATCATATCCGTATCTATTTAATTCGAATCAATGGCATCCTCAATATTTATCCAAGGATTTTGCTAAATACCAAATCGTTTTGGATCCATTAGGGTTATATTCCTCGAAGTTCTCAATCGCGCCATCCAGTGATAGTTCGGTATATTTAGAGCAACTTGCGTATCTTTTAGCGCAACAACAATCGACGCCTCTATTTAAGTTTGGGGCAGCTCAAGGTACTGGGCAGTTGATTGCTTATCATCAATTATTGACGGATAGGCAATTAGTCGAGAAGTTAATTGCACACAATAAAAGCGTGGCAGAACTTAGCCATACGATTGCAGAAAAACAATTTGAAATAGAACGAGTCAATGCTGAATTAGCGTCGAATAAACGCCAAATTGCCCTTTTACAAGAGCAATTAAAAGCAACAGATGATCAAGAAAGTATTACTTTACTCACTGATGAATTAACATCGGTTAAAAATGATCTCGTACAAAAACAAAATGTCTTCGAACAATTGACTTCGCAGAATCAAAAATCTCAACAATTAATTGATACACTCGAAGTCAAACTCAATGAAAGTATTAGTGCGCAATTATTAGCTGAAAAGCAGTTAGCGGAAAAAAATAAACAAGTTGAAGATGCTCAACAGCAAGTTAATCAGTTAACCTCTAAGCTTGCGCAGTTAGAGATGAATGCTAAAGAGCAAACTGAGTTACTCGCTAAAACGAGAGATGAGCAACTTAAATTAGTTAATGCCGATCTTGCAGAACAACGGGCATTGCTCAAGGAAAAAGAAATTGTATTACAGTTAACAGAAAGCGAAAGAGATGAAATTAAAGCTGCGTTAGCTAAGCAACAAGATGTAGCTAAAGCTTTTGAAACTGATTTGGAAGAGGCTCAGCAACAGCTGCAAGCGCAAAAGGCGGAGCAAGACACTTTTATTCAGCAATATGCCCAAAGTCAAAAAGCGCAGCAAGACTTGCAAGCTAAGCTGGCAAAAAATGAGCAAGACTTTACCACGACACAAGCACAGCTAAAACAAGCTACTAGTGATGTCAGTGAGCTGAAAAAGAACATTGAGCAGCAAAAAGTGTTGATGTCTCAAGCGGCCGCCAAGCAGCTTGAGCAACAGAATAAGCTACTGCAAGCGCAGTTGAAAGAAAACGAACAGCAGGCGAAAACACTGCAAGCATCCTTGACGGCGCAAACGGCACAAGCCGAGCAGAAGCAAGCCCTTGAAAGCCAACTGAAAGCGGCTCAACAGCAGCTGCAAGCGCAAAAAGCAGAACAAGAAGCACTGGCGAAACAATATGCCCAGAGCCAAAAGGCGCAGCAAGACTTGCAAGCTAAGCTGGCAAAAAATGAGCAAGACTTTACCACGGCACAAGCACAGCTAAAACAAGCTACTAGTGATGTCAGTGAGCTGAAAAAGAACATTGAGCAGCAAAAAGCGTTGATGTCTCAAGCGGCTGATGAGCAGGTGAAATCCCTCACGGCGGACTTGGACCAACAAATTGCCTTGATGCAAAAAGCGGAAACAGAGAGTAAAGCAACCCATGAGGCCCTAGCGAAGCAGCAAGAGGCCGCCAAGCAGCTTGAGCAACAGAATAAGCTACTGCAAGCGCAGTTGAAAGAAAACGAACAGCAGGCGAAAACACTGCAAGCATCCTTGACGGCGCAAACGGCACAAGCCGAGCAGAAAAAAGCCCTTGAAAGCGAACTGAAAGCGGCTCAACAGCAGCTGCAAGCGCAAAAAGCAGAACAAGAAGCACTGGCGAAACAATATGCCCAGAGCCAAAAGGCGCAGCAAGACTTGCAAGCTAAGCTGGCAAAAAATGAGCAAGACTTTACCACGGCACAAGCACAGCTAAAACAAGCTACTAGTGATGTCAGTGAGCTGAAAAAGAACATTGAGCAGCAAAAAGCGTTGATGTCTCAAGCGGCTGATGAGCAGGTGAAATCCCTCACAGCGGACTTGAATCAACAATTGGCCTTGTTGAAACAACAAGAAGCGGTGTCACAAAAAGCCGAAGCGGAAAGTAAAGCAACCGATGAAGCCCTAGCGAAGCAGCAAGAGGCCGCCAAGCAGCTTGAGCAACAGAATAAGCTGCTGCAAGCGCAGTTGAAAGAAAACGAACAGCAGGCGAAAACACTGCAAGCATCCTTGACGGCGCAAACGGCACAAGCCGAGCAGAAAAAAGCCCTTGAAAGCGAACTGAAAGCGGCTCAGCAGCAGTTGCAAGCGCAAAAAGCAGAACAAGAAGCACTGGCGAAGCAATACGGGCAGAGTCAAAAAGCGCAGCAAGAGTTGCAAGCTAAGCTGGCAAAAAATGAGCAAGACTTTACCACGGCACAAGCACAGCTAAAACAAGCTACTAGCGATGTCAGTGAGCTGAAAAAGAACATTGAGCAGCAAAAAGCGTTGATGTCTCAAGCGGCCGATGAGCAGGTGAAATCCCTCACAGCGGACTTGAATCAACAATTGGCCTTGTTGAAACAACAAGAAGCGGTGTCACAAAAAGCCGAAGCGGAAAGTAAAGCAACCGGTGAAGCCCTAGCGAAGCAGCAAGAGGCCGCCAAGCAGCTTGAGCAACAGAATAAGCTACTGCAAGCGCAGTTGAAAGAAAACGAACAGCAGGCGAAAACACTGCAAGCATCCTTGACGGCGCAAACGGCACAAGCCGAGCAGAAAAAAGCCCTTGAAAGCGAACTGAAAGCGGCTCAGCAGCAGTTGCAAGCGCAAAAAGCAGAACAAGAAGCACTGGCGAAGCAATACGGGCAGAGTCAAAAAGCGCAGCAAGAGTTGCAAGCTAAGCTGGCAAAAAATGAGCAAGACTTTACCACGGCACAAGCACAGCTAAAACAAGCTACTAGCGATGTCAGTGAGCTGAAAAAGAACATTGAGCAGCAAAAAGCGTTGATGTCTCAAGCGGCCGATGAGCAGGTGAAATCCCTCACAGCGGACTTGAATCAACAATTGGCCTTGTTGAAACAACAAGAAGCGGTGTCACAAAAAGCCGAAGCGGAAAGTAAAGCAACCGGTGAAGCCCTAGCGAAGCAGCAAGAGGCCGCCAAGCAGCTTGAGCAACAGAATAAGCTACTGCAAGCGCAGTTGAAAGAAAACGAACAGCAGGCGAAAACACTGCAAGCATCCTTGACGGCGCAAACGGCACAAGCCGAGCAGAAAAAAGCCCTTGAAAGCGAACTGAAAGCGGCTCAGCAGCAGTTGCAAGCGCAAAAAGCAGAACAAGAAGCACTGGCGAAGCAATACGGGCAGAGTCAAAAAGCGCAGCAAGAGTTGCAAGCTAAGCTGGCAAAAAATGAGCAAGACTTTACCACGGCACAAGCACAGCTAAAACAAGCTACTAGCGATGTCAGTGAGCTGAAAAAGAACATTGAGCAGCAAAAAGCGTTGATGTCTCAAGCGGCCGATGAGCAGGTGAAATCCCTCACAGCGGACTTGAATCAACAATTGGCCTTGTTGAAACAACAAGAAGCGGTGTCACAAAAAGCCGAAGCGGAAAGTAAAGCAACCGGTGAAGCCCTAGCGAAGCAGCAAGAGGCCGCCAAGCAGCTTGAGCAACAGAATAAGCTACTGCAAGCGCAGTTGAAAGAAAACGAACAGCAGGCGAAAACACTGCAAGCATCCTTGACGGCGCAAACGGCACAAGCCGAGCAGAAAAAAGCCCTTGAAAGCGAACTGAAAGCGGCTCAGCAGCAGTTGCAAGCGCAAAAAGCAGAACAAGAAGCACTGGCGAAGCAATACGGGCAGAGTCAAAAAGCGCAGCAAGAGTTGCAAGCTAAGCTGGCAAAAAATGAGCAAGACTTTACCACGGCACAAGCACAGCTAAAACAAGCTACTAGCGATGTCAGTGAGCTGAAAAAGAACATTGAGCAGCAAAAAGCGTTGATGTCTCAAGCGACAGATCAGCAAGTTAAATCGTTAACCACCGACTTGAATAAGCAAGTTGCATTACTTAAGCAAAAAGAAGAGGCGCTGGCTAAAGTTGATGCAGATAAAAAATCTATTCAAACGTCGTTAGTAACGAATTTAGATGAGAAGAAAAAACTAGAGTTACAAAATGCGGAATTAGCGAAACAAAGCAAAGAGCGAGAACTGCAGATAAAGCGTCTTGAAAGTGATATTGATACAAAAACGAAAAAGGAAGCAGAGGTTGGTCAACAATTAGTTGAAGCAAATAAACAAATTAGTACATTAAAACGTGATACTGAAAAATTAAAAATGGCTGATACTCAGTATCAAGATCAGAATGCTGAATTGGACAAGTTGAAAAAACAACTGGCTGATAATAGTAAGTTAAAAATAGAATTAACCTCAGCTCAAGAACAGCTGAAGAAACTCCAGACTGAGTTAGAGCAACAAAAATTGCTAACGTCTGATGGAACACTGAAGTCGCAAATTATGGATCTGAATAAACAGATCATGCAGCTTCGAGATGAAAATGAAAAGCTAAAAGCGACACCTACTCCTAAGAGTAGTGTTTTATCGAGTATGCCACCTAAAAAACAGGCTAATGAAAACCAGTTAAATATGGTTGCAGAAGAAAATAATAAGCGTAATCAAAAAATTATCGAAGATATTACCAAACAAAAATACAGCAAACTTGATAGTTTTACTTATTATAAAATATTGCAAAAAGGTCAGCCGATTACTAATGTGAAAAATAAAAATATCACATTTATCATGAGAGAGCAGTTAACTGACGGGACAGTGACTGTATTATATACGGATAAAAATCCAGTTACATTGCCATATAACGAATTACCAGTACCACTCAACTCATTTATTGAGAAGGCGGGAGAAGGTGGGATGGTCAAGGTTTATATTAAACCTGAAGGTGGTTATGGTGTGAAAGGAATACCTGGACAAATTCCACCAAATTCAATGTCAATTATTGACTTGAAAATTATTAGCGCCAAGTAATTTTATTAATCATGGCAAATCGATCTATCCACAGTAACTTTTTTATTATGACTCTTAATTTCTATATCAATTCATTAGGCGATAAGCAAATACATTTCTGTACGCGATTGGTGAGTTTCGCTGCATAAACTTCATGTAGGGTAATGCTTAATATACCTATTGATTATTGGTATCTTTTGTTTCATTAATAGCTGAGATAAAGTTACTGATTCGGTATTCTTGACTTACTTGGAGTATAGCCAAAGCGTTTGCGATAGCTTTGTGTGAAATACGATTGACTTGAAAATCCCGCCTCCATTGAAATCTCGACAATACTCATTTGTGTATTAATAAGTAATTGATGTACATATAAAATTCTTTTTTCGGAAATCCATGAGCGTGGGGAAGTTGAATAAACCATATTAAATAATTCTTTAAAAGTAGTTAATCCCATACCAAATGTCCGAGCAAAATCGATGAGCCTCCATTCCTTTAAAAAATTATTTTCCATGAAATTTTGTAGACGTTCTGCTTGCCGATTACTTAATTGACGTAAATTGGAGAGAAATAAAGCACCTTGATGACTATAGGATAGCAATAAGAGAAATTCAGAAATACGTAATGAAACAAGAAGTTCAGGATATTGATGATTTAAAAATGAATTAAAACTATTTTTTAAATCATCAATAATTGTTGGTGATGAAAATTTAATTGTATCATAACTAGTATTATCGGTTCGCTGTATCTCACTTAATTGAGTACCATAGTGGTTAATAAATTCTCGTAGAAATTGGTCATCTAAAGCAATCCATAAAAATTCACATTCGGAATCGTGATCTGGGATCTTCAGTGCATAAGAACCTTGTTTATGATAAAGAATATCACCTACATTTAAAGATTCTAATACTGCCGGAGTTTCCCATATTAAAGTGCCTCTTTGAATAATAATCAGTCCTTTAGTTGGTTGTTCCACAATAGAATGTGGGTTTCTTTTACTAATAATGACTTTTTTTATACATTGTCCATTTAAATTATAACTACTTCGCATAAACGTATCCTATATTTCCATTGCGTAAATAAACGGGATATAAAATTTCCGTGTTTCGATTAATTGAGATTATATAAATAAGTCATTTTAGTGTCACAATTTAATTCCAAGTATTAATAAATATTTCCAAATGATATTTATTCGATGTTAGTTGCTGATTTTGTCGTTAAAATCACCTTGTAATAGGCTTTGGTGATATTTAAATCTAAATATTTTATTTTTTAAGATTTTAATGTTGTAGTTTAAACTTAAGGTGTTTAAAAACAATTTAAGTAAATCTATTTTATTGCTTTATTTTTGGTATTGATCGGGTTAACCCTCCATTTTTAGGGAAGTAGGATAAATTTTAGTTATGGCTTTTATTGTCTTTAACATCGGAAAAGGTAACTATAATAAATATTATTAATGTTTTTGTGTGACAGTAGTAACTTTAATTAAAATATTTTATCAATAAGATAAGGTTATTAGATTAAAATAACCCAAAAAAAGCCAAAAAGTGAGACATGCATCTTAATTTTTACTCGTATCATAATATTACATCATGAGTTAACATTAAAAAAACATGTATTTTAATAACTAGTTTATTTATGATACTATTTTTTGTGAATATTAATTTATCTAAAAAAAATAAATTATTTTTGGATAACAACGAAAAAGAGTGCGAGTTTTGAGTGCTATAAGAGAATTACGGGCGGTAAGAGGATAATAACCAGTGATATATCTATCATATTTGAAGATGCGGAATATAGATTGTAAAAATTGTTAGTTTTTCAATAAGTTGATTTATAAGTAATTATTACTTTATTGAGGTAGGGCCCTGTATTTAATCTATATTTGTCATGTGTCATTACTATAGATGATGTGATTACCAGAAATCTTATATTTTATTCAATGCTGATTGATGCAAACCTCGTCAACATATAAATGAAAATAATTATATAAATATGGCTAACTGTCATTTTTTTATGACTTTTTTCTTGTTCTTTCTGGCAATTCAGGGACTGGTTTACGATCATCGAGTAAATGTTTTATCGCTAGTATTGGATGGTAAATCAGCATCCTAGGGCCTGACCAGCGCATGATAACTTTCATTTTTTCACGCATTTTAGGCTGGTAGCAATGTATTGGACACTGCTTGCAAGCAGGTTTTTGTTCCCCATATCGGCATTTTTCGAGTCTATTTATTGCGTATATATAAAGTTGTTTATATTGATCAGGTGAGTCAATGGTGACAGGGTGTGACTTTTCATAGATTTTTATCATTTTTTCAATGGTTTTTATTTCTCGATGAATTCTTTTACCTATCAAGTTGTCACCTATGAACGTCGATAAATAAGGTGTATTTAGTATACAATTTATTATAAGTGAGAGGAAGTTAGAATTTAATGTTTACTGTTATGGTAGTCAAAAGTCAAAAGTCAAAAGCTAAAATGGCATAAGTTAAAACTTATGCCATGATAAAATAGAACAAATTTATATAACTCGCTAAGTCTCTATAGCTTAGTCAAACGAAAGACATAACCTAGCGAGTTAAAGGTTACCCTTTACTCGTTGACTGTATTATTTTTTGCATTTTATCTTTTAAATGCAATTTCTCTTTTTTGAGCTTAGCAACATGCTCGTTATAACCAGCACCGGATCGACCTTCCAATTTGCTGATCTCTTTGTCAAGCTGATGATGTTTTTCATAAAGGGTTTGAAAGCGGGGGTGTGTAGACGTTAATTGTGAAACTAAATCTTGATCTGTAGATAACATACTACCTCCTCAGAGTTGTATTAAGCCTCACCTTCAGTATAAGCACTGTCTATTATTTATGCATTAGAACCAAATAGAATTTACATAGATTTTATCTAATTTATGATCCTTATACTAAAATTAATGGTAGCCGCTTTATTTCGCATAGTTATAATCTCGTCACTCTTGAAATTAAGAATTATCTATAGTGTCAAATTTAGTGTTTTTGACTTATTCTTGGGTATGTTTATTGTATTTTTGATTAATTTAATTAAATTGAAAAGGATTTAATAATGAAAAAAATGATTTTATCAGTAATGGCCATGGCATTAGTATCGTCGGCTGCAATGGCTGCAGGGGAATTAGAAAAGGTTGCACCGTATCCTAAAGCCGAAAAGGATATGGTACGTCATGTGATCGAGTTGACACCTCAACAAAATGAAGAAAATTATAAAGTAGAGCTAGTCATCGGTAAGACAATAAAAGCTGACTGCAATCGTCAATGGTATGCGGGTGATTTAGAAGAAAAAACCTTAGAAGGCTGGGGTTATACCTACTATACGCTACAGGAGCTTAAAGGTCCATTTTCAACTCAGATGGCTTGCCACGAGCCTGCAAAGGAACGTTTTATCACCACCAATCTTGGTAACGATGCAACCGTCCGATATAACAGCAAATTACCAATTGTTGTCTATGCGCCAAAAGATGTTGATGTGAAATATCGTATTTGGTCAACTGATGATCAGCTAGTGAATTCAGTTAAAAAATAATTGAATTGAGAAGTGCTGCACTCTTTTTTATTTAAGCTGTGCAGCACAATTTTTTACTATCTTATCGCCACCATACCTCAGATTACTTTTGGTCGTTCATTCAGCAGGTACTTGTAGTACAACTTATCTTATTACTTATGGCAGCATAGCTTTTGGTTTTCCACCTGTACGTAACTCAAATTATTGGGAGTCAGTTATCTGATAACCAATACGGACGTTTTTGCGTGGCGTACAATTGTAGATGCTGTTGATCCTAAGAGGTAAGTCGATGTGCTTGGATGATGAGATCCAATGACAATTAAGTTTACATCAGCATCATCGGCATAACTTAGAATTTCATCTTTTGTAGAGCCTATTCCAATCTTACAGACAATTCTTTCATCCGCTACGTTGATATCTTTAATGATTTCTTCTAATGCTCTCAGAGCGAGAACAGAACGTTCAGCTGAGTTTTTATGGCTTTCAGGTAAAATGGTGACTTCAATTCCAAAAAATAGCTCTGCACTTGGGATCACAGATAAAAAATGAATTTCTGGAGAGCCTAATTTTGCGAGTTCTTCGACATGTTTGATGATTTGTGGGTTAAGATCGTCTTCTAATAAGTCAATGGGGACTAAAATTTTCTTGTACATAACCACCTCATTAATATATAAATTTAATTGATTGTAGCAGCTAAGAATTGACATATACCTGTATTCCTTCAACTTGCATGGCATATGTTGTCAATAAAATGGTGCACTCGGCCGCTCAATCACCATGTTACTTATGTCTATCAGAATATCTTCGATTGTTATCTATATGCAACCCGAATTATTTTACTGTAGTACAAATGAGATGGCATTGACTCAATACTGATTAATCATCCTAATTAATATTGTTTTATAAAAAATAATGATTATCAATTCGAATTCTACACTACAATTAAATAACAAGACTTTTCTTTTATATTATGCCAACATTCATTATGTCTTTATAATTTATTGATTTTAAATAGTTTATTTAAATGATAATTATTTTGTTTTTTATTAAGAATATAGATGATGAGCAAAAATAACTTACCAAATACAACAAGTAATGAATTAAATCTTCAACAAGATAAATTCAACGCGGCCAAAAAAAGCACTTTGATTAGTGTAGCAATCAATACAATTTTATCAGTTTGGCAGATTATTATTGGTGTAATCTCGCACTCACAAGGCTTAATTGCAGATGGTGTTCATACATTATCTGATTTGGTTGCTGATTTTGTTGTTTTGATTGCAAATAAAAAAAGTCATAAAAAACCCGATGACGATCATCCTTATGGCCACTTTCGCTATGAGAACGGAGCTTCTTTGATTCTTGGGGTCATTTTATTGATAGTTGGCGTAGGAATGATTTGGTCTGCTGCTCAAAAAATGCTACACCCTGAATTAATCGAAGAGGTGCACGTTATCGCATTAGCCGCCGCATTAATATCGTTAATTGCCAAAGAAGGGCTTTTTCGGTACATGCTACGCGTAGCTAAACGCGTTAATTCAAGCATGCTGGTAGCAAATGCTTGGCATGCTCGCTCTGATGCAGCATCATCGCTGGTAGTCGCTATCGGGATAATTGCAAGCTTATGTGGATACAAGATTTTTGACCCTATTGCGGCATTGATAGTGGGGACATTTGTTTTTCGTATGGGTTATAAATTTACCAATCAGTCTATGCAAGACTTGATGGATAAAGGTGCTGATGAAGAAACATTGCAAGAAATTCGAACAGTTCTTGAGGGTATCGACGGGATCCAAGGATTTCATGATTTAAAAACCCGCAAATCAGGTGATTTCTATTTAGTTGATGTACACATAGAAATGGATAGCAAAATGTCTATTCTTGCTGGTCATGAAATAGCGGTAAAGGTACGAGATAAACTTATGGAAAATCCACTAATTCTTAATGTGATGACGCATATCGATCCTTATGATAAGGAATGTATTCATTAATTGATTATGCTTTAAGTGACATGATGTGCGTTGTAAATTGGGGAGGCATTTAGCGACTCGAATCGCATGTTGATAGATAAAATTCTATATTATTGTATCTATATTATTGTAGTTGACGTCTAAACGATTCTTTAATTATGGTGTATTTGAATCGTAATATTTCAAATTAATCTTGGGTATATATCTAGGTTGATATCTATACTCATTATCACGTTTATCATAATTCACTGATGTTCGGATCATTTGGCTGCATAATTTCAAGACGTTTATGCTGCTGATATCCAGAGATAATGAACGATTATTTTTTTCGTGACATGTCACGGCATATTAATTTATATGATCGTGACATGTCACGCTGAGCAGAAACGCCACTCAATATCTTATTTCATAAAGTTCAGAGATGTTTTTACACCATAAAGAGAGTTTATGATGTACGACTTTAACTTAATTTCATTATTAGTGTAAGCGTTTACACTAGCGCGAAGTCGATCACAGATCCCGATATTATCCCATTGCTATACTTTGCCAAATCAACTGGCGAGTGAGTTTTTACATCCTGAAGTTAACAAAAGGGTAAATAATATGGCAAAAGACGCACTCGTAATAGGTGGTATTGGATATATCGGTAACCATACTTGCGTGCCAAGCTTTGCTGGTAGGCGATTTGTACATAAATGACATGGCTACTGATTCATGATGCTAGCAATCAGATATGAGGAATGGTTATGAAGAGTAACCGTTACGCTAATAGGAGAGTTTGGTTATGGAAAAAATGCAGTTTAATCCATCGGATTGCCCTCATCGACGCTACAACCCATTAACAGGACAGTGGGTTTTAGTTTCTCCTCATCGGGCAAAGCGGCCTTGGAGTGGGCAAGATGAAAAAAATGAGATTAAACAACTTCCTCAATATGATGATAATTGTTTTCTATGCCCAACCAATCCACGGGTATCCGGTGATATAAATCCGGATTATCAGGGAACTTATGTTTTTCAAAACGATTATTCCGCATTGTTACCAGAGCCTTGTGAACAGCCTAAGATACAATCAGATCTATTCCAGATACAAGCAGTCAGTGGGCTCAGCCGAGTTATCTGTTACTCACCGGATCATAGTAAAACATTACCTGAATTATCTGTTGAGCAAGTTAATCGAGTTATTGAGACATGGCAGCAACAGATTAATGAGCTGAGTGAGCGTTTCTTATGGGTTCAAGTTTTTGAAAACAAGGGGGAAGTGATGGGCTGCTCTCAGCCACATCCTCATGGTCAAATTTGGGCGAGTGACTTTTTACCCAATGAAATTGCCCGTAAAGATCAGCATTTAAAACAATATTATCAGCAACATGGTACGAATTTATTATTGGATTATGCACGGGCGGAAAGTGAGGATGGCTTAAGAACCGTGGTGGAGACGGAACATTGGCTAGCGGTAGTTCCCTATTGGGCAGCATGGCCATTCGAAATGCTGTTAATGCCTAAAATTCATATTAAACGTATGGATGACATGGATCATGCTGTGCGTTGTGATCTGAGCATTGCGTTGAAAAAGCTGACTTGTCGCTATGACAACCTATTTAATTGCCCATTTCCTTATTCAATGGGCTGGCATTTTGCGCCTTTCTTTAAAGATAACCAAAATATTGATCACTGGCAGCTCCATGCGTTGTTTTACCCACCTTTATTGCGTTCAGCTACTATCAAAAAATTTATGGTTGGATACGAAATGTTAGCGGAAACTCAACGTGATTTAACACCAGAACAAGCTGCTGAAAGGCTTCGAGCGGTGAGTGATATTCACTATAAACAGCAGTAATCTATTGAGCCCATACAGTAAATACGAAAAAACAAATTAATTCTTATCAAGAGGTTGCCATGAATAATTTCGAAATACTCCAAAAAAAAGTGACTAAATCTTTTATTGATCGTTTTGATTCTCAACCTGAGATGTTTGTTCAAGCACCCGGTCGTGTGAATATCATTGGTGAGCATACTGACTACAATGATGGATTTGTCTTGCCTTGCGCTATTGATTATCAAACCATGACTGCGGCGAAAAAAAGAGATGATCGCATAATCCGTATTGTTGCAGCTGATTATGGCAATGATTTTGATGAATTTAGTTTAGATGAAGAGATACAATTTTTGCCTGAAAAGATGTGGGCGAATTATATTCGAGGTGTCGTTAAATTTTTGCAACAAAGAGGCTATCATTTTGATGGATGTGATATTGCCGTTAGTGGTAATGTTCCGCAAGGCGCGGGTTTAAGCTCTTCTGCTTCACTGGAAGTTGTGATAGGTCAAACTTTGAAAGAGTTGTATCAGCTCGATATCTACCAGCAAGAAATTGCGTTAAATGGTCAGCAAGCTGAAAATCAATTTGTCGGCTGTAACTGCGGTATTATGGATCAATTGATTTCTGCTTGTGGTGATGAAGATCATGCACTGTTAATTGATTGTCGAAGCCTAACGATATCCGCTATCCCTGTACCTGACGATTTGGTTGTGATGATTATCAATTCAAATAAAAAACGTGGGTTGGTCGATAGCGAATATAATGCCCGCCGCCAGCAATGTGAAAGCGCAGCAAAACAATTTGGTGTTAAAGCATTACGTGATATTACAATTACACAATTTAACCAAAAACAAGACCAACTTGATCCATTCGTCGCTAAGCGTGCAAAACATGTTATTACTGAAAACGAACGAACGCTTGCTGCCGCAAAAGCATTAACTGAAAATAATTTACCATTGCTCAGTATTTTGATGGAACAATCACATATTTCTATGCGTGATGATTTTGAAATCACCGTCAAAGAGATCGATACCTTAGTTGATATTGTAAAATCAGTGTTAGGAGAACAAGGTGGAGTAAGAATGACTGGCGGTGGATTTGGTGGTTGCGTGGTGGCATTAATCAATCAACAGCTTGTTAAGTCAGTTATTTCAGCAGTTGAAGCGCAATATCACGCATTAACTGGTTTGAAAGCAGATATTTATGTTTGCCAGCCAAGTGATGGGGCTGGAATTATCACAAACGCATTATAGTTGGGAGAACACAATGCAGTTATCAAAGGACCAAGGGTATGTTGCACGTGCATCGAAAGTTATTGCACTGGCGAATAATAATGGAATGAAAATTTTATTGTCAACCCTAGGGGCAAGTTGGATTAGCTGCATACTACCTATGCCAACAGGTAAACGAGATGTGTTACTGGGGTCACCTAATATGGCGGCACAAATGGATCAAGGTGTCTATTTGGGTGCAACAGTAGGTCGAGTGGCTAACCGTATTGCAAATTCACGTTTTACCTTAGCGGGGCAACAATTTAAGCTGACTGCTAATCAAGCTGAACATTGTTTGCATGGTGGGCAGGATAATTTTAGCTATCGTGTCTGGAAAGAAATGCAAATCAGCCCACAAGAAGCCACATTTTCACTTGTTTCACCTGATGGAGATCAAGGGTTTCCAGGTGAGTTACAAGCCGAAGTACGCTATGTGTTGACCGATGATAATAAAGTAGTGATTTATTATCGAACTCAAGTGAGCGAGCTCTGTCCCATCAATTTAACCAATCATGCCTATTTTAATTTGGCGGGTGAAGATTCTGCAAAAACGGTGCTTGAACACGATTTACAGTTAGCCGCTACGCACTACCTTCCTACGGATAACAGTGGGATCCCGACAGGCGAGTGGCGTGATGTGACCGAAACTTTTTTTGATTTTCGGCACAAAAAACGCATAGGCTATGATTTTTTACAAGATGATGATCAAAAGACAGCGGGTGGTTATGACCACGCAATGATTTTGGAGAGTAGTTTAACTGATGGTGAAGCATCTATTGCATCCTTATTTTCCCCTGATGGTGATGTACGGATGGATATTGCGACTACCATGCCATCAATACAGGTCTACACGGGAAATTATTTAATTTCAGTACCGGGTAAATCGAAATACTACACACCATTTTCGGGTGTTGCCTTTGAAACTCAATTTCCACCGGATGCTATTAATCACCCTGAGTGGGGGGAGCAGTACCGTGGTATTTCGCAACCCAATAAAGTCTATCAACAGCAATCTAGTTTCCACTTTATATTCTAATTCGATCGCCGCATTGCTGTGGCATTTCTTATTTTTCTGTGGGCAGTTAATATGGGTGAGATTTCTTAGGGCGATATTACAGTTATCTGTGATATATCCCATTGTTTCACATACAGATACGGTGTTTAATAATCCCCTGCATACGTCAAGTGGCAGCTTTATAGGCAACACTCAGCTACTCATCACATACTGATATATATGCTCATCGTGATAGCTTCGCTGAAACTCGAATTATTTGGAGTATAGAGGGACTTAATGGCGACAATAAAAGATGTAGCGAGAGATGCTGGTGTGTCGGTTGCAACAGTCTCTCGAGTGATTAATCAATCACCTAAGGCAAGTAAAGCGTCGATTGCTGCGGTTAAAAACGCCATGAACAAGCTCGGTTATCGTCCAAATGCAGCGGCTCGAGCACTTGTTAGCCAAAGTTCAAATACCATCGGTGTATTGGTAAATGATGTATCCGATCCTTTTTTTGGAACAATGGTAAAAGCCGTTGATGCTGTGGCGCATAAAAATGGAAAACATATTCTTATTTGCAATGGCTATCACACGGCACATGAAGAGCGCCAATCGATAGAGCTATTAATTAATAATCGTTGTGATGCATTAGTTATTCATTCCAAAGCATTATCAGATGAAGAGTTAATTGAGTTTGCTAAGGAAGTCCCTAGTATGGTGCTAATTAACCGACATATCGAAACAATCGCTAATCGCTGCATTTCGCTGAATAATTACAAGGGTGCTTACCTTGCAACCGAGCACTTGATCCGTAATGGCCATATCAAGATTGCTTTTATCTCATCAAACCACCAAATTGAAGATACCGAGCAGCGTTTATTAGGCTATCGTGATGCGTTAAAAAAATACGAGATCTCTCTCCCTGAAAGCTATATTGAATATGGTGCACCCACAGGCGAAGGGGGAGAACAGGCTATGACAAATTTACTCACCAAGTCATTGGAAATGACAGCTGTTGTTGGTTATAACGACTTTATGGCTGCAGGTGCGCTAGCCGTTTTAGATGAAAATGACATTCCTGCACCTGATCAGATTTCCATGATTGGTTTTGATGATGTATTGATTGCTCGCTATATTCATCCTCGCCTCACCACTATTCGTTATCCGATACAAATGATGGCAGAACGCGCTACCGAATTAGCCTTAGCGTTGGCACGCCATGAAAGTAGCGAAGCTGGTGGATTGATCTATTCCCCAACCTTAGTTCAGCGCAATTCAGTCCATCGATTAAAGGTATAGTTTCCAACGATTCATTTTGTGTAAACGTTATCATTATTTAAACTTAATATCTTGTATCTTATATAATCATGAATGTTTTATGTGTGGGAGATGTTTTATTTTGGTAGGGTTATTCTTTAATCAGAAAATGGGAGCGATAAGTCGCCCCATTGTTTATGTTTCATCCATTAAATCACAAATAAATCAACAAATTCATTCACTGGCATGGCTTCAAGTAGTGGTTTATCTAGTGAAGCGGAAAGAATACGCAGCTGCTGAGTTCTCGGGAATTGACGTGCAAGATTGGTTCTGAATTTTTTCAGCAACAATGGAATGCCTTCTTTACGGCGGCGTTTGTGACCTACAGGATACTCAATTAAAATTTCATCGAGCACTTGGCCATCTTTGAGCTTTATCGTTAACCCATTGGCAATAGAACGTTTTTCTGGATCATGATAATCCTGAGTAAAGCTAGGTTCTTCATGGCAGTACATTTTGGAACGTAATGCATCAATACGAGGGTCGTTGGCAATATTGTCTTCATAATCTGCAGCGGTTAGGCGCCCAAAGATAAGTGGAACTGCCACCATATATTGAATGCAATGATCACGATCTGCTGGGTTATTAAGAGGACCTTGTTTATCAATGATGCGAATACATGCTTCATGGGTACGAATCGATACACTTTCGATATCGTCTGCATTTTTTCCAAGTGATTTCAATTGTTCATGTAACTGTAAGGCTGCTTCAACTGCGGTTTGTGAATGGAACTCAGCAGGGAATGAAATCTTGAACAGAACATTCTCCATGACATAGGAACCATAGGGACGTTGAAATTTAAAAGCCTGCCCATCAAATAATGCGTCATAGAAGCCCCATGTTTTCGCGGTTAATGCACTTGGGTAGCCCATTTCTCCTTTTTGTGCCATCAATGCCAATCTAACTGCCCTTGATGTAGCATCACCTGCTGCCCAGGATTTACGTGATCCTGTATTAGGCGCGTGTCGATAAGTTCGTAAACTGTGTCCATCAACCCATGCTAGTGAAACCGCATTTAAAATTTCTTCACGATTTAATCCCAATAGTTGAGCGACAACGGCGGTGGAAGCTACTTTGACCAATATGACATGGTCAAGGCTGACTTTATTAAAGGCATTTTCTAAAGCAATACAGCCTTGAATTTCGTGTGCTTTGATCGTCGCGGTAAGCACATGCTTAATTGTCAAAGGCGTTTTTCCTTTGGCAATCGCTTCGCGTGATAACCAATCTGCAACCGCTAAGATACCACCAAGGTTATCTGACGGATGTCCCCATTCTGCAGCTAGCCAAGTATCATTAAAGTCTAACCAGCGGATCATCGCACCAATATTAAAAGCGGCCTGAACGGGATCAAGCTGAAATTGAGTGCCGGGAACTTTAGTGCCATTAGGCACAACAGTACCTGGGACGATCGGCCCTAGTAGTTTTTTACACGCGGGGTATTCGAGTTATTCCATACCACAGCCTAAGGTGTCTAAAAAACAATAGTAGGCGGTATCATAGGCGAGATCAGAAATAATCGGGTATTGAGTAATATAGTCAACAATGTCGACGATGACTTTATCAAACTCTTGCGAAGAAGGGGTAACAGAAGTATGTGTCATTGATATTATCCTTATTAACGCTGTTCCATATGAGTAAATAATTTATTTTCTGGGCCAACATAGTTAGCCGATGGACGAATAATTTTATTATCTTGTCGTTGCTCAATAATATGTGCTGACCACCCCGCGGTACGTGCCATCACAAATAACGGGGTAAACATTGCAGTTGGAATTCCCATTAGGTGATAAGTTACAGCTGAAAACCAATCAAGGTTGGGAAACATATTTTTTTCACGTTTCATCACTGACTCTAAATGATGGGCAATATCATAAAGCTGACGATTTGCGTGCTGCTCAGAAAGCTGTAGTGCAACGGATTTAATAATCGGATGACGTGGATCTGCGAGGGTATAAACTGGATGACCAAAACCAATGATAACTTCTGATTTTGTCAGGCGGGCAATGATATCTTGCTCGGCCTCGTTGGTAGAGGCATAGCGTTGTTGAATTTCTAATGAAACCTCGTTTGCACCACCATGTTTAGGGCCTCGTAGGGCGGCAATTGCACCGGTGATAGCGGAGTAAAAATCAGTGCCGGTACCCGCTATCACTCTTGCAGCAAAAGTTGAGGCGTTAAATTCATGCTCTGCATATAAAATTGATGCAATATGCATGAAGTGTTCCCACTGTGCTGGTGGTCTCTTTCCATGTAATAAATGCAGAAAATGAGCACCAATCGAATCATCATCCGTTTCAGTTTTAATTCGACGTCCATGATGACTGAAGTGATACCAATACAACAGCATAGATCCTAGTGAGGCGAGCAGCCTATCAGCTATCTCTTTCGCTCCAGACAATGGATGAGTCTCTTTTTCAGGCAAAACACAGCCCATCATAGAAACACCTGTGCGCATGACATCCATTGGATGAGCATTAGCAGGAATGGATTCTAAAGTTTGTTTAACACTCGCGGGGATCCCTCTCAATGCTTTTAATTTTTCTTTATATGCGATAAGTTCTGAGTTGGTCGGCAATTTTTCATGGATTAAAAGATAAGCGACTTCTTCAAATTCACATTGAGTGGCTAAATCATGAATATCATAACCGCGATAGTGTAGATCGTTTCCGTTTTTGCCCACAGTACAAAGTGCGGTATTGCCCGCTGTAACACCAGAAAGCGCGACGGATTTTTTCGGTTTAAATTGTGTAGTTTCAGGTGTATTAAGATGTTCATTCATTGGCTTTTCCTTATTAAATTAAAGGCTGCACAACTTACTTTTTGGATAAATTATTTTTGTTTTGAAAATAGGGCATCTAATTTTTGTTCATAATCGTAATAGTTAATGCTTTGATAAAGTTCCTCACTGGTCTGCATCAAAGGCACCACGCTTTTTTGGGTTCCTTGTTGACGAAGTGTAGTATAAACCTCATCAGCAGCTTTATTCATCGCACGGGAAGCCGATAAGGGATACAGTGCGATGGCAATACCCACACTGCGGAGTTCATCGAGGGTAAAGAGTGGGGTTTGCCCAAATTCGGTGAGATTGGCAAGAACAGGAACCTTGGTATTACTGACAAAACGGTTGTACATATCGAGTTCAGTGATTGCTTCAGGGAATAACATATCAGCACCAGCTTCTATATAAGCATGGGCTCTTTCAAGGGCAGCGTCTAATCCTTCAACAGCGAGCGCATCAGTGCGTGCCATAATCACAAAACTGTCATCAGCACGAGCATCAACTGCTGCTTTAACACGATCGACCATTTCTTGTGTCGAAACAATCTCTTTGTTGGGGCGATGACCACAACGTTTGGCTCCTACTTGATCTTCCAAATGCAGGCCAGCGGCTCCAGCCTTGTATATCGATTTTACTGTACGAGCAACATTAAATGCCGAAGGCCCAAAACCAATATCCGCATCGACCATTAGGGGTAAATCACAAACGTCGGTGATCCGTCTGACATCAATTAAGACATTTTCCAGAGTGGAAATTCCAAGATCAGGTAACCCTAAAGAGCCTGCGGCGACACCACCACCTGAAAGATAAATAGCTTTATAGCCAGCACGTTGGGCGAGCAGAGCATGGTTCGCATTGATTGTTCCGACTAACTGTAATGGCGTTTCACTGCTAAGTGCATCGCGAAAGGTTTGTCCTGCTGAAATTGATGACATGGTGACCTCTTGTTATCGATTGATAATAAAGTGTAGCTTGGTTTGGTTGATACTCATTTTATTTTCAAGATACGGTTAACGTATTCTGAAATACGATCATGTTAACTCCCTCTATTAATGACATCTTTTATTGAAAGAGCATATTCTTCATCAAAATAGTACTAGCATTATTTAAGCTACCTTTAGCATTGCAAGCGCAATGCCATAAATAACTTATCGTTAAATAATAAATAAAATCATTTAAAATCAATGAGTTGATGGTAATTTATTTTTGTGATTAGTCGTGCAGTTTTGAAAGGAAGTACTATTGTGTTTCAATGAAACAAGATAATGTTAAATGAAACATAATTGAAATATGATTTCACTGACAAGAGAATTGCAATGCAAAAACCGATTATTTGGACTGTTTCTGTTTCGCGATTATTTACTTTATTTCGCGATATTAGTCCTGAATTTAGTGCACAGGCTGACATTACACCGTTAAATATAGGTTTTGAGCAGGCGGCTGAAGAGGTTAGAGAACGTTTAAAAATAGGGCACTGTGATGCAATAATTAGCGCAGGTTCGAACGGTGCTTATTTAAAAAGCCACGTATCCGTTCCTATTATTATCGTTAAAGTCAGCGGTTATGATGTGATGCAAGCCTTGGCAAAGGCTCGTGAGATCAGTGACAAAGTCGCTATTATCAGCTATCAAAAAATTATCCCATCATTAGATGAGTTCCAGCGAAACTTTGGTTTACATATAGAGCAACGTAGTTATATCACCGCAGAAGATGCAAGAGCCCAATTAAAGTCCTTAAAAGCCATGGGAATTACTGTGATAGTAGGCGCTGGGCTTATTATGGATTTAACTCATGAAGTTGGTATGAAGGGGATTTTTATCTATTCCACTGAAACTATTCGCCAAGCATTTTATGATGCGATTGAGTTAAGTCGTATTTCTTATGATCAAAAAAACACACCAATAGGCTACCAGTCAGAAAATACGACTAAAGTTCGACATACTATTAATGATTTGATAGGTGCATCATCTGTGATGGAAAAGGCACGTCAATACATCATGCTGTATGCGCGTTCTGATGCTACTGTACTCATTCAAGGAGAGAGTGGTACGGGTAAAGAGATGGCGGCACAGGCTATCCATCATGAGTATCGGCTATTCAATCAACATAAAAGAAACAAAGCACCAATGCCTTTTGTGGCCGTAAACTGTGGTGCTATTCCTGAAAGTTTATTAGAGGCCGAGTTATTTGGTTATGAAGAAGGCGCTTTTACAGGGGCGAGACGAGGAGGGCGTGCAGGGTTATTTGAGATGGCCAATGGCGGAACCTTATTTCTTGATGAAATTGGTGAAATGCCACTCGCGTTACAAATACGATTGCTTCGGGTATTAGAAGAGCTTGCCATCGTACGGATTGGTGGGTATCGGCCACTACATGTTAATGTTCGTGTAATTTGCGCCACACATTGTGACCTCGATAGCTGGGTAAAAGAAGGGCGTTTTAGGGCTGATCTATTTTATCGTTTAGGCGTTTTACGTATGAAAATTCCTTCATTACATGAACGTGGAGCAGATATTTATATGCTGGCGGAGCGGTTACTTAAACTCGCATTTGCAGGTTTACAGCAGTCATTACCTGCTTTTAGAGTTCAGCAATTATTGAGTTGTAGCGAGTTTTTTGACCAGTATTCATGGCCGGGTAATGTTCGAGAGTTGCGGAATTTAATGGAACGGGTTGCTCTATTTTGTAGTGCTTATAGTGAGCAAGCGATTACACAAGAGATGCTAATCAACTTGTCACCAGAACGTAAAGTCGAAATAGTGAGTTCAGTATCGGACAAGCAGGTTGGTAAATCACTTGCTGAGGTTATGCATTATTTTAACGGTGATAGGCAAGCAGTTGCTCAATATTTAGGAATTAGTCGAACAACATTATGGCGTCGATTAAAACAAGAAAATGGACATAATTGAGTGGGGAGTGCGTAGGTATGTGTACTCAATGTTCAGGTAAACAATCACGGTTATATATTATAAATTAGACGTTCAATTCAAAAGACGTTCAATTCAAAAAACGAACTAAAAAGTTCGCCATCTACTCAATTAATTAAATACGATAGAATAATATTGTAAGAAACTATTTATTTATATTCGTTTGTTTTAAATAAAAGGATTTTAAATTGAATAAAAACAAATCAAAAAGTACAGTGAGTAATATTTCTTGATTTATTTTATCGTACTGTTTTTAAACAATTATATAATCAACTCTTCCTTTTTGAGTGTATAGAATGAGACAAAAAAAATTGTGATTTTTCTCACATAAATTTTTTTACTGTTCACCATTAGTTTTTCTCATTTTAATTGGCGGCATTAAAGTTCTATATTGCCGCCAATTAGTCTTATCAATATTTAAACACCTGCACTAGTCGCCGGAATGAGTTCTGTTATTGAACTCAATATCGCCGCGTGGCCCCTCGATGAAGATGCAGCGCATATTATCTATTTTGTCAGTGGGAGAGTGGGTCGTGAAACAGGCCTCAACATTAATGCGCAAAAAAGACAGTACTTTCGTACCTGTCGCAGGCTTGACTATTTTTGCTATTGCCTCGGGTTATCTGATGAGCTTAATTCCATTATCTATGGGAAGCTTTAAACTCGATACCAGTTATGCAGGTTGGTTAGCTAGTGCCTATTACATCGGTTTATTACTCGGCTCAATGCTGATTGAACCAGTGATTGCTAAAATTGGCCATCGCCTCTCTTTTATTGCTTTTTTATTAATGCTTGCTGCAACCGTGGTTGTTTTGCCATGGACTCCAAGTATTGAAGCTTGGCTACCAAACCGTTTATTTGCCGGTATTGCCGTCGCAGGGATTTTTGTGGTTGTTGAATCTTGGCTATTAATCGGTGATAACGCCAAAGAAAGAGCCAAGCGCCTTAGCTTTTATATGACATCACTTTACGGTGGAACGACGTTAGGCCAATTAGCGATTGGGATCATTGGTACCCAAGGCACTTATCCTTTTATGGTTGTACTGGGTTTGCTATTACTCGCGGTAATGCCACCATTGCTATTACGTCAGGGGCAACCATCATGTGATTCACACCAAAAATTATCGCTGAAAAAAATTGCACGTCTTAGTAAACCTGCCATTATCGGTTGTATGACCTCAGGTGTTTTGATGGGAACTATTTATGGATTAATGCCACTGTCTCTAAAAAATGGCCCATTTACAACTGAGCAAGTCGGTGTACTTATGGCATCTATCATTTTAGGCGGGATGTTAATCCAGCCTGTTATCAGCAAACTTTCAATTATGATGAGCAAGACACTTTTGCTTGCGATGGTGTCACTACTTGGGGTTTTTGCGATGGGGATCATTTATATCTCTAATGATTACCTTGTCATGATCGTGGCTTTAGCTTTACTGGGTATGTCTTCTTTCGCTTTATACCCAATCGCGATTACTTTAGCTTGTGATAATCTTGATTCTTCCTACATTGTGGCAGCAACACAGGTAATGTTATTTAGTTATAGTGTGGGTTCAGCAACTGGACCTTTGGTGGCAGGGACTTTTTTGGCCCAACATAATGGTTTAATTGATTTCTTCTTTATCGTGCTGACTATTACAACCATTTACATGCTAATTGCGAGTGTACGCCGCAAAGCGAGTGTGTTGGCAAATTAACGTTTGTTACAAAAAAACCGTGATAATTTCTGAACAAAATATCACGGTTTTTTTATCTTAACATTCATGTTGAACAGTTACATTGAATCGCTATTTTTTCTCATTATTGAAAGATACTATCGCCAGTTCTTTGCCAATTTCAAGGTCACTAGCAGCTTTGCTCACTCGTTGATCCCACAGTTCACCTAACCTGAAATCCCATGATAACGGTTGAATTTTAGTTCGCCCCGCATTCGGTGCAAAAGTAAGCTCACTAAAATAGAGCGTTTGTTCTGACATCAAAAAGTCGGCTCGGCAATAATCAAATGGGCTAACAAGCCTTTTCGCAAGTGTTAACATTTCTTGGAATAATGCTGGTTCAGCGATAGGCTCTAACATGTTTGGATAGCCAAAAGTCACTGGCTGTAACTGCCATTGCGTATCATAAATATTGATATATTCATTACCAAACTCATCGGTATAATCGATTTCTGCGTATATTGGTTTGCCTGCAAAACAGTGAATACGGCAGGTTTCAGGTACTAGCTTTCTATTTTTATTCGCAAATAAATCAATATATTGTTCACAAATAATCTTTGCCGGAATATTTTTATAGTGCCGCTCACGCGTGATGTAATACAAATTTTTCATCAAATAAAATGAAAGCTTGTCTTTGGCCTTTTGCAGATCAAAATTAGACTTGTTCTGGCAAATAATACTACTACCACTGTCATGATTACACTTTAATACAAAGCGCTCAGGTAATTTATTAATATTGATTTCCTCTACGCAATTATAAGCGGCTAAAATTGGCACCAAGTATTGGTCGCCAATTTTTTGCGAGACATAATCCCTAGCAGATAACTTATCAGCCAATTGTGTATATAAAGGATTTCTATCATTTAACATCCTATAATTAACTTTCTCATTAAAACTTTGAGGATTGTTAAAATTAGGGATGTAGTCTATATTTTTTATAAATTTATTAGTTAGATACAGCTTATCGCTAACAACGATTGAGCGTAGTTTTTTGAACAAATATTCGACTTTTTTCATTTTAGTCGCCAGCCATTCTTTATATAGTTATTAATGAATTGTTTATAAATTAAACCTTTGTAATAAATTATATTTCGCTGAATATAAATAAAGAGTAAATACAGTTGCCATTGTTAAATTATCTGATTCTATAATTACAGTTTTAAGTCAAATATAAGTTAAACCAATCATAAACAACCATTCAATGAATAAGGTTATTTGGGTTCAAATAATCTTTATTTAAATTAAATGTTGTTTTTTTGTTTTACTAATTAACGGTATGGAGCAATTAATCAGTATTTTAGCCCTACATTATGTGTAAAACCTTAAGGTATTATTTAATTGCCTAATTATTAATTTGCTCAATCAATAATTAATAATCTACATTTAAAGTTAATCAAACGAATGATGATGGTCATGGTGAGAAATATCGCACTTCACAACTCTTTTATGACTACTCGATGTTATTAATTCTACAATTACTCAATTTAGCAAGTCAGATAGGCATGCAGTCAGTCTTATCGAGAGATTTGAAGAGAGGCCTAATGGTTTTACAATTGATTCGGTAAAACTATTAATAGATTGGAGTAACATGAGAGAAAATAGAGAGGAAAACTATGATCCGGATGATGGTTCCATTAATGTGATGAATTTCGAAGGTACATACAGAAAAATATTGGTAGTTCATGGAGCGGTTAGAACTGACAAATAGCGACAACTAGAGCAAGATGCTCAGCGATTATATTGCTGTGACCGTGAAGATGGCAAAGTTGCATCATGTAAAATAGGTGAAACTGACTTGCAGATTCATATCGAAAGACCAATAAATAGTGAAGGGAAAGTCGATATTGTGGAGCAATGTGTCGGCATCACTTCGGATGTCACAAATAATTGGCTATTTTGGACACAAAAAATCTCCCCAAAAGGTAATCTTGGCTGTTTATTCAGGGCTTCATTGATCCCATAAAACATCAAACCCCAGCTAATCGAACTGATATTCAACTTTTGTTGGATAACTTCTTGAGTCAATTGATCTATTACTTTGTGATGGGTTATAAGTTTCTTCCATTTTTTTAAATCTATTTACTCAAGTCGAAAAATTGCTAGGGGCTGTTGATGTTTCAGAGCCAGTTGTTGTGGAACAAATAAGCATGAAAGTTCAATAGCCCCTCGTTCTGGTAACGCCATATATCATTGATACTCACCGTGAGTAAAAATTCTATTGAGAAGAGCGTGCACTGATTCTATTGTTAACGATTGTGTATCAAATAAGATATGAAAAATAATGGGAGAGACGATGAAGTTAATGATATTTTCATTCGGCAGTATTTTTTCTCCTCGTTCATTAGCTCTTTTGTTAATTACCGATAATTGCGTGTTAATCATATCCGTACACTGAGAGGAGGCTCCGCCTTCTTTGACATATACAATCTCTCTTAGCATGTCCCGCCCGGTTTCTGATGCCATTTCTTCATAATATTGTTCAACCCACTCAATGATATCAGCTTGATAGCTTCCCATATCTTTGGGCACTGTTTCGGGATAAAGATGCTGAACAGCGTGATCTGCTTTAATCAAACAGGACACTTTAATAATGGAATATAATCCAATTATTGAGGTGTTAAATGAAAAAACGAACAAACAGGTTTTATACTACTGAGTTTAAGCAAGAAGCGGTCGCATTAGTCACCGAACAAGGCTATAGCGTCCCAAAAGCGGCAGCTTCATTAGGGATCACCGATAAATTACTTTATAACTGGAAAGCAAAATTCGATGCTGAACAATCCGGTAGCAGCTTGAATGCCGATGAGAGAACTGAGCTATTAAGGCTTCGAAAAGAAAATAAAGAACTTAGGATGGAGAAAGAGATCCTAAAAAAAGCCAGCGCCCTCCTGCTAAAGGAAACCAAGTAGCGTTTAAAACGATTAAGCAATTATCTTCACAGTTTCCCGTGCTGAAGCTCTGCAAGTTAATGAAAATAAGTCGTTCTGCCTACTATGCTTGGCTTAAACGCCCAGCAAAATTGATCACCGCAGAACAACTTAGCCTGTACCGCAGAGCCAAAGCTATCTTTGAACAGAGTCGAAATAGCTTAGGTTATAGAACGTTACGTAAACGGTTATGCAAAGAGGGCTTTAGCGTGAGTGCTTATGGCGTTCAAAAGCTAATGGCTCAGCTTGGCCTAGTCGTCACTCAGCGCGTTGCTTACAAAGTCACCACAAAACGCAAACACAGTGATGCCGTAGCCGATAA
This sequence comes from Providencia alcalifaciens, assembly GCA_025961275.1. Taxonomy (GTDB): domain Bacteria; phylum Pseudomonadota; class Gammaproteobacteria; order Enterobacterales; family Enterobacteriaceae; genus Providencia. The sequence continues at coordinate 1,537,078 of JAOQNJ010000001.1, read as the reverse complement.
TTTGCTCAATCAAAATTTTAATCCTCACGCACCTAACGAAGTGTGGGCGGGTGATGTGACCTATTTAAAAACAGGGGAAGGCTGGATGTATTTAGCCATCGTGATGGACTTATACTCACGCCGTATTGTGGGTTGGCATATCGATAAACGAATGACGGCAGATTTAGTCAGTAAAGCCTTGATGAAAGCGTATAACTTACGCCAGCCCGAAAAAGGCTTAGTCTTTCATAGTGATAGAGGCTCTCAATATACGAGTAAGCGATATCGCCGCTTGCTAACAAGCTATGGTATTAGGGCAAGCATGGGTGATGTTGGAGCCTGTTGGGATAACGCCGTTGTAGAACGATTTTTTGGCAGTTTAAAACACGATTGGGTACTGAAAATCCCTCAGCCGACTCGGAAACAGATGAAAGAAGATGTTATCGCGTATATGCGCTATTACAACCTAGAAAGGTTTCATACTGCCAACGGTGATCTGTCCCCAATTGAGTATGAACAAAATTCCTTAAGAAAAGTGTCCTGATTTAGTTGCGCAGAACAGATATTATTTTTATTTGCAAATACGGTCTCTGAACTTCTTATCGCGAGAGCGCTTCAAGGATTGGCAACAGCTCTTGCAACATCATCAATCTGTGCAAGCATCATTGATATTAATAAAGTATTAGGGGCAAGGATTAATAGTTTTTCACCTATGGTCGGTATGGCTGGCGGAATGATAATTTCCTGTTCAGTAATTAGCTTAACACTGTCACCACTTCAAGATGTATTTATTGTTTTAATTGCTATTTTAGCGGTAATTCTAGGATTGTTTGTCTTTACGGTAGAGACTGGAGAGCGCAGATACGGTGCGATTCCCTCACTCAAACCAACAGTTAGTATACCGGTCGCTACACGCGAAAAATTTTTGGTTATTTCACCAATTAATATCGCTCTTTGGATGTTGAGTGGATTTTATTTATCATTAATGCCTTTATTGTTGTCTGGTGTGTTTACCAATCCGAGTGCTTGGCTAAGCGGATCAGCATTTTTGCTACTCACTATATCAGCTTCAGTGACTATTATCCTTTTGAAAAAAGTGAGTTATGTCAATGCAATACTATTCGGAATTGCGTTTATTTCAAGCGGTGTGTTACTCATTCTATATGGTGCTAATACATCTTCGGCGAATAGTTTATTTTTGGGTAGTTTATTCGCTGGAATAGGTTTTGGCTTGTGTTTCATGGGGGTTATGTTCTGTCTTTTTTCCGGTATAGATAATGCTGAGAAAGGCCAGCTTATTTCCGTTTTCTATATTGAAAGCTATCTAGCCTTTAGTGTACCTGTGTTGATAATGAGTTTGTTAATGAATCTATTTGAGTTAACCAAAAAAAGTGCTAGACATGTTTCTATTGCTATCTATGTCGGAATTATTGCAGGTATTTTTTCTGCATTAGTAAAATCTGGTTTTGAGGGATTAATTCCGCCAAGAACATTAGAAACAACGCCGCCGCCTGTTGTGTTATTAGAGAAGCTCGGCGTAAATGTAGAGACGATGACTTACCATTGGATGGGATACACTATTAACTGGGGTGGTAATGGTGTCCATATCCTTTTTTCTATCGCTATTGCCGTTATCTATTGCGTCATTGCTGAATATCTTCCTAAAGTGAAGATGTTACATGGTATTGTTTTTGGCGTCGGGGTTTCGGTATTTGCTCATGGGTTAGTTGTTCCGCTATTAGGGTTATCAGGATGGCTATGGATTGCAGGGCCTGAAGCATTAATTTCTGAATTTGTTGGAACTGCATTTTGGATTTGGTCAATTGAGGCAATTAGACAAAATTTACGTTATTGCTTAATTAAAGGCCCAGATGCTGAGTATCGCTAATTGCTATAAAAGCAACGAAGCTCATAAATAGCAAGAAAAATTTTTTTGTTATATTAGTTTTTATTTCCTTGTTTGTATTTATTTTATTTCAATAGTCTTATTTTAGTTGAATGAAATTTAAACGCATACAGAAATGATTAAGCTGTACATGAGCCCGACCTAATGGTTGGGCTTTTTTGTATCTGAAATCGATATTAAGCAGTGAAGAGTTATGAAAATTTAATGAGCGGCTATAGATAACCTAGATGTAAATTCACATTTTGATAAAGATAACGATAAAGTAAAAATAATTTAAGTTTTAACAGAAAAAATTAGCAACATTCACAGTAGATAACACTATAATGAGGACAATAATTTTTTAACCGATGTAATGGTATAATTTTATGCGAAATGTATTGATATTTTTAAGTTTAATTAGCTTGGGGTTTAGCCATATGGCATATTCATCGCAAATGATTATTTTTGTAAGACATGGTGAAAAACCTAACAATGATAGTGGGCAATTAACCTGTAAGGGATTAAATCGTGCTTTAGCTTTACCTGCTGTACTCATTACTCAATTTGGTATACCTGATGCACTATTTGCCTCAGCGCCTAAACAAGATAAGTTAGGTAGTTCATTGCGTGCAGTCCAAACAATCTCCCCAACAGCGATTAAAGTTTCGCTGCCTATTCATCTCCATTATCATGCTAAAGAAATCAAAGAATTACGCAAGACCTTATTGAATAAACGGTACGAGAACTCAGTTATATTTATTGCGTGGGAGCATGACAATTTAGTCAAAGCCGCAAAAGATATTATGAAACATGAGGGAGGAAACCCTGACTTGATCCCTAAATGGCCAGGCAGTGATTTTGACAGTATCTATGTTTTACGCATTAACCGAGATGATGAAACTAAAACTATCTCTTTTGAACATCAACAACAAGGTTTGAATAACGTATCTGATATATGCACTAAGTAATAATACGACATTCGTAAAAGCAACTCGGTTATAAGAGCGCCTGAAGCAAGCAAATAGTCTAGGATAATATTTTTTTACGGCTCTCAGTGTTTAAATATAAAAATCAAAAATGGCAAGCTGATTAGTCGCGTCAGTATCACTAAAATTAATCTGCTTGTTTGCCTGATCCCATTTCACGTAGAAAGCGATGTTGGTAGATAAACAATTCTTTTGCCTCAATGCAATGATAATTCATGGGAAATTGCTTAGCGGTCTGCTCAATTATGGTCGCTTTTGCCCAATGCGTTCCAAGTATTAATATGACAAATATTAGCAAAGCAAACATCTGGCTTAGCAAATAAGTAAGCAATAGTGTCCCAACTCCGATTCCTGTATTAGCTAATACATAGGCAGGAATAACGATAGTAAACAGTAAATGCAATAATTTAGTGAATATAAAAGAAGCTATCCCCTGATGACCTAGATTGCGTAAGTGAGGAGCAACTCTGGTAAAATGAAATCGGTCTAACCAATCAAAAAACCAAATTAGGGCAGGAAATGCCATTGCTGCAACCAGAGGCCAATAGAGATGTTGCACTCGCATAAAAAAATGTCAGCGCTGGTGAGGCGTTTGTCTAAGAACATAATTTTCTTCAATATCCAAATCATAGTCGCGGATATTAGTGTGAGCTCAATAACGTAATTATTTATTCTAACTATCTTAATTTGGTGAGATTTTGTCATGAAAATATCGACAATATCACTAATAGGGTTGATAAAATGACAAGTTACTAAAGATAACATTACGATAGTAAAGTTATTGGTCGGACTAATTTAACGTTTAAATTTGCATAAAAATAGATTAGAACAATACTTATAAATGAAAGATATTTTTCAAAAATTATCAAATTTAATAAGGAGATTGTATGGAAAAGAAAACTATCATTATGGGGCCTGACCCATCAGGATTTGAGCTTAAAAATGTAGTAAAATCACATTTGTTATCCCAAAATTATCATATAAAAGATATAACAGAACAAGGCCCTATCGGTTATTGCGATGTTGGTGATAAGGTTGGAGAAATAATTTCACAGCATACTGAGTATCTGGGGCTTATTTTCTGTGGTACGGGAATGGGCGTGAGTATTAGTGCCAATAAACATAAAAATGTTTATTGTGGCGTTTGTGAAAGCGTGACAAGTGCGCGTTTGTGTAAGGTAATTAATAACTGCAATATTCTTTCGATGGGGGGGTTATTGATTACACCGTTTAAAGCAAAAATGATGGTTGATGCTTATTTATCCGCTGAGTTTACTAATGGTTTTACCGAAGCAACGCCAAAAGATTTGCAATCTGGTTTAACCGAAATGAAAAAAATTGAAGATAAAATATATGGCTAGTTTTTATGATGAAGCCAATATTTTTTATTTAAAATGGAGTTATATTAAAAGGTTAATATGCTAATTTCGCTCAAGGATGAGTATAAACATTTCAAATTGATTGTGTTTTTTAGTCTATAGAATTAATAAAAATCTAATTTAGAGTAAATCAATGTTATCTAAAGTTTTATGAGTGGGTAATAAAGTGAATTTTTCTAGCGCTAAAATCATATTAATGAACTTTTTATAATGAAAAATTATTGTTTCTGACACTAAATTATTAAGCCAATCTCGGTCGTGTTAAATCAATTTTAAACCTCGTGTTTTAGCCGTTTTTATACTTAGAATGAATATAGATTTGTTGTTCCTTTTAGCCGAAGCTATAGAGAGAGTTATGAATAGCATCCTTTAATATGCGAAATAATAAAGGTTGCTATAATTATGTATGTGTGGCTTAATGTGTTCACTGGTTTGGAAGTACAGGCCTATTTATGTTAGTAAGTTTTAAGCTGTTCACCATTTAGTGCTATCTCAGATACCTCTTCATTGCGAATTCCTTCTAATTAATTCCCATAAGTAAAAATAAATATCAAACCTCACATATGCCTTATGGCAATTTAAAAAATTAAAGGAAATTCTATGTCTAATACAATGACAGGTTTAGTAAAATGGTTTAACGAATCTAAAGGCTTTGGTTTCATCTCTCCAGAAGATGGAAGTAAGGACGTATTTGTACACTTCTCTGCAATTCAAAGCAATGACTTCAAAACTCTATATGATGGGCAAAAAGTGAGCTTTTCCGTTGAAAGTGGCGCAAAAGGCCCAGCGGCTGCCAATGTGGTGGCTCTTTAGAACAAGATGTACATGAAGTGCCCTTGTTGTAGCGGTTCTCAATATAGGCGGTATCATTTTGATATATCAAAACGTAACCCCTATGGCGCTAAATGTATTTTTTGTAAATCTGATATGAAGTCAGTATAAATATAAAATATATTAAAACCTCGCAATTGCGGGGTTTTTTCTCTTAGTAGCTAATCGCGCAAATTAATATATTTGACGTTAGACTATATAGTCACTGATCTCCCTATTAATAAAAATATAGAACTTAAAATTGCGGGTTTTTATCTAAAAATAGATGAAATATCCAGGGGAAGTAAATTCCTAAGGAAATGCTTATGCATAGAACAACCATTTTTCATTACACACTTATCTTCACTAAGAATCTTTTTATTATTGTACTTCTGCTTTCTGCAGTATTTGCGATGGTGACTTGGTTTAGATAATGTTATTGTGGCATTAAAATGAGAATATTACCATTTGTTGAATCAACTGGCACTTACACGCCAATACCTTTTAACTTGTGGAGATCAATATAAAAAATCTGTTTTAGTGAAACTCAAATAGTGAATATTTTAAAAATTACCGACTTTGGACTGAAAATTAACGATATTTGTCGTAATAATACTACGTACTATAATTGGAACAGTATATGGTGGCGTGGATGTCGATGATGTTAAACAGTTAGAATAATTTGAAGAAGAGAATAAGATCATTAATTAATCAAAAAACTGGCTGAGACAATCAGTAGCTTTAAACACTAAAATAAAGAATATTCCATAAAGTAAGAACTTCATTCATTTAAATCTATTAATAATTAATCATCAACTGAATCTATTCTTTTTGAATCATGGGTAATCCCTGATGATTCAGGCGAAATGGAATCATCAGAGAAAATGACTAGGCTAGCAGCCTTAAGTTTGTTAAAAATAGCTTCAACTTCAGTTGGATAAGCTAACGTGAGCCATCCTGCAAGTATTGCTCCAGCTAAAAAACCTAATCGCATAATATTACCTCAATTGTTATTGAATACACTTCTAATTTTTAATATATTCAAGGGGGCTCAACACATTTAAAAATCAAACCAGATTTTTTAAATTGTAATAATAAGAATATCATCCAAGACTCGACAATATACCATAATGATAAAATCCTCATGATTAATACTTTTATATTATATTGATGTCTACGCGACGAAAATTTAACTCAAGTTCCATAAAAATATATCGGCTCAATAAATCCATCAATAATATTTTCATATGCTATTTTTGATAAAAATTTTTAAAATTTGTATATCTAGATATTTTTAGAAATATACAAAAGTAAAAATATATAATGTTTTTTTAACATAAAGTTAACTTATTATTAATATGATGGTATTTATTTCCACCAAGTTAGATTCTCCTTAGTACTTTCAATATATTTTACTGCATCTCGCAAGTTTCCTGGTAAGGAATAAACTTCACTAATTCCATAATTACAATTCATTAACACTGAGGATACTGCTTTTGTGCAATAGAAACCAAATTTAGGATATTTATTATGATGTATTAAGCGACGTATAATGCCCGCTTCTTGGTGTGTCAATGTCATGGATAGCCACTCAATCTTATTACCTTCAGATGTTTGATAGTTCAAATAATCATCAAATGTTGCATCAATATCATTCGACGTGAAATAATCAGCCCCAATATTATTTTTTGTCTTATAGCTATAATATTTACCATTAGGATCAAATATTAAATTATTTTTTTCTTCACTCGAGTTTATATATAAGGCAGAATGATTTTCTCGCCCAGTACTACGGGAAATTAAGGTAATTAAAAATGCTTCAGTCCAGAATAAATCTATGGTTATGATTGTATTGGCCAAAAAATCATCGAGGCTTATATAGGTACTATAAATTTTATCAATAATTACGCCATTATCTAAATCATTAAAATTCAATATAATACGGACTTCTACTGTTGATTCAATTGATGATGAAGTATAAAAATGAAGTGTACATCCTCCACAAAAAACAAATATTACACCATATACAGATTCACAATAACTAATAACACAATCTATTACATTTATTTTAATACAAACATCGATACCATATGCTTTACTTTTCAAATAAAAGTCAAAAGACCCTGATTTAATTGCTTTTTTTCTTATTGGCACTATATTATTTAGAGTCATATCTCTCATAAATAACACCTATAATTGATAATATATTTTAACATTATTAGTTCCGGAACATTATGATAATAAAATATTACTTTATTAAAGACAGTGATGAAAGTATGAAAATTATTTATGTAACATTTATCTGCATATACAATAGCAAATTAATCAAAATAGCCCATTATCTTTTTATTTTTGTAGCATTAATTCTATTTAATTAGATGGAAATACGTATGCTTTATTTTAGATTTATTCCTTATAACTTCATATAACCAAAAAATTGTTATTAGTAAATATACTACTCTAAGTATAAGATTATAAATCTTACTTTATTGAATGCTATCTTTACAATAAGTTAAGTACCTTCACATCTTCTCAAGATAAAAACTTATCTATTAATGCTATCCATTTCATTAAATTTAACATTGCGTGCCATACTAATGAGTAAAATAATTATCTTTTTGATTTATTTGACTCACTCATATTTTATATTTTATAAAGCTTGCATATTACAACCCAAATCATTGATAATAAAATTACACTCATGACACATCAAATAAAAATAAGTTCAACCTATTTTTAAAAAAGAAAATTATTGGAGCTTTAATAATGAAACGTAATATTCTAGCGATAGCAATTCCTGCTCTGTTAGCTGCTGGTGCAGCAAATTCAGCAGAAGTCTACAATAAAGATGGCAACAAATTAGATGTTTACGGTAAAGTTGACGTTCGCCATTATTTTGCTGACGGTAAAGGTAGCAATGGTACACATAGCGAAGACGGTGATGATTCACGCGTACGTTTGGGCCTAAAAGGTGATACTCAAATTACCGATCAGCTGACTGGTTTTGGCCGTTTTGAGTGGGAAACCAAAACAAATAAAACGGAAAATAACAATGATAATAAAAACCGCTTAGCGTACGCTGGTTTGAAATTTGCTGATTTTGGTTCAATTGACTACGGTCGTAACTATGGTGTTATTTATGACACAAACGTATGGACTGATGTCCTGCCACTGTGGGGGGCAGACACTATGTCACAAACTGACACTTATATGACTGGACGTAACCGCAACCTATTAACTTACCGTAATAATAATCTCTTCGGTTATGTTGATGGCCTTAGCTTCGCGCTGCAATATCAAGGCAAAAATACTGAAACCAATAAATCAGGCTCATCTGATGTTTATAAAAACAACGGGGATGGTTACGGCCTATCAACGGCTTATGAGTTAGGTTGGGGGTTAACATTGGGTGGTGGTTATTCTAACTCAAGCCGTACTTCAGTCCAAAAAGAGTCGACAACAGGTTCAACAGGTAAGCGTGCTCAAGCGTGGAACGTTGGTGGTAAATTCGATGCTAACAATCTTTATCTAGCGGCTATGTATGGTGAAACACTGAATACAACACACTTTGGTGAAGATGAAACAATTGCGAATAAAACTCAAAACGTAGAAGTAGTAGGCCAATATTTGTTTGATTTTGGTTTAAAACCATCTGTTGCTTATGTACAGTCTAAAGGTAAAAATTTACGAGGCGGATATGGTGATAAAGATCTCGTTAAATATGTTTCTTTAGGTTCTTATTACTACTTCAACAAGAACATGAGCGCAGTTGTTGATTACAAAGTTAATCTTTTGAAAAATAATAACTTCACTGAAAATGCACATATTAATACAGATAACGTCGTTGGTTTGGGGTTAATTTATCAATTTTAATAGAATATCAAATGCCACCTCTTTTAGAGGCGGCATTTGATTGTATACTTTATAAGCGGGTTATACTCTTTATTTTACATATCCCTCAAATTTTTATGATAATGTTTGCGTGTCAATATTAAGTGGTATTTGTAATGTCAGTGCGCATGGATAGAATTCTCGCATAAGCCCATACTACTTACTTTTTATGTGTAGTGAGTAATGCATTTTTATTATGGTTTTCTTCAGGCTTTAATCTTACCGGTATAATTATATATCCTAAGAGGTCATTTAAAGCTTACAATTAAATTATGAAAATTTTTTATTTCTCCAGAAACTTTAACTAATTTATTCCTCGATAGCTAAAGTCTTTTTAAATAAATAATATTAAAGTTTCCTCCCAAAACATCACTTATATAATATTAGAAACCAAATCCTGCTCCTATATAAACGCCATCTGTAATTTTGTTGGTAGAAAATCTAATTATAGCTCCTTCTTGTTGGTCTGGTAGTCTGGCAAATATAATGCAATCTAGAGCAGATGCAATTAGCCAGCTGATTACCCATGAGCGTACCGACATTTCTATAGCTGCGAAGTCAGTGAATGAAGAACTGATTCGCCGAATAGAGAATGAAAGAGTCTGTGAACGTAAGGATGCTGAGGGACGTGAACAGCGATTTGAATAAACACGATGTAATAACAGCCGACTAAGAAATTTTATATAGTGTTTGTTCCTCGATTGAGTTACTTAGCTCGGAGGATATAATGAAAATTGCTCGATATAAATATGATGGTAGGATTATCAAATGGATAAATGTTGGCATGAAGTTATGTCAAGTTAGGGGACTTGTTGCAAAAATTGAGTTGATGATGAACACTGAAGCATTCATCTCTCTCAAGGGATAAGCTCAATGGTATCTAACGATTTTAAATGGGAGCATTTTTCGCCAGCCATTATCTTATGGTGCCTTCAATGGTATGGCTCAATCCCACTGAGTTATGCCCACGTCAGTGATATGTTGGCCGAACGGGGATTTCGGTTCATCGCTCAACCAATTCTTGTTGGTTTATTGAATATGCGCCTTTCTTGCGTAAAAAACTCAAAAAACATCAATTCATTCGGGCTGTTTCCTCTTAGCTGCTCGGTGAAACTATGTAAAAGTTAACGGAAAATGATTTTACTTTTACCGTGCAATAGTTAAACACGGAGAGACATTAGGTGTTTATTTTCTCCAAAACGTAATCTGTATACCGCCTATGAATTTCTCAAACGAGTATTAAAGTCTTACGCCGCTGAGCGACAACCCAAAATACTCAATACCGACAAATACACAGCTTACGGATACGTCATTGGCCGTTTAATTAAAAAAGGTAAACTCCGAACTGAGGTGAAACAACGGCAAATCAAAACTCTCAACAATCGTATTGAATCTGATCACGCACCGATTAAAAAATTGGTTGTCGCCACGGGCGGCTTCAAATCGGCGAAGCGGGCTTGGTCAACGATCCAAGGATTTGAAATCTTGCGAAAACTGAATCAAGGTCAATTTGATGAATGGCTACGTCGTGGCGAACTTGAATTTCGGATGCGGGAGCGATCTGCCTTTATGAATCGATTATTCAATGTGGAGACAGTTTTAGTCTGAAAAACCCAATGATCTTTGAGCGAAAAATATGCTAATTTATTATTTGCAACAAGTCCCCTCAGAATGAAAACAGCACATCTAACAACTGAGAATGCTTCCTTTCGTTGAATTTGAGCAGCTTAACTAATTTTTTTGTGGCTCTATCTGTCTTCTTTTGAGAAACCTCCGTAAAATGATCTGCTTTAATCAAACAGGACACTTTAATAATGGAATATAATCCAATTATTGAGGTGTTAAATGAAAAAACGAACAAACAGGTTTTATACTACTGAGTTTAAGCAAGAAGCGGTCGCATTAGTCACCGAACAAGGTTATAGCGTCCCAAAAGCGGTAGCTTCATTAGGGATCACCGATAAATTACTTTATAACTGGAAAGCAAAATTCGATGCTGAACAATCCGGTAGCAGCTTGAATGCCGATGAGAGAGCTGAGCTATTAAGGCTTCGAAAAGAAAATAAAGAACTTAGGATGGAGAAAGAGATCCTAAAAAAAGCCAGCGCCCTCCTGCTAAAGGAAACCAAGTAGCGTTTAAAACGATTAAGCAATTATCTTCACAGTTTCCCGTGCTGAAGCTCTGCAAGTTAATGAAAATAAGTCGTTCTGCCTACTATGCTTGGCTTAAACGCCCAGCAAAATTGATCACCGCAGAACAACTTAGCCTGTACCGCAGAGCCAAAGCTATCTTTGAACAGAGTCGAAATAGCTTAGGTTATAGAACGTTACGTAAACGGTTATGCAAAGAGGGCTTTAGCGTGAGTGCTTATGGCGTTCAAAAGCTAATGGCTCAGCTTGGCCTAGTCGTCACTCAGCGCGTTGCTTACAAAGTCACCACAAAACGCAAACACAGTGATGCCGTAGCCGATAATTTGCTCAATCAAAATTTTAATCCTCACGCACCTAACGAAGTGTGGGCGGGTGATGTGACCTATTTAAAAACAGGGGAAGGCTGGATGTATTTAGCCATCGTGATGGACTTATACTCACGCCGTATTGTGGGTTGGCATATCGATAAACGAATGACGGCAGATTTAGTCAGTAAAGCCTTGATGAAAGCGTATAACTTACGCCAGCCCGAAAAAGGCTTAGTCTTTCATAGTGATAGAGGCTCTCAATATACGAGTAAGCGATATCGCCGCTTGCTAACAAGCTATGGTATTAGGGCAAGCATGGGTGATGTTGGAGCCTGTTGGGATAACGCCGTTGTAGAACGATTTTTTGGCAGTTTAAAACACGATTGGGTACTGAAAATCCCTCAGCCGACTCGGAAACAGATGAAAGAAGATGTTATCGCGTATATGCGCTATTACAACCTAGAAAGGTTTCATACTGCCAACGGTGATCTGTCCCCAATTGAGTATGAACAAAATTCCTTAAGAAAAGTGTCCTGATTTAGTTGCGCAGAACATTGCAGCTCGCAATGCATGAGCAACACTCAAATATTGGACTCATTGCTGATGAGGGGGCAAATATACTAGATAGACAGGTAATGAAGGATTTAAGCTTTATTAACTCTATGTGGGATGGTGTTAGTTTTCATGTTGACCGTAAAACAACCCAAAGCTTTACGATAGAGGATGGCCGTATTACTTTATCTATGATGGTACAAAAGAAACCATTTGATTTATATTTAAAACGTCAAGGAGAAAAAGCGCGTGGTAGTGGTTTTTTTGCTCGCTGTTTACCTGTTTTTATTGATGAAAGTTTAACAACTCAAGGTGAACGTTTTATTAAATCGTATTCAAATGAATCAAAATATCTCAATTGCTTTCATCAACGGATAAGTGATTTATTAACTGAAAATAATGTTAATAAAGAATCTGGTGATAGGAGATCTCTATCATTTGAGTCAGCGGCTCAATATAAATGGGAGGAAATATATAATGAGATTGAGTATCGTATTCATCCGGATGGGAAATATGCCAATATGAATGACTTTGCTTCAAAACTACCAAATAATGTCGCCAGACTATCTGCACTACTTAGCTATTTTACAGAAGGAAGCTGTGCAATAAAAAAAGATTATGTTGAGAGCGCTTGGTTATTGTGCGAATGGTATATGGAACAAGCTATTAATTTATTTTCTCATGAAGGTGGTTATTATGAGGCGTTATTATTATCATGGTTAGATAGGGAGTATTCTCGTCGAAATAATGATTATGTTAGATTTAATGATATTCGACGTAATGGACCTAACTCTTTAAGGAAAGGAAAACTATTGGAAAGAGTAATATCTAATCTTGTAAAAGTTAAAGCAATTGAGGTTGAATACTCATATCGAGGTGCAAGGTTGGTCTATGAGGGTACGCAATTTAATCACAATGAATTTACAAAAAATCCTATTTGTTCATTTTATTAAGCTGCTACAGCTGCGATTGTAGCAATGAATCGCAAGAAATTATGGTAAAAAAAGATGAAACTAATATCAGAGTGAAATTATAGTCTGTTAATTTATTAATATATGATTAACTAGCGCTATATTCTTTAATTTTTTATTTTTATTACGCTTAATTTTGTCGGTATAGTAATATATGTTAATATCTATTTAATTATATAATCCATTTATAGTTGATATAATAACTGAATTCATTTTAATAATGATTAAGTCAACTTTCACTATTATGTTAAAGAGTGTCTATTAGGGGTTCTAAAATAATTATTTAAAACTCATTAGTGTTTATCTTTATTGTGGTGATTATTTTTAAATTATTAACGTGTAATTTTTAATTTTAAATATTTATTTATATCGACAGATTAATAGTTTGGAACAATAACCGATTGGTGTAATAAGATGATGAGACACTCTTATAATATAGAGTATAAAAATTTATTCATTAATGTAATCAATAAATCGGTGGATGAATTTCCTCGCACTTTAGCTTTACGCGTAGATTTACGTTTTCCGGTTAATTACGAATATAGTGATTCGAATCGGGAGATAACACGTTTTATTGAATCACTAAAAGCTAAACTAAAAGTAGATTGCCTAAGAAAAAATAAACGCTGGGGACGCCATTGGCGAAATAGCCTACGGTATGTGTGGGTGCGCGAAATAGGTAACCTTAATAAATGTAAACACTATCATGTTTTGTTATTACTTAATAAAGATTTTTACCATGGAGCAGGGAGATTTAGTTCAGACAATAGCTTAGCCGCATTAATTCAACAGGCATGGTGCAGTGCTTTAGGTTTATCACCTGCACGGTATGCATCATTAGTGAATTTTTCTAAAAAAGGAGTATTTCATTTAAATGTCAATGGAGAGAATTATGATCAGCAGTTTGCTGAGTTATTAAATCGGATGGACTACTTAGCTAAGGATTACACAAAATGCTATGACGATGGTTATCGATCTATTGGGACGAGTCGAGAGTAAATAGGTAGACTGCTTAACAGACAACTCTAAGCCATAAAGGAACGGACGTTAACTTTAATATAACGTCCGTAATAGCTAATTCATAGTAAAGTAGATTAATATTGGATGAAACCATCTACGCTAGTCTCATTACAATATGATCATTTTTTAGTTATTTGACGGTTAAGCAACCACTCATCTATATCTGCTTCCATCCAGCCAACAGATTGTTTTCCTAATTGTCTCTGTTTTGGAAAAGTGGGATCGTAGCGTTTTGACTTTGGGTTCAGCCAGTCGTATATCGTTGAGCGGGCGACGCCAATTTTGGCCATAACCGCACGTATGCGCAAAATTTTCACGGTTTGAGTATGGGGGATCATCTTTCTACCTCATTGAACAGTAAGAGTATAAATTGCTTGTTGAATAACGACTCTCCGTTATTCGCCACCTAGCTGGTATGCGATAGATTGTAATGAAGACGAATAGTGTCTAAAATTTGCAATTATTACTAACCTTTTTTGACATTGACTTATGCCATCCACAACACCTTTGCAAAAAGCCGCGTTTGATGCGATCGATACTCTTCACTTCAGTCAGGTTTTTATGAGTTTAATAGATGGAAGCCCAGAGTCTGATTGGTATTACCCCCTTCTTACTCGCATCTATGAGATGCTTGGGAAGGCAGGGATCAGTGGCAAGCAAGCAGAGATAACCAAGCATTATCTGCTATGCGCTCTTGAAATATATTTGTCTATTGATAATAAATATATTTCGAATTTACTTAATGATTGTGAGAAGAATAATGCTGGTGGAACACATTATAACCGAGAGGAACACGTTCAATATGTTAAGCGCCGAAGAAGTTTTAGCCTAGCTTTGCTTAACGTCGTTGCTCGCTATAATGGTGTGGACGAAGAGTTTGTTTTGCAGGCAGCTGACAAGTTGATAAATAATGAGGCGCTTGCATTATCAACAATCCCACCCATTATCAGACACCGACTTGTCGAATGTTGCTATGCTCTTGAATATCCTCATGCATCTCTTGGCTTTTATCATGAACTCGTAAACCGCAATATTATTGCATGTGGTAAATATTCACGTAAAAATGACAAATATAAGTAAGAAATTGGTTCAGAGTTATCGTTGTTGTTCATCCGTGCAGGCTTACTTTTTGAATTTAAGATGCTGCAAAGAGCGTCAGCATCAATGATATCAGGCAAGCAGCGTTACAAAATTGATATTCCTAAACTTGACTCTGGAATGTCCCGTACATCTCGTAAGATGATTGCCGATTACTATAAAAGGCTTATTGATGTTTGGTTACTAGAGGAAAATCCAAGTTCATTTGCAAGTTTTCGGTGCAAAGAATATGTATCAGAAACTGAAATTGAAAATATTCTAAAAAAAATGAGTAAATTTTATTTGCATAAACGAATGTTTGACGGCACGCAAGGTAGCTGGCTAGGAACATTAGGGGCATTTTATATTGAAATTAATCGCTATGAAGACCCTAAGCGGGCGATTTATTATGAGTCTGATAATAGTCGAACAATTTCAGAGGAAATCAAAGAAATGTTTTTGGAGTTTGGTTTTAGCGTATCAGCAAGAAGTTTGTATCTTCGACACAAGGCAATAAAAAAAGATAATTACTCTAAAATCCAACATTATACCCATTTATTTGAACTCCCATATGTATTTCCTTGGTATCTGAATAATAATGGGTTTTACGACTTGGCCTTTCAGTTTAAAGAAAAAGATGTAAATGACTAGACGCTCATTTATATGCTCGTTAAATAATTTGCACGGTGACCCTGATTGATGTGCGATTTATTCTTTTACTTAACAGTTGAGAAAAATAATGTTCATTGGATTGGTTAAGTAGTGGAGAGCCAGCTTTTTGCGTGGTATGTCGCTATCGTTTGATTAGTTATAAAGGTACAATCAGTTAACTTTTTTAATATACAATGTGCTGATTACAATGACTAATAACAATTTCTCTTCAACAGCGGCATTTCTATGGTCAGTAGCTGACCTGTTACGTGGTGACTTCAAGCAATCTCAATACGGACGCATCATTCTCCCTTTCACCTTGCTAAGGCGCTTAGAGTGTGTGCTTGCTGCGACAAAAACAGATGTTCTAGCTAAATACGACGCAGTAAAATCAATGCCGATTGAAGCGCAGGACAAACTACTGACCCATGCTGCGCAGTTAAGCTTTTATAACGCCTCAAAAATGGATTTGAACCGTCTTGGTGAAACAGGTGTAGCGAATAATCTTCAGAACTACATTCAATCATTTAGCCCAAATGCCCGTGAGATTTTTGAGCACTTCGATTTTTTCAATACCATTGATAAATTGGAAGAAGCCGACCTGCTTTACAAAGTCGCAAAACGCTTTGCGACTACTGACCTTCACCCTGACACCATTAGTAACTATGGTATGGGCCTAGTGTTTGAGGAGCTTATCCGACGCTTTGCAGAAAGCTCGAATGAAACCGCAGGGGAACACTTTACTCCAAGAGATATTGTTGAGCTGACGACGTCATTACTTTTCACTAACGAAGAAGAGTTAACAAGCTCGGGTTTAGTTCGCTCAATTTACGACCCTACTGCAGGAACAGGTGGCTTCTTATCGTCTGGTATGGAGTATGTCCACAAACTCAATGATAAAGCCTCTCTATCCGCATTTGGTCAAGAGCTGAACCCTGAGTCATACGCAATCTGTAAAGCGGATATGCTTATTAAGGGGCAGAAGGTCGATAACATCAAGTTGGGTAACACCTTATCGAATGACCAGCTCCGCAATGACAAGTTTGACTATATGCTGTCTAATCCACCTTTTGGTGTGGATTGGAAGAAAATCCAAAAATACATCACTGATGAGCATACCCAAAAAGGTTTTGAAGGCCGCTTTGGTGCGGGCTTACCTCGTGTGTCTGATGGTTCATTACTGTTTTTGATGCACCTAATTAGTAAAATGCGCCCTGAAAGTGAAGGTGGTTCACGTATTGGTATCATCCTAAATGGTTCCCCACTTTTTACTGGCGGAGCGGGTAGCGGTGAGAGTGAAATTAGGCGTTATATTCTGGAAAATG
The DNA here is from genome assembly GCA_025961275.1 of Providencia alcalifaciens. Classification (GTDB taxonomy): domain Bacteria; phylum Pseudomonadota; class Gammaproteobacteria; order Enterobacterales; family Enterobacteriaceae; genus Providencia. The sequence continues at coordinate 1,520,093 of JAOQNJ010000001.1, read as the reverse complement.
ACTTACTCGAAGCGATTGTGGCACTGCCTACTGATATGTTCTACAACACGGGTATTGCTACTTATGTGTGGGTGTTATCTAACCATAAGCCAATTGCTCGCAAAGGTAAGGTTCAATTAATTAATGCGTCAAAAGAGCGAGCTAAAACAGGTGGGCGCGGGCGTAGTGGTGGTGAAGTTGAAGGCGATGATGAAAACGTGTTTTATACTGCCATGCGTAAGTCATTGGGCAGTAAGCGTAAAGAACTGACAGAAGAAGCGATTGAGACAATCGTGCAAACATACGGCCAGTTCGTAGAAAACGATTTTAGTAAAATCTTTGATTACAAAGCGTTTGGCTATCGCCGAATTACGGTTGAACGCCCACTGAAATTAGCCATTTACCCGAAAGATGCTATATGCCTTGAAGCTCTGCAAGCAGATAGTGTTTGGCTGAAAATGGATGAAACCATTCAACAAGCTATTCTTGACGCGCTAGCGTCATTTGAAGCCGAAAAATACTTATCCCGTGATAAATTCCTCAAACAGTTAAAAACCAAGCTGGCAGAAGTTAAATTAAGTGCAGTACAGCTAAAACTAATTGTGAAACACCTTGGTGAACACGATGACGAAGCTGAAGTGTGTAAAGCGAAAGGTCAGATTGAAGCCAACCCTGATTTGCGTGATAACGAAAATGTGCCACTCACTGAAAATATTGAAGACTACTTTGCTCGTGAAGTGCTACCACACGTACCGGATGCGTGGATTGATCAAAGCAAGCTAGACCCGAAAGATGGTGAAATTGGTATTGTCGGCTATGAAATTCCGTTTAATCGCCATTTCTATGTGTATGAACCCCCAAGAGCACTAGAAGAGATTGATGCTGATTTAGATGCGATATCAACTGAGATTATGCAGTTGCTTAACGAGGTGCATTCATAATGATAAATCGTTATCAACCTTACCCACAAATGATTTCTAGTCCTGAGATCATAATAGAGGACTACCCAGCACACTGGACTCTCACCAAGGTAAAGTTTAATTCTATTGTCAAAGCTCGTGTTGGTTGGCACGGACTAACATCTGATGATTTTACTGATGTAGGTCCATTTCTTGTTACGGGTTCTGATTTTAAAGGTAAGTTTATTCAGTGGGAGCAGTGTTATCACTGTGATGAAGAACGTTATGCTCAGGACTTAAATATACAATTAAAAAATGGAGATTTATTAATAACTAAGGATGGCACGATAGGTAAGATTGCTTTAGTTAGTGGACTAGAGGGTAAAGCTACATTAAATAGTGGCGTATTTGTTGTTAGACCTATACACCAAAAATATACAACTCAATATTATTACTGGCTTTTATTGTCGAGAGCATTTACAGATTTTGTCGATTACTATAAGACAGGAAGTACCATAATACACTTGTATCAAGATACATTTGTCAATTTTAAGTATCCACTTCCTTCACTGGAAGAACAACAAAAAATCGCTAGTTTCCTCGATCACGAAACCGTCAAAATTGACACTTTAATCACCAAGCAAGAAAAACTGATTGAGCTGCTAACAGAAAAACGCCAAGCGGTGATTTCTCACGTTGTTACTAAAGGGCTTAATCCCAATGTGTCAATGAAAGATTCAGGCGTGGAGTGGTTGGGTGAAGTACCTGAGCATTGGGTAGTAAAGCAGTTAAAGTACTTTTTTATGTTGCAACGTGGGCATGATTTAGCATCAACTCAGTTTAAACAAGGTGGCTATCCAGTATATGGCTCCAATGGCGTAATCGGGTATCACTCTGAATACACAACTAAAGGCCCTTGTATTACTGTTGGGAGAAGTGGAAGCGTTGGCGAAGTTAATTATGTAAAAAGTGATTTCTGGGCGCATAACACATCTCTATTCCTAAAAAGCTTTAAAAATGGAGATATTAGATATATTTATTATTATTTGTTATCTATGGACTTAAAAAGCCTAGCGGCTGGCAGCGCAGTTGGAAGCCTAGATAGGAACAATATTCACTCTAGACATATGGCAGTTCCTTCTTTGCAGGAACAACAATCTATGGCGAAATACTTGAAAGAAAAATTAGAAACGTTCAATTTATTAACAGAAAAGGCCAATGAAACTGTAAAGCTATTAAAAGAACGTAAAACAGCTCTTATTTCAGCCGCAGTAACAGGTAAAATTGATGTGCGTGATTGGCAACCAAAAGGAATTCAAGAATGAGCCGTTTTGAAAACAAAATTGACGCAAATAATCGCTCTATTTTAGAAGTGCTCGATAATAAAAAATATACTGTTGATTATTATCAACGTGAATATAGCTGGGAACAAACCCACATAGAGCAGCTTGTTACCGACTTGTGTAATGCCTTTTTGGACAACTACGATCCAAAGCATCAACGTCAAGATGTTGCTGATTACAATAGTTATTATTTAGGTCCCTTTGTCCTGAGTGAAAAATCGGGTAGGCGCAGTATTATTGATGGTCAACAACGTTTAACATCGCTAACATTGTTTTTGATTTACCTGAATAATAAACAACGAGAACTTGGCTTAAAAGAAGCTGTTTCAGGTATGATTTTCTCTGAAAAATTTGGAGTGAAATCATTCAATATAGATGTGCCTGAGCGTATAGCTTGTCTTGACGCTTTATTCAACCAAGGGGAGTACGTACCACCAGAAGATGCTGATGCCTCAACGGTTAACATGGTGGCTCGTTATCAAAATATTTGTGATGCATTTCCAATAGATCGCATTGATAAAAATGTATTTCCGTTATTTATTGACTGGTTTAAAGAATTAATTGTCCTTGTCGAAATCGTGGCATATAACGATGAAAATGCCTACACTATTTTTGAGACAATGAACGACAGGGGGTTAAATTTAACTCCAACTGAAATGTTAAAAGGCTTTTTGTTATCGAAGTATCGCGATGATAAAAAGCGGCAAAAAGCTAACGATTTCTGGAAACAAACGGTCATTGACCTTAAAGTTTTTGACAAAGAAGAAGATCAACGTTTTATTCAGGCGTGGCTAAGAGCAAAATACGCTGAGTCCATCCGCCAAAGTAAAGCCGGCTCACTCAACGAAGACTTTGAAAAAATTGGTACTCGTTTCCATAACTGGGTTAGAGATAATCTATCCAAGATGGAGCTTGCTAAGGCAGGTGAAAATGAGTTTGATGAGTTTATTAATACCGAGTTTAAATACTACGTGAATGCGTATAAGCGTCTACGTCAATCAGAAGAAACGATGACGTCAGGATTCGATTCAATTCATTACATCTATCAGTGGGGGATCGCAACCTCATTAAGCTATCCTTTGATGCTTGCACCGTTAAAAACGACAGACTCCGTTGAGTTAGCCAACAAAAAAATGAACCTTGTGGCGAAGTATATTGATATTTTCTGTGTTCGTAGAGCGATTAACTTCCGTAACTTCTCTGCCAGCTCGATTCGCTATACGATGTACAATTTGGTTAAGGAGATCCGTGATAAAGACTACAACGAACTACTCGTTATTTTCGATAAAATGCTTCGTGAGATGGATGAACGATGGGATGGTTTTGATAGGTTTTGTCTGCATGGGCAAAACGGCCGTTTCGTTAAGTACTTACTTTCACGCTTATCGAGTTATGTCGACAGTTTAGCAGGGGCAAATACAGACTTTTCGACCTATTATCATGCAATAAATGGTAAACCTTTTGAAATAGAGCATTTATGGGCGAACAACTTTGACGATCATAAAGATGAGTTCGAACAACAAAACGATTTTTATGATACTCGAAATAAGATTGGTGCTTTGGTACTTCTTCCACGAGGCACAAATCAGTCATACAGCGATAAACCTTATGTAGATAAGCTTCCTCACTATATTAAAGAAAACTTACTGGTTAAGTCTCTACATCCATTGGCATATGAAAATAACCCTAACTTCAATAAGCTATTCACCAACAATGGGTTAGCATTTAAAGCCCACCCAGAAATGAAAACAGCTGATATTAAAGAGCGATGTGAGCTGTATCGCCAGATAGCGGAACAAATATGGTGTTTGGAGGAAGCTAACTAATGTCTGATGTGGCACAAGAAAAAATATTCCAAAACGACATCCTTGACCAAATGCAGTCCCAAGGCTGGTTGTTAGGCGAATCGAGCAAGTACAACAAAGAGCTGGCTCTTTATCCTGACGACGTTATAACGTTTGTGAAAGCTACACAGCCAGAGCAATGGGATAAACTCGCGCAGCACTTTCCAAATACGACTGCTGATGTGCTACTCAAATCATTAGAACAAGAACTTAAAAAAGAAGGCACACTCTGGGTATTACGAAATAAGGTCAATAACCGAGGTGCTAAGTTTGATCTTTGTAGTTTTAAACCAGATCACGAGCTGAACCCAACGGCAACGGTTCGTTATCAGCAAAATATTCTACGTGTTGTACCAGAACTGGTTTACTCGCCTAATGGTTATGACGGTCGATTAGATTTAACACTGTTTGTGAATGGAATACCTGTTGCCACTTGTGAGCTTAAGTCTGAGTTTAAACAGTCAATTGATAATGCCAAAGTCCAATATATGAAGGACAGGCTACCGAAAGACAAAAAGACACATAAGTCCGAACCGCTATTGACCTTCAAACGGGGGGCATTAGTTCACTTTGCGGTCAGCCAATACAATGTGGCAATGACAACAAAGTTAAATGGCAAAAATACCTATTTCTTACCATTTGATCGAGGGACAAGCGAAGGCGGTAAGGGGAATGATACCCCCGAAGATGACAGCTATGCGACATCCTATCTTTGGAATGAAATTTTCCAAAAAGATAATCTTTTGCTTATCCTTGGGCGATATATTCACCTTGAAGTCAAAGATGTTGAAAATTTAGATGGTTCAATTAGTCAAAAAGAAACGCTGATCTTTCCTCGTTATCATCAGTGGTCAGTGGTTTCAAAGTTGCTCAGAACCGTAGACAATGAAGGTACAGGGCATAAATACCTGATCCAGCACAGCGCAGGTTCAGGTAAATCAAACTCGATTGCGTGGTTATCTCACCAATTAGCATCAAAACACTATGATATCGATCACCCTGAACTTGATAAGCAAGCAGGGGATAAGGTATTTGATTCCGTTATTGTGATCACTGACAGAACGGTGTTGGATAGCCAGCTACAGGATACAATTTATCAGTTTGACCACAGTGAAGGGATGATTGCTCGCGTTAACCGCGAAGAGGCTCAAGGCTCTAAATCTAGCCAATTAGCTGGGGAGTTGAAGGCCAGTACCTCTATTATTATCGTGACCATTCAAACTTTTCCTCACGTACTAGAGGCGATACGCCAAGACTCAACTCTTGCAGGGCGAAGTTACGCTGTGATTGCTGATGAAGCGCACTCAAGTCAGACAGGAACAACCGCTCGTAAGCTGCGAGAAGTGCTCATGGCTGAGCAGTTAGACGGTGATGAAGAGCTAGACAGTGAAGATATGCTGCGTTTATCACTTGAAGCGCGTAAAGGTTCGAATAAGCTCAGCTACTTTGCTTTTACGGCGACACCAAAGGCAAAAACACTAGAGTTGTTTGGTCGTAGGCCCAATCCCTATGAGCCCGCGAGCGATACCAATAAACCCCAGCCTTTTCATGTCTACTCAATGCGCCAAGCGATTGAAGAAGGTTTTATTCTGAATGTTCTACAAAATTACACCAGTTACCGAGTGGCCTACCAATTAGCGCATAAAAACCCGGATTTAGATCATGAGGTAGACAGTAAGAAAGCAGCATCGAAAATGGCAAAATGGGTTCGCTTTCACCCTTACAACATCGCTCAAAAAGTGGAAACTATCATTGAGCATTTCAATGATAAAATTAAGCATTTGTTAGGTGGTGAAGCTAAAGCAATGGTTGTCACCAGTAGTCGTTTAGAAGCTGTACGCTACAAACTTGCTTTTGAAAAATATGTGCAAGAGAAGGGCTACACCAATGTTAATGCAATGGTGGCGTTTTCGGGAGAGGTGAATGATCCCGATTTACCTGATCATGCTTTCACTGAAAATAATATGAACCCTAATCTCCGTGGTCGAGATATGCGTAAAGCATTCGATACCTCAGATTATCAGGTCATGCTGGTGGCGAATAAATTCCAGACAGGTTTTGACCAGCCGAAATTAGTGGCGATGTATGTCGATAAGCCGTTAAAAGGCGTTGAGTGCATTCAGACCCTTTCAAGGCTAAATCGCACTTATAAAGGTAAGGAAAAAACCTTTGTACTCGACTTCGTTAATGATCCTGAAGACATATTGGCAGAGTTTAAAGTGTATTTCCAAACGGCTGAACTCGCTGATGTCTCTGATCCAAACATTGTCTATGAACTAATGAAAAAGCTCGACAAAGTTGGTATTTATCAATGGCGAGAGGTTGAGATGTTTGTTGAAACGTATAACAACAAGCAAGCAAATCAAGCCAAACTCGCTAATTTGTGTAAGCCAGCGGTTGACCGTTTTTCTGTCCGTTATAAGGATGCATCACAGGTTCTTCGAGCGGCACAATCGGAGCTGTCCAAGGCAAAAATTGAGAAGAACGACAAAAAAATTAAGTACGCTGAAAATAGTGTAAAACATGCTAAAGAAGCGCGAGATATTCTTGAGGTGTTCAAGAAAGATCTCATCTCGTTTTATCGCTACTACGAATTTACGTCTCAGATTGTCAATTTTGATGATTATGAATTAGAAAAACTGAGTATTTTCGCCAAATATCTTCATCCGTTGCTGCGCCTCGATGTTGTGGAAGACGAAATCGATTTATCAGATGTGGTGATGACTCACTACCGACTACACGAGCAACGCGAAGCCGATTTACAGCTTGGCCTTATGATCGGTGAAGAACCAAAGCCCTATTTACCTGCGGCAAAAGAAGGCTCTGGTGCTGTGCCGAAAGATCCCAAAACTGAATTGCTTAACGAGATCATCCAGCGAATGAACGATTTGTTTATTGAAGATGGTTTATCTGAAAATGATATGCTTAATTATGCGAATACCATTGCAGGCAAAATCTCAGAAAATGAAATTGTTATGGATCAGCTGCGCAGTAATACCAAAGAACAAGCAATGCTCGGACAATTCCCAGAGTCAATCAACAATGCCATTATTGAGAGTATTGATGTTCATAATGAGATGGCAATGAAACTCCTGTCTAACGAAGCGATAGCGAAAGGCTTTGCTGGATTGATGTTTGATATATTAATGAAGGGATTAGGAAAGGCGAGTGAAGTTCAACGCTAGTATATGATAATTCACCACCTTGGGAATAAGCTCAGGGTGGTGATGTATTTGTATGCTTTGGATAACGGTATGTGGCAGTAGAAAATATCTGCCAAAACAATTAGATATTGAACGGCTATGGAGTCTGATTGAAATGGCTACCGAGACTGTAATTTAAATTGTCTTCTTGTACTTTCTGCAAAGCGTTGACATTGTCCTTTTTTAATCAACACATGACGGTGTTAGCAGCAAGCATCGTTTGACGCTCATCACTCAGAACGATTTTAGGTCTGCCCTGAGCGAACAACGGCTGCTCGAGAACCATTAAAGTTGCAAAACTAAGAAAAGCCATATGGCAGTGCATAGTTAGGGCTTGCTAATAGATTTTATTGTAACAGGCAGTGTTATCATTCGCTTTTCAGCGACTTAAAATCAAGTAACCATAACATCGTTATATATATTAACTTAAGGAATTAAACACTTAAATAAACATATGCAGATGCTGCTAGAGATAGACCTGAAACAATCAACGCTGAGGTAGAAAAATAAACTAATCTCTTATTTTTTTTCGAAAATTCAGCGTCACGTTTAACGAGATTTAAGGATAGTGATGATATTTGCGATTCTAAACTTTCCTTAGTTGATCCCAATTCAGAAAGTAATTTTTCATCGCTAGCTTCTTGCTTATTCTGTAATTCATCAATAAGCTGATTTAATTCTTGTTCCACCGAAGTAACTGCTAGTTTCCTAACCTCGGACTCGGTCTGAATTTTCAATTCAACATCTGACAATTGACCTCTTAAGCCTTCGAGGGCAGAATGGCATTCTGTACGAAACTCCTCTAGCATAACAACAGTTTTTTGACCATAGTTGTAGAGGGCCTCGTCAACTTCCGCTTTGATAGATTCAGCATGTCCTTCGCAAGCAACGATACGAGCTGTAAAGGAATGTTCTAGTTTCTGATTAGAACTTTTCATTTTTTGTTCAGCTGCTTCTACACGCTTGACACATCCAACAAGCTTCTCGGCTTGCTCACGTGTTAAGCCTTTTGCTTCCAACAAACCATTATTTGCTTTGACAATATCGTCTTGCTGGCTGCTAAGTTTTATTTGATGCTCTTTGATATTTTTGTTTTGGGCAGCCAATTCGCCAGCTTGCGCTCTTAACATCTCCTGCTGCTCATGTAATAAGTTTTGTTGCGACACTAAAACTTTAGATATCGCAGTGTTAAATAAAATCAAATCAGAGGATTGCTTAGTAAGTAAGCCAACTGATTTATTTAAATCAAATTGTGCGTCTTGCAATTTATCTTTTCTGTTATTCCACAAATTACCTATCATACCTCCGTCTTTAACTTCGTTACGAGCTCTCTCAATGTCACTTAAATCACTGCAAACCTTGTTTTGTGCTTCTTTAAAATTGGAAATAATTTCTTTAAATTCACTATTTTCAAAAGCATCACTAGGTATTACCATTTGTGATATGGCATTTACGATAATCAATTCTTGTTTTTTGCTTGCATCCATAATTTAAACCTTCACTTCAATTCATTTAAAAAATTTTCAATATTAATATATGATTCTTCTTGTAGCTTGGTTTCCTTTCTAATTTTTTGAATTTGATTATCCAGCACTACAATATCGCACTCCAACAGATGCAAGGTATAATCATTAGCAGCCAATGCACCTGCAAATTTTGCAGCAATATCCTGATTAATATGAATTGAGTATTGGTAATTTTCTACTGCCATCATAGATACATCCAGCTGCTCAGAAATGTCATCAGCAAATTTATTTTGCAGGTTTGAATTTTCCATTAACTGATCCAGCATTTTTTCATCGAATGAAGGGCCACCGTATTTATCAAAAAGCCGGTCGATAGCATATGCGATCAGAGCGGATGATATCCCCACAAAAATGCCCATAAAAACTGGAGCAAGAGTATCGGCGAAAACACCAATCACAGGGATAGCAACAAAGAAAGCTTTGAAGGACTCCTCAAAAAAAATACCGATAGAGGTAAAAACTGCAGTAGTAATCAGTTTTAGAGCCGCGTTTAAATTCTCCTGCTTGTTTGTATCTTTTTTAGGGAACAAAATCATTTTTATTGCCTTGAAAAGAGAAAGCAGTCCTTCACGTATTATTTTCACTACATTTTTTGCTGTAGTAAGAAAGGTGTTAATTAAAAAAGTGATGAGATTACTAGCAAATCCACTTAAACCACCTTCAAAAACTTGATTTAGTGCATTGGGTAGTTTTTTCAGCAGGGCGTCGATAATTTTTTTAGCGCGAAATTTCAACTCCTTCAGAAGATCTTTTCCGGAAGCAACGCCTTGTTTATATAGATCTTTTAGTTCATTGAAAAGTTGATTAACTAGCTCAGTCAGCAACATACCCAAAGCTTGGCGAACACCCATCATTGCAGCTTCTTTGGCGCCTGTTGACAGCAGCTCACTAGCTAATCTCTTATTCTCAGCCGCTTGAATATAATCTCGAGCCCCCTTATCGATTTTTTTTATATTTTCGATCTCGTCTTGAGATAAGTTATTAGCTTTAACAAACTCAGGATCACTGAGACACTCATCCCAGCTTTTTTTCCCCTTTGACATATTCAGTTTTCCTTCGATATATGCCATGTTTTTTTTATTATTCGCTATTGCCTTCCTTTCTTCCTCAGTGAACCGAAGATGGAGCGATTTATTACCATGAATTTCATTTAAAGAGACGATATGATCGCCGTGAATATCTCCTTTTGTCATTGGGCGATTAGTCGCATCACTTAACACTTCGTTGCCAGCATCTAGTGCTTGGTTATTTGCTTTATGCTTTTCTCCTCTAGCACTTGTATCATCCCAATGTTTTTGTCTGATTTCTTGGCTGTAACGGCTATTAGCTATTGCGTAATTCTTCTCATGCATTTCGTCAGGGAATATTGATTGTTCAGCATTGTGAACCGTCGCCACATTGCCACCACTCTTATCCTCAAACATTGCAGTTGATAAACCGAATGGCCCCATAATTTGAGACAGAACCTGTTGCTGACAACTATCAAAAAGCTCCTGCAACCTTTGTTTTTCCAGTGTTTGTACTGACTGGACCATTTCACATCTCCTATGACTTTTTAAGTATTAGCTACTGTTTGATATTGAAGTGTAAAAATTGGAAATTTCACTGACTAACGGATAGGAAATTCGAGCGATCTAAGCAAATCATTCTACATCAAACCAGTATTCAAAAGATCACCCCTATCCCAAACATGCAACACATTTCACGACACGACACTTAATTGGCGAGAATTTTAATAATATTCCAGTAACAATCACCCTAAAACAGGTAATGATTAAGCGCATGCACAAAACGGACCATGATGATCCAAATTGTGCGCATCCACATTATAAAATCAGCGTTTACCAATTCACACTTTGATCGACGTCCTCATCAGACCTATGCTGCCTAACATACCAGAATTCCTCAGCTTTGGCATTATCATAGGTATCCCACAAGGGAGTAGTTGCCAATGATCCTCAGCCCTTATTCCATGCAACACGTTCTTTTCATGATGATCTCCCTATTTTTTAAGAAACCATAAGGTGAAATTACTGGTATAGATGTAAAGCCTTCGAAAATAGAGTTAAAAAACTTAAAAAATGAGAAAGGTTTTGTCAGGAAATTCCGCTCTGTATTTGAAATCGGACGTTCCATGTGGGATAGCTATAATGTCCGCTACTTGGCACATAGCTGAATCTTGGTGATATATGGCTGCGTGTTACTATAGTACCAGCTCAGATTTGAGCTGGTACACAAATTACCCAACTAGCGATATCCCTCTTATTCCACCTTCAATAATACTTCCCCTATTAGCCTCTTCAATAAAATCAGCCCACCATTGCATCATAGGTCGTCTTTGCTCTAGGTAGTCACTACGGTTGTATGCGCGACGAACCTCATTTTTATCAATGTGGGCGAGGGCGGCTTCAATCACATCGGGTGGGAAGCCTTGCTCATTGAGAGCGGTGCTGGCAATTGAACGTAGCCCATGTGAAACAAGCACACCACCGAACCCTGCACGTTTTAATGCAGCATTGACGGTTTGGCTATTCATCGGTTGGGTAGGCTTGATACGGCTAGGAAAGATAAACTCACGATGACCACTGAGTGGTTTCATTAGCTCTAAGATAGCTAAAGCAGCGTCAGATAACGGAACAGTGTGCTCACGGTTCATCTTCATTCTGACAGCAGGTATCTTCCATTCCTTGGTTTCAAAGTTGATTTCGTCCCAACGGGCTTCAGCGGCTTCGGCAGGGCGGGATATGGTAAGTAGCTGCCACATAAACAAGCATCGAGTGGATAGGCTAATGCTAGCTGTACGCATTGTCTGCATGAGCTTTGGCAGCTGATCAGGGGGAATACTCGGCATATTCTTTTTCTTGGGTTTTTCAAAAGCTTTACCAATGTTGATACTTGGAACAGAATCAATTAAGCCAGTATTTTGAGCATAGATCATCACTTCGTTAATACGCTGACAAAGGCGACGAACAGTTTCTAATGCACCTCTAGCTTGTACTGGTTGTATTGCTTGAACCAATATATGCGCTTTGATATCAGTAACGCTGATGTCACCAATGGCAGGAAACACATCTTGTTCAAGTGAGCGCCAAATATCGTTACCGTAGTCTTCGGTTACTGTGGACTTCTTTACTTCCCACCAACGCTCAGCAACAAGTTGAAAGGTATTTGCCTTTGCTTCTAAGGTGTTACGGACTTGCTCTTTATGGTGATCTTGAGGGTCTATCTGTTTAGCGAGCAATGTTCTTGCTTCAAGGCGATAGCTACGTGCATCAGCAAGGCTGACTGCAGGGTAAGAACCAAGGCTCTTTTTAGCTCGTTTCTTAGTGAGAGGGCGAATGTAGCGAAATGACCACAGCTTGCTGCCATTGGATTTAACCAATAGCTCTAATCCATCGCCATCATAGAGGACATAATCACTCTGTTTTGGCTTTGCTGCGTCGATCTCTTTTGCGGATAAGGGTTTGGTTTGTCTTGCCATTTTTGATGTTCCATTGTTTTTAGGCACCTCAAAAACTATAAAGGTTAACGAGGTGCCTATCAAGGTGCCTAAGATGATTGGATTTAATTAGGTGACATCAGACTGCGCAGGACATAAAAAAGCCCGCAACTCATTGAGTTAGCGGGCTTTTCAGTCTTCTTTGGACGTCTTTAGAAGATAATTTGGTGGAGCTGGCGGGAGTTGAACCCGCGTCCGAAATTTCTACATCCTCGGTACTACATGCTTAGTCTAGTCTTTAATTTCATTTGCCAGCTGCGGACAGACACGCCACTAACAAACTATCCTGATTAAATTTAATGCTTCAACCTCAGGCAAGGCATCCACACGAGCTCTTTTGGGTTTGACCTCTCTTGATCCCCGTCCTAAAAGCGGAGGCTAGGGAGAGAGGGCTCTAAGCAGGTTATTAAGCTGCTAGTGCGTAGTTTTCGTCGTTTGCGACTATTTTTTTGCGGCTTTTAACGAGGCCAACCGCCCCTCGGCATGCACCTTGGGTTTCGCAAATCCCGTCGAATCCAGAATCAGCCCCAAGTTGTTGAACGCAGTATAACAGAAAAATACCCTAAAAAGCTAGAACTTAGCGATTAGAATGTTTCATTATACGTGCTTTATCTAATTGCCACTCACGATCTTTTATATCAGAACGTTTGTCATGTGCTTTTTTACCTTTTGCGACGCCAATTTTGACTTTGCACCAAGCATTTTTCCAGTAAAGCGAAAGAGCAATGACAGTATAGCCCTCACGGTTTACTCTACCGTAAAGAGAGTCTAACTCTCGTTGATTTAATAACAATTTTCTACTACGTGTTGGATCACAGACAACATGCGACGATGCGACATTCAAAGGCGTAAAGTTTGCACCAAATAGGTATGCTTCACCATCTCTAAGTAAGACATAGCTATCACCGATATTTGCTTTACCAGCACGTAGTGATTTTACTTCCCAACCCTGTAAGGATAAGCCAGCCTCGAACTCTTCTTCGATAGAATATTCGTGGCGAGCACGTTTGTTCATGGCAATAGTTGCCGAACCGGGTTTATAAGCTTTTTTCTTTGTCATAGTTTCGCCATTATACTGTAAGCTGAATTGAAATAAATCTTTCTACGCTTAAAAATATGCCAATTGTGCAATTATTGTCCTCAATCGGTTTTGTTTTTTGTTTAACCAATCAATAGTGGTATTATATGTGCAGTTTTTGGGGATGGGAATTGATATGCCACAGATTAGTCGCTCTGCGTTAGTTCCGTTCAGCGCAGAACAAATGTATAAACTTGTTAATGATGTTATCGCATATCCAAATTTTTTACCTGGATGTGTGGCAAGCCGTGTTATCAGTCACACTGATGACGAAATGACAGCCTCAGTGGAAGTTTCAAAAGCAGGTATCAGTAAGACCTTTATAACCAAAAATGTGCTAGAGGATAATAAATGTATCCATATGCATTTGGTGGAAGGGCCTTTTCGTAAGCTAACAGGAGGATGGCGTTTTATCCCTCTCAGTTCGGATGCGTGCAAAATTGAATTCCATCTTGATTTTGAGTTTACCAATAAATTAATTGAACTGGCATTTGGTAAAATCTTTAAAGAGCTTGCAAATAATATGGTTCAGGCTTTTACGCTTAGAGCGAAGGATGTATACAGTGTCTGAGTTATATGTTGAAGTTACCTATGCATTACCTGAAAAACAATATTTGTTACCGGTAAAAATTGCAGAAAATGCGACAGTTGAAGATGCAATTATCGCTTCTGGTATTCTTGCATTGCGAACCGATATTGATCTTAAAAAAAATAAGGTTGGTATTTATAGCCGTTCAGCAAAGCTTAGTGATAGTTTACAAGAAGGCGATCGAGTCGAAATTTATCGACCTCTGATTGCTGATCCTAAAGAGTTACGTCGTAAAAGAGCTGAAAAATCAAAGGATAACAAAAAATAATTGTTAGTCTTGAGATTTTCTACTGAACCTAAACCGAGAATATTCTCGGTTTTTTTATTCTGATCGGTTAGTAAAATATATATCTAGATTATTGAGTTGAAAGATCTGAGTAGATAGCACTATTAGAGGAAGAAAAGAGAAAAAAATCGTTCTGAATGATGTAACTACCTGCTTAGATTATTTGGCAGGTAGTTATTACACATTCAACTGATAGCCAGGTCGATAACTAATCTTAATGAGTTAGCAATTTTTGTGTAGGTGAAGCAGGTTGTCGTTTATCAGTTATTGGTTCTATAGCCTTGGATTCATCAGTTTTCGTCGTAGGAGCTACCGGTTCAGCTTTAGGTTGCGAATTTTGAATCTCCTTTGTTTCCATGGACTCCTGCGCTGCAAGGTTTTTCTCATTTTTGATCTCGGTAAGAATTCCATTACGGTCAAAATTGAGTGTCAAAGTCTCTTGTGTAACGGGGTCATGGCCAAGTTCTTGGCGGAAAACATAATACCAAGTTTGAGTACCAAACGGGTCGGTTAACATTGGTGTGCCCAAAGTATAAGCGACCTGTTGCTGAGTCATTCCTTTTTGAATCTTAGCAACATCTTTCGCTGTCAGGTAATTACCTTGGTTAATGTCAGGGTGATAGACAAGACGTTCCATCATTGAACAGCCCGTTGACATTAATGCGAGTGATAGTGCAGCAGCAGTTAACAGTTTATAACGCATGGATATCTCATTCCTTTTGGAGTCAGAACATCAATGATAATCGACATTGATACAATTTAAAACCTTCCATATTGACTCTAAGACCACATGAGTGCAAAAAAGTTGTTAAAATTTATGCTGCAAGCAACTCTTTTGCATTTGCTAGTGTATTTTTTGTGACTTCGCTACCCGCTAAAAGACGGGCAAGTTCTTGTAAACGTGCTTTTTTATCCAGTAGCTGCATATGTGTTTCTGTTTCTACTCCATTAGTCTCTTTACTGACATAAAAATGATAGTGTCCACAGCCTGCAACCTGAGGTAAATGCGTTACACACATAACCTGAGTTGATTCACCTAATTCACGTAATAATCGCCCTACAATGGCAGCGGTAGGCCCGCTTATCCCTACGTCAACTTCATCAAAAATAAGTACTGGAGTATCCATTTTTTTTGCTGTGATGACTTGAATAGCTAATGCAATGCGTGATAATTCACCGCCAGAAGCGACTTTAGCAAGTGCTTGATGTGGTTGCCCTGGGTTTGTCGTGACATTAAATTCAACTTTACAAGCTCCGTCAGGTTGCAAATGTTCAGGGGTAAATTTTACATCAATAGTAAATCGCCCATGAGGCATAGAGAGTTGGTGCATGCTATTGGTTATTAATTGGCTAAGTTCTTGGGCATATTCTAAACGAGTACGATGTAATGCTTGGGCACAAGTGATAGCGTGTTGGTGATCTTGGCGTACTTGCTCGCTCAACACTTCACAATCTTCGTATTGATTCGCTATTTTTTCTTGTTCTTCTAATAGCTGTTGATATAGGTCAGGTAAAGCTTCTGGCATGATATGGTGCTTTCTCGAGAGGCTAATTTGTTTTGAAATACGCTGTTCGAGCTCAAACAAACGATTAGGATCCAGCTCATATTGATCACAATAGTGTCTGAGCTCTTTGTTGGCTTCGCTAACTTGAATGGATGCCTCTTCAAGCATATCCAGTAAACTAGAAAATTTAGTATCTAAAGACGCTAATTCGGTCAATTCATTTTTAGCAATATTTAATAAACTTAGAATATTGGAATCATCATTATCAGACAAAATTTGCATAGCGTTTTGCCCAAGCATCAAGAATTGCCCGTAATTTGCGAGTTGCTTATATTCTTGCTCGATATTTTCGAACTCACCTTGGATCGGAGAAAATTCACTGAGTTCTTTTAAATGATAATCAAGTAATTGTTGACGCGATTCGCGTTCTTGCATCTGTTTTTGGAACATAGCGAGTTGCTGGCAAGAGTCGTGCCATTTTTGCCATGATTGTTTCATCTGTGAAAGTACATCTCGCTGATTGGCGTAGGCATCAAGCAATGATTTTTGATGTGTATTATCGAGTAAGAGTTGGTGTGCGTGCTGGCCGTGAATTTGAATGAGCAGTGTGCCAAGTTCACGAAGCTGTGAGAGCGGGACAGCTGTGCCATTAATAAAACCTCTTGAGCGTCCATCAATGGCAATGGTACGACGTAAAAGGCATTCATTGTGATTATCCAGCTCATGTGCAATCAACCATTTAGTCGCTTTTTCAGCGTCTATCAAGGAGAAGCGCGCGCATAAATCAGCTCTTTGTGCTCCGGGGCGAACCATATTGGTATCCCCTCTATTACCTAAACAGAGCCCAAGCGCATCAATAGCAATAGATTTACCTGCGCCAGTTTCACCTGTAATTGTGGTCATACCGCTCCGAAAATCAATTTCAAGATCACGAACGATAGCAAAATTATTAATGGTAAGTTGGGTAAGCATCTGCGCTCTCCTGTGAAAATACACACCTGTGTTTGCATACAGTATATCCTGTTTTTTTATACAGTAAAGAGGCAGATTAAAAAAATTAAAAAGTTTTTTTTGCCCATCCTAATTTTGTGCTTAATGTATTGAAATAGTTATAATCTTTAGGGTGAACAAGGTTAAGGCTTTTATTACTTCGCTGTATAATCACCTCTTCTCCATCTTGTATAGGAAGCATAATTTGACTATCACAACTTACTTCATAATCAATATTATTACGTAAAAATTTTAGCCGGATACTGCTATCACTACTGATTACTAATGGACGGGATGAAAGAGTGTGGGGGAACATAGGTACTAGAACTATTGCATCCAAATTAGGCATTAAGATAGGACCACCGGCTGATAGTGAGTAGGCTGTAGAACCTGTTGGTGTTGCAATAATTAGTCCATCTGAGCGTTGTGAAAAAGCAAAACGGTCATCGATATAGACTTCAAACTCAATCATATGGGCTACTTTACCAGGGTGCAAAACAATCTCATTAATAGCACTACTTTTGCGAGCTTTTTGATTAGGTTTTATCACCTGAGCTTCAAGCAAAAAACGTTGTTCTTCATGATATTCGCCTTCAAGTACACGAGAAAGCTGCTGCAAAGCATTGTCAGGGTCAAGATCAGTTAGAAAACCTAAATTTCCACGGTTAATACCAATTACCTTATTATTATAACGAGATAAAATTCTGGCAGCACCAAGCATATTGCCATCACCACCGACAACGATCACTAAATCTGCCTGTTGCCCTATATCAGTCAGATTACCTGTATTTGCATTTTGTAAATTTAAATCTTTGGCAACTTGTTTATCAATAATGGCGTTATAATTTTTTGATAGTAGCCAATTGTAGATTAATTCATGGGTAGACAAAGCTTCGGGATGGCGTGGATGACCTACAATACCGATGGTTTCAAAATGGCTCTTTTGCGTGCTTTTATCTTTACGCATATTATTTTGGTCTCTCATTGCATTACTTCCCTTGAATCCCTGTTTTATATCCCCATAATACTCTATTAGATGGGATTAATGCTAAATACGCGGAGATATTCATGAGTAGTAAAGAACAAAACATGCATGATGAGCAAGCCCCTGAGCTGAATGAAACACAAAAAGCAGAGTTAGATCAAGAACAGGGAGCACAGCAGGTGGAATCACAGGCAGATGTACAAGAATTAGCAGCGCGTATTGCTGAGCTAGAAGAAGAACTCGTTGCTTCACGAAAAGTTGAACGTGAAGCGATGTTGCGTGCGCATGCAGAAATTGAAAACATTCGTCGTCGTACTGAATTAGATATTGAAAAAGCGCATAAATTTGCCCTTGAGAAATTTTCTAACGAATTATTGCCTGTTATCGATAATTTAGAGCGTGCGATTGAAGCGGCTGATCATGAAAATGAAAATTCGAAGGCAATGTTAGAAGGGTTGGATTTAACGTTAAAAACTTTTTTAAGCGCTGTAGAAAAGTTTGGAATCGAAGTGGTTGCAGAATCTAATGTGGCATTTAATCCGGAAGTACATCAGGCTATGACGATGATTGAATCACCAGCTCATCAGCCAAATCAAGTAATTGATGTTATGCAAAAAGGTTATGTTTTAAATGGCCGTTTATTAAGACCTGCAATGGTTATCGTATCAAAATAAAGTTATTTCAAATGTTGAATTTAAAACCGGGTGGTGTTATCTCACCCGGTTTTTTTATGCCTATAGATAATGATTAATCCTCAAGAACTGGATTCCAATCGATAGGTTTAAGTCCTTGTTGTATTAATAACGCATTGGTTTGTGAGAAATGTTTACACCCTAAGAAACCACGATGAGCAGAAAGTGGGGAAGGATGTGGAGCCTTTAGGACATGATGGCGTTTAGTATCAATGATACGGCCTTTTTTCTGGGCATGTGAACCCCACAATAGAAAAATAACGCCGTCTCTATGCTCATTGATGGTCGCTATCACTTTATCTGTAAATGTTTCCCAACCTAAATGCGCATGAGAATGTGCATTTCCTTGCTCAACAGTTAAAACTGTATTTAATAGCAATACACCTTGGTGGGCCCAACTGAGTAAATAGCCATGCTGAGGGCGTGTAAAACCTGGAATATCTTTTTCTAATTCTTTGTACATATTGACCAATGATGGTGGTGGCTTAATACCAGGAAGAACTGAAAAAGATAAACCATGTGCTTGTCCCGGACCATGGTACGGATCCTGTCCTAAAATCACCACCTTAACATCTGCGAGCTCGGTATATCGAAAGGCATTAAACACATCTTGCTGTGGTGGGAAAATAGTTTTTCCCTTATTACGTTCATTAGTAACGTAAGTTAGTGTGTCCTTAAAATAGGCTTGATTTTTTTCTGAGCCAATAACATCGTGCCAAGTTTGGGTGTTTGACATGAAAATTCCTATAATAATCAAATATAGCTATAAGCTTACTGGTTCAGCTTCGAGAGATAAAGGTGAGTTTTGGTATATTTAATTAAAATATTTTTTAATTTTAATTAAAAAAATTGATTCACCTCAAAATGTGAAAATTGATTTAAAACATAGTGTTGACCTCTATCTGATTAATTGTTACCCGAAACTATTGATTAATGTCAAAGAAATGGAGGGGGCTAGCTGGTATATAGTGTATAGAAACATTGGTTATACCAAATTCCAATTAACAGTTAAACAAAGGGATTTATCTCAATCCTGCCCGAACGTGGAGGTCGATATGATTACAGGTATTCAAATTACTAAAACTGAAAATGCAGCTTTATTGAATTCTTTTTGGTTACTTGATGAAGATAAAAATGAAGCACGTTGTGTATGCGCAAAAGCTGATTATAGCGAAGGACAAGTTGTAGCTAAAGATGAATTGGGTACTTTTGAGTATCGTGAAGTTCCTTTAGAAGTTAAACCAACAGTCCGTGTTGAAGGTGGTCAGCACTTGAATGTTAACGTTCTGAGTCGTGAAACATTAGAAGATGCTGTTAAAAATCCTGAGAAATATCCTCAGTTGACTATCCGTGTTTCAGGCTACGCCGTGCGCTTCAACTCATTGACTCCGGAACAACAACGTGATGTTATTACTCGTACTTTCACTGAAAGTTTATAACGGTTGTATAGTTTAATATAGCTATATTAGCTTATAATTTAAAAAGCCATTGAATCAAATGGCTTTTTTGTATTGTTCTAACAAAATACATGGTTTTTCCTCTTAGTTATTTCCATTTTAATTATCTCCCTTGGTTTACCATTATTCGGGAGAGTCTATGTCTAAAATTAATCAATTAATCTGTCCTCAAGTTTATGAAAATAACACTTCCCTTGATAGAGAAAACGTCAATAGAGATCAACAACATGCATTGAAACCTATGATGTGTTCTAAAGTAAATAACTGGCCTCATACTTTATCAGCGGAGGAATTTTTCGGTCGGGAACCTCAAAGTAATGATTATATTTTAGGTGAACTTGCATATGGTGTTTATTTCAGTAAATGGAGAAGCATGTATGGGATAGAAAGACTTAATCACCAGCAGCTTAAGGAGATTGGCATTAATGCAAGTTTGTTAAGGGATAAATCAACGGGATTTGAAGCTAATATTTGTCGGTTTAATGATTTGTATATTATTTCCTTCGGTGGCAGTAATGAGTTGATAGATATTTATGCAGATTTGCGTCAAGGACTTGGTTATTTTGAACCTCAGTATTTCCAAGCTATTAATTTAACCAATCTTCTATATCAAGCCGTCAGTGGCAAAATGGTTTGTACAGGACACTCTTTGGGGGGGGGGCTTGCTACATTTGCTTCTATTGCTAGCCAGTCACCTTGTATTGCATTTAGTTCAGCTGGTGTCTCAGTCAATTCCTTAAATCAAATTGGAATGGATTATAATAAAGTAAAAAAAATGGCTGATAATGGATTGGTTCGATTTTATGTTATCCGTTATGATTGGTTGGATTTGTTGCAATCAGTAAAGCCAATTCCACCAGCACTGGGGAATAAAATCATGATAGATTACAGCGATGAGGGGGAGTCTTGGCTAGATTGGCTGCCACACCGTTTCGCAATAAGAAGTTTTATCGCTCATTCGATGCCAAAAATTCTTAAAATGATGTGCCATTTTGCACCTTGGGAGCATCATACTGGAATGATTGATAATGATCTTGATGATCAGCTTGAAAGATTTACTAATGAATTATCTTCATTTAATAACAATACGTTAAAAAGCTGGCAAGATTGTTGTAAACAAAGTATTAAACAAGTAAATGTTGCCGAATTTTCGAAGCTAATCGCATTGAACAATATGCCTGTAAATATTAGTGAACTGGTCGGTTATTCATTTAGGTCAACTAATGCAGAATTTATGGCGCTCCTATTTGATTCATCCTACGCAAGTGAAATCAAAAAGAATCATTTAGGTCAGGAGAAAACGTATTTACATCTTGCAGCTCAGATAGGCGGGTTAGCACAGTCAAAAGTACTCTTAAAGAATAAATTCATGATTAATGCAATAGATAGTTTTGGTAATACACCTTTGCATGAAGCCTTAAATAGTCATGCTTTATTAGTTGCGGAATTATTACTCAGCCAAGGTGCAGATTGGCGAATTAGGAATAAACAAGGCTATAATTGTAGAGATATATTGAATAACCATATGGTTAAAGTGGATTCACTTTCTTATCAAGGTCAACTGATACGAGAAAAAATTAACCAAATGATGAAATAAAAAACGGGCCGTAGCCCGTATGTGAAATTACTCTATTTTATCGTTGCCTTGCACTACTATTGGGCTTGTAGGCTTACGGCGCTTACCGATATTTTTCTTATCACGAAGACGGACTTTTTCTTTCTTTTTAGTCTCTTCTTCTTTTTTCTTCTCTTTACGTTTTGCCAGTACTTTCTTTGATGGTTTTGGCTTATTCAACATTGATTCAGACGGCGCTTTAGTCGTAGGACGTAGAGAGTCAACCACGCGTATTTTAATTGCGTCTTCAATATAACGAGTGACTTTTCCGAATAAAGGATAATCATGCGCTTCGACCAGCGAAATTGCAGTGCCTTTTTTGCCAGCACGACCCGTGCGTCCAATACGATGTAGATAAACATCAGCAGTGTATGGTAAATCGAAGTTAAAAACATGGCTGACATCATCAATATCTAAGCCACGAGATGCAATATCAGTTGCTACAAGTACTTTTACTTGCCCGCTAACAAGTCGGCGAATAGCTTCGGTACGTTTTGCTTGAACCATTTCACCTTCAAGGTAACAAGGTTCAATACCCGCGTCACGTAACCATTGCACGACTTCACGAATGCGCTCACGTTTACGTACAAATACAATAGATTTAGTCACGTCATCTTGTTTTATCAGATGGCATAACAAGGCTGTCTTGTGTTCTAGCGTATCTGCACGATAATAGAATTGTTGTATTTTTTTACGTTCGCGACGAGAAGATTCGGCATCAATTTCAATCGGGTTTTCTAAAAGACGCTCTGAAAAGTCACGAATTGCTTCGCCTTCAAGGGTTGCGGAAAACAGCATAGTTTGCTTACGCCAGCGTGTTTCACCAGCAATCGTTTCGATATCATTTGCGAAGCCCATATCGAGCATACGGTCAGCTTCATCAAGAATAAGGATCTCGACAGCACGACAGTCAAAATTTTCTTCTTTGATATATTGAAGCAAGCGGCCTGTAGTCGCAACAACGATATCTTGGTTCTCACTGAAAACTTCAGCATGGTTCATGTAGGCAACGCCACCAGTTATAGTGGCGATATCTAAATGATTGTGTGCACATAACTCTTTTGCTTGATCTGCAACCTGCATTGCCAATTCACGTGTTGGTGTTAATACGAGAACTCGCGGAGGACCTGATTTTTTTCTTGGGAAATCAAGTAAGTGTTGAATAGCTGGCAGCAAAAATGCTGCTGTTTTCCCTGTGCCAGTAGGGGCTGAACCTAAAATGTCGCGTCCATCCATTGCAGGAGGTATCGCAGCTTCCTGTATCGCAGTAGGGCGTTCATAGCCCTTATCTGCCAGCGCGTTAATCAGGCTTTCATCTAGTTCAAGTTCAGAAAATGTGGTTGCAGTCATTATATACCTCTATTTGGGGCGCTGATTATAAACAGGTTGGCCAAATTGTTCATCTTAAAATATTCATCTTTTAGCAAAGTGTACCCGTTTTAGCTCTCGGCGGGCAGTAATATTGCCATAAAATACGCTTTCATGATGTGGAAAGCACTTAAAAGAATCAGCTGAGTATATTGATCAACCAAGTATGATAAGGAATACCAACTAAATCAATCAGTACTGCACCACTTAAAGGTACTATCATGAAGGCTTTCATTAAACTTGTTTATAACGTTCAAAAACTGAAGACAGATTTGCCATTGCATTTGGTGTTGCACCTAATCCATGCCCTATTAAGTCTGCACACATAACAGCTGCATCATAGTTTTTACCCAATAATCTGAAAATAACAAATACTACTAGTAAAATTAAAGCAATCACTTGTACACATTGAATGATGAATAATGGGAGCGTAACTTATTTTAGCGCCCAAATTTTGAGTGACATCATCGCCATAGTGAAAATAGCCCAAGTGATACTTCTGAAATTAAATCAACAGATTTTTGATTGTTCTTAAATACATTAACTCGGTCGTTGATATTACGAATCACGATGGTAATGATCATTGCTCCAATATAGTTTGGTAATGAAAACTCAGTGGCTCCGGTAAATTGTGCGGATGCAATTTGGCCTATTACCATAATACCTAATACTAATGCGAGCATTTTAAAAAAGCATGAGCATCGATTGAATCTATTTTGCTAGCAATAGTTTCTTTAATTTTAGGGCTTTTTATCGTTTCATCAGCTTGGATACTGACGTCAAATTTCTTGATTAAAAAAGAGACAACAGGGCCACCTAACAAACTACCTGTAATCAGTCCAAAGGTAGCTGCTACTGTTGTAGATTGTACACCAAGGCCTTCAGCTATTTTTCCGAATGCAGCTGCGCCACAATGACCACCCGTTAATGAGACACCACCAGCCATAATACGAATAACTGGGCCTATATTTAATAAGTTGGCTAATCCGCTGCCAAAAGTATCTTGGAATAACACAATGAAATCCAAAGGTCTAAATTTATATGAAGGTATCTATATAACGTAAATTCGACTTCAAATTTCAATTTGTCGCGGTGTTAGCGTCACTTGCTCATCCTAGTCACATAGTTATCTATGCTCCTAGGAATTCACGCGTTTGCTACAATTCCTATATAGTGCTTTTTTAAAATATGACGTTGTTACCTTACTATTGAATACAAGCACTGGTGACTTAGATGTAAATTAAGGTGATGTATATCAATCGATTTAATGATGTAATTTTAATTAGAATAAAAATTGATAAATTAAATAAGCTGCTAGTTTTGAAGTGTGATTATCGATATCAAATTCTGGATTACACTCTGCAATATCAAATACAGTAATCTTTCCACTCGCTTTAATTACCGCAAATAATTCATCAAAAATTTCAATGTTTATTCCTTTTGCTGCTGGTGCACTAACTCCTGGTGCAATAGAGGCTGAGAAAACATCGAGGTCAACAGTGACATAGAGATAGTCAATCTCATTAATAAACTGTTTAACTTGTTGAATAGCTTTAGGTAATTGCGAGTTTGTCAGGGATTTGTCTCTAATATAATGACATCCTAGATTATCTGCAGTATCAAATAGCACTTTGGTATTGCTGTGATCAGCGATGCCTAAACAGAGATAGTTGAAGGGACGATTATGGCGTTTGCATAACATTGCTGATTGCAGAAATGGAGTACCTGAGGTTGCTTCAGGCGCAGAGCGCAAATCAAAATGCGCATCAAAATTAATGATACCTATGATCTTCGTGGGTTCAGTTTGTGCAACAAAGTCAAACAATCCTTGAAAACTAGCGAAAGCCACTTCATGACCTCCACCTAAGATAATTGGTGTTTGAACCATCGATAAAATATTGATGATTTCATCAGAAAGATGGCGTTGTGCTATTTCTAAATCACCATCATCACAATAAACTGTACCCGCATCTCGAATTGCTAAAGGTTGGTGTAGCGGTAAACCCGCAAGCTGCTGACGAATAGCATCATGCCCAGCCTTCGCACCTAAACGACCTTTGTTACGCCTAACACCTTCATCAGAGGCAAAGCCGAGTAAAGTAAATTGTGCGGGAATATGTTTATTCATTACTTGATGAATACGTAGATGCTCTTCTGTTTCGCCATCAATACGACCTTGCCAAATAAAAGGTGCTGCCATAATTACTCCAGGTTAATCAGTTTAGTCATGTTATCAGCCGCTTGACAGGTTTCAGAAATAAACTCGTCAATTCGATGCGTTGAACGGAATTCTGGTGCCATTACAGAAACGACAGCGATGACGTCATTCCCTTTAAAAATAGGGGCAGAGACACCTAATACCCCATCATCAATTTCACTCAATGAAACACCGAAGCCTTGCTGGCGGATATTGGTCAGTGCTAGTTTTAATTGCGCTATATTCTCGGATAGTTGTAATTGTTGTTCGAGGGTCTCAAAAACCAAAGATTGGTAATCCTCGTTCCGAAAAGCTAGTAACGTTTTTGCACTTGCCCCTTTAATTAAGGTATTACCGCGACCAATCACAAAAGAACAACGTAGTGCTTGAGTGCTTTCAATCATGTTGACACAGATGGTTTCACACAGATTTGAGGTAATAATAGCCACCGTCTCCTGTGTTTTTCTGCTAAGAGCTTGAAGTTCTAGTTTTGATGAATTCATTAAAAGGCTGTGGTGATAGTATTTTTCTTGAGTTTTGATACTCTGCGCACCGACGGTATAAGTGCCATATTGTTTAGCGTAAGTCACAAATTCCCAATTTATGAGAATGGCTAATAGTCGATAAACAGTGGAAATTGGAATATTTAATGATTTAGAAATCATCTGTGGAGTAACGGGATCCGTACTACTAGTGATATAAGATAAAATATTCAATACTCTGTTTATACTGTTCATGTGAACCTCTTTTTATTGAACTTAGCAGTAAACTTTTTTTGTCTCAAATAACATTCTTATAATATGAGAATAATTTTGTAAAAAAGTAAGTGAAAATTTCATTTTTAATTGTCATATAACGCAGTTTTAAATAAATAACCTACGATTTAGAGTAGTCGAATGAACAATCTGAAAAAAAATTATCGCAAAGGCGGTTTTACATTTAAACAATTCTTTGTTGGTCACGATCGTTGTGCAATGAAGGTAGGAACGGATGGCGTGCTACTCGGTGCTTGGGCACCTATTCGAGAAGCTAAAAAGGCATTAGATATTGGTAGTGGTAGTGGATTGATCGCATTGATGCTCGCTCAACGAAATCAACAGTTAATTATAGATGCTGTCGAGCTAGATATCAACGCAGCGCAACAAGCTCAAGAAAATTTTTCCGAATCAAAATGGGCAGATCGCTTACGGATTTTTAATCAAGATATAATTGAATTTAGTGAGCGCATAATACATCAATATGATTTAATTGTGAGCAACCCTCCCTATTTTGAACCCGCACTATCTTGCAGTAGTGAGCAGCGTGACCAAGCTCGTTATACCTCAACATTAACTCATGAAACCTTGTTGAATTGTGCTAGGCAATGCTTGGCTCCAAAAGGTATATTTTGCCTCGTTATCCCCTATGATGTGGGTGAAGGTATTGAAGTAATGGCACATAGAGAAGGGTGGTCAACGGCTTATCGAGTCAATATTCGTGATAAAGCAAGCACTGATTTTCATCGATTGTTACTAGGCTTAATGCTTCAACCAACAGAACCACAGGTTGCAACTTTGGTTTTAAAAGAAGCGGACAACAAAACTTATACGGCTGATTTTCAAAAGCTTATTCGAGATTTTTATTTGAAATATTGATAAGAAATAGGTAGAGATAGCAACTAATAATGTATAAAAGTTAATCTCATCATAGCTTCAATTGAATCTAATTTCTTGTATGGGGTGTAGATACCCGAATCACATTACTGCTAATGTTCATCGGGATATCTTTGCTAACTGCTTAAGCTAATTTTAATTATTTGGGATAGAGGATGGTCGGGCCGGAATGATCAAGTGATTCTGGGTAATCTAATGTGTAGTGCAATCCGCGGCTTTCTTTTCGCTTCAGTGCACAACACACCATTAATTCAGCAACTTGGACGAGATTTCTAAGTTCGAGTAAATTATTCGAAATACGAAAATTTGCATAGTAATCATGAATTTCTTGTTGCAATAAATGGATGCGGCGTAAGGCACGTTCTAAACGTTTGCTCGTTCTAACTATTCCCATGTAGTCCCACATAAATAGCCGTAGCTCATGCCAGTTGTGTTGAATAACAACTTGTTCATCGGAATTATGAACGCGACTATCATCCCACTCAGGGAGCATAGAAACAGAGTCAATCTGCGAAATCTTGGCAGCTATATGTTCTGATGCCGACCAGCCATACACTAAGCATTCAAGTAAAGAATTTGATGCCATACGGTTTGCACCGTGCAAACCAGTGTAACTGACCTCACCAATAGCATAGAGATTATTAATATCAGTCATGCCGACTTGGTTAACCCTGACACCACCACAAGTATAGTGAGCGGCAGGAACTATAGGGATAGGCTCTTTGGTAAGATCGAGTCCCAATGTCATTAATTTTTCATAGATTGTGGGAAAATGGCTTTGAATAAAGTCGGCGGGTTTATGGCTAATATCAAGGTACATGCAATCTACACCTAGGCGTTTCATTTCATGGTCAATCGCTCTTGCCACAATATCCCGTGGTGCTAGCTCAAAACGTTCGTCATAGTCAGGCATGAAACGGCTTCCATCAGGCCGTTTTAAATAGGCTCCTTCCCCCCGTAATGCTTCGGTTAATAAAAAATTGCGAGCTTGAGGATGGAATAAGCAGGTTGGATGGAATTGATTAAATTCAAGGTTAGCCACGCTGCAACCAATACGCCATGCCATTGCGATACCATCACCTGATGAGATATCTGGGTTAGTTGTATATTGATAGACTTTGGCAGCACCACCCGTCGCTAAAACGACAACCTTAGCTCGGATCGTTTCTACTTGCTCTTTTCGCCGATTCCATACATAAGCACCGACGATACGGGCTTCACCTTCTATACCAACTTTGTCTGATCGAATAAGATCAACTGCATTATAACGTTCTTTAACATGAATATTAGGGTGGATAGAAGCAAGATTAACAAGTGTTGTTTCGACTTCCTTACCTGTTGCATCAGCATGATGCAGTATTCGACGATGGCTATGTCCACCTTCACGAGTTAAATGATATTGTGTTTCGCCCGTATCAGTGACTTCAGTATCAAATAGTACACCTTGATCTATTAACCACTTAACACAATTTTTCGCATTTGATGCAATGAATTCGACAGCATGTTTTTCGCAGATGCCAGCACCTGCAATTAAGGTATCTTCTACATGAGATTCAATGCTATCAGTATTATCGAAAACAGCAGCAATTCCGCCTTGGGCATAGTATGATGCGCCATCATTTAATGTACTTTTACTTAGAATAGTTACTTGATGAAAAGGTGCGAGCCGTAATGCGGCTGAAAGCCCTGCGACACCGCTACCAATAATAAGAATATCAGTGTAATGCTGTGTGGAATCTTTCATAAGTGTTTGCATGTTTATAGTATCTATTGGAAGTTTCATGTTAGCCTATCAAGTCTCTCAATGCTATTTGTGGCAGATTCTTGGTGTTATTTACACAGAGATTATTTAGCCAAGGTTGAATCTTGGTGTTGATAGAGATAAACCTGTATGCTACATAGGATTGTGCGATAATTAGTAGCCTTAATCATTTAGGATCCTAAGGATCTCTTATTATTAGAAACATATTATTTTTGTAAGTTTTTTATTATTTTTTTGTATTAAATTGAACTTTGCCTGTTTTTATTACTCAAAGTACCGCTTGCTTTAGGAAGGGAGACCATGACCAAGTTAAATAATTTTCAGTTAGAGTTCGGGAGATTTTCCCTGTAATGAGCGAGCAACTGACAGACCAGATGTTGGTCGAAAAAGTCCAAAGAGGCGATCAAAAAGCATTTAATTTACTGGTTATTAAATACCAGCATAAAGTTGCGAGTTTGGTTTCTCGTTACGTACCACAAGCTGATGTGCCTGACGTTGCCCAGGAGTCTTTCATTAAAGCTTATCGTGCAATTGGGTCGTTTCGTGGTGATAGTGCTTTTTATACTTGGCTTTATCGTATTGCGGTGAATACCGCTAAAAATTATTTAGTGGCTCAAGATAGACGTCCTCCTGCGTCAGACCTTGAAGCAAGTGATGCAGAAAACTATGAAACTGCAAGTGCTTTGAAAGAAATTTCGAACCCAGAGAACTTAATGTTGTCTGAAGAATTGAAGAAGGTAGTTTTTCGAACGATTGAGTCGTTACCTGAAGATTTAAGAATGGCTATAACTCTCAGAGAACTCGATGGTTTAAGTTACGAAGAGATCGCTGAGATCATGGATTGCCCTGTGGGCACTGTTCGTTCTCGTATCTTTAGGGCAAGAGAAGCTATCGATAATAAAGTACAACCACTGATTCAACAGTACTAATCCTGTATTCACTGGATTGATTTTTGAATACAATAGATAGTATCGACAAGTGAAATCAGTGCGTTAAATTGTAATTGTGATGCAATTAACTGAAGGTATTCGGGCATGCAAAGAGAGAGACTTTCCGCAATGATGGATGGCGAAGTTCTAGATATAGAACTTGCAAAGGCCATTACATGTGATTCAACGTTGCAGCAACGTTGGGAGAGCTATCATCTTATTCGTGATACTCTGCGTAATGAGACCCCTGATGTCATAAATTTTGACATCGCAGGTAAAGTCGCCGCAGCATTAGAGAATGAAGTTGTGCGTATTAATCCTCAGGTGGTTATGGAGTCACAGCCTGAACCAGCAACATGGCGTTCTATGCCTTTCTGGCAAAAAGTTCGCCCATGGGCAAGCCAAATTACTCAAATTGGCGTTGCAGCATGTGTGTCGCTTGCCGTAATCGTTGGGGTACAACAGTATAATCAAAGCAATTCAATCGATTCTGGCTTTGATGAACCTGTATTTAATACGATCCCAGCAGGTGCTGGCGCACCTGTAAGTTTAAATTTCTCTGATGGTCAGCTCTTCGGTAACGAGCAACAAATGCAGCAAGTTGAACAGCAAAATCAGCGTATCAACGCGATGCTTCAGCAATATGAAATTGAAAGGCGTTCTATGCTTAATCAGCAATATAATGAAAGTGATAAAGCAGCGGCTTCAGCAGGAGTTAAATTGCAATAATGAATAAATGGTTATCCGTCATCTGCCTGACGGGCAGCCTGATTATTTTTAATCAAGCTTCGGCATCTCAACAGGATGCCGAAGTTCTCTTTAAAGAGATGGGAAATGCTGCCCAGAATCTTTCTTACGAAATGTCGTTCATGTCTTTTAGTCCCAGAAGTATTGTTCCCGTTCGTTATCGTCATGCTGTTATCAATAATGTTCCTGTGTCTCAGATGATCCAAATGGATTCATCGAGACGAGAAATCGTACAGAAAGGGCCGCTAATTAGCTATTTTGAGCCTGGTTTTGATGCATTCAGTTTGAATGGAAAAAATATTGTTGATAATTTACCTTCCATACTCTTTGCTGACTATGAAAAAATAAAACCCTATTATAACTTTATTGATGCTGGACGAACTCATATTGGAGATAAGCCTGCATTGGTAATTCGTATTATTTCTAAAGATAACTCGCGCTTTAGCTATGTATTATTGATTGATGAAGGGAATAAACTGCCATTAAGAGTTGATCTTGTTGATAGTGCCAACCAAACATTAGAACAATTTCGTGTTATCTCGATCGTTTTTGACAGTAAAACGGTAAAAGACTCACTTGAAAATCTAAGTAAGATCAACTTACCTCCTTTGCTTGTTTCTCCTCAGAACAACAATCCATCATTTAAATGGCAAGTCGGATTCTTACCGCCTGGTTTTGAAGAAATTTCACGTTCAGAACGTAAACTTAGCGAAAATGATTTAGTCGAAAGTGCATTGTTTAGTGACGGGTTATTTACATTTTCTGTCAATGTAACGAAGGCAGAGCAAGGCGCGCTTTTAGATCAACCCATTCAAAATGGTCGCCGCACAATTTATACAATGACTCAGAAACAAAATGTGATTACCATAATAGGAGAATTACCGTTAGCAACGGCACAACAAGTGGCTGCAAGTATTCGTTTTCGGGAGTAAATGATGATAAAAGAGTGGGCTACAGTTATTCGTTGGCACCAAGGACGAGCCTTATTACGCTATGGCTCTTCATCTGGATGTGGCAGCTGTAATGCTCGTGGAGCTTGCGGCTCTTATGCATTGAGTAAAATTGGACCTAATACTGAGCATCAATTAGAAGTAGAAATAGAACAACCTTTAGTTGCTGGGCAGAAAGTAGAAGTTGGTATTCCTGAGGGAAGTTTGCTGCGTTCCGCTATGTTAGTTTATCTAACACCTTTAATAGGTCTGTTTTTGGTGGCAATATTGGTGCAACTTGCGGGTTTTCAACAAACTTGGGTTGCAATCTCCGGGGTTTTAGGTGGTCTGTTAGGGTTCTTTTTAGCACGAAAAATAGCCTCTTACTGGGGTGATGAAATGGCATTTCAGCCTGTTATTTTGCAGATAGCACTTCCTCCTGGAGAGCTTGCTGTTCAAGTAGATAGATGAAAGAAGCCGCCTGTTAATCGCAGGCGGTTTCATTTTGTTTAGAGATAAATCGTCAGGCTTCTCGTGCGCATGCCTGAGTAGTTTACAGTTGTTTTACATTGAATCTTTGTGTTAGTGGGATCTTCTATGTAAAATGCAGCTAATTAGCAATCCTGTGATAATCATAGCATTTTAGTTCTGTA
This sequence comes from Providencia alcalifaciens, assembly GCA_025961275.1. Taxonomy (GTDB): domain Bacteria; phylum Pseudomonadota; class Gammaproteobacteria; order Enterobacterales; family Enterobacteriaceae; genus Providencia. Next base: position 1,488,366 of record JAOQNJ010000001.1, on the reverse strand, counting down.
GCGAATATTTATGCAGAGCTGATGTTGTAGGCAATTTAAAAGAAGATATTACCTTGAAAATCAATAACATAAGAAACTTTTCTATCATTGCTCACATCGACCATGGTAAATCCACACTGTCTGACCGTATTATTCAGATTTGTGGTGGTTTAACGGATAGAGAGATGGAGTCCCAGGTTCTTGATTCTATGGATTTAGAACGTGAGCGAGGAATTACAATCAAGGCTCAAAGCGTAACGCTTGATTATAAAGCCGCTGATGGTGAGACTTACCAGCTTAATTTTATCGATACTCCAGGTCACGTTGACTTCTCATATGAAGTATCACGCTCTTTAGCGGCTTGTGAAGGCGCTTTACTGGTTGTTGATGCGGGGCAGGGGGTTGAAGCTCAAACACTTGCTAACTGCTATACCGCAATGGAAATGAATTTAGAAGTTGTTCCAGTTCTTAACAAAATTGACTTGCCTGCTGCTGATCCTGAACGCGTTGCAGACGAAATTGAAGATATCGTGGGTATTGATGCTCATGATGCCGTTCGTTGTTCTGCAAAAACAGGAGTTGGTGTTCAAGATGTCATTGAACGTTTAGTTCAATTAGTTCCTGCGCCGCAAGGTGATATAGATGCACCTCTGCAAGCACTGATCATTGACTCTTGGTTTGACAACTATTTGGGTGTTGTATCACTTATCCGTATTAAAAACGGTACCTTACGTAAAGGTGACAAAATTAAGGTTATGAGTACCGGGCAGGTATACAATGCAGATCGCCTTGGTATTTTTACACCAAAACGAGTTGACCGTGACTCATTAAGTTGTGGTGAAGTGGGCTGGTTAGTTTGTGCGATTAAAGATATTACAGGTGCACCTGTAGGCGACACTTTAACTGGTGCCCGTAACCCAGCAGATAAAGCATTACCTGGCTTTAAGAAAGTTAAACCTCAGGTCTATGCGGGTTTGTTCCCAGTAAGCTCAGATGATTATGAATCATTCCGTGATGCGCTTGGAAAATTGAGCCTAAATGATGCTTCATTATTCTATGAACCAGAAACTTCGACCGCGCTAGGCTTTGGTTTCCGTTGTGGTTTCCTTGGGTTACTTCACATGGAGATCATTCAAGAGCGTTTAGAACGTGAATACGATTTAGACTTGATCACAACGGCACCAACGGTTGTTTATGAAGTTCTGCAAACCGATGGTCAAGTGATAAATGTGGATAGTCCTGCTAAACTTCCACCACTGAATAATATTGAAGAACTACGTGAGCCAATTGCTGAATGTCATATGCTGATGCCTAAAGAATATTTGGGTAATGTCATTACACTTTGTATTGAAAAGCGCGGCGTTCAGACAAATATGGTCTATCATGGTAACCAAGTGTCGTTGACCTATGATATCCCAATGTCAGAAGTGGTTTTAGATTTCTTCGATCGTTTGAAATCAACATCTCGTGGTTATGCCTCTTTGGATTACGCTTTTAAACGTTTCCAACCTTCAGACATGGTTCGTGTTGATGTTATGATCAACGCTGAGCGTGTTGATGCATTGGCATTGATTACTCACCGAGGGAATTCACAATATCGTGGACGTGAATTAGTTGAAAAAATGAAAGAGTTGATCCCTCGTCAGCAGTTTGACATTGCGATTCAAGCAGCGATAGGGAACCACATTATTGCTCGTTCTACAGTGAAACAATTGCGTAAAAACGTACTAGCCAAGTGTTATGGCGGTGACGTTAGCCGTAAGAAAAAACTGTTGCAGAAGCAAAAGGATGGTAAGAAACGTATGAAGCAAGTGGGTAATGTTGAGTTACCTCAAGAAGCGTTCCTTGCTATTTTGCATGTTGGTAAAGACAACTAATATTACAAGGAGTCTCAATGGCTAACACCTTTGCCTTGATCCTAACTCTGGCAACATTGATTACTGGGATTATTTGGTGCTTAGATCGCTTTAAATTTTCGCCTGAGCGGAAAAAAAAGCTAAAACAGATACAGGAAGTGAGCCAAGGCTCTTTGACCCAAGATGAAATGGACAAAGTTGTACAACGTCCATCATGGGTTGAAACTGGATCTTCAATTTTTCCAGTATTAGCGATTGTACTGGTAGTTCGCTCATTTATTTATGAACCATTTCAAATCCCTTCAGGGTCAATGATGCCAACATTATTGGTTGGGGATTTTATGTTGGTTGAGAAATTTGCGTATGGGTTGAAAGATCCTATTACCCAAACGACGCTAATTAAAACGGGTAAACCAGCCCGTGGTGATGTTGCGGTATTTAAATACCCTAAAGATCCTAGTGTTGATTTTGTGAAGCGTGTTATTGGTTTGCCAGGCGATAAAATTGTTTATAACCCAAATGCTAAAGAGCTAACTATTTATCCGAATTGCGCGGACAACAACTGTACGCAACAACTTCCGATTACTTATGGCCCTCTAGCACCAAGTGAATGGACAATGTTTTTTAATGTGGATTCTATGGTTGAAAACCAAAAAGGCAACTATGAGATCCCGCTCGATGAATCTGTGCCTAGCAATGCATTACGCCAATATCAAAGAAGTGAGAAATTGGACACGGTAGAACACCAGATTTTGATTATTCGTCAAGCATTAACAGAATCTCGTTATGTTCAGCCTAATATGCCTTCTAACGAGTGGATCGTGCCTGAAAAACATTACTTCATGATGGGTGATAACCGGGATAACAGTTCCGATAGCCGAATGTGGGGCTTTGTTCCTGAAGAAAATTTAGTTGGTCGTGCTGTGTTTATTTGGTTAAGTCTAGATAAACAAGAAAATGAGTGGCCAACAGGTATTCGCTTTAGCCGCATTGGGCCATTAGGCTCATAGTCATGAATATACGGGTTTTTGTATGAAAACCCGTATATACTCTTCCTAATTCCAGTTGTCATTTGCTGCATTAGCAGGAAAAACCTGTAATTCGAGTGACGTGATTTACTATGATCCTCGGGATACCTTAGTTTGCCGCTTACATGCTACTCGAATTATTTTGGGTATAAACCGAAGCATTATTATTTTTCTCAGTGTACAATATATTTTAATTAATATTTATTGGCTTCCTAACTCATCCCCTTAGTCATTATAGATGCAATTTAGCTATGTATTTGGTGCAAAATAGCTATACATAACTAAGGATAAAAGCATTAGGAGTCAGTGCAAACGCAACAGTTTTGTACATTTACAGGTCTGTTGCGTGTGCTTTTTTTGTCAATCAGAGAAATGGTTGGACGCGCATGAACCCCTCTTTACTTGAGCAATTACAACGTAAAACAGGTTATAAGTTTAATCAATATGACCTTTTGATCCAAGCACTTACACATAGAAGTGCAAATAGCAAACATAATGAACGCTTAGAATTCCTAGGGGATTCTATTTTAAGTTTTGTTATTGCAAATGATTTGTATCATCGATTCCCTAAAGTGGATGAAGGGGATATGAGTCGAATGAGAGCAACGCTCGTTCGTGGAAATACATTAGCGGAAATTGCTCGAGAGTTTGAACTTGGTGAATGCTTACGCTTAGGACCAGGTGAATTAAAAAGTGGCGGCTTTCGCCGCGAATCTATACTTGCTGATACAGTGGAAGCACTTATCGGCGGTATTTTTCTCGATAGTGATATCCAAACAATAGAAAGAATTATTCTAAATTGGTATCAAACTAGGCTAGATGAAATTAGCCCGGGCGATAAACAAAAAGACCCGAAAACGAGATTACAAGAATATCTACAGGGGCGTCATTTGCCTTTACCTAATTATATTGTAGTTTTGGTTAAAGGAGAGGCTCATGATCAGGAATTTACGATCCACTGCCAAGTCAGTGGTATTGAGCAACCAATAAATGGTGTTGGATCAAGTCGTCGTAAAGCTGAACAAGCCGCTGCAGAACAAGCATTGAAAATTTTGGAGATTGAATGAGTGAAAAACAACCCCACTGTGGCTTTGTAGCTATTGTTGGGCGACCAAACGTTGGTAAATCAACGCTGTTAAATCAGCTACTGGGGCAAAAAGTTTCAATTACGTCGAGAAAGCCGCAGACAACACGCCATCGCATTATGGGGATAGACACAAAAGATGAATACCAAATCATCTATGTCGATACTCCAGGTCTTCATATTGAAGAAAAGCGTGCTATAAACCGCCTGATGAACAAAGCGGCATCGAGTTCAATTGGTGATGTCGAACTCGTTATTTTTGTCGTTGAAGGTACAAATTGGACAGCCGATGATGAGATGATACTCAATAAGCTGAAAACCCTTCGTTGTCCTGTTATTTTAGCTATCAATAAAATTGATAATGTCATTGATAAAACTATTTTGCTACCGCACATCGGTTTTATTAGCCAGCAAATGAATTTTCTCGATGTTGTACCAATCAGCGCGGAGAAAGGCACTGGTGTTGACACTATCGCTAAGATTGTTAAACAGCATATTCCGGAAGCAGACCATCATTTCCCTGATGACTATATTACTGATCGCTCACAGCGTTTTATGGCATCAGAAATTATCCGTGAAAAACTGATGCGTTTCTTGGGTGAGGAATTGCCTTATTCAGTCACTGTTGAAATTGAACAATTTAAAGTGATGGAAAATGGGATGTATCATCTCAATGCCCTCATTCTAGTCGAGCGTGAAGGCCAAAAGAAAATGGTCATTGGTAACAAAGGTAGCAAACTCAAAACGATTGGTACAGAAGCTCGTCTTGATATGGAAAAGCTGTTTGAAAACAAAGTGCATCTTGAACTCTGGGTTAAAGTTAAAGCTGGCTGGGCTGATGACGAACGTGCTTTACGCAGCTTAGGCTATACCGACGACCTAAAATAACCGGTGATATTGTGAGTGGTTGGCAACGTGCATTTGTACTCCATTCTAGACCCTTTAGTGAAACCAGTTTATTAATTGATTTTTTTACTGAAGGTGAAGGAAAGATACGCTTACTTGCAAAAGGTGCTCGCCGAAACCGTTCACCACTTAGGGGGTGTTTGCAACCCTTTACTCCTTTGCTTATCCGTTGGGGTGGCAAAGGAGAAATCAAAACGTTAATCAATGCTGATCCCATATCTCTTTCTCTCCCATTAAGCGGAACAGTGCTTTATAGTGGACTCTATCTCAATGAACTTGTCACACGAGTGATTGAGTTTGGTACACCTTATTCCGCGCTATTTTTTGATTACCTCACTTGTTTACAGTTACTTGCTGCGAGCGAACAAACGCCAGAAGCAGCTTTACGTCAATTTGAGTTAGCCTTACTGTCCTATCTTGGTTATGGTGTGGATTTTCTACATTGTGCAGGAAGTAGTGAGCCAGTTGCTGATACTATGACTTACCGTTACCGTGAAGAGAAAGGTTTTATCGGTAGTTTAGTCCTCGACCAATTAAGTTTTACAGGATTACAGCTCAAAGCGCTTGCTGCTCGTGAATTTCCAGACAGTGATACTCTAAAGGCTGCTAAGCGTTTTACCCGAATTGCTTTAAAACCCTACTTGGGTGGAAAGCCATTAAAAAGCCGTGAGCTTTTTAGGCAATTTACGTTACCCTCTGCGAATAAAATACCTAAATCTTGATATTAGTCTGGCTTTTTATGGCTAATAATTCAAGGCTAGTTCTGCTTTATTCCCTAATTTTACGAGTCCCTTCCCAAAAATTAATAAGACCGCTGAAAAATGAACCAAAATTTGACTAGATGCTCGAAGCGATAGAGATTTTTTCCCACAAAATATTAAATTGCAGTAGGATAAGGGGATCAAAGCATACTTGACTGTATTTATTATGGGAGTGAAAAATGGCTGAGCTTTTATTAGGTGTGAACATCGATCATATTGCAACTGTAAGAAATGCGCGGGGAACTCAGTATCCTGATCCTGTACAAGCAGCATTTGTTGCAGAGCAAGCAGGTGCTGATGGCATAACGGTGCATTTGCGTGAAGATCGACGTCATATTACAGATAGAGATATCGGACTGCTAAAAGAAACAATTCAAACACGAATGAATCTTGAGATGGCAGTGACGGAAGAAATGCTCGAAATCGCATGTCGTATTAAACCTGCGTTTTGCTGTTTGGTACCTGAGAAACGGGAAGAAGTTACTACGGAAGGTGGCTTAGATGTTGCTGGTCAGCAGCAAAAAATAACCGATGCAGTCAAACGCCTAGCGGCAGAAGGTATTCAAGTTTCTTTATTTATTGATGCGGACCATACCCAAATTGACGCTGCCCAATCTTCTGGAGCGCCTTTTATTGAAATTCATACTGGCGCTTACGCGGATGCAAAAACAGAACAAGAACAAGAAATTGAATTTCGTCGTATCCGTGATGGCGTGGCTTATGCCGCAGGTAAAGGTTTAAAGGTAAATGCAGGGCATGGTTTGACTTATCATAATGTCCAACGTATTGCTGTATTACCTGAAATTTATGAGCTGAACATTGGCCATGCCATTATTGGTCGTGCACTTTTTAGTGGTTTAGCTGATGCAGTATCTGATATGAAAAAATTACTCAAGGAAGCGCGTGACTAATGGCGATTGTAGGTCTAGGTACCGATATTGTTGAAATTGTTCGGATAGAAGGCGTGATGAAACGCACTGGAGATGGTTTGGCAAAACGAATTTTGACTGAAAATGAATTTAGACAGTATCAGCAGCAATCTCAACCAGCTCGTTTTCTTGCTAAACGATTTGCAGTAAAAGAAGCAACAGCTAAAGCTTTAGGTACTGGTATTCGTAATGGATTAGCATTTAACCAGTTTGAAGTGAGTAATGATCAACTGGGTAAACCATTACTAACGTTGAACGGTGAAGCAGAGAAGCTTGCTCAGCGAATGGGGGTGACACATATTCACGTTTCTATTACGGATGAGTGTCATTACGCAGCAGCGACAGTGATTATTGAAAGCCTTGTTTAGCGTGCGATAGTTTAAGGGCTGAAGTTGTTATTCAGTTGCTGGTATTGAGTTAAGATATCAGCAACATGAAACTGTATTCAGAGAGCAAAATTTAAATTATTTTGGCACTGGCAATAATTAAAATGTGGTTAGTAATCACTAAAAACATTAGAGATGTGATAAAATAGTGAGTAGCTGGCTTTCCTTGTTTGCGCAGCCATAGTATCTTGACACTGGATGTCGTCTATTTATTTGCCATTATAGAAAACAGCTTATTACTCGCAACTTAAATTTTATCAGCATGATGGATCATCACAAATTTATCCCATAACTGTTCTTGTGTTTCAGTATGCTCTGGGTCCGTGATAATTGTATTAGTGATAGGGCAGACTGATTTGCATGTCGGCTTATCATAATGGCCAACGCACTCAGTACAGAGGTCAGCATCGATTTCGTAAATTTCATCGCCCATGTAAATTGCGTCATTGGGGCATTCAGGCTCACACATATCGCAGTTAATGCATTTTTTAGTAATTAATAGCGCCATATCGATAATATTAGTTCTAAAAAGGTGACTTTTACAAGAGAGGAGCAAAATTGTACACTGAATTGAAAAAATTAAAAACTAAATTTTTTAATCTTTATCATATATTATTTGGCTGATAATTTATCTTGAGTAAGAAACTTTAATTTTTAAAGAGTCAATATTATATTTCTGATTAATGACATAAGGAATTCTAATAAAAAAATTAAGTATACTTAAAATTGTACAGATAGTGTTAATTTAAAACACTTAATATGTTGGTAGTTTAGCTTGTTAGTTTTTAACTGAGAAAACATGTTTATTATATTTAAATTATTTTTAAGTATAAGATTAAATAATTTCTATTAAATGCCAATTTAATACCACCCTAAATTTGTAATTCATCTATTAGATAACACTTGACATTATCGGTAATAAGTGTTTTCGATTAAAGTTTATATTAATTATAGACTATAAACTGACGGATTAAAGAATAGACTTTGCCTATTGCACAGTCTATTAAAAAACTATATATGAAAAACATTAACACTATCATATATAATTTTTTTAATTAATATTAAAATGTAACTATGGTTACTTAATATGAGGAATATTTATGAATATCCCAAGCATTATTGCGTACAGATTGTGAGTAATAATGTAATTCATCATTTAGTATGTAAAAAGCTGTTGCTTTTATGCTACCAGCGGTATAATCATATTTCCTTATACTTTCAAGCTTGCCGGTTGAGAGTATTTTAAATAATTCAAGCTTTTTACCTTCGATATTAATACCGTATAAATATTGTTGGTCATTATTAGGGTCATAAATGACTTGTAAAAAATCATAAAAGTCATCTAAAAACCCATCATCAATAGATGAAGATATATTAATTTTACCATCACTATTGATTGAATTAATAATGAATTTTTTATTTACTGCTAAACCGAAAAAGAAAATTTTCGCTCCAACATTATAAGTAAGACTAGATGGATAAAAATTACTAAAAGAACCTTCTTGAACTAACACCTTTTTTATTGCCATGTTATTTTCCTCATTTGAATAGAGTCACCATAATATTTATTTTTATTAAAATGAAAATAATCTTTATTGTTAAATTAGTAATGATATAAATTTATATTTATAAGTATTCTAAAATAATAAAAAATGTAATAATATTAAAAAAAATAGAGGGCCTATCATGTTCGAAAATCTTGGTGTTTTAAGTTTCTGGACGTACTTAGCTGGGGTAGTTTTAGTTATCATAGTACCAGGACCAAATTCACTATATGTATTAAAATCAAGCACATCTCATGGAACACGTTCTGGATATCGAGCTGTATTAGGCGTACTTACAGGAGATGCGATACTGATTTTTCTCTCATTCATTGGCGTTGCATCAGTCATAAATGCTTCTCCAACCCTATTTATGGTTGTGCGTTATTTAGGCGCAGCATATCTGCTTTATTTAGGGAGCAAAATCCTCTACGCTACCTTTTTTCAAAAAAAATCACCTACTTCAGGTTCTGAGCCCGTGGTAGTAAAATCAGAAAAACACTTTATTCGGGCTTTGGTGCTTAGCTTGACAAACCCGAAAGCAATTCTGTTTTTCATCTCGTTTTTTATTCAATTTATTGATTTTAATTACGCTAATGCATGGGTACCGTATTTAGTACTCGCGTCTATTCTCGAAGTTATCAGCTTTATTTATCTAAGTTTACTCATCTTCAGCGGCTATTTAATTGCACGTTTTTTACGTGAAAAACAAGTGCTAGCAAAGTTAGGTAATTGCGCTATTGGGGCTCTCTTTATGGGATTCGCAGCAAAACTAGCTATATTTAGTCATTAACATAGGTACCTTAAAATTGCAGTCGCGCTGCCAATTAGTGATAATCTATGAAAAATCGCAGGTAAGAGGTTAGCGTGACACAAATAGAAGTTGATGAGTATTGGATGAAACGTGCTTTGGAATTAGCAAAAAATGCCCAAGATGCTGGTGAAATACCGGTTGGAGCGTTATTAATCAAAAATAATCAATTGATAGCGTCTGGTTGGAATCGGTCAATTGAAAGTCATAATCCCACTGCACATGCGGAAATTATGGCGTTACAACAAGCAGGTCAGGCATTAAGTAATTATCGTTTATTGGACACTACTCTTTATGTCACACTGGAACCTTGCATCATGTGCGCAGGCGCAATGGTTCATAGCAGGATAGGACGTCTTGTGTATGGCGCTAAAGATTTTAAGACAGGCGCTTGTGGCTCCTATGTGAATATAATGGAGCGACCGGGATTGAATCATTATGTCGAAGTCACAGGCGGTGTATTAGAGGAAACCTGTTCAGTGATGCTCAGTGCATTTTTTAAGATACGCAGGGCTCAAAAAAAAGAGCAAAAACGATTATTAAGTCAAGATAGCTGTGAATGCACTAACCAAAAAGAATAACAGCTAACATGAATATCTCGATTAACAGCTTGTTAATTTTTACCTAATCAAAAATACAGTTTATATTCGTCATTTTTCAAATTGAATACGAATATTATCACTATAGTTCCGTTTTCAGCTACCAGAGTCACATAATAATGAAAATTTTGCTTGGGATAGCGTCGTATATCTCTTTGCGGCAACTTGGCTTATTTTGGTGGCAATTTTTATGACTTTGTGCTTATTCAATAGGTTCAGCTTACTTCTTGTCTTGAGTATGTTTTTCTGGCGTAATTGAGAGTAAATATTGGCCTAAAGGCAACTTATCACGCGATGGTGATAATGCTGAAAACTTGTATTGAGATTGGAGCGATTGGATATAATTAAGACTGATTTTTGGCTGTGTTGCCGTAGTCAGCTCCTTTTCATCAGTTATGTCCTTTTGACTATTCGCTATATTTTGCTCGACCTTATATTCCTCCTCGTGGCTTTGTTCGGTCGGTGGAAATTTGATTAGTGACTTCTCAGCAATAGCCAGTGCCCGCTGCTTTTTATCTTGATTTTGTAAATAGCCAACTAAGCTTTGGTGGTAGCGGCGAATATTTTCAACATAACGATAAGCTTCATGGCCGCGTGCATAACCGTAGTTAAGCTGAGAGTAATATTTGGGCTGGGTTAGTAGTGGAAGCCTTGATTTAACATCTAGCCATCGGTCAGGATCTCCTCCTTGTAATTCCGTTAATTTACGGACATCTTGCATATGTCCATAGCCCATATTATAAGCTGATAAAGCGAACCAAATTCGGTCATCATCTGCAATAGAAACGGGGAGGCGCTGCATCAAATATTCTAGGTAAGCTGCACCACCTTTAATACTTTCTTCAGCATCTAACCTATCCGTTATGCCCATTGTTTCAGCAGTAGGTTTTGTTAGCATCATTAATCCCCGAACACCGGTTGGAGAGGTGGCGAGCGGATCCCAATGTGATTCTTGCCAAGCGATGGAGGCTAATAGCTTCCAATCAAGCGCTGTAGCATATTTTTCAAATAGAGGTTGATAGCTTGGAAGCTTATTATTAATAGCTTTAATGAAGGACATGGTATCGAAATAATCGAATGACTCAACATGACTAAAATATTTTTCATCAAGTCTTGCTAAGAGATCGGTTTCATTGCTGACATTGAAAAAATCAAGCAGGGCGGCATTGAGGCTATCATCGTTAAGGCGCTTCATATACCAAGTTACCGCGTGATCATCGACTAAATCGAATCCCACTGCAATTTCTGGATGGATACGCTGTTGTAATGCCACCGAGATAGAATCTTCTAGAGTATAGTCAATTAGCCCTTCACCAACCATTTCTAATAATTGGTTGGCGGTAAATTCAGTCGTTTCTTCCCAAGCCAGTTCAGGGTATTTATCCGTCAGTGATTTAAGTGTACTAACATGTGCAGATCCCGCCATGACAACAAGCCTATCCTTTAACTCCTCAAAGTTTTTCGGGCGAACAGAACCTTTACGGTAGACTAATTGTTGTGTGACATTAAGGTAACTAGGGCCTGTTTTCATTGTTTGCAGTCTGTCTTTGTTATAAAGCAGTCCTGCAACACCAATATCAGCCTTTTCGTTTTCAATGTCGTTGAAGAGTAATTCGACAGTAGGTCTAATTGTAACGATAAGTTTAATGCCAAGGTAATCGGCGAAACTTTGCACGAGTTGATAATCAAAACCCTGCAGATTTTTTTGCTCGTCTAGATAAATGAGTGGCGAGCTAACCGCACTGACTCGCAACTCACCTCGAGAGATGATTTGATTGAGTTGATTATCCTGCGTATTGGGCCAGCGGATGTTGAGTCCAATAATCATAGCGCCTAAAAGCGCAATAATCACAATGATTAAATAGTTAACCTTTATGTTATTCAAAAAAGAGTCTCGTGCGTAGTCCGGTATTGTAATAAAAAAAATTGTGTCTGCCATACTTCAATAAACATGCTGATTGACGACACTAATAGGCCCGAATCACAGTGTTTCCTGCTCTTATCGGATACTTTCACTGGTCGCTTAAATGCGTTTATGAATTATTTTTTGTGTATAAGTAATGGTTATATTTCCAGTGTTTGGACATTTTGCTCAACAATTATGATCAGTGCAACCAATATTGTGTTTTTTCATGCCTAATAATATTTAACGGTTTGCTTTATTTATACTCACGCAAACGGTTTCGTATTGATGCGCATTGCTTTATAATGTGCTCCGGTTCCCCTGCTTTAATGATCAGGGCTGGCGTTTAAAAGAGAGAATTTAAGACTATGGAAATTTTGCGTGGTTCACCTGCTCTATCAGCATTTCGTATTACCCGCCTTCTGGCGCTGTTCGCAGAAAAACAGCTCCCTGTTACGGATATCTATGCTGAATATATGCACTTCGCTGAGCTATCAGCGCTATTGAGTGACAGCGAGCAAGGCAAATTGCGTAGTTTGCTAAAATACGGTCCTTCTCTCCCAGAGCATGAGCCTTTCGGTAAACTTATTTTAGTGACCCCACGCCCTGGAACTATCTCTCCTTGGTCTTCCAAAGCGACAGATATCGCACATAACTGTGGTTTATCTCAAGTTGAGAGAATCGAGCGCGGTATTGCTTACTACGTACAAGCGGAATTTTTATCTGAAGAACAATGGCAAGATATCACCGCATTGTTACATGATCGTATGATGGAAACCATTTTTAGCGCCTTTGAACAAGCACAAGCACTTTTTGTACATCACCAACCCGCACCAATGAAGGTGATTGATATTATCACTAATGGTCGTGTCGCACTCGAAAATGCGAATACAGAGATGGGGTTAGCGCTTGCCGATGACGAAATTGATTATCTGTTGTCTGCCTTTACAAAATTGAAACGTAATCTAACGGATATTGAGTTATATATGTTCGCACAGGCAAACTCAGAACATTGCCGCCATAAAATTTTTAATGCTGATTGGATTATTGATGGTGAAGAACAGCCAAAATCGCTGTTTAAAATGATTAAAAATACCTTCGAAACGACGCCTGATTATGTTTTATCTGCTTATAAAGATAATGCGGCAGTGATGGAAGGTTCTTCTGTTGGGCGTTTTTTCCCTCAACCAGAAGATCGTACTTACCGCTACCATCAAGAAGATACGCATATTTTAATGAAGGTTGAAACACATAACCACCCAACAGCAATTTCACCTTGGCCAGGCGCTGCAACAGGTTCCGGTGGTGAAATCCGCGATGAAGGCGCAACAGGTCGTGGCGCAAAACCTAAAGCAGGATTAGTTGGTTTTTCTGTTTCAAATTTACGTATTCCAGGCTTTGAACAACCGTGGGAAGTAGATTTCGGTAAACCAGAACGCATTGTTTCAGCATTAGATATCATGCTTGATGGCCCTTTAGGTGGTGCGGCATTTAACAATGAATTTGGCCGTCCTGCACTGTTAGGTTACTTCCGCACTTATGAAGAGCGAGTGAACAGTCATAATGGCGAAGAGCTACGTGGTTACCATAAGCCGATTATGTTAGCGGGTGGTATTGGTAATATTCGAGCGGATCACGTTCAAAAAGGTGAAATTCCAGTCGGCGCAAAATTGATTGTGCTGGGTGGCCCTTCAATGAATATCGGTCTTGGTGGTGGTGCTGCATCATCAATGGCTTCAGGGCAATCTGATGCTGATTTGGATTTTGCTTCAGTACAACGTGATAACCCAGAAATGGAACGACGTTGTCAAGAAGTTATCGATAAATGTTGGCAGCTAGGTGATGATAACCCAATTATATTTATTCACGATGTTGGCGCAGGTGGCTTATCGAATGCCATGCCTGAACTGGTGAGTGATGGTGGGCGCGGCGGTTGTTTTGAATTGCGTAAAATTCTCAATGATGAACCAGAAATGAGTCCATTAGAAGTTTGGTGTAATGAATCTCAAGAACGCTATGTAATGGCGGTTGCTCCTGAACAATTACCATTATTCACAGCAATTTGTGAGCGTGAGCGCGCGCCTTTTGCTGTGATTGGCGAAGCAACTGAGAAACGTGAACTGCAATTAAATGACGCACATTTCAATAATAAGCCTATTGATATGCCGTTAGATGTACTTTTAGGTAAAACCCCGAAAATGCTGCGTGATGTGAGCACACTGAAAGCTCAGCCTGATGCATTCGATAGAACATCAATCAGCTTAAACGAAGCAGTAAAACGCGTTCTGCATCTGCCAGCAGTTGCCGAAAAAACCTTCTTAATCACCATTGGCGACCGTACTGTAACAGGAATGGTTGCTCGTGATCAAATGGTCGGGCCATGGCAGATCCCTGTTGCGGACTGCGCAGTGACCACAGCAAGTCTTGATAGCTATTATGGGGAAGCGATGTCGATTGGTGAAAGAACACCGATTGCGCTACTGGACTTCGCGGCATCATCACGAATGGCGGTTGGTGAAGCCTTGACCAATATGGCTTGTGCGTATGTACAAGATCTTAAGCGCGTGAAACTCTCTGCTAACTGGATGTCAGCGGCGGGTCATCCGGGCGAGGATGCTGGTTTATACCAAGCGGTTAAAGCAGTGGGTGAAGAGTTATGTCCCGCACTAGGTTTAACGATCCCTGTCGGTAAAGATTCAATGTCAATGAAAACACGTTGGCAAGAAAATGGCGAAGATCGCGAAATGACATCGCCTTTATCTTTAGTGATTACTGCATTTGGTCGTGTAGAAGATGTTCGCTTAACCGTAACACCTGAATTAAAAACTAATGTGGATTCAGCATTGATGTTGATTGACCTTGGTCAAGGCCATAACGCACTTGGTGGCTCGGCGCTTGCCCAGGTTTATCGTCAATTAGGTAATAAAGCACCAGATGTTTGTGATCCACAACTTCTGGCTGGCTTCTTCACTGCAATCCAGAAATTATTGTCTGAGCAAAAATTGTTAGCTTACCATGACCGTTCTGATGGTGGATTATTTGTCACTTTAGCTGAAATGGCATTTGCAGGTCATTGCGGTATCAATGTTGATATTAGTGAGTTTGATGACGATATCTTAGCCGCTCTATTTAATGAAGAGCTGGGGGCGGTTATTCAAGTTAAAGCAGAAGACAGAGAATATGTAGAGGCGTGCTTCGCAGAAGTCGGCTTGGGTGAGTGCTTACATTATTTAGGGACGGCAACGCAAGACGATGCTGTGGTGATTAATAGTCGTGATACAGTGGCTTACCAAGAGTCTCGTAGTACCTTACGTCAATGGTGGGCAGAGACAACATGGCAAATGCAGCGTTTGCGTGATAATGAAGATTGCGCAGATCAAGAGCATAAAGCCAAACTTGATAGCAAAGATCCGGGCCTAAACACTGAGCTAACATTTGATATCGAAGAAGATGTTGCAGCTCCTTATATTTTATCGGGTGTTCGTCCTAAAGTTGCTGTTCTACGTGAGCAAGGTGTTAACTCACATGTTGAAATGGCAGCAGCATTTGACCGTGCAGGCTTTGATGCTATCGATGTTCATATGAGTGATTTACTGGCGGGTAACTTATCCTTAGCAGGCTTTCAAACATTGGTTGCTTGTGGTGGCTTCTCTTATGGTGATGTGCTGGGGGCAGGGGAAGGTTGGGCGAAATCTATTCTGTTTAATTCTCAAGTGCGTGATGAATTTGCGACATTCTTTGAGCGCCAAGATACACTGTCACTTGGCGTATGTAATGGTTGCCAGATGATGTCTAATTTGTATGAGCTGATCCCAGGCGCTGATCTGTGGCCTCGCTTTGTTCGTAACCGTTCAGAACGTTTTGAAGCTCGTTTTAGTTTGGTTGAAGTTGCGAATAGCCCATCATTGCTGTTACAGAATATGGCTGGTTCACGTATGCCTATCGCTGTTTCGCACGGAGAAGGTTTAGTTGAAGCTCGTAACCCTGTGCATATCCAGCAGTTAGAAAGCAGTTCGCTGGTGGCATTGCGTTTTGTGAATAACTATGGTCAGGTGACGGAGCAATATCCAGCTAACCCGAATGGATCAGTGAATGGAATTACAGCCGTAACCTCAACAGATGGGCGAGCAACGATTATGATGCCACATCCTGAGCGAGTGTTCCGTACGGTGAGTAACTCATGGCACCCAGAGAACTGGGGGGAAGATAGCCCATGGATGCGTATTTTCCGTAATGCTCGCAAGCAGTTAGGTTAAGTATTCTCTAGATAAGAAAATCTTGCTAAGCGCTGAGAGATTTAAATCCTTCAGCGCTAATCTATTGACACTCTGTACCGCTTAGACTTCAAATTGTATGGTTGTTGACTACTCTGAGCCACCTAAGTCGCATAGATTATCTATATTCCTCAGACTTTCCTTTCTAAGAGTCGCTTCGTTAACTGCCTAGAATGTATCGCGAGTTATTTTGGATATATGAGATAATATATCGGTATAATTGGGATTGCTAATAAAAGAATAAACATGTGACATGTCACGATTTTCTCATTATTTGCTTTAATACATGGGCATGACTGGTTATTTTAAAATTTATATAATAAATAATTCTAACATTATGTATTCTGATAAGGTTGTAATGATGATCTGTAAAAATGCCATCTGCAGAGCAAATGGCTGAGGTCACTAGTCTAGTAAAAATGGGGATATGGTTTTATCTATTTAGCGTGTTTTAGTTGATAAGGTTTTGGGTGCTTTTGATTCAGGTATTAAAAATTGTGTTTTTGCTTTAACAGCTTTCCCATCTTGATTTGTTGCAATAAATCCAACATTATCAAGCATTTCTTGTAGTACATGATCTTGTTCGATACCGCACAGAGTCTCATGACCACCATAGGAAATGATAGATCGTTCAAGTATATTGGCGAGATTTTGTGCCATGGACTGTTTTTGGTCATTTTGAGCTTTTCCAGAATAACAGGAAATAAAGTGAAGAGGTTTTTTGTTAGTTTTTAGCTCATTTAAATGGTGTTTTTTAATCAAAAAATCAATAAAATCAGGTAGTGACATAAATTGACCCAAAAATTTATTATTATGTATATCACTGTTTCTCTCTAATCCATTATAAATATAGATATTACCTTTACGATTACCATGAATGACTAAGCCTGGATTATTTGTCCCCATAAAGTTGCTGACATAGCCAAGATTTCTGAATTGGCTTTCCCCAGAATGGGTAATAAATTCTTCCATATGGACAGACTTGTAGTAATCAAAATGCTGAGAGTCATCAGGAGAAAAATTTATAGATGTAATCGCATTTAATCGTTTATTCAAATTCTGAAATTTATCGTATTTTTGATTTAATGATATTGCAGCTGAGTTTTTAATATGTAAGATATTTTTTGCAAATGAAATATGTTGTTTAGATTTTGTTTTTTCAGCCAATTTTACGGCACTACTCACATTGTGGAATGCATAAGCTCTAATATAATTTATCATGTTCATTTCTTTTACCGGTGATTATAATTTAAATATCATGTGTATAAATTAAGTTTTTATTTTTTCAAATAGGAATAATGCATCTAATCCAGTGAATGTCATTTAAATCCTGTTGTACTTAGATTTCTAGACATATTTATGTTTCCATAATAATGAGGTTAATTGTATTCAATGAAATTGCTCGATCATCCAGATGCCGATCAGGTAGTTTGTGATGGTTTTGAAACATGGTTTAATTATCTTAAATTTTAGGTAAATAGCTTCTAGTGTCTTATACATATTTTGAATCAATCGAGGTGTGAAGGCTTTTAATCTATTTTATTTTAATTTTAAAATCCATAGGTTTACTTGTGAATTCATAATAAATCACATTTTAAATGGCAAACTGCCTTATCAGATTTAACTTGTTGGTATGAATAAATTATTAAAATAAAACGAGTGAATGTTGAGTGTTTGAAGTGATAAATTTTTTATAACATGTGAGGATGCTAAGTTAAATTGACATAAAGTGGCTAATGTAGATTAGCCACTTTTGAAAATATCAGTTAAATCTTAGCTTTTATGAGTGAGTAATAATAATGTGAGTTTTGATGACTATTTCAATTATCGTTCTTTCATCTTCATGGAAAAATAATCATATTATATATTCCATTGTTTGTTCAATAGTGGCTCCAGTTTTTTGTTTGCTAAAGCATCCCAGGTCAATGGTATGAAAATAGCCTTATCGATATCGTGCATTATTTTTATACCAAGTGCTCGTTCAGCATCAACGTCACCCATTAAACCATTTTCATGGAGTTCGGCGTTAATGCGATCCTGATACTGGTTTTCATAGATATCTATTTTTTTATCATAGGCTTGTTTCCATAATACTGGTTCAGTACGTTCCAGTAATTTCTGCCACGGTGACCATTGTGCTAGCCATTCAGAAAACTGCTGATTTTCTGCGGTTTTAACCCTTAACTCGGCTACATTCAGGTCATCTTCTGTGATATTTGAGACGTCGAAAAAACGCATTTCTTTTGTCGTTGTTGTTAATTCAAGAGGAGTGCGTAGTTGGGTTTGGAAACCAAGATAGACTTCAATTTCATCAATAAAATGTAGTGTCGCAACCTTCTCTCTAGCGATATATTCAAGTTGCTCTAGGCGGAACATTTCACGACCTACGTTCACAAATTCAGGCAATTTCTCGTCATATTGACCGTATTTAACATTATGAATTAATTCAGCTTTTTGCATATCATTCCACGTCAATGCAACTCTGTCTTCACAGCTTTCAGTTGCTCCTAGAGCGATAACAAAAGAAACTTCACGGAGTTTAGGTGAGTCGGCTAATCGAAGCAGCCACTGAGCAACAACTTCCTTAAATTTAGGATCTTTTTTGGCACTGCACGTTTCTTTTAATTTATCAATAAAGGCGCTTAGTGTTCCTGCGTTTTCTTCGTTAGCGATCGCTGAGAATTTAGCGATAATTTCCTGCTTGCTTTCAGAAGAAAACCAATCAACCGCACTCTCAAAAAGAGGACGTAAAGCATTCTCAGGCATTCTGCTTAATACTATCGAAAAATGGATTAATGGGCCATGATAGTTAGCTTCATTCAATATCGTTTGAAGCGATCGGATTGTTTGTTCGGATAGTGGGTTATTAGAGATATCTATTATTCCATTGGGGTTAGCTTGCTGAGCAATGGATTCCGGTAATCGGGTTATTTGGTTATGAGTAGCGAGTAGCATGTCAATACCAACTGGAAGTTCAGGGAGTTCTGTCAGCTGATTATGACTAGTACCAATTTTTGTGACTGAAGATGGCAAGTTGGGGAGTCGGTGCAAATGATTATATTCGCAATCTAGCAATTTCAATGTAGTTGGTAGTTCAGGGAGTTCCATCAACCTATTGGAAATAGCACGAAGTTCTGTAAGTTCAGAAGGTAGTCTAGGCAAACTTACTAGATCGTTCTCTGAACAATTCAAGGTCTTCAGTCTATCAGGAAACTTGGATATGTTTAATAAGCGGTTATAAGAACAATTTAATATTCGTATCTGATTGGGAAGTTTTTGTATATTTATTAATCTATTATAAGAGCAATTTAATTCGGTTAATTCCTCTGGTGCTTCAGGCAGGTTTTCCAACACGTTATGAGAACAATTTAACTTTTTCATTCTGTCAGGCAGTGTGAGTAAGTTGACCAAACGGTTATAAGAACAATTTAATTCCTGCAAGCTATTTGGTAGTTTGGGGATATAATCTGAGCCGTTCCGTGAACAGTTTAGTTTTTTTAGCCCTTCAGGAAGTTTGGATAAATAGTTAACATTAGCCAAATTATTTCGAGAATAATTCAACTCTTCCAGACCATCTGGAAGTTCGGGGATACTTTCCAAGCTATTATTAGAACAATTTAACATCTTGAGTTTATTGGGAAGCGTAGGTAATGTTTTCAAGTCGTTCCTAGAACAGTTTAACGTATTGAGTCCATTAGGAAGGTCAGGCAATTTAACCAAGTTGTTTTTAGAACACATTAATTCTTCGAGGCTAATAGGCAGTTCAGGAAGTTCATTCAGTAGATTATATGACACATCCAATTTTGTGATATGAGGTGGAAGGGTAGGTAAAGAATCCAAATAAAGTCCACTTAGCGTAAGGTGCGGATTTCGAGAATTCAAGCAATCACGTAGTCTTGATACTGCTTGTCTTCTAGCATATTTCGTCCAATCAGGACTGTTTTCTAGCCATTCTTCCCATGCACGGTAATATTGACTGTTATTATTTTGGGTGTTGGACGGTATCTTACCCAAATTGGCTTTTATGTTGTTATGGTTTGACGCTGTTTTAACAACTTGCACATTTTGTGCAAGCGACTGACGTTGATTAGACGATTGGTGATTCGCCTGTACGTTTTGATTAACACGGGTAGAAGATATTGGATCATGGTGATGGGTAACATTGAAAATTCTAGGCATACCTTTAGCTCCACAAAAGACGGAATAAATTATAGATAATTCAAACTAAGTAATTTAGATATCCCACTTTTTGTTTAAAAGTGATGCCTGCCTTTTATTTGCAAGGGCACTATGAGTTAGAGATTCAAAAATAGTTTTATCTATATCCTGCATAATTTTTTGCCCAATAGCTCGTTCTGCATCGGCATCATTGGTCAAGCCATAGACCTCAAGTTCAGTGTTAATACGGTTTTGATACGCATTGTCATAAATTTCTATTTTTTTATCATAGGCTTTTTTCCATAATGTAGATTCAGTACGTTCAAGTAATTTTTGCCACGGTGACCACTGTGCTAACCATTCAGGGAATTGATGATTTTCTGCGCTTTTGACCCTTAATTCGGCTACTTTCAGATCATCCTCTGTGATACCTGAGACGTCGAAAAAATACATTTTTTTTGTCGCTGTTGTTAATTCAAGAGGGGCACGTAGTTGAGTTTGAAAACCAAGATAAACTTCAATTTCATCAACAAGACCCGCTGCAGTGACTTTTTCTCTAGCAATATGTTCAAGTTGCTCTAGCCGGAACATTTCGCGACCTGCGGCCACAAGCTTAGGTAACTTGTTGTCATATTGACCGTTTTCAATATGGTGAATTAATTCCATTTGTTGCATGTTATTCCACGTCAATGCAATACGATCATCACAGCTTTCGGTTGCATCCAGTGCAATGGCAAATGTGGCTTTGCGCAATTCAGCTGAATTTGCTAATCGCATCAACCATTGTGCAATTTGTTTTTTAAATAATGGGGCGTTTTGTGCACTACGGATCACTTTTAAGCGATCAATAAAATCGCTGAAGACCCCCGAATTTTCCTCGCAATTAATCGCGGAAAATTGGGAAATAACGTCTTGTTTGCGCTCAGGGGAAAACCAATCTGGCACACTTTCAGTAAGAGGTCTTACGCAACGTTCAGGCTCTGGTTCAGGCTGATAGGACATCGAGAATTGTACGTTCAAATTTCGATGAGTAGGCGAAAGCCGCATTCCTATTAACATATTAATAGTTTGGTCAGATAGGGGATTATTGTCTATATTGATTTCCATACTTGATAAACGAGTAAAAGACGCAGGAAGCTGCCTTAGTCTATTTGTATCGAAATTTATATGTACCAGTGATGGGGGAACTTCTGGGAATTCTACGAGTAAATTATTGCAAGCAGTAATATATCTTAGCGAAAGAGGGAATGAGGGTAATCTGACCAAATAGTTACTTGTGCAATCAAGAGTTTCTAGATCAGGAGGAAGTTCTGGCAAATCAACCAAATAATTATCATTGCAAGAGAGTGCTTTAAGATTAACAGGAAGTTCCGGTAAACTGGCTAGACGATTATGGTCACAATAAAGTGATATTAACTCTGAAGGAAGATCGGGCAAGCTGAGCAGGTCTACATCTTCACAAGAGAGTCCCTGAAGTGTAGAAGGAAGCTTGGGTAAGCTTTGTAACGGGTTATTATCACAAGATAACATAATCAGCCCAAGTGGAAGCTTGGGGAGGTTTATTAGTGCACTATTATCACAAAGAAGCTCTTCCAAGTGAGGAGGAAGCTCAGGTAAGCTTTCTAGCTTGCTAGAAATACATTTTAGTATCTTCAGTGTGTTAGGTAGCGGAGGTAATGTTTTTAAGGGGGTATATGACACATTTAATCTTGTGATATTTGGGGGTAATATGGGTAAAGAGCTTAATTCCAACCCCTTTAAATTAAGATTTGTATTACGGTGATATAAACAATCACAAAGTTTTTTTACCGCAAGCTTTCTATCTGCAATTTCGTTAGGGGAAGTTGACGGCGCCTGTTTTTCCCATTTAAGCCATGCATTATGATATTCTTGTTTAGATAATTCTTGGGATTTCTTGTCTCGTTCTAAAGATGAGCTAGCCATATTAGGTTTGTTCACTTGTTCGTCGGTTACTGTTTTTACACTCGAGATATTTTGAGCGAATGGTTCCCGATTATTAGATGCTTCAGCATTAGGTCCGTTGTTTTGAAGCAAATTAACAGGGGAGTTCGAACTAAGATAAGGAGAAATATTAGAATAATTAGGCATATATGATCTCTATCTGAAAAACTGCTGATATACATGTCATATCTCTAATTACAGGGATAGTGATGATACTCAGCTTAACTATGCTTCATAGTTATTTTCGCTTGTCAGCCACATACCACTAGAATTATTTAGATATCAACCTTGTGAATAAAATATTTTTATAAAGCTTATTATTAAGCCATTAAATAAAAATTAAAGAATCTTACGATTATAATATAAATATATAATAGCATTGACTTTCTTTAAAATTATTATTCAATATGTTAAATTTAATTGTTTTTTTATATATTAATAACGATGTGTCTTTTTTTAGATAAAGAATTAATTCAATAAATGTTGGGTTTTTTAATTAATCATTATAAGAGACTCATGTTCTCAGGGGCTATCAATCCATGAGGTTAATATACAAGTCATCATCGTGGCCAATAAATATTAGCCACAGTAATAAGTAATCATCAAGGTTAATATTTTTCTTTATTTTAATGTAGAGAGTATTAAAAATAAGATTAATATTGATAGCAATGTTATTTATCGTTATGTCAATTTAATTTCAACAAAGCATATTACAAATTCCAATACTGATTGAATAGTGACGTTTGTTTTTTGTTTGCTAAAGCATCATAAGCTAGCGAGATAAAAATCTCGTTGTCTATCTCGCGCATAATTTTTATTCCGACGGTCCGCTCTGCATCAATATCACCAAGTAATCCACTAGCATTGAGCTCAGTATTAATGCAGTTCTGATACTCATTTTCATAGATGTCCATTTTTTTATCATAGGCTCTTTCCCATAACATGGGTTCAGTACGCTCCAATAATTTTTGCCATGGTGACCATTGTGCAAACCACTCGGGAAACTGTTGGTTTTCCGCTGTTTTGACCCTGATTTCTGCTGCATTTAGGTCAGATTTTGTGATACCTGAAACGTCGAAAAAACGCATTTCTTTCGTGGTATGGGGCAACTCAAGCGGAGTACGTAACTGGGTTTGAAAACCTAAATAGACTTCAATTTCATCAAGAGTGTCAACTGTAGCCGCTTTTTCTCTAGCAATCTTTTCAAGCTGTTCTAGACGAAACATTTCGCGCCCTGTAGTGATCAGCTCAGGTAGTCCATTGTCATATTGACCGTTTTCAATATTATGAACTAATTCAACTTTTTGCATATCATTCCACGTCAAAGCGACTCTGTCCTCACAGATTTCGGTAGCGCCTATAGCGACTGCAAATGTGGCTTTTCGCAGATCTGGGGATGTCGATAATCGCGTCAGCCATTGCACAATATGTTGTCTAAACATGGGGTCTTTTTTAGCACTACTCGTGTCTCGTAGTCGATCAAGAAAGGCGCTAAAGGCCTCTGCATTTTCTTCACGGGCAATTGCTGAAAATTTGGCAGTAATTTCCTTTTTACGTTGAGTGGAAAACCAATCAGCGACACTCTTACTAAGAGGTCGTATAGAAGATTCCGGTTCAAGTAGCGGTGTCGTAGAAAAAAGGATAATCGGCCCCGAATAACTAACTTCATTAATCATCGTATAAATATTCTGTATCGTTCTCTCTGATAATGGGTTACCACTCAAATTTATTCTCCCATTAGGTCGGCATAGATGAGATATCGATTCAGATAGCGTTGATATATTGTTACCAGAACATTCCAGTAAATCGAGTTCCAAGGGAAGTGTTGGCAACTCATGCAATCGATTATTGCTAGCATCTATTGTTATTGTTGAATCAGGTAGCTCAGGCAGCCTTTGCAGATTGTTATTATTGCATGTAAGAATTTTCAATCTCGTAGGCAGCATAGGAATTTCAGTCAGTCTATTACGACTCACATAAAGATATTCAAGCGAAGGCGGTAGATTTTGGATATGTACCAATTTATTCATATAACAATCTAATTTTTTTAGCCTATTTGGAATATTGGATAAATTGACCAGATCGTTACAAGAACAATTTAACTCTTCTAAGCCATCAGGAAGGTTGGGTAAATTGACCAAATCGTTCATGGAACAATCAAAAACCTTTAGCGTATTTGGAAATTCGGGCCATTCTATCAAACGATTATAAGAACAATTTAATTCTTTTAAGCCTTCAGGAAGTTTGGGAAGAGCTTTAATTTATTAAGTGATAAATTTAAATTTGTGATATGTGGCGGTAAGTTAGGGAGAGAGCTCAAACCAAGGCCACTCAAGTTAAGGCTTGGTTCTTTAGAATGCATACAACGATGTAGCGTTGATACAGCCTGTTGTCTAGCTGCTCGTTCTTCTATCGGGGCCTCTTTTATCCATTTTTTCCATTCACGCTTGTATTGATTTTTATGCGAAGTTAGAAATGTACAAAAAAATTTGGTTATGTTTATATTGATATTTTTGTTATCTGATGCTGTTTGAACAGTTCGCACATTGTGCACAAGTTGCCTATGGCAACGAGATGTTCTACTACTAGACTGTTCATTTTGAGAGGAGCTGACAGATAATGTTGAATTATTAGACGGTGTGATAACCGGATAAATAGGCATATATAATTTTTATCCAAAAAACACTAAAGTATATTTGTCATTTTTCAAGCTGGCTGTCGTATATTATGAATATAGAACTTAGTCCATAAATTTAAATCATAGCGTTTATTGATATGATACAGATTGTGTTGGATATAACTCAGCTTGATAGTTCCGTATATATTGAATTTTTTTTCGTATATATAAGCTAATGAAAAAAACAATTTATTTAACATAAGCGTAGTTTGATTTTATTCTAAAATCTATAAGATTATTTATGCGTTCAAGATGAATCACTTTTTTTGCTGATTACTCTTTAAATTAACGCATTTTTTATTTTTCATGGTTTAAGAAAAGAATGGAATATGAAGAGGAAAAAATATGGTGTGGGTAGATGTGAGCAATCAAATTAATTCAAAAGTTATCATTGGATAATGTTAATGCGATAACCTAGAGTTTAATTTTATTTTACAATTTGAAAAATTCACATGACAAACTTCACATCATTATCATCAGCAGTACAAAGCACCACACAGCTTCGGGAACTTGCTAAAACAACTGAAAAAACTGTTCATTTAAAAGATGTCAGTAAACTGAAGAGCGACATAAAAGTGGTCACTAACAAAAACCTTCAGTTACTGAAAGAAAGCGCCGAATTATCAAGTAAACCAAGATGGCTACATTCAGTAATGGGAAATACAATAATAGATAATATTAATATTCAAAAAGCGAATATTCATTATGAAAAAACTAAAGCTAATACGCTTTTGAATGATATATCTCGCTCATCTTACCCACATAATCCAGCTAAAGCGAAAAATCTTAATCAACTTATTGATATATTGAATCAATCAAATAAAGAATTGAATCAAGCTGAATTGAATGTTAAGGCTACGATTGAAACTGATGATAACAATAACTTTATGAATGGATTAAAAACAAAAAATGCAACTTTTTAACTATATTTCTGAGTTTTTAACGGATGAATAGATATCTATTATCGGGTATTGGATATGGCTCGTTATTATTTTGCTTAATGGTGACTCAATCTCAAGCTGTGATGATTCAAGCAATAGCAAAGGATAGTAAGGCAGTACATCAAGAGGAAACGGTCGGTTTCTATCCTCGTAAATTCACCATTAACTTTATGCCGGAAAATGGTGGCTCTTTTGACCCTAATTGTTTGACAGTACAAGGCCAAGCGGGGGTTTATGCGAGCGGTTATGGGAAAGTAAAGATTGCAGGTTGGGGTGGGCATTCCATGAACTATACTACCTATGGTAACTACGGGTATGATCTTACCATAACTAACTTATAATGGCATTTATCGAAATTCCTATTAAAGATAAACGCAAAATTCAAATGCAGTCAACTAAAATCATTGAAGCTTTTATTAATGATGAAGATTTACTCATGAACGTAAGGAAGGATAAATTTGTTGCTATGTGTTATCTCGATAAAAAAAATAAAGATATCGAAAATAAATTACTGGATAAATTAGTCATATTTAATAACGTTGCTGAATTAATAAATAATTAATAAAGTGAATGATGAATAAATTCACATTTTTTATCCTTCTGATGATCAGTACTATTTATTGATTTCCCTAGCGAATCAAGTGTGCTAATGAACGAATTTTGAGCGCTTGAAATTGCGGACAAAATGGGAGAATTTATATATTTTCCCATTTTGCGTTATCAGCTGAAAATCAATAAATTGATTTCATTCCTATTGATAACCTTCAGTAAGTATCATGTTAATTACTGAAGGTTGTTCGTTGTCTAACCTGATGGTTTATACTTGTCATACTTCAAGTTGCAGCGCTGTTGACTGCTCTCAGCTAGCTGAGTCACATCGTTTATCTATGCGCCCCCAACTATCTTCATTTGTCGCTTAGCTGTAACTTGAATTATTTTGAGTATATCTATATTTTGCTTATCTTTCCTCATCACCTAGAGATAAATCAAATTATTTAGCGAAAAATATCGTAAACCCTCGCCCAATTTACGGCGAGGAGCAGTCACAATATAAACATGCCATATGGATGAATTTGCAAATAGAGAATTTCGCCAATTGTGGGTTGTAATTGTGTTGCATTTATTTGCAATAACATGGATTGACCATGCCAATCAACTGTTACCTCATATTGTGGTCCCATATAGGCAACATAAGTAATAGTACAACGCTGGCTTTCTTCACCTTGCAGACTAAGTGTAATGGCTTCTGGTCGAACACCGACCGTCACCTCAGTGTTACTGGTTGTAAAATGTGCTGGACGCGGAAGACGATAATTAAAAATATCAACACTGTCAGCACCTAGCGTCGCTGGAAAAATATTGGCATCTCCCATAAAGCTCGCCATAAATTCAGATGCCGGTTGGCGATAAAGTGATTGTGGTGAACCTAGCTGCATAATCAGACCTTTATTCATCACGAGAACCATATCGGAGACAGCAAAGGCTTCACTCTGGTCGTGGGTGACATATAAAGACGTGATATTAAACTGCTGCTGCAATTCACGAATTTTCTCACGCATGCTACGGCGTAAATTAGCGTCCAAGTTACTCAGAGGCTCATCAAATAGCAGCACTTTAGGTTTAAGGATCAGTGCACGAGCGAGAGCAACCCGCTGTTGTTGCCCTCCCGAAATTTGATCAACAAAGCGGTCACTAAACCCTGCTAAATCAACCAACTCTAATGCTTCTTCTACACGTTTTTTAATTTCAGATTTAGGTAAGCCTAACATCTTCAAACCATAGCCAACGTTATCGCCTAAAGACATGTGGGGGAACAAGGCATAGGATTGAAATACCATACAGATGTCACGTTGTTGAATTGAGCGATCGGTTACATCCTCACCATCAATAAACATTCTGCCTTCAGTTGGTTTTTCAAGACCTGCCACTAAGCGTAAAACAGTGGTTTTCCCGCAGCCTGAAGGGCCTAATAGCGTGACCATACTCCCTTGTGGAATAGACAGGCTTAAATCATCGATGACCGTATTGTCGCCAAAGCGTTTAGTCACATTTTTTAATTCAACAAAACTGGGTTGTGTCATGTCTGTTACTCCATGATTACTGTGCATTTTTGGCTTTGGAACGTGAAACACGGGCTTCGCCAATCAAATAGTCAAATAAGAATATAATCGCTAACATCACTACGATCAGAATCGAGCCATAGGCGATTGCCACACCATACTCGCCATCTTCCACTCGATTTAATATATAGGCAGTCGCAACGCGTGTTTCCGGTGTCACTAAGAACACAATGGCACTGACGGTGGTGATTGCACGAACAAAGCTGTATATCAGCGCAGAGAGAATCGCCGGACGTAACAAGGGTAATAAGATATGGAAAATGGTTCGCATTGATCCCGCGCGCAAGCTTAATGATGCTTCATCGAGCGATTTATCGATTTGTCCAAGGCCAGCGATACCAGCGCGGATCCCGACAGGAACGTTACGCATGGTCATCGAAATAATGACAATTGCCGCGGTCCCAGTAAGATAGAATGGCGAGTCGTTAAAGGCTAAAATGTAAGACACGCCAGCCACTGTACCCGGTACAGCAAAGCACAGCATAGTTGTAAACTCGATAGTTTTCTTACCACGGAACTCTTGACGCACCACGATATAAGCAATCAATAATCCCAATGCAGCCGTAATTGGCGCGGCTATTCCTGCGTAGAGTAGGGTATCAAGTAGTGAAGGCCATGCACCATCGCTCATGCCTTGACCAAATAGCTTGATAAAGTTATCAAGCGTTAAGGTGTAATCGACACCCCAGTTAACGGTGAAGCTACCGTAGAATATACTGCCGTATAGCAGTACGTTGAAGACAACCCAAATAGTTAAAAATGTCGTTACAAAAGCGACCAGTGAAGATGGCAGTGGCTGAACGTCACCACGATAGGATTTACCTGATACTGTGACGTATGAGCGCTTACCAATCCACATGTATTGCACACAAAACACCAATAGTGAGAAGACCAACAATGAGGCACCAAGGGTACTTGCCGCTTGGTAATCAAGTTGTGAGCCTGTGATATAGAAATAAATTTGTGTCGCCATAACATCAAAGTTACCCCCTAACACTAATGGGTTACTAAAATCGGCCAGTGACTGAACGATCACAATTAAAAATGCGTTAGCAAGAGCCGGTTTTAGCAACGGCATAAAGACGTTAAAGAAAGTCTGATAACGGTTAGCGCGTAAGGTATAAGAAGCCTCTTCCAATGATGGGTGAATGGTTTTCATCGCGCCATCTAAAATCATAAATGACATTGGGGTAAAGGCGAGTACTTGGGCAAGCCAAATACCGGTAAATCCATATAACCAGTTAGTATTTTCTAAACCGGCATACGTGGCTAAAAATTCAGTAATATAGCCAGAACGGCCCATCATGAGGGTTACCCCTAAACCAACAATAAAGGGTGGGGTAACAATCGGTAAAATGGAAAATACACGCCCAAGGATAGCCGAGCGTCTGGCAATTCGTGAGGTATAGATAGCGAGGATCAAACCGAAAAAGGTACAACCAGCACCAACAGCAAGCGCGAGGAATACTGAGTTAATAATGACTTGAACAATATGGGACTGGGTCAAGATCGCAACGAAAGCAAAGGGTGCAAATTCACCACTATTGTCCGTAAACATCGGAATAAAAATCGCAATGCTTGGAAATACAATAAACAGTGCGATGACCACAACAACCGTTATTAATGATCCAATAACAAATTTGTCACCACCTAACCATTCAAGTCTCGACAGCGCAAGTGTCATTATCATGCCAAGGGCAATAAATAATACAATCGCAGAATAGCCTAAACCTTTACCTTCAAGGGCCGCGGATATGACAACAGCAATAGCTGTAATCGCCGCAATAGCGACATCAAAATAGTGGCGAGTTTTATGGTGCCGATCAGCAGCATAAATTGGGCGAAAAAATAGAATGGAAGGTAATAAATACCAAAGCCAACTGATATTGATGCTATTCCAGCCATAAGCGGCAAAAATTTCATCTTGTGTTGAGTCGAACACACCATAATCTAAGCTCCATGATGGCAATAGGGCAAACCCAAGCCATGCTAATAGTAACCAAAAGAAAATGGTGTCTCTTCCTCGTTTTTCAGACAAAGTAAGGGTGTGAGACATGGTATCCCCCGAGTGTTGATATCGTTATTATATTTTTGTCAGAAATAGGTGCGACGATAAATACCGCACCCTCAGAGCCATTACTTGCTCATTTTGACTTCAGTTAACCATTTATTGATTAGGTTTTTACGGACTTCAGCATCACCATACTTATCCATGTTGTAGTTAATCAAATTGAGATCATTTAGCCTCAAGGAAATTGGGGATGATTCTGCGGTGGTATTGGTTAAGATTTGGTAAGAATTACCTTCTTTCCAACTTAGCTCCTGTGCTTCTTTTGACAGAACGAAATCTACAAACAGTTTCGCGTTATCGAGGTTACGGGCATTCTTCAAAATACTGATGCCACCAATTTCATAACCAGTGCCTTCACAAGGAGCAATAAGCTCTAGAGGTGCGCCATTCTCAATTTCTAATGAGTAATCATGAAGGAAACCGATACCAATTGCGGATTCACCACGAGCGGCGTTACGCGCTGGGGCGATACCAGACTTAGTGTATTGGGAAATATTACTGTTAAGCTTTTTCAAATAATCAAATGCCTGATCTGTGCCCCATAACTGGTCGAAAGTTGCCAACGCGGTATAAGCGGTACCGGAACTTTGTGGATCCGCGATTTGGATTTCACCTTTGTATTCCGGTTTAATCAGATCTTTCCAACAGGTTGGGATAGGTAAGCCTTTCTCTTTCAGGCGATCTTTGTTTACACCAAAGCCTAAGATGCCAATATAAACAGCAGAAGAGTAGTTTCCTTTGCGTTTAGCTGGGTCTTGGAATTGTGGCATGATTTGTTCTAGATTAGGTGATTTGTAAGGTTGTAATAGATCCATTTCACCCGCTTGCGAGTGTGGATCTAATGTACCGCCATACCAAACATCGGCTTGTGGGTTACGTTTCTCAGCTTCAATTTTTGCAAGGGTACTGCCTGAACCATTACGTACAAATGTTGTTTTAACATCATACTTTTTAGCAAAAGCTTGAGTTTCAGTTTCACACATAGCATTGGTCGCGCTGCAATAAACAACGAGGCGGCCTGCCGCTGAGGCGTTAGTTGAAATAGCGGCAAGAGATAAGCCAGCGGCGACAAGGGTAGAGAGGGTTTTCAGTTTCATTGTCAGTCCTTTTTATGAGGTTTTATCATCGGATAGTGAAACAGTGCCTGCTAAATGCTCTCGTTTGCTTACATTAGAAATTAACAGTGGCATTAGCAGTAATCCCATCAGAGCCGCAGCGCTTGCCAGTAAAGCAAACATGCCTGACCAACCATAATGCGCTATGACCTGAGAGAGTGGCCATCCGGCAATTGCAGCGCCTAAATAAGCGTACAAACCGAGATAGCCTGTTACCGTGCCAGCTGCATTTTTATGACAATATTCTGTTGCAGCTAGACCGATTAACATTTGTGGTCCAAAAACAAAAAAGCCAATACTAAAGAAACAGGCCGCTAATAAGGCATAGTGATGAATGGGGATTAACCATAACGCACTCACTGAGACAAATAGCCCTAGCGAAAATAACAAAATCATTGGAGCTCGTTGACCGCGAAATAGCAGATCAGATCCCCAGCCTGAACACAATGCGCCTAGTAGGCCACCTAACTCAAAGAGCGATAATGTGGCATTGGCGCTAAGTAAATTGGCACCATGTGTTT
This sequence comes from Providencia alcalifaciens, assembly GCA_025961275.1. GTDB lineage: Bacteria > Pseudomonadota > Gammaproteobacteria > Enterobacterales > Enterobacteriaceae > Providencia. The sequence continues at coordinate 1,456,744 of JAOQNJ010000001.1, read as the reverse complement.
CAGATAACCAAAGGTTTCCCCAATCATTTATCGCGATTCGGATCAGATAAATGAGGATGTAGGAAAATCCTAGCAACCAAATCATTCGGTTAAATAAAATGGTTTCTTTCAAAATAGTTAACATTGGCTGTGGCGGTGATAGTCGCTCTTGGCGTAGCTCTAACACATCGTGTCGCCACTGTCCTACCGTGGGTAATCCTTCTTGTTGCGGTGTACCTTTCAATCGATTACATAGCCACAACCCAACGATAATCCCAATCACACCCGGCACGATAAGTGCTATTTGCCAGCTATAGCGGGTGGCAAGCCAAGCCGTTAACAGAGGGAGAGACATGCCGCCTAAGTTAATGGAGATATTCCATAATCCCCACCAAAAACCGCGTTCATTTCGCGAATACCAATGTGTTAGGATCCGTGCACAAGGCGGCCATCCCCAGCCTTGAAAGAAACCATTTAATGTCCAAACAACCAATAACGCGGGGAATGATAGACAATAGGCAAAAACGATGTTGAGTATCCCCGTCATAACTAAACCGATACCCATAAACCAACGATAGCCAGTAATATCGTGAAAAATACCCGATAAAAACTTTGAGATGCCATAGGTTAAATAGAAGGCAGTCGCAATCCAACCGATATCACTTTTGTCTAAAAACAATTCCACTTGCATAACGGGCATAACGAAATTAAAACTTTTTCGGGTCAAATAAAAAGTGGCATAACCAACTATCATCGATAGCATCAGTCTTCGACGCCAAAAATGGTAGGTGCTATCTAAGGTGAATTTGCCTTTGCTAATCAAATTGATGTCTCCCGTTCGACAAAATGTAATCAAATTTTTAACAAAAGAGATGAGAGAAGGTATTAGGAGACTAGGAATAAGTCTTAGTTTTTGCGTGTTTTCTCTTAAAGTGTGGGCAAGTTAACAATAATTTGAGTGCCATTTTGTGTTGTGAGTGTCCAATCACCGCCTAATGCACTGATACGCTCTTCAATCCCACGTAAGCCAAGGCCACTTGTGCGTTTACTAAATGGAACACCAATACCATTATCATTCACGCAAAGCCGTATTTGATCGTCGTTTTGCTCAAGTGATATTTGAATCTGTGTCGCTCGCGCATGTTTGCTGATATTGTTTAGCAGTTCTTGTACAAGCCGATAAAGAGTAAACAGCACTGTTTCATTCTCAGGTGTATGACTCAATCCATAATAAAGTTCACATTGAATGCCATTCTCAGCAAAAGCGAACTCGTCAATCAGGTGTGCGAGGGCTTTTTCAAGTGACATTTCATTCAAGACGGGGGGGCGCAGTTGGCGGAGCATTTGACGCGTAGATTGATGAATTTGTTGAGCGAGCATATTAATTTGTTCAGCCGCTTGGTGGCTCATTGAATCGGGTGCCGTTTTTTTAACGAGCATTGATTGTATTTGAATAGCAGTAATGTTTTGGCCAATCTCATCATGCAGCTCACGAGCAATTGCTTTTTTAATATCTTCTTCTGTATGGACGAGCTGACGCATAAGTTCTCTTCTTGCTTTTAACTCTTCTTCTAAACGTTGACGGTAACGCTGTAAGTTTTGGGCGAGTTGTTGTTGACGACTAATCGCAATACCCAGTCCAATACCAATGAGCGCTTGGGTGCTTAAAAACATCTCCAACTCTTGTAAATCGGTGAAAGCACCATGAAATTGACGTGCAAAGGTAATAATTAAACTGCCTAAAAGCGCGGATAATACACCACCTTGCCAACCGTAACGGTAAGCCATAAATACATTTGGAATAAAAACCAACAACACAATTAATTGTTCTATTTCTGGAGTGAAGAAAACTTGGGCACTGAGTCCAACCAAGCAAAAAAGAAAACACCATATTAATAAAGAAGTTCGCAGTTGCTTATCTGGTGCGCCGTAATCAAACAACATTTGATAATGCTGTGCATGCAAATATTCATAAATAAGATAGACAAAAGGAGTTAGTAATATTCCACCGGTAAATGAAGTCAGAAATAATTGACTTGCAGTAAACTGAGATAACCAACCAAAAACAGCCACATGCAGTAAGCTATTGGCGGCTACAGCGGCTAAGAGCAGTAATAAACGTTGCCAGTACAAGGTATATCGCCACCAAATATCTTGGGTAACATAGGCGACACCAAGACTCAGCAACGGAGAGAGTAGCAAAATAGGTTGTGATAATAATTGCTCTTGTGCCAGCCAAATATTGAGGATTAATTCGCTTAAAAGGATAGTGGGCCAATAGCGCCGCCATAAAATAATCATTAAGGCAATGCGTAGCCCTTGAGGAAAAAAAAGAGTGGCTTGAAAGCCGCTATGACTGAGATAAAAACTAATAATCCACAGTCCAATCCAGATTAATGAATAAGTGAACAGAAGGAAGATAGACTGTAATAGAAGACGTGTTCCTTTGCTCATTAGCATTTACCTTGCGATTAAATTATGTTCTAACGCATAGTGAACAAGGTCGATTGTATTTTCGCATTGTAATTTGCCGAGAATATTGGCTCGGTGCACATGGACGGTTTTATGGCTTAAATTTAATTGTTCAGCGATGACTTTCACGCTGAAGCCTGCAACCAGCAGTTTAAATACCTCATGCTCTCTTGGTGTGAGCTCAGCCAATGCGCGTCGCTGTTGAGGGGCTTGGCGCAGGACGCGCATGGCATCAGAACATAAATAGCAGCCGCCTTTATTGACAGAACGTACGGCCTGAACTAATTCTTCTGGGCCACAGCGTTTGGTTAGGTAGCCGCTAGCGCCTGCATCTAATGCACTTTGCACAAAAGCAGTCGTGTCATAAATACTTAACATGATGGTGCGGAACTCGGGTTTTTTTTGACGTAATCGTGTCAGAAATTGTAAGCCATTTTCATCTGGCATAGAAATGTCCATGATAGCGACATCAATATCAAGGCTAATAAGGTGAGGCCAAGCTTCTTTAGCGCTGGCATATTGGCCAACAATACAAATATCGGGCTCAAGGGTTAATAATTGTGCAAACCCAGAACGTACAACAACGTGATCATCAATAAGGGCAATTTTTATCATTTTTATAGCCTTAAGTTATGACAATGATGGAGATAGCTTTTAATGCTTATACCCGAAAAAATTCGAGCCGCCTATAAGCAACTCGAATTTATTCGGGTATGAACACACTATGCTATGTTTTGTTTATGGCTATTATAATTATGCAGCGACAGTCTCAATGATAGAAATATGGCTATTTGTTGGTATGATCCGGTTAATTTTCAGATCGGCGCGTAGGAACAGATCTTTAAATTCTGCTTCAGTATGTTCACCTCCATCATGAAAAACACTCATACATATAAGGTCGAGCTCTTTTCCAAAGTGCGGCTCATTATCTAGAGGAATGATGCAATCCAATATCAATAGTTTTGATGTTGGCTTCATTGCACGACGGATCGTTTTGAATATTTCAATTAGTTTACTGTCCTCCCAATCATGAGTGATGTACTTAAGAAGATAAATATCGGCTTCAGGGCATGCTTCAAAGAAAGAGCCAGCTTGGATTATCCATCGTGAGTCATCATTTAATTCGTGCAGAATGTTTTTCGCTAACACATGTTCTTGGTCAAATAAAATACCATTGAGTGTTGGGTTTCTCTGTAACACCGTTAGCAGAAGGTTACCTAAACCACCGGCTATATCAGCAATAATGGCATTTTCAGGGAAATGGTAACTTTGTAAGATAAATTCATTTTCGATTTTTGATAACGATGCTTGTCCCTCATCGAAACCGTCAGGTTGATCATTTTTTTCCCAATATTCAAAGAATGTTGTGCCAAAGATCTCTTCAAACATATGATTACCATGAGCTGATTGAGCAAATTCACCACTTGGTAGCCAAAATGTTTTATCGGTTAACCATAAAATAGCTTGGCGCAGTGAGTATGGGTGATCAGATCGTAAGAATGTTGCCTCTGGTGTTAATATGAAACGTGAATCATCAAGGCATTTAAAAATTTTTCGTGAAGCGAGTACACGTAGGATCCGTTTTAGTACTCTTGCTTCAGTTTTTGTTTCGGTAGCAAGCTGCTCAACAGTTTTTGCCTCTTTTTCGAAGTGGTCAGCAAGTTTTAGTTCTGCGGCTGCGCGTAAAGCTGCTTGATAAACAAAACCAAGAGATTGTTCTAGTACATACCGAGCAGTGTGCATATCGTTAGATTTTTCAAATTGAATCGATTGTATATTCATATATTACCTTCCATTAAATATTTTATTAAAAATACAATTTATAAATAATAAATAATAAATAATAAATAATTATGTATTTATTCAAGATTAAATTATGAGTATCTACTCAATATAATGCCAACAAGTATGATTGTTATTTTAACTTAATGTATTAACAATGATTATTGTTCGTTTTTCGTGAGTTTTTTGTTTCGGCATGTGATTCTAAATTCACGGTTACCACCGAATTGATAAGTTAAACTTTATTTTTGACGCGTTATCTATCCGAGAAATCTTGCTTTTTTGTGTCTGTCTAAAATTAGCGACAAACACGACATGATTGTGTCGCTAATTGGAGACACTTAATTCACTGAAAAGTAAGGTTAAAATATTTATAGGTATTTGGTGTCTGTAAATGGAGACAATTGGTCTGCGCGAAAGGGGATTTTAAAATCATAAAAAGTAGGATCAAAACTGAAGTGCAATAAAAATCATTAAATTTCAATATTATAAAAATAATTTTAAAAGTTGGCATGGTATGTGCATTATAATTCTCAGTTGCTCATTCAATTTATTATGTCGGTCCACAATAAGGTGGGAACATACCACATAAACCAAGAATGATGCCAAAGTAAGGTGCCTACCGTCCAATATCATAGATACTCGCCTTCGGGCCTTATCAAACACAGGGCGACACGTTGAGTGAGGCACCACCTATTACCCGTCAAACTTCGAACTATATCGTTGTTGGCTGCTCTTAGCTACTCTAGTCAGATACTTGTGTATGCTGTTAGGGGCTATGAATATTTGGTGTATAAAAATTGCTTATCGGTATATTGGTATCCACATCATAATTTATGAAAGGGCGACCATCGGTGAGTAATTTCATGAATTATGTCTACTTGATAGAGCTGAAATGCTTAATTCTGCTCAATGTATTTTCAACAAAATGTTGTACTTTATAAAGCGCTCAATCAAGTATGGTCATTACTTAAAAGATTTAGTTTTCTTTGTGAAGTCTACGGAACAGTTTTATCTGTTGGCTGCCTAAAAATCGGCAGCGCAACTTTTGCTGATTTGCTTACGCTTAACCACAGAACCATTTATTATCCCCATCGGTTCGCTCGATTGAACGCTCTAAGATCATTAAATCTTACCCCCATTCTTTTCATGACTTTATGTGCAAATGGTGCTGATAGTTGTCTGATATAAAACGGCTCATTGACTACGAAGTGATGTATTGCATGGGTGCTACCAAAGTTAAAACAAAATAAGTTGAATGGTAAAAGCCACCAAGGATTAAGAACTTGTGTTTCCTGAATAATATTACCACTTTCATTATCACCATAATAATGCATATTTGAGCTTACAAAATGTAAGCAGAATGACCAAAGGATATTGGGAGCGATGATTATCACCATCAATATGTCTATGAAATCAAATGTTTTTAAAGTTACTTCAGACCAAGCTACAGGTACTCCAAATAATACGGAAACTACATTTATTAAATGAAAAACAATAAATGAATATGCAATTAATGAGTGTAAAAATGAGAGTGGAAAGAATGTTTTAATCGCCTGCTTAAATAATTTCTGTCTTTCTTGCCATGATTTTGCCTGAATTATTATGACAGCAACTGCCACCATAAAATCACTAATCATCCATAACCTCAGCAATCCCCAACGCTGGCCGTTAGAAAGTAATCGTTCTTCTAAATCTTCATATGTCCCGGATATTTGATGATGCTTAAGGTGAACTTTTCTCCTAATCCAAGGATTAGCTGTACTAGGCCGAACAATCCATACTAAGGTCATCATTATATTATGCATTATACGATTCTTTCTAAAATACAAATTATGAATCAAATCATGTTCTATTTCATGCGCCACAGAAATACACAGAGCATTGATTATTACACATGCCCACCAGGCTATATAGCCATTTAGATAACATAATGAACTAATAATCGCCATGCCAATGGCAAAGGATAAAATACCAAAACCCAATGCATTCTGGTATTTTAATATACTATATTTTTTCTCCAATTCTTTACAGTGATTCATTATGGCGCTTCTTATTTCTTGTGTCTTTATTTTATCATTGGATTTTTCTATATTTAAAGTGGTTGTGTTCATGGTATATTTCCTATAGATTATTTAATCTGTATGCAGAGTAAGTAAATATAATGTTATTCAGTATATAACTTTGCGGTGAACTCCTTTGTATAGTCAGTATTCACTATTGGGGCTGTTATTAATTCAGATGGCACTGAGATAAGACTAATCAGGTGGTTTATTTTTTCTACTGTTGAGTTTATAGAGCTGGGGAGCTCAGATAGATAAGGTGAAAATACATTATTTAAATCTGATAACATTTCATCGTCTAGAATCCCGGTTTTCTGTATCTCCTGAATAATTAGATCTAATCCGTAAGAGTAAGATAATATTTGTGCAGCAACATGTGACAATGGATTATTTTGACAGCTTGCGACGACTTTCTTTTCGACTTGTTGGGCTAGGTTAGAGGGAACAATCATAGGATCATTGAATCGATGGATTCTAACCATATGTTTTGCAATTTGGTATGACATCACTGAATTATCACCCGCATAAGTTAATGCGGCCTCTGCATCAATTTGCAATGTAATAATTTTATTATAATGATGAAATCCTAAAGCTCCGCACATCAAGCGGCACTGACGAAGGATATCCAAACCCAGCGATGTCCCAATATACTTTCCAGAAGAGGCTAGAGTCTGCAACTCTTTATACGAACTTTTATCCCCCCAAGAATTGACAAACTGTCTGACAATTATCTTTCCCATAATCATAAGCGCAGTCGATTTTAATAGTTCAGGGTATAATCGTTGGCAAAATAGAGGCTCCATAATTAATGTTTTATATTTGGGCTCATAGGATATTATTCTATTTTGAGAATATTTAAAGGTAATACTAAGCGCAGTGGCTGCTGATTTTGCCAGCATATATAATGGAATGAGTCTTTCTTGTAAAAAAGTTTCAAATAAATTTATATAACGCTGCGGTGGATCCATTTCACTATGATATACGCCATCAGAAGATATTTTTGAATAGCGTTGTAACATCGCATCAAGAGGCATACTCACCTGATTAAATCGAATGGCTGCCATCTGTATCCCATGCATTCCTCCCTCAGGACCTACCGGAACGATACTTATACCTGGAAATAATACGCCATCTTCCTTATCCCGTAATGGAACACGAAACCAGTGAGGTCCATGATCAATATTATTAATGATAAGTTTTGCCAATACCACACCAACGGACGCATTATAGAGTGCATTTCCTATCCAAAACTTACATGAACCCGGGGTTGGGGAATGGAGTAATAATCTTTTTTGTTTATGATCATAGGTGACCGTCGTTTCCAAATTTTTTACATTAGTACCATTGGCAATTTCTGAGCAACACATAGAATATATACAATGCATGTTGTTTACTTCATCATGATATTGATCCATCTGAATAGGGTCAGACTGTGTGAATATCACATTCCCAGAAATTAAATGAGTAGATATAGATATTGCTAACGAATGATCGAATGCACCAATTAAGCCTATATTCTCACATAGTTCATTGAATTCAATCTCTTTATTCTGTCCAAGCCACATGTCATTATGAATTAATTTTTCTTGGAAGATCACTTTCATCCTCCTTACCGTTAAATCTATATAGTCACGCTTGGATAGATGGTATTTTAATTCAACATTGAATAATGATGAATTAAAAATCTCAATAAGTTTATCACTACAATTCATATTAAGCTCCAATCAGTATGTGATCATGAGATATTCATATGTTAAAACAAATAGTTTTATATGAATTTATATAAACTAATAGTATATTAGTTATTAAAATACACATTACATATAATTTAGATTAATTAACTGTTATTTATCATTAATAATAAACACACAAGTTATAATTAAATATTGAATAATTTAATATCGGTTTTAAATAATTACCATAGTTGTTTGTTATTTAGTAAAATAATTTATTTTATTTACTTGGTTATTTAAATTTAATATAAAGAGCGTCGCGTACTATACGCTTTATCGCATTAAGGTGTCGGCAGGCAACATCTAGTGGTGAAGAACACTTTGTTAAGCCACTTTGATTAACGAAAATTGTTCATATTCTCTCGGGAAATATACCCCAGTTCGACATGCAGACGTTTGCTATTGTCATAAGCTAGGCACCACAGTATTGCCAGACGAGCATCGTAACCCAATGCGTAATGTTTGATTCTGCTGCATTAAGACGTTGTCAGGTAACATGCTATAGAATGCTAGAGACTATTGATTTTTGGTATATAAAATAGCTCATTAATATTTTGATAAGCATATTATGACCAATGATAGAGTTACCACCGATGAGTGCTTTTTATAAAAACCTCAACAGCATCCTAGTAAGTTCTCAAATTTTCAATCTATCAAAAATTCAAGCTCTCAAAGGTCCAGAAGTACAAAGTTGAAGCATTAAACATGAGTTCTCTATTTTTCCTTTATTTGTTATCAAGGCAGGTTGGCACATTCATTGCTGTGAAATAGCGAGCTCCTCATTTTTTTAAAATCAAAATAGAACAATTTTAATCGTGTTCACGCAATGCGATGAGTTCTGCTACCATAGAACCACTTTTAATAGGTGTGAGATGAAAGCATTGAGTAAATGGCGTCTGTTCCCGCGCTCCCTGCGCCAATTGGTTGTTATGGCATTTTGGTTAGTATTGCTACCACTGTTGATATTGGCTTATCAGGCCTATCAAAGCTTAGAGCAATTAAGTAACCAAGCTGCTCAAATTAATAAAACGACACTCGTTGATACTCGACGCAGTGAAGCAATGGGGGGGCTCGCACTTGAGATGGAAAGAAGCTATCGCCAATATTGTGTATTGAAAGATGATTCACTACATAGTCTATTTTTAAAGCAATTTTCTGACTATCAACAAATGTTTGAACGGCAAAAAACCATTTTATCTAAAGATTCCGACACGTCAGCACTGGCTCGTGCACTGGATGAATTAAAGACAGTAGTTTGTGAAAATAGCGAACCTCCAAAAGAGGTAGCAGACGCCTTAAGCCGGTTTTCTAAATATAATAATATATTGATTCAAGAAACACGTGAGGTGATTTTTAGCCGTGGAGAGCAGCTACAAAAAGCGATTGCCAATAAGGGACAACTGTTTGGTTGGCAAAGCTTAATTTTATTTTTGCTGAGTGTGTTATTGGTTGCTTTGTTTACGCGTATGATTATCGGTCCAGTGAAAGGGATCGAAAGAATGATCAATCGACTCGGGACTGGAAGAACACTAACGAGTAATCTAACTCGCTTTAAAGGTCCCAGGGAATTACGTTCTCTTGCTCAACGCATTATATGGCTAAGTGAACGACTTGCTTGGTTAGAATCTCAGCGTCATGAATTTTTACGTCATATTTCTCACGAATTAAAAACGCCATTGGCGAGTATGCGTGAAGGGACTGAATTACTTGCTGATGAAGTCGCGGGTCCGTTGACAATTTCACAAAAAGAAGTCGTAGAAATATTAGACCACAGTAGTAAGCATCTTCAGCAATTAATCGAACAACTTCTCGATTACAATCGGAAATTAGCGGATAGCCCGCCAGAAGCACAACATGTCGACTTGCAAAAATTAGTCGAAGATATTGTTATGGCTCATAATTTACCGGCAAGAGCAAAAAATATTAAAACTGAAATTCGTTTACGAATCGATAATTGCCTCGCAGAACCAACGTTACTTGGGCGGGTTATTGATAATATCTACTCCAATGCGGTGCACTATGGTAGTGAATCAGGTAATATTTGGATTTCAAGTCGCAGATTAGATAATAAGCTTGTTATTGAAGTCGCAAATACGGGTACACCAATCCCCGAACTAGAACAAAGTATGATTTTTGAGCCTTTTTACCAAGGTACATTAGTGAGAAAAGGGGCGGTTAAAGGAAGTGGATTGGGGCTGAGTATTGCGCAGGATTGTATTAAGCAAATGGGGGGAGAACTTTCACTCGTCCCCAGCAAGTTAGCAGATGTCTGCTTTAGAATTGAACTGCCTTTAACTGCAGAGAATGAATAATAATGGCAAATAGGTTTACAGATGTTTTGGCAGCGTTGCGCCTCGCGGTGTTGCCAGACCAATATATATGGTTAACAAAAAAAACCATAACATTCATCCAAAAACAAAAAGCGGTGCATATAGGCGCATTATTCTTTTCATTTATTCTAACGGGTTGTGCCACAAAAAATGGTCAGTCCCCTTTAGAGACATTGGCTAAAGTTGTTGTGCCTGAAGTCAAAGTGACAGACTTCCGCTATACGGCTTGTGATGGTATTTGGGATAATGAACAACCAAATGCACGGGAAAATGCACTTTTTTGGCTGCGAATGATGGATTGCGCTGACCGGATTGAATCTGTTAAGGCGCGAGAAGAGGCGTCACAATTGCAGGTGGATAATTGGTCAAGCGCCTTCCAGCAGAGCATCCTGATGGGAGCATCTGAGCCAACGATTGCTGAACGACGTAGGATGATCGACAGCATGAATACTTTTAGTCTCAATTTTCCGACAGCTATTCGCCCGTTACTGCAACTTTGGCGTGAGCAACAAGTGCAAATTATCAATCTTGCTGAGGCAAATGCACGTTTTAAACGGTTACAACAAGATACCGACAATAAGCTTGATCGCATGAAAGAAGAAAATGCTAAGCTAATGTTTGAACTGACAGCAACGACACGTAAATTAGAGAACTTAACCGATATTGAAAGGCAGCTTTCGTCTCGTAAACAAAGTGCTAATGATTCGGAAAAAGAGGTTGATGCGGCGGATGAAAAAAAATCCAAAGAAACGCCTAAAGAAGAAAAATCAGTAGTCGAAAATAATACTTCACCAACCAATAATCAATCAGAGAGCGAGCGTAATGGCAACCCGTAAATCAGCTAATTTACTATTAGTAGATGATGATCCAGGACTACTGAAATTACTGGGTATGCGCTTAAGTAGTGAAGGGTTTAAAGTCACAACGGCTGAAAGCGGGCCAGAAGCACTAAAATTACTCCAAAAAGAAAAAATAGATTTGGTGATTAGTGATTTGAGGATGGATGAAATGGATGGCATGGCACTGTTTGACGAAGTGCAGAAACAGCATCCTAATTTACCTGTGATTATCTTAACTGCTCATGGCTCTATTCCTGATGCCGTAGCGGCTACACAACGTGGAGTATTTAGCTTTTTAACTAAGCCTGTTGATAAAGATGCCCTCTATAAAGCCATTGAAGAAGCTTTAGCATTATCTTCCACACTAATCAGTGATGAAGGGTGGAGTGAAGGGATTGTTACGCGCAGCCCAGTGATGATCCGTCTACTAGAACAAGCGCATATGGTTGCTCAGTCTGATGTGAGCGTGTTAATTAATGGCCAAAGTGGTACTGGTAAAGAAGTTTTTGCACAAGCTATCCATAAAGCTAGCCCGCGAGCACGTAAACCTTTTATTGCCATTAATTGTGGTGCATTGCCTGAGCAATTGCTTGAATCTGAGTTATTTGGTCACGCAAAAGGTGCCTTTACGGGGGCGGTAAGTAGTCGAGAAGGGCTATTTTTTGCTGCCAGTGGCGGGACGCTATTTCTCGATGAAATAGGTGACATGCCACTCTCATTGCAGGTTAAATTACTGCGCGTCCTGCAAGAACGCAAAGTTCGCCCCCTTGGAAGTAACCGTGATTTAGATATTGATGTGCGTATTATTTCGGCAACGCACCGCAACTTACCTAAGGCAATGGAGAAAAATGAGTTTCGTGAAGATCTCTATTACCGATTAAATGTGGTTAATTTACGCATCCCAGCTCTTAATGAGAGAGCGGAAGATATTCCTATTTTGGCAAATCATCTGTTGCGCGAGTCCGCAATAAGACATAAACCGTTTGTTCGCAGTTTTTCAACTGACGCAATGAAATGTCTAATGTCGGCAAGTTGGCCGGGTAACGTGCGCCAATTGGTTAACGTTATCGAACAATGTGTTGCACTCACTACATCGCCCGTTATCAGTGAGACAATGGTCACCCAAGCACTACAAGGTGAAAATACCGCCTTACCCACTTTTGTTGAGGCGCGTAACCAATTTGAGATTAACTATCTGCGTAAGCTTTTACAGATGACGAAAGGCAATGTGACACAAGCTGCCCGTATGGCGGGTAGAAACCGAACTGAATTTTATAAATTACTGGCTCGTCATGACTTAGAAGCCAATGATTTTAAAGAATAGTTTTACTTTTTATACTTGAAGTTGCATCACTGTGACCACACTTAGCCATCAGGAGAGTGTCGCGGGTCGCCTAAATGTAACTCGAATTATTTTAAGTATGGTGTAAAGTTCGTTTGCATTACACTTTTTGCAATACTTAACGCTAGCTCACTCAAAATTTAGTCAGTGACTTAAAAATTATCTGACAAAGAGTGAATTAAAGCATCAATACAAATGCTCCGGGAGAAAAAGTACCTTATGAGCCGTAAGCTTAATATTTCACTCGCTCAATTAAATTGGTTAGTTGGTGACATTGAAGGCAACTGTGACCGTATGTTACACGTTGTTGAAGAACAACAAAATACGACCGACATTGTCATGTTCTCTGAGTTATCTCTGACAGGGTATCCACCTGAAGATTTACTCTTCCGTCCAGATTTTACTCAACGTTGCTTAGCACAATTAGAACGTTTACAAGATGCAAGCTCCGAGACGGCGATTATTGTCGGTCATCCATGGTCTGAAGCGGGAAAAAGGTATAATGCACTCTCTTTTTACTATCAAGGTGAGCTGCTAGTTCGTTATTTTAAACAAGAATTGCCAAATTATGGTGTTTTTGATGAGCCTCGCTACTTCACTGCGGGTGATAAAACCTGTGTTGTCGATTTTAAAGGCTATCGTATTGGCTTATTAATTTGCGAAGACATCTGGTTTAATGGGCCAGTTGATGCGGTTAAACAGGCTGGAGCTGAACTATTATTAACAATTAATGCCTCTCCTTACGATCGCGACAAACAGCATATCCGCAGTGATTTACTTGTTGCACATTGCCAGCGTACTCAATTACCGATTATTTATTTGAATCAGGTGGGAGGGCAGGACGAGCTCATTTTTGATGGCGCATCTAAAGTGTTTGCCAGCAATGGCGCAATAACCCATCAATTGGTCGATTTTAATGAGCAAGTCGTTAGCTGCCAATTTAATGACCTAACCATTGTACCAATGGAAAATCGAGCACCTGCGCTTTCGCCGATTGCACAGGTTTACCAAGCGCTGGTTATGGCGACGCGTGACTACATTAATAAAAATGGCTTTAATGGCGCGATACTTGGTTTGTCTGGTGGGATTGATTCTGGTTTGACAGTAGCCATTGCCGCCGATGCAATTGGCAAAGAGCGCGTACAAGCCGTCATGATGCCATTCCGCTATACTGCTGAAATGAGTATTCATGATGCGAAAGAGCAGGCAGAGCTGCTTGGTGTTGAATTTGATATTGTGTCTATTGAGCCAATGTTTGATGCCTTTATGGCACAGCTTCAACCTTTGTTTGAAGGAACACAAGTTGATACCACAGAAGAGAACTTGCAGGCTCGTTGTCGTGCAGTTATCTTGATGGCGATGTCGAATAAACGTCGCCGTCTAGTACTGACAACCAGTAATAAAAGTGAGTCAGCGGTGGGGTATTCGACGTTATATGGTGATATGGCTGGCGGCTTTGATGTTTTAAAAGATGTCCCAAAAACATTGGTCTTCCAATTAGCTAATTATCGTAACACCGTTTCGCCTGCGATCCCTCAGCGTGTCATTGATAGACCGCCTTCAGCTGAATTGGCTCCAGGCCAGCTAGACCAAGACAGTTTGCCACCTTATGATATTTTGGATGCACTGTTAGAAGCTTATGTAGAAAAAGATTATTCTGTAGTGCAACTCATTGAGCAAGGTTTTGATGAAGCCGTCGTTCATCGTGTTGTGCGTCTTGTCGATATTAACGAATATAAACGCCGTCAAGCTCCAGTCGGACCACGTATTACGGTACGTAACTTCGGAAAAGATCGTCGTTATCCGATCACCTCGGGTTTTGGCCGTAAAAACTGGTCATAACAGGAACTATTTATGAAAAAAATTGATGCAATTATAAAGCCTTTTAAACTGGATGATGTTCGTGAAGCTCTCGCTGAGGTGGGTATCACAGGAATGACGGTAACCGAAGTTAAAGGTTTTGGTCGTCAAAAAGGTCACACTGAGCTGTACCGTGGTGCAGAATACATGGTGGATTTTTTACCAAAAGTAAAAATTGAAATTGTAGTGCCCGATGATATTGTTGAGAGCTGTGTTGAAACTATCATGCAGACTGCGCAAACCGGCAAAATCGGTGACGGTAAAATCTTTGTTTATGATGTCGCTCGTGTCATTCGTATACGAACTGGCGAGCAAGATGAAGAGGCCATTTAATCAATAACTATTTAATCAATAATAGCTAAAATGCGGTAACGGCATAAACACAGGAATGGGATTAGTTTTGTGTTTAATATGCGAAATCGTTACCGCGAAATAGCTAATGGCGTGACAAGATTAGGAGCGATTGGCGATTTTGTGACGTTTTTCAATCCTCATCATAGCGAAAACTCACTTAGTTTAGCGGTAAGACTTTATGTGGGCCAAAGCATTCATAATGAATATTGTCAGTCGATATATCCATGCTAATCAGTTGCTTTGCAATGTATTGCATAAAGCCCACAGGTCCGCAGAGATAGAATTGCATATCAGGCTCTACCAACCACGACTTAACTTGTGATAAATCCATCAATCCACTGAATTGATAATCTATTCCTGACTTATCTTCGGATTGTGGTTGGTTAAACCAAACAGCGGAATGACTATTTTGTTGATGAGCGAGATGCAGGTTAACTTCATCAGTAAATGCATGTACAGCACCATTTTCTGCCGCATGTAACCAATTAATCTGTGCGTTATGACCCGCCTGCGTTAAGTTATCTAACATACCTAACATAGGTGTTAAGCCGACCCCTGCGGAAATGAATGTCACTGGTGTTTCACGTTCGATTTTAATAAAGAAATCGCCGCAAGGTGGTGCTAATTGAACGATATCGCCTTCATTCAGATTCTGATGAATATAATTAGAAACTACACCGTTATCTTCACGTTTCACTGCAATACGGTAACTGTGGCCATTTGGCGCAGTAGTGAGTGAATATTGGCGAATTTCTTGATTAAGGAGACTCTCATCATTGATGTAAATTGAGATGTATTGGCCGGAACGATAATCAGCAACTGGCTTGCCATCAACAGGAACAAATTCAAAGCTAGTGATCACATCACTTTGACGTTGTTTTGCCGCAATACGAAATTCACGTAAACCATTCCAGCCCCCTGTTTTTTCAGCATTTTGGTGGTAAATATCTGCTTCGCGTTTAATGAAAATATCCGCTAAAACTCCGTAAGCTTTTCCCCATGCATCCAATACTTCTTGGCCAGGGCTAAGAAGCTCATCGATAGTCGCCAATAAATTTTCACCAACAATGGGATAGTGCTCTGGTTTAATATTTAAACTAGCATGTTTTTGCGCAATTTTTTCAACCGCTGACGTTAAGGCTTCAGGTGTTTCGATATGTATCGCATAAGCACAAACCGCATTAAATAATGCTTCACGTTGAGAACCATTATTCTGATGCGTCATGTTGAAAATATCTTTTAATTCAGGGTGTTGATTAAGCATTCTGTCATAAAAATGGGCAGTTAATTTAGGGCCAGTGGCAGCAATCGCAGGGATAGTGGATTTAACAATGGCAATAGTTTGGCTATCTAGCATACAAACTCTCCTGAAATAATTTCATTAGAAGATGATAATTATAAACATTCATTTTATATGCAACTTATAGCTTTTAACACACAATGTAAATAGGTCTATTATAAAAAAAGCTTTCTAACAGAGGGTTTGTTATTATTCATCAATAAAAACAGCGTTTGATATTTTAATAGCATAAATATTGAATGTTTTATATTGAGGTGACATGTGGTTCGTTGGGGGTGATAAAATAGATGCAAACGTTTGCGTATATTTTTTCTTTGGGGCTACCACCTTGAAGGAAAAGAGTTTACACTGTGTGGCATTGAGATAATGTGGTTATCAACATACTTGAATGGCTGAGGCAGGAGAAGCGAATGTTAAAGCGTGAAATGAATATTGCAGATTATGATCCACAACTGTGGGAAGCAATGGAACAAGAAGTTGTCCGTCAAGAAGAACATATTGAATTAATTGCTTCTGAAAACTATACCAGTCCACGAGTTATGCAAGCTCAAGGGTCTCAGCTGACCAATAAATATGCTGAAGGTTATCCAGGTAAACGCTATTATGGCGGTTGCGAGTACGTTGATGTTGTTGAGCAATTAGCCATTGATCGTGCAAAAGTGCTGTTTGGTGCAGATTATGCAAACGTCCAACCTCATTCAGGTTCACAAGCAAATGCGGCTGTATACATGACGTTATTGGAACCAGGCGACACTGTGTTAGGAATGAACTTAGCGCATGGCGGTCATTTAACGCATGGCTCACCCGTTAACTTCTCCGGTAAACTGTACAACGTCGTTCCTTATGGCATCGATGAAAGTGGTAAAATTGATTACGAAGATATCAAAGCGCAAGCACTGAAACATAAACCGAAAATGATTATCGGTGGTTTCTCCGCTTATTCAGGTGTAGTTGATTGGGCTGAAATGCGCAAAATCGCTGACAGTATCGGTGCTTATCTGTTCGTTGATATGGCTCACGTCGCAGGTCTGATCGCTGCGGGTGTTTATCCGAACCCAGTACCTCATGCGCATGTAGTGACAACCACAACGCATAAAACGTTAGCAGGCCCGCGTGGTGGTTTGATCCTCGCGAAAGGTGGCAGTGAAGAGCTGTACAAAAAACTGAACTCATCTGTTTTCCCTGGTTCTCAAGGTGGCCCTTTAATGCATGTGATTGCAGGTAAAGCGGTGGCACTAAAAGAAGCAATGGAGCCTGAATTTAAGTTTTATCAGCAACAAGTTGCCAAAAATGCGAAGGCAATGGTAGACGTTTTCCAACAACGCGGCTATAAAGTTGTCTCTAATGGCACTGAAAACCACCTGTTTTTAATTGATCTGGTTGATAAAAATATTACAGGTAAAGAAGCGGATGCGGCACTGGGTCGTGCAAACATCACTGTTAACAAAAACAGTGTTCCTAATGATCCGAAAAGTCCATTCGTGACTTCTGGTATTCGTGTTGGCACGCCTGCAATCACTCGTCGCGGTTTCAATGAAACTGAATCTCGTGAGCTGGCTGGCTGGATGTGTGATGTTCTGGATAACCTCAATGATGAAGCGACCATTGAAAGCATTAAACAAAAAGTGTTGAGCATTTGCGCTAAACACCCAGTGTACGCATAGTAAAATGAATGTATCCCAATATAATTTAAGTGTATCAGGCTGATAAACTTGAAGTTATGATGGAGATAACGTCTAAAACCCGCTTCTATACGTTTGTATGAGCGGGTTTTTTGCATTGAAAAAAGGGAGGAATGATGGTGATCCCATCAACACGTTGGCTAGCAATAGACTATTTTACCTACTTTTTTGCTTATAGTATTTTCTTACCTTTCTGGTCAATTTGGCTAAAAGGCGAAGGCATTGATGCAGAAATGATCGGTTTATTGCTGGGTATCGGATTAGCTGCTCGATTCCTTGGTGCGATGTTTATCACACCGATAGTCAAAGATCCTTCCAAACTGATTACCGCAGTAAGAATATTGGCTACATTTACGCTAATATTTGCAGTTGGATTTGCATTTGGTTCACATTGGGCTTGGTTATTCTTTGTGATGATCGGTTTTAACTTGTTTTTTGCCCCTTTGGTGCCATTAGGTGATTCATTAGCAGGAACATGGCAAAAACAATTTCCGTTTGATTACGGGAGAATACGAGTTTGGGGCTCAATTGCCTTTATTATCGGTTCTTCATTAATGGGCTATTTAGCCAGTGCATTTGGGCATAAATCCATTATGGTTGCATTGAACATCAGTTGTTTAGCCCTATTATTAGGCGCTATGCTGAAGCCTGCAATTATGCCTGCTGGTGCACTAAAATCGACGGGTGACTCTAAAGTCTCATTTAAGCAATTGATCGCGGATAAAAATATTGTTCGTTTTTTAGTCTGTGCTACGTTGCTGCAAGGTGCGCATGCCGCCTACTATGGTTTTGCTTCACTGTATTGGAAAGAAGCGGGCTATTCGGACTCTCTGATTGGTAACTTATGGTCATTAGGTGTTGTAGCTGAAGTGATCGTATTTATGTTGAGTAATAAACTTTTCCGCCGTTGGAGCCCACGCAATCTCCTATTATTATCCGCCGTTTGTGGAATTATTCGTTGGAGCCTAATGGGAGCATTTACCTCATTACCAGTATTAATTATTGTTCAAATATTACATAGTGGAACATTCACCGTATGCCATCTTGCGGCTATGCGTTTTATTAGTTCGCGCAATGAAAATGAAATTATTCCATTACAAGGTATTTATTCTGCTTTAGCGACAGGTGGTGGGCTGGCCATAATGACCATTATTGTCGGAGCTATTTATGAACGTGTACCTGGCCAACATGGTGTTGTGTTCTACTTGATGGCACTATTGGCTATCCCTGCATTGTTTATTCGCCCAAGAACAGAAGCAAGTTCGTGAAATCTCATGGTGTTAATTTCGCCTTATAACGAATGTGATTTCCCGTATCGTTAATGTAAACGGCAATAAGCTCGCTACTGGCAGAAATATTATCTTGGCACTCAACGAGTTGATGTGAGAACGGAGCCAACATGATATTTTCCAGTAGGGGTTTATCATTTTGATATACAGTATAAAGTTTAGAAAGCGTTAAAAAATAGGGTGTTGGGTTCGCTATCATTAACCATTGCCTTGATTGGGAAAACTTGACCTCATTTGGCGCTTTATCGGATGTTAAGCTTAGGCCCATAGGGCGATAAAACAGTTTAATACGCGTTTGTAGTGCTAACTGCAAAAAGTTGGCATTCACATTCGTTTTAGGTTTTGGCGAAATATCGAGCATATTAAGGTAAAAGATAGACTCGCGATCGCTGGGTAATTTTACGCCAATGAATTGAATGCGCAATTGAGTCCCATCATTTGCGTTAATCTTAGTCATCGGGGGTATGACAATAAACGGAGCATTGGTTGTTTCTGGCGTTGAATTAATATCGCCTTCATCAATCCAACTTTGTACTAAAGCAGGTTGGTCGATGTGATTGATGATCTGGATCCCCATCATTGTTTTATTTTCGGGAAAAATGACTCGTGTTCCCTGAATAATAACGCTTCCATTAGCAAACACGCTAAACACTGAGAGTATAATCCCACCTAAAATCATCTTGATGATGCGCATAGTAACCTTATTGTTCAATTGTAGGAAAGTACTAGAGTTGCGGTACTTGACATATTTCCTTGCGTGACACGATTGATGTCATAAGGATAATAATAGGCGCCCATATTGATCGAAAATGCAGGGGACAAAGGGCTACCACGGATGATACTGAAAATATTGGTCGCACCATTTTGAGCACTAATACTATTAGACAAAATTAATGGGCTATTGATATTGCTCGCTTTTACAACACGAAAACCAACTCCAGTAGCACCTTGAGTGAGGATGTTTTTGAGAACAGTATTATCTGTAGCAAGTAAATTATTGCTCTGTAAAAACATCGAAATATCACGGGATGCCTGTGTTCCACCGATGAGGTCAGAACAGGTGAAATTCAGTGTGAAAGGGGTATAACCTGGTTGACTAGTAGTTTTGACGTCATTTAGGCTGACTAATGGCAGTGAAACAATCAGCCCACTATTTGAAAAATTACAGGTTGTCATCACTGGGTTATAAGTAATTTGTATTGGCTGTAAAAAGATATCGTTAGCATCTATTGGCCATTGCAGAGTTAATAAAAAAGTCAGTAACTTGGTGACGATATTCAATAACCAAGCAAGAATGCCCATTGAGGTTGTATCAGAAGCCAAAACGACAGGTGAAATAGTCGTCGTATCTCCTTGAATTTCGGTATAGTTAGAGCTAGGTCTATTATTCAGTAGAGCAAACTGTATCGTAAAATTAGTATCAAGATGGCTAGCAGGATGTAAGCCCGCTGGAATATTGGTGACCCGATCTTTTTCTAAGTTCACGACTGAAATAGACACAAACTGCTTGCCACCATTAAACCCGATGGTTGCTGTTCCACTTCTAAATGGAGAAGCAATTCCAACGGAATTTGGTGGTGCTAATACTCTAGTATTACAAGTAAAGTCTCCCGGAAATTGGCTTCGACTCACTTTAGTGACGCGAGTTGAAATGTTATTTAAGTCAGTTGATAAATTGAAAATTATCGGTGGCGCGGTGACTGTTGATGTTGGTCTACAATCTGCGAAAACATCGTAACTTGCCATTAATAAAACGGATGAAATGAGAATAGCGCAGGGTATTTTCATCATTATTTACCTTATTGACAGAAATTGCGGTTTTTATCTAGAGTAATAATCGGATTATTGATGACACACTCTTTTTTCCCGTCCATATTCAATTTGATAATCAAAGATGAGGGGAGTTGTTCATCACGAATGTAAAGAACACCTGACTGACCCACATTGCCAATATTCTTACCTCGTAGGTCAGTGACTTCAGTAGCAAACGGTAAGTTATTGTGATCAATCAAAGAGGCTCTAAATATAAAGGTTTGGCGCTGATCCGTTTCTAATTTGATATAGTTGACCGCGCCATGATAAGGGGCTATATAGCCCATATTGCCGACAATATCTGCACCTGTGGTTTTATCGGTATCCGTCAATGTATAGGTGTTGGTTCTGTAAGGAACTGAATTGGTGATTAGAACGATCCCTTGTTCATTAGTTAATGTGGTTTTATTTGCATTGGCCATCATGTTGTTTGCCATCGGAGCATCAATTATGGTGTAGGTTTGTCCGGTCTCACCGGAGAAGGCGAGATGGGATGGTGTGGCAACAATTGTTCCTCTTGCACCAAGCCCACTTTGTCGATAATTATTAGCTTCGCTATAAGATGCTGAGATTGAGCTATAGGGATGTTTGTAGTTTACATTGCCCCCAACTAAATTATTTCCGCCGGTCTGGTTCGTCCCCGTCAATGTATAGTTGATTTGGTCGTCATTACCGGTTACACCACTCATACTGACGGCAGTTTGTTGATAATGAGAATCCGTGAAATAACCCCCCAAACTGATATTGACACGTTTATCAAATAGGGATATCGGAATGTTAATGTTCAAATAATAGCGTACTTCTTCATTATTGTTATAATTACGGATGCGCGAAGCCGCGACATTATATGAAATATCTCGATAATTGTTGGTATAACCAATTTGGTATTCTCGACTAGAACCGCTGGTATTCCAGTAGTCCCGGTGGGTTCCTGAAATGTAAATAGATCCAAGATCATTACCTAGTTTTTGATTGAGATTCACTGTAAAGATATTTTTTGCACGAAACCCGCGTAGGGCATCAAAGGTCGTTAAAGGTAGATTTGAAATATTATTGTTATTAGCACTTTGCACCTTAGCAAGGTTTGTTTGGTATTCATTCCAAGCCTGATAATTATCATGTGCATAAATAGAATCAATAAAACTATAATAACCGCGAGAGGAGTAAAGGTAAGTGGCAAGTGTTAAGTTTGTAGATGTTGAGGTGACATATTTGCTGTAGCTTATACGATAACTTTGACCGCTTTGGTTGCCAGTACTAAGCTCAGTGTTTGCTTGGGTTACATCAGTCGAAAGTGATCCAAAAATAAAGTTCCAACCACTTCCGAGCATCATAGAGTGATATTTATCATTTATGATAGCACCCGCGTACACAGTAATAAGATTACTTAACCCGTAGTGGATTTCGCTTGTATAAATTTGGGTTGAAAATGCGTATTTGTGACCTGAGCTTGCCCAGCCAAAATGTTATAGCGATAAACGCCTTCTTTAAGCATTTCTGGAATAGAGGAATAAGGAACAGTAAATGACTCTTTTTGCCCGTCAGCTTCTTGGATAACCACAAGGAGATCACCACTTCCTGCGCTAGGCTGAATATCTTTAAATAAGAATTCACCGGGAGGGACATTTTCTTGAAAGACTAAATTATTATTTTGATAAACGCTGACTAGGGCATTAGTTTGTGCAATGCCTCTAACCACAGGCACAAAGTTTTGGCTTGAATTTGGCAGCATACCAATTTCAGAAGCTAATGAAACTCCTCGTATGCGGATGCTGTTAAATAAAGCGGCAGGAGTATAGAAATCGCCCGCGGTTAGCCCTGACTTGCTACTGCTAAAAGGCCTATAAATATAGCGAGTATTATTTTTCCAGCCCTGATTACTATGTGAGGAATAATTATAGCTAGATTCATCGCGGAATTGCCACGTTCCTAAGTTAATTCCTGAATTGAGCGTAGCGAAAAAATTTTCATTGTTTGTCTTTGAATATTTCTTTTCTTTATAATGATAATAGTTTGTATTGTATGAAAAAATAATTGCCTCAAGACCATGCTCCCAATATTCAGGGTCAACATAACCCACGTCAGATTGTTTAATCGCAATTTGGGGTACTGAAATATTCAGCTTCAATTTACTGATATCGAGTTTAGCGTGTATATCCTTGACTAATGAATCAATAGGGATCCAGTGCTGCTGCTTAGCTTGCTCTGTAACAGTTGTAGATAGGTTTAATCCCAGTTTGCTGATATCTTTAACGGCAAGATTAATGTGTTGACCATCATGATTAACATTGATTACGTATTGCCCTCGCCATATACTATTAACATAAATATCAACGAGTTGTTTACCTGGCGAAATTTTGCTGTCTTCGTGAAATCGTGAAATATCTCTTAATGCTGACTGCCCAATTAATAGGGACATATCAAAATCTTCCGCTACTGAATACTGAATATTGGATATAATTATGTAGTATTATTAAGAGAACGATATTCAGGTAATTCTTTTTTTTCACGATGTATCTTCTTTTAAAGTTTGATACTTTTTGATTTATAAACACCATAGTCGGTAATGTAGGTTATTAATAAATCATGATTTTTGAAATTTTCTTTTAATGGGAGTGCTTTAGAAGATAGAGGATGGATCATTTCAGCATCAATATACGATTCACTTTTATTATTCGCTGATGTTATTGATGCAATAGTAAAATAATATTGAGAATTATTTTTGACTAAAATGTAATTATCTTTTAATTGGTAGCTGATTTTTTCATATGCTTTATCTGGTATTTCTGTTAACCCTTTAGGGCGATAGAAAATTTTAATACGTGAACGTAGTGCTAGCTGTATTGTATTCTTACCTTTCGTCAATTCAGACGTTTTAGGAATATCTAATATATTGAGATAAAACACACTTTCAATATTAGCTGGAAGATTTTGAACAACATTTTTCAGTTTTAATTGCTGCCCTTGTAAACCGTCTATTTTAACAATTGGCGGGTAAAGATAAAAAGAGGAATCAGTATCCTCAGGGATTGAATTACTATCACCACTATCTATCCATGACTGAACTAAAGAAGGCGTTGTACTATAGTTGGTTAATTGAATAGTAACACTATCGCTTTGTTCAGGGTAAATAATACGAGTTCCGTTAATAATAACATTTGCGATCACATTTTTTGAGAATAAAATAATGGCTAATAATAAAAATATTTTCATCATGATCTTTTCCTAAAAGGCTCAAATGAGCCTAGTTTTAGGGTTAGAGATAAGAGACTGTATAAATCACATTAGAGTGTAAAAGACCTGCTTTGGCATCGGCAGTATTGGTTTTGTAATAACTTGCAATTAGCGTTAATACTTCATTATTACCCCCCATTAAATTTCCTCTCAGGCCTGTATCAAAAGGCGAGTTTAATGAGATTGCAACTGTAGGTGTGGTAACTTTTGATAAACTGAAACCAACATTCATTGCTTTTGTTGGATCATTTTCGTTTACAGTATCATTAACTAAATAAAGACCAGAGGATGAAATGTTGCTTGAAGGAGCGAAGCTAATTTTTAGATTAGCTCCTGAGCTAGGGACAACGGCACAATCAGAAAAAGTTAATGAAAATTGTTTTTGATTCTTTTGAATAATGGTATTTGCATTAGTTCCTGCATCTGAGATGCTAATTGGATCGAGTAAAATAGTAAAGCTCGCACTATTTCCTCCATTAATGGTACAGGTAGTATCACTAATAGCACCATTAAATGAAATGCTACCACCGCCAGCGGTAACGGCTAATGCCGAATTTAATACAGTAGAAATAAATAATAAAAAAAAGAAAATATGTATTTAAATATAGCTAACTCCATAAATGCCATAGATTAAACTACGAAATAAAATTTATTTTTGTGGTATATATATTAGCTAAAATCCCAGCTAAAATCCCAGCTAAAATCCCAGCTAAAATCCCAGCTAAAATCCCAGCTAAAGATAAATTTATTTAGCTTAATTGAGATTAGTTAGTTTTAATGTTTATTTCAAATCAAATTAAGTATTTTTTTTGATTTTATTTTAACTAAATGCAGGTATATGAATTTAATGGAATTGAAATATTTATATAGGTAAAGTAATATGTACCATTTATTTGTTTTCATTTTTTTCAATGTAAATGTCATTCATCTATTAATTATCGATGTTATTTCTCATGTTGATTATTATGGTGGTGATTTGATTTTAATATTAACAATATCATTTTAGATTGGTTTAATGATATTATTAAATAATGGTACGGAGTGGGAAACGATGCCTATAATTAAATGCATTAATTGATTATGTTCATCCATCTTCAGTTTGGTTGGTAAGATATATTTTTATTATCTATTAATTTTAAATCGAATGGAAATAAATATTATAAGTTTTTTATGAAATGAAAAGGCGTTAGAAGTTGCCTAACGCCTTAATATTATATTAACGCTTTAATGCTTCAGATAATTCTTCACGCATAACCGTCAGAATATCTTTAACGATACGTGGGCTACCTGCAACGATATTACCTGATGCTAAATAGTTATGGTTACCAACGAAATCAGTCATGATGCCACCAGCTTCACGCATGATCAGCTCACCACCCATGAAGTCCCATGGTTTTAAACCAATTTCAAAGTAAGCATCAACACGGCCTGCAGCCACATAGCATAAATCCAGAGCAGCAGAACCCGTACGACGGAAATCAGCACAGCTGTCAAACATTTTACTCATGATTTTCATGAACACAACTGAGTGTTGTTTTTGTTTGAAAGGGAAACCTGTTGCTACGATAGTACCATTGAGCTCGCGAGCATCAGCGCCGCGTAGGCGATAACCATTCAGTTGTGAGCCTTGACCGCGAACTGAGCTAAATAACTCGTTACGCATTGGATCATAAACAACAGCGACTTCTGTACGACCTTTGACGCGGACAGCGATAGAAACAGCAAAGTGTGGGAGGCGTTTTGTGAAGTTGGTAGTGCCATCCAGTGGATCAACTACCCATTGAACATCATCATCTTTACCTAATAATTCACCACTTTCTTCAGTGATGATTGTGTGGTCTGGGTAAGATTTACGAATGACGTCAATAATAAGATGCTCAGATTCACGGTCAACGTTAGTGACGAAGTCATTAGTGCCTTTCTGTGTAATTTGAACATTATCAGGCGTTTCATAGCATTTGGCTATGTGATTACCGGCCTTACGTGCGGCACGTATGGCGATGTTAAGCATCGGATGCATGGGCTTTTTCCACTGGGATGTTAAAGAACGAAAACTTTGAGTGCGCGGATTATATAGATCTTCATTACAATAATCAATTTTGTGATAGACTATTGCGATTATTTTTCATCAAAACGTATAAATCATGTTAGACAATATCCGCATTATCCTTGTTGAAACCTCGCATACAGGCAACATGGGCTCTACAGCTCGTGCCATGAAAACGATGGGGCTTTCTAATCTGTACCTCGTTAATCCACTTGTTCAACCTGACTCACATTCCATCGCACTTTCTGCGGGTGCTAGTGACGTGATAGGCAATGCTAAAATAGTCAATTCGCTCGATGAAGCTTTAGAAGGCTGTAAATTGGTGATTGGCACTAGCGCGCGTTCACGTACGCTTTCTTGGCCTATGGTGGCACCTCGTGAATGTGGTGAAAAATCAATAGAACAAGCGAAGACAGCCCCTGTCGCAATTATTTTTGGTCGTGAGCGCATTGGATTGACAAATGAAGAGCTACAAAAATGCCAATATCATTTGTATATTCCGACCAACCCTGAGTATGGTTCGCTTAACCTCGCAATGGCTGTCCAATTGGTGAGCTACGAAATTCGCATGGCTTATTTAGCCATGGATCAAAACAAGCCTGCGTTATCGGAAGAATCAGAGGTAGAATATCCACCTTCGGAAGATGTTGAGCGTTTTTATGTTCATCTTGAAAGTGTCTTGAATGAGTCAGGCTTTATTCGTAAGGCGCATCCAGGGCTGATCATGAATAAACTAAGACGTCTATTTACGCGCGCACACATTGAAACTCAAGAGCTACACATTTTACGTGGCATCCTGACTTCGGTAGAAAAATGGGCGAAAAAGTAATCTATTTTTCGGTGAATAATACTTGAGTAAATTAGTCGGGTAAATAGTTGACTAAATTAGTCGGGAATGTCACAATTCGCCCATATTTTACCATGGAGTATATGTTATGAGACTCACTTCCAAAGGGCGTTATGCCGTAACGGCAATGTTAGATGTTGCCTTACACTCTCAGTCTGGGCCAGTCCCACTTGCTGATATTTCCGAGCGTCAGGGAATTTCCCTTTCTTATCTTGAGCAACTATTTTCTCGCTTACGCAAAAACGAACTTGTTTCTAGCGTTC
This sequence comes from Providencia alcalifaciens, assembly GCA_025961275.1. Taxonomy (GTDB): domain Bacteria; phylum Pseudomonadota; class Gammaproteobacteria; order Enterobacterales; family Enterobacteriaceae; genus Providencia. Next base: position 1,429,516 of record JAOQNJ010000001.1, on the reverse strand, counting down.
GTGGTCCGGGTGGTGGTTATCTACTAGGCCGCGATGCAGATCAAATTTTTGTTGCACAGGTAATTGCTGCGGTTGATGAATCTGTTGATGCGACACGTTGTAAAGGCAGCAAAGAAGGTTGCCAAAATGGCGATCGTTGTCTGACCCATGCTTTATGGCGTGACCTCAGCACTCGAATTACCGATTTCCTGAGTAGTATCAGCCTTGATGAGTTGGTAAAAAATCAGGAAGTGATGGTTGTTGCAGATAGGCAAGACAACGAAAAACGTAGAGCTATACAAAATGGTCTTTTCCCAGACACGATTATTAATGTTCGTGCTTGACCCTAAAATAGATGAATAAATTGTAGTCGATACATAAAATGGTGGAGCTTAGCGAGTTATTTAGCGGTTATCACCACAGTATCTTTAGGCATTAAAGACAATTTGTCTTTTGGAGTAACTGAGCAATGAAATTACCTATCTATCTAGATTATTCAGCGACAACGCCTGTTGACCCACGCGTAGCTGAAAAAATGATGCAATGTTTAACTATGGACGGCATTTTTGGTAACCCAGCTTCGCGTTCCCACCGTTTTGGTTGGCAAGCAGAAGAAGCCGTTGATATTGCGCGTAATCAAATCGCTGAATTGGTTAATGCCGATCCTCGCGAAATCGTATTAACTTCGGGTGCAACAGAATCTGACAACTTAGCGATTAAAGGTGCTGCTAATTTCTATCAAAAGAAAGGCAAACATATCATCACCTGTAAAACTGAGCATAAAGCTGTTCTGGATACTTGCCGCCAACTTGAGCGTGAAGGTTTTGAGGTAACATATCTCTCCCCAGAGCGCAGTGGGCTCATTAATCTAACAGACCTCGAAGCTGCATTACGCGACGATACGATCCTTGTTTCCATCATGCATGTAAATAACGAAATTGGTATTGTTCAAGATATTGAAGCTATTGGCGAAATGTGCCGTAGCCGCAACATTGTTTTCCATGTCGATGCAACTCAAAGCGTCGGTAAATTACCTATCGATTTGTCAGCACTGAAAGTTGATTTGATGTCCTTTTCTGCACATAAGTTATATGGGCCAATGGGCATTGGCGCACTGTATGTGCGTCGCAAGCCACGTATTCGCCTAGAAGCTCAGCAACATGGTGGTGGTCATGAGCGCGGCATGCGTTCGGGTACCTTACCTGTTCACCAAATTGTTGGCATGGGCGAAGCTTACCGTATTGCCAAAGAAGAGATGGCGGATGAATCTGCACGTTTGCGTGAATTACGTCTGCGTCTTTGGAATGGCATCAAAGATATTGAAGAAGTCTACCTCAATGGTGACTTAGAAAATGGTGCTCCACACATTCTGAATGTCAGCTTCAACTATGTTGAAGGTGAATCACTGATGATGTCTCTTAAAGATTTGGCTGTATCATCTGGCTCTGCATGTACATCAGCAAGCCTTGAACCTTCTTATGTTTTGCGCGCACTCGGCATGAATGATGAGCTAGCTCATAGCTCCATCCGTTTCTCGTTTGGTCGCTTTACGACAGTAGAAGAAATTGACTATGCAATCAAACAAATTCATGGCGCAATTGGTCACTTACGTGAGCTGTCACCGTTATGGGAAATGTTCAAAGACGGCGTAGATCTTAACAGCATCGAATGGTCTCACCATTAATCAGACGGTTTCAGGAGTTCAAAAATGGCATATAGCGAAAAAGTAATCGATCATTATGAAAATCCACGTAACGTGGGTTCATTTGACAATAGCGACCCAAGCGTCGGTAGTGGCATGGTTGGTGCACCTGCTTGTGGTGACGTGATGAAACTGCAAATCAAAGTGAGTGATGACGGCATTATTGAAGATGCACGCTTCAAAACTTATGGTTGTGGTTCTGCAATTGCATCAAGCTCGTTAGTGACTGAGTGGATGAAAGGCAAAAGCCTTGATGAAGCTGGATCCATCAAAAATACAGCTATCGCAGAAGAGTTAGAACTGCCACCCGTAAAAATTCACTGCTCTATCCTAGCGGAAGATGCTATTAAAGCCGCCATTGCGGATTATAAAAGCAAGCGCCAAGGAAAATAACGCTTTAATATCGATTTGCACGCCACATGATGTGCTTCAAAGAAAGCCAGTGCGGCACAATAATTGGCCGATATAATAATAACGATTTTAAGGCGGATGCAACGAGTTAGAAAGTATCTGCCTTGTTTGTTTCTAAGTGAGGTTCGCAATGTCTATTTCTCTTACAGAAAGTGCTGCGCAACGCATCCAAGCATTCCTAGCAAGCCGTGGTAAAGGTGAAGGTTTACGCCTTGGCGTAAGAACATCAGGCTGTTCAGGCATGGCTTATATTCTCGAATTTGCCGATACTATCAATGAAGAAGACACCGTGATTGAAGACAAAGGTGTGAAAGTGATTATTGATGGTAAAAGTATCATCTATTTAGAGGGTACTGAGCTGGATTTTGTCAAAGAAGGATTAAACGAAGGCTTTAAATTTAATAACCCAAACGTCAGCAGTGAATGCGGTTGTGGTGAAAGCTTTCACGTTTAATGTCTTCCTTTAGTCAATATTTTAACCAATGTATTTATCTGTACTTTAAATGATTCTAGATATAGTTAAGTGAGAAGAATTTCGTTGCTTATACTCGTCTTACTTCAAGTTACAGCGTTGTTGACGGCACTCAGCTAGCCGAGTCACATAGTTTATCTATGCCCCCCGACTATCTTCATTTGTCGCCTAGCCGCAATTTGAATTATTTTGAGTATATACAGCATAAAAGCGCCATCCTTTGGAGCACAATGCCTCAGATGAATGAATCGCTGGCTGTATCATGAAATCTGCTAGATAAAAATAAATTATTGTGACATGTCACGATGGTCAAACATCGTGATTACGTGAGTTAATTCAGACTTTATCTCTATCAGTTTGCATGATGTGTCAGAGTCAATGATTTTCACGATAATTGCATTGGTATTCCTGTTTGAGAAACTAAGCACTTATGGATTATTTTACTCTTTTTGGATTAACCCAGAGCTATGCGATAGACAGTAAACAACTGACCCAGTGTTTTCAATCGCTACAGCGTCAATATCACCCAGATCGCTTTGCAACCTGTACTGAACAGGAGAAACTGCAATCAATTCAACAAACTGCTAATATTAACGCAGCCTATCAAGCACTTCGCCATCCACTTAGACGCGCAGAATACATGTTATTGCTCCAAGGGTTCGATATTAACAACGAACAACACACGATGCAGGATACTGTGTTTTTAATGGAGCAACTTGAGCTACGTGAAGAACTCGATAATATCGAGAATAGCCATAATGCAGCCGATTTGTTAGTCAATTTTATGGCGAGAGTGAAGGAAATGCAGCGAGAACGTTCAACGCTGATGGTGTCACAACTTGATAGTGAGCAATGGGAACAAGCGGCAGATACTGTGCGTAAATTGCGTTTTCTAGATAAGTTACAGCAGCACGCTGAGCAGCTCGAAGAACGTTTACTGGATGATTTTTAAGAGAAACGACGATGTCACTACTTCAAATTAGCGAACCGGGTATGACAGCTGCGCCGCACCAACGTAAATTAGCAGCGGGCATTGACCTTGGTACAACACACTCTTTAATAGCGAGTGTACGTAGTGGTGAAGCCGCTGTTTTACCCGATCATGAAGGGCATTACCTCTTACCCTCTATCGTCAATTATCAAGCCGATAATAAACAAGTTGGTTGGGCGGCGAAGCGATTGTCTGAGCATGATCCAGTCAATACCATCATCTCGGTCAAAAGAATGGTGGGACGGTCCTTAGCGGATATTCAACAGCGTTACCCTGAGCTTCCTTACAATCTGACGGCGAGTGAAAATGGCTTACCTTTTATTCAAACTGCTGCAGGACAAGTTGATCCTATTCAAGTTTCTTCTGACATATTAAAAACGCTCGCTAATAGGGCAGAAGAAACACTGGGTGGTGAAATGGACGGCGTGGTGATTACTGTGCCTGCTTATTTTGATGATGCTCAGCGCCAAGGCACTAAAGATGCAGCCCGCCTTGCCGGTTTGCATGTGTTACGCCTATTAAACGAACCAACTGCAGCCGCGATTGCCTATGGTCTTGATTCAGGCCAAGAAGGGGTCATTGCTGTTTATGATTTAGGCGGAGGAACATTTGATGTATCCATATTACGGCTAAGTCGCGGTGTATTCGAAGTCTTAGCAACTGGCGGTGATACGGCACTTGGCGGTGATGATTTCGACCAAGTCTTAGCGCAGTGGATTACCGAGCAAGCAGGGATATCAACCCAAGGTGACCATCGTTTAAATCGCCAATTATTGAATGCAGCAACGGACGCTAAAATTGCGTTAAGTACTGCTGAGACGGCACAAATCTCACTGCCACAATGGCAAGGTGAAATTCAGCGTGAGGTGTTTGAGCAACTGATCCAAAGCCACATCAAACGTACCTTAATGGCTTGTCGCCGCGCATTAAAAGATGCACAAGTTGATGCTGACGAAATTTTAAATGTTGTGATGGTAGGTGGGTCGACAAGGGTACCCTTAGTCAGAAACAAAGTCGGCGAGTTCTTTGGTAAACAGCCTTTAACCTCAATTGATCCGGATAAAGTAGTGGCGATAGGCGCATCGATTCAGGCTGATATTTTGGTGGGTAACAAACCAGACAGTGACATGCTGTTGTTAGATGTGATCCCGTTATCCTTAGGCCTTGAAACCATGGGTGGATTGGTTGAAAAAGTGATCCCTCGTAATACCACTATACCAGTTGCTCGTGCCCAAGAGTTCACCACATTTAAAGATGGTCAGACTGCTATGTCGGTTCATGTTGTGCAAGGTGAACGCGAAATGGTGTCGGATTGTCGTTCACTTGCTCGTTTTGCCTTACGCGGTATTCCTGCAATGGCGGCGGGTGGCGCACATATTCGTGTGACGTTCCAAGTTGATGCTGATGGGTTGTTAAGTGTCAGTGCGATGGAAAAATCTACGGGTGTCGTCGCATCAATTCAGGTGAAGCCTTCTTATGGGTTAACCGATAATGAAATTTCAAACATGATTAAAGACTCAATGACTAACGCGCAGGATGATTTGAATGCGCGCCGCTTAGCGGAGCAAAAAGTTGAAGCGGCAAGAGTGCTTGAGAGTTTGACGGGCGCATTAGAGCAAGATGCCAATTTACTGACGCCAGAAGAAAAGTCAGCGATTGATAATGCCGTCAATGAGTTAATTAACGCGGTAGAGGGCACTGACCCTACCGCAATTGAAAGTGCCATTAAACAACTGGATAAGCAATCACAGGATTTTGCCGCTCGCAGGATGGATGCGTCTATTCGTCAGGCGTTGTCGGGTCAATCTGTGGATGAGATATAATTATGCCTAAAATAGTTTTTTTACCTCATACCGTGTTATGCCCTGAAGGTGCGGTTGTTGATGCACAAGAAGGTGAGTCAATTTTAAATGCGGCATTACGCATTGGTATTGAACTTGAGCACGCTTGCGAAAAATCATGCGCTTGTACTACGTGCCATTGCATCGTTCGTGAAGGTTTTGATTCTCTTGAAGAAAGCACTGAACTCGAAGATGACATGTTGGATAAAGCATGGGGTTTAGAACCTGAAAGTCGCTTAAGCTGCCAAGCCTTGGTTTCAGACGAAGATCTGATCGTAGAAATCCCTAAATATACGATAAATCATGCTCGTGAGCATTAATGAGTCGAACCTACTATGCGGGGAATAGCAAAATGAGCCTGAGGTGGACTGACAGCCGTGAAATTGGTGAAGCACTGTATGATGCGTACCCTGATGTCGATCCAAAAACGGTGCGTTTCACTGATATGCACCAATGGATTTGTGAGTTAGATGAGTTTGATGACGAGCCACAAAAATCCAACGAAAAGATTTTAGAAGCGATCTTATTGGTTTGGCTGGATGAGGTTGAATAGTTTTTGATATGACTGACAAACCGGACATCTATAAACATAGAGTTCGGTTTTGTTTTATGTGCGTAGTGGTGATGGACTCTATTGATTTATCTGTCATAAACTTAGAGTATGATAGTTATTGGTAATACTCCGCTATCCGAGTTATTGCGTTAATTTATGCTTTCCCCTGATAGCTGCACTTGCCACCTAATTTTGGGGTATATATTGATACCCGCCCAGCCGTTTATCGGTTAAGGTACTTATATTGGCTGATAAAGCTCTATTATATTTGCCTGTATACACAGATAAAGTGAGAGAAACGATGACAAAACAGATTATGCCAGTAATGATTTCATTTGAACCAGCAGCACCTTGCTGGGGAGAAGGTGCACTCATCAGCTCTGGCGATAAAGGGATCATTATTCATTTAAAACATCCGGGCAAACTGTGTGCGGTTCAAACAGCGGGACGTAAATTAGATAGCCAAGGCATCCGTAATGTTTCGCTGATGGGTGACGGCTGGAATTTGGAAAATAGCTGGGCGTTTTGGCAAGGTTTCCGAGCACCAAAAGGTGCAAGAACCATTGAATGGCCAGTCCTGCCAGAAGCAGAACGTAAAGAATTAGAAAGCCGTATCCGTGCGATTGATTGGGTGCGTGATGTGATTAATGCCCCAGCAGAAGAGCTAGGCCCTGAGCAACTTGCAAAGCGCACGATTGATTTACTGTGCCATATTGGCGCAGAAGATATCAGCTATCGAATTATCAAAGGTGATGACTTAGCGGAACAAGGTTATACAGGCATCCACACTGTTGGTCGTGGTTCAAGTCGTTCCCCTGCATTCTTAGCGCTTGATTATAATCCAACTGGTAATCCAACTGCGCCAGTTTTTGCCTGCTTAGTCGGTAAAGGTATTACGTTTGATTCAGGTGGTTATAGTATCAAGCCGTCTGCATCAATGAATTCAATGAAAGCCGATATGGGCGGTGCAGCGACACTGGTTGGCTCATTGGCTCTGGCTATCACTCGTGGCCTGAAAAAACGTGTTAAATTATTTCTGTGCCTTGCAGATAACATGGTCAGCAGCAATGCCTTCAAATTAGGCGATATTATTCGCTACCGTAATGATAAATCAGTTGAAGTAATGAATACGGATGCGGAAGGCCGTTTAGTTCTGGCTGATGGCTTGATTGATGCTTGCAAAGAAAAACCTACACTGATTATTGATGCGGCAACATTAACGGGTGCAGCGAAAACAGCAGTAGGTAATGATTACCACTCAGTACTGAGCTTTGATGACAAGTTTGTGTCTGAATTAATGGATTCTTCAAATGATGAGTTTGAATTGTTCTGGCGTCTGCCATTAGCTGAATTCCATCGCCAGCAATTGCCATCAAGCTTTGCAGATCTGAATAATATTGCTGCGCCGTCGCACACTGCTGGAGCAAGCACCGCAGCAGCCTTCTTATCCCACTTCGTCGAAAATTATCGTCAAAACTGGATACATATCGATTGCTCTGCAACTTACCGTAAGTCAGCTGTTGGCCTGTGGGCTGAAGGTGCAACAGGTATTGGTGTGAGAACCATTGCTAATTTGCTAGTGAAAAAAGCAGGCTAAGCCAACAAATTAAAATCACGATTCAGGCACGAAAGGAGCGACTTTTCGTGCCTGTTTTTTTATGATAGCCCCAATATAATTCGAAGTGCATATTGTCAACACCCATGCAATTTGAAGTATGAAGTGTATATAATCATTATTAGTAATGATGACTTTCATCATGAGGTTTGAGCATGTCGCAGCAATCAGAAAATAATCCATTATCGAATTCAGAAACAGATATTGAATTTACCGAGTTAACCATACCAGAAGGTTCATCGCTAAAATTGAGTGTGCTTGAAAATGAACCTGAAGCATTAACCACTGCATTAGTGGAATGCTTTAAACAACATAAAGTCGTCCGTCGCGCGTTTTTAGTCTCAGCACAAGAAACTCACGATGACACTGACGAAGCTATTTTAATGGTAGCAATTGAATTTGTGCCCGGCACAGAAAATATCGACGCAATTATCCAAGAAGCAGGTACATTGGCGTGTGAATATTTAAACGACGATGAGTCAATAGATTTTTGCTTAGTCAATGAAGATGAGAAGGGCGTAAGCCACTTTATCACAGAACATGTTGAGGCCTTCTATCAACGTAAACTCGGCAGCTGGTTGAGAGAGGCTATACCTATCCGGAACGCCTAATATATATTACCCGTCATAACTTCGAGCCGCAGCGTTGTTGACTGCATTCATTCGCCCTAGTCACGTCGTTATCTACGCTCCCAGGGTCTCATTCATTTGTCGCCTAGCTGCAACTCGAATTATTTAGGGTATATCTGGATAATATTTTAAATGGTCTAAATGCAATTCGTACGATTTAGGGTATATCCAGCATATTCTCAGTTGAAACCTATAAATAAATTAAGGTTAAAAGTGCCAAATTGGCACTTTTAGTGTAATTAAATTATCATTTTGAGTTGCTCAGTCTCTTGCCGTCTAGCGGCAACTCAAATTATTTAGGGCTATCTGAGTTATACTTCTAATTGCATCGCGTGTTATCCATTATTGAGAGGATAGCGATGTGAGGCTTAAGGCTAATTATTTAAACTTTCACTTTGAACAATAATGTCTCAATCGAGTTTCGTACTATTCCAAATAAACTCGGTTTTAGGTATTTTTTCCATTTGTCTGATAGGTACATCTAGAACACTCTGTTAAATTATATAATTGATTGATACAAATTATTTCAACTATTACTTATTTCTATCATTAGATCAAAATTTTGATTGCTTCCAACTTATTGGCTGGAAGTAACAGCTCAATATATTTAACTATAAAAGGAAGAGTCGGTCATGAATCAACATTTTAGTTGGGCTTCATTGGCGGGTCTAAAGACAAAAAAACGCTATCTTGCTGCGGCATTAGCGTCAGTTATTGCACTAACGGGTTGCGATAATACAGACGACATGAATAAAAAAGACGCAAGCGTTACAGCAGAAAAAAATTCAGCAGCAGAAAATCAAACTAAAACGGCACCTATCGTGTCTGAAAATAAATCTGCACCGAAACTTTCTAAAGAAGAGATGATCAAACGCTATGCGGGCAAGGATATCACTATCCTTGATGCCTCCGAGCTCCAATTGGATGGTGCAAGTGCTATGGTTGTCACTTTTTCTATTCCACTCGAGCCGAATCAAGATTTTAGCCAGTTCTTAAATTTGGTTGATGTCAAATCAGGCAAGCTCGATGGCGCTTGGGAATTATCAGACAACCAAATGGAACTGCGTTTTCGTCATTTACCACCATCAAAAGAACTTAATTTAACCGTTAATCCGGGAATTAAAGCCGTCAATGAGCGCACGATTGCAGCACCTTTTGAGAAAAAAGTACAAACGGCACAAATTATTCCAACAGTTGGTTTCGCAAGTAAAGGCTCTTTGTTACCAAGTAAAGTGGCTCAAGGTTTGCCTGTTATTGCGCTAAATGTCGACAAAGTTGATGTTAATTTCTTCCGTATTGATGAAAACAAATTGCCACAATTTCTCGCGATGTGGCAATACCGTAGTAATTACGAGTATTGGTATTCCGAAGAGTTCCTGAATAAAGTCGAACTCACCTATACTGGCCGTTTTGACCTTAATCCCGATAAAAATACCCGCCAGACTGTGCTGTTGCCATTAAAAGATGTCAAAGAATTACAGCAAGATGGTGTTTATTTAGCCATCATGCAAAAAGCAGGAAGCTACAGCTACCAATTCCCTGCGACCGTATTCACCCTCAGTGATATCGGTGTTTCACTGCACAGTTATCAAGACCAAGTTGATGTATTTACACAATCACTGGCGAAAGGCTCTGCACTGAAAGGGGTTGAGTTACGTATCCTTGATGAAAAAGGTCAATTGGTCAATAAAGCCACCACTGATAGCGATGGTCACGCTAAATTAGATAAACTCGCGGGCGGAAAATTACTACTGGCAACCCTTGACGGGCAGACCAGTATGATTGACCTGACACAACCTGCACTTGATTTGTCTGAATTCGATATTTCCGGCCCAGTGGGTTACGCAAAACAATTCTTCGTATTTGGTCCTCGTGATTTATATCGTCCGGGTGAATTGCTATTAGTTAATGGCTTACTGCGTGATGGTGACGGTAAGCCCGTAAAAGCACAACCCGTTAAAGTTGATGTGTTAAAAACCGATGGTCAAGTTGTCAGAAGTTTTGTGTGGCAACCTGAAGAAGGTCAAGATGGCTTATACCAATACCAATTTGAGATCCCTAAATCCGCTGAAACGGGAAATTGGTCATTACGCTTTGATTTAGGCGATGGTTCACCACTGCGCTATTACAAGTTTAACGTCGAAGATTTTATGCCAGAGCGTATGGCATTAGATATTACGGCGAATGACGAACCAATCTTGAATGATCAATCCGTTGAGTTTGATATCAAAGGTCGTTATTTGTACGGTGCACCGGCTGCGGGTAATGAGCTACAAGGTCAGGTATTTATCAGGCCAGATCGCGAAGCCATTGCCAAATTACCAGGCTTTGAATTCGGGTTTGAAAACGAAGAAGGGCTACAACGTAAACTTGATGAGTTCGATTTGACCCTTAATGACAGCGGTCAAACCGTTATTGCTATTCCGAAAGATAACTGGGAATCATTGCGCTCACCGATAAAAGTGATTGCTCAAGCAAGTCTACTAGAAGCGGGTGGGCGTCCAATAACTCGCCGTGCAGAACAGGCAGTTTGGCCTGCTGATGCTCTGGTCGGTATTCGTCCGCTGTTTAATAAAAAAGAAATTTATGATTACCGCACCAACCGTTATGCACAACGCTATAACGTCGATGAAAACTCATTAGCTGAGTTTGAATTAGTCTTAGCCGATGCCGCGGGAAATAAATTAGCCGCCGATAATTTAACCACACGTTTAGTGTATGAGCGTCGTGATTATTATTGGAGCTGGTCAGAAAGTGGTGGCTGGACATCGAATTATGACCAGAAAGATTTGGTCATGGCGAATGAAAATATCAAAATTGAAAAAGATGGCACTGCAAAAGTTGCTTTCCCAGTAGATTGGGGTTCATTCCGCCTCGAAGTGATCAATGAAGATAACAAACTGGTTACTAGTATCCAATTCTGGGCGGGTTACTCATGGCAAGATAATGCAGGTGGTAACGGTGCTGTCCGCCCTGATCAAGTTAAACTGATTCTGAACAAACCAGCCTATTTGCCGGGCGAAAAAGCCAAAGTTCGCATTGAATCACCAAAAGCAGGTAAAGGTTATATTCTGCTTGAATCAAGCAGTGGCCCATTATGGTGGCAAGAAATCGACGTTCCTGAAAAAGGCATGGAAATTGAAGTACCTGTAAACAAAGAGTGGGCACGTCATGATCTTTATATCACAGCAGTCGTTGTGCGCCCAGGTGATGACTCGAAAGAAGCAACCGTGAAACGCGCAATCGGCGTGTTGCACCTGCCATTAGCCGATGAAAGCCGCAAAATTGGGCTGACATTGACGGCTCCAAACAAAATGCGTCCAAATCAGGACTTAACCGTCAAGGTGAAAGCGACGGCGCAAGATGGTAAACCGCTACCTGAAAAAGTCAATGTGCTGATGTCCGCGGTTGATACAGGTGTGCTGAATATTACCGACTTTAAAACCCCAGATCCTTATGATGCTTTCTTTGGTCGCAAGCGCTACAGTGTCGACCAGTACGATGTTTACGGCCACTTGATCGAAGGTCAAGGTAAACTCGCAAGCTTACGTTTTGGTGGTGATGGTGACGATGCCGCATTAGATCGCGGTGGTCTGAAACCACTCACTGAAGTACAAATTATTGCAGAACAAGCTCAGCCAATTACTTTAGATAAAAACGGTGAAGGCGAAATCACGTTGCCAATTCCTGATTTTAATGGGGAATTGCGTTTGATGGCTCAGGCATGGAATGAAAAAGATTTCGGTCATGCCGATAGCAAAGTGGTTGTTGCTGCACCATTGGTAACTCAGATGTCAATGCCTCGCTTTATGGCTGGCGGTGACAAGTCTTACTTTGCTTTAGATCTGACGAACACCACAGACAATACACAAAATGTCACAGTGACCTTTAAAGCATCAGGAATGGTGAAATTAGAGGGAACCACCACCAAAGAGCTCGCTTTGGTTAAAGGTAAACGCACAACTATCACATTGCCAGTTCGCGCAGATTATGGCTATGGCCAAGGTGAAGTTTCGATGACCATCAATGGTATCAATCTGCCGAGCGAGTCGTTGAAAGAGTATAGCAATAGCTGGAAAGTAGGCGTTCGTCCTGCACAACCTGCTGAAACCGTCTCTTTCGCTGTTGCGGTTGAACCGGGTGAACAATGGTCATTACCCACGGAAGACTTACGTGGGTTATTGCCTGAGACCTTAGAAGGTCAAGTGTTATTAACTAGCCGTCCACCGCTACAAATTGCTCGTTATATTCGTGAGCTATTTGCTTACCCATATGGTTGCCTTGAACAGACTGTCAGTGGCTTGTATCCGTCACTGTACTCTTCTCAGGCTGAATTGACTAAACTGGGTGTGAAATCACAAACGGATGAAGATCGCCGTAAAGCGATTGATATTGGTATTCCACATTTATTAAGTATGCAACGTGCTGACGGTAGTTTCTCATTATGGGATCGTAATGGTCGTGAGGAATATTGGTTAACCGCCTATGCGACAGATTTCCTCAATAGAGCTAATCAGCGTGGATATGCAGTACCACAAGATGCGATCACCAACGCAAATAGTCGCCTAATAAGCTATCTGCAAGATGGTAATCAAATCAATTATCCATATACCGATAATCAGGCTGCTTCCCGTTTTGCAGCTCAATCGTATGCGGGACTGGTTCTAGCAACGCAACAAAAAGCGCCGTTGGGTGCATTACGCCAATTGTATTCAAGAAGTCATGAAGCCAATAGTGGTTTACCGTTAGTTCAATTAGGCGTTGCATTAAACCTGATGGGCGATAAAACTCGTGGTGATAGTGCGATTGTTGATGGACTGAAAAAACAACGTGGTCGTTACTCCTATGATGGCGATTATGGTTCAGTCGTGCGTGATGATGCGATGATTATTGCATTATTGAATGAACATCAATTGATGCCGAAGTCGCGTGATCAAAAACTGCAAACGCTTTCAAATAATTTAGTATCACAACAGTATTTCTCAACCCAAGAGAACAATGCGTTATATCTGGCGGGCCGTTACTATGTCAATGATACCGAAACCCCGTGGAAGGCCGTGATTAATGGTCAAGAACCGCCAATGACTTCAGACAAGCCAGTGAATGAGTTCTTGACTAAAGAACAACTTCAAAAAGGATATCGTATTGAAAATACAGGGACTAATACTCTTTATACTCGCTTGAATGTGGTGGGCTACCCAATGTACACCCCAACACGCAGTTCGAATGTATTGGATGTTAAAAGGACTTATTTAGACCTTCAAGGTAGACCAATTTCACTGGATCGTTTAAGAACGGGTGAAATGGTGGTGGTCAAATTGGAAGTGAATGCATCACAAGCCGTACCTGATGCATTAGTCGTTGACTTATTGCCCGCTGGGTTAGAGTTAGAAAACCAAAATTTGGCGAATAGCAGCGCAAGTCTCAGTCAGACAGCACCAAACTTGCAGGAAGTAATTGATGATATGCAGCAATCACAAATTCGTCATATTGAATACCGTGATGATCGTTTTGTCGCCGCAGTTGAAGTGCAGCAATACAAACCAACGACTCTGGTCTATCTCGCACGTGCAGTGACGCCAGGTGTGTACAGTATTCCTGTGCCTCAGGTTGAATCTATGTATGTACCTGAGTGGCGTGCGGTCGGCAATGCAAGTGGCCAATTAGAAATCGTTCGTTAATCTTTAGGTTAAGCTCTTGAATAGAGATCTTACCGATATTTAGCGAAAGTCATTTGAGTTGTATGTCAATGACTCACAAAACTATCCCGAGGCACATCCACAACCGGTGTCTCGGGTAGTCGAGTGTCATCAGTACAAAAGTGACTAGGGCTGTTATTTTTAATCAGTATGAGCAATAAAAATAAACAGCAAAGTTCAACAGTCCCTAAAAGCATAACGAGTATATTTTCCCCCATGAAAAAATGGTTACGACGCACTGGGTTGACGTTGATCTTCTTGGTGATTTTTTTGCCTCTGCTGTTTTTGCTAGCCGATAAAATTTGGCCGTTACCGATTAAACAGGTTGAGATGGCGCGTACAGTCGTCGCTGAAGATGGCACACCGCTATGGCGTTTTGCTGATAAAGACGGGATTTGGCGCTATCCAGTGACGTTAGGCGAAGTCTCCCCTGAATTTATTGAAGCACTATTAACTTATGAAGATCGCCATTTTTATCGCCATCCGGGGGTTAATCCCTTTTCACTGTTAAGAGCATTGTGGCAGGACGTCAGCTCAGGGCGCATTATCTCAGGGGGGAGCACTATCTCCATGCAGGTGGCTCGGCTGGTGGATCCGCATGATAGAACGGTAACGGGTAAACTCAAGCAATTGTGGCGTACAGTACAGCTTGAATATCATTATTCAAAAGATGAAATTCTGGAAATGTATTTAAATCGTGCGCCTTATGGGGGAACGATTGAAGGTATTGGTGCAGCAAGTTGGGTCTATTTAAACAAATCACCAGACAAATTGACCTCAGGTGAAGCAGCACTGTTTGCCGTATTACCGCAGGCACCAAGCCGATTAAGGCCCGACCGTTATCCTGAAAGGGCGCAAGCTGCACGAGATAAAGTCCTCAATAGGTTGGCGGAGTACCAGGTTTGGCCTGTTGATAAAATTGAAGATATTAAACAAGAGCAAATTTGGTTAGCACCACGCAAAAGCCCAAACTCGGCACCTTTACTGGCACGCAGACTAGTCAAAGATGTTCAAGACTCAATCATAGAAACCACGATTGATGCCGGTTTACAACGGCAACTCGAAGATATGGCGATCAACTGGAAAAATCAGTTGCCGAAGCAGACATCATTGGGGCTGTTAGTGGTTGACCATACGGATATGAGCGTGAAAGCCTATCTTGGGTCAATTGATTTCCAAGATAATAGCCGCTTTGGGCATGTTGATATGATCACAGCTTGGCGTTCACCGGGTTCAACACTTAAACCCTTTTTATATGCGTTGGCAATGGATGATGGTTTGATCCACGCGGAATCCTTGATGCAGGATGTACCACGACGTTTTGATGATTATCGACCAGGAAATTTTGATAGCGGCTTCAATGGACCCGTGAGTGTTAGTGATGCGCTGGTGCGTTCTCTTAACTTACCCGTTGTACAACTACTTGATGTTTATGGAAGCAAACGCTTTACCGCCCAGTTACGCAATGTAGGTACCGAATTACGTTTCCCGCTAGCCAGCGAACCAAATCTAACATTAATTTTAGGTGGTACAGCGGCGCGTATGGATGATTTGGTGGCTGCCTACAGCGGGTTTGCCCGTCAAGGCAAAGTGTCTCCATTGCGTTACAGACCGACGGATACCCTGCGTGATCGCCAGCTGATGTCGCCCGGTGCGGCGTGGATTGTTCGGCGAATTATGGGTGGAGAAGCGCGTCCAGTACCTGATAGCAGCTTGTCAGCGCAAGTTAATTTAGCCTGGAAAACAGGCACCAGCTATGGTTATCGCGATGCTTGGGCGATTGGGGTCAATCCGCGCTATACCATTGGTGTTTGGGTTGGACGACCTGATGGAACGCCAGTTGCTGGCCAGTTTGGTTACGCTACGGCGATCCCGATTATGAGTCAGGTGAATAATTTATTATTGGCTAGATTATATCAATCACATGAATCAATTCCGAAAGATACTAAGCCAGAAAGTGTGAGTCAGGCAGTGATTTGCTGGCCGGGTGGAACTTCGCTACCTAAAGATGATAGTAATTGTCGGCAACGTCGCCTAAGTTGGATTTTAGATAATACAATCCCTCCAACCTTAATGGCGAAAGATCAGGAGTCGTTGTTAGGATTGCGCCAGAAAATTTGGGTCAATGATCAAGGCTTACAGGTTGCCGCGGATTGCGCAGGTGCAAAAGAAAAAATAATCCATTTATGGCCAATTACCGTTGAATCATGGTTACCCGCAAGTGAAAGGCGTGTAAATCGTTTACCTAAACCGGATACACAATGTCCTCCTCTTAAAGTGGAAATGCCACCTTTACTGATTTCGGGCGTTCGTGATGGCGAAGTATTGCAACGTCTACCGGGGAAAACCAGTCTTGATGTACGTTTAGTCACTCAAGGCGGGCAAGGGCAGCAGTGGTGGTTTTTAAATGGCGAGCAGATACAAGATACCGGCCATAATGGCACTATTTTACTGACGTTGGATAAATCGGGCAGTTATCAGGTTTCGGTCATGGATTTAGGTGGGCAGGTTAGTGTTGTTCACTTCAAACTCAAATGATACCCGTCATACTTCGAGCGGTATCGTTGTTGGCTTCTCTCCGCTACTTGGGTCACATACTTGTGTATGCTCCCCAAAATATCTTCGTTTGCCGCCTAGATACAACTCGAATTATTTAGGGTATCTCTCAAATTTGATTTAAGGTGAAATGTCAAGGTCAAGGTCAAGGTCAAGGTCAAGGTCAAGGTCAAGGTCAAGGTCAAGGTCAAGGTCAAGGTCAAGGTCAAGGTCAAGGTCAAGGTCAAGGTCAAGGTCAAAGGAAACATGAAGTACTAAAGGGTGTTGTTTGGTAATGCTTGGGTGGAATTTAAGCGTTTGTGGGTGAGGCATCACGCGAATTGTTTTTGTGTATAGTCTAAAAATGTGACTTAGCCAAAAAAATAATGTTTTTTGCTATAAAAACTTTAACAAAATGTTGTTATGGCTGTAGGAAATTGTAATCGTAGCCCCTATAATCAACGCCTTATTTTCTGCGGCCAAGCTTCAGAAGAGAAACAATATAAAAAACAACAACTGACACATACTTTCCGTTTTGATTTACTTGAAAAAACTGAGACGCAGGGTAAAAGTCACGAAATCGCTAAAGAGGTTATTTTTATGACGGTTCAACGTACATTTTCGATTATCAAACCAAACGCAGTAAAGAAAAATGCAATTGGTGCTATTTACCACCGTTTTGAAAGCGCAGGCTTCTCAATCATTGCCGCTAAAATGTTGCATTTAACTCGCGAACAAGCAGAAGGTTTCTACGCAGAACACAAAGGCCGTCCTTTCTTTGAAGGTCTGGTTGAATTCATGACTTCAGGTCCTATCATCCTGCAAGTTTTGGAAGGCGAAAATGCAGTTCAACGTCACCGTGACCTGATGGGCGCAACTAACCCAGATAACGCATTAGCAGGGACTTTACGTGCCGATTATGCAGATAGCTTCACTGAAAACGCTGTTCATGGTTCAGATTCTATCGAATCAGCAAACCGCGAAATCGCATACTTCTTCGCGGAAGATGAAATTTGCCCACGCTAATACGCTAAAGATTGAAGTTTGAAGGGGATAATGCATTAGCATTATTGCTGGAAACTTTGTACAATGCGACGCCCTGTTAATTAATTTATTAACGGGGCGATTTTTATCCGGTAATTAGCAAAAATGCTGGGATACAAAGAATTATTTCGTAATACGGCAATATACCCAAATCATTCGATTTGCATTCAGATCAACAGTTAGACGACAAAAAAAGTTAGCTCAATTAACAAACATGAGAAACATCCATAAATCCGTGACTCGTGTAAATGAGCGTCGTCAACAATAATGAATGTGAAGTATGACTAGGATAAAAGGTATAGAATATCGGTTACGGTTTTCTTATTTACGTTGTGCTATCTCATAGCACTCGCCGAAAGTGTAACAACGAGGCAACTCAAAATGTCCGACATGACTACAAGTGCACCAAGTGCAACTTCCTCCGCCATTTCTGTCACACCAGAAAATAACACTCAAAAAGTTAACCTGCTGGATTTGAACCGTAAGCAGATGCGTGAGTTTTTTGCGCAAATGGGTGAAAAACCATTTCGTGCTGATCAAGTAATGAAATGGATTTATCACTACTGTTATGACGATTTCGACCAAATGACAGATATCAATAAAGTCCTTAGAGCAAAACTAAAGGAAGTCGCTGAAATTCGTGCACCTGAGGTGGCCGAAGAGCAACGTTCTTCAGATGGCACGATAAAATGGGCGATTACTGTTGGTGGCCAACAAGTTGAAACGGTTTATATTCCTGAAGATGACAGGGCAACCCTGTGTGTTTCTTCTCAGGTCGGCTGTGCATTAGAATGTAAATTCTGTTCTACCGCACAACAAGGCTTCAATCGTAACTTACGTGTATCTGAAATTATTGGGCAAGTGTGGCGTGCAGCAAAAATTATCGGCTCATTGAAGTCGAGTGGACGCCGCCCGATCACTAACGTTGTAATGATGGGAATGGGTGAACCATTACTCAACCTGAATAATGTGGTTCCAGCCATGGAAATCATGCTTGACGATTTTGGCTTCGGCTTATCTAAACGTCGTGTCACATTATCAACGTCTGGCGTAGTTCCTGCATTAGATAAATTAGGCGATATGATTGATGTGGCATTAGCGATTTCATTACATGCACCTACTGATGATGTGCGTGACGAAATAGTCCCAATCAATAAAAAATATAATATTGAAACCTTCTTGAGCAGTGTCAGGCGTTATTTGTCTAAATCGAATGCCAATAGTGGCCGAGTTACTGTTGAGTATGTCATGCTTGATCATATCAATGACAGTATTGAACAAGCCCACCAATTAGCGGAATGCTTAAAAGACACGCCAAGTAAAATTAATTTGATACCTTGGAACCCGTTCCCTGGTGCACCTTATAACCGTAGCTCAAATAGTCGTATTGATCGTTTCTCTAAAGTATTAATGGAATATGGATTTACCACCATCGTCCGTAAAACACGTGGAGACGATATTGATGCTGCTTGTGGGCAGCTTGCTGGTGACGTGATTGACCGAACTAAACGGACACTGAAAAAACGTATGGCTGGGGAACCTATTCAGGTAAAAGCAGTCTGAATTATAAATAAGGTCTAAATATTTGGTCTAATTATCATTTGGGTCGTTTTAACCGATAGGCAAAACGACCCTGTTCACCTACAATGACTGACAGATGAAGAGATTAAAATAAGTTCACTTTAGGATTACCACGAGTAAAGCAACGGAAACTCAGCTTTATATTTCATTAACTCGGAAACAGTGTTGCCAGCAAATGACTATCGATAACAATACCGAAAAAACCCCAATCACAGTAGGAAAACTATTATCTCAAGCGCGAGAACGTATGGGACTAACACAGGAGGCAGTTGCGGAACGTCTTTGCCTTAAAGTTAGCACGGTAAGAGAAATCGATGAGGATATAAAACCTGCTGGCGTTGAGCCCACTTTTTTACGAGGCTATATGCGTTTATATGCGCGTACAGTTCATGTTCCTGAAGCTGAATTAAGCGCATTACTAAAGCCAGATGAGGCCACACCGACTTATTCGGTTACACCAATGCAAAGTTACTCTTTAGGTAAAAAACGCAAGAAGCGAGAAGGCTGGTTGATGAAATTAACTTGGCTGATCGTCATTGCTTTGATTGCCATGGTGGGTGTTTGGTGGTGGCAAGATCATCAAGTACAAAAAAATGAATTAGTCACGATGGCCAATCAAAATGATTTGATTTTATCTCAGCAAGAAGATGCTGCAAATCAAGTCGAGTTGTCCAACAGCTTGGGTGATAATCAAGCACCTTTGGCTTCAAATCCAGCACCTACCTCGGACGATAGCGCACTAACGTTGTCATCTATACAGCCTATAGAATCACAAACTGAAGAGCCACAACCAGTAAGAACAGTGCCGCTCCCGAATGCTCCAGGCAGCACGGCTGCAATCGATCGTACACAGTCAACTGAAACGGCAGCATCAGCACCGATCACTAATGACACATTGGTTTTGAATTTCAAAGGACAATG
Source organism: Providencia alcalifaciens (assembly GCA_025961275.1). Taxonomy (GTDB): domain Bacteria; phylum Pseudomonadota; class Gammaproteobacteria; order Enterobacterales; family Enterobacteriaceae; genus Providencia. The sequence continues at coordinate 1,409,543 of JAOQNJ010000001.1, read as the reverse complement.
CTGGCTTGAAATTCGTGATGCAAACAATAAGATACTCTTTAGTGGCACAAAAAATAGTGGCGATAAATTAGAACTTGAAGGTAAATTGCCTTATAGCTTGAATATTGGTGCGCCATCAAATGTCGACGTTCAATTGAATGGAAACGCAGTTGATTTAAGTCGTTTTATTAAAGCTAATCGTCCAGCGAAATTAAAAGTACCTGAAGCATAAAAAGTAGAGAATTCGAAGACGCAAACTGTATATTAAAACTAGAAATGTGATAGTTTGCAGTTTGCGTTTTTGTGTATAGTCATCATCAAACCGATGAGAGATACCCAAAATAATTTGAGTTGCATGTAGACGGCTAGGAATATATCCCAATGAGCATGTATGAGTCTGTGATTCGGAGAGTAAAGTGATGCCAAGGGATAGCTAACTTGAAGTATGATGGGTATGGTACACAACAGTGTTTAAAAGCACAGGGATGTCCGGAGAGTTAAATTAAAATGCATAATGAATCACCGATTAAAAGACGTAAATCTACTCGAATTTATGTAGGCAATGTACCTGTTGGCGATGGTGCACCTATTGCTGTCCAGTCTATGACGAATACGCGTACCACAGATGTGGATGCTACCGTACGTCAAATAGAAGCATTAGTACGTGTAGGCGTTGATATCGTTCGTGTCTCGGTTCCGACGATGGATGCAGCTGAAGCTTTCAAACTGATTAAGCAACGAGTGAGTGTGCCTTTAGTTGCCGATATCCATTTTGACTATCGTATCGCATTGAAAGTCGCCGAATATGGTGTTGATTGCTTACGTATCAACCCAGGCAATATTGGTAGTGAAGAACGTATTCGCCAAGTTGTGGATTGTGCACGCTATTATAATATCCCTATTCGCATTGGGGTAAATGGTGGGTCACTTGAAAAAGATATTCAAGAAAAATATGGTGAGCCAACGCCTGAAGCCCTCGTTGAATCAGCGATGCGCCATGTTGATATCTTAGATAGATTGAATTTCGATCAATTTAAGGTCAGTGTAAAAGCGTCTGATGTTTTCCTTGCAGTAGGCTCTTACCGCTTGCTAGCGAAGAAAATTGATCAACCATTACACCTTGGTATTACAGAAGCTGGTGGGGCACGTTCAGGCTCTGTGAAATCAGCAATTGGTCTCGGCATGCTGCTATCTGAAGGTATTGGCGATACATTACGTATTTCCCTTGCTGCTGATCCGGTTGAAGAAGTCAAAGTTGGTTTTGATATTCTAAAATCATTACGTATTCGTGCACGCGGTATCAACTTTATTGCTTGTCCAACCTGTTCTCGCCAAGAGTTTGATGTTATTGGTACAGTGAATGCTTTAGAGCAGCGTTTAGAAGACATTATTACACCGATGGATGTATCAATTATCGGCTGTGTTGTGAATGGCCCCGGTGAAGCTGAAGTGTCAACACTAGGTGTTGCTGGTGCTAAAACCAAAAGTGGTTTCTATGAGGACGGAATTCGTCAGAAAGAGCGCTTTGATAATAACAACATTATTGACCAGCTTGAGGCGAAAATTCGTGCAAAAGCAGCGATGTTAGATGAAAGTAAGCGCATAGAAATTAATCAAATAGAAATATAATTATCAATTAACTGGCTTATTGGAAGCCAGTTTTTGTTTTGAGCTCTTTATAGTGTTTGCATAATGCAGTCATTTTGAGGAAAAATCAGGGCAACAAAGTACAAAAGAACAAATTATTCCCGATTGAAGAGGAATATTGTAGTTTGTTGATTGAACCTAATGACATTTCGCTTTTATAATCGAGTTTATTCGATTCCGAAAAATAGAGACATAACGTGGCAAAAAATATCCAAGCCGTTCGTGGTATGAACGATTACCTGCCAGCAGATACCCGAGTTTGGCAGAAAATTGAAGCAGTCCTCAAAAATATTTTACAGGGTTATAGCTTTAGTGAAATTCGTACCCCGATTGTAGAGCATACCCCGCTATTTAGCAGAGCGATTGGTGAAGTGACTGATGTGGTTGAAAAAGAGATGTATACTTTTATCGACCGTCAAGAAAGTGACAAAGATCAAATCAGCCTTACTTTACGCCCTGAAAATACTGCCGGATGTGTCCGTGCAGGGATTGAGCATGGTCTGCTGTACAATCAGGAACAGCGTTTATGGTATATCGGACCGATGTTCCGTCATGAACGCCCACAAAAAGGCCGTTATCGTCAATTTCATCAGTTAGGTGCGGAAGTTTTCGGTCTTGCAGGTCCTGATATTGACGCTGAAATGATCATGATGACTGCGCGCTGGTGGCGTGCATTAGGCATTAGTAAGCATGTCACGCTAGAGCTAAACTCTATTGGTTCATTAGATGCGCGGGCACGTTATCGTGAAGCATTAGTGGCTTTCCTTGAGCAACATAAAGAAAAGCTCGATGAGGATTGCAAACGCCGCATGTATACCAATCCGATGCGTGTACTTGATTCAAAAAATAGAGATGTACAGACGTTATTAAATGATGCACCTGAACTATTTGAATACTTAGATGATGAATCTCGCGAGCACTTTGATGGTTTATGTAAGTTGTTAGATGCTGCAGGCATTCAATATCGTGTTAACCAACGCCTAGTACGTGGCCTAGATTACTATAACCGAACTGTGTTTGAGTGGGTTACAACGGCACTAGGTTCTCAAGGAACGGTTTGTGCAGGTGGTCGGTATGATGGACTTGTAGAACAACTAGGTGGCCGTGCAACGCCAGCTGTGGGTTTTGCAATGGGAATGGAACGTATGGTTTTGTTGGTTAAAGACCTTAACCCGAGCTTTACTGCTGATGAATCTGTTACGGATGTCTATTTAGCGTCATTTGGTGAAAATAGCCAAAAAGCAGCACTGCTATTAGCTGAACAAGTTCGTGATGTATTGCCAACCTTACGAGTCATGACTAACCACGGTGGCGGCAACTTTAAAAAGCAATTAGCACGGGCAGATAAACACGGCGCAAAAATTGCGTTGATTTTAGGCGATGATGAGATTCTAAATAACCAAGTTGGTGTAAAAGATTTACGAACTGGTGAACAAGAAACACTATCGCAGCAACAATTAGCACAGCGTTTAACTGAGCTGTTAGGTTAAGGAGAGACAAGTGGAAGTCTATACAAACGAAAATGATCAAGTTGATGCTGTTAAACGCTTCTTTGTAGATAATGGCGTTGCATTAATTGTCGGGTTGGTAATTGGTATTGGTGCGATTTTGGGATGGAATTATTGGCAGTCTCATAAAACCAATGTGCTGCAAGAAAGTGCGCAAAAATTCGAAAATATTAGCGCTCAATTACATTCAGGATCAGCTCAAGGTATCGAAGCTGCTCAAAAATTTGCCGCAGAAACAAACGATGTTTATAGCGCAATGATTGGCTTGGAAATTGCACAAGTCTCTGTTAATAAAGGTGAGTTAGCAAATGCTGAGAAAGCCCTAACTGACGCTTTAACGAAAGCAAAAACAGAGGATATGCAGGATTTAATCAATTTGCGTCTTGCGCGAGTGCAACTTGCACAAGGGAATGCTGATGCGGCATTATCCTCAATAGCTAATATCAAAGCTAAATCATGGCAAGCTGCTGCACAAGATATTCGTGGAGATGCTTTACTCCATAAAGGCGATAATGCAGGCGCAAAAGCTGCATATACTCAAGGGCTGGAAAGTGAGGGCTCGCAATCACTCAGAAGCCTTCTTACCCTTAAACTGAACAACGTATCTGTACTCTAAAGAATTCGAGTTGCATTTAGGCAACCAGCAAAAGTACTCCGGAGATCGTTGATAACAATGTCACTCCGGATGGCTGGGCGCCCGTCAACAACGAGGCAGCTTGAAGTATGACGAGTATAATTTATAAGAAGAAAGGAAACGATTAACATGCAGTTGCGGAAAACACTTTTGATTGGCCTAGTCGCTTCAGCTTTACTTGCCGGTTGTTCCAGCGAAACTGATTCTATCGTTATGGCGCCACTACCTCAGGTTGAAAATCAGTTTACCCCTTCAGTTGTTTGGGATAAATCAGTGGGTAATGGTGTTGAGCAGTTTTATTCTGAGTTATCGCCTGTCTGGGAAGGTAGTTCCATTTATGCTGCTGACCGTAAAGGGTTAGTTAAAGCATTTGAGCTAGACAGCGGTAAAGAAATTTGGTCAGTTGATCTTTCTAAGCGTACAGGCTTTCTTTCTGCGAACTTATCCGCACTGCTATCGGGTGGGTTAACGGTTTCAGGTGATCATATCTATATCGGAACTGAACGCGGAACAGTTATCGCTCTGAATAAAGAAGATGGCTCAGTTGCTTGGGATGTTGAAGTGGCGGGCGAAGCACTCTCACGTCCAGTTGTAAGTAATGGTTTTGTGATTGTTCATACTAGCAACGGTATGTTGCAAGCGCTTGATGAAAATGATGGTCAAATCAAGTGGACAGTAAACATGGATACCCCATCACTGTCTCTGCGTGGTGAGTCAGCACCAAGCGTTGCTTACGGCGCTGCGATTGTCGGTGGTGATAATGGCCGTGTTAGTGCTGTATTACTGTCACAAGGTCAATTAATTTGGCAACAACGTATTTCGCAAGTGACCAGCTCGACAGAAATTGGTCGCTTAGATGATGTTGATATGACGCCAGTTATTGATGATGGTATTATCTATGCTATCGCTTATAACGGAACACTGGCAGCATTGGATATGCGTTCAGGCCAAATCAAATGGAAACGCGATTTAGGTTCTGTTAACAACATGGTGCTTTCAGGCGAGAATCTTTATCTAGTCGACCAACATGACCGTGTGTTATCCGTTCGTAAAAGTGATGGTGTGACACTATGGACCCAAGAAGATCTACTTAACCGTGGTTTGACTGCACCTGAGATGTACAATGGTTACATTGTTGTTGGTGATAAAGAAGGTTACCTGCACTGGTTAGATATGAGCACGGGGGGTTTTGTGGCACAAAACAAAATCAACAGCTCAGGGCTGCACAGTCGCCCAGTTGTCGCGAGTGATAAGCTAATGGTTCAGGCAAGAAACGGCACAGTTTATCTGTTGACGCGTTAATTTTCTGACAAGCTGCGAGTTTCCCGATAAAATCAACGGTTCCTGATGATAGGAACCGTTTCGTTTTTTTGTTTTCTGAGTCAGTTTTACTGAAAACTTAGAATTCTTTTAGTTAATTAAAGTTGTGAGGCATCAAATAATGATACCCGTCGTAGCGCTGGTTGGGCGTCCAAACGTAGGAAAATCCACGTTATTTAACCGATTAACCCGTACCCGTGATGCACTGGTAGCGGATTTTCCTGGTCTGACTCGTGATCGTAAATATGGTCGTGCTGAGATTGAAGGGCATGAATTTATTATTATCGACACAGGTGGTATCGATGGTACAGAAGAAGGCGTCGAGACACATATGGCGGCTCAATCTCTGCAAGCCATTGAAGAGGCTGATGTCGTACTGTTTATGGTTGATGCCCGTGCAGGGTTAATGCCTGCTGATGAAGGGATTGCAAAACACTTACGTAGTCGTAAGAAAAAAACGTACCTTGTCGCGAATAAGACCGATGGGATTGATGCAAATACCGTTATCGGTGATTTTTACGCCTTAGGCCTTGGTGAAATTTATTCCATTGCGGCATCCCATGGCCGTGGTGTAAGTCAGTTAATCGAACACTCATTGAAACCTTTCATAGAAACTGAAGACGAAGAGATCGAGCTGACTGAAGAAGAAGAAAATGCGGCCTATTGGGCTGCACAAGAAGCTGAGAACGAATTTGTCGAAGAAGAAGATGACTTTGATCCAACGACATTGCCAATTAAATTAGCCATTGTTGGTCGTCCAAACGTGGGTAAATCTACCCTGACCAACCGAATTCTTGGTGAAGAACGTGTCATTGTTTTTGATATGCCGGGTACGACACGTGATAGTATTTATATCCCAATGGAACGTGATGAGCGTGAATATATCCTGATTGATACAGCAGGGGTACGCAAGCGCGGAAAAGTGACGGAAACCGTTGAAAAATTCTCAGTGATCAAAACACTGAAAGCGATTGAAGATGCTAACGTTGTCTTATTGGTTATTGATGCACGTGAAGGTATTTCAGATCAAGATTTGTCACTGTTAGGTTTCATTCTAAATGCAGGTCGCTCACTGGTGATCGCGGTCAACAAATGGGATGGTATGAAGCCAGAAGATCGTGATCATGTGAAAGATATGCTTGAATTGCGTCTTGGTTTCGTTGATTTTGCACGTATTCATTTTATCTCAGCGCTTCATGGTAGTGGTGTTGGTAACTTATTTGAGTCAGTTCAAGAAGCTTATGAGTCAGCAACTCGCCGCGTCGGAACCGCAATGCTAACACGTATTATGAAAATGGCGGAAGATGAGCACCAGCCTCCGCTAATTCGTGGTCGCCGTGTGAAAATGAAATATGCGCATGCGGGAGGTCATAACCCACCAATTGTTGTTATTCATGGTAACCAAGTATCTGATTTACCTGATAGCTACAAACGTTATCTGATGAACTATTTCCGTCGTTCTTTAAAAGTGATGGGAACACCAATTCGTATTCAATTCAAAGAGGGTGAGAACCCGTACGCGAATAAGAAAAATCAGTTAACTGCAACTCAGTTGCGTAAACGTAAACGCTTGATGCAGCATTTGAAAAAATAAAAACATTAATAGGTCTCACGAAATGGCATGAGAGTGTCCTCCGTGAGGTTTAATATAGTGAATTGCCCCCCAATAGCTGGAATATCAATTATTGGGGGGCTTTTTATTTATAAATTTCAGTTTTTACGACTAAGGATTATGAATTGATTTGACTCATATAATTAAGTCGATATATACAATATTATATATCAGATTAATTATATGGTATCAACGATGAAAAAATTATTAACTGGACTTGTCGTTTTCTCTCTTGCTTTCGCTTGTCAGGCTGAACGTGAATTTACGGATCAACTTGGGCGTAAAGTTATTATTGATGATATGGTAGAGAGAGTTGCTGTTCTTCAACATCAAACACTTAACCTTTTGGTTCAACTTGATGCAACCGATAAAATTGTTGGAGTCATGGGCAATTGGCGAGAGCAGTTAGGGAAAAACTACGAAAGACTCGCGCCTAAATTGACTGAGCTTCCCAATATAGGTGATCTCAAAACAGTTAACTTAGAAAGTTTGGTACAGCTAAAGCCACAGGTTGTGTTTGTTACCAACTACGCCCCTCAAGAGATGATCGATCAAATCACCAATGTAGGAATACCTGTTGTCGCTATTTCTTTGCAAAAAGATAACAACAGTAGCGAGAAGAATAACCTGAACCCCGAGTTAGAAGATGAAGAACAAGCGTATAACGAAGGGTTGAAAGAAGGTATCGCTTTAATAGGCGATATTGTTAATAAATCTGATAATGCGAATAGCCTGATTAAAGAAACGTTTGATAGTAGAGACTTAGTTGCTCAAAGATTAAAGGATATCCCTGATGATAAGAGAATTAGGGCATACATGGCGAATCCAGAGCTAACCACATATGGTTCTGGTAAATATACAGATTTAATGATGAAACATGCAGGCGCTATGAACGTTGCAGCTGCAACGATTAAGGGCTATAAACAAGTTTCGCTTGAACAAGTTATTAGTTGGGATCCTGAAGTTATTTTTATTCAAGATCGTTACCCTAGCGTGGTCGATGAAATTAACAATGATCCACGTTGGCAGGTGATTGATGCAGTCAAAAATAAACGAGTTTATTTAATGCCTGAATATGCCAAAGCCTGGGGTTACCCAATGCCAGAAGCGATGGCTGTTGGTGAATTATGGATGGCGAAAAAATTGTATCCTCAGAAATTTGCGGATATTGATGTTGATGTAGCGGTAAATAATTGGTATCAGACGTTTTACCGCGTTAAATTTAAAGATAACAAATAAAATGCACATCATGGCAGCAGGTAGTTTGCGTGGGGCATTATCGACCATCATCGATAATTTTATAAAAAGTTACGATTATCCTATCAGCTGTGAATTTGGCCCCGCGGGATTACTGAGCCAAAAGATAATTCATGGTGCAGCTTGTGATCTCTTTTTGTCCGCGGATAAATCCCATCCTATGTCGATGCTTGAGCTAGGAATAGCTCAAGAAATTCAACCTTTTATTGCCAATCAATTGGGGATCACAACAACAGCTCAACACGCAATACAATTTCCAAATTGGCTTCAGCTACTCGGAAGTTCAGAATTAATGATTGGTACGTCAACGCCAAAGGATGACCCTTGTGGGGATTATGTCGTGCAGCTATACAAAAAAATGAGTCGAGATGATCCACTATTGGCTGAAAATATTAATTTACGCACACGTCAACTCGTCGATGGTAAAACAACCACTTCAATTCCCGCTGGTTTTCTCGCGTCTGAATGGTTAATTAACACGCAGCAGGCTGATATTTTTATTGGTTATCATCATTATCATAAAAAAATTGCACAGATCCCATAGCTTGCGACAGTCGTGATCCCTGACGAGTACAATATCAACGCTATTTATTATATGGCGCAGCTAAATCATGCCGCTGAAATTTTTGCACTATATCTTCTGCGACCAGAATCAATAGCAATCTTTACTGAGAACGGGTTTATGCCTTTGTGAATATTACATGGTCAGATTGCTTATTAGCTGATTTAATCGCGCTATACTCTGCTCACCCCTGATATTATCAATGGTTATGATGGGAATGTATCCGGTATTACGAGGTGAAGTCGATTAAGGTAAAACTAACTGGCCTGACTCTGATAGAATATCGAAAAAATGGGCTTCATATACCGTTTAACTAAAATATCCAACTTTATTAAAGTGGTTCATTAAGCTGGTACGGCTTATTAATTGCTATTGATTGTTATTTCTGGGGTAATCATCAAGGCTGGATATATTAACTCATTTATTAACCCCATATTATGCAGATTACAGAGGGTAACCATGCAAATTCAATCTTCTACACGCCTCAACAAATACATTAGTGAGAGTGGTATTTGCTCAAGACGTGATGCGGATCGTTACATTGAACAAGGTAATGTCTTCATTAATGGCAAACGTGCAGCCATTGGCGATCAAGTTTTTAGTGGTGATGTTGTTAAAGTTAATGGACAACTTATCGAGCCAAGAAATGAAGATGATTTGGTACTAATTGCACTGAATAAACCCGTGGGTATTGTCAGTACAACTGAAAGCGGTGAAAAAGACAATATTGTTGATTATGTCAATCACAGCAAGCGTGTTTTTCCTATTGGTCGACTCGATAAAGATTCACAAGGTCTGATTTTTCTTACTAACCATGGGGATTTAGTGAATAAAATCTTACGTGCTGGCAATGATCATGAAAAAGAGTATTTGGTCACAGTCAATAAACCTGTTACGGATGATTTTATTCGTGGTATGGGAGCAGGTGTACCAATATTGGGGACGATGACCAAAAAGTGTAAGGTGAAAAAAGAAGCGCCTTTTGTTTTTCGTATCACATTAGTGCAAGGTTTAAATCGTCAAATTCGTCGTATGTGTGAACATTTTGGTTTTGAAGTGACTAAACTAGAGCGTGTGCGTATTATGAATGTCAGCCTCTCAGGTATTCCACTGGGCGAATGGCGTGATTTTACAGATGATGAGTTAGTTAAGCTATTTGATATGATTGAAAAGTCAGAATCTGATGTTAAACCAAAGAAAGCATCAAAACAGAAAACGTCAACAGCAGCGAAAAGTAGTCATAAACAAGTTGCTGTAAATAAGCCAAAAGCGAACACAGATGCCTCATCTCGTAAGCGTTTTGCCGAACCGGGTCGTAAAAAGAAAAAGCGTTAGCTTAAAAATGTAATTATTTAGATGAATGTCAGCCGTATCTTATGGCTGACAAGTTATATTATTTATAACTATCTATACTATTTCTCATATAAAAATCCTAAACGTTGATACCTACATCTTTCCAGCTTTGGCGTGTTAGTTCTGAGACTTTAGAGTCAAATTTATCGTTAGCGATTTGAACTGTTATTCTGGCAAATTTATTAAAGTCCGTATTATATTTGATGTCCTGATGATACATCGTTGCTATCCAAATTTTACCTGCAATATCCCATGAATACCCACCTAATGCGGTGGCAAGTAGATAGAATGCTTTGTTAGGGATCCCTGAATTAATGTGAACACCTCCGTTATCTTGCTTAGGGCTTAAATCAACATAATCGCTCATATGTCCGACTTGTGGATCGTAGTTAGTATCTGAAAAACGATACGCAGAGCCTGGATTAGCCATAGAGCGCAAAGCTTGTGCATCGGTTTTATTAAGAAAAATATTTTCACCAAGTAGCCAATTTGATTGCGCTGAGGTTTCATCAGCAACATATTGTTTGACCATCATCCCAATGACATCTGCAACTGACTCATTGAGTGCACCTGATTGAAATGAATAATCAAAATCAGCGGTGAAGGTAATAAAGCCATGAGTAAGTTCATGCGCAATAACATCGATATCATGAAAAAACTCACCGAAGTTTACGCCATCGCCATCACCGAAAAAAATAGCCTGTGAATTCCAAAATGCATTAGCGTAATCCTTTTTAAAATGAATGATCGCATTGAGCTGTGAGTCACAACCAAACATCTTATTAATTCCCAGTATTTCTTTATAAAACGTGCGAATTTTACCAATTGAGTCATAAACAATTTGTGCAGCTGAAGAAGGCGTGAACAGATCACCTTCGACCATAATAACTTCGTAATCTTCATGCCACATATGAGGTTCAAAGGGCTTAGGCGGTTTTTTATCAAGTGAAAGATCAGATTGAGAACAAATTGGCATTTGTGAATGGTTGTGCCAGTAGAATTCATCCTTTTGCTTAGCATCTCGGATAATTCGCTCATAGTTAGCGCCAGGTTTTGCTGACTGAGTAAATAAATTTTTCTGCGTAGTGACATCGTTTTTTAAGTCACTATGGCTCATAAGTTCGTTGATATGCACTAATGTAGATTTTAATTGCGAGCTTTTAGATTCTTGATAAAAATGATCAACCAAGTACGGCGGTAAAAATGAACGGCCAATAATTTTACGCATAAATAGACTCCATTTCGTTTGTGGAAATGGAATCATATGACACAATAGATATGAACTAATAACCTGATAATTATTAAAAATAGCTATTTTTTATCAGGAAAATAGCCAAGAGATATCGTGCTTTTTTTAATAGCAAATGGTGTCGCTATTTGCTTAGCCAATCTTTTTTATGGATCAAAAAATCGGTGTATAATTCTGCCTCGGCAGTTCCTGGCTCTGGATGATAATCATATTCCCAACGAACTAAAGGTGGCATTGACATTAAAATAGATTCTGTTCGCCCACCGCTTTGTAGACCAAATAGAGTACCTCTATCCCAAACTAAGTTAAACTCTACATATCGACCACGTCGATAAAGTTGAAATTGGCGTTCTCTCTCTCTCCATTTATGTTCACGGCGTTTTTCAACAATAGGAACATAAGCATCGAGAAAACCGTTGCCAACATCTTGAGTGAAACTGAAGCAAGATTCGAAGTCCGGCTGATTTAAGTCATCATAAAATAGCCCCCCAACGCCCCGTGGTTCATTGCGATGTTTTAAGAAGAAATAGTCATCACACCAATTTTTATATTTAGCATAAGTCTCAGGGCCATAGGGTATGCATAGATCATGAGCAACGGTATGCCAATGAACCACATCTTCTTCAAATCCATAATAGGGTGTTAAGTCGAAACCACCACCAAACCACCAAATCGGTTCATGGCCTTCTTTTTCTGCAATAAAAAAACGAACATTAGCATGCGAGGTTGGAATATAAGGGTTAAGAGGGTGGATCACGAGTGATACGCCCATAGCTTGATAGCGACGACCTGCTAATTCGGGGCGGTGCGCTGTTGCTGAACTTGGAAGTTGTGCGCCTTGAATATGTGAAAAATTAACGCCAGCTTGCTCAAAAATAGCCCCTTGAGTTAATACACGGCTACGTCCGCCACCACCTTCGGCACGTTCCCATGTTTGTTCAAGGAAGGTTTCCTTACCATCCAGTTCAGTGATTTTTTTGCAAATAGTCTCTTGTAAGCCGAGTAAGAAGGCTTTAACTCGACAGATGTCTGGGTAATTCATTGTTTTCCAATAGAACGGTCGGTAAAAAAAGTGAACAAAGTATACTCCTTTGGGTTAAAAAAGGCATATTGAATATTGATTGTGGTTAAAAAGCAGTGATAATGGCATAAAGCTCTGTTAAAACGGGTCATTGTTATGGAAATACGTATCTTCCGCCAAAGTGATTTTGAGGAAGTTATCACATTGTGGGAACGTTGTGATTTAAATGAGTTTGGAGGTGATCCTGAACTTGATATTGAACGCAAGCTACAATGTGGTGCAGATCTTTTCCTTGTTGCTGAGGTAACAGGAGAGGTCGTTGGAACAGTTATGGGTGGCTATGATGGGATCAGGGGAACGGCTTGTTATCTTGCTGTCCATCCTGAGTATCGTGGTCGAGGGATTGCAAATGCGCTCGTGAGCCGACTAGAAAAAAAATTGCGGGCTAGAGGTTGTGGCAGAATTGAATTGTTAGTGAGTGAAGAATCTGATGCGGCTATCTGCATGTTTGAAAAAATATTGTATGAAGAAGAACAACCAGTACGGCTAATTTATGCTAAAAATCTGACGAACGATTTGGATTTTTAAGTCTGTTGCATGTTTATTTAGATGCTGGCTGGAATGTTTCAGGAAATAGGTTGTCACACTAGGGGCTGTTTATCTTTGAAGGTCAATTTTTATTTGGATTACACGTCTTTAGTTAAGACAAAAAGAAGCAAGGCAAGAGCCGTTCAACACAGCGAAAAATCACGTTTAATCGCTCCCGAAGGGCGCTTTTCTTTACGGTTTGGGGGTTGTGATAATGTTTTTTTATAACCTCAATAGGTGACATAATGAAATTGATGTCATTTTAATCAATTGGTGCAGTAAAAATAAGCAGCAAAGATCAACAGCCCCTAATGTTTGTTAACTTCTGCTAGAAGAGCAAGCGTGTTAATCAAAGTGGTCGATTTGTCGCTTAGCATTCAAGGTGAAATTCGTTTTATGTCATATAAAACCGATGTAATGCCCTCTAGCAGAAACTGTAAAGTTGCTTCTGTGGGTATTTTGCTTGATTGTGCTCGCGCTTAAGCTACGTTAACTGTATCAAAACGTTAGCAGACCCTAAACATCATGCAAATTAAAAACCGAGGATGATATGCCGAAAAGTGTAATTGTGAAGGTCTCTCAGATAGCCGCTCTAAGTGGTGTATTGCTGTTGTCTGGTTGCGCAGGCTCAGGGGGTTTTTGGTCCAGTCTTTCACCAATGAATTGGTTTAGTAGTTCGATAACGGCTAAAGCAACAGGTGTTGGTGCGATCACCAGCCTCACCCCCATGAAAGCGGATACCATTAAAGAACAGCTTGATAACCGATATACAATACGCAGCGGGATGCAAACTGAACAAGGTGAAATAGTTACTGTGTTTCAAGGCATTGATGATAACGAAGTAAAAATCGAAGTGATTGGCCCTGAAAATGGCAATGTGTCACGTATCATTGTTATTGACCCTAAAATTACGACTGAATGGGGAACTAAAATTGGTTCACAATTTAGTGATATTTATGAGAAAGCATTTGGTTCTTGTAAATTGGGCGCATTAGTTAAAGATCAACCCACCGTTGAATGTGTCGCACCAGAAAGTTCACATATCATTTACAGCTTTAATGGAAAATGGCAAGGACCAGAAGGGCTGATGCCACCTGACGATGAATTAAAAAACTGGGAAGTCTCACAGATTATCTGGAAAAAGTAATTCAATCTTGTTAGTTATGTGCGTTATACCCTAAACGGAGCCTGTAACTGCCTTATTAAGCTATTTTTATAAAAAAGCCCGATGAACATAGAACATACTGTGATTCGGGTTGATAAGGGAAGCTCTTTTCTCGCTATAGTTTAATGTGTGACAGTTATGAATACCTAGCATTTGTTCTTCGTTCTTATCTCGATATTTCTTTTTAAATAAACACGCTATATAAGAATATATTTTCACATTTTCTTCTAAATGTTATGGAGTCTTGTGTTAAAACAAGATGTAAATGACCATTAATGAGATACTATAATCAGATATTTATAAAATAAATTATTTAACGAGGTTGATTAAGATGTCTCATTCACAGAGCGGTATTATGAAAGATCATAGCCGCTTCGGTATTTTTATTGAAGCAATGGTACAAGGGTCGTTGGAAGATGTTAAAGCTGGGTGCAAGCGTTTTGTTGATGCGTTGACGCATTTACAAGAACAATATTCAGCCGATCGCTTAGGGGCTGTTATTGCATTTGGCTCTGATGTATGGAAGCAATTATCATCCCCTGAAAGTGCTCCAGAATTAAAGTCATTTCACCCATTAGGCAAAGGGTTAGCACCAGCAACCCAAAGAGATATATTTTTTCATATCCAATCTCAGCGCCATGATATTAACTTTTCATTAGCTCAAGCCGCGCTGAAAGCATTTGGCTCATCGATTAGAGTAGAAGAAGAGATCCACGGTTTCCGTTGGGTAGAAGAGCGTGACTTAAGCGGCTTTATTGATGGTACAGAGAACCCCCAAGGGGAAGAAATACCTGAAGTTGCCCTGATTGCCGATGGTATTGATATGGCGGGCAGCTATATTTTAGTTCAGCGTTATGAACATAGTTTGAAGAAGTGGGATCGTTTTTCAGAGCAAGAACAGGAAAAAATGATTGGCCGCACAAAGAAAGACAGTATTGAGCTAGATGAAAGTGAACGTAATGTTACTTCGCATGTTTCTCGTGTAGTGGTTGAAGAAAACGGTGAAGAGCTATCAATTATGCGTCATAGCTTACCTTATGGAACAGCGAGTGGAAAACATGGTTTATTCTTCCTTGCTTACTGTGCCCGCTTGCATAATATTGAACAGCAACTTCTCAGTATGTTTGGTGAGAAAGATGGTAAATATGATGACCTTCTACGTATGACGAAAGCAGTGACGGGCAGCTATTATTTTGCGCCTTCTATCGATACCTTACTGTCGTTTTAAAATTATCTCATTGCTACCGCATGGAAGCGGTAGTTTATTTCTCGGCTTATGACCCATATCTGTCAAACTGCAAATTTCCTTCATAGACTTGGCATACTTCAAGTTGCAGCGATGTGACTATATTCAGATAGGCATTTCTCTTCGTTTACCTTCCCTTATCGTCTAGATGCAAATCAAATTATGCATGGCATCTGCTATCGATATATCACCAAATTTAGCGATCTTAATAACCGTATTTCTCGTGCTACGGGGGAGATTTAAACCGATTTATTCATAAAACAGACATTTATTGTTTATATACCAACCATTTGTCCTTGGTCATGAACTGAGCTCATGCTGACAACTCATTGATAATGATTTAATATTTTGCACTTATTGCGATAGTTTCTTGATTATATTAATTTGATATATCAAATGGTGATTGATAACTACACAGTTATAATCAAAGCAGATAAAGTAACTTCATTGAGCGGAGTTTTGGTTTAGTAATGAATGGGTGCCAAATGAAGAAAATATTTTTAAAGAAAACAGCTTTAGCGAGTCTCGCAACATTTTCACTTTTTGGTAGCGCGCCATTGGTTGCAGCTGAACTACTAAATAGCTCTTATGATATTGCGCGAGAATTATTTGTTGCGCTTAATCCACAATTTGAAAAGCAGTGGAATGAACAACACCCAGATGACAAATTGACGATAAAGCAATCGCATGCGGGTTCATCAAAACAAGCCTTAGCAATTTTACAAGGATTGAAGGCGGATGTGGTGACTTATAACCAAGTCACTGATGTACAAATTTTACATGATAAAGGCAACCTCATCCCAGAAAATTGGCAATCATGTTTACCTAACAACAGTTCACCTTATTACTCTACTATGGCGTTTTTAGTTCGCAAAGATAACCCTAAAGGTATTAAAACTTGGGATGATTTAGCTCGCGAAGATGTCAGATTGATTTTCCCTAATCCAAAAACATCGGGTAATGGCCGTTATACCTATTTAGCTGCGTGGGGAGCTTACGCACAAGAAAATAAAGGTGATGAAAAGAAAACGCACGAACAAATGAAGCAATTTTTGAAAAACGTGGAAGTTTTTGATACTGGCGGTCGTGGTGCTACGACTTCATTTATTGAACGAGGATTAGGTGATGTTCTGATCAGCTTCGAATCTGAAGTTAACAATATTCGCCAACAATATGGTGAGTCAGAATACGAAGTGATTGTACCACCCGTTGATATTTTGGCTGAATTTCCTGTTGCTTGGGTAGATAAAAATGTGCAAAAAAATGGTACTGAAGATGTGGCGAAAGCCTATCTAAACTATCTGTACAGCCCAAAAGCACAAGAAATTATTACTCGCTTTAATTATCGCGTTAACGATAAAAATGTTATGGCAGCGAATAAAGCTAAGTTCCCTGAAACGCGTCTTTTTACAGTTGAATCTCAGTTTGAGAGCTGGCCAAAAGTGATGGAAACTCACTTTGCAACGAATGGTCAGTTTGACAAATTAATGGAAGAAGGTCGCCGTTAATGCGTAAGTCAGGGAAGCGTTTTCTGCCAGGATTTGGGCTAACGTTAGGTAGCAGTCTGTTTTATACCTGCTTGATTTTGCTGTTGCCTTTGAGTGCGTTAGTTGTCCAATTATCCGAGATGACATGGCAACAGTATTGGACAGTGATCAGCTATCCTCAGGTTGTTGCTGCTTATAAGGTAACATTGCTCGCAGCGCTTGTTGCAAGTCTGTTTAACGCAGTGTTTGGTATGTTACTCGCTTGGATTTTAACGCGCTATCGTTTCCCTGGCCGCACTTTTTTAGATGGCCTTGTTGATCTACCTTTTGCCTTACCTACTGCGGTAGCTGGGCTAACCCTTGCAACATTATTTGCTGCATCAGGCTGGTACGGTCAGTATCTGCATCAGTATGATATTAAAGTTGTGAACACTTGGATAGGTATTGCGGTTGCAATGGCTTTCACGAGTATTCCATTCGTTGTTAGAACCGTACAGCCGGTGCTTGAAGAGTTGGGCTCTGAGTATGAAGAGGCGGCGCAAACGTTAGGCGCTAGCCGCTGGCAGACATTTCGGCGTGTTGTGTTACCTGAAGTATCACCAGCACTACTTGCAGGAACTGTGCTTTCCTTTACGCGAAGTTTAGGTGAGTTTGGCGCAATTATCTTTATTGCGGGCAATATAGCTTGGCAAACTGAAGTTGTCTCATTAATGATTTTTAGTCAGCTGCAGCAATTTGACTATCCTGCCGCAAGTGCCATTGCCTCCGTTATTTTAGCGGCTTCTTTATTCCTGTTATTTAGTGTCAATATCGTACAAAGCCGCTTTGGCAAAAGATTGGGAGGTAAATAATGGCTCAGATTACGCCAATCACTGAGACTTCACGCCGACCAATTAATTGGGCCAAGTGGTTCCTTATTGTGACCGGTCTTTTATTCTCAATTGTGTTGCTGGTTGTACCCATTATCTGGATATTTATGACGGCATTTTCTAAAGGATTAGATGCCGTTCTAATGAATTTAAACAATTCAGATATGTTGCATGCAATTGGCCTCACGGTATTGATTGCACTGATAACAGTGCCTGTGAATTTGATTTTTGGCACTATGTTAGCGTGGTTAGTCACTCGGTTTCAATTTCCAGGTAGGCAGTTGTTATTAACGCTAGTGGATATTCCTTTTGCAGTATCACCCGTGGTTGCCGGTTTACTTTATCTCCTTTTTTATGGTTCTAACAGCTGGTTTGGTAGCTGGTTAGATGGTTTCGATATCCAACTGATGTTCTCATGGCCGGGAATGGCATTAGTGACTATTTTTGTGACTTGCCCCTTTGTTGTTAGGGAATTAGTGCCACTGATGTTAAGTCAAGGAAGTCAGGAAGATGAAGCCGCAGTGTTACTTGGCGCATCGGGTTGGAAAATGTTTTGGTATGTGACATTACCGAATATCCGCTGGGCACTGCTTTATGGTGTTGTTTTGACCAATGCGCGGGCAATTGGGGAGTTTGGAGCGGTATCTGTTGTTTCAGGTTCGATTCGTGGCGAAACTTACACGTTGCCACTACAAGTTGAACTTTTATATCAGGACTACAACACGGTGGGGGCGTTTACCGCTGCCGCTATTCTTGCTGTGATGGCAATTATTACTTTGATTATCAAAAGTGCATTGCAATGGCATCTGAGTCGACAGCAATCCGAATAGGAGTTAATCAGTATGAGTATTCAAATCGAAAAAATCGGAAAGTTATTTGGTGGGACGCAGGTGCTAAATGATATTTCATTAGATATTGCATCAGGTGAAATGGTTGCACTGCTTGGGCCATCTGGCTCAGGTAAAACGACACTATTACGGATTATTGCGGGGTTAGAACACCATAGCCATGGAGCGTTACGCTTTCATGGGCAAGATGTCAGCCGGACCCACGCTAAAGATCGACGTGTTGGCTTTGTTTTTCAACATTACGCATTATTTCGTCATATGACGGTATTTGATAATATCGCATTTGGATTAACGGTTATCCCAAGAAAAGATCGCCCATCGCCACAGGCTATTAAGCAAAAAGTGATGCAGTTACTGGAAATGGTGCAGCTTTCGAATTTGGCATCACGTTTTCCGTCCCAACTTTCTGGCGGGCAGAAACAACGTGTCGCATTGGCACGAGCGCTCGCGGTTGAGCCACAAATTTTATTACTGGATGAGCCGTTTGGTGCTTTAGATGCACAGGTTCGTATTGAGCTACGCCGTTGGTTGCGTCAACTTCATGAGGAATTGAAGTTTACCAGTGTGTTCGTGACCCATGATCAAGAAGAAGCAATGGAAGTGGCGGATAGAATTGTTGTTATGAGCCAAGGTCATATCGAGCAAGTGGGTACACCTGATGATATTTGGCAGCGCCCGGAAACCCGCTTTGTGCTTGAGTTTATGGGAGAGGTTAATCAGCTTCATGGGCAAATTAAAGGGGCTCAATTACATATTGATGGTTATGACTTTCCTTTACATCATACGAGTGCCCACCAAGGCGAAGTGGATGTTTTCCTTCGCCCATGGGATATCACTTTATCTAAAGAAGCTGATGAGCAGCACCGTCTCCCCATTCGCGTTGTTGAGTCAGGGCCGAGAGGGCATTTTTGGCAACTAACCGCTCAACCTCTCGGTTGGGGAAATGATCTACTTTCAGTGGTTTGGCAATCCTCTAAGGCGATCCCTGTTCGTGGTGAAAATTATTTCCTCGGAAGCCAGCAAGCTAAAATTTACCAAGGTGAAAATGAATTATTTTTTCCACAGCTAGCTCAAAGCGCTTAATTTTTACTCATTTTTGATTGTGCCAATGGAGCATATTCTATTGGCACTATTCTTTCAGTAATATCCAAAATACATCGAACCACACCTCTGGCATCAATCAAACGTATCAACCTGAGTGATAGTTAATAACTCACATAGCGCTACTATTCAACAATTGAACCGTGAATAGTTTGAGCGTATTAATGATGAAGAATGAGCCATTTTGCCATTAAAGTATTGTGTGACATGTCACGTTTATAGCAAAAAAATTTTGAGAACTTAAGTTTCTTGCTGTTTAATATATTTGTTTATTTTCAATTTGTTATGTTTTTACTCGCATAACCTTACAATTTACTTTCTGATTAAATGAACATGGCAGCATGTAAATTTTAATTATGTAACTGAACATAACATTTTCCAATCATACAAATATTATTCTCCAAAGTATCCTATCTGTGTTGATTAACCTATATTAAATCTTGCCTTTATAAAGAATAAAGCTCTTCTTTATCGATAATAGTAATAAGCCAAACCAGAATTATTAATTACTGAAATATAAGTGAATTTTTTTCATGCTGATTATTTTGATGTGTTGGGATACTATCTATATCAATAACGATGATGAATAGAGATAAATAGAATAAGGAAAAGAGAGTGGCAACTCTGGAACAGTTTATTGGTAATACTCCGCTAGTTAAACTTCAGCGTTTAACACAAGGTATTGATGCTGAAATTTGGGTAAAACTAGAAGGTAATAATCCCGCAGGTTCGATCAAAGACAGAGCTGTTTATTCAATGATCACTGAAGCTGAAAAACGTGGGGAGATAAAGCAGGGTAATACGTTAATTGAAGCAACGAGCGGTAATACAGGTATTGCTTTATCAATGATAGCGGCAGTTAAAGGTTATCACTTAAAACTATTGATGCCTGACAATATGAGTAAAGAACGTCAAGCATCAATGAAAGCCTATGGTGCTGAACTTATTTTAGTTGGGCCTTCAGTCGGAATGGAAGGAGCTCGCGATCTCGCCAATGAAATGGAAGCGCGCGGAGAAGGGAAAGTTCTCGACCAATTTAATAATCCAGACAATCCACTCGCACATTTTAAAACAACAGGCCCTGAAATTTGGCAACAAACAAATGGACGTATTACCCATTTTGTTTCTAGTATGGGTACCACAGGAACGATTACGGGAGTCAGTCGTTATTTAAAATCTCAATCGAAAGATGTGCAAATTATTGGCTTACAGCCTGCGGAAAAAAGTCAAATTCCGGGTATTCGTCGCTGGTCTCCAAGTTATCTTCCTGGGATCTTTAATAAAGAATTAGTGGACAGCATATTAGATGTTAATCAGCAAGAAGCTGAAGAGACCATGAGAGCCCTTGCTAAGCAAGAGGGCGTGTTTTGTGGTGTTAGTTCCGGTGGTGCTGTTGCAGGAGCATTGAAGGTCGCTAAATCGAATTCAGGCGCTGTAATTGTTGCGATTGTGTGTGACAGAGGCGACCGTTACCTCTCTACAGGTGTGTTTGATGTCTAAATGAATAACAATATAAAAAACCATCAGATGCTGTTTAAGCATATCTGATGGTTTTGTTGACCGCTTTGAACAACGATGAAGTTACTATTTTTTGATTCGCATAATGACAGTTTCACCCACTGTCACAGAACCACTTAGCTTAGTCAGTTCTTTAATTTCATCCATGTTAGAAATAACTACAGGAGTCAAAACTGATTTTGCTTTTTCTTCAAGTAGTGCAAGGTCAAACTCAATAATGAGGTCACCTTTTTTAACGGATTGACCTTCTTCAGCGATACGTTTAAAGCCTTCGCCTTTCAGCTCTACAGTATCAATACCAAAGTGGACAAAAAGCTCAATACCGTCATCAGATTCAATTGAAAATGCATGATTGGTTTCAAAGATTTTGCCAATAGTTCCATCTACTGGAGCGACAATTTTGTTACCCGCAGGTTTGATAGCAATACCATCACCAACAATTTTCTCGGCGAAAACAACGTCGGGAACATCTTCAATATTGACGATTTCACCTGATAAGGGTGCGATAATTTCAATACTGCCACTGCTATTTTTGTCATCCGAAACTAGTGATTTCAGTTTGTCAAACAGACCCATGGACCTTCTCCTAATCGTTTATATGGGACCGAACTAATGTGCTTTTCCTAGGGGCTGTTGATCTTTGCTGCTTATTCTTACTGCGTTAAGTGACTAAAATAACAGCAACCTCATTATTTCAAGTAAACAGTAATTAAAAAAACATCACCGCAAACCTAAACTACCAATAAAAGCGCCCTTCGGGTTCGATTGAAAGTGATTTTCGCTATGTCGGGCGGTTCTTTCCTAGTCTACTAGGAGCGAACCACTCGGTATACTCAAAAGACTTTTAATTCGAATAAAAATTGATCTTTAAAGCTCAACAGCTCTTAGCATAACGTTTTTTCTTGAATAAAGGTATCAACAAGTTTCATCAATTCGTCAGCAGTTGGTTGCGCAAGGGCTTGCTCAGCCAATGCTTGAGTATCTGCATAATTTGCATTACGAATCAATTTCTTGATACGAGGAATAGAAATTGCGCTCATACTAAATTCATCTAGCCCCATACCAAGCAACAATAGGGTTGCACGCTCATCGCCTGCCAATTCACCACACATTCCAGTCCATTTACCTTCCGCGTGTGATGCATCAATAACCTGTTTAATCAGGTTGAGGACAGCAGGTGACATTGGATTATAGAGGTGTGAAATAAGCTCATTACCACGGTCAACAGCTAGAGTATACTGAGTGAGATCGTTTGTTCCAATGCTGAAAAAGTCTACTTCTTTTGCTAAATGATGAGCAATCACAGCTGCTGCTGGTGTTTCGACCATCACACCAACTTCAATGGATTCATCAAAAGCTTTGCCTTCTTCACGCAATTGAACTTTTAGCATCTCAAGTTCTGCTTTTAGTTCTC
The DNA here is from genome assembly GCA_025961275.1 of Providencia alcalifaciens. GTDB lineage: Bacteria > Pseudomonadota > Gammaproteobacteria > Enterobacterales > Enterobacteriaceae > Providencia. The sequence goes on along the minus strand of JAOQNJ010000001.1, from coordinate 1,387,165 downwards.
GAACTTCCTCTACGGAAATAATCATCGGGAACATGATTCGTAGTTTACCAAAACTTGAGGCTCTTAAAATAGCTCTTAATTGAGAATGTAGAATTTCTTTGCGATCAAGGCAAATTCGAATTGCACGCCAGCCTAAGAATGGGTTTTCTTCTTTTGGCAGATTCATGTATGGCAGGTCTTTATCACCACCGATATCCATAGTACGGACAATAACAGCTTGGCTACCCATACCCTCAGCAACTGCTTTATAAGCTTGGAATTGCTCTTCCTCAGTAGGTAGGGAATCTCGGTCCATAAATAGGAATTCAGTGCGGTATAAACCAACACCTTCAGCACCATTGCGTTCAGCACCAGCAACATCACGGACAGTACCAATGTTTGCACAGACTTCAACTTGATGGCCATCAAGCGTGATGGCAGGTAAATCTTTTAATTTAGCGAGCTCAATTTGCTCTTGATGATATTCATCATTGAATTGTTTAAGTTTGTCGATTTCAGCATCCGATGGATTCAAGTAAATCTTATTGTTTACACCATCGAGAATAATATAATCGCCATTTTTAATTTGGCTAGTCGCATCGCTTGTGCCAACAATTGCTGGAAGCTCAAGTGAGCGAGCCATGATTGAAGTATGTGATGTACGACCACCTAAATCAGTAATAAAACCTAAAACTTTATCAAGGTTTAACTGTGCTGTTTCTGATGGGGTAAGGTCAGCAGCAACCAGAATGACTTCTTTGTCGATAGCACTTAAATCGACAATTGGCATATTTAGAATGTTTTTTAACAGACGTTTACCAATATCACGCACGTCTGCGGCACGTTCTTTTAGATATTCATCATCAAGTGCTTCAAGCGCTTGAGCTTGATCTTCAATGACAGAGTAAACAGCGGCATCTGCTGTTTTTTTGTCGCCCTTTATCAGGGCGAAAATTTCTTGCTCAAGCTCTTCATCTTCCAGCAGCATAATATGGCCTTCAAAGATCTCAGCTTTTTCCGCACCAAGATTTTTTTCGGCTTTCTCTTTTATGAGGCTGAGCTGTTCAGCTGATTTGTTGCGCCCCTCAATAAAATGTTGGATCTCGGTTTCTATCTGGTCGTCAGCAATTTTTTTTGTGCTAACAATGATAGGATCTTCCTTGAGGATTAAAGCCTGACCAAAAGCAAAACCTGGGGATACTAAAATTCCTGAAATCATAAAATTACCTTACTACTACGGCGGGTAGGTGTTCTGATGTTGAAGAGAAAACAGTAAATTTATCAGTGATTAAACTGATATCCCTGAATATCAAGATTCAGGGATGAAGGGGCAAAAAGGTAAAACTGACTCTCTTGTTAGCAAGATTATTCCAGTTCACCCATCAGTTTAACTAAGTGCTCAACTGCTTGTTTTTCGTCTTCGCCTTCGGCAGAAATCGTCACAACAGTACCTTGGGTCAAGCCCAGAGTCTGTAACTTGAACAGGCTTTTCGCGCTAGCGGATTTGCCACCAGAAATCAAAGTAATATCAGAAGTGAATGCCTTGGCTTCTTTCACAAATTGAGCGGCTGGGCGAGTATGTAAGCCGTTTGGTGCTGTAATAGTGACTTCTTGCTGGAACATATTATTTCCTCAATAACTTTAGTTTTTTATAATCACCCAGCTATTGTAGATTAAATATTCTGGGTTTGCGTATAGTTAGATTATGAACGGTTAAAAAGGTTTCTTACTTGTCTAGTATCAACACTTTTTAAGATAATCAGCCTAAATAATTCCGTTATAATAATCAAAGTATCTCCTAAATAGAGTAAAGCTCTGACTAAAACTCGATTAATTTCGTGGCTCAAAATAATTACTATGTTTAATACTAAACCCGCGATTAGAAATCATCTCAATCCGTGCTAAAGTTTGATCTATGCCACAAAAAAAGCACCAAATAGGTGCTTTTTTAACGAATAGTTAACGCTTTTTAAATTAATCTGCGGAAATATCAGCGAAGAGTACCGTGGATAAATAGCGTTCACCTGACGAAGGTAAGATAACAACAATGTTTTTATCTTTGAACTCAGGTTCAGCTGCTAATTTAACCGCTGCCGCAATTGCGGCACCGGAAGATATTCCAGCGAGGATACCTTCTTTTTCCATTAATTCACGAGCTGTTTTAATGGCTTCGTCATCTGTAATTTTGAATACTCTATCAATCAGAGATACATCTAAGTTGCCTGGAATGAAACCAGCACCGATACCTTGAATTTTATGTGGGCCAGGTTTAACTTCTTCACCTGCTATGGTTTGGCTAATGACAGGTGATGTTGCGGGTTCAACCGCAACGATAGTGACGTCTTTACCCTTGGTATTTTTTAAGTAACGACCAATGCCAGTGATAGTTCCACCAGTACCGACACCCGCAATGATTGCATCAACATTACCGTCAGTATCTTCCCAAATTTCAGGTCCAGTGGTTTTTTCATGGATCTCAGGGTTAGCTGGGTTATTGAACTGTTGTAACAAAAGATATTTATTAGGATCGCTTTTCACTATCTCTTCTGCTTTTTCAATAGCCCCTTTCATTCCTTTAGCGCCTTCAGTTAGTACCAGAGTAGCGCCTAATGCTTTGAGTAGTTTACGGCGTTCTATACTCATGGTTTCCGGCATAGTAAGAGTTAGTTTATAACCTCTTGCCGCGGCGACATATGCTAGAGCAATTCCTGTATTTCCACTGGTTGGTTCAACTAATTCTTTTTCTTTAGTGAGGATACCTTTTTTTTCAGCATCCCAAATCATATTCGCACCAATACGACATTTAACGCTGAAACTTGGATTACGTGATTCGATTTTGGCTAAAATATTACCACGACCAAAGTGCTTTAAACGTACTAATGGAGTGTGACCAATGGTTAACGAATTATCATCATAAATTTTACTCATGGGATATCCTTAAAATCAGGCAATTAGCCAATTAAAACCGAGAAATTGGATGTAAGATTGATTTCAACATACGTGAACTCGTTATTATTGCAAATATGAATTAAGACTAAGCTTATAACGCTTAGTTATTTTATACAAAAAAGTTCTAAGTAAAAGGTTGTTGCGTCAATCTTCAGTGAGTGAATATCGAACATAGGTGATAACGTAGGGTAGGGTTAAAAGCAAAAAAGCGGGAGTTGTGCTCGCGCTTTTTTAGATTAAGATAACGCAATTAAAATCAATAACGCGCGTGACGGACGCGGTAACGGTCGACCCACATTAACGTAGCTCCACACACAGCTACCGGCATGATCAGTAAATTAACGATAGGGATCATCATCAGCAAACTAACAGTACTGCCAAATTGAATGTTCTTAATACGGTCTTTGGCTAATGTTTGTTTCATTTCTTTAAAGCCAACACGATGATTATCAAATGGGTAATCACAATATTGAACCGACATCATCCAAGCGCCAAATAAAAACCATAGAACAGGAGCAACGGTTTGCCCAATACCGGGAATCAGGAATAGTATCAATAAACCGAGAGCCCGTGGGAGATAATAACCAATTCTAACAAATTCTCGCTTCAGCATGCGAGGAACGTCTTTAAGCAATTCTCCAACGCCGCTATCTGGGGATGGAATGCCTGTTAAATCAGATTCGAGTTTTTCTGATAACCAACCATTAAAAGGAGCCGCAATAATGTTGGCTACCGTACTAAAAAAATAGGTGAAGACCAGTAGGATGGAAACCACAGCAAGTGGCCAGATCAAATAATCAAGCCACTGTAACCAGCTTGGGATATAGCTCATGACTTGATCAATCCAACCGCCTAGCTTGCCATATAGCCACCAAAATGCGCCACCAAGGAAGATAATGTTGGCCAAAAGTGGCAAAATAACAAAACGTTTTATACCTGGACGCGTAACAAGTCGCCACCCTTGAGCGAAATAATAAAAACCAGAATGATCTTTTTGTTGCGAATCTGTCGATTGAGTCATACTTCTTATTCACTCCTTTACGATTGACCTTGTATCATATAGGTAGGATTTTAGGCTGACTAGTCATTATTTGCTTAAAAAAGCAGCAAACGGTAGCGGAATTGTCTCTTTCTTAGAAGAAAATCGTTCAGAGGGTTGCACTTAGATCGTTTGGCAAATAATCTTAGGGTGTATTCATCATATTTCAAGCAACATGATTTGTTTTTTAGAATAGTAAAGCACTCGCTATCCGAACTACTAAGTAATCTATGCTTATCGGTTTTTTTCATCGGAATAGTGTTGCTTTTTGTCTACATGTAACTCGATTTATTTTAGATATAGCTTCTGCCGTGGTGGCATCATCATTCAACAATTAGAGATAGCAGCGATGCAGGATTTGCGTCTGATATTAGTGGTCGTAGGTGCGATAGCCATAGTTGCTTTATTACTGCATGGTTTATGGACCAGCCGTAAAGAGCGCTCAAGGTTATTCCGTGATCGTCCCGTAAAACGCCGAAAACATGACAGCCAGGATAAATCATCGAATGAAGATGATGATTCTGCATTATTTACTGAAACCAAAGCCGTGGAGTCACCAGCTTCTAAGCCGGTTGCTTCTGAGCCCGTGCGTCAGGTGAAAGAAGAGCGTCGTGTCGAACCTGATTTGCCACCCATTTCACTGCCTAGTCATGACACTGAGCCTGAATTAAAAATTGAACCTGAACGGTCAGAGTCTGTTGAATCTGCAAATGCACCACGTGTTGAACCACGAGTTGAAATTGCAAGTGAACAACCTCCTGCGAGAGTGGCTACTCAGCAACCTCAAGCACCGCAATCTGCTGCTACATCGCAAATGCATACGAATATCGCGCCAGAACAACCTGAATTCGATTTGGATACCAATAAAAATACTGGGGAGCAACAGCAGATTCACCATGAACAGGAACCGACGTACACTGAGAAGAAAACTGAACAATCGAAAGATCCATCTCCAGCAAACAACAAGGAGACGGTACTGGTTCTTCATGTAGCTGCACATCATGAGCAAGTTCTTCAAGGTGAAGTGTTGTTACAAAGTATCCTTCAAGCTGGATTCCAATTTGGTGAAATGCAGATTTTCCACCGTCATGTACACCCATCAGGTACAGGACCAGTATTATTTAGCCTTGCAAACATGGTAAAACCGGGTTCTTTTCATCCAGAAACGATGTCTGAATTTACTACTCCAGGTATCTCGATGTTTATGATGGTTCCTTCTTATGGTGATGCAGCGCAAAACTTCAAATTGATGCTGCAAGCAGCACAACGGATTGCCTCTGATGCAGGAGGAGTGGTTCTTGATGATGAACGTAAGTTACTTACACCTCAGAAGATAGAGGTGTACCATGCTAGAATTCGTAATACACTGAGTTAAATATCCAAATTAGCTAACCCCCATTAACTGGGGGTTTTTTATGTCTGTAGTATTATTTGTTTTATTATAACGATAATGCAGCTTGCGGAAGTTTATTCGGGGACGGCTTAACCTACTTGATTTCTATGTGCCTATTAATAAATCGGACTTGTGATATGTAACTGACGAACGTTTTAACACAATAAATATTTTTCTACTAACGTTGTTATACACGCGAATCAATTCATGCATTTATCCTGTCGATCTTTTGAATCCTTGCCAGCCAGCAATGTCAACACTGACGGCAAGGAATAGACTAATAACTATCGTCGATTTATTCAAAGTAAACTGAATGCTTTATTATATTGTTCAAGCGTGTATGGATGCTGATTGCTGTTTTCCATTTTGGTAATAGCTTCTGATAGCGTGTAAAGTGTCGCTGTATCTTGTACGCTAATATCATCATTCGCCCCAACACCTAATTTATTAGCCACAAAGTTAATATAATTTTCGGTATGGTTTTCATTGGGCGGCGCATAGCGATCTATGATTTGACGAATAGTCTTTTTATGATGTTTTTTTGGTAGGTAAACAACACTTTGAATAGCGCCCGAATACCCCAAACTGGATCAGTAAATTGGCAAAAGTTTTTATCCGCTTGCGTACTACTTAATCCTTGCCATTTCTCGCCATGGCGAATATTACCTGGATTATGATTACGTATACCGCGTGGTACGTTAGACATGTTTACCCCCTAATTCTTGACCAGAAATAAGCTAATATCATGCAGCCTATTGCGCCACAAATATTCGTAGGGAACAGCGCAGGACGGTTTAACTCAATGTGGAAAAAATCACCGAGTACATTTGTAAAACTGGAAATAATCATCTAGGTAAAGGCTACAATGCTGCTCTACGGTGAATTATGTACTTTAACATCGATAATATATTTCACAGTACCACCCCACAGAGTAAGAGTAACCACTGGGCTAAGACGAAGCTATTCGGTTATTTGTTAAACATTTGCCACCAATCCTATCGTTTGGCTTGAAAGTAAAGTGAGATAACATGAAGGCCGTAATCTAAAATATTCTGAAAACGAAATACGGTCATGTTAAATATATGAGAGAGCTCACGACCTTTCTAATGACATCTTAACCACCTAGCTGCTGGCGTACTGATGAAATTCAAACTGGAATAAAGGCATCTATAGTTAATAAAGAGAACGTTACTTACTGGTGAGGATTTTTACGAAAAATAAAAACGGTAGGCGTAGAATGATTTCTATCTCGTATGAGGTAATGAAAGCCATTAAAGAGAAAGGGGCTGGACTGCTTTTCGATATGTATTATATGACGTATCGTAGCACTCTAAAAAATGTAAGGTTAGACTTGACTATTGGTTAAGCGATACATGTTTAAGGTATTCATTTGCAGTCCATTTTATGGATATTTTGACTCTCCAAAAGATGACGGGACATGCTAATATTTAAAAAATGATGATATATGCTCACTTTGCAGCGGATTATTTAAATGAAACATAGTTTATGTAACCTATTGAAAAAACATCAATATATCATCGACATCTTTGGGGTATAATAGCGTAAAGTGATACACCAAACATACTGTAATTTATTGATTTATATTATTAACCCCTGTGCGCGGGGGCTTTGAATGTCCCTTAACTGGGAGTCTTTTATCGCTATTGGTGGAACATGACGACAAAACAACATCTCGACGCGCTGAAACAGCAATTACGCCATCACGAATATCAATATCATGTATTGGATGCTTCCGAAATTCCAGATGCCCAATATGATAAGCTCATGCAAGAATTGAAATCAATAGAAGCTGAGCACCCTGAATGGGTCACGAGCGATTCGCCGACACAACGAGTTGGAGCAGCACCATTAGCGGCTTTTGAGACCGTACGCCATGAAATTCCGATGTTATCCCTTGATAATGTGTTTGATGAAGATAGCTATCTTGTGTTTGATAAGCGTGTTCGAGATAGACTTAAAAACCATCAAGAGCAGACCTTTTGTTGTGAGCTAAAATTAGATGGCCTTGCTGTCAGTTTACTGTATGAAAATGGTGAACTTATTCAAGCGGCAACGCGTGGTGATGGTACTGTCGGTGAGAATATTACGTCAAACGTTCGTACTATTCGTGCAATTCCATTGCGTCTTAAGGGAGGCAATATCCCTGCACGAGTTGAAATTCGTGGTGAAGTATTTATGCCACAAAAAGGCTTTGAAGCCTTAAATGATGAAGCCCGTCGTACTGGCGGTAAAATTTTTGCCAACCCACGCAATGCTGCTGCGGGCTCATTGCGTCAGCTTGATCCTCGCATTACGGCGAAAAGGCCATTAACATTTTATTGTTATGGCGTTGGGCTAGTGGAAGGCGAAACGCTACCTGATACCCATTATGAACGTTTGATGCAATTCAAAGCTTGGGGCTTGCCGGTGAGCGATTATATGCAGTTGCGTACGGGTCATCAAGCAGTACTCGACTTTTACCATGAAATTGAAAAAATCCGTCCAACACTGGGTTTTGATATTGACGGGGTCGTGATAAAAATCAACGATATTGCCACACAAGAAGCATTAGGTTTTGTTTCTCGCGCTCCTCGCTGGGCGACAGCTTTTAAATTCCCAGCACAAGAGCAAATGACGCTTTTAAAAGATGTTGAATTTCAGGTCGGTCGTACCGGGGCAATAACACCCGTTGCAAGGCTGGAACCTGTTCAAGTTGCAGGAGTCATTGTCAGCAATGCCACATTACACAATGCCGATGAAATCGAGCGCTTAGGTGTACATATTGGTGATACGGTAATTATTCGCCGCGCTGGTGACGTGATCCCACAAATTGTAAGTGTGGTGGAGTCTGAACGTCCAACGGATAGCCGTGAAATTATTTTCCCAACCCATTGCCCTGTTTGTGGCTCTGATGTGGAGCGCGTTGAAGGCGAGGCTGTTGCTCGCTGTACTGGTGGACTGATTTGTGGTGCGCAGCGTAAAGAAGCACTTAAGCATTTCGTTTCCCGTCGCGCGATGGATGTTGATGGCATGGGGGATAAAATTATCGACCAGCTAGTTGAGCGTGAATATGTACGTACCCCTGTAGAGTTATACCAACTAAGTGCCGGTATATTGACGGGGCTGGATAGAATGGGGCCTAAATCGGCTCAAAATCTCGTTGATGCATTAGAAAAGTCTAAATTGACGACGCTGGCACGCTTTATTTATGCCCTAGGTATTCGTGAAGTCGGTGAGGCAACAGCATCAAACTTAGCAGCCCATTATGGCACGCTTGAGGCAGTCATGGCAGCAGATGAAGAGTCGCTAAAAAGTGTACAAGATATAGGCCATATCGTAGCCAAACATGTGGTCAATTTTTTCCGTGAAGAGCATAACCAAGCTGTCATCGATGATTTAGTAAATAAGGCTAATATTCATTGGCCGCAAGCTATTGCTGTTCAGGCTAGTGAAATTGATAGCCCGTTTGCAGGAAAAACAGTGGTTTTGACCGGTTCTATGAGCCAATTAACTCGAGATGAAGCGAAAGACAAACTCGTTGCTCTTGGTGCAAAAGTATCAGGAAGCGTTTCTAAGAAGACGGATATGGTGATTGCAGGTGAAGCTGCGGGATCTAAATTAGCGAAAGCAAATGAACTTGGTATTCAAGTTATTGACGAAAATGAGCTTATCCGTTTGCTAGGATCGTAATCCTTCACTATAGTTGCTGGGGACTGTTTATCTTTGCTGCTGATTTTTACCGCACTAATCGGTTTAAATAATAGCAATATAATCATATCACGTACTTAGGGGTTAAAATTAGCCTAAACCCTAAATCGTAAATGAAAAGCGCCCTTCGGGTTCGATTAAACGTGATTTTTGCTGTGTTGAGCAGATCTTGCCTTGCTTGTTTTATTCTAAGTAAGGAATTTTAATTCAAATAAAAATTGACCTTCAAAGATCAAACACTTTCTGTATGTCATTACCTACAAACGTGGGTAGTGACATGACCAACATCAATGTTAACACTTAAGTATTAGTTTTATTTTTAAAGTGTGATCAGAGCCACTCTTTCGATAAATAGACTGAATCTATTTTCATATAAACGTGATGCTTATCGCATTCAAATGCTGGTTATTACATAGAATAGGCACATAAACCGATTTTATTGTATTTGTATGGAGTCGCATATGACCTCGATCCTGCATTTTGTTCTATCCCTTGTTGTAATTGGCGCTCTTGCTATCTTGGCAAGTAGTAACCGTAAAGGAATACGACCGCGTTATGTCGTACAACTGCTTGTTATTCAAATTGCATTAGCATACTTCTTCTTGCATTCTAATGTAGGTTCTTCATTCGTACTCGCTGTTGCTGGTGTATTTAACCATTTACTAGGTTACGCAGCTGAAGGGACTAAATTTGTTTTTGGTGGAATGATCGAAGGTAATTTAGCTTTCTTCTTCTTACAAGTTCTCTGCCCAATTATCTTTATTTCAGCACTCATTGGTATCTTGCAGCATATTAAAATATTGCCAATCGTTATACGCGTGATTGGTACTGTTTTATCAAAAGTAAATGGTATGGGTAAACTAGAATCATTTAATGCCGTTAGTTCATTATTACTTGGTCAGTCTGAAAACTTTATCGCCTACAAAGATCAATTAGGTAAAATGTCTGACCGTAGAATGTACACTATGGCAGCAACCGCGATGTCGACAGTTTCTATGTCAATTGTTGGTGCTTATATGACGATGTTAGAACCTCGCTTTGTCGTTGCTGCGTTGGTCCTTAACATGTTTGGTACTTTCGTCGTTCTGTCATTAATTAACCCGTATCCGCCAGAAGCAGAAGAAGAGTTGCAAATGAGCAATATTCACGAAGGCCAAAGCTTCTTCGAAATGTTGGGCGAATATATTCTTGCAGGTTTTAAAGTTGCTATCATCGTATCAGCGATGTTGATTGGTTTTATCGCTCTGATTGCAATGGTAAACGGTATCTTTTCAGCGGCTTTTGGTATCAGCTTCCAAACTATGCTGGGCTATGTATTCTATCCATTTGCATGGATTCTAGGTATTCCTGCTGAAGAAGCACTACAAGTTGGTGGCATCATGGCAGTTAAAATGGTTACCAATGAGTTCGTTGCAATGAGTGATTTACAAACCGCGGCTGCTGGCCTATCAACACGCTCAGTTGGTATCTTGTCAGTCTTCTTAGTTTCTTTCGCTAACTTCTCATCAATCGGTATTGTTGCTGGGGCTATCAAAGGTCTGAATGAGAAACAAGGTAACACGGTTGCACGCTTTGGTTTAAAATTATTGTATGGTTCAACGTTAGTCAGCTTCTTATCTGCGGCAGTTGTAGGATTGATTCTGTAATACTGCAAAAAGTGTTAAAGTACAAAACGGCGTTCATAGTGAATGCCGTTTTTGCTTTTTTGGAGGGACAATGGAAAAACAAGATTTAATCGATATGGCTAACACGTCAATGCCTTTTGGTAAATATAAAGGCCGCGTTTTGATTGATCTACCGGAAGAATATCTTCTGTGGTTTTATAAAAAAGGTGAATTTCCGCAAGGGAGGTTAGGGCAACTTATGGAAATGACGCTGGGACTTAAAATTGAAGGGCTAGATGGCCTCGTAAAGCCTTTAAAGCGTACTTAGTATGCGTTAACTTAATTGTATTTATAAATACAATTAAGTGGTTGTGAAAGACAAATAAACAACGCTAGAGTATCCTCTGTTAGTATTTCATTGCCTTTAATATCATATCTAGATTAGAAAATTATCTATCTCATAGCCGGGCATTCATATTTATGAACAAGAGGTTGAATAGCTTCAATAGTGTTTTGTAGGCGGGGCATCACCATCAGGCTCATTACTGTTATTTTATTCAAAACTTGAATTTGGCTATATTCTGCAAACTAAAATGAAAATAAGTAGAATGTAGAGTATTTATGGAATTTACTGTAAATAAGGAATTTTGGTGGAGCTAAGCGGGATCGAACCGCTGACCTCTTGCATGCCATGCAAGCGCTCTCCCAACTGAGCTATAGCCCCAATAGAATGATTTTGATGCCATCTAATAGGAATTTAGATGGTGGAGCTAAGCGGGATCGAACCGCTGACCTCTTGCATGCCATGCAAGCGCTCTCCCAACTGAGCTATAGCCCCAACATAATCTTTTGGACGGGGGCATAATATTGAAGCAATGTCATAGTGTCAATCAAATAATATGGTTTTGGGTTTAACTGCTGAATTATAGAGCATTTAATTGACAAGCTAAGGTAGATCTCATTTGAGGTAAATATTCAGTGTGTCGTGTTAATCATGCTATGTGAAGTATAAAGGCTAATTGGCGTTGCTAATCTGTTATCAGTAAAGAGAGATGATATGAGTATCAAATCTTAATACGAAAAAAACACAGATAGGAATAGTGAATAGAGTAATTGAAATAACCTCATGATGCGGTAACACCATGAGGCTAATGATTCTTACAATTATTGAGCAGAAGCTTCGCGCTCAGCAATAAAAGCAAGTGCTTGATCAATGCGAGCAAGAGAACGTGCTTGCCCAATAGCATGAACAGTGACATCTAAGCCTGGCGATTGACCTGCACCTGTTACAGCAACACGTAATGGCATACCAATCTTACCCATACCAACGTCTAATTCAGTCGCTGTTTGTTCAATAGCTTTATGAACGTTTTCCGCTGTCCAGTCAGTAATTGCTGACAGTTTTTGTTTCACAGCCTCAAGTGGCTGGCGAGCAACAGGACGCAAATGTTTCTTCGCTGCATCCGCATCGAATTCATTAAAATCTTCATAGAAATAATGGCAGGATTCGGCCATTTCTTTCAATGTTTTGCATCGCTCACCCAATAATTTGATCAGCTCAGTGAGCTGCGGTCCATTTTGAGTGTTGATATTTTGCTGCTCGATATGCCATGCAAGATGAACTGCAACTTCTTCGGCTGGTAAATGATTAATATAGTGGTGATTTAACCACAGTAATTTATCTGTATTAAATGCACTTGCAGATTTGCTAATCGCATCCAAGCTGAAGTAATTAACCATTTCTTCACGAGTGAAAATTTCTTGATCACCATGCGACCAACCAAGTCTAACTAAATAATTAAGTAGTGCTTCAGGTAAATAACCATCATCGCGGTATTGCATTACGCTAACAGCGCCATGACGTTTAGACAGTTTTTTACCATCATCGCCTAGAATCATCGAAACATGGGCATATTCTGGAACTGGAGCACCTAATGCTTTGAGAATATTAATTTGACGAGGTGTGTTATTGATATGGTCTTCACCACGAACTACATGGGTTATTTCCATATCCCAGTCATCAATAACGACGCAGAAATTATAAGTTGGCGCACCATCAGTTCGGCGAATGATTAAATCATCTAATTCTTGATTACTGAATTCAATTGGCCCACGGATATTGTCATTAAAAATAACTGAACCGTCTTGTGGGTTACGAAAACGAACAACATGTGGTTCATTTGGCGTGTGGTTATGTGCATGGTCACGACAAAGGCCGTCATAGCGTGGTTTTTCACCATCGGCCATTTGTTTGTCGCGCAATTCCTCTAAACGTTCTTTTGAGCAGTAGCAGCGGTAAGCCGTACCTGCATCAAGCATTTGGTCAATAACAGCATTATAACGGTCAAAGCGTTTAGTTTGATAATAAGGGCCTTCATCCCAATTTAAATTTAACCAGTTCATACCGTCCATAATGGCATCGATAGCTTCCTGAGTTGAACGTTCCAAGTCAGTATCTTCGATACGCAGAACAAATTCGCCCTGATTGTGGCGGCTGAATAACCAGGAATAAAGAGCAGTACGTGCTCCACCAACATGCAAATAACCAGTCGGACTGGGTGCAAAACGGGTTTTAATTTTACTCATCGAGATTGCCTTAATTACGATACGTGGTTTCTAACATGCTGAATGCTATATTTCATAGACACACGTTAAGTGCAAAGAGTATGCAAGTTGTGTTTTTGTGATAAATAGAAGGATGCAATTTTTTTACATCTCGATTAATTGTCACTTGAAGTTAGTCAGCATGTCTAAAATGTTGTTCTATTCTATCACCCTATGGTGATTCCTCAATCAGGTTATCGATGCTGAGACAAATAAAATCAGTCACTAGAGGAAAAATAACCCTTTCTTAAAATACTAAAATATTTTTATTTTAAGATTTAAACTGTGAGCCAGTATGAAATAGTTGATATTTGGTTAAATAAGAATCTTTCCTGGTGAATATTGAAACATCTTGCTTATTTTTGCAACGAACGAAAAAAAACTATTGAAAAACCGTTGACTCAGAACGAGGGATCCCTATAATGCACCTCCATCGACGACAGGGCGATTAGCTCAGTTGGTAGAGCACCTCCCTTACAAGGAGGGGGTCACTGGTTCGAACCCGGTATCGCCCACCACTGTCGACTATGGTAAAAATGAATAAATGGGCGATTAGCTCAGCTGGTAGAGCACCTCCCTTACAAGGAGGGGGTCACTGGTTCGAACCCGGTATCGCCCACCATTTATTTATAGAATGTGAAGTATGTTATGAAGTGGGCGATTAGCTCAGTTGGTAGAGCACCTCCCTTACAAGGAGGGGGTCACTGGTTCGAACCCGGTATCGCCCACCACTTCAGAAGTAAATCACATTATCTTGAGGGTCGTTAGCTCAGTTGGTAGAGCAGTTGACTTTTAATCAATTGGTCGCAGGTTCGAATCCTGCACGACCCACCACTCAAGAAACAAAATCCCAAAGATGGGTCGTTAGCTCAGTTGGTAGAGCAGTTGACTTTTAATCAATTGGTCGCAGGTTCGAATCCTGCACGACCCACCATCTAAAGAAGCACACAAAACTCCCCAAAAAAATATTCAAGCTAGCATAACGCAGTAGAGTGCGGGTGAGAAGCTGCGTTCAGGTTTGAGCCGAGCGAAGCGAGACAGCGTTACGCTTGCGTAACGACCCGAAGGGTGAGGCCGAATAATCCTGCGCGATCAAAGTTTTTGATATCGCTATCATTATCTCGCAAGCATATTTAACCAATTGTGCATTAATTCAAAAAGTCACAAAAAAAGTACAATGAAAACCAGAATTGCGTTTAACCCTACAGAACTCTGCACTATAAAAGGCCGATATTAAATAGCTTTTTCGTTGAGATAAACTTGATGAGTACAGCTAGACGATATGATTTTACTAACCGAACGTTATTTCTATTTGCAACACTACCTTATGATGGATATACAAAACTAATTAAGAATTGATTCATTAAAAAATCTAAATTTCTTAACAAACTCAAATAAACCAAAACGTTATTAATAACATAATCTTAAATTAAGCAATTGTACTGACTTGCTCAGTACTTATTTAATTATAGTCACGTATGTTATTTGTTTTGACTCAACTATTATTATTTAATTTTTAGTATCGCTTGTCATGAGGTAGGCCTTTAAACATGACATTTTTTCATAATGAAATCTGGGGTAGTAATTATCGAATATAAACTTTATGAAATATTAGGTAATAAGAAATTAAAAATACCTGAATTAATGATATAGCAAAATACCCGATTGTGTAAAAACACGTAGATCATCAAATGATCATTATTTAGAGATTATCACTAAATATTACACTAAGTGTGAGTTATGACGACACCTAATTTGGATGATATTCGAATTTTGTATAATTGTCTTTTAGAAGTAACATGTCATTTTATGTATATAAAATAGGATTTTAAATTTAATTTATTACTCATAAATTTAGTCGCCGGTTTAACTATTAAATGCTTAAACGTGATCTTAAAGTTCAAAATTAGATGCATGATAAATCGATTAAGTGTTTGCATAGAGTTGCGGGATAAAAAATTGCCAATAAAAAAATTATAGAGATAAATTATCGTTGTTTAATTTTTTTATGAAATATAAGCTAGCAAATTTAAAATTAACGGTTAGTTTTCACTATAAAAATCTGTTTTTTTTAATTAAAATCAAATTTTAATTTTATGTGATAAGCTTCATGTAAAGCCAACCAAAAAGATACTTAACGTTTATGTTTTGCTATGTTTACTGACTTAATCATTATCTTTTTTTGTAGCAGCACTTAAAAAAGAGTATCTCATAACAAATGTAACAAAAAAATAACATTTATAAGTTATTGATATTTAAGATGGCAACATGGTAGTATGAGAAAAATTTCTGTTTTTTACTTTTTTTTACAGTATTCGCATGTTTATCTTAATGTGTATATTCATAAAATGAATATCATTTTGAAAAATCATTAATCCTGTTACAGTATTAAATTATTCTATTTATTTGCTTTGTTTTTGGATTTATTATCGGCTAAATGGTGTTAATTTGGATTATAATGCTACATGAGCCTGTTGCACGATGCTTACTCAAAACAACAATTATTAATTGTTAAACGCTATAACTATTTGAAATTAAATCAAAAACTTGAGATGATGAGCTTTTTTTGATTATGGTAATATTTGGTTACATAATTGCAATGTCATTTTTGGAGTAGTTGAAACTAATTATATGGCTAGTATATCATCCATCTCAAGATATATGCTGAATCGTCGTTAATACATCCAAATGGCTATATCATAAATAAAGATAACAATAGAAAAGCACAGATAATCATCTGCTGATTTTTTATTTCATTAATTATAAGTTGAAGCGAGAATGTTTATGAATACAAAATATCCTGTCGCTTGTGCAGTTGGACAAAAAATTAAATCACTAAGAAAATCGCAAGGCTACACTGTTTTTCAGTTAGCAAAGGAGATTGATATTAGTGAACAACAATTATTTCGTTATGAACGTGGGGTAAACCGTATAGATATTGACTGTCTAGTTCGAGTGCTAAAAGTATTAGATGTAAATATGGGGGAGTTCTTCAGTGAAGTCCTGCAAGATGATACTGATCCTGATGAAGATAAAGAATCTAAAGGGTTTGACGACTCTATTTATTCTCTGGTTTAAAAATTAGTTGTTCCGTTCCAAAGTGGAACCTAATTAAGCAATTAGAACTTAATGGTTTCAATCAAGAACATTTTCTAGTTACAGTAGTTAAAATTATCTTCGTTGAGTACATTGATAAGTTATTATATCTGTCTCTATTTATATACAAAAAATAAAAGCCCGCTATGGGCTTTTATTTTTTGAATGAAATTTTCAAATTTATGATAATAAAATAAAAAAGCATTAAGTAAACTAAAAATAATAAAATTATAGAGTATAAAAGTAAGTTCATTTACTGAAGCAGTATTTATATATATCAGTTAATCCAATCTGCAATCAAAAAGTCTGCTAGTAGGACCTCTTTGTTTATTATTATCTATTGAGATATTTTGCTAACCTCGAGATTTTTCGATTGCTAGCTGCTCTCGATGTGCATAGCAATTGTCTATCTGCCCTTAGTGTATGAGCGTATACTACGTCAACAATTCACCAGATAATCAAGCCCTCATATTCTTATTTTTAATGGCGATAGCATGCTCCTAAGTTCGTTTTTTTTATTATCAAGTTAAGTTATCTAAGACGAATAAATTGTATTGAGTCATCAGTGTTTTTAAGGCTAATTTTCAACGAACAAATCAACATCATTAACATCACTTAGTACTTATCTACCGTATAATTGTTCAACAAAAATAAGATTGTTAGGATCTAGCATGATAAATAAATGCTTATCCATAAACATTGAGGCTGTGACGAACGATAGAATATTTTTTTGCGTCAGTATATAAATAGCCATCCTACTGGTACAGATATTGCCGAGTAACCGTCAATCAACCCCTAATTGATTGTTTTTTAAAGGCTATCAAACAAGATTGTTTGCAATCTAGTTAATCACTGTAATATTCAGAGTGAATACATAAAGTGGTTGAGGCAACTGCGTGAAATTGGGTATGTGTGATATAAGCTAATCTGAGATGATTTAACAAATAAACCCCACCCCGATATAAGGCCGGATAATAATTGGTTATATGTGCTGCTGTAAGCCCTGTGATTCAGATATTACGTTCTGCATCAAATAGGCTAAAAATAGTCGAAGGCTCCTGAGCAAAATGAATTGATTTTGCTGATTATTGCCATTAATCATTAAATCTAGCCCTTCATAGATGTATTTTATTGTTGAACAATACGCTATAGATTTAAAATAACGAGGAGAAATAAAACTAAGAAGATGAAAAGAAGAGACAGAATTAGTTTGCAGTCAATAAAGATTAGGCCGACTTAAAAATTAAAATCGGCCTAAAATAATTAATGGAACCGGGCTTTTTTAGCTAGATAATCGCCAATGACCTGCATACCTTGCACAATAATCACAAGTGTGACGACAGTGATGGCCATGGCAACATTATCGAAACGTTGATAACCATAGTTTAGTGCTAAATCTCCTACACCACCACCACCGACTGCACCCGCCATTGCAGTTGCACCGACTAAGGTGATGCTTGCTGCTGTTAGGCTTAAAATCAAAGATGATTTTGCTTCTGGGAGTATAAAGTGCCAAATAATTTGCCAATTAGTTGCACCCATAGAATCAGCCGCTTCAATGATCCCTGAATGAACACTTAACAGTGAGTTTTCAACTAAACGCGCGGTATAAGGTGCGATATAGATAACCAGTGGTACGATAGCAGCAGTTGTGCCAATAGAAGTGCCTACCATGAATCGAGTTAATGGGATCATCGCAACGAGTAGGATAATAAAAGGTAGTGAACGAATTGTGTTGATAATCGGGTTAACGATACGATAAATCCATTTATTTTCCCAAATACCACCAGCTCGTGTGACGACGAGCACAATACCTAATAAAATTCCTAATAAAGAACCAATTACAAGAGCGATAGAGACCATTGTAAAAGTTTCGGACATAGCGAGTAGAAATTGTTTACTCGTTAATGCGGTATCAAACCACTGTGTCATAATGCTCCCTTACTCACTGCTACGCCACGCTGACGTAAGAAATCAATAGCTTCGATGATATGTGATTCATCACCGACCATCTGTACAAACATACTCCCGAGTACAACACCACTTATCTCTTTCATATTGGCAAACAAGATGTTTATTTTGACTTTATCTTGTAAAATCAGTTCATTAACAACTGATTGCTGTGCTGACGCACCCAAAAACTCCAAGCGATAAATATTACTTTGATGTTCTAAGTTGTGTAGAACACGTTCAGGGATCTCTTCATTAAGGACAGTGCGAACAAATTTTTGAGTTGTTGCATGCTTTGGATTAGCAAAAATATCGAGAACGGTTCCTTCTTCAACAACACGACCCGCTTCCATTACCGCGACGCGATTACAAACGTGCTCGATGACTTCCATTTCATGAGTCACTAATAAAATGGTGATATTTTGCTCGCGGCTGATTTTTTTCAATAATGATAAAATGGATAACGTAGTTTGGGGATCTAGGGCGGAGGTTGCTTCATCACATAGCAAAATCTTTGGGTTATTGATAAGTGCACGAGCGATACCAACACGCTGTTTTTGGCCGCCGGAGAGTTGCCCTGGATATTGGTTTTTCTTATCACTTAATTCGACATAAGTTAAAATATCATCAACTCGACGATTGATTTCATGCTTATTAACACCCGAAAGTAATAATGGCATTGCAATATTTTGTGCAACTGTTTTGGTTTCTAATAAGTTGAAATGTTGGAAAATCATACCGATACTTCGTTTGTGGGCACGAATTTCATCAGGGCTATGATCTGCTATATTTTCCCCATTTATGATCACTTCACCAGAAGTCGGCTTTTCTAATTGGTTAACTAAACGAATTAGTGAGCTTTTACCTGCACCACTGTACCCAATGAAGCCAAAAATATCACCTTCATTGACTTGTAAATTGACATCCTGAAGTGCAGCTAGTGAATGGCCTTCTTTTTCATAGATCTTTTGAATATTTTGAAATGTAATCATGATTCACTCCACACTGTCCGTCTGCTGCATACGCTGGCTATAAGGGAGAGCAGGTTTCCACTCATCACCTAACAGCTCAAATTCGGTACTATTCTTCACACGCTCTAAATGCTGTTCATGGTTAGCAAGATACAATTGAGCGGCAATATGCTCAGCTAATTTCTGTGCACTCGTGTTTGTATTGGGGATCAAACCGATAACAGGACCCATACTCAACGTTGCGGCTAAATTAAAACAATAGATGTGGCTTAATTCATGCAGGTTGAATTCGGTTTTAGCTTGTAATTCGAAGTGGCGGCCTAAATAAGGACTAGAAGAAAATTCACTATTTTCCTCTCCGGCGGGTGGTGTATAAACGTCACCCCAAGTTCGAATCATAGGTGCTATTTTGCTAAATGCGGTATGTTTCTGCCAATTAATACGGTAACCAGTTGCTAAGATCAGGTAATCGAAAACATATTTACCTGTTGTTGTTACAACCTGCAGTTTATTGGCTTTAAGGTTGACCCGTTTGACTTGGGTATTGAAGTTAAAATGGGCATTCTCATGGCGAGAAACTCTCAGAGTACTACCGTGAGGGGCGGGTGTTTTCGCTTTCACAACATAATCACTATAATGCCATTTTTGTGCATCGGTAAGTTGGCCATAAGCGTTTGCAAAACCAGGATTACCGGCTACTTTGCCACGATTGACTCTTGGCATATCGCTTGCTCGAATAAGTAGCTCAACTGAATGTGCTCCGTGTTCTAGTGCTGTTGCTGAGCTATCCATTGCACCTGCGCTATAACCTACCACACCGAGGTCTAAATCTTTAAAACGACTATAGTCACTTCCGGCATAAGAGTGCTCCCAATACGCTTTTGGCACATCATCCATAAAACTCGGGATATTGGGTTCACTGAACGATTCCATACCTGTCGCAAGGATCACATGCAGTGCATGATACATCTGCTTCCCATTTGGTGTTTGAAAAGTCAGTGTGCAACCTTGCGTGGTAAGCTGAATATCAACTAATTGATACTGATTCAGTACGACAGGCGAAGTCATGGTCTTAAACCATTGGAGGTACTCTCCCCACTGTAGGCGAGGGATTTTATCGAGCGCTTCCCACGCTTCATTACCAAATTGTGCCTTAAACCAAGCTTGGAAAGTCAATGATGGCGAAGCTAATGCGGGGCCCACAACCTGTTTGGGTGAGCGTAATGTTTCCATTAGCGCAGGTGTTTGCCATGGGCCTTCTTTGCCTTCATTGGCTTGATCAAAAACAATAGCCTCAATACCTTGTAACTTAAGTGCAAATGCCGCTGTGATGCCAGACATGCCCGCACCAATAATAGCGACATCAACCCGATGATCATCCTGCTGGTCTTCAGATAACGACCAGCGATTAAGCGGTAAATTAAGATATTGCAGATCTTTGGTTATCTGCTCTTCCAGAGCGGTTAAACCATTAACGTGTCCCACTAAATCACTCCTTGTTTTCTATAACTTCAAACGGCTCGCCTAAAGAAAGCATCAAACGGTTGGCCCATGAGAAAAAGGCGGTTGATTGAATAAGGTCGAGTAGTTCTAATTCTGATAAATCTAATTTGCGAAGAACATCAATTTGTTTGCTGGTGGCTTGTATTGGTGTTGCAGATAATGCAGTTGATAAGTCAGTAATCGCAGATAAGCGATCATCAAAACCTTCAGCTAAAATTGCACCTACAGGTGTTGCCAGTAATTTCTCAATGTCGGCTTTGCGTTCTTTTGCATATTGGCCAGCTTTACGCGCATGGACCGATGCGCAATAAATACAACCATTCACTTTACTGGCTGCCGTAGCCGCGAATTCACGTTCCCATCGAGGTAAGCCACCATTGGTATAGAAAACACCGCGGTCAATTAATGTGCGTATTTCTAAAATCCTACTCTGATGAGCAAGGAGTAAAAAGTATTCAGAGTTTAGTTGTCCGAACTTTTTCATTACTTGAGCGTCTTTTGGATCTAAAGTTTGTGGGTCACGAGCACTGAGCCAAGCTTCCCAGCCTAATTGATCTTGAGTGAAGGCAGTTGGGGAGGGTTTGCCTTGATGTGTCTGCGGGTTTATATTCCAGCGACCCGCAGTCACTGCCACATTTTGTGATGCAACAGTCTCTTGGCCTTTTAGTAACAGCAGCCCTTCGATTAATCGAGCTTGATAAGTGACAAAGGTAATGAGCTGAGCAAATAGAATAATGTCTGCTTCAATCCAGCCATGCTCAGTCAAAGACTTTATTAGTGCGTAATCAGTTTGTTTTGGTGTCTTAACTAAGACCTGTAAGTAATTCTCCGCCGCTTTAAGGGCAGGGGTACTTAGATCCGGAGTCTGTTGTTTAAGTAACTTGTGATAAAAGTTCGCTAAAGTGTGACTTCCAGTCTGTGCAGCGACAATACGAGCGAATTCATGTTTTATTTCTGAGGTTAATAATGTCGAAGGCGCTGAGAAAATTGCTTCAAAAGCAGCTTGCGTGTTTTCTGTTGCATTTAGACGCTCATTTCTAGCATGAGCTAAAGTAGACTCTGGCTTTAAGGTAACTAGCGCATCAACTAAATCGTAACTTAAAATTGGCATCATATAACTCACTTTTTTTAAACGTTTTTTTATCACCTACATTACATATCAAGCGAATGATTATCCGAACGAACGAATTGTTATAAGCTTATAACTAAAAGTTTATAAAGCGCTTTTATATATTCATTTTGTATTAAGTTATAACGAGATGATCTAAGAGAGTTATAAAAAATGTGATTATACTGCCTACATTATTTACACAGGATCGTAACATTATGTTGAAACAGAAAATAAAATATTTCATGCTCATTGCAGCCGCCGTTATCGCCTTAACTGCATGTAGTGATAATAGTGATAAAAACAACCCGAATAAGAAAGAAATCACCATTGGTTTTGGTGTTGGAAATTATATTGATCAGGTTGATAAAGGCATCGTGCCTATTTTGGAAAAGAAAGGCTATAAAGTCACCTTGCGCCAATTCTCACAAAATAGACAAATAAACCCAGCATTTGAAGAAGGTTCTATTGATGCATCGGTAAACCAAAGCCGTGCTTATATGGATGCTTATAATAAGAAAAATAATATTAATATGGTGACATTAACTGATTCTCCGAGTGCGCCACAAAGTTTACGTTCAAATAAACATAAAACACTTGATGACGTAAAAGATGGCATGATCGTCGCGTTATCAAATGACCCCGTTAACGCTGAACGTGGTGCTCGTATTTTGGAACAATTAGGTTGGATTAAAATTAAACCTAATACCAGCACCTTAACTTTTAGCGTTAATGATATAGAACCTGCAAAATATAAGCTTGATATCCGTGAAACTGATGCCGCACAAGGTTTGCGTTTACTTGATGATGTTGATTTTGTTGTTGTTAATGGCAACTATGTTGCAAGCGCAGGCCAACGTATTGCCGATGGTTTAATTGTCGAAGATTCACCATTAGAGCACCGAGTTATTGTTACCGTCATGCAAGATAACCTTGATTCTCAGTGGGCGAAAGATTTAAAGGACGCCTTTGAATCAAAAGAGTATGCGGATTATATTCGCTCACAACGCATTTATGATGGCTTTATTGAGCCAGAGGCATGGTCAAAATATCCAAAACCCTAGTCTACTAGTTATCTATTAATTATTGGCAATTATTACCACCTGATACTTATATTAGGTGGTTTTTTTATTCTAAATAAGACAACGAAAGACTGAAATATAACATGAAAAATTTTCGTATTAATTAGATAGACAAAACAATTCTTTTTCGTTATTTAATATGTATCCCCTTAATAATACTAGAGACATATCGGCGACTGTTATAAAAATGGCTAAATAAGTGTAAGTGATTTAACCAATTAAACGCGGTCAACAATTTAGTATGACGGGTATAAAAAAATAGAATGACTAAAAATATTAAATGCGTAAGAAAGACACCATCACAAAGGGGAATATATGGCTAATGAATTAGTGACTGCGCTCAACGTATTAAAGTCAAAAGAGTGGGTTGATTTAACACATAGTTTTGGTAAAGAATCACCGCATTTTTTTATGTTTGAACCAGCAAATTTCAAAACATTATTTGATTATCAAGATGGTTTTTTTGCACAACAATTTACCTTTCCCGGGCAATACGGCACACACATCGATGCCCCGTGCCATTTTGTAGAAGGGAGACGCTATTTACATGAATTGGAGTTGAAAGAGTTAGTCTTGCCATTGATAGTTATTGATCAATCAGAGCGTGCTAAACAAGATCCCAACTTTGCATTCTCTCGTGAGGATGTCCTCAGTTTTGAAGCAAAACATGGTAAAATCGAATCTGATACTTTTGTTGCATTGCGCACAGATTGGAGCCATCGCTGGCCATCTCAAGAAGCGATGGACAATAAAGATACTGAAGGTAATAACCAGATCCCAGGATGGGGAATTGATGCCTTAAAGTTCCTGTTTGAAGAAAGGGGCGTAAAGGCGATTGGACATGAAACGTTTGATACTGATGCAGCTAAAGATTTTCGTACCAATAATGCACTGCTAGGTGAGTATTATGTTTTAGATCAGGATACTTACCAAATCGAGTTGCTGGCTAATTTGAATAAATTACCGACTCGAGGTGCAGTGATTTTTAACTTAGTTGCTAAGCCGCATAATGCGAGTGGTTTCCCAGTTCGTTCTTTTGCTATCCTGCCATAAAATCCTTTATAAATAAACTTAAATATCAATCTGTTGATGAAATGTTAGCAGGTTGATAACGCATCTCATCCCACTTAATTTATCCCACAGCAATAATTATTTGTGAATATCGTTCCTTCGGTCGATGGTCAGCCTAGCGTATTTCTATATTAATAAATAACTGAGAACTCATAACTGCCGAGAATAGGAGGGAGACATGAATTCTAGAACCGTCATTATCACAGGAGGGGGCACAGGGATTGGTGCTGCCTGTGCCAAGTTGTTCACCCATCAAGGCGATAAAGTGTTTATTATCTGGCGTCGAGTGGAGCCCTTAAACACAATTGCACAAGAAACTGGCGTTATTAGCATCGTAGCCGATGTGTCTACACAACAGTCATGGAATGATGTCATCTTACCGCAAATCAAAATGCAGACTGATAACATTGACGTCCTTGTGTGCAATGCGGGCGGCATGGGATTTGGTCGTGTTGAGGATATAAACGATCAGCAATGGCATCAAGCAATGAAAGCAAATCTTGATAGTGCCTTTGCCAGCGTTCGTGGTTGTTTATCATTATTAATAGAAAGTCGTGGCAACGTATTATTTATTGGTTCATTAGCCTCATTAGCTGCGAGTCCTGAAGCTTGTGGTTATGTCACGGCAAAGCATGCCTTGATTGGACTGATGCGTTCTGTTGCGCGAGATTATGGATGTAAGGGCGTAAGAGCTAATGCCATTTGTCCAGGCTGGGTAAGAACGCCCATGGCAGATGAAGAGATGCAACCTTTGATGGAACAGCATCAATTCACATTAGATGAAGCTTATCAATATGTTTGTCGTGATGTTCCACTTCAGCGCCCCGCAAATACTAAAGAAATTGCATTAGCCTGTCGTTTTCTTTGCTCTACCGATGCCGATATTATCACTGGCGCAGTACTGGTTATTGATGGTGGCGCAACAGTTGTTGATTTACCCACACTCGCTTTTAGCTAAGGAGGAATTATGAGTAAAGAAGCTGCATTTATCCAAGTAGGTGCATTATCTGATGGTTTTGCACCTGATAGCTATATTTTAGACTGTACCAATGCGTTAACAGGAAAAACATATCAATTAAATTTTATTGAAAAACAACAAGATGAGGACATTTATTTCCCTGCTGATCAACAAATTGAGTGGCATGGTGCGGTCATTGATTGCCGAATTAGTTCAATTCGAAAGGGAGTTTACTTTGTTAACTTTCAGTCTCCAGAAGACTGGCGAGTAGGGGGCGCTATCATACTCAATGAGCTAGAGGGGCATTGTGTCATGGTTCAAGGACGCTTACCGGTAGAAGCTGATATTCGTATTTCTGCGTTTAGTAAAATAGAGCAAAATTTACTGCTCACTGATGTCAAAATTGATATTCACTTTGGTACGCTGAGCAATAATCAAGGCAGAACCCCCGGTTATACTTCAGAGTTGATAGGTATGCGTAATATGTATACCTATAATCCGAAGGAGCGTTATGAACATGTGTATCTTAATGAGCAATTTTATGCGTGGCATTGTTTGGATGGCGTCGAAAAAGGCTTAGCTGATGTTGACCGCTGCCATTATATTAAAATATCAGATGATTTATATTTGTTTATTTGGCGTGAAAAAATCATTCCCACACTCGGTATTATCTTAATTGATCTTGCCGCAATGAGAACGGATGGCGGGATTATGGGATATCAAGATCAAGCCTGTAGCACAGTCAGTTTATTCCCCGTAGGGGCACATGCCACTATTTTGAATAAAACCAATTACCCCAAATAATAATTAAGCTTGCCACTCGATGTTAATTGCGAGTGGCGTTTATTTATAGAACCAGTAGTATCCATGCCGCTGCTAATAGCATACACAACAGTGCGACTATCCCACCTGATTTGGCAAATTCTGAGAAGGAAATTTTGACGCCATAAGCTGCGGATTGCTCGACCACAATAATGCCGGCAAGGCTTCCGAACACAAATAAATTACTTGAGAAACCTGAACCTAATACTAAGGCCGCACCTAATGAGTCAGTATTACCATCGGGTGATAAAAATGGTACTAGCAGCATCACCGCTGGGTTATTTCCGACGATAGTACTTAATACGCCAGTGACCAAAAACAGCACGATCGGACTGTTCAATTCAACCCCATTATGGCGTAAATCATTCAGCACCTGTTGAGGTAATCCTGTTGAGGCAAAAGCAGCATTAACGACAAACAACCCCATGATCAAAAGCAATAAGTTACCATCGACAAGCTTCAGCATGTCACTGGACGCAATCGAACGGTTCAGAAGCAAAAAGCCTGCTGCGGTTAATGCGATAAGCTCTCTAGGGATATCACTGACGACAAAGGCAATAATGACAATTAGCGTAATAATTCCCGCTTTACTGGTTTCCCATACATCGAGTTTTACAGGGGTATCACTGGTGGTTTGAGCGTTTGGTGCGCCTTCTGTCGATGGCTGCTTAGCCAGATACCAACGATCTCGATAAAGAAATGCTAATGCAGCCCATGTGACAACCAATGATAGCAATGCAGGAACCGCAGAAGCTTGCAATAGTCCGACAAATGAAATATCTAACCCTTGCGCAGCAATCATATTTTGCGGGCTACCGATGAGTGAGCCTGCAGCACCATTATTTGCGGCAAAACAAAATCCGAGTAAAAAAGGGATTGGATTCAAGCCACGAGATAAGGTAATAGAAATTAATAAAGGTGTCATTGCCACAACAACCACGTCATTAGTTAATAAAGCAGATAACAGCCCACCTACAGCGATTAATACGCCGAGCAAGACGGGCGCACTGACTTTTAACATTGCAACACGATTTGCTGTCCAACTATAAAATCCCGAGACTACAAATGAAGCTGATACCACCATCAAACCAAACAACATACCAATTGTGCGGTAATCAATGGCATTCCATGCGTGGGGAGGCGTGATGCTTCCAACTGCCATCATAGCTAAAGCACCAATGACTGCTGCACCTGTTCTATCAACTTTAAAGCCGGGTAGTTTTCCAAACCCCATAGCAACATAGACCAGTAAAAAAATAATGATTGTGAGACTCATAAACGCGATTACTCATATTTGGGTCTGATGACCTTTGAAGTTTATTTTTGCGGCAATTTATTCAGTGTATAAATTCCAAAATTGCAGCGATAAATATTGGTATTGAGATCTAAAAGCGCATACCAATTTATGTTTGCGACTAAAAACGACGCAATGAGATTGACTACGAGTTAGTTTTTAATCTTTGGCGGAAATTTTAGCTTAAAAGATAACAAACCTGAAAAAACTAAGGTTAATTTAGCGATCAATAAACAATGTATCAAGTCAGGAGATTTTTTAGATAATAATAAGTTGGCTTTCATCTTTTTATGATGACTATGTTTGAATGGCTTGCTAGATCAGAAGAAAAATTAATCTGTAAAGATTAGCCGTTACTAAAGTGAATTGAAACTTTATTACAAAATACATTTCTCAAAGATTAAAAAAGTGTTAATGCAACGGTAAATAACTTAAAAAATAGACGAAATGAAAATATTTCGTGATCAGTATCTCTAATTTGCAAAAAATACGTCAAGTAATAAAGTGATTATGGTCACAATAATTTCGGAATTAGTGTGAAAAATGAGCTCTGTAATTTTGTAACAGAGGCTAATTGAGATAGAGATCACTAAAAGTCAGGGGGAGGGGGGGATGTAAAGGTGATATTCATCACAAAAAGCCCGCGTGGTACGCAACTGATAACGGTCGTGTTAGAGTGAAATTGTTCAGAAATCACAAACGTTATTTGGCGATAACGTTATAACTGTATCATTTTCGTACCACGTGGTTCTATTATGGTAACATCAAACGTCAAATTAAAGGTACAGAATTTTGGGCGCTTCCTCAGTAATATGGTGATGCCCAATATTGGTGCTTTTATCGCGTGGGGACTTATTACCGCGCTATTTATTCCTACTGGCTGGTGGCCGAATGAAACATTGGCTCAACTTGTCGGGCCGATGATCACGTATTTACTTCCTCTGCTGATTGGTTATACGGGTGGCCGTATAGTCGGCGGTGAGCGAGGCGGAATTGTTGGTGCAATCACCACAATGGGTGTCATTGTTGGGGCTGATATGCCAATGTTTATGGGTGCAATGATTGCTGGCCCATTAGGCGGTTTTGCCATCCGCCGTTTTGACCGCTGGATTGATGGGAAAGTAAAAACGGGTTTTGAAATGCTGGTGAATAACTTTTCATCTGGCATTATCGGTATGCTACTTGCAGTTCTTGCTTACCTAGCGATTGGACCGCTGGTTGAAGGGATGTCAAAAATCCTGTCCGCGGGTGTCAACGTGATGGTGGCTCATAATCTCTTGCCATTGACCTCGATATTTGTCGAACCTGCTAAAATTCTATTCCTCAATAATGCGATTAACCACGGTATATTTTCACCTTTAGGCATTCAACAGGCGACAGAAACGGGCTCATCAATCTTTTTCCTGATTGAAGCAAATCCAGGCCCAGGCTTAGGTGTACTACTTGCTTATATGTTCTTTGGCAAAGGTAACGCTAAGCAGTCAGCTTCTGGCGCAGCCATCATCCATTTTTTCGGTGGTATACACGAAATTTATTTCCCTTATGTGTTAATGAATCCACGTTTGCTCATCGCTGTTATTCTTGGCGGGATGACCGGCGTATTCGTCATAAGCATCTTCCATGCAGGCCTAGTCTCTCCAGCTTCACCTGGCTCTATTTTTGCCGTCTTACTAATGACGCCGAAAGCATCATTAATTGGCGTGATTTTATCAGTCACCAGTGCCACCTTGGTTTCATTCTTAGTCTCCGCAATTTTATTAAAAAGAACTCGTATTGGCGATGAAGATGAGTTAAGCAATGCAGCGAAGAAAATCCGTGAAATGAAAGCTCAATCTAAATCTTTGGGTGAAAAAGGAGAGCAATCACAGACCCAAAATAATACGGCTAGCGTTGCGAATATCCAAAAAATTATCGTCGCGTGTGATGCTGGAATGGGATCAAGTGCGATGGGGGCTGGCGTATTAGCGAAAAAAGTTCGTGACGCTGGCTTGCATCACATATCGGTGACCAACTTAGCCATTAATGATCTCCCAACGGATGTCGATATTGTTGTGACGCATAAAGATTTAACGACACGCGCTCAATCGTTTGCACCAAATGCATTACATATTTCGCTTACTAATTTCTTAGATAGCCAAACTTACACTGATTTAGTGACCCGCCTTATTGCAGAAAAAAATCCACAGGCTGCCAATGATAGTCGTTTGGTTAAACAAGCCATAGTTGCTGCCAATGACGAGCACTATGAGACAGATGCACGAGAAGAGGCTCTCTTTACGTTGAGTGCAAATCATGTTCACCTCAATTTAGCGGCACAAAACAAAGAGCAGGCAATTCGTTTCGCGGGTCAAAAGCTCGTGGAGGGAGGGTATGTTGAGCCAGAATATATTGATGCTATGCTGGCTAGAGAAAAATTAACCTCGACTTATTTAGGTGAGTCGATAGCAGTTCCCCATGGCACCATTGAAGCAAAAGATCGGGTTTTGAAAACCGGTATTGTGATCTGTCAATATCCCGCGGGTGTTCAATTTGGTGATGAGCCGGACGATATTGCTCGCCTAGTGATAGGAATTGCAGCCCGTAACAATGAACATATTCAAGTTATTACCAAAATTACCTCCGCACTTGATGAAGATGGAATGATTGAACGACTGAGCCAAACGCAAAGTATTCAAGAAGTTCTCGAAATTTTATCAACACAAAGCGCTGCATAAGGAGATTAATCATGAAAGTCATTCATTTCGGTTCAGGTAATATCGGGCGTGGTTTTATCGGGAAATTGCTCGCTGATGCCAACTCACAAATGACGTTTGTCGATGTTAACCAACAGCTTATTGACCAATTAGCGCATAAACAAGCCTATCAAGTACATGTAGTGGGTGAAGTTCATACCATTGAAAAAGTACAGCGCGTGAACGCAATCAATAGTATGGATCCAAAAACAGTTGAACATATCGCGCGGGTGGATATGGTAACGACAGCGGTTGGCCCGCAGGTTTTAGAAAAAATAGCCGCGACATTGGCAAAAGGAATATTGCTAAGAATCGAATTAGAGAATACCAAACCGCTCAATATTATTGCTTGTGAAAATATGGTGAGGGGAACAAGTCAGCTTAAACAGCATGTATTGACACATATTCCTGAGCCTTTGCATCCGTGGGTTCAACAACACATTGGCTTTGTGGACTCTGCGGTTGATCGTATTGTGCCGCCTATGGATGCTGCGAACGATGATCCACTCGATGTAACGGTTGAGACATTCAGTGAATGGATTGTCGACCAAACTCAGTTCGTAGGTGATATCCCAGACATTAGAGGAATGGAGCTGACCGATAACCTGATGGCATTTGTTGAGCGCAAACGGTTTACTCTCAATACAGGGCATGCCATTACCGCTTACTTGGGACAGTTAAGCGGTCACAAGACGATATGCGAAACTATCAATGATCCTGATATCGCTAAAATAGTGAAAAGTGCGATGCAGGAAAGCGGGCAAGTATTGATTCAGCGTTATGGGTTTGACCCAATCAAGCATGAGCAATATATCGAAAAAATATTGAGTCGCTTTGCTAACCCACATCTACATGATGCTGTTGAACGCGTTGGCCGTCAGCCAATGCGTAAATTGAGCCCAGAAGATAGATTGATTAAGCCACTTTTGGGAACCCTTGAGTATCAAGTACCTAACCACAATTTAATCATTGGTATTGCAGCAGCTTTACATTTTAGATGTGAAACGGATCCTCAAGCTCAAGAAATGGCAAGATGCATTGATGAAAATGGTTTAATTAAGGCGGTTGAGCAACTCTGTCGATTGGCAAATTACCCTCAGATTGTTGAAGCAATCTGCCAAGAGTATTACCGTATGAATAAATAAACGGATAAAGTTATTCTTTTTGTGAATAATAATTTATAAGGGTAGTTCAAATTCACTTCATGGCAGCATAGAGCATTGCTATGAAGTGAAGTAAAGAGCCAATATGGAAAATAGACAGAATACAGAAAATCAAGTCCTTGAACGTCTAAATAAGCCTTCAGGGGTCAAATTATTTGTTCAGGAAGTCATCGTTCTGATCACCGAATCTATTGATCTACTCATGCTAAAAGTTTTTCGTAAGGACGACTATGCAGTAAAGTATGCGGTTGAACCACTTTTAGAAGGTAACGGGCCGTTAGGTAAACTATCCGTTAGGCTGAAACTCTTGTTTGCATTGGGTGCTATTTCACGTGAAGTTTATGAAGACATTGAACTTTTCCTTGCTTTAAATGAAATATTATCTTCTGAAAACCTCCATTTTTCGTTTACTGATGATGAAATTATTGGACCAATCAAAATGTTACATTGTATTGATCCTCTTCCGGTGATGATGACGTTTAATCAACCGGAAGATTTAATCGACCAGCAGTTAGTCGATTTACAAAAACATCGCTATCAGAAAATGATCAAATCTGCATTGGTTTTATCTGTGACGTCGTTAGTAGCCAAGATTCTAGATACTGATATTTTTTAATCTTATACTCGTCATCTTTCAAGTTTATGGGGAACTAGATTATTGAGTCTATATCACCTCAATTATGTATACCTTCGGCTAATAGCCACCTCAATATGCTGGTTTAAAATTCGCCAATCATACAGGGTAGGTACTATAAACCCGTGAAGTACCAATGAGGGCTAATCATGAATCATCTTTTTCAAGGTTTAAACTTAACAAGGTTTCGCGTAATCCACTCTCCCTAAGATTAATGCTTCAACGACCTGACGAGGTGTGATTAACGACCAACAATCTCGTCATAGAGCGTTGAGTGATTTTTATCGACATATTTTGATAAATGATAATGTCCTCTTTCCTTGCTTAACGCCGTTGTCGCGATAGAAAAAAGACATAAAGATATCGGCATTGAATTGCTAGCAATGAAGCAAGCCCTCCACCAATGCATATTTTCGCGGGGAAGCGCTATCTAATCCGTCAAAGATAATGGCGCTTAAGCACTTTGCATTAATGTAGTAGCAGTCGCAATCCCTGATAAGTGTGGTTGCCGCAATTCGTAATCCTATGCTAATAAATGATATCAAGCCTCGCGATGTGAGGTTTTTATTTGCAGAGCAGTGTGAAATTAGCAGTATGGCGAAGATAGATATTTCAATATTGCATGATGTATATCTATAAAAAAGAGTGTTTCCTAACGTAGAATGTCGCCTTTTAATAGGAATGATGTCTATGATAAGTTTATCTCATCTATCCGGGCTTTCCTTAGGAATTCTTCTCGGTTTCGTTATGCAGCGTGGGCGTTTTTGTATGGCTGGAGGCCTGCGCGATCTCTATCTTTTACGTGATAATAGAATGCTCATCGCGATTCTAATCGTTATCTCGATTCAGAGTGTGGGCTTATTTATTTTCTCTCATTTTGGTCTTGCTAAAGTGCCGACTGATGCCTTTCCATGGTTAGCTACGATGGTTGGCGGCCTCATTTTTGGCATTGGCATGGGATGTGCTGGATCTTGTTCGACAGGCGCGTATTATCGAGCAGCAGAAGGGTTAATTGGCAGTATTGTTGCCGTAATTGGCTTTATTATTGCGAGCTGGCAGATTAGACAGCCCACATTAAAAAGTATATTCCAACCAATAACCACACCTAAATTAGATAATGGCACGATAACACAAACATTTAATATCCCGCCTTATATCGCTATTTTTATTTTAATCATAATCACTGCCTTTCTAGTTTTTAGGCATCTTAAAAAAAACGCATCGATAAAAATACCCAAAATGAAAGCTAAAAAAACAGGTATTGCTCACTTACTTTTTGAGGCTAGATGGCATCCTTTTATTTCCGCAATCATTATTGGCATTATTGCTTTATTAGCTTGGCCTTCTAGTTTGTCAGATGGACGTATTGGCGGTTTGGGGATTAGTGGACCTAGTGCTCAATTTTATTCACTAGTCACTACCGGCGATTTGAAATTTTTTAATTGGGCGGGTTATTTACTTATTGGTATTTTTGCAGGTGCTTTTATCGCAGCAAAAGGAAGCCAAGAAGTTAAATTTCGTAACCCAGGCTCTTCTACTATTATAAAAAGCTTTATTGGCGGCTTATTTATGGGGGTTGGTAGCGGATTAGCTGGGGGATGCATGCTAGGAAATACATTAGTGAATACAGCGTGGTTCTCGTGGCAAGGTTGGATATTTATTCCATTTATTATTATCGGCAGTTGGACCGTGAGTTATTTTACGATTATTCGCCCTTAATATACGAAAAGGTGAGAGATAAAATGAAGACAATTAAATTAGATACCTGTGGTCATTTATGCCCATTCCCGTTAATTGAAGCCAAAAAGGCAATTGTATCGATGGATACGGGGGATTTACTTGTCATTGAGTATGACTGTGCACAAGCGACAGAGAATATTCCTCGTTGGGCGGCTGAAGAAGGGCATGAAGTGATTGAATTCGAACAAATAGCAGATGCGCAATGGCGGATGCAGATAAAAAAGGGTTAACTTAACAATTAAGGCGGTTTATGCCGCCTCTATTGAAAAAATATTATTTAGCCTGCAAGTATCGATTCAACACTCGGTATTTTTTAAGAGATAATAAAAATAGATAAATTAACCCGATTGACATTGCAAAAAAACAGATAATAAATAGTATAGATATCGCTTTTTTGAGTTTTTTTAGCAATTAACTCTTTGCTACAAAAGACTTTTCTTGTGAATGATAATGCTGCAACTCCAATAATTATTTTTGAGCACGGATAAACAAGAGTATTAATAATTAAAAATATTGAAATTAAAAAATATCGCTGTGTATGCTCATCTCAACATCGCCATAAACTAAGTAAATAACCAAAAACTCCCATAAGTTATGTTATTTAAGTAATGATTTTTTACTTATAATTAATTGCTATCAAGATAGTTAATATCATTAAATAAGTATAGTTATCTATTGCGATATATACTAGCCAGTCCTCGAAGGTAAGCGGGATAATATATCAAGAGTGAGTAATTAATAGAGTATCTGGCCTATTTAACTGTAATGAGAGTAATGAGAATGTGATGATGGTCGAGATTCGGTAAATGCTTATAACTATGTTTTATAAAATAATTTTATATTTATAATTTTATTATTTTTATTAATAATAGTTGGATTGCGCGTGATTATATAGAGAAAAATAAAGAAATAACGAATAATATATTATCAATAGGTAAGGGCTATTTCATTAATCGGCTATATCAATGTATATCTTTGGCTTATTATTGATGAATATCAATAACGCTGCCTGTTATTTTATCCATTATCAAGATATTGCACGCGCAATAATGCCAACTAGAAAATTTAAATTTAATTAGATTTGACCGCAATATTTCATAAGGATAGTGTAATGAATAAAATTACTCGCATTACGGTCACTGTCATCAGCCTGATTGTATTATGTTATTTAGGGTTATCTGGTTACGTTTGGTACCATGATAGCCAACGAAGGCAAAAAAGTGACATACAGACCTCAAAGATAGCAGAAAATAACCAGATCCTCAGTTTTTTTAGTGAGAAGGGGTGTGACTATTGCCACACTCCATCAACAGAATTACCCGCCTATGCCTCCTTTCCAATTGCTAAGCAATTGATGGATTACGATATCCAGCTTGGCTATAAATCATTTAACCTTGAGGCGGCTCGCGCAGCATTGATTGCTGGCGAACCCGTTCCTCAAAGTGAATTGAATAAAATAGAATGGGTAATGCAGAACCAAACGATGCCTCCAACTCGCTATGTTGCTCTTCATTGGGCTGGTGGTGTTAGTGATCTGCTTTAATCAAACAGGACACTTTAATAATGGAATATAATCCAATTATTGAGGTGTTAAATGAAAAAACGAACAAACAGGTTTTATACTACTGAGTTTAAGCAAGAAGCGGTCGCATTAGTCACCGAACAAGGTTATAGCGTCCCAAAAGCGGCAGCTTCATTAGGGATCACCGATAAATTACTTTATAACTGGAAAGCAAAATTCGATGCTGAACAATCCGGTAGCAGCTTGAATGTCGATGAGAGAGCTGAGCTATTAAGGCTTCGAAAAGAAAATAAAGAACTTAGGATGGAGAAAGAGATCCTAAAAAAAGCCAGCGCCCTCCTGCTAAAGGAAACCAAGTAGCGTTTAAAACGATTAAGCAATTATCTTCACAGTTTCCCGTGCTGAAGCTCTGCAAGTTAATGAAAATAAGTCGTTCTGCCTACTATGCTTGGCTTAAACGCCCAGCAAAATTGATCACCGCAGAACAACTTAGCCTGTACCGCAGAGCCAAAGCTATCTTTGAACAGAGTCGAAATAGCTTAGGTTATAGAACGTTACGTAAACGGTTATGCAAAGAGGGCTTTAGCGTGAGTGCTTATGGCGTTCAAAAGCTAATGGCTCAGCTTGGCCTAGTCGTCACTCAGCGCGTTGCTTACAAAGTCACCACAAAACGCAAACACAGTGATGCCGTAGCCGATAATTTGCTCAATCAAAATTTTAATCCTCACGCACCTAACGAAGTGTGGGCGGGTGATGTGACCTATTTAAAAACAGGGGAAGGCTGGATGTATTTAGCCATCGTGATGGACTTATACTCACGCCGTATTGTGGGTTGGCATATCGATAAACGAATGACGGCAGATTTAGTCAGTAAAGCCTTGATGAAAGCGTATAACTTACGCCAGCCCGAAAAAGGCTTAGTCTTTCATAGTGATAGAGGCTCTCAATATACGAGTAAGCGATATCGCCGCTTGCTAACAAGCTATGGTATTAGGGCAAGCATGGGTGATGTTGGAGCCTGTTGGGATAACGCCGTTGTAGAACGATTTTTTGGCAGTTTAAAACACGATTGGGTACTGAAAATCCCTCAGCCGACTCGGAAACAGATGAAAGAAGATGTTATCGCGTATATGCGCTATTACAACCTAGAAAGGTTTCATACTGCCAACGGTGATCTGTCCCCAATTGAGTATGAACAAAATTCCTTAAGAAAAGTGTCCTGATTTAGTTGCGCAGAACATGCTCAGATGCGCCACTATTTTGCACAATATCAAGCGCAATACAGCTTTGCGCAATACGAGACTCTCACGCCCGCGATTAGCTTTGTTGAAGCAAGCCAACAGTTGGAATTACCGTTATTGCGACAATTGCGCCAACAACATGCCGAACACATTCCAGCGGTGTTAGTGGATGAACGAAATTTAACTCACCCGCTGCCGTCGGAAAAAGGCGATATCTATTATCAGACAGGCGCACCGGCATTTATTGCCAATACGACCTTGTATTTGGTGATTGACAGTGGGGAATATCGTCGTCAAACCGCGCGGCACCTTGTGCCGGCGTTATATGGTTCACAGTTGCCTTGGCAATCGCTATATCAAGGTGAAACGCAAGCCAACTTAGAAGATAGCGCGCCTTATTTGGTGGAGCTTCAACCCAACAGTGCAGGCCAGCAGTGGTTGGCACATTACTTAAGCCTACCCAATAAAGCTTCATTGGGATTATTTATCAGTAGCTTCAAGCCGTTTGCTGAGGTTCACCGACAATTGCGTAAACTGACGTACTTGCGTAATCCGCGACTGAACAATTGGAATTTCTTTCGTTTTTACGACACGGCCCACTTTATACCGTTTATTGAATCGTTGAGTCACGGACAGCTGTTGAATGTGGTCAGTGGCGTGCTCGCTTTTTATGGGTATAGTGCGGATTACCCTGACGGGGTGAAAATCACGGTTGAGGCAGATTATTTGTTTGACAAAGGGCGGCGAGAAGCGCTGTTTATCAATGACCGTTTGTATCGGCATTATGCCCGCTTAACGATGATGCAAACCGTGAATAAAGCAAAAAAATTGATTGAACAATATGCCTCCACTTCACTCTTTGAAGCAGAGGGGGGCGCATTAAATCTTGACCAATTTTGCCTGCACGTGGCTAATCACGCTTTTTTGCGTGATATTAATCAAATGCGAGCCCTCTTTTATTATTTGCTGGCCCGCTATGCAAGCTATCAAAACGAAGCGCTCTGGCAAACAGCATCCGAGCAAGCGAAACCGTACGAAGCCAATTCTGTTACATTCAATTATCAACGCTACCTTCATTGCTTACCTTCACAAGGAGTGACTGCATGACATCCCAAGATTTAACGCCTAAAGAGAAACACCTCCGTCAGGTAGTGGAAGCTGTTAATCAAGCGGCGCCTCGGAATTTACAAGCGGATGCGGTGGTATGCCCGTGTGAAAATGAACATCGTCCGGTTTACCCCGTGCGTTATGCCTATTCGAATCTGTATGGTGATAAAGACGCAAAAGCGGCGATGCCACCGTCGATAAAAAAATTATTAGAACTTTGTCCAGCCCAGCCTGATATTGAAATCTATGAACCGGAAGCCTGTTCTATCGAAGATACTAAGGGATTTAGTGCACGGCTCTTACGTTCGGGATGGGTTTATGTCTTTGAAGAAGGTGAATACCCAACTCGCGTTAAAACAGAAGGGCAACTCCTGATTTTTCAGCACACCATTACCTATGCTCACAATGGGCAAGTTTATGATGAAAATGACCAATCCGATGAGGCGACAGCGGCTATCGAAGCGGGTGACGCGGATGAGTTTTTTATCCCGCATACGCGAGTTTATAATGCGGCTTCCCAAACTTGGGAATTAAACGCACAGTTCCCTTACTATCCCTATCTGGCGATAAAAAAGGATGTGTTTACCGCCCGTTTTTTCTTTAGTGACACACCATTATCCGATTACACTATCAATAAAATGGCGACTGACTTGTCTTTTCGCAAGTCATTTATGCAAGAAATTAATTTAGTGGATTTTAATGATAACCCTTATGCGCTTGAGGCCAACGAAAATCATATCAACACCCTTGTCGAAGAATGTAAAGATGAAGCGTTAAGGTTTTCGGCTTTCACGGCACAAGCCAAGCAGATAGGTGCCACATTACCGGGTGGGAGTTACTTTGCTGAAATTACCAATACGCCCAATATCTCTAAAGGCTCTCAGGCACTGCTAAATCAAATGAAAGCCTCATTGGACTATAACGAGAAAAGTAGTTTAGTGATATTGCACGACCCCGTGGGGTATCAAAAAGACCTGCTTGCGCTGTATTCCTTTGTGACAACAGCCTATACCGCGTTTCAGCACCATTGGAGTTACCCTAACCAAGTCGGGCACTATCTCTTCGCCATTAAAGAGCAGTTGATTCATCCTGATATTTTGCAAACGGATGCCGGGTATCATCTGCATGAACAGTTTTTAGATAATATTGATGTTAAAGGTTGGGAGACGTATTGGCCTGAAATTGAGTTAAGCTATAAAGAATTTGAGCAACTTCAAAGCAATATCATTCGAGTATACAGCGACTTTTTAAGTAATCCTGCCGTAAAAAATGAAATTGGTGGGATTAAAAATTACATTGACCACGTCTTTTTAATCCAAGAGCAATATGCGCAAAAAGACTTTTGGCACCAAGAATTTTTTGATGAAGTGAAGCACTACAGTGAGTTTCATGAGCTTTTATTATCGCCATTAAATAGTGCAAAATCGGGGCAACAGGCGTTAAATCTCTTATTTTCAGTTGATACGCCAGAAGGTGAAATTTGGCAGAGTTTAGGTGACATTGTGGTCGGTTTGCTGAGTGAAGAGGACTTGAGAAAAGACGGACAATCTTATTTCAAGGAACACATACTGCCTACGTTGCAATCGACGCTTCTGATTTGCTGGGATGCATTGGGGTATGCCTTTACAAAAACCCATGCACAGTTTAAAAAGACCGCCGATGGCACCCGTCAAATCACGCAAGCAGGGATTGATTTTTTAGCGAACAAGGTATTGCCTGCCTTTTTAGGCTTTTTCGGTATAGGCGTGAATGTTAAAGACCTTCAATCCTTGTCGGGCAAACAATTTATGGATTGGATGGATTCATTGAATGGCAAGATAGCGCCCCTGAACAATGTGCCTAATAAGATGAAAACATTGCTTAATTGGGATGCAAAACTGAGAAACCCTAAAGTCACGGATGCATTTACCACCCTTCAATATCATGATACGTCAACGGGATTACCGGTTGATAAAGAAACGTTTAAAAACACCTTTAAATTCGGGGCATCTCTTTATGCCTTACTGACGGGGATTTTAGAATTTCACGCCGCTAAAATGACGGAGTATGATAAAAATGACCCGCTGAATGTGGGGGCAGTGAATATCTTTCGCATGCAAATGGTGATTTACCTTGTCAGTACCGCTGAAAGTATTATCACGACGCGTCAAGCCGCGGGTGTTTATATGAAACGGGTGACATACCCACCGCTCAAACACATTTTAATGAAGATTAGTTTGCCGGAAGCGAAATCAAAATTAGCGAAAGGCGCGATTAAAGGTGTCGGTTACATCGTCGCGTTGCTTGGCGTAGCCTTACCGATAGTCGAAGGAATGGCAGAACTTGATAAGAAAAATTATGTGACAGGCAGCGCGAAATTTACGGAAGCGGCAGCCACCTTCGTATTAAGTGTGGGGGTGGCCGGGGTTGGAAAGGCAAATGCCATCATCGAAGGGGCTGCTGTTATCAGTCGTAACCCATTAATGGCATTTATCACCCGTTTTGCGTGGCAAATTGTGTTAATTGGCGCGCTTATCCTTATTGCAAGTTCCATTATTTACCATTGGTTTAAAACCTATAAGTTTGAAGAATTGTTGAAAAATTGTTTTTGGGGAAATGGCAGTAAGTATTTTGCGGGGGGGTATGTTACAGAAGATAATAAAGATATTTCTAGGCCAGTAGATAAATATGATCAATTAAAATATTTCATTAATAATTTTGAAAAATATACTGTTTATTATCAAATGGAATTACAGGAGTTCTTAAATTTCTTCTTTACACCGCAATTGCAAATGACAAGCAAAGGTAAAGTGACTCCTGATTTAGCAAAAAATCACTATGGTGGCGCACATTATATTATTCAATATCAATTTAAATTAACTAATTTTCAATGTGGTGTCTCCGATATTGAATATCAATTGATTGAACCTAAACCGATGTTTGTCAATCAATCAACCGTGAAATCGGCTAATCGAGATATTATTACCCAAC
This sequence comes from Providencia alcalifaciens, assembly GCA_025961275.1. GTDB lineage: Bacteria > Pseudomonadota > Gammaproteobacteria > Enterobacterales > Enterobacteriaceae > Providencia. The sequence goes on along the minus strand of JAOQNJ010000001.1, from coordinate 1,346,925 downwards.
GTGACGGGGTTGAATATATCGCTTCCGGCAATTCAAAATTTAATGCGGCTTTTGAGCAGGCACTCTCTTCGGCACTTAAGAATGCTTTACCACGAGAAGGTGAGTTTGAATTTAGTTTTGAGGTGGATGCCGGGGTATTTGCCGGTGACCCATTAAAAAATCATTCTGCGCCGTCGCTTTACTGGTATTACCTTGTGGATCGAATCAAAGGGGATATCGCGCCACTGCGCTATCGAGGCACCAATTTACAGGACAAAATATACGGTTATATTGATAATGAGGGAACGGAATGAGTAACCCATTTACGGTATCGAAACACCCGGAACAGCTTAAAACCACCCGTTTAGCGGCGCAAAGCCATGATTATGATGACCCTTTGCCGCCCAAAGATCTTGTTTTTTTGCAAAGCGTTAATGAGCACGAGTGTGTGATTAAATCGGCACAAATTAACAGTCGATTATCCAATACGTTTCCGATGTTTTTAGTACTACTGGTGATGACGTTTTATACATTATTTACTTTTTTTGAAGGACATAATGCTAAAAAATATACATTTGAAAAAAGAGTATTAGAAGCTGAACAAAGTTACTTTAACCAGAGTTCTATAAAGTTAAATAAACTAACAATAGAGTACTTCGAAAAATATAAGCCATTTTTTGGGAGAGATACAATAAGTTGGTGGGAATATATAAAAGCTTATAATTCAGGCGAGTTTTTTATAGGCAGTGAAAATGATAAGTATTTAATTATCGGTTGGTTAATATTCTTTCCCGGTTTTTTATATGTATTGGGCTCATTAAGTTTCTTTGTTCCGATGACGTGGTTGGTGGCGGATAGAAAGCGAGGCATATTGTATTCCTACGTGGATGGTATTGTGACGGCGACGCGTTATGAAGATGCCCAATTTGGCTATGCCGGTAAAATGTTAGTGTTTAAATTATTCTATGTCCATCCTGAAACGGGTGAACTGTTAACGCATATTTATAAACCGAATATATCCCATTACACCGGTTTTTTGATGAGCAGTGACACAGAAGACCATCGTTTTATTACGTTTGTTAATGCGTATATGCAAGAAGGCCGCGAGGCCGTCTCTCCGACAGATTATCAAGCGCGTCAGCCCTTATTTTGTTTTGCGAAAAACCCACTTCCCGAGGATTTTGAGCAACAAGTGCAGCAGATACTCGCCAAATGCGATGAGGAGAAAGTGTTAAATGCGCAGCACCGTTAATGGCCGAAAAGTCATCTTAAAAAATGACACCACCAACACAAGAGGCACCGTGCTAAGCGGTTCTTCCCTCGCGAAACAAACCAATGAAGTGGCTTGTGTGGGAGACTCTGTTTATTGCCCCTCGTGCAAGAAAACAGGTCAAATCATTGAAGGCGATAGCCTGATGAAAATCAATGGCATCTCTGTAGCATTAGAAGGTCACAAAGTTGCCTGCGGTTGCTCAGGGGGTTGTGTTTTAGTGGCAAGCAGTTAGGTTATTCAGCTCAAGAAGATAGCGTTCATTTAATATTGCGCTATTTTCTTGAGCGACTTCATGCACGGTGAGCGTGATTATCAACCACTAACCCTTTGAAATAGTATTTAATAGATATAAGAACATTATATTTCAAAATATTATGCCGGGTACTTCAAGTTGTTGCAGCTGGCAAAAAATACATTCCCCGCTGTTGAATAAAAAAATAAGGTTTTTCGCAAATAGATATTCTGAATACTATTTGAAATTAAACCCCGTTTTTCTTTTCAGCCATCTTACCGAACTGAAATAGCATCGCGCCTTTCCCCTAATTTAGCTGATTAACCTGAAAACTCCGCAAACTCACTCAATTTAATTCGTTTAATTTCTGTACGGCAAATGAATAAGTATTTAACATTTCTATATGGAATTTAATGGATTTAAAAATCAATCTAAGATAAATAAAAAAACATATATTCCCTCATTAATACGTGGCTGTATTATTTTTATGGGTGCTGAAGTGAACTCTATCGGCATAAGCTCGGAGAAAAATGATGTCTTCAGACAACTCGAAACGGCCTTTAACTGAGGCGGAGAAAATCGCTAATCATTGGAGCGACTTGCGCCAAAAACCGCAGCCTCAGCGCCTCGCTGAACCGCCTGAGCAGTTCCCGAATTGCGTTTTGAGGATGCTTATAACAAAGAAGAAATTTATATTCATGCCCAAAAGAACTTAGCGATCAATGTGTTGAATTCACGCGGTGAGCGCATTAATTATGATCGCACCACCAGTATAGGCCATGACGATGAATTGGTGATTGCCAATAATCGGACGGTCACGGTGGAAGGCAATCAAGCCCATAAAACAACCGGAAACTACCAGAACAAAATTGACGGTGACCACCATGCCAGCGTGCAAGGAGATCTTGTTGAGCAAATAAACGGTGTCGTGAGCACCAATGCGCAAGGCGATATTACATTACAAAGTCACAGTAAAATTACCCTGAAAGTGGGTGGCAGCTTTGTGGTGATCCACAGTGGTGGGGTAGATATCAAAGGGGCGGCGATTAATTTAAATTCAGGTGGTAGTCCCGGCGATATTTTACAAGCGACCAACCCCGCGGTATTAAAAGCGGCAGCGAGCAGTGGTGCGGCTTTCGTGTCGCATTGCCCCATGAAAGAGACGCAAGAGGAGCGTGTTCTGCGCAACTAAATCAGGACACTTTTCTTAAGGAATTTTGTTCATACTCAATTGGGGACAGATCACCGTTGGCAGTATGAAACCTTTCTAGGTTGTAATAGCGCATATACGCGATAACATCTTCTTTCATCTGTTTCCGAGTCGGCTGAGGGATTTTCAGTACCCAATCGTGTTTTAAACTGCCAAAAAATCGTTCTACAACGGCGTTATCCCAACAGGCTCCAACATCACCCATGCTTGCCCTAATACCATAGCTTGTTAGCAAGCGGCGATATCGCTTACTCGTATATTGAGAGCCTCTATCACTATGAAAGACTAAGCCTTTTTCGGGCTGGCGTAAGTTATACGCTTTCATCAAGGCTTTACTGACTAAATCTGCCGTCATTCGTTTATCGATATGCCAACCCACAATACGGCGTGAGTATAAGTCCATCACGATGGCTAAATACATCCAGCCTTCCCCTGTTTTTAAATAGGTCACATCACCCGCCCACACTTCGTTAGGTGCGTGAGGATTAAAATTTTGATTGAGCAAATTATCGGCTACGGCATCACTGTGTTTGCGTTTTGTGGTGACTTTGTAAGCAACGCGCTGAGTGACGACTAGGCCAAGCTGAGCCATTAGCTTTTGAACGCCATAAGCACTCACGCTAAAGCCCTCTTTGCATAACCGTTTACGTAACGTTCTATAACCTAAGCTATTTCGACTCTGTTCAAAGATAGCTTTGGCTCTGCGGTACAGGCTAAGTTGTTCTGCGGTGATCAATTTTGCTGGGCGTTTAAGCCAAGCATAGTAGGCAGAACGACTTATTTTCATTAACTTGCAGAGCTTCAGCACGGGAAACTGTGAAGATAATTGCTTAATCGTTTTAAACGCTACTTGGTTTCCTTTAGCAGGAGGGCGCTGGCTTTTTTTAGGATCTCTTTCTCCATCCTAAGTTCTTTATTTTCTTTTCGAAGCCTTAATAGCTCAGCTCTCTCATCGGCATTCAAGCTGCTACCGGATTGTTCAGCATCGAATTTTGCTTTCCAGTTATAAAGTAATTTATCGGTGATCCCTAATGAAGCTGCCGCTTTTGGGACGCTATAACCTTGTTCGGTGACTAATGCGACCGCTTCTTGCTTAAACTCAGTAGTATAAAACCTGTTTGTTCGTTTTTTCATTTAACACCTCAATAATTGGATTATATTCCATTATTAAAGTGTCCTGTTTGATTAAAGCAGATCAGTATTACCGCATTGAAAATATTGAACAAGATCCCGTCGTTATCGAAAAGGTCAAACAACTGAAAGCGTTACAACAACAGGTTATCGAAATTTTTTACGCGAATAATGCGGATATCGATAATTTATCACCCAAAGGTGCTGTATGTGACGATAGAGCGACTAATCTGTATGATCAAATTGTCTTTCCCTGCTCTTTTAAGTATCAAGTCAAACATGCTTTTAATGCCATCCTGTTTCAACAACAACCCTATACCGCAGTAGAAGCCCAACTTCAGCAAGCACTCACTGAATATGATGAAATCCGAGTCAGACTGGATAAAAAAGATGCCACTTACGAAGAACTTAAAAGCGATATCCAGCAGAGCTTTTCAACGTTAGCGAAAGATGCCGTCGTCACTCATTTTGAACAAATCGTCGATTTCTCATTGATTAAAGGGCAAGCCCCTGAAATTGCGGATTGTTATTTTAGGTTGACACTGAATAACGGGATGACCGCCGAACTCGATGATAAAAGTTGCTTTAGCCTCGCTTATCAGAACACCTTCAATCAAGCCTACACCGACCTGATACAGGGCTTTTATACCTCAAATATCAAAGACAAGGTTGATGTGCAAATCAATGAAATTAATGCACAAGCAAGGAGCTTTCGGTGAACTTCATCAGCTCAATGCGTTAGCTATTTTCGGTTCATTCATCTTCAAACACAATTTTAAAAGGAAACCTGTTTATGCCATTAATTATTCTTTGGATAGGGCTTGCACTCTTACTTGGCATCGTCGCTTCAAGCAGCGGACGTTCATTTTGGGCTTGGTTTATTTTAGGGATTATCATTGACCCGATACTCGCCGGGCTGCTGTACTTGTTAATCGCTAAGGATGCCTAACCATGTTTAAACGCTTTTTTAAAAAGCAATTTGTCGCCATCCTTAAGTGGTGGGTGATTGGCTTGTTGATATGGGGAGTTGCATTTTACTTTTTGTAATCACAGATGATTAATTAAGTTCATGAGAGGTTAACTATTTTATTAATCTCTCAAACATGTTCAGTAACAACATGCTCTTTTCTTTAACACGCTAAGGTAATCATTAAATGTGTAGAGAAAATGCCTAAGATCCCATTTAACTAAAAATTCGACGTTATACCATTATTATCTCTGTCAAGCAGGTATCTGAAATTTAATTTAACTCGAACAATCAATATATCGAAAGCGATTAAAAACCCCTCTTTACGTCATCGTTATTTTTCCCAATAATTGTACTGTTTTTTTATTGGTGAATTCCTCCTTGCTTCGCCCTGTGATAACACACCGCGATAAACAAAAATACAGGTCATCCACATTATTGCACTGACACAAGAGAAAAATAACGTTAACCCATGAAATGTGGATGATATTTGACGTGCTCGCGCGAATGAGTTGACTATACCGTACGTATTTAGCCCATAAAAAATCTTTATTTCATACGCGAAATATCTTTATATCACATACGAAGATATAAAAATTAAAAAAATAAGACATTAATAGCATTATATTTTGGTGGTTTTATTGAAAATTCCTCATTTTTTAAATTTTTAAGTAAAAAATCATTTTTATCCTTAAAGATTAATGTGTTATAAATTATTGGCAAGATACATATTTTGTTACATAGTTTAATTCTATGTACATAAACTTTTCGGCTTAAACACAGGGCTGAGAGAAATTCGCAAAATATCGAGCGAAATTCCGCCATATATTATCTCGTATAATTATTTTTATGATTAATTTAATGGCATTAAATAGCGGATTTACAATTATTTTACGCCAAGTCACTTATCCTACGGAGATACCTCGGGTTGGAGTTTGTGCGGGGTATTTACTTGGGGTTATTTCCATCTTAATATCCTTAACGCAAATCAACAGTGCGCACTGGCTGAAATGGATAATATTTACAGGTAATTATATTGCCGTAAATATCACTTTCGTTATTAAATATAGGAAATTACAATGCCAACTCCATGCTATATCGCCATTGAAGGCAAAACCCAAGGTAACATCACTGCGGGTGCATTTACGGCTGAATCTGTTGGGAATATCTATGTACAAGGTCATGAAGACCAAATGCTGGTGCAAGAGTTTTCACATATCGTGACGGTACCGACAGACCCGCAATCAGGTCAACCTGCAGGCCAGCGTGCACATAAACCTTTCCGTTTCACCGTTGCATTGAACAAAGCCGTTCCACTGCTGTATAACGCACTGGCATCTGGCGAAATGCTGCCAAAAGTTGAACTGAAATGGTACCGCACGTCAGTTGAAGGGAAACAAGAGCATTTCTTCACCACCACCTTGACCGATGCGACGATCGTTAACATCGATTGCCAAATGCCACACTGCCAAGATCCAGCGAAAGCCGATTTCACGCAGCTGATCGAAGTGTCTCTGTCTTACCGTAAAGTGGATTGGGAACACACCGTCGCGGGTACGTCAGGTGCTGATGATTGGCGCGCACCGCTCGAAGCGTAAGCGCATCACGAGCCCGTTAGGGCTCGTTGTTTTTTCTCTCTCTGATGTTATTGCTTTCCCCCGTTAAACCGGAGCCTAACCATGTTCGCAAAAGACCCGAAAAACTCGGCGATTGATCCTCTGTCCGCTATTCAAGATGAAGCTATTAATCAGGCCAAAGATGCGCTGATTTCACAAACGTCAGCAAAAACACAACAGGCCATTTCAGTCGCACAAAATGTTGCCTCCACGGTTTCAACGTCGGCTTCTCGCCTTAATAGTGTGTCGGATAGATTAATTTCAGGGGGGGGGGTTGCCGGTGGGATAAAAGGCGGCTCAACATGGGGGGGAGAGTCACAAAACGAGATTGCTGAAGCCGCGCAGGCGGCATTACTTGGTGCATTAGGATTAAACCCTGACCCAAGTGGACTGGTGTTTACCTGTGAAATTGGTTTACTGCCTTCTGGCTCACTACAAATCACAGAATTCAATCTCACCGAAGGGTTGTCATCACTTTATACATTAAGCATTAGTGCGGTCAGTTTACTGCCTTTTATTAATTTTAAAGATCACTTAGGACTAGCTTCCTCATTGACCGTAAAACGCGATGGGAAAATCGTCCGAAAAGTTAACGGTATTTTAGCGGGCGGAACGCAAGGGAATACCGATGGCGTTAAAACGTGGTATCACTTTGATATCCGACCAGAAATGTGGATCATGACGCTTAATCAAGACAGCCGCATATTTCAAGACCAAACGGTCCCGACCATTTTAAAAACCCTATTGGATGAAGCTCACGTTAAATCCGATAGCGTATTTTACCGTAAAGATCTTCATCCCGAGCGCCCTTACACGACGCAAAAACGTGAGTCTGCCTATGATTTTTGGTGTCGTCTTGCGTTTGAAGAAGGGATTAATTTCTGGTTTGAAGATAACCAAATGTTCTACAGCGATGAATTCATGGGGATGACGGCGGGTATTCACCTAACCTACAACCCACAATCCGATACGGATATTACGGATAGTACCGCGTCCACATGGCAATACGGTGAGTATTTATGTGCGGATGAAACTATTCAAAAAGATAACAACTATGTCCGTCCTTCTTACCCGCTCATTCATAATAAAAAACTCGAAAAAGGCGGGCAACACAGTGTGTTTGAAAGTTATGGTCGTTTTCAGCTCGATGCTGAAGGTGAACCACTGACGAAAGTGCGCTTTGAACAATTACGCAGTGGCAGCCGAGTGGGTCATGCGACAACCAATTGTTTTGCTTTGCGTCCGGGTAAAATTTTCACCTTAAAAAATCACCCACATGCCCCCATGAATGACAACTGGCAAGTGCTCACAGTGAGTCATCATGGGGTACAACCGCTGGCAGATAATGGTGGCGGTGAGGGGACACAATTGAGTAATACTGTGTCCTTTTTCCCAGGACACGAAGACTGGCGCCCCCCGTATCGTTATAAACCTACCGCAGATGGTGATGAATTGGCCACCGTCGTCGGTCCCGAAGGTGAAGAGATTTACGTTAATGAATACGGTGCAGTCAAAGTACATTTCCACTGGGACCGCTATGGCAAACCCAACCATGGCGCATCATGTTGGGTACGAGTCGCGATGGGTTGGAGCGGCAATGGATACGGTTTTTCTGCCGTGCCGAGAATAAATACGATTGTTCAGGTGGCCTACCTTGGCGGAGATATTGACCGACCGATTATCACAGGGTGCACCTATGACGGTCGTAACGCCACACCGATTAAGTTTCCAGAAGACAAAACACGCACCACATTTCGTACCAAAACCCACAAAGGTGAAGGGTTTAACGAACTGCGTTTTGAAGATGAAAACGGCAAGCAAGAGGTGTTTATTCATGCGCAAAAGGACATGAACACCAAAGTACTGAATGACCGAAATACCCATGTGCTGCACGACCATACGGAAGTGGTAGATAACGACCAAGCCATGCGGGTTAAAGGTAATCGAACAGAAAATATTGATAAAGATAATACCGAAACAGTTGGGCAACATAAAAAAATCAGTGTCAAAAATACGCTCTCTATTGATGTCGGTGATGTGATTGAGCTGCGTTGCGGCAAGAGTGTATTGCGGATGGACAGTGCGGGACATGTCACGATTAATGGTCATGAATTCAATTTTGAAGCGACTGGTCCTGTGCAAATCACGGGTAAAGACGTGGATTTAAACTAGGGAGCTAAAAATGGAATTTCGCAACCTCACTCCCTTTTCCGTGCTTAATTATAAAATGCTCAATGTCGACGATATTGAGCATCATGTTATTGCCATGAAGATTGGGTACAACTTGGCTGCTTCAGAAATTGAGGGGGAATATACCCCTCAATTTCTGACTGATTTAGTATTTGAATTTGAAGATCAGTTTATCAGTTCGCCAAATACGTCATCGGTCAAGATAGAAAGTGATTTAGCCCCGTTTAAACCCTGTTGTGATGTGATTTTAAATGGAATTGCGTATGCGCCCGATGATATTCCGATGGAATCGATTACTGCTTCTTTCAGGTTGACCGATAAAAATAAGGCTATTTTGATCAATAAGACCTTGCGTTGTTTTGGTTCAAGGCAATTTGTATTAGATGAAAACAAGCAGGAGTGGCAACTCACAACGGCTAAACCTATTCGTCAATTGCCAATAGATTATCGTTATGCCTTTGGTGGGGAATGTAAAATTTATCATGATGAAACGTTAGCGCATCCCATTCCAGATGAAGCCTTGTTTCCTGAAGCTCTTCGCGCCGAACATCCTGAAAAGGAAAGCGCTCCTCTTGCACATAGCACAAATGAATATAATCCAATCGGGCAAGGCTTTTTGACTCAGTGGTATCAGCAATCAAAAGCAGTGACTACATTTCCGGCACCCCAAATCGAATCACTGGATAATCCGGTAACAGCACAATGGATAAAAATACAGCAAGAAAATAACGGTGTGATGCCTGACCAACCCGCTGGCTTTGGGGTTATTGGACGTCCTTGGTTACCACGTCGTTTGCTGGCAGGGACATATGATGAGGCTTGGCTGACATCACGCCATCCTTACTTGCCGAAAGATTTTGATTTTGGGTATTGGAACTGCGCGCCTAAAGACCAACAGATTGCTCATCCAAGTTCGGATTTTTCTCTTACCTTAACCAATTTATCGCCTCGAGGTGACATTAAAACGACTTTACCGGGTCACCGACCGTTTGTTTTGTTACGCATGCAAGACGGTCAATTTATTCCACTTCATCTGAATTTAGATACCGTGGTCATTGATGCGGAAAAGCTGCAACTTTCACTCACTTATCGCCTCATTATCGAGGCTGATTTGCCTATCCGTGTCTGCGAGGCACGTTTTGAAATGGACGCAAGTGCACCTTTAGTCCGCTTCGCTGATTCACCGGAGGAATACCAACATGGCTGATAATTATCTTGCACGCCAACAAGGTGAATGGCTGGTGATTAGCCTGACTCCGGATGTGTGTAAAACACCGATGGGGTCGTCCACGCCTCCCATCCCATATCCCGTGATTGCCAAGTTTGAAGAGGCTGCCTCAGTCGTGCCTTCAGTCAAGGCTAACGGGCATCCGGTCGTGGTGTTCAATCAAAGCTATATCCCGACAACATTAGGTGATGCGGCAGGTGTCGCCAATGGGGTCAAAAGCGGGACTGTCGGTGGAAAGTGTTACCCCAAGGAGCATTCAAAAAGTGTGCGTGCAGGTAAAAAACCGATCCTGCGTCATGACGATAAATTTTGGATGAATGGGAAATAGGAATATCGACAATGTCAGAAAAAGATCCATCAAACGATAAAATGCTAGTCGTGGCAGAAAGCCCAGTAGCAACATCATACCCACCCTTTGAACAAGTTAAAGAGCAGGTGAGTCAATGTGAACTATGGACTGACGCCACCTTTAATGGTGACAAAGTTTTATACATTGAATTTATAGATAAAGATAATAACATTATTTCAACGGGTAAATATTCGCCTGATGAATATGAACAATTTCGTCAAGACAATACGTCCTTAAACTTACCTAAATTAAATCCAAATGAAAAAGGTGAACCAGACAGCGGCTTTATTAAAACCTCCAGAAAAATAATTGAAAAAGACACTGCCATCAGTGCTAATGGCAATACGATAGGCTCTATCACTCATGTTTCTTTATCAAGAGGAAAATTAGCCGAAGATGCAAACCCTATTGTTGAGGCAGAGACCTCTGCCGAAAGAAAAAAACTCAGAGGATATTCGGTTTCCTTATTGACTGCTCAAGAAGCTGAAAATGTACGTCAATGGGCAGAAACTCAGAAACAAGACTTAATTCAATGGGCAACTCAAATAGGTAATGAAGTTTCAGCGGCCATTGACTCGCCTTTTGAGGGGGTAAATGGTGCACTCAAAGATACCTGGAACCTTGTCCCGGATGTGCTTGATTTAGCTTACGCTGGCGCACAAATACTCGAAATTACGTTAAGTACGCTTTCGGCAGACGTCGGCGGGTTATTTAGTGATAAATTCAAGACCGTTATGCAGGAGCACGCACAAGAAGTTAAAGGGCAGCTAGGATATTCCGCTTTTAATATAGCGCGTTTTGAGCATTTTTCTGATGCAGAAAAAGGCGGCGCCGTCCTTATGATGGCAGCCCCATTTGGCTTGATGAAAAAAGTGGGGCGTAAGCTGGGCAAAGAAATTACAGAAGAAACCGCAGAAGCGGCGGCTAAAACGGCAAGAAAAGTGGGTGAAAGTCCACCTTCTGCCGGAGGAACCATTAAACCGAGTGAGACACCACCAAATAAAACCCCCGAGACACCCTCGACCAAAGTGAATGAGGATGGGAAGAAAACGCAAACGGGTCAGGATGGTCAAGGTACTGATATAGATAAAAGAAAGACGGGCGGCGACCCCGTTGATTTAGTCAGCGGTGATTTTATTCAAGCTTGGTCAGTCATCAATATTCCCGGTTTATTGCCGATTGAGTTAACGCGGACCTATTATTCCACCCAATCGCCACGGGGTCTCTTTGGTGATAAATGGGCGGATAATTGGTCGATGTTTCTTGAACTCAATGAGGGAACGGTCGATTTCCAAGACCCTGAAGGCAATCGGTATTCCTTTACGACACCGAGTGATGAGGTTCGCGCGCGCAACTTACGTGCTCCGCACTATTTGTTGCTCGGCCATCGACAAACGGGCTTATGGATACAAGATAACCGCCGGCAACGCGTGTATCACTTTGAAACGCAATCCTCTCAACATCATCGATTAGCCAAAATCACTAACTTACAGGGCTTGACTCTGAGCTTTCATTACAATGAAGCTCAACAATTAAGCCATATCATACGTTACGATGGTTTTTTGCTGAGTTTGTCTTATCAGCAAGGCCAATTGACGCACATTGACTATGAACACCAACAGCGAACACAACGTTTAGTGACTTGTCAGTATGATGCCTATGGCTATCTGAATGAATGCGATGCTTTCCAGCAAAATCACTTATGGCATACCTATACATCTGAAGGTTGGATGACCTCATGGCGAGATACTGACCAAACCGCGTTAACCATCACCTATGATGAATATGGACGCGTTACTCAAACTCATTCTAACACGGGCTACTGGTGTGACCGTTTTTTGTATGACGATACCTTATACATCAATACGTATATTGATGGCGAAGGCGGTCATTTTCGTTACTACTATAATGAAGACCAATTGGTGGTGCGAACACTCGATCCGTTAGGGCGAGAAACGCGTACTGAATGGCGTGAGTTCCAAAAAATCAGTGAAACTAACGATATCGGTGAAACAACACGTTATGTTTACCATGCTGATGGGGCATTGGCGCAAATTCATCTTCCTGATAACCGTAAAGTGGGCTACGAATACAATGACCAAGGGCAGCTGACTCGTTATATTTCCCCTTATGGTGATGAATGGCAACTCAATTACGACTCACACGCTAACCTAACGACAGTGACCAACCCGCAAGGTCAAGTACAAACTTACGAATACAGCCAACACGGTGAGTTATTAAAAGCCATCCAGCCCAACGGCTCACAATGGCAGTACGAGTACAATGCGGCACACCAGCTTATCAAAAGTACCAATCCTTACGACAACAGCACTGAATTTCAATTCGATGAGTTGGGGCGTCTGCAAGCGTATACCGATGCCCTCAATCACACGACGCGTTACCGTTATAGCCAAGCGCATGCTGGGGTTAATGGCAGCCTGAGTGAATTACTGCTGCCTGATGGTGCGCAACAACAAATTGAATATGATAGCGAACGTCGGGTTGTCGCGGTAACGGATGGTGAAGGACGAACTACCCGTTATCGCTATGGCCCATTTGATTTAGTGGTATCGATGGTACGCCCAGATAGCACCGCCATCCACTTTGAATATGACTCGTTAACTCGCCTGAAAAAAGTTACCAGCACCCTCGGTGAAACGTACACCTACGAGCGTGACCGTGCGGGGCAAATTATCCGTGAAACTGACTTTACGGGACGCGTACTGGAATACCGCTATGACCGCTTAGGGCGACGCATTGCCACGCGTTTCCCTGACCAACATGAGTTGCGTTGGCGTTATGCACCTTCAGGTGTGGTAATTGAACAAAGTGAGTGGTTGGATAATGGCATTGATAGCCAATGTGTGTCGACAACCACGTATGAGTATGATGAACGCTTACAGCTTATTCGTGCCACGAATCCCGATTCGGTGGTGGAATTTGAATACGATGCACAAGGTCGTCTGTGCTGTGAACGGATTAACGGACGTGAAATCCAACACGAATGGGATGATGAAAATCAGACCCTCGCGCACACGCGATTTGGCGAACGTGAACTTAGCTATGCCTTTGGGCAGTTGGGCGAGCTCACCCATCTGCAAGTGAATCAACACAGTCCACTGCAATTCAGTTACAACGCGGTCGGACAAGAGTATTTACGTCGCAGCCAAACAGGTTTTGTGAGCGCTAGCCATTACACCGCCACGGGATTATTGGCAGAGCAACGTGCGGGGCGTGGCACGGAAAACTTCCTCAATGCAATACGTGATAATCCTCATCAGCCGCCTATCTATGGGGATGTGCAACGGACTTTTCATTATAATCGCGCGCAGAATGTGGTGGCGATTGAAGACTCACGCTGGCAACTGACGCAATATGGCTACAATGCGAATGACCAAATCATTGAAACGCAGTTCAGTAATCACTACGAAAGTGAATATGAGCGATTTAAGTACGATGCAAACCTGAACCTGATTGAGTATTCGACGGTACCCGCCGAGGTCGGTCAACCTTGGTTACTGCTCTCACAACAACAACAAACGGGGCGGATTGTTCGCCGAGGCTTGCATCAGGGCCATCAAGATTGTTATTACGACCGTAATGGACGACTGGAAAAGAAAGTCGTGCATAAAAACGGTTATCGACCGCAAGAATGGCGTTATCAGTGGAATACACAAAACCAGCTGACGGCCTGTTTCACACCGGAAGGGGATTGTTGGCGTTACGTTTACGATGCTTTTGGTCGTCGGCTGAGTAAAACGAAAACCGTTGATATGCTGGCCATCAATGAAAAGCCGGCCTTTCCGCTATCAAAAAAACGCATTACCGGCTGGCATTACCTGTGGTCGGGTGACCAAATGGTGGAAGAGACGCCGGTGTATGCAGATGGCACGATTGCTTACGAGGCGAGCATTCAGTGGCTGTATCAACCCGGAGCCATAACGCCGGCGGCGCGGTATCAGCACGGCACATTGCATTATGTGGTGGCCGACCATCAAGGCACGCCACGGGAGATGTTTACCGAAGCGGGTATGGCCATCTGGGGCGGGCGACTCCATACGTGGGGTAAGCTCGATATTTGGCAAGTACGCTATGGTCGAGCGGAGGATGACCCAAATTATATTCCGTGCCATTTTCGATTTGCAGGGCAATACGAAGATGCAGAAACGGGCTTGTTTTATAACCGCTTTCGATATTATGATAAAGACAGCGGTCAGTATATCTCACCCGATCCGATAGGCCTGCTGGGTGGGTTGAATCCGTATGGGTATGTGCACAATCCAGTGGGCTGGGTCGATCCGTTTGGGTTGGCGGGCGGTAAAGGGAATAAAGGGGAACCTGTATTACCTAAAAAAGCAAAGCCTCATGATGTCGTTAATGAACTAAAAAACTTTGAAAGTAAGGATTTTCATTTTGGAAACCAAACTTTTAAATTAGATAAGTCTGGAATGAAACATATTCTAGAAAGACATCATCCAGACTTTTGGGATGGATCTATAAAAGCTAAACAAACATTTTTCCCTCGCGATATGAAAGTAAATGACATAACTGGTGCGGTCGAAAATGTAATGAAGCAAAATAGAGATACCTTGATTAAACGAGGCGCGGTAGGTAAATACCAAATATCTGGACAATATCAGGGACAGGACTATGTCGTTGGTTTCAAAAATGGGAGGGTAGGACAATTCTACCCAGGTAAATTATGATCAGCATAAATACATTTATTAAAATAAATAATGATTTTATTGATATTTTTGATTTTGATAAAAAAATCAAAAATAACGATTATATAGATGGTGCAATTGAGTTGACTATCAATGGAAAAAAACTAATTGACAAATCAATGTATGATTATATAGATGATCTTTGGAGTTATTTGTCAGAAGGCCTATTTGTGGTAAGTCAGGGAAAAGAATTTAAATGTTATTTTCCAGATCAGCCAATTGAGGTTAACTTCATACCACAAAAAGGAAATCGTATTTTAGTTAGCGTTAATTGTCACGAAGAAATAAAAACCTCTATTGATAAGTCAGAGTTTTTACACGTAATGACTGAACATGCAAAAAAATTCTTTGAAAAATTAGAGGATTTAAATTCAGCATCAATGGGAACTCGGATGTCAGCCTTACAGTTTCTTGATAGAATTAATCTATAATAGGACAACTAAAAAGCTACCCTATAATGCTTTTAAGAGCTGTTAAGCTAATCCTTAGCGGCTCTTTTAGTCTGCGACTAATTCATTGATCTTGAATTTAATCTCGTTCAATTGCGCTTGCTGCTGTTGGTTTTGTTGCTTGATGGCTCGGGTGTCTTCGCTGTCGGGTATCAAGTCCAGACTTTCATAAACTGAAGAACAACGGGTGGAGTTGACAGCTGATTGGTAGGGAAATTAGGGGCTATTTAGTCAGTGATATAATTTAATATCGGCTATCTGTGAAAATTTTGACATTTTGTCAAAACGTTAGAGCTCCCAAATTATGCATTTGATTAACTTTTTTCATCATAGTAAAGTTTCAATATATCAATACCTTTAATTCTTTTAGGTAACTCATTAATTATACTCATAAAGAGATCTATAATGTCCATCAATCAGGCAAAGATTTTTGAAAAACTCGAATACTTAACGAAGGAATTGGATCCTGATGAGTTTATCTATGGTTTTATGGACGCTTTTAACTTTCCCAAAGCGACCATTACACAAGTACGACAAGGCAGTAGTCGTAATATTGCTAAAGAAACTGGGCATGTAGGATTAAAGAATAAGCTCTATTTTCAAGGTGCTACTGTCGATGATGATCTTGATGCTTTACTTGACGCGCATATTGCTAATCCTGTAATGGCAAAAAATAAGATCCGTTTTATTATCATGACCGATTTTGTTCGATTTTTAGCTTGGGATACTTTAAGTAAAGAAAGACTAGATATTGAACTAGATGAGTTGTACAGCAACTATGGTTTCTTTTTACCGCTGGTGGGTCTAGAAAAAGCGATAATTAATAGTGAAAACCCTGCCGATGTTAAAGCTGCTGAAAAAATGGGGAAGCTATTTGACCTTATTCGTATCAGCAACGATCTCAGTAAACCTGAAGATATTCATGCTCTAAACGTATTTTTGACTCGATTACTTTTCTGTCTTTTTGCCGAAGATACGGGTATTTTTGCGTCAGGCCAATTTACTTCTGCAATCAAAAGCTATACAGAAGAAAATGGTAACGATCTCGATGCATTTCTCTATCAACTTTTCACTGTACTCAACAGTGCGCCTAACAGCCCTAATCGCCAACATTTGCCTACTCATATTACTGCCTTCCCTTATGTTAATGGTGGCTTATTCTCTTCTGATGAACCTATTCCCGGGCTGGGGAAAAAAGGACGTAAAACATTATTGGAATGTGGCACCATGGATTGGAGTGAAATCAATCCGGATATCTTTGGCAGTATGTTTCAAGCTGTTATTGATGTGGAACAGCGCAGCCGTCTAGGCCAACACTACACTTCATACAGTAATATTATGAAGGTGATTAAACCACTATTTCTCGAGCCGCTAGAAGCTGAATTAAATAAACAAAGTCGTAGCGTCAAAGGACTAAAAGCCCTATTAGTACGAATTGGTAAAATTAAAATCTTTGACCCAGCTTGCGGCTCAGGCAATTTCTTAATTGTTTCTTACAAAGAGTTACGCAAATTAGAAATGCGAACAATAGAAACATTAAACCAACTGGAGACCGAAAGTTTCTCGTTAAGCGGATTACATTTATCTCAGTTTTACGGTATTGAAATTGATGACTTTGCCTGTGAAATCGCACGGTTATCGCTTTGGCTTGCTGAGCACCAGCTCAATACCCAATGGGAAGCTGCCTTTGGTTCTGCCCCAGCTGCATTACCATTACGTGACAGTGGAAATATATACAGCGGCAATAGTTTACATCTAGATTGGGAACAGGTGTGCCCCAAAGGACCAGAAGACGAAATTTATATTATTGGTAATCCACCTTTCTTGGGAACTCTAGGTCGCTCAGATGAACAACGCAATGATATGAAAAAAGTTTTCTCTGAATTTAAATCATTAGGTGCATTAGATTTCGTTGCTTGCTGGTTTTGGAAAGGCGCTCAGTATATCCAAAGCTCACGTGCTGAATTGGCGCTTGTTGCAACCAATTCCCTCTGTCAAGGAGAGCAAGTTGCAACGCTTTGGCCATCAATTTTTAAATTAGGGTTAAGTATTCATTTCGCTTATCCAACGTTTACATGGTCAAATAATGCACGTGATAAAGCGGCGGTTCATGTCATTATTGTAGGGCTATCATCTCAAGCTAAAACACGTAAGCTTTTTCATCAAGTTGATGGTGAGTGGCATAGCGAGTTAGTAAATAATATTAGTCCATACTTGCTAGAAGGTAGTAATACCGCGGTTATTCCTAGAAGCAAACCAATTCTGAATAATATCCCTCCTTTACTTTTTGGAAATAAACCAACTGATGGAGGCCATCTATTACTCAATAGAGAAGAATATGAGCAGTTATTAAAGCAAGAACCTAATACTAAACAATGGATAAAAAAAATTATAGGTGCTAGTGAGTTTTTAAACAGTAATGAGCGTTGGTGTTTATGGCTAGTCAACATAACAGATACTGAATTAAACTTATTGCCATCAATTAAAAAAAGAGTTCTTGCCGTAAAAGAGTTTAGGCTAAATAGCCCTAAAACTAGTACAAAGAAAAAAGCGAATACACCGAATCTTTTTGATGAAAATCGTCATCCAACTTCTGGTAGTTATATTTTAGTTCCTAGTGTTTCTTCTGAGCGTCGAACATATGTTCCATTAGGTTTTTTCGATACAAATGTAATATCAACAAACGCTAATTACATCATTCCCAATGGCACTCTATATGAGTTCGGTATTCTAACCTCATTAATGCATAATGATTGGATGCGTTTAGTTGCTGGTAGGCTAGAAAGCCGCTATAGATATTCTTCTATTGTTTATAACACATTTCCTTGGCCTGATGTAACCGAAAATCAACGTAAACAAATTGAAAGGCTTGCCGAAGATGTGATTCTGACTCGTGAAGAGTTTCCCGGTCGTACTTTAGCTGAACTTTATGATCCAAATAAAATGCCTGAGAAACTGTTAGCCGCTCATCATACCCTCGATAGAGCAGTTGATAAACTCTATCGTGACCGTCCATTTAAAGATGCCACTGAACGTTTAAGTTGTTTATTAGCTCGCTATGAAGCATTGACTAAAAACGATAAATAAAGGACTAAGTCAATCTGCAAGAAATAGCTATAAGGCTCTAACCCTAATGAATTTTAAGGAACAATGATGACTAATATACTGCATGTTGAATACGGACAAACAGGGCAAAGCGCTAGCCTAAATATCATGGGTATGCGTGAAATGCAGGCGCGCGCCTTTAATGAGCGCAACAATCAGTATTTATTAATTAAAGCGCCACCAGCCAGTGGTAAATCACGCGCATTAATGTTCTTAGGCTTAGATAAATTAGAAAACCAACATCTGAAGAAAGTGATTGTGGCAGTGCCTGAAAAATCAATTGGTGGCTCTTTCCAAGATACAAAACTAACTCAATATGGCTTCTTTGCTGACTGGATTGTTAAACCCGAAAATAATTTATGTATCGATGGTGGCGAAGATGGCAAAGTGAATGCTTTTAGACGTTTTATGTCTGGCGATGACTCTATTATGGTCTGCACCCATGCAACATTACGTTTTGCCTTCGAAAAATTAGCCATCACAGATTTTAATAATTGCGTAGTTGCTATTGATGAATTTCACCACGTTTCCGCGGATGAGGATAGCCGTTTAGGTGGCCTTATTGACGACCTAATGAAATACTCAACCGCGCATATCATTGCGATGACAGGCTCTTATTTTCGTGGTGATACGGTGCCTATTTTATTGCCTGAAGATGAAGCCCTGTTCACCAAAGTTACTTATACCTATTATGAACAGCTCAATGGATACCAATATCTAAAATCCCTTGGGATCGGCTATCATTTTTACCAAGGGCGTTATATAGATGCACTTCCCTCGGTTCTTGACGCTAGTAAAAAAACAATTATTCATATTCCTAATGTTAACTCTGGTGAATCAACGAAAGATAAACATGGTGAGGTCGACGCGATATTAGATGTTCTAGGTACAGTGGTAAAACGCGATCCAATAACAGGGATATATCATATTGATGGCAAAGATGGTCGCCAATTAAAAGTGGCAAATTTAGTCGATGATAATCCTGCTGAGCGTCCTAAAGTTCAAGCTTATCTACGTAATCTCAAAACTGCAGATGATATGGATATTATTATCGCGCTAGGAATGGCAAAAGAAGGTTTTGACTGGCCGTTTTGTGAGCATGTATTAACCATTGGTTATCGTAGTTCGCTGACTGAAATTGTGCAGATTATTGGTCGAGCAACACGCGATAGCGTAGGTAAAAAGCACGCTCAGTTTACTAATCTTATCGCTCAACCTGATGCTCAAGATGATGATGTCAGAACCTCCGTTAATAATATGCTTAAGGCTATCACAACCTCATTATTGATGGAGCAAATATTAGCGCCTAGTATTCAATTTAAACCCCGATCTCAATGGGATGGGCTCCCACTTCCACCGAATACTCTGTTAGTTGATGACAGTGCTAGTACGCCTGTATCTCAAAATGTGCTAGATATTCTGAACGGTGATAAAAACGAGATTATGGCAACACTGATGGCAAATGAGCAACTAGTAAAAGAGGCTATTAGTGAAATCGTACCAGCAGAAACCATCACACAAGTTGCTTTACCTTCAGTGCTCCAAACTCTTTATCCTAATTTAACCGAAGAAGAGCAAGAGCAGGTTAGACAAGGGATCTTACAGAGCATGTTAATTACCCAACAGGGCGGTTTGATTGAAGGGAAAATGTTGCCCGATAATGCTTATATAGAAATGGGCAATGATAGTGATGAGTCATCAGCTAATATTGCGAGTAAGCAGTTTATCAAAATGGGTGAAAAATTTCTGTGTATTGATAATTTGGATATTGACCTGATTGATGCCGTTAACCCCTTCCACGGTGCTTATGAAATATTATCTAAATCAGTCACGGCGCCTATGCTGAAAACTATTCAAGAAGCGGTGAGTGCCAATAAATCACAAATGTCAGAGGAAGAAGCAATTATTCTTTGGCCTAAAATCAAACAATTCACTGACGAATTTAAACGAGCGCCATCTTTAAACTCCAGCGATCCTATAGAAGTCCGCTATGCCGAAGCACTGGCTTACCTACGTAAAATGAAGCAACAATCAATATCCACACAGGCTAGTTAAATGATCAGATTATCGACAAAACATTTAGCAGATAAATTAACACTCGATGATATCTTTGGCGAAGATGATGGTTTTGGGCTGCTCGATGTACAGCCCTTAAAGCAAAAAGTATCACCCATTGATTTAACTGGAAATCAATTTGTCGAAATTGTTTCTTTTTATGAAAAAAATAATAGATTACCCAGTGAAACAGATGACTCATCACTTGAAGAAAAACGATTAGCGCGACGACTGCGTATTTTTAAAAATAATCCAGAACAGAGTAGCCAGCTACAGAAGTTTGATCAATTTGGCCTATTAAAACCACATAATTCCCAATCTCCAGATAGTGATTTATCAGCAGAGCCCAATGTCATCGCTGAGATAAATAAATCCGAACTGGTTACTTCTTTAGACGATATCTTTGCTGACGACGATAACGGTTTGCTCGATTTCGCTGAACCCGATATTTTTAGTATGAAATATGTTTCAGCTGAAAAAAAAGAACAACCCGACGAAATAGCTCAACGTCAGCCATGTGCTGATTTTCCAAAGTTTGAGCCCCTATTTGGCTCATTACATAATGGGCTAAAACGTGGATCATTTACACTGGAACGTTTTACTCACAAATTAAAAATAGCCGAAGGTGATTTTTTTATTCTTAATGGGTTACTAGGGTACGTTCATACCGCTGGTGAGCGCCTTACTCAGTACAGTACATATAATGCACGCCTACATCTCATATTTGAAAATGGCACTGAAATGCATATGCTTTATCAATCATTAACTCACGGTTTAGTACGAGATAATGAAGGACGTAAAGTTCTACTCAATGGTCAAAAATTACAACTGTCAAGTGACCCCATTCCCACTGGGATAGTTTATGTACTCGCAACTATGAGCACAGATCCTGTACTCACTCCGTATAAACAGAACCTTTATAAAATTGGCTTTACTGAAACAACGGTTGAACAGCGGATCAAAAATGCAGAAAAAGATCGCACTTTTCTGGAAGCGCCAGTAAGAATTGTATCAACTAGCCAGTGTTTCAATCTCAACGCCCAAAAACTCGAAAATCTAGTACATGGATTTCTTGCTGCTCGCAGACTTAATGTCACCCTAAAAAGCCACACCGGACAAATTTATACACCAAGAGAATGGTTTAATGTTCCTTTAGCTACTGCACTTGCCGTGATCCAACACATCGCGGATGGCTCGATTTCACAATATCGTCTAGATAATACGACAGGGAAGATTATTGCAAAAAATCTAAACTAGAATTAGCTATCGATATACTACTCATTGCTTGGAAATTTCACCTAACTGTGAAATATTAAGTATCAGTGAAAGCTGTCATGGAACCAAATGAGATCAAATTTCTGCTAAAGATGATTTCTCTGTAATAACGATTAAAGGGAGTAGTTGAGCCGTGAGTTTACAAACAAATTTAAAAGGGCGCTTACGAAATACTTAGCTACCCAAAAATCACGGCTTAATGCCTGTGTTCGAAGCAGTGGTAAACTCCATTCACTCTATTGAAGAGATGGATAATTTACCCGATGGAAAGATCATTCTCCGTATTAATCGCGCTACTCAAGGTATCTTAGATTTAGATGTAAAATTCCAACCACCAATCACCGGCTTCAGCATAACTGATAATGGCTGTGGTTTTAACGAAGTCAACGTTAAATCGTTTAAAACTCTCGATTCAGACCATAAAATTGATAAAGGATGCCGAGAGGTTGGTCGTCTGATGTGGTTGAAAGTATTTGGCTTAGTTGAAGTGGAAAGCCACTTTTTCGATATTGATGGTGAACTTAAAAAACGCGTATTCCGCTTTGATGATAAATCAGGAATCCATGATGAGAAACTTGTTGAAGTCACATCTCAACAACCAGGTACCCTTATCAAGCTGATTAATTTTGATGAAAGCTTCCGAAAACAAGTTCCTTCAAAAGGTCAGTCTATTGCCAATCAGTTGCTGGAACATGTACTTTGGTATTTTGTACGACAAGGAAGTGCTCCCCAGATACTTCTAGAAGACTCAGGCGAAATTTTTGACCTTGATCATTTACTCGAAGAGCATATGCATGCCAGCGCATTTATCGAGACTATTACAATTCGGGACTACAAATTTGACTTAACCCATATCAAGTTTCGTGCATCCGTTAATAAAAAACAGCAACTAGCACTTTGTGCAGCGAATCGACTTGTTAAAGAAGAATCCATTCAGGGAAAACTACCGGGCCTCTACGGGAAAATTTCAGATGCTTCCGGTGAATTCACCTATACCTGCTACGTATCTTCCGAGTATCTCAATCAACATGTTCGCAGTGAACGTACTTCGTTTGATATAGCCGAAGATGTTGAAGATATGCTCAACGAAGTGACTTTCAAAGATATTCGAGAAGCTATATTGGCTCGAACCAAAGAGTACTTGCAAGATGTTCTGACAAAAAATGTATCGGCTGGTCGAGCTCGAGTGGATGATTTTATCGATAATCATGCACCACGCTATCGCCCTATTACTAGTTATGTTGCAGAAGATTTACTGATTGTTGATCCAGAGAAATCAGATAAAGAGCTAGAGCTCCACCTTCATGCTCAGTGGTATGAAGTAGAGCGCCAGCTAGTAAGCGAAGGCCACGATATTATGCAGCCTCAAAGTAAAGAACACGTAACAGAGTACAAGGAAAGATTAGGAGAGTACCTACGTAAAGCAGGAGACCTTAAAAAATCAGACCTTGCCAATTACGTTTCACACCGCAAAGTGATTATCGATCTACTACAAAAATCTATAGAGCGACTAGAAGATGGAAAGTACGCCCGTGAAGATATGATTCACGAGCTGCTCATGCCTATGCGTAAAGATTCCTCCGAGATTTTCCTTGATTCTTGTAACCTTTGGTTGATCGATGAACGGTTGGCATTTCATAACTATTTAGCTTCTGATAAAACCCTTAATTCAATGCCAATCACTGGCAATAGCTCAGCAAAAGAGCCAGATTTACTTAGTATGAGAGTTTTCGATAATCCACTTCTTATTAACGATCAGAGTAGCTTCCCACTTGCAGCTATTACCGTTATTGAAATCAAACGTCCTATGCGTAATGATATGCGAGAAGGCGAAGATAAAAACCCTATTGATCAGGCACTCAGTTATTTAGAACGGATACGAGAGGGTAAGGTAACTACAAAGTCTGGTCGCCCGATCCCTGGTAATAATGATATCCCAGGCTATTGTTACATTCTTTGTGACCTCACTGAATCTATGCACCGACGCTGTCGTCGGGCCAATTTACGGATCACATCTGATGGAATGGGTTATTTCGGTTATAACGAACCTTCCCATGCTTATATAGAAGTGATTAGTTTTGATCAATTGGTGAAAGCTGCTGGGGAGCGTAACCGCGCATTCTTTGATAAACTTGGATTGCCATCTGCTTAGTAGATTGATGAGCTATTTTTACAAACTCAGCAAAGTGGAAAATTAATAGTTAGTTAAACTAAGATTAATACTAATTCTGCTGATTCAAGAGAACTAATATTATAGAGTAGTCAGCCATTAGCGATTATATCTGGCACTATAGAGCTGATATATTAAATTAGACTACACTCACTACTCTAAACATTTTTATTTATACCAAATAGATAAGATTAAATTTAATGTTATCTTCTATTAAGTCAAAAAAATAATCACTTCCCAAACCCAAATGCCCCCACATGCTTCTCCCTATTCGCATCCAAATAATCTGCCCACCACTGCACCATCAGCCTTCTTTCCTCGATATGCTCAGCCTTGTGAATAAGCTGCCCTTACTGAGTTACGTTCTTGGTGGCTCATTTGTCTTTCAACCGCATCCTTCGACCATAGCCCTGACTCAATCAACGAGCTACATGCCATTGTTCTAAAACCATGACCACACACTTCCGTCTTAGTGTCATAGCCCATCACACGTAATGCATTGTTTACTGTGTTTTCACTCATTGGCTTAAAGGGATTATGAGCGCCTGTTAATATCAGTTCTTCTTAACCAGTCTATGCCCAAAGCTCTTTCAGTATCGCGACCGTTTGCTGGCTAAGGGGGACTAAGTAAGGAGCGCGCATTTTGGCATCTCTGTGGGAAAATTTAACATCGGGAATGGGTTAAAAACTCTTGACGGGGTTATTAACCCTGTATTTAGGGGTATTTTAATGATTGAAAATACGATAACGGAGAGGGCTGTTTTGCTACCCTTTTGTTCCGTTTACTCTCCCGTAGTATAGACATACCCCCATGACAAAAAACGCCGCCTTGTTCAAGACAAACATCACGTCCATAGCGTTCATAATCAAAATAGTTTGATAAGTCACCGAGTTGTGCTAAATCATAACAACCACTTTCTTCAATCCAGTAATAGCCCAAATCGTAATCATTATTAACACTCTCTAATCGCTGGAAAGAATCTAAATTATCAGCTAAATGAATTAAATCATGGATTGAACTTACAGAAGAACCGATTTCAATTGCCGTCTGATAAAGGCCAATTTCATCACTAGATAACACGGCTAATTGAGTGGCTAACTCATTCAACTCATCTAACCCGCTATATTCTGAAATGTAAGAAGAAATGCCATCAATTGAGGACTCATAGTCTGTCAAGAAATACTCTTCATACTGAATACCATCAATACCAATCTGAGCTAAACAGCGTTCTATCTCTTTTGAGGTTGCAGGAAGCTCTGATCTGCTTTAATCAAACAGGACACTTTAATAATGGAATATAATCCAATTATTGAGGTGTTAAATGAAAAAACGAACAAACAGGTTTTATACTACTGAGTTTAAGCAAGAAGCGGTCGCATTAGTCACCGAACAAGGTTATAGCGTCCCAAAAGCGGCAGCTTCATTAGGGATCACCGATAAATTACTTTATAACTGGAAAGCAAAATTCGATGCTGAACAATCCGGTAGCAGCTTGAATGCCGATGAGAGAGCTGAGCTATTAAGGCTTCGAAAAGAAAATAAAGAACTTAGGATGGAGAAAGAGATCCTAAAAAAAGCCAGCGCCCTCCTGCTAAAGGAAACCAAGTAGCGTTTAAAACGATTAAGCAATTATCTTCACAGTTTCCCGTGCTGAAGCTCTGCAAGTTAATGAAAATAAGTCGTTCTGCCTACTATGCTTGGCTTAAACGCCCAGCAAAATTGATCACCGCAGAACAACTTAGCCTGTACCGCAGAGCCAAAGCTATCTTTGAACAGAGTCGAAATAGCTTAGGTTATAGAACGTTACGTAAACGGTTATGCAAAGAGGGCTTTAGCGTGAGTGCTTATGGCGTTCAAAAGCTAATGGCTCAGCTTGGCCTAGTCGTCACTCAGCGCGTTGCTTACAAAGTCACCACAAAACGCAAACACAGTGATGCCGTAGCCGATAATTTGCTCAATCAAAATTTTAATCCTCACGCACCTAACGAAGTGTGGGCGGGTGATGTGACCTATTTAAAAACAGGGGAAGGCTGGATGTATTTAGCCATCGTGATGGACTTATACTCACGCCGTATTGTGGGTTGGCATATCGATAAACGAATGACGGCAGATTTAGTCAGTAAAGCCTTGATGAAAGCGTATAACTTACGCCAGCCCGAAAAAGGCTTAGTCTTTCATAGTGATAGAGGCTCTCAATATACGAGTAAGCGATATCGCCGCTTGCTAACAAGCTATGGTATTAGGGCAAGCATGGGTGATGTTGGAGCCTGTTGGGATAACGCCGTTGTAGAACGATTTTTTGGCAGTTTAAAACACGATTGGGTACTGAAAATCCCTCAGCCGACTCGGAAACAGATGAAAGAAGATGTTATCGCGTATATGCGCTATTACAACCTAGAAAGGTTTCATACTGCCAACGGTGATCTGTCCCCAATTGAGTATGAACAAAATTCCTTAAGAAAAGTGTCCTGATTTAGTTGCGCAGAACACTCAATCCACTCACCGACCAGTTTACCTTCGTTATATTTTCCTAAATTCGTGATAAAAACAGAAATCACCCCCGATTTTAGGCATGGGGAAGCCGTTGCCGTCATGTGCATATTAATGTCCTATTATTGATGTATTGTGTTTTAATAAATGGAGATATTTTGAGAAATGGAACTATTTCCCTTTAATGTGTTGATATGAAATACCCATCAGCTGAAAAACAGACTATCAGCTTTAAAAAGTGATTAATGACGTTTTAGATCAGGATGATGAACTGCCTAGCAGACTCGGCAACACCCTATGTTTTCCGTCATGTTTTTCTTTTACGTTGGCTAAAACGAAAAAAAGCCCCTGTCCTGATGGACAGAGGCTTTCGATTGAGGAGGGGGAAGTATTAAGAAATAAAATACTTGATAATCAAAACTTACCCATGATGACGTTTTTAGTTGAATGCTATTCCAAAATAGCGTTATTTTGACCTTCCAGAGAATCAATGTAGCTCGCATACCATTGCATCATTTCACATCTTCTTTCTAAATATTGCGCATGGTTATACGTTCCTCGAATAGAGTTTTTATCAACGTGTGCTAATTGAGTTTCAATCCATGCGCTATTAAATCCTTTTTCATGCAAGATCGTACTCATAGTGTGGCGAAATCCATGTCCTGTCGCCTTACCATTATACCCAATTCGTTTTAATACCATGTTAATACTGGCTTCACTCATTGGTTTATTAACATCATTTCTACCAGCAAAGACAAATTGGTAATTTCCTGTGATTTGTTTAAGTTGATGTAGAGCCTCTAAAGATTGACTGGCGAGAGGAACAAGATGTGAACGTCGCATTTTCATTCTGTTTTTAGGTATTTTCCATATACGGTTGTTAAAATCAATTTCAGTCCATTCAGCCAAACGTAATTCAACTGTTCTTAATCCAGTTAGCATAAGCAACCGAGTGGCTAAGAGAGTTATAGAGCTGCCAGTGTAATTTGATAATTTTTGTAAAAAGTCAGGTAATTCAGTTGCTATTAAGAAGGGATAATGTTTTTTTTCATATCCTTGTAAGGCACTTGCAAGATCTGGTGCTGGATTGTATTCCGCTCGACCTGTCACTATGGCATATCGAAATACTTCACCACAGCGCTGCCTTACTTTGTTGGCAAGTTCTGAAGCACCCCGTTTTTCGATTCGTTGGAGGACAGATAAAAGTTCTAGTGGTTTGATTTCATTTATTGGTCTAGAACCTATATATGGAAAGACATTATTTCTGAATGCACGATTAACATAGTCAGCATAATTTTTAGACCAATTAGAAACTTTTGCGTTATACCACTCTGTGGCAATAGCTTCAAAAGTATTGGTCATCGATAACTTTTTAGCTAGCTGTTCAGCCTTTTTAATTTCTCCAGGATCTTTATTACTGGCTAAAGTTTTTCTAGCTTCATCTCGTTTAGCTCTGGCATCAGCTAATGAAACATCAGGATATGTTCCAAATGATAGTTTTTTCTCTTTACCAGCAAATCGGTATTTCATTCTCCAGTATTTTGAACCATTAATATTGATTTGTAGGTATAATCCGCCTCCATCAGCCATCTTATAGGCTTTTTCTCTAGGTTTGGCTGTGTCTACTTGACGTGCATTAAGTGGCATTGGGGGCCTCATTTTATATTGAACAGAATAAGCCCCTATTTAAGCCCCCAATCCCAAGTTGATTTAGGTTTAATTGGGTAGAAGTCGGTTGACTTTAGAATGCTTAAATAAAGGGGTTTTATTGATTATAAAGGGTTTTTGTTGAGTTGGATAGAGTTCGGGAGAGTTAGATGTGGTGTCCCCTGCAGGAATCGAACCTACAACTAGCCCTTAGGAGGGGCTCGTTATATCCATTTAACTAAGGGGACTTTTGGAGGTGTTGTTTTCAACTGTTCCTCTTGGTTTGTATAGTACCGTTTTTACTGTGTTCGAATCAAGTCATTAGTTCTTTTTTGTTCTCATCGGTTTGCGCCTGTTTTTATTTTATATGCCTTAGTTCACTTGCCATTTTGTACATATTGAGTACATTATCGAAATATACACTGTGTACATGAGACAAAACCAATGGCGCTGAGCGATACAAAACTACGAAGCCTTTTAAATAAGCCGTATTCCGGAAAGCCTGAGCTTACAGACAGTGACGGACTTAGCGCTCGCATATCTCCCAATGGAACTATAGCGTTTCAATATCGTTACCGATGGAGAGGCAAGGCTGTTAGGTTAACAGTTGGTCACTATCCAGCGATGACTCTAAAGGATGCAAGGGTGGTTATTGGTGATATGCGCGAATTGTACACGAAAGGGCTTGATCCAAAAATATATTTTTCAAAAGGTGAGACTGAAGCGACTCTAAAAGACTGCCTTGACTATTGGTGGGAAAAGTATGCCGCGCAGTTAAAGCCGAACACGCAGACGTTATATAAGTCAGTCGTGTACAACACGATGTACACACAGTTCGGAAATACACCAGTAAAGGATGTGCCGATCTCGTCATGGGTTAAGTTTTTTGATAAGCAAGAGAAGCTAAATCCTAAAAAGGCTAGGGTTCTATTGATGCAATTAAGGTCAGTGATCAATTGGTGTATTAGTAGGCAATTTATTTCATCTTGCGAGGTTTTGAAATTAAGCCCTAAAACTATAGGCAAGCGACCCGATGTTGGCGATCGAGTTCTCACATACACGGAGCTTGCAAAAATTTGGCTGGCCTTAGAAAACTGCAAAATTGTTACGTCTAATAAATTACTTCACCAAATGTTACTGCTTTACGGAGCACGTCTTTCTGAAATGCGTTTAGCTAATGCTTCCGAGTTCAATATGGAAGATATGATATGGACTACGCCGAGAGAGCATTCAAAGATGGGTAATGTTATTCGACGTCCAATATTCAAACAAGTTGAGCCTTATATCGAACGGCTGATCAATAATGGTAATGAGGTGTTATTTGCAGGTCAGGAGATTAATAAAGCGATAGATAGGTCGTCAGCAAACCTCTTTATGCGAAAGCTAAGGGAGTCTATTGATATCCCTGAATGGCGTACGCATGACTTTAGGCGTTCGATTGTGACGAACCTATCCAGTGAAGGAGTGATGCCCCATGTGTTCTGCGCAACTAAATCAGGACACTTTTCTTAAGGAATTTTGTTCATACTCAATTGGGGACAGATCACCGTTGGCAGTATGAAACCTTTCTAGGTTGTAATAGCGCATATACGCGATAACATCTTCTTTCATCTGTTTCCGAGTCGGCTGAGGGATTTTCAGTACCCAATCGTGTTTTAAACTGCCAAAAAATCGTTCTACAACGGCGTTATCCCAACAGGCTCCAACATCACCCATGCTTGCCCTAATACCATAGCTTGTTAGCAAGCGGCGATATCGCTTACTCGTATATTGAGAGCCTCTATCACTATGAAAGACTAAGCCTTTTTCGGGCTGGCGTAAGTTATACGCTTTCATCAAGGCTTTACTGACTAAATCTGCCGTCATTCGTTTATCGATATGCCAACCCACAATACGGCGTGAGTATAAGTCCATCACGATGGCTAAATACATCCAGCCTTCCCCTGTTTTTAAATAGGTCACATCACCCGCCCACACTTCGTTAGGTGCGTGAGGATTAAAATTTTGATTGAGCAAATTATCGGCTACGGCATCACTGTGTTTGCGTTTTGTGGTGACTTTGTAAGCAACGCGCTGAGTGACGACTAGGCCAAGCTGAGCCATTAGCTTTTGAACGCCATAAGCACTCACGCTAAAGCCCTCTTTGCATAACCGTTTACGTAACGTTCTATAACCTAAGCTATTTCGACTCTGTTCAAAGATAGCTTTGGCTCTGCGGTACAGGCTAAGTTGTTCTGCGGTGATCAATTTTGCTGGGCGTTTAAGCCAAGCATAGTAGGCAGAACGACTTATTTTCATTAACTTGCAGAGCTTCAGCACGGGAAACTGTGAAGATAATTGCTTAATCGTTTTAAACGCTACTTGGTTTCCTTTAGCAGGAGGGCGCTGGCTTTTTTTAGGATCTCTTTCTCCATCCTAAGTTCTTTATTTTCTTTTCGAAGCCTTAATAGCTCAGCTCTCTCATCGGCATTCAAGCTGCTACCGGATTGTTCAGCATCGAATTTTGCTTTCCAGTTATAAAGTAATTTATCGGTGATCCCTAATGAAGCTGCCGCTTTTGGGACGCTATAACCTTGTTCGGTGACTAATGCGACCGCTTCTTGCTTAAACTCAGTAGTATAAAACCTGTTTGTTCGTTTTTTCATTTAACACCTCAATAATTGGATTATATTCCATTATTAAAGTGTCCTGTTTGATTAAAGCAGATCAAAAACCCCTGTAATACTCAGGTGGCACACCAGCGATATACGTTAGGGATGATGGTTTTTACACAGTGGTGAAGGGCTACAGTAGGATACTAGCGCAGGTAAATTAATCATTGGTAAAAATGGTGATAATTACTTGGTTGTTATAGGCGATAAGCGATTTTCTTTATCGCTCGTTACTACTCAAGCAGGTTATGGCATTCGTTACTGGTATTCATGCACCTACTGCCACAATTGTAGAGCTGAGCTTTATTTTAGTAACAAAGATTTGGCCTGTAGAGCGTGTTGGAATTTTCACTATACCAGCCAGAGCGAAAACAATCTTGACCAATTAAGGTGCGAGTAGGTCGCTTTGCTATTTGGGGTTATAGTCCAGATGTTAGTAACCTAACCAAGCATGTGTATTCTTTCGGTAAACCCAAAGGTATGAGAAGTTCAGGGAGAAAGTGGCAGAACAGGCAAGATTGGGGGATTATTACTGGCAGGCGGTAATACCTTTTGTTGATAAACTAACATCGGGTATTAAGGCAACGAAAGCCTGATAAAACCTTATAGTTTACTTAATCTCCCCTCACTCATCAATCTTAACAGTTTTTAACGTTTTTATAATGCCAAAAACCTAAGAAATCTTAAGGTTTCTTAATGGAAAATGATAACCTTTGATAACGTGCTTTAGGCAGCACCACTTAATGAATTAATTTTAATGCTTTGAGTTGAAAAATACTGAGATTATTTGCTAGACGAAAGTAACCTTTTTACTTTTTACTTTTTACTTTTTACTTTTTACTTTTTCCTTATTTTTTGTTGTTTTCTCTTTATTCTCTCTATGTTCTTTTATTTCTTTTCCTTTTTTTATCGCCTCAGATGGCTTTTGTATTTTGTTTTCTACAGCTAATCTTGCGTCGCAATCCCCTGAAATACCAACTCTTTTTTCTATTGCTTTATTAGCTGCTGCTTTCTTCATGTTACAATCAGCAGAAGCATAGCCAGAACAAAATAAACAAAGCAATAGTATGAATAAATTAAATTTTTTATTGTTTTTTTGCATGATTCCCTCTTTGATAAATAAGTTTTTAATGTTTAAGATAAATATACTATCTAATAGTTATACCCAAATTTACCTTGCATGCAATATCTTTATGACGTTTCCACGCTGAATAAATGTCCTTATCCCACGCTTTACCGCCTTTAGTTTGATAGCCAGCCTCATTAATTCGCTCAGCGATAATGCGCCCGTTATCTATGCCCTCTGATAGCACCAAATTAACCACAGAAACGACAGCAGACTCATTATAAGTATACGGTGGGATATCTGCCTTACCAGCAATTAAAGACGCTACAGATGATTCTAGGCGTTCCACTAGCGACAGCATACGAGCATCAGGATTACTGTCTGGTCGATTTAGTTTCTCTTTGATAGCTGAGACTATCCACGCTGTTTTATCGTTACCAGAGTTCGCTACAGCGTCATTAAATAGAGCTTGGAGTTCAGCAGGTAGACGAAAGGCAATAAGATTAGATTTACTCATGGTAATAGTCCGTTATTAACTCAGTGAGTGCTTATTATATCAGCGTATAACAGTGTTATACATAGTTTGCTATTGCTAATTAACGCTAATAATAGAGTGACTTCTTATTGATGATGTTAATGGTAATTGTTAGCATTAACTCCCTTTAATGGAGAGTATAATATGAAAAATAAATATCACCTGCTAGCAATATCTCTTTCTGCATTACTTCCTTTAGCCGCAACAGCAACAACATACCCAGTTACAATTACGGATACGGATGGGCAAAAAATAACCTTAACCCAAGAGCCTAAGCGTGTTGTTCTTCAGGATGGAAGGGATATTTTAACTCTCGCATTGCTTGATAGAAGTAACCCGTTTGAAAGAGTCGTTGCTTGGAACAACAACCTTAAAAAATCAGACCCTCAGACAGTTTCTTTACTAGAACAGAAATGGAAATCAAATATACAGGCTATTCCTGACATGGGGTTTAATGACAAAGGTGAAGTGAATACTGAACAAGTTATTGCTCAACGCCCTGATGTTTTGATTGCTCAATTAAGGGCCAAGCCAGCATTGGAAGGTTCTGGGGTTGTTAGCCGATTAAAGGATGCGAACATACCAATTGTTTATATTGACACTTTTTTAGAGCCAGTGAAGAACACAAAAGAAAGTGTTGATTTGCTTGGAACCATTTTAAATAAAGAAAATGAAGCCAAAGAATATACTGATTTTTACCAAGAGCATTTAGATAACATCACAAGTAAAACACAAAAAATTGAACGTAAGCCAAGGGTATTTGTTGAGGCAAAAGCTGGGGCGAATGGTGATGGATGCTGCTTTACACACAACAATGCTGGCTGGGGTGGAATGATTCAGGCTGTTGGTGGTGATAATATTGGTAGCCAATTTTTACCGGGTGCTTCAGGTGTTGTTTCATTAGAGCAAGTCATTAGCACTAAACCTGATGTATACATCGTCACTGGTTCTCATTGGACAAACAAAAATAGCATAGCAGCGCCATTCGGCTATGGAGTATCTGACAAAGAAGCTCAAGAAGGCTTTAGTCGATTAAAAAATCGAGTAGGATTCAGTCAGATAAGTGCGGTAGAAAATAATCGTTTATATGGTGTCTATCATAATTTTTATAACCACCCATATAACATTGTCGGTTTAGAATATTTAGCGACATTTATTTACCCAGAACAGTTTTCTGGATTAAAGCCAGAAGATACATATAAAGAAATAATTCAAAAATATACGACCATACCAAACGCAGAAGCTATTTGGGGCGCAAAAGCTAACAAGTAAAATAAACTAAGTTGATAGGCCCTTAATATTTTTTAAGGGCCTTTTTTGTATATAGCTTACTTATCGATATTAAAAAGACTCACGGTAATAACGTACCAAAATGGTACTAGGATAAACCACGGTGATATATCTAAAGAGAGAATAGCCCTCAAACGCTTACTTCTTATTGTGTTGCTATAATTGGGGTAATAAATATAATTATTGCAGATTATGAAATGATAAATGAGAGGTATTCATAATGGCCTATAACCCGAACTTTAAACCTGTGATGTTAACGATGGCGCAAATGGAGAGGATCCGAGCTATACAGGACGCTGAGAAAGATAAATCACCTCTAAATTTAGCGCCAACGATTAATGCTATCGCTAGAGGCTTAGTTGATACAGCACTTAATCAAATGGAAAAACGAGCATGAATATTAATATACAAGTAGATAAGCGCCTCATTGGAAGTCAAAGCACTAAGTCAGAAGAATTTCGCTCAGCATTAGCTAGCGCATTAAGTCACCGTTTTAATGGTGAATTACCTGATTCAATGGGTAATAAGCTTAACGGTTTAACGGTAGAAATTGGTGAATATGCTTTTACTAGCGTAGAAAGCACAACAGCTAACACTCAACTTGTACAGCAGGTAGTCAATGATGTTGTTCGCTCTACGCTATCTAGTCGTAACTGGAAGTAATAGTGATTATAGGGGTAATGCCGTTCGGTGAGTTACTTTCTGGATGGCTTATCGTAAGAGGTAAGTAAATGAGTAAGCACCCGACAAGGTGGCAAAAAGGGCAATCAGGGAACCCATCAGGTAGGCCAAGTAAAGGCGCTGAGATAAGGCGTAATCTAATGGAAATGACCCCTCAAGCGATTAAAGCTATTCTTGCTGGTATCGAAGGTGGTGATGCTACCTGTTTAAAAATATGGGCCGACCGTTGCGACCCTGTTTCAAAATCTACCATTCAGCCTGTCGAGTTCCTTTGTGACACCACAGATCTATCAAGCGCAGCATTGAGCGTTGTATCAGCTATCAGTCAAGGGCTAGTACCGCCAGATGTGGGAACCGTGATTTTAAAAGGCATTGCAGACGCTTCTAAGATTATTGAGGTCGAGAGCTTACAGCGTGAAGTTGAGGCACTGAAAGAGGCAATGGAGGGGATCAAAAATGACTATGCGTAGTTCGCTTCGTAAGCTGAAAAAGCAGATTGAAACGGCAGCACCTAAAATCCGTAATGGTATGGAGCCAATACCCTCGCTAAGTGTTGATAACTGGGAGTTGTTATCTCAGAAACATCATAATAAAGTTTTATATGGGATAGAGCCAAATGACGCTTAGAAAAACACTTAAGCAAATTCGAGATAAGATAGAAGAATTCCAGCCAGAGGAGAAGATAACAGGCTTTGAAGTCCGTATTGTTGATTCTTCTGCGGAAGGTGACCATTTGATTGTAGGCCGGATGTATGTCTCTGTTGGTAATCCAGATGAGAAATCATTTACTGAAATGTATGACGATGGGGATCCACGTCGTGTTAAATGGGTAAAAGACGATGAGCACTAAAAGCGGCGTTAAGAAGATTAAGGCCATGATGAAGAAACTCAACACCACGGAGGAAAGCTTCGATACCTTGGTGATCAGGGCTATCATGGATGAAATAAGCGGTGAAAAGCCCGAGGGAACGTTAGATGAGTTAGAAAAGCGATTTAATAGACGAACAGGCTATACGTTTCCAGCAAGCGAAGAACTCAAACAACTCTTCTCACAAGAAGCTTGATAGCAGGAAAGAACAGGAGTGCTAACTGATTGATTTTATCGAGGCCGTCACTTTGGATTTTGCACAGGTTTGAGGTATAGCCATGTTACAGCGTGAAGTAATAGAAGCCGTTATGATGGAGTTAGCCCACCAGCAAGGGCAACCACTCAACGGACGCGATAGGTTAGCCATTAGAACAGGTGTAGCCCAAACGATACAGGCTAAAGAACGGCACAGGCGGAGAATGACAGCACCTACCTACCAATGGACGAAACCAGCACCAAAACGGTGATGCGAAGATAATCGAAGTGGTCAAATATTAAGCGATACAAGAAAAGGTGCGACGGTGCACAGGCTATAGGTTGCCTTGAAATCAAGGGCACTTAAGGCGGTTGAATAGGACTCCTTGAAATTAAGGGGGCATGAGGCTCTGAAATCGGAGGCTCGTCACTGGCTGGCAATGCTCTAATGATAGAAATGAGATAAAAATAACCACTAAAAGTAACCACTAAAAGTAACCACTAAAAGTAACCACAAGACAAATTTGTCCTCTGGGAATTAATCCCACAGTGCAAATAAGCACTCTGATTAAAAATTAATAACTTACCGTGACGCAAATATGCGTTACCGAATAAATCAGTAGTTTATCTACTATGAACATGAATAATCAAAGCTAAAATAACGGTCCTATTACGGCCCGTGTAATGCGATTGAGCGGCAAGATTACGGCAAGGTTAAACGGGGATGTTACGGGGAGGATTAAGCTGATAACGGTAAGGTTACGGTAAGGAATAGGGCGAGATTACGGCGAGGTTTCCGCAATGGTTTCCAGTGAAAACGCACTTTAGCAAATGGAAACCAACCACAAGGTTTCCAGTGGTCAGTTATATTTTGATTCCGTCGATTTAACGGAATTAAGCATAATCAATAGATTATAGGTACATACGGGATAATCCCATATCATCAAGGTTAAATTAACGTTTAGATCTCCTTAGAAATTAGAGCTATTATCTTATCTTCCAGAGTCCCACTAGCATTTTATTTCAACCAATAGCTTATATTGTGATGGTGTTAAGATGAATAAACCAGAAATGAGAAAAGTAAAATCAATCAGGATCACTACGTCAGGAGCGGTAATAAAAGCACCTGAGCGAGTTAAAACAGCCACAGGTAAAGTAATGGCCACAATGACTATTCAGGCTGAGAGTGACAAGCGTAGCCCGTACCCATTAAAGATAGTGGCATTCGGTATTAACGCGCTGGAGCTTATGACCTGCCAGAAAGGAAACAAAGTAACTGCTACAGGTCGTTATGAATGGTTTAATGGTTATTAGCTAACAGGGGCGCAGATATTTATTGGTTGACATGTACTAGTTTATTTATCAATCCATCAAAGATTCAATAGCATATAGCCAGCTAATTGAATATTTACCTATATCGGTCACAGGATGAGAGCCTACATGTTTAGGAAGCCATGTTCTATCCCATTTAATTTTGGTTTCCTCGCCAACCCACCAATTAGTAATCTCGTCATTCCATGATTCGGCAATAATTAACTTGTATATTTTTCTGTTTGGGAAGCTTTTGATAATCGTGTTTAGGCCACTTTCATTCATTCTTTCCCAATCCACATTCATCGCACGCATTTTCTCAACGCTATATAAGCGCTTAGCCTCAACTAAAATTACGGAAGATTCATTGATTAGAATAGTATCAATGTGTAAGTCAAAACGGTTATTTTTAGGGTTTTTAAGTGGAACCTCCATAAAGGCCACAGGATTGATATTTGAGTCAGTGGTAGTCGATTCGAATTGATATGCTAGCTTGTAAGTTAAATTCTTTTCATTAAATCCATTCTTACCTTGCCTTGGGTGATAAATAGACAGATTTTTACCAAATTTCTGGGATGCTTGCATCATTAGGTTATCTATTAGTTCAAACATGTATAAACTCCATTAAGTTAAATTCAGTTTGCATAATATGAGATTATGACTTGCAGTAAAAAGGATATCTTTCTCATTTAAATAGACCCTCTTTAAGATGACCAGTTTAACTAACCCGAAAATATCGGGGCAGTTCGAATAAGTCCACCAGCCTACCTATTCTATTTTGTACACCTCATATTGAGGTGCGCAAATAATCATTGCTGTCATTTGAAATAGCATTAGTGACATTCACTCGTTCCGTTTGAAACGGAGTTAATGATAAAAGACGGGGAGGTTACGGGGTAGGGCTATTTCTGGTTGGTGTTTCATTATCTGCAATGATGGTTATAATTATTTCAAATATAGCAATATACGGCATGATAGGTTCGCTTTAGAATGACCTTTAATGATTTATAGCCCGTGTTTTGCTTGTACCTGAGCTTGTACCTAATTTATGCCTTGGATTATTATGTACAATAAAATCAAAGGGATTGGTTTATAATCTACATTTATTCCGAAAGTGAAGATACAAAATGATTAAGATAAAAATCCTCATTGTGGAAGATGAATTACTCTTGGCTGAAATGCATGGTGAGTATATTAAATCCTATCCTGCCTGTGACAAAGTTTGGGTTGCTGGTGACCTTGTTCAGGCAAGAAAAATGATTGAATACATGAAGCCTGATCTCATTTTGCTCGATAACTATTTACCCGATGGCAAAGGTATTGATTTGGTCCATGAATTAATCCAAGAAAGAAATAATGCGGATATTGTGTTTACAACAGCAGCCAGTGATATGGAAACCGTGTCAGAAGCTATTCGCTTAGGCGTGTTTGATTATTTGGTTAAACCGATCGCTTATGAGCGTTTAGGGCAAACACTTAATCGCTATATTCAACGCAAATCAGTGTTACAGGCTAACAGTAATACAAGTCAGAGTCAGATTGATGATATGTTCAATACCTATGCACGTGGTGAAGCAAAAGAAGAGTTACCAACAGGCATTGATACACTGACGCTTGAAAAAGTGCTATCTCTATTTGCACAACCACAAGCAGAATATACGGCAGAGACGATTGCTGAAACAATAAAGCTCAGTCGTACAACGGCGAGACGTTATTTAGAATATTGTTTAGCACAACATAAAATCGAAGCTGAGATTGAATATGGCAAAGTAGGGCGGCCTCAGCGTATTTATCGTGCTATTAAAAAGTAGCATAACTATTAACAGTGAGTTGTAGTTCGTGTATGCCTGAAGGAGTACAGCGTCCTACAACTCGAATTATGGTTTTGTCGCGCTGGTTGCGGTAGTCTCGTTTAGCATCTAAAAATATTTTAAGTAAACAAAGCAAGTTTATTTTTTAAGATTATTCTCCAGAATTAACACTTTTTTTTCTGCACGTTCGTTGCCCTGACTTGCAGCAAGATTGTACCAATGCAACGCTTTCTTGTTATCCTGCTTGACTCCCATACCATATTGATAACATGCGCCACTTGCATATTGCGCATCAGGATTACCATGCTGAGCCGCATTAATAAACCAGCGACATGCTTTAGCTTGATCTGCAGGAACCCCATCACCTCGAGCATATATGAGTGCAAGATTAAATTGAGCAGAAATCTCGCCTTGTTCTGATGCTAAGGTTAACCATTTAATCGCAGAGTGAACATCTTTTTTGACGCCTTGCCCGTGAAGATAGAGCATCCCTAAGCTATTTTGGGCGGGTGAAAAAGCTAACTGTGCTGAACGAGAAAAATATTGATAGGCTTGATTGTAATTGACGTTATCATACATACCCGTTGCAGCCTGGTAGCCAAGAAGATAGAGTGCCTGAGGGTTATTTTGCTTTGCCAGTGAAAGATAAATTTGTTGGGATTTTTGAGGGTCCTCTGTGGTAGCAATCCCTTTTTCATACCAATATGCGAGCATAAGTTCTGCGGGCTGGAAATGTTGTGCAGCCGCTTTTTCTAACCACTCTTGAGCTTGCTGTTTATTTTTGACCAGACTTTTATCGACACCTTCAAGCGTATACTCGGCCATATTCATTTGGCCAAGTGGATCACCCGCATCAGCAGATTGTTTCATCCAAAATAACATTTGCTGACTATCTTTAGTCACGCCTTTGCCCTGTTGATATAGGAGAGCGAGATTGATTTGTGCTTTCGTGAATCCTTGTTGGGCAGCTAAACGATACCATTTGGCGGCGTCTACGAATTGGTTTTCGGATTGGTACAATATAGCGAGATTGAATTGTGCCTCTGCAGTACCTTCTTGCGCATGCTCAATCAACTTTTGTTTGTTTTGGGGAGACGCTAATATATCAGCGTTGCCTGTATGCATAAGTGCACTACAAATGATCAATAGTGAGGCTAGGTATCTTTTCACTGAGGTTCCTTTCGCTAATATTTTGCTTATTAGGTTATCCTGCTGTTTTCATAAGTTCAATCATGAAAGTTATACTCAATGACTCAAGATAAATGACTCGTATAGAGAACAGAAACAGATTGATGGACAAATAATAAAAAAAAAGATGAACTTTTTTATCTATGCTATGTCTCAGTAATAGATAAATTCTTGTTTGCTTGCGTAAACATTCATATATTTACCCTCAATATTCATTTATTTACATGAAGTAATGCAATAATGCAGCTATGCAACGATAGTTTTAAATGATGTACGAAATCCTTGAGTAGAATGCATTATGCCCAGTCGATTAACTGGGCTTTTTTTTATCCAAAATAACCCTACCTTAGCTTGTTGCGCGTTTTATACTCAAAAAAATAAATTGCACAAAGCTGACAAACAAGATCTTCTTAATTCTTAATTTCCACACCTTAGGTAAGCTCTACAATTTGGGTAGTTAATCGTTGTTATAATGATACAACTTGCAGTGTGACAGGAAAGTTCATTTAAAAAATATTGGCCGGTGATGAGCAAATAAATCGGTTGTTTTCTCAACAATATTCACCAGATATGATTAAATATAAAAATAAATAATTAACTAATTAATTTTTCAATGGCGCTGATTATTATTTTTTGTCTATTCCAACAAATTAATTGAATGAAATTCATCCTGTCAGTAAATAATATTGAATGATGGATTTTGATGCTAAAATTTACCAGCTGGGAATTAGTATATAATTCTTAACATAATATAAACATTGGATTTATTTGCCATTAACAACCCACCATTTTATTCATTTCATTAAGCTGAATAATCAAAGAAAATCAAGATATCAAGCTGCTGACGTAGAAATTATAATATCTAAATCTTTATTTTTGGTGCATAAGTAGCGTATATTGTTTATTGATTTTCGCGTTCCTAGCGGTATTTACCCCTATCAATGTTGAATAAATAATCAAAAATGTTTTAACTCATTGAATTTAAGTTTGTGATTGAAAAATCATCGTTTAGAGATATAAACGTTTACTTCAATAGAAAATCTTATAGAAATTAAAGTTGGCGAATCAAACTTCGAATATCTTTAAAGGTTGAATTTTTAAACTATTAATTCTTGAGACCATAACAACGCTGAGAGTGCAATTAGCACTCCGTTTTACTTTTTTGCTTAGGTACAGGTTCTCATCGAGGTAACTAGTGTCCACAACTAACAACAAAGAGGCTGTCAGTCTTAACGCGTTTAAGCAACCTCGTCCATTCTATCTCATCTTTTCCATCGAACTCTGGGAGCGTTTTGGTTATTACGGTCTTCAGGGAATACTGCCAATTTATCTTAGCCAAGTACTTGGTATGTCAGAAACAGAATCCATTACCTTGTTTTCTGCTTTTGCTGCCTTAGTCTATGGATTTGTAGCAATTGGGGGTTGGTTAGGAGATAAAATCTTAGGAACAAAACGTGTTATCGTTCTTGGTACGATAGTGCTAATCGCAGGTTATGCGTTAGTGGCTTATTCTGGTCATGATGTATCTATTGTGTATGTTGGCCTTGCAACCATTGCTGTTGGTAATGGTTTATTTAAAGCTAACCCATCATCACTTTTGTCGACCTGTTATGATAAAGATGATCCACGTTTGGATGGTGCATTTACAATGTACTATATGGCCATTAACATCGGCTCTTTCTTCTCGATGTTAGCAACGCCGTGGTTAGCAAAACATTACGGATGGGATGTTGCCTTCTCATTAAGTGTTGTAGGCCTCGTTATCACGCTAATCAACTTTTTTATGTGTAAAAAATGGGTGTCACTTTACGGTTCTAAGCCAGACTTTTTACCGATAGCAATTTCAAAATTATTGGCAACTATTGTTGGTGTTGTGGCATTGGTCGCAATTTCAACTTGGTTATTGCACAATATGGATATTGCGCGTGCAGCTCTAGGTATTATCTCGTTAGGTATTATTATTATCTTTATTAAAGAAACGCTTGCGTTAGAAGGAATAGCTCGTCGTCGAATGATCGTTGCATTTATCCTGATGTTAGAAGCGATTGTGTTCTTTATTTTGTATAGCCAGATGCCAACTTCATTAAATTTCTTTGCGTTACACAATGTTGAGCATGAAATTTTCGGTTTTAGTGTTGAACCTGCACAATATCAAGCATTAAACCCACTTTGGATCATGATTGGTAGTCCAATTCTTGCGGCCATCTATACCAAAATGGGCGATCATTTGCCAATGCCACATAAATTCGCAATTGGCATGGTTCTTTGCTCCGCTGCTTTCCTTGTATTACCCTTAGGCGCAAAATTTGCTAATGAAGCAGGTATCGTGTCTGTTAACTGGCTGGTCATTTGTTACGCCTTCCAAAGTGTTGGTGAGTTGATGATTTCTGGTTTAGGTTTAGCGATGATTGCACAATTAGTCCCTCAACGTCTGATGGGTTTTATAATGGGAGCGTGGTTTTTGACAAGCTCTGCAGCATCTTTTATTGCTGGTTATGTTGCCTCGTTTGCTGCGGTACCGAAAGGGGAGTTAACTAGCAAACTTGATTCACTCGCAGTTTACAGCGATGTGTTCTTGAAAATTGGTATTGCGACCGGTGTGATTGCTATTCTAATGATATTAACGGCTCCAATGCTAAACCGCATGACGCTAGAGCACGAATAATTCCGTCTAGCCAAGACGTTATGATTGAAAAGAGCCATTGTATGGCTCTTTTGTCATTTTAGCCTTCGCCACCTTGGAAAGACGGATACAATGTCATACCTCCGTCAATAAACAGTGTGATCCCTGTAATGTAGGCCGCCTGCGAAGATGCCAGCCACGCTACGGCATTGGCAATATCATCTGTTTTTCCAACTCGCGCCATTGGGATCATTTTTTGTAGCGCGGTAACTTTGGCTTTATCAGTCAGTTTTTCTTTATTGATTGGTGTTTCTATAGCACCAGGGCCAATATTATTAATGCGAATACCATGAGGTGCATATTCTAGAGCGAGGCTCTTTGTCAGCATTCGGATTCCACCTTTGCTGGCGGCATAACTTGCAAAGGTTGGCCAAGGAATGATCTCATGAACAGAAGACATATTGATAATACTGCCCTTTATCTTGTGCTTAAGAAAATAGTGAATGGCTGATTTTGAAGTGAGAAAGAAACCCGTTAGATTAACATCAATGACTTTTTTCCAATCATCGAGTTCGACTTCATGACTAGATTTTTGGATTTCAATTCCTGCGTTGTTAACCAATAAATCTAACTGGCCAAATGTTTCAATAGCAAAATCGATAACTTGGTTAGCATGTTTTTCATCACTAATATCTCCTCGATAGATAACAGCCTTTCCGCCAGCCTTTTCAATCGCTTCTGCAACCTGCTTGGCGGCTTCATTATCTGAGTGGTAATTAATGACGACTTTCATTCCTTCTTTTCCAAGACGTTTTGCTATTTCGGCGCCAATTCCGGAAGATGCTCCAGTGACGACAGCGACTTTTGCGTATAAATCTTGATACATAAGCAATTTCCCTTCAATGGATACTCCTAAAAGTCTAGCTTAAAAATGCATATTTAGAGAGTAAGGGAAGGAATAAAATGAAATTCCAAGAGGAGGGAGGGGAGAATTCACTGCAGCCTTTCGGATTATGCAAAAGGCTGCAGTAGATTAAATTAGATTATTTTTTGACTTGATGAACGATATCAAAATACTTTGTCTTGTCGTCTTGTGCTGGATAAATACGATAAGTGTATTCTTCAGGTGTCACAGTGACGTTTTCAACAACGCGGGTGAATAAGACTTCACCTTTATCATTTTTAGCTGTAATTGAACGACTTTTACCATCGTTACTAAATGACCAGTCACCTTGCATTTTTGGTTTACCGTCAAGCGTCGTCATTTTAAACGTACCGTCTGGGTAATATTCTGCAAGTCCAAAGAAATTAGCGACATTTTCATTTGTAGGGTCAACATTCTTTTTGTCTTGATCGAGAGCTTCTGTTGTCACCCAAATTTTATCAACCATGATATCTTCATAGGCGTTGAGCTTTTTTGCAACGGCAGCGGAGGCTTCAATTTTTGCTGTTGAATTTGCCTGAGCAGTAAACGCCAACATAGTAGACAATGCAAATACTGCGGCAACAATAGGTTTTAATTTCATAAATACTCCGTTATAGAATAATCATATTCGCCATATTTCAAGTTACATAAAGTGTATTGCGAACGCCTAATTAAACTTATTAAATTAGTATCGACAATCACTGGCATGAAATTTGAATTATTTTGTGTAGATTAAGGGATAAGGATAAAGATAATCTACCTATAAAGTTAGATGAATATTATGGAAATGGAAAGATGAAAATCATTACTAATCATTTCGCGAGTAAATTGGCTTTACAAAGATAATCGAATTTAGACTGGTACTGGCATTAATGTTAATGCCAGTATTAACAAAATTTAAAATTTAATTAAAATGTCGATTATTGATAGTTTTTAGAGAGCGGTTATGACCATTAATCAATAATGTATTTGAGATTCGGCTATAAGCATCATGGGAAATACCGTCCATTAAAATAGTTGGGGTAATTGCTGTCGCTGCAAACATAACATTATCCGTACTGACCATCGCTTCAAGGGTGAGAATTTCACCCATATTAACACCCATTTGGTGGCAACGTT
The DNA here is from genome assembly GCA_025961275.1 of Providencia alcalifaciens. Taxonomy (GTDB): domain Bacteria; phylum Pseudomonadota; class Gammaproteobacteria; order Enterobacterales; family Enterobacteriaceae; genus Providencia. The sequence goes on along the minus strand of JAOQNJ010000001.1, from coordinate 1,302,571 downwards.
GAGCTTCTTGCTCTGCTAATAATTGATTTGGGATGCTATCACCTTTGGCTTGCGTTCTAGATACCAAGCGTGCTTGCATGTCGCCACCTAGTGCACGTGCAATTGCAGCACTGATAATTCCTTCAGGAGCCCCTCCTGTACCGTACATCATATCAATCTGATGCTCAGGTAACATAGCCAGTAGTGAAGCAAGAACATCTCCATCAGGTATGGCAATGACATTGGCTCCAAAATTACGTAATGTCTGCATGATATGTTGATGGCGTGGTTTATCTAAAACGGCTATCGATAAGCTAGAGATAGGTTTATTAAGCGCTGCTGAGAGAAATTTCAAGTTTTTTTCTAATGGATTATCGAGATGTACTGTACCTTTAGCTGCTGGGCCAACGACTAATTTCTCCATATACATATCAGGTGCTTGTAAGAGAGTTCCTGCTGGTGCAGCGGCTAAAACAGCGATAGCATTATGCTCATTGCTAGCAACCATACGTGTACCATCGATAGGATCTACAGCAATATCCAATTTATAATCGCTAGATTGATTACCTACTTTTTCACCAATATACAGCATTGGAGCGTCATCAATTTCACCTTCGCCAATGACTATTTGTCCTTGAAAGTTAATTTCATTAAGGCGATTACGCATTGCTTCAACAGCTGCCTTATCAGCAGAATTTTTATCTTGTTTTCCAACCCAGTTAAAAGCAGCTAAAGCAGCCACTTCAGTAACCGAAGCGATCGCAAAAGCTAATTCATCGCTAATTTTCATTGTTTATTTATTCCCTGAATGCAAAAAAAGAAACTGTATTTGAGTATATGATACTTTTTTTGTCATCTATCTGGCAAATACGCGAGTGATAAACCAACAGCAGATGGATATTTAAAGAAGAAGGCAGACTAAAACTAGCCTGCCAATTGGAGCTAGAGTGATTCGACGATAGCGATCCCACCAATAATAGAAATAAGTGCCGCAAGGGTGCTGAGTAGAACTGTTGCAGCGGCAGTTTCCGTATAAGCCTTATTACTAATTGCCAATGCAGGCACAGCTGTCGCTGTTGGTAATACACCGATAATAAATGCGGCTTTCAGCATATCGTCTTGAAGGCCTAATGCGATACCTGTTCCTAGAATTAATGCCGCCTGTACGAAATTTTTCACAAAAACGTTGAAAATAATCTCAGTACTAATCTTGAGCTTAATGCCAGAGAGCAGCAATCCTAGGAAGAATAACGCGACACCACCGGCTGTTTTACCTAATTCATTGACGGAATTTTGCAAAATTTCAGGTAATTTAACGCCCAAAATAGCGAGTAGTGCACCTAGAATTGGTAAGAAAACTAATGGCTGAGCAATCGCTTTTCCTATTGATTTTAAAATACTATTATTTTGCTGTCTGCCACTTATCATGAGCAAAGTAAAAGGGATGATAATGATTGTATAGATTAAATTCCCAAGTACCATTGCTATCAAACCTGATGAACCAACGGTGGCTAATAATACAGGTGGTCCACAGTAGGCCATATCAGGAAAAGACACTGATAGCGCCTGCATGGCCGCATCTTTTTTATCATGTTTGAAAAAAACTTTACCTACAAAGAAACCGATAATATAAGAAACAATCAGCCCTACAGCGAGTGCGAGTAAATAATCAATATTCAGTAATACCGAAGGTGGCGCTTGTGCTGCCGCAAGAAATAAGGCAAAAGGTAAGGCGATTTTAACGACAAAGTCAGCAAAAGCTTGTGAATATTCACGTTTTATAAAACCATATTTTCCTGATAACCATCCTACGGCTAGACCTAGGATAATAGGCCCAAGTGCAGCCAAAATTATTTGTACTAGCATAAAGTCTCTCATAATATGAATTGAAAAATATCTGTTGTTAATATTTTCTTACATTTTAAATTGTTAGTACTTTAATAAAGTCGTAAATGTGTAAACGTCAATAATATGTAAATAAACACAGATAATTGATTTATTCTTATTAAGTAACGCCGACGTCATCAAAAAAAGAGAATCATAATAAAGAGTGTTTAATTTACAATAATAGCGGGAATCTCATCAAGGTGAAGACAATCATTCGTCGTTGCATCATATTAATACCATTAGGATAAAAAGCAAAACTAAAGTAATGCTCTTTAGGAATTATTTTTTATTTTAGGAAGAATTATTACCCTTAGGTATAAAAGGTAATGAAATATAAAATTCATGTCTTTCGAAATCCACGCGGCACTTATACATGGGGGATAATTGTTAGCGATAATAGCGGATTGATTAAAAAATGTGGTCTTCGAAATAATTAGATGCTAGTTTGAAATTAGAAGAAATTATCATCCTTCGGAATAGGATAATACCAATTTGAAATAATTGATGATACCCCTCATACTTTACAAGAGCATTCGGTTCGTACGTAGGTAATTCTATCTACACTTGTCAGTGTTTTCTATGTTAGTCTGACTAATTGCAAATTTAATGATTAGGGAAACCTATTTTGTGGATATTTGGATACTCGTAGGATTCATCATTATTATCTTAATGATAATTTCTCCCATTCTGGCAATTATGGCTATTAATCGTGCAGGTCGAGTGGAGCATCAGCTATTACAGCAAAATCAACGTATCACATTACTAGAACTTGAGCTAAAACAATGTTCTGATAGAGCAATTGAGAGTCAGACTGAATTGATATCATCCAGTGAAGCATTACTCGAACGTGAGGAATTTCAGACTGGTCCATCTAAAAACAAATCTAATAATTCATCGGAAAGTATATTCCACGATCTTGAATCTGCTGCTTTTAGGCAGATAGAATCATCACAAATTACTATCAAATCAGTTAACTTAAGCCCTCAACAAACATTCAATTCAGTAAGTTCAGAGGCCGATATCAATCGATTGAATAAGTCACAAGAATTAGCCAATCATATTAATGTTAACCGTTTTGATAACCGAGCAATAAAAACGAATACAACTCACAACGATCAAAACGATGGTAATTGGTCTATTTTTAGCCATTTCTTTAGTTGGATTTGGCAGGGTAACCCACTTGCAAAGATTGGAATTTTACTCTTATTTTTTGGTATTGGTTATTTACTTAAATTCAGTATACAGAATGATGTGTTATCACCACTAATGCGCTTAATGTTCAGTGCAATTGGTTGTTTAATATTACTCGGTACGGGTTGGTATCTACGCCATAAAAAATTGCTATTTGCTCTGATTTTGCAAGGAGGCGCAATAGGGTGTTTTTATATTACCGTCTTTGCTGCATTTAAATTGTATACCATGCTGCCTTATAGCATGGCATTTGTTGCTATGATCTTGATTTGTGCGGCTAGCATTATGCTTGCTTTATTACAGCGAGCGATTAGCTTAGCCATTTTAGCAACATTAGGCGGCTATCTAGCACCTGTACTGCTATCTACTGGTGATGGTAACCATATTCTATTGTTCTCTTATTATCTGATGCTATCTGTTGGCATTTTAGTGATCAGTGTGTGGCAAGCGTGGAGACCACTGAATCTGATCGGCATGTTTATGACCTACAGTGTCGCCATTTTATGGGGGTGGAATCATTATCAAACGGAATATTATGTCTCTAGTCAAATATTCCTAGTTGCCAATTTAATCGTATTTAATGTCCTAACTCAGCTGTTTGCTTTACGTTATCAACACGAAAAACAAATGGTTGTAGATTACACATTGCTATTCATTCCTCCCTTTATCAGCCTTTTTTTACAATATATGATTTCTTGGCAATTTAGCTTTTTGCCTGCGTTTTCTGCACTTTTACTTGGTATGCTGTACTTACTAGCCGGATTGCAAATCCATAAACGTTATACCGAATCTGGAAAAAGCCTAGCCTTAGGGAATATTGTTATTGGTGCTTGTTTTGCGTCTCTCGCTATTCCATTAGCGTTAACTTTCGAATGGACATCAATAATTTGGTCCGTGGAAGGATTATTATTATTGTGGTATGGCTTCCAACAACAGAATAAAAAATTGATATCAGTTGGTGTGTTATTGATTTTAGTGAGTGCTGCAACCTTATTAAGTGGTTTCTCTTTATATGAATGGAGTAAAACGAGTACTTATATGGTTCCCGTTTTGCTTATGACTTGCTTCTGTGCTGGTGCGGTGTTCTATGTTCACCGTACGACATCATATAATTTCAAAGCGATTAGCTATGGTTTCCTACTTCTTGGTTTAGTTATTTGGTTTTTATGGATACCTGTAATCACTGATATATTATCTTGGAGTGGTCAATCAGAAAGTTTCGTTATAATGGTATTGGTAGTTATCTCAGTATGGCTTTGGCGCTTTCTGGCAATTAAAACTGATTGGGTACCTTTACTCTTGTGCCAATCATTTATTTGGATAATAGGCTATTACTATTTAGCACTCGATTTTATTCATGATGAAAATCCAATGGGACGAGGTGAAGGATCGCTAATTTGGCCTGTTATCTTAGGTAGCTCTATCTTATTTGTAATGCATGCCCATAAAGCACGTAATGTTTGGATGCGACGTGTATTACATGGTGCAACATTTTGGTTAATACTCACCTTCATTGCAGCCCAAGTAAACTGGTTCGTGGCTATTCTGCCTTGGGGAATTCGGGAACTTGGTTATTTCATCTATGTAATGACAATCACGTTGGCTATCTTGGTAATGTATTGGCTACAAATACAGAAATGCCCGCCCATGAAACGTAACGGTATGATTTATTGGTATAGCTTTTTACCGATTATTATTATCTTAATTGGACTTTCTTTTATTGCTAATCTTGAAGATGGAAAATTAACATTTTGGAACTATATACCGCTGATTAATCCATTGGATGAAGCTGGACTATTCAGTATTGCTTCACTGTTCCTAATGCGGCGCGCGTTAGTACAAAAATTGAAGAGGGTCACTCAATTTGACCTTATTGTGATTAGAGGGTTAAGTTTCTCGGGGATCGTTTTATCTGCGTTGTGGTTCAACGGCATTATCCTGCGTGCTTTATCTGATTTTGCTGGAATTCACTGGGTTTTTGATGCGCTATTTGACTCTCGTTTGGTTCAAACAGTGCTCTCTATTAGTTGGTCAATAGTGGCATTAGGCTTTATGCTCTTTGCCGGTGTAAAACAAAATAGAATAAGTTGGTTCTTTGGGGCGGGAATTTTTACTTGCGTTATCGCTAAATTATTCCTAGTGGATATTTATGGGCAGGATGGTTTGTCTCGTGCAATCAGCTTTATTGCGGTTGCTGTTCTTATTTTAGTTGTTGGCTATTTTTCACCGCTTCCGCCGAAAAAAGCGCAAGGAATAGGAGCAGAAAAGTTTGATGATGCTGACAAAAAATAATGGGAAATGGGCGCTAATAAGCTTGCTTTCATTTTCGCTGTTTTTTTCAAGCTCAATTTTTTGTGAAGAGCGTGAAACCTTGACACCTTATAGTTTTTATCAAGGGATTGAATTAGGCGATAATAGTAATCACAGTCCATTTGGTTGGCTTGAATTACCTTCAGAGGCTTATCTAAATTCTGCTCATCCTAAAACACTGCAAGACGTTCGAGTGTTTGATGGAATAGGCCAAGAAGTTCCCTCAGCTTTATTTTATGATACGAAAGAAACAAGTAAAATTTTACAGACCTATTTTTCTTTACAACGTCTAATTGTTCGTACAGGTCAAGCTAATCTAAAAAATGAAGCGCGTCATGATAGCCAATATCTTCTAGTTGAAGCAATACCGGGTAAAGTGAGTCGCATAAAGCTCCCATCTGCACAACTCATAAAAGACGCGGTATATCAATCATATCTTTTGACACGCAATGAAAATAATAAAGCGCATTTTCCTGCTCAAACATTGTATTTAGATTGGGTTAATAGTGATAAAAATTGGCAGGCACAAACGTTTATTTATGCAAGCGAAGATAAACAAAAATGGGTTAATGTTTTAACAAATCAGCCAGTGATGAATTTAAATGCGAGCATAGGAATTATCGAAAATAGTACGAATGCAATGGAGTCATTAAGCGGAAATAATATGATATTAAATGCACCTTATTTAATGATAATCACTGTCGGAAGTAAAAATAGCCATATTCCAGATTTAAAATCAGCATTTACTACGGCTAAAGTGACTCATACAACAAGGCGTCAAGAAATTTCCACTTTTGTTACTCATAATGAAGGTGTTTCATTAAATCAACTTATTTACCGTTTACCGTCGCCACAGCCTTTAAAAGAAATCGTAATACAATTGCAGCAACAAAACCATGTATTGCCATTGTTTATTGAGTATACATCTGATGCGGGAGAAAATTGGCTGCCATTAACTCATATGGTGGTTTATAACCAGATTGGCATTGGTGAACAAACCCATAATCCTGCTTTAATATTAAACGATAAGGTCATTAAAAAGTTGAGAATTACCGCATTGCAAGGTAGTTGGGATGATAATCCACCTCTGATCGAAGGAAAACGCGATGCTAGCAACATAATTTTTAACATGCAAGGGGCATCGCCTTACCTATTAGTTTGGGGAAATTATCTTGCTGACACAAAAAATATAAGTTATCGAGAATTGATCAATAAGCCCTTAACGACAGCTGAGTTAATGCATCAATATCCTGAACTGCATTCTTCCCATGAAATCATTGAGCTTGGTGAGAAAAAACAGCTGAAAGCAAATAGCAGTAACGATCATGTTCATGATTGGTTGGTCATCGCGTTATGGTGCTTGCTGGGTGTTGGCGTTGCTGCATTACTGTATTTTTGCTGGTACTTATTACGTGAAATAAATTCAAAAAATTCTAAAAGATAGGAAGGTTAAATAAGCGAATTATCATCAATAGGCTCCAAAATACGATTATATTATTATTATTTTTTTTCATCATAACATATTCAATTTATTACTCTTTATTTAAATATTTACAATTCTCGCTAAATGATTACTTGTTTCCTGTATTTTTTGACAGGATATTGCGCTAAAACAAGGATAAGTCACAGGAGGAATTCAATGAAAACACGATTTTTTTCGAAAGTATTTATCGGGATTGCATTATTAACCAGTGCGTCCATATTTGCTCAAGCAACAGAAATAATCACACCAAACGAGGGTGTAAAGATAGAACATGTGTTGAAACAAACTAACACTCAAGATTCAGGGGATATTGAATCATTGCGTGAATACATTGAAATTAATCGTTTAGAACTTGTGGAAACAACAACGGATAGACGCTTTAATGGACGTCAATTTCGTATTGATCACAAACAATCTTAATCGCTATTTTTATTTTTAAAGCAGTCATTCTATAATGATGCTTAAATTCTCATAGCAATGGAAAACACTATATATCAAGGGCAATGTCTTTGTGGTGTAGTTAAAATTAGCACTAACCAGTCTCTCGATAAAATTAACGTGTGTCATTGTAGTATGTGCCAACGCTGGAATGGTGGGCCTGGTTTTAACATTGACTGTCATGACGATATTACTATTGAAGGTGAGCAGTCAATCACTCGCTATCCGTCATCACCGTGGGGAGAACGCGCATTTTGCCAACAATGCGGAACCCATCTATTTTATCATCTTCATTCACCTTCATCTTATTATGTCTCAGCAGCCTTATTTGATGAAAGCAAAAATGCCGATATAACACTACAAATATTTGTGGACAATAAACCAAAGTATTATAACTTCGTTGAAAAAACGGCAATGTTAACCGAGCTGGATATCATTAATTTGATGAGTAAATAGTCTAAAAGACATCTAATCACCGTATATGTATACTTTTAACTGTCTATTTTAAGCCATTCTTATAATCAAAAAAATCAAGATGCTGCTGGTAGTGAATGTAAGTAAAGAAACTCACTTACATTCTAAGTTTATTAGTAAGTTACAGAATATTGAGTGCATCAATTACATGAAAAAATAATTATTTTGAGTATCTGTAATGTCAGCGCATTGAATATGAATTACAATAAGCTAAAAGATTGAGAACCTCATGTATTGAGCAGTTATGTTTCGTCTCTTTGATATGAAAGAATGATGACACGCAATATAACGATATGTCACTGTTTAGGAAATCTGATAAATGGATAGTATGAGAAATATGCGGCACGCCAGTAATATTGCATGGTTTTTGCAATGGGTATTGAATATTTGTTTGATTGGGCTGGCAAGTGTACTTATTTTTTTCTTAGTAAAAGAAACATATATGATGGCGTCATCGATGTTTAGTGGCGGGAAAAGTGTGACTGCGTATGAATTACTCGAAGGAATAGTCATCTATTTCCTTTATTTTGAGTTCATCGCACTAATAACTAAGTATTTCCTATCGGGATATCATTTTCCATTAAGATATTTTATCTATATCGGTATTACCGCGGTGATACGCTTAATTATTGTTGATCACAGTGATCCAATGACAACATTACTCCACGCTGGAGCGATCTTAGTTTTGGTTATTGCATTATATATTGCTAATACCGAAAAGCTTAAACGAGAATAATATACATAAGCTATTTTTATTATATGATAAAGGAATGAAGTTCATTCCTTTTTTTATATGTATCTATAATTTTATAAAAATTATTTTCCCTAATTCATTATCTGTTTAAACAAGATATATATCTCAATCTAATATTTAGCATTTTTTATTATTTATTCAATATAGGTACCCTAATGTACCGCTCTGTTGGTTATGCATAATGTATGACTAAAAATGCTATACAATTCGGTGTTGATACGTTTTGCTCAATGATGATACTGTTTAAAATTGATTTTTTAATCACCCTGATAGTACTCTGTTTTTATTTTTTGCACCTAATATTTCGATTGGTTGTGATACTAGTCATACATGGCGGCTTGTGCGATAAGTCGGTGGGATAGAGTAAAAGGAACAAGAAAAATGAATCAATTAGGTAAACAGCTCGAACAACGTTTTTTTCGCTACCTAGCAATTGAAAGCCAAAGTAATGCAGTAAAAGCGGTTGTTCCAAGTTCTGAAGGTCAGCGAAATTTAGCTAAACTTCTTGCTAAAGAGCTAGAAAGCTACAGTTTAAAGGATATTTACATCGACGAACACGCTATTCTTTATGCAGTTCGTCCGGGTAATAAACCTTCGGTGCCTAAAATTGGTTTTGTTACGCACTTAGACACGGTAGATGTTGGTTTATCATCGGTAATTAAGCCACAAACCTTAAAATACCAAGGCAAAGATCTATGTTTAAATTCTGCAGAAGATGTATGGTTCAAAGCCCAAGAGCATCCAGAGGCGGAGCCTTATGTTGGAGAGGATATTATTTTCAGCGATGGTACGAGCGTACTTGGCGCTGATAATAAAGCTGCAATCACGGTCGTAATGGAAGTAATGGATAAACTGCAATATGCTGATTTTGATTGTGGTGATATCTATGTTGCTTTTGTTCCGGATGAAGAGATCGGTTTACGTGGTGCCAAAATCATGGATTTGACTCGTTTTAAAGTCGATTTTGCTTATACCATTGATTGCTGTGCACTTGGTGAAGTAGTTTATGAAACCTTTAATGCCGCTTCTGTGGAAGTGTTAATTAAAGGAGTTACGGCTCATCCAATGTCTGCAAAAAATATTTTATTAAATCCAATTCGTGTCGCATATGATTTTATTAGCTGTTTTGATCGCTGCGATACTCCAGAACATACCGAGCAACGTGAAGGTTATTTTTATTTTACAGATTTAATTGCAAACTCGGACAACGCGAAGATTAAAATGGCGATTCGTGATTTTGGTCGTAATAGTTATGAGGCACGTAAACGTTATATTAGCTATTGAGCTAATTAGAACTCGCCATCCACGAGCAAAAATTAACGTTAAAATAGATGATGTATATAGTAACATCAGTGATTCTCTAGGTAATGACCGAACCGCTATTGATTTAATATTTGATGCATTAAAAATTCAAGATATTGAGCCTAAAGTCATCCCTATGCGTGGAGGTACTGATGGTTCTGCACTGTCTGCTAGAGGTATTTTGACGCCTAACTATTTTACAGGAGCACTAAATTTTCATTCTAAATTTGAATTTCTACCAATAAGTTCATTTGAGAAAAGCTATTTAGTCACAGAGACTATTTGCCGCTTAGTGGGTGAGAAATAATATCGTCACGACACTTGTTATGAATTAATTTACATTATGAGTATCGTCAATATGAATTGTGACATACTTATTTAAGTTATAGTTGTAGGGATAGATTATCTATTTTATTCATGTGTGTATTAAACGGTTATAATATTTATTTTTATTATGTGTGAGGTTTTTTTATTTGGGTTTATTATCCATCTGGTGGGTATTAAATCTATCAACTAATAATAGATTAAAAAGTTGTATATATTATGTCGCAAAATTGCTATTTATGGAGGGTATGAATATTAATATCTGTGAACTATAAGGGGTGGGAATGATTAATATTATAATCATTGATGATAATAATATCCTTATTCGTGGGCTTGATGCTATTTTTAGTAAACATAAACGCTGTAATCTTGTTGCTACATTACCTTTATTAGAACAAGCGGTTACCTGGAACCGGCAACAAAAAGCTCATATTATTCTAGTTAATGGTGATGTTTGTCAGTTTTCTTCATTAAAAACTTTTCAAACATTAAGACGAATTCAACCTGATGTTGTCATTATTATTTATAGCGTTCGTAGTCATAACTCATTTTTACTTAAAGCATTAGAACTCGGTATTTATAGCTTATTAAGTATAAAAATAGCCGAGGATGAACTCGTTGAATCAATACAGATAGTTAATGCTGGACGTAAGGTCATTTCCCCAGATATTGCCCAAGCTATCGCTCTGCAGCATATCAACCAAAAACATCTTCCTGATTTATATGAACTATTATCAACACGTGAACTTGAAATCATGTTGTTAATCACACAAGGCATTCCTATAAAACAGGTTGCGCAACGGCTAACGCTTAGTCCAAAAACGGTAAATACCTATCGATATCGAATGTTTGGTAAACTTAATATTCGTAGTGATGTAGAATTAACACATATTGCCATCAGCTATGGGTTAATTTTAGCCAAACAGGATTTATTAGGGTGTTAGAACAGTTTGAACCAAAAGCGTTTTTAAAGACAGTTACCAACCAACCTGGCGTCTATCGAATGTATGATGCTGGAGGAACGGTTATATATGTTGGTAAAGCGAAAGACTTAAAAAAACGGCTATCTAGCTATTTTCGTATCAATGTGAGTAGCCGTAAGACTGAGCAACTAGTCAAAAATATCGCCTCCATCGATGTAACGATAACGCATACAGAAACAGAGGCGCTATTACTTGAGCACAATTACATCAAGCTGTATCAGCCTCGTTATAATGTGTTATTGCGCGATGACAAATCCTATCCTTATATCTTCCTGAGTAAAGAAGCGCATCCACGACTGTCTATGCACCGTGGCGCAAAGCATGCCAAAGGTGAGTATTTTGGACCTTTTCCTAACTCTTACGCAGTTAGGGAAACGTTGGCACTGATGCAAAAATTATTTCCAATTCGGCAGTGTGAAGATAGTGTGTATAAAAATCGTTCAAGACCGTGCCTTCAGTACCAAATAGGGCGTTGTCTAGGGCCTTGTGTGAAAGGGTTGGTAAGTGATGAGGAATATGAACAACAAGTTAATTATGTTCGTTTATTTCTTACAGGCAAAGATCAACAAGTATTAACTGGCCTGATTGAACGTATGGAAAAGGCCAGTCAAAATTTACGTTTTGAAGACGCTGCTCGTTTTCGTGATCAAATTCAAGCGGTACGCGCCGTGACAGAACAACAATACGTATCCGGAGATGGCGATGATCTTGATGTAATTGGTGTCGCATTTGAATCGGGGCTGGCTTGTATCCACGTCTTATTTATACGGCAAGGTAAGGTATTAGGGAGTCGTAGCTATTACCCTAAAATTCCTGCTGGTACCTTACTTGAAGAAGTTGTAGAAACCTTCTTAGGGCAGTTTTATTTACAAGGCAGTGAAAACCGCACACTTCCTGGTGAAATTTTATTAGACTTTGCATTGCCAGAAAAAGAGTTATTGGCCGACTCACTTTCTCAAGTTGCTGGGCGAAAAATTCAAATTCAAACTCAGCCTCGAGGTGCGAGAGCCCGCTATTTAAAACTTGCGCGAACTAATGCATCAACGGCACTTTTAACCAAACTAGCGCAACAATCAACAATTCATCAAAGATTGTTATCATTGGCTAAGGTTGTTGAATTAGAATCAATATCGCGTATGGAATGTTTTGATATCTCTCACACGATGGGAGAACAAACGGTCGCTTCATGTGTTGTTTTTGATAAAAATGGGCCTGTAAAATCTGAATATCGGCGTTATAACATTACGGGTATTACTCCTGGCGATGATTACGCGGCGATGCATCAAGTTTTAACACGCCGTTATGGTAAGCATCTCGATGAAAGTAAAGTTCCCGATATAATTTTTATCGATGGCGGGAAAGGGCAACTCGCCCAAGCGAGAGATGTGTTTGATTCACTTGATGTGGATTGGGATAAAAATCGACCTCTATTGATTGGGGTCGCGAAAGGTAGCGACCGCAAAGCAGGGTTAGAAACGTTATTTTTTAAACCAGAAGGTGAGGGAATAGCGTTACCCTCAGATTCACCGGCACTGCATGTCATTCAGCATATTCGTGATGAGTCACATAACCATGCGATTACTGGTCACCGCCAGCGTCGAGCAAAAGTCAAAAATACCAGTGCCTTAGAGTCAATCGAAGGTGTTGGGCCAAAACGTCGTCAAATGCTGCTAAAATATATGGGAGGGTTGCAGCCTCTGAAAAATGCGAGCGTAGAAGAGATTGCAAAAGTGCCCTCGATCTCATACGCACTTGCAGAAAAGATTTATAATGCATTGAAACAGTAGGTGTCTTGAGGCACCATACTTATAATATCCAACTTGGTCAAAAAGTTACTGAGCATGATGAAATTAAATATTCCTACTTGGCTGACTCTATTTCGCGTCATCCTGATACCGTTTTTTGTGCTAGCTTTTTATCTACCTGTAAGCTGGGGCCCATTCGTTAGCGCATTTATTTTTGTAATAGCGGCAGTAACAGATTGGTTTGATGGGTATCTAGCAAGGTTATGGAAGCAAACGACTAAATTTGGTGCGTTCCTTGACCCTGTCGCTGACAAAGTAATGGTGGCAACAGCATTGGTTCTCGTCACAGAAAGTTTTGATATCTGGTATGTAACCTTGCCAGCTGCAATTATGATTGCCCGTGAAATTATCATTTCGTCTCTAAGAGAGTGGATGGCTGAGATTGGTAAAAGGAGCAGTGTTGCCGTTTCATGGATAGGTAAATTTAAAACCACAGCACAAATGATGTCTTTGGTCGGATTGCTGTGGCGCCCTAATTTACTTATTGAGAATCTCTCTATTGCATTATTGTATGTTGCTGCAATCTTAACTTTTTGGTCAATGTATCAATATTTGAGAGCTGCATGGGATGATTTGAGCGAAGCGTGATCGATGTGATGGAAAAAACAGCGAACGAATGCTTTTTTTAAATAATTGTGTTGACTCGAAATGTGAAATCAGTAGAATGCAACGCATCGAACGGCAACTAGGTTTACGAAAAAAAATAAGTAAATCAGCCAGTTTGAAAAGCGAAAGCTTTAGGCGGGAATAGCTCAGTTGGTAGAGCACGACCTTGCCAAGGTCGGGGTCGCGAGTTCGAGTCTCGTTTCCCGCTCCAATCTTGATTTAAAGATTGAGCAAAGGCGCGTTAGCAAAGCGGTTATGCACCGGATTGCAAATCCGTGTAGCTCGGTTCGACTCCGGGACGCGCCTCCAAAATTTAGCCCAGGTGGTGAAATCGGTAGACACAAGGGATTTAAAATCCCTCGGCTGTAAGGCTGTGCGGGTTCAAGTCCCGCCCTGGGCACCATATAAGCTTAGCTGAGCAATCAGCAGGTTAAAGAAAAAGAAGTAAGAAGCCACCTTCTGGGTGGCTTTTCTATGCAGTTTGGCTAGACTTTGAGGTCCGCCTCAAGAATTTAGCCCAGGTGGTGAAATCGGTAGACACAAGGGATTTAAAATCCCTCGGCTGTAAGGCTGTGCGGGTTCAAGTCCCGCCCTGGGCACCATATTAAACTTAACTGAGTAATCAGTAAGTTAGAGTAAAGAAAAAGCCACCTTCGGGTGGTTTTTTTGCATCCATAATTTGTGATTTTTAAAAGGTCAGATGGTGATAAAACGGAGCTAGGTGGTAAGACGTATTGTAAAGTGATTAGCCAGACGTTTACTATGGGCAATCTGATGTTAAGAACTATGGATACAAACACAGTATCATATGATCAAAACAGATAATATTGGTCATAGAAGACTCATTTCCGTACTATCAGATACCCATATTTAAAATAGGCTTACTAAGGCCTTAACAATTGTCAGTCAGCGACAAAACTTACCATCTAATATAAATAAGGCATTATTAGGACGGCGATATCTTTCATTAGCACTGTTCTTTTTTTCTATGTGACGGCTAATTGATTTAACGCTAGTTTTAATAAGAATAAAGGCAACTATTTTCCTGCATAAGTCATCGCTTTTTCTTTGAGCAATAATCAAGAATTATGAGTTTTGTGAGTTTGTGAAAATTATTTTATTTTTGTGTATATTATATTGCGTTTATTTGTGGAGAGGAATATTTTCATTTCTGTGCTCAGCAATTACCAGCACAAGGTAAATTCTTCTCCTTTTGTTATATAGGTAACACCCATGAAACGTACAATGATCGCAATCGCAGCACTGACAAGTTTACTTTCATATGGAGCAATGGCTGCAACACCAGTTTCTCAACCTGCCGCACCAAATAGTATTTCGGCAGCTAAATCAGATGGTAAAGCTAAATCTCATACCCATAAGGCTAAATCAAAACAAACTAATAAAACAGCACCTAAAGCTATTTAACTAAATTATCTGTAATGCGTTAAAACCCTATGACAACATAGGGTTTTATTTAATATAATTAAAAATTAATCTTATTAAATATTCTGTACACATTACGTAATTTTAATTTTAATAGTCAATTAATCATATTAAAATACACATCATTAATGATGTTTATTTATATTGTGAAATAGCATTTATTTATAACTTATGGGGACATGTTTCATTATAGTCTTATGTTAGTATCGAATAAACAAAGCCTTAATATTAATAGAGTTAATTTTTATCTCACCTTAGTAACATAAATCTCATCTATCTATTTTCATATTTAATAATTTTGATAAGTTTAACTATATTGAATCTGATGATTTTCTTTTGCATAAGTTAAATGTTAACTAGAAGAAATCGATAATGAAGGTTCGATTTTAAACGTTATAACCTTCAAGAAAACTCTGTAATTGAAATTTTTCCCACCATTAACCATTTATATCCCATGCCTGAAATCGTGACTTAACTAAATTTAATTAGGATTGTTATCATACTAAAATTCATATTAAGTTAAATTAATAAGTAATTCATAGCAGTTATATACATTTAGGAATATTACTCATGCAGAAAGATTAAACTCGGGTTAACGTTAGGCTAAGTAACCATAAATCAACAGTTTTACTTAGAGGTTTGATGTGAAGAAAATATTAACGGTAATATCTTGTTTATTGATCACCAGCTGTGCCATGACGGATCAAGAGCTCAAACATGCTTATGCTGAACGTTACTATCAAAGCCCAAGTTACATTGCGGGTTATAAAGAAAAATTTGATAAGTTAAGTGTGAATGAGATTGCTGAGCTTGGCGCGAAAATGGATAAAGGAAGACTGAATGGGCAATCACAAATGAAGGTGAGTGATTATCTTTATATCCATGATGTTAAGGCTCAAGATAATAAAGTTGTTTATGACTATTCGCTAACAGATGAATGGTTAAAGTTATCGCCATCTAAAAAAGAAAAATACCAACAAACAATGCAAAAAGACTTAATTTATAGAACATGCTCACTCAAAACAGTTACTTTCGCACAAGAGAAAGGGTTAGAAGAGGTTCATCAGTATTACGATGACTACCCGAATCATATTTTATTTACCCTTAATGCGAATGCAACACTATGCAAGCAAAATGGGTTCTAGGTTATTGACCTAAAATGATTATTTGTATCATGTGTAAACTGGTCGAATATATAAGCAAAATAATCCGAGATATATCTCAGTGTCAATTGAAGGTACCTCGATAAAGGTTATTAAAACTATTACTCGGATGGTTTTCTTGATTTTTATTCTCGGCCAATCATGAAATTAGATGTTGATTAGGGATTAATAGGTTCATATTTAAATGAAAAAGTTTAGCGTTTTAGTGTGGGTTGGTTTGGTTATTAATACTCTTCTTTTAGGAAGTGTTTGGTACTTTACATCGTCACTCAATGAGATTGTGGGTGAATTGACTTACACCGAAAGAGATTTAGTTAATATACTTTCGTTCATGGTAATTCCATTTTGCATTTCTATTATCATGCAAATTATCAGTCTTCCCGTGTTGTTCAAAATGGCTAAACTCGGGTTGACTCTAGCAATTCTTGGCTCAATTGTGATGTTGCCATTGAGTTTGATCTTTATGACAGGTTATTTTAACAGTTATGAAAAATATCGGAATAAAAATTTTGCGATATTCGATAAACAATCTACAGATATCAGCCTGAATTTCAAATCATCTCAGCTAACTATCTTGGGTATAGTCTATATTGTACTGGGTTTATTCATTGGTTTTATTGGTTTGAGCATGGGTTGGTTACTTGCAGGTGTAGGTCTAGTCGCACTGTGTAATTCTTTCCGTTTAAAAAATCGTATCATGGTTGGCATCGCACAGGATCAACTGATTATCACGCCATCACTCTACGCTGACACTTACATGATTCCATTGAATGAAGTCTCGTTGATTAAAGAAAACAAGAGTCTCTTTAAGCTACACATCAAATCTGCGGGCGTCGACAGGAAATGCACTTACCGAAAAGGCATGATTGAAGGAAGTGATTATCAGGTAGCATTAGCAGATATTTTCTCCAAACTGGCTACGGAGCAAAATAAACAATAGCCTAATATATTTAATAAGCGCTTTCTCATGTTGTTAGAGTCTTGAGTTCTATGATATTCCAAAATTTTGCCTGCAAGTATTGTTGAGCCGCAAAATTACGGCTCAACAATAAATCATTTTTATAGGTTCTGAAATTAAGTATCAAGTATTTATGTATGTTATGTTATTTTTCTTTTCATCATTATATCGCTAATTGTCAAGCTTTATAATCGAACATTTAATTAAAGTTGGTTTATTAATCGAGAGCTAACTCGAATTCATGAAAACACTATGATCCGTGATACCAATCACCAATTGATATTTATTAAGTTGCAATTTATATTCAAATTAATGAAGATAAAATTATTGATAGTTAGTGAAAAAAATCATGAGTCAAGTATTTATAAAAAAAGAAGGCATTGCCCAGTCCTATCTTTCTCGTTATTTACTGGTTTTGGAAAAAGGATGTCGTCTTAAAACCATTGGTGAGTTAGCGATAGATTGTGATTTATCAGTTGGACTGATGCAATCAGCATTGAAGTCATTAGAAGCTCTTGGCGCGATTAAGATCGAACGGCGAGGTCGTAACGGTAGTTTTATTGCCATGATTGACCATAAACTGCTGATTAAACTTGCAAATATTGGAAATATTGTCTGTGCAATGCCTCTCCCTTACGCAAGGGAGTATGAGGGATTAGCCAGTGGTTTAAAGACTCAGTTCTTAGATATTCCTTTTTATTTTGCACATATGCGAGGCTCGGATATTCGCATTGAATGTTTAGAAAATGGCGTTTATGACCTCGCTGTAACTTCGCGTTTAGCGGCTGAGCAGCATTTGATTGAACATAATGTTCATATCGCGTTAGCGCTGGGAAAGTATAGCTACGCTGAAGGACATAAGCTGATTTATCGACAAGGTGCATTAAATGATATCCGACGAGTTGGTGTTGATAGTACATCATCAGACCAAAAAATCATAACAGAGCAATGGAGTGCTGGCGGTAATTATGATTTTATTGATGTTTCATATCATGAGTGTCTTAACAAAATTGTCAGTGGTGAAATTGATGCGGCAATTTGGAATGTCGTGCAGGGCAAAGAGTTAGAACAGTTAGGTTTAACAACGCAATCTCTGGTTGAGGATAAAAATTTAAACCATGACTATTTTTATAAAGCATCAGAAGCGGTCATTTTGACGCGTAAAGACGATATACAGTTGCAGCAGCTTATTACCACAATGGTTGATCAAAATGCTTTGTTAGCGCATCAGAAAAATGTGATTGATGGGGTAACTGATCCAGTTTATTGAATTGAACCACAGGAGCCGTGAAGTATGGAGCAGCGATTAGCCATTTTATTGCAAGGTGGTGTGATTGACCAAGATATTCATGATGGCATGTTACAGGTCATTTCGATTTTAGAGAGTGATTGGCAAATATCTATTCGTCATTCTCAAGGCAATATGGCATTGACTCATATGGCAAGTGCATTAATGCGTTCTCGCCGAGGGGATAAAATTGAATCCATCGATGATGAAATTCTTGATGAGATCAAAAATGCGGATAATTACCTGAGGATTAAGGAAATACATCAATCATTAATTAACCATTTTCAAGTCACACTTGATCTTGCAGAAGAAGGGTATTTATTAGTAAACCTGTATAGCTTAATACTAGCAAACGAGAATGCCTAATTTTCTGATGTTAAATATTCAATATTTTGAATATTTAACATGGGTATTTCGGCGTTATCACAAAAGGGAAAAGTATGTTCATTGAGGCATTAAAAAAACAAAATTCAAAACTCGTTGAGGCCGCGACACATTTCTGGCAGAGGGGGGAGATCTTGCCTGATAGTTATGTGATTGATGTCGACCAGTTTATGGATAATGGACGTCAATTACTCGAGGCTGCGCAAGCTAATAGCATTGAACTCTATGTGATGAGCAAGCAGATTGGGCGTAATCCATTTTTAGTTAAAAAGTTGATTGATATAGGCTATCGCGGTGCCGTTGCTGTCGATTTTAAAGAGGCAAATATCCTTAATAAACACCGAATTCCATTATGTCATCTCGGACATTTAGTTCAGATACCGGATGGGCTGATTAAGCCCTTATTGCAAGCGCAACCTGAGGTGGTCACGCTATTTTCATTAGAAAAAGCCGCTAAAATTAGCGAAGCAGCACAGGCTTTAAATTGTGTTCAACCCGTGTTACTGAAGTTTATTCGTGAAGGCGATAATCTTTATCCGGGGCAAGAAGCGGGTTTTGATTTTAATCAGATAGAACAAACGGTTGGTGCAATAAATAAATTATCAGGGATTAAAATTGTTGGTGTGACTCACTTTCCATGCCTTTTATGGAATGAACAACAACAAACTACGCAGATTACTCCAAATCTTCAAACCTTAACGGATGCTGCCCAAGCGCTAAAGTTACTGGATATTGACGTCTTACAAATTAATGGTCCATCAGCATCGAGCATCAGTACGTTCACCCTATTAGCGCACCATGGTATTACCCATACTGAGCCGGGTCATGCTTTTACGGGCACTATTCCTGCAAATCAATCTGGTACGCAACCCGAAAAGATTGCAATGGTTTATCTGACTGAAGTTTCCCATCAATTTGCGGGGAATACTTATTGTTTTGGCGGTGGTTATTATCGCCGCGGGAATGCACATAACGCATTGGTATTCACTGCAGATAATCAGTATCACAGTGCCAGTATTCTACCTATAGACAGTTCTTGCATTGATTACCACATTCCTCTTGCAGGCAATTACCCTGTTGGTTCTGCGGTTGTGATGTGCTTTCGCACGCAAATTTTCGTCACCCGCAGTGATGTTGTTCTGATTTCGGGCATTTCGCAAGGTACACCGAAATTAGAAGGTATTTACAACGGTCAGGGGCAATGGATAAAGGAGAGTTATCTTGGCTAAATTCTTAGTTCTTGTCATTGATAGTTTTGGTGTTGGCTACATGGACGATGTGCCATTAGTACGCCCGCAAGATATCGGAGCCAATACGTGTGGGCACATCTTTGAGTGCAAACCGGGTCTCCAGCTTCCTACACTAGAAATGCTCGGTATCGTCAATGCCCTTGGTTTTAAGGTAAACAATATTGGATTTTCTAATGTAGCGAATACAGGTACTGCTGACCTTCAACATGATGGTGGCGATACTTTTATGGGACATCAGGAAATTATGGGGACCCGACCAAAAATACCATTGCGTATTCCATTTTCTGCTGTGTTAGCTGATGTTGAAGCAGCTTTGTTAGAGGCTGGCTATCACGTAAGTCGAAGAGGTGATGAGCCACTGCAATACCTCGGTGTTAATCAACATGTTGCGATTGGCGATAATCTCGAGGCAGATTTAGGTCAAGTATTTAATATTACAGCTAATTTAACTGAAATTAGCTTTGATACGGTGCGCAAAATTGGCTTGATTGTTCGTCAGCATGTGAAAGTGGATAGAGTGATTGCCTTTGGTGGCTTAATGTCATCAAGCCAACAAATACACGATGCAGTCGAGCAAAAAGAGGGTCGTTATATTGGTATTAATGCACCTAAATCAGGCGCATATGATAACGGATTTAAGGTCATTCATATGGGTTATGGTGTTGATAGTCAACACCAAGTACCGGCAAAATTAGCTAAGAAAGAAATTCAAACGGTATTAATTGGCAAAGTAGCCGATATCGTTGAAAACCCTTATGGAACTAGCTGCAAAAATTTAGTGGATTCACAAACTATTTTGGATCTTACCTTAGATGAAATGCGTAAAGCAGGCTCTCGATTTATTTGTACAAATATTCAGGAAACTGATCTCTCTGGCCATGCGCAAGATATTGATAGTTATGCCGATTGCTTAGTGATTGTTGATAGCAACTTAGCGCGAATTATTGACGTAATGACTTCAGAAGATTGCTTGGTGGTTATGGCTGATCATGGAAATGACCCAACCATTGGCCACAGTAAACATACTCGTGAAAAAGTGCCTTTATTAGTATACCAGCCGGGAATTAAAGGTGTTGATCTCGGTCATCGGGCAACACTGTCCGATGTTGGCGCAACGGTATGTGACTTTTTCCACGCTGAGCCCCCACAAAATGGCACTTCATTTTGCCATTAATGCGTGTACAGCAACAGGGACGAGCAAATGAATAACTACATTGACCCAAAGGGTTATACCTACGCACATGAGCATCTGCATATCGATTTATCCGGTGAGAAAAATAATATTGATTGCCGCTTAGATCAATACTCGTTGCTAGTGGCTGAAATGACGGGTCTATATGATCTTGGTGTACGCAATATTATTGAAGTGACTAATCGTTATATGGGTCGTAACCCTCAGTTTATACTCGATATTATGCGTGATAGTAAAATGAATATTGTCGCATCAACGGGATATTATCAGCAGAAATTTTATCCCGATATCGTCAAATCGTTGAGTGTGAAACAGATAGCGCAAGAGATGATTGATGAAATTCAAATAGGCATTGATGGCACCGAGTTAAAAGCTGGTGTGATTGCTGAAATTGGCTCTAGTTTTCAAAAAATCACAGATGATGAGCGCAAAGTTTTTGAAGCCGCAGCAATGGCTAGTCGCGAAACAGGACGCCCAATCTCGACTCATACGACCTTAAGCACCATGGGGTATGAGCAATTAGTTATGTTAATGCAATTTGGTGTTTCACCAGAAAGCGTGGTGATTGGCCATTGTGATTTGAAAGACAATCTAGACACCATTTTACCTGTGCTCGAAGAAGGGGGCAGGGTGCAGTTCGATACTATCGGAAAGAATGATTACTTCCCTGATGAAAAACGGATTGAGATGTTGAACGTGGTCAAATCAAAAGGATTTTTAGGGAGAGTGATGTTGTCCATGGATATTACTCGGCGCTCTCATTTGAAAGGTAATGGCGGTATCGGTTTTGATTATTTAATAACGACTTTTGTCCCTATGTTAATAAACGCGGGTTTTACTCAGCAAGATGTTGATTTAATGCTGCGTGATAACCCAATTCAATTCTTTAATCACAACCATAAATATAAATAGAAGGATGGAACTATGAAATTCGTCGTTGGTGGTCAAATTGAAAAAGAAAAAATTGCAGACACAATCCGTACACTTGCTGGTGATAAAGCACAATCTGTTGTTGTCATGAATGATATAGAGGCTGCAATGGCACTGAAAAATGGCACTGTGGACTATTATCTCGGTGCTTGTAATACAGGTGGTGGCGGTGCACTGGCAATGGCCATTGCTATTGTTGGCATGCAGTCATGCGCGACAGTGGGTATGCCGGGCAAGATTTTATCTGATGATGAAATTATTGCACACGTTAAAAATGGCAAAAAAGCGTTTGGTTTTACAGGACAAGATGCTGATGTTGTTGTACCTGTCATTATCAAGGCTATTTTCTCTGAGTAGGGGGTAGCATTATGGCACAAGACTTTTTATTGCGACTTATTGAAATTGATCCGCTAAAGGCAATGTTACTTGCTGTAATTGGTGCAATTTCAGCAATGATGGCGAACCGAGGAATTGCGGTATTTCATGATGGATTACGACCTTTGATCCCTGAGTACTTGGAAGGTCGAATGAGCCGAAAGGCGCTGGCAGCAACCAGTTTTGCCTTAAGCTTTGGTTTAATTATTGGTTTTGGGATTCC
The DNA here is from genome assembly GCA_025961275.1 of Providencia alcalifaciens. Taxonomy (GTDB): domain Bacteria; phylum Pseudomonadota; class Gammaproteobacteria; order Enterobacterales; family Enterobacteriaceae; genus Providencia. The sequence goes on along the minus strand of JAOQNJ010000001.1, from coordinate 1,279,829 downwards.
ATTTTCGTTAGCAGCTCCCATTATCCTTGTTCATAGCTTGCTCCTTGGAACGGATGTTATCGGCATTTGGTGTGCTGATAGTAAAAAAGGGTTTATTTTATCTGGCATTATTGGGGCGCTTTATGCCATTGCTTTACTGATTGGTTTACGCTCAGTTGTAGAGATTTTCTCAAGATTGCCGGTTGATTTCATGAATAACCTGAGCAAAGTTGGCGATCCGATAGTGGTTTGTTTCTCACTGTTTCCTGCTGTTGTGGTCGGTTATCAGTATGGTTATCGTAAGGGGATTTGGGTTCTTGTCGCGACGCTTATTGGCTATTTGGGAACACAATCAGTTGGTACGTTGACATTTGGTGGACTGATTGAAAAGCCAGTAAAACTCGATCCTAATGGAACGGCATTATTACTGGCAATGGTGGCAATGTTTTATTTTGCGATGAGAGAACGTCCTCCACAAAGTACAGATGATACGCAAAAAGGTGCCAATGAGATGTTGGTTGGTTTGTTCTCTAGCCGTATCGCCCGTATTCAGAAAAATAGATGGTTGCTAGTTCTCAGTGGTGGTTTGACAGCAGTCGCTGCGACGATGTCATTTAGTTTGTTAGCGGAAGGCCCTGTATCATTGCAATTAATGGCTCAAGGAGAGCAATCAAGTGCCATGCTAGTGGCATTAGCGCTGTGCCCTTGGTTGGAACAACGGCGATTGCAACGGGGGTTTATAGCCCTGATGGAATGAAATTTGTCTTTGTTGCCGGATTAGCAACTAACAATCCATGGATAGCATTCATTGCTGGTTGTGTGATTATGTTCTTAGAAATCATTATGCTGGCGAAAATTGCAATATGGCTTGATAAATACCCTGGCGTTAAAGCTTGCGGTGATCATATCCGTACAGCGATCACGCGTATGCTTGAAATTTCATTATTAGTTGGCGGTATGATTGCATCAAACGCAATTTTACCGGGAATGGGTTTTATGGTTGTCGCAGGAATTTATCTGTTAAACCGAACCTCTAAACGACCGCTTGTTGAGATGGCAATCGGACCAATAGCCACTATTGTGGTGGGGATCCTTGCCAATATTATTCATCTTGTTGGTTTAAGTTAACCCAGATAATTTTTTAAAGAGAAATAAAATGAAAACTTACCCGTTACAAAGCATGACGATGGAGCAGGCCCAACAAAAACAATTTCGTTTGGTTGATATTATTTGTCAGCATTTTCCGGGTAGTGATTTTCTCACGCAAGGTGATTTGGGGTTGGTGCCTGGCCTTAACCAACCTCAAATCACACAACGCGTAGAGTGTGTTTTAGCTGATTTTTTCAGTGCCGAATCAGCGGCTTTAGTCGGAGGGGCGGGAACCGGTGCTTTAAGAGCTGGCTTAGCGGCCATGCTTAAACCAAGTGAAACGTTGTTGGTACATAATGCGCCAATTTATCCGACAACCCGTGTCTCGATTGAGCAAATGGGTATCCAAGTGATCTTGGCCGATTTTAATCGACTTACAGATGTTAAAAGGGTGATTGCGGATCGTCGACCCCAAGCGTGCCTGATACAGCATACGCGTCAAAAAATAGATGATAGGTATCATCTGGCCGACATTATTGAGCTGATGAATGAAAACAATATCCCAACAATTATTGATGACAATTATGCCGTGATGAAAGTACCCCTCATAGGTTGTGAAGCCAAGGCGTCACTGTCTACCTTCTCCAGTTTTAAGTTACTAGGGCCTGCGGGGGTTGGGGGTGATTGTTGGAAAGCAGCAATGGATCAGTAAAATACGAGCATCGATGTATTCAGGTGGTAGCCAAATTCAAGGTTATCAGGCAATGGAAATGTTGCGTGGCTTAGTTTTTTCCCCAGTGACTCATGCTGTTCAAGCTAGGGTTAATGATGAGCTGGTGGTAAGGCTGAACCAAGGGGAAATAAGTGCCGTAAAACACGCTTTCCTAGCAAATGCGCAATCGAAAGTATTATTAGTTGAATTTAATCAACCTATTGCTAAGCAAGTGCTTGCTAAAGCAAAAGAATTAGGAGCGCTGCCTTATCCCGTGGGGGCAGAATCACGCTTTGAAATTCCACCTTTATTTTATCGAGTTTCAGGCACATTTCTAGAAGCCTCACCTGAGTTGGAGCAGCGAGTGATCCGTATTAATCCTAACCGTAGTGGTACTGAAACAATAATGCGTATTTTACGAGAAAGCTGTGGTGAATAGCGATTAAATAAATGCGTGGAATATAGCTCCCCGCTAGTCAGGGAGCTAACGGAATGACTCAATTATTTTTGATCTTTATTCTTATCTAACCATTTTTGCATTTGTTTTATTTCAGGATCTTGCGCATCAATAATTTGTTCCGCAAGTTTTCTCATTTCGGGGTCAGTACCATATTTGAGTTCAATCTTTGCCATCTCTATCGCCCCTAAATGATGGGCAATCATTCCTTCAGCAAAAGCAATGTCCGCATTTTGCTCATTCATGCTTTTTGCCATATCAGAATGCATTTTATCCATGGATTGAATTAATTCTTTTTGCATTTCATTGGTTGTCGCTGGAGAGGAATGCATTGAGTGATCTGAATTTGCAAATGCACCAAATGACAATGTGGCGGCAAGAAGTGCGATAATCGGCAGTATTTTCTTCATGATATTTTCCTTACTACATGCGTTAGACAATGGGGATAACCATAAAGCTTCCCCTTAGGTGAAGGTCAATCAAGTTTGCTAATATTTAACTTAATTTAAGCTTGGTGACGAAAGGTACTAAAAGTAGCTTCAGTGATTTGGGCCTTGACTGAGAATGAGTAATCATTAAGGAGCTTGCTTTACATCATCAGGGCAATTCGTGAGATAACGATCAGAGCCACTTCTTTATTACATAATTTAAATGAAGCCATCATTATTTAATAGTATGTCAAATGGAGAGGGGATAATAAGAAAAAATAACTCATTGAAAATAAATATAAATAATAAAATTAGAGATGAGGGTTTATAGAATAAATAAAGTTACCGACACAAAACGTGACATGTCACGCGACACATTTAATCACCGAATTATGCTTTCATCACCTCTATCTTGGCGCAATCAATCCCAATCTAATTTGCAGTATGACAGGCTTCTTGTTCTGCGCAACTAAATCAGGACACTTTTCTTAAGGAATTTTGTTCATACTCAATTGGGGACAGATCACCGTTGGCAGTATGAAACCTTTCTAGGTTGTAATAGCGCATATACGCGATAACATCTTCTTTCATCTGTTTCCGAGTCGGCTGAGGGATTTTCAGTACCCAATCGTGTTTTAAACTGCCAAAAAATCGTTCTACAACGGCGTTATCCCAACAGGCTCCAACATCACCCATGCTTGCCCTGATACCATAGCTTGTTAGCAAGCGGCGATATCGCTTACTCGTATATTGAGAGCCTCTATCACTATGAAAGACTAAGCCTTTTTCGGGCTGGCGTAAGTTATACGCTTTCATCAAGGCTTTACTGACTAAATCTGCCGTCATTCGTTTATCGATATGCCAACCCACAATACGGCGTGAGTATAAGTCCATTACGATGGCTAAATACATCCAGCCTTCCCCTGTTTTTAAATAGGTCACATCACCCGCCCACACTTCGTTAGGTGCGTGAGGATTAAAATTTTGATTGAGCAAATTATCGGCTACGGCATCACTGTGTTTGCGTTTTGTGGTGACTTTGTAAGCAACGCGCTGAGTGACGACTAGGCCAAGCTGAGCCATTAGCTTTTGAACGCCATAAGCACTCACGCTAAAGCCCTCTTTGCATAACCGTTTACGTAACGTTCTATAACCTAAGCTATTTCGACTCTGTTCAAAGATAGCTTTGGCTCTGCGGTACAGGCTAAGTTGTTCTGCGGTGATCAATTTTGCTGGGCGTTTAAGCCAAGCATAGTAGGCAGAACGACTTATTTTCATTAACTTGCAGAGCTTCAGCACGGGAAACTGTGAAGATAATTGCTTAATCGTTTTAAACGCTACTTGGTTTCCTTTAGCAGGAGGGCGCTGGCTTTTTTTAGGATCTCTTTCTCCATCCTAAGTTCTTTATTTTCTTTTCGAAGCCTTAATAGCTCAGCTCTCTCATCGGCATTCAAGCTGCTACCGGATTGTTCAGCATCGAATTTTGCTTTCCAGTTATAAAGTAATTTATCGGTGATCCCTAATGAAGCTGCCGCTTTTGGGACGCTATAACCTTGTTCGGTGACTAATGCGACCGCTTCTTGCTTAAACTCAGTAGTATAAAACCTGTTTGTTCGTTTTTTCATTTAACACCTCAATAATTGGATTATATTCCATTATTAAAGTGTCCTGTTTGATTAAAGCAGATCACTTTCAGGGCTATCATATAACATTTCAGTGGCTAGTGTTGCGAAGCCATGACGTTGATAGAATCTATATTTTATCTGGTACAGCATAGATAAAAATTTTACCGAAAGGCTTTAGATCCCGAGCTATCTTTTGCATAAACTGTTGACTATAGCCTTTACCATCTGAAATAGGATTGATAACAACATCAGAAAGATAACTAGAAAACGTTATATCACTGATCGTCCTTGCAGCTGCAATTAGTTTGCTATTTTCATAACCAAACCAGCAAAAAGTGCTATGTCGAAAGGCTTGTTCAATTTTCCAATACCTCGCCGATTAAGTTCTGCAATTACAATCAATTCCGACAATTCAGACCAATTTATTTGCTCAATATGCGTTTTTGTTAAAATTTTCATCATAGGGGTAATTTTCTTGTTGAGGAATGAAGGTATGTGCAGTGTGATATTTTATGGTGTGAATGACATTCTATGAAGATATTTTATATAAAATGGAGAGAATATTTTTCGATAGTAAAATATAAGTTGATGAATAAATAGACTATTATGCAGTTGGCTTGGGTTCGGTTAGATTGATGATATTAAAAACCCCGAGTTCGATTGTGATTATTTTTAAATTAAATCAATTGGTTATATTTAATCCCACCGGCTAGACTAGCAATGGCATGAAAATATTATTTGCTATTATAATGAATATATGAGTTAATAGCCACGTTGATTTGGCAGTACAGACCTATTTATGAAAAGCAAGTTAAAGCAGTTCACCAATAAATGTTATCCACGATACCTTCATTGCGAATTCCTTCTAATTTAGTTCCCATAAGTACGTACGAAAAAACAAACATTACCACGCCCTATGGCAACTTAATAAATTTAAAGGATATAACATGTCTAATACAATGACTGGTACAGTAAAATGGTTCAACAACGATAAAGGCTTCGGCTTTATTTCTCCTAAAGATGGCAGCAAAGATGTATTCGTACATTTCTCTGCAATCCAAAGCAGCAACTTCAAAAGCTTAAATGAAGGACAAGAAGTGTCTTTCACTATCGAAAATGGCGCTAAAGGCCCAGCAGCTGCAAACGTTGTTGCACTGTAAGATAGAGCTTATTTTCGAAAACTGAACCTAGTGTCAGTGCGAATTTAATAAAAACCTCGCTTAGGCGAGGTTTTTTGCATTCTGGTATACCGATAATATCATAACTTAGTAATGTTACAGATTTAATGAACTAGTCCAATCTATCTTTATAAAGCATTTATGAATTTATTCATGATGCTGATTATTACTTTCAATCGACAATTTTTGACTAATGTAATTAATTGCTGATATTCCCTTTTGGCAGGCGGTTTCTTTAAGTGCCAATGGTGTTTTTTCAACAGTACTTTTGAGTAAATCTAACTGACCTGCATACTCTTCTGAACTAGGAATAGAAGGATTAGCCTCTAAGTAAGTCACAAGTACTATGATTTTTTGATAAAAATAATCGCATTCACTCTCACCAGCATCAACCTTTGTGAAATTTTTTAGTCCTTCAGGTATAAGATCTGCTGCATTAGTATTTATTAACTCGGAGTATTGACCATTTTTCACCTGCTCGATAGTAGAGGTGATTTTGTCTTTTAAGCTAAAAAACATAACAGCTAGGACAATAATAATGAGCAACACAACACTGATAATGAGACTAATGGGCAATAAGTATTTTTTCATTGAAGTCCTTTAATTTTAATCCGGATAGTAAAAAGTAGATTTAACTTAGGATAATATACATAAATTAATTCAAATAGCTTTTTCTGTGGTGGCTCTGAGAAATTGATTCTACCAATGTTCTCCATTAATACTTTCACGACAAAGGATTGTTTTAATTCGATAGTTTTTTGATTTTTTAGCCAAAATAAGCAGCATTATCAATGGTAAATGTTTGAGTCTCTATTGATTGTGCAAGTTGGTCACGCGTTTAATGAATGAACTCCGCATCTATATCAAAATACGCTTTTTCACCTTGCTCTGTGAAATGAATAACGAGGGAGTAGGCATTCGATGAATTGCTCTCGTGGTTCAAAACCTGAATCAGACAGCGTTTCTAACGCGGTAATCAGTACTACTTCATATTCGTCAGGAATGCGTGAATGACTTTACCAAACGATATTTGGAGCAAAGCCCGGGATTAGATCTGGCTTTTAGTGCCTTCATGTGCCGGTATAATCTGATGATTGGCAGGTAAATAGGGGGCATGTTTTGTATCGGGCCCATTTCTACTCCTCAATTAAACTAATTTCGATTTGGTTTTCATTAAGACGTGTCGGATAAGTTTTTAAATCACGCCCTCCGGGTTTGCGTAAACATTTACCGGTTCTAATATCAAACAATGCCTCGTGGAGCGGACACTCCACTTTGCCATCTTCAACAAACCCTTGGCTTAGTAGGGCGTAAGCATGTGGGCAAATATCTTCCATTGCATAATATTGATCGTCGACCAAAAAAATGTCGATCTCGATATCTTTGACTCGAGCTGAATAAGGAAAATTTTCTTGTACTTGCAAGACATCACAGGCTGCTATCCAACTCATATTGTTTCCTCTTTGCACAGTGAAACAAATTTGTTTCATATATAAACATTGTTTGTTATTTAAAACTAGATTAGTTGCGTGAGTGATAAGTAGTCAATGTAATGTTGCCACTATGTGAAATATTTATTTTGATTTGTCCAGTATACCGTGATTATGCTGATTTTAAGTCTCTTATGTGAAACTTAAAGTATAACAAATGATGGATTTATTTAACCAATACAAAGAATTAAAAAAGAATATTTAATCTATTTGGCGTCATTTTCGGCGGAGGGCTATAAAAATTCTATATTGAGAGGAAACATCAACAAAAGGAAAGAATATTGAGAAGCTATTATATTAGAAAATATAAGCAGGAATAGTATAGTTAAAATTTTAGATAATAGTGGAATTGCAAGAGATTGATAAGAACTATTATTAATCATTCAGTTAAATTAAAGGCCCACTGAAGTGGGCTGAAATATTAGCGTACAGTTAAGACCGAAATTTTTGAATTCTGAATGACCATGGTGGCCGTTGATCCTAAGAAGTAAGTCGACATATCAGGTCTTCTTGAACCAATAACAATTAAATCGGCCTCAATATTATCGGCAATCCGTAAAATTTCATCTCGGGGTGTTCCCATTACCACTTGCGCAGTAAATTTTCCTTTTGGAAGGTTAAATTCTTTAACTATATCAACCAATTGATTGGTGACCTTATCTTGCTCGCTATCTACTTTTTCGGCAAAGCCAAAGCCCATTGAAGTATAAAATGGTACTGTAGGAATAACAGCTAAAAAGTGAATATGAGCATTCTCTGACTCAGAAAGATATTGAATATGGGGGAGGACCAGATGAGCTAAATTTTTCTCAGTAATATCAATAGGAACTAAAATTTTTTTATACATTTTGTTCTCCGAACAATCATCAATGATATGCGCTTGTTACTTCAAGATGTAGCAGGTTGTATAAGTCAGCTATATGCTTATCATACTCTAGTTGCCTGGTTGTAGACTGCTCTTAGTGAGTCACTGAGTTTATTTCTACTCCCACCTATCTACCCTTATCGCCATGCAAATCGAATTATGTAGAATCGATTGACGCTAACTCGGTTTTTTATAAGTACAACCGCATTGTCAACCCACACATTACTCAAAGTATATTGGTATATCAGCATAATCTGTTTGATTTAGAAAATCAGTGGGTACAGGTTCAAGGTTAGTATCTAATAGATGCAAAGCTAAAATGATGAATGCAAACAGCAGTACTAACTATCAATAAAAATACATCATTTTAACAACTAATACTTTGACGGTGCATTCAAGTTCGAGAATTAGATTTTAATATTGATAACTCAAGCTGATCAAATAGATTAAAAAAAGTACATGGAGGGGGCCCTACATATAGTTTATGTAAATTATATGTTCACTTCCTTTATTATTTTTAATATCATATGGTTTATATGTGAAGTGTTATGTTTTGTATGCTAATGAGGTACTGTTTTGGGTATTGTGAAGATCTCAGATGACTTGCATGATTATTTGCGTCGCGCCAGTCAAGTTATGTCACGTTCTATTAATTCTCAGGCTGAATTTTGGATAAAAATCGGTATTCAAGCAGAATTAAATCCAGATAAAACCTTCACTATGCTTATTAGTGAAATGTTAGAAAAAGAATCCGTTAATCATAAAGGAAGTCACCATGAGTAATATCACAATCAAAACAGCTGAAGAAATTGAATTGATGCGTGAATCCGGTCGTTTGTTAGCCAAAGTATTTGCGATGTTAGATACTTTTATTGTACCGGGCATTACGACCATGGAGATCAACGATAAGGTTGAAGACTATATTGTTAATGATTTGCAGGCTAGACCTGCAAGCAAAGGGCAATACGATTACCAATATGTTTTAAATACCTCACTCAATGAGGTTGTTTGTCACGGTATACCGAAAACTGATGAATATTTGAAGCCTAAAGACATCATCAATGTTGATATCACATTAGAAAAGAATGGCTTTATTGCGGATTCTAGCAAGATGTATGTCATGCCTGAAGCTTCCCCTTTAGCACGTAAATTGGTCAAAGATACTTATGAGGCGATGTGGGAAGGTATCAAGCAAGTTAAGCCAGGGGCGACATTAGGTGATATTGGTGCTGCTATCCAGCATCATGCTCAAACAAATGGTTACAGCGTTGTACGTGAGTATTGTGGTCATGGTATTGGACGTGAAATGCATGAGAACCCACAAGTTTTACATTATGGAATTCGCGGGCAAGGAATACCGTTAAAAGAAGGAATGACATTTACCATCGAGCCAATGATTAACCAAGGAGGCATGAAGATTAAAACCAAAAAAGATGGCTGGACAGTTGTCACTCGTGATAAAAAACTATCCGCTCAGTCAGAACATACCATTTTAGTCACTGCAAACGGTTATGAAGTATTAACATTACGAGATGAAGAAAACATATTTGTCGCAAAAAATAATCTCTAAAGTGTATTTGCGTTAAATTCAAAATATAAGAGGTCGCGAAATGAAGCGACCTTTTTGCGTTATCGACCTATATCTATATTAGCTACTAAACGTAATTTGTGTATTAAAGAGTTAATAATAATTAATTTCATAGCGAATTCCATACTCACTATGGATGTTCAGTTTTTCAAAGAAAAAATCGATAGCAAGTCTAGTCTTGTAGAGTAAATAGCTTTTATTAGGATATACCGCATAAATAAAGTGTTCGGGTAATGAATAATCAGTGAGGAGGGGAATAAGTGAACCATTTTCAATGTATGGAACGGCAATAAAGCAAGGTAGTAAAGAAATACCTGCATCTTGAATAACAGCTTGTAATAAGGACTCACTATTATTGACGATAAAGTTTCCTGTTGGGCTGATATTTTCGGTTTTATTATTTTTACGAAAAACCCATTCTTGGCCGGATTGGTATAATGAATAAAATAAGCAGTTATGATTTTTTAGGTCAGCAACTGTTTCGGGGATACCTTGTTTATGCAAGTATTGTGGCGAAGCGCATAGAACACTGTAACAAGGCGTTATTTTTTTCCCGATGAGTGACGAATCAGGTAAATCGCCAATCCGTATCGCCACATCAAAGCCTTCAGCGATAAGGTCAACAACCCTATCATCTAAAATAATTTCTGTTTGTAGATCTGGAAATCGTTTTAAAAAATCAGGTATTATTTTAGATAAATGCAAAGTGCCGAATGACATCGGTGCACTAATCTTTATTTTGCCAGCTGCTTTGATATTAAGTTGAGTTATTGCATCTTTTCCTTGTTCGATAAAGGAATATGAAGTTTTCAAGTATTCGATATAAGTTGCTCCTATCTCAGTTAAGCTAATTTTTCGTGTTGAACGATTAAATAACTTCACACCAAGATGACTCTCTACTGTGCTTACCGATTTACTGACTGCAGATTTTGTCATGTGTAATTTCTCGGCTGCTTTTGTAAAGCTTAAGCTTTCTGCTACTTCAATAAGGATAGGAATCGAGTTTAAGTCATGCATATTGTCAACCTATGATGAACAATGTGTTTCCTATTTTATATCTTAAAATGTGTTGTAAGCAAAACTATAATTAGAACACCTTTGTTCAGAGCCATCACTATGAAAAATAAAATATTTTTACCGTTACTTGCTATCGTGTCAGGTGTGTTACTAACATTAATGATCTTGAGTAATAGCTATTTATCGCAATTTACATCACCAGTAAAAGCCTCTTGGTTAACTCATGGCGTTGGCGCCATTTTTTCTCTAATCATATTCATTATTTTTGGATTAAAGAAAATGAAAGAGAACAAAAATGTAAAAGCATATGCTATTAGCTATTTAGGTGGGCTCCCAGGTGCATTTACGGTATTACTTGCCGCCATTACGGTGAATAGCCCATTATCGTTATCTGGTAGTATCGTTTTAATGCTTGTAGGGCAAGTTATTTTTGGTTTTATTATTGATTATTTTGTTTTTTTTAATATTAAAGCCAAAGGAAAAAAATAAAACTTCGTGATCTAATTGTTGCTAGTTTATTTGTTATGGGTAGCTTACTCATTGTATTAGGAAAATAAAAATGCTCTTTTTTGTTATGATTGCCTTGGTTAATGGGATTTGTATTGTGACTAGCCGTACTCTCAACGGGGCGTTGGCACGGAGTAAAAATGCATTTTATGCTTCTTTGATTAATCACATTGTTGGATTTTTATTGCTAAGCGTGGTCCTTATTTTTCGACATGAGCAACTTATTATTGACCTGAGTGGGATACCTTATATCGCATTTTTTGGTGGTATTATTGGGGCATTCTTTGTTGTTATTAATAGTTATGTATTACCGAAGTTAGGTGTCACATTGACAACATTATTAGCAATCAGTGGGCAAGTCGTTTCAGGATTTGTTTTGGATATGATCAATAGTCATGTCGGAAGCAGCTTAACATTACAGTTGATTGGCTTATTATTAATTATTGTAGGGGTATTTTATCAATATTTTAAAGCCGATTGATAAAATTAATCAAGTCTACATTTTTCTCTCGATAGCACCAGTTTCAGCTTGTATAATAAATATAGCATACGACTAAGTTAACTGGTTTTCATAGTTTATTCCTATATGAATCGGTTTGTACAACTATCCTTTAATTATTAATATCATTATTTTCTGATGGTGTATTTAATATGTTAAAGTTAATTGAATTATTTTATCATGTTAGTATATCTTTGTTTTATATGTTTAGGGGTATGTTTAATTGTTATCAATGACTAAAGAAATTACACATTTATATTATGTGATTTTTTTGTAAAAATAGAATTGAAAATCATATAAAGAATGAATAAGCTTATACTAAGTCGTTAATTAATTATTCTGTTGATTGTATTTTTAAATTTGGGTGTATCGTGGCAAGACATATTTTATGTTTTAAATGATAACTTCATGTTTTTGCTTTATTATGTCGTTAAGTAATTAATAATCAGCAGAGTTATATAAAATAATAAGGAGGGTTGATTTGTTGATAATAAACTAGCACTCCATATAGGAGATATGATTATGTATGAAAAAAATATTGATTTTTTGGCGCAAATTTTACGTTGGGTTCAACTCAACTTTCCTTTATTAAGTGGAGTTATCTTGGCAACACTCATTGCATTTATCAGAGAGTGGCGAGAGGGTAATAGTGCATGGCAGTCATTAGCAGAAGCAGTAATTTGTGGTGCAATAACTGTAAGCGCTATCCGTGCACTTCAATGGTTACACGTTTATATGAATTATTCAGAGGCTTGGTCATCTCTCGCCGAATTTTGTGGGGCTGTGATAGGTTTTTTGGGAACGAAAAAGATTAGTTGGATTGTCGATTCATTGCTAATCACGATAAAAAAACGATATGGAGAATAGAAATTCAAATACTTTGATAAAGTAATAGAATGTTAGTTTCAAGTTTTACGATAAGCCCCGTAAAAGGCTTATCGATATATTTTTAAATGAAATGTATATTATTTCCCTATAGTGAAGTTTTAACTTAATATTGTTTATTTTATAATGTAATATTTATATTTGGATTTATTTCACTACTCGATATATTATGCCATAGATAAAATCCATCTGATTAACAAAAATAACTAATAACTTTTTGTAATAACATCATAAATCATTGGTATGATACTTCAATGGCTTTCATATTGTTCATTATACATATAGGAAAAATTACAATAATGACATGTTATCTGATGGAGATGAGCGGAGAGGGCGTAGGATGAATTCTAATAACGCGTATTATCTTATAATAGTAAAAAAAGATTATAATCTGTGCAGCTCATAAAGCTAAAGCACGTTATAAAAATGCGATTCAAGAAACGAGATAGTTCCATTTTTTGCGACACCCGCTAAAGTACCATTCTTTTTCTTGTATGGAATGATACTTTATCGTGTGCCTAAAAATCGGTGTTTCCCAGTGAATCTAAAGAGAGATGCCTGAAAAAGACATAAACCCAAGTGACATGAGTCCAACGGTAACAAAGGTAATTCCGAGTCCCTTTAATCCTTTAGGTATATCAGAATATTTCATTTTTTCGCGAAGACCTGCAAGAGCAATGATTGCAAGAAGCCAACCAATACCGCATCCAGCACCATAAGTAATTGACTCTGTGAAGGTATAATCGCGTTCAACCATAAAAATGGTTGCACCAAAAATAGCACAATGGATGGTCAATAAGGGGAGAAATACACCTAGAGAAAGGTACAATGAGTGAACAAATTTATCGAGGAACATCTCAAGTATTTGAACTAAAGCAGCTAATACCGCAATAAAAGTCACGAGTGATAAAAACGATAAATCAATCCCAGGAATAAGCGCATTATTTTTAAGAACGTAATGGTATATTAAGTTATTGATAGGTGTAGCGATAGTAAGCAAAAATACGACTGTTAAGCCAAGCTTAAAAGAGGTTTTAACTTCTTTTGACACAGCAAGAAAAGTACACATTCCTAGGAAAAATCCCAACGCCATATTTTCTACAAAAGCTGCCCTAACGAATATATTTAAGTGGTTTTCAAGCATGTTCCCTCCTTAATGAATTTATCTTTATTTAATATAATAAAAACAGTATATTAAATAAAGTATAAACTCATAATTATGGGGTCTATGTATAAAAAAATAGATCATGAACACGAATAAGTAGTATTGTTAACAAATTATCCTAAATTAAGTGACCTTATTGAGAGTTATGAGTATTTTTAGGATAAAGACTTTGTAAGTATAAGGTTATGATTAAAGTATAAAGATTTATCTGCCTAGCTGGTTTATTTTAAAATCATATAATTCAATGCTATACAATTATTTTTCGAGTTTAAAAAGTTAAATCAACACCTTATTATATTTAGAGCTCACGAAAAGTAGCTAAAAAATTTTTTTTTTATAAAATTAGTGAGGTTTTATTAACGTTATGTTATATAAGCATTTTACAGGATATGCACCAACTTATTTTATTATGCTTATTTCTAACTACGTGACGTTTAAATGATTTTCAATGGATTGAACTAAAAGTGCTATTGAGATTAGTCTTTTTAAGATTACCTGGTTTTCTCGCATTGTATGCAAAAGATTTAAGGCTATTGCAAAAATGGCCATGAGGTTAAGAATAGTTATAGAAGGTTTAAATCATTAGAAAGTTGATTAAGGATGCTGATATAATTTTAAGATACCGATTGGGATTGAGCGTTTAGTCTAAATCAGCTACGAATGACATACTTAAAATATTCCACATAGTAATAGTACAATCCACTTATTGCTGACTTGTTTATTGCTATTAACTAACACAGCCCTTATTTTAATATTGTGAGTGCCAAATGATAGCAGTGAGTTCTTGTTTATTAGGGTATTCAGTCAGGTATGACGGCAAGCATCAGCTTTATTCGCCACTTAAACAACTTCATGATAAAGGCCTGGTAATCGGTATTTGCCCAGAAATACTGGGGGGATTACCTACTCCTAGGACATCTGCTGAAATTATTGGTGGAAATGGTGATGATGTATTACAGGGAACAGCTAAAGTCATTGAGATTTCTGGGCAAGATGTCACAGAACAGTACATAGCAGGTGCTATGATTGCGTTAGAGCAATTAAAGCAACGCAACATCTCACTCGTTGTTTTAAAGGCCAATAGCCCATCTTGCGGCAGTAAACAAATATACAGTGGTTCATTTGATGGAACGGTAAAAGAAGGTTTCGGTGTATGTACTGCAATTTTTAGGCAGCATAATATTAAAGTATTGGATGAAAACCACCCCAGTTTGATCAACGAAATTGAAAACTATTTATTGAGCAAGTAAATATACGTTAAAATAAGTTGAAATGTGTAGGAGGTAAGCAAACCAATGACGAGAAACAGCCTGTGAGATCGATAATATGCTGATCTCAATAATAGACTTTTCCTGTATGCGAAATCAGTTGCTAGTTCAATTGTTTTACTTATAGGCAGATCATATGTGCGAGGTAGTCATAAGGGCTATTGTTTTGTCGTGTTTTTTATTAATACGTCATTAATGTCAAAAACTACATTCTGTAGGATAAGTTAACTAATAACCAAAATATTATCTTTTTGATATCAGAAAATGATATTGGTTAGAATGAGCTTTGGGCTCAGTATCTGACTGCTTTCCAAAATTCAATCCCAAAAGTATGTATTTAAAACAAATATATTGATTTGTATTTGTTTTAAAAATAAATGAATAGAATGAAAATTTATTCTTCTCTCTTTAAAGTTAAATTAAATTACCTAAACACATAATCTCCACTAAATGTGATGATAAAATAAGCAGCTGGAATTATTTTTTTGAATTATTTGGATTGGTTATTTTATGCTTTAGATTGTTAATTTGATTTTTAACAGAGTTTAATACTTAGCGAGATTTGGCCCAATAAAAAACTGGAAAATCTTATTCTGAATATGATATATCATCGTAAAGTTACTTGTCTGAGCAATATCGTATGTTTAATTTCTCTGAATTGATTAATGATACTCCAATTGATTCTTTTTTGTTATTTACCATCACATTTGTATTATTAGTTATTTCTGCGTATACAGGGAAATTTATATTTAAGCGCAAAAATGCACATGAAGATGCTGAGGATGATGAAGCAAGAATTATATTAGGTGCGATTTTATCTTTATTAGGTTTGTTGATTGGTTTTGTCTTATCGATTTCGATTAATGGTTATAATAATCGTCAACAAACCGAAGAAAATGAAGCCATTGCAATAGGGATTGCTTACCAGCGCGCTCAAATACTTGATAGTAGTGATAGAGAGCAAGCAATACATTTGCTACAGCAGTATCTAGATGCAAGGATTGAGTTCTTTAAGTCAGGAATTAGTGATGAAAATAATTAATGGCGCCGTGTATCATTAGATAAGCAAGCCGAGTTATGGGAAATAGGTGTTAAAGAGGCAAATAAATCACCTAATCCTGTTATTGCATCAGTGCTAACTGCATTTAGTGATCTTTATCTTTCTCAGCAAAAGACGATGGCCAGCTGGAGGCATCAAATTACTAATGAAGCTTGGTTCTTACTGATATTTTTTGCTATTTCTGCAAATATGCTAATTGGTTTTAACATTCGAGGCACTAAGGGAAAGAATTGGCTTATTTTGATATTGCCATCTTTAACGACACTCGCTCTATTTATGATTGCAGAAATTGATATTCCAGGTGAGGGGGTGATTCATGTTACTCCGAACGATTTAATTTCATTACAAGAATATTTATTTAAGGGTGGAGCATTAGTAGCAAAACGCAATTAGATATTTTTTCTTAGAATAATGATGATAAAAATAAAATCCCCATAGTTTGAAAACTACGGGGATTCTCTTTTAGCGAACGATAATGCCTAACAAAATACCGATAGCGCCAAAATCAGCATCGCTAAAGGTTGTATTCGCAATACCGATGTTTCCGAGGACAGGTAATAGGAATACAGGCAGGAAGGTAATTAATAGGCCTTGTGCAAAGGCACCCAAAATCGCACCACGACGACCGCCTGTTGCATTACCAAATACTCCTGCAGCTGCACCAACAAAGAAATGTGGTACAACACCCGGTATTATAATGGTCATATTTAATGCATACAGAATAAACATACCAATAACACCAGCAGCAAAGCTACTTAAGAAACCCACTAAAACAGCATTTGGCGCATAAGGAAAGACAACAGGGCAATCTAATGCAGGTTTTGCATTAGGAACCAGTTTGTCTGAAATCCCTTTAAATGCAGGAACTATCTCTGCAATAACCATTCGAACACCTTGCAGGATGATATAAACACCCGCTGCGAATGTAATAGATTGCATTAATGAAAACATAAACCAGTTTTTACCACCACTAACTTCTCGCACATAATCTGCGCCTGCAAAAAGACAGGTGATAATGAAAATAATAAACATGGTGAATGAAATAGCAACGGGGGTATCACGCAGGAAAAGTAGGCTTTTAGGTACATTCATGTCTTCTGTTGAATGTGCTTTATTACCAAATTTGCTACCAATAAATCCCGCTAGAACATATGAAATGGTGGAGAAGTGTCCAATAGCCACATCATCCGAGCCAGTGACTTTTTTCATGTACGGATGAGCAATGGCGGGGAAGAACACCATACAAAATCCGACAATTAATGAACCGACAACCACTAACATGGTTCCTTCTATGCCAGCTGTTGCAAGAATAACTGCAACCATCATCGACATGAATAAGGTATGGTGACCTGTTAAGAAGATAAATTTCCATGGGGTCAAACGAGCAATCAAAATATTAATTAACATGGCAAAAAACATAATCATTGCCATTTCACGGCCAAAACTCTTTTGTGCGATGGATACAATGGCTTCGTTGTTTGGAACGACTCCTTTGATTCCAAATGCATGTTGGAAAATTGCCGAAAAATCACCCAAAGAACTGACAACGAGACCAGCACCCGCACCAAGGATCACAAAACCCATAATCGTTTTGATTGTGCCTTTTATGCATTCAGTAACTGGCTTTTTCTGAGCGATAAGACCAATAAGCGCAATTAAACCAACTAAAATAGCGGGTTCAGATAATACATCTTGCATCAGAAAACGAAAAAATGACATATTGCCTCCGCTTACAGTGCGCCGAGTTTACGCAGAGCGATACTCAAACGTTCTTTCATCGCTACTTTATCGATCATGTTTTCAAGTGCAACGATTTCGCCAGCCACTTGCTGAGCGACTAATTGTTCTGCAATATCTTTAGTACCAACAAAAATATCACTTGGTGTGCCTTTTGCTGAGCCAAGATCAACATGGTCAACATCAGCGTTGACTTGAAGATCTTTTAAAATTGTTTTGATGCTCATTTCCATCATTAGACTAGTACCTAGACCATTTCCGCATACAACTGTAATTTTCATATTATTTCCTTTTAAATTATTAATAGCGTGCGATGATTTTAAGAATGTCATCGACGTTTTCTGATTGCATGATTCTGTCAATATCTTTTTGATTATCAAACAGTTCTGCGAGTTTTGCGATAGCGCCAATGTGACTATTACTATCCGTTGCGGCAAGAACAATTAACAGTTTGATGGGATCGTTGCCATTGGAGCCAAATTCCACGCCTTGTTTGATAACAGTCAAACCCAGTGACAGCTGATTTACGCCATCTTCTGGGCGGGCATGCGGCATAGCAATACCTGGGCCTAACACATAATAAGGACCTATCTTTTCATGTGAGCGAATGATCGTATCAACATATGGTTGTTCGATTGATTGGTTTTTGATAAGTGGTTCGCATGCGATGTGAATCGCTTCACGCCAATTGTCGGTGCTTTCTACAATCTGAATGACGTTAGGTGTCAGTAAAGTCGTTAACATTAAATTTGCTCCTGGTAACGTAACACTATTTTTTATCTTTTCTTCTTACAGATTTGCATAGTAGTGATCAATGGTAGCGCTATCTAGTTGAATTATTCATTTTCGTGATAGCGCTATCATTTCAAGTAAATAAAATAAATATAAAGGTAATGAGAGCAAAGTCCGCTCATTAACAAGGCTAACCTGTGGTAAGTTATAGCGGATTAATGATGAACTTGAGCGAAAAATAGTCTTTCATGGAAAAAATACGTAAAAGAAAAAATACTGGACGAGTCACGTTACAGGATGTAGCAAAATATGCAGGCGTAGGTTCAATGACTGTATCGCGCGCGCTGCGGACCCCAGACTTAGTTTCAGATAAACTACGTGAAAAAATTAATGAAGCCGTTACAGAACTTGGCTACATTCCTAACTCTGCTGCTGGCATATTAGCATCGGGCCAAAGTCGTACTATTGCAGTGTTAGTTCCCTCATTGAGGGATTATGCAAGTTCAGTCTTTTTGCAATCGTTACAGGAAGTCCTAAATAACAATGGATATCAGGTTGTTATCGGTAGCCATGATTATCAGCAGAAAAAAGAATCTGAGGTTCTATTTACGTTATTACAAAGTAATCCCGCAGCTTTAGTAATTTTTGGTGCCATCAGTTCGGAGAGTGTTTTTAGTTATCTTAAGAACATTGATATTCCTGTCATTGGTGTTGCTGGTGAGTCTACTCATCCATTTTCGCTGAATATCGGTAGTAATATTGGTGAGGCAGTCTATTTTTTAACAAATTATATGCTGCAAAAAGGGTATAAAAAAATTGGCTATATTGGTGCTCAAATGGATAGCAAAATACAAGGCCAACAACTCAATGGTTGGACTAAGGCCATGCTGAATCACTATCACAGCGCGGAACAAAGTATTACGACTCCTTATGTTGCAACAATGGATTTTGGACGCCAATCGATCAGCGAAATGTTAACCCGCCAACCGGAGCTTGATGCTGTTATATGCAGCCATGAAATGCTGGCACTCGGTGTAATATTTGAGTGCCAAAGACGCTTGGTTAAAATTCCATCGATGTTAGCAGTTGCTTGTGTTGAAGGTTCATCTAACTGTGATCATATTCACCCATCATTGACATCAGTTCGTATTGACTATAGTAAAATAGCGAGAGAAACGGCAAAAAAGCTACAAAAATGGCTAGCTGACTCTGATTATGATTATTCAAATCAACAAGAAGAAATTATCTTTCCTTATAAATTTGAAGCGAGACAAAGCGCTTAACGATAAGTCAATGGATTTTATTTTTCGATTAATGTCGAATACGATGATGATTTGCGCCCACTGAGATGACGTTGTAATGGTAGTCACAATAATCATGCCTGTACAGGGTGAGCTGATGGGCATGATATCGGATAAAGGTATTAGTTTTTGTTTAACATTATTTCGCGATTAATAAAGCGTTCTTCTGCCTGTTGTAAGTAACTATCAATTAAATTATAGATTTCATCTCGTTTAATGCATAAATCAATATTGTGCTTCAGTATTGGATCAACTTGTTCGATAAACTCATTCAAAAAGTCACTTGCTCTCAAATGTCTATTCGCAATATGCAAATGATAGAACTGATAGACGTACGAAGTTTGTGCGTGAGTAATCGGGACGCTTTCGTTAATATTATTGATCGCAAGTAAAAGTAGTTGAATATTTGTCATGGTGCACCCCATCTTAGAGACAGCTACATGTTACCTGAGTTAAATAAAATCGAATATTAATATTGACCTTGTTTATTTAGATTTTGATTGTGAATTCACTTTATAAGAATATTCTGTAATTAGATGATATTACGCCATACTATCTAAGTGAAAACACGTGTTTTATATTATGCATAATGATTCAACATTCGTGAAATTAATTAATATTCTTAATAGAAGAATTACTTATCACATGTATGTACTCCTTTTTGTTGTTGATTTAAATTTTTTGAAAGTAAATAACATAATTAAAATTTAACTATTTGTCTGTTAATTCGCATTACGAATTGAAAATAAAAATAAAAATAAAAAATATTATACAAGGTTAATTAAAATGTAAGAACTAAATCTATATTAAGATAAAATTGTTTAATATCAATGTAATAGCTATTTATAGTTGCTTGAGAAAGAGTGCGTAACTAAGCAAGGATAGGAAAACAGCCTACATCCTTCATACTTAAAGTAGAATTATTATCGATTGTACCTTTTTCTTACAACTCTAGAGTTAATCTCTTTTTGTGATGACTTTCAGTGTCATAGAGTCATTAGTAGCCTATTTGCCAGTTAAGTTATTTATAGGGATGTGTTACGTCATTAAAAAACTAAAGAAGTAAGATTAAAATATTAAACAATATGTAATAATTGGTTAAATATCCCAATGTGAGCAAAACTAATATTTTTTTATTTTTTTAAATGGCGAGTATTAGGGATAATAACACTTCATATTTTGATGTGTAAATTTGGTGATTTTATTTTTTATAAACATAATGAAATAGATAGTATTGAATTGAAAAATTTATTTATGTTTATTCATCATTAAAAATGAAAAATAGTAAATACTTAAGATAAATAACTATTTAGATTAACGTAAAAAGATTGATTTTATAAACTAAAAAATACAAGGGTACCGACGAGGAGCTTAGAAGCACTTATTTAATTTTAATATACCTGATAGAATTAAACATTACTTATGGTTAGCTAGGTATAATCACGTAATTTTATTCTTTTAAATTATTTCTGGATATTATATGAGATAGCAATTTTAGCGGTAACTAATATCTATTTTAATTATATAATAAGGTAAATTTAAGTTGATATACTCGTCATACTAGAGTTACAAGATTATTGGCAGTTCTCAGTCATCCAAATCACATCGGTTATTGCTGTTTTAGGGTGATTTCGCTAGTTGCGTACCTGAATCTCAAATTATGTCACTTGTAGGGTCAGACTAAATATTATCGAAATTAGTGAGTTATATTATATAAATAGGTATCGTTAAATTAACAGCTCATTTAATAAAATATTTTTTTGTTTATTATCAAGGTGTTATTTTATCATTAAAGAGCGTAAAGTATGAATATCGTAAAATTGCTCACTGTCGTATTACTTATCGGTTGTTCTTTCCTATTAGGTGTCGCTGTTAACTATAAACCAAAACCTGATTTGATTAACTTAGTGAAATACAATGTTTCAGATTATTTATCTTACCCAGAATCTGCTTCATTTAGAAATGTAAAATATAACTTTCTACGTAAGACGGCAGATGAAGGTGAAATAGGATATGTTTGTGGCGAAGTCTTTAGAGTCAAAGATGAAAAACTAGAAGGGTATAAACGATTTACAGTAAAAGTTTATGATAAAGATGACGGCCGATTTGAGCTGTCTATTCCACTGGTTGAAGGCGATAATGATTTACTTCCGCTTTCAGTAATTGAAGCCATGTGGAAAAAATATTGTCATTAATTAATTTTTTATTTGTTATTATTAACACTTATATACAATTTGTTATCTATTCATTAACAAGTAATAAGGGAAATATAAATTTTATTTTATAATGAAATCGTATTTATCTTGATTAAAGAAAGCCCAATAAAAGGCTTTCTTTAGTGTTAAATCTTTATCCTTTTAATGCTCTAGTACAGCGCTGTAAATACTCAAAAGAAGTAAAACGTAAATTATGCCGTTCTCGATATGCTTCATTTGGTTGATATGTTAGGTCAATAGAAGAGAAGCTAGCCATGGCATCTTCTACACTCTCATAGACTTCACCCGCGACAGCACCTAAAATTGCAGAGCCTAATAATACCGGTTCACTCGCTTGAGTTGAAATGACGGGGCTATCACAAGCATCCGCTAAAAGTTGGCGTACAAGCGGATGTTGTCCAGCACCTCCGCTGACCACAATATTTTCAATGGCAGCGCCTGAATTTGCTTGCGCTTGGATAATTTGTCGTAGCCCATAACCGATTCCACATAGACCCGCGGTGTAGAAAGATAAAAGGTTATCAAAACTGTTATCCATTGAAAGGCCAGTGATTGTTGCTCTAGCGTGTGGGTCTGCAAAGGGTGCTCTATTACCTAAAAACTCAGGAACAATATGGATCCCATCTGTCAATTCAATAGCTTGTGAAGCCGACTCCATCTTGCTCAGCACTAAATCTGCAAGAAATACTGGGAGTGATAAGCCTTTTACTTTCGCCATTTTTTTGGCATCAGCAGCGGCAGGATGAAGTGATAATAGTTGGTCAATAGCGGCACCAGCAGCACTTTGACCTCCTTCATTTAGCCACATCCCAGGCACCATCGCTGAAAAATAAGGCCCCCAGACGCCAGGAATAAATATGGGTTCCTGTGTTGTTGTCATGGTGCATGACGAAGTACCAAAGACATAGGCCATATTCAGGGTTGCATTGCCGCTTACACCTACTGTACCGATACCACCCGCGTGAGCATCAATCATACCCGCAGCAACGGGTGTTCCTGCCAGTAGCCCCATTTGTGTTGCAGCTTCAATTGTTAATCCTGCGCCACAAGGTGTACCCGGCTCAACGATTTGTTGCCCAATGCGGGCAAAATCTTCATTTGCGAGTTCTTCGAGTCCAATTTGTTTGAAATAGCCCTCATCCCAGCGTTTTTCATGCGCGAGGTAAGTCCATTTGCAAGTCACTGTACAGGTTGAACGAGCATCTGAGCCAGTACATTTCCATGTTAAGAAATCGGCAAGATCAAAGAATTGCCAAGCTGCATCATAGGTTTGTCTACGATTTTCTTTTAGCCAAAGAATTTTAGGTGTTTCCATTTCAGGCGAAATTTTACCACCAACATAATTTAAAACCGGATGCTTCAGCGCATTGATACGTTCAGCTTGCTCTGTTGCTCGATGATCCATCCAAACAATGATATTACGGTTAGGATCTTCAGAGGCACTAACAGAGATAGGTTGTTTATCTTGACCAAGAACAACCAGAGAGCAAGTTGCATCGAAGCCAATTCCTACCACTTGTTGTGGCGCTTTATCAGAAAGTAGCATTGCTTTTTTTATACAAGCGCATACTGCAGACCATATCTCATTACTGGACTGTTCGACAATATGGGCACCTTCACGATAAAGGGTAATATCTTGCTTGGTTGAGGCGAGCATTTTGCCATTTAAATCAAAGATACCTGCGCGTGCGCTACCTGTCCCAACATCAATACCAATAACAACTTTATCTTCACTCGATAAATTATGAACAGACTTATTCATGTTTTCTCCTTCAGTGATAGCTCTTATTGGTTAGAGGTCAACACTGTTTGGTAGAATAACCAAATCTCGGATGGTGATGTTTCTTGGACGTGTCAGCATAAACAACACCGCTTCTGCAACTTCAATGGGTTGCATTAAGCTGCCATTTGCCAATGCTTCTTCCATTTTTTCTTTTGGCCAATCATCTAATAGTGCCGTTACTACCGGACCTGGAAGTACCGCTCCAACTCTAACACCATGTTCAGAAACTTGGCGGCGGGTCGAGTGAACAAATGCTTGAACTGCAAATTTTGACGCAGTATAAATAGGTTCCCAGATGACAGGCACTACACCTGCAATAGAGCTAGTGAAAAGAACATCACCTGATTTTGTGCAATAAAGTGAGGTAATACAGCCCGAACGCTGCGGAATGCCGCATTAATATTCAAATTTAATACTTTATCCCATACATCGGGATCCCCCTCAGCAACTGGCCCACCAATATAAGCGCCCGCATTGGCATGAAAAATATCCAGACGGCCTGCTTTTTCAATAATTTTATCAAGCATTCCATCAACTTGCTTATTATCCATTAGGTCGACAACCAATGGGATTGCATTCTCACCCAGTTCAGCAACTAACTGATTCAATCTCTCTTCGGCTCGGTCAACTAATACAACTTTCACGCCGGCATTGATAAGCGTACGTGCACATTCAAGACCAATACCCGAGGCAGCACCGGTAATTGCAGCAACTTTGTTTTCTAGTGAGATAGCCATAGTAATTACTCCAATAAATTTTAAGCAAAGTAAATTAGTAGAAAAAAGCAATTAAAATCAAAGAAATAAATCACATCATAAAAAAATGTGAATTGAAATCAGTTAGGCAATTGATATTTTACTCATCGATCGGGGGGAATGGACAATGGCGAATATCAAATTAACATTTCATTAATTCTAAAATTGCTCAATCGATGGAGCAGTATTGCGACTTTTCATCTTTGGTGTCAAGCTAGCAAAAAATGGAGATGAAAATTTGTGACAAAGATCAGACAAAATAAAAAAACAACGATCTATGACCTCGCTGAATTAGCGGAGGTTTCTGCCAGTGCGGTGAGCGCGGTACTTAATGGTAATTGGAAGAAAAGGCGCATTAGTGCTCAATTAGCTGAAAAAATAATGCGCATTGCAGAAGAACAAAATTACTCTGTGAATAAACAAGCAAGTTTATTACGTAGTGAAAAATCCAATATTATTGGCATGATAGTGCCAAAGTATGACAACCGTTATTTCGGTTCAATTGTGGAATGTTTTGAAGAGAAAGCGCGTGAGCGAGGATTATTTCCAATCATCACCTGTACCCGCCGTGATGCAAGTTTAGAAATTGAGGCGGCAAAAGCAATGTTGTCCTATCAAGTCGATTGGTTGATTGCGACGGGAGCCACTAATCCTGATAAAATTAGTGAAATTTGTGCAGCTTCTGGCGTTCCTACACTTAATTTAGATCTTCCGGGTAAACTTGCTGCTTCTGTCATTTCGGATAACTACAGCGGAGCTAAGGCATTAACTCATCGCATCTTGCAAAAAAATAAGCGAAAAAGAGCGAGAGAGGATGCACTTGTATTTATTGGTGGTAGACAATATGACCACAATACCCGCGAGCGTATTCGTGGTTTTATTGATGCACACCATGAACAGGGGATCGCCATTACAGAGCACAATATATTGGCTTGTGGTTATGCACCTGAAAAAGCTGAAAAAGCGTTACAAGATTTTGCGAGTCAATTTCCATTTGAGCATTATGGGTTGTTTGTTAACTCGACAATTTCTCTCGAAGGTGTGATGAGTTGGCTGGTTTCTAAGGGCTATATTGGTGAGCATCAGCCAGAAATGGGGTGTTTTGACTGGGATCCTTTTGTTGCTCTTCTGGGTCATGATATTGAAATGGTTAAACAAGATGTCCCGACAATGCTAAATCATATATTTTCCCTTATTGATACTGAAAATCACAGTAAACAGCTTATTGAAGTGCCACCAATCTCTATTGGTGAAGGAAGCACACTTAAATAATGAGCGTAAGGTAACGCTTGATATAAAGAAGCGGTCATTATTATGTATATCAAGCGTTAATTCGAGCATTACCTATTTAAGGTATCAGCGAGTAGTTGATGGCGAGAGTTGTAATATTTAACGTAAGTCATGTAACCCGCGAGGATCGTTGATAAACTAGCAGTTGCAAGGAGCATAAAGGTAACCATAATTTGATATTTGACAGCTTCAAGCGGGTCAACCCCAGCAAATATTAGTCCAGACATCATACCTGGCAAACTAACAATACCGACAGTTTTCGCTGAGTCGACAGTTGGAATAAGAGAAGCTCGAATACTTTCACGAATAATGGCGGCGGAAGCAATTTTGGGGGTTGCGCCAAGACTTAACATTTCTTGTATTTGTTGTTGTTGGCTACTAAAGCGCTGGCCTAAATTGTTAAAGCATAGACCTACTGCAATCATGGCATTACCTGCAATCATACCTGTAATTGGGATCACCTGCATTGGCGTAAAGGCTATCGCCTTAGTTGTTATTAATACGAATAATGTTAGAAATGTACCTGATGTAATCGCGGTAAATGCAGTTAAGAATATTTTGTCGATATATTTACTGCGTTTTTTCGCATTCCACGCAGCATTGACACAAATAAACATCACCATAGTGATGGTGAGAATTTCGTGATCTACATTAAATATATAGGTGAGAATATAGCCAACAAGGAGTAGTTGAATAATGGCGCGAACTGTACTCCAAATAATATCCTTCTCTAATGCTAACTTTTCTTTATGGCTGATAAAAATAGCCACTAAAACAAGCATAATAGAAAAACCAAGCGATTCATTGGTAATAGCGGGTTGATGCATGGTTATTTCCTACTTTTCGGTATTGTGGTGGACGGGAAGGGTGATGATATCGTCGGCATGCGCAATTTCGTCTTGGTCATGGGTGACCCACAAAATAGCGATGTTTTGTTGTGAGGCAAATTGGTGAATAAGCTCGTTAACTTTCACTTTATTTGTTTCATCTAATGCGCTAGTTATTTCATCTAATAACAAAATTTGTGGTAGAAATTGTAGGTTTCGAATCAATGATATACGTTGTTTTTCTCCACCGGATAATTCATTAATGCCTTTTTCTAATATGGTTTCAGGCAATAAAAAATAATCCAGATCTTGTAATATTTTCTTTTTATTGAATTTTACTTTACGCAATTGATAAGGAAAAATTAAATTATCATAGACTGTTGAGCCAAATAAACTGGGTGTTTGGGTGCAGTAAGAAACTTGCTGCCGATACTCTTCAGGTGACATTGTTGTGTAATCACGTTTATCAAACAGTATTTTCCCTGAAGAGGGGGAAAGCAAGGATGCAATAATTTTTAACAGTGTACTTTTACCGCAACCGGATGGCCCGGTAATGAGTTTGAATTCTCCTGCAAATAAATCAAACTGCACTTTAGCCAGTATCGTTTTATCATTAATGACGTAACCAATATCTTCTAATTGCAATAAAACACGATGTTTATCCATTTTTACGTTTAGCCTATCAAGTTAATCTAATTTTTATGGCGATAATTTTTAATAATTGGCCGTTTTTCTCTAAAGAATGCAAGACATACGGCTCCAGCCTAATTCTATACCCGTCATACATCAAGTTACATAAAAAATAATTTTGTTCAGCTATTCGGGATATATGGCTTTCTATACATCCAAGTTTGCTTTCTTTTGAATTAAGATATCGAAATTTAAAAATATTATGCGATATTCAAACATAAAGTTACATATCTAGATTAAGATTTATCAAAAAATCAAGTGTCGGTTAAATTATTTAGACGTGAAAATAGTGAAATAATCTTTATTTTCAAACTACTACACTTAATTTTATTATGTTCGCCAAATGCAATTATTGAGTGATCCTCTTAATTTATAGGGAGATACTTATGGTTGGTATAATCATTCAACAATAAGCAACATGATATGTAGCACTTTATTTCAGCTTAAGGTGAATTACTTACTTATTTTAAGTTGATAGCAGAAGTGTTAGTTGATTTTTCAAGTTAAAATCACTGCGTTAGTTTACGGTAGTGACAATAATTTATTGTTGGTATTAATCCATTAATTTTGTTTTAAATTTGATAGACTGTGCGTTTTTTACGAGGGAAACCTGAGTGAGTTATTATTTTAATGATCGTACATAACTAAAAAAAGTGAATGTATATAACTTTTAATTTAAATATTGTTATTCAATCGAAATGACGTAGCTGATAGAAGATTATCGTAATTATAGATGATGGTTTTATTAGTTGATATTCATTATAACATAACAAATGTTCAGTTTTTTTTAAAACTGAATATATGATCTAAAATGAAGAGATATTAAATTAATTATGAGAGGTAGATCATTTTTCTAATGATGTGCGATGGCTGTAATGTTATTGTTTAGATATATTGTATCAGTAAAGTGAATGTCTCTATTGAATTTTTAATTCGTCTTATTTTATTTTTGTAAAATCGAGACGTTGTCTAGAATAGGAATTCTGCTAGTTATTATAAGGAATTATAAATGAATATTTTTAAAGGTTATGATACTAATTTTTCTTTAGCAGGAAAAGTTGCTTTTATTACTGGTGGAGCAGCAGGTATTGGCTTGGCAATTGCAAAATTGTTTGTCGAGAAAGGTGCAAAAGTGGCATTAATCGATAAATCTGACCAAGTAAAACAAGTGGCTATGGACATGGAAAATACTATTGGTATTACATGTGATATTACTCAATCAGAGTCAGTGAAGCAGGTGATTGATCAGGTTGTTAATCATTATAATTCCCTTGATATTATAGTGAACTGTGGTGGTGTAGTGGCGTTAGCCCCCGCGGAATCATTGAGTGAATCAGATTGGGATTTAACGATGAATGTGAACCTAAAAGGAACATTTTTAGTTAGCTAATATGGAGGTAAAGTCATGATTAAAAAAGGAAAATTATTAACTTGGCATCTCAAGCTAGTGTGATTGCATTAGAGCAGCACGCAGCCTACTGCGCCAGCAAGGCAGCTATCATTGGTTTAACGCAAGTTTTAGCACTAGAATGGAGTCCTAAAGGGATCCAAACCAACGCAATTTCTCCAACTATTGTCTTGACCGAATTATGTAAAAAAGCGTGGTCGGGTGAAAAGGCTGATGTAATGAAAGAAAAAATTCCCGCTCGTCGTTTTGCATTTCCTGAAGAAATTGCAGCTTGTGCTTTATTTTTAGCGAGTGACGCATCTGATATGATTACTGGCCATAACTTAGTGATTGATGGTGGCTATAGTATTCAATAAATATTTATTATTCATTATACTTCAAACTGCATGGTGATTAGTGACATTCATATAGCCTAGTTACATAATTTACTATGTGACTAGGCTATATTGACATGTTTTTTTAATTAGTTGTCAACTAATTCATCGTTAACTTTAATCCTACTTTGTAATGATTATATTACAACCGAATAGCAGACTGGTTATTCGGTTTATTTTTATGTGTGAAATGAACTATTTAAACAATAGGTTTAAAATTCTAACATCATAAAACTATTAGCATAAGTAATTTTACCTGTTAGAGTTAAGTAATAATAAGGACATGTTAATTAAATTATCAACGGTAAAAAAACATTTTCGAATAATAATTTAGTCGGATGAACTTTTTATAGTTTGACATGCCCATGAATAATCAATCCAACCCAACATATTAATGGCAAGGAACTTTTGTGATATCAATGCTAAGAATACGGGTCGTATCTGCGAGTCTATTATATTTTTGTGTACTCATCACAAACTCCTAAATATATTCTGTACTTAGTTAGCGTTGCCTATTTTCATATTCATTAATGCGAGCGACTTTAGGAGCTGAGCGACCGCCGTCATATTCGGAAGAAAGCCATGTATCTACGATAGATTTTGCTAACTCGGGACCAATAACGCGGGCACCAAATGTAATGATTTGAGCATCATTGCTTTTTTGGGCACGCTCGGCAGAGTATGTGTCATGACAAAGTGCAGCACGAATACCGATTACCTTGTTGGCGACAATTGACATACCGATACCAGTACCACAAATTAAAATACCTCTTTGATGTTTTCCTTGCGAAATCGCACTTGCGACCGCATGTGCAACATCTGGATACATCTCATCCTCAACTCCAGTGTTATGAGAGTAATCGATGACTTCAATATCGAAAGCCTTCAGATGTTGTTTAATCAAATCTTTCATTTCAAACGCTGCATCATCGGCACCAATGGCAAGAGATAACATGATCGGGATCCTTATCTTGAACATTTGTTAGTTGTGTAATCATATGTGCTTCATAAAAATAGAGCTAAATGAACAAATAATCAATAGTTGAACAAATGTTTTTATTTTTAAGCGATAGTTGATGCAATTAGAGACGTAAAAAGACGAAAAATATGATATTTAAATAAAACTCAATCCTTGAATGAGAGTTTGTAGGCAATTTTTGCTCTGAATCACATTTTAGAACTCTAACGATGGGCAATCATTCACAAAAGAGGGTGTTGTTTATTTGTATTCATATTGAACTTATGATCACTTGAAAAACCATTAAGGACTCAATTATGTGTGAACAATGCGATTCAAAAACCACGATGAGTGACGGCATTCCAGAGAAAATGAAGGCAGTTGTAGCATATGCACCAAAGGATTATCGATTGGAAACAGTGAGTGTTCCCACTATCAATGAGGAAGAAATACTTGTGAGAGTCGAAGCATGTGGTATTTGTGCTGGTGATGTTAAAGCCTTTGAAGGCGCACCAAGTTTCTGGGGTGATGCGGATCAACCTGCTTATATAAAAGCGCCAATGATCCCCGGTCATGAATTTATTGGCCATGTCGTGGGTTATGGTTCAAAAGTTGAAGGTTTTGCTTTAGGTGATCGCATAATTTCCGAACAAATTGTTCCTTGTTGGGAGTGCCGTTTCTGTAAACATGGCGAGTATTGGATGTGTGAAAAGCATGATCTGTACGGTTTTCAGAGTAATGTGAACGGAGGTATGGCTCAATATATGAAATTCACTAAAGAGGCAATTAATTACCATGTGCCTGTTGATATGCCGATTGAAGATGCAATTTTGATCGAACCCTATGCCTGTTCGTTACACGCAGTTCAACGCGCTAAGGTCAAATTAGGTGATGTAGTGGTTCTATCGGGTGCGGGCACGTTAGGTTTGGGTATGATTGGCGCAATTAAAAAATCGGGTGCAGGAAAAATAGTTGTACTGGATTTATTTGATAAACGCCTTGAGCTAGCGAAAGAATTTGGTGCCGATATTGTTTTAAACCCCAAACGTGATGATGTAGATAAAATCGTTAAAGATATGACGGAAGGCTATGGTTGCGATATCTATATCGAGGCAACAGGGGCACCGAAATCAGTAGAACAAGGACTCAAAATGATCCGTAAACTCGGTACATTTGTTGAGTTTTCTGTGTTCAAAGATCCTGTCACGGTTGATTGGAGCATTATTAGTGACCGTAAAGAGCTTGATTTATTAGGCTCACATCTTGGGCCTTACTGCTATCCACTGGTCATTGACGGGATCGGTAATGGCGATTTTCCAACCAAAGGTGTTGTAACCGATATTCTGCCACTGGATAAATTCGCAGAAGGATTTTCTATGATGGCGAAAGGCGATCCGCATATTAAAGTGGTTCTCGATCCGAACCTGTGATGCTTTAGTGAAATCAAAAAAAACAATAAAAATTGGACCTGAATACCTTTCACCTTACTCAGGTCCAAACCCAGCGAACAAGCACTGAGGTTAACGGCATGATAATCAATAAACTGTCTAAAGTAACTGGCTTTTCACCGAAATTATTACTCGGTTATTTTGGTGTGCTTATTTTTATGATGGGGGAGGGGCTTGAGCAAGGCTGGCTTTCACCATTTATCATCAGTCGCGGTATGAGTATTGAGGAATCATCACTGTTATTCAGCGTTTATGGCTTTGCGGCAGCGGTTGCGGCTTGGTTATCGGGTGTATTAGCTGAAATATATACAGCAAGGCGAGTCATGGTTTTTGGTTTCGTCATGTTTATTATTGGCACTGTTATCTTTTTATCCGTTGGCTTACCAAGTAATAGCCTATCTGTGATGATCCCCACCTATGCATTACGTGGCTTTGGTTACCCGATGTTTGCTTATGGTTTTTTGGTATGGGTGGCTTATGAAGCACCTATCAAAAAATTAGGGTCAGCCGTCGGGATATTTTGGTTTATTTACAGTGGAGGTTTGGGGGTATTGGGTGTGATGTATTCAAGTTATGCACTGCCGATTATGGGCGAAATGGCGACACTCTGGAGTGGATTGGTGTTTGTCACTATTGGTGCATTTATTGCCATCGCACTCAATAAAAATGCAGTGGATGGCGAGAAGGTGAGCTCAAAAGAAAAAGTTTCCCTTAGTTATCTGCTTAAAGGAATTACCATCGCATTTGAAAACCCAAAAATCGGTTTGGGAGGAATAGTAAGAACAATCAATACATCCGCAGCCTATGGGTTTGTTATTTTTATGCCACTGTTCCTTGCCGATTACGGATTTTCAAGAACAGAATGGCTACATATTTATGCAACACTTTGGACAGTTAACATTGCCTTTAATCTTATCTTTGACATTGTCAGTGATCGTATCGGTTGGCGCAATATTGTGATTTGGTTTGGTTGCGTCGGCTGCATGGTTTGTACGCTGATGTTTTATTACATACCGTATTACTTTGGCCACAATTACAGTTTGATGATGATTGCTGCGGGATTATTTGGAGCTTGCTTAGCGGGTTACGTTCCTCTTTCAGCCATTATGCCATCATTAGCACCAAATAATAAAGGTGCTGCAATGTCGATACTTAATTTAGGTGCAGGGTTAAGTACATTTGTTGGCCCTGCGTTGGTCGGGATCTTTATTGGTAGCCTTGGTGCGTTTGGTGTGATTTGGATCTTCTCAGGTCTTTATCTATTTAGTGCGCTACTAATGAGGTTTATTACCGTACCGAAAGAACTTCTTGATCAGCCAGCAGAAATGCAGCTAACACCAGAAAATCGATAAAACGAGGAAATTATGAACAGAATCATTAATGAACCTGATTTAGTTGTTGAAGATGCTATCCAAGGTTATTTGAAGGCGCATCCAGACTATTTTGCCCAAACAAATAATGCACGGGTACTAAAATATCCGCAGGCGCCTATTAAAGGCAAAGTTGGTATTGTCACTGGCGGTGGTTCTGGACATGAACCGGCATTTTTAGGTGACGTTGGCGAAAATATGTTAGATGCCGTTGCGATAGGAGAAATTTTCTCTTCACCAACAGCAGGTGCATTTCTAGATGCATTCAAAGCAGCAGATAGTGGTGAAGGTGTCGCTTGCCTTTATGGCAACTATGCTGGTGATAATATGAACGTCAAAATAGCGATAAAAAAAGCTGAAAAAGCGGGTATGAAGATTAAAACCGTTGTTGCCACGGATGATGTAGCATCCGCACCTGCCAATGAAAAAGAGAAACGACGTGGAGTTGCTGGCGAAATTTTGATGTGGAAAGTTGGCGCTGCGGCGGCAAGTAAAGGTTATGACCTTGATGGCGTTATTGACGTTGCACAAAAAGCGATTAATCATTGTCATTCAATTGGCGTCGGTTTGACCTCTTGCACAATTCCAGCAGTAGGACATCCTAATTTTCATATAGAAAATGGCATGATGGAGCTAGGAATTGGTCACCATGGCGAGCCAGGCATTGAGATCATGCCAATACAATCCGCGGCTGAAATGGCTAAAACGATGCTTGATCCTGTATTAATCGATATGCAAGGGAAATCGGGAGATGAAGTCGTCGTATTAGTGTCAGGGCTAGGCGCTACGCCAGTCATGGAACTCTATATTTATTATGCAGAAGTTGAAAAGTTATTGAGTGAGAAAGGCATTAAAATTATTCGTAATTATGTTGGCAATTATTTCACATCGCTTGAAATGATGGGGGTCACACTGACATTAATGAAAGTCGATGATGAATTAAAAGAGTTAGTTAATGCACCAACCCGTTCATTAGGTTTAACGCAAGTTAAGTAAAGGAGTTTACTATGCAAGCTATTTCAACAGATTGCGGCTATGAAATCACCATGGATTTAGTCAAGATCATTGTAGCAAACCGTGAGTATCTGAGTGATATTGATGGTGCGATTGGCGATGGCGACCATGGAATTAATATGGCTAAAGGTTTTAACTTGTGCGCTAAAGCAATTGAAGGCCGAAAATTAAGCTTAAGTGAAGGATTTGAAGAAATATCAGATGCCTTGATGGAAGGGATTTGCGGTTCTATGGGGCCGCTATATGGTAGTTTTTTTATGGGTATGTCAGACAGTGTCGCGAATAAAAGTTCGCTGACACAACAAGATTTTTTAGATATGTTGAGCAACGGGTTAACGGAGCTACAGGATATTAGTCGTGCCAATGTGGGTGATAAGTGCCTTATGGATACGCTGATCCCTGCTATTAATGCATTTGAAAATGCAACTATTGAAGGAAAAAGCTTTAAGCAAGCATTGAATGAAATGCAATCTGCTGCAATAGCAGGGCGGGACTCTACACTTTATTTAGTCGCTAAAATTGGCCGAGCAAGCCGTTTGGGAGAGCGCTCCCGCGGTGTGCTTGATGCCGGGGCAACTTCTTGTTGTTTGCTGCTATGTCAACTGGTAAAAAGTATTGAACAACACAATGCTTGTGTCACTGCTTAAGCCGATTTTTTAATAAGAGGGATACACGGAGTATGATGACTCTGTGTATCAATTGTATTATTTGATTTCACAACTAAATTATTTAACACAGAGAAGCGCTATACTTACGCCTAATTAAACTTTGTTGCGATTGACATCTATTGAGAGGAAATCATTACTGTATGGATAGATCAAACACATCTTCTGATATCGAGCTACTCACTGAAATTGCGATAGCTTATTATCGTGATGAAATTACTCAGGAAGAGATCGCTAACAAATTTGGTATTTCGCGTATTAAAGTTGGGCGTTTACTTAAAAGAGCCAAAGAAGAGGGAATAGTTGAAATTAATGTTCGCTATCATCCTATTTTTAGCACTCAACTTGAGCAGCAGTTACTTTCACGTTTTCCAATATCACGAGCGCTTATTGCACTTGATCATCCTGATGAAGAAGAACAGCGTCATCAAGTTGGTACTCTAGTTTCGAATTATCTCGCGACGACATTACGTGACAATATGGTCGTCACTGTAGGTCAAGGTAGAAACGTTGCTGTTGTTGCTGATAGTGGCGGTGCTGTACCTGAAAAAGATTGTCGATTTATCTGTGGAATTGGTGGAACTCATCGGCCTGGTGATTCGATCAATGCCGACCATATTAGTCGTCGCCTAGCAAAAAAATTTGGCGGAACGAGTGAAACGCTTTATGCACCGGCTTATGTGGAAAATAATGAACTTAAACAGTCTTTTATGAAAAATGGCACCATTAAGGAAACGCTTGACCGTGCACGTAAAGCCGATATTGCGCTGATTGGTATTGGTGATATGAATGAAGATAGCTATATGGTAAAACTCGGATGGTTTACACCACGTGAAATTGTCGATGCTAGTTTAAACCAAGGTGTGATAGGTGATATCGCAGGATATGACTTTTTTAATGCACAAGGTCAGCATGTTGATACGGTAATGAATGATCGAGTGATTGGTTTGAATATCGAAGAACTGCGCCAGATCCCGTGTGTGATAGCGATTGCTTCTGAAACCTCTAAAGCAATGGCAATTATGGGCGCATTGCGCACAGGAGCGATTGATATTATTGCCACTAGCGCAAGCAATGTGCGAATGATTTTAAAAATGTCGCAATGATGAAAGCTAAAGTTATTCATCTTTAATCAAAAATCAAAAATCAAAAATCAAAAATCAAAAATCAAAAATCAAAAATAGTTGCTCAACTACAGGAGTAATGCGCGCTCTTTTTGATGAGTTATGTTTAAACCCCAATATCGCGATTGGGTGCTGGCTCAGGGAGTGAAAGAGCGATGAGATTTTTTTATCTGGGTACAGCGGGCGCCAATCAGGTATCGTTAAAATAATTAGTAAAGTTTAACAGCCATTTTTAGTGGGCTTTCTGATGGCAAAAAAATGGGGATGTATCCTGTCGAGGCGGGTATCGTTACTGCATGCCATAGTGGTTTAGGCGGAACCGGTGATATTGCGATTTTAAGCGCAGCAGAACGAATGAGTTCATTACCTTTTGCTCAAATATCGAGGCGGATAGGCGGCGCAATAACGGTAATGATCGCACTACTGATATTGACCCGGCTTAGTTGACCACATGCAACTGACTACTAAGCACGTTAATCGGTACTTTTTTGTTTAACTTATTTACCGTTATATAATTAGGATGTAATCTAATTCGAGGAGATGGCATTCCTCCGGTTAAAAACTGTCCTAATAAGGACTGATGATGCCTACGTTAACCTTTTCAATCGATAGGGTATGTAGGTATTATGTGCCCTGAATAATCTATAGGGCATAAATGTTGTTAAGGTCATATTCCTTCCGTTTATCCCCAGACCATACTAGGGGAGCTCACATGTATGCATCACTCTTTGCTATCGCGCTAGGTTCAGTTTTAGGTGGCTGGCTAAGATGGTTTGTTGGATTAAAACTCAATCACCTTTATCCGAATATCCCAATGGGAACGGTATTTGTGAACCTTGTTGGCGGCTTCATTATTGGATTTGCCATTTCATACTTTTCGAGTGCTAGCATTAACCCCGCTTATAAACTGCTTGTGGTGACAGGGTTTTGTGGTGGTTTTACCACATTTTCAACCTTTTCATTGGAAGTGCTGACACAAATTCAAGAAGGGAAATTAGCCATTGCCCTCACTACTATCGCCATTCATGTGATCGGTGCATTAATTTTTACCTTTTTGGGAATGCTATGCCACAACTGGATTTCACAGCCGTAGAGTGACTCGTAGACATCAATAATATTGACTCTAAGCATGATTTGTTGGGGGGGACGGCTGCTATATCTATTTCGCTTTGATAGCCATTAAGTCGAGCTGACGGGGTAGGAGTTAAAAATATTGAAAATGTAAATTTGACGTTTTTCATTAATTGCTGCGCATGTTCAATAATATTGAATTTGACTCTAATGATGCGGATATCAGTAAGGTTAAACAGCGACATGAGCGCTATCAATGTACGATTGCCAGCCCTTAATTAATGATATTTGAACGGCTATATTTTCACCGCCGTTCAACCATTAACTCTATTACTTATTTTAGGCTTCTGCTAGCAGCTTGCGAGCAGTCGCCTCATCAGTCACGAGTCCTGAAATCCACTTACCGTTGAGAACAGCTCTGATTGCTAGATACTTATGTTCACCACCTGAAAAGGCAATGATCTGTTTATTGCTATGTGCTTGAAGTGGCACACTAGTATGAGTCAAATCTAATGGTGTGACGAGGCGTTCTCCATTAGCGTGAATAAAGTGTCCTAGCATTTCAGCGGCGACACCCTCTTCTAATAACATGTTCACTTGCTCGTCAGTGACAAAACCTTCTGAATTAAGTGGACACCCAATACCAACCTCACCAATGCCAATAAACGTAATATCCGCATTCAATGCTTTTTCTGATACTTCTTTATAAACACGATGTTGGCACCACATCGCTTTATCTTCCTCGCTATCG
This sequence comes from Providencia alcalifaciens, assembly GCA_025961275.1. GTDB lineage: Bacteria > Pseudomonadota > Gammaproteobacteria > Enterobacterales > Enterobacteriaceae > Providencia. The sequence goes on along the minus strand of JAOQNJ010000001.1, from coordinate 1,242,503 downwards.
GCATAGAGCGGGGCCGGTAAAATATAGTGGCGACATTGTAGTTTCTCGGCAAAACTTAGAGGGACATCATATCGGGTTGCTGAGCTATCACGGGCAATCGCACCAATGAGTGAAACACATTGATGTTGCGGTGTATGTAGAAAGGGTAGAGCATCAATAATACAACGTAATGTTTTACCAGAACCAATACCAATAATCTGAGGTGTATCTTTATTGATTAATTGTTCCATAAGCTCCGCACCTGCTACGGAGATCATCTCAATAATCGAATTACCCTCTAAGCGGCCTGAAGGCACGACATTACACAGTGATAGCTGGTATTTTTTTTGAACTTCACTCGCTAATCTTAAACACTCAGCAATGGGATGGGTAATTTGTACATGTACCATTCCTTGTTCTTTTGCCAACGAAATTAGACGTTGTGCAACTTGCCGTGAGAGTCCTAATTCATGAGCAATTTCTTGTTGTGTTTTACCAGCGACATAATACAGCCAAGCAGCTCGCGCAGCTTGTTCCTTTTTCTTTATTTCTCTTTGCATTAGCGTTCCCCCGCTTTTTTGCTATTAAGCATTGTAAGGCCGAGCAAATGTCAATTAAAAGGGCAAATGTTAATATTGTGAGTCTCATCTCAGTATTTCATCAGCAATTGAAACTAAAATATAACGATTGGGCAGATGCCCTTCCGATAAACAATTATCCAAAATGAACTCAGGAGTAACAATGCCAAAACATCAATCTGTTTGGATGCATATAGGTGCCGGTTCTTTCCATCGTGCACATCAAGCATGGTATCTACATCGTTTGATTCAACAGGGCGATGATAGCTGGTCAATTGCTCTGGGCAATATTCGTAATGATGCCAATGTGTTGTTAGATAATTTAGCCAAACAAAATGGCGAATATACGCTTGAAACCGTTTCTCCTGAAGGGGAGCGTCATTACGAAAAAATCACCTCAATTCGTAAAATTTTGCATTGGGATGAAAAATTGACTGAACTTGCTAGGCAAGCAAGTGCAAAAGAAACGCGTGTTATTGCTTTTACCGTTACTGAAGGTGGTTATTATCTGACGCCTGAACATGAATTAGACCGCGAACAGGTCGATATTACTGCGGATCTTAACGGTGAGATGCGAACTATTTACGGCACATTAGCGCATATTCTAAGTGATCGTTTGGCTGCACATGGTGAGCCAGTGACATTACTGAATTGCGATAACTTACGTCACAATGGCGAACGTTTTCGTCATGGCTTTCTCTCATTCTTAAAGCTAAAAGGTGATACTGCGCTGTATGAATGGGTGAAAACACAGACTCGTTCTCCTAATACCATGGTTGACCGAATTACTCCACGCCCAACTCCTGATGTTGCAGAAAGAGTTAAAGCACAAACGGGTTGGGATGATAAAGCGCCTGTGATGGGTGAGTTGTTTATTCAATGGGTAATTGAAGACGACTTTATCAATGGTCGACCAGCTCTGGAACAAGTTGGCGTTGAAATGGTTCAGTCTGTATTACCATGGGAAGAGGCAAAAATTCGCATTTTGAATGCAACTCACAGCTGTATTGCTTGGGCTGGCACATTAACTGGTTTTAACTATATTGACGATAGTACACGCCAAGAGCCGATTAAAGAGATGGCGTGGAAATATGTGACTGAAGATGTGATCCCGTCATTATCACCAAGTCCACTTGACTTAGAAAAGTATCGTGATGTGGTGTTAGAACGATTTAGTAACCCATACATTAAAGATACTAATCAACGGGTTGCAGCTGATGGGCTATCAAAAATTCCTGGCTTTATCACGCCTACATTACTTGAATGCTATCAACGTAAACACACGCCAGCTGCTACTGCTGTTTTACCGGCACTTTTCTTTGTATTTTTAAAAGATTGGGCTAAAGGAAAACTGCCTTACGAATACCAAGATGGCGTGTTAGATGCCACTTATTTCCAAGCGTTAATCAACTCAGATAATGCATTGGCGCAATTTGTAGCAAATGAAACCTTGTTTGGCTCATTAGCAAAATCGCCAGATTTTTATGCGCTAATGGAAAAAACAGTAACCGAAGTTGAGCAGTGGATTAAATCACCAGAGCAGTCACTGTAAGGGGAGATTGTTATGTATCTTGGGATTGACCTAGGCACCTCAGAGCTAAAAGCCGTTTTAATCGATGGACAGGGTGACATTGTGGCATCAAGCCATGTGGCATTAACTGTTCAACGCCCTCATCCTCAATGGGCAGAGCAATCTCCGACTAGTTGGTGGGATGCGACAAACACTGTTGCAGCAACATTGCGTCAAAAAGCCCCTGAAGCTTGGGCGCAAGTATGCGCAATTGGTTTGTCAGGGCAAATGCACGGTGCAGTGTTATTGGATGAAAATAACCATGTCCTGCGTGACTGTATTTTATGGAATGACACGCGTAGTGCTACTGAGTGTGAGTGGTTGATGGAGCATTACCCTGAGTTCCTTACTGTGAGTAGCAATAGGGTGATGCCCGGTTTTACTGCCCCCAAGTTACTCTGGGTTGCTCGTCATGAACCGGACATTTTTAGTCAAATAGGTAAGGTATTATTACCGAAAGACTATTTACGTTGGAAAATGACTAATGAGTTTGTCAGTGATATGTCTGATGCCTCAGGAACATTATGGTTGGATGTAGCAAAGCGTGAGTGGTCAGAAAAATTACTCGCAGCGACAGGGCTAACTCTAAACCAAATGCCCTCATTGGTAGAAGGTTCTGCTAAAAGTGGCGTATTACGCGCAGATTTGGCATCACAATGGGGGCTTAGCGCAGATGTGATCGTCGCTGGCGGTGGAGGTGATAATGCTGCTTCAGCGGTCGGTGTTGGTGCAGTAAACCAAGGTGATGCCTTGATTTCACTCGGTACATCAGGCGTGATTTTCGTTGTCAATAATCAACTCCAAGCTGATCCACAAAATGGGGTACATGCTTTCGCTCATGCACTTCCTGACCGTTGGCATCAAATGAGTGTCATGCTGAGTGCCGCCAATTGTCTTCGCTGGCTATGCCAACTACTTTCAACAACAGAAAATGTCTTAATGGAAGAAGTGGCACAATTGAGTGAGGCACAAAAGAAACAATCACCAATATTTCTACCTTATCTTTCTGGTGAACGAACGCCACATAATGACCCCTATGCGACGGGTTCATTCTTTGCAATGCGCAATGAAACAATACGAGCTCAGTTAGGATATGCAGTGATTGAAGGTGTCTCGTTCGCGCTCGCCGATGGTATGAAAGTACTAAAAGATACAGGCACTGAAATTAACCGTTGCAGCTTAACGGGGGGCGGTGCGCGTAGCCCACTATGGGCACAGTTGATTGCTGATATTCTTGATATTCCAATCGTGACTCATCCTGCTAGTTCTTCGGGGGCATTGGGTGCTGCGCGACTCGGCTGGCTTGCTGATGGCGGAATTGAACAAGACGTTTGTCGCAAACCTGAAGTATTAGAAACGTATCAGCCACAAGTAATTAACCAAGGGTGGCTAAAACAAAGATTAGAAGTATTTAGATTATTGTATCAACAGCAAAAGCAAGCAAGAGTTTTAATGCCGGAATAAATAATGGCAGTGATGGCGATATATTTTACCCTACTCGTCGTCATCACTTTAAAACATTCTTAATTAAATAAAACGATAATATAAAATATGAGGAAACTGCAATGGAACAGAAGCAGTATTGGTTAGGGCTACCTAAACATTTATTATGGGGCTTTATTGCTATCGCTATCTTCATGAGTGGTGATGGCTTCGAAATGGCATTTTTATCAAAACATATTACTGACCTTGGATTTACACCAACACAGTCAGCAATGGTCTTTACCGTTTATGGTTTGATGGCTGCGGTAGCAGCATGGGCCTCAGGTGTGGTTGCAGAGATTATCACTCCACTTAAAGCGATGATGATTGGCCTTGTGCTGTGGCTGGTTATGCATGCACTATTTATGGCATTTGGTTTAGGTATGAAAAGCTACACAATGATGCTGATATTTTATGGTATTCGTGGACTAGCTTACCCATTATTTATCTATTCCTTTATGATGATGCTGGTACAGGTTATTCCTCGCGCGCATTTAGCTGCTGCGACGGGTTGGTTCTGGGCGATGTATTCTGTCGGTATTGGTGTTGTGGGTAGCTATTTGCCGAGTTTTACCATTCCTTTTATGGGCGAAACTGGAACGTTATGGATGGCTATTGGTTGGGTTGCTTTGGGGGGGGTGATTGCTTATTTTAGCTTGCGCAATATACCGGTAGATCGTTCAAAAGTGAATTTGCCAATGAAAGAAAAAATGGGTGAGCTCTCAAGAGCAGCGACTATTTTATTCACCAATAAAAATATCTTTATGGCAAGCTTGATCCGCATTATCAATACGATTTCATTGTTTGGTTTTGCGATTATTATGCCATTGCTATTTGTTGATAGACTCGGATTTACGATTTCTGAGTGGCTACAAATTTGGGCTGTATTCTTCTTTGTTACCATTTTTACCAATATTTTCTGGGGAATTGTTGGCGAACATATCGGCTGGATACGCCAAGTTAGATGGTTTGGTTGTTTAGGTATGGCTATATCAAGTTTACTGTTCTATTATCTACCTGTTTATTATGGACATAATTTTGCAGTTGCACTAATCCCTGCAATTTTATTAGGCATTTTTGTTGCCGCATTTGTGCCAATGACTGCGGTATTTCCAAGTATCGAGCCACACCATAAAGGCGCGGCAGTTTCTATTTACAACCTCTCTGCGGGGCTAAGTAATTTTGCTGCACCTGCAATTGCAAGCTTAGTTTTACCGTTCTTCGATATTGTTGGTGTTGTATGGGCTTATACTGGACTGTATTTATTTGCAGGTGTATTAACCTTCTTTATTAAAGTACCGCAACCGGGTTTTGAAAATAACCGTAAAATAAAACAATCTTCAGTGATTGCTAAGCAACAGATTAATCAAAGCTAAATAAGATAAGACTAAAATTGATTAATTTAATACCTCAGCCTTATTGGGTTGGGGTATTTTTGTTTATAAAATGTCTTAAGATATATAATCAAATTTTTAGGGTATAAAATCACAATACTTCAAGTCATGGCATTGTTAACGCCAATTATTTACACTCCCCACAGAGTTATCTAGATTCAATCTCTTATCGCTTAATTTATAAAGTTAATGAAACAATATCGATTCAGGTAAGATTACTTAAATCCAATGTTTTTAGACGGCTATCTAGATGTATTTACTATGATAAGTTCATCCTTAAGAAGTGACTTATAACTAAATAATAATAAAGTTGATTATTCTGAATAAGTAGTCAGTTATCTATACAATGTCAATTTTATTTCCAAATAAGGTTCATTCAATTTAATAAAAGCCTCTATATAAGAAATAATATAAATTACGGCACGAAAAACAATCAAAAAAATTATACAGTTATGAATGATTAAAATAAAAAATATAACGCTGAATTGTTGTTGATGTGTTAGACGATCCTGATGATTTGAGTGGACATATTGTTATTTATCACTGCTGAGTAAATACATTCTCTATATGGTAATTTTGTTTGTTGCCAGCACGTTATCTATACATCTTGATTTTCGATGATATTATGAATTTTGTTGCTATTTTGATAAGTAACAGAGAAATAATCTTAATTTTGGTTGTATATCGTACAGGGTGGGGTTTTATATTGTCATCGATGGCAAATAAAAAAACTTATAATCTAAAAATTATTAAATTAAAAAGATATATACCCAAAATAATTCGAGATGCATGTAGGTGGCAAAAAAACTATTTTGATAAACAGACATAAGATGTGATTCGAATAGGAAATTTCACCTGCTTAAGCAGTTAGCGGCAACTTGAACTATGTTAGGTATTGACGGGGAAACGTTATGTCACAGATGTTAGCGCTGTTTATTATAGTTTTTATATTGTACATCGGGGATGCTATTGCGGTGAGAACCAAAGCATGGATCCCTTCCGTTTTCGTATGTGCTGTTTTATTTCTTTTGGGGTATTGGACCTTCTTCCCTAAAAATATTGTTAGCATTGCGGGAATACCACAAGTCGTTGCAATCACATTGATGTACCTATTAATTACGAATATGGGAACACTATTATCGCTAAAAGAGTTAATGCGGCAGTGGAAAACAATTGTAATTTCCTTATCAGGTATATTGGGTATCATCGTCTTCACTTTTATCGTGGGGATAACATTGTTTGATATGAACACTGTGTTGGTTGCCATTCCTCCCTTGGTCGGTGGGATTGTCTCTTCATTGATTATGTCTAAAGGTGCCGCAGATGCAGGCCTTATTGATTTGGCTGTGTTTGCGATTGTTATTTATGTTATGCAAGGTTTTGCTGGTTATCCACTGACGGCTATTATGCTTAAACGAGAAGGGCGTCGCGTACTTGAAAAATATCGCAATGGTCAGTGGAAAGAGTCATTATCTGTTGAAGATGATACGGGTGTTGATATTAAAACAACCAGTAGCTCTGAAGATGCAATGCCACGCTTATTCAAAAAAATCCCATCACACTACAATACGGCTTACTTTAAATTCTTACGGCTTGCGGCTATTGGTTATTTGGCCTATTTAGTTTCATCATGGACGGCTCCAATTATCAGCATTAGCCCTTTTGTTCTATGTTTACTGTTTGGGGTTGTTGCTTCATCGTTAGGATTTTTAGAAAGACAACCACTACAAAAAGCTAATGGTTTTGGTTTTGCTATCATGGCATTAATGCTCTTTATCTTTGATACCTTAAACCATGCTACTCCAGATATGTTGATGCGCCTCGTTTACCCATTGGTGGTATTGATTGTTGCCGCCGTTATTGGCATGTATTTGGCTTCGTGGATTGTGGGTAAAATTCTCGGTGTCTCTAAAGAAATGGCATTTGCTGTGTCATTGACAGCTTTATATGGCTTCCCAGCAGATTACATTATTACTAACGAAGCGATTAACGCATTGACAAAAGATGAAAAAGAACGAGAGGTCTTAACTGGACACATGTTAGGACCAATGTTGGTCGGTGGTTTTATTTCTGTCACTATCGTTTCTGTCGTATTAGCAGGAATAATGGTCAGTTTTATTACACCATTTGCAGGGTAAATCAATTATGGAAACTAGTTCATTAAGAATTCAGCTCCACATCGAGCAGCTGGCAGAATATACGGCTACGCCAGGCCAAGGAACGACCCGCATGAGCTATAGTGAGCAAGATAAACAGGCTCGTGATTATTTGAAACAACAAATGAAAGAACTTGGTTTACAGGTTCGTGAAGATGCGGTTGGTAATATTTATGGCCGATTAGAAGGGCGCGAAGTAGGATTGCCGGCTGTGATTATTGGTTCGCACTTTGACTCTGTACCTCATGGCGGTACTTTTGATGGCCCCGCAGGGATCATTACTGGGCTAGATGTAGTTGCTCGCATTCGAGAGCAAAACCTTCAACCACGTTATCCTCTCGAAGTGATTGCATTAGTCGAAGAAGAAGGAACGAGTTTCGGGCGCGCATTGATGGCGTCGAGTGTTATTACTGGGCTTATTGGTAGTAAAGAGCTGCATCAACTCAAAGATAGGCACGGCGTTTCGGCAGCAAAGCGTATGGCAGATGCAGGTTTTGATGCAGATAAAGCTGCTGAAGCTGTACTTGATCCCTCCACCGTTAAGGCATTTTTAGAGCTGCATATAGAGCAAGGTCCTGTGTTAGAGCAAGCAAACGAAGACATTGGTATTGTTGAAACGGTTGTCGGCATTGCTCAGCTGGAAATTAAATTAACGGGTAAGGCAGGCCATGCTGGAACAACACCAATGAATATGCGAGCGGATGCACTCGTGTGTGCAAGCCATATTATCGGCCATATTCCAGATATTGCTATCACAGCAGGCGATAACACAGTGGCAACAGTTGGGCGATTAAATGTGTTACCAAATGGCGCGAATGTGATCCCAAGTGAAGTCATTTTTAGTGTTGATATACGATCAAAAAATGAAGCTGCATTGGGTAAAGCTATCCAACAAGTTATTGCATTAACTGAACAGGAAAGTGCCAAAATGTCACTTAAGAGTGATATCGTTCAGCCGCTTTATGTTGCACCTATAGAGCTAAATCCTGAGATCCATCAAGTGATGGCGCAACATGCCAAGACGCAAGGGCTACGCTATCGCACTATGGTAAGCGGTGCAGGGCATGACACCATGATTTTTGCTGGAATAACACAAACGGGTTTGATCTTTGTACCTAGCCGTAATGGGTTAAGTCATCACCCCGATGAATGGACGGACTATGAACAAATAGCCCGCGGTGTTGATGTTATGTTTGCGACAGTGAAATCACTAATAGAGTGTTGAATTATAGAGAAGTATCATAGGTTATTAAGCAGATAGATAAACCTCTGCATAAAAGAGGAAAGGTAGAAAAATGGTAAATATAACAATTACTGAAGCAATTAAAAAATATACAACAGCTATGATTGCTTTTCGTCGGGACCTACATTCACACCCTGAATTACCGTGGGAAGAGGTACGTACAACACAACGTATCGCAGAAGAATTGACCAAAATTGGTATTGAATATCGACTGACTGAGCCAACAGGTATTATCGCAGAAATTAAGGGCGGTAAACCGGGAAAAACCGTTGCATTACGTGCTGACATAGATGCACTTCCTGTACTCGAACTTAATGATTCATTGAATTATAAATCACAAAATCAAGGCAAGATGCATGCCTGTGGTCATGACGCACACACCTCAATGTTACTGACTGCAGCAAAAGCCTTATTTGACGTTCGTGCAGAACTTACGGGTAATGTCAGACTGATTTTCCAGCCAGCTGAAGAGATTGCACAAGGCGCGCTTGAAATGGTTAAACAAGGAGCGGTCGAGAATGTGGATAACGTGTTTGGCATGCATATTTGGTCGACGACGCCATCAGGTAAAATCTCGTGTAATGTTGGTGGTACATTTGCATCAGCAGACTTATTAGTTGTCAAATTTAAAGGGCGTGGCGGTCATGGTTCAATGCCTGAAGCAACCATAGATGCTGCTGTTGTGGCTTCATCCTTTGTGCTAAATCTACAGGCAGTAATTTCACGTGAAACGTCTGCGCTTGAGTCTGCGGTTGTTAGTATTGGTAAGATGGATGTTGGTACGCGTTTTAACGTTATCGCCGAAAATGCGGTACTAGATGGTACTGTTCGCTGTTTCAATATTGAAACGCGTGATCGCATTGAAGCGGCGATCAGACGTTATGCAGAACATACAGCGGCAATGTATGGTGCGACTGCGGAAGTGATATACACCTACGGAACATTACCGGTAATTAATGAAGAGCGCAGTGCGTTACTTGCACAGTCTGTGATTACTCAAGCCTTTGGTGATGATGCACTCATGTTTGAAAAACCAACGACAGGTGGTGAGGATTTCAGTTTCTATATCGAAAACATTCCGGGCTGTTTTGCATTATTAGGATCAGGTAACCCTGAAAAAGATACGCAATGGGCGCATCACCATGGGCGTTTTAACATCGATGAAGATGCCATGGTAACAGGTGCTGAATTATATGCTCAATATGCATGGTCTTATTTGCAACAAAATAATTTTTAGTTAAGGATTAGCCTTGTCGTTTTATGCGACAAGGCTTTGTGTATTTATAACTCTTCGTTATATTCAAATACTTTTCTTATTTAGATTTAATTTTGTTTGTCGATAATCATAACGGCCATCGTATTGGGTTCGAGTGCTCGCATAATATGCGGTTCATCTCCTCGATAATGAATATAGTCACCCGGATGGAGTTCAACAGGGTTATCCAAAGGGCCGACCATCGCACGTCCATGCATTAATATAATATGTTCACTCACGTTTTGCATATGTGGTTGAGAAATCCGGTCACGGCCAGGCTCTGCGACGATAGTATAGATATCACGTTGTGAATTAGCGGGAGCGGATGACAATAAAAATGCCATATAATTAGCATGTTCAGCCGTGGTTTTAATACCTTCACCATGGCGGATAAATGTCACGGGCTCTTGTTTATCTTCGATTAATCGTGAGAAAGGGACATCTAAAGCGACACAAATAGCCCATAAAGTTTCTATGCTGGGATTACCATTCCCTGATTCTAATTGAGACAGTGTCGATTTAGCGATACCCGCCTGACGAGAGAGTTCAGAGAGTGAAAGGCCGCTTTTTTGTCTTTCTCTAACCAGAGCTTTGGCAATTAACGCGATAGGTGGGGTAAATGAGCTCAATTTTAATTTCCTATTTTGATTGCGCTTTTCAATGATGACCGACATAATGAACGAACGTATTATATATAGAACGATTTGAATTATGTTAACTTCACCGCTAAATAATAACACGATAAAAAGTATTGTATTAGTTTGTATCGCAGACTTAATCGTGGGCATCTCTTACGGTGCTTTGGCACACTCACAAGGTTTTGATTTTTGGGTTCCTTTAACGCTTTCTATTTTAGTATTAGCGGGTGCATCCGAATTTCTTTTTATTGGGGTAATTTTTACGGGTGGCAGCCCAATTTCTGCTGCATTAGCAGGACTGTTGGTTAACTCTCGACATATTCCATTTAGCTTTGCGGTGAGTGAGCTTGTCGGAAAAGGACCTAAAGCACTTTTGGGTTATCACATCATGAATGATGAAAGCGTTGTATTTGGTTTGGCGCAAGAAAGTGATAAAGAAAAAAGAGCGGCATTTTGGTTATGTGGAATCGGTATTTTGGTTTGCTGGCCGATTGGCGTTCTAATTGGCGAAGGTATAGGAAGCTTTATACAAGACACACAAATGTTTGGAATGGATGCCATGTTCCCTGCGATTATATTAGCGCTGTCTCTGCCTGCACTAAAAGATAAACGTTTGCGATTAGCGGCAATCATTGGTGCGATGATTGCTGTCATGACAACTCCCTATTTGCCAGCAGGCATCCCTGTATTAATGGCGTTATTAAGTCTTGTCATTTATATTCGGAGTTAATAATGATGGATAACCCTTGGCTAATTTTAAGCGGTATTTTATTACTGGCAATTGGTACTTATTTAATGCGAGCATCCGGTGCACTTTTAAAAGGAAAAGTTATCTTATCTGATAACACTAAAGCACTATTTTCTGCCGCGGCTATTGTCATTTTATTTTCGGTGGCAGTGACATCCACTGTATTTGAAGGGAACCATGTTTCTGATATCCCAAAAATTATTGGTGTATTAGTGGCAGGAATTCTTACTTGGTATCAGAAGCCATTTATTCTCATTGTATTATCAGCTGCAGTGATCACAGCATTACTTCGTTTAATTTTCTAATCACGAAAATGCAATAAAGGCCCTTGTCAGTTTAGCAAGGGCGCTTTATTTGTGGTCAATCATTTAACATTTTGTTTATTCGAAATAAATAATGGTTAGGCAGTGAGATCTTTTATCTCGTCGGTTACCGCATTTTTCTTGACGGACGCAATGCCTTTTAATGCAGCTTGCTTAGAAGAGTACATCTCACTACTGGCGATAATTTCATGATTTGCAGCTTTAAGAACAAAAAAATATGGTTGATTTGTATCTTTTGTCGATTTCTTCAGTTCGAAATAACCCATGATTAGCTCCAAAAGTAGAATAAAAGCGGTATCAAAGCAGTGGTTATGTCATCTGCCTTTCCTTAAGATTAGAAAGGAATATGTAATTTTACTAGTTATTACCTAAGTTTATTTCGCTGCAAAAAAAAGCCTCTTAAAGTAGAGGCAATCGTAGGATTAATACATTTAATTTTTATTCGCTTAATATAGAGAATCTAAGCAATAAATGCTATTTGATTGTATGTATTACTCTAAAAGGTAATACCTATAAAGCGTGTTATTTGAAAGACTACTGTGCAGCTGGTACTGCTGTTGATGCTGTATTAGTCGGTTGCTTAGCATTATTTCGATTCATTTTATTGAACTCAGGCACTTCCACGATCGTCATTTTGACCATATAGCGCTTACCATCTTCGGCCTTCGGTGCATCGTTAACCAATTTTTTCAATGTCTCATTTGGCGTAGTTGTTTGTTGGGTCACGCTATAGACCACATTAGGATGACCACCCATTTGATGGCGTAGTGATTTATTATCTGGGGCATTAGCAGCTACTGCCGCAAACCCAACTGACATCAGCATGATAGCGAGTAAACTTGAATTAATTTTCTTCATTGATATAGCCCTCTTTGTTTGCATTGATTGAGATATTCCATGATTTGGCTTCAGGTCGCAATCGCTTTTACTTGCTTTGACCGAAGCTTCACATTTACTGCACTATCTTCATATTTTCTACTTATTTGCCGCAAATAGCCTAATATTGAAATATAATTGGTTCCTTTCACGTTAAAACATTAATTATCTTAATCATCTTAATCATCTTAATCATCTTAATCATCTTAATTATCTATAATCGTTAATCGAATCTACGTTGATGTGTTCCTAAACGAATGATTTTCGTTGCAGTCTTTATAAGTACTCATCGTTAATGAAAATATGAAATAAACATGAATATGCAACTCGGTAAAAGGCATCAGTTGTGCGGTGGGCGGTTGCGTTACTGGCGACCAACGCTCGAATCGATTACGATGGTTAGATAATGAAATAACAAAATATTAATAAAGTGAGTCGTTATGTCAGATAAACAAATCCCCTTTTCAGTATTAGATCTCGCGCCAATAACACAGGGTTCTTCTGCCAAAGATGCTTTTTCTCATTCTCTTGATTTAGCGAAATTAGCCGAAAAACTGGGGTATCACCGTTACTGGTTGGCTGAACATCATAATATGACAGGAATAGCGAGTGCAGCGACGTCGGTATTAATTGGTTACCTTGCGGCAAATACCACTAGTTTACATCTTGGTTCGGGTGGCGTTATGTTACCTAATCACTCGCCATTGGTGATCGCAGAACAGTTTGGAACATTAAATACACTTTATCCGAATCGTATTGATTTGGGGCTAGGTAGAGCACCCGGTAGTGATCAGCAGACAATGAGGGCATTGCGTCGTCATATGAGCAATGATATCGATAATTTTCCTCGTGATGTTGCCGAATTAGTTAACTGGTTCGATGCAAACGATCTCAATCCTCCCGTTAGGCCTGTTCCTGGATACGGTGAAAAAATCCCAGTTTGGTTATTAGGCTCCAGCTTGTACAGTGCACAACTTGCGGCTCAAATGGGCTTACCATTTGCATTTGCTTCACATTTTGCACCTGATCTGCTGTTACAAGCTCTACATGTTTATCGTGAAAACTTTAAACCTTCCGCTCGACTCGAAAAACCCTATGCGATGGTATGTATTAATATAATTGCAGCCGATACCATTCGTGATGCGGAGTTTTTATTTACGTCGATGCAGCAAGCTTTTGTTATGTTACGTCGTGGTAAAACCGGACAATTGCCACCGCCAGTGCAAGATATAGGGCAAATTTGGTCTCCGGTAGAGCAGTTTGGTGTACAACAATCACTTGGTATGTCACTCGTAGGTGATAAAGCGAAAATCCGTCATGGTATAGCATCAGTATTACATCAGACGCAAGCGGATGAAATTATGGTGAACGGTCAGATATTTGATCATCAAGCGCGTTTGTATTCATTTGAGTTAGCCATGCAAGCAATGAAAGAATCAGTGTGATATTTTAACGATTGTCGATCTTTCTTGCTGATATCAATATAGATTATCAATAGGGATTAATGAAATAAAATAATCTCTATTGATGCTGATTTTACTGTAACAATAAGGAAAACCATGCGTTTTGATATCACGGATTTACGTTTATTTTTGAATATTTATAAAGCTGGAAGCATAACTGCGGGCGCAAATTTATCACATCTCAGTTTACAGTCAGCGAGCGAACGAATTCGGGGTATGGAAAATGAGCTTGGTGTCCTATTATTTACCCGTACAAAGGCAGGAGTGACATTGACAAATGCCGGTTTTTCTCTTGTCAATCACGCGAATATGGTATTACAACAAATTGAACATATGCGCAGTGAATTGCAGCAATATAGCAAAGGGTTACGTGGGCATATTCATTTATTAGCTAACTCCTCAGGCCAAACTGAGTTTTTGCCTCAAAAAATAGGGCGTTATTTATATCAACAACCTAATATTTCGCTTTCTGTAACCGAGATGCCAAGTACAAAAATAGTGAGCAATATCAATAATCAAATGGCTGATTTGGGCATCGTCGCTGACTCAACGGCACTAAATGGATTAGATCACCGTACTTTGTGTGACGATCCACTGATTGTTTTCGTTCCCCTAGAAAGCCCTTGGACAAAACGGGATTCCGTCAGTTTCTCCGATATTGTGAAGAGTGAATTTGTTGGCCTGACAGAAGGGATTGCTTTGCAAGATCACCTTGATGAGCATGCGAAAAGTTTAGGTGCTCGGCTGAATTATCGGGTTAGAATGGCTACTGTCGATGGTATAATGCAGGTAGTCACTCAGGGAGTAGGTCTTGCGATTATTCCTCAGCAATCCGCACGTCGATTTATAGGTAGCTATCAAGGCAAAATGATCCCTTTATCGGATATTTGGGCAAAACGTAAATTAGTTATTTGCACCCGTGATTTTAATCAGTTACCTAATTATGTGACCGAATTTATTGATTTTTTACTTGAATAACATATACCCACCGAATGCAATTAACCCAATGAAAAAGCAGCGTTTAAATATTATTTCACTCATTATTTTTCGACAATATTGACCAATATACATGCCAATAAGCGCCGGTATTAGTGCGATAATTGATAAATAATAGTCAATACCGTCGAAACTATTATCTTGAGAAAGCTGTAGAGCGAGTGCAATAGTAGACGCAGTGAAAGCCAAACCAAGCGCTTGAATAAGTTCGTCTTTATTTAATTTAAGAGATTGCAAATAAGGTACGGCAGGAATAACAAAAACACCTGTTGCAGCGGTGATTGCTCCAGTAAAATAGCCGATAAAAGGTGATAGCCATTTTTCCAAGTGGGAAGGGTAAGGTAGTTTCTTCTTTGTTATTCCTAAGCAGCCATATGCAATAAGAATTGCACCAAGTGTAGGTATCGTCCATGTTGATGAAGCACTCAGACTGGGTAAAAAGCTCCAAAGTGTGCCAATAAATATACCGACAATAAATCCCCAAAGGCGTTTGATTAAGGCAATAAATTTAGGCCCAATGAATAACTGCAATAAGTTAGTTACCAATGAGGGAATGATCAATAAACTTGCTGCAATAGCGGGTTCCATTGTTGTTGATAATAGTCCCATTGCAAGGGTTGGTAGCCCTAAACCAATTACACCTTTTACAATACCAGCGAGTAGAAAAACACCAAGAATAATGAGCATAAACAGGCCTTTGTATAAACATGAGAGCTAAACAGTAATCAATCTCATGACATAAGCCTATACGGATTATTTTGAGGGGGGATAAGGAAAATACAGAGCTTAAGGAATAAGGCATGGTCAAGTTAAAGTGAATTAGTGAGTTAATTTCCTTGAAAATCTGACATCAAATCGTTGTTTGTAAGGGGAAATTCACTTAAGGGTAATGAATGAAATTTATTTATAAATAAAAGCTAATTTTAACAAATAATGAAATTTCAGCTTTAGATAGAGAGTGAGAATAGCGCAACAAGATAACCCAGACTTCTCTGGGTCATAGACGGCTAACAAGCAATTTTTGGAAGATGCGGTTCAAGTGGCGGAAGGCCATATGCTGCACGAGGACGGTCACAAGCTTCATTATGTACTCCACCAAGCCATGATTGTTCAAACTCACGACAAGGTGTAGGTCTTTGTGTGTAAATAGAGCAGGATGCACATTCACCAATCTTGCCTGACAGTGCAGTACAGCGAGTATTGTTTTTTTGGTTGGTACCTTTCATGCAGCTCATAAAAGGCGTAATTTGTTCAGTTAATTCTTGCGGCACTAACCCACCGCCACTCTCGCTTTCTGCCCAATAAAAAGAGACACGAAAATAAGCGCAGCATGCGCCACAACTCACACAGGGGTTATCTGTAGGATCAGTTTTGAGTATATGAATCTTGGTCATATGGTTATATAATTCTATATTAGGTTGACGATTAAATAAATTAACGTTTACCGGCAATAAAGCTATAAAACTGAAATGGTATATTTTCTTTATTTTCAATGTGTTGTTCTTTTTTGGGGGAGATTTTAATTTAAATTTTCTATAAATAATAATTGTATTTCATAGTTCACTTTATGAACAATTAAAATCTTCCCCAAAACCCCACCAAAACTTCTCCCCAAAATAGTACGGAAAGTAGACTAATCAAATTACAACAATTTGCCATTCTTTGCCACGGTCATCATTGTAATTATTTGTCATTTGTTGCGACTTATGTCCTAGTAATTTTTGAGTACCTATACCTTGATCTCGATACAATCTTTCAGATAGCGATCTTTGCTCATGGAACGAAGGTGCTGTTCCTTTTTTCCATTCAAATCCGCACTTATCTCTAGTGTTCTTAAATGCTGCTGTCAGTGTTGTTGGAGTGACTTTGTCACCTCTACTAGCCCTACCTGTTGCGTGCTTGTGATGAACCAGATAAGGGCTAACAACAAGATCGCGGCACATAGAGACAACGTCACCAAGAGTCATGCCAACAGCTTCACATTTTAGGGATAATGGGATAGCAAGTTTTGAGCCCGTTTTTTCTTGCTCAATGTGAAGCATTCCATCCCATATATCAGCAAATTTCATTCTAGTTATGTCACCAAGGCGCTGGCCTGTGGTTAGTGCTAGAAGCATCCCACACTGTAAATAGTGGGAGTGATTACTTGCCTGTGTGTAGATTTTTTTCCATTCATCAATCGAAAGTCTTTCTCGTTTAACCTTGTTTCGCGGTTGCTTAGTTGCCAGTGCGGGGTTATAGCCTGGCTCAACATGCCCAGCATGCTGAGCTTCTTTATAAACATCAATGAGCACTACACGAACAACTTGAGCCATGCGATTATGCCCAAGGGCTTTTACTTCATCAGTAATTCGGGATATCTCTAGAGCTGTAACATCTTTAAGCGAGAACATTCCGCAGTGTTGCTTAAATAAGTTTAGAGGCTTAATTTTTTGTTTATATGAATTCGGCTTTAATTCACCAAGATCTACACGCTCTTGCTGTATTTCTAAATATTTATCTATCCAGTTAGAAACGTTAATTCCAATTTTTTTATTTTTAATAGTTGATAGACGATCATTAATACTAAGAATTTGTTTAGTTTGCTGCTCTGCAATAATAGTATTAGCTTGTGAGGCGACTAATGCGGCTTCCTCGGCATCCGTGCCAAGACTGTGAAACGTTCCAGTAAGCGGGTGCTTATACTGCCAATATGTTTTGCCGTTTCGCTTATCTAATTTTCGATATAGATTTGGAACCGTAATATTATGAGTGCGCGGTCTCGCTGCCATTTGATAGTATCCTTAATAATTTATCATTTGAACCACTTGGCAATTGCGGTTTTGATATAATTCCAACCCAGCGAGAATCACGATCTACCATCCATTTCTTACCGACCTTTTGCGCCGGTGGTACCATCATGTTAGCTTTTGCGTACTTCAACAACGCTTGCTTGCTGGGCGCATCCTCACCGAATTCCAATCTTGCCCACGCCTCTAGAGACACCATTCTAGACATAATTACCCCCACATCTGCCGCATACAGATTTAAACGTTAAACTTCATCAGCAATAGGTTTAATTAAATGCTGGTGGATAATAGACACATACTTAGCTTGATGAATTGCATCAGCTAACGCATTGTGTTGCTCA
This sequence comes from Providencia alcalifaciens, assembly GCA_025961275.1. Classification (GTDB taxonomy): domain Bacteria; phylum Pseudomonadota; class Gammaproteobacteria; order Enterobacterales; family Enterobacteriaceae; genus Providencia. The sequence goes on along the minus strand of JAOQNJ010000001.1, from coordinate 1,224,672 downwards.
CCTTCAAATTCGAGCGTACGCTTAGGATCTATACTGGCACTGCGACCAAGTTCTACAATGGTGCGAACATCACGGTTATTATAAAATTTCCAGAATGGCTCTAAATCACATACGTTATAGGCATTAGCTAAAACAACATTATCAAAGTCGCTACCATTACCCCAGACGCAAACTTTATTTGTTAAATGATCTCTAGCGAACATAGATAAAAGAGTAAGTGCATACTTGATAGGTTCAGCACGTTCATCAACAATAGCGGCTCTTGCTTCACTACTTTGTTTCATCCACCACAGCACTGTATCGGCATCAATATGAAGCCCAACTCGTTCACAGCTTGTTAAATCAACCGTGCGATAGAAAGTAGGACCAATCTCACCAGTTGATGGTTCAAAGGCCACTGCACCAATAGAAACAATAGCGGCATTACCTTTGTTGCTCATCGTTTCTAGATCTACCATTAAGTGTTTATATCGCATTGAATTTCACCTTAAAAGTTTAGCCACAGGCATTCGGTACGCTTTACTGACCCAGCGTGGCCGTTTGCTGCTGTTGTCTTTGTTTCTTTTCGCCAGCTCGAGAGTTGGCCGTTATATAGATCGTTATCATAACCACAAATAATAACTTTTCCTGAAAGCTGGCCAGCGACAGTGATTAATTGCTGGTGGCCCCATTCATCCATTTCGTGTCGATATGTTTCGCTTCTCATACTCCTTGTTTCATGTAAATAGGGTGGATCGATAAAATGCAAGGTACTGGTGGTATCATGGTCTTTCATGCACTGAACAGCGTCACGATTTTCAATTAATACCCCTTGTAATCTATCTACTACAGCGAGTAGGTTTTCTGGTGCCCGTGTCCATATTTTTTGTGCTGTTGCTGAATTACGTTTAGTGTCTAATCTAAAACCAGTTTTACCTTTCGTTGCACCGGCACTACCAAAACCCATAGTGGCACGCACAATTGTTTTTCGTGCTCGTTCAATAGGGCATTCCGAGACATCATAAGCACAATTAAATTCAGTGCGCGAGTAAGGCGTTAATAAGCAAGCGTCGATAAGCTTCTCAGCCCGGTCTTTATCACGTAGAACGCGAAACAGGTTTACTACTTCATCATCTAAATCGTTGTAAACTTCAGCTTCTGAGCGAGACTTACGCAAAAGAACTGATGCAGCACCACCAAACGGCTCAACATAACAACGATGATCAGGAAAGTGACTAATCACCCAAGGGGCAAGTCGAAACTTACCACCGTGATACCTGATTACTGGATGTTTGATGGGCATGAGGTCACCTAAATAATAATTCTGTAAACTGAATTAACTGTTTGTATATAGCCATCAGTTAAATAAGTATCGATGTTGATAACTCGCGATGTTTGAATAGGGTCACCATCTTGAAAGCGTTTTTTCTTATCTGAATAAATATCACCCCATGCACATTCACCGCGAATTGTGCTTAGCCTTATATCTGCATCGAATTTAGGTATCGTTCCTGTTATCTGATTATAGCGATAAATAAACATTGCTCTTGCCTGTATAGGTGACAATGGGCTAACTGTAATTAAATCAGTTGCCGGAATGCCGTCTAAAATTGGCCAGTAGTTATCACCGTCAACTTCTAAATCTCGACGTTCCGTTGCAAGCATTGTTAAATCAGCATAATGAACAACATCACTTAAATTTATTGGTAAAATCCACTTGTAAGTTATTACCTGTTGTACTCTGCGTTCAATTTTTTTGTATTCAGGTAACAGCGCTTTTAATGGGCTAGGTAAGTCTTTGCAATAGGCCTCTGATGCATCGTGCAGCAATGCCTCCAATTCATATTCAGGTGGTACAATTTGACTCACATAAACAGAATGCTGAGCGACAGAATAAAAAGAATCAATTTGCCCGGCAAAGCGACATTCATTAGATAAACCCTGAGCAATATCTTCAATACAAATATCATCCGCACTGATATTAATATAAGCGAAATGCTTTCCGGTATAAGTTGATATATATGACATAATTAACACTCCACACAAGTTTTCATTTAATAGTTAGAAATTTATTAATAGAGCTAATTGCGACTTTATTGTTTTTGTATTTGTTAATTCCCCACTGAATAGCGAAGCAAGCCCATAAATAATGATGAGAATAATCTTTTCGAATCAAGTCCCAAGTTTCCTCAAAAGGTGAGTATTCAAAGTCACCATTAGAAATATTTTGAATTGCTTCAATAATTGACCATTCGCTGTCGGTATTATTAAGAAGCTCTTTTAATTCACTCCGGTGATGTTTATATTCACGTTGGTATTCGTCTATTTCTTCTTGCGTGTAGCCGTCATCATCTGTTTTTTTATTATCTTCAACCCAATAGTTGAAGTGTTTTTTAATAGTCTCTTCTGTTTCTTCTTGGGAATATTCTTTAGCTGTATCCCTACCACCACCTGCACCATGTTGCAGTTTTTCAGCCCAATATCCGGTGTTGATATCATCACCACTAAAAAAATCGAACATATCGTGTAATCGGCTAAATACCCACGTACCCATATCACCGGAAAAAACTAAGTAACCGGGGTAAGTAACTAAGTCAAAATAATAAACATTTGTTTTGGGTTGTTTAAATCTAACGTGCCTGTATAAGCCATCTTCATGAATAATGGTCATTTCATGATTTTTAGTTTCATTTTGAAAATGTTTTTTTGCATCATCATAGTTAGACATGATTGGCACTCCATAGCTAAATAGCGCCACCAGTTCAGTGGCGCATAAATTAATTAAGCTGAAAAATTCCCAATGAATGTTTCGATTTGAGTTCCTTCGAATTTTGACGCAAGTAAATCACGAAATTCTTGAGCAATTTGTTCCTGAAGGTTTTCCAGTTGAACAATTCGAAGCACTAGTGCTGGTGTTTCATGGGAAGTTAAAATGCTATAACGAAGTTTGATAGTACGACTCTGCAATTATTCATATGGAGTGCATGTGAATTCAAAAATGGCGGGCATAACATCCTTACTTTTAGCTTCCACATTTTCCATGATTGAACGCTTAGCTGCAAAATCACTATCTTCGTGATCGGAAGATCGACTAGCTTCAATTGTAATGCGGCGAACTGCAGCAACGGCCTTTTTGATATCTAAAATCTCACCGTCAGCATCGAATGCTGTTAAGTAATCTTTCCAATCTTCCAGCCACTCGGCAAGCTCTTTTTTGTCCCTGCTTGCGCCCATTAATGGATAGTACGGCAGCGAAAGGTGATGTTTTTTTCAGGCCAATTACAGCAGAGTTATCCGCGTGACCAGGAGCTGCAATGGTACCGAGGTTAAAGATAGTTTTTGCACTCATATCTTCAGCATCGATAAAGCAACGAACACCATCCGCATCAGAATAACCAATACTATATTTAACAAAATCGCTAATGCTGGTGGTTCTTAATGATCCACGGAAGCGGTAGCGACCCTCTTGATATCTTTCAAGGTTAACAATTTCAAGCCCGTCAGGTTTAGCTACGGCAGGGCAAGGCATATTTTCTACAGCATCTAAACGAACACCTGAAATAGCTAGATCTTTAATTTGGGAAATAGCATCACCATTTAATTGAGACATAAAAGCTCCTACTTATTTAATAAAGTATTTTTAAAGATTGAGATTTAAATAAAAAATAAATTAATTAACTTGTTTTAACTTTCCATCAGGAGCGCCATTAAGTGCAAATAATTGACCCTGATCTTCTTGCATAATCGAAAGCTTTCCACCTTTATTAACGTACATCGGTGTTTCGGTGGTATCTTCTTCTGAGCGCTTTCCACGTGGTGTTGGTGCAGCAAACTTGAGTTTATGTGCGATTAGTACGCGCTTTTCCTCGATTGAATTATTCATTCGGGAAATATCCATTTCAATAATGACCTTCCCCTTGCCACCATTATTAATAACGCCTAATGCAACATCATTTAATACAGCTGAAACTTTATTTTCAAATATACCTGCATCTAATTCGCCTAAAAATTCAGGTACATTAGTTTTTCTATCTTCACTCATGAGTTGATCCTCATATTAAGGTTTATTACTCCACACATAAGACTACTGATAATAATTATGTGAACTGATTAAATATCAGTAGCCTTATCTGTAATGTAAAAAGGGCGGGTCACCAATCAGAACTTTATCATCATCCTCATAATTGAAGACTTAGATCCCCGCCAAAACTATCAACTTACAGTGGCGTTATTCTTTTCAGCTAAAATACGCTGATAAATTTCTTCACGATGAACTTCAATTTCTTTAGGGGCTTCAATGCCAATACGTACTTGATTACCCTTTACACCTAAAACAGTAACAGTAATATCATCACCGATTGTGAGAACTTCACTGACACGACGAGTCAAGATAAGCATATTCCCTCTCAATTACTCCACACGTTAATAAGGTGCCTGAACTAACTTAGCCACATCAGGCGGCTGTGGTATTCTTGGAAGCCCTACACAACCAAGAGAATTTATTAATGTCAGATAATCTAAAAATGACCAAAGAGCAATTTGCACTACATGTTTTTGATAAAACAGTCGACCTATTTAGCTCTTTAAATAATGGCGCTGAAATTGATTTCGCCAACGAAGAGCACAAAAGAGACGAGTTTGATAAAACACATCGCTTTCTAGCTGGTCGATTACGCGACCGATTAGAAGAGCAAGGTATTATTTTAGAAGAACTATACATTCCAGAGCTTTAAGTACTGCTAGTTTATAGTTTGCTGCTGGGCCTATGCCTTTTAGTTGAAATTGATTTTGCATTTCATCAAGTAGGTGCCCAGCAATTTCTAATAACCTTATATTTAAATCATGTGTATTGTTGGACAGTTTAGTTTCTAGCTTTTCATTCATAGTCATCACTTCAACCTATCCAGCCAATTAAGCACTAATGGTTATTTTGCAGCGTTCGGACTGCTCGAAAATTTCATCGTCGAGCTTTTCAATCTTGCGCTGCAGATCAGCTTTGTCTTGTTCAAGTTGAGTCTGCTTGGCTTTTAGTGAATCTAGCGTATTGAACTCCGCGGCTTTTTGAAGGATCCAAGCCTGAGCATCTTCTTGCGACATTGGCACACTAAAAGTAACGATTGGTTCATTTGAATTGAGTTGCATGAGTATCTCCTAAGTTGTCTTGGATATAAATCTAATCCAGCTTAGGAGTGGTGTCAATATAAAATCTAAATAAACTTAGCTTTTAATTATTGAGGGAGGCTAGAGCTCGAATTGAACACCCCTGACCACACCAACTATTTCACAATTACCATTGATTGGAATGTTTGGGTATCTAGGGTTTAAGGGGAAAAGAAATTTATTGGGACCATCAATTACAAGCTTTTTGACTGTAACTTCATTGGATCCTGATAGTCTAGCTACAACGAATTTTCCGTTTACTGGCTCTAATGCTGGGTCGACAATGACGAGAGCGCCCTCGGGTATAGATGGCATTCCAAGCGGGTTCGTCATGGAGTCACCTTTTACTATCAAAGAAAATGCGTTTGGTGAAACCTTTATACTCGTCTCTATATAATCTAAGTCATCATTGAAAATACTTTCTGGCGAATAATCAGTAAATTGGCCTGCCTGAACATATGATAAAACAGGTATTTTTTGGATAGTGGAAATCACTGAGTCCGATGATTTTTCAGGTATTCCATATAAAATATAAGCCTCGGATGTATTGAAGAACTTAGCAAGCTTAATTAAAGCATCACCATTCGGAAGATTTAAATCCCTCTCCCAATACCCTACAGCCACGTCAGATACCCCGCAGTATATACCTAAGTCTTTCTGTGTTGTTTTTGTGATCTTTCTAAGTCTTTTTATTCTTTCGCCAGCGGTTTCCATACTCATTCCCATATAAACAAAAACTAAGTTATCTTATTTTTTATTGACCAATATAAAATTGGATATTAATATCTAAGAACACTTAGATTAGGAGAGACTCATGACAACCACTCAGATTGAAGATTATTTCGGTAATACATTGAAAATTACAGAATTTTTTAAAATAACACCAGAGGCTTTTTATCAATGGAAAAAACGTCCAAACCAATTAATTCCAAAAAATAGAGCTATAGAGGCTGACTATAGAACAAACGGCACACTTAAATTCAATCCCGAGCTTTACCAAAACAATAGCAAATTCAATTAGCAGCGTTAACTACCAGAGTAGAAAAGGAATTGTAGATATGTGCAAACAAACACTAAAAGAAGTTGTGAAAGAAATGTGTAAAGCAATGCCCGGAGGTCGTTCAGCAATGGCAGGTGCGTTGGGTATTTCTGAAACTACGTTTAATAACAAATTGTACGAAAAGAATGGTTGTCGCTTTTTCGAACATGACGAACTAGAAGCAATGGAAGAATTATCAGGTACTACAAAACTGGTGGAATATCACATGGAGCGTCACAGCATGGTACCAGCGACAAAAGTAGAGCCAGAGAATTTGGATGAAGTTGAGTTGTTCGAAATAAAGATGAACTTAGGTGCAATGCAGGGTGCTCTATCAATTCTTATTCATGAAAGCATCTCTGATGGCGTTCTTACTGATGATGAGATTAAAGCAATAGATCGAAAACTAGCAACAGTATTCGGCTATGCGGCTGGTTTTATTGAGTCATTAAAAACTGTCTATGGATTAAAAAATGATGATTAACGCTAGAAAGAGTGACGCCCCAGATATGCGGTCCGAGGCGTCGATTGCTAATAACAACTTGTGTGGAGTAACTAGCATGAGCAGTTTAAACCAAATCAGTGAAAGAAAGCAATTTAAGTGCATATCTCTTTCAAAGAATGGCCCGTTTCAATATGTAGAAATCATAACGTCAGCTGATGATCAGGGCAACTACCAGACAAAACGCAAATTGGTAGATATTGCAGATTTAAAAAGCGACTGGGCTCATTTTTACTTCAATAGCAAAGGCGAGGCTCATGTCCAATGAAAAGCATAAGAACCTTTACCGTTATTTTAGAGATAAGCGCGGTCGTATCGTCAAAGTTGTTGAGTGGGATAGGCAAAAGCAGCGAGTTATTTTCATGCTCGATGACTATGAGCATCCATGCTTTGTGCCGCTCATTGAATTTAAAAAACATTATACAGAAGTTAAGTAGGTAGCAACATGAGTGTAAAACTATCAAGTTACGTCTGGGATGGCTGCGCGAGTGCGGGTTTGAAGATAACCTCGGTTGCTATTATGGCTCGCCTTGCTGACTTCTCAAATGATGAGGGTATATGCTGGCCATCGGTACCGACAATTGCCCGCCAGATTGGCGCAGGGGAAAGCACGGTGCGTACCGCTATCAAAAGCTTGGAGAAAGCTGGCTGGTTATCAAGCGAAAAACGCCGTAAAGGTAACCGTAATGCGAGCAATATCTATCAATTAAATGTTGATAAATTGGCTTCGGCGGCAATGGCTGCACTTTCTCAACCACCAGCTTTTGATACGTCAAATCCTGACGCATCAAATTCTGTTGCATCAAAATCTGTTCCGTCAGAATCAAGCAAAAATAACCGTTTTGACCCGCCAGAATCTGGGGGCGATCCGTCAGTAACTTCAAAACAAGATCCATCAGTAACTAACTCTTCGTCGCAGAATTCTAACGAATCCAGCGACCAGCCTAAAATTGATTTTTTAAATCGTTATCCAGAGGCTGTGATTTACAGCACTAACTTCCAGAAATGGGGATCTGCAAATGACCTTAAGTGCGCTCAGTGGATATTTAATCGCAAGTGTGAAGTGTTCCAAGAGTTAGGGCTGAAAGCACCGAAAGAACCTAATTTCACTGAATGGGCTAACGATGTTCGCTTGATGAGTGAAATTGACGGCCATTCCCACAAAGAAATTTGCCAGTTCTACAAGCGCGTCAGTCAAGACGAGTTTTGGAAAAAGAATGTTCAGTGCCCAAAAACACTGCGCAGCCAGTGGGATGATCTAACCCTGCGTTTGGCTGGTGAGCAAAAGGTTAGTGTTGATGCTGTTGCGCGTGACGAGGCGTTCACTCGCATTATCGGCTCACGCTCAAAACCACAAACTCGCATTGAAGAGATTGCTGCCGAGATAGCGGGTAAATCAGGCATTCGCCGTATGAGTGAGTTTTTAGGTCGTAAGGCATGGAACGGAATCTGGCAGCAAGCGACAGAACAAGCAGCGAAAGAGGTGGCAGCATGATGAATAATTACGTCAAGCGACTCAATGAGCTCAAATCTAAGCCAGCTCACAGTCTAAAAGAGGTTGGGGATCAGTGGCAAACTCCAGAAGATATTTATTGGGGTATTAATTCACTTTTTGGTCCATTCACGATTGATTTATTCACTGATGGCGATAACAGCAAGTGCCCGCATTTCTACACTGCAGAAGATAATGCACTGACACAAGATTGGTCAGAGAAGCTAAAAGAAATTGACGGTGCTGCTTTTGGTAATCCTCCTTATTCCCGTTCTTCATATCATGAAAAACAAGTCGTAACAGGCGTTGGTCATATCATGGCTCACGCTTCAGCTATGCGTGAAAAGGGTGGTCGTTATGTATTTTTATTAAAAGTAGCGACAAGTGAAAGCTGGTGGCCAGAAGAAGCGGATCATGTTTGCTTTATTCGTGGCCGTATTGGTTTTGACGTTCCCAAATGGTTTAACCCTACAGATGAAAAACAAAAACCAACCGGCGCATTTTTTGCCGGTGCAATTGTTGTATTCGATAAGGCATGGAAGGGCGATAAAACTGGTTACGTTCAGCGTGAAGAATTAGAGCGTATAGGGAAGTTATTCATTGAGCAAGCTAAGTGGTTAGCTAAAAAGATGGGGGATGCAGCGTGAAACCATTACATATCCGTATCGTTGAAGACTTCAAGCCCGGCAAAGAGTTAACAACAAAGAATATTAGAGAAATCTACGCTGCCTCGCTAGACCAAGCAAAAACCGCAATCGATTTTCTGAAACGAATTGATGCAATCAGAGCTACAGGGCGTAAAGACGCGCATTTCATTATTTATGCAGTACAAAAAAATGCCTATGAAAAAACGGTTAAAGAAGAAAAACGCTGTGAAGAATTTAGGCACGGAAAGAATAAAAGAGGTCAGTACGGTGTAAAGGAATTAGCTAAGACTCATAACCCACTGATTTTGAAGTTTGATGAATTACTAGCAGGGGCAAGACTATGAATTACTTCAAGCAATCTTGGCTATTGTTTATCGTCACATTAATGTTTAGCTGGGCTGCTGTAAGTTTTGAGTTGATCTACTTGCCCGTTAGTTTTCTAGTGACCTCATTCATGGTTTATATAATTGTTCCTATCGCTATTTGCATCTGTATACCCAAGCTACTCAAGAAAAAATCGGGAGGCAATCGTGGATGAAATCCATCAATGCAAGTGTGGTAGCGAAGATCTACACATTCAAACCCTTGAGTATAGGACTTGGTTTTACGTTTATTGTCATAGCTGTGGAGCGAAGGGCCCTGCAGTAAATGATAAGCCAGAAGCCGTGAAAATATGGAATCAGGTGGTATCAAATGGGTAATTCTATTTCTTTAGTACTGCCATTCCCTCCTAGCGTCAATGCTTGCTGGCGGACTGTTCGCGGTACGATGATTATCAGTGAAAAGGGTCGCAGGTTCCGTGCTAATGCAATAGCTGCTGTTTATGAGCAATTACGAAGAAGACCTATAGCAATTACTGAAAACGTATCAGTAGTCGTAAAAATGTACCCACCCACAAATCACAGAAGGGATATCGATAATTATTTAAAAGCGCCATTTGATGCCCTGACATATGCAAATGTTTGGAAAGATGATGATCAGGTTAAGCGTGCAGATATCGAGTGGTGCGAAGTCGTAAAGGGCGGTCGGTTCGAAATAACGATTAGCTTACTTAAAAACGCAAATGCGGTTGCGTAAAATGTGGAGAAATAGCATGAACCAATTAATGATTGATGGCGTAAGTGTAAGACAGGATTTTAACGGTCGTTTTTGTTTGAATGATCTTCATCGCGTATCTGGTGGAGAAGACAAACATAAACCGTCGAATTTCCTACGAATTGAAACTACAAAAGATTTGTGTGCGGAAATTGACCGATGCTCAGATGTGAGCATCGCTTCAGTAGAGGTAATTAAAGGCGGTACTGAGCAAGGAACATATGTTCTACGTGAAATTGTTTATGCATACGCAATGTGGATCAGTCCGTTATTTAGCCTAAAAGTTATTCGTACTTTCGATACCGTCGTTCAGCAACGAAACCAAGCCCAGCTAAGCGATAAGGTTCAAGCCGGTACCATTTTGCTTGAATCGATGGCTAAAACCCTTAATTTATCTAATTCATCCAAGCTTGGTGGCTATCAAAAGCTCCAACAAATGGCTGGCTTACCTAATTTATCACCGAGTTATGCTATCGATGCACCTGTTTATGCACCGGATGGCTCTAGCCGCACTACGCACTCACTAACTGAGTTAATCCGTAAAAATACTCTCAACATTACCGCACAAGCAGCTTATAAGCGTTTGGCTGAATTAGGGCTGGTGGAAAGAAAATCACGCCCAAGCACCAAAGGAGTCGATAAAACCAAGCATTATTGGTCAATTACTTCCAAGGGGCTTATCTACGGCAAAAACATGACGAGCCCTAATAACCCACGTGAAACACAACCGCACTTCTTTGAAAGCAAAAGCACTGATCTCATCAAATTAATGATGATAGGGCAGGCAGCATGAACAATCAGTGGATATTAACCCCAATTCCCATACCTGAAGCTGGTGTTGTTATGTTTAAGCCTGGTGCTCAACTAAACACATTCAATGAGCGAATGTTACTGATGCCTGTACCTGAGGAGTTAAAAAATAGACCTTCAGGTTTAATCTCTCATTCTCAGCAATACCTCAGCGACGCGCTCAATGATATTGAAGTATTAAAGCCGGTATTGGATTTAACTATTGATCCCGAGCCACCAGCCAGCTTTATGAAAAAGCCAAAACTTAAGCGCTGGGAAAGTGTGAAGTATTTGCAGTGGGTTAAATCACAGCCGTGTTGTGTCTGTAATGCTATTGCTGACGATGCTCATCATATTATCGGTCATGGTCAGGGCGGTATTGGCACTAAAGCGCATGACTTGTTCACTATTCCTCTTTGCAGAATTCACCACAGCGAGTTGCATAAGGATCCGAAGGAATGGGAAAGGGAGCATGGAAGCCAAATAGTGTTTTTGTTTAAATTTCTAGACCGTTCAATGGGTCTGGGTGTTTTCGGTTAATGCGTTGTGCGGAACGCTAAAGAGGTATCAAGTGATTTATCCATTAACAACAGGTAAAAGCGAAGAGCATTTAAAATTGCGTACATTGGAAAGTGTGTGGATCCGTGGGCGTTTAACTATGTGGGGACGATGGGCGGCATTTAGTCAGAATCCTAGTGCTGCTGGCATGTTTAATCAGTTGCTAGAAGAGCCAACTATTACAAAAAAAGCCCTTAAAGAAGCAATGAAAAGAATGCGTAACTCTGGGCTATCAAAAGAAACGCTATTAATGTTTTTGGAAGAATTCAAGGATAAAAAAACACTTAGTAGTATGTGGTTCTGTTCTGATGTTGAGGGCGGTAAAATGGATAAAGTCATTTGTGAGGTTATGAATGCCGATGCTGGCTTGTTGGATATTCTTAAGCAGCATTATGTTTATAAAAAATCTAAGCATGAAATTGCATTAGAACTTTGCAATAGGGATGGGCGTTACTGCCTACGTACCTATCAAGATAGAATTACGGCCTGGTTGAGTGTTGCCGAGTTTATGCTATATAGGCCGATGTGTGACGAATTCGGTCATAAATATCATTACGGTGAATAAAGCTTGACTATTTTGCCGATGAAGTTATAGTTTTCGTATATGCTGCTCGGAGTTACACGTAAAGCAGAGAAAAAATTCAAGACCTCGCAATGCGGGGTTTTTTTATGCCTGAAATAAACATAAGACTTGCTGTTACGATTGGTCAGAGTTACATGTGTAGTTATGCACAATAACTGACCAAAGGTTTGAAATTATCATGCGAAAACATGTAGATATGACAGAAAAAGCAAGGCTTGTTTTTGATGCGGTTCCACTAGATGTGGCCGTTACAACAGGCGAGGTTTCTCAGTTCACCGAATTAACAAACCCCTGCTGCCAGTTAATACTGACACAACTTGCAATGGCGGGGTTAATCAAAGAAAACATCAAAGAAAGAACATATCAAAATATCTAGCACTGTGAAAATGGGCGGCTGGTGGGTGTTGGTAGCACCTTACCAGCCATTCGCCCGTTCAGAAACGGATCACGGACAAACTAAAGCCCACTGCTTATGTGCACAAAGCGAAGTGAGCTTATCAAAAAAGGTTCTCCTGATCTATGAAAAGCACTGTAAATTTAAACAGTATCAATTTAGTCGATGACGACTCACTTAACTACATAAAGACACTTCCCGATAATTGCATTGACCTAATCGCAACCGACCCGCCTTATTTTCAGGTTAAGTCATGTAATTGGGATAATCAGTGGGAAAATGTCACTTCATATTTATCTTGGCTTGATGAAATGCTTGCTGAATTTTGGCGTGTTCTAAAGCCAAACGGCAGCTTATATATGTTTTGTGGTTCAAAGCTGGCGACTGATACGGAATTATTAGTTCGTGAACGGTTTAACGTTTTAAACCATATAATTTGGGCTAAACCATCAGGACCATGGCGGCGGGCGTGTAAAGCTGACTTACGTAGTTTCTTTCCAAGCACAGAACGGATCCTATTCGCTGAACATTACCAAGGCCCATACAAAGGGAAGGGTAGCGAATACTTGCAGCAATGCCGTGAACTTAAAGAAAACGTGCTTAAGCCACTAATCGAATATTTCAAACAAGCACGGGATTCGTTAGGGATAACAGCAAAAGAGATCCAAGCCGCGACAGGTAAGCAAATGGCTTCTCATTGGTTTGGCTACAGTCAGTGGCAGCTACCAAGTGAACCGGATTATTTGAAGCTTCAGGATTTATTCAAGCGTGTTGCTGAGGAAAAATTAAGTAAAAATCCGTTAGATCGTGAACACGCTGAACTGGTGATGCAGCAAGCAACATTAAGGCGTGAATATCATGAATTAGCTGAACAATATCAATTATTACGTCGCCCTTTTACTGTGACCGTTGATGTTCCTTATACAGATGTGTGGGTATATCCACCGGTGCAATATTACCCCGGCAAGCATCCATGTGAAAAACCTGCTGAGATGATGGAGCACATTATCAATAGTAGCAGTCGTGAAGGTGATGTTGTTGCTGATTTCTTCATGGGGTCTGGCGCAACAATAAAAGCCGCATTAAAGCTTAACCGGCGCGTGATAGGTATTGAGTTAGAAACTGAACGGTTTGAGCAAACTAAGTTAGAGATAGATCAGAGTAAATAGTCACCTAGTTTATAGAATGAAATCTCACAACTTGTACGTTTATTTTGCTTTTTGGTTATTAATTGCGTCTAAATTAGATGAGATATGTTATAGTGATCTTGGTCACAATACCGCGTTGCCATAACGGCAAATCTTGCACCTGCGGGTTTTTATCTAAACAATAGATGCGGTATCCAAGTGGAATTGCTTCCTCACGGATCGCTTATGAACTTACAATCTCTTTGCCATAGAGTGGCATTTTTTCTACGAAGTGCATTTGTTGTGATTGAGATGGTTTTGATATTGCTCATTGTGAGTTTTGCTGCCCTTGACTGGCTTCTGCATTAGCAAATAAACTGATTCCGCCATTAACTCAATTGGAAGAGTATTTAGTCATAGTTAGACTAAAAATCGGGGTTCGATGCCTCGATGGCGGACCAAATATTTATAGAGCCTCACTTCGATGAGGCTTTTTGCGTTTCAACTCTCCGGAAATTCCGGATAGTTCACATGCTCGGTTATTCCGAACAACTTATTCAAGAGGTCGCCTAGTGCGGCTTTTTTCATTATGAAGAATACCAAGGCTGATTGGCTAACTCGCATGTGTTATCTGTACTTATCAGGATAGAAGCACAGACGCCATGGGGAACCTGAACGCATACACTCTCAGAGTATGCCTCCACAACACCTATAATCGTCTTATCGTTTCGATAATGTTTAATTAATGAATTGAACTTACAGATCTCTATTAGTCTAAAACCTCACATAAATATGTAATATGAGGTATGCAATGAGGCTGTTGATAATAGTTTTTACGGTAATGCTTTCTGCTTGCGCATCTTCTGGACAGGATTTAAGCAAGGAAAAATCTAAAGATGATCCCTATGCTGATAGTACGTTAAGCAGTATTAAGGCTAGTCAGAAAGTGCAAATAGACCAGAAAGTATTTAAAAGAGGGTATTAATTCAGCAATTCAGAATTATTCCAAAGGCTGCGCATCGCGTAGCTTTTTTATTTAAAAGATGTCGTTATGAGCAATAAGAATGAAGGTGAGTTTTCAGGTGTTATTGTAGCCAGTGGCAGCTACCAAGCGAAACGGATTACCTGAAACTTCAAGAACTGTTTAAGCGCGTCGCTGAGGAAAAGCTAAGCCATAACCCGTTAGATCGTGAGCATGCTGATCTAGCGAGTGAACAAGGTACTTTGGGGCGCAAATATCATGAATTAGCGGAACAATACCAATTGTTACGACGTCCTTTCTCTGTGACCGTTGATGTTCCTTATACAGATGTGTGGGTATATCCACCAGTACAGTATTACCCCGGCAAGCATCCTTGTGAAAAACCCTCGGTGATGATGGAACATATTATCAATAGTAGCAGTCGAGAGGGTGACGTTGTTGCTGATTTCTTTATGGGTTCTGGTGCCACAATAAAAGCAGCGCTAAAACTTAATCGTCGGGTTATTGGTGTTGAGCTTGAAGCTGAACGGTTTGAGCAAACAAAGCAGGACATTGGTTGTGCTTTCTTTATACAATGATTAATAATTATAGATATTTATTATGAGAGGTCGTTAAATGAGGCATGATAAAAAGCCATTGTACAGAAAACAAAATACAACAACCCGAATACATCCCTGCGATCATAATTCTGGAGGGGAATATCGGTGGGATAGATCTAAAAACAAAAAAATTGATGAGTTATCTTCAACACGCTTATCGATGAAAGGAAAAATAAATAGAGGTTATGATTACACCCCATTATTTCGTTTTTTACTAAGTAAAGTTGGTTTTTTATGGAATGATGTTTTTAGTGAAGCAGTTAATCGACTTGATAAATCAGAACCAATATTTTGGATGGTTTCATTGGAACGTTTTGAGGATCGTGAATACATTCGTCTTGGGGAAAGCTCTTATTACTCACAATTGTATATCGATGAAGGTGGCTATTTACAGAAGGTAAATCCTCTATTTGAGAAAGAGGATTTACCTGTATTTTGTGATTGTTGTACATATACGTTTAACGGTGAAATAGTTGAGTGACTGGCTAATATTGTTTTAATTAAGATATTCCGGAATGGTGATTGCTTGTGTCAATGTTATTGAATGATGATTATTGCCAATAAATAAAGTTATAAATTAACTCCAAGGGCTACGCATTGCGTGACCCTTTTCATATATAGCCATCAGCCATCGAAAATAACACTCATGTATTTTAATTACTGCAATGATTTTGTGGTGGCTTTCTATTAACTAAATTCCTCCGCTAGGGGGTGAGATATGCGTATGTCAGACAACTCAAGCCTCTATGCAAAAGCGGTAGGAATAAGCACAGCGGCTGCTGGACTTTTCACTTTAGAAGAGTGGGCGATCATCATTGGTATTATTTGTACGGTTGGAACGTTCTTTGTTAATTGGCATTACAAACGCAAAGATTTCAAATTAAGAGAGAGGGCTAACAGTGGCAAAGATATCTAATAAAATAAAAATGGCCGCTGCTGGTGGTGGGTTGATGGCCTTAACTGTTGCGATGGTCACTGATTTCGAAGGATATGAATCTAAGCCTTATCGTGATGTAGTTGGAGTTCTTACCGTATGTTATGGGCACACAGGCTCTGACATTATTTCCACAAAAACCTATACAAAAGCCGAGTGTGATGCGCTGTTAGAGAAAGATTTAGCAATCGTCGCTAAAGCCGTAAATCCCTTAATTAAAGTGAATATCCCCGATTACACCAGGGCGGCACTTTATTCATTCACTTATAACGTAGGAACAGGCGATTTTTCGCGTTCTACACTACTTAAAAAACTCAATGCCGGTGATCAAGTTGGCGCATGTAATGAACTTAAACGCTGGATATATGCAGGGGGCAAACCGTGGAAAGGGTTAATGACAAGACGAGAGGTAGAAGAGGCAGTATGCCTTGGCAAGCTCGCTTATTTATATTCGCTTTCATTATCGGAATCCCCGTCTACTTGGCATCTGGCGTATATGTACTCAGAGACGATACCTGCAGTACTGACAAGGTAAGCTTAGAAAAGCGCTGCCAAAGTGCGGTCAATTATAATAAAGCACGACAGGTTAACTTATGAAAATAGATAATTCATTCTGGCTGCTTATTATGGTTATAGGGATGGGCTGGTGGGCTACAACACTCTATGACTGCAATATTTTAGTAAAGAAAGACAATGAGCGGCTAACAAATGAGGCTGCTGCAAGTCAATTCGTACTATCCACTGTTTTACAACTCTCGGTAACGTTTAATGAAATCTCACGAAATAATCTCAGAGAACGGGATAGGACAGCCGTGGATTCTGAAAAGGTTAAAACCATTATCAAAACTGTTCTTGTGGATAATGAGTGCGCTCCCGTTATTGCTCCTGGTGATGCTACTATCGAGTTGCACAAGCACGCGGAAAGAATACGTTCAAACGCCATCAATACCCATACCAGCACACTTACTCAATGATTGCTTACCTGAATACATCCCTCCGAAATTAACATGGGGTGATTCGCTATTACTCAATGAGTCACTATTAACAGTGATTGAGCAATGCAACTTAGATAAGAAAGCTATTCGAAAGATTGAAGCGGCTAGAAGCAATCCAAGATGATATTAGAAATGAGTGTTTAATGTGAAAAATATCGAATAATAAACAACTAGTTTAATCACCGCGTTTCATCGAGTTTTCACATTTTTTTTGTAGCTCATTTTGTGCATGTTGTGGCATTGGCGCTGTAAGCATTGCCCTATATTCCATGCATTCAGCTGTTTGTTCTGTGTGGTCAATTGATGAGCATCCTTGTAACGTAAAGTAAAATAGTAGATATGCGATATTTTTCATAGGGCATCTTTATAGTTGCTTTAAAACCTCAGTATACATTAATTATTAATAGCCATCAGTTAGCCGCTGGTGGCTTTTTCATTTATGGAGACAGTCATGTCAGATAAAAAAGAAATAGCCGCTCTATCTATAAAGATATCAGTCGATAGCACTGACTTAGATAAGCTGGAAGCACAATTAAAACGCATTGCTGGGTTGATGATTAATGCAGGGTTGAAGGAGCCAGCAAGCGGTGGTTTTGTGAGTGATTCGTTTGGCATTTTCAACCCTAAAGGGTGCTTAGAACCCGTGTTTACAATTTCTTCTGGTGTCACCTTCATAAATGAAGCATACATTGAAAATGCCACACTAGAGAAAGTCGTGTTACAAGCAGCAGAAAAAGGCGCTAGAGAGGGAGCAGAGCAAGCGCGGGCTGAAATAACCACAGGCGTTAACCATAACCACGAACAGCAATCTGCCATTGCTATACTCGAATCTTCCGCTGTTACCGCTCGATTGAGCGAGGCAATATCTTGTGAGGATTCTGAATTCGAAAAGTTTAAGCAACAGGTTGAGTCTGAGTTTAGCCAACTGCAATCTCAAATAGCCAGTATTCAATGCGCATCAGCCGCCAGCGAACAATCAACAGCACAACATATATCAGGTCTACAACGTCAGATTACACAGCTAACCAATGAACTTGAAGAAGCAAGACTGAAAGGTAGCGTCAATGCAATATCTATCATCAGCATAAAGCAAACAATGGAGCAGCAGGAAAAATCGCTGGCTGAATCCATCATGAAGACCATCGTTAGTGATCTGGGTCGTGGTGGTAACTTATCGCGTACGTTATGAAGAAGCTATACGGATACAAATTGATTAATTCTCTGGATAATTCAAAAGGTACTCCCGAGGGGGAGGCCTCTCCACGGGGCGGCGCGCTCGCGGGAAACGGCTCGTTTTCGAATTTTCATGCTGTCAGCAGCAGGTCAAGTAATCTATTGATTTAACTATAAAATATCGATATTGAGGTGACAATTTTGAAAATAAGTTGTCACCTCAATGTGTTATATCTATCTGATAATAAATAAAAATATCAGTTTTCACCTGACAGAGTGAGGTGTCAATGTCCAACATCAGCAATCTGGGGGACGCCTACAACTGGAGCGTAGCTAAGATTGCTGAAGCATTCGGCTTAAATCGCGGAACAGTGAAAAAGCGATTGCTCGATGCAAATACCCCGATAGCAAACATGGTTCGGGGCAACCCCGTTTATGCATTACGGGATATCGGGCCAATTCTTTTTGGTGCCGATCCCAGCGCCAATACCGATGGAATTCAAGACCCATCCGTTATGTTTCCAAAAGACAGAAAAGATTGGTACCAGTCCGAGAATGAAAGAATAAAACTCGAAACAACACTTAAGCAGCTCGTACCCGTTTCTGAGGTTCATCGGGAAATGGCTGTGATCATAAAAGCCATATCGCAAGTTTTAGATACATGGCCCGATAAGCTCGAACGCGATAAGGGCTGGAAAGCCGATCAAATAACGGAAGCTCAAAAAGTTGTCGATGAGTTAAGAGACATACTGGCTTTTGAAGTGCTCGATGCGGAGGATATCGAAGAGTGACAATAAATTACGCTTCAGCCGCAACAGTAAGAAAAGACGTATCTGCATTATTGAAAGCGCCTCGCAGGATGCCAATAGCTCAAGCGGTTAAAAAATATATGCGTGTCCCCATGGGTGAGGGCTCATCTATTCCGTGGGAAGATACACTAACCCCCTACATTATTGAGCCAATGAATTGCCTTTCTGATCGCCGTTATGATGCGGTTATTTTTGTTGGTCCTGCTCGAACTGGCAAATCACTGGGTTTGATTGATGGTTGGATTGTGTATGTGATTGTTTGTGATCCTTCTGACTTTCTGCTTATTCAAATGACTGAAGAGAAAGCGCGTGAACATTCTAAAAAACGATTGGATAGAACGTTTAGATCGAGTCGTGAAGTCGCTAAACGCCTCAGTCCACACCGCAATGATAACAACGTGCACGATAAAACATTTAAAGCCGGCAATTATTTAAAAATTGGTTGGCCATCCATCAATATCATGTCTTCTTCTGACTATCGCTATGTAGCACTAACGGATTATGACCGCTTCCCAGAAGATGTGGACGGGGAAGGGGATGCATTTACGTTGGCATCAAAGCGAACGACAACCTTTATGTCAGCGGGTAAAACACTGGTTGAAAGCTCGCCTGGTCGTGAAATTACAGATAGCAAATGGAGGCGAACTACGGCGCATGAGGCTCCACCAACAACAGGCATTTTGTCACTTTATAACCGAGGTGATCGCCGTCGTTGGTACTGGCCATGTCCGCATTGTGATGAATACTTTTTGCCCGTCCGTGAAAATATGGTCGGATTTAGTGAAGGTGATGATCCAGCAAAAGGCAGCAAGGCGGCAAGACTACAGTGCCCTTATTGCATGGGGATTGTTGAACCGGAACAAAAACGCGAGCTAAATAATAAAGGCGTTTGGCTCAAAGAAGGACAATCCATCGAGAGCAGAGGGAGTATTTCAGGGCAACCGCGAGAGTCTCGAATTGCGTCGTTTTGGATGGAAGGACCAGCCGCAGCGTATCAAACATGGGAAAAATTAGTTTATAACTTACTCAACGCTGAGCAAGAGTATGAGCGTACGGGCAGTGAGGAAACCTTAAAATCTGTTATTAATACCGACTGGGGACAGCCTTATTTACCAAAAATTAACCAAGAGCAGCGAAGCGGTGATGATCTAAAAGTTCGCGCCGAAGTTTGGAGTTATGGCTTTGTGCCGGAAGGTGTGCGGTTTCTCGTTGCCACTGTTGACGTTCAAGGGGGTAAAAAGCGCCGCTTTGTGGTTCAGGTGACAGGGTACGGTGCCAAGGGTGAGCGCTGGATAATTGACCGTTTTGATATTACACGCGCCGTTCGTGCCAATGAAGATGGTGAATCACAGCGCATTAATCCTTCCTCATATGCAGAAGATTGGGATGTGCTTATTTCTGATGTGCTTGATAAAACCTATCCACTTCAAGAGCACGAAAATATTGAAATGGGAATTCATTCCATGGCAATTGATACCGGCGGTGAAGAAGGGGTAACGGATAACGCTTATAAATTCTGGCGCAAATGTAAAAAGGATGGCCTTGCTCGTCGTGTCTATTTATTTAAAGGGGACGGTAAAGCAAAAAGTAAACTGATCACCAAATCCTATCCCGACAATACTGATCGCTCAGACAGACGAGCGAAAGCGCGGGGTGATGTGCCCATTTATTTGCTGCAAACCAATGAATTAAAAGACCGTATTTCCGCCCATCTAGGCCGTGAAACAGTGGGGCCGAATTACATTCATTTCCCTGACTGGCTTGATGATTCTTTCTACGATGAATTAACGTACGAAGAACGTGACAGCAACGGAAAATGGTCTAAGCCGGGCAAGGGGGCGAATGAAGCGTTTGACTTAACTGTTTATGCGCATGCATTGGTTATTTTACTCGGGTACGAAAAAATCAAATGGGAGAACCCACCGAAGTGGGCTCAGTTACCGGATATTAATGATGTTCAGTCATCGCGTCCTGTCACTAATCGACCTTCTCCCGTATCTAAACCAAATCAAACACAAACAGAAACACAAGAAACCAAGCCTATCGCAAGTTCGGCATGGGCTCCTGTGTCTTCAACATCTGGGGGATGGGTATGACCCGAGAACAAATTAAAGAAATGATGGATGCTTATCTAAAAGCGGAAATGGAAATACTGCAGGGGAAAAGCGTCACATTTAATGGTCAATCAATGACGATGGAAAACCTCAGTGAAATTCGAAAGGGGCGAGAGCAGTGGGAGCGCCGGTATTCGCAAAGTAACAGTGCTCGTCGAGGTTCACCCGGCTATAAATTGGCGAGGTTTTAATGAATTTTTTGGATAAAGCGATATCGGTTATTGCGCCAACCTGGGGTAGCAGCCGCTTGAAATCGCGATTGCAAATTCAAGCCTATGAAGCGGCTATCCCAACCCGACTTCATAAGGCAAGGCGTGAAAATCGAAATGCCAATCAATTGACACAAATTGGGGGGCAATCGTTGCGTGAGCAAGCGCGGTGGCTGGACAACAATCATGACCTGGTGATTGGCATTCTCGACAAGATGGAAGAGCGTATTGTCGGAGGGAAAGGGATTATTGTTGAGCCTCAACCGCTTTCATTAACCGGTGAAATTCATGCCGATCTGGCGAAACAAATAAGGGGCGCATGGTCTGAGTGGTCAATTAAACCAGAAGTGACAGGCCAATACACCCGTCCCATGCTTGAACGGCTTCTTGTGCGTACATGGTTACGTGATGGTGAAGTATTCGCTCAACTGGTTAAGGGAAACCAAAAGGGGCTGGATAAGCAAGCTAACATTCCCTTTTGGCTTGAGGCACTAGAGCCCGATTTTGTCCCGATTCATTTTGATGATACCGGAAAAGGGATCCGGCAAGGCATTCAGCTTAATGGCTGGGGGCGACCTCAGTCTTATTTTGTTTACAAAAGCTTGTTAACAACAGGTCAGCAAATGGGGGATCTCAAATCCATTCAAGCTGAAAATATGCTGCATCTTAAGTACGTTCGAAGGTTACATCAGTTGCGGGGAAATAGTTTATTTTCAGGCATTTTGATGAGATTGAGCTCGCTAAAAGATTATGAAGATGCTGAGTTAACAGCGGCTCGTATTGCCGCCTCTTTGGGGATGTATATCAAAAAAGGCGACGCCAGCTTATATGATGATACCGAGGGACAGAAAGACCGCAATATCATGATAGAGCCGGGCATCATCTATGATGATTTATTGCCCGGTGAAGAAGTTGGCATGATCAAATCTGACCGCCCGAACCAAAACCTTGAAAATTTTCGAAATGGCCAACTACGAGCAGTAGCGGCTGGTAGTCGGGGGAGTTATTCAAGCATCGCCCGCGATTACAACGGCACTTATAGCTCACAGCGGCAAGAGCTGGTGGAGTCATTTGAAGGTTATTACATCTTACAGGACACATTCTGTGGTTCAGTAAGTCGGCCTATTTACCGCCAATGGTTACAAATGGCGATTGCCGCAGGTGTCATTGATGTTCCGCCAGATACTGATATGAGCTCACTTTATAACGCAACTTACAGTGGCCCTGTTATGCCATGGATTGATCCGCTCAAAGAATCTAATTCATGGGTAGCGCAAATTCGAGGCGGTGCAGCATCCGAAAGCGATTGGGTTAGAGCGGCAGGTCGCAATCCAGCAGAAGTTAAGCGCAGGCGTAAAGCTGAAGTTGACGAAAATGAACGGCTGGGGCTGGTGTATGACACCGATCCGGCAAATGACAAAGGTAACGATAATGCAGATGAAAAAAAACGCATCCAATGCTGCCAAAAAACAGCACGACGATGACGAATAAGCCGCTAATGTCAGCGCCGGAGAAAAACTGGTTTCAAATGAAAGCAACCAGTGAGACTTCAGCCGACATTTATATTTATGACGAAATTGGCATGTGGGGGATCAGTGCCAGACGATTTACCGAAAGTTTAATTGCACTGGGCAATATCAACCACATCAACCTCCACATACATTCACCCGGGGGTGAGGTTTTTGAAGGCATCGCCATTTACAATCAGCTAAAAAATCACAATGCCACTATTACGGTCTATATCGATGGGTTAGCGGCTTCAATGGCGTCAGTCATTGCGATGGTAGGCGATGAGGTCATTATGCCCACCAATGCGATGTTGATGATCCATAAGCCTTGGGGGGTCTCAGCCGGTGATGCTAATGATATGCGTGATTATGCCGACTTGCTGGATAAAGTCGAAAATGTCCTGATCCCTGCATACATGGAAAAAACAGGTAAAACAAAAGAAGAAATTGAAGCCATGCTCGGCGAAGAGACATGGTTAACAGCAGAAGAGTGCGTCGAGCACGGCTTTGCTAACACTATTATTGAGCCAATTAAAGCAATGGCCAGTCTTTCATCTAAACGCATTGAGGAATTTACATCCATGCCTAATTCATTAAAAAATAACTTAAAAAACAGCCTGACCAACCCACTCAATACTGTTGCGCCAGTCGTTGACTCTGCACCACAGCCACAACCAACTAATTTGCAACAACCGGATACGGCAGGCATTCAAGCTCAAGCGCGACAAGCTGAACAAACTCGCATGAATGGCATTAAAAATTTATTTGCCATGTTCGGTGGAAAGCATAGCGACTTGATGGTTGAGTGTATTACCGATATTAATTGCACTATCGAACAAGCCAAAGACAAAGTCTTAGACCTGGTCGCTAAAGATGCAACCCCGACTAATACGGCTAACTATGGCGCTCATATTTATGCAAACAACGGTAATCTTGTGGGCGACAGTGTACGTGCATCATTGATGGCACGAGCTGGATATGATGAAGCTCATGCAGATAACCCTTATAACTGCATGACACTCCGTGAATTGGCGCGCATGTCGTTAACTGATCGCGGAATTCGCGTATCCACTCGAAATTCTATGCAAATGATTGGGATGGCTTTTACGCACACCACATCAGATTACGGTAATATTTTGTTGGATGTGGCGAATAAATCTATTATCCAAGGTTGGAATGAAGCGCCTGAAACCTTTGAGAAATGGACTAAAAAAGGTCATTTGGGCGACTTTAAGCCAGCGACTCGCGTTGGCATGGGGGGATTTGATTCAATTCGTGAAGTACGTGAGGGGGCTGAATATAAATATGTCACCACTGGTGACAAAAAGGCGACGATTGCACTGGCAACCTATGGTGAGTTGTTCAGCATTACCCGACAAGCCATTATCAATGATGACATGTCAATGTTAAAAGATATTCCAATGAAACTCGGTCGCGCTGCAAAAGCAACAATCGGCGATTTAGTTTATGCTATTTTGTTAGAGAACCCAGCATTTAGCGGAGATAACGTTAAAATTTTCAACGATAAACATAAGAACATCACCAGTGGTGGGATGGATGTTGACACTATCAGCGCAGCATGTGAGTTGATGCAAGAGCAAATGGAAGGTGAGCGTGCGCTGAATATTGAGCCAGCCTTTATGTTGGTACCAACGTCATTGGCAACAAGAGCAAAGCAAGTTCTTGGCTCTAGCAGCGTAAAAGGTACTG
This sequence comes from Providencia alcalifaciens, assembly GCA_025961275.1. Lineage (GTDB taxonomy): Bacteria > Pseudomonadota > Gammaproteobacteria > Enterobacterales > Enterobacteriaceae > Providencia. The sequence continues at coordinate 1,200,274 of JAOQNJ010000001.1, read as the reverse complement.
ATGTTAACGCAGGCATTATCAACCCAGTGCAGAATATTGTTGAAATTATCCGTGAATCCCGCCTTTCACGCGGTGTAGATAAAGCAAAACCGACATGGTTTATGACCGCCGCTCAGGGCACTGACACTGTCGAGGTTGCTTATCTTGATGGTGTTGATATTCCTTATATTGATCAAGAGGAAGGCTTTACTTCTGACGGTGTAACAACCAAGGTTCGTATCGATGCAGGTGTTGCGCCAATTGATTATCGCGGCATGGTTCGCGTCGACACGAAATAACTTTACTCCAGATTAACCCCTCGCCCTTATGGGCTTTTTTTATACCTAAAATCCGGCTTTTCGGAGTCGGAAGGAGAATTTAATGGCTAAGAATTATCAACAACAGGGTTTGACTGTTGAAATAACCAACACAACAAAAGACCTAATCAAAAGTGGGTCATTAGTCATGGTCGGAGCTTTGGCTTGTGTTGCGGCAACGGACATTGCCGCAGGTGAAACAGGTGACGGGTTCGCTGATGGCGTGTTTTTGCTCCCCAAAAAAGCGGGAGTTGCTCTCACGGCGGGTCAGGCTGTAACTGCTGAAAAAGGGATTGTCGCGGACAAGGGCGGTGTGGCTGTTGGCGTGACATGGGAAGCTGCAGAAGCTGGCGCTGAGCTTGTGCCGGTAAAACTCAATATCTTTCCAGTAACGCCAGCAGCTGGTGGTTAAGTCATGAGTGCGTTTGAGCGACTTACTGAACGCATGGATGTAGTGACAACACGGCGCATGGGCAAGTCCATTTCTATTAATGATACAGAACATATTGGGGTGGAATCACATTTTCTGCCTGAATTTGGCCCCGTTACGGGGGACGGGCTTTCCTTTGTCATTTTTTCAAGTGGCTACCAACCTCGTAAACGTGATGTTGTTATTGCTGATGGTGAAAAGCATCAGGTTACACGCTTTCAGCGCTTTAACGGCAAGTGGATGATTTTTATCGAGGGTACTGACGATGAAGGGGAAAGATGACGCGATCCGCAACTTGCGCATCATCGTCGATAAAGTGACACCGGTAGCAACGTCTCAGGCTATTAATCGAATTGCAGTAAGAGCGATAAGCCGCAGCGTCAAACAAGTATCTCAAGAAACCAAAATTCAACAGAAAATTATCCGTAAGCGAGTTCGACTTAAACGGGCTAGCGCCAAACAAGGCACAGCGAAAGCTCGGATCACCGTAAACAGAGGTAATTTACCCGCTATTGCTTTGGGTACTGCGCGAGTACAGCTTTCTCGCCGAAAAGGCATTGAGCGTCGACACGGCAGTGTTTTAAAGGTAGGTAAATTCAAGTTCGATAATGCATTCATTCAGCAGCTTAATAACGGTCGCTGGCATGTTTTGCAGCGAGTCGGTAAAAGTCGATATCCCATTGAAGTTGTCAAAATCCCATTAGCAAAACCACTGACTGATGCATTTGAAGAGCACGTTATTCGCGTTCGTGATGCGGATATTGATAAAGAAATGCGTTATGCACTTAACAACCAATTGCGGCTGTATTTCAAGGGGGGGTAATGATTAAGCACACCAAGATCCGAACGTTGGTTATTGAGGGCCTTAAGTCACACATTCCAGATGTCACCACCTACGACGGGCGGCCAGTTAATTTTGATGAGTCAGAGCTACCCGTTATCGCGGTTTATCTTACTGAGCCGCGTCCAATACCTGAATACCTCGATTCAAATCAATGGTCGGCTATTTTGCACATTGAATTATTTCTTAAAGCGGCTAAGTCAGACTCCGTTCTCGACAGCTGGGTAGAGACGAAACTTTATCCAGCCATTAGTCATTTAACTGACCTTGGAGATGTCATTACTGATATGACAACCAAGGGTTACGACTACGATCGCGATGATGAAATGATGCTGTGGGCCTCAGTTGATTTGACTTATCAAATCGAATACGAAATGTAATGTAAGGAATTAAATTATGCCAACAGTACCAAACCCATTAGCACCAACCAAAGGTGCTGGGACCACACTCTGGATTTATACTGGAACCGAAGAAACCATCACCGATCCGTTAAGTGATACGGGATTCACGCGATTAGCGAAAGTGAAAGAGCTCCAGCCGGGCGAGATTACCGCAGCGAGTGAAGACGACAGCTATCTTGATGATCCCAATGGCGATTGGGAAAATACCTCGCAAGGCGAAAAATCATCAGGTGAGGCTAACATTACGCTCGCTTGGAAGCCCGGCGAAGAAGGGCAGAAAGACCTCGTTAAGTGGTTTGATAGCGGTGATACCCGTTTTTATAAAATCGCTTACCCGAACGGTACCGTCGATTTATTTAAGGGCTGGGTGAGCGGTTTAGGAAAAACCATCCCAATTAAAGAAACGATCACGCGCACAGTTAAAATCAAAAATACTGGACGACCTACGCTTGCGGAAGAAATTCCACCGAAGGTCTCCGGTAAGTCTGCACCCGCACCAAAAGACTAATTTTATCTAATAATCATTATGGCCACACAGCGTTGTGGCTTTTTTTGTATGCATTTCACCCTGTGCATAGCACGCACATCTAAAACACCAAGAGTCTACAGAAAGTGAGCCTGAGAACTGCCGCTATAGCTGGCAAGCTCTCTTGGGGCGGCTTTTCTGTGCTAACAGGCTCCCTTTCTATAGGAAATATGCAATGATTAAAATCGTACCTATGAAGTATGACGAAACCCTGATCCCATTTAATGGTGATTGCTGGGTTAATGCTACTGTGGCAGCAAAGATATTTGATAAGCGAACTCTTGATTGGCTAAGGCTAGACTCAACAAAAGAGTACGCGAAAGAAATAGGTCAAGAACTTGATATCGAAGCTACAAATTCTAAAGGTGAGATTTCTCACCTTTTAGCAAAAGTAGAAAAAGGCAGATATGGTGGTACTTGGATCCATCCTGAATTAGTGATTGAGTTCGCAAGATGGTTATCCCCTAAATTTGCTCGCGCTTGTGATAGACATATTAAAAATATGTTGATGTCGCAGAATATGACATTAACGGAAGATCAAGTAATTGGATTGCTGACATACAAAGAACCTACTGATTGGGAAAAGAGATTTCAAACACCCTACTACCAAGCGTTATCGAAAATGTCTAACACTCCGTATTTCGGACATGTTGGCGGTTGTCCGTTATTGTTCGCTGGCATCACAGCTAAATGGGTTTATGGCGTTGCTCTACCTGATTACGTTTACGAATCAGTTAAAGAAAATAAAGGCAATAGAGAGAAAATTCACCAGTATTTAAAAGGTGATGCGCTGCATGCCGTAGAGCAGCAAATGGTCGCAGTAACAAATATTGCCAATAGCTCTGTTGACTACAAAGACTTTGATGCTCGTTGTATGGCTGCTTTTGATGTTAAAGGGCAAATGCAATTGCTTTATCCTTCAGCGCATGGAGAGCAACATGCAGCAAGACTACAGTGAGCAGGTAGAAACATTTTCGCTAGTTGTTAGTGAGTTATTTTTGATTAGACAGGTCGCCATGCATAAGCGGCCTGTTTTTCGTTCATCACTAGGGGATATTAAGTTTAGCGTAGAGTCGCTGGCTAACTTCTTAAAATCATACTATCGAGAAGATTATAAAAGTGACCTCGAATTAAGCATGTTGTTCTTCAATATGCTGAAAAGAGAATATCTACCAGATCCGACAGTACTAGTGTCTTGGTGCATGAATGAAGAGCTAACCGATGAGGCAATACAGAAAATATCGGGCTTACTTGAAGACTTCGCGGAAATGGAGTTTTCAAATCAAAGTGAATAGGTCGCTCAGCGGCCTTTTTTATTTTTAACTAAAAGGTATCAATATGTTTTTAAAGAAAAAAGAAATTAATATCGGCGATGAATCTGTTGTTTTACATGAGCTGTCAGCGTTGCAACGTGCTGATTATTTTGATTTTTTAGCGAAGCAAGAAAAAGAGCTTGCAGGGCTGGACGGTGTCGAGTTGGGTGCAAAATCTATGCGCGCAATGGCAGAAAGCCAAGTTTGGTTAGTATCGCGCTCGCTTTGGCACAGTGACCGTGATCGCGAAGTCGAAGAAATTTATGAAGAAGTTGCTCAAACATGGAGTGGCAGATCCTTGGATGAAGCGGTACGGGCAATTTCTGAGATTAGTGGCATGACTTCGCCTGAAAGTAATACATCCGAAGCCGAAGAGGTGGAGCCTGAATCACTGGAAAAGTAGTTCGCCGTGAACGTGTTTTTGTCATGCGACTTGCACATGAGTTTGGGCGGCCTGATTGGCGACGAATGTTAAGCGAAATCAGTGCATCTGAATTTAACGATTGGATCAATCACTTCGATAAAACCCCGTTTACGCCTCAGTTAATCGATATTGAATTCGCGGTCTTACACACATCAATTTACTCAGCGATGTGCGGTGCGAAAACAGAAGTCACTGATTTTATGTTACTCACTGACATCGAACCGAATGACGAAGAAATGTCCGATGAGATGATCCAATCGGTCGGAGAAGGCATACCCGGAGGGCAAAGGTATGAGCCAGCAAATAGCGGATCTTGAGATTAAAATCGGTGCAGATACTGCTGAATTTCTTGAAAAGGTTGGTCGAGTAGAGCGCCAGTTAAGTGATCAGGAACGCAAAGAGCAAGCATCAATAAAGCGCCAGCAAGATTTTATGGAGAAGCAAGCTGCAAAAGCAGAGGCAGCACTTCAGCGTTCACGGTCACAGCTAAAGCAGTTTGAAAAAGAATCGATTTCTGCAGAGCAAAAAGCCTCTATTGAGCGCCAGCGAGCGATAAAAGAAATAGATCAGGTTCATGAAAGTATTGAAAAATTACGCGCCAGTGAAGCTAAAAAGGCACAGAGTGCAACTAATCAAGAGTTTTTAGCGGAACAGTATTATGCCCAGTTAGATGCGGTACAAAAGTATGGCAAAGGGCTAGAGGGACTGAATGATATTCGTCGGCGTATGAATCGCGACATGCAGCAAGGGTTGCTTAACGCTAAAGATTATCAAGTTTTAACCTCTCAGGCGGTTGGTACCGCGAAAGCCATTGAGCGCGCAGAGACATCCGCAACGCAAGCCAAGCAGCGCTTTATTAACAAACTCAAAGAGCAAGTGACTCAGCAGAATCTATCTCGAACTGAAATGCTGCGCATACAAGCGGCTCAGCTTGGCGTTTCCAGTTCAGCAGATATTTATATTCGCAAGCTTGAAAAGCAGGAGCATCAACTAAAGCGTACGACAACTGCAAATCGCAGTTATAACCAAGGAATACACCGCTCTGCAATAGAAATGGCTTCTATGTTTAGCGGAGTTGTTCCCGGCGCTTCCCCATTTATTGATTTAGCTATGCGCGGGGAGAGAATTCGGAATTCGTTCGGTGGCGTAAACGGTACGTTGTCCGCAATGACGTCTATCTTGTCTCCGTGGAGTCTTGCTATTGCAGGTGGCGCTGGCGCATTAGCGGCCTTTGGTATTGCAGCGTATCAGGGATCAAGTGAGTTAACTGAGTACAACAAGCAACTGATATTGACGGGTAATTATGCAGGCAAAACAAAAAGCCAGCTGAACGAGCTAGCAAAGTCGCTCTCTGGTGACGGTATAACGCAATACAAGATGGCAGATGTTTTAGCTCAAGTTGTTGGCTCTGGTTCATTTACAGGCTCTCAGGTCGATATGATATCGAATGTTGCAGCTAAAATGGAAAAGGCCACAGGTCAATCTGTTGATGAAACAATTAAGCAGTTTCAGCGATTGAAAGACCAGCCGGTTCAGGCAGTAATGGAGCTCGATAAATCGCTGCATTTTTTAACCGCAACACAGTTAGAGCAAATCTCTACGCTAGAGGAGCAAGGTCGCACATCTGATGCTGCTAAATTAGCCATGGAATCTTATGCTAGCGCAATGAAGGAGAGGGCATCTGATATAACTGAAAGCCTTGGCTTTTTGGAGTCAGCTTGGGCTGGCGTAAAAGTAATGGCAAGCTCTGCGTGGGATGCAATGCTTGATGTTGGGCGACAGAAGACTCTTGATCAGCAAATAAATGCAATAGAGCAAAAGCTAGTTGATTTTCAAATAAATCCAGCTTCAAAAGGATTATATTTTCATGAGACGGGTAAGACGGCTGATGATTTACGGCGTGAACTGGAGTTGTTAAAAGAAGAAAAATTTCAACAGGACATCAAAAGTTCTAGAGAAAAAACTGATAACAGGGAAGAGGAGCGTCAGAAAAGGCAAATTAAAGCTGATTTAGCCTTAAAAAAAGAATATGAGTCAGCAGAGGAAAAGCACCAAAGTAAACTCGAAAAAATTAGAAATGACCAATATGCATCTCAGTCTGCAAAAGAAGAAGCCATTAAGCGAGAGAAGGAGCGGCGTCAGAAGGAGCTCGCTCGTAATACACCGAAAGGGAAAGCTTACAAACCGGATCTTGGCACCCGTAATGATGAGTCTGCATTAGCAGAAGTTACATCACTTCAAGCGCAACTAAAGCTTCTTCAGCAGCACTCAACAGCAACTGATTTTATTAGTCAGCAACGTAAAAACTTTCAGTTAGAGAAAGCTAAGTTCGATGTTCTTGAGGAGGCAAGTAAGTCAAGAAAGTTGTCTCTCGATGAACAATCTTTATTAAAAAATAAAGACAGCATACTAGCAAATAAAGCGAAGCTGGCGAATTTGGGCGACCAAATATCAAGGCAGGAACATCTTAATAAATTACAAGATCAGTCAGATAAATACGTAAAGCAACAAGAGGCTCGACAAAAGGCAATTACTGACTCTTTAGGTAAGTCAACATTAGAGCTTCAGCGCGCACTGGAAATTGAACAGCTACGTTCAACATACGGAAATACCCCTCAATGGGATACTGTCAGATCAGCTAAGCAGGCGACTTTTGATAAAGAGGATGCAGCAAAAACGGATTGGGTTGCAGGTGCTAGCACTGCATGGAAGGATTATCGCGATGCAGCTTTAGACGCAAATGCTCAGATCCAAAACGTCACTTCGGCAACGTTAAATGGTTTTAGCTCTACGTTAGCTAGCGTTTTGGTTGATGGGCAGGCTAATTTTAGGGATTTCACCAAGTCCATCCTTAAAATGCTAGCTGAAATCGCGCTAAAAATGCCGATCGTTAAAGGGTTTGAGGCTTTTGGTTTTGGTGGCGTAACAGCCAACGCTAATGGCGGTGTTTACAACACTCCCGGTCTCAGTGCCTTTAGTGGACAGATTGTATCTAAACCTACGCTATTTCCATTTGCGAAAGGGGCGGGCTTGATGGGCGAAGCTGGACCTGAAGCAATACTACCATTACGACGTGGCGCTAATGGTAAACTGGGTGTTGTTGCGGCAGGCGCAAGGCAGAATACTGGTGATTTCTATCAAACCAATCATGTCACAATTCAGAATGACGGATCAAATGGTGAGATTGGACCTCAAGCACTTAAGGCGGTTTATGAAGTGGGTAAAAAAGGAGCTGAAGATTATATGAGAAAACAGCGTCGTGACGGCGGCTCATTTCCCGCATAACTAAACAAAAGCATTATTTTGAAAGTTAAATAACGGAGGTTTAATGGAAATATTTAACTGGCCAATCAAGCCGGGGTTAAAAACGGATTTCTCCCCTCGCATTAAGTCCGTTAAGTTTGGTGATGGATATGAGCAACGTAAGCCTGATGGATTAAATTCACAACTCGAAAAATTTAATGTGAATTTATCTCTGGCACCAGAAAAAGCTAATAGGGCGTTAGATTTTTTAAAGCGGCACGGAGGTGTAAAATCATTTTTATTTCAACCAATTAAAAGCCAGCCTGCGATTATGGTTGTTTGTAAAAAATGGTCTTCTGATGGTGGCGGTATTCGTAAAGCAATAAGCGCAGAATTTGAACAGGTGGTTTTTTAAGGCTTGATTGCTTTCTCTTTTAATTCAATGCGCTAATATAATGACAATTATCTTGACTAGAGGTTGTTATGAAAGGATTTGGAATATTTCTTTTGGTTATTGGCATAATTGGCGCTATAGCTTCTTTCGCAATGGATGTCACAGTAGCAACAGAATATGGGAGAAGGGTTAACAATATAGGGCTAATTTCTGCTAGGCAAAACTTTATACTAATAAGCTGCTTTATAATCCTTTGTGGCTTGCTAATGGTTTTATTTGGTGGCAAAAAAAACATCAAAGTACATAACATGGACATTAGTAACGTTCAGGGATTGAATATAAAATGCCCTTATTGTGCGGAGTTAATTAAACCAGAGGCTATTAAGTGCAAGCATTGTGGAAGCGATATTTCAGTAAAAAATGTCAGTGTGGATATAGGTAATTCATTTATATTCGATGATAAAAAATTACTTATAAAAATTAAAGATGGTTATTTAATTGATGACAACGCTGTTATGGAGTTAATTACTTTAATTAAAGAAAAATATCCTGAATCTATGAATTTAATAAAGGATAGCGAAGGTGATGTGAATGATATAAAGAGCAAAATACCACAAGTTGTTCATGAAGCATTTATTCGCAAGTTTAATTATTTAATTAATAAATAGAAAACATAGCATATTTATAATAACCACCTTCGGGTGGTTTTTTATGGGAGTGATAAATGCAAAACATCCCACCAGAATTGCTTATTGCTACAACAAAACTTGAAGCGGAAGCTGAAATAATACTTTATGAAATAGATTTAACAAATATCGGCGGTATTCGATACCGATTTCATAATGGTACCAATGAATCAATGAAACCTGTTATTTGGCAAGGTCAACAATATGAACCTTATCCAATAACGGGAGATAGTTTTGATTTAAACGGTAAAGGCCCATCAACTCGCCCAGCTATTTCATTGTCTAATTTGTTCGGCTTAATTTTTGGTATCGCTAGTCGACTAAATTCAGGGTTAGGGGGTATTGTTATTCGCCGAAAAACAATCGCTCGATTCCTCGATGCAGCAAACTTTGCTGGTGGCAATGACAATGCGGATCCCACGCAAGAGCAAGTAAGTCGATGGGTCATAGAACAACTAACCAGTCTTAACGCCGAAACTGCCACATGGGAGCTTGCTGCCCCAACTGAAACGGACGGTGCCACTTTTCCAGCTCGAGTCATTCTTTCTGATGTATGTAATTTTGGCTATCGCTCTGAAGAGTGCGGCTATAAAGGCTCACCGGTTGCTGATGAGCTTGGAAACCCAACACAAGACCCCAGTAAAGATAAATGTGGTAAGCGTTTATCTGACTGTAAATTAAGAAATAACACTGCTCGTATAGGCTGCTTTCTGTCCTCTTCTCGCCTCAGTTAACAAGGATCACTATGCTAGAACAAACCATCTTGGAACATGCTAAAAACATGGCGCCACAGGAATCGTGCGGCCTTGCGATAAAGCTGGGAGAGTCAGAGCAATACATCCCTTGCAAAAACAATCATGTCGAACCTGAAAATTATTTTTCTATTTCAGCCGAAGATTACATCCAAGCGAGTCAAGTAGGTGAAGTCATCGCTATTGTTCACAGCCACCCGAACGGCAAACCTTATCTAAGCTCAGCGGATAGAGTGCACCAGTTAAAAACAAATCTTCCATGGTGGTTAGTTTGTAATGATCAAATCACCAAATTTGAATGCGTTCCGAAGTTATTAGGGCGTGAGTTTATTCACGGCAGTACCGATTGTTATGGTTTATTTCGGGATGCCTATCATTTAGCCGGCTATCCATTACCCGATTTTATCCGTGAAGATAATTGGTGGAAGCAAAAGAAAGAACTCTACTTAGAAAACCTATCCGACAACGGCTTTAAGCAAGTCAAAAAAGATATTCAACCGGGTGATGTAATTTTATGTTGCTACGCCAGTTCGCGCGCAAATCATGCCGCTATTTATCTGGGCGATCAAACTATTCTGCATCACGTACCTAATCAACTTTCGAAACGCGAGGTTTATAACGAGAGATGGCAAAAAATGACGCACTCAATCTGGCGCTACCGGAATTGGCAACAATCCGCTTTTATGGGGATCTGCAACGATTTGGGTACCGCTTTAATTTAAATATTCGCACCGCTGCAGAAGGGCTTCACGCCTTATTTCTTCAAATTCCTCATCTCAAGCAAGAATTCCGCGAAGGTTGGTATCAAATCCGCATCAGTGGCTCAGATGTGAACCCAAATGAGCTTCATCAACGTGTCCATGAGCAGCTGATGCCAAATGTCGTTATTCACATCGTTCCTCGCATCGAAGGTGCAAAAAATGGCGGTGCTTTTCAGTTTATTGCGGGTGCGGCCATTTTAGCGGTGGGTTGGTGGAACCCAGCAGGTTGGAGTTTTGGGGGTTCAATGATGGCGGCTGGGGCGGCAATGATGATGGGCGGTGTCGCGCAAATGCTAACGCCAATGCCTAAGCAGCCGAATATGTCGCGCTCAGAAGAAGAAAAAGGCAATACCTATTTCAGTAACTTAGAAAACGCGGTCGCACAAGGAATGGCTGTGCCTGTGGCATTCGGTGAAATTATGTGTGGTTCACGAGTGATTTCTCAGGCCGTTGAAATCATGGATGACGGCGACGCGAAAGACGTTGATGTGGGTAAACACGGTGGCAGTGGGGAGACATAAAAATGGGTAAAGGTGGCGGCAAGCAACATACTCCGTATGAAGCGCCAAACGACTTAACATCACGACAAAAATTATCAGTTATCGATTTAGTGAGTGAAGGGCCAATTGAGGGACCAATTGAAGATTTAAAAGGGGTTTACTTAAACAATACACCGGTAATTGACTCATCAGGTAACAGCAACGTTAACGGCATGACGGCTCAGTGGGTGTCTGGAACATTAGAGCAACCCGCATTAGAAGGTTTTTCGTCATCATCTAGCGAAACCCCCGTCGGTATTGAAATCAAGAAAAGCACACCCGTAACACGGACTATCACATCCCGTAATATTGACCGCCTGCGTTTAACGTTTGGTACCCAAGCGTTGGTTGAAATCAAAGATAATGGGGATCGTGTTGGTACCTCCGTTGAGCTTCATGTACAAATACAGCGTAACGGGCAGTGGATAACGGAAAAGAACGTCACTATTCGCGGAAAGCGCAGCAATTCCCCTTACTTGATGGCTGTTGTTATTGATAATTTACCTCCGCCGCCGTTCAGTATTCGCATGGTTCGTATCACTGCAGACAGTGCCAGCGATAGCTTACAGAACAACACAATGTGGTCGAGTTACACCGAAATCACAGATATTAATCAAACCTATCCCGGTTCAGCTGTGGCTGGCTTAACTTTTGAAAGTGAGCAATTTGGCAATCAATACCCCACTCGCAACTATTTGGTTCGCGGATTGATTGTTCAAGTGCCAAGTAATTACGATCCCGAAACTCGTACTTATAGTGGAATTTGGGATGGGACATTTAAACCTGCTTACACAAATAACCCAGCGTGGGTGCTTTATTGCTTGTTAACGACAACGCGATTTGGTTTGGGTAAAAGATTGAAAGTATCTGAAGTTGATAAATTTGCGCTTTATGTTATCGGCCAATATTGCGATCAGTTAGTACCAGATGGGTTTGGCAATAAAGAGCCTCGTGTTACATGCAATGCCTACATTACCGACATTCGCAAAGCTTATGATTACTTCAGCGACCTGTGCTCAATGATGCGGATCATGCCGGTATGGAATGGTCTGCAAATGACATTCATTCAAGACCGACCGAGTGATGTTGTTTGGATATACACTAATGCTAATGTTGTGAGTGGTCGCTTTAATTATAGCTTTAGTCCATTAAAAGCCCGCCACACGGTCATTGAGGTTCGTTTTATTGATCCGCTGAACGGCTGGAAAACTAGCGTTGAACAAGTTTCAGATGATGCATTAGTTGCGCAGTTTGGTCTTAACGTGCTGAAAGTTGATGCGTTTGGCTGCACAAGCCGAGGGCAAGCAAGACGTCATGGTTTATGGATATTGCTGACCGAAAAGCTGGAGACTCAAACGGTTGAGTTTGATATTGGCGCTGAAGGTTTACGCCACACCCCTGGTGATATTATCGAAATTATGGATAACGATTGGGTTGGTGGTGAGGAGCCTATTGGCGGTAGGCTCGTTGCCATCGATGCGACTCAAAAAACTTTAACGCTCGATAGAGAAGTGACAAAGCCTAAATCGGGTACCGCATTTATCACATTGATGAACGGTGCCGGAAAGTATGAGCGTGTCAAAGTGACAGGGTACTTAGCGAATAATCAAATTAAAGTTGAATCGGTGCCGAAAGGTATCGAAGCCAAAACAGTTTGGGGGATAACGAAGCCTGATTTAGCACGCCGTTTGTTTAGAGCGATCACGATTTCTGATAAAAGCGATGGGACCTACGGTGTTCTTGCTGTCCAGCATATTCCAGAGAAAGAGGCGATTGTTGATCAGGGTGTGAAGTTCGAGCCGTTACCAGACACCCCGCTAGGCGGTTACATCCCTCCGATTGAGAGCTTGTCAGTTGAAGTGAGTCCTGATAGTGATAGCTGGCAAGTTGAAGCTAATTGGACAACAACAACCGCTGTGCGTGGCGTTGATTTCATTCTTAAGTTAACCCAAGCTGGTCGTATTGTGGGTACCGCAAAAACGGAAGAAAATCGCTATCGAATTGGTAGCTTGCCGCAAGGTAATTATTTGCTGTCCGTTGCGCCGCAAAACAAAGACGGGCAAAAAGGAGAGCAGGCTTCTGTATCATTCGATATTAACCCACCTCCGCCGCCGTCTTTTATTGATGTTGAGCCGGGCTTTTTTAGCCTAGGCATCATCCCTCACGTCGGCGGACAAAATGCGCTGCGTCTGCAGTATGAGTTTTGGTTTTCCGAAAAACAGATTGAGAATATCAATGAAGTTGAGTTGTTAGCTGAATACCTAGGTAATGGCACGATGTGGGTTATTCAGGGAAGAAAGCTTAAAGCTGGCCAGACATATTATGTTTATGTCAGAACCGTGAACCCCGTTGGAAAATCTCAGTTTGTTGAAGCCAGCGGCAAGCCAGAAGATAAAGCCGATGAAATACTTGAGCTTCTGGGCGATAAGTTTTTATCAACCGAAGCCGGTCAAATCATGCAAGACCAAATCGGTGATATTGCACTCGAGCAGCTAGAAATCAAACACGACATTGTTGATATCAATGATAAGACTGTTGAGCTTGATAATCGAGTTGTGCAAATCAACACTGACGTTGGAATTGTCAGCGAAGCTGTGTTGCAGAATACGATTTTTACGACTCAATTGAGCTTTAAAATCAGTGAAGAGAAAGCTGATCGCAAAGCTGAAATATTTAGGCTTGAGCAAGTGCAGGTTACGGATAGAGAAGCTGCTGCACGCTGGCAAGAGCAAATTAGTGTCAATGTCGCATCAAACACGTCATCAATTCTTGAAGTCAAGGAAGCACAAGCGACTTATGAGGAAGCAAGTGCTAAGCAAATCAATCAAGTGAAAGCGGATGTTGAAGGTGTTACTGGACGTGTCACAGAAGTTGAAACAGCAACGGCAACGTTAACAGAGGCTCAAGCTAAGTTTGAGCGTAGCACTGTCGCGCAATTTGAAGAGCATCAAAGCTATATTACTCATATCGAAACGTCAGTATCAAACGTCGAAATGTCAGTATCAGAAGCACTGATGCAAACAGCTGCACAATTTACCTCTCTGAGTGATAAACAGCTTAAATCAGAAGCGAAAATCACGAAGAATGAGAAAGCCATTGCGACTGAGACAGAAGCTCGTGCAGAGATGGGTGTACAGATTGACGCTCGCTTTAATGATGCTGAGGGTGCAATTGTCAGACTTGATGAAGCTCAAGCGGAGCAAGATAAATCACTCGCTAAAACGACTGAGCAACTCCGCGCTGAAATCAAAACGGGTGATGAAAAGTTACAAGGGGGTATTGACGAGCAAGGCCGTGAATTATCGAAAGTCAGCAGCAGCATTGATGAGCAAAAACTCGTTATTGCCGAACTCGATAAAACACAAACGGAGATAAAGCAAACTCAGCAAAGTCAGTTCGAAGACACTCAGGCATCGATTGCTGACTTGAAGCAAACTCAAGCTTCTGACACCGCAGCACTATCAGAATCCATCTTTCAAAACACAGCAAGCATCAATCATCAAGGCACTGAATTAACTAAGACTAATGCAGAAGTTAAGCGCATATCATCAGCAACAGCGGATAACGAAATAGCAACCTCTGAGTTAGCAGAGAGTGTTAAATCACAATTTGAAGACTCTGAAGCTGCGTTTGTTGATGTCCGTAAATCTGTCGCTGAAGTTGATAAAGCACAGTCCGAGAAAACTGAACAAGTCCGTGCAGAACTTGGAAAAGGTATTACTGACAACAAAGAGGGGATTGATAAAAATAACAAAGCGCTATCAGATATTAGTGCAGCAGTAACGAGCAATACAACAGCGATAGCCGAGACTGATAAAACGCTAACAGAGGTTACGCAGCAATCAGCATCACGCTTTGATGATAACGAAGCATCAATCAACAGCATCCAGCGCACGCAAAGTGACACAGAGACGTCTCAAGCAGAAGCAACTATGCAGCTGTCTGCTCAGCAGTTCGATCAGAGCACTCAATTGCTACGCGCAAGAGCATCAATCATTCGCATTGATAAAGCTGTTGCTGATAATGACCGCGCTTACGCTCAGACATTTGAGCAAATTTCGACTCAATTCAACGATGTTAATTCTAGTATTACGACGCTTAAGAAATCAGTTTCTGATAATGAAAAGGCTCAAGCGGAAACAAATGAGCTCATTAAATCGGAAATTGGGGATAACAAGTCGGCTATAGAACTTCGTGGCCAGACTGTATTCGATCACCAAGGAAATGGTTCGGCAGTTTATACAATCAAGACGGGCATTTGGTGGAATGGTCAATATTATGACGCCAAATTTATGATGGGCGCTGAAGTTAAAAATGGCAAAGTCGTTACACAGATTGGTTTTAGTGCGGATACCTTCGGTATTTTCAATCCCAAAAGTGGCAAGTTAGAACCTGTTTTCTTTGTCGAAAACGGACAAGTATTTATCAATGACGCATTCATTAATCAAGCGACAATCGAAAAGCTATTAATTGGCTCGACGATTAAATCTAAAAACTGGGAGCCTGCTGCCAAAAAGGGTCTTATGTTGGATTTTGAAAAAGGAAAGTTAATCGCAAATGACGCTGAAATTACGGGAACTATCTACGCTAAGGATGGGGAATTTAATGGCACTGTCTATGTTCATAAGCTCATCGGTGATAATGCAACAGCGACGGTATACAAGCAAGTCACAAAAAGAGAAACCCACGGAAATACATATGACCAAGCTATTGAAACCTCGGTTATTTACGTAGGTGGCATGCCTTATGATGTTGATTTATTAATGCCAACCATGCAGTTTGAGTCTACGGGCTCATATACAGATGCAATAGCAAATGCGTATGTTAGCGTCATTATTGATGGTGTTACATACACACCGCAAACGACGACAGTAAAAGGGGGCAAGGATTGGAGTTTAATATGTTCATTATATGTGACAATTCCAGCCAGCAAGAAAGATGTGAAGATTACAATTAAGTATATTACATATCATAGTGGAGGATGTGACACAAAAATTCATCCCGCAATGATAATCGCATGTAAGCATAATTCATCATCATTTAAATAATTCAAGAGTCATACACAAGACGCCGCTTAATTGCGGTTTTTTTACGTCCAAATTTTAAGGAAATACTATGTATAGCACGGGTAAAATCACAACAACAGCAAACAACACAAAAGTCATTGGTACTAACACAAAGTGGAAAGATAACAATTCACTCGTCTCACCAGAGCAGGTTATTTTAATTCAGAACGGCGCAACGATTTACATTAACAGCATTGCCTCTATTCAAAGCAACACAGAAATGACGCTGAGCTTTCCGGTACCAGCAGCAGTCAAGGATGCGGCATATAACATCTTAACAACGATGGTTCATTCCGTATCAGACGCCGCAAATAAAATTGTCGCCATGAACAATGCAAACGTGCAGTTCAGCGACATACTGAATCGCTGGGCAACAGAAACGGGCACAATTACGGTTACATTACCGGATGGAACTACTCAGCAACTACGCACAGCGAAAGAGCAAGATAAGCTGTTAGATGGGAAGTTGGACACAAATAAACCTGAAGCAAAAGGAGCGTTAACAATAAAGGCGGTAGATGATTACGCAGGACTCACACTAACAAAAGGGTCTGATGAGCGCGTGAAGTTAGAAACGTTAGTTGATTCAGCAACAACAGCGCTAAATATTGTTTATAGAGATGCTGCAGGTAAAAACGTCTCAATTGTGGGTATACCGAAAAAGTCGGGTATAGCGATGTTAGTCGGTGAAAGCGGTATCGGCGTAGCCTCTTACGAAGAAAAGGGGGCGGGAGATCGAAACGAAAGCCGCTTTATTCAGTACGGTAGTACACCAGTAGCAGCAAGTCAGGGGTACCCGGGGGCGGGTGGTGGTATTCAGATTAGTTATACTGCAAGCCGTCGAGCTCAAATTTTTATGTCACGATCTCCTGAGAGATTGCATTATAGGTTTTCCGACATTGAAGGTGTGGATCTGACGACAAAATGGAAAGAAATTTACTCGACAGCGAATACGACTAAGGACTCAAACGGCAACTTAAAAGCCGCATCACCAATTGTTAAAGTCTTTGCTGACCACATCGAATCAAATGAAGAGTCAGAGGGCGTCGAACTCAAAAAACTACACACAGGCATCTATCAGCTCAAAAACGTACTGGGCATGCACTCGGATGCAAGCTGGGGCGGCATTAACGGCGGTATCACAATTCCGTCTGGCATTAATCAGTTACCGCTCGTCTATGCCGATTATGATGTACTGGTTGCGGGTGAGCGGCATCCATTCAACGGCGAATTAGTGACGCAAAACGAACACGGTGACATTGTTATCTATACATCATATCGCAAGCACTTCGATTTACCGCAAAACGTTCAATACGCTCATTTAAAAACGTACCCAGAATTTACTAAGGTAGTGAATGATGAGCAGGTTGAGCTAGAAAACGGCGAACCTGTTGATATCCCGAATGGTCACTGGATTGACGTACGTGTAAACATGCCTAGTAACTCTATCTACAATCAAAAGCAAGCTGAAGCTGAAGCACATGCAAAAGAAGAGGCTGAGCGAGTAGCGAGAGAGGAAGCGGAAAGGGTAGAGCAGGAAGAAGAACAGTTAATTTAAAACATCCTCACATAGATACAAGGAACGTATCTTTTTCAATTGTAGCAACCTCAAGTATTACTCACTCTCTTTTTGACTCATGATCAAGCAACCAGTTAACCACTCTTAATTCACGCCAATTTGGAGAAAATTTCATTCCCCAAAACAATTCAATCAATATATATAAATCAAGAAGTTGATTGCGTTACTTGGAAGTATGATATTAGGTTGGTATTGCATTTAAAATAATTAGAAATCAAATGGATAGGTAATTACTGTTCGTATGAATCTTTGTCATATATAAAACCATTTAAGGATATTGATGATAATGACCCGCAGGAAACGGGCTGACGCAACATAGACAGGAAGTCTAGAAACGTTGCTCAGACGCTATTATGTTATGTGTTATCTGCGATTGGCAAGGAATATTAGTATGTCATACTGATGTTTATCATTGCTATGTGCTTTAGGTTTTAAAATTGCATTATCTATATAGAGGCAAAGGCTGCCTATATTATTCGAGATAATTTACGGGGTATCTAAATAACGCTTAACGTATTTGGGATGCTTATAATTAATCAAATTAAGCAAAACGTTGCGTAAAAAAAACCTGCCGCAAAGGGCAGGTTTTCGGTAAGACATTATTTGTGATAGTTAAACGTGCTTCAATTCACCATCATCATCTTGATTGTAGATAGCTTTATCTGTCTGCCCCATTAACTGGCTTGTCACTGTACCGGCAGTCATAGAACCACTAACGTTCAGTGCAGTACGACCCATATCAATCAATGGCTCAACAGAAATCAGTAATGCAACAAGTGTTACCGGTAATCCCATTGCAGGTAATACAATCAACGCTGCGAATGTTGCACCGCCACCGACACCGGCAACACCAGCGGAGCTAACAGTCACAATACCAACTAAGGTGGCAATCCACAGTGGATCAAACGGATTGATACCCATTGTTGGTGCAACCATTACTGCTAACATTGCAGGGTAGATACCAGCACAACCATTTTGGCCGATTGTAGCACCAAATGAAGCTGAGAAACCTGCGATCGATTCTGGAATACCAAAACGACGAGTTTGCGTTTCGATGTTCAATGGAATACTTGCTGCACTTGAACGGCTAGTAAAAGCAAACGTCAGTACAGGTCCCGCCTTCTTAAAGAACTTAATTGGACTTAAGCCAGTGAATAAAATAAACAGTCCGTGCACAACAAACATCAATGCGATTGCAACATAAGAGGCAATAACAAACGTACCTAAGTTAATGATGTCTGACAGGTTAGAGCTTGCCACGACTTTGATCATCAGCGCCATAACACCATATGGGGTTAAACGCATGACCAAACGAACCAATTTCATTGCCCAAGCTTGTAACACATCAATGGCTGCTAATGCTTTTTCGCCGCGTTCTTTATCATCTTTAAATAATTGCAGCGCTGCAACGCCTAAGAAGGCAGCAAAAATAACCACACTGATAATAGAGGTTGGATTAGCACCCGTCAGATCAGCGAATGGGTTTTTCGGAATAAATGACAGAATCAACTGTGGAACAGTTAAGTCAGAAACTTTACCGACATACGTATTTTGAATTGCGTCAAGACGAGCTGTTTCGACTTGACCTTGAACTAAACCTTCAGCGGTTAATCCAAATAAGTTGGCAATCAAAATACCGATGAGAGCAGCAATTGCCGTTGTTACCAGCAGTGTACCGATAGTCAAAAAACTAATTTTGCCTAACGATGATGCTTTGTGCAAACGCGCTACCGCACTCAATATAGAAGCGAAGACTAATGGCATAATTACCATTTGTAATAGTTGAACATAACCATTACCGACGATATTAAACCAAAGAATGGAGTCTTTTACCGTTTGGTGGCCGCTGCCATACACTAAATGTAGCACGACACCATAGGCAACACCGAAAACTAGCCCCAGTAAAACTTTTTTCGATAGGCTCCAGCCCTTTGCCCCAAGTTTTGCCAACAGTATCAGCAGTGCTACAAAGACGAGCAGATTAATTATTAGAGGAATATTCATTCCGGACTCCAATCGCAGTTTTTTGAATTATGTTATTAGTGCTTTAAGCCCTTTGACCTTAAAGGTTATAAGTAATGGACTCATCCTAACAACTGGTTATATGTTATCAGCAGATAAAATACAATTCTTATAATGAAACGTAATATCATATGAAGATTAGTGCTTACTGTATATTACAAAACCTGAGGCTATCTCGGTATGTATATATCTAATTGATTATGAATATATTTTATTACACTTTCAAATTGAGAATGAAAATCAATACTATATCCCATTGGCAATAAACAAGCACAAACCGTCAAAATAATCGCAATAAAACGTTCTGCTCGCTTATTCGATTTACTGCGGAGTACGGGAAGACAAAAGCGAAATGACAGTGGCCATAAAAAGGGAACACCAGAGGGCGTAAGCATATCAGCAACCAAATGACTCATATATCCTAGTAAAAATGCTTGGATCAAATCATTGGGTATATCCCATTGGGAAGGTAACCATTGATAACATGATATCAGTAATATCAGCCAAGCAACTAAGCTATGAGTAAAGCCTCTATGCCCGCATAGTTTTGATATGGGCAGTGAAATTATGCGTAATAATCGGCCGAGTATTGAAGAAGGATGATCTATGTCAGGGAGTAATGCGCCCAGCAAAACGCCTGGCACCATATGCAACCAATCACCTCGAGCGAGCTCAGGCGTTAGTTCTAGCTTATGTGCCATTATTAAAGAGGCTACAGAAAAAAGCAGGTGCCCTTCAGCAGTCATGGTGGATAAATTACCATCTGTTTATCTATACAGTGAGAGGGGAATTATAAATTGTTTAAAAAGAATATGATAGGGTTAGAAATGCAAAAAACTCTTAGTTATTAGGAAATAACATCAGAGTTTTATACTTTTGTGCTGTATCCCTATCAAAAAATGATAGGGACTAGCTAAAAAAAATAAGCAAATAATAATTAACGCAAATATTTTTCGGTTAACTCATTGAGTGAATTCAGTTTCACATCAGCAAGCCCCCAACGAGGATCATTAAAGTGTTGTTTATCTGGGATCACGATAGAGCGCATTCTCGCTGCTTTTGCTGCAATCATTCCGTTAAATGAATCTTCTAACGAGACGCAATGAATGGGTTTTGTTCCCAATAATTTAGCTGCATTCAGATAAACTTCAGGGTGCGGTTTACTATGCGGTAAGTCAGCAGCAGAAACAACGGCAGAAAAGTAGTCGCGAATGTCGAATAAATTCAGGACTTTTTCGAGCATATAGAGCGGTGATGCAGAGGCAAGCGCAATATTTAAGTTCATCGAACGACACAGCTCAAGCGCATGGCGTACACCAGGAAGCAAAGGGCGTTGTTCTTCAACTAAGCCAATAACGCGATCAATAACCATTTGTGCAACTTCTTTTTCACTATAACCTTGCCACGGGGATGCTTGATACCAAAGTTCGACAACATGGTCGATACGTAATCCCAGCGTATCAGGTAATTTATCAGCAATAGAAATATCTACGCCAATTTGAGTAAAAATCTCAAGCTCTGCCTGTGCCCAAAAAGGCTCTGAATCAATTAGCAATCCATCCATATCAAAAATAACAGATTGGATAGGTAAGTTGTGGTACATGTCAAAACTCCATTCATGTATGTGTGATCTTGCCATATTTCAAATTGCTATTTTCATTAGGATGACTCAATTATTACATCAGTTCATCGGTTACCCAGTCGCAAGCAGTTTGAAATCATTAGCCCTTTAATGAATGCCGTAGTGTAGCAAGTCATCGCTTAATTATATACCCTCCTTGCCCGTCATGCTTCAAGCTACATCGCTGTTGACTGCACTCAGCTTCCCAAGTCACTTATTTATGTATGCTTCTTGGGATAGCTTCATTTGTCACCTAGATGTAACTCGAATTATTGAGGAGCAATAGATAATAAGTGTCAATTAAAGGTTTAGGGCTGTAGATTGAGCTATTACGGGGATACGTTTTGGGTGCAATACAAATAATTTTGCCTGTATCTTTACGATCCGATTTTTGTATATAGTGCTAAATTCAAGAAACACGGACTAGAAAAATCTGAAATGGCAATAAAATTAAAATAATTCCCTTTATTGCAATACCTCAAATGAAAATAGCTGAAGGAGAGAGGAAATAGAGGGAACCTGGGGTTACTGACCTCATTACCCTATTAATAACAATCACTCTACAACTTAGAATTTTAGGGAACATACACATCCATCATGGTTCATTAACCATTGTAAACTTGGTGGGATTAGCAAAATTCAGTTATTATTAGCTATAAAAAATCATGAGGGTCAATAATGAATTATCAGACTGCAAGTTATGTCTCAATCGGCAAGCGTATTCTTGGTTGGATTGTTTTTCTTGTAGCATTGATTTCAACTTTAGCTTCATCAGTAAAACTTGCGGGTATGAAAGGGCTAGAAGGTGAAGGTATTAATGCGGTAGCCAATGATTTTATTAAACTCATGGCGGAAATGACACGTCAAAGCACACCTTTTCTTAATATGTTTTGGAACAACTCTCCTGTGCCTCATGTTTCAGAGGGATTTTCAGGTGCGAATATTGGCTTTTTTGTCATATTCATTTTTATCTTTGTCGGCTTGGCTCTCTGCGCATCAGGGATCCGTATGTATCGACAAATTAAATTTATTCGTGAAAGTCTTGAAGACCATGTAATTGTAGAAAAAGCGAAAGGAAATGAAATTTCAAAAGAGGAATTAGAGGCAAAAGTCACTATTCCACGCCACACTATTTTTACTCACGTCTTTATCCTTTATTTCTGGCCAATTGTGATGGGTGTAGTAATTTATTTCGGTTTAAAATTACTTAATTGGTAATAGCAAAAGCCCAGCAAGTTTTGCTGGGCTAGCTAACGGATTATTTATCACCAATTAAAGTATCGATAATTAAACGTGCTTGTAAATAGCTAGCTTCAAGCCCAAAAATATTTGCCTGACAGAGTAGATAATAGAGTTGATAAAGCGGTTGCCTATCTAAGAAGTCAACAGGTAATGGCCAAACACTTTGGTAGCCATCGATAATTTGAATAGGGAGCTGGTGGTACAATGGTAGCATTGCGATATCACATTCGCGATCACCCCAATAGCAAGCGGGGTCATACAACAGGCCATTTTGCTCAAGAGTCATCGCGCAATTAGCAGGCCATAAATCCCCATGTAGCAATGAAGGCTGTGGTTGATGCCCAGCAAGTCGTTCTTTGATGGTATCTACAATGTATTGGATATCCCCAAAAACCATTCCTTTTTCTGCAGCGAGCTGTAATTGTAAACCAATTCGTTTTTCAGCAAAAAAAGAATTCCAACGTTTTTCCCAAGCATTAGGCTGAGTGATGGTACCTAGCATAGTATCAAAGTCGAAACCGTAACTAGGTTGTTCTTCCCATTGATGCAATTGAGCTAATTGTTGACCAAAGCGCCACGCATTGGTGGAATCAAAGTTTTTCAAAGGAAAGTATTCTAGAAGAAGAAAACTATGATGTTTGTTGCTGCCCACACCATATACTTTTGGCACAGTGATAGTGTTGCTTTTGGCAATCATCTCAAGTTGTTCAGCTTCTTGTTTAAATAAAGGTAAAAACTCACGAAGGTTCTGTTTGACGAATACTGTATGCTCACCATAGTCGACTTTCATCGTATGATGAATGTCTCCTCCAGAAAGTATTTCTTTATTATGGAGTTCTGCCTCACCAAAGTGTTCATTTAATAAACGATACATTACCTGCCACATGACTCACCTCGCTTTGCTTTGGTCTTCACTAATACAATACTATAGCGACAGTTTGAGAATGAACAGCGATAATTATTTAAAAAGAAGAGCCTATCACTAAATCAACCATTGATAATCGATTATGAACGTATCTTTTCAACTTATTAAATAGGAATTAGCCATAACCAAGTTAAGATGATAAAAACCATAGTCAACACTCAGAAAATTTTGAGCAAGACAGCTATGAATGTTGTTATTAAGATGACACTTTGTTTCTATTTCATCACTTAAAGATTAAATAAATGAAAATCACAATCGAGATATAAAGTAATAAAAAATAAATTTTTTAGCATAAAGATTCTTTGCTATATTTATTAATGAATATAGTAAAACTATTTTAATTCATAATTAGATTGTATTTATTTGATATTTATTTTTTTGTCATATTTAAATTAGATAAGAGCAATAGAAATGAAAATGAAAATGAAAAAGAAAATTGAAAATTACACGGGGCCTGCCGGAGGCTGGGGCGCATTAAAAGCGGTAGCAGAAGCCATTCGTGGTCAAATGGAAATAGGTCATGATGTTATCGCCATGTTTGAAATGAATAAGCCCCAAGGTTTTGATTGTCCAGGCTGTGCGTGGCCTGATCCTAAGCATACTGCATCATTTGATGTCTGTGAAAATGGTGCTAAAGCAATGTCATGGGAAGCAACATCTAAAAAGACAACACCAGATTTTTTTGCTAAACACTCAGTCACTGAATTATTAACTTGGGATGATTATGACTTAGAGAATGAAGGTCGTTTAACACATCCGTTAAAATATAACGCACAAACTGACCATTATGAAGTTATTGAATGGGACGATGCTTTTATACAAATTGGTCAACACTTAACAAGTTATCCAGATCCGAATTTAGTAGAATTTTATACATCAGGTAGAACATCAAACGAAGCAGCATTCTTATATCAACTATTTGCACGTGAATATGGCACAAATAATTTCCCTGATTGTTCTAATATGTGTCATGAGCCGACAAGTGTAGGACTTGCAGCTTCAATTGGTGTCGGAAAAGGAACCGTATTACTGGAGGATTTTGATAAAGCAGATTTGGTGATGTGCATTGGTCATAATCCAGGCACTAATCATCCCAGAATGCTGAGCTCGTTGCGTGAAGTGTCAAAACGCGGGGCAAAAATTATCGCTATCAACCCATTAAAAGAGCGGGGTCTAGAGCGATTTACTTATCCACAAGATCCCATTGAGATGTTGGCCTTTGAATCAACACCGTTAGCACAACATTATTATAAAGTACGTGTTGGTGGTGATACGGCTTTAATAAAAGGGGTGATGCGTGTTGTCCTTGAACAGAATGATGCAGCGATTGCACAAGGTAAAGCACCTATCTTGGATAATGATTTTATTCAAATGCATACCGTCGGGTTTGAGTCAGTCAAGCAGGATATATTGGCAACCAGCTGGGAAAGTATTTTACATATAAGTGGTTTATCGAAAGGTGACATTGAACAAATAGCACAATTGTATATCGATGCAAAAAATACCATCATTTGTTATGGAATGGGGATTACTCAGCACCAGCATGGAACGCAAAATATCCAACAACTGGTGAATTTACTGCTATTAAAAGGAAATATTGGGCGAGAGGGTGCCGGTATTTGCCCTCTACGTGGTCATTCGAATGTGCAAGGTGACCGTACGGTGGGTATTACTGAAAAGCCGAGTAAGATATTCCTGGATAAGATTGAAAAACGTTTTGGTTTTAAGCCACCGACCGAGTTTGGTCATGCCGCGGTTGCTAGCATGCAAGCTATTTCTAACGGCACTGCCCGTGCATTAATTTGTATGGGAGGAAACCTTGCTGTTGCAATGCCTGACCAAGATGCATGCTATAGCGGAATGAAAAAGTTGGATTTAGCTGTACATGCAGGAACTAAACTTAATCGTTCTCACCTATTAACCGCCAAAAATACGTTTTTATTTCCTGTCCTAGGGCGTACAGAGCAGGATATTCAAAAAAGTGGTCCGCAAAGTATCACTGTTGAAGATTCTATGTCGATGGTGCATGCCTCACAAGGGAAATTAAAGCCTGCGAGTCCACATCTAAAATCTGAATGCGCCATTGTGGCTGGGATGGCTAAAGCTACATTACCTGAAACTCAAGTTGAGTGGGATGAGTTTATCGATGACTACGATAAAATTCGTGATGCAATGGAAGCCGTTTTATCGGGATTCGATGATTATAATGCGCGAATTCGTGTTCCAGGTGGATTCCATCTAACAAATGCGGCGGCAGAGCGTCAATGGCTGACTTCGTCAGGGAAAGCGAATTTCATGACGACACAAGGTGTTATTGAAGATCCACAATCAGCAGTGAACAGCGAGTTAATACTGACAACAGTGCGTAGCCATGATCAATACAATACGACTATTTATGGTTTAAATGATCGCTACCGAGGTGTTTTTGGTCAGCGTGATGTGATATTTATCAGCGAGGCTCAAGCCAAGAAACAAAAATTGATCGCAGGTGATAGAGTGAATATTATTGCGCTTGATAATCAACAAAAACGCACACACCGCCGATTAAACCATTTAAAGGTTGTTATTTATGATATGGCCGATCGCTGTGTAGCAACATATTTTCCAGAAGCGAATAATCTCATTGCACTAGATAACTTTGACCCGCAAAGTGGGATACCAGCGTATAAAAATATTCCGGTGTTACTTGAGAAAGTAGATATTGCCAGCTAATTCAGTGGCAAAGTCACCGTCCTTACGTTCTGAGGGCGGTTTTTTTAATGTAAGCAACCTCACTATCTTTTAATTAAAAAACTGAGTCGATAGTTATCGTACTCAGTTTTTTAATTTAACGATTTTTTTGACTATCTCAAACTGTTTGCATTTTTTCTGACGATAATTTTGCTTTTTTACGCGCTAATATCATTTTGCTATACAGTAGGGCGATAACAAAATAGACCGCTTGTGTAATCACGATACAAGGACCAGTCGCACCGTCAATATGGAAACTGATAATGGTTCCAATCACACTGGAGGTGACAGATGCAATGACGGCAACGACCAGCATCCATCCAAAACTTCGGCAAAGTATAAACGCAATAATACCCGGGGAGATTAGCATAGCAATAACTAAAATAATTCCCACCGCTTGCAGTGATGCGACGATAGTTAAGGCGAGCAATGATAACAAACCATAATGAATAAACTTAACAGGCAGACCAATCACGCGAGCTTGATTAGGGTCAAAACAATACAGCATAAAATCTTTACGTTTGACTAGGATAATGGCAATTGTAATACCTGCAAACCATAGGTTTTGCTTAAATTCAGCATCCGTAATACCAAGAATATCACCAAATAAAATATGGGTCAGATGTTGTTCGGTATCAATTTTGGCAAACATTACCAACCCAACAGCAAACATACCAGAAAAAACAATTCCCATTACGGTATCTTCTTTGATCCGACTATTTTCTTTCAAATACCCCGTAGCAAATGCACAGAAAAGACCTGAAATAAATGCGCCAATTGCAAGTGGAATACCTGCAACTGAAGCAATGACAATCCCTGGTAATACCGCATGTGAAATAGCATCACCCATCAATGACCAGCCTTTTAAGACTAAAAAGCATGACAGAATAGCGCATACCGCACCGGTCACAATCGCCGTCATAATAGCTTTTTGCATAAAAGGGAAAATAAAAGGTGCTGTTAGCAAGTCGATAAAATCACTCATTAGAGGCTCCTTGCTGTTTTATTTTATGTAGATTCTCTACCTCACGTTTTGCTTTACGCCGTGAAGCAAAAATACCGTGCTTTGGAGCGAAGAAGAACGCTAACAAGAAAATAACAGTTTGCAAGGTCACAATTAGACCGCCTGTTGCGCCGTTAAGGAAGTAACTCGCATAAGCCCCGATTGCACTAGTTGCAGTGCCAATAATCACGGCAATAATGACGAGCCGCTTGAATTGGTCTGTCAGCAAATAAGCGGTAGCACCGGGTGTAACAACCATGGCAATAACAAGGATTGCTCCAACAGTTTGTAATGCTGCAACGGTACAGGCACTTAATAAAGTAAAGAAAATGATCTTTAAGCGCAGTGGATTTAAGCCAATAGAACGGGCATGGTTTTCATCAAAAAATACCGCGAGAAGATCTTTCCACAAGGCGAGCAATACGATGAATGAAACGGCAATAATAATTTCAACTTGTAATACGTCAGAGTCTGCTATACCTAAAATATTACCAAATATGATTGTTTGAACGTTCACTGAGGTTGGGTTCAATGAGACAATCAACAGGCCGACAGCAAAGAAGGTTGAAAAAATAAAACCAATAACAGCATCTTCACGTAACCGAGTAATATGCTTAATAAATGTCATGGCTAGAGCTGCAAGGATCCCCGTAAAAAAGGCACCAGCAGCGTAAGGTAAGCCTAATGCATAAGCACCAGCGACACCGGGAACAACAGAATGGGAAAGGGCATCCCCCATTAAAGACCAGCCTTTAAGCATCAAGTAAGCAGAAAGAAAAGCACAGACAGCGCCAACAATTGCACTTACCCAGATGGCCTTAACCATATAGTTGTACTCAAAGGGCTGAAGTAACAACTCGATCATTCTGAATCCTTAGGTTGGTTTTTTCTAACCGGAGCATCATGGTCGTGGCCATAGAAGACCGCGGCCCTTTCATCATCAGTAATAACAGTGATAGAACGTGGGTCATCATCATCATGAAGTTCTTGACCAGAAAGGTTGATATGACGTAATACACCCCCAAAGGCCATTTGCAAATTCTTTTGGGTGAAGGTTGTTTCTGTTGGGCCACTCGCAAGGACTGTACGGTTGATCAATATAACTTGATCACAGAACTCTGGCACACTACCTAAGTTATGTGTTGAGACTAATATAAGATGGCCCTCATCACGCAAGCTACGAAGCAAGTCAATAATGGCATTTTCTGTTTTGACGTCGACCCCTGTAAATGGCTCATCGAGTAACAACACTTTACCTTGTTGAGCAAGTGCACGAGCCAAGAATACGCGTTTTTTCTGTCCACCAGAAAGTTCACCAATTTGACGATGTTCAAGACCTGCTAAATCTACGCGCTCTAATGCACGTTTTACAGCCTCTTTATCTTCACTTTTGGGGATACGAAAAAAACCCATTTTACCGTATCGACCCATCATCACCACATCAGAGACAAGTACTGGGAAATTCCAATCTACTTCCTCTGTTTGGGGAACGTAAGCGATGACATTTTCTTTTAACGCAGCCTTGATAGGCTCACCATTCAACGTGACATGGCCGGATGAAGGGGTAACAAGCCCCATCACAGTTTTAAACAGTGTTGATTTTCCGCTACCATTGACACCAACCAGAGCACAAATTGATCCACCAGTAATATTAAAACTAGCATCATAAATTGCAGTATGGCCGTTGTTGTAAGTGACGGTGGCGTCATCAACAATCAAATTAGGACGTTCGAAGCGGTTTGAGGTACTCATTTTACTGGCCAAATCCTTTCGCTATGGTATCTACAGTGGTGTTTAACAGGTCGATATAAGTCGGTACTGGGCCATCAGGCGTTGATAGTGAGTCAACATAGAGCATACCGCCATATTTTGCACCCGTTTCTTTACTCACTTGACGCGCTGGCTTATCTGAAATTGTACTTTCACTGAAGACAACAGGGATCTTGTATTCACGTACAGTATCAATGACTTTCTTAACTTGTTGTGGCGAACCTTGTTCTTCAGCATTAATTGGCCAGAGGTAAACTTCTTTGAACCCATAATCTTTTGTTAAATAACTAAAGGCGCCTTCGCTTGAAACTAACCAGCGCTTATTTTCTGGGATCCTGTTAAGACGCTCGCGAAGTGGTGCATCCAGTTTAGCGATTTTTTCTGCATATTCTTTTGCATTTTTGTTATAAGTTTCGGCATTATCTGGATCATATTTCACCAGAGCTTGACGGATATTTTCAATATAAATTTTTGCGTTCGCGGGTGACATCCACGCATGCGGATTTGGATGACCTTCATACTCGCCTTCACGAATTGGCATGGGTTCAATGCCTTCTGTGACGATTACAGCCGGGACATCTTTAAAATTTTCGAAAAAGCGTTGAAACCAGACCTCAAGGTTCATACCATTCCATAAGATCAAATCAGCATCATAAGCTTTCATGATATCTTTCGGGGTTGGTTGATAACCATGAATTTCAGCACCAGGCTTGGTAATCGATTCCACAATCGCCGCATCACCTGCTACATTTTGTGCGATATCTTGAATAATGGTAAAAGTTGTGACGACCTTAAACTTTTTAGCCAATGCGGGTTGATTAATGAGTAGAATTGCTGATAAAGCAAATAAGATAGAAAGTAGCGGTTTAGAAAGCAGTGATAATTTCTTTTTCATTTTACGTACCCTGACATCATTGGCTTAGTGGATTTTTTATTAGTTGTATTGTTTTCAATTGAACTGAAACAAAGTTAATAATTCAATTGATAATAATTATCATTATCAACTTGGTAAAGTCAAGACAAAAAGTAGGTGATTTTAATATAATTACGATTGTTTTTTATTAGACTTAAACATTTCTTGAAGTAAAAGTTAAGTAAAAATTATTTTAATTTTTTTATGATTAGTTATTCTTCGGTCAGTTCTATTAGCAGAGGGATTCTCGGTGAAAAAAAATATCAGTGGTGCATTGGTATTTCTGTTGTTAGCGGGCTGCTCTAGCGGACCAAAAAAACAAGTTTCAACACAGCGGATGTTGGGAAACAGTAATAATACAACACAGCAAAGTATGTCGTTTGCTCGCACTCCATTCGATGAATATATTCGCGAGTCATCAAATCGCTATAATGTCGATGAAATCTTGATTAGAGCTATTATTGAGGTTGAATCTAACTTTCGGCCTGAGGTTGTTAGTAAATCGAATGCGATTGGGTTGATGCAAATAAAGGCCTCAACAGCTGGCCGTGATGCCTATCGTTATCAAGGAAAGACAGGTGAGCCTTCTACTCGTGATTTAAAAGATCCAAGAACGAATATTGATATTGGCACAACCTATATCCGCATTTTAAAAGAACAACAGCTTGCGGGTATTAGCCATCCTAAGACAATGTATTATGCGACGGTAGTGGCTTATGTCAACGGAGCAGGCGCTTTATTGAGAACATTCGATAGTGATAAAGGCAGAGCTATTGCGATGATCAATAGGATGACGCCTGAAGAATTTTATCAGCACGTTCAAACTAAACACCCAGCGCCTCAAGCTCCGCGTTATTTATGGAAAGTTAAAAACGTCTATAATTCATTAGCGATGAATTATTGATGTGCTGAAATAAGCTGTGGGAGTTGCGCAACAATTTCAACTATCCCGTTGATCACAAACTGCACTCCCATACAAATTAATAAAAATCCCATCACACGAGAAATTGCATCAATCCCGCCATTACCTAACCATTTCATGATTGAAGTCGCGCCTCTTAAAGCGATCCAGACAATCAAACTGACAATAAAAAATGTCAGTACTGGGGCAACTTTTAAAATCCAAGGGGCAAACCCAACATCACCTTGTAAAGACGCTGTTGAACTGATGATAATAGCAATTGTTCCTGGGCCAGCGGTACTTGGCATTGCCAGAGGAACGAAGGCAATATTAGGTGATTTTTGGCGTTTTTTAGAAATAGTTGAATCATCGGGGGTTAATGCACTTGGATCATCATTGTTCTCGTTGCTTGGAAAAAGCATACCAAAACCAATAAATGCCACAATTAACCCGCCAGCAATACGTAAGCCAGGAATTGAAATACCGAAGGTATTCATCACTAATTGCCCTGCATAAAAAGCAATAGTCATGATAGAGAAAACGTAAATTGATGCTAGCAGCGACTGATGATTCCGCTGTTCTTTGGTCATATTACCAGACAAACTAAGCATAACAGCTATCGTTGTCAGCGGGTTAGCGAGAGGCAGCAATAAAACCAATCCAATACCGACGGCCTGAAATAGTCCTAAAAAGTCATTCATAATAGGCAAACTAAGCTCTTAATTGGGTAGATACCCATCATTCTTCAAGTTAGTGTTGAAATTGCATGAGGAAAGCTTATGCCCGAGTCACATTGTGGATCATGCCCTCAGAGATAGCCTCGCTTAGCGCTTATATACAACTCGAATATTTTTGGGTATAAAAAGTTAAGGCGAATTTTGATTATAACAAATATTGTTATAAATCTGTACATTAAGTGAATGATTAAACAATATCCATATAGCTGCAGAATGTGATTATTACTTGCATAAGTAATATTGACATAAATAATTATTAAAGTTGTACACATTAACTGTGGATAACATCGACATTCCATTGTGAATAACTTAATTTAATTGTTTTATAACAGTAACGTATATAGCTGAGCTAAAAACGTTCAATTTTAAGGGCAAAAAAAACCCTTTTTATGGGGAACATAAAAAGGGAAAGGGCATCTATTAGTAGGTTGTCAAAATTTCGATATGCTTAAGTTATACCCTTAATTATGTTATTTACTTATTGGTTATGTAAATTCATTAAAAGAAAACATAAATACTTATTCAAGATACTGTTGCAAGTGCTTTCACACTATTTCTGCTATCTTGAACTTGATTGTTATCGTAATCCTAGCCGCTGTTGTTTGAGAGGTAATATTGATGATAGGTGGGCTCAATCACTTAACTTTTGCTGTCACTGATATTCAAAAAAGTTTACTTTTTTATCACTCGGTATTGGGAATGAAATTACAGGCGAATTGGACTAAAGGGGCATATTTAAGCTGTGGTTCGCTCTGGGTATGTCTTTCTTTAGATCATACGAGGAGAGTTACAATGCCTGAAGAGACGGACTATACTCATTATGCATTTTCCGTCACAGAGGATAACTTTTCGGCCATGGTTGAAAAATTAAAACAATCTGGGGTTAAACAGTGGAAAGACAACCGTAGTGAAGGTCATTCGTTCTATTTTTTGGACCCTGATGGTCATAAACTTGAAATTCACGTTGGCTCGCTGATAGAACGTTTAAAAAGCTGCCAGACAGCACCTTATGACGGAATGGTATTTTACTCGTAATAGTCTTTTTTTAATATTGTAGCAATCATTTGCTTCATTAATTATGTGTAATGTAGAGAGGAAACACTCAATGTCCATTGATATCTTAGCAACCATTCAAGGGCGTGAATTACAATTTGAACTGCTATTAATTGATAGTGTTAATAATGGTGCCTCTATAGGATTTCTTGCTCCATTAGTGCAAGATGAAGCAAAGTTGTATTGGCTACAAGTAGATAGTGACCTACAGCAAGGTAAACGTTTACTGCTAGCACAATTTATTGATGATAAATTGGCTGGTGCGATCCAACTGTCGCTATGCCCAAAAGCGAATGGTCGTCATCGTGCAGAGGTTGAAAAGTTAATGGTGCATACTGATTTTCGTCAACATGGAATTGCCAAGCAATTGCTTATTTATACTGAAAAAGTCGCACTTGACAATCAGCGTACGTTATTAGTTCTAGATATCCGTACAGGTGATATAGCTTCGCATTTGTATCGTCACCAAGGCTATATTGAGGTTGGTCAGATCCCCGATTATGTCTGTAATTCTGAGAATAAGTTTGAAAGTACCACATACTTTTATAAGCAATTAAGTCCCCCAATATCATCGTAATTTACTCGTTTTTATTCCCAGCTTAATGTTGGTAGAGCTTTCTTTACAAACAATTTTTTATTTTAAAAGTTGCTTTACGCCCCATGATTTATTCTAGCGATAGTCAAATAGGTAAGTCTTGGGGTAGTAAATGAATAAGTTAACGACGACGCTAACTGCATTGTTCATGTTAATAGTTATTGCAATAGCAGTATTGTTTATTGTTTTTCCGCAGCAGTGGAAGCAAACTGTATATCCCAGTATTTCGCAAATCTTGCCTGATTCAATCAACTCATTAATTCCCAGCTTGGATTTTAGCAATAATGCATGCGATAGCTTAGAAACTAATTTGGAGACATTTGCTGATTACTTAAAAGCTAATCAAGATGTGGTGAGTGTTAAAGGTATGAATGGTTTGGACGAACAACTAAGCTCAATCCGTTCTCGGGTTGATCAAATGCCACATCAGGTTCGTAAATTAGTTTGTCAGCAAGAATATGCACGATTAGAAGGCTTAAAAAGTGTATTTTTCTTAGGGCATAATAATCGGCCGTAGTAATCGTCAATATCTTCTAGTAGATGATTAACAAAGGCTAGGAAAAGATGCCCATGAATCAAACCCATCTGTGATGAAACTATGTTAGTCTATGGCTGTTAATTTTAGAAAGTCAATTTTCATTCAAATGAGACACGTTTACTTAAGATAAAAAGAAACAAGGTAAGTGGTTTATGGGCCAGATAGCATAGCAAGAACTGCTTAACACAGCGAAATGTCACTTTTAATCGAACCCAAAAGGTGCTCTTCTTTAGTGTTTTAGTGATGTTTTTTAATCTGATTAATGCGCAATATGATAATCATACTGTTAATCTAACCTATATATGCAGTAAAAATAATCAGCAAAGGTCAACAGCCCCAAGATACGCTTTGTCACTTAAAGGATTCCATGATGAGCATATTTAGACTACCTTTATTACACTGGCTTATTGTAAATGGAATTGCAGCTTATCTACTGCATATAAAAGGGCTCTTTTCATGGAGCTTTTCCGGTTGGGTAGGTATCCTCGCGATTTTAGTTGCCCTAGAAAGCGTTAGTTGGATAGCGACGAGCTTATTTTATTTTATTCGTCATAAAACCTCTCCCAACCCAATGATCCAAGCAACATCTCTTATTACTCAAGGGCCATTTCGTTTATCGCGTAACCCGTTATACCTTGCCTTTACTTCTATGAGTGTGAGCTTTGCACTATTCACTCATTCTCCCTATTTTTTGGTTTCAGGACTCGTTTTTTGGTTAATCACTGATCTCTATACCATCCCACAAGAAGAAAAATTTTTATCGAAACACTTTCAAGATGAGTGGACGCGTTATAGCCAACAAACTCGGCGCTGGTTATAGAGAAAAGAGAAAATCACCCTGAAATTTATTTATTAATACCCTAGTCCACAAACCTATAATAAATTTATTTAACTAAGCTTAACTAATATGGGTTTCGTTCAAGTTGTTATTTTATCCGTTAAATTAACCGTTGTCGCGACGCAGCCGCTAACATGAATATATTAACAGTATATTTATGTTTTCGTTCACATTGAAGCCAGTTTGAATATCATGGAAGATAAAAAATGAAAAAAGGCCAGCACCCTGCGAATAATGGGGAAGTGCTGGGGAACGTCGGATTGAGACTAGTTATTATTATATGTCGCCAATATGACATTAATCATAAAAAGATATTTACATAAAATGCGAATCAACCAATCTAAAAATGAACATTTAAATTAATGTAATAAGAAATATACCGTCTAGAATAATCTGAGTGTGTTTAGGTTCAACATTAAGATTATTTAAAGGGAAAGGGCGATAAAAGTTAACGAAGACTGAAATGAATGTATTTTTGTGAAAAGATAATAATTACAAGTAAATAGTTATTTATTTTGACGTTATCGTTGATGACATATCTAGATTAAGCCTATAGCTCCAAACACTCACCTTATTAGTATTTTCGGAATGCAATTTAGTACTTGCGAAAGTAGAGATAAATTATTTGAGTTAGTTATTATCATTGGATTAGTGGGCTTAATAACCTATCTTGACCTATCGCCATAAAATATGTCTGTGTTATTATTGTCATTGAGTTGTTGTCGATGTGCATAGTCGTTTTAAGGTTTGTGTACATAACTGTGTGCCTATTTCGCATTGTGAAGCGAGAAATCGACCATAACGTATTGTTTTATAACTTAAGAATAATCAAGCAAGTGATCTTGCGTGTGGGTCACCACTGCCGATAAGGATTTATTAATGCCTGTTATTACTCTTCCTGATGGAAGTCAGCGTCAGTTCGACCATGCCGTTTCTGTGATGGATGTAGCTCGTGATATCGGAGCGGGCCTCGCAAAAGCGTGTATTGCGGGTCGTGTAAATGGTGAGTTAGTTGATGCCTGTGAACTCATCGAAAATGATGCGAATTTATCCATCATTACAAGTAAAGATGACGATGGTCTTGAAATCATTCGTCACTCTTGTGCTCACTTGTTAGGTCATGCAATCAAGCAACTGTGGCCAAATACCAAAATGGCAATTGGCCCAGTCATCGATAATGGTTTTTACTATGATGTCGATCTTGACCATACGCTGACCCAGGAAGATTTGGAAAAGCTAGAAAAGCGTATGCAAGAGCTTGCCAAAACAGATTATGACGTGATTAAAAAACGTGTCTCTTGGGCTGAAGCACGTGAAACGTTTGTTGCACGTGGTGAAGACTATAAAGTTGAAATTCTTGATCAGAATATCAGCCAAGACGACCATCCTGGTCTATATCATCACGAAGAATATGTTGACATGTGTCGTGGCCCACACGTGCCTAATATGCGTTTCTGCCACCACTTCAAGTTGCAGAAAATTGCCGGTGCATACTGGCGTGGCAACAGCGATAATAAAATGTTGCAACGTATTTACGGTACTGCATGGGCCGACAAAAAACAGCTTAGTGCTTATCTGCTGCGTCTCGAAGAGGCGGCTAAGCGTGACCATCGTAAAATTGGTAAGCAGCTAGACTTATACCATATGCAAGAAGAAGCGCCAGGTATGGCGTTCTGGCATAATGACGGCTGGACAATTTTCCGTGAATTAGAAACGTTTGTACGCACAAAATTGAAGTCTTATCACTACCAAGAAGTGAAAGGCCCATTCATGATGGATCGCGTTCTGTGGGAAAAAACAGGGCACTGGGAAAACTATAAAGACGCTATGTTCACGACCTCTTCTGAAAACCGTGAGTATTGCGTCAAGCCGATGAACTGCCCAGGCCATGTTCAAATTTTTAACCAAGGTTTGAAATCTTATCGTGACTTGCCACTTCGTATGGCAGAATTTGGTAGTTGCCATCGTAATGAACCGTCAGGTGCCTTGCATGGTTTGATGCGCGTGCGCGGTTTTACACAAGATGATGCACACATCTTCTGTACTGAAGAACAAATCTTGAGTGAAGTCACCAACTGTATCAAAATGATTTATGATGTGTATGCAACTTTTGGATTCGAAAAAATTGTTGTTAAATTGTCTACGCGTCCTGAGAAACGTATCGGTACTGATGATATGTGGGATACAGCAGAAGCTGATTTAGCTCAGGCGTTAAAAGATCTAGGTATTGAATTTGAATACCAGCCGGGCGAAGGGGCATTTTATGGTCCTAAGATTGAATTTACCCTGTATGATTGTTTAGATCGTGCATGGCAATGCGGTACTGTACAATTAGACTTTTTCTTGCCTGGTCGCCTCAATGCCTCATATGTTGGTGAAAACAATGAGCGTATTGTCCCTGTCATGATCCACCGTGCCGTTTTAGGATCTCTAGAGCGCTTCATCGGTATTTTGACAGAAGAATATGCAGGGTTCTTCCCGACATGGTTGGCACCACAACAAGTTGTAGTAATGAACATTACAGATGCTCAAGCAGATTATGTTCAAGAATTAGTGAGTAAATTACAAAGTGTTGGCATTCGAGCGAAAGCGGACTTACGTAACGAGAAAATCGGCTTTAAGATCCGTGAACACACTCTGCGTCGTGTTCCTTACATGCTAGTTTGTGGTGATAAAGAAGTTGAATCAGGTAAAGTCTCTGTACGCACCCGTCGTGGTAAAGACTTAGGCAGCCTTGATGTCACTGAATATACGAATAAACTGCTAGAAGAGATTCGCAGTCGTCAGCTTAATCAGATGGAGGAATAAGGTATTAAAGGCGGAAAAAAACTCCCAGCAGCACGTCCAAATCGTATTAACGACGAAATCCGTGCAACTGAAATTCGTGTCACAGGTTTAGAAGGTGAGCCACTCGGTGTCATGAGTGTTCGTGAAGGACTCGCTAAAGCGGAAGAGGCTGGTGTTGACTTAGTTGAGATTAGCCCTAATGCTGAGCCACCTGTTTGCCGGATTATGGACTACGGCAGGTATCTTTATGAGAAGAGTAAATCTCAGAAAGAGCAGAAGAAAAAACAAAAAGTTGTTCAAGTGAAGGAAATTAAATTCCGTCCTGGAACAGATGAAGGTGACTACCAAGTTAAATTGCGTAGTCTGATTCGCTTTTTGGAAGATGGTGACAAAGCCAAGGTTACGCTGCGTTTTCGTGGTCGTGAAATGGCTCATCAGCAGATCGGTCTTGAAGTGCTTAATCGTATTAAAGCCGATCTGGATGAACTGGCGTCAGTAGAATCGTTCCCTTCAAGAATTGAAGGTCGCCAGATGATCATGATCTTGGCACCGAAGAAAAAATAATTAAACCATAATAAATAGCACTCATAATAATCGTGGGTGCTATTTTTTTCATATCTATTGGTGAAATCTATGGTTTTTAATGTTTAATTGCCTATGCCATACTTGTACTGAGTGTCTTTGCTAACAGGAAAAGACATAGATTAATGCGAAAAATGTGATTATCTGCTTGAGTAATCGAGCAATAAGCATTAAAATCCGCGGTCGAATCACTATATTACGCTGTGGTAATAAAGTCTGATATAGGCAAATGAATAATATTGCGTTTTGATAATCAATACATTAAATGTATTAACTCAATGATTATCAGAATGTGTGCTTTAGAGAAGTTAGCAAATCTCTTTATCCAGTTGGAGGAATAAAGTATTAAAGGCGGAAAAAGAATCCCAACAGCGCGTCCTAATCGTATCAACGATGAAATCCGTGTGACTGAAGTCCGTTTAACCGGTTTAGACGGCGAACAGCTTGGCATTATGAGCTTTCGTGAGGCGCTTGAAAAAGCAGAAGAAGCAGGTGTAGACCTTGTAGAAATCAGCCCAAATGCCGAACCGCCAGTTTGTCGTATTATGGATTACGGCAAATTCCTTTATGAGAAGAGCAAGTCTCAAAAAGAACAGAAGAAGAAGCAAAAAATTGTTCAGGTGAAGGAAATTAAATTCCGTCCTGGTACAGATGAAGGTGATTATCAGGTCAAACTACGCAACCTGATACGCTTCATAGAAGATGGTGATAAAGTTAAAGTAACACTACGTTTTCGTGGTCGTGAAATGGCTCACCAACAGATCGGTATGGAAATGCTTAACCGCATTAAGTCTGATCTAGAAGAGCTGGTCGTTGTTGAATCATTTCCTTCAAGAATTGAAGGGCGTCAAATGATCATGGTACTGGCATCTAAGAAGAAATAATTAGGCCATCAAGTAGTAACTTTTGTAGAAATATGGAAGCTATTCGCCTAGTTAATTCGTAGTTAATCACAATGCGAAGTTGGAAATTAAAGAAATGCCTAAGATTAAAACTGTACGTGGCGCAGCAAAGCGCTTTAAAAAAACTGCAGGCGGTGGCTTTAAGCGCAAGCATGCAAACCTTCGTCACATTTTGACCAAAAAATCTACTAAGCGTAAGCGCCATTTGCGTCCGAAAGGAATGGTATCTAAGGGCGATCTGGGTCTGGTAATTGCTTGCCTGCCATACGCATAAGTAAACATTGGTTAATTAAGATAAAAGACGATAGGAGATAGCTATGGCTCGCGTAAAACGTGGTGTAGTGGCACGTGCACGTCACAAGAAGATTCTGAAACAGGCGAAAGGTTACTATGGTGCACGTTCACGTGTTTACCGCGTAGCATTTCAAGCGGTAATCAAAGCAGGTCAATATGCTTACCGTGACCGCCGTCAGCGTAAACGTCAGTTCCGTCAACTGTGGATCGCGCGTATTAACGCAGCGGCTCGTCAGAACGGTCTGTCTTATAGTCGTTTCATCAATGGCTTGAAAAAAGCTTCAATTGAAATCGACCGTAAGATTCTGGCAGACATCGCTGTATTCGACAAAACAGCATTCTCTGCTTTAGTTGAAAAAGCAAAAGGCGCTTTAGCCTAAGTGTTTGCTTGAAAAGAGGAAGGTAACTTCCTCTTTTCATTTAGAGTTTTTTATGTTACTACTTAAAAATACACATTATTTAGCGAACTAATCACATGCAAATCGTTACTTTCCGTTTCTTCTTTTACTTTAGCACCTGAGTATCGGGGCTTTTGTGCGTAAGAAAATAAACGAAAAGTTACGCTAAAGCCTCCGAATGGAGGCTTTTTTATTTTTGATTGTTGAAAAAATACAGTAAAATCAGGTAAGTGCTTATCCATTAAAGAAATGGCAAGTGAGAACTTAACAAATCGATGAATAACTAGTAAAACGACCGGATGGTCTTAAAGGGGAAACAATGCCACATCTCGCTGAGTTGGTTGCACAGGCAAAAGCAGCCATTGAACAGGCCCAAGATGTTGCTACGTTAGAGTCAGTGCGTGTTGAATTTTTAGGCAAAAGCGGCCACTTCACACTACAGATGAAAACGTTGCGTGATCTGCCAGCTGATGAACGTCCAGCTGCCGGCGCTGTGATAAATGAAGCTAAGGTACAAGTTCAAGATGCACTGAATACTCGAAAAGATGCCATGCAGGCTGACATACTGAATGCACGCTTAGCATCCGAGAAAATCGATGTCTCATTACCGGGACGCCGCATGGAAAATGGTGGATTACATCCAGTTACTCGTACTATTCAGCGAATTGAAGAATTTTTTGGTGAGTTAGGATTTAGCGTTGAAACTGGCCCTGAAATCGAAGATGACTATCATAATTTCGACGCATTAAACATTCCAGCTCATCATCCTGCGCGTGCTGATCACGATACATTCTGGTTTGATGCTAAACGTTTACTCCGTACCCAAACTTCTGGTGTGCAAATTAGAACAATGAATGGGCAACAACCGCCGATCCGCATTATAGCGCCAGGCCGTGTATATCGTAATGATTACGACCAAACGCATACCCCAATGTTCCACCAGACTGAAGGTTTAATTGTTGATAAAGATATCAGCTTTACAAACCTTAAGGGCACTTTGCATGACTTCTTGAATAACTTTTTTGAAGAAGAAGTTGAAGTCCGTTTCCGTCCATCTTATTTCCCATTTACAGAGCCTTCTGCTGAAGTTGATGTTATGGATAAAAATGGCAAATGGTTAGAAGTGTTAGGTTGCGGTATGGTACATCCGAATGTTCTGCGTAATGTAGGTATCGATCCAGAAGTTTATTCTGGTTTTGCATTCGGAATGGGAATGGAGCGCCTGACAATGCTGCGCTACGGTGTTTCTGACTTGCGCGCATTTTTCGAAAATGATCTTCGTTTCCTCAAACAGTTTAAATAAGGCGGGACTTTCTCATGAAATTCAGTGAACTCTGGTTACGCGAATGGGTGAATCCGGCCATTAGCAGTGAAGCATTATCCGATCAAATCACGATGGCCGGTTTGGAAGTTGATGGTGTTGAACCTGTCGCAGGGCAATTTAATGGTGTTGTTGTTGGTGAAGTTGTCGAATGTGGGCAGCATCCTAACGCAGATAAGTTGCGTGTGACAAAAGTCAACGTCGGTGGCGATCGTTTATTAGATATCGTTTGCGGTGCACCAAATTGTCGTCAGGGCTTAAAAGTCGCTGTTGCGACTATCGGTGCTGTATTACCCGGTGACTTCAAAATTAAAGCAGCAAAATTACGCGGTGAGCCTTCAGAAGGTATGTTGTGCTCATTCTCTGAGCTGGGTATTTCTGATGATCACAGTGGCATCATTGAATTGCCACTCGATGCTCCGATTGGCACAGATTTACGTGAATATTTAAAATTCGATGATAGCGTCATTGAAATTAGTATCACGCCAAATCGTGCTGACTGCTTAAGTATTATTGGTGTCGCTCGTGATGTTGCGGTTATCAATAAACAAGAATTGAATGAGCCTGTGATTGACGCCGTTAAAGCAACGATAACAGATACATTCCCTATCCGTGTTGAAGCGCCTGAGGCGTGTCCACGGTTCCTTGGTCGTGTTATCAAAAATATTGATGTATCCGCACCAACGCCAATGTGGATGAAAGAAAAACTGCGTCGTGGTGGTGTGCGTTCAATCGATGCCATTGTTGATATTACTAACTATGTATTACTCGAGTTAGGTCAACCTCAGCATGCTTATGACCTTGATCGCTTGAATGGCGCTATCGTCGTTCGTATGGCAAAACAAGATGAGAAATTGGTTCTGCTCAATGGCAATGAAGCGACACTTAAGCCGGATACTTTAGTCATCGCCGATGAGCAAAAAGCGCTGGGTATCGCCGGTGTTTTTGGTGGTGAGCATTCTGGTGTCAACACTGAAACGAAAAACATTCTTCTAGAATGTGCTTTCTTCAACCCGTTATCCATTGCAGGCCGTGCTCGTAACTATGGGTTACACACTGATGCATCTCATCGCTATGAGCGTGGTGTGGATTCAGAATTGCAATTCAAAGCGATTGAGCGTGCTACACAGCTGATCCTTGATATCTGTGGTGGAGACGTTGGTGAGATTATTGATGCCACTAGTGCTGAACATCTACCAAAAGCGGCAAATATCAGATTAACACGCAATAAACTCAATCGATTGATTGGACATGTGATTACTGATGAGTTAGTGACTGACATTTTGACGCGCCTTGGCTGCAAAGTCACAGTATCTGAAGGTCGCTGGGATATTATTGCTCCAAGCTGGCGTTTCGATATGCAAATCGAAGAAGATCTTGTTGAAGAAGTTGCTCGTATTTATGGTTATAACAGTATTCCAGACGTACCTGTGCGTGCTGATTTAATTATGACCGAGCACAAAGAAGCTAATCTACCGATTAAACGCGTAAAAACTACGCTAGTAGACCGTGGTTACCAAGAAGTCATTACCTACAGCTTTGTTGACCCGAAAGTGCAAGCGTTGATTCATCCTGAACAAGAAGTTTTAGTATTACCGAATCCAATTTCTGCGGATATGTCAGCAATGCGTTTATCACTGCTTACAGGGTTGTTAACCACGGTAGTCTATAATCAGAATCGTCAACAAAATAGAATTCGTTTATTTGAGACAGGTCTGCGCTTTGTTCCTGATATTCATTCAGAATATCAAATACGTCAGGAAACTATGTTGGCTGGCGTGATTGCAGGGAACCGTTTTGAAGAACATTGGTCATTAGATAAGCAAATTGTGGACTTCTTTGATTTAAAAGGTGATCTAGAAGCTGTTTTGGAATTGACTGGAAAACTGAATCAAATTACATTTAGACCTGAAGCGCACCCAGCATTACATCCTGGGCAAAGTGCTGGGATTTATCTGGGTAATGAACATATTGGTATTATTGGTGTTGTTCATCCAGAATTAGAACGTCAACTCGATTTAAATGGTCGTACCGTTGTATTCGAGGTTCGTTGTAATGCGATAGCTGACCGTGCTATCCCTGATGCTAAGGCGATTTCACGCTATCCATCGAACCGCCGTGACATCGCTGTTGTCGTGCCGGATGATGTTGCCGCTGCAGATGTTCTGGCAGAGTGTAAAAAAGTTGGCATAAATCATATAGTTGGCATAAACTTGTTTGATGTGTATTGTGGTGAAGGAATAGCAGATGGTTATAAGAGTCTCGCTATCAGTCTCGTCTTCCAAGATACAGCTCGTACCATGGAAGAAGAAGAGATAACCGCGACCGTTGATCTGTGTGTTGCTGCCTTAAAACAGCGATTCCAAGCCTCTTTGAGGGACTAAACCTATGGCGCTTACTAAAGCTGAAATGTCAGAAAATTTGTTTGAAAAACTGGGTGTTAGCAAACGTGATGCTAAAGACCTTGTGGAAATCTTCTTTGAAGAAGTTCGTCACTCTTTAGAAAATGGCGAGCAAGTAAAATTATCTGGATTCGGTAACTTTGATTTACGTGATAAAAATCAACGTCCCGGACGTAATCCAAAAACTGGAGAAGATATTCCAATTACTGCACGTCGTGTTGTTACATTTCGCCCAGGCCAAAAATTAAAAAGCCGGGTTGAAAAAGCGACACCGAAAGAGTAATTGCAGACTTGCATTGCTGATAAAAGACCGCTTAGGCGGTCTTTTATTTTATGAGTAAAGTAAAAAATAAGATGTTTTTTTCATTGAGACCTGAGGAAAGCTTTCATTTCGCATAATACGACAAATAAGTTAGATTTTACGCATTTTTACTCATTGATTGCTGAGTATGCTTAAGTAGCAATATTAAATTGTTAGATTATCCCAAATTTGCATGAGTTGGGCGATAGCATCCTTCATTGAGCCAATCTGCATACCATCTCTAGCCAATGTTGAAAGTCCTATTTGAAAACTATAAAAAACGGTACTTAGTGCACTAATATCGATATCAGGTTTAAGTTGACCTAAAGCAATCGCTCTTTCAATACAATATTTGATACCCGCATGGGTACGCTCACGTGAACGTGTTAGCGGTACAACAAGGTTAGAAAACTCCGCAGACGGCGCACTCATTACGCCTAAACCTACCATGCAACCTTTGGGATGGTTTTCTTCGCATTGCATTATTGCTGAACGAGTCATCGCTTGTTCTAATGCGTCTCGGGGTAATAATTGTGTATCCCATAGGCATTCAGTTACCTTGGCATAAGTTGTTAAATACAGTTCAATACACTCTTTATATAAGGCTTCTTTCGAACCGAAAGCAGCATAAAAGCTGGGTGAAGAAATACCACTACCAATTGCTGCTTTTAGTTGGGATAGTGTTGTTGACTCATAGCCTTGTTCCCAGAATAGATTCAGTGCTTGAGAAATCGCAGCATCGCGATCAAAGGTACGAGGTCTACCCATTTGCGCCATAATATCCTCCTAGAAGTAAACTTATATACTAATCGATATATAACTGATTGACAATGAATGGACGCTGACTTACATTTGTAACGATCGTTATATATATCATTCTGTACCGATCACCGTTTAGCTATATTTTATAGATTAATTTTTATCGACGGCCAAATGGCCATTTTTTTTTACTATATACATATCGATTGATACATATATATCAGTGGGTCGTTCGATATCACAGGATTTAGGAAAGAGAGGGTTATTTTGAATCAAAATTTAAAAAGTAAGAACAACGTACCACTACCTATATCGGCATTACTCGCACTTGCAATGACGGGCTTTATTTGTATCGTTACAGAAACTTTGCCTGCAGGTTTATTATTCCAAATATCATCGAGTTTAAATGTTGAATCTTCTTTTGCAGGTCAAACAATAACCGTATACGCATTAGGCTCGTTAATTGCCGCTATTCCGTTGACCATTGCAACTCAAAGTTGGCGTCGGCGTACAGTATTATTATGCACAATAGTGGGTTTTTTACTTTTTAATACGCTGACAGCACTTTCTTCATTCTATTGGTTAACGTTGGTAGCTCGTTTCTTTGCTGGTGTATCTGCCGGACTTGCATGGAGTTTGTTAGCAGGCTATGCCCGTCGTATGGTTCAGCCTCATCAACAAGGAAAAGCAATGGCGATAGCGATGATTGGAACACCCATTGCACTTTCATTAGGTGTGCCTTTGGGGGCATGGCTTGGTGGTTTGGTTGGATGGCGAAGTGCATTCGGGGTTATGTCAGCACTCAGCGTGATTTTGATTATTTGGGTTATCATAAAAGTTCCTAACTACTCAGGCCAATCAAAAGAACAACAAATTTCACTAAAAAATGTATTAAGAACTCCTGGCGTTAAGCCTGTGTTGTGTACTGTGATTGC
This sequence comes from Providencia alcalifaciens, assembly GCA_025961275.1. Taxonomy (GTDB): domain Bacteria; phylum Pseudomonadota; class Gammaproteobacteria; order Enterobacterales; family Enterobacteriaceae; genus Providencia. The sequence goes on along the minus strand of JAOQNJ010000001.1, from coordinate 1,155,454 downwards.
ATGGATGTTAGCTCATAATTTACTCTATACATACATTGCACCATTTGTTGAGCTAGCGGGCTTACTCAACGATGTTGACCTCGTATTATTGGTATTTGGCATTGCTGCTCTGATAGGAATTGGAGTGGTTAGCCGCTTAGTTGATAGTTATTTACGCGTATCAGTGTTAGTTAGTTTAGTGGTATTTGGAGGGGTTATTGCGGTGTTTAGTCTATTTGCAGATATACCGATAATTATCTATCTGGGTGTTGCAATTTGGGGGGGCACATTCGGTGGTGCAGCAACGTTGTTGCAAACGGCTTTGGCAGACACTGCTGGTGACGGGGCTGATGTTGCATTATCAATGAATGTCGTTGCTTGGAATAGTGCAATTGCGGGTGGGGGTATAGTTGGAGGCATTTTGCTTGATGTATGGGGAGTTCAGTCTTTCCTATTAGTTATGTTTTTGGTACTGATGGTCGGCTTTATTATCGCATGGTCAGCAAAAAAACATGGGTTTGTGCCAGAGCCACGCTTTTCAAAATAGCGTCATCTATAATTAGCTAACGAAATAAAATGCCGTATGAATTAGGTCTATTGTGCGGCATTTTTTTCCCGCTCCACCCTTTATCTATCATCATAAAATCCGCGGGTTGGTATCACATTCATAAAAAGCTATACTTTGAGACTCTAATCCTAATTCAGACATTTTCCATTTGATGAACAATGCCCTGCAGCAACTACAAAAACAGCAACAATTCGCAGATTTGCGACTACTTATCATCCTATCTTTCTGTTTAGTGATTACGGCAATAGTTGCTTTAAGTGTCGGTGAGGTTTGGTTAGGGCCTAGTCAGTGGACAAGCGAAGCAGCTCAATTATTTGTTTGGCAAATTCGTTTTCCTCGTCTACTCGCGGTGGTGACTATCGGTGCTTCTCTTGCTGTTACTGGCGCAATCATGCAGGCTCTGTTTGAAAACCCCCTTGCTGAACCAGGATTGCTTGGTATTAGTAATGGGGCAGGGGTTGCTGTGGTATTGATTGTTTTATTATCACACGGGGTCACTCAATATTGGCTGATGAGTACAGGAGCAATTCTTGGTGCATTACTGCTGACGTCAATTTTGTTATTTTTTGCACGGCGAAAACATTTTAATAACACTAGCTTATTGCTTGTAGGAGTTGCACTTGGTGTGATTTGTGGCGCAATCATGACCTGGATGGTGTATATGAGCAGTAGCTTAGACTTACGTCAATTGCTGTATTGGATGATGGGAAGCTTCAGTGGTATCGATTGGCGCCAGTTAGGCTTAGTTTCAGCTTGTGTGCCATTTTTATTATGGGCAGTATGCCAAGGCCGAATCCTGAATTATCTTTCTCTGGGATCAATGCAAGCCTATCAACTTGGATTTTCTCACCATAAATGGCGCTTCATTCTGATTATTATTACGGGGATTTTAATCGGCTTGAGTGTGGCTATCGCAGGAGCAATTAGCTTTGTTGGTTTAGTGATCCCACATATTTTACGTCTAGCGGGGTTAACTAATCATCGATTCTTATTGCCAGGATGTGCACTTGCTGGCGCTGGAGGGTTATTATTGGCTGATATTTTCTCGCGGATACTGATTGCCAATGCTGAGATACCTATTGGTGTTATAACGGCAACCTTAGGCGCACCAATCTTTATTTGGCTTCTGGCACGTAACAACCAATGGCATTGAATCGAATTATGAATAATAAACCCATTATTGAGTTAATTCAGCTTTCTATTGCTAATCGGCTTGAAAAGGTCGACGAGTGTGTATTTGCGGGGGAGCAAATACACTTGCTGGGTGCAAATGGTGCGGGGAAGAGTACGTTACTTTGTGCAATGAGTGGGTTTTTAGCTTTTACAGGCCAGCTTAAGATAAATGGAAAAAAGGTTAATGATTTCCATGGACAAGATTTACGTCAATTACGAGCATATTTTCCGCAACAAGTTACCACTCAACCTATTTTAAAAGTATTCCAATATCTTGCACTTTTTCACCCATCATCTGTGTATCAGCAATCGTTATTTGACAAGTTATGCCATGACTTTCAATTAGAAAAATTATTATTGAAGCCCATTACACAACTTTCTGGTGGTGAATGGCAACGTGTTCGTATTATTGCTATCTTCTTACAAGTCTGGAATAGCGAAAATTTAAGCGGAAAATTTATCCTATTTGATGAGCCAACAAACAATTTAGATATTATTCAGCAAGCAAAGCTCGATAAATGGGTGAAATATTTTTGTGATTGCCAAGGAACAGTTATAATGAGCGGTCATAATCTGAGTCACTCATACAAATGTGCAAACCGAATTTGGATGATGAAAAAGGGTAAAATTATTTTTTCTGGGATCCCTGAGCAAATAATGACAGATTTTAATTTATCAGAAATATTTACAGGGGAAATTCGCTTAAGCCCAAATGATGAAAACAAAGCTTGGCAGGTAATTAATTTTGACGGTTAACTGAAAAATTGTTCTAATTATCGGTTTTATTGTGTTTTATGAAATGTTTCAGGTGTTGATGTTCGGTTAAAGTAACTTTAACTAGAATACTCTATTCTCAATATAAATTAGGTTACGGACTATATGAGTAATTTCCTTCCGTTTTCAAAACCGGCAATCGGTGACGAAGAGGTTAAGGCTGTAGAGAAAGTTCTGCGTTCAGGCTGGATCACGACTGGACCTCAGAACCATCAGTTAGAAGAAGACTTTTGCAAGCGTTATGGTTGTAAGCATGCGATCGCGCTTACCTCAGCAACTGCAGGTATGCATGTTGTCCTGATGGCACTCGGTATCGGCCCTGGGGATGAAGTAATCACACCTTCACAAACTTGGGTATCAACAATCAACATGATTGAATTGTTAGGTGCGACACCGGTTATGATTGATGTCAATCGCGATACACTTATGGTTCAACCAGCCGCGGTAGAAGAAGCCCTGACGACGAAAACGAAAGCGATAATTCCTGTTCACTATGCAGGCGCTCCTTGTGACCTCGATGCATTACGCGCTATTGCACGAAAAGCGGGTGTAGCGTTAATTGAAGATGCTGCGCATGCTGTCGGCACTCGCTATAAGGATGAATGGATTGGTCAGCAAGGCACGGCGATTTTTTCATTTCATGCAATAAAAAATGTGACGTGTGCCGAAGGTGGATTAGTTGTTACAGATAATGACGAATTAGCGCAGCGCGTTCGAACATTAAAGTTCCACGGTCTTGGCGTTGATGCCTTTGATAGGCAGATTCAAGGTCGAAAACCACAAGCTGAAGTGGTTGAGCCCGGTTTCAAATATAACTTATCCGATATTCATGCTGCGATTGCAGTGGTTCAATTATCTCGCGTTGAAGAAATGAACCAACGTCGTGCAGAGATAGTTGCACGTTATCGTGAAGCGTTAGAAGATTCGCCGTTGCAGATGCTATCAATTCCAGAATATGCACATTTGCATGCTAACCACTTGTTTATGGTACGTGTTGATAAAAATGTGTGTGGTATTGATCGTGATGTTTTTATGGAAAAACTTAAAGATAGAGATATTGGTACTGGCTTGCATTTCCGTGCGGCACATACACAGAAATATTACCGTGAGAAGTACCCACAACTCTCACTCGTAGAGTCAGAATGGAATACAGCTACGCTTTGTTCACTGCCTCTTTTCCCTGATATGTCTGATGCAGATGTTGATAGGGTTGTTAAAGCAATAAATGAAATCCTTTTGGAGTCAAAATAGTGTCATTTGTAGATGAATTTGAAGAGATTAAAAAAGTCTCTGTTGTGATCCCAGTTTATAATGAAGAACAAAGCTTGCCTCAGTTGCTAGAGCGTACAATTAAGTCTTGTAAACAACTTACTCAGGCTTATGAGCTAATTTTAGTCGATGATGGAAGTAGTGATCGCTCGGCAAAAATGCTGGCAGAGGCGGCAGAAAATCCAGATAACCACGTTATCGCGATTATTCTGAATCGTAATTATGGGCAGCATTCTGCAATTATGGCTGGCTTCAATCAAGCAGATGGTGATTTGGTGATTACACTGGATGCAGATTTACAAAATCCACCAGAAGAAATCCCTCGCTTAGTCGAAACAGCATCACAAGGCTATGATGTTGTCGGTACTCGCCGAGCTAACCGTCAGGACTCATGGTTCCGTAAAACGGCATCTAAAATGATCAATGCGCTGATCACTAAAGCGACAGGGCGTTCAATGGGTGACTATGGTTGTATGTTGCGCGCATATCGTCGTCATATTATTGAAGCGATGCTGCAATGCCATGAAAGAAGTACTTTTATTCCTATCTTGGCAAATACTTTTGCGCGTAGAACCATTGAAATTGATGTAGCGCATGCAGAACGTGAATTTGGCGATTCAAAATACAGCTTTTTAAAGCTGATTAATTTAATGTATGACCTGCTGACTTGTTTAACAACGGCTCCTCTGCGTTTGTTAAGTGTGGTTGGTAGTATTATTGCGGCAGGTGGTTTCTTGCTAGCAGTGTTATTGATTGTGTTACGTTTAGTTTTTGGCGCAACTTGGGCCGCTGAAGGCGTATTTACACTGTTTGCAGTACTCTTTATGTTTGTTGGCGCACAGTTTGTCGGTATGGGCTTGCTTGGTGAATATATCGGCAGGATCTATAATGATGTGCGTGCGAGACCCCGTTATTTTATTCAAAAAGTCGTCGGTGCTGATGCTAAGACTGACAAAAATCAGGAAGAAAACTAATGAAAGCTATTGTTTTTGCCTATCATGATATTGGCTGTGTAGGGCTGAAAGCGCTAAAAAAAGCTGGTTACGATATTCAAGCAGTATTTACCCACACTGATGATCCTAATGAAAACCACTTTTATTCCTCAGTAGCTCGCGTCAGCGCAGACATGGAGCTTCCTGTTTACGCGCCAGAAAACGTTAATCATCCATTGTGGATTGAACGTATTAGCGAGTTGAAACCTGATGTAATTTTTTCATTCTATTATCGCGATATGTTAAGTGAAGAGCTACTGGCTCTGGCTCCGAAAGGCGCATTTAACTTACATGGTTCTTTACTGCCTAAATACCGTGGTCGTGCACCAATTAATTGGGCATTGCTCAATGGTGAAACCGAGACGGGTGTTACTCTGCATAAAATGGTTGCCAAAGCGGATGCAGGCGATATTGTTGCTCAAGAAAAAGTGGCAATTAGCGATACAGATACTGCATTGACACTGCATGCTAAAGTTCGTGAAGCTGCGGAGATTTTGCTAGATAAAACTCTGCCATTGATTGAAGCGGGTAGTTACAAAACAGTTGCTCAGGATGAAAGCCAAGCAAGCTACTTTGGCCGTCGTAGTGAAAAAGATGGTTTAATTGATTGGAACCGTTCTGCAAAAGAAATTGATTGCTTAATCCGTGCGGTGACTGAGCCATACCCGGGCGCATTTACTTATTTAGGCGCACGTAAATTGGTTATCTGGCGTGCTCGCGTGCTAGATGATAACCAAGGCAAACGCGCAGGAACTGTATTGTCTAACGATCCTCTGCGTATTGCTTGTGGCGAAGGCGCGATTGAAATTGTTAGCGGTCAAGGTGATTCTGGCCTCTACATGCAGGGCAATCGTCTTGCAAATGAAATGGGTATCGTTACTGATGTTCGCGTTGGTCCGAAACCAACGGCACAGATCAAGCGCCGTACGCGTGTTCTGATCCTTGGTGTTAACGGCTTTATCGGTAACCACTTAACTGAACGTTTATTACAAGATGATAACTATGATATCTACGGTATGGATATCAGTTCATCGGCAATTGATCGTTTTATCGGTAACCCACGTTTCCACTTTATTGAAGGGGATGTGAGTATCCATACTGAGTGGATTGAATACCACATTAAAAAATGTGACGTTATTCTGCCATTGGTAGCGATTGCGACGCCAATCGAATATACCCGTAACCCGCTGCGTGTCTTTGAATTAGATTTCGAAGAAAACTTAAAAGTCGTGCGTTACTGTGTGAAATACAACAAACGTATTATCTTCCCATCTACCTCAGAAGTTTATGGTATGTGTGATGATAAAGAATTTGATGAAGATGAATCTCGTCTGATTGTTGGCCCAATCAATAAACAACGTTGGATCTACTCTGTTTCTAAACAGTTACTTGACCGAGTTATATGGGCGTACGGTGCTAAAGAAGATCTTAAATTTACGCTATTCCGTCCATTTAACTGGATGGGGCCACGTTTAGATAGTTTGAATTCAGCACGTATTGGTAGCTCTCGTGCAATCACTCAGTTAATCCTTAACTTAGTTGAAGGTTCGCCAATTAAGTTGGTTGATGGTGGTGAGCAAAAACGGTGCTTTACTGATATCAAAGATGGGATAGAAGCACTGTTCCGTATCATTGAAAACAAAGATGGCAAGTGTGATGGTCAAATCATCAACATTGGTAACCCAACTAACGAAGCGAGCATTCGTCAATTAGCTGAAATGTTACTTGAAAGCTTCGAGAGTCATCCACTGCGCGGTAATTTCCCTCCATTTGCAGGTTTCCGTGAAATCGAAAGCAGCAGCTACTATGGTAAAGGTTATCAGGACGTTGAGCACCGTAAACCAAGTATTGAAAACGCACGCCGCCTGCTTGAGTGGGTGCCGACTATCGATATGAAAGATACCATTGAAGAAACGCTGGACTTTTTCTTGCAGGGTGCAGTGGAAGAATTAGGTAAGAACTAATGAAAAAAGTTGGCTTGAGAATTGATGTAGATACCTATCGTGGCACATTAGACGGTGTACCACAGCTACTCAAAGTGCTCAAAGAGCACAATATTCAGGCCAGCTTTTTCTTCAGTGTAGGACCCGATAATATGGGGCGCCATTTATGGCGCCTTTTGCGTCCTAAATTTCTGTGGAAAATGCTGAGATCGAATGCAGCCTCTCTTTATGGATTAGATATTTTGCTAGCAGGCACAGCATGGCCAGGCAAAAAAATAGCGAAAGATTTAGGCTACTTGATGAAGCAAACCTTAGATGCAGGGCATGAAGTTGGACTGCATGCGTGGGATCATCAGGGGTGGCAGGCTAAAGTTGCAAAATGGAGTGAAACTCAGTTAACTGAACAAGTTAAGTTAGGCGTAGATGCTCTAGAACAAGCAATCGGGCAACCCGTAACTTGCTCTGCAGTTGCTGGTTGGCGTGGTGATGAGCGCGTTCTTGAAGTTAAACAAAAGTTTGGATTTAGCTACAACAGTGATTGCCGTGGGGAATATCCGTTTAGACCTGTCATGCTTGATGGCTCGATAGGTACGGTGCAAATCCCGGTTACATTACCGACCTATGATGAAGTCGTTGGAACTGTGGTCACTGATGACGCTTTTAATGATTTTATCCTCCAAGCGATAAAAGATGATCAAGGTGTGCCTGTTTACACCATTCATACTGAAGTCGAAGGGATGTCTAAGTCAGAACAATTTTCACAATTATTGGAACGAATCACACAAGAAGAAATCCAATTCTGTACATTGAGTGAGTTATTGCCAGAAGACATCAACACGTTACCTAAAGGGAGAGTCATCAGATCATCATTCCCCGGGCGTGAAGGCTGGCTTGGCTGCCAAGAAAAGGAATAATATAAGCATGTGGAATAATCGAGCGAGCAAAGTAGGAGCCTCTCTGCTGGCTCTTTTTTTTATCTTAACCTATCTATTACCGTTGAACGGTCGTCTACTCTGGCAACCAGATGAAACTCGATACGCGGAAATAAGCCGAGAAATGCTACAGCGTGGTGACTGGATTGTCCCCTATATGCTGGATACTCGCTATTTTGAAAAACCAGTTGCAGGCTATTGGATAAACAATATTAGCCAAATGATTTTTGGTGAAACTAACTTTGCCGTTCGTTTTGGTTCGGTATTCTGCATTTTGCTTAGCGCATTCCTTATTTACCGTATGGCGAAAATGATGTGGCGCGGCAGCCACGTCGCTTTCGTTGCGAGCTTTATCTATATTTCAATGTTTTTGGTATTTGCGGTAGGAACATATAGTGTTCTCGACCCAATGTTGTCACTCTGGATAGCCGCCAGTATGTATTGCTGTCTTTGGGCAATGAAAGCGCGAGAGGGCAAAGAAAAACTGGGCGCTTGGATAAGTCTTGGCTTAGCCTGTGGAATGGCCTTTATGACCAAAGGATTTTTAGCGCTGGCAATTCCTGTTATTGTGATGTTCCCGATAACGCTCTATCAGAAACGTTTTCTTGAAATGGTGAAATATGGGCCACTGGCGATTATTTCAGCTGTATTAATTAGCTTACCTTGGGCGCTGGCTATTGCAAAACAGGAACCTGATTATTGGAATTATTTTTTCTGGATAGAACATATTAAACGCTTTACAGCCGATGACGCCCAGCATATTGCACCATTTTGGTACTATATTCCAATCATTATACTTGGTAGTATTCCGTGGGCGGGGTTATTGCCCGGCGCATTACTGAAAGGCTGGAAAGAGCGTAAATCTAGCCCAGATATGTTCTTTTTACTTTGTTGGTTCATTGTTCCTGTCGTATTCTTCAGTATTTCACGAGGGAAATTACCAACTTATATGCTGCCATTTATGGCCCCACTTGCCTTGCTAATGGCGAAATATGGCGTAGATTGTGTACGCAGTGGCAAAATGAAGGCCTTAAAAGCTAACGGTATAATTAATATCACAATTGGCGTACTGGCTGTTATTGCGATTATTATTGTTGGTACTGTAATTAAGCATCCATTATATGAAGCGGATGAATGGTCAAAAATGGTGCTTGGTATTGTTGCCTTTTCTATTTGGGGCATCATTGGTTACCTGTGTACAGTATTAAATGCTAAATACTGGCTATGGGCAGCATCTTGTTCACTAGCTGTCAGTTTATGTATTGGCAGCGCGTTACCTAACAACACCATAGACTCGAAACTTCCACAAAATTTCATCCATCAAAACCATGATTTGTTAATGAATAGTCGATACTTGATGGCCAGTAATGTGGGTGTTGCAGCAGGTTTGGCATGGGAAACTCAAAATTCAAATATTTACTTATATAACAGTAGTGGTGAACTGACTTACGGGCTTGAATATCCTGATAGTCAACATCGCCTCGTTAAGCCCGATCAATTTGCGAATTGGCTTGAAAAAGCGCGTAAAGAAGGTCAAGTCACCGTAGTCTTTTTACTAAGACGCAATGAAGGGCTACCTGATATTCCTAAACCGGATGAAATCATTAGTAACTCACGAATGGCGATTGTGGTTTATCACAAACAATGATTACTCAACTATTATTGCTGTTATTAGTCAGTGTACTAACGTGTATTGGGCAGATAGCACAAAAACAAGCGGTTGTATGCTGGCAGAGTGAGCGACAGAATAAAACAGCATCAGCCATTCGTTGGCTGGTGCTGGCTTTGCTTATGCTTGGTTTTGGAATGCTATTTTGGCTAAAACTACTGGAAAATATGCCACTGAGTATTGCTTACCCTATGCTGAGTATTAATTTTGTGCTGGTGACGCTGATAGGCCAGTTTGTTTATCAGGAAAAAACAGGCCTTAACCATTGGCTTGGCGTTATCGCGATCATGTTCGGTATTTTTTTGATGAGTATAAGTGGATGAATAAAGGCTATGTTTGGGCGCTCGGCAGTGCACTGCTAGTCACCATTGCACAATTAAGTTTGAAAACTGGGGTTGTGGGATTACCTTCGTTTACATTGGGTTGGCATTGGCTGCAACTTGAATGGTTATCCGCGAATAGTGTCAGCCTTGGCGTAGTTTTTATTGGCTTATTTTGCTATGCCTTATCTATGTTGTGCTGGTTGTTTGCACTGAAGTCTATCCCACTAAACAAAGCATATCCTCTAATTAGTTTAAGCTATGTATTTGTTTACTTATTAGCCGTTATTTTACCTTGGTTTAATGAACCTGCTACTTGGCTAAAGGCGGGGGGCGTTACTTGCATTTTGCTGGGTGTATGGCTTATTAGCCGCCCAATGAAAAAGTCGTCCGATAAAATAGAGTAAAATGAATTAGCCACATGGAGATTTATTTTTCATAACTTACCAACTATGATAATAAATTAGTTATATGAATTTGTTTTTGAATAGGGTGCAACATGATAATAAAATGGCAACATCTACCATTATTGTTTTCATTGGTGTTAATTGGCTGTTCATCGACGTCAGTAAAAAGAACACCAGCACCACCATTAAAAACACAATTATCTGATCCAATAATGACCATCGCTCAGCTCAAGGATCAATTAGAGCAATGGTATGGAACACCATATAACTATGGTGGTATGAGCCAAAGTGGTGTGGATTGTTCTGGTTTTGTTTATCGCACCTTTAATGACCGTTTTGCGATCCAGCTACCACGAACTACGGTTGATCAAACTAGATTAGGGACTCGTATTAATACATCAGACCTGATGCCGGGTGACTTGGTTTTCTTCAAAACAGGTTCTGGAGAGAATGGTTTGCATGTGGGGATTTACGATACGGACAATACCTTTATTCATGCTTCAACTAGTAAAGGTGTGATTAGATCCTCGATGGATAATGTCTATTGGCGAAAAGTATTTTGGCAAGCACGGCGTATCTAATTACCCCGTAATCCGCTCATTTTTATCCTTAATTATGTTATCTTAGAGGCAACTTTTGCTTTTAGGATAGCTTAATGTCTAGCTTACGTTTACTTATCTCTGAATCCTTTGACCCGTGGTTTAACTTAGCTGTTGAAGAGACAATTTTTCGTCAAATGGCGACTGATCAGCGTGTGATGTTCTTATGGCGTAATGCCGATACTGTGGTTATCGGACGTGCACAAAATCCGTGGAAAGAATGTAACACTCGCCGTATGGAACAAGACAATGTGCGTCTAGCTCGCCGCAGTAGTGGCGGAGGAGCCGTATTTCAAGACTTGGGGAATACCTGCTTTACTTTTATGGCGGGTAAGCCGGAATATGACAAAAGTATCTCGACAAAAATTATTGTAGATGGGCTTGCACTGGTTGGAATTGATGCTGATATCTCGGGGCGTAATGACTTAGTATTAAATACTGTGAATGGTCCACGTAAAATCTCAGGTTCTGCCTATCGTGAAACACGTGATAGAGGCTTTCATCATGGTACTTTATTGATTAATTCTGATCTCAATCGATTATCCAATTATTTGAATCCAGGCCCTAAAAAATTACAAGCTAAAGGGATTACATCAGTACGTTCTCGAGTAGCAAACCTCAGTGAATTAGTTGCTGATATTAGTCATGAGAAGGTATGTGAAGAAATAATCGAAAGCTTCTTTAACTATTATGGTGAAACTGTTGAAGCTGAATTTATCTCACCAGATAAATTACCCGATCTACCAAATTTCCGTGAGACATTTGCTAAGCAAAGTAGCTGGGAATGGAATTTCGGCCAAGCCCCAGCCTTTACGCATTACAGCGATACTCGCTTCCCTTGGGGAGGAATTGAATTTCACTTCGATATTGAAAAAGGGGTGATTAAGCGCTGTCAATTTTTTACTGATAGCTTAGATCCATCACCACTAGAATGGTTGAGTGAACAACTGACCGAGCAAGTGTATCAAACAGAAACAATTCGTAGGCTAATATTGGAAATGCATCAAAAATGGCCACAGCTAACAGAACAACTGGCTGATTTAGAAACTTGGTTGGTTCATGAATTGAGTTAAAAAAAAGAGCCGGTGTTAACCGGCTCATCAAAAAAATCAAGAAATAGTGAATGAAAAAGAATCAATTAAAGAGGGTGATAAAACTTAACGGAAAAATCGTTTAACCATTACAACTGCAAGACATAAATGTTTTACATTCTGGCATTTGTCCGTTTTGGCGGAATTTGGCAGGTGTAATATCAAAATGTTTTTTAAAAATGCGCGTAAAAGTGGCTTGTGAGCTAAAACCATATTGCAGTGCGATATCTAGAATTGGTAAGTTGCCATCACGTAATGACTTAGCAGCTTCCAATAAGCGACGTTTACGGACGTATTCACCAAGCGTACATCCTTTCAACTCTTTAAAAACACGTTGTAAATGCCACTTAGAATAACCGCTTTTATCGGCGATAGTGTCGATTTTGATACCTTCATTACGCTGCAACTGACTTTCCAGCCATTTGATAATATCGTTGACTATACTCTCGGACATATTTACCTCCCACTTCTACGGGGTATTGTTCATTAATAACTAATAATAACCAAAGAAATTAGTGTCTATTCTTGCTATTTTTCCGATATATCGATAGGCAGAACGTGCTTTTTTTGAGAGTTCTACATTATTACTTCAATAGGATATCTCAATGACGTGAATTTATACATTCAATGGTGTATGTAATTAATGTATTAAAATCAATGTAATAATTTTATTTTGTTGGGTTTTTTCATGCTAGAATAGCAAGAAAAATCAATTATTCAGTTTTTTTGATGATAGTATTCGAATTTATTAACCAAGTAAAATATTGAAAAATTAATATGGCTTAAGATCTGGCTGTATATCCAGTTTTCACGGTAAATACGTAGGAAATACCGAGGTAATACTAATGCTCTGGAACATTACATTATTGTATATGCTTGAGTTGTATTCATTAATGTTAACCAAGTTGATTTTTGGCTAGGAGATGTCATTAAATCTATTAATAACAATTATAGATAATAGTTTAGCAGTCATAGAAGTGTAGGCGAAAAAATAATGGTTAAATGAATATTTATCATATTCGGTATTTATTGATATTTATAAAAGTGTCATAAATAAGTGACATTAGGCAGTATTAACAAAAAATGCTATTGAGTACAAGCTGATTCACTCCGTTTCTTGAGATTAAATCATTGCTCAAGAAACGGAGTGGCGGAATTAGCGGCGAAGATAAACGTGTGGTGTTGTTGTCTCGGGATGAGTGATTACACCCAAATCTGCTTTATACCATCGCGTTAAATTCTTCGTAGTCAGCACTTGCTCAGGAGTACCCGCAGCGACTAGTTTACCCTGATGAACTAAATAGACACGATCGGCATAAAGGGCTGTAAGATTAAGATCATGTAGCACGCAACAAACTCCAAAAGGACGTTCGCGGGTTAATTGGTGTAATAATCGCAAGCTATGTTGTTGATGATAAAGATCTAACGCAGAGGTCGGCTCATCAAGAAACAAACAGGCAGGGCTGCTATTGGGCTGCCAAACTTGTGCAAGAACTCTCGCAAGCTGAACTCGCTGTTGTTCTCCACCAGAGAGTTGGCGAAAATAACGTTCACGTAGTTCGAGGCAATCTGTTTTTTCTAATGCTTCTTCAATCGCTTGTTGCTTATATTCTGAGCCATAAGGGCTCCGGCCCATTGCTATGACATCTTCAACTGTAAAGGCAAATGACAGGCTGTTTTGCTGCTTCATTACGGCACGTTTGCGGGCAAGTGCATTGTGCTGCCATTCAGTTAATGAAAGACCTTCTAAAAGACATTCGCCGTGAGTAGGCTGAGTGAATCCAGTGAGTAGTTTCAATAGACTGGATTTGCCTGCCCCATTTGGACCTATAATAACCACCATCTCATGTTGTTTTATGGATAGGCTAATGTCGTCTATCAGTACCTTATCACCAATCTGAAAACTGAGATTGCGCGCTTCGAGTAGTGTCATATTATTAAATCTTCCCTGCTGGCTGACGTAAAATAAGCCATAAGAAATAAGGACCACCAATCAGACCCGTTAGTAACCCAACGGGGATCTCTGCCGGTGAGACCGCAGTACGAGCAATGGTATCTGCGATCAAAAGCAATGTGGCGCCAACAATCGCGGAGCCAGATATTAACCAACGATGATCGGGCCCAAGAGTCATTCGGATTAGGTGAGGAACCACTAAACCAATAAAACCAATAACACCACTCATGGCAACTGCGCATCCAACCAGTAGGGCACTGAGAAAGAGTAAAATAAACTTGGTACGTTCAACATTAAGGCCAAGGTAATGGGCATCTTCATCACCAAGTTGCAGTAGGTTAAGTCTATTACCCTGCCAGAGGCAGATAAAACATGTTGGCAAAATAACGCTAGCGGCAATCGTTAATGATGTCCAATCGACACTAGCGAGTGTTCCCATCATCCACAAACTGAAAGTACGTAATTGTTGGTCATCACTGATATAGCTTAAAACACCAATGAACGACATGCACAGGGCATTAATGGCAATTCCTGCCAGCAGTAATCGCGCAAGATTGCCGTTTGAGTAGCGATTGAGGCTAAAAATAATGATTGAAACTAACAAACTACCAATAAAGGCAGCACCGATGTGCCCATAATTGAGTAGTACACTGGGTAATGAGACAGATAAAACAATAAAGGCCGCAACGCAAAGCGCGGCACCACTGCTAATGCCTAATAAGCTAGGATCTGCGAGCGGATTACGGAACAATCCTTGCATGATTGCACCTGAAACAGCTAATGCTAGCCCAACCAATATCGCCAATAAAATACGCGGCAGACGAATGTTGAGCCAAATTTGCCAGAGAGAGTCTGTGGTAGGGGTCTGCCACAGAGTTTTAAATGAAACATTCATAGCACCAGCATTGGAGGCGACCATTGCAGTCACAATGAGGATCACCAACAGCACCACGATGGCTAATAAAGGATATTTAATTCGGCTCATTGAAACTTCTCTAACGCCTCTCGCATCTGTTGCATCACTTTTGGCGTATCGAGGCTGAAGCCGAGCATGCCCATATCATCAACGACGATCAATGCTTTATTTTTTGCAGCTGGCGTCATTGCAATACCGGGGAGTTTCCAAATTTTGTCTTCGCCGCCGAGCGATTTAACGCCTTCATGAGTGACAATAATCAAGTCTGGTTGGCTAGCAATGACTCCTTCTTGCGATAAAGGACGATAGCTATTGAAGCCTGCCATAGCATTCTTAGCCCCCGTTGCTTTGATAAGACTATCAGCTGCAGTTTGTTGGCCCGCGGCAAGAGGCAATACACCGCCATGACTCATGACAAATAGTACTTTTTTATCAATTGGAGAGGTATTCACTTTGGCAATTTGTTCATTGTACTGTTTAATTAGCTGATCACCTTGCTCTGTTTTCCCAACGGCATTTGCAATAGTGCTAATTTTCTCTGGAATGGCTTCTAACGATGGTTTTCCGGTGACTTTGATGATTTTTACTCCACTTTTCTTTATCTGAGAAAGTGCCATAGACGGTTTCGCAAGTTCACTTGCTAACACGAGGGTAGGACGCATAGAAAGCACACCTTCAGCATTTAGCGTACGCATATAGCCGACATCAGGCAGCTTAACTGCTTCTACAGGATGAATGCTGGTACTATCGCGCGCAACAACTTGTGAGCCAGCACCAAGTTCAAAAACAATCTCAGTGACATCACCGCCTAAGGTGATGATCCGTTCAGCAGACTGAGCGGTGAAGCTCATGATTAACGTAACTGCAATTAGAAGCCAATGTTTCATTTTTATTTACCTAGAGGCAGATGCGCTTTCATATTTATTTTTTCAGTCATATCTGACTAAAAATAAAATAAATTCAACTTATGCCCTTCATATCATACTGAATAAAAGCTGCCCTACAGGTTCAATTAAAAGACGTTTCACTCGCTTCACGAATCAAGAGAGGCTTTTACCTAGGTTATTAGGTGGTAAACCTCTCATTGTAATTAAAACGTTTTTACGTTGAAAAATAATTGCCCTTGATAGTTCAGCAGCCCCTCGCGATTAAATGTGCGGTAGAGCCATAACCTGATTGCGCCATTGCTCTTGCTCTGGCGTACCTTCTGTACGTTGCCCGTACATCTGAACGATTTGATTACCATCGTTATCAAAAACTTCAAGGCTAGTTACAAAACCATCTTGTGTTGGTTTGCGTGTTACCCAGCATTCTGAAATGCCATTTTCAATCATATGCAATGTAAAGTCAGGGTTAAATATATTCAGCCATTTAATGTCTGAACCTTCACTTTGGTATGGCATCAGACGCTTTAATTGACCAGTGAAAATCTGCACACAACCGCGGTTACCGACAAAAATCATAATCTCATTTTGGTCGTTGAATGCAGTATTAACCAATTGATTAAAAGAATCTGTAGGAACTTGCCATGCTAAATCATCACTCACAGAGCGGAACACTTGCTGGCGGCTGAGATTGTTTTTCTTCAATAAAATAAAGAATTGGTGAACATCAGTCATGTTGCGCCATTCTTGCTCAAGCTGCTGCTTCAATTCTTCACTGATAGGCTGCTCGGAGAAAGGTTCTGCTGGCTCAATCACCAGTGGCGGGTTCTCTGAAGTCGCATATTGTTCAATCAGTGATTGCCAAGCTGCCATATCAGTCTCATCTGTAGTATAGACTTTATGCAGTGCATCACCTTGTTTATCGAAAAATTGGATACTGTGGCATTCGCCATTTTTAGTATCTTCTGTCAGCGTAAAAACCGAACTCCAATGTGCAAAAAACATACGTAAATCCAATGCGCCTGGATTTAAAATTAAGCCAGCGTGAGGATTGAATTTAGCATTGTCATAACGACCAACTTGCTCATGAACAACGTATTCATTACGTGTGATAGCTTTAACTTGACCTACAGCGGCGAGTGCTTTGAGTAGTGTCGGGGCATCAACGTCGAGTCTTTGTGCTTTGTCATGGCCAACTCGGCTATGTAAAAGCTCTCCCTCAGAAACATTGAGGAATGCAGCCAGATCACGAGCGTATTTTGCTTTGTTTTCTGCTTTTGCTTGTTGATAACGCTCGAAAAGTGTTGAACTCACAGTGTATCTCCTTAATTAATTATAAATTACCATTGGAAGCTAACAAGTAGCTTGGCATTACGCCCATCCTGTGGGATGCCTTGTGACGAATAATATTCTTTATCGAAGGCATTGCCTAATACGACACTGGTTCCTAAGCCTTTTAATTGGCCTTCGCCTTTGTAGCTAACATAGAAGTCATGAACAGCGTAACCGGCTTGACGTTGTATCTTAGTAGCAGCGTTAAAATCAGTATGGCGGGTAAATTCACCTAACCAACCCACAGAAAAGCCACTATCTGCAACTGGTACAGCGACATTACTGGTGACTGACTCAGGTTTGATTGATGTAATTGATTCCCCATTATGTTCGTTTTTACCTGTCGTTTTGTTGTAAGCAAGATCCCAGCTAAAGTAGTCATTTTTGTAGTTCATTGAGGCATCTACACCCCAAATTTTAGCCTGTTTAGCATTGACAGAGGTGGTGTAGCCTTTGGGAAAATTAACTTCAGTATTAATATAATCTTTAGCTTTTGTATTAAAGTAACTGGTTTTAAATTGTAGATTATCACGAGCCATTAGTAGGTCATCGAAACGCAAGCCAAAACCATATTCAGCAGTTTGTGTAGATTCTGGTTTTAGCTCCGGATTTGGTTTCCAATAGTTGCCTGGAAAATGTCTTTCATCGTTATACATTTCCATCATCGTTGGTGCGCGGAATGCTTCTGAGTAGGAAGCAAACAACATTGACCAGTCTGTCGGTGTGATGCTTACCGCACCTTTGGATGACCATTTTCCTTCCTTCACATCGTCATGACTCTTTGCAGCAGACTTATAGTGGTCATAACGTGTACCAACAATAAATGAAATAGGTAAATCTTTTAACGCGATTTCATCTTGTAAAAAACTGGATGCAAATAAAATGTCTGCGTCTGGGAACTGTGAAGCGTTTGCATAAGGGGTCTGTTTTTGTTTATAAGTCTCGCCACCGTATGTCAAGTTATGAGCCGCAAGAGGCAAATCATAAATATTGGTGCGATTATCCAGTTTTAAGCCATAAGTTTTTTGAGTACGCCCCTCATAGTTTGTACCGTTTCCTTTTGCCGTAATATTCACGTCTGAGTAGTAAGTTGTTGTTTTAAGGTTTAGCCAATCTTGTGACTCTGGATTTAACTGATAGGTCGCTTGAGCATCACGCTGCCGAGTAGTGCGATTCACTTGCAGATTGCTTTTACTTACAGCAAGTTGCTGTGGGTCTTTAGGTTCATAGGCGTTGTTATTGTAGTAACGCAGCTGACCTGAAATTTTTTGGTCATCATTAATTTGCCACGTTCCTTTACCTAGCATGTTAGAAATGGTTTCTTTGTTATCCATATCATCGCCATTACTTAGGCGAATATCACCGACTTGTTTAGTAACAAAGCTAAATAGCCCATCGAATTGTTCTGTGCGGCCAAACGAAGTACCACCAAAACCGAAACTATGATCACCGGTTGCTGCCTGGCTAAACACACGGAAGCCGCTGTTTTTTCCTTTTTCTAATAGATCTTTGGCATCCACTGTTTCAAAAGCGATGACGCCGCCCATAGCACCGCTACCATACAGTAGTGCAGAAGGGCCACGAATGATTTCAACTTGCTTTATCAAAGCAGGATCAACAAAGGTACCATTAACGTGGCCTGTATCTGTACCTTGGCGAACGTTATCAACTAGCGTCAAAATACCTCGACGATCAAATCCTCGCATATAGATATCTTGCCCGTTTGCACGGCTTGTTCCTGTGATACCAATGCCCGGGATTTTTCGTAAAATATCATTCACGGTGCTGGCAGTTTGTGTTTCTGGCGAATTATTTTTGATAACGGTGACCATCATTGGGGCATCAAAGCTATCTCTTTCATTTCCTGTCGCATAAACGGTCATAACATCATGATTTTTTGCTGACTTTGTTGATGTTTGCGTTTCTGCATGTGCGCTGGTAATAACAGACAGCATTGCACTGGTCAGAATAGATAAACGTAAAACATGAGACATATTGTTACACTCCATAACGAGTTACCGATATAATTTTCAAGTTCAAGTTTTTGCTTAAACCCGCATGTAGGAAAATAGACCGGTGAACATTATTTTATAATTATTAATTGGTTGTCATTGATAATTCACATTGAAATAGAGGCTCTATTTTTGTTAAAGAACCCCCAAAATAGACATATTGACGAATGAAAATTTTTTTCCGCACAAATGTCATATTTAATCCTTTTATAAATTGGTCAGCGAGATAGCTCACTATGAAGTTATGCCTGTTATAAGCGACATACGGAGTCACTTCTCGGTGGTCACTATCGAGTCCATGCTGTGATTTATTTTGTTTTAGGTAATACTGTGTTTTGCCTTGAATGGCAGTTTTGAAGGGAAACTTCACCATCCAACTAAGGCTAAGATCTGTTATCGCAATAGGGGGACTAAAGCGAGCTAACATTGGCTTTAAATCCTGTTGGAGTAACTGTTGTAGATACAACTATTTTTCGTTTATCAAGATAAAGAGTGGGGGTTGCAGACATCAGTTAGACTCCATAGGAAATCCATTCCTTTTATGGTGAATTAAGCTGGCTGCCTTGATACGAAGATCTGGGTGGCTTGCTGTTAGTTAAATTATTTATCAGAATAAAAAACTATTTGGTTAAAATTAGTTTACCTGCGCGTGTTTGCCTTAATTGGTATATTTCACCATGATGTTGAATCGTTACTTTTCCATCAGTACCTAATAATTGATGGCTATCTATAACGTCAATGTTGGCAGTTTTTACCACTGGGTTCGCTATGTTTTCAACAGGTTGCTTAGTAGTATTATCCGTCATATTTAACTCAATTGATAATCAAACTAATATTGAGAATCATTATCTTTAAGTTATCTATTAACATCAAGAGGTTTTTACATTTGATAACAAAATAACTACAAGAGATAGTTACTTATACTTCAAATTATTGAAGTCGGATGCATGCAAGCTGCATCCAT
The DNA here is from genome assembly GCA_025961275.1 of Providencia alcalifaciens. Lineage (GTDB taxonomy): Bacteria > Pseudomonadota > Gammaproteobacteria > Enterobacterales > Enterobacteriaceae > Providencia. The sequence continues at coordinate 1,135,676 of JAOQNJ010000001.1, read as the reverse complement.
ACAGCGAATTCATGATGAAAATGGACTACGTGAAGAGCATGTATGTTAATGCACTAGATAGAGTTTGACGTAGGATGGATATGCACAAAATAGGATAAATGATCGGAAATTATAAGTTAATGATAAAAATAGACTCTTTAGCCTTAAAATCATAGTTAAAGAGTCGAATTTATCAATTAAATTATTTAAAGCGACTTTCGACTGAGAGGGCTAAAATTTCGAGTAATTGCTCAGTATCATCCCAGCCTAAACAAGGATCTGTAATAGATTGACCGTAAGTCAAAGGCTGACCTGAAACAATTTTTTGTGTGCCTTCGACTAAGAAGCTTTCTGCCATAATGCCACTTATTGCCGTTGAACCATCTTTAATTTGTTCTGCAATATCACGAGCCACTTCAAGTTGACGGCGGTGAATTTTTTGGCAATTACCATGGCTGAAGTCAATAACTAAATGTTCTGCTAATTCGAATTCACGTAACTTATCACAAGCTGCTGCGATATCACCAACCGAGTAATTAGGCTGTTTACCACCACGCATAATAATATGACCGTGAGGGTTACCACTCGTTTGGTAGATAGTCATTTGACCATTTTTATCGGGTGATAAAAACATATGTTGAGCTTTCGAAGCACGAATCGCATCGATAGCAATATTAATATTGCCATCAGTACCATTTTTAAAACCGACTGGACAGGAAAGCGCCGATGCCATTTCTCGATGAATTTGGCTTTCCGTTGTTCGAGCACCAATCGCTCCCCAACTAATCAAATCAGCAATATATTGGCCTGTCACCATATCGAGAAACTCAGTCGCTGTTGGCAAGCCAAGTTGATTAACATCTATGAGTAGCTTACGAGCAAGGCGAATACCGGTATTGACCTGACAGGAGTTATCTAAATTTGGATCAGAGATTAAACCTTTCCAGCCTACAACGGTACGAGGTTTTTCAAAGTAAGTACGCATAACAATTTCGAGACTATCTTGATAACGCTCACGTAATACATTGAGTTTATTAGCATAGTCAAGTGCGGCGTCTATATCATGGATAGAGCAAGGGCCGACTATGACTAATAAACGAGGGTCTTGACCCGATAATATTTTTTCAATTCGTTTACGTGACGCTGTCACGTTTTCAGCAACTTTATCGGAGATAGGAAATTCATCTGCGAGCGTTTGTGGTGTGATTAAACTGTCCACACGCTGAGTACGTAGTTCATCAGTTTTTTGCATTGTTTCTTCTCTAAAGCATTACCAGGGACTGTTGATCTTCACGACCAATTTTATTGAACATATCGATTAAAAGACGTTTCACTTCTTTACCTTGAGCTGAAAGGTATCTTGCTTATATTTATAGGTGATATAAGCGGATCGCCTTGCTCAAAAGGTTTTAATTCAAATAAAATTTGACCTTCAAAGATATACAGCTCTTAGGCAAAGCTGTATCAGTGATGGAGATCACAATAAACGAAAATGGCTTAAATTCAACCTTCAACTCAAATTGAATGAAAAGTTTTTATACCAAATACCTATTAAAAAATTCGTCGTTGTAGCCCCATTGTATCAATCACTTTAGCGGAGATCTCTTCAACAGAGTAATTTGTCGTGTTGAGGTAATTAATTTTATTTTGCCTAAAAAGGGCTTCGACCTCGGCGGTTTCGATACGACACTGACGTAATGAGGCATAACGGCTATTTTCACGACGTTCTTGGCGAATAGCAGATAGTCGTTCAGTGCTAATTGTGAGGCCAAAGAGTTTATGCGTATAGGGGCGTAAGGCGGGGGGGAGTTGTATGTTATCCATATCGTCTGCCGTGAATGGATAGTTAGCTGCTTGTATACCAAATTGCATAGCTAAATAGAGGCTGGTCGGTGTTTTACCACAACGAGAAACACCAATAAGGATGACCTGTGCTTGGTCAAGGTTACGGAGTGAAATGCCATCATCATGTGCCAGTGTATATTCTATTGCCGCGATACGTGCATCATACTGGGTTATATTTTGTAGGGATAACCCATGGGTACGATTGAGCTTAGGTTCTGGTTCAAGCCCAACTTCTTGCTGGATTGGTGCGACCAAAGTTTGCACTATATCCTGACAAAAACCCAAACTCTCAGTGATGATTTTTCTCACTGACGGTGAAATGATGGAATAAAAGACTAATGGTCGGTTTTGCGTTTCTTGATAAATAGCATCAATTTTTTGTTTTATTTCCTGTGCGCGAGCTTCTGTGGTGACAAACGGTAGGGTATAAGAACTAAAAGCTAAGGGAAATTGTGACAAAACAGCATGACCTAATGTCTCTGCCGTAATCGCTGTTCCATCAGAAATAAAGAAAACAGTTCGTTCTGTGAGGTTTGTTTTTTTATTAATTGGCGTTGTTTTACTCATAGATTCCGTCTTTTTTTGTGTTTTTCGTTAATTTTAGAGAGATATTATATTTGATTAAAGTTTAAAAAATAATTTATAGACAAAAGTATAGCCATTATTTGAGCAATTTTTAGAACAAAAATTTTTTCTTGTTAGACGGAACGATTCACCTGTCAATGTTCCCATATTGTCTGTGCTAGTCTGTTTCATGAGGCGAAATATCGCCAATGAGATTTTTATGATTTGTACTTTGCCACTATTTTGCTAGATAAAGGATCGCTTTCAATGTCCACAAATAGCCTCACTTCGTGTAATGTACTTTGGTATAACCAATTAGGAATGAATGATGTTGACCGTGTTGGTGGTAAAAATGCCTCGCTCGGTGAAATGATTACTAACCTGTCCGATCTTGGTGTATCCGTACCTAACGGATTTGCGACAACCGCACAGGCGTTTAATGATTTTCTTGAGCAGAGCGGCGTCAATCAACGGATTTATAAACTACTCGATGAAACAGATGTTGATGACATTAATCAACTTGCTGCCGCGGGTGAAAAAATTCGCCAATGGGTAATTGATACGCCACTAACAGCTGAGTTGGAAGATGATATTCGTACGGCATATCAAACGTTGTCTGAAGGTGAAAAAGAAGCATCGTTTGCTGTTCGTTCATCTGCAACCGCAGAGGATATGCCTGATGCTTCATTTGCAGGGCAGCAGGAGACCTTCCTGAACGTTCAAGGCATTGATGCGGTATTAGTTGCGATTAAACATGTATTTGCTTCTTTATTTAATGATCGTGCAATTTCTTATCGTGTTCACCAAGGTTATGACCACCGTGGGGTGGCACTTTCTGCTGGTGTGCAAAGGATGGTACGTTCAGATTTATCATCTTCAGGTGTCATGTTTACGATTGATACTGAATCTGGTTTTGACCAAGTGGTGTTTATTACATCAGCGTATGGATTAGGTGAAATGGTCGTACAAGGCGCGGTTAATCCTGATGAATTCTATGTGCATAAACCGACGCTAATTAATAAACGTCCTGCTATTGTTCGTCGTACCTTAGGGTCGAAGAAATTACAAATGGTTTATGCGAACAGCCAAGAGCATGGTAAACAAGTACAAATTGAAGACGTACCAGAAGCGCTACGCAATCGTTTCTCTTTAACTGATCATGAAATTGAAGAGCTAGCACGTCAAGCATTACAGATTGAAAAGCATTATGGTCGCCCAATGGACATTGAATGGGCTAAAGATGGCCATAATGGGCGATTGTATATTGTACAAGCCCGTCCAGAAACAGTTCGTTCAAATCAGCAGGTAATGGAACGCTATCAATTAAAAGAGCAAGGCAACGTTTTAGTTGAAGGGCGTGCTATTGGTCACCGGATTGGCGCGGGTAGGGTTAAAGTCATTCATAATATAAGTGAAATGGATAGGGTCCAGCCAGGTGACGTGTTGGTTACTGATATGACAGACCCTGACTGGGAACCTATTATGAAAAAAGCGGCGGCGATTGTGACTAATCGAGGTGGACGTACTTGCCATGCTGCAATTATTGCTCGTGAGTTAGGGATCCCCGCTGTTGTTGGTTGTGGTGATGCAACAGAACGTTTGGTGGCAGATCAGCAGGTGACAGTTTCTTGCGCTGAAGGGGACACCGGTTTTGTGTATGAAGGTGAACTTGATTTTGAAATTCATAGCTCAGCCGTAGACAAAATGCCGCATCTTGATGTGAAAATTATGATGAACGTGGGTAATCCTGACCGTGCATTTGATTTTGCTTGCTTACCGAATGAAGGTGTTGGTTTAGCAAGATTAGAATTCATCATCAACCGTATGATTGGTGTTCACCCAAGAGCGCTACTCGAGTTTGATGCTCAAACACCTGAGCTGCAAAGTGAAATTCGCGCGCTTATGGCAGGCTATGATGATCCAATTGAATTCTATATTGGTAAATTGACAGAAGGAATTTCAACACTGGCGGCTGCATTCTGGCCAAAACGTGTCATCGTTCGTTTATCTGATTTCAAATCTAATGAATATGCCAACTTAGTCGGTGGCGATATTTATGAGCCTGAAGAAGAAAATCCAATGTTAGGTTTTCGCGGGGCAGGTCGTTATGTTTCAGATAGCTTCAGAGCCTGTTTTGCGCTTGAGTGTGAAGCGGTTAAGCGTGTGCGTAATGAGATGGGGTTAACCAACGTAGAAATTATGGTTCCATTTGTTCGCACAGTTCATCAAGCTGAGGCTGTGATTGCTGAGTTAGCAAAACATGGTCTTAAACGCGGTGAAAATAGCCTAAAAATTATTATGATGTGTGAAATTCCATCAAATGCTTTGCTGGCGGACCAATTTCTTGAGTACTTCGATGGTTTTTCTATTGGCTCAAATGATATGACTCAGCTAACATTAGGATTGGATAGAGATTCAGGCGTCGTCTCAGAGCTATTTGATGAGCGTAATGAAGCTGTTAAAGCCCTGCTTTCAATGGCAATCAAAGCAGCTAAGCGTCAAAATAAGTATGTTGGCATTTGTGGCCAAGGTCCATCGGATCATGAGGATTTTGCTCAATGGCTTGTTGAAGAAGGTATTGATAGTCTATCCCTTAATCCAGATACAGTCATTAAGACATGGCTAAATCTCGCAAAATTATAATTTCGTAATAAATTATTTAATAAATACGAATTAAACCGGCAAATTTATACTGCCGGTTTTTTTTATTAGTTATGCCGATTAAGCTAATCAACAAAAAAGATAAATTTATTTGTAATTAATCATTAATTTACAAATAAAATGAATTTTTCAAGTTGGTAATTAATGGTTCAATATGCTTTTCGAGGGTAGGATTTGTATGAAAAAGATTAATGTATCGATGCGTTGGTATTAATCATTTTAAGTAAATTTAATTTGGTTATATAAAAAAATATATAAAGAGTAGCTGAGTGGTCAATTCACTCTAACAAAGAGTAATGAAGGTGGATGTTATTATTATATATAATACGTAAGCTATAACTTGTGTACCGGTTAGAGGAGATGATATTAAGATAAGAAAAAGTTGGGCTGGGGTTAGGGGGCAGAATATCAACTCTATTTGTAATAGACTAAATGTAACGTCGAGTTTCTTTGAGTAACCATATACGAGTATTTTATGTAAGTTGAATCAGAATTCATATTAGGAAATAAGATAAAAAAAAAGCCTATCATGGGCTGACAGGCAAAGACTACACACAGCAATTCTTTTAATTATGCTTTAAATAGAACAAGCATAATTTAGTGATTCATATTAGCAAAATGTTGCTCGATTTATTTATGATAATTTAATTAAACTTTATATACACTCAGAACACTCTTAATATAATTCTTAGTGGCTGTTAGTTAAAGGGAATAAGTTTTGTACAGGAGATAATATCACAAATGAGGTTAAAAACTAATATAAGTCTGTTAAATATTATTTCTAAATATTAATGAAAAGGAGGATTAATTAAGAAGCATGCTTAATAAAAGCATGCTAAAAGTTAATTAAATGTAATTTATTTTTTAATCATAAATTCTTTTTCGAGAAATTTTTCTGTTTCTTCAAGGTTCTCATTTGGAAGTGCGACCTCATTCATCCAAGCTTTTAATAAGCTATATGAAACAGCTAATACTACAGGACCAATGAACAATCCCATCATCCCAAAAGATAAAATACCGCCAATAACACCGACAAGAATAAGGACCATTGGAAGATCAGCACCCATTTTTATAAGCCACGGACGCAATACTCCATCCATTGTTGCGACAACTGCAGCCCAAATACCAAGAATAATTCCCCATGTGGTATCGCCTGTCCAAAAAAGCCAAATAACGGAAGGGATCATAATAAATAATGGCCCAAGTTGTGCGACACAACAAATAAACAACAGTACAGTAAGGATAGCGGCAAAACTGATGCCCGATAAAGCAAGTCCAACGCCGCCAACAATAGCTTGAATCAATGCAGTCACAACTACACCAAGTGCTACCGCACGAATTGATTGAGCTGCTAATAATACGGCCGCATCACCACGAATACCAGCTAAGCGAACAGCAAAATGACGAATACTTAACATTACTGATTCGCCTTTTAAGTAGAGTAACCCACTAAAAAGCAGCATCAGTAGAAGGTGGAACATAAAACGACCAGCACTGATCGCTTGTGTGACAAACCAGCCTGCGGCTTGGCCAAAATAAGGCTGAACTTTTGCTAACAATGCGTTACCGCCACTAGCCACTAAGCTATGCCAAGCGTAATAAATTTTCCCGCCCACCAATGGAATACTATTTAACCACTCCAAATCAGGTAAGCGTAAACTATTCGGCGATTTCGCAAGGTCAATAAGAGGTCCACTGTTTTGAATGATGCTACCAATGAGGACACCCAATGGGATAACAAATAGCAGAAGTATCAGAGAAACCATCACTAAAGTAGCAAGCCAACGTTTATTCCATAACCTAGCCTCTATTTTGAGTAGTAGAGGCCAGGTTGCAATGACTGTCATTCCTGCCCAAGCAAAGCCAAGAATAAACGGGTTTAGAACCCAAAAGCAGGCTGTTATCATTAAAATAATAAAAGCCAATCCGAAAAGAAGCTTGGGTAAATCGAGTCTATTTTGCGATTTTTCCATTAATGCCTAATCCTTAACAAATAAAAACTCTGCAAGTGAGCTGTTTCTTTAGCTAAAAATAACGTAATTATTTTTCACGATCAAAAAAAAACAATATTGTGATATGGTTCATTACTGACAATGTCATCAGCGGTTGTACTCTCTTTCAGAGCAACAGGTGTTTTGCAGGGGAAAGCTCTGTAAACCAATCTGGCACTATTGTGCTACTTAAAGTAAAGATAGTACAGAACGAGCAATGCGAACACTAAACAACAAGAGTCATCGTTAATAATGATCCCGCGTATAACTGAAGCACCTCATCAAAGTAAACTCGCCATTGAATTTCTGCACCAGCTACAAGAGCAGGGTTTTACAGGAGATAATGGTACTAGCTATGCTGAACGCTTATCAATGGCAACAGATAATAGCATTTATCAATTATTACCTCAGGCAGTTATTTTTCCACGTTCAAGTGCAGATGTACAAATTATAACCCGTGTGGCAGGGCTAGATAAATTCCGTGAACTCACATTTACCCCTCGTGGTGGTGGAACGGGTACCAATGGTCAGTCACTCACGGAAGGGATCGTGGTTGATATGTCACGCTATATGAATCGCATCCTTGAAATTAATCCAGAACAAGGGTGGGTTAAAGTCGAAGCTGGTGTGATTAAAGATCAGCTCAATGAATTTCTCAAACCATATGGTTATTTTTTCTCACCTGAATTGTCCACCAGTAATCGAGCAACTTTAGGTGGCATGATCAATACTGATGCTTCTGGTCAAGGCTCTCTGGTTTACGGTAAAACGTCTGATCATGTTTTGGGTGTTAAAGCTATTTTACTCGGGGGAGAGTGCCTTGATACGCGATCTATGCCTATAGCACTCGCCCAAACGATTGCGTCTGAAGATTCTGTCGCTGGTCGAATTTATAAAACAGTATTTGAACGTTGTTTAGAGCAGCGACCATTGATTGAAGCCAAATTTCCAAAACTCAATCGATTTTTAACGGGTTATGATTTACGCCATGTCTTCAATGATGATCTCAGTGAATTTGATCTTACTCGTATATTAACGGGGTCCGAAGGGTCACTTGCGTTTATTACTGAAGCAACATTGGATATCACACCGTTACCGAAAGTTCGTCAATTGGTTAATGTTAAATATGATTCATTCGAATCAGCGCTTCGTAATGCACCTTTTATGGTTCAAGCAAAAGCACTTTCCGTTGAAACGGTTGATTCCAAAGTCCTCAATCTCGCACGTGAAGATATTGTCTGGCATTCAGTTAACACATTGATTACCGATGTTCCCAACAAAGAGATGCTCGGCCTAAATATTGTTGAATTCAGTGGTGATGATGAAAACGAAATTAATGGCTTGATGGTTAGCCTCTGTCAGCGGCTTGATGAATTAATGGCGAGCCATAAAGCGGGGGTTATTGGCTATCAGGTTTGTGATGACCTTGAGGATATCAACCGTATTTATAATATGCGTAAAAAAGCGGTTGGCCTATTAGGTAATAGCAAAGGTGCTGCTAAACCAATCCCATTCGTAGAGGATACTTGTGTTCCTCCAGAACATCTTGCTGATTATATCGTTGAATTTAGGGCATTACTGGATAGCCATAATCTTAACTACGGCATGTTTGGGCATGTAGATGCAGGGGTTTTGCATGTCCGCCCTGCATTGGATATGTGTGACCCTCAGCAAGAAATATTGATGAAGCAAATTTCAGATGACATTGTCGCTCTCACAGCAAAATACGGTGGGCTATTATGGGGAGAGCATGGAAAAGGCTTTAGAGCTCAATATAGCCCCGAGTTCTTTGGCGAAGTGCTTTTTGCTGAGTTACGTAACATCAAAGCGGCATTTGATCCCGATAATCGCCTGAATCCTGGGAAAATTTGTCCACCTGCAGGGCTAAATGCGCCAATGATACAGGTTGATGCGGTTAAACGAGGCACGTATGATCGACAAATTCCACTGCAGATACGCCAAGAATTTCGCGGGGCTATGGATTGTAATGGTAATGGCCTTTGTTTTAACTTTGATGTAAAAAGCCCAATGTGCCCATCAATGAAAATTAGTGGTGAGCGAATTCATTCTCCAAAAGGCCGTGCTTCACTTGTTCGTGAATGGCTACGGTTACTTGCAGAGCAAGGTGTCAGCCCTGAAAGTATTGAGAAAGGGATAAAAGACAACCGTCCCTCACTGCGTGGCTTGATTGATAAGACACGGAATACATGGCGCGCTCAAAAAGATGATTACGATTTTTCTCACGAAGTTAAAGCGGCAATGTCTGGTTGTTTAGCTTGTAAAGCTTGCTCAACACAATGCCCAATTAAAATTGATGTACCTTCATTTAGAGCCAAATTTTTAGCCTTATATCATAGTCGTTATTTAAGGCCTGTGCGTGATCATATTGTTGCAGGAGTAGAGGTTAGTGCTCCTTTGTTATCAAAAGCACCCAGCGTGTTTAATTTCTTTTTGCGTCAACCATGGATACAAAAGTTAAGTGAGCAAACTATTGGTATGGCTGATTTACCGCTATTTTCACAGCCAACCTTAAAGCAAGAGCTGTCAGGCAATGCTGCAATGACAGTTACACTCGAGCAGCTAGAGGGAATGACGGCATCACAACGACAAAATTATGTGCTGGTAGTACAAGATCCATTTACCAGTTATTACGATGCGAAGGTGGTTGCTGATTTTGTTAAATTGATAGAAAAACTGGGATTTAAACCTGTATTGTTACCATTTTCACCTAACGGTAAAGCTCAGCATATTAAAGGCTTTCTTGCTCGGTTTGCGAAAACGGCACAAAAAACTGCTGATTTCCTCAATCGTGTGGCAAAATTGGAATTACCGATGGTTGGTGTCGATCCCGCGCTAGTCTTGTGTTATCGCGATGAGTATCACGAAATACTTGGACAGCAACAGTGTCGGTTTACAGTACAGCTTGCTCATGAGTGGTTAGTGACATTACCAGAGCCACAGCTAAGCCAAAAAACGCAGTCGGAACCTTGGTATTTCTTTGGTCATTGTACTGAAACAACGGCATTACCAAATAGTGGCGCGCAGTGGGTTAATTTATTTAAGCGTTATGGCCAAGAAATGAAAAATATAAGTGTAGGCTGTTGTGGCATGGCAGGAACCTATGGGCATGAAGTGGCTAATATCAAAAATTCAAAAGGTATCTATAATTTGTCATGGAAACCTGCGATAGATAAGCTACCTAAAGCTCGATGTTTAAGTACAGGGTATTCGTGTCGCAGCCAAGTAAAACGCATGGAAAATATCCAAATAAAGCATCCTATACAAGCATTGCTGGAGATAGTTGAATGATTTGGAAACGTAAATTTAACCTAGAACAAATGTCCGCAATGGCAAAAGACTGTATGCTAGGTCATCTTGGGATTGAAATTACTGATTTTGGTGATAATTATCTGGAAGGTACAATGCCTGTCGATAATCGAACAAAGCAGCCTTTTGGTTTATTACACGGTGGTGCGTCGGTTGTTTTAGCTGAATCATTAGGCTCAATCGCCGGTTATTTGTGTAGTGAAGGTGAACAACATGTTGTTGGCCTTGAAATTAATGCAAACCATATTCGTTCTGCAAGGGACGGAGTTGTTAAAGGTATTTGTAAACCGATTCATCTTGGGCGTCGCCAGCAAGTTTGGAATATTGATATATTTAATGAGCAAGGGCAGTTATGTTGTACCTCTCGTCTAACAACGGCCGTACTTTCTGATTAGTTGCTACTAACCTCAGACTAATTTGGGTCTGAGGTTCCTTCATCGAGATTTATCATAATATCAATTCTTACTAAACCAATTAAGTTGTATAATAAATATACCTTTATTAATTCGTGCCATTTTGTGTATTGGTTAGTACAAAACGATAAAAAAAGTGTAATTAATTTTAATCGTTTATATTTAATGAGTTAGCATGCGTTTTTGCTGTTTATGGGTAAAAAATAAGCTACAATTGAGTGATAAATGAGCTAAAATAGGTATAACCTCTCAAAACAAATGGTTGAAGTAGTAAGGGTTATCGTTACCATAGCATAAACGGAGTTAATCTTCTGATAACTGGCTGAAAAGCCATGAAAATTGTGGGGTCAAAAATGACTGACAGTGTAGAAACTTTTTCTCTGGATGAAAGTAGTTGGCAAGGTGTAAACCTGACTGATAGCGCAGCGAAACAAATCAACAAATTGATGGAACAAAATCCTGAAACTAAAGGACTTTCGTTAGGTGTTAAACAGTCTGGTTGTGCAGGCTTTGGCTATGTTTTTGAAATGATCGAAAACCCAACAGAGAAACATTTACTTTTTGAACACAACGGTGCACACCTGTATGTACCAAAAGAAGCAATGCCTTTTATTGATGGCACAGTTATCGATTATGTCCAAGAAGGCCTTAATCGTATATTCAAATTTAATAACCCGAAAGCGCAACATGCCTGTGGGTGTGGTGAAAGCTTCGGCGTTTAACATGTGAAGTCAGATTATGTCTCAGAGCAATGTAGAAATTGGCGATGAAGTTCAAAGCTGGCTAGATGACCAGCGTTATAAAGAAGGCTTTTTTACTAATGTCGCCACAGATGAAATGGCTAAAGGGATCAACGAAGATGTTGTTCGTGCTATTTCTGCGAAACGTAATGAACCTGAGTGGATGCTAAAGTTCCGTCTTGATGCTTATCATCATTGGAAAGGAATGGAAGAGCCACACTGGTTGAAAGCCCATTACCCAAATTTAGATTATCAAGAGTATAGTTATTACTCAGCACCTTCCTGTGGTTCTTGTGATGATACTTGTGGCTCGCAATCCGGTGCAACACAAGCGACTGGCGTTACCGAAACGAATAACTATCTTACAGCAGAAGTTGAAGAAGCCTTTAATCAATTAGGTGTTCCTGTTCGTGAAGGAAAAGCGGTTGCAGTTGATGCAATTTTTGACTCAGTGTCTGTTTCCACAACATACCGCGGAGATCTTGCTAAACACGGTATTATTTTCTGCTCATTTGGTGAAGCTATTCACGAATATCCTGAGCTCGTGCAAAAGTATCTTGGTAGTGTTGTCTCTAGTCACGATAACTTCTTTGCTGCCCTGAATGCTGCTGTCGCCTCAGATGGTACTTTTGTGTATATCCCTAAAGGGGTTCACTGCCCGATGGAGCTGTCCACTTATTTCCGTATTAATGCGGCAAAAACAGGGCAGTTCGAGAGAACTATTTTAATTGCCGATGAAGGCAGTTATGTTAGCTACATTGAAGGCTGTTCTGCACCGGTTCGTGATAGCTACCAGCTCCATGCTGCGGTTGTTGAAGTCATCATCCATAAAGATGCAGAAGTAAAATACTCAACGGTTCAAAACTGGTTTTCAGGCGGAGACAGCGAGACGGGGGGTATTCTTAACTTCGTCACTAAGCGTGCACTGTGCGAAGGTGAAAACTCGAAGATGTCATGGACCCAGTCAGAGACGGGTTCAGCCATCACATGGAAATACCCAAGCGTGATCTTAAAAGGTGATAATTCTGTTGGTGAATTCTTCTCCGTCGCATTGACAAATGGCAACCAACAAGCAGATACAGGAACAAAAATGATCCACATCGGGAAAAATACCCGTTCGACGATTATTTCTAAAGGTATCTCAGCAGGTAAAAGCCAAAATAGCTATCGCGGCTTAGTGAAAATATTACCTAGCGCCCATAATGCACGCAATTTCACTCAATGTGATTCGATGTTGATAGGTACTCAATGTGGCGCACACACTTTCCCTTATGTTGAAGTAAAAAACAATACTGCACATCTCGAGCATGAGGCCACAACCTCTCGTATCGGAGAAGATCAGCTTTTTTACTGCCTTCAACGCGGAATAAGTGAAGATGATGCGATTTCAATGATCGTAAATGGTTTCTGTAAAGATGTTTTCTCGGAACTTCCATTAGAGTTTGCGGTAGAAGCACAGAAATTGCTAGCAATCAGCCTAGAGCATAGCGTGGGTTGATACAAATAGGTTTATATGCGCAAGGCGCTAAAGGCATGTTCATATGTTGAGTGTTAAAAATTTACATGTAAGTGTAGAAGGTAATGAAATATTAAAGGGCTTATCACTGGAAGTGAAGCCTGGTGAAGTTCACGCGATTATGGGACCAAACGGTTCAGGTAAAAGTACCCTATCTGCGACGCTAGCGGGTCGTGAAGAGTATGAAATTGATAGTGGTGAAGTGACCTTTAAAGGTAAAAATCTCCTTGAGCTGGATCCAGAAGAACGTGCGGGTGAGGGGATTTTCCTCGCATTCCAATATCCAGTAGAAATTCCGGGTGTGAGTAACCAATTTTTCTTGCAAACTGCGGTGAATGCAGTGCGAGAATATCGTCAAGAAGAAGCTTTAGATCGTTTTGATTTTCAAGATTTTATCGAAGATAAAATTAATTTACTTGAGATGCCTCAAGATCTACTAACTCGCTCAGTTAACGTAGGTTTCTCTGGTGGCGAGAAGAAACGTAACGACATTTTGCAAATGGCTGCACTTGAGCCGCAGCTGTGCATCTTGGATGAAACTGACTCTGGGCTGGATATCGATGCATTAAAAATTGTTGCAAATGGCGTCAATTCACTGCGTTCACCAGAACGTTCATTTATCATTGTGACGCACTACCAGCGTATTCTGGATTACGTCAAACCTGATTTTGTACATGTTCTATATCAGGGGAAAATCATCAAATCAGGTGATTTCAGCTTGGCGAAAAAACTGGAGGAGCAAGGTTATGGCTGGCTTATTGACCAACAGTGAAAAATCAGGAAAACGTTCTCAAGTAGCTGCATTAAATGAGCAAGCGATGGCGCGTTTTGCAACACTTTTCAATCTACGTTCTGGTGGTAAATCACACCATGCAGCGGTACATTGGGAAAAGGCCAATCAGGTAGGTTTACCTGAATTTCGCCATGAAGATTGGCACTACACGCCTTTACAAACTGTTCTGAATACACATTACAGTTTTGCTGAGCAAAATATTGATGAAAAAGCGTGTGAAGCACTTGCGCTGTCAATTGATGCTTATCGAATTGTCCTTATAGACGGTCGTTATAGTTCTACATTAAGCTCGGTTGATACAGGGCCGTTTCAAGTTGCCCTGTTAGATAATCAAGATATGTTGCCTGATGCGGTTAACAGTGAAATCTTTTTACATTTAACTGAGAGTCTTGCTCAGCAACCTATTGTTATTCATCTAGCTGCTAATCAAATTGCACAAAAACCGCTTTATTTGCTGAATTTATCCAGTGGACATGATGGGGCAGAGGTTAATACGAGTCAGTATCGCTACCACATTACGTTGGGTACGAATAGCAAAGCTCAGGTGATTGAGCACTTTGTTAGTGTGAATGATAAAACACATTTTACAGGAAGTCGTTTAACGGTTGAAGTTGGTGATAATGCTCAGTTTAGGCACTTTAAGCTGAACAATGAGAACAACCAAGCACAGCATTTTGCGCATAATGATATTGTTGTTGGTCGTGACAGCCAAGTATTGAGCAGTAGTTTCTTACTTGGGGCTAAACTAACGCGTAATCATACCAGCGCTCAACTTGAAGGTGAAAGTGCCAATTTGTCACTTAATAGTTTGCTATTACCAAAAGATGCTGAAATTGCTGATACCAGAACGTATCTTGAACATAACGCAGGTCATTGCCAAAGCCGTCAGTTACATAAAGTAATTGCGATGGACAGCAGTAAGGCTGTGTTTAATGGCGTTATTAAAGTTTCACCAAATGCATTAAAGACTGATGGGCAAATGAGTAATAACACCTTGTTATTAGGTGAAAAATCAGAAATTGATACTAAGCCCCAGTTAGAAATCTATGCTGATGATGTCAAATGTGGACATGGTGCAACCGTCGGGCGTATCGATGATGAGCAGTTATTTTATCTGCGTTCAAGAGGCATTGATGGTAAAGCGGCGAAACATATGATCATTATTGCTTTTGCAGCTGAGCTCACTGAATCGATTGAATCAGATGAGCTGAAACAAGCTGTGATGGCGAGTATCCGCCAGCGCTTAGCAGAGGTCTAGTATTCGTATGACATACAATGTAGCAGCAGTTAGGCAGGATTTTCCTGCCTTATCCCAGAGTGTGAATAATCATCCTTTGGTTTATCTTGATAGCGCAGCGAGTGCCCAAAAACCTTTACAGGTGATTGGAAGAGAGAGCGAGTTTACGTTGCATCAATATGCCGCAGTTCATCGCGGCATACATACGCTCAGCGCACAAGCGACGACCATGATGGAAGAAGTTCGCCAAAAAGCGGCAGATTTTATTCATGCAGCATCAGCAGAAGAAATTGTATTTGTTAAGGGCACAACGGAAGCTCTTAATTTAGTAGCAAATAGCTTCGGTCGAAAATTTATTGGTAAAGGCGATAATATTGTCATTACTGAGATGGAGCACCACGCCAATATTGTTCCATGGTTTATGTTGGCAGAAATAATGGGTTTTGAAATTCGTATCTTGTCCGTATCTGACTGTGGAACATTACAATTAGAAAAATTAGATGAGTTGATCGATGTAAATACTCGTTTGTTGAGCTTTACACATATCTCTAATGTATTAGGAACAGTCAATCCGGTAAAAGACATTATTCAGCAAGCAAGAGCTATAGCTGCTTCACGTGGCGCAGAGCTTTATGTGTCTGTTGATGGAGCTCAAGGTGCGATGCATAGTATTGTTGATGTGCAAGATCTTGACTGCGATTTTTATGCATTTTCGGGGCATAAATTGTATGGGCCAACGGGTATTGGTATTCTATATGGCAAAAAATCACTTTTAGATCAAATGCCACCATGGGAAGGCGGTGGGGCGATGATCCGTCAAGTTAGCCTCAAAAAAGGTATAACATATGCGGATGCACCATGGCGTTTTGAAGCTGGTACACCGAACGTCAGTGCAATTATCGGACTAGGTGCTGCTTTTGATTATCTCAATGCAATTGGTTTGACTGAGGTCTTTGCATATGAAGCCGAGATCATGGCTTATGCAACACAAAAATTAAAAGAAATCCCGTCAATAACCTTATATGGTAATGATCAGCGCGAAGGCGTTATTGCTTTTAATCTTGGTAAGCATCATGCCTATGATGTTGGGTCATTCTTAGATCAGTATGGTATAGCGATTCGTACAGGCCATCACTGCGCGTTGCCTTTGATGGATCGTTTTGGTGTACCTGCTATGTGCCGTGCCTCTGTCGGTATCTATACGACTAAAGAAGAAATTGATTTATTATTCAACGCATTACAGCGAGTTAAAAAGTTATTAGGCTAACTTATCAAATCTAATTGTTTTTATTTTTGTTGTTGTTTATTGAGAAAAGCCAATATGTTATTGGCTTCTTCTCAATGATATATACTCTTCACTCTTTAAGCTGCATGAGTGTTGTATATACTCAGCTAGTTGAGTCACATAGTTATCTATACTCCTCAAGTTATCTTCGTTTGTCACCTATATGCAACTCGGGTTATTTTGGGTATAGTTCCCTAAAATTTGAAGCAAGGAAGGGAAGTCAGATGCAACGAGTGTGGCTTTATTTTGTTGTAATGTTTAAGAGTAGCGCGATATCACTCCCTTCCACAACATCATGAATATTCATAAAAGATCGATACTAGGCTAATCAACCCTTAGTACATTTACGATTAAGTAAGGAAAGAAGTATGCCAGCTTTGCCCGATGAACATAAGTTACTGCGTAATTTTGCACGTTGTCAGGACTGGGAAGAACGTTATCTCTACATGATAGAGCTTGGTGGGCGTTTGGCTGATCTAACTGACTCTCAACGTAGTGATGCTAACCTTATTGCGGGTTGCCAGAGCCAAGTTTGGATTGATATGCAGAAACAATCTGACGGCAGTATCAACTTTGTTGGTGATAGTGATGCAGCCATTGTAAAAGGATTAGTGGCGATAGTGATTATTTTATTCCAAGGCAAAACTGCTGAACAAATTCTATCGTTAGATATAAAAGCATTTTTCTCGCAACTTGCTTTAGAGCAACATTTAACCCCGTCACGTACTCAAGGTCTTAATGCGATGATCCGCTCGATTCTCGCTCGTGCGTCAGTTCTGCAATAATAATTAAGCGGGGAATGTCACTTCTTCGCTCACTTTTCGCTCTAATCCTATGAACAGGTGTGACGTTTATTTGTTAAGCTAATATGCTGTTTTTTAAGCTAAGTAATAGCCATTGATATCTAAAATGTCTAATAGGTATTATAGATATGTAATATTGTTGCTATTATGTACATCTATAACTAGTAGATAGTATTGAATTATTTCCCTGGAGCCGGTATGAAGAAAGTGTTAACGATGGCAAGTTTATTGGTAGCGAGTGCATTGTTGTCGCCAGTACAAGCGATGGATTATCCATTACCAGACAGTAATACACGTCTTATCGGGGAAAATACGCTCTATGTTGTACCCGATGACGGACGTTCGTTAGAAATGATTGCCAGTGAACACCAAATTGGTTTACTTGGGATGCTAGAAGCTAATCCCGGTACTGATCCCTATTTGCCTGAAGCAGGCAAAGAGTTGATTATTCCTACTCAGATGTTACTTCCTGCTACACCAAGATCGGGGATTGTGATAAATCTTGCAGAGTTAAGACTTTATTATTATCCCGCAGGTAGCGATGATGTTGTTGTATATCCAATAGGTATCGGTCAATTAGGACGCGATACACCAGAAATGGTTACCTCTGTGAGCCAATCCATCAAAGATCCAACGTGGACGCCGACAGTGAATATCCGTAAAAACTATGCAAAGGAAGGCATTATATTACCTGCGGTTGTACCAGCAGGACCTGAAAACCCAATGGGTCTTTATGCTCTGCGTTTAGCCTATGGTAAAGGTGAGTACTTGATCCACGGTACCAATGCGGATTTCGGCATTGGTATGCGAGTGAGCTCTGGTTGTATTCGTTTACGTCCGGATGACATTGAAGCGCTATTTAAAACAGTTCCTAAAGGAACTCGTGTCCAAGTGATTAATCAACCAATCAAATACTCTAAAGAGGCGGATGGTAATTATTATATTGAAGTACACCAACCACTGTCTAAGACAACTAATGATGATCCGCAAACCATGCCTATCGCTTTGTCTGATGATTTTAAGCGTTTTTTAGAGAATGAAGGTATTGACAAGGATTTAGTTCAAAAAGAACTCGTGAGGCGTTCAGGGCTGCCTGTAAAGGTGAATAATGAGCAGGGTAATCAACATGAACAATCTGAGCCTGAATATGAAGTTAGTGAAGCTGAAAGTAGCAGTGCTTCAGCAGAGCAGGGTAAATATCCAGAGTTGAAGCCAATTGAAACATTTCACATTTCACAACCTCAACCGGTATATAGTGAATCTACAAGCAAATAGTTAACTTAAATTTAGAACGAAAAGTGAACTAATAGCAGGTTCAGTTAGCAAGAATTATTAAATAAAAAGAACCTGCTATCAATGAGATCACATTCTTACTGTATGATTAAAAATGAAATGGTTTCACAAGTATTTAAGTGTGGGCGATTGGCGATATTTTATCAGGGTTGCTATAATTATTTGAAATTATTAAAAATAATGAACCTGCTTGTGAAGGCTTTCAGTAAAAAATCGATTTTTTTATAAGATATAGCATGCCACGCTGTCAATCTAATGACACAATTGTTCTTTCAACATCCCCATTCTGACGTCATCAATAACGGTACAATTTCAATTTAGTCGGTTTTTTATCTATGGCTAGGTGGCGCCTTTTAAATTGAGCTCAAATAAACTAGCAGCCAAAAATAAGAGAGCCTATAAATATAGGCCCTCTTATAGACACTGGGCGATGTAAAGAAAAAATTTTCTATATCATCGCTGCTAATTCAAACTTATTTTTTGTAAGAACGAACTTGATTGTCCAGACGTTGGTTAGCGCGAGCTGCTTCTTGCTGTGCAGTTTGCACTTCAGCACGAATAGTTTGAACATCATTGCTCAGTTGATCAACTTTACCATTCAGAGTTTGCACATCTGAAGAGAGTTTTTGTACTTCAGTGCTGTTAGAACAACCCGCCAGTAATGCTGAAGCCAATACGATAGAGCCCAGTACAATTTTAGTACGAATCATTATTTTACCCTCTAGATAGATTTATATTGAAAATATAAAAAGTAAGCTACCAACAAAATAGATTTCAGATAGTGTTTCTCTATCTGCTTAATCTTATTAGGATCACTTTATGTGTCCGAGAATGGTACTTACTTAGTCTTATGCTAGTACTTAATTTCCAGTTTTGCTAGAAATACTTTACGCCATGCAGTAGGAAAAATAAGAAAAATTCAATTTTAACTTTTAATGCTATTATTAAGTCAATCAAAAATATTCTAAGATATTAGACTAACATAACAAATGAATAATAAATTGCAATAAAGTCATAAGTTGAAAAATTAGCTGGTAAAAGCACTTTATGTCAAATAAAAAAGCCCTAGGCTGAGTAAACAGCATAGGGCTTAATATTATAAGTTTTACTCTATTTAATTATAGAACGTGTACTGATGACGTATTTGTTGTTCCACTTGGAACAAGAGCACCAGAAACCATTACAATAGCGTCACCTTCTTTTGCCAGGCCACTATTTAATGCCGCACGTTTACCTTCACGATAAAAATCATCTGTTGATGTAAAACCATTGATTAACATTGGAATGACACCTTTAACTAATAACAGCTGACGGGCAGTCTCTTCATTAGTGGTCAGTGCTAAAATTGGCGCAGTTGGGAAGTATTTACGCACTGATTTTGCAGATTTACCACCGTAAGTTGCGACAACAATCAGCGGAACGTGCAATTTTTCTGACATTTCGACAGCACCACGTGAAACGGCTTCTGTAACACGTAAAGGTTGACCTGGTTTTTGACTATCGATACGAGTAGGCATCACGCGGTCAGTACGCTCACAAATTGTTGCCATGATGGTTACAGCTTCAATTGGATATTTACCTTTTGCACTTTCGCCAGAAAGCATAACTGCATCAGTACCATCTAAAATGGCGTTAGCTACATCGCCTGCCTCTGCACGAGTAGGGCGAGGGTTTTTAATCATGGAATCTAACATTTGTGTTGCGGTAATAACGACTTTACGTGCAGCAACACATTTTTCAATCATCATCTTTTGTGCAAAGATAACTTCTTCTACAGGAATTTCAACACCTAAGTCGCCACGAGCAACCATGATGCCATCAGAGGCTTCTAAAATTTCATCGAAGTTATTTAAACCTTCTTGGTTTTCAATTTTAGAGATAATTTGAATATTTTCGCCGCCGTGTTTTTTCAAATGAGCACGAATTTCTTCAACATCAGAGCCTTTACGAATAAAGGATGCTGCGACAAAATCAACGCCTTGCTCACAACCAAAAACTAAATCTTCTTTGTCTTTTTCAGCAAGAGCAGGCAAGCCAATAGACACACCTGGCAGGTTAACCCCTTTTTTCTCACCTAAATCACCATTATTTAAGACTTCACAAATAACTTCAGTTGCAGTGACGTCTTTGACTTTCATGCCAATTAGACCATCATCAACTAAGACAGTATCACCCGCGTTAAGATCTGAAGTTAGGCCTGCATAGGTGACGGCGACTTTATCTTTATTGCCAATAACGGAAGTATCAGTGGTGAATGTAAAGATTTGACCAGCAACAAGAGAAACATCATTACCGTTCTCTAGTTTCATTGTGCGAATTTCAGGTCCTTTAGTATCAAGAAGGATTGCAGCTTGTTTCCCAGTTTTTGCACAGACGGCACGTAAATTTTTGATGCGTTGACCATGCTCATCAAAGTCACCGTGAGAGAAGTTGAGACGCATGACATTCATGCCTGCATCAAGAAGTTGACCCAGTTTTTCTTCTGATTCGGTTTTTGGACCGATAGTACAAACAATTTTAGTTTTTTTCATGGCAGTCTATCTAAAGGTTATAAAGGAAATCGATATTGTCACCGATTCAAAAATGCATCCCAGTAAAGGAGCTTGCGCAACGCATTGTATTAAGAATAGGTGACAGTCTGTTATTTAATGCAATTTTATTGTGAATTAGATCTCATTTTTTATCATAATTATTGTACCCATCATCTACTTCACTGAAGCTAACTTACTGATTTATTTCTAATGAAACCTTTCAGCGTTTAAACTTATTATAGACAACAAAAAACTGTGAGACAAATCAAATTTTTCAAAATTGAGTGAAGAGGTAGTTTAGATCAAAATAAACGAGGATTTACGAACTAAATGTTGCGCAACAAAAAACAGGAAAATAATTTAAAACAATAGCTAGTAAAATTATTGAAAGATAAGAAAAAATAGAATGGTGCGTCCGAGTAGACTCGAACTACCGACCCCCACCATGTCAAGGTGGTGCTCTAACCAACTGAGCTACGGACGCATTGTGATATTGTCGATGATACGAAATGGTGCGTCCGAGTAGACTCGAACTACCGACCCCCACCATGTCAAGGTGGTGCTCTAACCAACTGAGCTACGGACGCATTATAATTTCGTTGACGTTTTAAATGGTGCGTCCGAGTAGACTCGAACTACCGACCCCCACCATGTCAAGGTGGTGCTCTAACCAACTGAGCTACGGACGCGCGTTAAAAACCGTCTGGCTAACAACGGGGCGAATATTAACTTTCTGTTGTCGTTCTGGCAAGAGGAAAAATGTATTTTCGTGTGAGTTTGCTCGTATTTAAAGCGACTTGACCAAAAATACATTCCCTCAAAGAATAAATTGTTTGTTTTTCCATCAACTACCGTGTTGAGCGTAATAACACGACACTGTCAGGTTGCTTATGGATCCACCAAATTCGGGCTGCCATTCCAATTGCGGCGGCACTAAGGCCAACAATAAAACCAATCCAGAACCCCTTTGGCCCCATAGCGGGGAAAAGGATATCAGTTAAGGCGAGAATGTAGCCAGCAGGTAACCCTAAGAGCCAATAAGCAACGAAGGTGATAAAGAAGATAGAGCGTGTATCTTTATAACCACGTAATATCCCCGCACCAATAACCTGCACAGAATCTGAAAGCTGATAAATAGCTGCAAATAACATTAGACTTGATGCAAGTACAACGACATCAGGATTTTTGTTATACATCAGCGCGATAGGTTCGCGAAAAGTTGCAGTGAGGATCGCGGTAAAGCTCGCAACCAATAATCCCACCACCAAACTGGTATAAGATGAGACTTTGGCAGCTTCGGTTGATTGTCGTCCCAGGTTATAACCTACGCGAATAGTTGCAGCAATACCTAATGATAATGGAAACATAAACATCACTGAGCTAAAATTAAGTGCGACTTGGTGACCTGCAACCGCAACGACGCCAAGAGGCGCAACTAGCAAGGCAACAATTGCAAACAACGAAACTTCAAAGAATAATGCCAATCCAATAGGCGCGCCTAAAACAAAAATACGCTTCATAATAAGAGGGTTAGGGGACGCAAATCGTTGAGTCGCGCTGATATCACGCTGTGATGATGCATTTTTTACATACCAACGCATCATTATACACATTGCCCAGTAAACTGATGCTGTTGCGACACCGCACCCGACACCACCTAATGCAGGTGCACCGAAATGACCATATATAAAGATATAGTTAATCGGAATATTTATCATCAGCCCAAGAAAACCAATGACCATACCCGGTTTGGTTTTCGATAAACCTTCACATTGACCTCGATAGACTTGGTAGAATAAATAACCTGGCGCACCCCACATAATAGCATGCAAGAAACGGACTGATTTATCCGCTAACTCTTCATTAATATGTGGCATATTACTGATAATCAACTTGCTATTATAAAGTAATAAAATAACGCCAAGTGATAGGAATAATGCTAACCAAAGCCCTTGCTGAATCTGGTTACCAATTAAATTACGGCGACCTGAACCGTTCATTTGAGCGACAATTGGCGTTAACGCCATTAAGAGTCCCTGGCCAAAAAGAATAGCTGGCAGCCAGATTGAAAATCCGACAGCAACTGCTGACATTTCAGTTTCACTGACGCTTCCTGCCATCACTGTATCCACAAAACCCATCGCAGTTTGTGAAAATTGAGCAAGAATAATCGGGATCCCGAGAGCGAGCAAGCTACGCGCTTCTGTAAAATATTTCTGCACGCATACACCTTTAACGTTATAAAAACTGAGTGAAATAATAATGAAAAAAAATGTTAATGATTTTCGATAAATCAAGTAGTTAATGCCAATTTTGTATTCTAACTCTTTTAATCACGTTAGCCAATGACCCTTATATGTGAATGGCAAATAAAATCAATTATCGATAAGTATAGTTGTCTTAAATAAATTAGTAGGAAAGGGAATTAAACGCTCAAATTAGATAGATCTCTGAAAAATGTCAGGTAAACTGAGCCTATCAATTCACAGCACTGAGAGTCATTATGTTTACAGGCATCGTTCAGGGGACGGCCCCAATTATCGAGGTTATCGAAAGAGCTAATTTTCGTACCCATGTGATGAAATTTACACCAGAGCTACTTGTTGGTTTAGAAACAGGCGCTTCTGTAGCGCATAATGGTTGTTGTTTGACGGTAACAAAAATAGAAGGTGACAAAGTCAGTTTTGATCTCATTAAGGAAACACTGAGACTCACTAATCTCGGTGAGCTTCAGGTTGGAAATGTTGTCAATATTGAAAGAGCAGCAAAGTATGGTGATGAAATTGGTGGGCATGTTGTTTCTGGGCATATAATTACGACAGCTGAAATTGGTAAAATATTCACTTCGGAAGATAATCACCAAATTTGGTTATCTATTTATGATAAATCCTTAATGAAGTATATTTTACATAAAGGATTTGTTGCAATTGATGGTATTAGCCTAACAGTTGGCGATGTAATTAATAATCGTTTTTGCGTTCATTTAATACCAGAAACGTTATCAAGAACAACGTTGGGTAAAAAGAGTTTGGGCCACAAAGTTAATATTGAAATCGACCCACAAACTCAAGCAATAGTCGATACAGTAGAGCGAGTTTTACTGCAAAAAGAACAGCAAATAAATTTACAGAAAGCGGCTGTACAGGGAGAGGGAAGTCAGGATATAAGCTAGCTTGATATATGTGCGTAGCGGATGTATCAACTGTGCTTCATCATAAATGCTATAGCACTTGTCGTAGTCGTGTTATAGCATTAAAAACAGAAGCGTAATTATTTGGTTATTAATTTTAAGCGGCATCCCTTTGTAATTCATCAATATGTTGATGGGTTTTAATTTGTTTTGTTGATGAAAATTTAACGACTACTGTTTTCGCTAAAATTAATAGAAATGGTCGCATTATCACGTTCAATAGCTTCAACTAAACGCTTAAAATGGTCTGTTTTTTTATGCATTTCAAGGGCATCGCTACTTTCCCATTCTTCAAAAACAATATATCCATCTTCTTTAGTGAAAAGGTCATATTTAATGCATCCTTGCTCACGTCGACTTTGTCTAGCTAAATTTCTTATAATATCTTTAGTTAAAAATCCATTTTTATTTTCCGTCGTGATTTGTGCATATACAACAATACTCATTCCATTCTCCTTATGCATATTCCGAGCTATCATAAAGGGTACTTGGCTTTTGTATTGTAAAAAAACGAATAAGAAGATTTAACAAAAGCGGAAGGTGTCATCGTAAAATGACGTTTAAAATCACGATAAAAATGAGATTGATCGTAATAGCCTGTTTCTAGCCAACTATAGGTATCCTGTTCCTTCAACATTGCTTTCAACAGATGCTCTAGTCGACAATTAATCTGATACCTTTTTGGGGTAATACCATATTCTTTTAAAAATTCTTTTTGTATGAAACGTGAGCTATATCCCGTTTCATCTACGATATCGTTAATTTTTTTAGTTGGATTTCGATAAAGAATAGCGAGTATCTCATCAATCAACTGAGGTTGTTTTAATGCTTTGTTCGCTGTAAAGCAATCGAGAAGGTTTTTAAAAGAAGAGTTAGATAAACTTTTGTACCAAGGTTCAGGCCACACATCTGAAAGGCAGGTAGGTTTATCAGTATAAGTTAAAGTGCGCTCTGGAAGCAAAAAACGAACGGCATCATGCCTAACACGTAATACCATGAGCCTTTCATTATTAGGTTCGGCTGTAAAGGTTTGAACGCGAGGGATAACTAGCTGGTATTTGCTTGTCTGCAGATGGTGATCAGTAGAAAGAGACAGATCTTTGGAAGAAACCCAAATTTCTGCGCCAGTACCAGGAAAAATTTTAATCGGTGACGTCCATTTCTTGATAATTA
This sequence comes from Providencia alcalifaciens, assembly GCA_025961275.1. Lineage (GTDB taxonomy): Bacteria > Pseudomonadota > Gammaproteobacteria > Enterobacterales > Enterobacteriaceae > Providencia. The sequence goes on along the minus strand of JAOQNJ010000001.1, from coordinate 1,110,335 downwards.
AAATTGAACTGATAAAGCCCTTCAATTCAGAAGGTGGATAGTACTGTTTGAGCATAATTTATACACGTAAAGTTATTTGACTCACTAATGATAACATTTTTAGTTGTAAGACTAATAAAAATAATACTAATGTGCTATTTAATACTATTTTGATATTTTTCTTGATTAAAACTACATAGTTTATACTGTGTTCAGTCTTGAATGAAAATTGTATTAATAGGTAATAATCTTGTCGTTTCATAGAGTTAAAGACTGAGTGAACTCTTTTGATATCAGGGGCTTCTCGTTTTAGGACGAGAAATAAAATGCCCTCTATTAGGTTGGATATCTAACCTAATAGAGGGCATTACAGATAACAGTTTTTATGGCTCAATAAATAAGGCAATGTCTGTTAATGGCCGTGCCTATAAATTACTTAGAATTACACAATTACGTTTACGATTATCGTGGTACTCTGATCCCTTGATTGACACCATTAGGGCTCCAAAGTATTTGCCATAACTGAATATCTCTGGCGCGGAAAGCACCCGCGCATGCGTTCAAATAATAACTAAACATACGCTTAAAACGAGGTGTGTAATTTCCGCTAAGCTCAGGCCAATTATCTAAGAACCGCTCATACCATGCCATTAACGTTTTATCATAATCAGCACCGAAGTTATGCCAGTCTTCCATGACAAACTTGCCTTCACTGGCTTGTCCGATATTTTGTATCGAGGGTAATACTCCGTTGGGAAATATATATTTTCCTACCCATGAGTCGACATTTACTTTATTTGTACTCGAGCCGATGCTGTGAAGCAAGAATAAGCCATCTTCTTTGATATTCTTACGTGCCACATCAAAGTAAGTGGCGTAGTTTTTAGGACCTACATGTTCAAACATGCCGACAGAAACTACGCGGTCAAATTTATCATTCAACTCTCGATAGTCTTGCAAAATAATATTGACATCTAGGCCCTTACAACGTTCTTGAGCAAACTTTTGTTGTTCCTTTGATATGGTTACTCCTGTGACAGATGCCCCATAATGGCGAGCAGCATAGGCACTAAGTCCTCCCCATCCACAGCCAATATCTAATAAGCGCATGCCAGGTTTAATATGTAATTTCCGACAAATCAAATCCAGTTTATTAATTTGCGCTTGTTCAAGCGTCGTCGCTTCATGCCAGTAACCACAAGAATATTGCATGTAAGGGTCTAGCATCAGGGTAAAAAGGTCATTACCCAAATCATAGTGTTCTTCTCCAACTATCCAAGAACGTTTTTGAGTTTGCAAATTTCGTATGCGAGCGATAGCGACTTTCATAATGTCAGTAAAATTGTTCGGTAATTTTGTATCAAGTTTAGCCAGTAGTGCCTTATGAAAGAATATATCTAGACGCTCGCAGTCCCACCAGCCGTCCATGTAACTTTCTCCTAGGCCAAGAGAGCCTTTTTGCAAAACGCGTTTAAAAAAGTCCTGATTGTGTACTTGAATATCGAACGGTCGAGATCCATTAACTTCAATCCCTGCCTGATTTAATAATGATTCTGCAATTCTTTGCCAATTTGAAATTTTGTTTTCATCTACACACGTGCTCATATGCTCTCCAACTTGAGATGAAGGTTTTTGAGATAGTTTTTTAGCCTAGTGTAAGTACTGGAATAGTGAAGAATAGCTTCACAAAAATAGCAGCGTAATAGTGCTGTTACACACTGAATTTAAATAATCAATATAGTATTCAATAAAAAATTATGTCGATCTAAGCAATAAGACGAGTATAGAAGTGATATTTTTATTTAACAATAGCGAAAAATGTCACTTTGGGAAATAAATGGGGGAATGGTAGTAAATACGTATAATTAAAGTGTCAGATAAAGCGCTAATGATTTTAGAATGTTGCTCTAATGGGGTATTTGAGTGAAAATCAGCCACCAAAAAACAGTGGCTGATGATGAATTTGGTTATTCTGTCTGATATTTTGGTTCTTTACTATCTAATTCAGTTGAGGATTTTGTATATTGCATACAATAACCAATAATCATTGGGATTGAGGTCGCCGCCATGACGCCAGTTGTTGCTAATAATGGGTCAAATGGTAATGCGGAAACTAATAAGCTGGCGAGAAAGCATAATCCAAGTTGTAATGAATTCTGTAATGCAGCGGCTTTACCACTCGCTTGTGGAAATGTACTTAGTGCTTTTGAAACAGCAATTGGATAAGAGGCTCCATTCATTGCTGCCATAAAACAAAATGGTATCAAGATCATTGTCAGCGTAGGGGTGGTATAAATGGCCATCAAAAATAGAATTGACATACTTAGTGCATAGCCAATCAATAATAATGGAAATAAAACTTCAGCGCGCATTTTAATTAATATAAAACGGCAACCATAGCCCCCAACAATAAATGCGAGAGTTTGTGGGATATAGCTTAAACCAATGTCTGCTGGGTTAAAACCCATATTACGCAGAATAAAAGGTGACCCCGTCAACCAAGCAAAGAAGCCAGCACTACAAGCTGCATAAATCAAAACGTTGCCACTGAAAATACGTGAGCTCAGTAATTTAACGAATGAAACAGATTCTTTTACCGTTCCATTACCAGTCAAATCATTTACGGTAACTTTCTTCAGTAAAAATGTCGGAAGTAACAATACGATACCAACCGCCATTAAAATAATGAAGATAATTTCCCAGTCATAATGCTCTAGTACCCATGCGCCAAGAAGGGGAGCTAAGGCTGGTGAAAGGGCAACGAGAGGCATGATAGAAGCAAATACTTTTTGCGCACTTGCGGCATCATAGCGGTCGATGACTAGTGCCTGCCAAAGAACGGCAGCACTACATACACCAACAGCTTGTAGAAAGCGCAAAATAAGTAGCTGTGTAGCATCAGTTACCCAAAGAATGCCTAAGCAGCTAAGTATGAACAGTGATAAACCTGTAATCAGTATTGGCTTACGTCCAAGTTTATCAGATAGCGGTCCCCATAGAAGCTGAGCGAAAGCAAATCCAGCCAAAAAAATACTAAGTGAAGCACTTATAGCACCTTCCGAGGTGTTTAATGCCGTTTGCATAGGCCCAAAAGCGGGTAGATACATATCGATAGCTAGAAACCCTAGCATACTCAAACCAGCAAGATAGAGCATAAAACCAGGGGAATTTTTTGTCGCAGTATTTATCATGGCAGCTTACTTATCTAAGATTTACAAAATTGTTAACAGATACCCTATTGTATAGGCTATTTTTTTACATTGTGAAACGGTAATATTTGGATCCTGCTATCAAATTATTTGAAAGGTGTTGTTATGTGGTCAGCTCATGCGCTTGAAGTCATTGATGCAGTTGCAAGAACAGGAAGTTTTAGTAGTGCGGCAGAGGAGTTACACCGCGTTCCTTCTGCAATAAGTTATACCGTCAAGCAAGTTGAGGGATGGTTAGCTGTACCAATATTTGAACGCCGTCATCGAGATGTTATTTTAACTGAAGCTGGCGAAATTTTTATTAAGCAAAGTCGGTCTGTTATCAAAAAAATGATACAGACACGTCACCAGTGCCAACAAGCAGCAAATGGATGGCGAGGCCAATTTAGTATTGCCGTCGACTGCATTGTTAAACCCCAACGAACACAGCAACTTATTCTTGATTTCTATCGGCATTTTCCGGACATTGAATTATATATCCATCCTGAAGTATTTAACGGTGTTTGGGATGCACTTGCTGATGAGCGAGTTGATGTCGCTATAGGTGCTACTCGCGCATCACCTATAGGTGAACGCTATAGTTTTCGCGATATGGGATTTATGTCATGGCTATGTGTTGCAAGCCCAAACCATCCTTTAGCCCAATTAGAAGGAAAATTAACGGATGATCAAATGCGTGCTTACCCAAGTTTATGCCTAGAAGATACCTCGAGGAACTTACCCAAGCGTGATACATGGGCGTTGGATAATCAACGCCGGTTAGTTGTTCCATTTTGGGAAAATGGTATCGCTTGTCTGGTGAACGAACTTTGCGTGGGTATGGTACCTGAACATCGTGCAGCACCTTTGTGCCAAGAAAATAAACTTGTACAGCTTCAATTAACTCAACCTTTTCCTCCGAGCCCTTGTTGTCTGACATGGGTAGAAAAAAATACCTCACCAGCGTTGAGTTGGTTGCTTGATTATCTTGGAGATAGTGAAACACTCAACGCTGAATGGTTAGCGCCTTAAATTAGCGACGATAGTCGATGAATGGCCCATCTGCTACGGAGCGGCGTTCAACTAAACGTGGATGTACTTCAATAGTTTGTGCATCTTCACGCTTATTGACAATCCTATCGAGTAGCATAGTGAATGCCATCTGACCTAAACGTTCTTTAGGTTGATGTATCGTTGTTAAAGCAGGTGTGAAATAACGTGCATTACGAACATTATCATAACCAATGATAGAGATATCTTGAGGAACTCGCAGACCCATTTCATCTGCAGCGCATATAGCGCCCATAGCCATAATATCTCCACCGCAGAATACAGCTGTAGGCTTCTGTTTATTATTTAATATTTGCATCATGGCTTTATAACCAGATTCAGGCTCAAAATCACCTTGTACAATCCATTCGTTACGTAAGGTGATTTTTGCTTCTTCCATCGCTTTTTGAAAGCCAGTAAGTCGGCCAATCCCCGTATTTCTTTCCAATGACCCTGGAATGACACCGATATCACGATGACCACGGTCAATCAAATAACGTCCAGCAAGGTAACCGCCATGGAATGAGTTATCTATGATGCTATCGGTGAAATCACCTCTTGAAGTGCCCCAGTCCATCACAACCATTGGAATATTTCGGTAGTCTTCTAACATACTAATCAGTTTTTCTGGGTATTCAGAGCACATGACTAGCAGGCCATCAACCCTTTTTTGAGCGAGCATCTGTAAATAAGCTTGTTGTTTACCTATGTTATTATGAGAATTACATAAGATTAGCGTGTAGCCTTTGTTATAACAGCTATTTTCAACGGACTCAATGACTTCTGCAAAATAAGGCGCTTCACTTGATGTCGCTAGCAAACCAATTGATTTGGTATGATTGACTTTCAAACTACGAGCAACTGCACTTGGTGAATAATTGAGTTCTTTTATCGCAGCCCAAACAGCAGCCTTAGTATCATCGGCCACAAAGCGCGTTTTATTAATTACATGGGATACGGTTGTGGTGGAGACGCCTGCGCGTTTTGCCACATCTTTAATCGTTGCCATGGGGGAAAAAAACTCCTGACCAATATTCGGTCTTGTTATGAATTCTTGTTAGAAATTACTAGCATATTGAGGCATAGAGCCTTAGCTGGCAATAATTTAGCGATTTGTTATGAATTTTGTCTGATCTAGCGCAAAAACAAAAGAAATAATTGATGTTATAACCTGTGATATACACACTGGTTTTTGTTAATTGTCATGTCATACTGATATAACTATATACAAATCATGGTTATTTTGCTGAAAATTGTTTTTTATTGTTTGGAGTGAGAGACTTATGGATACAGATTTAAAATTTGGACTATTAACAGCACTCGGTTCTTTAGCTGTCATTCTTATTTTTGTTACACATATTTTTTAATTTCATTTTATGAATATAAGATAAAACAGATAAGAGCGAGTAGAAACTCGCTCTTATCATTCATCAAGTTTTTCTTAAGCAACATAAATTTCCAATAATTTGACCTGCCAGCAAACGAAGCTCGATGATAAGTTTATACTGTTGCTTAAAAGAATTAATCTCATTATTTTTAAAAAGTTCACATTGCTTTTATTAATAAACCGTTGAGCAAATTCGTTTGAAAATCTACACTTAATCGATATTCGTATTTAATCTAATTTCCCCTGTGAGGTTCTTATCAAAATGAACAACTAATGTGCCATTACTTTGTACTTATTTGCCAAGAGTAAACGCACATAGTCGTTTGTTTTTAATGTTGCCTACTACCAGCTATCGTCTGGCGATTCAAACAATAAGAAACTATTTGTGCGTTGCTATCTGGTCGTTATTTTACTTACTGAGGATAGACAATGACGATGCCCCCTTTTTCTTCCAATGATATTTACCGACACAATCAAGCTGTGTGGGATCGATTAGCACGTGAAAATTGTGACTGGTCACGCCCAGTGTCTACTGAAATTATTCAGGCTGCACGTAAGGGTCTATGGGAAGTACGCCTAACACCGGCTGAGCTCCCGTCAGGATGGCTACCTGATGTACGAGGTTTACGCATTCTATGTCTAGCTGCTTCAGGAGGACAACAAGCCCCTGTGTTGGCTGCAGCAGGGGCTGAAGTTGTTGTTCTCGACGCTTCACAGGAACAATTGGAGTTAGATGAAATGGTTGCAAGGCGCGATAATCTGACTTTAGAAACCGTCTTAGGGGATATGCAGGATCTGTCAGCGTTTGCAGATGAGACATTCGATGTGATTTTTCATCCTATTTCTAACCTCTATGTGCCTGATATTTGTCGAGTGTGGTTTGAGTGTTTTCGCGTTCTTCGAGCAGGAGGGAAATTACTCAGTAGTTTTTATAATCCTGCGGTATTTATCTTTGATCGCGCTCCTGATTTGGCTGCTAAAGGCCTAATGAAGCCACGTTTCGTTTTACCCTATGCAGATATCACCGACCTGAATGCCGATGAAATTAAAAGGAAACAACTTAAAAATGAAGCGCTGGTCTTTGGTCATACACTGAAGGATCAAATTAACGGGCAGTTAAATGCTGGTTTTATGCTGACAGGTTTTGATGAGACGTTTCAACCAAATCCACGTTTTGTTATCGATAGTTACATGCCGACATTTATGGCGACATGTTCAATTAAACCTGATTAATAAAAGAAAATACAGAGTTTAACAGGAATGGTCAAAAGGCCGTTAGTTATGTGAGGCTAGATAAAGAAGGAAAAATATCACTATTAACAGGGTATTCAAAACCAAAGTACTAACGAAGAATGATCACTTTTATACGACAAATAACTATTGAGTTGTAAAACATGCAAAATAGAACATCCCAGCTGTACTATTATGATATGCAACTTGAGAGTTGTTTTGTGTGTGACCGAGGGCCTCCAAACTGCAACGTAAAAATAGAAAAAATGTAGTAAGTAGATTCATTTGACTTGAATCATAAATTAGTCACAATAGTAACAAATCAAAAGGAGGGGGTTGTTCCCCTCTCTGTTCATTCGAAATAACCACCTAACTTATTGATTTATTTAGAGTGGAATGTAGTGTTGTGTAGTATATTTTTGGGCTAAATTATATCTAAATAATTGATATATAATAAATATGCTAATCATATTAATGTTAAGGAAGTAAAAATGACGACAATTGAAAGAATCGAGCGCCAAATTAAAGAAAATCCAATTCTGCTTTATATGAAAGGATCTCCTAAGCTTCCAAACTGTGGTTTTTCTGCTCAGGCAGTACAGGCTCTGTCTGGTTGCGGTGAACGCTTCGCTTATGTCGATATTCTGCAAAACCCTGATATCCGTGCAGAGTTACCAAAATATGCTAATTGGCCAACTTTCCCACAGCTGTGGGTTGACGGAGAATTAGTTGGCGGATGCGATATCATCATGGAAATGTATCAACGTGGTGAACTGCAATCGTTAATTAAAGAAACAGCAGATAAGCATCGCCCAGCTGATGAAGCTAGTGCGGAGTAGGTTAGTTTCGCAATAAAGTATTATTGAAAAAGAAACCGTATAGCCTTTTTAGACTAATACGGTTTTTTTATATCAAAATTCTAATGATTATTACTGTTCGGCTAATGGCCAGCCACCTAACTTTTTCCACTTATTAACAAGCTCACAAAAAAGAAGGGCTGTGCGATTAGTATCGTACAATGCGCCATGTGCTTGTTTACCATCAAATGGAATTCCAGCAGAAGCACATGCCTTGGCTAAAATGGTTTGTCCAAAAACAAGCCCGCTTAATGCTGCAGTATCAAAGGTAGCGAAAGGGTGGAATGGATTTCTTTTTAAACCTGATCGTTCAGCAGCATTCATCACAAAGCTATGATCGAATGTCGCATTATGCGCAACAATAATTGCACGGTTGCAATCAGTCGTTTTCATACCTTTGTGCACCATTTTAAAAATTGCATGTAGTGCCTCATATTCACTGACGGCACCACGTAAAGGATTGGTTGGATCAATACCTGTAAAAGCTAAAGCGGCAGGCTCTAAATTAGCGCCTTCAAACGGCTCAACATGAAAATGGAGCGTTTCATCGGAATATAACCAACCATCTTTATCCATTTTCAGCGTGATGGCAGCAATTTCAAGGAGGCCATCTGTTTTGGCGTTAAACCCGCCAGTTTCAACATCAATGACAACAGGGTAATAGCCCCTGAAGCGGCTAACCAGTGTGTTAGGATTATTTTTATCAGACATTAGACTTTCATATTAGAGTTGCTGGTTGGTATCTATTATGCCAAAACCAGTAAAATTTTGTAGATAAACTCAATGTATTATTTAGGCAAGATAATAATTACCTAAATAATACAATAATATCTCCGAGATATTTCAAGTCGAATGTTTGTATACACGGCTCCAGTTATCTTAGTAACATAGTTACCTATGCTCTTCAGATATATTCAATTGCCGCTATCTTCTCCTCGAATTATTTTGGGTATGGGCCGATCAACTACCTAGGCCCTTACTTGCACTTTTATTTTCAATCAACTCAATTTTATAGCCATCTGGATCTTCAACAAAAGCGATAACAGTTGTTCCACCTTTAACTGGGCCTGCTTCACGGGTGACATTACCACCAGCATGGCGAATATCGTCACAAGTTTGTGCGACATTGTCGACACCAAGAGCAATATGACCATATGCAGTACCTAACTCGTAGCTATCTACTCCCCAGTTATAGGTTAGTTCAATAACGGCACCTTCACTTTCATCACTGTAACCTACAAATGCGAGTGAATATTTATACTCTGGATTCTCACTGGTACGCAGAAGACGCATTCCCAATATTTTAGTATAAAAATCAATCGAACGCTGCATATCCGTCACACGTAACATGGTATGTAGTAAGCGCATATAAACTCCCTTAAAAGTAACTGAGTGAAACTGAATCGTTTTAACGTTATTAATATAACGCGCCTAATATATTTAACACAATGAAAGAGGTTTATTTTTTAGGCAAATGATAAAATACAATCATTGATACTCATGATAAATCAGTGATTGATGCTTTTTGCCGATAACCTAATGTAACATAAAGAGATGTCTATTGGCGATAAATCATCCTTGGTCATTGTTAGTCATGTGAAGTCACTCCCCATCATAAAAAATGTGTACATATCAGTGTACATAAAATGCAGAGCGAGAGGACCTGTATGAGCTTAACAGATTCGTGGTTGCGTTCTATAAACGGAAAGCCCCAAGAGAAGATAATAACTAAGTCTGATCGAGATGGATTATCAGTGAGGGTAACACCAAAAGGCAAGGTTATTTTTCAGTATCATTTCCGTTGGAACAGCAAGGCTGAACGAATAGATATTGGAACTTACCCCGCCACAAGTTTAAAAGATGCTCGGGATTCTTGTATTTTCTATAAGGGATGCATTGAGCAAAACAAGAACCCTAAAGTTGTTAAAATTACTAAAAAGCAAGAGGCGATAGATGCTTGTTCAGTGTCTGAACTTATTACCGAATGGTATGAAAAATCATTAAAGGTGAGCCAAGTAAAAGCGGATGAGATTTACAGATCTTTCGAGCTGCATATATTTCCTGAAATAGGGGATTTACCGCATGAAGAGGTCGGTTTAGATCAATGGCTAACATTACTTGATGAAATTACAATTAGTGCACCATCGATAGGCGATAGAATTTTAAAATATGCCAAAAAAGCACATTTATGGGGCCATAGAAGAGGGCTTACTCGTAGTAAGCCTTTGCTTGATTTAACGTCAGCAGACTTAGGCGTTAAGGTTAATACTTGTGAAAGAATCCTAAATGACGAAGAACTTAGATTGCTTTTTACTTTGATTGATAGCGATCGGTACAACCCAAGGAATGAGGTTCTTGTAAAATTAGCGCTACTGTTTGGCTGCAGAATTGGTGAGTTGTTAAAGGCTAAGTATAGCGATTTTGATTTCACAGAAAATATATGGACGGTACCGCCTGAAAATCATAAGCGTGGTAATCGTAGTGGAAAGCCTATTGTTAGGGCTATTACTCCAGCGTCAAAAGCCTTGATTGAGAGAGCATGGGACCTCAGTGAGGGGATTCACTTGTTTACAACAAGAGGAGGAAAGCCAATGGTACAAGGTGGACACTTGAGTATAGTTGAAAGCTTAAACAAAAAGATGTCTCGGAATATTGATGGTTATAAAACGTGGTCTATCCATGATCTAAGAAGAACGATGAGAACCGGTGTTTCAGAGCTAACCGCTCCTCATGTTGCTGAAATAATGATAGGTCATAAATTACCGGGAGTTTGGCAGGTGTACGATAAGCACACCTACCTTAAGGATCAGCATGAAGCCTACGAAAAGTAGTGGAATAAAGTGACTAAAATTGTTTACCGTTCTCCCAATCAACAATCTCCTGACGCAACCAGTTAAGCTCGTCAGACCTAAACTTTGGTTTTGGGAAGCCATCCCGCTTTTGCTTCCCATTTCCAGCCCATACTTTAATGGTGTGAGGTTTTAGTCCAAGCCGCTGAGCTAATTCAGTTGTTTTGATATAAGAAGACTCTTTTTTTGCTTCAAGGTTATTTTCCATTTTAATCCCCTTTCCGATACCCGCGCTTCAATATAAGGGTCGCTAAGGCGTTTGGAATAAGCTATGTGGCAATTTATAAATGGATTAACAATGCCAGCTTACCAAGGACGGAATACACAGGAAAAACAGCTTACGCAAAAAAGTTATCTGAATTATCCAATGGTGAGTTTACAGCGGAATGGCTTTTGAAGACGGCGAACCCTGACAGAGACAAACATGCACCAGATACACAACATGCCGAGGTGGAGTTATGGACAATGTTATTTCGATTGAGCAGTACAAAAGCAGAGCCAGAGAGCTACTACCACACATGCCAAAAGAAGATGGATTCACCTTTATTCCGAACAAGTTTCTTGATGACCTGCTGAAAGAAGATTTCGAAGTAAATGAATTCAATGAAATCTTAAGCATATTCAAGGGGAGGGCAGTTAATGGCTAACCCAGCAGAAGACAATGTCATCCAACTTAGGCCTCAAGTTGTTAATTTGGAGGAGAGAGTGGCTAAAACTGAGGATGGTTACACAAGGCTAGCCAATGAGCTATACGAGGAGTTGATCGGCGCTAATTTAACAAGGAATCAAGCCAAGGTTGCTCATGCTATTTGTCGTAAAACTTACGGCTTTAACAAAAAATCAGACCGTATTTCAGATAGTCAGTTAGCCGAGTTAACTAGATTGCCAAGACAGAAGGTGAACAAAGCTAAAAATGAGCTTATTACTATGAAAGTTATAGTAAAAATTGGTATGGCAATAGGCCCTAATAAAAATCTCGGTGAGTGGGAAATTCCGGAGTGTCACCAAAAAGGTGTCATTGTCACTAAAACGGTGACAAAAAGTGTCACCAAAAGCGTGACAGGGCTGTCACCAAAACAGGGACACACAAAAGACACTATTACAAAAGACAAGAAAGACAATAAAAACACTATGAGCGAAGAGGTTCGCTCGACGGATAAAAAAATCGAATTCTGAGCCTACAAAACAAGATCCGTTTTTTGAGCCGTTTGAAAAAATATTTTGGATTGCAGGAATGCGAAAAGTCGGGAAGGACAAATCGATATCTGCATTCAAATCGAAATTCAAAGAGTGGCGAAAAGAGACCGGCGGTTCAATCGAGCAGTTTGCCCAGATCCTTGCTGATGATATTCAGTGCAGGATCCGAATTCAGCAATTCGGCTTTGATAAAATGCATCCGGCAACCTACCTAAACGGCAGTCGATGGACCGACGAAAACTCATCGTTGCCGCTGTAAGGGCAGAGGGAAGGTTCTAGACGAGATTCAAACTGAGCAACAAGGCGCGCCCGTATTCAAAGATTGCCCGCGCTGTGCAGGGCGTGGATTTAAACGAGTTCCCTCATCGGTAGCTTATAATGCAATCAAGTATGTGGTACCCGATTTAACTCAATCATCGTGGTCTCGTAATTGGAAGCCATTCTTCGAGAGATTGGTGGGCAAATGTTATCTTGAAGAGGGCGTAGCGGAACGGGCGTTTAACAAGGTTACAAGATGAGGCAACTAAAAATACAGCAAAAATTTGCTTTTTGCATAGACTTGTCTTATTATCCTCTAATAATGGACATTCTATGCCTAGTCGCATTAAACCAGTTCAAGACCTCGCATTTGCGGGGTTTTTTTATGCCTGAAGCAAACATAAGACTTGCTGTTACGATTGGTCAGAGTTACATGTGTAGCTATGCACAATAAATCAATCAATCTTTAAATACCGGTATGTTAGAATTTGATAATAGTGTTTTGCATGTAGGTGTTGTGCAGAGAGGGCGGCAATGGGGCGATTATTAGTAGTATTACTTTTTGCAGTTTTGCAAGTAGGTTGCAGTAAACCCAACAAGGCAGTGGATTCGGGGGAGGTATACACTAAAGTAGCAACGCCTAATTCAGAGTCTGACGCTTGGGTAAAGGTAAAGTATGATATCGATGAGAGTAGTCGAGTTAAGAATATTGAATTTGTAGATAGCGATAACAGCAATCAAGAATTTGAACGCGCTATAATCAATAATATGAGCAAATGGAAGTTTGAAGGTAAAGATAAAAATAGCCAACACACAACTACCATTCTCTTCAGGAAAGAGCTAGTAAGCAAAGAAAAGAAATAAATTCTTCTTTGCTTTGTATAAAACATATTGATACATCGCATTCGCGGGGTTTTTTTATGCCTAAGAGTATAACTTAAGAGTGCCACCCCTTATTGACGAGAGCAGCATAGCGTAACTTATTGATATTTATTCAGAGTGCTTATTTGCATTGTGGAATACCAACCCTCCGAAATTTCCGGATAGTTCGATTATCAACACCATTTCAAGCAACAAAATATTCCAAAAATTATTCCAAGGGCTGTGCATTGCGTGGCTTTTTCGTATATAGCCACCGCAAATCACTATCAACAGGTTTAATTACTGCAATGATTTTGTGGTGGCTTTCTATTAACTAAATTCCTCCGCTAGGGGGTGAGATATGCGTATGTCAGACAACTCAAGCCTCTATGCAAAAGCGGTAGGAATAAGCACAGCGGCTGCTGGACTTTTCACTTTAGAAGAGTGGGCGATCATCATTGGTATTATTTGTACGGTTGGAACGTTCTTTGTTAATTGGCATTACAAACGCAAAGATTTCAAATTAAGAGAGAGGGCTAACAGTGGCAAAGATATCTAATAAAATAAAAATGGCCGCTGCTGGTGGTGGGTTGATGGCCTTAACTGTTGCGATGGTCACTGATTTCGAAGGATATGAATCTAAGCCTTATCGTGATGTAGTTGGAGTTCTTACCGTATGTTATGGGCACACAGGCTCTGACATTATTTCCACAAAAACCTATACAAAAGCCGAGTGTGATGCGCTGTTAGAGAAAGATTTAGCAATCGTCGCTAAAGCCGTAAATCCCTTAATTAAAGTGAATATCCCCGATTACACCAGGGCGGCACTTTATTCATTCACTTATAACGTAGGAACAGGCGATTTTTCGCGTTCTACACTACTTAAAAAACTCAATGCCGGTGATCAAGTTGGCGCATGTAATGAACTTAAACGCTGGATATATGCAGGGGGCAAACCGTGGAAAGGGTTAATGACAAGACGAGAGGTAGAAGAGGCAGTATGCCTTGGCAAGCTCGCTTATTTATATTCGCTTTCATTATCGGAATCCCCGTCTACTTGGCATCTGGCGTATATGTACTCAGAGACGATACCTGCAGTACTGACAAGGTAAGCTTAGAAAAGCGCTGCCAAAGTGCGGTCAATTATAATAAAGCACGACAGGTTAACTTATGAAAATAGATAATTCATTCTGGCTGCTTATTATGGTTATAGGGATGGGCTGGTGGGCTACAACACTCTATGACTGCAATATTTTAGTGAAGAAAGAAAATGGCAGGCTTCAAATAGATAATGATAAGCAAAGCAAATTAATTGCTAAACAGTCCTTTGAATTCAGTCGAATCAATCAGATAACAGGCACAGCTTATCGATACGGGATTGCGTCTAAAGCACAGTCACAGGAGAAAATCATTGAATACAGAACGATTCTTAAGAAAGAGTCAACTTGTGACCTTGCTGTACCTCAGTCTATTGCTGATGGGTTGCTCGACGACACATACAGTTTACGAGCCAGCGCCTTGTCAGGAGATCCCGAGCGTATTAACACAGCAGGTGTTGGTTTCGCTCCCTCCCGAAAATTAACATATTGTCAGGCCATTGAGTGGATACCCTATTTATTAGCGGATCTCAAACAGGCAAATATCCAACTCGATGCGTTAGAGCAAATAAGAAAAGGTCAATCAAAGTAATACCATAGGGCGAGTAAGCGCGGCGTTGTCGCTGTCTCGTATGTTAGCTGTGATCAACCTCTCACTTGATAGCGCATACTGAGAATCAAAAACAACGAATCCAAGTGTGGATAGACTCATGCGGTGGAAACGTCAGCCACCGGAGAAGAAACGGCGTGACTTATGGAGAGACATAGTATTATTTAATTCTACAAATGCTATTCATTGAGTAGCATTGATAGAGTTTTATAGAGGTTTTTGGTGCTAGCAGTCAGGCTGAGTCACGGAGTTATATCAATCGAAGTAGCACAATGCTCTAAATGGAAATGGTTATACAGAAATAGCGTAGAGAGAAAGTGAGTGGGAAGATAAAAAAGCCCACTTTGGCATGGGCTAAATACGAACAACTAAATCAACTAGGAATAAACGGACTACAGAATGATAGTAGTCTAATTAAGAACTATTCAGCATGACAATTGGTGCTAAGTATGAATGTGAGCCTGCTGAGTCAGTTATAGTTCAAGGGGGTTATTGTGGCTTTGCGCAGGGAAGAATAAAAAAAGCCCATACTAGGATGGGCATAACAGTATGCTTTAATCTATATTATTATATTTTAACTTCTATTCAATAATAAGGAATAAAAGAATGTATGTATGTAATTAATTCCTACAAAATATGAATGTGTTGAAATGTTTTATTTAAATATATCTACATTAGATCGACCTTATAGGCCAAACACAATATTTAATATAGTACTAATAAGGTGTAAGAATGACTTTTCGTAATAAATTAATGTCCATCTATCACAGCAAATAAGAGTAGTTATAAAGCAGGATAAAGAAATTGAATTACGAAAATAAAAAAGCCCACCTTGGTGTGGGCTAAATAAAACCAGATAAATAAATTTCCAATATTCGGACTACAGAGTAATTTTAGTCTCATTAAGGATTTATATCTGTAACAAAGTAGCATGAAATGTATCACTGCTCGGTCAGAGTTGTAATTATTTGCATTGAATTCAGGGTGGGAAGGATAAAACCAGCACACAGATGAGGAGTGACATAGATTGAGAGCCTGTGTGCTGGTTTAGAAACGCCTTGCATGGTTTACTATGCCACTAGTCGGAAAAAGATATTCACATTTAGTGCTCGCGAAAGCGGTCTTTTTTCATTTATGGAGTGGTATTGATAGAGTTTTATATTGATTAAATGAATTCAAGTCTAAAAATTTACGGGGTTTTAATAGACCCTCGAGCACTCATGCAGCACAATATTCTAAATAGCTACCAGTTAAATACGGGTATTTTTATTTATGAGAGCATGGTTACTTCTTTAGGCTTATAAGTATATGACGCGCTGCAACTAGAACAAAAAGGAAGAGCTTTATTCAAGCTCTCCTTTATCTAAATAAAATTATTTTTTTGTATAAATAATTTGCTGTGTTTCATTAGAGCAATTCCCAACAATAGTACCTTGTTGTGATGCAGCCTCTTCATTGGAAACTACAACGACAGTAAAGCTATCTTCAGGTACACCATTGTTAATAATTTTTTGTGTGATTTCCTCAACAACACTATCGCATGAAGCATTCGCAATAACAGGAGAAAGGAATGCCACCAATGCTGCAATAATTATTTTTTTTTGCATTTTAATGCCCTTAATTAAATTGAATAAAGTAAATAAATTTATAGTGAAGCACCTCCAGTATACTTAAATAAAATATTGATAGCCATCAGTTAGCCGCTGGTGGCTTTTTCATTTATGGAGACAGTCATGTCAGATAAAAAAGAAATAGCCACTCTATCTATAAAGATATCAGTCGACAGCACAGACTTAGATAAGCTAGAAGCACAGCTAAAACGCATTGCTGGGCTGATGGTTAATGCAGGATTGAAGGAGCCAACAAGCGTGGGTTTTAGCGCTGATATGTTTTTTGTTAAAAATGGTCAAACTTTTATTGATAGCGCATTTATCACATCTGGAACCGTTAGCCCTGCAATCAAATACACTATCTCAGGCTTACACAGTGATGATTACAAAGAAGATCTAAAGCAAGCAGTAAAACAGGCAATACGACCTGTGATCCGCAATCATATCAAAGTTGAGCGAGTAAACGAAAAGCAAACGGGAAATGTGTTGCGTGGAGGAGTTCGTGTTGATGAGGGCGAGTCTGCAATAGCTAACCTTGATAATCGCCAAGACCAAGGGCAGTTTTGGACAAAAGAGAATCTAAAGGCCGGTACTGATTATTGGTTTTATGTACGCACTGTAAACAGCTACGGTAAATCTCAGTTTGTAGAGGCTAGTGGCAAGCCAGAAGATAAAGCCGATGAAATACTTGAGTTTCTGGGCGATAAGTTTCTCAGCACCGAAGCTGGCAAAATCATGCAAGACCAAATCGGTGACCTCGCACTCGAACAGCTAGAAATCAAGCACGACATTGTAGATATCAACGATAAAGCAAACCCAGCAAAGTCAGCATAACGACACTCAAGCATCAATAGCTGATTTAAAGCAAACTCAAGCTTCTGACACCGCCGCACTATCAGAATCCATCTTTCAGAATACTGCGAGCATTAATCATCAAGGCACTGAATTAACTAAGACTAATGCAGAAGTTAAGCGCATATCATCAGCAACAACAGATAACGAAAAAGCAACCTCTGAGTTAGCAGAGAGTGTTAAGTCACAATTTGAAGACTCCGAAGCCGCGTTTGTTGATGTTCGAAAATCCGTCGCTGAAGTTGATAAAGCGCAGTCCGTGCAAACTGAACAAGTCCGTGCAGAACTTGGAAAAGGTATTACTGACAACAAAAAGGGGATTGATAAAAATAACAAAGCGCTATCAGATATTAGTGCTGCAGTAACGAGCAACACTAAAGCGATAGCCGAGACTGATAAAACATTAACAGAGGTCACAGAGCAATCAGCATCACGCTTTGATGATAACGAAGCATCAATCAACAGCATCCAGCGTACGCAAAGTGATGCAGAGATGTCTCAAGCTGAGGCAACTATGCAGTTATCTGCTCAGCAGTTCGATCAGAGCTCTCAACTGCTACGGGCAAGCGCATCAATCAAAAATCTCGAAACTGTCGTTGCTGATGAGTTTCACGCTTACGCGCAAGATGTTACTCAATTAAAAGCACAATTCGGTGAAACACAGGCAGCTGGCTAAAGTCGAAGTGGATCATTTAGGTAATGCGTCGTCCGTTATATCGTACAAAGCGGCTGTTATGTTTAATGGTCAATATTACGATGCAAAAATGATGATTGGTGCTGAAGTTAAAAACGGCCAAGTCGTTACGCAAATTGGCTTTAGCGCTGATAATTTCGGTATTTTCAATCCTAAAAGCGGCAAATTGGAGCCTACGTTCTTCGTCGAAAACGGACAAGTATTTATCAGCTCTGCATTTATCGGAAACGCAACAATCACTAGCGCAAAAATTGCTGATATTTTGCAATCTACAAACTTTAGTGATGCAAACAAAACGGGCTATCAACTAAATATGCGAACAGGAGAAGAGAGGAAATACGGCAACGGGCAGCAGGGGTACTGGATAGAAACTAATGTGCTGAAACAGCTCTTTAGTAATGACGGGAAACTCAGAATACGAATGGGGATGTGGTGATGGGGTCAGGGCTTGAAATATACGATAAAAAAGGTCGTTTGATTATCGGAGAGGACACAATCGTCCCGAGACATTTGGGTAATTTTCAATTGCCGCTTGGAAAGTCGGGGTCTTTTAATGTTGAGTCAATCGCGCTAGGTGGGAAGATACTGTGTCATTTCCGCATCAGGTATCGATTCATTATGAATAACACCTTCGGCGTATCATCACCCAAAAATCAGTCATATTTAACAAGTGGGAGCACAATTAACTATGAAATTGATTACCCCATTTACAAATGGGAAAACAACGGTGCGGGCACTGGCGGCACGCGTTTTTATGATAGCTTTACACATCATGTAACAGTGTGGGCGATATGATAGGTCTTGAAATATACAACAGCTTTGGTCTGCTGCAACTGCGTGATGACTTCGAAAGCATGTGCATCCAGAAAAAAATAGAGGGCAGTGAGTGGGCAACGGAAGAAAGGATAACAAACCCGATCGTTGACACGCTCGGCGGTAGTTATTTCATCGCGCCCGTGTCGCAAGTTGATGTACCCGCATCGGGAGTGGGGATAGAAATATTTGGTGCTGATGGAGGGCTTAAGTTTTCATCTCTTGCGAAATTCGTTTCATTTGCCGCGGAATACAATGTGACATTTGATAATACGGGCACGAGAGAATTTAGGTTTAATGGTAAGAAGGGGCACAGGTACGGATGGATACAACAGGCTGGTGATAAGTATTTACATTTCAGAAACATCAAGCAGTATCTAGATTTTTTTGACTATGAATACTACTACGAAGCTGACGTTTACGAGGAAGGCTACTCGTATGTTAATGACCACGAAGGTTTAACAATCAAATATCATTACGATTTTGTCGCACACATCGACGGATATGTAACACCGCCACCATCTAGAGAGGGTAGCGGTCGCTTTTTACGAGGTGTTATTGTTGACGTATCGATGCTAGATAACTAACTAATGAACTCACAGAATCACATAAAAGATGCCGCGAAAGCGGTTTTTTTACGTCCAAATTTAAGGAAATACTATGTATAGCACGGGTAAAATCACAACAACAGCAAACAACACAAAAGTCATTGGCACAAATACAAAGTGGAAAGATAACAATTCACTCGTCTCACCAGAGCAAGTCATTTTAATCCAGAACGGCGCAACGATTTACATTAACAGTATTGCATCTATTCAAAGCAACACTGAAATGACGTTAAGTTTTCCGGTACCAGCAGCAATCAAAGATGCGACATATAACATCTTAACAACGATGGTTCATTCAGTATCTGACGCAGCAAACAAAATTGTCGCAATGAATAATGCGAACGTGCAGTTCAGCGACATACTTCATCGCTGGGCAACGGAAACGGGCACTATCACCGTCACATTGCCCGATGGAACTACCCAGCAACTGCGAACAGCAAAAGAAATGGATAAGCAGCTGGATGGGAAGGAGAATGGCAATAGATTTAAAACCATTGCAACGAATGTGTCGATATCCCCACCAGAAGGCAATATTTCGCTTGTTTTGCAGAATGATGGAACGTTATTTATGTGGGATGGAGCCAAATCAATATTTCGAATTTCATCATCAGGCGAAATAACCACAGGGTCAATGTCTTATTCTCGACTAATCAATGTGCCCATTGTGCAAGTCATAGGTACCAGTATCACGAGTTTTATGAGTCAGAAGGCGGTCACTGATGCTTTATCAGGGCTGGCTGACGGTAAGCGATTTAAAGTCTCAGCAACAAACTCGTCTATTTTGCCCCCAAGCGGGAATATTTCTCTTGTGCTTCAAGATGACGGCACGCTTTTTACGTGGAATGGTACGACATCTATGTTTTCAATAGCACCGGACGGGAGGTTATTGAAAGGCGCGATACCATTTGAGCGATTAACAGGAGTTACAGTTGATAGTAATGGTAATGTAAAAAAAGCATCCCCGATTGTTAAACTCTTTGCTGACCACGTCGAGCTAAACGAAGAATCCGAAGGCATCGAACTCAAAAAACTGCACACAGGTATCTATCAGCTCAAAAACGTTCTCGGCATGCACTCGGATGCAAGCTGGGGCGGCATCAATGGAGGTATCACTATCCCATCGGGCATCAATCAATTACCGCTAGTCTATGTTGATTATGATGTGTTAGTTGCAGGTGAGCAGCACCCATTCAACGGCGAATTAATCACTGCAGACGAACACGGTGACATTGTTATCTATACATCCTATCGCAAGCACTTTAATTTACCGCAAAACGTTCAATACGCTCATTTAAAAACCTATCCTGAATTTACTAAGGTAGTGAATGATGAGCAAGTAGAGTTAGAAAACGGTGAGCCGGTTGATATCCCCAACGGCCACTGGATTGACGTGCGTGTAAACATGCCAAGTAACTCTATCTACAATCAAAAGCAAGCTGAAGCTGAGCGATTAGCAAAAGAAGTAGCTGAGAAACAGGAAAGGGAAGAGGCTGAGGCGGAAGAAAATATTGAGAAACAGGATAAGTGACAGGTGTAAAATATATGTTTCAGAGTATTGCAATTTGTGATTAATGGTGTAAATATTACGTTAAGATCTTCTTAATACGACGATATTCACACCAAGGAGATGCAATATGAGCAACATCAACTCAATGTCTAAATTAGTGGGACTCAATCTTAAAAAATTAAGACAGGGGGCAGGGTTCACTGCCTTTCAATTCGCTAAAATGGCGGGAATAAAAAGCGAGCAGCAATTGTATCGCTATGAGCGCGGGGTCAACAAAATAGGAATAGATGAACTAGTGGCAGCCTTGAAGGTGCTGAATTTTAATATTGGAGAGTTTTTTGAGCAATTAGAGAAACAGAGTTCGATTACCGATGAGCAAGTAAATGTAAATGTAGATGTAGATAAAGATAGGTATTATTTTGAAACTGAGGCAATAGTTCAACCTTTTGTTAGTGAGCCACTAACGGGTTATAGCAGCCAGACATAGAGCTAATTGTGTATTATTTAGATGCGCCAGCTCGAGTAGTTGGCGCATTTACATTACTTATCAAATTATTCCACTTCTTCTCTTTCATTCATTTCTGGCATCCACTCGCCATCATTCCATATTTCTTCCAGCGTTTCCTCGATATAGGTTTTCTTCTCATTCTTACCTAGACCATCAATAGAAACACTAGCCTGAGTTCCCCGTTCCCCAGCTGATATCAATATGTAGATCGGAATACTTAGTATTTAATCTTTTAGTCATTTCATTTTTCAATGCATCGAAAGTACCAGCTGGAAGCTTTCCTTTCATATTGCTACTAAAGCGTACCTTGATATTGACCATAAATCACCTATATGGCTGTTGTTATATACAGTGTATTTATAACCAGTATTTTTATTTTTGGCAATAGGTATAGTCATAAATAATCATGTACAATCAAAATTAATGTGTACATATGTATGTTCATAGTTATATTGAGTAGCGCTAATTTCTTATTCAATGCATTGATAATAAAGGAGATAATTTAATTCTTTATTATTTTTTAGGCAAATGATAGATATAATCAAGTTTGTGGAGTATATCATCAATTCAAGATCCTAGTTAGGAGGCATGAATATGGTAGAGCAGCTTGAATTCTTTGAAATTCAAAGCCCTTGTCGTGGAATTTGCCAAACTAACGAACAAGGTTATTGCCGCGGATGCTTTCGTTCCCGCGATGAGCGCTTTCAATGGCTGAAATTTACGGATCCCCAAAAACGTAATATTCTACGATTATGCCGCCAACGTTATATCAGATCAATAATGATAAAGAGCTTACAAGACGACGTATCTCCAGCTCAGCAAGAACTCTTTTAGATACTCCTCATTTTTTCAATATATTGGTAGTTGGCTGAGTTAAATGAACCGAATTATTATATCGTTGTTATTATTGCTTACATTGCTTACGCACAAAAAATATTTTTTGGCATAAAAAAACTGTATAGATTCAATATTATATAAAAACTCATGCAATTTCCATATAAAAAATAATAAAATAGTTAAAATCAAATAATATCCCTGTGATTAATTTGTTTGTGTTCCTTTAGATTTAATTTTTGATTACAGTTGTCGATTAAACAAAGATAACACGACTGGAAATAATATGATTTTAAGATTAACTATATTTTATTGTTTTTAAAGGGATAATTTGGCGTTGAATTGTTAATTGTTAATTGTAATTACTATAAGGGTTAAAATAGATAGATTCGAGATGAGAGTGAGGCTATTCTTATTAACAAGATAATTAATCATTTATCTTTGTGAGTAAGGTTAATTACAATATATAAATTGCATCTATATTCTTTGTGATTTAAATCACAAATCAAATGATTAGCGATGACTAGAAATAGGTATTTATCGTGGTTTCTTTTAATAATTAGTTGTCACAACAAGAGGAAGTGAATATATAATTTAAAGAATAGTTTAAATTTTATGTGTTTTTGAGGCAGGATAATTGTATAAAAAGGAGGGAACATTGGAGTCACAAATAGGAACTGATTTATCTCGAGTAGTGCGCATGTGGAGGTCACTGATTGACCATCGTTTGAAACCACTTAAGTTAACACAAACACATTGGATAACATTACATAATATAAGTCAATTACCACCAGAACAGTCTCAGATTCAACTTGCAAAGGCTATTGGCATTGAACAACCATCTTTGGTAAGAACGCTTGATCAGTTAGAAGAAAAAAAGCTGATTTCACGACATACATGTGTAAATGATAGGCGAGCTAAAAGGATAAAGTTGACTGATGAATCGGAGCCATTTATTAAAACAGTTGATGCAGTAATTGATAATACTCGTAATGAGATACTAGGAAATATAACACAAGATGAGCTTAGCCAGCTTTCAATGATACTTCTGAAAATTGAGAGAAACATTTCGCGCCTGCAAGGAGATTTATAACTAAGGCGGTTATTAATAAATCAAATTTACTATTTTAAACATTAATTACCTATGTTAATTAATTATATATAATATAAATGATTTTCTATTGTGATTATTTCGAGAATGTGATTTGAGTTTAATTTTAATTGTTAACATTGTTTATTATTAGAGCGGAATTTATTTTGGTTTAACTGATTAGTTAGTTATAACAGTTAATCAAGATATTAATTTTGTGAAATAGAATGATAAACATGATGTTAATAAAATAACTGTTTTTTTAGTAAATAGATAAAATACAATGCTGAATAATAATCCAAGTATAATTAATGATTGATACTTATCTAGTTCCCTGCAGGTAATCAATTATTTATTAAGATTGAACTTGATATAAAGTTTGAAAGTTAGGTAAGCCATAGTAAATATTGATAAGTAAATTAATATTATTTATAAATGGCATTTTTGAGCCTAAGTGCAAGAAAGTATGTTCACCGGGAATACATCCGGTGAACATACTCTAATATTAGCGTGGAGAAACGGTAACTGTACCACCACTATTTGCAATCATTACGCGTTGACCTGAACGGAAAACACTTGGATCTTGCTTTTGAACTACGACAATATTTTTGCCGCTATCAAGACGGATTTCTAGTTGCACACCCTGGCTCTTATTCAGCGCACCTTGAGCTTGTTGACCCGCTAAACCACCTGCAATAGCACCTGCAGCTGTTGCAAGTGTTTTACCAGTACCACCTCCAACAGTGTTACCTAGTAGGCCCCCTAGTACTGCACCACCAATTGCACCGATAACATTTTCATCGTTACCGGCTTGGATAGTAACAGGGCGAGCATTCAGTATAGTACCGTAAGTAACGGTCTGTACTTGTTTCGCATCGTTAGCTGAAATAGTATCACCAGAAAGTGTACTAGTATTGACACAGCCAGCTAACAAAACGACTGCTACAACACCGACAAAAACTTTCTTAAGCATAATTACTCCTCTGAGACTTGCTGTCTGTGGCACTAACATAGCATTGGATAATTGTTTTAACCATAATCACAATATGATTCTTAAATTATGCACAGTTGAAAACGGGTATTAGACTACTGATTTTGATTTAAACAGAGTGTAAACACTAGGTAAAATATCTCAAAGTAAGAAATATTCTAGATAGTAAAGCACACTTTGTTAAATTCCAGACTTAAGTAAATTTACGATATAATCATCAATTGATATAAGCCGTACAAAAGTACTTCTTTGTTCCTGAGATACCTTTTGAATTTTATATAGTTTAAAGTGGCAATTATACAATAAATTATAATTACCACGGTAGGTTTTGATTAGCGTCAAAAAACGTATTTGTCTATATTTTGAACGTAAAATCCCATTATTTTGAGATTTGTTTTTTTTTCCTGCGGGTCAGCCCGAGAAATCATAATGCGAAGTTGACAAAATATGTGATGGAAGCACAATCTTTTGATGCTCAAACTCACCAAATCGTTATGTAATCTGAAGGAACAATAATGATGATAAAGTCGGGTCGTTATATAGGGGTTATGTCCGGAACTAGTTTAGACGGAGTCGATGTTGTTCTCGCTGCGATTAGCAATAAATTTGTTGCTGAGCAATCTAGTATCAGTGTTGCCTTTCCTACAGAGTTAAAAAAAAGAATTCTTAATATTTGCCAAGGACAAGAAACAACACTATCCGAAGTGGGTAAAATTGATCGTGAATTAGGCACGCTATACGCTCAAGCGATTAATCAATTGCTTGCCGAAACAGGAGTACCAGCGAAAGATATCATTGCGACTGGTTGTCATGGGCAAACGGTTTGGCATGAACCTGATGGTGAACAACCCTTTACTATTCAACTTGGCGATAATAATCGGGTTGCTGCATTGACTGGAATTATGACTGTTGGTGATTTTAGGCGCAGAGATATGGCTTATGGCGGGCAAGGGGCACCTCTTGTGCCTGCTTTTCACTTAGCTGTTCTTGGGCACGCAACAGAAAAAAGAATTATATTGAATATCGGTGGTATATCAAATATTACGGCCTTGCTTCCCAATGTTTATGTTAAAGGCTATGACACTGGCCCTGGGAATATGTTGATGGATACATGGATATGGCGTCACAAACGATGTGCTTATGATGAAAATGGTGATTGGGCGAGTACAGGCGTAGTAAATCAATCATTATTAAAAGCGATGTTATTTGACCCTTATTTTAGACGCTCAGCGCCAAAAAGCACGGGTCGTGAATACTTTAATATGCAATGGCTAGATACGCATTTATCTAATATTAAAGGTATCTCTCCACAAGATGTTCAAGCTACTTTATGTGAATTAACGGCAACTTCGATAGCAGAACAAATCTTGCTTTGTGGCGGTTGTGAACGTTTAATTGTTTGCGGTGGTGGAGCAAGAAATACATTTCTTATGCAGAGGTTAGCTACTTTGCTAGCGGGAACAGAAGTTGGTCCTAGCGATAAATATGGTTTAAGTGGTGATAATATGGAGGCGCTTGCTTTTGCATGGCTTGCTTCGCGTACAATTGCTAACTTACCTGGTAATCTTGCTTCCGTTACCGGTGCTGATCGTGAGACTGTGCTTGGTGCTATTTATCCTGCGAATACTGATGAAAAATAATTGCGTTAAGGAAATAGGAAAATGATGAACGATGCACAAAAAATAGATTTAGCTGCGCTACGCCGTGAATATACTCAGGGGGGATTAAGACGTGCAGATTTACCATCTGATCCACTTCAATTATTTGAATTATGGATGAAGCAAGCTTGCGAAGCGAATTTAAGTGATCCGACAGCAATGTGTGTGGCTACAGTTGATGAAACAGGTCAGCCATATCAACGAATCGTGTTATTGAAACACGTCGACGAAAAAGGATTGATTTTTTATACAAATATGGGTAGTCGCAAGGCTCAGCATTTAGGAAACAATAATAAGATCAGCTCGCATTTTCCATGGTACCCGTTAGAGCGGCAAGTCAATTTTTTGGGTGTTGCTGAACGTTTAAATCCAATTGAAGTAATAAAATATTTTCATAGTCGTCCAAAAGATAGTCAAATTGCAGCTTGGGCATCTCATCAATCATCTAAAATCTCAGCTCGCAGTATTTTGGAAGGTAAATTTTTGGAGTTAAAACAGAAATTCCAAAACGGTGAAGTTCCACTGCCAAGTTTCTGGGGCGGGTTTCGTGTGGTGTTTAATAGTGTTGAATTTTGGCAGGGTGGGGCAAATCGATTACATGACCGTTTCCTTTATCAACGCGAAGAAAATGGCTGGAAAATTGATAGATTAGCACCGTAAAAATGTATTTTTTAGCTGGCACTTAAAAGCTATGGGCTTTATGCTATAGCTTCGCTTACGAAAACTGACAAGCTACACTTACGCGGTTTGAGCCAATGCTTAAACCACGGTGTATTTTAACTAAAATAGATAGACAAAATTCAACTGATGGAGTCATTGATGTCTAGCAATAACCTGATTAAACAATTGCAAGAGCGGGGCCTCGTTGCCCAGGTAACGGACGAGGATGCGTTAGCAGAGAAACTGGCGCAGGGCCCAATCTCTCTCTATTGTGGCTTCGACCCTACCGCCGATAGCTTGCATTTGGGCCATCTGGTTCCCTTGCTGTGTTTAAAACGATTCCAACTAGCCGGGCACAAGCCTGTGGCGTTGGTCGGTGGCGCAACGGGCCTAATTGGTGATCCGAGCTTTAAAGCCTCTGAGCGTAAATTAAATACCGCAGAGACCGTTCAAGAGTGGGTAGATAAAATCCGTAATCAAGTTTCCCCTTTCTTAAGTTTTGATTGTGGCGATAATAGCGCAGCACTTGCCAATAACTATGATTGGTTTGGTAAAATGGACGTGCTGACTTTCTTACGAGATATCGGCAAGCATTTCTCTGTTAACCAGATGATCAATAAAGAAGCAGTCAAACAACGTCTGAACCGTGATGATGTTGGTATCTCTTTTACTGAATTTGCTTATAACCTACTGCAAGGCTACGACTTTGCGAATCTGAATAAAGAGTATGGTGTTGCATTACAAATTGGTGGTTCAGACCAATGGGGCAACATCACATCAGGTATCGATCTTACTCGCCGTTTACATCAAAACCAAGTATTTGGTCTGACAGTTCCTCTAATAACTAAATCAGATGGAACTAAATTTGGTAAAACTGAAGGCGGTGCAGTATGGCTTGATCCTAAGAAAACCAGCCCATACAAATTCTATCAATTCTGGATCAATACTGCAGATGCCGATGTCTATCGCTTCTTGAAATTCTTTACCTTCATGGAATTGAATGAAATTGATGCACTTGAAGAAGAAGATAAAAGCAGCGGTAAAGCACCTCGTGCACAGTATGTATTGGCTGAAAATGTCACTCGATTGGTTCATGGTGATGAAGGTTTAGCGGCAGCACGACGTATAACCGATAGCTTATTCTTTGGTTCTGTTGGTGATTTAACAGAAGAGGATTTCAAGCAATTGGCACAAGATGGTATGCCATCCATTACGCTTGAAGATGGTGCTGATTTGCAACAAGCATTAGTTGATTCAGAATTAACTCCTTCTCGTGGCCAAGCAAGAACGGCGATTAGCTCTAATGCAGTTGCGGTTAATGGTCAAAAGCAATCTGAGCCAATGTATGTATTTAATGATGCCGATCGTTTATTTGGTCGCTTCACATTAATTCGTCGTGGCAAGAAAAATGATTGCTTGATCAACTGGAAATAGCTCTGACTATCCATTGTCATATTAGCCCGAGGATTTCTCGGGCTATTCATATCTACAATGGTTACTCACTGATTTTTCTTCATTCGATATAACAATTCCTTGGGTTCTCCATGAAAAGTGTTCTTTCAATACAATCCCATGTTGTTTTCGGCCATGCAGGAAATAGTGCTGCTGCATTCCCTATGTGTCGCATGGGGGTCGATGTCTGGCCTCTTAATACAGTTCAATTCTCCAATCACACACAATACCCACAATGGACAGGTACAGTTTTTCCAGGACAGCATTTGGCGGATATTGTCAGTGGTTTAGCCAAAATTCATAAACTTGAAATTTGTGATGCTGTATTAAGTGGTTATATTGGTTCTGCTGAGCAAGGCAATGATATTTTAGCTATTGTTAAGCAAGTTAAAGCCGCAAATCCTCAAGCGCTCTATTTTTGCGATCCAGTGATGGGGCATCCTGAGAAAGGCTGTATTGTCGCCCCAGGTGTTGCTGAATTCTTTTGTCAACAAGCTTTGCAAGCAAGTGATATTATCGCGCCTAACTTACTCGAATTGGAGACTTTATCGGGTGAAACAATCTTAACTGTCGAGCAAGCCGTACAGGCAGCGCGTCAATTATGCTGCATAGGCCCTAAAATTGTATTAGTAAAGCATTTGAGTCGAGCTGGCTTCAGAGCTGACCGTTTTGAAATGATCTTAGTCACCGAAGATCATAGCTGGCATATAAGTCGCCCCTTAGTGGATTTTGGTGTAAAACAACCTGTTGGTGTCGGCGATTTAACCAGTGGTTTAATGTTGGTGCACCTGTTAAAAGGTGAAAGCTTACCAAAAGCGTTAGAGCATGTTACAGCTGCTGTGTACGAAGTGATGATACAAACCAAAGAGATGGGAGAGTATGAACTTCAGTTGGTCGCTGCACAGGACAAAATCGTTAATCCAGAACATAAATTCTGTTTAACAGAAATAGATTAAACATTTTATAATTGGATATCCCCTTCAGGTAATTGAAGGGGATATTAAAAATACTAGCGCAGTATTCAAAAAACGCGAGGTAAAAGTTTTACATCATGTTACATGGCTCTTGACGACTTTCAGCTAGGCTCAACTGCGCTATCCAGCTTTTAATCATCACAATAGTGGTACTTAATGCCTATGAAAAATTCGAATTACCTGCCTATAAAACGAAAGAAATTAGAAAAATAAATTGTGAAAATTGCTAATAATCTGCCTGTTATGATTGCTTTACTTAAATATTAAGATCCTATCTCGTTCAAATCCATAATGTACGGCAAATTGAATATATTCTTCTAATAATTCAGATGGCATCGTCGGTGTTCTAGATAAAATCCACAAATAATCTTTATTTGGGCCGACAACGAGTGAATATTGATAATTATCGTCCAACTTAATAATATTGTATCCACCATAGAACGGGCCAAAAAATGAGACTTTCAGTGCACCTTTATCAGGTGACTCAATAAAATAAGCTTTACCTATACTTTCTTTCCAACGCCCTTGATTTTCCTCCCAACCACGATTAACCACCTTAACTCCACCATCTTCACGAAGTGAGTAATCTGCGGTGACTTGTACTAATCCCTTCTCAAAACGATTATCAATCCGAGCAATTTCATACCATTGACCTAGATAACGTGATAACTCAAATCCTGTAATAGGGTGAATATCACTTGGAGGTTTCACGCTGCATCCAGACAGTATAAAGGAGGTAAATAACGCAAAAAATGAACGCATCATACAATTGTGACCCTCTTCTATTAATAAATAATCTAATTAACTATAGTCCATACCTTAATCTTAGTGCATAAGGATAAGGCTGGAAATAACGTTGTTGCAGTAAGTAATCGTTAGGATATTCAGATAAATAGTGATTGAGCAATGTGATGGGGGCGAGGAGCGGTTGTATACCCTGACGATAATCTAGGATTAATAGACTCAATGCCTGACGCTGTTTAGATGTTAAATGATGTTTAAAGTATCCTTGAATATGCATCAGAACATTTGTATGGCTACGACGAGTCGCCTGATGCTGTAACAAGGCCATAAATCGATTACGATACTCCAGTATAAACGATGTCATTGATGCCCACTCTTTAATAGTCGCAACAAAACGGCCCAGATCGCGATAAAGAGGTTGTGAATGGGCTAGCAACAGTAATTTATAGCGAGAATGGAAATCAATTAGTGCTTGTCGTGTTGGATTGTTTTCTTTTAGCGTATTTAATTCATTTAACGCAAATACTCGCGTTATAAAATTTTCTCTAATGTGAGGATCGTTTAAACGACCATCTTCCTCTATAGGGAGCCATGGCATATGTTTTTGTAATTTTTCAGTGAAAATACCCGTTCCTGCTTTACGATTACCATTACCAATTGCATCGTAAACACGAACACGCTCTAGTCCACAGCTAGGGGACTTTGCACAAACAATATAACCACTAAAGGGCCAATTTTGGTTTAAATAATCCGTTG
Source organism: Providencia alcalifaciens (assembly GCA_025961275.1). GTDB lineage: Bacteria > Pseudomonadota > Gammaproteobacteria > Enterobacterales > Enterobacteriaceae > Providencia. Next base: position 1,080,021 of record JAOQNJ010000001.1, on the reverse strand, counting down.
AAAAGGTATTCATCTTCTCGGTTAAATCACCCTCACGACCATCACTGAATCGTAACTCAATAATACCCTCATTTGATTTGACTAATCGTAAAGCCGGTCGAGGTGTAGATAAGCCTATCGTCATTTCAGGACATACGGATTGATATTCGAAAAAATCAGAGAGTTCATCAACAGCGAGTTGGAAACGTTTATGACCACCATCAAATCTGACATTTTTACCTAGTAAGCATGTGCTGATGCCAACTAATGCTTTTTTATTTAGCTCCGTGGCTGGATATATTTTAATATTTGACATTAGTCACTCTCTATATTCAGTTTATCGTTATTTTAGGAATTTCTTTGCTTGCCACTTACATGCATGTTGAGCTATTTGAGGTATATCATTTGATTAATTTCATCATATCAAAACACTATGAGTAATCTATAAGTAGAGTTAGCAAGGGGAGAATATAATAAGAGGGTTTTAAATTTCGAATAATAATATAGCGCCCCAAGTTGCAAAGCGCTAAATTTAAATCAAATTAAGCCTTCTGCCACTAGAGCTTCTTGAACTTTAGGGCGTTTTGTAATTTTTGCGCAATACTCTGTCAAGTGATCGAGGTGAGTAATGTCGACGCCAACCAGCTTAGTCCAGTTAGTCACTGTAAATAGATAAGCATCTGCAACGGTAAAACAGTCATCTGCAAAAAAATCTTTTTTTGCCAGTACATCATCGACATATTGGAATTTTTTCACAAGTGTTGCTTTAATCAGTGATTTATATTCTTCAGGCGCACCAGGAGAGAATAGAGCACCAAAGTTCTTATGTAATTCTGTGGAGATAAAATTAAGGGCTTCTAGTTGATGATAGCGTTTCATCGTGCCAGCAGGTGCAATTAAGTTTCTATCTATTTTTTGGTCTGCAAGATATTGCACAATGACGGCACCTTCAGTCAAGAGTTCACCACTATCTAAGATCAAGGTAGGAACTTGGCCTTTAGGGTTGATTGCTAAAAAATCCTCACCATTTTCTGTTTTCTTTTCTTTTAAATTCACACGCTCAATGCTGAAATCCAGCCCTGTTTCGCGCAAAATAATATGTGGAGAAAGCGAGCAAGCACCGGGAGCATAATACAATTTCATCATAAGACTCCTAAATAATTATGTGGCAATCAGTAGATCAATGTCTTTATCAGTATAACACGACTAATTTCAAACTATCTGCATTAGGTGTTAGTTTTGTTTGATCTCATCAATACGTCTTCATGCTTTAAGTTAACGTTGGCAGCGTGTATAGATAACGCCTGATATCTGAGTCAATGCACATTGATAGCTATCCATATGCAGTCATTATAAATATAATTTTATTTAACAATTAGTTAAATTATTTGCGTTTGGGTCATGTAGGTTGCTTCTCAGTGCAATAATTAAGATTGATACCTAATTTATGTGTTAATCATTCCTGTTAGAATTCTCGCGTTACAATCATTATGCACAGGAGTTTTTTCTTACAAAATTAATAAGTTATGCCGTTCATACTTCAAGCGATATTGCGTTGATGGCTCGCTAATGTTATTTGCCACATAATAATTTATGTACTCCCCCATGAGATTGGTTATCGAAAGAAAGTTGCTTCTTACCTAAGTGTAGCTTGAGTTTTTTGAGGACATAATAAAAGGTTTATTGCATGAAAAGCGTGTGTCAGAAAATAAATGTTTTACATAAACTTGATGATTTATTACTGGCTCACAGGCCAAATAATAGCAAAGGATTTAAACGTTTTATTTTAGAGTTTTTGTTTTTTGGGCTGATTAATGCTCGCTCATGCTTATTTGCAGGATTCCTTTTTTTAGCTCTATTTATTGTTCCGGCAAAAGGAATATTTAATTTACCTCGTTACGATGTATTGTTAATTTTTGCTGTCGGGTTTCAGGCATTGTTGGTATGGTCAAAATTAGAAACTTGGGATGAGTTAAAAGCAATTTGTGTATTTCATTTAGTGGGCTTTGTGATGGAACTGTTCAAAACATCAGTAACGATTGCATCATGGCAATATCCAAATGAAGCTTATACCAAATTATGGGGTGTCCCCTTATTTACGGGTTTTATGTATGCTGCGGTTGGTAGCTTTATTATTCAATCATGGCGTTTTTTCAATGTCCGCATTGAACATTATCCACCATATTGGATGGCAACGTTGGTCGCTTTAGCGATTTATATTAACTTTTTTAGCCATCACTATATCGATGATTATCGTTGGTATTTAACGACTTTTATTTTTGGTTTATACGCTCGCAGCACTGTGTTTTTCACGCCATTGGATAAAGAGCGAAAAATGCCATTGCTACTTGCTTTTATGTTAATCGGTTTCTTTATTTGGCTGACGGAAAATTTCGGTACTTTTTTCGGTGTTTGGCAATACCCAGATCAAATTGGTGCATGGTCAGTGGTTCATGCAGGGAAATGGGGGGCATGGTCGTTATTGGTGATTGTGACGTTTACCATCGTCGTTCATCTCAAACATATCAAAGCAAATGTTATGATAGCGCGTTAGTACCATGTACGATGGTTTATCCATATAAAACGCCATCCGAAGATGGCGTTTTTGATGAAAAAAATAAAACTTATTTCAGTTCTAATTCATTCATTGCTGCGATACTGAAACCACCATCAACATGAACCACTTCACCAGTAATACCTGCTGCAAGATTTGAGCATAGGAATGCAGAAGTATTACCCACGTCTTCGATAGTGACTGTGCGGCGAATTGGCGTTACAGCTTCACAGTGTGCGAGCATTTTGCGGAAATCTTTGATACCTGATGCTGCTAGCGTACGGATAGGGCCAGCAGAAACAGCATTCACACGAATACCTTGAGGACCCATTGCGTTAGCCATGTAGCGAACGTTAGCTTCTAAAGATGCTTTAGCCAGACCCATGACGTTATAGTTAGGAATAGCGCGCTCTGCACCTAAATAGGTTAGCGTCAGTAATGACGCTTGCGGGTTGAGCATTTCACGGCATGCTTTTGCCATTGCAACAAAACTGTATGCACTGATATCATGAGCAATACGGAAACCTTCACGCGTTACTGCATCAACATAATCGCCATCAAGCTGATCTGCGGGAGCAAAACCGATTGAATGTACGAAGCCATCAAATTTAGGCCATGATTTTCCTAATTCAGCAAACAGAGTTGTAATACTTGCATCGTCAGCAACATCACATTCGATCACGATATTAGAATCTAAAGATGCTGCAAACTCTTGAACGCGAGGTTTCAATTTTTCGTTCTGATAGGTGAACGCGAGTTCTGCACCTTGTTCACGCATTGCTTTAGCAATACCGTATGCAATTGATAATTTACTGGCAACGCCAGTGATTAAAATGCGTTTGCCGGTTAAAAAACCCATAGCATTATCCTTGTTTATTTTCTATTGAAAACGCAAATATACCAGAAGACACAGTGTCTTGGGTAGCTTTCGCATTTCTTATTGACGAATTATCGATATATTACCATGTATTTTGAGGCGAAGGATATCTTGCTGTTCTCCTCGGATCAGTCAAATATCCTGCCGCCATGCATCAATTGATAGAGGCTCACCAAAGTGGCTCTCAATCAATCGGCGGGTGACATCATGTAGTGGTGCTGCCAGCACTTCTGCTGTATTTCCACGTTCAACCACAACCCCTTGATCCATAACCAGCATTTTGTCACTAATATGTTTCATCATTCCAAGATGCTGTGTCACATAGATATAGGCAATATCTTGTTTAGCTTGTAACTCAAGCATCAGATTGATGATTTGAGAGCGCATGGACATATCTAAAGAAGCTAATGCTTCATCCGCAATGATAATCTCAGGTTGCAAAATTAAGGCTCTTGCTAGTGCCACACGCTGTTTTTGTCCTGATGCTAACATATGTGGGTAATATTCCGCGTGATCGGCTAACAAACCAACTTGGCGTAGTGTTTGGATGATACGACGTTCCCGCTCAATTCCAGTGAGTTCTGTGTTTAGTTTTAATGGTAATTCAAGCGTTTGCCCGATCCGCTGACGAGGATTAAGTGATGTACTTGGATCTTGGAATATCATGCGAACACGTTGACTACGATAACCATAATCACCGTAATTGAGGCGATGACCTCGGATCATTATCTCGCCTGACGTGGGCTCAGTAACGCCAGATAACATGCGCGCAAGTGTCGATTTACCTGAACCATTAGCACCGATAATTGCCAGTGTTTGTCCTGCTTGTAAATTAAAACTAAGTGGCTTAACCGCTTGTAATTCGTAGCGACGAAATAGCCCTTCGCGAAAACGGAATGTTTTTGTGAGATTGCGAACCTCAAGCAAGGCTTCCATTAAGATGACTCCTCCGTATTTAGCGGATAATGGCAAGCAAATAGATGATTTTTAATATTACGCAGAGGTGGCGCCACAATGCATGTTCGTTGAGCATAAGGGCATCGAGGCCCTAGGCGGCAGCCAATGGGTAAATGTTCTAGTGATGGAATAGCGCCAGGTAAGGTATTTAATCGCCCTTTGTGCGGGATAGGACTTTCTAAATCCGGTATTGAGCGAATAAGTGCTTGGGTATAGGGATGATGTGGACGTTGCAGAATATCAGCAGGTGTTGCACTTTCAACTGTTTGACCGCAATAAAGCACATTAATCCTATCAACCAGTTTTGACATCATTTCCATATCATGACTGATCAGCAAAATAGACATATTATTATTTTGGTTGAGCTTATCGAGCAGACGGAAAATTTGAGCCTGTGTGGTGGATTCCATTGCATTAGTTGGTTCATCGGCGATTAACAAGCGTGGCTGGTTAGCAATTGCGATAGCAATCATCACTTTTTGACATTCGCCATCGGTGAGCTCATAAGGATAGCTACGCATAATATCTTTATGATCTTTGATACCGACACGATGCAATAACTCAATTGCACGACGTTTTCGCCAATTAAACCGTTTCCACCAACGACCTTTATAGGTCCAACCGGGAATGGCTTGAATAAGTTGTTTACCAATGCCTGCGGCAGGGTCAAGACATGACTGGGGTTCTTGAAAGATCATTGAAATATTGTGACCAATCAATTTTCGTCTTTTACGCGGGCTGAGTTTAAGTAAATCAATGTCTTGAAAACGAAAACGGTCAGCAGTGACACGAATATTGTCTTTAGTGACACCGCAAATTGCTTTGGCAATTAAGCTTTTACCTGAACCTGATTCGCCGACTAAGCCACGAATTTCACCCTCAGACAATGTCATTGATATACGATCCACGGCTTTGACTGGACCGTTTGCCGTCATAAATTCAATGGTCAAATTGCGGATGTCTAACAGAGGCATTATTCAACTCCCGCATTGATGGCTCGGTGTAGTCCATCGCCTAACAAATTGACGAACAGCACGCTTATCATAATCGCCGCTCCGGGTAAGATAACGGACCAAGGTGCTACATAAATTAGCTCCAATGTATCACCTAACATAGCTCCCCACTCAGAAGAAGGCAGCTGCGCACCGAGATCCAGAAAGCCGAGAGCCGCAATATCTAAAATAGCGATAGAAAATGCACGGGTTAACTCAGTGACGAGGATCGGTGTGATATTAGGTAATACGGTATACCATAAAATAAAGATATTTGATGCACCATCAAGTCGTGCTGCCACAATATATTCTTTATCTAACTCGTCATGAACGGCGACATAAGTCGTTCGGACCACCCGTGGGATCAATGCTAAGCAGATAGCGAGCATCGCGTTTTCTAAGCTTGCACCCATAAATGCCACAACAATAATTGCAAGTAGCAAGGAAGGAATTGATAGCAAGGTATCGAGGACATGATTAAAAATAGCGGATTTAAGTCCGCGCGTCATTCCAGCAAGGCAACCTAAAACGAGACCTATTATTGTGGCAATAAATGTGATTAATAGAGCAGCACCAAAAGTGGATTTGGTACCAATAATCAGGCGGCTAAGGATATCCCTCCCGAGATCATCAGTGCCGAGGAAAAATGCCACGTTCCCATAATGTGACCAAGAAGGTGGCAATAATTGGTAACCCAAGAATTGTTGGTTAATAGTATATGGTGCGATATAGGGACCTATAAATGACATTACTAATAAAAATAACACACCATAGAACCCAATCATCGAAAGAATATCGGCAGAAAATATATTCCAGACAACCCGAGTTGGTGAAGGCATTTTCTGCTCACGATAAAAATTATCTGAGGACATACCAATCCTTATGTTTTAACGGGTCCATCATTGCCCCTAAAATATCAGATAGCACGTTAACCGTAATGACTAAAGCGCCAATTACCATCACTCCAGCTGAGATGGCTGAATAATCTTGCTGGCGTATGGCTGTGACTAGCCAGCGCCCAAGACCGGGCCAGTTAAACACGACTTCGGTTACCATCGTTAGCGTTAACATGGTGGAAAATTGTAAGCCTAATTTGGGGATAATTGGAGGGATTGCATTATGAAAAATATGTCGGCGAATAATAGTAAGTCTCGATAGACCTCTAGTCGCAGCAGCTTTGATATAGTTTGCGCTAGCAATTTCTTCAGTACTATTTCGAACTAGACGAATGACCTCGGTAGTCGGTGCTAGAGCGAGTGTTACAACGGGTAAGATCATATGTTCAAGTATATTTATAATCATTTGCTGGCGGTAGGGGGAATCAGAAAGCCACGCATCGATTAAGGCAAAACCAGTTACAGGTTCTAAATTATAGAGTAGGTCTATGCGGCCTGAAACAGGTAGCCAGCCGAGACGTAATGAGAAAAAGAGCGTTAGAATGAGTGCCAATACAAAAACAGGTATAGAAAAACCAAGTAATGCAAAGGTACTAATTGCAATATCGACAGGTTTATTTCGCCAAAAAGCGGCAATCATACCTAGAGGGATGCCGATAATTAATGCAAACATGAAGGCTAAAATGCACAATTCCATGGTTGCAGGAAAGGTATCTTGTAGCTGATCTGTAATGGGTTCACCATTGATACTTGATACACCAAAATCAAAATGCAGCAACCCATCAAAATAGAAAAGGTAAGCATCAATCAAAGATGCCCCACCTAATGGGGCATTCGGTGTGAAATAACTGAGGCTAAAACTCACTAACGATAGAAAGAACACAGTAACCAGCAGTAACAATATCCGACGCAACGAGTAGATGATCATGGTTGTGGCTCCTGCTTACTGTCAGTTTGGTGACTATTTTCACCCATATCTCGGTAAACGCCCGCAAATGAAGTATTTCCAAATGCACTGATGACAAGACCCTTCATATCAAAGCGGTAGGCTTGCAGGCGTAAAGAGTAAGCGAGAGGTAAAACGGGTAAATCTTCACTTAATATCTGTTGAGCTTGATGATAGTAATCAATACGTGCAGCAAGTTGCTCAGTAAGCAGTGCTTTATGGAGGATTTCATCAAAAGAAGGTTTACACCAATGGCTTAAGTTAGTTTGAGATGCTATTGCAGCACAGCTTAAAAGTGGACGAAAGAAGCTATCTGGATCGTTACTGTCCGTCGTCCAACCCGCAAGCGTCATATCATGAGATCGTTCCATTAACTGATTTTCCTGAAAACGACCTTCAACTGAGCGAATGGTCATGATAATACCTACCTGCGCTAAGTCGGCTTGAATAAGCTCAGCCATTTTTAAGGGGCTAGGATTATAGGATTGTGAAGCGACGGGTACCCAAAGTTCCAGCCGGAGGTTTTCAAGACCTAACTCTTTTAATATTTCCTTAGATAATTCTGGATTGTAATCTGTCACTTTTGCTTGGTTATCATAAGCCCAAGATGCTCTCGGGAGAATAGAGGCAGCAGTTTCCGCCGTACCATAATAGATTGATTGCATCAGCCGCTCATTATTAATTGCATAAGAGATAGCTTGGCGAACCTTGAGTTGGTTAAGGGGGGGCTTACTGGTATTAAAGGCCAAATAAGCGATATTCATTCCTGAACGCATTGAAATACGTAAGCGAGGGTCATCTCTTAAAACAGATAGCTGACTGGCGGCAGGATAAGCCAGTACATCACATTCCCCTGTTAGTAATTTGGAAATACGGCCTGTTCCACCAGCACCCACATCAATCACTACCTCTTTCATACGAGGTTCGCCTTTCCAATAGTGATTATTACGCATCAAACGGACGAACTGACCTGCCTGATAATCGTCTAAACGAAATGGGCCTGTGCCAACAGGCCGCCAATCGATCATTTCTTGGCGATTAATACTGGAAAGATAATCTGCATATTCAGCTGATAATATGGGGGCATAGTGCGTGGCTAAATGCCATAAAAAAGAGGCATCAGGTGCATTGAGGCGAAATTCAACAGTGTAATCATTAAGTTTACGAATACTTTGTACGCTATTGGCAAATTGCAGGCTATCAAAATAGGGATAACGACCACCATTAATGTAATGGTAAGGATGGTGGATTTCGAACATGCGGGAAAAACTAAAAACCACATCATCCGCATTCATATTGCGGGTTGGGGTAAACCAAGGTGTATCCTGAAATTTAACGTCTTTGCGTAACGTTAAGCGGTAAGTCGCACCATTATCAAGTACTTCCCAACTAGAGGCGACTTCCGGTGTTAATCGGTAAGTAAACGGGTCAACATCCAACAAGCGGTCATATATTTGTGCAGCTAGAGGGTCAACGATCAAACCACTACTGACTAATTGCGGATTAAAGGTGGTCACGATGCCATTAACACAATAGATAAAACCATTTTGACGTATGTTTTTTGGAACATCGTTTGCCACGGTATCTTTATATGACACATTGCCACTAAGAGCCTGAGCTGATAGTGAAAGAGTAAACAGAAGCCAATAAGTTATTAGGCGCATAGCACTGATATCGTTAACCTGAAATACTGTATTGTAGCGTAAAAACGGGCTGATAGGGTATAAGCAAAATTTTGTTCATTTTTAATGATTAATATAGCGTGCTATAGAAAAAGAAATGTATGGTAATAAAATACAATAATTTAAAAGTCAGGCAATAAACCATTAATGAGAAAAAATCTCATTAAACTATTTGCAAATGTTATTGATAACTATTACCATTCTCATTTCCTCGTAAGGAAATCGCTTTCAAATGAGGCATGACATTGCTCACATTGCTTCCAGTGTTTTTTATAGCCAGCTTAGGTGCTGGCTTTTTTTATTAAAATTTAGGATATTGTGCTTAGCGGCCGCTCTAATCTTAATCATCCGCGACCTACCCAATCATCAGCAAAAGGACAACAACCCTTAATTATCTAGGTTAATTTTATGCTTTTTAATTAAACCTCTAAATTGGTCGTAACTTAAAGATAATATTTGGGCAGCTTTTCGTTGATTTAAATTGGTTTGTTGCAACGCTTGTTCAACTAATTGTTTTTCACTTTCTTGTTGCCAAAGGCGTAAATCAATAGGCAAAGAAGGCATAATAGAGTCTAAAGTTGTTTCACTAGAGACAGCGAGTTCAGCGAGTTTCTCACCAAATGGGTCAATAATAATTGTGTCGACAGGTTCTTCGCTATCACCATGACGATAAACTGAACGCTCGACGACGTTTTTTAACTCCCGAATATTACCTGGCCATTGATATCGTTCTAATGTTTGTTGTGCCTTTGGGCTAAATCCACTGAAATAAGGACGTTTGAGTTCCCTAATCATTGCAATAGCAAAGTGCTCTGCGAGCAACATAATATCCGATAAACGCTCACGCAAAGGTGGAATGCGAATAACCTCAAATGCGAGTCTATCGAGCAAATCTGCTCTGAAACGACCTTGCTTAGCCAGTTCAGGTAGGTTTGCATTAGTAGCGCAAACAAGTCGCACATCCACTTTAAGTGATTGGCTACCACCTACTCGTTCTAATTCACCATATTCAATGACACGTAATAATTTCTCTTGTACTGACATCGGTGCAGTAGCCAGCTCATCAAGAAAAAGAGTTCCTTTATCCGCTCGTTCAAAACGACCTTGATGGCGTTTTTGCGCCCCCGTAAAAGAGCCAGCCTCATGTCCAAATAGCTCAGAATCCAATAAATTCTCGTTGAGACCACTGCAATTAAGAGAGATAAAGGGTTCTTGCCAACGAGTGGAAAGGTAATGTAAACGATCGGCAATCAGTTCTTTACCTGTACCTCGTTCACCAATAACGAGGATTGGTTTGCTGAGTTTAGCGAGATCGGATGTTCGTTCAAGGACATCTAAAAAATTAGAGGAATTACCCAAAATAGAATCATTAGCGTTTTTCATGGTTATTTTTACCAATAGTTGGTTTTATTGACCAATTCAAACTATAGACTAGAATATCAATAATGAACACTAAAATAATTTATATCTTATAAATCATATGATTAACATGTAATTTAAAAGTTGGCACAGTGATTGCAATATTTATAACGTAAATTATTACAATGATATAAACGGAGCATCACGTATTGGTTGGAAGCCATAATCGGGTTGAGGCTCTACTGAATGATAAAATCCATCAAGAGGAAATAAATAATGGGTATTTTTTCACGTTTTGCCGACATCATTAATGCAAATATCGCATCTTTACTAGATAAAGCAGAAGATCCGCAAAAAATGATCCGCCTGATGATTCAGGAAATGGAAGATATGTTAGTCGAAATTCGTTCAACATCAGCTCGTACTTTGGCTGAGAAAAAAGGTTTAGAACGTAGAATTGCAATGGGCGAAAAACAACTCGCTGACTGGCAAGAGAAAGCTGAACTTGCATTGGTTAAAGATAAAGAAGACCTTGCACGTGCAGCGCTTATTGAGAAGCAAAAAGTCAATTCAATGGTTGATACATTAAAGCATGAGCTAATTATCGTTGAAGAAACATTGACTCGCTTAAAAAGTGAAATTACTGAGCTTGAGAACAAACTGCAAGAGACTCGAGCTAAACAACAGTCAATGACAGTACGTTTAGAGGCAGCACAATCTAGTCGTAATATCCGTCGCCAGCTTGATAGCGGTAAACTGGATGAAGCTATGGCGCGTTTTGAACAATTCGAACGCCGTATTGATCACATGGAAGGTGAAGCGCAAAGTTATGGCATCGGTAAACAAAAATCGCTGGATCAGCAATTTGCTGAATTGAAAGCCGATGATGAAATTAGCGCGCAGTTAGCTGCACTTAAAGCTAAAATGAATACGAATAAAGATCAGTAATTTTGCTTCATACCCAATGTAACAAGCGCAGCTAAGTTGCTGCGCTATGGCAAAGGGCAAATATAACCATTTGATATAAGGAAATGTGATGGGCTATGTTTTTCTGTCTCTCGTATTGATTGTTTTTATTATCTTTATTCTGCCGTTTTGGTTGTGGTTACACTACAGCAAAAAAAATAACGGGCAGGGGAGCCAGCTAACAGAAAGTGAAATTCAGCGTTTAGTCCAGCTCGCAGAACAATCACAACGTATGCAACAACGAATTAAAGCGTTGGAAGATATTCTGGATGCAGAACATCCTAATTGGAGGCAAAAATAATGACTGATTTTCGCAACCGCAAATTATACCGCTTAACTGACCGTAAAGTATTTGGTGGTGTCTGTTCTGGTCTTGCGCAATTTTTAGACTTACCGGTTGCTTTGGTCAGAGCGCTTGCTGTAATCGCTCTGTTTATGAGCTTTGGGATCACGCTGATTCTGTATATTGTGATGTGCTTCGTCGTCCAGCCTGCGCCAAGTGGTTATCGTGGTGAGCAGGATATTGGTCCTGAAGTAACAGGTTTATTTAAGCAAGTTGATGCGCAACTTAAAGCTGGTGAGTTACGTTTACGTCAAATAGAACGCTATGTGACATCAGATACTTATACAGTTAACAGTAAGTTTCGTGATTTATAATGAGTATCTTGCCATTCTATATTAGGGGAATAAGGTAAACACTTTATTCCCTAAAATACTTATTTAAGTAATATCAAACTGATGCGGTAATATTCAGTAAGGTAATATTATGCAAACTAATATCAAACACAAGCTAAAACAGCTAGCGAAAAAGCAAGCTATCAGTAAAGGATTGACGATAGCAGTTACATTAGCAATGACTTATGGACCTGGTGGTATTATTGGTAAACTGCTAAAAATAGCTGGAAGTAAGTGGGTTATTGGTTATTTTACAAAACGGATAGTAAAATAACGGCTGAGATTTAAAGATAAAATAACGTGGCAATCGATAAAATTTCATAAGACAATTTGCACTCTATAAAATGGCGATGTCGAATTTATGCTAAATTAAGCATTATTATGTCGAACGAGTGGGAGAAATATGAAACGGCTGCAAAATGAATTGACGGATTTGGTGAATCGAGGTGTTGATCGCCATGTCAGGCTCGCAGTAACGGGACTAAGTCGTAGTGGAAAAACGGCATTTATTACTTCTCTTGTAAATCAGCTATTGAATGTCAATAGTGGGGCACGTTTACCACTCTTTTCAGCTGCACGTGATAAACGTTTGCTTGGTGTCAAGCGTATCCCACAGCGTGACCTTTCTATTCAACGCTTTACTTATGATGAGGGAATTGCCCAGTTATATGGTAATTCGCCTCAATGGCCAACGCCAACACTGGGTGTCAGTGAAATACGATTGAAACTTCATTATCGGTCAGATGATTCCTTTTTACGCCATTTTGTTAACAATTCCTCGTTGTATCTCGAAATAGTCGATTATCCAGGGGAATGGTTACTCGACCTTCCAATGTTAGATCAAAGCTACTTGGAATGGTCGCAGCAAATGAAAACCTTGCAAAAAGGGAAGCGTGATAAATTAGCTAAAGAGTGGCTAGCATTATGCCAAACATGTGACCCATTGGCACCAGCAGACGAAAATTTATTAGCGGCTATTTCTGTTGCCTACACTAATTATTTACAACAATGTAAAGATAAAGGGCAACATTTTATTCAGCCGGGTCGTTTTGTTCTTCCAGGTGAACTCGCTGGAGCACCTGCATTACAGTTCTTTCCTTGGCCAGATATCGAAAAAATAGGTGAGAAAAAACTAGCTCAAGCGGATAAAAATACCAACATCGGGATGTTACAACGCCGATATCAATATTATTGTGAAAATGTCGTAAAAGGCTTTTATAAAGATCATTTCCAACGTTTTGATCGGCAAATTGTGCTGGTGGATTGCCTTCAACCGTTGAATAGTGGTCCTGATGCATTTAATGATATGCGGATGGCGCTGACACAATTGATGCGCAGTTTTCACTATGGTAAGCGAACTCTACTCAGACGCATGTTTTCACCTTGTATTGATAAACTCTTATTTGCGGCGAGTAAATCAGACCATGTTACGCCTGAACAGCATGCTAATTTAGTCTCGTTATTGCAACAGCTAGTACAAGAAGCTTGGCAGAATGCAGCATTTGAAGGGATAAGCATGGATTGCATTGGGCTTGCTTCAATTCAAGCAACTGAAAGTGGCATAGTCGACTATAAAGGAGAAAAGCTTCCGGCTTTAAAGGGGCAACGCTTAACAGATGGTCAATCAATGACTTTCTATCCAGGGGAAGTACCAAGACGCTTACCTAACGAAGATTTTTGGCAAAAACAGCGATTTGAGTTTGAAAATTTCCGGCCTCGTCAAATACCACTCGACCAGCCATTGCCACATATTCGTATGGATAGTGCACTTGAGTTCTTGTTGGGAGATAAATTGAAATGAATGAACCAATAAAACAACGGGTTGATTTTACACAAAAAAATACTACTGCTGATACCGAAGAACTTAAAAAAGCACATTATTTTGATACACAAGAACTACACAGTTTCGTTCCTGTTGATATTGAAATTGAGCAAGATTCCCAAGACAGTGAAGTTGAAAGCCTGATCAATGAGGCTCTCAAGCCTAAACGTAGTTTTTGGCGTCGATTAGTTGGTGCGGCTGTTGGTTTATTTGGTGTCAGTGTTATCGCTCAACTAGGCATTTGGATCCATACATCGTGGGTAACACAGGATTGGACTGCTTTAGGTACAGCTGCGGCAGGAGGTTTAATTGTGGTTGCTGGTATTGGATCTATTTTAACTGAGTGGCGTCGCCTTTATCTCTTAAGAGAAAGAGCGGAGGAACGTGATGTTGCTAGGGAGCTTCTGCATAGCCATGGAATGGGGCAAGGTAAAGCATTTTGTGAAAAATTGGCTAAGCAATCAGCCCTTTCACAGCAGCATCCAGCGGTACAGCGTTGGCAAGGGACGGTTCACGAAACACATAATGACCGTGAAGTTATAGAGTTGTATAGCAAACTGGTTCAGCCAATTCTTGATGAGCAAGCTCGAAACGAGATCAGCCGTTCATCAGCCGAATCAGCCTTAATGATAGCGGTAAGTCCTTTAGCCATTGTTGATATGGCATTTATTGCTTGGCGTAATATTCGTTTAATTAACCGAATTGCAGCCATTTACGGTATTGAATTAGGCTATTATAGTCGTATTCGTTTATTCCGTATGGTATTGATTAATATTGCATTTGCTGGAGCTTCAGAACTGATCCGTGAGGTGGGTATGGATTGGTTATCACAGGATATAACGGCACGTCTATCCACTCGAGCTGCTCAAGGCATAGGTGCGGGTTTATTGACCGCTAGACTTGGCATAAAAGCTATGGAATTATGCCGACCACTACCGTGGATTGATGATAAGCCACGTTTAGCTGATTTTAGAGGCCAGCTGCTCAGCCAATTAAAAAATGCAGTACCAAGCAAAAAAGAGCCAAAAAAGTAAATTTTAAATAATACTGGCAGGTAGTATTAGTAGTAAAGTACGCGTGCCAGTAAAAAAATTATCATCGTAGAAGCCCCTCAATCTGCCTTTATTATCTAGTGTCATGATAGTAATTTTGATGTTATTCATGATGTAATTCTAGGTGTCAACAATATGTGACACATCTACTGTATTCCTCCCGCAAATCACGTTAAGATATCTGACCCACAATTATTTCTGCGGAAGGTTCCTATCTATGCGCCTCGAAGTTACTTGCCAAGATCGTATTGGTCTCACACGTGAATTACTTGATTTATTGGTTTTACAAAATATTGATCTTAAAGGCATTGAAATATCAGCGCAGCGGCGAATATACCTTAATTTTACGCCTGTTGATTTTCAGGTGTTTAGTACTTTAATGGCAGAAATAAGGCGTATAAATGGCGTAATTGATGTTAGGCGGGTGTTTTTCATGCCTTCTGAACGTGTTCATAAAGCAGTGTGGGCTTTACTAAATTCTTTTCCAGAACCCGTTCTATCTATCGATAACAAATTAAATATCGAATTAGTTAATCCGATGTCGCTTCAAATATTTGGTGTTGATGAAACAAAAATAAAACAAAAAACCTTTTCACAACTCGTTAGTAATCACGGATTACAGCGTTGGTTTGAACGTGAGGAACCGGAGCCTTATACTGAAAAAGTCACAGTGAAAGGTAATGATTATCTTATGCAGGTGACACCCATAATTTTAGCCGATGAAAATGGGAAATCACATTGCACAGGTGCAGTTTTGCTTCTGAAATCAGCTGTAATTCTGGATAATCAGCGCAAACAGGTCGTTACCACTGATAATGCAGGGTTTGATCTAATAGTCGCGATTAGTCCTGCCATGGCGCATGTTGTTGAGCGAGCAAAACGTATTGCTATGCTGGATGAACCATTATTATTAGTCGGTGAAACTGGTACAGGTAAAGATATACTCGCTAAAGCATGTCATCTACACAGTGCTCGCGGTAATGCACCTTTCTTGGGTTTAAACTGTGCGTCACTGCCTGATAATGTAGTAGAAAGTGAATTATTTGGTTATGCAGCAGGGGCATATCCTAATGCAATTGAAGGGAAAAAAGGTTTCTTCGAACAGGCGAATGGTGGAACGGTTTTATTAGATGAGATCGCAGAAATGTCGCCACAAATGCAAATAAAATTACTACGTTTTCTTAACGATGGAACCTTTAGACGGGTTGGCGAAGAGCGTGAAGTTAACGTTAATGTACGTGTCATTTGCGCAACACAAAAAAATCTTCCAGAACTTGTCGCACAGAAGAAATTTAGAGAAGACCTCTATTATCGTCTTAATGTTCTAACATTAACGGTTCCGCCTTTACGTGATAGACAAGAAGATATTTTGCCCCTGACAGAAGTATTCGTCACCAATTTTTCAAAAGAATTGAATATATCTAAACCACGTATAGCACCTTCCTTGATTGATTACTTAAGTCGTTATTATTGGCCTGGAAATGTTAGGCAATTACGTAATGCGCTTTATCAAGGACTCAGCCAATTAGAAGGTGATGTGTTGAACTCACAAGATATTGATTTACCTGATACGGATAATCTGCAAACAGTTGCAGTTGACTCATTAAATGGTTCGCTGGATGAAATAACTAAGCGTTATGAATCATCAGTATTATCGCGTTTATATCGCGATTATCCAAGTACCAGAAAATTAGCTAAACGCCTTGATGTTTCCCATACAGCCATTGCAAATAAATTGCGCGAATATGGGCTCAGCCAGAAGAAAGAACAATAATAATGTATATAGATATAGACCGAAAAGTCTTTTTCAAAATTGTGATCTTTGGCGATTATTTCACCATTCCTAACATTCATAAGCACAAAAAACGAACTATACTTAAATTAGCTAAATAGTGATTTACAAGCGTTAATATTTTATTTTCAGTGTTGATAATCAATACCGCAAGGCCATCTGCACGCCTGCAAGGAGTTGCTATGGACCAATTCGTTCTTAACTTTATTGTAAATAAAAAACTACGTGAGTATTTAAATCAGCGTCATTATAAGAATGATATGTTCGAATCAGCGGCGTCGGCGGCAGAGCTATATCTGATGAATAGAGCAGCAGCTAACTACCTTGAAAAACGTAATCGTTTTACTTGGGAAGCATTAGTTAAAAACGGGAATAAACCGCGAGATTTAATCATTGATATATTGACCTCGTTTTGTCCAGCGACAAAAGAGCAAGCAATGAGAGTCTTAAGTTGTTGTTCTCATTCTCTAGTAAATTTAATGAGCGAAAATAAACTGTTTACGAATGTGGTAAAGGCAAAACACCATAAAAAATTAAATTGGTTGTATGTAGAGTAGTTAGATGAGAATTAGCAGCCAGTATGAAAGCTGGCTGCTGAGGACGTATTACTTCAGCACAGCAAGTGCTTTATCATAATCTGGTTCTTCAGTAATTTCTGGAACCAGCTGGCTGTAAATAACCTTGTCATTTTCATCAAGCACAACGACAGAGCGAGCGGTTAAACCTCTAAGTGGGCCGCTTGCAATTGCTACGCCGTAATCTTGTGCGAATTCAGGGGTGCGGAATGCAGAGAGAGTGACTACATTTTCTAAATCTTCAGCGCCACAAAAACGTGCTTGAGCGAAAGGTAGGTCTGCTGAGATACATAAAACAACGGTGTTGCTCAAGTCGCTTGCTAATTGGTTGAATTTACGAACAGATGCTGCACAAACACCAGTATCAACACTTGGAAAAATATTGAGAACCTTACGTTTGCCTTTATAGTCTTCTAAGGTTGCTTCTGATAGATCTTTAGCAACTAAAGTAAAAGCTTTAGCCTGATGACCTGGTTGTAAGAATTTGCCGTCAACGGCGATATCGTTACCTTTCAATTTTACTGACTGTGACATATTTTTCTCCCGTAAATGATTAAGCGTGCGAGATTGCGAGTGATCATTTATTTAAGTGGGGGTTGACTGGCGATTAAGTTAACCTCACATGAGCCCGCAACATCACATACCAAGTTTCATTCCATCATTGACCACGTGGCATATTAAACCACACAATTCAGATAGCTATCCTGCTGATAAGTGCCATCTGAACCCATACTTTCTTATTATTCGATATTCTAAAGCATAATTAACAGTGTAACAAACTGAGACCCATTTAGCGCGAACTCATTAGCGTTTTCTGACAATAAATACGCGAACATATGATATAAAAAAAGAAAGAAACGAGAGAATCGACCGAAATATCCATTAAAAATAACGGACTTATACGTTTAAGGGATTGTTTTTGTCTCAAAAAGTGACTATTGCTTGCAGATTCGAGTATACCGTATAGATTTTTGAACAATGAAAGAATAAGATGCCTTCAGGGACATGCTTGCAACCTAATGCCATAAACCTCAAGCCGAGATATTTTATTGATTAATATATTTAAAATATCCTCACTACGTTAGCCGATTTTTTATTATTTGAATGATGAAACATCTCGCTAATTCCTTTGCTAATACGACAGAATCTTAAAAATGCATAAATGTTCACTTTCATCTTTAGCGCTAGTTTTTACAGCGATATTTATCGCTGCTCCTGCCGTATCTGCAGTTATCCCAGTGGGTACAGTGCTTGCAAAAAATCAAGAAGTGACTCGTCATCTTAAAGATGAACCGGCGTCATTAGACCCAATAAAGTCAGTCGGGTTAACAGAGGCGCAAGTTATTCGTGATTTATTTGAAGGTTTAGTTAACCAAGATCAGCATGGCGAACCTATTCCTGGCGTAGCACAAAGTTGGAGTACGACGGATAATAAAACATGGATATTTAAATTGCGTCCTGATGCACAGTGGTCGAATGGTGAACCCGTTACTGCCGAGGACTTTGTCTATAGCTGGCGTCGACTTGTGATGCCAGAAAATATATCACCTTTTGCATGGTTTGGTGCATTAGCAGGGATTAATAACGCACAACAAATCATCGATGGCGAATTATCTGCTGAAAATCTTGGTGTTGAAGCGATTGATGCACATACCCTTAAAGTGGTTTTAAATAAACCAGTTCCTTATTTCCCTTCTCTGACTGCTAATTTCAGTTTATTTCCAGTTCATGCTCAGACAATTACAAAATTTGGGGCGGATTGGATAAAAGTAGGTAATTTAGTGGGGAATGGTGCGTTTAAGTTATCTGATAGAGTGGTTAATGAAAAAATTGTTTTAACGCCAAATCCATTTTACTGGGATAATGCGAATACCGTCATTACAAAAGTGACGTTTATCCCGATTAACCAAGAATCAAGCGCTACTAATCGTTATTTAGCAGGTGATTTAGATATTACTGAGTCATTTCCTAAACAGCGTTACCATAAATTATTAGCTGATATTCCGAATGAGGTTTTTACGCCTGATCAGCTTGGGACCTATTATTATGCCTTCAATACACAAAGATCGCCGACAAGTGATGTTCGCGTACGCCAAGCTCTGTCTATGGCGATTGATCGCCAATTAATAGTCAGTAAAGTTTTGGGAACGGGTGAAAAACCTGCAAATTACTTTACACCTGATGTGACTGCAGGCTTTAAGCCGCAAAAAGGGCTTTATGAAAACTATTCGCAAAAAGAATTAGACGAACAAGCTAAATCATTATTACAGGCTGCGGGCTATGCGGGATATAACCCACTAGAGCTAACGCTTTTGTATAATAGTTCAGAAAACCACCAAAAAATAGCCATTGCGGTTGCTTCAATGTGGAAGAAAAAATTAGGTGTAGAAGTTAAATTAGTGAATCAAGAATGGAAAACATATATTGATAGTCGTAACACAGGAAATTTTGATGTGATTAGAGCATCATGGATTGGTGATTTTAATGAACCATCCACTTTTTTATCATTATTAACATCACAACATAGCGGTAATATTCCAAAATTTAAAAGCAAACAATATGATGACATTATGGCTGCTGCAAGTTTAGAAACCAATACCGATTTACGCAATCGTTATTATAATCAAGCAGAGGCTATTATTACGCAAGAAGCGCCAATAGCACCTATTTATCAGTACACCAATGCTCGGCTGATTAAGCCATGGTTAAAAGGTTATCCAATAAAAAATCCAGAAGACGTGGCCTATAGCCATAATTTCTATATTACTGAGCATTAGCAATAATATACAGCTTATATATAGGCTTATTATTAGCATAAAAAAACTCCTTCTGTTAGAGAAACCAGAAGGAGGATCAAAAAGGAATAAACACTACTTGTAAAATAATAGTCCACTAGGTTATTAATTTATTGTTTATTTGTGGCAAAAATCGCCATTATTTTGATGAGAATAGTATTTATGAAAGATTGGGGTAATCTTTTGTCATTTATGTCCGTCATATTTAGGCGGATTTAAACAGTATTATTGGTGTTTTTTATACACTTTGTCCGATATGAACTCTTAATATACTGTCGTTTTATAAGCTTTTCTTGATATTCCTGCCGTATTCCCTCTATGCTATATCTCATAAATGATCTTAAGGTAAGGAGACGGCTGCATGGCACTGATTTATGGTTCATTATTTCAGGGTTCAAACCCGGTACATGCATTTCAATTAACAGGAGATGGTGGGTTCCTACCTATTGATCCCAATGCCAGTGCGACCCAACAATCCCCTTTTTGGCTTCATTATGATTATAAAGACCCCGAGAGTGAGAAATGGCTTCAAGAATCGGATCTATTTAATGAGCAAGTTAAGTCTGCTTTATGTGGATGTGAAGGGCGCTGGCGAATTCTAAGGGTTGGGGATGGAGTATTATTAACCTTACAAACACTCAACACTAATGTAGGGCAGCGACCTGAACAACTAGTGGCTTTTCGAGTTTTCATTAATAGTCGCATCATTGTTTCAAGCAGACACCGAAAAGTAAACTCGCTGGATGCTGTGATAACCGATTTGAAAGAGGGAGTCGGTGCTGAAAGTACAGGGGACTGGCTGGTTGAAATGACAGATGCAATCACTGATGAAATTAGCGATTTCACTGATACCTTGCATGAACGTTTGATTGAACTGGAAGATTTCATTTTAAACGGGGAAATTCCTGAACGAGGTGAGTTGGCGTTACTCCGTAAACAAATTATTGTTATACGTCGTTATATGGCGCCTCAGCGCGATATGTTTGCGCGTGTAGCAACAGAAAAATTATTATGGATTGATGAGACAGATAGAAGGCGGCTACAAGACATATCAGATCGTTTAGGGCGCTGTATAGAGGATTTAGATGGGTTTGTTGCTCGAACTGCGATCATGTCCGATGAAATTACCAATATGATGACTGAAATGATGAATCGTCGTATTTATACAATGTCCTTATTGGCCATGATTTTTTTACCGACAACCTTTTTAACTGGGCTATTCGGTGTCAACTTAGGTGGTATCCCCGGGAATGAGTTTCGTTTTGCTTTCAGCGTATTTTGCGTGTTATTAGCGATACTTATTGGAACCGTTTTTTGGTGGCTAAGAAGAAGTCGTTGGCTTTAAACGAATGTTATTGCTGCTAATCCGTTCTAGTTTGAGGTAAATCAATAACTGGCATACAATTTTGGGGCACTATTAATCCCGCAGGTGAATGCAACGTTGAGCGATGAACGTTGTGCTCCATAATTGTAGTTTTTCTCATATTGAGTTCTTATACAGAATAATTGACCACTGTAATGCCGATGTATCTTACACCGGCTTTTTTTATGCCTAAAATACTATTATTTGTTCGCAAGAGCACATATTAATGGTTTAGTAATTCGGGAGGATGATCTTTGAAGGGCGCTTTTATTTGTGTATAGGGGGATGTTTTTTTAACCAATATGATGCTTGGTATAATAGAATTGCTGTTATTTTAATTATTGAACGTGGTAAACATAAGCAGCAAATATCAACAACCCCTAGCATCTTGATTCATACATCAAAGCTTAATAAGTGATAGGTGCTTAATTTGAAATTTGAAAAGGTTGACCACCTATAATCTAAGGTGGCCAAATTGATTAGTTTACTTCAATAACATTAAGACGTTCTGTAACAAATTCAGGTATATCGTCATCATCTATAGGTAATTGAGTGGGTAAATCCTCACGATCAAACGCGAGATCACCACCGTTAATGACTTCATCGCCATGTGAAACATTTTTAAAGTCAAATAGCTCAGTATCACATAAATGTGATGGAACAACATTTTGAGTTGCTCGGAACATCGTTTCAATTCGGCCAGGATAATGTTTATCCCAATCACGAAGTAGATCTTTAATCACTTGGCGCTGTAAATTAGGTTGTGAACCACAAAGGTTACAAGGGATGATTGGAAATTCTTTTGCTTCAGAGTAACGTTCAATATCTTTTTCACGACAATATGCCAGAGGGCGAATAACGATATGTTTACCATCATCGCTCATTAATTTAGGTGGCATACCTTTTAATTTTCCACCGAAAAACATATTCAGAAAAAGTGTTTGTAATATATCATCACGATGGTGCCCAAGTGCAATTTTGGTCGCACCTAACTCTGTTGCAGTACGATATAAGATGCCTCTACGCAAGCGAGAGCATAAGGAACAGGTTGTTTTACCTTCAGGAACCTTATCTTTAACAATCGCATACGTATTTTCTTCAACAATTTTGTATTCTACACCGAGGTTACTAAGGTATTCTGGCAGGATATGCTCAGGAAACCCGGGCTGTTTTTGGTCTAAATTGACAGCAATCAGAGAAAAAGAGATTGGTGCACTTTTTTGCAGGCTTTGCAGAATAGAAAGTAAGGTATAGCTGTCTTTACCGCCAGACAGACATACCATAATGCGATCACCATCTTCAATCATATTGTAATCGGCAATGGCTTGCCCCACATCACGGCGTAATCTTTTTTGTAACTTATTAAAGTTATATTGTTCTTTCTGTGCGTTCATTTTCTATTGTTCTGTATTGTTGCTAATTGTAAGTTAATTTGCTGATAAATAAGTTCTTTTTTATTTTCTGCTGCTCTTATTACTTCTGACTGAATGCAATTCTATCTTCGTTAACATATAAGACGATTGCATAAGAATTAGGGGCGATATACTTGAGCTAAACAAGCTAACCGACAAAAAATTAAAGACCATCTACGGCAAAGAAATCGCTAAGCCAATAATGATAGCAGAAGGGCGGGAGTCTTTCGATACTGGTAAGTAAAAAGGAAGCAATTCAGAGATATTCTTTTAAATAAACATGAATAACTAACCTTGTTACTTTCTACAATGTAGGCTCTATTTATGGTTCTTAATTTTGATATAGAGGTATCAAAGCAAACAAAGCGTCTATTGTTGATGATTGGAGTTAAATCGCGTTATCAATCGCTTTTTCAATTGCTTGGCATTCAGTTGAATTCCCTGTTGCTTGCTCTATTTTTCCTGGCATGGAGCCTTCAGGTGTATCTATCTTAACAGTACACCCATTTTGGTTGGTTGGGTGTTTGATTTTTGAAGAGCAACTCGCTAAGAGTAGTACTAGCACAGATAATAGCAGAGATGTTTTGACTTTATTATTCACGACTACTTTCCTATTAATGATCCACTAAAGTTTCTTTAACTGCTGAGTATATTCATAAAAGATAGTAAATATAATCAAATTTCTCAAAAAAAAAGCCAATTTCTAGTTTTATTTTGTAGTTTAATTTGAAACAAAACTCAGCATAATGTGGTTTTATACGTGTTGATATATTTATGGGCTTTGGGGAGATGCCTAAAAGTAAGCACAACAGAATATCGAAAAATATATCGAATAATAATTGGACGGGAAAGAGTTGCGTTCATAAAGAGTCAGTGAAGAGTGTTTTTTTTGCTCTCACCTAAAAGCTAATATTGATTTTTTAATTAAATCAAAGAGTAATCGCTAGTTACGACGAAAGATGAGGACAACACGAATACAGCAAACAAAACTGCCTTAGTCACAGGTGCATCACGTGGTATTGGTCGTGCAATTGCAGAGCGATTGGCAAAAGATGGTTTTAACGTCATTGTAAATTACTCAGGTAATGTAGCCAGCGCACAAGAAACGGTAAATACGATCGTCTCTAATGGTGGCACAGCGGTCGCCATACAAGCAGATGTTGCGAATGAAACTGAGGTAAGCCAGTTATTTAAAAAGGCGAAATCCTTAAATGGTAAGATTGATGTTGTTGTGCATAGCGCAGGTATTATGCCATTGACTAAAATTAGCACAATAGGTTTGGCTGATTTCGATAAGGTCATTAATACAAATCTACGAGGTACTTTTCTGGTGTTTGCAAATGCAGCTGAAAATATTAGCGATGGTGGGCGAATTGTAGCCCTCTCAACCAGTGTGATTGCAAAATCTTTCCCAACTTATGGACCTTATATTGCATCGAAAGCTGGAGTTGAAGAATTAGTACACGTTTTAGCGAATGAACTACGCGGCCGTAATATTACTGTAAATGCAGTTGCGCCGGGGCCAACAGGTACAGATTTGTTTTTTAACGGTAAAAGTG
The DNA here is from genome assembly GCA_025961275.1 of Providencia alcalifaciens. Taxonomy (GTDB): domain Bacteria; phylum Pseudomonadota; class Gammaproteobacteria; order Enterobacterales; family Enterobacteriaceae; genus Providencia. The sequence continues at coordinate 1,055,768 of JAOQNJ010000001.1, read as the reverse complement.
AGGAACAAATAAATGCGATTTCTAAGTTATGCCCTCTTGAACGCATTGGAACCCCAGAAGAGATTGCCAACGTTGTTTCAACGTTAGTAGGGTCAAATGGAAGCTGGATAAACTCACAGGTTATTCGTGTGAATGGTGGGTTTGCATAAAGTAAATGTTTAAACAATAAGCTTACTGAACTTGCTTGAAGACGATTGCTAGGAAAATTAAAAGCCCATCATAATTAATATGGAGGGCTTTTAATGGTAATCACATGACATACATATATCCTATTTGCTTTTCTTTAATATCAAAACAGACCTACTCACTATCTGATGGACCTTTTGATGTTAACGATATAAAGAAAACAATAACAATAATCGTATATACGAGATACATACAAACCTCCCGCAATCTAAAAATAAAATTTCTGTACCTTTTAAGTAAGCTAATGAGCTCTATTCAAGAATAAATTAGTTTTTGTTTTTTGAACATAGCAAAACGACATTTATTTTTAAAAAATTATTGAGGATATCAATTAATCGCAAACGGATTTTCTAGTTCCGCGTTTGGTAGGCACTTTATATAATTGATGTTGTTTTTATACTTGGTAATATCAATTGGTTATGTTTTTTCTATCAGTGATTGTTCTTGATTAGCATTTTTAGGTCAATGAGCTCAACAACGATAATCCTAATAAATTGATATTCAATTATTACTAAATGGTAGATGAATTTTCTGTTGGTAAAGTATCAGTTATGTTTGATGTTAAAATGACGTGTTTGATACGAGACGAAGATGTATTCTGTTTAACTAGGAGCCTTATTTGTAAATCAAATAGAGAGGTGAACATAATCTCTTTGATTTTGAGATCAAAACGCCAGTTGAGTATTTTATGCCTATTTTTTATACAGCAGGACATCTAGCCCTACTATCTACTGTATATAAGGAAAGATATTGTTATATCCAAGTATTATGGTTTCGAGAGTTTTCAAAAACATAGAGTAGAAGATTAAGATCAACCTTGAGAATATAAGAAATAATCACAAGGTGATCGATATAAATAGAAACTATACCTGCTTCATATTGAATATAGTTATTTTCTGATATTTTTAATGTTTCTGCTATTTCTGCTGTCGAGATATAACGAGATATACGCATGTTCCTAATGAAATTTCCTAAAGCGATATCTCTAGAACTTGGTTGATTCATGAGTTCACATCCATGAGATAAATAGATAGGCTATTATCAGAGATAAATTCAGTAATTCAATAGTATAACCTGGTCATTTTTTAAATTTACATCGTATTATTAATATTATAGAGGTTTTATTTTTGTTAAATAGTAATTAAAAAATAAATTGTTTCAAATAACATCTAATTTGTACAGTTATAGATATTAAAGCTAAAAAAGTATAAAAATAATATAATTAATTATTATAAATTAAGTAATTCACTGTAGGTGTAAGTGCGTAGTTTTGTGATAATAATAATAGTAATGAGTGACTAGGGAAGAATTACTCATAAATCATCATCATTTAGCTCACTATAGAGGCTTTATCTATTTTATAATTATAGTAAAGGAGGTTGTATGAGTATCTTAAGCATGCATCCTCAGTTACATCTTTTATTTATGTTTATCAGTATAGCGTTGCTTTTGATCTATTTTCATTTCTAATTTTTTTGAGTACCAAATTAGAGGTTAAGTACTTTTTAATGATTAGTTTAGCGCGAGTTCAATAGCTTTTTGTGAATGCAATGCTGTGGTATCAAAAATAGGGACTGATGTATCATTTTCATTAACCAGAAGTGTTATTTCAGTACATCCAAATATAATCGCTTCAGCACCCTGTGCGACAAGAGATGCCATAATACGTTGATATTGTTGCTTCGAGTTAGCATCTATTTTCCCTAAACAGAGCTCTTGATAAATAATATCATGAATAATTTTTCTATCTTCTGTCGTTGGTGTAATAACAGAAAGATTGTATTTATCGCAGAGGCGATTTTTATAAAAAGGTTGTTCCATTGTAAATGCAGTTCCTAACAAACCCACTTTTTTGAGTCCTGATTTTACAATACATTCACCAGTTGCATCTGCAATATGTAATAAAGGGATATTGATACGTTGCTCAATTTTATCCGCAACTTTATGCATTGTATTCGTACAAAGTAGAATAAAATCAGCTCCAGCTTGTTCAACATTTTTACCTGCTTGAGCCAGATATTCACCCGCAAGATCCCATTGACCTAAGGATTGCATACACTCTATTTCGGCAAAATCGACACTGTATAAGGCTATTTTAGCTGAATGAAGACCACCGAGCTGTTGTTTAACCCCTTCATTAATTTGTTTATAGTAAAGTAAAGTAGATTCCCAACTCATCCCGCCAATTAGTCCTATAGTTTTCATGGTGTTACCTCTCAATAGTTAAGTATTATTATTGATTATTTAGGGGGGAATTAATAATTCTAGTATAACAGTCTTAAAATTTTTCAATAGGAAAATAACAAAATAGTAAAATCTGATTAATCTAGTAATTTTAAATAAATACTTGGCTTAAATTTATAATTATATCTATTTTCAAATAAGTAGTCACAGGTAACTTGTGTTTCTAGAATGACTTATGAAATAAAAATTTCACAAAATCCCAATATTTCCCTTCCAAATATACCTATTCAATATTGCCGATACTAAGCAGTAGTGACAAATAAATGATTCAATCATGCAGATGAATGTGTGATCTCTATAGAATAAATTTAGCTTTAAAATTTCAATTTCGTAACCAACTCGACAAAAATGAAAATTTTCATATAACTAAATTTGGAATGTATGTTTCATTGGGTTGTACCTATGTTATCGCAATGTTAAATATTATGGCGCAATGAAAATAGAACATGCACTCATAATCAGTGGGAAGGGCGAAATGAAAAATATGATGAAATTAACCGCGCTGGTTGCTGTACTCGGACTTACAACTTATGCAATGGCAAAAAATGAGCAGATTGTGTTTAGTCCACCAACACTGGCAAGTCCCTTTGAAGTTCACATGCAAAAATCTGCAGTGAAAACGGCTAAAGAGTTAGATGTTAATATTCAAGTATTAGATGGGCAGGGTAGCTCGCCTAAGCAAGTTGCCGATATTGAAAATGCCATAACGCGTGGCGCACAAGGTTTTATTGTTTCACCTAATGATGTTAACGCGATTGCAGATGCTGTTGTAGATATTCAAAAAGCAGGCTTACCCGTTGTTACACTTGATAGAACCATCAATGCACAAAAACCAGTTCCTCACTTCGGCGCTAATAACTATAAAGGCGGTCATGCTATTGCAGAATATGTAAAACAGCAATTTCCAGATGGAGCTGATTTGATCTTAATAACGGGTCAACCAGGGTCATCTTCCAATATTGAACGCACTAAAGGTATCCGTGATAGCTTAAATGAAGGGGGCAGCAAGTACCGTTTAGTGGCAGATCAAAATGGTAACTGGATGCGAGCAGAAGGGATGAGAATTACCGAAAGCTTGTTACCTTCCCTACCTAAAAAACCCGATGTTATTTTATCAGCAAATGATGATATGGCGCTCGGTGCTATCGAAGCATTAAGCGCTCAAGGTTTCAAACCAGGTGAAATCCTTGTCACTGGTTTTGATGCAGGCCCAGAAGCATTAAGCCGTATTAAAGAAGGTTGGATGGCGGTAACGGCGGATCAGCGTGCAGGCTATGCAGTTAAAACAGCAATGGGACAATTAGTTGATAATATTCGCGATAAAAAAGAAATCACCGGCGCAGATTACGCACCTACCCTTATTAATAAAGACAATCTTGACCAAGCTGAACGTATTGGTGAATTGAAATAGTCATCAGCAACACTATTCAGGGCTCTATGAGCCCTGTTTTCCTGAAAAGGAGTTTTTATGTCAAAGCCACTACTTAAAATTACAAATTTAACTAAAAGCTTCTCGGGAATTTGGGCGTTAAGTAATGCGCAAATGACCGTTATGCCAGGAGAGGTTCATGCATTATTAGGTGAAAATGGTGCAGGCAAATCGACTTTCTTAAAAGCACTAGCAGGTGCTCAGCCACAGACGAGTGGAGACATTTGGTTTAACGGTGAAATACTTTCTGTAACAGATTCTCCTATTGCTAGACAACAAAAAGGTATTATTACAATTTATCAAGAATTTAATCTACTGCCGAATATGACCGTTGCTGAGAATATGTTTTTGGGGCGAGAAGCACTAAAAATGTATTGGATGGTTAATGAGAAAATCCTTAATCAAGAGGCAAAAGCGGTTCTTGATTATCTGCAATTGGCTATCAAACCAACGACGCAAGTTGCACGACTTAGTGTGGCTCAACAGCAAATGATAGAAATTGCACGTGCATTGACGCTTAATGCCAAATTAATTGTGATGGATGAACCCTCTGCGGCATTGAGTGATATTGAAGTGGAAAGCCTTCACCGAGTAGTCAGGGAGCTAAGAAACAGAGGTGTTAGTGTGATTTATGTGACGCATCGATTACATGAAGTGTTTCAAATATGTGACAAATTTACTGTATTCCAAGTTGGTCGATACACAGGCTCAGGGAATGTTACTGATATTTCAGTACAAGAAATCATCCGCATGATGGTAGGGCGTAATGTTATTTTTGAGCGTAGACCTCACAGTGAAACCTACCATCGAGATAAGCCCGTACGCCTTTCAGTGAAGAATTTATGCAAAGAAAAACCAGCACTCGACCCACATGGTATCGCGCTTCATGGTGTTAATTTTGAAGTGCATGAGGGTGAAATACTCGGTATTGCTGGATTGATGGGGGCGGGGAGAACCGAAGTTGCTCGCTGTTTGTTCGGGGCAGATAAATATACCACGGGTGAATTTACACTTGATGGAGTACCTTATCAACCAAAGTCTCCTATGGAGGCTTTGGATAAAGGAATTGCCTTGGTGCCTGAAGATCGTAAAAAAGAAGGTGCCGCATTAGAGCTTTCTATTCGCTATAACTTATCGATATCCAGCTTATCTAATCTTCTCAAAATGGGCTGGATGGTAGATACAAAAAAAGAAAACGCGTTGATAGAGAGCTATAAACAGGCACTGCAAATTAAAATGGCAAGTTATGAGCAAGAAGTACGAAAACTTTCTGGTGGTAATCAACAGAAAGTGATCCTCGCGCGTTGTATGGCAATGAACCCAAAAGTATTAATTGTTGATGAACCAACACGGGGTATTGATGTTGGTACCAAATCAGAAGTACATCAGGTTATTTTTGAAATGGCTAAAAAAGGTGTCGCGGTGATTGTTATTTCATCAGACTTACCTGAAGTTCTCGCGATTTCAGACAGGATCATCACGTTGAGTGAAGGGCGCTTATCGGGAGAAATCAAAGGTGATGATGCGACAGAAGAAAAATTAATGATGATGATGGCAATTTGTCATCAGAATTCACCCACAGAAATAGCCGTATAAGAGAGGTTTATATGCTGCAACAACAATCTTCTACGGCTCATGGCCGTAAAAAAGTCGATTTTATTGCCTTTTTTGAGCGCTTTGGTGTATTGATTTTTATGGTGTTATTAATACTGTTTTTTCAAACCCAAAATAGTAATTTTCTGACAGAACATAATACCATCAATATCTTAACTGAGGTATCAATCTACGGCATCATGGCTGTTGGAATGACATTGGTTATTTTAACTGCTGGTATCGATTTATCCGTGGGGTCGATACTGGCTGTTAGTGCGATGACCGCAGCATTTATTATTAAAGGCGACAATTTAGTCGGCTTAGACCCAGAAGCATGGGGAGGAATGAGTTGGTTGGTGGGGTTAGCGATTTGTTTAGCTGTTGGTACTGGAATTGGTTTTTTACATGGACTTGGCATCACTAAACTCAATATTCCTCCTTTTATAGTTACATTGGGCGGGATGACAATTTGGCGTGGCTTAACGCTTGTTATTAATGATGGTGCGCCGATATCAGGCTTTGATGCAGGATATCGCTGGTGGGGGCGGGGGGAATTACTGGGAATTTCGGTACCAATTTGGATTTTTGCAATTGTTGCATTGATTGGCTACTTAGCTTTGCATAAAAGTCGTTGGGGACGTTTTGTTTATGCAGTAGGGAGTAATCAGGAAGCAGCGCGTCTGGCGGGTGTAAATGTAAAACGTGTTTTAGTGAGTGTATATGTCGTCATTGGCTGTTTAGCGGGCTTAGCTGGATTTGTATTAAGTGCACGATTAGGTAGTGCTGAAGCGGTGGCAGGAATGACATTTGAATTACGTGTTATTGCTTCTGTGGTTATCGGCGGAACATCGCTAATGGGGGGGTATGGAAGAATAGGTGGCACAATCATTGGTTCAATCATTATGGGGCTGTTGATAAATGGTTTAGTGTTAATGAATGTCTCGGCTTATTACCAACAGATTATTACAGGATTGATTATTATCTTAGCGGTTGCTTTTGATACTTATGCTAAAAATCGCCGCGGGGCAGGTTAAATTATCCGGTAACCCCCTGGAGAACTCGCCTTATTGAACTGCACCTCAAAGTTGGACGCTGTTAGTCTAACTTGAAGGATGCGGTTCAATTTTTAAGAGGGCAAGTAATCAATTATGGTTTAAACCGAGTCAATGAATCTTGATTAATTGAATTTGTTGGGAAGCTAAAATTGCTTAATCAAAAATGATAATCGTCCATTTGCAGCTAGGTAAATTTTTCTTTTCTCTGTTTAAGTTTGTCCTATCATTTTTTTAAAAGGTAAACTAAACAAAAATATTTAGGACTATGCGTACTATACGCAGTGCATCAAATAAAACACAATATTAAGACGTTTCCGATGCTAAAGTCACGAAGGGGAGTAACTTTGAATTCGCGAATAATTATAAATATAGATGGATATTAATGTTAATGAATTTCAATTGCTTAATTGTGTTTTTTTGCCTTATTACGATGACAGGGTGCTCGACAGGTTTTAAAACAGCTGAAGAAAACAATCGGCTGAGATTTAATATTCAACAAGCTAACACAATACCTATCGAAGAATCTGTTGGTGTACTTGCAGTTTCGGACATGCAACCTGGCGATATTTTATTATCATCAGCTACTGGTCTTAACTCTTGGGGTATTCGATTGTTTAGCATTAGTGGTGTGAGTCATGCTTCGATTTATTTAGGTGCTGGTGAGGTGGCTGAATCGGTTGGGAGTGGTGTCAGAATAATTCCTCTCGATCAAGCCATTACGGAATCTAACAATATGGTGGTGTTGCGCCAAGCCGGCTTTACGTCGATCCATGCTCAGAAATTACGCGAATTTATTGCAATAAACGATGGTGAAAAGTACAACTTTAAAGGCATTGTCATGATTGCCCCTTGGATGCTGACTAAACGAGTTTGTGAGTTACCGCTTATTGGCCAAACAGTACGTGATTTTTGTTTAAAAACATTGGCAACTGTACAGCTTGGGGATGATGTTGAACAAGCAAACGGGTTCTTTTGTTCACAGTTTGTCTTAGATGCCTATAAATATTCAGGGCTCCCTTTATTTGAAGGAAATTCTTCGTGGATCACACCTGCTGATATTCTTCATATGCGAACTGGAGATGTCCCTACATTTGTTCCTACTCAGAGGTTGACATATATTGGTCATTTAAAATCGTGGAGTTTTTCGAATGCGATTCGTAAAAAATGATGGAGCTTAATGTTAACTCGTCTTCATAATTTTGTTTGTTGATCAATATTTTGATAAATAGTAAAAAAAAGGCCAACTCAGAGTGGTTGGCCTGCTAAAACTGGAAGCAATGTGAGCAATGTCGTTTACGAAAGCCTGAGTAATTTACTCGGGTATTCGTTAAGTAAAAGATAACCATTCTCATTTAATAAATCAACTCTTTTTTCTAGATTAATTGCATTTTAAATTCATAAAAGTCGCTTTTTTAGTAAAGTAGCTTAATATTCAATTAATAATAAAAATTAATTTCTAATAAACATGCAATTAGTAGGGTTTAATAAAACTTTTCGACAAAAAGGGACGATTGGTTATACACATTAATATTTCTAACCGTGGGATCATATAAAGAGAACCAATCAACGATGAGAAAAATACGAGTTGGTATTGTCGGGTTAGGGGCTATAGCGCAAAAAGCCTATTTACCAGTGCTAAGTAAAACCGATAATTGGCAGTTGATTGGTGCTTTTTCACCAAATCAATCGAAAGCCAAGATCGTGTGTGATAGTTATCGTATTCCGCTGTATTCAGATATCAAAAAATTAGCTGAGCACTGTGATGCAATATTCGTTCACAGTAGTACATCTAGCCATTATGAAGTTATTCATGGTTTGCTGATGGCTGGAGTACATGTTTATGTCGACAAACCGCTTGCAGAGACATTGGCGCAATCAGAACAACTTATCCATCTCGCGCAGAAGCAAAAGCTGTTTCTGATGGTAGGATTTAACCGACGCTTTGCTCCTTTTTATTGTGGTTTGAAGCAGGAGCTTGGTCAGATTGCATCGCTTCGGATAGAAAAACATCGTGGCGACAGTATTGGTCCTAATAATACGCGTTTTACGCTACTTGATGACTATTTGCATGTTGTTGATACAGCAATTTGGTTAGCTGGTGCAAATGTCACCTCATTCAGTGGTGGAATTCTAGAAACTGACAAGCAATCACTCTTTTATGCAGAGCACCATCTAAAAGTAAACGATATTTGGGTAACAACATCGATGCATCGCAGAGCAGGTAGTCAGCAAGAATGCGTTATCGCAATCAGTGACGGTGCAATTCATCAAATTACGAATATGAATCATTGGCGTAGTGAAAGCCAACTAACTACGAAAGAAAAACAACCCGCGAATTGGGAGTCTATACTTGTTCAACGTGGGTTTGATGGTGCGATCCGCCATTTTATTGATGCTGTTACCCACAATACCGCACCAGCGGTTAGCGGGGAACAAGCTATTTATGCTCAACAATTAATTGAAAAAATGTTACATATGGCACCTTAATGTAGAAACTGATGTCTTAATTAAAAGTTAATATCAGTAATTCATTGTTATTACGGATGTTGGCTAATTATTCATAAAACAATAAACCATACAGAAGGTATGATTAAATGGTTGATTCACACAGTCATTCAGAAGTGTTATTTGTTGCTGGTTTTGGTCCGATAACACAAGATACGTTAGTTAGCCGCGATTTTTATCTTGATACATTAGCATTACCGTTAAAGGCGATGGAAGGTAATCCTGATTATTTAACTTGTGAAGATAAGCAACTTGGTGGCGTTAATCATTTTGCTCTTTGGCCATTATCTCAAGCAGCTCAGTCTTGTTTTGGAGTTGAAATATGGCCAGCGGGCCATGCAGTACCTCAAAGTTGGATTGAATTTGAAGTCGCAAATATAACAAAGGCAACTCAAGATTTTATCGATAAAGAATATATTGTTCTTGTCAGTGAACGTCCGGAGCCTTGGGGGCAAACAGTAACTCGTCTGATGAGTCCAGAAGGAATGCTTGTTGGTTTGACAATTACGCCATGGCTTAGGTAGAAAGCAACTTCTATTGTATACCTGTCATAGTTCAAGTTGATGTTTACCGCAAAAACAGGTGAAACCTATCATTGAAGTATGACAGGAATAAATAAGAGTTATAATTAATTAATAGTAACTTATATATTCTTTTGTGAGGCCCTCCCTCTAAAATAACTTTATTTATATAAGTTTATCTGTTCCTTAATGTATTAGTTAATATTTCCCATTGGTTAAATTTAATGTGAAAATTAGGTGGCCTTTTAGGTATGTAATTTTTAATTTGTTAGTATATAGATACATTAATATCATTGGTGTCATTGTTAAATGACATGGTGCTTGAATATTTGATCTCCCGATTAATTAGGTAAACTCCTCTAAGGAATGGGATGGCTAATTATTTTTATTACTCTTTAATTATAGCCAGTTATATGTTATTTAATAATAGAAACCTCTGCTGATTTGCTGAAGGTATTTTTTATAAATCTATAATTTACTTGCAACATCATATTGTAGGTTTTAGTAATTTTTCTACAAAATAAGTTGAAAAAACACCATGAGGATCAAGTTTTTTCAATTGCAATATACTATCATTCCATTCATTCCCTTTTATTGTATAAGAATTTGGTATTTTATTTTTTATCACATCATCATTAACCCAGGCATTCGATGATGTATATCCCCAACCTTTGCTCCATTCAACACGAATTATGCTAGTGTCGTTATTGAGATTATCATAAAGCCATTGTTCAAATTCCGCATAGAACTCTTCTGCACCTCGTGTACCAGACATAGTCAGTATATTAAACCAAATAGCACAATCGATGTCGAGTCTATCAGGGATAGGTTTCAATACGGAAAGAGCAGGTTCAACATTGCGATTAATATCAAGATCAGATACATGATCAAGGTCAGTAATCCGAATTTCTATTGGTCCATTGATAGAGTATTTATCATCATTAGCATACTTAATTAGCATTTCCGAATAATTTTTTGATAGCAAATAAATAATTTTTTGACCATCCCCAAATCTTATGGCTTAAATTTAGATTTATCGATGCTGATATTATGGAATATTGAATTTTACCAAACAGCGGGGTCAGTTCTGGCTTTTCATTTTGAATATTTTTAATGAACTCAGAAAGTACTTCAGAAATATTATCTGTTATTGGGTAGTTGTAGGGAGATGTAACTTCTTTCACCCAAAAAGGTTTTGTTGGAGCTACTGTCCATATCTTTAACCATGGTTTTTCTGTAAATGGAAACCATGTAACTTCAACACGCTCGCTTTTATTAATAAAAGTTGAAAGTGATGTATTTGATTCCTTTCCTAATAGTTCATTTACAGACAAGTTAAAAATACTTTCACAAAGTAAACGAGAATTACCCATAACCTGCAATGTTGATTCAACAATAAAAATACATCCAAGATTTGTTAGTAGTATTGAAACATAAGAATCACCATGAGTAAATTCACGTAATATATAACATTTATTTACATCATCCCATACGATCGCTTTCAATGATATAACTGCATTACTTAATGAACCGAATATTTGTCCGGGAACACGCTTTTCACCAATTGCGGGTACTGAAGAACCATGGCCATTAATAGCAAGCACACCTCCTAGAGTTATATCGCCTAGTGCCGGCATCGAATTAAATCCATAGCCTCTTTTTTCTAAGAAATTACATAAAGCATTCATAGTAATTCCTGTTTCTGCGGTAACGGTTACGGGAGATTTTTTTTCATTTATTGAAACGTTAATTAAATTTTTCTTTATATCTATAAAAACAATATTTTCTTTATCATCAAATGAAGGGAGTATATTTAATGGGGACCAATTATGACAAGATCCCATAGCCTTTACTTTATAATCATGGGAATATGCCCAGTTGATTACCTCTATTATTTCAGCTGTATTTTTAGGTGAACATATCCATATATCATCTACTTTGATTCCTCTTGACCAATTTAAATAACTCCTTGTTGTAATGTATATATGTTCTGGGAGATTAGCTGGCATTGATAACCTCTGTTATTTTGAATTATTTCTTGTTGTTAATCACTGCTATTCATTTAATTAAGCAAGTGTTTGTTAAATATATTATCACTTCATATCATTAATTTTGATTTTAGTGTTAACGCTGGATGATACGTTATTTTAAACTGCAGGATGCAAATATATTTGTTAATTTAAAATAAAAAGTGGCTCTATTGTAATTAAATTAAATTTAAAATTACTTATCAGAGTTATTGGGTTAGTCTCAATGATTATTAACATAATAAATAGTATTTATTTTATTATATTTTAACAACTGAAATATTTATATTGTATTAATTTATTAAGCCATATGGTTCTAGTTTTTTAAGTGTAATTATATATTAGTGATGCTTTTACAACAATAAAAATTCTTTTATTGATCTCTTTAACTAAAGAGGCGCGCGTTACTTTAAAAGTATACTGCTATCTATATGACAACCGATACCGCAAGCCCTGAGATTTGAAGATAGAGAGATTTATTGATATGTAGCGAGTGATTTACTACCAGTAACTGCCGTAACTAGATGCGTTATTTAAGGTGTTTTAGTCGTAAAATGGCAAACAGATTAAACATTAGGTTATTTAATATACTAAATTTATAACGGAAAGCATGATAATCAACAATTTGTAGTGAGAGATCTCATTTATCTTGTTATCTAAGAGACATTCGGTCGTATTAGATTATAATTTTGTCGTTAATTTATAGTTCTATTTTTCTATCAGGAGGGGTTATGTATAAAACAATTCTGGTGCCTATAGACTTAACTGAAGATGAACTGACAAGTAAAGCTGTTCGTCACGCGGTTAACTTAGCAAAACAATCGGGTGCTAAAATACACTTGATCCACGTACTACCGATCTCTTCTGCGATCATTAATGCTTATGCACTTGGTTATATGGAAATAAAAGACCGTGCAACAGTCAAAGCGGAAGAAGATATGCAAATACTGATGGATACGATTGATCTACCACTTTCCGATGTTAATTACACCATCACTTTTGGCTCACCTCGTGATGAAGTAATTAATACGGCGAAAGATATCAATGCCGATATTATTGTTATTGGTTCACGTCGTCCAAATATATCGACACACCTTTTGGGTTCAACTGCGGCGGGGATTGTTCGTTACGCAGATACTTCTGTACTAGTTGTTCGCTAATTTTTTAATTGGACTATGTTAGAAATGCATTTCTAACATAGTTTTATCCTGCCTATCATTATTTGCACTAGAATCTTAATTGAATGTCATAATTTGATGGTTAATTAAGTGTCAATATCTCTTTCTAAATGTATTTAACATATTGATACTGAATGATATAGTTCGTTCTAGTCATTCATGAATCATGAGGTAGTGAGCTTATTTATGGAAAAATTTTCAAAAGAAGTTATTCGAATTGAGTATTTCTTATTAAGAGTGCTACGTTTTTATTTTCTTGCTCTATTCGTTTTTTTTCTTGGTTTATTACCCGGTATTATTGGTTTTTATTTTATTGAAGGGCATTCGTTAATGGAGTCTATGCTTAATGCATTATCCATGTTAAGCGGGCAAGCATTAGAGCCCGCACCTATTACACAGGGTGGACGTTTTTTTATTGCGATATATGGTTTGTTTTTACAAAGTGTGTTCATTATTAGTATTGGGCTGATAGTCACACCATTTATTCATCGTATTTTACATAAGTGGCACTTAGAAGAAGGGTAGAGTGTTGATAAAACTGTGATGTGTTCTTAACAAATAGTAAGGCCGTTCTCGGCAATTTTGTTTTATTGATACTATACTTTTAGTGAATAATAACGACAAACATTCACAAGCGTATTCAACCTATCAGGTCGCTGGGTATAACCTTTAGGCAGACTGATAATAAGATAATGACGGAATGACTAATTAATGAGGGCATCATATGTATAACAAAATTTTAGTTCCCGTGGATATTTCAGAAGATGTTTTGACCGATAATGCGTTAAAACATGCTGTTTATTTAGCAAAAATATCGGGTGCAAAAATACATCTTTTCCACTCGGTTCCTGATGTCTCTAGATTTTCAATGAGCTATAGCTATCATTATGATCTGTTATCCTCTTTTGCTAAGAAAGCGATTGAACGTTCTGAAGAGCAACTAAAAGAAATTATTGCCAAAATTGATTACCCATCTGAGGATATTTCATACAAAGTTGAGATTGGTTCACCAAGAGATAAAGTTTTGGCCGAGGCAGAAGAGATTGGTGCTGACCTGATTGTTATAGGCTCACGTAATCCAAGTATATCGACTCACTTATTAGGGTCAAATGCGTCTGGCATCGTATCTTATGCCACCATATCTGTTTTGGTTGTTAGGTAATATTTTTTCAAAAGGTCAGCATTTGCTGACTTTTTGAAATGTAAGGTACAGTATATGATGTATCATCAGTTTGGTTGATATATTTATTTTAATAAAATGATTAAATGAAATTTATTTTTAGTTCTCGTTGATTTTAATATAATCTGTCATTGGCGTTTATATAATTTAAATATCCCCAAAATCCTGCAAATCGATAGTTATAAATTTTTTACTATAAAAACTAGAATATATAATGAATTGGGTAAATTTACTTTTTTTTTCGATACTATTTTTTGAGGGAATATGAAGTGTATAAACCAAATGAACATTGATGAACTTTAAAGGCTAATCTCATACTAATTTAGACGAATAAGATGGTGGGAAATCTATAGCCAATATATTTGTAGGGGATATTCACTATACTTTAAGTTGCTTGATTTGATGTCCAACTACTAAGTCACCCGAGTCACATAGTTTACTATGTTCCTCGGGTTATCTTCGGTCTAGGCCGATAAGTCACTCAAATTATTTTGCGTATAAGCAAAAATAATTATTTACCTTCAACAGCTTCTTTAGCAGCTTTAATAGCTTGAATACCTTGCTCACAGGCTTGTTCTTGAGCATCTTCAGGGTAATCTGCAAGAGCTTTTTTAGCATCTTCTAATTGCTGCTTCATTTCAGCAATTTTTTCTTTGGCGTCAGGTTCACTTTTGTATTGTTCTTCTGCTTGCTTAACTAATATATTCATTTCCTGAAAATAAGTATCACAATTCTTTCCTGCATTCGCGCCAAATGCAGTTAATGCAATAACCATCCCGAAAACAACTGTAAGAATTTTTTTCATAATTTATTCGCTTTTTTGACGTTACAATAGTGCGAGAATAACATTCCATATTCAAAAACACATCACTTCTCTAGATCAATATTTTCTGCGAGAGCAGTATATTTCATTATATTAGGAATAATCTGTAATTTTGTCTTTTTTCGAGTATAGCAAAGAGTGTAAGTTGTATGATTATAAATGAGAATCATTCTTGACTTTTAACAAGCAAAGGCAACAAACCATGCAAAATAAGATAGCAATTAATACAGATAACTGGACTATCTGCGTATTAAACTCATTTCCTTCAGCAATGGATGAAACAAGACTATGTCTAGACGAAATGGATTTTTTATTGGCGAGAAGGGCACAATTTGCGCTGGTTTATCCGCCAACAAAACAATCTACAGGAAAGCCTTCCGTAGAAAAGATGGATGCAATGAAATATGTCCGCCGTTGGCTCAAAATTGCTAAAGATCCTCTGGTTGAATATTGTTGTGCAATGGTGGTGACTTTACAGCCGAATGGAAGTGATAAAGAAGAAATGGAGCGCATGGCTCCCATGATTTCAGCGCTATATGGGCCAATAGTATTTATTGAGACAGATGCTACCGCAGCAAAAGCACGAGCCGCGGCATTGGTTGCTGAGAGGCTAATTATTGGCTAATTTTACGAATATAACTGGCGATGATATCTACGGAGAGCTCAATTTGCTGCGTGATAAATTCATCGCTAGGCTTAAAATCTGGCACACAAAACGTGGTAATAAATACATCTGCCTTCAACATTTCTAAAAATCGACAGCAAATACTCAATAATTTTTTTTCTTCAACCCTGACTTCAGGTATTGCGGAAAGTTTTTGAGTTAATCGCCGATAACTACGAACAGGGCCTTGTTCGAAAAAGGTATGAGTAATCTCTGGGAAACGATTGTGTTCGCCAAGGATCAAACGATATAAGCCAATTGATTGTGGTTTGAGTACGTTGATTAAGAATCTAGCCCCATAAAACGACAAAATAGATTCAATTGTATTATGGGGAGGTATATTGTTATCTTCATCGGTGAAAACATCCTCAATCATTGATTCAATTACCGCAGCAAATAATCCTTCTTTATCCCCGAAGCTTTTATATAAGGTCGAACGTGATCCGCCCGCACGTTCAATCACCTTATCAAGCGTTGTACCTTCAAACCCATATTGAATAAAAATCTCAGAGGCCGCAGTGATCAATGCTTTATTACGACGCTGTCCTTTAGGGGTTTTAGCAGCAAACGAGCTATTCATGCAATTCTAATCCTAGGGGCTGTTGATCTCTTATGCTGATTTTTGCAGCAAAAGTCGAATGAAAAGAAATTTAACGTATGGTTCATTTTAATTTTGAATAAAGGCTGCCTTATGGGGGCAATTAAAACACTTTGTAGCAGTTTTATCCTGCATTGAGAGATGTTTTACCTATATATCTTTAGGCTGTAAATCTCTCTCTTTGTCTCAATGACTTTTACTTTGAACAAAAATTGAGCCTAGCCTTTGTATATAATTTATTTAACTATCCGTTTTGACTTTTTTTATCATAAAAAGGAACACTTATGATGGCTAATTATGCTCTTACCTGAAAGAGATCATAATTCACGCTATAATTTCGCATTATGATATTGTCAAGGATTAGCACGTTTAAAAATTATCAACAAGATTGTAGGAATTTTGTTCACAGACTTTACTTGCTTAAGTCACTGATGGGATCATGAAAAATGACGAGCATATTCGAGAGGAAGATAAATGAAAGGAAGTACAATAAAAGAGCTACAAGGTATTAATAATGTAGCCTTTGATGGTCAACGAGAAATCACACGACTTTGTATTGAATGTGGCCTTTTATTGCTGCAACATGGGGCAGAAAGCATGCTTGCTGAGCAACTGACTACTCGTCTAGGAATTGCATTGGGAGCTCATCAGGTAGAAAGTGCAATATCGTCTAATTCATTAGTTCTAACTACCATTATCGATGGTCATTGTTTAACGTCAACGCGACGAATTATTGACCGTGGAATTAATATGCACGTGGTCACAGAGGTTCAACATGCAATTATATTGGTTGAACATCATTTATTAGATTATAAGCAATTACAAAAGAAAATCTTATCAATAAAACCTTTACGTTATCCGCGTTGGCTGATGGTGTTGATGGTAGCCTTATCTTGTGGTTGTTTTAGTAAATTAAATGATGGGGGATGGGATGGCGCGTTAGTGACTTTTATTGCCAGCGGATTTGCGATGTATTTTCGTCAAGTACTTACCTCTAGGCAAATGAATCCCTTAATTAATTTTTGTATTACTGCTTTTGTTGCGACATCTGTTTCAGGATTGTTGCTAAAAATTCCCTATTTTGCGCCAACAGCAAGTATTTCAATGGCAGCTAGTGTACTACTACTTGTGCCAGGTTTCCCACTAATTAATGCTGTCGCTGATATGTTTAAAGGCCATGTTAATACGGGATTAGCTCGCTGGACGATGGCCAGTTTATTAACATTAGCAACCTGTATTGGTGTTGTTTTAGCGATGGCGATTTGGGATTTAAGGGAGTGGGCATGAGTTTTTTATTCTCACTCTTAGAAGATATGGTGCTGGCCGCGATACCAGCGGTTGGCTTTGCAATGGTTTTTAATGTTCCAATTAAAGCGTTAAAGTACTGCGCTTTACTAGGGGCGATTGGTCATGGCTCGCGCATAACAATGATGACATTAGGTTTAAATATTGAATGGGCAAGCTTTATTGCAGCTCTTCTTGTCGGTTCGTTAGGCATTAAATGTTCACGCTCATGGCTGGCTCATCCGAAAGTGTTTACCGTTGCGGCTGTAATACCGATGTTTCCAGGAATTAGTGCTTATATCGCGATGATCTCTGTAGTTAAAATTTCTCATTTCGGCTATACACCGGAGTTGTTTGAAACCTTAGTGACGAATTTTTTAAAGGCATCATTTATTGTTGGTGCGTTATCAATAGGGTTATCATTACCTGGTTTATGGTTATATCGCAAACGTCCGAGCGTTTAAGCGTTAAATGTGACACTATCTTCCGCTAGAGGCTGTTGAATAGCGGAAGATATGCAGCTAGCTGCATATCGTACTTCATGTTATGTCGTTTTGACGACTCACCTCTAACCAAATTATTGTGTTTGCTCAATGGTTATTATTTTTTGATAAGAGAACTTCTTTCCGTTTAGCTACAATTCTCCTTATTGAAAAATAAGTTCAAATTACTCCCTTGATAATAAAGATCACCGATTAACTAAAGTCTATCCTCAATCTATTAAATAGTATCGATTATAAATTGTTCAGATGATTAATGAACAGTTTCTATTATTTATTGGCGTTACTTTTATAGCTTGATTACTTTAATATTAACCCTCGATGGTTTTGCTGTGTTTGTATGACTATAAAATAGATGGTTTCTCATACTCATGAGAAGAAAAAAAGCTTATATTCATCTGTGCAAGCTGCCATAAGAAAAATTGCAGTCTATTAAAGTGTGTGCTTATGCATTCAAGTTAATTTTACTTTTAAATCAACAATGGTGTTATTTTGAATAAACGACCAGCATCTTATTCCCCAAAATGGGTATTTTCTCTTTTTTTATTATTGTTTGCATTTCCTCTTATTGCTGCTCCGGCTGCATTTAATGAAGCTAAAGTGTTAAGTAAAACAAAAGTCTACATGGATCAGAACCATAAAAGTGAAGGAACGCTATATTGTGGTTGTGAATGGGAATGGACGGGTAAAAGTGGTGGGCAGGTAGATTTAGCATCGTGTGATTACCACATCCGTAAGCAGCAAAATAGGGCAACGCGTATTGAATGGGAACATATCGTCCCTGCGTGGGTTTTTGGTCATCAAAGACAATGTTGGCAACAAGGTGGACGTAAAAACTGTGTCGCGACTGATCCTGTTTTCCGTCGAATGGAAGCTGATATGTATAATCTTGCTCCATCGATTGGTGAGGTCAACGCGGATCGCAGTAATTTTAGTTATGGCCAATTAGCTGATAATGCAGAGTATCCGTATGGCCAATGTCGTAGCCGCGTAGATACGAAAGAGCGCATTTTTGAGCCACGTAATGAAGTTAAAGGGCAAGTAGCACGTGTGTATTTTTATATGCACGATCGCTACAATTTATCAATGTCTCGGCAGCAGCAACAGTTGTTAATGACATGGGATAAACAATATCCACCTAGTCAATGGGAAAAACAACGTGATGAGCGTATTGCCAGCATTATGGGTCATCATAATCCATTTGTGATAGGTGAGCAAAAATGGGTTCTTGGACATAAAAATAGCGCGCAAGGTATTAAAGATGATACCGATATTTCGTCAACATTAGCGTCAGTAAAAACTCAACCTAGAACGCAGTCAACTGAAGCGGTTATGCAGGTAAAAGGTAATCGCAATTCGCACAAATACCATTTAGCTCATTGTGCAGGTTTTAAAACCACATCGGATAAAAATGCTGTGATGTTTTCCAATGAACTGGCAGCACAGGCAGCAGGTTATGATCTAGCGGGTAATTGTAAGCCGCGATAAGTTATCACCCAATATCTGTATTACCAGCAGATATTGGGAAATTTTTTTAAATAAACGCAATAGTATTAAGGCTATTAACTACCATGATATACTCGTCATACTTCAAGTTGCCGCGTTGTTGACTGCTCTTAGCTAGCCGAGTCACATAGTTTATCTATACTCCCAGACTATTTTCATTTGTCGCCTTGAGGCAATTTGAATTATTTTGAGTATATATCTACCAATGAAATAAATTTTTAATATCAACTACCATTTCAAGTTAGAGCACTTTTAAACTAAATAGCCGGTAAAAGTCAGAAGGATGTTAAATTATTGTTGCATTCATAATCAAAATAGCGATATAGTTTTTATGCAATAAGGCCTAACATAGCTTCAAAAATTATAAATTTATACGTTATTGTCATAATTGTGTCATAGATATTCATTAGTTTACGGGTATAGCCTAATAGGGAATAGCTAATGCGAACAAAGCCTTTATTAATAGATTCACAAGACCGGTTATTAATCTCATCATGAAATTGTCATGGTGAGATTAATAACCGGTTTTTTTATTGCATGTCCAATCAATATGAGCTTGAAGGGAGCTCCTCTCTGTTCTGAATAGTCCGTCATTTGAATTGACTTCAACGATACCTGGACGGGTTAATACTACGAGCAAACAGAAAGCTGCAACAAAAATGCGCCGAGAAACAAAACGTTCATCACGCAAAGAACGCGCAGGTCGTTATGATATGGCTAACGTTACCTCCTTTGCTGATTTTACAGGAATTGAACCGATTGGTATGGCTAAAGAGCGACGTGATAGGTCGCCAATTACGCCTCGTAATGATGCACAAAAGATCTATATTAATTCGATTAAGCACAAGAAATTAATTTTCGCTAATGGTGAAGCAGGTTGTGGTAAAACCTACATTAGTACCGCTCTTGCTGCGGATGCATTAATCAATAAAGACATTGACAGAATTATTGTCACACGACCTGTCTTGCAGGCAGAAGAAGATCTTGGTTTTCTTCCTGGTGATATGTCTGAAAAGTTTGCACCTTATTTCCGGCCTGTTTATGACGTGTTAGTGAAGAGGCTAGGTAATTCCTTTCTACAATATTGCTTACGACCGGAAATAGCGAAAGTTGAAATTGCGCCATTTGCTTATATGCGTGGTCGTACATTCGAAAATGCGATTGTCATACTTGATGAAGCTCAAAATGTGACTGTCACACAAATGAAAATGTTTCTTACCCGATTAGGGGAAAATGTGACAGTTATTGTGAATGGTGATGTTACACAATGCGATTTACCTGAAGGTATAACCTCAGGACTTGCTGATGCCTTACAACGCTTTAGTCGTGATGAAATGGTGGCAATGGTCAATTTTACTGTGGATGATTGTGTACGTTCAACGCTCTGTCATCGTGCATTATTAGCTTATAGTTATTAAATGTAGCCCCAATTCATAGTAGATTTGAATTGGGGCTACATACACTATATTTAGCTTACCATTGAATACACTCAGTTATCTGAGCCATAAGATTATTTATACAACCCAAATTGTTATGGTAATAATTTAACTCAATATTTAACTGTAACCCCAATTAGTTGGGATATACATTTGAATAAGAAACAATAATTCAATTAGTGGTGCAGCATTTCATCTACTACTTGCTTATCATTCAGTGAATAGGGGTAATAGGTTGGCCAGTTATCCATTTCCTGTAAAAGCTTTTCTTGGGATTCATTCCCCATATAGAGATGAAAATGTGCAGAGACTTGTGGCTCGATAATATGATCACTAAATTGAATAAATTTAGGGGCTTTAGATGCTGCATCTTGGCATTCAAACAAATAACGTACACCTTTTTTTCCAGAAGCATAATGTAGAATTTTGAAACCAGAATAGTGATATTCACAGGTACTTAGCTGACCATTTTGATTAAATTCAATGACGTTATTTTCGATACCGATATTATTAACGTCTGTCGCATAACCTTTTTTATAATAAGCACGATATTCTTCAACGCTTTTATCTTTATTGGTTTTTGCTTTTTGTTCTAAAACAGGATCGAGTTTCCCATTGAGTAAAAGCGGATTAACCGATTCCCAAATACCATCCCAATCGCTTAATTTTCTATCTTTTACGTCAGCATCATCAAAAATTCCTTTGCTTGCTTGTAAAGCCTTTTCCGATTGAGGATGTGAATGGTCGTGTGAGCCATGTGCTAATACATTAAAGCTTGCTAATAGTGAGCTGGCACTAAACGCGATAACAAGAAGTGATTTGGTATTCATTGAAATAATTCCATAGTGAAATACAAATTGTGTTGTTATGTTATAACGTAACCAAGGCTAAATGCAAATCGAATTATTCAGAATATAGCAGGGGAGGCTAGGAAAGGGGATTTCTTTGGTTTTTTTTAATCACTGGCTTCAGGCTGATACTGTTATAAATGCGAATAAACCCAAATGGCGTATTAACGTATTGCCATTTGGGATATGTTAAATTATTTCTTTATTTCATTGAATAATCAGGATTAGCAATTAATCATCAGGATTATCCATCACATTGTGACGTTCGTAATGGTAGCCTTCTTCATCGAAACCGTAACGCCAATATGGTACAGCATAGATGCTTTCTCGACCAAATCCTTTCTCACGACGAATAAAACGGCGTAAATCACGAATAATTTGATCTTCACCAGCAATCCAAAATGAAGTATTTTCATTTGGAATATCCCAAGATTTAAAGGTACTGATAAGCTCTTCGGTCTTCGTAATATCACCACAGATCCAAATCACTTCGACGCCTGCTGGTTTGGTTAGCTCGCGAATATCGGCTTTATCGTCAAGGCGTAGAACTACTTTACCGGTTGCATTTGCATGCATTTTCTCAAGTAGAGCTGCAATTGCAGGTAACGAACTGGAATCACCAGCCATAAAATAGTGTTGAGTGTCAGACAATAATGGGTCTGGTCCGCCAGGGTTGGTGATCCCCATCCAGTTTCCTTCCACAGAATCACGTGCAAATAAATAAGCAGGACCGGTTACACCAGCATGCATAGCAAATTCTACATCGATCTCTTTACTTTCAGGTCGAATAGCACGGACGGTATATGTACGAACAAAAGGACGAGGTTCGCCCTCTGGCCAGCTACGACCTTTTTCGCTTAAAACTGGGAGAGCAGGTTTACTTTTTAAATCTGGAGCAAGGAAAATCTTGATATGGCCACCTTCATAGCCAATTGGATAATCGGCGAGTTTTTCACTCGTAAAGGTAATACTGCGGATCGAGGGGCTAACATCGGTAATGGATTTAACTTGAACAAGCTGCGGTGGCGCTGGGCGGTAAATATTTTTTTCGACTGGTTTGTCATTAGCCACAGGCAGTCTCCTTTTTATAAATGATAAAATTATTATATGGTAATTGTTATCATTATCATATCACGCTTTTATTGAATATAAATAATCCAATACAAAACATTTATGGTATTATTAAAAATAAAAAAGGCTGTACTAGCAATCACTAATACGGCCTTCCTTAGTGTGAACTTACTTAACTTTCATCCCTGCAGCGGTCATTAATAACCTAAATACTGACGAGAATGCGAATAATGTAAGTACACTTCCGAGCCAGATAATTACCATCCAGCCTATTTTTTTCCACCAAGGTGAGACGATTGGCTTATCAGTGATAGCCTTGGTCTGGGGTAATTTTGCCTCTGAAGACATAGTAACTCCAATAGGTATAAACCAAAATAACAGGAATAATGAATAGGGCACCCACAAGCATAAAGCCTAGGCTTTCCGAAGGGCCGGCTGCATCCCGAAAACTAATTGCGGGTGGAATAAGGTTTGGCCATAAGCTGATCCCCAATCCTGTGAAGCCAAGAAAAATCAACAGCAGCGCAGCTAAGAAAGGTACGTTATCCGATTTTTGGTGTTTAGCGCTTTTCATCATGATCCAAACACTGCCCAAGACTAATAATGGGACAGGTAAGAAGAAAAATAGGTTTGGTAAGCTGAACCAGCGGCTATAGATTCCTTCATTGAGAATTGGTGTCCAAGCGCTGATGATGGCGATGACGACAAGCATTAATAGTGTTAACGGACGCAGAAGACGATACATAGTTTCGCGTAAATGACCTTCTGTCTTCATGATCAGCCATCCACAAGAAAGTAGAGCATAAGCAACAACTAAACCAAAACCACAGAATAATGGGAACGGTGAAAACCAGTCAAAGTAACCGCCCATGAAGACACGGCTTTCGACATGAAAACCCTGAATGAATGCACCCACAACAATACCTTGAACAAAAGTGGCAAAAATTGAACCCCAAATGAAAGCATGATCCCAATGTTTGCGATGAGATTCGTCCGCTCTAAAACGAAATTCAAAGGCTACACCTCGGAAAATAAGCGCCAATAGCATGAATGTTAATGGAATAGATAAGGCATCAAGTACAATGGCGTACGCTAAAGGGAATGCACCAAACAATGCTGCTCCACCTAACACTAGCCATGTTTCATTGCCATCCCAAACGGGGGCGGCACTATTCATCATCAAATCACGATCGTGGCTATCTTTCAACGCAGGATAAAGAATGCCTATACCTAAGTCGAAGCCATCCATGACGATATACATCAAAATACTAAATACAATGATGACAAACCAAATGAGTGGTAAATCAATGCCCATGAGTTGGGTCCTCCTGGATACCTTTACGAATTAATTTCATCATGTACATATAACCAATCCCGAATACACCGCCGTAGACAACGAAGAAGGCGAGTAAACTGACACTCATGTGTATTTCGCCATGAGCACTAACCGCGTCGGCTGTTCTCTGCAGTCCATAGACGACCCAAGGTTGTCGTCCAATTTCGGTGGTGAACCAACCCGCGAGAATAGCAATCAACCCAGAAGGCGCCATAAAAAATATAAAACGTAAGAAGGTTTTAGATTCATAGAGTTTTTTACGATAACGTAGCCATAATCCCCATACACCCGCAGTAATCATCAGCATGCCGAGTCCAACCATGACACGGAATGACCAGAACACCATAAAAACGTTAGGTCTATCTTCTGGCGGGTAATCTTTTAAGGCAGGAACTTGTTTATCTAAGCTATGCGTTAAAATGATGCTAGCTAGATAAGGAATTTCAATGGCATATTCGGTTTTCTCTTTTGCCATATTTGGAATGCCGAACAGGATCAATGGTGTTGCTTCTCCCGGTTTATTTTCCCAATGGCCCTCCATCGCTGCGACTTTGACTGGTTGATATTTCAATGTATTCAAACCATGAGCATCCCCAATCAGTGCCTGAACTGGCGCTAAAATCAAGATCAACCATAATGACATGGAAAACATTTTTTTCATTGCGGATGACTTATTGCCCTTGAGTAGATGCCAAGCCGCTGATGCACCAATAAAAAAGGCCGCTGCAAGAAAAGCAGCCGTTGTCATATGTAGTAGGCGGTAGGGGAAAGATTGATCTGCTTTAATCAAACAGGACACTTTAATAATGGAATATAATCCAATTATTGAGGTGTTAAATGAAAAAACGAACAAACAGGTTTTATACTACTGAGTTTAAGCAAGAAGCGGTCGCATTAGTCACCGAACAAGGTTATAGCGTCCCAAAAGCGGCAGCTTCATTAGGGATCACCGATAAATTACTTTATAACTGGAAAGCAAAATTCGATGCTGAACAATCCGGTAGCAGCTTGAATGCCGATGAGAGAGCTGAGCTATTAAGGCTTCGAAAAGAAAATAAAGAACTTAGGATGGAGAAAGAGATCCTAAAAAAAGCCAGCGCCCTCCTGCTAAAGGAAACCAAGTAGCGTTTAAAACGATTAAGCAATTATCTTCACAGTTTCCCGTGCTGAAGCTCTGCAAGTTAATGAAAATAAGTCGTTCTGCCTACTATGCTTGGCTTAAACGCCCAGCAAAATTGATCACCGCAGAACAACTTAGCCTGTACCGCAGAGCCAAAGCTATCTTTGAACAGAGTCGAAATAGCTTAGGTTATAGAACGTTACGTAAACGGTTATGCAAAGAGGGCTTTAGCGTGAGTGCTTATGGCTCAGCTTGGCCTAGTCGTCACTCAGCGCGTTGCTTACAAAGTCACCACAAAACGCAAACACAGTGATGCCGTAGCCGATAATTTGCTCAATCAAAATTTTAATCCTCACGCACCTAACGAAGTGTGGGCGGGTGATGTGACCTATTTAAAAACAGGGGAAGGCTGGATGTATTTAGCCATCGTGATGGACTTATACTCACGCCGTATTGTGGGTTGGCATATCGATAAACGAATGACGGCAGATTTAGTCAGTAAAGCCTTGATGAAAGCGTATAACTTACGCCAGCCCGAAAAAGGCTTAGTCTTTCATAGTGATAGAGGCTCTCAATATACGAGTAAGCGATATCGCCGCTTGCTAACAAGCTATGGTATCAGGGCAAGCATGGGTGATGTTGGAGCCTGTTGGGATAACGCCGTTGTAGAACGATTTTTTGGCAGTTTAAAACACGATTGGGTACTGAAAATCCCTCAGCCGACTCGGAAACAGATGAAAGAAGATGTTATCGCGTATATGCGCTATTACAACCTAGAAAGGTTTCATACTGCCAACGGTGATCTGTCCCCAATTGAGTATGAACAAAATTCCTTAAGAAAAGTGTCCTGATTTAGTTGCGCAGAACAGATGGATTGAAAATAACCACAAGCCAATCAACAGGTACAATACGATTATCAACAATTTCAAATCCTTGCGGTGTTTGCATAAAGCTGTTTGATGCAAGGATCCAAAACGTTGAAATAATGGTTCCTAATGCCACCATACAGGTTGCAAAATAATGTAATTTCTCACCAACACGGTTCATACCGAAGAGCATCACACCAAGAAAGCCAGCCTCAAGAAAAAAGGCGGTGAGAACTTCATACGTTAATAGTGGTCCAGTTACACTTCCGGCAAAATCGGAAAAAAAACTCCAGTTAGTACCAAATTGGTAGGCCATAACCAAACCAGAAACTACCCCCATACCGAAATTGACAGCAAAGACTTTTGACCAAAAATGGAACAGTTTTATATAGTCTGAATCCCGAGTCTTTAGCCACAAGCCTTCCAGAACAGCAAGAAAACTCGCTAGCCCAATAGTGATCGCCGGGAAAATAATATGGAACGAGACCGTAAATGCGAATTGTATACGAGCCAGTTCCAGCGCAGTTAGTCCAAACATATTGACCCCTGATTGGAATTGATAGTGTGCACACCGCATCTTCAATATCACAGTTAGCAATATTTGCGCTGTTCCATAGCGTGAATGTCGATTGCGTCTGCTGGTTTGTGGAATAACCACAGCCCTATCGAAAATGTTTTGTGCTTATAGTTAAAAAAAGTCAGGTGAATGTGTGGATAAGTAGAACATGAGAAGATAAACTATAATAGTAACAATTTTTTGGTTATTAACTATAACAGTTGAGGCGGGTATGACGCGATATGAACAACTGGCGGCACAAATACGCCAACAGATTGAAGATAATATCTGGCAGGTTGGCGATAGATTACCTTCACTGAGGGAAAGCGTAAAACAATCCGGCTTAAGCTTGATGACAGTCGTACAGGCTTATCAATTATTAGAAAGCCAAGGTTGGATCGCGGCAAGACCGCAATCTGGGTATTATGTTGCTCGTCGAAATACCAGTTTTGCGGCGGCTAAAGGTGGGAAGAGGTTACATCTTAATGAAAATGTCGAAATAAATGCCTCAATTTTTGGTGTGTTACAGGCGTGTAAAGATCCCGATATTATTCCATTTGGGTCAGCCTTCCCTGAACCTGCTTTACTGGATGAACCTAAATTAGGTAAAACACTAGCTTCTGTCGCTCGACGTTTAGCCAGAGTTAACACCACGGCAAACTTACCACCGGGAAATGAACAATTACGACGAAATATTGCGCAGCGATACGCCAGCCAAGGAATTCATGTTGCACCAGATGAAATTGTTATTACCGCAGGCGCAATGGAGTCATTGGTGCTAAGTTTGCAATCCGTTACTCAACCCGGAGATTGGGTGGTTATTGAGTCACCTGCTTTTTATGGTTCACTGCAAGCGATAGAACGCCTTAAATTAAAAGCGATTGCGATTAAAACCGATCCTATCTGTGGTATTGATCTTGATGCGCTAGAAGATATTGCCGCAAAATACCCGATAAAAGCGTGTTGGTTAATGACACATTATCAAAACCCATTAGGTGGTACGATGCCGCCTGCCAATAAAAAACGTCTAGTCGATATCCTGAATAAAAACCAAATTGCGTTGATTGAAGATGACGTGTACGGTGAACTTTATTTTGGTAACCAGCAACCCATTCCGGCAAAAGCGTTAGATATTAAAGGCAACTTTTTCCATTGCTCTTCATTTTCGAAATGTCTAGCACCCGGTTATCGTGTGGGTTGGGTTGCTGCGGGGCATCACGCCTCCAAAATTCAGCATTTACAGATGATGAGCACTGTATCGGCAAGTGTTCCAACACAATTAGCTATCGCTGAATATCTTACACAAGGCGGTTATGACAATCATCTAAGAAAATTGCGTCAAACAATGGAGCAACGTCAACATCAAATGTTAGGTGCAATTGCGCAATATATGCCGTCATCCGTTAAAGTGAATACCCCAAAAGGTGGCTATTTTTTATGGTTAGAGTTTGAACCTCCGTTTAATGCAGTGCGTCTTTACCAACTTGCATTACTAGAGGGTATTAGTATTGCGCCGGGTAGTATGTTCTCAACGAGTGATCAATTTAATCATGCGTTTAGGCTCAATGCTTCTTTCTTGTGGAATAATGAATTAGAGCTAGCAATGAAGACGCTAGGACGTTTATGCCATTCTTTGATTAGTGAGAAACGCGGCTAATCACATTATGGGAGTAAAATCATTGCCTTGGGCGATTAAGTTTGTCACTCTGAATATCGGGATTGATAGTGGCTATTAACGCTCGGGGGAATGTATGAAAATCAAATGTTTTGATGCGACTGAGTTACCCATCTTAAAATGGCAAGATAATTGTGGTAGTAGTACTGAAGTTTTTTGTTGGCCGGTAGCCTCTGATTTTTCACTTAGAGCGAGTATTGCACATATCCATCATTCAAGTTTCTTAAAACAGTATTCAGATGGGGAAAGATTCTGTATTTCCCTTGATGATGGTGATTTGTATCTCACAGATAAACTGCAGATACAGCAGCCAATTAAGCATATTGGCGATACTTTCCATTCACTAGCCTATCAATGTGTAGAACTTGATTTACAAGGTGAACCGGTCCGTTTGCTCAATTTAATCTTTAATCCAGACAGGTGGTCGGTGAAGAGTAACATTATTACTGATGAGCACCGCTTGCCTATAGGACAAGCAGGTATAGTGTTTGTATTATCAGGGGAATGGGATGTTTCAGGAGCAAATTGTAAAACGATGAAGGCCAATCAAGGTGGCTGGTGGCTACCTGATATTGGGGAAGGGGTTATTACTCCTCAAATTACAGGTAGTAAGCTGATCTGGGTGGAGATTACGCCATGTTAGCTATTGATAAGACTAATTTCCTAGAGTGAAACACCTTATGTATCATATTGTCAGTAACATGACCGCGTGTTGTGAGGGGTCAGGGGGGATCTTTGTCGTGTGTTTTTACTACGAAATTAAAAACTATTTTTTTCTGTATTGAAATAAGTTTGCTTAATTCACTAAGCGGTAGAATCCCCGCCGTATTTTCTTAAAGATTTTTAATTCGCGTTAAAATTAGCCTTCAAACATCAACAGCCTCCGTGATTCCAATTAAAATAGTGGCTTCCATTTTACTCGCAATAGTGGATGCCGATCTTCTAACACTTAATATAAAATGCTTAGATTTAATTAGTAATTAATCTATTGAATATTAAAAGGATTAATAAGCAGTACATATTTATTGTTATTTTATATTTAATTTCTTTGATGGCAGTGCATTATGAAAAATTCCGTTTGAATTTTTTAATAAATCGGCTAACCAATCCTGAAATAATTTAATGCGTTGTGGCAAGTTACGTCTCTGAGGGTAAAGCAAGGAAAGAGGCATTGGCTCTGGACGATATTCTGGCATGATAACACACAGTTTTCCTTGTTGAATATATTCAGCCACATCATAAGCGGGTACTTGAATAATCCCAAGGTCGGATAAGGCGGCGGTAATATAGGCTCCAGCATTATTGAGAGTGACGAAACTTTTCATCGGATATGAATGTACTTTACCGTTACTGCAATATTCCCACATTCCATTAGATGTAGAGGATTGAACAACATAATTCACTACATAATGTTGTGCTAAATCAGATAGCTTCTGAGGGATACCTGATCTGCTTTAATCAAACAGGACACTTTAATAATGGAATATAATCCAATTATTGAGGTGTTAAATGAAAAAACGAACAAACAGGTTTTACACTACTGAGTTTAAGCAAGAAGCGGTCGCATTAGTCACCGAACAAGGTTATAGCGTCCCAAAAGCGGCAGCTTCATTAGGGATCACCGATAAATTACTTTATAACTGGAAAGCAAAATTCGATGCTGAACAATCCGGTAGCAGCTTGAATGCCGATGAGAGAACTGAGCTATTAAGGCTTCGAAAAGAAAATAAAGAACTTAGGATGGAGAAAGAGATCCTAAAAAAAGCCAGCGCCCTCCTGTTAAAGGAAACCAAGTAGCGTTTAAAACGATTAAGCAATTATCTTCACAGTTTCCCGTGCTGAAGCTCTGCAAGTTAATGAAAATAAGTCGTTCTGCCTACTATGCTTGGCTTAAACGCCCAGCAAAATTGATCACCGCAGAACAACTTAGCCTGTACCGCAGAACAACTTAGCCTGTACCGCAGAGCCAAAGCTATCTTTGAACAGAGTCGAAATAGCTTAGGTTATAGAACGTTACGTAAACGGTTATGCAAAGAGGGCTTTAGCGTGAGTGCTTATGGCGTTCAAAAGCTAATGGCTCAGCTTGGCCTAGTCGTCACTCAGCGCGTTGCTTACAAAGTCACCACAAAACGCAAACACAGTGATGCCGTAGCCGATAATTTGCTCAATCAAAATTTTAATCCTCACGCACCTAACGAAGTGTGGGCGGGTGATGTGACCTATTTAAAAACAGGGGAAGGCTGGATGTATTTAGCCATCGTGATGGACTTATACTCACGCCGTATTGTGGGTTGGCATATCGATAAACGAATGACGGCAGATTTAGTCAGTAAAGCCTTGATGAAAGCGTATAACTTACGCCAGCCCGAAAGAGGCTTAGTCTTTCATAGTGATAGAGGCTCTCAATATACGAGTAAGCGATATCGCCGCTTGCTAACAAGCTATGGTATTAGGGCAAGCATGGGTGATGTTGGAGCCTGTTGGGATAACGCCGTTGTAGAACGATTTTTTGGCAGTTTAAAACACGATTGGGTACTGAAAATCCCTCAGCCGACTCGGAAACAGATGAAAGAAGATGTTATCGCGTATATGCGCTATTACAACCTAGAAAGGTTTCATACTGCCAACGGTGATCTGTCCCCAATTGAGTATGAACAAAATTCCTTAAGAAAAGTGTCCTGATTTAGTTGCGCAGAACAACCATAACGAGAAAGATAATTAGGGGAAGCGCAGTTTATCATATCTAACTCACCTAGTTTTCTGCACACTAAACCTGAATCCGGTAATACTCCTACTCGTAAAGCACAATCAACCCCTTCAGAAAGAAGATCTATCGGCCGATCACTCATACTCAGTGTTAAGTTAATCTTAGGATACTCTTTAATAAAAGAGTTGAGATTAGGGATAACAACTTGCGTTCCAATTCGAGTAGGTAAATCTATACGTAAATAGCCGGTAAGATGCTGCTTATTTTTTAAAAAAAGAGATTCCGAATCCTCGAAGGTTTCAATGAATTTACGGGCTGCCTCCAAGTAAAGTAATCCATCATGAGTAGGGATCACTTGACGTGTTGTTCGGTACAGTAATTGTGTTCTTAACCTATCTTCTAACGATTGGATCACCGTTGAAATTGTTGATCGTGGAATATTTAAAACTACTGCGGCCTTTGTGAAACTGCCGGTTTCTATGACTTGAATAAACGCTTTTGCCTGCTTTATCCTATCCATAATCGTTATTGTTTATTATTCTCGACAAATGATGTCGAATTATCATAGTTTATCCGACATATGTAAGCAACTATAGTGTGGAGCACCCCTAAAAAATGAGGTTTTCTACATGTATAGAAATAACGTTAATGGAAAAATAATTTTAATCACTGGTGGCCTTCTAGCTCGTGATTTTGTAGGCCAAGGTGCTAAAGCTATTGCTATTCATTACAATAGTGATGAAAGTAAACAAGCCGCCGAAGATACACGTTCTTATATCCAAGATTGTGGTACCGCAGCACTTATATTACAGGGTGATTTAACTACCTCATCTGCAATGGAAAAGCTTTTCCAAGAAACCATAAAGGAACTAGGACAGATTGATATTGCGATCAACACGGTTGGTAAGGTATTGAAAAAGCCAATTGTTGATATTTCAGAGGCTGAATACGATAGCATGAGTGATATCAACGCAAAATTGGCGTTTTTCTTTTTAAAAGAAGCAGGGAAATACCTAAATGACCACGGGAAAGTTTGTACTGTTGTCACATCGTTACTTGGTGCATTCACACCGTTTTATTCCACTTATGCGGGATTAAAAGCACCTGTTGAGCACTTTACTCGAGCTGCTGCTAAAGAATTTGGTTCGCGAGGTATATCAGTCACTGCTATTGGCCCAGGTCCGATGGATACACCATTTTTTTATCCTGCTGAAGGGGATGATGCAGTCGCTTATCATAAAACTGCTGCCGCTTTATCCAAGTTCTCAAAGACAGGGTTAACCGATCTCGAAGACATCGTTCCTTATATTCGTTTCTTGGTATCTGAAGGATGGTGGATGACAGGGCAAACCATATTAGTTAATGGTGGATATACAACGAAATAGATGGATAGACCCTAAATTATTTAGGTTAAATTATAATTATGGCGGTTTATACCCGGTATAAACCGTTTATCAATAAGTTGTATTCATTTTTACCCTGCATGTATCTTGAACTATGAAGTGAGTGAGATCAATATTAAAAGGAATTCAGCCATTCTTGATGGAAGGCAGCCTGTTCATCGGGATTCTTAGCAAGATTGTGATCATCAAAATCAAAGATAGACACAATATTTTCTAATAATGCTGGTTGACCGAGTGTACACTCATACGCCATCACTCCCCCTGACATTTGGCGTGACATTCGAGATGGGTAAACATTATTTTTAGCACCTTTACATAAAAAGGTGATTTCAGCATTTTGTTCCCGTAAACGGGCAAAGCACTCATAAAAATCAATGTCGCTGACTGTTGCCAGAGGTTGACTGTCCATCAATAAAGTTATTTGATAGTCAATTTCTGAGCCGCTTTTTAATTTCAGCTCAAGGGGACATTGTTTTCCCTTAATAAGGGCTTGTACGGCAATGTTTTGGGTATTCATGGTGACTGACTCATTTAGCTAGAATAAATTTTGAAGGGACATGCTCAGTTAACCAGACATTATTATCAGAGAGATAAAACTTAAAACCTTCTATATGCATCGTTTTTGCGTTAATGATTAAAACAACGGGTTTACCATGACGAGCGCCAACCGTGAGGGCGGTTTGCTGATTATCAGATAAATGAACATAATGGCGATTACCAGGAATTAAACCTTGTTGACTGATGGAGTCCTGAAATCGAATCGCTGTTCCATGGTACAGAAACTTAGGTGGAACTTGTTCGTTAAGACTCATACTAACTTGTTGGCTTGAATGACCTTGTGCTGCACGGATCATCGATTTATCTGCAGAGAGGGTAAATCGCTTTTTGTCATTTGTTTCAACAACATGATCTAGAATTTCACGGTTTAATTTATGGCCGTAGCGGTTTGCTTGTAGAAGGAGCGTATCGATGGCTATCCAACCATCGGCATCTAGCTTAATGGCAATAGATTCGGGTTTATGGCGTAATACATAACTTAAAAATTTACTGATTTTCGTGGTATCTTGTTTCATTTTGCGACCTATTTTTAATAAAAAGCCTTTTATTATTATTTAATTGAAAGCGATCAAGATAATAGCGGAGATGCCTTTAATGTCGATGGACATAATCTTAAAAAATTCAATATAGTGTTCGTTAAATCAATTGTAAGAGTTCAATTAAGATGTAAATTCATCACGACACAACGGTGAAGGGATAGTATCATTACCAGCTATTAGCCTTTTTTTGATCCGGAATTTTTATTGTGACTTCATTTGCTGAACTTAACGCGCTTCCAGCGGAACAACTTTCTAACCTTAATGAGCTTGGTTATCTCACGATGACCCCGATTCAAGCTGCCGCGTTACCAGCGATCCTCACAGGAAAAGATGTCCGTGCCCAGGCAAAAACCGGTAGTGGCAAAACTGCCGCTTTCGGATTGGGTCTGTTGCAACATATCGATGCTAAACGATTCAACACGCAATCATTAGTACTCTGCCCAACTCGTGAGCTCGCTGATCAGGTTGCAAGCGAATTACGTCGCTTGGCTCGCTATATGCCAAATATCAAGATACTGACTCTTTGTGGCGGTGTCCCTTTTAGTATCCAGCGCGATTCATTGATCCACGCAGCACATATTATTGTCGCTACGCCAGGTCGTTTACTCGATCACCTGAACAAAGAGACTGTGACGCTTGATACATTACAAACATTGGTCTTAGATGAAGCTGATCGAATGCTTGATATGGGATTTGCAGATGCTATAGACGAAGTGATCAGTCATGCACCTTCTGAGCGCCAGACGTTATTGTTTTCTGCTACTTGGCCAGATGCGATCGCGGCCATTAGCCGTCGTATTCAGAAAGATCCATTAACGATTGAAATCAATGCAGTAGATGAACTACCATCCATTGAGCAGCGATTTTATGAAGTTTCTCGTAATGGCAAAGTGAGTCTGCTGCAAAAATTATTAAGCAGTGAACAACCAGCTTCATGTGTTGTATTTTGCAATACTAAAAAAGATTGCCAATCTGTTTACGATGCACTTAGTGACAGTAATCAAAGTGTATTAGCACTGCATGGTGACATGGAACAACGTGACCGAGATCAGACGCTAATACGCTTTGCTAATGGTAGCTGTCGTGTGTTGGTAGCAACTGATGTCGCAGCACGTGGCTTAGATATCAAATCACTAGAGATGGTGATTAACTATGAGCTGTCATGGGATCCTGAAGTGCATGTTCACCGTATTGGGCGCACTGCACGTGCAGGTGAAAGTGGATTAGCGATCAGTCTTTGTGCTCCGGAAGAAGCGCAGCGCGCCAATGCATTGGAAGAAATGCTTAACATGAAGCTTAACTGGGAGCCTGTGCCTTCAGGATTAACCATTACTCCATTAGAAGCTACCATGGCAACACTGTGCATTGACGGTGGCAAAAAAGCTAAAATGCGTCCTGGTGATATTCTCGGCGCATTAACTGGAGATATGGGGTTCGATGGTGCAGATATTGGGAAAATGACTATCAGTCCTGTTCATGCCTATGTGGCGGTAAAGCAGTCAGTAGCACATAATATTTGGAAAAAATTACAGCAAGGCAAAATAAAAGGTAAATCAGTTAAAGTTAGATTGCTGAAGTAACTGATATTAAGGTAGGCGAATGCCTACCTTTTAGCTTTAATAGTGATTTTTTTACTTCACTGGCTTTTTGATAGGCATAGATACCAGCGCCATTTCTATATACTTCAAATATTAAACTGCTCCGATAAAATCGATTATAATCAGAGCAGTTTTCATTTTATAAATCAATCAATCATTCTCGAATATAAACCCAAAGTAGTGTTACTTTGCTTGCATCCAAAAAACACCATTCCCTTCTAATGCTGTGAATGTTTTATGTAAATAATCACTATCAGCTTGTGGGTTAAGGTCTTTAAATAGTTCGGGGTGTAAGTATTTCGCTATAGCTTCCACAGCAATAATATTAAATGGAGTATCGTAATATTGCTGGTAAAGCGCTAATACTTGTTTGTTTTTAAACGCATCTAACGGACGCAGTTTTGATCTTTCTAATAGTTTATCCAGCCTTTCTTGTACCTTTTGTTGTTCCCCAGTGTAACCTAGTGGTATAGAAGAGCTTCCTTTACGTGTTTTATCCCAATCAGCAGAGGTTATCAGGTAATAATCTGGGTTGCTATGAAGCAGCTGCTCTTCACTGATTTCACCACCCATTACAGCTGTAAACCATTGTGAACCTAAATTATTTCCGCCTGCTGTATCAACAAATTCACCGAAATTACCATTACCAAATGTTTTGCAACAATAATCTTCACCCGTTGCTCCTGCTGCGCGTTCAATAAAGACCGAAGGGCGTTGTTCTGGTGTGAGTGTTGCTACGCGAGAACGGATCATATCCAATTTTTGCTGATAAAATTGGTTAAATGCTTGTGCTTGTTTTTCTTCACCAAACACACGACCCAGTAATTCCATACTCGGAGCGGTGTTCTTTAACGGATATTGCCTAAAATCAATAAAAATAACGGGCACACCTGTTTTCTCTAATAGCGTTAATGTGCCACTTTCAGTCAGCTTGCTTTTTAGCCCAATATCAAAAATAAGCAAGTCGGGTTGATAAACTAATGCTTTCTCAAGACTGAAATCCGTAGTGTAAGGATTTGGAAACACAGGGATATTTTTCAGTTCTGGGAACTTTTCGCTGTAAGCCGTACTTAAGTCGGGTGCTTTTTTTATTAATGCATCATCCCAAGCAACAATCCCTTTTAATGGAGTTTTTGGGTGTAAGATGTTTAATGCTACCAGAACGCGGCTATCTGCTAGCATCACTTTTGATACAGGTGCATTCACCGTCACTGTTCTTCCCGCGATATCGGTTACGGTTATGGGCTCGGCTAAACTTGCTGCTGAAAAAACCAAGCAGATCAATAACAAACTACATTTATTCACTAACTTTCCAAACATAATTACGCCTTGTATCAATTAAAACTTCACGGATGCTTGAACATAAAATGTTCTTGGTTGCCCGATATAAATGCCTGAATTGTTATCAGTAGATCGAGTGAAATAGGTTTGATCAAATAAATTTTTAATTCCAGCAGATAAGCTTAAATCAGACAGTTCTTTACCAAATTGATATTCTCCGCGTGTATCCCAAGCCATATAACCCGGAATGGTGCCATAACGACCATCAGCGCTACCTTGGGTAATATAAGTATTCCCTGTACCTGGTGACTCTTGTGATGATTGAGCATAGGTATTGAGATTCCATATCCAATGACCTGTTTCATAACGGGTGCCGGCAGTTAGCACTTGCCTTGAATAAAATGGTAAGTCTTTATCTGCAAATTTACCTTTCTTACTGATAGCTTTAGTGAAAGTATAAGAGCTGTAAACACTCACACCATCTAAAATATCAGAAAGCCCAGATAAATCATATTTCGCTGCTAATTCAAAACCTTGGTGTGTAGTTGCGCCTAAGTTAGTCCAGCCAGTTGTATTTTCAACGTATTGTAGTTGGTCATCAAAATCGATATAAAATAGTGTGGCTTCTAAAGATAGCTCGGTATTGTCATATTTTGTGCCCACTTCATAATTGCGAGCTTTTTCCGCACTTAACCCATTTGCTGGTGAATTACCGACTCCCGCGGTGTTAAGTTGGAAATATTGCAGGCTACCAAATGAAGTACTGGCATTTGCAAATAATTTCCATTCGTCATCGATATGATAAATTACAGCAAGTGCTGGCAGTGGCTCACTGTAGTTTTTGCTACGTCTTTGATTTTTAAATGCATCATTTAAATGGATATCAATGTATTCATAGCGAATGCCTGGGATCAGCGTCCAGTTGCCAATATCAATGGTATCATCGAGATATATTGCATGAGCTTCAGTTCCACCTGAGGTGTGTTGGTAGTATTGAGATGTACTAGGGCGGGTAGACTGTGAACCTGTTCCATACCAGTTGGATCGATAAGCTTTTTCATCAGCAGTTTCGTTTAAATAACGATAACCGACAGTAACTTCATGAGATGCATTATTGAAACGGAATAGCTGTGAGTAGCTAGGTTCAATCGCATAAGCGGTATAATGGCGAGGATAAGAAACTAAACGGCTTTTTCCTGTATTGTCTTTAGTTCCCTCACTTTCAATATAGCTACCACGATAACTTTTACTGAACCATGTCATTAATTCAAATTGTTTATCATCTTCTTGATGCTTATATTTCAATAGCATATCTTGACGATTACCTTCAAAACGATCAAATGAGCGTGTAGATTGGTAAGGGTCTGCATTATATTGTGCTTGTGTCAGTCCACCGGGCATTCCTACCATTGCATGATAATAGTGGAAGTTAGCTAAAATTTCGTCGTTATCGGTTAATGCATAGCGGGTTTTTAAAATAAGGTCGTCAATATCGGTGTTATCATTGCTTTTCCGATAACCTTGTCCGTGTAATCCAGAGTAAAGAAGTAGGGCACCTGCTGAATCATCATACTTTGAGCCACCGACAGAGGCATCGACTAAGGTTTTCAGACCGCCAGTTTTTGCGCCTTGTGTCTGCACAGAAGTACTGCCACTGAATTTTTTAGGAATGGGTTTGGTGACGAAGTTAATTACACCGCCCACGTTTTGTGGTCCGTAGCGTACTGAACCGCCACCACGAATGACGTCGATAGATTCAATAGAGCCTAAGGAAAGAGGTGACATGGAAAGTTGAGGTTGACCATAAGGCGCTGCTGCAAGCGGCATTCCATCTAATAAAATAGTTGAACGTGGCGATAGACGTGAAGTGAGTCCTCTTATACCCACATTTAAAGAAACATCACTTCCTCCGGTACCATTACTTTCACGAACCTGCACTCCGGGGATCCCTTTTAAAGCATCCGCAATCGTTTCACTACCAGTTTCTTTTATTTGCTGTTTGGTCTTTACCGTTCTTGCGCCTGGGTGATTAAAAACAACATCACTATCTTCTGTATTTTCTAACCAGTTACCAACAACAGTCATTGAGTCATTTTTAGATGTGTTATCTGCAGCATGTGATTGATGACAAAAGAAGGAAATATAAACGGCGAGTGGTGTAAGTAGTGCGAGTTTTGTTGATTTCATATTTGGAGTGTTGAGCAATGAATATTAAGATACGTAATGATAATGATAATGATAATTATTACAAATAATCAACAACATTTATTAATTATTTTGATTATCAAATATCACAAAACATTATATGACAAGTTGATAGAAGCTTTTCATTATAGCGGCGAGAAATCGTCATTGAAAAAGAAGACACTAACTACCACACTGTCGTAGTTAGTGTGCGTTAAAGATACTGAAACCCCTTTCTCTAATTACCTTAATTTATAACGCTTATTTCATAAAATAAAATAGAGGGTAGAGATGCGGTGGACAGCACGTTTAGCTGGTAAAGAGATTGAATTTAAAATAGTACACGATGAAGAGCCTAATCGTGCATTGTTGCGTTTAAATTAACGTTAATATAATAACGAATTTCTATTCTGACTCATAAATGTAAGGAAATGACGAATCGCTGATTCAACTTATATCCCATCTAAAGTTTGGGAATGGAACCAAAGTAGTGGTGGTAAGTTTGCTAATATTAACCGCCCAATTGCTGGTTCTACACATGAAAAAACGTTACCAGTTGGCAAGCATCCGTTACAACTTTATTCCTTAGGTACGCCTAATGGGCAAAAAGTCACCATTTTGCTTGAAGAGCTCTTAGAATTGGGTGTCAAAGAAGCTGAATATGATGCGTGGTTAATTAATATAGATGAAGGGGACCAATTTGGCTCGGGGTTTGTTGATATTAACCCAAACTCTAAAATTCCTGCATTAGCCGATCATAGTGGTTCAGAGCCTATTTGTATTTTTGAGTCGGGATCTATTCTCACTTATTTGGCTGAGAAATTTTCTGTATTTTTACCAAAAGATCAGCCAGAACGTGCTGAAACCTTTTCTTGGTTATTTTGGCAAATGGGGTCAGCGCCATTTGTTGGTGGTGGTTTTGGTCATTTTTACGCCTATGCATCTGAAAAATACGAATATGCGATTAATCGATATGCCTTAGAAACTAAACGTCAACTTGATGTATTAAATCAATGTTTAGCTACCAATCATTATATCGCTGGCGATAATTATACTATTGCGGATATTGCAATTTGGCCTTGGTACGGTGGATTAGTAAATGGTTGGCAGTACGGTGCCGCTGAATTTTTATCCGTTCATGAGTATGAGCATGTGATCCGTTGGGCGGATGAAATCTATGCTCGCCCAGCGGTTAAATGTGGACGTAGAGTTAACCGAATTCAAGGTCAGCCTGCGGAGCAATTAAGAGAACGCCATGATGCCAGTGATTTTTTTAGAATATTAAATTGAGTGCTGACTTATAGCGTTAAATAGAATTAAGGGAGGAGATGTGGGGCTTTTAGTTTAAAGCGACCCATCACCTCCCAGTACTGGCCATCTTACTTTATTCACTTCAACTTTAACTAGAAGACTTTAATTTGAATGAAAATTGCTTTTCAAAGAACAATTACCCTAGCCCGTAACTGACAACTATTGCTGATTTTGTAACATTAATACTAATGCAATAGCTGTACGGGTGTAAGCATCATACGGAGATGTTCTATTTAGAAGCAGGGCCCCTTTGAGTGCATTACAAACTATTATTGCCATATCAGCTGCCGTTGAGACAAATATTAATTTATCCGCATCCCGGCCTCGTTGCAAAATCTCACTGAGAATTCGTAATTCATGCGATGCAAGTTGGCTGACGACATTTTGCAGTTCAAGCGGGAATAAATTACTATCAGATAGCATCGCATAAATACCACACATGCGTCTTTCATATGCACAATTAGCAAACGCTTCAATATATGCATTGAGTTGATCAACGCCCGGCGCTAGGGTCAATATGTGTGTTTCTAACGCAGAAAACGATGCTATTTTTGTTTCACAATAGGCAATCCCAAGATCAATTTTTGTGGGAAAGTGATAGTGAATACTGGCTTTACGAATATCTAACGCTTTAGCTAGGTCAGAATAGCTGAATCCTTCAAAACCATTTTTTTCAATGAGTGTACCGGCAAGTTCTAGTAACCTATCATACGTAGACATATTTTTTCCAATATAGACATGCCATTAAGAAATGATAAAACATCATCTAGTGTAAAATCAAAATGACTATCTTGTATATTACGATAACCTTTAGCGTAAGGTTATCAGATTTTTATCTGATAGAGTATGAAATATATTGCTTAAGTATTTTTACTTACCCTCCTCTTTTTAAATTACTACATCTCTATGTCGTTGATGGTTCTTTGTATACAGGTATTTCATTGTGTTTGTATTTAACATACATTTATTATCATTATCAATGTATGGAAAAAATTATTATATTAAAATCGATGGGAGGGCAGATATAAATTATTTTATATCAAAGGATTAGAATATATTTTTGCCAAAGACTTAATTCCTTCTTGACTACCTACCTTTTGGTAGGTAGTCTTATTGTGTTTCCGAGAGAAAATATGAGCGTAAAGAAATATGTATAATTAAATATCATTCTTTATATCTATAATATTTAAAGAGTTAAATATGAAAAACTACTTGAACCGATTTCTTAATTCAAACATTGATATTACAGTTTTACGTCTATCCGTTATTGTGATTTTTATGTTATTTGGGACTTATAAATGGTTTGATTTTGAAGTTAATGCCCTTGAACCATTAATTTCTAAGACATGGCTTAACTTCTTGTATACTTTATTCGGTGTTCACGGAGGAAGCTATTTTCTTGGCGTTGTTGAAAGCATGGCCTTTATTGCATTAATTATTGGTTTTGTAAAACCCATAATTGGTGTATTAGGTGATGTAATAGTGGTTTTTACGGGTGTAGTTACATTGAGTTTATTATTTCAATTGGGTAAAATAGATAGTTTCATTATCAAAGATATTCTACTGATTGGTTCGGGGCTTGTTCTACTGAAATATGATTTATTACGTCATATGAAACAATAGTAATTAAATCTAATTGTTGGTTTACTGGCTGTTTTTGAAATGAAAATCAAATAGAGATTGTTTTTCTTTAAATAACATAAGTTACATTAATCTTAATGGGAATACATATATAGATTGATATGTGATTAATTTAATGAATTAAATTATTTCGATATATAACTAAATGAGGAACTAAAGATGAAAAAAATGATACTTATCATTGCTGCTCTCTGTTCACTTGGACTAACTAGTGCTCAAGCGGCTCAAAGCCTAAAAGAAGTGAAATCTATGCCCCTTAATAGTATGGATAAAAAAGAGGCGATAAAGAAAGAATCAATGCATGATCAAGATGACAAGATGAAAGATAGCATGATGAAAGATGACAAAATGAAAGAGGATAGCATGATAAGAGATGCTAAGATGAAAAATGACATGAATAAAAACACCTAAAATAAAAGTCATATGA
Source organism: Providencia alcalifaciens (assembly GCA_025961275.1). GTDB lineage: Bacteria > Pseudomonadota > Gammaproteobacteria > Enterobacterales > Enterobacteriaceae > Providencia. The sequence goes on along the minus strand of JAOQNJ010000001.1, from coordinate 1,013,918 downwards.
ATTAAAATTGTTTTTAATATTTTTTAAAGATAAGTTAAATTTACTTTATACTAAATTAATTAGTTGTGAATTCAATTTTTGGATTTCCTTTAATTATTAAATAGCGGTGGTGTCTCCACTATTTAATAATTATTTTTTAATTTTAATATGATTTAAAATAACATCCTTTCAGTTAGAAAGGATGTTATAAATAAAAACTAGTCTAGTTATAATATTGTTGGTTTTACTTTCCAAATATCACGGGCATATTCATCAATTGTTCTGTCAGATGAAAAATATCCCATGTTCGCAATATTAGAGACTGATTTCTGTGCCCATAATTCTGGTTGTTTATATAAAGCATCAACGTCATCTTGAGTATCGACATAAGAACGGAAATCTGCTAGTAATTGATAATAATCACCAAAGTTAATTAAGGAATCATAAAGTGCACGATAACGCTCTGGCTCTTCTGAATTGAAAAATCCTGAGGCTATCTGATTGAGAACCTGATTAACTTCATGATCATTTTCATAAATTTTTCTTGGTTCATAGCCTTGTAGGCGAATCTCTTCAACTTCCTCTGCTGTATTACCAAAGATAAAGATATTATCTGTGCCAACATGCTCTTTTATTTCAATATTAGCACCATCTAGTGTACCTATTGTGAGAGCTCCATTCAGAGCAAATTTCATATTTCCTGTGCCTGATGCTTCAGTCCCGGCAAGTGAAATCTGTTCTGATAAATCTGCTGCGGGAATAATTAATTGGGCTAGACTTACACTATAGTTAGGAATAAATACAACTTTGAGTTTATTTTTTATTCTTTGATCATTATTAATCACATTAGCAACGTCATTAATCAAATGAATAATCGTTTTAGCCGTAACATATGATGATGCAGCTTTTCCAGAGAAAATAACTACCCTTGGTACCCAATCGTCATTTGGTGATTGTAATATTCGATTATAACGATTTATTACTTGTAATAAATTCAATAATTGGCGCTTATATTCATGAATTCTTTTTATTTGAACATCAAATAAAGAATTTGGATTGATAATTATATTTAAGTTTTCTGCAATGTACAATGCTAGTTTCTTTTTATTTTCTAATTTACATTCCTTTATACGCTCAATAAAGCTAGGATAACAAGCATGATTATTTATTTCAGATATGACACCTAAATCATTTCGCCATGTTTTTCCAATTGATTCATCGAGTAAATATGATAGTGGTTTATTTGATAATGCTAACCATCTTCTAGGTGTAATACCGTTTGTTACATTACAAAATCGGTTAGGAAATATTTTTGAAAAATCTGAAAATAAGTTCTGTACCATTAATTCCGAATGTAACTCTGATACCCCATTTATTTTATAACAGCCGACAACTGCCAACCAAGCCATCCTTATTTGACGGCCATGCTTTTCATCTATCAATGAAACACGAGTTAATAATTCATGGTCGTTAGGGAATTTTTCTTTTACAATTCGTAAAAAGTGGTCATTGATTTCAAATATAATTTCTAAATGACGGGGAAGAATATCACCCATCATTTCTACAGGCCAGGTTTCTAATGCTTCACTCATTAATGTATGATTCGTATATGAGAAAATTTTTTCTGTCATCTCCCATGATTTACTCCAGCTATATCCATGCTCATCAATTAATAACCGCATTAGCTCCGGAATAGCTAAAACTGGATGGGTATCATTTAAATGAATAGCCACTTTATCGACTAAATTATCATACGTGTTATAAACACGATAATGAGTATGTAAAATGTTTTGTAATGTTGCTGAAACTAAAAAGTATTCCTGCCCTAAGCGTAACTTTTTTCCTGATGATGTAGCATCATTAGGATAAAGAATACGTGAGATATTTTCAGAGAAATTTTTATCTTTTACAGCACCAATATAATCACCCTTGTTAAATTTCCCTAGGTTCATTTCATTATTTGTACGAGCAGACCATAAACGTAATGTATTAGTTGCATCAGAGCCATAGCCCATAACTATTTGGTCATAAGCACAAGCTAAAATTTCTTCTGTATTAATCCACCGAGAAGTATTACCTTCTTTTTGTATTCTGCCGCCAAATTGTACTTTATAGCGTAAATTAGTTCGAGGGAACTCCCATGCATTGCCATATTCAAGCCAGTTATCTGGGGATTCAGTTTGTTGACCGTCAACGATATTTTGTTTAAACATGCCGTATTCATAGCGGATGCCATAACCCGTAGCAGGTATTTTTAATGTTGCCAAAGAGTCAAGGAAGCAGGCAGCTAAACGACCTAAACCACCATTGCCTAATCCAGGATCATCTTCTTCATTAACTAATTTTTCTAAATCGACCCCAATTTTATTCAAGGCTTGCGATACGTCATCATAAATTTCTAAATTTAATAATGTATTTGACAATGTTCGGCCAATTAGAAATTCCATTGATAAGTATGAAACTCTGCGATCGGACTGAGATAAACTAGCTCGTACTGAACGTAACCATCTTTCCACTATCAAGTCACGCACAGCGTAGGATGTAGCATTAAGCCAATCATGTTCCGTTGCAATTATAGGATCTTTACCGATGATTAATTTTAGTTTACTTTGAATTGATTCAGCTAATGTATTAATACGTTCATCTGACGATTTAAAATCAAATAATAAAGTCATTTATATCATTCCCATTAAATTGAGTTAATAAAACATATTTTTAATTTCAAAATTGATTACTGATGCAAAATTTAAACTAATTGTTGATAAATATTTAAATAATCATTAGAGGGCATACTCCAGCTAAAGTTAATACTCATCGCTTGGCGTTGAACTCTTTTCCATTTTACAGGCTCTGGCCAAAGTGCAAATGCTCGACGTAATGCGTTATTGAGATCATCAACTCGATAATTATTAAAAATGAAACCTGTTACAGTTTTATCCGCTAAATTTTCTAGAGTATAATCTAGATACTGTATCAGCAAGGTATGGCAAATAATGGAGTTTTATCGATCACTGTTAATCTAGCCTGGCATTGATACATGGCTTTACATTTTGCTTTTCCTCGCATTTTATCTCCTAATTTATCTCTATAATTTATTTAGCATTTCTTGTGTCACCAGTACGATCCCACTTTTTGAACGATAGAATCGGCGTTGGTCGTCTTCAACATTTTCACCTATGATCAACCCTTCTGGCAGTATGCAACCATTATCAATAATGCACCTATGTAGGCGACAAGAGCGGCTAACATGTACTTCTGGAAGTAATACTGAAGAGTCTATAGTACAAAAGGAATTAATGCGTACTGCAGGAAAAAGTACCGAATTCATGATGATTGAACCTGAAACAATACATCCAGAGCTAATCAATGAATTCATTGTCATTCCTTGGCTGCCCGAACGATCTTGTACAAATTTTGCTGGTGGCAATGGGGATATAGCTGTGTGAATAGACCAATTATAGTCATACATATCCAATTCAGGCGTAACAGATGCTAAATCGAGATTTGCTTGCCAATATGCATCAATTGTTCCAACATCTCGCCAATAATGCTGTATACCTTCACCATCATTAGATGTGATACTCGAGTTTTGAAAAGCGTGTGCCCATGCAACACCTTGATAAACTGCCTTCGGGATTAGGTCTTTCCCAAAATCATGATGAGTCTCGATACTCGTGTTTTCCTCTTCTAACAATTGATATAGATATTGCGCATCAAAAACATAAATTCCCATACTCGCTAAGCACATATCAGCATTACTAGGCATAGAAGGAGGATCAGCAGGTTTTTCAATAAAATTGATTATTTGATTATCATCAGAAATATGCATAATACCAAACTCAGATGCTGTAGTTTTGGGAACTTCAATACATGCAATAGTGCATTTACTTCCTTTTGTCACATGATCTAGCAACATCCGAGAGTAATCCATTTTATAAATATGGTCGCCTGCTAAAATTAAGATATATTTTAATTTATTATACTTTTTAATTATATCCAGATTTTGATAAATCGCATCCGCAGTACCTTGATACCATTCATCACATCCATCTCTTTGCTGTGCAGGTAATATATGAATAAATTCATTAACTCTATCATTCAGAAAGGACCAACTTTGTTGAATATGTTGAATTAAAGAATGAGAGTAATATTGCGTTAAAACGCCTATTCTGAAAACCCCTGAATTTACACAGTTAGATAATGTAAAGTCAATAATTCTAAATTTTCCGCCAAAGAAAAGAGCTGGTTTTGGTTGTTTTGTCGTTAATCCTTTTAGTCGAGTTCCTCTTCCTCCTGCTAAAATTAATGCGACAGTTTGATTTGTTAATTGTCTTGATGATATTAACTGATGTAGCGAGTTTGATTCTGAGTTAATTAAATTGTTTTCAGACATATAAGTTTCCTCAAAATAGGAATATATTAAATCATTTTTTTTGAAGTATTTCTATTTTTTTTGTATCTATTAAGTAATTCTGACTGTTAATAAGTGAATCAGACTCTGAAAAAGGTTTTATATATACCCAAACTCCATCGGGTAATTTTAAGTGTTGTGGCTCTTTTGTTAAATTAATGATCACTAGCCATTCACCTGATAGCATTATTTGCAGTGGTAGTATTTTATTTGATTGCCACTCTTCAACGCTCATTGGCTCTGCTTGAGAGTTTAGCCAATCAATATCTTTATTATTATTTTCAAATGATATTTCACCCGTCCACCACTGCCCTCTTATTAAAGGAATTATTTTTTTTCGAAGTGCAATTAGTTCGCTGGTAAACGCGATTAAATTATTATCTTTGTCACTCCAATTAACCCAACTTAGCTCTGAATCTTGACAATAAGCATTATTATTTCCTTGCTGGCTATTTCCCATTTCATCACCAGCTAATAGCATAGGAGTACCTAAGGATAACAATAAAAGAGTTAATAGGTTTCGAGTGCTTTTATTTCGATTCCATTCGATATATTTATCAGCAAATAACCCTTCATACCCATGATTATTGCTACAATTATTATCGTTTCCATCTCTATTATCTTCGCCGTTTTGAGCATTATGTTTATGTTCAAAGCTCACTAAATCACGTAATGTAAATCCATCATGAGATGTTATTTTATTGATCGAAGCAAAAGGTAAGCGTCCATTGCGTTGAAAAATATCGCTAGATCCCGAAAAACGACACGCTAGAGTGCCTAGTGAGATGCCTTCCTTTAGAATAAATCGGCGTATATCATCCCGAAAACGGTCGTTCCATTCCGCAAACGGATGCGGAAACTGGCCTAGCTGATAGCCATTGCATCCTATATCCCATGGCTCAGCAATCAACTTTAGTGTTGAAAGAATAGGATCTTTTGTTAGAGCATTAAGTAGTGGAGCCGTAGAAGTAAAATCAGGTGTTCTACCTAATACTGTTGCTAAATCAAACCGAAAACCATCAACATGACATTCCTTTGTCCAAAAATGTAGGCAATCAATAACCCATTGAATAGTAGCAGGATGATTTAACCTCAAAGTATTACCGCATCCTGTCCAGTTCTCGTAACCACCAGCATCGTTCAACCAGTAATAAGTTGAGTTATCAATTCCTCGGAGAGATAATGTGGGTCCTGTGACATCAAGTTCTGCAGTATGATTGAATACCATGTCTAAAATTACTTCAATTCCTGCCTCATGCAAGGCTTTAACCATATCTCGAAATTCTGACAACGGAGTCGTTCCTTTCTGGCCAGACCAATATAAAGGTTCGATAGCGAATGGTGCTAAAACGTTATATCCCCAATAATTAGTTAATTTTATTTTTTGTAATCTTGGCTCATCAATATGCAATTGGACAGGAAGTAATTCGAGCGTAGTAATTCCTAAGTTTAGTAAATAATTAATGATGACGGGCTGTGCTAATGCAGAATAAGTTCCCTGCAAATCATCTGCAATTTCCGGATGTAATTTAGTAAAACCACGAACATGTGCTTCATAGATAATGGTTTCTGACCATGGGATTTTAGGTAATGTATCATATTGCCAATCATAAGATTCATTAATAACAATGCTTTTTAGTGCTATATCTGAATTATCTGTTTTGTTAAATTCAAATTCACCATCAATAAATAATGGATTATTATCAATTTTATGACTTAATGCTTGTGAATATGGGTCAATTAATAACTTATAAGGATTAAAACGCAGGCCTTTTTGTGGATCCCAAGGCCCATGTATACGGTAGCCATAACGTAAACCTGGTTTTCCCCCGAACAGAAATCCATGCCAAATATTATCTGTTCGTCCAGGTAGTATATATCGCGTTTCTATATTTTGTTCATCAAATAAGCAAAGCTCTACCTTTTCTGCGTATTTGGAATAGATGGCAAAGTTTATTCCTGTTCCATCATACCCGGTACCGAGAGGATATGGCTTTCCTAAACTGAGCTCAAGTTGATTAAATTTCATCTGGATGGCCTTTGTTGTAAAGTGTTGGGAGCCCAGGCCATAAAATAATGTCATCGGTATCATCAAATTTAGCTAGAAATAAACCTGAATTTTCATTGTTCAAGAGAATCTCCTCAAAAAAACAAAAAATTTCTATGACATGGTTTAGATTAGTTATAATTTAGAAAAATTAAAATTTCCAGTATATTTAGTGCAAATAGCATGATAAGTTAATTTTCTGGCTAGATAATATTTTAAATTATAATAAGGATTGTTCTGTTTAATTTAAATGGAGGTTTAAATTTGTAAGTAAATAACAGGGTGGTAACTTATTTTTTATATTAGAATGTAATAAGCTTAATTTAGAGGCTATTGGGTGTGTGATTCTTTTTTTGCATTTATTATTAAGCGGGAAGTTATTTTAATAAATTCTGAATGAAAAGGTTATTAATGTTAAAATAATGATGATGGTTTTTAAAATTCTAGTTTAGCTATCTTTTTAATTTAGGTGCCTCATGCTTATATTTTGCTTACTACATCTATTTATCTTGTTTTTTTAGACAATACCGCATGAATAGGCACTTGGCACAGGTTACTAGGTTCGATAACAATTATTTTAGTAAATTATTCGTCATGTTCATTGGGTAGTTATTTAAGTGGCGAAACCGCAAGTGTTAATGATAAAGTATAATATCTTTTTTTCATGATACTTTTTGTATTGGGCAAATATATGAAACTAGCATTGATTGGTTCAGGAAAAATAATAATGTCAGCGCTTGATGCATTGAATCATGTGCAGGGAATTGATGTTGTTGCACTATGTGTACGTGAAGCGAGTATCGAGAAAGGAAAGTTAATTTGTAATCAATTTAAAATCAATAAGCTATATACACATTATAAGGAATTATTACAGGATCCTGACATTGAAGTTGTTTACATCGGCCTACCAAATCATTTGCATTATAGTTATACATTTGATGCATTAATGGCAAATAAGCATGTCATTTGTGAGAAACCATTCACTGCTGAATGGGAGCAATTACAAGAACTCATACTACTGTCCCATGAAAGCGGATTGTATTTGTTTGAGGCAATTACATCAATTCATACACCTGGATTCAATTTTATTAAACAAAATATCAATAAAATAGGGGATATAAAGGTTATTCAGGCAAATTACTCGCAATATTCAAGTCGATATGATGATTATATGCAAGGGAATGTACATGCAGCGTTTGATCCAAAACAAGCGGGCGGTGCATTGTATGATATTAATCTCTATAATATTTATATTTTATCTGCACTTATTGGTGAATCTGAGCAAAGTCATTATATCTGTAACAAAGGATATAACGGCATAGACACTTCAGGGATACTAACATTGAAGTTTGGATCTATTATTGCCGTGTGTACGGGGGCAAAAGACTCTGATAGCCTAGGCTATTTTACTATTCAAGGGACTAAAGGTTACGTAAAAGTTAAGGGGTCTCCTGGAGTTTGCCAGTCTGTAGAGGTTTGTATCGATGGTAAGGTATCCTCATTTACTCAGGAAAAATCGACTAACCATATGACGTTTGAGTTTGAATTTTTTCGCGATCAGATAGCGTCTAAAAAATTAGAAGTCTGCTATGAATTACTTGAACTGGCTGTTATGGTTTCCAAATTATTAAGTAAATCGAGAAATGACGCAGGTATAAACTTTAAGTAACTTTCAGTACTGGGAAGTAGAATTAAAGCACTTCTGTCGCTATAACATAGACATCTGCATTGAATTCTTTCTTGATTTGATAAGTGCTAGAGAGTATTGACATATCAATTCTTTCTCCCTTGTGGAATGACTAAAAAGTTGATGCTCAGATCTGCATTAGGATTGATGGATTTTACTGGTTGAATTATATTTTTGATATCAAAGGATTCAACGTTATTTTGGCAAATTATACTGAAGATAGTATCTTAAATCTCTACTCTTTTTTCATCATATATTTTAATATTTTTATAGATTAAAATTACACCCAAAAATATTTTATTCCAAAATGTAAAAAATATTAATTTCACCTGTAACATTGTTACTAAATATTCCTGTCTAATTGACCAAATATAAAAATCATAATAAATATACTTATTCTATTAACTATTATCTACCTAGTTTTTTGATATAGCATCTGCCGATATGTGTTGTTTTAAATTAATTTCTCCCTGTTGGTTTACTACTTTAAATTGTATTGGTTGTTATCTGGCGTTACGTAAATACTAAAATTTGTAAGCATTGATGTTTAAAGTTTTCAACTAGTACGTAATGCGTTAAATCAAAATAATAATATATGTTATCATTACTAAGAAAATAATATTAAAAATCATGATTTAAATTTAATTTGTAATGTGAAAGGGAAATATATGCAATTAAATATCAATGGAAAATTAGTTGAATTAACTAATGTTTCCCCATCAACACCGCTTCTTTATGTATTACGTAATGACCTAAAGCTAAATGGCCCTAAATATGGTTGTGGTTTGGGGGAGTGTGGTGCTTGTAGTGTATTAATCGATGGAAAAGTTATTCGCTCTTGTTCAATACCTTTATCAACTGTAGAAAATAGAAAAATTACCACATTAGAAGGTATTAGTAATGGTGATAAGCTTCATCCTGTGCAACAAGGATTTATCGATGAGCAGGCAGCACAATGTGGTTATTGCACTAACGGCATGATAATGACATTAGTAGCTTTATTTAAGCGCAATCCAAATGCAAGCGAAGAAGAAATAAAAACAGAACTGGCATTTAATTTATGTCGTTGTGGGCTCATGTGGAGATCTTACAAGCAGCCCAAAAAGCCAAAATGATTATCGCACAAGGTGGTGAAGCATGAATATGCTAGATATCACTCGGCGTCGCTTACTTCAAATGGGTGGGGTTGTTATTGCTAGTAATATGTTGCCATCTATCTCATTTGCAGCAGAAAAAACGACAGATAAGATTACCAAGTCAAGATAGAGTATTGCGAGACGACGAAGGGGTTGATGCGGCATTAGCAAATCTTCATCAGACAGTGAATGCTGATTATGTCTGGCCATATCATTTACACGGCTCAATTGGGCCATCTTGTGCTATCGCTGATGTGCGCGCTGATCAAGTAGATGTTTGGTCAGGTACCCAAAATCCCCATGATTTACGTAAAGACTTGGCTTTACAACTCGATAGAGATCTATATCAAATACACGTCCATCGCATGGAGGCATCTGGTTGTTATGGGCGCAATGGGGCCGATGATGTTACTGCAGATGCGGTCTTGCTTTGTCAAGCCACTGGGCGCCCTGTGCGAGTTCAATTAATGCGAGAACAAGAAGCAGGTTGGGAGCCAAAGGGTACAGGCCAGTTAATTAAAATTCACGGTGGAATTGATAAAAATAAGGAAGTAGGTGCTTACGAAATAAGTACCCGTTATCCGTCGAATAATGCTAACACCTTGTCGCTTATTTTGACTGGAAAAAAAGAGAACAAGCCGGATATTCAACAAATGGGAGATCGTACGGCTATCCCACAATATCTCTATCCACATCTACGTGCTATTTCAAAAGATACTGCACCTGTTGTGAGAGCTTCTTGGATGCGAGGTGTTTCCGCACTTCCCAACGTATTTGCTCATGAATCTTGGATTGATGAAGTTGCTTATCTTGCTCAGCAAGATCCTATCGCTTATCGCTTGAAATATTTAGATGATCCTCGTTCTATCGCATTAATTAATGCGGTGAAAAAGCAAGCGAATTGGATTGATGGCCATATGCATAGAAACCCCGCACCAGCTAGCCAAGAAATTGTCAGTGGCAGAGGATTTTCTTGGGCGCGTTACTTTCACAGTAAATTTCCGGGTTTTGGGGCTGCATGGGCAGCGTGGGTATGTGATCTAACAGTGAATCGTCGTACAGGGCAAGTACTGATCAAAAAAGTTTATGTTGCTCATGATTGCGGACAGATGGTTAACCCTGATGGGGTTAAGCATCAAGTTCATGGCAATATTATTCAATCATGTAGCCGTGTATTAAAAGAGTTTGCAACCTTTGATAAATCGGGAACAACTTCCCTTGAATGGGGGGGATATCCAATTTTACGCTTCGATGAGTTACCCAAAATCGATATTCAACTAATGGAATATCCTAATGAACCGCCTATGGGAGCAGGTGAATCTGCATCTGTACCAAGTGCAGCAGCGGTTGCTAATGCGCTATTTGATGCATTAGGTGTTCGAATGAGGGAAGTGCCATTTACACCAGCGCGTATTTTACAAGCAGTGAATATGGCTGCGAAAAATCAAGGAGTGAACAATGAGTAAAGCAAAAAAAATCTTTGGTTATAGCGCTCTTGCCGTTGTGATTGTTGCTGTGGGCGGATTGGTCTTGAGTTGGCAATCTGCAATTGAGCCATTAAAGGCAGACTCAATGCCAACTTTTTCTGCGGAACAAATTGCACGCGGTGAAAAGTTAGCTGCATTAGGGGATTGTGCAGTCTGTCATACACGACCTGGTGGTGAGACAAACACGGGCGGATTAGCGATGGAGATACCCTTTGGTACCATCAATACCACTAATATAACCCCTGATATTGAAACTGGTATTGGTACTTGGTCATACGAAGCATTTGAGCGAGCCATGCGTCACGGAGTCTCTCGTGAAGGCGATTATTTATATCCAGCCTTTCCCTATACCGCTTTTACTCATACTACAGATGATGATTTGCATGATCTTTATGCATGGCTAATGAGCCAAAAATCGATTCATTATCAACCACCAAAAACATCTTTAAACTTTCCATTTAATATTCGCCAAGGGATCTGGGCATGGAACCAGTTGTACTTGACGGCTGGGCCAATAAAGTCTGATTCAACTCAAAGTGAAGAATGGAATCGAGGGGCTTATCTCGCAGAGGGATTAGGTCACTGTAGTGCTTGCCATTTGCCAGGTGGCATTCTATTTGGTGAACAAGGTGGAGATAACCACTTAATGGGTGGTATTGCAGAAGAGTGGACTGCGCCAGCACTTCGAGGTAATCAATCTGTGCCGGTTGCATGGAGTCATCAAGATATGGCTGAATTTTTACGCACTGGTTTCTCGGCTAATCATGGGGTTGCTGCGGGCCCGATGGCGCCTGTTATCCGAGAGGGTACATCCCAGCTGACGGAAGAGGATAGGCAAGCTATTGCAACCTATCTAACCTCAGAAGTAGACAATCAGCAGATATCATCAAAAGCGATGGAAATTGTACTGCAAACGGAAGATAAAATTGAACCACTTTCTAGTGATGGGTCAAGACTATATTCAGGAGCCTGTATGGCATGTCATGCGCAAACGAAAGGTGCGCAAATGTCAGGTGTGCGACCCGCTTTAGCTTTGAATACTAACTTATATGCAGATGCTCCAGATAATATAATTCGAATTGTACTAAATGGAATTGAGTATGAAGCAACACAAGGCTTAGGTAGTATGCCAGCTTTTCGTCATAATTTGAGTGATCAGCAAATTGCGACACTATTAAATTATCTGAGAACAACCTTTACGGATAAAGCGCCATGGCCTAACTTAGAACAAAAGGTTGCTCAATTACGAGCTGAAACTGAAGTTAAACAGTAGCATCAAATTCTAATATAAATAACGGCTATGTATATATGGCCGTTATTTATTTAATGATTCATTACTGCTACATAGAAAGAATTAAATATTTTTTAACTCAGCTGCGAATAGAAAACTATAAATATGGCATAGTGATGAAAACATCAATCATGTTATATCCTTAGTTTTTTAATAATTAGTAATTCACAAATCATTTCGTGAAGATGGTAAAGCATCTATTTTTATTATTAGAAATAATAATTTTATTTGTGTTGGTCTCGTAAGATATTTTATCTGATGAAGTAAAGCTATATAGTAATATTATGGCTGCCAGTGATAAATCATTATCAAATGAAGTTAAGATAGTTAATTAGTGATGTAATTGGAAGTATATAGATTACAAATCTCAATATTATGAGTTATGTGGTCGTGTATATAAATATAATTACTTTGGTAATTTATAAAGTTAATTTAAAGGGATGTCATCTATACTAAATTTCGATAATTTTGCTATCACGATATTATCATTTTCTTTAAATGCTATTAAAAATAGAAATAGTGAAGGATTCCTATTATCTATTGGGAATGACCCACAATTATGATCAAATTTTCTATGTAAAGCCCCAGTTTGTTCTGTTGCGAGTACTTTTTATATCGTATTTATTAAGCCTAAAGTTCATATAACTACATGAACCTTAGGCTATCTATATTGAGACGTGAAACTAAACTCTAGTCTTAAACATTAAATAAGAAGTTTAATACATCACCGTCTTGAACAATGTAATCTTTACCTTCAGCACGCATTCTACCTGCTTCTTTCGCGCCTTGCTCACCGCGATATTTGATAAAATCGTCAAACGCGATAGTTTGTGCGCGGATAAAGCCTTTTTCAAAGTCAGTGTGAATTTTACCAGCTGCTTGTGGTGCTGTTGCACCAACTGGGATAGTCCAAGCGCGAACCTCTTTTACACCTGCTGTGAAATAAGTTTGCAGCTCAAGTAACTCATAACCTGCACGGATAACACGGTTCAAGCCTGGTTCTTCAATGCCAAGGTCAGCCATGAATTCTTCACGTTCTTCATCTTCTAGTTCAGCGATATCGGATTCGATAGCCGCACAAACAGGAACAACGACTGAACCTTCAGCTTCTGCAATTTTATATACGACATCTAAAAATGGATTATTTTCAAAGCCATCTTCGTTGACGTTAGCGATATACATCGTTGGTTTCAGTGTCAGGAAGCTTAAATAGCGGATTGCTGCTTTATCTTCGACACTGAGGTCTAAAGTACGCAACATGCCAGCTTCTGATAGATGTGGTAAACATTTTTCCAATGCTTCTAATTCTGCTTTAGCGTCTTTATCGCCGCCTTTAGCACGTTTTTGAACACGATGAATGGCACGTTCACAGGTATCGAGATCAGATAATGCTAGCTCGGTATTAATGACGTCGATATCTTCTGCAGGGTTAACTTGGCCTGCAACATGAATGATATTGTCATCTTCAAAGCAGCGAACAACATGACCAATAGCTTCGGTTTCACGAATGTTAGTTAGGAATTGGTTACCTAAACCTTCACCTTTAGAAGCGCCTTTAACGAGACCTGCGATGTCAACAAATTCCATCGTGGTAGGTAAAATACGCTGTGGTTTTACAATCTCAGCCAATTGATCAAGACGTGGGTCTGGCATTGGTACAACACCAGTATTCGGCTCAATCGTACAGAAAGGGAAGTTGGCTGCTTCGATGCCGGCTTTGGTCAACGCATTAAACAATGTAGATTTACCTACGTTAGGCAGACCAACGATACCGCATTTAAAACCCATATGTTTCTCACCTTAAAATAGCAAGGGGCAGGCGAGCGCTGCTCCTGAATGTTAGAAAATTGGCGCTGATTATACACAAAAAGTTGATTTTGATGAAATGAACTCTTAGGTTCAATTCACTTTAAACGGTTGCTTTAAAGCTATGCAGGCGATTTATTGCTTTATCCATCCCCTCATTGAGTAAAATATCGGTGCATCTCAACGATTCATCTATAGCTTCATCTATCAGCTTTTGTTCAGAAGCTGGCGGTTTACCAAGCACAAAACCGACGACTTTATTTTTATCACCGGGATGGCCAATGCCAATACGTAAGCGATAAAAGTTAGGGTTATTACTAAATTTACTCTGAATATCTTTGAGGCCATTGTGGCCACCATTACTTCCGCCTAACTTCATTTTAGCCACCCCAGGCGGTAAATCTAATTCATCATGGGCAACTAATATTTCATCGGGATTAATACGATAAAATTGGGTGATAGCCAATACTGACTTACCACTTAAATTCATAAAAGTAGTTGGTACGAGAAGGTGCACATCATTACCATTGATATTAATGCGAGCGGTGTAGCCAAAAAATTTCGCTTCTTCTTTAAGCGGTTGGTTATGGCGATCAGCAAGAAGATCAACATACCATGCGCCTGCATTATGACGAGTTTGGGCGTATTCAGCACCTGGATTGGCAAGGCCAACGATTAGTTTTATTTTGCTCACGGCTACAATTTCACTATCAGTTTAATCAAAAATAATACCTAGTTTACCTTGTGAGAGGAGGATGTACAAAATTGAAATAAGCAAAGTCACAATATCAATTAGATTCGGAGGAGATTATTTTGAATTAACTCATTAAGAAAAAGCATCTTTTGTACAGAAATAATGTGTAAAGTCTATCCTTGTGATGGTCATCGCAAATAATTTTGTTTATTGCACTATAATAATGTCATGCAGAAATAAATTTTACGAATGTTTAACGTATGTTTGCTTATCAATCTACTAGGACTGGAGGTAGATATGAAACGTAGAACGGTTGTATTAGCGGGTAATATTTTAATGGTTATAGGATTAATTGCGATGATAGGGAGTATTGCAATTAATTTATCCTCTCACGTATTTAGTCTTAACTTGTCTGAAATCATTACTATGGGGTCCTTGTTTGGCATCTTCATTGGGGCTGTGATTTGGCTGGCTGGAGCAAGAATCAGCGGTAGAGAGAAAATTGCTGACCGCTACTGGTTGATAAAACATTATCGTCATTCAGATAATGCCAATCATCGTTACCCATGATGCTTTTTAATCGCATTAAATATGCTGAACATGATGCAAAACAGTTATGCAATAATGATTACAGCTATCAATGCCTAATTGACAAGAGTGATTTCATTTTATAATTGAATTCACTCTTTTGCTTTGTGGTGAACTTCTCGCAATAATCCATTTACTGAACTTTCGTCTTTCATTTTTCAACACCAAAATTAAATTTCGTTAACTTTTTTTGATTAATTCGAAATAAGTAATTTTAACAATGTGAATTTGCGCGTTAGTGTTAGCATATTATTTAATAATCAGGTGCAGGTGGGATTAGTTAGTAGAAATCATTTTAGCAAAATCCGCCGCAAACCCTAGCACAATTGAATTTCTTCCCGAAAGTTAGTCTAATTTAAGGCCTATACTCATTCGAATTAAACGAATTTTAAGCAAGGCGAGTGGTTCGCGACCTAGTAAATTATGTTTGTTTTGCTCATTATAGCAAAAAATCACTCCTTATCGAAACCGAATGGAGTTTAGTTTTGTAGCGATACTTTTTTAATCATATTAAGACGTTATATGATGATATTATTTTTATTTCAATTATTTAGTGAAGTAAAGAAAACAATAGAAAGTTATTAGCTTCTCGCTATAAGGCAAAATAAAGCCTCTACTGTTGAATATCAACGGTAGAGGATTTATTTAATTCATGACAACTCACTAATATAGGAAGCAGTTAGATATACCCTTAATACGTCAAATTGCATGATGTTTGTTGGCAATATAACGGCAACATCCTGTTATCCGAATCATTTTGCTATATACACCAAATACATATCAAGCTACATCAATGTTGATTAGACTTAGCAATCTGACCCACACAATTATCTATGATCTTCAGGCTCACTTCGTTTATAACTTAAATGTATCTTAATTACCTTGGGGTACACGGATAGCATCCATAAAGAACATACAACGTTAAGGTATAAGCGAGGTATTACTACCTCGCAAAAAATCTTAGTGCTCGAACATCGCAGAAATTGACTCTTCATTGCTAATACGGCGAATTGCTTCTGCCAGCATGCCTGAAAGCGTTAGCGTACGAACTTTGTTCAACGCCTTAATTTCTGGAGAAAGAGGAATAGTGTCACAAACAATGACTTCATCAATGACTGAATTTTTGATGTTGTCTACGGCGTTACCAGAGAAAATTGGGTGAGTCGCATAAGCAAATACACGTTTTGCACCACGTTCTTTCAGCGCTTCAGCCGCTTTACACAGAGTGCCTCCAGTATCTATCATATCGTCTACTAGAATACAGTCACGACCAGAAACATCACCAATAATATGCATTACCTGAGAAACATTCGCACGTGGGCGACGTTTATCGATGATAGCCATATCAGTGTCGTTTAACAGTTTCGCGATTGCTCTAGCACGTACGACGCCGCCGATGTCTGGAGATACAACGATTGGGTTTTCTAAGCCTTTCTGCAACATATCTTCCAGAAGGATAGGGCTACCGAATACGTTATCAACAGGAACATCAAAGAAGCCCTGGATCTGCTCTGCGTGTAGATCAACAGTGAGAACACGGTCAACACCAACACTGGATAGAAAATCGGCAACAACTTTAGCGGTGATTGGCACACGGGCAGAACGTACGCGACGATCCTGTCTTGCATAACCGAAGTAAGGGATAACAGCGGTAATACGACCAGCAGATGCACGGCGCAGCGCATCGACCATAACAACCAGTTCCATCAGGTTATCATTGGTAGGTGCACAGGTTGACTGGATGATAAAAATATCACCACCGCGAACATTTTCATTAATTTGAACACTGACTTCGCCGTCGCTAAAACGACCAACAGCCGCGTCTCCAAGATTAGTGTAAAGGCGATTAGCAACACGTTGTGCTAGTTCCGGTGTAGCGTTACCAGCAAAAAGCTTCATATCGGGCACGAGAAAAACCTCAGGCTTGCGTCCAGAGAGATATTGTTGACCAACAGTACAATTCAATGAACGTACTTATTGGTGCAATACACGGGTTATCCCAGCGCGGAATTTGTGCAACGGTGATTCATTCAACCCTTGAGCGATGAATCCATGCACCCACGATGGGGCTTTATTTAACACCTTAAGGGCATCGGCTTGAGTTTCAAATTCAGAAAAAACACAAGCACCAGTTCCAGTCAGGCGAGACGGAGCATATTCTAACAGCCAAGAAACGAGCTGTTCAACCTCACGAAAACGTTTTCTTGCAATTGGTTCGCAGTCATTTTCGTACGGAGCCAGTAACAGTGCGGCTAGTGAGCGTTTTGGAGAATTTCGATTTAATTGCGGATCTGTGAAGATCATCGGGGTTGAGATTTCAATTCCTGGATGTGCAACCAAATACCATTTCTCTTTGGGAGATGCTGGGGTCAGAATTTCACCAATACCTTCAGCAAAAGCAGCATGCCCCTGAACGAAAACGGGGACATCAGCACCGAGACTTTTACCTAACTTGGCAAGTATATCATCAGAGATTGCTGTTCCCCAATGTTCATTTAAAGCTATCAAAATGGTTGCAGCATTAGATGAGCCACCACCAATTCCCCCTCCCATAGGTAAAACTTTATTAATACTGATATCTGCACCAAGTTTTGCTTGATTACCAAGCTTATCGTGGCAATAGCGTTGTAATAATCGAGCTGCTTTAATGATTAAGTTTTGTTCGGGCTCAATGCCTTCCATTGGTGTAAGCAAATTAATTTGATTATCTGAACGGGGAGTCACTGTAATTTCATCACCATAATCGAGAAATTGAAACAGTGTTTGTAATTCATGATAACCGTCAGCTCTACGGCCAGTTATATAGAGAAACAGATTAAGTTTTGCGGGAGAAGGCCAAGTTAACGTCATTTTTGTAAAGTCCAGCTATCCATTTTTAGTTTAATTAAGCGTGTACCCTGACGTAATTCTAAGTTACTCGGTAACATTGGGGTGGTATTTTTATCATAAGAAAGATAGCTGAGATGCCATTTTTTGCCATTTTGTTCAAAAGTCACTGATTTCAATAAATGATTTTCATCGAGTGTGAATTCAGTAGCGCGCCCTGGTGACCCAGTCAGCCATGCTGTTAGATCGTCAAGTGGGATTTCCATTCCGGTTAGTTGATAAATCAATTCAGAGGGCACATCACTCATGTGCGTTTGGCCATCTTTTGTTGTAAGACGAGCTAAATCAGGTTCAACAGTAAGTTCTAACTCTCTACTACCTAATGGGTTAGTCAGTAATAAACGGTATTTTTCAGGTGTATATTGTTGCCAGAAAAATTTAGCGTAAGTTTTAGTTTCACCACTGTTGTAAACAAAAGAGCCGCGAGTTTGATAGTCGCGAAGTGCGTGAAGTTCTTCTAGGTGTGTTTTCCATTGTGGATCAGAAGCCGATCCTGTACCAGACGTTGTTGATTGTTGAGTCGTCACACAGGCAGTCAGTAATAGGCTAGCTAGTGGTAGGAAGCGCCAAAAACCATGAGCAGTTGAAGATCGAAATGAAGAGCAAATAGTAGAAAGTTGCATAACAATTCTCAAAAAAATCATCTAGTTAAAAATACGGAATTACGTCTCTGTAAGTGGTGACGCGAACCGAAGTGTAACGCGTTATCGCGGTTAAGGAAAATATCTCAACCTTTTATTTGGCAATCATCATGCTCAGTAGAACCTCACATACATAAAATAGTGCGTCAAAAAAATCAGATTATCAATCACATTGAGGTTGTTTTACCTATCAATACAATTATTAATTACACTATAACCATTTGCTTAATGTGTGAAATAATTGCATCTTATATATATCTTTTTCAAACAGGTAATTTCATACTCCATTGACGTTTTTTTAGTTTTTGTGTTCAAAATATGACGAATAAACATCGTTTAGCTGAACGGAGACAAAGATGTTAAATCTAGCGATTAATTTAACGTCAGAAAGTCCAATAACAAAAGGCTAGAAAATGAGTCTAAAGGGTTAGCAGAACTTAATACACACAGTAAAAAAACAATATAAACGTGGTACAAAGCGGTGTAAAATAACGACACAAATTGTATTGATACTGTCTTGTTATGACTCAATTTACTCGATAAATGTTTGGAGTAGGTCATTTTCATGACTTCCATTAATTACTGATCATAGAAAGCTGGCCTCGAATCATCTACAATAGTCAGTAAACAAATAACAGTAGTGTAAATTTGCTACTGAATAATAATTAGCAATGTGAGCAATGTAGTTAAGCACAATGACTCTATTAGCCTTAGGCATTAACCATAAAACGGCGCCTGTTGCCCTACGTGAGCGGGTAACTTTCGGGCCTGAAAAAATAGACCATGCACTTGAGGACTTATTGAAGCAACCTCAAGTTAGCGGTGGCGTTGTGCTGTCGACCTGTAATAGGACTGAGCTGTATCTAAGCCTTGAATCGCATGAAAAAGCGCAGGAGCAACTTATCCAGTGGCTATGTGAATTTCACAATATTACGCATAAAGATTTAAAGCCAAGTTTGTATTGGCATGAAGGTGATCAAGCTGTTAGCCATCTTATGCGTGTTGCCAGCGGGTTGGATTCCCTAGTACTTGGTGAGCCACAAATTCTTGGTCAGGTGAAAAAAGCATTCGCCCTTTCCCAAGATAACCATTCGTTATCAAGTGAATTAGAGCGTCTATTTCAAAAATCATTTTCCGTAGCAAAACGTGTTCGCACCGAAACTGAAATTGGTGCAAATGCGGTTTCTGTTGCGTTTGCTGCCTGCACACTGGCAAGACAAATATTTGAATCACTTAAACATTTGAATATTTTGTTGGTAGGTGCAGGAGAAACTATTGAACTTGTTGCCCGTCATTTACGTGATCATGGCGTTCAACATATGATGATTGCTAACCGTACTCGAGAACGAGCGCAATTGTTAGCAAATGAAGTGAGTGCTGAAGTTATTACGCTATCTGATATAGATACTCGCTTGTCTCAAGCAGATATCGTCATAAGTTCGACTGCAAGCCCATTACCTATCATTGGTAAAGGGATGGTTGAACGTGCAATGAAAGCGCGCCGTAATAAACCTATGTTATTAATCGATATTGCTGTACCTCGCGATATCGAGCAAGACGTCGAAAAACTTAGTGACGTCTATCTCTATACAGTGGATGACCTTGAATCTATTATTCAACAAAATCTTGAACAGCGTAAAGCTGCAGCGGTTGAAGCTGAATTTATCGTTGAACAAGAAAGCAGCCATTTCATGGATTGGTTGCGCTCACAAGCTGCAGTGTCTACAATTCGCGATTACAGAGAGCAGGCTGAGGCAGTCCGCGCGGGTATGGCAGAAAAAGCACTAGCGGCAATAAGTCAGGGTGCTGATCCTGAACAAGTTATCATACAACTTACCCAACAATTGACCAATCGCCTGATCCATGCACCAACTAAATCTTTACAGCAAGCCGCTGGAGATGGTGACTTGGAACGTCTGAATCTACTTAGGGACAGCTTAGGGCTGAACCATCAATAACCACATTTTAATCATAGGTCTGATATAACGAATGAAGCCTTCTATTGTCGCAAAACTGGAAGCATTACAGGAACGCTATGAAGAAATTCAGGCACATCTTGCTGATGCAGGTGTGATTGCTGATCAGGGGCGTTTTCGCGCCTTATCAAAAGAATACGCTCAACTGACAGATGTCGCAAAATGTTTTGCAGCATGGCAGACGGTGCAGGATGATATTGAAACAGCACAAATGTTGTTAGACGATCCTGAAATGAAAGAGATGGCTCAAGAAGAGCTAAAAGACGCTAAAGCTCGAAATGAAGAGTATGAGCAGCAGTTACAATTACTGTTACTGCCAAAAGATCCTGATGATGAATATAACTGCTTCCTTGAAATTCGTGCCGGAGCAGGCGGCGATGAAGCGGCTATTTTTGCGGGTGATTTATTCCGTATGTACAGCCGTTACGCGGAAGCTAATCGCTGGCGTATTGAACTGATGAGCACCAGCGATGGTGAGCACGGTGGATTTAAAGAAGTTATTGCAAAAATTTCAGGAGAGAGTGTTTACGGTCGTTTGAAATTTGAATCAGGTGGTCATCGAGTTCAACGTGTTCCTGAAACAGAATCACAGGGGCGTATTCATACCTCTGCGTGTACAGTCGCTATTTTGCCTGAATTGCCAGAGGCAGAATTGCCTGAGATCAGCCCTGCGGATTTACGTATTGATACTTTCCGTTCTTCTGGTGCTGGTGGTCAGCACGTTAACACCACTGATTCTGCTATTCGTATTACTCACATTCCAACCGGTATTGTGGTTGAGTGTCAGGATGAACGCTCCCAGCACAAAAACAAAGCCAAAGCGATGTCTGTATTAGGTTCGCGGATTCGTCAAGCTGAAATGGCTAAGCGCCAAGCTGCTGAAGCTACTGAACGTCGTAACCTACTAGGTACAGGCGACCGCTCAGACCGTATCCGTACATATAACTTCCCTCAAGGCCGTGTGACAGACCATCGTATCAACTTGACGATTTACCGTTTAGACGAAGTGATGGAAGGAAAATTGGATACGTTAATTCAGCCGATTATTAATGAATATCAAGCTGATCAACTTTCTGCATTGTCTGAGCAGGACTAATGCAGTACGGTGAATGGGTTAACCTAGCTGTTGCTAGGCTGTCTAGTAGCGACAGTGCAAAGCGAGATGCTGAAATTCTGCTTCAACATATTACAGGGCAGAGCCGTACTTTCATTTTCGCATTTGCGGAAACAGAACTTAAGGCAACAGAACTTACAGCACTTGAATTATTACTGCAACGTCGTGAGCAAGGTGAACCCATCGCCTATTTAATTGGTGAACGCGAATTTTGGTCTTTACCTTTATTTGTGTCACCTGCCACATTAATTCCTCGTCCTGATACGGAATGTCTTGTTGAACAGGCATTATTACGTCTCCCTAAGAAAAACTGTCAAGTGCTTGATCTCGGAACTGGAACGGGAGCAATTGCGTTTGCTCTGGCTACTGAACGTACAGAAAGCACAATTATTGGTATCGATTTTAATCCTGATGCAGTGTCTTTAGCGAAACGGAACCAGCAACGACTGACAATTAAGAATGTTCAGTTTTTACAAAGTGATTGGTTCAGCTCACTATCTTCCCAACATTTTGATATGATTGTGAGTAATCCACCTTATATTGATGAAAGTGACTATCATCTGCAACAAGGTGATGTAAGATTCGAACCATTAACTGCATTGGTGGCAGATAATCAAGGGTTGTCTGATTTAGCACATATTGTGTCTGAATCGAAAGCATACCTAAAACATCAAGGTTGGTTGCTTGTTGAGCATGGATGGCAGCAAGGCGCTGCAGTTCGCGAATTATTCAAGCAATGCGGATATAGCAATATTGAAACTTGCCTTGATTATGGTGGTCGAGACAGAATTTCACTAGGACAAAGGAATGACTCGGTGGAATAAAGCAGTGGAATAGCAATGAAAACCATAGCAAATATTGAATTTAACAAAATACCTTTGAGTGAAGGTATTATGATTGTCTCGCAGAGTATCCGTGTAGATTTTCCACTTATGCAAGTTCAAGCTCAATTAGATAGTTTGGTGGAAGCGGCTAAAATGGCGATTGATTTACACGCAGATACAGATAATGAAAGCCGAATTAACCAATTGTTGATGCTATTTTATCATCAATGGCGGTTTAGTGGGGCTGATGGGATTTATTCATTATCCGATATGCTTTGGCTAGATAAAGTATTGGCCTCTAAGCGTGGAACGCCAGCTTCACTTGGTTCTATTTTTCTCTATATTGCTGAACAATTAGAGATTGATATTGAAGCTGCCGTATTTCCAACGCAACTGTTAATGTCCACAAAAAAACAAGATGGTTCACAATGGTTTATTAATCCGGCGAACGGAGAAACTTTGTCGTGGCATACATTAAACCTGTGGCTTAAAGGTACCGTTGACCCTTATTCTGAGCTGGATGATGAACAGCTTGATGTCGCTGAAAATAGCGTGATCATTCGCAAGCTATTTGACACGCTTAAAGCTTCCTTAATGGAAGAAAAAAAAATGGAATTAGCGTTGAAAGTTTGTGAGACTTTATTGGCGCTTGATCCTGATAATCCATATGAAATTCGTGATCGCGGCTTAATCCTCGCGCATTTAGACTGCAATCATGTGGCGTTGAGCGATTTAAATTATTTTATTGAACAATGTCCAGAAGATCCTATTTCTGAGATGATTAAAATTCAGATATATTCATTAGATAATCATCCTGTAGTATTACATTAATTTATGCATAGACAGCAAACTGTCTCGATATGAAAGGTAAGAGCATGCAACAGAAAATGGTCAGCATTGGTGATATCAAAGTCGCAAACAATCTACCCTTTGTTCTTTTTGGTGGAATGAATGTCCTTGAATCTCGCGACATGGCAATGAAAGTTTGTGAGCATTATGTCACGGTGACTCAAAAATTAGGTATTCCTTATGTATTTAAGGCATCGTTTGATAAAGCTAACCGATCATCCATTCAATCATACCGTGGTCCAGGCCTTGATGAAGGAATGAAAATCTTTCAAGAACTGAAAAAAACTTTTGGTGTTAAAATTATCACTGATGTTCATGAAGCGTCTCAAGCTCAACCAGTAGCAGAAGTTGTTGATGTCATTCAGTTGCCAGCATTTTTAGCTCGCCAAACTGATCTTGTTGCGGCAATGGCAAAAACCGATGCAGTTATCAATATTAAAAAGCCACAATTTATTAGCCCAGGTCAAGTTGGCAATATTGTTGATAAGTTCATTGAAGGCGGTAACGATAAAATCATTCTTTGTGATCGCGGCGCTAACTTTGGTTATGATAATCTTGTTGTCGATATGCTTGGATTTAACGTCATGATGCAGGTATCAAATGGTTGTCCTGTGATTTTTGATGTTACGCATTCACTGCAATGCCGTGACCCATTTGGTGCTGCTTCTGGCGGTCGCCGTGCTCAAGTGGCTGAGTTGGCTAGAGCAGGTATGGCGGTAGGTTTAGCAGGATTGTTCCTTGAATCGCATCCAGATCCTGATAATGCTCGTTGTGATGGTCCATCAGCATTGCCTCTTGCAAAATTAGAGCCTTTCTTACAACAGGTTCAAGCAATTGATGCATTAGTGAAGAGCTTTCCAGAGCTAGACACCAGCTGTTAATTACCATTTACTGTGCAACTTAATGAAGTTGTTACCATGTTCGGCGCTGATCTTCAGCGCCGTTATGGCGAAAAAATCCATAAAATAACCCTTCATGGTGGTTTTAGCTGCCCTAACCGTGATGGCACCCTAGGCCGTGGTGGTTGTACTTTTTGTAATGTCGCTTCCTTTTCTGAAGAAGCACAATCAACTCATACTATCAGTGAACAAATTAACTCACAAATTGGTAAAATCACCCGCTCAAATCGCTATCTTGCCTATTTTCAGGCTTACACCAGTACTTACGCCGAAGTTTGTATCTTAAAAAAACTATATGAAGAAGCTCTAGGTCAAGCCGATATTGTAGGGCTATGTGTGGGAACTCGACCTGACTGTGTGCCAGATAAAGTTTTATCTCTACTCACTGGCTATCGTGATCGAGGTTATGAAATCTGGTTGGAGTTAGGATTACAGAGTGCGCATGATAAAACGCTGCATCGAATCAATCGTGGGCATAATTTCTCATCTTATCGAGAAACAGCAACTAAGGCACGGCAGCTTGGTTTAAAGGTTTGTACACACTTGATTAGTGGTTTGCCCGGTGAGGATACCTCGATGAATATGGAAACACTGCACAAAGTATTGGAGTGTGGTACTGATGGTATTAAATTACATCCATTACATATTGTTGATGGAAGTATTATGGCTAAAAGTTGGCGGGCCGGTAGGTTAGAACCTATTACATTGATGGATTATACCAACACTGCTGGCGAAATGATCCGTCATACACCCCAAGAAATTATTTATCATCGCGTTTGTGCCAGTGCTAGAAGACCAACATTATTGGCACCTCAATGGTGTGAAAATCGTTGGCTGGGAATGAACAGCCTATATCAATATCTGAACACGCATGGCGGTCAAGGTTCGGCACTTTAGTTTTTATTTTGCACGGTGCTTCCATAATTAACTCATCAAATTACATATTACTAAAAAACATATCTATCTCAATTAGACTACCTTTCTGACAAATTTTTTATTAAATAAATCATATCAGATGGCCTGACTTCAAGTAGAAAGTATGCTTTTTTGTGAAATAGAGCAAACAGGTTATATTGGAAATACGCGAGGAATTGTAATTTATGTTTATAACCAAATGGACTAACTATTCGCTTACATATAGGCGAAATTAGGTTGGTATAAACAACTTTTTAGGATATTAACCACTGTGCAATTGCTGATAATACGAATAAATCAAAAATATGAATCACTGACAGATTCCTGCCAGTGATTATGTGGCTATTTTGAATTCAGTTCTTCAAGTGCTTTATCAATTGAGTGTTGAAAGCTTAAAATGCCCTCTATTGGGGTAACTCTTGCACGAGCCAAGGTTTTTAGAGGCTGGAATGGGATATCACATACAATGATATGGGTATCCTTTTTCACTGAGTCGATAAATTTTTGAAAGGCATCTAAACCGCCTGCATCAAGCACAGGGACAGCATCCCATTGCATAATAATGGTTTTATAGCCTGCGCTTTTAACTCTTAACTCATCGAAAATACGCTCAGCGGCAGCAAAAAACAAAGGGCCATTAACTCGTACGACTAAGCAGCTTTGTGCTTCATTCGTTTCTGGCAGCTCACTAATTCGTGTCATATTGGCGATCCGGCGCATAAATAGCAAAGAAGCTAAAACAATACCGACAGAGATAGCAATAACCATATCAAAGAATACGGTTAATGACATACAGAGCAATAAGACAATAATGTCATCTTTAGGGGCGCGGCGAATAAGGTCTATCACTTTGTATGCAGCACTCATGTTCCATGCAACCATTAACAGCAATGCGGACATAGCAGCAAGTGGAAGATAAGAAAGCATTGGTGCAAGGACAAGTAATGTCAGTAAAACAAGCAATGAATGGATAATCGCAGAGATAGGTGAGGTTGCTCCCGCCCTGACGTTAGCCGCTGAACGTGCTATTGCAGCTGTTGCTGTAATACCGCCAAAGAATGGGGCTGCAATATTACCGACACCTTGGCCAATTAACTCACTGTTCGAATGGTGTTTTTTACCGGTCATATTATCGAGAACAACCGCACAAAGAAGTGACTCGATAGCGCCAAGTACAGCCATCGAAAATGCCGCGGGCATTAGTGCAGTTATCATCGACCAACTAATAGGTGCACTGCCGGGAAGCTCCCACGGGAGAATAAATTGAGGTAATATCGGCGGTATCCCATTACCTTCAGAGCCATCAGGTAGCAAGTAACTAAACTCTGAGCCAATGGTGGCAACTTGTTTATCAAACAAAGTTAAACCCCACATGACCAGTGTTCCTGCAACCAGAGCCGGCAAGTGACCCGGTAACTTAAACCCTAATTTAGGCCAGTAGATAAGCACTAATAATGTTACTACGCCAATCAATGTGTCGCTATATTGGAGTGTCGGTAAAGCATTAGTTAATGCGATTACTTTATCAACATAATTTTCTGGGACATGCGCCAATTGTAAGCCAAAGAAGTCTTTTACCTGCATTGTAGCAATAGTGATTGCAATACCCGAGGTAAAACCCAGAGTCACAGAAACAGGAATATACTCGATAAACTTACCAAAGCGAGCAAAGCCCATCGCCATCAAGATAATTCCTGACATTAGAGTTGCAACTAGTAGGCCACTTAAACCGAACTGTTGAGAAACTGGGTATAAAATGACAACAAAAGCTGCAGTAGGTCCTGAAACGCTATAACGTGATCCACCAGAGATAGCAATGACGATACCTGCAACGGCCGCAGTATATAGGCCATATTGGGGAGGCACACCACTTGCAATAGCGAGTGCCATTGCTAAAGGTATAGCAATAATACCAACCGTAATTCCTGCAATTAAATCTTTAATAAAACGCGCGAACGTATATTTTTCTTTCCAACAGGAATCTATTAGCGCACTAAATGGGCGCAATCTATTAATTTTTTTTGTACTCATTGTACCCCACCAAAATAACAGGGTTAAAAATAACTAAAAGCAGATGCCATAGAATATGTTGAACTCACATAAAAAAAACTGTTATCTGTCAATGAATTCGCAATTATCATAACGTTTACAGCAACAAAAGTAAAAAAACCTACTGATATTATTTAATACTGCTTCTTAAAGTGATTTATTGCAGACTTTGTTATATTTTAAGTATTCACTAAATAATAATTCTAATGAATTAGAATAGGCTATTTACTGATCATTAATATTGAAACCAATATCCAAATCCAGTGTAAAACTACGAACGATAACGCATAATTAAACAGTTTCTTGGTTCCACTCCAACGTTGTTCCATGCTAACCGCAACCTGTTTTTTAGGGAAAAGCTGTTGTAAAGCGAAATCGAAACAGTGACTATCGCCTTGTTGGTATAAAATTTTAAACAAATGCTTATCAAGCCAAAGACGGAAAATAAAATAGTGACTGATAATAAAAATGGCGATACTTACAAATAAGTAAATGGGCTTAGTCGGCCCACAGATAAATAAGACGAATTGACAAGTAAAAGCGAGTATCGAAGCACACGCCAAATAACACCAGCTTGCTGTAAAAATAACAATTACATCACCACATTTTTTACCCG
The DNA here is from genome assembly GCA_025961275.1 of Providencia alcalifaciens. Classification (GTDB taxonomy): domain Bacteria; phylum Pseudomonadota; class Gammaproteobacteria; order Enterobacterales; family Enterobacteriaceae; genus Providencia. The sequence goes on along the minus strand of JAOQNJ010000001.1, from coordinate 986,023 downwards.
ATAAATTACTCATAAAAATGCTCGTTTTATATAATGTTGTTTATACCAAAAATTTAATTGTTCAATCGATGCAGAGTTTAAGACTACCTGAGGTCGAGCTTGGATTACCAACGCAATCGCCTCCTCAATACTTTTAGCAGTATGATTGTGTACAAGCCATGCAACAGCTACCGTCGCACTGCGCGAATAACCTAATTTGCAGTGGACATAGATAACACCACTTTGAGCCAGTATATCCATAGTATGGACGGCTCGCTCAATATCGGTTGCCATAATGGGTAACAAATCTATTTGAGGTTGACTACGGTAATGTAGAGAGCGGCTGTAGGAATTGCGAGGCCACTCGCAAGTCATATCAAAAACGGATTGTGCTTGCAGAGGATAAAGCGGGCGGCCACCCAATATGAGTTGGTCTGTAACTTTGCTTGGTTGCTTACAGGCGTTGGCATAGTAATAATAAGTTCCTATAGCAAATAACCGGTAGGGGGAAAGTAATAAAACTGCTGAAGGCGAGATGACCCCATCAGGTGTTTTTTGAAATACGGATGCACCAAAACCAAGGTATCCGAGAGTCACAAAAAATAATGTGATTGCCGGCCATAGCAATAGCCATGTCGCACCTTGAATTAGGTACGCGAGTAAGAAACAAGCCAGTGAAACTAAGCCATAATTTATGCTCATTTTAAAGCTACGGCGGCTTCCAGTGAAGTGCCAGTACCATTTAGTTTCGATAGGTAATAAGTAACTAATAAGAATACCAACAGCAAACCCACTAATTACGTCAATAAAGTGATGCTGCCAAGTGGTTAGTACAGAAACCAAAATTAACGCTGACCAGCTATGCAATAGCCAACGCCATTTCGTTGGTGTATGAGCCCGAAAACGTAGCCATAATAACCATAATAAGATGATGTGCAACGAAGGAGCTTGGTTATAAGGCAAGTCAAATAACTCAAGGCGGTCAAACATCCAACCAGCTATTCCATTCGTATCGTGCCGTTGAAAGCTAAATTTCAAGGGAAATAATAAAAAACCAATACAAGCAACAAGCGATGCTGTAATTAAGCGGATCCCTTGAATGGTTTGCTCACGACGTGTTGTGCAAATAAACAGTGATAGGCCATAAAATAGATCAATACTCCAATAGGGAATAATGGTCCAAGGCCAAAATGGAATATGATGCTCCCAAGAAAACACAAATGACGGAACATCAGGTAGTGATGCAGTATGGGTATTAACTTGTCCGTAAGTTAGAAAGAACAGAGGAGCCAAAAAAATAAGCCAAATAAAACCCAATAGCCAAATCTGACGTCGTGAATTAGGTGCTGAAGATTTAAGTATGGCTGTCATCAGTCTATCCCTGTACTTATTGATATTTTTGTTATGAGAAATACGTGGCTTAAAGCTTAGCTAGACTAGCCAATAGCCGAAATAATTCGGTCGTTTGCATGCATGTATGAGTAACAAGATGAAGGTGATGAATTATCATCACCTCCGCTATTACTTATGACATAAAACGATCAGCGGCGTCGTGCAATAGAAACGCTAAATATACCCCAATTATCAATTAATTGGTTAAGTTTTTCGAAGCCTGCTTCTTCAACTAGCGTATCCATCTCACCTTGGCTTCGGCAACGCATTACCCAAGCTTGACCACCTTGATGGCTAGGGAGGACTCGCGCAATCATTTCAACCTGTGGATGCCATGGTTGGCAGGTATAGATTAATAATCCACCAGAGGGAATAGCGCGAGATAAACCATTTAAGGAGGCACGGATCAAATCGTTACTTGGGAAAAGTTCATATAAACCACTAACAATTCCAAGGGTTGGTGCTGGGGTAACAGCCGCGAGGTCATCAGCATCGAAGGCATTACCTTCCTCAAAACGTGCTTTATTTTCGAGGTAACGCTCTTTGATTTGTAAGCGACCTTGTTCGACATTAATCGGGCTGTAGTCACGTAAAAGCAGGGATTCGACTTTCCCGTAATCATTGATCGCATCGAACACATAGCGTCCTTGGCCTGCAGCAATATCCATAATACGTACCGGTTGATTGTTATCCGTAAGATCACGAATTGCTTGGCGGATAATATTTTCAATATTAACTTTTCGTTGGCGGATCCCCTGCCAACCGATGCTATTGAGATATTGCCTATCAATAATACGCCCAAATAGCCCGTTACCTTGGGCTTTATCACGGTAGATATAATCAAGGGTCGAACCGGAATCAAAGCCTTTATCATACCCTATTCGTACGCCTTCAGAAGCTTTACCTAAGGTACTCATGGATTTGCTTAATAGTTTATAGGTGAGGTTTTTAGGGCACCATGCAGGCATTGGTGTCGCCAAATTGCGATAAGCATCTGCGCTAACACTCCAATTATCTTCAAATTGGTAGTCATGTTGATAGCGAGGTAATGCGAACAGTTTACTAATAAACTCACGAATTTTGGCAATAGGGATATGGCGTTCTTTCTCACCGAGTGTGTCGTGATAAAAGCCCGATAAGATGTGCTTCTCTTTGATTGGCGTATTGAGCCGCTCATAAAATTGATGCTGTGGTTTATGGTGAACTACATGATCGCTACCCGAAATAAATAATTGTGTGGGTAGAGTTATAGCGCCCGCATCCGAAACAATTCTATCTGCAGTTTTATAAAGCTCGAGCAGAATATCGACGGCTATAGGGCGCGTAATTAATGGGTCACGATTAAAAGAGTCAATACGACTTTGGTCATGGGTTAAAAACTTCGCCTTGACATAGGAGTTAACATAAAACAGTCCACGTATTTTTTGCATTAAGGCTAAACCACTTCGAGCAAAAGGCACGTAGAGCTTTACTTTGAACGCAGGTGAGGCGAGCACCATACCACGGATACGTGGGGCATAATCGTGAACCCAAGCAGAAACTAATACAGCTCCAACACTTTGCCCAATAACGATAATATTTTCGAGTGGTATTTGGTATTGAGTAGAAATGTAACGGATAAACTCATCAACATCATGAATTGAAGTGCCTAATGAAGGGCTGTAACCTCGCGGGCCTTCGTTGCGCCCGTGGCCCCGAGCATCCCAAGCGAACATGGCATAATCGGGTAAATCTAGTTCATCGACGAGATGTGCAACACGCCCTGAATGCTCATGACCGCGGTGAAAAAGTATCACTGCTTTATTCGTTGGCTGCTCTGTTGGCCAATGACGATAAAAAAGTTCAGTATGATCACTGGTACTAAATTTTGATTCAATGACAGGACGCTGAGTTAAATAGTCTGTCTGAGCGTTCATGATTGTTCCTTATTATTTGTCGATTCGGCATTGAGTTCATTCAGAGCACGGCGAACTCGGTTGTAGCAGGTATAAAGAAGTAAAAAAGCAAGTAGGATAAAAGTAACAGTTAACCAGTTTGATGATGTTAGCGTAGGGAAAATAGCAATAAGTAGGCCTAGAGTACCAAAGATAAAGGCGCGATCGCTCTTACCGATAGGACCGTCATAGCGCCTTGAAGCCCGAATTGCTTGAGCTACGACACCAATAAACTCAGTTAATAGCGCGAGAAACAGAATCAGTAAAACCAACCAAAAAGCATCGGGAAATAGTAGAGCGAAAGGGAGATATAGTGCGATATCAGAAATGACATCGCCTAGTTCATTTAATATGGCACCCAGGTGGCTTTTTTGGTGATATTCACGCGCTAGCATTCCATCAATGGCGTTTAAAGCCATGCGAATAAATAAAACAAAGGGTAATAGTAAAAATAATCGTGGATCTGGGAAAATACACAGTAGCGCGCCAATGAAAATAGATAACAACATCGCGCCAAGTGTTACTTGATTGGCTGTTACGCCTGCGTCATAGAGTCTTTGCACGATAGGGCGTAACAAGTTCTGAAATTTAGGTTTCAGATCATAAATTGTCATTCGTTCATCCTTGCTGCTCTCATTAACAATACTGAAAATATATGTATATTTAAATAATTCTAGATGCATGTAGACGACAAGCTAAGCTATTCCTATAAGATACTCAGTGAACACAGATGGATTATGTAAGACGAGTACGTGAACGTCGTCTACAACTATGCAGCTTGAAAGATTATGGCTATATATCAATACCTCATTATCATTAGACTGCAATAAGAGCTGTCCTAAGTTAGCGCATCTAGACGCGTCATACTTTAAGATATATTGCCTGTGTTTTTAGTGATGTATTACGAACATCTGTAACACGATTTATGTTGGATATGCCTGATGAGTAGAGAGCGGGGAAATAAAAAGTACGTTAATAATTTGATATTAAATGATAATTTAATTTGTAGTGGCGTTTATTACTGCTCTTGGCACACGTGTAAAATGCATTCTCGGAACCATTTGTGTGCGAGATCATTATTCATTCTTGGATGCCATAATAGTGAGATATTAATAGATGGTACTTTATAAGGTAATACAAAGCTAAATAATGATTTACGGAGATTATGAGTAAATCGTTCGGGAACAATAGCAATGAGCTGGCTATCTTGTACGACTGCTAATGCAGTGGAAAAACCAGTTACGGTTAATATGGGGGACTTGATGAGCCCAATTGCGCTACAAGCACAATCATCTAACTGTTCAGCAGTAAATTCATGCTGGCGATGCACACCAATAAAATCAAAAGTGGTCAGATTGTCGAATGTAATTGGTTGATCTGCTAACGGGTGCGTTAGCTGAACTGCACCAATTAAGCGATCAGAAAATAAAAAACGGCTTTTCATATCGGCTTCAGTCTTATTACTAATAACGGATATTTCAGCATCTATCTCACCTTGCTTAAGTAATTTTCCTTGTTTGATCTCTTTACTAATAATCCGTAAAGTGCTATTTGGCGCTTGTTGGCGCATAAATGCTAATAATGCAGCCCCATAATTTTCTGCGAAACCGGCCGATGCACGTAACGTAAATAATCGGGTTAATGCCTGTAAATCAAGTTGGTTTGGTAAAGTGAAAACTTGGTCAAGTTGATGAACTAATTGCACGACTTGGGCACGAATACCCAATGCATAAGGGGTGAGTACCATATTTCGGCCAGACTTGACCAATATAGGGTCATTTAAAGATATACGTAAACGATTTAGTGCTCGGCTCATTGCAGAAACACTCAAATTCTGTTTTTGGGCGGCTCTAGTGATATTGCATTCTGTCAGTAATGCATTTAGTACTACTAATAAATTTAGGTCAATTTTTAACATATTCATACCTGCTATACTTCAAATTGTATTGCTGTTGGCCATATACCGAAAAATAAGCTTCAAAGGTCAACAATCTTCGAAAGTCTTCTTTTTGTTACCCTGTTTTTGGTGCCATAGTGCTAACAAAAAAGCGAATAGTATTATGCAAGCGGCGATGCCAAAGATTAACATAAAGCCATGTGCAATATTATCAGGTATTAACGTATTTTTTACTGTACTGCCCGTAAACAGGGAAAATAAGCTTCCCATTAATGTCGCACCATTAATCAGCCCTATATTGCGAGAAAGGTTAATAATACCTGCAAGTAATCCTTTTTCATTTGATTCAACACTAAATAAAATACTGGTGTTATTAGCTGTCTGAAATATGGCATATCCAGTAGTAATTATGGCGATGAAAATCATATAAACCCATACAGTAAGATGATGGGTGAAAGTGAAGAATAGGATAAAGCCCAATAACATCAATAGTAGTGCAAAGGACACTAGTGTATTTGCGCCAAATGTATCGACGAATTTACCCGCGGGGATCCCAAAACTTGCAGCAATGACAGGCCCAAATGACAGCACCAACCCAACTTGCCATGGGGATAATGCTAGCTTATGAAGTAAATAAAAAGGGCCAACAATTAATGTTGTCATCATAACGCTAGAAACTAATAGGCTGAGTATTGCACCGACAAATAATGATGGTTGTTTTAATAAGCTAATTGAAATAATTGGAAAGGCGATACGGCGCTCAATCAATATAAAAAATACGAAGCAACTCAATGAAGCGAGCAGTAACACAACGCTATATTGACTCCAATAGGTCATGCTAAAAGCATAAGTGATAATAGCCAGTGTTAATACACTGATACCTAATTTATCAATTGGTTTTTTTTGATGGTAATTTACAGGCTGAGGCTTGATAAAACGAATAATTAACCCAAGAGCAATCAGTGCGACTGGAATATTAATTAAGAAAATAGATTGCCATCCCCAAAGTCCAATTAGAAATCCACCCAACGTAGGCCCTGTGGCAGTACCGATCGCAGATAATGAACCTATCCATCCCATAGCGACACCATTACCATGCTTAGTATTTAATCCTGCAATTAGTGCTATTGTTGTATTAATCATTGCTGCTGCTGCAATACCTTGGAATAAGCGAAAGATAATTAGCCAATTGATGGTTGGTGAAAGAGCACACAAAATTGAAGAACCAATAAAAAGTAAGGTCGCGCCGATAAGAACAGTTCGGCGATTGAGTCTGTCACCAATACTTCCTGTAATAATAGTGGCACTTGTTAAACTGACAAGATATGCAACTACAACCCATTGAACCTTGAAAAAAGAAGCTTCAAAAGCAATGGTTAGTGCTGGAAGTACAATATTAGCAATACTGGTGCTTAAAGATGAAAGAAAAATAGGTAAAGCCAGTGCAGCCAAGTAAGGTTTTAATGAATGATTCTCGTTCACGATAATCCCCATGTTGTGACATTTCTGAGGGATATACTAGAACGGTTAAAAATAACAGAGAAGAAGCGCAAGGCGGATAGCAGGTATATCAATAACGCCATAGTCAGTAAAAATCAACAATATGCATTTCTCTTAATACAGATCGTATTATAGATAATATTTAACTATCATAATTATTTTGTTAACAACTCATATAAATCGAGGCTGTAAGCTGGACAAGATATATACTCAAATAGGGATAATCGACACATATGCTGTATGTTACCGACACGTTTAATAATTTATTGCGTGAGTGACAAAAGTCAAAATTGGCAGCCGAAATGATTTTTCAATAAACAAGGTTACTTAGGGTGATGTGGGCATAATTCGATAGGGCTTGTTGTTTAATTATATCACTGCTTAAAACCTGCTTTTGGCAGAAACGTTCAATGCATTGGTAGTCTAGTAATACCGATACGAATCGATAATTCCAATATCTAAAATGTCTATTGTTATCATTAGCATAATTAATCTCAGTCCCCGTAGGAAAAATTGGCGTAGTTACAGTAGTAATTACAATCCAATAGTAAAAATAGGTTGTATCAAAGGTAGTGCCGATGTTGAGCCTGCAGAATACCTTTGCTCAATTTATCAAAAGAGCAACAACACTCATTTCTTTCCTTGATTAAATCGTAGAGGCTATACCAATGAAAAAGACTAAAGAACAGGTATTTGAACACGCTCACGCGGGGAAACTTTGGGCAGGAAATTTGATTGAAGGTTATCAAAATAGTGGAGTTAAGCTCGAAAACCGAACGCCAATTGATGATTCGCTGATTGGTTTTATTGCTGACGGGCAAGCTGAGGATGTTCATGCTGCGGTATTAGTCGCAAGAAGCACATTTAATAGCGGGAGCTGGCAGGGGTTGTCCCCCCTAGAGCGTAAACAAGTCATGCTACGCTGGGCCAGTTTGATTGAGTTTCATAGTGAGGAGCTAGCAGCGCTTGATTGTCTAGATGCAGGCAAACCCATCACTGAATGCCTAAATACAGACATGCCTGCTACAGTGGATACGTTTTATTGGTACGCAGAAGCATTAGACAAAATGTTTGGTAAGGTTGCTCCGACTAGTCAAAATGAGCTTGGACTTATTGTTCATGAACCAATTGGTGTTGTTGGTGCTGTATTACCTTGGAATTTCCCTGCGCAAATGTTTGCATGGAAGGTTGCGCCTGCACTGGCCGTCGGTAACTCCGTGATTGTTAAACCCGCAGAGCTAACATCACTTAGCGCTTACCGTATGGTTGAATTAGCTTATGAAGCAGGCGTTCCAAAAGGTGCATTAAGTTTGATTTGCGGGTTGGGTGAAAATGCAGGCGAAGCGATAGGAAGGCATGTGGATATTGATATAGTATCCTTCACAGGCTCAACTGAGGTGGGGCGTTTATTACTTAAATATTCAGCCGAAAGTAATTTAAAAGAAATTGTGTTGGAGTGCGGTGGTAAAAGTCCACAAGTCGTTTTTGCGGATGCAGATCTTGATGCAGCGGTACCTCATATTATGGCAGCCGCATTTTGGAATATGAGTGAAAACTGTAGTTGTGGCTCTCGTCTAATCGTTCATGAAAGTGTGCGAGAAAAATTATTAGATAAATTAGTTGCAGCCGCGACAAAGTGGAAAGTCGGAAATCCAATGGATGAGTCTATTTCTATTGGGCCTATGGTTGAAAAAGTGCATTTTGAAAAAGTGAAATCTTTTATTGAACTCTCATTGAGTGAAGGCGCTAAGCTTGTCACAGGGGGAAAGATCTTTAGTGAACTTGGGAGTGGTTGGTATATCGAACCGACTATTTTCGATAATGTAACACCTGATATGTCGATATTTCAAAATGAAGTTTTCGGGCCGCTCCTTGCTGTTTCTACTTTCTCCACCGATGAAGAAGCAATTGAATTAGCCAATAATACTCACTATAGTTTGGCTGCTTCATTTTATAGTCAGAATATACATCGAGTGATGAATGTTGCACGTCGGATCAATGCGGGCACTGTTTCAGTTAATGGATTTAGTGAAGGGAATATTACAACGCCATTTGGTGGCTTTAAACAATCCGGTTTTGGTGGCAAAGACAACGGATTGGAAGCTTTCGAACAATATACTCAGACAAAAGTTATTTGGATTATTCATCATTGATCCGCATATAACCTGAGCTGAATCAGTTCAGGTTTTTTTATTTAATAAACAGGCAATTGTAATTTTTAATACCAATAATGACAATGTAGAACAACAGTAAAAGGAAACCTGCAAATATTAATTATATTTAAAATTAATTAAGGAATGGTCATTCAAGAATAAAACAAGAGTAGGATATAGGAACTAGATAATTTAAAAATGGCGGTGAGAGAGGGGTTCGAACCCTCGATACGTTCTCACGTATACACACTTTCCAGGCGTGCTCCTTCAGCCTCTCGGACACCTCACCGTATTTTTAAATCTAGTCGCAAAGCAAAGATAAAACTTGTCCTGCAACGGGGCGCTACTATAGGGAAAAGCGCGGCTTCCGTCAACTCCCTATTTGTGCTTTTTCGTGTTTTACGGCTTGTTTAGCTAAATATAAATCAATTTGATTATTATCTGATCTTGGGTGGTCATTCTTTGTTTAATAAAAATTTCAAGTCTTTATTGTAAAATTCGTTAACGGCTTAACAAAAAGCCAATCACCACTGCGCTTACTCACTGTATTCACTTGAAAATAAAATTTTTTCGGAACACTCTGTTGAAAACACAAGAGGAGTTGTCATGAATATTCTATTTTATCATCCATTTTTTGATGCTAATGAGTGGATAGCTGGCATGAAGGCCAGACTCCCGCAGGCTAATATTCGCCAATGGGTAAGAGGTGACAAACAAAGCGCTGATTATGCCATGGTATGGTTGCCTCCTTATGAATGCTTGGCGGGTCGAAATGATCTGAAAGGTATTTTCGCCTTAGGGGCGGGTGTCGATGCAATCTTGAAGCAAGAGCAAGATAATCCGGGTACTTTACCTGCTGGTGTACCGTTAATGCGTTTAGAAGATACGGGCATGGCGTTGCAGATGGAAGAGTATGCGATGGCGAAAGTACTTTATTATTTTCGTCGAATGGATGAATACCGTCAATTCCAGTCGCAACGTCAATGGAAGCCACTGCCAGCTTATCAGCACGAAGAATTTGTCGTGGGTGTAATGGGAGCAGGGGCGCTTGGACAGGCTGTCGCTAAAAGATTAGTCGAGTTTGGTTTTCATGTCAGAACATGGAGTCGTAGTGAAAAGCAGCTCGATAAAGTGAAAAGTTATTATGGACAAGATCAACTGAGTGACTTTTTGCAAGGTACACGTGTGATTATCAATTTGCTGCCAAGCACACCAGAAACAATTGGTATACTCAATCAGAGTCTATTTAACCAGTTACAAAAAAATGCTTATATTATTAATTTGGCGCGAGGTTCACATTTAATCGAGCAAGACTTGCTGGCGACACTTGAATCTGGGCAGATGGCGGGTGCTTCACTGGATGTATTTGCCAGTGAACCATTACCACAAATGCACCCATTCTGGACACATCCACGCGTGGCGATAACACCTCATGTGGCGGCGATTACATTACCACAAGAAGCCATGGATATGATCAGCAATAATATTAAACGAATTGAAAATGGGCAACAGCCTGTTGCAATCGTTGATATGAAACGGGGTTATTAGGGTATACTGCATTTAATTCACGCTGAATAATATAAAATATCCCCGTCATCTTCATGTTGTCGGGTGTGTGTTGTCAAAAGAGAATTAAGCTTAGCTAACTTAGCAATATCGTTATCAATGTTCCTCAGAATAGCTTCGCTTATTATCTGCATGCAGCGCAGATTATTTTGTGTATAAATGCAAAAATAGGAACCGTAAATGAACGAATTTTCAATCGTCTGCCGTATTTTGGGAACACTTTTTCAGCGTTCTCCTGATGATAGCCTTGTAAAACCACTGATTGATCTGATAGCGCAAGACAAACTCAAGGATTCTTGGCCATTAGAGCAAGATGACCTGTGGGCTCGTATGGCTAAATCTGTCGATATACCTGCCATCGTATCAGACTACCAAGCTTTATTTGGTGGTGAGGCGCCGTCAGTATCAGCGTTAGCACATGATTATGATGAAGAAATTGCAGAAGCTGAAGTTCGTGAGTTTTTGGTTGAAAGAGGAATGTCTCTAACGAATGCGAGAACCGATGCTTTTGGTGCGTTGCTACTCTCTGCATCTTGGCTCGAAGACCAAGCTGCTGAAGATGAAACCGCAGCACAAATTGAGCTTTTTGATAGTTTTATTTTAAGTTGGTATGGTGCATTTCTGGGTAAAATGGAAGCGCATGCGACAACTGCATTCTATCGAACATTAGCACAAATTGCTCGTGATGCGGTGATTGTATTACGTGATGAATTAGAGGTTGAGTGACAGCGTCACGTCCTTGAAGGTCATACTATTGTGACGTGTGACGAATTTCATGATAAGAAATTTTTATTAAACCAAAAAGGCAACAGATCAATCTGTTGCCCTTCGTGCTCTTATTAATCGAAATAATTTATGGAAATTAATCTACTAAAGGAATGACCAGTTTACCCGGTTTAATTTCAAGCCCTTTAGCTAATTTTCTTGCCGTTACTTCAGCTGCACCATTCTCAGGGTTTAACACATATACAGGTTGTGTTGAGAAGAACGCGCCTAGTGAGCTATTAAGATAGGGCATCACTGCGGAAATAGCCGTCTCCATATTTTCTGGAATGACGTTATATTGGGTAATATTAAGCTCTTTTAAGTAAATAGCACCCGTTTTGGCATCAAAATAAGGGCTAGCAGTCAATGTCAGCTCAATTTTTGCGTTGGCTTTACCCAATAAACTATCTAAATTGACTGCTGCTTCACCACTTAGCGCAATTTTACCCGGGTCACTGCGGCCAATTTCTGATTTAAGATTAGTTAATTGAATATCCGCATCTGCAAAGCCAGAAATACCCACGTTGTGGTCGTATTTTACATTAGTTGCAAGATAATGGTTGATGGTACTTTCACTGATTGTGAAGTCAGTGAGCTGGCTACATCCCGTTAATAAAGTAAAAACGCCAATCATTGCCGCCAAGATAAATTGTTTCATAAATACTCCTTTTACAGTAACGCGATTATCTTATCCTATAATAGAACGCAAAAGGCTTTTTGAAATTATTTTAATAATAAATTTTGGGGTGTGATTAAGTGTGTATTTGTCTTTATTAAGGATTAATCACCTCTTGAGAATATCTTTTCAGAATTGCATTAACGAAAAGAGGTCAATTAAACAATAGGTGTCAGAATTGGTATTGACTTAAATATGGTTATATTACAATTTCTTGCCAAGAATGATCGTTATAAGAGTTTTGACTTAATTAAAACGTTATTGCTTTGAACAACTGCATCCCCATAAAGGTCAGCATATTTTCGTTATGTTTAATTATTTCGAACCAGTTAACATCACCGGTTCGATTTTTTTACGGTTAAATTGCCTGTGAAGCGCCCAAAGGGTGATGAAACCAATTATCCCCAATAAAAACCAAGGTAACTGAGGGAGCTTCCATTGATGGCCAATATCATACATCCAACCACCGCCAGTATATCCTACTGCACCACCTAAGGCTAAACCCAAACGACTAAAGCCCATATAGCTTCCACGTGCACGCGGGTCAGCAAGTGAAGCGCTCAAGGTTTCTCTAGCAGGATCTGCCGTGACTGTGCCCAAATAAAATAGGCAAATAAGTCCAAATAAAACATGTATAGAGCTCGTCATGCCAATTGGGAACATACTCAGACTCATTAAAAATAAGCCAGCCATCAAACGTTGCTCAAGCCGAAAATGTTTTTCACTCCAACGAGCGATAGGGTAAAGCAAGGTTAATGAAATTGCGGCTTCAATAGCATACATCCATTTTACAGCGGATGCTGAACCTGCAAGTTCATTGACGACAATAGGGAACATCAACATGACTTGCACTGCTAGCATAAAGTAACCGGAAAGTGTAATAACATAGGTAACAAAACGCTTATCTTTGAGAACACGTCCCATACCTTCTTTAATCGGCGCTCTAACCGTTGAGATACGATAAGCCGGTAATAGCAATGCATTACAAATTGCCGCGATGACAAAGACTAAAGCACCAGCCCAACAGACATAATGGAAGTCGTATTGAAGTAGCCAGCTACCAATTAGCGCACCAATAACCGCGCCAGCGCTGTCTTGCATAAGTAGTAATGAGTAAAAGCGTCCCCGTTCATATGGACGAGTGAGTTTGATAACGAGCGCAGTTCTGGGTGGATCGAATAGTGTGCCACCTAAAGCGGATAGTATACAGGATAGCCATAGCATCCAAGGGTTGTCAGCAATTGCCATAAATGCAAACCCGCAAGCCCGTAGCAACATGCCAATGACTATCATTGGTTTCGCTCCAAAACGGTCGGCAATAGCGCCACCAAATATTCCGAATCCTTGTTGTACAAATTGTCGTAGGCCGAGGGCGAAACCTACAATAACGGCAGCCCAAGCGAGTTGATCGACAAAACGGATTGAAATTAATGGAAAGACGACAAAAAAACCGAGAACCACTAGCATATTATCAAAAAGTAGAAAATATTTACCCAGGCTTCTTGCCTTTGATACCTGCGCCATGACACACCATTGAAAAAATAACAAAGAGGGAAGGATTCTTAATGTTTCTCATCAATAATATCAGTAGAATATAGACGGGAAGATGATATTTTTTTATCGTGATAGCTGTTTATTACTGATGAGTTATTTTTATCGTTACATAGCCATTGAGCTGTGTAGATTTATTAAGGGTTAACGATGTTTGGTTATCGGACAAATGAGCCAAAAGTACGTCTTGTGACAGAAAGAATGGTCGTGAGGTTAACAGGTGAGCGTGATGGCTATCGCTTAGCAGATTATTACAGTGAAAATAAAGAATTTTTAAAACCTTGGGAACCGACCCGAGATAATTCTCATTTTATCCCATCAAGTTGGAATAACCGTTTGCACTTGATGAGCGGGTTACATCGTCAAGGCAATGCTTTCCATTTCATTTTATTAGATAACGAAGAGAATGAAGTGATGGGCGTGGTGAATTTCAGTAATATTCTGCGCGGCGCTTTTCATGCCTGTTATCTAGGGTATTCTTTAGGTAAAAAATGGCAAGGGCAAGGTCTAATGCATGAAGCATTGGTTCACGCTATCCGCTATATGCAAAAGCATCAAGGCATACATCGGATCATGGCCAATTACATGCCTCATAACGCACGCAGTGGAAATTTACTGACCCGACTTGGTTTTGAACGTGAAGGCTACGCAAAACAATATTTACAAATTGATGGCGAGTGGCGTGACCATGTACTAACGGCATTGACTGATGCAACATGGAAACAGCCTAAATCTTAGGAACGGTTGATTTTTTAGGGGACATTTTATTAAACGCTAATCCAAAACAATGTCAGAATAAGCCTAATAGATTAACAGTCGCTAGATTAAGTACCGTAGTTAACAAATAAATTTAAAAATCGATATTCTATATCGATTAATTTAGTAGTCTCTTAAATAAAATATAAGCCTCGATGTTCATGTGGATTTCAACCTATAGTTATACGTTATTATAGAATGTTAAATTCTATCGATATAAAATATAAAGATGAGTTTTTACTCAATTTAAATGACTAATATTTTTCTAAAATAAAACTTCTAATTAAAATGATTGAAGGTAGTCAATATAACCTTTAGTGTTTTTTTCTAATTCCTCTTCTGAAACTTCAAATTCAGCTCCATAGAAAGAATAGAATGGAAGATAATTTGCTCCCACATATTTTGCTGTTATTTCAAAAGGTAGTAGTATTTCCTGTAATGAGTGGTGGTAACGTCCTTCAGGTTTAAAGTCCTTTTCCTTAATACCTGCGCTCACGGCTAATGCGAATTTACGGTCTTTAAGTTTATACCCACTATTGGAACCATATGCCCAGCCGTAGGTAAAAACCTCATCCAGCCATTTTTTTAGTAATGGAGGGCAATTAAACCAATATAGAGGGAATTGTAAAATAATACTGTCATGCTGCTCAATTAATTTTTGTTCTTTCTCTACATTAATAATTTCATCGGGATACGTTTGATAAATATTATGCACAGTATATTTATCTGGATATTTAATAAGTTCATTCACCCATCGTTTATTTATAACAGAGTCGTTTAAGTTTGGATGAATAACAATAATAAGTGTCTTCATATAATACTTTCCATTTATGAGGTTGAACAGCTCAGTGTCTATTTGATGTTTGCATCATAATTGGCTTTGATTTAAAGTACAATACTGTCACTGGTGATATGTACTATACAAAAGGTTAGTGTAATGAATGATGATAATCTCAACATCCCGTGTGAACTTATGGAGAAAACGGGGTTTGCTTATACACTTTCGCTTATAAGCGGAAAATATAAAATGATTATTCTCTACGCTTTAGCGGGATCTGGCGCTATCTTGAGGTTCAATGAACTCAAACGCCACATTGATACAATTTCATACAGAACGCTAAGTCTAACGCTGAAAGAGTTAGAAAACGACTGCTTGGTGATCAGAAATGAGTACCCGCAAATTCCACCGAAGGTTGAATATAGTCTCTCTGAAAGGGGCAAGTCGCTTATTCCAGTTTTAGATATGATGTGTGAATGGGGAAACGATCATCGCGGTGATGAAGCGAGTAATAAACAGTCTTGATGTCCGCCATCGTATATTTTCTAAACATGACATTTTTGTTATTTAGGCCGAGCTAATATATAAGTAAGCTCAAAAAAGCGATCATCATTGGGTTTGTAAACTGTTAATTTAACATTCAATCGTAGTCAGTCCTGCGGCACGCTGTTAAACTGCTACGATTGTTTTCTTTTAGTCTACCTATCATGAATTTATTAAAATCGTTAGCCGCGATAAGCTCGATGACGATGATGTCTCGGGTACTTGGCTTTATCCGTGATGCTATCATTGCTCGGGTTTTTGGGGCAGGGGCAGCAGCTGATGCTTTCTTTGTTGCATTTAAACTCCCTAATTTATTACGACGTATTTTTGCCGAAGGCGCTTTTTCTCAAGCCTTTGTCCCGATACTTGCCGAATATAAAAATCAACAAGGGGATGAAGCATCACGTACCTTTATTGCGTATATTTCAGGATTGCTCACGTTAATTTTAGCGATTGTCACTGTTTTAGGTATGGTGGCGGCACCTTGGATAATCTATGTGACGGCACCTGGCTTTGTTGATGATGCTGATAAATTTGCTCTTACAACCAATCTACTACGAGTCACTTTTCCTTATATTTTCTTGATATCACTGGCTTCACTTGCTGGTGCGATACTCAATACATGGAACCGATTTTCGGTACCAGCGTTTGCGCCAACGTTATTAAATGTCAGCATGATTTTCTTTGCTGCTTTTGCTGCGCCATATTTTGATCCACCCGTGATGGCGTTAGCATGGGCAGTGATTGTTGGTGGAGTTCTGCAACTGGTTTATCAATTACCCTATTTGAAAAAAATTGGCATGCTTGTACTGCCACGAATATCTTTTCGTGATAGTGGTGTTTGGCGAGTCATGAAAATGATGGGACCTGCAATTATCGGGGTATCAGTTAGCCAAATATCATTGATCATTAATACTATTTTTGCGTCATTCCTACAATCGGGTTCTGTTTCTTGGATGTACTATGCGGATAGATTGATGGAGCTACCTTCGGGCGTGCTTGGTGTCGCATTAGGAACTATTTTATTACCGTCATTAGCGAAAAGCTTTACCAGTGGTAACCAAACAGAATATCGTCATTTGATGGATTGGGGTTTACGTCTGTGTTTATTGTTAGCTTTACCTTGTGCAATCGGTCTTGCTATTTTGTCTGAAGCCCTAACAGTTTCTCTATTCCAATATGATAAGTTCACCGCACATGATTCTTTGATGACGCAATATGCGCTAATGGCTTACTGTGTTGGTCTGACAGGGATGATCCTCGTGAAAATCTTAGCGCCTGGTTTCTATTCACGACAGGATATTAGGACGCCAGTTAAAATAGCTATTGTGACACTGATCTTAACTCAGTTAATGAATCTTGTATTTATTGGCCCATTGCAGCATGCAGGCTTAGCATTGTCGATTGGTTTAGCCGCATGTTTTAATGCAGGTGTTCTTTATTGGCAATTACGTAAGCAAGATATCTTTAAACCGTTACCGGGTTGGCGGGGCTTTATTTTTAAATTATTAATCGCGCTTGTGGTCATGAGCGTAATTCTATTTGGCGTATTACACTTTATGCCACAATGGGATGACGGCAATATGGCGATGCGTTTATTACGCTTAATTGCGGTCGTGATAATCGGTGCGGGAAGTTATTTCGCTGCACTATTTGCATTAGGCTTCCGCCCAAGAGACTTCAAAAAACACAGTGTTTAAATATGCCAGTGTATTTAGACATCAAAGCCGCACCTTAATCGCTTTATATTGAGTGCTTAAGGTGTGGTGCAAAAATTAGTGGCTTGCTTGAAAGAGGAAGCCATTTTTATTTTCACATGAGGGTAGTGCTTACTTTGTTGAAAATTTGCGATAGCTTATTGTGCTTTACTCATATTTTCTTGAGTTCAAGATCTACATCTATATTCTTATTCAACGTGCCATTAATGGTAATGCGAACCTTCTATGGTTACGTCAAATCGTGATCAAAATAGTAAGTGCAGGGTGCGCTCACCAATACTAATATGTTTATTCTAATCACTCTGATTCATTATTAGCGCTGATACCTACGACCTAGTAGTAGATATAGGCAATATCTAAAACAACTTAAGTTTTATGGTTGTTGATATATTCCTCTTTCACATCCATTTTTCAATCTTAATGGCTTAATTATCGATTAAGTGCATATTAAATTATTATGATAATAGTCTGAAAAAATCCATTTTTTACTTATAAATTCTATGAATTTAAATTTATTTGTTTTTATGTATTAATTATTTTTGTTTTGCGATATTAAAGGCTAGTGTTAATGGATGGGTAGAGTATTATTTTTTATTATTGAATCGAATTTCATTTTTTTATTCATAAAATCAAAGCATTATAAAAAAACATTCAAATATATATTTTGTTACATAGTTTAATTCTATGTACATAAACTTTTCGGCTTAAACACAGGGCTGAGAGAAATTCGCAAAATATCGAGCGAAATTTCGCCTCATATTATCTCGCAATATTATTTTTTCGATGTGATTACTGGAATTAAATAGCGGATTTACAATTATTTTACGCCAAGTCACTTATCCTACGGAGATACAGCGGGTTGGAGTTTGTTCGAGCTATTTACTTGGGATTATTTCCACCTTAATATCCTTAACGCAAATCAACAGTGCGCACTGGCTGAAATGGATAATATTTACAGGTAATTATATTGCCGTAAATATCACTTTCGTTATTAAATATAGGAAATGACAATGCCAACTCCATGCAATATCGCCATTGAAGGCAAAACCCAAGGTAACATCACTGCCGGTGCATTCACCGCTGAATCTGTCGGGAATATCTATGTACAAGGTCACTGTTCTGCGCAACTAAATCAGGACACTTTTCTTAAGGAATTTTGTTCATACTCAATTGGGGACAGATCACCGTTGGCAGTATGAAACCTTTCTAGGTTGTAATAGCGCATATACGCGATAACATCTTCTTTCATCTGTTTCCGAGTCGGCTGAGGGATTTTCAGTACCCAATCGTGTTTTAAACTGCCAAAAAATCGTTCTACAACGGCGTTATCCCAACAGGCTCCAACATCACCCATGCTTGCCCTAATACCATAGCTTGTTAGCAAGCGGCGATATCGCTTACTCGTATATTGAGAGCCTCTATCACTATGAAAGACTAAGCCTTTTTCGGGCTGGCGTAAGTTATACGCTTTCATCAAGGCTTTACTGACTAAATCTGCCGTCATTCGTTTATCGATATGCCAACCCACAATACGGCGTGAGTA
The DNA here is from genome assembly GCA_025961275.1 of Providencia alcalifaciens. GTDB lineage: Bacteria > Pseudomonadota > Gammaproteobacteria > Enterobacterales > Enterobacteriaceae > Providencia. The sequence continues at coordinate 967,272 of JAOQNJ010000001.1, read as the reverse complement.
TAAGTCCATCACGATGGCTAAATACATCCAGCCTTCCCCTGTTTTTAAATAGGTCACATCACCCGCCCACACTTCGTTAGGTGCGTGAGGATTAAAATTTTGATTGAGCAAATTATCGGCTACGGCATCACTGTGTTTGCGTTTTGTGGTGACTTTGTAAGCAACGCGCTGAGTGACGACTAGGCCAAGCTGAGCCATAAGCACTCACGCTAAAGCCCTCTTTGCATAACCGTTTACGTAACGTTCTATAACCTAAGCTATTTCGACTCTGTTCAAAGATAGCTTTGGCTCTGCGGTACAGGCTAAGTTGTTCTGCGGTGATCAATTTTGCTGGGCGTTTAAGCCAAGCATAGTAGGCAGAACGACTTATTTTCATTAACTTGCAGAGCTTCAGCACGGGAAACTGTGAAGATAATTGCTTAATCGTTTTAAACGCTACTTGGTTTCCTTTAGCAGGAGGGCGCTGGCTTTTTTTAGGATCTCTTTCTCCATCCTAAGTTCTTTATTTTCTTTTCGAAGCCTTAATAGCTCAGCTCTCTCATCGGCATTCAAGCTGCTACCGGATTGTTCAGCATCGAATTTTGCTTTCCAGTTATAAAGTAATTTATCGGTGATCCCTAATGAAGCTGCCGCTTTTGGGACGCTATAACCTTGTTCGGTGACTAATGCGACCGCTTCTTGCTTAAACTCAGTAGTATAAACCTGTTTGTTCGTTTTTTCATTTAACACCTCAATAATTGGATTATATTCCATTATTAAAGTGTCCTGTTTGATTAAAGCAGATCACACCATTTCTGAAGGGCGTAACGGAATTAATTTCACTTTACTACGATCAATGTTATTTACCAAAATAGCTGCATCTAAAGCGTATTGTGCGGTAGAATTCGGCGGATAAGCGACACGCTTACCCTCAATATCTTTCAATGTTTTAATATCATCTTTGGCAATAAGGCGTTCTGACGTGGCAATAACTCCGGCGATACCGAAGATTTCAATAGGAAGTTTACGTACTATGCCTGCAACTGCGGGATTTGAGCCAAAGTTTGCAATATCAATCGCATCACTAGCAAAATAACCAAGGGCATCAGCACCGGTAGCGAACTGAACCCATTTAACTTTGGTGTTGAGTGCTTTTCCTAATGAACCGTCAACTTTTGCTAAAACTAAAACCTGCGAGCTACCACCATAGGCGATTCGAACTTCTTTAGGTACTGCTTCGCTTGCGTAAGAATTGAATGCGAGCACCATTAAGCCAGCGATACTCATCGAAGTAATTGTTAACTTCATATTTTTCCCTTAGTTGTATTAGTAATATTTATTAGAATTTAATTTCATTTTTAAACTATATTTTTTTAGTTAAATTTACTAATCACAACGAAGAATAATATATATTCAACTCATATAGAGAATTGACATAAATGGGGGGGGGAATAGATAATAAATTCATCTTACGCATGCTATTGCAGGCATTTTATCTTGTTCTATTCAGTATTTAAGCTGGCTGTAAAATTGGTTTTTGATGTTTAAAATTCATGTAATTAACTTATTAATAAGCTATTTTTACCAAATTGAAACCTAATTTTTATTTAATAACTCGCTACAGTTTGCACTCATTATGCTTAGTTAAATTGCTTTGGTGATTTATCCATTGATGTTTTTTATATAGCCTACATTTTAAGTTATGTCCCAATAACGAAAGTGCTCATCTATCTATATATAGATGCCTTATTCGTGCTGGTTAATTTAGTTCATCCTTAGTATTAAGGCGGTTGATTTTTATACTAAAACGGTTGCTGATGATAGTAATAATGAGGTAGTAAAAATATTAAAAATCAATTACTTGAGGTTTTTTGGTTGCTATGGGGTGTAGGAGAATTTATTCTATATTGATTATGAGTTTTGCGTAGATTTTAAGGGGCTAATCAATGACTATGAACTTTAACGGGACTATTTCAAACTTTAATCAAAAGCAGGATAGAATGAGTATTTTTCATTATGTTGATAGGAACGATGATGAAAAATGGCTTCATTCTTCACTGGACGTGGTTGGTCCAAATTAGTTTGAAGCCATAAATTTTTAGGAATGAAAGGTATAAACCTACATTCTTTCAACAGTCTCGATACCTAAGGTATCCAGACCTGTTTTCAATGTTTTCTGTGTTAACAAGGCTAATTTTAGACGGCTTTGACGCTGCGCGTCATCTTCTACACTTAAAATAGGACAGTGCTCGTAGAAGCTAGAGAACAGACCGGCTAAATCGTAAAGGTACGCACACATTACATGTGGTGTTCCATCACGAGCAACCATTAAGATTGTTTCTTCAAATTGCATCAAGCGGGTTGCTAATGCAATTTCACGAGGATCTTGTAACGCAATAGGCAATGTTAGATCAGCTTGCGTGACATTGGCTTTTTTGAAGATCGAAGCAACTCGTGTATAGGCATACTGCATGTACGGCGCTGTATTACCTTCGAATGCTAACATATTATCCCAATCAAAGATGTAGTCTGTGGTACGGCTTTTTGATAAATCGGCATATTTAACAGCACCTATGCCAACAACATTAGCAACATTATTCAACTCATCTTGTGACATCTCAGGGTTTTTGCTGCGAATAAGCACTTGAGCACGATCAATCGCTTCATCCAATAAATCTGAGAGTCGAACTGTTCCACCCGCACGAGTTTTAAATGGCTTACCATCTTTGCCTAACATCATGCCAAACATATGGTGTTCAAGTGACATTGATTCAGGAATATAGCCAGCTTTACGAACAATGGTCCATGCTTGCATCAAATGTTGATGCTGACGTGAATCGATGTAGTAGAGTACACGATCAGCGTGCAGTACTTCATGGCGATATTTTGCACAAGCGATATCGGTCGTTGTATATAAGAAGCCACCGTCTTTTTTCTGGACGATAACGCCCATTGGTTCGCCTTCTTTATTTTTAAACTCATCAAGGTACACAACCGTTGCGCCTTCACTTTCAACAGCAAGCCCTTTAGCTTTTAAGTCAGCAACAATACCCGCTAACATACTGTTATACAGGCTTTCACCCATAATATCGTCTTCAGTTAAGGTAACGTTCAGGCGATGGTAGGTTTCCTGATTTTGCTGCATGGTGATATCAACCAGTTTTCGCCACATTTTACGACAGTATTGGTCACCAGACTGTAATTTTACGACATAACCGCGAGCACGTTCTGCGAAATCGGCATCAGCATCATAATGTTGTTTGGCTTCACGATAGAACTCTTCGAGGTCAGACAGCGCCATATCACTGGCGCTTTCGTTTTGCATTTTTTCAAGATAAGCAATCAACATACCGAATTGCGTACCCCAGTCGCCAACGTGGTTTGCACGAATGACTTTATGGCCGATAAATTCTTGTGTACGCGCGGCTGCATCACCAATGATAGTCGAACGTAAATGGCCAACGTGCATTTGTTTGGCAACGTTAGGGGCAGAGTAGTCAATCACGATAGTTTCTTGTTTGACTGGAGATAAACCAAGGCGCTCACTGACCAACGCTTGTTCTACTTGCGTGATGATCCAGCCAGGTTCAAGAAAAAGATTGATGAAACCGGGACCCGCGATTTCTACCTTACTTGCAATACCTTCAAGATCTAAATGGCTAACAATTTGCTCGGCCAGTTGTCGGGGATTCATGCCTATTTTTTTAGCAGCACCCATAACACCGTTGGCTTGATAATCACCAAACTGAGCTTTTGCTGATTGACGCACAAGAGCATCGCTGCCTTCTGGGGCTCCCGCTGCCTGCATTGCAGCACTGATTTTATCTGAAAGAATTGCCTGAATATTCACCGGATTACCTTAAATAACGAACATAGTTACCGCATTGTGCCATCACAAGCGCTGAACTAAAAGAAAGAAGAGAAAAATCGGCAGGATTTATAACATATTTTGAGGGTGGCGTGCTACAGTCGGGCGGTTTGTTTGTCACATATATCCATCAAACTTCATGTTGAATGGGGTATGTGGCTAATATCATGCTACGCCAGCTATCTGAATCAACGAAGCTTCTCTGCTCATCGGGACCTCGTAGCAGTCTGTCACATGTAATTTGAATTGTTTAGTGTTGTTCAAATATGTTGATAACGAGTCGAGAGGCTTTAATTGTATTAAAACGAGTATTTTAAATGATTGAATTTTTTCGTGTACCCGAATTGCAAGATTTGTGGGATTCTTTGCCTGAGTTTGAGTTAAAACTAACGCAAATGGCAAAAGTGTTGGCTATTTCATTGACTGACTTCCCCATTGATCATATATCAGTACGTTGTCATCATATTGGTACAGCTGAACGTTGGCGGGAAGGGCTCTCACAATGTGCACAGTTACTGTCTGATAACGAAATAAATGACCGTCCTATATATGTGTTTGAACTGAAACAACCAATCGTTGTGGCTTCGCAAGAGGTCTTTGTGATCGAGTTACCTTTCCCTAAAGGCAAAACGTATCCACAAGAGACATGGGAACATGTTGAAATGGTTATTGATGTTGCTCCAGAACAGCTAGAGAATGTCGCGATTGCCTTATTGCCTGATTCGCTTCCTGATGGATATAGTCTAAAAATGAGTCGACCCAAAGGGCAGTTAGAAAGATTGCCTAATCCAACATTAGCAGTAACTAACGGAATAATTACAGTTAAATACCATTCATTTACACTTAAAGAGATTATAAAAAGCGAAAATTAAGTGATGTAATTAACGTTATTGCTAATAACTCAGAAGAAACTGTTCGTCGTGTGATATCAATCCGGTAATGATTGGCAATTAGTGTCATCATTAATTTAATGTTAACGAATAACATAGTAACTAATTGTTATTAATAGGACGTTACATATAATATGTTAACGCCCACTTTGGAGGTAGTCATGGCAAAATTGGAAATTTGCTGTTTCGGTATTGAATGCGCACAAGTGGCTCAAGAGTATGGTGCGTATCGCATTGAATTATGTTCAGGTGCAGCAGATGGTGGTCTAACACCAAGTTATGGATATCTGAAACTAGCAAAAGAAAAACTTCATATTCCAGTTCATCCAATCATTCGCCCTCGTGGTGGTGATTTTTGCTATGACACGAATGAATTTGAAGTGATTTGTGAAGATTTAAAAATGATAAAGGAAATGGGATTTCCAGGTGCTGTGATCGGGCTCCTTGATAATGAAGGCCGCGTTGATCTTGACCGCATGAAGATATTAATGGAAATTGCAGAAGGAATGCATATTACATTCCATCGTGCATTTGATATGTGTATCAACCCGTTATTAGCACTTGAGCAGCTAAAAAACTTAGGCGTTGCGCGTATTCTTACCTCAGGGCAGCAACAAAATGCAGAGTTAGGGTTGCCGTTGCTCAAAGAGTTACATGAAAAAAGTCAAGAAATTGATGGCCCTGTGATCATGGCAGGGGCGGGGGTACGCTTAGCGAATTTAAGCAAATTTATCGAGATAGGGCTGACAGAAGTGCATAGCTCGGCAGGTAAAACCGTACCTTCCAATATGAACTACCGTAAAGTGGGTGTCACCATGGCCTCAAATAGTGAACATGATGAATTTACTCATTATTGTGTGGATGGGCCGACGGTTGAAGCTATGAAAGACTTTATTTCGATTACTGAGAAAGTACCCGCTTAGCCGTGTATAGGCAAGAAGCCTTTTAAGTCTATATCAGCAATTTAAGGGTGGCTATTGCCACCCTTACTGTTTATGGTTTGCGTGCGACAAGAATGGCACGAAGAGGCGCGGGATAACCTTCAATCGTTTTACTTGGATCATTAGGGTCTAAAAATTCCGCGAGTGACTCTGTTTTCATCCATTCTGTACGGCGTTGCTCTTCGATTGTAGTAACAGCTTGGTCAACAATACGAACATCAACAAAACCACATTTTTCTAGCCATACTTTGAGCATTTTAGCTGACGGGATAAAATAAACATTTCGCATCTGAGCGTAACGTTCACCTGGGATTAAGCACTGAAACTCATCACCTTCAATGACAAGGCTTTCTAGGATCAGTTCACCTTCGCTAGCCAATTGATTTTTAAGCTGCCATAAGTGATCAAGAGGAGATCTTCGGTGATATAGTACACCCATAGAAAAGACAGTATCAAAGGCATTGAGACCAGGAAGTTGTTCAATACCTAAAGGCAGCAAATGAGCCCGTTGGTCATCACCTAATAGTTTTCTGACCGCTTCAAATTGACAAAGAAATAGCTGAGTAGGGTCAATGCCAACAACAAATGAGGCTTCCTCGCCAAGCATCCGCCACATGTGGTAACCACTGCCACAGCCAACATCAAGCACAAGTCGGCCTTTTAAAGGTGAAATATGCGGTAGAACGCGATCCCATTTCCAATCAGATCGCCATTCGGTATCGATATTGACACCATAAAGTGAAAACGGTCCTTTGCGCCAAGGTTTAAGTTGTTCGAGAATATTATTAAGGCGACGAGTTTCTCCAGCAGAGAGTTCTGGATCTCGTGAGGCAGAGACACTGCTTTTTAAATCTAAATGAGTCGGTGTCATGCTAGGTAAATTATCTAGCATTTTTCCCCATGACTTAAAACCACCATGCAATTCGTTGCTCTTCCACTCACTGATTTGAGCGGGTAAAGTATCGAGCCAATGGCTTAAAGGGCCAGTCGCGATTTGCTGATAAAAACGACCAAAATCGATCATGACAAAGCCTCTTTGAATGCCAGTAACGAACCAAAATTAAAACATTGGAACCATACTTCACAATGCATGAAACCGGCTTGCTTTAAACGTGATTTATGGGTTTCAACTGAGTCTGTTAACATCACATTTTCTAACATGCTTCGCTTTTGGCTGATTTCAAGCTCGCTATAACCATTAGCGCGTTTAAAATCATGATGCATGTTGAACAACAGCTCGCCAATTTCCTTATCTTCAAAATTAAATTTCTCGGATAATACAAGAATACCGCCAGGCTTAAGGCCGTTAAATATTTTATTTAATAGCAGCTGGCGATCATTTGGGTTAAGAAATTGCAAAGTGAAATTAAGAACGACCATAGAGGCATTCTCAATGTTGATATCGCGAATATCGCCTTCGATAACCTCAACAGGGGTATCTGCTTTATAAACCTCAAGATGGCGGCGACAACGTTCAACCATTGCAGATGAGTTATCAACCGCAATAATTTGGCAATTCGCTGCGGTTATATTACGCCGAATAGAGAGCGTTGCAGCACCTAAAGAGCAGCCAAGATCATAAACATGACTATTTTCAGTCACAAAGCGATCAGCTAACATTCCAATCATAGCAATAATATTCGAATAACCCGGCACGGAGCGCTGGATCATATCGGGAAAGACTTCGGCAACTTTTTCATCAAACTGCCAATCACCTAAGTTAGCAATCGGAGCGCAAAAAAGGCTGTCTTTGTTTTTGGATTCCTGACTCGACATAAGATCTGTATATATATAACAAAAAGTAGTTGCGGATTGTAGCAGAAAAGGCGCGTAACCTGAAAATCAATCAATCAAAAGCCCAATAAAAGTTTTACGACACTCAAAAAGTGCCGCATTGATGATAAAAACTAAAGATTAAAGGAGAAAATTTGGACCCATGGAAGGTAGTAAATATTAGCTAGGATCATCAATATCATTGAAGCATAAGTAGCCGCCATGCCAGAGCGTCTGTATGACGAATCATGATTTCTGAGGCCATAAGCGTGTAATCCACGTCCCGCAATCAGAATTAATCCACAAAGATGAATCATCCAAACTTGAGCACCATTCATTTCCATAAATAGTAATAAAATTACACCGATAGGTATGTATTCTATCGCGTTACCGTGAACACGAATGGCTGTTTGTAGCTCATAAAAACCACCGTCATCATGGGATACTCGGTATTGATATCTGAGCTTAACAACATTAAAAGACAGCTTAAGTAGTAGCAAAGCACCCAGTACAACGTACAAAGAGCTAACCATTTATTCACTCCATTGCTTAACCAAATTGACTAAGTAAATGATTAAAATTATGTGGAATATCAATATGCCTATTATAGTTCAAGCCGTACGGCGTATGTTTAGAATAAGATAAAGTGCTTAACTGCATCACAGCACTATTAATTCTATGCATATGGTGAAAGCCACGTTTATCACCTCAAGGTATCTTGAATTAATAGAGGTGTAGATATTAGTAATGCTTAACAATAGTAAAACCTTTTAACGGCAAGGATTCAAATTAAAAATTAAAAAATTTTGAAGCTATACTATATTTGTTTAATTAATTAAGTCATCACGTTGTAGCTGTAGCATAATAATTGCCGCTGTAGCAGAACAGCGAGATAAATCACTACTGTCTAACCACGCAAGTTCCGCGATTTCTGCAGCAGGTTTAGGATCACCATCGAAATTAGATAAATAGCAGCGAATACGGACTTGAGTTCCGTCTTGTTTACCATCGGCTGGCCCGATAAATTCACCATAAAAATCAATTGAATCGGTGTGTAAGGTCAAGGTTAGCTCTTCATCAATTTCGCGACATAAGGCTTGTTCATCAGTTTCATTAACCTCACGTTTGCCACCTGGAATATAAAAAAGGGTTTTATTGTGGGAGCGAACCATAGCGACTTTGCGTTCTGAAAATGTAATTAAACCCAATTTATCAATGATTTTAGCGCACATATACTGGTATTACCTTATGATATTTAGTTTAGATTCTGGAGTGCAGATATGATGTTAGGCGGGTAAATAATATTATCCAAGAAAAATGAAAACAATGAACATTATACTCTGAAAGAGGGTAACTATAAGAAAATATTTATACTGGGCTCTTTGAAGCTACGACTAACAGTGGTTACCGTAAACATTATCTCAGTGTAGGAAGTATGCTTCCTTGTTAATTTGATCACATCAATCTTAGTTATTAACTTGAAATATTGATTCAATTTGTATGCTTGCTATACAGTCAACGATAATCAGGTGAAATAAACCCTTGCCGTTATATGTACATACGCAGCAGAGTCACTTAAAATCATTCTTAATCATGAATTCTGATTTTACCATTGCGCAGTACTCGTTATGTTTATTTTGGCTATCTTTTAATCGGTGAAAATATGATTAAAAACAAAAATATTAGGCTTTGCCACCTAATACGTAACTGTTTGTGCAACAGAATTTCCTATATAATGTCTGCCTTTTTGACATTCTGAATGTTCAGCAAAATGCCAAATTCCCGCAGCAAACAAAGCACTACAAGCTGAGTAAAAAGGATATTGTATGCGTACTAACTATTGTGGGCAGTTAAACATTGCTCATGAAGGCCAACAGGTCACTCTTTGTGGATGGGTAAACCGCCGTCGTGATTTAGGTGGATTGATTTTTATCGATATGCGTGACCGTGAAGGGATCGTACAAGTTTTTTTCGATCCTGAGCGCAAAGATCTCTTTGAAAAAGCCGCAGAACTGCGTAATGAATTCTGTATTCAAATTACAGGAACGGTGCGTGCTCGCCCAGATAATCAAAAAAATAAAGATATGGCGACGGGTGAAATTGAACTTTTTGCTGAAAGCCTTGATATCTTTAATAAATCAGAACCATTACCGCTTGATAGTAATCAAACGAATACGGAAGAGCGTCGCCTAAAATATCGTTACCTTGACTTGCGTCGCCCAGAAATGTCAGACCGCCTCCGTACCCGTGCAAAAATTACCAGCTTTGTCCGTAACTTTATGGATAGCGAGGGTTTCGTTGATGTTGAAACTCCAATGCTGACGAAAGCAACTCCAGAAGGCGCTCGTGACTATTTAGTTCCAAGCCGTGTTCATAAAGGTAAGTTCTATGCATTACCTCAATCACCACAGCTATTTAAACAGTTGTTGATGATGTCTGGTTTTGATCGTTACTACCAAATCGTCAAATGTTTCCGCGATGAAGACTTACGTGCTGATCGTCAACCTGAATTCACCCAAATTGACGTTGAAACTTCATTCATGAGCGCAGAACAAGTGCGTGAAATTATGGAGCGCATGATCCGTGAACTATGGTTGGACGTGAAAGGGGTTGATTTAGGCGATTTCCCAATCATGACATTTGCTGAAGCAATGCGTCGTTACGGTTCAGATAAACCTGACTTACGTAACCCTATGGAGCTGGTGGATGTCGCTGATATCGTGAAAGATGTTGAATTTTCGGTGTTTGCAGGTCCTGCTAATGATCCAAAAGGGCGTGTGGCTGCATTAAAAGTTCCTAGTGGCGCTGCAATGACGCGTAAGCAAATTGATGAGTATGGTCAATTTGTCGGCATCTATGGTGCGAAAGGCCTAGCGTGGATGAAAGTCAATGAATCTGCAAAAGGTTTGGAAGGTATTCAAAGCCCAGTTGCTAAATTCTTGAGCGAAGACATTATTACCCAGCTATTAGAAAGAACAGGCGCTGCAGATGGCGATATTATTCTGTTTGGTGCCGGTGCTAAAAATATCGTCACTGATTCAATGGGCGCCTTACGTCTTAAAGTAGGTCGTGACTTCGAACTGACAAACTTAAATAGCTGGCAGCCATTGTGGGTTATTGACTTCCCTATGTTTGAAGAAAATGGTGAAGGTGGCTTGAGTGCGATGCACCATCCATTTACTTCACCGCGTGACTTCTCACCTGAAGACTTAGCAAGTAAACCTGAAGACGCAGTAGCGAATGCTTATGACATGGTCATCAATGGCTATGAGGTTGGTGGTGGTTCAGTGCGTATTCACCGTAGCGAAATGCAACAAACAGTGTTTAGTATTCTCGGTATTAATGAAGAAGAACAACGCGAAAAATTTGGCTTCTTACTTGATGCATTAAAATACGGCACACCGCCACATGCTGGATTAGCTTTTGGTCTTGACCGCTTGGTTATGTTGTTAACTGGAACGGATAACATTCGTGATGTTATTGCGTTCCCTAAAACAACAGCTGCAGCATGTCTGATGACCAATGCACCGAGTTATGCGAATCAAGATTCGTTAACTGAGCTAGCAATCGCGGTTGTCGCAAAAGATGAACAAGCGTAATTAATGATAGATGAGTAACTTGAAGCGCCCTGAATCAGTTTTAGTCATCATTGTCGCTGAAAATAGCGGTAACGTACTTATGCTGCGGCGTAAAGATGACCCAGACTTTTGGCAATCTGTTACCGGAAGTCTGGAACTTAATGAAAGTGCGTTTGAAACTGCAATGCGTGAAGTCCAAGAAGAAACGGGCTTCACGGTGCAAGAAAGTCAATTATATGATTTGTCACGTGAAGTGATTTTTGAAATTTTTGCTCATTTTAGGCACCGTTATGCACCGGATGTCACGCATTGCAAAGAACATTGGTTTAAAATGGTGCTAAGCCAAGAATTGGTACCAACATTGACTGAACACGCTGAGTTTTGTTGGGTTGCCCCAAATAAGGCCGCAGCTCTGACAAAATCGTGGAGTAATAGTCAGGCTATTTTAGAATTTGCTGTTTAATTTTTTTATTGACGTTTTTGGAGATATTTCATGGCAGGTCATAGTAAGTGGGCCAACACTAAACACCGCAAAGCGGCACAAGATGCCAAACGTGGTAAGATTTTTACTAAAATTATCCGTGAGCTAGTTACAGCTGCGCGTTTAGGTGGCGGTGATACCGCGACTAACCCGCGTTTGCGTGCTGCTGTGGATAAAGCATTATCGAACAACATGACTCGTGACACCTTAAATCGCGCGATTGCACGCGGTGTGGGTAATGATGATAACGATAATATGGAAACTATTATTTACGAAGGTTACGGTCCAGGCGGCACAGCTGTTATGGTTGAATGCTTGAGCGATAACCGTAATCGTACTGTGTCTGAAGTTCGCCACGCTTTCACTAAAACAGGCGGTAACTTAGGCACTGATGGTTCAGTTTCTTATCTATTTACCAAACGTGGTGTGATTACCTATGCACCGGGTGTTGATGAAGATGCACTGATGGAAGCCGCTTTAGAAGCGGGTGCTGATGATGTCGAAACTTATGATGATGGCGCTATCGACGTCTACACAACACTAGAAACTTTTGGTGAAGTGAAAGATGCACTTGATGCTGCTGGCTTCACCTGTGAAGGCGCAGAAGTTTCTATGATCCCATCAACAAAAGCAGAATTGGATGTAGAAACTGCACCGAAATTATTGCGTCTCATTGATATGTTAGAAGATTCTGACGATGTTCAGGAAGTCTATCATAATGGTGATATCTCTGACGAAGTTGCTGAGCAGCTTTAATGAGATAAAACTCGCGTAGAGAAAGCGGGCTGATTACAGTCTGCTTTCTCTAACGCCTACTTTTTACTCCATATCATAACAAATCAAAAAAATTCACTACCTCAGAAACATTTCCTTAATTATCCTCTATAGTCTCACGACAAAAAAAGTACAACTACATGATTTACGGTGCATTGTATGGTTGTAATGTCTGCCTTGTTACAATTTTTGGGCACTTTTTTTAAACAGATTAGGACTGAGAGTATCAATGAGAGTTTGTAAATATATATCCTGTAGTATTGCCTATGGAGTTTTATTACTTGTTTTAATGTTAAATCAATCTCAGGCTTTACTAATAGAAGCGATCAGTAAGGGAGAGCAACCTGTAGGGTATACGGAAAATTTAATGTTTTATCCTAGAAAATTTACGATTAATTTTAAACCTGATGGCGGTGGCTCTTTTGATCCCAAGTGTTTGACCGTAAAAGGCAAAGTAGGATCAAATGAGATGATATCTATTGAGGGATGGGGGGGCCACGCGATGAATCATAAATACGCAGGTAACTTTAGGTATGATGTTGTTGTAACAAATCGTTGTGGTTTACCGATAGTGGGTACTGTTGAAACTCAATTTACGAGAACGAGCCCAACAGGAAAAGGGAAATTACATAAGCATAAGGTGAGTATAGATAGTCAAAAATGTTCTGTGGATGTTGCAACATCGCCTAAAATTCCTGACATTTACCCCCGTGAATCTATTCCTTTGGTAAAAATTACGTCAAATATATCCGGTAATGGAACGCTGTCGTTTATACCAGGACAAAATAAAGAAAAAAAAGGAGTTTTGCGAAATAGCAATCAGGATTATATAACGTATTCAATAGCAGATATGCCGTGGAATGATACGTTAAAAGGTTGGTCTGGAAAATTGCATGAATACTCAATTAAGATTGACCAAGTCACATCATCAACTAAAGCTGGAATCTATACAGGAGTAATGCAAGTTCGTATTTCATGTCCATAGTTATAAACGTACTCCTTTGTAAAATTGTTTTTATTTGTATCGATTTTTCTGTTTTCTTCTTTTATTCCCATTTCAAGATCATCCTGCTTAGTCGCGAGTGTTGTAGTGTCTAATAGATACAGATAAGATGATGTTAAAAGTAATAAAGGATAAAAATAGGCTGTGATATGGCGATTATTTTAGGTATAGATCCCGGCTCTAGAGTGACGGGCTACGGTGTTATTCGCCAGCAGGGTAGACAACTCTTGTATCTGGGGAGTGGTTGCATTCGCACACAGGTTGATGATTTGCCAAGCCGCCTGAAACGTATTTATGCGGGAGTCTCGGAAATTATCACTCAGTATCAACCCGATGTTTTTGCTATTGAACAGGTGTTCATGGCGAAAAATCCTGATTCTGCACTTAAACTCGGTCAAGCTCGCGGTGTTGCAATAGTTGCAGGTGTGAATCAAAATATACCGGTGTTTGAATATGCTGCAAGACAAGTTAAACAGACGGTTGTGGGTACTGGCGCAGCAGAGAAAAGCCAAGTTCAACATATGGTGAAATCTATTTTGAAGCTCTCTGCTAATCCACAATCTGACGCCGCGGATGCTTTAGCGATAGCCATCACCCATTGCCATTTTAATCAAAATCTATTGAGGGTTGGTGATCCACGATTAGTATTAGCTCGTGGTCGATTAAGATAGTAGCTGGATATGCATCCAGCCTTTTTTATGGTATAAACAGCGCTATTAAGAAAATAAATTGAGGATTTCATCGTGATTGGTCGTTTACGTGGCATTGTATTAGAAAAACAACCTCCGATAGTTTTGTTAGAACTGCATGGTGTTGGTTATGAAGTTCATATGCCTATGACCTGTTTTTATGAATTACCTGAAATCGGTCAAGAAGCCATTGTTTTCACCCATTTTGTCGTGCGTGAAGATGCTCAATTGCTATATGGTTTTAATGACAAACAAGAGCGTGCATTGTTTAAAGAGCTGATTAAAGTTAATGGTGTTGGCCCTAAATTGGCATTGGCAATATTATCCGGTATGTCTGCTCAGCAGTTTGTTTCTGCTATCGAAAAAGAAGCGATTGCTTCTCTAGTTAAACTGCCGGGTATCGGTAAGAAAACAGCAGAGCGTTTAGTAGTCGAAATGAAAGACCGCTTTAAAGGTTTAAATGGCGATCTGTTTAATCAAAATAGCGATATCACATTACCTGATGTGAACAGTAAAGCTCCAAGTAGTGCAGATATCGAAGCTGAAGCAGCAACTGCGCTGGTATCATTGGGCTATAAGTTACAAGAAGCTAGCCGTATGGTAAGTAAAGTTGCTAAACCGGGTAGTGATTGCGAGACATTGATCCGTGATGCCTTACGTGCTGCAGTCTGATTGAGAGAATATAACGATGATTGAAGCTGATCGCTTAATTTCTGCCGAAGTAATTCATGATGAAGAAGAAGCGATTGATCGTGCGATCCGCCCGAAATTACTCAATGAGTATATCGGACAACCGCAAGTTAAAGAGCAGATGGAAATCTTTATTCGAGCGGCCAAATTACGTGGTGAAGCCCTTGATCATCTGTTAATTTTTGGTCCTCCAGGATTAGGTAAAACAACCCTTGCTGGTGTTGTTGCAAATGAAATGGGCGTGAGTTTACGCACGACTTCAGGACCTGTGCTCGAAAAAGCCGGTGATTTAGCCGCCATGCTGACTAACTTAGAGCCACATGATGTGCTGTTTATCGATGAAATACATCGGTTATCTCCTGTTGTTGAAGAGATCCTCTATCCAGCAATGGAAGATTACCAACTCGATATAATGATTGGTGAAGGGCCAGCGGCGCGTTCAATCAAAATTGACTTGCCTCCTTTTACCTTGATTGGTGCTACAACTCGAGCGGGTTCGTTAACTTCACCTCTGCGTGACCGTTTTGGTATTGTACAACGTCTTGAATTTTATCAAGTAGAAGATCTTCAATACATAGTGAAGCGCAGTGCCAAATACATGGGGCTTGAAATTAGTGAAGAAGGTGCTCGTCAAGTTGCTATGCGTTCACGCGGTACGCCACGGATCACTAACCGCTTATTACGCCGAGTGCGTGACTTTGCGCAGGTTAAAGGCAATGGCTCAATAGATGAACTGATTGCCAATCAAGCTCTGGACATGCTGAATGTCGATGCCGCAGGTTTTGATTATCTAGACCGCAAATTACTTGTTGCGATCATAGATAAGTTTATGGGTGGACCTGTTGGTGTGGATAACCTTGCAGCCGCAATTGGTGAAGAGCGGGAAACGATTGAAGATGTTTTAGAGCCTTATTTGATTCAGCAAGGCTTTATTCAACGAACTCCTCGTGGCCGAATGGCTACAGCGCGAGCCTATTTACATTTTGGTTTAACACCAAAAGAAATTTAATCCGTATTCGAATTTTTACGTAGAGTAGACAAGTTGCTTAATAGTAAAGATAAGCGATTTATTTAATTGATGCGTGGATAAGAAGGTGCGTGTTTTAATTATAATTGAATGTAAACCGCCCTAAACAGTGTAGGGCGGTTAGATACTGTTTGATAAGGGCTAGTTTTTTGCTTTCATAAATAAGCTAAAAACAAATAGCACTGAAGCCGTTAATACAACAGAAGGGCCTGCTGGGGTATCGTAAAACGCAGAGAACGTTAACCCACCTGTCACAGATAACATACCAATCAATATAGCAATGAATGCCATTTGCTCTGGAGTTCTAGAAAAACGCCGAGCAGTTGCGGCAGGAATAATCAGTAGAGAAGTAATGATTAAAGCGCCAACAAATTTCATTGCAATACCAATCGTTAACGCTGTTACTAACATCAGTAATAAGCGTAAACGTTGAATATTAATGCCGTCTACAAAGGCTAATTCTTGGTTAACTGTCATCGAAAGAAGTGCTCTCCAGCGCCAAACCAATAAACCACAGACAACAATGACACCAATTAAAATGGTGATGATATCTTCGTAAGACACAGAAAGTAGGTCACCAAAAAGATAGGCCATTAAATCAACGCGTACATTAGCCATTAAACTGACTACAACTAAACCTAGCGATAGCGAACTATGAGCCATGATGCCTAATAAGGTATCAACAGCCAGCTGAGGTCTCCGCTCTAGCCAAACTAAAATTATAGCTAACAGTAAAGTCACTGTGATTACGGCATAGAAGGGATTGATATTGAGCAGTAAACCGAAGGCAACGCCTAATAGCGAAGCATGCGCGAGAGTATCACCAAAATAGGACATTCGACGCCACACAACAAATGACCCTAGTGGACCTGCCGCAATAGCTAATAATGTACCTGCTATCCAACCAGGTAACAGCAACTCAATCATGTTGACATTCCTTGCTATGTGTATGAGTTGTCACAACGTTACCTTCTAAATCGTGTTGGTGATTGTGGTGATGGCGATAAACACCCAATTGTGATGCGCCACGGTATCCAAACATCGCTACAAATTCAGGATGATTTGACACCACGTCAGGTGTTCCAGAACAGCAAATATGGCCGTTAATGCACAGCACTTTATCTGTTTTCGCCATGACTAAATGAAGATCATGGGAGACCATTAATACGGCACAACCGAGTTCAGTGCGTAATTGATTAATCAAGTCATAAAGAGCGACTTGCCCAGTAATATCAACTCCTTGAGCTGGCTCATCAAGCACTAGTAGGTCCGGTTTGTTGAGTAATGCTCGTGCAAGTAACACACGCTGTGTTTCTCCACCAGACAATTTTTGCATAGGTTGCCCAAGCAAGTGAGTCGCTTTAACTCGCTCTAGAGCTGGTAATAATTGCTCGGTACGAACACCCGGTTTTAGCATTAAAAACCGCTTAACGGTTAACGGTAGCGTGCTATCTAAGTGCAATTTTTGTGGTACATAGCCAATGGATAGTGAAGGCAGGCGTTCAACAGTTCCAGAAGTAGGTGTTAAAAGGCCCAATACTACACGGACGATAGTTGATTTACCTGCACCATTGGGGCCTAAAAGAGTCACGATATCGCCTTTATTTAGGTCAAAAGTGACGTCTCTGAGGACAAGTTTCTCACCAAAAGAAACAGAAATTTTATTTAAATTCAGTAATGGTTGCATATGAAAAACATCTTGCAGAATTTATGTTGTGTTATATTATAACATTTCAAAGTTAAAATCACGGAAAAAGACGTCAATGATACATAAATCTAAATTCAATGCTCAGAAATTTTTTTTTGCAGCTGTGGCAGCATCAGTGATCAGCTCAAGCATGGTATCAGTTGCTAATGCAGATGTTGTGACATCTATTCGCCCACTAGCCTTTATTGCAGCGGGTATCGCAGATGGTGTGACCGGTACTCAAGTTTTGTTGCCTGATGGTTCATCTCCTCATGATTATGCACTTAAACCTTCTGATTTGAAAAAAATTAAACAGGCAGATCTATTTGTTTGGGTTGGGCCTGACATGGAAATGTTTTTAGATAAGCCACTCAAGGCATTACCGCCGGATAAACGTCTAGCGTTAGCTGAGCAGGCAAATATCAAACCGTTACTGATGACCGGTAAAGAAGAGGATGAACATGGTCATAATCATGCCGATGAAGCTAATCATGATGATGATCACGAACATCATCATCATGGTGAGTATAATATGCATATCTGGTTGTCACCAGAGATAGCAAAAAAAGCTGCGTTAGACATTCATGAGCGTTTAGTAGTGCTTTATCCTGACCAGAAAGAAAAACTGGACGTAAACCTACGTAAATTCAATGAAAAAATGACGCAAAATGATAAGAATATTGTTAATATTTTGGCACCAGTCAAAAACAAGGGCTATTTTGTTTTTCACGATGCTTACGGCTACTTTGAAAAACACTATCAATTGGCTCCTTTGGGGCATTTTACGATAAACCCAGAAATACAGCCTGGTGCTCAGAAATTACATCAAATACGAACTCAATTGGTTCAGCATAAAGCAGAATGTGTTTTTGCTGAACCACAATTCAGGCCGACCGTTATAGAGAGCGTAGCAAAGAATACGGGAGTCAAAATGGGTACTCTCGATCCACTTGGTAGTGGGCTGGAAA
This sequence comes from Providencia alcalifaciens, assembly GCA_025961275.1. Lineage (GTDB taxonomy): Bacteria > Pseudomonadota > Gammaproteobacteria > Enterobacterales > Enterobacteriaceae > Providencia. The sequence continues at coordinate 948,924 of JAOQNJ010000001.1, read as the reverse complement.
TAGGACCAGATAGCTATATGCAGTTTTTAACACAACTGTCGAATCAATATGCGAGCTGCCTGAATTAAAATATGAAGGAATTGTTTAGTGCAGCAAATGGTTAAGGGGCTTGCACAGGTTTACGGTAGCCTGTCTAAGTCCCATAAAATAATGTTAGGGACATTAACAGCAGCAACGCTGGTCGTCACAATTTGGCGACCCGCTCATTTACCCACAACAACTAGCTCAGATACCGAAAATTCTGTCGATACAGTTATTCCTCTTACATTTGCTCCTATAGCTGATGCAACAGATGACATTATTCAAGATAGCAGTGACCAATTATCCGATGAGGGTGTCGCAGATAGCGATGCTGATAGTCCAGAAGGTGAAGCGGATGGTTCGCCTATTCCTCATGAATATGTTGTTGCCAGTGGTGATAATCTTTCGAGTATTTTAACGCAATTTGGCATCGAATCTGGTGATGTTGCGACTCTTGCTAATCAGCACAAAACTTTACGTAATTTAAAAATTGGTCAAACGCTGAATTGGAGCCTCACCGAACAAGGCGAGCTCAAATCATTAACGTGGGAAATATCTCGTCGCGAAACACGTGTTTATACTCGAGTTGGTGATACTAATAAATTTGAAGAAACAAAAGATATTCGTACTGGAGAATGGGAAAATACTGTCTTTCCTGGGGTGATCAATGGTAGTTTTGCGCTAAGCGCATCCCAAGCAGGTTTAACCCGTAACGAAGGTCGTGAAGTGATCAAAGCGCTACAATGGCAAATTGATTTTCGTAGATTGAAGAAAGGCGACAAATTTACAGTATTAATGAGTCGTGAAATGCTTAATGGTCGAAGTGAGCAAAGTCAATTAGTCGGTGTGCGTTTACAAAGCAACGGTAAAAACTACTATGCATTCCGTGCTGAAGATGGCCGTTACTATGATAGTGAAGGTAATGGTTTAGAGCGCGGTTTTTTACGTTTCCCGACAGCGAAGCAATTTAGAGTTTCATCGCAATTTAATCCACGTAGAGTCAATCCAGTTACAGGCCGAGTTGCACCTCATAAGGGTGTAGATTTTGCAATGCCGGTAGGTACCCCAGTGCTTGCTGTTGGTGATGGTGAAGTTATTGTCTCTAAATATAGTGGAGCCGCGGGGAACTTTATTGCGATCCGCCATGGTCGTCAATACACAACCCGCTATATGCATTTGCGTCAACTTTTAGTTAAGCCAGGCCAAAAGGTAAAACGTGGTGATCGTATCGCGCTGTCAGGTAATACAGGGCGTTCAACAGGCCCACACCTTCACTTTGAAATGTGGATTAACCAACAAGCAGTTAACCCATTAACAGTTAAATTACCAAGCTCTGGTGGCTTAACAGGTAAAGAGCGTAAAGAATATCTGGCGATGGTGAAAGAAACCAAATCACAGCTGAAAATTAATTAACAATTTCATTACTGGCAGGTGGTAGCACCTGCCAGCTTTCTTGGTAAAGCTTCCACTTATTATCATTTTAAGCTATAAAAGAGCGCAAATTGTTCTTTTAGGTACACTATGAATAAAGATACAGATACCGACAGTAAATTAGGCTATGTTCCAACCTTTCATAAATCCTATTTGCACCCTAAATATTGGGGGGTTTGGATTGGTGCTGGTGTGTTCGCTGCTTTAGCCTATATTCCTGTTAAAGTTAGAGACCCAGTCCTTGCTAAAGTGGGTAAATGGGTTGGTAAGTTGGCTAAAAGTGCCCGTCGCCGCGCAAAGATAAATCTATTGTATTGTTTTCCTAATTTAACAGAACAAGAGAGAGAGCAATTAATTGATAAAATGTTTGAAACGGCGCCACAGTCATTTGTCATGCTTGCTGAGCTATGTCTCCGTGGGGCAGATAAAACCTTAGCGAGAACTCATTGGCACAATGAAGAGATTATTGAACGTCTAAAACAGCAGGGAAGTAATGTTATTTTTATGGTTCCTCACGGTTGGGCTGTAGATGTCCCTGCTATGTTACTCGCGGCGAGAGGGCTTAAAATGGCGGCTATGTTCCATCATCAAAAAAATCCGGTAGCAGATTTTTTATGGAATAAAGCGCGCTATCACTTTGGTGGGCGTTTACATTCACGAGATGCGGGGATCAAACCATTTATTACATCAGTACGGCAAGGCTACTGGGGTTTTTATTTACCGGATCAAGATCATGGTGAGGAACACAGTGAGTTTGTGGATTTTTTTGGCACATATAAAGCAACCCTTCCAGCTGTTGGACGCTTAATGAAGGTCTGTAAAGCCAAAATAGTGCCGTTATTCCCTGTATATGATCACCATACACATCAATTGCATATCTATATTCGTGAGCCTATGGATGATATTGACGGTAAAGATGATGAGTATATCGCGCGAAGAATGAATGAAGAACTTGAATACCTTGTTGAGCCAAATCCAGAACAATACACTTGGATACTTAAGTTATTGAAAACAAGAAAGGCTGATGAGATAGAACCCTATCAGCGTAAAGACTTATAGCGTAAGCTAACTGATCGTTCAAAAGTAATTCCAAAGAAATGCATCTCAGTATTATCATGAGATGCATTTTTTCATTAAAAGAAATTTTAATCATGCCATCAATAAGCATTTCGTTTGATCCCAACATACGATTAGAATGACGTTGGATATATATTCATATAAGTTAACCTGATAGCAAGGTCTATAATGGCATTTGACAGAATGGATTGGCACTATAAACGGTGATTATCCAGAAGAACTCCCTAATGAAAATAGCGGCACACATATTGGTTTTTATCTTACTTGGCTTATTAACGCGGGCTTAGTTGGGGAGTTTCATCTTGAGGGATCAATTGATGAATTAGCTGCGGTTCGTGAGCGTAAAATGAATGGACGTGAATTTTTAATTACCATGTGTGATGAGAAATTTACTGATGAAAATGTGAATAAAGACGGTTTTGAATTCACGGAATTTTATTTTCAAGCAGAAGAAGGTGGCTTTTTTGATGATTATGAAAGCGTGCTAGCTCAAGGACTATCATCCTTTTATCATGTTGAAAATACATGGGAAAATTATGATAAGATAGCGCTTGTTATTGGTGAAGCATATCTTGACTGGAAAAAGAACCAGCTAAGTTAATATCGCCTTTAGAGAAAAACGCCGTAAACTCTCGGCCAATTGAACTGCCCCAAAAATAGGTTCATTTATTCACCAATAGTTGCAGAGCAGATTCAATATAACAAAAAAGGAGCGATTATCGCTCCCTCATTTTATATGTTTTTTTAGTTAAGTAGCTTGATTACTCAACTTCTAAAATACGGCAAGTATTGGTGCTACCAATCGTTCCCATTAGGTCACCTTGAGTCACAAGAACCAGATCTCCTGTCATCAAGTAGCCATTATCACGAAGGCGAGTGACTGCTTCATTGGCTGCCGCGATACCATCTGTATGTGTGCTGCAGAATACAGGCGTAACACCACGATAAAGAGACGCTTGGTTCAATGTTTTTTCATGGCGTGACATGGCGAAAATTGGCAAGCCTGAGCTGATACGGGACATCATACGTGCAGTACGACCAGACTCTGTCATCGCAATAATTGCTTTAACGCCTTTGAGGTGATTGGCTGCATACATAGTAGACATTGCAATAGCATCTTCAGGGCTATCAAATTCTGCATCTAAACGGTGTTTAGAAACATTTAGACCTGGCATCTTTTCTGCGCCTAAACATACTTGAGCCATTGCTGCGACAGTTTCAGCTGGATATTGGCCAGCAGCTGTTTCCGCTGAAAGCATCACAGCATCAGTACCATCAAGAACTGCGTTTGCCACATCCATAACTTCTGCACGTGTTGGCATTGGACTCGTGATCATTGATTCCATCATCTGTGTTGCCGTGATCACGACACGGTTCAATTGACGGGAACGACGGATCAATTTTTTCTGAACAGCGACTAACTCAGGATCACCAATTTCAACACCTAAATCACCGCGGGCAACCATAACGACATCAGACGCAAGAATAACTTCATCCATAACCTCATCAGTTGCAACAGCTTCTGCGCGTTCTACTTTGGCAACAATTTGACACTCACAGCCTGCATCACGTGCTAAACGACGCGCATAATTCAAATCTTCACCTGAACGAGGGAAGGATACCGCCAAATAATCAACATTAATCTTAGCAGCCGTAATAATATCTTGTTTATCTTTATCTGTGAGCGCTTCAGCTGATAGGCCCCCACCAAGTTTGTTGATGCCTTTATTATTTGACAGTTGACCACCAACTGTAACCTCTGTGAAAACTTGTAATCCTTGAACTTCACGAACTTTCAGTTGTACACGACCATCATCAAGCAACAAAATGTCGCCAGGTACAACGTCAGCAGGTAATCCTTTGTAGTCAATACCGACTTTTTGTTGGTCACCTTCGCCTTTCCCAAGTGTGGCATCAAGCGTAAATTTATCACCAACATTTAAGAATACTTTCCCATCTTTGAATGTAGAGACGCGGATTTTAGGCCCTTGTAAATCGCCGAGGATCGCAACATGGCGACCTAAACGAGCGGCGATTTCACGTACTTTATTAGCACGTAGAATGTGGTCTTCTGGAGTTCCGTGAGAAAAATTGAGGCGTACAACATTGGCACCGGCGTTGATAATCTTTTCAAGGTTATTATCACGATCGGTAGCTGGACCTAGGGTAGTAACAATTTTAGTTCTTCTAAGCCGTCTAGTCATGTATTACTCCGTTGACTTGTAGTGGTGGTGTCGAATAACCCGTCATACTTCAAATTACAGCTGTGTTAGCTACTCTCAGCTACCCGAGTCACATACTTTGTGTATGCTCTTTAGGATTGCCTCACTTCTCTCTAAACTCAACTCGAATTATTTTGTGTACTCGAGATTTTATATGCTCAAAGAGAGTAACGCTGAGTCAGCTCGCTATTATATACGGGTAATTGTTTTATGCTATCAGGTCTGTAAAAGTATTAAAGCCTGAATATGCAAAGAATTTTTTTATTCTACAAACTATCAAACCGCGAATCGCGTAATGCTTCTTTGACCCGTTTCAAGTTATCTCTAAATTTTTCGCCTCTTCTTAACGTAAAACCTGTTGTCAGGACATCAATGACTGTTAATTGAGCTAATCTTGATACCATCGGCATATACACATCCGTATCTTCTGGAACATCAATAATAATAGAAAGAGTCGCTGATTGGGCTAGAGGGGAGTTTTCTGAGGTGATAGCAATAACTGTTGCATCATTTTCACGAGCGAGTCGAGCCATATCGACTAAGGCTTTGGTTCTTCCAGTGTGTGATATCAAAACAATGACATCGCCTTCACTACTATTAATACAGCACATGCGTTGCATAACAATATCATCAAAGTAAATGACGGGAATATTAAAACGGAAAAATTTATTCATGGCATCGTGTGCTACAGCTGCAGAGGCTCCAAATCCAAAAAAAACAATTTTTCGGGCTTGGGTTAGCAGATCAACAGCACGATTGATAGCCGTAATATCTAAAGTATGTTTGACATTATCTAATCCAGCCATGGCAGATTCGAAAATTTTATGCGTATAAGTATTAACAGTATCACTTTCTTCAACATTACGGTTGACATAGGGGGTGCCATTTGCCAAGTTTTGCGCCAAGCGAAGTTTGAAATCTGGGAACCCTTTGGTATCCATTTTACGGCAAAAACGGTTAACAGTAGGTTCACTTACATTAGCCAGTTGAGCGAGTGTCGCAATGCTAAGATGAATAGCGCGTTGTGGCATACCTAAGATGACTTCGGCAACTTTCTTTTCTGATTTACTTAAAAAATCAAGACTACTATTCATTTGCTCTAAAATATTCATATAACGAAAGTGCCTATTTCATCGAAAGGAGAAATTTTTCTGCCATAAGGATATTCTATGTCTTATTGATTATCGTTTTTAAAGGCAGAGTGTATTAAGTAGAAATATACTATGTGTTACGGCTAACCTATCTGAATGATATGCGTTTGTAGTGAAATTTTTACGAAACTATGACCTGTATCTAATTTTCAGAACAGTAATTTCATTTACGGTTTTGTAATTTAGTTACAGATGCTGTCACCATTCAGTGACTGTTTGATAATTTGTACTTGCTGTTTTTTTCACCATAAGGGCAGTGATTAGTATCATCAATATTTACTGAACACTTGCAAAAGAGTACATTAACGGAACATCTGGCTAATTTTGTAACAAAATTACAATAAATTCCGCAAATTGAGGAGAACCAATATGGCGGTAAATAATGCTGCTCAAGCCTGTGATTTGATTATTTTCGGCACCAAAGGAGACCTCGCACGGCGTAAGTTGCTTCCATCCCTTTACCAGTTGGAGAAAGCAGGTTACCTGCACCCAGATACACGAATTATCGGCGTAGGTCGTGCACAGTGGAGTCAGAGTGATTATATTGAATTTGTTCAAAAAGCATTCAACGAATTTTTGAAAGAAGACCTTGATGCTGCGCTCTGGGAGAAGCTGAGTGCACGTTTAGATTTCTGTAATCTGGATGTTAATCAAACTGAAAGTTTTGACCTTTTAGCTGAAATGCTTAAACAAGATGGTCAACCTGCTATTCATTATTTTGCTATGCCACCGAATACGTTTGGTTCTGTGTGCCAAGGGCTTGCTCATGCGGGTCTTAACAAACAGCCAAACCGTGTTGTCATGGAAAAACCATTAGGGACAGATTTAGCATCATCACAAGAAATAAATAATGAAGTTGCAAAATATTTTGATGAAACTCAGGTCTATCGTATTGACCATTATCTCGGTAAAGAAACAGTTTTAAATCTGCTAGCATTGCGATTTGCAAACTCACTGTTTATCAATAATTGGGATAATCGAACTATCGATCACGTCCAAATTACTGTTGCTGAAGAAGTAGGCATCGAAGGTCGTTGGGGATATTTTGATCAAGCAGGTCAGATGCGTGATATGGTGCAAAACCATTTATTACAAATCTTAACCATGGTTGCCATGTCACCACCTGCAGATTTAACCTCAGACCGTATTCGTGATGAAAAAGTGAAGGTCTTACGTTCATTACGACGAATTGATCATACCAATGTTCGTGAAAAAGCGGTTCGTGGTCAATACACTGCCGGATTTGTACAAGGGAATAAAGTTCCAGGCTATCTGGAAGAAGAAGGCGCGAATAAACAAAGCTCGACAGAAACATTTGTTGCACTTCGTGTAGATATAGATGATTGGCGCTGGGCAGGGGTTCCTTTTTACTTACGTACAGGTAAACGATTACCCGCTAAATGCTCAGAGATAGTGGTTTACTTTAAAAAACCTGCGTTGAATATTTTCTCTGAAAGTTATCAAGAATTACCACAAAATAAATTGACCATTCGTCTACAACCAGATGAAGGGATTGATATTGAGATCATGAACAAGGCTCCGGGCTTGGATCATAAACACCGCTTGCAAACCACTAAGTTGGATTTAAGTTTCTCTGAAACCTTTAATCAAACCCACTTAGCAGATGCTTATGAGCGCTTATTGCTTGAAGCAATGCGCGGTATTCAAGCGCTATTTGTACGCCGTGATGAAGTTGAAGAAGCGTGGAAATTTGTTGATTCCATCATGGATGCTTGGGCAATGGATAATGAATCACCTAAGCCATACCAAGCCGGAACTTGGGGGCCTATTGCTTCTGTTGCGATGATCACACGTGATGGCCGCTCATGGAACGAATTTGAGTAATCTTTAATATCATAAAATGGAATTGCCAGTTGCTTGAGTTAGTCAACTGGCTTTTTTTATGTTTAAAGGACCAATTCACTACGGCCGGTAGCTGCCATATGAATAATGCCTTGCTCTATACGTAAACAGGCCATTTTGGCTGCATCGGGGACAGACAGTCCTGCTAATAGCTGAGCTGTTAATTCTGCACCAAATAAATCTCCAGTGCCTTTAGGTGTTACAGGGTAACGTTTGTGGCGTATAACGGCGACATCATCTTTTGTGACACAAACAACTTCAATACTGTTTTCATCGGGCTGAAATGCGCTAGTAATAATAACCCACTGAGTGTTGCCTTTTAATAATAAGCGAGCGGCGGTAGTTGCATCGTCAAGCGTATTTATTTCTTGACCACTTAGTATTGATAATTCGAATTTGTTGGGAATGATACCAGTGGCTAAAGGAATAACGTAATCACGGTAGACTGCCGCTATTTCTGGCGGTATATAAAAACCACTATCTTCATCACCCATGACGGGGTCGACAATTATGGGTATAAAAGGGTGTAAACTGCGAACTACCGATAACCATTGAGCAAGATCATGCGCTTTATCTTTAGACCCTAGATAACCTGTCAGGATGGCTCGTACATTATTGAGACAATCACGCTCGATTAATCCATTTAAATAACCACGAAACCGCTCCCCAGGTAATTCACCGCCATGACATGTCGAGTAATGTGGTGTATTGCTTAGAATTACAGTCGGGACGGCTGCGACTCTTAATCCTTGTTTCATCAGCGCTGGAACTGCAATACTGTTGCCAACGCTACCGTAAACAACTTGTGATTGTATCGATATCACATCGTAAGGTAATGGTGTGGCGTTTTCATCGTTTTGAAAACTGTTTGAAGTGAGGTTAAAGGTATCCATTTATTTCTCTTTAAGCATATACCCAAAATAATTCGAGCTTCATATGGGTGATAAATGAGGCTATCTCTAGAATTCTGATAAACACCATAACTAGGATAGTAGGCTTTTCCTGTCTATGCAGTCAATGCCATCTTGATGTATGACAATATAGATAAAACATGAAGCGAATATAAGATGCCTGTTCACATTCGGTGTCAATGCTAACCTATTGATAAATAGTGAAGCTAGAACTTATTGAGCTTGAATACTTTTTTTGAATGGTTCTCTAGGGGCTTAGTGAACATTCGCCTTAAGGAGGAGTAGATGAAACGTTCTTTGACGTAAAACAAATCGGAATACTCATATAGGACTACTTTTACCCATGTTCGTTGGAAAAATGTATCGGGTATTAGCAGTTTTTGACAATACCTGCACCAATTCAAAATATAATAAGTAAGCTAACTACTGAATAAGTCACTACACGTATGTGTGGTAACAGGTGTTTCTTGACAAAATATAACAGTGAAAAATTTATTTTTATCGATAAAAAATTCGGTTATTTAGTGAGTTTTATATGGTTGGTTATTCGCTTATTTTTGAACAAATAAGGGCTTACAATATATTAAGTGCATAATTATTCACTTAATATGCAATTTGGAAATGTGTTTATATTCATTGACTTAATAAATTTGGCGTGGTAAAAGTAGCTCGTTAATATCACTTATATGAGGATTCGGAGTAACTTGGGTGGATGTCCATCCGATGAAATGAATGAGATATCATGCTTAGCGTGAATAGCATTAAATTCAGTAAGACCCAAAAAAGAACGACACATCGGCTTTTCCTTTCAGCTATCCTGTCCAGTGAACACTACTGGTGCGGTGCATTATAGCGTCTCTCTCTAATATTCATTTTGCTGAATAAAATCAGCATAGCTTTGTTATTTATTAGTTTATTTTAAATTGCATAATTAATATTTAGCCATAATGTTTATATTTTTGTATAAAAAATAAACAGGCATGCAATTATTTATAGAGAGATTTTATAATGATATATTGGATATTTTTAGTATTAGCTATTGTTACCGAAGTGATCGGTACTTTATCTATGAAGCATGCCAGTGTTAGTGGTGATTTTACTGGAATGGTCGTTATGTATGTAATGATTGCATCTTCCTATATTTTACTGGCTATAGCCGTAAAAAAAGTGGCATTAGGCGTTGCGTACGCACTTTGGGAAGGTATTGGTATATTATTTATTACGACCTTTAGCGTAATGTGGTTTGGCGAATCACTGTCCCCTATGAAAATAGGTGGTTTAGTCTTATTGATTGCTGGCATTGGGCTGATAAAATCAGGTACTAAGAAAGCGACCGTGAGCAAGTCTGCTCAAACAGTAAAAGATGTAGCAGGGCGCGCTGTATCGGCTGTAAAATCAAGTGGTTTATCACATCATAGTGTTAAAACAGAGGCTTGATTATGGACGGTCAATTTGAATGGTGGCACGCTGCATTTCTTGTAATTGCTGTGGTGCTTGAAATCCTCGCCAATATTTTCTTGAAGATGTCGAATGGTTTTAAACGCTATTGGTTAGGTATTTTATCGCTAGTTGCGGTATTAGGTGCGTTTAGTGCACTTGCTCAAGCGGTTAAAGGTATTGAATTATCAATTGCTTATGCTCTATGGGGAGCTTTTGGAATTATCGCCACAGTGGCGGCAGGTTGGATACTCTTTAATCAGCGACTGAACTATAAAGGGTGGGGAGGTATTGTCCTATTATTGTTAGGGATGGTCCTCATCAAAATGTCATAATTAAAAAGAGCTGATCGCGATATGTGGTCAGCTCTTTGCTTTTCTATTCTATCCAGCTGCAAAGATAAGAGTCAGTGAACTCTATAACTTAACAATTGCAATTCATTATTCAATTGCTGCAACAATCTTGATTTCAACTTTATATTCAGGTTTCATCAGTGCCACTTGAACGGTACATCGAACGGGTGCACTACCGGCTACAACCCATGCATCCCATGCTTGGTTCATCCCCGCAAAATCCGCTTTATCAGCAAGGAATATGGTCGCGTCTAAGATCTTGCTTTTATGAGACCCTACGCGCTGCAAAAGAATATCAATAGCTGAAAGCGTGTTAGCCGTTTGTGCAATGATATCAGCATCTAAATTTTCAGGGACGCTAGTGTAGTAGACAACGTCATTGTGAATAACAGCTTCAGACCAACGATTGTCAGGGTCAATTCGTTCAATAGCCATAATTGTTCCTTATCAGTGTGTTTTTTAAGAATAACATTTAGATATATAAGTTGCATCGTCTGTGGATTAGATTTAACTCGATTTAATTGTGGCTAGTGACCAAATTAAGGTCAAGATATCAATGGCATTTAGTGACTGTAAGAATTAGCTCAGCGGTAGTAGGCAAGACATGATAAAATATCCGCCTTCTAATTAGATAATAGATAGGTTTTCGGTGCACGACGATTTTTCCTCCAATGGCTTTCTTGCTAGAACAATCTCAGGTTTTCAACCTCGAGCGGCTCAGGTCACTATGTCCAGTGCAGTCACTGATGCGATTGAAACAAAGCAAGTGCTGGTGGCTGAAGCAGGGACGGGAACCGGTAAAACCTATGCATATTTAGTCCCCGCATTACGTTCCGGTAAAAAAGTGATTGTTTCTACAGGATCGAAAGCATTACAAGATCAACTTTATCATCGTGACTTGCCCACGATTATTGATGCGATGCAATACAAAGGTCGTACTGCTTTATTGAAAGGCCGTTCAAATTATCTTTGCTTAGAGCGTTTGGATCAACAATCACTGGGTGGCGGAAGCCTAGAACCTGAAATTTTATCTGCCGTAGTTCGCTTACGCGGCTGGTCAATTGAATCTGAATCAGGCGATGTGAGTACCTGCCATGATATAGCGGAGGATCATACAGTTTGGCCATTAGTGACCAGTACGAATGACAATTGCTTAGGCAGTGATTGTCCGCGTTATCAAGAGTGCTTTGTACTTAAAGCACGTCGCAAGGCTTTAGATGCTGATGTTATCGTCGTAAATCACCATTTATTTATGGCTGATCGTGTTGTCAAAGATACGGGATTTGGCGAATTAATGCCGCAAGCAGATGTAATGATTTTCGATGAAGCACATCAAATACCTGATATCGCAAGTCAATACTTTGGTCAACAGCTCAGTAGTCGTCAATTATTGGATCTCGCACGTGATATGGTGATGACCTACCGTACAGAATTAAAAGATCAAATTCAATTACAAAAAAGTGCGGATAGACTGAGTCAAAGTGCGCTAGATTTTCGTCTTAATTTAGGTGAAAACAGTTTTCGCGGTAATTTACGCGATTTATTAAAAATGCCGACAGTACAACGAGCGCTTACGTTACTCGATGATTCACTTGAGCTCTGTTACGAGGTGGTCAAAGCATCATTAGGGCGCTCTCAGAGCTTAGATTCTATCTTTGAACGCGTAACTATGTACCGTAATCGTCTAAATAGGCTGAAAGATGTCACGATCCCTGGTTACAGTTATTGGTTTGAAAGTTATGGACGTCATTTCTTATTAGCTTTAACTCCCCTGACTGTTGCAGATAAATTTGGTGAAATGATAGCAAATACTCCTGCTAGTTGGATTTTTACCTCTGCAACACTGTCTGTTAATGATCAACTCAATTATTTTACTGACAGGCTTGGATTAACATCAGCTAAAACCCTGTTATTAGCCAGCCCATTTGATTATCAAAGCCAAACGTTACTTTGTGTGCCTCGTTTTCTGCCAGAAACAAATCAGAAAGGAATAGCTCAGAAGTTAGCCACCATGTTACGACCTTTGATTATCAAAAACCAAGGGCGTTGCTTTTTCCTGTGTACCTCTCACATGATGATGCGTGAATTAGCTGAAGAATTTAAATCAACGCTGACCTTACCTATATTCATGCAAGGTGAAAGTAGCAAGAATAAATTGCTATCTCAGTTTATTGCGGCGGGCAATGCAGTACTAGTAGCAACTAGCAGCTTTTGGGAAGGTGTTGATGTACGAGGGGATGAACTCACTTGCGTGATTATTGATAAACTGCCATTTACTTCGCCTGATGACCCTCTATTACGTGCGCGCATTGAGGATTGCCAACTGCGAGGTGGTGATCCTTTTGCGGATGTTCAACTACCTGATGCAGTGATTACCTTGAAGCAAGGTGTGGGACGACTGATTCGTGATACCAGCGATTATGGCGTGATTGTGATTTGTGATAACCGTTTAGTGACCCGCCCTTATGGTGAAATTTTTTTAAGTAGCTTACCACCGTCACCGAGAACACGAAGTTTAACAAAAGCAATTGAGTTTCTTGAAAAAAAAGAACAGAAGTGAATAATAATAGTTAAACCAAGGCACTAGAGTCGTTTTTCTGCTATTTAACTAATAGTTTGTGCTAGTATAAACACCAATTTTCAGGTTGCCATGCGAGCGTGGTGACATCAAATTTAATCATTTGCCGGAGTTGTGGCATGTCCAGCCGTATTCTTGCTGTTGATACAGCAACAGAAGCATGTTCAGTCGCACTATTATGCGATGGAGAAATTATTTCTCGTTTTGCAATTTCACCTCGTGAGCATACTCAAAAAGTATTGCCGATGGTTGAAGAGGTATTATTGCAAGCAGGGATCACATTACAGCAGTTAGATGCGTTAGCATTTGGTCGTGGTCCAGGTAGTTTTACGGGAGTGCGCATTGGTGTCGGTATTGCACAAGGGTTAGCACTAGGAGCCAATTTGCCTATGATTGGTATCTCATCCTTGATGACATTGGCAGAAGGGGCCTACCGTATTAGTGGCCAGTCAAAAGTATTAACTGCTATTGATGCTCGTATGTCAGAAGTGTATTGCGCGCAATACCAGCGTACAGAAGATGGTATATGGCTGGGTGAGGAAAGTGAAGCAGTCATGAGCCCTGATGTTTTCAGAGATAAAATGACAGGTTTAAAAGGCCAATGGGTATCTGCAGGTACTGGATGGCAGGCCTATGGACAGCTACAAGATAGTGAATTAACATTAATTAATAGCAAAGTGGAACTTCCAGCTGCACAAGATATGCTACCTATTGCTGAGCGTTTATGGTTAGCAGGTAAAATACAATCAGTAGAGGATGTAGAACCCACTTATTTACGCAATGAAGTGACGTGGAAGAAATTGCCGGGTCGTTAATCTACGCTGTTGAAGAATATCTTTTACTATGGCTATATTAATTTGAATATTGAATTCAATATAACCATTGATTTTCTTTATCTATTAACCATACCTCAAGTTTCTTCTGACCCTGTAAATAATTCTGTGTATTTGCCCTTCATTAAATGTGACCGTCTAGGCGGTCACCGAACTCAATAATAAAACGACTCATTGCCTGTTTCCAGTTTTGAATTGGCATACTCCATTTTTTAGAGGCCGATTCAATAGCTAAATAAATCACTTTACGTACTGAATCATCGGTGGGAAACACTTTACGTTTTTTAATCGCATGACGAATAACGCTATTTAATGATTCTATCGCATTTGTTGTATAAATCGCTTTGCGAATATCATCAGGGTAAGAAAAAAAGGTATTCAAATTTTCCCAATGTGCATACCAGCGTTTGCTTATTTGTGGGTGTTTTTGATCCCATATTAAAGCGAATTTTTCCAGTGCTATTAGCGCTGAAGCTTCTGTTGCTGCACGATAGACTGTTTTTAGACCCGCAGTCAACGCTTTATAATCTTTCCAAGAGACATACTTCAAACTGTTACGAACCATGTGGATGATGCATAATTGGATTTGCGTTTGAGGGTAAACACTGTTTATCGCATCAGGGAAGCCTTTTAGACCATCAACACACGCAATCAAGATGTCTTGGACACCCCGATTTTTAAGCTCAGTTAACACCGATAACCAAAACTTAGCCCCTTCATTTTCAGCCATCCACATCCCTAAAAGTTCTTTGTGTCCTTCGGCATTGATGGCGAGAGCAAGAAAAATGGATTTATTGATCACACTGCCATCATGACGCACTTTAACCACAATACAATCAAGATAAACAATGGGATAAAGCGATTCTAATGGCCGATTTTGCCATTCTTGGACTTGTTCTTTAACTGCATCAGTGACTTTTGAAATGAGAGTAGGCGAAACATCCGCATCGTACATTTCTTTAAACGTTGCGACGATTTCACGTGTGGTCATCCCTTTTGCATAGAGAGATAAGATTTGACTATCCATTTGAGTGATACGCGTTTGATTTTTCTTGATTAATTGAGGTTCGAAACTACTCTCACGGTCACGTGGAGTATTTAATTCAAATTCGCCATCATCAGTTAACAATGTCTTGGATGAATAGCCATTACGCGTATTAGAGCCTGATTTAGCAGTATTTTTCTCATGCCCGAGGTGTTCAGTCAACTCAGCATTTAATGCCGTTTCAACGGTTAATTTAGTGAGCATTCGAGTGAACTGATTGAGGTCAGCTTCGGTTTTAATCCCTTTTGCAAATTCTGCTGCAAACGCTTTTAATTTTTTTTCGTCCATAATATTGCCTACTTTATTGTTGGATTTAACATATCAAAAGTAAGCAAATACACAATTTAAATTACAGTCTCTTTCTTCTGGATCGATTACACGTCGCAACGCTAAGCTCATTGCTTTGGGATAGCGGCATTTGTTATCTATAGCTGTCTGATACGCTTATTAATTATTTTTCAGCATTCAATAAACTGATCAACTATTATCCTAAGTCAATTAATGAATTTTATCAGATGATTAAAATCATAATTGTAGTTACTTAAATAGTGTCTAATTCGCTATCTTGCTACAAATTCTTGCCAATCATTTCGATGAGAAGCCACTCTCGTATTGATTTAATTATGGGTTATTTATTACGCTTATTGAACATATCGTGTTATCTTAAATTATATTAATGTGAATATTTAACGTATCAATTTATAATCAAGCTAAACGGAGGTGGGATATGGGAATAAAAATTAACTGCCGCTCTGCACTTAAAGCAGTTTTATTTGTAGGTGTGTTAGCATTGACAGGTTGTGTGTCTATACCTTCATCGATTCAGGGTTCGTCACCAAATCCTGCTGTTAGTTTAACGTCAGTACAAAATGCGCCAGAAATGTATATTGGGCAAGAAGGACGCTTCGGTGGAAAGGTTATTTCCGTATTTAATGAACCTAATAAAACGCGTCTAGAAATTGCGGTAATGTCTCTGAGTAAATATGATGCCGCTCCAGAGCTCAATACGGCATCGACAGGTCGTATTTATGCTTATGTGAATCGTTTCCTTGAGCCCGCTGACTTTAAGGGACGTTATGTCACGGTAGTGGGCACAATTACAGGTGAACAAACAGGTAAAATTGGCGAAATACCTTACAAATACATCACTTTAAATGCAACTGGCTACCAACGCTGGAATTTAATGCAAAGTGTCGTTCTTCCTCCTGTCGCTCCTTGGGGATATGGTTATTATAGTGATCCTTATTATTACAATCATCCTTGGGGTTATGGATATGGCTTTGGCTACCCTGGTGGGGTTGCTCCAGTTCAAACCTATCTAACAGAATAAATTCTATCCTTTAAGAGGAGGCTGAATTGCCTCCTCTATCTATTGCTTAATTCAATGTAAATCTGTAGTGGCTATGAGCCGCTATTGATGTCATCCAGTATTTCTTGATTAATCGAAACATATTCACTGACAGTTAAGCTGTTTATTCATTGATATTACGTAAATTTGTCCAAAAATCATTGAAAAATGTGTATCATTAAGATATTCAAACCAGATATGATTCTGGAATAATGAACTAAAAATAACAATAGGCGGAATTGACCGCCTATTGTTATTTCAAATAAGTGGAATTTATTTAGTGATAGACCTCTCAACCTTAACACAGTGTATTTTTTAAACTGGTATGCTGAGTTAATATTTTGTTAAATGGATGTTGGGTTATATCACTATACTAAAATTCAGGAGTCATACTTTGGAAAAAATCTGGCTGAAAAATTACCCAAACGATGTGCCGGAAGAGATCGATCCTGATCGCTTTGCCTCTTTGGCTGAGCTACTTGAAAATTCGGTATCTCAATATGCTGATCAACCTGCATTCATAAATATGGGTGCAACGATGACATATCGTAAATTGGAAGAAAGAAGCCGCGCTTTTGCCGCCTACTTACAGAACGGTTTAGGGCTAAAAAAAGGTGACCGTATCGCATTAATGATGCCAAACCTTCTACAATATCCTATCGCACTATTTGGTATCTTGCGTGCGGGTATGGTGGTTATTAATGTGAATCCACTCTATACACCGAGAGAGCTTGAACACCAGTTAAATGATAGTGGCGCAACTGCCATTGTTCTTGTGTCGAATTTTGCTCATACCCTTGAAAAAGTTGTTTTCAATACGAAAGTGAAGCATGTTATTTTGACCCGGATGGGGGATCAGCTTCCTCGCCCGAAAGCGACATTAGTCGATTTCGTCGTTAAATATGTTAAGCGCTTAGTACCAAAATACAATTTACCCGATGCCATTTCATTTCGTCGTGCAATGCATTATGGCTACCGTATGCAGTATATTAAGCCTAATATATCAGGTGATGACCTTGCATTTCTTCAATACACGGGAGGAACCACAGGCGTTGCGAAAGGTGCAATGCTGACTCACCGTAACATGTTAGCTAATATAGAGCAGGCTCGAGCTGCTTATGGTCCTGTGTTGAAGTTTGGTGCCGAATTTGTTGTTACTGCCTTACCGCTTTATCATGTCTTTGCTTTAATGGTTAACTGCTTACTTTTTATTAATGTTGGTGGGGTTAATTTATTAATCACTAATCCTCGAGATGTGCCAGGTACAATTAAAGAATTAGCGCGTTATCCAATCACAGCGATAACGGGTGTAAATACACTGTTCAACGCATGGCTACATAATGCTGAATTTCAAAAGCTCGATTTCTCTAAGTTAAGGCTTTCAGTGGGGGGGGGAATGCCTGTACAGAAAGCAGTGGCTGAGAAATGGCAGAAGCTGACAGGTAAGCACTTATTAGAAGGTTATGGGCTAACAGAATGTTCACCACTTGTCACCGGAAATCCGTATAATCTGTCGACTTATAGTGGTAGTATCGGTTTACCTGTTCCATCTACAGACATTAAACTGGTCGACGATGAGGGTAATGAAGTTGCATCTGGAAAACCTGGTGAAATGTGGGTAAGAGGCCCTCAGGTGATGAAGGGATATTGGAATCGTCCTGATTCAACCGCTGAAGTTTTGCAGGATGGCTGGTTAGCGACAGGTGATATCGCTGAGATTGATAATGAGGGATACATCCGCATTGTTGATCGTAAAAAAGATATGATTATTGTCTCAGGGTTTAATGTTTATCCTAATGAAGTTGAAGATGTTGTCTCGTCGCATCCTGATGTTATTGAATGCGCCGCTATTAGCGTACCAAGTGAGAGCACAGGCGAAGCGGTCAAGGTATTTGTTGTGACCAAGAATGCTAACTTAACTTCTGATGACTTAAAGACATACTGCCGTCGTTCATTGACTGCCTATAAAGTCCCGAAAACGTTTGAATTTCGTGATGTATTACCTAAGTCTAATGTTGGTAAAATATTGCGTAGAGAACTACGTGATGAAGAAAAAAAGCAAAAGAATGAATCAACAGTTTAACATTGATTTATCATTTTGTTCCCCTATTAGTAACGCCGGTTTTTACCGGCGTTACTGTGATGAGAATATAATAAGAGAAATTTGTTTTGAATTATCGTTTAGTAACAACTGATAGCGAACTCGCACAAGTATGCTTGCAGGCTAGTGAAACCGAATGGATAGCATTGGATACTGAATTTGTCCGTACTCGAACTTATTACCCTCAATTAGGTTTGCTACAGCTTTATGATGGAAAACAAGTTTCACTGATTGATCCTTTATCTATTAGCGATTTTTCGCCATTTAAAGCCCTGTTAACGAATAAAAGTGTTGTTAAATTTCTTCATGCAGGGAGTGAAGACCTCGAAGTTTTTATACATGATTTTGTATGTGTGCCTGACCCTATGATTGATACGCAAGTCGTTGCAGCATTTTTAGGCTATCCAATTTCTTGTGGTTTTGCCTCCTTAGTATTAGAACATCTAGGGGTGGAATTAGATAAAAGTGAATCTCGTACCGATTGGTTAGCACGCCCACTGAGTGAAAAACAGTGTGATTATGCTGCTGCAGATGTTTTGTACTTATTGCCTCTAGCAAAAATTCTTATGCAAAAAGTTGAAGAGGCAGGTTATCTCGATGATGCAAAAGAAGAGTGCCAAAGAACGGTATCTCGTCGACAAAAGGTTCAAGACCCTGCACTGGCTTATCGCAATATTACTAATGCTTCGCAATTAAGAGATGAGCAATTGGCTTGTCTACAGATGTTAGCTGAATGGCGATTAAATCAAGCCAAAGCACGCGATATGGCAATTAACTTTGTGGTGAAAGAAGAGCATCTGTGGAGAGTTGCACGTTATCTACCGAGCTCTTTAGGTGAGTTAGATTCGTTAGGACTAACAGGGCAAGAAATACGTTGTCATGGCAGGCGGTTACTGAGTATTGTGGAACAATCTCAGAAAATGGACAAGGGTGAATATCCTCAGCCTATCGCTAATCTTAATGATCAGCCTCAATATAAAACATTGTTTAAAGAGATTAAGGCTGTTGTCAAAGACATTGCTGAAAATGAGAAATTCAATGCTGAACTGCTTGCATCAAGACGGCAAATAAATCAGTTACTCTCAGTACATTGGGGGATTAAATCTATATCCAATTCGCCAGAACTACTAGACGGCTGGCGTGGAAGATTACTGGCAGATCCTATTTCAAAATTATTGGTTCAGATTAACTAACTTCGTTTTATCCAATCCTGAGTCTTATTCTTAGGATTGGATAATTATCCCCACTTTTTCTTATTCATCATACTCTAATATGTCATCGGTCGCGTATATCGTTATGATATCTTTTAAATTATCTATATTTATCGTCTATAACCAACTCAAATCATTTTAGGTATAAGGTTATTAGTTATATTTTTCTTATCTATTTAATTCGAATAGCTAAGCGCATTAATTAATTTATGGTGTAGGGCACTCAATAGATAACGGGGATAATATGCTATTAGTTATTTATCACATTAAGGTAATTAAAAAATATAAAGTGAAAAAAGTCTGTAATCGAGATTGGTTACTATGAGTAGAGAGGCTATATAAATAATGATAGTTATACACTAATAGTTGGTTATTATTTTAAGATGAAATTACCAAGTTGTTTTTTATGATGCTCATCACAAAATTGAGCGAAAATATAATTTTAGGCAACAGGAAACCAAAGCCATAAAATAGAGAAGTGTTAATTCATTTCTATAACATGACTCAATAAAGCTTTGTTGCACTAGAAATAATAAAAGCAAGCCGCCATTTATGACTCAGTAACAGCGGCTACTTTGTAATGATTATTTTTCAGGAACTTTGATCTCATCACCTTCAGGTAATGTCACATTCAGTTCAAGAACAGAGATATCATCGCCTTTTTGTTCAAATTGTACCGAAAGCATTTCAGGATCAACTTGAACATATTTACAAATAACTTGTAAAATATCTCTTTTCATATCAGCAAGATATGGTGGTTCACTATCACCACGGCGTCGTTCTGCGACAATGATTTGTAATCGCTCTTTTGCGATATTCGCTGTCGGCTTTTTTCTCGACAGAAAGAAATCCAATAAAGCCATTATTTACCCCCCAAATAGGCGTTTTAAGAAGCCTTTCTTCTCTTCTTCAATGAATCGGATAGGGCGATCTTCACCTAAAATACGGTCAACACAATCACTGTATGCCTGACCTGCATCAGACTCTGCGTCTAAAATAACAGGTTCACCTTGGTTAGATGAACGTAAAACAGACTGATCTTCAGGTATCACGCCAATCAATGGGATACACAATATTTCTAGAACATCTTCCATACTTAACATATCGCCACGGGTTACGCGTCCTGGATTATAGCGAGTGAGAAGTAAGTGCTCTTTAATTGGGTCTTGCCCTCTCTCTGCACGACGTGATTTTGATGCTAAGATACCTAAAACTCGGTCGGAGTCACGAACAGAAGACACTTCTGGGTTAGTCGTAATAATTGCTTCGTCCGCAAAATAAAGTGCCATTAATGCGCCACTTTCGATGCCTGCAGGAGAGTCACAGACAACAAAATCAAACGCAAGATCGTTACTTAGTTCATCCAGTATTTTTTCAACACCTTCACGAGAAAGGGCATCCTTGTCACGTGTTTGTGATGCAGGAAGAATAAAAAGATTTTCTGTGCGCTTATCTTTGATTAATGCTTGGTTTAATGTGGCGTCACCTTGAATGACGTTAACGAAGTCATACACTACTCGGCGTTCACACCCCATAATTAGGTCGAGATTACGTAGACCGATATCAAAATCGATCACAACCGTTTTTTTCCCTCGTTGTGCTAGGCCTGTAGCAATGGCCGCGCTTGAAGTGGTTTTACCAACGCCACCTTTACCAGATGTAACAACAATTATGCGTGCCATGAATAATTCCTTGTAAATAAGGTCTAAATTAAGTTTTCAATATTTAATCTGTTATCAACGAGACGAAGTTTCGCTGCTTTGCCAAGAAATTCAGAAGGGATCTGATCACTTAGCCAGTATTCACCTGCAATAGATACCAATTCGGCTTGCAAATGGATACAGTAAATTCGACTTTCAGTATCACCTGAAGCGCCAGCTAATGCTCGACCACGCATAACGCCGTATATATGAATATTACCATCTGCAAGTAATTCTGCACCTGCGCTAACATTAGTTGTTACTATTAGATCGCTATTTGGTGCATAAATTCGTTGGCCTGAACGAACTGGCGTATTAATAATGCGAGTTTTTCGATAATTAAATTCAGGATCTGATGCTGTTGCTGATTCAGTAATAATTTGAACTGACTCAGGTTGAATTTCAGTTGTTTTTTGGCTTTTACCTTCATTCAGGACAGGCAGGCCGGCATCATTGACTTTTTTACGTAACAAAGGGTCGGTACAACCGCTTACTCCGACTATTCTCAGGCCAACCGAGACAATTGCCTTATGAATACTGTATAAATCAGCTTTTGCCGTTAAATCTGCAATATTAATAACGACTGGCGCATTTTTAAGGAAGTCTGGAGCTTGACTTACTTTATCTTGTAGCGCTTTTTTGATGAGTTTGGGCTCTTCACTTCGTAGGTGAAGAACAGAAAGAGTAAAACTACTGCCTTTGAGTTCTATTGGCGACTGTGACATCTATCCGGGCTCAGCAAATTAAAATATCCGAAACAAACTTCGGGTGACGATATTCTGTAAAACAATAGCATGTTATAGTTACTGTATTCGTCAAGCAAGCCAATGAACTAAGAAAAAGAGTTAAATATAATGATTTGTGCAATATATCGTAGTCCTACCCGTGAACAAACATATCTTTATATTGAGAAGAAAGATGATTTTTCTCGAATTCCAGAAGAGCTGATGAAACAATTTGGTATTCCTCAGTTTGCTATGATGTTATCTCTATCAAAGCGTGACAAGCTGGCAAATGCAGATATCGAGAAAGTAAAAGCTGATCTCACTGAGGTTGGTTATTATCTTCAATTTCCACCTCCGGTTGAAAATTTACTCGCAGAATATAGAGAATCATATAGCGAATAAAATTAGGAAAATCCTTAAGTAAAAACTAACTGGTGGGAGAGGTTATATGAAACCAACTTTATTATTTACCTTAATAGGCAGTATTTTTTTAGCGAGTTGCTCGGCAAAACCTCCAGCATCGGTTGCTCCGAAAACAATAACGGCTCAGCAAGATGCGGCCATCGCTAAAGAGGTTGAGGCTTTAGATAAAGCTTTTCCAATTGAAAATCGCGAACCGTCACAATTTCCTGCCTATGTTGAGTTATTGAAAGAACATGCTTTAGCTCAGGGGATTAAACCATCCACTATTGAGCGTGGATTCGCGAATATTCATTTTATTGAGCGAGTTGTTAAAGCTGACAAAGGCCAACCAGAAAAAAGAGCGACCGTCACGTTAGATAGCTACTTGAAAAATGTCTTGCCTGTATCTCGTATTAATGCGGGTGCAGAAAAATATCGAGAAAATGAAGCTTTATTAAATGCGATCAGCACACATTATGGCGTTCCGCCACAATATATTGTGTCTTTGTGGGGGCTAGAAAGTGGCTTCGGCCGTTCTCAAGGTAAGGAAGATGTTATTTCAGCATTAGCGACACTATCATTTGAAGGTCGTCGTGAAGCATTATTTAGTAAACAGATACTCGCTGCCTTGGAAATTATGGATAAAGGTTATATCCCCGAAGATCAGCAGTTAAAAGGTTCTTGGGCCGGCGCAATGGGCCAGAGTCAATTTATGCCTACATCTTACTTAGCTTATGCCGCAGATGGTGATGGCGATGGTAAAATAGATATCTGGAATAACAAAGCGGACGTTTTCGCGTCGATAGCTAACTACCTTTCAATTGAAGGATGGCAATCGTCGTTACCTTGGGGGTATCAAGTCACTTTACCTGCCAATTTTGATAAACAACTTGAAGGCGTCAAAGCAGAACAGAGTAAAACCGTCGCACAATGGGAAAAGCTGGGTGTAAAACTACCTGCATTTGCCCAATTATCGCCTAATGTGAAAGCATGGGTTGTTATCCCTGACGATCCTCAGGGACGCACTTATTTAGTGACTGAGAACTTCCGTACCATTATGCATTGGAACCGCTCATATTATTTTGCATTGAGTGTTTGCCTTATGGCTGATGGTGTTGCTCAAAAAATACAATAACGATAATAGGAGTTACAACTATGTACCAACATCGTGACTGGCAAGGTGCTTTACTTGATTTTCCTGCAAACAAAGTCGTTTGTGTCGGTAGTAACTATGCCAAGCATATTAAAGAAATGGGTTCAGCACATCCTGAAGAACCTGTTATTTTTATCAAGCCTGAAACTGCATTGTGTGATGCTAATCAGCCTATCGTCATTCCTAAAGATTTAGGTTCAGTTCATCACGAAGTTGAATTAGCGATACTGATTGGCATGCCTTTAAAAAATGCTGATGAAGATAGAGTTTCTCGTTCAATTGCAGGTTTCGCGGTTGCATTAGATTTAACCTTAAGAGACCTACAAGCAAAATTTAAGCAAGCAGGACAGCCTTGGGAAAAAAGTAAATCATTCGATGGTTCATGCCCCATATCAGGATTTATACCAGTAAACAACTTTGGTGATCCCCAAAGTGCTCAACTTTCCTTAGAAATTAATGGTGAGATTCGCCAGTCCGGTTCGACTCGTGATATGATCACGCCAATTTTGCCTCTTATTAGCTACATGTCCCGCTTCTTTACCTTGCGTGCAGGGGATATTATTTTGACGGGAACACCGGAAGGCGTCGGACCCTTGACTTCTGGTGATATGTTAAAGCTATCGATTAACGATCACTCGCTGACGACTCGCGTGATTTAAGTATAGGATTAAAGAGTATTATGTCTCAGCCTTTCTGGCAGGTAAAAACGTTAGATGAAATGACCGACGAAGAGTGGGAATCTCTGTGTGACGGTTGCGGTCAGTGTTGTTTACATAAATTGATTGATGAAGACACTGATGAAATTTATTTTACTAACGTGGCTTGTAACTTGTTAAATATCAAGTCCTGCCAGTGTAAACACTACGAAAATCGTTTTGATTATGAAGAAGATTGCATCAAGCTTAATCGACACAATTTAGAAACGTTTGAGTGGTTACCACATACATGTGCTTATCGTTTGCTACTCGAAGGTAAAACATTGCCAGAATGGCATCCATTGAGGACGGGATCAAAGGCTGCTATGCATGGCGAAAGGATCTCAGTTCGCCATATCGCTGTCAGAGAAGCCGATGTTGTCGAATGGGAAGACCACATTTTGAATAAGCCCAAGGGTAGGGGCTAATTAAGTAATTTAACTTAATTAATTAGTTGGTGATTTGCTACTTGGGGCATGACTGCGGCATTACCCTCAAAACGTTGGTTTAATAGTGCTAGCTGGCTATTATTTTATCTGGTATCCATTTTACGTATATACTATAAATCATCTGCGCTGAAGCCATGCCTTATTTGCTTTGCTTTAAAACTGGGATTTGCACCCGAGCTAAGAGCACTGCATGCATATGTATGCAGTATTTCATAAGCTTTTCGGTATCTCTAATCCCAGCTTTTTTAGTGCAGCATTCCACGTTGCAGCTATCGACCCTGCTGAGTAATAAGCTCTGCCAGTGCTGCTGTACTAGATAATATGGGGAATGAAAATGTACATACATCTAATATCGCTGACTTTAGCATGAAACTTCACCTGTCTATTGTAAATCATTTATAAGAATGGATGCTTACAGTTGATAGTGAATCAATAAGAATAAAATAAATATTTCACATAATTAACCAAAAAATACTATTTTTATTTTTATAGTTAATATTATTTAACTTTTGCTCACTTCGATTCTCTAGCCCGTTCATGGGCTTGTAATCCAGATCACACATTACGTCCCTTAACTGATCTCTTTTGAATTCAATTGCCGCTACTATTTGCTAATATTCAATCATTAGTAATTAAAAGGTATTGATGTTATTTTTTCTGTTTTCTCCGGCACATGCTGTTTTTATTGATTGTAACGATCAATATATGACATTGTGTCAGAAGGCTAAAAGTGGTGATCCAATTGCGTAACTCAATCTCGGAGAGTTGTATGACGATGGTGATCTGGCTGATAGGGATTATAGCAAAGCTAGATACTGGTATGAACTTTCCGCCAATCAGGGGAACGCAACAGCACAACTTTATAACCTCGGGCAATTGTATGTGGAAGGAAGCAGCATTAAGCAGTGTTCTGCGCAACTAAATCAGGACACTTTTCTTAAGGAATTTTGTTCATACTCAATTGGGGACAGATCACCGTTGGCAGTATGAAACCTTTCTAGGTTGTAATAGCGCATATACGCGATAACATCTTCTTTCATCTGTTTCCGAGTCGGCTGAGGGATTTTCAGTACCCAATCGTGTTTTAAACTGCCAAAAAATCGTTCTACAACGGCGTTATCCCAACAGGCTCCAACATCACCCATGCTTGCCCTAATACCATAGCTTGTTAGCAAGCGGCGATATCGCTTACTCGTATATTGAGAGCCTCTATCACTATGAAAGACTAAGCCTTTTTCGGGCTGGCGTAAGTTATACGCTTTCATCAAGGCTTTACTGACTAAATCTGCCGTCATTCGTTTATCGATATGCCAACCCACAATACGGCGTGAGTATAAGTCCATCACGATGGCTAAATACATCCAGCCTTCCCCTGTTTTTAAATAGGTCACATCACCCGCCCACACTTCGTTAGGTGCGTGAGGATTAAAATTTTGATTGAGCAAATTATCGGCTACGGCATCACTGTGTTTGCGTTTTGTGGTGACTTTGTAAGCAACGCGCTGAGTGACGACTAGGCCAAGCTGAGCCATTAGCTTTTGAACGCCATAAGCACTCACGCTAAAGCCCTCTTTGCATAACCGTTTACGTAACGTTCTATAACCTAAGCTATTTCGACTCTGTTCAAAGATAGCTTTGGCTCTGCGGTACAGGCTAAGTTGTTCTGCGGTGATCAATTTTGCTGGGCGTTTAAGCCAAGCATAGTAGGCAGAACGACTTATTTTCATTAACTTGCAGAGCTTCAGCACGGGAAACTGTGAAGATAATTGCTTAATCGTTTTAAACGCTACTTGGTTTCCTTTAGCAGGAGGGCGCTGGCTTTTTTTAGGATCTCTTTCTCCATCCTAAGTTCTTTATTTTCTTTTCGAAGCCTTAATAGCTCAGCTCTCTCATCGGCATTCAAGCTGCTACCGGATTGTTCAGCATCGAATTTTGCTTTCCAGTTATAAAGTAATTTATCGGTGATCCCTAATGAAGCTGCCGCTTTTGGGACGCTATAACCTTGTTCGGTGACTAATGCGACCGCTTCTTGCTTAAACTCAGTAGTATAAAACCTGTTTGTTCGTTTTTTCATTTAACACCTCAATAATTGGATTATATTCCATTATTAAAGTGTCCTGTTTGATTAAAGCAGATCAATTTTTGATGATAAAAAAGAATGTCCGACTTTGGTTTATAAATTATGGGACTAGGAATTGATAGGGATGGGCATGGATAAAATAGTTTTTGCTGTATTACTTGGGGTAATTCCTGCAATAAATGCCAATATTAAAGGTAGGTCATTTATTTTATGGTGGTTATATGGAACCTTGGCTTTTATTATTGCATTGATTCACTCATTCGTTCTAAAAGATATGAGCGTAAAAAATGAAAATCCAAATGACAAAGTTGAATGCGGATTATGTGGGGAAGAAATTAATCGAAATACCATTAAATGTATTCACTGTGGCGCTGATTTCCCTGTTAAATCTAAAAATCCATTAGTGCCAGAAGACTTAATCATAAAAAAGCAGGATGGACACATGATTAATGAGTCTGGTGTTCGAGCATTCATATATCATCTTGCTGTGCATTACGGTGATATCGCTAACCTACAATCTTTAGCTAATAACGAAATAATTGAGATGAAAAATTTATTACCTGATGAAGTTCATGAGTCTTATAGACGGAAAGTCGAACAGGTTATTTCAGAATTATATTAATTTCCATTGATTGAGATCTCCCATCGATGGCGGTATCGATTGAGTTTGCTTCAATCTACATCTGTTCTAATCTAACAGGCCAATCTAAATGGGAGACTAATATTGCTATAACCGAGGGCTACTGATGTTTGAAGCTTAATTTTTATTCGAACTTAAATCCTCTCAAACACGGCTGGGCTAGGTAATACCTGCACAAAGCAGTGAGAAATTGCTTTGAATTGAACCCAAAGAGCGCTTTTTATCATTATTTGAATTTGTAGTGGTGTTGTTCAACCACCTAAATGTGCAGATTAGTACGTGATATGTTGAAGCCACGGCTATTTTAGTCAATTTGTGTGATGAAAATAAGTAGTCAAGATCAGCTACTCAGAGCATTTAGCTGTGTAAATTTAAATATACTTAAAGTAGCAGATATAAATTGCATCGATTCTCACTCCTCTCTTTATTTGATAACTCCAAAAATACCACTTTAAACCATATATAACGTCGATTGACAATGTTACATGTTTGAAAAAAATAGACAATTAGTTATTGCGATTTTTTAAAAAATAAAATTTTCTATTATAGCTTGCATGTGAACACACCCTTTACTAGCCGATAACACTATCTAGTCTATTAATATCAGGCGCTTAATGAAATTTCCTGTCATTTTATTTAGGTTTGGCTACCGTTAGATGTAGTTGAATTTGGATAAGTTTCTATGTGTTTATGCAAAGGATTTCAATTTCCCATGTTAAATCATTCAATAATTTTTAATATTTTATTGAAATAATTTAAATGTTATCAAGTTTGTTTTACAATTAATTTACAATTATAATAAAAAATATAATAACAATTGTATTAATTGTTAAGAATGTTATTTGATATAAGGAACTGCCTATAATGGCTATTACTAGAAGAAAATTTCTTATCGGTGGTGCGGTCGTTACTGTAGCTGCTGGTGCAGGAATTTTAACGCCAATGCTAACTCGTGAAGGTAGATTCGTACCTGGCACCCCAAGACATGGTTTTGTTGATGGAACTGAAGGAACGCTTCCACAACAGGCAGACGTCGTTGTAATTGGTGCTGGCATTCTAGGATTAATGACAGCGATTAACCTTGTTGAACGAGGCTTATCCGTCGTTGTTGTTGAAAAAGGCAATATTGCAGGCGAACAATCTTCAAGGTTTTATGGTCAAGTAATGACATATAAAATGCCAGATGAGACATTTATGCGTCATCATCTTGGAAAAGAACGTTGGCGAGAAATGAATGCCAAAGTGGGTGCTGACACAAGCTATCGTACACAAGGTCGAGTAGAAGTTCCTTTGGATGAAGAAGATTTGGTTAGCGTAAGAAGCTGGATTGATGAAAGAAGTAAGAACGTTGGATCTGATATTCCATTCAAAACCAGAATTATTGAAGGTGCAGAGTTAAATCAGCGTCTTCGTGGTGCAAAATCAAATTGGACGATTGCTGGCTTCGAAGAAGACTCTGGTAGCCTAGATGCGGAAATTGCAACTTTTGTAATGGCCGATTACGCCAAAAAAATGGGCGTTAAGATCTATACAAATTGTGCAGCAAGAGGCTTAGAAACTCAAGCAGGTGCAATCTCTGATGTTGTTACAGAGAAA
Source organism: Providencia alcalifaciens (assembly GCA_025961275.1). Taxonomy (GTDB): domain Bacteria; phylum Pseudomonadota; class Gammaproteobacteria; order Enterobacterales; family Enterobacteriaceae; genus Providencia. The sequence goes on along the minus strand of JAOQNJ010000001.1, from coordinate 919,902 downwards.
GGTGCTATTAAAACGTCACGAGTTGTTGTTGCTGGAGGGGTATGGTCTAGACTGTTCATGCAAAATCTTAATGTTGATATTCCAACGTTGCCAGCATACCAATCTCAACAACTTATTAGCGGTTCGCCTAGTGCACCTGGTGGTAATGTTGCTTTACCGGGTAATATTTTCTTCCGCGAGCAAGCGGATGGAACCTATGCAACATCACCTCGGGTTATTGTTGCTCCAGTAGTTAAAGACTCCTTCGTCTATGGTTATAAATATATTCCACTGTTATCTATGCCTGATTTCCCCGTTCATATTTCATTGAATGAGCAGCTGATTAATTCATTTACACAGTCGACACATTGGAGTTTGGATGAGATTTCCCCATTTGAGAAAAATAGGGATATGACTGCATTGCCCGATCTACCTGAGCTAAATTCTTCATTTGAAAAATTAAAAACTGAATTCCCAGCATTCAAAGACTCTAAATTAATTGATCAATGGAGTGGCGCTATGGCAATAGCACCAGATGAACATCCTATCATCTCAACAGTTAAGGAATACCCTGGACTGGTTATCAATACCGCAACAGGTTGGGGTATGACCGAAAGCCCAGTTTCGTCAGAACTGACGGCCGATTTGTTACTTGGAAAAGAACCCTCTTTAGATGTAAAACCTTTTGGCCTTTCCAGATTTAGCTAATGTTTTTTTAAAAACGCTTTAATCTTATTATCGGCATCATTAATGGCCCTCTAATTGCGAGGGCTTTTTTGTGTTTGAATTAGCATTATCTTAATATCATTGATGGGCAGGTGGTTCTAAATCGCTAACTTATGATTAGATAAAGTAATAACATTAACAAAATCGAGGCAAGACATTGCGTCTAGCTATACAAATCTCCATCCTTAAGAATGGGGAAGTATATCAATAAAAGGTATTGATGATGAAAAGAGCATTAATAGTAATTATATTTGCATTTGTGGTCACTGGATGTGATAACAAACCGAGTGCCCCATTTGGCTTAAAGTGGGGACAATCGGCAGATAGCGTGAGTTTTATTAAAGAAGGTGATTGCCTCAATGAAGCTGATCTGACGACTTGTAAGTTTGGTAATCAAAAGCCATTTAATCAGTGGTCTTGGTCAAATGAATTGCAGTTTGATCGGAATGGATTAGCGCAAATCAAAGTATCGATAGTGGGGACAGATAATTACGCTCCAAGCTTTGATAATTTTAAAGATAATTTAAATAATGAATTTAAGTTTTTGTCCGAAATCGGTTTTAATCAGGAATCAATAGCAAAAATAAAGCAGAGATGTGAAGAGGAAGAAACTTGCGATGGTACTAATGAAATGGGACAGACAAAAGTTGGCAAAGCTAATATCCAACTGGCAACTTTCCCATCAAGTGCAACACCAGTAGGTATAATCACAATCTCAAAAAATAACTTAAACTAATTAACAGGCATTAAATAATCCTGCTATCTGGTGGGATTTTCATAGTACAAAAGTGAAGTAGATAAAGAAATATACATGGGATTAGAAGCCGTTCAACAATAAACGGCTTCGACTAAATTTTTAATACATAATGGTTAGTATATAACCAACGAATAATGCGAGTAGTGATGCTCCATTCAAACTATTTGTTCTGCCAGATGAGAATGAAATATGGCATAAAATGAGCGCCGTACTTAGTATGACTATTTGCGGTAATTCAAGGCCGAAAACAATTTCTTGGTTCGTTATTATAGAAATCATAACAACAGCAGGTACAGTCAATGAGATAGTCGCTAGTATAGAACCGAAGAAAATATTCATAGCGCGCTGTACTTGATTGAGTAAAACTGCTTTGATTGCACCAAGACCTTCCGGTGATAAAATCAATAAGGCAATCAAAAAACCTGTGAATTGTTTTGGCGCTTCGACAGTTGTTAATAAAAAATCAAGGTTATCTGCGTTGAGCTTTGTGACGGCGATTACTGCAACTAAGTGTATTATTAGCCAGAATGCATGATGCCAATTACTATAGCTAGAAGGTTTTCCATGATGTGGATCACCGTCATCACTGTCATCTTCATATTCATAGACAAATAATTGTTTATGAGTTCTAGTTTGTATTGTTAAGAATACAAAATACATTAAAGCAGATATACAAGCTAATATAATGGATAAAGATTTATCAATCCCATTGTCGATCAAGCTACTAGGGAACACAAGTATTAGGACAGCTAACGGAATAATAGCTATTAAGTACTGTTTAATTCCAGCTAAATTGACATATTGTGTCGCAAATTTATATCCACCTAATAGAAGAGAAAACCCCACTAACCCAGACATTACAATCATCATGATTGAATATAGCGTATCTCTCATTAATTCAGGTTCGGAACCACCCGTTGCCATTAATGCAGAAATCAAGCCTACTTCAAGAATAACAACAGATAGACTAAGAATTAATGAACCATAAGGTTCACCAAGTCGATGAGCAAGCACATCAGCATGTCTGACTACGCTAAATGCACTGGAAAGGATAGCAACTAATGATATTAAATTAATGGAAATTGATAATATTAACGACTCTGGAGTATTGTTAAAATAAAGAAAAATTATAATAATTACAGGGAGTAATAGCGAATATTCTTTATGTCGTGTTTTTGGCATTGATATTTTCATAATTAACCCGATAGCTTGTGTTAACTATAATACTACCTTAAATTCTATTAATTCATCTAGATTCAATTGTATTGTTTTGTCAGCGTTTCAGTTTAGGTCTGTCTCTTCATTATTATATTTACTGCTTTAGCAAGATTGTGATTACGATAATTATTTTGAATATCTTGATATTCTCAAGTTAGCTATTAATGTTTTTCTTCTATGTTTATTTGTTTCGTTATGTATCATTTTGTAAAAATAAGTAATTAAGACCTGTCCTTTTAACGATTGTGGCATGGTTTACGCTCCAAAAAAGATAGGTAACACTAAATGAAAACTGAAGTTATCGTTATACGTTTAACCAAGCAAGAAAGAGCTGAGCTAGATGCGAAAAAAACGAAGCCAATTCTTTCAGAGTGGCTTAAAGAACTCGCATTTGCAGCGCCAAGAAATAAAAATGAACCTTTTAAAAAGTTAAAATAATTTATGAGGGCGGCGAGCGAAACTATTACCATTAAAATCGACGTAGGGGCATCACGATGATTTGAACTGATTCGTTGTATGACATGCTCAAAATTACCTCTCTAGTAACATGAAGTATCTTGAGTATAAAATTGAAATAATCGAATAAGAAATTCGAGTGAACGACTAGGATAGGTAACCTTATTTCAAAGGTAAATTCGTTCGCTCTTGTGAAAATGTTAATTCAATTTGTCGTTAACAACGTTTTTAGGTAAATCTTTCAATAATAGATATGTTGTAGTTGAACTTCATATATTGATTTTAACATGTTGGAGTTGATAGTTTATTGGTTTTAATCATCTCGTTACTAAGGGAGAAAGTTGAAGACTTTTATTAAATTATATTTTTCTTTTAGGTGATTTACTTATATGTTTCACCTGTAGTTCTTTGTTCACAAGGTTACGCGATAGAAATACTCATTCATGTGAACAATAGTTGGATATCATCGCAGCGTCAGAGCACAACAGCAAGTTAAGGCTAGAAGCTGTAAGATTTTTATTGGGGATGCACATCAATTTTACGTATATTTGAGCATTCACCACAAGCATTACAAAAAGTTGCACAGCAAAAGGGTCAATATTAAGTTAAACGATTTTGTAATATGAAAATTAATCAAAAGGAGTGTTAATTTTGTCTGATAGGAAAATTATTATTCCTGCGTCGATGCAAAATTTAGCTCAACGAGCAGGCTACGCCCCCGCTGTAGTTGTTGGTAATACCGTTTACTGCGCCGGACAAGTTGGGCGTACAGAAGATTTGCAGGTTATTGCCGATCCTAAAGCTCAGTTTATCTCGTGTTGGGAAAATTTACGTATTGTTCTCGAGGAGGCAGGGTGTTCTTTTGAGAATATAGTCGAAATGACAACGTATCATGTTGATATGAAAAAACATATGGATATATTTCGTGTTGTTAAAGATGCAATTTTTCCTCGTGGTCATTGTGCTTGGACATGCATTGGGGTATCCGAATTAGCCCATTCAGGGTTGCTTGTTGAAATCAAATGCATTGCAGTTAAAAGGTCATCAACGACAAATTAAGTATATCGTTATCATTGAACCTAAGGTTTTATTGGTAATCTTTACAACGATAAAGATGAAGCTCCAAAGTTGAATGAACGTTTTTGACAACTAAGTTTGAATGATCTGTAAAGAGGTGTTTTCATAAATTGAGATATAACATATTCGTGTTTAAATTGGGGTTATGACTAAATTAGCAACATAAAAAAGCATATCAGTTATACTGTTTATTATGTCCTTCACGATTGTTTTATCAGCACTGATCTAATGAAAGATCTACAGCTTATAAAAAAGTAAGTACCTAGTTTAACTCAACTTATTCACTAGAGAGGCTTCCGTAATGAAACTCTATCTTTATGATCATTGTCCATTTTGTGTTCGCGCTAGAATGATTTTCGGTTTTAAAAAAATTGATGTTGAGCAAATATTTCTGATGGATAATGATAATGAAACTCCCACTAAGATGATTGGTCGCAAAATGTTGCCTATCTTACAAAAAGACGATGGTAGCTATCTGCCAGAAAGTTTAGATATTGTTCGTTATGTTGATGGGTTAGTGGAACCAAAAATTGCAGAAAATTCGATTTCTCCTGAAATTGAAAAATGGTATAACGCAGTTTCAGATACAATCTATGAGCTTGTCATTCCTCGTTTTACTCAAGCTAATTTCCCAGAAATTAATACACCTGAAGCGAGAGCAGCCTATGTTGCCCGTGAAGAGCGAGTGTTTGGCGATCTGAGCCTCTTATTAAAAGAAACTCACACTTTACTCGTTGAGCTTGAACCGCATATGGATGCTTTAGATGTATGGTTAGAGCAGCGCAAAGATACTATTAATATTGATGATTTTATTATCTTTCCAGTATTACGCAGCTTATCTATTGTTAATGATTTACCTTTCAGTACGACAATACTTAAATATATGGAAGGTGTTGCTAAAACAACGGGTGTAAATTTGTTATTCGCCCAAGCAAGATAAAGTCAAAAGTATGTAGACTTATCAACGATACTTTTATCAACTCCCTGTATTAAGCGGCATCGTTGAGTTACATATTGATATAGCTTGTCGCTTAAAGATAACTCAAACCATTTAGCGCATATAACAAAATCCCATTACTAATAGATAATAATGGGATTTGCTTTGAATTTTTATGGCGGCTGAGAGTTAATTAAAAAAAATCAATCGCCTATGCTAATTGATGTAATCTTTTAAGGTATAAACTAACTTAGAACGACCTTGCGATAAGATTAATTTTTGGTCATCATAGGAAATAACCGCGCCATCGGTTAGCATGCGCTTTATGAGCGCATCCCATTTCGATAGGTCTTCATCAACACATTCAAGTTCCGTTTTTGACAAGTGTTTTACCGTCAAAGCTGCGTTATTGATGCGTCCCATTCCGTTAAAATCATTACACATTGTCGCGGAAACAAACATTTTTTCACCGAATGATATTGTCGGGGTACTTGTTTTACCAACAATACTCTCTCCGTCAATTTCGGTTAATACAAAATTGTGATGTATTAATTGTTGCTCAGTCACATTATCATTATTGTCTGCATTAACATCCTGTGATTGGCAAGCAGCTAACAATAGCCCTAACAGTGTTAAAGGAATTACCCGTTTCATCATGACTTGTCTCTATTAAGCTTTTACTATGTTAGGGCAAGCATCGCCATCGATGAGTTGGCGGATATTTCCTAAAGTCGTTTCACTGATGCTGGTCAGTGCCTCATCGGTTAAAAAGGCTTGATGTCCAGTAAACAGCACATTATGGCATGATGAAAGTCGACGGAAAATATCATCTTGAATGACGTCGTTCGATTTATCTTCAAAGAAAAGTTCCCGTTCATTTTCATAAACATCCATACCTAACGAGCCAATTTTCTGCGCTTTAAGCGCATTAATAGCCGCAGCAGAATCGATAAGTGCACCACGACTGGTATTGATGATCATCACACCATTTTTCATTTTATTAAAGGCAACTTGATTTAATAAATGGTTATTCTCAGAAGTGAGTGGGCAGTGTAATGAAATAATATCGGCATTTTCATATAGAGTGTCTAAATCGACATATTCAGCGCCTAAATCAAGAACGGCTTGGTTTGGGTATGGGTCATGAGCTATTAAACGCATTCCAAAACCTTTAAGAATACGAAGCGTCGCTTGACCAATCTTGCCAGTACCAATAATACCCGCGGTACGATTATGCATATTAAAGCCTGTTAAGCCTTCCAGTGAGAAGTTTGCATCTCGGGTACGTTGATATGCACGATGGATCCTACGATTGAGGCATAGCATCATACCAACCGCATGCTCTGCGACAGCTTCTGGCGAATAGGCGGGTACGCGGACGATTTGGATGCCAAGCTCTTCGGCGGCGACTAAATCGACATTATTAAATCCAGCACAACGCAAGGCGAGAATACCGATATTGAGTGCGGCAAGCTCTTCTAAGACTTCACGACTAGCATCATCATTAACAAAAATGCAGACAGCATCGGCACCAATCGCGTTTTTTGCTGTTTGTACTGTTAATGGAAAATCAAAGTATTCGATGTCAAAATCAAATGAGGATCCTTGATTGACTTGATCCATGTGTTTGCGATCATACTGCTTAGTACTATAAGAAACGATTTTCATCTAAGAAACTCCGTGTACTATTTAGAAATTAGGAACCTGAAATAAGTTGGTAGTTCAAATGAGTCGCTACCAAGAACTCAGGTCAGAATAAGATAATTATTACTGTAAATCACTAAATAAATGACGAAAATTACCTTTGTTGATTCTATATTCTTTATTATAGTCAGTTAATGATAAATGATGGGTTGCTTTGATTAATAACTATCAACAATGTTAATTGGTATATACTCGTCAGACTTCAAGTGATATGGCGTGAGAAGTAGATAGAATGCAGCTGCTTTCTTGCTGAGTAGCATCATTTACGTCAATATTTAACTTAAATTATTTTGAGTACAGGTAAAATAAGGAAGCAGTTTAATGAAAAGGGCACTAAAAATATTACTCTTAGGCATTGGGGGATGTTTTGTGCTCTTATGTGTTTTATGGGTGACGCTCATCCGTTGGATCCCTATTGTTGCAAAGGCGTATTTGCCAGAAAATGTGACATTGTCATTTAGTCCGCCAGTATTTAGCCATGATCAATTAACCATTGATACCATACAGCTGAAAGCGAGTGATTGTTTGTGGTTTGATGCTAAAAATAGTCGTTTGTCGCTTTTCCCTCTGCATTTAAGTATTAACGAATTCACAGAAAATAATCGCTGTTTAAGTGAATTACCTTCTCAGGATCAGGCTGATAGTTCGCCACTTTCAGTTGCAGATATAATCAGTAGTCTGCCGACATTTTCACTGATAATTGAAAATATGAGTGTATCTCCTTGGTCTGAATATCAAGGTAGTCTCTGGCTTCATCGCAATAATAAAACGCCCCTTGCCTTAAATTATCGAGGTGATAAATTATCTCTTTCCGCACATATCACCGCGAATAATCAACTCATCATTGAAAGCCTTTCGGCTCAACTCCCAGAGCAAAAACAGCGAATTGAATTGAATGGACAGCTGACTCTGCCGCTAACGACCGCTACCTTGCCTGAAAATGGAATGATAACGACTGAGTTCACATTGACGCAGCCAGAAAAGTTGCTTGATGTGAAATTCCAGTGGCAGGTCAATCAAGGGACACTTTCTCTTTTTGATAAGCAAACAGGCCACGAAATTGTTCACCTTCCTTGGCAAGTCGGACCTAAAAAAATCAATATCACTGATGGGCGTTGGCAATGGGAAGAAAACGGTCTTCCTTTACAAGGTGGCATTTCACTACAAGTCGACAGCTGGGATGCTGGTCTTGCTGACATGGTGCTCAGTGGGCGGATGAATATGGTGACCGAGGCACAAAAAGGAAAAGCCAATCTCGTGCTAACGCTGCTCCCCAGTAAAATTAATTTGTTGATGGCGGACATTGGCTTTAGGTTAAATGGGCAATTTAAATATGATGATATGGTATTGGATATCAATTTGCCTGCACAAATTTCGGGCCAATTAATTTCCCCGTTGGTGACATTTCAGCCGGGGTCGCTTTTGAGAGCTTATGGGCGAGTTTCGCCAACACTATTATTAGAAGAAGCACGTTTGCCTCTTGCGGGTACCTCATTGAGCGCGGAGGGAATATCGGGGAGATTACAAGCTATTTTGAAAGTGAAGGAACGGTATTGGGGAAACTTTACCGTTCATTTAGATGGTCAAGCTAACAAGTTTTCTAAAGATAAAGGCAAATGGTTTTGGAATTATTGGGGTAATGCTCAGCTACCATCACTAGCAGCACGCTGGGATATTCAAGGACGAGGCAGTTGGCAAAACACGCAGATTACGCTAAACACGCTAAATACTGGGTTTGATCAAATAAAATATGGTTTGCTGTCTATGACCACGACACGGCTTATGTTAACCAAGCCATTAATATGGCAGCGAAATATCAGTAAAGAAAATTTTGAAGGCGCTTTACAACTTTCAAGTAATCGTATGCAGTTTGGAACGGCCAGTTATTTACCTAAAATAACCGTAAACGCGGATGTTACGGGCAAATCACCAACCAACTTTCAATTAAAAGCAGATCTCAGTACCAAAGAAGTTGGGCCGATTGTCATTTTCAGTCGCTGGGATGGTGAGCGTTTTAGGGGAAATGCGCGTTGGCCAGAACAATCAGTCAGTGCATTCCAGACATTAATTCCGGCTGATTTAGGTATCACATTACGTGAAGGAAAACTATTTTCTCAGGCTGCATTTTCGATAGATCCAGAAACTGGATTTGTTGCCGGGGGGCATTGGCGAGTTGAAAATACCAGTTTATGGCTAGAAGATGGTGAGGTGAGTGGGCTCAATTTTGTCTTACCTTGGAAATTGCAAAATAGTCTGTGGACTTTAGGGGAAAAATCCCCCGTTAAATTACGCATCAAACAGCTGACAAACCTATTTGAGTTAACCGATATTCGAGCTGATCTATCTGGTACTTACCCACCAACAGAGACGATGCCATTAAATCTTAGCGAAGTGGGTTTTAATTTGTTGGGTGGTGAAGTCAAATTAGATTTGCTGCGCTGGCCACAAAAGCAGCCTGCAATAATCAGGCTTCACCAAATTGAATTAAGTCAATTATTTACCATACTAAAGGTGAGTCAATTTGCGGTTTCAGGCAAGGTGGATGGCGAACTCCCTTTCTATCTTGATAATCCCGAGTGGATTGTGAAAGATGGTTGGATGGAAAATAGTGGACCACTGGCTTTACGTCTTGATACTCAATTTGTGGACTCTATTAAAGCAGATAATATTTCAGTAGGTTCTGCAATAGGTTGGTTACAATACTTGGAAATATCTCGAAGTCGTACAGATGTGAATATGACCAATTTGGGACTATTAACTATGAAAACCCTTATTGAAGGTTTTAATTCTCAAGAAACTAAAAAACGGGAAGTTCATCTGACCTATACGCACGAAGAGAATATATTCCAATTATGGCGCAGTTTACGTTTTGGTAGCAACTTGGAAGAGTGGCTGGAAAAAAATCTATAAAGGGCTAAGAGTGAAAATATTAACCACGGGTATACTCACATTAATGGCTGTGATGTTGACAGGATGTTTGCGAGTTGAAGTTGCAACACCGGATAAGCCAATCAATATCAATATGAATGTGAAAATTGAACATGAAATACAAATTAAAGCTGACAGGCAGGTCGAAGATTTGCTGAAAGAAAATAGTGACCTTTTTGGCAAGGTAAAAGCTAAATGAAATACGTCTATCAAGCGATCATAGTGCTCAGTTTGTCTATTTCTTCTGCATTCGCGTTAACAGTGGATGAAGCGAAAACCCAAGGATTGGTAGGTGAAACATTATCGGGGTATTTGGCTGTCGTAAATACCAACAACGCGGTTGCCACTGAATTAGTGAATGACATTAATCGCGAACGAGAAGCAAAATACGGTGAAATTGCTAAAAAAAATAATCTACAAACTCGTGAGGTAGGAAGAATAGCAGGGCAAAAACTGATTGAACGCGCAGGGGCTGGCGAATATGTGCGCGGTATTAATGGCCAATGGCTCAAGAAAAAATAGCGTACGCTAATTATTTTGTGCGCACTATTGCCCGTATATTCAATATTGAAAGGCATGAGCTGATCATTCAAGCGATTGCTGTATTAATAGATTGACGAGCAAGCCGTTGTGCTTTTTCTGCAAATTCTGTACCTAATGTCGTGCCTTCAGCAAAAATAAACTCGATATTCTTGAGCCCAACAAAATTAAGAAAAAGGATCAAATACGGCACCATAGTATCGATAGGGGTATCTTTATGGATACCACCTCGCCTGGTTGACACGAATGGACGCTTGTTTTCGAGCAATCCAACAGGACCTTGCTCCGTATATTTAAAAGTTTCTCCTGAGCGGGCGATAAAATCGAAATAGTTTTTTAACTGAGAAGGGATTGTAAAATTATACATGGGGGCAGTAATCACAATTACATCATAATGCTTTAATTCGTGGATAAGCTGATTGGATAACGTTAAATATGCTTCTTGTTGTTGAGTTTTGCTGCCCCCAAGAGCGAAAGCTGCTAGAATTTCGGCGTCAATTGCTGGAATTGGGTTGCTGACTAAATCGCGTACAGTTATGCTGTCCGCTGGTTTTTTTCCTGCCGCTGTTCAATAAAGTAGTCTGCCATTTTATTGCTGTGAGAATAGTCTGCCAGAATGCTTGATTTCAACAATAATACTTTACTCATTATTTAACCTTAGAACTGATTGAAAACACGTTGCTAATTATTATATAGCCACTGATTATCATTGATATAAAGAAAATTAGACAACTTAAGTCAAAGAAACTGATGATAGTCTTCTTGTTCTAAAAATAGACAAAAACGAACCCTAATTCTCGTTGCAATTTGAGCGTGGTTATATCCATTAAATTGCATAAATAGTATAAATAATAAGGATTTAAAGAGTGAAATCCATGCTGACGGCCTTAGAAGCGGATATTGGACAAACTTCATTACGTGACCAGTGGTTGCTGAAAAAACGTCTCCAAGGAGCGGCTAAAATTCGTGATGAGAAATCGCGAGTTGCAGTGCTGAATACCATAAAAGCAGATATTGATACAGCAAAGCAAAAAGTTGCCAGTAAACTGCTTAATCCACCTAAAATCATTTACCCTGAAAACCTCCCTGTTAGCCAGAAAAGACAGGTTATCTATGATGCGATAAAACAACATCAAGTTGTTATTATCGCAGGAGAAACGGGATCAGGGAAAACGACACAAATTCCTAAAATATGCCTAGAGCTCGGTCGAGGTGTGAAGGGCTTTATTGGTCATACACAGCCAAGAAGATTGGCTGCTCGCGCTGTTGCTACGCGTTTAGCACAAGAGCTTGAAAGTGAAATTGGTACAACAGTGGGTTATAAAGTGCGCTTTAGTGATCATGTTGGCGATAATACACAAGTCAAGTTAATGACTGATGGTATTTTGCTTGCAGAATTACAAAGCGACAAACTACTACTTCAGTACGATACGATCATTATCGATGAGGCTCATGAGCGTAGCTTAAATATTGATTTTATTTTGGGTTATCTTCGTCAGTTATTGATCAAACGCCCTGATCTTAAAGTTATTATTACTTCAGCAACCATCGACCCAGAGCGTTTTTCACGTCATTTTAATCATGCTCCTATCGTTGAGGTTTCTGGGCGTACTTATCCAGTTGAAGTGCGATATCGTCCAATTATGGGCGCTGATAATGATAGTGATAGAGACCAAATCGACGGCATTATCGACGCAGTTAATGAGCTTGGGCAAGAAAGCCAGGGCGATATTCTTATTTTCATGAGTGGCGAACGTGAAATCCGTGACACAGCTGATGCATTGTCTAAATTGCAATTACGGCACACGGAGATCTTGCCTTTATTCGCAAGATTATCGAATAGTGAACAAAACCGAATTTTCCATCCTCATGGTGGTCGACGTATTATTTTAGCGACTAACGTTGCTGAAACCTCGTTGACTGTACCGGGTATTAAATATGTTATTGATACCGGATACGCCAGAATAAGTCGTTATAGCTTTAGAACCAAAGTACAGCGTTTACCCGTTGAAGCTATCTCTCAAGCTTCAGCAAATCAGCGTAAGGGGCGCTGTGGTCGTGTATCAGATGGTATCTGTATTCGTTTATATTCCGAAGAAGATTTTTTGGGGCGTCCAGAGTTTACCGATCCTGAAATCTTAAGAACTAACCTTGCATCTGTTATTTTGCAAATGACTTCAATTGGTTTGGGAGATATTGGTGCATTTCCATTTGTTGAGGCACCAGATAAACGAAATATCCAAGATGGTGTGAAGTTACTCGAAGAGTTAGGTGCTATCAACAGTCATAAAGAAACTGAACGTGGTTATATTCTTACTGATATTGGACGCCAATTAGCGCAGTTACCTGTAGATCCTCGCCTTGCACGTATGGTGATAGAGGCAAGAAAGCAAAGGGCTGTTCGTGAAGCGATGGTTATCGTTTCGGCTCTATCTATTCAAGATCCAAGAGAACGTCCGCTAGATAAGCAACAAGCTTCAGATGAGAAACATCGTCGATTCCACGATAAGCAATCAGACTTTTTGTCGTTTCTTAATTTATGGAATTACTTAAAAGAGCAGCAAGAAATTTTATCAAATGCTCAATTTAGGAAAATGTGCCGACAAGATTTCTTGAACTATTTGCGTATTCGGGAATGGCAAGATCTCTATACTCAGTTGCGACAAGTTGTTAAAGAGCAAGGCTTCCCTGTGAATAGTGTAGAAGCCGATTTCCGTGGTATTCATGTTTCATTGCTTGCAGGCTTGCTCTCTCATATCGGCCAAAAAGATGTCGAAAAACCTGAGTTTACAGGGGCAAGAAATGCGAAATTCACTATCTTCCCCGGATCTGGGTTGTTTAAAAAACCACCGAAATGGGCGATGGTTGCTGAACTTGTTGAGACATCGAAATTATGGGGAAGAGTTGCCGCATCTATCGAGCCAGAATGGATTGAGCCATTAGCGCAACACCTAGTTAAACATCATTATAGCGAGCCACATTGGTCGAAATCCCAAGGTGCTGTCATGGCATCAGAAAAGGTAACTTTGTATGGTTTACCGATTGTTGCGGCGCGTCAGATTAATTATGGTGAAATAGATCCCCTGTTATGTCGTGAATTATTTATTCGCCATGCTTTGGTTGAGGGTGATTGGGTTACTAGGCACGCTTTCTTTAGGGAAAACCGTAAATTATTAGCCGAAATAGAAGACTTGGAGCATAAGTCCCGGCGCAGAGATATTCTAGTTGACGATGAAACGCTATTTGTATTTTATGATCAACGGATCCCAAATGATGTGATCTCTTCACGCCATTTTGATAGCTGGTGGAAAAACGCCTCGAAACAACAGCCTGATTTGCTTAATTTTGAAAAAAACATGCTGATTAAGGAAGATGCGGCGAATGTTTCATTACTTGATTATCCTAACCATTGGCATCAAGGTGAGCTTAAGTTCCGTTTAAGCTATCAGTTTGAACCTGGAACAGATGCAGATGGTGTCACAGTTTATATTCCACTTGCGATACTCAATCAGGTTCAAAATATTGGCTTTGATTGGCAAGTACCGGGCTTACGTCAAGAGCTGGTGATTGCTTTGATTAAATCACTGCCTAAGCCTATTCGCCGTAATTTTGTGCCAGCACCTAATTATGCTTCAGCATTCCTTGAGCGAATATCCACGCCTGATGGCAGTATTCTGGATAAACTTGAGCGTGAATTACGTCGAATGACGGGTGTTACTGTGGATCGAGAATCGTGGCAACTAGACCAGCTTCCTGTTCACTTAAAAATGAATTTCCGTGTTGTTAATGAAAAAAATAAAACCATTGCCGAAGGTCAAGATCTTGATGCATTAAAAAACAGCTTAAAAGAGAAGGTTCAAGAAACGCTCTCTGAAGTTGTCGACGATGGTATTGAGCAAAATGGCCTGCATATCTGGAGCTTCGGTGAGTTACCTCAGCGCTATGAGCAAAAACGTGGCGGTTATTCAGTAAAAGCTTATCCTGCCTTAGTTGATGAAAAAAATAGTGTAGGGATACGCGTTTTTGAAACTGAGTTTGAACAACAGCAAGCCATGTGGGGGGGAGTACGTCGGTTATTATTATTAAATATTCCATCTCCGATTAAGTATTTACATGAGAAATTGCCAAACAAATCTAAGCTTGGGCTATATTTCAACCCGTATGGCAAGGTTTTAGAGTTAATTGATGATTGTATTGCCTGCGGGATTGATCAACTTATTGCTAAATATGGTGGTCCCGTTTGGAATGAAGAAGGCTTTAGCAAATTACAGGATTTTGTGCGTGCGGAGCTCAATGATGCTGTTGTACAAATTGCTAAACAAGTTGAGCAGATACTGACAGCCGTGTTTGCAATCAATAAACATCTGAAAGGGCGAGTTGATTTTTCAATGGCAATGGCGCTTTCGGATATCAAAGGACAGTTGTCAGGTTTAGTATTCAAAGGCTTTGTGACTGCCCATAGCTGGAAGCGCCTTCCTGATGTGCTGCGTTATTTGAATGGTATTGAGCGCCGATTTGAAAAACTGGCAATCGATCCGAATAAAGATCGCGCTCAAATGAATAAAATTGAACATGTCACTAACATGTGGCGACAATGGACAGCGAAGCTAACTCAAGCTCAACAACTGTTACCTGAAGTGCAAGAAATTCGATGGATGATAGAGGAGTTACGTATTAGTTTATTTGCTCAGCAGCTTGGAACGCCTTATCCAATTTCAGATAAACGGATCATTCAATCGATGGAGAATCTTGCTCAGAAACTCTAATGCTTATGAGTAAACCTAAATAAGGTGCCCTAAAATGTTATCCCCAAACATTTTGGGGCATTGTTAAATAGCATCTTAATAAATGGCTAAAGTGATTTAGCTATCTTATTCAGTTGATTGATTAAACATAGTACTAATTAATGACTGGCGAATATCTCGTAATTACCAATCACTTTTTCATGAATTAAACATGGTCATTGCTATAACTACCTATAATTAGTTACAACATACTAATTAATTTAAAACCAGACCCTATGAAACACTGCAACTTGAATAATAAATAATAAAATTCAAAACCCGTAATCTAGTGTGCTAATAGAAGAAAGACGAAATGAGTTGAAATTTTCATCTGATATTAGGAGAGAAACCAAACAAAAAGGCGTGGGATAGGGTGATAACACGCTAAATATAATAAGATAGCGATTATACTGACTTTAGCGAAAAATACCGTGAACTCATGCCCAGTGCGGGTGTAGATATAAGTTGAAAAACCCAAAGAGCTTTAAGAATCAGTCAGAAATAGACTTATGATCTATGTTCGTAACTAAGGACGATGAAAATTAAAAGAGTCTGCTATTTCTCATCAGATTAGTGAGCGAGATGACAAATGAATTAACTTGTTTATCGCATAATTATAACTTGAATGATGTCGTAATCATTCGATGGGTAGATAGCTGCAATGATTCGATAATAAAAACATAATTTACTGAAAAAAAAGAAGTTATAGAGAAATTGACAGCAATATAAAAAATTTACCACCACAAAGAGTAACGTGCTGTTGAGTATGTAAAGTGCCAAAATGGCACTTTTAACAAAATTTTAATATGCGTAATTAATCATGATTTGGCCAGTTTACTTCTCTTTTATTGGATAGTGTAGACTCAATTCAAGGGAAAGGTACCATAGGTTTTGGCTCAAATAGAATTCTGGTTAAATAAGTTAAATATCATCGAACTAATTGGACTCAGCTCCCTAAATCACAGGAAATAGTGTGGTGCTGGGTTGTTTGGCATGGAATTTTCTTCGGGAGTACATAATAAGGCACTCCCGAAGAATAAAGAAAATTAGCTATATAAGATAATAGGCTGCAGGTATAGCACCAGCAAAAATGGAGAAGGCTGCAATTTTTTCGACTGTTTTTAATGGTACTTGCTTTGATTGCTGTGAACGAGCATACAAAAATACCAGAATACCGGGAGCATATAACACAACAGATAATAGCAGGTTAAGAATACCTGATGCATAAAGTAACCATAGCCCATAAATACTCGCAATAAGCCCAACAGTAAGCAACGGTATATTATGGCGTTCAAAGGCAACCTTCATTAAAAAAGCACCAACCAAAAAATAAGGTACTAGTATCATTTCGGAAGCAATCGTCAGTAACGTATTGTAGTTACTGCCACTTAGCCAGATTAGCACTAATGAGAGCTGTACGGCTGCGTTAGTAAACCATAAAGAAGAAGAGGGAGCATCATTCTTATTGAGTTTATTAAATATTTTTGGAAACGACTGATGCTGTGCTGCGATATAGGGAACTTCTGCCGCCATAATCGTCCAACTTAGATAGGCACCACATACCGAAATAATTAGTCCTGCGGCAATGATTATTTCACCACTTGAACCGACTAAATTGACCATTAAAGTGGCCATTGAGGGATTCTTAATTTCGGCTAGCTCTGCTCGAGGCATAATACCTAACGAAAGTAGTGTTACAAGTATGTAGATTATTAATGCCGAGCTGACAGCGAAAACAGTTGCGAGGCCAACGTCCCGACGATTTCTAGCACGTGCTGAGACGACAACCGCACCTTCGATACCAATAAATACCCATAAGGTAATTAGCATGGTATTTGTCACTTGTTCCCAGACCGGTATTTCGAGGGATATGCCACTGAAATCCGCATCAAAAATATCGAGTTTGAATGCTAAAAAAGCTAAAACGATAAATAATCCGAGCGGAATTAATTTTGCCATCGTTGCAAGTTTGTTGACCCCCGCCGCTGTTTGTACACCACGTAAAACTAAATAATGGACAAACCACAGTAAAATAGATTCACCAACCAATGCTTGCCAAGTATTACCATCACCAAAAATAATATTGTCGGGAGTATCCGTAAAAAAACTGATCGCAGCAAAGACAATGACTAAGTAAGAAACGTTAGCTATAACAGCGCACAGCCAGTATCCCCACGCGGAACAAAAACCAATCAATTCACCAAAACCTTCCTTTGCGTAAGTGAATATACCACCATCAAGGTCGGGACGAATTCGTGAAAGTAATAGCAATGAGAATGCTAAAAATAAAATACCAACACCTGTAATTGACCATCCAATGATCAATGCTAAAGGACTGGCGACCTCTGCCATATTTTGTGGGAGGCTAAAAACACCAGCTCCGACCATTGAGCTAAGTACCAGTGCAGTGAGTGCAGTAAGGCTGAGTGTATGTTTCAATGTATATCCTGGTTATTCTGCAATCATAGGTTAAATTAACGTTAAATCTAAAACTTATATGCGCAATTAAACTAGTTAAGTTTTAAATTATAGCTTCATCATCTGTCAGGCCTGAAATGAGGGGGAATTCTACGAATGAAACGGTGGATATGCAATGGGAAATTATGCACTTTGGTGAGATTTATATTCAGTTATATTATTAGATGCATTAGGCTTATTGAAATAATTCTGAGTAGTCGTAAGGTCAGTTCAGCTTTATTATTATTAATTATTAGAGCTAAGCCACAGATTGGTAGGGCTTATAGTTGGTCAATTTCATGAAGTAATAGACCATTAATATGCTTATCTTTGATAATGATTATCGAAATAGTATTTTATCAAGGTTGATATTGTTTGCGCCTTATCTTAAAAAGAAAACCCTTGTAATCATATAACTCACAAGGGCTATTTCACTAAGCCGGCCTTTGTAGATCAGACTTTATTTTATTTAAGCTACTACTATTTGAATAAGTCGGCGCTGATAGTGACACTACCACCATTAGACTGCCATTCACGCGTGATATGGTAGTATTTAGCACCTTTTGCTTCAGCACGTTTCGCTATTTGATAACGAACTTCAGGAGTATTGGTGTAATAACCAGAGAACGTCACTGAATCAAATGGAACCATCTGTGCTGCGGCCATTTTATTCACTTCTTCAATAACATAACCATTTGGTAAAGTTACGCTAGTTTTTCCTGGTGAACTACTTGATGTTTCAAAGAAACGTCCAACAGCAGTAGTTGGCTCTTCAGAAGAAGCCACACCTGGGATGCGTACTTTTTTCGCAGCTTCACCACCTTCAGCTAACAAAGCTCGCCCAGCTTCTGAATCTGCTGGTACAACAGCATCGTCAAGTTGAACTTGGCGTTTAGGTGCATCTTTTTTATAGATATAAGCAGTAGCAAGTGTATTACCACCATCGTTCATAGCAACATTACGAACGATATAAAATGAGGCTGCATCTTTCTCTTTTGCTTTTTTAGCAAGAGCTTCATAAAGGTCAGGTTGAGAAGGGTAGAAACCACTTACGGTAACTGCATCAAAAGGCTCAAACTGAGCAGCATCTTCTTTAGTCATTTCCTCTACGCCAGCAAACACTCGACGTTTATTTTCTTCTGCAGGCTTAGCATCTTTTTGGTAAAGGTCTGCTACAACACGCATATTACCGCTATCACCTACATCATCAAGGCTTTGGATATAAAAAGCGTAAGCTCCTTCCTTATCAGCCTTACGAGAGACTGCATCGGATGCTTCATAAATAGCATTAAAGCGACCGGTAACTGTTATGCGTTCATAAGGTTTTAACTCATCAGCCTGTTTTGGCGTCAGTTCAACAGCTGCCTGTACCGCAGTAATACTGGTTAATGACAACACCGCGGCTGCGATGACTGTAGTTTTCAGCTTCATACAAAATCCTTCCGACTTGCGCAATTTATTATAAAAGTGCTGAATCTTAGTTGTAATACATGTACCTGATTATTACACGTAACCAATCGAGTTGTCTCATGATTTTATTTTTATAAGAGATAAATAATCATTGACTAGTCATATTTACCAGAATTTTTAGGCTATCCAGTATTTTATTGACCTAAAACTAAGATTTCCATTGTGGATTCCATTTACTGTCTTAGAATCGAGATAAATTATGGATCAAAATGCTTATTTTCAGTAGCTTATTAGAACGCAATACAACTGTTTTGGTTAAAACTAAGACTTTTCCATCAAAAATGGTCAGTCTTTAGTAAACTTAATAAATACAACATTACTTTAAGCTTTAAAAAAGGGAACATTATGCGTATTGGTATACCAAGAGAAAAACTTGCCAATGAAGCTCGTGTTGCTGCTACCCCTTCGACGGTGACTCAACTACTTAAGTTAGGTTTCAACGTTTGTATCGAAAGGGATGCGGGGCATTTAGCAAGTTTTGATGATGTGGCTTATGAACAAGTCGGCGCTGAGATTGTAGATCGAGATACCGCATTTTCAGCGGACATTGTATTTAAAGTCAACGCACCATTTGATGATGAAATTGCATTGCTCAAAGAGGGCGCAACGCTGGTAAGTTTTATCTGGCCTGCCCAAAATGCAGAATTGATGAATGCGTTAAAAGCAAGAAACATCAATGTAATGGCAATGGATGCGGTACCGCGTATTTCTCGAGCTCAATCGCTTGATGCATTAAGCTCTATGGCAAATATTGCAGGTTATCGTGCAATTGTTGAAGCTGCGCATGAATTTGGTCGCTTTTTCACAGGTCAAATTACTGCAGCGGGTAAAGTACCACCAGCTAAAGTAATGATAATTGGTGCTGGTGTTGCAGGTTTAGCTGCGATTGGCGCTGCTGGTAGCTTAGGCGCGATCGTACGTGCATTTGATACCCGCCCAGAAGTGAAAGAACAAGTTCAGAGTATGGGGGCTGAATTCCTCGAATTAGATTTTAAGGAAGAGGCGGGTAGTGGTGATGGTTATGCAAAAGTGATGTCTGAAGCTTTTATTAAAGCAGAAATGGCATTATTTGCTGCACAAGCACAAGAAGTTGACATCATCGTAACAACTGCGTTAATTCCGGGACGTCCTGCGCCTAAATTGATTACCAAAGAAATGGTTGAATCGATGAAGCCAGGTAGTGTGATAGTTGACTTAGCGGCTCAAACAGGTGGTAACTGTGAGTTAACCGAAGCCGATAAGCTTGTGGTGACGAAGAATGGCGTAAAAATCATTGGTTATACTGATTTACCAAGTCGTTTACCAACACAATCATCCCAATTATATGGTACAAACCTTGTTAACTTGATGAAACTGTTGTGTAAAGAAAAGAATGGCGAAATCGACATCGATTTTGAGGATTTAGTGATCCGTGGTGTTACTGTGATCAAGCAAGGTGAAATTACCTGGCCTGCACCGCCCATTCAAGTATCTGCTCAGCCGAAGGCGAAGCCTCAAGCGATTGAAAAAGCGAAAGCGCCTGAGAAGAAAAAGATGTCGCCTGTAATCAAATACGGGTTAATGGCTTTCGTGATTATTTTATTCGGTTGGTTTGCAAATTCAGCGCCAAAAGAATTTTTATCGCACTTTACGGTATTTGCGCTTGCTTGTGTTGTTGGTTACTACGTTGTCTGGAACGTGTCACATGCATTACATACACCGTTGATGTCTGTAACGAACGCTATTTCCGGTATTATTGTTGTTGGGGCGGTATTGCAGATCGGAAGTGGAGGATGGGTTGGTTTCTTATCCTTTATTGCTATATTGATCGCAAGTATCAATATCTTCGGTGGGTTTACTGTTACCCAACGTATGTTAAAAATGTTTCGTAAAGGATAAGGGGTAACTTATGTTGTCTAGTGGAATTGTGACTGCGGCATATATTGTTGCTGCTATCCTATTTATTTTCAGTCTAGCAGGATTATCGCGCCATGAGAGTTCTCAACGAGGTAATAGCTATGGCATAGCAGGGATGGCTATTGCGTTAATTGCAACAATCCTTGGGCCAGATAGCGCGAATATTGGCTGGATGATAGTCGCGATGGTCATTGGTGCAGTGATTGGTATCCGCTTAGCGAAAAAAGTTGAAATGACTGAAATGCCAGAGCTGGTTGCTATTTTACATAGCTTCGTTGGCTTAGCGGCAGTATTAGTTGGTTTCAATAGCTTTATTGCTAGTGAAGGCCATATTGATGCGGTTATGGAGAATATCCACTTAACGGAAGTTTTCCTTGGTATTTTCATTGGTGCTGTAACCTTCACGGGTTCGATTGTTGCCTATGGTAAGTTATCAGGGAAAATGTCTTCAAAACCATTGGCGCTACCAAATCGTCACAAATTGAATTTAGCTGCGTTAGTTGTTTCATTCATTTTATTAGTCATTTTTGTGAAAACTGAAAGTGTAGGCTTACAAGTCTTCACCATGTTGATTATGACAATAATCGCATTAGCATTTGGTTGGCATTTAGTCGCTTCAATTGGTGGAGCTGATATGCCAGTTGTTGTTTCGATGCTGAACTCTTATTCAGGTTGGGCTGCTGCGGCCGCGGGTTTCATGTTAAGCAATGACCTTCTAATTGTGACTGGTGCGTTGGTCGGTTCTTCTGGTGCTATTCTATCTTATATTATGTGTAAGGCGATGAACCGTTCATTCTTCAGTGTTATTGCAGGTGGCTTTGGTACCGATGGTACATCTACTGGCAATGCTGACGAGATGGGTGAATATCGTGAAACAACCGCGGAAGATGTGGCTGAATTATTAAAAAATTCAACTTCTGTCATTATCACTCCAGGTTATGGCTTAGCGGTTGCCCAAGCCCAGTATCCTGTTCACGATATCACTGCTAAGTTACGTGAACGTGGTATCAAGGTCCGTTTTGGTATTCATCCAGTAGCAGGGCGTTTACCTGGTCATATGAACGTGCTATTGGCTGAAGCGAAAGTACCTTATGACATCGTACTGGAAATGGATGAAATCAATGATGATTTCACTGATACAGATACGGTTCTGGTTATTGGCGCTAACGATACCGTTAACCCAGCAGCACAAGAAGATCCAGGCAGCCCAATTGCTGGCATGCCAGTTCTTGAAGTTTGGAAAGCGAGCAACGTCATTGTATTTAAACGTTCGATGAATACAGGTTATGCAGGTGTTCAGAACCCATTATTCTTCAAAGAAAATACTCAAATGTTGTTTGGTGATGCTAAAGCCAGTGTTGATGCAATTTTGAAAGCGCTATAATTATTAATTTATTATGACCATTTAAAGCCCTGTTTGCAGGGCTGTATGTTGGAGGTTAGCCAATTAAAATAAAAGGATTTATTTCAATTGGCGTCCACATGTCGACCACATATATTATGACCCCCTTAAGTGGGGCGGGGGGGGTTATTGCCTGTAACTTGCTGTTTTGCATAAGGATATGTAAGACTACATCCACATCACATCCTCGATGTAACCCACTTTTAGCATTAGCACCTCATTGTTGAAGCCTATGAAGTCATTGCAGCAACTTTGCAAAAATAAATTTATCTTGTTGCTCTTATTGCTATCAATAAAACCCAATTGAAATCATGATCAAATATGAAAATCAACAATTGCATCCATAAAAAAACCGATAATTTTAAAAATTATCGGTCTGAATAGAATTATTTAAATGAATTTAGTGCGATTAATCATCGTCAACAGTGATAGGGCAAACAAAACCATCCGGTTTTATCACTAATAAATCACACTTCAATTTATCAATAACATGCTCTGCGGTATTGCCAAGAAATGCGGCTGAAATACCCGTTCTGCCTAAAATTCCAAGCACGACAACGCCAGCTTGAAGTTCTTCACACATGTCGGGAATAATTTTTTCAGGTAAACCTTCACGGACATGGGTATATTTTTCATCAATACTAAATTTTTGGCGCAATTCTTTCATTGCGATAAGGTGTTGCCCACGCAATGCATTGTTATAAAGATTGGGATCGAAATCAGGAAGTTCAATCGCAATATTCATTGGTGCAACAGGATAAGCACTGACCAAATGAATTTCTTGTTCTTTGACAATGCGAGTTGCCAAATCTTTGGTTTTTTCAACTAATTTGATATTCAAATTATCATGATAAGATTCTTCATTCGACAGATTAACGGCGACAACAACAGAGCCATGATCCGGCCAAATTTTATCTTTTACCATCCAGACTGGGGAAGGGCATTTTCTTAATAAATGCCAATCAAGTGGTGTAAAAATAATGGATTCAAAATTATCAGTTTGATGAGCCATTTTCAAAAGAAGGTCATGCTCACCACTTATCACTTCCTGGATAATGGCCTCATAAGGCTTGTTATGCCAAATAACTTTTATTTCAATCTCAATTCCTGCTTCGAGATAGAAATGAGCCTGTTGTTTTATCCAAGCCGCTTTTTGGTTAATCACGCCCTTTCTCATTGCATCACGCTCTTCAGGTGATAACAACGTTGTCATATCATAGGAGACATCATAGATAGGTAAAAAAGCTTTTATCCGTCCACCATTACGTTGCACTATGTAGACAGCACGTCGTAATGCTGGTTGATCATCCTGATTTGGGTCAATTGCAACTAGGAGATTTTTATAGCTTGCCATATTAATATCCTCATAACGGCTGGACACGTCTTAACTAAAGATAAACTAAGGTATTGAGGAAAAATAGGCAAGAATTGTTCAAAAATAATAAAAGGTCACAATATTTGCGACCCTTTATTCAGGATAGGATTAACAAGAGATAGGTGAGACTTTACCAGCAGTTTCAGTAATTTTTTCCATATCTTCGATAGTGATATATTTACCTTTAACGCTTAACATGCCACTTTTTTGGAAACGACCCAATAGTCGGCTAATTGTTTCGACGGTGAGGCCTAAATAATTACCGATATCACCACGCGTCATAGTTAAACGGAATTCTCTCGGCGAGAAACCACGTTCAGCAAAACGATGAGATAAATTAAGAATAAATGCTGCTAAACGCTCTTCAGCATTTTTCTTGGATAATAAAAGGATCATTTCCTGATCACCTTTTATTTCCCCACTCATTAAACGCATAATTTGTTGACGGAGATTCGGCATTTTGCCAGATAAGTCGTCGAGAGTTTCAAATGGAATCTCACAAACCATTGATGTTTCTAGTGCTTGTGCAAAACTTGGGTGCTGTGTATCTAAAATGGCATCAAAACCAACGAGGTCACCTGCAAGGTGAAAACCCGTAATTTGCTCATCACCTTCTTCAGTGATGGTATAGCTTTTGATTGTTCCTGAGCGGATGGCATACAAAGAACGTAATTCATCACCTGCTTTAAATAAAGCTTGACCTTTTTGAATCGGTTTTTTACGTTCGATGATATTATCAAGTTGATCCAGTTCGTGTTCATTCAGCGTGAAGGGAATGCACAATTGGCTAATGCTGCAGTCCTGACAATGAATAGCACAACCGCCAGACTGGATGCGACGAACAACTCTTTTTTCTGGGATCATATTAAATGCTCAATCAAGTTAGAATTATTGATATGAGTCAATTTTAACATAAGATAATGCGACTGGTAAGTAGAAATATGAAACAGTGTTGCCTTGAATATAAAATCACATCAAAATAAGATTGTCAGGACTAAATATAGCAAAATTGAAGATAATGTAACAATATCCTTTACTTAAGTTAGATTAAAAGATTGTGACTAAGATGCATAATAGTTCAAACAGGTTATATCTTAAATATCTATTTAAAATATATATTTCCGTCATCTAATATTAACAATATTTTTAATATTTACACATTTATGCAATACCTAGTTTTAAAATTAATAATTTCATAGGGCCTTAATAAGATGAAAAAGAACCAATTGATAATTCCCACATCTATGAAAGTCATAAATATAACTGAACCGGGAGGGGCAGACAAACTGCAAATAATTGAGCAACCTTTACCTGTGATATCCGCAGGGTACTTGTTGGTCAAGGTTGAAGCTGCAGGGGTTAATCGACCTGATGTTCTGCAACGTAAAGGCGATTATCCACCACCTGTTGATGCATCCCCCATTCTTGGACTCGAAATCGCAGGTTCTATCGTAGCTAAAGCTGATGATATTGAACAATGGCAACTGGGCGACAAAGTTTGTGCACTGGTAGCTGGCGGTGGTTATGCTGAATATTGCTTAGTGCATAAAGATATCGCATTGCCATTGGGTAACTTATCATTTGTTGATGGAGCCGCAATTCCTGAGAATTTTTTTACGGTGTGGGCAAATGTTTTTCAAATTGGTCAGTTAAAAAAAGGTGAGACTGTATTAATTCATGGCGGAACATCAGGGATTGGTTCTGTCGCTATTATGCTTGCAAAAGCGTTTGGAGCGAATGTTATTACGACAGTCGGGTCGGACGAAAAAGTGAAAATCGCAAAATCGCTCGGAGCTGATTGTATTATCAATTACCGAAACGATGATTTTGTTCAGTACACGCTTGATTATACGGATTCACGGGGCGTTAATATGGTTGTAGACATTGTTGGCGGTGACTATATTGCCAAAAATTATTTAGTTGCCGCAAAATTTGGCCGCATTATTCAAATTGGTATGATGAAGGGGAATCCAACCAATCTCAATTTAATGCCTTTAATGATTAAACGCTTAGTGCATACGGGATCAACTATGCGGTCCCGCTCCGTTGTAGAAAAAGCTAATATATCGTCTGAATTAAAAGAGCAAGTTTGGGCTATGTTACAAAATGGTGAAATAAAACCTTTCATTAACAAAACCTATCGATTCGATCAAGTGGCCGATGCACATCGACATATGGAATCCGGTGATCTTTTTGGTAAAATTGTTTTATTAAACAATTAATTGTTTGTTTTTCGAATTTACTAAAGCCATTTGAGAAGAGAATTCTAATGGCTTGCCCTCCCTTTCATCTATAACAAATATTTTACATTATCAAGCTATTTCGGCGTAAATATCTCTTTACAGCAGACAATTTCTCGAAATTTTGTTCCCGCGCACAAATCCAATTGAAAAAAATACGAGTTTATTAATGTTTTAATGATTTTAGATTATACCTATAACCAAGTTGGCTCTTTAACGGCATGTCTATTACTTAAGTATATAAATAATGATTAAGATAACAATATAATAAATATATTATTGTCTTTTAAAGACATGTGTTCCGTTATATCACTTTCCAATGATAATAATAAGTTAACTATCTTAGATATAGCTAGAGTTGTGTTAGCTATCATTTAAAGGTGTAGTGATAATGACAAATTTTATTAACTCAAAAATGAATGTGGACGCTTTATTTCTTGGGCCGAAATCTGAAAATGCAGTTTTTTTCAAAGAAATGATGGAGTATTCAGTCACAGAACATATGCATTGGCGTTCTGGATATCACCCTGAAGATCCTGAATATTTAACAACCGTAGATCGCTACGAGCCAGGATATAGAGATACTCTATATCGTACTGAAGGTATCTTAACTCAACTGTCTTCTAAATTAAAAACGACATCAATACCTTGGTTTTCCCCTCGTTATATGGGCCATATGAATGCGGATACGCTAATGATATCCAATCTCGCTTATGTGATGGCTATGATGTATAACCCAAACAACTGTGCTCAAGAGTCATCACCAACAACAACCGTTCTCGAACTGGAAGCAGGATTAGATTTGTGTGCCATGTTTGGTTATGACATAAATCAATCATGGGGGCATATCACTTCGGGTGGCACCGTCGCTAACTATGAAGGATTGTGGGTAGCTCGTAATATTAAAACCTTACCATTAGCGATAGCGAAGCATCCCCAAGCTCAAAATTTATTAAAAGATAAATCAGAACGTGCATTATTGAATATGCAAACTTCGGCTGTACTTGATCTTATCGATGAACTGAAAAAACAAGAATTGTTTGAAGAAGTGCGTGACTTGACCTGTCGTGGTGAAGGGGTAGCGCAAGGTAAATTAGGCAAATTATTGGTTCCCCAATCAAAGCATTATTCATGGATGAAAGCGATGGATATTTTGGGATTGGGACAACAAAATATTGTGCAACTGCCTGTAGATTCAAGCTATCGTACGGATATTACGCAGATGAAGCAGATAGTTTTCTCATTAATTGAGCAAGGAGAACCTGTTTTAGCCGTAGTTGCTGTTGTCGGTACGACGGAAACGGGGGCAATTGATAATGTTGCTGAGCTGGTCGCATTGCGCCGAGAATGTGAAACACGATTTGGTGTTTCTTTTTATATTCATGTCGACGCGGCCTATGCAGGATATGCTTGTGCGATGTTCCGCGATGAAAATAATCAATTAATTGAATATGAAACACTTATCAAGCGATATCATGCTGAAGGTATCTTCCCTCCTGATGTGATTTGGCCAAAATAGGATGTTTATCAAAGTTTCAAAGCACTTCCAGAAGTCGATTCAATTACTGTCGATCCACATAAAGTTGGCTTTATTCCTTATTCCGCAGGTGCTATTTGCATGAAAGATAAACGTATTGTTGATCTTATTTCTTATCATGCCGCATATGTTTTTGAAGAAGTGACCGAAAACAGTGGTAAAACTAAAAAACAGCAAAACGTCTTATTGGGCTCTTCAATAATGGAAGGGTCTAAAGCAGGGGCAACAGCTGCTGCTGTATGAGCTGCACATCGTTTGGTGCCATTAAATATTTTAGGTTACGGCAAAGTCATTGCGGCTGGGATCACGACAGCAATTTGGATGATTGAAGAAATGAACGCTAGTGAGCCATTTGAAGTTGATGGACGAAAGTTTGAAATTTGTGCAATGCCATCACCTGATTTCCATATGGTCAATTTTATGTTTAAGGAAGCAGGTAATACTTTCTTAGAAAAGCAGAATCAACTCAATAAACGGATTTATGAATTGTGCGCTTTTGCTGCAGGCCGTTCTTATACTAATGATTTCTTAACGTCTTCAACGTCATTAACTTTTGAAGAATATGGTGATAACCCACAAAATTTCTGCCGTGATACAGGTTTTAGTGACCAAGAATGGCAAAAAGTACATTCATTATATGTTTTAAGAGCTGCAATCATGACGCATTGTTTACGCGATAAACAGCATTTTGCTGATTTTTGGATAGAACTGAGAAATATTTTTGAAGGTAAGCTACAACAGCTTATCGATGAAGAAAATAAACTGAGTCATTCCAAACAAAAAATCACGATTTAAAATTTTCGTTAGGATCTCAATATGAAGAATCGCACGCTTGGTAGTGTTCTTATTGTCGCAGGTACCACTATTGGTGCTGGTATGCTTGCTATGCCCATAGCTGCTGCCGCTAATGGTTTCGGAGTCAGCATCGTAATGCTGTTCGTGCTTTGGGCATTGATGTGTTATACCGCGCTATTGTTAGTTGAAGTATATCAGCATGAGTCCTCAGAAACGGGTATAGGTAGTGTTGCTCAACGATATCTAGGATCGAGTGGTAAACTTATCACTGGATTTAGTATGATGTTCCTAATGTATGCTTTGACGGCTGCTTATGTCAGTGGTGCTGGCGAGATTATTACCGCTAATCTAAAAAGTACATTAGCTATTGAAATGGAAGATTGGATGGGAATTGTTTTATTTACAGTGATTGGAGGTGGGGTAGTTTGTTTTGGCACATCTTCTGTTGATTTTATTAACCGTATTTTATTTGCGGCTAAAATTATTTTTTTAGTGGTTATTTTGGCACTGATGATGCCTCATGTTGAACAGCAAAATCTACTCTCAGCGCCGACTGATAAAGTATTGATACTTTCTGCAATTCCGGTATTTTTTACCTCATTTGGCTTCCATGGTAGTGTGCCTAGCGTTGTGAAATATATGGGCGGTAATGTAAAAAAGCTGCGCTTTATATTTATTATCGGTAGCGCGATTCCACTGTTTGCTTATATTTTATGGCAAATCGCAACATTGGGTAGTATTAGTACGACAACCTTTGTTGGTATTTTAGCTGAAAATTCAGGTTTAAATGGTTTATTAGATTCAATTCGCAATGTGGTGATGTCAGATAGGACAGAATTTATTGCTCAAATGTTTATGAGTTTGGCCTTAGCGACATCATTCCTTGGTGTCGCTCTGGGGCTATTTGATTTCTTAGCTGATTTATTTAAACGACAAGATAATTTATCAGGCCGTGTACAGACTGGGCTATTGACGTTTTTACCGCCACTGGTATTTGCACTGTTTTACCCTAAAGGCTTTGTCATGGCGTTAGGATTTGCAGCGATTGCTTTATCAATCCTCGCACTACTATTACCGAGCGCGATGGCATTCAAATCCAGATTGACGAATGATCGTAAATACCAAGTCAAGGGCGGGGGGCCTGCATTATTAATCGTATTCTTGTGCGGTATTATCGTCATTGGTATTCAATTTGGAATTGCATTTAATATTCTACCAAATATTGGTTAATTTTAAATGGCATTAAAATGATTCAAGCCAGCCATGTTTATAAACAAACTGGCTTTTTTCGATATATATAAAATGTTATCAGCTATTAATTTAAACTATTGATAATCGTCATGCTGTTTTTTACTCCCATTGGTGATGATCAGCAAAGAAAACAAATTGACGTTTATAACAGCACTAATTTATTGGGCGATTGGATTTATGAGTCATTGCTATCGCATTGATAGGTGTTGAAATGGAGATATTTTGGCTATTATCTCTCAATAAATTTGTCTCATTGAGTGAAATTGTGTTGAAATCCCTTTTGTTAAACAGTTGTTACTTATGCTATCTATGTGGTAATAGTTATCATTAGCATTTTATGTAAAAGAACAGATATATCTAAACTGGTCATTCTCGGTAAAATCCACTATCATGTTAGATATATCGGTTTTGAATTTGAATAGATAACTGAGAGCACGAATGACGAATGAACAACAGCCAGAGCAGTGTGCCTGTGATGGTAAAAGCTTAAGTCGTATGTTCAACCCAAAGCAACTACGGATTTATATTCTTCATTTGCTAGCTGATGGGTCTAATTATGGTTATGAGCTGATAAAAAAAATAGGTCTGGAAACCGCAGGGTTTTACTGCCCAAGTCCAGGTGTGATATACCCAACACTGACCTTACTCGAGGAATTAGGCTTTATTGTTGCACAAAAGGATCAGGGGAAAGGGCGTAAATGCTACTCACTGACACCGGAAGGCAAATGTTGTTTATTATTGCAAGCTGACATGTTAGCGGAAGTTAATTTAAAACTGAGCTATGCGCAAGAACTTAAAGCAGGTAATCAATTTGCCAAAGAAGTCGAACTTGCTGTTGATAAATTTAAGTCACTGTTACGGCACAAAATTGTTTTGCAAGAACTGACAAAGGAACAATCAACTCGAGTTGTTGAAATTATTAACAGTGCAGTAGAACGGATTGAACAGGTTAACTCGGTATTGACTGCAGAAGGAAGTTAACATGGCCAAAATCAATAATATTATTCAAGCGAAAGAGTCTTCTCATATGAACGATACAGTGAAAAAAAAATCTGAAGGTAATACTGACGTTACAGACGTTAAACAGGAAGAGATTTTAATTAAAAAAACAACGTTCAAAGAACTTGTTTGCCCTAATGTGCCAAGCTCATATTTCAAGAGAGCTAAGCGCCAACGGACTAAGTAATTAGGTGGATAATTTATAAATTTATTATTCATGGCATGACTTTTTTTGCGAGTCAAAATAAGTGCCATCTCTATTTATTATCGCGTCAAAAGGCCATGAAAATAAAAAGACATCCCTGTTTTGAATGAATAGGTATGGTTAGATTAATGATGCCAGTTAGTCGGATTGTTTTATTTTACCAATATATTGATAATCAACAGCCTATCGAGCTTGCAACAAACTACTATCTTGAAACATGAAGAACATAGATCCCCCGATGTAATTTATTGAGATAAATTACATCGGGGGATTTTTTTACAGGCTAAGCTGTGCTTGTATCCTTTCTATTTCAACAATCCATTGCTGTTGAAGTTGTGGTTTTTGGTGAGCCAATTTACGTTGCCTATCAGTGTGTAATTTATCTTCAAGTGATAGCAATGTTTCCAATAGTTCATCTTCATGAGAAATAGCCTGAGATTCAACCTCATGAATATTGGATAAATATGTTGTATCACTCGCTGCTGTATCGCTTTGGAATCGAGATTGAAGCTCAATTTTCTGATAAATATCGTCAACATCGAGATACTCTTCCAATTTATTATTGTTGATATACCAAAAGCGCTGACAACTATTTTCAATCAACCACTTATCATGACTAACGATAAGCAAGGCACCTTCAAACTGCGAAATTTGTTCACTAAGTGCTTCCTTACCTTCAAGATCTAGGTGGTTAGTCGGTTCATCGAGCAAGATGAGCTCATATTGAGCCAAGCTTAGGCCAATAAATAATAACCTTGCACGTTCACCGCCACTTAGGGTCGCCACTTTTTGCTGATGGCGAGGATAAGCAAACCCTGCACCTATCAATGCCATCTTTCGTTGCTCATCGACTAAACGAGCAAATGGCCTTAACGCTTCTGATAAACTGTCATTATCGTTAAGTTGTTGAAGCTGTTGGTCATAATAGCCTGTGCTGATAGATGGGTGGAATTTCAATTGTGAGCTATAGCGGATATCATCTTGAAAACGCTGCCATAACAATCGTAATAACGTTGATTTACCACAACGATTGGCACCAATAATTGCTATGCGATCACCACTTGTAACTTGGTGAAAATCAGTGGTAAAAAGCATTCTCCCATCTTGCGTAGCCACGGTTGCATGATCCAACTCTAGGACTCTATTTGCAGGAATTAATTTACCATTTAGCGCCAATTTCCATTGGTAACCTTCTGTGAGCTCTGTCTGGAGTTGTTTAAGCTTATCGATATGTTTTTCCATCTGTTTAGCTTTACGAGATAGACCCTCGTTATCATAAACATGACCCCATATTGCTAAGCGTTTAGCACTGGATGCAACTCGATCAATCTCTTTTTGCTCTGCTTGATACCGTTTTTCATCGCTAATATCTTTCTGACTGAGCGCTTGTCGAGCTGCGGAGCAAGAAAGTTGAAAGAAAAGCAACGTTTTATCTCGCAAGATCCACGTGCAATTTGTGACGTTATCCAACAGTTGTTGATCATGAGAAACCAATACAAAACTGCCTTTCCATTGACGCAAGAAATTGCCTAACCAAATAAGGGTCGGTAAATCTAAGTGGTTACTAGGTTCATCCAACAATATTAAATCAGGTTGTTGAATGAGCGCTCGTCCTAATAGTAGCCGAGTGTGTTGACCACCACTAATCTCATTCGTTTTTTGTATCCATTGGCTTTCGACAAATCCCAAATCATTGAGTAAAACTTCTGCGCGCCAGCGCTCAGCAAGACGCTCTTGCGATGAAATTTTTTGCATAATGGCATCGATCAAAGATAAGTCTGCGACCTCAATAGGGAGATATTGTTCAATATAAGCCGCGACGCACTGAGTTGAATAAGTGATGTTACCGCTATTGGGTGCTAATTGGTGGGTTAAAAGTTTCAGTAATGTACTTTTACCACTGCCATTATGACCAATAAGGCCAATACGATCGCCACTTTGTAGAGTGAACGTAATGTCATTAAATAGAGTGGTTGTAGAAGTGTTATAACATAATGATTTTACAGATAATAATGTACTCATGGCTTACTCGTTTTTAGGCATAAAATGCCAGGGTATTGTCAGGGCGACAACCCGGTAAGCTGAGGAAGATTTTTCTTTAATGGCTTCGCTCAGGCAGGATTATCGCAGTATATAACTGTGAAAGCCTGAGCTCTGGCGATTACCAAAGAAGTGTGAATATTCAATAAGATCACACAACATCATAATTAGCCTCCTTCTTTATCAAATGTTGAACAATGCCGACATCATAGCAAATGAGAACAATGATTATCAATTATAAATTAGCAAAGGTAATCATAAATTATACTAATTATCGCAATGATATTATGAATATACTTACTGGTCACTGTGAAGAATATATCGATTGACGTAAAATTATGTCTTAAATACAAAAGGAATAGAAAATGAAAGTCGAAATAAAACCAGCAACCATCAAAGATGCTAAGTTAATTCTTGAAATGATCATTGAATTAGCTGATTACGAGAAAGCACGCCATGAAGTTAAAGCATCAGTTGCCGATATCGAAAGCTCATTATTTAGTGAAAATTCAAATACCGAAGCATTAATTTGTTACGTAGATGATAAGCCTGCTGGTTATGCGGTCTTTTTTACCAGCTATTCAACTTGGTTGGGTAATAATGGAATTTATTTGGAAGATTTGTATGTTTCCCCTGAATATCGTGGGGCTGGAGCAGGTAAAAAATTATTAAGACATATTGCAGTGATTGCCAGTGAAAGAAAGTGCCAGCGATTAGAGTGGAGCGTATTAGATTGGAACCAGCCTGCGATAGACTTTTATAAAAGCCTTGGTGCGCAACCACAAGGTGAATGGGTGCGTTATCGTATGGATGAGCAAACTATTTCTAAATTCGTAAACTAAAAAAAATTGATAACATATAATAGACAATGCTAACAAAACTTTTTGTTAGCATTATTTTTTTATTCAAAAAAATAATAAACACTAAAATCTAATTTTATATTTCTAATATGATTTTTTGTGATGGGTGGCTGTTTTACTTAAGGTGAAATACGCTAAAATAGAATCAAATTAAGTAGATAGGAATAATTACATACATGTTTACATAAGGAACGATATAGTTATAATTTTTATTAAAAAATCAAACATTATCTTTTTATATTTTATTTACTAAATTGACTATTTTAAGGTGAAATTAAATAAGGCGAGTTTTTATCTATTTTAATTAGAAATGAACTGTTTTCTTCATAAGAGAAAAGAGAAGGATGGTATGAAAACAAATAAGCAAAAAATTATTTTTTACGTCGCTATTATCTTAATTATTTTCGGGGGTGGTTTTTATTATTGGAATGCAAATTCTAGCGATTTACCTGTTGGTTTCGTGCAAAGTAATGGACGTATAGAAGCAACTGAAATTGATATCGCGACGAAAACGGCAGGGCGAATAGATACGATCACAGTGAGGGAAGGTGATTTCGTCAAGGAAGGACAAATTCTGGGAAAAATGGATACCAGAGCACTGCAAGAACAACTTCATGAAGTTCAAGCTCAGTTACATCAAGCTATCAGCGCTGTTGTCAGTGCCGAATCCAGTTTAACTCAACGGCAAAGTGAAAAAATGGCCGCGCAAGCTGTCGTTCGTCAACGCGAAGCAGAACTTGATGCTACACAAAAACGGCTTAATCGTTCTCGCACGTTAGTCAAAACGAATGCGATTTCGCAACAGCAGGTTGATGATGATAACGCACAAATGCAAGGTTCTAGAGCAGCGCTTGAAGCTGCAAAAGCACAAGTAGCGGCTTCCGTCGCCGCAATTGATTCTGCCAAGGCGGGCATTGTTCAAGCCAAAACACGTGTTGAGGCGGCGACAGCAACAGAACGTCGTATCACGGCTGATTTAGATGATAGTCTACTGAAAGCACCGCGTGATGGGCGTATCCAATATCGAGTTGCTGAGCCCGGTGAAGTATTGGGTGCAGTAGGGCGAGTCTTGAATATGGTCGACCTTAGTGATGTGTATATGACGTTCTTTTTGCCCACTGAGGATGCAGGAAAGGTGGCATTAGGCAGTGAAGTTCATATTGTATTAGATGCCGCGCCAAATATTGTTATCCCAGCAAAAACTACTTTTGTAGCTAGCGTAGCGTAATTCACACCAAAAACCGTTGAAACTCAGAATGAGCGTTTGAAATTGATGTTTCGAGTTCGTGCACGTATTTCACCTGAATTACTGAAAAAGCATCTCGAATATGTGAGAACGGGTTTACCGGGTAAAGCATATGTCCGTTTAGATCCTAATGCGCAATGGCCAACTGACCTTGAGGTGAAATTACCACAATGACCTATAAACCGATGGATGATGTGATAGTCGATATACACCATGTCAGCCAACATTACGGTAATAATTGTGCGTTGGATGACGTCAGGTTAACTATTCCTGCCAAAAAAATGGTTGGCTTAATTGGTCCAGATGGTGTTGGTAAATCAAGTCTGATTTCATTAATTGCAGGTGCCAGAAAAATTCAGCAAGGGAAAGTGATTGTGCTGGGTGGCGATATGGCGAATGAAGAACATCGCCGCGACGTGTGTCCAAGAATTGCCTACATGCCACAAGGGTTAGGTAAAAACTTGTATCACACATTGTCTGTTTATGAAAATGTCGACTTCTTTGGGCGTTTATTTGGTCAATCCAAAGAAGAACGTCAATACCGTATTCAAGATTTGTTGGAAAGTACCGGATTAGCACCGTTTAAAGATAGGCCAGCTGGAAATCTTTCGGGAGGAATGAAACAGAAACTGGGTCTTTGTTGTGCATTAATCCATGACCCTGAATTATTGATCCTTGATGAGCCGACAACGGGTGTTGATCCATTGTCACGCGCGCAGTTTTGGAATTTGATCGACCGTATTCGTGAACGGCAAACCAATATGAGTGTGTTGGTGGCAACGGCTTATATGGAAGAAGCTGAGCGTTTCGATTGGTTAGTTGCAATGGATGATGGGAAGGTTATGGCGACAGGTCATGCATCCGAGCTGAAATCTCAAACTCAATGCGATGATCTTGAAGCGGCTTTTATTGCATTATTACCAGAAGAAAAATGTAGCGGACATAAAAAAGTCGTTATTCCGCCTCGTGATACTTCTGATGATGATGTTATTGCTATCGAAGCTCAAGATTTAACCATGCGCTTTGGGCAATTTGTGGCTGTTGACCATGTTAATTTTAAAATTCCAAAAGGTGAAATATTTGGATTTTTAGGCTCTAACGGTTGTGGTAAATCCACCACCATGAAAATGTTAACGGGGCTGTTACCGGCGAGTGAAGGACAAGCTTGGTTATTTGGCCAAGAAATCGATCCGAAAGATATTGAAACCCGAAAGCGCGTCGGTTATATGTCACAAGCATTTTCACTTTATAGTGAGCTGACAGTTGAACAAAACTTAGTGTTACATGCCAAGTTGTTTCACATTCCTGAAGACCAGATTAGTGAGCGCATTAATGAAATGTGCCAACGTTTTGATTTGGAGGATGTTCGCGATACCATGCCAGATGATTTGCCATTAGGCATTCGTCAACGACTATCCTTAGCCGTCGCAGTCATTCATCGCCCAGAAATGTTGATACTCGATGAGCCGACATCAGGAGTTGACCCTGTCGCGCGCGATATGTTTTGGAATTTGATGGTAGACCTTTCCAGACGTGACGGCGTCACTATTTTTATCTCAACCCACTTTATGAATGAAGCGGAGCGTTGTGACCGTATTTCATTGATGCATGCGGGTAAAGTACTTGATTGCGATACACCAAATAATCTGATCAAGAAGCGGGGTCTTGAAACGCTTGAAGAGACCTTTATTGCTTATTTACAAGATGCAGTAGGTGAAGTGGCTACTGCTGAGGACAGTGCTCCTGAATTCCATGTTGATCCTGAATTAAAAAAACAAGCGGATGAAGCATTGAAGAGTCGTTTTAGTTTACGCCGATTATTTAGCTACAGTATTCGTGAAGGAATGGAACTTCGTCGTGATCCGGTACGTTCGACACTTGCATTATTAGGAACTGTGATCCTGATGTTTATTATGGGTTACGGTATTAGTATGGATGTGGAAAATCTACGTTTTTCGGTGCTAGATCGCGACCAAACAGGATTAAGTCAAGGATATACATTAAATCTTGCAGGTTCTCGTTATTTTATCGAACAACCTCCACTTCAAGATTATGATGAACTGGAAACAGCATTACGCAGTGGCGAAGTCACTGTTGCAATAGAAATTCCCCCGAATTTTGCACGCGATGTTGCCAGAGGTCATTCCGTAAAAATTGGCGAGTGGGTTGATGGTGCAATGCCGAACCGAGCAGAAACCGTGAGAGGTTACATTCAAGCAATGCATCTAGCATGGTTAAGTACCATGGCGGCAAAACAGCCTGCAGGTGTTGTCGGAATACCAGTTATTGATATCCAAACACGTTATCGCTATAACCCCGACGTTAAAAGCTTACCTGCGATAGTTCCTGCGGTTATTCCACTGCTATTAATGATGATCCCAGCAATGCTAAGTGCATTAAGTGTGGTGCGAGAAAAAGAACTCGGTTCGATGATTAACCTTTATGTTACCCCGATCACCAAATTAGAATTTTTATTGGGAAAACAACTGCCTTACATCATGTTGGGTATGTTTAATTTTCTGATGCTTTGCTTACTTAGCGTGTTTGTATTTGGCGTGAGTTTTAAAGGGAGCTTTTTAACGCTGACATTGGCGGCATTCTTGTATATCACCATCGCAACGGGAATGGGACTGCTGATATCTTGCTTTATGAAGAGCCAAATCGCTGCCATATTTGGTACGGCTATCATCACGTTAATTCCAGCAACTCAATTTTCAGGCATGATTGATCCAGTGTCATCATTAGAAGGCGTTGGTCGTTGGGTTGGGATGATTTATCCAACATCTCATTTTCTAACAATAACGCGAGGTACTTTCTCTAAAGGATTAAACTTGTTTGATTTACAAACCTCTTTTATTCCTTATTGATTACGATCCCTATCGTAATCGGCCTCAGTGTGTTTTTCCTGAAAAAACAGGAGTCCTAACCGATGATACGGAAGATACTGAATATATTTAATTTGGGGGTTAAAGAGCTACGCAGTTTGAGTCGAGATAAAGCAATGCTGGCATTGATTGTATTTGCTTTCACAGTATCGATTTATTCATCAGCAACTGTAACACCGGGCTCTTTGCATAATGCCCCAATAGCCATTGTCGATCAGGATAAATCACAGTTATCTAATCGTATTATCAATAGTTTTTATCCGCCTTATTTTAATATACCCACTGATATTACTTATGAGCAAATTGATGGTACACTCGACAGAGGTACTTATACTTTTGCCTTAGATATTCCACCTAATTTTCAAAAGAATGTCCTTGCTGGGCGCCATCCTGAAATTCAGGTAAATATTGATGCAACACGAATGAGCCAAGCTTTCTTAGGTAATAGCTATATTCAAAATATTACACTCGGTGAAGTGAATGATTTTCTGGCGAAAACGCGTAGTAATTCGAGCTTACCTGTTGAACTTGAAGTCCGGATGAGATTCAACCCAAATTTGAATCAATCATGGTTTGGGTCTGTCATGGCAATAATTAATAACATTACAATGCTGTCAATTGTGCTTACAGGGGCAGCATTAATCCGTGAAAGAGAGCACGGAACCGTTGAACATCTAATGGTGATGCCATTAACGCCATTTGAAATCATGCTCTCCAAGATTTGGTCAATGGGGTTAGTGGTGCTGATTGCGTCGGTTGTTTCATTGTTATTGGTGGTCAAAACCTTACTCCAAGTCCCCATTGAGGGCTTGATACTCCTATTTATATGTGGTGTGGCTTTGAGCCTCTTTGCGACGACCTCAATCGGAATTTTTATGGGAACGATTGCGCGATCAATGCCCCAATTTGGTTTATTGATGATATTAGTGTTACTCCCCCTGAACATGCTTTCAGGGGGAATGACAGCGCGAGAAAGTATGCCGCAACTGGTGCAAGATATTATGTTGACCATGCCTACAACTCATTTTGTTAGCCTTGCGCAGGCAATATTGTATAGAGGTGCGGGGTTACAGATAGTTTGGCCGCAATTTATTATTTTATTTATTATCGGTAGTGTGTTCTTTTCATTAGCGTTAATCCGTTTCCGTAAAACAATCGCAACTATGACATAGCGCAACACTGTGGGATAAATTCCAAAAATAGTTGCTGAAGTGTTGAAGAAGGTTTTTAATGAATAACCTATCAATTCATTATTATCGTTAGGCTTTACCTATCAAATCGATAGCATCAACTGATTGGCTAAAAAGGAGGTAAACCAGTAACTTAATAAGCAACCAAACAGGAGAAAACAATATGTCTTTAATTAATACTAAAATCAAACCATTCCACAACCAAGCATTTAAAGATGGTAAATTCATCGAAGTCAGCGACAAAGACGTCGAAGGAAAATGGAGTGTATTTTTCTTCTATCCAGCAGATTTTACATTTGTATGTCCAACTGAACTTGGTGATGTTGCAGACCACTATGCAGAGTTCCAAAAAATGGGCGTTGAAATTTTCTCAGTATCAACTGATACCCACTTTACTCATAAAGCATGGCATGCAAGTTCAGACACTATCGGCAAAATTAAATATGCCATGATCGGTGACCCAACTGGTCAACTGACTCGTAACTTTGAAAACATGCGTGAAGCAGAAGGCTTAGCTGACCGTGGTACATTCGTTGTTGACCCTCAAGGCATCATCCAAGCTATCGAAGTCACCGCTGAAGGTATTGGCCGTGATGCATCTGATCTATTACGTAAAGTTAAAGCTGCACAGTATGTTGCTAGCCACCCAGGTGAAGTTTGTCCAGCTAAATGGAAAGAAGGTGAAGCAACACTGTCTCCTTCACTAGACTTAGTTGGTAAAATCTAATCGAAGCGTAATCTCGATAGTAGAAAAATCATACTGATGTTATCGGGTGCTGTGCACCCGATTTTATGACCAAGGGGATCATATGCTCGATAACAATATGCAAGCACAATTAAAAGCTTATTTAGAAAAACTGACCAAACCTGTTGAGTTAGTCGCTAATTTAGATGGTAGTGATAAATCAAATGAAATCAAACAACTTCTAAATCAAATAGCCAAGCTATCCGACAAAATTACTGTTCGTGAAACTAATGATAGCAATGAGAGAATACCTTCATTTTTGATCACTAACCCGGGTGTTGATAGCGGACTACGTTTTGCTGGTTCACCTCTGGGACATGAATTTACGTCTCTTGTGCTCGCGTTATTGCAAATTGGCGGACATCCGTCGAAAGAAGCACAAGAATTATTAGATCAAGTAAAAGCCCTTGATGGTGAATTTCACTTCGAAACTTATTATTCATTATCTTGCCATAACTGCCCAGATGTCGTGCAGGCGTTGAACTTAATGGCAGTCTTGAATCCAAATATCAGCCACACAGCAATTGATGGTGCGATCTACCAGAACGAAATTGAAGAACGCAATATCATGGGGGTACCTGCTGTTTTTCTAAACGGAAAAGAGTTTGGTCAAGGTCGTCTGACATTGAGCGAGATTATTAACAAAGTTGATAGCAATGCTGATGCACGAGCAGCTAAAGCCTTGACTGAACGTGATCCATACGAAGTATTGATTATTGGTAGTGGCCCTGCGGGCGCATCTGCTGCCATTTACACCGCACGTAAAGGTATTCGCACAGGTGTTGTGGGTGAGCGTTTTGGTGGTCAAGTTATGGATACCGTTGATATCGAAAACTATATTTCTGTGATTAAAACAGAAGGTGCGATATTTGCGGGTGCATTGAAAAACCACGTTGATGATTACAGTGTCGATGTGATTGATGGTCAATCAGTAACTCAGTTAATTCCAGCTGCAGAGCTTGGTGGATTACACCAAATCGAAACCGCGTCAGGCGGTGTGATGAAATCACGCAGTATTATCATCGCAACGGGTGCACGCTGGCGTAACATGGGCGTACCGGGTGAGCAAGAATATCGTACCAAGGGTGTGACATTCTGCCCACACTGTGACGGCCCACTATTTAAAGGTAAACGTGTTGCTGTAATTGGTGGTGGTAACTCAGGTATTGAGGCCGCGATTGATTTAGCGGGTATTGTTGAGCATGTTACCGTATTGGAATTTGCGTCTGAGCTGAAAGCAGATTCAGTACTGCAAGAAAAAGCGCGTGGTCTGAAAAATGTCGACATAATCGTAAATGCTCAGACCTTAGAAGTTAAAGGTGACGGCAGTAAAATGACTAGCCTTGAATACAAAAATCGCACAGATGAAAGTGTTCATTCATTAGACGTTGCGGGTGCATTCGTACAAATAGGTTTGTTACCTAACACGAATTGGTTAGGCGATACAGTAGCACGTAACCGTATGGGTGAAATTGAAGTGGATGCTCGCGGTGAAACCAGCGTGAAAGGTGTATTCGCTGCTGGTGACTGTACCACTGTGCCATATAAACAAATTATTATTTCAGCCGGAGAAGGTGCAAAAGCTGCACTTAGCGCATTTGATTACCTAATCCGCACAAGTACCAGAACCGCCGCATAATAGTATTTTACTATAAATTCAGTGGGTTGTAGTTAAAAGGCACTCGGGGGCGAGTGCCTTTTTTTGTGTGTATTATAATCAAAAAAGGCTCGAAAGTGCCTAAAAGTGTTCAAGTGTGATTGGTTTTACGAGCTGTGTTTAAGCTGGCAGCCATCAAAAATAAGGAATTGTATTTTACTAAGATTTATCTTATTTACCTAAAATACATTAAATACTAGAACTGCACTCTAATATTCGCTAATGACAAATGGATTTATTATGTTTGATGGTCTTGGCTATGTTCTTGCGATTGGTGCAGTAGTCTTAATTATTTTGTTGATATCCTACTTCAATTCAATTTCGAATGCGTTCAATGATGCAAATTCAGAGAATGAAGCCTTTGAAGATAACCAAAAATATAAAAAAAACACCTCAAATGTAAAAGAATCGTTTGAAAAAAATGAGTCTGATAATCTTAAGTTAGCTATTGACAATAAAAAAGGATGGAAACGTAAATTCTTGATTATTGCGATCATTCTAATCCCAATTGTTAATTATGCTTATTACATTAATGCAAAAATACCTAGTTCGATTGGGTTGGGAGGGGGTGATTTTTTATTTACTATTAGTACCTTTTTTATTTTTACAATGCCAAATTTTTTCTTTAATATTTTACAGTTTAAAGAACTAAAGTATTTATTTATTGCATTTATAGCTTCTTTCATTCTCTATAATGCCATTTATTTCCCTCAAAAATTAAATGTTGATTTCGAAAATAAAATATATTCATTTATTAGTAATGGTGACATTCTGAATTTAGAAATAGAATTAGGCAAAGATTGCAGTTTAGTTAAAAATGAATTAGATGATTACTTATGGTATGCATCATTTAGGTCCGAGGCGCCCATTGAATCATTAGAATTTCTTTTTAATTGTTATTTTTTTAAGAAAAGTATTGATATAAATAACTTAAAACATGACGAATACTGGGTATGGTCTTTCTTTGATAAGCAAATAACAGAACATTTGAAGCTAAATAAACATGTTGAAGAACTTTTTGCAAGTAAGTATTTCCCTTTGCTTGATAGGGAATCAAAACAAAAAACCATTTGGTCATTAGTGTATAATGTTGCTCATGAGAATAGTGAATCGCTTATACCTATTTATATTAATAGGTTAATGAAATTAATTGAACTAAATCCTGAGATTATTAAATATATTAATCTTCGTGATAGCGATTATTATGAAATGATAGAGTATAGACGAGTTGAAGCTGCTAATTTTTACTTAAAGATAAAGCCACCAAGTAAAGATAGTTATCGATTAGCCATGAATATACTAACGAATAACTTACCTTTTTTAATTGAAAAAGTTAAAAAAGATAGTGACATTTTAGAAAATACAGTTATCAATGATGTTGATTCATTTTTTTATAAAAAGAAAGATATAAATTTAATTTTTTATGCATTTTATGTCAGTAATGCTGAAATAATTGATTATTTGATTGATGATAAATTATTAAAAGTTGAAGATTATAACTATGAAACAAAAGCTGCTGGCAGTTATGATTCTGGTTTTAGTAATTATCTAGTTAATGGAATAGCCAACAGTTGGACTCTTAATGATGATGAGAAAAAAGTGTTTTTATTAAAATTAAAATCGATACCAAATATTTGTGATCGAACGATTGAAATAGAATTAAATAAAATCGAAGAGGCACAATCTAAATATAAATCTTAATCGTTATATCAATAAGCAAACTGAGAATACATACTCTCAGTTTGTCTATCTTAAGTTTAAGCTAATTTGGTTCTTTGTTTTTTACTTATATCATAAAACCAGTAACGCATATTTTTTTAAAGCAATAGCTTCAATACCTCGCATGTCATTAATCGATTTCATGTTCTCCAATAGTGGTAACAATCCATTAAATCCAAAAGACATTGCAGTCTTTTTCGATGATGGTCGCAGTATAATTTGTTATAGCGATAGACTCGTGTCGATATTCTATTCTTTTTACATTTATCCTACTGTTCCAATAGGGTATATTCGGGGTATTATCATAAAATTATCTCTTTATAACAGGTAACATTAACAATGGCACTAATCCCAAAAAACTATGCACGATTGGAAAGCGGCTACCGTGAGAAAGCACTAAAAATCTATCCGTGGGTTTGTGGACGCTGTACACGGGAGTTTGTTTATTCAAACCTACGTGAATTAACGGTTCACCATATCGACCACGACCATACTAATAATCCTGAAGATGGCAGTAACTGGGAATTGTTGTGTCTGTTTTGTCATGACCATGAACACTCCAAGTACACTGAAGCTGACTTGTACGGCACAAGAGTTGTGGCGGGAGAGGATGCACAAAACGATGTTGAAGCTGCAACCTATAATCCTTTTGCTGATTTAAAATCAATGTTAAATAAGAAAAAATAATTATTGTCCGTATATTTAACGCTAAAGAAATTACAATAGAAAAAGGCGTGCAAATTGCACGCCTTTAATTCATCAATCATAAAGCAAGATTAATTGCCTTTAAAATTAGAGAGTTATTTTAGAACGACAGGCTATTATCAACTAATTACTCAGGTATAGATATTAAGAATCAGGCTTCGATAATCTTTTATTGAGCGTAAAAAAGTTGCAAAAGTTGACCTAAATATGAGCTTAGTAGGGCAAGTATCATACTTTGTTTTAATTATTTCCAAAATTCCCTTAAATCTATATTTTCTTCGTTTTTACTGATAGCCATATAAGGTTCACTTCATCAAAATTCTTTGGTTCTAAACCTTCGTAGCAATAACATATGGGCTTTTTTATCTACCAATCTTATCTATTTTACTTTGATTAACTTTTGACTGTGCAACGCAGCAAAGAAAAATTTGTCACGGACAGTAATAACCTCTATATATGTTTTGTGTAGTAAATTATAAGCGCAGCAATCATTGTGCTAAATATAATCAATTCCTGATTAATCACAGAAAATGATTCAAGGGTAATAAAAAAACCATTTTTAAAGGGATAAGGGAAATTTAATGTCTTTCAAGCTTCGATATCTTGCTTTACTGCCTCTATTCGTAGTGGCTGCATGTCAACAACCTATTAATAATAAAAATAATATTACGACTGAAAGTGCTCAGGTTCAGCCTATTGCCGTCAATAATGCATGGATTGAAATTTCACGCAGTGCGTTAGAATTTAATATTAAAAAAGTGCAAAATTTGTTGGATGATAAATCCTCACTTTGTGCCGTCCTCAAAGGTGATGCTTATGGGCATGATCTCTCTTTAGTGACACCAATCATGATTGAAAATAATGTGCAATGCATTGGTGTGACAAATAACCAAGAATTACAAACTGTCAGAAACCTTGGTTTTAAAGGCCGCTTAATGCGTGTCCGTAATGCAACTGAACAAGAGATGGCTCAAGCGACACAGTATGATGTTGAAGAGTTAATTGGTAATCTCGATATGGCACAGCGCCTGAATGCAATTGCAGCAAAACAAGGTAAAACGATCCCTATCCATTTGGCATTGAACTCAGGTGGTATGTCGCGTAATGGCCTAGAAGTCGGTAATGCGGTTGGATTGAATGAAGCAAAACTGATTTCACAATTACCACAGCTAAAAATTGTCGGCATCATGTCGCACTACCCTGAAGAAGATGAAGCTC
Organism: Providencia alcalifaciens; assembly: GCA_025961275.1. Taxonomy (GTDB): domain Bacteria; phylum Pseudomonadota; class Gammaproteobacteria; order Enterobacterales; family Enterobacteriaceae; genus Providencia. Next base: position 874,904 of record JAOQNJ010000001.1, on the reverse strand, counting down.
AGATCAGAAAAGATCTTGCTCGTTTTAATAAACAGTCTCAGCAAGTTCTGGATATTACTGGGTTAAACCGTAAAGATGTCACACTGCATGTTGCAAACACCTTCGCAACCATTACCGTGCCTAAATCATGGCTAGATATGGTGCGTGTCGGAGGTATTTTTTATGGTGATACCATTGCGACAGACGAGTACAAGCGAGTGTTGACGTTCAAATCAAATATCGCTGCGGTAAATCATTATCCTAAAGGTAACACTGTCGGTTATGACCGTACCTATACATTAAAGCGTGATTCAGTATTAGCCAATATCCCAGTCGGTTACGCGGATGGTTATCGTCGTGTGTTTAGTAATGCGGGATTTGCACTGATTAATGGGCAACGTGTTCCTGTACTCGGTAAAACCTCAATGAACACCGTCATGGTTGACGTGACAGATCTGAAGCAAGTTCAACCGGGTGATGAAGTGGTCTTCTTTGGTAAGCAAGGTAACGCAGAAATCACCGCAGAGCAGATTGAGGATATCAGTGGCGCACTTTTCACTGAAATGTCAATTCTTTGGGGTGCAACCAATCCTCGTGTTTTAGTGGAATAAGTCATAAGTGCGACCATCGTCGCAGCCCTAAAATTTAAAATAGCCCTTACATTAGGGCTATTTTGTTCGTTATTAGTCAGTGAATATCCTCATGGCTTCGATAAATCAGTTCGAGCTGTGGGTGGCTCCATAAACTCGCGGGTGTTACCGTTGCTCGTTCCCAAGGGATGTGGCCAATAAACCATAATTTCCAAAAATTAAGCTTTGCTTGAGGATTTTTGCCGAGTAACTCTTGGAATGTTTCAATTTTACCGATATTGATCGACAGTGCGGATTTATAAATATCAAAAACAAATTTAGAGCAAAATTGTCGAGAAGAATGGTAGTCAAAGCCTGTGTGATACAATTTATTCAGCCTTGATGGAACCTCAGCGACTAATGCTTGTTTTTGCTCATCGGAAAGGTAAGTCGACAAACGACGTACGCTATAGCGTTTATTCGCAGAGCGCGCTATAAAGCGAGTTAATGTGGTAGTCGTTTATAACGGTATACGGCTTTCTGCAACGAGATAATCTTGCCCATCATAGCCAATAATCATACCAACATGGTTACTCCAACATAAAGACGCTGATGCAATCTGGCGAAATAGCGAAGTACCAATACTGGTAAAAACAATATCGCCGGCTTCAAGTGGACAGGCGTCATCATTTGTTGTCATTTTACACCTCAATATTATTGAAAATGCCAAGTTAGGTATTCAGCAATCACAAACACCTTTGTTTATTGCGATAGATTATCGCCTGTAAAGTGAGAGTAAAATCAGATACCGACTGAAAATAGACGTTATAAATCTTAATTATCGAAGTGGTTGACCTGTTATTTATTTCTGTGTCGATAGCAGTGTAATTTTACATATTTAATACTTGGTTCAATGCAATAATGCTGTTGGTAATCTCTGTTTCACTGTGTGCAGCATAGCCAAACAAAATTGCATTATTACTATGATTATTAATGCAATAACGAGACAATGGCTGTACACCAAAGCCTAAATTAAGGCAGGCTATGAGTATCTTTTCTTGATCGTAACCAGACTTTAGCCAGCAGACTGCATGAATACCTGAATCTGTCCGTTCTATTTGAAAAACATGAGGTAAATAGCGATTAATCGCCTCGATTAATGCATTTTGGCGTAAATAACAGGTCTTACGAATTTTACGAACATGGCGAGCGTAGTGGCCTTCTTGTATGAATTGCGCTAAAGCAGCTTGCTCTAAATAACCTGAACGGCTATCGCTGTAATATTTCATCATAGTAAACGGTTCGATAAGAACTTTTGGAACAATAAGAAACCCTAAACGAAAACCGGGGTACATCATTTTGGAAAAGGTGCCTGCATAAATGACACGTTGGTGGGTATCAAGCCCTTGAAGTGCTTGAATTGGTTTAGAGAGATAACGAAATTCGCTATTATAATCATCTTCAAAAATCCATGCCTCATTTTGCTGCGCCCATTCTAAAAGTGCTAATCGCCTTGTTAAGCTCAATGTAGTACCAAGGGGAAACTGATGGGATGGGGCAGTATAAACCAATTTAGCTTCAGGGTGATGTTTTGCTGCATAAGCAATATCCATACCTTCATTGTCAGCGGGGATTGGTGCTATATTTACTCCCGAAGCGGTTAGGACGGCTCGAGCACTATCATATCCAGGGTCATCTAACCAAACTGAACTCCCTTCTTTAAGTAATACGCTCACCGCTAAATTAATGGCTTGCTGGGTACCATTCACAATAATTATTTGTTCCTCATGGCAATTAACACCACGAGTTGAGCTAACGTAATCAACTAATATTTTTTTGAGCGGTGGATAACCATTTGAATGGTTGTAGTGCGTTATTTCACGCTTTGATTTTCGCCAAACACGGCCTAAAAGCCTACCCCATAAATCATGTGGAAACTGGTCGACGCAGCCAATACCAATATTAAATATTGCTTGTTTATTGGTATTGGGGCGAGATTTTTCCCACAGTGGTGTTAAACGAGCGATGGCGGGATTGAGGTTGCGTTCAAAATATTGGGGCGGATCGATATGATAGGTTTTTGATGTTAATCGAACTAATTCATCAGGGACCGTTGTTGAAACATAGGTGCCAGAACCTTGTTTGGTGATCAGATAGCCTTCATCGGTGAGACGTTCAAAGCCTGCTATCACAGAATTACGAGAGATTGACATCATTTCAGCAAGAGCTCGACTGGATGGAAGTTTGATCCCCGCTATAAGTCGCCCATCTAAAATGGCATTTCTGATTGTATGATAAACACTTTCTTTGATATAGCCTGCCTCTAATAGCAAAATAGGGAACTGAGCTTGTGATTTACGTTTCATCAAAAGTGGATCCTAAATAAATATTAAAAGTGTACCTTATACAGTACCAGATGGATATGTAATATAACGGCATTGTTACAGCTGATTAGATTTAAAAAGGATATATTATGAATAACAATGTGTTACCTATTACAGTTGAATTTGCTTCCCCTGATCACTATTCACAGTGGCTAGTATATTGGTTGCAGTATCAAGCGTTTTATAAGGTTGATTTAAGTGAAGAAACTACGCTAAAAGCATGGGAGCGATTTTTCGATGAAAATGAACCTATGTATTGTGCAGTGGCGTTGAAAGGGGATAAAGTTGTTGGCTTTGTAAATTACCTGTACCACCGCTCTTCTTGGGCAAAAAATAAATTTTGTTATTTAGAAGATTTATTTGTGTCAGCTGATGTGAGAGGACACCAAGTAGGTAAGCAGTTAATTGAATTTGTTCAGGGACAGGCGCAAGAGCAAGCTTGTGAACGTCTATATTGGCATACGCAAGAAACCAATTTACGTGCTCACAGACTGTATGATTGGGTCGCTGAAAAACCAGGTGTAATCCAGTACAGAATGCCGTTATAAAAGATAATTACCTCTTAATATATTGAAATTATTGACGTTAATTATTCATTCAGGCAAAGTTGTTTGTTGAATAATTTAAAGTTCAGTTTCCTCTCTTATTAGTGACCTTGTTGCTCTCCTTATTAATCTCACGGTTTTTTAAACCGTGGGATTTGTGTTTTGGCTCCCAAATAAATATCTCATTGTCTGTTTCAGACAAAGTTCAGAGTAATTTATTGTTAAGTCATTACAAGCATCTACAGGCTTTTCGCTATTAAATGTTAAGGGGTGAGAAGTATTACAAGCCTGCAATAGTTGACGAGTGTCAACACTATGAATAGTGTACTGGTATCGGAGGGAAATGAAACGACATCCGAATAAGCATATTCAAGCAGCCATTGAATACGCAATTTACAAAGCTGGGTTTTGGTTTCATCGGGGCATTCATCATATGCATTTTGACGTTTACGTTGTGGTAATACCGAAAATGAACATCAAAGCCATCAAATGAGTGTATGGTCGACTCCCAGTAATCCTGAGAGCCATGCCAAGCAGATCAAACGAAAAATAGACAGCGGCAATTGATCTGTAATTTATGCTAGACGGTATAAGTCACCTATTTAAATGGAGAATATGATGAGTTTATTTAATTTTACGCTCACACTTTCAGGTGTGAACAGTGAGACAACACAACTTGAAGATGCGTTATATGAAAGCGGTTGCAGTGATGCTTTAATCTGCTTTTATGGCAAGTCTGTTTATCTGGAGTTTGATAGGGAAGCGAATTCATTAGATGTAGCGATTGAATCAGCGGTGAATGATGTTGAGTCCGCAGGGATTGGTGCGATAGTTGAATCAGTGGATTCTGCATTAGTAAGATTGAGCGATATTGCAGAGTTAACGCATTTGTCTCGACAAGCTATTGCGATGCTTAAAGATGGTACTCGGGGTTCAGGGGATTTCCCTAGCCCAATACAGCGAGTCAAAGGGCTATCTCCCTTGTGGGATTGGGCTGAAGTTGCCAGCTGGTTGCAGAAACACGGACGGTTAAAAGATCAACCTGAATTAGTGGCTAATGCAAAAACGCTAAGCAAATGGAATTTAGCATTTCGTGTTAGCGTGAGTATTGATGCATCAGAAGTGGATTATCTATCCCAAAAAATCGTATCACGCAGGCAAGTTAAAGAATTAAAAGATAAGACGACAAGTTAAGTATTAGCACCTTTTTAGGTCGTAAAGGCGCTAATCAGACTTAATTTTAGGCTATTTAATGGCTAACTGGGCGCGAACTTCCATCAGAGCAAAGCCAAGTAAATTCAATCCCTTCCATATTAGAGGGTTTTCAATATTTTAGGCATCTTCAGCAAGGCCAATTCCCCATATTTTATCAACAGGGCTGGCTTCAACTAAAACTCTTTCTTTTGTATTTAATAAAAATTGCTGTAATTGTTCATTTTGCGAAAATTTAGCGAGGTTTGCACTAACGACAATATTAAATCGATTGGCTTCCCATATATCTTGCTTAAATCCACGAACTTCTCGGCCAAATGCTTTTGCAGCACCAGGATTTGGTGCATTGATAATCTTTGTAAGAATGTCTTGGTCGCGAAATAATCGGGCTTTTTCTGCCATCATAAAATGCTCAGCACTGGCAAAACGGCTATCATCCACGATAAAAGGAGCAGGATACCACTGGCTAAAGCAACTTTTGGTTATTAGATTTTTCTTCGATTGATGTCCCCAGAAAAAAAGGTACTTAAACTTTTCACCAGCACGGTACTGCTTACAAAGGTTTTGTATATCCATAGCAATTAATCTAATTTTGAAAAATATCTATTTAGAGTAGCTATATTTAAACCTAATAAATAGTACCAATTGTATTTTGGTGGTTGCTCAATAATGTGCAGTGTCACCATTTGCTCATTTAATGTAATCTAACTAATTAAAATAAAACGATTTTCAAGATTATTGCGAGAGCAAATTTGTTCAGTTACATGTATTCTGAATTATTTTACATGCATCATAATACATCAAAGAAGTGATCGATATTAAGTGCTTTTTAGTTATCGTGACATATCACGATATTTTATATCTATTATTGATAAGTTATTTAAAATGAAACAAATTTGTGTTTAAGATTGCAGAAATGTTTTTAATTGTACTGATTTTAATTATTTTTCATGCTTTTAAGCGCTACAAACAGATGTTACCTACCAGTATTGGAATAATTATCCATCATTAATTACCAAAATTTTGACACGATAAGTTGTTATCATAGTATTGACATTATTAGTCGTATGAGAGCTAAACACGTATTGGGAGTATCAAATAGCTAAAAACTAAAGATAAAGATTTTGCAACAGATGCATAGTTAAACTATGTTATCGAGTAATTACTTCATCCGATAAGGAGGGATGTGTGTCTTTGGAACAAAATCAGAATGATGAAAAGCTGTCTATCGATGAAGTTTTAAACAAGCTATCGTCACTGTATTCGAATGCCATTGATTCGCTGAGAAATTCAATTGCGACTTATATTGCTGAAGGGCAGTTACCGGATGCAGAGGCTCGAAAAAACGGATTATTTGCATATCCCGAGCTGTGTGTTGAATGGAGTGGTAAAATTGATCACTGTGAGAAAACACGAGCGTATGCACGATTCATTAAGCCCGGTAATTACGGTATAACGATCACTCAACCAGAACTATTTCGTCAATATTTAACCGAACAGTTGACCATTCTACAACAAGATTACGACGTTACCTTTACCGTCAAATCATCGCAAACAGAGATCCCATATCCATTTGTCATCGATGGCTCTGATTTGGTGCTAGATAGAAGTATGAGCAGTAGCCTTGCCGCACATTTCCCTATTACCGATCTCGCTAATATCAGTGATGATATTACAGATGGACTGATTCAATCGACGGATGAAATGCCACTTTCGCATTTTGATGCATTGCGTGTTGATTTTTCATTGGCAAGGCTCAAGCATTACATGGGAACTCCACCAGAGCATGTTCAACCCTATATCTTGTTTACTAACTATAATCGCTATGTAGATGAATTTGTCAGCTGGGCCTGCGAGCAAATTAAAGATCCGGATAGCCGTTATATTGGGTTATCTTGTGTTGGACATAACTACTTGACGGCTGAAAATGCCGACCCGCAAATCGCAACGTCTGACCTGACATGGAAGAAATTCCAAATGCCAGCTTACCATTTGATGGCGAAAGATGGTGCGGGAATTACGCTAGTGAATATTGGTGTTGGCCCATCAAATGCCAAAAATATCTGTGACCATTTAGCGGTATTACGACCCCATGCATGGTTGATGATTGGGCATTGTGGTGGTTTACGTGAAACCCAAAAAATTGGTGATTATGTATTGGCACATGCCTATTTACGTGACGATCATATTTTAGATGATGTACTTCCACCCGATATCCCGATCCCAAGCATCGCCGAAGTGCAGCGAGCCTTGTATGATGCCACCAAGCAAGTTAGTAATATGCCGGGTGAATTAGTTAAACAGCGTTTACGAACAGGAACTGTAGTGACGACTGATGATCGTAACTGGGAGTTGCGCTTTTTTGCAACTGCACGTCGCTTTAGTTTAAGTCGCGCAGTCGCTGTAGATATGGAAAGTGCAACCATTGCAGCTCAAGGTTATCGTTTCCGTGTTCCATATGGGACGTTGTTGTGTGTTTCGGATAAGCCTTTGCATGGCGAAATAAAATTACCGGGTCAAGCAAACAGTTTCTATGAAGGTGCGATTTCAGAGCACTTACAGATAGGAATACGTGCTATAGACTTATTACGGCAAGAAGGCGATAAATTACACTCACGTAAACTCAGAACATTTGATGAGCCGCCTTTTAGGTAACGAGGAATTAAATAATGATAAATAGTAGTGGAATTATCCCTCAGATTCAGACTGAAAGATTAATTTTATCGGGACATCAACAGAGTGATTTTTCTGCACTAACCCAGCTTTGGGCAACCGAGTCGATGGTTCGTCACATTGGCGGTACGCCGTCAACTGAGCGTGATTCGTGGATGAGAATGCTTGCTTATATCGGCCTATGGCCATTGCTAGGTTTTGGATATTGGGCAGTACGGGAAAAAGAGACCGGAAGCTATGTTGGTGATCTCGGTTTTGCTGATTTCCACCGAGTCATCCAACCTGCGATAAAAGGAATACCTGAAGCTGGCTGGGTAATCGCGCCAGAATTTCAAGGAAAAGGCTATGCGACGGAAGCGATGCAAGCAGCATTAAAGTGGCTGACTGAACAGAACAAATTTAAAGAATCAACCTGTTTTATTGCACCTGATAATGCACCATCACTGCGTGTTGCGCAAAAGCTTGGCTATATTGTGCAAAAAGAAGTACTAATGAATGGTGCTTGCACTGTTTTACTCAAAAAAGTATTAAGGTAATCGCTTGTTTTTTGAGTCGAATTATCGCGTCAAACTTTGAGTTGTGTGGGATGAATTAACGCTCATGCAACTCGAATTAGTTAGGATGTATTAATGGTTGATGAATTAGATATTTCTGAGGTAAGTAAATTATCTGGCTTGTCTGCGTCGACGCTTCGTTACTACGAAGAGAAAGGACTCATTACCCCGATTGGTCGTAAAGGTCTGAAACGTGTATATCACGCCCAAAATATACTTATGCGTTTATCACTGATTTCACTGGGACGTGAGGCTAAATTTTCGCTCGATGAAATAAGCATAATGCTGAACCAAAAAAATGGCCCGAATATCGACAAGAGTGATCTTGTCGCAAAGGCAGATGAAATCCAGAAAACGATTGAAAGTTTAATGATACTTAAAAGTGGTCTATTACACATCGCCAATTGCCCTGAAGAGAATCATCTTGCTTGTCCTAAGTTTCAAAAAATCATGGCGATCGCTTTGAAAACAAATCGTAAACCACATAAATAAGCTGTAGTGGATCCTAATTTCACTTGATTGTCCCATTTGGGATAATAATTAATCCTATTTTCGTTCATAGAAAGCCCTGCAAAACTTCACTACACTTAAGTTATTGCCGTATTGATTTTAAGGGTTCTATGTCTACTCATTTTCTTGCATTTGAAAAACCGATAGTCGAACTTAATGAAAAGATCGACGCCTTAATGACGTTTAAAAAAAATGGTCATCAATCTGAAATTAATCTCGATGAAGAGATAAAACTACTCGAAAAAAAATGCCTGTCATTAACCAAGACAATTTTTTCCCAGCTTGGCGCTTGGGAAATCGTCCAGCTGGCTAGGCATCCAATGCGGCCTTACACTCTTGATTATGTTTCTTTAATTTTTACAGAGTTTCAAGAGCTGGCAGGTGACAGGGCCTTTGCTGACGATAAAGCATTAGTGGGGGGATTAGCACGCCTTGATGATCAACCCATTATGGTGATTGGTCAGCAAAAAGGCAGAACCACAAAAGAAAAAGTACTGCGTAATTTTGGTATGCCTTCGCCTGAGGGTTACCGTAAAGCATTGCGTTTAATGAAGATGGCAGAGCGTTTTCATTTGCCGGTAGTGATTTTTATTGATTCAGCGGGAGCTTATCCTGGAATAGGCGCGGAGGAACGAGGTCAAGCAGAAGCCATTGCTCGAAATATTATGGAAATGTCTCGTCTGGCGACACCTATTGTCTGTGTGATTACCGGGGAAGGTTGTTCGGGAGGCGCTTTAGGAATTGGTGTTGGCGATCGCATTAATATGCTGGAATACAGCACTTATGCGGCGATTTCACCAGAAGGATGTGCATCCATTCTTTGGAAAGATGCACAAAAAGCTCAAATCGCCGCGGAGGTGATGGGAATGACGGCTAAACGGCTCAAGGAATTAGACATTATTGATACGATTATTCCTGAACCTCTTGGTGGTGCTCATCGTGATTATTTGCTTGCGGGTAAACATTTAAAACAACAGTTACTTACTGATTTATCAGTATTAAAAAAAATAGATATCAAAACCTTGTTGGCTGAGCGTTATCAAAAAATAATGGCTTTCGGTTACTGTTAATTCAGGTATAACCAAAATATTTCGAGTGAAATTGCTTGGTGCACCAAGCGTAATGCAGATGAAAATACAGTAATTTTGATTGTGAAGGCTAATTAACAGTCATGTTTTTTGATTTATTTTGTGTATATTGTCACGTATCTGAATTGATGTTATCGGAGACGTGAATGAATATAAGTGATTGGTCGACTCAATTTGATAACTATCTACAAAAAAATTGGGTTAATAACGACAATGCCCATGATATTTATCATGTTAGGCGTGTTTGGGCAACGGCACAAAAACTGATGCAAGCAACCGTTGAAGTTAACCCATTAATTGTTCTAACTGCATGTTATTTCCATGATTTCGTTAACTTGCCAAAGAATCACCCGCAGAGGGCCGAAGCGTCATCGTTGAGTGCAACAAAAACTATTAATATTCTGCAAAAACACTTTCCGGCCCTACCTAAAGATTATTACGCACCAATATCTCATTGCATTATCGCACATAGCTTTAGTGCAAATGTGACACCGACGACGATTGAAGCCAAAATTGTTCAAGATGCCGATAGATTAGAATCACTTGGTGCAATAGGGTTAGCACGTGTATTTTCAGTCAGCGGTTTATTAAATCGAGCACTTTTTGATGCAAATGACCCTTTTGCTGAAAACCGATCATTAGATGATAAACAATGGGCATTAGATCATTTTCAACAAAAATTGCTTAAATTACCTGAAACAATGCAAACGACTGCCGGTAGATTGCTTGCCATTCAACATGCTAATTATTTAGTCCAATTTATGGCGAAATTAAGCGCTGAGCTTAATGGTAATAACGTTATCTTTGACAATAATATTATTGAGCGGTTTTCACTTCCATTTGAATAAAATCGCATAAAATAAGGCTGTATACTTAAATAAATCAATGACTATTAAGGATATCAATGCCAGTTGATTTGAGTTTATTAAAGGTTTTTGTTTCAGTTGCTTCTTTAGGTAGCTTTGCTCGTGCTGCGCAGCAGTTGGTTATGCCGACGTCAAATGTGAGTCGCAGTATTAAACAGCTAGAACAGCAACTTAATTGTCGGTTAATTGAAAGAACAACACGACGCATGAGGTTGACCGAGCAAGGCTCAATCTTATTGAAACAAAGCCAAAAGTTGTACTTAGAACTTGATGAAACGTTGGAGCAAATAAGTCATCCCAATAGATTAACTGGAACATTACGCATTACTGTTCCCAGTGAAGCGGGTAGTCTATTATTGGCGGAGCTGTTAGCTGATTTTGCCTTATTACACCCACAATTGGCGATACATTGTGATACGCAATTGATGCCTTTAGATGTGATTAAGGACGATATTGATCTGTTATTAACATTTCATCGTGGTGAATTAGAGAATAGCAGTTATCATTCACGGATCATTAAATCGTGGCAAAGTGTTGTCGTGGCTGCACCCAGTTTAATCATGAAAACGGGGCGTCCAAACTACATAGCTGAGCTTGCAGATATGCCGTGTATCTCAAGTTTTAGTGCATTATTTGGGCAGCCGTGGATCTTTATTAATCAAAAAAAACAACAGCAGAAGATCAACATCAATAGTCAATATCGTGTCAATAGTGGTATTTTAGCTAAAGCCGCAGCCATTAAGGGGGTCGGTTATGCAATATTAGCGCAAGAAGCTTGCCAATTAGATATCAAACAAGGGCTGCTTGAAGTTATTGATTTTAATGAGAAGCCTGCTCCGATTGAATTACGAGCAATCTATGCCAGCCGCAGTTCATTGTCACTGAAGATTGATACGTTTTTGAAGTATTTAATAGAAAAATTTCCTACAACAGAATAACGAATTTGCGATATGTTGAAAAAGATGAAGTAGATTGGTCTATTTAGTGACCAAGGGCTAATAGGTTTGGAATGATTAAGCTGGATCCTAAATTTATTACACCCGCCAAATATCATTTCGTTTGGCGGGTGTAGTAAATTAAGTGAGTTTCTCAGTCGCCTGAATTATTTGGCGCTAACACCACGTAATTGCATGGTTAAGCCCTTCAGGAAGTAACGTAGTAATTGGTCACCACAATCACGGTAATTTTTGTGGCCAGGTTTGCGGAAAACTGCATTCAGCTCAGGCTTAGTCACACGAAAATCGACTTTTTGATAGATATCTATCATGTCAGTATCTTTTAATTCAAAAGCGACACGGAGCTTTTTCAGGATAATATTGTTAGTGATCCGCGCTTCAATTTCTGGAACAGGATGGTTTTCATCTTTACCACGACGGAAAAAAATCAAACCATTAAGAAAATGACCAAGTACATTGTCATTACACTCAACATATTGCGGGTCATCATCTTTTTTTAACCAGTTGAGCATTTCAGGTTTGGTGACAGTTAAATCAGCGAGTTTAACAATTTCAACCATTTGATTATCACTCAGATCGAGCATGTAACGTACACTACGTAAAACATAATTATTAAGCATGGTTATTGATTTTCCATTATTTGTTTTTTCTAAATCAATCACCAAAGATAACTATCAATGCTGAGATTCAAAAATATCAGGTCGTTTAGGGGAGGCATGATAGAGATTAATTGAAGGTTTATCAATATACACGTCATACTTCAAGCAATATGTGTATTGACTGCACTCAGTTGGTCGAGTCACATAGTGACCTATGCTCCCCGACTATCATAACAATTGGTAAAGAAAAATATTTCGCTAGACTTTACGCATTTAAAGGTTCATTAATTGCGCTTAAATTGCAGGCTATCCCATGAAGTAAATAAGCCCATAGAAAAAGGCTAATGTTAACCCAACAGTTAATAGCATATTCCTCAGCAATATTGCGGTCACAACACAGAATAATGCCCCCCACAAATAGGGATTATCAGGAAAATCACGTAGCTCATGGTTTTCTAAAAGAATAACAGGAGCGCAGATCGCGGTTAATAAGCAAGGTGCGGAGTAGCCAAGTGCTTGTCTGACAAAAAGCGGCAATCTAACGGGAAGTTGCGGGATCAAGAACACATAGCGTAAAGAGAAAACAATCGCTGTTAGCGCGATAATTAATATCCAGATCATTTTTCTTCCTTAAGTAAGCGTGAAACTACAACTGAAACGAACATTCCACCAACACCTGCGATAACAATAGCGCTGCTGATTGAGTAAAGAGAAAGAACTATTGCGACAATGAGTGAAAAAGCAACGCCACAAGCAGTACTGATTTTTTTTGTGAGTGGTACAACAATAGCTAACAAAGTGGCTACGACTGAAAAATCTAAATGTAGATTGTTTAAATCAGTAACGAAATTAGCCATAATGATGCCGCACAGGCTGGTTATCTGCCAAACAAGATAAAAGCTGAATCCTGCTCCAAATAAGTAAGGGAAACTTAATGCCTGGCGCTTCGCTGCACTAATTGCAAATAATTCGTCGGTCAATAAAAAACCAATACTAAGTCTCTGAGCGGTCGTAAAACTCTTCACATGAGGTCGCATCGTTAGACCATAAAGCAAATGCTGTGAAGTAATAAAGAATACCGAAATGATAATCGTAATGTAGCCGGCACCTGAATTAAGTAATCCTAGCGTCACTAACTGTGCTGCACCAGCGAAAACGATGGCAGACATCGCCATGCTTTGCCAAAATGTCAGTCCTGCATCTACTGCCATTGAACCGGCTAAAAATCCCCATGGAATTACGGCTAAATTTAGGGGGGCGCTATGCATCGCGCCATCAACAAGAGCACGTCGCCATTGGCTACGTTGTTGTGAGTACATTAATTGAATACCTTATTTCTAATAATTATAAATACCATAAGGAAGAGACAGTATGGCAGATAAAGTAAAACGCCCACTTTTCAATAGTCATTATTCGTTTATACCTGCCATAGTTCAAGTAGTATGGAATGAATTAAGCCTATAATGATTTCTCAACCGATTGAATCCTCAGATTATATATACTCATCAGGTCATTTTATTAGGAAGTGCTTTGAATGTGCCGATGAGTGATATGAATTATTTTTTGGTGAATCATTTTAGGTTGTTTTATTTATATCGTTAATCAAACGAAATTTCACTATTGCTATCTCTATGCTTATTTTAGATGATAAGTTTATTTTTAATGTGTAATGTGGGGTTTAATCCTGCATTTGCTATTGCTATCAGCGTTGTTTTAAAGTTCACTGATTTTATGGGTTTTTAGTTCAATGTATCGAATATATTTAGTTAATATGATCTGCATTATATCGATGTGTTGGTGTATGTACCTATATTATTAATTAATGCTGGTGATATCTTTTACAGCGTTTAAAGCCCGTGTATCATAGTCAGTATCAAGTGAATATGTGTATTTTTTGTTATAACTTTTATTGAGTTAGCGGGTTTATTATGCTTGAAAATCTTGGTGTTACTAATTTATGGACGTATTTAATCGGTGTTATTTTTATTACATTGGTTCCAGGTCCTAATTCTTTATTTGTTTTAACGAGTAGTGCAAAGTATGGTATTCAGAATGGATATAAAGCCGCGTTAGGCGTATTTACAGGCGATGCAATCCTAATTTTTTTATCATTTCTGGGTGTTGCTTCATTAGTCAAAACATCACCGATGTTTTTTAGTGTAATTAAGTATGCAGGCGCAGCTTATTTATTTTATTTAGGAATGAAAACTCTCTATAGTGTTTTTTATAAAAAACAGTCCGAGAGCCAAGTGGATGCTATTGTCATAGCGACTAAGGGAACATACCAAAAGGCAGTATTTCTAAGCTTACTAAATCCTAAAATGATTATTTTTTATGTTTCATTCTTTATTCAGTTTATAAATCCTTCATATCCAAGTGCAGGTATCCCATTTTTTGTTTTGGGTGTTATTCTTGAAGCATGCAGTATGATTTATTTATCTATGTTGATTTTTGGTGCTGTTGCAGTGACGAATATGGTAAAACACAATAAAAAACTATCCAGTTTATCAAATGGTTGTATCGGTGCTGTATTCTTAATATTCGGTGCTAAATTAGCAATGACAGCTTAATAATTTATGTTTGCCTTTATTACGCCGGCCTTGAGCCGGCTTTTTTTATGGTTAATGCTGGTTATCAAACTTAACTGTTTAAACTTGCTAATTTTGCTTTGGGCTTAGGATATTCAATTAATAAGGTTGTCAGCCCTAAGGGCGTAGTAAACCAATCTACTGAAAGTACGGAAGAGTGGCATTTTTTAAAATCATTGCGCGAAGAAACTTATGATTTGATCTTAAAGCGGATCGTCCGTGGTCAGAATGAGGAAGAATGCTTGGCTGACGTAAATGCAGCTTCATTGGCCACTTTCTTTTATGGGATTGTGCAAGCACTTTCAATGCAAGCACATTAATAAGCCGATTAGAGAAAATGAACATTGTGGTGAGCTCAGCGGCATCTTATGCGGGAGGGCAATCATTTCCACATGCTATTCGCGTCGCAGTGAGCTCGTTATCATATCAACAATTGAAGGTCGTGTTGCAGAAAATTCAAGCAGAAATATTGTATATGGTCGACCTTTAAATAGGGTCGATATATTGTTTATTGGGCTACTAAGTTAGATTGGTAAATGGCTAAGGGATAAATACTAAACATGAAAAACGAATATAAACATTTTACGGCGACAGCCATGATCCGAAATAGTAAAGGAGAGTTTTTACTGCATAAGCATCCTAAATTAGGTTTTTGGTTACCCCCTGGTGGGCATATAGAAGCCAACGAAGAGCCACAGGACGCCGTAACGCGTGAAGTACTTGAAGAAACTGGGTTAGCTTGCCGAGTCATTGATTGTGCTTATCCTATGAAAAATAAAGTGAGTAACTCAAAACATGTAAACGTGCTACCAATGCCACTGGCGATTTTGAAAGAGTTCATTGTCGATAACAAAAAAGGTGATCACTGGCATATTGATATGATTTACTTATGTGAACTAATTGTATCGGATGAAATACCTGATTCTATCTTTTGTTGGATCTCGTTTGACGAATTGCCTAGCCTTGATATTCCTAACGATGTGGTAGAACTCGCAAGCATGGTGAATGCCTATTATAGCTTGAACCGTATCACGCTCAATGAGTCTGATTATTGATATTTGTTGAATGGATAAAAGATTGTCTTAATAAACGTATAATCATGACCCAGAAGCAGTTAGCTAAAGATTATCGGAGGGCACTGCTGTTTATTCTTTCAGCGAATCTCTGTGATAAATAAAGATTTTGTCACATAACTATTTACTCACGTGCTATATTTCGTTACTTGGTTTTGTCGTTTTTTAAGGTGGAGCGAGTAATGAGCAAATTACGGGTAGGTGTTATTTTTGGCGGTAAATCAACGGAGCATGAAGTCTCTTTACAATCGGCTAAAAATATCATCAATGGTCTTGATCGTAGTAAATTTGATGTGTGCCTTATCGGTATCGATAAAGAGGGCCATTGGCATGAATATAATGAAACTGATTTTTTAATCCACGCTAATGATCCTGCTCTAATCGCGCTGAACACGCCAAAGCGTAGCATTGCAATTATTCCTGGCAAAACAACGCAGCAATTTATTTCACTTGAAGATGCACAGCCGCTGCCACAGATCGATGTCATTTTCCCTATTGTCCATGGTAATTTAGGTGAGGATGGCTCATTACAAGGGCTTCTTCGCATGGCAAACTTACCTTTTGTCGGCCCTAGCGTATTAGGATCTGCTGCCTGTATGGATAAAGACATTACTAAGCGCCTATTACGTGATGCCGGTTTACAAATTGCCCCATTTATTACGATGACAACCGCAGAACGTTCAACCATCAATCATGATTCTGTTGTGAAACAACTTGGATTACCACTGTTTATTAAGCCTGCAAATCAAGGTTCCTCTGTCGGTATCAGTAAAGTGACTAATCAAGCAGAATTCACGGCTGCTCTTGAGTTTGCTTTCTTATTTGATATCAAAGTACTTATTGAAAGTGCAGTAAAAGGACGTGAAATAGAATGTGCTGTATTAGGTAATGATCAACCGCAGGCTAGCCTATGTGGTGAAATTGTCCTTCATGATAGCTTCTATGCGTATCATACAAAATATATTGATGAGAACGGCGCATCGGTTATGGCTCCAGCAGATATCGCTACAGAAATTAGCGATAAAATTAGAGAAGTTGCACTACAAGCTTACCGAGCTTTAAATTGCTGCGGCATGTCGCGTGTTGATATTTTTTTGACCGAAGATAATCAAATAGTCATTAATGAAATCAATACACTGCCAGGTTTTACTAATATTAGTATGTATCCTAAATTATGGCAGAAAAGTGGCATGACCTACTCAGAGCTGATTAGTCGCCTTATTGAGTTAGGTATTGAAAAATATCAACAAACAGCGACCTTAAAAACAGCTTGTGATACGAACTAATCGAGTAAACCTTGCCGGACGTTTTGATATTTCCGGCAAGAATCACCGCTTTTCCATCCAAACCTGAATTGGCTCTTCAAATTGATGGTTGCTATTTGAAAAATAAAAAGGCAGCTACAGTCAACTATTACAATCGGCGTGCTGAAGTTTTTTTCGCATTAGCTCTAGAAAAAAGTCAGCTTCTTTTGGCGTGGTGATCCGTATAAAGTGTATATGTTTATATTGCTCATCAGCCATGCTGGATATTCGACGATCTTTGCCTTGATGGTAAGTTTGTAGCATCCACAAAATAATTGAGTCCTTGCTAAAAAAAGCTTTACGCCATGTTTCATAATTACCAGTATTTGGCCAAAGTTCTTTTTGATTGAAGATACGTGAAACCGTTCTACGTACATTTTGATAGAGTGTGCGGATGAATGAATAATCTAGCCAAATGACAAAATCGGCATCTTGCCATTTTATTGGTTGTGTCCGTGTATAATTACCATCCAATACCCATCCAGTGGAGGCTACTTTCAATGCTGCAGATAATTTATCGTTCAGTTGTTCATCACTCGATGGTTGCCAATTTTGTTGCCAAAAAAGTGCATCAAGCTCGATATAGGGAACGGAAAAGAGAGAGGCTAAAGCGTGACTAAAAGTGCTTTTTCCACTACCGCTACAACCAATAACGTTAATTTTCATAATATTCAATGATTGTAATATACCCGCCATATTTCAAGTTGTATGGTGTGTGTTGTTAAGAGGGAGCTGCTAGCAGAGCCATTTCGTTTCTATGCATTTCGTTTTTCCATAGAAATAGATTGGCTTGTTGCCTACACCTTACTTCGAATTATTTTGGGTATAATACATAGTGCAATTAAGGATTCAAGTTCCAATGTATTACTTAGATACTACCTGCTAATTGATTATTTACACCAAACATAGTTGCAGTAACGAAATAGCGGCTCGAAGCCAAATTTTTTGTACAAATCAAAACCTGCTTCTGATGCATCAAGAAAACAATGTTCAACACCTTGTTGGCGACAAAACGCTAATGCATAAGCAATTAATTGTGAAGCATAGCCATTCCCTTGATGCGCAGGTTCAGTACCGATATCGTCGAAACGTGCTAACGCACCTTCGATGGTGACGGTCATTGACGTTGCCGGCTCTCCATCGACGAGTAAGACGAGATGAAACTGTGGAGCGCCTTGTAGTAGGGCATCTTCATGATAACGAATATACTCATTAACAACCTGATCATGCTCATCAGAGATATAAAAAGCAGACACCAACGGTTTTGCCCATAATGAGAGGTCATGATTAGCAAAAACAATATCAACTTGATTTTTAGGTAAATTAACCGGAAGTTGTTGATCAAGAGCTAATGCCATCGCAGTTGTCACACTGTCATATTGATAGCCTAGAGATTCAGCCTCAACCACGAATTTTTTTAGCGTCTCCTCAGGGATCACCAAGGTATGATTTTTATTTTGTGCCACAAAAAGATTATGCGCCTGTTTAAAGGCATGAATGGTTGATTCAGGTTGAAGATAAATAAAGTTAAATACAGGCGAATTTAGCGGAGTGAGGTAACAAATCGTATGTTGTTCGATTTGGATACTATGCTCACAAATCGAAGTCCAAAACGTTTTCTCAATGGACTGATAATGCCTTAAATAATAGAGCGGAATATTCATTTTTCAGTTACCTGACGCAAAGCGTGTTAATCGATATGGGCTTAGTGCGGCCTGTTCTGTGTTGTGTATTATTTCATCCTGCGCCAGATGGCAAATTAAGGGCGCAAGGGTAACGGCAGCATGCATACTAATAATATATAAACCATTAAAATCAGCAACTTTACCAACAATCGGCATTTCATCCTGTGGCATAGGTCGCATTCCGGTGAACGCTTTCTCTAAGTTTAGATCATCTGTACTTATAAAAGATTTTTTGAGGGTGCATAGCGCGTTTTGTGCGATATGCGTTGCGCTGTGTTCAGGAGCCTCGTCAATATAATCTTCAGCACAAAGTGTTTTTCCATCAGTTGCAGGGCGAACTTCCATTTCGGGAGTCGAAATAATATGTTTCATAGCGGGTGGTGTATCTAGTGACTGAAAGTGGGCAATAATAGAAGGTGATGCAAAGAGTGGTAAGGTCACTTGTAGGGTTTCTAATAATTCAATTGCACCTACACCGGCGGTGATGATGACTTGATCAGCGTAAAGAGTTTCTGTGGAAGTTGTGATGCCTGTGATTTTATTCTTTTCTTGCTCAATTACGAACACATCGGTATTAGGTAAGTAATTGATGCCTTGTGCTATAGCAAGTCTAAGAAGGGTTTGTGTTACATAAGTAGGATCAACATAGCCTTCATCTTCAGAAAATGCAGCTAATACTGGGAGAGTGAGTAAATTAGGCTCTATGGCTTGCAGTTCATGTTTTGTTAAGCCACGAATTTTGAATCCTTTTTCATGATGTGAATCGATGAACTGACGGGTTGCAGTTTCACTTTCTTGCCAGCTTATTGCACCACACCAATTAATATTGAGTTGACCGTTGGTCAGCCGATCAAGATTACGCCATTCTCTTAAGGCAAGTTGTCGAAGCTTGCTATAACTATCTGGCCTACCATAGGATACATTGAGCCAAGCAAAAGCATGTTGAGTGACACCAAGACCCGCTTCAGATTTATCAATAAGAGTAATTTTTCCGTTAAAATGGCAGGATAAGTACCATGCTAGAGTTGTCCCAATAATACCCGCACCAACAATAATTATGCTGCTTTGATTTTTTGAATTCATGATTTACCAGAGTGACAGAATCAAATTAAACTAAGCCTATTTGGTTAAAATATTGCTGCAAAAAATAGTCATAAACTAATCAATTTATTGTAATCTAGTTATCATACGTCAAATTATATGACGGTAAGGATATTGATAAATCACCATTGATATCCCGGGGACTCAGGTGCATGAGTAATGCATCAAGAAATACACGTTATACGACTTGAATTATGACGGTGTATATATACCGTAATATTCATTATATGTGTATTAATATTCTCAAAATTATTATAGCCGTGATATTACTGGTTACCTCTGATGCTTTTTTTCTTCTTGATTCAGATGGTTATGCTGATACAGGAATAAAATCAATTTGATTAAAGCATGCATAAAAGCAAACAGGATTAACAATGAAATTTCTATTTGAGCAAGTAACAGTATTTTCTGATAAAAGGTTGAATGGCAATCCACTTGCTGTTGTTGTCGGTGCGGATCGACTATCTGACGAGCAAATGACTCAGTTTGCAAAATGGACAAACTTAAGTGAAACCGCTTATTTATTACAGCCTAAGCATCCTGACGCAGATTATCGTGTGCGTATTTTTACACCCGAAGGTGAATTGCCTTTTGCAGGTCATCCGACACTAGGAAGTTGCTATGTTTGGCAACAAGCATACGGAAAGCAAAATAGAACTACTATCACTCAAGAATGCGGTGCAGGTTTAGTCAACCTGAAACAATCTGAAGGTCGACTCGCGTTTATGGCACCCCCGCTTATTCGTACTGGGGAAGTTGTACAAGATGAAAAAGTAAAAATACTTAAGGCATTTGCTCTCGAAGAGCAAGATGTTGAAGCCTGTGAATGGTTAGATAACGGGCCTGGCTGGTTGATTATTTTGTTGAAATCAGTTGATAAACTGTTGTCTCTCACTCCCGATTATGCGCAATTGAAAGGCTATGATATTGGTGTTTGTGCCTTTCAACCTACAGGGCATGAAAAACAGCTCGAAGTACGCGGCTTTTGTTGTACTATTTCCGAAGAAGACCCTGTTACTGGAAGTTTAAACGCAGCAATCGCACAATGGTTAATTCCACAAGGCAAATTACCGAGAAATTATATTGCAGGGCAAGGTCAAAAAGTGAGTCGTGATGGCATTATTTATGTTTCGTCAGATGAGCAAGGGATTTGGGTTGCTGGAGATGTTGTAAATTGTATAAATGGCTCTGTTGAGTTCGATTAAGTTTAACGGAGACTCAAATCTCAGCTCTTCTACTTCAACATTATTGGTTTATAACATCATGTAAACACTCTGGTGGCGATTAAATAAATCGAAACCAGAGTACGTTATTTTATACCCTGACTAACTTAGTGACAAATGCAACCACAACTAATAATGCGGCTATCATTAAAAACGCTGTTGCTAATGTGAATTGAAATGCCACAAAACCAATCGCGGCGGGACCTGCTAAAATACCCAGATAGCCCAGCGTTGAAACTGCCGGTACAGCGAGTGCCTCAGGCATTGTATTCTGTTTACCAATAGCTGAAAACATCACTGGCACAATGTTTGAACAGCCCGCACCAACCATTGCACATCCAAGAATGGCTAACCATAAGTATGGGGATATGACGGCAATAATAAAGCCTAAAGAGGCGAATAACGCACCCCAGAACACGATACGAGCTGAACCTAAGCGCATTACTATTTTATCACCCGTCAAACGACCGATAGTCATGGTGGTTGCAAATGCTGCAAACCCAAGTCCACCAAGGGATTCTTTCAATCCATGATGTTCAATTAAGAAGACAGCACTCCAATCGAGCACAGTGCCTTCAGCAAGAAAGACCGCGAAACAGACAATTCCAATAATCAGTACAATCCCTTTGGGTATAGCAATCAGCGGGCCTGTTGGTGCATTGGCGTAGTTTAGAAAGCCTTTAAAACTGAATACCAAGAGTAATAATGAAATTAAGGAAATAATCGAAGAAGCTATGATCGGTGGAATGCCTGTCAACAAAATAGCACTCATTGCCCCAGCACCTGCAATACCTCCAACGCTATAGAAACCATGAAAACCAGACATAACGGCTTTATCAGAATTTTTTTCAACAATGACAGCCTGTATGTTCATTGCACAGTCTGTTAGCCCAATGCCAATTCCGAAAAGTAATAAGCCAAATACTAATAAGCCAATGTGTGAAATAGCGGGTAATAGCGGCAATAGAAGACAAAAGGCGATTGTTGATGCGACCATGAGTCGTCGACAGCCAAATTTAGCCGCAATAGCGCCGGTTAAAGGCATTGCGACGAGGGCTCCAAGGCCAAAGCATAATAATAATAATCCTAATGTTGCATCATTTGCCCCCGCATTTAATTTCACATAAGGGATTAATGCAGCCCATGAAGCCGTCGCAAAACCTGCAATAAAAAAGATAATCCGAGTGGAAACTTGTTCTTTTTTGGCTGGTGGAGGTATTGGTGTCGTTTCTAATGATTCAGTAGATAGTGTCATTTTATCAATTAAAGTTATCGGGTTATTAAATTATCCATGATTTAGGATATGTAAAACTTGCTCATGTAAAATAGGGCAGCCTGTCGCAAGAATAGGACCACCTTTTTCTGGACGATTTCCATCGAGCGTCGTGACTCGGCCCCCAGCTTGTTCAATAATCGGAATTAAAGGAACAATGTCATAGGGTTCGAGTGCAAATTCAAAACAGATATCGATCCGTCCTGCTGCTAACATTGCCATGGAATAACACTCTCCGCCATAACGTGTCATTAATACTTTTTTTGTGAGATCAGTAAAGTGAATATTCGGATAGTTTTCTATCGGTTCAGGGGACGTAGTATGCAAGATGGCTTGCTCAAGTACGACATTTTTACGTGTTTGTAAGCGATACTGGCCTTGTCGACTACTTGTCCAACTACCTGTTTCATCAGCCCAAAATCGTTCGCCAATATAGGGTTGGCTCATCATTCCCATTGCAGCCTTACCATCAACGGTAAGTCCGATTAGGTTAGCCCAAAGTGGTAATCCGCATAGAAATGGACGTGTACCATCAATTGGGTCTAATACCCACTGGATTGGTCCTTCTCCCGTGATCCCATATTCCTCACCCATAATGGAATGGCTAGGATAAATATGCTCGATATGTTCACGCATCAACTTTTCCGCGAGTTTGTCTGCTTGTGTGACAGGATCAAAGCGATAATTAGCTTTAGGTTTGTTCTCAAGCACTGTTAGCTCGTTAGTTCGATAATGTTCTAGTGAAGCTTTACCTGCGATATTGGCGAGTTCATGTAAAAAAAAACTATCTGGAAGTGAGTGCTTGTTCATTTTTAGATCCTTACCGTAGAATAGTTATCAATAAATTTGACATCTTACCATGCTCGATTATGATACTTTTAGTTTATTAACAGGAAGATTGCATGCTCGATTATGCCGCTTTTCCAGATCAAAGACAAAAAAAAATACGCGAACTGCTAAATAGCAATGGACGAGTAGTTTGTACTGTACTTGCGCGTGAAATGAATGTATCTGAGCATACAATTCGACGTGATTTAAATGAGTTAGCGCAAGAAGGTATTTGTAAGCGAGTTCATGGCGGTGCGTTGAGTATGCTTGAAGAATCAGGAACATTCGAGCAGAGAACGACGCAGTATCAAGCCGAAAAGATCAAGATCGCGCATACATGTGCAAGCTTAATTAAATCGGGGGGCTGTATTTTTATTGATTCAGGATCAACAAATTTAGAAATTGCCCGTTGTATTCCAGACGACGTGTCTGCCACTGTGATAACACATTCGCCTTCTATTGCGATTGAATTGATGAAAAAGCCACATTGTGAAGTGATCCTAATCGGTGGAACGCTAAACACGCAAATAGGTGCAAGTATTGGGAGTAGCGCCATATATCAAATTAGTCAAATTCATTTTGATCAATGCTTTCTTGGTGGTTGTGCATTAGACCCCCAAATTGGCATTACTATTTTTGATTTTGAAGAGGCTGCATTTAAAAAAGTGCTGATAGAGCAAAGTAACCAAATTATTATGGGTGTGACAGCAGATAAACTGCCTGGAGTTGCAAGATATATGATTGCAGATTGCGAACAGTTGTCTGTACTAGTCATCGATAAGCCGATGGCAGCTGACCTCAATCAATTATTTGATCAAAAGCCAATGCGTATCTTGTTTGCGTAGGTTTAATTAAATATAAGGTAAGGCGCGACAGAGAATTTATCGTG
Source organism: Providencia alcalifaciens (assembly GCA_025961275.1). Classification (GTDB taxonomy): domain Bacteria; phylum Pseudomonadota; class Gammaproteobacteria; order Enterobacterales; family Enterobacteriaceae; genus Providencia. The sequence goes on along the minus strand of JAOQNJ010000001.1, from coordinate 851,005 downwards.
CCAATCAGGCTTTTTTATAACTAAGTGTTGCGTTTCTAGATCCCTAGTGCTGGTAATAAAAATCAAATAATATGATAAAAAATAATATGTGATAATGAGTGCGCTAAGTTCAGCATACACTTTAAAACTAACCTATCTGAGTGAGAGTTAAAGTATAAATTTAATCATAGCTATACTCGATTTTGATAAGTATTTGTATCCTCCTTATTTCAATCAGCATGATTGCATATTTAATCGCCTATAAGCTTATTTAGGTATAAACTTTAAAATTTAATTTAGTGACTGATTGCGTTATATAAAATTGAAATAACACTCACTTAATTTTAGTTTATAATGAAATATTAAGCTCTACATTTATCGTCATGAATTGAAGGGAAAAATGAAATTTATTGTTTATATTGCAACCAGCTTAGATGATTATATAGCTGATAAAAATGGCAACATTGATTGGTTAATAAATATCGATAATCCTGAAGGCTCTGATTTTGGTTATGCTGACTTTATGTCTGAAATCGATGCCGTCGTTATGGGAAAAAATACCTTTGAAACGGTGTTAGGTTTTGGTGGTGAGTGGCCATTTGATAAACCCGTATTTGTTTTGAGTCAATCGCTTACAACGCTACCGGATTCATTGCCTGACAATGTGAAGTTATTACAGGGTAATACTGAACAAATTGAAACAGCACTATTACCTTATCAATTCGAACGTGTTTACGTTGATGGTGGCAAAACTGTACAGGCATTTTTAGCTGAGAATAGGGTTGATGAATTAATCATTACGCGTATTCCTGTATTGTTGGGTGATGGTATCCCGTTATTTGGTCAGAATGAAAAACAAATTAATTACCGCCACGTAAAAACAACTATTTACCTTGATTCATTAGTGAAATCGTATTATGAAAAGAGTGTGTAAATATCACTTAGTTTGTTTTTTTATAGTCTGAATTAGGTCTAATTAGTGGGTATATTGGGATTTATTTTAACACTATTACCTATTGTTATTTCTCTGGGTGCAAGTTTTTCTATTGCACTCAATAGCACTTTGAATAAAGGTTTTAGAGGACTTGTTGTTCCTATTCTAGGCACTGGGCTAGGCATTTTAACGCATGGATTATTGGTGGGGGTCGGGTTATTACATCGACTAAGATAGATGTGGTGAAATTGAAGAGGGTGATTAACATTGGTGGTGGTGTATTATTGCTACTAATGACACTTCATGCTCATTTTTGTCGATAAAAAGTATTCAGTAGTCATAATTGGAATGCTGCCTGCTCAACACATTATTCAATAATAAAGCTGTGATAATTAAATAGCGCAGTAAATCCTAATTTTTTATAGATAGAGAGTCCATCACTCGACGCTTCCAAATAACAACATTCAATACTACTATTAACACATTCCTTTAAGGCAAGCTTAATCAGTAATGTAGCTAAACCCTTACGTTGATATTGTGTATCGGTGCCAATGTCATCAAGCCGCGCGATATTGTCATGCAGTGTGAGCGTTAATGTACTCACGGGTTTATGGCCATCAAATAATACATAGTGCTGAAGCCGAGTATTTCTATCGAGCGCTCTTTGGTGGTAACGAATATATTCATTAACGACAGCATTATCATCAGAATTATCATCGTCACTCTCTCCTCCAAATGCGGTGATTAATGGTGCCGCCCAATCTTCTAATTGGTCATTACACAAGGCTATTCTATACCCTTCAGGCAAAATATAATCAGTGTGTTGAATCATCTCAGCTTGGCTCAATACCATCGCTGTTGTTTCACCATCACTCTCATAGTGTTTTGCTAAAATGAGTGGTGTGAATTGCTCAAGCTCATCTTCATGAATAACAAGAATATAAGGCTTATTTTGCTGTACAAATAAGGTATTTGTCTGTTCAAAGTTGGCAATAGAAGCCCCCAGGTGTAGATAAATAAAGTTAAAAGCAGGAATAGGGAGTTCAGAAAAATAAGCAACCGTTGTGCTATCAATTTCTATCGTGTCTTTGCAAATTTTTGACCAAAAATGGCGCTCTAGTGCGTAGAAGCCTATTTCATTGGTTTTCATCAAGTTAACTTCATTCCAATTATTTGTTTATTTTGAATTTCAGTGTATATAAAGGGAGTCGAATTATCAAGGTGATATTGGTAAAGTATTTAATAATCAAACTGTTATGGGTATGTGCGATATATCTAACGTTAATCATATTATTATTTACGTGGTATTAACGGATCTCTCATAAATTATCTTTGGCAATATATCGTATTGTGTACATATAATCTAAAAAATACTATACTCCCCCTATGTACATAAAGGACTGTTAACTATGCCTCATTCACCAAAAGAAAAAAAAGCTGTTCTGACACGAGTTAGAAAACTCAAAGGGCAGTTACTTGCGCTGGAAACTGCTTTGGAAGATGAAGTGGAGTGCGGCGCAGTATTACAACAAATTGCCGCGATAAGAGGGGCAGTTAATGGTCTGATGGCGGGTGTTTTAGAAGGCCACCTGCGCGAAGGGCTACAAGAATCTGCAACAACATTGAGTCAAAAAGAGTCTGTTGATGATGCCATTTCACTTATTCGAACATACCTGCGTTAATATTGAGAAGGAATGATTATGAAATCACGTGCAGCGGTCGCATTCGGACCGGGAGAACCACTGAAAATTGTTGAAATTGATGTGATGCCTCCCAAAGCGGGCGAAGTATTAATTAAAATTAGCCATACCGGTGTTTGTCATACTGATGCATTTACATTATCAGGAGATGACCCTGAAGGACTATTTCCAGTCGTATTAGGTCATGAAGGTGCTGGTGTTGTGGTTGAGGTAGGGGAAGGTGTTACTAGCGTGAAGCCGGGTGACCACGTTATTCCTTTGTATACTGCTGAGTGTGGCGAATGCGTATTTTGTAAATCAAACAAAACTAACCTGTGTGTTTCTGTTCGAGGAACACAGGGTAAAGGTGTTATGCCTGATGGTACTACGCGTTTCTCTTATAATGGACAGCCTCTTTATCATTACATGGGCTGTTCAACCTTTAGTGAATATACGGTTGTTGCCGAAGTTTCATTAGCTAAAATAAATCCAGAAGCGAATCATGAAGAAGTCTGTTTGTTGGGTTGTGGTGTGACGACAGGGATTGGTGCGGTACATAATACAGCCAAAGTTCAAGAAGGTGACTCGGTTGCTGTATTTGGACTTGGTGGTATTGGTCTTGCAGTCATTCAGGGGGCGAGACAAGCCAAAGCAGGGCGTATTTTTGCGATTGACACGAATCCAAGCAAATTTGAATTAGCTCGCCAATTCGGTGCGACAGATTGCTTGAATCCGAAAGACTTTGATAAGCCGATACAGCAAGTGATTATTGAGATGACCGAATGGGGTGTTGATCATACTTTTGAATGTATTGGCAACGTTAATGTGATGAGAGCTGCGCTAGAAAGTGCTCATCGTGGGTGGGGTCAGTCTGTGATTATAGGTGTTGCAGGCGCAGGGCAAGAAATTTCTACCCGTCCTTTCCAACTGGTAACTGGCCGTTCATGGCGTGGTACTGCATTTGGTGGTGTTAAAGGTCGTAGCCAGCTGCCGGGGATAGTTGAAGATGCAATGAAAGGGGATATTGAATTGTCACCTTTTGTTACGCATACGCTACCGCTTGATAGCATTAATGAGGCCTTTGATCTGATGCATGAAGGTAAATCCATTCGTACGGTAATCCATTACGATTAATCTCCAGCAGGCTCGTTATGTCGGGCTTGCGTTATTCTAATTAATAAGGAGCTTGCATGGAAAGGATTGAACGCCACGCCTGTTTTGGTGGTTGGCAGGATGTTTATCAGCACCATTCGGAAGTGTTGGGTTGCAGTATGAAATTTGCTGCTTACTTACCATCAGAAACCGATAATAAGATTTATCCCGTTATTTATTGGCTGTCTGGTCTAACCTGTAATGAACAAAATTTCATCAGCAAATCAGGCGCACAACAATTTGCGGCTAAACATGGTGTTATTTTAATCGCACCGGATACAAGTCCTCGTGGTGAGCAAGTTGCAGATGACGAAGCTTATAATTTAGGGCAAGGTGCAGGTTTCTACATAAATGCATTGATGGCACCATGGAGCAGTCATTACAATATGTATGACTATATTGTCTCTGAATTGCCTAATCTTGTAGAAGCTAATTTGCCGGCCAATGGCAAACGCGCTATTTGTGGTCATTCAATGGGGGGACATGGTGCATTGATGATCGGGCTACGAAACTCTGAGCGTTACAGTAGCTTGTCTGCATTTGCACCGATTGTTGCACCGTCACTCGTGCCATGGGGTCAAAAAGCCTTTATGACATATTTAGGCGAAGATAAATCGCTTTGGTCTCGTTATGATACTGTTAATTTATTGAGTGAATTGCAGACAACACCACCAATGCTGGTAGATGTAGGGACAGAAGACCCCTTTTTTCAAGAGCAGTTGCAACCGGAACTGTTTGATGAAGTTTGTAGCCGAAAGCAGCATGATTACACGCTGAATTTACGTGAAGGTTATGATCACAGCTACTATTTTATCGCGAGTTTTATTGGTGAACATATTGCATTTCATGCACAACATCTGAAACGCTAATTATTATTTGGTGATGAAATTATCCATCACCAATATTTTGACTTGGAAAATGAAGGAATTTACATTGAATAACGCACCAGAGACTATTACTTTTTTTGAACGTCTGTTACCACTTGTCGTATCGGGTGAGAAAGTGATTACGATCCGAGATGAAAGCGAAAGTCATTATATTCCCGGATCTATTATTAAAGTCTATGCATTAGAAACAGGTAAATATTACACTGACATAGAAATTCTTTCTGTTGAGACTATTACTTATGATGATATTTCAGCTTATCACGCCGAACAGGAAGCCATGGCATTAGATATTTTAAAAAAACTGATCCGTGAAATTTATCCGACAGAGCAAAATTTGTTTGTGATCCATTACCGCTTGGTAGAGGCTAGTTAAATGTCGTTAGTTTGAGAACATTATAATTACAAATCCTTATTCGTGCCCTTCAAATATGGTGAGTTCCCTTATATCCTCACCTTATGGGGTGGAAGTTTACGGGCTATTGACTAAGTATCCTGTCGTTTTGCTCATATATGTCTTCGATTAGCAGAAATACTCCTCGTTTTCCTTAACGGTGCACGGGAAGTGTAATGCCTTCTTCTCTCCAGCAGCTGTTAGCCGTGGTTTCATCAACTATTGTCACCACGATATTGTTGCCCACATTCGTGCACTAGCACTATGTATACTCCCTACATTTGGTTTTAATGTAAAGATGAGTATGTTGTCATGTGTTTTTTTATGTATATTAACTTTGAATAATAACATTATTAATTATGAAATATAATTATTCACGATAATTCATAATTAATCGTAAATTAATTTTTATAACATAATGTTTTATCTGACACTTTAGCTGTTTCTTATTTTAAAACCAACAATTGCTAATGAATTTAATCATTGTGAGTAATAATGGTTAATATGTATCATTATTACTCTTGTTTTGTTTTTTTATCAAATTTATAATTATGTAATGATATATAAAAATATTGACGCCTATAAATAATCTGAAGTATAAATCTACCATTCATCACAATTATGTGTTTTTTGGGTTTATTCATGATTAATAGATTAACTAATAATAATGTTTCTAGTACTAGGGCTTTTAGTTTAAAAGATGTAAAAAGTGAGTATTTGTCATTAACCAATAAAATAAAAAGAATTTTCAATATATCTGGTGAGAAATTAGATGCAGTAAAACCAAAATTAATCCAGAGTGCAATGCAAGGAAAGTTAGCAGAAAAACGAAATAGCTCACTACGAGAACAGATTAAAAGTTGATATGTTATGCCTGATTCGAGTCATATTACAAAGAATAATTTTATTAAAACAGAACGATTCAATGGTGTAAAAAATGAAGTCACGACAGAAGAACGGAATATATTGAATAACGAAAAAAACAGTCTAATGAAAGGAAGTGTTAGCTCTATTTTGGGAAAGGGTATTATGTCTTCTCAGAAGTTTGAGAATGTTCTGCCAATACGCGGTTAGATAAGGAAAATAATCGTTATTCACCAGCAAGCTTAAAATCACAAGCAGGAATAAATTTTTCAACGAGTAATAATATAAAAGTAGCCGAAATTATTCTTGGTAAGCCGCTAGGTAACTATTTTAATAAGCAAAATTATGATGATAATTTGAAAGTTGTCACAATTGATAACGGCAATTGTGACACGATAGGAATAAGCTTAAATTTAAATGATATAAAAGCTGATCAACCTTTATTACTCCATTCTGGAGAACTTTCGGGATGTACTATGGTATATGCGATCAACGGGGAGCAGTTGTATGCATTTCATACTGGTAAACCGGGTAATGATGATTCCGATTGGAAGACGGATAAAGAAGGTGTTAAGTCAATGATAAACGTCCATGAAAAAATGGCTCAATTACCGACCACTAGTCTTAATGATGTTAATAATCAAAGTCTAATTGATTATTTTCATGATAACTTTGACTTTTCAGCGGTGACATTTTGTGGTCATGGTGAACAGGTAACGAGCCAAAGTAATGTTATTATGCTTGATTATAATAAACCCTCCGAAATGGTTAATGATAATAATGCGAGAGTTGCAAATGCAGTTGCTGTTATCTCAAAGGAAGGGAATACAATAAAGATTGAAACGTTATTAGATTATATGGTTATTGATAAAAAAACGTTAGAAACAAGTTCTATAAATAGTGCATTATCAAACTCACAATATATCTCTAAATTTTAGTGTTAAAAAAAACTATAAAGAATATTTGTTTTAAGAGTTGAATTATGAATTTAATTGGCAATAATATTTAAGATGAAAATTGTCGTTATATAGCAAAATTACGCCGTATAGAATATTATTGATATTCCAATTGCCGGGATGATGAATCACCCCAGCTTAGTGATATACTTTAGTCTAACGATTTACTGACTTCAGGGTAGGCGAATAGCGCGGGAGCTCCGCCGGTATGAACAAACAATACTGGTGTGTTTTCTTCTGAATTTTCCAAATAATCAATCAGACCAGCCATAGCTTTACCTGTATAAACAGGATCAAGCAAAATACCTTCACTGCGGGCAAGTAAGGTAATAGCATTTAATCCTGAATGATTTGGCATTCCATACATAGGTTCAAAATAACTATCCCAGAGCTCTACTTTCGGTGTTTTTACGATCGCTAGCAGTTCAGCGAGCTCACGCTGTATTTTCTCAACTTTTGGCGCTTGCTCTTGTTTATATCGTGACACGGTAACGCCAATCACGCGTGATTGAGGCAATAATTCTTGGAGGCCAATTGCTAGTCCTGCATGGGTTCCTGCGCTCCCAGATGCGACGATGACTTTATCAAATTCAATTTCAAGTGGTTTTTGTTGCGCAATTTCAATAGCGCATTGAACATAACCGAGTGCGCCGCGTCCATTTGAACCACCGACAGGCACAATATAAGTATCTTCTAATCCTAGCGTTTCAATTAGCTCTTCCATTTGTGCTTGTGGATCTGTGAGTTCAGCACACATGACACATTCAGCGCCAAATAAATCTGTGAGTAATTTATTACCATTCTGTAGAAAGTTACTGTCGTCACTTTGAATTGGATTTTCAAGTAAGGCTATACATTTTAAACCATACATGGCGGCAACGGCAGCTGTTTGGCGAACATGATTTGATTGGATCGCACCCGCGGTAACAATGACTTTCGCTTTTTTAGCCAGCGCGTCAGCAATCAGAAATTCCAGCTTACGGAGTTTATTTCCACCCATTGCGAGTGAAGAAATATCATCGCGTTTGATAAAAATTTCACGACCAAATACGCGAGATAAGTTTTCAAGGTGCTCTAATGGCGTTGAGGTTTTATTTAGATTAATTTTTGCAAAAAGCGCTAATTTTCGTTGTAGTGACATCTCAAACTTCCTCAGATATTAATAGGAAAAACCTAAGTATAGATAAATGGCAAGTGCAATGCTTGCAGTGACTAATGCGTATGGCATCTGGGTTCTAATATGTTCAATGTGTTCACAATCAGTTGCCATTGAAGCAACGATGGCATCGGCAGAAATAGGTGAGGTCATATCACCAAAAATTGAACCGGAAATAGCTGCGCCAATCATATATTCAATAGGCATGCCAACTGAGAGCCCCAGTTGAACACCGATAGGGATCATAATTGCGAATGTTCCCCAAGATGTGCCTGTAGCAAGTGACATAATGGCACTTATAATGAAAATAAAGCCAACTGAAAAACCTGGCGCCATTACACCCTGTGTAATTTCTGCGATATAGGCACCCGTATTTAATTCTGCAGAGACATTTCCCATCAAAAAGGCAAGGATCATAATGGAGCTGATTTTCAGCATATTGGCATAACCGATGAACAGCTCTTTAAAGAAATTATCAATGTTTAATAAACGGCGTCCAATAAACCAGAAAAAAGAAATGACAGTACCGAACATAACGCCCCAGTAAACGGATGTCGAGCCGCTACCTTTACTAAAATCACCATCGCCTGTGATGTACAGTGCAACAGGTACCATGAGTACGGTAGAAAGAATAGGAATAAAAAAGTTTAAAACGGAGTGGGCGTGTGGATGTTCAATAATATCTGCTTCATCTTCAGTATTGCCATGCTGTGAAATAGTTCCTGCGTCATGAGCTGCTTGGTATTGCATTTCCGCTTTTTTCATCGGCCCCCAAGCCACATTGGTAAAGACATAAAATAGAATAGTTGCTAAAGATAACCATGCCATGAGGTTGTATCCAATCGAGGTAATCAGAATATCAAAAGGCTCACCACTGATTAAGCCTTGAGATATTTGAACCCCAATCAATCCCATGATCACGGCTCCCCACCCATTGATAACTGCGGATGAGCAGACAGAAATGCACGCGGTTTGAATGATATAAGCCATTTTTTCGGGGGCAACGGCATATTTACGGGCAAGGTTTTTAGTCGAAGCGCCGGCGACCAACTGGTTAATTGAACTTTCAATAAAAATCAGTGAAGTAATAACGATAGCTAATAGTTGAGTTGTTACACGGTTTTTGACAAGATTAGTACGATAAGTGAGTAATTGGACTAATGCTCTTACGCCTCCCGTCACGACAGCTAGCCGCATAATCCCACCAATCATCACGATAAAGACGATCGTTCGAGTATTTCCGGGGGAGGCAAAGGTATCGATAATTCCGTCAATTGTCCCTTTCACACCTAACAAAATGTTGTGGTCATGAATAACGGTAAAGCCGACTAAAATACCGAGCATTAACGACAGTATGACTTGGCGTGTTAGGATCGCCAAAAGAATTGTTACGATGGGAGTAATAATTGTCCAGATGCCATAATCCTGCATGTCTTTACCTGTTTGTCTGTTTTTGAATTAGCTTGAAAATTATAATTATCTCAAAATCATAGCATTGATATAGATCTAGATTGAATAGATTTATCCGTTTGGCAGTATCTTGTAACAAAAAATTTGAATAACCAGCCTCGATAGCATTAAATACTGTAAAAATAGTTCAAAAAACAACTCGAGCCTAAGACGTCATTCTTAGACTTTATTAATGAATCAATTATTTTTAAAGCACTAACTGAATTAAATAAGTAGGATGTTGCTCCATAAGTTGTAGGAAGAATTATGAATACGGTGATAGAACATTCTAATATAGAAATAAGTACTATTGCTATATTTGTTAAGGATAAAGACATTTTTGGTAAAATTAATTCTCAGTATTAATATAAAAACATTTATTTAAATGTAAATATTTTACCCTTGTCGGGGGTGGTGGTTGAGGTTTTTATTTATATATCTATTAATGTACAACTATTTCATGGGAATAGTTTTTTATATTTTAGTGATAGATGATGATGTGGTAAAATAAGAAAATTAGATGGTTTATGTGCTATCGCCTCATTCTTTATTCTAAGGAAATAGAATCACGCGAATAGTAATTAATTATGAGTCCTTATCTCATACTTTAGTAATTGGCCAATTTTTCATGGTGAAAAAATTTAATGATAGGATAATTTAATGCTAACTATAGATGCACGACAAAAAAGACTCAATATAGAAAAAGATATAGTAAATAGGGGGGATGGGAGCAATTCATCGATAACTGACATTGCTGCTAATGTTAAAAAAGTTAAAAACGAATGTTCATCCATTAAAGGAAATAAATCAATTAAATTGAGAGTGATTTCTTTTTTCAAAATGAAGAAAATAAAATTAGTGAAGTCTAGTGAAATATCTCATTTGATTGGTGAGACTATCCGCCCCCAAAATAGCTGAAAAATTAACAAATAAAATACAATTCACAGGTACAGGTAAAATAACTGCTTTCAAAAAAGAGACAATAACAAAAAAAGAATATGACTTATTATCCGACAATGTTATCAATGCATTAAGCGAACCCCTTAATTTAATTGGCAAAACTATCAACCCGAAAACAGCCGAAAAATTAACAAATAAAATACAATTCACAGGTACAGGTAAAATAACTGCTTTCAAAAAAGAGATAATAACAAAAAAAGAATATGACTTATTATCCGACAATGTTATCAATCCATTAAGTGAAACCCCTCATATCGTAAAAAATAGAATAAGAACCCCTGGGGAGGTTATGATAGATATTGCAATTCTAATCCAAACAGCAAATCAACCTGTTAAAAATAAAATGGAAATAGAAAATTTAATTAAATTCAATTGGTTGGATGGAACACTCTCTCATCAATCTATCAATAGTATTATAGATGAAATAAAGTCAAAGATTGGTGAGGATCCTGTCCTTATTGATGAAATTAACCAAATAATGAGTTCATTGGAAAGTGAACCATTTATTACTAAAAGAAAAGATAATTATTATGGTCGTTTATTTGAAACAGAACTTTCAAAGTATATCATCGAAACGCCAAATTTTAATATGATGAAAATCAGAGATTCTGTTTCCTCTTTCATTATTAATGATTTTATAATGCTGCCATGTGAGCAAAAAAAATATCTCTGTCAATATGTTGTTGAACAGATGGAAGCTGACACGCCCGCTTGGCGATATGACTTATCACATGCCAATGATTTCATGGATACTCGTGAGCCAGAAAAATTTATAGAAATTATGCGTTATACAGGAAAATACTCAATACCTTTAGTTTTATCAATAGCTGTTAGATATATAAATAAATCTAGAGGAGTGGCTTCTATCATAAATAAGGCTTCAGAATATTTTTTAACTGAAGGAAATCGGCAACGAAACGTCATTGAGACTATGACCTTTAAGGAGCAATTGATTTCAGATGCCCACGGGATATTAATTCCCTATCAAAAAAGTATCATTTCAAATTATAACGTGATAGGAGGTAAAGGGATCCGACCTATAGATAAGGCTCAACAACCGGCAGATGTTGAAGATTTAACTGAGCATGATTTTGTAGCATTGATGAGTGAAAGAGCTATTGGGGTAGGGATGTCTGGGTCGTCTAATGTTCTGCATTTTCTTTTTAATGAATTACAATTACAGGATAAAAATTTTCCTATGGATGACGCTAAACTCTCTACAGCATCATGGCTTACCTATAGTGGAGGGCATTCTTTTAATGAGGCTTATTCAACTTTTGACGTTATGACCAGAGGTCATTTTAAACCATTATCGTTTAACAGATTATGTTCAAGTAATGGATTGGCGGAAAAAGCAATTTCTCATTCTTACAATAAAGTACTTGCGGAAGCGAGAAGATTGAAATACGAAGTGAATGGGTAAAGCGATGATTGAGGTAGGGCTGTAATTCGGACAAAAAACCACAATAAGGCTTGCTCTAAATAAATTTGATATGGTTTCTCATTGGTCATTTGTGGAGCGCAGCTATTATAAGGCTGCACTCCCGTCAGTTTTATAATTAGCTGATATTTTTCATATGATCTAAGTAGCGGCTAAGTAATGCAGTATTGGTCGACGTATACTCCGGGCCTTCAACTTCGATTAATGCTGCCTGAGTTTCGCTTGCGTCATATCGAGGTATATTTCTGAAAACTTCCCACACGGTAAGGTCTTCATATACGACTTCTGAAAGCATCGGTAACAGTGGCATCAAAGGGTTATCGTTCAAATTTGGGTCGTCGTACAATCGTTGTAACCACTGCTTATAAGGCATTGGCGTTAAAGCGTGACCGCAATGTTTAAATAGTTCAAAGAAGGCATTTAGACTGATAGAGAGCTCGTCGCTCGGAGGGATCAGATGATACACACGCCCCCAACCGACTATTATCACTTGAGAGGCGAATTAAAGCTGTGCAAGCATAATCTACGGGGGTCAGTTCTTTACGATCACCTGGTAATAATGGTGATGCGCCAGTATTAATACTCCCCTTGATCAACCGCCACATAAAATCGTCTGGGTTGCCTACGTGACCAAGACTGTCAGTCATCATAAAGCCCGGTCTATAAACGGCTAGCGGAATTCCTCGCTCTCTCGCTTGCCACATCAGTCGCTCAACCACCCATTTACTCTGTATATAGCCCAATGTATATTTCATTCCTTCCAAGTAGGGCATTAAGTCGTCTTCTTCATAAAAACGCTTTGATGGGGATAGTAAACCTGCAGGCCCTATAGTGGCTATGGTAGAAACGTAATGCAGCGGCTTGCTCTTTTCCTCTACCGCTAAACGTAATAGATTGACCGCACCCGGAACATTAGCCGCACGATGTGTATGATAAGGCTCAATAAAGCTAATATGTGATGCGATATGAAAAATGACATCACAATCTATTGTCAGACGCCTGTAACTATCACTATCCAATCCCATTTGAGGCTATGCGATGTCTCCAGCTAGAGCAACAATACGTGGGCCATATTCCTGTTGCCAAAGCCCATATCTCGTCATGTTATCTTTGATACGTTGTAGGGCTGCATCATGGTCTTTCGCTCGAACCAGGCAGAAAATTTGACGAACATCATCTAGTTGTAATAACTCACGCAGGCAGAAAGCACCCATAAATCCTGTTGCACCAGTCAACAACGCACGTCCTGCCGAGGCGGTTAGCCATGGTTGCGGTTTTTGAGGATGTGGTTGAATATCCTCAGAGAGTTGACTATCTTTTAGCAAGGTAGCGCAGATGTCCTCAGTTACAGTTTCTTGCGGTTGTTCGAGTAAACGTAGTAGGTTACGAGGTGTTTGGGCATCGTATAGATTTTGGATAGATAATCGAAATCCGAATTGACGTTTAATTTCTAACACGAGACGTGCCGCTTGTAATGAAGTGCCACCAAGTAGGAAAAACTCATCATCTAACGAGGGTTGATCAGCATCTAGCACCTGCTGCCAAATTATTAACAATTCCGTCGCGTTTTGAGGTAAGTCGGAAGAGTGCTTGGTCTGAACTTTTAGTTTCTCTACCTGCGCCTGCAACAAAGGGCGGTTGGCTTTGCCGTTCTCATTGATAGGAATAGCATCAATCACCTGAAAACGAGGAAGCATATAGGGAGGGAGCTGTTGTTTCAGGTTGTTGAGTAGAGAGTTGATCTCGAAACTACTAGGGTCTTTAGGAACGATAAAGGCAGTTAGGTAAGCATCAGGTGTCCCATCCTTAATGATGCAAACTACGGCAGCCTGCAATTGGTCACTTTTTAGTAGTTGTGCTTCAATGTCTTCGACCTCAATGCGGTATCCATGTAGTTTGATTTGAGTGTCGATACGCCCGATATACATGATAGAACCATCAGATACCTGTCGTCCAATATCACCACTTCGATACAGACGCTGTGTGTGATTTTGTCCAGCAATCTCAACGGTGAGAAATTTATCTTGCGTGAGTTCAGGACGATTAATATATCCCCGCGCTATACCTTCACCTCCGATATAGATCTCTCCTTGTTCACCTGACGGGACAGGATTTAGCTGTTCATCCAGAATATACACTTCTGTTTTGTCGATTGGCACGCCAATTGGCAACGCGTCATTATATAAGTCGTTTTCCATAATGCGGTGGCAAAGTGTAATTGTTGTTCCTTCTGTTGGACCATAGCAATTGAGCATGTTTTTTGGCCAGGCTGCTAGCGGTAATGCCTTCAATGCTTGCAAGTTAAATGCTTCACCTCCAATTAACAGATAATTTAGTGAGCGGAAGGCATTAGGGCACTGTGGCGCAATAAAGTTAAATAGAGATGTCGTCATAAACAGATAACTGATTGCATACTGTTGTAAAGTATCTTCCAGTAGTGTTGGGTCAAGTAGAGTCTCTTTGGTGAGAATGACTAATGTAGCTCCATTGAGCAACGCGGCCCACACTTCTAAGAAAGAACCATCAAAAGCAGGGTTCGCATGACAAGCCACCCGATCGTTAGGCGTGATGTGAATAAAATTGGAATTAACGAGCATGCGTATAATGCCACGAGCCTCGATTTCAACGCCTTTAGGTTGTCCAGTGGTGCCAGAGGTGAAAAGAATATGGCTACGCTGATTCAATCCATTATTTCTCATCGGTAATTCAACATATCCACTGTTGGTTAAGGAATGACGATTAAAAGGAATAAAATGAGTTGATAGTGCTCGCTTAGCAGAATTCGCATCTGTAATGGTAAATTTTGCCTGCACTTCTTTCAGCATAAAGTTAAGTCGTTCGTCCGGTAGTAAAGGATGAAGAGGTACACAAGTCCCTCCAGCTAACAAAATTGCAACTTGGCAGATGACCTGTTCAATGCCAGATTTTAGAAAGATAGCTACTGGCATTTCATTACTAACGCCTAGATGCAGTAAATGAGTAGCCAATGATTGCGCCTGAGCTGCAAGGTCAGCATAAGTGATAGTTTTTTCTGATGTAATGACTGCTGGATGATTGGGATTGCATTCAACTTGCTGTAGAAAAAGCTCAATGAATTTTAAGTTATCAGAATCTTTAACGGCTTGAAGTTTTGTATAGACAACGGGATTGTACATTTATAGCAGCTCCTGAGTATTAACTGTCAGCCACAATGGAGTGACAGTTATGTCTAATTAGAATGATTTCAACATTTGGATTTTTTGAACACTTACGAACCGGTTAACGCGCTTAGATCTACCAGTACCCTCCGATCTTGTCGGGTTTCTAGCCAACCATCGATATCTAGAATCCACCATTCAGTTACCTTTAGCTCATAGAAACGACGAGAACCTTCGCCTTTAAATTCAGCTAGTGGTGGTATCCACATCGCACCCAAGGTTTCATCAGGGTAATTATTGAGGGAAAAATAATTATATATTTCGTCAGTTTCATTCTCTGGAATTTCACGGCAAAGCCGGTAAATAGAGCGCCATCAAGCCCGAGTGGTGAGATGTCTTGTAAGTCAATCCGAAATATCGAGCCACTTAATAATTAATGAATAGCGCTTTTTTGAATTGAATAGCCTTGATTCCCTGATGAAAGAAAGATAAAAATAGTGGCCTTAAATAATAATTACCTTCGTCCTTGTTGGGAAAGAGTAGTTATTGTTAAGGTATTCAACAAGGAGGTGGAAATGACAATTTTTATAAACATGTAATAACTCTGGGAAGAGTTTAAGAGGTAATGGAACCATCTTATTCATTGAGAGACGATACGTACTAATATCCTACATTGGTAATTAGGTTTATATAAATGATGGTTTTCACGATGTATATTCAACCTCTTTAGTTTTATCAACCGCTATTAAATACATTATTAATATGAAGGAAATGATTTATATATTCGTAAAAATGAATAATAAATAGTTGGTTTAGGGGATTGAATGCTGAGAGGTTAATTACTAGGTTGATTAACTATCCGTAATTATAGTTTTAGTTTTAGTTTTAGTTTGGCGTTAAAAAAGTAATTATTGAAATGGGTAGGGTAGAGTAAAGTCTTTCGCGATATTGTAGCGTGATAAACCGTGTGATTAGACTTCCACAGAATAAACTTAAAGTAGCAGATTGACATCCTCGCGGCGTTTACGTCGCGGTGAAAAACTAGCGTACAATTAACTAGGTTCTATCTGTGTACTGTATTTTTTAACAAAATCGATAAAGCAACGCAGCCTTGGTGAAACTGATTGATTACGATAATAAACGGCGTGAATTGGTTGCTTACAATAGACTGTTTGCTCAGTTAAAATCTGAACCAATTGCCCATTAGCTAAGGCCTCCAAGCAAACAAAGTCTGAGGAGAGTAATATGCCACCGCCGTGAATCGCTAAGTGAAAAAGAACCTCGCCACTAGACGCGGAAATATCAGGCGTTACCTTAAGTGGTGTGTCATCCTCTGTTTTTAGTGGCCATATATTTAACGATTCTGGCGTAGTGAAACCCAATAGACGGTGATTTTTAAGATCATCAATGCTGGCTGGAACGCTATACTTTTGTAAATAAGCAGGGCTGGCAACAATGCGTTTCTGGCTATAACCCATCAGAGTTGCATTTAACGAAGAGTCTTTTAAAGGACCAATCCGAAATGCAATATCAGTCTTTTTTTCTAACAAATTTGTAAAGCCTTCAAAATTAGTGATCTCTAATTCTATTTGAGGATATTGCTCATTAAATCGTGGAATCAGTGGCGCGAGTACTCGAGTTAAAAAGGGGGTTGATGCATCAATTCGCAATTTGCCAGAAGGAATGGATTGGCGAGCAGAAAGCATATCTTCTGCATCTTGCGCGAGTTGAACTATTTCTCGCGATTTTTGCAAGAATGCGATGCCTTCATCGCTGAGTTTAATTTTACGTGTTGTACGGTAAATGAGCGTGGTGTGCATTTTCTCTTCAAGCCTTAGAAGGGCTCGAATGACTGTTGATATCGTCATATTGAGTTGTTCTGCAGCGGCAGTAATCGACCCGCAATCAACGACGCTAATAAATACTTGTAATTCTTCAAAAGTGATTTTCATTTTTGCAATTTTGACAAAAGTTTTTTTCACATTAACGGCTTTTTCATCCGGGTTCAATGTGAAAAAATAGCGCTACTTTAAATAGTTCAACAAAACGTCGTTTTAATAAGGTAAATATATGAGAGTCAACACGGCACTTTTAGCATTGTCGATAGGTGCATTTGCAATTGGTGCAACCGAGTTTTCCCCAATGGGAATGCTACCTTATATTGCTGGCAATTTAGATGTCTCTATCCCATCAGTGGGGGCGATAGTGATCATTTATGCACTGGGTGTCATGATCGGAGCACCAGTCATGACATTAATTCTTGTGAAATATCGACCAAAGTTTGCTCTGATTTTCTTAATGTCGATATTTACAGTGGGGAATTTGTTATCTGCAATGTCCCCCGATTTAGTGACGCTGTCACTTTCTCGTTTTGTTACTAGCTTGAATCATGGCGCATTTTTTGGAATAGGTGCTATTGTCGCTGCGAGTGTGGTGCCACCCGGTAAGCAAGCCAGTGCAATCGCTGCTATGTTTATGGGATTGACTATCGCCAATATTGGTGGTGTTCCTTTGATGACTAAACTAACGCAAGTCATTGGTTGGAGACAGGCATTCTATCTGATCTCGATACTAGGTTTAGTGACTATTATCAGTCTTATTTTAGCGTTACCCAGCCATTTAAAAGGCCAAGTAGTTAATGTTAAGTCTGAATTACGAATTCTACGTAAGCCTCAAGTTATGTTAGGTATGTTAAGTACTGTTCTGGGTGCTAGCGCCATGTTCACCTTATATACTTATATAACACCGACATTAATGCAATTTATTAGCGCGTCTGACCAAATGATTACGGTGATGTTGGTGATTATCGGTGTTGGTTTTACCATTGGTAACTATATCGGCGGTGTATTTGCTGATAAATCCTTGTATGGCACATTATTTATCTTTTTTGGCATGTTAGCACTGAGTATGGCTATCTTCCCACTAATTGGCACAACCGTCATTGGTGCTGCGATTGGGTTAGCTTTCTGGAGTATATTTAGTTTTGGTATTGTTCCACCTTTGCAAATTTTAGTGATGAATGCAGCGACAGGAGCACAAGCTTTAGCGTCTTCAGTTAACATTGGTGCCTTTAATTTAGGTAATGCAATTGGTGCAGCAATAGGCGCTGTTGTGTTATCACATGGCTACGGTTACGCAATAGTGAGCTATATGGGCGCATTAGTCGCAATATTAGGTATTGTCGTGCTGTGTGTGAAGTTACGTCAAAATTCACAACAAAAAGTAGCTCAAGTAGCAGTTTGTCAAGGCGACTAAGAGAAAATTATCGAGCTAGAATGAGTGGAAGTGTTGGGATGTTAATTCGATATTCAGCAAAGGGTTAAGGTATTTAAATAACAGGAACAATGTAATTCGATAAAGTGACTTGCTTTAATTTAGCTTAAAACCCATCACAAATGGCGCTAGTAATAGCGCCATTTTCTATAATGCATTTTACAAATCTACCTTTGGCCATACCGCTAGGCTGTCATTGATGTGGTACTCATTCACTAGGATAAAAAATAATCACGTTTAAAAATTGTTTGTCATTATCATATCTCGTTAACACTTTTCCAACCTAAAACGGGCAAATGGCCTATTAGGACGATCATCCCTTTTGTATCTTCTTCAATAACTTATCTGATAGAAACAATGGAAGGAATTTATGATGGTCACAAGTATTTATAAAGATCTCTCTTTAGCGCCTGCTGGCGAACAAAAAATTGCATGGGTTCGTGCCCATATGCCGTTACTGCGTGCGTTAGAAGCACGCTTTATTGAAGAAAAACCGTTTGCTGGCAAACGTATTGCGCTATCGATTCATTTAGAAGCCAAAACAGCTTACCTCGCCCAAGTCTTTGCAGCGGGTGGAGCTAAAGTATCTGTTACGGGCAGTAACCCTATGTCAACCAAAGACGATGTTGTCGCTGCTTTGGTCAATAATGGTATCAATACCTTCGCTATTCATGGTGCGAGCGCACAAGAATACCAACAATTTGTTAAAGAAACATTATCTTGCGAACCCCATATCGTTATCGATGATGGTGGTGATTTAGTTCATGATTTGCATAGTGTTTATCCTGAATATGCTAGCCATGTTATTGGTGCCTGCGAAGAAACAACGACCGGTGTATTGAGAGCTATGGCTCGAGAAAAAAGCTATGAGCTGAATTTCCCTGTGATCTCAATTAATGGCGCACAGTCAAAACACTTATTTGATAACCGTTATGGAACGGGTCAATCTACTTTTGATGGAATCATGCGAACAACTAATCTCGTTATCGCAGGTAAAAAAGTGATTGTTGCTGGCTATGGTTGGTGCGGTAAAGGTTGCGCAATGCGTGCTAAAGGTTTAGGGGCTGAAGTGATCATTACTGAAATCGATCCTATTAAAGCACTTGAAGCGAAGATGGATGGTTTTGATGTCATGACCATGGAAGCTGCGGCGCCTTTTGGTGATATTTTTGTTACTGCAACAGGTTGTTGTGATGTGCTCACCGAGGTACATTTCAATCTGATGAAAGAAGCGGCGATTATCAGTAATACTGGCCACTTTGAAGATGAAATCAATCTTAAAGCTTTGCAAGCTATCAGTGTAGGCACTTTTGAAGCGCGTGAGAATATTGATGCTTACTGCCTACAAAATGGTCGTACTGTTTATCTATTAGGTCGCGGTGCTTTAGTCAATATTGCCTGTGCAGACGGTCATCCAGCAGAAATTATGGATATGAGCTTTGCACTTCAAGCGTTCGGTGCAGAATATTTACTTAAGCATAATCTTGATAAAAAAGTGTATGCAGTTTCCGACGAAATTGATAGCGAAGTTGCACGCCTTAAATTGCAAGAGATGGGCGTTTCCTTCGATACCCTTAGCAAGAGGCAGTATCAGTATTTGAATGCCTTTGAGCTGAAATAAAAAAGGCGAGGGTCACTATGCCGATACTTAATAGCCTTTTGGGTATTGTAGTCATACTTTTGATTGCTTACCTTTGCTCCAACAACCGCCGTAGGATTAGCCTGCGGGTCATTTCCATCGCACTATTCATGCAGTTTAGCTTTGCATTTTGTATGTTATACCTACCTATAGGTAAACAGCTGATGATATGGATGGCTGATAAAGTCACTGCATTATTAGATTACACACAAGTAGGAACTCAATTCTTATTGGGTGGGTTGGCGACAGACAAAATGTTTGATCTGCTAGGCGCAGATGGGTTTATTTTTGTATTTAAAGTGCTGCCAGTATTGGTGTTTTTATCCTCACTATCTGCCTTATTGTTTCACCTTGGCGTGATGCAAAAATTGATTATGCTGATTGGTGGTGGATTACATCGATTATTGGGTACTTCACGTGCTGAATCTATGTCATCAGCGGCGAATATCTTTCTCGGTGTCACAGAAGCGCCTTTAGTGATCCGTCCTTACTTGAAATACCTATCATCATCAGAATTTTTTGCCATTTTAGTTGGGGGGATAGCATCCATTGCCGGTACTGTGCTATTAGGTTATGCCCAATATGGTGTAAAGATAGAGTATTTATTGGCGGCATCATTTATGTCTGCGCCAGCAGGATTATTGTTCGCAAAATTGTTTTACCCAGAAACTGAGCAGAATAGTGACAAACACACCACTGCAACCTCAATGAAAGGGGAACAATCAGAATACCGCAATAGTATTGATGCTGTTACCCAAGGTGCAAGTATTGGGGTTAGCATGGCTTTAAATATTGCGGGGATGCTACTTGCATTGTTAGCTATCGTTGCAATGCTTGATGGCATTATGATGTGGGCGACAAGCTTCACAGGCTATGAAATTTCACTCACTCAACTCATGGGGTGGCTATTTTCTCCAGTTGCTTGGTTGCTTGGCGTTGACTGGAGTGAGGCTCAATTTGCTGGGCAACTTTTAGGGCAGAAAGTCTTATTTAATGAATTTATTGCCTATGCTAATCTACAGCCTTATTTAAATGGTGGAATTTTGCCCGCAACGGGTGAGGCATTAAGTGTTAAAACTCAAGTGATCCTCTCTTTTTCGTTATGCGGATTTGCCAACATTGGAACAATTGGAATTGCGATAGGTGGTATTGGTGCGATGTGTCCTGAGCGCAGAGGTGAATTGACCAGCCTTGCATTCAAAGCATTTAGCGCAGCAATTCTAGTAAACTTAATGAACGGCGCAATTGCTGGGTTAATTTTAGGCTAATAATGATAGGTGGCAACATGATGAAAGAAACCCCATTTCGTGAATTGTGGTTAAAGTTTAGTGAACAAGAACTTTTGCCTGATGTCGATTGGTTATTTCGTCATGCTCCACCCTCTGTGAAAAATACTTTCTGCACTATTCATTTGCAAGAAGGATACAAATTGATTCATCAAGGCACAGAGAATCTTTATATTTATATCATTATTGAAGGCGAGTTTGTGGTGAACAAACTCGCCTTCAATAATGGTAAAGAACTTGCATTAACACTGTGTTATAGTGGCGAGTTTTTAGGTGAAATGGAAGCGTTATGCCAACAAAAGAATTATCATTATGATGTGATAGCCCTCACCGAGGCTCGAGTGATCCGTATTCCATCAGACAGTTTTTTTGTTTGGGTATCACAAGATCATCGCTTATCTATTTTATTAAATCGTCAATTATCAAAGCGCTCTTTAATTAATGGTGAGCAAAGACTCATGACGGTTGTTGATTCGATAGAAAAAAATCTATTATATATATTAACTCAATTATCTACACATCAAATTCGTTTACCTCGAGAAACATTAGCCGCAATTTTGGGAACGTCACGCCGCCATTTAGATAAAGTGCTATTTAGGTTGAAAGAACAAGAGGTTATCGAACAAGAAGGCCAAATCATTCTATTAATCACAAAAAAGTAATAGCAATATTACGTTATATTTTTTGACCTCTATATTTTTCGTGTTTTTTTCGATTTTTAATTGAATAACAAATACTCTTTATTAAAATCATTATTTTACTTATAAGCCAAATTAAAGGATTTAATAGAATAAATCTTGGATAATGCCTTGTACCCTTATTCTGTTCGTATTCCATATGATTTTCCGATGGCCGTTTATTTATATTTAGATTTGCATAAGGGAAAATTATAAAAAAGTGACAGATATACTTTTTTACATAATACAGATCAATAATGAACAAATTTGTATTACATTACAGATACAGGGAAATTGTTAGGGGCTTAACGTGTTACTTTACAAACAGATCTCGCAGACATTACAAGAAAAAATTCATCGAGGTGACTATTTAAGCGGTGAGAAATTGCCATCAGTTAGAGCAATAGGGCGCGAACATGCGGTTAGTCTAACCACAGCCCAGCTGGCTTATCGTGAGCTAGAAAAAATGCAGCTGATTTATGCGGTGCCTAAATCTGGATATTTCGTTATTCCGGATAAAACGTGTGCATTATTGCCTAAAGTCGTTAACTACATTCAAAATCCCGTTCATATTGAAAAGTGGAATCCTACGATTGATTTTTTACGTGTTGAAGAACGTGAGGGTGTGACTTCACTATCTTGTGCTGTGCCCAATATTGATACGAAAACGTTAGAGCCTTTGTGGCAAGAAATGAACATAGTCAGTCGTCGTAAAAATCGTTTAATGCTGGAATATGATAGCTTACAAGGATTAGCGGCATTACGTGAACAAATCCATAATATTTCTGGTTATAACCAACTGTTTGCCGCTGATGATATTGTCACGACCACTAGTGGTCATCAATCGTTATCGTTAGCTATTCAAGCTTGTACGCAGTATTCGGATGTTGTTGCGGTTGAATCACCTACATTTCCCGGCTTGTTACAAACCCTGTATGGCTTAGGACGAAAAATCATTGAAATCCCAACGGATCCCCAAACTGGTATCGATCTTGACCGAATACAAGAGGCTTTCGAACGTTGGCCAGTTAAAGCCGTTATTGTTACGCCAACATGTAATAATCCAATGGGTTGTTCTATGCCTGATACCAATAAACAACGGTTATTAGAACTAACTAATCGATATGGCGCTGCAATAATTGAGAATGATATCTTAGGGGGGCTTGCTTACGAATATCCACGTCCCTCCACCATAAAGTCTTTAGACAGCGAAGGGCGTGTGATTTTATGCAGTTCTTTTTCCAAAACAATAGCACCAGGCACACGAACGGGTTGGATAGTTCCGGGAAAATACAAAGAAAAAGTGATGCATTTGAAGTACCTTTCTCACTGCTCCGGCGAAATTTTTATGCAGCAAGTGATGGCTAATTTTTTACGAGATGGACACTATTTCCCACACTTAAGACATATGCGTCAGCATTATAGTGAGCTACAGTGCCAATATCGAGAGCTAGTAGAGAGCCATTTTCCACCGATGACTCGAATTTCGCGTCCACAAGGTGGTTTTTCATTGTGGGTGGAACATCCTCCAGTTGATGGGCGTAAATTATTGGAGGTATTGAAACGTAACAAAGTCATTGTTCTGACTGGCGACCATTTTTCAACTGGTGACTGTTTTGCTAATCATTTGCGAATCAATTATGCATTGCCTTTGATCCCGAGACGTCGAAATGGCATAAAAATATTGGGTGAAACATTAAAGTTGGCGAGTCTATAGAATTTAATCTTTAATAATCTGTTTTTATGTTATCTATGAATAAATCGTGGATGAATATCGATTTGCTTGATACTTGTGAAGCCATAATTGACTTCACAAGTATGTGCTATTGAGTTTGTAAAATGTGGGACTGCTTAATACTCATACCTTTGATCATACTCATCCAAGCCAACACAGTGACACACATTAGAATAATAAATATTGATTTAGGTGGCAGCTCGGTGAGGACCACCCCTGTGATCATTGGGTTAAATGCACCACCTAATAGCCCCAAAGCTTGAGCAGAGAAATAACTCGATTTCATGCCTTCAGGCGCGATGTTATCGATAAGCATATATTCCCCCGGTGCATAAATAAGCTCCCCTAACGTAAAAACAAAAGACCCTAGTGCCCACAAATATAAATTTTCGCCAGCTTGCATAAAAGTCGCCAAACTTACGATAAAACAAGCCGTACCTATTGTCATATAACGCCGGAGATTATCAGGATTAAGCCGTCTACCCACCATATACTGTAACAATACGACAACGACCGCATTTACGGGTAAAACAACACCAATGACTGCCTGAGCAAATTCGCTATTTGTCACTGTAATGAGATATTGGGATATCCATGTAACAAAAGAGCCAAAAACTAACGAGCCGAGAAATGTAGATAAAATAAACCAAGCCAGGGCTTTATCATGTAACATCGCAGCAGGGTTAAAAACGCGCTTTTGTCCTTCTACATGGGGAATTGGTTTGACACTTTGAACGAAACGCTGAATAAAGAAAATAGGCAGAGAGGCGGATACGGCAGCTAACCAAAAAGGTAAATTAATGCTATATATTAATAACCATGTTCCTAGCGGAGGGCCAATTGTCCATCCAATATTTAAAAAAGTATAGTGTTCTGCGCAACTAAATCAGGACACTTTTCTTAAGAAATTTTGTTCATACTCAATTGGGGACAGATCACCGTTGGCAGTATGAAACCTTTCTAGGTTGTAATAGCGCATATACGCGATAACATCTTCTTTCATCTGTTTCCGAGTCGGCTGAGGGATTTTCAGTACCCAATCGTGTTTTAAACTGCCAAAAAATCGTTCTACAACGGCGTTATCCCAACAGGCTCCAACATCACCCATGCTTGCCCTAATACCATAGCTTGTTAGCAAGCGGCGATATCGCTTACTCGTATATTGAGAGCCTCTATCACTATGAAAGACTAAGCCTTTTTCGGGCTGGCGTAAGTTATACGCTTTCATCAAGGCTTTACTGACTAAATCTGCCGTCATTCGTTTATCGATATGCCAACCCACAATACGGCGTGAGTATAAGTCCATCACGATGGCTAAATACATCCAGCCTTCCCCTGTTTTTAAATAGGTCACATCACCCGCCCACACTTCGTTAGGTGCGTGAGGATTAAAATTTTGATTGAGCAAATTATCGGCTACGGCATCACTGTGTTTGCGTTTTGTGGTGACTTTGTAAGCAACGCGCTGAGTGACGACTAGGCCAAGCTGAGCCATTAGCTTTTGAACGCCATAAGCACTCACGCTAAAGCCCTCTTTGCATAACCGTTTACGTAACGTTCTATAACCTAAGCTATTTCGACTCTGTTCAAAGATAGCTTTGGCTCTGCGGTACAGGCTAAGTTGTTCTGCGGTGATCAATTTTGCTGGGCGTTTAAGCCAAGCATAGTAGGCAGAACGACTTATTTTCATTAACTTGCAGAGCTTCAGCACGGGAAACTGTGAAGATAATTACTTAATCGTTTTAAACGCTACTTGGTTTCCTTTAGCAGGAGGGCGCTGGCTTTTTTTAGGATCTCTTTCTCCATCCTAAGTTCTTTATTTTCTTTTCGAAGCCTTAATAGCTCAGCTCTCTCATCGGCATTCAAGCTGCTACCGGATTGTTCAGCATCGAATTTTGCTTTCCAGTTATAAAGTAATTTATCGGTGATCCCTAATGAAGCTGCCGCTTTTGGGACGCTATAACCTTGTTCGGTGACTAATGCGACCGCTTCTTACTTAAACTCAGTAGTATAAAACCTGTTTGTTCGTTTTTTCATTTAACACCTCAATAATTGGATTATATTCCATTATTAAAGTGTCCTGTTTGATTAAAGCAGATCAGGTAGCTTGAAGTCTAACAAGGTTAGTTATTTTTAAGTTTTAGCATCCCTTATAGATAATATAAACTATCGAATTTTCACACAGCAAGAAATGACTTGTTGAAAATAAAATTAAAAACAATATATTGCTAATGCTAAACCCCCATATCCCACCATAAATATGGAAATTATAATAAGTCACAAGCTTATTAGAGTATTATTCTAGGAGTTTTTACATTATTGTTCGCTTAGAGTGCATTGTTTAGCAAGAGGATTCAAAAAGTTATGACATTAAAAATAGTAAGAATATTAAGTATTATTTTTGATAGCTTTAATCAATTAGTTTTAGTAAATAAAGGTAGAAACTCATAGACAGTATTGCCCCTTATTATTAAGTGTGAATAAGATTGCCGATCTGTTTCATTTGAAAAATAGGCACCCATCATAAGAATACCTAGATTGATAGTTATCAATTTCATTTTGGAATATAAACTAGCAGTCTGTTACCTTTCGATATATCAAAAGTGAGTGACGTATAATCATAATTTTCTCGTTTGCCTTGATAATTTATTTCACGGACACCCGTGCAAGGCTGGTAAATTTCATGTTTGTTCCATAGTTGATTAAATACGATAGACTGTGAATTTAGTGTTTTAATTAGCAATTTTATATTCGGGTCATTTTTGGTACGAGCATAGTCACGGCGAAAGCTTGCTAATAATTGTTTAGCGACGATAGGCCAATTTGTGAATCTTTCTTGATAACGCGAGTCCATAAATAACAGATATAGAAAATTACAGTAGTGTGGGTCGGTATCAGAAAAATGAAAATAGGCATTTGCGCGAGAATTATAAGCGAGAATATCCCAATGAAGATTCAGTACATAACATAAATAACTCTCAGGAAAGTCATCAATCATGCGTGAAATAGCGTCAGGAACGTAATGTTCGGTACTTCCTGTTTCCGTTGGTTCACGGTTATGCGTTAATAAATAGAGATGCTGACGCTCAGCACTATTTAATTTCAATGTATTTGACAGGTTATCAAGAAATTGAGTTGAAACACCAATATCTCGGCCTTGTTCAAGCCACGTGTACCAAGTTAATCCAACACCGGCGAGAGCGGCGACTTCTTCGCGACGAAGACCCGGGGTCCGTCTTCGAGTGGTTCTCGGCAGACCAAGATCTTCTGGTGAAATACTTTCACGTTTTTGTTTTAAAAATTCCGCGAGTTCTGGACGGTTACGCTCTTTATCTTTCATAGCCTATTGCTTTTAGTAATAGTATAAATGGTTAAATTGTATCAGGATAATGCATTCAGTATAGTCCTCATTTATTGGGTTGTCTAAATGAGAAAAATATGAGTCAGCATCAACGTATCACACTCTTTATATTATTACTGGCTGGGTTTGCGACTATTTTCGACTTATTTGTTGTGAATGTGGCTATCATCAGTATTGAACGTGCGTTAAAAGCCAACTTAACGGAACTGACTTTAATTATTGTTGGTTATGAATTGGCATTTGGATTGTTATTAATAACAGGGGGGCGATTAGGGGATATTTATGGTAAAAAATCTTTATATCGTATCGGAATGGTATTTTTTACCTTAGCATCACTGTTTTGTGCATTTTCGCCAACGGCAATGCTACTTGTTATTGCTCGATTTATTCAGGGATTAGCGGCAGCACTGTTGTTTCTACAAGTTTACGCAAGTATTCGTGTCAATTTTAATGAGTGGCAGGCTAAAAAAGCATTCGGTTATTTAGGCATGAGTTTAGGCTTAGCTGCGATAGCAGGGCAAGCATTAGGCGGTTGGTTAATTACACTCGACGTTTTTGGATTTGGTTGGCGAATGATTTTTTTAGTTAATTTACCTATTGGTGTGCTTGCGATTGCTTTATCTGGTTATTTAATTGAAGGTGAAAAAAATAAAATTAACCTCGATTGGGTAGGTGTCCTGCTTTCCAGCATAGGTATTTGTGGTGTGTTATTGCCATTTCTTATGTTACCTATTTGGGGGGGGGTCTACCATGAGTTGGATGTTGTTTATTGCTGGCGCGTTAATACTAACCTTATTCGTATATTATGAGATTTTATTGGAGAAGCACGGAAAAGCGCCTTTATTCAGCATGTATATCTTACGCAATCGCTCATTTATTCTCGGTTTATTGGTTGTGATGAGTATCTATTCAACGTCATCTGCGTTTCCTCTTATGGTTTCGATTTTATTACAAAGTGGCTTGGGATTTACGCCGTTGTTAGCAGGGATGATTTTTGTTCCTGCCAGTCTTGGATTTGTAATATCTTCATTAGTGACACCATATTGGATAACTCGCTACGGAGAAAGGGTCGTATTTTGGGGAGCGGTACTTTACGGTTTGAGCTATGTGCTATTGCTAGTGGTATTTCAGATACTTTCACTAACCAGTGATATTTTGTGGCTGATGTCTGTGCTATTTCTGATTGGTTTTACACAGGGAATGATCATGACACCTATGCTTAACTTGGTACTTTCGAAAGTAACATCTCAGGTGGCAGGGCAAGCATCGGGGTTGACTGCGACATTACAGCAAGTTGGAGCGGCGGCGGGCACAACGGTTGTTTCTGTTATTTTACAATATGCATTAGTGTATTTCTCACATCAGTTACCGTTTGAACAATTAAAAATCGCCGTTAGTTTAGGATTTGGTTTTAGTCTGCTGATGGCGATATGTGCGGCTATATTATTGTTATTTATTACGCGCAAAGTTAAGCCTCTCATAACAACCCGTTGTTGCCGCGGATAATAAAACCTATGCAGTGCATAGGTTTTACGCTGCCATGTTTCAAGATGCAGGGTAATTGGTGACTTAGATCTGCCGAATTACAGTATTTATATTTATAATTCGGCTTTTAATAAACAGCTTCTCGATACATCCAAAATCTATTTATATCTGTAATATCAAATGGTTATAATAAATCACTTGCATCATGGCGTTCTCTGACTTGCTGCGCAGGATCACCTTGAAGTCTATTTACTCTGCGCCCACGTTGCACTGCTGGGCGTGTATAAACTTCATCAGCCCAACGGATAACATGTTCATATTCATGGACACTGAGAAATTCAGCAGCATCATACAGCCAGCCTTTTACTAATGCACCATACCAAGGCCAGATAGCGATATCCGAAATTGAGTAGTTATCACCAGCGATATATTGATTGTTAGCTAAACGTTGGTTTAAGACATCAAGTTGACGCTTGGTTTCCATCGCAAATCGATTAATTGGATACTCATATTTGTCTGATGCGTAAACATAAAAATGGCCAAAACCACCGCCTACAAACGGAGCTGAGCCCGTTTGCCAGAATAACCAAGATAAGGTTTCAGCGCGCTCAGGTTGTGTTGTAGGTAAAAACACAGAAAATTTTTCAGCCAGATAAGTCAAAATAGAGCCAGACTCAAAAATTCGAATTGGTTTTTCAGTGCTTCTATCAACTAACGCTGGAATTTTAGAGTTAGGATTAATATCAACAAATCCTGAACCAAATTGATCGCCTTCACCAATATTAATCAGCCATGCGTCATATTCAGCCTGTTTAATACCGAGCTCAAGAAGCTCTTCTAGCATGATGGTAACTTTTTGCCCGTTAGGTGTACCTAAAGAGTAAAGTTGCAGAGGGTGCTTACCTATAGGTAGTGTTTTTTCATGTGTGGCGCCTGCAATAGGTCGATTAATATTAGCAAACTTACCGCCATTACCTTTTTCCCATTGCCAGACTTTTGGTGGAGTGTAGCTAGAATTACTCATTATTACCTCCAAAAAAACTCCCACTAAACAGGTGGGAGGTTTATTTATTATAGAGCTGCGATATAAACGCGGCGGCTAATATCAAGTGTAATATCTTGATGTTCACCTAATTCGGTCATACCATTTTTAGCTAAACTTTCGATAAGAGGCTCAATCACTTCTTGGTTGAGATTATAATCATGGAAATAAGTTTTTACTTCCATGGTTTCAAAGAATTCACGTGTTAATTCAATTGCGCGAAGTGCTTTTTCTTTCTCTGAACCATCACGAACGCCCCAGACTTGTTCAGCATATTGGGCAAGTTTTGCTTGTTTTTGAGGTAGTTTTTCAAGCAGCATTGCCGGTAGCACGATAGCAAGGGTTTGTGCATGATCTAAATTATATAGAGCTGTGATTTCATGACCTAACATATGTGTTGACCAATCTTGTGGCACACCAGCACCAATTAAGCCATTGAGTGCAAGGGTTGCTGTCCACATTAGACTGGCACGAATGTCATAGTCTTGTGGATTCGCTAATGCTTTAGGGCCAATGTCGATCAACGTTCTTAATAAACCTTCTGCAAACACATCTTGAACAGGTGCATTAGCAGGATAAGTCATATATTGCTCCATGATATGAACAAATGCATCGACCACACCATTGCTGATTTGACGAGGTGGTAATGTAAATGTCTTCACTGGGTCAAGAATAGAAAATTGTGGGTAAACAAGGTCATTTTGAAATGCACGTTTAGAGTGAGTTTCTTCACGGGTGATAACAGAGCCTTTATTCATTTCAGAGCCTGTTGCTGGTAGGGTCAAGACGGTACCAAAAGGCAGAGCTGAAGTGATTTTTTTGCCGCCACTAGTGAGAATATCCCAGCTATCTCCTTCAAAATTGACGGCAGCGGCAACAAATTTAGTTCCATCAATCACTGAACCACCGCCGACAGCTAGTAAGTAGTCATAGCCTTCTTCTTGAATTTTGGTGACAGCTTTAATTAATGTTTCATAACGAGGGTTTGCTTCAATGCCGCCAAAGAGGCCAATTTCGCGATTGCCAAGGGCTTGTTCAACCTCACCTAATGTACCCGATTTGCGCGCACTTTCACCACCAAAGAGGATCAGAACTTTAGCCTGTTTAGGAATTAATCTGTTCAGTTCAACGATTTTGCCTTCACCGAATACGATACGTGTTGGGTTATATAATTCGAAATTGTTCATGTACAGGCCTTATTTCAATATTGAAAGAAATATGTGCTTATCGTTAGCATAGCTCTTGATAAGGCAGTGCGACAAGCGAGCAAAAGTGTAAATCTAATAGTTTAATATATATTATAGCGGCTCATATACTTTTGTATTGTTATAATGTGTCATGTATAGCAATACAAATCAGAATAATATGTTGATAATTTATCAATAGCTATATATTGAATTTTTTGATGAGCACCAAAAAGAGCGATGGATGAATAATCTCGCAAGAATAGTGAATCAATTTTTTGGAGCGATAACAGCAGAACTATATATTATATAAATATAAAACCACATTTTGTGGATAAAAATAATCTCAATTTCAAATAATTAATTATTATATTGCTAATATAAGTGCAGGTTAATGTGTTAAATCGTTTCCTTATTGCTTTAGGTGATATAAGTATTTAATTAAAATATCTTACAAATTTGTTTTTAAAGGTTTTTTATTTAAAACTGCCATATCCACATCTTTATATCGTCAAATATCAACTTGAGTGAGCTTACCGCGATTAAATCGTAAATGAGATTACTTTATTTACTAAATTTGAAATAAAAGAATACCACTTATGAGGTATTGATATTTATCAATAACCTAGAGCCAACCTGTTCTTATGATCATAGGACAATGAAAATTGCCATGTGAGAAGGGTATGTCTATTAAAACAATAAAATTAAAACAGCATGAAAATGAAGAGCTTCCAGTAAGCCGCCGTCATTTTGTGCAGGCAAGCGCAGCATTAGTTAGCTTGCCTTTTTTTTCAAGCAATGTATACGCACAGTCTGATACTATCCCCTTTACCAACGTAAATATTGGGGATACGGAAGTGATTCCAACCTGCAGTACTTTTGACTGTGGAGGAAAATGTGATATTCGAGCCCATATTAAGGATGGGGTGGTAACAAGGATCACCACACGTCCCGATGATGCGTTAGATGAGGATATGCCAATCATGCGAGCCTGCGTTAGGGGAAGAGGTTATCGCAAGTTTGTATACAACTCAGAAAGATTGAAATACCCAATGAAACGTGTTGGTAAACGGGGTGAAGGTAAATTTGAGCGTATTTCATGGGAGGAAGCCACAACGCTAATTGCTCAGAATATCACTCGGCTAACAGAACAGCATGGCGCAGCTAGTCGTTTTCTCACCGTAAATACTGCTGTTACGGGCGGTGTATTTTCGGGTGATACAATGCTCAAAAAGCTGTTTAATCTTACTGGAGGCTATCTACCTTATTATCATTCAGTCAGTTTAGGTAATACAGCAAAAGTGACGCCATACACTTACGGAATAGCAAAATCAGGTAGTTCTCTCGATACATTGAAAGAGACACCATTGGTGATTTTGTGGGGACATAACCCAAATGAAACCATTTTTGGTCATAGTAATCATTATTTTCAAAAAATGAAAAAAAATGGCACCAAATTTATTGTCGTTGACCCACGTTATTCTGATACTGCGCAATCACTTGCTGATCAATGGATCCCTCTTTTACCGACCACTGATAATGCGTTGATGGATTCCATGATGTATGTGATTGTCAGCGAAAATTTGCACGATAAACCCTTTATTGATAAGTATGTACTCGGTTTTGATGAAGAGCATATGCCAGACGGTGTACCTGCAAATGAATCATTAGTGGCTTATCTGATGGGCCATAAAGATGGTATTGAGAAAACGCCTGAATGGGCAGAGAAAATCACTAAAGTACCTGCGAATACCATCCGTCAACTAGCTCGTGAATATGCAATGATTAAACCCGCGGCTTTGATCCAAGGTTGGGGGCCTCAGCGCCATATTTGTGGTGAAAGAAGTGCTCGAGGTTCAACGCTACTTGCCGCAATTACAGGTAATGTCGGTAAACACGGCGCGTGGGCGGCAGGCTATGGAGGCATCGGGAATCGTCAATCGATGCACGGACCGGACATTGGTGAAAATGCAATTCAAGCAAAAATCTCTATTATGAATTGGATGCAGGCTGTTGAAGATGCGAGCAAAGTCACACCAGAAGATGGGTTATTAGGTGCCGATAAATTAGATTCGAATATCAAGATGATTTTTTCCTTAGCGGGTAACTATCTGGTTAATCAAAATCCGGATGTTAATGCTGCGGCAAAATTATTAGAAGACGAATCAAAAGTTGAATTTATTGTGGTCAGCGACCTTTATATGACACCATCCGCAAAATATGCTGATCTCGTATTACCTGAAACCAGTTTTATGGAACGCTGGAATATTGGTGACACATGGGGGGCGGGTAGTTACTTTATTTTGTCACAAAAACTCATCGAACCCGCATTCGAAAGACGTTCTGACTACGATTGGATTACTGATGTAGCCGAAAAAATGGGCGTGAAAGAGGCATTTACAGAAGGTCGTAGTGAAAAAGAGTGGATTGAATATTTGGTCGGAGTTAACAAAGCTCGATTCCCAGAACGAACGGATTTTCCAACTTTTGAACAGCTATTAAAAAAACGCCAGTATCTGTTTAAAGAGAAACCATTTGTGGCTTTTGAAGAGAATATTCGTGATTTAGCTAATAATCCATTCCCAACACCTTCAGGAAAAATTGAAATTTTCTCAAAACGTCTTTATGACATGAATAATCCAGATATCCCTGCGCTATCTCATTATGTTCCCGCAATTGAAGGACCCGAAGATAAATTGACTCAGGCCTACCCGCTACAGATGCTGACGTGGAAGGGTAAAAACCGTGCGAACTCAACGCAATATGCTAACCCGTGGTTACAGGAAGTTCAGCGCCAAGAATTGTGGATCAATCCAATAGATGCGAGTCAGCGCAATATTAAAAATGGCGATATGGTGCGTATTCATAACGAACGAGGTATTTCGCAAATTCCGGCATTAATTACAGAACGAATTATACCGGGTGTTGTTGGAATGCAGGCGGGAGCTTGGTGGAACCCGGATAAAGATGGTGTGGATCATGGTGGTTGTCCTAATGTGCTGACATCAACACGAATGACGCCATTAGCTCATGGTAATTCACATTTAACAGTTTTAGTTGAGGTAGCAAAAGTATGAGTGAATTTAAAGAATATGCGCCAGTCAGTGATGAGCAGCTTGGCTTCTTTATTGACGCTTCTCGTTGCTCCGGCTGTAAAGCGTGCCAAGTTGCCTGTAAAGACAAAAATAATCTTGAAGTTGGTCGTAGATTTCGTCGTATTTATGAAATACAAGGTGGCGGCTTCGCGCCTAATGGACAAGGCGCTTATGAGCAAAATGTTTTTTCTTACACATTAACGGTTTCATGCAACCATTGTGATGAACCTGTATGCGTCAAAAATTGCCCAACGACTGCTATGCATAAGCGTGCAGGGGATGGCATTGTTCGTGTCGATACAACTAAATGTGTTGGATGTGGTTATTGCTCCTGGTCTTGTCCATATGGTGCGCCACAAATGAATGAACAAACAGGGCAGATGTCAAAATGTGACTTCTGCGTTGATTTATTGTCCGAAGGCAAAAATCCTATTTGTGTGGATACTTGCCCGCTGAATGCAATCAAATTTGGCAAAATTAAAGAACTAAGAGAAAAATACGGTTATTTAAGCCAAGTTCAAGGGTTGCCTGATTTATCAATCACGCATCCGAATTTTGTGATCAAACCCCATACTGGTGCGCTCGATAAAGGAGGAAATTAATCATGGGTGAATGGCCATTAGTGACCTTTACGTTATTAGTGCAAAGCTCTGTTGGAATTGTGATCCTGACTGCCCTCTATTTTTGTTGGTTTGAACACGAAGTGGGCAATCAACGTGCAACCCTAGTGATGAAACCTGCGCTACTAACCGCCGCTGTATTAGGCTGCCTTGGACTATTATCATCGACACTACATATGGGTTATCCGTTGAATGCATTTCATGCCTTACGCCATATTTCGTCTTCATGGTTGAGTCGTGAAATTGTATTTGCTGCACTTTATCTGGGTGCGCTGTGCTTATATACACTCTTCGTCTTGATTAAAGGTCATATGAATAGGACAGTATTGGTATTGATTGGATTATTGGGTTTAATCGATATTTTTTGCATGTCATCGCTTTATTACCATACATCTATGCTGACATGGATGCATATTAATACCTATTTTATGTTCTTTGGATCGGTATTTGCAGCTGGTGCTGCTATTGCCCTTGGTGTCATCACGATACAAGCTAAAGTGATTGCAAGTCCAACATTGCCTTATAAAATGGTGGCTGTTGCATTACTGATAATCTTCTTAGCCGTCACTATTCGCCTTATTATTCAGCCATTTTATGTTGAATGGATATCTGATGAATTGTTGACGAATAATGCAATTACATTCCCACAAACGCCTATCCATGCGTATAATGAGATCTTTGCGTTACGAGTTATCGCTTGGCTAATGTCAATTGCAGGCATTCTAATCTTAGGCTATAGCATGTGGAAAAAACGTGTTGCTATATTGACAGCGGGAATGCCACTTGTGCTGACTGGGTGTGCAGTGATATTCATTGGTGAAGTACTTAATCGTTTCGCGTTCTTTATTGTTAAGTAACGGAGTTAAGCAGTATGAGGCGTTTTATCACGGTGGATCTTCCCCCTGAGCCCATTATCAATGATAAATGTGTGAGAAAACGCCTCAAAAATAGCGTCTGTGATAGCTGCTCACAAACTTGTCCGGTGGGGGCGATCACGTTTGGTATTTCTGATGCGACCATCAATAATGAACTCTGTTATCAATGTGGTAACTGTTTATTTTCTTGTCCGGTCGATGCAATTGAAAATATTGCACCTCATCAACGGACTTATCTAAACAATCACCTTGTGATCCGTCATGATGAACCCCTTGCTAGTGTTGAGGAGTTGCTTGTTTGGCATAAACAATATCATATCAAGGGAATTGAAATTGCTGAGCCACTGGTGGATAAATGGCTACCAATTCTCGCTGCACTTAATTTAAAATTGAAAACCCTCCAAGAGCCAATTTGGCAATTAATTATTGCTCAACCGACAGAAATTGACAGTGGGCGCCGTCAAATGTTCTTTCGTCAAAAATTAGATGAACAGCCATTAAATAAAGGCCAAGTCAGTACTGGCCTGAATGCACGTAAACAGTATTACCCACAAGATAGTTGGTTCCATATTCAGCTTGATGAATCAAGTTGTATTCTGTGTGGCGCATGTACCAAAGTGTGTGATGAACAGGCAATTACGCTAGAAAATCATCAATTTATTTTTGATGAAAAACGTTGTACGGGGTGTATGAGTTGCCAAGTTGTCTGTTTTCCTAAATCCATTAAAGTCAACGAAGCGGTGGCAAAAAATAGTGAGCCTATGGTGTATCATTATTATGATGGGCAGTGTGAAAAATGTAGGTTATCATTTTTGGCTTGGCAGCAAAATGAAACTTTATGTCCAATATGTGCGCAACATAAAAAGCAAGGTTGGTTGTAGCAGATAAGCAGCCATTTATTAGTTAGATTTATTGACTGCTCCCCTCCCTAAAGGAAGGGGATTCCCAATTCACAGAGTCTAACCTAAGCCGCGTGATGCGATTTAGGATTTACAAACTCTCCAAGGGCTAACACCGCTAGACCAGCGGCTTTGATGTTTTTGGCAGAGTTAATATCACGATCATGGTCAGTATTGCACTCAGGGCATACTCAAGACCGTGTATTTAACGCCAGTTTAGACAGTGTATAACCGCAACAACGGCAACGCTTTGAAGATGGGAAGAACTGTTCTATGGCAACTGCGGAACGTCCAGACCATTCAGCCTTATATTCAAGTTGACGCGTGAGTTCAGCCCAACTAGCGTCTGCTATCGCTTTAGATAATTTAGGGTTGCGGATCATGTTTTTCACTTTCAGAGATTCAACGCAGACAACTTGGTTTTCGTTAATCAGTCTACGGGATAACTTATGCAAGTTATCCATTCGGCAATCGGCAATTTTTGCGTGGAGTATTGCGACTTTTAGTTTTGCTTTAGCGCGGTTACTTGAGCTTTTTTTCTTTTTGCTCAATCGTCGCTGTAGCAGGGCTAAACGTTTTGTATATTTTGCAGTGTGGCGGGGGTTGCCTGTTTTAAATCCAGTGGCAGTGACAAACAAATCGTTTAAACCTACATCAATGCCAACTTTTTTTGCTGAAATAGGCAGTGATTTAGGTTCAAACTCGCAAAGGCACGATGCAAAGTATCTCCCTGCTGAGTCTTTGGAAATAGTGATACTTGACTGCGTGGAGGGCAATTCACGACCCCAGCGAAGATCTAATGGCTCTTTGCTTTTCGCCATGTACAGCTTGCCGTCACGGTATTTGAAAGCCGTATTCATGAAGGTCGCTGATTGTCTAGGGTGCTTACTTTTGAAGGTTGGGTATTTAGTGCGCCCCGAAAAGAAGTTGGCAAAGGCTGATTGTTGGTGACGAAGGGCTTGTTGCAGTGGAACCGAGCTAACTTCATTAAGCCATGAAAAATCAGTGTTTTCTTTCATTGCGGTGAGTTTTGAACTGGCTTGCGTATAGCCGATTTTTTCTTGACGATCATAGTAAGCATCGGTACGCCAGCGCAGGATTGAGTTATAGACGAAACGCACACAGCCGAACGTCTTAGCTTAAAGCTCAGCCTGTTCAGGTGTTGGGTAAAACCGATATTTATATGCGCGTTTCATTCTTACATTCTCACAGTGTATTGTGTAAAACACTGACATTATTTACAGTTAAAGTCAACTTCACGCCTTATATCCCCGACCTAAAAAGACGGGGTTTTACGGCGCTCACTGATAAATAGAATAAATTAATTGATAAATAAGTATTTGCAAAGGTATTTATGGCTAAATTAATTTTGTTTTTGTCTTCATTATTTTTAAACGTAAAGGCTCTAATTAAAGAGCCTTTAGCTTATTTTATATATTACCGGTTTACGCTATAGCTGTTTTTAAATGCGCAATAATTTTATTTGCAATTATGGGTACCAATTGCGGTGGTGTTTCATGTCCCATACCTTCGATTAAATCAAGGCTCGCATTGGCAATATTATCTGCAATATCTTGTCCAGCAGCAGGCGGGAAAAGAGGGTCAACTGAACCGTGGATCACTAACGTAGGTGCAGTGATCTCAGTTAAGTGGGGGCGAATATCGCCTGTTATCACAACGGCAATCAACTGACGCTTTGTTCCTTCGGGTGAATATGCACGTGCTAAGGCTTGTAAAATATAATCACGGTAATAAGCTTCATCAAAAGGGCACGCGGTTGAACTAA
The DNA here is from genome assembly GCA_025961275.1 of Providencia alcalifaciens. Lineage (GTDB taxonomy): Bacteria > Pseudomonadota > Gammaproteobacteria > Enterobacterales > Enterobacteriaceae > Providencia. The sequence continues at coordinate 813,063 of JAOQNJ010000001.1, read as the reverse complement.
TACGACGGTAAAAGGATAATTGTCCGTTTAAATAGCTTTCTAAGTCCTCTTTAGGGTTGTCACCTGCGGTCATCAGCATCTGCATCACATCCGGTTCAGGTTGTGGTAATGTCGGGTTACCCGTACTCGACATTATCGAACACAGACTTAATATCCTATCAGGTGCTTTTGTGGCAACTATTTGGGCAATCATGCCGCCCATCGAACGCCCTATAATGTGTGCTTTTTCAATTGACAGTTGATTTAACAAAGCGAGTACATCGTCAGCCATATCAAACAAGGTGTAGGGAATGTTAACCTGCTGGGCACGTTGTAACCATTCAACTAATTCAGGGATATTAATCGTGGGATAGTGATCAAAATGTGGCGATAATCCACTATCGCGATTATCAATGCGGATTAAGAAATAACCCGCCATAGCAAGGCGCTGACAGAAGTCTTCAGACCAACTAATGTTATGGCCGCCTAAGCCTGGAATTAAAACAATCGCTAGATTTTCAGGCTCTCCAAACGAATCATAATAAAGTGTAATAGGGGCATTGTGAGTCATTTTATGTCCAAATTTAAAAAATTGACGTGATTTATTTAATACGCTTAAGTTAAAGAGTAACAATAAAAAACCTTAAAAGTCATTAGAATTCATCCTGATGTTACCTAATCTAACCAATAAGCTGCATTAATGCCCAAAAATATCGATTTTTACTGTAAAAGATGAAATCGATATTCGGTGGTTGAACTGCAATTACCAAGTATATATGTAGAGCAATAGCTGAGCTAAGCTATGGAATGCGAATAGCGCTATTGAAATAGATGTAAATAATATTAAAAATATTTAGCATTGTTAATAATCACTATGTCAGTAATAGAGATATTGAATTAAACAAATCTGGCTAAAGAGATAATCAATTAGATTACTATTAATCATATCAATAAACTATTTTTGGAACTCAAATGGCTTTAATTATAAAGACATAATGAATTGGTATGTGAAAATATCATAGGTACCTTGAAAAATAACAACGGCATAATTTATTTATCGTTTTATTTGTTGGTGAATGTTTATTATATTGTGGGGCGATGATAAACGAAATAAAAATAAATAAAGGTAATTTATGAGTGAAATAACATTGTTAAATAATTATATGGAAAATAGAATAAGTTCGTTACGAGCTAAGTTAGAGAAAAAAATGGACTAAGAATAATGGAAACACATAGTCCGTTATCTGCAATGTTAATCGAGAATATTCAGTTTAATAATTCAAATGAAGTGATTGAATATGATGGTTTTTGGTCCAGCTCCTTAACGGACTCTACAATTAGAGGTAAGCCTGATATAGAACTTATTGATATAGCTCATCGCCTAAGCGCAGTTTCAGAAATCTTTGATGTGACCAGTAAACCTCTTATATTTGACGCTGATACAGGTGGGAAAATAGAACATATTATTTATAGTATTTCTACCGCAGAGCGGTTAGGGATTTCAGCTATTATCATAGAAGATAAAGAAGGTTTAAAAAAGAATTCGCTACTTGGAAATGATGTTTACCAAAGACAAGCGAAACCGGAGGAGTTTGCTAAAAAAATTTCAGCCGCAGCTAAGGCTGCTAAAACTGATGAATTTATGGTAATAGCCCGTATAGAAAGTTTAATACTGGATGCTGGAATGGCAGATGCTTTATTTCGTGCTGATTTATATGTTGAGGCTGGGGCTAAAGGAATTATGATCCATAGTCGAAAATCCGATCCAACGGAAATTTTTATTTTTGCGAAAAAATTTAAGGAATCGCATCCAACTATTACATTAGTCTGTGTACCAACCAGTTTTAATCAGGTTAAATTTGATGATTTGATTAGTCATGGTTATAACATTGTGATATACGCGAATCATTTATTACGAGCAGCATATCCGGCTATGAAATATGTTGCTGAAATGATTTTAAAAAATGGCAGGACTCAAGAGATCGAAAGTAATTGTATGTCGATAAATGATATTTTAGAACTAATTCCTGGCACAAAATAAATTAAACTTTATGGATAATAATCATGATTGAACCGAATCAGTTTGTTCAATTACTATTGAACTCTGGAATCCGTTCTTTTTCAGGTGTTCCAGATTCATTATTAAAAGAATTTTGTTTAGCAGTAGATGCTCACGGAAATGAGTGTACTCACACTATTACAGCAAATGAAGGTGGGGCTGTTGGTATAGCTATAGGCCACTACTTAGCAACCCGTCAGATCCCCGTTGTTTATATGCAAAACTCTGGAATAGGAAATGCAATTAATCCATTGTGTTCTTTAGCCGATATTGAGGTATATGGTATACCCATACTTCTTATCATTGGCTGGAGAGGAGAATTGGATGAAAGTGGTGAACAAATTAGTGATGAACCCCAACATGTTAAACAAGGGAAAATTACGGGTTCATTATTAGAAGTCTTAAGCATCCCAACAATAATAATCGGTTCAGAGTATACACTCACCACAGTAAATATGATCTGCTTTAATCAAACAGGACACTTTAATAATGGAATATAATCCAATTATTGAGGTGTTAAATGAAAAAACGAACAAACAGGTTTTATACTACTGAGTTTAAGCAAGAAGCGGTCGCATTAGTCACCGAACAAGGTTATAGCGTCCCAAAAGCGGCAGCTTCATTAGGGATCACCGATAAATTACTTTATAACTGGAAAGCAAAATTCGATGCTGAACAATCCGGTAGCAGCTTGAATGTCGATGAGAGAGCTGAGCTATTAAGGCTTCGAAAAGAAAATAAAGAACTTAGGATGGAGAAAGAGATCCTAAAAAAAGCCAGCGCCCTCCTGCTAAAGGAAACCAAGTAGCGTTTAAAACGATTAAGCAATTATCTTCACAGTTTCCCGTGCTGAAGCTCTGCAAGTTAATGAAAATAAGTCGTTCTGCCTACTATGCTTGGCTTAAACGCCCAGCAAAATTGATCACCGCAGAACAACTTAGCCTGTACCGCAGAGCCAAAGCTATCTTTGAACAGAGTCGAAATAGCTTAGGTTATAGAACGTTACGTAAACGGTTATGCAAAGAGGGCTTTAGCGTGAGTGCTTATGGCGTTTAAAAGCTAATGGCTCAGCTTGGCCTAGTCGTCACTCAGCGCGTTGCTTACAAAGTCACCACAAAACGCAAACACAGTGATGCCGTAGCCGATAATTTGCTCAATCAAAATTTTAATCCTCACGCACCTAACGAAGTGTGGGCGGGTGATGTGACCTATTTAAAAACAGGGGAAGGCTGGATGTATTTAGCCATCGTGATGGACTTATACTCACGCCGTATTGTGGGTTGGCATATCGATAAACGAATGACGGCAGATTTAGTCAGTAAAGCCTTGATGAAAGCGTATAACTTACGCCAGCCCGAAAAAGGCTTAGTCTTTCATAGTGATAGAGGCTCTCAATATACGAGTAAGCGATATCGCCGCTTGCTAACAAGCTATGGTATTAGGGCAAGCATGGGTGATGTTGGAGCCTGTTGGGATAACGCCGTTGTAGAACGATTTTTTGGCAGTTTAAAACACGATTGGGTACTGAAAATCCCTCAGCCGACTCGGAAACAGATGAAAGAAGATGTTATCGCGTATATGCGCTATTACAACCTAGAAAGGTTTCATACTGCCAACGGTGATCTGTCCCCAATTGAGTATGAACAAAATTCCTTAAGAAAAGTGTCCTGATTTAGTTGCGCAGAACAATAATATCGTTTCTGATGCGCTGGACATGGCGTATCAAAAGTCGACACCAGTAGCCCTCATTGTTAGAAAAAATACCTTTTCATTTTATACCGGAAATAGAAAATTCATTGATAATAAACAATTACCCTTGAGAGAGCAGGCTTTGGAGTGGGTAATAGATTCGTTCCCTAAGCCATTGCCAACAGTATGTACAACAGGGATGTTATCTCGAGAACTTTTTGAGTTGAGAGATAAAAGAAAAGAACCACATATCCAAGATTTTCTTTCAATTGGAGGTATGGGGCATGCCTCACAAATTACCTATGGTATTGCATTAGAAATGCCGAATAATAAAGTTATTTGTTTAGATGGAGATGGTGCATTGCTAATGCATCTAGGTGGGATAACAAATACTTCTCAAGCCAAAAATATCATTCATATTATTTTTAATAATGGTGTACATGATTCGGTTGGAGGGCAAGATACTCAAGCAAAAAATATCTCTCTTTCTGCTCTTTCAGTTGTTTGTGGTTATGTCAATGCTGTCACAGTAAATGATAAGTTAACTATCCGTAGCGCAATAAAAAAAGCACTCATGACTCAAAGTAGCTATTGTATTGAAATTATTTGCTCTCCCGGAAGCCGTTATAATGTTGGTAGACCGAATATTCCTCCGTACCAAAGTCGTGATAACTTTCAGCAATTTCTCGTAACTTCTTGCTTAAGATAAAAAGGTTGTATAAATGAAAGAAATTATTATAAAAAACCCCTATACATTAGATATAGTGGGTTCAATCGCGAAAACATCTCAGAAAACCATTGAGGAATTTATTCATTCAGCACTAATATTTAAATCACCATTAAGTCGATATCAACGAGCTGAAATATTTAAAAGAGTGCATTTATTATTAGAGGCGGACAAAGAATATGCTGCTAAATTAATTACGCAAGAAACTGGAATTTCTATAAATGACAGCCGTTATGAAATTTCTCGTGTACTAAATGTATTGGTTTTAGCTATAGCGGAGTTATTAACAGAAAAAAATGATATTTTAGAGTCGGATATTTGTCCAAATATGGCCGAGAGAAAAATCCTAACTTATCGCACTCCTCTTAAAGGAATTATTTATGCAATTACCTCTTTTAATCATCCGATCAATCAGGTAGCCCATAAAATAATACCGGCATTAGCAACTAATAATCGTGTGATATTGAAGGCATCAGAAAAAACACCTTTATCGGCACAATATTTTTGCGATTTATTATTTTCTGCGGGGTTACCTAGAGAAATGTTATTACCCGTTTGCGGGGACCCTATTTCTTTGTATAAATATTTATCATCTCATTCTGCGATTGAACTTATTAGTTTTACTGGGGGCGTGTCTGTTGGTAAATATATTGCTGCCAGAGCGGGTTATCGTCGTCTCGTTCTTGAGTTGGGTGGTAATGATCCATTAATCATATTTCCTGATGCAGAGCTCGAAACAGCAGCAGAATTGGTTGTCCAAGGTTCTTATAAGAATAGCGGCCAACGATGTACAGCAATAAAACGAGTATTGGTGCATGAAAGCATTGCAGATAAGCTGACTGAACTTGTTGTTGAAAAAACACAATGTTGGATAGCAGGTGATCCTTTTGATGAACGGATCATGATGGGAACAGTAATAGATGAAAATGCGGCAAGGATAATAGAAAATCGTATAGAAAAGCAATAGCTCAAGGCGCTAGGCTGCGTTATGGACATCAACGACGTGGAGCCTTACTTCAACCGACTGTTTTGGATAAAGTGACTGCAACGATGTCATTGGTCACTGAAGAAACCTTCGGGCCGGTAACGCCAATATTAACTTTTAGTAATGTAGATGAGCTGATTAATCTAGTCAATAACACCAAATATGGACTTTCTGCTGGTGTTTGTACATATAGGATGGATTTAATAACGAGACTAGCCAAGCAATTACATATTGGTACATTAAATGTATGGGAAGTTCCTGGTTTTCGTACCGAATTATCGCCTTTTGGCGGCGTTAAAAATTCAGGGCTTGGCATTAAAGAAGGCATACGAGAATCATTTAAAAACTATACTAATCTTCAAACATTGACATTACCTTGGTAATAAAGGGATATCGGATAAAACAAATTTACATTTGCTAATTATCTGAATAAAACGAGTGTGAATCATTGTTATCCATTTGATTTTTATTTTTTGTCATAGCCGGAGTATAAAAGCGATTTTATCTTTATTAAAGTATATCAAGGGAAATTATTTTTGGTTCATGTTGTTGTTAGCAATATTGAATAAGTAACCGATTGATTTTATTGTATATATCTATATATAGTTATTCATATTTACATTGATACCCTTTATAGTTATTACTATGAAATATAATATAAATACTTGGAGTAGTTCAATAATCATGCTGTCGATTATTGAGACTATTTTAAAGATAAATATTTGATAGAATTAAATAAGTAGTGTAGTTGAAGCTGTTGATAGTCGTTATCCACCATGCCATTTATAATATGGTGGATATAGCGCATAAATTTGGAGTAAGCATGATATATATTGTTATTGCCTGTTCTGCGCAACTAAATCAGGACACTTTTCTTAAGGAATTTTGTTCATACTCAATTGGGGACAGATCACCGTTGGCAGTATGAAACCTTTCTAGGTTGTAATAGCGCATATACGCGATAACATCTTCTTTCATCTGTTTCCGAGTCGGCTGAGGGATTTTCAGTACCCAATCGTGTTTTAAACTGCCAAAAAATCGTTCTACAACGGCGTTATCCCAACAGGCTCCAACATCACCCATGCTTGCCCTAATACCATAGCTTGTTAGCAAGCGGCGATATCGCTTACTCGTATATTGAGAGCCTCTATCACTATGAAAGACTAAGCCTTTTTCGGGCTGGCGTAAGTTATACGCTTTCATCAAGGCTTTACTGACTAAATCTGCCGTCATTCGTTTATCGATATGCCAACCCACAATACGGCGTGAGTATAAGTCCATCACGATGGCTAAATACATCCAGCCTTCCCCTGTTTTTAAATAGGTCATATCACCCGCCCACACTTCGTTAGGTGCGTGAGGATTAAAATTTTGATTGAGCAAATTATCGGCTACGGCATCACTGTGTTTGCGTTTTGTGGTGACTTTGTAAGCAACGCGCTGAGTGACGACTAGGCCAAGCTGAGCCATTAGCTTTTGAACGCCATAAGCACTCACGCTAAAGCCCTCTTTGCATAACCGTTTACGTAACGTTCTATAACCTAAGCTATTTCGACTCTGTTCAAAGATAGCTTTGGCTCTGCGGTACAGGCTAAGTTGTTCTGCGGTGATCAATTTTGCTGGGCGTTTAAGCCAAGCATAGTAGGCAGAACGACTTATTTTCATTAACTTGCAGAGCTTCAGCACGGGAAACTGTGAAGATAATTGCTTAATCGTTTTAAACGCTACTTGGTTTCCTTTAGCAGGAGGGCGCTGGCTTTTTTTAGGATCTCTTTCTCCATCCTAAGTTCTTTATTTTCTTTTCGAAGCCTTAATAGCTCAGCTCTCTCATCGGCATTCAAGCTGCTACCGGATTGTTCAGCATCGAATTTTGCTTTCCAGTTATAAAGTAATTTATCGGTGATCCCTAATGAAGCTGCCGCTTTTGGGACGCTATAACCTTGTTCGGTGACTAATGCGACCGCTTCTTGCTTAAACTCAGTAGTATAAAACCTGTTTGTTCGTTTTTTCATTTAACACCTCAATAATTGGATTATATTCCATTATTAAAGTGTCCTGTTTGATTAAAGCAGATCAATGCCCTGTGGGAGGAGATAGGGCTTCACTGTTTCTAAATTGAATAGTCATATAAGGTTCTCAGTAGTTTAATATACAATTAGTCTATTATTAGACATAATGTTTAGTCAGTGGCTATTTTTTGTCTAATTGACTGTCTGAGAATAGGCCGTTGATTATATTTGAAATATTTATGCGCCATAACAATCTGTAAGATTAATACTTTAAATTTCTCTTTTTTTTATGACGAAAGAAAAAAGTAATAATATGAGTAAAATTAAAAACCATATTTAAAGGGAATAAGGTAAGAGTTTTATTGGATTATTGTGGAATCTTTAGCGTGAAACACTAGGTTATAATATGGAATTAAATGACAATAAATATTGAATAAGAATAATCAAATTGTTAGATGAAAGAATTCGTGCTGGCAATATGTTATATAAATGTTTTTAGAGAATTGTCATGGCCAAATTTCAGTTTGATATACTACCGATTTACGGAAATAAAGATGTTAGCGTAGTAGAACAATATCTACAGCAAGCACTATTACCTTTTGCCTTTTTCGATAAAGAATTACCAAAACAAATATTAGAATATGTCCTTGATGGAAATAACCCAGGTATTCTGGTGCAATTAAATCAATTAGCAAAAGATGAAGCAGCTGGATTATTAAATAAGCCAGGAACGATTGACTGGTGGTGGCCGAGTGTTAATTCGAATTTAGAACAATACAGTAAATTAGCCCGTCAAAGCCTTAATGCGCGTCATAAACTGTATGCCAAAGTCGGGGATTCATTCTCAGCTCAACAAGTTACTCGCTTCGCTAAAGTCATCGCGGCAGCTTGCCAAGACACCAATATCAAGATTTTGACCCAAGAGCTGACAAGTTGGGTTCTCTACCTACTCGGTGATGCTTTTTATACCACTTTCGGTGATTACACCGGTGGTAATGAAAAATATGAGCTTCGTAAGCATTGGAGTCTTAGTTTACTGGCAGATATCGTTGAAAAAGAGACTGAGAAGCCAGCTAATACCATTCTCTATGCTATTTTTGATCGCCAGCAATTATCCGATTATCACTATGATAAGCTTAATCGTCTATTCAACATTCCTGAATTAAAAGCATATATGATTGCTGAGCAAGATTTTGTTCGACAATCATTATCAAATAATTTGTCCGCATCAGGACAGGTACAACTAATTGATTACTTAAAAAAAGAGGAAGAGCTACGGCAAGTTTTTGCTGATATTCTCGTTGTTTATGCCGTCAGTTCGCTTAAAACAGTTCGCATTAGAGCTGAGCCTGTAATCGCGATTTTGTCTGAAGTCGCAGTAATAGAACATTTAACAAAAATTCTGTTCGAAGGTACACCAAAACAACGAACGCAAGCTGCTGATTTATTTGCTCGTATTGGTCATGGACGTAATATATTAGAAAAGGCCTTACAAACGGGAAAAAATAAAACTGTATTGAAGAGCCTTGAAAGTGCAATTTCTCGTTTTGATGTTATGGACACAGCTAATGAGATTGAAGATGTGACATTACCGCCATTAATTGAGCTCGAAGATACACCTTTACCTGAAAGTGCTCGCGATATTTTGGCAAATAACTTCAAAGAAATGCTAGAAAAAGCTAAAGAGTCAGCTGAAAGAGAGATTGAAGCCAGCAAAAATGAAAAACACAGTTATAGCTGGGCAAAAAATATTATAAAGATTTCAGTAATAAGCTCACTGAAGAGAAGTGCCGTAGTTTATTGGATAAGCTGAACACCGGCGTAGGCATTATTGAATCCCTGGAACAAAATGTTATTCGTTATAAAGAGCGGATTCCCAATTTAGCAGAATTTACCTTATTTCATGCGCTACGTTTAATCAGCAACAATCGCCCTAAATCAAGCCATCTCTCACCTTATCACTTTGGCGGACAAGTTCCGCCACGTTTGGTTTCAACGCTTGAATTACGGCAGTTCGAAAAAGTATTAGCTTATTGCCATTATGCTGAACCAACACGTTTAATTGCTGATTTCTGCTTACGCCATTATTCGAATGGTTTAGCCTTTTTTACCAATAATGAACAGGTTTGACCATTCTTTACTCAACATCCTGATTTTATTGCGGAATCATTGGGTTTGATCCCTCGACCAAAAAACAATCATATCGATAGCTATGAACAATTGCATTGGAATGAAACAGAGCAATGTGTCATATGGGTTGTTAACGATATTGATAACAATAGCGCTTATTTACGTCTAAATTAGGATGGCAATAATAACAACAAAATTGAAGAACTGGATTTTATCACTAAACGTGCTCAACCAATTAAAGCCGTTACGGTACATATTGTACGTAATGCGCAGGGGATAATTTTCGTTCCTTCGGTGTTATGGTTAGAGAAAGAGCAAGGTATTAAGTTGTTTTATCTCGACTTTGAATCTACGCGACATAATCGGAAACATTCAAGTTTTGTGAGTAATATTCAAGAATATATGGATAAAAAGCAGCAACAAAAGGCAATATTTACTCCTGTTCCTTCATTGATGCAACAACTGATAAGGCCTATTTTTTCAGAACTCGAAACACAGACATGCACTGGACGACAAAATCTATCCAATAGCCAAAGTGACGAATTGGCGCAAGCTAAACGGACAGTTCAAGATTTGGGAATAATGTGGTTTTCGACGCAAATAGAGCGATATATGGCGGCAGCCCAGGATACGAATGCTTTATTAGGTCTGATTTATCTGTGTGAACAACTGGCTCAATCACAAACATCATTGCCGATAAAATTCAATACTGAAAAATAAATAAACATGGGTGGTTTCGATTAGGGTAACCACCCAAAATCCGATAGCTTAAGGGCGTGTGCTTATAGTGATGATAATTAATCAAAACGTCGATTATTTGGATTAATTGGCAAGTTTATTTACCTTTTAAGCCGATAAGATTACCAAAAGGGTCTTCAACTTGGCACATTTTAAAATCCAGATCAATTTCCATGGGACCGCGATAAAGCGGTGCGCCTAATTGAGCAAAATGCTCAATTGCCTTAGCAATATCATCAACTTGCCAATATAATACACTGCCTTTTTTCCCTTCGCTGACTTTTGCATCCGCTTGAACAATTTCGATTGTAAAGTTGCCAACATGTAATAATGTGAAATCAAATTTAGGTAAGTATTCGGCAATGGCATTGGGGAATGCTTTTTTGTACCACGCCAATCCATCGGCAACATTAGGAACATGGATTAATACAACAGTTGGTTTAATGAACATAACGGACTCTATTAATTAATAATTTTAGTTGTTGAGTATTTTAGCAAAGAATTATTGTGATCCTAGAGAATTTCAACGCTTTCATTACAGGCTGCTTTATGCTTTAAATAATTCGATTGGTATGAAAAGGAAAGAGTGAATAGATATGGCGTAGATAAATGCGATGACTCTTCGTTAATAAAAAACACGCGTATAGGGTTGGGGTTGATATTTAATCACTATTTTAACTTTTATTATTTGTACTGATTAATCATTAACGTTTAAACTGTTCTTTTAAAAAAATTATAAAAAATAGATGGTTATATGATTTAATTACTTGTGAGATATTTATGATTCACGCATGAAGAATTTTCATTTCATACTGAATATATTGAATGCTTTATTTAATTGAATTAACATTAGAGGGTAGCACCTGCTTTTTAATTTAAGTTATTGTTTTACATGTATTTTAATTAATGAGTTACTTAAGTGGTTTTTTACATTTAATTAATTGTAGGTTGTTGGGGGAAATAATGGAATTAACGGATTTGATATATTGTTCTAATATGCAAAATAGAGTTCAACCTCAGGGTGAAATAGAAAAAACAATGTAATGAATAATCTTAAACAAAGTATTGGTTTTGTGAAAAATTTGTCGCGCGAATCTATTCGAGAGAATAGTGTGATTGATAAAAGTGCTAATGTTATTAAAGATTGTTTTAGACAAATAATAGCAGATAAAAGTTATAATAAAATGTTCTCTCAAGGTGCTTACTTTAAAAAGTTAGGTACTGACATACTTGAACGCTCAGCAGGAAAGTCTTCCTTATATTCTTTGCAACACCTAAATAAGGTATCTAAACATTATTTAACTAAAATAAAAGAAAAAAATCTGACTCCCCAAGAGAAGAATTTGCTGAGTAAAGTAGTTAATACTAATTTACACTTTAGGCACCAGAGTAATGCTAATCTTTCAGGGGAAAACCTCAATATTATGTCGAACCATAAATTACAAACAAAAAATATTTCTACAGCATCGAAAACTTACCCAGAAGATATAAAATACTTAAGCAATCATGATTTTGTATTTTTTTGGTATTGAATTTTCAGACGATAAATCTCAACTACCATTAAATACTAAGCATACAACAATCGACTATGGCGCTAATGCATATATAATAAATGAGCAATATCCTTATGGATATTTGGCATTAACAGAACATTTTGATAATCAAGTTCCTCCTGCATTTCTTCATGAACATCAAAATTTCATTTCTCAATTCTCTGAAGTGAGAAATGAAATCGAGCGCTATATTTATGGTGAGAATGGGCGTCATGATATTCCTATTTATAATACTAAGGATATGAAAGTTGCTTTAGGTCTGCATCTTATTGATTTTTTAAGGCATAGTCATGATGTGAAATTCAAGGTATTAGCTTTAAATGAAGATTTAAATAGTCAAGGATTAGATCATGTACTCAATTTTGTATTTCAACCTGAATTTCATGTACCTAGAATGGTTAGTACAACAAATTTTAAAAAGGTTAAATTACGAGAGCTCAGCCTTGAAAAATTAATTTAACTTTCTAATATTGAAGATATATCTGCTAAGGTAAAAAATAAGAACGATGCATGTCAAGCTATGAGTATAACAATTGAAAACTTCAAATCTTAAGTGGTGGAGTTTTTATTTTCACAATGGAAATTTACAAGAGAAGATACAATAAAAATATCGTCATACTATGATATACAATATTTATTAAGTCGCTATTCTGATACGGATAGTCAGATATTAAAAATGTTTTTTGGAGCGTGGATTAGTACAGCCGAATGCGAGATTTAAACGTTGGTTATCTCGCCTTTCCTTTTTCTAGGGGGCTTAATTCTGCTTATTAGCTAGAAATAGAGCTAATGATAAAATATTAAATTAAGTATTCATGATGGTTTTAGTCGTTGTGAACTAACTTAATTTAAGATAAGAAAATGATGCTGAGAAATCTTATTCTTAAGGTATTGAAGAATGAGTGATATGCGAATATAAATAGTTGTTTACGAAACAATACCGATGATAACAAATACTAGGGATAACGATGTACAGTTTTCAAAATGATTATAATGAAATAGCTCATACAGCGGTGATGAAAGCATTAAATGATTTAGCTGGAAAACGCTTTGGTGGTTATGGAACCGATAAATATACAGAGCAAGTTGCTGATAAAATCAAACTCAGAATAGGGCGTACAGATTCGGATGTTCATTTTTTTAACGGCGGTACAATCACTAATTTAACCGCTATTTCGCATGTTCTACGTCCACATCAAGCCGCAATTGCTGTTGATTCTGGACATATCGCGACGCATGAAACGGGTGCTATTGAAGCTACGGGGCATAAGGTCGTGACGGTGAAATCTGAATCAGGAAAACTGGAACCAAAGCATATTCAAGCAGTACTTGCAGAACATCCGGATGAGCATTCTGTTCAACCAAAATTGGTTTATATCAGCAACTCGACGGAAATTGGTACCGTTTACCGTAAACATGAACTACAAGCTCTTAGAACTGAATGTGATAAGTATGGCTTGTTATTATTTATGGATGGAGCCCGTTTAGCTTCTGGTTTAATGTCTAAAAACAGTGATTTAACAATTGAAGAAATCGCTAAGCTGACAGACATGTTTTATATTGGCGGTACCAAGATTGGTGCGTTTTCGGCAGAAGCCTTAGTCATTTTAAATCCAGTATTAAAATCTGACTTCCGCTATAGCATCAAGCAAAAGGGCGGATTACAAGCGAAGGGCTGGCTGTTAGCTGCACAATTTGATGCGTTGTTTACTGAGGACCTATATTTCCAATTAGGGGCGCATATCAATGATATGGCCGCACAATTAGTTCGTCTTTTCGAACAGAACGGTTTTACATTCCTGGCTCAACCAGAATCTAACCAAGTTTTTGTTATTTTACCAAACTCGCTTGCAACTCAATTGATGTCACAATACGTGCTGCACAAAATTTGTGAGCCAGAAGAAGGCCAAAGCTGTTTACGGTTGTGTACATCATGGTCAACGACTCAACAAGATGTTGATAAATTTATCACGGAATTTAATGTGCTTGTATAGCCCAAAGGCCAGTTATGCCTAAGCTGCGAGCAAATTAAGCAACGCCCCATCTTAAAGAATAACAGCTCGATATCTGTTGAAAGAGCACGGTGTTAAATCGTGCTCTTTTAGTCTACTTGCGCAGTAACCCACTTAATAACAAATCAATTGCAGTGATGCTTTCCGTTAATCTATTTGCGCTATTTTCTTGCGCTATCCAACATGCGGCTTCGGCTAAACTACCATAAATTAAGGTCGCTAAAACCTTGGCTGACGCTTGAGCAATAACGCCTTGTTGAATAAGCTCGCTGAGTATTTTTTCCATCGAATCAATACAACCCTGCTGTGAGCCTACAGAAATACCTCCAAATACCGCTTTTACATCATATAATACAATGCGCTGATATTCGGGCTCGATTGCCATTTTTAGATATGAGTGGCATCGATCACAAAAACCAGACCAAGGATTTTGAGCGTTATTGCTGATTACCTGTAAACGCGCGTCCATTTCAGCATCTATTTGCTCAACGACTGCGGCAAGTAAGCCTTTTTTATCCCCAAAGTGGTGATAGAGAGCGCCTCGAGTTAAATTTGCACTCGCTGTTAAATCGTCCATCGACGTTTCTGCATAGCCTAAACGGCTAAAATAATCACGAGCCGTTGTTAACAGCGTGGCTCGAGTTTCTTCCATTTCTGCACGAGTTCTTCTTGCCATTATTTCTCTTTACATACATTTCGTATGATTATTTACATTCATCTCGTATCATTATATCATCCTTCTTATTCATACGTAATGTATGTATAAATTAAATTTCAGGAGAAGGTATGCAACGTCGTTACCAACAATTGTTTAGCGCACCGGGTAGTAATAGTTTCGTTTTATCCGGGCTTATTGCACGATTATCTTTACCCATGATGGGTATAGGAATTATCACCATGCTAGCTCAAATAAAAGGGAGTTATGCACTTGCCGGATTGGTATCAGCCACTTTTGTACTTGCGTATGCTTTGCTATCACCGCAAATCTCACGATTAGTTGATAAGTATGGGCAATTTTATATTTTGCCCATTGCATCAACCATTAGTGTGATTGGCGTTAGCATCGTGTTGTGGAGTTCATGGGCTATGGTGTCTGATGTGGGTTTTTTCGTCGGTGCGGCACTTGCTGGATTTATGCCAAGTATGTCAGCAATGGTCAGAGCTAGATGGGCTGCTATCTATAAAGGACAACCCATTTTACAAACGGCTTATTCTTTAGAAACGGTTTAAGATGAAGTGACATTCATTATAGGACCACCTGTATCAGTAGGGCTTGCCGTGGCACTATTTCCGCAAGCAGGTTTAATCATTGCGATGTTTTTGCTGATCGTCGGCGTTGCTTCATTAATTTTGCAGCGAAAAACCGAACCGGTATTAAGCGTAAGCCATGCAGTAATATGTAAACCTCGATGGATTATGTCGCAAACAGGCATGCAACTTTTAGTGCTATTGATGATCGCCATGGGCGCAATAGTGGGAACAGTTGATATCAGTAGTGTTGCTTTAGCGGAGTATGTAAAACAACCAGCAGCTGCAAGTCTTGTTTTATCTGCTTATGCGCTGGGGTCATGTTTGATGGGATTGGTTTATGGTGCTTTAACATTGAAAACTTCGTTGCCACGATTGTTACTATTGGGCGGAATATTAACGGCGTTATCGGTGCTTCCTCTGTATTTTGTCAGTGATGTTGTTTCACTTGCGATTGTTGTATTTATTGCTGGGCTATTCTTTGCACCAACTATGATTGTGGCGATGTCATTAGTTGAGAATTTAGTTTCTGAAAATCAATTAACAGAAGGTATGACTTGGTTACTCGCAGGCTTAAATATAGGTGTAGCAATGGGCGCTGCGTTATCAGGGAAGCTCGTCGATAGTTATAGCGTTCAAGCCGGATTTTTGGTGGCAATTATGGGTGGGGTAATCGTTCTGTTAGCGGCGACTTTAGGGCAACGAAGACATTTGCTTTCAAATAACTCAATAGACCAAGCTACGATTGAATAACAGGTCATCTATTTATTCAATTCTCGCATGGTCGCTTGTCACTAAACTATGCGAGATAATAAATTAAACTAAGGGCTTATTTGCTAATTGTTCAGTCAATTTTAGATAATCAATCTTTAGCAGGGAACCTGAAGCGGGAGATTCGATTAATTCTTGTTCGGTTAAACCCAATCGAGCGCTAGTGAGATACAAAACTTGTCCGTTCTCACTGAAACAACAACTTGTTGGGCGCTTAACGGGTAGCGAACAGAATTGAATATCATCACCATTGGGAGAAATCCGAGCAAGAGCACTGCCGTCAAATAATACACTCAAAACATAGCCATCGGCATCAACAACTAAACCATCGGGCTTGCCATCGGTATAGCTAAACTGGGTAAAAACCCGTTTGTGGCTAACATCTCCTGTGCTCAAATCGAAATCATAGGCATAAATAACGCGTTTTATTGAATCCGTGACAAACATGGTTTTATTGTCTTGACTCCAGTCAATTCCATTAATGAGCGTAAAACTTGTATCAATGGTACGCCAACATCCATTTTGATCAAAACTGTAGAGATAGCCATTATTTTCTGTGAGTTGCTCACTCATAAGTCCACACCACAAACGTCCTTTCACATCAAACTTAGCATCATTCAGACGATAACCTTCGCGAGAATGAGGCGCTAATCCAATGAGTTGCCAATTAAATTGTTGATCAAGTATGGCCAATTGACAGCCAATTCCAACAATCAGTTTTGTTTCTGGGTTTTCTGCAACAAAGGTTAATGGTGCCAATATGGGATGCGAGGCAAGTGTGGCAGTTTTTGGATCGAAAGCCAATAAGCTTCCTTTCAGTGTATCAACCCATAAGAGTGATTGTCTCACATCACTCCAAATCGGCGATTCACCAAGAATTGTCTGCGTATTGGCAACAATATTTGTCTGATACATTAGCGTCGTTCCGTACTTGGAATAGCGATTTTATGCCAGTTATCTGCAATATCTTGTGCAGTTAACGCGCGGATAGCTTTAATATCTCGAGGATAATCAATAAATTCAGCTTCCATTGTTTTTGTTGCATGGAATTGACCATTTGCAGCGCGTAAAATCCATCCACCCGATGAACAATGAGAAGAGGCTAAAAAAGCCACACCGGGAGCAACATCAGCAGGGTGAAGCTCATCAGGTTCACCGTTTTCTCCCCACATGCGCGTTTTAGCAACAGGTGATATAGCATTGACCATGATCCCATGCTGACAACCTTCATGGTTAAGAATATTCATTGCACCCAGAATAGCCATTTTGGCAGCTGCGTAGCTAATTAAGCCATTTTGAGCATATTGAGTATAAAGTGCACGGCAAGAGGTCGTGACGACGATACGGCCATATCCAGCTGATTTCATCTGTGGCCATACCGCTTGCGCGAGCCAGATCGGCGCTTTAGTCGCAATCAATAGCATGTGATCAAAAGCTTTTTCATCCAACTCCTCAATTGATTGATAAGCCACCCAACCAGCATTGTGGATCACGGCATCTAACCGACCGTATTGTTGAATTATCTGTTCGACGAGTTGATGACAAGCGGTGCGAGAATTTAGCGAACCTGATATTGCTCGAATATCTAAACCCTCTGCTTGTAACGTTTGAGCCGCACGTTCAGCAACATTACTATCTTTGCCATTACCTTGACTATCCGCGCCAATATCCTGAATTAACACTGTCGCGCCTAATTGTCCGATACAACGTGCGTAGGCTAAACCTAAGCCACGTGCACCACCTGTAATTAACACGATCTGACGGTGAAAGGTGATCATTTTAAATATCTCATTTTATAAGTTAGGAAGCATTATCAGTATGTCAATAATCAGATAATATATAAAATATGATTAATGATAGTTTTTGATATATATTTTATATCGATATAGCGGTTTTATTTTGGAGTTGAACATGTCAGAGAGTTTTCGTATTACTTTACGGGCAATGGAGCAATTTATTGCCGTAGCCGAAGAGCTGCATTTTCATCGTGCTGCAAAACGGCTCAATATGTCTCAACCTCCCTTAACGATGGCGATCCGTAAATTAGAAGAAGATATCAATGTCACTTTAATTAATCGTGAAAATCGAGTCTTAGGCTTAACTGATGCAGGTAAAAAATTTTTGCTTGAAGCACGCCAAACACTGAAGCAGGCTGCTTTAACGGTCTCGTCAACTCAAGGGATCGCATCTGGCCAGATAGGTAAGCTACGGCTTGGTTATGTTGGTAGTGCCTTGTATGGTCGTTTGCCTGATGTGATACATCAATTTCGGTTGGTGCATCCCAATATTCAGTTAGAACTGCGAGAGGCAACAACTGCCGCACAAGTAAATGACTTACGTAACGATATTCTTGATATTGGGGTTATGATCCCGCCACTGACTAATGTGAATGATATTCAGTTGAGTGAATTTGATCGTGATAGCTTATGCATTGCTGTTGCGAAAAGTCATCCATTAAGCCAACAAATGGAAGTCTTCTTAGCGCAATTAGTGGACGAGCCCTTTATTTTATGGCCGATGACTGAAGGGAGAGGGTTTCATTTACGCGTTTTTAAGCTGTGTGCACAAGCGGGTTTTATTCCTCAAATTGCACAAGAGGCTCATGGAATGCATGCTGTACTATCGTTAGTTGCTGTCGGCGCTGGAGTGTCTATTGTCCCTAAAAGTATGCAAGATTTTTGCTGTGATAGGATCCGCTATTATTCAATTGAAGGCCAAGATACTGAGTTTGAATTAATGATTGGTACTTTAGCAATGAGCCCATTATCCCAAAAATTTATCAGCCTAGCTAAAATTGCGGCCAATAGGGAGTAAAAGGATCACTAAAGCTACTTCAAACTAGCAAAGTAGATTAAAATAGAAATTAATTATTTTCAATCAGTTGGTTGTAAAGCCACTAACGTCGTTGTTACGGGGTCACGTTATGTTCATTTGGGTTGATGCGGATGCATGTCCGAAAGTTATTAAAGAAGTACTATACCGTGCGGCAGATCGCGAAAAAATTCAAATAACATTTGTTGCTAATCAACGATTAACCGTACCTGCATCGGCTTTTTTACGCACATTGCAAGTTCCGGCAGGCTTTGATGTGGCTGATAATGAAATTGTTCGTCGTGCAGAAACGGGTGATCTTGTGATTACTGCTGATATTCCTTTAGCTGCTGAAGTGATGGAAAAGGGCGCAGTTGCATTGAATCCTCGTGGGGAACGTTACAGTGAAGCGACAATTCGAGAGCGTTTAACTATCCGCGATTTTATGGATACGATGCGGGCAAGCGGTGTTCAAACAGGTGGACCCTCTACGTTGAATCAACGTGATCGGCAGTTATTTGCTAATGAATTAGATAAATGGCTATTGCAACGTAAGAAAACATTATAAGAGCATACAGTTTTCACAATATTTATTCTAATCAAACTTTAATTATTATATCACCTTAAAAAAAACATTTTAAGGTGATATCTGCTATTAATATATAGACTGAATCTAATTAAAATAATTATTTTACTGTAAGTTAAATCTTTATTTCGGTTGGCAAGTATAAATCCATGCTGGCGGAATATTAAGGTATACACGTTCTTTAGTGAAATTGAAGTAACGTTCAAACATTGATTCGCATCCTCGCGTATACTGAAATAGTATAAAAACACCTTTGTTTTCAATAAGACGGCCATGTACCTTTTTAAGAATTCTCATTCCTGTTTTCTTATCTAATGAACGAAAAGGAGTCCCCGAAATAATAGCGTCATAGTCACCTGAAAGATATTCTGCTGAACGGTGGTTAATGACCATTCTATGGTCATCGATTCGTTGCAATACCTTAATAAAATCATCATTGATTTCATAGACACTTAGCGATGTTTCAGGTGTGATTTTTTGCAAAATTCTCTTGGTTATTACTCCGTCACCTGCACCGATTTCGGCTATTTGAGCACAATTAATCCAATCAATATTATTGAGCATTTTATTGCATAACCAAGGGGAGGAAGGAATAATAGTGCCCATTTTTTTGGGCGAGGATATGAAGTTTTTCATATACAGTGGGTAGTGATTAATTCGATAAAAAAAAGAAATTTTCATATTTTATACACCTATTCTAAGGTTAGAATTAAGATTCCTGTTTATACCGACAAACCACATTGACTACAGAACTTGGTTTCTAAATTTAAAATTGAATGATACCGTTTACATTGCATTATAGTGAGATGTTGTTTATTTATCTCAGTGTAAATATCACTATTTTGATTTTCGTATTGTTCTTCGCGCCGCTCGCTATTTGCACGGCGTGCATGTTTTGACTGACTACTCAACTTAGAATGACGATAATTCTTTTTTGAATCAAATAGCCAATTGAGAAAAAACATAATAAAACCCCTTCGCCATTTATTTTAGACAAAGTCTAAAGCATGGAGTTTACACGAGGCTCAATAGAGTAGCTCTGTTATTACAATTAATTACAATAATTAATATAAATTCAAGATTAACCTACAATATTAAATTAATAACGGTTTAAATATTTATTTATAGTCAATATATATAAATATGACAAATAAAGCTTCACGGTTAAGTAATCGTAGAATGACGTCAGGGCGAGAACAACTTAACTGTCACTTGAAGCATGATGGGTATAGCTGTAAAGAAAAACGTAATCAATATTACACTTAGTAATAATCGAAAGTTTAAACTTCAATAAAGTTAGCAGGTAATTTAAGTAATAACCTAATTTATATACCGATTACCTGCTATATGCCGAGCATTCATTAAAACGAATGGTTGGTATTATGAATCGAATTCTAATTTCATCTACTCTAATGATAATTCTAGCTATTTTAGATATAAAACAAAAAATCAGACCTTTTTCTGAAAAAGCATAATGATGGAAGCTGTTATTAATAATACTGTCATCAATATCAACCCATAGGTCAGCGAACCGGTTGTTTGTTTAATCTAACCGAGGACATAAGGGCTGATAAATCCGCCCGTTAATCCAATACTATTGATCATGGCAATGCCACCTGCTGCCGCGGTTCCTTGCATAAATTTAGATGGAATAGACCAAAATATGGTGTAAGACGTCCATATTAAAGCGGTCGCAATAATCAATAACAGCATCGCAAGATAAAAACTCGGCATATAGTTGGAACCGAATAAAGCTAGACCTGCAATTAGCGCCGGTATCGCAACATGTAAACGGCGTTCTTGCCGTATATCGGACGATCTTGAGAAAAATATCATACCAATAAGGGCTGCAATATAAGGTAAGGCGGAATATAAACCGATACTCATAATGTCTTTAATGCCGTGCGACTGCAAGATTGTTGGCAACCAAAAGCTGATGGCATAAATACCTCTGATTAAGCAAAAATAGATCATCGCTAAAGCATAAGTTATCGGTGTTTTAATTGCGGTTAAAAATGATGAGTGGTTTAAAACACTTTCATTTCGTGTCGCCATAGAGGTTGCCAGCTCTTTTTTCTCTTCATCAGTCAACCAGCTTGCTTGCTCAGGCCTATCAACAATATAAAACCATGACCAAATTCCGATTACCACGCATGGCAGACCTTCTAGCATGAACATCCATTGCCAACCGTGTAATCCATGTACACCGTCAAAACGCACCATTATCCAAGTCGATAGCGGGCCACAGATGATACTACCAATTGGTGCCGCAAGCATTAACACGGCCATTGCTGATGCCATTCGTTGTACAGGAAACCACAACGTCAGATAATAGATCACACCTGGGAAAAAACCCGCTTCAAAAACACCCAATAAAAAAACGTAAAACGTAAAACATTGGGGGGCTGTAACGAACATCATGCATGTTGAGGTAAGACCCCATAAGATCATGATACGAACCAGTGTTTTACGAGCACCAACCCGTGTCATATACAGGTTACTGGGTAACTCAAACATAACATAACCAAGAAAGAATATACCTGCACCTAAACCATATGCCGCATCACTAAGGAGAATTGCATCCTGCATTTGTAACTTAGCGAAACCCATATTAATGCGGTCAATGTAAGCAAACATGTAACACAGAGCCAAAAACGGGAGTAAACGCCAATATAATTTGTTATAGGTTTTGTCAGAAATAGAGCCCTGACTGGTAATTGCCGCGATTTTATTTGTGTCTTGATACATGTAACGCCTCCTAGCTTCAAAATGGTTTATCTATTTTCATTTCGACTAACGAATTGGAGTACGTACAACGTTTCATTTGTTGTTATTTATCCATCTCTAACGTCGAAATCCAATCAGAAATAATATTGCTATATAGCGTTTGAGCTGCCTCCAATTTAGTTATCAAACAGTATTCATCGGTCTGATGTGCTTGTTCAGGCTCACCAGGGCCAAGCACAATACAGGGAGGGTTGCCGAATGCGGGTATAAGTACGGATGCGTCGGTAAAATAAGGCATAGTTTTGGGTTCTAAAGGTTGTTGATGTAACCCTTGGCAGCGGGTATAGACTTGACGAACCCAAGTATGTTTGTCATCAGTTAAGACAGCAGGCAGATCGGCAAGGGTCGTCAATTCAGCATTTTCGCCGAATAGTTCGGAGAGTTGTTGTGAAATTTGGTCATGAGGTAAATTAGGCACACTGCGGATATCCATATCAAAATGAACATAGTCAGGCACTGAATTAATATTTTCACTTCCTTGTATACGACTCACATTCATCGTGGGGGAGCGCATCAGAGGATGGGCTGTACCTAATTGATAATTTTTGATTTTCCCGAGCGCATCTACGGCTAAATAAATCGCATTGATCCCCAGTGAGGGCATAGAGCCATGTGCAGTTTTACCTCGTACTGTACAACGTAGCCAAAGAGCCCCTTTGTGACCAATGATTGGGTAGTTATTGGTGGGCTCACCGACAATCAGCGCTCCAGGTTTAGGAATATTAGACTGTACTATCAAAGCTCGTGCGCCGTCACAGCCTGTTTCTTCACCTCCTGTTAGATACAGTACGACACCGCTACTTTCACGTAATGCTTCTTTATTTTCTACACAAGCAATAATAAATGCAGCAATGGCAGCTTTCATGTCGCTAGCACCTCGACCATACAATTTACCACCGTTAATCTCCCCCCCGAATGGGTCGTATTTCCAAGGTGTCTTTCCAAGAGGAACTGTATCCAGGTGTCCGGTGAAACCGAGCGGTTTACTTGTATTATGGCCCGTTATCCAAGCTAAAAGGCTCATGCGTTGTTCGCCGAATGAATATAGTTTTGTTTCAAATCCTTTTTGCTTAAGCCAATCTGCAAGAAATGCCATGCATTCGGCCTCATTACCCGGTGGATTGATGGTATTGAAACTCAATAATTTTTGAGTTAATGATAAAGTCAAACTCATTAATATGTCCTTATTTATATGATATAGCTATTTATGGAATACACTGACTTAAATCTATTGGTATTAACAATAATTAAAATTCTTAAAATCAATTAATAAAAAACCGCGAATTTATGAGGTAATGGTTTTCAAATCAAATGGAAGTGTTTTTTAATTTAAAAACTTCATTTAATTATTATAAAATCTCATGGGTATATATAAGGATTGCAAATATATATCAATAACTTCATAAGTAATTCTATAACGCTTGAGTATTACTATAGAGTATATTTTATTATAAATGCAATCATTCAATAATTTATAATTGCATTAATTCAGTGTTAATTGGTTAATTATGTGGCTTTTTATATTATTGTAAAATCTGATGGAGCTGGGGTGGATTACGGTTAATCATGATAAGTTTTTGTTTGTTTTGTATTTTATTTTATATAGGAGTTATGAGTAAGGAAAGATTTGAATATAGGCAGTGATATTTTTTAAGTAAATCAACATACTTTAAATTATATTCGTCTATATAGACAATAGTAATCTGAAGTATGACAGGTATAAAATAGAGTTATCTACTTTATTAGTAAATATCAATAATACTAATTTTTAATGACCATCATGATTAGATCGATGATGAACATATTCGATTATTGTATCATCGAGATGAATAGCATTAAAAGCTCTACCCGTCGGTACATCTTGTAATGGAAAAGTTGTGGCGCCTCGTTCTATTAATAAATCATAGTAGGGTTGGACATCATTAACTAATAATGTGATATGGGTACTGGTGAAAGGCGCTAATTTTTCATCAGTGCCTTCAATAATTAAAAATGCTCCAATCTTAGCGAGGCGTAATTGATGTTCAGGGAATGGGAAAAATGCATCCATCTCGACATTCTCCAGTTTTTCATAAAACATGATGCTGCCTTCTAGTTCACCGGGACGAATAAAAACCCGAGCCATCACTCGGGAGATTAAATGTTACTTGTTGGATTTTTACGCCAAAGTTGATTAAGTTTGATCATAGTATGTCTCAATAAAGATAGCGTAAATTGCAAAATGTTACGTTTCTGCTAAGAAAAATGAAGTTTTTATATAAATCAATAGCTACGCTTTTTTATGGTAGATATCAGGCCTTACAATCTGCCACACAAAATTATCCTTATTGACCGCACTGAAGCCAACTTTTTCATACAACCATGATGCGGAAGAGGTTACTAACAAGATACGCCTTAAACTTTGCACAACTGGATGCTGTTGACAACACTCTATCAACCAGCGACTTAATTTCTGACTTAATTTCTTATGACGCCATTCTTGAAGTACATACACATCACATAAATAACCAAAAGTTGCCCAGTCCGTAATAAGGCGTGCAAAACCAATTTGTTGTTTTCCTACAAATAGGCCGAAACATAAGCTATTACGTACCGATAATTCGACTGTTTCGAGGTTAATACCTTCAGCCCACGAGAATTGCATTAGAAATTGATGAATAGCAGTGATATCCATCTTTGCAGGGTCAGTAGTAACAATATGGCGTGGATCAACTAAGTGCAGATAGGTTTGAGGTTGATGATTCATTTAATTCTCACTTATTTGAGGAGAACACTCTATTAAATAAACTATAGAGTATTGTAAGAATTACAAGCGTCAATAATGTCATGTTCTGAGCGATATTGAGAATGTTCAGATAATGAGAGTTTTAGTCAAGATAAACGAGTAATTCAAGGATGATATAATGTAAACTTTGGCATGACTGTAAGTATAAATAAGGAATGACATGAACATTGCTTTTCAAAAACCACGTTGGTTACGTGATCTACTTCGATTTATTCCCTTGAAAAGTCAGTTTATTTTATTTGGTAATGTTCGCGATTTGCAAGCGAGTGAAATTGCACCAAATGTGGTTACGCCGCTAACGTTTAACCAATCACTATTTAATAGTTTGTTTGAAGCAGGCTACGAACATGTCATTACTTATACGCCATTATTAGGATTTCAGTGGATAATTAATCCTGCTCGCCAAGCTCAGGAAGGCGCGGTTTTAATGCAACAGCTAGGATTAATGTCAGTCGATGGGCGTGCTGCGGGTGGACTCGATATCCTTAATCAGGTTTTAGATAAATGGGTTAACTATAATGAACAGCCTATTGCGTTATGCATCGATTTTGCCTCATGCCTGATTTCACATCGAGATAACCTAACCCCAGCGGAACATAGTTTATTTACACGAGCTCTTGTGGCCTCCCATCAAGCGAAAGCGCGTCCCGCAGGTAAAAACAATCAGCCTTTCTTTAATACGGTATTATGGATTGTTGAAAAAGAAACGGACTTGCCTGATTGGTTCCTGATTAATAATCCTCGAGTACGGGCGATTGCTGTTGCTAAACCTGATAGTCAAATACGCCGAGTATTAGCACCAACGTTATTGGCATCTTTGCAGGGTTTTGGGCAAATTGACGAATTAGAAAAAGAACGCTTATTGAATGACTTTATTGATGAAACGGAAGGCCTTTTGCTGCTTGATCTCACTGCGATTATTCAACTGGCGCGGATTGAGCAGGTTGATATAACCCGCGTTAGTGATGCCGTTCGTCTCTATAAAGTCGGGATTACAGAAGACCCATGGAAAAAAATTGATAAGCAAAAAATTCATAATGCGCCTGAAATGATCCAAAGACGGGTAAAAGGGCAACAACATGCTGTTACACACTTACTGGATATCATCAAAAGAGCAATGACTGGGGTAGGGAGCAATAAAGGTGGTCGTCCTCGAGGTGTTATCTTTCTTGCCGGACCAACGGGAGTTGGTAAAACTGAGCTTGCAAAGACGGTGACTCAATTACTGTTTGGTGACGAAAGTGCATATATTCGCTTTGATATGTCAGAATTTAGTGCCGAACATGCTGACCAACGCTTAATAGGTGCACCTCCTGGCTATGTTGGTTATGACTCAGGTGGTGAATTAACTAATGCTATCAGGGAAAAACCGTTTAGCGTGGTGTTGTTTGATGAAATAGAAAAAGCGCACCCACATTTAATGGATAAATTTCTACAGATAATTGATGATGGTGTATTAACGTCAGGCCGAGGTGATCGTGTCTACTTTTCAGAATCTTTAATTATTTTCACGTCTAATCTCGGAATTTATCGCTTAGAGACAAATGGAGAACGCGTTGCCAATGCGCAACCACATGAACCTTTTGAAACGGTTACTCGGAATGTTAAAAACGAAATTGAGCGTCATTTTAAATTAGTGCTCAATCGCCCTGAATTACTCAATCGTATAGGCGAAAATATAATTGTTTTTGATTTTATCCGTCCTGATGTTGCGGAACAGATCTTTGAACAAATGGTGAATAATATCCTTTCAGAGCTTGATAAGCAGTCGCTGAATATCTCTATTTCCCCAAGAGCTAAAGAGACATTAAAAGCACGATGTTTGGCAGATTTATCTAACGGTGGGCGTGGGATCCGTAACCAATTAGAAGCCTACCTGATTAACCCGTTATCTCGTGCTATTTTTGATAGCGAGCTTGAAGATGGCGCAGCCTATCAAATCGCCGATATTCAAATTGGGGATTTGACACTAATTTCATTACAGCTGCAGGCAAGTTAAATTATGGAAATCAGCCTATCACGCCTGCATTTTCCAGTAACAACATTGGGGCCAGGCCAGCGTATTGGTATCTGGGTCCAAGGCTGTACTTTACTTTGCAAAGGGTGCTTATCTCCAGATACTTGGCATCGTCGAGATAGAAGTATTTCAATTGCTAATGCCATGGAACAACTGAAGCATTGGTTACCTTTTGCTGATGGCATTACCATTTCTGGCGGTGAACCCTTTGAGCAAGCTGATGCCCTACATGCGTTATTGATTGAGCTGCATGCAAACTTTCAGGGAGATATTCTGGTTTATAGTGGTTATGGATGGGATGATATTAAGCTGAAGGTTTCAGAAATGGATGGTTTGATTGATGCCTTGATTAGCGGGCCTTATCTTGTCGATGCACCACAAACGTTGGCATTAAGAGGCAGCGATAATCAATTATTACACCGACTGACACCACTTGGTGAAGCTCGTTTTGCACAATATGACAGACAACTAACTGCCGATGATAAGGTGTTGGACTTAGCGCTTGATGACACTGGGCGTATTTTCTTAACAGGGATCCCGCAACGCCGTGACATGTTACGCTTACAAATATTACTCGAACAACAAGAAACGCCTTTAACACCCTTAAAAAAATAACAAATAAAGTAACTTAATCGGAATAACGGATGACCATGATACGCTTTTGCCCACACTGCCATACAGAACGCCCACTAATGGAGATATTTTGTGCGGGACAAATCAATAATCAGCCTTGTGGATGGGATCTGACGCTCGAATCAATTCATGAAAAGGGATGGAAACCACCAAGAGTAGAAGCCGTTATTCCAGCTGATTTGATTCAATCTGATAGTTCGAGTGTAACCAACAATGTAGTGGTAACGCATACAGATCTTTCTCAGTGTACCAATGGTCATCCAATGGAAGTAGGCGAACTTATCTGTTTCCAATGTGGAGCCGATGCAGCTGAAGATGATCAATTTCCAGCTAGCAACGATGATAGACAATCCTATCAAACAATCGGCGATTGGCGTTTAGAACAACGAGTCAATAGTATTGATAGTACACGGGAACGTTACGCTGTCACTAATCTGCACTCAGCACAAACAGGGATTTTGACACTTTATCGTAAAGGAGAAGAACCTGATCCTGCCATATACCAAGTATTAAAATTGATCTCCGTTGACCATGTTCCTGTTTTTTATGATGCAGGTCGCTGGGAAAATAGAGCTTGGCATGTGACAGAAAAACTAGTTGGCGGCTCTCTAAGTCAATTTATTGCACAAGGCGATTTCTGGCGATCAGATGAGATACCCAAACTGTTAGATGAGATAGGTAAAGCAATTACAGCATTTACAGAACATGGATTGCGTCATCGGGACCTTCGTCCGTCCAATTTATTAATCCGCAGCCGTGATCCTCTTGATGTCGTTTTGATCGAGTATGGATCGGCCAGTTTGTCCGAGTTTGACCTTGATATCGTCTCACCTTTAGATATTTCCCGCTATACCGCACCAGAAACTCTAGCTGGTGGTGTTTGTGCTGCATCGGACTGGTGAAGTTTAGGTATTATTCTATTAGAGCAACTCACACGGGGTCAATGTTTTGAGTATATCCAAGATAATGCCTTTTTAATTCATGTGATGACTAATGGCGTTGAGATCCCAAGTGATTTAGATCCCAGAACCCAATTGCTACTGCGAGGTTTACTGAGTAGAGACCGTTTTTTACGTTGGCAGTGGCCGCAAGTGTCTGCTTGGTTACAGGGGCGTCCGGTACAAGCTGAAGAAGCAGCTGCTCATACCAAGCAATTACAATCACACAAAATTCAATTTGCAAGTTATGAATTTAGCCAACCTGAAGCACTTGCTATGGTCGCTGCTGAACAACAGCATTGGAATGATGCGATAGAAATTCTAACTCGTGGTGAGTTAACTTCATGGTTGACTAAATTTGATCAAATGGGCGCTGTACTTAACCACCTGCAACGGCTAGTTAATAATGCAGAGATTGAAATAGGCCTTAAATTATTGCTTGCTCTGCGGATATTAAACCCGAGCATGCCGTTTATTTATCAAGGTGAAATTATTACGCCTGCCTGGTTATTAGAGAACCCAATACTTGGCTATCAATTAATTAGTGAACCACTAACTCATGAAATTCAAGCAATTGATGAACAGCATTGGTTAGTTCAGCTCTATCATCGCCAATGCCGAATTCGTCAGCGAGCTCAACAACAGCAGATCCCAGTTAATGAAGAAAGTTTGCGGCTGTATCTTTTGATTACTTCAACAGGTCAGTTAACGGCGCGCTGGGATATTTTTCACCAACAATTTCCTGACACTCATAACGACAGTTTGCGTATCTTAATTGGTAAACAAAAGCTACAAGAAGACGATTATGTTCTCTTATTGAGTGCGGATATTGGTCAGTTTATTTCATTAGAAACCCTAATAAATGAAGCGATGGCATTGGCAAAAAACTACGCCATCACCAATTTTGATGAAAGTATCGCTAAGCAACAACTAGCACTTCCACGTAGTGATCTGTTTCAGCGTTTAAATGATCGTTTAGGTGATTTTAAACGGATTGGTATTCCTGAAATTGACCAATGGGTAGATACCTTTTTACTCACAAAACGCTTACCGATTCAGCACATACTGGTAATGCTAGCAATTCCCAATGATCAGTGGCAAGTTCCTGAATCACAAAGGTATGTACTGGAGGTTTTAAGATTTTTTGCGCAAAAACTCATTTCAGTTACTCAACGTGGAAACTTAGTTCGTATGCGACTGACGCCTAGCGCAGGCCGTGTCGATTTAGTGGAATGTGTGAGTTCGACTCAAAGCGCGGATAAACTACTTGAGCATTTGATTAATCGGAAAAATCGTCCAATTTCTCTTGATAATGACCTATTATTACAACGAAAAGGGGTTAACTCTCGTCTGTGGACATTACAATCAGATACCGAACTGTACCAGCGCGACACGGGTATTAACGGCATGTATCTGGGATTTCCTTTTTTATTACTCAATACCCAGCCTAATCAAATGAAACCGCGCATTGCTCCCCTATTTTTATGGCCGGTATCTATGATATCAACTAAGCTACAGCGGGGGCCAGTACAGCTAGCATTTGATAATGATAGAGCCGTAGTGCGATTAAATCCGGCATTGGCTAATTTTGTGGGCATTCCAGCAGTTAGTGAATGGCAGAAAATATTAGATAAGCTACTTTCACAGGCTGGATTAAGTATTGAAGAGGTGATGGAGACACTTGCTAACATATTACCCGTGAAAGAGCATACATTATCACCACTGCCATCTATTACTGATGAAGTTGAAGAAAACAGTGCTCAGATAGCATATTCTGCAGTATTGTTTCATACCTCTTTTATTGGGCAGGCCATCAGTAGCGATTTACAACTTATTGCTACACAGTCGATTAGCCAAACTGCTCTGGCAACGATGCTTAATTTGCACAAGCCCGAAAGTCGAGCTAATTCTCCGTTGCAAGTCGTTGATCAATATTTTCTTTCGCTGCCTGATCCTTCACAAGAGTCTGTTGTTCAAGCATCTCGTCATGGCTCTGGGTTACTGATTGAGGGCCCTCCAGGAACGGGAAAAAGCCAGACGATTGTTAATTTAATTGCGGATGCGATAGGTCAACAAAAAACGGCATTGGTAATTTGCCAAAAACCAGCAGCTTTAGAGGTGGTATATAAGCGATTAGTGGCTAATGGCTTAACTGACCGAGTGTTGATGATCAATCAAAATCAGAAACCGCGTGAGATTATTTATGCAGTAAGAGAACAAATCGAACAAATATGGACGCGTATTGCCACTGAGTTACATGATGATGATTGGCGAAACAACCGCCAGCAAGCAGGTGAAAGGCTTAGCCAGCATGAAAATAGTCTCGATGATTATTATCGAGCCATGTACGATGTAGACGAACACCTTAAGTTGTCATACAGGGATGTAATATCGGGGCTAGTTGCTGTTGAGAATAGCCGCTATTTTACGCTTGAAATGGATAAGCTACTGCCTTATTTAGCTGAGCACAACAAAGATAGCATTAAACAACTTATTGAAGATCTTCAAACACAAGCACCTAATTGGTTATCGCTTAATTATGAAAACAGCCCACTGAACGATTTAGCACAATTTACAGCGAATGACCCTGAATATACGTTATTTAATCAGTATTTTCCTCAATTTATAACAGCAGAAAAACAACGTTCACAAGTGTATGCGGTGGCTGAAAATCAGATCAGTATTTCGCAGCTAACTAACCATCGACCTGCGTTTGAAGAGAGTCAGCGGCAGCTATCATTGTTAATGCATGACCAATGGTTAGCTGTTTCACGATGGTTGACTTTATTTTTAACGGAACAGGGCAAGCAGGTTACAGGCTCAGCGATTATCAAACAATTAATACAGGTTAATGAACGATTATTGACGATCGACTCGACGGGCTCAGATCCTATTTATTTTCAATTGATCTCATCATTAGATAATCCTGCATTGGTAGAATTATCTCGATCAGTAACTGAGAAAATGCACGGCTCATTGTTACGTTTTTTTAATCCGTTTTATTATAACCGCAAAAGTAAATTAACCGATTTTATTTTAGCAAGTGGCATGGGCATCGATGCTGCAAAGCTTACCAGCCTACTGCACACGATAAATGTAGAACAACAATGGCGCATACTCTATCAGGAGTTACTGCCTATTTATCAATTATTGGCCGTCGATACTCGCCAACAACAGCATCAATATCAACAATCTTGGCAACAAACCTTAGGTTCACTTATTGAGCAGCTTAATCATGTTGAAAGCGTTGCTAATGTTTTGGCAAACTACCCACAACCTGAACATTTCCTTGATGCTATTATTAATCAACAACAAATTGGTTTTACTCAACAATGCACTGAAGTAAAAGCGGCGATAGAAAAAGCCGAAAGTTTAGAACAAAGTATCAATGTGTTGAACTCACTGAAACCTGCACTCAATGAAGTGTGTTTCGTGAGATTTAAAAATATAATCGAGGCGGGTATTTCATTGACCCAGGAAATTGAACAGCTACGAATTGCGTTATCTGAACTGATTCAGTTTCAAGTATTCAGGCAACAAACTGCTCATTTCACTACGGCGCATTGGCAAATACTCACTTTACTACGCGCAAATATATCTGAAGACAAACCGCAAAATTGGCTAGATGTATTAGCGAATACGGTTAAATATTATTTTCTCCTGTTTGCCAAAAACCAAATTGAAACCCGATCAACAGTTTTAGGCATTGATAATGCTCAGGTGGCTTATCATATTGAGCAATTATCTGAGATACAAAATCAATTACAACAACACAATCGGCAAGCATTAACCCTGAATATTGATGCATTAACACTGGGGAATCGTCGTGATTGGGAAGAAATTACTCGCCTAGCGGGGCCAAGAGCAAGACGTTTACGTGAATTTATCAGTGAAGGCTGTGAAATAGGATTAATGCAATTACGACCTATTTGGCTGATGACCCCTGATGTTGCAAGCCAAGTGTTGCCTTTAAAAGCTGGTATGTTTGATAGTGTGATTTATGATGAGGCTTCACAAATGCCTATCGAATTTGCATTACCTACCTTGTTTCGAGGCAAGCAAGCGATTATCAGTGGAGATGAAAAACAGATGCCTCCATCAAAATTCTTCAGTGGTAAGTTGACGGAAGAAGATAACGATGATGAAGTTGATGACCAGCAAGAGCAGGCAGATGAGCAGTGGAATTATCGCCAGATCAGCGATTGCCCTGATTTACTGCATCTTGCACGTACTGTTTTACCCGTTCATTTCCTCGATATTCATTATCGCTCCGTATATCGTGAACTGATCAATTTTTCAAATTATGCCTTCTATGAAAATAAGCTCAATATCCCAGCTCAACATTCACAGAAAACAGTGAATAACGTTAAACCAATACGCTTAATCACTGTTAATGGTACTTATGTCAATCAGAGTAACGAGGATGAAGCTATTGCTGTTATTGAACATTTAACTCAATTGTGGCAACAACCTTTCAGTGAAAGACCATCAATTGGCGTTGTGACTTTCAATCAAAAACAAGCACAACTGATCAATCAACATATTCGAGCGAAAGCATTGATTGATGAGTGGTTTCATCAGGCATATACCGAAGAGAATCAACGACAGACCAATGATGAAGATATGTCATTTTTCGTTAAGAATGTCGAAAATGTGCAAGGTGATGAACGTGATGTGATCCTATTTTCAACCACTTTCGGTCGTAATTTGCAAGGTACTTTCCGTCGAAATTTTGGTGTATTAGGACAAACAGGGGGGGAGCGAAGGTTAAATGTTGCAATTACCCGAGCTCGTCAGCAAGTTGTTGTTATGACATCAATGCCAGTTGATGAAATTTCTGATTTACTCACAACCTATCGAAAACCTGATATCCCACGTGATTATTTACAAGGTTATTTAGCTTATGCGAAGAACTTGAATGATCCATTGATGCAACAAGAAAACCATAAGTTACTAAAAAGAATGTGCCATACAGTGGCGGCGCAAGAGCAAATGGAGAAGCGACAAGATGCCTTTGTTGAATCTGTTACTAACTTTATTCGTTCACAAGGCTGGAAAATCGCATCATCCGAACAAGCTGGTGTATTTTATTTTGATTGCTTAATAGAAAATAACGCTAATGGTCAATTTCTACTGGGTATTGAATGTGATATGCCACAACATCCGTTATTGCAACGAGCGTGCGCACGTGAATTGTGGCGTAATGATGTTTTAAGGCGCATTGTCGCGCATCGCCATCGGGTGTCATTGAAGCAATGGTATTATGAGCGTGAAATGGCACAACAACATTTACTTGATGCTATCCATCAGGCATCGTTAATAAACGTTAAATAGGTTAATTATGAGTTCATCTGTTCACCGTATTTCAGTAAGAGAAATCAATGAAATCCGTTATCAACGGCAACTTGCCGTTTTGAATAGACTGTTCCGGCAGTGGCAAGCAATCAGCGAAAAACAACAAAATGCGGAGCCTAGAAAAGAACAAATAACGACCACATATCAAGCGCTAGTTAAAAACAGCCAACAAGTAAAGCAGCTAACGGCCAAACAATTAACTGCATTGAACCAAGAGGTGGCGAGTTTTAGTGTTTCACTTAACAATGAGATACGGCATATTCGAGAGCAACTTATTGATCAGCAAGCACACAACGTACGTAGTCAGTTTCATCGGCAACGCAATTTAGTGGAACTGAGCGAATTAATTCAACGACAAGTGCCGCATGAAATTGATTTAATTAATGAGCTTAATCAAAATATATCTTCAGATTTATCAGAGACAGCAACATTGATTTCTCGTGCATTTTCAGTGTTAGAAAGTAAATTAAACATACCATCCCAACGCCAAAATGAATTATTAAATCAACTAAAGGCTCAATCAGATGGTGTGATAGAATTTTGGCGAAGTGGGGTACCACAAAGCCCGTTTATGATGCAGTGTGAACAGATATCCCTAATGATAGAAAAGCTTAAAGTTATTGGCTTAGATGAAGAAGCTACAATACATTCACGGATGCTATTAGAGATTCAAGTGATGACAGAAAACGCACAACGTCATGTCCGTGCAGATTCATTAATAATGACGATAGCAACTCAGTTGCGTAAAGGTCAAAAACGAATTGAACTAGCTGAACGATTAGAACAAATCAGTGATGAGCTGGCCAGCTTTAAAAATGCTGAATTTACTGAAATTATTCAAGAAACTAATCAGCTTGCAGTGACAGGTACTTTGCAGCAACTTGCGCTAATGATTACACAATTAGAAGAAAAGATTGAACAAGCTGAACAACAAATCGTGATCCGCGCTCAGCGTGAAGCAGTACTTGAAGGCTTGAGCAAATTGGGTTACGAGATACGAGAAAATTCGGTCACTTCATGGTTAGAGGATGGGCAAGTTGTGGTTACTCATCCAGCGATACCTGGATATGGCTTAGAGCTTGGCGGAAAACAAACTCGCTTTCAGGCACGAACTGTGGCATTTTCCGCACAGCGTGATACTCAAAGAGATCAAGATATAGATGCTATCTGGTGTAGTCAGCATCAGAAATTACAAGATATTCTTGTACAGTCAGATGCTGAGCTGACGATTGACCGAGCATTACCTGCTGGAAATAGTGAAATGAAAGTGATTGAAGTCCAAAATCAAAATGAACAAGTACGCCAGCAGTCAGTACCGGTAAAATCGAGAACACTGCGCTGAGAACTAATTATATTATAAAAACAGGAAATGTTGTGACCCAATTATCCTCATTTAATCGTGAAACGGCCGATCCCTGGAAGTATGCTTGTTGCCACTGTAGGAAGAGAATATGTCGAACTCGAAGATAATAATTATGATGAAGGCTTGCCATTAGCGCTTGCAGAGCAGATCTTCGCTTTATACGAGATTTAAATAAGGGCACTTAGCTTTTTTGTATAGGCTCAATTGTACTAGGATAGTACGAATCCTGCATGCTGCTTGGATTATTTTGTGTATATAATAGCAAAAATAAGTCTGATAAGAAGCTGACTCATGGATCCTCTACACAGCATTACTCTCACTCTGTTTTTATTTGTCCTAACTTTTTTTAATCCAGGAGCAAATTTATTTGTTATTGTGCAAACCACGCTAAGTTCTGGAAAACGGGCGGGCTTCACATGTGGATACGGAATCGTCTTAGGAAATGCAATTTACTCAGGTCTAGGTTTGTTCGGTTTAGTAACGTTAATGGTTGAATTTGGTGAGTTTTTTTCTATCATAAAAATATTAGGAGGGGCTTATCTGTTATACTATGCGATATCAACCTTTAAAAATAAAACTCAACTCAATCTTAATACAGACACTCAAGCAGAAAATTTTCGTTCAGTTGTTTATTTTAGACGAAGCTTAATTTCTGATTTATCCAATCCACAGACGGTTCTATTCTTTATTAGTATTTTTTCAACAACGATTTCAGAAAATACATCTTTCTGGACAAAAATTGTCATTTGGCTGACTATTATTGTGGCTTCTTTAATCTGGCGAATTATTCTTTGCCAAACCTTTTCATTGATATCAGTAAGAAGAACATATTCCAGAATTTATAAAATTATTGGAAAAATTGTTGGGGTTATATTAGGGGGATTAGCCGCTAAATTAATTTTTCAGGGCGTATGGGAATTGATTTCCCGTAAAAAACTGAATTTCTATAAGTTAAAATTTAGTTCTTCGCGTCTAATCTTAGACGTGAAGAACTAAAGAAGGCAATATATTTAAATGCTTATAATACAAAAAAGGTTACCATTTATACCCTACACCGACCGTATAATTGGTATTATTAGAATCTCCTTTTTTTGCATTTATTTTTTCTCGAATTATATTCGTATTTAAATTTAAAGAATCGGTTAAATAATACATCATCCCAACTCTCATATTTAAATCAAGGCTTACATCATTATTAAACCCACGGCCAATACGCCCCTTAGTATAGACACTCATTGTTTTCGCAAAAAGATATTGGTTATAATCCCAAGACAAAGATCCTTCCATATATTTTTCGTCATTGTTATCACGATATTTTAACTGCTGATAACTAAGTAGGCCGGTAAATGAGAGTGAACTCAACTCATCGTTCCAGACTTGCCAACCAGGACCCGTTCCCATTCCTCCCTTAGATTTGATATCCTCAATCCAGTCATGCTGGTATGCTAAGGATCCTCTCCAAAAGAACGATGGAGAGATAAAGTAGTCGAGTTGATAACCTAAATTATAGTAATAACTACTGACTTTTTTATCATCTTTATTTCTGATCATTGAGGTATTAAAGCTTTGACGCCATTCACCTTGTAATATTTGCATATTGCCATCGAGTGAGTATTTTTCACTTTTTGATGCACCTTTGTTATATGCCCCTCCAGCATTGAGGGATCCTGTTATTTTAGAGTTTTTAGGCATCTCACCTTCAAGCTTCTTACTCAACACTAAATTATGGGTAATAGGTACTGGTTGACTATTATCACCATTGATTAAAATGACTTCGCCATCTTTAGATTTTTTAATTGAATTAACCTGCTGCCATTCGGAAAAATTTTCATTTTTAATAATAGCAGGTTCGTTAATATTAAAAGACTTAATTTTATCAAGTTTAATTCTTAATTGACCTGCATATTCAGTTTTTATAAGCGTGCTATTGCTATCAATAATGTTGATATTTCCCGATATGACGTCACCATTTTTCAAATAGATATTATCAGCAAGAGAATATGTTGTGAATGGAATTAAAAATAAGATTGGGAACCTACGCATTGTATTAAACCTTATACTGCACGAAGCGTATCAAACATCAAACCCTAGTGTTTATGAATTTAGATCGCAAGTATTTTTACGAAAACTAACAATATAAGTAATTACACTTATATATTGAATTGTATTTAAGGATAAATGAATGGCTACACCTCATTCAGTGGAATATTGTGATTTAAAATGAATTTATAAATTCTAATACTATCTATTTGGCTATATGATTTTCGTTATGAATATTATATCAACAGATAAAGAGCACAATAGATTAGAATAATACGATGAATAAAACTTTAGACATAAAAATGATTTTATTTTGTATAATAGTTCTTTTGAAGGAATGAACTCCTTCATGTCTTCTATCAAACCATGAGGTCACCATGTCGTTCTCTAAATCTGTGCTAGCACTTACTGTAATTGCTGCCTCTTTTTCAAGTTACGCGGTCAAAGACGCATCGTTAATGATTGTTGATGGCACTATTCTTACTATGAATCCACAAAATCAGGTCATTGAGAACGGGACTGTGGTTGTAAAAGATAATAAAATCATCGCAGTTGGTGGTTCTGAGCTGGCGAAAGAATACAAGTCAGAGCAAATTCTTAATGTCGATGGTGATATTGTTATGCCTGGCTTAATTAATACACATACTCATGCCTCAATGACCGTTTTTCGATCGCTTGCTGATGATGTACCTGACCGTCTACATCGCTATATTTTCCCACTAGAAAGTAAAATGGTTTCACGCGATATGGTTCGTATCGGTGCAAATTTAGGGAATATTGAAATGGTTAAAGGGGGGGTTACCACCTATGTTGACATGTATTATTTTGAAGATGAAGTTGCGAAAACAGTTGATAAAATGGGTAACC
The DNA here is from genome assembly GCA_025961275.1 of Providencia alcalifaciens. Lineage (GTDB taxonomy): Bacteria > Pseudomonadota > Gammaproteobacteria > Enterobacterales > Enterobacteriaceae > Providencia. The sequence continues at coordinate 774,981 of JAOQNJ010000001.1, read as the reverse complement.
GTGCTGTGCTTGGTGAGTCAGTAATTAAATTCCCAGTCGCTGATGCGCAAAATGCAGATGAAGGGATTGCGTATGCGGTTAATTTTATTAATCGATACAAAGAACATCCACGCATTACGCCTGCATTTGCTCCGCATGCACCTTATACCAATACAACTGAGCATTTACAGAAAATCGCAAAGCTTTCACAAGAACTCGATGTTCCGGTTATGATCCATTTAGCTGAGACAGATCGTGAGCAAGAAGAGATAGCTAAACGCACAGGTGGTAAAAGTCCGGTACAATATATGGCTGATATTGGTGCGTTGAATAACAAAGTTATCGCCGCCCATGCGATTATGGTTGATGACAAAGATATAGAGCTACTCAAAAAATATGATGTGGGTGTAGCACACAATATGAGTGCGAATATTAAATCGGCTAAAGGTGTCGCACCAGTTACTGCGATGCTAGAAAAGGGTGTTCGTGTCGGACTTGGAACCGATGGTCCAATGTCGAGCAATACGTTGACGACCATGAATGAACTTGGCTTAGTTGGTAAAGTTCATAAATTGGCAAATAAAGATCGTTCAGCAATGCCACCAATTACTGTCGTTGAAATGGCAACGATGGGATCAGCTAAAGCTCTTCATATGGAGGATAAACTGGGTTCTTTAGAAGTAGGTAAGCTGGCTGATATTATTGTTGTTGATACTAAATCACCTAATATGGTTCCGATGTATAGCCCATACGCTGCTTTAGTTTATGGTGCAAATGGCAGTAATGTCCGTCATACCATCGTTGACGGCAATATACTAATGCAAGACCGCAAGCTTCTTACTGCTGATGAAGCTGCTATTGTTAAAGAAGCACAATTATTTGCTGGCAAAGTACGTGAAAGTGTTATTGCTAGTGGTGAAGTGGTTAAATAACACCATAAATAGAAGATTTAATCAAAGCCAGCAACCTATGTTGGCTTTGGTCATAAAGAGAAGAATAACAATAAACCTGCCTCTAAACTAAATAGTCATCATCACCAAAATAATCATGCTCTAGCCACTGGCTGATGGATTGACGGTTTAATTGATTAATTTCAAGTTTTTCAAGAGAAAAATATTCAGGAAATGAAGGTGTAATCTCTTCTGCTTTCAATTCTAATGCTTTTATTTTCAGCTGCGCCGCTTCTTTTGAATCCAAAATTGAATCAATTTTTCGATAGATCTGGCCAAAACCTTCATTAAATATTGATGTAATATAAATGGGGCTCAATAATTGGCATAAACTCTTGTACTCAACAACTTTAGGCTCTTTAATGACGTTGGTATTTTTATCATCTGTACTGACAATGTTAATGAATTGCTCTTCGGCGGAAGTTAGGCTATTTACGAACGCTTCCTTGGCTGTTGTAGCAAGTGATAAATCATCAAAAATACCGACCACATAATCCGCACCTTCATAGGAAGATATTGATACTAAACAAATAAAATATTTATACATCGGTTTTGCCATCATGTAGATAGGTTATATTTGCCAGTTTTATACACAACAATATGCTGCGATGAAAGCAAAGTGCATAAATTATCAGTTAAAATGTAAAAATCAACTTGTTCACTTTGTATTCGCTCATTAAAAGCTAAACAGAGAAATTAGTGCAAAAGTGATGTTCTTGATAGTCAATTAATCTATTAAAGTGCTATATTAATAGCTCCTACGCGATGACCGAGGTAATGAAATGAAAATGTTAACGCTACAAGAAATGACCGAAGCACAAAGATTTCGAGTAACGAGTCGATTAGGTCAAGAAAGAAAAAAATTGGGGCGTGAATTAACCAACGCAGAGCATGGTCGAGTAAAAGCAGAAATTGTTACTGAAATATCCAAGGAAGTTGAATTAGCAGCTAAAAAAGTTAGAGTACAGAAAAAGAAAAATAAGGCTGTCTCAAGTGATGAAACTTATAGTTGGTCATCCAATAACCATAGCAGAGGGCTTCGTTAGAAGTTAAAATTTAATAGCGCATTAACGCGATACAGTACAATAAATTCAATACTTACAGAGTCATCGTGCCGACTCTGTAAGTAGCGTTAATTACAATTTTGACCATATTATTTGGTAATCTGTATTAATTGTTTATTCTAGATATACTACGGTTAGTTGGTACTAAAGATTATAAATAATTATAAAAATCTAGCATAGCTCTTGATTTACAAGGCTATATGCGGATTTTATCCCCCAGTTATAATATTTTTGTCCATTCTGATAAATTCAATTCTGTGTGTCGCTTACTGATCCATGGCAGCGCTATTATTGCAATAGTGACATATAAAACGACGACCTAACGACGTAATCTCAAGAGTATGAGTTAAGTGCTCTACGTTAAAATACGTAATATTTTTCTTTTTTACAACGATAATTTAAATAATTCTATTAGGCACCTTTTCTTCGGTAACATTTACTATTCAATAGTTGATAGTTTTTATCGTTATATTTTATTGCCTTCCTCTATACATAAACTACATTTATTCCTGAATGAGATTTTCAGTCTGTGACTTGAAAATTCAATCGCTCAAATTTTCATATTTATCCTAAATAATTTAGATTTTATATCTATGACTTATGACAGTATTTTATCAAAACGCACAATCGGTATTGATAACAGTTTGGTTATAGAGTTTTCATGTTTTCTTAGTTTAGGATAATTTGAAGTATGTAGGCTGGACATTGATAAATCAGCTAAATGGTCATTGTTTTAAAATCATAGAGGTGAATGTTATGGTGATGGAAAGGGCTGCAAGTTGGTCAGCTTGTTTTACATCCATTTTACGTGCAGCTCATCAAGTCTTAGATGAAGAGCCAAAACTTCTCGATGATCCTTTCGTTGTAGGACTGGTTGATGGTTCTTCTGCAGATGAAATTCAACAATTTGTTACTAATTATAATTTACCTATTATGCAATTAACTCGTTTTAGTTTTATCTTACGTAATCGTATCGTAGAGGATATGCTAAAAGTAAAATTAAATGCTCCATTAGAGCAATTTGTTATTTTAGGGGCGGGGTTAGATACTTTTGCATATAGACAACCTTACTGGGCAAAATATCTTAAGATCATTGAAATTGACCATCCAAACTCACAAGAGTTTAAGAAAAATCACCTGCGAAAAACCAATATTACAGTACCTAAAAACGTAACTTTTTACCCCATTGATTTTGAACTTGCTTCATTGAAGGATGCACTTACGGCTGTGTATTTTAATGCTAATACTCGCTCATATTTTTCGTGGATAGGCGTTACGCAGTATCTTACTATGCCTGCCATTCTCAGTACGCTCAAAACGATTCTAAGCTTACCTGAAGGTAGTGGAATTATATTTTCATTTATCCTTCCTGAACATCTTCTCGAAGGTATTGATAAACAGGCATCCGTGTATTTTAGTGAAATGTTAGCAAGCAAAGGTGAGCCTTGGCTAACCCGTCTTGACCCAGTTGAATTACAAGAATTATTGTATAATCTTGGATTTAAAAAAGTGATATATTTCAAACCTGAAATGGTTCAAAAACAATATTTACATCAACGTTCAGATCAAAGAACAGCACCAATCTATGAACAGCTTATGTATGCAGAAGTATAAGCTTTCGAGATATCAGCATGATGAGTGAATAAATTGTTCACGTGTGATGGCAAACTTCAGCGCTGTTGCACGAATTTAATCCATAAAAGTAGCGCTATCAAGAGATACTAGTTTTTTGGAAGGTAGGCAGCTTAGGATTGGCTGGATATATTTTTATTAAGATCAAGTGTGTGGTAGGAACCTCTCTATATCTAACTAACTATAATTTACTTAATTACACTGTGGTTAAGTAATAATACTCATCTCACTTAATCCTCTAAGGTAATCAACTCAATAATTGACTTTTATATAAAAAATATTGTGTTCAAATCTTCAATATGTTCGTCTTTAATAATGAAATGTGTGTCTAATGGTTACAAATTGAAAGTAATCAATACGGCTATTGGTGTTATAACTATATTAATACAACCCTTAGATTAGTTATCATTGGATTATTTAGATGTGGTCGTGGGTTGTATAAATGGTATTTCATTGCTGATAATGGAGATAAGAAATGATAATCAATAAATATTATCACATGAAAACATTAATATTTTTTAATAATAAATAGTATGTAACATTGTTTATTAGTATGGTTTTTTAGATGAAATCGTCAAATAGGGTTCACAAAAGCATTGTTATGAAAATTCAATCTGTTTTTTTATCATTTTAAATGAGGAAATTGTGCTATGTTGCCGAGTTTATATGTAAATAACAATCGAATAACCTGTTTTATGCGTAAGCTATCGTTAGGTTGAAACTTATAATCATCTGGCTTGTAGTTATTTCGACTCTTTTATTAAAATGATTATTTTTCTACTTACGTTTAATTTGTGAACATTTCCCACTGACAATTAGCTAAGATAAAAGCACTATTTGTTAATTACAGAGTGATTGGTAAATGTTCCTTAACTTTTATTTTGGTTACATATCCTTAACAAAAAAATTAAAGATTATTTGATGATGGATGATTTCTTGTTTATTTTGAGTCGAAGTGTTTCAATATTATTGGTAATATTTACTATTGATTTTTTCAATTTAACACTAAGAAGAAATTTTGATGTTTTAAATCTTGCATATTACTAGAGAGATCACTGATAATAACAAATCTGTGTAGTGGTATATAAACAAAAATAAGTTCAAACTATTTTTTAAAAAAGAAAATCAATGGAGTTTTAATAATGAAACGTAATATTCTAGCGATAGCAATTCCTGCTCTGTTAGCTGCTGGTGCAGCAAATTCAGCAGAAGTCTACAATAAAGATGGCAACAAATTAGATGTTTACGGTAAAGTTGACGTTCGCCATTATTTTGCTGACGGTAAAGGTAGTAATGGCACACATAGTGAAGACGGTGATGATTCACGCGTGCGTTTAGGCTTAAAAGGTGATACCCAAATTACCGATCAGCTAACTGGTTTTGGCCGTTTTGAGTGGGAAACCAAAACAAACAAAACGGAAAATAACAATGATAATAAAAACCGCTTAGCATATGCTGGTTTAAAGTTTGCTGACTTTGGTTCAATTGATTACGGCCGTAACTATGGTGTTATTTATGACACAAACGTATGGACCGACGTCCTGCCGCTGTGGGGTGCCGATACAATGGCACAAACTGACACTTATATGACAGAACGTAACCGTAACCTATTAACTTATCGTAATAATGATCTTTTCGGTTATGTTGATGGTCTTAGCTTCGCGCTGCAATATCAAGGTAAAAATACCGAAACCAATAAGTCAGGCTCATCTGATGTTTATAAAAACAACGGAGACGGCTACGGTTTTTCAACTGCTTATGATTTAGGTTGGGGTGTAACATTGGGTGGTGGTTACTCTAACTCAAGTCGTACTTCAGTCCAAAAAGAATACTCATCAAATAATCTAAATGCTACAGGTAAGCGTGCCGAAGCTTGGAACGTTGGTGGTAAATTTGATGCCAACAACCTTTACTTAGCAGCTATGTATGGTGAAACACGGAATACAACACACTTCGGTGAAGATGATACAATTGCTAAGAAAACTCAAAACGTGGAATTAGTTGGCCAATATTTATTTGATTTTGGCTTAAAACCATCTGTTGCTTATATTCAGTCTAAAGGTAAAGACTTACGTGGTGGATATGGTAACGAAGATCTCGTTAAATATGTTTCTTTAGGTTCTTATTACTACTTCAACAAAAACATGAGTGCAGTTGTTGATTATAAAATTAATCTTTTGAAAAATAATGACTTTACTAACGACTCAGGTATTAATACTGATAACGTTGTTGGTCTGGGATTAATCTACCAATTCTAGTTTTTATAGATTGATGAATAAAAAAAGGCGGGATAAACATCCCGCCTTTTTTATGGTCCAACCTAATGATGAAAGAAAGAAGAACCAATGAGGTTTTATGATTATAAGACAAATGAAAATAAATGCTAGCGTATATTTAATTAATAATGCTAATTAGAATAATGACTCGTAAATTAGGTGGTAATAAAAGCTCATAATTAAATTTACTAGTTAACACATCCTAATGTAAAAACATAAATAGCACTAATAGTTACTTGTTGTTTGATAAATAGTGATAAAAAAAACTAAATATAGAAAGAATTACTTAGCTCATAGAGTGAATTTCCATATCAAATGAACGACGTTAATATAGAAATGTGTTATTTTGTTTAAGTGGTTACACTGGCAAGGTTATGAAAATTAAAAACTATCATTTTTAATATAATTAAATTTTTTCTATTTGTTTCTAAATATTTTAAATTATTTTTTCTTACACTTACAATATACATTTTAATAAGAAATAATGAGTATTTTGGCCATATTCAAATCATATGGATTCATGCAAAGATACACCGTTATATGCAGCAAGATAATCAATTATTGGCAGTGTCGCTAGAAACACCTTATATGAGTACCTTGAGCAAATAAAAATTATTTATTGTTTAGCCATTGCATGACTTCTTCATAGCTACCACGATAGATAACTCTGTCTTGCTTTTGGGCGAGTTGGTAATTATACATTGGGTCATAATATTCATTTAGCAGGGGACATAGCCAAGTAAAATGGGCGTCTGTAGACCCACTGCTTTTCTGAATTGCTAATGCGATATTCAGTAATTCTGCTAATTCAGTTGCACGTTGTGATCCCAATCGGCGACGAATAGCAGATAAGCCATGGTGCAGGTATTCGCTATAGCGTTGCCAACCTTGCTGTTCACCATAAACGGTTAAAAAATCATGCGTCATACGGTCAAAATACTCTTCTTGGAGTCGCTCTAACCGTCGTTCAAATGGATCTTCAACAACAACTAATGATGCTTGCGCCATCTTCGCTCGCAAGGGGTCAGGGATGCCATTGGAACCAATTGCTCGACCTTCATCCTCCAATACCCAGCGGGTATGTTGCTGTTCCTTTTTTAGTATTTCGACGGCAAGGTAGTTTTCAAATGTTGCTTGAGAGGGCTGAGCCTGCAAAGTGCTGCCAAAAGAAGAACCTCTATGATGGGCTATTCCTTCAAGATCAATTCCATCGGATAACTCACGCACCATTGTCGTTTTCCCACTTCCAGTGCAGCCACCAATAAGGATCATAGGACGCTGAACTAACTCTTTTGTCGACTCAATTGCAGTTTGTCGCAACGCTTTATATCCCCCCACAATTAAAGGGTAATCGATGCCAACTTCGTGGAGCCATTTTTGCACGATATGAGAACGCATACCTCCACGAGCACAGCAAATATAACCTTGAGGAAAATGAGCACAAGCTTCACGCCAGGAAGCTAGCCTTTCTTCACGGATATCACCATCAACCAACTGATGACCTAATTCAACAGCTTTTTGTGAACCTTGTTGTTTATAACAGATCCCAACGGCCGTTCGTTCATCGTCGTTCATCAGGGGAATGTTATAGGCAGCTGGCATTGATCCTTGAGTAAACTCAATAGGAGCACGGACATCAATTAATGGTGTTGCTTCAGAGAGTATCTGTCGGATATTTTGAGGAGAAGGGATTAGTTCCATAATAAAAATTGTGATATCAATTCAGGTTACAAGGATGACTACTATACCCTTATGTTGGTTAGATGGCACGCTGCGATGAAATTTTGTTATATTCTATTTACTTCACGCTGGATGTTTATAGATTACAACTAATCATAATAAATGAAATGGTTAAAGTGACGTTAACACTACCACCTTAACGTAATTCATTTTAATTTAATCTATGCGAGAGAAAGGATAGAAGCTAATCCATGCTAATACATAATTATTTTAATATTACAAAACCTCAGCTAAGCAAGATGGCTATTAGAAATAACGTATCGTAATTGATTTATAACTTGATCAATATCTGTTTTTTCGATTCCGTGACCGAGGCTAAAACGGATAGCACCCATCCCGATGTTTGAGTCAACGCCCATTGCCGCCAAAACAGGTGAGATGGCCGTTTTTCCTTCATGGCAAGCAGAACCCGTTGATGCTGCAACATCGACTAATTCATTTAATAAATTAGCGCCGATACAATTGATGAAGCTTACATTTAATGTATTTGGTAAACGTTCAATACTATGTCCGTTTAATACAACATTATCACCAAATACAGCGTTTAATTGTTGCCAAAAATAATCTCTTAAAGAGCGAATATTATGGTTATAGCGCTCTTTTTCGGCTAGCTCACAAGCACTGCCTAACGCTGTTGCAAGTAAAATACTTTCTGTACCAGCTCTGATACCTTGTTCATGGCCTGCACCGTGATTAATAGGTTCTAAAGCTATACCTCGACGGACATAGAGCGCACCAATACCTTTAGGAGCATATACCTTGTGACCCGCTATACTTAACAAATCTACATTCATTTTATTGACATTAATTGGCACTTTTCCAATCGATTGAGCGGCGTCAGTATGGAAGCAAATATTATTTTGCTTTGCTATTAACCCAATTTCATCAATTGGTTGAAGGGTACCCGTTTCATTATTTGCATGCATGATACTAATTAGCGTGGTTTTAAGGGTTATTGCATTCTTAATATCTTCAGGGTTAACACGGCCGGTACTATCTACGGGTAGATAAGTAACTCTGGCACCTAAACGTTCAAGAAAAGCGAGGGGATGGAGAATAGAAGGATGTTCAGTAACTTGAGTAATAATATGTTGATTAGGATTATGATTGTATAAAGAAAAAAAACGGCCTTTTAACGCTAAGTTATTTGATTCTGTTCCACCACTGGTAAAAATAATTTCATCAGGTTCAGCACCTATTAAAGCTGCAATTTGGCGTCTAGCCCGACTTAAGTAAGATTTTGCATCTTTACTCGCCCAATGGTTACTTGATGGGTTACCGTAAACGCAATCCAAAAATGACTGAATGTTTTTTTGCACTAAAGGATGAATTGGTGTAATTGCGTTAAAATCTAGATAAATAGCTGGCATATTTAGTCCAATATTTTTAAAAGTGATGATGTGGTTACTTGGTGCAATCGAATCAGATAAATGGCGAATTGTAGACCTTTTAATCTTATTTATAATAAGGTTGATTTCTATAAATACCACATTCAGACAGAAAAATATCACAAAATCTTATCTAAATAGCAGCTCGGAGTGATAGTAAGGATGGTGATTCAGATAGTTGAGCGTAATCAACAACTATTCCGGCTAAAAGTTAATAGCTGCACATAATTAATTTAAGTTAGCGACATTATACACATTAAAAAAGTAGTTTAATTTATAATATGCACCCTATAAAAATCAATTAATAGAATATTGGAGAACTGTTGATAATAATGACTGAGTTAGATATTAATAATTAAAGTTAGATGATTAAATCCTTTAATTAATTTAACAAAATGGTGACTTAAGCTATATTTTCATCGACTTAATTCAAATGTTCATTATGTAATTAATTGTAATAAAATAGATGAAATGGATATTTAAATAGGGTAATTTTTAGTTATAGGATGTGATAACTTATTCAACACAGGGTTATTATTTCATGTCAGCTAAAGATAACGATTATAAAATTAGTAAAAAAGAAAAGAAATATGCATTAGCATCGTTTATAGGAACGGCTATAGAATGGTACGATTTTTATATTTACAGTACTGCTTCTGCGCTTATTTTTTCAACTCTTTTTTCTCTAAAAGTACGGATCCAACAGTCGCGTTATTATCCTCATTTGCTGCCTATGGTGTTGGCTTTTTTGCCAGACCTCTGGGAGGTTTTATTGCAGGCCATGTTGGAGATAAAATAGGTAGGAAAAAGGTTTTAGTTTATTCATTACTATTAATGGGTGTATCTACATTTATTACAGGTCTAATACCAAGTTTTGATGTAATAGGAATTTATGCCATTGTGTTATTGGTTATTATTCGCTTATTACAAGGGCTGGCGAGTGGAGCTGAATGGGGCGGTGCAGCTTTACTTGCCGTGGAGCACACAAAACCACACCGTAGAGGCTTCATTGGTTCATTTACGCAAATCGGTTCTGCTACAGGTATGCTACTTGCCTCTGCAGCATTTCTTATTGTGAAATCAAGTATGTCCGAAGATGATTTTATGGTTTGGGGATGGCGAATTCCATTCTTTATTAGCATCACACTAGTCATAGTTGGCTTAATAATTCGCTTAAAAACCAGCGAATCAGAGGAGTTTTTAGAATTAAAAAGAGCAGGTAAAATTAAAAAATACCCGATTATCGAATTGATGAAACATCATAAGAAAGCGGTATTAGTTACAATTGGTTTAAGACTTGCGCAACCTGCTATGTACGCAATTCTCACCACATTCATTTTGAGTTATTTAAAAATTAAAGCGTTAGATACAAGCGTTGTTTTGACATCTATAATTATTGCATCTGCTACATCTGTGATTACTACGCCTTTCTGGGCATTATTATCGGATAGAATTGGTCGTAAAAAACAGGCTTACTTTTCATTAATCAGTATAGGGCTGTTTGTCTGGCCTTTTTTTTACTTTTTAGATAATGGAAACTTAATTTTCCTACCCGTAGTAATGGCGATATTCTTAGCAATATTTGATGCTGCAATTTACAGTATTGGTGCTGCTTGGTTTGCGGAGCAGTTTCCTGTTGAAGTTCGCTATAGTGGGGTTTCTGTTGGTTATCAAGTCGGTACATTGCTATCTGGTGGGTTAACACCATTTATCGCTATCGCACTGTTAAAATATAATGACCAAAGTCCTTATTTAGTTGCATTGTATATTTCGATTTTATGCTTAATTAGTTTAGTCGCAGCTTATAAAGCTAACGATCCTATATCTAAAAATACTAAGGATAAAGTAGAAAGCTTAACCCAGCACAAACCTGTCACCCTATAATTACAGAAGGTAGCAAGCTCATGGTCAATACCGTTAAGAATGTAGCAGCGTTAGATAAAACCCAATATCAGACTAATAATTTCAGAGTGTTATCCACTAATAGTTGGGATGATGGCACTATAACTAGCAAAGATAAACATCTTATAGCCGTTGCAATTGCGCAAGCGACAAATTGTAAGCATTGCCTATTACATCATGCAAAAGCTGCTGAAGATGATGGGGCATCTTTTGATGAAATTGCTGAAATATCTTATTTAACCGGAGTTGTTAATATTGCAGGTCAACAGCTTTTGCAGTTAACACCCGAATTAAAGTTAAATGATAATATCAATAGCCCATTAAAAACCTATACTTCGACAAAAACATTAAATTTTATCAATCAACAATTGGAACCAAAATTTATAGAGAAAGAAATTAAAATACTAGCGTTAATTGGTATTGCCAAATTCAAACATGATACTCTACTTGTCGAGCATTTTTTAATAATAGCTAATACCCATCAAATTAGTGAAACTAAAATTAACGAAACTTTACAGGTCGTTGATATTTTAAGTACAGGAATTATTTACTCTAACAATCAGGATATCTATAACTTCCTAAAATCTTAATCAATCGGATTTAAATTTAATTAAAAAGCCAACTTAATTGTTGGCTTTTAATATAAATATGATCTGCTTTAATCAAACAGGACACTTTAATAATGGAATATAATCCAATTATTGAGGTGTTAAATGAAAAAACGAACAAACAGGTTTTACACTACTGAGTTTAAGCAAGAAGCGGTCGCATTAGTCACCGAACAAGGTTATAGCGTCCCAAAAGCGGCAGCTTCATTAGGGATCACCGATAAATTACTTTATAACTGGAAAGCAAAATTCGATGCTGAACAATCCGGTAGCAGCTTGAATGCCGATGAGAGAACTGAGCTATTAAGGCTTCGAAAAGAAAATAAAGAACTTAGGATGGAGAAAGAGATCCTAAAAAAAGCCAGCGCCCTCCTGCTAAAGGAAACCAAGTAGCGTTTAAAACGATTAAGCAATTATCTTCACAGTTTCCCGTGCTGAAGCTCTGCAAGTTAATGAAAATAAGTCGTTCTGCCTACTATGCTTGGCTTAAACGCCCAGCAAAATTGATCACCGCAGAACAACTTAGCCTGTACCGCAGAGCCAAAGCTATCTTTGAACAGAGTCGAAATAGCTTAGGTTATAGAACGTTACGTAAACGGTTATGCAAAGAGGGCTTTAGCGTGAGTGCTTATGGCGTTCAAAAGCTAATGGCTCAGCTTGGCCTAGTCGTCACTCAGCGCGTTGCTTACAAAGTCACCACAAAACGCAAACACAGTGATGCCGTAGCCGATAATTTGCTCAATCAAAATTTTAATCCTCACGCACCTAACGAAGTGTGGGCGGGTGATGTGACCTATTTAAAAACAGGGGAAGGCTGGATGTATTTAGCCATCGTGATGGACTTATACTCACGCCGTATTGTGGGTTGGCATATCGATAAACGAATGACGGCAGATTTAGTCAGTAAAGCCTTGATGAAAGCGTATAACTTACGCCAGCCCGAAAAAGGCTTAGTCTTTCATAGTGATAGAGGCTCTCAATATACGAGTAAGCGATATCGCCGCTTGCTAACAAGCTATGGTATTAGGGCAAGCATGGGTGATGTTGGAGCCTGTTGGGATAACGCCGTTGTAGAACGATTTTTTGGCAGTTTAAAACACGATTGGGTACTGAAAATCCCTCAGCCGACTCGGAAACAGATGAAAGAAGATGTTATCGCGTATATGCGCTATTACAACCTAGAAAGGTTTCATACTGCCAACGGTGATCTGTCCCCAATTGAGTATGAACAAAATTCCTTAAGAAAAGTGTCCTGATTTAGTTGCGCAGAACAATATATGAAAAATTATAATGAAGTATATTTAGAGTAAAAAAATTAGTATTTAACTGGAAATGAAAAAAAGAGTCAATAAAAGGTGGTTTTAGGGAATATACTGAAGAGAAAGAGAAGTGTATGAGGATTAATCTTAATATTAAGACAGCGCTCTTAATTTAAGATCGCTGTCTTCGCAACAAAATTTTCAAACTATCCTAAATACTCAATTATCGACAAACCACCATTGTAGTCTGTGCTATAAATAATACCTTGTGCATCAACAAAAACATCACATGACTGGATGATTTGCGGCCTATTCGGGCGAGTGTCCATCATTTTTATCGGTGAAGCAGGAACCAATGCACCCGTTTCAATGGGTTGATAAGGATTGGAAATATCATAGGCACGCACACCCGCGTTTTGATACGTTGCAAAAATCAATGTGGAGCTAATAAAGCTACCGGGACGATTTTCATGTAAGTTATGCGGGCGCAAAATGCGCACCTTTAGCGACATAATCCACTTCATTTGGCTGCGGGAAAGTGGAAATACTGATTGGGTTTGCAGGATCGCGAATATCAAATAACCATATTAGTTTTTCACCATCTTCTTGGTTGTCAAGAACCGCCTCATCCAATACCACTAGCAAGTCTCTATCTGGCAATGGCAAAGCAGTATGGGTGCCGCAGCCAAAAGGTGGGCTCCAGTTACGGTGGCTGATAAGCTCTGGCTGCGTTCTATTTTTCACATCTAAAATAGTCAGTCCTCCATCACGCCAGCTCGCATAAGCAGTGTCACCACTAATAATCGCGTGGTGTAATGCATAGCGTTTATCTTCTGGCCAATCAGGCGTTTCACCTTCAGCTTTATTCATACCCGGTAACCACCAGCGCCCTAAAATTTTAGGTTTAAGGGGATCAGCCAAATCAATTGTCAGCAGAATATAATCAGTAAAGCCATCAACTAAGGCTGACACATAGGCCCAACGGCCACCCACATACCAGATGCGATGAATACCAATACCATTGACAGGCAGGAAGCTGATTTCTTTTGGCTTTTCCGGTATCGAGATGTCAAAAATACGGAGTCCTGCACTCCAACCTCTATCTTGAACATCGCTAACCGTATCACCAACAGAACGGGTGTAATAAACTTTTTTATCAGCAAAACGTGTGTCAGCAAATAGATCGCGCGCATTAATTACTAGTAATAAATCATCATGTACTTGTAAATGCACATTCCATGTTCCCAGTGGTGCGGGAATATATCCCGCAGCACGTGGGTTTTTTGGGTCTCGGACATCAACAATTGAAAACCCTTTCGATACCATATGGCCGATATAGGCAAATCCACGATGCACCATAACTTGCACACCATCAGGTCGCCCCCCCTGATCACTGTGACCGATTAATCGCATATTACGGCTATAATCAGGAGTAGGTAGTTCAATTGCCATATTGTGACTTCCTTATTTGTTTTTAGCTTCTAATGTTGCAAACCATGGTGCAATAAAATCGTCAGATTGTCCCCAACCCGGAATGATTTTACTTAGTGATGAAACATTAACTGGGCCTGATTGCGCCACTAATAGTGCTTGTGGAATCGATGCTGCTTTAAAATCATAAGTTGCCGGTGTTGGTTCGCCAGCAATTTTGTGCGCAATTAAGCGTAGGTTGACTGCACCAATGGTTTTAGGATCAACAGCCACACTGACTTTCCAAGGGCTACCCGCTTCACGCATTAATTGCAGGTCTTGGTTTGAAATATCAATACTGTAAAGTTTAATTTCAGTTCGGCCATTTTCTTTTAGCGCTTTATAAGCACCTTGGCTGAAAGCATCCCATGTTCCCCAAATAGCATCGATTTCACCTTTTGGATATTTCGCCAGTATCGCGCCGACTTTATTGGCCGTGTCACCTTGGACATCAGAGGATACTGCACCAATTGATTCTAATTCTTTGATATCTGGGTTTACTTTTAAAATTTCTTGATAGGCTTCTTGTCGACGATCCATTGGTGGGAAGCCTGCAATCCATAATTTCACAATCTTCGCATTGCCGTTAAAATCTTTAACCAATTCACCAAAAGAAAGATTGGTCAGTGAAGCATCATCTTGCTGTGTGACTGTTAGGCCGGGAATATCACCATTGATGGCGGTATCAAATACCGAAACGGCAATACCTGCATCACGTGCTTTTTTTACTAGGGCCGTTGAGTAAGGGTCACGACCTTGAGAGAGAATAATTCCGTCATATTTTTGACTGATAGCTTGGTTGACGAAATCTTGGAATTTCGCATCATCACCATTACTTAAGAAGGTATTGACTTTAAATCCCAGCTTTTTACCTTCTTGAATTGCACCGGAAACAAATTGCGTGGTGTTGTCATCGGAACCTAAGTTACGAATAATAGCCACACGAATTTGTCCATCATGATTCGCAATAGCGGCAGGAATATCAGTTTGAGTCGCTGCATGACTCGGTAGGGTGCTAAACAACCAGAATAAAAGTAGTGATAGCGTGATTTTTTTCATTATTATTCCTGTTTATTTAACGTTTTTGTATATAGGTAATGGCAAGCGCCGCAGCGAGTACCAGTCCTTTAATGATGTCCATGGCGTAATACGGAACTGAAATCATGACAAGCCCATTTTGTAATACGCCTAATAGGATCGCGCCAACTAGAGTACCTAATGCATTTGGTTTACCTGAACCGGCGAGTGAAAAACCGATCCATGCAGCTGCAACAGAATCCATCAGGTAACCACCACCTGCGTTGACCTGCGAGGAACCAATTCTCGATGCTAATAAAATACCACCCAGTCCAGCTAATAGAGATGCAATTACGTAGGCAATGACTTTATAACGGGTGGTTCTGATCCCAGATAAACGTGCTGCTTCATGGTTACCTCCAATCGCGTACATGCGCCGACCATGTTTGGTTAATGACAGGCCAACCTGTGCAATTATAGTGATAACAATCATAATGATAACGATAGTTGGTACTTGTCCTAGTAAGCTGAATGTTGCCGGAATAGTGCCCTCAGCCATGTCACCATCTGGCAATATCATATTTTCTGTAATGGATCCACCACCGCTATAAGTCATAGCAACACCTTGGATCACAAACATGCTGCCAAGTGTGGCTAACATATCGGGAATTTTCAGTACGACAATAAGAAATGCGTTAAACACTCCAACGAGTGAACACAACACTAATGTCAGTAGAATAGCCTGTGTGGTATCTAATCCATGCCAAACAAACATCGAAATAACGAGTGCATTTGCCAAAGAGGCAGTTGCTCCAACCGACAGGTCAAAACCACCTACAGTGAGTGAAATCGAAACGCCAATCGCAATTACCGTTACAATCGCGCTAGAACGTAATATGTTGATAATGTTAAATGGATCTAAAAAGTTATCTGATACCACACCAAAAATTACGAATAATGCAACAACCGTGAGTAACATGCCCCATTTATAAAGAAAATCAAAAATTCGCTGACGATAAGACAGAGTCGCATTTACTGTAAGAGCTTTGCTCATGCTGCTGTTCCTCCCGTTGAATAATAAAGTAATGACTCTTCTCGCGCATCCTCGCCGTTGATTTCTGCCACGATACGTCCATCCCATAACACACAAATACGGTCACATAGCCCAACTAGTTCTGAGAATTCACCGGACGCATAAATAATGCCTTTTCCTTCTCGGGCTAAACCATCAATTATTTGGAATAATTCTGTTTTTGCTTTTACATCAACTCCCTTGGTTGGTTCATCAAAAATCATCACTGTTGCGTGACCCTGTAACCATTTACCCATCGCCACTTTCTGTTGATTCCCCCCTGACAACCGACGCAGTATTTGATCCGGTCCAGTGGTACGCACGCCAACGCGTGTAATCATCTTTTGTGCCCATTGCCATGCTTGGCGACGCTTAAAAAAACCCCAGCGTGACAAAATGTTATCTGCACAGACAGCTAAATTCATATTGATAGACTCATCAATAAAAATGCCTTCTTTACGACGTTCTTCTGGCACTAATGCCAATCCATGAACCACGGAGTCAGCTGGATTGCGTGGTTTCCAAGCTTGATTGTTTAAGGTTCCTTTTTCGACTCGACATTGAGTTGCGCCAAACAGGGCTTTACATAGCTCTGTTTTACCTGCTCCCGCTAATCCAGCGATCCCTAAAATTTCACCTTTATGCAGTTTAAGTGAGATGTCATGTAGCAAATTGTCATCGTGCAATCCATTGATACTTAAAAGAACCTCATCACTGTGAGCAGCACGTCGAGGTGGATAGATATCACTAAGCTCATGGCCGAGCATCTTTTCCACAATCTTTTCACCACTCAAATCCGCCATTGATCCTGATTCGATTAATTTGCCATCTCTTAGTACAGTTAAGGTATCGCATATTGCTTTCAATTCATGAATACGATGAGAGATAAAAACAATACCAATATCTTGCTTCTGTAAGCGCCTGACTACCGTAAATAAACGTTCACTTTCATGTTGATCCAGTGGTGCAGTTGGCTCATCAAGAATTAAGAATCTACAATGGTGAGAAAGTGCACGTGCAAGTAATATCTGTTGTTTTTCTGCCAATGTGCAGCTATCAATTGAGCGCTTTAAATCGAAAGTGACATCTAATTGAGCAAGGGTGGCACGAGATTGTTGATAAATCTCTTTCCAACGATAGCAATGGCCTGGCTCAGATAACTTATCAAGCATAATATTTTCAGCGATGCTTAACCCCGGTATAAGAGCAACGTCCACTTCTTGCTGTACCAGATGTATACCTAATTTTTTTGCATCAAGAGGTCTACGAATTGAGATAGCCTCATTATTAATGGTTATTTCGCCATCATAATGACGATGCGTTCCGCACAACACAGCCATTAATGTTGATTTACCGGCGCCATTTGCGCCGGTCAATGCATGTACAGAGCCACCATAAAGCGTAAAATCGACATTGGATAATGCCTGAAATCCTGAGAAGGCTAAGTTGATATTGTGCATATCAAGTCGATTTGCAGTCATGTTACAAACACCTCTAATATATTGATTCGTTATTACTTTTCTCAAACGGTGTTATTTTAATCATCATGAATTATTTTTGATTAGCCGTCTAGATGGCTAGGTGTAGCATAAAGATAAAAATAATCCATCAAAACTATTCTCATCAATGATGAAATAAATTCATGTTAAATAATTAGATTTGAAATTAATGTTAATATCAATGTGTTGAAGTTGCTTTAACGTGAGTAAAATGTTTGTTTCGCATTTGTATAGAAGAGTCGTATCACTTTAATTTTTATATTGCTGCAAATAATTCATGATGCTAGTATCTGGCGATAAAGATGTTTAGATGTTTAGATGTTTAGATGTTTAGATGTTTAGATGTTTAGATGGCAATTTTTTTTGTGAAAGATGCGTTTACCATTAGTGCATAACTAGAAAATAAGAAATCTTAAGGAACACCATGATAGAACTTCAACAACTCGAAATCTTGGCGCAGACGTGTCACTGGATTGGGAATAAGGGTTGGGCGCCAGCCACTGGTGGTAATATGTCAGTACGCGAAGATGAGAAATGGTGTTGGCTGAGCGAATCAGGAAAAGATAAAGGAAGCCTCACAACAGAAGATTTTTTACAGGTTGATATCAAAGCTAATCATGTGCCATCAGGTCGTAAGCCTTCAGCGGAAACTGCTTTGCACACACTTGTTTATCGTTTATTTCCACAGGCATCTTCAGTGTTACATGTACATACATCGAATGCGACGATTTTATCGAGAGTCATTAAAACCGATAAATTAGTTCTTACGGGTTATGAGATGCAAAAATCGTTAAGTGGGCAAATAAGCCATTTAGATGAAGTGATCATTCCTATTTTTGATAATGACCAAGATATTGATGCTTTAGCCCATCGTATAGAAGAGTATGCGGTACAAAATCCTTTGCGTTATGGCTTTCTATTAAGAGGTCACGGGTTAACCTGTTGGGGTAATACTATCCAGGAAGCTGCTCGTCATTTGGAAGGGCTAGAGTTTTTATTTGAATGTGAAATGCAGCGTAGGCTGCTGGAGAGACTATGATCCGTGCTATTGTGACTGACATTGAAGGAACAACAACAGATATCCGCTTTGTCCATAACATCCTATTTCCTTATGCACGCGAGCGCTTTCCAGATTTTATTGTTCAGCATCAAAATGATAAAGCAGTAAACGAAGCACTCGATGAATTAAGAAAAGAAATTGAACAGCCGAATGCAAATACGGAACAATTAATTGAAGCTTTATTACGTTTTATGGATGAAGATAAAAAATCTACTTCATTAAAAACGCTTCAAGGTATTATTTGGTGTGAAGGCTATGTAAAAGGTGATTTTACGGGGCATCTGTATATTGATGTTTTACCGGCTTTTTTAAACTGGAAAGCACAAAATATTGACCTTTATATTTACTCTTCGGGCTCCGTTGATGCCCAAAAATTATTGTTCGGTTATAGTGATGAAGGGGATTTGACACCACTATTTACCGGATATTTTGACACGCGTGTAGGCGCGAAAAGAGAAGAACAATCTTACCGTAACATCGCTGATGATATTGGTATTCCCGCGACTGAATTATTATTTTTATCGGATATATACCAAGAGCTTGATGCAGCAAAAGCCGCAGGTTGGCATACCATTCAACTGATCCGTAACGATGCAGACACAATTAGTACCCATCATCAGGTTCACTTATTTGATGAAATCAAACTGGAGGAAATTGTTTAATGAGCGCGCTGACTATTTACTCGGAAAATGAATCAACACAACCGCTTTGGTTCAGTGATGATGCGGATAAAATTCGTGAACAACTCAATGCTAAAGGTGTTCGTTTTGAGCGCTGGAATGCTGATCGCAATTTAGGGAACAATCCAACGCCTGAGTTGGTGATTAATGCATACCAACATGCAATCGATAAACTTGTTGCTGAAAAAGGCTATCAAAGTTGGGATGTTATCAGCATGCGAGCTGATAACCCGCAAAAAGAGGCATTAAGGACTAAATTCCTCTCAGAACATATCCATGGTGAGGATGAGGTTCGATTCTTTGTTGAGGGAGCAGGGCTATTTTGCCTGCACATTGGAGACAAAGTGTATCAGGTATTGTGTGAGAAAAATGATTTAATCTCTGTCCCAGAAGGGACTCCACACTGGTTTGATATGGGATCACAACCACATTTTACTGCGATCCGTATTTTTGATAATCCAGAAGGGTGGATTGCACAATTTACAGGCGATAATATTGCTGAAAATTATCCACGCTTAGACTAACGAATATTAATAATTTCTCTCTCAATGAAGATAAGACATATTGAGAGAGAAACCACGATTATGCTGCGTTAAATATTCCGTTTTTAACCTGTTCTGGCGTAATAACACCACTATCTAACACCCAAGCACTGATTAATGCCGCTGGAGTGACATCGAATGCAGGATTATAAACTTTTGCATTTTCGGGAGCCCAATTAACGGTACCGAATTGCCCAGAAACACCGATTACTTCATTTACAGCACGTTGTTCAATTGGGATTAAATCGCCATTAAGACAATCCGCATCTAGTGTTGTTTTCGGGGCGGCAACATAAAAAGGGATTTTATGATAATGGGCAAGCACTGCTAAGCTATAGGTTCCTATTTTATTCGCGACGTCACCATTAGCAACAATACGATCTGCACCAACCCAGACTGCATCGACAAGGCCCTTAGCCATTAAACTTGCAGCCATAGAGTCACAAATCAATTGATACGGGATATTTAATTCACCTAATTCCCAAGCAGTTAAACGTCCACCTTGTAATAAAGGTCGGGTTTCATCAACCCAAACATGGTCAATTTTACCACTTTCAATACCACGACGAATAACCCCTAAAGCAGTACCGATCCCAGCAGTTGCTAATCCACCCGTATTGCAGTGAGTTAGAATTCGGCTATTTGGCTTGATTAGGGAATTTCCTGCCAGAGCAATGGCCTCACACAGTTTTTTATCTTCTTCTACCAGATATAACGCGGCATCAGACAGGGCTGTTGCAAAATTACCTTTCTGCAGCATTTTTTTCATAAAATCTAAATTATTCATTAAGTTAACTGCTGTTGGACGTGAGGCGCGAAGTTGTTCTAATGCCTTCAATAAATTAGGCTGAGAAATACCTTTTTCGGCTAATAGTGCTAGCAATAAACTCGCTGATAAACCAATCAACGGTGCACCACGAACTCGCAATGTACAAATATGATCGACAAGCTGTTCAACCGTATTTGCAAGTAGCCAAATTTGTTTTTGTGGGAGTGCTTGTTGGTCGAGTATCCACAATTGATTATTTTCGATTTTTAAGCTTGTGGTTTGAAATGATTGCATAATTGTTAAATCCATATTGCTTTATTTGGTGAAGTTATGCCAATATACACAGAATCAGTTTAGACGTCTAAACATCTTTACGGATATTTCGATTGATATGACATAAGTTTAAATAATACGTTAAATACATGAGCAGGGGATTAATATCTATGTCGCACTACCAAACATTCACAGCAAATGACGCGATTGCTTACGCTAAAAAACATGGTGGGCTTGAAGATCCTTCAGTATTAGTCTCTGCAGACGAAATTGGCGATGGCAACCTAAATCTAGTGTTTAAAATTCGTGATGAACAAAATAATAGCCGCATTATTGTAAAACAAGCACTACCGTATGTCCGCTGTGTTGGTGAGTCCTGGCCATTAACATTGGATCGTGCTCGCTTAGAAGCACAAACACTGATTGAACACTATAAACACTGCCCACAACATACAGTTAAAATTCATCATTATGATGCTGAATTGGCTGTAATGGTGATGGAAGATCTCTCCTCACATCAAATATGGCGCAATGGTCTCTTTCAGGGAAAACATTATCCGCAAGCATCACAGCAGCTTGGAAAATATTTAGCTGAGACACTATTTCATACTTCCGATTTTTATTTGGCGCCCCACAAGAAGAAAGCGCTGGTGGCACAATTTATTAATCCAGAAATGTGTGAAATCACGGAAGATCTGTTTTTTAATGATCCGTATATTGTCCATGAGCGTAACAGTTACGCGGCGGCATTAGAAAATGATGTTGAGAAATTAAGAAATGATCATGAATTAAAAATTGCGGTTGCTGCACTTAAGCATCGTTTCTTTTCTCATGCAGAAGCCCTCTTACATGGTGATATTCACAGTGGGTCAATTTTCGTTGCGGATGACAGCTTGAAAGTGATTGATGCAGAATTTGGCTATTTTGGGCCAATCGGCTTCGATTTCGGTACGGCAATCGGAAATTTATTACTTAATTACTGTGGTACCACAGGTCTATTACCTGCTCGCGAAGCTGTGAAAGCGCAAGAACAGCGTTTAAATGATATTCGTGATTTATGGTTCCATTTTTCAACGTTATTTACGAAATTAGCCAAAACTAAAACACGCGATATCGCATTATCATCTAGTGGTTATGTTGAGACTTTTTTACAGAAAATATTGTTGGATAGCATTGGTTTTTGTGGCACTGAATTAATTCGTCGTACCGTGGGCTTATCACATGTGATTGATTTAGAAAATATTTCAGATAAAGATACTCGCCATGAATGCGCTCGTCATGCAATTCACCTAGGTCGTCAATTAATTTTAAGTGCAAATCAGATAGAGAATATTGATGAGCTGATCACTGAAATTAAGCAATTCGCTTAATGGTCATGAAATAATAGAGCCGAATTGTACGGTAGTCACCCAAGAACCGCCGTACAATATTTAGATGAAAGGATGCTTATATTTATTAATTTGTTCTTTCGTTTCTCATCGCATTTATCATTATCGCCATTACTATCAATCATTCCCCCCTTACTAACCCGATCTCCATGAATGAGACATTACAACTATTTAAAATACTCAGTGATGTGATGAGACATAATTTAACTTTTGAAAAGGTCGGGATAAATTACATTGGTTTTTCCGTAAAGATATACGTCAGCAATATGACACTTCAACGTTAAGTCACCCCGTATTAGCGATTAAAAATCTAACTATATTCAAAGCCGCATGGTTTATTTTAGTGCTATTGCTTATTGTTTTTTTTGCTTTAGAGCCTTTAGGGATCCCAGTTAGTGCAATTGCAGCGTTCATACTCTGGCTAATTGTGGCGAAAGGTAAAGTGATTAATACCGAAAAAGTATTACGTGGTGCCCCATGGTAGATCGTTATTTTTTCATTATGCATGTATCTGGTTGTCTATGGGCTAAGAAATGCGGGATTAACAAACTACTTTTCAGAGATTCTGAATTATCTCGCTGATAAAGGCCTTTGGATCGCAACATTAGGAGCTGGATTTATCATGTTTTTTTATCATCGATAATGAACAATCTACCAGCTGTATTAATTGGAGCGCTATCAATTGAAGATAGCGACGCCACAGGATTAATACAACAAGCAATGGTTTATGCAAATATTATTGGAGCTCTAATATTTACAGGGTGATTATCCATAATTTATATTTGAATTTAGTATGGATAATATTCTGATTAATCTACGGAAATCAATCGTTTTATGTTCATATAAACCTCTTGGTAATTAAATAAATTTAGCCTATGGCTAGCTTATCGGATATTGGGGTCTATTTTTGCTATCTATTCACATTATTAGCTCATAATTAGAGTTGTAAGTGTTAATGGAATGTTATAATCTTAACGGTCTGTTGACTTAAATTTACAATAAGGTTACAAATGTCAATATTTAAAGAACAACCTGACATACCAATTACAATGTCAAAATCAGAGATTGATTCAAAATATAAATACTGGCGTATGCATTTAATGATCGTTAGTTATATCGGATATGCAATTTTTTACTTTACGCGTAAAAGTTTTAACTTTGTCATGCCTGAGATGTTGAGTGATCTTGGAATAACAAAAGCAGATATTGGAATGGTCGGTACCGCGTTTTATTTAACCTATGGTGCATCCAAATTCATATCCGGAATTGTAGGTGACAGATCTAATCCACGCTATTTTATGGGTATTGGGCTAATCGCTACTGGTGTTGTTAATATTTTATTTGGATTAAGTTCATCGATTAGCATGTTCATTTTTTTATGGATGGTAAACGCATTTTTCCAAGGTTGGGGATGGCCTCCCTGTGCAAAAATACTGAACACTTGGTACTCACGTAATGAACGTGGCCTATGGTGGGCGATTTGGAATACATCACATAATATTGGTGGTGCGATTATTCCAATATTATCAGGTGGTGTCGCATTAGCATTAGGCTGGCGATATGGAATGATCATTCCTGGTATTATCGCGATTATTATTGGTATTGGCTTGTGTATCTTTCTTCGTGATAGGCCACGAACTATGGGCTTACCGACAGTAGGTGAGTGGCGTAATGATTTAGAAGAAATAAAATACGAAGAAAAAGGTGCGGGCCTACCGTTACGTGAAATACTTAATCAATATATCTTTAAAAATAAAATATTATGGGTTTTAGCGATTTCATATGCTGTTATTTATATTGTAAGAACAGGTATCAACGATTGGGCTAATTTATATCTCATCGAAGCGCATGCTTTTAATTTACTTTCTGCTAACGCCGTTGTAATGATGTTTGAAATTGGTGGTTTTTTTGGTGCTATTGTTGCAGGTTGGGGCTCAGATTTAATATTTAAAGGTAACCGTGCACAGATGAACGTTATCTATGCGATGGGTATTATAATATCCTCATTCTGCTTGTGGGCAGTTCCAGTTGATAATACCTATGTCTTTTCATTCTTATTTTTTATGACGGGCTTCTTTATTTTTGGTCCACAATTCCTAATTGCAATGGCGGCTGCTGAAAATTCACATAAAAATGCAGCAGGGGCATCTACTGGCTTTGTTAGCTTATTTGCTTATATCGGCGCTTCTATTGCCGGATATCCATTATCAATCGTTATTGAGAAATACCAGTGGAATGGATTTTATTCATTATTATTAGGATTATCAGTCTTTTTGATTCTATTATTAATCTTGGCAATGGTAATGACGAAAAAAGAAAAGTAATATTGTATATCAAAACAGCCTGTATTCATCAGGCTGTTTTGATAGTATTTTTTAGTATCTGTTCAATAAATCTCATGGTGGCGAGTTATAATCATATCCGGTTTGTATTACAGGTTTTAGATACCATCTGCATTAATTAACATCTCGAAATCCCTTAGTTAACAAGCCATATATATTGCTCAAAAATATGAATTATTTCATTTTAATATATTGTATCTTCTTTTTTAATGCATAATAAACTTTCTAATAGAACCATGTGGCTAGCTGTGAAATATCCGTTTTTCGATCTCTTAATGGTTGAATAGGAACGCTAATAACATTTAGTCTAAAAAAAGGTCACGACGGAAGGATCAGGTTTTTATATTATGAAAAAGATCGCGTTTAGTCAGGTATTTGCATAATTGTTAATAATAAATATACTATTTTTAGCGTTTTATTTTATTTAGAATTGATATTTTTTAATCAAGCAATAGTAACGGCTAACTGGGAGCTGGGAAATAAATGGGGGCTTTGGTTAAATAACCCCAATAATATCTATTTCGGTTGTTTACCCCAAGGATTAAAGCTCGGGGAACTAGGTTTTTCGGTAATCATATCTTCAAGAGAATCAAGATACAGTGCCTCAACCTCAGCACGAGCCCAAGGCGTTCTACGAAGAAACTTTAAACTCGATTTGACACTAGGATCACTTTTAAAACAATTGATCTTAATAATATTACTCAGTTCAACCCAACCGTAATGTGCAACGAGCGCATTGACTTGCATCTCAAGTGTTACCCCATGTAACGGGTCTTTAGAAACGTGTACTGTCATTATCCATCCTGCATTGACATTAAAAACACGTGAAGATTACAAGAAAGAAGAATGAGAGGCAATGAAATGCTGAGTTAGGCTCATATTGGCAGCCAATCTAGATCATTTCTTTGTTGCCTCTATACGATGTGTTATTCACTGCGCCATACATCGAGCAAGACGGTCTTATGATCAATTGACAGCGGTTAGACTCAGATTTCAAGATTAGTTATTTCTTGTTTGTATTGTTTTTTGTCTGATATATCGATCATTAAAATAGCATTATTGGCTATTTCAATAAAAATATATAAATGAATTATATTTATCTTAATTATACATTTATCATTGTTTTTAGTAAGTGATGGCTAAAAATCAGTCTAAAATTATATGTTGAAGGCTTATTTGAATAAGAATGGTAGCGTATTTACAATAATTATCATTGACTGTTAAAAGATGCAGCCTTGACCTCCATTGCGCAAAAATTGATCATGATGAATTGCAATTTTTGATCGGTATTAGCATACATTTTAAATTACTATAATGAGGTGTTGATATGTCAGAAAAAAAATAAATCCTAGTCAGGATCCAGCTTCAAAAAGTAAAGTGAAAGGACCCCGTACCTATCAAGGATATATTATTGCGGCAATTATATTAATTGTTGTGATAATTTATAGTTTTATGTATTGGTGATAATCATTGATAGCTTGATTGACAGGGATGTCAGGTTATTGGAAGATTTTTGCATGACTTAGTCCATGTATGAACGCCACATTCTTAGCAAGTATATTATTCAAAAAAGTGGACCATCTATATCATTTTTAATGAATTGAACACAATAATTGGAAGGTTCCCAAGTATTCAAATTCTGAAAAATTAGAGTGATTTAATAGGCTATGTTATTAATTTAGTTTAGAGTTTATCGATTACTTAATTGATATTGGTTATGTGATAAAAGGCTATATGATGTACTCACGTACTTAGAATACGTGATCGAGAGCAAATTAGTGACGTTTTTTTGCGTGATAAAAACGCATGAAAGGGGAAAGTGTAACACCATGCAATAAAACACTGGTTACAACTAGTGTCAGCGACATATTGATCATACTGACAGCCTCAGAACTTTGAAGGCCATGTGCGTAGGCATAGGCAATATAATTAATGCTACCAATACCTCGAATGCCAAACCAGCCAATGAGAGCCCGACGCGAACCTTGCATTTTTTCGTGGAGCGTGACGACATATACGGTCCCTGGCCGAATAAGTACAAAAAGAATTAATCCTAATCCGATACCTATAGGATCCCAGTGCTGTGCCAGAGTAATACCTAAGACAACGATAATACCTGCAGCGAACAGTCTTTCTAGTGTATCGCCAAAGGAGAGTGCATCACCAACTACGAATCCAGCCGATTTAGCAGGAACCATTTCTTTCTGGGTTGTGGCGCATATTTGGATTCACCAACTCTTCAGCTGGTTGAGTCGCTTTGGGTTCCGTTGTTCCATCAGGCGCATGCGTTGTACTAATTTTTTTTCAGCACTACGCAAACCTACTCCGGCTGCAAATGCGGAAAGAAAGCCAGAGGCATCAAGAAATTCCGCCATGGAATAGCTAAGTGCAATCAAGGCCAGCGCGATCAGATCATTGGGTGCAGTATCCTGATGCTTGTGTCGCATGTAAGTCGCTAACATACCAAACAGCCAGCCTAATAGATAACCGATCAGTAGACCTGCACTTAGCGCCCAGACAACATCGATAATACCCCAATTTAAAATGAGTGAATAAGACAACTCATTTGCTTCTGTGTTGTATAACAGGACGGCTAGCAATAAAAATGGTAATGCGGCTCCGTCATTAAGACCAGCTTCAATTGAAAGGGAAGAACGAAGAGCGTCTTCATCTCTGGCGCTATTCACTGAGATTAAGCTAGCCAAAACGGGAGCTGTTGGTGCAACGATTGCACCGAATGCAAGTGATAGTGACCATGAAAGCCCAACTAGATAATGCGCTATCAAGGTCATTGACAGTACTGTAATCAACATGGCAGGAAAGGCCAATAGAGCACCGACTCGCCAAGCTTGCTTTCTAAAAGGTTGACGAAGTTTTAGGCCAGTGATAAACAACGATGCGGCCATGGCAATATCTGTAATCCCAACGACCCAAGAGGCATTGTCAATGATATCTATTCGAATGAAATCAAAAATCCATGGCCCACAAATGATACCAATGATTATATATAGACTGAATTCAGTAAAAGGCCCGCGACTAAGCCAGCCAGATGCAAGTGACATGCATAAAAATAATAGCCCTGCTATTGCGATAAAACCGAGAAGTGTCATATTTTATCCACTATATCTCTTTTTCCGTATTATTGTATTTGGCGATAATACGTAGGTAAATTTAAGCTTAGCCTATGTGATAGTAATAACAAAATTAAGTAACTTTAGATAATTTAAATTGCAACTAATCCTCTCACACCTTCATGATCCATATTTTTTCCCAATCCTTTTTGTATTATTTCACCTCGTGACATTACTAAATAACTATCAGCCAGTTCAGCAGCGAAATCATAAAATTGTTCAACCAATAAAATGGCCATATCACCACGTTGTGCCAGTTGTTGTATGACTACACCAATTTCTTTAATTACCGAAGGTTGTATTCCCTCAGTAGGTTCATCAAGGATCAATAATGTTGGTTTGCAGGCGAGGGCACGCCCGATAGCTAATTGCTGTTGTTGTCCGCCTGATAAATCACCACCACGAAGCGTTTTCATTTCTCGTAGTACAGGAAACAACTGATAAATGTCCTCAGGCACAGTTTTGGCTTGTATACTAGGGAAGCGTGCTAGCCCCATAAGCAGGTTTTCTTCAACTGTTAAACGAGGGAAAATTTCTCGACCTTGAGGAACATAAGCGATACCGGCCTTAACCCGTTGATGCGGTTTACAGCCATTAATAATTGTATCCTGCCAACGTATCTCACCTGATTTTGCGGGAATTAAACCCATTAAGCATTTTAATAGGGTCGTTTTTCCCACTCCATTTCGCCCGAGTAAGCAGGTGACTTCACCTTTTTTGACTTCAAATGATAAACCCCGAAGAATATGACTACCGCCATAATATTGATTTAGTTCAGAAACTTGTAACATATTAGCGCCCCAAATAAACGTCGATAACGCGATCATCAGCTTGCACTTGGCGTAATGAACCTTCAGCTAGCACTTGACCGTGATGTAGTACGGTAACGTGATCTGCAATGATTTCTACAAATCCCATATCGTGTTCCACGACCATTAACGAATGTTTACCCGCTAGGCCTCGGAAGAGCTCCGCTGTGTACTCGGTTTCAGCATCAGTCATGCCAGCCGCTGGCTCATCAAGCAACAGTAGATGTGGTTTCTGTACTAGCAACATACCAATTTCAAGAAATTGTTTTTGCCCGTGAGAAAGCAAACCAGCTTTACGCTGCCGCTCGTTACCAAGCCTTAGCAATTGGAGTGTTTCATCAATATGATCCCGTTGCTCACTATTGAGCTTAGCTCGTAGGCTGCCCCATACCGATTTATCATTCTTTAACGCAATCTCAAGATTTTCAAATACCGTTAATGCCTCAAATACCGTGGGTTTTTGGAATTTACGACCAATCCCAGCTCGTGCAATATCGACAGGCGATAGACGTGTAAGATCGATATCTTGATCGAAAATGACTCTGCCAGTATCTGGCTGTGTCTTACCCGTTATCACATCCATCAGCGTAGTTTTACCTGCGCCATTGGGTCCAATAATACAGCGTAATTCACCAACCCCAATTTGTAGTGACAGATCAGTTAGTGCGCGAAAGCCATCGAAAGAGACATTAATGTTTTCGATCAGTAGAACAGGGTCACTTTGATCACGAAAGCGATCAGTTAGTTGAACTTTAGTAAAGAGTTGATCAGTCATCTCCCCTCCGACGCACTAAGCCGATAACCCCACGCGGTAAAAATAGCGTGACTAAAATAAACATCAATCCGAGGAAAAATAGCCAATATTCTGGGAAGGCGACTATAAACCAGCTTTTAGCGCCATTAACTATCGCTGCGCCAAATAACGGACCAATTAGAGTACCTCTACCGCCTAAAGCTACCCATATTGCAGCTTCAATTGAGTTGGTTGGGGACATTTCACTGGGATTGATGATGCCTACTTGGGGAACATAGAGTGCTCCAGCGAGCCCACATATCACCGCAGAAAGTACCCAAACAAATAATTTAAAACCTTTAGGATCATAACCACAAAACATCAGACGATTTTCAGCATCACGCACTGCGGTCAGCACGCGACCAAACTTACTGCGTGCTAATGCAAAACCAATAATTAAGCTAACCAAAAGGAGTAATACTGTCGCGACAAAAAGGCTGATTCGGGTACCTGTAGCCGTGATATTAAAGCCAAGTAGAGTGGTAAAACCCGTAAAGCCATTATTACCACCAAAGCCAGTTTCGTTGCGAAACAGTAATAACATGCCAGCATAGGTAAGAGCCTGAGTCATGATTGAAAAATAGACACCTTTAATCTTTGAACGAAAGGCAAAAAAACCGAAGGTCAATGCTAGTAATCCCGGAACTAAAACAATTAAACAGAGCGCCCACGCGAAGTGTTGAGTTCCTGCCCAGAACCAAGGCAATTCATCCCATGATAGAAATGACATAAATTCGGGTAGGCCATCTCCCGCAGC
The DNA here is from genome assembly GCA_025961275.1 of Providencia alcalifaciens. GTDB lineage: Bacteria > Pseudomonadota > Gammaproteobacteria > Enterobacterales > Enterobacteriaceae > Providencia. Next base: position 744,581 of record JAOQNJ010000001.1, on the reverse strand, counting down.
TTGGCGCATAAGATACATCCCCATGGCGTAACCACCGAGAGCAAAAAATAGACCATGACCTAAGGATAGTAATCCCGCGTAACCCCATACCAGATCAAGTGCTACTGCGACGACGGCATAACAGAGGATCTTGCCGACTAATGTCAGTGTGTAGGTTGAAACAGCCAATGGATGACTGTCAGGTAATAAGGCCAAGAACGGCATTATCAACAATAGCAGGGTAATGATGCTACCAAGACTGAGGGCTAGGTGCGGTGCTTTACGAATTACAGTTAAGGTAAATGGCTGGCTCATTAGTCAATAACCCTCCCTTTGACAGCAAACAGGCCTTGTGGCCGTTTTTGAATAAACAGCACGATAAATACTAAGATGAGAATTTTGCCCAGAACTGCCCCCACTTGGGGCTCAAGGACTTTATTCAGGATCCCTAGGCTAAAGGCTGAAACAACAGTGCCGGCTAACTGGCCAACACCACCTAGAACCACAACGAGGAACGAGTCGATAATATATCCTTGACCTAACTCAGGACCGACGTTACTGAGTTGTGAAAGTGCGACACCACCGAGGCCCGCGATGCCGGAACCTAAACCAAATGCCAACATGTCAATACGTCCGGTGGGAACACCACAGCAGTCGGCCATGGCACGATTTTGTGTTACCGCACGCAAACTCAGTCCCATACGCGTTTTATTTAGTAATAACCAAGTTAGTCCTAGTACAGCAAATACAAACAAAATCACTGCAATCCGGTTATAAGGCAGAACCACATTGGGTAATACTTGCAGCCCACCAGAAAGCCACCTAGGGTTAGACACCTCTAGGTTCTGAGCTCCAAATAGCATACGTACCAGTTGAATTAGCATTAGGCTAATCCCCCAAGTGGCAAGTAATGTTTCAAGTGGACGTCCATACAAATGACGAATTATAGTGCGTTCTAATAGCATGCCTATCATGGCGGTAATTAAAAAAGCGACTGGTAATGCTAGAAGCGGATACCAGTCCAGCCATTGGGGGGCAAATTGCTGGAATAAATTTTGAACTAGCCAGGTCGCATAAGCTCCTAGCATGAGCATTTCACCGTGTGCCATATTAATAACACCAAGTAATCCGTACGTAATCGCCAATCCTAGGGCCGCCAGAAGCAGGATTGATCCCAATGATATGCCGCTAAATGCTTGACCAAGTAGATCACCCCATACCAGGCGACGTTCGATTTGTTGCAGGCTCTCCGCTGCTGAAGCCCGTACTTGTGCATCAGGCTCATTATCGATGTGAGTAAGCTGTTGAAGCTTTACCTGACTATTGGGATTATCGGATGCCCCCAGTAGTTTGACCGCTTTTAGCCGTATTTGAGCATCACTGCTAGCAAGCTGCAGGTTTGCAGCAGCAATCGCCAACATGGCATGTACCTCAGTATCGTTCTCATCATTAAGGCGTTGTTCAATGAACGGTAATTGTTCTATCATAACGTTACGTTGTAACTTGCTTGCTGCTTGTAAGCGTATGGCTGGGTTATCGCTAATTAACTGCTGGGCTGCCAAGGCGCTGGTAATCAACACTCGCAGCCTATTATTCATAAACAGTTTTTTGGTTTCACCATTCGGATATTTGGCAGTATCGAGAGGAGAGATATGGTCACCCTGTTGATTGAAGGGCTGCTGATTTTGGTCAATAACTACTGTTTCGTCACTCAATGCTTCTAACAGCGGTAGGCGACTAGATTGAGGTGCAGCTGCCCATTGTTGGAGTAGTGCGGCCTGTTGGGTACGGCTTGCTGTTGTAAATTCAGCCGCTGGTCCTGCATCAGCAAACAGAGGTAGCATCAGCAGTAAGCTGAGAAATAGGTTTCGTAAGGCCATTTTTCGACTCCGATGCATAGAATAGAATAACGGAGGTTGAAGTAACCTCCGTCGAGGTGGTTAGTTAGTGGTTTTAATCGGGGAGTCAGGCTTCTTGTCATTACCCTCGATATACGGGCTCCATGGTTGAGCCCGTATTGCTTTATCGGTCTGCCAAATTACGTTAAATTGACCATTTGGTTCCACCTCACCAATCATGACAGGCTTATGCAGATGATGGTTAGTTGGATCCATGGTAAGTGTAAAGCCACTTGGCGCAGCAAATGTTTGTCCAGCCATTGCAGTTCGTACTTTGTCCACATCAGTGGTACCTGCTTTTTCTACCGCCTGAGCCCACATATGGATGCCAACATAAGTTGCTTCCATCGGGTCGTTAGTGACCACAGTGCTTGCATTAGGTAATTTATGTGCTTTGGCGTAAGCGCGATAATCCTCAACAAACTGTTTATTGATTGGATTATCTACGGATTCAAAGTAGTTCCAAGCCGCGAGTTGTCCTGCTAATTGCTTCGTATCAATGCCGCGTAATTCTTCTTCACCAACCGAGAAGGCAATAACGGGAATGTCGGTGGCGTTAATTCCCTGATTGGTTAGCTCTTTGTAGAAGGGAACGTTAGAGTCACCATTTATGGTCGAGATCACCGCTGTTTTACCTCAGGCAGAGAATTTCTTAATATTGGAGACAATAGTTTGGTAATCGCTATAACCAAAAGGTGTATACACCTCTTGAATATCTTTATCTTCTATTCCTTTTGAATGTAAAAAAGAACGCAAGATCTTATTAGTCGTACGTGGATAAACGTAGTCGGTACCTAGCAAGAAGAAACGTTTAGCACTTCCACCGTCTTCACTCATCAGGTATTGCACTGCAGGGATCGCTTGTTGGTTAGGTGCCGCACCGGTGTAAAATACATTGGGAGACATTTCCTCACCTTCATATTGTACTGGGTAAAATAAAAGACCGTTCAGTTCTTCAAACACGGGTAGCACAGACTTACGGGATACTGATGTCCAAGCACCAAATACGACTGAAACTTTATCCTGGGTCAGTAACTGGCGTGCTTTCTCTGTAAATAGAGGCCAATTGGAGGCTGGATCAACGACGACTGGCTCCAATTTTTTACCTAGTACGCCACCTTTAGCGTTAATTTCATCAATGGTCATCAGTGCTACATCTTTCAACGGCGTCTCTGAAATCGCCATTGTGCCAGACAGAGAATGAAGGATCCCAACTTTAATGGTATCAGCGGCCTGAACAGTAAATGAAAAACCTATACCGGCAATCGCCGCGGAAACAACAAAGGCCTTAATTAACGAACGTCTTTTAATCATTTAATCCCCTAATATGCTAACTGTAGTTATTGGGTAAGCTGAAGCCTTGCTTGATGTAACATTCGTTCGGTAATTTCGCTCTTGCTAAAACGATCACGGGCATCAGACGTAATTCGAAAATATCGTTCTTCAGAGCTTGGTAGACTTTCTCTGTCAAGGCTTCTGGACGAACTTTGCTGCGTTGTATGCTTGTCATCATGGAACTTCCTCTTCCTTCTTATTCCAGCCACAGTAAATTATCACCCGGACTCACCGAACGGCCTGCCTGACAGGTAATGCGTTTTACTGTGCCACCTTGTGGTGCCACGATGGATAATTCCATCTTCATTGCTTCAACGATGATCAGAGTTTGACCCGCAGTGACGATATCAGCAGGTTGAACTAATACTTTCCAAACATTACCATTCATATCCGCACAAACAGGTAGAGCACTTTCATCGATATTTTTAATCGCATGAATTGCTTCGTTAGCGTTTACAGTTTCTGTTTCTTCCTGTTCCCACAGGGCGACTTCTTGCTCAAAGGCTTTAGACTGACGGTTGCGAAATTCAGCGATGGAATCTGCATGTTCTGCCAAGAACTGTTGATGTTCAGCAAAATCAAACAGTGTCTCTTCGATATGAACTTGGGCACGGCCTTCGCGAAAATCGTCACGTAATTGTGTCAGTTCTGATTCACTCACCGGATAAAAACGCACTTGATCGAAGAATTGCAGTAGCCAAGGCTGGTCAGACTCGAACTGTGAGTTTTTCAAATATTTGTTCCAGATGGGTAAAGTTCGACCAACTAACTGGTAGCCACCGGGAGAATCCATTCCGTAGATACACATATACATACCGCCGATACCGACAGTGCCTTCAGCAGTAAAGGTCCGTGCAGGACTGTATTTGGAACTTAAAAGACGATGGCGTGGATCAATGGGGACGGCACAAGGTGCACCAAGATAAACATCACCAAGGCCTAGGATCAGATAACTAGCATCAAATAGGGTATCGCGCACGGCTTCACGGCTGGCTAATCCATTAATTCGCTGAATAAAATCAACGTTATTGGGTAACCAAGGAGCATTAGCACATACTGTTTCCTTGTAACGTGTTACGGCGTCGAGAGTAGCGCTATCTTCAAATGCCATTGGCAACCAAACAATACGAGAGGGTACTTTTAAGTGATTAACATTCCCCAAACCAGTTTCCAGCTCTAATAATAACGATATCAGTTGCGATTGGCTTAAAATCAGGCTGTTATAACGAACTTGTAGCGAGCGTACTCCAGGAGCGAGTTCTTCGACACCGCCGACTTCGCGTTCACGTAATGCATTCATTAATAAATGGACACGCAAACGTAACGCTAAATCCAATTGGTTATCACCATATTCAATCAGTACATATTTATCACCGGCCTGACGATATACCGCAGTTGGTGTTTCTTTAGTTGCAGGTAGAGCGGCTAATAACGTAGCAGAACCAATCTCAGTAGCGGCGAGTGAAGGCACATCAAAACAGGTAATTGGTGCAGTATGGAGAGTTTCAATACTTTGTAATTGAGCTTTTTCAAGCGAGACCGCTTGCTCTGTGCTGATTGGATAAAAACGAATGCTATCCCCAGGTTTGACTTGGCCAACCTTCCATAGTTCAGCTTTAGCAATGGTTACTGGGCAAACAAAGCCTCCTAAGCTTGGACCGTCGTGTGTCAGAATCACAGGAAAGTCACCCGTAAAGTTGATCGCACCAATGGCATATTCACAGTCATGAACATTTGAAGGGTGTAATCCGGCTTCGCCACCGTTTGCTCGTGCCCAAGCGGGTTTCGGGCCAATTAATCGTACGCCTAACCGGTTAGAGTTGTAATGCACTTGCCAGTCGCTAGCAAAAAATTCCTCAATCGCAGCTGAAGTGAAAAAATCAGGTGCACCATGTGGTCCGTAGAGTACACCGATGTGCCACTCGCGACCATAGTGGGGAATCAGCGCTGAAGCTATCGCTTGTGGCTCGCTAATGGGTGCTGGTGTTGTGCAAGCGGCTAGTTGAGGTTGTGAAATTGGTAGCATATCCGCCACTCGAAGTATGCGTCCAGCATGACCACCAAATTGACCCAGAGAGAAGGTAGAGCGGCTACCTAAATATTCAGGGACATCAAAGCCGTTGCGAACGGCCAAATAAGTACGACAACCACTTTGTACACGGCCTAAACTAAGTATTTGCCCACCTTTGACCGCGAGCGGCATCCAATAATTGATGGGAATACCATCGAGATCCGCTGGACAGTCTGCACCAGTCAAAGCAATCACCGCATCGCTATGAAAACGCAGTATGGGTCCTTGCAACGTGAATTCCAGCCCAGCAGCACTGTCATGGTTGCCTACAATACGGTTGGCAAGACGAAAAGCAAAATCATCTATTGGGCCAGATGGCGGAACACCAATATCCCAATATCCAAGCCGTCCGGGAAAATCTTGAATGCTGCTGAAAGTGCCTGGCTGTAGTACTTCAATCATATTTGCGGATGGAGTAAAACTATCAAGAAAACACGTCCATACTTTGCCGGTAGTAAAAGATTCGGTTGCCACAATTTGGCGTAAATATTCAAGATTGGTGGCGATGCCATGCAATTGTGTCGCCGCTAGTGCTTGCTGCAATTTTACCAATGCAGCATCACGGGTATCTGCATGAACAATCAATTTTGCGACCATAGGATCGTAGTAGGTCGAAACTTCGGTGCCAGTATTAACCCAGCCATCAACACGCACATCCTCAGGGAAACTAACAGCAGTCAATATACCGGGGCTGGGTTGGAAATTTTTCAGTGGATCTTCTGCGTACAGACGCACTTCAATCGAGGCACCTTGTGGTGCTTGTTGCATTCGAGCCCAATCTAGACTCTCGCCTGCAGCCACCTTTAGCATGCATTCCACAAGATCAATTCCAGTAACTAATTCGGTTACTGGGTGCTCCACCTGTAAACGAGTGTTAACCTCCAAAAAATAAAATGCGTCGTTATCACGGTCGTAGATGTATTCTACGGTACCCGCACTACGATAATTGACTAATTCACCAAGACGTACAGCCGATGCCAGTAGTGCTTCACGAGTTGCTGGTGGTAAATCTGGCGCGGGCGTTTCTTCGACTACTTTTTGATTACGGCGTTGCAGTGAACAATCACGCTCGCCTAAAGCGATGACCTTACCATGACCATCCCCAAAGATTTGTACTTCTACATGGCGAGCACGGTCGATACAGCGTTCGAGAAACACGCCGGAGTCACTAAAAAATTGCTCTCCTAAGCGGCGCACACTTTCCCAAGCATTAAGCAGTGCATCAGCATCTGCACAACGGTTTAGCCCAATACCTCCGCCTCCTGCTGTACTTTTTAGCATCACAGGGTAACCAATATCTTCAGCTGCAACTAAAGCGTCTTCTAAAGAGTTTAGCAATGCAGTTCCAGGTGTCATTGGTACACCTGCACTTGCAGCCAATTCACGGGCGCGATGTTTGAGACCAAATTCGGCAATTTGCTGTGCCGTAGGACCAACAAATGTAATACCTACTTGTTCACAAGCAGCAGCAAACGGCAGGCTTTCGGAGAGAAAACCATAACCCGGCCAGATAGCTTCAGCACCACTCTGTTGCGCGGCTGCTAGAATTTTGTCGATACGTAGATAGCTATCACTCGCTTTATTTCCACCTAATGCAATCGCTACGTCGGCTTCTTTAACATGCTGTGCATTCCGATCTGCATCTGAATACACTACCACACTTTTTACGCCAAGGCGTTTAAGAGTATGAATGGCACGACAGGCAATTTCGCCACGATTGGCGATCAAAACAGCGCTAAACATGATTAATTACTCCCTTGTGTTGCCAGCCAGTTACGCCAGCCGCCAAATTCAGTGATCTCCAGTGCATGTTTCAGCACTTTTGGTTCACAAATAAAGCCTTTAACGCTGCGACCATCTGATAGCGTTAATGAGCCAATTCCAAGAGGTGCAGGGATCTCACTGACAAACTCGCCGAAACGTGCAAGAGGGATATCCCAAAGCTCAACGCTAATAGCTGATCCCTGCTCATCGCGTAGTAGACCGGGTTTTTTGACCGTTCCATCGAGTAGTGCAAACAATCGGTAATGGTTAGATGTTGTCGTTTCTTCTACCAATACCGCTTGGCGAGTGGTGAGTTGAAAATTAAGTGGCATACCTGTGAGATGTGCCCCTACCACAGCAACTCTGATATGATTTTCTGAAGGAGGCAGTACACCATTTTGAGTTGGTTGAGCCTTGCCAGTGGCTCCGAGTGGTAAAGATAATTGTTGTTGCCAGCGTAAGCCAAATTCTGCTAGTGCACGATCGTACCATGCTGGCGCAATTACTGTGATACCGGCAGGTAAACCATCAGTTCGGAAAGGTGCAGGAAGTGCTAGAGCGGAAAGATCGGCTAAATTAGTGAAATTGGTGTAGGTACCGAACTGTGAGTTGTATTGTATTGGCTGCTGTTTCATCTCTTCTAACGTATGAATAGTTGGAGAGGTAGGTACTATTAGTGCATCAAAAGCGGATATTGTTTGCTGAATGTGACGAGCTAGCTCTGCGCGTAAGTATTCGGCGTTATAAGCGTCTACGGCGCTGTAATTCAGACCTTTACTCACAATGTCATAGACTACTGGATCCATCTCTTGTGGACGATTGAGTATCTCACCTATTGCTGCGGTGCGTTCGGCGACCCAAGGGCCATAATAGAGCTGTTCTGCCAGCTGATGAAAGGAGGTGAAGTCAATAGGGTGCAAATTAGCACCACTCACTTGCAGTTGTTCCAGCGCTGCATTCCATGCCAACTCTGCTTGTTGGTCATTGAAAAATTCTGGATTAGCTGGAATAGCAAAATCTGCTGCGGTTTTTATACTTGCAGGAGCTGTGTGTGGATTGCTCCGAGAGTAGGCATCGCTAGCGTCATAACCCGCAGCCAAACTAGTGATAGTAAATGCATCTTCCACGGTTAGGGAAAATACAGAGATCGTGTCATTTAAACGACAGGCGGGAACAACACCTTTGGCAGACAGCCAGCCTTTGGTAGGTTTAAGTCCGACTATATTATTAAAACCTGCTGGCACTCGGCCAGATCCTGCAGTATCGGTTCCAAGGGAAAAGGGTACCAGGCCGCGTGCAACGACAGAGGCAGAGCCTGAACTAGAGCCGCCACTCACATAATCAGAGTTAAAGCTGTTAGTGACTTGTCCATAAGGAGAGCGTATCCCCACCAAACCCGTGGCAAATTGGTCGAGATTAGTTTTTCCTACAACAATAGCGCCAGCTGCTTTAAGTTTAGTAACAGCGGTCGCATCAGCATGAGCAGAATAAGTAAATGCTGGGCATGCTGCTGTGGTTTGCCAGCCAGCAACATCAATATTATCTTTTACAGCAAAGGGGATACCAAATAATGGAAGTGTTTGAGGAGCGTGCTGATAAATTGGAAGTAAAATATTTAATTGATCGCATATTTGCTGTTGGGTTGCGATATAAATCCATGCAACATCATCTTTTGCGAGGTTATCAATAAAGCTTCTTAATAGCTCTTCGATATTATCGGCATTAAGACTGATATGTTTTTGCCACTCCTTAAGAGTATTCGGTTTTAATTTGCTCATTGATAAATCCATATTGGTATACAAGACAATACTTAAAAGCAATTTTTATGCCAATTTTTATCGTTATGATTTATATGGTAAATGTGTTTTAAACATATTTATGAGGCAAATGGTTTATCTATTTCAGGGCAAGGATTGCACCAAAAAAGTATTAGGAAATAGTATTTTTAAATTAACTGCTAATAACTTGCTATATGGCAGGAAAGTGAACTGAGGGCACAATTAATAACAGTTTTATGTTTACTATTTTTATCCTATAAATTTAAAAACTCCGAGAGTAAAGATAAACATAGAGTTTGTTGATGTAGTATTTGTTGGAACATACAAAGCAAAATGATCTTCAACCAATAGAAGAAACTGGGACTTTTATAATCACAAGCCATAGTTAGTTGTTACTTAGATTCAAGCAAAATAACCATTAATTGAATTTGTGCTACGATATTCATTATTCATTCTATTCGATATGGGAATAAGTCAACTTACTGTCGTTTTTTTATCTAATTGTAAGCCTATGAAGTACATGTACTTATCTTTATTTACGTTCAAAAATTAATGTATACTAAAAATATTAGCAAGAACATAATTGCAATTACGATGGAGCGGTATCATGAATTTAATTATCACTGAACATCAACCCTTCGGTACATTATTAGGATATGCCCCGGGCGGTGTAGCTATCTATTCATCAGATTATAGCTCGCTATCAGAACATGATAAGCAGGACCATATATCCTTTCGTAGTTACATTGGTAATGAATATATGGGCTATAAATGGCAATGCGTAGAGTTTGCTCGACGTTTTTTATATCTCAACTATGGCGTTGTATTCACTGACGTCGATATGGCATATGAGATTTTTTCTTTGCGTTTTTTGCGTCACGCAGCCGATGACAGCATTTTACCGCTAAAAGCTTTCGTTAACGGAAGCAAAGTTAAGCCAGTTGCAGGGAGTTTATTGATTTGGGGTGAGGGAGGTGAGTTCATAAAAACTGGACACGTCGCTATTATTACACAGGTACTTGAAGATAAAATTCGTATTGTTGAACAGAATGTTATTCATCATAAATTACCAAGTGGTCAACAGTGGACAAGAGAGTTACCGTTAGTAATCGATAATGGCGATTACACGCTAATAGATACCTTTTCGGATACTAATATCCTAGGTTGGATGGTGCAAACTGAGAACGACGAACATGTTTATATTGAGCCAGAAGTTAACCCCAAACTTATGCAACTTCATCCATCACGCCTAGATGAAAAGATTGATTTTAATAATAAATGGTTGAATGAAGCAGACCCAATAGAAAAAGCGTATGTTAAAGCGAGTCATGGCCATAAATTAAATGCCGATCCCCATGAGTATTTTACAATTTCTGCTACGGCAGAAAATAAACTGATGCAAGCAACTAATGAAGTTCATCTTATGTATTTGCATGCAACTGAAAAAGTATTAAAAGATGATAACTTACTGAAACTGTTTAATATTCCAAAAATTCTCTGGCCACGCATACGCCGTTCATGGCAAAACCGTCGTCATGATATGATCACTGGACGATTAGATTTTTGTATGGATGAGCGAGGATTGAAAGTCTATGAATATAATGCTGACTCCGCCTCTTGCCATACGGAAACTGCAGTCATTGTTGATAAGTGGGCGCAAGCAGGTAAATTAACAACAGGTCGAAATCCTGGTGAGCGCTTAATTGAGGTGATTACCGATACGTGGAAACATTCCTCAGCTAAGCCTTTTATTCACATCATGCAAGATGCGGATAGTGAAGAAGATTATCATGCGTTATTTATGGCTCGCACTATTACTAAAGCAGGTTTCGAATGCAAAATTATTCATGGATTTGATGAATTAGTTTGGGATGAAACAGGCCAAGTTCTTGATGGAGAAGGGCGTGTGTTGCAGTGCGTTTGGAAAACCTGGGCATGGGAAACTGCTCTTGAACAAATTCGCCAAGAAAGTGAAAACGATGTTGATCACTCGGTACTACCAATCCGAACAGGGCATCCACATCATAACGATGTTAGGTTAATTGATGTACTGTTAAAACCAGAAATTTGTATTTTTGAACCATTATGGACAGCAATACCAAGTAATAAAGCTATTTTACCTATCTTATGGTCGTTATTTCCTAATCATCCTTATCTTTTGGATACGGATTTTGAGATAAATGCTGAACTACGCCAGACAGGTTATGCCGTAAAACCGATAGCAGGTCGTTGTGGTAACAATATAGGTTTAGTTGACCATCTAGATGAAGTTTTAGATGAAACCTGTGGTCAATTTAATAAACAAGAAAATATCTACCAGCAACTTTGGTGCTTACCGAATATAGCAAAGCGTTATATTCAAGTGTGTACATTTACTGCTGGTGGTCATTATGGCGGAGTTTGTCTTCGGTCTGACCCATCATTAGTCATCAAAAAAGACAGCAATATGGAACCGTTGTGGATATTAGATGATGAGGATTTTCTTAAGCAGTCATAAAGATGTTGGGGAGAATTTTCTCCCCAACATCTGATTGGTCCAAGTTCACTTAAATTGTGATTAGAGATGTAAGATAACTATCGTGGGTTGTCTCTACCATCTGGTAATTGAGGAACCATAAAGAGACCATTTGTAATTTCTTGATATGTGCTTTTTTTCATTCTTGTATTTAACCTAGAAAGATACCAATACATTATGAACCCAATATTATTCCATAATAGATTCTTGTTTATTTCTTGATATGATTCAATTTTTTTACAGACAGGAATAATGATCTGCTTTAATCAAACAGGACACTTTAATAATGGAATATAATCCAATTATTGAGGTGTTAAATGAAAAAACGAACAAACAGGTTTTATACTACTGAGTTTAAGCAAGAAGCGGTCGCATTAGTCACCGAATAGAAAGGTTTCATACTGCCAACGGTGATCTGTCCCCAATTGAGTATGAACAAAATTCCTTAAGAAAAGTGTCCTGATTTAGTTGCGCAGAACACTTGTGAAGTAGAGGAGTTATTAGGCTGAGGATTATGCCTGGCTCATAAATTCAATTTAACATAATATGCATTATGCGAACCTTTGTGTGAAATGAAGAAATCTAGCGCTCTGGCTGGTTAATCCTTGGTTCTTTTTCACTTCGTTATAGTCATTTATAAACTGATTTGTCTCATGCATCTTCATTTTAGGAATCGGATTTATTTAATGGATTATATTGAACAGCAGTTTATTTATCTGACAAAAGAAGAAAAACAAATAGCTATAGCTATGGATAAAGGTATTGATGGCATTCAAGAAATAGCTGAAGATGTTTATGATACTTTAGGTGACGGTCTCAATCGAACAATGCGAAGGTCAATATCTTATTTCTTTGATGATAATGAATATAATTCGCTAAATACACAAGATGGACGCTTGGTTTCAGCAATAAAAAAAATCTCAATAACCGCTAAAGAACAATCACGTTATAACGTGGTCACGGTTCTCGCATTTGGTTTCTTCTAGCTTTCATATGCTAAAAATTAAATCAATATGCATAACCCACTTCCACAACATGTTATAAAAATAAATTCAGGAAATAAGCTGAGGATCTTCCCACAAAAGTTATTGACCGGAATTTGACGCCAAACAAAAATATGACAGTGTATTACTTCTATAATTACTAGCTTATTTACTAATATAGATGTGGTCACATGGTTAACAAACTAAATCTTAACTGGCCTGAGTTTTTAGAAAAATACTGGCAGAAAAAGCCTGTTGTATTGAAAAATGCATTTCCTGATTTTGCAGACCCTATTACACCGGATGAACTGGCCGGCTTGGCCATGGAGCCGGAAGTTGACAGTCGCCTAGTCAGCTTCATTGATAACAAATGGGAAGCTAGTCACGGCCCGTTTGAGGACTACAGTCAATTAGGGGAAAAAGGATGGTCACTGTTGGTACAGGCCGTTAACCATTGGCATATGCCTACCGCTGAACTGGTGAAACCGTTTCGTGTGCTACCTGAGTGGCGTCTTGATGACCTGATGATCTCCTATTCGGTGCCTGGAGGTGGTGTCGGCCCGCATATTGATAACTATGATGTCTTTATTATCCAAGGAATGGGACGCCGCCGCTGGCGTGTGGGTGATGCCCTCCCGATGCGTCAGTTCTGCTCACATCCGGCATTATTGCATGTCGACCCTTTTGAACCGATTATTGACGTAGAAATGGCATCGGGAGATATTCTGTATATTCCACCGGGATTCCCTCACGATGGTTTCACTTTCGAAGATACAATGAACTACTCTGTCGGTTTTCGCGGGCCGACCGGATGTGATCTGCTGAGCAGTTTTGCAGACTACGCACTGGAACAGGAGCTGGGTGGGATAAATTATGGAGATCCTGACCTTACAGTGCGCGAAAATGCGGGTTCTATGAAACCTCATGAGGTTGAACGTCTACGTGCCATGATTATTGAAATGATCAACAAGCCCGGTGATTTTGAACAGTGGTTAGGCCGTTTTGCAACCACCCCACGCCATGAGCTGGATATTGCACCTTCTGAACCGCCGTATCAACCGGAAGAAGTGCTGAGCGCTCTGAATGTCGGTGAAAAATTGACACGACTGAGCGGGCTGCGTGTTATGCGTACCGGAAAACATTTATTCGTTAATACAGAAAGCTGGATTACCATAGAAATGAAGGGTGCAGATGCATTATGCCAGTATATGGAAGTCGGAATAAATGAACTCGGCGAAGCACTGGAGAACCCAGTTTTTGTTGCGGAATTAACAGAATTTATCAATCAGGGATATTGGTACTTCGAAGAATAAATCACATCTGCCTGACAAGATAAAACACCTGCCGACGGGTGTTTTATCTCAGTGTTCCAATATAGTTTTATTGAGTCATAAATGAACAAGTGTTTTAAAACAGAAATATGATATTAATGTGTTCACAGGACATATCTAATTACAACTGCTGTAGCTTCGATCTCAACTAAAAGCCCATTGAGTGCTAATCGCGGTACTGGAATCAAGGTATTAGCAGGATAAGGTCCCTCTCCCGATACGTTCTTCGCAGCAGTTGACCAAATCGGAAGTAATTCTTCAGTGTGGTTAACAATAAATAAATTGATCCGGACAATATCATGTACACCCGCTCCTCCTGCCTGCAATGAAATAATCATATTAGCCAAAGCGTCGTCTAATTGTTTTGCGAAATCTTGAATTCCATCGTCTCCGATATGATATACGCATTGCCCAGAGACATAAATGGTACTACCTGACCAAATTAGGCTATAACTCTAATCCTACCCTTGAAATATTCCAAGTATTTTCTTTGATTATTAAATTCTGGCTATCTAGAGAAACCCTCAGTATGATATGTGACAGTGTCACTTTAATTCTGGGAATAAATTCAAGACTCAGATATAAAATCTAATTTTGTGCTACACATTATTTTCTGGCTAACATAAAACTGTTATCTATTCGCATAAAAATTTCTTCTAAAGGAACAGACTCATCTAATCGGATAGTAATCCAATGCTTCTTATTCATATGATAGCCCGGGAAATATTTTTTATTGTCAACCAGCACGGCAATATCAGCTATCTCCATCTTCAAATCAAGAATTTCAACTATATTATCATTAGTAATGCCTAGTTTATTATTTTCAACGGTTAATATAGCACCGTACCATTTGGCATTATCTTTTCTTCTAAAAACGGCATTTTTAGAAAATCGTGGCCATAGAAATTCGAGCTCATTTTGATACTTATCTTTGATAAACTGAATTACAGCTATTGCCTGCTTGCTTTTAAAAATCTCAAGAACAAAACATTTTTCAGCAATATCAGTTAACTTTCTTTCATACTCGTCTCGAATTTTACCAACAAATGAACCCGTTGCTGATGGGATTAAGTGTAGTATATAGTCTTCTCCAGTTGATTTATCCATTAAGGTTGTTGATACTTTTCCATACATTGTAATTCTAGTGGACATTATAAACTGCCCTTTGAGTAGATCACTTGAGTATAAATAGCCATGATCGTCTTGCTTAAATCCATAAGTATTCAAACTACCAAGATTGATTGCACGCTGTGCAAATATGTCGTTTATATTTTTCATTTATTTCCATTTTTTGTGTAATCTTTCTTCATCTGAAAAACATCACACCAGTTATTGTGGTAAATGTATTAGATCATATTTTAGAACATCTGATGTATCGAGTTGTGTTAAATTTATGTCCAACAATGCTGAAACACTTGAGTTAGAATAGAAAAATACATTACGTAACAATAACGAAACTGAGGTAGATATGATTATTTTAGTGACAGGTGCAACATCAGGATTTGGCGAAGCAATCGCACGCCGTTTCATACAACAAGGTGCTACCGTTATTGGAACCGGTCGCCGTGTAGAGCGTTTGGAAGCTTTAAAAAAGGAACTTGGTGAACAATTTTACCCTGTCATCTTAGATGTACAAGATAGAGAAGCGATTCAAGCAACAATCGGAAACTTACCTAATTCACTTAAAAATATTGATGTTCTCGTTAATAATGCGGGTTTAGCACTTGGTGTAGAACCTGCATTTAATGCTAATCCTGAAGATTGGGCCGTTATGATTGATACCAATGCTAAAGGCTTAGTCAACATGACTTATGAAGTGTTGCAAACTATGGTTGCTAATAATCATGGTCATATTATCAATATTGGCTCAACTGCTGCAAATTGGCCTTATAAAGGTGGTAATGTTTATGGTGCAACCAAGGCATTTGTTAAGCAGTTTTCTTTAGGGCTGCGTGCAGATCTTCAAGGTAAAAAAGTACGAGTTACCGATATAGAGCCCGGTTTAGTTGGTGGTACTGAGTTCTCTAATGTTCGACTTAAAGGGGATGATGATAAGGCCTCAAATATCTATAAAGGCGCGGATGCATTAACACCTGAAGATATCGCAGAAACAGTTTATTGGGTTGCTACTTTACCCGCACGAATGAACGTAAACACACTTGAGCTGATGCCTGTTTGTCAGACTTTCGCAGGTTTAACAATTCATAAAGAAGTGTGATTTTTCGTACTTTTCTATGAGACTAAATGCAATATTTTTGTCTATACTGTGCAGATGGAAATAATTAGTAAGGAGTTATAGTGAAATCAACGCATAAATTCATCAACCGAGGTTTAGCGGTTTTATTTCTTTGCCTACCCCTATTGGGGATTTCATCTGCTCAGGCAGCAAATGTTAACTGTGCAGCAGGAAGTACTTGTGTAACTTCTGGTAATGTTGATAGTCAATTAACCAAAGAACAAGCACGTCAAGAGAAAGAACAGTGGGATCAGACCCGCAATTTACGCAATAAGTTAAACTCTCGTACAGAAAAAGAATTCGATAAAATAGACTCGGCATTTGATAGTAAAGATGCATGTGAAAAAAGTCTTAATCTAAATGCCTACTGGGAACCAAGTACAAAGCGTTGCCTTGATGTGAATACTGGACGCCCATTAGTGCGCCCTTAAGTAGTTTACCTTGCTAAGGAGTTTCTCGATGAAAAAGACACTTTTATTACCGGCACTACTAATGCTACTTGCTCCAGCTTTTGCACAAGCATCATGTGAAAGCGTTATTGAAGAAATTAAGCAAAAAATCATCAATAATGGTGTTGCTGCAGATAATTTTAGTTTAGTGGCAGTTCCAAATGATGAAGCAGAAAAAACACAGGGTCAGATAGTTGGTCATTGTCAAAATGAGACGTATAAAATTATCTATACACGCCACTAAGTTATATTATAGTGAATCTCATCGGGCGCTTATGCGCCCTTTTCAATTATGTTATTTGCTAAATAAATTATATTACGATAAAGATTCTTTTAGTTTATCTTTATTTAAATAGTGACAAAGTTCTTTCTGCTCGGGGCGTAATAAATAAGGAATTTCACCTAATAATGGTGCTTTTAGATGTTTCTGTAAACGGTTTATAATTTGAGCGTAATGAGCAAGGCCTGGATTAATACGATTCGCAATCCAACCGACTAATGGTAGTCCGTCCGCTTTTATCGCATCGGCAGTTAACAGCGTATGGTTAACGCACCCATGTTGAATACCAACAACCAGTACAACACCCACCTGTTGCTCTTTTAGCCAATCTGAATAAAACGTATTGTCATCTAATAAGTAGCGCCAGCCGCCATTTCCCTCGATTATAACCGTATCGCATTGGCTATTAAGATGTGCTAGTCCCTGCTTTATTCGATCAAAATCAATCCCATTCTCGTGATTGTAATTATCTTTAATTGTAATTGGGTTCACATCATCATATGAAACCAAATCTTGTGATGCTCCTTGTATTAATAGTGCATCCTTATTTCTCATACCTTCCGGGGTATCAATGCATTTATCTGCAATGGGCTTATAACCCACAGCTTTAATTCCTTGACCATTAAGTGCTTGTAATATCGCTAACGTGGATACTGTCTTACCGACATCTGTATCTGTCCCGGTAATAAATAGATTCATCATGGTTATTTTCTATCCTAAAGTGACAGACTGCTGCATAAATTGCAGTGAAAAATGATATAGGATCAGTTTATGGGAATAGGTTGCTATTAAGTTTGCGTTAGCTCAATTTTCTTGTTGATAGTAAAAAATTTATTAATTTAGATTAACCTTGTAATAACTGAAGTAATAATGAACCATCGTATAATACTTGTTGAACCAATGCGGTTTCACACTCTTTTTTTGTAATGACAGATTTTTCTATAATTAAATCATTGCAATATAGAGGAATGGACTGCCCTATGCAATATTGACGTAAAAGTGTATGAAAGGTATTTGCTACTTGATTTAATGGTGAATTAATTAAAATTAATTCTGTACCAAAAATGTTAATTAATAGACAAAGCTGTTTTGCTAATAACTTTGCAATATTATTCAGCAGATGTAGGCAAAGCGGATCACGTTCATTAATTCCAATACAGATATTTTCAATAGTAATAGAACAATTTGACAGAAATGATGATGGATATGAATTTAGTAGCTCAGTAATTAGTTTTAAAATAGAAGGAATTGAAATTGTAGTTTCAAGGCACCCTATTCCGCCGCAATAACACAAATCCCCATCACTATTTGCTTGTACATGACCAAAGTGTATAGCCCTACGTGTATTGCTGTCTAAAGCAACACCATTATTAATAATTGCTGCGCTTACGATATCATCAATTTGCAGATAAATAATATTTTTTGCTGTTCTTTTTGCATGCAGCGAAAAATAATCGGTCAAAGCTAAAGCATTAACATATGGTTGTATATAGATGGGTAATCCAGTCTGTAACGTTAAATAATCCCCTAAAGATAAATTATGAATATCATAATAAGGTAATTTATAAATAACACCTGAATTGGGTTCTAATATTCCATCTAGAATAATACTAATTGCAGTGACTCGCTCAAGTTGAGCTGAATAAGTCGCAAAAAATTGACTAATTAGGGATGCGAGTGAGATAGAAAATTCCTCATTCCCTTTCACGTTAAATGGAAAATCATGTGCAACAATGGTTTGAGTATTAATCTTTTTAAGGCTAAGGCTAACAGAATGTTTTTCAATACGAATTGATAGAAATTGCCAACCTTCACTTTCGATCACTAAACCAATTGCAGGTCGGCCCCTTAACCCGAGAACGGGAAATTCAATTTCTTTGACTAAATGCGCATCAATAAGCTCTCGTGTGATCTTAGTAATACTCGCAGGGGCTAATTGTGATTGTTTAGATAATGCAATGCGTGAAATAGGCCCATATTGATCAATTATACGGTAGACGATACCCGTGTTTAATTGTTTGATTTGATCGATATGGCCCGTTTGACTTTGCATAATTAAGTATTAAATCCCATTATAAAGCAGTCAGTTATTATGCGTAATATATGATATAAAAGCCCCAATATACATATTAATTGTGATATTGCTCACAGTCTTTATCCGACAATATTTTTAATCAGCAAGTCGGTGAGTTTTTTTGCTGCTGTTGGTAGCGCCCTACGTGCATTGTAAACTAACCAAACTTCAGATACTGCGCCAATGTTTGAAAACTTGATATATTTTACGCCATCAATTTTCATTCGAGTAAAAGACTCAGTTATTATAGAGATCCCCATCCCAGCAGAGACTAATCCAAGAATAGTCATCGCTTCACCTGCTTCTTGTGCAATTTTGGGTGTAACGCCAGCGGATGTAAGTAAGTTATTGATTTCATCGTATAAAGCGGTTCCAACTTCTCGTTCAAAAAATACTAGTGGATAATCAGCGAGTAAACTAATATCGACTCCAGTTTTTTCATACTGTAATAAAGGATGACCTTCATATACGGCTACCATAAACGGTTCTTTGAACAGAAGCCGGTAATCTAACTGCTCGGGTAAAGTCGTATTGCGCATAATACCAATATCTATTCGCCCTGTTAGTAAAGGTGCAATTTGCTGCTTAGTATTCATTTGATGCATATGAATACCTACTTCAGGATATGATTCACGGTATTGACGTAAACTCATGGTGACTTTATTCATAAAAGGAGTTGTCGATGTAAAACCGATAGAAAGCTCACCAAGCTCACCTTTTTCCATTCTTTCGGCTTTGCTTGCAGCAGCATCGACTTGGGACAATATTTGATAAGCTTCTTTGAGAAACATATTACCTGCAGGTGTTAATGAAACGTTTCGGTTATTGCGCTCCAATAACTTTGCATTGATTTGTTCTTCAAGAGACTGAATTTGCTGACTTAATGGTGGTTGAGATATGTGCAAACGCTCTGCTGCACGTCCAAAATGTAGCTCTTCAGCGACGGCAATAAAATACCGTAAGTGTCTTAACTCGATGGCCATTTTTATTTGATACTTTTAAAGTGTTATTCGTAATGATTAATATATTAGACAAAATATTTCAATGTTTCTATTCTTTGATTGAAATCAATTGGGTTGTTTTGGAAAGGGAATAACAATGGAACATTCATCAAATAGTCTTACGACTGACAATACCGTTAATGGTGAACGGAATAACCCAATAAATACAACGCCGAAAAAGCATTATATCCAACGTGATGACGCACTGTATTTACGAGTGACACTTTCTTTCTTTACTGTTGGTTTAGCAACATTTGCATTGCTTTATTTTGTACAACCTATCTTACCGCTATTGTCAGAAGATTTTAATATTTCCCCTGCTACGGCTAGCCTTTCGCTATCACTATCAACTGGATTAATGGCTTTAGGGCTACTCATAACCGGTCCTATTTCTGATGCTATTGGCCGTAAGAATGTGATGGTTATTGCGCTAACAAGTGCTGCTTTATTTACACTTCTAAGCGCTTTTATGCAAAGCTGGCAAGGGATCTTAATTGCTAGAGCACTTGTGGGTTTATCGCTCAGTGGTGTTGCCGCTGTTGCTATGACCTATCTTAGTGAAGAGATTCATCCGAGCTATGTTGCCTTATCTATGGGATTGTACATCAGTGGTAACTCTATAGGGGGGATGAGTGGGCGCCTTGTCACAGGTATCATTGCTGATTTTTATTCTTGGCGCGTTGCAGTTGTATTGTTAGGTTCACTGGCCTTAATCGCTGCAATTGGTTTTTGGCGATTACTACCGCCATCGCAGCACTTTAGAGCTAGTTCGTTAAAACCAAAAAGCTTATGGGTTAATTTATGCCTTCATTTTCGTGATAAAGGCCTACCTTGGTTATTTGCTGAAGGCTTTGTATTGATGGGTGGCTTTGTCACTATGTACAACTATATTGGTTATCGTTTATTAGAATCCCCCTATAATCTTAGTCAAGCAACCGTAGGTTTGCTTTCTGTCATTTATTTGACTGGTACATATAGTGCCTCTAAGTCAGGTAGTTTAACCAGTAAATTTGGGTTAGCTAAAGTATTAATTGCGGCTCTTACCTTCATGCTTACAGGAATTTTATTGATGTTATTTTCAAGCTTCTGGATTATTTTGCTTGGCATGACAGTACTAACAACGGGATTCTTTGCGGCACATTCAGTGGCAAGTAGTTGGGTTGGACACAGAGCTAAAAGAGCTCGTGGCCAAGCCTCTTCTCTCTATCTCTTTAGCTATTATTCAGGTTCGAGTGTAGCAGGAACTATAGGTGGGATTTTCTGGTTACAGTATGGTTGGAATGGTGTTGCCTTATTTATTAGTGGCATGCTGCTTATTGGTCTTTTGATAGCATGCAAACTAAAAATAAGCTGTTAGAAAGTAATAAATTAAACGGCATGTTCTTGTTTAGCAATATCTATTAAATGATGGAATTTATTTAGATATCAATTTAAGAAAAGATGTTGCCTCATTTACAACGAGGACAACGAATGAATAAATTATTATTACTCTCCTTTTTACTGTGTTTTTCAAACACAATATGGGCTCATGGTTACGTTGAAGTACCTGAAAGTCGATCATATCTATGTAAACGTGCCATTAATAGTGATTGTGGCGAT
Source organism: Providencia alcalifaciens (assembly GCA_025961275.1). GTDB lineage: Bacteria > Pseudomonadota > Gammaproteobacteria > Enterobacterales > Enterobacteriaceae > Providencia. Next base: position 723,288 of record JAOQNJ010000001.1, on the reverse strand, counting down.
ATTCAATACGAACCTCAGTCCATCGAAGGTAAAAAAGGCTTCCCAACATTAGGGCCTAAAGATGGACAAATCGCTAGTGCTGGTAAAAGTAACTTTGCCAATCTTGATGTTCAAACAGACAAAAGATGGGCAAAAAATACCATTTCTAATTCTCACGTAAAATTCGGTTGGCAAATAACTGCTCGCCATAAAACAAATAAATGGGAATATTTTATTACTAAACCTAACTGGGATCCTAATCAACCACTGACAAGATCTCAATTTGTGTTAGAGCCCTTTTGTCAATTTCATAAAGTTGAAATACCAAGTTCGGTGGTTGAACAGCATTGCAAACTACCATCAGAAAACAAAGGTTATCATGTGATTTTAGCTGTTTGGACTATTAATGATACCTCGAATGCTTTTTACCAAGTGATTGATCTCGATATTAAATAATTAAACCTATAGCTATGTTCAGTTAAAGCGGAAGTGTGCTACCGTTATTCAGTTTTTTGAACATAGTTTATTTGCACTTTAATTATTGTTTGTTATGATTCATCAATATTTTATGTTGTAACTAACTGATGGTTCACCAATAATGAATAATGCCAAATACTCTTTAATTGAAAGTTTTAATTTACTAGAAAGTAAAATTGGACAATTGAATCTGTTAATTGCTCAACAAACAAATATTAATGCTGCTGTTTTTCGTCTTCCAAATACTATAAAGGGGGATGAAAATAGTGAAGTTAACGAAATAGCCGTCAATAAAATAATGGGTAAGGAAGCCATTAAAGAAGCTATCGAGCATTTTAGCTTGTTATTTATTCACGATAAATCTGACGAGATAAGTAATAAATCCGCGATCAGATTACCTGGAGCAATCTGCATAGAAGCCCCCTATTCAACCTATAAGGAATTTCAAACGCTACTTAATGATATCAATACATTAAAATCACAAATCAAACAAATTGTCACAAAACAATCCGGAGTTGAGGAATCACAACGTTTTGAATTTATTCATAGTAGCCTTCATGGTTTACTCACACTTAATACATACCGTGCCCTGACCCATTTAGTCGATGTAGATACTGTGCGATTTGGTTGGGCGAATAAAAAAGTTATCAATAAAATAACAAAGGAACAAGTGTTAAATAAATTACAAGCCGCCCTAGAAAATGGACGAAAACCACAAGGTATAGAGAGTGAATATTGGGCAGGTCAAATAGAACAGGAAATTTTATTAGTTGGTAAACTGAGTCACAATGCAGTATTAAAAACACAACGTCCGGTCAAAGTTCAACCAATCGCTCGGGTTTGGGACGCAGCTCAGCAAAAACAAACTCAGTTCGCTTGTGCAAATCCCTTAATTATTTTCGCCGTTGAAAAATCACTGGATGAGATCTTAATAGGTACCCTTCCCGACTACAACGTAGATTTAATAGCGCTTCGTAATCGTCCTCGCGCAAAATCAGTAGAGCTACTTATTCCAAGACTTAATTTATACATCGAACAGTAAAAAGCACCGGCCTATTAAAACTATGCCGATGCTTTTTTATCAAACTATCCGTAATATAAGTTTACTGATTAGCCTTTCATGCTTCCAACCATATCTTCAGGACGAACCCATTCATCAAACTGCTCAGCAGTCAGATAGTTAAGTTTTAATGCTGATTCTTTTAGTGTCAGCCCTTCTTTATGAGCTTTCTTAGCAATTTCAGCCGCTTTGTCATAACCAATATGTGTATTTAAAGCTGTTACAAGCATCAATGATTCATGAAGTAGTTTTTCAATACGATCGCGGTTTGGTTCAATGCCGATTGCACAATGCTCATTAAAACTACGCATACCATCTGCCAATAAACGGATAGATTGTAGGAAGTTATCAATAAGCATTGGACGGAAAACGTTTAGCTCGAAGTTTCCTGAAGCACCACCAATATTCACAGCAACATCATTACCCATTACTTGTGCACATAGCATAGTTAATGCTTCGCATTGTGTTGGGTTAACTTTACCCGGCATGATAGAACTACCTGGCTCATTTTCAGGAATTGAAATTTCACCAATACCACAACGAGGGCCAGATGCCAACCAACGAACATCGTTAGCAATTTTCATCAATGAGGATGCAAGACCTTTCAGAGCACCGTGAGCATGAACTAACGCATCACAAGTTCCTAATGCTTCAAACTTGTTAGGCGACGTAATAAATGGTTGCCCAGTTAGCTCAGCAATTTTTTTAGCAACACGTACTGCATACTCTGGGTGAGTATTCAAACCTGTTCCTACTGCGGTACCACCCAGAGCGAGTTCACAGACATGAGGAACTGAGTTTTCAATATGCTTTACACTGTGAGCTAGCATCGCTGCCCAGCCAGAAACTTCTTGGCCTAATGTCAGTGGCGTTGCATCTTGCAAGTGAGTACGGCCAATTTTTACAATATCTTTGAACTCTTTAGCTTTAGCATCTAACACTTTGTGTAATGCGGTTAGTTCCGGTAATAGATGCTCGCGGATACCAACAACTGCCGCAACATGCATTGCTGTAGGGAACACATCGTTTGAGCTTTGGCTTTTATTTACATCATCATTAGGATGAATCAGACGATCATTACCTCTTTCCCCCCCTAAAATCTCACTACCGCGGTTCGCTAGTACTTCGTTCATGTTCATGTTACTTTGAGTACCAGAACCCGTCTGCCAGATAGCAAGAGGGAATTCAGTAGGATGCTTGCCAGCCAATACTTCATCGGCGGCTGCGATAATAGCATCACCACGCTCTTTTGGTAGTAATCCTAAATCCATATTGACGCTTGCAGCAGCTTTTTTAGTTACCGCTAGTGCATGAATCAGCGCAACAGGCATTTTTTCTACAGATATACGGAAATGTTCTAAAGAACGCTGAGTTTGGGCGCCCCACAACTGGTCAGCAGGTACTTCAATTGGTCCCATTGAGTCTTTTTCAATGCGAGTGGCTGCCATTACTATCTCCTTAAGCACATACACAGAATAATCAGTTTTAGAATCATCAGCTTGCAGGTAAGCTGATAACAACACGCTTATAGTGCCATACATTTAATTTCAATAATGCGACTGAACCGTGTTTATTGTATTGTAGTAAAAAGGAAATAAGTTGATTTTTAGAAAAAGAGAGTTTACCCATGTTAAAAATGATAAATAAAATTCAAAATTACGATTGGGGAAGTAAAACAGCTTTAACCCAATTATATTCAATCCCAAATCCACATCATTTACCAATGGCTGAGTTATGGATGGGAGCCCATCCTAAAGCAAGCTCTCACGTTGTAGATCCTAAAACAGGTCATGAGATTGCATTAATTGATTTCATTGCAAGCAATCCTGAAAAAGTATTGGGTAAAAAAATTGCAGATACCTTCTCTCGCTTACCGTTTTTATTTAAGGTTTTATGCGCAGATAAACCACTTTCTGTACAAGTTCACCCTAGCAAAATTTATGCTGAAGTTGGATTTGCAAAAGAAAATGCGGCAGGCATCCCGATCGATTCACCAATTCGTAATTACAAAGATGACAATCATAAGCCTGAGTTAATTTATGCCCTAACACCTTTCAAAGCGATGAATGCATTTCGGCCTTTAGAGGAAATTGGTGAATTACTCGATTTTGTCTCCGCTGCACATCCTGAAATTCAATTTTTTGTTCAATCTCCTAGTGAGGAGAAATTAGCGAAGCTTTTTGCTCAAATTCTTAATTTATCTGGGGAGCAAAAAGAACTGGCACTCGGTGTATTAAAAGCAGCATTAAATAGTCGCCAAGGTGAGCCATGGAATACCATAAAACAAATGGTTAGCCTTTACCCAGAAGATACTGGGTTGTTTGCTCCTCTATTACTTAATGTGATTGAATTACAGCCTGGAGAAGCGATGTTTTTATATGCGAGAACACCACATGCATATATTGAAGGTGTAGGCTTAGAGACCATGGCAAACTCCGATAATGTTCTACGTGCAGGGCTAACGAATAAGCATATTGATGTTCCTGAGCTGATAGCGAATGTCGATTTTATCTCGAAAGCAAGCAAAAGCTTATTAAGTGAACCGATAAAATCAGGAAATGTCTGTAAATATCACATACCAGTAGAAGATTTTGCATTTAATATATATTCTATCAATAACACGGGCACAAGCATAACTAACGAGACAGCGTCTATCTTATTTTGTATTGAAGGTGAGCTAGTTCTTAAGTCAGGCGATGAGGAATTAAAGATCGGTTCAGGAGAATCTATTTTTCTTTCCGCCTTTGAAAACGAAGTTTATATCACTGGTGTGGGTAAACTGGCTCGTGTGTATAACCTTTAGCGTTTTTTCTGTGTTTTATTCGTCTTTAATTGCACGCATTAGACGGTTAGATGAAACTTGTACATATTTTATTGCGCGTTTGTAAAACGTGCCGAAAGGATGAATGTTTATAATGAAAAAGTCATTAGTTGCAATTGGTGTTATTGTTGCTGTAGGTGCAGTTTGGACTGGTGCATCTTGGTATACAGGCTCCAAAGTTGAAGCTGAATTGAACAAAGTGATTGATAATACAAACAATTTCTTTGCTTCGAATGCACCAGAAGCTGGCGTAAAATTTAAAGTCGAAAACTTCAATCGTGGGGTGTTCTCGTCTCAAGCCAATATTGTTATTACATCAACTGATTCATCAACGGCTGATGAGGCTATCGTTTTCAATACGAATATTGATCACGGCCCTTTCCCATTATCTCAAGTTGCTAAATTCAACTTGATGCCTAAAATGGCTGCAGCACATATTGAACTAGCTAATAATGCGACTACCAAAGACCTATTTGAAGCAACTAAAGGCAAATCTTTTGTCACAGGTACTGCCGTTATTGGTTATAGCAAAAATATTGATTCTAATTTAGATCTTCTGCCAATCGAATATACAAAAGAAGATGCCAATATTTCTTTCAGCGGTTCAAAACTGGTATTTAATACGTCATCTGATTTCGCTAAAGTAGATGCATCTTTAATTACTGACAACTTAGTCATTCAAAATGCAGATAAAACCGAAGGTATGGTGTTAAATGGATTAAAATTATCCTCTAACGTTGCTAAATCTCAATATGGCTTCTATACAGGCACACAAGAATTCTTAATTGCAGATACCAACCTAAACATCCCAAACACTCAATTCTCTTTCAAAAATTTAGTTATCGGTTCTGATACAGTACTTGATAAAGAAAATGTGAAAGGAAATATCTCTTATAGTATTGATGAACTTAAAGCATTAGAGCAAAACTTAGGTGCAGGTAAAGTAGTCCTTTCAATTGATAAGTTGGATGCAAAAGCGCTAGGCAAATTTGTTGAGCAATATAATAAAGCTTTAGCTGATGGTTTAGCGAGTGGAAATCCATCTGAAGCTGCAGAACAAATTACAATCGATATGATGACAAAAACATTGCCTGAGTTACTGCAAAGTAAACCAACATTTGCAATCAGTCCAGCCTATTGGAAAAATGATGCAGGTCAAAGTTCAGTTGACTTGAGCATGACTTTCAACAAATGGGATCAAGATGAAATAACCTCATTAGCAATGACGAACAAAGTTGATGAAGCGATTAAGAGCCTGTTAACCTCACTTGACTTTAACTTAGTGCTTAACAAGCCAATGACTATTGAACTGATGTCACAAGTTGCTATTTTAGATCGCGGTGTACCTGTTGATGCTGAGACTAAAAAACAGTATCAGGAACAAGCAGCAGCTGAATTCAGTCAAGCACAAATGATGTTAACTTCTGATATGTTCTCTTCTCCTTTCGAAGAGATGTTTATGACAGATGAACAACGTGCAGAAAAAGCAAAACAGAAAAAATCACCGTGGATGGTTGAGAAAGATAATGACTTAACTATGACCATTAAATTTGCAGGCAACGATATTTCATTCAATGCGGATAAATATACGCTTGCTGAGTTCTTAACTAAGATGAAAATAATATCTAACCCTGAAGATCAAATGGGTTATGATGATGAAGACATGACTGATCCACAAAATGATGTTAAAGAAGCTCCAGCTCCAGCAACGGGCGCAGATGAAACGAAACCTGCCAACTGATTTTTGCTATCAAATAAGTTAAAATAAGCCCAATATGCCAGTCAATTTTTTTGACTGGCGTTTTTACATCTATACTGGTGTATCTTTTAAGATTTAAGATTTACACACAATAGGGACGATATTAAGTGATTAATAGACAGCTACCATTAACAGATATTCATCGTCATCTTGACGGAAACATCCGCCCAGAGACAATCCTTTCGCTTGCTCAGCAACATAATATTATTCTGCCCGCTAATGAGATTGAAACTCTCAGACCCCATGTACAAGTCATTACACAAGAAGCTGACTTGGTTGGTTTTTTACAAAAGCTGGATTGGGGCGTCGCTGTATTAGCTGATTTAGAAGCCTGTAAACGTGTCGCTCTAGAAAATGTTGAAGATGCCTATAATGCCGGCATTGATTATGCCGAGCTACGTTTTTCTCCCTATTATATGGCTATGAAGCATCAACTTCCTGTGGAAGGTGTTGTTGAAGCTGTTATAGATGGTATAACTGCTGGCTGCAAACAATATGATATCAAAATTAATTTAATTGGTATTCTTAGCCGTACATTTGGACAAGAAGCTTGTACAAAAGAACTTGCTGGTTTATTAGCTCACCGCGATAAACTTTGTGCGTTAGACTTAGCTGGTGATGAATTAGGTTTCCCAGGTGCTCTATTTCACTCACACTTTACCAAAGCCCGAGATGCTGGTTTACAAATTACAGTCCATGCGGGAGAAGCAGCAGGTCCTGAAAGCATCTGGCATGCAATTAAAGAACTTGGCGCGCAAAGAATTGGTCATGGAGTCAAAGCATGTGAAGATCTTGAACTGCTTGATTACTTGGCAACGCATAAAATCGGTATCGAAAGCTGCCTCACCTCAAATATTCAAACAAGCACTATACCATCGTTAGCACAGCACCCTTTGAAGATGTATTTGAATCATGGTGTTCTTGCAACAATAAATACAGATGACCCTGCTGTAGAGGGTATTGAGCTAAGTTATGAATATGAAGTTGCCGCGCCTCAAGCTGGTTTAACTCAAAAAGAAATTGAACAAGCACAAATAAATGGCTTAACAATCGCTTTCTTGAATGAGAGTGAAAAAGAGCAATTGAAACAAAAAGCAGCGCAGCGTTAATTTAGTTTATCTTGATTAATCCCCCCCTCCCCAGAGAAGAAAATGGGGGGATTAGCCGCTATAACTACTCTATTTCACTATTGAAAATGATTAGTCCAAATGGTTTTACTGGCACACACTATCATTAAGCTTTCTATCAGGATTTATCAGATATTCCACTACCCTGTTATCTACAAACAAATTTTCTCCTGTCAACGCTACCGTATGTCCATCACCTTCCAATGTAATCTGAGGGCTGCGAAATAACGTCGCCATAGCTCTGGCATTGTGCCACGATGTAGCAGGATCATGACGCTGACTAACAAATAGTAATTGTGGCAAATTAGGCACATTAACTGGCCGCTTAGCATGTACGCTATTTTTCCATGGCCATATACTACACAAACTTAATGAGTCATCTTCCCTATAAGGTTGATAATTAATTGCTGTAAAAGCTTCATTCATCCGTTGTTGCTTATGAAGAAGCTCGCTCCGACTAAGGTCTTGCATCGATTGATCCGCACAATTTATAACATTTAATGCATCAAGCTCAGCAAATGATTCTGATGTATCAAGTAATTGAATAGTTTCCTTGCTAACAATCCCAGCACTAAGCTGGTTGATTGTAGTTGCCAATGATTGCCAACTAGAACGCCATAGTAGATGGTAAGTTGTCATTGATATCAAATGTTCAGCAGATACTTGCTGCCCTTGCTCCCCCACTAGTGGTTGATAATGCAGTTGATTCAATAAATTTCGATACTGCTGGGTAGCAACGACTTTATCTGCTGATAGAGGACAACTACCAGTTTCTGCACACCAGGTAGCGAAACGCTCAAAGGTTTTTTGATATCCTCGATAGTAATTGAGCCACACGGTGTAATAATCTTTTGCTTCATCTATGTTGACAACCCCATCCATGACCAATGCACGAGTCGTTGAAGGAAAACGTTCCGCGTAAAGCAAAGCAACTTGAGTACCATATGAATAAGACACAGCAGTCAATTTATTATCATTCAAAGCTTGACGAATACGATCTACATCACTGACTGCCTCATCTGTTCCAATGTGTTGTAATACATCAACTCCTGTATTATCTACACAGGCTTTAAGCTTACTTTGTGCTTCATGATCCTGACGGGTAACATCATCAGAGATTTCATCTGACATCTCACAGTTAATTTTAGGGAATGATTGACCGACACCTCGCGGGTCATACCTTACAATATCCCAAGATTTATTCAGTTCATTCACTGGCGTGTGATCCAGCCAATGACTTATACCTGACATGCCTGGGCCGCCAGTAATGACAACTAAACTACCTTTGCGCTCACCAGTCGCTGGTAGCCGAGTGAGTGCAAGCGTAATTATTTTTGTTGAAGTTTGCCCCTTCTCACTGGTTCCATTTTCATATTTTAATGGGACATCAAGATACCCACAGAGTAACCTAGAGTCATGAGTATCATTAAACCATGAATGAAACTTGCTATTTGAACAGGATCTCCATTGAATTGAATTAGCTTGGCTAGTAAACGGAATAAAGCCAAAAATAAACAATATAAATAACCGTGGTTTTAACATAAGTTGTCCAATGACACGATAGAGAAAAGAATCTTACCAAAGGTAAATTAAATGATTGTGAAATCACATTGTATAAAAAACGATCTTCTGTCGGGCGGCTCAATATTATTTTTTGTCCTGTTTAACATATACATACACTAATGCTTATAATGTTATGAGTTTTCAATTCATTGTATGTTGTAACTAATTAAAATCTTATTGCTACGCATATGAAATGGTTAAGAGTTACGCTTTTTATTGAATAAAGAGATGTCGAGATCTATCTATCCCGACTCTTAAAGGCTATTTGACCTGAACTCGGGATAAGAAAAATAAAAAAGAAGGGAACTAAAAGCGGGTTCTGTGATCAGATCTTTCGACCAAAAAAGAGACTTTTCACTGAGGAACCCGCTATGCGTAATCTAGTTAATTTATTCTGTCATGTCGATGATTTTTGCAAATTATTCATGCCTCAATGGCAAAAATACTTGATTGAAAGTGGCGAGTGCCAGCGGTTACGCCAAACAAGAATGATAAGCAGTGAAATTATGATCATTATTATTGCATTCCATATGTCTCATCAGCGTGATTTTAAACATTTTTATATTGGATTCATTGCGGTATACCACAAAAAAGACTTTCCAACCTTATTGAGCTACACCCGTTTTCTTGAGGTTATGCCGAAGGTTTTAGTGCCATTAAGTTCCTTCTTTACCCATCTAAAAGGTCAACCAACAGGCATCGAGTTTTTAAAAACTGAGCGGCCAGAGGAAAAGGGACGATGGGATGGTTCTACGGGTTTAAGCTTCATTTAATTGTTAACCATCTTGGTGAGATTGTCGCCGCGAAGCTCACGCCAGCAAATGTTGATGATAGAACGCCAGTCAAGGCGCTCTCCAAAGGGCTTTTGGGCAGACAAAGGTTACATCAGCAAAGCATTAACTGAAGAATTAAAGATGGAAAGAATAACATGGGTAACAGGACAACGTAAAAATATGAAGCCAAAATTATTAGTGGCTTGGGATGGAGCGATGCTAGCTAAGCGATTCATTATTGAAACAATTAATGATCAGCTGAAAAACATGACGCAGATTGAACATTCTCACCATCGTAGTTTGCATGGATTCATGTTGAATTTACTGGGCGGCTTGATTGCCTATTGTTTGAAACCGAAAAAGCCATCACTGAATATTTCAAATACCGAGAAAACAGAGCTTCAAGTAATGGCTTAAACCGATCTCAGGTTATTTAGACAAACGTTTCGCATAGCGTTGTGCCAATACCGCACAAACCATAAGTTGGATTTGATGAAATATCATTAATGGTAATAGGATGATCCCTACTACTGAGGCTGGGAATAATACATTGGCCATCGGAACCCCGTTTGCAAGACTCTTTTTAGAACCACAAAACACAATTGTTATCTCATCTTCTTTACTAAATTTGAATAATCGAGCTACTAACGTATTAATTGCCATTACAATAAATAAAATAATACAACTCACGACTGCTATCATAAATAATGAATAAGCATCAATACGCTGCCAAATTCCCTCTACTACAGCTTCGCTGAATGCAACATAAACAACCAATAAAATAGATGAACGGTCAGTAATATTGATTAGTTTACGATTGCGATTAATCCAGTTAGCCAGTAATGGGCGAGAAAGATGCCCTACTACGAATGGCAGCATCAATTGCAATAAAATCGAACCAATTGCATTAAGTGTATCCATTGCTTGGCTGCCATCCTCGTCCATCAGAAAACCAACCAGTATTGGTGATAAAAACACACCAAGAATACTAGATGCTGATGCACTGCAAATCGCTGCTGCTACATTACCGCCGGCAACAGAGGTAAAAGCTATCGCAGACTGAACCGTAGCAGGTAATGCACATAAATAGAGGAATCCCATATATACAGTAGGAGACATCCAAGATGGCACCATAAAGTGTAGCCCCAGGCCAATAATCGGAAATAAAATGAATGTGCTAGCAAAAACCAGCATATGGAGGCGCCAATGTCCTATGCCAGACATAATAGATTCACGCGAAAGTTTCGCACCATGCATAAAAAACAACAGAGCAATGGCTGCTGTTGTGAGATATTGGAAACCTATTTTTAGATTTCCTTCACAAGGAAATATACTGGCGATGACAACTACACAAATCATGATAAGTAAGAAAGGATCAATTTTTAATTTAGCTAACAAATTCATTTTATTACCTAACAAAGAGCCAGCAAATGCTGGCTCATGGGTTTAGACATTAGAAATCAATATTAATAGTACGTTTTTCTTTATTGGAGAGTATTCCAGCTTCAATCACTTTCATAATATCAATCGCTTCTTGTGGGAGTACTGGGTTTAAAGCCCCGTTGCGTATTGCATCATGTATTGCAAGATAATATCCGCCGTAGTTTCCTTTCTCATTGACTAATTCTTGAGTAATTAAGTCATCACCTTGTGACATCGTCACTGAGCCATTACGTTTATCTTCCCCCCAATTTTGACTGGTTGGTAATTGTCCGCTCTTCAGGCAATCTTCTTGTGAGTCTAGGCCATATTTGACATAACTTCCTTTCATGCCATGAACGACATAAAGTGGAGATTCAGCAGCAGCAACTGTTGAGGAATGTAATATTACTTTCTTGTCGGCATATTCTAGAATTGAGTGGAAATAATCTACAGCCTCAGCTCCGGGGCGGAGCATGCCTAAATCAGCCGTAATACTTTTGGGCTTACCAAAAAATTGTAATGCTTGGTCCAGTAAATGAGGCCCAAGATCGTACCAAATCCCGCCTCCCGCCACTGCAGATTCACGCCATCTTTGGCGTGTGACAGGACGATAGCGGTCGAAGTGAGACTCATAATATTTTATATCACCTAAGCTACCATCAGCTAATAATTTTTTTAGTGTCAAATAGCCTGCATCCCAGCGACGATTATGATAAACCGATAATAATTTACCCGTATCTTGAGCTTGTTTCTGTAATGCTTTTGCCTCTTCAACGGTAATTGTAAATGGTTTATCTACAACCACATGTTTACCTGCAGCTAATGCCTCACTAGCTAATGGATAATGGGTGTCATTAGGTGTTGGAATAATGACTAATTCTATCTCCGGATTGGAAAACAACTCTTCAGGTGATGCCACAACTGCAACATCAGGCCAATCTGCACTCACTTTAGCGGGGTTACTACTAGAAATTGCCGTTAATTCATACTCTGGCAAGGTTGCTATAAAAGGAACATGAAATGTTTTACTCGCATAACCATAACCTACAATACCAACTTTTATCGGTGCAGACATAACAACCTCATTTAATAAATTTTCACTGCGTGACTGAAAAGTAACACCATAACGAATTAATTAGCAAATAAATCTATGATACTATAGTCATTAATTGATTTAGTGGATTGTGGATTGATATATATGAAGCCTGTTTATGACCATCATCGCATTACCGGGTGGCTACTTGCGCCCGCAGCGTTCATCTTACTCACCTTTTTTGCAGTGTGCGCTATGGTGATTATGTATTCCACTAAACTTTATCAAATTATCACTACCATTGAGAATTGGTCTAACTATATTCCTCTCGATTGGTACTTATCCTTTCTGATTACCATCATTATGGTACTCTTTACCGCTCACATCATAAAGTTGATGTTTACCCGTTCGCGTCACTTTCCACGCCGTTTTATTATCTGGTTATTAGTATTATTACTGCTTGGATTAAAAACCTTCGCTTTTGGTGCCATCGATGACGAAACAGCGATTAAAACGCTTGCTTGGCCATTGCTTGGAGCCGGTTTCTTTGTTCCCTATATCAAAAATTCTGCACGCGTGAAAATGACTTTCACACAAGATCGATAAGCATCATAAAAATAGCTTGTTATCATATAGCTTGATTAACTGGCCTAAGCCAGTTTTTGTTCTTTTATTACTGTTTTCAGGCTATGAAATGACTGATTATCTTCTGCTATTTATAGGAACAGTACTAGTTAATAACTTCGTACTAGTTAAATTCCTTGGACTATGTCCATTTATGGGCGTATCAAAAAAACTCGAAACCGCCATTGGATTGGGCTTTGCCACTGCTTTTGTAATGACGCTCGCCTCAATTAGTTCTTGGTTAATGGATACCTTTATCTTGGTGCCATTAGATCTTCTCTACCTCCGTACATTAAGTTTTATTTTAGTGATTGCCTTTGTTGTTCAATTCACTGAGATGGTTGTAAGGAAAACCAGTCCTACGTTATACCGTCTGCTAGGTATTTTTCTTCCCTTAATTACTACTAACTGTGCTGTACTGGGTGTTGCTCTCTTAAATATTAATCAATCACACTCTTTCTTACAGTCTGCAATTTATGGTTTCGGTGCTGCAGTTGGCTTTTCACTGGTGATGGTGCTGTTTGCAGCCATTCGTGAGCGTCTTGCTGTCGCCAATGTTCCTGCGCCTTTCCGTGGTTCATCTATTGGCCTTATCACTGCTGGACTGATGTCTTTAGCATTTTTAGGCTTTAGTGGTTTGGTGAAATTCTAATGATGTCTTTATGGATTGCTATTGGCATATTGACTGTCTTTGGACTCGTCTTTGGTATGATTCTTGGTTATAGCTCTTTACGTTTTAAGGTTGAAGAAGATCCGATTGTAGAACAATTAGATGCAATTTTACCACAAAGTCAGTGTGGTCAGTGTAGTTACCCAGGTTGTCGCCCCTATGCAGATGCAGTAGCTAACAATGGTGAAATGATCAACAAATGCGCTCCTGGTGGCGAACAAGTGATGCTCAAGATCGCTGAATTGCTGAACGTGGATCCACAGCCAATTGATGGTGATGAATCGACACAAAATCCCGTTCGTAAAGTCGCCATCATTGATGAAGATAATTGTATTGGATGTACTAAATGTATCCAAGCCTGTCCTGTTGACGCCATTGTTGGTGCAACTCGTGCAATGCATACCGTAATTGAAGACTTATGTACTGGCTGCGACCTGTGCGTTCCACCCTGCCCAACTGATTGTATTGAACTTGTCCCTGTGAAAACGACGACTGCAAATTGGAAGTGGGATCTAAACACTATCCCAGTAAAAAACATTCCTGTGTTGCCTTTTGATCAACAAGCAAAATCTGCACTATCTGCTGTAAAAGGTGATGCACATGTTTAATCTATTTAATTGGTTGAAAAAAGATAATATTTGGGATTTTACTGGGGGAATTCACCCGCCAGAAATGAAGCTACAATCAAGCCTAACCCCAATGCGTGTTGCCTCTGTTCCTGAGGAGTTAATTATCCCTTTACAGCAACATCTTGGACCTGAAGGTGAATTAATCGTCAAGGTTGGTGAGCATGTACTCAAAGGACAGCCATTAACCCGAGGTCTTGGCCGTACCGTACCGGTACATGCATCTACCTCAGGAACTGTTACGGCTATTAAGCCTATGGTAACTGCACACCCTTCTGGATTAAAAGAGTTATGTGTGAGCATCAAAGCTGATGGCCAAGACACTTGGTGTGAGCTTTACCCGGAACCAAATTATTTACAACTAACTCCTCAACAATTACTGCAAAAGATTGAGTTAGCGGGTATCGCAGGACTTGGTGGGGCTGGTTTTCCGACTGCGTCTAAACTCGCCAGCGGTAAAGATGCCATTAAAACGTTGATAGTGAATGCAGCTGAGTGTGAGCCTTATATCACTGCTGATGACCGATTAATGCAAGAACATGCCGATGAAATTATTCAAGGCTGTCGTGTTCTACAGCATTTACTTAATCCAAACCAAATATTAATTGGGATTGAGGATAACAAACCTGAAGCAATTACCGCTTTAAATAACGCAATCACTCAACAAGATAAGCAAATTATTGTCCGTGTTATCCCAACGAAGTACCCTTCTGGTGGAGCTAAGCAGCTAACTAAAATTTTAACTGGCAAAGAAGTCCCCTCTGGTGCTCGTTCATCTCAGATTGGTGTTTTGATGCAAAACGTCGGCACTGTTGTGGCAATTAAGCGGGCAGTAATTGACGGACAGCCTTTAATTGAACGTGTTGTTACTGTAACGGGTGAATCAATAACATCACCAGGCAACTTCTGGACCCGTTTAGGCACACCAGTTTATCACCTATTACAACAAACAGGCTTTATTCCCGCAGCTGAGCAAATGGTCATTATGGGCGGGCCATTAATGGGCTTTACGCTACCAGATCTCAATGTTCCTGTTGTTAAAATATGCAATTGCCTACTAGTACCTACTGTAGAAGAAGTTGGCAAAAAAACTATTGAGGAAGCCTGTATTCGCTGTGGTCTATGCGTAGAAGCTTGCCCTGCTGCTTTATTGCCTCAGCAACTATATTGGTTTAGCAAAGGTAAAGAGCATGAAAAAGCGCAAAAGCATAATCTGTTTGACTGTATAGAGTGTGGTGCCTGTGCTTATGTTTGTCCAAGTAATATTCCATTAGTACAATATTATCGACAAGAAAAAGCAGAAATACGGGAAATATCTCAAGAGGAGCGCCGTGCGGCAGAAGCGAAATTACGCTTTGAAGCAAAACAACAGCGTATGGAACGTGAAAAACTGGCTCGAGATGAACGCCATAAAAAAGCGGCTGTACAAGTTGAAAAGAAAGATAAAGATGCCGTTGCAGAAGCATTGGCCAGAGTTAAGGCCCGAAATAATACAGCATCAAGTGTTGAAGTTATTGATGGTACAGAGCCTGATAATAGTGCAGTTATCGCTGCTAGGGCTGCTCGTAAAGAGCAAGCGAGAGCTAAACAAGCAGAGAAAAAAGCAGCAACAAACTTATCTGATGAGCAATCTGATGACCCACGTAAAATGGCTGTGGCTGCAGCACTTGCCCGTGTTAAAGCGAGAAAAGATAATCAAAGAACCATAAGTGATATAAACAATGATTCATCAAAGCCTAATGTAGTCGATGAAGGCACTGATCCGCGTAAAGCGGCGGTAGCGGCAGCCATCGCACGAGCAAAAGCCAAAAAAGCAACTCAGCAAATTGACGTAACCACTGAAGCTAACGCACCTGAAACTACGGCTGAACCGGAAGACGTTGACCCACGCAAAGCGGCTGTAGCGGCGGCTATCGCCCGAGCTAAAGCTAAGGAAATTGCACGGGAAAAAGAACAGCTCTCAGCTCAACTAAGTGAGGAAGACGTTTTCTCACCTGCGGCTGAACTTCCTATTGAAGAAGAGACTGATCCTCGCAAAATAGCCGTTGCGGCAGCGATAGCTCGCGTAAAAGCGAAACAGACTCAGAAACAAAATGAACAAACAACGACAGAGTAAGTGATTAAATACCATGAAATTCAGGCCTATTGATCCGAATAATCGCCGTTTAAAAATTGCAAGCGCACCATTTACACATGATAAACAAAGTACCAGTCTTGTGATGTTTTGGGTTTTGCTTGCTGCAATACCGGGCATTGCAACCCAAATTTACTTTTTTGGTATCGGTACTCTCTATCAAATTATCTTAGCAATGCTGACAGCTCTTATAACTGAAGGAATTGCTATTCGTTTAAGAAAACAACCAGTTCGTAATGTATTAAAAGATAATTCAGCTATTGTTACTGCCTTACTTTTAGGTGTTAGCCTTCCCCCATTAGCACCATGGTGGATGATAATTTTAGGAACTGCTTTTGCTATTATCATCGCTAAACAATGCTATGGAGGTCTTGGCCAAAATCCATTTAATCCAGCAATGATTGGCTATGTTGTTTTGCTTATCTCTTTCCCTGTGCAGATGACCAGTTGGTTACCACCACAAGAGTTTCAATCGCTACATATCACCGCATTAGACAGCCTATCGGTGATCTTTACTGGTCATACACCGACAGGTAGCACACTTGAATCACTGCGAATGGGTGTGGATGGAATGAGTCAAGCGACGCCTTTGGATAGTTTCAAAACAGGTTTATTAACTCACTCTATTTCCGATGTTCTGCAACAACCTATATTACAAGGCTCACTTGCAGGAATAGGCTGGCAGTGGGTAAATATTGCCTACCTATTAGGCGGATTAATCATGCTTAATCGCCGCATTATCAGTTGGCAAATCCCTGCTTCATTCCTTGCGACATTAGCATTCTGTGCAACACTCAGTTGGCTTATTGATGATGGGCGGTATTCTCCGCCTCTAGTACAGCTGTTATCTGGTGCAACAATGTTAGGAGCTTTCTTTATTTTGACTGATCCAGTCACTGCATCAACGACGCCAAAAGGTCGGCTCATTTATGGCGTAATGGTTGGGCTGTTAGTATGGCTAATTCGTGTCTATGGCGGCTACCCTGATGCAGTCGCTTTCGCAGTGATACTGACCAATATCGCAGTACCACTAATTGACCATTATACGCAGCCTCGTGCATACGGACATGGACACAAATAAGGAGCCTTTATGCTAAACACAATGCGTCGTCATGGTACTATTCTGGCACTTTTTGCCGCGGGTACTACTGCGTTAAGTGCTGCAGTGTATACGTTGACGAAAGATACTATCGCTCAGCAGGCGGCTATTGTTCAAAAACAACTATTAGATCAAGTGGTTCCGACCAGTTTGTATGATAATGAATTTGGCCAAGAGTGCTATCTTGTCGGTTCTGAAGCTGTCCTTGGGAATAAAAAGCCCCACCATTTGTATATCGCCCGTAAAAACGGAGAACCTGTTGCGGCAGCTCTTGAATCTACCGCACCTGATGGCTATTCAGGCGCGATACATCTTTTAGTTGGCGCTGACTTTAAAGGTACCGTACTTGGTGTTAGGGTTACTGAACATCATGAAACACCGGGCCTTGGTGATAAGATTGAGACACGTATTTCAGATTGGATCACACGGCTTAGTGGTAAAACGATAGAATCCGAAAATGACCCGAAATGGGCAGTTAAAAAGGATGGTGGTGAATTCGACCAGTTTACGGGAGCCACGATAACGCCTAGAGCTGTCGTCAACGCAACAAAACGTACGGTGGTTTTCATGCAACAAATACCACAAAACCTGTCAAATTACCCTATTTGTGGAGCTGAGTAATCATGAGCGAATCTAAAGAGCTTTTTGTACAGGGTTTATGGAAAAATAATTCAGCATTGGTACAACTATTAGGACTGTGTCCATTGCTGGCTGTCTCATCGACAGCAACAAACGCATTAGGGCTTGGTCTTGCCACAACATTGGTTCTTGTTTGTACCAATGTTGCCGTTTCAGCATTTCGCCGTTGGGTACCAGCTGAAATCCGTATTCCAATCTATGTAATGATCATAGCTTCTGTTGTGAGTGCAGTTCAAATGCTGATTAATGCTTATGCTTTTGGTTTATATCAATCTTTAGGCATCTTTATCCCCCTCATTGTGACTAACTGTATTGTCATCGGCCGTGCTGAGGCCTATGCAGCGAAAAATACTGTGCCACTTTCTGCTATTGATGGTCTTGCTATGGGTCTTGGAGCAACCGCAGCTCTCTTTGTACTGGGTTCAATGCGGGAAATTTTAGGTAATGGGACCTTGTTTGATGGCGCTGATCTGTTGTTAGGTTCATGGGCAAAAATATTAAGAATTGAAGTTCTGCACCTTGACTCACCATTTTTACTCGCTATGCTTCCTCCGGGTGCATTTATTGGCCTAGCTTTAATGCTAGCGGGTAAATATTTAATTGATGAGAAAATGAAAAAACGTGCCGTCCTATTATCAGGTAAAGAACCTGAACGTGAATACCAAAAAGAACAAGGGTGCGGCAGCCATATTTCTAGATAAGATTGATTGTGAGCTATGAATAAATCGAAACGCATTGAGATATTGACTCGTCTGCGTGATAACAACCCAAATCCAACGACAGAGTTGCAATTTAACTCTCCTTTTGAATTGCTGATAGCCGTATTGCTATCCGCACAAGCAACGGATGTTAGTGTCAATAAAGCGACGGCTAAGCTTTATCCTATCGCTAATACTCCAGAAGCTATGCTGGCTTTAGGTGTAGATGGTATTAAAAGCTATATAAAAACCATTGGCCTATTTAATACTAAGGCTGAAAGTGTTTTCAAAACATGTAAAATCTTAATTGAAAAACACAACAGCCAAGTCCCTGAAGATAGGGAAGCCTTAGAAGCCTTACCTGGCGTAGGCCGTAAAACAGCCAATGTTGTGCTTAATACCGCTTTTGGCTGGCCAACCATTGCTGTTGATACACATATATTTAGAGTCTGTAATCGCACAAATTTTGCCCCAGGTAAAAATGTCGTTGAAGTTGAGGACAAACTTCTCAAGGTTGTCCCAGCAGAATTCAAAGTTGATTGTCATCATTGGTTTATTTTGCATGGCCGCTATACCTGCATTGCTCGCAAGCCACGCTGTGGCTCATGCATTATTGAGGATTTATGCGAGTTTAAAGATAAGGTGTACCCAGAGAGCTAACATAACACTGCTCCCAGATATTGTTTACAATGCAATTTTTTTCTTGCTCTAAGACTTTGTCTTACGTAACAATAGGAGCCAAACTCAACCTTCATAAAAACGGTAAGTATGTTTCAAGACAATCCATTGCTCGCGCAACTCAAACAGCAGCTACATTCCCAAACGCCTCGCGTTGAAGGTTTGGTTAAAGGTACCGAAAAAGGTTTCGGTTTTCTCGAAGTTGATGGCCAAAAAAGCTACTTTATCCCACCGCCACAAATGAAAAAGGTGATGCATGGGGATAGAGTTATTGCGGCTGTTCATACAGAGAAAGACCGTGAATTTGCTGAGCCAGAAGAACTTGTAGAACCATCCCTCAGCCGTTTTGTCGGTAGAATCCAGAAAAAAGACAACGATAATCGCTTATTTGTAATTCCTGACCATCCCCTATTAAAAGATGCTATTTCTTGCCGTCCGATCAATGAAGTCACCCACGAATTTGTCCAAGGTGATTGGGTTGTTGCACAAATGCGTCGTCATCCATTAAAAGGTGATAAAGGTTTCTATGCTGACATCACTGAATATATCACGGATGGTGATGACCATTTTGCACCTTGGTGGGTAACGTTACGCCGTCACCAACTTGATCGTGCGGAACCTCAAATGGTCGAGAATGAACGTGATGATGAAGGTATTGAACGTATTGACCTCACAGACCTTCATTTTGTGACTATTGACAGTGCAACTACCCAAGATATGGATGATGCGTTGTATGTCGAAAAAATAACAGATGGTAATTTAAAGCTTTATATTGCGATTGCCGATCCGACTAGTTATATCAAAGAAGGTAGTGATTTAGATAAACTTGCCTTAGCGCGTTCTTATACTAACTACTTACCAGGCTTTAATATCCCAATGTTGCCCCGCGAGCTTTCGGATAACCTCTGTTCATTGCGTCCTAACGAACGCCGCCCTGCACTAATTTGCTCCGCGACTATTTTAGACGACGGAAGCATTGCTGATGATATCCAATTTTTCAGTGGATGGGTTGAATCTAAGTCAAAATTAGTTTACAACGAAGTCTCTGATTGGCTAGAACAATCGGGTGATTGGCAACCAGCCAACGATCTCGACCAGCAACAAATCGAGTTACTTAAACAAATGGCTGATAGACGTAATCAGTGGCGCCAACAAAATGCACTCGTCTTCAAAGATCGCCCTGATTATCGTTTCATGCTAGATGATAAAGGTAATGTGCTTGATATCATTGTAGAAAGTCGCCGTACAGCAAACCGTATTGTCGAAGAAGCGATGATCACGGCTAACTTGTGTGCAGCAATTCAATTGAAAAAAACGTTAGGCTTTGGTGTGTTTAATGTTCATATGGGCTTTGAACCATTACAAATCGAACAAGTCGTGCAAACTTTGAAAGATCAGGGAATCGAAACCACAGCTGAGTCACTGTTATCATTAGAAGGTTTCCGTCAATTACGACGTCAGTTAGACTCACAACCTACCCAATTCTTAGATAGCCGTATTCGCCGATTCCAAACATTTGCTGAAGTCAAAAGTGAACCGGGCCCCCACTTTGGATTAGGGTTTGAAGCTTACGCAACTTGGACATCACCAATTCGTAAATATACTGACATTGTCAATCACCGATTGTTGAAGTCGGTGATTGCAGGAAAACCAGCTACCGATAAGCCAAGTGAAGAACTTTCAATAAAATTAGCTGAACGACGTCGTGCAAACAGAATGGCCGAGCGTGATGTCGGTGATTGGTTGTATGCTCGCTTCTTAAAGCCTGCAGAAGGAACGGGTCAAGTTTTTCCTGCGGAGATTATTGACATTACTCGTGGCGGTATTCGTGTCAGACTAACGGATAATGGCGCTGTTGCATTTATTCCTGCTCCATTCCTGCATAGTGTTCGCGATGAAATTCAATGTAGCCAAGAAACAGGAAGCATATTAATCAAAGGCGAACCTGCATACCAACTAAACGATATTATTAATGTCAACATTGCTGAAGTACGCATGGAAACTCGTAATATTATCGCTCGACCCGCTGCCTAATCGTTTTTAATGCTACACTTAAAAGGCTACTGATAAAAATATTAGTAGCCTTTTTTCATTCGTAGAGCTTATTGCTTTTTCTCAGATATATTTATGTTTCCTATAAACATCAATTCCTGATTATTCTGATTCGTATAATTTTTTATTGTGATAATTTGGTACCGTTCTTTGAACTAGGAGTAACTAAGATGAACACAACAAGTAAACGTATGATGACGTTCGTTCTGACGGCTTTTGTCGCAGTCAGCCTTAGTGCATGTTCGAATATGTCAAAGCGAGATAAAAATACTGCCGTAGGTGCCGGTGTCGGTGCTGTGGGTGGCGCTATCCTTACTGGCGGTGGCGCACTAGGAACCGTTGGCGGTGCTGCGGTCGGTGGTGTTATTGGTAATCAGGTAGGCAAATAAATTTATGGGTAAGGGGACCTTCATCCCCCTATCCTAATTTATAGCTTAGCCACCAACCAATTTAACTTGATAGCCTTTTCCTTCAAGGAGAAGCTTAATGACATCTCGCTTATCTCCTTGAATTTCGATGTCGCCCTCTTTAACTGAGCCACCGCAACCACATTTTTTCTTGAGTTCTGCTGCAAGTTTAGCGAGTGCTTCATCTTCAAGGTCAAGTCCAGTCACGACACAAACGCCCTTACCTTTACGTCCCGATGTTTCACGGCGAATTCTTACCACTCCATCACCTTTAGGACGCTGAATTTTCGGTTTATCTTTTTCGATTCTACCAATATCTGTACTGTAAACTAAACGATTATCTGAATCATTCATGCCATATCCTTGATAGACTGATTGATTTGCTGCAATGATAGCGCTGGATCTTCACTGCGTGTGATAGGACGGCCAATAACCATGTAATCGACTCCAACCTTTAATGCTTCTTGTGGTGTCATGATACGACGCTGATCACCCACTTCGCTACCCACTGGACGTATGCCCGGCGTCACTAACTTAAAATCTATACCACATAATGATTTTAACCTTGCAGCTTCATGCGCAGAACAGACAACACCATCTAAGCCGCACTGTTTAGTTAACAGTGCTAAACGCTCGGCATGTTGTGCAGATGTTACATTAATTCCTACACCAATAAGGTCTGATTCATCCATACTGGTTAAAACAGTCACGGCTGTTAATAATGGAGCCTCTTTCCCATAAGGCTCAAGCGCTTTACGTGCGGCCTCCATCATACGGCTACCACCACCTGCATGGACGTTAACCATCCAAACCCCCATTTCAGCCGCAGCTGCCACAGCCCGTGCAACTGTGTTTGGAATATCGTGGAATTTCAAATCCAAAAAAACTTCAAACCCACGCTGGTGAAGTGATTTAACAAATTGAGGACCATTGAAGGTAAACATCTCTTTACCGACTTTTAAGCGACAATCGCGTGGGTCGATAAGGTCAACAAAAGCCAATGCAGCATTTGCATCATCATAGTCGAGCGCGACTATGACTGGCGAGTGAGTTGATACGCGAGCGCAGTTCTCAGTTGAAGAAATCATTTAGTAGTAGCCTTAATCGAGTTTGTAAAATTTGGTGAAATGTGACGCTGTCACTGCCCATCAAGCCCTCTAATAGGTTTGATTGTGTCCCATGAACGGCAAGACGGACAATGCCAATATAACGAGCGTGAAGTAAATCCGCATTTGTGGCAACGATAATCAGGTTTAGTCCTAATTTGTTCACCTACCATTTTACGAAGCAAGATTAAGCTTTCTTTTGCTCGGCCTTCTTCCGCTTCTTGAAGGTGATAATCCATCAAACGATAGAATAATCGCATGGTTGGGTGGCGTTGAATTTGGTCATTAATATAATTAGCAGCCGCTTCATGACTTTGTTTCTCGACAATAATATCGGCTAAATATAGCTCAGCTATCGCGCCAGTATTGCCAGAAACACATTTACGAAGATATTCTTCCCAGGCATCAATATCATCAACATGCTGATAACTATCATGGAGTAGTGGCAACGTTTCGGGAACGAGTTCGCGATCTTGATCATAAACCTGCTTAAGCACATTTATCGCTTTATCGAAATGTTCTTGCTCAATGAAGATTCGTCCTTTCATAATCGACACTCGAGCGCAATTTTTATCTGCTTGCTCGGCTTTATTCAATAAGTTCAATGCACCATGAAGATCATCACTACCTAGATGTTGAATTGCTAATTCACAATAGAAATGAGCAATATTCTCTCGAAGTTCTCCATGACCTAATTTGACCAATTTACCCGCAGTATCTATCGCTTTAGTCCATTCACTTGTGAGCTGAAAAATGGTGAGCAATGATTGTAATGCGCTAAGTTTGAAATCGACCTCATCAGTCAGTTGTTGAAACATATTTTCGGCACGGTCATAAACACCCGCGGTCATGTAGTCTCGACCGAGTTGTTGAGTTGCTAATAGCCGTTGTTCAAATGAGACGGAGGCACTTTCCACCAGCGATTGGTGAATACGAATGGCACGTTCAACTTCACCTCGAGATCTAAATAAATTACCTAATGTTAGGTGCGCTTCAAAAGCTGAACTATCCTCTTTCAACATATCCAAAAATAGGTCAACAGCTTTATCTTGCTGATTAGACAAAAGGAAATTGACACCTGTAACATAATCTCTTGACAGGCGGTTGGCATGTTGCTGCTTATCTTGTTGAGCACTTCTACGCCCCATGTACCAACCGTATGCAGCAGCGATAGGTAACAATAGAAACAGCAACTCAAACATACAGGTTTATTCCTTGCTCTTCGCCGTCACGAGTTCTGAAGATTCAGGGATAGTTTTATCACTGGTACTTAGTTGTGACTCAAGGCGTTTTATTTTACGGCGTGCATTTTTCAAGCTGATCATTACACGCAAGTAAAATACCCCCGCAATAAGCCAGCCCAGCACAAAACCAACACCAAACAAAGAAGCTAAAAGTGAAGAAACGGAGAAATCACCTTGTGCAATCAGGTAGTTAAATGTAATAACCTGATTATTGCTTGAACCTAGCGTAATTGAAACAATAAAAATAACGACAGCTAGTAATAAAATCAGAAAATATTTCACATTCTTTCCCGTTATCAGTTCTGATGAAAACAAATTATCTACCTGATAAGGTAGCATTTCTGCAGCATTCAGACAAAGTAATTTATCTTATAGGCCTGCTTAGTTAAGTCTACTAAAAATCCTCACTTAACGTCTTAGTGAGACTTTGTTCGTAATGTGAACCTTATTTTGCAATAAACCACAGGCAGCAATAGCTAAAATCGCACTTATTATAATAGAAACGATAACATCCGCAGGCCAATGCATCCCTAATAACATTCGGCTAAACACAATACATTCTGACCAAACAGCCATAATTATCGCAAGTGTATATTTTTGGCGTTGCCAAAACAGGCCAATCAATAATAGCGCCCACCCAGCAGCAAATAAAACATGACCAGATGGAAAGGAATACCCAGTTTCCGCTTGCCAATGTTTGCGCTGCCAAGAAGGAACTTGGTCACTGTGTTTAACCATATTTTTAATGAGTTCAACACGCTGTTTTCTTTTTAGCTCATAAAAATCAGAGTTAGCGATACCATATTCTTTTTCAAGCCACATAACATAAGGACGTGATTCTTTGACGCTATTTTTAACAAGTCCCTTTAAACCTTGTCCTGCAAGAATACAACAAATAATAACAGCAACCCATTTGACAATTATTTTGGTTTTTGGGCGACAGACATAAAGAGTTATCCCCAATAATACAACTGAAGTGATTATGCTATAAGGTAATCCAGCGGTTTCTGTAAGCCAGAATAGCCATTTAATTGACTGAACATCCTCAGAAGGCACCCAACGCCAACCTGTAATGAATAAAATTATAGGTGGTAGCATTAACAAAACGGCAAAGGATAAGATGACGTAAATCGTTTTATTCATTTTATGCTATCCATGTTAGTTAGCGTATTCAAACTAATAAAATTAAGTTCACAAGTTATTAACTCTGTTATATTAATAATATCATGAGCGGTGTTCAAATAAATATCAGCTTCTATGTGCGAGACGGCATATAGCATCGATAAATGATTTTTATATCGATTAATGTTACTAATTAAGCAAGAGTAAAACCATCTAATGAAAGAAAACATGCAGCTAAAACGCGTTGCCGAAGCCAAATTACCAACACCTTTCGGCGAATTTTTAATGGTAGGATTTGAGGAAATTGCAACGGGTCATGACCATGTTGCACTTATTTTTGGCGATATATCAGGATCAGAGCCTGTACTTAGTCGGATTCATTCAGAATGTTTAACTGGGGATGCTTTATTCAGTTTACGCTGTGATTGTGGCTTCCAATTAGAAGCTGCCCTTTCTCAGATTAGCAAGCAAGGCCGTGGCGTTCTCATTTACCATCGTCAAGAAGGTCGAAATATTGGCTTGCTCAATAAAATTCGTGCTTATGCATTGCAAGATCAGGGTTTAGATACCGTTGAAGCTAACCTCAAGTTAGGATTTAAAGCGGATGAACGTGATTTTACATTGTGTTCTGACATGTATAAATTATTAGGTATCAATGAAGTTCGCTTACTAACCAATAACCCTAAAAAAATTGAAATCATGCGTGAAGCAGGTATCAATGTCATTGAGCGCGTTCCGCTTATTGTCGGCCGTAATCCAAGCAATGCTCATTACTTGGATGTTAAAGCTGAAAAGATGGGCCATCTTTTATTCAAACATCAGTAATCTACCTAAAGGGAAGACAGCCTCAATCGCACTTCCCTGATCTACACTAATATAATATCAATTGATTATAAGACATTTGCCAACTGATATATTCACTTTCAATTTATAAGGTTTATACTGTCCACCAATATAATGACCTTGATGAGTAAGCTTATAACGTTAAGCTTATTTTTCTGATTACAAGGAGATATTGTGAATAACCTGCATTCTATTCAACGCATGAGAAGATTACGTAAAACCGAAAAATTTCGGGATTTATTTCAAGAAACCCATCTTTCAATTAATGATTTATGTCTACCTATCTTTGTGGAAGAAGGTTTGGATGACTATAAACAGATTGAAAGTATGCCCGGTATCGTGCGTATTCCAGAGAAGCGTTTGGCTTATGAAATTGAGCGTATTGCCAAAGCAGGTATTAAATCAGTCATGACCTTCGGCGTGTCACATCATCTTGATGAAACAGGCAGTGATGCATGGGATGAAAATGGCCTTGTCTCTCGAATGTCACGTATCTGCAAAGACACAGTTCCTGAAATGATTGTTATGTCGGATACCTGTTTTTGTGAATACACTTCACATGGGCATTGTGGTGTGATGCATGGTGATATTGTCGATAACGATGCCACCATCCATAATCTAGGGTTACAAGCTGTGGCTGTAGCCCAAGCTGGCGCAGACTTTATTGCCCCTTCAGCCGCTATGGATGGTCAAGTCGCCGCTATTCGCCAAGCTCTAGATGCCGCAGGCTTTACTGATACCGCCATTATGTCCTATTCCACTAAGTTTGCTTCCGCACTCTATGGTCCATTTAGAGATGCTGCAGGTTCTTGCTTAAAAGGCGATCGTAAAACTTATCAAATGAACCCAATGAATCGCCGAGAAGCTATTCATGAATCCCTAATTGATGTTCAAGAAGGTGCTGATGCGTTAATGGTAAAACCAGCAGGTGCCTATCTCGATATTATCCGTGATTTACGTGAACGCACTGAATTACCGATTGGTGCTTATCAAGTTAGTGGTGAGTATGCACAAATTAAATTTGCCGCTATGGCAGGTGCAATTGATGAAACACGTGTCACACTTGAAACTTTAGGTTCAATTAAACGTTCAGGTGCAGATCTCATATTTACTTACTTTGCATTGCAACTTGCTGAAGATAAAATTTTGTCTCTTAAATAATCTTATTGGTACCAAAAGTGCCCGCCGATGTTCTCATTCGCGGGCATTTTCTATTTTAACATTTACACTTTTTGTGCCGCTAACTGTTCAGTAAAGCGTTGTGCATAATCTGAAGCGATACTTGGTTCATTGAGGCCGATAATAAGCAACTTTTGTTTTCCATCAGTCGTATTCGCAACAACTCCCCAAGAAGTTATATCATCCCTTGCTTGATACATTTCATCAGGATCCAAAGATTTTTCAGGCATCGCAACGATAATATTTACATCAGCTAATGGGGCAATCTCAAATGAGACATAACCTGTATCTCTCCCCAACGGAAATTCTTTATCAACAAATAAACGAAGGTCAAAAACCTCAGTTTCCGGTGTCTGCATTACAATTGAATAGAGATTAGGAATATGTTCAAGAATATCTCTGACTTCATCTTGATATCGATGGCTTGCTGAAGTACTCACTAAAATATCCGCAGCCCAAAGTGCACCTTTGTAAAAATCAGTCGCGTTAATATCTGCCATGTATTCTTCCTTCACATTGATATATTTCATTGGTCTGCCTATCTTGATAAGCCGTAGACAAAACCGCATTTTTATACCTTATATAATTCAATCTGCATGTCGACAATAAACTCAACTGTTCAAATGAATTGAAACATAAAGGTATATCCGCTTCCTTAAAATAAGCACTAACCACTTAGCTCGTTAAATATCTCTTTATAAAGTTAAACATACCTCATTCTAGTATCGAAGTTTTTAGCTCAATTTTCATAAAAAAATGAAATTATTTTTACTTTTCCTTTCATCATTCATCACATATTAAAAATAGTGTATTTGTGATGATTAACATAAGCAAACAAATAAAAATTTGAACTTGATAACTTCATCATAACTTGAAACTAATACTCAAATATTGAGAAAAAACAATAAAAAACGCCCATAGTGCAAACACATACAGGCGTTTTAATTAAATGGTGGAATATTAATGCAGCATTTGACGGATCACATAATGTAAGATGCCACCGTGACGGTAATACTCCATCTCGGTTGCTGTATCAATACGACAACGCGTCGCAATTTCTTGAACATGACCATCGCCAAAAGTAATTTTTACCACGAGATGTTGACCAGGTTCGAGTGATTGTAAATACTCAACATCTATACGCTCATCACCGTTAAGACCTAATGTTTTACGGGTTGTTCCTTGTGGGAATTCTAGCGGTATCACACCCATTCCAATTAAGTTAGAACGGTGAATACGCTCATAAGACTCAGCAATAACGACTCGGACCCCCAGTAAATTCGTTCCTTTTGCCGCCCAGTCACGACTAGAACCGGAGCCGTACTCTTTACCAGCAATAATCGCAAGTGGCCGATTTTCTTCTTGATATAGCATTGCAGCATCGTAAATCGCCATCAATTTACCGGTTGGAATATGTTTTGTATAACCGCCTTCCACTCCCGGAACAATTTCGTTACGTATACGAATATTAGCGAAGGTGCCTCGCATCATAACCTCATGGTTTCCACGACGAGAACCATATGAGTTAAAATCTACCTCTGCCACACCATGCTCTTGCAAATAACGTCCTGCTGGGCTATCAGCCTTAATATTACCTGCTGGTGAAATATGGTCAGTTGTCACTGAATCACCTAACATAGCCAAAATATTGGCACCATGAATATTTTGAACGACTTCAGGTTCTGCTTTCATTCCTTCAAAAAATGGTGGATGACGAATATAGGTTGAATCGTTTTGCCAGTTGTAAGTTGACGAACTTTCTACTTGCAGTTCACGCCAAGTGTCATCTCCCTCAAAGACCGCACTATATTCTTTGCGAAACATCTCTGTTTTCACTTTTTCGACAGCATTTGCTATTTCAATATCTGATGGCCAAAGATCTTTTAAATATACATCATTGCCATAAGTATCTTTACCAAGTGAGTCTGTTTTGACATTGATATTCATATTACCTGCTAGCGCATAAGCAACCACTAGTGGCGGTGATGCTAACCAGTTTGTTTTCACCAACGGATGGATGCGACCTTCAAAATTTCGGTTACCAGAGAGCACGGCCCCCACGGTTAAATCAGCCAGTTTAATCGCGTCTTCGATTGGTGCTGGTAATGGTCCCGAATTACCAATACACGTCGTACAACCGTAACCAACAAGGTTGAAGCCAAGTTTATCTAAATAAGGCGTTAAACCGGCTAGTGTTAAGTAATCAGTCACTACTTTTGATCCCGGTGCTAATGACGTTTTGACCCATGGCTGACGCGATAAGCCTTTTTCAACGGCTTTTTTCGCTAATAGCCCTGCTGCCATTAACACACTTGGATTTGAAGTGTTGGTACAAGATGTGATAGCTGCAATCACTACCGCGCCATCTAACATTTCAAACGTTTGACCTTGATAATCGACAACAGGAGGCTCTGAATTAACATTTTTATTAATTTCTAATTCAATAGCAGACTGAAAAGCTTTGGGAACTTGACTGAGTTCAACACGATCTTGTGGTCGTTTAGGTCCAGCTAAACTTGATTCCACGGTTGACATATCTAACTCTAATGTATTGGTGAAAATTGGCTCATCACCAACATTACGCCATAAACCTTGCTCTTTACTGTATGCTTCCACTAGCGCAATTTCATCATCACTGCGCCCAGTCAGTTTCATATAAGCTAAAGTGATATCATCAACTGGGAAGAAACCACATGTTGCTCCATATTCAGGGGACATATTAGCGATAGTTGCTCTATCAGCCAGTGATAAATAAGCTAAACCATCACCATAAAACTCAACAAATTTACCAACAACACCATGCTTACGTAGCATTTGAGTTACTGTTAATACAAGGTCTGTCGCCGTAATCCCTTCCGGTAATTTACCCGTCAATTTAAAACCAACAACATCTGGGATCAACATTGAAACAGGTTGACCTAGCATTGCAGCTTCAGCTTCTATTCCACCAACTCCCCAGCCTAATACACCAAGGCCATTTATCATTGTGGTATGAGAATCAGTTCCTACCAAGGTATCTGGATAAGCATACAATAATCCGTCTATCTCTTCATACCAAACTGCTTTACCGAGATACTCGAGGTTAACTTGATGACAAATACCTGTGCCCGGTGGGACAACTCTGAAACGGTTAAAGGCTTTTTGCCCCCAGCGTAGAAAAAGATAACGTTCATGATTTCGCTTCATTTCGATATCAACGTTTTCACCGAATGCTCTATCTGTGGCGAACTCGTCAACCATCACCGAGTGGTCAATAACCAGATCAACTGGGGAGAGAGGATTGACTTGATTAACATTTCCGCCTAATGATTTAACAGCTTCCCTCATTGCAGCTAAATCAACAACTGCGGGAACGCCCGTAAAATCTTGCATCAGCACTCGTGCAGGCCGATAAGCAATTTCTCTGTTTGCATGTCCTGTTTGCTGCCAATCGATGATAGCCTGAAGGTCCGCTTCAACGACTGTTTTACCATCGATATTTCGCAGTAAATTTTCGAGTAGAACTTTAAGGGATTTAGGAAGTTTAGCAGCATTACCGAGCTGCTTAGTGGCAATGGGTAAACTGAAATAATGATAGAGCTTGTTTCCGATACTGAGTGTTGCTGCACTCTGTTTTTTTAGGCTCAACGACATAACTCCTCCTTGGTATTTTTTATGATGATTATTCGATCATCTTATTTATCTAGAGGCTGCAGATCTTTATTGGTTATTTTTACCGCTCTAATTGATTAAAATGGCATCGGCTTTATCATATCACGTATTGAAGAGTTCGAAAACACATCACCACAACCACGAGCCATAAATGAACAGCGCCCTTTAGGTTGAATTAAAGCGATTTTTCGCAGTGTTGAGCGGCTATGGCTCGTTCAGGCTTGCAAACCGCTCGGCTTGCTCAAAAGGCGTTTAATTCTAATAAAAATTGACCTTTAAAGATCAACAGACCCTAGTAAATCGTATAGGATTTGTTTATTACTTTTGATTATAGATGCTGGGAATATTTACTTTATGAATTTTGTGTCAATTTCATAAATTTAATGTGCTTATCATCAAAAATTGAGAACTAGAGAACCATTTTACTCAGTGAGAAGTTCTAAAGAAAAGAAAATCAAGAAGTAATATCATCATAGTCAAGTACTTAAACCATTTCGAATCGTAACTATGCAGAAAATGAACAAATACCTAGGAGCATACATCAGTATGCAACCTAGGGATTGCGAGTGCAGCCTACAACGCTGATGTTAGAAAGGCGAAGAATATTTAGATGATTGGGAGTGATATATCTTTAAACATTATCTCTATATCTTCATTATTGCGTAGCGCAATTGCTCTATCCACTACATCGCGGGTCAAATGCGGTGCAAAACGCCAAATAAAATCATACATATAACTACGTAAGAAGCTAGTTCGCTTAAATCCAATTTTTGTTGTGCTATAGCTAAACTTATCGCGCATATCAATAAAGACCAGATCACTGTCCAGTTCTGGATTAGCAGCCATGCTCGCAATAATACCAATCCCTAATCCTAATCTTACATAGGTTTTTATGACGTCAGCATCAGTTGCCGTAAAGATGATTTTCGGCTCGAGATTTGCTTTTTGGAATGCGACATCCAGCTCAGAACGACCTGTAAAACCATGGGTGTATGTCACGATTTGATATTGTGCAACATCTTCTATTGTCACATTTTTCTTGTCCGCTAACGGATGTCCCTTCTGGACAACAACACAACGGTTCCAATGATAGCAAGGTAACATGATCAAATCGCTATAGAGGTGTAATGCTTCAGTAGCTATCGCAAAGTCACTATTACCCTTGCAAACTTCTTCAGCTATTTGCGTCGGGGAACCTTGCTGCATATGCAGTGATACATGTGGATAACGCTCAATAAAACCTTTTATAACCGGAGGCAAAGCATAGCGAGCCTGTGTATGTGTGGTTGCAATGTTCAATGTTCCTCTATCGGGATAAGTATGCTCTCCCGCAACAGAGCGTATTGCCTCAATTTTTGACAATACCTCTCGAGAAATACGGATCACCTCTTCACCAGCAGGTGTAACATGTGTCAGGTGCTTACCACTACGAGCAAAAATTTGAATACCTAATTCATCTTCAAGCATACGGACTTGTTTACTGATTCCGGGCTGAGAAGTAAAAAGCCCCTCTGCAGTTGAAGAGACATTTAGGTCATGGTTAACCACCTCAACAATATAACGCAATTGCTGTAATTTCATATTTAGGTACACCTCTACAGAGCAGAAAGGAATTTTCTATAGCTAAAAATTATTGCTTATAATAAAAAGCTATATACATGCAATTTATTATAACCAATATATCATCATTTCGCTCAGAGTGAATAGCCAGATGAAAAATTTCACCTAAGTTAGTTGATTTTGAAATTATTACATTGACTAACTAGTAATGAATTGCAAAATCACAACAAAAAATGCTCAGACTATGCTTGAATAAATGGTTTGTTATTTTGCAAATTTGATTTGCTCGTTTTAACCTTACGTAATGGATATTAATTCGAACTGAATCTAAGCATCAAGTGCGGCTGTTTCTATAATAAGAGCGTGATGAACAGAGAAAATTTATGTGACTCACATAGTCAAACGACGATAACTAGCAATTTGAATTATGATGGAATGACAATTCTCAACGAAGAGAGGGTGTTACATGCAGAAAAAAATTTTGGCGCTTATCATCAGTATATCGACTGTTGCAATCGCTCCAAGCCTTTATGCAAAAGAAGTTTCCTATGGAAATCAGAAGATAGTTTTATCCGATAATATCGTATCGGGTGATGATTTTTATCGTTATGTAAATCAGGATTGGATTAGCAAAGCACAAATCCCCGTAGGAATGCCTCGTATCAATTCCTTTGTAGAATTGTATCTGAATACAGAAAAACAGCTACAAACTATCATAGACCAATTACAGGGCGCTCAAGAAAGCACGCTTAACCATAATCAGCGTAATATCCGTAATTTATATTTAAGCTACCTCAATGAAGACGCTATTGAAAAAACGGGAATTGCTCCCCTTAAAAGCGATCTCGAATCAATCACCAAGGCTAAAACCCACAATGATATTAGTCAGCTAATGTCCCTTCCAGCCTATACGCCATTTATTTCATATTGGGTCGATCTTGATGCCAAAAAGCCAGATACCTATGCGTTATATCTTGGCCAAGGTGGGCTCGGCTTACCGAATCGTAATTACTATCTCGACGACACACCACAAATGCAGGAAATTCGCAAAAATTATATAGCCTATATTGCTACTGTGCTGAAACTTGCAGGCGAAAAAGACGTTGATAAAAAAGCTCAACAGATTTTTGATCTTGAAAAATCCATGGCTCAAGTACATTGGAGTCCTGAAGCTCGTCGAGACACCCTCAAAAACTATCATCCGATGATGTTTGCTGAAATGAAAAATTTCACTAAAGGGTTTGAGTGGAATAATTTCTTAAAGCAATGGCATCTTTCAGACAAACAGCTAGACAAAGTGATTGTCGAAAATGATACCGCAGTACAACAACTTGCTAAAATTTATGCAGATACACCTATACCAACACTACAAAACTACCTACGTTTCCATTATTTAAGTGATCAGTCCCCCTATCTGAATCGTGATTTTGCTGATGCAAGATTCGATTTCTATTCACGTAAACTTAACGGAATCGAAAAACAGCGAACTCGTAAAGAACGAGCCCTGCAAACAGTTAACCAATTACAAGGTGAACCTATGGGGCAAATTTACGTTGAAAAATATTTCAATCCTGAATCAAAAGCTAAAATCAAAGATTTAATCAGCTATGTAAGAGGGACATTTGATTCACGCTTGAAAGATAACGATTGGATGGATGAGCCCACTCGCCAAGAGGCCCTGAAGAAATTATCACAATTTACCGTCAAGGTTGGTTATCCTGACGAGTGGAATGATTTTAGTAGCGTCAATTTGCAACCTGATAATCTGTTAGGTAACTACCAACAGGTTTTAAATTGGTCCTATAACGATAATATGAGCAAGATAGGTAAACCAGTACGTAAATGGGAATGGGGAATGACACCTCAAACTATTAATGCTTACTTTAATCCAGTGCAAAATGAAATTGTTTTCCCTGCGGCTATATTGCAAGCGCCATTCTTTGACCCAAATGTCGATCCTGCCTATAACTATGGTGCTATTGGTGCTGTGATTGGCCATGAAATGGGGCACGGTTTCGACGACCAAGGTAGCTTGTATGACGGCACTGGGCAACTACGTAACTGGTGGAGCGATACTGCAAAAGCCCATTTTAAAGAAAATACAAATAAACTTGTTGAGCAATTTAATGGCTTTTCCGTTGATGGTCAGAAAGTGAATGGCGAGCTCACGCTTGGCGAAAATATCGGTGACTTAGGTGGGTTGAATATTGCACTTAGTGCTTATAAACAATTTGTCAAAGAGAACTACCCGAATGGTGAGGCACCTATTATTGACGGTACCACTGGCTTACAGCGTTTCTTTATTTCTTGGGCTCGAACTTGGCAAGAGCTCTCTAATAAAGAATCTGAGCGTAATAAAATTCTGACAGATCCACACAGTCCTAACCAGTTCCGTGCTAATGGCGTCGTTCGTAATATGGATGAATGGTACGAAACCTTTGGTGTTGATAAAGATAACAAGTTATATCTTGAGCCTGAGCAACGTATCCGTATCTGGTAATTTAACTGAAAGGCGCTGAAAAATCAGCGCCTTTTTACTCTCTCTATTTTCATCAATAATAGAATACTAAAAACGCATTTTTTGTTATCACATTAATAATGATAACCCCCCAATACTGGATATATCCACAGTAGCGGGTGAATTATAACTTACTCAGAGATTAATATTAATATTCATTAATTTTCAATATGTTATAAGTTATAGGTTTTGTGGCTTATGGCTGGTAGATAACAGTTTAGTTCACTTTTATCGAGTGACTGTATAAATATACAGTAAATTATTTAATTACACCACATGCCATACGGGCGCCACCTCCTCCCAGCGTTTCTGGGTGATCGGAGTAATTATCACCACCAACATGCACCATCAGCGCGTGATTTTTAACATCATTGAGTGTTTTTAAGCGAGGAGCTAAAACAGTATAATTTGCATTACCTTTAGCATCAGCAACAAGGCCTGGTAAGTCACCTAAATGCCCAGCCTTATCATACGGCCCTTTATGGACAGCGGTTTTTTGTGGATCTAAATGTCCACCCGCTTTTAATGCTGGTACTGTTTTACCGTCTTTTTCACCAGGTTCGCAACTTGGATTTTCGTGGATATGGAACCCATGAACTCCCGCTTCTAAGCCAGTTAATTTAGGAGAAAAAAGTAGACCATATTCGGTTTCTGAAATAATAACTTCCCCGACTGTTTTACCTTCTCCTTGAGGGGTTGCTTCTTTTAATACTACTGTTGTTTCGGCCGCATTTGCAGCAAAAGCTGCCAGTAACCCAGCCAGTAAACATATCTTGAATTTCATTTTATCTCCAATTCCAATTATTTTTTAGCATCCTATCAGCCAGTTATAGATATTGGCCTCGTTATTAGAATAGCAAAATGGCGTTATATTGCTTTGAGCTTCTCCACACAACGTCATACCTAACTAAAATAATGATGATTTTAAGATGTTTCCAGATAATTTTAATGGTGAAATTTGCATAAGAATGGTGAAAGGTGATGGCGTGTTTTACATGACTACACCATCACTATTAAAACGAGCTATTTAGTTGATGCAGTACCAAAGTGTTTATCTAATGGCTCACTGAACCAACGACCATTCAATACTTGGGATAATAATTCTTTTTTTTCCTCTGGCGTGACGCTGTTATCTTTTTCAATTGCAGTGATAACATCATCATACTGATAGGATTTGTTACTCATATAAACAATAGATTTCGCTTTATTCGCATCAATAACTAATAACGACTCTCCTGCTTGCTCATTTTCTGGCGTCCAAGGTTTCCATTCCACTTGCCCTTTACTCGCAGGAACGCCATCTTTAAGGAATCCCTTAATATAGTTATCGAATTTTTGTGTAAAGTCTTTCGTTCCCTGTAGCGCTACTAGTTCTGTATTAAAATTAGCAAATTTTTCTTTATCCCATAGCGCTAAGAAAATACCGTGGAAAGATGCTACTGGTGCTAGTTGATGCCCAGTAATTAATGGGTTGGAGCCTAGGGCAAATTCCACACCATATATTGGTGCTTTATAATGTGGATACATTTTTTGTGCAGATTGAGTAACATTAAATAAGCTGTAAAGTAACCCACCATATTGATTCACAAAATGATACTGATTCAATAGATTTGTATTCGTTTCTAATGTGTTATCAGCAATAGCAGGCGCGAAACGTTTATCTCCTCTCGAAAATAAAGAAAATTCACCTTGCCCTGTGATCATAACAATAGGCACTGAGTGGTACTTATTTGTTTCAAAACCATTATTAGGTAATACAACACCATCACGATAAAGATGTGGAAACATGGACATTCTGATCCCTGCATCCCCAAACAATGATGCTAAATCCGCCGCTGGAAGCTGATAAAGATAAGCTTTAACATCAAGTGAAGCACTTAATAACCATTGCTTAGCTGAATCTAAGTCGGATTTTTTATTATCTCTCACGGCTAAAGTAGCAAACCTTTGTGCGAAAATTTGCTCAGCTTCGGCTTTATCTGAGGTTGTCATTCCCCCACTGAATACTAGCGCCTTATTAAAGGTATTTTTGAAATAGGCGAAATTAGCATCGCCATCACATCACGTCCACCAGCAGAAAAGCCTGATATGGTAATATTGTTGGGATTACCACCAAATTGAGCAATATTACCCTTTATCCAATCAAGCGATAATTTAATATCTAATAGCGCGAAGTTTCCTGAATCTTGTAATTTAGCACCTGTATTTAAAGCGGATAACGGGTTAAACCCTAGAGCACCTAAACGGTGATTGACAGTCACAATAACAGCATTAAGAGAAATAGCCGCTGATTGGGGATCAAACTCAGCAGAGGTGCCCATCTGATTATTTCCACCATGTATATAATATAATACAGGAAGATTTGCCTCATCATTATTAGGTCGATATATATTTAAATTTAAGCAATCCTCAACACCTATTGGGCCTGTTTTTGATGGTTGAATACAATTTGCAGCCGGTTGTGTCGCATCAAAAACGCCATTCCAAACTTCAGCTAATTGTGGTTTTTGCCAGCGTAGCTCACCCGTTGGGGCTTTACCATAAGGGATCCTTATCCAGACAGCCAAGGCTTGTTGTATTTCCCCTTTTACAGTACCAGCAGATGTCTCTATTGTGAGTGGTACAGCTTGAGCTGGTGATACTGATAAAAACAGAAAAAATAAAGCTGTTAGCGTTATCTTACCTTTACCTATAAACATATTTATCCCCTGATTTTGTTAAATAATAAAATAATTATTTTCGTAAATATTGTATCTGTAATTACCGTTCAAATAGCTTATTTAATTAAACGAATCAAAACCATAGGATATTATCATTATGATAATTATTCATTTACTGCTTACCACCATTGACGATATTAAAACCTCTCTGATTTCAGCTTAATTTAGAATTATAAATTGACTATTTAAACATTAAACTGGTTAAAACACGGTTTTTGGTATTACCACGTTATAGCTAAAATAATTTTAAACACACTTCTATTGACTATTTAGGGTATATCATATGTTTTAGAAGAATAATTCACACTATTTTAGCTATCTATAGACGAGAATCTGCATTGTTATTTAGAAAATAAAAAAGCCAATCAGAATGAACTTATTGGCCATATAACTCGACTATCTCTATCTATGATGTGAAAATTTTCTATTCTGTTTATTTGTTACTACGAATTGATGGCTTATAAACACCAAAAAGCAAAAGGCGACAGATATAAATCCATCGCCTTTGAATATAAATACCCTTTAGTAATCGCTAAAACATCTCGAATTGAAGCTAGATGGCTAGATTAGGTTATTTTTCTTTAGCAACCCATTTGCCATCAATATAGAAAGCACTCCAACCGGTCGCTTTACCATTTTTCTCCGAAGAGACATATTGCTGCTTTGTCTTCCGGCTAAAACGAACGACTGTCTTATTGCCTTCTGGATCCTGCTCAGGTGCTTCCGCTAAATAAGCTAATTTTGCAGGTAGCCTTTCTTTAAAGCGTTGTAATTCTTCCACTAATGGAGCTCGAGTTTCTCTCGATTTAGGGAATGTATTTGCAGCAAGGAATACCCCTGCTGCACCATCACGCAATACAAAGTAAGCATCTGATTTTTCGCACGGCAATTCAGGCAATGGCACTGGATCTTCTTTCGGTGGTGCAATTTCACCACTTCTTAAGATCTTACGTGTATTTTTACATTCTTCATTGGTACAACCCATGTACTTACCAAAACGTCCCATTTTCAGGTGCATTTCAGAACCACATTTGTCACACTCAATAACAGGCCCATCATAACCTTTAATGCGGAACTCACCCTCTTCAATTTCATAGCCTTCACAAGCAGGGTTATTACCACATACATGCAGCTTACGTTGATTATCAATCAAGTAGCTATCCATCGCCGTACCACATTTTGGACAACGACGTTTTGCACGTAAGGCATTAGTTTCCGCATCATCACCTTCGAGAATATTAAGCAATTCATCTTCTGGAATGAGATTAATGGTTTTTTTACAACGTTCTTTAGGCGGTAATGCATAACCGGAACAACCGAGGAATACGCCTGTTGAAGCTGTGCGAATTCCCATATGACGCTCACAATCTGGACAAGTAATTGATGTGATCACCATTGGGTTAGTACGCATCCCCCCTTCTTCAGGATCTTTCTCTGCAACATCCAATTGCTTACTAAAATCAGAGAAAAATTCATCCAAAACAGCTTTCCACTCTGCTTCATGGTTAGCAACATGGTCGAGCTGATTTTCCATTCGAGCTGTAAAATCATAGTTCATCAGGTCGTTAAAATTTTCTTCCAACCTATCTGTAACGATTTCACCCATTTTCTCAGCATAGAAGCGGCGGTTTTCGACTTTAACGTAACCTCTATCTTGAATAGTTGAAATGATAGCTGCATAAGTTGAAGGACGACCAATACCACGTTTTTCCAATTCTTTAACTAACGACGCTTCACTAAAACGTGCTGGTGGCTTGGTAAAGTGCTGACTTGGCAACAGCTCAACTAATGATAGTTCAGTACCCACTTGGATCGGGGGTAATGTTTTATCTTCATCATTTTTCCGTAAAGCCGCCATGACGCGAGTCCAACCGTCAAAGCGTAATGTCCGTCCTTTCGCTTTAAGGTCAAAATCACCCGCTTTTACTGTAAGGGTTGTTGAATCATATTTTGCTGGCGTCATTTGACAAGCCACAAATTGATTCCAAATCAGCTGATACAGCCTTTTTGCATCCGACTCCATATCTTTCAATGTATCGGGTAATACATCAACACTCGAAGGGCGGATCGCTTCATGTGCTTCTTGTGAATTATCTTTGCT
Organism: Providencia alcalifaciens; assembly: GCA_025961275.1. Lineage (GTDB taxonomy): Bacteria > Pseudomonadota > Gammaproteobacteria > Enterobacterales > Enterobacteriaceae > Providencia. The sequence goes on along the minus strand of JAOQNJ010000001.1, from coordinate 683,603 downwards.
GCTATAAACATTGACGTCTTTTGGTAGATATTTGGCACCAAAATTATCGCTGATATAATCGCGTACCATCGTTAATGCATCTTGGCTCAAGTTTGTTGAGTCTGTACGCATATAAGTGATGTAACCCGCTTCATAAAGACGCTGTGCCATCATCATCGTTTTTTTCACACCAAAACCAAGACGGGTACTTGCTGCTTGTTGGAGTGTTGACGTGATAAAAGGTGCACTGGGCTTACTTGAGGTTGGTCTGTCTTCACGGTCAGTGACCTGAAAACGAGCGTTCTCAAGCAAACTTACTGCTGCATCAGTCTGTGCTTTAGTAACGGGCTTGAACGGTTTACCTAATTGGTGAGTAACTTCCATACGTAATGCAGCAACACTTTTATCTGCAAGGTCTGCATGAAGTTCCCAATATTCTTCTGGTACAAATGCTTTAATTTCACGTTCACGTTCAACAATCAGACGTACTGCGACTGATTGTACCCGTCCCGCAGATAAACCACGTGCAACTTTTTTCCATAACAAAGGCGAAACCATATAACCAACGACACGATCCATAAAACGGCGTGCCTGTTGAGCATTTACCCGGTCAATATTTAACTCACCTGGGCTTTCAAATGCTTGAGTAATGGCATTCTTAGTAATTTCATTAAACACGACGCGACTAAAGCGGGAATCATCACCACCAATGACTTCGCGTAAGTGCCATGCAATAGCTTCTCCTTCACGGTCAAGATCCGTCGCGAGATAGATATGGTCTGCATCAGCCGCTAAAGTTTGTAATTCTGAAACGACTTTTTCCTTACCGGGCAAAATTTGGTAATTCGCCTTCCAACCATGATAAGGATCAATCCCCATGCGTTTAACTAACGCGGTTTGAGGATCTTTCTTAACCTTTTTAGTTTTTTCGGTAGATGAGCCGGTGCTCTTTTGTGAGCCGGACCCGCTTTTCGGCAGATCACGAATGTGGCCGACGCTGCTTTTAACAACGTAGCCACTGCCAAGATACTTATTGATCGTTTTGGCTTTTGCCGGGGACTCCACGATAACAAGAGCTTTGCCCATATTTACCTTTACCTAAATTTCTACAATGGTGCATTTCTACATTAAAATGCACAAAATTAAAATCTCTTTTTTATATTGAGACACAATCGCAATATATCAATATATTTTCTTAAAATAGTTTGCGCTTGAACAAAACTTACAAAGCCAATCACGCTATTCTAAAAAGAACACATAATGTTCTAGCTGACTGATTTAAGCCGTATAATGGCTAAATATTACAAACGAAAAGCACACTCTACCTGATAAAAAGCTAGACGCAACCAATTATTTTTTCGAAGGAGTTAACTTATGCAGAACAATATCCAATCTATAACAAAAGATGAACTTATCGAAAAAGCCAATGATATCATACAAAAACATGATGATTTTATTCATGGCATGTTTGTTGATACTGTAGAGCAACATCGAGATACATTAGTTTTCAAAGGTGAATTCTTTTTAGATACTAATGGTATTCCAACAACTAAAAGTACCGCTGCTTTTAATATGTACAAACATCTATCACACATACTTTCAGAGCAGTATCACATTAAGTAATCATTTTCAGTTAAAAAATTACCGGCTATTCGCCGGTAATTAATAGTAGTGAAAAAACATCTTTATTGCGAGAAACTGATTCTAGACGCTGTTACATAAATGGCTTTTGACCACGCTGCCACCAACGAAGTAACAGTTTATCAATATTTTCTGAAACATGACTGGTGAAACGCTCAAGCATTTTTTTACTTTGCGCATAACGGATACCGACAATTTCTTTTGTATCCACGGCAGCAATGATAATATCATCACTCACACCGATTTGGTCCACTAAGCCTTTCTCTAACGCTTGGCTTCCATACCAGTATTCTCCAGTTGCAACGGCATCGATATCCAGCGTTGGACGATTTTGGTGTACAAACTGTTTAAACAATTCATGAGTTTCATTGAGATTCTCAACAAATTTCTGACGACCTTGTTCTGTGTTTTCACCTAGCATAGTTAAGGTTCGTTTATATTCGCCTGCTGTATGTAATTCTACATCAACATCATGTTTTTTTAATAAACGGTGAATATTAGGAATTTGAGCAACAACTCCAATAGAACCAATAATAGCAAATGGCGCAGCAACAATTTTGGTTGCAATACAGGCCATCATGTAGCCGCCACTTGCGGCGACTTTATCAACCGCAATCGTTAGCGGAATATTTTTGTCTTTCAAACGTGTCAATTGAGAGGCAGCAAGCCCATAGCCATGTACCATTCCACCGGGACTTTCAAGACGTAGTAGAACTTCATCTTGTTGATCGGCTACAGCAAGAATGGCGCTGATTTCCTCCCTTAAAGAACTCACTTCACGCGCATCCATACTGCCTTTAAAGTCTAAGACATATAAACAGGGTTTTTTAACACTCGTTTGCCCTGTTTTAGCGCCTGTTTTCTCCGTTTTTACTTTTAGTTTTTGCTGTTTTTTGAATGCCTTCAACCACGCTTTATGCTCAGAATCATTCATTTTAACTTGCTGCATTTGGCGTTGACGATCACGGTAATTCTCACCTAAATCCGTAATTTTCAATTCACCTCGTCCACCTTCGCGACGCATACCGGCACCAAAAACAAAAATAGCTATCACAACAATAGCAACCGCTATAGTCACTACTTTTGCCAAAAATAGGCCATACAGAGAGAAATACTCCACAAATTCATCCTTCTCATATTTATCTTGATAAAAAATAGTCTCATGATTGTAGTTAAACAACCAGAAAAATAAATCAGCTTTTATTATAATCTTACTTTAACTTGTACCCTACATTAGCTAATAACATCAATCAATGCGATGATATCCAGATATATTAATAAATAGGATAGGAAAAATATCATGCTCCACTATCAACCCAAACACGACCTTTTAAGTAACAAAACCATACTCGTTACTGGAGCCGGTGATGGAATTGGCCGTGAAGCAGCATTAACCTATGCTCGCTTTGGTGCATCCTTAATACTCGTCGGTAGAACAGAACATAAGCTAGAACTTGTTAATCAAGAAATTCAGAGCTTAACAGGTAAGCTTGCGGACATTTATGTATTAGACCTGCTAGCAGCCACTAATAAACAATGTCTTGAGCTAGCTAATAATATTAATAAACATCACCCATATCTCGATGGTGTGCTACATAATGCGGGACTCTTGGGCATTGTCGCGCCGATTATCGAACAGCCTTCTGACCTTTGGCACGATGTCATGCAAGTTAACGTTAATGCCACATTTATGTTAACTCAAGCACTACTTCCTCTATTGCTTAATGCACCACATGCGTCTCTCGTCTTTACCAGCTCGAGTGTCGGCAAAAAAGGTCGCGCAGATTGGGGAGCTTACTCAGTTTCTAAGTTTGCGACAGAAGGTCTAATGCAAGTTCTTTCAGATGAATACAAAGACAGTAACCTGCGTGTGAATTGTATTAACCCGGGCGGCACTCGTACGGCTATGCGAGCTAGCGCCTTTCCTCAGGAAGATGCAATGAAACTCAAAACTCCCGCAGATATTATGCCTATTTATCTTTATGTAATGAGTAATGACAGTATATGTAAAACAGGCATCAGCTTTGATGCTCAACCAGATCGTAAACCGGGTGCGGTGGAGTAATTTTTATGCCACAAAGCAGACACGAAGAACGCCAACAACGTTTAAAAGAAAAAGTTGATGCGCGAATTGAATCAGCACAAATCGAACGCGGCATCTTACTTATTTTTACGGGAAATGGAAAAGGCAAAACAACAGCAGCTTTCGGCACTGTTTGTCGTTCCATTGGCCATGGACAAAAAGCAGCGGTCGTTCAATTTATCAAAGGTAGTTGGGATAATGGCGAGCGTGAACTCTTAGAACCACATGGCGTACCATTTCATGTGATGTCTACAGGCTTTACGTGGGAAACTCAAGATAAAGAGGTGGATACACTCGCTTGCCTTGATACATGGCACCATGCTCGTCAATTGCTTGCTGACCCACAGATAGATTTAGTGGTATTAGATGAAATCACTTATATGATTAGCTATAGCTATCTTCCCCTAGAAGAAGTGTTAGATGCACTGACCCATCGCCCCGAAAATCAGTCGGTCATCATCACAGGGCGAGGATGTCACCGTGATTTACTGAATTTAGCGGATACTGTGACAGAAATGCGTCCTATCAAACATGCCTTTGATGCAGGAATAAAGGCACAAAAAGGGATTGATTGGTAAGTCTATTTTCGTGTCGATAGCACCTTAGATTATTTCTGGTGCTATCGGCAATATAGTAAAATACGCCTATCCTGCGATTTTCACTTTAGTTTTCCTCGCTGTTTCAGATATGCTATCTATTGATGGATCATGGTCAGGTATAGTTGGTAACTGAGATAATGAACTATTTTGAGTATCAGGTTTTGTATCATTACTTGTTGATATCTTGTGAAGCGAGGTATTAGCTGCCAACATATTATCAATTTCTTGCTGTGTAGCAAATGCCTCACCCCTAGATGTTTCTACTTCATTTTGCAAGTCTTGATTATACTGCAAAATCTCAAGTCCGGTTTTATTGCCTACTCTCAGCGCCAGCAGCACTTGATCCATCAATTGTAGATGTTGGCTGTTATCCTTAGTTTCTACTGCCACTTCTTTCATCTCAGTTAATGCACTCAGTTGATTTTTAGCGATTTCTACTTTTTTAGGTGCATCCTTAGATGCCTTAATTTGATCTTCTCGCTTGCCTAAAATAGCTATTAATTTTTTTGCGGTAGTACTATCGTTTGATGATGAGACATATTCCTTGGCAGCTTCGATTTCATTCGTGTCAATTTCCATTTGAACTTCTTTTAAGTCATTTTTCAACTTAGAACATTTACTTTCTTTGCTTTCGACTTTTTTCAACACAGAATCCATCATTTCCGTATATGTTATATTTTCATAGGAATTATCAGGTAATATTTTTTTAATTTCATCCGATGTAAATGGCTTTATTGCTTTATATTCACAGAGTTTCGTCATTTCTTGACTTGCAGCAAAATATTCAATTATTTCTTTACAGAAAACTGTTTCAAATTTCTGTGATTTTTCTTTGCGGAACTGTTCCTTATCCTCCACAGTCATATTATTATATGAACCAGAGTTCGTCACCTCACGTAACATATTACATAATTTAATTAGAGTTAATAACTCACTTTTTCGAGATAATTTGTTAATATCCACTTGAATATTAACTATTTTCCCTTCAATTTCTTCAGGTGATTGTAAATTCACACCATGTTTGCTTGCACGTGCAGAAACAGACAATCGAAAATGGATATCTGAATTCTTAACGCTATTATCGGGTAGTATTTTGGTTGTGCATTTTCTTATATCCCTTGCTATATCGCGATCAATCTCAAAAGTACTTTTAATTTTATTATTATTTTTCGAAATATTACCTTCAACAACCTTAATCTGATTATCTAAAGTACTAATAGCATTAGATGAATGAATCTCTTCTAGTACCAATTTTATTTTTTTTGTAATATCCGGATTTTTTTCTGGGTTTTTCGCGATTTTTTTCTAGTGCATCTATAACATTTTGAGGTATTGTTCCCCCTTTATTGTATATATTTTTAATTTTATCAAGCAAATTATTTGCCGTTTCCTTTGATATATTTCCTCCAATAATTTTATGTAAAGATATGGTTAGATTATTAAAAAATCCAATATTTGACATTTTAAAACTCATCCTCTATTAATAAAAACTTAAACTACATACCAAATAAATTAAAGTAACATAATAGTCAGAAAGGCCATACAGTTTGAAATATGATATGTATGTGATTAAATTAGTATATTTAATAATAATTAAGTATACGTAATAGACGCACTTAAAAACCATTTTTATTATCAATAAAATGAAAGTAAAAGATAGTGAAATTTTATGAATCGTATGCAATGAGCCACCCTAAAATTCCATTGGAGACAGTACTTATAGGGTTTGAAATAAAATCAAACATCTTAGCCATACAGAATAATGATAAAGACAAAATCATAAATAAAATACTATAATAGAGGGAGTTTACCTTCTAAGTAATTCATTTATATTTTATATAAATGCAAAGCCATCCCTTTTCAAGGCTTTATATCAGATTTTTATATTACTCATGAATTTTAATTAAAACTGAAAACTATTTTTTATTTGGCGAATGTTATAAAGAGGAGTCTATGATATCAATAATTATAAATTAACATTATTTATGAAGTACATTCAAAAAATTCAATAAAAAGGAATGTCTTTCATAATACTTACTAAAATAGGGTTGCGGATATCTCCACAACCCTATATTTATCGAGCTTTTATAATCAACTACAATTAAATACGTGTACGGCGCTTCGCTGTTGGTCTTGATGACTGACGCTTAGTTGCAGGTCTACCCGCAGCTTGCGAATGACGTTTAACAGCACGACGAATTTGATTTGCTTTAAGACGCCGTTGGTCACGTTCAACTGCCACTTTTGACTCTGTTTCCGCAGTAAGCCCAACGAGCTCTCTTAAGTAATTAGTTTGCTCAAGACCAAGCTCGGTCCAACCACCACGTGGAAGCCCCTTAGGCAAGTCTATATCACCATATCTGACACGGATCAAACGACTAACTTGAACACCAACAGCCTCCCAAAGACGACGAACTTCACGGTTACGTCCTTCAGTTAAGGTTACGTTATACCATTGGTTCATCCCTTCACCACCACGATAAGACACGGTTTTAAAAGATGCGGGACCATCTTCAAGTTGGACTCCCTTGGTTAATTGGCTTAATTTCGCTTCAGTAATCTCACCAAAAACACGTACAGCGTATTCACGTTCAACTTCGCGGCTTGGATGCATTAAGCGGTTTGCAAGCTCACCATCTGTGGTAAACAGCAGCAGCCCACTCGTATTCACATCAAGACGCCCTACCGCAATCCAACGTGCCCCGATAAGCTTAGGTAAACGGTTAAATACTGTTGGACGACCTTCTGGGTCATGGCGAGTACATAACTCCCCTTCAGGCTTGTAATAAGCCATCACACGACAGATCTCTTTTTCTGGTTCTTTTATCGCTAACAATTGTCCATCTAACCTAATTTTAATAGATGGTTTAACCTCAATACGGTCGCCCAGTGTCGCTTTTTTACCATCAACACTAATACGGCCTTCTTTTAAAAAGGTTTCAATTTCACGACGGGAGCCATGCCCTGAGCGGGCAAGAATTTTTTGTAATTTTTCAGTTTGTTGCGGTTTAACGCTCATATAACCCTCAGCTGTCGCCTTCACAGGCGTCAAATACTTTTCCGTAACATCTCACGAAAAATATCGAATTGGAAAACCTGCGCATTATACACAGGTTTAGGGTGAACCCCTATTATTAATCTATAAGCTTATATTATCGCTTATTCGAAGGGGGATGGGTCACCAGTGCCAACGCGCACAACAACGGGGCCATCACCCGTTAAATCAATAACGGTTGTCGGTTTTTGACCGATGTCACCACCGTGGATCACTAAATCAACTTGTTTTCCGAGTAAGTCACGGATTGCCTCGGGATCAGACTGTGTAAAATCATCTCCAGGCATGATCAGGCTAGTCGACATTAATGGCTCACCAACCACTTCCAATAAATCACGAGCAATTGGATTTGAAGGTACTCTTAGACCGATAGTTTTACGTTTTTCATTCATCAAACGACGAGGCACTTCTTTTGTACCACGAAGGATAAATGTATAATTACCAGGCGTATTATTTTTGATTAGTCGGAATGCGGTATTATCGACATGTGAATAATTTGATAATTCAGAGAGATCACGACACATTAAAGTAAAATTGTGGTTCGCATCAATTTGGCGAATGCGGCATATGCGCTGTAATGCATCTTTATCTTCTAACCGGCAACCTATCGCATATCCTGAATCGGTTGGATAAACAATCACGCCACCTTTATTTAAAATTTCAACACTCTGAGTTATCAGCCGTGCTTGTGGGTTATCCGGATGGATATAAAAAAACTGACTCATACAAACCTCTGATCTTTGGTATTGACAGTATCATCCGGTAAAAACCTGAAAATGGCACTATCTACTCACAAAACGAAAAACAAGCCTACAACGGCAAAATTTTTCGTCTTTCATTTATTTTATTCTACACCGCATTGGCGATACATCAACGTCTTATGCAGTTTTCACTTCATCCCACAATGTCCAAACTGCCTGTTCATCATTAGGTAGCCATAAGTTGCGTCCCAATTCAATCCACGAACAAGGTCGATGGAAATCAGAACCAACTGACGTTTTTAAATTTGCTAGTTGTGCAAGTTCTGCCAAATATTGCTTTTCATTGGGAGGTTGCTGACAATGAGAAACCTCCATAGCGTCACCGTGACAATCTTTAAAATACGCCACTAACCTTTTTTGCCATTTATTCGATAATTGATATTTAGATGGATGTGCTAAAACAGCAATTCCACCAGCACGATGGATTGCATCGACAGCTTCATCAATCGTGCACCATTTTGCGGATACATAACCTGTTTTACCTTTTGCTAGATAACGCTTGAAAACATTATTAATCGTTTTTTCTTTGCTTATTTTTAAGAGGTATTGAGCAAAATGAGCCCTTGTTACTTGCCCACCGGCTGAGATTTCTGATGCATTTTTCCATGCATCGGGAATACCCGCTTTTTGTAATCGTCTACCAATTTCAATTCCACGTTCTAAACGTAATTTAGATTGCTGTTCTAACAATTGAACCATCGCTGCTGCTGATGGCGAAAAATTGAGCCCAACAATATGAATTTCAATATTGTCCCACAACGTGGAAATTTCTACGCCATTAATCAGCGTGAGTGATTGTTGAGTTTGAGCTAGATATTCTCGAGCCTGAATCACCCCTTCACAAGTATCATGATCCGTAATGGATAATACATGAACACCCATTTCAATTGCACGATCGATCACACTCGCGGGTGATAATTCACCATCGGATGCAGTTGTATGACAATGTAAATCATAGCGCGTCAGTAATGGACTTGAAAATTGTGACATAACTCGTTTTTCTCCTTTCCTCATTTTTGTTTTTTTTCTGAATAATTAACAAACAGCTTGACACAAACACCGCGATCCAGTTAACTAGTACGCAGGACGGCTTGGTAGCCTAAGTTAATTTGATTATCCAGTGAGGCACTGTATGACTATTATTCGTTTATCAAATCGTTGGTGGCGCAACTTCCCTAATTGGGCGGAAGCCGCACATGCATAATTTGATATGCCTCAGTGCCAAACCCGCCTCTGTCAGCGGGTTTTTTTATGTCTAAAAATAGCTAAAAGGCAACGAAATGAACAACCAAAACACAACATTAGCACATTTTAATTATCTGGATAGCCCAATTAACTATCAGCAAGACCCGACTTTGCTGTTTAATCACCTGTGCCACAACACCCCAGCAACCATGCTGTTAGAATCTGCCGAAATAACCAGCAAAGCTAATTTGCAAAGCCTATTAATTGTTGACAGCGCGTTACGCATCCGTGCGTTCGGCCAACGTGTTGAAATTGAAGCACTAACTGAAAATGGCCGCCAATTACTGGCAATAATGGCAGAACCATTAACTAATAAAGCCCAACATAGTGAATTGTCATCGCAACACCTAACACTGACATTTAATCAACCGAATAATGATCTAGATGAAGATAGCCGCTTAAAAAGCACTTCTTGCTTAAATGTATTGCGTTTATTACCGGAACTCGCGCAAGCTTATTCAGATAAACCGGAAAATTTATTCGTAGGTGGCTTATTTGCATACGATTTAATTGCAAGTTTTGAATCACTTCCGGAAGTCAAAACCATCAATAATTGCCCTGATTACTGCTTCTTTGTCGCAGAACATTATTTAGTGATCGATCACCAAAACCAAGCTGCTCGTCTAAAAAGTTGCTTATTTTCAACAGATGATAGCAATGTTGCCTCAGTAACTTTGCGTCACAATGAAATTATTGAGTCATGTCGTCCATTCTTATCACCTCTTTCATTAGGTTCAACCTCTGAATTTACAGTTAAAACAAATAAAAGCGACGAACAATATCGCGCCGTTGTCAATTCAATGAAAGAGGCTATCTACCGTGGTGATATCTTCCAAGTTGTACCATCACGAAAATTTTCAATGCCTTGCCCTTATCCATTAATTGCCTATCAGAAGTTAAAAACTCAAAACCCAAGTCCTTATATGTTTTTTATGCAAGATAATGATTTTTCATTGTTTGGTGCTTCTCCTGAAAGTGCATTGAAATACAGTGCCAGCAATCGGAAAGTGGAAATATACCCCATTGCAGGCACTCGCCCGCGTGGGCGTGATGCTTCGGGTGCAATAGACCTTGATCTCGATAGCCGGATTGAACTGTCAATGCGTACTGATCAAAAAGAGCTAGCTGAACATTTAATGTTGGTCGATTTAGCGCGTAATGACCTTGCTCGTATCTGTGAAGCCGGTAGCCGGTATGTTGCAAATTTAACGAAAGTTGATCGCTACTCGTTCGTTATGCATTTGGTTTCCCAAGTCGTTGGTACGCTTCGCTCAGATCTCGACATCTTTCATGCTTATCAAGCCTCCATGAACATGGGGACATTAACCGGTGCACCAAAAGTCAGGGCAATGCAGTTGATTGCAGAATATGAACAAGAGCGCCGTGGCTCTTATGGTGGCGCAGTTGGCTACTTCAACGGTAAAGGTGATTTTGACACCTGTATTGTTATCCGCTCTGCCTACGTTGAAAACGGTATTGCTACAGTGCAAGCAGGCGGTGGTGTCGTACTCGATTCCTCCCCACAAGGTGAAGCTGATGAAACCCGTAACAAAGCCCGCGCAGTAATCCGCGCAATTGCCCAAGCACACCAAGCAGAGGAGTTATTCTAATGGCTAACATATTATTACTCGATAATGTTGACTCCTTTACTTATAACCTAGTTGATCAATTACGTTCCGGCGGCCATAACGTTGTCATCTATCGGAACACAGTCAGTGCGGCACATATATTATCAGTCCTTGATAATATGGAGTCACCTTTGTTGGTGTTATCACCAGGGCCTGGTAAACCAAGTGATGCTGGCTCTATGCCAGAAGTACTAAATCAAGTTATCGGTAAGATCCCTGTTATTGGTATTTGCTTAGGACACCAAGCGATTATTGAAGCCTATGGTGGGCATGTTTCTGCTGCCGGTGAAATTTTACATGGTAAATCATCCATGGCGACACATGATCAACAAGCCATGTTTGAAGGTGTAGATAATCCAATTTCCGTTGCGCGTTATCATTCGCTCGTTGGTAGTCAAATTCCTGAAAAACTAACTATTTGTGCGCAATCAAATGGCATGGTGATGGCAGTGCGTAATGACGATGATCGCATTTGTGGTTTTCAGTTCCATCCTGAATCCATCCTGACGGCTCAAGGCGCGATTTTACTGGAAAAAACCGTTGTATGGGCGCTTTCAGGCCCAACCAGTACGCTAACATTTTCGTTTTAGCCAGGGAACAGAGACCTATTATGAAAACTATTTTCGATAAATTATTTCGTGCACAAGTACTGACTCAACCAGAAAGCCAAATCTTATTTAATGCCATCATACGCGGTGAACTGACTGAAGCACAATTAGCGGGCGTTTTAATTAGTATGAAAATGCGCGGCGAACAGCCAGAAGAAATTGCAGGTGCGGCTATGGCTTGCCTAGAAAACGCACAGCCATTCCCACGTCCTGATTATCAATTCAGTGATATTGTTGGAACAGGTGGAGATGGTGCAAATAGTATCAATATTTCAACAGCAAGTGCATTTGTTGCCGCTGAATGTGGTATTAAAGTCGCCAAACATGGTAACCGCAGTGTTTCAAGTCGCTCAGGTTCTTCCGATCTACTAGCAGCTTTTGGAATTTCGCTCGATTTAAGCGCACAAAGCGCACGTGATGCTTTAGATGAATTGGGAGTATGCTTTTTATTTGCACCTCAGTATCACAGTGGATTTCGTCATGCAGCACCCGTTCGTACACAATTAAAAACACGTACCCTATTTAATGTTTTGGGGCCACTGATCAACCCAGCTCGCCCGCCAATTTCACTCGTTGGTGTCTACCAAGAGTCACTCGTGGAGCCAGTCGCGAAAACGTTACAAATGCTTGGTTTTACACGTGCAGCTGTGGTACACAGTGGAGGAATGGATGAAGTTTCTCTCCATTCCACAACACAGGTTACAGAGTTGAACCAAGGAGAGCTGTCTTTCTATCAACTCAATGCAGCTGATTTTGGTTTACAGCCCTATCAGTTATCTGACTTAGAAGGTGGCACACCCGATGAAAATCGAGTATTACTCACTAATTTGTTACAGGGTCACGGAAAACCTGCACATGAAGCCGCTGTTGCAGCTAACGTAGCAATGCTGATGCGCCTCAATGGTTATGAAAACTTAAAAGAAAATAGCGAACATGCATTAAATATTATTCGTAGTGGTCGTGCGTTTGAGCGCGTCGCTGCACTTGCTTCAAGGAAACAATAAAATGAAAGCGACAGTATTACAGAAAATTGTTGATGATAAACTTACCTATCTTGTTGAACGCAAAGCGCAACAACCATTAAACAGTTTCGTTGAAGATATTAAGCCATCAAGCCGCAGATTTTATGATGCTCTGTCAGCAAAACGCCCGGTATTTATTCTTGAATGCAAAAAAGCGTCCCCATCGAAAGGGTTGATCAGAGAAGATTTCGATCCTGCGGTTATTGCTAATATTTATGCGCCCTATGCATCTGCCATTTCAGTGCTCACCGATGAGAAATATTTTCAGGGTGATATGAAATATCTGACGATAGTTAGCAACACGGTTAAACAACCTGTTTTGTGTAAGGATTTTATTGTCGATTCATATCAAATTTATCTTGCAAGATATTATCAAGCTGATGCAATTCTATTAATGCTCTCTGTTCTTAATGATGAGGAATATATCGCCCTCGCAGCAGTTGCGCACCAATTAAATATGGGCGTGTTAACAGAAGTAAGTAATGAAGAAGAACTCGAACGTGCGATTAAACTAAAAGCTCGTGTTGTTGGTATTAATAATCGAGACTTACGCGACCTTTCAATTGATTTAAATCGCACCAAGCAATTAGCAACTAGATTACCCGCAGGAACGATTGTGATCAGCGAATCAGGAATCCATCGTCACCAGCATATCCAATCGCTGAGTAAATTTGCTAATGGCTTTCTCATCGGTAGTGCATTAATGGAACAGGCTGATATCGGCAAAGCAATACAAAAATTGTTAATCGGCGAACATAAAGTGTGTGGCTTGACGCGAGTACAAGATGCCAATACTGCCTTTACAGCAGGTGCAACTTATGGTGGATTAATTTTTGCTGAAAAATCACCACGAAAAGTGACATTGTCACAGGCTAAGCAAATTATTCACGCTGTGCCATTACAATATGTTGGTGTGTTTCGTGACCAATCTGTTGATTTTGTGGCACATATGGTAGAACAACTCGTTTTATCCGCTGTACAACTTCATGGTAATGAAGAGAGTAGCTACCTCCATCAGTTACGTACAGTTCTACCCAAACAGTGTGAAATTTGGAAAGCTGTTGATATGTCACAACCGGATTTAACGCAGTTTGAGGGCCAACCTATAGACTTGCTATTGCTCGATAATGGACGTGGTGGTACTGGACAATCCTTTGATTGGTCAATAATCCCAACAAATAGCAAATATCGCATGATGATCGCTGGTGGCTTGAATGCAGACAACTGCCGTCAAGCTTCGAAACTGTTATGCAATGGATTAGATTTCAATTCAGGCGTTGAAATTGAACCTGGAATTAAAAGCGAACAAAAAGTAAATCAAGTATTCAGTTTATTAGCGTCTTAATAGTCAACAATTCGACTCTGGGACTTATGATGTATCCTAGAAAATCCAATGTACAGATAGCTAATCAGTGAAGTTATCCAAAATGAATATCGATAATATTGTGCCCCAAATCGCATGAAGTATTACGAGAATGATAACTTTCGAACTGAACAATGACACAAAAGCATTACTTTAAGAGACGGAAAACAAAATGAGCAAATTAGACGCCTATTTCGGTGAATTTGGTGGGCAATATGTCCCAGAGATTTTAATCCCAGCACTTAATCAACTCGAAGATGCTTTTATTGAAGCACAAAGTGATCCTACATTTTTAAATGAATTTCACGATCTGCTAAAAAATTATGCGGGTCGTCCGACTGCATTAACCTTGTGTCGCAATCTGACTGAAGGAACAAAAACCAAACTTTATCTAAAACGCGAAGACCTCCTCCATGGCGGTGCACATAAAACAAACCAAGTTTTAGGTCAAGCGTTACTGGCTAAACGAATGGGCAAAACTGAAATCATCGCTGAAACGGGTGCGGGACAACATGGCGTTGCAACTGCCCTAGCTTGTGCACTCCTCAATATGAAATGCCGTATTTATATGGGTGCAAAAGATGTAGAACGTCAATCACCTAACGTGTTTCGTATGAAGTTAATGGGGGCTGAAGTTATTCCTGTTCATAGTGGTTCAGCCACCTTAAAAGATGCATGTAATGAGGCGCTGAGAGACTGGTCTGGAAGCTATGATAAGGCCCACTATCTACTTGGTACTGCAGCGGGACCTCACCCATATCCGACAATTGTTCGTGATTTCCAACGAATGATTGGTGATGAAGCAAAACAACAAATTTTAGAAAAAGAAGGTCGTCTTCCTGATGCTGTCATTGCCTGTATTGGCGGCGGATCTAATGCAATTGGTATGTTTGCTTCTTTTATTCCAGAAGAAGATGTTCGTCTGATCGGTGTTGAACCCGCAGGGTTAGGTATCGAAACAGGACAACATGGCGCACCATTAAAACATGGCCGTGTGGGGATCTATTTCGGCATGAAATCCCCTATGATGCAAACCAATGAAGGGCAAATTGAAGAATCCTACTCCATTTCAGCTGGTCTAGATTTCCCTTCTGTTGGACCTCAGCATGCTCATTTGAACAGTATTGGTCGCGCAGACTATGTTTCCATCACTGATGACGAAGCATTAACCGCATTCAAATTATTATCTCGTAAAGAAGGAATAATTCCTGCTCTGGAGTCTTCACATGCCCTTGCCTATGCACTGAAATTAGCAGAACAAGAACCCAATAAAGAGCAGTTATTAATTGTTAACCTTTCAGGACGCGGCGATAAAGATATTTTTACCGTGCACGATATTTTGACAAGTAAGGGAGAAATCTAATGGAACGTTATACTCAACTGTTTGATCGCTTAAACCGAGTTAACCAAGGTGCTTTCGTTCCATTCGTCACTTTAGGCGATCCTGATGCTGAGCTATCACTCAAAATAATTGATGCCCTGATTGCGGGTGGTGCTGATGCTTTGGAAATTGGTATTCCATTTTCTGACCCGTTAGCAGATGGACCCACTATTCAAAATGCCAACTTGCGTGCGTTTAAAAGTGATATTACACCAACACTGTGCTTTGAACTTTTAGGACGGATCAGACAAACACATCCGGATATGCCGATTGGTCTATTGGTTTACGCAAATTTGGTCTTCAGTAATGGTATTGATCATTTTTATTCACGTTGCCAACAAGCCGGGGTAGATTCCGTATTGGTTGCTGATGTTCCAATGTGTGAATCTAAACCATTTAGAGAATCTGCATTGGCTCATGGTATCGCTCCTATTTTCATTTGCCCACCAAACGGTGATGATGCGTTACTAAAAGAAATTGGTAAACAGAGCCATGGCTACACATATTTACTATCTCGAGCGGGTGTCACAGGAACAGAAAAACGTGCAGCAACACCGCTTACCGACCTAATTAATAAGCTCAATCAGTATCAGGCTGCCCCTGCATTACAAGGTTTTGGGATCTCTGAACCAGCTCAAGTCGTAGAGTCAATTGCGAATGGTGCTGCTGGTGCAATATCAGGCTCTGCCGTAGTCAAGATTATAGAAAATAACCTACTGCGCCCTGATATTATGTTGACTGAGCTAACTCAATTTGTTTCTAGAATGAAAGCAGCAACACAGAAATAACGTAAATAAATTTCCTTAGTCGTCATACCCAGCTTGTATGACGACTTTTTCAATTTCCCCCATCTAATAACAATTAATAACAATTTATTTCCGCCTAAACGTTGAATTTTTTCCTATTACTACTGATACTAAAACTGTCAGTCGTGATTAATCGCGCCAATTGACTTGAAATTGACCTGACATATTTAAGTCTTTTTGGGTTACTTAACAATCAACTTACTTTGCAATCTGACATATTAGGAGAAAAAGGATGAAATTGTTCAAAACCATTAGTGTACTTTTTATGGCTATGTTTATGGCATTATCACTAGCAGCCTGCTCACCAACCTCAAAAACGGAAGGAACAGGTGGCTATATTGATGACTCAGTAATCACAACTAAGGTAAAATCAGCACTACTGGGTGAAAAGAATTTAAAATCAACACAAATTAGTGTTGAAACCTTTAAAGGTCGTGTGCAATTAAGTGGTTTCGTTAATTCTCGAGCAGATGCAAATAAAGCGATTGAAACCACCAAACAAGTTAAAGGTGTTCAATCCGTCATTGACTCAATGAAAATTCGCTAACATTTAATAAAAGCCCATTCTATAAATATCAGCTCAACTCGGGCTGATATTTATATCCCTCTCAAAAACCACACTGACGTATTGGCAACCCCTAGTATCGTTACTTTAAGTCATATTAAAAACATCACTATTTATTGTAGATAGTTACATTGAGTTACTTTAATTATAAAGTAAGCATCCTTATTTCGAATAAACAATATTGATGCGGATCTTTACTAATAATCAAAAAATAACATACTTGCTAATAACTAAGAGGTGTACCCTCATACTACTTAATACCAACAGCATATTAACATAATTAAGTAATAATAAGTTTCATAGTTAATGAAAATACCATTAAATACCGCTTGCAGTATGATACGTACCAATAAAAAAATCCGAGAATATATATTCTCGGATTTTTTGCTACTATTCTAATCCACTTAGAATCAGGTATAACCCTGTTATGCATCCTACAAATAGATTAGAAGCGGTAACCAGCACCAAACATAAACACAAATGGATCGAGGCGAGTTTCAATTTTTTGCTTATCTGTACCAGCTTTAAATTTAACGTCTGTATTGATATCCATCCACCAAACAGAGGCGTTCAACATCCAATTCTCAGTTAACATATAATCCATACCAGCTTGTGCTGCAAAGCCCCATGAACTTGATAAGTCTAAATCACTTAACCCACTAGCTTTGCCTGTATTATTGAATTTTTCATCAAAGAAGAACGTGTAGTTAACACCTGCGCCTAAATAAGGGCGTAATTTATCTTCTTTACTACCGAAATAATATTGCGCCATTAATGTTGGGGGTAAATGTTTGACTGTGGCAATGTTACCTGTTCCTGGCGTCCCAACTTTATGTTCAAAAGGTGTTGCTGCTAATAATTCCACACCAATATTGTCAGTGACCATATAGCTAAAAGTCATGCCTAATTGAGTATTATTATTAACATCGAATGAACCTAGACCTAATACATCTTTAGAACCTGCATTTGGGCGAACGGTTGCCGTACCTGCACGAAAAATAAAGTCGCCAGCTTCATGAGCAATTGCAGCAGCAGGTGCTAAAGTCGCAGCTGCTAAGACAAGCGCAGTGAGTTTTTTCATTATCAATCCCATTCCTGTATTTTATTTTGCATGAAATATACTGTTTTATTTTATTTAATGCTCAAATCAAGATCACATCTTTCAATAAAGAATACACGATCTGATTAGGTTAGAATTATTATTTCATTTATCTACTTTTTATTTTTGATGTAGATCAATTTTTATCATACATACATTAAATAAAAAATTATCTTTATCACTTTTATATTATAATAACCCTTAAGGTATATTAAAAACACATATTTAATGAGCGTTTTAATTCGCCATATTAAAATAATTCATCATGACAATAGCTGACAAAAAAACACCTAAATCATAAAAATAAGGTGATTCGAATGATTTACTTGAGATTAGCTATTTTTAGACGCTCTTAGAGAGCAAAGCCCACTTGGCAATTGATATTGAACGAAAATAATGAGATGGAAAACTAAAATTCATCAACATTGGCAAATGAAAACTCAACATGAAATGTCACATTTTTATCTTTTTTGATTTTTAATTATATAAGGTTAGATAGTAAAACCAAGCTTATGACCATGATGTGAACGATTACTTTTTTTGATACTTACTATGAAGCTTTATCTAACTCTAATTTTTATTCGCTCCAAGGGTTAGAAGGTTAACAGACCTTAGAGATTAAAGCCGCAATCTAGCCGCAAAAATGATGGCTAACAACGCTCAAATCCTACCCACTGACACCTTGATATTGACTTAAGTAGATATTTTGAAGCCATCGAGTCACTCAAACTTAATCGATTCCTCTCAATTACCATCATTGCCTTCAATAATGACCTTTATTAAGGATAAGTTCTTATCTTTTTTGCTAACTCCACGTCTTTTCTCATCTTTCTCTACCTATGCGCCAGATACTCAGTTACAATCACGTAAAAATTTTTTCCCGCTTGTAGATAGGAGCAGTTACATGTCCATTTCGGCTAACTCACTTATCAGTGATAGTATTAATTTTTTTAAAAATCAGTTGAGTGGCCTATCCACAATTATACTGTTGGCAACTGCAGTGAGTATTATTATTTACTCAATGATGATCCCGAATGCACAGATGATTGGCGTTCTGTTTGACGCTCAAACTAAATTTATCGATGCTGGTAATTCAGGCTTACAGAATTGGGTTCAAGGCCTTTCCGAGGAAGATAAAAGCAGTATCCTTCGAGTTTCCCTCGGTCTTATTCTTTCGGTCACCTGTGGAAGTTTAATTCTGATTTGCGGTGTTTTATCGTATATTTCAGGGTTATCTCGTGGCGAAGAGATGACAGGTACTCAAGCCCTATTAACCTCTTTACCTAAAGCACTTTCAATGCTTTTGCTATTACTAATTTGCTCTTTATTAGTGCAACTCGGCATCACTATAATGGTTCTTCCCGGTGTTGTACTTGCCATCGGTTTTTCTTTAGCACCGGCAATACTGATTAGTGAAAGTGTCAACCCGTTTAATGCGATGGGTAAAAGCTGGAAGATGGCATATGCAAACTGGCGTCTAGCTTTACCAATGGTATTAATTTGGATGGCATCGCAAATGCTTGTTAGCTTAGTGGTGAGCAGCCTTAATCTGAACCATATTGTGACCAACGGCATTTCTTTTTTAATTAATAATGTGATTGCGGCTTTTGCATTAATCTACTTCTACCGCCTCTATATGCTGATTAAAAATCAGTAAGCATTTGGCAAATTAAGTAGGTTAACATTAGACTGCACCTAAAACGTTAGCGGTATAACGGATTAAGGTGCAGTTTTTTATCGCTTAATCTTAGTTTTATGCAATTGACTTTGGTGATAGGCAAAAAGATTAATAAGTGCTCTTATCTATCTTCAGGTGTGAAGTCACCGAACCTTAACTGAAGCAATGTAAACGTAATATTATTGCACTGAATTTTCTTCGACTTCTTTCATTTGGATCTGCTGCTTACTTTGGAACAAACGGATAGCAAAGTAGATATCCGGCACGACAAGTAAATCATCATCTGAACGATTGATTTTATTCTTTTCAAGCCAACGATTTATCGATGTTCTACGCCCCGCTAAAACTAATGTCACGCCTTTTGCTTTCAATGCAGTCACAATATCATTCAACGCTGAAAAAACGCTGACATCGTTATGTGTAAAGCTCACAGCCGCATCAACGATGACCCAAGCAGGTCTTTTGGATTGATTATCTAAATGCTTATTTAATCTCTCTTTAAAATAGTTCACATTGAAATAAGTAAGTGGAGAGTTAAAGCGATAAATCAATATTCCTTCAATTGACTGAATTTCATTATCTTTTGAAATAGAATGCAACATGCCTTGGTCATCAACCCCTAAGAGTTGATCTGTTGGCCGAAAAATGACGCGAATAAATTGTAATAAACCCAGTAAGACGGCTAAGCCAACGCCATTTATCAGCCCTGAAACAAGTACAGCACATAGGGTAAAAATACACAGTGTAAAAGCTTCTTTATTACGTTTTCTCATCGAAAATATACTACGGAAGCTCAATAACGACCATGTTGAAACGACTAATACTACGCCCAATGCGGGCATTGGAATGTAACCAAGTAAATTAACCGAGAAGAGTAATACAGCTAAAATGGCCAATGCTGCAACTATTGAAACCAATTGCGTTTTCCCCCCCATCATGTCATTGACCGCAGTTCGACTGCTCGCTGCACTGACTGCAAAGCCTTGGGATAATGCTGAAGCAATATTTGCCATTCCCAAAGCTCGGAGTTCCTGATCCGCATCAACAGCATAACCATTTTTGCTTGCAAAGCTTCTTGCCGTCATCATAAAACTCACAAAGCTAATCACGGCTAAGTTCAATGACGGTGTAATAAGATCACGCATTAAACCAGGATTAAATTGTGGCATTGGAATAAACGGAAGACCTTCCCCTAAATCGCCAACAGTACTGATACCATATTGCTCTACATCAAAAACAATACTCACTATAGTTGCTAATACCATCGCAATTAATAAGGATGGCCACATGTTTCGCTTTTTTTTAATCACAATAATAATCGCGAAAGTTGCTACTGACATAAGCAAGGTGGGAATATCTGTGTCAAGAAATGCAGTGGGAAAAGCAATTAAACGCTCGATAAAATCACTCGGTAATGAGGTAATACCAAATATTTTACCTAATTGACTTAAAATGATAGTCAATGCGACGCCATTTAGTAATCCTTGCAATATAGGCCGCGATAAAAAATCAGCAAAGGTTCCTAATCTAAAGCGCGCTGCGATTAAACACCAGACCCCAGTCATTAAACTCATGACAATAATTAGCTGCCATCGAATGGTATCATCCCCCATTGCTAATGGACTGACAGCAGCAGCTATCACTGCACAAGTCGCGGCATCAGGCCCGATGATCAGTTGCTTTGATGTCCCAAATAACGCATAAATAATCATTGGCAAGATACATGCATATAACCCAATGATCGCATTAATACCCATTAGCTCTGCGTATGCGATAGCGACAGGTAAAGCGACAGCCGCAACCGATAGACCCGCTTTGATATCAGGGCCAAGATCAACCAATCGATAATTGAATAACGTTTCTAAACCGGGTATCCAGACAAACAGTCTTGTCTTTATCATTATTTGGAAATTCTCATGAAATTAATAAGTTAAATTATTATAATTACTATATATATATGAAGTATCGATGATTATCCATAACTTAAGTCAAACAAAGGTAAAATAGTGCAAATATGATTGGTGACTGACGGTATTATTGGTACAAATGAGCAAAGTTTTAACAATTTTCACTGAAATCGGTTAAACTACGTCATTATTTTTAAGCGAGGCTCGGGTACCCCCTGTTATGAAACAACTTATTGATTTTATCCCTCTGGTCATTTTTTTTCTTGTCTATAAAACTTATGACATTTACTATGCCAGTGGCGCATTACTGGTCGCAACCCCACTCGCGTTACTCGCAACTTATCTCGTTTATAAAAAAGTTGAAAAAATCGCTAAAATCACCTGTATTATTGTGATGATTTTTGCTTCCTTAACGCTCATTTTCCATAGTGATGCCTTCATTAAATGGAAAGTCACCATTATTTATGCATTGTTCGCTTTAGCATTACTGATCAGCCAATGGTTTACCAAAAAACCATTAATTCAGCGAATGTTAGGAAGCAACCAAGAAATTAAACTTCCCGATAGCAACTGGATTAAATTGAACAGTGCATGGGCTATCTTTTTTATTATTTGCGCTGCAGTCAATATATACATCGCTTTTTGGTTATCTCTTGATACTTGGATGAACTTTAAAGTTTTCGGTTTGACTGCTGGAACATTAATCTTCACTGTTCTTAGTGTTGTCTATATTTACAAAAACATGTCTAAAGAGCACTCTGAAGAAGAAAATCATAAACCTCAGCAATAAATCATACCCAATAAAAAACCCCCAATAGTTATTCAACTATTGGGGGTTTTTTATCTTGTTTAATACCGTTTTCCAAATGCTTGGTCGATTTTTTTATCTGTATTGTATTGAGATAATGCATACACAGACCAAATCGCTGCGGGGATCCATCCAATCAAAGTAACTTGTAAAATAAGGCAAATGATCCCAGCAAATGGGCGTCCGATAGTAAAAAATTGCAACCAAGGTAATAAAATTGCCAATATTAGTCTCATATCATCCCTCCCAAATTCACAACAGAACTTCACAAAATAGACTTTCATTGTAGACAGATAAGACTAATTATTAAATATAAAAAACACTTCTTGCCATTTCTTTGCATTTTTTTAACCAATTTTTTACCCTAAATAACTCTTGGAGCAGCTAGCACATATAAAGTAAGTGACTAGTGAAATTAAGCGTAGTGCTATATTTAAAATACACGCGCTGCAACTTGAAGCATCATAGGTATCGTGTTCATTACCATCATCAATGGATAATTTTCCCCTAAGAAAAAACTGGATCGTGATTCATCGTGACTGAAACTGTCGTTATAGTTTATGATTAGCGCAAATTTGAACATGTCTATATTTTAATAAAGAGTTTGATATGCAACTACCAAACGGGGAATTAGTTTTACGTACATTAGCAATGCCTACTGATACTAATGCAAATGGTGATATTTTTGGCGGTTGGTTAATGTCTCAAATGGATATTGGTGGTGCCATCTTAGCGAAAGAAATTGCTCTTGGTCGTGTTGTAACCATTGCTGTCAATGGTATTAAATTTCAAAAACCCGTTGCTGTTGGTGATGTCGTCTGCTGCTACGCCCGCTGTTTAAAGACAGGTAAAAGCTCTATTACCATTAATATTGAGGTCTGGATTAAGAAAGTTGCGACAGAGCCTGTTGGTCAGCGTTATCAAGCAACTGATGCTGTTTTTACCTATGTTGCAGTCAATGATGACAATTCGCCACGAGAACTGCCTAAAGAAAAACAACAGTTCAAGTTAGAGAGCTCTGAATAAAACCCGCCCTAGCGATTCTTTTTTCTCATAAAAAATCCCCCATAATTTACTATTCAAATACGGGGGATTTTTATTTTCAAGATAAATAAGAAGATGATGTTTTAAACTTGACTCACGGTACCATCGATTTTGAAATATATTTCTGTTACATAGCCTTTCGCAGGCAGTTTTTCGTACGTCCAACGATTCATAGCACGTTTAACATCTCGTTCGAACAAACCTTTCGGAGACGCTTCAACAAATTCAATATTTGTCACTCGACCATCTTCATCGATGTCATAGCGCACCTTAACATAACCGTCTTTACCTAAACGCCGTGCCCGTTCAGGATAAGATGGAGCTTGTTTACGAATTGCTTGAGGGCCGCGTTTACTGGTTGATTGACTGCTGGTTGCACCATTATTTTTAGCAGTAACATTGGTATTCGATTTGGCAGGAACGCCGTTTAAGTCAGATAACGGTTTCAAATCATTTTTTGCTAATTGTTTTTCAACAGGCTTAGCGTCATTTTTGATTTCTCGTTTTTCTTCTTTCTTAGGTCTTGGCTTTTTCTTTACTTCAGGTTTCTTTTCAGGTAGTGCAATAACCGGCTCAACAACAGGCTCTGGCTCTACGATGGGTTCAGGCTCTGGTTCTGGCTCAGGCTGTGGAACAGGTTCGGATTGAGCCGTTACAGGCTCTGTTGAAGGCTGTTCTGATTCAAATGCTATCATTGCAACCGTCATAGGCTCCGCAACGGGTGTCATTTTCGGCTGATTAAAAATCCATGCCATAGCAAGACCAGCATGAATAGACAATGAAAGGATAATAATAAGAGGCCAACGAATCCAACGCATATGAATTTTCTACCCTACGACAATAAACCTAAAGAATATGCCCCTAGTTTAAATGCAAATAGCAATCATATTCAATAACGTTTGTCATTCAATGTGAAAATTGTGAAATTTCCCCTCAATTCCCCACTCATTCCATCGGGTAAATAGCAGTGAACGACGGCATTTGTAAATATCAAACTTTCTCATTGAGTAAATACGCATATTACGTCTTGAATGCCCTTCAAGCCAGCGGCGGCGACGACGTAATGATTGTCTTAACATCCTCCAGCGTCCAACTTCATGTCTACTACGTCTCATTTTTATCCCTTTGCTTTCTTGAGTAATGAAATTGACTGAATATTATAAACCTTTACTTGCCTGAGCCAAGAATTACCTCTCAATTGGTTTAATCATTTGGGATGACCACTAAAGTAATTTCAACATCAAACTATCAATATAATGAATTGTTTTTTCGCTATTAATCTATAATATCTTACAAAACTTTTGATATGAAACTTTGCTAAACTCTATTAAGTTTAGTGTCAGATTTTATTTAATCGGGTCTATTTCATTTTTTGACCACTTTTACGCCCCCATGTTGATGAGGTATGTAATCCATATGGCAACAGTTTATACATTATTGAGCTGGTTATCGTTTTTTTTATACTGGTTAGTGATTGCGGGAGTTACCGTTCGAATTTTGGTCAAACGTAGACCTGTTACCTCTGCCATGACATGGTTACTAATCATTTATATCCTGCCATTAGTGGGTATTATCGCCTATATCGCCTTTGGTGAGCTTCATCTGGGCAAACGACGTGTTGATAAGGCACAACAAATGTGGCCTTCTGTGGCAACTTGGCTCGAAAATTTACGCCATTCAAAACACATTTTCACCAAAGAGCATAGCCGTGTTGCTGAGCCACTGTTCCAACTTTGTGAAAAACGTCAAGGTATTGCGGGGGTTAAAGGTAATCGCATACAGTTAATGACCACATGTGAAGAGTCACTTAAATCTATTGTTAATGATATCAATAATGCGCAGCATTCAATTGAGATGGTATTTTATATCTGGCAAACAGGTGGCTTAGTTGATGGTGTCACAGAAGCTCTCATTAATGCGGCTAAACGCGGTGTTAAATGCCGTATAATGGTCGACTCAGGGGGTAGCTGGCATTTCTTTCGTAGTGATTACCCCCAAAAAATGCGGGCGGCCGGTATCGAATTTATCGAATCACTAAAAGTAAATCTGATGCGTTTTTTCTTACGTCGAATGGATTTACGCCAACATCGTAAAATGGTCATCATCGATAATTATATTTCTTATACTGGCAGCATGAATATGGTCGACCCACGCTATTTTAAACAGGATGCAGGGTTTGGCGAGTGGGTGGATATTTTGGTTCGCATGGAGGGCCCTGTAAGTACTACATTAGGTATTGTGTACGCGTTTGACTGGGAGATGGAAACAGGTCAACGTATTTTGCCACCACCACCCGATACCAATATTATGCCATTTGAGCAAGCAAATGGGCACACAACTCAAGTCATTGCATCAGGTCCTGGTTTCCCCGATGAGTTGATTCAACAATCGTTAATGACCGCAATCTTCTCTGCACGCAAGCAACTGATCATGACAACACCCTATTTTGTCCCAAGTGATGACTTGCTCCACGCCATCTGTACCGCCGCTATGCGTGGGGTTGATGTGAGTATTGTTATGCCAAGACTCAATAACTCTTTTCTCGTTCGTTGGGCAAGCCGAGCTTTTTATACTGAATTACTCGAAGCGGGCGTAAAAATTTATCAATTTGAAGATGGTTTATTACATACCAAAAGTGTCTTAGTCGATGGTGAATTAAGTCTTGTTGGCTCAGTCAATTTAGATATGCGTAGTTTATGGTTAAATTTTGAAATCACTGTCGTTATTGATGATAAAAATTTTGGTAGTGATCTCACTATTGTGCAGTATGATTATATCGCTCGTTCTACTCGCCTTGAAATCGAAGAGTGGGAACAACGACCATTCTGGAATCGAGTTGTTGAACGTCTTTGCTACTTTTTTAGCCCATTACTGTAATTTTGAACATTTTAGGAACTGTCATGACTAAGCCACAATCACTTACACTTATCGATGAAGATGAAATCATTGAAATAGCCTATGACCTTTTCCTAGAAAATGCGATGGATAACTTAGAGCCTGCTGATCAAGTTCTTTTTGCTCTGCAATTTGAAGAGTCTGGCGCGGCCGAGATTATACCGCTAAGCACTAATTGGCACAGTGTGATCCAGCCGGCGTTCAATTTAGACAATTTTAGTGAAGTTATTATTGGTTTAGTACAATCTGAAGAAGATGAGATCAATGATATTTTTGCAAGAATATTGATTAGCCGTGACCCAATGCAGTCTTTTAATCATATCTTGTGGAAACGCTAATTCACTATTTGCGTTATTCTATTGGGGATTTACTTCCCAGTTTTCAGGTATTGATTTTTGAGATAGTCTTTTCATAGTCACTAGCCGTTCTAGAGATTGCTAATAAAGCGGGAGAAATAGCATCCCCCGCTTATATTTATATTCAGAGAGGATCAACTTTTAAGCACGATACTGCATGTTTGAAGCTTCCTTCCAACAACGGTCTAGTTTTGGCACATGCCTCATCAGCTAATGGACAGCGCGTTCTAAACACACATCCTGATGGCGGATTTATTGGCGAAGGTAATTCACCTTCCAATAATTGAATGGATTTATTTTTCTCTTTATCAGGATCTGGGACGGGCACGGCTGACATTAAAGCTTTTGTATAGGGATGAAGAGGATTGTTGTAGACCTCATCATAAGTTCCTAATTCAACGGCATGCCCCAAATACATTACTAATACGCGGTCTGAAATATGTTTCACCACCGCCAAGTCATGGGCAATAAAGATCAGTGATAATCCCATTTCTCGTTGTAACTCTTGCAATAAGTTAACCACTTGCGCTTGGATTGACACATCCAATGCTGAAACAGGCTCGTCACAAATGACTAATTTTGGCTCAAGAATTAATGCCCGTGCAATCCCGATGCGCTGGCATTGCCCACCAGAAAATTCATGCGGATAACGGTTCACCAAGTTTGGTAATAACCCAACCCGCTTCATTATCTTACGGACTTTGTCTGTCACTTCTGATTGAGGCATTTTCGGATTATAGGTTTTTAATGGTTCAGCAATAATATCACCGATAGTCATTCTTGGATTCAACGATGCCAACGGGTCTTGGAAGATCATTTGAATGTCGCTACGTATTTCACGCCACTGCTTATCATTTAATCCTAAAAGATCACGGCCTAACCAACTGACTGTTCCTCCCGTTGATTTCACTAAGCCAATAATAGCACGCGCAAATGTTGATTTTCCGCATCCAGATTCCCCGACGACGCCAAGAGTTTCCCCCTCATAGAGTCGTAATGTCACCCCATCAACCGCTTTCAAACTTTTATCTGGCTGCCAAAACCACTGTTTTTTATCTCTAATCGAAAAATGAACTTTTAAATCATTCACTTCGAGCAGAATTGGTCTATTCTCTTGTTCGCTCATACCAATTCCTCCACAGGTTTAAAACAGGCTCGTAAACGATTAGTTGAAAATGCAGTCAATGCAGGCTCCTGTTCAACACATTGTTCATTGGCATATAAGCAGCGCGGTGAAAACGGGCAACCTTTCGGTAATCTCAATAAATTTGGTGGGTTTCCTGGTATAGTCATAAGACTTTCATTATCACCATCTAATCGAGGTACCGCAGCGAGTAAACCTAATGAATACGGGTGTGAGGGATGATAAAAAATATCACGTGCAGTACCATACTCCATTGTTCTCCCTGCATACATGACTAATACTTTATCGCAAACACCCGCAACAACACCTAGATCATGAGTGATTAAAATAATCGCCGTATTAAATTCTTTTTTTAATTCATTCAGGAGTGTCATAATTTGCGCTTGTACCGTCACATCCAGCGCAGTGGTGGGTTCATCAGCAATAAGTAACTTAGGCTGACACAATAGTGCCATCGCTATCATGACTCGCTGACGCATTCCGCCTGAAAATTCATGGGGATACATGTTCATTCGATTACGTGACTCAGGCATTTTAACAGCATCGAGCATGCGCACTGATTCCTCAAACGCTTCTTGCTTTCCCATGCCTTTGTGCAACATTAATACTTCAGACAATTGAATGCCAATCTTTAAATAAGGATTAAGCGATGTCATTGGGTCTTGAAAGATAATAGATATTTCCTCCGCCCTCATCTTATTTAATGCTTTCTCTTTTAAGTTTAAAATTTCACGCCCATTAAAAATGGCTGAGCCACCAATTTTGCCATTACGCGCTAGGAGCCCCATTAAGGCAAATGCAGTTTGTGATTTGCCCGAGCCAGACTCCCCAACAATACCTAAGGTTTCGCCTGCGTGTAATTCAAAATTAAGTTTATTAACTGCCGTTACATCGCCATCCGGTGTCGAAAAATTAACATCCAGATTTTTTACGCTTAATAGAGGAGTTGATGATTTAATTTCTGACATAATAGTTTCCTCTAGCGATCTTTCGGGTCAAGGGCATCACGCAAGCCATCGCCGATAAAGTTAAAACAAAAAAGCGTCACAACAAGAAAGCCTGCTGGAATCAATAATAGCCACGGTGTCACTTCCATCGAGTTTGCACCATCACTCAATAATGCTCCCCAGCTACTTAGCGGTTCTTGTGTACCTAACCCTAAAAAACTTAAAAAAGATTCAAATAAGATCATACTAGGCACTAATAAAGAAGCATAAACCACAACGACACCCAATACGTTCGGTACAATATGACGCAAAATAATATTACGTGTACTGACACCAGAAACTAGTGCGGCCTCGATAAACTCTTTGCGTTTAAGCCCTAAGGTTTGTCCACGAACAATACGCGCCATATCCAGCCAAGAAACCATGCCGATAGCCACAAAGATTAGCAAAATATTGGTACCAAAAAGAGTCACCAACAAAATTACAAAAAACATGAAGGGAAATGAGTTTAATATCTCCAGTAGACGCATCATGATTGAGTCAACTTTTCCGCCGACATAACCCGCCAAAGAACCATATAACGTACCGACAATAACAGCAACCAAAGCTGCTGCTACACCAACCATCAGAGAAATACGCCCACCAATTGCGACCCTCACTAGCAGATCACGACCTGAAGCATCAGTGCCGAAATAATGCCCGCTTGCCATATCAGGTGCCATAGACATCATTTCCCAATCGGTATCATCATATAAAAATGGCGATAACATCGGTGCGAAAATAACAAAAAGTGTGATGAGGCATAGTACGCATAGACTGAAAATAGCGGCGCGGTTATGGATAAAACGGCGACGTGCATCTTGCCATAGGCTACGTCCTTCAATATCCAATTGCTCAGAAAGCTTTTCCAGAGCCTCACTATTCTTTTGATTTAATAACATAGTGTACTCTCCGGATTAATAACGAATTTTCGGGTCTATAACGGCATATAACACATCGACTATCGCATTGAAGGCAATGGTTAACACCCCAACTAAAATGGTCAGACTAAGTACTAATGAGTAATCACGATTAAGTGCACCATTAACAAATAACTGACCAATCCCCGGTAAGCCAAAGATAGTTTCAACAACCATTGAGCCTGTAATAATCCCGACAAAAGCTGGCCCCATATACGAGAGAACAGGCAGTAATGCAGGTTTTAATGCATGTCGAAAGATAATGGTACGCAAAGGCAATCCTTTCGCTCTTGCTGTACGAATAAAGTTTGAGTGCATAATTTCAATCATTGAGCCACGAGTGATACGCGAAATGCTAGCAATGTAAGCTAGTGATAATGCGACCATCGGTAGGATAATATGAGTGAGATTGCCTCCATCCCAGCCTCCACCCGGTAGCCATTTCAACTGAATGGCAAAAATCAGTACCAGTAGTGGAGCCACAACGAAGCTTGGGATGACAACCCCCGTCATGGCAAAACCCATGACTGTAAAATCCCATTTAGTATTTTGATTAAGGGCCGCAATTATCCCAGCTGAGACACCAAAGAAAACTGCAACAATAAACGCTGTCGCGCCTAATTTCGCAGAAACAGGAAATGCTTTTTCAACTAGCTCATTAACACTGTAATCTTTGTATTTAAATGACGGTCCAAAGTCCCCTTTAGATAACTGCACAAGGTAGCTAAAGTATTGCTTATACATAGGGTCATTTAAATGGTATTTCGCTTCAATATTTGCCATGACTTCAGGTGGCAGCTTACGCTCTCCCGTAAATGGGCTACCGGGCGCTAATCGCATCATAAAAAATGAAATGGTAATAAGAATAAAAAGTGTCGGAATCGCTTCAAGTAAACGACGCAAAATAAATTTTAACATTGCTCTTTCCTACTTCAGTTGCTTAGTAGAACCAATAATCACGCCATTATCTAGCTTCATAAAAGTGGATTAAGGTTGCAAACAAAACGGGAAAATAGTCATTTCCCGCCTTGTTTTATCAGCCGAAAATCAATAAATTGATTTTTTATTATTACAACCTCTCAGAGCCGTCGACAAACTTATTGAATCTATCAACAGCCTGAATCCAAACCAATAGAGCTGGACTATTATTAGTGTTTAATAATATAAAGGTCTTTAGTATGAAGATTATCAAGCGGATCTTTGCCCGTATATCCACCCACATATGGCTTAACTAAACGTGTGTTTACATAGTAGTAAAAAGGTACAAGTGCAGAATCTTTATCTAATTGCTTTTCAGCTTGATTATAAAGTTCGGCACGCTCTTCATTCGTTTTCACTTGTAATGTTTTCTTCATTGCAGCATCGAAGTCTTTATTTTTATAATGAGCGGTATTATTACTGCTGTTTGAAAGTAACATATTGAGGAAAGAGGAAGGTTCGTTGTAATCAGCACACCAACCGGCACGAGAGATATCATACGCACCTTGATGTCGGCTATCTAAGAATGTTTTCCACTCTTGGTTTTCGAGCTTAACTTCGGCGCCGATATTTTTCTTCCAGATAGATGAAGCGGCAATTGCAATACGCTTATGCAAATCTGATGTGTTATACAGCAAATTAAATTTCAGTGGATTTGACTTGTTATAGCCTGCTTCTTCAAGCAACTGTTTCGCTTTCTCATTACGCTGCTCTTGCGTCATATTGGCGTACCAGTCAGGTTTTTCCGTTTTAATTCCATCAGTAAAGGGTGGCGTGAAACCATAAGCTGGAATATCACCTTGATCTTTCACTTTGTAGGTAATGACGTCCCTATCCATTGATAGTTTCAAAGCTTCCCTAACACGTGGGTCATTAAATGGTGGTTTTTCATTGTTAATTTCATAGTAATAAATACACAGATATGGGCTAACACGCAGCTCATCCGGCATATTTTTTTGTAGTGATTTAAATTGTTCAATTGGCAAGTTACTATAAGTCATGTCAATTTCGCCACTGCGATAACGGTTCACATCCGTCACTTCAGAAGAGATAGGTAAAAAAGTAACTTGATCAATTACCGTATGCGCATTATCCCAGTAAGTTGGGCTCCGCTCGAGAACAATACGTTCGTTAACCGTCCAATCTTTTAATTTAAACGCCCCATTACCCACAAAATTTTGTGGTTGAGTCCACTTAGCGCCAAATTTTTCGATTGTCTTTTTATTTACTGGCGACATAGAGGAGTGAATCAATAATTTAGGGATATAAGGTACTGCTTCAGTGAGTTCAAGTACTAAAGTATGGTCATCTAACGCTTTAACGCCTAATTCTTCAGGCTTTTTCTTACCTGCAATTATATCATCAACATTTTTAAGGTGGGCATACTGCAAGTAACTTGCATATGGAGAGGCGGTATCAGGATCAACTAAACGCTGGAAACTATACACAAAGTCATTCGCTGTGACAGGGTCACCATTTGACCATTTTGCGCCCTCACGAATTTTAAATGTCCATTCTTTAAAGTCTTTATTATCCCAACTCACTGCAGAACCTGGCAGAATTTCTCCGTTTGGCCCTACAATAGTTAATCCCTCAAATAAATCTCTGGCTAAAGCTGACTCTGGAACACCTTCAATTTTATGCGGATCAAGGGATTGTGGTTCTGAGCCATTGTTACGCACTAGGGTTTGTTTTTCAGCAAGCTCAACACCTGCTGGAACAGTTGCAGCAAAACTGTTTGCTATTCCTGCTGCCATCAATCCAGCAGCTACGCTCAAAGCCACCATAGTTTTATGAATATATTTACTCATTTTATGCTTTACTCCCATACCATATTTTATTGTTGTGTTGTTGATTCGGATATTTATCCGTCATAGTTAAGTGGTCATTTGCTATATAGGCAGGAAACTCCTACAACCTCAATTGCCCTATTTATCAGGCTCATTGGTTTTTTTATACGAGTAACCTCAGTGGCCACTTACATGCATCTTGGACTATTTAGATATATTCCTTGCAAGATAAACTGGTTTTAAATATTTAAATGTTATTTATTAGGTTCGTTTATATATAACCGCTTAATATCCGTATAATCAAGTGGGTCTTTTCCTTTAAAACCACCGACTGATGGATTTACTAGCCGAACACTAACTCGGTAGTAAACAGGAATAATGGCAGAGTCGTGATCGAGTAGAAGCTCTGCTTGCTGATAAATTTGTTTGCGTGTCACATCATCGGGGGCGACCAACGCTTTTTCTAATAAAGCATTAAACTGCAAATTATCGTAAAACCCAGTGTTATTACTACTTCGTGACAACATGATATTTAAGAATGACGAAGGTTCATTATAATCTGCGCACCACGTTGCACGGGCAACATCATAATTACCGCTATGACGATTTTGTAGCGAGGTTTTCCATTCTTGATTTTGTAAACTTACTTCTGCACCAATATTTTTTTTCCACATTGATGCAGCAACAATTGCCTGTTGTTTATTTTGATCAGAAGTGTTGTATAACAATGAAAATTTAAGTGGGTTCGACGCTGTAAATCCAGCTTCCGCAAGAAGTTCTTTCGCTCGTTGATAACGTTTTTCATCACTCCAACTTGCCCATTCTGGCGGTGAAAAATCACCATTGTTAATAAACGTTGGCGTGAAACCATAAGCAACAATTTGTCCTTGCGCCATAACTTTGTCAGTGATTGTTTTTCTGTCTAGCCCCAGTTTTAACGCTTCTCTCACTCTTGAGTCGGTAAATGGCGGTTTATTGTTGTTAATTTCATAATAAAAAGTACATAAAAAAGGGCGTACATATAATTCATCAGGCCGCTCTGATTGCATTTTTTTGAATAAAACAGGCGGGATCGCTGAATTACTAATATTAATCTCACCACTACGATAACGGTTAACATCGCTGGTTTCTGATGAAATTGATAAAAAAGTTGCTTGGTCTATTTTACTGCTTTGATTATTCCAATAATTAGGGTTTCGTTTGAGTATAATTCGCTCGTTGACCACCCAACTATCCAGTAGATATGCACCATTACCGATAAAATTATTTGGTTGAGTCCATTTATCACCAAATTTTTCAATCGCCTGTCTATTGACTGGCTTCATCGCAGTATGACCCAGCATATCGATAAAGTAAGGAACGGATTGGCTTAACGTCACTTGTAAATGCTTATCATCAAGTGCTTTCACACCTAGTGATTCTATTGGCATCTCACCTTTTAGAATCGCTTGCGCATTTTCCATGTAAGCATTTTGTAGGTAACTTGAATAAGGAGAACCCGTTTTAGGGTCTGCGAGTCGTTGCCAGCTGTATACAAAATCTTTTGCAGTTACAGGAGTCCCATCACTCCAACGGGCATTATCTCTTATCGTAAAGATCCACGTGATGTATTTGTCATTTGTCCAGCTTTCAGCAACTCCAGGAGCAACTTTCCCATCAACATCGGAGTAAATTAATCCTTCAAGAAGATTAAGAATAATATTACTTTCAGGTATTCCTTCCACTTTATGAGGATCTAATGACACAACTTCACTGCCATTATTAATGGTAATAGATTGCTTTATATCCGTTGGTATCGGAGTTGCTTTAGACTGTAATGCAATTAAAAAAATAGGCAAAACACGCAAACCCGTTTTAACAAATTTCATTATTACCCTCCGTAGTGGTTAACTTTGCTACTACAAAACTCAGCAACCTATTCAGTTATTTGAGTCGTAATAACGATTATATTTCCGAATTATCTATACTTATTAGATTAGTTTTCTTAATTCGAAATTAACCATCATAATAAATTACAATTTATTAACATTACATGCATGCTATGACTATAACTTCATTTTATAAAACCTCTAAAGATTGCTACTTTATTGGGCTAAAAGAGGATTCATCTGCTATTTACCATTTTTCTTATCAATATCTTCTTTAAACATATCATTAACAATGCCGGAGTTAAATAGCGTAAAAATCTACCTAGCTCACAACTCCTTACTTTTTGTGTTTGTTTTAACAAAAAATGCGAAATTATATTATAGATAATAGAAATTAATCACTGGTTGAAATATCAGCATATTAATTCATAAAGCATAACTAAATTGTGATTATCGATGTGTGGATGTGCAATAACAGCCAATAACGACTGTTATTACATGTTGATTAATGTACAGAAAGGAAATATTAGAGAAGGCCTGGGAATATCGCTTTTACGCCAGTAACTATGAATTCAATGCCTAATGACATAAGCAGCAGCCCCATAATACGCGTTACAACGTTAATACCTGTCTGGCCTAGATAACGTACAAGTAACGATGCTGAGCGGAATAATAACCAACAACAAAATGCAAACACAATACAGGTTAACGCGAGTCCTAAAAAGTTTTGCCAGCCATTCCATCTTGATGACCAAACAATACAGGAACTAATCGCGCCTGGTCCGGCCATTAGAGGCAACGCAAGAGGAACAACACCGATGCTATCTCGGACTGCCGTTTCTGATTTTTCTTGTTTATTTTGTTTATCTTCACCAATTTTTCCGCTAATCATCGACATTGCTATCGTCACTATCAAGATCCCACCAGCAATACGGAATGAATCGATAGAGATACCAAACAACTGGAGGATTGAGTCGCCTACTAATAAAGAAATACATAATATAATAGCAACAGAAGTATTCGCTATCGTGTTTGTCTTATTTCGCCCTGCACTGTTTTGATAATTAGTCATGCTAATAAACACAGGAAGAATTCCGACTGGATTTACTAACGCAAAAAGGCCAATAAAAAACTTTATATAGCCTGATAAATCAAGTAATCCTGCACTCACTCATCAATACCTTCAGAAAGAGTCTCGTTAGAGAAAATTTTAAACCGGTAAATTCTATCACTAACCCCATAAAATACCTTGCGCTAACCTCAATTTTATCATCATCATTTTCTTCCAAAAAAAAGCTTTTACACGAAAATAGGCATGCTGAAAGGTGTCAGCTTTGATTTTTTATGACTTAGATCACATTAATTAACTTGGATAATGATAATCTAGGCTTAACAGATAAGTTGAGTATATTTTAGTAAAGCAAGCGATTCACATTAATTTAAAGATTTTTAAGCCAATTAGCTGATTAACAACGTATAGTAATAATTATAATCTATAATTGTTTTCGTAGTCCTGTAACACTTTTTTTTATTTTTTTTTGGATAAACTGCACATTGGCTTAAAAATTTTAACATTTATCAGGAGTGAACCCTATGTCAGTAACTAATGTTGCCGAACTCAATGAACTCGTTGCTCGCGTCAAAAAAGCTCAGCGTGAATTCGCTAACTTTTCTCAAGAACAGGTTGACCGGATTTTCCGCGCTGCCGCACTTGCAGCCGCAGATGCTCGAATTCCTCTCGCTAAGCTTGCAGTTGAAGAATCCGGTATGGGCATTATTGAAGATAAAGTGATTAAAAACCATTTTGCTTCAGAATATATCTACAATGCCTACAGAGATGAAAAGACTTGTGGTGTACTTTCTGAAGATCTAACTTTTGGTACGATTACTATCGCAGAACCTATCGGTATTATCTGCGGTATCGTTCCAACCACTAACCCTACCTCCACCGCTATTTTTAAATCACTAATCAGTTTAAAAACCCGTAATGCGATTATCTTTTCTCCACATCCGCGAGCTAAGAATGCAACTAATAAAGCAGCTGAAATTGTCTTAAATGCAGCAATTGCAGCAGGTGCTCCAAAAGATATTATTGGCTGGATTGATGCGCCTTCAGTCGAAATGTCCAATGCATTAATGCACCACGATGATATTAACCTGATCCTTGCAACCGGTGGCCCTGGTATGGTTAAGGCTGCTTATAGTTCAGGAAAACCAGCAATCGGGGTGGGGGCCGGTAATACCCCGGTTGTTATTGATGAAACAGCAGACATCAAACGCGCAGTTGCTTCGATATTAATGTCTAAAACATTCGACAATGGCGTAGTCTGTGCCTCTGAACAATCTGTTATTGTTGTTGATGAAATCTATAATCAAGTCCGCGAACGTTTTGCTACCCATGGTGGCTATATTCTTCAAGGTAAAGAATTAAAAGCTGTTCAAGATGTTATTTTGAAAAATGGTAACCTTAATGCCGCTATTGTTGGACAGGCTGCTCATAAAATAGCGGAAATGGCAGGTATTAGTGTTCCTGAAACAACTAAAATTCTCATTGGTGAAGTAAAACTAATTGATGACTCTGAGCCATTTGCTCATGAGAAACTTTCCCCAGTGCTTGCAATGTATCGCGCTAAAAACTTCGAAGAGGCTGTGGGTAAAGCGGAGCAACTTGTCGAGCTAGGAGGTATCGGTCATACCTCATGTTTATATACCGATCAGGATAACCAAACTGCACGTATTAACTTCTTTGGCGCGAAGATGAAAACCGCTCGTATTTTGATTAATACACCTGCCTCACAAGGCGGTATCGGTGACTTGTATAACTTTAAGCTTGCGCCTTCTCTTACGCTTGGCTGTGGTTCGTGGGGTGGTAACTCTATCTCTGAAAACGTTGGACCAAAACACTTAATCAATACTAAGACTGTGGCGAAAAGAGCTGAAAATATGTTATGGCATAAACTTCCAAACTCAATCTATTTCCGTCGCGGTTGTCTTCCTATTGCACTTGAAGAGATTGCAACTGATGGCGCAAAACGTGCATTTATCGTAACTGATAGCTATTTATTCAATAATGGATATGTAGAGAAAGTTATCGAAGTACTTAAACAGCACCATATTGAAACAGATGTCTTCTTTGAGGTTGAAGCTGATCCTACTTTGACAGTTGTTCGTAAAGGTGCAGCCCAAATGAACGCATTCAAACCTGATGTCATTATCGCATTAGGCGGTGGTTCACCAATGGACGCAGCTAAAATCATGTGGGTAATGTATGAGCACCCTGAAACTCATTTTGAAGAGCTCGCCCTGCGCTTTATGGATATCCGTAAACGTATTCACCGTTTCCCAAAAATGGGTGTGAAAGCAAAATTAGTTGCTATTACTACCACGTCGGGTACAGGTTCAGAGGTTACACCATTTGCGGTTGTAACTGATGATAAGACAGGCCAAAAATATCCATTAGCTGATTACGCGTTAACCCCAAACATGGCAATTGTTGATGCAAACCTCGTTATGAACATGCCTAAGTCACTGACTGCTTTTGGTGGTCTTGATGCGGTGACGCACGCATTGGAAGCTTATGTCTCTGTTCTTGCGAATGAATACTCTGATGGTCAAGCTTTACAAGCACTAAGTCTGTTAAAAGACTATCTGCCAGCAAGCTACCACGAAGGAGCAACCAACCCTATTGCAAGAGAACGTGTGCATAATGCTGCTACCATCGCAGGTATCGCATTTGCTAACGCATTCTTAGGTGTATGTCACTCAATGGCGCACAAGTTAGGCTCTGAGTTCCACATCCCACATGGCTTGGCTAACGCATTATTAATTAGTAATGTAATTCGTTATAACTCTAATGACAATCCAACTAAACAAACAGCATTTAGCCAATATGACCG
Organism: Providencia alcalifaciens; assembly: GCA_025961275.1. Taxonomy (GTDB): domain Bacteria; phylum Pseudomonadota; class Gammaproteobacteria; order Enterobacterales; family Enterobacteriaceae; genus Providencia. Next base: position 645,498 of record JAOQNJ010000001.1, on the reverse strand, counting down.
CCCGCAAGCTCGTCGCCGTTATGCTGAAATCGCGACTCACTTAGGTCTCACTAAACCGGATGATCGTACATCAGCTAAAATTGAAAAATTGTTAGCTTGGCTCGAAGAGATCAAAGCCGATTTAGGTATTCCTAAATCAATTCGTGAGGCTGGTGTCGCTGAAGCAGACTTCTTAGCTAAAGTTGATAAACTGTCTGAAGATGCATTTGACGACCAGTGTACTGGTGCAAATCCACGTTATCCGTTAATTTCAGAGTTAAAAACATTGTTGCTTGATACTTATTATGGTCGTGAGTTCACAGAGCAAACAAACGTAACAGCGGTGCCCGCACCCAAAGCCGAAAAGAAAAGCACTAAAAAATAATTAATTATTCGTTAGTGAATAAGACATAAGGCACTGAATTAAAACTCAGTGCCTTCTTTTTACTTGTTCAGTCATATAAATAGCATCACCCATTCTCTTTATAGTACACAAGAGACGCCCTACCATCCTCTGAAGGAGATCGCTCATAGGGAAAGGCTTCTTGTCTCTTTAGTGGCAAAACGCTCGTGACAAGATTTACGAAAGCTCCGGCATGCAGTCGCCACCTGTCCAGACGCTTTTAATTCCAGAATACCTTTATCTCGGATATTAAGGGCGACATTTAAACCTAGTCTCTATCCCTAATGGTGATACACCTTTGCTGATTATTTTTACTACATCTAATGATTGAAATGTCATCGACGTAAGCATATTGCGTATTAGTGTCATTAAAAAAATATCACCACCAATCTAAATAGCAAATAACAAAGCCCTTCGGATACGATTAGACATGATTTTTCGTTGTGTTGAATAGATCTTACCTAGTACATCAGTTGGTCAACCACTCGCTTTGCTTTTTTTACCCAAGTAAAGATTTCTAATCCGAATAAAAATTGATCCTCAAAGATCAACATCCTCTAGTTCCGTGCCATCGATAATCCCATTAGCGAACTGACAAAAATATTTCTTCAACTATATTCCCATAACAATAGCAGCTTTTAGGACTGGCATATCATTGACCGAACCTCATCATTTATTTTTTTGTATTCTAACTTAACAATAAAACTGTACCATAAGGTATCTGGGATATGTTGTGCTGGTCTGCGGTTTTTCATCATATTGACTGAATTTAATGTCTCGGCGATAACCACTAGGCTTTAGTCAGAAACTGTACGAAATAATTTGTATTGAAAAGCATTTTAATCGGCTTACTTAAAACTTGAGCGTGAATTGATAAAAATGAAATGTGAACAGAACCCAATTTATTTATTGATAACTTCCTCTTCTAATCTATCAATTAGCATGATGATAAATAACGTGAAAACAAACTCGTCTCACGTATAAAATTTGCAAAATACGCACTTTGTAAGGCAAAGTTAAAATACTGCTATATGGGCACATTATTACTTTTTTTGTACTGCTGATAGTGCAAAGTTCGAAATATTGAGAGCTAATGATTAAAACCAAACAACTCTAGATTAAAGCTCTTTGAACTATACACCTTATATCTCTACCCTATAAAATGAGGGGTTACGGCAAATTTATTACCCCACATAAATCGCCTAATTTCTGGTTTGTAATGTCACCGTATATCAATGCTGATAAACAAACATTATACCAAAAATGTATGAACGGTAAGATTAACCTAAATATTCACATAAAATACGTTCTCAAGCTATTAAGTAAAGAACTAGAACAGAGATGGTCAAACTTATCCTTAATTCACCATTTAGAGTGAGAACTACAATATTGTTTAAGGATCTACCCGTCAATGACTAAACACAGAGGGTTATAGATGAAAGAGAGAAATATAAGAACAATCAAAATACGTTAGTATTTGCCAGTTAATCCCTTCTAAAAACTGAGTCTTTACTAAATTAATCTACAAGTATTGACCATACTGAAAAATACTGATCAGAACTATAACGAGCCACATGACATCATAATCATATATGTCGCTAAAATATTAAAACGCCAGATATAATATACCCAGCGCTTTAAATACTCAGACCATGAATCTTTAGCCAGAGAACTTGTTGCTAAAAACTAATCATTGTGGATAAAAATCATGTTCATCGATGTATCTTTAATAGATAAAATAACGAACTAATAAACCAAAACTAACCCCTATTTATATAATGATTAAGCGATTTTTCTTTCTTTCCACACTTATAATGAATCATTATAACTAATTAATTAAAGTTACTAGGCTCTTTAGGAATGATGCCCTGACTCATTAATTTAGCTTGTTCAATTGCTTCAGTATAATGTTTACGACAAACTGAAATATACTTCTCATTACCACCTATATCGACCTGTGCGCCTTCATACATAGGAATACCATCGCTACCTACTCGTAATACTTTATTCGCCTTACGTCCGCAGTAGCATACCGTTTTTAATTCCACTAATTTATCTGCCCAAGCTAATAAATATTGGCTACCTGCGAACAATTCCCCTGAAAAGTCAGTTCGCAGTCCATAACATAAAACGGGAATATCAATATTATCGACAATATCGCATAACTCTTCAACTTGCTGTTTTGTCAGAAATTGACACTCATCAATCAAAACACAATGTACCTTTTGTATACTGTTTTCGTTTTTAATGATTTCAGCCATATTTATGGTCGGCGTAAATAGAAGTGCTTGTGCAGATAACCCAATACGAGATGATACTTTACCTTGCGCAAACCGATTATCAATTTCAGCAGTAAAAATCAGTGTACGCATTCCTCTTTCATTATAATTATAAGAAGATTGCAACAATGATGTCGATTTTCCTGCATTCATCGCTGAATAGTAAAAATATAGCTGGGCCATCAGCCTGTATCCTTTAAAATAATAAATGACATAATTTTACCATAAAACATATCATTAGATTAACAATCATCATACGCTGACACTTAAAAAACTGATTTGTGCGCTATTTCCTATGGATAAAACTAAATTCATGCTTCAGTTCTTGCTGGATTTGCTTTCGTGATAGATAAAATAACGGTTCCTCATTTGCAAAAATATATTGTTATCATTTCGCACATATAGCTAATTTACTGTATCAAAAAAGAAAATTTACGTTTAGGATACGAACATTGACTTTCTATGCGTAATAACACGACGTTTTTTGCCTTTACTCATCCAATTATAATCCAAAATTTGGTCTACCTAATTGGAACTGGTTTTTCATTATTTTGGATATTGATAATACTGGTATATATATATTAGAGAAAAGTTAATATTTCTTTTGTAAAAAAATTGCATTCGGTAAAGATAACTTTTAAACTATTAAACTAATAGTGTAATTTAGCTATTGCAGAAAATAAAATAGCATTCTATTATTACTGTACACGGGCCAACAATTAAATTTGAGACCAGGAAAAATGAGCGAATCTTTAAAAGCATTAAATAACATCCGTACTCTTCGCGCTCAAGCGAGAGAAGTTTCTTTAGAATCACTAGAAGAAATGCTGGAAAAATTAACTGTCGTTGTTGATGAACGTCGTGAAGAAGAAAGCCAAGTTCGTGCAGAATTAGAAGAACGTAACCGTAAATTGGAAAAAGTTCGTGAAATGATTCTAGAACAAGGTGTTGATCTAAACGAACTCCTGCAAACAATGGATTCAGGTAAAAGCACGAGTGCTCGCGCTAAACGTGCTGCACGTCCTGCTAAATATAAATACGTTGATGAAAATGGTGAAACTAAAACTTGGACTGGCCAGGGTCGTACCCCAGCAGTAATCAAAGTTGCCGTTGAAGAACAAGGTAAATCTTTAGACGATTTCTTGATCTAAGATTCAACAGTTTATTCAAAAACACTCTTTTATAAGGGTGTTTTTTTTATCTGTAGTTTAATTTTTATGATTACTGATAATATAATTAACTTGTACAATACTTAATATTTTTACTAACTAGCTCCTAACCTATCATTTTTATGTGTATCTTAAGACAATTAGCTCTCATTTTCATCAATGAATAACTATCTGTTATTTAGATTTAACCTGACATTAAAGTAAAGTTATGTAATCTAAATCAGTCCTTTTCAACATCTAATCAAAAAATGTAGTGTCTACCAACTCGAAAAGTTTTGATTTATTTAATATAAAAATACGTAAATAAGGTTAAATATTAACTTACATTAGTTGATGCTGAATAATTGAATAACCCCATGAAATACAAAAAAGCTAACTTTATTGTGTTAGCTTTTATTAGAAATCAGAAGAAAAAACAGTTTATTTTGATGAGCTAGAATCGTTCAATTCAATAGAGAGATTTTTGATCCATTGGGAAAAATCTTCACCTAATGTATTGTGCTGTAAACCATATTCAACGAAAGCTTTCATATAACCTAATTTATTACCACAGTCATGGCTTTTACCACGTAAATGATAGGCTTCTACTGGTTCATTATTTTCCATCATGATGGTGATAGCATCAGTTAATTGAATTTCATCGCCCGCACCAGGAGATGTTTTTGCCAATGTATCCCAAATTTTCTCAGATAATACATAGCGACCCACAATAGAAAGATTCGATGGTGCTTCATCTTTTTTTGGTTTTTCGATCATACGAATGATTGGTTTACTCTCACCAGGAAGCAAAGTTTGGCCATTACAATCAACAATACCATAATTTGATACTTCATCTTCTGGAACAGGCTCGACTAATATCTGACTTGCACCTGTTTCTTCAAAATGGTCAATCATTTCGCTCAAATTAAATTTAGTCAAGTCGGTACTATAATGATCCAAAATTACGTCAGGTAAAATAACAACGAAAGGTTCATTACCTACCAACGGTTTAGCGCATAAAATTGCATGCCCTAACCCCTTCGCTATTCCTTGGCGGGTTTGCATGATAGTCACATGACTTGGACAAATAGACTTAACCTCGTCAAGTAATTGACGCTTAACACGAGCTTCTAAAATAGCTTCAAGCTCAAAGCTGGTATCAAAATGGTTTTCAATCGAGTTTTTTGATGAATGAGTTACCAATACAATCTCATTTATTCCAGCAGCAATACACTCATTAACAACATATTGAATTAATGGTTTATCAACTAATGGCAGCATTTCTTTTGGGATAGCTTTAGTTGCGGGAAGCATACGTGTACCAAGACCTGCAACAGGGATTACCGCCTTGCGTACTTTTCTATTTGTCATATTAGTCATAAGTCCAGAATTCTCCTAAGTACCTTAAACATAGTATAGATAACAAAGAAGGCACATTTTAAGTGGCGGGAAGTATAGCAGGAATAGCTTAAGGATAAATAGTACTCCCCCTAAATTAGCCTAATTTATTACGTTTAACAGATTAAATTTAAACATTATTTAAGCTTCGGGGTTAAACATCAATTTTATATTTTGATATCCATTCCAAATTCGACATTGCCAGTATGTTCCTCTAATATCGAGGTGATTTGAGGGATGATGCTTTAAAATGCCTAATGGAATACTTCTTGATAAGCTATATTGTGAATTTTCTGTTGAAACCTCGGCCCCAAGCCCAGCACTTGCTAAAATAATGGCTTTATTGCGTGTATTAAAATAGCCAAGTAATATCGGATATTGTCCTGAAAAACCAGAATCCTCTAATAAATAATTTATTTGATTAATTATTTTATCAATATTAGGTAGCTTTTTATCAGGAAAACTCACTGCATTCTTTAATAGATTATTGAATACCACTCTAATCAAAAAAGCGGCCATGATCCCTTCTCGTGGTGAACGTTCTATATCAATACAGTAAAAACCAATTTGAAATTCTGATATTGGGGCTAAATCAAGAACCAGTCCAAATCGATTAATCTCATTTAATTGTCGATAATTAACTCGATATCCATTGATACTTTGATTTACAGGAGGTTGTAGTTGCTTCAATACTGACGAGATGTCCAAATTTTCATAATCTAACAGAGGCGAAACATGCTGTATTTCCTGATGAATCAATGTCTCTATGTCATATTGTTCTGGATATAAATTTGCATGTATAGCCACTTTCAATTCATCTAAGTTTTTAATAGGTTTTACTAAAGCATCTTTTGCCCCTAACCTAAACATTCGGTCAAATTGAGTAAAATCAGTTGTTGCCGATATAACGATAACAGGAATGTTGATATTGTTCGCAACAAGTTGCTCCATAAATACTTCACCATTCATGACTGGCATATTAAGGTCACATAAAATAACATCAGGTTTGAGATTCTCAACGGTTAGCCTTACTAAAGCACTCTGCCCATTATCTGCGACAAGAACTTGCATCCCTTGTGATTGTAAGTACCCTTCTAGCATTGAACGAAAAATTTTTTCATCTTCAACAATGAGTATCTTTTTATTTTTCATATTTAACCTACTTGTTGCGTTGTAGCGATAACCTGATAATTACTATCAATACTATTATTCATATGACAAAATGATTTTACTTTCATTTTTAAAGTATAGTTATTTTTGTAATTAATACTTATTTTTATAGAGAAAAAGATGGAACAATCCCTAAACAATTCTTGTTTTTGTGGTAATCATCAACCCTTCGATGGGTGCTGTCACCCATATCTAAGTTATCAAGCCATTCCTCAAACACCAGAACAGCTTATGCGTTCCCGGTATAGTGCCTACGTCACACAAAATGCCGATTATCTTATCGCAACATGGCATCCTGATTGCAATGCTCAAGATTGGCGAGAAGAACTACTTAATAATTTCACACAAACAAAATGGATCTCACTTCGTGTTATTAGTTCTTCTTATGCAAAAAATAAGGAGGAAGGGTATGTCGAATTTTCAACTTGCTTTATTGATGAAAAAGCTGATCATAAACAGCTTATTCATGAACGTTCCCGTTTTCTTCGCCTTGAAAAGCGTTGGTATTACATAGATGGTATCACACCTAAAACAGGTCGAAATGATCTGTGTCCATGTGGTTCCGGCAAGAAGTTTAAAAAATGCTGTAACAATAGTTAGCGATTATGTTTTACCCACTATAACGGAAATGCACAATGTATCGCTTGCCTATTTATAGGCTTTTGTTAGTTAAGGATCAGACAGTTTCATGCAACAAAAAAATGTACAGAAAAAAATCCTCCGCACTATCTGCCCAGATGCTAAAGGATTAATCGCAAAAATCACCAATATTTGTTACAAACATCAACTCAATATTGTCCAAAATAATGAATTTGTTGATCATCGTACTGGCCGTTTCTTTATGAGAACTGAACTTGAAGGGATTTTTAATGATGAAACCTTACTTGCAGATCTCGATGACGCCTTACCAATCGGATCTCAGCGTGAATTAAACTCCTCAGGCCGCCGCCGTATTGTGGTAATGGTGACAAAAGAGGCTCACTGCTTAGGTGATCTGCTCATGAAAAGCGCATACGATGGTTTAGACGTAGAAATTGCCGCTGTTATTGGTAACCATGATACGTTGAAGAACCTCGTCGAACAATTTGGCATCCCTTTCCATCATATTAGTCATGAAGGTCTGACTAGAGAACAACATGATGAAAAAATGACAGCACAGATTGACCTATATCAACCTGACTATGTCGTGCTTGCAAAATATATGCGTGTTCTTACCCCTGCATTCGTTCAGCGTTACCCGAATCAAATTATTAATATTCACCATTCATTCTTACCAGCATTCATTGGTGCCCGTCCATACCATCAGGCATATGAACGGGGCGTTAAGATCATCGGCGCTACGGCTCACTTTGTTAATGATAGTCTTGATGAAGGACCAATTATTACGCAAAACGTAATTAATATAGACCATACCTTCACAGCAGACGATATGATGCGAGCAGGCCGTGATGTCGAAAAAAATGTGCTCAGTCATGCACTTTTTTGGGTTTTAGCCCAACGTGTTTTTGTTTACGGGAATCGGACTATCATCCTGTAATATTGATATTTGCTGCTTAAGCATTCATTAAGCACAAAAAAACAGCACTTAAACATTTTTTAAAAATTAATACTTTACAGCGGCGCGTCATTTGATATTATGCCGCCGCTGCCAACGAATACGGCAACTCAAAATCTGGTGGGATACCCAAGCGGCCAAAGGGAGCAGACTGTAAATCTGCCGTCACAGACTTCGAAGGTTCGAATCCTTCTCCCACCACCATTCAGCTTTTCTAGCGTATCAATTACATTTGTAAACCTATTTAGTACACTTGAATGTGATTTAGATTTATAAACATAGCAACAGCAATCATTGATTATCGAATCCAATGGAATATAACTCAATGATCTATCATTAAGATCATTTTGGGGATGATAATCTATTATAGCAATAAAATCACCAACTTGCAGAAAGCTTTGACAGCTGCATATATTATCCATTTGGCGTATACTTGCCTTATTACTTTCCAGCTCCGTTTTATTCGATAGCTCCCCCATCATACTACTCTTATAAAATGCCGGTTCGCATAGCCATGTACAACTCCTCAATAAATTCATAATATTATGATCATACTTTTCATAAAGATCACTTCGGCAATAGACACCTAACGAAGCGTTTTTTATTTTCCTTTGTAATGAAAACCGTTCACTGATTATTGGTTGCGAACTGAGTATAACTGTATTTCCATCATAATCGACAATCTCGTCAACCTCATCATAATTAAATCTCAATATATTAATTTGTACATTATTTTTATTAGCAGATTGATACAAGCTAATAAGAAATTTTTCCTTACCCCAGTCATAATAAATATTAGCTTCATTAACAATATAGCCAGTAAAATGTTTTTTAGTTATTTCTTTCTCCTGCAAATAAAGATCTCGCAAATCATTATATAACTCTAGACCATCCTTAGTTAAGGTCATACCAAATTTTTCTCGCCTAAATAACCGCTTACCCAAACTTGTTTCAAAGTCTTTAATTGACTTAGCAATGGGCGGTGTCGTGCAGTTCATCACCCTTGCGGCCTTACTTAATGAGCCATTTTCAACAACTGCCATAAATGCCTCTAATTTTTTTGAAAAGAACATATCTATGACCCCATTCCGTTTATTAACGCGTATAATTCACGTAACTGCTATTAAAACACCACGTTGAATAGCCCATTACTTGACATCTCAAATGAAAAATTCAATTTAATGTTTCATTGAATAAGTAACAATATTTCATAAAAGTATTTTTATAATTTCCAACAAGGCAAAGCAATATATTATACTGTTTCATTTCATTATTTTTTATGGGTTGACTATTAAATCATATTAAATATAAATCACCAATTGGAAATAGACGAACATATTTTTCATTAATTGTATAACTAATAATCTCATTCAATTTTAAAATTATAATATCAACATTAAATATAGGAACATTTATTTTAGATAATTAAATTACCACTGAAATAGTTATTTAATAGTTACAGTCAATTCATCATCTGTTAGAATCTGGCAATCCATAAAAATAACTACAGGTGATAAAAGATCATGAAATTTATCTCTTTCAACATAAATGGACTCAGAGCTCGCCCACACCAGTTGGCTGCTATCATTGATAAGCATCAACCAGAAGTGATAGGTCTGCAGGAGACTAAGGTTCATGATGATATGTTCCCTTATGATGAAGTCAGCAAACTGGGCTATCATGTATTCTATCACGGACAAAAAGCACACTATGGCGTTGCACTACTGACAAAAAATAAACCTGTTGCTGTTCGTAAAGGCTTTCCTACAGATGATGATGATGCCCAGCGTCGAATTATCATGGCTGATATTGAAACCAACAATGGCTTATTAACAATAGTAAATGGTTACTTCCCACAAGGTGAAAGCCGTGACCACCCAACAAAATTTCCAGCTAAAGAGAAATTTTATCGTGATTTACAGAATTATATTATATCAACACAGACACCTGAATCTCAGTTACTGATTATGGGTGATATGAATATTAGTCATACTGATCTCGATATTGGGATTGGTGAGGTTAATCGTAAACGTTGGTTGAAAATGGGTAAATGCTCATTTTTACCTGAAGAACGTGAATGGTTAGAAACACTATTGAACTGGGGATTAGTCGATACTTATCGTGCAATGAACCCTGATGTCTCTGATTGTTATTCATGGTTTGACTATCGTTCAAAAGGATTTGATGACAATCGTGGCCTGCGTATCGATTTACTCTTAGCCTCTAAAACTCTTTCTAACCGCTGTTTAGCAACAGGTATTGATTACGATATACGTAGCATGGAGAAACCATCTGACCATGCACCAATTTGGGCTGAATTTGATTTAACCAAATAGTCATCAGCTCAGCAAGTTAGCCTGTATGGCGAATATTTTATTATTCCCATTGATTATGTAAAAAATAAAGCAACGTGGCTTGTCACGTTGCTTCATAAAAATACGAAAATCGAACTATATTAGTGCCATTAGAGCTGTATAACGACAATTGCGCACTCTAATTTAGACTATAATGAGAGCATATATTCTCAGCTCTTAATTCCTTTACTTTGTTATAATTAGTGAATAATAGTTTAATCATTCATCACCCTTTTTCGATTTTTTTGCTGGCTTAGCTGATTTTTTACTACCTTTGCTTTTGGTCACTGGAGGCAGCTCGCGAAAAGCCTTGAGATTCGTAAACTGGCGTGCTTGATGTATCAGCTGGCTCAGTGTTGAACTCAATGGATTCATGAAATCATCGTAGCGAGTTTGCTTCTCACTAATTTGAGTCAGAATAGACTCCCAATGCGCAGTCATATCCGGTAATGTCGCCATATCTGGAAGTACATGAATTAATGCTCTGCCGGCGGGTGAAGAATGAATATAACGGCCTTTTTTAAATAAAAACTGACGTTTAAATAATAAATCAATGATACCCGCTCGCGTTGCTTCCGTTCCTAAACCATCCGTTTCTCGCAATACTTTTTTTAAGGCTTTATCTTGCACGAATCGAGCAATTCCCGTCATTGCAGATAACAACGTTGCATCTGTAAAAGGCCTTGGAGGTTGAGTCTGTTTTTCAATAACCTCCCCCTTCTCACACAATAGTTCATCCCCTTTAGTCACAATTGGTAACGGGGTACCATCATTTTCAGCATCACGTTCTTTACTACCCAATACTACACGCCAGCCTGCTTCCGCTAAAAAACGCGCTTTAGCTGTAAATTTACCATTCTCAATTTCAAGGTCGATAGTACATTTACGGTACACTGCATCCGACATAAATTGGATAATATATTGCCGCGCAATTAGTTGATAAACATTAGCTTCATCTTCAGTGAGTCTAACTGATACGGCTTTCGCCGTTGGAATGATAGCATGGTGAGCATCAACTTTTTTATCATCCCAACAGCGATTTTTTTTATCGAGTTCCGGTAGTTCAAATTTTGTTAATTCAGGCTGATGGACAGATATTGCATTTAGCACTGAATGACGGCCTGCGAAATGTTCATCAGGCAAATAACGGCTATCTGAACGTGGGTAAGTAATCAGCTTATGAGTTTCATACAAACGCTGGCAGATATCTAAAATCTCTTGTGCGCTCAAAGCATATTTCTTTGATGCTTCAATCTGCAATGCAGAAAGTGAAAATGGTAAAGGCGCTATTTCAGATTCACGTTTATCTTGATACTGCGTAACAAAAGCTGGTTTGCCGGTAATACGCGATACAACATGATCTGCTAAAGGCCGATGGTACAAACGCCCTTCTTCATCTTGATAATCAGCACAAGATTCACTCGGCTGCCATATAGCGACAAACCGCTCATCTTGGGGAGTAACAATGTGCGCTCTAACATCGAAATAATCTTTCGGGACAAAATTTTCAATATCTTCATCGCGACGAACAACTAGCCCGAGCACAGGCGTTTGTACACGCCCTACGGATAGTACACCTTGGTAACCACCGCGTTGTCCAAGCAAAGTATATGCTCTGGTCATATTGATACCATACAACCAATCAGCTCTAGCCCGCGCCAGAGCTGAAACACATAACGGAATAAATTCGCGGTTTTCGCGTAACCTATCAATTGCTCTTTCAACGGCTTGTGGATTGAGGTCATTGATTAAACAACGCTTGACTTGCTTTCTTTTCTCGCCAGCAAGATCCAAGTAATCCAATACCTCATCTACCAACAATTGCCCCTCTCTATCAGGGTCACCAGCATGAACAACCACAGTCGCCTGCTTTAGAAGGATACCGATCGTTTTAAGCTGTTTGGTTACTGAGGAGCGCGGTTTTAATAGCCACTTTTCTGGAATAATTGGCAAATCTTGTAAATTCCAGCGCGCATAACGCGGTTCATAAGCATCTGGTTCAGCTTGCTCCAATAAATGACCTATACACCAAGTGACCATTTGATCGTCACCACACTGGATAAAACCGTCTCCTCGCTTATGAGGTTTAGGAAGTACATCCGCAATTGCCCGCGCAAGGCTAGGCTTTTCCGCAATAAACAAACGCATGAATTAATCTATCACTTCAATTAAAGGTACATTGTCCCGATGGGGTAATAATTTACCGATAGACTGTAACAAAACACCTTGCTGCTGTGCAATCTCTTTAATTTTGGCTATCTCAGAAGGTTCTACTGCTATTAATAATCCACCTGATGTTTGAGGATCACATAACAAGTTACGTTGAGCATCGGTCATTGGACCGATAAGATGCCCATAACTATCAAAATTACGTTGCGTTCCACCTGGTACACAGCCAGCTTCAATATAACTCTCAACATTATCTAATTTTGGAATTTGACTAAAACGAATTTCAGCACGAACGCCAGAACCTTGGCAAATCTCACTTAAATGACCAAGCAAACCAAATCCTGTAACATCAGTCATGGCTGTTACACCTTCTAATGGAGCAACAACAGCACCTAATTTATTCAACTGACACATTGTTTCTGTTGCAAGATTTTGATGCTCAGCTGCTAGAACACCTTTTTTTTCAGCAGTCGTTAATACCCCTATTCCCAGTGGTTTGGTTAGAAACAGTTCGCAATTTGCAATTGCTGCGCTATTTTTCTTCACAAACTCGGTATTAACCACACCCGTCACTGCTAAACCAAAAATAGGTTCTGGAGCATCAATTGAATGACCTCCGGCTAAAGATATTCCAGCATCAGCACAAGCAGCACGACCACCATCGATAACTTCTCTTGCAACCTCAGGCGGTAATTTTGCAATCGGCCAACCTAAAATAGCAATCGCCATAATAGGCTTACCACCCATCGCAAAAATATCACTGATTGCGTTTGTTGCAGCAATTCGCCCAAATTCATAAGGAGAGTCAACGATTGGCATAAAAAAATCGGTTGTACTGATGATGCCAATACCATTTCCTAAGTCATACACTGCGGCATCATCTTTAGTTTCATTACCTACTAATAAATGAGGATCTTGAAACTTGGCTTGCTCAGTGTGAAGTATTTGTTCCAAAACTTTCGGGGCAATTTTGCAGCCGCAACCTGCGGCATGACTATACTGCGTAAGTCTAATTTTATCCATTGTCATCAAGCCTCTAAAAGTGAGATACAAAATTTTGCATATCTGGGATCTGTACTTTAGTCGGTGCTTTTAGTTCAGGAGTACCTAAATACAGGAAACCAACAATGTGGTCAGTTGGCGCACAACCTAAACCTTCGCGAACAATCGTATCTTCGGCCCAAGAACCTGAACGCCAGATGCCACTATAACCTTGTGCAACCGCCGCCATTTGCATCGCTTGAACTGCGCAACCAGCTGCAATAATTTGTTCCCACTCAGGAACCTTTGGATGATTTTGAGTTTTAGCGATAACCGTGATAATTAACGGAGCTCTAAATGGTGCGTTACGTGCTTTTTCTTCAACTTCAGCGCCCAACTTACCTTCTTTTGCCGCTTTTTCAAGTAACTGACTAAAGCGGTTTAACCCTTGATCTTGCATAACAACAAAATGCCATGGGCGCAAAGCACCGTGATCGGGAGCTCGCATACCTGCCGCCAGAATATTTTGTAACTCATCTTGCTCAGGTGCTGGTGTTGTTAGCCGTGAAGCTGAACGACGGGTCAATAAAAGGGTTAAAGCATCCATATTCATCTCCGATTCAGAGTAAACTGATATAATAGTCATTCAAACAAGTAATTATAACCATGCTGTTTATGAACACATCCACTTAGGGGTTGTGATTGTAAATTTGCTTAGTTAGATTTATCTCTATCTTCTTAGCTAACTGAACTATGGTTAAATAAATTAATTAATTAATTGAATTATATCATTTGTATGTATTGAAAAATATAATCACGACATTGTACAACGCTCTTAACAGGTTTGTTATGAATAAAAATGCAATTCATTAGCAGACAACTGTTTTTATTTCATTAAGATAGAAGTGCAAATTCGTGTCTCGGAGAGATTATGCGTCAAATATGGGAGATTATCGCCACTGTATTTAAGTTTAGCTGGCGAATACTAAATTTTATTCGGGAACTGGTTTTCAATACCATTTTTCTTGTATTGTGCTTTTTAGTTATTGGTTCGATGGTCCTCTATCAATCCGATTCTAAACCTGACCAAAATTATTTTGGTGCACTTTATGTTGATTTGCAGGGTGTTATTGTCGACCAAGTTTCATCGCCTGATCCTCTTGGTCGAATGAGTCGTGAGTTGTTAGGGTCATCCAATAATCGCATGCAGGAAAACTCACTGTTTGATATTGTCGATACTATTCGCAGTGCAGCAACTGATGACCGCATAACGGGTATGGTGCTCCGTTTAGACAACCTTGTTGAAGCAGATCAACCTTCTCTTAATTTCATTGGTAAAGCTATCACCGAATTTAAAGCGTCAGGTAAACCTATCTATGCAGTAGGCGACAGTTTTACTCAGGGTCAATATTATTTAGCAAGCTATGCGGATAATATATTTCTTTCGCCTCAAGGGATGGTGGGGATCCGCGGTTTTTCAACAAATACTCTCTACTATAAAACCCTCTTAGAAAAGCTCAAAGTTAGCAGCCATATTTTTCGTGTGGGTACTTATAAATCTGCAGTAGAACCATTGATGCGTGACAATATGTCACCTGAAGCGCGTGAAGCAAGTAAGCAATGGTTAGGGACGCTATGGAATAACTATCTAGATACATTGGCTAAAAATCGCCAAACAACTGTAGAAGGTGTATTCCCTGGTACATCGACCTTGCTTACCAAGTTGCGTGCAGCGGGTGGTGATAGTGCACAGTATGCGTTAAATCAGAAATTGGTTGATAAGGTTTACACGCGTGAGCAAGCCGAAGATGTACTAAAAAAGCATTTTGGTTGGAATGAAGCTGAGAAACATTTTAATTATATTAGCATTTATGATTATTCAAGCAAGCTAACAAACTCAGGAACTGAGACGGCAGGTAATATCGCGGTAATTGTTGTACAAGGTGCCATAATGGATGGTCCGCAAGCACCCGGTATTGCTGGTAGTGACCTCATCTCAGCTCAAGTTCGTGAAGCTCGCCTTAACGATGACATTAAAGCTATCATATTACGTGTAAATAGCCCTGGTGGGAGTGTAACCGCTTCTGATCTCATCCGTAATGAATTAGCTTCTGCACGTGCAGCAGGTAAGCCTATTGTCGTTTCGATGGGTGGTATGGCTGCATCTGGCGGATACTGGGTATCAACACCAGCAGATTATATTATTGCTAGCCCAAGCACATTAACCGGTTCTATTGGTATCTTTGGTGTTATTAACACCTTTGAAAACGTACTTGACTCTGTTGGTGTTTATACGGATGGTGTTTCAACAACCCCACTTGCTGATATGTCTATCACTAAAGGTATCAGCCCTGAATTCTCCGACATGATGCAAATCACCATCGAAAATGGCTATAAAACCTTTGTTGGATTAGTTGCAAAATCGCGTAACAAGACCCCTGCTGAGATTGATAAAATTGCGCAAGGGCGTGTATGGATAGGTAGTGACGCGAAAAAAATCGGATTAGTTGATCAACTTGGTGATTTTGATGATGCAGTCAACAAAGCTGCTGAATTAGCTAAACTTGATAAGGTTGAATTAGATTGGATGCAACCTGAACTAACGTTTATGGATCAGCTAATATTAGAGTTAAGCAGCAGCGCTCAAGCTGTTGTACCTGATGTCTTACAGGTATTTTTACCGCAATCAGTTGCAACAGACCTCCGCCAGCAGGCTCAATTCTTCTTAAAGATGAATGATCCACAGAGTCGCTATGCCTTTTGTTTGAATTGTGCGGAAATTTATTGATACCTCAGCTTCCTTATAGATAGTGAATGGTACTGATAAAGAGGCCCGATGAGCATAGATAAACTATGTTATTCGGGTCTTTTTATTTTCAATATCTATATACGCCATTAGTAGCAACTGAAAGTATGATAAAAACCGCCATTGGCAGTGGATTTATCTACCCATGCCACTGATAACTCAATTTTCCCGCTATATAATTAGCACTTTAATCGTAGATAACCACCTTTAAATAAGTCAAAATTGTTATATATTATAATAGATAAAACGATAACAAGGCTTATTAATACTATTGTTAAGAATATGAACAATAAAAAGATAGAATGCTACTAAAGTTTGGTGGTTAATATCCATTCGAATTAAAAGTCTTTTAGGTCAGGCAAGCTCCTCTAGACATAGAATAAAATGAGCGAAATAGCTTTTAATCTGCGCCATAGGACTTCCCTCAGTAGCTTTTTATTTAGAATTTGGATTGCTAATTTAGAGTTATTCATTAAATAATTACATGCAATCTTTTTAATCTTTAGTTGCCGTAATAATAGCAACAAAGGTCAACATCCCCTAGGTAAACAAATGCAGAAGAAATCGATTTATGTTGTGTATACTGGTGGTACCATTGGTATGCGCCACTCAGCGCAAGGATATATTCCCGTATCCGGACACCTTCAGTCCCAATTGGCTAAAATGCCTGAGTTTCATCGTCCTGAAATGCCTGAGTTTACAATAAAAGAGCATCATCCTTTAATTGACTCTTCCGACATTACTCCTGAAGATTGGCAAAATATTGCCGATGATATCAATGATAATTACGATAACTATGATGGTTTTGTGATCTTACATGGTACTGACACTATGGCTTATACTACATCTGCCTTGTCGTTTATGTTAGAAAACTTGAGAAAACCGGTTATTGTGACAGGGTCACAAATCCCCTTGGAAGCATTACGATCTGACGGCCAAACGAATCTATTAAATGCGTTATATCTTGCAGCCAATTATCCTATTAATGAAGTCGGCCTATTTTTTAATAATAAATTGTATCGGGGTAATCGGACTGTAAAAGCCCACGCGGATGGTTTTGATGCATTTAGCTCCCCCAACTGCCCCCCGCTAATGGAAGCAGGTATTCATATCAGAACGTTCAATACTTGCCCTGCACCCGTCGGGATTGGTAAATTTATCACTCACCGTATTACTCCTCAGCCAATCGGTGTTGTGATGTTATATCCAGGCCTCTCTATCGATATTGTCCGTAATATTCTACAACAACCAGTAAAAGCACTGATTTTGCGTTCTTATGGTGTCGGAAATGCGCCACAGCAACCCGAATTATTGAAAATACTTCATAACGCAACCAGCCAAGGCATTATTGTGGTCAATCTAACACAATGTATTTCTGGTCGAGTCAATATGGAGGGGTATGCAACAGGCCATGCACTTGCCGAAGCTGGTGTTATCAGTGGATTTGATATGACATTTGAAGCCGCTTTGAGTAAATTACACTATTTACTCAGTCAAGATTACACTCAAGCACATGTTCGAGAATTAATGCAAAATAATCTTAGAGGTGAACTTAGCTATGCCGATGAATAACCCAAGTGAAGATACTATTAAATCCGCTTTACTGTTAGTTGATCTACAGAATGATTTTTGTACTCATGGTGCCCTTGCAGTTAAAGAAAGTGAACTCGTGATCCAAGCTGCTAATAAAGCGATTGAATATTGCCAACAGCAAAATATTCCTATTATTGCCAGCCAAGATTGGCATCCCGCTGAACATCTCAGTTTTGCTGTCAATTCTGGAACTCAAGTAGGTTATGTTGGTACACTTAATGGTATTAGCCAGGTTTGGTGGCCTGTCCATTGTGTACAAGGTGAACCAGGTGCAGATTTTCATCCCCGTTTAAATAGCAAAGCAATATCAGAGATCTTTACTAAAGGTGAAAACCCTCAAGTTGATAGCTACAGTGCTTTTTTCGATAATGATAAAGTGAGCCAAACCCGTCTGCACGCTTGACTACAAGAGCAACAAATTACTCAACTATTTATAATGGGGATTGCAACTGATTACTGTGTGAAATTTACTGTATTGGATGCACTTAAGCTTGGCTATAATGTTGATGTCCTCATAGATGGCTGTCGTGGAGTTAATTTGTCTGCTATGGACAGTGAGCTCGCTTTAGCTGAAATGTCACAACAAGGTGCAACATTATTAACGACTGATTCTTTACGATAAATAAAAATTACCTTGCTCTATATAGCAAGGTATCACTGTTTATTTCTTTTCAAAGTCACTACCCTCCCTTATTGACCATTTAATGCACTCTACCAAATACTTTACTTATAACTATTTCTTACAAAAAAATGATAATTATTTATATTCACAATGCTAATTATTGGTAATAATACTGATATTCATTATCACTATCATTAGAGTTAAATTTGTGAAAAAAAACCACTTATTTCGTTTACGCCACGTTACAATATGTACAATTTCTGCATTATTTGTTCACAATCAAGCAATAGCTAATGAACAAAATAGTGATAAACACGACTCTTTGGTCGTTAGTGCCCAAGCATTAAAGGTTAATACTGCATTACAAGAAACACCCAAGTCTGTTTCCATTATTACTCAGCAAGATTTAGAGTTGCATGCGCCACAAAAAATTGACGAAGCACTTCGTTACACTTCAGGTGTTGTTGCACAACCTTATGGCGCAGATAACGACACAGATTGGTTTAAAGTGCGTGGTTTTGATGCGGCAACATATTTAGACAATAGCCGCTTATATCGCGATGGATACTATACATGGCTGCTTGAACCTTATGGGCTAGAGAGCATTGAAGTTGTTAAAGGTTCATCCGCAGTATTATTTGGCGAATCAACCCCTGGTGGTGCGGTCAATTTAGTGACTAAAAAACCCACACCTAATGCCAAAAATGAAATATTTTTAGAAGCTGGCAATAATGACCATCAAGGACTAGGTTTCGACCTTTCTACTCAATCAGGGAATACAGATTCAGCGCGCTATCGTTTAGTGGGATTGATGAAAAAAGCGGATGGTGAGTTAAAAGGCACAGATAACAAACGAATTTATCTTGCGCCAAGTGCTGCCTTTGATCTTTCTGACAATACTATGCTGACCCTGATGGGAACTTATTTGCATGATGATGGCACGCCGACTAACCCATTCTTTCCAGCCGCTGGCACATTGCTCCACTCACAATATGGTAAAATTAAACCTTCAACTAATTTAGGTGAACCGAGTTACGACAAATACAAACGAACACAATTATCTGTTGGTTATTTATTAGAACATCAATTTAATACTGAGTGGCGCCTTGCTCAACGGGTCAATTATGGCTATAACGACCTCACCCTTCGTAGTATATATGCCTATCCTAATTCAAGTCCGACATTACAGGAGTTGAATCGTGGCATCGTTTTCCGTGATGGTAAAAATCAAAGTTTTAGTTTTGATAATAACGTTGTTGGTGAATGGGATAGTGAGCGATTCGAACACACTTTGTTAGCTGGTGTTGAGTTCCAATATCACCGTACTAAAGGCGACGAACAAGATACTTCTTTCGGTACAATTAACCCTTGGAACCCAGATTATGGTCACTATACGCCACTAAATCCAGCAAATAATATTAATCGTACCATTGATAAGACCCAAACAAGCCTCTATTCACAGTATCAAACTAAATTTGATGGTAAATGGATTGGGGTCGCAGGTGCCCGTTATGACTGGGTTAAAACGGAAAATAAAGCTCAGAAAGACAATCAAAATGAATCTCGTCGTGATGGTGAGATGAGCCTAAATGCAGGGTTAATGTACTTAGCGGATAACGGTGTTTCACCTTACTTAAATTACTCGCAATCATTTGAAGTGCAATCTACCATCGACCCAACGACAAAGCAGCTGTATAAGCCGCTTAAAGGGGAACAATTCGAAGCTGGGATCAAATATACTCCCTACTTTATAGACGGATATCTGAATATTGCTTGGTTTGATATTGAACAAAAAAATGCGCTAGTCACTAATCCATCAACATTTATTTCGACTCAAACAGGTAAAGTCACTTCGCAAGGTGTTGAAAGTGAAGTATTTGCGAATTTAACCGATAATTGGAACGCGAAAGCGACTTACACCTACACCAACGCTCAAACAGATAATACTGGCGGCAAAGGACGTAAACAAGCTGGCATTATTCCTAAACACATGGCAACCGTATGGACTGATTATGAAATTCCTGTGGCTGACAACCAATCACTTAAATTAGGAACCGGTATTCGTTACTTTGGTCAATCAAAAGATAGTCCTGCAAGTAGTGATCTTACCGTACCGAGTGCCACTTTATGGGATATGGCTGCGATTTATAAATTATCTAATAATTGGCAGTTCCAATTCAATATGAACAATATACTCAATAAAGAATATATTGCATCATGTGATTATTGGTGCTATTACGGCCAATCTCGTTCTTTTGTTTTACAAACAAAATACTTCTGGTAATTTTAATTGGGCGTACGCATCTTTAAGTACGCCCCTTGAGTCTCTATCTATGTTTCAATTATCGAATATAAAAATCATTCGCGATAATCGCACTATTTTAGCAATAGATTCGTTAGCCATTCCTACAACTGAATTAACTGTTGTACTCGGACATAATGGTTCTGGAAAATCAACATTGGTTAATCTTCTTTCTGGGCAAATGGCACCAGATACTGGTACCGTGTGTTTGCAAAATAAAGACCTTACTCAGTATAAAACCAAGACACTGGCGCAAAAAATTGCCTACTTACCCCAAAAGTTGCCTGCCTCTGCTGGGTTATCCGTCAGAGAACTGGTTCGCTTAGGTCGTTTTCCTTGGCGTGGAGCATTCGGCCGTTGGCAAACTGAAGATGACGCGATTATCCAACAAGCAATGGAAAAATCAGGTATTACTGAATTTGCTGAGACGCTGGCTGATAATTTATCGGGTGGTGAGCGACAACGCGCATGGGTTGCCATGTTATTAGCTCAACAATCCCCTGTATTGATATTAGACGAGCCAACATCAGCATTAGATATCCAGCATCAATACCAGTTAATGAAGTTACTGAGTGAATTAAATCAAGCTCATAACATCGGTATTATTGTTATTCTTCATGACCTTAATTTATCATTGCGTTATGCAACCCACATTATTGCGCTTAAAAATGGCCAAATTAATTTCGAGGGCAACGCTTCACTTCTGCATAATGAATCACGGTTATCATCACTTTATGACACGCAGATAAAATTAATATCGCATCCTGATTATCCGGAATCTGATGCTCATAGGGTGGCTGTCGTATGTGTTTAAGAAAAAATTGGTGGCGCTCATTATTATTTATCAGTGTATTTTGTGGCACTTTTGCAGGAAATGCCCAAACGATTTCGATTACCGATGGACTGGGTGAACAGCATTTCTCCGCTCCGCCTAAACGTGTGGTGGTTCTCGATTGGGATCTCTTAGAACAGTTATTAACACTGAATATTATCCCTGTTGGCGCTACAGAACTAAGCAGTTATCAACAATGGGTGGTTGAACCTGCAATTCCCTCTTCCATAGAAGAAGTTGGCACACGAGCTGAACCTAACCTAGAAAAAATTTTGCAACTCCATCCTGATGTCATTATCGCGAGTCGCTCCCAAGAAGACTTGCTCCCCCTATTACAAAAAATATCACCGGTTGTCTACTTGCCAAACTTTGGCCGTGAAGATAATGCAGGAGGCGTTGCAATCGCTCACTTTAATACATTGGCTGAACTCTTTGATCGGAAGGCGTTAGCGAAACAGTTTCTGAGTAATATGGATAAGCGATTTACAGAGTTGAAGTCTAAACTCGCTAATACATTTGATGAACCGCCTAATGTTGCTGTAATTCGCTTTTCGAGTCTTAGTACAGTATTTCTCTATACAGATAATTCAACATTAAATTATGTGCTTGAACAACTGGCATTAAAACCGGCGATATTTTTACCTGCACGTCCTTGGGGAATTGAACAACAACGTATAAATTCATTACAATTCATTAATGATGGATATGTTTTGTATATCAAACCATTTGCAGATGAGAACCAACTAGCAACTTCAATTTTATGGCAATCTATGCCTTTCGTTAAACAGGGACATGTGAATAGTGTTCGCCCTGTTTGGAATTATGGTGGTGCATTCTCGCTACAATTGATGGCAGAAGCACTAACTGAAAGCTTATTACAAGTCGCCCCAGATCATGACCGCTAAACATTATTTAATCCTATTAATTACGTTAGCGCTTTTAGCGTTATTCAATTTACAGCTAGAGCCTGGTTTAACGATGAGTCAACAATTACAGTTGATAAAAGATCCCTCATCTGCAGACAAGTTTGCTGATTTTTTCTTTTTATTTGGGCAACTTCCTCGTTTGACCATGACTTTACTTGTCGGAGCTACCTTTGGCTTGCTAGGTAGTTTAATGCAACAGTTAACACAAAATAACCTTACATCACCACTCACACTCGGATCTTCATCGGGTGCTTGGCTAGCTTTAGTGATAATGAATATTTGGTTTAGTCACGATGCTGGACTATATAGCACAATTGCGGCGATGGCGGGTGCGTTACTGGCATTTGGTTTGGTTATTTTAATTGCTGGCATTCGTAATATGACAGGCTTACCACTCGTGGTTTCCGGTATGGTGATCAATATTCTTCTCGGTGCGATTGCCACAGCACTGATCACGTTGAATTCACAATTTGCCCAAAATATTTTTATGTGGGGAGCTGGAAACTTAGCTCAGGATGGATGGCAAAAAATCAATTGGCTCTTCCCATTGTTATTACCTATATTAATTATTATTTGCTTTGCTCCACGTGTATTAACACTCCTTAAGCTAGGCCATGAAGGTGCACAAGCCCGAGGATTAGCCGTTCTACCCGCTTTTTTACTTTTTATTATTTTAGCTACATGGTTAGTTGCCGTAACAATTACCTCTGTAGGAGTGATCAGTTTTGTTGGTTTACTCGCACCGAATATTGTTCGAAGATTTGGAATACTGAGTGCGCGCACAGAATTGATTGTGAGTGCAATCATGGGGGCTATTTTACTTCTCGTTGCTGATAGCGGTGCTATCGCGCTCAGTAATAACTTAAATATTGTTGTTCCCACAGGTGTAATGACCGCAGCTATTGGCGCACCTCTATTAATTTGGTTTAGTCGACGTACGTTCACCGCGCAAGATCAATTATCGATAGGATTATTATCGACAACAAAACATTTATCTAAACCGACCATTTCAGCGCTCATATTATTCCTTATCCTCGGTATTGCGATATCACTTTTATTGCATACAAATGGCGAAGACTACTACTGGGATATTCCGACAAACTTTCAGTGGGACTTAAAATGGCCGCGTCTTCTCACTGCTCTATTTGCAGGTATATCGCTAAGTATCGCAGGGGTTTTATTACAGCGGATTATTTATAATCCTCTTGCAAGTCCAGATATTTTAGGTGTCTCTTCAGGCGCTAGCGCGGCTTTAGTGCTCACTAGCTTACTGTTAGGTAGCACTATCCAAACCTCATTATGGGGTGTTGCACTTATTGGTAGCTTACTTGTTCTCGCTTTGCTATTAATCCTTGGTAAACGCCATTCTTATGCGCCGGCTAGTTTAATCTTAACTGGTATATGTTTAACGGCGACGCTTGAAGCTCTCGTTCAGTTTTTCCTCGCACAAGGTACGCTAAGTAGCTATCGTATATTGCTATGGTTATCAGGTTCCACCTATCGAGTTGGCGGTCAACAAGCGATCACTTTTGCCATTGCCATCAGTATATTGAGTACTTTAACGTTGTGTTTAAATCGCTGGTTAGTCTTACTGTCAGTCAGTCGCTCCTTTGCCCAAGGTCGTGGGCTACATGCTCAAAAAGCCAATGTTATGTTATTAATTCTCGTTGCTTTACTTTGTGCTTTAGTCACATCGACAGTTGGGCCTATCGCCTTTATTGGATTAGTTGCACCTCATATGGCCTTTCTATTAGGGGCTAAAAAGGCCAAGCAGCAGCTTATTATCGGCGGATTAATTGGTGCAATATTGATGCTTTGGGCTGATTGGCTTGGACAAACGCTAATATATCCAACACAAATCGCCGCAGGTATCTTTGTTGCAATTTTGGGTGGTGCATACTTTTTGATTTTGATGGCAACAAATAAAATGAAATAATTCAAAATATAAAAAAAGAACCTGTTGAAATGAATTTAAAATTAAATGTGAGGCAAAAAATTACGTTACCTGAATTTTACTGCTCATTAAAACAGCTCTCACCTATTCATGTTGTAATACTAGGATATTAAATTTCATTAATTAAGGGCGTTAATACAAACGCCCTTTTCGCTATATGAAACGATCAGTAAAGGCGAAATTCAATCATTATTTTGCGGTTTCAAGGTAGCAAGAAGCTCCCCTTGGAACATCGATTTTAATTCCTGCTTGCTCTTCATGGTAATTTGTCCATCTGTGCCAATCGTCATATGCTCCGGACTGTGGTTATGCCGTGATTGCCATAGCATGACCATCTGTAAACTATGCTCTTTTTGTTCCAGTGTTAATGCAACACCATCAGGCCATTTACCTAATTCAACAGCTGTAACCAAACGCTGATAAATTTCAGGTGTCATTACTGACAGTAATTGCTCTACGTATTCTGGCTCTATCTCTATGCTCACTTCAGCACTCCTTAAAAATTCAGCAAAAGTACCATTATTCAAATTATTATTGGTTTAAAACAAGCTGAATCGTTATAGCTACATGTCATTTGTAACTATCAGCAAGCTTCAGCTCCCTATCCACGGGTCTTTTCACCTGTTTCGTCATCAAGAAAGCTGAGTGATGCTGAATTAATGCAGTAACGTTGCCCCGTTGGTTGAGGACCGTCAGGAAATACATGACCTAAATGTGCATTGCAGTTTTGACAGCGCACTTCAATTCGATGCATCCCATGGGAGAAATCTTCAATAAAGTTAATCGCATTTTCAGTCACTGGCTGATAAAAGCTTGGCCAGCCGCATCCTGCATCAAATTTGGTGTCCGATAGAAAAAGTGGCGTACCGCAACACAGACATTCGTATACACCGTCTTTACGATTATGTAATAAATGCCCCGTAAAAGGACGTTCTGTTCCGGCTTCCTGAGTGACATATTGCTGAATCTCATTTAATTCTGAGATATCAACTGGTTGCTTGTTTTTTTCTGACATATAAAACCCAAATGTTTAGATAAATTAGCGATATTGCGTAAATAATACGCTTATTTGAAACTACAAAAAATTAACAACATTTTTTATAAAGATATTCTAAACTAATTAACATGATGCTTTCCGTTTTGATTTGTGACGGGTTTCACATATATCATTGATGGAAGGTTTCTTTATTCCGTACAATCCCGATAATACGTGCGGATAGATTTGCCGCCAAAGTGGCTGACAAGTATACAATTAGTGCGTTTAAAATTGATTTTTTTCAATTATTGACACGATTCCGCTTGACGGCTGGCAAGGTTTTGGTAACTTTAACTACAACTTAATTCACGAATAAATAGCTGGTGGAAATACTATGACTATCAAAGTAGGTATTAATGGTTTTGGTCGTATTGGCCGTATCGTTTTCCGTGCTGCACAAGAGCGTTCTGATGTCGAAATCGTTGCTATCAACGACCTACTCGATGCAGAGTATATGGCTTACATGCTGAAATATGACTCTACTCACGGTCGTTTCAACGGTACTGTTGAAGTTAAAGATGGTCACCTAGTTGTAAATGGCAAAAAAATTCGCGTTACTGCAGAGAAAGATCCTGCAAACCTGAAATGGGATGAAGTTGGTGTTGACGTTGTTGCAGAAGCAACAGGTATCTTCTTAACTGATGAGACTGCACGTAAACACATCCAAGCTGGCGCTAAAAAAGTTGTTCTGACTGGCCCTTCTAAAGATGACACTCCTATGTTTGTTATGGGTGTTAACCATAAGAGCTATGCAGGTCAAGAAATCGTTTCTAACGCTTCTTGTACTACAAACTGCTTGGCACCACTGGCTAAAGTTATCAATGATAAGTTTGGTATCGTTGAAGGCTTAATGACAACTGTTCACGCAACAACTGCAACTCAAAAAACTGTTGACGGTCCTTCTCATAAAGACTGGCGTGGTGGTCGTGGTGCTGCTCAAAACATCATCCCATCTTCAACTGGTGCTGCTAAAGCTGTAGGTAAAGTTATTCCTGAGCTAAACGGCAAACTGACTGGAATGTCTTTCCGTGTCCCTACTCCTAACGTTTCTGTCGTTGATTTAACAGTACGTCTGGAAAAACCAGCTACTTATGCTCAAATCTGTGATGCAATTAAAGATGCTGCAGCTGGCGAGCTGAAAGGCGTTCTGGGTTACACCGAAGATGACGTCGTATCAACTGACTTTAACGGCGAAAAACTGACTTCAGTATTCGATGCTAAAGCAGGTATCGCTCTGAATGACAACTTTGTGAAACTCGTTTCATGGTATGACAACGAAACTGGCTATTCAAACAAAGTTCTCGACCTAGTTGCTCACATCTCTAAATAAGAGTTGTAACACATAAAGGTTTATTTGAGCCGCCTTATGGCGGCTCTTTTGTTTTTGTTGAGTAATGAAATATCATAAGTATACATTAGCGATAGCAATAGTTTTCCTTATACTCAAAATCACATTATCGTTCACGCTTGCTAATACTACGATTTCATTGACAACACAAACTATGTGATTTGAAGTATAATGTGTGTATATCAATTCTGAGTGACATCGTCGATACAATGTATTGTATTCTCCAGTTTTGCTAATCTGTTCGTTATCTATGTTCCATAATCATAGGCAAATAACTATGCATGATAAACTTTTTGCTCTACCAGTCATTAAACAGCTTTCAGCTTATATTAGTCAGCGCCAATTGGGCGAATTACCCTTAATTATTATCTCTCACCCAAAAGTCCGTGGTGCGGTCAGCATTCAGGGTGCTCACTTGATTGATTGGCAACCTTCGGGGCAAAAACCTTGCATCTGGCTGAGCAGTGAAAGCGCGTTTAAAACGGGAACAGCGATCCGAGGTGGTATTCCCATCTGTTGGCCTTGGTTTGGCCCTATAGGTAGCCCTAGCCACGGTTTCGCACGTATTTTGCCTTGGCAATTTACTGCACACAATGAACATGAAGATGGTGTAATTCTGACCTTCACTCTCACCGACACAGAATATACACGTAAATTGTGGCCTCATGAGTTCACCTTGATCCTCCGAATGAAGCTCGGCGACACTTGTGAGATAGAATTAGAAAGTTACGGCGATTTTGAAACTACGGCAGCAATGCATACTTATCTCAATATCAGTGATATCAATAAAACTACCATTTATGGATTGGGTGGCCATTATCTGGATAAAGTGAGTGATAAAGAGGTGTATGCCGATTCGCCATTAAAAATTAATAATCATACGGATAGAATTTACTCTGAACCTGAAGAATATAGTATTGTCCGTGATGATGGCTGGTCACGTACCATCGAAATACACCATTATCATAATTCAGATGTCGTTTGCTGGAATCCATGGGCTGAGCTCTCATGCGGTATGCAAGATATGCCTAATAATGGTTATAAACAAATGGTCTGCGTTGAAACGGCACGCATTAATAAACCAATGAAAAGCGAAAACCAGCATCCTTCGCGCTTATCTTTGGTGATGATGACTCGCGATAACAAACCACAAGATTAATTAACCATAATAAAAAATCCCAAAAGTAAAATCCTACTTTTGGGATTCTTGTCACATCAGATTTAGTTAGAGATTAGAAAGTGTAAGTCACACCGCTCCACACAATTCCTGAAACAGACTTATTAACCATTGGACTATCTTTAACTTCACTTGGCAGACGGTCTACACGACCCATTGCAAACGCACTCCAATTGTCAGTAAATTTATAGCTACCAGACAATTCAAGATAAGGAGTCCAGCTATCACCTGGACGATAGCGAGATAAACCACTATTACGTGACTCTTTTGAAGAGACGCCATATTCATAACGGTTTTGATTTTCACTATCCCATTTAATACCGATGCCCGGTACTAAGGACCACTTATCACCGTGGAAACCGTAAAGGTACGCTAATTCGCCACGTAAACCTTTACTTATTCCCAGCATATCACCAGATGCTACCGCTCTGATTGTTCCCCAATCGGCGATATGTCGATAAGTAAAGCCACCCATAACGGTATCGCGATGTCTATCTAATTGACGCATATCATGGTCATCGTTATCTTTTGGGCGGAAAAATTGTGGATAATAATATGCATCAACTGAAAGTTGATCCACTTTATCATTCCATAAATAGTAGCCAGCGGCTAAGGTATGAAAATAAAAGTTCTCACTATCATAATTTACAATAGGAAGAGGAGTGACGTAGTCTTTAGATTTTATCCCTTTATAGGGAGTTGACTGTGCCAACACAGAACCACCTACAGACCATGTACCAGCAACCGCAGCGGAAGATAACATACCTAATGCAACAGCAAGTGATGTTAATTTAATTGTTTTAGTCATATAAAACCTAAAATATTAGATGATTGATTATTAAAGCGCATCATACATTGATGTTAACTTTAGCGAAAATGCTAGCATACCAGATCACATTTTTAGCTAAATTATTAATATTGTCTATTATTCGTTTACACCTAAAATAATTCAAACTGTAAATAGGTAGGAGAAATAGAATTTTGATAATTATAAAAACAAGGAATTTCAGTTAGCTAAGTACTTTTAACTGCTAACATAGCATGCTATTAAATTGAGTGTCATGTTAGATATTATTAATCTATTTTTCGTATATGACTGGTACTCTTTTTGCTAAAGCACACATGAGTTCATAACCAATCGTTCCAGCAGCTTCTGCAATATCATCAACCGGTAGATTTTGTCCCCATAGTTCAACAGTATCGTCAATCTCTGCCGTAGGGACCTCGCTAACATCAATAGTAAGCATATCCATTGATACAGCGCCGAGTAAAGAACAACGTGTCCCCTTTAACCAAACAGGTGTCCCTGTTGGTGCATGACGCGGATAACCATCGGCATAACCACAGGCTACTGTTGCGATCCTCAGTGTTTTTTTTGCCGTAAACTTACTACCATAACCTATTGATTCATTAGAATTAATGCC
Source organism: Providencia alcalifaciens (assembly GCA_025961275.1). Lineage (GTDB taxonomy): Bacteria > Pseudomonadota > Gammaproteobacteria > Enterobacterales > Enterobacteriaceae > Providencia. The sequence continues at coordinate 616,042 of JAOQNJ010000001.1, read as the reverse complement.
ATGAATTGCAATGATTTTTGATTGTAATGTCATAGTGGCTTTCAAGTTTTTATCTGCAATATCTTGCCATTTACCACTTGGAGATGCTCCATAAAGAATTATACCTGAGCGAACCCAATCATAATGAGTGTCTGGATGCCAAAGTATTGCACCAGAATTAGCCGCGCAAATGGGTAAGGAACCATCAATAAACGGCTTGAGCGTTTGATGTGGTGCGTCAGTCCCCGTTGCAACGTCAGAATTAGCGAAATGAGTCATTAACGTTACAGCATCAACATTAGGCATTGATATTAATCTTTTAATTACTTGAGCATATTCACATGAATTAAAGCCAAGCCGGTTCATTCCACTGTTTAATTTTACATATACTGAAATAGACGAATTCGTCCTCATTTTATCAATAGCATCGAGCTGCCAATTACTGTGTACCGCAGTGGTCAATTGATACTGATGAATAATCTCTAAGTCTTCAGATTGAAAAAAACCCTCTAATAGCAAAATGGGGCCTTTCCAACCCTTATCACGCAATAAAATAGCTTCATTTAAATCTAAAATAGCGAAGCCATCTGTTGCCGACAACGCTTTCCAAACTTGTTCAATACTGTGGCCATAAGCGTCTGCTTTCATGACTGACCAAATTTTGGCCAAACCAATATGTTTTCGGACTACGGACAAATTATGGGTAAAGTTTTTCAGATGAATGACTGCACTAATCGGACGTGGCATGCTTATTTCCTTATTCTTTTTTTACTCTATACACGTCATTTTTCAAATTGCTGTTAATACTGTATCCAGCTTGAGTTTTGAATGCATCTAAACCGAATCTCTCTAAATTACTTAGCTTATAGGCAATAAATCATTATTAGAGATCAACTTCGTATTAAAACCATCAATATACCTAAATACCGATAAGTCATTCGAGGCAATTTCTGGTTTCTTACCAGAAATAAGATCGGACAACAACTTGCCTGAACCACATGCCATTGTCCAACCTAATGTGCCATGGCCAGTGTTTAAATATAGGTTTTTATATGCTGTTGGTCCTACGATTGGAGTTCCATCAGGTGTCATAGGCCTCAAACCAGTCCAAAAAGTAGCTTGGGTGATATCGCCACCGCCTGGATAAAGATCTTGCACTACCATTTTTAATGTTTCGCAACGTTTTTTCCGTATACCTAGATTAAAGCCGGCGACTTCTGCCATTCCCCCCACACGAATACGCTCATCGAAACGCGTAACTGCAATTTTATATGTTTCATCCAATACTGTGGATGTAGGTGCCCGTTGTTCATCAATAATTGGCATTGTTAAGGAATAACCTTTCAACGGGTAGACCGGAATTTTGATCATATTTTGTAGCAGCGTGGTAGAATAAGAACCCATTGCCACAACATAGCAATCAGCTTTAAATATCTCATCATCACATTTGATACCGCTAACGATATTACCCTCGGTGAGTATTTGCTCAATATTGTGCCCAAATTGGAACTTGATGCCTGCCTCTTCTGCCATTTTGGCAAGTTTTTTTGTAAATTGCTGGCAATCACCGGTTTCATCATTCGGTAAACGTAATCCACCAGTTAGCTTATCTTTAACAAATTCAAGCGCAGGTTCCACTTGAGTGAGTTCATTTGCCGTTAGCAGCTCATAAGGTACGCCTTCATGCTTTAAAACTGCAATATCATTAGCTGCATTGTCAAATTGCTGTGTGGTTCTAAAAAGCTGTAACGTCCCACCTTGACGCCCTTCATAGGTAATTCCTGTATCTGCACGTAGCTGGCGAATACAATCACGACTATATTCCGCAATACGAACCATACGACTTTTATTCATTATGTAATGTTGGGCATCACAGTTCTTTAGCATTTGCCACATCCAACGTAATTGGAATGACGTTCCATCAGGCCTAATTGCAAGTGGAGCGTGCTTTTCAAACATCCACTTGATGGCTTTAAGAGGAATACCGGGCGCTCCCCAGGGGGTAGCATATCCGGGAGATATTTGTCCTGCATTACCAGCGCTAGTTTCTTCAGCGGCACTCATTTGCCTGTCTAATACAATAACTTCATGCCCTTCTTGAACTAGATACCATGCAGTAGTAACGCCAATGACACCCGCTCCTAACACTAGAACTTTCATTTATACCCCCTACCACCAAAATAATTGATCCCAATTAGAATAATATTCTAATTGTTATTTTCCAATACAGTTAATTAACATTCTTAACAATAAAGAGAATAAATCCACAGAACTTCATCTTACAATTGCATTACAACATTTTACTCTACGGAGATAATTCACCCATTTGTTATTTATGATTATAAATCATTGCATTATGATTATTTTTTTGTATAAAGCATTAACATCTAAAACTAAAATTCAGGATTAAATCCTTTCGTGATGAAATATTATATTGCAACGCTATTTATAGATAAAATTTCATCATTTTATTACATTGAAATTTATATTCATATTATAGCGAATTTACAAATCATTCGACTGTCAATAATTACGATTTAATATATAATAAAGCACTCTGTATTCGTCGATTATTTATCGTATAACGAAATGATAATGAAGGGGTTTCTATACTTATGTTAATGGAGTCTAAGGCGATTAGCCTTTCATGCCTATTTTTATCACAACAGTGCAGTAAAAAGACAAACTCACCCAATCTGCAGAATAAACACTGCTCATTCACGGCCAACAGTCTCTAGGTTTATCCACACTGACTACTTGCTATACTTATAGTGGCTTATCATAAAAAAAACAGCCCACTAAAAATAGCGGGCCGTTTTTTACTTGTAACTTGAAATCAATTTTATCTACCGAATATGCGCAAGGTCATTCGGCATACTACTTTGCATACTATGCCAAATCATTCCACTCTCTTTTCCGTAATTTCTGACGCATTCCATAATGCGGTCATAAGCTTGTTCACGGCATAAGTTTGATAATTGTTGATAAAAATTGAGAGCCAATCGCCTCGCTTCAGGATTTGAAAAATAATAACGCCCAACTCGGGTATATAACCCCTTAAGCCCATTAATAATCAAACCGTAAATAGGGTTACCTGACGCAAATGCCAATCCACGGAAAATATTATAATCAAGAGCACTAAATGCATCAGAGTTGTCATCAACTTTGTCGCGTTCACTTAATACTTCCAATGATTTTTCAGGATGTTGACGGAATGCAGTACGAATAAAAATCGCCGCTATGTTGGTACGAACCGCTAGCAAGTTATCGATCAGTTGTGGTACACGGTCATGGTCTAGGCGTGCTAATGTTTCTAAAATATTAAGACCTGATGTCTCCCAGTAATTATTTACTTTTGTAGGTTTCCCATGTTGTATAGTTAACCAACCATCCCGAGCTAAGCGCTGAAGTACTTCACGAAGAGTCGTTCGTGTAACACCAATCAGTTCAGAGAGTTCACGTTCAGCTGGTAAAATAGATCCTGGAGGAAAGCGGCTATTCCAAATACTTTCGATAATATACTCTTCCGCAAAACCTGCAGGACTTTGAGCTTTTATGACCATATTTTTATTATTCCAAAGATTTTAAGACGGATTATTATGGAAATCATATCAGATTGTCATAAATTGAGATAGTTAGACTCAACATAAACAGTGAGGCCAATCATAAAACCCTCATATAATTAATATATTATCTATTCATAATGGGGCTTAATTTATGGGCACGAGAAGCGTACCATATAAAATTACTATACTACATATATAGGGGCAGATGTTCTTTACTGCTGATTTATACAGCAACGGGAGATTAAAAAACATTCAATATGATTATTGAATTAATGATATGTACTGGGTGGTGATAATTGAAATGAAAAAAGCGGTTAAAGATAGCCTTACGAGTTCAATTAAAAGACGTTACACGCATTTTATTCTACGTTAAGTGAAAATTACTTAATTCACTGGGTAACGTAACTCTTTCCTTAACTAAATTCTTTTAATTCGAATAAAAATTGGCCACCAAAGTTCTACAGCATCTAATGAGAGGACAATAAATATAATGGACTTCAGTTTAAAAAAAGCTTTTTTAAAGAATTTTCTCGGAACTTCGCCTGATTGGTATAAGCTCGCAATTATTATATTTCTCATAATCAATCCGCTTGTGTTTTATTTTATCAGCCCGTTCATTGCAGGATGGCTGCTAGTGATTGAATTTATTTTTACACTAGCAATGGCGCTTAAATGCTATCCATTACAGCCTGGAGGGCTTTTGGCAATTGAAGCTGTGATTATTGGGATGACAACCCCTACACAGATTTCCCATGAAATCAGTAATAATCTGGAAGTCATACTACTGTTGATCTTTATGGTGGCAGGTATCTATTTCATGAAGCAACTGCTGCTATTTGTCTTCACCAAATTACTACTATCCGTTCGCTCGAAACGTACACTCGCATTGGCCTTTTGCTTAGCCAGCGCATTTTTATCCGCATTTTTAGATGCGCTAACAGTTATTGCTGTTGTGATTAGTGTCTCCGTTGGATTTTATTCTATCTACCATCAATATGCCTCAAGCCAGCGAAACAATGATGATTTGTTTAATGATAGCTTTATTGATAGCACTGAAAAGAAACAAACGCTTGAGCAATTTAGATCATTTTTGCGTAGTTTGATGATGCATGCTGGAGTTGGAACAGCATTAGGCGGCGTTATGACCATGGTTGGTGAGCCACAAAACCTGATTATCGCAAAACATGTCAATTGGGATTTTGTTACCTTCTTTATCCGTATGGCACCTGTTACGTTCCCCGTTTTTGTCTGTGGATTATTAGTCTGCTTTATGGTAGAAAAATTTAAATTATTCGGTTATGGTACTGAATTGCCCGAGACAGTACGCCAAGTACTGATTGAACATGACAAGAAAGCCCGAGCTAAAAGAACTCAAAAAGAGAAAGCTCAACTGATCATTCAAGCTCTTATTGGTATATGGTTAATACTAGCGCTTGCTTTTCATCTTGCTGATGTCGGTATTATTGGTTTATCGGTGATCATTTTAGCAACGGCGTTTTGTGGTATAACTGAAGAGCATGCGCTGGGCAAAGCTTTCGAAGAAGCTTTACCCTTTACCGCCCTTCTAACCGTATTCTTCTCTGTCGTGGCAGTGATTATTGATCAACAGCTGTTTACACCTTTTATTCAGTTTGTATTGCAGTCCTCGGAATCATCACAGCTGTCACTATTCTATCTGTTCAATGGCCTACTATCTGCTGTTTCTGATAATGTTTTTGTCGGAACTGTTTATATCAGTGAAGCATTGAGAGCAGCAAATGAAGGATTAATTTCACAGAATCAATACGAATTATTAGCTATTACAATAAATACAGGAACAAATCTACCTTCAGTTGCAACACCTAATGGACAAGCTGCTTTCTTATTTTTGCTCACTTCAGCCTTATCGCCTCTAATCCGTCTTTCATATGGCCGTATGGTCTGGATGGCTCTTCCCTATACACTTGTAATGACAATTGTTGGGTTAATAGGCGTTGAATTATGGTTAGTACCTGTAACACACTGGATGGAAAGTTTAGGTTGGATTAGTTCGCCTTAAACCAAGGAGCTATTGTTCTTTGCAGGTCAATTTTTATTCGAATTAAAAGCCCTTACTTAAGGTTAAAATAATCAAGCGAGCAGCTCACTACCAAGTAAACTAGGCAAGAGCCGCTCAACATACGATAAAACCGTGTTTAATCGAATCCGAATGACTCTTTTCATTTGCTGCTTGGGTTTATAGTGATGTATTTTAATCACTTTAATGCTGATATGTTCAGATTACTATTATTTCAATTAATTGACCCGATAAAAAGAAGTAGCAAAGATCAACAGCTTCCAGCACTATCCAATCAATCACTCACCTTAAGCGGCTAATTGGATGGTGCCTTTATTTATTACTCTGATTTAAGTTGTATCACCTCGGAATAATTTAACTAGAATCTTAGCGGATATTGTTAAAATACCCTATTAAAGGGTTTGATTTGTAATGTTGAGTAAAATTTTATCTGTAAGCACAGAATTATCTACTTGCACCTTTTTTTGTCTAGAAGATAGGCGCAAAATATGCGCACCATTAATTTAGGGAATTAAAGTATGTTCAGATTCTTTAACCACTGCTCACAAGGACGAGGCGCTTGGCTATTAATGGCCTTCACAGCGTTTATACTTGAATGTGCTGCACTCTACTTCCAGCACGTTATGAAATTACAACCTTGTGTCATGTGTATTTATGAGCGTGTTGCTCTATTCGGTATTATGGCTGCCGGATTGATAGGTGCTATAACACCCCGTAATGTAATTATTCGGTGGATAGCAATTCTTATCTGGATATACGCGGCATGGCGCGGCTTAGAGCTCGCATGGGAACATACCATGCTGCAACTCTATCCATCTCCTTTTGCTTCATGTGATTTCTTTGTCACTTTCCCTGAATGGTTACCATTAAATGAATGGGTACCTGCTGTATTCGTCGCTTCAGGTGACTGCGCTGCTAGGCAGTGGGATTTCTTGGGATTAGATATGCCTCAATGGCTAATCGGTATTTATGCCGCTTATATTATAGTTGCCATTGTTGTTGCAATCAGTCAGTTCTTTCCGTCGCACAAAAGAACGTAAAATAGAGACAAAACCAATTTGTTGATTTTATCTTATAATAAAAAGCCCATCCTATTGATGGGCTTTTTATTGGAATTTGACCCGTCCTAAATAAGGTTGACACTTTTCTAACTTAAAATTAGAGAGTGTAATGAAACCAACAAGTAAACGAACTCAACGTGATTATTCCCTAGCCTTTAAATTGGCAGTCGTTGACCAAGTAGAAAAAGGCGAATTCACCTATAAACAAGGTCAATATCAATATGGCATACAAGGCCGTTCTACCGTTTTGATTTGGCTTCGTAAGCATGGTAGATTAGATTGGTCGAAAGATACGCCCAACGCTCTTTATAAAGGTGTCGCTATGATCCAATCTTCTGAGCAACAAACACCTGAACAACGCATTAAAGCGCTCGAAAAAGAACTTGAAGAAGCTCAGCTTAAAGCCGATTTTTTTGAAGCCGTTGTTAAAGTCATGGATAGAGATTTTGGCGTCCGCTTGTCAAAAAAGCGCAAAGCCGAGTTATTGAAGAAAAAATGGTTGAAAGACTCACAATAACGACCGCATGTCGCTTCATGAAAATTAGTCGACAAGCCTATTACAAACGCCAAGATACGTCTGAAGAACGAAAAAAATAGACGCCATTATTGTCGGTGCTGTTAAAGGTGAACGCGTTTTTCAACCCAGATTGGGAGGACGCAAGTTACATTTTATTTTAAAATAAAAACAATTCGTTATTGGCCGAGACCGACTATTTTCTTTATTGAAAGAACATCGGTTACTTGTCTCTACTAAACGCGCTTACCATCGAACAACATTAAGCCATCATCGTTTTCATCGTCATCCAAACTTAATTAAATCCGGATTTATCCCCACACAACCTGAACAATTATGGGTGGCGGATATTACCTATTTATCGACTCATGAAGGTGATACGTATTTAAGTTTAATCACCGATGCATATTCACGAAAAATCGTGGGTTATCATTTAGATGACAATATGAAAACGAATGCGGCAAAGAAATCATTGCTTCAAGCCTTAAAAAACGCAGTTCAGCAACCTCCTTAGTCCATCATTCAGATCGGGGTTTACAATATTGCTCAGCGGAATATCAGGAAATACATAAAAAGTATAATATTCAATGCTCAATGACAGATGGTTATGACTGCTATCAAAATGCATTGGCAGAACGGGTCAATGGAATATTAAAATAGAGTATTTACTCGTCAAGCCGAGTAATTTAGAGCAGGCAAGAAAGTTAGTTGAAGAATCAATACAGTTGTATAATGAAAGGCGACCGCATTTATCATTAAATGATAAAACGCCCAATGAGGTTCATCGAGCGTTTTATACCTGAAAAGTTGTCAACCTATATCAGGACTAGTCAATTTAATAAATTAAATGCAAGCACCACTGCGGATCAGCTCCGCAGCGCAGCGTTTACCATTTGCGAACTGGCAAACGGCCGTTTGCCCGCCATTGAGTTCCAAGTTGATTGCTGGTAGTCCTCCAGCAGAAACACAGGCCTCTTGAACACCAGGGCCTAAATTAACAACCTGCTGTGCATATTGAGATCCCGAGTAATCAGTTTGGGTCATTTTCATTGGCTCTGAGCTTCCACAGCCAACTAAAGTAAGCACAGCACCACTCAATAGACCACTCCAAAAAGTTGACTTAAGCAGATAGCTGATTTGATAACTCATGTTTTTCTCCATTTGTATCTGCTTCTGCCACCTGGATCAGTGAGTCCCACTTTTCGAAAACAGATTGATGACTAATACCCCGACTATAATTAATAGCATACCAATAATTGCAGGTAAATCGAGTTTCTGCTGATAAATAAATATCGCAGCAACTGAGACTAGCACAATACCTAAGCCTGACCAGATAGCATAAGCAATTCCTAGTGGTATTACTTTAACAACCTGTGAGAGCCCCCAGAATGACACTGCATAGCCAATTATAACGATCAATGATGGCCAAAAACGGCTAAAACCATCTGATGCTTTTAATGCCGTAGTTGCAATAACTTCGGCGACAATAGACATCAACAAAAGCCCTAGTCCTTTCATTAATCCACCTTATTCACCTAAATTAATTACAATTTTGTGTAACTCAATGGCTTTATACCCACACAATTCTTACTTCATAAAAAAACCTGTAATGCTGTTATTATCATTACAGGGTTTACAATATTCAACCAGATAAATTAATGCACAATCGGAGGTGCTTGTAATTTATCGCTGAACGATGCGTTGTATCTTCTAAAGATGAAAACACACCAAATTAATGATATAACGCCAAATATAGCGCCTACATATCCGATATTAGTCATTCCCATATGGACAATAACCTGATTACCTAATAGCGCTCCACCACCGATTCCAAGGTTAAAAATACCTGAATAAATTGCCATTGAAAGGTCTGTTGCATCTGGCGATAAATCAATAACCTTCACTTGCATACCGAGTCCAACACACATAATTGCCATTCCCCAGAATATACAAAGTGTGATAAGCGAACCGAGATGGTCGCCAACAGGCATTAATAACAATAAACAAATTGTCAATACAGCAATCGCTACAGGCAAGAATGATAAGACGTATTTACCACTGTAGCGGCTAAAGATAACGCTTCCCACAATCCCTGCCATTCCAAATATTAGTAGTAATAATGTTGCGAAATTCTGACTTTGCAGTGCGATTTCACGCACAAAAGGTTCAATATAACTATAGGCTGCAAAGTGTGCTGTCACCACAATAACGGTTAACACAAATAGACCAACTAACGCAGGTCGTTTAAGAATAATTGGTAAACTTTTTAATGACCCAGAATGTTCACTTGGTAATTTAGGTAAGAAACGAATTAGGGCAATCATGGTAAATAGTGCGATGACACCAATGCATAAGAATGTCATTCGCCAACCAAGGAATTGGCCAATAATCCGTCCAATAGGTAAACCTAGGACGGTGGCTAACGCAGTACCTGTAGCTAACAACCCTAATGCCTGTGCTTTTTTGCCATGCGGAGCTACTCGAATAGCTAAAGCTGCGGTTATTGACCAAAATACCGCATGAGATAACGCAACTCCCACCCTAGCTGCTATAAGTACATTAAAATCCCAAGCAAAACCAGATAGGATATGGCTAAGAATAAATATAATAAATAAAAATACCAATAACTTACGGCGTTCAACCTTACCTGTCAGTAGCATCAATGGTAATGACATGAGAGCAACGACCCAAGCATAGATAGTAATCATCAGCCCAGTGTGTGCAACAGTCATATCAAAGCTTTCAGCTATATCACTAAGCAATGCGACAGGAACAAATTCAGTCGTATTGAAAACAAACGCTGCTACTGCGAGTGCAACAACTCTAATCCAAGCTGTTTTTCTAGAAACCTGTGTCATTGTTTTTAGTTACACCTTTACCTGTATCAGCAATCAGCAAAACTCTATCTATCGCCAAATAGATTGCGACACAGACAATAAAAAGAGTTGAGTTAGTACTGAATTGAAGTTGTTATTTTAATGAAACTGAGAGAAACTATTTGTGTGAATTGTATCACATTTTTCTTGTGAGTTTAAAGCGAGTCAATGTAAGATTGTCAATAAAGAATAGATAAATTTCTTATCAATCTTACTTCATCTATAATTTCATGCGCAGTTAACCCAATTGGACCTACCCCTTTTTCCGCTAAGACTTCTGCCGCCTTTCCATGAAACCATACTCCGCTCCGCACTGCCTCTTCAACAGGCAATTCTTGTGCCAATAAACTCCCAATAATGCCAGATAGCACATCACCACTCCCTGCTGTAGCTAATCCGCTATTACCTGTTTCATTACGCCATGTTTGTCCATCCGGGTCAGCAATAATTGTATGATGCCCTTTGAGCACAACCCAACAGCCATAGCGCTCACTTAAACATTTAGCTGCAAAAAATCTATCAGCCTGAACATCAGAAACACTAATTTTCAGTAATCTTGAGGCCTCTTTAGGATGCGGAGTAAGAACAGTTTTGTTAGTTAATTTTTTGGAAATTGGCATTTGACTTAATAAATTTAGCCCATCCGCATCAATTAGCACTCTCTGTTCTTCTTCTATCGGCACCATGATTTCCGTCATCAATGTTTCTGAAACGGAAGATGTTCCCAACCCACATCCTATGACCCAAGCGGTTGGCTTTTCATCACCCATCAATGATTGTGCTTGTCGCAAGATCAGCTCAGGTGCTTGCTCAATTAAATTCAACATCAACGAATTTTGGTTAAAACCAATAACGACTTTACCGCAACCACTTTTAAGAGCAGCGATTCCAGCAAGCACACAGGAACCACTCATCCCCGCACTTCCACCTATGATATTGAGTGTACCGAAGGTCCCTTTGTGACTATCCTCGGGTCTAGGTTGTACTAAAGTTGGAAATTGCTGCCCTAGCCATTTTTTTTCTATTGAAGTTAACATATTTAACCTTCTTTGAGTTTCCATACTGTACCCTAAATAATTCGAATTTCATGTAGGCTGCAAGGGAAACCATCCCTATGTAATAGACTCGAACAACGTTTCCATGAAACGAGCCCTGTGCTGACGTCGTACTATTAATAACACATACTGTACATTTTCAATTATGTCTAGTGTAATATTTTTCATTGGCAACTGTATTATTGATATTTAGTCGTCATGTTAAGGCGTACACCGATAATTTTTTCCATGTTATAATATTAGCAAACTAATTAATCTCTAAAGGACTTTTAATGAAAACACATTTCCCTACCCAGCCTGATGTTAACGTACTGGCGGAAGAAGTGACTTGTATAAAAAATCTACTTGCTCATATGTTAAAAGCAATTGGTCAAGCTGATGCAGGTAAAATATTGATTAAGATGGAGCGAGAAATCGCATTAATGGAAGATAAGAAGCAGGCCGAAACTTATAGAAATACTTTAGATCAGATAAAGGCAGGCTATCGCCAATAGATTATTTTAACGATAAATGCTATTTAGGTGGATTTGCAATTCAATAATAATTAAAACTGCACGAATTACTAAATATCATTTATCGAAATAACTTATCTTTGATCTCGAATTAAACCATTCTTTATTCATTTAGCTCCCCCTTCAGAATTCTGTGAAGGGGGCTTTTTTTAAAATACTAGGCTTTTACTTTCCCATTATAAATATCTTGGCAATGCTGTATGTAGCCTTCCAATGTTATTTCATCTGATTGTTTATCATACGCTTTTTGTTCTTCAAAACCCCAAACTTTGAACAGTTGACCCAAGTTCGCGCCTGACATACCAACTTCTTTATACATACGATGATAATACCCATTAGGGGATTGATAAATTTCAAATTTAAATGGTACCAAACGCGCTGGATTTTCTACTGTTGCAAAGTCATTACCAAAAATTAACGTTTTTACAAGTATATCCATTTTAAATCCTTATTAATTGTTAGGCTTGTTTTCGTGTTTTCTCTGATATCCATAATAGCCTATTTGTCTATTTCAGACCTAAGAATAACTTCAATATTTAACTTAAGAAACGCACCATCTTGATATGAATTAAATTCTCAAGTTAATTTGATTTTCACCATCATATAAATTTCAAATAAATTAGAAGAGTTGATGATTAAAATATTGACTATTTTCTCAATACTATTATTGCTCGTAGCGTTTTCAACTGTATTTTGTGAGAAGGCAACAGTCTAATACATAAAAATTGAATTACCGCACTAATGTATTAAACAAAAAACCCATGGTGAGGATATTTTCACCATGGGTCTAAATTCAATCAACGTCATAAATGACGATTCTGATCACTACTTCAAGTAATCACCTGCACGTAACGCTTCGATACGTTTATCTAGTGGTGGATGTGAAAGAAATAGCTCGCTAAAAGCCTTGCCACGACCGTTGATACAAAATGCCATCAGTCGACCTTCTTCTTGAGGTTCATAACTTGTTTTTAAACGTTGTAATGCAGCAATCATTTTTTCTTTACCGACAAGTTTAGCTGAACCTGCATCTGCATGGAATTCACGATGACGAGAGAACCACATTGTGATAATACTCGCTAAAATACCAAATACGATTTCTAATACCATAGATACTGCAAAGTAAACCATTGGATTACCGTTACTGCTTTCACTTTCATCATTATTATTTGACATAAATCCAGAGACAAGCTGGGCAATAATGCGTGAAATAAAGATAACGAAGGTATTCACTATACCTTGTAATAGGGTCATAGTAACCATGTCACCATTCGCGATATGGCTGATCTCATGGGCAATAACAGCTTCTGCCTCATCACGGCTCATGTTTTCTAACAAGCCAGTACTCACAGCAACTAACGATGCATCACGACGTGCACCTGTTGCAAACGCATTGATATCGGGTGCATGATAAATGGCAACTTGAGGCATTTGAATACCAACCTGCTGAGCCTGACGGCTAACAGTATCCACTAACCATTTCTCTGTTTCATTACGCGGCGATTCGATAACTTCACCACCAACTGATTTTAATGCCATCCATTTTGACATCAGTAGTGAAATAAACGCACCACCAAAACCAAACAGGCCAGCCATGATCATCAGTCCTTGAACACTGCTTCCTCTAATACCTGTTAAGCTTAAAATTATCCCAAACACAAACATAACGGCTAAGTTTGTGAGTAAGAATAAGGCAATTCGCATCATATTTTTTAGGTCCCTTGGTAAAAATAAACATCACGAAAGATTTACTGTTTGGCATCCTTCTGCGCCTAATGGGCAAAGATTCCTACAGCGTTTAGACCGAAGTCTTACTCGCTTTCATGGATCCTAGCTTCACAGAGAAAGTTAATAAAACCATCTCCACAAGCTTGAAATCCCGCATGCCTTGCGGAACTTCTGCCGTCATTGCGACGCTAAAACTTGGCGCGACTGTCTGTTAAAGTTTAACACCACGCCACTTAAACGCCGTGCCTTATATCACCATTTACAGACAGCTTTTTATAACATACATGATAAATAGGGTTTTTTTATATCTTTTCAAGTAAATTAACAAGAAAAACCAAAAATTAACATAACTTTACACATTTTATGAAAAAGGCCAGTATTTACTGGCCCTTATCTTAATTTAATGTTTTACAAATTTATTTTTTACTGGGTAATAAATTTGTTTCAGGATGCGCAAGGTCGATTGCCATTTTAACTGTCTCATCTAAATATGGGTCTGGTCCTTCGTAATCCTTAGGTAAATCATCAATAGATTTCAATAATGGCTTACCTTCTTTTGCAAAGCGCTCATTTACACGCTTTAGATTTATCGCTTCAATTTCATTGTCTTCTTTCAAACGTTCTGCATAATTCAACGAAACCAGATTCTTTCTTTCTTTATTCGCTTTATAACGTGCAATGTCTTCATTGAGATATTTAAATTCAGTATCTTGACTAATGCGCGCTTCATGCTTAGCTTTCAGTTCTGACAAATCGGCCGTTACGTCACCAGCTTTAGTGTAATTTGCAGGTGGAATACTATCCCAAGGTAATGCATTATCTTCAAAGCTTTCACCTGTTTCAGCAGGATCTTGCCCTGTTGGCATGATGATATCAGGTGTAACACCTTTACGCTGTGTACTCCCACCATCAATACGATAGAATTTCTGGATAGTATATTGAACAGACCCTAACGAAGGCCAATCAGGCTTAAGCATCTGGTCATAAACTCGACTTAAACTCCTATGCTGCTGGACGGTTCCTTTACCAAAGGTAGGTTCACCAACAATTAAAGCTCGTCCGTAGTCTTGCATTGCAGCAGCAAAAATTTCAGAAGCTGATGCGCTAAAACGATCGACAAGCACAACCAATGGTCCTTTGTAATAAATTACGTCGTCATCATCAATATCTTGACGAACTTGTCCATTATTATCACGAACTTGAACAACTGGTCCTTTCGGAATAAATAAACCAGATAACGAAACGGCTTCAGTTAATGCACCACCACCATTACCTCGAAGGTCAATGATCAATGCGGAAACATTGTCTTTTGCCATTTTCTGAAGTTGTGTTTTCACATCATTGGTTAAACCGACATAGAAACTTGGAATGCTGAGTACCGCAACTTTTTCTTTGCCAACATTTTTAATCGTCAACTTAGCGGCTTTATCTTCTAAGCGAATTTGCTCACGTAGAATAGTCACAGTATGTGGTTTAGCGCCTTTAGTATCAGACACTACTTCTAAACGAACTTTGCTACCTTTTGGTCCCTTGATCAGTGCAACAACATCATCAAGTCGCCAGCCGACAACATCCACCATAGGCTTATCTATTTGACCAACACCAATAATTTTATCACCAACTTTTAATTCTTTACTTTTTGCAGCAGGCCCACCTGCAACTAATGAATTAATAACAGTATTGTCATCATCTTGCTGTAAAACTGCACCAATGCCTTCAAGCGATAAACTCATTTGAGAGTTAAATTGCTCAGTACTTCTAGGGGAAAGGTAGCTGGTGTGTGGGTCTATTTCACGAGCAAATGCATTAACGATCAATTGGAAAACATCTTCACTTTGCCCTTGCGACAATCGCTTCAAAGCAAAATTATACCGTTTGGTCAGTTTTTCCTTGATCTCTTTATCATCTTTGTCTGATAGCTTAAGGTTCAACCAGTCAAATCTGACTTTTTGATCCCAGAGCTTATCTAATTCTTGCTTGTCTTTTGGCCAAGGCATTTTAGAACGATCAACGTCAATCGAGTCATTCACATCAAAATTCATTGGTTGTTCAAGACGTGCTAATGCATATTTGAAACGCTCGAGGCGTCTTTGTTGAGAGAGGTTGTACAGGTCATAGAACTTATCCAGTTTTCCCTCTTCAAGCCATTCACCAACCTTAGCTTTATCTTTTGCATATTCGTCGATATCAGACTGAAGTAAAACATTATGACCGTAATCCAACATATTCAGATAGCGATCAAAGATTTTCCCAGAAAACTCTTTATCCAAATCAAATTGACGATAATGAGAACGGGTAAATCTCGATGTCACCCTTTCGCTTACTGTGCCATGTTGAGTATCCTGTTTTAAGACAGGCAACTGAACAGCAGCAACCGGAGTCACTGCTTGAGGATTAGCCATTGCACTACCAAAAGTGGCTACACTTACAACTAATGCAATTTTTAAAAGTTTGTTCATGACCTGATTGACCTCCGTATCAGAACTTTAAATGTTCCGCGCGCACAATCATTGCCATTCCTGTTGGCAACTGAACTCTGACCCCATCTTTTGCAACTTCTAGCACAGATGCGTCCATCAGACTGGAACCCACTTTAACTTTCAGAATCTGACCGATCTGAAGTGCATGGATATCAGTGACTGATTTCAGTTTTTGTTCTGGAGCTGCTGCACCATTACCGCGCTGAGGTTTAGCCGAAGAGTTCTGTGGGCGTTCTTTATTTTCTGACTGACGATGGCGCGGCGCGTTTTCTTTCGCTGCTGCCGGATTGCGGGTGTTTTTATCACCTGTTTTTTTAGCTGCTGGACGTTTTTGCGCTTTTTGCTCTGCACGTTGCGCTTGAACTCTCGCTTTTGCTTCAGTTAATTGTTGACGTGCATGTGTAATATGCTCCGCTTCTAATTCACCACAATCATTCCCATCTAAGTCAACGCGTTTAGCGCCTTCTTTAACACCGTAAAGATAACGCCAGCTAGACGTATACATACGCAGCGCAGAACGCAATTGCGTTTTGCTAATGCCGTCTTCTTCTGTTAAACGCTCTACGATATCTTGAAAAATTCCGACTTTTAACGGACGAGCCTCGCCTTCAGCGATAAAACAGCGTGGAAAACGCTCTGCCAAAAATGCGATTACTTCTTTACTACTATTCAACTTAGGTTGATTTTCCATGAAATTTCCTGATAACAACAATTTTGCCAACCAGCACGGGCATGAACAAGCCGACATTATAATAGCGTTGCAGACAATTGCCACGTTCCTATTAAGTTAACATACCAATATTTAGTGATAATTTGGAGTCGAACACAATGCCAGATGTTGGCACAACTGGTTTACAAGGTATTTTAAGCCATCTTCATCATCTTGGTCGAATTGATTAAAGTTTGGGCTATCGATATCCAGCACGCCTAAAATCTGACCATTTATTTCCAAAGGAAGTACAATTTCAGAGTTACTTGCTGCATCACAGGCAATATGACCTGGGAAAGAATGAACATCTTCAACACGTTGTATTTTATTTTCGCTATATGCCGTTCCACAAACACCCTTGCCAAAAGGTATTCTGACACATGCAATTTTTCCTTGAAAAGGACCAAGAACTAATTCTTGACCACTTCTTAGGTAAAACCCCACCCAGTTTAAACCTTCTAAGCGCTCGTACAACAAGGCGCTCGTATTTGCCAAACTAGCGATTAGATCATATTCCCCTGCCAATAACGCAGACAAATTATCTGAAAGCTCGCAGTAATACTTACTTTTATCCATAAAATTTTCTTGTAATAATCAAATGATGCAATAAATTAAAGATTCTGAACAACCCGTAGGTTACCAAGTTGTCACTTAGCCGTAAATTTTTTTACACTAGATTACATGCATAGCAAACAAATTAATGAGCATATAATGGATCACATTAAACATAGTGACATAATTTCGCAACAATGTTGCTATTGCAATCTTAAATTATCAGTTCCACCACATGATGCACAACAATCCATCAATTGTCCCCGATGTGGCGGTCAACTTGATGACGGACGCTCTTGGTCATTGAATAGATTATTTATTCTTTCGATTACTCTGTTGATGCTTGCTCCTATCGCTTTTTGGCAGCCTTTGATTTCGATAAACTTATTGGGTACTCAAATCAATGCCAATGTCATTGATGGAATTAAGCTAATCAATCAACAGGGAGATCCACTAACAGCAAGTATAGTGGCTTTTTGCGCGATCGTAGCTCCGTTACTTCTGCCAATTTCAATTATTTATCTTTATTTCGGAAAACGCTGCAGATTAAATCTACGTCCTGTTCTATTAGTGCTAGGTCGTTTAAAAGAATGGGTTATGTTGGATGTTTACCTGGTCGGCCTCGGCATCGCCGCTATCAAAATGCAAGATTATGCGAGTGTCATATTAGGAAATGGTTTTATTGCCTTCATCACCATGACATTTATCAGTTTGCTGATACTTATTCATCTTAATGTCGAGGAGTTATGGCGTTTTTTTTACACTAAACCAGACCAAGGGGATGAACCAGATGCGTTACCATGCAAGGCGTGCCACTATACTGGTCCTGCAAATTCCCTAGGTGATTGTCAGCGCTGTCATCACCCATTGCACCAACGGGAGCCTTATAGTATTCAAAAAACATGGGCCGCACTCATTGCCGCCATGATATTACTTTTTCCTGCTAATCTGATGCCTATTTCGATTGTATATCTCAATGGACAACGCACCGAAGATACCATTTACTCAGGCGTTGTTTCATTAATTGAAACCGGAAACTGGCCGATTGCCGTGATTGTATTTATTGCTAGTATCTTAGTACCATTCATTAAAATACTGATTATGGTCATACTGCTATTTTCTATTCAATATAACAGTAAAATTGATCCTGTTTTAAGGATGAAACTGCTTAAATTCGTGTCATGGATTGGTCGCTGGTCGATATTAGATTTATTTGTTATTGCATTGATGATGACACTTATCAATCGTGACCAATTGATGTCTTTTACGATGGGGCCCGCTGCTTTATTTTTCGGTGTCGCTGTAATTTTAACTATACTCGCCGTCGAATGGCTCGATAGTCGTTTAATTTGGGATTCTTATGGAAAATCAAAATCAACAAAATGAACCTGCGGAACAAGCGCAAAATGCCATTTTACGCAAAAGAGCGCGTATATCGCCATTTTGGTTGTTACCACTTGTTGCTGTGTTTATTGCAGGCTGGTTACTGTTTCAGAACTGGCTAGAACAAGGGACTGAAGTCACAATTGAATTTTCCTCGGCCCCTGGAGTTGTCTCAGGCAGAACGCCTATTCGCTACCAAGGGGTCGAAGTTGGATTAGTTCAATCTGTTACTATCAGCCAAGATATGAAAAAAATTATTGTGAAGGCGAGCATCAATAAAGATATGAAATCCGCCCTCACATCTGGCACAAAATTCTGGCTGGTGACACCAAAAGCATCCTTAGCCGGAGTTTCAGGCCTAGATGCTTTAGTGGGCGGAAACTACATAGGTATGCAACCTAGTACAGGAAAAGAGCAGCATGATTTCATCGCTCAAGACTCTCCCCCTCAATTGCAAACCGGTGAGGGGCAATTATTAATTTATCTCACCGCTAAAGACCTTGGCTCTCTTCATGAAAACTCACCGATTTATTATCGCAAAGTTCCTGTAGGCTACATTTCTGATTACTCAATATTACCCGACGATAAAGGCGTTTCTATTGCTGCTATCGTTAAAAAAAGCTACGCTAATTTAGTGCGTGAAAATAGCCAGTTTTGGAATGTATCAGGCTTTGAAGGTGAATTTGACCTTAACTCAGGCCTGAATGTTAAAATGGAAAGCCTTTCTGCTGTTATTAATGGTGCGGTTGCCTTTGACTCTCCTGCTGATAGCATACCAGCTCAAGCCGGCCAACAGTTCGTATTACAACCCAATAAGCAAGGTATTGATAACGCTGAACAACAAAATAACGAGATTTTGAAGGTTTTACTCTGGTCCCCAGAGACCTACGGGGTTAATAATGGCCAACCGGTTGTTTATCGCGGTATTAAGATAGGCGAAGTGTTACAGCGTCACCTATTAGATGATAAAGTGACGTTTAATATTGCTATTTTAGATGAATATCGACATCTTATTCGTGCAGACAGCAAGTTTGTGGCTAATAGCCGTGTTGATGTACAACTTGGCTTCAATGGTGTTCAATTCCAAGGTGCAACCCCACAAGAATGGCTTGATGGTGGAATTCATTTGATCGCTGGAAAAGGTAAAGATACTCTTCCTGAAACTTTTCCTTTATATCGTAATGACGACAATGCTAAATCCGGTGTGATAGGCTCTGCACCAACGACCACCCTCACATTGAACACTAATACACTTCCCGATATTCAATCGGGTTCTGTTGTCCTTTATCGCCAATTCACCGTCGGTGAAATCGTCTCCATCAAACCTTCAAAAGATGGCTTTGCCATTAATATTCATATCTCTAGCCAGTATCGAGATCTATTAACTGATCAAAGCGTTTTTTGGGCCGAAGGTGGTGCAAAAGTTCAATTCAATGGCAATGGCTTAACAGTTCAAGCAGCGCCATTGACTCGAGCGATTAGAGGGGCAATTAGTTTTGATAACATTCAAACTTCCGCGCCTGATAACGTTAGGCAGCATACTCTTTATCCAACGGAGACAGCAGCTAAAGCGATTGGTAGTGTTGTAACATTAACTACATATGATGCATCAAAACTTTCTGAAGGCATGCCAATTCGTTATTTAGGTATTGATATCGGGCAAATAGATTCATTGAAATTATCACCCAACAATCGTGAAGTGAATGCTAAAGCGATTCTTTATCCTGAGTATGTTCAATCCTTCACTAAAAGTGGTAGCCGTTTCGCCATTGTCACTCCTGAATTATCCCCTGCGGGCTTTAATAACCTTGACACTCTGATCCAACCTTATATCAACGCTGAGCCTGGAAGAGGAAATAGAAACCGTTACCAATTTGAATTACAAACGGCAAACATCACTGACTCCCGTTATTTAGATGGTTTAACCATTATATTAGATGCTAGTGAGGTGGGTTCGATTCAAGTTGGCACACCTCTACTATTCAGAGGAATTGAAATTGGTACTGTGACAAGCCTCTATTTGGGAGAGCTTTCCGACCGAGTTTACGTATCCACTCGAATTGGTAAAGAGTACCAATACCTCATTCGTGATAATACCGAGTTCTGGTTATCTTCTGGTTACAACTTATCTTTCGGCCTTACAGGCGGCGTGATAAAGAGTGGTACCTTTCAACAATTTGTTCGAGGTGGCATTTCACTGGCGACACCTCCAACAATACCTCTTTCAGCAAAAGCAAATCCTGATCAGCATTTCATTCTGAAATTGGAACCACCAAAAGATTGGTTAGACTGGGGTACTGCCATCCCTAAAAAATAATCACTAGAAAGGTGTATGTTTTAAACACATTACACCTTTCCCACCATCTCATCTAAAATATATTTTGGAAATAGGTTCCATTTATACTATGCTTGATTTTATTGAGTCGTTATCCTGTTGTCTTACAAAATCGAGAGGTGGTATCGTGAGCTTAGTTAACTTAAAAATATCTTCCTATGAAATCAATGATGCAATCATGGCAGACAGTAAGAGTGATCTCGTCAGTATTCCTTGCGATTCAGATACTGAATTTTGCATGCAATTAGATGGTTGGGATGAAAATACCAGTATTCCAGCGTTGATTAATGAAAAACCAGTGCTGTTATATCGTCAACGTTACGATAAAGATAATCACCATTGGGTGATGAGAGTGTCTTAAAAAATGAAGCCACTTTATTGCAGGCATGATATACAGGCAAAAAAAGAGGCCTGGTAGATTCCGATTACCGGGCCTTGGGAAATGGCTCTGGCAGAGCCGTGCGCTAAAATTTGCCATTGAGACGTAACAAAGTACAATTTAATACTAGCTTGCAAAGCGCACTCTTACCACTGTAATTATCAATTATTTTACATATTATTAACATAATTTACTTGTTGATTTTGTCATATCAAACTCTTTGATTGATTCGTAGTTTTTATATCAACAATAATGATAATTTTTTAAACTAACTCGATATAAAATAAAAAAATATCATAAATTATAAGCATTTCACATATAACTTATGACGTTCTATTATTTTGATTGAAAATTGTATTATGAATTCTGGCAGAGCTTTTCAGCCGCTAATTTAAGAGGTAATACACGCTCTTCAGTGCTCTGTTGAGTATCAATTGGCTTTAATAAAACATCAACAGGTTGTGCTTTTATTTCTTTCTTCTCCATCTGATTCTTAGCGATATCATTCAGAGGATACTGCACTAGTGTTGCAGGATTAATCACAATCAGAGCACCATTACTTCTACACTCAAGCATGACCTCTTCTCGCGTAAATGGCCAATCATCTCCAAATTGTTTTTTGCTAACTGATTCGATTGGTGCCGCTGCTGCATTAAACGTAGTACTAGCTAACAACATAGAACAAAGTGCTAATTTCAGTTTCATTCAAATTACCTTGTTAAAACGTCGAATTCACGATAACTAACATTATACAGGCTGATTGGTTGCAAAAATAGCAACCACCAAAATTACCATGGTACCCAATAATAACTCAGCCCAGCTATTAATGATCAAGTACTGCAACCGCCCTTTTCTTTTTATATTCGGTACTAATATATAGCGATTAAGTAATGCAAGTAACACCATTAAGCCAACTAATACAATTTTTAACCATAATAATGATTGATATTCTGAACCTGAATAGATAAACGGCCAGTTAGGCAACAATGTGATTGAACTTATGATCCCAGTTATCAATACAGAAGCGACAGCGATATGACCATATCTAGAGAAACGGATCATACTTAGAGATATTTGTTTCTCTAATCCGGTAGCAAGTACTTTCTTGTCACGTAAAAATTGAATACAAATCAAAAATGGCCATAAGCCACCAAACCAATAAGCCGCGCTGATAAGGTGAATAAATTGGTTTAAACGATGAAGATCACCAGCGATCCCGTGATTCATTGCAGCGTGACCAATAAAAGCATGCAAACCAAGCATTATGATGGACAGTACTAATAGAAGATACAGCTTAACATTATGTAATCGTATGAAAACCGCACCTAGAGTAAAAAATGAACATAATAATTCCCACCGCCAGATTTGCCCAAATGTCGTGTTAATGACACTAGACCAGATATCAAGATCAAATGCGTCATCCCAACCATCCCCCATCAAACCAGCTTGGGCAGCCATCCACCCAAAAGATGTGAGAGCTGTGATTATCGCACTAAATACAATACCTTTAGTGAGAAAATGACGAAGAATTTGATTGAAGGCGCCAACACTAAGAATGACTGCGAATATTGACATTCCACACATCAACATCACAGCCACAAAATGAGAGAATCGGATGACAGTAAAAAAAACCTCAAGTGACATAATTATTTCACTGTGAAGCTATATTCACCCTTAGTTTTATGTCCATCAACTGAAACAACACTCCAATTCACATCATATTTCCCGGCCACTAATTCACCTTCAATCGGTATGATAACCTTAGTATCGTTAGCTGAATCTAATGCTGCTTTACCCGTTTTAACTTCGGTATTGTTAGGGCCGGTAACCTTCACTTTAGTAAAATTAATCTCTATTCCTTCAGAGAAATTCAATGTAATTGATTCAGGTGCTTGTTCAATTGCTGCACCTTCAGCGGGAAGTTGATCTTTTAAATGTGCGTGGGCAAATGCTTGCTGAAATGACATTCCTAAAAATAAGACTGCCACTGCACTTAGTTTGCGCCAAGATGATTTTAATTGGTGGATTGGCATAGTAACCCCTTAATTTGCAGGTGAATTTAGAATCATTGCCAACCATTATACGGAAGAAATAACGTTTATCTGCCAAAAAAACGATTTAACTGCTTAAGGTGTGATTATTGGCACAAAATGAAAAGAAAAAAGCTCATGAACGTTGAAATTAATCACTACCATTCATGAGGCTATTAATGTTTTGTATTATACGTGGGTAGCTGCTGACATATTTTTTAGGTCTTTATCCAATAGGAAGAGTGCTTTTCCACTTTCACCGACCATATCCAACTTATCAAGAATTGATTTAAATAATTTTTCTTCTTCGTGTTGTTCTGAAACATACCACTGTAAAAAGTTGAATGTAGAATAATCTTGGGTGGTCATTGCAAGATGAGCAAGTTTATTAATTTCCCCAGTGATATACTGCTCGTGCTCATAAGTACGAGTAAAAACATCTGCAATTGACTCGAATGCTATTGGTGGCGCTGCAATTTGCCCCAATAATGGTAGAGCACCAGTGTCGCTAAGATAATCAAACAAGCGTTGCATATGTTCCATTTCTTCTTGAGAATGTGCTTTTAAAAATGCAGCTGCACCTTCATAGCCTTTATCGCTACACCATGCGCTCATTTGTAAATATAAATTAGCAGAATAAAACTCAAGGTTTAACTGTTCATTCAATTTACTGATCATGTCATTAGTTAACATTTTAATTCCTTCACGATTAACATTTATGCTTTTATTATGCCTAATAAAAAAATAATTAAAACCCCAAAACATTAATAAAACAAAAAAACCAATCTACTGATAATTAATAACTTTTTGTATAATCAATAATAATCAATCTCATTATCTTTAAGCTATTTTCTATTATATTTAATCACTTTTTTTATTATTTTTAATCGATTTATTATTATATTTTAGTGTGAAAAAGAATTATTCTTATTTAAAAGTTAATAATGTTATTATTAAGTGCACTATTTTCTCTAGTGGCAATTATGTTTTTTTTTCGTTACATTGCTAGGAGCTGTAGTCCTTTGAGGTCGAATTTCATTCTAATTAAAATCCTTTACATAAGGTAAAAAGGAAAACTAGTGCTTAGCTAATTAGTGGACTAAGCAAGAGCAGCTTAATGCTGTAAAATACGCCATAAAGAGCAATAGCCCCTAGACTAAGAACAGAAATTTGAAGTGATTGAGAATCGATATGAGCCATAACCTTGCATTATTGCCTAAAAACCAAATGGATAAAGTGAACGTTGACCTGCAAGCATCAGGCGTTGCCTTTAAAGAACGCTACAATATTGCCATCATTCCAGACGTCATTGAACGCAGCTTGCCTGAGCATTTAAGAGAGTATTTCAGGGAGAGACTGACACATTATAGGCACCTCTCCAAAAACTTCGCTCGGCTCCCTTATGAGCCAAGAAATCGCTAGCGCAGCGTTTAATACCTATTTATAAACAATTAAAGGAGAAGTTAATCTTCTCCTTTTTCTTCAATTATAGTTAAATTAACGACTATAATTTATTTTGCGGTATTGTATGTAATCGTCGAATTCTCACAATCAACTTTTACATTGTAGTGCAAGTCAGATTTAGAACCTCTTACAATTAACGGAACTTGGTAACCTGTAGCTGTTTTTGTCACGTCTTGATTATTAACCCAAGCCACTGCTTTTTTACCCACTAATGCTTTCTCATCTGACCAACGAGGTAAACGATTGTGCATAAAATCATTCTTGACCTGTGCAGCAACTTGGGGTTCAGATAAATTACCACAACTAATGAACGGTGCTGCTTTACCTTCATCTTGGTTAGTACTGAACGCGATTGAACTAAATAACAGCGCACAGCTACCTAAAACAAAACCAATTTTATTTCCAGCCTTCATACATCCTCCGATCCCTAAGCAATGTTAGGTGGCAAATTAGATTCGTGACTATAGTTAATTTTATGTAATATTTATCTACTTTAACTAAAATAAAAAAATAATTATCGAAACCAAAATGGTATAACTAAGCTAATTTGTATCAGATTTTAGCATAAATGTTAATAGTTTGTTTTGTTGTTATTGATTTTCACCTTCATCATCACCATTTCTTTCATATTCATCGACATAACCATCGATATATTCATCGTTATCTTCGCTTTGCTCTTCATCTTCAAAACAAGCGTGAATTTGCTCTTTATCTTTAAATTTCTCGCGGATTTCTTGAGCCACAAGCGCAATCGCTTCACCACTACTCATGCCATCCGCCATCAACTGATGGATACGATCAACGGCTTCTTGTTGTTGTTGATGATTGAGTGCTGGCATACCTGAAAACATGTTTAAGCCTCTTAATGATATTGCAGATCTATACACAAAATAATTCAAGGTGTCTGTATAAAACCAGAGAAATCCCCTCTAAAATCACACTAAATCTTGAAATTTAGGTCGTTGGATTCAGCTACCTATGCTGCCGACTGACATCTTGAAGTATGGACGGGTATACAATAAAAAAATTTAAAGGAATTTTAACAGCTATTATCTTCTTAAGATAAGATTATATGTTAATCTCACTATTAGTCTTTTATAGGTTTTGATTTTAGCTTATGGAAATGGTTATTAATAAAATACAGCTCCCTTATCACTCAGATGCAGCTATTGCCTATTTTACGCCACTAGCCCATCAACCATGGTCAATGCTTCTTCATTCAGGCAATGCTGAACATTCACATAATCGATTCGATATTATTGTGGCTGAGCCTATTGCAACACTGATAACTGTTGGCGATGAAACAACAATAACACAGCAGCAAGTCACTGAAACGTCAAATGATGACCCTTTCACTTTGCTGCAAATGCTCATTCAACAGTTTACTCCCAAGAATTGTCAAGATGATACTCTACCATTTACAGGCGGAGCATTAGGTATTTGGAGCTATGATTTAGGTCGTAGAGTTGAACGGCTTCCGCAGATAGCGACAACTGAAATACAGTTTCCTGATATGGCGATAGGTATTTATCAGTGGGCACTAATTATTGACCATTTAGAACAAAAAGTAACGTTATTTAGCTATGCTGATGTCAATGAGCGCTTAACTTGGTTGCAGAAACAAAAAGCATCTCGCAAAAGTAAATTTAAGCTGACTAGCCCATGGCACTCAAACATGACGCAGGAACAGTATTACCAAAAGATCGGCAAAATACATGAATATTTACGCAGTGGTGACTGCTATCAAATTAATCTCGCACAACGTTTTCAGGCTAATTACAAAGGAAATGAGTGGGATGCATTTTTACAACTAAACCAATGTAATCGCGCACCGTTTTCTTCTTTTATGCGTCT
This sequence comes from Providencia alcalifaciens, assembly GCA_025961275.1. Taxonomy (GTDB): domain Bacteria; phylum Pseudomonadota; class Gammaproteobacteria; order Enterobacterales; family Enterobacteriaceae; genus Providencia. Next base: position 589,509 of record JAOQNJ010000001.1, on the reverse strand, counting down.
CCCTAAAAACGCAGTATTAAGTGTTTCGCCTGAACGTTTTATTCTTTTAAACGACAGAGATATTCAAACTCGGCCGATCAAAGGAACATTACCTCGTTTAGAAGATGAAGTAGCAGATATAGAGCAAGCTGAAAAATTAGCTAATTCACCTAAAGATCACGCTGAAAATCTGATGATTGTCGACTTACTGCGCAATGATATCGGTCGTGTTGCTGTTCCAGGAACGGTTAAAGTACCCGAATTATTTGCGGTAGAACCTTTCCCTGCTGTTCATCATTTAGTTAGCACCATTACGGCAACTCTCGCTCAACCTTATACTGCAACAGATTTGTTACGAGCATGTTTCCCCGGTGGATCTATTACTGGTGCACCAAAAATTCGTGCAATGCAAATCATTGAAGATCTAGAGCCTCATCGTCGGCATGGCTATTGCGGTGCGATAGGCTATATTAGTTTTTGTGGAAAAATGGATACAAATATCACTATTCGCACCCTACTGACTCACAAAAAACAGATATTCTGCTGGGCCGGCGGTGGTATTGTTGCAGATAGTCAAGCCGATAAAGAATATCAAGAGACCTCTGATAAATTACGTCTCATATTGCCTGTATTAGGAGAGCTAACACGAGATGATTAAACTGAATGACTTTATTAACCGCTTTCAGTTTACACTTCCTATCGCTCGCCAACCCATGCGGTCAGCGAGTAAATCTGCGGCAGTCCTGCTACCTATTATTAATAAAGAAAACCCGACCTTATTACTTACCAAACGTTCACCATTCTTGCGTTCCCACGCAGGAGAAATCGCTTTCCCTGGTGGCGCAAGCGACCCTGAAGATAGTTCTTTGATTACTACAGCCTTACGCGAGGCTTACGAAGAAGTCGCAATCCCACCAGAAAAAGTTAAAATACTCGGTCAACTCACCCCACAGATTAGTTTTGGTGGATATAAAGTGACACCAATTGTTGGTTTACTACCAGCGGGTATCCACTACCAGCCAAATCCTAGTGAAGTTGCTTCTATTTTTGAAGTCCCTTTATTTGATGCTCTCACACTCACTCAATATAAATATATTGATATAAAGCGAGGTGGTTGCAGTAATCGAGTTTTCTTCTATTGGTACAATGGCCATCTTGTTTGGGGCCTCACCGCAACAATCATTCATCAATTAGCCCTTCAACTTAAATAATCATTTAATGACATAATTAATTACAATTTGTGCTATTTTTAGACAGTAATTATTTCACTACTACCTTATTTTAAAAAATAATTTAAACTTACTGGTTAACGCTACTAAATAACAGTAAAGTAGCATCCTTTAAAATAAATCACTAAATATATACTTTTTTTTTAAGGAGTCCTGCGTGATAAGCGTTTTCGACATGTTTAAAGTGGGCATAGGTCCTTCAAGCTCTCATACCGTCGGTCCAATGAAGGCGGGAAAAGAATTTGTCGATGATTTGGTAAACAAACAATTATTACCAAGCGTCACACGTATTGCGGTTGACGTTTATGGCTCTCTTTCTCTCACTGGAAAAGGTCACCATACTGATATTGCCATCATTATGGGCCTAGCTGGCAATCTGCCTGCAACTGTTGATATTGAATCCATTCCTAGCTTTATCGACAATGTTGAAAAATCGCAAAAGCTGCTGCTAGCCAATGGTACCCAGCTTGTGGACTTCCCACATGAAGGTGGTATGAATTTCCGTCTAGATAATCTTCCACTGCATGAAAATGGTATGACAATTCATGCATTCTCTGGTGATGACGAAATTTATACCAAAACTTACTACTCTATCGGAGGCGGTTTTATCGTTGATGAAGAGCATTTTGGCGAATCAACTCTCGATAGTAAGCCAGTATCCTATCCATTCAAGTCTGCAGAAGAGCTTTTACTCAACTGTAAAAAATCAGGTTTATCAATCTCTAGCCTAATGATGAAAAACGAACTTGATCTGCATACTCAGCCAGAAATTAATGCTTATTTTGCTGATGTTTGGCAAACCATGTTGGCATGTATTGAACGTGGCTTAAACACCGAAGGTGTCTTACCGGGTCCTTTACGTGTTCCTCGTCGTGCACCGGCACTTAATCGCTTGGTAACCTCTTCAAGTAAGCTGACTAATGACCCGATGGTCGTTATCGACCTTATTAATATGTTTGCACTTGCGGTTAATGAAGAAAATGCTGCGGGCGGTCGTGTCGTTACCGCACCAACAAACGGTGCATGTGGTATCGTTCCTGCTGTTCTGGCTTACTATAATCACTGTATTGAGCCTGTAACGCCTGAGCTATACATTCGTTATTTCCTTGCTTCTGGTGCTATTGGTATTCTTTATAAAATGAATGCTTCCATTTCAGGTGCTGAAGTTGGTTGCCAAGGTGAGGTCGGCGTGGCTTGTTCAATGGCCGCAGCAGGTCTTGCAGAGCTTTTTGGTGGTAGTCCAGAGCAAGTTTGTATTGCTGCTGAAATCGGCATGGAACATAACCTTGGATTAACCTGTGATCCTGTCGCAGGACAAGTTCAAGTACCTTGTATTGAACGTAATGCGATTGCTTCAGTTAAAGCGGTCAATGCAACTCGTATGGCTTTACGTCGGACGAGTGAACCTCGAGTTTCACTCGATAAAGTTATCGAGACCATGTATGAAACTGGGAAAGATATGAATGCTAAATATAGAGAAACCTCCCGCGGCGGTTTAGCTATTAAAGTACAGTGTGACTAAGATGATGGCAGACTTAATAACAACTCTGTTATAAAATGATGTTTTAAATAGAGCTACCTACTAAATCGTATATTTAAGTTTAGTAGGTGGCAATTTCCCCTCAGAATATCGATGACAATTTAGCCATTACATTCTATTTTCTATCTAATACTGCCCCATCAATATTAGATTCATTTACTCTTTTAAATTTGTGCCCCATACTTAATTAAACCATTACAAAAATCACTTGTTTATAAAATAAGCTTTATTTAGAACTTCCTACTGCTGAAACGTGTCAATTTTCGTTAAATCCCCATATTTAATTGCTCAAAAAAAGTACTTCCCAGGTTTTCCCCATTACCGACAACAGTGTTATATATCGCCAAAAAATATAGATATGGGATATATTTGTTAAAATTCAACATTATTCAATGTAATACTTTTTTTTATTCAAAAAAAAATTATGTTTTTAATTTTCTGACGCGAAACAAGTTTTTACGTTAATACAAAATGTTATGCTAGTAACATTAGCGACAATAGCTAACGAATTAATTGTTTTTTGGCTGAAGTAAGTAGAGTGAAATTATTCAGCTAATATTATGAATAACATTTTCAGTTAGGAGGTTTAGTTAATCTAATTCAATTTTGAATGATATGTAAATTCCATTCTATCTGTTAAGAGGGAAATCAAGTGAGTATAGCGATTATGATTGGTACCCACGGTGTGGCAGCAGAACAGCTTCTGCGCACCACCGAAATGTTAATTGGCGAGCAAGAAAATGTTTCGTTCATTGACTTTGTACCCGGGGAAAACGCCGACACCCTATTTGATAAGTACACAGCGAAACTAGCTAATTTAAATACCTCTGCGGGGGTACTGTTTTTAGTGGATACATGGGGAGGTAGTCCATTCAATGCGGCTAGCCGTATTGTAAACGAGCATGATAATTATGAAATAGTCACAGGTGTCAATGTGCCTATGTTGGTTGAAACCTTTATGTGTCGTGATGATGGTCCATCAATCGATGAACTAATCTCTGTTGCCTTAGAAACAGGCCGTGGTGGTATTCGCGCATTTAAATTTAAAGAACCTGAAACTAATTCTGTTTCAGCTCTGACTCCAGCTCAGGAACCTGCTCCAGTTCAAACAGTTACCGCAGGTCCAGGCGAACATATGATGATTGCGCTTGCTCGTATTGATGATCGCTTGATTCATGGACAAGTTGCAACACGCTGGACAAAAGAAACCAATGTAAAACGTATCATTGTTGTGAGTGATGAAGTTGCTAGCGATCAGGTGCGTTCAACACTGCTCAAGCAAGTCGCACCTCCAGGTGTGACAGCTCACGTTGTCGATGTCGCTAAGTGTATACGTGTTTATAACAATCCTAAATATGCTGGTGAGCGCGTTATGTTGCTGTTCACTAATCCAACGGACGTTAAACGTCTTGTTGAAGCAGGTGTTGAAATGAAGTCAATTAATATCGGTGGTATGGCATATCACGAGGGTAAAACCCAAGTGACCAATGCCGTTTCTATTAACCAACAAGATATTGATGCCTTTAATTATCTGAATGACCATAACATTGAGCTGGAAGTCCGTAAGGTTTCCTCTGATAGTAAAGTTCAGATGATGGATTTAATTAAAAAAGCAAAAATTTAGTCTCAATTAAACTGTTAATTTTATTATATTTTAACTATTACTCGAAAACAGATTTACCAAATTCGTTTGGTTACAGGAGATTAAACAATGGAACTCACCGTTGTTCAAATAGTACTGGTTTTCATCGTTGCTTGTATCGCAGGTATGGGTTCCATCCTCGATGAATTCCAGTTCCATCGCCCGCTCGTTGCCTGTACGCTTATCGGTATCGTATTGGGAGATATGAAAACCGGTATCATCATTGGTGGTACACTCGAAATGATCGCATTGGGTTGGATGAATATTGGTGCTGCTGTTGCGCCTGATGCGGCTCTTGCCTCTATTATTTCAACCATATTAGTTATTGCTGGCGGGCAAAGTATTGGTGCTGGTATCGCCATTGCAATCCCTCTAGCCGCCGCAGGACAAGTACTGACGATTATCGTTCGTACTGTTACTGTTGCATTCCAACATGCTGCTGACAGAGCTGCCTTAAAAGGTAACTTAGCAGCTATCAGCTGGATCCATGTTTCTGCCCTACTTCTTCAAGCAATGCGTATCGCAATTCCAGCACTTATCGTTGCTGTTTCTGTTGGTACATCAGAAGTCAAACAAATGCTGGATGCTATCCCGCAAGTTGTGACTGATGGTCTGAACATTGCAGGTGGTATGATTGTCGTTGTTGGTTATGCGATGGTTATCAACATGATGCGTGCGGGCTACTTGATGCCATTCTTTTATTTAGGCTTTGTTACTGCTGCGTTTACTAACTTCAACCTTGTTGCACTGGGTGTTATTGGTGCTGTTATGGCTATCCTGTATATTCAACTCAGCCCGAAATATAACAAATCCCAAGTTGTTGTAACACAAGGAAATAACGGCAAAAACAACCTTGATAATGAATTAGACTAGGAGGATCGCACAATGGTAGATACAACAAATCCAACAGCGAAAAAGCTCACAAAAAGTGATGTCCGTGCTGTCTTCTTACGTTCTAACCTGTTACAAGGTTCTTGGAACTTTGAACGTATGCAAGCACTCGGTTTCTGTTATTCGATGGTTCCGGTGATCCGTCGCCTGTATCCAGAAAATAACGATGATCGTAAACAAGCTATTAAACGTCACCTTGAGTTCTTTAACACACACCCTTATGTTGCCGCGCCTGTATTGGGTGTCACCATGGCAATGGAAGAGCAACGTGCAAACGGAGCTGACATTGATGACGGTGCAATAAACGGGATCAAAGTTGGTTTAATGGGACCGCTTGCTGGTGTGGGTGACCCAATTTTCTGGGGTACGGTTCGCCCAGTATTCGCCGCTCTCGGGGCAGGTATTGCAATGACAGGTAGCCTACTAGGCCCAATCCTGTTCTTTGTTCTATTCAACTTAGTTCGTTTATTAACCCTTTATTACGGTGTTTCATACGGTTATAAAAAGGGTATCGATATTGTTCAAGATATTGGTGGCGGTTTCCTTCAAAAACTAACTGAAGGGGCATCAATTTTGGGTCTATTTGTTATGGGGGCTTTAGTTAATAAATGGACACATGTCGATATACCCGTCGTGGTTTCAGCCATCGAAAACCCTGAAACCAAAGTAGTGACGGTGACAACGGTTCAGAATATTTTGAATGACCTGATGCCCGGATTGGTACCATTGTTACTCACTTTCGCGTGTATGTGGTTACTTCGCCGCAAAGTGAACCCATTATGGATTATCATTGGCTTCTTCGGTCTTGGTATCCTAGGTGCTTGGTTAAAATTCTTAGCGCCGTAATTAACTGTAATTAATTAAAATGGGAGGTTGCAGCCTCCCGTTTTTGCTTTTAAGCTCTCTAGCATGTTTACTTAGCCAAGGGCACTCAAAATGACCTTAAATGATTTCATTCTGGCCATTATTATTTTACTGATGCTGTTATATGCAATTTATGATGAATTTATTTTACAATTACGCAAGGGAAAAACACTTTTAAAAATTAATCTAAAACGTAAACATCGCGTTGATGCTATTATTTTTATTGTCTTAATTTGTATCGTTATTTACACCAACATTTCTCGACATGGCAGTATGTTAACCACTTATTTATTAATGGTTACTATTATGATGTCAATTTATTTAGCGTTTATTCGAACACCTAAATTATTTTTTAAACAAAAAGGTTTTTATTTCGCCAATACATTTATATTATTCGAAAGAATAAAAACAATGAATTTATCAGAGGATGGCGTTCTAATTATTGGTTTAGAGCATAAAAAAATACATATTCAAGTAACGCAACTTGATGATTTACAAAGAATATATGAATTTCTTATTAATAATAAATAATTTCTATATATATTCGCACTAATATTAAGGTTAATTATTAATTAAATTAACCTTAATATTCCAAATAGCCACAAATGAAAATTATTATCAATAATATTTAATAGCCACATTAAATTAGGTGTTGTCTTTATATTAATTTGTGATATCTTTCGAACCACGTCATTGGGGAGTAGCCTGTTCTGGAGATTAAGTCCAGAAAGTCCGTATCAACATACTCGTTTGAATTTAAACGTGGTGCGGACACCATCTTGGTTGGCAAGACCATAGACACATGAATAAGCCTTTTGGTTGGGGGTAATTTATGTGTATATGGATTCACCAACCGAGGTTATGTTATGAGCTTTTACGCCACTCTTATACTGGCACTTGCACTCTCTATGGATGCATTTGCTGTCGCTGTTTGCAAAGGTGCTGTACTCCACAAACCCCGCTTTAGAGAGATCCTTCGTACCGGTTTTATCTTTGGTTTTATTGAAGCAATAACCCCAATTATTGGATGGGGAATTGGTATTTTGGCAAGCCAATATGTCATTCGCTGGGATCACTGGATTGCTTTTGCTCTGCTATTTATTCTTGGTTCACGCATGATTTGGCAAGGTTTTAAAGCTAAAAAAGATGATGAATGCTGCACCAAATCCTCACGTCATAGTTCAATGAGCTTAGTGATTTCAGCCATTGCAACCAGTCTTGATGCTATGGCTATTGGCCTTGGACTTGCTTTCTTACAAGTCGATATTGTTCACACTGCAATGACTATTGGCTTAATGACTATGATAATGGCAACAATAGGAATGATGATTGGCCGTTATGTTGGGCCGTTACTCGGAAAAAAAGCAGAGATTATTGGTGGATTGGTATTAGTTGGAATTGGCTTTAATATCTTATTAGAACATCTTCAATTATTTATGTACGCACCTTAAATAAAAAATACCTCCTAACATCTAACACTGTGAATAAAATAAATTAAGTTGTATTTAGACCGTTTAGGCGAAATCATTCTGATTTTCATAGACTATTATATGATTCGGGTTGTTCATTTCGTCTGGACGGCTAGCTAACGCTCACTTGATGTGTTCTTTGTTTAAACTCTATATAATTTGAGTTATAGAATAGATCATCAAGTGAAACTATTACGATGATAATCCCTGAGCCACACTAAGTACAGCGACTCAGGTTGTAGATATTCTTTGTTTCCGTAATCAACGATAGTTTGAAGTAAGGCTGGTATTAATTAATCATTTAATTGATATACACGGATCATAAAATCAGCAGTATAGTCTGTTAATTGTGATTGTTTTAATGCCTGTTTCACATCTTCTGATGCCCGCCACGCAAATGGCGTCATTTGCAACAATTCAAAACCTTCATTACCTGTTAATTGCATTGAGTATTTTAAGTTAGTTTCATCCAATAATGTAAACTGAGGTAACTCTTCCTCTTTAATTGGATGAAGTTTTACTTCGGAGTAAATTAATTGTTTTAACTCTTTTAAATGCTCTGGTGCGGGTGTCACCGTAATCAATATACCCGACGACTGTAAAACTCTTGATAGCTCTTCAGCTTTGCAAGGTGCATAAATACGAATTATTGCGTCAATGCTGTCTTGAAAAAATGGTAGGCGATGGCTTGAGGCAACACAAAAATTGACTGAGGAATAACGTTTTGCAGCATAACGAATAGCAACTTTTGATACATCCAAACCAAAAACAGCAATTGATTGATACTGTTTTCGGATATTCTGCATAAAGTAATCGGTGTAATAGCCTTCTCCACAACCAATATCTAATACGGTATCGCTTTCTTGGGATATATGTTGATTCAATTTTTCAGCAACTAAATTTCGCATTAGATCATAATGACCTGCATTTAAAAACTGGCGGCGTGACTGCATCATTTCTGCGCTATCACCCGGATCTTTTGAACGTTTGTGCTGGACGGGAAGTAAGTTAACGTAACCTTCTTTTGCGCGATCAAATTGATGCTTATCTTCGCATTGCCAGTTATTGTTAATTAACTGTAAAGGTTTAAAACACAGAGGACATTGATAATTCATAGAATAGTGTATTTTGACAAATAAGATTAATTATACCCTATAACCATTAAAAAAGCAGTGCCACGAATGAGCATTCCCATTCGTGGCACTAAGATAATATACCTACCATACTTCAAATCACAGGCATCTATTATCAATATAGTTTATCACTCAACTACCCGAGTCACATCGTTGCCTATTCTCCCTCAGCCGCTTTCATGAAGGTAGCGTCGCTCAATACTACATATAATTCGAATATTTTAGATATAAATATTTAAGCTATATTAGCTTTTTTTAGATTCAGCTGATTTCTTTTTTTCTACTGTATTATTTGCTTTTATTTTTGATTTGCTATTTTGCTGAGATTTTGCAGAAGGAGCAGCTTGATCTCCTTTAGCTGCTGTAGCGGCTAAAGCTGAGCCAGAAATAGCTAAAGACAATACTGTTACGATTGCTAATAACTTTTTCATAATAAGTACCTTCAGAAGATAGTATGCAAGGATATTCTTGCACTACTAATTAATCATATTTGATGTGTGAATAGCAATAGGTTAAATATAAAGATTTTAAAATTTATCGTAGGTTATCTTCAACCTATTATTTATGTTCTTTGTTGATGAAGCGTTGACGCTGTTAACATTTTAATTTATATATATCTTAAATGACCATAGTAATAACATCTTAACCAATTGATAATTAACTAAATTAAATTCAATGTGACAGATTTTACTTTTGAATGTCAATTAAATCAACTATACTACTATTACTCATAGCATTAATTTATCAAGCAATGCATATATATTTTCTCATAAAGAATAACCCATGATTAATTTAATTAATTCAATCATAATGATATGAATAAATTACATTTTATTATTTTTTAAGTTTTCAAAACAAAATAAATCACGACCTAATTTAATGCTCTAAAAAAGTGCAAAATTAAACATAGGTGCGCAATTAAACAAATGATTGTTTTTTAAATTTTTCATTAAGCTACCCTATTAATAAAAAATATAAATAATTACAAAACTTACTTTCTCAGCCACTTAAATATTGATTTAAAAATTGCTTAACCGTAAACTTCAATTTAAAACACATAAGATAATCAGATTGTATCTATACAAACACAGATGTCATTTATTTACTAATCCATGTTTAACTATTAATTAAATTTAATCATTCGTATTAATAAAATTATTCGATCAACATTAAATTTTACCCTGTATATTAATAAATAATATGTGTTACCTAGAGATGCTTAGTAAAATCAGCTATGTAACTGAGATCAAGGAGCTAATCGATGAGCTATGACTCTTTATAAGGCGTTTTTTAACCAAAAAATTTATTACAGTTAAAATTAATCGAGGTAAGAGATTTTCCACCGTGTCATTTACTCTACATTGATCAATTTTACCTAGCTCACTAGTTCGAGAAACTCTTCACTTAACAGCCTTTAATTAGGCTAAATGTCAAACATTCAAGCTCAACTGCCCTCAATTTTAAAAGTACTCATAAAAGATCAACCACCTCTGGTATTGTATTGATAACACATATCATTAAATATGAGGTTCAAAGAAGCTTAATGAGAATTAGACTTGCCGTTCCTTCAGAAGCTGAACATCTTTGGGTGATCAGAAATCAAGCAATACGTTTAGGGTGTAGGGAAAGTATTGATGAGGACGTTATTAAGGCTTGGACTCCATATACCATGCCTGAAAGCTACCGCAATATGATAGAAGAAAACCCATTTTTTGTTGCTGTTGACGAACACAACATCGCAATTGCAACTGGTTTTTTAAATCTCAAACAAAAAAGTGTCGATGCAATTTTTACTTTACCCGAATATACCGGTTTTGGTGCCGCAGGTTTAATTATCGATGTGATTAAATATGAAGCGAAACAACGTGGTATCAAGCAATTAACGTTAGAATCCACATTAAACGCAGAAAGGTTTTATCAAAAACATGGATTTAGATCCCAAAACATAGGTACCTACTATTCTGCGCTAGCAAAAGCATATCTGCCTTGCATCAATATGTGTTTATCTTTATAACAGCAAGCAAATTTGTTACTTGAGTAAAATAATAGCCGCTCGGTTATCGCCAAACGGCTTAATTTTACTAAAAATTTGCAAACTCTGGGATTGGTTTACGTCCGTGAGATTCTAGGAAATCAAGCACACGTCGTGGTGAAACATTTAAGATTTGATCTTGAGGAAAATCGATCGAGGCTAACATTTCAATCACTTTGTCAAAATTGCCTAAATAGCCTGCATAGTGAGAATCAGAGCCAAGAGAAACCCATCCTCCCGCCTCTTTCACTGCTTTTGCTATCGCTAAACAGTTAGATTGACTTCCAACTCTTGAGTGTAGGAATGATGAATTATTCATTTCCAAGGCGACATTAGACTCTTTAGCGGCTTGAACGACAGCTTTAATATCAATTGGATATTTCGGATTGCCAGGGTGTGTAATAATCTGCACTTTACCACTTTGGATAGTTGCGATCATCGCTTCCGTATTATTGGCCTGACTTTGAGGTGCTAATACTGGTTCATGAAAACCGGCTAAAATAATATCCAATTGTTTAGCTATTTTCTCATCACAATCCGTTTCACCCTGTTTATTTTTTATATTGGCTTCAATTCCATATAACAAGCCAACACCATTAACGATCCGCGGTAAAATTGGCATATTAGAAAAATGCCATTGATGAGGGGCATCATCCATCTCTGGGCCATGATCAGTGATGGCAAACAGTTTCATTCCTTTATTTGCTGCCTCCAAAAAATAGTCGTTAAACGTACTGTAGGCATGGGTGCTGGCAATAGTATGCGCATGTAAATCAACTAAATACATAATAAAACCCTTCTCATTATACTAAGAATCTTTTATTCCTTGAAAAATCAAGGACTATTCAAACTAACACAATGACAGGAGTGATTCGATAACTATCTTTGGAAACAGCACTTAGCCACAACAAAGCATTTTTTTGTTACTTATTTAATCGCAATACTTCAAGTGGATATCACAACTATATTGAGCCAACATATCCGAATGAGATGTTTATCTATCTTTTGTAGATTTTTATGCTCAATGGCCTATACAGCTCTTGAATGACTTCAAATATATCTAATAGAGAGTAAAGCAACCAAAATGACCTTACGATATCTATGCTCATAAATCACTCATTAATACCAATATCAAAGGCAATTGAGCTTACTATTGGTTGCATTAGAGTAAGTTATTATCATTAATGTCCCTTTATGAGAACTTACCATACATCATCAACTTGATTGCGATACCTATAAGTCCGAATATAAGAACATTAATAGACATTTTCCAACTTAAAGTTACTAAAGTTACTAAAGTTACTAAAGTTACGATAAAGGAACTTTATATTGATAGGCCTTAATAATGTATAGCATGCTATTTAAATTATTTATTCTCTACACGAACAAACATTGTAGTCAGTATAAAAGAAAGTGCAAATACACCACAAACTCCAAGAATCGCTTGAATAAAGTTCTGTGTACCGCCGGCTAAGTAGGCAGGTAAGCTAAAGACTGATGACAAAATGTAGCTAGTTAAATGAGTATCGAGAGTGACGGAGATAGCACCGAAAACCCCTGTTGCTAAGCTCGCCATAAATAATGCTTTGGTATATTTAGTCAGAACACCGAATAAAGCAGGCTCTGTAATCCCTAAAATTGCCGTAATCCCTGAACCTAGCGTGATCGACGATTGTTCTTTTGTCGCTAGTTTGCGTTGTTTGTACCAAACTGCCATCGTAGCGCCCGCTATGGCTAAGTTACCTAAGCACATGATTGGCATTAATAAATCTTTTCCATATAGCGCAAAATTGTTCAAACTGATAGGTGTCATACTGTGATGAATACCAAATACAATGGTAATTGGGCGGGTTAAACCAAAGACAAATCCAGTCAATGTTGGTGATATATCAAGTAATGAACTCACTATCCACCCTGCACCATTACTGAGCCAGATACCTGCAGGGGCGACTACCGATAACACTACGGTCGAAGTCACAGTAAAAGCCAATAACGGCGTGAATACAGGCTTAGCTGCTGATGGAACCAGTTTATCAACCAATGGCGTTATTATTGATAATACCCACACCGCTAAAATAGCAGGAACAATGGCGCCACCATAGTTAAGCAGCTCGATAGACACAAAACCAAACACTGATAGCTCTGGCGATTGCCCTGCAGCATTAAGCTGAGCTGCTTGATCTGCTTTAATCAAACAGGACACTTTAATAATGGAATATAATCCAATTATTGAGGTGTTAAATGAAAAAACGAACAAACAGGTTTTACACTACTGAGTTTAAGCAAGAAGCGGTCGCATTAGTCACCGAACAAGGTTATAGCGTCCCAAAAGCGGCAGCTTCATTAGGGATCACCGATAAATTACTTTATAACTGGAAAGCAAAATTCGATGCTGAACAATCCGGTAGCAGCTTGAATGCCGATGAGAGAACTGAGCTATTAAGGCTTCGAAAAGAAAATAAAGAACTTAGGATGGAGAAAGAGATCCTAAAAAAAGCCAGCGCCCTCCTGCTAAAGGAAACCAAGTAGCGTTTAAAACGATTAAGCAATTATCTTCACAGTTTCCCGTGCTGAAGCTCTGCAAGTTAATGAAAATAAGTCGTTCTGCCTACTATGCTTGGCTTAAACGCCCAGCAAAATTGATCACCGCAGAACAACTTAGCCTGTACCGCAGAGCCAAAGCTATCTTTGAACAGAGTCGAAATAGCTTAGGTTATAGAACGTTACGTAAACGGTTATGCAAAGAGGGCTTTAGCGTGAGTGCTTATGGCGTTCAAAAGCTAATGGCTCAGCTTGGCCTAGTCGTCACTCAGCGCGTTGCTTACAAAGTCACCACAAAACGCAAACACAGTGATGCCGTAGCCGATAATTTGCTCAATCAAAATTTTAATCCTCACGCACCTAACGAAGTGTGGGCGGGTGATGTGACCTATTTAAAAACAGGGGAAGGCTGGATGTATTTAGCCATCGTGATGGACTTATACTCACGCCGTATTGTGGGTTGGCATATCGATAAACGAATGACGGCAGATTTAGTCAGTAAAGCCTTGATGAAAGCGTATAACTTACGCCAGCCCGAAAAAGGCTTAGTCTTTCATAGTGATAGAGGCTCTCAATATACGAGTAAGCGATATCGCCGCTTGCTAACAAGCTATGGTATTAGGGCAAGCATGGGTGATGTTGGAGCCTGTTGGGATAACGCCGTTGTAGAACGATTTTTTGGCAGTTTAAAACACGATTGGGTACTGAAAATCCCTCAGCCGACTCGGAAACAGATGAAAGAAGATGTTATCGCGTATATGCGCTATTACAACCTAGAAAGGTTTCATACTGCCAACGGTGATCTGTCCCCAATTGAGTATGAACAAAATTCCTTAAGAAAAGTGTCCTGATTTAGTTGCGCAGAACAATTGTGTCAGTCTTATTTAAAGGGAAATGGACACCATATAGGTAATCAATATGAAAGGTGTATTAAATTCCATCACCAGAAAAATATGCTGACGAAATCAAATATAGAGGAACTACTATTGAATTCATTGCTAATGAGTGAAGCACGTGATTGAAGTGGTCAATCACCACCTTCTTAGGAAGCGGTTTAAGGCTGACATCAAAAAAGGCACCAGTAAGTTACTGATGCCTTTGAAATTATCGACAACTAACGATTGTTATCGACTGATGCTATTTTATTCCCACTCAATTGTTGCCGGTGGCTTACCGCTGATGTCATACACCACGCGAGAAATACCATTGACCTCATTGATAATACGGTTTGAAACTCGACCTAAGAAGTCATATGGTAAGTGAGCCCAGTGTGCAGTCATAAAGTCGATGGTTTCTACAGCACGTAGAGAAACAACCCAGTCATACTTACGGCCATCGCCCATTACGCCGACTGAACGAACAGGTAAGAATACGGTGAAAGCTTGGCTAACTTTGTTGTAAAGATCTGCTTTATGCAGTTCTTCAATAAAAATAGCATCTGCGCGACGCAGAAGGTCACAATACTCTTTCTTCACTTCGCCTAAAACGCGTACACCAAGACCTGGACCTGGGAATGGATGACGGTACAGCATGTCATATGGCAGGCCAAGCTCAAGGCCAATCTTACGCACTTCGTCTTTGAACAGCTCTTTCAACGGCTCAACAAGACCCAGTTTCATGTCATCCGGTAATCCACCGACGTTATGGTGAGATTTGATGACGTGAGCTTTACCGGTTGCAGATGCAGCAGACTCAATAATATCTGGGTAGATAGTCCCTTGCGCTAACCATTTAACTTGGCTTTGCCTAGATGCTTCTTCGTCAAATACATCAATGAAAACGTGACCGATCGCTTTACGTTTGGCTTCTGGATCAGCAATGCCAGACAGTGCATTAAGGAAACGATCTTCCGCTTTCACATGGATAATATTGAGGTCAAATTTGCCTTCAAACATTTCCATGACTTGATTAGCTTCATTCAAACGCAACAAACCGTTATCAACGAACACGCAAGTTAAACGTTTGCCAATCGCGCGGTTTAATAGCAATGCGGTGACAGATGAATCAACACCACCAGAAAGCGCTAAAATAACATGGTCATCACCAATCTGTTCTTTCAAACGCTCAACGGTGTCATCAATGATCGCCGCTGGAGTCCACAGCGCTTCACACTGACAGATCTCCTGAACAAAGCGTTTAAGAATATTAAGACCTTGGTATGTGTGTGTCACTTCTGGGTGGAATTGTACACCGTAGAATTTTTTCTCTTCATTCGCCATGATGGCAAATGGGCAGCTCGGCGTGCTAGCAATAGTTTTGAAATCAGCGGGAATTGCAGTAACTTTATCACCATGGCTCATCCAAACATCAAGAACTGGCGTGCCATTTTCATTCAGTGAATCTTGAATATCACGGAACAGCTCAGATTGCTCAGTCACTTCAACTTTAGCATAGCCAAATTCACGCTCACCGGAGACTTCAACAGCGCCACCAAGTTGCATAGACATAGTTTGCATACCATAGCAGATACCTAAAACAGGTACGCCTGCTGTGAATACGTAGTCTGGTGCACGTGGACTATCATTTGCCGTTGTACTTTCTGGGCCACCAGAAAGAATGATGCCGTTTGGATTGAATCCACGAATTTGCTCTTCTGAAACGTCCCACGCCCAGAGTTCACAGTACACACCAATTTCACGAATACGACGAGCAATAAGCTGTGAATACTGTGAGCCGAAATCAAGAATAAGAATACGATGCTTATGTATATTTGTTGTCATTTGAGGCGAATTCCAGAAATTCAAGTCAAAATAGAAAATCAGTGACCCCGAGATTAAACACGGAGCCACCCTGAATCATTATAACCGTCATACATCAAGTTGCCGCTGGCAGTGCATGTAACCTACACCTACAACCTGGACCATATCGTCATCTCTGTTCCCGAATTAGCCCAGACATTAGCTTACACGCCGCTTGAATCATTTACGGCCTATATTATTGCCCCAGACGGTAGTTAGGGGATTCTTTCGTGATGGTAACGTCATGCACATGGCTTTCTTGGATACCAGCACCACTAATACGGACAAATTCTGCCTTAGTACGAAGTGCATCGATAGTACCACAGCCAGTCAGTCCCATACAGGAACGCAGACCACCCATTTGTTGATGAATAATATCTTTCAGGTGACCTTTATAAGCCACTCTGCCTTCAATTCCTTCCGGAACCAGTTTATCTGCAGCATTATCAGTTTGGAAATAACGGTCAGAAGAACCTTTAGACATTGCACCAAGTGAGCCCATACCGCGATAAGCTTTGTAAGTACGACCTTGGAACAGAATAGTCTCACCCGGAGATTCTTCAGTACCTGCAAACATGGAACCAACCATGACACAAGCTGCACCCGCAGCGATAGCTTTTGAAATATCGCCAGAGAAACGGATACCACCATCAGCAATGACAGGGATCCCCGTTCCTTCTAGTGCTTCAACTGCATCAGCAATCGCAGTAATCTGAGGTACACCAACGCCTGTTACGATACGCGTTGTGCAAATAGAACCAGGGCCAATACCAACTTTAACTGCGCTAACACCCGCATCAGCTAAGGCTTTTGCACCTTCGGCTGTTGCTACGTTACCACCAATGATTTGCAAGTCAGGGTATTTTTGGCGAGTTTCACGAATACGTTGTAATACGCCTTCGGAATGGCCATGAGACGAGTCAATCAGTAATACATCGACGCCAGCAGCTACCAGAGCATCAACACGCTCTTCGTTACCTGCGCCTGCACCGACAGCAGCACCAACACGCAGACGGCCTTGGTCGTCTTTACAAGCGTTTGGTTTACGTTCTGCTTTTTGGAAATCTTTTACTGTGATCATGCCTAGTAAATGGAAGTTATCATCAACAACCAGTGCTTTCTCGACACGCTTTTCATGCATTTTTTGCAAAACGATGTCACGCGCTTCACCCTCTTTCACTGTAACCAAACGCTCTTTAGGCGTCATCACTGCAGTGACTGGCTGATCAAGATCCGTAACAAAACGCACGTCACGACCAGTAATAATACCCACCAATGAATTATCGGCAGTCACTACTGGGTAACCTGCGAAGCCATTACGCTCAGCCATTTCTTGAATTTCACGAATGCTTGTGTCCGGAGTAACAGTGACAGGATCCGTCACAACGCCACTTTCATGTTTTTTCACGCGGCGAACTTCTTCAGCTTGGCGCTCAATAGACATGTTTTTGTGGATGAAGCCAAGCCCACCTTCTTTGGCAAGTGCAATTGCAAGGTCAGATTCAGTAACGGTATCCATTGCTGCAGAGAGCATAGGAATGTTTAGGCGGATAGTTGCAGTTAGTTGAGTGGACAGTTCAGCCGTGTTTGGAAGTACGGTTGAATGTGCAGGAACGAGTAATACGTCGTCGAAAGTTAGTGCTTCTTTTTTAATGCGTAACATAGGCAATATCCCACCTGGCAGCGTGTATGGAAAGGTATAAAATATTGCCGCGGCATTATACACACCGAAACCGATTGCCTCTAGTTCTTTTTTCAAAAAAAACTTGATAACTCCTCTGACTAGGTTAGTATCAGTCAATTAAGTCATTGTTTTAAAATTTGATCTAGCTCACATGTCAACTCAAGAAAATAGTGGAATTTATTCTGTCAGTAAACTCAATCAAGCGGTTCGCGAACTTCTAGACCGTCAGATGGGTAGGATTTGGCTGACTGCCGAAATATCGAATTTTTCACAACCGAGTTCTGGTCATTGGTACCTCACTTTAAAAGATGACAAAGCTCAGGTTCGTGCTGCTATGTTTCGGGGACAAAACGCTCGGGTCACCTTTCGCCCGCAAAATGGGCAACAAGTTTTAGTTCGTGCCACAGTGACACTGTATGAACCTCGTGGCGACTATCAAATCATCATCGAAAGTATGCAACCCGCAGGTGAAGGTCTTTTACAACAACGTTTTGAGCTACTCAAACAGGCTTTAAGTGCTGAGGGGTTATTCGATGCGAAGCACAAACAACCTTTACCCTCTCCTGCTAAACGTATCGGGGTAATCACATCAGCCACTGGCGCTGCATTACATGACATTCTTCATATTTTACGCCGCCGTGATCCTTCGCTTCCTGTTGTCATCTATCCGACGGCAGTTCAAGGTGATCTTGCCCCTGCACAAATTGCACGCGCTATTGTACTAGCAAACCGCCGAAATGAATGCGATGTTCTAATTGTCGGACGTGGTGGTGGGTCTCTAGAAGATCTGTGGGCGTTCAACGAGGAAATCGTGGCTAGAGCCATTTTTAACAGCCGCATACCTATCGTTAGTGCAGTCGGCCATGAGACTGATGTAACAATTGCCGATTTTGTAGCAGATGTTCGAGCACCAACACCGTCAGCTGCCGCAGAATTAGTCAGCCGAAATCAACTTGAGTTAATACGTCAACTGCAATCTGGCCAACAACATCTCGAAATGGCGATGGATTATTACCTTGCAGGTCAACAGCAGCGTTTTAGCCGTTTACAACATCGTTTGCAACAACAGCATCCTCAACTGCGCTTAGCAAGACAACAACATCAATTGAGTTTACTCAATCAGAAACTCAACCAAGCCATGGCAAGACGGCTTCAAGTTGCCGAAATACGCCACGAACAGCTACAACGTCGTTTAACTCAACAAGATCTACGTCCTCAATTACAGAAGCAACAGCGGTCATTACAGCAAACACAGTATCATTTGCAAAATATGATGTCCGGTTTACTAAATAGTTATCGACAACGTTTTGCCGTTGCTTGCTCGAAAATGGAGACTGTAAGTCCTCTTGCAACACTTGCTCGAGGATTTAGCATTAGCGAAACCTCTGATGGCTCCGTGTTGAAAAAAACCTCACAAGTTAAATTAGGCCAAAAATTAAAAACTCGACTGAATGATGGCTGGGTAGAGAGTGAAATCACTGATATTACCAAAACCAAAGCCAAACGTACTCCTCGAGCATCAACGAAGTCATAATCCACCTTCAGAGACGGTGGCATTAAACTTGCTCCATCAAAGCTAGTTGATACTATTAAATTTAAAAGTCGAAACCTATTGTTGCATTGTTTCACCACAAATAGTTTTGGTTATCCGTAAATAAAAAAATCAGTAACGCAAGGTTAATGCGCTACTGATCTTGTTTTACTTATCGCAATTCAGCTAAAACCGAACCACACCACCAATCATGTATGCTCTTCCTCTCGCTGTCGCATTATTTTTACCACGCTCCTCCATAATGGCTGTCGAATTAGAACGATTCAATGCATCAGAATAGTTTCGATTAGTCACATTGTTCACAGTCATCATCAAGGTAAAATTTTTGTTGATTTCATAATCAGCGTATAAATCAATGATTGTTGGCTGTTTCTCATATTTATCTTTAAGCGCATCACCGTTGTTATCGACGATTGATTCAACGCCAATTCGTTTTACAGGCCCTGTGACTGTAATGGTGGAGCCTAATGTTAATGTCTGATCTAGTAAGCGCACACCTGAGTCTAATGTCAGAAAATAATCAGGTAATTCGGTAAAATCACCTGCACTAAAATCAGCCATCCTAGCAATCGAATTGGGTTGATCACCCGTCTCCTTGGTGTAAGAGTGCGTTGAATAAAATACACCAGCATCATAGTTAGCTTGTAATTCATAACCACGTAAATTCACATCACGCGGGTCATTAACGTAGATATAACTTTTTTGAATTGATACCGGAGATTCCTGATCCCAAACATCATCATTCATCAAACACCAAATAAATTCGGCTTCTGTTTTGGGACGGCATAATAAATAGGGTTTACTGGTAATATAACCTGTGATTTTGGTATGGAACCACAATGCTTTTAGATTAAATTGGTCGCCAGTCACAACAAGATCCGGTCTAAAAGTATTGAATCCAACCTGCCAAGTTTGTGATTTTTCGCCTTTTAGGAAAGGGTTCATTGAATTGCCCCCATTTTGCGAATAGAACACTTCTTGTGAATTTGGTGCTCGCATTGAGTGAGCGTAACTTACGAAAGGTTGGAATTCAGGAATAATTTCAGCAGAAAACAATACTCCGGGATTAAATCCGCCTTCACGAAGATTGATGTTTGCATCGCCTTGTGGAAAACATTTTACGTCATAGTCACAAGCAGGCTTAAACCCTTTGAGTTGATAATGCATATAATTCAAATCAAATGTAGCTGAATAAATATCGTATTTTGCATTAAATTGCGTATATAAGCTGGCCAAATCTAACGTACCACTTGGTGAAAATGGATTATACGTTATCGTATTTTGGTCAATAACAGAGCCAACTTCTCGCTCGTATTTATTTTTCATTAATTTCGAACCCACTTTCCACTCATAGTCTGTTTGCCCGTATGAAAAACGACTTGTATTTGAAAGTGCCATACCATCTGCAATATTTTTAGATTGACCTTGCCTTAATGCCCAGCCAAGGAAATTACCTTCAAATTTTTGATTACTTTTTCCATGATTGACGATTAATTCAGTATCGATTAATTCATTCAATGGTGTGTATTTATAATTAATATAATAATCTTCACTATCGATTTGACGTCTAGTTAATTTATTTTGATAAAATCGCCCACTAAACTCTAATTCATGAGCTTCATTCGGTTTATATGTGAGCTTGGTTAATTGAGATTGTGGTTTTTGTTTAAATGTTTCATCAGTTGCAAAGTCATCACTACTATAACCTGCCCCATTTTTATAATTACCGGGAATGTTATGTCCACTCACAGCAACAAGCCCACCAAAATATCCCTCATCCACATTTAATAATGTTTTGCCCGCAACAGCCACCATGCCTGTATAGCCGAGGCCATTGTCTCCCCATCGAGCTTTACTGCGAAGTCCATATAAATTATCGTCGAAAATAACATCATTAATTCCAATTGTTCTAAAATTGGCACTACCTGCAAGGGCATTGATACTATTTCCTCCATTTAATTGTCCTTTATCAACTTCAACTTCAACCACGAAATTAGGATCAATTAGAGCACCGAAGTCATTATTAGGTTGTTGACCGTGTGTATAGCTACTTGGTGAGATACCATAATACGTTTGAGTAACGCCATCGACCATCATGTTAACGCGACCAAAGCCACTCAAACCACGAATATTTACATTTATCGTACCTTGACTCGCATCCATTTGGGTCTACGTTCCCGGCATGGTACGAATAATTTTATCAAGGCCTTGCAGTTTATTTTCGGTTCCAACTGCACTAAATGCCCCCAGTTTTTCCAACGCCTTGACCAGTGGTATTTGCTTTTGTGCCCCTGAAACTTTTAATTTACTAAATGTAATAACCTCCTTGTTATTTTTCTGTTGTGTTTCTTCAGCTAAAGCAAAGCCATTAAGCCCAGTAATAAATATACTAGCGCCTAATATTTTTAATTTACTGTTCATTAAACCATTCCTGTAAACGCAATAAGAATACATGCGCCCACATGCCTTAAAACAGAGTGAATTACCTCTGTTAATATCAAAAAATCAAATCATGTTTTTTATGTTTTTATATTGCGATATGATCTACCTTCAGAGAAAATAAAAATAATTATAGCTATCATATCCGAATGGATATTAAGCTAACCATCTAAAGGCAATTTCAATTATTTAAATCATACCGATTAAATTATTATTAATAGAGACTGAAAAATCACCCCGAATCACAGTATTTATTTCTGCTCATCGGGGTAGCCTAGTTTACGTCTTATCTAATTTATTTTAACTTCTCACTGACTTGTTAATTTAACTCACTGTCAATTAACGTATTTATCATTTTGTTAATTTTGGGAAATATTTACTTTTATCTTCTAACATTAAAATAAAACTATAATCAAGAGCGATATCATTCAATGCATTATAACGGCCAGACTTACCACCATGCCCTGCATTCATATTCGTCTCAAGTAATAATAATGAATTTCCTTGTTTGTAATCACGTAATTTAGCAACCCATTTTGCCGGTTCCCAATATTGAACTTGGGAGTCATGTAAGCCGGTTGTGACTAACATATGAGGATATTGCTGTTTTTTGACATTATCATATGGACTATAGGATTTAATTTGCCAGTAAGCTTCTTCGCTTTCTGGATTTCCCCATTCATCATACTCACCTGTCGTTAATGGAATGGATGGATCAAGCATTGTTGTGACGACATCGACAAATGGAACAGAAGCAACCACCCCTTCATACAGTTCAGGTGCCATATTCACAACTGCTCCCATTAACAGCCCACCCGCACTGCCTCCCATGGCATAAATATGGCCTGGCTCCCCATAACCTTGGCTAATAAGCGCTTTAGTAGCATCAATAAAATCAGTAAATGAATTCATTTTATTGACTGTTTTTCCTTGTAAATACCATTTTTTACCCAGTTCACCGCCACCACGAATATGAGCAATCGCATATACAAAGCCCCTATCTAATAGCGAAAGACGAGAGGAGCTAAATGAAGGGTCAATACTATAACCATAAGCGCCATAGCCATAAACCAACAATGGATTCTGACCATCTTTAAATAAGTCTTTACGATAAACTAACGAAACAGGTATTTTCACACCATCTTGCGCAATGATCCATACACGCTGACTTTGGTATTTTGATTTATCGAAATCTTTAACTTCTTGTTGTTTCAATAACTGCCTTTCTTGGGTATGCATATTAACTTCGTAGACAGAAGATGGGGTTGTCATTGAAGAATAGCCATAACGCAACTTATCAGTATCAGGATCTGGATTATTATCAACCCATGCCATATAAGCAGGATCATCAAAGCTGACATAATTTTCTGCTGTAGTTTGCCAATTAATTTGTCGGATATTTACCAGACCATTCTGGCGTTCTTCTAATACCAGCCATTGGTTAAACAGGTCAAATCCTTCTAAATCAATATTATCACGGGGAGCAATTAATGTTTTCCAATCATCCCCTGAACTTGCGGTAATATATAAACCAAATAAAGGGTTTTCATGATTAGAACGTACGTAAAATTGCCCGCGGAAATGGTTTGGATAATATTCAACTCCTGTTTTACGAGCTTGGAACACAGTAGCCGCTTCATTAGGCTTGTTCGCATCAATTAAGCGATACTCTGATGTTTCCGTACTAGTTATACCAACTAAGATGTAATCTTTAGAGGTTGACTTGGAGACACTGACATAAAAAGTATCATCCTTTTCTTCATACACCAGCGCATCTTGTTGCTGTTGAGTACCAACTTGGTGACGGAAAACTTGATAGGGTAATAGCGTTTGCAAATCTTTATTAACATAAAAAAGTGTGTTGCTATCATTTGCCCAGACAATGTTACCTGATGTATTCATTAGCTGGTCGTTTTGCCATAGATCACTATCAAGCTGACGGAAAGAAACCGCGTAGTTATTGCGGCCTTCCCTATCTTCAGCTATGGCGACAGTTTTATTATCTGGTGAGACCGTCATTGCCGCTAAACGATAAAATTCTACGCCCTCTGCACGTTGATTACCATCAACAAGCACCTGCCAGTTACCATCACTCTTTATGGGACGACGCTCATAAATAGGATAGTTTTTACCTGACTCTACTCGGCTGCGATATGTATAACCGTTGTAGTTATAAGGCACCGACTGATCATTCTGCATCATTCGAGAGAGTAGTTCATCATAGATTTGTTTCTTTAGTGGTTCACCAAGTGTTAGCTCTTGGTGACTATAGGCATTTTCTTTTTCTATATAATCAATAACGTCTGGCGATTTTCTTTTATCATCTCTTAACCAATAGTAATTATCGACACGGACATCTCCGTGCATTGACATTTTATATGGTTGTTTTTTAGCCTTAGGTGCTGACATCTGTTCCTCCGCCAAACTGTGGTTTATATTTAACCCCAAAAGTGCAATCAGACAAAATTTAGCGAGTCGATCAG
This sequence comes from Providencia alcalifaciens, assembly GCA_025961275.1. Taxonomy (GTDB): domain Bacteria; phylum Pseudomonadota; class Gammaproteobacteria; order Enterobacterales; family Enterobacteriaceae; genus Providencia. The sequence goes on along the minus strand of JAOQNJ010000001.1, from coordinate 565,293 downwards.
AACCTGGCAACAAATTTAATCGTAAAGACATCTTGTTATCCCGATGAGCAATTAATTTTTAATAGTGAAATCTATTGGCATGTCTACTGTTACTTTACCATTCCTAACCATTTCAACTGGTGGTATAGGGAGTGGTTGAGCACGAAAAAGCACTTTTTATGCTTCTCTATCAAGAGAGCGAGTTCCTGATTCTTTGACAAGTGAACTTTTGATAACATAACCTTGTGTATCAACTTCAAACCTAATGATAGGGATCCCTATACGGTTACGCCGCCTTGCATCATCAGGATATCGTTTAAATTTATTTAATTTTCCAAGTACCAATGCTTGCCATTGTTTTTCTGCATCAAGAGCCGCTTGAGAATGACTATTAAACTCAGCAGCAATTTTATCTGTTTTCTTCAACGCGGCTGCATCACTAGTAGCCGGAGCTGCACTTGATTTGGAGTTATCACTTTCAATTTTCTCAATTGATTTATTTTCCTTTTTTTCCTTTTTAGAGAGCGGTTGAGCCTTTTTCTTTTCCGTTTTGGTGACTAATACATCTGCTTTTTCATTAATCGGAACAGGCGGTAGCTCAGACTCTTCAGGAGTTTTGCATCCTGAGCTTTACTTGCCACAGAAACTTCTTGTACCTGTCCGATATTCACTTCTGTCAGCTGTTTAGCCTCTGCCTCCATAGAAAGTTCCATTACAACGGATGGAGGCGGAGTCAGTTCGTCCCAACGGCTTTCCTGATTGGTGAGTAGAAAAAACCCGATAACTAGAAAATGTAATACAATGGCAACAATCAGTGCCCCACCCATTTTGGTATTTTCGTAGTGTCCAAACGTAATTGTACTCATTATAATCTTATTTTTGCGCGCCAAATAGGTAAATGATAATCAATTACACATAGAAATGAAAACTATTTCATTCAAGATTAGAGTAAATATTACAATTAAATAGCTAATCATTATCGAGCGACCAATTTATAGCCAACTAATTTGCGCTAGGAGTATACCAAACATAATCTGCATGGAGATTATCGATCGCATTCTCTTTTTCAGAAATGATTAACACTTTAAATTCAGCCTCAGGCGCTAAGTCTTGCATATGTAATGGCACACCAATAGCACGTGTTGCATGATAACCACCGGCAAACAGTAGTGCTGGTGTTGGTGCTTGCAATAAGGACTTCGCCATTCTACGGTCTCGCATCTGCTGAATAATCGTCATCTTTGCAACTTGCTCAGGTGTTAATTGACCACCGTGAGAGCTATCAATTGTCTTACTAATAAGTTCCTGCACCACAGGTTGTGTTGAATAAGCCCCACTAAGTAGAGGTGGAGTTTCATATGCTTGCTTAATTTCGTCTGTATTAAGATTTGCAGCAAGTAATGGATAAGGTGCTTTTAGTAAGTGCTTTGTTAATTCGCCATACTGTTCCCACGGCCAACCTTTTTGCCATTTCAGTGCAGACTGTAATTTTTCATCACGAATATAGGCGTTCCCTTGCATTTCCACTTTGACGGCGTTGACACTACTTTGTTGATCAGGTTTGATCATTTCGAGTAGAACCGAGCCTTGTGGACGGGTTTTGTGCATCTCTTGTGCAAGCCACTGCTCTATTTGATGGTGATACAGATTGTCATGTTTCTCACCAACAATCACACGTGAAGATGGCGCTAATTGTTCGATTAGTTGCTGAGGTGTGATGGATTTCCCCGAGTTGAGGTCGACTATTTGCCCTTGTCCCGTTAGCTGCTCATCTAGCTGTAACGGTTTTTGTTCTGCTTGTTGCGCACAACCGGCAACAAATAGTAAGGCCATTGCGATGAGAGAGGACTTAGCCTTCAATGCTACTGATATCATTATCTTTTCCATCTAATTGAGTACAAGTATACTCAAAATACAGATAATGAGAATTATTTTCAATTAAAACCACCCCTAAAATTAATAATTAGAGGTGGTTGAATATTAAATAAAACTATAGTGGATGAGTTTGTGCTTCTACTGCTGCCAATGCCACCATATTGACAATTCGGCGAACCGATGCAATTGGTGTCAAGATATGAACAGGTTTTGCAACCCCCATTAATACAGGTCCTACTGTCACACCATCAGAACTCACTACTCGCAGTAAGTTATAACTGATACGTGCCGCTTCCATATTAGACATAATCAGCAAGTTTGCTGAACCTTTTAATGGACTATCGGGCATGACATCTTTGCGAATAGATTCAATTAATGCCGCATCACCATGCATTTCACCATCGATTTCAAGATGTGGTGCACGTGCTTTAATCAATGCTAATGTATCACGCATTTTTTGTGCTGATGCGCAGTCTGATGAACCAAAACTTGAACGTGATAGCAGTGCAACTTTTGGTTCAATACCAAAGCGGCGTACAGTATCCGCAGCCATTAAGGTTATCTCTGCAAGTTCTTCAGGTGTTGGATCTTCGTTTACATAGGTATCTGCGATGAACGTGTTACCCGTTGGTAGTAATAGTGCATTCATCGCACCAGCGGCATGAACTCCTTCACGGAAGCCAAACAGGTTTTTCACCACATCATAATGCTCGCTGTAACTACCAACAGAACCGCATATCATACCGTCAGCTTCACCACGTAATACCATGATACCACCGATTAAGGTTGGGTTACCAATCACAGCACGACGCGCCATTTCTTGTGAAACACCACGACGTTTCATGATGTGATAATATTCTTGCCAGTATTCTTTGAACCGTGGATCATTTTCGTTATTGACCACTTCAAAGTCTTTCCCCAACTCAATATGTAAGCCGAGTTTTTGGATACGCATTTCAATGACACTTGGACGCCCCACTAAGATAGGGAAAGCCAAACCTAAAGAAACTAATTCTTGAGTCGCATGCAGCACCCGCTCTTCTTCACCTTCAGCCAATACAATGCGTTTTTTCTGTGTTTTTGCTTGTGAGAAAATCGGCTTCATAAATAAGTTTGTTTTGTAAACAAACTGATTCAGTTTTTCGATGTACGCATCAAAATCGGTAATTGGGCGCGTTGCAACTCCAGATTCCATTGCAGCTTTTGCAACCGCAGGAGCAATCTTAACAATCAAGCGTGGATCAAATGGCTTAGGAATGATGTATTCTGGGCCAAAAAATAGGTCTTGGTTGCCATAAGCAGAAGCGACTTCTTCGCTTTGCTCTGCTAGCGCAAGATCAGCAATCGCATACACACACGCTAACTTCATTTCTTCATTAATCGTCGTCGCACCTACATCTAATGCGCCACGGAAAATGAATGGGAAACACAATACATTATTAACTTGGTTCGGGTAATCAGAACGGCCAGTACAAATAATCGCATCTGGACGAACCTCTTTTGCGAGTGGCGGCAGAATTTCTGGATCTGGGTTAGCTAATGCGAGGATCAAAGGATCCTTAGCCATAGTGATCACCATATCTTGTGTCAGTACCCCTGGCCCAGAACATCCTAGGAAAATATCGGCATTTGGAATTGCATCCGCCAGTGTTCTTGTTCCGTTATCGTCAATCGCATAAGCGATTTTAGTAGCATCCATCTTGTCATCACGGCCTTTATAAATAACCCCTTTGGAGTCACATACCGTAATATTTTCAAGTTTTAATCCTAAAGCAACCAGTAAGTTCATACATGCAATAGAAGCAGCACCTGCACCCGAAACCACTAAGCGAACCTCACTGATTTCTTTTTTAACAATGCGCAAACCGTTAATCACGGCCGCGGTACAGATAATTGCTGTTCCATGTTGGTCATCATGGAAAACGGGAATATTCATTCTTTCGCGTAATTTCTTTTCAATATAGAAACATTCTGGTGCTTTAATATCTTCTAAGTTAATGCCACCAAATGTCGGCTCCAGAGAGGCAATGATATCAACAAGTTTATCTGGATCTGTTTCATCAACTTCGATATCAAACACATCAATCCCAGAAAACTTCTTAAACAACACCCCTTTTCCTTCCATAACGGGTTTTCCCGCCAAAGCACCAATATTGCCTAATCCCAACACTGCGGTACCGTTTGAGATCACACCAACTAAATTTCCTTTTGCAGTGTAGCGATAAGCCTTTAGTGGATCTGCCGCAATTTCAAGGCATGGAACCGCAACCCCTGGTGAATAAGCCAGAGCCAAATCGCGCTGAGTCGTTAGTGGTTTAGTCGGTGTTACTGTTATTTTTCCTGGATGAGGAAACTCATGAAAATCAAGAGCGCTTTGTTTTAATTTATCATCCATCATCAAGTCCTTTCAAAGTATGTAGGGTAAAAGCAGTAACAGTATAAACACATCAAGCTAGCAAATCATGATCGTACTGGCAATTTCCAGAAAATTCTTTTAGTTACAGTAATAAAGATGATTTTTACATCACCAGTTTAAATCGCAAATATCGACATAGAAATGAAGAAATAATGAACGGAAATACAATTATATATACAAACATAATTACTTTTGATAATTTTAATTATATTAAATACACTTTACTATTTTTAGGATCAAATAAACTCAATCTCACACTGTACCTATTATTACAACAATCATTAATTATATAATCGCCATGATCGTAGCCTATCAATATATAAACAGATACATAATGGTTATTGACAGATTTAAATTCTCTTACATATCTATTGTTAATTTAGCATTACAGTTTACTTATCTTTATTATTATCAGACATAAAAGGACTCAACTTTGTCTATTCACACAGTCATGATTATTGATGAGCACCCGATTTATCGTTACGGTTTGCGCCAACTTATGAGCTTAGATGAACATTTTGTTGTTGCAGCTGAAAGCTGTAATTGCTCTGAAGCATTACATATAGCCGATGAATTGCAGCCTGACATGATCCTAATTGATACTCATATTTATGGTGTTAAAACATTTGAAACTATTCGTTTATTGCGTAAACGCTGCACTAAAACCTACCTCCTTGTTTTATCGCTATCAACTGTAAAAACAGACATTTACAGTGCCGTTGATGCGGGCGCACAGGGGTATCTACTCAAAAATAGTGAACTCGACATGCTGATGAATAGCATGCATAAAGCGGCAGATGGGCATCATGTATTTAGCGAAAAAGTGTATCAATGTTTGAATAATCGCCATCTAAATCAAGATCCTTTATCGACATTAACTCGTCGAGAATTTGAAATATTACAGGAAATGTCAACGGGCCTAAAAAATAAAGAAATTTCTAAATTATTATTTATTTCAGAAGAAACAGTAAAAGTTCACATTCGTAATTTACTGAGAAAATTACAAGTTAGATCCCGTTTAGAAGCAAGCATAATATACATGACTTTAAAATAATTAAAATTAGAATAATATATGTATTCAACTAATTTTAACGATGCTATCACGTAAAAACAAGATCTAAATAAATTTAATAATCACTTAATTAATTCACATAAAAAATTGAAGATGTATGCTTCCAAAAAAAACAAATAATTAGCTAAGAAAATAATAATTGTGTAACTAGGATGAAATGAGGTAACCAACAACACTGCAACTTGATGCTTGAAGAATATAGCAATGAAATTTGAATAATGCCTATAATAAACGATTTTGTATTGGAAGGATTAAGCTTATATCTTTATCTTAATCATTAGATTAAATGAATCTTTCCAATACAAAAGGTAGATCGCGATTGAATTTTCACGCATTATGTATGGCTAATAGTCCGTTATTAAAGGAAAATTTCATGTCAAACACCTCCTCTTCTCCTTATATTATGTATGGCATCAAAAATTGTGACACGATTAAAAAGGCTCGGCGCTACTTGGAAGATAACGACATTAGTTATCAGTTCCATGATTACCGAACTGACGGCCTTGATGATGCATTATTATCCACTTTAATTTCACAGCTTGGTTGGGAAGTGCTGGTTAATAAAAGAGGAACGACATGGCGTAAATTGAGTGACGAAGAAAAAAATGCTGTTATTGATACAGAAAGTGCTAAAAAAGTGCTACTTGCTGAGCCAGCAATGATTAAACGTCCCGTTCTAGTTTCAGCCGATGACCGCTATCTTGTTGGTTTTTCTTCTGACGAATATCAAAAATTTACAAAATAAACTAGGGTATTACGATGAATTGTCCTGTTATACAACTTGCTCAAGCACTCATTTCTCGCCCATCGGTTAGCCCTGATGACCAAGGCTGTCAGGCTTTATTAATCGAACGTCTCGAAAAAATTTGCTTTGTAATTGAAAAAATGCCATTTGGCGAGACTCTCAATTTTTGGGCGCATCATGGTACAGACGGTGAAACGTTAGCATTTGCAGGCCATACTGATATCGTTCCTGCTGGCGACCCCGCAAAATGGCAAACTCCCCCTTTCACCCCAACCATCATTAATCAACATCTTTATGGTCGTGGTGCAGCAGATATGAAAGGCTCGGTTGCAGCAATGATTATTGCTGCAGAACGTTTCGTTGAGAAATATCCTGACCACAAAGGTAAACTGGCTTTTTTGATCACTTCCGATGAAGAAGCAAAAGCGACAGATGGCACAGTTAAAGTCGTCGAAGCATTGATGAATCGTAATGAACGATTAGATTACTGCTTAGTCGGTGAGCCTTCGAGTCAATCTCAACTTGGTGATGTCATCAAAAATGGTCGTAGAGGTTCGATTACTGCCAATCTGACTATTTTTGGGACTCAAGGACATGTTGCCTACCCACATCTTGCTGATAATCCGGTTCATCGTGCAACAACCTTTTTACAAGAATTAGTCAATACTCAATGGGATCAAGGAAATGAATTTTTTCCTGCAACGAGTATGCAAATTGCTAATGTACACGCTGGAACAGGCGCCAGTAATGTTATTCCGGGTGAGCTTGTTGTCCAATTTAACTTTCGCTTTAGTACCGAGGTGACGGATAAATTAATTCGTGAACAAGTTGAAAGTATGCTGGCTCGTCATCAACTTAATTATCAAATTGAATGGGAACTTTCAGGTCAACCTTTCTTAACAGGCAAAGGTAATTTAGTTGATGCCACCGTGCGAGCTATCAATGAATTAACTGGCCGTACAACTGAATTGTCTACCAGTGGTGGTACTTCTGACGGCCGCTTTATCGCCCAGATGGGTGCGCAAGTCATCGAATTGGGTCCTTTAAATGCGACCATTCATAAAGTGGATGAGTGCGTCAGTATTGATGACCTGCAACAGCTTGCGAAAATTTATGAACGCATCATGGAGTTACTGTTACTATGATTTCGATTGAGATGCTCACTGGCCGCTCTACCGACCATCTGGTAACTTTAGGTGGTAGTCATCGCCTGCAGTTTAATGCCACCAAAGCTTTTCTGGCAATGCAACAAGCTGCAGCTAAAGAGGGCTTTAAACTGCAATCAGCAAGTGCTTTTCGTGATTTTTCACGCCAGCAATTAATCTGGAATGAAAAATTCGCTGGCAAACGCCCCGTTCTTGATAAGCAAAGTGAGCCGATAGATATTAGTTTGCTCAGTGAAGGCGAATTATGTGAAGCTATTTTACATTGGTCTGCGCTACCCGGAGCCAGCCGACACCATTGGGGCACTGAAATTGATATTTATGATCCATTTCGTCTTCCCGCAGGTCAATCATTACAATTAGAGCCCTGGGAATATGAAACTGGTGGCTATTTTAGCGAGCTCAATCAATGGATGAATGACAATATGGCCATGTATGATTTTTATCGTCCATTTGCTGCTAAAGATGCGGGTGTTGCCTATGAGCCATGGCATATCAGCTATTGGCCTCTTTCTCATGAAGCAGAGCAATTGCTTACTCCAGAAGTGATCAAAATCGTGTTAGACAAAGAAGAAATACTGGGTAAAAACTGGTTATCCGCTAATCTTGAGTATGTTTTTAATCGCTATATCAAAATTACCGATTAATAAAAAAGCGCCCATTGTGGCGCTTTTAATTTCGTTTTATACCTATTCATCTTTACTTGGTAAGGGATTATCTATCACCGGTAATCGGTACATAAAGATCACTAACCCGCATAGTAAGACCAATAAGCTAATTTTCAACCACCAAAAACTCACGACCCAAATGGAAAAAGAAAAGGTAATTAAAATAACAATGATGGCTTTAGGTTTGGTTCCTTTTGGTAGCGCTTTATAGGTCTGCCAGTGACGTATATGTCCACCAAACCATGAACGATAGAGTAACCAGTAATGAAAGCGTGGTGATGAACGAGAAAAACACCAAGCTGCTAACAATAAGAATGGCGTTGTTGGTAAAACAGGCAATATAACACCTAAAAATGCCAATACTACTGCGAGCCAGCCGACTATAATTAAAAATCCTTTTTTTATATTCAAAACGGCTCTCCCCACTCAAGTAAAAACATGGTTAAATAGATACAGTACGTTTAGGGGCATACCCTATCGAAATTTTAACTGTATTGCGATTCTAAATATGTGCCTGCAAAAGTGACAACTTTTCTTCCACTTCTTTAGTCACCTCTTATTATCAAGTAAAGAAGATTGAATATGCATTGGTTAGCAGATTATTGGTGGGTTATTCTACTTATCTTAGTTGGCCTCATCTGGACTTCCGTTAAAGAAATGATGAGACTCGATCATAAAAAATTTCTCGATGATAAGCCGGAGATCCCTCCTCATAAAGATAACAACCATCTTTGGGACGACGACGACGACTGGCCTAAGAATAAGAAGCGCTAACTTGTTGTTCTATTTTAATAACAATCTCTGGATTATCGCGTTGAATAATATAACGAATTTCACCCCTGGCTTGTTTTAACCATTGTTTATGACCAGTTAATTTTAATTGTTGGCAAATTTCTGCCAGTGATAATTTCTGTTGAAAATATAAGCGTAGTGATGTTAAGTTACCCTCACTGTTAGCTAAAAAACGTTGTATCGAGGCACTACTTGATGCAATCCCTCGACTATAAAAACCAAAACCAACCAATTCTAGCCAATCTTCATCGGTTAAATTTTGTTCATTTCTACTCTTTAAATTAAACTCATCTAAGTCACTGCGCCAAAAAAGATCCCGTGACAACAATTGTTCGGCTCGTTCACAGAGACGTTTTGCTGGTGCAGATAATGGCAAAATAGCCATCGCTGCATAGCAGCCACTACTTGCCTCTAAGTGACTTCCCACTCGAATTAACCTATAGCCTGCCTTTTGCCAAAAAGCCAGCAACTCAGGTGTTAACCCAAAGCTCACCGATAAAAAATCCATTTCAAGTGAAATTGCTTGCTGTTTTTGTGCTTCAAGCAACTTCAATCCAACTTTTTGACGACGATACGAAGCTTCAACGGCAATACGCATTGCTCGTAGAGATTTCATTTGAGCAGCAAAAGGAAAATAGCTATGTGCAGCAAGGGATTGCACGATGAGATTTCCTCTCGGACGACGCATACCTGCCCAAATTTGCCAACTGAGTGTGTGATCCAATCCACCTTCTTCAACCATCCACAATGCACCCATCAGCTGAGACGCAGATTTCGCCATCATAAACTGTTGGCGACTGGCATCCAGTAAGCGGCGTAGATCAAGGGGCGACGTTCGATAATGGGCGCTCGTGAGAAGTCCATAAAAATCATTTAATTGTATAGGGTCATTCACCAGTGCTAACTGGGTGGTTGACAATATTTCCCATGATGAGTGATATTCACAAACTATCTCGGGTTCTTGTAGTAGCAATGCCTGATTAAGCCAATTTTCCAGGGGATCATTCGCTGCCCATCTAATGGGGTCAACTAACTCAAGCCGTGTAAAATCATTAAGTTGACCACAAAACTTATTGATAAAACCACGGCCTGTTCCTTCATAACCATCGACTGTGGTCGTCAATAAAACCCGAGGAAAATAATCAATTATCTGCCGTAAAATATAGGTTGGAATCGCAGCAGCTTCATCAATAATTAACCAATCTGCCGTAATCTCTCCACCATTCTTACAATGGCGCAATAATTCATCTGGTGCCCAAAATATCAGAGGTTGACCCACATATTTTTCGAGAATTTCCGTCGCAGTTTTTGTGGGTGCACTACACCAACATTCACCTTGCCACTGCTGAATTAGCATGCCGGCAAGTGTCGACTTCCCTCGGCCTCGTGGTGCTATCGCGGCCCAAACACCTTGTTTTGCAGATAATAATTGATTTAATGCGTGCTGCTGAGCTGACGTGGCCTTCCCCAATGGTGGCTGCCAATGCGGAGTTTCGGACAGGAATGAAAACTGTGAATGACTATTTTGTTGCCAAATCAGAACATCTGGTTGTGATTGCGTTATTCGCTGTAAATGATGTACAAAGTTAGGGGTAGGAATAATGCCATACTGCTCATTCCAACGTGCACTATCTATGTCCGGCGTTTGTGCCCATTGATTTTGGGGTGGCGTACATAGAACAAGTAAGCTACCTGCTTTTAATGTGCCTGCTAGCATCGCTAAAGCTTCGCTATGAAACCCTTCTCTTGCATCAAAAACTGCATGCAAAAACTCTCGGCCCAATAATAAATGAGCTTTATTAGCAGGCATTGCGCCGGTGATAATCGTTGATAACGTGAGCCAGTCACCTAAAATGCCTGATTGAATATCATCAAGCATATTTTCTATCCATTGGTTTTCGCCGGATAGGACTAATAGCCGTCGATAGCCTGAATCACTTAATTGGGCACATATTTCTGGGAGTGAGTAATTCATATATTCACTAAGATTTACCAATCAGTAATGACAGGATCCCCGCAGCAATAAGTGGTCCAACGGGCACGCCTCGAAACAGGGCAACACCGATGACGGTTCCAACAAGTAGACCTGCCACCGTTGAAGGTTGATGAGACATTAATGTAACACCACGACTTCCAAGCCAAGAAACGGCAATACCGATGACGATAGCAAGAATAGATTTCCAATTTAAAAACGAGCCTAAAACATCATTTGCCGAAATTTTACCACTAGCAATTGGTGCCATCACACCTATCGTTAATATGAGAATACCTACCGTCAATCCATACTTTTCCACCCACGGAAAATAATTATTTAATGGGGTAATTCGGACCACAAGTAAAAATAACATTGCTAAAGTCACTGTCATATTATGACTGATTATTCCAAGTCCTGCTAAAACCAATAAAATTATCAAGGTCGGATCGACTTGACTCATAGCATATTCCCTATACTACATGCTGTCTTACACAATCAGCAAAAATAAAATAATGATGGTTCATATTATTGGCTCGCAGCGTAAGAAGCAAACCTAACCACTCGCAATTACTTAGATATTCGGCAAATAACCTTTATCTTATTTGCCAACGAAATCAAATTCTCTGTTTTTTAAAAGCCGGTCACTACCAATCAAAAAAAAGAATAACAAGTTGATATTAGAGCATTATTTTAACTTAATACAATTCAACTTCCCAATTTTCCAAAGGTGGTTCGATTTGATACGATGCATCACAATAGGCTCGGATATAATCTGTTGCTCTTTTTTGCGCATGAATAAAATTTAATACATTACCTTCACTATCAAGTTCCAATGTATTAATAAGAATGGCATATGCCTGTTCAATTGCACTTGGCTCTTCGCCGTATAGCGATAAATAATCAACACCTTCCAACATATAATGCGAACCACTAGCCATAAAATAACTAAAGGTTCGTATTGCACCACTAACACTATGACTTAATCGCATAACCAGCCTTAAATTAACTTTTAGCAGCAAACGTATTACAACTGTTCAATTCGCCCGTTTCAAAACCTTTTTTAAACCAAAAATAACGCTGTTCCGAAGTCCCATGTGTAAAACTATCTGGAACCACTCGCCCTTGGCTTTGCTGCTGTAATCTATCATCACCAATAGCTTGAGCTGCATTTAATGCCGATTGAAGGTCACCGTCATCCAAAATGCCTTCTTTATTCATGTTATGTCCCCAAACTCCAGCAAAGCAATCAGCCTGTAACTCCAGTTTCACTGAAAGCTTATTGGCATCTCTTTGATTCATGCCTTGCTGCTGTTTTCTCACTTGCTGCTCAATACCTAACAAGTGTTGGACATGATGGCCAATCTCGTGAGCCACAACATAACCTTGAGCAAATTCACCACCAGCACCCAGCTTTGTTTTCATATCATTATAAAAAGAGAGGTCGATATACACTTTACTGTCTGCGGGACAATAAAATGGCCCCATAAAGGCTTTACCTTGCCCACAAGCCGTTGTCGTTCCATTGCGGTAAATGACCAATGTCGGTTGCTGATACTGCTTTCCTAATTTATTAAATTCTGACTGCCAGACATCCTCTGTTGAGGCAAGCATGACCGAAGTAAAATCAGCGAGCTGTTCGTCTTGTGGACTAAGCTGTCTATTTTGAGTTTTTTGTTGGCTAGTTGTGCCGATGGGTTCACCGGTTACTAAACCAGTAAGATCAATGCCATAATAGCCCGCGACAACAATAACAATTAAAATTACCACGCCACTTTTCCCCCGAAGAGGGATCCGCATTCCCCCTCCAGAGTTACCAAAGCCACTAGATGAATTATCAGACCTTCTATCCTCGATGTTGTCGCTACGACGACGATTCTGCCAACGCATAGTCACCTCTTTAATGAGTCAATAAACTGTTAATTCTCTTCATATTTCAAGATAGCTTCGTGAGCTACCCACATCTATCTTGACCTATTCAAGGTTTCATCACAGTTTACTGCTAAAATCTGCAAAATTTGTTCAATTATTTTTAGTTAGATATCGCCATTGTTTACTCATAAACACCATTAAACCATTCTGCAAAATTGAGTTAATACCCATTATCGACACTTTACCCTTGCGTATGAAGTAGATAACCTTTTTACAACTGACTCTGTATCGACAAATAGAAATTGAGTGTCATTTTAATCGAATGATCAATAGAAAACACTTCATCAATGATATCTCTATTATTGTCACTTACAATAATAGAGATTAATCTATATAAAATTACTATACCTTATTACTTTACAGCATTTCTACCAATGGATAAGCCGTGTCATATTCAACTCACTAATAATTTTAGGATAATAAGAATGAGTTTACCTTTATTTCCCACCTCGAATGCGCGCTATCTAGCGCTTCGTTTACGCCCAGGTGAAGATGTTATTCCAACACTGCGAAAATATGTTGAACAAAATAATTTACAGGCCGCATTTATTGCTGGATGTGTTGGCAGCTTAACGCAGGTAAGCCTGCGTTTTGCTGGCCGTGAAGGCACTCAAGAAATGGCGGGTAAATATGAGATAGTGTCACTCATAGGAACCTTAGATCCTGAAGGCGAACACTTGCATCTAGCAATCTCTGATGAAAATGGTCACATGCAAGGTGGTCATATGATGCAAGGTTGCACTGTAAGGACTACTCTAGAATTAATCATTGGTGAATTAGACGATATCAGTTTCTCCCGTGAGTATTGCGAACTTTCTACTTATGAAGAACTGGTTCCTACTGCTCGCAACACTAAGCAAGCTTAACTTTCTCGTTTTATTTTCTAAGGATTGATATCGTCATGACAAAATCACCTCTCATTTCCAGTCGTACTTTGGTACTGATTGTTTTTTCTATTGCCATTAATATGCTAGGTGGACAAATAAGCTCCATGATTAAATTGCCAATATTTCTCGATTCTATTGGTACCTTAATCTGTGCACTTTTAGCAGGACCGTGGGTCGCATTATTTACGGGTTTATTAACTAATTTATTATGGGGATTACTCAGTGGTCCTATTGCTGCAGCTTTTGCGCCGGTCGCGATGATGATTGGTCTTAGTGCAGGCTTGCTTGCTCGTGCGGGTGGTTTTCGCACATTTCCACGAGTCATTCTTTCTGGTGTCGTCATCACCTTTGCATTAATGCTCGTTGCTGTCCCTATTCGCACCTATTTATTCGCAGGCACGACAGGTAGTGGTGCTGATTTCTTCGTTGCTTACTTTCATGCGGTTGGTGATAACTTGCTTGAATCCGTTGCAATTACCGTATTAGGCGCAAATCTCGCAGACAAAATACTGTCAGCGTTAATTGCATGGCTACTTGTTCGTCGTTTACCACAGCGTGCACAGAGAAACTTCCCGAATATGGCGCAGGTACGATAAGCATGCACCCTTTTACCTCGCTGACGTTATGGTTTTGGCTCAGCGCATCTGTTGTGTTATTACCCTTTAGCTGGCCGTTAATTATCATCAGCCTGGTAACATTTATGGCTTTACTAATATGGAGGGCCTCACGCTATCGATGGCGTTTTGTGGCTTGGTTTATGCTACCAATGGCGGCAGGACTTTGGCTTATTCATAGTGGGTGGTTAACTTATTGGATTACCGGAGAGGTCGCGATCCATACTCAACAAGAAAAAGCGCTGGCCTTATGGTTTCGGTTATTAACTATCATCAGTGGTGCTCAGTTATGGCTGCAATTTGTCCCGACAGAAAAATTTATTCGAGCACTATTAGCAAGTCGATTACCCGTAAGTTTTTCCTATCTATTAGCCGGACCTTTATTATTTTTGGAACAACTACGTCAGCAATTAAATAGTATTAAAGAAGCACAGCTTGCTAGAGGTGTACCCTTTGATGGAAATATTTGGCAAAGATTCACCTCATTACCCGCACTACTTTTACCTCTCGCTACGCAGGCGTTGAGTGATCTCGCCATTCGAGGTGCTGCACTTGATATGCGTGGTTTCCGCACTGCTGCTAAGCGCACAACGTTAGATGCTCCAGAAGACTCTGGTTTTCAGGTTATTTCACGTTATGGCATTTTAATCGTGATTTTAATCGAAGGAGGGATCCGCTGGTGGTGGTGAATTTTCAGAAAATGGGTTTCACGCCAAAAGGCATGGAATCCGCTTCACTTGGCCCGGTTGACATCCAGTTAGCCGCTGGCGAGTGGTTAACAGTGTTAGGTGGCAATGGCAGTGGTAAAAGTACCCTAGCACAGCTTCTGTGTGGTTGGTTACCTGAGCTATTAATTGGACAATTAGATGGCACTGCAGAGGTGTTTTCGCAACCTATATCCGAAGGTTCACTCGCTACACTCAGTGCTCATCGCCAGCTCGTACAACAATCCCCTCAGCTTCAACTATCAGGGTGCACTTTTAGTGTTGAACATGAAGTCGCCTTTGGCCCCGAAAACCTAGGATTATCTGAAGAAGAAATTAGACAACGGGTTAATGAGTCTATCGCCTTGACCAACTGTGAAAAATTACGTCATCGACATCCTGTGACACTTTCTGGGGGAGAAGCACAACGAGTCGTATTAGCCAGCGCGCTTGCAATGCGCCCTAACCTCTTATTATTAGATGAAGCTTTCAGTCGTTTGACACCCAAAGCAACTCATACACTGTTAGTTCAGCTCAAACAATATTCGCTACAAACAGGCTGTAGTGTCATTTTGTTTGAGCGCAGCCTTCTCCCAGCAATCAGCTTTTGTGACCAATTGATGTTACTTGAAGCAGGAAAAATTATCGCTAGCGGTGACAGAGCAACCGTATTTTCATCTACTCAGTCTACCATCAATATGCCTGATGCTTGGCGAGCGCTTGGCCACTTAGTGAGCCAAAATAATTGGAAAGCTGCCATTCCAAGTGATGACGATGCGTTGCTTCAAGCGTTTAAGGATAATCATGCTACACCTCGATAATATTTCCTACTGTTGGCCTAATGCTGCTCAAGAGACTATTTCTCAGCTTTCTTTGAATATCGCTGCAGGTGAATGGGTTGCTCTAGTTGGCGATAATGGTGCGGGTAAGTCGACGCTGTTACGCCTTACCGCAGGTTTATTACATCCAACTCACGGTGACGTTAAGCTTAATGGAAATAAGGTTTCTCAGTATAAAGCAGCACAACGGGCTAGTCATATTGGTGTATTGTTTCAAGAAGTTGAAAAACAAGTTTTTTACAGTAGCGTAAAAGATGAAGTTGCATTTGGTCTTCGCCGCCAAAAACTACCTTCGCATGAGATTGAGCAACGGACATTAGAAGCGCTTGAAATCTGTAGTTTGCTCGATGTTGCTGACACACATCCTCTTGATTTAAATACCGGTCAACGACGAATGGTTGCAGTAGCCAGCCTCAGTGCCATTGCGCCTAAAATCTTACTTCTCGATGAACCTAGCCGTGATTTTGATGCGCATTGGCTAGAATGTTTTGAGCATTGGCTGGAAATGCAAAGAGCAGTGGGTACCGCTATATTTGCTATCAGCCACGACCTTGATTTTGTTGCTCGCCATTTCGAGCGCGTTATTCATCTATCGGCAGGAAAATTAATTGATGATGGCGCGCCTGAAACTGTTTTACTTCACCCTGATTTACAACCTGACACAGTACTACCAGCCCCCACACTCTTCTCATTAAGTCATGCGCTTAATCTTGAATTAGAAAGTGATCCAAAACAGTGGGCTGAAAAGTTTATAACCAAGCCGTTTTAATTCCAAATAGTTAACCGCAAAAACATTCCGAATTGCATAAAAAGGGATGCAATTCGGGTGTGAACATACTAATAAAATTTCATCCTATGAGTAGCAATTTAACGTATTTACATATAACCACCTGATGAATAAAGGTTAGTTTCCGTTCAAAAAAATAATTGCTCGAAAGAAGCAACTTTCTTTTCGTGAGCGTTATCTTATACTTGTAAAAAGCGTAAATTTAAAAGAGCTTAAAATGACAACGATGAGAGAACAACTCACATTACCTGCAAATGCTGATAAATTACTCCTTCATTCATGCTGTGCGCCTTGCTCTGGTGAAGTAATGGAAGCACTCCAAGAATCGGGCGTTAATTATACGATTTTTTCTATAATCCGAATATTCCCCCTAAAAAAGAATATTTGATCCGCAAAGAAGAAAATATACGCTTCGCTAAGAAGCACAATATTCCGTTTGTTGACGCTGATTATGATACCGATAATTGGTTTGATAGAGCAAAAGGGATGGAGCAAGAGCCCGAGCGAGGAGTTCGCTGTACAATGTGCTTCGATATGCGTTTTGAACGCACTGCCCTATATGCCGCTGAAAATGGCTTCTCTGTGATATCAAGTTCGCTCGGGATTTCTCGCTGGAAGAATATGCAACAAATTAATGACTGCGGAATTCGAGCTGTTGCGCCTTATCCTAATATGGTTTATTGGGAATATAATTGGCGTAAAAAAGGTGGTTCAGCACGAATGATTGAGATCAGCAAGCGTGAACAGTTTTACCAACAAGAATATTGTGGCTGTATTTACTCTTTAAGAGATACTAATAAGCACCGTAAATCCCAAGGTCGGGATTTAATTAAAATTGGTGTTCAGTACTATCTGCCTTAGTTATCAATACCGGCTTTCTTTCAAGCCATCCTTTAAACGGTGGCTTTTTATTGAATTCACTTGCATATATTGTGACGAAAATTCAAAAAAAGCGGGAACGTAATATTTCCCGCCTCATATTAAATCATAAAACCAAATAAATTAGTCTAAATTAACACCAATGCGGCGAGCAACTTCTTCATAAGCTTCAATTAAACCGCCTAAGCTTTGACGGAAACGGTCTTTATCCATTTTATTCATTGTTTCTTTGTCCCACAGACGGCTACCATCTGGAGAAAACTCATCGCCAAGAACCACTTTGCCATTAAATAAACCAAACTCGAGTTTAAAATCGACTAAAATAAGCCCTGCATCCGCAAAGATTTTCGATAGTACTTCGTTTGCTTTATAGCTTAAGCGCTTCATTTCAGCCAAGTTTTCTTTATTCACCCAACCGAAAGTTTCACAATATGACTCGTTAACCATTGGGTCGTGCTTCGCATCGTCTTTTAAGAACAAGTCGAATAGTGGTGGGTTTAAAATTAGCCCCTCTTCAACACCTAGGCGTTTAACTAAAGAACCTGCTGCGCGGTTACGAATAACGCATTCTACCGGTACCATTTCTAATTTTTTGACTAATGCTTCAGTGTCAGATAACAATGCTTCCATTTGTGTTGGAATGCCTGCTTCTTCCAGCTTGCTCATAATAAAATGGTTAAACTTGTTGTTTACCATCCCTTTACGCTCGAATTGCTCGATGCGCTCACCATCGAGTGCTGATGTATCATTACGGAATTCCAGAATCAAACGGTCAGGATCCTCAGTGGTATAGACTGTTTTTGCCTTACCACGATACAACTCAGCTTTTTTTTGCATCTTACACACTCCAGAGATGTGATTATTCAATTAGGATTCAACCTGCAAAATAGCACCGGCAGATTCAGATAAGTAACAGTAGAAAGCCCTAAAAGAGGCGGTTCATTGTTACTTTTCTGCTCTGTTTCAGTAAGTTACTTTAATTTTAGACTTGAAAAGCTAACTAGCTGATATTCAATATTTTATCTATCATTGCTGATCATGATAATAAAATTCATGCGCGGACGCAAACGATTACTTAGATATAGACACTGATTTTTTTACCATTTATTTAGATAGCTTTATATTGATTTTGGGCCGCCATCATTAAAGACTTAAATTTGTAACTCTTTCATATTAATACTTTTGTCAACGATAAAAGGCTTTTTTTTAGCTATAAAAATTCGAATGCATGACTGGCACGACAAATTTTACATCTTTTTGGAAGTAACTACCTTTACTTGATTTTAATCAAGCCATTATCAACCCAATTGCGATTACATCACAAAACATATCCCTGAGAATCGAGATCCCAGTTCTAACTAGAGGCTATTTGAGCATCCTCTTGAACGTAGCACTCAGCAGTTTTTGTGTTGCGCTTTAGCAACCTAATGATTTGTTTATCAGATAGGATAATTGAAGATGAAACGTAATTCCCCATTAACCGCTTATCAAGCTCATTGCTTGAAAATTGCTACGGATAAAAATTTATCACCAAAACAAAAAACACATTTTTTGTCTTTAGAAGCTGAAAATAATATTCCCTATTTGGCACTTAGCTCAGAAACCGAACAAGCCTTAAACGAGCGTATCATCTGTGACATGTACGAAGGCCATGCTCCTTATAAACCTCGTTATGTTTTACCTAATTATGAGCGATTCTTAAAAAATGGCTCCGCGTATCTCGAGCTGGACCCCGCTGAAGATTTTGATGATGCTCTTAATATGTTGATGATCCTTTATCACCATGTTCCGTCTGTTACTGGACTCCCTGTATTCTTGGGTTATCTTGATAAATTACTTATGCCTTATGTTAAAGAGCAGACCGAACAGCAGTTATATCGAAAACTCAAACATTTTTGGGCCATGCTCGATAGAACATTGCCCGATGCATTTATGCATGCCAATATTGGCCCCGAAGATTCAATTATCTGCCGTTTAATACTCAAAATTGATGTAGAGCTGAAGCAAGTCGCCCCAAATTTGACCTTCATGTATCATTCAGATAAAACACCAGAATCACTATTTTCACAAGCAATTGAAAATATTTGTGAGTGCAGCAAACCGCACATTGCTAATGATGTTATTCATACTGCTGCATTTGATGATCAAGGCTACGGTGTCGTTAGCTGCTATAACTCCCTGCCTTTATGTGGTGGCGGTAGCACGCTCTCTCGAATTAATTTGCGTGAAGTTGCACTCAGAAGTCTCAATAGTGAAGATTTTTTAACTCATCAATTGCCCAAATATTGCCATTATCAAATGGAGCTTATCGAGCGCCGAACTACTTTTTTATATGAAGAATCAAACTTTTTTCAAACTAGCTTCCTTGTCCTTGAAGATCTTATCCAGCCAGAACGCTTCACCCCGTTGTTTGGTATTTTTGGGATGGCGGAAGCAGTTAATATTCTGATGGAAAAAAATGGCTGTCATGCCTCCTACGCGCCAAATTCTCAAGCACTCTTCCTATCCTATTAAATCAGTGCGCAGCTGAGTGACTATGTCAATACAACCCCAGTAATTTATGGTTTTCATCATAAAGCCATGCTACATGCTCAATCGGGCATCAGCTCTGATAAAAATACCACGCCTGGAGTGCGTATTCCTTATGGATCAGAGCCGAATCCGGTTGATCATATTATTACTGTCGCCCCACACCATCGTTACTATCTCTCTAGCGTGAGCGATATTTTGACTGTTGATAAAACTATAAAACAAAATCCTCAAGCACTTCTTCAACTGTGTAAAGGGGCTTTCGCATATGGCATGAGAGAGTTTACTGCGAACGTTTCCAGCAATGACTTGATACGCGTGACAGGCTATATGGTAAGGCTCTCTGATATCGAAAAATTTAAAGCTGAAGGCTCACGTTTGAATACCACGTGGTTAGGCGATGAAGCAGCAGAAAATTGCCATATTTTAGATCGCCAACCAAGAGTTATCAGCCGTGAACAATCGATGCGCTACAATAAATAAAATCTTACCGTTTTCTTGCGTTGATGGCCCGGGTAATCGCTTAGTCTTATTTTTACAGGGCTGTAACCTTCGATGCTTGAATTGCCACAATCCCTATACAATGGCTCTGTGTAATCATTGTGGGGATTGCGTTATCACTTGTCCGTATAGTGCTCTCTCTATTAATGATGATAAAGTCAGTTGGCAAGCTGATCTTTGTCAACAATGTGATACTTGCTTGCAAACATGTACCATCAATGCAAGTCCTATGACCTATCAATACAATATTGAACAAACACTGAATATAATTGAGAAACACCGCATTTTTTTAACAGGAATTACTGTTAGTGGGGGTGAAGCGACTCAGCAACTCCCTTTTATTAAAGCGCTATTTACCGCTATAAAACAGCATCCTCTTCTACAGCATTTAACCTGTTTTATCGATAGCAATGGTTATTTGAGCCAAACAGGCTGGTATAAAATACTCGATGTAATGGATGGCGCAATGATTGACTTGAAAGCTTGGTCACCTGAGCGATCGCGGGTATTAACCGGTAAAAATAATCAACAAGTTCTAGAGACGATTTCATTGTTGGCTACATATAATAAGCTTTATGAAGTACGGTTACTTTATATACCTGAACAAACTGATTATCTGGAATATATTGATCCTCTCAGCAAATTACTTATCTCGTTACCCAAGCGTGTCCGAATAAAAATCAATGCATTTCAAACGCATGGGGTTACAGGTAGCGCAGATCAGTGGCAAAGCGCTAAAAAACAACAAATCGATACGTTTGCAGAACAATTAATGAAACGAGGTGTAAATAATATCCACTTACCCTCAATCTACCTGTAATCCGCTTCCATTATAAATCGACTCTCAAGCTTTTTTAGCTTTATAAATAAATGATGTTTTACTAAGGCTGTTAACCTTTGAAGGTCAATTTTCGCTCGAATTAAAGGCCTTTCTTAAGGTAACAGATGGTTGTGTGGGGATAAATCCGGATTTAATTAAGTTTGGTGACGATGAAAACGATGATGGCTTAATATTGTTCGATGGTAAGCGCGTTTAGTAGGAACAAGTAACCGATGTTCTTTCAATAAAGAAAATAGTCGGTCTCGGCCAATAACCAATTATTTTTGTTTTAAAATAAAATGTAACTTGCGTCCCCCCAATCTGGGTTGAAAAACGCGTTCACCTTTAACCGCAACGACAATAATGGCATCTGTTTTTTTTCGTTTTTCAGACGTTTCTTGGCGTTTATAATAGGCTTGCCGACTAATTTTCATGAAGCGAGATGCGGTCGTTATTGTGAGTCTTTCAACCGTTTTTTCTTCAATAACTCGGCTTTGCGCTTTTTTGACAAGCGGACTCCAAAATCGCTATCCATGACTTTAACAACGGCTTCATAAAAATCGGATTTAAGCTGAGCTTCTTCAAGTTCTTTTTCGAGCGCTTTAATGCATTGTTCAGGTGTTTATTGCTCAGAAAATTGGATCATTGCATCACTTCTATAAAGAGCGTTGGGCGTATCTTTCGACCAGTCTAATCTACCATGCTTACGAATCAAACCAAAACGGTAGAACGACCTTGTATGCCATATTGATATTGAGCTTGTTAATAGGTGAATTCGCCTTTTTCTACTTGGTCAACGACCGCCAATTTAAAGGCTAGGGAATAATCACATTGAGTTCGTTTACTTGTTGGTTTCATTGCGCTTTCCAATTTTAAGTTGGAAAAGTGTCAACCTTATTTAGGACGGGTCATAAATAACAAAAAAAGCCGTAACTTTTGAGAGTTACAGCTTTTTTATAATCAAGCGATTACTTTTTGCTAACTTTACTGAAAGCGGCTTTCAATACAGCAACCATATCATCATTTTGTTTTTGAGTTAATGGTACGCCTTTGGTGTTAATAAACTGTAAGCTACTACGGTTATTTAAATCACCCACTTGAACTTTATAATCTGCTTCAGGAATTGATGGATCATCAATACCTAAATCTTGCCATTCTGAGCTACTTAAGCCCTTATAAGTGACAACAACAGAACCACTTGAACGGCTACGATCACCCACTTTCATTCCAACGCTTTCGAACGCATGTGGTAGACGTTCCCACACAGCATCAAATGGCGCACGAACGATAACAACTGGTAAGCCTGTCGAATCACTACCTGTTTGAACATCAATGATGCCATATGCATTCTGAAAACTATTTTTATTGGAGGTATCACGCAGCGCATACAAATTATCGGTTAATTCGTTTAACAGTAATTTGTTATAACGCTGAATCTCAGCTTGATCGGTAATTGTTTCAGTACCTTGACGCAAGCCTAAATTAGTTACTGTCAGTGCAATCATGCCTGCTTGCGGCTGCACAGTCACTTTATGACGACTTTCTACTGGAATATCTTCATCGGCACGATCCCATTTAACCCAATTAGTTTCAATCGAGCGAGAACCGTCATCTTTAGATGAAACCGGAATATTGCGTTGTTCCAAAATCATCGTCACCTGAGACCACAGTGCACTATTTTCAGGTGTATTATCAAGCAACAAACGGCTTGCTTCTGCGCTATCTTCAGTACGTGAACCCGCTAATTGCGAAATAGTCAGTACTGGAGGACGAATATCAAGTGCTTTACCTACCGAACCTGATGAGGTGATTTTAGGGATTTCGTATTCACCATTTTGCAGTGGTAACGTCATTCCCTGAGGTACATTCAACACTTTCAATGGCGCGGCATCGAGATATTCTTCGTTACCGCTGACCTGACGTTTATAGCGCTGATCGCTGGAGCAGGCTGCCAGTAACACAACAAGTGACAGGCCAGCAACCTTCATAACCTTCGATTTTTGCAATAATGTTGCCATTAAAATTTCCTAAATTTTACAGTAGCCCAGCGAATTTTAGGGCCTCTTCCACTTTTTGTTGGCCTGATACTGTTAACGGTGTCATTGGTAACCGTAATGTATCGTCGGAGATCAGACCAAGGCGGTGGCAAGCCCATTTCGCTGGAATTGGATTAGGCTCAACAAATAACTGCTGATGTAAACCCATCAGGAGTTTGTTTAATTCACGAGCCTCAGTATATTTGCCCGCAAGCGCTAAGTCACACATTTTTACCATTTGTGCGGCAGCAACGTTAGAAGTCACTGAAATTACACCTTTTCCGCCTAATTGCATGAAGTCGAGTGCGGTTGCATCATCACCTGTGAGCAGAACAAAATTATCATCAACCAGTTCTTTGATTTGGTGAACCCTTGCTAAGTTCCCTGTTGCTTCTTTAATTGCAACAATATTAGCCAATTTTGCTAAACGACCCACCGTTTCAGGTAACAAATCACAGCCAGTACGTGATGGTACATTATAGAGAATTTGAGGCAAGCTTGTGTTTTCTGAAATTGCTTTAAAATGTTGATACAAGCCTTCTTGTGAAGGCCTATTATAATAAGGTGTGACTGTCAGGCAACCCACAACACCTGATTTTTCAAATTCTTGAGTGAGTGATATAGCTTCTGCAGTTGCATTGGCACCTGCACCAGCAATAATTGGAATACGCCCATCTGCCAGCTCAAGTGTTTCACGAACCACATCAATATGTTCTTTATGATTCAAAGTGGCTGATTCACCAGTTGTCCCAACCGACACAATAGCAGAGGTACCGCTTTCAATATGGTATTCGACTAATTTCTTTAAACTTTGCTTATCCAAACGCCCTTTCGTATCCATTGGTGTGATGACAGCAACAATGCTACCTGTTAAAAATTCTTTATAGTTTGTGTTTGAATGAGACATACCAATACCCCTTAAATTATGTAGACTCCATGGTACGTTTTCATATCAAAGAAGAAAACCATCCAAACGCAGGTTTTTAATGAATTTTGTTAATATCGCCATGATTAACTTAAATAGAAGTAATAATTCTCTATCATTCTTCGCAAGAGTGAATAAGCGCACTTGGCAGATTCCTATTTTTATGTTTTCCTTACCAGTATCAACAAGCAAATTTTCACGCTTGAATTACCTAAGTTACAGAGTGAATCTGCATAATAAGAAATAAGGAATAGACTTTGCTTAAGACAGAACAGCAATTTCTTGTGATTACGGCACTAGGAACAGATCGTCCGGGCATTGTAAATACGATTACACGCCTTGTGAGCGAATGTGATTGCAACATCGAGGACAGTCGTTTAGCCATGTTTGGTAAAGAGTTCACTTTCATTATGATGCTTTCCGGAAGCTGGAACTCGATCGCACAAATCGAAGCGACCCTTCCTCTCAAAGGTGCAGAACTCGAACTACTTATCGTAATGAAACGCACTCAAAGCGTCCAAACAACGGATTACCCATCAACAATCACTGTCAATGTGATGGTTGATGATGCACCTCGCATCGTAGAGCAATTTACTAATTTATTCACCACCCAGCACTGTAACATTGCAGAACTCGTGTCAAAAACACAGTCAGCAAATAATGACATGCCAGCTCAGCTTGGAATTCAAATCACTGCGCATCATCCTTTGGATGATAATGGCATAATTATAAAGAATAAATTTAAACAACTATGTACAATACTCAACGCCACAGGCAACATAAGTATTGTGAATAATCCAAAAATGCAAAGTTAACGGAGATGTATGTAATGAACCCATTGAAAGCCGGTGACAAGGCACCTCAATTCAGCCTTTCTGACCAAGATGGTGAAACCATCAATCTTTCAGATTATCAGGGTCAACGCGTATTAGTTTACTTTTATCCTAAAGCTATGACCCCAGGGTGTACCGTTCAGGCATGCGGCCTGCGCGATGAAATGGATATTCTCAAACAAAAGGGAGTTGAAGTTTTAGGTATCAGCACAGATAAATCAGAAAAATTGGCTCGTTTCGCTGAAAAGGAAATGCTGAACTTCACACTTTTATCAGATGAAAATCACCAAGTTTGTGAACAATTTGGTATTTGGGGTGAAAAACAATTCATGGGTAAAACTTATGATGGTATCCACCGCATCAGTTTCCTTATCGATGCCAATGGAAATATTGAGCATGTATTTGATAATTTTAAAACCAGCAATCATCATGAAATTGTGCTCGATTACTTAAACTCTCACGCCTAAGCTAATTTGATAGGGTTGTTTTGTTTAACACAACCCTTTCTCCCTTCTCCGCAGTATCGTTTTACTAAGGCGTAGCTCTTAAACATTTATTGATATATGTATCAGTTTCAACAATATTTGGTCGTAGTGCATCAATCTACTGATAAAACAGGCAATACTTTTTATCTCTATTTAAGAATCTAAAACTCCTTAAAAGAATTATAACCTTGAGCGCTTTCTGCCGTATAAACTCCGCGAAGTACTGCTCAAGCAACAACTTCTGCGGCTAAAAGCCCTACAATATTAACAGTTGATTTGATCCCTCCGACAGTTGCAGCAAAGAGAGTATCCCCATCACTTGTCGTGTGGATAGGATAGATTGTTCTGGCTAGGCCATCATGTGCCATTTGAGCAACTTTTGTCATTTCAGCCTTAGTCAATTCGGCATTTGTGCAGATTATTCCAATCGTTGTATTTGCCAAATCCGTTCTCAAATTCTCGCTTGATGCTATCATCTCTGCCTGAATATCCAACAAGTTACCCTTACTATCACAAGCACCTGCAATCACCTTTCCTGTTGAAGGATCTCGAATTTCGCCTACCGCATTAACAACTATCATGGCGGATACTATTAGCCCTGTTGATAGGGTTACTGTGGCTGTTCCCAATCCCCCCTTCATTGCTTTGTCGAACCCACAAATTTTGCCAATCGTCGCACCTGTTCCAGCGCCTGTATTACCATTGATTGTAGAGGAATTGGAAGCATTCTTTGCTGCTAAATATCCCATATGATGATCAGGTCTGATTTTAGGATCACCAAAGTTGAGATCAAAAATAATTGCTGCTGGCACAATCGGTACTTTCACAAAATCGAGATCATACCCTTTTCCACATTCCTCAAGATACTGCATAATCCCACCCGATGCGTTAAGCCCATATGCAGAACCACCACTGAGCATTATCGCATGCACTTGTTGAACAGCATTTTCGGGCCTTAGTAGGTCTATTTCTCGAGTTCCCGGCGCACCGCCACGAACATCAACACCGCAAATAGCACCATTTTCGAATATGGCAACGCTACACCCAGTCATTTTTTCTTGATCCTGAGCATGTCCTACCGTGATACCCGGAATATCAGTCAGACTTCCTTCACTATAAGTGAAAGTAACTTTAGTTTTATTGTTCATGACAGACTCTTTTCATCGAAGTTATTCAGTAAATACATGAATAATCAGTGTAATGTATCAAGATAATATTTATAAAATATTTAAAAGCGAAGGGATCTAATTTATATTGGTTTATTGAAAGAGAAAGCACATTAAATTCAGGCTCAGCTTATTCACTGAGCCCATTGATTTTACTGATAGCCTGAAAAATTTGGCTAAAATTACAGTTGTTGTTGATAAAGGAGATAGTTTTCATCGTCAAAGCAGACAAAAATCACTTTCTTCGGTAGTGCATTATCAGTTAAATAACGTGCCACCGTTTCACATGCTATCCGTGCCGCTAACGCTTTTGGGAAATGATATATACCCATACTAATATTAGGAAATACAATCGTTTCAATTTGATTCTGGCTGGCTAACTTTAGGCTAGATAGATATGACTTCACTAATATTGACGTTTCGTCATGAGTATCATCCTGCCAAACCGGCCCCACAGTATGAATCACATATTTTGCAGGCAACTTCCCACCAGTTGTTATCACAGCATTACCCGGATTGCAGCCTCCAGCCTTGCCCTAATTTGACGGTATTCATCTAGTATTGCTGACCCACCAGCTCGGTGGATCGCACCATCAACACCACCGCCACCCAATAGCGAACCATTGGCCGCGTTGACAATAGCATCAGCAGCTATTTTAGTGATATCGCCTTGTTGAAGCGCAATTCTTGTTTGCATATGACCTCCACTATTGCGGTGGCGAATTATTATCTATGACATCTTCAGGCCACGCATTAATTACGGCTTTAATTAATGTTGCCAATGGGATAGCAAAAAAGACCCCCCAAAAACCCCATAAACCACCAAAGATAACGACAGATAACATAATCACCAATGGATGAAGATTTACAGCTTCAGAAAACAATAATGGAACAATCACATTACTATCCAATCCTTGAATAATAAGATAAACAATAATCAGTGACCAAAAATCACTGCCAATTCCCCATTGAAATAGTGCAACAATCACAACAGGGATTGTCACAGCCACCGCTCCGATATAAGGAATTAATACCGATATCCCAACTAATACAGATAACAATACAGAATAGCGTAAATCAAAGTAGGCAAAACCTGCATAGGTAAAGATACCCACAATAACCATCTCGATGATTTTACCTCGTAAATAGTTAGTGATTTGCTGGTTCATTTCCAACCACACTTTTCCCACTAATAAACGGTTTCTCGGTAATAATTTTTGCACGCTACGAATAATTTTTTGTTTATCTTTAAGTAAAAAAAACATCATGAGTGGCACAAGGACTACATAGATAGCCAACGTAAATATACCGATCAATGAAGCAACTGAGACTTTAACAACTGATTCCGCCATTGTTGATAAACGACTGCGTAAATTATCAGCCATCATATCAATAATACCCGCATCCACTAATGCGGGATAACGCTCTGGTAATTTCTGAGCAAACTCGTTAAAACGAGTGACCATGCTAGGAAGGTCAGAAACCAAATTTAAACCTTGTTGCCATGCAGTTGGTGCAATAATTAAAATAACCATGGCACTAATTCCCGCAAACAAGGTCAAAATGATACTTACCGCAACAACACGCGAACAGCCAAGCCGTTCAAGTAAATGCGTTGGCCATTCAAGTAAATAGGCCAATACAATAGCCATCAATAAAGGAGCTAATATATTGCTGAAAAAGAAGATGATACAGAATCCGGCGATGAGCAAAGTAAACAGTGCAACAGCCTGTGGGTCAGCAAAACGTCGTCGATACCATTGTAATAACATTTCCAGCATTTATGAGCTCCTTGAAAATTAATGCTTTAAAGACAGTTCCTAAATTAACGAAAATTATACCGAATAAAAGACTTTACGGTAGCTTTTGCTATCATGGATTGATCTCAAAATTAATCGTTGTACGGGATGCAATTGTTTCATGAATAAAAAACTGAAAAATCCACTTCTGGTTTTGTTGATAACAGCGTGCATCAATGGCGCTATATTGCCTGCATACAGTGCAGTTGAAGATACCCTTCCGGATATCGGCACAACTGCGGGCGGTACATTGAGCATTAATCAAGAAATCATCATGGGTGATGCTATCACTCGGCAAATCCGTGCTAGTACACCATTGATTTATGACCCTCTTCTCAATCAATATATAAATAAGCTTGGGATGAGACTGGTTAAAAATGCCGATTCAGTCAAAACACCATTTAAATTTTACCTAGTCAATAACCCAAACATCAACGCTTATGCATACTTTGGCGGTAACGTGGTGCTCCACTCCGCCATATTCAGGTACAGCCAAAATGAAAGCCAACTCGCTTCTGTTATGGCACATGAAATATCTCACGTAACCCAGCGCCATCTTGCTCGAATGATGGAAGACCAAAAAAGTACAACACCGCTTGCAATTGCAGGCACGATTGGTTCTTTATTGTTGGTGATGGCAAACCCACAAGCTGGATTTGCAGCGCTAACAGGTACCTTCGCAGGTGTTCAACAAGGCAGAATTAGCTTTACTCAAGCCAATGAACAGGAAGCTGACCGAATAGGGCTTCAAACCTTAAAAAAATCCGGTTTTGACCCGCATGCTATGGCTGATTTTATGCAGGTTATGTCAGATCAGACCCGGTATATGTCAAAGCCCCCTGAAATATTGTTGACTCACCCATTACCTGATAGCCGTTTAGCTGATGCACGTAACCGCTCTTATCAGTACCCTAAAGTCGTAGCGCCTTCTTCTGAAGATTTTATGCTAGCGCGAGTACGTATTTTATCAATGTATACCACTGGACAACAGCATGTATTAGACCAGATCATTGAAAACTATAGTAAAGGTACAGTTCAAGAACGAATTGCCGCAGATTATGGCCGAGCCTTACAACTTTCACAAGATAAAAAATACGCCGAAGCGAGTAAAATAGTCACTGAACTGCTTGAAAAACAGCCAAATAACCCTTGGTTTATTGATAGCCTAACCGATTTAGATATTGAACAAAATCGTGCTGGAAAAGCAGTTACTCGCTTGCAAAATGCGCTGAAAAAAACGCCGAATGATCCTGTTTTACAAATTAACCTCGCTAATGCGTTAATAAATGCCAATCAGTTTTCAGAGGCCAGCTCATTACTCAACAAGTATGCCTTTAACAATCCTGACGATTTAAATGGCTGGAATTTGTTGGCAGAGTCCTCAGCCAAGCAAGGTAAACGTGCTGAAGAGATAGCGGCTTATGCTGAAGCAATGGCACTTCGAGCTGATTATGACAACGCCATTAATTATCTTAGCGATGCGAGCCGACAAAGTCGTTTAGGAAGTTATGAACAACTGCGTTATGACGCCCGTATTGATGAGCTCAGAAAATTACAAATAAGAGATAGTAAAGCTAAGCCATAAGGAGCAATGACCATGACGGACACAATTACGATTTATCATAATCCACGCTGTTCCAAAAGCCGGGAAACTCTCGCTCTACTCGAATCGAAAGGGCTAAAGCCCACTATTGTCGAATATTTGAAAAATCCACCAAGTATCGCTGATATTAAGCAGCTTTTAAAATCATTAGGATTCAGCGATGCGCGTCAATTGATGCGAACCAAGGAAGAACTCTTTAAGGAATTAAATCTTATCGATAATAAATTAACGCAAGATCAGTTGATTAACGCTATGCATGAAAATCCAAAACTAATTGAGCGGCCAATTGTTATTAAGGCTAATAAAGCGAAATTAGGTCGGCCACCTGAACAAGTGCTTGAGATTTTGTAAATCAACTTATCACAAGAAATAATTCAAGATGCCTGTAGGCAATAAACAAATTAGCAACTCGAAAAACATAGGCAGCAATGTGATTCAGGTTGCTAAGGCTAATCAACAACGTGCAATTTAACGTTTTAATAACGCGAAATGACAGTTTTAGCTGCCATTTATTACAATTTAAGAATATCTTTCACAAATGGAATTGTGAGTTTGCGTTGTGCCACGATAGACGCATGATCTAATTTGTTCAAAATATCAAACAACGTGCCCATTTTTCTATCCAGTCGTTTTAACACAAAGCGGCAAACATCTTCAGGTAATTCAAATCCACGCATTCGCGCACGCAACTGCAACGCACCAATTTTATCTTCATCACTCAGTGGATGCAGTTTGTAGATCTGCCCCCAATCAAGTCGAGAAGCTAAATCCGGAAGTGTTAAATCAATTTGGCGTGGAGGCCTATCGCCAGTAATCAGTAAGCACGTACGCCCTATTTCTAAAATACGATTATACAGATTAAAAATTGCCATTTCCCATTCCGGATCACCAGCAATACACTGAATATTATCGATGCAAACAAGAGATAGATGTTCCATGCCTTCAAGGACTTCGGGAACAAAATAGGCACGTTTATCCAGAGGAACATAGCCTACAGCCATATCTTGCTCTGAGAGTTCAGTACAGGCCGCATGCAATAGATGGCTTTTACCACCCCCTTCACGAGACCAATAATAAATATAACTGCCGTGTGGTTGGTTAATGGCGAGTTTAATAGCAGATAACAACGCCTGATTTTCCCCTGCATAAAAGCTGGAAAAGATTTCGTCATCGGGCAGATAAAGTGGTAGTGAAAGCTGCGATGGTGTGTTCAGAAGCACCTCTGGCTGTGCAAATCAATGATCACCTGTAAGTTTACCATAAATTACAAGGTTAGATGAACAGGAAGAAACTCAACTGCCGAAGCTTTCATCACTCTGACAATAATTTATACCCGCTAGCAGAGAAGTTAGACGGGTATATGGAGATTCATTATTTTTTAGAGTTATGTGTATCAATTTCTTCGAGTTCTGAAGTGATATACTGCTTCTCTGGACGAACGAAAGTAATAAAGTGGAAGAATAGAGCCATTCCAATACCGACGATAGTGGCTAATGCCATTCCCTTCAACTCCGCTTGACCGATATGGATCACCGCACCACTAACACCAATAATCAATATTACAGAAGTCAATATCAAATTTTGTGGTTTGTTATAATCAACTTTCGAATCAATAAGAACACGGATACCTGATGCGCCGATAACACCATAAAGCAATAATGAAACTCCACCCATAACTGGCACTGGTACTAACTGAATAGCCGCAGCCAATTTACCCACACAAGATAATAGAATGGCAATAATTGCTGCTCCACCAATCACCCAAGTACTGTAAACTTTAGTGATTGCCATCACGCCAATGTTTTCGCCGTATGTGGTGTTAGGCGTTGAACCGAAAAATCCAGAAATAACCGTAGAAAAACCGTTTGCAAACATAGAACGATGCAAACCAGGGTTCTTCATCAAATCACGCTCTACAATATTCGCCGTAACCACAAGGTGGCCAACGTGTTCAGCAATAACAACTAATGCGGCAGGTAGGATAGTTAAAATCGCAAACCACTCAAAACGTGGTGTATAAAATGTAGGAACTGCAAACCATGGTGCTTCGATAACTGGAGTAAAGTCGACGATACCCATAAAATAGGATAATGCATAGCCTGCCAAGAAACCGATTAAGATAGGGATAATAGAAAGAAAACCACGGAACACAACCGCACACACTATAGTCACAGACAGTGTGGTGATAGAAATGATCAGCGTTGATGAATCGACAGACACACCTTCTTTAGGTAGTAAACCTGCCATACTGGCTGCGGTTTGCGCCAACTCTAAACCAATGACGGCAACAATCGCTCCCATTGCTGCAGGAGGAAAGATAACGTTAATCCAACCTCGCCCCGCTACCTTCACAATCAATGCCACAATACAAAACAGCACGCCACAGATAATAAACCCACCGAGTGCGAGTTCATAACCCAATGGTAGTAAAATCATAACAGGTGAAATAAACGCAAAACTTGACCCTAAATAAGCGGGTATTTTGCCCTTACAAATAAAGAGATATAACAATGTCCCAATACCATTAAATAACAAAATGGTTGCAGGGTTAACACCAAACAAAATCGGTACGATAACTGTTGCCCCAAACATAGCAAACAGATGTTGAAAACTAAGCGGTATGGTTTGTAGTAGTGGTGGCCTTTCTTCAACACTGATCGTGCGACGTGTCATTTTAATTCATCCCCTTAATGCGTTTTTTTAATTAAAAAAAAGCCGACTTCTAAGTCGGCTAATTATTATTTAGTACCAAATATCTTATCGCCAGCATCACCTAGCCCTGGAACGATGTACCCGTCTTCATTTAAATATTGATCAATAGATGCGGTATACAGTTCAACATCTGGGTGTGCTTCTTCTAATGCAGCAATCCCTTCTGGAGCAGCAACGAGAACTAATACTTTAATTGATTTACAACCTGCGTTTTTCAGCAGATCGATAGTTGCAATCATTGAACCACCTGTTGCTAACATAGGATCAACAACAAGAGCCATACGCTCATCAATGTTTGAAACTAATTTTTGAAAATAGGAAACAGGCTTAAAGGTCTCTTCATCACGATAAACACCCACAACGCTGATACGTGCACTTGGAATGCTATCAAGAACACCATTCATCATGCCGATACCTGCACGCAGAATTGGAACAACGGTGATTTTTTTTCCTTTAATTTGCTCTATTTCTACAGGACCACACCAACCTTCGATAGTGACTTTTTCAGTTTCTAGATCAGCGGTTGCTTCATAAGTCAGTAGGCTACCAACCTCTGATGCCAGTTCACGAAAGCGTTTGGTGCTTATATCATGGTCTCGCATCAAGCCGAGTTTATGTTTAACGAGAGGGTGTTTTACCTCAACGATCTTCATGGAATTCTCCTACTATTTTAGACGGCAGCACACAAAAAAATCGCGGGATTATACCTCTTTTTATATAGCTTGCCACTAGAATCAGTTTGATTGATATCAAAACAATCAGAAATAACTCATTTTTATGTTAGATCTATTTCACTAATAAAGCTATCGCAAACGTTTGCTTTGCCTGTTAGAATAGCTAACATTGAAGTTTATTTTTCCGAAAAGCAATCGCCTTGGGGGCCGTAGTGACTGATAAAACCTCTCTCAGCTATAAAGATGCCGGTGTTGACATTGATGCAGGTAACGCATTGGTTGAACGAATTAAAGGTGTGGTGAAAGAGACTCGCCGACCAGAAGTAATGGGAGGATTAGGGGGGTTTGGTGCGTTATGTTCCCTGCCACAAAAATACCGTGAACCTGTCTTAGTTTCTGGTACTGATGGTGTTGGGACTAAATTACGTCTCGCGATGGATTTAAAACGTCATGACACTATTGGTATCGATCTTGTCGCAATGTGCGTTAATGACTTGATTGTACAGGGTGCTGAGCCACTCTTTTTCTTAGATTACTATGCAACAGGCAAATTAGATGTCGATACTGCAGCAAGCGTAATCACTGGAATCGCAGAAGGCTGCAAACAATCAGGTTGTGCATTAGTTGGTGGTGAAACGGCTGAAATGCCAGGAATGTATCATGGTGAAGACTATGATGTTGCTGGCTTTTGTGTTGGTGTTGTTGAACGTTCTGAAATCATTGATGGCAGTAAAGTCAGTACTGGCGATGCGCTGATAGCACTTGCCTCAAGTGGTCCTCACTCAAACGGCTATTCATTAGTTCGTAAAATTCTAGAAGTCAGTAAAGCTAACCCAGAAACCACTCTGCTTGAGGGAAAATCACTTGCTGGTCATCTTCTTGCCCCAACGCGTATTTATGTGAAAAATGTGCTGGAGTTGATCGAGAAATCAGATATTCATGCCATCGCACATATCACTGGCGGTGGTTTCTGGGAAAATATTCCTCGGGTACTGCCTAAAAATACTCAAGCACAAATCGATGAAAAGAGTTGGCAATGGCCCGCTATCTTTGATTGGTTACAGCAAGCAGGTAGCGTAACCAGTCACGAAATGTACCGCACCTTTAACTGTGGTGTCGGTATTCTTATTGCTCTGCCACAAAGTGAAGTGGAGCCGGCATTAGCACTACTTAACTCTCTCGGTGAAATGGCATGGCAAATCGGTTCTATTGCTGAGCAACCAGCAGGTGAAGAGCAGGTTGTTATCCGCTAATGAAGAAGATTGTTGTTCTCATTTCTGGCAGTGGTAGTAATTTGCACTCACTAATTGAAGCGACTAAACAGGATCTTCAGGCACAAATTGTCGCCGTAATCAGCAACCAGCCCGATGCTTATGGGCTAGTTCGTGCACAACAAGCAGAGATCCCTGCTTTATCATTGAGCGCAAAACCTTTTGCCAGCCGTGAAGAATATGATGGCGCACTGATGACATTAATAGATGAGTATCAACCTGATTTAGTGGTACTTGCGGGTTTTATGCGCATCTTAACTGCGGATTTAGTCAAACACTATGCTGGAAAAATGCTGAACATTCACCCTTCTCTATTACCTAAGTATCCAGGGTTACATACTCACCGCAAGGCGATAGAAAATGGTGATATCGAACACGGTACCTCCGTCCATTTTGTCACTGAAGAGCTTGATGGTGGTCCCGTCATTTTGCAGGCCAAAGTACCAATAAATACAAATGATACAGAAGATGAAGTAATTGAACGTGTGAAAGCCCAAGAGCACATCGTCTACCCTATCGTCGTACAGTGGTTTATCAGTGAACGTCTTGTGATGAACAACAATCATGCTTACCTAGATGGAGTGTGCTTATCACCACAAGGCTATATAAATGAATAGTCCTCTATAGCAATGTTAAACACTTTTAAGGGCAAAGAGAAATCTTTGCCCTTCTTGTTGATTCTTGATGATTTATAAACTGCATTAATCTTCGCCAATTAGAAAAACTCTCTGCTTTGAGTCATTATTTTATTGCAAATAAGTGGTATCCTTACCTATTGAGTTAGCAAATAAATCCACTTAGCTTTATTAGTTAGCTTCAGGTTACAGAGCCTACAATCTGTATATTGATTAAACAACATTGAGGTGTTTTATGACAACCGGGCAAACACAAGCATTTAGATTACGCCCACTTGAACGTGAAGATTTACCCTTTATCCATCAACTCGATAACAATGCCAGCGTGATGCGCTACTGGTTCGAAGAGCCTTATGAAGCCTTTGTCGAATTGAGCGATCTTTACGATAAACATATTCATGACCAATCTGAACGACGTTTTATTGTAGAAAACGATAGCCAAAAAGTCGGCTTAGTTGAATTAGTCGAAATTGATTATATTCACCGCCGTTCTGAGTTTCAGATAATTATTGCGCCTAAGTATCAAGGCCATGGTTTTGCATCTCGAGCAGCAAAACTAGCAATGGACTATGCATTCTCTGTACTTAATTTATATAAACTTTATCTAATCGTAGATAAAGAAAATATCAAAGCTATCCATATTTATAATAAACTAGGCTTTCATACGGAAGGTGAACTCATTGATGAATTCTTCGTCAATGGTCGCTATCATACAGCGATTCGCATGTGCGTTTTTCAGCATCAATATTTTGCAATTAAAGCACAAGCAACAAATCCTGAAAGTGTGGTGAAAGCACATGCAACGATTAAGCAGCAAGTATAGTAAAAGGTAGATTATTCATCCTTATATAAGTTAATTGGTTCAATATGGAGCAACAATGTCGCAAGAACGTCTCTACCACGAAAAAGAGCTAAGCTGGCTTGCTTTTAATGAACGCGTTTTGCAAGAAGCCGCAGATAAGCGAAATCCTCTTATTGAACGTATGCGTTTTTTAGGCATTTACTCCAATAATTTAGATGAATTCTATAAAGTGCGTTTTGCTGATGTGAAACGGCGTATTTTAATTAATGAAGAGCGTGGTTCTGCCAGTGGCTCCCGCCATCTTCTTAAGCGCATCCAAAATAAAGTCGCCAAACAAGAGCAAGAGTTCGATATTTTATATAATGATCTCTTGCTTGAAATGGCACGTAACCAAATATTCCTGATTAATGAGCGGCAAATATCACCTCGCCAGCAAATTTGGCTGCGTCAGTATTTTCGGCAAAACTTACGCCAACACATTACCCCGATTCTGATTAATCCAGACACCAATCTGGTCGAATTCTTAAAAGATGACTACACCTATCTGGCCGTTGAAATTATTAATGGAAGCAACGTTCAATACGCCTTGTTAGAGATCCCTTCCGATAAAGTGCCACGATTCGTTAATTTGCCCCCAGAAATGCCGAAGCGCCGTAAATCCATGGTGCTAATTGATAATATACTGCGTTATACCCTTGATGAAATTTTTAAAGGTTTCTTCGATTACGACAAATTGAATGCTTACTCGATGAAAATGACCCGTGATGCGGAATATGATATCGCGACGGAAATGGAATCGAGCTTACTTGAAATTATGTCTTCCACGTTGAAACAACGTTTGACGGCTGAGCCAGTACGTTTTGTTTATCAACGAGATATGCCAGATGAAATGGTCGCGGTGCTGCGTGAAAAACTCGGTTTATCTAATGATGACTCAGTGATAGCTGGGGGGCGTTATCATAACTTTAAAGATTTTATTAATTTTCCGAATGAGGGAAATAAAAATCTACTCAATAAACCGCTTCCGCGCCTACGACACCGTTGGTTTGATAATTTCCGTAACGGCTTTGATGCAATTCGTGAACGCGATGTATTGCTCTATTATCCTTATTACACCTTTGAGCACACGTTAGAGCTACTCAGACAAGCGTCATTTGACCCAAATGTATTGTCTATCAAAATTAATATTTATCGTGTCGCTAAAGATTCACGCATTATTGACTCGGTGATCCATGCCGCTCATAACGGCAAAAAAGTCACCGTAGTCGTTGAGTTACAGGCCCGATTTGATGAAGAGGCCAATATCCATTGGGCTAAACGACTCACTGAAGCCGGTGTGCATGTTATTTTCTCTGCGCCGGGCCTAAAAATTCACGCTAAGTTATTTATCATCTCACGTATGGAAGAAGGCCAAATTATTCGTTATGCGCATATCGGAACGGGGAATTTTAACGAAAAAACAGCCCGTCTTTATACTGATTATTCTTTGCTCACCGCAAATGAACAAATGACCAATGAAGTTCGTCGTGTGTTCAGCTTTATTGAGAATCCCTATCGCCCTGTCACTTTCGATAATTTGATGGTTTCTCCGCAAAACACACGCACCAAGCTTAATGAGCTAATTGATAAAGAAATTACAAATGCGCTTGCTGGCTTACCAAGTGGGATCACCTTAAAAATTAATAATTTGGTAGATAAAGAGCTGACAGATAAACTCTACGATGCCTCCAATGCTGGCGTAAAAATTCGCTTATTAATTAGAGGAATGTGCTCATTAGTTGCCGGTCAACCGGGTTACAGTGAAAACATTCAAGTCACTAGCATCGTCGATCGCTTTCTGGAACATGACCGCGTATATGTGTTTGCGAATGCAGGGGATGAAGAAGTGTTTATTTCCTCGGCAGATTGGATGACACGAAACATTGACTATCGAATTGAAGTTGCTGTGCGCCTAGTCGATAGTCGACTTAAACAACTTGTTTTAAATATCCTTGAATTACAATTTAACGATACCGTCAAGGCACGCTATGTTGACAAAGATCTCAGTAATCATTATGTTCCCCGCGGTAACAAGCGCAAAATTCGTTCGCAGCTTGCCGTATATGACTATTTGAAATCACTAGAAACGCCTGAGACAAGGGCCTAATACTATGCCATTAACACACACATCGACGCCTAGACCCCAAGAAATTGCGGCTATCGACCTCGGTTCCAATAGCTTTCACATGGTTATTGCCCGAATTGTTAACGGTGCTCTGCAGGTGCTTACGCGTTTAAAGCAGCGAGTTCATCTTGCCGATGGTTTAAGTGATACGAATGAACTTAGCGACGAAGCGATGGAGCGTGGATTAGCCTGTTTAGCCCTATTTGCTGAACGGCTTCAAGGTTTTACAGAAGAAAACGTCTGTATCGTCGGAACCCACTCCCTACGTGTTGCCACGAATGTCGAAGAATTTTTAGAGCGTGCTAAAAAAATCATTCCTTACCCAATCGAAATTATCTCAGGGCAAGAAGAAGCGCGACTTATTTTTATGGGCGTTGAACACACCCAACCTGAAAAAGGTCGCAAGCTAGTTATCGATATTGGTGGCGGTTCCACCGAGTTAGTAATTGGTGAAAAGTTTGAGCCGCTATTAATCGAAAGTCGTCGAATGGGTTGTGTTAGTTTTGCGCGTACTTATTTTCCAAATGAAACCATTTCGCCTGAAAATTTCAATCGCGCCTATCTATCCGCCTGTTTGAAACTAGAACATATCGCAACAAAATTTAAACAATTGCAGTGGGATGTGGCGATGGGGGCATCGGGCACAATTAAAGCCTCCCATGCAGTGATCGCCGAAATGGGTGATCGTGATGGTATTATCACTCGTGAACGCCTTGAAAAAATCAAGCAAATAGCACTGCAATATAAAACCTTTTCTGAGGTCAATATTCCAGGCTTATCAACAGATCGGAAATATGTCTTTGTTCCCGGTCTGGCCATTTTATGTGCTGTGTTTGATTCATTGGATATTCAAGAATTACGGCTTTCTGATGGTGCGCTGCGTGAAGGTGTACTGTATGAAATGGAAGGCCGTTTTCGCCACCAAGATATCCGTCAACGCACTGCACTAAGTCTTGCTGAGCATTATAATATTGATAGAGAGCAAGCAAAGCGTGTGTTGAAAACCATGGAAGAGTTATATCACCAGTGGGGTCAGCAAAATCCAAAACTGGTTAACCCACAACTGGAAGCTATTTTGATCTGGGCCGTCATGCTTCATGAAGTCGGTTTGCATATTAATCAAAGTGGTTTACATCGTCACTCAGCCTACATTCTTCAAAATACGAATTTACCCGGATTTAATCAGGAGCAACAACTGTTGCTGGCTACTCTGGTTCGCAATCATCGTCGTGCGATTAAATTCGATGATATTCCAAAGTTTAATTTATATAAAAGAAAACAATTTTTGCCGTTAATAAAAATTTTACGGCTATCTATACTATTAAATAATCAACGTCAATCAACCACTACCCCCTCATCATTACGTTTAGAGGCGGATGACGAGCATTGGACACTTTATCTCCCAGCGCAGTATCTGTCGCAAAATGCACTGATGCTACTTGACCTCGAAAAAGAGAGCGCCTATTGGGAAGATGTACCGGGCTGGAACTTGAATATACGTGAAGAACCTAATTAGTTTTACGGCGAGTATTATGCACAACTTTACTATTTATCGTAGAGAATTAGTCGGTTTCACGCCAGTTTGCTATGATTGTTGATATTCATTTGGGTCAATGACCAATAAATGGCAAAATAGGCGTATTTCTTCATAGACGAATTAAATAAAGGTGCCATAAGCACCTGTCATTGCTTTAAGGATTAAAATGTCACAACCTGCTTTCTCAACCGATGCGGCGCCAACAGTCAATCCGCACTCTCAAAAATTAGCCTATATTCGCCAGCAGATCCTGACGCTATTTTTGGATGATGAAGAGTTTGTCCAAACCCTTGTTGAGCATGATCAACATGTCAGCATGAATGACAAAGCATTAAGTGAAAAAATCAATGCAGTCAAGGAGCTGCTGGTTGATTTACATGCTGCTGATATCGCCGATATCTTGGAAATGTTACCTTATGATGAGCGTCTAGCGCTGTGGCGTTTGGTCGATAATACCGAACGTGGTGAAGTATTAGTTGAAGCTTCTGTCGCTGTTTGGGACAGCCTCATCAAGGATATGTCTGACCGAGAATTACTTCGCGCTGTTGCTAATCTTCATGTCGATGAACAAGCGTATATTGCAGAGCATTTACCGCAAGACACCATGCGCAGGCTCTTAACTTATCTTGACCCTAGCTTACGTAGCCGCATACGTGAAGTTCTGCAATATGCTAAAGATAGCGTCGGCCAGATGATGGATTTTGAATTTGTCACTGTCCGCCCGCATATCCCGCTAAAAACCGTTCAGCGCTACTTGCGTCAGCGCGGTAAACTTCCCGAAGCAACTGATAAGATTTTCGTTGTCGACAGTAATAATTATTTACAGGGTGAATTACCTCTCACCACAATTTTGACAAAATCACCGGAATCGATTGTCGCTGATGTAATGAAAACCGATACAGTGACCTTTTTACCTGATGAAAAAGGGGAAGATGCAGCAAGTGCGTTCGAACGTTATGACTTAATCTCTGCCGCGGTTGTGGATAGCAATGGCCTACTGATGGGGCGTCTGACTGTTGAAGATATCGTTGATAATTTAAACGAAGAAAATGATAACAGTATCCGTCGTATGGGGGGGTTGAGCCCGGAAGAAGATGTTTTCGCCCCTGTCGGTCAAGCGGTGAAAACACGATGGACTTGGCTTGCAATCAACCTTTGTACCGCCTTTGTTGCCTCTCGTGTTATCGGCCTATTCGAAGATACCATCTCGCAATTGGTCGCCTTAGC
This sequence comes from Providencia alcalifaciens, assembly GCA_025961275.1. Classification (GTDB taxonomy): domain Bacteria; phylum Pseudomonadota; class Gammaproteobacteria; order Enterobacterales; family Enterobacteriaceae; genus Providencia. Next base: position 524,250 of record JAOQNJ010000001.1, on the reverse strand, counting down.
CACCTTAATGCCTATTGTTGCGGGTATCGGTGGAAATACAGGCAATCAGACAATCACTATGATTGTACGCGCTATCGCACTGCATCAAATTCAAAGCGGTAGTTTTTCTTTCTTGCTAGTCAGGGAGCTCGGAGTCGCCTTTATTAACGGTATTGTCTGGGGCGGCATTATGGGTGTTGTCACTTATCTACTCTATGGCGATATTGCGATGGGTGCCGTCATGACCTTAGCAATGGTTTTAAACTTACTAATGGCTGCGATTATGGGTGTTCTAATCCCTCTCATTATGATCAAGGTTGGTAAAGACCCCGCGATTGGTTCTAGCGTGATGATCACGGCAATTACAGATACTGGTGGCTTCTTTATCTTCTTAGGCCTAGCTACCCTGTTCTTGGTTTAATTACCCATACCATCGATAAAAAACACACAAACCCATCAAGCAACCTGAAAAATGCAAAATTGGGGCTGTAATGTAAACTACAGTCCCAATCGCTAATAAATCAAAAAGTATTATTCATCTCAACTAATTCTAAAAAGTAATCTTGAAGATCGCCATGAATTGATTCATTTTTATAAATCAACTCGAAGTTACCATCAATATTATCGGGCATATGGCTACCATCAATGGTACCGGATATTACAGATGCTGTATCAGCTATAATAATTCTCATGAGATTAATCATTACTTTTTTATCGTCATCAGAGAGATTAGTATAAATTTGTTTGGTCTTTGCAAACACATCTAAACTAGGATCAATTTGGCTTTTTTTTAACAATCTTTCTATATATATTGACGTTATCCACAAAAAGTTCCTGATATATGGTATTAATAACTAACTCATCATTTTTCATAATTTTCTTACCTATTCATTTCAGACTATTTTTTATTAACTGATAATTAGCTCGCTTTTATCTTTTTCTGCTTGTAATCAATCTTTGTGGGCTCAAGCTAAGCGATAATGAAACTTTGCTTACCTTCTTGAATATCCGCTAACGTCTATTACCTATTCATTTTTGACTGGAAAATCGAAATATGTATTCGGATAGGTCTCTTCCACCAAAGTGAAATGCCACCACTCAGTGTCGAGTGGTTTAAAGCCCGCATTCACCATCAATAACTGTAGTAACAATCTATTTGCCTTGGCCTGTGCAGAGATTTTTTGATAATCCGGATGAGATACTGGGCTGAAACAATCGAAACCCGTACCAAAATCTAGGCTGTTATCAGGGGAGCGTTGTAATTTTGTTTTTGTACAGTTCAACTGTGTGCGTTTTGTGTCTTCTGTTGGGATCTTACTTCCAAGAGGAATAATTGTTAAATCAACTGTACTACCTCGACTATGTCCGGAATGTGCAGCAATGTAGCCATTGTTCTACACAATAAAATTAGGACACTTTTTTGAAGGAGTTTTCTATTCAACAGGCGATAAGTGACTATTCGCTGTATGTAATCGGGTTAAGTTATAATAGCGCAGGTAATCTAATACATCTTGTTTCACCTCATATTGCTTTTCTTGTAACCACTTCGTTTCACCCCTCTTTTAGGCTAGAAGTCTGTTAGGTTGTATTTTCTTATTAGCTGTAACAACCCCAAGCACTTAACATAACGCATTGAAAGATAATATATTTTCCCGGCAAGCAGGACATTACGGTCAGCAGAATGAGGATAGTCCAACTCTACACTTACCCTCAACGCCTCTCTGAACGTGATGGTGTAACACTGTTCTTGAGAAACGTTTTGTGAAATGCGATAGAAATTAAATACCATTTCAAGAGTTTCATTGTTGGTAATGGCATCCAGTGGAGATGAAATTGCTCAAGAAAATAACACATTGTTGAATGTATGCTATCTTCTTGAACCTAAAGACTAATCACCTATATTTACGCTTGAATGACCGATTAGAACACCGCCGCAACTGACAGCGTCCCCTGTTCGAGCTGCAGGTTTTCCATCAATAAACACACTACTCGACCCACCCAAAATAGTGCGTGAGTGGCCCCCATGAGGGGCAAGTTCATCGCCTTGGCATGCGACTGATTTGCCATCAACTTTCACAGTTGATGAACCTGTGCTCACCTGAGTCGGGCCATGCTTACCGTGGCCCGTATCTGAATCACCAATAAGAATTACTGTTAACATATTTTTTTACCTAAATGACAGGGATAAACTTACCATCAACAAATGAAAATATAGGTGAAAAGCTATATAAAGCCTTCTTCCCTCGACTATTCAAATACGTCATCGTTATTGGTGAATAAGAAAAATCCTCTTTGTAAACTAATTTTACCATTTTGCCATTATTCATTACTAACGGAATAAAATTATCCCAGTCAATAGAGATCATTTTTGATGAAGGGTTATTAACTCTATCGATTATATTATATGAATCAAATATTTTACTTTCCGTTGAGCCCGTTGATAATGCCCATGCTTCATTTGCAGTTTTATTTATTCTACGGATAGCAGTAATATCTTTATTATCAAATGCATTCCATAATTCTTGATAGGCTATTTTTAAACTCGGTAATTTTTCTTTTTCATAATCACTAGAGTTAATCCATACCCAATCAGGCACATCACTCAATGTGATTTTTTTAGTAAACTTAGTTAATTGAATATCTTTTGGATATTCAAATTCACCAACAACGTTTCTAATTTTATTTGCATTTACTTTCTCTGTATTTGTTCCAATTATTCCTTCCTTAACTACCGAACTATCAATTTCATTTTTAAAATATGCTTGAGGAATACCGTCATCACCTATTGCTATACGCATTTTTGCAATTGATAATTCTTCACCTGTTAAATTATCCCTTTGAAATACGTTAATGCTACAAGATGCTTTTTTATTAAATTTACTTTTATCTTTTTCTATCTGATTAATATCAAACCATGATAACGGTGCTATTTCCAAACTAATAGAATTAATCCCATCTTTTACTAACATTTGCATATTAGTGCTTGTAGTAACTATTCCCTCATAAAAAAAACAAGATCTCTATTATCAAAACTAGAAACATCATTTACCTTAAAATCACAGAACATATAATCAACATTAATACTCGCTCTTATAGAATACTTATTTTCTTGTGCTTGCATCATATTTGTAATTCCTAAAAATAATAAAAACAAAAAAAATTTCACTTTCATACCATATCCTTAATTAGTATTTTAACTTCAATCCAGGGGGAGCTCCATTAGGAATCAAACGTTTTATGCGTTGACGTTCACGTTGAGGCACGTTTTTTTTCACACCTAATAAATTGAATCTCAAGTCGGACTCATTAGCTTTTAAGGGATCAGCTATATCATATAATTCAAATTCTTTAGGTGGGGGAGAATATCTTACTTTATCTATCAATCCACCATCTTTTTCTTTTTTAATATCAGCAGATAAAGCTAATGCTAAAACGATTCCATCATGACAGACAACTAAATCGATTCCATTTTTATGAGATTCAAGTTCAAGTGATGCCGCAGTTTTTAATTCTAATGCAAAACTAAATGATGCTGTCATTGAAAATATATTTGCTTCTGCATATGCATTAACATCCCCAACAATTTCAATCTCAACACTGTTTTTCCCATCAATACAAAATTCAGTTTTATTACTATGAGGAAGTTTAGCCATACCGATGAAACAATTTAACTCACATGATAATGTTAGATCAATATTAACTCCAGCACTAACTCTTTGTCCTTCTCTTTTTTTCAATGCATCCTGCAATGCATTAACTAGCTTCTTAGTTAAGACTCCACCATAGCTTGCTGCTATCTGCAAAACATCTATTTTGATTTCCCCACCAAAAAAAGGGGCTCCCTGTAATCCACAGACAAGCTTCGCATCACCGAGTTTAGCAACACTATCAATAAAAAAAGTTAATCCTAACTTGAGTGGTGAAAATGAAAAGTCAAATATAGGATATTCAGCACTTTTTTCAGATACACGTTTATCCGAAACACAAAGAAATTTATCCTGAAAATCATTAAAAATATCGGCGACTTTTGCTAACCCATTTAAACTATCGAGTAATGTTTTTTTCTCACGAGAAACCCCATAAGGGGTAAATGTATACTCTTGACCCGCAATATCACAATAAACCCCAACACTGAAAGACGTTGTTTCGGACTTAAAAAAAGGCGCTGTTTCCAATGTCCAACCTTTTCTATATTGATTAAAATCTTTCGGTAAGGTTTGTTTACCGGGTCCACCACTCATACGCTCATCAATAAGCTTACCTGATTGTTCTTTTCTTCGTTCATTCTTCGATCGACTACCCGCGTCAAATGCATATTCTAAATCTAATGAAAAACCAATTTTAATAGACGGTTTGACCTCGAATGTCCATGTAGGAACATCGCCACAGCAATTCATTGCATTGAGCGTATACGGCTGGGATTTAAAGGCATCGAACGGGCCTAAAGCCCCCATAAACATATCCATCAAATTGCTTGCAGTAAAAAAACCAATATCTTTATTCTCATCATAACTGACATGAAAAGCGGTGGATGAATTGATATTGAGCAGTTTTTGCGTGCGAGCTGATGAAATAAATGCTTTATGTATGTCGTTTCCATGCTCTTTTGCATTGAGCATAATATCAATATCAACCCCATCACCTTCATCGATAAGGGTTTCGCCAGCAAAGGGAAGAACTTCACCTCGCCAGTGCATTAAAACATCACCTGCATTATCAACATCTTTACTGGCTTTCGTTATTTTGAGTTCGCGATAGCAAGGCTCTGGTATGGCACATGTTTGACAGGCTTGAGCAACAACGGCTGAGTATTAGATGTCATCATTTTTCCTTAAATAAAAAATCGGGTACAGAGCCCATTTGCTGTTCAATCAGTTGTTCTACCCGAAAATGTGGAGCGCCTTCTGAGATGGACACCATGTTCAGCCACGCTTCCGGCACATCCTCAAACCGATAAATACGGTGTGTCATCAGCAGATAACACAGCAACATATACGAATGCCGATCATGAATATCGCGTGTTTGACAAAATGACACTAACGCTGAGGCTAATGTCCAACTGTTTTGTTGCGATTGCTCGCTGTACATTCTGTCGATTTTTTCATGGTTTGGGGGCGGCCTATCAAACGCTTCTGCAACCAATTTGGTTAACGAAAAAGACGCGTAAGGACTTTCTATTCCGTATTTCGCTTCAAGAAAAAAATAATTTAATTTTCGAATAAATTGGTACACAAAGCTGTCATTTATCGCCTCATACTCACTGGGTGTTAGCTTCATCAACTTACCACTTTTCTTCACCGTCTCAGGGTAACCTTGGCGTTGATATTCAAAGCGACCTTCCGTGTGTTCACCCCATAATTCCGTTTCCACTTTGGTGATGGGGCCTAAAAAATTATGCAGTCGCCAGTTATCGAAGCTGTATAACATGCTCCACACAATCCTCGGGTCGTAATAACGCCAAAATACCGGCTTTTCTTGGTCGGGGATCATCGCCATCAGATATTTGCGTAAGTGCTGGCGCAGTTCGCGCATTGTCGCTTGGGTATACACATAAATGCCCCAGGGTGTTTTTCGCTGGCTGAGCCACTTCCTCACCTCGTCATTCACTTCCACCAAATAGGGCGCAAGTTCAATAATTTCAGGTTGGATGGGCTCACTGTATAAACAGCTCGCAGGAGGATCGAGTTCATCGAGCATCGCAAAAATAGCGGGTTCACTCGCCGCATCAATGATGGCATAGCAGGTGTCGAGTTTAGCCATTAGTCACGCTCCTCTTGCGTCTCTTTCATGGGGCAATGCGACACGAAAGCCGCACCACTGCTCGCTGCCGCTTTTAATACCGCGGGATTGGTCGCTTGTAAAATATCGCCGGGGCTACCACCTGAATTTAAATTAATCGCCGCCCCTTTGATATCTACCCCACCACTGTGGATCACCACAAAGCTGCCACCCACTTTCAGGGTGATTTTACTGTGACTTTGTAACGTGATATCCCCTTGCGCATTGGTGCTCACGACACCGTTTATTTGCTCAACAAGATCCCCTTGCACACTCGTGTGGTGGTCACCGTCAATTTTATTCTGGTAATTTCCGGTTGTTTTATGGGCTTGATTGCCTTCCACCGTGACCGTCCGATTATTGGCAATCACCAATTCATCGTCATGGCCTATACGGGTCGTACGATCATAATTAATGCGCTCACCGCGTGAATTCAACACATTGATCGCTAAGTTCTTTTGGGCATGAATATAAATTTCTTCTTTGTTATAAGCATCCTCAAAACGCAATTCGTTAAACCCATCACCTTGATACGTTTTCGTCCGAAATATCGTGCGCGTTTTATGTTTCGGTAAATCGAGTGGCGGGCGATTACGCCCATTGTAGGTACACCCTGTCACAATCGGTCGATCAAGATCGCCCGCAAGGTAGCTGATCAGAACCTGCTGACCGACGTGGGGGATACTCATAAATCCATAGCCATCGCCACTCCAACCGTACGTCACGGGAACCCAGCAAGATGCGCTGTGATCCGGCTTGCCGCGTCGGTCCCAATGAAAATAGACCGTCACTTCCCCTTTACTGTTGGTGTAAATCTCTTCGCCCGCTGGCCCGACAACCGTGGCTAATTCGTCGCCATCCGCCATCGGTTTATAACGGTATGGCGGCCGCCACTCTTGGGTGCTGGGAATAAAAGTGACCGTGTTGCTGAGTTGGGTACCTTCACCGCCGCTGTTATCGGCCAGCGGCTGTACGCCATGATGATGCGCTGTAATGACCTGCCAATTGCTGTTCATTTTGCTGCTGGGGTGATTGCTTAAGCTGAATATTCTGCCGGGGGCTAACTCAATACAGTTCGTGGTAGCGGTGCCTTTTTGGCGGCCATTTTGCGATTGTTCATAACGAATTTAGTTAAAACGGCTGCCTTCGGCATCTTCTTGGAATCGGCCATAGCTTTCGAATACTTCATGTTGATGATGAACGTCGCCGGTGACTTGGTGACTCAAAGGATAAGACGGGCGCACCGAGTTGTAATCTTTGTCGATGCGAATATCGCTGCACAACTGTTCAACATAGCCCCATGTGGTCACCGTACTGTCGGTCACATCGGTGTCAGATTGCGGGTTATAGGTTAAATCAATCCCCGCCTTCATCCCCAGATGGCGGTCGCTGTAGAACATTTTTGGTCCCTCTTCAAACCAGAAGTTAATCCCTTCCTCTGCGGCAAGTCGGCACCAAAAGTCGTACATGGTTTCCCGTTTTTGGGTGATATACGCGCGCTCAAGGTGCTCTTCCGGGTGATAGAGCAAAGAGTCATGCATAATGTGCGACTCTTTCAGCAGGGTTTTAAGGACCACAGGCACTTTGGTGTCTTGGAAAATACGGCTGTCTTGCTTGAGCGTCATGATCCACATTTCAGGGCGAATGACGAATTGATACCAGGTTTTGACACCGTCGGTCGTTTTTTGCTCTACACTGGCTAAAATACCTTGGATGCAGCGGGTCACAATCCCTTCACGCATGATGGTGATTGACGATGCACACCCGCGTATTGTCGAAAAATCGATTTCAGGCAGTGCACTCACCGCTTGGATGGTCAAGGTGAACAGTTCTGACAGTCCTTCATGCAAATCAAATTGGGTGACCTGAAAAGTCTCAGGCGGCAGGCCACCAATTTGGCAGGTGAACACGAGATCCGAATAAAGTTTGCGGTTCGCCATGTCCTCATACCAATCTCTTTTTTCCGTCGGTCGGGTTGCATGAATGGTGTTTTTCGGGAACTGCTCCGGCGGTTCAGCGAGGCGCTGAGGCTGCGGTTTTTGGCGCAGATCACTCCAATGATTAGCAATTTTTTCCGCCTCAGTTAAAGGCCGTTTTGCGTTGTCTGAAGACATTTTAGCTCCGAGTGAACATGTGAGAGCAATGATATTGAGAAGAAAAAACAACGAGCCCTAATGGACTCGTCATTGATGCGCTTACGCTTCGAGCGGTGCGCGCCAATCATCAGCACCTGATGTGCCAGCAACGGTGTGTTCCCAATCCACTTTACGGTAGGACAGAGACACTTCGATCAGCTGCGTGAAATCGGCTTTCGCTGGGTCTTGGCAGTGTGGCATTTGGCAATCGATGTTAACGATTGTTGCATCCGTCAATGTTGTGGTGAAGAAATGCTCTTGTTTCCCTTCCACTGACGTGCGGTACCATTTCAGTTCCACTTTTGGCAGCATTTCACCTGATGCCAGCGCGTTATACAGCAGTGGAACGGCTTTATTTAATGCAACGGTGAAAAGGAAAGGTTTGTGTGCACGCTGGCCTGCAGGTTGACCTGATTGCGGGTCAGTAGGGACTGTCACGATATGTGAAAATTCTTGCACCAGCATTTGGTCTTCGTGACCTTGTACATAGATATTCCCAACAGATTCAGCCGTAAATGCACCCGCAGTGATGTTACCTTGTGTTTTGCCTTCAATGGCGATATAGCATGGAGTTGGCATTGTAATTTCCTATATTTAATAACGAAAGTGATATTTACGGAAATATAATTACCTATAAATATTGTCCATTTCAGCCAGTGCGCACTGTTGATTTGCGTTAAGGATATTAAGGTGGAAATAATCCCAAGTAAATAGCTCGAACAAACTCCAACCCGCTGTATCTCCGTAGGATAAGTGACTTAGCGTAAAATAATTGTAAATCCGCTATTTAATGCCATTAAATTAATCATAAAAATAATTATACGAGATAATATATGGCGGGATTTTGTTCGATATTTTTTTGAATTTCTGTCAGCCCAGTGTTTAAGCCGAAAATTTTATGTACATAGAATTAAACAATGTAACAAAATATATCTTTTACATAAATCTGATAAAATATTGATTTAATATGAAAAAAACGAAATTTAATGAGAGGATAGAAAATGACATACATCTAAACAGATAGCGCCAGATGATAAATTCGAAAATTTCGATACTGCAAAATATTATAACAACTTATTCTAATTCTAAATGTTTTTTAAATAATGAAGGATTTTATACGCAAAAAAAATAAGGCAGTATCTATAACCTTTAGTTGCCCAACTATGAGTTAATATTTCATTAATTCAATTTTTAGTGGCTATCATTAAATAACCATCTGTTACCCTCTACATTCAACGCAGACTATTACGGATATATTTCATTTTTCATCTCGCTTTATTTCTAATTGCGATTGTAGGGTTATTACATTTAATAATTAAATTAATATTTAGTTACTTTATCGATTGTTTAATCAGCAAAATGAACTGTAAATTACAAATTAACAGCCAATTTTTAAAATATAAATGTATGATCTTCTGCAAATATTCATTTATTAACATCATATAATGCTATTGCTTAACGAAATAGACTATAGATTCACCCAAATCAAGCTAAGCAGAATATTCATCTTGTTTTTAGCGTGCCAGTTTACAAAATATGGAATTTTCTGCTATAAATTAGGGCATGCAATAAGATACAGAGTATTAACTAGGTTACCCTCCAACGTTTTATACCATTTATCTGCACACACTTAATATTTCGGCTGTTTAATTATCAGTGAACTTAGCTTGTCATTCCGAATTAAAAATAAAAAATACATTCGGTATTTTAAAAGGATAGTATTATGACATCGCAAACAACCAGCCAGCCCTCGGCTAGGCCATTGAGAAAAGAAGATTATAAGACTTTAGGGTTGTCCTCTTTAGGTGGAACACTTGAATTTTATGATTTTGTTATTTTCGTCTTTTACGCGAAAATCATTTCTCAGCTCTTCTTCCCTGGTGACAATGAATTTTTGGCACTCATGGCAACACTTGGTTTGTTTGCAGCAGGATATCTAGCTCGCCCTCTAGGTGGCATTATCATGGCTCACTTTGGTGACAAAGTTGGCCGCAAAAAAATGTTTACCCTTAGTATTTTCTTGATGGCATTTCCGACTTTCGTGATCGGTTTCCTACCAACTTATGCCACTATCGGTGCAGCAGCGCCATTATTACTGCTGTTAATGCGTATTATGCAAGGCGCCGCAATTGGTGGTGAAATGCCGGGTGCTTGGGTATTTATCGCAGAACATACACCGAAACAACGCTATGGTCTTGGTGTGGGAACATTAACCTCTGGTATCACAGGTGGTATTTTACTGGGTTCCATTGTTGCTATCATTATCGAGCGTACTTATACCACACAAGAAGTGCATGATTTTGCATGGCGTATCCCTTTCATTCTAGGTGGTGTTTTTGGCTTTATTTCAGTTTACTTGCGTCGATTCTTAGAAGAGACACCTATCTTCAAAGAGTTAGCAGCGAAAAAAGCATTAGCACAAGAATTACCTGTTAAAACAGTTATTAAGTCACACAAACAAGCTTGTATGATCACAGCTGCACTGACTTGGTCACTCTCAACTGCCATTGTTGTGACTATTTTGATGACACCCGACGTGGTTCTTAAAGGTATCTATAACATTGATCGTAATATCGCGTTGCAAGCTAACTGTGCAGCAACACTGACGTTAACCTTAGGCTGTATTTTCTGGGGATGGTTAGGCGATAAAACTGGCACTCGTCTTTCTATGACAGTGTCATGGGGTGGATTAGCAGTCACAGCACTGTATTTTTATTCGTCATTGTCGACTGATATCTCAGCAGCGACACTGACCTTCAATTATGGCTTAATGGGCTTCTTCGTTGGCGCAATTGCAACAACACCGATTATCAGCACACGCGCATTCCCACCTGAAATTCGTTTTTCAGGACTGTCATTCGCTTATAACGTTGCCTACGCTATCTTTGGTGGCCTGACACCTATCTTAACGGGCGCATGGTTACAACAATCACATATGGCACCTGCTTATTATGTTGCTGGTGTGTCTTTACTAGCAGTCGCTGTTGCCTTTATTCCATTATCTTGGAAAGGATGGACGCCTGAATCTGCTCAAGAAAAAGACGCTTTAGCGAGATTAAAAACCAGTACTACACGCTAATAACTTGATAATTTTTTAAAACATTGGCTTATGACGACCTGTGGTTTTTCTCGACACAGGTTTTTTTATTGCGTATTTGTCATGGCAGCCTGCCTATTCAGCACGTTAGTTGACACTTTTTTCATATTTCCTTCATTTTTTCCTACTTCCCTCACGTTAAACTATTAACAGACGCAACTGATTAATTTTTAATATATAATTAATCAATATTTATTATTTCCAATCATCGTAATTTGATTTTTCTCGACTGTGAGCTAAGCGAAAACATAAAAATGAATAAACAAAAGCGCCGTACCACACTGACTCGTTCAGCCATTTTCGTTGCCATCATTGTCGCTGCAGGTGCAGGCTGGTATTTTTATTCACAAAACAGCCAACCTGAAACCACTCAAAAGGGTCCTTCCGCTAATCGCCCAGCAAGACCTGGAGGAATGCCACAGCGTGTGTTAGCCCCTGTCCAGTTTGCTAATGCGCAAGAAAAAGTAGTTCCTCGCTATTTAACTGGTCTTGGTACTGTGCAAGCAGCCAATGTTGTTACAGTAACGAGTCGTGTTGAAGGGCAGCTGATGTCGCTTCATTTTACTGAAGGTCAACACGTTAAAGCCGGTGACTTACTGGCAGAAATCGATCCACGCCCTTTCGCTATGCAATTAGCTCAAGCTGAAGGACAACTTGCTAAAGATAAAGCGACATTCACCAACGCAAAATTAGATCTAAGCCGCTATCAAAAATTAGCAGGCTCAAAAGTGATTTCACAACAAGAGTTGGATAATCAAAAATCCCTTGTCTTACAGGCTGAAGGGAGTATTAAAGTCGACCAAGCCGCTGTAGATAGCGCAAAATTACAATTAACCTATAGCAAAATCACGGCCCCTATTTCAGGCCGAATAGGTTTAAAACAAATCGATGTAGGCAACTTTATTTCTGCGGGAACCTCTACACCGCTCGTGGTAATCACCCAAACTCAGCCTGCGGATGTATTATTTTCACTCCCTGAAGGTGATATTCCATCGATTCAAAAAGCACAGGCATCGGGTCAGCAAGTCAAAGTTGAAGCATGGGATCGTAATAATATCGTCATGATTACTGAAGGTTATCTGTTAAGTACGGACAACCAAATTGATGCTGCAACAGGGACTTTAAAAATGAAGGCTCGATTTACCAATGAGCTAGACAGTTTATTCCCTAACCAATTTGTTAATATAAAAATGCAAGTTGAAACATTGCAAAATGCGGTTGTGATCCCTACTGCTGCACTACAAATGGGTAATGAAGGCCACTATGTTTGGGTATTAAGTGACGATGACCGTGTAAGCAAACAATTAGTCACGGTCGGTATGCAAGATAGTCAAGAAGTGGTTATCGAAAGTGGCCTTACAGCAAACACAAAAGTCATTACTGATGGTGTTGATCGTTTAACAGATGGAACTAGTGTTGAAGTCGTCGGTAAAGATACCCTCGAAAAATCAGCCAGACCTCAAAAGAATAGAAAGCCAGAGGAGAAAGCTTAATGCAACCAGGAATTCATAAAGGTGGCGGCCCTTCTCGCTTATTTATTTTACGCCCTGTTGCGACGACTTTATTTATGGTCGCAATCCTCCTTGCGGGGATTATTGGCTATCGTTTTTTGCCTGTTTCCGCATTACCTGAAGTCGATTATCCAACCATACAGATAGTCACTCTTTATCCAGGAGCAAGCCCTGAAGTCATGACTTCGGCGGTAACAGCACCTCTTGAAACTCAATTTGGCCAGATGTCCGGTTTGAAGCAAATGTCATCCCAGAGTTCTGGCGGCGCTTCTGTTATCACTCTTATGTTCCAGCTGACGCTCCCTCTTGAAGTTGCTGAACAAGAGGTACAAGCTGCAATAAACTCAGCATCAAGCTTGTTACCGTCTGATTTACCTTATCCACCGATTTACAATAAAGTGAATCCTGCGGATCCTCCTGTTCTGACATTAGCGGTCACCTCTGATGCAATGCCGCTGATCCAAGTCCAAGATATTATTGAAAACCGAATTGCTCAAAAAATTTCCCAAGTTAATGGCGTAGGGCTTGTTATCCTTGCGGGTGGGCAGCGCCCTGCAGTGCGCGTTAACCTTAATCCTCAATCCATGGCGGCCAAAGGGTTGGATAGCGAAACCATTCGCTCAGCGATTAATAATGCCAACGTTAACTCGGCAAAAGGGAGTTTTGATGGGCCGACACGTGCCGTCACACTCTCAGCAAACGATCAGATGAAATCGTTGGAAGATTACCGTCGTTTGGTTGTTGCCTTCCAAAATGGTGCGCCGGTGCGCCTTGGTGATATTGCCACTGTCGAACAAGCCGCAGAAAATGCCTATTTAGGTGCTTGGGCCAATACCGAACAAGCTATTGTCATTAATATTCAACGTCAGCCGGGTGCTAACGTTATCGAAACGACTGATACTATTCGAAACCTGCTCCCTGAATTAATTGAAACACTACCTAAATCCGTAAAAGTTGAGATTTTAACTGACAGAACCAGCACAATTCGAGCTTCAGTGAGCGATGTGCAATTTGAACTGATGCTTGCTATCGCCTTGGTTGTCATGGTGATTTATCTTTTCTTAAGAAACGGCATTGCTACCCTTATACCGGGTATCGCTGTACCACTTTCTCTTGTCGGCACCTTTGCGGTGATGTACTTCTGCGGTTTTTCAGTTAATAACCTCACCTTAATGGCGTTAACTATCGCGACTGGTTTTGTGGTCGATGATGCAATTGTTGTAATAGAAAATATTTCTCGTTACCTTGAACAAGGTGATAAGCCGCTGGTCGCTGCCTTGAAAGGCGCGGGTGAAATTGGCTTTACCATCATTTCCTTGACCTTTTCATTGGTTGCTGTACTGATCCCGCTGCTATTTATGGGGGATATTGTCGGGCGATTATTTAGAGAATTTGCGGTCACGCTCGCTGTTGCCATATTAATTTCGGCTGTCGTTTCATTAACACTCACACCAATGATGTGTGCTCGCTTATTAAAACCTGAATCAGAACATAAGCATAACCGTTTCGAATTGGCTTGTGCACGCTTCTTTGATGGCATGATTGCAGTCTACGCTATTTGGCTAAAGCGGGTATTAAATCACCGTTGGTTAACATTATCTGTTGCCGTCGGCACGATGGTATTAACTGTTTTGTTGTACATCTGGATCCCAAAAGGCTTCTTCCCTATACAAGATAATGGCATTATTCAGGGTACCATTGAGAGCCGCCAGTCGATTTCATTTGCAGCGATGTCTCAGAAACAACAACAAGTCGCAGAGAAATTGTTAGCTGACCCTGCTGTTGATAATATCACCACTTATGTGGGTGTCGATGGTACTAACCCAACGCTGAATAATGGCCGAATTCAAATCACATTAAAACCATTAGATAAACGCGCTGATCGCGTCAACACGATCATTCCTCGCCTACAACAAGCCGCTGATTCAGTCGCTGGTGTTAATCTGTATCTACAACCGATGCAAGATCTCACTATTGATACCCAACTTGCTCGCACTCAGTATCAATTCACTCTCCAAGCAACGACTTTGGATGAGCTAACTCTTTGGGTGCCTAAGTTATTGGATAAGCTGAAACAACAACCAGAACTTATTGATGTGAGCAGTGACTGGCAAGACAAAGGCCTCGTGGCCTATGTGAATGTCGATAGAGATACTGCAAGTCGTTTTGGCATCACCATGTCTGCCATCGATAATGCATTATATAATGCGTTTGGTCAGCGCATGATCTCAACTATTTACACTCAATCAAACCAATATCGCGTTATTATTGAGCACAATCCACAAACACGTGATGGTATAAGTGCCTTAAATGATGTTCGCCTTAAAGGCACTGATGGTGCGATTGTTCCACTAAGTACCTTAGTGAATATTCAAGAAGGCTATGGTCCACTCGCTATCAATCATCTTGATCAGTTCCCTGCTGCCACTTTCTCATTCAATCTTGCTGAAGGGGCTTCATTAGAGTCTGCAGTGAATGCTGTTAAAAATGCAGAAGCGCAAATTGAAATGCCAAAATCGATCACCACTCAGTTCCAAGGCGCAACATTGGCATTTGAAGCGGCATTAAGCAGCACAATTTGGCTGATTGCTGCCGCGATTGTTGCCATGTATATCGTGCTAGGCATTCTGTATGAAAGCTTTATACACCCTATCACGATATTATCAACGCTACCTACAGCAGGGGTTGGCGCACTGTTAGCCTTGATCATAGCAGGCAGTGAATTAGATGTTATCGCCGTCATTGGTATCATTTTGTTGATCGGGATTGTTAAAAAGAACGCCATCATGATGATTGACTTTGCCCTTGCTGCCGAACGTGAGCAAGGTATGTCACCACGCGATGCTATCTATCAAGCCTGCTTATTACGTTTCCGTCCGATATTGATGACAACAATGGCTGCTCTTTTAGGCGCATTGCCATTAATGTTAAGTACTGGCGTCGGTGCTGAGCTTCGCCAACCATTAGGTATTTGTATGGTAGGTGGGCTGATCATGAGCCAGATTTTGACACTATTTACGACGCCTGTGATTTACCTGTTATTTGATAGCCTATCAAATAATATCAAAAATCGCCGTCAAAACTGTCATAAACAGGTGTCATAATGAACCGCTTCTTCGCCTTATTTGTTAGCCGGCCTGTTGCAACGACGCTGATTAGTGTTGCCATTACCTTGTGTGGTGCGCTGAGTTTCATGTTTTTGCCTGTTGCTCCGTTACCACAGGTTGATTACCCCGTGATAAACGTGACAGCGTCACTACCCGGGGCATCACCAGAAACTATGGCGTCATCAATTGCGACGCCTCTGGAGCGCTCACTCGGCAGTATTGCTGGCATTAGCGAAATGACTTCCAGCAGCGCACTTGGACACACCACGATTACACTTGAATTCAATCTCGATAAAGATATCAATAACGCGGCGCGTGAGGTACAAGCAGCCATCAATGCAGCTCAAAGCTTGCTGCCAAGCGGTATGCCAAGCCGTCCTCGCTACTATAAATCTAATCCATCTGATGCCCCAATCATGATTTTGACCTTAACGTCAAAAAGCATGAGTACGGGTGAGATTTATGATATCGCGTCAACCCGTTTATCTCAGCGTATTGCACAAATTGAAGGGGTAAGTGAAGTTTCTGTCGGGGGTGGCTCACTGCCTGCTGTTCGTGTTGAATTAAATCCAACCGCCCTGTTTAATCAAGGTGTTTCTCTGGATAAAGTACGCTCCGCTATCAGCAGTTCCAACGTTCGACAACCTCAAGGTTACATCAATGATGATGATGCTCGCTGGCAAATTCAAACCAATGACGAACTGAAAAAAGCCGCAGACTATCGCCCTATCATTGTTCATTATAAAGATGGAAACGCCGTAAAACTCAGCGATGTTGCTAACGTTAAAGATTCCGTACAAGATGTGCGCGCTGCAGGCATGTCTGGTGGTAAACCTGCTGTATTGATTGTGATCCGCCGTGAAGCGGGAGCAAACATTATTGAAACAGTTAACCGCATCCGTGCAGAATTACCAGAGTTTCAAGAAATGATCCCTGCGGCCATCGAGTTAAAAGTCGCACAAGATAGAACCCCAACTATTCGCGCTTCTCTTGCTGAAGTTGAACGTGCATTGATGATTGCAATTGCCTTAGTTATTTTGGTGGTATTGCTGTTCTTACGTTCAGGTCGAGCAACCTTAATCCCAGCAATTGCTGTTCCGGTCTCATTAATCGGTACTTTCACCGCAATGTACCTTTGTGGCTTCAGTTTAAATAACCTCTCATTGATGGCTCTTACCGTGGCAACGGGTTTTGTGGTCGATGATGCTATTGTGGTACTCGAAAATATCTCTCGGCATATTGAAAATGGCTGTAAACCGTTTATTGCGGCAGTCAAAGGTGTTAGCGAAGTCGGGTTCACTGTCGTTTCAATGAGTATTTCGTTGGTCGCAGTATTTATTCCATTGTTATTAATGGATGGCTTAGTCGGTCGCTTATTCCGCGAGTTCGCCATTACGCTAGCGACTGCGATTGGGATATCTTTAATTATCTCACTAACATTAACGCCAATGATGTGTGCTTACCTCCTTAAAAAGCGTAATCCGAAAAAGACGGATAAACCAAGCAATACAAGTCGCCTCTTTCTACGACTCCAAGAAAGTTACGGCGTCACGTTAAATTGGGTGTTATCTCATAAACGAAGTGTGCTCGCTATCTTATTTGCTACGATCGGATTGAATATTTACCTGTATATTTCGATCCCTAAAGCCTTTTTCCCTGAGCAAGATACAGGCCGTTTATTAGGTTTTGTCCGTGCGGACCAAAGTATCTCTTTCCAAGCGATGAAAGAGAAAATGACTCGCTTTATGCAGCAAGTGACCGCTGATCCAGCCGTCGATAACGTGACAGGCTTTACGGGTGGAAGCCGCGTCAACAGTGGCTCAATGTTTATCTCCTTGAAACCACTCGATGAACGTAAAGAAAGTTCCAATGCGGTTATTAATCGACTCAGAGCTCAATTAGCCAATGAACCTGGCGCTAATTTATTTATGATGCCAGTACAAGATATTCGTGTTGGTGGTCGACAAGCCAACGCCAACTACCAATTTACCTTACTCGCTGATGAGCTCGATGCACTGCGCGATTGGGAGCCAGCAATACGCAAGGCCGTAAGTGATCTTCCTGAGGTAACCGATGTTAACTCTGATAAGGAAGACAAAGGCGCTGAAATGGCTATCACCTATGACAGGGATTTGATGGCACAACTCGGTATCGATGTTCGCGCTGCCAATGACTTATTAAATAATGCCTTTGGTCAACGACAGATATCAACGATTTATGAGGCGATGAACCAGTACAAAGTTGTCATGGAAGTTGCACCCCAATATACACAGGATGTGAGTGCGTTAGACCAGATGTTTGTTATCAATAGCCAAGGCCAAGCCATTCCACTATCTTACTTTGCACGCTGGCAACCCGCTAATGCGCCATTAAGTGTTAACCATCAAGGGTTGTCGGCTGCATCAACGATCGCGTTTAACGTTGCTGACGGCTACACGCTTGATGAAGCAATTTCGGCTATCGAAAAAACCATGACCGCACTTGGGGTTCCTCCAACAGTTAGAGGTACCTTCGCCGGAACGGCACAAATATTCCAAGACACATTAAAATCCCAACTATTTTTGATACTCGCCGCAATTATTACGGTTTATTTGGTGTTAGGTATATTATATGAAAGTTATATCCATCCACTAACTATTCTATCAACATTACCCTCTGCGGGAGTCGGCGCATTGCTTGCTTTAGAGCTATTTGACACACCATTTAGCTTAATTGCATTGATTGGTATTATGCTATTGATTGGGATTGTCAAGAAAAATGCCATTATCATGGTTGACTTTGCCATTCAAGCTCAACGTAATGAAGGATTAACGGCACGTGATGCGATTTTCAAAGCAAGTTTATTACGTTTTCGACCGATTTTGATGACCACCCTTGCCGCTATTTTTGGTGCCCTACCACTCGTCTTAGGCAGTGGTGATGGAGCCGAATTACGCCAACCACTGGGTATCACCATTGTTGGAGGATTAGTAATGAGTCAAATATTAACCTTATTTACAACGCCAGTGGTCTACTTATGCTTTGACCAACTTAGGCAACGTTATTCCCGTAAAACGGTAAATCTAAGCAAGTAACGTCTTGATTAGGGGATAAATAATGAAACTCAGATTTAGTAGCGTCAGTACCCGTTTGTTTTTAGCTATTTTTGCGACCTGCCTACTACTTGTTGTCATTATGCACCAAGGCGTTCGTCTGAGTTTTCAGCATGGCTTTGTCGATTATATTAAAGAGAATGAGCAGCAGCGCGCGGAGCTTATCTCCGAGGCGCTTGCTGAGCAGTATGATGAAGCCGGAAGCTGGCGCTTTTTAATTCGCAATGAACGTGCGTTCTTCAATATATTACGCAGTATTGAGCACCATCAACGCTCTCTTCCACCAGCAAAACATAAAGGCTGGCGCACTTTTTTTTGGGTTTTAGACAGTCAAGAACGTCTGATTTTTGGCCGTGATGTTCCTCTGACTGATGATGTGATCCGCCAGCCTGTTATTGCCTCAAATGGTAAAGTTGTGGGCTGGCTGATCGCGAGCTATGGTAATGGTATTAGTAGCGAGATAGACCGGCGTTTTGATGAACAACAGATGTATACCAGTTGGGTAATAGCTGGTTTATCACTATTTGTTGCTTTAATTGCCACCATTTTCCTCGCCCGTGGTTTTTTAAAGCCGATTAAACGTTTATTAGAAGGAACTAATCAGCTCGCTAGCGGTGATTTTTCAACGCGGGTATCTGAAGTAGGTCGCGATGAACTTGGCCAGTTAGCTAAAGATTTCAATCATCTTGCGTCTACACTAGAAAAAAATGAACAAATGCGTCGAGATTATATGGCGGATATTTCCCATGAACTGCGTACGCCACTGTCGGTGTTGCAAGCAGAATTAGAAGCTGTTCAAGACGGTGTCCGTAAAGCGACACCTGAAACAATAAATTCTCTGCTAGCTGAAACACAAACTCTGATCAAACTGGTGAATGACTTGCATCAGCTCTCTCTTTCAGATAGAGGCTCATTAGTCTATCGCATCCAATCAGCTGATATCATTCCAATCATTGATATGGCGATTGGCCAAGCACGTTGGAGACTAGAAGAAGAACAATTAACGGTTGAGCAACACTTACCTGAACAGCAAATAATCAATATCGACCCCGACCGTATTTTACAATTGTTTTATAATTTAATGGAAAATAGCCTGCGCTACACAGATCCAAAAGGCAAGATAGCCATCAGAACTAAAATTGAAGATAATCAGTTCTCGATTTATTGGGAAGATAGTGCTCCTGGGTTAACGGAACAACAGTGCAGTCACCTTTTTGAACGTTTTTATCGCGCTGAAGAGTCACGTAATCGAGCCAGTGGCGGTTCCGGTTTGGGCTTAGCCATTTGCTATAATATTATTGAAGCCCATAATGGGAGCATCCATGCAAGTTCTTCTCCTTTAGGAGGCGTGCGTATTGCTATCCATTTACCATTTAAGAACAAGGAAAACGAACAGTGATAATGTCAGAATCTTCAAATGCACATGTATTGATTGTTGAAGATGAGCCCAAACTCGGACAGCTGCTTTGTGATTACCTTGAAGCTGCAGGATATCAACCTTCACTACTACAGCGCGGTAATGTGGTGATTGACTTTGTACAGCAACATCAACCCGATATTATTCTTCTCGACTTGATGTTACCTGGCATGGATGGTTTGACGATTTGCCGTGAATTGCGTAAATTTTGTGAAACACCGGTTATTATGGTCACGGCAAAAACGGAAGAGATTGATCGTTTACTTGGCTTAGAGATTGGCGCTGATGATTATATTTGTAAGCCATTTAGCCCACGGGAAGTTGTTGCTCGAGTAAAAACTATTTTGCGTCGCTGCCAACGCTCATCTACGTCAGATAAAAACAAAACCCAGTTAATTATTGATGAAAGCGCATTTCAAGTCCGTTATGGCGATCAGCTCCTTGAATTAACCCCTGCTGAGTTCCGTTTGTTAAAGTTTCTGTCTGATAATACGGGTACCGTATTTTCACGTGATCAGCTATTAGACATTCTTTATGATGATCACCGTATTGTGACGGATAGAACAATTGATAGCCACGTTAAAAACTTGCGCCGTAAACTTGAACTACTCGATAACGAAAAAACCTTTATCCGTTCTATCTATGGTTTAGGTTATCGATGGGATGAAGTTTAACTCCTCAAATAGGCTATCAATAAAATAATTTCAATTACAGCTAAATTACGTTCAAACTCGCTCTAGCGCACCTTCCGCAAGTTATCGTGACATGTCACGATAACCCTATTTTATGATTATTCGCTATACCCTAAATAATTCACGTTACAGCGAGACGGCAAGTAAATGAGATCCTAGGAGCGTAGATAACTGACTAGGTCAAATAAACGACGCCAGCAACGTTAAGGAGTGAAGTATAACGGGTATACTTACTATTTGTGTGGAATACTTGGAATCCTGAGTAAAGCGCGTTAAAATCCCCTTCTTTAATATGCTTACCTATTCTACCCGCAATAATTCGAGCTATATTTAGTCTACTCGAAAGGTCATGCTTAAAGCCTTAATCGCATTGTGATTAGCCTGAGCGGCTGGTTGTATACGCATCAGCAATAACCGAAAAATGACGGGTATATTTGAGGTATGTACTGACTTGATATCAGATTGAGAATACTCCATGTTTACACCAGAATTATTATCTCCCGCAGGTTCTTTAAAGAACATGCGTTATGCTTTTGCTTATGGCGCTGATGCGGTTTACGCTGGCCAACCTCGTTATAGCTTGCGTGTACGTAACAACGAATTCAATCATGAAAATCTTGCAAAAGGGATTCAAGAAGCACATGACCTTGGCAAAAAATTCTATGTTGTTGTGAATATTGCGCCTCACAATGCCAAACTCAAAACCTTTATTCGTGACCTAACGCCAGTAATTGAAATGGGTCCTGATGCACTGATCATGTCTGACCCAGGTCTTATCATGATGGTGCGTGAGGCGTTTCCTAACATGGACATTCACTTATCGGTACAAGCTAACGCCGTTAACTGGGCATCGGTAAAATTTTGGAAGCAAATGGGGCTCACACGCGCTATTTTATCTCGCGAGTTGTCTCTTGAAGAAATTGCTGAAATTCGTAAACAAGTTCCTGAAATGGAATTAGAAGTCTTCGTTCACGGTGCGCTGTGCATGGCCTACTCTGGCCGCTGTTTACTTTCTGGCTATATCAATAAACGTGACCCGAACCAAGGTACTTGCACCAATGCTTGTCGTTGGGAATACAAAGTGGAAGAAGGCAAAGAAGATGATGTGGGCAATATCGTACATGTACATGAGCCGATCCCCGTCAAAAATGTCGCTCCAACCTTAGGGGAAGGTGCGCCAACAGATAAAGTGTTCATGATTGAGGAAGCTAAACGTCCGGGAGAGTATATGACCGCCTTTGAAGACGAGCATGGTACTTACATCATGAATTCTAAAGATTTACGCGCAATTGAGCATGTTGAAAATCTAACGCAAATGGGTGTTCACTCGCTGAAAATTGAAGGTCGTACCAAGTCTTTCTACTATTGCGCACGTACTGCCCAAGTCTATCGCCGCGCTATTGATGATGCTGTCGCAGGAAAACCGTTTGACCCAACCTTGCTCAGCACCTTAGAAGGCTTAGCACATCGCGGTTATACCGAAGGTTTTCTCCGTCGCCATACCCATGATGCATACCAAACTTACGAATATGGTTACTCAGTGTCAGAAACTCAGCAATTCGTTGGTGAGTTTACAGGTAAACGCATTAATGGGCTTGCTGAGGTTGATGTTAAAAATAAATTTAGCGTCGGTGATAGCTTAGAATTAATGACCCCTGCAGGTAATATCGTCTTTAGCCTCGATTCACTTCAAAACCGCAAAGGTGAGACGATTAATGTTGCTCCAGGTAATGGTCATATTGTTTATCTCCCCGTTCCTGATGATATCGATATAAATTTTGGTTTGTTAATCAGCAATCTTGCGGGTACCACAACTCGCTCGCCACATCAGGCTGAAGTACAAATTACGCTCTAATAAACATTATTTTTACGTCAATTGGTTATAATGCTAGAAATCATTAATTTAATTATTTGAATTTCTAGCATTTTTTATATTTTCTTAAAAAAACATCTATTAACTAAACAGTATTTACAATTGATAATCATTCTCGCAAATAGTACTTTAGTGTTAAAAACACCTCTAATATCTATTTTTATGCAATAGATCACAACAATTGGCTATTCAATGTCGTATAGTCACTTTCGAAAATGAAGAACTAGAAAGTCATAAAGTAAGACTAGGAACCACCTCCTTGGCTGGCTCAATCTCCCTTGAGCTAGCCATTTCTTTTTTAATTTCTTGTATTCCGTATTCCCCGCCTTCATATTGATTAATATCGTATATTATCCAATATTTATTCCAAAAATCTATTTCACGACTATACTTTTAACTGCATTAGTTATCATCACAAGGATCGAAATGGATATAGATAAACGACATTGCGCATTATTAATCCTCAATGGCAAACAATCTGCAAACCCTGAATTAAGAAAAGCCATCATGAGCCTACGCGAAGAGGGTCATACCATTTGGGTACGAATTCCATGGGAAAATAGTGATTTACATGCCTTTATCGATGACGCAATCGCAAAGGGAGTAGAGACTATTATTGCTGGTGGCGGAGATGGCACTATCAATGCGGTATCCAGTACCTTAATGCGTTTTCCTGAAGAACAACGCCCTGCGATTGGGATTTTGCCATTAGGAACCGCAAATGATTTTGCTAATAGTGCCAACATTCCTCAGGATATCCCCTCCGCTTTAGCTTTAGCAGTAAAAGGTAAAGCCTTTGCGATAGATATTGCTAAAGTGAATGACGACGCCTATTTTATGAATATGGCGACAGGCGGATTTGGAACAAGAATTACAACAGAAACCCCCGAAACATTGAAATCGGCACTGGGTGGCGCCGCTTATGTCATCAACGGCTTATTACGCCCTGATACGTTAAAAACTGATACTTGTAAAATCGAGGCGGAAGATTTCAGCTGGGAAGGTGAAACGTTAGTGGTTGCAGTTGGTAATGGTAAACAAGCTGGGGGTGGTCAGCAATTGGCACCAGAGGCTTTAATCGATGATGGTAAATTAAATCTACTCATTATACCGGCTCGTGATGTCATCCCCGCTCTACTCACTAATTTGTTCACTAATGATAAAAATCCGCATTTGATTGAAAAAACCTCTCCTTGGGTAAAAATCTCATCACCACATACTATGATATTTAATTTGGATGGTGAGCCGCTTTCTGGCGAAACATTCAGCTATGAATTACTACCTGAAGCGATCCACTGCCGATTACCACCACAATGTGTCTTGTTGTCTTAAGTTTAATGATTAACATCTCTTAGAATTTTGTTAAATGGAGGAAGTCATGACTGATATTGCTAAGCTGTTAGGTTCTGAAGCATCAACTCTTTTAGACCACCGTTGCCAAACTATCCCTAGTGAAAATATTTATCTACCGGGTTCAGATTTTGTCGATCGTGTGATGATTGATAATAATCGCCCCAATAGCGTACTTCGTTCAATGCAGACTTTATTTAACCACGGTCGCTTAGGCGGCACAGGATATTTGTCTATTCTTCCCGTTGACCAAGGTATCGAGCATTCAGCTGGAGCATCGTTCGCTGCTAACCCTTTATATTTTGATCCAAAAAATATTGTCGAGCTAGCGATTGAAGCCGGATGTAACTGTGTTGCTTCGACTTACGGTGTTTTAGCCTCGGTTTCCCGTCGTTATGCTCACAAAATTCCTTTTTTAGTAAAATTAAACCATAACGAAACTCTGAGTTATCCTGCTCAATATGACCAAACACTATATGCAAGTGTTGAGCAAGCATTCGAAATGGGGGCTGTAGCAGTAGGTGCAACTATCTATTTTGGTTCCATCGAATCACGTCGTCAAATTGAAGAAATCTCTGCGGCCTTTGAGCGAGCTCATGAGCTCGGTATGGTAACTGTACTATGGGCTTATCTGCGTAATCCTGCATTCAAGAAAGATGGTGTTGATTACCATTCTAGCGCCGATTTAACCGGCCAAGCGAACCATATTGCTGCAACAATTGGTGCCGATATTGTTAAACAAAAAATGGCTGAAAATAACGGTGGCTATACTGCAGTTGGATTTGGTCATACCGATGAACGTGTTTATACCAAGCTGACAACAGATAACCCAATTGATCTTGTCCGCTATCAACTGGCTAACTGCTATATGGGGCGCGCTGGCTTGATCAACTCGGGTGGAGCTGCAGGTGAAAATGACTTTAGTGAATCTGTCCGTACTGCGGTTATCAATAAACGCGCCGGCGGAATGGGGTTAATTTTAGGACGTAAAGCCTTTAAAAAATCAATGAAAGACGGTGTAGCGCTTATCAATGCCGTTCAGGATGTTTATCTCAGCAAAGATGTCACCATTGCTTAATTACCCTTCTGTATTCATTATGCCCTCCCAAGAGGGCATTTTTATCTGTCCGACACTTCAGGCTTTGATTAACAGCTCATACTAAGCCTACCAACAGAACTGTCTGGTTATCACCACTGTATAATTTTTTCTAAGCAATTTTCTCGCTTATAGCGGAAAATTCATTTTAGATAATATCCCAAAATCACCACCAAGCATGGAAGTGATGCACAGGGCCAATCCCTGAACCAACTTCTAAACTGTCTGCATGTTGAAGTGCTGCTTGCAAATAGGTTTTTGCTTCAAATATTGTTTCCTGCCAATTATTAAAACGCGGTCTTAATGCGGTTAGTGCAGCAGATAATGTACATCCTGTTCCATGTGTATTCCGTGTATTCACTCTTGGTAATGTAAAACGCCACTCGCCTTTTCGTGTAATCAGCCAATCAGGACTCTGTATATCACTGAGATGCCCACCTTTCATTAATATTGCCTGACATCCCATTTCAAGTAAACGATACCCTTGATTGAGCATTTGCGCTTCTGTTTTTGCGACGGGTTCACCTAACAGTACTGCAGCTTCCGGTAGATTTGGCGTAATCAGTGATACCAGCGGTAATAACTCACTCCTCATCGCATCAACAGCATCAGGTAACAGTAATGGATCACCACTTTTAGCCACCATCACTGTATCTAGTACAACATAAGGAATTGAGTACTGCTTAAGTGCTTGGGTGACAACCGCAATGATTTTTTGATTAAATAGCATACCAATTTTAGCGCTATCAATGCGGACATCGCTAAGAACTGATTCAAGCTGCGCAGCTACAAAAGTATCAGGCAGCTCATGGACGGATTGTACGCCGTGGGTATTTTGTGCAACCATAGCGGTTATCACACTTGTTCCGTATGCGCTGAGTGCCGAAAAGGCTTTTAAATCTGCTTGGATCCCAGCCCCACCAGAAGGGTCAGTACCGGCGATGGTTAATGCATTAATTCTCATGAAATACCACTCCTAAGCACAGGTAAGGAGCGGTCAATGGAAGGTTTAGTGATGAAACTTCCGACTTCCCTACGCTGGCATTATCCAGATCAGGTAATACGGGTGCTTCTCAGTCTTAATAGACGCCCCGAGTCAAAACTACCTGGGGAGTATCTCATTTTTCGTTATAAGAAACCAGTCTATAGCTACTATGCCTCAAATCACATGACGTTTATTATCAATAAGGTACATCAAGGTTAGCTCGTTATTTTTAATGCTAGAAATATTACAGACACTAGTCTGAATGCAGTTCGAATTATCTTGATCATATACATCATGCATCATGCATCATGGCTATTAATCTCAGAGTAATCCCGAATAGAATTATTTTCAAATCATCGCGTTACAAATTAAGACGATTACTAATGTTAGCACTTAACAATTAATGCTGTTATATCATTTCTAGGTAATCTAAAATAATTAAAGACATAATCGTTATGCGAGCGATTACTTGCTCACCATAAATATTCAAAGAATAATATTCAAAATAAGCATTAACCTTAATCGGATTTACAATGAGAGTTAACAAAAAACTGCTGCGAGTTATAGGGGCATCTATTTTGATGACAACCTCTATCAGCTTTGCTTCATCTGCAAATAAGCAATCTGTCAGACTATGGGATAAATTTACCCAAAATGTTAGTACTACATGGGATTCAGATCAGTACGAACTTTATATTCCCGCTTTAACGTGGCATAACCGATTTACTTACGATAAAGAAAAAACCGATAGCTATAACGAAGAGCCATGGGGGATTGGTTTCGGTAAATATCGTTATGATGAAGATAATGACTGGCATGCACTATATGCCATGGCTTTTATGGATTCACATAATAAAGTCGAGCCAATAGTAGGCTATGGCTTCCAGAAAATGTGGATCCCAGGGGATTTAGATGGTTTTCGAATGGGTGCTGGCTTTACCTTAAGTGTGACTGCTCGTGATGATTATTTGTATATACCTATTCCACTACCGCTTCCTTTAGTCTCTGTTGAATATGACAGACTTTCTCTTCAAGCAACCTATATTCCTGGAACGCACAATAATGGTAACGTGCTGTTTGCATGGTTGCGCTGGCAGTGGTAATAATAAATTATACGTAAGCTAAAACAAAAAAGGCCGATTACCTGTAATTGTAATCGGCCTTTTTTATTAGATAACATTTAAATCAGCTAATGACCTGTAATTTCTTTTTGGCCGCTTGTTGTTTTTTCGCACCTGAAAATTGATAACCAATCCACAGTATCCCAATCCATAGTGGCATGATGAGTACAGATACTCTCAATCCATCCATCATTAAAATGATAGCGAGAATGAGGATCAGGAAAGCAAGACAAAGATAGTTACCGTACGGGTACCAAATGCTCTTAAATTTGGTTTCAATACCGTCTTTATTCATCTGTGCTCTAAATTTTAAGTTAGAGATACAAATCATAATCCAGTTGATGACAAGCGTAGTCACTACCAGTGACATTAAAAAGACAAATGCCTGCCCTTCCATAACAAAGTTAACTAAAATACCTACAGAGGTCACGATACCTGAGATAACTAATGCCATCACAGGAACACCACCTTTGTTCACTTTAGCTAAAAATTGCGGTGCGTTATTTTGCTGAGCTAGACCAAATAACATACGACTCGTACAGTAAGCTCCGCTATTGTAGACTGATAATGCCGCTATCAACATAACGACGTTCAACGCATTCGCAACAAGTGCATCACCTAAGTTATGGAAAATGATGAAAAACGGACTCGCATCATTATCAAGATCAACCCATGGATACAGTAATAATAAAATAGTAATAGAACCGATATAAAAAATCAGAATACGGTAGACCACTTGGTTGATCGCTTTAGGAATACTTTTTTCAGGATTTTCCGCCTCAGCCGCGGTTATACCCACTAATTCCAAACCACCAAATGAGAACATGATTATAGCAAGAGCCATTAATAGCCCAATAAAATCATTAGCGAAGAAACCACCGTGTTCCCATAAGTTAGAAATCCCTGCTTGTGGGCCACCACGTCCGCTAAATAATAAATAGCAGCCAAACAGGATCATGGCAACAATCGCAACGACTTTTATCAAGGCAAACCAGAACTCGGTTTCACCATATGAACGCACGTTAATTAAGTTAATCGCATTCACTGCGATAAAAAAGACAACAGCAGAAACCCAAATAGGTAAATCAGGCCACCACTCTTGCATATATTTACCGGCAGCTGTCAGCTCCGTCATGCCCACAAGAATAAACATGAACCAATAGTTCCAACCAGAAAGGAACCCAGCAAAGCCACCCCAATATTTAAAGGCAAAGTGGCTAAATGAACCCGCAACAGGTTCTTGAACAATCATTTCGCCTAGCTGACGCATGATCAAAAAGGCAATAAAACCACATAATGCATACCCTAATAATACTGACGGACCCGCCATCTTAATGGTTGTCGCTATTCCCAGAAATAGCCCTGTACCGACAGCACCTCCCAAAGCAATCAACTGGATATGTCTATTTTTCAACCCACGCTTTAGCGTCTGCTGCTCTTGCGCCATAACTTTACCCTTATATTCTATTCTACTTGCTTGTTATCTTTCAGCATTGAGATAAACGTACAAGTTTATTTGAATTTTATAATTAACACTACTTAAACACGCCTTTCCCTTTCCACATTGCTCATCTTATTATCGATTGATAATTTGTAAGAAAAAATGTTCGGGCACAGTATGGCGTATTAAAAGGTAAATTCAAAATGGTAACAAGCCAGTTACGCGACATATTCCAAAGATAAAATTTTCACCGCCTTGATCACAAAGGCTATCCATCGCTAAAAGATACAAAAATAAGCAACTCATCACGATACACATCCCGATGACTAATTTTCGTATTAACAATATTCCTCCTCTAAGCTATAGCGTTATATGCCCAAGCTAAGTCAAGATATATGCCGATACCCAGCAAGCTGTTTATATAATTAAAGCTTGATGAGATATGGGTATAGCTATTATTTTTCAATCAATTACAATAATAATACTGGATCTTTAGGTGAAGAAACGCCATATTGTTGGCTGATGTCCAGTTTTCGAAGATGGGATAATACCCTAGCGCTAAATACAAAATTTGAAGAAAATAAGTAATTGATCTCACGCTTTCGTATTTATGCTCATTTTTCAAGCTAACTACCGAAAAGATAGTTTGTTTGACTTTTTTTCAGCTATTTACTCGCAATACCGCACAAGCAGCCTTTGTCATGATCAACCGAAGTTGTGTATACTTCGTCTAACTTCATTAAGGTCAATCATAGCTTAATGCTTATTTTTTCAGCCCTTTTTAAATACTTGCTAAAATATGTTTGAAATTGATTAATTAACATCTATACAAGATATCTGTACCATGCTGGCTTCGTGATAAAGCAGCCCTGTAGGTTCAAATACAAGATGGTTTACTGTACCTAGATCTTTTTTATACAGTTGAGAAATAGTGCTAAATAATGCCAAATAATGTGTACTAATGGTAAATAGTGTTCTCAACTAAGCAAAACACTTGTATTTTGGACGAAATTCAACCTATAAAGGTCAATTGACCTCAGTAATTAATTGAGATGCCACAAGATAACCACTTAGCACTTGTCTATGCTCTGAGCAAATGGATTGATGAACATTTAGGCCGCGTTATTCATTTAGAAGAGCTTGCCGCCTATTCCGGGTATTCACTCTGGCATATGCAGAAAATTTTTAAGGAAGTGACCGGGATTTCACTGGGTAAATATATCCGTCAACGCAGACTCGCTGGCGCTGTCAACTTATTACGAAATAGCAATCAGTCTATTTTCGATATCGCGTTAGATTTTGGATTTGGCTCGCAGTCGCATTTCACCTATATGTTCCGCAAGGAATATGGCATTACACCGTTTGATTTTAGGCAAAATGAAGAAATTGATTTGGATGTGAAAAAACCTCTGCATTTAACTTATCGCTGTGAGTGAATATGTTTTAATCACATTGAAGTTACGTAACTTCACTTATAACTCAATGTAATAAGCCATTGTCACTTGTCAATTTTGCTCATTGGTTTTTTGACGTAATATGGATATATCGGATTAGTAAAGTTGCAAACTTATCTTATCAGGATATGAGTGAGTTTAGCAGCATGGATCTCACTATTATCTATGTTGATTAAACTCCTCACTGATATTCAAACTGCAACTTATCTCACTTTAGTTATTTTCATTCCCAAATGCCTTTCTATTTCTTCTTATATACTCATTCTAAAACATCAGCTTACATTTTTCTTTTGGCTACTTTTTTTTCGCCATTTTACATTTTTTATAAATAGAGTAAGGTAAATCAATACAAACACCATTAACCGGAGGCGTTGATGTCTATCAAACTGGTAGCGATTGATTTAGATGGTACTTTACTCAACTCTCAGCACCAAATCTCCCCAGCAGTCAAAGAAGCCGTTATTCAAGCAAAAAATAAAGGTATCTATGTCGTTCTCGCTTCTGGACGACCTTTTTCCGGAATATCTCCCTATCTAAAAGAACTCGGCCTTGATAACGCCACTGATTACTGTATTAGTAATAATGGCAGTGTCATTCATCAAGCAAATGATGGTTCACATCTCGTTGAGAACTTGTTAGATTTCGCTGATTATCAATATTTTGAATCGCTGTCTAATGAGGTTAGTGTGCATATGCATGCACTTGCGCAAAACACTATGTTCACAGCTAATCGTCATATCAGCCAATATACCGTCCATGACGCTTATTTAACCAATACCCCACTCGTGTATTGCCCAGCAAATGAGATGGATTCAAGCTTGAAATTCACCAAATTCATGATGATAGACCTCCCTGAAAAGCTCACGGTTGGGATTAGCTATATTCCAGAGGATGTCTTTAAATGCTATTCATTAATACAGACTAGCCCTTATTTTCTTGAAATTTCAAGTAAAACTGCCACTAAAGGTGCGGCTTTACAAGTTATCTGTGAAAAGCTGGGAATTACGCCTGATAAAGTCATGTCCATTGGTGATCAAAATAACGATATCAAAATGCTTCAATACTCCAAATTCCCAGTTGCCATGGGGAATGCTATTGATAATGTCCTTAACATCGCTAAATTTGTCACAAAAACCAATAATGAAGATGGTGTTGCCGTCGCACTAGATAAATTCATTAACCACCAATAATCATTATGGCGGTGATATTCACTGCCATATTTTAATATTTTCAAAATAATTAGGGTTGCATGTAAGCAACAGATGAGGATATTCGAACGAGCATAGAGATAGTGTCATGCGTTACTTAAAGTTGCTCGTTGATTAATTTTATTAGTGATTTTTGATGACTTTTTTTGGTGTTGAAAAGTGTCGCGTTGCTAAAAAACAAATAACCGACCCGAGTGTCACCATCACTACCCCTTGCCAAAAACCTAAGGTCAACGCAGTGCTTAATAGTATCGATGAAAAGGCAGTTGATAGGACAGGTGTAAAATAAGATAAGGTTCCTAAAAATGCCACATTGCCTCGGATCACTGCCAAAGTCCAAAGTGCATTTGCTCCCCCAGTCGCAATTGAAGCTAACAGTAATAATATAATGCTGCTAAATGAAATATTGAACTGAGTCGACGGCTCGAAGAAAAATAGCACCCAAAGCCCGATAGAGGTTATGGTAAAAAATAACACCATGCCATTATGACCACCAGAAATACGTTTAGTCACATTACTGTAAAATGACCAAAAAATCGCACCAATAAATGCGAGGAAATAACTCAACGGGTTACTTTTTATATTTTCGATAATTGCATTTATCGAAATAGGTTTGTCACCTGAAATAACCCATATTAACCCTGCAAAAGCTAACGCCAGCCCAACCCCAAGAAAAACAGTAAACCGCTGACGATTAAAAAAAACAGCTAGGGCAATAGTAAAACTTGGCCATAAATAGTTAACCATACCTAATTCAATAGCTTGTTGGCGACTGCTCGCTAAACCAAGTGCTAATACAAAACAAATTTCATAGCTGACAAATAACAATGTTCCCCAAATTAAGAAGCGCTTTGAGTAATCTTGGATCTTGGGTGGCCCCATAACGATAAATAAAATGACAGTACCGAGAGTATAAATTAAAGCAGCCCCACCTACTGGCCCAAAACTTTCACTTACACTACGAATTAACCCTACCATGGTACTCCACAGTAAAATCGAGATAACGCCATAGAGTGTTGCTGTCTGTTGCCCTAATTTCATTGTATACTCGGCTTTATAAATCGTTTTTGTTTTATGAATAAAAACCTTAAAGCTCAAACTATTAGAAAGCAAGTATTATTAGTTAAGTTTATGTAGCCAATTATTTATGATGCTTGATTCTATTCAAAATGTAACTTTTTGAGTTAAACAATTAAGGTCAATGCTTAATACATCGACCCTAATTATTTAGTTTATTAAATAGCGTTCTTATTCACCCATTGTTTAACATGTTTTTCTTCCCAAATTCCTTCTTCAACTTGTATTTTAAGCTCAGGATGTTGGTTAATATCAAAAGTTGGAAGTTTACCTGCATTTTTTTGCATGTTGTAATCTTTAGCTAATTTAAAGGCAATACCTGATAATAACAAAATAGCAATTAAATTAGTGATTGCCATTAGCCCCATAGATAAGTCAGCCAGTTTCCAGATTAACGGCATTTCAGCCAATGAACCAAACATAACCATACCAAGTGCTGCTAAACGTAATATTAATAACTTCGAAGTATGATTACTTTCTAAGAAAATCATATTACTTTCTGCATAAGCATAATTGGCAATAATAGATGTAAAAGCAAAAAAGAAGATGGCTATAGCAATACAACTCCCTACGGCAGATGATAACGCCAACTGTGTTAGTTCAATACCATTGATGTTTTCAACAGGGTTATCAAGTACCCCAGAACATAGAATGATAATTGCCGTCGCACTACAAATAACCATCGTGTCCATAAAGACACCCAGCATTTGAACATATCCCTGTGATGCAGGATGAGGAGGATATGGTGCCGCCGAAGCTGCTGCATTAGGTGCTGAACCCATTCCCGCTTCGTTGGAAAATAACCCTCTCTGAACCCCTTGCGTCATTGCTTGGCCGATACCATAGCCAATTGCTCCACCAGCAGCTTCTTGTAATCCAAAAGCATTACGCATAATCATCATAAACACTTCAGGTAACCTTTCAATATGATGCCCTACAACCCAAAATGCCAACATCAAATAAGCCAATGCCATGATAGGAACAACTAACTCGGCAACCTTAGCAATTGATTTTAATCCGCCAAAAATGACAATACCGCTCATAATGACGAGCCCTATACCAACATAGAGAGGATTAAAATCAAATGCTATAGCAGTTGCTTGCACAATAGAATTTGCTTGAACTGCGTTAAATACTAGCCCGAATGCAATAATTAAAAATATGGAAAATATTATCCCCATCCAACGAAAGTTTAATCCCTTCTGCATATAATAAGCAGGTCCTCCGCGATAATTCCCCTGATCATCTTTGGTTTTATAAAGTTGGGCGAGTGTAGACTCAATAAACGATGTTGCCATTCCTAGCAGAGCAACAACCCACATCCAAAAGATCGCACCAGGTCCCCCCGCGGTTAACGCTATTGCCACCCCTGTCAGATTTCCAGTACCTACTCTTGCTGCAAGACTGGTGCATAATGCTTGAAAAGAAGATATTCCTGCTTTATCGGATTGTTTGCTATTTTTTAAAACACCAAACATATGGCCAAAGTGACGTAATTGAATAAAACCTGAACGAATCGTAAAATAAATTCCGGCACCAAGTAATAAATAGATGAGGAGAGACCCCCAAACAATATTGTTTAGATAATTTATAACCTCTATCAAATTTTCCCCCTTATTTTATAACATACAAATAAAATTCATTGTTTAACCAATGATAACCTTTATACCTTTTAATTTAATTGACCTACAAAAATAGTTAACTATACTCATTTTTAAAAGAGTGTAGTTAAATAATAAAAAAAGAGCCAGATAAATTATCTATTTTATCATTACTTGATTTGTTTTTTATAAATCAATAATTAAAAACCCTTTAAACCATAAACATAAGATATCAAATTAAATAAATATACCATTATTTATCAAAGCGATACATAAACACAAGAATTATGCAACACAAATTTAATCATTTGATTTAATATCTTAAAATTATAATTCATGATTCATTTTACATATACACATAACAATTAACCACTCACATTCCAAATATCAATAAATATCATTTTATTTTATATTTAAATACAGAGCTTTAACTAATGGAATTAGTGGATTAATTAAACCCCTACTTTTAATAGTTTAATTTAGTTAAATTTTATTTTCTAATAAAAAGATGTAATTTATTTACATGCTTATTAAATGTACGAATTCAGCGCATTTATCTCAGTTATAAAAAATAATCTTAAAATGACCATTGATTCTGTTAATACATCACAATAAACTTTAGCACTAAATCATAATCCTACTAAAGGTTCAAAAATGAAAATCACCATTAAAATCTCTGATGATGCTGTATCCGAAAAGCTTTATGATGCTTTTTCTGCCGAATTGAGAGCAAGAGTGTTAGAAGTGTATCCTGGTAGTGACTTACATATTATACATGACTGTGGTGCTACCACATTTGAAACCTCTGGTTTTCATAATGACAAAGAGGCGCATGTTGTTCTTCATGAATTAGTCGAAGATGTCCTTCAACATGGGCATTGGTCAAAGTAACCATTCAGATTAAAAATTTAAGCCAGTCTTTAATTGGGATTTACCTCTCAATTAAAGACTGCTAGGGCAACTGACCTTTTTAGGGGCATTTTTCATCAAACTCAAAAGGGACTTTTCATTTGTAGTTTGGGTGTGACGTTTTTTAATCACCTAAAGTATGTCACATGATTGAAGTGCTGTTATTTCAATCAATTAGTCTGGTAAAACAAACAGCAACGTTCAACAGCCCCTAATCTCCGATAGTTTATCGTGATACGCCAACTTTTTCCCCTTTCCATTGCTGATCAAGGTCATCTTTGTATCAAACTAATTGGTTTTAACATTTAAACTGCTTTATTCCTTATCGTTATATGATAAATTATATAACGTAATTTCCATTTACATTGCTTTTACTAATTATGGCGGCCAGTATTTTTACTGGCTCTTTTTTGTTTCAAAATGCGAAAAAATGCTTCATCTCCCCTATTTTCAGCCTATTC
The DNA here is from genome assembly GCA_025961275.1 of Providencia alcalifaciens. GTDB lineage: Bacteria > Pseudomonadota > Gammaproteobacteria > Enterobacterales > Enterobacteriaceae > Providencia. Next base: position 488,866 of record JAOQNJ010000001.1, on the reverse strand, counting down.
TGCTATAGTCTCATTTGATTAACCTATAAATTTAAAACTCATTTAGTGTCAAACTAGAGGTACTGCCATGAAACGTTTTTTACTTGCTGTCTGCTTTGCTCCTATCATTGCTATGGGGGCTAATGAGCCTTTAAACATCAGTAAAACCGCGATTAACTATTGTGATATCACAGGACAAGCACTTAATGATGCTTATGCTTCCAATAAGACTAGCAATGAATTAACCACGGGCGTGCTTAGCCAATTAAAGAGTAAAAATGTTGATCTCGCAAAGCTAGAAACAAGCGAAGGGGATTTGCAAAAAAACTTAGATATTGCAATCAAAACGATCCGCGATAATAAAGACAAATTCAAAAACCAAGATGAATTTGCACAATCGCTAAAGGATTCAATCTCCGCTTGTAAAATTCAAACTGAGTTACTTTTAAACAAATCTAAATAGTGACAGTTCAAGATGCCCGTAGGCATTAAACTATGCTAATTCTATGATAAAGCCCGATGTGCATACTCGAGTATGTAAATCGGGTTCCTGTAATATACTCATAGGCTCACAGCTATAGGCCATACAACCTTGATTGGGTAGCACGGAGTATCGATTGATACTGTGCCCATACGCTTAATTCTGGGCACATATCACTTATGATTAAACTATCATAACGTAATCTATTGCTTGTCTTCCTGGCATATACCCGCTATCGAAGCTGCCATTTCTGGCGTATCACTCAGTAATAATTGATTATGGCCTGAGAATTCACCATCACGAACATCAATACTGGCAACAAAAGGCATGGCATTACTTGTTCCATCAACTTGATATGTGCCGCATACGCGAATGCCCTCACCTTCGTTATATTGATTCCGTTTCATCACCTTCACATCATTGAAGGTTAGTTTTTGTTTCGAAGATAATTTTCGTTCGACAAGCTGTTGAGCTATATTTTCAACATCAGTATCATTTATCGTTGTAAAGTACTGATACATAAAGCCTGCTATGATAATTAAAAAAATGATAGCAAGTTTGGTTTTCATTCGTTTCAACACATAATCCTTCTTTGCATTTAACTACTCCGTGCAATTATAACGATATTAAGTAGAATAATGTGAACAAAATGAGTCAAATTTTTTATCCGTTTACTCTAACAACCCATACAAAAAAATCGATCAGTATTATTTGAATATTTATTCATCAAAAAATAGGTTCATGAATTCTACGCTGTTCAATTGAATTAAATATCTATCGGCTTATAACCTTGCCATTCGGGTTTAAAATGCTCTCCATTTGGCTCCTCCCTTAAATGAATATAATACTCACCAACCTTATTCAGCAGCACACAATCGTCAACATCTTTTAAATTATCTTTATGCCTTTGCTGGCTATCGACTAATAATGTTTGAAGCGCTTTTTGTTTTACTTCAATTGCTGGCTTTGCCACCAACAAATCAAAATCATGCAGCTCAGCTAATGTCGACGATTTATATCCACCAACATTAACAAGATACAATTTATGTTTATTGATAGAAGGCTCTCGCCTTAATTCAACACTAAATCCATCCACCCAGTTGATCTTCGCATAGCCATCGATATGAATCTTATCCTTATCGCCAAACCAAGCTTTTCTTAATGCAAGCCATGCTTCGATAGGATGCTATGCAACAACAAATTGAATATCATGAACCTCAATATTCGATTACCACCATTACCACCAACATAAAACATCAATAACTTCATTTTAGTATCCCAGATTATTATTCTTACTCGCATGTAAAATATTACATATTGAGTGAATTGACTAATCACAAACCAACTTAAAAATGAAAATTAATTATCTTTATATATCAGTCACATAAAACAAATGGTGCATAATACACACAAAAAATTGTTTTTTCTCGTTTGCATGCAATTCAGACAGCTGAACGCACTCTCAACAAAACACCCACACATGAATAAAAATACAATTTATTCACATATTTATTTACAATGATGTAATTTTGAGTAATCTAATTGCATTACAACATTATGCCGCAGGGAAACATTATGGATCGTCGTTATTTTCTAAAAACAAGCTCTCTTATAGTGAGCGGATTAGCAGCAAGCTCAATGTTAAATCAAGCAGTTGCTGAGACAAAAGCAAACTTTGTTCTAGATGAAAAACACCCTTTACTCCTTAATTTTAACGAAAACTCTTTAGGTATGTCACCAAAGGCGCGGGAAGCTGTCATAGCTACCTTACCTAGCTCATTCCGTTATCCAGACGATGCTCGTGCTGAACTTATTACAAATATTGGCAAACAGTACAATTTGATTGATAAAAACGTTTCCCTTGGCAATGGTTCTTCAGAGACTATTCAAGCAGTCGTTGCTATGTTGGCAGCCAAAGCAAGAAAGCAAAATCAAAATATCCAACTTGTCACTCCCGATCCTACCTTTAATTATGCGGAACTATATGCCACTCCACTAGGTGTAAAAATAAGCAAAGTGCCCTTAAAGGAAGATCTCTCGTTTGATTTGCAAAAAATGCAGCAGCTCGCTAATGACTTTGACGGGTTGTCTATTATCTATATTTGTAACCCGAATAACCCAACAGCAATGATTACGCCTGCCAGTGAATTGAACCAATGGATGAATAGTGCTTCTGATAAGCAATTTTTTATCGTTGATGAGGCGTATGCAGAACTTGTTGAAGACCCTAAATTTATCAGTGCGATAGAATTAGTTAAGCAGGGACAGAATAATCTAGTTGTGACGCGCACATTTTCGAAGATTTTTGCATTAGCAGGGTTACGTATTGGTTACGGGATTGCTACACCGGAAATTATCGAATCTATTGATGAGTTTCTACCTTTAGATAATACTAATACTGCTGGCGCTGTCGCAGCGCTAGCATCATTGAAAGATAAACCCTTTATTGCTTATAGTCTTAAATCAAATAATCTATCTAGAAAGATTGTTGAAACTGCATTAGATGAGCTAGGTATCGCTTATGCTCCGTCGCAAGCCAACTTTATATTTCATAAAGTAAAAGGTGATGTAAAAACTTATCAAAAAAGAATGGCAGAAGCCCATGTGATGGTAGGAAGAGAGTTTCCACCTGCAGTAGGTTGGAGTCGTTTGACGCTAGGAAATCCAGAAGAAATGGAACAGTTTGTTATTATTTTAAAACAGTTCCGCGAGAAAGGCTGGGTATAGTTCCAATGCTTCTCCCTTGCCTTTACATTGCAGGGGAGAAATCATATTGGATCAAATTGATAATCATCCGCTAAAGGATCGCTAATATATAACGCGCCCAATTTTTGGGGATTAATTTGAAATGAGTAAATTTACCAGTCCGTATTCAGTCTTTTAAGTTGCTTGATGTACAGAATAATGGCTTAGTTACTTTAACTCTCGCCTGCTTAGCTTATAATCACATAATTAATGATATAAACATTCATTACCTGTACAGCTATCTTATTATTTTTGTAAGCAATACCTTGACCAGACTAACTCAAATTGCTCAGCCGGCAGAATATCATCAACTTCCTCTATTAAAGGAATCGAGACCATTGTTTTACCTAATTTGTTTTTATGAAATCTAACAATAAAACGTTTGAAGCCATAGGGTAACTCATTTTTAAACCCAAACACTTCACCACAGAAATAGCCAGTTTCTTCACCATTAACATTTTGACTAATCACATGATAATTAACATTTCTATATTCAGCTGCTGTTGGATATGCGAGAAAGTCCTCCATTGAGTTCTCTAATTTTTTCCTAGCATCTATCTCAGATACTTGTGTTATGTTCGTCATAACGCCTGCGATATAGGCAATACCGATGACAAGAAAAAACACTGCGCTTTTTAATAAAACACTTCTATTTCGATTATTCATTCTAATGTACACTTTTTTCATCATTATATTGTAACAATCATCAGCAAGATAATTGTTACACAGAATCTTATTATCTAGTCTACTAGATACTTTAACTTATAACTCATCATCAATTTGAATAAACTCACTGATATATCTGCCAAAGATAAATCAATAATGCTGCTGCTAACACCCAATTGGCGGTCGCTAATCCTAAACACAGCCATGTTGTTACTTTAGTTGCAAGCAAGTACACAGAGAGCAAATAAACCAGATAAGGGATTAATGACCACAATCCGAATAATGCCGTTTCCCGTAATGCCAACGCACCTTGCTCTTGAACGATAATCACATGAGCGATTAAAGCAAAAGTGGGAAATAACGGAACCAATCCCGCGATATAAAAAGCTTTGCTCTTTGATAATAAAGCAATAATCAAAACAGCCACAGCACCCAGTGAACATTTAAACAATAATGAAAGCATAATTATCTCAAACTATTCAATAAAATCTCGCCACTCGTCATACTTCAGTTAGCAGGGTTGTTAGCTACGCTCAGCGAGCCGAGCCGTAGAGTTTATCTATGCTCACAACTTATTCCTCTTATCGCCTACATGCAAATCGAATTATTTAGAGTATATATTGCATTATCTCCAAACAAACAAAAGTTAACAGCTAATTTGTGCTATTGAAGCAGGCTATTCAAGCTATTTTATCAACATAGTTAAATGTTAAATAAAATAACAATTCTATATTTTACATATGTAACTCACTGCAACCTGCCTTTAAGTTCATGCTGTATTTGAATATAAAGTATACGTGTTTTTTGCCGATATCATTTATTAACCCCTACATCTGATTTCACTATAACTGACATAAGGTAAACCCCAAACTATATCAATGAAAAATCCAATTAATATATATAGTTATGCAATTTCAACTGCTGTTTTTATTGAATAGATAGCAATCAACAGCAACTTAAAATATGACAGATATAAATAGCTTACGTGTACATGTTAACCACATGTAACTGACAGTATGAAAGGAAATAATAAATGATGTCTGATACTTCAAAAAAATCTAAATTGTCACTTTTCCAGCACTTATCCTCTGGTCTTAGAACTACAACGCTTGTCTGGCTGCTATCAGGCTTGTTAATTGCATTATTGCTCTCGTCATGCTGGCTTTTCTTTAGTTATTTAAAAAACTACCAAACAACTCTTGATAAGCTAGATTATTTTTATCAAGAACAGTCAACCTTAAATGAAACATGACAATCACTTTTACAAGCTCGTAATAGTTTAAATCGAGCAAATTCAAGACATTTACTCCTAATTAATAAAATGCAAAACGCTAATACTGATGTTGATAGTTTAGTTGTAGAATTTCACGAGAAGATTGAAAAAGCTGATAAGCAATGGGCTGTTTTCTCTAAATTATCTCAAAATAAAAATGACCCGCTTTTTCGCGAATTAGCAGAAAGCTACACCAAGCTAAAAACTGCATTACTCGAATTATCGACCTATTTAATTCAAGGTAAGACCTATGACTTTTTAAATCAACCAACACAAGGGTTTCAAAATGCTTTCGAGCAAAAACTCAATCTCTACCATCAGCAGCTAAATACTAGCTACCGCAAAATTAATGTTGAGAGTGAACAGCTTTATCGACAAAGTATCGTAGGTATTATCATTATCGTTATTACTCTCATATCAGTCATACTATTTATTCGTTTTATACTTCAATATTTTTTTATTCGACCGTTAAACCAAGTAATCGATGGTATAGAAAAAGTTAGCCAAGGTATTCTTTATCATGCTTTTGATAACAAAGGGTTAGCTGAAATTAAATCACTAAAACAACATGTTTCTAACATGCAAAATAGGCTAATTGATATCGCCAAAAATATTTATTCAAATACACATAATATAAAGAATGAACTAAATGATATTACACAAATGAACCATAATCTATCAATTCGCGCCGATCAACAAGCTGCTGCTATTGTTGAAACAGCGGCAAGTGTAGAAGAATTAGATTCATCCTTTAAGGTTAATAGCGCTCATACCCATGAATCATGTCAATTAATGGCAAAAACTAACGTTACCATAGAGAAAAGTAATGAACTTATTTCCGATGTCGTCGAGAATATGGATGATATTGTCGATTTTGCCAAAGAGATCAGTAAAATTACCGCCACAATTGATAACATCGCATTTCAAACCAATTTATTAGCTTTAAATGCTGCCGTTGAAGCTGCTCGTGTTGGAGAACATGGTAAAGGTTTTGCGGTTGTAGCAAACGAAGTTCGCGAGCTATCCATTAGCTGTAATCAAGCTTCGAAAGAAATAAAATCACTTATTGATAACTCAAATAAAAAAGTTCATCACTGTTTCCAACTCGCCGCTGATGCCAATGATAATATTGTCGACATAGCCAAAAGCACATCGAATATTAATGAAATGATACAAAGTATTTCACTTGCGTCTAATGAGCAAACTCATGGCGTTGGGCAAATTCATCTCGCGATCAATGAGCTCGACAATACAACACAAGCTAATGCAACCATGACTAAAGAATTACAGCACTCGTTACAGTCATTGAAATTTCAATCTGACTTATTGGAAAAAATCATTGATGTCTTTCAATTTGAGCCTGCTGCTCCAGTTCATTCAAAAAAATAATGCTGTTCCCTAAACTATATTTCATGTCAAAATAGGCAGTTACTGGATAACTGCCTCAATTAACATTGCTATTATTTACATAATAAATCGCAATACCTCAAGTTATATACAGTACCGCAGATAGGAATTTCATTGCGTATTTATTGCTTTTTATCTGATATAACATTAAAATTTATTGGCTATAAACAACTTATAACATGAGTAAAGAATGACAATAAAAATAACTATTCTTATTGATAACAACACACTTATTGATAGCTACTTATGTGGTGAGCCCGGTGTCTGTTATTATATTGAAGCTGATAACCATAAGATCCTTTTTGATACCGGTTATTCAGATATTTTTATCCATAATGCCCAGATACTTGCCATAGACCTCGCAAAGATTACAGATTTAGTATTATCACATGGGCATAACGATCATACTTGGGGAATGAATCACTTAATACAATATTATGATCGCCGCAATTGTCATTTTGATCAAAAAATAAGCTTGGTATGCCATCCTGATGCCCTACTCCCTAAGCATTTTAATGCTAAAGTGATTGGCGCGAATATTCAAAAAGAGGTACTGACTGCTTATTTCGATAACAATGAAACAAATAAACCTTTTTATCTCTCGAATAATATTATTTTTTTAGGCCAAATTCCAAGAAATAATAGTTTTGAAGGTAAAGAGCCGATTGGTACAACAGTTGATACAAGTAATCAGACTATTGATGACTATGTATGGGATGATAGCGCATTAGTAGTAAAAAACCGCTGAAGGGCTTATTATTGTTACTGGCTGCTCTCATGCAGGTATTTGCAATATTGTCGCATATGCAAAAGAAGTCACACAAATAGATAAAATTGTGACTGTTATTGGTGGTTTTCATTTACAAGACGCTTCTGAAGAGACACTAAATCAGACGGGCCACTACTTTAGCCAATTAAATATTAATCAGATACATCCGTGTCATTGTACTGACCTTGCAGCTAAAATCCATCTTTCAAAATTCGCCTCAATTAAAGAAGTTGGGGTTGGATTAGTTCTAAATTATCCCGCTTAAAAGAAGAAAAGTGATGAGGTTATAACCTACTTATCACTTTTATCAAAATATATTTAGGTAAGTTTAAAAATCTTCATTTTTTGTATGCTAAATAATTTAATACTATCAATATTTAATCTACATATAAAATAGACAATAAATCAAAATACTAGTCTAATGTTATATTAATAATCACTTTATTCTCCAGGTTTTAACGCCCCTGAATTAGCCACATATAAAGCAATCAATAATTCAGGGCTTTTGTGGTCAATAACAATAAGTCTGATTATAGCTGTAACAGCAATATAAATAAAACATTGCAGTGGGAAGTGATAATTAGATTGAAAGTATTTAATTATTAGAGCAATAAATTCAAAATATAAAAAATAAATTATAAGCCCATCCATTAATAAAAAAATTGAAACTGAATCTACTGTAGTAAATAACAATTTAGCGAAGACAATTGTCTTCTTGACCAAAAAAGAAATCAAAATAATAGCCAATAACAATAATGCAGTACTACTAATCCACTGTAGTATCTCACTGATTCGTTTTGATTGACTTAAACCAGACATGATACTCCTTAGGAGTATATCCTTTTGATGCCATTTTAGAGCGCAATCAAGGTGTTATTTGGTCCGCCATCGAGGCATCGAACCTCAACTTTTAATTTTGTTAAAATTAAATACTCTTCCAGTTGAGTTAATGGCGGAATCGAATTATCTAAACCAATGAACCATCGCAAAAGTTGCTAAAAGTAGTAGCGCGATAATAAGTAGATTTTGTGAAAAGGCTAAGACTCGGTGATACAGAGTAGATAGGTTCATAGGTGCTTCCTTAGGAAATCGCTTCCCTTGGATACCAAATCTATTTTTTAGATAAAAACTTGCAAAGGCAAGATTTGCCATTCATGGCAATGAGGTATGTTTAGTCCGGTACTATAACATACAAATTTCCTGTGGATGAGTAAATAATCAACAAAGCAAAAAGAACCGAGTATTTACAAACTACACTATAATAGTGCGCGATACTTTATCGCTTCATATCGATATTCTTGGTTGTTTTATCCTTATTACCTATGCGTTTCAGCATGTAAATCCATTAATCATGTGATCGATTGATATCAATACGTATTACCATATTAAACTTTCTACATATAGAATTAATCTACTAGAACTATGATAGATATATTGAGACTATTGACTAATCCAACTCAAAATATCACTTTAAAGCTAGATACCCGACCCAATATACCAATGGACTGCACTCACCGCCACTTTATACAAATATAGAGAGGCATTTTACCCAATTTATCAAGTCGCAATCCTCTCGTTTTGATAATATTAATCCAAGTAAAAACAGTTACTTTGAATTAAAATAAATGACAAGAGGTCAGCGATCTTCAAGCGATAGTTACTAAATAGTTAAGCCCCTCAAACACAACAACTAACGATAGTAAAAATTTAATTTTATTATTACGCATCCAGTTTAATATTTTCATACTTTCCCTAAAACGTGTTGTTATGCCATTACCTATTTAATATACTGAATAATATAACAATATTGGCAGTAGATCGTTATCTAGTATTTTGCTCCCTAATAAAAAAATGATTATATAGCATCACAACACCAACAAATTGACATAAATATAAAATAATCCAAATTTTTAATGATAAATATTGCAATAAGCCATAATAAATATCTGGTCTTGATAACTAAAATATATTTACTTTTAGATTATTACGATTTCTGCTCTTTTTGGCAGCCTATTCCAGTGACTATGTGGATAGCATACTGAATTTGATTAATATGCTTAGATACCTAAATTTAGATAATAATACTTACTGCTGAATATTTATTGTTGTAACTACTCCTATCACTAGACATTAAAAAACCCCGCAATTGCGAGGCTGTTTAATGTTGGGCTGAGCATTTATGCCAAAGCACTATCCATCAGAATAAATCGTGGATCAGATTTTTTGTACTGGTTTATCATAGGAACAAGGCGCTGAAAATGTTCACTTGCACAATGTATATCAAGAGCCGCCTGATCAGGCCACTCCTCAATAAAAATAAAATGGCCACTATCTTTTTGATCAACATAGAGATCATAGCTAATGCATAGAGGCTCTTGCTTCGTAGCTTCCACTAACTCACGGTATAATGGCAGTACAATTTCTAATGCTTCCGTTTTTATGAAATCTTCAGCAATAACTTTTAACATCTTTTTTCCTCTGTATGTGATTAAAGCACTGTATAAATCAACACCCATATAACCATAGAATGAATACTTCATCAATATATTTGCGATTGGTTATATTTTATCCATCCATGAATATCCGGTGCCTATGTTATCTATGCTTATTGATTCTTATTGATAATATTTGTGTTATGGTGGTTTCCGTTAACCTAAATAAATTAACTTCGACTATTTAATGTGGATTAGGAGACAATATGATTCAATCTTATGAGCTACAGGATGGATTTCAAATTCCTCAAATCGGGTTTGGTACATATTCGTTAAAAGGTAATTTAGGATCTCGGGTAATTGAGAGTGCTTTATCTCATGGATATCGTTTAATCGATACGGCATTTAATTATGAAAATGAAGGTATTGTTGGGAAAGCAATAAAAAATAGTGCAATTCCCAGAGACCAAATAACAGTCACTTCAAAACTACCTGGACGCCATCATCAATATAATGACGCACTACAGACTATCCAAGAGTCTATATCTCGCTTAAATTTGGACTATATTGATATTTACTTAATTCATTGGCCGAATCCTAAACAAGGCAAGTTTATTGAAGCATGGAAAGCTTTAATTGCTGCACAAGAATCCGGCTTAATTAGAAGTATTGGCGTGTGTAATTTCCTTCCTGAACATATTGATACGCTAGAAAAAGAAACGGGTATCTTACCTGTTATTAATCAAGTCGAATTACATCCAAATTTTAATCAACTAGAACAGCGAAATTATGATAAATCGAAAGGAATCATCACTCAATCATGGAGCCCGCTAGGTCGTGCTGGCGATTTACTTGCCAATGATGTTTTGATTAATCTTGCTAATAAATATAATAAATCAGTTTCACAGATTATCATTCGTTGGCATTTACAACTCGGTGCATTACCCATACCAAAATCATCTAAATCATCAAGGAAAATTGAAAATCTTGATGTATATGATTTTTCATTATCTACTGAAGATATACAAGCAATAAACAATATTTCGTCTCCGAATGGCCGTTTGAAAAATCAAGACCCTTCTTTTTATGAGGAATTTTGATTAATTTAAATACTAAATTTGGCTGATGGCATACACTTTAAATAAAGTTCCATTTTCGCGCTAAATCGCCAAGTTTCTTTATTAGGCTCACCTCAAAGTGGGCCTGTATATTGTCATGTAGATTTATTTTTCAACATGAACCACCACTATAAATGGTATATTATCTACGATTAATATATAACTTTAAATAATTTATTAGTAATGATAGTTTGTATTTATTAAAAATTTTATAACTAGTGAAATCCCTATGAAGCTTAATGCTATTGATCATGTGCATGTCTACGTGGAAGACCTTGCAGATGCAATAAAGTGGTATGAAACAATCCTCGGCTTTACTATCGCTCAATCATTTTATTTTTGGTATGAGCAAGGCGGACCATTAGTGATAAATAATAGTAATACTCATTTATCACTATTCAAACGCGTTAATCAGTTCGCGAACAATACCATCGCATTTAGTACTAATAAGCAATACTTTTTAGACTTTATACATCATTTAAATAAATGTAGTATGCCATTTACTGTTGAAGATCATCAGGTTTCATTGTCGATGTATATTTCAGATCCCGATGAAAATAAATACGAAATAACAACCTATGATTACTTTGATTTAAAGAAAACTCAACCAACACTCCCTATCGAATGATGATTATATAGCGTAGCTAAATCAATCCATAACCAAGAGATACCATATAACTACTTATTATCAATTGCTCATCAGATTTTAATTGGGAAGTTCTGGCTATTAGTAAACTTGAAAAAGTTACCCTGTAACTCAATTTTTAATCTAATTTTATCTTGCATTATTAACCCCTAAATCGTGCTATTAAAAAGCTATCAACCACAAAGTTAATAAACTTACAAATCTTAACCCATTTTTAATTTCGTTTTCGAAAAATGACTTATTATTCTGTATAACTATATATAGAAATTACCCTCAGTTAATTCATTTCATGCCCCAATACCAGGGGCTTTTTTTTAACTTATTGAATTAAATTACTATATCTATAGCCTCAATAATTCAATTTATATGTTATCGACAAGAGAAAATTCGCAGAGAGCATAAATAATCTTTGTAGCTCGACTCGCTGAGCACAACCAATAATCTTGCAACTTGAAGTATGATAAGCCTATCCCGTTATCAATTCACTTTACCGATTATCCGCTAACATACAGTAAAAATATCTATTACATTCAATCATGATTTAATTTTATTGTGTTAATGTAAACTTTCTCTATATTTCATTTAGTATAGATTTTTATCATACTCAACAAAAAGGATACGCATAGTAGTTAAAAAAGAACGTCTCACACTCTTTATTTTGTTTTTCTCTTTTTTTAATGACTTAACTCAGATGATATAATTTAAAAATCTGAATCCGTTGCTATTCAATAATCGACTAACACGGTTTACCTTAGGACCAAAAAATATATAAAAAATATCCTTCAGTTTGGAAACGCTGGTAAAGTCATCCGCGAAAATCACCTATACAACTTTAAATTTTCACTATTGGTAGCTCATCATAGTTTGTCGTATAAGCCGGTGATAGCATGTTACGTTTCATTTTATACCCGTATTCTCCCCCTTTCCCAGCAAACCAGACTTTACCTAAACCACTATTATTTATTATGTCTAGTGTCTTCATTAATTCATTACTATTTTTGAATGCTTTTTGTGTTGAGAACATATCGAACTGAGTTATATCAGAATCAGTGAAGTCAGATAACATGATCCCTGCTTTATAGTATCGGTAACCATCCTGCCAGATTGTCTCTAAACCTCTCATGGCTGCATGGATAATATCTCGAGTATCACTGCTTGGATATTCGAGTGTTATGTTGATACTATTTGCATAATTATCACTAGAGGCATGTCGACCTGTTTGAATAAATAACCCAATAATTTTGCATCGTTGTTTTTCTTCCCTTAGTTTTTCAGCGGCACGTTCTGCATAATCGCAAATAGCTTTGCGCATAATTTGGATATCTAAAACTTTGGTACCAAATGAACGGGAACAAAGTATTTGTTGTTTAATTTTTCGGACGTCTTCAAGTTCAATGCATGACTCACCATTTAATTCACGTGATGTGCGTTCAATAAATACACCAAAAATTTTACGGATTGTCATGGTAGATGCATTGGCTAAATCGAGTGCAGTATCAATTCCCATCATTCTTAGCTTACGTGATATCCGACGACCAACACCCCATACATCTTCTATTGGAATTAGTGCCAGTAATTTTCGCTGTCTTTGTCTATCTGACAAATCAACGATACCCCCAGTTTTTTTCCACTTTTTTGCTGCATGGTTAGCAATTTTTGCCAATGTTTTTGTAGGGCCGATCCCTATACCAACGGGTAGATGAGTATTCTTGAGAAGTGTTGATTGGATTTCACGACTATATTCATCCAGATTGAAGGTATTTTCCATGCCACTAAAATCAAGAAAAGCTTCATCAATTGAATACACTTCCAAACGAGGAGCAAACTTGGATAATAGTTTCATTACGCGACTACTCATATCGCCATAAAGTGCATAATTAGAACTAAATACATTTATATTGTGACTACGATAAAAATTTCGACGTTCATGATAAAGCTCCCCCATTTTTATACCGAGTATTTTCGCTTCCCTAGAACGAGCAATAACGCAACCATCATTGTTACTTAACACAATGACTGGTTTTTCAGCCAAGTCTGGCCTAAAAACTTTCTCGCAACTGGCATAAAAGCTATTTACATCGACAAGTGCAAACATTATTGAGCTCGATGAATAATGTAAGTGACAACGCCAAAAATCTGTAAATCCTGCTCTCCATCAATAATAATAGAGGAATAATCAGGGTTCATCGGCAATAACATCAATGGATGTAACTGAAGTTTTTTGACTGTAAACCCACCGTCAAAACTGGCAATAACAATATCGCCTTCCTTTGCTGTCACAGCACAGTCTACAATCACAACATCACCATCATTAATATTCGCATCAATCATAGAGTTGCCTTCCACACGTAATAAATAGGTGCTTTCTGGATGCTTTATGAGAACACTGTTTAAATTGATATGATCTTCGATATAGTCGGCAGCAGGAGAAGGAAAACCGGCGGGGATTTTATCAAGAAAAAGAGGCAAACTATTCATTACTATATCAGTTTCTAGAAGTTTAAGTTTCATGCGACACCAAATTAGCTGCACATATATACAGTATTATTTGATCGTTTTCGTATTATTGTAAAGGGTAATTTTGCAAATTTATTGTCTTTTTTCACTAGGGATAGTTGATCTTTGAAGACCTATTTTTATTCTAATTTAAAGCATTTTGAACAAGGCAATTGGCTCATCCACTAATGGATCGGGCAAGAGCCAATTAGCGCAGTGAAAATAAACAGCAAAATCATTAATTCCTAGCTTTTACTTTATCTAACCTTAAGTTATGAATAATCTGAGTATTTCACGTCAAAATTTACAAGAACTCACTACTTGTTGTGGGCCGCCTACCGAATTTATAAAAAAAACCAGCTGGTAATGTAATGATTATTAAGCATAATATAATTAAGACAATCCCAACCCATCCCATAACAAGTAACTGTTCTCCAATCAGTGTAACCGCTAATAATGCGGCGATAACGGGCTCAATTAACGTTATGGTTGTAGCAGTACTGGCTTTGATTCTAGCGAGCCCTATTCCATAACAGACATATCCAATAAACATCGGCACAAGAGCCATGTATATACCTACTCCGACATTTGTCCATGAATCCAATAATGATCCACCCGTCATAAATAATATCGGCATCAGTAACACACCACCGGTACCGAATGTGACTCCCATTGCAGCTTTAGAACTTACACCTTGTTGCATCATCTTACGTGCTGACCACGAATATAAAGCGTAAGTTATCCCCGCTAACAGCCCTAAAATAATACCTGTAAGCGCGTATTCCCCACCAGATGAGTGATTTGAGGTACTTTCAGCAATGCTGAGTAAGACCATTCCTATCATACCGACTAACGCACCAATACCCCATTGTCGGCTCAGCGGTTGCTTATCAACTTTCAACTCAATAATCGCTGAGAATAATGGCGCTGAACCTATTGATATAACAGTACCAACCGCCACACCAGCAAGATGCATTGATGCATAGAAAGCGAGAGGATAAATGACCACTGCTAGCGCCCCTATCGCCAAATAATTCCAATTAGCACCAATAGTTTTCCAATCATCTTTAATTTTTTTAATCGCTATTAATGCCTGAAGTAATCCTCCGACTCCCATCGCTACAGCACCTATTGCTAATGGACCTAACTCAGGAGCAAATGTTGCTGCGGTTCCCGTTGTTCCCCATAATATAGCGGCAACAAAAACACCTGCCATTCCAATTAAATACTGTGAGTTAGAGTGCATTACAGTGTTTCCATAATTTGTTTTGCGATATCACAAGCTTGATCGATGCAGTCACTTTTGCCTTCAAGACCAGCTCGACTAATACTACCTTCGAGTAAAAATGAAAAATGCCTTGCGATTATCTTTGCTTTATCTGAATCGTTTATGACCGCTAAAATATGATTTCGTAATATAGCTTCAACGTCTTCTTTATGATGTTTTACCGCTTCACGCCCCGAAGTTCCAGCGTGAAGCTCTGCTGCTGCATTTAATAAACCACACCCTCTGAATCCATTTTCATAGGCAAATTCAGCATGGTCTTTATAGGCTTCAAAAACAGCAATAACACCATCTTGAGGATTCAGAATATGACGAGCTCTTAAGTGATATAAATCTAACCACTCTTGATGGCGCTCTGTAAGATAAACAGCAACAAGTTCATCTTTTGATGCAAAATTGTTATATAAGCTTTTCTTAGCGACACTTGCACGCTTCACAATCGCATCTATCCCAGTGCTATTAATGCCATAATTATAAAAGAGTTCATGCGCTGCACTGAGTAATTTAGCTCGAGCGGAGTTATCCGTTGATGTAATTTTAGACATAAAATACCTTTCAATCACCAAAGTAGGTAGACCAGTATACCTGCAAGTTTTAATATGGCAATATCAATGTCACCATTATTTTATTCATGCGTTAGTAAGGGACCTACTTGATATAGTAAGTATATATCCTGTAATTTCATCGTAAGATGTACACAACATTCCACTTGGAGCAAAAAATATAAAGCGGATCGAAATAAAATTAAAATTTAATTAATGGCGAGAATGTTATTCATCCATAATGTTAATTTTTAAAAATCACGTAGGTATCTGTTTGATTATTAAATATAACTCATGATGTGAAATGAATATTAACAACCATTTCTCATTTAAAAATATCGATACCACTCTATATATGAGTAAATTGTGTTGACTAATTATTTCATTAATAATTCGTAACATTAGACATTTGACTTATAAAAGATTAAAGGCATACATTATAAATCGTATTATGACTTTTCCTAAGAATAAGTTTAATCAACATTTCATTTAACGAGGTAATATATGAAGAAAATTGCTAGTGCTTTACTTATCACTTTATTGGCAAGTTCTTATGCAATGGCTGCTACAGAAATCTCTGCAAATGAAGCAAAAGAGAAGAATCTTACTTTAATTGATACAGTAAATCATACTGATAGAACTGTTTCTCAATGCTCTGAATTGATATCAAAAGAAGCTGATAGCAAAGGCGCTGAGTTTTACGTAATCAAAGAAGTTATATCTATTGGCAAAGGCGATGACGTCTCAGTAAAAGCCGATTTATATAAATAAAATTTAATTAGATTAATGATTATCAAACGCAAAGTCTTGGTTCTTATTTACTAAGACTTTTTAATCAACGATAAATGTACGTCGTGTTTAGTTCAGTTAACTTCTGAGGCTTTTTACTTTCAAAATAATTTTGCACTTTAAATATCTGTAATCCATCAATTACTATTCATTAATAAAATACCACTTACACTTTCCAGATATATACAAAACCGCCCTAGAACTAAAAGGTTTAGACCTATATACATATGGTGAACAGTATCTTTCATTGAATAAATTTATCTGCGATAGTTTTAGCCACAAATGAAAATCACCAGTTATTAACTGATGATTTCTTTGAATATAATTTAATACGCTAAATTGATGCTATAAATCGGCTTGCTTGGTTATTCTATAACGAAGATTCATTCGTAATAACTCAATTGACCACATCCAGAGTAATGTTCCAATAACTTCTGAGAAAACCTCATCGAATGGTAAATTCCAAACAGCTGGGGATAATTTTAAGGTGGGAAGCACTATACCATGAAATACCACCATAACAATGACAGCAAAAATGAGTCCCTGAAGCATTTTTATTCGAGGAAAAAGCTCTGAAGCTACACAGTAGACAACTGCAACCGCAATTGAAAATATTATATGAATTCCATTCCCACCCCAGTGAACAATTTGCTCAGAATAAGTGTAGACAAAATCATTAACATTGACTCCCGTATCCTCAATCATCTTTACGGGGGGAGCTATTCTATCTAGTGTTCTAGGTGGTAGAATACTTTCGGTTCCTGATTTTACAAATGCGGATAATACTCCCGTTATAATACCAATTACAGCCGCGATAAATAGGTGTCTATCCTCTCTTTTTGATAGCTTTAATATACTCGAAAACATGTTACCTCCTAGAAAGAATAGCAATACTCAAAATGGTAATCGCTTTATGACTTGTTATATAGTAGGCTTATTTTTTATTACAAAGTGTAATATTTATTGAGTTTTTGTTATTGGCATTAATTAACTAAATATTATTACTACTTCAGAATTAAAAACAGTAATTATTTGTATTGTTTTTTCGATTTCAAATGTTGCTTCACGTTCTACTTTGACTTTCTGATTCTCCCCAGAAGTTATTTTCCGATTATGCTAAACCTGTTGTAATTTACAAAAAACTCGGTAAACAGATTATTGAAGTTCAGCTATAATAGCCTAAGTACCTGTACGAGTATTTAATAGAACGATTAATTTATTAAGTAGAATTAAGTGAATTATTTTAATAATAATTCACTTAGAATAGTATAAGGTATTAATTAACTATCAATCGACCGTGTAATGGCTGAACTGGCCTATTGTTTGAATGTTCTAGCGCATTTTCAAATTGAATAATTTGCTCCTTCGATGCAGTTATATTGTGTTTCATTACAAGCCATACTACACCTTCAGTGCAAGGTGGCGTTGTTAAAGAACCGCTAAAACGATAATAACTTTTTTCATTAGGATAAAGTGCAGTCAAATTAATAGGCTTACTCAACTCATATGATGTATTCTTTTCTTTAGGGAGATTTTTGAGTATATCCGCAATAGTTGAATTACTTGCGCCCTCTTTCAGCATAACAGCCAATACGGCGATTCCGCCATCTTTATTTGCATGAACGAAATGTAATTCCAATGGATATTGCTTACCTTTTATTGTATTTTCGCTTGGACTATGAAAATGAAACTGTTTTAGCTGATATGTTGCACCATCGATAGTAAAGTCATCATCATCTTTTACGTTTAGCTGTATAGAGTGCCCATTATTGATAATACTCTGAGAATGCGTATGCATATTTATAACTAATGGCTTCAATTTCCCTTCAATAACATTATCAATATTAATTGGTGATTGATTAAATCCACTTTCACACACTTTAAATTCTTCGCTTAATTCCCCCCACTTATCAGGTGCTCCTTTACCTTCATAGCTCCATAAAGAATTAGCGAATGAAGAAAAGCTAAGTGCCACTAAAATGCAAATTAACGTTTTTTTATACATCATTATATAGTCACCCTAGTTATTAACCTCATCAAAAAAATACTCCTCTTTTCTGATAAAGATATTGGGATTTATCTCAAATGAATAACAATTTATTTCCAGTTATTTTATATCCCTTGCTTATCTATTCTGTATTTGCTTACTTATTTGGTATATTATTAGGTTTGCCACTAATTGTAGATGAATTGCTTTGTAATATTTATACATATATTATCCCAAAGGAGATTTAAGCTATCCATCTGTACATCAGTTTATTACTCGTTCTATTCATTTTATCTAAATGAATATACTCAGCAAGTACCTGCTATTTATATCCAGTTAAATACTATTTAAGGTTTTTTTGAACGTAATACAAGATTAAACTTGTTAGCGCGTAGGTATAAATGTATGGTTATTTTCAATATAACTTAAAGAAAGTAAGTGATTCCTAAAATAAATTTACATGCAATAGCATAAAATTTACCTTTATCACTCTATCGATGGCTATTATAATTTAACTTAATGTAGTAAATCTCAATTTAATAAGAGCAAAAACAAGGGGGTTGGTATGCAAGAACTTTTAGATTATATTATTGATTTCTTATCTGAATTTAAATGGCGAACCGCTTTGATGATTGTTATGGCTGTAATTGTATTATTAAGTGGTTTTCATTGCTATTTTATTATTGGCTTTTTTTTACTTGCAGTGATTCTGTACTCACCAGAAATATGGCGATATATGAGTAAAAAAAGAAAATTGAATTAGATAGTATGCAGTAATATCTGATTTATCATACTGAAATTATTATTACTGATTTTATAAATGAGATAAATACCATCTATGAATAGAGCTTTCTTATATTCATATTCCACTAAATAAACAATTTGCCTCGCAACATTGATGCATTTGGTCTTCATTTACGGTTCGCTCTTTTGTTGTACGCAATAATTGCTTTCTACACAGTTCATTCTAAGCGGCCATGATTCTGATTCATACATTTACGTTCTTAGTTTCAACATTGATGGCGTAGCTCAGATAGTTAAATCTATGCATCTAGATCTTTCTATATTTGATAGATACCAGATTTAACTTAGTTATATATAATAAACTTTTACTTTATAAGGATGAAAATAATTAGCTTCGATTGCACCTTCTGTACCTTTAATGATTAAGTCTGCATTGCTGTCACTATTTCCTTTAGCACCTCAATTTATTGATTGAGACTTGGAATACTGCTGTCATCATACTTGGCAAACTTAGTGCTCAACTCTTCTATATACTGATCTGCATCAACTTCTTTTATGTCAGCTATGGTGTTATCAATATTAGCCATTGTAGACCCATCTTCATCTACACGAATTCCTCCACGAAATACATTTTCCGTTTGCTTTTCGTTTACTCGCTCAACTTTGATATGATTGCGGATCACAGGTCGTATTGCCTGTCTTAGTGCCTGCTTTAGATCTTCATTGTATTCGTCACTATGTCAGCCTGAGATGGTGTATTTAATTACGAGGCTAACGATTGAATATGTGGTAAATGCACTACCAATATAAACCTGACTATTTTTAACAAAAAGCATATCTGCACTAAATCCAACGCTTGCTGGCTCCTTCATAACCCTGCATCAACCATCAATCCAGCAATACATTTTAGCTGTGCTTATAGCTTATCTAAGTCACTGCTATCGACTGATATATTTATAAGTAGAGTGGCTATTATTTTTATCTGACATATCTGTCTCCATAAATAAAAAAAGACCACTTTTGCGATCTCTTTTAAAGGTTGTAGCTATTAGTTGCATAATGTGTGACAGGGTGGACAATTTATGAGCACTATATGTGAATATCTTTTTTAGTCTAATGGCATATTATTCATTCAACGCTGTACCCCCTAGAACCCAGCACTGTACCCTCTTCTCAGTACTGGACTTATAATAATATGCTGTTATTCCTTAGCCCTACCTCAGGGCTATTTTTTTTACGTATATAAATTTGGCATAAAACCCTTACACTTCAAGAATGTACTTACATTTAATACCACTTTGTTACAGATATAAATTTTTAATTCAACTAGGATCAAGCTGACTTTATAATTAATAAGCAGTTCTAAATTCATCTGGTTGTACTTAGCCCATCCCGAATGGGCTATTTTTTTATCCTTCCCTACGTAAATCCACAATAAATACTCTTGAACTGTAACTAACCCATCAGTGATATATTTACACTTAGCACCAATTGTCATGCTCAACAGCTCTTAATTAGACTAATATCAAACAGCCGGATTCCAATAATTATAATATAAAATTATACGTATATTCGCCCATACTCGTGGGCTGTTTTTTATCCTCTCAGCTTAAATTTTCCGTATTGCTTTCATTGCTAATGAAATGTCACCACTGGTTAGTTGATAGCTTTGAGTATTTAATTTAAGTATACTCATGGCACTTCACAATAAATTTCTTTACTTTATTCAACTTTATTAAGGATATTAAAATGCAAAAAAAATTAATTATTGCAGCATTCCTGGCATTAGTTTCTCCGGTTATTGCGAATGCTTCATGCGATAGTGTTGTTGAAGAAATCACACAAAAAATTATTAATAATGGTGTACCTGAAGATAGCTTTACTGTCGCTGTGGTTTCCAACGAAGAGGCTGCATCACAACAAGGTACTATTGTTGGTAATTGCTCTAATGAAACACAGAAAATTATTTATATAAAAGAATAATTTCAAATAAGGAAGGGCTTGAATAAATCCCTTCCTTTTTGTTCTAGTTGCAGCACGTCATATACTTCTAAGCTAAAGAAGTAGTCATGCCCTCATCAATAAAAACACCCGTGTTTGACTAATGGCTATTTAGAATGTTGTGCCGCATGAGTCCTTACTAGTTTATTAAAATCCCGTAAGTTTTTAGGCCTGATTTTATTCAGTTAATATAAAACTCTATTAATGCTACTCAATGAATGGCATTAATAGAATTAAATAAAATTATGTCTTTTCATAAATCATATCACTTCTTCTCCAGTAGTTGACGTTTCCACCACGTGAGTCTATCCACACTTGGATTCGTTGTTTTTTTTCTCAGTATGCGTAATCAAGTGGAGATTGATCACAGCTAACAACCGAGACAGCAACAACGCCGCGCTTACTCGCACTTTGGTATTATTTTGACTGGCCTTTTCTTATTTGCTCTAACGCATCGAATTGAGTATTTACCTGTTTGAGATAAGCTAATAAATAAGGGATCCATTCGATAGCCTGACAATAGGTTAGTTTTCTGGCGGCAATGGAACCAACACCTGTTGCGTCAATACTCTCGGGATTTCCGTACAGAGTGCTGGCTCGTAAACGGTATGTGTAGTTGAGCATCCCATCAGCAACAAGATCACAAGTAGGCTCTTTCTTGAGAATTGTTCTACATTCAATGACTCTCTCCTGCGATTTAGCTTCAGATAGAAACCATTGCGGTAAGCTGTACTGTTGGCTATGTTTTCTTTTAGCTGCCTACACTGTTGTAGGTAGTCACTACTTTTGCCTTTGTAGGGCTTTGATAATGCTCTGTAAATATAATGCACTCTGTGCTTGGAAAGAAACTATGTAAGTCAGCTTTACACGCTCGACGCCATGGCCCTGATGGTTTAGCCCAAATGATATGGTTTAAAACGTTAAACCGTTCACGAACCAACAATTCCGTATCAGCCGCCAGCTTTGAACCACAAAACTTATATAAGCTACCGTTTGGCTTCAGAACGCGCCAAAACTCGCAAGCATTTCATCAAGCCAAGATAAATAAAAAGCGACATTTTCCCACTGACTACCCCAATTATACGTCTTTACTTGGGAGTATATCTGGTTTGTTGCGATTAAATAAATACAGTTGTCTAGTATTAGTTTTATGTAGCTGGGTGAGTCATCATTGACTAAATTAACACTGTTTAGAGTTACAGTATTTTTCATAGTTCAGGGAAACCTTTTTTGATAAACTTCACTTGCTTTGTGCACATAAGCAGTGAGCTTTAGTTTGTCCGTGATCCGTTTCAGAACGGGCGAATGGCTAGTAAGGTGCTGCCAACACTCACCAGCCGCCCATTTTCACAGTGCTAGATATTTTGATATGTTCTTTCTTTGATGTTTTCTTTTATTAACCCCGCTATTGCAAGTTGTGTCAGTATTAACTGGCAACAGGGGTTTGTTAATTCGGTGAACTGAGAAACCTCGCCCGCTGTAACTGCCACATTTAGTGGATAGTAGAAACGCATCAAAAACAAGTTTATCTATGGATGCAATCAGATTTTGTTGTAGTTATAATTTAATTATAATACTGATAAATTTATTCTATTTTATAAAACAAGGTACCATACACATGATTTCTACCTTCAAAGATTTTCAAACAGACCAAGTTTTGAATATATGGTTAAATGCATCAATAAAAGCACATAACTTTATCAGCGAGGAGTTTTGGCGTGGCCAAGTTGATGATATGCATGATATTTATATTCCATCAACAATGACTCGTGTCTTTAGTAAAGATAATGATATTTTAGGTTTTTATTGCTTATCAGAACACCTACTTAACGCGCTATTTGTATCACCCTCCCAGCAAAATTTAGGTGTTGGAAGCTTGTTACTATCTGATGCAAAAAAACAAAGCAACAAACTAAATTTAGCCGTGTATAAAGAAAACCAACAAGCCATAAATTTCTATAAAAAACACCATTTCATAATCAAGGATGAAAGAATAGACTCGCATACAAAACAGTTAGAATTAGTTATGGAGTGGAGCGCTAATTAGCTGTTTACTTAATGATTTTACTAAATGCTTGTTTAGCAATATTCTCCTCAATAAAACACTTGCTTACTAATTTCTCATAAAATGTCTTCCAATTACGAGAAGGTTATCAATCAATGACCATAAACAAGGTCAGAAAGAGCTGGCTGAATGGCTGGAAGATTGGAAGGAATACTTAACAGCATTCGACGCTGAAGGTGAAATTTTAGATATTAAAAAGGCCGTTGGTGCAGTTCGCCGCATTACCATTGAAGCTAGTCGCTCTTCCGATCACGAAGATAGTGATTTTGCAGCTAAGCGCTCTGTAATGGAAAATGTGGAAGCTAAAAGTAAGGATGTTATGCCTGCAACTTTTGGATTCACATGTATTCCATATGAAGAATTGCAAAATTGTACTATCAAGCTTCGTTATAGCATTTTAACTTCACAAGATACGCGTACTTTAGTACTTCGTTTTGTTCAGCTTGAAAATTTAGAAGAGCAAATAGCACAGGAATTTCGTGATTTACTTGCATCAAAATTCGAAGAAACTCAAATCGAAACATTCATTGGGAATTTTTCAGCTTAATTAATGTATTCGCGCCACCTAGCTGGTGGCGCAATTAATTATAATGGTACTTGCAAGAATATATCGGTTAAATAAACGAAATAGTCGCTCCATTAAGCGTGTATTCCGTTACTCGTGCTGATTTTTTATTACCTTTTGAATCTAAAATCGAAACTCGGCTATTTTTTTTGATAAATAACAGAACTTTATTATTATCGTAAAAATTGAATGATATGAATTTTTCATTAACACGCACATTATTCAATGGCAATTTACCATGATCATTTTTAAGAGTAATTGCCTTCATATTTTTCTCCAATAAGATAATGATCTATCTTTGATTATACTATTTATTTTAATAATAAATATTTCAAATAATGCTCAGTTGACTTACGCAATAAAAGGAAATACGTGATTAGATATAGATACTTATTGATAATTCTAGAAACGATGAGCAACAAAGGTAATGCTGCTATTGTTTCTATTGGTGCAGTGGCCTTTGAGCCTTCTACTGGTGAAATTGGGTCCTGAATTTTACCTAACTGTTGATCTGATTAGTTGCGAAAAGCTCGGCCTACATATTGATGCAGATACCGTACTGTGGTGGATGGAGCAAAGTAATGAAACAAGAGCCGCTATCGTAGATGAAGATGCTAGAACTATTCAATCAGCACTACTCGCCCTATCCGCCTTTGCTGATAATCATTTATCTGAATGTGTATGGGGTAACGGTAGCGATTTTGACAATATTGTCCTAGCTAGTGCTTACGCTGCATGTGATTTTAACCCATTTTGGAGATTTTATAATAACCGTGATGTTCGCACCATTGAAGAACTAGGCCGTAACGCTGGTATTGATCCGAAGAAAACATTAGCTTTCGAGGGTGAGCAACATAACGAATTAACTGATGCAATCCATCAAGCTAAATACGTGTCTATTATCCACCAGCATTTAATTAAACCAGTTAACGACGATATTTAATTTTTAAATCTGTATGCGGCAGATGTGGGGGTAATTATGTCTAGAATGGTGTCTCTAGAAGGGTGGGCAAGATTAGAATTCGGTGAAGATGTACCCAGCAAGCAAGCGTTGTTGAAGTACGCAAAAGCTAACATGATGGTGCCACCAGCACAGAAGGTTGGTAAAAAATGGATGGTAGATCGTGATTCTCGCTGGGTTGGAATTATATCAAAACCGCAATTGCCAAGTGGTGCAAGCGATAGATTATTAAGGATCCTATCGAATGGTAGCGAGACCGCGCACTCATAATATTACTGTTCCCAATCTATACCGAAAATTAGATAAGCGTAATGGTAAAGTTTACTGGCAGTATAAACACCTTTTAACAGGGATATTCCACAGCCTCGGCACGGACGCCGAGGAAGCCGCATTAGTTGCTTCACAAGCAAATACAATAATTGCTGAACAACAAACAAAACAGATTTTAAGTATTAATGACCGGTTATCAAATATCAAAAATAAAAAGGTTGGTATTAGTGTTACCAACTGGATGGATAAGTATTTAGAAATACAGCAAGAGCGTGTTGATTTAGGGGAATTAAAACTTAATTCATACAAACAGAAAATAAAACCATTAAATTTATTTAAACAACATTGCGGATTATTTTCACTTCAAGATATTACGGCTCTAGAAATAGCGAAAATAACTGATTCCGTAAAAGTATTGGGCCATGACAGAGTGGCTCAGGTCGTACGTATGGTTTTAATCGATGTATTTAAAGAAACTCAGCATGCTGGACATGTTCCACCTGGTTATAATCCTGCCCTTGCGATAAAACAGCCTCGCAATAAAGTCAAATGGGAGCGACTGACATTTGAAGAATGGAAAACTATTTATGATCAAGCTGAAAATCACCCGCCTTATTTACAATGCGGAATGCTTTTGGCACTAGTAACTGGCCAGCGAATTGGTGAGGTTGTCAAAATGAAATTCTCAGATGTTTGATATGACATGCTTCATCTTGAGCAAGAAAAAACAGGTTCAAAACTAGCAATTCCATTATCAATTAAATGTGATGCCATTGATATGACACTTAAACAAGTTATCTCAATCTGCCGTGACGCTGTTGTCAGGAAATATTTGGTCCATTACCGTCACACTACATCACAAGCAAAACGTGGTGAGCAGGTCACAGCAAATACACTAACAACAAACTTTAAAAAAGCGCGAAATAAAACTGATATTGATTGGGGAGAAGGAACGCCAGCTTCCTTTCATGAGCAGCACTCTTTATCGGAAAGATTATATCGAGATCAAGGCATTAATACTAAAGATTTATTAGGGCATAAGAACCAGCAGCAAACTGATAAATACAATGATGACCGTGGAAAAGATTGGATAAAAGTAGTTATCTAATTGATGAATTATTGATAGGTTTTGATAATGTTTTGATAACCGTTTCAAAAATGACAATAAAAAACGGGAACTATTAAGCTCCCGTTATCAATCTTACAATGTAATTAATTACATGTGTTTGATGATTGCATCACCGAATTCGCTACATTTCAGGAGTTTAGCACCGTCTAATTGACGTTCGAAGTCATAAGTTACTGTCTTAGCTTCGATTGCACCTTCTGTACCTTTAATGATTAGGTCTGCAGCTTCAGTCCAACCCATGTGGCGTAGCAGTATATACTAGGAAAATAGATAACACTCTGATTGTAAGTATTTTTTAAAACAAAAATCGCTGTTGTTAGTGTTCTTACGCCCCTTATTTAACTGCTTGATTTTCCTGTATCTCATAAATAGTTTTGGGGAATTAGTTTTTGCCTAACTCGTCACTCCAAATATCAAAAAGTTAATAATATTTCTTGATCTCTCATATCGATTCACTGTATATAATTACAGTTATAATTTGCTATATATAAAACCAGTCATTCGAAATCTAAGGGGAAGTATTATGGTTACTATTAAGGTGCGGTTTAATAGCAATATGAAAGGCAAACTACCAATGGGCACTTTCGACGCATTGAGGAATGAAATCACAAAAAAATTGAGTTCCAAATATCCCGAGTTGAATATTTATATCAATTGGGGGCCTCAAGTTGTGGTGTCTATTGATGGTCTAGGTAAGAATGAGAAGAAAACCTATATCGAGGAAACGCTGGAAGAAATATGGAATGATGGCGAGTGGATGCCAGAAATGAATGAAAGAGAAGAAGTGGAATAATTTGATAAGTAATGTAAATGCGCCAACTACTCGAGCTGGCGCATCTAAATAATACACAATTAGCTCTATGTCTGGCTGCTATAACCCGTTAGTGGCTCACTAACAAAAGGTTGAACTATTGCCTCAGTTTCAAAATAATACCTATCTTTATCTACATCTACATTTACATTTACTTGCTCATCGGTAATCGAACTCTGTTTCTCTAATTGCTCAAAAAACTCTCCAATATTAAAATTCAGCACCTTCAAGGCTGCCACTAGTTCATCTATTCCTATTTTGTTGACCCCGCGCTCATAGCGATACAATTGCTGCTCGCTTTTTATTCCCGCCATTTTAGCGAATTGAAAGGCAGTGAACCCTGCCCCCTGTCTTAATTTTTTAAGATTGAGTCCCACTAATTTAGACATTGAGTTGATGTTGCTCATATTGCATCTCCTTGGTGTGAATATCGTCGTATTAAGAAGATCTTAACGTAATATTTACACCATTAATCACAAATTGCAATACTCTGAAACATATATTTTACACCTGTCACTTATCCTGTTTCTCAATATTTTCTTCCGCCTCAGCCTCTTCCCTTTCCTGTTTCTCAGCTACTTCTTTTGCTAATCGCTCAGCTTCAGCTTGCTTTTGATTGTAGATAGAGTTACTTGGCATGTTTACACGCACGTCAATCCAGTGGCCGTTGGGGATATCAACCGGCTCACCGTTTTCTAACTCTACTTGCTCATCATTCACTACCTTAGTAAATTCAGGATAGGTTTTTAAATGAGCGTATTGAACGTTTTGCGGTAAATTAAAGTGCTTGCGATAGGATGTATAGATAACAATGTCACCGTGTTCGTCTGCAGTGATTAATTCGCCGTTGAATGGGTGCTGCTCACCTGCAACTAACACATCATAATCAACATAGACTAGCGGTAATTGATTGATGCCCGATGGGATAGTGATACCTCCATTGATGCCGCCCCAGCTTGCATCCGAGTGCATGCCGAGAACGTTTTTGAGCTGATAGATACCTGTGTGCAGTTTTTTGAGTTCGATGCCTTCGGATTCTTCGTTTAGCTCGACGTGGTCAGCAAAGAGTTTAACAATCGGGGATGCTTTTTTTACATTACCATTACTATCAACTGTAACTCCTGTTAATCGCTCAAATGGTATCGCGCCTTTCAATAACCTCCCGTCCGGTGCTATTGAAAACATAGATGTCGTACCATTCCACGTAAAAAGCGTGCCGTCATCTTGAAGCACAAGAGAAATATTCCCGCTTGGGGGCAAAATAGACGAGTTTGTTGCTGAGACTTTAAATCGCTTACCGTCAGCCAGCCCTGATAAAGCATCAGTGACCGCCTTCTGACTCATAAAACTCGTGATACTGGTACCTATGACTTGCACAATGGGCACATTGATTAGTCGAGAATAAGACATTGACCCTGTGGTTATTTCGCCTGATGATGAAATTCGAAATATTGATTTGGCTCCATCCCACATAAATAACGTTCCATCATTCTGCAAAACAAGCGAAATATTGCCTTCTGGTGGGGATATCGACACATTCGTTGCAATGGTTTTAAATCTATTGCCATTCTCCTTCCCATCCAGCTGCTTATCCATTTCTTTTGCTGTTCGCAGTTGCTGGGTAGTTCCATCGGGCAATGTGACGGTGATAGTGCCCGTTTCCGTTGCCCAGCGATGAAGTATGTCGCTGAACTGCACGTTCGCATTATTCATTGCGACAATTTTGTTTGCTGCGTCAGATACTGAATGAACCATCGTTGTTAAGATGTTATATGTCGCATCTTTGATTGCTGCTGGTACCGGAAAACTTAACGTCATTTCAGTGTTGCTTTGAATAGATGCAATACTGTTAATGTAAATCGTTGCGCCGTTCTGGATTAAAATGACTTGCTCTGGTGAGACGAGTGAATTGTTATCTTTCCACTTTGTATTTGTGCCAATGACTTTTGTGTTGTTTGCTGTTGTTGTGATTTTACCCGTGCTATACATAGTATTTCCTTAAATTTGGACGTAAAAAAACCGCTTTCGCGGCATCTTTTATGTGATTCTGTGAGTTCATTAGTTAGTTATCTAGCATCGATACGTCAACAATAACACCTCGTAAAAAGCGACCGCTACCCTCTCTAGATGGTGGCGGTGTTACATATCCGTCGATGTGTGCGACAAAATCGTAATGATATTTGATTGTTAAACCTTCGTGGTCATTAACATACGAGTAGCCTTCCTCGTAAACGTCAGCTTCGTAGTAGTATTCATAGTCAAAAAAATCTAGATACTGCTTGATGTTTCTGAAATGTAAATACTTATCACCAGCCTGTTGTATCCATCCGTACCTGTGCCCCTTCTTACCATTAAACCTAAATTCTCTCGTGCCCGTATTATCAAATGTCACATTGTATTCCGCGGCAAATGAAACGAATTTCGCAAGAGATGAAAACTTAAGCCCTCCATCAGCACCAAATATTTCTATCCCCACTCCCGATGCGGGTACATCAACTTGCGACACGGGCGCGATGAAATAACTACCGCCGAGCGTGTCAACGATCGGGTTTGTTATCCTTTCTTCCGTTGCCCACTCACTGCCCTCTATTTTTTTCTGGATGCACATGCTTTCGAAGTCATCACGCAGTTGCAGCAGACCAAAGCTGTTGTATATTTCAAGACCTATCATATCGCCCACACTGTTACATGATGTGTAAAGCTATCATAAAAACGCGTGCCGCCAGTGCCCGCACCGTTGTTTTCCCATTTGTAAATGGGGTAATCAATTTCATAGTTAATTGTGCTCCCACTTGTTAAATATGACTGATTTTTGGGTGATGATACGCCGAAGGTGTTATTCATAATGAATCGATACCTGATGCGGAAATGACACAGTATCTTCCCACCTAGCGCGATTGACTCAACATTAAAAGACCCCGACTTTCCAAGCGGCAATTGAAAATTACCCAAATGTCTCGGGACGATTGTGTCCTCTCCGATAATCAAACGACCTTTTTTATCGTATATTTCAAGCCCTGACCCCATCACCACATCCCCATTCGTATTCTGAGTTTCCCGTCATTACTAAAGAGCTGTTTCAGCACATTAGTTTCTATCCAGTACCCCCTGCTGCCCGTTGCCGTATTTCCTCTCTTCTCCTGTTCGCATATTTAGTTGATAGCCCGTTTTGTTTGCATCACTAAAGTTTGTAGATTGCAAAATATCAGCAATTTTTGCGCTAGTGATTGTTGCGTTTCCGATAAATGCAGAGCTGATAAATACTTGTCCGTTTTCGACGAAGAATGCAGGCTCCAGTTTTCCGCTTGCGGGGTTAAAAATACCGAATGTGTCAGCACTAAAGCCAATCTGTGTAACTACTTTGCCGTTTTTAACTTCTGCGCCGATCATCATCTTCGCATCGTAATATTGACCATTGAATAATACAGCTGCTTTGTAAGATATGACGGACGACGCATTACCTTTAAGACGCAGAGTAAATGATGCACTCACAACACCATTGGTCGAGACTGACCAACTGTTTTGGCGCACTTCAGCTAAAAATGCATAACCATTATTTGACGGAAAAACCACTTTGAATGCATGAACGGTATCACCATCATAAGCCTGCCGTAACACCTCCTGGCCTTCATCAGGCGCCCAGTTACCACTAATCGTGACCTCTGCAGGCGCTGCCAGCCCATTAATCATTTCTTGCTCTGTGGAGCATAATGTCGTGACATCAATGTCTTGCTTTTGTCCGCCCGTGTAGTTAATTTCTTTCGTTGTGCAATCAATCGACAGCGAATCCGTTTCGACTGCAGCAATATCTGTTGCCGCCAATTTTGAAACGCTAATTTTGGTACCTTGCGTTTTTTCATGTTTAGCCATTATTCAGTTTCCTATAGACATAAAAAAACCACCCGTAGGTGGCTGATGGTGTGAATTTAGTATTAATTCCAGACTTGAAATTCTAGAGTTGCGCGAAAAAGCTTTGTATCCTCTTCATATGACTGTTTTTCAGTTATCGAGGATGGGCCTAAATCGGCTATCGCTTGGCGCATGCCATCACGGATAATACGCGCCTCATCGATTGTGTTGGCATAAATATCAATCTGAACATTAGTCAGAGTTTCAGCTTGACCGCTCACAACATCCTGGGGAATGTCATACATTGACAATATGCCCCAAGGTGCAGGAACGGGTTTATTTTGCGGTACCACATAAGAGAAAACTTTATTCGGCAATACAGGTTTTAAAAATGGAAGAACATCAGCCTCTGTCATTTTTGTAACACCTTATCAATTGCCTCGTTCAACTTCGCTATCCCAGCACTCGCGGCTTCATCGGCTTTACTGTCAAATGCAGGGCGAATAAAGGGCACAGGTGGCATCTTAGATGTACCTTCTTCGAGGAACCGCCAATAATAAGAATTTCGCGGATCTTTCGCTTTCATTTTCGGGTCGCTATTCGTGCCTTCTTTATTGGTACCGCGCACATAAACACCCGAAGAAACCTCACCCTGTTTTCGGATCCGCTGATTACCGCTAACAATATTTTTTTTGAGCTTACCCGTTCGTACTGGCGCTCCTGCTCTTGCCGCATCCCGAAGTACACCTGCAGCCTCATTCGTGGCTTGACGTAATACGTTATTGCTTTCAGCTTTACTGAGCAACTCCAAATCTTTGGAAATATCCAGCAAGCCACTAAAATCAATATTCATATCAACCATTGGCCGAGACTCCTTGTTTGCACAGTAATTCAAGCCGCGTACACTTCACATCTGGAATAACTGATTGAATATCATAGTTAAGACTACGATAAACCATACGACAAGCTGGATTAACATCCGGTCGATAACGCATCCACACACGTACCGTAATCTCTGACATTTCCGCATCGGCTGCGAGTAACTCACGCCCACTAATCGCCTTAACTTCTGCGCGTACGGTTGCAACATCAACCCAATGATCGTCATAAGTACCCGAGGGCAATTCGATAGGCTTGTTTTGCTGAAAAGTGACAATGTGCCTCAATTGGCCCGCTTTCATTTTTGGCCTCGCATAGGTCTTATCCGGTACTCTCGCAATGCATTGCACAGCGATTCGGGTAACGATTGACCTTCTCGGTTCTCATACCAAAATCCAACAATTTGCATGAGCCTCATCTTGATATCGCCCGAAAGTCGTAAGCCGTCTGGATCGCATTCAGGTACTTCATCATCATACAAATTTCGATTCGTTAACCTTTTCACTTCGGCTATCGCTGATGCTAGACCTTGTTGTAGCAAGTCGTTATCGTGGTCCGCGTCAGGTAGGGAACTAAGGAGTATGACAAGGCCAGCACAAGGCTTGAAGGTTACTATCATCATCGGTACCCCCATGCGCTTTCGGTTTGATGTGGTCGACCGTCTTAGCCTCTACCGCTCGGCCTGACTTTATGCATTCTTGGCACAAATGCTTATCACGCTGAAGGACTCGACCTCGTATCTTATCCCACTTAGAGCCATAGCCTCGCTCATGACGAGTCTTGCCTTGCTGATGGCTTTCCCATCCTGTGTTCTGATGCTCTGAACAGTAACCACTACGATCCGTTGTTGTCTTAGCGCAACCGTGTTTACGACATACGCGAGGTATGCGTGGTGGCATATCAACAAAACCCTGAGCGACTACGCTGCATATCGATAGCAAGTTGACGGATTGCCTCAGCGTGCGCATGATTTGAATCGGTGATAGCGCACTTTAAAGATGCAATCGAAGCACGCTCTTGTTCTTTCTCAGATAGCATTGCTGCTACAGTTTCCTTTAACGCTTCAACTTCTTGAAAGAGATTTGGGGCGTGATTGTCAATGCTGTTGTCATTGTGTTTGGCAAACTCAGTACTCAGCTCTTTTATATACTGAGTTGCATCAACTGCCTTTATTTCAGCTATAGCGTTATCAAGGTTAGCTATTGCAGACTCGCCCTCATCAACACGAACTCCTCCACGCAACACATTTCCCGTTTGCTTTTCGTTTACTCGCTCAACTTTGATATGATTGCGGATCACAGGTCGTATTGCCTGTTTTACTGCTTGCTTTAGATCTTCTTTGTAATCATCACTGTGTAAGCCTGAGATAGTGTATTTGATTGCAGGGCTAACGGTTCCAGATGTGATAAATGCGCTATCAATAAAAGTTTGACCATTTTTAACAAAAAACATATCAGCGCTAAAACCCACACTTGTTGGCTCCTTCAATCCTGCATTAACCATCAGCCCAGCAATGCGTTTTAGCTGTGCTTCTAGCTTATCTAAGTCAGTGCTATCGACTGATATCTTTATAGATAGAGTGGTTATTTCTTTTTTATCTGACATGACTGTCTCCATAAATGAAAAAAGACCGCTTTCGCGATCTCTTTTAAAGGTTGTAGCTATTAGTTGCATGATGTGTGACAGGGCGGACAATTTGTGAGCACTAAATGTGAACATCTTTTTCCGACTGGTGGTATATTATTCGTTCAACCCTGTAGCACCTCTAGAATCCAGTACTATACTCCTCTCTCTCTCTTTCTGTACTGGACTTATAATAATATGCTGTCGCATAATTAACCTTAGCCCAACGCCACCACGTGGGCTATTTTTTTACCTTTCACTACGCAAATCCACAATAAATATCTTTGAACTGTCACTGGCTCATCAGGATCACATTTACATTTAGCACTAATTGTCATGCGGAGTAGTTCTTAATTAGACTACTATCACTCCGTAACCCGATTATTCCTAGTTAATTTAATTGTTCGTTTTTAGCCCACGCCAAGGTGGGCTTTTTTATCTTCCCACTCACTTTCTCTCTACGCTATTTCTGTATAACCATTTCCATTTAGAGCATTGTGCTACTTCGATCGATATAACCCCGTGACTCTGCGTGACCGCTAGCACCAAGAACCTCTATAAAACTCTATCAATGCTACTCAATGAATAGCATTTGTAGAATTAAATAAAATTAGTGCTGAGAGTTAGCCGGTGATAACTCACCCTCTTCAAACCATGCATTCATAGCGCGGCCATCCGCGGATAGGTAGTGAACATAATACTGATTGGCATCGTTTTGATACTCAGCACGGCCTTTAATATGACCTTCTTCACCGCTGATAGTGGCCTGTACAATCTGACCTAATTCGTGTTTAAACATATTTAATCTCCAGGTATTAAATTCCAATACAATCAATACTCTGATTTGTATGCTCTTTTCCGTATTTAGTAACAATCTATTTATAGATTATTTAGCTATTATTGATAATATCCACACACCTGATAACGCTCAGGGTCTTCATATAAAATTGTTTCTTCCTGTCGACACGCCTTACCTCAGTAAAATACTGGGGTCTTTTTTTAATTCTATCACCCTCAATTCCCCGTATTACTTTCTTGTCTAAAATATCCACTTGCAGAGATAAATCAGACCTTCAATTACTCCCCAGCCTAGATCTGCACACACAAACCCAAGGAAAAGGAATGTTCCTGAACCGGGTAAATTATTAAACATAATTACCGCCTTGTTATTTACTATGCCTTTCCTCTTCAATCTCTCGAATGGCTTTCTTGTCTAAGTTGCATTGCTCAATCACTGTTAATAGTGACTCATTGAGTAATAGCGAATCACCCCATGTTAATTTTTGAGGAACATATTCAGGCAAACAATCATTGAGTAAGTGGGCAGGTATGGGTATTGATGGCGTTTGAACGTATTCTTTCCGCGTGCTTGTGCAGCTCGATAGTAGCATCACCAGGGGCATCAACGGCAGCGCACTCATTATCCACAAGAACAGTTTTGATAATGGTTTTAACCTTTTCAGAATCCACGGCTGCCCTATCCCGTTCTCTGAGATTATTTCGTGAGATTTCATTAAACGTTACCGAGAGTTGTAAAACAGTGGATAGAACGGATTGACTGGCGGTAAGCTCATTTGTTTTTTTATCAAACTTATCCTTCAATTTGTCGTAGTCATCGACAACCCAGATAAGCCAAAATAGCAGTATAGCACAAGCGGCCATTGATACTTTAGCGACTACATTCATGCTGGATACGACTTATGAGAAAGCTGGAAGTGTGGTCCGTCTTTAAAATTTTTCCAGTTACCGCCCCACTCTAGATCAACGCCTAGCTCTTTAGCTGCTTGCAGCATTGCATCGGCAACTAGCCTGAACTTCGACCAATCATTCCAAGGGATTTGTTTATTAACTAGCGGTGCGCAATCTACAGCGTGGCCTGTTAGGTGACGACTGTTCATTGTCTGACTAGCGCCATTTTTTACTAATTGGCGCTGTCTGACTTCTATTCGCTTACCTTCAATGACCATAAAATCGATATCCGTTAACTCTATCGCTCGACGTATCACTTTCACTAGATCAGGATGAACACCTCGTAGATTTTCTTCACTGCGATTACTAAATTTAAATTTACTCATTGCGTCACCTTAAAAAAGTAAAAGACCGCTTCATTAGCAACCAGATTGATTTAAGTCGGATTATTAACTTGCTGATCACAACTACCGACATGATGTTGCCACCAGCCGAGAAAATAACGAGGAATATAACACCATCAAAAAGTACATCAGACGGCGCTGATGTTCGCTCACCGATTGCCGTTTCATAGATTTGATAGGCCCAGCAAATAAATAATATTGTGCCGACAATTGAATCCCGACGTTTCGCATAGCGACAAAGAAAAGCCGTCATTGCAGAAGCAGACATAAACAAAATATCAGCAACATCCAAGGGATTCGCTTGCACCCAGATGGTTGCATCTGCTACTAAATTAAGGAAGGTATCCACTAACCACCTCCTTTATTACGCCAATCTTTAATAGCCTGAGTAATATTGCTAAAGTTCTTATCTATTGAAGCAGCAATACGACTAAACAGCTTTCTGAGGTTATCTTTGTTTGCCGCTAGCACTAAAACCGGAATTAATAATGCAGATATCACAATCGCGGTAATCTTAGGGCTAATATCCCATTGCCATATTTGCGCTATAAGCTCTGAAGCCTCTTTAGCTATGAGGATCCCCGCACCGAGCGCCAGAATAAAGTGCAGTATCTTTCGCCGGTTATTATCTTTGGATGCAATGACGGAAACTGAAGCGCCAATAACAGCCCCTAGCACAACGCCATAGTCGGCACCAATAAGGAAGCCCCCCATAGCGCCGCCACCAGCAGCACCGAGGGTTATCCCTATTGATGTGCTCATAAATTATTTGTTCTCTTTAGTTAATAGAAAATCCACCAGCAGGTAGCCGGATTTAGATTAATGAAGTTAGTTGGAATTTAGGCAATAAAAAAGGCCACCGAAGTGACCTTTATAGAAATTAAAAGCTAAAAAAGCAGATCACCGATGTATTTAGCGCTAGCCTCTATTTTTTTATCTGAATTATTTATCGCTGATCCTAACATAAAACAATCTTTGTTATTTTCTCTTAACACTAAAATAAGTTTACATTCCTCATCGTAACCCAAGGCATGTGCTGATTCATGATCATGTCTTTTAATAGTTAATTCAATGATTTTTCCGGTCACTTTTCCATGGTAAACGCAAACATAATTTCCACCATTAATTACACCATCCTTCACAACAATAGTTGCTTCACCATATTCGGATAGGCTACTTCTAAATGTAATAAAATAAATGCCATCATTCACAAGTTGCTCCTTCAATAATATCTCTATCAAATTTTCTTTTATCACAATAGCATAAATATTAAATTAGCAGTCAACATATTTTAATTACGTCAATACACTTACCAGCAACTAAAACATATGTAGACCAGTCTTAAAAAAACTATCTATTTTTATCATCTCACACTGCTTTAACATGATACTTCAAACCTTTGGTCAATTATTGTGCATGACTACACATGTAACTCTGACAAGTAGGAACAGCAAGTTTTATGTTTGTTTCAGGCATAAAAAAACCCCGCATTGCGAGGTTATAAACAATTTTGGTAACATACCAAATTAGGCTTAAATATGGCCTATTTTGTTAACTTTTGCAAGTTCTATACTTCATTTTTACTCTTTTGCTCTTGTCTTTTATTTCTCATGGCAATTAGCGCCAATTCGTCCAGTTCATCACTGATTGTTCTGCGCAACTAAATCAGGACACTTTTCTTAAGGAATTTTGTTCATACTCAATTGGGGACAGATCACCGTTGGCAGTATGAAACCTTTCTAGGTTGTAATAGCGCATATACGCGATAACATCTTCTTTCATCTGTTTCCGAGTCGGCTGAGGGATTTTCAGTACCCAATCGTGTTTTAAACTGCCAAAAAATCGTTCTACAACGGCGTTATCCCAACAGGCTCCAACATCACCCATGCTTGCCCTAATACCATAGCTTGTTAGCAAGCGGCGATATCGCTTACTCGTATATTGAGAGCCTCTATCACTATGAAAGACTAAGCCTTTTTCGGGCTGGCGTAAGTTATACGCTTTCATCAAGGCTTTACTGACTAAATCTGCCGTCATTCGTTTATCGATATGCCAACCCACAATACGGCGTGAGTATAAGTCCATCACGATGGCTAAATACATCCAGCCTTCCCCTGTTTTTAAATAGGTCACATCACCCGCCCACACTTCGTTAGGTGCGTGAGGATTAAAATTTTGATTGAGCAAATTATCGGCTACGGCATCACTGTGTTTGCGTTTTGTGGTGACTTTGTAAGCAACGCGCTGAGTGACGACTAGGCCAAGCTGAGCCATTAGCTTTTGAACGCCATAAGCACTCACGCTAAAGCCCTCTTTGCATAACCGTTTACGTAACGTTCTATAACCTAAGCTATTTCGACTCTGTTCAAAGATAGCTTTGGCTCTGCGGTACAGGCTAAGTTGTTCTGCGGTGATCAATTTTGCTGGGCGTTTAAGCCAAGCATAGTAGGCAGAACGACTTATTTTCATTAACTTGCAGAGCTTCAGCACGGGAAACTGTGAAGATAATTGCTTAATCGTTTTAAACGCTACTTGGTTTCCTTTAGCAGGAGGGCGCTGGCTTTTTTTAGGATCTCTTTCTCCATCCTAAGTTCTTTATTTTCTTTTCGAAGCCTTAATAGCTCAGTTCTCTCATCGGCATTCAAGCTGCTACCGGATTGTTCAGCATCGAATTTTGCTTTCCAGTTATAAAGTAATTTATCGGTGATCCCTAATGAAGCTGCCGCTTTTGGGACGCTATAACCTTGTTCGGTGACTAATGCGACCGCTTCTTGCTTAAACTCAGTAGTATAAAACCTGTTTGTTCGTTTTTTCATTTAACACCTCAATAATTGGATTATATTCCATTATTAAAGTGTCCTGTTTGATTAAAGCAGATCACAGTATAAACACCCTTTAACAGGGATATTCCACAGCCTCGGCACGGACGCTGAGGAAGCCGCATTAGTTGCTTCACAAGCAAATACAATAATTGCTGAACAACAAACAAAACAGATTTTAAGTATTAATGACCGGCTATCAAATATCAAAAATAAAAAGATTGGCATCAGTGTTACCAACTGGATAGATAAGTATTTAGAAATACAGCAAGAGCGTGTTGATTTAGGAGAATTAAAACTTAATTCATACAAACAGAAAATAAAACCATCAAATTTATTTAAACAACACTGCGGATTATTTTCACTTCAAGATATTACGGCTCTAGAAATAGCAAAAATAACTGATTCAGTAAAAGCATTAGGCCATGACAGAATGGCTCAGCTCGTACGCATGGTTTTAATCGATGTATTTAAAGAAGCCCAGCATGCTGGACATGTTCCACCTGGTTATAATCCTGCCCTTGCGACAAAACAGCCACGCAATAAAGTCAAGCGGGAGCGACTGACATTTGAAGAATGGAAAACTATTTATGATCAAGCTGAAAATCACCCGCCTTATTTACAATGTGGAATGCTTTTGGCACTTGTAACTGGCCAACGAATTGGTGATATTGTCAAAATGAAATTCTCAGATATTTGGGATGATATGCTTCATATTGAGCAAGAAAAAACAGGCTCAAAACTAGCAATTCCATTATCAATTAAATCTGACGCTATTGATATGACACTTAAACAAGTTATCTCAATCTGCCGTGACGCTGTTGTCAGTAAATATTTGGTCCATTACCGTCACACTACATCACAAGCAAAACGTGGTGAGCAGGTCACTGCAAATACATTAACAACAACATTTAAGAAAGCGAGAGATAAATGCGGCTTAGAGTGGCAAGAAAGAGCCGCGCCCTCTTTCCATGAGCAACGCTCTTTGTCAGAAAGATTGTATCGAGATCAAGGTATCAATACTCAAAAATTATTGGGCCATAAGTCACAAAAAATGACCGATAAATATAACGACGATCGTGGTAAGGAGTGGCAAATTATCGCTATTTAAATCGCCTATTTTTTGAGTTGTTTTGGGGAGGAGTTTTGGGGGAGTTTTGGGGAAGGTTTTTCTTGTACAAAAAATAAACGGGAACTATTAAGCTCCCGTTATTAATCTCACAATGTAATTAATTACATGTGTTTGATGATTGCATCACCGAATTCGCTACATTTCAGGAGTTTAGCACCGTCTAATTGACGTTCGAAGTCATAAGTTACTGTCTTAGCTTCGATTGCACCTTCTGTACCTTTAATGATTAGGTCTGCAGCTTCAGTCCAACCCATATGGCGTAGCATCATTTCAGCAGAAAGAATAATTGAACCTGGGTTCACTTTATCCTGACCAGCATACTTAGGAGCTGTACCATGAGTTGCTTCAAACAGCGCACACTCTGAACCAATGTTTGCGCCTGGTGCGATACCGATACCACCAACTTGTGCCGCAAGTGCATCAGAAATATAATCGCCGTTCAGGTTCATACATGCGATAACATCATACTCTGCTGGACGTAGCAGAATTTGTTGTAAGAATGCATCAGCGATGACATCTTTAACAATAATGTCTTTGCCCGTTTTTGGATTCTTAATTTTAACCCATGGACCGCCATCAATCAGTTCACCACCAAACTCTTCTTGAGCAAGTTGATAGCCCCAATCTTTAAAGGCACCTTCAGTAAACTTCATGATATTACCTTTGTGAACCAGTGTTACTGAATCACGGCCATTATCAATAGCATACTCAATTGCTGCACGGACTAAACGTTTTGTCCCTTCTTCTGAACAAGGCTTAATACCGATACCACACTCTTGTGGGAAACGGATTTTAGTTACGCCCATCTCATTTTTCAGGAAGTTGATCACTTTATCTGCTTCAGCACTACCCGCTTTCCACTCAATACCAGCATAGATATCTTCAGAGTTTTCACGGAAGATAACCATATCAGTGAGCTCAGGTTGCTTAACTGGGCTTGGTGTACCTTTGTAGTAACGAACTGGACGCAGACAGATGTACAGGTCAAGTTGTTGACGCAGTGCAACGTTCAAAGAACGAATGCCGCCACCAACTGGTGTAGTCAGAGGACCTTTAATTGAAACACGGTAATCACGGATTAAATCGAGGGTTTCTTCTGGTAACCAAACATCTTTACCATATACTTGAGTAGATTTTTCGCCGGTATAGATTTCCATCCAGGAAATTTTGCGCTCGCCGTTATAGGCTTTTTTAACTGCTGCATCAACCACTTTCAACATTGCTGGTGTAACATCAACACCAATACCATCACCTTCGATGAAGGGAATAATTGGGTTGTTTGGAACATTAAGCTTGCCTTTAGTATCGATGGTAATTTTAGCGCCTTCCGCCGGAACTACTACTTTGCTTTCCATTAACCTCTCCTTTCACTTGCGCGTTTGCTTGTTAATTTTTTGTAAGAGACCTGTCAATAGTACTTGAATCTTTCCCTGACGCCAATGATTAGTCTCTTAAGGTTTTATGCTGATCGCATTTAAGGTACTAATACACTACCTTTTTCGCCTGCCTACTGATAACAATCCCTGTTAAATCATTAGGTTATACTTATATGCAATTGACTAAAAAATTTACTGAAACCAATATTGCTTCGATGATTTAATTGATAAGTGCGTATTTGATGAAAAAAGAATCTATTTATATTCTATCTGAAAACATATTTTTAAAAATGCGTATTGCTCACATAAATTAAACAAGTGATTATTTTACATCCATAAAAATAACCAAATTAAACCAAATCATTTGGCGATAAAGAATTTAAAATTCTTAATGAGTTTAATGTTTTTAATTGTTTTCATTAAGTTAAAAAATAATTATTTAAAAAATAACATCAGATAGTTAATCTTAACCAAAATAACATCAATGTGAGCCTTGTTTTTAATTGAGCTTATAATTAAACCACTCTAAATAAACATTAACTTAATTTCATTTTAAAAAATTGAACGCTCTTTTTTTATTTAAGTCGTTATTTGTCTTTGTGGTAAATATGCACTAGTCATCGAATGATAATCCGTAACTGCTAATATTTTTCTCGACTCACGAGTTAATTTCCTAGATGAATAATACTGATGAAGAAAACCCTGTTTTCCCCTTATGTCTTTTAGGTGAAAAATCAACTACACTGATGATTAATTCCCGAGCAATACCTCAGTTAATTATTTCGAATGAGTGCACATGATCAAGCCTAAGCGAACAACAAAAATACAAACGAATAAAAAGACATCACCACAAAGTAAACCGGGTGCAAAATTCGGCGCTAACCATTCACGTTCTACATCATCGCTAAAGCCTAAGTTACAAGGCCCTCGCATGGTGATCTTGTTTAATAAACCTTATGATGTCTTGCCTCAATTTACCGATGAGCAGGGTCGCGATACCTTAAAGAAATATATTCCTATCGCGGATGTTTATGCAGCAGGTAGATTAGATCGTGATAGTGAGGGCTTATTAATTCTCACTAATGATGGAAAACTTCAGGCTCGTTTGACTCAACCACAAAAAAACACCAATAAAGTCTATTATGCTCAAGTTGAGGGTATTCCCGATAACGCGGCTATTGAAAGATTTCGCCAAGGATTGACTCTTAATGATGGACCTACACGTCCTGCTGGTATCGAACTTGTTGCTGAGCCTGATTGGCTATGGGTAAGAACTCCCCCAATTCGTGAACGCCAAAATAAACCAACGAGTTGGCTCAAAATTACGCTTAATGAAGGAAGAAACCGTCAAGTTAGACGAATGACGGCAAATATAGGCTTCCCGACTTTACGATTAATTCGTTATCAAATTGGTGAATATACCCTTAAAGATTTGGCTCTTGGTAAATGGAAGGAGATAAGCCTTGTTTAGACCTCATATTACTGTTGCTACAATTGTTCATGCACAAGACAAATTTCTCGTTGTTGAAGAATGGGTAAATGGTAAACCAACTTGGAATCAACCTGCTGGGCATTTAGAAGCAAATGAGACGCTGTTAGCCGCTGCGGAACGTGAATTATTTGAAGAAACAGGAATTAAAGGCAAGCTGCAAAAGCTAATCAAAATTCATCAATGGATTGCACCTGATAATACGCCATTTATACGTTTTTTATTCTCACTAGAACTGCCAGAACAGTGTGAAACACAACCTCAAGATAGTGACATCAGCTGTTGTCATTGGGTGAGTGCTCAAGATATCTTAACTAGCGATTGCTTGCGTTCTCCTCTTGTCGCCCAAAGCATTCATTGTTTTCTTGGCGAAGGTTCATACCCGCTCGATATGCTTTCTGCATTTGGCGAGAATTACCGTTATCCAACCTGAATTGACATCATCAGACAACATTGATGACTTTTCGTACTAAGAATATTCCCCGCTAACTCTGGTGCAACGTGGGTACAACATGGTAAAGTATGGGGCTTAATTTTTCCGCAGTGAGAATATTCCATGTCAGATAACAGCCAGAAAAAAGTCATCGTCGGTATGTCCGGTGGTGTTGACTCATCCGTTTCAGCTTATTTGCTCCAGCAGCAAGGGTATCAGGTTGTTGGTCTGTTCATGAAAAACTGGGAAGAAGATGATGATGAAGCCTATTGTTCAGCGGCAACTGACCTTGCTGATGCGCAAGCAGTTTGCGATAAGTTAGGGATCGTACTTCTAACTATCAATTTCGCGGCAGAATATTGGGATAATGTATTTGAACACTTTTTGTCCGAATATAAAGCAGGCCGGACGCCAAACCCAGATATTCTTTGTAATAAAGAAATTAAATTCAAAGCATTTCTTGAATTCGCAGCCGAAGATCTCAGTGCGGATTATATCGCAACAGGCCATTATGTCCGTCGCCGTGATGTTGATGGCAAAAGCCAACTTCTTCGTGGATTAGATGGTAATAAAGATCAAAGTTATTTTCTTTATACACTTAGCTCTGATCAAATTAGTAAAAGTCTCTTCCCTGTTGGCGAATTAGAAAAACCAGAGGTTCGACGCATTGCCGAAGAGATCGGCTTAGTGACTGCGAAGAAAAAAGACTCTACAGGCATTTGTTTCATTGGTGAACGTAAATTCCGCGATTTTCTTGGCCGTTATTTACCAACAAAACCAGGCCCTATTGTCACTGTTGATGGCGAAACTATTGGTCAACACGAAGGTTTGATGTATCACACTCTTGGTCAACGTAAGGGTCTAGGTATTGGTGGAACAAAAGACGGTTCTGAAGATCCTTGGTACGTGGTTGATAAAGACGTTGAAACTAACCAACTGATTGTTGCACAAGGGCACGAACATCCACGCCTAATGTCAACAGGTCTTATTGCACAGCAATTAGACTGGGTTGATCGACAACCATTAAATCAAGCTTTACGTTGTGTGGTTAAAACACGTTATCGTCAAGCCGATATCCCATGTACCATGACACCACTCGGTGAAGATAAGATAGAGGTGATTTTTGATTACCCTGTTGCTGCTGTAACTCCTGGTCAATCAGCCGTATTTTATCTCGATGAAATTTGCCTTGGTGGCGGTGTTATTGAATCCCGTATTCAGGAGTAATTGTGGCTAAAAATTATTACGATATTACTCTTGCTCTAGCAGGTATTTGCCAAGCAAGTCATATGGTACAAATGCTTGCTCAAGAAGGTGTTTGCGACGATAACGACGCGGAAATCATGGTCAAGAGTTTGATTAATATGAACCCTTCGTCAACGTTAGATGTGTATGGTAATGACACTGCAAACCTGAAAACAGGTCTGGGTGCAATGTTAGGCATGTTATCTGGTAGCAATAACGGTAGTGGTTTATCTGCCGAAATGACCCGTTATATGTTAAGCATCATGGTGCTTGAGCGTCGATTGAATAAAGATCAGCAAGCTATGGGGCAGCTCGGTCAGCGTATCGAGCAATTTGACCGCCAAGCGAGTTATTTCGAGCCAATGTCTGAAGGCGTATTCAATGCACTAGCTGGGATTTATGTCGATGTGGTAAGTCCACTTGGACCACGAATTCAAGTCACAGGCTCTCCTGAAATCCTTAAGAACTCACTGGTTCAGGCTAAAATTAGAACCTTCTTGCTCAGTGGCATTCGTAGTGCCGTTCTTTGGCA
Source organism: Providencia alcalifaciens (assembly GCA_025961275.1). Classification (GTDB taxonomy): domain Bacteria; phylum Pseudomonadota; class Gammaproteobacteria; order Enterobacterales; family Enterobacteriaceae; genus Providencia. Next base: position 444,235 of record JAOQNJ010000001.1, on the reverse strand, counting down.
GCAAGTGGGGGGAAGCCGTATGCAATTAATGTTTTCCCGAAGCCGTCTGAGTAATCAGGCGAAAGATATTCTGTCTCACCTTTAAAAATCTGGAGTTGCTACCAATGGAATTATCCTCACTGACCGCTGTATCCCCGATTGACGGCCGTTACGGTGATAAAGTCAGCGCACTACGCACTATTTTTAGTGAGTTTGGCTTACTGAAATTTCGCGTACAGGTTGAAGTTCGCTGGCTACAAAAACTGGCGGCAACAGCCCAAATAAAAGAAGTTCCATCATTTGACGCTGACGCAAACGCTTACCTTGATGAAATTGCTGCCAACTTCTGCGAAAAAGATGCTATGCGCATTAAAGAAATTGAACGCACAACCAATCATGATGTAAAAGCGGTTGAATATTTTCTAAAAGAAAAAGCGGCACAAGTTCCCGCACTGCACGCGGTTTCTGAATTCATTCACTTCGCTTGTACCTCTGAAGATATTAATAACTTATCGCACGCATTAATGCTGAAAACGGCAAGGGAAGAAGTATTACTGCCACAATGGCGTCAAATGATTGATAAAATCAAAGCGATGGCACATGAATACCGTCTTCTGCCGTTACTTTCACGTACTCACGGACAACCTGCGACACCTTCCACTCTTGGTAAAGAATTTGCAAATGTTGCCTACCGCATGGAACGTCAATATCGCCAGCTAGAACAAATTGAAATCTTAGGTAAGATCAATGGTGCTGTGGGCAACTATAACGCTCACATTGCGGCTTATCCGGAAGTTAACTGGCATGAATTCAGTGGATCCTTCGTGACATCACTCGGGGTGACTTGGAATCCGTTCACCACGCAAATCGAACCACATGATTATATCGCTGAACTGTTCGATTGTGTTGCGCGTTTTAATACTATCCTGTTGGATTTTGACCGTGATATCTGGGGATATGTTGCACTGAATCACTTCAAACAAAAAACGATTGCGGGTGAGATTGGGTCTTCAACTATGCCGCATAAAGTTAATCCAATCGACTTTGAAAATTCAGAGGGTAACTTAGGGTTAGCGAATGCTATGTTGAATCATTTGGCAAGCAAACTGCCTGTTTCGCGCTGGCAGCGTGACCTGACTGACTCAACTGTGTTACGTAACCTAGGTGTTGGTCTTGGTTATTCCCTGATTGCTTATCAATCCACACTAAAAGGCTTGAATAAACTAGAAGTGAACGAGCAACATCTGCTGGATGAATTAGATCATAACTGGGAAGTTTTGGCTGAGCCGATTCAAACTGTCATGCGCCGATATGGTATCGAAAAGCCGTACGAAAAGCTCAAAGAGTTGACTCGTGGTAAACGTGTTACCGCGGAAGGAATGAAACAGTTTATCGATGGCCTTGAATTACCAGAAGATGAAAAAATACGTTTGAAGGCAATGACGCCCGCAAATTATATTGGTTACGCTGTCACTTTTATTGATGATTTAAAATAATCATCCATCTTTCTTAAACAAGCGGCTCATTGAGCCGTTTGTTTATTTAGTTGTCAATCAACACCTATCGCACTCCCTCACATTCATTGTAATTACAACTATGCCCCCCTAACCGCCATACTAATGTGTTCGAAGGCAATTTTCGTGACATTTCACGCTATTCATTTATTCATCAATTGCCGATTTTTAATCACATACACCACACAGGGTTATTATGAATCAACCAAGTTACAAATTCGCAAAAATAATTATAATTACAATCAAATTCACATCACGTCAGACTATAGGCGTCCAATTTTTGGGATGTAGTTCCCGCCATTCGATGATGTCTCCAGAGGGCTACCTGATGATGAACACAACCAATAACGTTCAGCTAAAATTATCGTCACCAATTTCTGCCATTTGTTTGCCTTAGGTTTACTTAACGACTTGTTGTAAAATGCTTATCTTTTTACCATAGCAACTCCAGTACTAGTATTGCTATATAGTGCAACTATCTCTTTTTTTATGCGAGGTTTTAGATGCGTATCCTTATCGTTGAAGACAATGCCCTTCTTCGTCATCATTTAACTGTTCAACTCAAAGAGCTCGGTCATCAAGTTGATTCAGCGGAAGACGCGAAAGAAGCTGACTATTTTTTACGTGAGAGCTGCCCTGATATTGCAATGGTTGACCTTGGCTTGCCAGATGAAGATGGATTATCGATGATCAAGCGCTGGCGCAGTGCACAAGTCAATATTCCTATTTTAGTGTTAACTGCACGCGAAAGCTGGCAAGAAAAAGTACAAGCATTGAACAGTGGCGCAGATGACTATGTCACTAAGCCTTTTCATCTCGAAGAACTTGTTGCACGCATGCAAGCATTAATGCGTCGTAATAGCGGCCTTGCCTCTCAAGTTCTCGAATTAGAAGGTTTTGTTATTGATTTATCGAGGAAAGAGTTTTCCGTTAATGGTGAACCTATTAAATTGACTGCATTTGAGTACACCATTATTGAAACCTTGTTGCGCAATAATGGCAAGGTCGTCAGTAAAGACTCATTAATGCGTCAGCTATACCCTGATGCAGAACTACGTGAGAGCCATACTATTGATGTATTAATGGGCCGCTTACGCAAAAAAATACAACAGTTTCATGCTAATGATGTGGTAGTAACTGTCCGTGGACAGGGTTATCGCTTTGATGTGAACGGCTAATATGTGGCTAAAAAAATTCAAATTTAAACCACTATCACTTAGGGCTCGCTTTTTGTGTGCCACCTCTGCGGTCATTCTTGCGCTAACGCTCTCTTATGGCATTGTGGCAATATTGGGTTATTTAATTAGCTTCGATAAAACGACTTACACTCTACTTCGTAGTCAGAGCAACCTAATTTACAGTTTGGTTCAGTGGCAAAATAATAAAATTGATATCCGTGTTCCACCTAATTTCATCCTAAATAACCCTGCACTTATTATCATTTATAATGATAATGGACAGGTTCTTTGGCGCCAGCGGGAAGTCCCTGCTGTCGAAAACCTAATCCAGAGAGATTGGTTGAAAAAAGAAGGTCTGTATGAAATGGATACCGATATAGGCGAAACTCGTCAACTGCTGCAGCACTCCCCTGAGTTTAGTAGTAAGCTCGACGATATGAAAAATGATGATGAACCTTTAACGCATTCTGTTTCAGTGAATCAATATGGTAAGTCAGAAAATCTCCCGCCTCTAACTATTGTGGTTGTTGATACTTTGCCACAAGACCTTCAAAAAACAGGCTTGGTTTGGGAATGGTTCGGCTATGTTCTTCTAGCGAACCTGATATTAGTTATTCCATTGCTTTGGCTCGCCGCACACTGGAGCCTCCGTCCCATCAAGTCATTAGTATTACAAATCAGTAGCCTCGAAAAAGGTGAGCGTGAAATGATGGATGAAAATCCACCATCAGAATTGCGAGGATTAGTTCGTAATTTGAATAATTTACTAACTAATGAACGTAAACGCTACACGAAATATCGCACAACACTTTCTGACTTAACGCACAGTTTAAAAACGCCTCTCGCCGTTTTACAATCTACTTTGCGGTCGCTTCGCACTGGCAAACAGATAAATATTGAACAAGCTGAACCTATCATGCTTGAACAGATAGGCCGTATTTCTCAACAGGTTGGCTACTATTTACATCGTGCTTCAGCCCAAGGTGATAAAAACCTGATGTTACGCGAAATATCCTCAGTGCCTTTGTTAATTGATAGCCTTGCGAGCGCCTTACATAAAGTTTATCAAAATAAAGGCGTATCAATTACCGTTGATATATCACCGGAAATAACATGGTTGGGTCAACCTAATGATTTTATGGAAGTGATGGGTAATATCATGGAGAATGCTTGTAAATACTGCCTTGAATTTGTTGAGGTCACTGTATCAGTTAGGCATGATCGTTTAACCATTATTGTTGATGATGATGGTCCCGGTGTACCGGAAAGCAAACGTAACCTTATTTTTGTGCGTGGGCAACGAATCGATACCTTAAGACCAGGCCAAGGTCTTGGGCTATCTATTGCACTCGAAATTATCGATCAATATGATGGAGAGATTACCATCAATGATAGCCCACTGGGTGGTGCGCAAGTTCGAGTCACATTCAAACGCCAAGGTATTCGTGAGGATAGTTAATCTGTGAACATGGTCCCTGTTTAGCAACCATTCTAGCTTTGATTTCAGGTATACTATCGGTAGATATGTTAACTCAGGACAATAAGATGGATTATAAATTGAATCTTGACTGGCAGAGCTTTCTGGATAGTCATTGGCAGAAACGCCCTTTACTGATTAAAAATGGTTTTACACGTTTTATTGATCCTATCTCAGCAGATGAGCTAGCAGGGCTAGCAATGGAAGATGAGGTTGACAGTCGTCTTGTCAGCCATAAAGAGGGACTTTGGCAAGTTGCCCATGGCCCTTTTGAAAGCTACGATCATTTAGGCGAAGAAAACTGGTCGGTATTAGTGCAAGCTGTCGATCATTGGCATTATCCAAGCGCAGCTTTGATGAAACCATTTAAAGTATTGTCTGACTGGCGTATGGATGATTTGATGATCTCCTATTCGGTGCCGGGCGGCGGTGTGGGACCACATCTCGATCAATATGATGTTTTCATTATTCAAGGTGAAGGCCGTAGGCACTGGCGTGTAGGCGAAAAAGTGCCTATGAAGCAGCACTGCCCACATCCTGACCTTCTGCAAGTTGAACCTTTCGATGCCATTATTGATGCAGAAATGGAACCGGGTGATATTTTGTATATTCCACCAGGATTCCCACATGAAGGCTATGCGATTGAGCCATCGTTAAACTATTCGGTTGGATTTCGAGCGCCTAATGCACGTGAACTCATGAGTAGCTTTGCTGACTATCTGATTTCTAATGAGCTAGGCAGTTATCGCTACTGCGATCCAGACCTCTCATTTAGGGATAACCCAGCTGAAATTTTACAGGGCGAGCAAATCAAATTACGTGAGATGATGGAGTCATTGATCAATGACCCGCAAGTTTTCCGTAAATGGCTTGGTGAGTTTATCTCTCAATCTCGTCATGAATTAGATCTCGCGCCACCCGAGCCGTCTTATGGGCAAGATGAAGTTTATGCTTTGCTTAAAACGCAACAGGAAACGCTGTATAAACTCAATGGCCTTAGAGCATTACGCGTTGGTGATCAGTTCTTCGTTAATGGTGAATGCTTAGAAACGACCAGCTATGAAGCTGCTGATAGCCTTTGCCGCTATGACTCAGTTAATGTTGAAAACTTAGGTGATGCCATTGATGATGTTAATTTTATCGCGCTACTGACTGCGTTAGTTAATAGCGGTTACTGGTATTTTAACGATTAATTCGTTGATGCGATAATACGCAGGGTCTATTTAAGCTGAGTGAGGTCATGTACCGAACTCAGCTTTTTTATTGAGCGAACAATTTAATCACAACATTAATTTAGGATAAACCAACTAAAACATATTGTTAAACATCAACATCCCTCGCATTACACGCATAATTCATATCTTCATCGCTATGCTGCACACAAGGAGCTCGTTGCCATTCTTCTGGGGTTTAAATGATACCTCGACCCAAAAAACGGAGATTTAACTTAATACAATCTGATAAAAGGGGACAACCTAATCGATAAGAAACCCCATCACTGATGAATGATAGGGTTTAATAAATTAATAACGAATAAAACGTAAGATGAGTAAGATTATTTTTTTGCATGGATGGCTGTTAACTCAGCAATTCGCATGATAACGCTGACCGCCTGCTCCATACCTTCTTGTGTAATAAATTCATGTTTACTGTGAAAATTATAACCGCCGGTAAAGATATTTGGGCAAGGTAAACCACGGTGAGATAATTGTGCGCCATCAGTACCACCGCGGATAGGCTTCACTATCGGCTCAATACCACAATCTTTCATTGCTTGTTGCGCTATCTCGATAACATGGGGGTGCTTTATCACTTCTTTATGCATGTTGTAATAACTATCATCGATGGTCAATTCGATATAACAACTTGGATGCAGACCCTCACCGATTTTCTCAGCAATTCGGATTATATTCTTCTTGCGCGCTTCAAATTTTTGAGTATCAAAGTCACGGATAATATAGTTCATTTCTGCCTTTTCTACAGTTCCCTTCATTGAATTAAGATGATAAAAACCATCATAGCCATCAGTTTTTTCAGGTGTTTCATCTTTTGGCAATTCAGCATGAATACGGTTGGCCAATGTTAAGGCATTCACCATCACACCTTTTGCGGTACCTGGGTGCGTATTATTGCCAACGATTTTAATGGCCACATTTGCTGCATTAAAGTTTTCGTACTCTAATTCGCCAACTGCCCCGCCATCAACTGTATAAGCCCAACGTGCATCAAATACTTTTAAATCAATATATTTTGCTCCACGACCAATTTCTTCATCTGGCGTAAAAGCGAAACAGATTTTACCATGAGGTGTTGCGCTTGCTTTTAATCGAACTAATGCAGTGATAATCTCAGCGATACCTGCTTTATTATCAGCACCTAGCAAGGTTTTACCATCCGTCATGATCAGTGTTTTACCAATCATATCATGCAATACGGGAAACATTACGGGCGATAGCACTTCATCACCAATACCTAATGCAATATCACCACCTCGATAGTTTTCTAATATCTGAGGACAAACATGCTTACCTGAAAAATCGGGTGAGGTGTCCAAGTGTGATATGAAACTAATTGCAGGAATATCCCAATCAACATTCGCTGGAAGGCATGCTGTTACACAACCTTGTTCAGAAATCATAACTTCTTCAAATTCAAGCACTTTCAATTCATTTACCAATGTACGGGCTAATTTTTGCTGGCCTGTGCTACTCGGTACTGTTTTTGCGTTCAGTTTTGATTGTGTGTCAAATGCAGTGTATTCAAAAAAACGCTCTAAGAGTCTGTCCATATTTCATCTCCCCTAATATTAATTGCTCTATTATGGGAAGTAATGCGTAAACAATTCTTGTTTCAAATCAGCTTTCGCGTTAATCATTGAGGATTTTAGGAAAATATATCTATCAGATATTTAAAATTGGAACGTTGTTAACTACATTCGAGCACTTCAATTTTTAAATGTCCTATATTTTAGAAATATGTCCCTAATACTGACATGTGACGTAAATTACTTTTAGTTCAGAATGCCCCCATATAGCAGATTCAACTTAATCAAATAAAACAATTATTAATGAAAAGTTATCTTATAAAAACACATCAACTCTAAAAACCCATCATCTTATTGAATAATAATAAGAATTTCTTCATCGCGCCAAAAGAATCAATCATAAAAATAAAAATTTAATGAATGACTATTTACTCCTATTGATACAGGATAAATATATGTCATGATATATGACATTGAGACAAATAAAAAATTAAAACTAAAATATGTGACAATTTGAGGATAGCATTACAACCTGGCACTCTAAAAATGTACCTTCATATACCGATATTAAAATTATTCAGAATTATTTTCTCAAAAATATTTTTTTAGACTATCATCCTCAATATGTGAAATTAAAACCTCGAAAAATAGCTGAGAAGACCAAATACAATAAATTAGAGTTAAAATGATAACGAATAAAAACACCCAGATAAAAACATTCCATATTAACTCAAGATAAAGGTATAGATTATTTATGACCATAGCAAAAAACTTCTTTCTGAGAAAAAATAAATTTATTAATAATCGTCAGAAATTTAATTCGGTAGTCTTAACAATTGGAGAATTCAAGTAAATGAGAGTAAACAATACCATTGAATCATCTGCATTGCAGCAGAACAACAACCGTGGCAATTCAGATGCCCCGGAGAAAAAATTAGCGTCTCAAGTTACGGGGGTCAAAAGCATGACTAATAAGCCCCAAGCCATGCCATCCAATAGACAGAACAAAAAAAGAAACCATCACCCCCCACTAAATGGGATAAATTTGCTAGTTCCCAAGAAAATATTGATTCATTTAAATATGAACTCAAAAATTCCGGAAGGCCATTAGTTCACTTTCCTCCATCTGCAAGAGGGGATATGAATGCCTATAAATATATTGGTTTTCTAGATGAGAGTACTCGCCCACTCACGATATTTGAATATTATAGATGTAAAAAACTGTCCGAGCAGCAGGCTCAGTTTAATAATAATCTTTCCACTATAATAGATCATGTTAATTCAATGGGAAATAAACTCCAGAAGGGCCGTGATTATATTATCTGCAATGACTCGGAGATGGCAAAACTGCAAAAAAGAGTGAGTAATAAAAAATACTACCAGTATTACGATAGTATTATTTCTGTTCCCAGTATAAGAAAGGCAGTACATGAACAATTTCGTCGTGACATCAATTCTAATTCAAAAATCAAGAGCTATTTGGAAAAAATCAATTCCTTGTAGTGCTGTAGAAAATTTCACACGGCAAAATAGGCTTATTATGATTAATATAAACAAAAGAAAACCAGAGTCTAATTGGGATCCTCGGCAGTATCGTCACACGACTCCGGAAATTGCTCATATGCAAAATTTGGTAGATTGTATTTATGATGCAAAAAAGGCGGCTAACAAAACCGTAAAAGAAGATCAGTTTGATATCTGTTTTTCAGGAAGTGAATTAACTAAAACAGAGCAGAATTTATGGAAAGAATATGCCTCAGAAAAGGGTATTAATGTTCATTTTTTTAATGATCTAGTAAAAGAAGGTTTTAACCGAATTGAACAAAGGGAAGTTTTATTTGCACTATCTGATCAATATAAAAGTACAATTTATATAGGCCACCAGTCAGGTGTCAATTGTTCTGCGCAACTAAATCAGGACACTTTTCTTAAGGAATTTTGTTCATACTCAATTGGGGACAGATCACCGTTGGCAGTATGAAACCTTTCTAGGTTGTAATAGCGCATATACGCGATAACATCTTCTTTCATCTGTTTCCGAGTCGGCTGAGGGATTTTCAGTACCCAATCGTGTTTTAAACTGCCAAAAAATCGTTCTACAACGGCGTTATCCCAACAGGCTCCAACATCACCCATGCTTGCCCTAATACCATAGCTTGTTAGCAAGCGGCGATATCGCTTACTCGTATATTGAGAGCCTCTATCACTATGAAAGACTAAGCCTTTTTCGGGCTGGCGTAAGTTATACGCTTTCATCAAGGCTTTACTGACTAAATCTGCCGTCATTCGTTTATCGATATGCCAACCCACAATACGGCGTGAGTATAAGTCCATCACGATGGCTAAATACATCCAGCCTTCCCCTGTTTTTAAATAGGTCACATCACCCGCCCACACTTCGTTAGGTGCGTGAGGATTAAAATTTTGATTGAGCAAATTATCGGCTACGGCATCACTGTGTTTGCGTTTTGTGGTGACTTTGTAAGCAACGCGCTGAGTGACGACTAGGCCAAGCTGAGCCATTAGCTTTTGAACGCCATAAGCACTCACGCTAAAGCCCTCTTTGCATAACCGTTTACGTAACGTTCTATAACCTAAGCTATTTCGACTCTGTTCAAAGATAGCTTTGGCTCTGCGGTACAGGCTAAGTTGTTCTGCGGTGATCAATTTTGCTGGGCGTTTAAGCCAAGCATAGTAGGCAGAACGACTTATTTTCATTAACTTGCAGAGCTTCAGCACGGGAAACTGTGAAGATAATTGCTTAATCGTTTTAAACGCTACTTGGTTTCCTTTAGCAGGAGGGCGCTGGCTTTTTTTAGGATCTCTTTCTCCATCCTAAGTTCTTTATTTTCTTTTCGAAGCCTTAATAGCTCAGTTCTCTCATCGGCATTCAAGCTGCTACCGGATTGTTCAGCATCGAATTTTGCTTTCCAGTTATAAAGTAATTTATCGGTGATCCCTAATGAAGCTGCCGCTTTTGGGACGCTATAACCTTGTTCGGTGACTAATGCGACCGCTTCTTGCTTAAACTCAGTAGTGTAAAACCTGTTTGTTCGTTTTTTCATTTAACACCTCAATAATTGGATTATATTCCATTATTAAAGTGTCCTGTTTGATTAAAGCAGATCAAATGAAGATGCCCCGATACTACCTAGAACAAATGTATATAGCCTGAGTGAATATTTAGGACAAGGTCAGCTCGGGTTTCTCCGCCTTGAAAAAAGGACACAGTTCGATATTGTGAAACAAGGGCCATTTGGCACACCTATACATGCAAATACTATGGGGAACTTTTATAGCCTTCGCAATAGTGAATTTCTAACAACGGAAGGCATTCTGGCTGCTGTTCAACTCAAAATTGACCTATACACGCAAAAACACCAACCATTAGATAAACTATGGAATAATCTAATTAGTCAGTATGCTTTAGAGGCTGAAAATAAAAACTCGAAAATTCCAAATGAATATGCTGTTAATGAGTTGCTTAATATGATTTTAAACGATGTGGAAAAGAAAGAGATTAATGCCAAAGATACAAATGCTTATCGAGGAGCAATTAATATCATTGTACGGCGTATGAAAGGAGAGGCTCCGGACCTCAGCGAAAAAACCAAAGATTATATTATTAACGTGATGAAGCAAGAGCTCTCTCCTCATGATAGCCATGAGCCTTTGACAGGACATGAGCATAAGCTTGAAGCACAAAATGCGGGTATAGCGCGCTACGACCGCCTCTTCCAAGGGGAGAGAATTGGAGCCTTGGAGCAGCCGACTGATGACTATTTTGATTGGCTTTATCTCGACCAATCACTATAAATAACCGCGATGAGAGGATATACCATCAGTTTAGTATGGCTTTTTAGTACGTTATAAAAGTCTTGTCACTGAAAGCATCATCTAACTATACCATACTATCTCAGTTATTGCCATAATATAACTGCGATTAGAGAAATGCTCACAGGACTCTAGCTGGGAACATCCTCATAGCGCTCACAACGGTAAACTGCCGATGGAGCGCTGCTTCGAACTTGCACGGAAAATGCTCTACTCCTCTATTCAAGTTCATAGGCAAGAACAATTACAATTTTGAGTTTAAACTTGAGCGAAGTAAATTGAAATGATGCCTATACATCACAGTTTTTATTCACACGTTGCGGCCAAAGTTATTTATTTCCCTTTATATCCGCACTCCACTGACCTTTTTTAACGTCAATAGATTCTGGTATTAAGCGTATTTTAGCAAATATGTTTGCAATATTTTGTTGCTCTGCAAATGCTGCGTCGGTCATTCTAATAAAACCATAATTTGAGCGCTGCAGTGCTTTTAACCAAATCGCCTTATCTAACCCTGTTGATGCCGATAATATCGCGGCAGTTTCGGCTTTATTCGCATTTCCCCATTCGCTTTGTTGTCTTAATTGGTCAATAACGATTTCAGCATATTGAGGTGTTTTCTCGGCAAAATCACGACTTGCCAGAAAAAATGTATAATGAGGTACTAAATTTTCTCCATTCACTATTTCACGAACGGGCAGATTAGTTTGAACTTCAGCTAAGAAAGGATCCCATATCGCCCATGCGTCAACCACACCTTTTTCAAATGCAGCTCTAGCATCAGAAGGTGGTAAATATACTGGCGTGATCTCATTATAATTCAACCCAGTGCGTTGCAAGGCTGCCACCAGCAAATAGTTAACGTCCGACCCTTTATTTAGCGCCACACGCTTTCCTTTCAAATCACTCACGGACTTAATTGATGATTTGTCATGAACAACAATCGCTTCTGTCCATGGATTAGCCGGAGAATGGCCTAAGTAAACAAAATCAGCTTGAGCGGCCTGCGCAAATATCGACGGCGCATCCCCAGTCGCTGCCAGAGCGATACTCCCTACATTTAATCCTTCGAGCATTTGTGGTCCAGCTGCAAATTCAATCCAGCGAACATTCACATTATGTTTTTTAAATTCAGGCTCCAATGCCCCTTTAAATTTTAACAATGCAAATATATTTCCTTTTTGAAAGCCTATATTAATTGTTTTAGATTCTGCAAATGAGACTGATGAATAAATAGCCATAAATAAAAATGTAGCGAATAAAGCAATTTTTTTCATAATCGAACCCTTAATATCTATAATGATAATGAAATATCAATATTGCTTTTTCATTATGTAATATTGATTAATTAACGAGACTAAATATATATTGATTAAATCAATATATATTTAGTCTCGTTATACTTTAAGTTGCAATTAACTTGGCATGCAGATAAAACTATCCACACGTTATTAATAAATCTTGTACTATTCACCTGTAAATAATGTCATTTATTCTCTAAACACAACTCGAATTATTTCGGATATATATCCAATTTCGATTAACTGGCACTTGTCTGTTTTGGGCGAATCTCATTACCAATCGTTTCACCAAATGGCCCCGTATTAAGTCCTGATGTTGGTAATACCAAGCCTTTCTGTTCACTGAGTAGTGGCATGACAAGTTCAGCAAATCGATGCGCTTCATCCAAATGAGGGTAGCCAGAGAAAATAAATTTAGTGATGCCTAACGCTTGATATTCTTGTATACGATCAACCACTTGTTGTGGGTTTCCCACTAACGCCGTACCCGCACCGCCACGCACAAGGCCTATTCCAGCCCATAAGTTCGGTGCAATAAAAAGATTATTTTTTGAACCATGATGCAAAGCTTGCATCCGTGCTTGTCCCGTTGAATCCATGCGAGCAAAAATGCGTTGGGCTTGTGCAATCGTTTCATCATCAAGGTGTGAGATGAGCTTATTGGCAGCATCAATCGCTTCCTCTTCAGTCTCGCGCACAATAACGTGTAGGCGGATCCCAAATTCTAATTTATTGCCTTTAAGTTCGGCCTGTTTTTGAACATTATTAATTTTTTCAGCGACTTCTTTAAGAGGTTCTCCCCATGTCAAATAGGTATCAATGTGTTCAGCTGCAACAGTTAAGGCTTCAGGTGATGAACCACCAAAATAGAGTGGCGGTCCCGATAGCTGAACAGGTGGAAAGAGTAGCTTTGCATTTTCAACATGAATATGTTCACCTTGATAATCGACTTCTTCACCACCAATTAGCCTTTTATAAACCTCAAGAAACTCTTTTGTGACTTGGTATCTTTCACTGTGATCTAAGAAAATACCATCACCTTTATTTTCAAGTGGATCCCCCCGTCACCACGTTAACTAACAAACGGCCATCTGATAATCTATCCAGTATTGAGGCCATTCTCGCGGCTAATGTCGGTGGCTGAAGTCCGGGTCTCACGGCGACTAAAAAACGTAATTGTTTTGTCACTGAAAGTAGCGCTGCCGCCGTCAACCAAGAATCTTCACAGCTTTTTCCTGTTGGGATCAGCACGCCATGAAAGCCCAAACTATCTGCCGCAATAGCAATTTGCTGTAAATAAGCCAAGGTAACCGCTCGTCCTCCTTTTTGTGTCCCTAAATAGCGACCTTCCCCATGGGTCGGTAGAAACCAAAATAACTGTAAATCTTGTTGAGCTGTCATGATGAATATTCCTCTATAACTTCAATAGCCAATTAACTCGATTATGTATATTTCCGTTCTAAATCAGTCAATGCGGTCAATACTTGCGACTCTATTTCAATTAGCTGTGTATTGGTCAATACTCTGGGATAGTTTTCATCGATTTGAATATCGAGATATAACCCTCCTGCCTTTAGCATCAGTACACGCTCAGAAGTGAATACTGCTTCATGGACATCATGAGTTACCAATACCACTGTAAATTGATATTGTTGCCAAAGTTTGATAATTAATTGCTGCATTTCAAGCCGAGTCAATGCATCTAAAGCGCCTAACGGTTCATCAAGTAAAAGCAAACGAAGTCGATGAATTAAGGCTCTAGCTAAAGCAACTCGCTGTTTTTGTCCCCCAGATAAGGTTGCTGGCCATTCATTTGCTTTTTCAACTAAGCCAACTGCTGTCAATGCTTCTAGTGCTTCAGTACGCCATTGTCCTTTTAGTCCAAGCCCAACGTTTTGAATGACGGTTTTCCACGGTAATAGCCGAGGTTCTTGAAACATCATTCTGGTGGTACTTTGAAAATGTGACAACGAGAGAGTTTCTGCTGTAATTTCTCCTGATGTCGGTAAATCTAAATCTGCAAGCAATCGTAATAAAGTGCTTTTGCCACAACCACTGTGCCCGACGATAGTAACAAACTGCCCAGCAGGGATCGTGAAGCTAAGTGAGCTCAATATTTCATTAAAACCGAATCGTTTGGACACTTTATTAAGCTCGACAGCAATACCTTTACTTGCGGTTAAATGGTGTGTTTGTTCAGTCATACTGTGATCTCTTTTTTCTGCCAAGCGGGATGCCAACGCAGTAATACCACTTCTAATAAATAGGTTAGCCAGTCGGCTGTTTTACCTAATAAGGCATAAACAATGATGGTGAACACCACAATATCGGTTCGTAGAAATTCGCGGGCATTCATTGCGAGATAGCCAATCCCTGCATTGGCTGAAATAGTTTCAGCAACAATCAATGTCAACCACATCAGACCTAAAGAAAAACGAACTCCTACTAATATCGACGGTAGCGCCGCAGGAAAAATCACATGATGAAATAAGCTGTAACCGTGTAATCCATAACTTCTCGCCATTTCAATCAACCCGCGGTCTAGATGTTTAATACCATGTAATGTATTGAGATAAATAGGGAAAAAGGTTCCTAAGGCAACGAGAAAAATTTTTGCGCGTTCATCAATCCCAAACCAAAGGATCACTAAGGGAATTAAGGCGAGATGTGGTACATTACGGATCATCTGTATTGAACTATCGAGAAGCGTTTCGCCCAGCCGTGAAAGTCCTGTTATCAGTCCTAGAATTAAACCTATCGAGCCACCAATAATAAAACCAACCGAAGCATGCAGTGTGCTAATTGCCATATTCGTCCACAGTTCACCACTTTTTATTAATCCCCATCCAGCGCTAATAACTTGTAATGGTTCAGGCAATATTCGATTTGAAAGCCAACCGCTACTCACAGAAAGTTGCCAAATAATTAATAACATTATTGGTAGCATCCAGCTTAAAATTATATTTTTTTGGTAACTCATATTAACTACCTCTGCGCCACTATTGATTGTGAATTAACGTGAAAAACCAAATTTGGATAGTGTTTTTTATTTTTATTCATTGATTGATAAAAAATTTGTAGATTATTATTTAATTGGTCAATAATTTTATCTGAAATAATATATTCATTCGTCCCCTTTGAATGTTTAAAGTCATTATCACTGGCATAGACTCCACTCATAATTTCTTCAGCCTTTAATGTTGCAAGCAGTGGTTTAAAGGCATAACCCAATGCTAATTGATGACTATCTGTGCCTCCTGTCATTATGGGTAATACTGGTTTAGATATAAATGACCGTTGGGGTAATAAATCAAGAACAGCTTTAAGAATGCCAGCATAAGATGATTGATAGACAGGTGAAGCAATAATAATGCCATCAGCCCTCTTTATTTTTTGAATAAAATCTTGAATTTGTGAATGCTTATATTCTACATTCAGTAGTACATTTGCATCAAAATCACGCACACTTACTCGCTGAGTAACTGCGCTATATTCATTAAACCAACGCTGTGTATAATCAAGCAATGTCGATGAACGTGACTTCGTCATTGGACTACCGGAAATAATCAGAATATTCATATCAATCTCACCATTAAAAGCTAACTGGTATTAATCATTATCGGGTTACTAAATTAGACAGAAATAATTATTTGTTCTTAAATAGCATTTATTTAGTATAAGAACATTTATCTATAATTTATAAAATCCTTATGCTAAATAGACTTAACGATAAATTGTCTTAAAAAAATGAAAATAACTCTCTAAAATAGAACTTTGCAATAAAATAATTAATACCGTTCAAATTAGACTAATAGATTAAGACCACACTTTATTAATCAATTGATTGAATTTGAATTCTACTCTGGCTTTAATTGATTGTTATTTATATGTATCCAAGACAATTCAAAATACCTACATATTTTCTATCATTTGAATGACAACTAAGTAGTGAAGCGAATATTTTTAGTCAGCAAACATATACTTTAAAATATGATAAGCATAGCACCAACTATCAATCAGTTACCTTCATGACTCCTGTATGATCCTTTCAAGATAGACCATAAATCTGCAGTAATAGTATTTGACTTATGATATCAATGAACTTTCTTATTTGAATTATTTTTGTGGTTAATTCAACCTCATCGAATACAACGAGAAAAACAATGGCAAAAAAATTTTTAGTTTATGGTGTTAGCAAAGGGTTAGGAAAAGCCTTGATTGAGGGTGTCCCGACGATTCAAGATACTATTTATGGTGTTTCGCGTTCGGCTCCTCAGTTTGATGGTGATAATTTTCACTGGATCCAAGCTGACTTATCTAACCCGACCTCAATAAAAACGGTTAAAACTATTATCGCCGACAACCCAATTGATTGTTTAATTTATAATGTAGGTATTTGGGAAAAATATGCCTTCACTGATGAATATCAATTTGAAGCAACTGATGATGCAGAAGTGTTAAATATGATTCAAACCAATATTAGCGCCTGTATATTGCACCTCAAAGCCATGCTGCCTAATTTACGCTTAGGTGAGAATAGTAAAATCATTTTGATTGGTTCGACTTGGGGGCTAGATAACCATAATGGTCATGAAGTGACATTTTCGGCATCCAAATATGCGCTACGTGGGATCGTCCAGTCACTAAGAGAAATATTGCGCCAAGATAAGATTGCTATTTCAGTGATTAACCTTGGTTACTTAGCAACTGAATATCCATTATCAGTCCCAGTTGATAAAGTCATTTCACAAACTGAAGGGGCGTTAATTCCACTACAAGATGTGCTGAATGCGGTTAAATTCATCATCAGTACCAGTAATGCAACCTGCGTAAAAGAGATTACCATGCCAGCGATGCTAGATGAGAATGTCTAGAGGCTGTTTAATTGAAATATGACGGAATAAGGCGATAAAGGGGAGTATTTCCCCTTTATCAGATAAACCTAAGACTCTTGTTGATTAGCCACTCGAAGAGAAGCAATCAAGCTATTAACATAATCGACAACAACCTGACTTGCTAACCCATAATACTTCTCTTCAAACTCACTCTCGACTTGGCTCGGCTCTAAATTAAGTTCAACTGTGTGCGCACCATTTAACTTAGCTTCATGAACAAAACCAGCCGCTGGATAGACATGCCCTGACGTCCCAATAGCAATAAAAAGGGTTGCTTGTTCAATTGATTGATAGATTTTATCCATCCCTAATGGCATTTCACCAAACCAGACAATATGCGGTCGTAGTGGTTGTGGAAATTGGCAGCAATGACAGCGATCATCGGCACTTAAATCCCCTTTCCATTCCAATACTTGATTTGACCAACTACAGCGTACTTTCAATAATTCGCCATGCATATGAACGACGCGCTTACTGCCAGCTCGCTCATGTAAATTATCAATATTCTGAGTGACTAATAAAAAGTTATCGCCTAATAACTCTTCAAGTTTTGCTAAGGCAAAATGTGCTGGGTTTGGCTGAATATTTTCTTGTTGGAGTTGGCGACGGCGCTCGTTATAAAAGCACTGAACCAATTGTGGATTACGAGCAAAACCTTCTGGTGTAGCAACATCTTCAACACGATGCTCTTCCCACAAACCGTCCGAAGAACGAAAAGTTTGGATACCCGACTCTGCAGAAATTCCCGCACCAGTTAAAACAACGACATTCATTTTGTTCATATCGAGTATTTTATTATCATTATAAAAAGAACGGTTGCGAAATCGCTGACGACGTAACGTTTTAATTTTTTTGAATTTTTTAAATTTATGACGAAATCGCAACATCAATAACTTCCTTTCTTCCATGTATATATGCCAGCAGATTAAATCCCTGCTTGCGATAAGAGAACCCATTATTCAACCGTAATTCGGATGCTAGTATAACGCAATAGATAACAATAAGAATTGTGAGCTTGGCTGATAACCCATCCTTTAACTTTAATGGTACATCAAAAGGGGACTATCTATGCTGCAACCTTAACGTACTATTTTCATCTTATATCATGTAACTTAAATTATGACAGGTATAATAATATCGTCTTTAAAAAATTAATGCCTTGATTGGTATAGGAACAACCATGAACCAGCATTTTGTTGGGAAGTATGAAGCAGAAATAAAATTTAAGTTACCTGACCACAAGGTATTTTTACAGCAAATTATGGCGGATGGTGCTGAAACTTTCGCTGAGAATAACCGTGAAACGGATTATTTTTTCGATCACGCTGGAAGCCAATTAAATCAGCAAAATATTAGTATGTCAGTGAGAGAAATGAGCCCTTCAGGCATCAAGTTGTGGATAGTGAAAGGTCCTGAAGCATCAGAATGTAAAGCGATTGATATCGACGACTGTGACCATGTCAAAAATATGCTGACGACTCTAGGTTACAAATGTAATTTAACCACCAGCAAAACGCGCAGCATTTACTTCCTTAATGACGCTCACATCACTATTGACCATTTGGTTAATATTGGTTGGTTTGCAGAGTTTGCAATTATGACAGATGATGATAGCCAATTCTCCGTGCTTACGGAGCAGATGATGTCTCTCGCACGACAGTATGGTTTTAGTGAAGAGTTAATTGAGAAACGCAGCTATAAACAGATACATATTGCACATGCGAACTCAGTAAAGTAATTGAGTCAGCGCAATAGACTTCAAATTATATCTACGCGACAAGTAAACAGTTTTTAGGAATTTCGCCAATCATGGCGTGGTTTGAAATATAACAAGGATTGCTGGGCGATCATCATCACCCAGCATTTACACACCTACTTATTGCCCACTTAAAATACGAGCCGGGTCAAGCTTACTCGCTCGACGAGCTGGATACCAACTTGCTGCCAAACTCAAGATGATAGTGGTAAGCAGCACGTAAACTACATCTAGCAGATGCAACTGTGAAGGCAAGAAATCGATAAAGTAGACATCGCCTGATAAAATAGGATGGCCTATCACATATTCAAGCCCTTTAATGATAGGTGTTAAATTCAACGATACAGTCACACCCAGCACCGCACCGATCACTGAACCAACCAAACCACTCAGCAAGCCATACCATAGGAAAATAGCTCTAATTTGCCTGTCTTTAGCGCCTAATGTACGCAGAACTGCAATATCGCTGCTTTTATCTTTAACCGCCATAACCAATGTCGATACAATATTAAAACAAGCAACACCAATCACTAAGATCATCGCCAAGTACATAATGCTGCGTACCATTTGAATATCGTTATACATATAACCATAATCACCAATCCAGCTTTTTACGGTGACATAATGCATAGTTTTCATACCTGCATCATAAACAATTTTATCCGCATTGAATGGATTGTCGGCTTTAATTTCAAAGCCCGTAATTCCTTCGCCGTAATTTAGATACTCTTGAGCATCTGCCAGTGGGATCAGCGCTAATTGATGGTCTAACAAGCCACTTAAGCGGAAGATACCGGAAACTTGGACTCGAATTCGCTTTGGTTGCTGTATTTTCAAGCTAGCATCAGTGTTAGGGATCATAATAGTGACCCAATCACCCACTTGTACTTTTAATGCATTCGCAACGCCCTGCCCAAGAATAATTTCCTGCTTGCCTGCTTGGAAATGTTGCCATGCATCATCAAGAATATATTTGGGTAGCGCGCTAACATCCGATTCAGTTTCAGGCGAAACCCCCATCACTTGAATGGCTTTTAAGTTTGCGCCTCTTTCCAGTAAGCCAGTAAAACCAATATAAGGGCTGACAGCTTGCACGCCAGGTGTACTGCGGATCACTTTTTCAGAATACGCCCAATCCTGATAAGGTGGATTGACAGCATAGATTTGCCCATGAGGAACAACTGACAATACGCGATTTTTTAGTTCGCGTTCAAAGCCGTTCATCGCGCTCAAACCAATAATCAATACCGCAACACCAAGCACAATTCCCAATGTGGATACGATAGAAACCAACGATACCATGCCGGCTCGACGCCGACCTCGGCTAAATCGCAATGCGGTCAGTAAAGTCAGTGGCAATCCAGACATTACACTGCCCCCAGAGTAACATCTTGCTGAAGGTGTCCATCACGCATCTCAAGTTGACGAGATAAACGATGAGCGAGCTTCATGTCATGCGTTACCACTAAAAAGGCCGTTCCTTGCTGCTTATTTAATTCACCCAACAATTCAAAAATAGCATCCGCGTTACGTAAATCGAGATTACCCGTCGGTTCATCGGCAAGTACTAAAGCAGGTTCATTCACTAATGCTCTTGCAATGGCGACACGTTGACGTTCCCCTCCTGAAAGTTCAGAAGGTCGATGCCCTGCACGATGGGCGAGTCCAACTGCATCAAGCAGTTTAGTTGCTCTGCCAAAAGCCTCTATTTTATTTATTCCACCGATCAATAGTGGCATTGCGACGTTTTCCAGTGCCGTAAAGTCAGGTAATAGGTGATGAAATTGGTAAATAAAACCCAGATCTTTGTTTCGAATAGCCGCTCTAGCGTCTGAAGAAAGACGATTGATATGTTGACCTCGGAAGATAACTTCACCTTCAGAAGGCGTGTCCAATCCCCCGAGCAGATGCAATAAGGTACTTTTGCCAGAGCCTGAGCTACCGACAATCGCCATCATTTCACCTTCATTTACCGAAAAACAGACATCTTTTAACACTTGCGTCGACAATGTCCCTTCTTGATATATTTTACTTAAATGCTCACAGACAAGAAGTGGTTGTTTATTCATAACGTAAAGCCTCAGCAGGTTGAACTGCCGCCGCACGCCAAGAAGGATAAAGCGTAGCAAGCAGAGAAATAAGCATTGCGGATATCGCAATAATTAAAATACCAGAAAAATCGAGCACTATCGGCAATTGAACCCCTTGTGGCAGCATACCAAACAGGGGCATCAAGAAATTCAGCTGGCTCGACAATAATATCCCAAGGAGTGTTCCTATCAAGGTGCCAATGATCCCAGCTCCCGCACCTTGGATCATAAAGATAGCCAAAATACGCCTACGTTTAAGGCCTAATGTTTTTAAAATTGCCACTTCTGATTGCTTTTCCATCACTAATAATGAAAGTGATGTGATGATATTGAAAGCCGCTACGG
The DNA here is from genome assembly GCA_025961275.1 of Providencia alcalifaciens. Lineage (GTDB taxonomy): Bacteria > Pseudomonadota > Gammaproteobacteria > Enterobacterales > Enterobacteriaceae > Providencia. Next base: position 423,102 of record JAOQNJ010000001.1, on the reverse strand, counting down.
CGATGATTAGACTTAATAACAATCCCATCATGTTTTTTTCCATTTTTACCGCTTGGAAAAATTCGCCTTTACGTTCCCGCCAGTCAGTCCAAACTAATCCCTCAGGAAGATTTTGTTTGCTCAAAGCATCCACTTTTAGCGGCTGTTCAAGAAATAACTGCCAACCCGTGATATCACCTTGTGGATACCGCATAAGCCTTGCTGCGTCATCTTTTGCAATAACCATCTCGCTGCCATCCGCTTCTCCATTAATTTGGAATACGCCCGCAACTGTAAATAAACGCTGGCTCGGAATGCGTCCCATTGGAGTTAATTGGCTCACACCCGGAATGATTAAACGAACTTCATCACCTCGTTTCAAACCTAAATTATCAGCCAGTTTTTTACCTAAAAATACCCGATATTCTCCCGCCACTAATTCTGATCGTTGACCACTGACAAGATTATCCAATAGTGGGGATCGTTCATCTGAAGTAATACCTGCCATCATGCCGACACCCACATTTGAGCGGCTTTGTAAAACCACGTCCGACTGGACAATAGGCTCGATATGATTTACTCCTTGCAAATGTTGTAAATTTGCAATCGGGAACTTTTGTGGATCAATATGACCCGAGTCCGAGGTTAAAACGGCCTGTGGCATGTACGCGAGTATGCTATCTTGTAAAGATCGCTCGAATCCATTCATGACAGAAGTCACTGTAATCAGTGCAGCGACGCCTAAAGTGATACCAATTGCGGATAAACTCGACACAAAACGACCGAATTTATCTGCAGCCCGTCCGCGCATATAACGCAGACCTATAAACATTGAGACAGATTGTTGCATGAAATCTGTAACGCTCCTGTTGCCAAAGCGAAGTGTTCAGGGATAATAAAGGGTACGAATGATGAATGGAACCACCCGGCCCCGGTTTTGTGGTTTTTTTTCTTATTGGCTCAGCCTGTTTGCAGTACTTTCAGATAATACACGGGGTAAAACAGGCTGTTTAACCATTATGCAGTGAGAAGCCGAATATTTTTATGTCTTCAAAATTTCGTTATGAACTCCCTACGCGCAGTGGTGATGTCCGTCATCTTGGATGCCTAATCGGGGCCGCTGGCGCGCTTGAATGTGGAGAGATGATAGAACGTCATCATGGACCTGTTGTCATTATCACACGGGATATGCAGAACACACTGCATCTACGCGATGAGATCCAACAATTTACTCAACTCCCTATTGAGACTCTTTCCGACTGGGAAACCTTACCCTACGATAATTTTTCACCTCACCAAGAAATTATCTCTCAACGTTTATCGACGCTGTATCGTTTACCAACGATGCAAAAAGGCGCATTAATTCTCCCCGTCAATACCTTAATGCAGAAAGTTTGCCCGCCTGAATTTTTAACTAGCCATGCATTGGTGATGGCCAAGGGCGATAAATTATCACGCGATGCACTTCGTGATGAGCTGGATAAAGCGGGCTATCGGCACGTCGAACAGGTTTTAGAACACGGTGAATATGCAACACGTGGTGCCTTACTAGACTTATTTCCTATGGGAAGCTCAGTTCCTTATCGTATTGATTTTTTTGATGATGAAATTGATAGCTTGCGTACTTTTGATGTCGATACGCAAAGAACACTTGAAGAAGTCAGTAGTATAAATTTACTGCCAGCACATGAATTCCCAATAGATAAAGATGCAATCGAACGTTTTCGTAGCCAATGGCGCGAACGTTTTGAAGTGAGACGTGATCCCGAACATATCTATCAGCAAGTCAGCAAAAAAACACTACCAACAGGGATTGAATATTGGCAACCGCTATTTTTTAGTCAACCACTACCATCTCTATTTGATTATCTCCCCGCCAATACCCTGTTTATTTCTCAGCATTATCAAGAATCGGCCGAACGTTTCCAAGTGGACACGCAACAACGTTTTGAGAGCCGTAGTGTTGACCCCATGCGCCCACTTTTGCCTCCCGCAGAGTTGTGGCTGACTGTCGAACAACTTAATCAATCATTGAAAAAGTGGCCTCGAGTTCAACTCTCTGTTGAAAAATTAACGAATAAAGCGGCTAATACTAATTTAGATTATTTGCCATTACCTGATATCAGCACGCAAGGTCAAAATAAACACCCGCTTGAAAAATTAAGGCAATTTGTTGAAAGTTTTGACGGCACAGTGGTTTTTTCTGTTGAAAGTGAAGGACGACGTGAAACCGTGACTGAATTATTAGGGCGACTGAAAATTCGCCCAAGTAATATAGAACACTATTCAAGCTCATCCGAAAATCGTTTTGCTATTACGGTTGGGGCTGCTGAACATGGTTTTATTCAATCACAATTGCACCGAGCCCTAATTTGTGAAAGTGATTTATTAGGTGAGCGCGTTGTTCGTCGACGCAGTGATAATCGGCGTACCATTAATACCGATACATTGATCCGCAACTTAGCCGAATTGCGTCAAGGCCAGCCAGTCGTTCATATCGAGCATGGTGTTGGCCGCTACCAAGGATTGACAACGCTTGAAGCGGGCGGTATCCAAGCTGAATATTTGATTCTGACTTATGCAGGTAATGACAAACTGTATGTGCCTGTTTCATCATTACATCTGATCAGCCGATACGCAGGTGGTGCCGATGAGAATGCCCCACTCCATCGCCTTGGAAGTGATAGTTGGGGACGCGCACGTCAAAAAGCAGCTGAAAAAGTCCGTGATGTAGCTGCTGAGCTTCTTGATATCTACGCGTTGCGTGCAGCTAAACCTGGATTTGCATTTAAGCACGACAAAGAGCAATACCAAGAATTTTGCCAAGGTTTCCCTTATGAAACTACCCCTGATCAAGAAGTTGCGATCAATGCGGTACTCAGTGATATGTGTCAACCTATCGCAATGGATAGATTGGTTTGTGGTGATGTCGGCTTTGGTAAAACCGAAGTGGCGATGCGAGCTGCCTTCTTAGCGATCAATAGTAATAAACAAGTTGCGGTGCTAGTACCAACAACTCTATTAGCTCAGCAGCATTTCGATAATTTCCGTGACCGATTTGCCACTTGGCCAGTTAGAATTGAAATGCTCTCCCGCTTTAAAACAGCTAAAGAGCAACAACAAATTATTGAAGACACAGCTGAAGGCAAAGTTGATATATTGATTGGTACCCATAAATTATTACAAACGAGTTTGGTTTGGCATGACTTAGGTTTGCTGGTGGTAGATGAAGAACATCGCTTCGGTGTTCGCCACAAAGAGCGTATTAAAGCGATGCGTGCTGATGTCGATATCCTGACACTCACCGCCACGCCAATTCCGCGTACCTTGAATATGGCAATGAGTGGTATGCGTGATTTATCAATTATTGCGACCCCACCCGCTCGCCGATTAGCCGTAAAAACCTTTGTACGTCAATATGATGAATTAGTGGTTCGCGAAGCAATTTTGCGTGAAACTTTACGTGGTGGCCAAGTTTATTACTTATATAATGATGTTGAGAATATCGAGAAAGCGAAACAACGTCTTGAACAATTAGTCCCCGAAGCGCGTTTTGTCGTTGGTCATGGGCAAATGCGTGAACGAGAGCTCGAACGTGTGATGAATGATTTCCATCACCAGCGTTTCAATGTATTAATTTGTACGACCATTATTGAAACAGGTATCGATATTCCAACCGCAAACACCATTATCATCGAGCGTGCTGACCATTTTGGTCTAGCCCAACTCCATCAATTACGTGGCCGTGTGGGTCGTTCACATCATCAAGCTTATGCTTATCTGCTCACTCCGCACCCTAAAGCGATGACAACTGATGCCCAGAAACGGTTAGAGGCGATCTCCTCATTGGAAGATTTGGGAGCTGGCTTTGCCCTTGCTACTCATGACCTTGAAATCCGAGGTGCTGGCGAGTTGTTAGGCGAAGATCAAAGTGGACAATTGACCACAATTGGTTTTTCACTGTATATGGAATTACTTGAAAGTGCAGTCGAAGCGTTGAAGGATGGGCGAGAGCCATCACTCGAAGATCTCATCAAACAACAAACGGAAGTTGAGCTACGTATGCCCGTACTACTTCCTGATGACTATATTCATGATGTAAATATTCGACTGTCGTTCTATAAACGCATTGCCAGTTCCGCCGATGAAGATGAGCTAAAAGAGCTACGAACTGAACTGATCGACCGATTTGGTATGTTACCGGATGCAGGGAAATTCTTACTCGCCAATGCAGCGATAAGACTTCAGGCTGAAAAATTAGGTATCAAGCGAATTGAAGCTCATGATCAAGGTGGATTTATTGAATTTGGTGAAAAAAATAAAGTTTCGCCACATTTTTTAATCAGCTTATTACAACGCCAACCACAAACGTTCCGTCTTGACGGACCAGTTAGATTAAAGTTTGTTATTGATTTAAGTGACCGGGTGGGACGAATAGAGTTTATCAAGCAATTGCTGAGCGATTTCGCCGATAACCTTCTCGATTAATGATTAAACCTATACTCTCGTTTTACATTGGCTCATTAAGTATCATTTAATAATAAAAACAGCATAAAATTCATTGTATTAATTTGGTTTTATGCTGTTTTATGTTTGATTGCATTTCATAACAGCCCATTATTAAGTGAGTATAGAGGTGAGTACAGCTCATTAACGAAGCCTTAAAAACGGACTAAACCGCCAACGCCAAATGTGCAAATTATTTCTCACGTTTTGCCTTCAATTCTTCCTCATTACGACGAATAAATTTTTCGATAGCGCTCAACAATTGAATGGTTCGAATTACCGAAACACTTAAATTTCAAGTGCAGCAAGGATTTCAGCGTCCATTTTATCTGGAGTGGTGATCGGTGCAAAGCGCTTGAGCGGTTCGCCGTCACGTCCGATCAGAAATTTAGTGAAATTCCACTTGATCCGTCCCCCTATCATGCCAAGTAGCTCGTCTTTCAAATAACGAAATATCGGGTGCGCTGCGGTTCCGTTAACTTCTACTTTTTCGAACATTGGGAAAGTGACACCGTAGTTAATGTGACAGGTCCGCGCGATCTCGCCAGCGTCGCCGGGTTCCTGTTTCCCGAACTGGTTGCAGGGGAAACCTAGCACCACCAAACCCTGAGCAGCGTATTTTTTGTAGAGTGCTTCAAGGCCGCGATATTGTGGCGTAAAGCCACAATGAATTGATGAAAAGTGGTCATATCGAAATCCTTAAAGTAAAACCAGTTCGAGGTCGACATTGCCACGCAGTACCTTTGCTGTCGGGTCATGGGCCGTAGAAAGCCAATCCTGTTCCTGATTATGTAGCCGGTCTGAAATCGTGTGCGGCTTATCTTTGCAAAGTCGAACAAAAAAACAACAAATAGTCTTGTTCCTTTTTCATTCGAACGTCGCGACTTGCGGCCGGATGATGTAGAGATTGAGCTCCTCTTTTGTGGTGTCTGCCATTCTGATGTGCATCATGTCCGTAATGACTGGGGCGGTGAAGAATATCCAATTATTCCTGGCCATGAAATTATTGGTAAGATCACTCGCGTGGGTGAAAAAGTTACCCACTTTCAGTCAGGTAATACCGTTGGCGTGGGCTGCCTTATTGACTCCTGCCGTGAATGCTCGCCCTGCAAGCATAGCCATGAGCAGTTCTGCGATAACAATACGCTGACTTACTCTGATAAAGACAGACATGATGGCACCGCGACTTACGGGGGCTATTCAGAAAAAATCGTGGTCAGTGAGCGTTTCGTACTGAACATTCCGGAAGGACTTAATCTGACGGGTACAGCTCCCCTGCTTTGCGCGGGTATTACTACCTATTCTCCACTGCGCAGATGGCATGCGGGTCCCGGTAAACAGATTGCTGTTGTGGGACTAGGTGGCCTAGGTCATATGGCGCTGAAGTTAGCTGCGGCAATGGGTGCTGAAGTGACTCTGATTAGCCAATCACCTGGAAAAGAAGAAGATGCCCGTACACATGGTGCAAAAAACGTGGTTATTTCCTCCGACGCCAAATCCATGGAAGAAGTGAACGGTAAATTTGACCTCATTATTGATACCATACCGTACAATCATGATTTGAATCCGTATGTCAACACGCTTGCGCCTCAGGGTGCATTAGTTCTCGTCGGTTATCTCGGTTCACTTGACCCCACTCTTAATTCAGCACCGCTCGTCTATCGAGGAAAAACGGTAGCTGGCTCGCTCATCGGCGGACTAAAAGAAACCCAGGAAATGCTAGATTTCTGCGGCCGACACGGCATTGCCTCTGATATCGAAATGATTGATATTCAGGATATTAACCAGGCATATGAACGGCTTTTGAAGGCTGATGTTAAATATCGCTTCGTGATAGATATGCAGAGCCTGACAAAGGAGTAAACTCCCCTTCGTAATCGTGTTGAACTGCCCAGGCTCCACCTTAGGCAGCTTTGAGTGAAGAGCAGACATCCTTGTCCATACACACGTTTAGGTGAAGAAACGGGCAGACGATTCGGTGATTTGATCGATGAGCTGATGCTGACGTAATGCGTCCTCAAAGGTTGTTGCATCATTCAAACCTGTTGTTTTGTCTTGGGCATAGGCAGCGTAGAGATAAGCAACGTCCTGGGAGCTGGCGTCAAGATGGGAAACCGGCAAGAATGCATATTCCACGGGAACAGGCAGTTTCTCAAAGATTTCAACGCCATTACGCATTACCTCTATTAAGTTGTCATCCTTATTCTCAAACCCACGAGCATTGGTAATTCGCAGTACACCTTCAGTGCCGGTGATATCAATTTGCAGGCCGGTACGATGTTTCTGTCCACCCTCAAGCTGAATGGAAAACAGAGCTCCCCCCTCGAGCGTACCGATAACCATTACTTCATTCGGACTGGTATAGGGCACTTTCTCACCGGTTTCCGCAATAGTGGTGACCGGGAACTGGTTAACAGCTATTGCCATCAGTTTTTCTGGGAAACCGACACCATGGAACAGCATATCGTGAAAGTGTCCGCCATAAATCGACAGCACTTCGGTAAAATTAGCCGCATTCAGCGCCCATTTTGCAAATTCCGGCATCACTTCGCTAAATGCGTCTACGCCCACCGACATACGCACCGCCCTGATTTTCCCGACAATGCCTTGTTTGATTAAGTCGTGCCAGTAACGAGAGCTGGGCGCGAAGCGAAGTTGCAGACCGACGATATGCTTAACACCTTTCTCACGCGACAACATCAGAATAGCCTCTGATTCTGATGTTGTCGTAGAAAGAGGCCACTCGCTGTAGACGTCCTTTCCTGCTGTAATCACCGCTTTCGCGAGGCGAGCATGTTCAGGAGTTGGAGCCAACACCACGACAAGATCGATATCAGGATTAGCCAGCAGCTTTTCCGGGCTGCCATATGCCTGAGAGATACCAAACTGCGCGGCATAATTCTCCACTTTCTCTATATCGCGTCCGGCCAGTGCAGTAATCTCAAACGCTTCCAGCGCCTGAAGAGCCGGAATGTGGCCATATCTTGCCCAGCCGCCTGTACCAATGATGCCTACTCGAATTTTGCTGCTCATGATGTTTCACCTTTATTTGTTAACCGGGGCTCCGCAGCGGCCAGAGTAAGTCGCTTATGGATTCACGCTATGACGTCAATAATAAGCGGATATCTGCTTGTAATTAATAGGGCTGACTGGCATAACAGAAGTGACAAATTTGTCAGCAATTATCAGGTAGAAACAAATGATGGAAAAAATGTCCGGGCTGGAAGTCTTCATTCACGTCGCGCAGACGAGAAGTTTTATCGCGACCGGGCGGGCAAAAGGTATTTCATCGTCGGCGGTGAGTAAAAGCATATCCCGGCTTGAAGAGCGCCTAGGTGTTCGTCTTTTCCAGCGCAACACCCGCTCAGTGCGTTTAACATCGGAAGGCGAGGTTTTCCTGGAGCGATGCCATCGAATTTTTGGTGAAATTCAGGCCGCTGAGGATGAACTATCGGCCATGACTCAGTACCCGCATGGCAGGGTACGCATTGGGCTTCCGCTGGCTGCAGGTCTGATGCTACCTATGATTTCATCATTTATGGCGCGATATCCAGATATTGAACTCGACTTGGATTTTTCGGACAGACTGACAGATGTGATTGACGAAGGTATGGATGTTGTAATACGTGGTGGCGACCTGACTGATTCAAGGCTCATAACCAGACGGCTTGGTTCATTTCGCCTGTGTATCGTCGGCTCAGTGGAATACTTCAGACGTAACGGAACACCTGAACGACCCGCCGAACTGGCTGCACATGCATGCTTTCACTATCGTTTTCCAGGTTCCGGAAAAATCGCCGAGTGGCCGCTAAAACAAAGTGTTAACACCGCAGGAAGCCCCACCATCCCGTCAACGCTTATCTGTAGCAGCCTTGAAGCTCTGCTGTTTATGGTTAAAGAGGGTCTTGGTATTGCCTGTCTGCCTGACTACTCGGTAAAAGATGCAATTGAGAACGATGAGCTTAGAAGCGTACTGAATAGTTATATTACTCACATCACCACCTTTCATATTCTCTGGCCGAGTACGCGACAAATGACGCCAAAAGTACGTGTATTTGTCGATCACATGATTGACGTGTTTGATATTTTTATGGTGAAAAAAAGAAGCAACGGCTTCTGATACAGGACTGCTGTTGCAGCCCTGAAAAACACAAACTTTACTTAATACAAATATCTTCAGATCATCATCAACGTCAGTGCCTAGCTAGCGCAGTATCGGCCTTAGACAGCAGGCAGCGCGCAGTATACTCTACGGCTATCCATGGCACCCCATACCCGGGAGTGGCAGGTAGGCAGCAAGCTTCCTCAGCTGACACAGCCAGCACGTGCTCACGTGAAGCGACCTCCATGTTCGGATAGGCGTTCAGTTCAATAATTGCCCCCGAGTGTGGTCGCTGGATAGACGGCAGGTGAGAAATATTGCGCCAGAACAGCATTTTCTCACCAGCAGAGCTCACCATACATGTTGTGTTACCCGGCGTATGATTTGGCGCTTCAACGATGCGGGCAAGGCTCGGAATGAGGCTGTTGCCTTAAGCGAAAGTTAAGAAGCGATCACTTGCAATATATGGTGCTGCAGCATCCTGAGTTCATCTTTTATGCGTCCAGACGGTTGCATTCGGAAACAACACCTCACCTTTATCATTGGTGATGCCGTCGATATAATCGGGGGGCATGTGCGTCAATAAATAAAATAGTGTCTACATCTTCAGGCTTGTAGCCTGCAGCAGTAATGTTACCCGGCAAGCGCTCCATGCTTGAGCCCGCAAAGTGAGCTGAGCCTGCGTCAATAAAGCTAAGATGATCGCCGTTCTGGACGAAGAAAGCGTTCACTGAAGTATCCAGTATGCCGCTGGTTGGTAGCAGCTGCTTAGCCAGATCGGATTTACGCTTTTCATCGGTGATCCCGGACAGCGACATCGGGTCCAGAGCAACATATCCGTCATACAGGGCTGTCACCACCAAATTACCTAAAGCATAACGGAAAAAACCTTGAGCCTGATTGCGAAGAATCGGCAGTGATTTTTCAGATGACAGGATTTATCTCGATAATAAATATTTATAAGTTTTAAGCAGCTCATTTATTCAGAGCGAAAGATTTCGCTATCCTGCATATATTGCCTGCCGGTTTAATCATGTTTTTATTCACAAATTTGTTCGTGAATTACTGACAATAATGAGTGCGTACGTAGAGTTTTATTTTCTCAGCATATGGAATAAACGCTGGCGTAATTGTTCGTCATGATTTTCCGTTAACTGCGGTAACAGGTACGGCAAGAATGGTGACCTGTGCAGCGCCGTCCTATCTGGAAAAGTATGGTACTCCACACACTATCGATGAATTGATGAAATCTCACCGTGCTGTGAATTTTTTCAGTAACCACAGTCTTCAATTTATGGAGTGGAAGTTCACCGTTGATGGTAATATCACCGTCATAAAAATGCCATCTAGCATTCTGGTGGATAATTCAGAGGCGTTTCTTTCGTGTGGGCTTGCGGGACTTGGCGTTCTGCACGGACTACGCCCACCTCTCGCCCCCTTTATTGCCAGCGGTGAGCTGACAGAAATCCTCACGGATTTCCCTCCACCGCCAAAATCTATCTCACTGCTTTATCCGGATCGCCGCTATCTGGCTCCTAAGGTTCGCGTATTCATCGACTGGCTATACGAAGTTTTTTGTCCGGATGCGCAGCTCTGACGAGTCCCGTTTTTCCGTAATAAACCTCGCTGTGAAATTTTCCTGCTTTGACATACCTGATTGAAAGATGGGGACAGGAACAAAGTACTGTCCCCCTCCGCCATTCCCGCTTTTAAAGACATCTCAGGTTAAGGTACTCGCTTTACGTCCTGGCTACCAGGCGAAGCAAAGTTGTGCCGACGTCCCCCTCATTGTTACTGTTTATGAAACTGTGAAGTAAAGAAAGGGCCGTTTATCCCTATCCCATCGGTTGTGCTATATCAAAATATCCACTTTTATTAAAGCACAACACTACCTACCTTTTTGAATATCAAAATAAATGAGTACTTGTTAACGGCGTGATTGGATATGAACATTTTCATTCCATAATCAGGCAGTTCACCGACGGGGTAATCGCTGAAATGCAACCGGAGGTATCAACAAATAGCATTCGGCAATTAATTAATCTGCGTCCATTAATTTCTCCGATTGAAATTAACGAAGTATTTTCTCTGCGGAATATCTCTGCGGTTAAAATGTTGATACAACCCTTAGTGCTTAGTCGATTCAGACGAGATTTTCATAAGAGAGATTTATCACGTATGGTTTATCCAAAAGCATAAATAAACCGCGCGTGCCCCTGTCTATTCATTAGGTTACTCGCGCAGACAATGTGCGGGACCATTAAAGATCTCATAATTATTACAAAATCAGTAATTCTGTTTTAATAATCAGGATATTTTCCGTAACAATAATAAGGTTTAAGATCTTCTCCAGCGTAAATGAAATATCACAGCCGCCTGAATAGACATAGGCTGCTCAAACATCTTATGTGGAGGAGATCTCGCCATGGAAAACAACCGTATCTGTCAAATCCTGGGTATCGAAAAGCCCGTTATTCAAGGACCATTATCTTGGCTTACCGATGCACGACTGGTTGCAGCAGTGAGTAATGCTGGCGGCTAGGCGTACTCGGTCCAAATGCGGGCTTAACGGTGGAAACCGCCGTTTCGACACCGGAAGAAACTGCCGAAAAGATGCGTGAAGAAATCCGTAAAACCAAACGGCTGACGGAAAAACCATTCGGAGTAAACCTTATCCCGACGCCTGAAAACGATATCTGGACGCCACCTATTCTTCAGGTAATCAAGGAAGAGGGCGTCAGGGCGGTGGTTTATACCGGTTACGGCGAAGGTGCCATCATTCCGAGTCTCTTTAACGAATTAAAAGAGGCGGGAATTGTAATCATCTACCGCGATATCAACCCGACGCCTGAAAACACACGACTCGCAGAAGAAGCCGGCACAGATATTATTGTTGCAACCGGTTTTGATGAAGGCGGCACATTACCTGCTACCGCGTAGGGAACCTTTTCGATTGTGCCGTTGATTGCTGATTCCGTGAAGAACATTCCTGTAATGGCCGCAGGCGGTATTACCGACAACCGCACTGCCCGTGCAGCCCGAGCGTTGGGTGCCGAGGGCGTATTTGCCGGGTCGGTATTTATTAGTACAGAAGAAAGCCGCGTACCGCAGTTGGTAAAAGATAAAATCATTAATGCCAACGGTCTAGATTTGCTACTTTTCCGTACCCTGCCCGATTACTACCGCTCACTTCCCGGCAAGCTAGTTGAAAAGCTCGTGGCTATGGATAAAGCTGGTGCAAGCAATGAAGATCTGGGCCAGGCGATGGGCGGTTTACGTGGCTTGCGTATCGGCATGCTGGAAGGCAATACAGATGAAGGCTACATCGCGCTGGGCACGGGCATCGGAACTATCCACAGCGTCAAGAGCGTCACTGAGGTCGTGAACGAACTGGCCACTGGCTAAGAACAGTACTGACCGAAATAATCGAACCAAGCAATACGCCTTTACTTACGAGTTTGCCTGTGTTTGATTAGCCAGTTAAGTGGATACTTGTTTCCAATTCTACGGACTGCCACTTTTCTGTCCTGATTGCCAAGTTTAGACGGCAGTTACCATGTTTACATTTGGCACTTAACTGACCCTGTTAAAAATCATGGCACCGGTCATGCACGTTACCGCTGTAAGACTTGCTGCTGTACCTTCCAACTCGGTTATACATACAGAGCCTGCCAACCTAATATCAAAGAGCAAGTAGTTGAACTGGCGATTAATAATGCGGGTATTCGTGACACGGGTAGAGCTTTGTGTATTAGTATTAATGCTGCCATATATACTTTAAAAAACTCAACCCTCGGCAGTAACTACCCTCCCTTTGCAGAATTTACAAGGTTAATATTTTTTGCAACAAGCTCATATTAGTTGAACTCGTCATGAACTTCACTAAGTGAAAATAAATTATCAGTGCTAATGATTGGATATATTTATCGTTTAATGCATTTACATAGAATATTATATGAGGAACAACATCAGTATATAAATTTTGTTATTCGAACAGGACAATGTGATGAAAAGACGTAGTTTTATTAAAAGTGCAGTGGCACTATCTTCCTTAGGTGTTATTGCACCCGCCTTGTCAAAAGGACAAAAAACAGATGTCCTGAAGTCGGATTGTCTAAATGGTAGCCGTCGTTTTTTGATGATTCAAACCTATAAATTAATTCCCCCTACTGGCTCTGAAGGGAAAACAAACCTTTGGATTCCTGTACCGGAAGATACAGCCTTTCAAAAACTAAAAAATATTAATTTTTCAGGTGATTATGAGCAGGCCTATCTAACTGCAAATAATGTTTATGCAGCTAAAACGCTATTTGCTTCTTGGCAAAAATCTACCGAGCCAATGGAAATAAAAGTTGAAATTTTAATCGAAACCACAGATTGGCAACCACTTCTCAATGGTCAACTAGATAAGTGGCAAATTCCAACAAAGGATATTATTTTTCCATTAGAGGTAAGGCCTTACTTGAATGCAACACGACATATTCCTGTTGATGGGCTTGTCAAAGAAACGGGCTTGAAAATTATTGGAGATGAAAAATCGCCATTAAAGCAAGCCTATCTTATTCATGAATGGGTAAGAACGAATATGCACAGAGATGATTCAGTCATCGGTTGTGGAACAGGGGATGTTGGTCAAATCCTTAAATCAGGCAATTTAGGCGGTAAATGTACCGATATTAATTCAGTCTTTGTCGCTCTCTGCCGTGCTTGTGGGATCCCTGCTCGTGAAATGTTTGGTATCCGATTAGGTGCAACGCATCTGCTTGAAAAATATTCGAAAAAGGCATTCGGTAGTGCAAACAGTGAAGGTATTGCTAAAATAAGTGGATGGCAGCACTGCCGGGCCATGTTCTGGCTTGCTGGTTTTGGTTGGGTTCCCGCAGATCCTGCAGATGTTACTAAAATGCGACTTGCGGAGAAAAAAGAAAACCGTGATCCTTCGGTCCATGAAGTCAGTGAGTTCTTATTTGGTAATTGGGAAATGAATTGGGTCGGCTTTAATTATGCGAGGGATTTTGCACTTTATCCTTTAACTGAACAGGGAGATTTAAATAACTTTGGTTACCCTTATGCAGAAGTTGACGGTGATCCTTTAAACTTCTACGAACCTTCTGAATTTAGCTACGATTATGTCTCAGTTGAACAGTACTAAAAAAGGGTTACTGACCCTTTTAGGGGCGTTATTCGCCTCTATTGCATCTTCGTTTTGCTGCTTAGGCCCATTGATCTATCTAGTCTTTGGCGTATCGGCAGCAGGATTTACGAATGTACCCATGTTATCCTGGTTGCAGTTTCCTATGATAACTATCGCTATCGGTCTGATAATTATGGGTTTTTGGCGTTTACATCTAACACCTTACCCCATTTGCGAAAATATTGTCAGCCGCCGAACGTTAGTCTGGTTCTACTGGATTTCGGTGCCATTATCACTAGTTATGATTAGCTATCCTTTTGTACTACCATGGCTATTAGAGTGGAGCGAATAGAATGAAAAAATATATTTTTATGGTGAGCGTGATGGTTCTATTCTCTAGTCATGTTTGGGCTGAAAATAAAAAAGTGACTATAGATATCAAAGAGATGAACTGTTCTCTTTGTGTTATTTCTATTAATAAATCATTACGGTCAACAGAAGGTGTAATCAAAGCAAAAGCGTCATTAAAAACACACCAAGCAGAGGTCATAGTGCCAGAAAATTTTGATAATAATGTATTATTGACTTCGATTTCACGTACTGGCTATACAGGTGAAATAAACAATGTCTTTTTATTAAAGCAGGCTGAGACTGATAGGTAGTATATGAATAAGTCAACTAATATTGGCTACTACACTCGGCTAATTAAATCCAAACAGGTGCGCTATTACGAGTGACTCTAATTGTTCCTGACCCTGTATTAAATATTACTACATCAGATAACTACGGGTAAATTTTACTGAGTCAGCGTTGATGTTGTTGGGTCACTTGATAGATCTGTGCTGCTGTAATACGCCCTTTAATGGCCGGTATAATATGTTGACGGAATAATAAACGTTGATCTTGTGTATCGCGTAGAGTTGTTCCCGCAATGACATTAATTGGGGTTAACCCCCAATTGTTCATGTTGGGTAATCTTGGTCGTTGTTCAAGAGCGAGTGACGCAATAATGCGGCCAAAATTTGCCATTGCTGCTTTTAGGTGCGAGTTCTGGAGAAAGCGCATTTATTTTATAAACGAACTAATTTGCGTGAAATCATCACGCACTAATGAGTGAATGTACATTCATTTTTGATCAATCGTTACTCCTCCGCAAATAGAGCAACACGTTTAATTAATGAAAAGGGAAATGAATTTTTGCAAGCTAGTTTCAACCAACGTCCGCTTCTGGCACAGGGCTGATAACAGCCCTGATAGAATTATACGTCTACTGACTCAGATATCTCCAACGCATCATCGACTTGGGACTGGGAAATATAATCTGCACGACGCAAGTGAGCCATTTTTATCCATGAAGCTACTGCATCTCTGGTTCCTTTAGTCGGCTCAAATTGGACAGGACTACCCGTCTTTTGCTGCAACACTGTTGCCCTGCTGGAGATTGAACTGCCATATGCAACATCTGATACTTTCAGCTTAACGAGATCACAGTCCCGAAGCTTACTATCCAAGACCAAGTTGAATAACGCTAAGTCGCGTAACTTTCCCCCCAATTCGGGTCTAATACGAATTCCCCCAGATATGAGATATTTTAAGCGATCGTTTTTGCCGAATGATACGACCTTTATTCCACAGTGACTTAGCCATAATTAAATATCCTATGGTGTAGAGATTTAATTATGGCTATTATCCTGAAAGAGCGAAAAGCAGGCGTATTTTTCATATAGTAAGTTTAACTCTATAATATGAAAAAGACATATAGAGCGATTATATTGACCTTTATTTGTGATGCTCCTTGAATCGATACCTTATTGCTTCTACAAAAGCCATAAAAGCGGGTGAGGACTGTCGGCGGTTTGGGTAATACAGGTGAAAACCTTCAAAGTAAGGGCTATAATCGATTAATACCGTCTGTAACTTACCCTTGGTAATGTAAGGCTCTGCTAAATGCTCTGGAACATAGGCTATTCCTATTCCATCAAGTGCTGCATTTAACTGGTGTAATGTACTATTGAAAACTAATTGCCCATCCACCTTTATACTCGTTGTATGACCATCTTGTTTAAATTCCCAAGCATAAATAGCCCCGGCAGCACGATGGCGAATATTGATACATTGATGTTCAGATAAGTCGTTAGGAAATAAAGGCTTAGGATGCTGCTTAAAATAATCCGGTGAAGCGACTGCAACTAAGCGCCAATCTGGCCCAATACGTACTGCTATCATGTCTTTATTGATATCATGGCCAATTCGAATTCCTGCATCGAAACGTTCTTCAACAATATTTATAAAACCATAATCCACATATATTTCTATTGTGATATCAGGGTATTTTTGTAAAAAATTATTCAATATCGGTCGAATATAAATTTCTATTTGGTCATCGGTACAACTTAAGCAAATGGTCCCTCTAGGGCTATCTCGTAACTCACTTAATGCATTAAGTTCAATACCAATCTGTTCAAATAATGGGCGAATGGCGTTCATTAGTTGTGCGCCAGCCTCTGTCACTGAAACATTTCGGGTTGTTCTTGCGAGAAGTCGAATCCCTAAGCGTTCTTCCAAAAGTCGTATTGTATGGCTTAATGCCGAAGGCGTCACACCAAGTCTTGCGGCCGCTTTTGTAAAACTTTGCTCTTGAGCAACGATCAGAAAAGCGTGCAAGTCGTCCATTTTACCTTTCATCATTAATGAATTTTTCTCACAAGTTCATGAAGATTATACCCACTAATTAAATTATTACCTGTATGCCATGATGATGTCCATTAAATATCGTAATACATAGGCGAATATAACCGATGGATAATGCCATTTTTCAAGAGCGAAATTTTCCTGAAAGAGCGAACTGGAGTGCAGTTTTTGCCATGACGCTATGTGTTTTTGTATTGATAGCCTCAGAATTTATGCCTGTGAGCTTGTTAACGCCGTTAGCGCTTGATTTTCAGGTGACTGAAGGAATGGCAGGCCAAGGTATTACTATCTCAGGAATATTTGCTGTCATAACGAGCTTATTTATTTCTACGCTTACTCGTCATTTAAATCGTAAAACCTTATTGCTAGGGCTTACGTTCTTAATGGGGGTGTCAGGCGCAATGATTGCTTTAGCCCTCAATTATTATATCTATATGGTTGGCCGTGCGTTAATCGGTGTTGTCGTTGGTGGTTTTTGGTCTATGTCTGCTGCGATAGCAATGCGCCTTGTACCAATAGATCAAGTTCCTAAGGCACTGGCTATTTTCAATAGCGGCAATGCGCTAGCAACTGTCATTGCTGCACCTTTAGGGGCTTATTTAGGCTCAACTATTGGGTGGAGAGGTGCATTTTTAGGTTTAGTACCTATTGCGATTGCAACTATTCTGTGGTTATGGGTTAGTTTACCTTCAATGCCAACTGATCCGAACAGTCATCAAAATAGCCCTCAGATTTTCAGTATTTTTAGCTTTTTTAAATACCGCGTTGTCACACTCGGTATGCTTGCTATTGGCCTATTTTTTATGGGGCAATTTACCTTATTTACCTATGTACGCCCTTTTCTCGAGACCGTCGTAAAAGTCGATATCTCGATGGTGACATTTAGCTTGTTACTTATTGGTATTACGGGATTTATCGGAACTCTACTGATTAATCGTGTATTAAAAATAGGGTTCTATCAAACATTAATCACCATTCCACTATTGATGGCCAGTATTGCTGTATCACTTATTTTCTTTGGCTATTCCAGTCTTACTGCCATCGTATTATTGAGTATTTGGGGTTTTATCGCGACTGCGGCGCCTGTTGGTTGGTGGAGCTGGATACCTCGGATATTTTCAAATAGTGCAGAAGCCGGAGGGGGATTGATGGTTGCTGTGATCCAACTTTCCATTGCCTGCGGCGCTTCGGTGGGCGGCATAATATTTGATTTGATGGGTTATGAAAGTACTTTTGCAATCAGTGCGTTATTTCTTGTAGTCGCAGCAATACTTGTTCAATGCGTAGCAAAGGCTGAAAAGGAAAAATAATATGTTGAATCTATTATTTAAAAATAGGCTTACCCCATTAAATTTTTATTTTCTGTTGGTATTTGGCTGCATCAGCCAGCCATTATTGGCACGTAATTTACCAATGGAATCTAAAGTAGATTTAATCGAAATTCGTCTTGATACGCAAATAATCAAGGCAGAATTAAAAGATTCAGAAATGACGCGTGATTTTATCAGTTTATTACCGCTCACTGTTGAGTTGGCAGATTATTCATTCACAGAAAAAATCACTTATCTTCCCCGAAAACTACTAACTCGCAATTCATCTAGTGGGATCGTGCCAGAGATTGGTGATATTACTTATTATGCCCCTTGGGGAAATATCGCTATTTTTTATCAACCATTTAGTTACTCCTCAGGGTTATTTAAATTAGGAAAAATAACCCATGGGCTGGAATACCTACAATTTACATCACCAAAACACGCTGTGATAGAGCTTATCCAAAGAAATGACTAAAAGAGGATGTACATTATGAATCATGAACGTAGAGATTTATTGAAATTAACGGGCGCAAGTATTGCTGTTGCAAGTATAGCATCGATAATTACAGCGCCAGTATTAGCGCAACCAAATACAAATTTCAGTGAGCTATGGGATAAAACCTTTGTAAAAAGTGATAAAGTTGAACATAAAAAAGTCACATTCAAAAATCGTTATGGTTTAGCCTTAGTCGGAGATTTATATCAACCTAAAGATACCAGTGGGTTGTTTGCTGCGATTGTATTGAGTGGTCCATTTGGCGCTGTAAAAGAGCAGTCTTCAGGGTTGTATGCGCAAACATTAGCAGAGCGTCGTTTTATTACTCTAGCGTTTGATCCCTCTTTTACTGGAGAAAGTGGGGGTGAGCCTCGAAATATTGCTTCTGCAGATATCAATACGGAAGACTTTAGTGCTGCTGTTGATTTTTTAGGTCTGCAGCCAAATGTTGACCGTAGTCGTATTGGGGTGCTAGCTATTTGTGGATTAAGTGGTATGGCTTTAACCGCAGCGAGTAGCGATTCACATATTAAAGCCGTAGCGACGGCATCAATGTACGATATGTCTCGCAGTATTAGCCGCGGATATCAAGATAGTTACACCATTGAAGAGCGACATAAAGTGATTGATTATCTGAGCCAACAGCGCTGGAAAGATGCAATAAATGGACATTATGCTTTAGGTTACCATGAGGTACCATTCGATGAAGATGGCAATATTATCGAAGGGCAACGTGTTTTACCTGAGACTTTGTCAGAGAATGCGCCGCCTGTATTAGCGGCATTTTTTGATTATTACCGTACCCCTCGAGGTTTTCATCCTCGTTCAATTAATTCTACAACCGCGTGGACAGCAACAACCCCTATATCTTTTTTAATTTTCCAATGCATACCAATGTTGAAATGATATCACCAAGACCCATTTTGCTGATTGCAGGGGAAAGTGCACATTCTCGTTATTATTCTGAAGATGTGTACAAAGTGGCTTCAGATCCTAAAGAACTATTGATTATTCCAAATGCTGATCATATTGATTTATATGATAATCTAAGCAAGATCCCTTTCGATAAACTCACTGTTTTCTTTCAACAGAATTTATAAGTTGTAGCCTGTTTAATCATTAAATCGCAATTTAGATATACAAAACGAGAACGTGCTTAGAGGTAAGTACATTGAGAAAAATACTGTTTACTTTATTGGTCAATTTTATAATGACTTTCTTTGCTTTTTCGTCGAGCAAAGCTAGTCAGTTTCCTATTCCAAGCACGGTGAGTAC
The DNA here is from genome assembly GCA_025961275.1 of Providencia alcalifaciens. Lineage (GTDB taxonomy): Bacteria > Pseudomonadota > Gammaproteobacteria > Enterobacterales > Enterobacteriaceae > Providencia. The sequence goes on along the minus strand of JAOQNJ010000001.1, from coordinate 403,606 downwards.
ACAGATGCAGTCTTTGATTGCCAAACCTGCATCTTCGTGAGATGTTCATCCTAAAAATGCACAAAAGTGGAATCAGTCGACACCGACATTGCCATCTGACTAGAGTGTCTGGAAAGTTAATTCTGCCTCTGATTGCGCGGCAGGCCTGAAATAGTGAGCAACTTATCATTTCGTTGTAAATATTGATGATGAAGTTTAGTGTTTTAATTTTATTGTCATATAGATAATTCTTCGCAACCACCACTTCGTTTTTACCATAAAGGTTAAGAAATTATAGTTTGTGATAATCATAACCCTCTATTAGATTCAAAATAAGATCTAGCGAGGGTTTGGCTATCTTAAGAAATTAAGAAATTAAGAAATTAAGAAATTAAGAAATAAATATTAACCACATTATTTTATTAATGAATTAAATTCATAGACTCTATTAAATTATCCTCGATTATTAATATCGCTAATACTGATACTCTCTGGGCTAAAATACACATCCGTCACCTGCATTCTCCTTGCTATTTATATAAGAGGATAGATCATGCCTGATGAACATGGTTTTAATCGACGAAAGTTATTAACGGCTTTAGCCGGATTAACCCTAGTGAGTGCTACATTACCTAAAGCGCTAGCAAATACAGAAAGTCATTCAAAAAATAGCCGTACCTTAGTTGCTTATTTTTCAAGAAGTGGTAGTACAAAAGTGATTGCGGGTGTGATCCACCGCAATTTACATACTGACCTTTTTGTTATTGAACCTGAAATCGCTTACCCAGAAGATTATTTTAAAACCGTTGAACAAGCACAAGCAGAACGCCAACAAGCAATAAAACCTGCGATAAAAAATAACGTCATCAATCTCGAATATTATCAGACAATTTATTTAGGTTTTCCTATTTGGGGAACTAGCATACCACCTGTAGTCCAAACCTTTCTGAGTACGCACAATTTTGCGAATAAAAAGCTTATCCCTTTTATTACTCATGGAGGCTATGGCATAGGTGACAGTGAAGATGTGTTAGCCGAATTAGCGCCTTTAGCACAAAGAGTCACACCACTGGTTATTGAATGTGGCCAAGAGCGAAGAACAACAGAAACCGTAATCGGATGGCTAGCTTCTAGTATAACCTAATTTTAATCATGAAAAAATTGTACTGTACTGAATTAAAAGGAAATAAAGATGAAGAACGGATTAAATTTACTGTTATTTTGTATGATGGCCGGCGGAATAATGACCCAACCAACTTATGCTGAACCCTTAGTGATTTCAGCACAAGGCAGCTTTGCCGCAGGTGGCTCCATCACGACAGCGGCAGGCACGTTCAATGCTAAAAACCCCTAGAGCCTGCGGGGCAAACTTATCATGGCGATCATGCCGCAGTTTTTTATCAAATTCCCGAAAATCCACATAAATATCCACTCATCATGCTCCATGGTGCAGGTCAATCATCTCGTACATGGGAAAGTACACCTGATGGTAGAGAAGGCTTTCAAAATATTTTCTTACGCCGAGGCTTCTCAACCTATCTTGTTGACCAACCACGCCGTGGTAATGCAGGTAGAAGTACGATTGAAGGAACGGTAACACCCCAACCTGATGAACAATTGTGGTTCAATCAATTTCGCGTCGGTATCTGGCCTGAGTATTTTAAAGATGTGTAGTTCTCTCACGATAAAGAAGCGTTAAATCAATATTTCCGCCAAATGACCCCCAACACGGGGCTTTTTGACACGAATGTTATTTCTGATGCTTTGTCCGCTGTAGTGGATAAATCAGGCCCAGCGATTTTATTCACACATTCACAAGGTGGTGGTCCCGGCTGGTATACCGCAATAAAAAACAATAAGGTCAAAGCGATTGTCGCTTTTGAACCTGGTAGCGGATTTGTTTTTCCTGAACATGAATTACCAGCACCAATGCCAAGTGCATTCGATACATTAAAGGGGGAGCCAGTTCCAATGGACGATCTTATGGCACTTACCAAAATCCCCATTATCATTTTCTATGGGGATAATATACCCGATAAGCCTGTCACTATGCCTGCTCAAGATAGCTGGAGGGTACGTCTTGCTATGGCAAGAGAATGGCGAGATGTGGTTAATCAACATGGTGGGGATGTGACCGTTATCCATTTACCTGAAATTGGTATTAAAGGAAATACACATTTTCCTTTTTCAGATCTGAATAATACTCAAATTGCGGATTTAGTTAGCCAATTTATTGAACAAAAAAATCTACAGTAATTCACGCTTGTTGTGGGCAGGAACCATTATTTATGAATTATATTCATAAGCTCTAGAAGATTATAGCCTCTAATCTAATCAATAAATCTACGCTATGCTTTATTTCAACGAAAATAAAAAGGAGCGCATTATGCAAACTGTCAAATTAAACAATGGGGTTGAAATGCCATTGTTAGGTTTCGGTGTCTTTCAGATGACAGATATGGACGAATGCGAACGCGCAGTTATTGACGCACTTGAAACAGGTTATCGTTTAATAGATACCGCTGCATCCTATCAAAATGAAACCCAAGTCGGGAATGCATTAAAACAGAGCCAAATAGCACGAGAAGATTTATTTATTACGACGAAGTTGTGGCTACAGGATACCAGCTACGAAGGGGCAAAATCCCAATTTCAACGTTCATTAAGTCGCCTGCAACTCGACTATGTTGATCTTTACCTTATCCACCAACCTTATGGCGATGTCCACGGTGCATGGCGTGCAATGGAAGAACTTTATCAAGCTGGAAAAATTCGGGCAATTGGTGTCAGTAATTTTCATCCAGACAGATTAGCTGACCTTATTGCATTCAATAACGTTATTCCTGCAGTCAATCAAGTTGAAGTTAACCCATTCAATCAGCAGCTACATGCAGTGCCATGGATGCAGAGTAAAAATATCCAACCAGAGGCTTGGGCGCCTTTTGCTGAAGGTAGAAATGGATTATTTCATCATCCTCAACTCACCGCTATCGGTGAAAAATACGGCAAAAGTGTTGGGCAAGTTGTTCTGCGCTGGTTATTTCAACGAGGCATCGTGTCACTGGCTAAATCAGTTCGTAAAACCAGAATGGCAGAAAATATAAACATTCTCGATTTCACTCTAACCGATAATGAAATGACACAAATCGCAGCAATGGATACGGCAACAAGTGCATTTTTCTCACACCGCGATCCTGCGATGGTTGAATGGCTGGCTGGCCGCAAGCTAGATGTTTAGTTATACACGCAATCTAATTAATGATCAGGACATAAATCATGAAAAAACGTTTTCTCGGTAATTCAAAACTTGAAGTTTCTGCGCTTGGGTTAGGTTGTATGGGGCTAAGTCACGGTTATGGTCCAGCCACAGATAAACATCAAGCCATTGAATTGCTGCGTACAGCCGTCGAACGTGGGGTCACTTTTTTTGATACCGCGGAAGTCTATGGGCCATTCTTGAATGAAGAAGTGGTAGGTGAAGCATTAAAACCCTTTCGAGATAAGGTGGTTATTGCAACAAAATTTGGTTTCAACTGCAGTAATGAAAACAAACAGCAGCTTTTAAATAGCCGTCCAGAACATATTCGTGAAGCAGTCGAAGGTTCATTACGTCGGCTCAAAACTGACGTTATTGACCTTCTATATCAACACCGTGTTGACCCTGATGTACCGATTGAAGATGTTGCAGGCACAATAAAAGATTTGATTGCAGAAGGTAAGGTAAAACACTTTGGCCTCTCTGAAGCCAGTGCTCAAACAATTCGCCGGGCACATGCCATTCAGCCTGTCACCGCACTGCAAAGCGAGTATTCACTTTGGTGGCGTGAACCTGAAGATGAAATATTACCTGTGCTTGAAGAATTAGGCATTGGATTCGTGCCCTTTAGCCCATTAGGAAAAGGTTTTTTAACTGGGGCAATTAATGCGAATACCACATTTAACGATGATGACTTTCGTAGCAAAGTCCCACGTTTCAATACAGAAGCGTTAGAGGCGAATGCACAACTGGTTACTTTGTTAGCCGACCTCGCGAGCCAGAAAGGCGTGACTTCAGCACAAGTTGCACTGGCTTGGTTATTGGCACAAAAACCGTGGATTGTTCCTATTCCGGGCACAACTAAACTGCATCGTTTAGATGAAAATGTAAATGCTGTCGATGTCATACTCACGGATAACGATTTGCAAAAAATTGCCCACGCGCTGGAAACAGTGAAAATTGTTGGAGAACGCTATCCCGCTGCGTTACAAGCACTAATTAATCGATAAACTTGTCTTAGGCTGGTAGGCGTCAATACATTTATCTCACACTACCAGTCTCTATTTCTCACTGTAACGCAGTGCATCAATCAATAAAGCAAACGCGGGAGGGTGCTGTTTTCGACTTGGATAATAAAGATAATAGCCTGAAAAAGCCGGGCACCAATCACTTAAAACTTGGATGAGCTTTCCTGATTTGACAGCCTCTTGGATGGTATCCTCGGGGACGCAAGCAATACCAAACCCAGACAGCGCAGCATCAATTCGCTCAGATAATAAATTAAAAGTGAGTTGCCCTTCCACTCTAACGCGTAATGATTTGCCCTGTTTCTCAAACTCCCAATGATACAATCCCCCCGCAGTAGGCAGTCGCATATTGATACAACGATGATGCTGTAAATCATGCGGTGTTCGCGGTATGCCTTGAGATTCAAAATAATTCGGTGAACCCACAATTGCTAGTCGCATATCAGGGCCAATCTTAACGGCGACCATGTCCTTATCAACACTTTCCCCTAAGCGTATCCCCGCATCAAAACCTTCATCGACAATATTAACAAACCCATTATCAACCATCAGTTCGACATTAATATCCGGGTATGCACGTAGAAACGGTTTGAGTTTAGGCCAAAGAAAACTACGTGCTGCATGCTCCCCCGTTGAAAGGCGGATATTGCCAGATGCCGCACCATTAAGCTGAATGATTGCCTCTAACTCGTGATTAAGATCAGCAAGTCGAGGTTCAAGACAAGCGATAATCTTTTCCCCCATTTCTGTCGCCGCGACACTGCGTGTGGTGCGTGTTAAGAGCCTTGTATTTAAACGTTCTTCCAATGCTTTGACTGCATGACTCAAAGCGGATTGAGAAACGCCCAGTTTAGCCGCAGCTTTGGTAAAGCTTCTCTCCCTCGCAACAGCAAAAAAAATTTGTAATTCATTAAAATTATCTTTTAGCACAATGCATTCCTTTTTGTATCTTTACGTTTAGTGTCCTTTCTAACAAACCATTTCACCAGTGTGTTGCATCCACCGATTGAACTCACAGCACTCAACGGACATATGAGCTTTATTTTCATAATCCCAGTTAGAGGCTAGTTTAGGGCAATCATACACCATGGAGACTTATTTGGCTGTTTGGAACTAAAAAGGCAAATGAACCTTTGAACGCTATAAGCACTGGCACTCAAGTTCTCTTTACATAACCGTTTACGTCACGTTAGATAACCTAAGCTATTTCGACTCTGTTCAAAGATAACGTTGGCTCTGGGATACAGGTTAAGCTGTTCTACGATGATTAATTTTGCAGGGCGTTTAAATCAAGCATAATAGGCTTAACGACTCATTTTCATCAACTTGCAGAGATTACGCACTGAATACTGTGAAGATAATTGCTTAATGGTTTTAAACGCAACTTGTTTTTTGTAGGAGGACATAAAGTTTTTAGGATCTGTTTTTCCATTTTAAGTACTTTATTTTCCTTTCGAAGCCCTAATAGCTCAGCTCGCTCAACATTGAGTTTTGCTTTCTAATTATAAAGTCATTTATCGGTGAGCCTTTAAGAGGCTGTTTTTTTGTGCGCGATAGACCTATTCGGTTATCAATGAGGCGGTTTCTTACTAAAATTCTGTGGTGTAATTTTTGTTTATTCGTTTTTTCATTTGGCACCTCAATAGTTGGATTATATTCCATTATTAAAGTGTCCTGTTTGATTAAAGCCGATCACACACCACTGAGTATAAAATATAATCCATCAAATGGATTGATTCACTCCAAGTACCCATAGGCATTTTTTCGTGAAAATATTTCAACAGCATTATTGAATGTATGAGCTCTTGATTCATTGGCTTTAATACAGAACAACGGTACTAGTGTATCAACATTACTACTCACCGTTTCACAAAGTTGACTGCTCGACGCACTTAAATTCAATCGACCATCTTTATTAAGTGGAATTAACAAACCTGGGTCATAAGGCGTTCTCACTTTTCCTAAGGTATCACCAATACGATACACCACATCATAACCCACAGTTACTTGTTCTATTTTTTGAGTTATCACACAGTTTCTATATTCTTTATCAACTAGTTTCGGTAGCGATTTTTTTTGTAAGATTTCTATCATAAATACCGTTTTACACTCACGTTGAGCGGGATGATAACGTGATAAATAATTTTGACTAAACCCATCCAACACACCAATAACCGAGCAGTTTTCATGCTCAATGACTCGATGTGATTTTATGGGTGCTGTTGAAAGTACTGTTGCTAATTTATTTTCATTCTCAGGGGAGCGCAGCAAGGTAGTGATGGTAATAATAATCAGGCAAGCGACCATTCCGGCTAACAATAATTTATACTTTAGCCTCATTGGCTACCCTTATTAGAAAATATAATCAAAGAATAACCCTATTGTAACCATTGGTTTTAATAATACGATGATTACCGACAACCAAATGATAAGTTTTAGAATTTTCTTACTCAAAAGCAAGATTGAAGTCATTTAACTTATGCAGAATAGATGCTAGATCAATAACGATAATTTAATGTTATTTTTATAGATTGCGTTTTTGCTTCTAAATATCAATAAAGTGCCAATATGGCACTTTATTGATATTTAACTTGGGATAATCTTTATCTGTATCGATTGTGATTATCAATATGATTTAACTCTATTATTGACATTAATAAAGATGCGGCACGCTCAGCTACGCTTTTGTTAACGTAACCGAACTAATGATTACCGTTAATATTATGACTCAACAATAATTTTAGTTGGATGGATAGCGACTCATTCAAAATTGATTGGTCCCGCTATTTCAATCGTAAAAAAAATCCTCACTCAGACTTGAACGAGGATCTTAATACTTTAAATATGGAACGATTAATGCAGTTTCAATTTAGGTCTAATAATCCGGTTAATACTCCCTACCAACATCATTAAACCTGTTTTGATATAACCATGAAGTGCAATTTGATGCATTCGATACAGTGAGACATACACAAAACGTGCAATGCGCCCTTCAACCATCATATCACCGCGCATCAGATTCCCCATCAAGCTGCCGACAGTCGTAAAACGTGACAGTGATACTAATGAGCCATGATCTTTATAGACATAATCTTTTAGTGGTTTATCTTTCATCATTGCTAAGATGTTGTCATAACATCGGCTTGCCATTTGATGTGCTGACTGAGCTCTTGGTGGCACAAAGCCCCCTTCTGGTTTTGCACATGAAGCACAGTCACCAATTGCAAAAATAGTATCATCACGTGTTGTTTGTAAGGTCGGCTTCACAACGAGCTGATTTATACGATTAGTTTCTAAACCTGCAATATCTTTCATGAAATCAGGCGCTTTAATACCCGCTGCCCACACCATCAAATCAGCACGAATTTGTTCACCATCTTTGGTATTTAAACCATTTTCATCTGCACTCGTTACCATCGTTTTCGTCAGAACATGCACGCCTAACTTAGTTAACTCTTGATGAGCAGCACTCGAAATTCGTGGTGGTAGTGCAGGTAGTATACGTTCGCCAGCCTCTACTAATGTCACGTTCAAGGCATCTGTATCTAACCCTTTAAAACCATAACTCGTTAATTGCTCAACCGCGTTGTACAGTTCAGCAGACAGTTCGACTCCTGTTGCACCAGCGCCGACAATAGCAATATTCACCTTCTCTTCCGCATTATCACGAACAGAATAGCGTAAGAACAAGTTCAGCATTTCATCATGAAATCGATGCGCTTGCTGCGGGTTATCTAAGAAAATGCAGTGTTCTTTAACACCTTGAGTGCCAAAGTCATTTGAGGTACTTCCCAATGCCATGACCAGAATGTCATAATCGATTTCGCGCTCTGGGACTAATAACTCTGCATTTTTATCACGCAATTCACCTAAAATAATCTTCTTATTATCACGGTCGATCTGAGTTAATGAACCCAATTGAAAATTGAAAGCATTATGGCGTGCATGACCGAGATAGCTAAGCGCATCCACACCATCATCCAATGAGCCCGTAGCGACTTCATGCAGCAATGGTTTCCATAGATGACTTGGATTACGGTCGACAAGGGTGATTTCCGCGCGTTTTTTACGTCCTAACTTGCGGCCAAGACGCGTTGCTAGCTCTAAGCCACCAGCACCACCACCCACAATAACAATCTTCGGTTGAGAAAGGGCCATAAATTCCTCGTTACAAAATAAATTAATGTTATTTAAGTATTCTTCGATATAAAAACCTTAAATAACATTAATAACCGTCTTAAAATTCAAACCAATATTTAGAATAACACGCTTGGATATTTGGTCATACCAAATATTGATAGAGATCAAATTAACTGATTATTATGGCAACGATCACATGATCTTCAGCGTTTTGAATCAATACGAATCGTGTCAGCTTAATTTATATTGATATTAATCAATATTTGAAATAATTACTAATCTATTTGATAATGAGAATTATTCTAGATTTATTGTTCAAGCTTATATAAGGCAATTAAAATAAAAGAATCAAAAATATGAAGGTTTATGTAGGCAAGGATATATAAATTAGCGAAAAAACCCGAAAACAAAAACTGTTTTCGGGTTTGATTTAACTCAGATTTAAGTAAAAATTAGTTAACTTTTTTGATACGTACGTCAGTTGGTATTGATACTGGCGAATTATCTTTGAAGTATTTCATCAGCGCTTCGTTGTCAGGCAGACTGTACACACGGTCTTTACCTTGTTCGAACGCAGAGAAGCGGCTACCACCCGTTGCTAAAAATTCATTTGCCGCAACACGATAGATTTTATTCATATCCAATGGTTTGCCATTTAATTTGATAGAGTTAGGAATAACTTTATCGCCTGCTTTACGACTCTCATCCCACTCATAATAGAAACCTTTAGATACTGGCATGACTTGTGGGCGATCGCGCTGCCATTGTTGCTCAAGCGCTTGTTTAATTTGAGCACCCGTTAACGATTGAGTGACGATCACGTTAGAGAATGGCTGAACAGTGAAAAGATCACCATAAGTTAATTCGCCAGCTTTAAGATCAGCACGAATACCGCCGCTGTTCATAAATGCGATTTGAGCACCGCCCTGATCTTTTGTAGAGGCGACATATAACTGAGCATCGGCAATAATCTTACCAAGAGAAGAATCCCCTGCTGGTGTTAATTTTTTATCCGAAGGTGCAGTCAATGTGCCCATCACTTGTTGAGAAATAGGTAATGCAATTTTCTCATATTTTTGAACAAATGATGTTAACTCAGGATTTTCCTCATAACGTTTTGTTTCAACTGGAATATTTCTAGCTTTAATGCTAACAATATCTTTAGTCTTTTTATCGATTTCAATATTTAATTGAGAAAGTAATGTACCGTTAGATTGTGCAGAAATAACCGTTTTACCATTGATTTCGCAATTATAAGCCTGATGTGTATGTCCACTGACGACGAAATCGACAGCGCCATCGAGTTGTTTAACAATATCAACGATTGGGCCTTTGATATTATCGCAACGGTTAATGTCTTTTTCTTTGGTGTCAACCTGTTGCATTGCACCTTCATGGATTAAGACGCCAATGCTATTAATGCCTTTTGCTTTTAGCAATTTGACTTGGTTATTGATTGTTTCAACTTCATTTTTAAATTCAAGACCTGCTGTACCGCTTGGTGTTACGATTGCTGGGGTACCTTCAAGGGTTAAACCAATGAAAGCCATTGGAACGCCATCAAATTCTTTAATAAAATATGAAGGGAACAGGGTTTCACCTGTCTCGGTAACAATAACGTTTGCCGCTAAATAGTTAAAATCCGCCCCTGCAAATGAATCTTTACCAACACAGCCAGCCGTTGGATGACAGCCACCATTTTGTTTTCTCAGTAACTCTTCTTTGCCTTTGTCGAACTCATGATTGCCGACAGCACTGGTTTCCATGCCAATCGCACTTAATGCTTCGATTGTTGGCTCATCATAGAACATAGAAGAGAGTAATGGGCTCGCGCCTACTAAGTCACCTGCGCCCACAACAATTGTATTGCTGTTTTGTGCTTTTAATTGATTAACTAATGTCGCAATAGACTCAATACCACCCAATTTACCATCACCCGGTGCTTTTAACGCACCATGGAAGTCATTGATACCAATAACTTGCACTTTTACTGTATCCGTTGGTTTTTGTGCACAACCGGCCATTAATGCACCAGAAACTAATAGTGTAAGTAGCCCAATTTTATGTTTCATTCTTGTTTACCTTTTATATAAAGCTATTACCGTTAGATTACATTTTGAAACGATATGTCGTTGTCATTGAGCCTGATAATGAGCGCGCACGACGTGAGTGACCATCCTCATATAATTTTGGTGTTGTGTAATCCGATTCTTGCTGGTGATGCCACCCCATTCCACCACTTAGTGAAACAGATAGGTTTTCAGTTGGTTTCCAGTAACTAAACAGACCAAATTGGCCTTGTTTTAATGTTTCACCTTTATATTTGAATTCACTATAGTTAGTACGTGCACCAACTGAAAGCTCCTTACTGATGCGATACTCAGCTGCCAACGCTAACATGGTCTCTCCATCACGAACATAGTCGATATCAGAGTATGCTGGGGAGTTAAAACGACCACGTGTATTACCAATTGGGTTACGTGCAAACTGCCCGACACCATTGGCTTTATGCGCGGTAGTATGTGTCAAGCCAGTACTTAACTTCCAAGGTGACTGAGGAATGTTCCACTCAGCCGTACCGGCATAGTGCCAAGCTCTCTTATCGAAGTTTCGTTTGCCTTTACTATCATCTGCCAGAGTACGTTTACCATCACTACCATATTCATGACCGTAAATTTGGGCACCAAGTGTAACATCAGACGTTAATCTATATTTAGTTTCAAGGCCTTGCTGACGGAACAAATCATCCGCTTGACCATAGAAATAATAAACTTTCAGTGGTTTAGAGTTATAGTTGATACCACCCGTGATAACGTGATCAACATTTTGTCTAACACCATTAGCGTCAGTGAAGTACATTCTGTCAATATTTGGGCTGTCACGACGCATAACTTTGCTGTCGAGATACAATAAATCTAAGCTCCAATCACCCATCGCTGTATTGGTGTAATAACCACTATAGCTGTTTAGTGAAAGGCGTTGTGAGTTGGTGAAAATACCCGTATTTTTGAGTGTAAACCAACCTGCTTGACCCTTGACTTCCACAGGATCAAGGTCAAATTTCAATTTCACAAAGCGTTGACCAATTTTGTTATAGCCTTCCGCATGACCATTATCATTATATAAAATCGCACGTGAGGCGAAGTCTTTACTTGCCCCTAATTTGACACCACCATAATAAGAAGCATCAAATCCAATCACATCGGCAAAATATCCTGATTTAAAATCAGCTTGAAAGTTTTGTCCCCAAGCCTGTGCAACTTGTTTTCTATAACGACCTTCATCTTTATCAAAACGATTCTCAGTCTTTAAATACTTCCACATGTTACGAGTAGAGAGTTCGAGTTCTGAATCAGCAACAAACGAATTTTCCTTGATTGTATTTTCCCAGTTGCTCGCATTGGCTGCAGTAACTGCTAAATAGCAAGGAGAAAGCATTAATAAAGCAATATTTTTAACTTTCATTTAAACTAAACCTAGTTAATTATTATTTAAATTAATTTAATGTTGGCTCATATTTACATGAGCAACAAAACACCATCTTTATATTTAACTTAAAACCACTTCACTTACTTTCAAAAAGATACTTCTAATTCCAATACTAAAGTTTTTTTTGCGTAAACATTCAATGCAGATTTCTCTTTGCATCTAACGTTTATATTTTGTCTTAAAATAAGGCATGGTAACCTGATTTAGACTCGCGTTATATTTAAGTTAAGTTACAAGCTACTACTTTTTATTTAAATAAAATACTAAATGACTAATTCTTGATCTAATTACGTTATTGCTTTAATAATTTGTAGACAAAAGCTAGCCCTTGAGAAATAACTCTCTCAAAATTCGCTCGTATTTAACTTAACGCTTTTAATATTAGTGTCTGTTTTTTTTGGGTGGGCCGTTACCAATCTTAAATTGTCATAAAACTTTCATATTACGTATGCTATAGTAATTTTACGTCAATTAAAACGATCACTGTCACAACCCGTTACATAGTTTGCATTTTATTATCCCTCTAATGTGATAATTATCACATTAGAGCGTAATGAGATATTTTAATTAAAATATAAGCTTAATATATAAATGGTAATTCAAATACTCCATTAACTCATCGCCAACTATTCAATCATATTGCTTTAAAATCAACCAATAGTAAGCGCTTAATCTTAATTATTGGCGATGGATTATTTTCCCTCACTCACCATTACTGCCTATTTTCAATACATTAAAGGAACAGATGCTATCTAATCGAATAGTAAGTGTATCCTGACTAGAATTTAACCCCAATAAACAGGACAGTTAAATAATGTTTATTATATGTTATAATACCAACCAAAAATTATACCGAGCTATCATTGTGCATATTAACTTCATTTAGTGTGATATGATGATTTAGTCGATATCACACTGCAGTAGACCCGACTTTAGCCCACGCTAACGTACGATGTCAGATAATAAATCTATACATTATTTTAATACAAAGTTTATATATTTATCTTTATGGATAACTTAAGTTAATAAAATTGAATAATGCTATTTCACTCATATTTAAATTCACTAAAAAAAAACAAACATCTAGTTTAATTGCTTTAAATATTACAATTAATTTTCAATTAAAATTAAGTTCCAATGACTCATTACTTTTAATTGAATTAATAATAAAAACTAGTGAACAGTCTATTCAAAATTAATAAAGTTACCGGTAACGTTGATTTGATTAATGACTATAGAAAAACTTGTGATAATGATAGGTACTGAACCAGCCAGCTTTTTCTTCTGACTGGTTTTAAGGGGGGACTTTAAACTAGCGATGCTCTTGCCATTTTTGATGTAAATCTACCAGTTGTTGTTGGCTTTCCTGCCAACGCTTTGCTGCTTGTAATTCTTTCAGAGTGTATTGACGACCACTATGATACAAGCTCGATGCACGGGTATCTTGTTGTTTAGACAAGTTGTCTAACACACTCACTGCACCTTCACGGTTATTACAAATTAACACCATATCACAACCCGCAGATAATGAAGCTTCCGCACGCTCAGGGTAATTTCCCATAATTGCTGCGCCTTCCATCGATAGGTCATCTGAGAAAATAACGCCATTAAAGCCTAATTGTTCACGTAATATTGATTTTAACCAAAATGGTGAACCACTCGCTGGACGATCATCTGCTTGGGTATAAATAACATGAGCTGGCATAACTGCATCCAATAACTCACGTTGAATAAAATCCCTAAAAATAGACATATCTTTCTTGCGAATAATATCGAGAGCACGATCGTCACGTGGTGTTTCTTTATGTGAGTCCGCTTTTACCGCACCATGTCCAGGAAAGTGTTTTCCTGTCGTTTTCATGCCTGCACTTCGCATGCCTTTAATGAAACGCTCTGCCATTACCATCGCTATTTCAGGATCTTCATGGAATGAACGCTCACCAATAGCAATACTTTGATGGCCTAGGTCAAGCACCGGTGCAAAACTGATATCGATATCCATCGCTATCATTTCAGATGCCATTAGCCAACCTGCTTCTTCTGCTAACCTTCCACCTTCTAATTGGCTATTTAATGCGGCAAAGGCTTGGGCAGAAGGTAATGCCGTAAAGCCATCACGGAAACGTTGAACACGTCCACCTTCCTGATCAACGGCAATCAATAAGCGATGCCGTGATGCATCACGAATTTGGCGTACTAACTCCCTTAATTGTGCTGCATCATGAAAGTTACGGGTAAATAAAATTAACCCGCCAACTAACGGATGTGCCAATATTTCACGCTCTTCATTGTCCAGCTCGTAGCCCTGAACATCTAGCATTATCGGACCCATATATGCCTCACTTATTAAACTATTTTGTGGTTATTACTCGCACATCTGCTTTCTAAACTGATCCTGACAAACCCATCAATCCGGCAATTGAAAATATTGCCTTAATAGCTGCGAGTGTAACAAAAAAACGTTATTTTGGCTTTGATTCCATTGCACTTCATACCACATCAACATCATGTATTTAACCCATGGAGTCCATAATGTGCAGTGATATGCTAACCTTTGTACATCAGCATATGCCTTATATTTTTCACAATATTCCATCAAGAAAAAATAGCGTTGCTCTGTATTGAGATGATTTGCTTGAAAATAGGTTTCTAAAGAAAGCCCAATATCGGTGTTCGCCGCATATTCCCAATCCAGCAACATAATTTTACCGCTCTCAGTCGAGATAATGTTACCAAGATGGATATCCATATGTGCGGGTGCTAATTTTAACGTCTTTGGCATCGTCTCAACTAAAAAATGTCTGTGCCATCTTAGCCAACGGGGTGAACTGCGCTTAGGATCAACTAAATGACCATAATGGATTATTTCTTGCCTAAGTTGCAGCCGATAGCCGAGTAAAGGTTGATGATGTAACCTTCCCACAACGGCAGCTAATGAAGATTGAAATTGCGGTGATAAGAATTGATCATAGCTTGGATGCTGCCCTTCACACCATGACAACAACAGCCAATCTGTATTTCTAGCAAGTTGTTTTGGGGCATGACCAAAACCTGCTAATTGGTGCAAAATGCGAGCTTCTTTTCGCCTATTCACAAATAAAGAAGCTTGAGTTTGTCCTTGGGCACGAGCGATAACATGTACAACCTGTTTCGCCTGCTTTGCACGTAAGCGATAAGTACCACCAGAAAGACCAGCTAGCGGCGTTATTTCCCAGTCTGATTGGTTAATATCTGGAAAAGAACACGCCAGTAATGCAAATAGTGAACTCTCACTATTCAATATCATTTTTTCCAGACCAAAGGATCTCACCACTTTGCACAGCCATTAATTGCATTTCAATATCACGCTGCTTATTTGTACCTGAAATGACGCTGTACAGAACATAATCCGCTTGCACATAACGCCCTAAACCAATGGCTTTGCTACGTGTAACAAGACTATCTTCTTGTGACAAACCTAATGTTTTACGTGCGGCGTTCGCTACATCCTGTGGTACGACAGAAAAGCGACGGCTATTATCCACTGCAGTAACGATTGCAGAAGTTGCATTTTGTACGGAGAATGAACCATTCGTATTGTTTTTAACCGAATCAACTAACAACACTTTTCCACTCTCGACACCATTTGCACCTGACATTTCACCAACTAGTGGGGATACGGCAGCGGTCCAATCGGTTGTTCTTTGTTTTGGTGGTGTGGGTACCGTATCAACAGGCGGTGGTGTTTGTGGTGTTGTGGGTTCATTAGGTTCGACAGGTACCACAGGAGGCTGAGTATTTGGCCCTTCTGGGTGAGAAGAAAGACACCCTGCAAGTACCATGGCTGCAGCTGCAACCAATAGGATCCGTTTCATTATTTTTCTCCAACCGTTTGCGGTAAAAATACATAAATACGTACATTACGCGCGAATGATGATGTGCTCTGTGCAGTCACAGTAACCATTGAGTTTGCAGGTATCACCTGTTGTAAATCATGCGTTGTTGCAATTTTTAAGCCTTTGTCATCATACCAATAGAGACGGTACATAACCGCTACTGGCTCAAGTTGACCATTGCTCATCGTGATCTTGGCAACCGTCGCATAATTTTCAACACTGATAACAGGTTGCTCAACGATAATACCATGCGCTAGGATCGACGACTCTATAATGACGCTTTGGCGCTCATTAAATACCAGCCCATCTCTTTTACCAATTGCACAACCACCTAACACAATAATAATTGAGCTGAGTGTTAATAGGCGTGCTACTGCAATCAATGATTGTCTCACTTAATCGCCTTTATTTAGCCAGCAAAGGTCCTAAAGGACGGCCACCAACAAGATGCATATGAATATGGAAAACTTCCTGCCCTGAATGCGCATTACAGTTCATAATTAGGCGGTAACCATTTTCAGCAATGCCTTCTTGCTCTGCGATTTTTGCGGCGACAGTAAATAAACGGCCTAGTGCCTGTTCATCGTCAGCCGTGACGTCATTCACTGTTGGAATTAATTTGTTTGGAATAATGAGAATATGAGACGGAGCTTGAGGTGTAATGTCACGAAATGCAGTGACTAGCTCATCCTGATAAACGATATCAGATGGAATTTCACGTCGAATGATCTTACTGAAAATTGTTTCTTCTGCCATTTCAAATTCCTTTAATATTGAGAGCGATAGCTCCTAGTGATTATGCTTTATTATCGCCAACATTCAAATGAAACAGGCGGTTAAAGTTTTCTGTCGTAATTCGCGCCATTTCCTCTATGCTAACGCCTTTCAAAACGGCCATATATTCAACAACATCCCGCACATATGCTGGCTGATTTTCTTTACCACGATACGGAACTGGCGCCAAATAAGGCGAATCGGTTTCCACTAAAATTCGATCTAGAGGAACAACTCTTGCCGCTTCACGGATTTGTTCAGCATTACGGAATGTCACAATCCCTGAAAAAGAGATATACATACCTAGATCAAGCAACTCAATTGCTGTTTCTTTATCTTCTGTAAAGCAGTGCAAAACACCGCTACAATCAGCAACCTGCTCTTCACGTAAAATGGCTAACGTATCTTCTCGCGCATCGCGGGTATGCACTATCACAGGTTTATTCAGCTGACGACCAATACGGATATGCTGACGAAACGACTCTTGTTGAAGTATTGCATTTTCTTTCTGATAATAATAATCTAGCCCTGTTTCACCCAAAGCGACAACCTCTTCGCCAGCGGCTAATTGTGCTAAACGTTCAAAATCATGCCCTTCATCCAAATTAAGTGGGTGAATGCCGCAGGAAAATGCAATATCAGGACGTTTCCCAATCAGTTCTTTCATGCTATCAAAGCCATTAAGCGTAGTGGCAACTGCTAACATAAAACCGACATCTCGTTCAGACGCCTTTGCGATAACATCATCAACACCCGTATGTAATTTTTCATAATCTAGGCAATCGAGATGGCAATGTGAATCAACTACAAACATATTTCACTCTTTTTCATCATGTTGGAATAGCAATTAATGCTTCCCATTGTAATAACTGATTTGTCAAAAGTAATTCTTGATTAAGCGCTGGCACTGTCATTAATTGATAGCGACAGTTTTTCCAAGCTTCATAGACATCAAACAGTTGAGAATTTGTCATTCGAGACGCTAAAACACTCACCAGTGGCAACTGATCTTGATTTAAACAAAATTGGGACGCTTGCTGTTGTAACTTCATGCTATCAGCTAACAACCCAAGTAACCAACCAATATGCTCTACGGCCTTATCACTGTTAACCGCAGGTAATAAGGACAACATATTACTATGATGGATGGCTTGTGCAAGGCCTTGGCATAATGCGGTGCGCTGCTGCCAATGCTCTGGTTTCAATAGTGACATAGCTGCAACAGGTGCTCCTTGACACAATTTTAATGCAGTTACTGCATCATTGTAATTCACATTTGGGCGCTGTTTTTGTAGCCAATACAACGCCGTTTGTGTCTCAGGTGGTGATAAAAAGGTATAAAGACAACGGCTGCGTAGCGTCGCTAATAAATTTTCCCTTTTTTCACACCTTAATAAAAAGTAAGTGCCCTTTGTTGGCTCTTCTAAGGTTTTTAATAGCGCATTCGCCGCCGCATCGGTTAAGGCCTCAGTGCGTGCAATATACACCACCTTAGCGCCATTTTGTTGTGCGTGGCTACTCAGGGTGTCAGTCAGTTTTCTGACCGACTCAACACTAATCGATGTTTTCCCTTTTTCAGGCTCTAATATATGGTAATCAGGATGTGTTCCTGCCAACATCAGACGACAGCTATGACATTCGCCACAACTTTTTAACCCTTCTGGTTTTTGGCATATTAGCCAACGGCTAATTCCATAGCACAAAGCCTCAGCCCCATTACCGTGTATGGAGTGTAACAACAAAGCGTGGTGCCCACGGCCTTGTTGATAGGATATTATCAATTGCCGATAAGTTTCATTCAACCAAGGGTACCAATTCATTGCTCCACCTTACTTTGTCAACCATTGTTGCAGCGTTTGGCGAATATCTTGTTGTACATCCTCAATATCTTGGCTGGCATCAATCGTTAAAATCGTTTCATCTGCAGAGGCTAATTCTATATAACGGGCACGTGTCCGTTCAAAGAATGCAAGTGACTCTTTTTCAATTCGATCTAATTCGCCACGTGCACGTGCACGCTGCAACCCAAGTTCAGGAGTAATATCAAGATAAAGCGTTAATGCAGGTTTAAACTCGCCTAATACCAAATCACGCAGCGATTTCATCAATTGACGGTCAATACCACGCCCACCACCTTGATATGCTTGCGATGAAAGGTCATGCCTATCGCCGACAACCCATTTCCCCGCGTCTAGTGCAGGTTTAATAATGGTTTCAATCAATTGAACACGTGCGGCATACAGTATCAATAACTCGGCTTTATCCGTTACTTTTTCACCCCTAATGCCTTGCTTAATAAGCTCACGCAATTTTTCTGCCAACGGCGTACCACCAGGCTCTCGCGTAAAGGTAATATCCTGTATTCCTGATTGGTTCAAGGTTTTAACAACGGTATTAATTGCGGTCGTTTTACCTGCCCCTTCTAACCCTTCAATGACGATATATGCGTTTTTCATTTTACTTATCATTTTGTTTTTCAATTTGTCGATACACTTTAACTGCACGGTTATGATCATTAAGGTTACGACTGAATGTGTGTCCACCCGTTCCATCCGCCACAAAGAATATATATTCCGTTTTAGCGGGGTGTGCAGCTGCCTTAATTGATGCAAGGCCTGGCATAGCAATCGGGGTTGGTGGCAAACCATCAATACGATAGGTATTGTACGGCGTATAGTTATCTAAATCACTTCGATAAATTTTCCCACGATATTTATCACCCAAACCATAAATAACAGTAGGATCAGTTTGTAAACGCATGTTCTTCTTCAATCGATTAATAAACACCGATGCGACTTGCGTTCTTTCGCTGTCGATAGCAGTCTCTTTTTCAATAATAGAGGCCATAATCAGCATTTCATAAGCATTTTTGTAAGGAAGATCTTTATCACGTCCAAGCCAGATTTCATCAACACTCTTTTTCATTTGTTGATGTGCACGTTTTAAGATATCGATATCTTGGGTACCCGCAGTGTATAAATAGGTATCCGGATACAGCCAACCTTCAAGTTGCCCATCCCCCTCAAAACCAATCAGTGTGTATAATTCTGTTTGTGTTTTATCTTGCGCCTCATGCTTTAAATAAGGCGCATCACGTAAAATATTTGTCCAGTCAGATAAGCGATTACCTTCAACAAAACGAATTGAAAATTGAGCCTCTTTACCACTAGCGATAAGTGCTAACATTTGCTCGATATTCATATCTGGCTGTAAACGATAAGTTCCTGCCTTCATTTTCGCGAGTTCAGGGCGGAACTTTAGTAGCCATTGAAATTCATTACCTTGATTGATAATTTTTTCATTAACTAATAAGGCTTCAAGCGCGACACGCCCTGTCCCTGCTGGAACAGTAAAAATCTTTTCTTGTGTGAGACTCAGTGGTGCTTTCGCATAATTGAGCACCTGCTGATACATAAAATAGGCAACAGCCCCCAAAATGAGTACAACAGCAACGACTGCGATGGAAATTTTTTTAATGAGTTTCATTCATCAACCATTCAATAACTAAATTTGGCAACGTAAGAAGAGATATTCAAATAATTCTCGTGATGAATAATGCCACAGTGGCTTGTTCTCATCCATACGAATACTTGCTACAGGCAATATTGGCATTAGCGTATTACAAATAAGCACTTCATCACAGCACCCGAGTACATCAGGGAAACGTTCAACTTCCTGAAGATGGTATGGGCTCGTAGATAGATGTGCTATCAGTTTTTGTCTCATTAATCCATTGACGCCCGAAAAAGCTAAACTCGGTGTAAACACCATTTCAGCTTTGCGCCAGAAAATATTAGCACTACAGCATTCAACTAAAATACCGTCGGTATCAACAACTAAAGCTTCATCAACCTTAGCTTCATCGATTTCTTGGCGGATTAATACCTGCTCTAGGCGATTAAGGTGTTTCATTCCAGCTAAATATGGATTTTTACTGATTGGGATACCGCTCAATATGAGCTTCACGCCTAATTGCTGCAAGGCTTGATAATGCTGAGGAAATGGTGCTACTGACATAATCACTGTCGGTTGGTTGAATCCAACAGAACTATAACCTCGCCCTCCAGTTCCTCGACTAATGATCACTTTAAAAACAAATTCATCTTCTATTTGTTGCTGACAAATCGCATAAATTTGCGCTTCGAGTACCTGCCAATCAGGTTGGGGTAGCTTAAGACGAGCGCTATCCTGCACGAGACGTACTATATGCATATCCATCATTTTTGGTTGATGATTAAACACATGTATGGTGGTAAAGCAGCCATCGCCAAACTGCACGGCGCGATCCGTCACATCTATGTTATGACATGCAACCCCATTAACCCAATATGACATTGAAATTTCTTAAAATAATAACTGATAAATCAGTCAGTAACAGGATATGCTCTATCATAAACCAAAGCCGATGTGACTGCAAAAGTGACTATAAAAATAAAAGCCCCAGTATTTAAAAAACACTGAGGCTAAACCCTGCATACCTTGCATTATAACTATGCTGAATTTTAACAAACCGCCAAGCTGTAATACTCATAATGTCGGGATATAACTAAAACGTCTTATTCTTGATTATAACGACGGAAAATCAACGAGCCGTTAGTACCACCAAAACCAAATGAATTACACAGAGCGTACTCCATGTTTTCCACCTTTCTAGCTTCACCTGGTACAAAGTCAAGTTTGCACGCTTCATCTGGATTTTCCAGATTAATCGTTGGCGGAACGATTTGGTCGCACAAAGATAATACCGTAAAGATAGACTCAATCGCCCCTGCTGCACCCAAGAGATGCCCAGTCATAGATTTTGTAGAGCTAACTAATACGTCAGTATCTTCGCCAAATACAGATATAACCGCTTTCGCTTCAGCGAGATCACCTGTTGGTGTTGAAGTACCGTGAGCATTAATATAACCAATGTCACTCGCTTTGATACCTGCATCATTCAATGCATTAACCATCGCAAGTGCAGCACCTTCGCCATTTTCAGGCGGTGATGTCATATGGTAAGCATCGCTGCTCATACCAAAACCAACAATTTCCGCATAAATCTTCGCACCGCGTGCTTTTGCGTGCTCATACTCTTCAATAATGATAATACCTGCACCATCACCCAGAACAAAACCATCACGGTCTTTATCCCAAGGACGGCTAGCAGCTTTAGGATCATCATTACGAGTAGAAAGCGCACGTGCTGCACCGAAACCTGCAACCCCTAATGGCGTTGATGCTTTCTCTGCACCACCGGCTAGCATCACATCTGCGTCGCCATAAGCTATCATTCGAGCAGCATGACCAATATTATGAACACCCGATGTACAAGCAGTCGCAATAGAAATGCTAGGACCACGAAAACCGTACATTATGCTCAAATGACCTGCGGCCATATTAATGATCGTCGAAGGAACGAAGAATGGGCTAACTTTTCTAGGGCCACCGTGTTGTAAAGCCTCACAGTTCTCTTGAATCAAGCCTATACCACCAATACCAGAACCAATAGCCGCACCGATTCGAGTAGCATTGGCTTCTGTTACTTCCAGTCCAGAATCTTTGAAGGCTTGATTGCCCGCAGCAATCCCATACTGGATAAATGGATCCATTTTTCGTGCTTCTTTGCGGGAAATACCATAATCTTCGTAATTGAAATCTTTCACTACGCCAGCAAATTTAGTTGCGTGGTTGGTAGTATCAAAATGTTCGATGAGGCTAATGCCACTCTGTCCGTCACAAACAGCTTTCCATGATGATTCAACTGTGTTGCCGACAGGAGATAACATGCCCAGTCCGGTTACGACTACACGACGCTTAGACACGTAAATCCTCCAAGGAGGGAATAAGTTACAAAATGAACATAGGCGGTCGAATGACCGCCTAGATAAGTTTTAAAGCAATTACTTAGATGCGTTCTCGACGTAGTCAATCGCAGCCTGAACTGTAGTGATCTTTTCAGCTTCTTCGTCAGGGATTTCGATATCGAACTCTTCTTCCAGAGCCATAACCAGCTCAACTGTGTCAAGAGAATCAGCGCCCAAGTCATCAACAAATGAAGCTGCTGTGACAACTTCTTCCTCTTTAACACCCAGTTGTTCAACGATGATTTTCTTAACGCGTTCTTCGATAGTGCTCATACTATTAAAATTCCTATCAAAACTCGCTTTCGCGATGGTTTTCGTAGTTTATAAAATACAGGAAAAGATACAACCCAATCCCGGCTGTTGAAACCATTATTTTGCATTATTTTGCGTTAATTAACACTAATAATGCAAATGGTTCCATCATTTCTTTAGATCATGTACATGCCGCCATTGACATGTAATGTTTCACCCGTGATGTAGCCAGCTTCATCAGAAGCCAAAAATGCTACAGCATTGGCAATTTCTTGAGCATCACCCAGCCTGTCAGCAGGAACTTGAGATAAAATGCCTGCACGCTGTTCATCTGTCAATGCTTTGGTCATATCAGTTTCAATAAAACCAGGGGCAACGACATTGACGGTGATACCACGGGAAGCGATCTCGCGTGCTAATGATTTACTAAAACCAATCAGCCCGGCTTTCGCCGCCGCATAGTTCGCCTGACCCGCATTTCCCATCACACCCACAACGGAGCCGATGGAAATAATACGACCACAACGTTTTTTCATCATGGCACGCAATACGGCTTTAGATAAACGGTAAACGGATGAAAGGTTAGTGTCAATAATATCTTGCCACTCATCTTCTTTCATACGCATCAAAAGGTTATCACGAGTGATACCTGCGTTGTTTACCAGTATATCAATTTCGCCAAATTGTTGACGAATATTATTCAAGGTTTCATCAATTGATGCAGGGTCCGTCACATTCAGTGCAAAACCTTTACCTTTCCCATCTAAGTAAGCAGAAATCGCTTCTGCGCCTGTTTCGCTTGTTGCAGTACCAATAACGGTAGCACCGCGCGCAACTAATGTTAAAGCAATAGCTTTACCAATACCGCGACTTGCGCCTGTTACTAGTGCAATTTTCCCTTCAAAGCTCATATCGTCCTCAGAGGTTTTCTAACGCAGTGGCTAATGATACAGGATCATTGGCTGCGAAGGCAGTTAAATTAGAGACAATACGCTTGGTAAGACCAGTTAACACTTTACCTGGGCCTACTTCAACAAGCAGTTCAACACCTTGACTTGATATCAATTCTACAGTTTCAGTCCAGCGTACTGGATTATACAATTGACGGACCAAAGCATCACGAATATTTTCAGCTGACTGTTCGATTTTAACATCAACGTTATTAATAATGAGAAAGTTTGGCTCATTAAATTCAATTTCTTGCAGCGCAAGTGCCAACTTTTCAGCAGCAGGCTTCATTAATGCACAATGAGACGGCACACTCACCGATAGTGGCAATGCACGTTTTGCACCAGCTTCTTTACAAGCTACACCTGCACGCTCAACAGCGTCTTTTTCACCCGCAATAACAACTTGCCCCGGTGAGTTAAAGTTTACAGGGGAAACAACCTGCCCTTGCGCAGATTTTTCGCATGCCTTCTCAATGGATTCATTGTCTAAACCGATTATAGCGTACATAGCTCCTGTACCTGCAGGTACAGCTTCTTGCATTAATTTACCACGTAACTCAACTAATTTTATCGCGGCTTTAAAATCTATCACCCCAGCACAAACCAAGGCAGAGTACTCGCCAAGACTATGCCCTGCCATTATTGCAGGCATTGGACCTTTTTTCTCTTTCCAAACACGGAAAATTGCTACTGATGCAGCTAACAAGGCTGGCTGAGTTTGCCATGTTTTATTCAATTCTTCCTCTGGCCCATTATGAACAAGTGCCCAGAGGTCATAACCTAATGCTTCAGACGCCTCAGCGAATGTTTGCTCTATTAGCTGACTTTCAGCTGCTAAAGCAGACAACATACCAAGAGACTGAGATCCCTGACCGGGAAAAACCATAGCAAATTGTGTCATGTCTATTTTCTCAGTAAATTAAAAACGAACTAGTGCAGAGCCCCAAGTGAACCCACCACCAAATGCTTCTAATAACACTAAATGGCCACGTTGAATTCGACCATCACGCACAGCTTCATCAAATGCTGTTGGTACTGATGCCGCAGAAGTATTGCCGTGTCTATCTAATGTAACCACGACTTTTTCCATCGGCATATCGAGTTTTTTCGCCGTAGCCGAAATAATTCTTAAGTTTGCTTGATGAGGAACTAACCAATCGAGTTCTTCTTTCGCAATACCGCTTATGGTCAAAGTTTCGTCAACAATGTGTGCGAGTTCACGTACAGCAACTTTAAATACTTCATTACCTGTCATCGTTAAATACGCTTGATCTTCTGAATTACGGGCACGATTTGGTAGTGCTAACAGTTCACCATAGCGGCCATCTGCGTGAAGACGAGTAGACAAGATACCGGGTTCTTCCGATGCACCAACAACAATCGCACCTGCGGCATCACCAAATAGAATAATGGTTCCACGATCGTTTGGGTCTAATGTTTTTGATAATGCATCTGCGCCGATGATTAATGCTTTTTTAGTCATTCCCGTTTTAATAAATTGGTCTACAACGCTAATTGCATAAGTAAAACCTGCACACGCAGCCGCAATATCAAATGCAGCACAGTCATTGATACCTAACATTTGTTGAATTTGGCATGCTGCGCTAGGGAATGCATGAGTTGACGATGTTGTAGCAACAACAATCAATCCAACCTCACTGCTATCGACCTGTGCCATTTCTAATGCTTTTTGTGCAGCATGAAAGCCCATTGTTGCTACACTTTCATCTTCACCTGCAATTCTTCTTTCATGAATACCCGTGCGAGTCACTATCCACTCATCAGAAGTATCAACCATTTTTTCCAGATCAGCATTCGTTCGAGTTTTCGCTGGCAAATAGCTGCCTGTGCCTAATATTTTGCTATACATAGGTTATTGACCACTCCTGGGTAATACGATATTCAACCGAGCTGCTATTCTGTCAGGAACTTGCCTATCTACGGCTTGGACTGCACGCTCAATGGCTGCTTTAAAAGCACCTTCATTAGCTGCACCGTGACTTTTTATGACAATACCTTTTAATCCTAACAGAGTTGCACCGTTATACTGGTCGGGGTTCAATTCCCCAAAACGCTTCATTAGACGTTTTTTAAGCCATTTTTTAGCCAATTGAATAATCCAACTGGTTTTTTTACTTTTTTCTTCTGTTGATTTTAATAATGAGAGGATAACACGGATCACACCTTCCATTGTTTTCAAGCTAACGTTACCTGCGAAGCCGTCACACACTAATACATCGGTTTTGCCTGTCAGCAATTCATTGCCTTCGACATAACCAATATAGTTTATTGCCGCGGTTTCTTTGAGTACTGCGGCGGCTTCGCGGATATTATCAAGCCCTTTACTCTCTTCTTCACCAATATTAAGCAAAGCAACCTTTGGTGATTGAATATTAGCAACTTCTTCAGCTACCACTGAGCCCATCACTGCAAATTGTACTAACATTTCACTACTACAATTAACATTAGCACCTAAATCTAGCACAACTGTTTGACCTTTTTTTAAATTTGGCAAAATGGTCATTAATGCAGGGCGTTCTATGCCTTCAATGGATTTTAACATCAATTTTGCTAATCCCATCAGCGCTCCGGTATTCCCGGCACTCACGCACGCCTGTGCCTGCCCAGTCTTAACTAACTCTAACGCCGTTCGCATGGATGTTCCTTTACTTTGACGGATGGCAGTTGATGGTTTTGCATCGTTTGCTATCACATTTTCAGCAGGAATAATTTCGACACGCGAAGTAAGCTCAGCACTTCGTTGTGCGAGCAATGGTTGAATGGCGTCAGGTTGACCGACTAGCAGCAATTTGAGCGATGGATTAGATGCCAGAGCCTGCAATGCAGCAGGCACTGTGATGCGGGGACCAACATCC
The DNA here is from genome assembly GCA_025961275.1 of Providencia alcalifaciens. Lineage (GTDB taxonomy): Bacteria > Pseudomonadota > Gammaproteobacteria > Enterobacterales > Enterobacteriaceae > Providencia. Next base: position 377,138 of record JAOQNJ010000001.1, on the reverse strand, counting down.
CCGCCCATAGCATCTAACGCGATGGTTAGATTAGCCAAGGTATCAACTTGTAAATCAAAAATTACTTGTTGATAACCTTACGGCCACGGTAATAGCCGTCTGCAGTCACATGGTGACGCAGATGGGTTTCACCTGAGGTTTTGTCTACAGAAACTAGGGTAGCAGTCAGTGCATCATGTGAACGACGCATACCGCGTTTTGAACGAGTTGGTTTATTCTGTTGTACGGCCATTGACCTTACTCCTTAAGTACTTTTCTTTAAACTGGCTAATACGGCAAATGGATTTGGTTTTGCTGCCTCAGGAGGTAGCTCGCCAAAAACCATGTCCGCTTCGGACACTTCACAGTGTTCAGAATCATGAACCGGAACAACTGGTAAGGAAAGAATTATTTCATCTTCTATCAATCCCAGCAAATCTATTTCACCAAATTCATCAAATTGAACTGGTTCATAGCCTTCCGGTAATGCTTCGGCCTTTTCGTCATCGACGACAGGACTAAAACAATACGATACGTCGGTATGATGTTTGAAATCTTTTCTGCAACGCTGGCATTGTAGCGTGACATCCACTTGGGCATGTCCTTTTACAACGGTCAGACGTTGTTTATCGATTTCAAATGCTAATTCGCACTCAACATCACTATCTACACTGACTACTGATTCAGCAATACGTGTTACTTGCTCAGGTGTATAACTCCCGACATAGTCGAGGTTTTTCTGAGCGGCACGCTGCGCATCGATAGTCAGGGGTAATTTTACCTTTTGCATAAGGCGCGCATATTAACTTTGTAATGAACTATAGTCAAAGAAAAAGGCGGGGTAAACTCGCCTTTTCACCAAAAAATCGCCTGTTAAGCGGTATATAGTTTAAAATGAGTTCATCCTTTTGGCTACGAATTTCGAGAAAAAAATGAAATCGATTATTTTGGCATCAACCTCGCCATACCGACAGCTGCTATTAAAGAAACTTGGATTACCTTTTTTAGCCGTTGCACCCGATGTTGACGAAACTCCTGTGTTAAATGAATCTGCAGAGGCATTAGTTACTCGGTTAGCCTATGCTAAAGCTCATGCCATCAGCGATCACTATAATCAGCATTTAATTATTGGATCAGATCAGGTCTGCGTTATTGATGGGAAAATTGTTGGCAAACCCCTCACTTTTGATAATGCATTTAAACAACTTAAGAGCGCTTCTAGCCATAAAGTTACTTTCTATACTGGATTGTGCCTACTTGACACCACAACAGGTAAGTACAACCTGCAATGTGAATTATTCAATGTCTATTTTCGTTCATTAAGTAATAAAGAAATAGAAGCATATCTGCATAAGGAAGAACCTTATCAATGTGCAGGAAGTTTTAAGTCAGAAGGGCTGGGGATAGCTTTATTTGATAAACTGGAAGGCCGTGACCCAAATACGTTAATTGGCTTACCACTAATTTTGCTATTAGATATGTTACGCTTTCACGGCTATAACCCATTGATCGATTAAATTTATTTCCATGTACCACGTTGCATAACGTTTGCAATAAACTTGATAGGATCACTCAACGACCTAATCATTCGAATGTCGATTAAACCACAGACCGGCAAGTGGGTATCTTGCCGGTTTACCGCGATTATTGTGTTTTACGAGAACGTAAAATTTTCAAGCAGTGATTAAGATCTTCGTGCAATGGAGCTTGTATGCGCATCTCTTCCCCACTCTTAGGATGGGTGAATTTTAATGAACTCGCATGTAGGAACAATCTTTTCAAACCCGTGCCTGCTAATTGACTGTCGAATTGTTTATCACCATAGCGATTATCAAATGCAATTGGATGCCCTGCATGAAGGGTATGCACTCGAATTTGGTGCGTACGTCCTGTTACTGGGCTGGCTTTGACTAATGTAGCCTTATCAAAACGCTCCTCCACTTTAAAACGAGTCTCGGAAGGCTTTCCTTCACTATTCACACGTACAATGCGTTCACCACTTTGCAAAATATTTTTCAACAGTGGTGCTTGGATCACTTTCGTGTGCGATTGCCAATTCCCGCGCACTAAAGCCATATAATCTTTTTGTATTTGTTTAAGGCGTAATTGCTCATGCAAGGCTCTGAGCGCTGAACGTTTTTTAGCCACTAGTAGAATGCCAGAAGTATCTCTATCAAGGCGATGAACTAATTCTAAAAAACGCGCTTCTGGTCGTAATGCACGCAACCCCTCAATCACACCAAAACTTAACCCACTTCCACCATGCACAGCCGTACCTGATGGTTTATTAATCACTAATATTGAATCGTCTTCATAAAGGATGCAATCAGCTAGCGCTGCGACTTTATCCAGTTTTACTGAAACAGGCACATCTTCACGTTCCGCGACTCTCACTGGTGGTACTCGGACCTGATCACCTGCCGCAAGCTTATATTCAGGCTTGATGCGCCCTTTATTGACCCTGACCTCTCCTTTACGGATGATACGATAGATCATGCTTTTGGGAACACCCTTTAACTTTGCGAGTAGGAAATTATCGATGCGTTGTCCGGCTTCGTCATCGCTAATATCGATAAATTGAACTTGATTTTGTATTTTCATTCGGGAATGTGCTAACTCTGATTGATTAAATTGCGACCTTATTTGCGAGTTACATCATACCGATTCCACAAATTTTTTTATCTTTTTTTTTATTTGGTTAAAGAATAGCTCGTTAGTCATATTTATAAATAAAATTTTAATTTAACTCACGTATCAACTTGCTATAATAGCCTCGGCAGTGGGATAATGCACATTGCCATCATGTTTGATAAAACGATAATTGGCATAATTTAGAAATTTGCTATTTGATTGAGTAACGATGCTGCAATGGCGTAAGACATCTAACAATATCAAATAATTAGCGAGCAACGAATATTAGCTTTTTGGGTTAGGAACTTCCGTTTATTATATTAATGACGGCTTTCTGATTAAGAACGCTGAATTTTTAATCTAAAAATCAGGTTCACCGAATATTGCGCGTCTCTATACGAACGACTGCCGGGAGGCAGGCGGTTTTGTAAAAATCACGAGGCCATCGGTTTACAATAGCTCCCTATTTCGCTGCTCTTTATTGAAAGTAAAAAATAATGAGTAAGTAACAATATGAAAAGAATGCTAATAAACGCAACTCAACAGGAAGAGCTGCGTGTTGCCCTAGTTGATGGGCAACGTCTCTATGATTTGGATATTGAAAGTCCAGGTCATGAGCAAAAAAAGGCGAACATTTACAAAGGTAAAATCACTCGCATTGAACCAAGTCTCGAAGCTGCTTTTGTTGATTATGGTGCTGAAAGACACGGTTTCCTTCCTATTAAAGAGATCGCTCGCGAATACTTCCCAAGTAATTATCACTCTCAAGGTCGTCCTAACATCAAAGATGTATTAAAGGAAGGCCAAGAAGTTATTGTTCAAGTTGATAAGGAAGAGCGTGGCAATAAAGGTGCAGCACTAACTACTTTTATTAGCTTAGCGGGTAGCTATTTAGTTTTAATGCCAAATAACCCACGCGCTGGGGGAATTTCTCGTCGTATTGAAGGTGAAGACCGCACTGAACTAAAAGAAGCGCTCTCTTCACTCGAAATCCCTGATGGCATGGGCTTAATTGTTCGTACCGCGGGTGTAGGTAAATCTGCAGATTCTTTACAACAAGATTTACTGTATCGCCTACGTCATTGGGAAGCGATTAAAAAAGCGGCTGAAAACCGCCCTGCACCATTCTTAATTCACCAAGAAAGTAACGTTATTGTTCGCGCGTTCCGTGATTATCTACGCCCTGACATTGGTGAAATTCTTATCGATAACCCGAAGGTTGTCGAAATGGCAAGAAACCACATCGAGGCCATTGGTCGTGGTGATTTCGCAAGCAAAATTAAACATTATAGTGGTGACGTTCCACTATTTAGCCATTATCAAATCGAATCACAAATCGAATCTGCATTCCAACGTGAAGTTCGCCTTCCGTCTGGTGGTGCGCTGGTTATCGATACTACTGAAGCGTTAACAGCTATCGATATTAACTCCTCACGTTCAACACGTGGCGGTGATATTGAAGAGACCGCGTTCAACACCAACCTTGAAGCTGCAGATGAAATTGCTCGTCAATTACGTCTTCGCGACCTTGGTGGCCTGATTGTTATCGACTTCATTGATATGACACCGGTTAGGCATCAACGTGAAGTTGAAAACCGCTTACGTGAAGCTGTCCGACAAGATCGCGCTCGTATTCAAATTGCACGTATATCTCGCTTTGGTCTATTAGAGATGTCACGTCAGCGTTTAAGCCCATCTTTGGGTGAATCCAGCCATCACGTGTGTCCACGTTGTTCTGGTACAGGAACAATTCGTGATAATGAATCACTGTCGCTTTCAGTCCTACGACTAATTGAAGAAGAAGCTTTAAAAGAAAATACTCATGAAGTTCATGCCATAGTGCCTGTTCAGATTGCGTCTTATCTGCTTAATGAAAAACGTAATGCGGTCAGTGAAATTGAAACTCGTCAACGCAATGTTCGTGTGATTATCGTACCAAACGATCAGATGCAAACACCTCACTTCCACGTTATTCGTATCCGTAAAGGCGAAGAAGTTAATACATTGAGTTATAACTTAGCTCAATATCATGAAACTGAAACGCTAAACAATATTGAAGAATCAACATCTGAGCGTAAAGCACCTGAGCAACCTGCTATTTCTGCTTTTGCCTTACAAGATCCTGTTGAAGCGACACCAAGGGCTAAACCTAAAGAGAGCAATATCAATCCTGAAGCACCGAAGCCAAGTGTCAAAACGGATGCTGAGCCAGGTTTATTCAGTAAAATTGCTGCCTTCTTCAAAAAACTATTTGGTGAAGAAGAAAAAGTTGTTGAACAACCTGTCGAAAAAAGCCGTCCAACTAACGGTAATGACAGACGTCGTAACAATGATCGCCGTAACAACAATCGACGCAATAACAATAATCGTCGTGATCGTGATGACAACAGCGAAAACCGCGATAATCGTTCTAATCGTAACGCGCAGTCTGACGATACAAACAATCGTAACGCGCAGTCTGACGATACAAACAATCGTAAACCTCGCAACGCGAAGAACGACAATCAACAATCTGAGCCTGTAGCAGAAACAGTTAATACTGAAACGCAGCAAGTACAGCGACGTGATCAACGCGCTGAGCGCCGTCGTCGCCAAGATGAAAAACGTCAGCAACAAGTTGCTAAAGCTCAATCAGATGTTGTACCAGAAGTAGAAGCACCTGCAGTAGTGAAAGAAGATACGCAACCTCGCGTAGTTGCTCAACGCCGTCAGCGTCGTCAACTAACACAGAAGATCCGTGTCTCCGACTCGACTGAAGCAGTGGTACAAAATGTCACCGCTGTCAGTACTGAACAAACGACTGAAAATACGGTTAAGCCTGTTGTGGCATTACCAGCTCCAACGTATGTTGAGACAAAAGATAGCGAATCAACTGACGTTAATACTGAGAACCTGCAAACTGCTAGCAACAATGATGAAGATAAACAAGACTCAATCATTCCACGTCGTTCACGTCGCTCACCACGCCACCTGCGTGTTAGTGGTCAACGTCGCCGCCGTTACCGTGATGAACGTCATTTACCTAAATCACCTATGCCACTATTTGCAGCTGTTGCGTCCCCAGAACTAGCTTCCGGTAAAGTTTGTATAAGCTACCCGATTGCTATGCCGCAACAAGATTCAATGGCTATCATCACTAATGAAGAAATGCTTGAACAACAAGACGGATTGCATAAAGCTTCGTTAGAAAATGCGAGTATGACCACCTCACTTCCTGTTCAGCACGTACAAGAAGCCGTGATTATTGCTAAAGCAGAAACGATAGAGCTAAAAGAAACGGCTGTTGATATTATCGCTGAAAGTTCAAATGAGCAAACTGACACCAACGAACCAGCTATTGCCATACAAGCTGAATCGGTTGTTGTCGTTCAAACTGAACAGCCTGTACAAGAAGCTAATGTTATCATTGAAGAAAATGTACAGTCACAGCCTATTGTTGCAACTGAATCTATAACAAAAACTGTTAGTCAGGATGTTGTCGTTGAACAAGCTAAAACTGAACAATCTGTTGAAGTAGTGAAAGACGATCAACCTCAAGTGACTATTACTGAAAAGCCTGAAGTTCAAAACACTGTTATAACAGCAGTTGAATTAGTATCAGAGGCTGCTCAACCAATAGTAGAGGTAAGTAATGCAATTCGTCATTCTTACTCGCCAATGACTAAGGCTCCTGCACCTGAGGCTGTTAGCTCAGCATTTGAAATTAAAATTTACCAACGCGAAACTTCACATTTTGTCGGTAAAGGCGGTGCAGGTGGACATATTGCAACAAATAAAGCAACGTCTGAAATGGCAAAGCCTGCAAGTTTTGAATAGGTAGCTAAATTAATGATAAAAAAGCCCTGCGATTGTAGGGCTTTTTTTTATGTCTATGACCCGTCCTAAATAAGGTTGACACTTTTCTAATCCAAAATTGGAGAATGTAATGAAACCAATCAGATGGACATTGATAAAGCTCTCATGAATGGTACATAACAACCTTGTTAGGCAGCATGAAAACTATCATTATTAAGATCTGTTAACTCGACTCATGACTAAAGGAATCAAAAATGGCTCATTGGGTAATTTTCGGTGCGACAAAAGGAATTGGCAACATGCTAGCAAAAATTGGTTTGGCACAAGGCAACCAAGTTTCAGCATTAGTCCGTAACCAAGATGATGCGATGCGGTTATCTGAAGTCGGCATTCAAACCTTTATTGGTGATGCAACGGATATGCTCTCTCTACAATCAATTTTTGAAAAGATCACACACGACGCTGTTATCTTCACAACCATAGGCGGTACGCAGGCTGATTTTTATGGAAACTACAATATAATTCGGCAAGCCGAGCAACATCTGGTATCCCGCTTGTTATTTGTGACATCCATCGGTTGTGGTGATAGTTGGTCTACTCTTTCGAATAGAGCAAAAGCATTGTTTGGAAAATCGGTTCGTCAAAAATCGATGGCTGAATCTTACCTACAAACTAGCGAGATAAATTACACAATCATCAGGCCCGGTGGTTTAATGAATAGCGCTGCAACACATAATGCCAAATTATTAACTACTGAGGCTCACGGGGTGGTCAGTCGAGAAGATGTCGCTCTTGTTTTGGCTCAGCTGGTTGAAGAGGAAAGTAGTTTCAGACAGGTTTTCGCTGTTATTGACCCTGACCTAAAACCTAATTGGGGTTAATCATAATAATGAGCCGAGTTTAACTCGGCTCCAATATCATTACTTAACGTCTTTCTTCTGTAAATCGCCCATCTCTTTCAGTTTGCTTGAGATTTCACGACGCTCTTTAGAAAGTTCAGCATTTTTGATGATATAGTCATCAACACGATCGTCATAATCGCTACGCATATTCGCAATAATAGCTTGAATTTCCTCGATAGACATACCAGGTTTTATATAGTCACTCAGGTTATCGAGTAATAAAACACGCTTCTGGTTATCACGAATTTTCTTTTCGTTGTCGGTAATTTCACGACGAATTTTATTTTTACGACGAAACATACGCACAAATTCCAGGACATTTTGGAAAGATTGCTTGTTAGCGTTGTCCATGTTTAAGAGCCCTCTATTAGAAAAACAAAACGCATTGAATTCTATACCGCAAATATTTCAAGTTGCATCGAAGCAGTTTACGTCAATATCTTCATGAGCTTATAAGCTTAAGTGATTCGGGTAACTGAGCGCTGTTCTATATTGACAGCATATCGCATGCAATTTGAAGTATGACAGGTATACACAATACCTTCTAACACCGTTATGTTACAAGTCGATTTCACATATTCATTGATTTAATAGCGGTGAAAAATACGTTTTTTATTCGTGAGTTAACTTTTTTACTTTTATATATTCTAATTGACTTAGGTACGTATAGGCACCTAAGAGAGCGATACTAATGGCACTGATTAGCGTCGCCTGAAAAATGTATACTAACAGCACCTCAATGTATCGTAGTGAACTGGTTTTAATTCAAGTTACCTTTAAATCTCGGTTAGGTAACTTGAATTATTGTTGTTATCTCCACACGACAAGATTTACAAGCTAACACTCAATTAAGCTTTCCGAGCTAATGTCGGTTTATCCATTTCTTTTGATACTACCCCAAGGTCGTCTGAACCCATTTTGTCACTACGTAAACAGAATGCAGATAAAACGGTCGTGATAACCACAAAAGCCCCCATAATTAAGTAAGTCTCTGCGAAACCAATTTTGTCGTAACCCCAACCAGCAAGCGGTGACAATATACTGGCTACTACGGAAGTAATGAAACTGAAACCTACTAGATATAATGTTGATGATAATCGCTTATCAAAATGGCGGCTGTTATATTTAAAGATAGCTATAAGTAATATAGGCAACTCAACAGCGTGAAGTAATTTCATTGCTGAAATCATAATCGGTCCATCGACTAAACCAGAACCTATAATTCTCAAGCCCATCACACTACTAGCAAATAAAAGACCGTTTTTAGCGCCAATACGGTTAACAATATAAGGGGCTAAAAACATTCCGCCAGCCTCTAAGAATACTTGTAATGAATTGAGATAGCCGTACATCTCATTACCCGTTTGCTCATCTTGGAATTGGTGAGCAAAATAAACCATAAATTGCTGGTCATAAACACTGTAAATACAGGTACCCAACACAAACAATATTAAACCCCAGAAACGTGGAAGCGAAAATAAGTGTAATGCATCATTGATGGTAATTGCTGAGGGTTTCCCGTATTCTAGGCTATTAAAGGCATTAGTTTTATCCGTTTTTAATCCCAATAAAATCACTAAGAAAATAATGCCAGAAATAGTTGCCATTATGAAATTATAGTTCGGGTCAATATTAATATTGCGCCCAGCAAAGAATGTAGCAGCAGCCCACCCTAATGACCCCCACATTCTTGCCTTACCATACTCAAAATCCCGTAAACGGCTAACACGTTCAGTATATGATTCAAGTACACCTATCCCTGCATGGAATGTCATCCCAATAAACAATCCACCTAGCAAGCTACCGATCACAACACTCCATTGTAATAGTTTGCCGAAAACCATAAAGAATGGTCCGGACGCGATCAGCAATATTGCGATAAATAATAATAAGTTTTTGCGTAAACCTAATTTATCTTGTAGGAATCCATAAAGTGGTTGAGCGCAGAGTGCAACAATGGATATGCAAGAGAAAATAACCCCTGTATCAGTTCCTTCCAATCCAACATATTTTCTGAGCCAGATCGCGACGACCGAAAATGTCGATGACCAGGTAAAAAAGAAAAAAAACAGCAATGCACTCACTGAGGCATAATATTTTTTCGATTCGCTATTCATAATTTCCCGCCTACAAAATCTTCTAATTTCCCAGAATGTTAAGGTTAACATTGATAGCAAACTAGCAAATTATACTTAAAATGTGATGTTACGCACATATGTTAACGTTAACAGAGTCGAGCTATGATCAAGATCACTAAACTGTGAGTTTTAAGATACTCAGTTGTTATAGCTATTTTACGTTTCAATAAACCTTACAATTTAAGAAGTTTTTCGATCCTATCTATAATAGCGTAACTAGTTCAAATAGAGTGCGGTTGTCTCTACTTATAATGATGTTTTATATGAAGTTCACTTGGTGAGTTAAACAATCAATCTCGTATGATGAATGCAAATGGGTAAAGGTTAATGAATTACTCGAATAAAATGAATACTTATAAAATCATATTCACAATTATCATTGTTTACAACGTGTAATACCCTTAATCGCAGATGCCCCCCCTTGATGATATAGCTTTAAAATACTTTAACTTACTGTTCTAACAGAATATATTATCTTACACTATAGGCACCTAAAGGAGTTCTGGTACCTTCAAGCATCAAACTTAATCGCCACCTTCCTAGCTCTATCGCTGGCCTAGAATATAATAAAAAACGCATACCCTACAATTTTAACAATCGAAATATGATGATTAATTTCATTAAAATCTAAATTAACCATCATATTCACTAGGTTTCTAAAATTGCGGATTCGTATTTGCTATATTCTGCTATTTAAAAAGGTTACCGCATCATCAAGAATACTTTTTCTTGCTGGGTTGGTTTCCTTTGCTGCATCTTTTTGCAATTTACCCATAATATTTTGTTTATTGACTTCATTACTGGCCAATAATCCCAATGTAACACGCCCTATCTCGGATAAAATCAAGCGTGTTCTTTCATCATATGTATTCATAAAAGCCTCTTTTTCTATTAGTAATGCTTTAAAGAGTAGAACAATACATCCGCTTATAGGTGGATTTTTACGCTGTTTTACTCAAACCGGAACTAAAAAGCACGTTCGAATGCTATAAATAATTAAAAAAATCAATACTTTGATAGCTAATAGCACACCAACTTAAAATAAGAGTAAGTTCATCTAGAGAGTTATGTCTTAATCATCAACCTAGAATAGGTTGGCAGATTATTGCCAACGTTATCGGTATATCGCCGGCGCTAAACGAAGTCAGATAGGAATAGATCGAAGCTGTTTGTTCAGGTTTCCCCACGTATAGGGTATGATGATCAACAACATATTTTGTGTCGCACAAGTTGCTTGAATCTCAGCGTTCTTATTAAATGACTTTTGCTCCTTAACTTGTCTACCTCTGTTGGATAGCCAACCACAAAATGTAATTTACGAATCAATACTGGAAGAAAGCAGCAAAGGCTTAACGGAGAATAACGTTGCAAGACACTAAAAAGCAGCCCACATTTTATATTCATGATTACGAAACTTTTGGTCAGCGCACTGCCCTTGACCGCCCTGCTCAATTTGCAGGGGTCAGAACAGACCTCGACTTCAATATTATTGAAGAACCTGAGGTTTTTTATTGCACGCCTTCAGATGATTACCTACCACAGCCTGAGGCAGTGATGATTACAGGTATTACACCTCAAGTTGCCTTAGTACAAGGGGTTAATGAAGCTGAATTTGCCAAACGTATTCATCATGCTTTTAGCCAGCCAAATACCTGCATTATGGGCTACAACAATATCCGCTTTGATGACGAGGTCACTCGCAATATATTCTATCGAAACTTTTATGACCCTTATGCCTATAGCTGGCAACAAGGTAATTCTCGCTGGGACTTACTGGATGCACTACGAACTTGCTTTGCACTTCGCCCTGAAGGGATCAATTGGCCAGAGAATGAGGAGGGTCTGCCCAGTATGCGTTTAGAGCACCTGACTAGAGCCAATGGTGTTGCCCATGAAAATGCGCATGACGCCATGTCAGATGTACTCGCGACTATTAATATGGCTAAGTTACTTAAAGCTGCTCAGCCTAGAATGTTTGATTATTTCTATCAATTGAGAAATAAAAATAAAGTCAGCCAACTGATTGATATAGTCGACATGACACCTCTTGTACATGTATCAGGTATGTTTGGAGCCTTACGCTCTTATGTCAGCCTTGTCGCACCTCTAGCATGGCATCCTGAGAACCGTAACGCAGTGATTATGTGTGACTTAGCAGCTGATCTTTCACCACTGGTTAACTTATCAGCCAAAGCTTTACGTGAACGCTTATATACACCTAAATCTGAATTAGGTGATGAGTTACCTGTTCCCATTAAATTAGTGCATATCAATAAATGCCCTATTCTCGCGCCTGAAAAAACACTTCGAACCGAGGATGCTGAGCGTACTGGTGTTGACCGTGATCTGTGTTTACGTAATTTAGAAATTCTCCGTCAGCATCCCGACATTAGAAATAAAGTCATTGAGATTTTCGCCGAAGCCGCACCTTTCGTGGAGCCTGATGATGTAGATGCTAAAATTTATAGTGGTTTTTTTAGCGCTTCTGATCGTTCAACAATGGACATTATTAGACAAACGCCAGCACAAAATCTACCTACGCTTGATTTAACGTTTGAAGATCCACGCATGAAAGAGCTATTTTTTCGCTATAAGGCACGTAATTTCCCAACGATATTGTCCTATGAAGAACAACAGCGTTGGTTACAGCATCGCAGAGATTACTTTACCGAAAGTCGTTTAATAGAATATATGCAAAAAATTGAGCTATTGATGGTTGAACATCAAAATGACGCCGAGCGCTGTAAGCAATTAAAAGCACTCGTGAACTATGCTACTGAGTTAGCAAGCTAATATAAATTGGGCAGGAAAACCTGCCCAATTATACTCGTTATACTTCAAGTTACAGTATCGTTGGTTCAGCAAGTCATGTCACAATGCTTATCTATGTTCCCTTGCTTATCTTAACCTTGTCGACTACATGTAAATCGAATTATGTGAGCTTTAAACTATAAAAATAAATTATTGGTCATGATTATGGTTACAACCACAATCACCCTCCCAATTTTTAAGTTTAGTTGTTTTCCCAAGTCCTGGGTTCATGGTATTTGTCGGATCAGCCTGTTTGTAGAAAGATTTCAATTGCGGCTGTGCTTTATAGATATGTCCAACATTATGCTCGGCTGGATATTGAGCACCTCGTTCATCCAATAACGCTAACATCTTTTCTTTCAACTCTTTTGGATCGACACCTTTTTTCAATATATAGTCTTGGTGCATCACATGGCACATAAAATGGCCACAATATAGCTTATGGACTAACAATTTTTCAATTTCTGGTGGCAATTTTTCAAACCACTCATGGTCATTACGACGTAGAGCGATATCAAGTGCTAATACATCTTCAACGTCTTTATTATGCACAGCATGGTAGCGAATTGCCGCACCCGCGGCGGCAAAACGATGTAAAAATGCTTTAGCGCCTTCTTCAGGGGTACATTCGAAATACCCACCATCAGCCGTCGTAAAGAAATATTTTAACCAAACTTTTGCTTCTTCAATGCCATCACCTGCCATTTTCAACATCAAATGGTGCTCATACTTATCACGAAATTGTTTCATACGTGGTGGTAGATGTGATGGCCACAGCTTACTCACCATTTGCAAAGTACGGTCGACAAGGTTAGCGGGGAATAATGGAACTTTATTTAATACTGCATCGATACGACCTTTAATGGTGAAAAATACGGGCATTTTGTCAGTACCGAATTTATCAATCATCAAAAAAGTATCTTTTCCATACACTTCTGCAATATCAAAACAGCCACGGTGCATATATTCGCCCGCAACAGGTAGGTTTTTAAACTCACTTAAAATATAACGGCGGATATCTTCGAGCACATCAGGGTTATTAGAGCCGATATAGAATACTTGTGAGGAAGTATCTGCTGGAAAGGTATCAAGACGCACTGCAAATACAGCTAGTTTGCCCGCACAGCCCGATGCTTCAAATAAACGGCGTTCATCTGCATTAAAGCGCGATGGCGTATCTGCATTAATATCACGAACTCGCTGAGCATACTCATGGTCTGAAGCTAGCTTTTCACTGAGTTCAATATCCTCTGTACTATAACGTCGATTTTGTAAGTTGTTTAAAATTTCTTCTGGCGTATTACCCAGATTAATGCCTAAGTGGTTTACAAGTTCAACCTTTCCTTCTTCATTGACACGCCCATACAGCGCCAATTCAGTGTAAGCAGGCCCACGGCGTACTAGGGAGCCCCCCGAACTATTACAAATTCCACCGACAACAGATGCGCCAATACATGATGAACCAATTAATGAGTGTGGCTCGCGACCCAATGGCTTTAATAATTTTTCGAGGTCATAAAGCGTACTACCCGGCATGGCAACCACTTGATTAAACTCCGGTAGCACTTGAATTTGGTTTAATCTTAACGTGCTAATAATAACGATATCACGATCGTAATCATAGCCACTTGGTGTGGAACCTTCTGTCAGGCCTGTATTTGCCGCCTGCATTAAAACAATTTTATCTGCTTCAACACAAGCTTTAAAAACATACCACTGCTCTAATAATGTGGTCGGAAATACGACTGCAATCGCATCGCCCATACCTGAGCGAAACCCTTTGCGGTAACGTTCTGTTTTATGAGGCTCAGTCAAGAGATTCTTTTTACCAACAATGTTGGTGAGTGTGAGTAATAATCGCTGATTCTCAGGGCTGTTTACAGCATTCATTTCTGCGCCTTCCTGTTCAAAATGATTATACCCTGCATATTTCGCGTTGCATGGCGGTGTTATCAATAGAGTACTATATTCAGCGGTCTGAATCTTTTAAGCTTAGACTTATCGATTTATTTTCATAGTCATAGCATCACTTATCGCCTATACAATTCGAATTATTTAGGGCGTCTCGATTAGTTGTGATTAATTGTAATGTAATAATAATCCATAACCATAACACATAGTAGATAGTTTTGAATTCACCTTTGTCATGCTTTGAATTACCGCGGGCTTCACAGTGCAAATCAATTTACTTACACATCCCCGAAAATCGAAAATATCGTTTATCGTCTATCTATAATGTCCAAATAACGTCCAATTTTGTTGATATATATTCTGTCGTGACATGTCACGTTTTTCATTGAATGGCATACGAATTAACTTTAGATTTGCTCCTCAGCACGCTCTATGGTTAGGAAGGAGACAAGATGAATTGTTTAGATATAACAAAAAAAACAGCGCTAGAAAGCGCTGTTTAGGTTCAATGAATTGAATTAGTTGTCACTCATTTGAGGCATAGGTCTGCGGAACATTCGAGTTAAAGCAGCCATATAAATTAGACCTACAGCAGTCCAAATCAGACCATATACCATCGAATCTTCTTCAATATTAATCCATAACACGCACACCGTTAGTGTACCGATTACGGGTAAAATCAAATAATTGAAGATATTTTTAATTCCGTGTATACGTCGCTCACGAATAAAGAACTGGCTAATAACAGATATGTTAACAAAAGTAAACGCAATCAGCGCACCAAAGTTAATTAATGCTGTCGCGAAATCCATCTCAAACCAGATTGCGCCAAGAGCAAGTATACCAACTAGCAAGACGTTATAAGAAGGTGTACGCCATTTAGGACTTACATAACCAAAGACTTTCTCTGGGAATACACCATCACGTCCCATAACGTACATTAAACGTGCGCTACCTGCATGAGCAGCCATACCTGATGCCAATACCGTAACACATGAGAATACAAGAATAATAGACTGGAAGAATGCACCAGCAACAAATCTCATAATGTCTGGCTGTGTCTCGTTTATATTTTTAAAGCGAGAAACATCTGGAAAATACTGCTGCAAGAAGAATGATACCGTGATAAAGATAACACCACCAATTAATGCAGTTAAGAAAATTGCACGTGGGATTACTTTACCTGCATTCGGTGTTTCTTCCGATAGTGAGCTTAATCCATCAAAACCGAGGAATGAAAAGCACAGAATGGTTGCTCCTGCAATAAGCGGGATCATTTCCGTTTTTTCGTTAGCAAATGGTTGGAAAGTCCATACTTCACCGGAACCCTCACCATTCGTTACTCCATGGATAACAAGCCCTGTAAACACGACCATTACCCCTATTTGGATAATCGCAATCACCGTACTTAAGTTAGCAATAACGTTGATACCACGTAAATTTGCAGCCGTCATGACGATGACAAGCCCCACAACGAAAATTGCAGGCTCAACTGTTGGGAAGATATCCTGTAGATAAATCTTAGCTAATAAAATGTTGATCATTGGCATAAATATGTAGGACAACAGCGATGTCCAACCTACCAGAAAGCCAATATGTGGGCTCATCGATTTTTGAGCATAAGTATACGCTGAACCAGCTGATGGGAAACGCTTCACCAATTTGCCGTAGCTCAGTGCAGTAAACAATATCGCAGCAAGTGCAATAATATAGGAAGTCGGGACATGCCCATTGGTTTTGTCTGACACCATTCCGAATGTATCGAATATGGTCATTGGCTGAATATAAGCCAAGCCGATCATAACTACTTGCAACAGTGTTAATGTTTTTGCAAGTTGTACACGGTTGTTAGCACCAGTTTGGTTGCTACCAATGGATAATGGTATTGAATTATTTTGCATGGCAAAGCCCTCCCATAACTTTCGATTGAGCGTTATTTAACCTACTCAATCGATAGTTACTGGGAAGACTTTGCATCTGCCTATAGGCAGAAAAGAAAGATGAAAAGTTGAATGGTAAATTTTTGACGCAGACAGCTGCCCCGTAGTCATCAATGCGGCAGCCTCGGCCACCAGGCCCTGCTGCGAATGCGAAAAAGTAACCCATGAAAGCATTCCTCAAATCGGTAGCATTATCTTTATGCTACTCGTAAAAATATAATTTATCTATCCGGCTTATTATCCGGCCCCACGAAAATGAACGAACTTAAAAAGCAAAAAAAAACCGATACCGGGGATTGAGGTATCAGTCATTTTTTAGTCCGCGCATTTTGCACTCCAAGCACTGAAATAGCAATAGTTATTGTGAAAAAACGGGCAATATCTGATGAGAATTTTTTATATATTTACGGATTTTGCTTTATAAGCTAATAACTTATTTACCAGATTAATACTTTACAATTAAAAAAACTTTTTTTGCATTTTTTCTTAGTAAAGAATAAGGCCCTTTTGCTTTCAGAAAAGGGCCCTAAGCAGAGTTTAACCTGATTGTTTAGAAGTTATAATTGATACCCAGATTGTAGCGACGACCTTCTAATTCAGCACCGTAGCTGGCTTGATCGATACGACGATCTAAGATGTTATAAACACCACCAACAATATTCGCATTCTTACTCAACTTATAACTAGCACCTAAATCAAATAATGCATATGATGGTGTACCATTATTCATTACCTCGCCACGCCCTTGGAAATCAGAGGTTTTGCCACGGAAATTCATGCGAGTCCATGTTTGCAAATCTTCTGTTGTATCCCATGTTAACGTTGTATTAGCCATATGCTTAGGTTGTTTATTCAGAGGTTTACCTTTATTTACACCGCTTTTTTGTTCTGTATCCGTGTAAGTATAGTTAGCCGCAAACTCTAAATCATCCAGTATGCCCCAGTTAAACGTTAATTCAACACCTCGCATACTTGCTTTATCAACATTCTGTCTATCACTGATAAAGTTGTATGGATCTTTACCATTATCACCAACACCATCCTGTGCTACCGTACAGTTTCTCACGTTAGCATTGGTGTTAGAGCAACGTGTAACCTCTGTGATTTTATCTTTAAAGTCAGTATTATAAATGGTAATTCCAGCAGTGATGTTATTTTGATTATTCCAAATTACACCAATTTCTTCGGTGATACTTTTTTCAGGTTTTAAGTCTGGGTTACCATAAATAACCGCATTTCCTCTGCTACCACCAGTTGCTTGGCCCCATGCTGCTGTTGATTGACGCAAATCAGGCGCTCGGTAACCTGTTGATATACCACCTTTAATTGTCCAGTGGTCATCAGCGTGCCAGACGCCATATAAACGAGGAGTCCAATGAGTTCCATAGTTTTCGTCTTTATCCATACGAATGCCGCCAGTTAATGCGAAATCGCTCGTCATTAACCATTCGTCTTCTGCAAATAATGCCCAGCTCCAGCGATCTAATTTACTAAGCGGAAATTTATTATCTCCTGCCTCTAATTTTTCTTTACGATACTGCCCACCTAGACTTAGGCTATGATCACCTAATAGGAAAACACTTTGATTACGGAAAATTGTATCTTCTGCTTTCATTTTACGCCCCGGATTCTTTGATTCATCATACTGAAGATAAGTATCCGTTGTTCCAAAATCATAAAGACCTGTATGAGTAATCGCAGAATGCGTCATTTCATACTTATTAAAACCACTATTACTATTTGTCGTATAACCGTTACGAGAATCTCTATGTTGATTATCTTTTTTGAAATCAACATCAATGGTATTTTTATCGTCCGGAGTCCAAGAAACGGTACCTCCACCACTGGTCATTATTTGGCGATTGAATCCACCGACATATTTATCTTCACCTCTATGAGAATACTGGCCATTTAGTTTAACTCCGAGTAACCCATCAATTAATGGGCCTGAAGTATAAAAACTACCTTGCCCAGTATTACCGGAGTTTTGACGCTCTGTGATAGTGCCATCTGCACGAAGACTTGTTGTCCATTCTTGCTGAACACGACGAGTAATAATATTGATAACCCCACCCATTGCATCAGAACCGTAAAGCGATGACATTGGGCCTCTTACCACTTCAATACGTTCGATTGCAGGTAATGGCGGTAACCAACCTTGCTCAATACCAGAGCCATCACTGTTTGGCCGAGTACTACGTGTATCAACTCGCTTACCATCAATTAAGATCATAGTATATTTGGCATCCATACCACGAATGCTTATATCCGAACTGCTACCACCACCGGTAACAAGAACACCAGGAACATCTTTAAGTGCATCTGTCACATCACGGTAGGCTTTATTTTCAAGTTGTTCACGAGTGACAACTGAGATAGATGCAGGTGCATCTTCAATTTTTTGTTGGAAACCTGTCGCAGTGGTAACCATAATGGTATCTTTACTGCTATCCGCAAATGCAGGTGCTGCGGCCATAGACGCAATAATGCTTAATGCAATTTTTCTTTTATTAAAAACAACCATTCCCAATTCTCCGAGAGATAATTTTCATTTATATGTGTGATGTGACATAAACTCAATATTCGGAATTACACCCGTCATAATTCAAGTTAGTATTGAAATTTTAAGCGAACGAATCCGCAACCCGAATCAATGAAATTATTATATTCATCAGGCTATATTCGCTTATTCTTACATCTAAAACGCGTTATGTTAGGCTTATAACCCTATTGCTACTGTTTTTGCTATTATTATTTTTTTGATAAATATTCCCTTCATTCTTCAAATTATAGCGGCGTTAGCTTCATGCCAAAGTAACATGGATTTATTAAATAACATGCCAGTTCATTGGAATGTTGCCATTTATTGAATAGCGATAATTTAATTTTTTTAGATATCTAAATTATCCATAGGAAATTTATGGCATATAACCATTGTTTAAATTTCCTATAATTAATTTCCAATAGAAAACATAATGTTAATTTACTTTTAATTAACCGCGCCCAGAGATATAAATAGGCGCGATATTTTAATAACAAAACTCAGCTCGCGAGTTTATCCACTAGCCCATCAATCAGTACTTGCGGTACGCCTTGAGAACAACGTTCTATACGACCTCTCACACCATACACTTCCGCTAGGCTTATGGGAGTGATGACCTCTTCAGGCTCGCCTTGAGCAATTAACTTACCTTTCTTTAGCATTAATACATGCTCGGCATGTCTCAGTGCAATGTTAATATCATGAACCACCACCACAGTAATAATATTCCTGCGCTTAGTTTCTTTAGCGACCAAATCCATAACATGGTATTGATAATTTAGATCTAACGCGCTTAATGGCTCATCTAATAACAATAAATTAGGTTGACGTATTAATGATTGTGCTAATCCCACTAATTGTTTTTGACCGCCCGATAATTGATCCAAATAACTTAATGCTAAATGTTCAATACCTAATTGATGCAATAGATGCATCACTTCATCTTTACTATTTTCATTACTGAGTCCACCTGATGCCCTTTGAGCAACAATAACCGACTCTAATACATAAAGATGAACACCTGCAGGTAAACTTTGTGGCAAATACACCACATTTTGTGCTCGTTTGGCAAAATTTTGCTGAGTTAGGTCTTGTCCATCTAATAATAATTGCCCCGTTGCTTTATTTAAACCTGCCAAAGAGCGTAATAAAGTTGATTTACCACTCCCATTTGGCCCCAGCAATACGGTAATTTTACCGCGAGGCAATGTTTCACTTGTTAGATTTTCAATCACAGGATGCTTAGGATAACCTGCATTAAAACGATTAATAATCAGGCCATCAGTCATGACACATTACCTCTGTGACGTAAAATAATACTTAAGAAAAACGGTACACCCACCAGCGATGTCACAATACCTACGGGAATAATTACGCCCGGTATAATATTTTTAGATGCAACCGATGCCATCGATAACACTAGTGCGCCAATCAACGCACTTGCTGGTAAGTAAAAACGATGATCCTCACCAAACATTAATCGTGCAATATGCGGAGCAACTAAACCTATAAAGGCTATTGGCCCGACAAATGCGACTGCTAGTGCGGATAAAATACTAATACGCAACAGCGTTGTTAGGCGTAAACGGCGTACATCAATACCAAAACTAATCGCACGATCTTCACCGAGTCTTAATGCTGTCAATTTCCAAGAGCTCATCATTGCAACTGGGAACACAAGTAAAAAGACTAATGCCATCACACCCAGTTTCATCCATGTTGCCTTAGATAAACTCCCCATGGTCCAAAACACAAGCCCTTGAAGCGTGTCTTCAGTCGCAATGAACTGCATCATCGATACCAATGCATTAAAAGTAAATACTAATGCAATACCAAATAACACCACCCCTGACGTCGCAACGCGTGTCCATCGAGTGACGGCATCAAGCATAAGTGCGGCTAATAACGCAAAAATAAAAGCGTTTGCGGAAATCACCCACTGGTCTGGTACACCTGGAATCGCAATACCTGAAACAATTGCCAGTGCTGCACCAAAAGCCGCCGCACTGGAAACCCCAAGTGTAAATGGACTGGCTAACGGGTTATTGAGTATAGTTTGCATTTCAGCCCCAGCGAGGCCAAGAGACATCCCAATAATGACAGCCATCAATGCATAAGGTAGTCGAATATCCCATACAATGACCCGAGTACCCGCTTCTACGGACTCAGGCGCTATTAGCGTTTGCCAGAGTTTTTGTAACGATAGCCCTGACGGACCTAACGTAAAATCGATAACCAGCGACAATAAAATGGCGCCAATTATAATAAGTAACCATGTAATTCTTCGGCGTAGCATCTGTTGATAATGCTGCTTAACACCATTATCGTTTTCTTTAACTGACTGCTTTACAGCTGAAATTGGATCGGTAGTCGTACTCATTATTAAAATTACCTACTAAATTTGCTTCTCACTGACCCAGTATACACCTGTTGGTTCAACTGCTAAAAATTCGTTATGCGATTGTTCCCATGTTTTTATGGTTCAAATTATTTAAAATAGCGCTGGATAGAATTATTGAGCAAATGCTTGCGATACTTTAATATTGCACGGTAAGTAAGTCGTAGTCGATCTTCGCTAAGTACCATAAAATTAACATCCTCAAATACTTCTACTGTACACCCTTCAAGCTAAGCCAATAGTACTTACTGATAATATTGAGCCGCGAATAGCACTAAATTTATCCTCTTAGCTTGCAATTTCCACAGAAACTTCACATCAAATCTATTAGACTGAAAATAACGCCAATAACAATAAAGCAAATAAGAATACTTATCAATACGATTGCCAATTAAATTGAAGGTAAGCATCAAATTGTGATCATACCCAAACTTTTATTAATTAATTCAAAATAATTAACTCATTATTTAGCAGGTGCTATTTTGAGGGAACATGAGTCTAAATAACAAATGATAGATAAAGAATAACATGTATAAGCAAACAACAGATCCAGCCAGATAAACCTTCTATTCCATTGATACAGTTGATTTTTTATTTATTTTTATCAATGGGGGGATGAATGTTTTTTAGGATTACAATGACGGTTGCCATAGCACGAAAATCAAACATATTAACAAGAAAAAGTGGACTTCACGTTGAGATTTCGCGAGATGAAGCTTCAGGGTTCTGAGGTGGGATTTTACGCAAATAAGGCCCTCTCATTAAAGAGGGCTCGTTTTTCAATTTGTTATTTATTTAAACTATCGTTGTAAGAAGGGAAATCCATATCTTTATAACGAATAATGGAGGTTTTTTTGACAATTTTATAACCAAACCAAATGGCTAAAAATAGAGGAATTCCGATATAAGTGGCAATAGCGCCAACCCAATCAATCCTATCTTCTAAGAACGCTTGGTAGTTTTGCCCTAATGTAATAATTAAACATAGGATAAAAGCAAAAATAGGCCCGACAGGGAAGAAACCTGAGCGATAAGGCAGATCATTTAAATCCTTACCTTGCGCAATATAACCCTTACGGAAACGATAATGACTAATTGCAATACCTAACCAAGCAATAAAACCTGTCATACCCGATGTATTAAGCAACCACAAATAAACAGTTTGATTACCAAACATCGAGCTGAGGAAGCATAAACCGGCAATCACTGTTGTTGCTAGCAATGCGTTACGCGGAACACCACCTTTTGAGAGATGACCAAAAATACGTGGGGCTTTACCTTCACGAGCTAATGTGTACAGCATACGTGTCGACGCATACATACCCGAGTTACCTGCTGATAACACCGCGGTTAAAATAACTGCGTTCATTACTGCAGCGGCAGATAGTAGCCCCGCATTTTCAAAAACTAATGTGAACGGACTAACGCTAATATCACCAACGTCATTACGTAATAAATTCGGATCAGTATAAGGAATAATCAAGCTAATAATTAATATTGCTAGAATATAGAATAATAGAATACGCCAAAATACTTTGCGTACAGCTTTAGGAATATTCTTCGCCGGATCTTGAGATTCACCCGCAGCAATACCAATGAGTTCAGTGCCTTGGAATGAGAAACCGACGATCATAGCAACACCTATCATTGCAGAGAAACCACCTGCAAATGGTGCATCACCGATTGTCCAGTTATGCCATCCCGCATTTTCAGCGCCCCCCATGATGCCAAAGATCATTAGAACGCCCACGACGATAAAGATAACAACCGTAACAACTTTAATTAAAGAGAACCAATATTCAGCTTCGCCAAACCCTTTTACTGATATGTAATTAAGTAGGAATATAATCGCTAAGAATATCGCACTCCAAATCCAACCCGGCGTATCTGGAAACCAATACATCATGACCAGTTGAGCAGCAACTAAATCTACGGCTATTGTTACAGCCCAGTTATACCAATAGTTCCAACCTAGCGCGAAGCCAAATCCTTCATCGACATATTTTGAGCCATAGGTTGAGAAAGAGCCTGATACCGGCATATAAGCCGCGAGCTCTCCCAAGCTGGTCATTAAGAAATAAACCATCAACCCGATAATGGCATAAGAAAGAAGCGCCCCGCCAGGACCAGCTTGTGCGACTGTTGCACCTGATGCAACAAAAAGGCCAGTACCAATCGAACCGCCAATCGCAATCATTGCAAGATGACGAGCTTTTAGTTCACGGCGTAGTTTTTGTGGGCCACCATGGTGCGTCTTAGTGGTATGTTGTTCTGACATTTATTCCCTATATTTCTTTTATTTAACTAATATTAATGGAATTCTAGCAAAATATCCTGTCAGAACTAAGTAACTCTTGGCTGCTATAAGATACCTTCATAATCCAAGCAGAATTATTAGCAAAACACTTATCCCTATCATATTTCGAATAACATATGCTACATTGCCATTGAAAAACAGTGATTTGATTCATTGATTATCTAAGCTTCCGATACCAAATGTAGTTTCGACTTACATTATTTAGGAAGATACCAATATGCCGAATATAATCACTTGCAATATTCCAATAAGTTTTTTATCGCATTAGATAAATGTTTTTGGCGATGATAAATCAAATACAACGTTCGCTCTAATTTAAGGTCGTCTACTTGTAACTCAATCAGTGAATTATTTTTAAGCTGTTCAGCAATTACACGTCTTGACAAACAACTAATCCCCATGCCAAAACGCACCGCATGTTTAATCGCCTCAGAATTACCCAGTTCCATCAAAATATGAAAGCCAGGTAAATGTGCAAATAATAATTGATCTAGTACTGCGCGCGTACCTGAACCTCTTTCACGCAATACCCATGGCGCATCACGTAATTCTTTCAATGTCAGAGGTTTACCTACGAAAGGACTATTTGGAGCCGCAAATATAACTAATTCATCTTTTAGCCATGGTTCTGTAACCAATTCAGGGCTATGGCATACCCCTTCAATTAAACCGACATCAGCACGGAACTCCATTACTGACTTAATAACTTCTTCAGTATTACTAATATTCAATTCAAGCGGAATGGTTGGATGGTCAAAACGATACCCTGCCAATAGTTCTGGCAGCATATAATTACCGATGGTTGTGCTGGCTGCGAGTCTTACAGCACCCATCTCTTTTTTAAACAACTGTTCTACTTCCAGCGCTTGTTCCAGCAAAGCAAGCGCCTTAGGGTACAGCAATCGACCATGCTCGTTTGTGACAAGACGTTTGCCTACTCGATCAAAAAGTTGCACACCGAGTTGCCCTTCAAGATCCGTCAATGATGCACTCACGGCCGATTGAGAAAGAGATAATAATTGTGAAGCTTGGGTCGTGGAGCCACTTTTTAGTACTTCTGTAAATACCTCGAGTTGCCTAAGTGTTATTCGCATACAGGTAGCTCCGGCTTTATTGATTGGTGTTTGTAATAATATTGTTAATATTAATGATTTATATCTAAGTTACCAGCAGAAAGTTTAAACCACTAAATCAGATTGATTATACATAAATAATCGATTTATATTATTTATGTTTTTGAGATATCCTTATTCCAGAATAATCTAAATGGTAACGAAAGGTAAGATTATGGCCAAAGGTAACATAACAACATTAGTACAGAGCAATAACCATCCTGCTCTTAAACTAATTCCTGGTATTATTTTGGCGGGAATTTTAACCGCTATTTCAATATATCTTGGGGACCAATCATGGTTTATTAGTGTTGGTTTAGGCGCGCTGACACTCGCTATTTTATTAGGAATCATTGTTGGTAATACTGTCTATCCAGTCACAAGTGCCTATTGTGATGACGGTATCAAATTTGCAAAACACTATTTTTTACGTGCAGGTATTATTCTCTATGGTTTTCGCCTAACCTTCCAGCAAATTACTGATGTCGGAATGACGGGGCTGTTAATCGATGCCTTAGCTCTCTCATCAACTTTTTTGCTTGCCTTTTGGTTGGGGAAAAAAGTTTTTGGACTTGATGACGAAACCACACTCTTAATTGGTGCCGGAAGCAGTATTTGTGGTGCAGCCGCTGTCATGGCAGCAGAACCTGTGGTCAAAGCTTCTGCAAGCAAAGTGGCGGTAGCGGTGTCAACAGTGGTTATTTTTGGCACCATCGCTATTTTTGTTTATCCATGGCTTTACCAGCTTAATGCACATTATGGGTGGTTTACACTAACACAAAATACTTTTGGTATTTATATTGGCTCAACAGTCCATGAAGTTGCCCAAGTCGTCGCAATTGGCCATGCCATTGGGCCCGATGCTGAAAATGCTGCTGTCATCAGCAAAATGATCCGTGTGATGATGCTTGCTCCATTCTTAATTTTACTGTCAGCTTATTTAAGTCGTCGCTCAGCAGCAGCTAAAGGCCAAAAGGCAGAAAAAAGTAAAATCACTATTCCTTGGTTTGCGGTAATTTTCATTTTGGTTGCTTTATTTAATTCATTTAACTTGCTACCAGCTATATTAGTTAAATATATCATTACATTAGATACTGTCTTACTAGCTATGGCAATGGTTGCATTAGGTCTTACCACACATGTTAGCGCAATTCGTCAAGCAGGTGTCAAACCTTTATTCATGGCACTTATTCTCTTTATCTGGTTGATTGTGGGTGGATTTATCATCAATAAATTAATTTACACAATTTTCTAATTAGCCAATAGGCAAAATAGTTGCCCTCATTGACCGCCTTTGTTGCGGTCTTTTTTTGTCGATTTCATTTATTAGTACTTTGATGGCATACTTTCATAAAAAGGAGTCACATAATGAAATATATTGGAGCACACGTCAGCGCCTCCGGTGGCGTCGATCAAGCCGTTATTCGCGCTCATGAGATAAACGCTACTGCCTTTGCGTTATTCACTAAAAACCAACGTCAGTGGAAAGCAGCACCTTTAACAGAAGAAGTTATTGCAAAATTTAAAGCCAACTGCTTACAGTATGGTTATGGTAAGCACCAAATTCTGCCTCATGACAGCTATTTAATTAATCTCGGTCATCCTGAAATTGACGCGCTGGAAAAATCACGTGTTGCGTTTATTGATGAGATGCAACGCTGTGAACAACTGGGCATTGACTTACTTAACTTCCACCCGGGAAGTCATCTCAAAAAAATTGAAATTGATGACTGCCTAGATCGTATCGCGGAATCCATCAATATCGCACTAAATGAAACTCAAGGTGTGATTGCTGTGATTGAAAATACAGCTGGGCAAGGAACTAACTTAGGTTTTCGTTTTGAGCATTTAGCTAAAATCATTGAAGGGGTTGATGATAAAAATCGAGTCGGTGTTTGTATTGATACCTGCCACGCTTTTGCTGCTGGCTATGATTTACGCACAGAAGAAACCTGTGAAGAAACATTCAAACAATTTTCCGATATTGTTGGTTTTGAATACCTTAAAGGTATGCATTTAAATGATGCTAAAAGTGAGTACGCAAGTAGAGTCGACCGCCATCATAGTTTAGGCGAAGGTAATATTGGCTACGCCCCTTTTAGCTATATTATGAAAGATGCTCGTTTTGATGGTATTCCGCTAATACTCGAAACCGTTAACCCTGATATTTGGCCGCAAGAGATTGCTTGGTTAAAATCACAACAGAATTAATCCGTATAAGGCGGTCTTGAACCGCCTTTATGTTGTTCTTTATAACGATGTCATTTCAATTTTCGCCATCATCTCAGCGAGCTTATTACGATTTTTAACCCCGACATCTGGCTGTGAAACCGACAGAGCTGAAATAGCCGTTGCCATACGTAATGTATGTGCACTCGATTCACCGCTGAGGAGCCCATAAGCAAGACCGGCTACCATTGAATCCCCTGCACCAACAGTGCTGGTCACTTCACAATGAGGTGGCTTAGCCAACCAAGAGCCAGATGCATTAACCCACAATGCCCCCTCTTCACCCAATGAAATCACTACATGAGAAATCCCTTTATCACGTAATTCATGCGCGGCTTCGATGACATCTTTTAAATCAGGTAATTTGCGGCCTACCCACATTTCTAGTTCATAGCGATTCGGTTTTACCAGCCAAGGTGACGCTTTTAAGCCTGCTTTAAGTGCTTCACGGCTACTATCAAAAATAATACATGGGCATAATTGGCGTAAGCGACTCATCCATCGAGTGAACTCTTCAGGCTCAACTCCATTTGGCAGACTACCGCTCACGACGACCATATCAAAGTGGCCTAACCAATTGAGCGATTCTGTTGAAAAGCGATTCCAGTCTTCTTTACTTACATCAAAACCCGAAAAATTAAAATCTGTTGATTCACCATTATTTTCAGTCAGTTTAACGTTGATCCGTGTACGACCTGGCACCATACAAAAGCGGTTTGCCATCCCGTTATCGCTAAAAAAATGTTGAAACTCCTCTTGGTTATCTTTTCCCATGAAGCCACTTACTGTGATATCGATTCCAAGGTCTCGCAATACTTTCGCGACGTTAACACCTTTGCCTCCCGCATTAAGGCTAGCCGTCTTCACTAAGTTGACTTCACCGACTTCGATTGAGGGGCAAAGCCCGACAAGATCATAGGCAGGATTTAATGTAATTGTAGCAACTCGGCGAGTCATAACCTCGAATCTCCCTTCATCATTATGGTCATATATACACAAAATAATCCGAGTTGCATGTCACCGAACGCGGTTATATCCCAGAGGACACAGATAACATTGTGATTCAGATACGCAATATCTTATCTACAGCGTACGCCATGCAACTTGAAGTATGACGAGTACAACAAGATAGTTAACACATAGTTATACCATTAAAATACAACAGATATCAGTGATATTTGCAGTTTTTCCTCATTGTTTTTCGAGGACAAACTGGCAAAATAACAGTGCTTAAAATAAAAAAATGAGGAGATAATTATGTCTGTTACTGATGGGGTGGTTGTTGGCGTCGGTGTTATTATTACAAACAAACAGGGCCAAATATTAATGGGAAAACGTAGCGGTAAACATGCGCCTTACTGGTCAATTTTTGGTGGGCATGTCGATCCTGGGGAATCATTTGAAACCTGTGCCATGCGTGAAATCAAAGAAGAGATTGGTATCGATATCCTTTCTCCAAAAGTGTTTGGCATAAGTAATAATGTGAATACTTACCGTCAAGAAGGAAAGCATTCTGTCTCTATTTGTATGCACGCTGAATATAATGGCAATATTGACCCACAAATTATGGAAAAAGATAAGTGTGAAAGTATCGTCTGGGTATCACCAACTGAATTACCAGAGCCACACTTTGAAGCGAGCCGCAATGCCATTGACCTCTGGCTGACGCAACAATTTTATCATCATCCTGCTTAATTCCACCTCTATTGTACAAGTAGCCCTGATGCTATTTGTACAATATTCAGTCAACTCTTTATAATTACTATTCTTTTTGTATTTTTGTATGCTAATTATTGTTTACATCATAATGCCTCGACTGTATCATTGAGCTAGTACAAAGGGACGTTAATCAGGAGTTTTCATGTCAGTTGATGTAGTAAAACCAAATAAAAAGCCCTCCATAATTGGTGGAGCTATGATCATTGCCGGCACAGCCGTTGGCGCAGGTATGTTTTCAATTCCCATGGTAACATCTGGTGTTTGGTTTACAGGCTCTGTCGTGCTTTTAATCTACACTTTTGCCTGCATGCTTTTATCTGGGTTAATGATCTTAGAAGCCAATATGAATTACCCCGCAGGTGCCAGTTTCCACACTGTTGTCAAAGACTTATTAGGGCCTATTTGGAATTCAATTAATAGCTTATCAATTACGTTCGTCCTTTATATTCTAACGTATGCTTATATTTCGGCTGGTAGCTCTATTATCACTGGTAACTTGGCCAGTTATATTCAGATACCACAAGCCATTGCGGGCCTATTCTCTGCGCTTCTAGTTGCTTTTTTTGTTTGGTTATCAACCCGTGCTGTTGACCGCCTGAGTACTATTTTAATTGGTGGAATGGTAATTACCTTTATTATGTCGATTGGTGGTATGGTGACAACAGCATCACCATCAATCCTATTCAATCAACTGGAACAAAGCGATACGCACTATTTACCATACGCTCTTGCCGCACTTCCGTATCTTTTAACTTCTTTTGGGTATCACGGTAATGTTCCTGGACTCGTCAAATATTACAATAAAGACAGTCGCTCTGTAGTTCTCAGCTTAGTATATGGCGCAATTATTACCGTTGTGATTTACATCCTATGGCAGTATGCGATCCAAGGAAATATTCCACGTTCAGCTTTCGTACAAATTCGTGAAGAAGGCAATAATATTGATGCATTGCTTAATCAAATGAATCTTTCGACCAGCAGCAGCTTTATATCTCAATTTTTGACTCTGTTCTCTTATATGGCATTAGCAAGCTCTTTCTTAGGTGTTTCTCTAGGTTTATTTGATTTTATTGCTGATACTTTAAAATTTAAAGATAGTGGACTAGGTCGTTTCAAATCAGCATTAATAACATTCTTACCACCAACTGTATTAGCATTGATTTTCCCGAATGGCTTTATATACGCAATCGGTTTTGCTGGACTTGCAGCAACTATTTGGGCTGTTATCGTGCCTGCTCTTATGGCCAAAGCGAGTCGTAAACGATTCCCTAATAACGGCTATAAAGCACCTGGGGGCTTAGGCGTCATTCTGTTTGTTATTCTATTTGGTGTCATTAACGCCGTAGCGCACATACTCTCATTATTTGGTTTGCTCCCAGTTTATTAATTTATACTCCCCAGTCTTGTTTGCTGGGGAGTTTTTTTACTGAAATATGCACTTACCATCTTGCCTAATTACCTATCTACGAGTAATTTTGTCGGACTATTTTTAATGATGATAAAGAAGGTTATTTATGGTAAAGGCCAATGAAATTAAACGTGGATTTGCGGTCAATTACAACGGCAAATTACTGCTAGTTAAAGACATTGATATTCAAGCACCCAGCGCTCGCGGCGCGAGTACTTTATATAAAATGCGATTTACCGATATTAAAACAGGTCAGAAGGTTGAAGAGCGTTTTAAGGGTGATGATATTTTAGATACGATCTCTTTAACTCGCCGTGGTGTCAGCTTCTCCTACAATGATGGGGATGAGTATGTCTTTATGGACAACGAAGATTACACTCCTTATCTGTTTAAACATGCAGATATAGAAGAAGACCTCCTATTCATTCCAGAAGAAGGCTTACCTGGCATGCAAGTTTTAACAATGGATGGCCAAGTTCTTGCACTTGAGCTGCCGCAAACTGTTGATATGGTAATTGTAGAAACAACTCCTGCGATCAAAGGTGCTTCAGCCAGTGCACGTACCAAACCTGCAACGATGGCAACTGGCTTGACAGTACAAGTGCCCGAATATTTAACGAGCGGCGAAAAGATTCGTATTCATATCCCAGAGCGCCGTTATATGGGACGCTGCGATTAATCATAATTATCACCTATGGGCATTTGCCCATAGGGCTTTGAGTCTCGACTCCTTATTTACCCCCTACTCCATATGCTACTCGTTATACAAGCAGCGCAAAACTACTATTAGCGTTATTAGGGCATATATGCAGATTTCTCTTTCTTCACTTAACGGTTTGTTATTGCGGTAACTTAATTCAATCAAATTGTACTATATGAATATCTCGTATTTGCGTTTTAGTTACCAACTAATACACTTTTTTCCTGTATAATCAGGCAGTTAATGGATAATCGATGTACAATCCTTCAGTAATACCTGACTCTCTCCAGCATATTGTTTCAATTACCGTACAAATAAATATGATAGATCCTTCATTACGGCACTTATTCTCTTTGACTTACACTTTACCTAAAAAAAACTAATAAACGTAATAAATTTTTACTTCCTATTACTTATTGACATTGAATTAATATTTACTGATATGGCCACCATACTTCTGGATATAATTTCGATATTTGGTGCGTATCTTTATTTTTAATAACTATTAGGTTTTTAACTTTATTTTAAATCTATTATTTTTACGATAAATTTTATCGATCACATTTTTTGCAACCTAATTTATCAGTTATCAATTAAAATTAGTGTTTCTTCTTATTCTAAATAAATTTAGTTTGATTAATTCTTTCTCTTATCCCTAAATAATAGTGCTTTCCGATATGAAAATTTTACTGACAAAACAGATAAAACTTACCCCTTCCTTATTAATTGCTAGTGGGCGGCAGCGTGCCTGCTACCAGCATCCTGAATACGATAATTTATGTATCAAAGTACATCATTTCGATAGGAGTGATCGTGAGACAATACGAGAAGTTAAATATTACAATCGACTATATAGAAGTAAATCATCCGTAACGACGATTTCTCATTATTATGGAACGCAAGAAACTAATTTAGGCATTGGCTACGTATTTCAACTCATAAAAGATAAAGATAATACTGTTTCAAATACATTAGACTATTACTTAAAGAATAATAACTCTTTTTTAGAACATCAAAAAAATATCAGAATTGCGTATGATATTTTTAAGAACGAGTTATCCAAAGAATCAATTGTGACGATGACATTAAAAACTTATAATATTGTCTACCAATTAGGTTATAAGTCGCATGGACGATTTTTTATTATTGATAATTTAGGCTGTGCTAATTTCATTCCTATAGATTATTTTTCAACAAAGATAGCTCGCGCAACTCTTAAACGCCGATTTACTGATTTTGAGCAACGTGTCTTTAGGGAATATCATATAAAACTTACGAATAAGCCGCAGTGTTGACAAAACTTGTGTTGCTTTGCCTGCATTGACACAAATTTATCGTTATAACGGTGCTTTTACACTTCATCGCCTCACACACTTAAACTTCTTTACAATTATCAGTCATGATACCAATTATTTTAATAATTAAGATAATTTCAATGACAATAAAACGTGATCAAGATCTCGATTTTTTTCTGAACTCAATAGAAGCAACAAATAGTGCCTTATATTATTAACAAAAATTACCCAGAAAGCACTTAATGCTAGTGTTTTATATAATGTTTTGTAAATTATAGCCTGAACAACTCGCCATTTCAGTTCTGTTTATGTATGCTCTTTGTGTTTGGCAAAATAAGCATGCAACTGCCAAACTCTAACGATGGGTGTCTAACAGGTTATTGTTGTGTTTGCATAACTGCGTTATTTCTTGTGCAGCTCTCTATCTGATTTACTCATATACAAAATATAGTTGTTCTGTATTAAACACTTTCTGTGAAAAATCAAATGTTGCATTTTTGAAAATGCGTTTTTCACAGGGATAAGTTTACGTTTGTTGTGTGGAATAACACAGTACAAAAATGGCAAGGGAAATCATGAATAATGGCAACATCTGAAAAACTTAAGCGCAACCTATTGCGCATCTTACCCGCAATAGCGATTGCCGCTACACTTTCAGCTTGTACGGCCCCTAACTCCTCTAAAAATGCACAACGCATTACTCACTCTGAATCTCGTATGTTAAATGGTTCCTCTTCTGATTCTTTGGCAATGGCCTCTCAAGATGAGTTTGAACAACTGGTTCAAAGCGTTGATACCAAATCTAAAATCATGAATCAATATGCGAATTGGAAAGGTGTTAGCTACCGTCTAGGTGGTACGACTAAAAATGGTATCGATTGTTCAAGTTTTGTTCAGCGTACTTTTATCGAACAATTCGGTGTTGCTTTACCACGTACTACATCTGAACAAGAATCTTCAGGCCAAGGTGTTAAGCGCAACAGTTTAAAACCCGGCGATCTCGTTTTATTTAAAACAGGCCGTCGTATGAAACACGTTGGTATTTATATCGGTGATGATAAATTTGTTCATGCGTCAACCAGCAGTGGCGTTATCGTTTCCGAATTGACAAATGATTATTGGAATAAAAGATATTACGCAGGACGCCGTGTTATCGATGGTTCGTAATTCTCAAACATACCTAATTTTTTGCCAATAAAAAAGCTTCCAAATTTAAAACTGGAAGCTTTTTTATTAGGCTTTTATTCTATTCTGTTAGGATGAATAAAAAACGGACTCAAGCTCAGCAATTGCAACACCAGAAGCCTTTAAGCGACACATTGCAGCTAGCTCATCATTGGCATAAATAAAGAGACAAACGTCTTTTTGCCATTCTAAAATTGCACATTCAATTTGCATTTCTGATAACGACTCTGACAATTGCTTCATCGCAATGCAATCTGTCGCACAGTCATGACTGAGTAATTTCAGCCCCACAAGTTTATCGCTATTGAAATCATTCATAGGCACTACCTCAACATGAGTTCCTATTTTCCCTGATAACCAGCGATAACTTTGCGGCAGCCTGTGCACCACCGAAAGACCTGATTTTTCCACAACTAATTCCTATCGGTACTTAAAAACTATCATATTGTTCGACGAACAAAGTTAACTTACTTAATTAAATTTCAGAGGGTTATAAACTCTATCATCTAGAATATTACCACTCATAAGCTCAATCACTCTCCCATCCTCTAAATTAACTAGTAGAGGCAGTAAGCTTTGTCAAACTTCGTTCAAACCGAATTCGCAACACCCTAAAAAGGTAACGGGTTTGTTAAATATTCAAACCTAAATATAACATCAAATATTATTCATGTCGTTAAATTTTTGTGACACAAATCACTACACGCGCATTCTTTTACTCGAACTATTAAATTTTAAATATAATTTGAGTTTAAACTTCAACATTAAGGCTAAATCCTCATTATTTTTTTAGATTATTAAACATAGATTAATAATAGTCCCAGCAGTTTTGAATAAAACGCACTAACCTTATTTTTATCTATTAATCAAAATCAGGCTGACTATATACATAGCTTTAACAAATAATCATTAAAAGAGTACAAACCACCCATTGATTATATTAAAATTCAGATTTCACTGGTTAACTCATCGGTTTTTTCGAGCAATTGATTTTCACTTAACACTATTACAATGAATATGATGACTAACAGAAATAAACATAGTGACGATGGTGGTTTCATCCTTGAAACTCACTATCAGAAATGAAGAAATTTATTTTTTAGCTCGTTTAGCCAAAAGAACAAATAACATAGAACAAGCAACACAGGCGACCATCGAACTTACCATCGGCCATGCTGTTTTAGCGGGGATCATTGACAATAACGTTCCAACCAATGCACCAATTGAAAACCGAATAGTGCCAGCAAGTGAAGAGACTGTACCTGCAATATGTGGATAGTTATCCAAAATAACTGCCATTGCATTTGAAGTAATCATTGCAATTCCACTCACATATATCGCAACCCCGAGCACTAGCGCCCAGAAACCGAGCCCCATGGCGGTGGTGGTTAACAACCAAATACCCATTGTAAACTGAACAATAATGCCTATATACAGCATCCGTTCAGCTCCAAAACGCCTAACATGTCGCCCATTAAACGTGGTCATAATAAATAAGAAAACAATATTTATGCCAAAGAAATAGCCAAAATCTTGGGGAGAAACACCGTTAAGCTCGATGTAAACAAAAGGCCCAGCGTTTAAAAACGAGAACATACCCGCAAATGAAAACGAACTCGCAAGAATATAGAAAAGAACTTGCTTAGCTCGAAATAACGTTGCAAATTGCCTTAAAGTAGTGCCGAAATGAAACGGCTGGCGTTTTTCAGCAGGTAATGTTTCTCGAATAAAGAAACTCACCAAAACAACTGCAATCACTGCGGCGATTGAGATACTCCAGAAAATCGCATGCCATGAAAACCAACGCATCATTTCCCCACCCAAAATAGGTGCAAGCAACGGTGCTATGGTCATCACAAGGACAACGAAAGACATACTTCGCGCGAATTCATCACGCGTAAACATATCCCTCATTAATGCGTTAATCACAACGCTGGCTGACGCAGCAGCAAAGCCATGTAAAAAACGAAACCAGATGAGAGAATCAATCGTTTCTGCGAGAGCACAAGCAGCAGATGCGATAGCAAAAACGATTACACCACCTAAAATAACTGGCTTACGTCCAATACTGTCAGCCATTGGACCATAAAATAGCTGCCCTATCGCAAAACCAAAGATATAACTATTCAGCGTCATCTGGATACGGCCTTCATCAACATTGAAGTATTCGCCCATAACCAGGAAGCTAGGTAGGTACATATCAATCGCTAAAGGCATTAGCATTGACAGTAGCCCCAAAATTAATATCAAACCTAAATAGGATGACCGCTGCTGTTGCACTCTTTAAACTCCTACATCTTTAATTATTAGCGTGGAACCGTAATACTATTGATTTCGTCTTCTGTTAGTTCACGGTACTCACCAGGTGCGAGGTCAATATCAAGCCAGATATCACCAATTCGCTCACGATGCAGCCCACAAACATGGTTTCCTACTGCAGCAAACATTCTTTTCACTTGGTGATATCGACCTTCACTAATCGTCAGTAACACCTCTTTTGGTGTAATGATCTCTAGTTGAGCAGGTTTAGTTGGGTATTTTTCACCATTTAACATCACCCCTTCTTCAAAACGTTTAGCGACATCATCAGCAATTTCGTTTTCTAACTCTACTCGATAGGTTTTTTCGCAATGGTGCTTAGGTGATGTAATTCGATGTGACCATTGACCATCATCAGTCAAAAGAACTAACCCTGTTGTATCAATATCAAGACGCCCTGCTGAATGTAATTTGTCAGCGAGTGGCTCATCAATAAAAAAGAGAATCGTTGGGTGAGTTGGATCTTCTGTTGAGCAAATATAGCCTTCAGGCTTATGTAACATAAAATAGCGTGGTCCTGTTACATGCACTAATATACTACCCTCATAAGCCACTGATTGATCAGCGCTAACTTGCACAGAACCTGATTTTACGATTTCATCATCGATAGTGACTCTTCCGGCACGTAGCTCACGAGCTACGAGACTCCGGCTAATCCCTAATTGCTGGGACAAAAACTTATCCAGTCGCATAAATTCTCTTAACTTGATGGATTAGCAACTTGGCGCACAAAGGCAGTCAAGTTGTTAGAAATAAAAAATAGAAAGGTTATTGTGATTATGTTCACATCTTTTATTATATCAATAACTAATCATAAGTGGTAGCAGCAGACTGTTAACCACTGTTTTTAGGTCAACCGATTGTGTTAACTTAAATTTCACATTTTACCCACTCACTATTACGAATTAATACTAAATAATATGCCCTTTGTTCTTCGTCCATACCAACAAGAAGCCGTGGATGCGACTGTTCGCTACTTTCGTCAACATAAAGAGCCAGCCGTCATTGTTCTCCCGACTGGCGCAGGTAAAAGCTTAGTTATTGCTGAACTTGCTAGGTTGGCAAGAGGACGCGTACTTGTCCTTGCGCACGTCAAAGAACTTGTCGAGCAAAACCACGCTAAGTATCTTACTTATGGCCTCGAAGCTGATATTTTTGCGGCTGGATTAAACCGTAAAGAATCACGAAGTAAAGTAGTCTTTGGTAGCGTACAATCTATCGCACGTAATCTTGATAGTTTTAATGATAACTTTTCGCTTGTGATTATTGATGAATGCCATCGCATTAGTTTGAATGAAAAAAGCCAATACCAGCAAATTATCAATAGACTGAGTCAATATAATCCAGCCTTGAAAATATTAGGGCTCACGGCAACCCCCTATCGACTAGGTTCTGGCTGGATTTATCAATATCACTATCATGGAATGGTCAAGGGTGATGAAAAATGCTTTTTTCGTGAATGTATCTATGAGCTACCTTTGCATTACATGATCAAAAACCAATTCTTAGTTCCACCTGAACGACTCGACATGCCTGTTTTACAGTATGACTTTAGCCAAGTTACCCTAAGCTCTTCAGGCATCTTCAATGAACATCAATTAAACCTCTCAATCACAAAACAAAAACGCATTACACCTAAAATTGTGGCTCAAATAGTCGAGTACGCTTTACCTTTGCAAGGTTGCATGATCTTCGCAGCCACAGTCGAACATGCTAAAGAGATCTTAGGTTACCTACCCGCTCTAACAGCAGCCCTAGTCACTGCCGATACCCCCGCGACTGACCGTGAAGCAATAATTCAAAAATTTAAAAATAAACAATTTCATTTTTTAGTCAACGTTTCTGTCCTTACTACAGGTTTCGATGCACCTCATGTTGACGTTATCGCTATTTTACGTCCAACCGAATCAGTGAGTTTATATCAGCAAATCGTCGGACGAGGGCTACGCTTATCCCCAGGTAAAACTCAATGTCTTATTTTAGATTACGCGGGTAATCCCCACGATTTATTTCACCCGGAGGTTGGTACTAATAAACCCAATTCAAATAATGTTCCTGTTCAAGTATTTTGTCCCTTGTGTCAATTCGCTAATACTTTTTGGGGTAAATGTACAGAAGACGGACAAATTATTGAACACTTCGGCCGTCGCTGCCAGAGTTGGGAAGAAAACAATCTAGGTCAAAAACAGCAATGTGAGTTTCGTTTTCGCTTCAAACAATGCCCCCACTGTGGAACTGAAAATGATATTGCAGCACGCCGCTGCCAGAAATGCGATGAAGTATTATCAGATCCAGATGACATGTTAAAAGCGGCTCTTAAGTTAAAAGATGCTCTCATTTTGCGTTGTGGCGGTATGGAACTCACCACGGGTTCTGACTCAAAAAGTGAATGGTTAAAAATCAACTACTATGACGAAGATGGTACCTCAGTTTCCGAACGCTTTCGCCTTCATACTCCTGCTCAACGCCGTGCTTTTGAACATCGTTTTTTACGTGAGCATCATCGGGTACCCGGTGTTCCTTTTACTTGGTCAACAGCTAATGACATTATTGCTCAACAAGCGTTACTACGTTATCCCGAATTTATTGTTGCACGTAAAAAAGAGAGTTTCTGGGAAATTCGGCAAAAAATATTCGATTACCAAGGTCGTTTTCGCGTAGCGGACCAACTTTATACCTAAGATAACTCTGCCGATATAACACTAATAATCTGTGCGATCACGATAGTCCCAGCTATTACAATTATTCAAGTTGCAGATATTATTTCTAACCAAAAAAATTGAGGTATAACAGCCCTATTCCTAGTAAATATGAGATTATGATTGCTGTAGAGGTCATTTTTCGTTAAAATACCGCCCGCCTAGGTGTATCGCTTTTGCGAACTTTTTATCACTTAGCCAAATATCGAACCTGCTGCTGGGTCGCCTGTAGCAGGATTTTATTTTTTCTTTTATAGAGAAATAGTAATGTTAACTATCAATGCAATTGCACGTAAAGAGCAGGGCAAGGGTGCGAGCCGCCGCCTGCGCAGAGAAAATAAGTTTCCAGCTATCGTTTACGGTGGCAACCAAGAAGCTGTCTCTGTTACTCTGAACCACGATGAAGTTATTAACCAAGAAGGTAAAGCAGAATTTTACGAAGTTCTGAATCTGGTTATCGATGGTAAAGAAACTCAAGTCAAAGTTCAGGCCGTTCAACGTCACCCGTTCAAACCAAAAGTGACGCACATTGACTTCCTGCGCGTTTAATTAAAGCCACAAGCCGAGCTTTAGAATTTTCGGGACGCCGAGTAAATAACGCCGCAATTGCGGCGTTATTTATTTCTAACGATAAATTATTTACCATTCCTACGCTGGAGTTGGTCGCGTAAGTTGGGTGGAGTACCACGGATCGTTAAGGTATCAGTCACTGGGTCCCAAAAAATTCTCTCCCCCATCAGCATTGCATCAAAACTGATCGTTATCCCACCGCCACTCCCCGAAAATTTGGTCAGCTGTTTTAACGTTCCTCTATCCGCAGGGAAGCTTTCCGCTAATTGATAATCGTTTTGACGAGCAAAGTCACCAAATGTTTGTTCTTCAACCATCGGCAACTCTTTAGAAAGCTCTTGAAGTTCAATCTCTTTACCAGATTGCATTTGCTCAGTACAATAGCTATGTACTTGTTGGCGATAGGCTTGACGCGTATTTTTATCCATCTGGGCATTGTCACAAAAATCATCAAGGGCTTGTACTAAGCCTTTATTTTGGACTTTTGCATTCAAACCTTCAGATGCTGCAAGAAAATCCATAAAGAAATCAGAAACTTTACGTCCGACTCTACCCTTTAAAAAGGTTAAATAACGCGTTGATTCTGGGTTAGTTTCCCATTCGGTTAAATCGATACGCGCAACAATATCAGCGTGTGGAATATCTAAGTAATGCGTAGTGTCTAAATCTAAACTATCTGTGACAAACATGCTGTCACAACTACTCAGTACTGCAATCAGTAAGTATTCAACAGCAAGGTAGCGATATTGGCAAAACAATACGATCCCACCTTCTGCAAAGGGATATTTTGCTAGCTCATCTTTTAAACGCACGGTCATCGCACGACTAAATCCTAAAAACTCTTCGTCGCCTTTGCGTAATAGTTTTAATGCATCAGCCAGTTCACTCTCTTCATTGAACTCACCAAAAGCTTTACTTTTTGCGCTGTACACGCGATGTAATTCTGCCATCATGTCTTGCACAACGTTATCAGTTGACAGTAAAGAATCACGTAACATCACTTCGAGTGTCTGTTCATCGCGTTTAATCAACTGATGTAAAGCGATCTGGGTAATTTCCAGACTCATTGTAGGCTCCTTGTTCAAGCAGAAATATTGTCGCGCGTATTCAAACACCGATAGTATTTATCTGCAACTGAAACCGTCATTTTTGCGTATTAGTGCATAACTAATATTCATGCAAATAGTTTTAATAACCATTATTATCATTCAAACATAAATTTCTTTAGAAGATAGAAGAAAAACATTACGCTATACGCTATCATAGACGGGCTTTTACTTATTTAGGATGCCAGAATTTATGCCACAGTCGTCTCGCTATAGTGATGAGAAAGTTGAAACTTTGCTTGCTGAACTTGTCAGCGTGTTAGAAAAAAATCATACTCCTGTAGATCTTTCACTTATGGTGTTAGGCAACATGGTTACCAATCTACTCAATACATCTGTTGCTCCAGCACAGCGTAAAATGATTGCGGACTCTTTTGCCAATGCTTTGCTGTCTTCTGTTAAAGAAGATCATTCTCACTAATAAATTAATGAAATAAACAGTATGGTCACCCATCAGCGCTACCGTGACAAAGTCTCTCAAATGATCAGTTGGGGGCACTGGTTTGCACTTTTTAATATACTGCTTAGCCTTGTGCTTAGTAGTAGCTACCTGTTTATTTTTGATTGGCCCGACACCTTAGTCGGGCGTATTTTCGCCTTCGTCGCATGGATAGGCCATTTTAGCTTTGTGGTATTTGCCTGCTACTTACTGATTGTCTTTCCATTGACCTTTATTGTCATGTCTCAGCGATTACTGAGATTGATATGTGTTGCCCTTGCTACTGCAGGTACTACATTATTAATCTTTGATATCCGAGTTTTTAGCCAGTTTGGCCTGCATCTAACGCCTCAAGTTTGGGATCTTGTCATCAATCCTGATAAAGGCGAAATGGCACGTGAATGGCAATTGATGTTTATCGCCATCCCCATCATCTTTCTTGTTCAAATGTTATTTGCAACATGGAGTTGGCAAAAATTACGCAGCCTTAATCGACAAACTTTCGGTAAACCACTTGCTGGTCTATTTATTGTTTCCTTTATCATGTCACATTTGATGTATGCTTGGTCAGATGCTAATTTCTATCGCCCAATTACTATGCAGCGATACAATTACCCGCTCTCACAACCAATGACGGCAAGGAAACTACTCGACAAGTATGGCCTTTTAGATTTGTCAGAGCATCAAAATCGGGTATTCCAGCAAGGTAGTCCAACGGCATTAAAACTGCAATATCCGTTGAAACCACTTAGTTACTATGACCAAGGTATTGGCTATAACTTGTTATTGGTTGTAGTTGATGATTTAGGGGATAAAACACAGCAAAATAGCATGCCATCTCTAGTAAATTTTAAAGGGATAAGCACTGAATTTACGAATCATTATACAACGGGATTACGTAACGATACTGCACTATTTGGCTTATTCTATGGAATTTCTGCTAGCTATCTTGATAATATTCTTAATGAGAGACATGCTTCAGTACTTATTGAAGCATTACAACATCAAGGCTATCAATTTGGTTTATTTTCAACTGATGGCTTTAATTCGCCACTATTCCGTCAAGCTATTTTGGCTGATTACTCTTTACCTACTAAAGCCGCCGATAGTGATGAACAAACAATTACACAATGGCGCACGTGGCTGAGCAGTTTGAAAAATGAATCACCTTGGTTCTCTTTCTTGAACATTAAAGGTAAACCGGGTAGTAAACAGACTAACGAGCAAATCAATCAGATTGTTGAAACACTCGTTAATGAAGATCGTTTAAAAAATACTATTGTGGTATTCACTGCCAATTATAACGGTGCTGATAAGTCTGAAACTGCAGACTGGTTCAGCAATAAGCGTTTTGACCGTGAAAAAATGGAAGTTCCACTATTTATATACTGGCCAAATACACCAAGCCAACAAATTAATAAATTGACTAGTCATCAAGATGTACTAACAACAATCATGCAACGATTACTTCATGTATCTAATTCACCTAATGAGTATAGCCAAGGCGAAGATTTATTTAGCACTGAACGCAAGTATCCGTGGGTGATTACGGGTGGCGATCATGATGTCGTAATCACAACGAAAGACGCAACATTGTATATGGATAGTAATGGTCAATTTAATATCTATGACTTACAAGGCAATGAAGTTAAAGATCAGAAGCCCGACCTTGCTCAGTTGTTGAAAATCTTCACAGAGCTTAAGCGGTTTAATGAAAATTAATGTATAAAAATCAATCTGTCGTATAGTTCAACTCTTGCTTTTGTAGGTTAAATGAGTACTATTAATCTATATTCGGCATGTAGCGCAGCTTGGTAGCGCACCGTCATGGGGTGTCGGGGGTCGTAGGTTCAAATCCTATCATGCCGACCAACTTTTTATAGAGAAACCAACCGGTTATGGTTGTTTTTTTTGTGCATGAAATTTGGCACAAAATCGTCAGCATAATTTCATATGC
The DNA here is from genome assembly GCA_025961275.1 of Providencia alcalifaciens. Taxonomy (GTDB): domain Bacteria; phylum Pseudomonadota; class Gammaproteobacteria; order Enterobacterales; family Enterobacteriaceae; genus Providencia. Next base: position 335,036 of record JAOQNJ010000001.1, on the reverse strand, counting down.
CTTTACCCTTCTTCAAGCCTATATTCAACCTCCTTTTATTCATGTTTGCGGTCTACCTTAGTATTTGATGCTGGCGACCAAAGTCGCATAGGCTAAGACTCTAGAATATGTTGATAAATAAATGATCTTTATGTGTATCTACTGACATAAATTATAATACTTTTTCATTTGACTTATTTCGAACTTAACGTAAATTGCCTTTTTTACAATTAAAATCTAGGAACATAATAATGAATTGGTATTTGGAAGTATTAAAAAATAATTACGCTAACTTTTCAGGGCGAGCTCGCAGAAAAGAATATTGGATGTTTTCACTTGTCAATATTATTATTTTGGTAGTTCTTTATGGTCTTGTGATGTCATCTCTTGATCGCTATACCGGAGATATCGGCGGCTTAGGCATGGCTGCCTTTGTTGTATTAATAATTTATGCACTGGGAATATTTATTCCTAGCCTTGCAGTGACGGTCAGGCGCTTGCATGATACTGACAAGTCGGGATGGTGGTATCTTATTTCGTTTATTCCGTTTGGCGGCATTGTTATTTTTGTTTTCATGTGCCTAGATGGAACTAAAGGTATCAATAAATTTGGTAATGACCCTAAAGCGTAATCAAGTTCCCCCTGAATTGATACTCAGGGGTAAACTGCTGCATTTTATTATTTCCCTGCCTTTTCTGTCTCTTCCTTAGTATGTCGCTCTACTGTAACTTACTTTTGATTGTAGATAAATTGCTCTGGCATGTTTACACGCACATCAATTCAGTATCTATTTAAGACATCAAACCGTGCAGCGTTTTGTAATAAGTCGAAGTGCTTGAGGTATTATGTATAAATAACAATCTCACTGTGCTCGTCTGAGGTGACCAATTGGTTATTGAAAGGATGTGGCTCTCCAGTCATAAGAACATCCTAAGTCAGTCGATATTTTCATAGAAAAATATACGCTATGCCAAATACCAATATTAAAAATAAAATTGAATAAAAGTAATATTTCTTTTATTTTCAATATCACTATATTAGGATTATGTATTAACATATCAGCTAGTTTGTTTTTAAATCACTCGGGATAAACTGCAATATATGACAGAAGAACTCACCCGTTGGATTACTGAATACGGGTACTGGGCAACATTTTTTGGTGCAATGATAGAGGGAGAAACTGCAGCATTTCTTTCCGGTGTTGCGGCTCATAATCAATTATTATCCTACCCATGGGTGATATTTTTTGCAGCACTAGGCGGGATATTCAGTGACAATGTACTCTTTTTTGTCGGCTATATTGCTGGTGAATGCATTCTACCTCTATTTCGACGCCACTCAGATAAAATTGTTAAAGTACAACAAGTTATTCGCCAACGAGAAAACTTCATTATTATCGCTATTCGATTCGCATATGGATTAAGAACTATTGGCCCCATCATCATTGGAGCCAGTAAAGTTAATCCATTTAAATTTTTTATATTAAATATTGTTGGCGGAGCTCTATGGGGTATTGTGATTGTTTCAATTGGCTATTTTATCAGTACCGCGATTTTGGCTTTACCATTTCATTCATATTTGACTTGGTTAATACTCGTTATTCTAGTAGTGCTTCTTTTTATATTTTTGCGTAAAAAATCGCCTTATTCCTTTAAAAAATAGCATTCATATCTCACCCAAGATAAATCAAATTCCAGTTAGCCAACTCATGACATTATTTTAACTGATATACCAGCATGTTTAACTTGGACCACTAAGTAGGCTCATCAAAATCTAATGTATGAAAGACATTATTACCGCTTACTACCTATGCTAGAACGTCTCAATATAAAATGTAAAACAAATCAATGACCTTTTATTAGCATGAAGAAACCTTATAAAATTGCTTTAGTGTTGATATTTATCAGAGAGGTTTACGCACACTCATCAAAAATATCATTGGGCGTTCTTTCTCTTCATCTAAGAGTGGATTTTTTGCAATCTGAGCAGCTGAAGGTCCCCACTCATCCATTTCAATGATTTCAAATCCAGCGCTAATTAGTAAATTAATCCATGTTGATAACTTTCGATGCTGTTTTTTCACACCATCAGCAAACCAGTTACTTAAGCGTTCGCCTTCTTTTTGATACTGATTCACTGGCCATGCTTTATTTCCTTCATTATCAATACACCATGTTTGATTAATTGGTGAGGTATAAATAGGATGCTCAGCAGAAAATACCAGCATCCCGCCAGGCTTTAGGGCTTGATATACAGTAGATAAGAGTGATGAAATACCTGATAAATAGTGTAGCGTTAATGAACTGTAAATCAGATCAGTCTGCTCGGGGGATAAAGACAGTGTTTCTAAATCTGCTTGTTGGTATGTTATAGAATAATCTTGTGTCATCTCAACCGCACATTCTAACATTTTTGTTGAGAGATCGATTCCAATAACATTCTCTGCTTGTTGCGCTCGAGCCCAACGACAAAACCACCCGTAGCCACAACCAAGATCGATAACTTGTTTACCTTTCAGTGAAGGTAGTATTTCTTGCATTTTAGGCCATTCAGGCGCTCCCTCAAGGCCATGAACAGATCGTGGAAGCGTGGCGTAACCTGCAAAAAAACATGGATCGTCATAAATATTTTGCGACATCATTTTACTCCATTTTATCGAGAGTTTATTAATATATTAAATTGATTATTCATAATTGAATAATTATAACCTCGACTGTCTAGTCTAGATATCGCATAAATCATATAAATGTCGAGAGATTAATAAATTAGTCATAAAACCTAGGTTAAGTGCCTAATCCTTCGAAAGAGTGTTATAGGAAAAATAGCGTCTCCACCAGCAAGGTGCTTCATCGGCAAATGAATGGGATTCTAAAATAATCTCCATGTCACTGCTCTTGTTGATAATCCCCGTCAATAAAGCGACAGTAGGAGCATCATCTATGGCACCAATAGAACTACCACACTGAGAACAAAAAGCACGACTAGAATAATCTGATGAGCGATAAATCGCAGGCTTACCCCCCTCTCCTATCCATTTCACATTAGCCGCCTGAAACTCTATCCAGACGGCGGCTTGCGAACCAGTATGTTTTTGGCAGATAGCGCAAGAGCAAGAATGAATATTTGTAGGTTCTTTAGCCTCAAATTGAATTTGACCACAAAGACACCCGCCAAAAATAGAATTTTGCATTATTGACCTCTTCTTAAATTATTTAAATGAGAGTTTACTATTTTTAGGAGCAGTAACAGCTCGCTATAATCATCTAGCTATCCTCATCAAATATTCATTCACACTATATCCGGATAGCTCAGAATAAAAAAAGCTCCTGAAATATGTCAGCTATAACAGAACATTGATCGCTGTCTTTAAAGTAAATCGGGATGCATCACAACATTCTTCAACTTTTCATTAAATTGCTGATAAATTTCATGATTTATTTGAACAGGAAAGCTGAGTATCTCAAGCTGATGTGGCGCATACTCAGAATGGTAGCATGGATGTTCATGCTCGTACTCATTTTGCTTAAAGCCACAATGTTGGTAAAATCGTAACCGCTTTTGACTTACTTCATCAATAATTGGGTCAATTTCCAAGATAATATTTTTGACTTGCTTACTAAATAGTTTTAATACTTTCTGTCCATAGCCTTTACCCCTTAATTCAGGCGAGACGGCCAAATGTTCTACATAATAAAAATCATCTATTTTCCAGCTTCCAACGAAACCAACAAAAATACCATTATCAGAAAAATAGTATAAATAATAATCTTCATGGCCTAGTATGCTTTGGCGGCCTTGATAACTTCTTTTTTCATACTCAGGAAATGCGGTGTCATAGAGGTAATTAATGTTATCTATTTCTGTCGTATCTTTGCTTATTAATCTTTTTACTGTCAACATGGTGCTTTAAATCCATCATAATTCTATTGAATGCTCACTTAGCATACCTAATATCTCTTTACTGACAACTTGTTTTTATTGCTTCATTCAATAATAAAAACGGCTAACCTATTGTTTTCATTTTAATAAAAAATAGCGTCATGTTTTGCAGATTAATATGTTTTAATATTTAAAAAAATATTATCATTATGATATTGACTTTATTCCTGTCTCAATCTAAAAATACTGTATATGAATACAGTATTCGGTAGAGGTTATCATGTTACGCATTGAAATTTTATTTGATAAAAATGCCCCACAAAAACCAAGTGAGACGGTTATGCTTGCCCTTGAGTCTGAGATAGCGCGTAAACTCACCCCACAATATCCAGACATGATTACTCGTGTTGCTTTTAGTTCTGGTCAACACATTAATATTTCTGGAACCAAATTAGCGGAAGATAAAAAACGAATTGAAGAACTACTAGAAGAAATTTGGCTGGATGATGGTTGGCTTCCTGAAAAAAATACAGAAGAATGATCTGCTTTAATCAAACAGGACACTTTAATAATGGAATATAATCCAATTATTGAGGTGTTAAATGAAAAAACGAACAAACAGGTTTTATACTACTGAGTTTAAGCAAGAAGCGGTCGCATTAGTCACCGAACAAGGTTATAGCGTCCCAAAAGCGGCAGCTTCATTAGGGATCACCGATAAATTACTTTATAACTGGAAAGCAAAATTCGATGCTGAACAATCCGGTAGCAGCTTGAATGCCGATGAGAGAACTGAGCTATTAAGGCTTCGAAAAGAAAATAAAGAACTTAGGATGGAGAAAGAGATCCTAAAAAAAGCCAGCGCCCTCCTGCTAAAGGAAACCAAGTAGCGTTTAAAACGATTAAGCAATTATCTTCACAGTTTCCCGTGCTGAAGCTCTGCAAGTTAATGAAAATAAGTCGTTCTGCCTACTATGCTTGGCTTAAACGCCCAGCAAAATTGATCACCGCAGAACAACTTAGCCTGTACCGCAGAGCCAAAGCTATCTTTGAACAGAGTCGAAATAGCTTAGGTTATAGAACGTTACGTAAACGGTTATGCAAAGAGGGCTTTAGCGTGAGTGCTTATGGCGTTCAAAAGCTAATGGCTCAGCTTGGCCTAGTCGTCACTCAGCGCGTTGCTTACAAAGTCACCACAAAACGCAAACACAGTGATGCCGTAGCCGATAATTTGCTCAATCAAAATTTTAATCCTCACGCACCTAACGAAGTGTGGGCGGGTGATGTGACCTATTTAAAAACAGGGGAAGGCTGGATGTATTTAGCCATCGTGATGGACTTATACTCACGCCGTATTGTGGGTTGGCATATCGATAAACGAATGACGGCAGATTTAGTCAGTAAAGCCTTGATGAAAGCGTATAACTTACGCCAGCCCGAAAAAGGCTTAGTCTTTCATAGTGATAGAGGCTCTCAATATACGAGTAAGCGATATCGCCGCTTGCTAACAAGCTATGGTATTAGGGCAAGCATGGGTGATGTTGGAGCCTGTTGGGATAACGCCGTTGTAGAACGATTTTTTGGCAGTTTAAAACACGATTGGGTACTGAAAATCCCTCAGCCGACTCGGAAACAGATGAAAGAAGATGTTATCGCGTATATGCGCTATTACAACCTAGAAAGGTTTCATACTGCCAACGGTGATCTGTCCCCAATTGAGTATGAACAAAATTCCTTAAGAAAAGTGTCCTGATTTAGTTGCGCAGAACAGAATAACACCATTAAAAGTAAAGGAATATCACGTTAGTTTGACTTAGTATTCCTTTATTTAATAATAAAATGGTTATATCTTAGCGTAGTCTTCTTATTTAAGCTTACATAATCCCACTATGCTTTTCTGTAACTGTACATTAAAAATGAATTTTAAAAAATAAAATTAACCTATTGATTTAATCACTTTATTGTATGCTTAAATTACTTTATTCATAAATTTTTTCCTAATAAAAGATTTTATCTCTTTTTTTAGATTAAGTTCTTTTTGGGGAGCATACGCAAATTTTTCGTTAGTCATACATTTTTCTGCCTCTAAACAAGTTATCATGGTCTCTAGCTTAATGTTTGACATAATTGCTTTTATTGATTTATTAAAGTTATTACTCATTAGTATCAGGGAGATGACAGCAATAGCTACCAATGAGGAAATCCCAATCACTTGTACTTTCATTTTCGTTATTCATGTAACTTAATCAATATTAAAATAGTAACCCGATTACTATTTCATACCTTAAAAACTACTTAACTCAACCTTAAGAGATTATTAAATCTCGCGTAAAATCCGTTTCAGTTATATTGTCGGGTAAAAATTACCTACCTATACTACGCGCTAGAGAGGTTACAAAATGAATATCTTATTAGTCGAAGATGACCTTCAGCTTGGAAAAGCTCTATGCCGAGGTTTAGAGCTTGCTGGATTTAATCCACTTTGGGTTAGACTTCTTTGTGATGCTAAACAACAACTTAATTCACGTAATTTTGATTTAATGCTACTTGATTTAGGTTTGCCCGATGGTGACGGTGGTAACGAATTAATTGCGTGGCGTAACTCAGGGCAATCAATTCCAATTATTATTTTAACGGCTAGAAATCAGATGGACAATCTTGTATCGAGTTTAGATTCTGGAGCAGATGATTTTTTAACTAAGCCTTTTGCAATGCCTGAATTAATCTCACGTGTAAAAGCTGTTAGTCGGCGGATGGCAGGTTTTTCATCCGAAATTTGGAAGTTAGATAATTTGCAATTAAATCCTATTAATCACCAAATTTCTTTAAATGAACAATTGCTGTTACTTTCAGGTAAAGAGTATCAACTATTATATGAGTTAATGAAAAATGCCGACAATGTGGTCCGGAAAGCGGATCTTGAACAACGCTTATTCGGTTTGAATGATAAAGTAGAAAGTAACTCACTTGAGGTTCATATTCATAATTTACGTCGTAAGATAGGTAAAGATCGCATCATTACTATCCGCGGCATCGGTTATTTACTAAAAAAAGAAGCACAATCAAGTGAAAGTTAAATCCTTTTTTATTTATACTTTTTTCTTACAGATAAGCTCTGTTTTTTTACTATGGATGTTACTGGTTGGATGGCTAAAATTTTTTTACTTACCTGATGTAAATGATGATTTTAATCAACAGCAAAAAATTGTTACTCAAGGCTTTGTTGATTCCTTAAATGTGGTATCGGATAACGCTGAATATTTCAAAGGCATTGCTGCTTCGTTGCAAAAAATGTATACGGATGCGATGGAAAATGGCTTAGATGTTTCTTATCAACCCTTTATGATTGTTCGTAATAGCCAAGGGGATACCCTATATAGCAATAGTGATAGAGTTGATATTCCAAAAAATATTTTATTCGAGGAACTTAAAGCTAGGTACCCTGATTGGCACTTTACTGGTGTGTGGAATAATAAACGAACCTTTGAAGTCATTCTAGCAGAGTCGTATTCAGATCGGATATCAATGATTGGAAGTCCCGCTGAAGGAACCGCAATTCCATTATTATTTATTTTAGGGCTTATGTTGATTGCAATCATCATTACAGCATACTTCAGTCTACGACCTCTAAGACAAGCTGCAATGATTATCTCAAGCCGCCAGCCAGGTAATTTAACCCCCATAGATGTGAAGCAACAATATAAAGAACTTCGACCTATTATTACGGCCATCAACAATTTAATAGCTCGAGTTGAATCGGCTAATCAGCGTGAAAAACGCTTTATGGCTGATGCAGCACATGAATTAAGAACACCGATAGCCGCTGTGATTGCCCAACTCCATTTATTAATGCAAATACAGAATGTCAAAGAGAAAGAAGAAATTGTTAAAGATATGCAAGAAACGCTTAATCGAGCAGCATTGCTCTCTCACCAATTAATTGATTTAGCGAGATTAGAAGCAGATGACTTCTCACTCAATAAGCAGCAATTTGACCTATCTGGAGTAATTTCTCATATCATCTCATTACACGTCCCTCACGCCATTAATCAAGACATTGATATCGAATTACAAAGTCCAGACTCGGTATTAATCACTACTGACAAACTTGTACTAACAACAATTTTTACCAATATTTTGGAAAATGCGATTAAATACAGTAGTTGCAAGGGTAAAATTAAAATAACAATTAAAGATTTATCGCCTTACGGTGCCACGATTACAGTACAAGATAATGGTCGGGGGATACCTGAAGAAAGTCGACAACTTATTTTTTCTCGTTTTTATCGCGTTCCTGGTACGACTGAAATAGGCAGTGGGCTGGGTCTTTCAATTGTTCATAATTTAGCTACAAAAATCGACGCGACTATCCGCGTCACTGAAGGGCTTGAAAAAAAAGGGGTTGGCTTTATTATTGATTTACATTAATCCTTTTTAAATCAATTAAACAGTCAACAATAGTTTTAAGTGTATAGCGTTTTAACGCTATAATTAGTCCCTATACAGTTATGCCTTAAAAATTCAAGTTGCATATAGACAAAAACAGCGCTATTCCTATAAACAAGCTCAATGAACGTACTTATCGCCTCGATAATTTGCTGCATGTTAAGTGCAATTGCTCATCTTATTTAAAGGAAAATCCATGCCTAAAGTATTAATTATTATTGATCTTATTGAAGATATCGTTGGTAAAAATAGCTTATCAAAAAATACTCATCAGCAAGCTTATGAGCGCAATGTTATTAGCAATTCGAATCAAGCTGCTGCTTTCGCTCGTGAGCACAAGATACCAGTAATCTGGGTGAAAGTCGGCTTTGCTGATGATTACCACGATATACCTGCAGGCTCACCAATGTTTCACAAGATAAAAGAGTTTGGTGCTCTGAAATTAAGCGGTACAGGCTGCGATTGGGTGAGTGAACTCGACGTCCAATTTCGCGATTTAGTAATGGTTAAAAAAGGTGTCGGCGCATTTGCAGGGAATAAATTAAATCAATGGCTAGAAGAAAATAATATTAACCATGTGATTTTTGGTGGCGTCAGTTCATTGATGACGATTCAAAGCAGTGTTCGCTTAGCTCACGATTTAGGCTATCACGTTACCGTTATTGAAGACCTGTGTTCGGCAGACACATTGGAATTACACCAGCAAAGTATGGAAGCTTTACAAGGAATGGCCAAAATTTCCTCGCTCACAGATTTTTTGCAAGGAAATATTGAGTAATTTTAAATTGGCTAATTCATCACTACACTGACATTGCCTGTATATAAATATTTCGAAGCCGGCTTGCCAATAAGCCCGGCTTTCCCTCTCCTATTTTTTGACCGTCAATCTCCACAATAGGATAAACGAGAGAAGTTGCTGATGTCATAAAAGCTTCTTTCGCAGTTATGGCCTCTTCGATACTAAATGCGTTTTCTTCAATTATAAGTTGCTGCTCTTTAGCAAAGGCTAGAATTGCTTGCCGAGTAATCCCTGATAATATTTCATGACTTAAACCACGAGTCTTGATTTTATTATCTGAAGTGACAATAAAAAAATTACTAGAGCTGCCTTCCGTGATTAGTCCATCTTTAACAAATAATGCATCATCAACACCTTGTGAATAGGCATATTGTTTTGCCAATGACGCAGCAAGCAATGCAACCGTTTTAATATCACAACGCTGCCAGCGAATATCCTCACACGTTACAACTTTGATCCCTGTTTTGGCTTTAGGGTTTTCAATAATTGAGGCATGTTGAGTAAAGATAACTAACGTCGGCTCGATAGTTTTATTCGGAAATAAAAAATCACGATGCCCTGCATTTCCACGGGTAAGCTGTAAATATATAAGTCCCTCATTCAAATCATTTTTCTCAATGAGATGTTGATGTATTGTTAATAACTCGTCTTCAGTAAAAGGTAGTAATAATTGTAATTCATTACATGAACGTCGCAAACGTGCCATATGATTTTTAAAATCAATTAGCCGACCATTAATAATAGTAGTCACTTCATAAACGGCATCTGCAAATAAAAATCCGCGATCGAAAATGGACACAACTGCATGTTCTTTTGAGAGAAACTGACCATTAACATACGTAATCATACGCTTTTTTCCTTTTTAAATTCGTAAGTTCAAAATAGATCGGTTAAACACAACAACGCTAACCTATAAAATTTATAAGTACTTCATTATATTTTTCTGGCATTCTACCTTAACTATTGATTAACTGACCATTAATACATGATTAATTTTCTGTTCATTCAATAATAATGAATTTTTTTAAAATATAGCCTAATATCAATAGCAGGAATGTTGCTATTTTTATGAAATCGATGTTGAATTAAATCTTTATGGTCTATACCTAACATAATTCCAATTGCATATAGCCGACAATCTTAGTTCACAGCAATTTGAAGTATGATGGGTATATTTAGTATTAATTTACATCAACTTACTCAACAATATTTATTTGACTTAAGGGAGAGTTAGTTATGCTTAATCTAAACCCTAATCGACTTACCAGTCTTGCTGACTCACAATTAAAAGGTCATAGGACAATTATTTATCTTGTCGCTTTTTTACTGCTTATTGGTGGTATCGTTTGTATTACCAATCCCATTATTTCAGGAATTGCATTCAGCTCATTGATTGGTGTCATGCTCGTAATCAGTGGTGTTGCAATAATTCTTAATCTAATTTTCAACCGATTATATTCTGGTGTCTCGGTATTTTTTAGCGTAGTTACAGGCATTGCTTATCTCATTCTAGGCTACGCATTCATTACAGACCCTTTACAAAGCTTACTCTTCCTCGCTATTTTTGTAGCTATTTTATTTATTATTGGTGGGGTTATTCGAATTTTCATTGGCTTTAAAGTTATCAGCACTGCAGCAGGCTCGATGAATATTCTAATTGGGGTTTTAGATTTAATCATAGCCTATATGCTGTTGAGCGGTAATGCACAAACTTCAATCACCTTACTAACCTTATTTATTGGTATTGAATTGCTATTTAGCTCTTTCAATTTATTCTTGCTTGCTGGTGCCTTGAAGAATACTAACAAATAATGATGACTTTTGATGGCGAGCGAGCTTTACGTGTAAACAATTCTCGCCATCAAATAAATTTTAATCATTAAAATAATATTTAGTCACCTACTTGACTTTATACTCCCAAAAGCTAGAATGCCCGCAAGTGATCTGGATCACACTTTTAACTTTTGGAGTTTCCATGAATAGCATCAAAGAATTCATTAGCAATGTTCAAGAAGTGATTGAATTACTTGCTAAACGTTTTATGTAATACCGAGCTTTTTTATTATCTCATCTTTAGCGTTCTATGCTCTTTTTGCAATGCAGCCTTAAACATTAAGGCTGTTTTTTATTCAAATACATTATTCATCGTCTCAATCTTTACCATTATGCTTGAGAAATCGCTCGACCCTCTTTCATTATGTCTTCTATTGAGGTTACATTACAACCCTAAACCGTCAAGGAAAGCGCCCTTCGGGTTCGATTAAATGTGATTTTTCGCTGTGTTGAGCGGCTCTTGCCTTGCTGCTTTTTGTCTTAACTAAAGACGTGTAATTCGAATAAAAATTGACCTTCAAAGATAAACAGCCCCTAGTGTATTTATAATCTTCTGATTTATTAGCTTATATTTAACTTATATCTGATGCATGTATTGCACTTTATATTTTAACCTTGTGTTTTTGTCTATCACAGTTTTTTACACTCTTAATAATGAGCCGGCGTTAAATATATGTTACTGTCGTATTTGTAACAGATTCATTTCTAGCGAAAATTGTTCAAATAATAAAGAAGGAGAACACATGCAGCAGCAACTGCTTGACTGGGTACGCCAGTTTAATCAAGATTATGCCGAGATTGCTTCACTTTTAATTGTTCTAGGCTTAATCCTTGTTGTCGCCTTAATTCTGCATTTTGTCTTACACAAAATTATTCTGCCGCGTGTCACGAAAAGTGGTCAGCAAAAGAGCACTGGCTGGCAACGCCAATTAACCCAATTCAATCTATTTAATCGTATTGCATTTATTATCCAAGGTGTCGTGGTTAATATTCAATCCACACTTTGGTTACATGCAGATTCAACAGCACAGCAGGTATTAAATGTTGCCTCTCAAGCCTGGTGTTTACTTTTCGGTTTATTGACGTTCTATTCTATCCTCGATATTTTGCTCAGTGTCTTGCAACGCGCAGCAAAAACAGCACACCTGCCATTACGTGGGATCTTCCAAAGTATTAAGCTTATTGCAACCGTGCTCATAGCAATTATGATCATTGCATTGCTCATTGGAAAATCCCCTCTGATTTTATTAAGTGGTTTAGGCGCAATGACTGCCGTGATGATGTTGGTCTTTAAAGATCCAATCATGGGGCTTGTCGCTGGGATTCAGCTTTCTGCTAACAACATGGTCAATATTGGTGATTGGCTGGAAATGCCAAAATATGGTGCTGATGGCGCAGTGGTTGATATAGGATTAACGACTGTGAAAGTACGTAACTGGGATAATACCGTTACTACAATCCCAACTTATGCCTTAATTTCAGACTCATTTAAAAACTGGAAAGGCATGACCGATTCAGGTGGCCGTCGTATTAAACGTAGCGTCCGCTTAGATACCTCTAGTATCCATTTTCTTGAACATAATGAAATTACCTCGTTAGAAAAAGCCAATTTACTTGAGCCGTATATTGATAATAAAATTTCTGAAATTAACGTATTCAATGCTGCTATTCCAGAAGATAAGGCAACACCACTGAATCAGCGTAGGCTAACTAATATTGGTACTTTTCGAGCTTATGTTGAAGCTTATATGAAATCGCATCCTAATATCCATAAAGGGATGACGATCATGGTGAGACAGCTTGAGTCTGATTCTAATGGGCTCCCTATCGAAATCTATGCCTTTACTAACACAACGGCATGGGTAGATTATGAGCGTATACAGTCAGATATTTTTGATCATATATTCTCAATCTTGCCACAATTTAACTTACGTGTTCACCAATCACCAACAGGCACCGATATGCGTGCAATTGGTCATACAATAGAAAATCCCAATACTCATTAGTAATTAATTAGCATTACTTATGAGGTTACTACCTATGTGGTAATTTCAAAGAGGGGGCAACCCCTCTTTTTCCTGCCCTTCCCTCCTTTCATTATATAAAAAATCATATAACGATAGGTAATTAAAATGCAACTATTCAGTCTGATTCCTAAAAAAAAACCTTATAAATTAATATACTACCGAGTATTTATCTTCAATTTTTCGAGGAGATTGTTGATGTAGGTCATGTTGCCTTCGTGCTACTTTTTTTAACATACAAAGTAAGAAAGTGATCTCGAACTTTACATATAGGCAATGTCAATGCATAAAACTAATAAGAATACTCATTTTGGAGAACTGAGCAGGAGGGAGTTTATTCAATCCTCCGCAACGGTCGCAACCGCTGCTGCTGTTGCAGGCTCAATCACTCTACCTTTTGCTGCTCAAGCAAAAACACCAGAAATCATGCCTGATGAAATAAGTGAAAAAATCAGCTATAGCGCATGTTTAGTCAACTGTGGGAGTCGTTGTCCACTCAAAGTTCATGTTAAAGATGGCGTAATCAGTCGTATTTCAAATGAAACCATGTATGACGACTCAACATTGGGTGAGCATCAGATTCGCCCTTGTTTACGAGGTCGTTCAGTGCGCTGGAAAACCTATAATCCCGATCGTTTAAAATATCCAATGGTTCGTGTTGGTAAACGCGGGGAAGGAAAATTCAAAAAAATCAGTTGGGATGAAGCAACCACTATTATTGCCGAAAAACTCAAATACACCATTGATACTTACGGCAGTGACGCGATTTACTATCAATATGGAACGGGCTCGACAGGTGCAAACTTGCATGGTCGCGCAGCTTGTAAACGTCTGCTTAGCCTAACAGGTGGATTTCTTGGTGACTATGGGACCTATTCCTATGCTCAGTTGATGGAAATCACACCTTATGTTTATGGTAGCGTTGAAGAATCTTTGCTGTCTGAAATTCAAAATTCTGACTTAGTTGTCATGTTTGGTCACAACCTTGCAGAAACACGTATGTCCGGTGGCGGCCAGTTCTATGAAACACTGAATGCTCTAGAGAAAAGCAAAGCTAAGGTCATCATCATTGATCCTCGCCGTACTGATAGTGTTACGACGCTAGGCGCAGAATGGATCCCTATCTATCCAGGTACTGATGCTGCTCTTGTTGCTGCCCTCGGCTATGTCATGATCCAAGAAGGCTTAACTGACGAAGCATTTTTGAAAGACTATTGTGTAGGTTGGGATGAAAGCACGCTCCCCGCTTCAGCTCCACGTAATGCATCTTATAAAGATTATATTTTGGGTAATGGCCCTGATGGAATTGCGAAAACCCCAGAATGGGCAAGCAAACTGACTGGTATTTCAGTTTCACGCATTATTCAACTTGCACGTGAAATTGGTAACTCAAATCACGCATGGATTTCTCAAGGTTGGGGCCTACAACGTACTGAGAATGGTGAACAAGCGTGCCGTTCTATCATGATGCTACCAATTATGTCCGGTAATATCGGTCGCTCTGGTACTAACACTGGCTTATGGGGAAACAGTGTTGCCTACCCAGTCGCTGGATTTGGTTTACCTAATCCCGTAAAAGCTACGCTACCTTCATTTATGTGGACAGAAGCTATTGTTCGCGGTAAAGAGCTCACAGCAGAAAATGGTGGGATCAAAGGTGCCGATAAACTCAATAATGACATTAAGTTTATGTGGTGTTACTCAAGTAATGTGATTGGTAACCAACACGCAGACTTGAATAAAACCCATGAAATCTTGTCTGATGAATCAAAATGTGAATTTATCTTAGTATGGGATAACCACAACACACCATCAGCTCAATATGCTGACTTGCTATTACCGGATGTGACACCAGTCGAAACTAACGATCTGATTAATAACTCCTATGCGAGCGGGGCTTATCACTATCTGGTTCGTCTACAAAATGCTATCGAACCATTATGGGAAAACCGCCCTAATTATGATGTCTTAGCAGAAGTTGCTGAAAAAATGGGTGTGAAAGATCAATTCACTGAAGGTCGTACCTACGAGCAATGGATTGAGCACTGCTACAACAAAACACGTGAAAAAATGCCTCATCTGCCAGAATTTAGTGAAACCGATGGTGCTGGTATTGTTGATCGTAAATTTGCCGACACTTCACAGTATATCGCTCTTAAGGATTTTCGTGATAACCCTATCGCTAACCCACTAAAAACACCATCAGGTAAAATTGAAATTTACTCTGAGCAGCTGGCTGAGCGTGTTAAAAACTGGGAGTTACCAAAAGGCCAACGTATTCCTGCAGTTCCTGAGTATTGTGTTAACCATGAAGGCGTTGAGCAACAAAATAGTCAGCAAAAGCATCCTCTATTAATGACTGGTTTCCATGACAAAGGTCACGTGCACTCAACTTATTTTAATGTTGCAATGTTACGCGAAGCCATTCCGCATCAATTTTGGCTTAATCCGATTGATGCAGCGCAACGTGATTTAAGTAATGGCGATATTGCTGAAATTTTCAATGACCGTGGTCGTATTCAGATTAAAGTTAAAGTAACTGAGCGCGTCTTACCGGGTGTTATTGCAGTTCCGCAAGGTGCATGGCGTACCTTAGACCAAGCGGGACTTGATACAGGCGGCTGTATCAACACCCTCACCTCACAGGTTCCTTCGCCTTTGGCAAAAGGAACACCACAACATACTAATCTTGTTGACGTGAAACGCGCTTAAGGAGTTAATTTATGAAACAGTACGGATTTTATTTTGACTCCACAAAATGCACTGGCTGTAAAACTTGTCAAGTCAGTTGTAAGGATGAAAAAGATCTCGATTTAGGCCCTAAATTCCGTCGTGTATACGAATTTGGTGGTGGTAGCTGGCAAAAACAAGATGGTATTTGGCAACAGAATGTCTACAGCTACTATTTATCTATTTCTTGTAATCACTGCTCAAACCCAACTTGCGTTGAAGGCTGCCCAACGGGTGCGATGCATAAACGTGCAGAAGATGGACTCGTCGTCGTTGACCAATCAGTGTGTGTTGGCTGCCGTTATTGTGAATTGCGTTGCCCGTATGGTGCTCCACAATATGACGAGAAGAAAAAACTGATGAGCAAATGCGACGGCTGCTACGAGCGCGTTGCCAAAGGTATGAAGCCTGTTTGTGTTGAGTCATGCCCACAACGTGCACTGGACTTTGATGATATCAATGTACTGCGTGAACTTCATGGTACTGAGTGTGGAATTGCTCCAATGCCAGACCCTAGCATAACCAATCCTAATATTGTCATTAAGCCACATAAAGATGCTAAGCCTTCAGGCGACAAAAGTGGCGAACTAAAAAATCCGGCGGAGGTGTAAAATGCATGAACTACCATTAGTCTTTTTCACCGTGTTCGGACAGTCTGCTGTAGGCCTATTTTTACTGGCTTATTTAAGTAAAAAAATGGGCTCAATTGATGACAAACAACTAAAAAATGCCAATATCCTTGCTTTTATCGTTGCGATTATTGGCTTAGGTATCGGTGGTTTACACGTAGGGCAGCCTCTCCGATTTTTCAATATGTTATTAGGTGTTGGCCGTTCGCCAATGAGTAATGAAGCGTTCTTAAGTGGTGTTTTTGTCGGTTGCGCTGCAGCAACACTATTCTTTACGCTATTTTATAAGCAGTCTTTGCTACGTGAGTTAGCAAATATCGCTACTGTCGTTTCTGGTGTCGCCTTTGTGTGGTCAATTCCACAAGTTTACAATATTTCATCAATAGCGAACTGGAATACTGGCTACACGACGCTACAAATGTGGATGACAATGCTCGTTGGTGGCGGTGCCTTAGCCATTGCTATTGGTGCTCGTGGCCTTGGTATTGCCTCCTTCTTAATCGGTGCACTGGTTATTTTTGCTAGCCGTGCTGGTTATCAGGTATTCTTGACTGAAACAGGCCCTACTCTGAGTGCAGAACAAACCGGTTTTTGGGGATTTCAGGTTGTTGTTCTTGTGATTGCATTAGCGGGATTTGTTGGAATGGCATTGAAACAGAAAGCACCTAAAGCAACACTCGTAACTTGTGTTGCTGCAGTTATTCTTGCTGAACTTGCTGGCCGTATTGCTTTCTATAATCTCTGGCAGATAACCATGTAATTTTTCATCAATGATGATGCTATGAGGATTTTATTGGAGCCTGCACTTGCAGGCTCTTCATCTAATATTAGGGAAGCAAAACAATAGTATTATCGTAGCTTGCTACTGATATCTAAGTAGCGCTATTCATCTATTTAAATCAATGCTAGACGATGAATTTGCAGCTTCATTCGCTCACTCGCTAAAAATTCAAGTTGTTGGCAACAACATATCCTACTTAAAATGAGGAGTTTGGCTGTTGTAAAAAAGTTATTTCATCTTTGGTTGATGAGCGACCTAAAATCTCATTACGATGAGGATAGCGACCAAAACGGTCAATAATTGCCTTATGCTGCATCTCAAAATTCAACGTACTATCGTCTCCCAAGCCTCGAAATAGCTCAACCGCCTGCTGATGAATAAAACGAGATTCTGAGTGCATAAATGGCATCAATATAAATTTCCGTTGCGATAGTGTGAGGAGATTATAGTCGGCTTGTTTTATCGCCTCTTGTGCAAGCACCAATGCCATATTATCTTGAGCGAACGCCTTTGGTGTATCGCGCCAAATATTGCGAGAAAACTGATCTAATATAATAATCTCAGCCAACCTACCACGGATAGAAACTCGCCAATAAGCAAGCTCTCCTTTCGCTGCTCGTTCCATCATTTCAACAAAACGCTGAGTGACTATTGAATCAAATTTTGCACTTTTCTCGAACCATTGTTTTGGGGCTGACTCCTCAAACCAAAATGTCAAAACGTTTTCCATCGCATTCATAATCGTTCGATACCCAAGTTTGTTAGTGATAAGTTATTTTTTATCGTAAATAAAATTGGTTATCATTGTCATGAGCTACCTCTTAAAATAACAATTACTCATTATATATTTTGTATTTTTGCGAAGCGGTTCCAATATATTCAAGTTATTACCAATATTAATGAATCCTTAAAAGATTTTCATTCCAAGACTCCACACGCTATGTAATATTAGCCGCAACTTATTTAATATTTAGTGTCAACTTACAATGAATTTTCATACCATTACATACATTTGATCATTCCAATGATAAAATTTACCTTAGACCTATTAATCAGTGCTGTTATTGATCTCTAGATTCATTGGCAATCGTTATCACAATGATTTATCTATAGTAAATTTAGCCAACACATTGTGACTTGGCGTTAGCTTATACTTGTTGGGAGGACGGTTCGAATGGCTGGACATATGGTACTCATTGGTTGGGCATTGTGGGTTAGTCCTTGCGGCTCGGATGCGTGTGACGCGCTACCTGTTACTGACTCCATTTTTACTCAAGAACAATGTAACAGTCGTAAAACCTATCTTGAATCTAAACGTCCTAATCTCTATTTTATGTGTGGCGAAGTTTATCGGGACAGTGATGAAATTGATAAAAATGCTAAACATAGCGTACCCGCTCCGAATCCTCCGTTGCGGTCTTTACCCGAACGCAGCGCTCGTTAAATGTGGTTTAGGCTGTAAGTAAGGTGAATTAAGGCAACCTTACATCCAGCTATGGGAAAAGGAAACCAGCCAGACTACAGATTGAATCGTGATTGATTAAACCATAATAACGATGATGAAATGTCCATAAAATGTGCTGTGTGACTTATCACGTTTTGTCGTGATAAAACTTTATCATCACGACAAAATAAGAGTGAATGTTCAGTTATTACAATCTGTAATTTTGCTCTAGTTACAACCATTCAATATACGTGTCTATCTAATAACTATTAGTACATTTAAATTACAGTAATGTAATCAAAAATCAGGTTAGCCGCCCAGCTGACTAACCTGATTATCTAGAGCTGATTTCTTGGTGATTCATCGCTATTGATCGAACGATATTAACACTGAACCTGCGTTTAATTCGAGGAATGACCAATTAATAAATTTCTGCAATTTTACAGTCGGCATCAATATAATCACCTTTACTCGCCGCATATTTCAATTTTCCTGAACGATGTGCGATAACCTGTACCTCCATCTTCATCGCTTCCATTATCCCAATGACCTCGCCTTGTGATACAGCGTTATCTTCTGCAACCAACCAATTGAATAACACGCCAGAAATTGGCGCATTAACAATTAGCTCTTGCTGCTCGTCAACTTGAGTTGAGTGAGATGTGCGATTTTCTGTGGATTGCAGCGATAACCCAGTCAATAATTGTGTCGGCAAGCCAAGCTCACAGCGTTTACCATCAATTTCAATAAAAGTTCGTGTAATATCTGAATCACGTTGAGGTATCTGCCGTTTTACAGGTGCAATCTCTACATCAAACTCCGTTTCAATCCAACGTGTATGCACTTGGAATTGTTCACAAAAATCAGCATGCTCCATTACTGCTCGGTGAAAAGGTAATACAGAAGCCACGCCTTCAATAGCAAATTCTGCCAACGCACGACGAGCGCGCTGAATAGCCTGTTCACGAGTGCTTCCCACTACAATCAGTTTTGCCATTAGCGAATCAAACGTACTCGGAATGGTCGATCCTGCAGCAACCCCCGTATCTAAGCGCACACCGGGCCCTGAAGGTACATTAAAAAGATGGATTGTACCTGGTGTTGGTAAAAAGCCATTACCCGCATCTTCAGCGTTAATACGAAATTCAAATGCATGACCACGTGGCTGCGGTGTTTCACTTATGCTTAGAGTCAATCCTTGCGCAATACGCAGTTGCTCAACAACCAAGTCTATACCTGCCGTTTCTTCCGTCACTGGATGTTCAACTTGCAGGCGTGTATTCACTTCGAGAAAAGATAAGGTATCGTCTTGGCTAAGTAAAAACTCCACTGTACCTGCGCCGACATAATTCGCTTTTGCGCAAATATCGACAGATGCTTGAATAATTTGTTGTTGTAATAATTCTGATAAAAATGGTGCTGGAGACTCTTCCACCAGTTTCTGATTACGTCGCTGTAACGAGCAATCACGAGTTCCCACCACCACTACATTACCGAGTTGATCTGCAATAACTTGCGCTTCAATATGCCGTGGATTATGTAAAAATTGCTCTAAAAAGCACTCACCTCGTCCAAAAGCGACGACCGCTTCCCGAACCGCAGAATGATACAATTCTTCAACTTCTTCCATCTGCCAGGCAACCTTTAAGCCACGCCCCCCCCCCACCAAAGGCGGCCTTAATCGCAATCGGTAAGCCATTAGCATGTGCAAATTCAACCACTTCTTTAACATCTTTAACCGGTTCTTTAGTTCCCGCGACTAAAGGAGCACCTACTTGCATTGCAATTTGACGCGCTTTAACTTTATCACCTAATACTTCAATAGTTTCAGGATTCGGGCCAACCCAAATTAAGCCCGCACCTTGAACTGCGCGAGCAAACTCTGCGCGCTCAGATAAAAAGCCGTAACCCGGATGTACCATGGTTGCACCCGATTTTTTCGCCACTGCAATCAGCTTTTCCATATCCAGATAACTTTCTGCTGACGTATTACCTGACAAACCATAGGCTTCATCTGCCATCTGCACATGCAGTGCGTCAATATCTGCATCGGCATAGACTGCAACAGAGTTAAAACCAATGTCTCGACAAGCACGAATAATACGTACCGCAATTTCGCCGCGGTTTGCAATCAACACTTTATGGGTTGTTTTATTATTAATTGTTGGCATAAGCGTCATGACTCCCTTCAAATTCTTTAAATTCACCAATAGGATTAAATTGGATTTTTGCATTAACGGGTATTTGACCTGCTAAATCTAAATGGTATTCACACACCGCACCAATTACGGGATAACCTCCGGTTAGAGGATGGTCGTTTAAAAAAAGTACTGGCTGACCATTCGCGGGTATCTGGATTGCGCCAACACACGTCCCTTCACTCGGCAATTCTTGATGCTTTTCACGTTCTAGCGGTGTTTCGCCTTGTAATCGTAAGCCAATTCGATTAGAGGCAGCGGTGACTTGCCATAACTGTGATGTCAGCGAATGCAAAGCCTGCGCCGTAAACCAGTCAGTTCGAGGCCCTAGAACGACATCAAGCACCACAACTTCATCGGTACTTGGGTAATCTATCATTGGCGTTTCGTTGAGTGAAATCGCAGTTTGATGCTTAAGGGGTTTGATTGCGAATGTTTGACCTGCGGTTAATGGTTCAGGCCCCACTTGCGCCAATATGTCGAATGAGCAACTGCCTAATACTGCCGCTACCTCTATTCCACCACGAATAGCTAAATAGCTACGTACACCTTTAGTTACTCGACTAAAACGGATAATGTCGCCCCTAGCCAACTGTATAGGTTGATATTGCTGCGCTGAATATTTTACGCCTTCAATAGTGGTAACTTCGAGTACACAGGTAGCCCCCGTTACTGCCACCAGCATCGAACAATTCGCTTGAGCTTTAAAACCGCCTTGTGTAATTTCGAAAGCCGCCTCGTTAATTGCATTACCTACAAGGCGATTTGCGCTACGCAGTGCAGCTTTATCCATAGCTCCCGACTCAGAAATTCCCAATGCCGATTGTCCAATACGCCCAAAATCCTGTAATAGTGTCTGTAAACCTGTCGCTAATACAGTGAAATCTTCACTGTGTATCACCTCTTTTTGAGGAGCTTGTACTCGTGGCAAACTGTGTGTGACCGTCGCTTTTCTTGCATCAACAAAGCTTACACGGTAACCCGGTTTTAGTAGCGCTGGCTCTGCACGATAGATATCCCAAACCGCTGTGTCAGTCACACCAATGAGTTGCCAACCTCCAGGGCTTGATTGCGGATAAATACTACTAAACTCCCCGGCTAATGCCACTGAACCTGCAGGAATACGGATACGCGGTGATTGCCTACGCGGTACGTTAAGCTCTGCATTTTTAGAAACCATATACGCGAAGCCAGGGGCAAAACCACAAAAAGCGACTTGGTATTCATTACTAGTATGTCTTCTGATTACTTCATCTGTAGAGACACCAAGGTAGTCCGCAACGTCAACTAAATCTTCACCGTTGTAATGCACTGGGATAGTGACTAGTTGGCCAGACTTAATATCAGTGATTGAGATATCAAGTGCTGCTATCTGTTTCACCAAAATATTTACATCAGTAATCACTGGATTAAAACGAACTAACACCGTTCTAGCGGCAGGTGTTAATTCTTCGATAGCAAACGTTCGTGACATATCACGCAGCAAATCAGTTAAAGCCATTGTCTCTTCAAGACTTTGTAGTTCAACCATAAAAGCACTCAAATTGACAGGTATAAATCGCATTAGAGTCTCCTATACATGGTAAGCAGCATCAGGTACATCAGTAATAAACATATGTCCCGGAGCATGACTCAGTGCAAACGGAACTCCCGATTTCATTACTGCTGCCTGTGGTGTTACGCCGCAAACCCAGAACACAGGAATCTCGCCTTCCTCAATACGAACAGCTGAACCAAAATCTGGTTGCATAATATCTGCGATACCCAATTGTTCAGGTGAACCGATATGCACTGGCGTACCATGTACGGAAGGAAAGCGCCCTGTAATGCTGACGGCATCGGCAACACGATTGGCAGGAATAGGTCTCATCGAGACCACTAATTCACCTTGTAGACGTCCTGCTGAACGACAGAGCTGATTGGTTTTATACATAGGTACATTCGTGTTATCGGTGATATGGCGTACATCAATACCCGCTTCCATCATCGACGTTTCAAATGTAAAGCTGCAACCAATCAAAAAGGTGACTAAGTCTGGATGGTCACGATAAATCGCTGTTGCATCCGTGATTTCATCCACCAACTGCCCTTCGCGCCATACGCGATAACGTGGGATATCCGTTCGTAAATCAGCGTCTTCCGCTAAAATGGTTTGCCAACTCCCCGCTTCACACACATCTAATACAGGACAACTTTTAGGATTACGCTGTGCATACAGTAGAAAATCAAATGCCCAATCACGCGGAAATGCAATCATGTTAGCCTGTGTCATACCGGGAGCTAAACCCGCTGTCGGCTTATCGAAACCTTGACGGACAGCTTGACGTGCCGCTTTTGCCGCTGCAATCGCTTTTTCTGAGACTTTAAATAATGTTGTCATCGTTTATTTCCCCGCGAACGCACTAATTTCAACGCCATTATTTTGTAATAACTCACGAACTTGTTGAGCCATTGCCAGTGCACCAGGGCTATCACCATGAACGCAAATTGAGCCCGCATCAATCGTTGTAAATTGCCCCTCAATTGACATTACGCCACCTTGATTAACCAATTGCAGCATTCGTTGTGCGACAATCTCAGGGTCATGTAATACAGAACCCGCTTGTTTACGTGAAACCAAAGTTCCATCCACATGGTAAGCTCTATCAGCAAAAGCTTCGGCTATCACAGTTAAATCACTCTCCCGCGCCCATTCAATCAATTGAGACCCTGCCAATGCAACCAAAATTAATGTTGAATCAATTGCTTGAATTGCCTCAATCACTGCCATCGCTTGGCGTTTATCGTGTGCAATTGTGTTATACAATGCACCATGAGGTTTAACATAAGTGACTTGACTACCAACAGCTGCCGCCAAACCTTTCAGTGCGCCGATTTGGTAGATCACATCAGCAGTTAATTCATCAGATGCAACATCCATATTTCGCCGGCCAAATCCGACTAAATCGCGATAGCCCACATGGGCACCAATCACCACATTGTTAGATTTCGCCGCCTTAAGCGTTTTTAAAATACCTTCAGGTGACCCAGCATGAAAACCACAAGCAACGTTGGCACTACTGACTATGTTGAGCATGGCTTCATCATTACCCATCTGCCACTGCCCAAAACTTTCACCAAGGTCACTGTTTAAATCGATGATTTTTTTCATTGTTCTCTATGACCTCTATTTCAAATAATTAAAGATAGCTTCGACTGACATAACCGCCATATACCAAGTTAGTACACAGGTAATAAGACCAGACCACAGCAACCAACGCGGATAGCGATACCCAGACATCAAATCCGCACGTTTCCATCCGATATAAACGAAGATAGTTAAACCGATAGGTAAGATCAGGCCATTAAATCCACCTGCGAAAACAAGTAATGCAGCTGGAGCTGTTCCCATCAGCAAATAAATGCCTAACGAAATCGCAATAAAAATGATAGTAGCGATATCGCGTTGTCTTGGAGTAATAGATTTCTTAAATGCGGTGAGAAAACTCATAGAAGTATAAGCAGCACCTATCACACTTGTTAAACCTGCTGCCCATAAAATCAAACCAAAAATACGTAATCCGATATTACCTGCTGCAGCTTGGAAAGCTTGAGATGCTGGGTTCGCAGCTTGACCCGAGATATCAATAGTGACACCGCTCGCAACGACGCCTAAAATCGCTAAAAACAGAATATAACGCATCAAACCAACGGTAATGATCCCTTTAGTTGCCGCGCTAGAAATTACATGAATATTTTCAACACCAACAGTACCTTTATCTAGCAACCGATGAGCGCCTGCATAACAGATATAGCCGCCAACTGTTCCTCCAACAATTGTAGTGATCATCGCAAAATCAACGGTATCTGGCAGAACACTTTGTCTCAGTGCCTCACCAACAGGTGGATCAGAAACAATAGCTACAAATAGCGTCAATCCAATCATCACTAAGCCTAATCCAATCATCAATCGATCAATAAACGTGCTAGCTTTACGTGAAGAGAAAATATAAATCGCTAATACAGCACTGATCAACCCACCCCATTTGGGGTCTAACCCGACCATTGCGTTTAATCCTAATCCTGCACCTGCAATGTTTCCGATATTAAAAATGAATCCGCCAAAAATAATTAAGACTGCCAGAAGATATCCACTCCCAGGTATAGCTATATTGGCAATATCGGATGAATGCATCTTAGTCAATGTGACAACGCGCCAAATATTTTGTTGCACTACAAAGTCGATCACGATCGAAGCAAGTATCCCGAAGGCAAATGCCGCACCAAGTGTGACCGTAAATGTTGCAGTTTGGGTTATAAAACCAGGTCCGATCGCTGATGTTGCCATTAAAAAGATTGCACTAATAAGTGAAGCACGTCTTTTTTTAACAAATTCTGCTGTGTTAACGTTTTCTTGAGCTGCCATATGCATAATCCTTTTTAGATTATTTTTTAATTATTAATGTTGTGATGATTACAGAGGCAATTATCGTGCCATTGTTCTACTAATATTTTTTATTGTTAACTCATTAAGATTAGATTGTTGAACAATTAATATGGAATGGAGAATTAACAAGCAATCAAAATCGTTTTTCATGAGCGAAAAATCAAAGATCGATCACTTTTTTAACAAAAGATGCAATTAATTAACATTAGTTGAAGTTAAAACCTATGTGCTTTTCACCATTTTGGTGCATAAAATGATGTTTTGATGTGATGATGCACCAAAAGGAATCTTGCTGCGCTTTAGCTAATATGTGAAGATAGCCACTAATTAATGCGAATAATTCGCTATCTATCTAATTCAGAAGAATTTTTCATGATAAAACAGCCTGTTACACAAACCTTAGCTGTAACGATTGCAGAGACAATCCGCCACAAGATCACCATTGGGGAACTTAGCCCAGGGCAGCGCCTGTCAGAAACAGCCTTAAGTGATGAGCTTGAAATTTCGCGCAACACATTACGTGAAGTATTTCGCGTACTGACGCAAGAAGGGTTACTCACCTATGCACCGAATAAGGGCGTGTTTGTTTCAGTACCCGATATGGCGGCCATTATCGATATTTTCCAAGTACGTCGATTACTTGAATGTGATTCGTTGAGAAATGCTTATGCGATGCACCCTGCTGTGCAGAAAATGAAGCAGGCTGTTTGTGACGCACGTGAACAAGAGAAAATCGAAAATTGGGTAGGTGTTGGTACAGCAAACATGAAGTTTCATACTGCGATTGTCGAACTGTCAGATAGCGAACGTCTCATTAAGCTATACCGTAATGTTGCAGCCGAATTACGATTAGCATTCGGGCATCTTAATGACCCTAAAATCCTCTATGCTCCCTATATTAAAAAAAACAAATCGATTTTAGACTTATTGGAAGGTGGCTTAAATCAAGAGGCCGCAGAAGCGTTAAGCCGCTATTTAGACTTATCCGAACGAACCTTACTTGCAGCCTATAAACGCAGCCAACCCGGCTATTCTGTCTGATATTATTTTTTTCATCTAAATAATTCACATTACAGCTCGACGGTAAATTCTACCATTTCACGTTAAAGCGTGTACTTGAGTGTAACCAATAGTAAAGCATCTCAACCTCTAAAGAGATATATTTTAAATAGTTCTCACACTAATCACTATATTAATTCTAATATACAATTCCGCTCGCCAATATAAAAAAATAACATTAGCAAATAAAACTATAAAACCTTTCCCATTTAGTGAAAACCAATTAACCCTCTTATTTGTCTTTTATTATTTAGCGAAATATATCGCTAAATATTACCTTTATAATGAGTTATTACATTTTTTGGGTAAAATAAATAATTTTATATAGACAAAATTTACCTTTCTTGTTTTGTTTATTTTACACCCTGCAATTAACAATTAACCAACACAATTAAAACAATTAATCAATATTGTTCATTACCCTAGCAAGTTAAGGAATTAAATCTCTTAAGCGTGAAAAGTTCATTATCGTATTATTTTGTTACAAAAGCATACAAAATAATAACAAATTAACCTTGCGCAGATCATTAACTTGTAAAATTGGTTCAATTTCCTCGATCTAAAGGTTGTAGTTTTAGCGAATATTCGCTATAAAATTTATCATAGAAAAAATACAAACATAAAAATTATTAATATAATTGAGATTCCATTATGACTTCAAACCACATTTCGACGAAGAAACCTTTTAAATTTGGCCTAGGATGGCAAATACTGGTTGCACTTATTTTAGGGGTTATTGTAGGCGCGCTATTGCATGAAAGTGTAGAATATAAAGATTGGTTAATATCAAATATATTATCGCCTGCAGGTAAAATATTTATTCAATTAATTAAAATGATTGTTGTGCCTATTGTTATTTCAACACTGGTCGTTGGGATCGCAGGTGTCGGCAATACAAAACAGCTGGGTGCATTAGGATTTAAAACTATTCTCTACTTCGAAATAATTACCACAATTGCTATTGTCGTGGGTATTAGTTTCGCCAATATTTTCCAGCCTGGTGTTGGCATCGATATGTCACAGCTAACACAGGTCGATATTTCACAATATGAAAAAACGACACAAGAAGTTGAAAGTCACCCTTCTGGTATTATCAATACTATCCTAACCATGGTACCCAGCAATATCTTCGCATCTATGGCAAGTGGCGATATGCTACCCGTGATCTTTTTTGCCGTATTATTTGGCTTAGGGCTTTCTTCATTACCAAAAGAGAAAAAACAACCTTTGCTGGACGTTATGCAGACTTTCTCTGAAACAATGTTCCGTGTTACGAATATGATTATGCTGTATGCACCTGTAGGGGTATTTGCACTGATTTCCGTAACCGTAGCTAACTTTGGTTTTGCTTCGCTTGTGCCATTGTTAAAGCTCGTTATTTTGGTTCACTGCGCTATTCTATTCTTTGCAATTGTCGTGTTAGGACTTGTCGCTCGTTACTGTAAAATCAATATTTTCATGCTGATGAGAATATTAAAGGACGAGCTGCTGCTTGCCTATTCAACAGCTAGTTCGGAAACTGTACTACCCCGTATCATGGATAAAATGGAAAAATACGGTGCCCCTAAATCAGTCACTAGCTTTGTGATACCTATTGGTTACTCATTTAACTTAGATGGCTCCACTCTTTATCAAAGCATTGCCGCAATCTTTATTGCCCAACTGTATGGTATTGAACTTTCTATTGGCCAAGAGCTGATCCTTGTATTTACCTTAATGATCACTTCGAAAGGTATTGCCGGCGTTCCTGGAGTATCTTTTGTTGTTCTACTTGCCACTTTGGGTAGTGTAGGCATTCCACTCGAAGGGCTAGCCTTTATCGCGGGGGTTGACCGTATACTGGATATGGCACGTACCGCATTAAACGTTGTTGGTAATGCCCTTGCTGCACTCGTCGTGGCTAAATGGGAACATAATTATGATGAGAAAAAAGCACTAGAATATGAGAAAACTTTTTAATTAATCATCATAGGCCATTTATCCTATTAACACCGAGCTAGTCTCGGTGTTTTGTTATCCGGCCTCTCCAATGAGTCTTCCGTCGCCTTAATCACCTGTTTGCATATCATTTTTCACCTGAATGCATTTAGAATTAAATTAATAATAGATATAGATAAGATGAAAAGCTTTTCGGCACTTTACACCACTCTCTTCGGGCGAGAGCTCACGACAGTATAGCTAACATCGTAACTAAATATTGTAATTCGACTCTCTAGTTTTTGCTTACTGCTGTCCAGCTGTCGTTGACGGTATAACTGATATGACACTTGAGGAGAGATATAGGTGGAATTACCCCGCATTATATCAACACGGGGCAGTAAACATTATCTATACATTTTGTCTTTCAATGGTTTCTTCACCCCAATACAACCGGTCTGCTTTCGTTTTTGCAAACGCTAATGGGAGCACTTCATCAGAACCTTCTTCCCAAATTTTTTCAGCTAACGCTTCGTCATTATTCGCTAATTCAAAAATAGCCTCAGCGATTTCAATAGAAGTTTCTCTTGTTTTAGCCCATGCATCAATACTTAGAGAATCACTCATTCTTAGCTCCTTGATTTAATCTTGATGTGAAAATAATCTGAACAATTTTACTATACAATAGATAAATCATGGGAGCCACAGAGTAAAAATAGATAATTTTAATAACTATTCACCCTTGATAATTTCTAGACTTCATCGTCAATGAAATACTATTTACCATGATATTTTTATGGTGAGTAGATATACTTAAGGTCAATTTAGATACATGACAGATACTATCTCTGCGCTGTATGCTTGAATAATCTAAGATACTTATATTTTGAATAGTATATTCAATGAACCACATCATAAAAATAGCTCACTACGTATACTAATAATACAGGTCATGTAGCAATATAGATTATCATCTTTTTTCAGAATATCTCACCACCTCAAATATTGTGTTCTCAATAACGCAAGAAAAAAGCAGTTGATTTGTGATAGGATAAATATACTAACGACTCTCCCCAACGATGAACCAAGTTATAAATTATTTTTCAATGCTGAGTAATATTTATCGGAGACCTTGACTAATTTATTTCCAGGCTTCATTTTTGAATCAACAACCTTAAGTATTCCTTTATTAATCAACCTTTTCGATGCATCCCGATAGAATCGTATTTTTATTTTCTTATACTTTGAATGCAATAAATAAATTAACAAAGCCTTCTCTTCGAAGTCCAGATTTTTTATATCTTTCTTTACTGTGAAGTTTCTAAATATCATTTTTTTAATAAACGAATTCATTAACTCTCCCTTTATGTCTCAAATACCTACTAGTATTAACTTAGCATAATTCAACACATTTATGTTGTTAATTATCATTTTATTGAAATAAATCAATTTAATTAATAGAAAAATAAAGGATTTTGAGGTACAAAAAATAGCGTAATGTAATGATGTTTTTTCTCTCAAAGGAAGAGGAAGAATGTAGAGAAACTCAAGTAGAGAAGGATATCTAGCCTTTACGTAAACATAATCATGCCCGAATATTTATCTTTGATAAATTTTAGTATCGAAAACGAATATCGTTGAATTTAATTTCAGATGTGCCGAAGAAGGGGCTAACAATGCTAATCTTCAAGCAAGTTTTCTTCCGCCACTCGCTTAGCCTCTTCTTTAGCATGTGCTTCAGCTTCAGCTTGCTTTTGATTGTAAATAGAGCTACTTGGCATGTTTACACGTACGTCAATCCAATGACCGCACGGGATATCTACAGGTTCGCCGTTTTCTAGCTCGACTTGCTCATCATTCACTACCTTAGTAAATTCTGGGTACGTTTTTAAATGAGCGTATTGAACGTTTTGCGGTAAATCGAAGTGCTTGCGATATGATGTATAGATAACAATGTCACCGTGTTCGTTTTGCGTCACTAATTCGCCGTTGAATGGATGCCGCTCACCCGCAACCAGTACATCATAATCGGCATAGACGAGCGGTAACTGATTAATGCCAGACGGAATTGTGATACCGCCGTTAATGCCGCCCCAACTTGCATCCGAATGCATGCCGAGAACGTTTTTGAGCTGATAGATACCTGTGTGCAGCTTTTTGAGTTCGACACCCTCGGACTCTTCATTTAGCTCGATATGGTCAGCAAAAACTCTTACAATCGGAGATGCTGCTTTTAAGTTGCCGTTGGAGTCTTTTGTTGTGTTGCCGGTGTGGTAAAGTGGATATTCTGATATAACGTTATTTTCTACCACTTTTGCTACAATTTCTTTTCTGCGTGCTCCGAGTAAAAAACCATGTGTTTTTGATGTGTTGTAAGTGCAAAATCCGAAGTATGCATCTGTTGGTGTTGTATTGGAAAATTGTGCAGAGTTAAAAAAACCATTGTATTTTACATTCAAATCGGACATTGCATTCAAGACGCCGATACCATAATCGCCAAGCAACATAGCCACCCCTTCACGCGCAGGTAACCTAACTACATATTTGGGTTTATTTTCTTGATCTCTTCCGATGACTGACAAAGCAACTGATGAGTCTACTACATTCCCTTGTACATCAACACTATGTAAAGACGACCCCTTTAACTTTACAAAAGGGTTACCGTCTCTATCGCAGCCGACTAGACGGAATCAACCTTAGTTAGCGTGTCTACGCTGCCGTTATCAAAGTTGCCGTTGTTGCTATTCCACAGTTGCACAAATAGCTCATATTCAAGCTGGTCGTCATTGATGAGCTTGATAGCCTTTGCAGTTGCCGCGGTGTTATTGCCTGTTAGCTTAAGTAAACCTAAGCGGATTTTTTGGTGTGATTCTAGTTCAGTCATAATTTACCTGCATTTGGAGTTTTACCATTTAGAAACAATTAGCTGCTTGATTAATACCTTTTTAATTAGTATGGTTAATATATCAGCGAATAACATTCGCTGCCTCATACGCTACCTCATAAAATGTATTTTTCATTACTACCCTTGCCGCCACCTACACAGGCGGCTTTTTTGTTACTGTTATATCTTTTCTTTTAACTTGATTCTATCACCCATAATTAAGCCTTGCTTACCGATGAATTCTCCTACCTTGTCATAGTTAGGTTCAATACCAAGCGTTAGGCAAAATAATTTCAGGGTGGATATGTATGGATTGACCCACCACTTAAATTTCACTGAAATCTGTAATTCCAATGTTCCTGTTTTCATATTCCACCCAATAAAAAACCCGCACTAGGCGGGTCATTGCGAATTTTTGTTATTTACTTAATATCTAGCGGTATGTCGCGCATCGTCTTAGGAATCTCTCTTTTGCCATATTCGTGAGCTATTGAAAGTATTTCCCTGTATGAGCGAATAAATGGCCCACACCTGACCGTAATATTTCGGCTTTCTGCATAATCAATGGTAACCTTCATGCTTTCAACCGTCATGATTAAAACAAGCTCTAATTCTGTTCCTGTCCAAGGAATAAATCTAATATCATTATTTTGATCTCTCTCCATGATGCCCCCGCCCAGTTATGCGTCATTGTAATACTGGCAGATGGCGACGATGCCACCTTTCGAGAGCGACTCTAGCCAGTAATTATACTTTCGCATAAAAAAGGCCGCTGAGCGACCTATTCAATTTGATTTGAGAACTCCATTTCCGCGAAGTCTTCAAGCAAGCCCGATATTTTATGTATTGCCTCATTGGTTAGCTCTTCATTCATGCACCAAGAGACTAGTACTGTCGGGTCTGGTAGATATTCTCTTTTCAGCATATTGAAGAACAGCATACTTAATTCGAGGTCGCTTTTATAATCTTCTCGATAGTATGATTTTAAGAAGTTAGCCAGCGACTCTACGCTAAACTTAATATCCCCTAGTGATGAACGAAAAACAGGCCGCTTATGCATGGCGACCTGTCTAATCAAAAATAACTCACTAACAACTAGCGAAAATGTTTCTACCCGCTCACTGTAGTCTTGCTGCATGTTGCTCTCCATGCGCTGAAGGATAAAGAAGTTGCATTTGCCCTTTAAAATCAAAAGCAGCCATACAACGAGCATCGAAGTCTTTGTAGTCAACAGAGCTATTAGCAATATTTGTTACTGCTACCATTTGCCGCTCTACTGCATGTAAAGCATCACCTTTTAGATATTGATGAATTTTTTCTCTGTCGCCTTTATTTTCTTTGACCGACTCATAGACATAATCAGGCAATGCAACGCCATAAACCCATTTAGCCGTGATGCCTGCAAATAGGAATGGGCAGCCGCCAACATGCCCGAAATATGGTGTGTTAGACATTTTCGATAACGCCTGGTAGTAGGGTGTTTGAAATCTCTTTTCCCAATCAGTAGGTTCTTTGTATGTCAGCAATCCGATTACTTGATCTTCCGTTATGCGTCAATTAAGTGTGTGTGATTAGAATTTTGTGGCGGCGTATACGAAAAAAGGCCGCACTAGGCGACCTCTGAAATAGAATTTATAAAACGAACATCAGAATAAGAAGAGCTACCAGCATAAATCCTTGGATTTTAGCCATCATAGTATGTGCATAATAAGGGGAGCGCTCATGCCCCACCTTTTCGCGGCTCTCAAACGAGAAAGTCACACATGATAATGAGTAGATTCCATAACAAATAGTAATACCTACCTGAACAAGGATAATTGAAAAATATTTACCCACTAACCAATGGTCTTTTCCATCGTTAAAGAAAATGTTACTTACTGATAAATATACGAAGACCATTGCACCAATAAAAAATAAAAGCCACATCACTGTATCTTTATAATTCTTTTGCATTCTACGTCGACCTAAAACGTTACATTTAAATTTACTTTAACTTAAATATTTCAAATTTAGCATGTGAACTATCCGGAAATTCCGGATGGTTGGGATTAATGCCCGTTTCGTGGGCTAACGGCATGGAGCGCTACTCATGCACCAGCATTGGACTTACAAGCGATACACTTTGCCAACTTCAGTTAAATAAAAAGCCCCACCGAAGTGAGGCTCTATTTCGAACTAGTTAACCGCTCTGTGTTTTAATGCCGTGAGCTTATCACAAATATTACATGTAAATTTCGCAATTTCCAGTCTTTCTTCTGCGAAAATAGCCAATCTTGCATCGTTTGCTTGCTAATGTTCCAGTTCTGCTCTTTTTATTGCGTAATATAGCTCTTCCTCCAATATTTCAAGCGCCCACTCAATACGTCGGGTACATTGCTGAATGCTAACATCTTGTCCGAATCTTAATTCACGAGCCATCTTTTGCGGGTATTTGCGATCACAATATCGTTTAATATGGGAAGAAAATTACCTGAATCAGCCAAGGAAAAGCTTAGAGAGCGAATTGGAGATAAAAACCATAATTGGGGCGGAGGGCTAACCATATCTAAAGGTGGGTATTTGATGTTCACCAATAGCCCCGCAAATGGAATAAATCGAAATAAGCATCTTCATGTAGTTATCTGTGAATACAAATATGGAAGAAAGATGAAAAATGGAGAGCATGTTCATCATATTGATGGGAATAAGCTAAATAATCATCCAGATAACTTGTTGATACTGACCGCGTCAGAACACGCAAAGCTACATGCTAAGGAAAGAAATAATGCAAGACATGAATCAATGCAACTTCACAGGCAGGATCGGGAATTTGGAGTTGAAATATACACCTAGCGGAACAGCAATAATGCAATTTTCCCTAGCCGTTGGCAATTCAAAGAAAGGCGATGATGGTCAATGGATTGACCAAACCACATGGATTCGCTGTAGCCCTTAATGATACAGCGTGCAAAGTCCTACGCGACCAGATCGGCAATCATCATAAATACGTATTTGTTCATAAAGAGGCAAAAAACAGAGCAGACGGAACAATGACGCCAGCGGTAAGAAAAATGAGAGTTGACTCTAACACATCATTTCGTAGCGCATTGAAACGAGCAGGAATAGAAAACTTCCGCTTTCATGACTTAAGGCATGCTTGGGCAAGTTGGTTAGTTCAGGCTGGAGTGCCATTGTCTGCACTACAAGAAATGGGCGGATGGGAAAGTATCGAAATGGTCCGGCGATATGCCCACTTGGCACCTTCACATTTAAAAGAGCACGCACTTAAAATAGACGCCCTTTTTGCTGATGATGTCCCAAATATGTCCCATCAACTACTAGAGGCTGTTAAATGACATGAATTACAAGCAAGAAAAAACCCGCTATCTGGTTGAGAGATAACGGGTTCTTATTTGGTGCCGGCTACCGGAGTCGAACTGGTGACCTACTGATTACAAGTCAGTTGCTCTACCAACTGAGCTAAGCCGGCTAATGTGGCGGAAGGATAGAGATTCGAACTCTAGGATGGTTACCCATCGGCGGTTTTCAAGACCGCTGCCTTCGACCGCTCGGCCATCCTTCCATGGGGCGCGATTATGGAGGAATCAGGACTACTTGTCTACCCTTGAAAGTAAAAAAATTGATTTTTTTGTACTGTTTGGCTAATCTTCACTCAATTCTTCTCTATTTCATAAGAAAAGTGTTAATATCTGTGCAAAATCGGTGTCACTACTTTTTATAGGCGTATGATTTTTAATCAATTAATGAATTTTTGCCGACAGGACTACCCACCACAACATGTACAGACAATCTTTATTAAAAACAACTCTGCTTTTGCGCTTATTTTATGTCCTTATATTGCTACTTGTGGTGATGCTCTCACTTTCACTCTATAACTCCTATCATTCATGGAAGCTTAGCCGCGAGGCTGCTCTTAGTACCATGGCAAAGCAGCTCGCATATCAAATAGAAGATTACCGCTACCAAGCCAATCTGATGTATAAGACGGTCAATGAGAAGCCAAACAAGGCCTCATCTATCGTAACACCGAGTTCCAGCTCTTCTCTCACTAAGATCCGCAATGACGTTTATTGGCTTAGTAGCTCGAATCAGACTATTGATGCTATATTATTCGGTAACGATAAATCACAAAATACTATGCTAGCAAGTAAGCTTGCAGACTATTTAGAAATAGTCTGGGGAGCGCGCAATGAATATAATTCAATGTATTTTCTGAATGGATCTGATAACACGCTGATCTTAGTGACCACACACTCTATTTTAAAACCTGAACTGCGCTATAAAGAAAGTTATCTCATACTTACCGCTGAAGAAAAACGAACGGACATGTTGACACAGTCAACGCTGTTAGATAGACGTGAGTGGGTATCGAATCTGCAAAAATTGACACCTGATAATATCTATTATTATACCTATCGGCTGATGTTTAATTCTCCAGGCCAATTAACCAGCGTGATCTCTTTTGACATTTCTATCAATTCAACACTACCGTTTAATTTAAAAGGCGACAATATTGCAATTTCTCCACTTAATAATGCCAATAATAAAGACGCTAGTTTTGAAATGCGTGGAACAAATTTAGTTTTTGTAAAAACCATAGAGGGCAGTAATTATCAAGTATCTTATCGCGTTTCTTTGAAAGACCTTGTCTTAGGTATCATTGGTTACAACCTTGGATTGCTAATCTGTATGCTTGTGGTGATACTGCTTCTATTTTTTACCAGCATGTTTATCCGTAAACGCATCATTTCACCTAATACGGCTATGCAGCATGAGTTGAAGTTTAAAGAAGCACTCAACCATGAAATCATTAACAACATTAGTTACGGTATTTTGGTTTATGACTTCATTCATAACAAAAAACTACTGAGTAATGCTGTGGCAAACACTTTATTGCCTTCGATGGATCTTAGTCATATAAAAGAAATGGCGACGAATAACCATGACATGATTCAAGTTTCAATAGAAAATAATGTCTATGAGATCATCCTTATCAATATCGACATGTTACAAGATACTTATCTATTTATCGTTGTTGATAAAGATAAAGAAGCATTGACTCAACGGCGCCAAGAACTTGTTAATCGCGAATATACTAAAAATATTCAACTCAGAAAAGTTGTGTTCGAAAACATGCAGAATGAAATACAGCCGCCGTTACTAGAAATGAACAAAGCGATTAAAGAACTCGCCAACGCGCCTGAAGTTGAAAAACAAGCCTGTATCGATCAAATAGTGATACAAACTGGGCATATTAACCGTTGGTTTAATAATATTAATCTATTAAATACACTGGAATCGCCTACTACCCGACTGAATCCTGATCAAATTTCGGTGAGTCTGATCGTCAGCCAATTTTTAAAACAAAACCTTTTTCGACTCAAAAACAAAGGACTTTCACTCTATTTCTATAACAATATAAATGTCGATTCCTTGTTTTCTTTAGATTCTGCTCATCTGAAGCATTTATTGCAGCTTATCTTAGAGTACTCCATTGATACCACTTCATTCGGAAAAATATCCATTCATCTCAACTATCAAGCTGATAAAAAAGCTATCATTATTGATATCAAAGATAGCGGAAGGGGTTTAACCTCTCAAGAGTTGAGTAATTTACAGCATCCTTTCTCAGGCCAAGTGCTTAATGCATCGCAGTTTACTCGCTCAGGCATCACGTTCTATTTATGTCGAGTTATTAGTAAAAAGATGAACGGTACTTTTACTATAAATAGTAGCCCTGCAATCGGATCTCATTACCAAATAGCTTTACCAGCAAAATCTTCCATGATTACTGATAGCTATCCAAAACTACTTGAAGACATCTATATTCGCCTAGCAATTCATAATCTTGATGCATTCAAAATTGTTAGAAATATCTTATCTAATTACGGCGCTGAATTTTTGAATTTACATGAAAGCTCACCGCATGCAGAATGGGATTTATTGATTACTGATAATAATGATCATTCATTCAAAAATATCATAAAAATTTCTGGCACAATACTTGGAATGAACTCAATCACACCTAAGCACCTTGAAGTCAACTATAACTTTGCAGATGAGCTGATTAATGCTATATCTCTACTTATTGAAAATTCTGAAGCTGAAGATGCACCCTTGACTTCTTTAGGCTCAATTTCATTTGGTGATCACGAACTTGCTTCAATAAGTGATGAATCAATGGAAAACATGCTTCATACTTATAAAAATATTTTATCTAATAGTGATTATAAAGATTTGTTCATAACAACAGTACCGATAGATATTAATAAACTGTATAATGGCGAAAGTGTTGGGGATTTGACCGAATTGAAAAACACAGCACATCGTTTAAAAGGAGTTTTTGCTATGCTAGATTTTGGTTTCCTTCATAAGCTATGTGAAGATTTGGAACTTTACATAGCAGAAGAAAACAGCATAAAAATAAGTAATTGCATTAGAGAGCTGGATATCTCAGTAAGAAGACTAATGCCAGAAGGTAACCAATAATATGAATAACCTAAATGTCATTGTTGCCGATGATCATCCTATTGTTCTTTTCGGTATTAGAAAATCACTCGAACAGATTGAATGGGTCAATATCGTTGGCGAGTTTGAAGACTCCACATCATTAATTAATAATTTACCACGTTTGAATGCTGACGTTTTAGTCACTGATTTATCGATGCCTGGTGATAAGTACGGTGATGGTATTACGTTGATTAAATATATTAAACGTCATTATCCTGACCTTTCTGTCATTGTTCTAACAATGAACAACAATCCAG
Organism: Providencia alcalifaciens; assembly: GCA_025961275.1. Classification (GTDB taxonomy): domain Bacteria; phylum Pseudomonadota; class Gammaproteobacteria; order Enterobacterales; family Enterobacteriaceae; genus Providencia. Next base: position 297,240 of record JAOQNJ010000001.1, on the reverse strand, counting down.
CAATCTTAAGTGCAATTCTTGAGCTAGACATTGAAGGAATTGTTCTGAAGCAAGGTGCTCCTGCTGACTTACCTAAGGCATTAGCTGCATTGCAAAAAGGCAAAAAATTCACGCCTGAAAGCGTCTGTAAGTTACTTGAAAAAGTCAATGCAAGTGGTTATGGCGACAAGCGTTTATCACCAAAAGAAAGTGAAGTATTACGTCTTTTTGCGGAAGGTTTTCTGGTAACTGAAATTGCGAGAAAATTGAATCGTAGTATCAAAACTATCAGCAGTCAGAAGAAATCTGCGATGTTAAAGCTCGGAGTCGATAATGATATAGCGTTACTTAACTACCTATCCTCTGTCAGCATAGATAACTCATCCCCAGATTAGTCTATAAATTATATTTATGTTATTGAGAAAAACCCGGTAATACGGGTTTTTCTCAATATAAAACCTCGTACTATCACGCACATGGAAATCAACAAATAATCCAATAAGCATAGATAATATTGTGATTTTGGCTGTAAAACGCCCTAATGTATTTGTGTTATCAGCCTTAACATTTGATTTAATATACAAACAAGTGCTTATTAATAACTTCAAAGTGTTACTTTCATGTTCAAGTTAGTAATTGATTAACCCTACTCTACAGCTCCGTTTAAATATTTTAACTTGAATAAAAAACAATCGCTAAAGATCAATGGCTTTAGTCAAAATATTTCAATAACGCCTCTTTTAATACACTAATTTTGGTTGGTTTAGATAAACAATCATTCATTCCAGCATTAATACAACGTTGTTTTTCCTCAGCCAGCGCATTTGCAGTCAATGCAATAATTGGCAAGATATAACCGGCTTTACGTAGCGCACTCGCTAATTCATAACCATCCATATTTGGCATATTCACATCCGTTAAAATAATATCAACTGAATGATTTTCAACATATTTTAGAGCATCAATGCCATCAACAGCAGTGCCAATACTAAAACCGATACTCGTAATTTGGTCACTAAGTAACATTCTATTGATAGGATGATCATCCACAATTAACACATGATAAGAACTTAATGAACCATCTATCTCTTGCGAGCTAACTTTATTATTATTTTCTTTCTGTGGTTGTCCTACCATTGTTTTCGAAATGATTTTATCAATAACAACAGGCAGTTTTTCATTTAGATAGGTATTGTAGAGCCATTTATTTAGTGCAATTTCACGTAAATCCCCAATATATGAACTGCTAAGTCGAATTTCATTCTGAGCATCAATATCATGAACCGCAAAATTATCAGTAATAAACAAATCATAGTTTATCGTTTGATCGATTTCTTTGTCAGCAAAGACCAAAAAGCCATTATACTTGAGCAATCTCACTAAAAAATTAGCTAAGAAATTATTTTGACAAACAACGGCTACCTTATAACGAGATCGATATTCAGGAATAACGTGGTCTATGTACTTTTGCCCATAAAGTGGAATACGGATAATAAAAGAGCTTCCCAAGCCTGTTTGGGAATTAACTTCGATATCACCATCCATCAAATTAATTAATTTTTCACAAATTGCTAAGCCTAAACCTGTACCTTTATGGCCCACATTATTTTGGTCGTAAACTTGGAAGAATGGGTCAAATAGCTGTATGACAACAGCCTGAGACATTCCGATTCCAGAGTCTTTGATTTCAATTTTTAAATAATTATCATCGCACCAAACGTAAAACAAAACAAAGCCTGAATCCGTAAATTTGATACTGTTATTGACGATATTTGAGATCACCTGCTGCAATCTAACAGCATCGTTAAACAACAAATCTGGAATATTTGGCTCTATGTATGAATAAAGTGCTATCTGTTTTTTAGCAATTAAAGGTAAATAATTTGCCAGTACAAAAGCAAATACATCGCGGCAGTTGAACAATTTATTTTCAATTGTCAGCTGTTTAGATTCAATTTTTGAGAAATCCAATATATCACTAATAATCTGTAATAAAAGTGATGAGGAATTATCCATCGTAGAAACTAGACGGTTTGCTTTATCCGACAATTCAATTCGCTGCAATAACTCGATATTGCCGATAATTCCATAGAGTGGCGTACGTAATTCATGGCTCACTGTCGCCAAGAACATTGATTTCGCATGGTTAGCTTGCTCAGCAGCATCCGCAACATCCTGTAGGGACTTTTCCATTTGTACGCGGATACTAATATCAATTAACACACAAATCGCGACGTCTTCATTTTGGTAACGTGAGTTTACAAAACTTATTTGTAAATGCGTGTTGCTGCTGGTGACCACATCAATGTAATGACTCGATTTTTGTCGAATAATAGTCAGTATTCGCTGTTTATCATCTTCACTTAGTAATCGAAAATAATCATGTGCAAGCTCATTACTGAGAATATTTCCGCCATCGCTTAGCCTTAGAATAATGATACCAACAGGCGCTGATGCCACAATTTTATGGTTAAATTGCTCATGCTCTTCAAGGCGAATGGCTGTGTTTGCTGCAGGCACCAACATTTCTCTTTCTAATAACCAGATCAAGAAGAAAATTAAGCAACCTGTAAAAATATTAATCACAACACTGTAAAATATTGAAACCTTAAGCCCTGAAAGCATTTCACTCGTCGGTATCGCATAAATTAGCGTCATTAAAGACGGTGTTAAACGTTTTTTGAAAATAAGCTTTGAATAATCTGAATTAAAACCAAAAAAGCTTGGCTCAGAGATAGATAATAAGTTTGAGTTTTTTTGATTTGAGTCTGCAGGAAAATAGAGTACTGGCTGGTTATAAGAATTAACAACGACAATTTCGATTGCCTTATTATAACGTTGGTTAAATTGGTTTAAATTAACTGTCCTTTCTAAACCGATAAACCCTTCTAACTGTTCTTTTTTATAAACCGGTTGCATAAGATAAAGCTGGCCGGAATCAGTTTGTGCGCCATGAACAATGGTATACAAACTCCGCTCTTGTCCTTGTAGTTTTAAGCTTTTATAGGATCTAACATTTTCATCTCCTACTTTTTTGAGCATTTCAATATCGGACACGGTCGTACGGATTGGGAAATCCACCATACAATGGCTTCTTGCTCCGATCAAATACGCATGATTCAATCCTTGCGGAGCAGCGATACTGTCTTTCCAAAAGTAAATCAGTTGTTCAAATGCGACAAGGTAGCTATCTGCACGTTCTTTAAAATACTTACAGTCAGCTTCTGGTGATAATGGATAATATGAGTACGGTGTAGTTACCTGCAAGGAAACATAATTCGGTTGATTTTCGAGCTGTTCTTGATGCTGATCAGTCATTAATTGAATAGAACGTAGTGTTGTATCCGTTTGAAGAATAAATGATTGCATTTGTTCGAAGCTAGAATAGAACTGCTGTCGAATATCAGATTTAGTTTCATTAAATTGGGTATAAAGGAAAAATAAAGTGATAAAAACACCCATACCCCATAACATTAATCCGAGTATACGGAATAAATCACGGGATAATCGTAATGATGTTCTAAATGACGGTAAATATCTCAAGCGCTATCCTACAAAGGCTACATAACTATCATCGAGTATACTCGATACTACATATAAAAACGTTAACGCTAAGAACTAGACGATTTAGATAGCAAAACGGGCGGTAAGCCGCCCGTTAAATTACTTGCCTGTACGTTTATTCAGGCGTGTTGGTATCTGTGTCTGCATTTGATGCACCATCTTCATCAGAGTTTTCATCATCCTCTGTCTCAGCAACACTTTGTAAACCAACTACTTTTTCATCTTCAGCTGTTCTAATCAGAGTGACACCCTGAGTATTACGGCCGACGACGCTAACTTCAGAAACACGCGTACGAACCAATGTACCAGCATCTGTAATCATCATAATTTGGTCAGTTTCATCTACTTGGATTGCACCAACCACATTACCATTACGTTCACTGACTTTTATGGAGATAACGCCTTGAGTCGCACGTGATTTTGTTGGGTACTCTTGCTCAGCGGTACGTTTACCATAACCATTTTCGGTAACAGTTAAGATATGACCTTCGCCACGTGGGATAATCAGTGAAACCACTTTATCTTCATCCACTAAACGAATACCACGTACGCCCGTTGCTGTACGACCCATTGCACGAACCGCACCTTCAGCGAAACGAACAACTTTACCTTGTGCAGAGAACAACATAACTTCGTTCGAACCATTGGTTAAATCAACACCAATCAGTTCATCACCGTCATTAAGATTAACCGCGATGATACCTGCGCTTCTTGGACGACTGAAATCTTGTAGAGGTGTTTTCTTCACAGTGCCGCTCGCGGTGGCCATAAAGACAAAGTAGCCTTCTTCATAATCACGTACTGGTAAAATAGCCGTAATACGTTCGTTTGGTTCAAGTGGTAATAGGTTAACGATTGGACGTCCGCGTGCACCACGGCTAGCTTCTGGTAACTGGTAAACTTTCATCCAGTATAGGCGCCCACGGCTCGAGAAGCACAAAATAGTGTCATGCGTGTTTGCCACCAGCAGGCGTTCAATAAAGTCTTCTTCTTTAATTCGTGCCGCCGATTTACCTTTACCACCACGGCGTTGTGCTTCGTAGTCAGTCAATGGCTGATACTTCACATAACCTTGGTGAGATAGAGTAACAACCACATCCTCTTGACTGATCAAATCTTCAATATTGATATCAGCCGTATTTTCTGTGATTTCAGTACGACGTGCGTCATTATAGATATCGCGGATCGCTTCAAGCTCTTCACGAATAACTTCCATTAAGCGATCTGGGCTACGCAGAATATACAGTAACTCTTCGATTTGTTTCAGAAGGTCACGGTACTCTTCCAGCAGTTTTTCGTGCTCAAGACCAGTCAGTTTTTGTAAACGTAAATCCAAAATAGCTTGGGCTTGTTGTTCTGTCAGGAAGTATTTTCCATCATGAACACCAAATTGATCTTCGAGCCACTCAGGGCGTGCAGCGTTATCACCTGCGCGTTCAAGCATTGCAGCGACATTGCCAAGATTCCAAGATTGTGCGATCAAACCCGCTTTTGCTTCCGCAGGCGTTGATGCTTTACGAATAAGTTCGATAATTGTATCGATATTGGCTAACGCAACGGCTAAAGCTTCTAAAATATGAGCACGATCACGAGCTTTACGTAGTTCGAAAATAGTACGACGAGTCACCACTTCACGTCGGTGGCGTATAAACGCAGCAATAATGTCTTTTAAGTTTAGTATCTTTGGTTGGCCTTGATGCAGCGCCACCATGTTAATACCAAAAGAAACTTGAAGTTGCGTCAGAGAATAAAGGTTGTTTAGAACAACTTCGCCCACTGCATCACGTTTGATTTCAATAACAATGCGCATGCCATCTTTATCAGACTCATCACGTAATGCACTGATCCCTTCAACACGTTTCTCTTTTACAAGCTCAGCAATTTTCTCAATCAAACGTGCTTTGTTAACTTGATAAGGGATTTCGTGAACGAGAATAGTTTCACGACCTTTTTCATCAACTTCAACTTCAGCGCGCGCACGGATATACACTTTACCGCGGCCTGTGCGGTATGCATCGATAATGCCACGACGGCCGTTAATGATGGCAGCTGTCGGGAAATCAGGTCCCGGAATGTGCTCCATCAAACCTTCAATGCTAATATCTTCATCTTCTATATAAGCTAAGCAACCACTAATTACTTCCCCTAAGTTGTGTGGAGGAATGTTAGTTGCCATCCCGACAGCTATACCTGAAGAACCGTTAACCAAAAGGTTCGGAACTCTTGTCGGCATAACTTCTGGAATTTGCTCTGTGCCATCATAGTTTGGGACGAAATTAACGGTTTCTTTTTCAAGATCCGCTAACAACTCATGGGCAATTTTCGCCATACGGATTTCCGTATAACGCATTGCAGCTGCAGAGTCTCCGTCAACTGAACCAAAGTTCCCCTGACCATCTACCAGCATATAACGCATAGAAAAAGGCTGTGCAAGACGAACAATTGTCTCATAAACAGCACTATCACCATGTGGATGGTATTTACCGATAACGTCCCCGACTATACGGGCAGATTTTTTATAGGGTTTATTCCAATCATTTCCCAATACATTCATCGCAAATAAAACTCTACGGTGTACTGGCTTCAGCCCATCTCGAACATCTGGAAGTGCGCGGCCGACAATAACGGACATCGCATAATCCAAATACGAACTTTTAAGTTCTTCTTCGATATTGACTGGTGTGATTTCTCTGGCAATGTCGCTCATGGAACCACTATCCCTCATAACTTCGGATTCAAAGGCTTAGAACTATACCACAATTCACCAATTTAATAAAAAAAATGAGAACTGAGTATTTGTCTTTCAAGCGATGTATAATACCGGAAAAATGTCTTTATGTGTCCGTTAGCCTTGGCTTTATTACGTAAGAGCAACAAAAAAACGTTTTTTGGCCACTCTATACAAAATAATTCAAGTAGTATGTTAGATAATACGTAAAGGTATCGTAGGAAACCTAGGTTGACTAGGCCGCTGACTATATCTGAATACAAGCGCTTTCAATGCCGCTTGAATTATACAAATACAGCTCATGCCATGTTATCTGCAGTGTAGCGGGTATAAGCTGCTAAGCCACGGGCACTTATTCTAGGAACAGGAGCTCCACTCATGAATGATACTTCAACCCCAGCGTATCAAAACGTCGATAAGCAGGAAATTGAAAAATTTGAAGCTATTGCTTCTCGCTGGTGGGATTTGGAAGGCGAATTTGCACCGCTTCACCGTATTAACCCTCTTCGTCTTAACTATATCATGCAGCGTGTAGACGGTTTATTCGGTAAAAAAATATTAGACGTTGGTTGTGGTGGTGGAATTTTGTCCGAAAGTATGGCACGCGAAGGTGCTAATGTAACGGGCCTTGATATGGGTTCTGATCCGTTGATGGTCGCTCGCTTACATTCATTAGAGTCAGGAATTCCTGTTGAATATGTTCAAGAAACTGTTGAACAGCATGCAGATAAATATCCACGGGCTTATGATGTTGTTACCTGTATGGAGATGCTTGAGCATGTGCCTGACCCGGAGTCAGTCGTTTGCGCTTGCGCTAAGTTAGTCAAACCTGGTGGGCATGTCTTTTTCTCTACTATAAATCGCAATAAAAAAGCATGGTTAATGGCAGTTGTTGGTGCTGAATACATTATGAAAATGGTCCCTAAAGGTACTCATGATGTGAACAAATTTATACGTCCATCTGAATTAATTAGTTGGGTTGATGCAAGCACACTAAAAGATAAACATATCATTGGGTTACATTATAATCCGCTCAAAGATAAATTCTATTTAGGCCCAAATGTGGATGTTAATTATATGCTCCATACAATCAGCGAATAAATAGCAAGCGTTACGTTTAAGAAATCAGCAATTGATCTAATTTTACAAAATTAATTTTAATCACCATGTCGCTAGCTACGATTTATAGAATGCCTTTTATGATGCAGCTTACCGACATGGTTGATTTTTTTATCCCTACAGTTATCCACAGAAGACTCAGATTTGTGCACTTGCTAAAACTGCGCATTAACATTATCTTGTTATAGCAAAATCAATAAACCACTACATATAGTATGCAATTCAATTCTAACACTACAATTCTCATGGAGTCACTCTATGAGTTTTTTACGTTAGGTATGTACAATTATGTAGTTTAACCAAGGTATACATGCTCATGAACCAGAGTCTGTTAGTCACAAAACGTGATGGACATAAAGAACGTATTGATCTCGATAAAATCCACAAGGTAATAACCTGGGCAGCAGAAGGCCTGAGTAACGTATCTGTTTCACAGGTGGAGTTACGTTCACAGATTCAGTTTTATGATGGGATCCGAACATCTGATATTCATGAAACCATGGTCAAAGCAGCTGCTGACCTAATCACGGGTGAAACCCCTGATTATCAGTATCTCGCAGCACGCCTCGCGATATTTAATCTGCGCAAAAAAGCCTATGGCCAGTTTGAGCCGCCAACCCTGCTCAAACATGTCACACGCCTAGTTGAAATGGGCAAATATGATAAGCATTTGCTGGAGAACTACTCCCAAGAAGAATTCGAGCAAATGGATGGCTTTATTGACCATTGGCGTGATATGAATTTCTCCTATGCTGCCGTTAAGCAACTTGAAGGTAAGTATTTGGTACAAAACCGTGTCACCGGTGAAATTTATGAAAGTGCTCAGTTCCTATATATTTTAGTTGCTGCTTGCTTATTCTCTAATTATCCGAAAGAGACGCGACTTGACTATATTCGTCGTTTCTATGATGCGGCCTCAACTTTTAAAATTTCGCTACCAACCCCAATTATGGCGGGTGTGCGTACGCCTACACGTCAATTTAGCTCTTGCGTACTAATTGAGTGTGGCGATAGCTTGGATTCCATCAACGCAACCTCAAGCGCTATTGTTAAATATGTTTCTCAACGTGCAGGGATTGGCATAAATGCAGGACGAATTCGTGCTTTAGGAAGTCCAATCCGTGGTGGTGAGGCGTTCCATACGGGTTGTATCCCCTTCTACAAACATTTTCAAACTGCCGTGAAATCTTGTTCACAAGGTGGCGTTCGTGGAGGTGCAGCGACCCTGTTCTACCCACTATGGCACTTAGAAGTTGAAAGCTTATTAGTACTGAAAAATAACCGTGGTGTAGAAGGTAACCGTGTTCGTCATATGGATTACGGTGTACAGCTCAATAAACTAATGTATGAGCGTCTGATCAAAAACCAAGATATCACGCTGTTCAGCCCATCCGATGTTCCGGGCCTATATGAAGCTTTCTTCGCAGATCAAAACGAATTCGAACGTCTGTATGTGATGTATGAACAAGATGAAAAAGTTCGTAAATCCAGTATTAAAGCTGTTGAGCTATTTTCATTAATGATGCAAGAGCGTGCTTCAACTGGCCGTATCTATATCCAGAACGTTGATCACTGTAATACTCACAGCCCATTCGATCCTCAAATTGCGCCAGTGCGCCAATCGAACCTGTGCTTAGAAATTGCCTTGCCAACGAAGCCATTGAACAATATCAATGATGAAGAAGGTGAAATCGCACTTTGTACACTGTCTGCCTTTAACTTAGGTGCAATTGACAGCCTTGATGAATTGGAAGAGTTAGCAGCACTTGCTGTTCGTGCACTTGATGCCCTGCTTGACTACCAAGATTATCCTATTGCCGCAGCACGAAAAGGTGCGATGGGGCGTCGTACCCTCGGTGTTGGTGTGATTAACTTTGCTTATTATTTGGCGAAGCATGGCGTACGTTATTCCGATGGCAGTGCTAACAACATAACACATAAAACTTTCGAGGCGATTCAATATTATCTGTTGAAAGCGTCTAATGAGTTAGCTAAAGAACAAGGTGCTTGCCCTTGGTTCAATGAAACAACTTATTCACAAGGTGTTTTACCAATTGATACCTATAAAAAAGAGTTGGATAAGTTAACCAATGAGCCGCTGCATTATGATTGGGAAGCATTGCGTAAAGATATCCAACAATATGGTCTGCGTAACTCAACGTTATCTGCATTGATGCCTTCTGAGACATCATCACAGATTTCAAACGCAACTAACGGTATTGAGCCACCACGTGGTTATATCAGCATTAAAGCTTCTAAAGATGGTATTTTGCGCCAAGTTGTCCCAGATTATGAAAATCTGAAAGAGGCGTACGAGTTATTATGGCAAATGCCGTCAAACAACGGCTATTTACAGTTAGTCGGTATTATGCAGAAATTTATTGACCAGTCTATTTCCGCAAACACCAACTACGACCCGACGCATTTCACCACTGGCAAAGTACCAATGAATCAATTACTAAAAGATTTATTGCTCGCCTATAAGTTTGGTGTGAAAACACTTTACTACCATAACACCCGTGATGGTGCGGATGATGTTCAAGGTGATCTGGAAGAAGTTGTTGAGTCAGCGGATTCTGATTGTGAAGGCGGCGCGTGTAAAATTTAATAGGAATTGCAATGTCACATACTTATACCATCTTCTCACAGAAGAAAAATGACCAATTACTGGAGCCGATGTTTTTTGGCCAACCTGTTAACGTTGCTCGTTTCGACCAGCAAAAGTATCCGATTTTCGAAAAATTAATCGAAAAACAGCTTTCATTTTTCTGGCGCCCTGAGGAAATTGACGTTTCTCGTGACCGCATAGACTACAATGCGCTGCCTGATCATGAGAAACACATTTTTATCAGTAACCTGAAATACCAGACGCTGCTTGACTCCATTCAGGGTCGTAGCCCTAATGTGGCATTATTGCCACTGATTTCAATCCCAGAATTAGAAACTTGGATCGAAACTTGGTCATTCTCAGAGACAATTCATTCACGTTCTTACACGCATATTATCCGTAATATCGTGAATGACCCGGCGCTTATTTTTGACGATATTGTTGAAAATGAAGAGATCCTCAAACGCGCGCGTGATATCTCAGCTTACTATGATAGGCTGATTGAAATGACTAACTATTACCACATGTTTGGTGAAGGTACTCACACCTGCAATGGTAAGCACGTGACAGTGTCATTACGTGAACTGAAGAAGCAATTATACCTGTGTTTGATGAGTGTTAATGCTTTGGAAGCAATTCGTTTCTATGTTAGCTTCGCATGCTCATTTGCTTTCGCAGAGCGTGAGCTGATGGAAGGTAATGCCAAAATCATCAAAATGATCGCACGTGATGAAGCTCTTCATTTAACTGGTACTCAACATATGTTGAATCTGTTACGCTCAGGTCAAGACGACCCTGAAATGGCAGAGATCGCCACAGAATGTGAAGATGAATGTTATAAGCTGTTTGTGGACGCAGCAGAACAAGAAAAAGAGTGGGCTGAATATCTATTCAGTGAAGGCTCGATGATTGGTCTGAACAAAGATATTCTGTGCCAATATGTAGAATATATCACCAATATCCGCATGCAAGCTGTTGGATTAAAATTGCCATTTAAAGGTCGTTCAAATCCAATTCCTTGGATCAATGCATGGTTAGTCTCTGATAACGTTCAAGTCGCACCACAAGAAGTGGAAGTTAGTTCTTATCTGGTCGGTCAGATTGACTCAGAAGTCAATACTGATGACTTGAGCGATTTTGAACTTTAATCATGGCAAGCCATAAAGTCACCCTGCGACTCTCGCAGGGTGTTCAAGTCCCCTTCCATACAGAGCTTCATAGTTGTTTACTTGAAGCGCTTGAAGATAGCCGTGTTCCAGCAGAATATCAGTGCCGTGAAGGTTACTGTGGTTCATGTCGCGTGATGCTGCTTAAAGGTAAAGTGGGCTATAAACAACAGCCACTGGCTTTTATTCAACAAGGTGAAATTTTACCTTGCTGTTGCCATCCACTTTCAGATATTGAAATCGGTTAAGGCTTTACTCTGAATATGATAAAGCGATTGCACAACCCTTTGTACAATCGCATTTTTATTTACTACCATCATATTTAGAGGTAACCATACATCGCTGCAAATACCCACCCAAACACACAGGATACACCCACACCAATTAATCCCGGTAAGATAAAGCTATGATTGATAACATACTTACCAATACGGGTGGTACCTGAACGGTCAAATTGAATTGCGGCAAGGTCACTAGGATAAGTTGGCAAAATATAGTAACCGTAACAAGCAGGTGCAGAAGCAATAATATAAGCAGGATCAACACCAATTCCTAATGCAATCGGAACAACAGCCGCTAATGCAGCTGCTTGTGAATTAACAAATTTAGATACCAACAATAAGATAACCGCATAAGCCCATGGGAAATCCTTCACTAATGCACCAAGTGTTCCTTTGATTTCATCCATGTGAGCGCCGAACATGGTTTCAGCCATCCACGCAATCCCATACACAGCCACAATCGCAATCATACCTGAACGAAAAACTTCGTTTTTAGAAATTTGTCCTGGGTTCGTTTTGCAAATAATAATGATAAGTGCACCAGCCAACAACATGAACATCTGGATCACTAGCACCATCGATAATGGTTTACCATCAACTAACGGCCTAAGTTCAGAAGCAGCCCCCAACACAGCAACAACAGCGATGGACGCTAAAAAGATCCACATCGCTATCCAATTCATTTTTGGTAATTTTTTATCAAGTAGAGTGGCACTTTCACCATACACATACTCATAGTTTTCGGGTACTGATATGAACTCTTGGAATACTGGATCCTTATCAAGGTCTTTTCCTCTAAACCAACTAAAGATCCCTATACCTAATATCCCGAGTAAAGTTGATGGAATAGTAATGGCCAACAAATCTAAAAATTCGAGAGATTGACCATTAATAGTGACACCATTAAGCATCGCGACCAATGATACAACAGCAACAGAAACTGGGCTGGCGATAATCCCCATTTGAGCCCCAATACTACTGGCGGCCATTGGTCGTTCAGGACGAATATTATTCTTGATCGCAGCATCATAAATAATTGGCAAAATGGTATATACAACATGCCCTGTCCCACACAGCATAGTCAGAATACAGGTCACAAATGGAGCTACAATGGAAATATATTTTGGATTTTTTCGTAATAAACGTTCTGCTATTTGTAGCATTACATCTAAACCGCCTGATGCCTGTAATGTTGCTGAAGCGGCAACAACAGCAATGATCACAAGCATAACATCTACAGGTGGTTTTCCTGGTGGTAATCCAAATCCAAAGACAAGAATTACCAACCCGACACCACCCAAAAGCCCTAAAGCCATCCCTCCTTTTTTTGCTCCATAGAACAAGCAGACGAGAATAATGGCAAGTTGAATCAGAAAGTCCATAAGTTCATCCTATAATTAATGTTTCCATACATTATCGGGATGATAGATTGACAGCTTTTTGATTTATATTAATTGATGAAAGAATTTAATCTTATTTTTTAATACAGTTTTTCTACTTCGTCACATAATTTATTTTAAGTTGCTGGCATACTGACCAGTTGAACTGTAAAAAACCTATAAATCAATTATTTAGTCGAACTTGATTAACATCACACCTCATATCTATTCACCTTTACCTGCCTAATTCTATAACGTAAATTGATAAACTAATGATATCAATCTGTACTTATTTGAATCATTTCATTAATTACAAAATAATGTGTAAAAAAATAATTACACACATTGTAATTAGGATTTGACACAAAAACGACGATCGAATAATCTGCACAACCTATTAATCTATGACTTTTAATCAGAGGAATTTGTGAAAAATCGCACGCTAGGTAGCGTTTTAATCGTTGCAGGAACAACAATAGGTGCAGGGATGCTGGCAATGCCACTGGCCGCTGCGGGTGTAGGTTTCGCAGGTATTGTTTGTTTACTTATCGGCTTATGGATGCTAATGAGTTATACCTCATTATTATTAGTCGAAGTATATCAACATAATCCACCCAATATGGGATTAGGTACTGTTGCGAAGAAATATCTGGGCCCAATAGGTCAACTCATGACAGGCTTGAGTATGCTCCTTCTAATGTATGCCCTTACAACGGCCTATATTGGTGGTGCTGGGGTATTGATTGCTGCTAGTCTTTCATCTTGGTGGGATATTCATCTACCAACCGAGGCTGCCATCATTTTATTTACGCTAATTGGTGGTTTTGTTGTTTGTATCGGTACGCATTCTGTTGATTTTATAAACCGCCTCTTGTTTACTGCAAAAACTATTTTTTTAGTGATTATGCTTGCTTTCATGCTACCTCATGCAGAAGCTGTTAATTTAAGCAGTATGCCTCTTGAAAAAGGATTAGTACTCGCTGCTGTTCCGGTAATATTCACTTCATTTGGATTCCACGGGAGCGTACCTAGCTTAGTGAGCTATATGAATGGTGATGTGAAAAAGCTTCGTTTTATTTTCATAATAGGCAGCTCTATCCCACTTGTAGCCTATATTTTATGGCAAATTGCGACATTAGGTTCAATTCCATCAAGTACATTTTTAGGTATTCTGGCACAAGAGTCAGGACTCAATGGCTTACTCACAGCAATACGTGATGTCGTTGCTACTCCTCGCGTCAATATTACGGTTAGCTTGTTTATGGATTTGGCATTAGCGACTTCATTCTTAGGTGTCGCACTTGGGTTATTTGACTATCTTGCTGACTTATTTAAACGCAGTAACCATGTTATAGGGCGTGTACAAACGGGATTATTGACCTTTATACCGCCACTTCTAGCTGCGTTATTCTTTAGTAGCTTTGTACAAGCATTGACCTATGCAGCTGTTGCATTGTCTGTGTTAGCACTAATTATCCCAGCCTTGCTGGTTATGCGCGTAAGAGCAATTGAAAAATCCAAAGATAAACAAGTTCACTATCAAGTAAAAGGTGGCTCTGTAGCGCTTGGTATCGTGCTGATATGTGGTGTGGCAGTGATTATCATTCAATTTGCTATTGTGACGGGTTTCTTACCAAATGTAGGCGGCTAATTCATCTCATCTGGCTCTTCATAAAAACGAAACCCGTACAGACAAGAATAACTGTACGGGTTTATTGGTACCTGTCATATAGCTTTAAACATTTAGGTCTATTCTGCAGGTTAACGAATTAGAAGCTTAAACCTGCCCCAACGTAGAAACCATCAGCAACTTTGTTATTTGGGTTGTTATGGTTACCTTTAATATCGATAACACGGTAACCTGCATCAACAGAAAGTGGCTTAAACACAGTATAACGTGCCCCTACTTTCGCTTCAGTGTACGCATTACTACCCGACGTTAATGATTTAGGTGCACCATAAGCTTCACCATAAATATTCAACGATGGCATCACTTGCCAGCCCAATCCAGCACCTGCAGCTAGAGACATGCCATCCTTGTTATCTTCAGGTGATAGATATAATGCTTTACCACCAACATAGGCCGATAATGGCCCTAGTGGTAAACCAAAAGTCGCACCTAAGCTAGTTGCTTGGCCATTATGATCGCTACGAGCCCATGAACCATCAAAGGCTAGACCTGAACCTTTTGTACCGATACCCGCATTTAGCTCGGTATAATGCTTACCTGCACTTGCACTTACTGAAACTGCTTGTGCTGCACCAACAAACATCAAAGATGATGCTGCCGCTAAAAATAAAACTTTGCGCATATTATTACCCCCTAGATTAGAAATTATAGTATGAATACTACAACATCCCATGATAATTCTCAGTCGCAATTACTATTTTTTACTTTCAATCCTATAAAAACATCTAGTTACATCATAATCACATGTTTTGAACTTTTTTTAATCAATTATCACAGTAATTGGTGCTATGTATTAGTTATGCTTTAACCTATCAACTATAATTAATTTATAATAATAAATTATGCATGAATAAATTCGATTAAGAATGGTTATGTACTCTTTTTAGTTTTATTGTTTGTAACTTACTGGAGTTTGTGATGAATGAAATGAAAAAGAAAGGCCTGACAACTGCGGCAGGTGCCCCCGTTGTTGATAATAATAATGTGATGACTGCAGGCCCGCGTGGGCCAATGCTATTACAAGATGTTTGGTTTCTTGAGAAGCTAGCCCACTTCGATCGTGAAGTTATTCCTGAACGCCGTATGCATGCAAAAGGTTCAGGGGCTTTTGGTACGTTCACTGTTACTCACGATATCACCCGCTATACCCGAGCAAAAATGTTTGCCTCAGTTGGGAAAAAAACAGATCTGTTTGCCCGTTTTTCAACTGTGGCGGGTGAACGTGGTGCAGCCGATGCTGAACGTGATATTCGTGGTTTTGCTCTAAAATTCTATACCGAAGAAGGTAACTGGGATTTAGTCGGTAACAATACCCCTGTATTTTATCTACGTGATCCATTGAAGTTCCCTGACTTAAACCATGTTGTTAAACGCTGTCCTTACAGTAATATGCGTTCAATGGCTTACAAATGGGATTTCTTCTCTCATCTACCTGAATCACTCCACCAGCTAACCATTGACGTCAGTGACCGTGGGTTACCACGCGGCTATCGCTTTATACACGGCTTTGGTAGTCACACTTATAGCTTTATTAGTCATGATAATGAGCGTTTCTGGGTAAAATTCCATTTCCGTTGCCAGCAAGGTATCGAAAATTTGATGGATGAAGAAGCGGAAGCAATTGTCGGAAAAGATCGTGAAAGTTCACAACGTGATTTATTTGATGCAATAAACAGAGGCGATTATCCACGCTGGAATTTGCAAATTCAAATCATGCCGGAAAAAGAAGCATCAACTGTACCTTACAACCCATTTGACCTTACTAAAGTTTGGCCACATAAAGATTATCCGTTGATTGATGTTGGTTATTTTGAGCTAAACCGTAATCCTGCCAATTATTTTTCTGATGTTGAGCAAGTTGCATTTAGCCCAGCAAATATCATTCCAGGTATTGGTTTCTCACCGGATAAAATGCTGCAAGGCCGTCTGTTTTCTTATGGTGATGCTCACCGCTACCGTTTAGGTGTTAACCATCACCAAATCCCTGTGAATGCGCCACGTTGCCCATTCCATAATTATCATCGTGATGGTGCTATGCGGGTTGATGGTAATAGCGGTAATGGCGTTACGTATGAGCCAAACAGCGCAGGTTTGTTCCAAGAACAACCAAACTTCAGCGAGCCACCATTAACGATTGAAGGTGCAGCAGATCATTGGAATCATCGTGAAGATGAAGATTATTTCAGCCAGCCACGTGCTCTATATGAATTATTAGATGCAGCGGAACATGAGCGTATGTATAAACGCCTTGCTGGCGAGCTAATCGAAGCTTCAGAAGAGACTCAACTGCGTCAAATTGAATTGTTTAGAAAAGTACATCCAGAGTATGGTGCGGGTGTTGAAAAAGCACTAAATGCCCTTAAATAATCGACCATAAACATTATCTATTCAGGCTCTAGCAATAGAGCCTGAATTTATTATGTGATTACATGGCAATGAAATAGTTTACCTGCTCTGCGGTATTCGATTAAACCTGTACCAGTAAATCAACATTATAGTTATTTTTGCTAATTCATTCCATTCTTGCTTTGTGAGTTCCCATATATCACAATCCAACTCACCTTCTATTAGAAATTTCTTCACAACGTCAACTCGACGCATACTCATGTTAATTGACATTCTTTTCGAGGCTTCATTTGCAGTGGCTTTAAAGACACGTAATACTTTTTTATTAAGTGTGTTGAACCAAAAGTCAGTCACAATATTGCATGCTTCTGTCATATATCCTTGACCTTGTAATTCAGGTACGAGCCAAAAACCACGATTATCATCTTGCTTATTCTTGAGATAAATAAGGCCAATCATCACAGATGGGTCTTTTTTTCGTCTGATAGTCCAAAACCAAGCCATCTCGTTATTTATGGTAGGTAATGCTACGTTGTCCACATAATGACTGGCGAAATCATCAGGGTAAGGCTATGGAAAGGTCGCAGTAAGGTAACGTACAATCTCCCAGCGTGGAAAATTTTTTTGTATTTGTGAAGCATCTGCTGAACATAGTGGTTTTAGTAAGAGACGGGCTGTTTCAAGTGGTTGAGCCTTCATGATTTTCCTTTATTAATCAGATTTCGTTTGCTGTAGTACCCAATTCTTCACGTGCTGACGTGATACCTTGATGCTACTGCTTTTTAACTCATCCATTAATAAATAAAAATAAACAGGATACTGATAAGGCGTAAGTTTATTTTTTAACCAACATGCAACATTATCTAACTCAACGCCATCCTCTATTTCAATTACAGCAACAGCTCGTTGACCGAACTCCACATCATCAATCGGGATAATAAAACTTTGGCTGACAGAAGGATGCGTGTTAATAACAGCTTCAATATCTTCAGGTTGTACACACTCCCCACCACTAATAAACAAATTATCTAGCCGCCCAAGAATTTGATATTCATCATCAATATAAGCGCCTTTATCATTGGTTTTGAACCAACCTTCTATTGTATTTAAAGGTTTAATTTCACCATCAAACCAATAGCCTATGGCTTGGCTTTGCGATTGAATTTGAATTTCATCATCAACTATACGTAGACTCTTACCCATGAGTGGCTGCCCAACACCTTTTTTACCATCCGCGCGTTTTGCACAAACAGTAGAAGCCATCTCGGTCATGCCATAGCCGCTCCAGCAATCAATACCTTTACTGGTAGCCAAATCTGTCAACGATGTTGGGATCATTGCACCACCGAGCAATACTTGTTTTAGTGATAATTCAAGGTGCTCAGTTTGATTCAATAGTCGCCATAATTGAGTCGGTACCAAAGAGGCGTGAGTAATTCTTTGTAAGGCCTGTGCTAAAGCAGTCGATTTTATCGCCAAACCGCCTCCCCGTAGTAGCCAACGCCATAGAATGCCCTGCCCTGAAACATGAAACAACGGAAGAGAAAGTAACCAGCAATCACTCTGTTGATAATCCATCGCTTGCAATACCCCATTCGCGCTATCAAGGTGGGCCAGCATCGAATGTATTGCAGCTTTAGGGAGTCCTGTAGAACCAGATGTAAGGATCAATGTTGCTGGTTGCTGTATAAAATCACCGAAATCGGGGAAATGATCAGCTTGTTCATCACTAGAAATAAATGGTTCAGATACATCTAACACTGGAAAATTGAGCGGCATCTCCGAATTGGCATCAAAATCGATAGCAAAATCGATATTCAGGTGGGGGAGTAATTCAGCAAGCAATAACGTTGGTAATCGAGGATTCAGCGGTAAAACTCTTGCACCACAGCGTAATATTGCTAGCTGACATAATACAAAGTCAGTACTATTTTTTCCCCGCAAAACCACGGTCTGGTTTTTTCCTAGTCCTTGATTGTGCAAGTGGCTAGCCAGTTCAATGATCCGCTGACTAAGCTGCTTCCACGTCATTGATTCAGTATCAGTAATGAGTGCAACAGAATGAGGTTGATGACTGGCCCAATGTTGCCAAGGCCAGTTTTGAAAAGAAATCAACTCTGCCATTCGATAGTCAATTCATCAAGTTGTATAACAGGAAGTTGG
This sequence comes from Providencia alcalifaciens, assembly GCA_025961275.1. Taxonomy (GTDB): domain Bacteria; phylum Pseudomonadota; class Gammaproteobacteria; order Enterobacterales; family Enterobacteriaceae; genus Providencia. The sequence goes on along the minus strand of JAOQNJ010000001.1, from coordinate 278,217 downwards.
CTTTCAGGCCAAGTTCGCACGAGTTGTGACTGGATTAAATCTAAAGTATCCAAACCGGGAATAGTACTTGGCGTTAACCAATGTGCAATTCTCGCAAGTTGGGATAATCCAAAGCTAGTCTCAATGGATGAACTGATAACTGCTTGTAAACCGTTGCGATTAGCTTCCTCAACCAGAGAACGGCAATATGCGAGGCTACCTGTCAACGTTGGTTTGATCACAATCGCGGTAACGCCTTGCTGTGGCTCGACTTTAAAACCTGGCTCACGAACACTTTCATCCCACGCAATAGCTATGCCAGTGTCCGCAGCATATTGCAGCGATTCTTCGCGGGTTTTGCACGGTTCTTCCAGAAAATCGATACGGTTTCGATAATCAGGATTCACATATTTCGCAAAGCCATCTGCTTTCGCTCGTGTCCAGCTACGGTTAGCATCAAGGCGTAATTTCAGGTCAGGTACAGCTTCAAGTAATAAATTGACGACCATCCCATCGCGTACTGCCTCATATAGCCCGACTTTTACTTTCGCAATTTTGTCACCGTCCATTGCATCAAGACGCAAAATCAAGTCATCAGGATCACCACTACAGAGTGGAGCCTTACGATAAGCCGCTTGCTTAGGGAGTTCCTCGGTCAATTCCGCCAGCGCACAACTGCAACCAAAAGCCACAGAAGGTAATGTGCTATCGACTAATGGCTGACCGTTCACCCATTCAATTAACCTTTGTTTAGCTTCTTCGATCGCTTCAAGCACCGTTTCTTGGCTAAACTCGGGAAGAGGCGAAATCTCTCCCCACCCTTCATTATCCCCATCCTGAAGGCGTACCAGCAACCCATCACGAGTTTTCAGGCGTTGGTAACGCAGGATAACGCCTGCCTCCATCGGCAGGCTAAACGCGTAGAGTGTTGCCTTACGCATTATGGATTACGCTTATATTTAGAGAAGTCCGGTGCACGTTTTTCATTAAACGCGTTACGACCTTCTTGGCCTTCCTCTGTCATATAGAATAACATAGTTGCATTACCCGCTAACTCTTGTAAGCCTGCTTGACCATCACAATCTGCATTCAACGCTGCTTTTAAACAACGCAATGCCATCGGGCTGTTTTCGAGCATTTCGCGACACCAACGAATAGTCTCTTTTTCTAAATCTGCATAAGGAACAACCGTATTCACTAATCCCATGTCTAATGCTTCTTTAGCATCATACTGGCGGCATAAGAACCAAATTTCACGCGCTTTCTTCTGGCCAACGATACGAGCCATATAAGAAGCTCCCCAACCACCATCGAATGAACCGACTTTAGGGCCTGTTTGGCCAAATACCGCATTTTCAGCTGCAATCGTTAGGTCACACATCATATGCAGAACATGACCACCACCAATAGCAAAACCAGCAACCATCGCAACGACAGGTTTTGGGCAAGTGCGAATTTGACGTTGAAAATCAAGTATATTTAAGTGGTGCGTGCCACTTTCATCGCGATAACCGCCGTAGTCACCTCGAATTTTTTGGTCGCCACCTGCGCAGAAAGCTTTCTCGCCTTCACCTGTTAAGATAATAGTGCCGATTGTATCGTCATAGCGAGCATCCGACATCGCTTGGATCATTTCTTTCACCGTATGTGGGCGAAACGCATTACGCACTTCTGGACGGTTAATCGTTATTTTTGCGATCCCTTCAGGTGATTTGTGATACAGAATATCGTCAAAACCTTCAGAGCAATCTTGCCATTCAATTGGGGCATAGAGTTTTTCTTCGCTAGGATAAATCATTATCAAGTTCCTTTAACCACAGAGTGATAGAAAATGGTGAAGCGCAGTTGCATAGCCATGCGGATTTTCACGATGAGCATTATGCCCTGCATTATTAATTAGCGTAATCGGCAAAGCATATTGTTGCGAAACGCTTCGAAATTTTTGATCTTCCTCGCCACAAAGGTAGCGAAATGGCATCGTTAACTGATAGAGTTCCTCCACCAGAAACGGCTGCTTGGATAACGAGGTATTTTCTAACATGTCAGCGACCGATTGCGGGTTATTTTCTCGTCGTAATGCAATAAGTTGTTGGCGCTGATCTTTTGTTAAATGTGCAAAAACGGGTTGTTGATACCAATCATTGAGCACCGTTTCAATCGGCTCAAAACGAAAACGTTGTGCCCAATAATGGTCGTTAGCATAGCGCGCAGCGCGTGCTGAGGGATCATTTAACCCGACATTACCGCCCTCAATCACGAGTCCCAATAAGCCATCGGACTGGCAATAACAAGCAGTATGCATAGCAAGTCGAGCACCTAATGAGTAACCAATTAGGTAATACTGATTAATATCATGGTAATGTAATAATTGAGCAAGCTGCTCATCAAAATCACTAAAACTCTGACAATTCATCGATTGAGATTGCCCATGCCCTGGCAAATCAACCCGTAACGAAGGCAAGTTTGGGCATAGAGCGACAATTGGCAACCATTCATCAGCACTTCCGAGTAATCCATGCAACCACACTAGCCATGGACCTGTTTGAGTCTCATTGTCGCGATAGGCTGCTAGCATCAAAGATTACCCACTTCAGCAATCAGTTGTTTTAATGTTTTCGCACCTTCGTCGCTGTCGACCACCAATTCGACAAGCAGAGTTCCATATTGATTATGCCAAAATTGCTCAACAGTCGTTTTTAACGATATCCAGTCTTGAGGAGCCGCATACTTCAACCCAAACATCAGCGCAGCATGTTGAAAATTAACATTCTGAGGCATACAGTAATAACTTTGCCTTGCTTCTTCCGGTGTTGGCAACATCGAAAAAATTTGGCCGCCATTATTATTCACGATAATTAAAATCGTTGGTGCTGATGGTTCGCGCAATAAAATGAGGCTATTGAGGTCATAGAGTGCAGAAAGGTCACCCACAATGCCAAGTGTTGGCTTTGCCGTAGCTCGCTGTACACCGGCCATTGTTGAGATTAAACCATCAATTCCACTGGCTCCGCGATTGCTATAAATTGGGTAACTCGATGGTAATTGAGCAAATGCGTCAATCAATCGAACGATCAGGCTATTGCCTACAAACAGCTGGCCCTTAGGTGCAAGTAATTGTGGTAATTGATGGGCAATAGCAGCTTCAGAAAATTGGTTCTGTAATTTTGAAGTCACATGCTGTTGCGTACGAACAGCTAATGGAAGTAGTTCTTCGCACCAAGTTTGGCGGGGCTGAGCAGGATGAGCATCTAGCCAACCTCTAATTGAACACGTTAATTTACGTCCATAGTGGTTTGCCGGATCTAAGCGTTCGGGAATGCTATCAACTATCCAATATTCTTGTGGATTACATTGCGCTTGCCATTGAAGTAACCGCTTACCCGTTAAACTGGAACCAAACTGCACAACTAACTCAGCTTCATTGAGCCACTCTTCTGCTTGTGAATGAGAGAGCCACAAATCAGCGCATGGGTATGGTTGTCCTGTGTGAGACAACACATCACTAATCAGAGGCCAGCCAAGCGCCTGCGCCCAATTTGCAACATACTCACCTTCTTGCTCATTCATCCTGCCTGCGATCACCACACCTTTTTTCTGACGCCAAAAATACCAGTCAGAAATATGTGCGACTGTATTAGTCAATGGCTCACTCAACCAAGGTTGATTTGAGTGCCACCAGTCACCCAGTTGTTGCTGCCATTCATACTCGCCCTCCGTTTCGCCATATAATGGTCCTGCAAAGGGGATATTAATATGAAAGGCACCGTGGTGAAGTTGATTCATACCGTTATCAACCGCACTCACTAACCATTTTGCAGAAATATCACGCGTTGGTCTTGGTAACATCAAGCTTTGTGACGGATGAGAAGCAAAAATATGGGTTTGCCGGATAGCTTGATTCGCGCCGCAATCAATTAATTCAGGCGGTCTATCTGCTGTCAAAAAAATGACTTTCTCCCCGGTTAAACCTGCTTCAATCAAGGAAGGATATAGGTTAGCTACCGCAGTACCTGAGGTAACAATCACACCAACAGGTTGCATACTCGCTTTAGCTAACCCTAAAGCGAGATGACCGAGTCCTCGTTCGTCAAAATGCGTATGGCAATGCAGCTTGCTATTGCTAGCCGCGGCAAGGGTAAGTGGCGTCGAGCGTGAACCAGGCGCAATACAAATATGCTTCATACCATGACGCGTAAGTGCTTCTATAATAATTTCAGCCCAGCGCATATTAAAAAAAGAATTCGACATAATGAACCCAAATAAGTTGTTTATTATCAGTTTGATATGATTTATAAAATAACCCATAATGAGCATCAGCTGTCACCACAGTACCCATCAGAATTTGTCATAAAACTACGCGACAGCAGACTAAAAAATGTTTTTCTACCCCTAATAAAATATAACCTTATAAGGTCAACAATCTCTAGTGTAATGAGATTGATATTATTTTCTTGATCTAAGAACAAACTTTAACGAACCAATTGAAAATAAAAGAAAATAACTACTTTCATTATAGGGTTATTTATAAAATTCAAGCAGTGATTTAAGTCCAGCCGCTTTATTTTCAATTTCTTCCCATTCTTGCTCAGGGTCAGAATCACTCACAATTCCCGCGCCAGAAAATAGCGAAAGTTGCTGATTTTCAATTTGTGCGCAACGCAGAGAGACTGCAAACTCACTTTTGTTTAAACTGACAAAACCCCCAGTACCAGCATACCAACGACGAGAAAAAGGTTCATGTTCTGTTAAGAATTGTCGTGCAATGGTGCGAGGCAATCCGCACACTGCCGCAGTAGGCTGTAAACGCAGCAAACAATCACTGTCCGATGGAGAAATAAGTGTTGCGGCAATTGAGCGATAAAGATGTTGAATTTTACGCAAGCGGATGACTTTAGCTGCAGAAACATCAATACCGGTCACAGCACCTTGCAGCTGCTGGCAGATATCATCGACTACCACTAAATTTTCGTGTTGGTTTTTACGGTCCTCCATCAACCATTTCGCATTTTCTGCAGCGATAACATCATCGGGGTGATTTGCTACCGTACCCGCGAGTGCTTCTGAATTTAATTGTGTACCTTGGCGTAGATATAGGCGCTCAGGTGTTGATGACAAGAACCCCGACTCTTTATTAAATGCCATCATAAAATGGTAGCATTGATGGTTAACTTGTTGGCTTGCCGATAAAAATTCAGCCACAGACACAGGCTGGGATAAAGTAAGTTTAGTTTCACGAGCCATTACCACTTTTTCCATCTTTCCTGCTTTCATTTGCGTAATCGCTTCGCTTAAAAGACCACACCACTGTTGTTTTTCTGGAAAATGTTTATGACATACAATATGTGCATTCAGAAAAAGTGGATGCGTCGATGCAGGACTAAGTTGCTGTAGAAAATCTACCGCTGTGAGTCTATCTTGCTCACCCGCAATATTAAGGTAAACCGAGATAGATGATCGCGAGCGAGAAATTTCCAGCCGTGGCAGGAAATAAAATGTAGCTTGTTGTTTATCTTTTAGTGGAATACTTTCGCCCACAGCATTCCAACCGTTAAGTCCCCAAAGGCGCATATCTGGATATTCGCCATGCTCAGATAAAAAATGCTCAGCATCAAATATTGAGTTAAATTCAGCTACCTTACCAATTGCGCTGCATTCATCTGTCCCTGTTCGCTGATACCAGTAGAATTGCGGATAACAAGATTGCGCCGACAGCCAATTCAGACCAGGAAATGGGGATTGCGTATCTAAATGCCAATGAAGGCGGGTAAACTCTTGGTTGCTCAATACCAATGTCGACAATTGTCGAAGAATTTCAGTTATTAAATTATTTATTGTTTTATCTATCACTTTAGATCCTTACTGCCACAACCAGCGATTACTGCTAGCAATTATATAGCGCAATACAATTTATTAACACATTGATTATTTATGACAATAAGAGGAAAGTCTAATAAAATCAAATTAGTTTTAACTTTCCAACTTTGAATATCCAAAATAATTCGAATTGCCTCTAGGTGACAAGCCAAAATAACCGAAAGCATCGAGAAACGATGTCACTCGAAGTGGTGATGTCAATTCAATCAGTTCGAAATATGATGGGTATAAAACATAAATTTGATATATAGAATTATATCGATTAGATAATCAGAAAAATAGCCACCTATTTGATTTATATCAATCTTTAGTTAAGTGTTACGGCGAAACAGCGTGTAAATGGCACATTTTGAAAATATTTCATTCCATTGATATATTGAGGTTGTTGCACATTTATCATTAAGAGTAACTAAAATTGCATTATTTTATTTTTTAATTCATGAGGGCTACAGATCTCCACAGCTTATTTTTACGGCACACAGAGATTAAAAATATCAATATCATGATATTGCATGTACATATTTAGTATTAAGAATAATTCAAAAAGCATCACTACAACTCCAAGCAACAAATGAAAGCGCCCTTCGAATTCAAGTAATTTTGGTCTCTATAATAAATTTGGATAATATCTACGCAATAGCAGAAGAGCTCACTATATACACGTCATACTCCAAATTACCCGTTAACGGAGTTCCCTAGCCGACTCACAGTATGGCTTACACTCGCAACTCGCATTGCTTGCCACCTATATGCATCTTGAATTACTTTGCATATAAATAAATATGACATTACATAATTTTTTTATTTCTCAGGTATCACATTCAACATTTAAAACATGACGTCTATGAAAGGCTTGATATCAATATATTTAAATTAATATCAATAAATAATCAAACCTAGCATATCACGTTAATAAATCATTAATCTTTATTACAGCTTAACTACCCAATTAATAAAGTTAAAAATTACAGCATAAAAAATAAATTAAAAAACAAACATATCAGCATTAGTCGTCACTCTCCAATTACAATTCACAATATCAATGAAAATATTTTATTGATAGAATATTATATTATCCATTTTATTATTACACTCTAAAAAATCACTATACTCCGTTATAATAAATCACTAACATTCCCATTATTTGTTGTTATAATTAATGATTATCACAACAAATAAAAGAGCAAATATGCATAAATAGCCCTGCAATGTGGCTTATTCGATGTCATATCGAATTTTTATCATTCAGAATAAGCTATATTATTTCATTACCCAACACGTCAATTTATAATATATGTTTTCATATTTTAGTATCGATTATATCTCTAAGGTTCAAGTAGGTTAGTGACTACCTAAACAGCCACGAGAAAACTTAATATTATAGCCATGAGTTATTTATTACATTGAATAATACTCTTATTAATCTTATTTCAGAATTAATTTAACTCATTTATTCAGTGTGCTTTGATAGCCCTTGCATTTTAACTTAAATAATTAAATGGAAACGAATCATTATGAGTGAAATAACATATAACAAAATAATTGATCAAGAAAACATCGGGGGTATAACCCTATCCCTATTAACCAATCAAAATCCAATTTCGGCTCGGCCTGCAGGGATTTTTACACAAAATGACCTTGTAAATATCCATAAGTATATTCACTTTGCACTATCGCTACCGGGCTCAGATAGCGAGATATTATCTTGGTTTAGAATTGATGAATCAACAGTTCTCCCTATAGAACGAAGCTGCCTAATTAATATTATTCAGTTTATTCGGGAACATGCCTCCGCTTGGGATAATATTGAGCAGCAGGTAAAGCAGCAATCGATTAGCTTATCTTTAACCAGTCGAAATATTGTACAGACAGGTAATCAAATACTCGAGTATATTAATCATATGCCCATTATACAGCAAATTAATACTCATCTTGAGGATTTATCAGTAGAAGAATTAAGTAAAATTAGTTACAAAAATGATGATCAGCAGATTGCAACAGAATTAGTCAGCATATTAACTCTTATCAAAGAAGACATTCAGGCTCAATCCAAAAAGACAATGCAAATAAAAAATAGTCTTTCCGACTTTCGCATTCATATAATCGGAGGCCATTTATTCAACAATCAACAAGTTGATTCGCTATTATTTAAAGTTAAATCTATCTATATCCAATTAGATTCAAAAGATGAAATTAATAGTGATGTTGAACTCTATTTACGAGAAAAAATAGATATAATAAAACAGGAAATTTATCTATTAGAACAAGAATATAGTTATTTATTCAAATTGTACTTTACAGGGCTTGCAGGCGGTTTAATTGGATTAATCATTACAGGTGGTATTTTTGGTAGTAAAGCCGAAAAAATCCGTCATCGGAAAAATGAATTACTACAAGAAATTACTAATATTAATAATACAATCAATAAAAATCAATTTATTAAGAAAACCATCCTTGAAACCCAAATCCACTTACAAAAAATTGAAGGTTACTTTAAAGATGCTTGCCTTGCTGTTGACCATCTCGACTATATGTGGCTAGTCATGTTAACCGAAATTAATCATTCGATCGAAAATTTTGCTCGCATTGATAATGCAGCTAATCTATTAAAATTTATGAATCGATTTAAAAAAATAATCACTGCATGGACTTCAATTCAAGATTAGTCAAAACAACTTATTGACCTATTTGATACGCAATTAGCGCCAAATACCAACTCTTAATAAAAGGTGAGTCTATGTATATAATTTCAGAATTTCCTACTTTGCCTACCGTTAAATTATATCAGATAAGAATGTTAGCTAATGATATCAATGCTTTTAATCGCAACATTGTTCATTATGACCCATTAATTTTCGAACGAATCAAACGAATTGCTATTCAAACTGAAAACCTCAATGAATTAGTCCGTAATGCTATTCCTATGCTGAAATTAAAAACAAGCTATATAATTAATAGCTCCCTTGAAGTGTATGCGCCATTAGACGATACCCTTACTTCAGAACCTGAAAAAGAACAATATAAGTTCAATTTACTTGATTTTATTGAGAATTTTTCTGATATTAAGGAGGAAATTAAGAAACTGCAAGTATCACTGCGTAGTTCAACTGATTCATTATTAACGTTTAAATTAGAGATTCAGAATCAGCTAAAAAAACAACATTATGTTGCGAAAAAAGCAAATCTTTTAACATCGCAGAATAGTAATAAACTAAAAATAGAAGAGCTAACTCGCGAACTTTTATTAATTATCAAATCAGAGGAGATTATTTTCAATCACAAACTATCAGATATGTTTGATAAATTTTTCCCTGAGAAAGACTTAATTGATGCGATAAATATTACATCCTCCAAAAAAGACTTACTCAAAGCTGCGATTGCTTGTGCTAAACGCGTATTAACCATTATAGATAACGGATTAGAGTTTACATCACTAGCCAATGTCCGCATGTATTTAAGTGATCGAATTAACTCTTTACACGAAAATGCATTACAACTTGAGGATCGTATTAACCAGTTAACTCACTTCATTAGGTTATCCGTAGAAGTCACCAGCATTGAGGGTAAGAAGCAGGGATATCGCGACTGGTTTTCAAGCCTTACAGCTTTATTTACAACAATGGAGTGACTTCATGGAAAATTGCTTAATTGAACAGACGTTCAATGTATATAAAGCGATAAGATCATGTGCTTGTCTAATGGATTTTATCATCGACACAGAATATCAATATCAACGCCTACTCGCAGATTAAAAAAAGCGGCGCAAATTTTGCGCCGCTTTTTTTTATTTTTATCGCTAGAACGGATTAAAGACTAATGACCGCTAATGCCGTTGATGCGATATTAATTAGTGGTTGTGGCCACACACCCATAAAGATGACTGCAATGGCACAAATAACAGCAACCACAGTACCAAATGTTGCTTTTTCAGGGCCAGTATAACGATCAGCATGTTCAGTATCACGGCTATACAAGCTAGCCATAAAGCGCAAGTAGTAGAACAAACCAATTGCACTACCCAGTACTACTGCTCCCGTTAACCACCACAGTTCTGCATTCACGGCAGAAATGATCACATAGAATTTTCCAATGAAACCTAATGTAATCGGGATACCTGCCAAAGAAAGCATCATCACGGTTAATACGGTAGCTAATACTGGTTTGTGCCAAAATAGACCACGGAACGCACTTAAGTCGTCTTGGTCGTCACCACGGTATGGGCTAGAAACAATACTGATCACACCGAATGCACCAAGGCTAGCAAACAAGTAACCGACTAAATAAATTGCTACAGTGACTTGTGAAGCGATTGGGTCAACTCGCAGTGCAACCAGTGCGACTAGCAAGTATCCCATGTGCGAAATCGAAGAATAACCCAGTAAGCGTTTTGCACTTTTCTGAGTGATAGCCAATAGGTTACCAAACAAAATCGACGCTATAGCAATCACACTAATCACAATTGCTAAAGAATTGCTTTGGGCTGCTGGTGCTTCCATAAATATGCGCATTAATACCGCAAAGATACCAATTTTACTACCTGTTGCTAGAAACCCTGATACCGGAGCTGGCGCGCCTTGATATACATCAGGCGTCCATAATTGGAATGGGAATAGCGACAATTTAAAACCAAAGCCAACAATCAACGTACCAAGACCAATCATCACCAGTGGTGCATGAATTTGGCTATCGGAGAGACTTTGACCTACTGCTGCAAAGCTCAGACTACCTGATTCTGCGTACAGTAAAGCAATACCAAACAGTAAGAAAGAAGATGCTGCTGCGGATAACAGCATGTATTTGATACCTGCTTCCAGTGAACGTTTACGTTCAAAGGTATAAGCCACTAATCCAAACAAAGGTAGAGAAATAAGTTCAATACCAATGAACATAGAAGCCATGTGATTTGCCATTGAAAGCAAAACCCCCCCCGTCACTGCAATAGCAAGCAGTAGGTGGAACTCTTCTTTGTTATCACCAAAGCCTTCCAACCAATGGAAAGCGAAGATGCTGGTCGCCATACCCGCGATCAGGACTAATGCAGTATAAAACATCGCATAGCCATCAACACGAATTAACGAAGTGACTTCTACTGGCAAAATATCTGCAATGAAAAACAGAGATATTAGCGCAAGCGAGAAACCGAATACTGTCAATGTGGCACTGGTTAGATGATCGCGTCGCCACGCAATGGACAGCATCACAACCACCGCCGTCAATCCGACGATCAACAGCGGGAGCATTGCGATCAATTGTAGAGGTGTTATTGTCATGGCGAATTACGGCCTTAATGTTGTAAGTGAAGCAGTGTACAGGTTATGTAATGTTTCCATTGCACCCGCTGATGTATCCAGAATCGGTTGCGGAAAGAAGCCAATAATAACCAGTAAGACAGCCAAAGTTAGCAGCACACCAAACTCGCGTGCAGTTAACCCTTTCATTTCGCTATTGGATTTCGGCGTACCATAATAGGTTTGTTGCATCATCCACAATGAGTAGACAGACGCGAACACCACACCGAAGACCATAATGCTAGTCACGAGAGTAAATTGGCTGAAGCTACCGAACAGGATCATGAATTCGCCGATAAAGTTACCAGTACCCGGCATACCTAAAGTGGCAGCTGCGAAGAACAGGGATAGACCCGGTAACCATTTGATACGTTTCCATAACCCACCCATCATACGCATATCACGCGTTTGAGTGCGCTCATACAACTGTCCGCTGATGATAATTAGTGCCGCACCTGATAGGCCGTTGGTGATCATTTGGATCACAGCACCTTGATATGCGAGAACAGAACTTGCATAGATTGCCACCGTTACAAAACCCATGTGTGACAAGCTACTATATGCCGCTAAACGTTTGATATCTGTCTGTTTGAAAGCTAACCACGCACCGTAGAAAATGCTGATAGTACCAAGTGTCATTGCTATTGGTGTGAACGTGATAGAGGCTTCAGGAAACAGTGGCAAAGTAAAACGTAGTAGACCATAAGCCGCGGTTTTCAGCATAATACCGGAGATATCAACTGAACCGGCTGTTGGCGATTGCTCTTGTGTATCCGCCATCCAACCATGGAATGGAACCAACGGCATCTTAACTGCGAAGGCAATAAAGAAGCCTAACATCAGCATAAAGCCAACCGTGTCAGACATCTGAGTACCCAGCAACTCATTGTAGTTAAATGTCCACACACTGGTTTCGCCGAAGTGGACTAGTGCTAATCCGATAATCGACACCAGCATGATCAACCCGCTGGCTTGTGTATAGATAAAGAACTTAGTTGCTGCATTAACATGTTGTCTATTTTCTGATCCTTTATGTCCCCAGTTTGCAATCAGGAAGTACATCGGGATCAGCATCATTTCCCAGAAAAAGAAGAACAGGAAAAGATCGACAGCAGTAAAGATACCCATCACACCTGCGATAATCCACAGCAGGTTAAAGTGATAAGCGCCTTGGTTAGCTTGGTTTTCGCTCCATGAACTCAGGATTGAAAAGCCGCCCATGATAGCAGTCAACACCACCATCAATAGGGATAAACCATCAATAGCCAGATGGAAATTAATACCCAGTGATGGGATCCACGGCATAAAGAAAACTGCTTGCCATTGTGGAATGCCTTGTGGATTCGCCAGAGAGTAATCTCCTTGTAACCACAACTGGATTGTTAATAGTAATGTTATTCCCATTGAAGCCAGCGCAACCCAACGAGGTGCGCGGTCGCTAAACCGGCCAGCCTGCCAGCTTAGCAGGCCACCGATAAAGGGAATGAGTATTAGCCAAGGTAGTAGCATGGCGCAATGTGTCCCTTAATTAAACCAAAAGCAGCAGAGCAAGAATCAGCACTGCACCCAGCCCCAATGAGGCAACATACCAACGGACCTGACCGTTCACACTAACCGCCAACCCTTTGTTTGCCCATCGAGACAAACAAGCCGGAAGATTCATCAGTGAGTTAACAGGATCGCTTTCCAGTAGCCATGCGACACCTTTAAAAGGTTTCACAAAGACAACATCATATAACCAGTCGAAGCCCCACGCATGGTACCACCATGTGGAGAGGAAACGGCCTGGTGCACTTTTGGCGATCGCCGTGGCTATAGAGCGTCTGTACAGATAAATGAATGCCACAATCACCAGACCTAAAACAGCAAGGCCACCTGAGAGCATTTCCAGTTCAATCTTACCGGCTTCATGTTCCAGTGGATTAACAGGGAAGATACCCTCTAAAGGCTGATGAATTTGTGCACCAATAAATGTTGCTAAAATAGCCAGAATGCCCAGTGGTACGGAGTGAGTAAAACCTTTGACCTTGTGCGCTTTAATTTTCGCTTCACCGTGGAAGGCGATGAAAATCATCCGGAAGGTATACATTGCGGTCATCAGTGCACCAATGAGACCTGCCCATAACAGCACAGTTTGCCCATCAACTTTTGCACCCCACAAAATAGCATCTTTACTGTAGAAGCCCGAGGTAAACAGTGGCAGTGCAGCCAATGCACTTCCGCCGATTAGCATGACAGCGTAGACATAAGGGATCTGCTTACGCAACCCACCCATTTTGAAAATATTTTGTTCGTGATGACAAGCAATAATCACAGAACCAGCTGACAGGAATAGTAACGCTTTGAAGAAGGCGTGAGTCATCAGATGGAAAATCGCAGCATCCCAAGCTTGAACACCCAGAGCCAAGAACATATAACCGATTTGGCTCATGGTTGAATAAGCCAATACACGTTTGATGTCGGTTTGAACCAGTGCCGCGCAACCTGCAAACAGCAAAGTTACAGCACCAATAATACCCACCAGATGCAATATTTCTGGTGCCATCAGGAACAGTGCATGAGTACGAGCAATCAGGTAAACCCCTGCTGTTACCATAGTTGCGGCATGGATCAGTGCTGAAACAGGTGTTGGGCCTGCCATTGCATCCGCTAACCATGTCTGAAGTGGAAGCTGTGCTGATTTACCAACTGCACCACCTAAGATCATTAAGGTTGCCCAAGTGATTGCTGTGCCGCCTTCCGCCAATTTTTGCGGTGCTAATACAGCCATTTCACTGAAGTTTAATGTACCCAGTTCGTTCCACAGGATAAACATACCGATAGCAAGGAACACATCACCCACACGAGTAACAAAGAAGGCTTTCATCGCTGCTTTACCGTTATCTGGATTAGTATAGTAGAAACCAATCAACAGATAACTGCACAGCCCTACCCCTTCCCAACCGAGATACATCAGCATCATGTTATCTGCGAGAACTAAAACCACCATACTCGCGATAAACAGGTTTGTGTAGGCAAAAAAACGGGAATAGCCTTCATCACCGCGCATATACCAAGAAGCGTAAACGTGGATCAGAAAACCAACGCCGGTGACAACGCTAAGCATTGTCAATGAAAGACCATCAAGATGTAACGTGAATGGAATGGTGAAATCACCCACTGACATCCAAGTCCACAATGGTTGAGTATAGACATAAGCATCGGCGGCATTTGCCATCAATGCTTTTTGCTCTAGGAAACCGATGCCCGCATAAGCCGTAACGACAGCTGCCAGACCTACGGCACCGATACCAACGATTGCTGAAACATTTTCTGACCATCGACCCCGGGAAAATGCAAGTAGCACAGCCCCCAGAAGCGGAAACAGAATTGTTAAATAGAGTAAGTTCATCCGCGCATCTCACTGACTTTATCAATATTCAGGTTTTGACGATGACGATGGAGTTGCAGTAACAACGCCAATCCAATACTCGCCTCCGCTGCAGCCAGTGTAATCGCCAGAATATACATTATCTGGCCGTCCGGCTGCCCCCAGAAACTCCCTGCGACGACAAATGCTAGCGCAGTTGAGTTAATCATGATTTCCAGTCCGATCAGCATGAAAAGCAGGTTACGGCGAATAACAAGACAGCTTAGTCCCATTACAAACAGAATTGCCGCTAAAATCAGACCATGTTGAAGAGGTATCATTATTGTTCCTCCGCATTCGCGTTAGCGTTACTGACAATATCAGCATCGTTTTCGTAACGATCACGACCGACGTGGAATGCGACTACTAGACCCGCTAGCAGTAACAATGAAGCCAGTTCAACCGCCAATACATACGGGCCGAACAAGCTAATAGCCACTTCTTTCGCACTAATTACCGTACCTGCAATACCTTCTTCGTATGACAGGCTAGTGATGCCGTAGATCAAGATAGCGAGCAGCACTGCAGATAAAATCGCAGGCCCTATCCAGTTCTTCGGTGTGAACCATTCACGCTCTTGTTGTTCCACAGAGCGCCCAAGGTTGAGCATCATCACTACGAAAACAAACAGCACCATGATGGCACCTGCATACACGATGATTTCCAATGCACCCGCAAAATACGCACCGAGTGAAAAGAACACCATGGACAGAGCCAGCAGAGAAACAACCAGGTACAGCAACGCATGTACCGGGTTAGTATTGGTTATCACCCTCAAAGTTGCTAAAACAGCAACCAGACCGGCGATATAAAATGTAAATTCCATGAATATCGCTCCTTATGGCAACAGGTCTTTGACGTTAATCGGTTTAGCTTCGTTATCCGCTTCACCTTTGTCTTTACCTGAAATCGCCATACCCGATTTACGGTAAAAGTTATAATCAGGATATTTACCCGGACCTGAAATTAATAAGTCATCTTTCTCGTAAACGAGATCTTGACGACGCCATTCACCCATTTCAAAGTCTGGTGTTAATTGAATTGCCGTTGTTGGGCAAGCCTCTTCACACAGACCGCAGAAAATACAGCGTGAGAAGTTAACGCGGAAAAATTCAGGATACCAGCGCCCGTCCTCATGCTCTGCTTTTTGCAGTGAGATGCATCCCACCGGACAAGCAACCGCACACAAGTTACAGGCAACGCAACGCTCTTCGCCATCTGGATCGCGGGTTAGCACGATACGACCACGGTAACGGGGTGGCAAGTAAACAGGTTCTTCCGGATACATCTGCGTTTCACGTTTTTGGAACGCATGTAAACCGACTAACCAAATACTGCGTACTTGAGTGCCGAAACCGACCAATAATTCTTTCAATGTCATGGTTCAATCACCCCTTACTGAGCATTGTATAAAATCACTGCTGCGGTACCCAGCAGATTTAGCAGAGTCAATGGCAAGCAGATTTTCCAACCAAAGGACATCACTTGGTCATAACGTGGGCGCGGTAAAGATGCACGGATCAAGATAAACATCATCATGAAGAAGGCAGTCTTAATAGCAAACCACAGGAATGACGGCAAGAATGGTCCGTGCCAGCCACCAAAGAACAGCGTTACAATCAATGCAGAGACTGTAACGATACCGATATACTCACCGACGAAGAACAGGCCGAATTTCATACCTGAATATTCAACGTGGTAGCCATCCGCAATCTCTTGCTCCGCTTCCGGTTGGTCAAATGGGTGACGGTGACATACCGCAACGCCCGCTATCGCAAAGGTAATGAAGCCAAAGAATTGAGGAATAACGTTCCACATACCTTCTTGGGAATTTACGATATCAATCATATTGAAAGAGCCTGCCTGAGCGACAACTCCCATCAATGAAAGACCCAAGAACACTTCGTAGCTCACAGTTTGTGCAGATGCGCGCATCGCACCAAGCAGTGAGTATTTGTTGTTACTTGCCCAACCAGCGAATAACACAGCGTACACCGCCAATCCAGCCATCATGAGGAAGAATAAAATCCCGATGTTTAGATCAGCAACGTGCCATGTCGGGCTGACAGGAACGATAGCAAACGCAAGGAACAGTGAACAAAATGCAATCACTGGTGCCAGCGTAAAGATTTTTTTATCGGCGAACTGTGGGATCCAGTCTTCTTTGAACAGCATTTTAAACATGTCGGCAATTAATTGCCCCATGCCAAATGGTCCAACACGGTTAGGACCGTAACGGTTCTGGAACAGACCAAGAATTCGGCGTTCGCCCAGACTCATGTAGGCACCACAGGTCACGACAACCAATAGGATAACAACCGACTTAAGGATGGAAATTAGCACTTCCATCACTTCTGGGGATATCCAATCCATCATGCACCCCTCCGCAGATTATTGACTGACACACCCGCCATTGCTGGCGCTATACCCGGCATACCCAATGGCAAACCAATTTGTCCGCAAGACAGATTTTTGCTAAGACGAACCGTCAGGTTAAATGCTTGACCTTCATGACTGAATTCAGCTTTAGTTCCTGCTGTAAGACCGAGTGCCGCGGCATCTTGCGTATTCAACATGATGTAAGGCTCTGGCATACGCTGTTGGATCACATCTGAACGTTGTGACATTTCATCACTACCGAACAGGTGATAGTACGGCGCGACAATCCACTGTGCTTCGGCAGCTTGGTAAGCGGCTGGAATATCAGTGAAGTAAGCTAATTTACTTTCTGTTGAGTTAAACAGACGGATACCAGGATCACCAAAACGCAAATGACCACCAACTTCGCTTTGGAACTTATTCCACGCTTGTGGTGAGTTCCAACCCGGAGCCCATGCAAATGGAATTTGCTGGCGTGGTGCAGTTGGGCTGTTATTCCCTTCCATTGAGAAGGCAAATGGTGAGTCAATATCTTGTGGTTGGCGTTGCTCATGAACAGTTTGATCTGCCAGCATTGCTGTACGACCACTGTAACGATGAGGTTCACGCGCTAATTTTTGACCGCGAATACGGAAAGAAGCTTTTGGTGCAGCATCAATCATACCTGCGAATTGTGGCAATTCAGCCACACAATCAGCGATAACATGATCCAGTTGTGACCAATCAGTATGACGCTCTTGCGCTTCGGTTTGCAATGAATGCAACCAACGCCAGCTTTCGTTCATCACGATAGCTTTGTCATAGAAAGAAGGATCAAACACTTGGAAGAAACGTTGTGCACGGCCTTCTTGGTTGATCAGCGTACCGTCTGCTTCTGCAAAACTTGCCGCAGGCAGGACTAATGTCGCTTTGTCCATGATGGCGGTGTGCTGATGGTCAGCCACAATCAGGTGCTTCAGTTTAGCAAGTGTGCTGTCAACAGCATTGACGCTGCTATGACGGTAAAGATCATTTTCCATCACAATGGCCACATCTGCTTCGTTAGCATTGATACGAGCAAAAGCGCTATCAAGTGGCTGCACTTTCATCATCGCTAAACCGAAGCTGTTAGCGTGGGATGCAAGGTAAGACAAGCCAACTTGTGAGCCTTTTGCTTTTAATGCAAATGCGACGTTAGCAGCAGCTTGGATGATTGCATCACTCGCACTATGGCTACCACTAATAATCAGCGGTTTTTTCGCGCTAGATAGAGCTTGTACAATCGTCTCGACTTTTGCTTTCAGGTCAGAAGGTAAATTATCAACAGCTGGAGCATCGCCATTAATCATGTTGGCAATCGCAAAACCTAAACGTGCTTGGTCAGCAACTGGCGCACGGTAGTTATAGGCTGCGATGTCATCTAAACGGGTATCATCCACGTTAGTGATAAACAGCGGATATTTAGCATGTTGACCGATGTTCATGATCGCAGCAATTTGCCAGTCAGCCACTTTCTGAGCTGCTGCCATTTCACGTGCTTTACCTTTAACCGCTTGACGAACTGATAAAGCCATACGCGCGCCAGTTTGGGTTAAATCTTCACCCAGAACCAGAACTGCATCGTAGCTTTCTACTTCACGCATGCTTGGCGTATAAATACCGCCGTTTTGCAGAATGTTGTTCATCAGTTCAAGGCGACGTTGTTCGTCAGTAGAAACACCTGAGTAGAAGTTTTCTGCACCAACAAGTGCGCGAAGTGCATAGTTACTTTCGATGCTAGCGCGTGGAGAGCCGATACCAATCACTTTTTTCGCTTGATTGATAATCTGTGCGCCACTTTGCATCGCTTCAATCGCAGAGATAACTTGTTTAGCACCATCTTTATTTAAGAAAGGCTGACGTGGTCTGTCTTTACGGTTAACGTAACCATAACCAAAGCGTCCACGGTCACACAGGAAATAATGGTTTACTGAACCATTAAAGCGGTTTTCAATACGGCGTAACTCACCATAACGTTCACCTGGACTAGTGTTACAACCGATACTGCACTGTTGGCAGATACCTGGGGCAAATTGCATATCCCATTTACGGTTATAACGCTCAGAGTGCGTTTTATCGGTGAACACACCCGTTGGACACACTTCAACTAGGTTTCCTGAGAATTCACTCTCAAGAGTGCCATCTTCGGTACGACCGAAATAGACATAATTATGTGCACCATAAACACCCAAGTCAGTACCGTCTGCGTAATCTTTGTAGTAACGCACACAGCGGTAACAGGCGATACAGCGGTTCATCTCATGACTGATGAAAGGCCCTAAGTCCTGATTAATATGAGTACGTTTCGTAAAACGATATTTACGCATATTATGACCAGTCATTACCGTCATATCTTGTAAATGGCAATTACCCCCTTCCTCACAGACTGGACAGTCGTGCGGATGATTAGTCATTAACCATTCAACAACACTTTCACGGAATTGTTTGGCTTCTTCATCATCAATTGAGATGTAGGTACCTTCCGTTGCCGGTGTCATACAGGACATAACGAGACGACCGCGAGTGTCATCCGCGTTCTGATATTGCTTAACCGCACACTGGCGGCAAGCGCCAACGCTTCCCAGCGCCGGATGCCAGCAAAAATAAGGAATATCTAGCCCCAGAGAAAGGCAGGCTTGTAGCAGGTTTTCAGACCCGTTTACATTATATTCTTTGCCGTCTACATATATTGTAGCCATAGTCAGCATGCTTCCCAAAGGCCTGCTCAAGAGCAGGCGTTAATCAAAAATACGTTCTTCGTGAAAATCTATTTTTACGGTTGCTCATTCGTAAAAAAATTACCAACGCTGCTTAAGCAGGTTGGGCTGGATACCCGCGATCTTAACAAGATTACTCAGATCTTTTTGCGTGATACCCGCTTCAAATTCTTCACGGAAATATTTGATGGCGCTCTGTAGTGGCTCGACCGCACCGGGTGCGTGAGCACAGAAGGTTTTACCAGGACCTAAGAAGCGGCAAAGTTGCTCAAGCGTTTCGATATCGCCCTCTTGCCCTTCTCCTTTTTCCAGCGCCTGTAAAATTTTAACGCTCCATGGCAAACCATCACGACAAGGTGTACACCAACCACAGGACTCACGCGCAAAGAAAGTTTCAAGGTTGCGAACCAGAGATACCATGTTAATTTCGTTGTCGACAGCCATCGCCAGTGCAGTTCCTAAACGGCTACCCGCCTTCCCGATAGATTCGAAATCCATCGGCAAATCGAGGTGATCGTTAGTCAGGAAATCTGTACCTGCTCCGCCCGGTTGCCACGCTTTGAGTGTTAAACCATCACGCATACCGCCCGCGTAATCTTCCAACACTTCGCGCGCTGTTGTACCAAATGGCAGTTCCCATAAACCCGGATTTTTAACACGGCCGGAGAAGCCCATCAGTTTAGTGCCGGCATCTTTACTCTTACCTGCGCTTAAGTTGATGTACCACTGGTCACCATGCTCAAGAATCGCGGGTACATTACAAATGGTTTCAACATTATTAACACAGGTTGGTTTGCCCCAAGCACCTGACGTCGCAGGGAATGGTGGTTTCGATCGTGGATTTGCACGACGGCCTTCTAGGGAGTTAATCAATGCGGTTTCTTCGCCACAGATATAACGGCCAGCACCTGTATGGACAAACAATTCGAAATCAAAACCTGAACCCAAAATGTTCTTACCGAGCAAACCAGCAGCTTTAGCTTCTTCAATGGCGCGACGTAAATTTTTCGCTGCATCAACATACTCACCACGTAGGAAGATATAACCACGGTAAGCTTTCAATGCATAAGCCCCGATGATCATGCCTTCAACTAATAAGTGTGGCAGTTGTTCCATTAAAAGGCGGTCTTTATAAGTACCCGGCTCCATTTCATCCGCATTACATAAGAAATAACGCAGTTTCATGTTTTCATCTTTTGGCATCAGGCTCCATTTCAAACCAGTAGAGAAACCTGCACCGCCACGACCTTTCAGTCCTGCGTCTTTTACAAGGTTAACTACTTCGTCTGATGCCATGCTTTTCAGTGCACGTTCAACACCTTTGTATCCGTTAGTACTGCGATATTCATCCAACCAAACTGGTTGACTGTCATCACGCAGACGCCATGTCAGCGGATGGGTCTCAGCAGTGCGGATCACTTGTTTAACGGAGGAGTTTGTCATGGATACTGCTCCAGTAACTTTTTAATATCTTCAGGCTGAACGTAACTGTGAGTGTCATCATCGATCATCATCGTAGGACCTTTATCACAGTTACCCAAGCAACACGTTGGCAGCAATGTAAAGCGGCCATCCTGAGTTGTTTGGCCTGGGCGAATGCTAAGTTGACTAATTATCTCAGCTTCTAACCCCTGATAACCTGTGATGTGGCAAACGACACTGTCACAGTAGCGAATAATGTGGCGGCCAACAGGCTGACGGAAGATTTGGCTATAAAATGTCGCCACACCTTCAACGTCACTTGCAGGAATGCCCAATACTTCAGCAATGGCGTGGACTGCGCCATCTTCAACCCAGCCACGATTTTTTTGCACAATTTTTAGTGCTTCAATTGAAGCAGCACGCGCATCTTCATAATGGTGTTTTTCACCTTCAATTTCTGCACGCTCAGCTTCGGTTAACACGAAGCCATGATGTGCTTGAGGTTCAAAAACATTCACACCATTAAGACCGGTCTGCTTGTTATCTTCATTATGCATGATTAGCGATCCACATCCGACATTACAAAATCGATACTACCCAGATAGACAATCAAGTCAGATACTAAACTACCGCTAATCACCGAAGGAATTTGCTGTAAATGCGCATAGCTTGGTGTACGGATACGGGTACGATAGCTCATTGTGCTGCCGTCACTCGTCAGGTAGTAACTGTTGATCCCTTTGGTTGCTTCAACCATCTGGAATGATTCATTGGCAGGCATTACCGGCCCCCAAGACACTTGTAAGAAGTGATTAATCAGGGTTTCAATATGCTGCAACGTCCGCTCTTTTGGTGGCGGCGTCGTCAATGGGTGATCGGCTTTGAATGGTCCTTCTGGCATATTCTTCAAGCATTGCTCAAGAATACGGATACTTTGACGCATTTCTTCCACTTTGATCATTACACGGTCATAACAGTCACCGTTGTGAGCAATTGGAATATCAAACTCGAAGTTTTCATAGCCTGAATATGGACGCCATTTACGCACGTCAAAGTCAACGCCAGTCGCACGTAAACCTGCACCTGTCACACCCCATGCCAATGCTTCTTCTTTTGTATAAGAAGCCACGCCGATTGAACGACCTTTTAATATGGAGTTTTTCAGTGCAGTGGTGACATAAGATTCTAAACGTTTTGGTAGCCAATCTAATAATTCACGCAGCAGTTTATCCCACCCGCGTGGCAAATCGTGTGCTACACCACCAATACGGAACCATGCTGGATGCATACGGAAACCGGTAATCGCTTCAACGACGTTATACACTTTTTGGCGGTCAGTAAAGGCGAAGAAGACTGGTGTCATTGCACCCACATCCTGAATATAAGTACTGATATACAGAAGGTGACTGTTAATCCGGAATAACTCGGAAAGCATAACACGGATCGTTTTAACACGATCAGGCACTTCAATACCCGCTAGTTTTTCAACTGCTAAGATATAAGGCATTTCATTCACACAACCACCGAGATATTCAATACGGTCGGTATAAGGAATGTAGCTATGCCATGACTGACGCTCACCCATTTTTTCAGCACCACGATGGTGGTAACCGATATCAGGAACGCAGTTAACTATCTCTTCACCATCCAGCTGCAACACAATACGGAATGCACCGTGTGATGATGGGTGGTTAGGCCCCAAGTTAAGGAACATGAAGTCTTCATTTTGGTTCCCACGTGACATACCCCATTCTTCTGGTTTGAAAGTCAAGGCTTCCATTTCCAGATCTTGTTTCTGCTTAGTCAGCACAAATGGGTCAAATTCGGTTGCTCGTGCTGGGTAGTCTTTACGCAGCGGATGGCCTTCCCAGCTTGGTGACATAAGCAAGCGGCGTAAGTTCGGGTGACCTTGGAAAGTAATTCCGAACATATCCCACACTTCACGCTCATACCAATTCGCATTTGGAAACAGTGACACCACGGATGGCACATTGAGGTCATTTTCGCGTAATGCGACCTTCAACATGATATCGCAGTTGCGGTCAATGGAAATGAGGTGATAGAAAACAGTAAAGTCTGTCTCAGGCAAACCTTGTGTGTGTATTCTCTGACGCTCATCAACCCCATGTAAGTCAAATAACATGACATAAGGTTTTGGTCGTTTCTTTAAAAAATCTACGACTTCCAGTAATTGTTCGCGCCTTACCCAAATAACTGGCACGCCAGTACGAGTTGCTTGAACAGAAAAGGCATCCGGGCCAAATTGGTTGCGCAACTCCAGAAGCACAGGATCATTCAAGTGATCCTGTGTCTGCCATCCTGGCAGGGTACTCTCTTGCGCCCTCTGATCTGTCATCATTCTTCACCATAACGCTTGATCAGGTTTATTAATTCGCAACATTGCTCTGTTACGCTGTATGGCTTTAAGCCTTAAATTTCGTCTGGGGTACGCAGGTTTGTGACTGCGATACGTTCACCGTGCTTTCTTTCTCTTTCTGACTGCATATTGGCACGATAAACACCCTGGTCACCGACAACCCATGAGAGCGGACGACGCTCTTTACCTATAGATTCCTGTAACAGCAGCAGTGCTTGCATATAAGCTTCAGGACGTGGTGGGCAGCCTGGGATATAAACATCGACAGGGATAAATTTGTCTACACCTTGGACAACGGAATAGATGTCATACATACCGCCAGAGTTCGCACATGACCCCATGGAGATAACCCATTTAGGTTCCAGCATTTGGTCATAAAGGCGTTGAATAACCGGCGCCATCTTTGTAAAACAGGTTCCTGCAACGACCATAAAGTCGGCTTGACGAGGTGAAGCACGAAGTACTTCTGCCCCAAAGCGGGCTACGTCATGAACTGCTGTGAACGACGTCACCATTTCTACATAGCAACATGAAAGACCAAAGTTAAACGGCCATAGAGAGTTTTTACGTCCCCAATTGACCACATCATGTAAAGCATGGGAGAGTTTCCCCATGTACACGCTGTTTTCGACTTGCTGCTCAAGCGGATCACCAACGATTTCTTGAGTTTGCAGCGGATAACGGTCGTTCTCACCGTTCGGATCTATGCGGGTGAGCGTATAATCCATTTTATAATGCCTCGCTTTTACTGCAGATGACGATTGCTGATTTTAATAACTTCACTAGGACCTTTAACTGCGCGACGAGAACGGACAGGAGTCCAGTCCAATGCACCGACGCGGATCAGGTAAAAGAGCCCTGCCAACAATACCAGAATGAAGATCGCTGCTTCGATAAAGCCTAACCAACCTACTTCGCGAATGGCGACAGCCCACGCAAACAGGAACATTGCTTCAACATCGAAAATAACGAAGAACATGGCAACCAAATAGAATTTGGCTGACATACGAAGACGGGCACTTCCTACAGAATCAATACCTGATTCATAAGGTACATGTTTTGTTCTGGCTTTGGCGCGACTACCAAGGAAGTGGCCAGCAACCAACATGAACGAACAAAGGGCGATGGCGCCGACAAAGAATATCGCAAATGCCCAATTATGGGCTAACGCTAGGATAGATGTAGACATACTCGTTGCTTACTCATTACATAGGGTGCGTAAACCTGCTCTTATCAACATCACGGCAGTATTACACCATAATTGCCCAGTTAACTGAGAAGAAAGACCAAAAAACATCACCAAACAGAAAATTCAGCCTGACGACTGCGTTTGGTTTGTCCTCTCTCTGACTATATTATTTTGCTTAAACTAAGCAAAACAACCCGTATTTGCTACAAACGTCTGACAAGCTAAAAACAACGTTGCAACAAAAAACACTCAACAGCAGCTAAAACGTGTCAGTTTGATGATACACCAGCAAACACACACACTAGCTTAACTGATTATTCGTTTTTACTACACTATTATCGCAGGAAAAACCTGTCTTAACAGATGAAAAATTGCTCTTTTTATTTGATCTAGCGCACACTTTTATTGAAAAAATGTTCAGGCTGTTTACAGAATGTTCAAATTTAGCCTAAATTTCGTTAACTATTTTTTATTCAAAAAATCAACTAACTGCTTGACTGATCAGTTCTATTTTATCAATTCAGCAAAAGATTATTGTTAACAAGATAACAATTTAGTAACTTAATAATGGAATTCAGGTTCTGCCATCTGTGTCACAATTATTCCACGTTACAACATTTTTAACCATACTTATTAAGTGGTTAAAGGCTTTTTTTTATCTTTTATTTGAACAAAAAAACCGCGAAGATTATCGCGGCTTTTTATATTGGACATATATAGACCATTAATTAATCATCAATGGTTAATATGAACTATCTGCTTCATTAATACCTGTTTCTTCATTTGCGGGAGCAACGACATACGGTATTTTTTTATTCTCAATCGCGCTAAACACCGTTAGAACAAAATCTTTTTGCTCATCAGCATTTTTGTACAACCAATATTGAATATCTGGCAGGCGTGGTAAACCATCAGCCTCATTTAAAATCCGCAGATCCGCATTTTGCATTTCCATTGGACGAGCTGTTACACCAACTTCAGCATTAACTGCTGCTCTCACAGCAGGAAGTGATGCCGCCTCATACGCAACGTGCCATGCTAGGCCAGCATCATCAAGTGCATCAGTACTTAATTTGCGGAACGGGTTAGTTTCTTCCATAACAACGAGTGGGATCGGCTCATTAGGACGTAACTGAAAATCAGGAGCGCTGTGCCATAACACAGGAACTGTTCTCAATGCTGTCTTTGGGTGATGAGTAATGCGTGCCGTGGTCAGCGCTAAGTCAATCTCGTGGTTATCCAACATTGACTCAATAAATTGTGCACGTTTGATTCGTACTTCTACCGCGAGGCGTGGAAACACGGATGCAATACGATTTAATAAGAAAGGTAATAAGATATCGACAGTATCGTCTGATACACCAATTTTTATTTCGCCTTCGGCATCATTATAGGTTAATGATGCGGTTGCATCATCATTGGCACGCAGAATTTGCCTTGCATAACCAAGCAGTTGCAAACCGTGTGCGGTGAGTAATTTGTTGCGTCCGTGACGAGCAAATAATTCACGGCCAACAAGTTGTTCCAGACGCTGCATTTGCTGACTTACAGCTGATTGAGTTCTGCATACTGCCGCCGCTGCGGCTGCAAAGGTATTCAAATCAGCAACTGCAACAAAGGTACGCAGTAAATCAAGATCAAGGTTCATTATAGGACGATTGGAATTTATCATCGTTAATTCTCTTATATAATTTTATTATTCCTGGTGTTCCTGCTCTCCTCCTTGAGATCAGCTTGTTTAATAACTTAAATAACCTGTTGATGCGTATCTATTCCTTAGATTAGCATTCCCTACACTTTCACTACGCAAAATTACGTAAAAAAGAAGTTCTAACTAACGAAACAGAACATATTATAAATAATTGGTTTATTTTAAATGCTAAAAGTAACCGTCTTTTTTAGAACTTGTATAAATAGTAACATATTTAATGTAATTGCAATTATTTTAATGTAAACATCTTTAATCTCAATTCACTCAAACATTAAAATTGCTTTAAATACAAACATATATGATTTTCACCTCTATTTGTTATAATTATTTTCTAACTAGAACAATCAATATTACTAACAAAAAGAGCTAATTATTGTAGAAATTTATCGAATGCTTATGAAATTTTATTTCTGTATTTCCTATTTAGTAATTAATTTTACATTTTGATACAAAATAATTATTCTTTTCACAAATTATTAAATTTATTTGTTTTTTCCTCCAAAACAAACATCTTTAACGATATATTAAGTCAACTTAAATGGCATGTTTAAACACTTCATCCCACATAAAATATATTTTCAGTTATCAACTATCGCATTATCGTATAAACCAACCTTTTACACCAAAAATTATCTACTATCTTCAAAAGCTTCCGAGGTAGGAGTACAGTAAGATGCTAAAGCCGGATTCCCACATAATCCAAGCCCAAA
Organism: Providencia alcalifaciens; assembly: GCA_025961275.1. GTDB lineage: Bacteria > Pseudomonadota > Gammaproteobacteria > Enterobacterales > Enterobacteriaceae > Providencia. Next base: position 251,144 of record JAOQNJ010000001.1, on the reverse strand, counting down.
TAGGGGAATGAAAGAAAGAATGAATACGATAAGAAAATCTAACAAGCTTGATAATGTCTGTTATGACATTCGCGGACCTGTGCTAAAAGAAGCAAAGCGATTAGAAGAAGAAGGTAATAAAGTCCTCAAACTAAATATCGGTAATCCGGCACCATTTGGTTTTGAAGCCCCTGATGAAATTTTGGTTGATGTGTTACGCAACCTGCCAAGCTCACAAGGTTATTGTGACTCTAAAGGGCTCTATTCTGCACGTAAGGCGATCGTTCAACATTATCAAGCCCGTAATATTCGCGATATGACTGTTGAGGATGTTTATATTGGGAATGGTGTTTCTGAACTGATCGTTCAAGCCATGCAAGCATTACTGAATAATGGTGATGAGATGCTGGTTCCTGCCCCCGATTATCCTTTATGGACGGCAGCCGTTTCTTTATCGGGTGGTAATGCTGTGCATTATATGTGTGATGAGCAGCAAGGCTGGATGCCCGACCTCGATGATATCCGTAAAAAAATTAGCCCAAGAACTCGCGGTATCGTGATTATTAATCCGAATAACCCAACGGGCGCGGTATACAGTAAAGAATTGCTATTAGAAATAGTTGAGATAGCGCGTCAAAATAATCTAATTATTTTCGCAGATGAGATCTACGATAAAATACTCTATGACGATGCTGTCCATCATTCAATTGCTGCATTGGCGCCTGACTTACTCACCGTGACTTTCAACGGCCTCTCTAAAACCTATCGTGTTGCTGGCTTCCGTCAAGGTTGGATGGTGTTAAATGGTCCAAAACAGCAAGCAAAAGGTTATATTGAAGGACTCGAAATGCTGGCCTCTATGCGATTATGCGCAAACGTGCCTATGCAACATGCGATTCAAACCGCATTAGGTGGCTACCAAAGTATCAGTGAATTTATTCAGCCTGGCGGGCGGTTATATGAACAGCGTGAACGTGCATGGACGCTAATCAATCAGATCCCTGGCGTTTCTTGTGTAAAACCGCAAGGCGCACTGTATATGTTCCCTAAAATCGATATTAAACGTTTTAATATCCATGATGACCAAAAAATGATCCTCGACTTGTTATTGCAAGAAAAGGTCCTATTGGTACAAGGAACAGCATTTAACTGGCCTGAGCCTGACCATTTCCGTATCGTCACCCTGCCCTATGCAGATGACCTCGAAATGGCAATTAACAAGTTTGGCCGTTTCATCGAAAATTACCGTCAATAATTCGAGTAAAACGCTCTCTGTAGAGGGCGTTTTACTTTCTACTCAGCTTAACCTCTCAATTTACGAGCAATGCATTCTCAATATGAATGCCTAACCATGCACCCATCCACTCCATGAATGGATTAAAGAGTCTCAGGTTTGAATAATTCATGTTGAATGTTGATTATAAAGGAAGATAACTTTAAAAATGAAGATGTAACTCAGAGTTTTAAAAAAGACGACTTGATTTCATATTAAGTCGTCTTTCAATCATCATAAAATAGAAATAAAATAGACCGCGGCTAAAAAAAACAGTAATAAAATAATTGGAAAATATTTCACGATGTCCCCTAATATTATTTATTGAGAATGATGACTCTAATTATAAGTTTTTATTTCAGCAGATCAAACAATAATTAAAACTTACCATATAATCCCAATAAGAGCGTCCATTAATGATGATCGCTTGCAAATGAGAAAAGTAATGACTTTAATTATCAATATTGTTGATTTTAAAAAGCATTTTTTCATAGTAACGTCTTGCAACAAGGAACACAGCTTATCGATTAAAAAACACTCAAACGACTTTCTGTATCAATCCTTACACTTCATGCTTCTTTGAGCTATGATTTAAATATGATTTTTATAAATAGTGTTATTTCTAATAACAACCTTTCGGTTGATTTAGTTAATCTTTAAGTGCAGATAAATTATAACTATATTTAAATGTGTTATTATTAATTAATCATTCTGTTGCCGCTTATTATATTAATATCACTCTTTGATTTTTATGAATATAATTTTTTTCAAATCGTATAATTATCCATTTATAAAGCAATATCAATTTTTTATAGGATGACTTATAATTATTTTTTTACCGATTTTATGAGGTTTTATGAGCTACTTTTTCGCCCATCTTGCTAGAATGAAACTCATCCATCGTTGGCCTTTAATGCGTAACGTGCGTACTGAAAATGTATCTGAACATAGTTTACAGGTTGCCATGGTTGCTCATGCACTTGCCATCATTAAAAATCGTAAATTTGGGGGTAATGTCAATGCGGAACGAATTGCTTTATTAGCGATGTATCATGATGCAAGTGAAGTGATTACGGGGGATCTTCCCACACCAATCAAATATCACAATCAACAAATTGCCCATGAATACAAGAAAATAGAAAAATTTGCCCAACAAAAACTATTAGATATGCTACCTGAAGAGTTACAAGAGGATTTCAAGTCTCTAGTGATGGAAGAACTGCAATCTGATGAAGAACATTCCCTTGTTAAGCAAGCTGATTCATTGTGTGCTTATTTAAAATGTTTAGAGGAATTGTCCGCCGGAAATAGCGAGTTCAAATTAGCAAAAATGCGCCTTGAAAAAATTCTCAGCGAACGAAAAAGCCCTGAAATGAATTATTTTATGGAAATTTTCGTGCCTAGCTTTTCACTTTCTCTCGATGAAATCAGCCATTAATTTTACAATCGAATAAGATTACTCATCCCTTTAATTGTGGGATAAGTTTAATTCCTTAATAATTAAAGCTTAGAAAAAAATATAAATTCTTTTATCTGAATAGATAGAAAAATAAGCCCTATATTAATAGGGCTTATTTTTAATTTATTAAAAAGGAAAGAGTACAGGGACAACAAGCACACTTATTATCATAACGATAATCGTAAACGGCACACCCATTTTGACAAAGTCACCGAATTTATAGCCCCCAGGACCAAGAACTAATGTATTAACAGGTGAGGATACTGGTGTCATAAAGGCTGCCGATGCAGCGATCCCCACTATCATAGCGAATGGTAATGGTGACACTTCCATCTGACGCGCCGCAGCAATCGCAATGGGCGCCATTAATACAGCAGTTGCTGTATTAGATATAAATAAGCCAATCGATGCACAAAGTATAAATAGGCACAATAACATGATATGCGGTCCCATATTGCCAGCAATTTCCATTAAGAAATCAACAGCAAGCGATATCCCGCCTGTTTTTTGTAGCGCCAATGCAAATGGCATCATACCCACAATTAAAATAATACTCGGCCAGTGAATCGATTTATACGCACTTTCCATATCGATACAACGAAATTTACCCATCAACAAACACGCTATCAGGGCTGCAATAAAGTTGGGGATCTCATTCGTGACCATCATTGCAACCATTAACGCGAGACAAAATAACGCATGAGGTGCTTGAGATGATGCTGGCGCAACGGCTTCCACTTCGGCCGCTAAATTTAACACAATAAAGTTACGAGGCTTGGTTGATAAAATACGAATTAATTTCCAATCACCAATGACCAACAAGATATCACCCAGCCGAAGAGGCTCATCAACCAATTTGCCACTGATTGCTTTACCATCACGACGGATCCCGACCACGTTCAGGCCATAACGAGTACGAAATTTTATATCACGTAAGCTTTTACCTAACAGTTCTGACTCCGGGTTCATGGAGACTTCTGCCATGCCTACATCACGAGATTGATCCGAAAAATACTCACCCCGTAAGATCATTGGTTCAAGTTTTTGTTCATAGCAAAACTGGCGCAATGTATCATCGCTAACTGAAATATCTACTAGCAGTACATCTTGTTCGCGTAGTTCAGTCCCCCCAGTTGCGCTCACCATCACACGACGAAATTTGCGCCAACGCTCAATGCCAACCACGTTAGCTTCGTAACGTGAACGCAAGTGTAGTTCGTCGAGCGAGTGACCAATCAGAGGAGAGCCTTTGCGAATAGCAAGACGGCGTGCTCTACCTGTGAGTTTATAATCACGAATGAGGTCTCGGAAAGTACGTTGATAACGTTCAGGGAGTTTATTGGGCTCACTGCTGCCTAGCCAGCGACGTGCAACCCACATATACGCAATCCCTGCGAGTAAGATCAGAATACCAATCGGGGTAATTGAGAAGAATTGAAAGCCTTTGATACCTTCTCTGACTAGCTCACTATTTACCACCATATTCGGTGGTGTAGCAACTAAAGTCATCATGCCACTGATCAGGCCTGCAAAGCCTAATGGCATCATTAGACGGCTTGGTGATATTTTCATGCGGGCTGCAACGCTAAGCACCACAGGAATAAAGATCGCGACCACTCCTGTTGAGCTCATAAAAGCACCAAGGCCAGCCACTGTCAGCATTAAAAACACTAACATTTTACTCTCACTGCTGCCGGCAACACGCACCAACCAATCGCCCATTTGATAAGCAATACCGGTTCGCACCAAGCCATCACCAATAACAAATAAAGCAGCAATTAATAAAACGTTAGGATCTGCAAAACCAGATGTTGCTTGCTCTAAGGTTAAAGTGTCACTTAAAACAAACGCCACTATCACAAGTAACGCGACCACATCCATACGAATTTTGTTTGTGGTAAACAGCACTATTGCGATCAGCAGGAGGGTTAACACCCACAGCAATTCTCCGTTCAAAATGTCCCCTTTCAACGAAAATAAACAATATTTAGGGGTTGCGAGCTTTTAAGTTTATTGGTAAAGCAATTGTTAGGTAGATATAGAATACCTAATAAAAGCTAACTTAAAGAACAACAGTCCCTAGCAGTTTTCGTTAGTTAATCATTTTTCTCAGAGAATTTCTTTGATTAAATCGCGATTAAACATTTTTTGACACTAATAGTGTGAAAAAACCATTCTTGTCTATATCCGTAACCGATATTTGCTCTAGTGAATTGATAATTTCGTGAATTTGCTCTCTTCTTGGCATCCCTTCTGGAGCATGAACAGCAATCACTTGGCAACCTGCATCAAGGGCTGAATAAATTCCCGCTTGCGCATCTTCAAAAGCAACGCAATCTTGTGGATCTAAGTTGAGGCATTTTGCCCCTAACTGGAAAGGTTCGGGATTAGGTTTGCCTTTTGACACTTTTTCAAATGTCACCCAATGTTTGGGTTCTGGTAAACCAGCTGCTTTTAAGCGAGGATGTGCAATTGGCACCGTGCCTGATGTGACAATAGCCCAAGGTATGTTGAGTTCATTAAGGCGATTGAGTAAAGCAAATGCCCCAGGTAGAGCAGCCACACCGTCTGTATCTGAAGCTTCCATTTTTTCTAACCAGCAAAAACGCGCCATAAGCTCATCTTCGCTGGCTTGAGGCATAAAGTGGCGTAAGCTTGTCAGCGCAGGTTTTCCATGTATAAAGCTAATTATCTCTTCAGGATTCACCCCTATCTCTTCGCCAAACAGACACCAGCAGCGTTCAACAACGGCTAATGAATCGGCTAAAGTCCCATCAAGATCGAACAGAAAACCTTTTGCTTTAAATTCCACTATTACTCCTTAAAAACGCACTAAGCGTTGATGACCTGATTAATTTCTACTGCTGATAAATGGTACTGACGAGGACATGCGCGCCAAATACCAAGCATCCGCACATATTTATCCCACATTGGAGTTTGTGAGTTGAAACCATGGGTACCACAGTCAAAATGGGTGTAACGACCTTCCGTGTTGACCATAAAGCGAACATAGCTCAGATAGCGAGCTTCTGTTGCCGCATCAAATCCAAGAAATTGTACGCGACGGACATCAATAGCCTGAGGGTCATTCATGTTACCGTATGACACTTGTAATGCGTGATACATCTCCATAATATCGATAATCGTTCGACAAGTCGTTTCACTTAACTCGCCAAATTCTCTATCAAGTTCACGCATTTGTAGGCCAAAACCACGCTCAATAACAGTTTGCAGCCGGTGATAGCGCTCTGCATTATCGGGATCAAGCATGGTCATCATTTTGTATTGATTTGATAAAATTAGGCGTTGTGCGTTGGTCATTTCCATCATGATTCTCCTCGGAAAATTTTTAGATAATCTTCGCATTCAATATTCATGATGGACAGTGAAAACATCACTTTTATTGATCTAAACAACCTTTTTACGTTACTTGTTGTTAAATCAAAACTTTAACTCAAACATCTTCCAAAAATGACTTATCTAATTGCTTAAATGCACGTTTCAGCAATTCGGCTAAGGCCATATAATCAGGTTGGTGTTCAATTGGCGCCACGGCAATTCCTGCTTCTACGAATTTTTCACGTATTTCATAGAACCAACTGAGTAACCCTTTCGGCAGCGGGGTTGATGCCCTTTTACCTAACCACCACAAACCTTGCATTGGTAATGTACAAGCGAACAATGCTGTCGCGACAGCAGGGCCAAGTTGGCCTCCTAAGGCGATTTGCCAAGCTAAGGTGAAGATAGCGATCGGCGGCATAAAACGGACACCAAAGCGAGTCGCTTTGATCATTCGTAATTCAGGAAAAATAGGACACAGTTTTTTCTCCATAGGAAATGTCTTTAGGTACAGGCTCCCTAACGTAAATCGTTTGAAAAAACCCGGCGGTGAGTTTTGTAATGTACTCATAAATACCTTCCTATGACTTAATGAATCTAAACCCGCTATACATCAAGATGCAGGGTTGTTGACGATGCTCAGCTGTCCGAATCACCTAGTTTAGCTTAGTGTTTGGGGCTGTTACCTACCAGCATCGAAAATAATTTAGCGTCTATAGCTGTGATACCTAAAATATAATAATGATAAAGAATCGCTATCTTGCTTGGGGCTATATATCTTTGAAGGTCAATTTTCATTCTGAATTAAAAGCCATTTGAGTAAGGCGGGCTAGCCGCCGAGGCAAGTTCCGCTCAACGCCGCGATAAATTGCCTTTAACCCAATCCGCAGGGCACTTTTCATTTACGGCTTGGCTATAGTGATGATTTCTCAACGACTAAAATACGTAATATGACCTAAATGACATTATTTCATACCGTAAAAATAATCAGCAAAGATAAATAACTCCTATCTACTTTACGCCATTTTAGCAAAAATATACATAAGTAATACCGATGGATAACCTTGAATTATTTGTTCCTAAAGTGACCACATTTAACGAAATCAGCTATTCTGATAAGCAGGTAATTTTGCATAAAGTGCGGATTTAATCCAAAGCCTATGATTTCAATCAATCAAACCGACTGCACCTAAAAAAAACATACAAAATATAAAATATTTTTAGTAGAATTAGCCTTATTTAGTTTTGCTTGTAGAACCTCGAAACCTTATATACTTAAAAATGATTCGAGGTAAATGTATGTAACGCCATGTTTAAAGCATGAGCGATGCATTTTGAATGTTTTACGGGTCTAGCTCGCTTTATTGGGTTTGCAGTATTTGGGTTTTGCGTGTTATTTCAATAATAGTTGTAAGTCCTTTTGATAAGAGCTTCACACCATAAGTAACATCGCTTTTTTAAAACCCTTGTTAGAAGATAATTGATACCTTTATGTTTTTCGACGTTATCATGATATCCGTCATGAAATATTAGGTATTAAATGCGCTAGGCTCTAGTTATTAATCATTTTCAGAGTCTTTTTATGCAATCTGCATGTTAAAGACTTCACAACAACAATTAACGATAGGTATTTCCATGTCAAGTAAGCTGGTACTGGTTCTAAACTGCGGTAGCTCCTCACTGAAATTCGCCATCATCGACCCAACCAATGGCGATGAATATTTATCTGGTTTATCTGAGTGCTTTAATCTGCCGGAAGCCCGTATTAAATGGAAAATCGACGGTGCTAAGCATGAAGCTCAATTAGGTGCAGGTGCAGCACACAGTGAGGCACTGACTTTCATTGTTGATACTATCCTTACTGCAAAACCAGAATTGTCTGCACAGATAACCTCTATTGGCCACCGTATTGTTCACGGCGGCGAGAAATTCACTTCATCAGTTCTGATCACTGACGAAGTTGTTGAAGGAATTAAAGCAGCTATTCCATTTGCACCACTGCATAACCCTGCTCACTTAATTGGTATTGAGGAAGCAAAAAAAGAATTCCCTCACTTAGTCGGTAAAAACGTGGCTGTATTCGATACCGCTTTCCACCAAACTATGCCTGAAGAAGCTTATCTATATGCACTGCCGTATGAATTATATACAGAGCATAGCATTCGTCGTTATGGCGCACACGGTACTAGCCATTTCTATGTTTCTCGTGAAGCCGCTAAAAAACTGAACAAACCTGTTGAGGAACTCAATGTTATCACTTGCCATCTCGGTAATGGTGGTTCAGTAACTGCTATCGTTAATGGTCAATGCGTTGATACTTCTATGGGCTTAACGCCATTAGAAGGTCTGGTGATGGGAACGCGTAGTGGTGATATCGACCCTGCAATTATTTTCCATCTGCATGATTCACTGGGTATGAGTGTTGATGACATCAACAAAATGCTGACTAAAGAGTCAGGTCTTCTTGGCTTGACCGGTGTAACGAGTGACTGTCGTTATGTTGAAGATAACTATGAAACTAAAGCCGATGCAAAACGCGCAATGGACGTTTTCTGTCACCGTTTAGCGAAATATGTTGGAGCCTATGGTGCGCTGATGGAAGGTCGCCTTGATGCAATTATCTTCACTGGTGGTATTGGTGAAAACTCGGCTCATGTACGTGAACTGACACTGAAAAAACTGGCACTACTTGGCTTCGAATGTGATCACGAACGCAACTTAGCCGCTCGTTTCGGTAAAGAAGGTGTGATCACGACGGATAATAGCCGTCCTGCTCTCGTTATCCCAACAAATGAAGAGTTAGTGATCGCACAAGATGCAGCTCGCTTAACCGCCTAAAATGAATATCTCCGCCAGCCTAATCCGCTGGCGGTTCTATTTTATAATCAGTGACTGTTGACCTTTTAAGCTTAATTTTTGCAATAGGTAGTCTCTTAAAGGCGCGAAGATAGATGCAAGCTATCTTCCATGTATGATTTTTAATAAAAACTACCCTAAAAAGGTCAACAGCCCCTAACGCAACCGATAAAAGAGGTTCCCGTGTCTCGTACAATTATGTTAATTCCTACCGGCACTAGCGTTGGTTTAACCAGCGTCAGCCTAGGCGTCGTTCGTTCAATGGAACAAAAAGGTGTCCAGTTGAGCGTATTCAAGCCTATCGCTCAGCCACGTGTATCAGGTAGCAAAGACCAAACCACTGAAGTTTTACGCTCCCATTCTAGCCTTACCACTATCGTCGAACCATTAAAAATGGAATATGTTGAGTCATTACTGACCTCTTCAAAAAAAGACGTATTGATGGAAGAGATCGTTGCCCGCTATCACGAACTAACGGCAAATTCAGAAGTCGTTCTAATTGAAGGTTTAGTACCGACACGTAAGCACTCTTTTGCTCAATCACTGAACTACGAGATCGCGAAAACTTTAGGCGCTGAAATTGTTTTTGTTACTGCGCCTGGTAATAGCTCAGTTTCTGAGATGAAAGAACGCCTCGAATTAGTTCGTAACGAATTTGGCGGCCAACGTAATAAAAGTATCATCGGTGTTATTGTCAATAAAGTGAATGCACCTGTTGATGATCAAGGTCGTACACGCCCTGACTTGTCTGAAATATTTGATGACTCAACCAAAGCGACCATTGCAAATGTTACGACAAAAGAATTAGACTGCCTGAGCCTACCTGTTCTTGCTTCTATTCCTTGGAATTTTGATCTGATTGCAACGCGTGCCATCGATATGGCAAAACACTTGAATGCAGAAATTATTAATGAAGGCGAAATTAATACTCGCCGTGTTAAATCTGTGACTTTCTGTGCGCGTAGTATTCCACACATGCTCGAGCATTTCCGTCCTGGTTCACTGTTAGTCACTTCAGCCGATCGCCCCGATGTATTAGTCTCTGCTTCACTAGCGGCAATGAATGGCGTTGAAATTGGTGCGCTGTTATTAACAGGTGGCTATGATATCGATGCGCCGATTCGTAAGCTGTGTGAACAAGCATTTAAAACTGGCTTACCTGTCTTCATGGTGAAAAGTAATACTTGGCAGACTTCACTGAATCTGCAAAGTTTTAGCTTAGAAGTCCCAGCGGGTGACCATGAGCGTATTGAAAAAATTCAAAACTATGTCGCACGCCACATCAGTAGCGATTGGATTGAATCATTAGTTGCCGACTCTCATCGTCCTAACCGTCTATCTCCACCAGCATTCCGTTACCAATTAACCGAGCTGGCACGTAAAGCAGGTAAACGCATCGTTCTGCCTGAAGGTGATGAGCCACGTACAGTGAAAGCTGCATCTCTGTGTGCTGAGCGCGGTATCGCAACTTGTGTATTGTTAGGAAACCCAGACAACATCCGTCGTGTTGCTTCAGCTCAAGGTATCGAGCTTGGTGCTGGCATTGAGATCGTTGATCCATTAAAAGCACGTGAAGAGTATGTTGCTCGTCTCGTTGAATTACGTAAGAGCAAAGGGATGACCGAAGTCGTTGCCCGCGAACAGCTCGAAGATAACGTTGTTCTGGGGACATTGATGCTGGAAAAAGGTGAAGTTGACGGTCTCGTTTCTGGTGCTGTTCACACCACAGCAAACACTATTCGCCCACCACTACAATTAATCAAAACTGCACCGGGAAGCTCATTGGTTTCTTCTGTGTTCTTTATGCTGTTACCAGAGCAAGTCTTTGTTTATGGTGACTGTGCAATCAACCCGGATCCAACCGCAGAACAACTGTCTGAAATCGCAATTCAATCTGCTGATTCAGCAAAAGCCTTTGGTATCGACCCACGCGTTGCGATGATCTCCTACTCAACGGGTAACTCGGGTGCAGGTAGTGATGTTGAGAAAGTCCGTGAAGCAACACGTTTAGCACAAGAAAAACGTCCTGACCTGATCATTGATGGCCCGCTTCAGTATGATGCTGCGGTAATGGCTGATGTTGCGAAATCAAAAGCACCAAACTCACCTGTCGCAGGTAAAGCAACCGTCTTTATCTTCCCAGACTTGAATACAGGTAACACAACCTATAAAGCAGTTCAGCGTTCAGCTGACCTCGTGTCCATCGGGCCAATGTTGCAAGGTATGCGTAAACCGGTTAATGACTTGTCTCGCGGCGCGCTGGTTGACGACATTGTTTACACTGTGGCACTAACAGCAATCCAAGCTGCGCAAAATGAAAACGCTTAATTATTAAATAAGCCTATTTCTTTATCAAGCCAACCCCTCATCCGGTTGGCTTTTGTTATTACTTATTTTCTTCCTGTAGCAAGCTTTCAATCGTTTTTCTCAACCAATTTAAAGCGCTATCTCCCTCACTACGTTGATGCCAGATCATTTGAAACTCCAGATCTGGAAGTTCAAATGGCGGTGTAAAAATTACAAATTTTTCATACATTGCTTGAGGTATCGCTTTTTAAGCCACCGTGAGAATGAGGTTAGTACCTTCTAACAATTGGGGAGCTATTTGCCAATATGGCACAGTGACGGCAATACGACGCTGTTGATTCATTAATTTAAGATGTTGGTCAATTTCATTTGCATCAAAAGGCTTCATGCTGACTAAGACATGGGGATGGGCTAGCCAATCAGTTAGGCTCATTGTTTCCTTTGAACAAATCGCTTTATCAACCACACTTATCATTTTATCGGTAAAAATAGATTGAGCATGTAGTGTATGATCTAATGAATTAAATACACCAAATGCAAAATCCAAGCTCCCTTCATGTAATTTATTTTGCATTTCTTCTCGACTACAATGCCAAATTTTCAAATCAACATCGGGGGCATGCGTCCGCAAATAACGAATTAATTTTGTGGATATGAGTGCGGCACCGTAATCAGACATGGCAATATTAAATCGTCTGTTGCACTGTAAGGGCTGAAAATCTTGCTGAGCAATCAAGTCATCAAGTTGATTTAATGCTTGAGTTAATGGCCCATACAATGATTCTGCTTTACTTGTTAGCTGGTACTGCCCTTTTTGACGAATGAGTAAAGGATCATTAAACAATTCACGTAGGGTGTTTAACGTATGACTCACTGCGGGTTGACTTTTATGCAATGCCTCCGCAGCTCGACTCACATAACGTTCTCGCAATAAGACAAATAAGGTAACCAACTGATTTAAATCTAATCTTCTTAAGTTATTCATTTGACGAATAGTACCTTATAAAATTGTTCATTTCCCAGCAGTGATAACGTGCCTTATCATGATATTAAACCAAATTTGGTAATTTATTAATTGTGAGGTCATCATGTCAACGCTTTCATTATCAGGGATTATTCTCATATTTATTGCTTTACTTGCAGGGGCCGTTGTCCCAATTCAAGCTGCAAGTAATGCGATCCTCGCACGGCATCTAGGCCACCCATTATGGGCAAGTGCGATATCACTATTAGTCAGTATGATAGTCCTGATCCCGTTATTATTCATTTTCAAAGTACCAAAACCTAATTTTAACTTAGCGCTGTTTAGCCAACCAATATGGGTCTGGTTTGGTGGGATCGCAGGAATGTTATACCTCACCTCCGCACTAATACTCGTACCTAAAATTGGTAGCACAACCTTCTTTGTAATGGTTATAGCAGGACAATTAATCATTTCTGCTTTAATAGAGCAATTTGGTTGGTTTGGTATGACTCAAAACTCAATTTCTATGGGAAAAATATTAGGTATTGGTTTAGTGATGGGTGGTGTTTTATGCGTTCAGCTGTCGAAAAAATAAATTAACCATATTTAATAAAAAATGTCACATTATCACATCCACTACTATTATTTAGACTGACTGCAATTAAAGTTAATATTTTAAATATAGCCAATCATAACAAATTAAATTATTTAGAATTTTAAAATTCCCAATAGTGTATCTCCTATAAAAAACGGCTCATTGCTCATATATACATAGTTTTAACCATTTCACTATTAAATAAATTAATTCTCCTTTTTTTGATGAGAGTCTTGAATGTCTAATAAATAGAAATACATCTCTTATTTTAGTTTAATAGGCTTACATACAGTAATTGATTACTGTATGATACTTTAATTTGACTTAATAAGAGAAAATTAAAGGACAAATTCTCTATGCATATCTCAATTAAGCATCATATACTCGCGGCAGCTGTACTAGTTTTTTCTAGCCTGTTCGTATTTTCTCAAATGGCATTTGCGGCTTTCGAAATACGCGATGAAACTTTATTTGATGCCCATAAACGCTTCAAAACAAATATTGTTACCCAAAGCTTTGAAAATACCGATGCACCATGGGAAGCTCCACCTAACATATTCAATTTGATCACTTATTCTGCAAAAGCGGGTGAAATGTTTGCATATTTAACACCTCCACCGAAGCATAAAATAGCAAAGTTACCTGCTGTTATCTGGCTAAATGGCGGCTATGGCGGAATTGGTGGTAGTGATTATTTTTGGCAGCCGAAATCTATTGATAACGACCAAACGGGGGCAACATTTCATGATCCTAATATAGTTCTAATGATCCCGAGTTTTAGGGGGGAGAACACTAATCCGGGAAACTATGAAATGTTTTATGGAGAAATTGAAGATTTAGATGCCGCAAGACAATACCTTGCTTCCATTCCATATATTGATGCTAAGCGTATTTATATCGTTGGACATAGTACTGGTGGCACAAGAGCGTTACTCGCGAGTGAATATAGTGATAAATTTAGAGCTATATTTTCATTAGGTGGAATACCTGATCTTAAATTGCGTACTGCTGGACCTATGGCTGTTGAATTACCCTTTGAACAATCAAATGAAGAAGAATTTAATGTCCGTTCAGTGTACCGCTATATCAAATCTATAAAACGCCCTACTTTCTATTTTGAAGGTGGGGAATATTTATGGGACGAGTTTAATGATATGCGTAAAGAAATTAGACAATATAATATTCCATTAAATATTTACCATATTACAGATGGTGATCATTTTGATATCATCGTTCCTGTGTCCCAATTAATTAAGAAAAAAATATTCAACGATACCGATACCACCAGAGAGAGTAATATTCAATTTACTGATCATGATATTGAATGGATTAACAGCCAAGTTCGTTAATATGAAAGCTAGGGCTCTATGGCCCTAGCTTCTTCATTTTTAGCGCGGTCAAACTTCACATTACTATTAACTAACGGTAATGACATTAATTAATGAGCATTTAAGCTATTTGCGGTTTCGGCTTCTTAGAAATAAACACTAAAACCACGGTTGCGACAATAATATTCAACACGAAAGCAGCAATACCAATATTCATAAACTGAAGCCCTTCGCCTAACCAAGGGAAAATTTGCGATAATGAAATATGCTCAATATAGGTTACCGCTAGAAAAATAACACCAGCGATGATACCAGCAATCGCTCCTGCTGCCGTCATTGGGTTATGTTGCCTAAAGCTCATCAACAATGCTGGGAAGAATTGAGCAACAATGTTTACACCAAGTAGCATGATAGCCACCAGCGTATCATTACTATGGAAAATAAAATATAGGCTAACCAATGCGACAATAGGTACCATAAATCGAGCATATATGCCTGATTGGCGCTTCTTTTCACTCACCTTAAAGGCTTTTTGTACCACACCCGCTAGCATATTTGATGTTGTCAGTAATAGCATCGACCCCGGTACCAGTGCTGTCAGCATTCCTGCTGCACCAATAAATCCAACGATAACAGGTGAGAACGTAGACTTTGAAATTTCAAACAATGATAAGTCAACCATTGAGCCTTCAAGATGGGGTATTTGCAAGATCGCCGCATAGCCAACAAAGAAAGCAAATAACATAATCAAGCTATAAGCCGGAATTAAAATACTGTTGCGCTTTAATGAGTTTTCATCTTTTGCAGTAAATACCGCAGCCATGTAGTGCGGCCAGCAAAAATAGGCGATTACCGACAAGAATACCGTCGAAATATACCAAGGAATATTCAGCCCTTGCTCCGAAAAGGTTAGGAAACTTGGGCTAGCCGTATCAATAGCACGGAACATATCACCAAAACTGCCGTAATAGTGCAGAGGAATATAAATACCGATGAAGACCACCACAACCAAGATCATGATATCTTTCAATGCTGAGGTCCAAGCTGAGCCGTGGATCCCTGAAATCATCACAAATAAAGTGACAGCAATAATCCCAATCCAAATCGCCATATCAGCCTGAATAGCACCATAAGAAGCTTGAGAAACAATAATGCCTAGCCCTTTAAGCTGCAAAACAAACAGTGGCACCATAGCTGCAATCGAAATTAGGCTAATCAGGAGAGCTAGACCTTGACTGTTATACTTAGCACCAAAGAAGTCAGAAATGGTTCTGACATTCTGCTCTTTAGCAAAGCGCCATACCCGAGGGTGAACCCAATAGAGAAAAATTCCCATAAAGGCGTTAACTGCCAATGTGTAGAGGATCGCGGGCCCTTTTCCATACGCCCAGCCACTCCCACCTAAAAATGTAAAGGTTGTATAGATTTCACCCGCACTAAGTAAAAAGACCAGCAACGCACCATAGCTACGCCCGCCAACCACCACCCTTCGTGGTCCATTTTTTTGCCTTTTTTCGCTCTTAATGCCAAATAAATGCTAAATAGGAAAAACAGCGTAATCACAATCAATGCTGAGCTCATTGTTTTTCCTTAATATTTTTTGAATCCAATATATTAATTAGCAGCATAATTAATGCGCTGATAATTACCCACCCAACAATCCAAAACATTAAAAAGGGTAATCCCATGACAAAAGGCTCAACACGATTGGCAAAATAAATACCGACCGTGAGTGCAAGCAGTGGGAAAATAACCAAATAGTGATACCATTTCATTGATAATTCCTTGTTTAACTTACCCACGAGAAACCAAGTTGCGCGGTAGATTGCTCAACATTTCTACACCGTCTTCAGTGATAAGCAGCATATCTTCAATCATAATGCTACCAACGCCAATCCCGTAATAAGGTGTTTCTAAACTCATTACCATTCCTGCACGAAACTCATCTGTTGCTGTAGCACTCACGAATGGCGCTTCTTCTAATCCAACAAATACACCATCACCATGGCCTAAATGCCCGCGGTTAAAATGCGGTAAACCAGAATCGCGGATCAATGCCATGGTTTCATTGAATACATCACTGAGCAGTACACCTGGCCCAACACGATCCAACATATATTCATGTCCCTTATGAATAGTTTGATAGAGTTCTTTGACTTTGTCGTTAGGCTCTCCCACGATGAAAGTACGAGCAATATCTGCACCATATCCCGCCACATCAACACCGCAGTCAAACTTAATTAAGTCACCCGCTTTAGCAGGAACCTCTTCAGGTAACATTTTGGGTGAAAAATCGCTGCCCACAGAGATTAAATTGAAACGACTGTAGTTAGTTTCAGGGTATTCCATAACCTTTGCTTTAAACGCAGCGGTTAATTCAGCAGACGTACAGCCTACTTTAATTAATTCGCTTGCTGCTTGGATACCGGCCTCAGTAATTTGTGCACTTTTTCTTAAATGAATTATTTCCCATTCACTTTTGATAACACGTAATTCATTAAATAGCGGAGCGGAGTCCACTAGATTTAATTCTGGAATGACTTTATCTAGCCATATTTTACCTGCATAGGTGATTTGATTAAGATCAATAGCAATTGGCTTGCCATAAATACCGGTCTCTGCAAAGGTTTCTTTCAGTAACGTAAAAATGGTTTCAATTGGACTATTAATCGGTCTTTGTTTAACCACCTTGCCATTATCTGGGTTGTAAGGATCATCCACATCAACCCAAATGGGAAACGCGCGAATTTTAGAATTGGGCATTTCAAGCTTCAGACTAGCAGCCTCGAATTCGTTCATGATCACTAAAGATTCAATCGTAGGATCACGAAAAATAACCGCGATTGCCGTACCAGTCTGCCTGAAGGTATACATGAAAAAAACTGGCAAAACCTGTCAAATGATAGAAATTATCACCAACTGTTGCGACGAGTGCTTCAATACCATCCCGCTCCATAATTTCACGCGCTTTTGCTGTTACATTCTCTAGGTGTTGTTGTTTCAATGAGGATAGATCTTTAATTGTTGTCATTAATTATTCTCTCGAATACCAAGAATTTATTCATATTAAGATATGATCTCGATGCTAAATGAATATATGAATTAAATCATCTATTAATTATAACCTATTGTTATAACGTATTGTTATAACCTAGTAGAAAGTACGCTAGCTCAGAATAATTCAAATAAAATGTATACGGCTCAGGCAGAACCATGGGATGAATAGACATTGAATATAGCTAAAGCGACAGATAATACGATCATTCAAATCGTAAGTTTCAATACGTTATTTCACATATTCAATATGTGGCCGGAAGCAAAGCAGATATCATGGAGATGAGAGGTATTTGATAACTTCAAGGGCTAACGAGTAGCCCTTTATCTAGTCGATCTTACTTTCAATTATTAGCACAATGAATCGCTTTATCTGAGTCATTATTGCGGCTCAGCCATAAAGAAAGCGCTTTTAACGAATCTGGTGTGAATTCATCACAGCGGGCGCTGATCTCATCAGGTGTGAGCCAATTCACTTCAGCAACTTCGGATTCTTGCAATGCGAAAGGACCATGGCTCACGCAACTAAATAAGCCGCCCCAGACACGACAATTGTCGTCTTCATAATAAAAGAGACCTTGCTCAGCAAAAGGTACGCCTGCGATGCCAAGCTCTTCTTGTGCTTCACGTTTAGCAGAATCAAGAATATTTTCGCCTTGAGTCACCACCCCGCCAGCAGTTGCATCTAAAAAACCGGGATAAAAATCTTTGATATTTGTTCGTCTTTGAACCAATATTTTGCCCATCCCATCATGGACAACAATGTAAGTAGCGCGATGACGCAAATTCTCTGCTCGCATCTGCTTACGTGTGGCCTGAGCGATAACTTCATTGTTATCGTCTACAATATCAACCCATTCAACCACTTCGGTTTGTTCTGCCATCCTTAAAACCTTTTTTTATCAGTCTGTTAAAACAGTTTTTATGCCATAGAATTATTGCCGAAATCGGTCTAGCAAACATTTCGTTACAAGGTATGCTTTTCGCTGCCCCCTTGCAAGTGATCAGTGCCAAATTTGAGCATTGATTTGATCACTAAGGTGCCCTAATAATAGGCTATTGTTATTGCAACAAAGTGATTTTCACAAAATTTAATACGGGTTCGGCAAACTTCTGAGTTGCTGCTATAGTTAGCTCAATTGATTCTAACTTATATCTGTCCAATTTTTCACAGGAGGCGATTATGCGGATTCTCATTACGGGTGGCACAGGGCTGATTGGCACCCCCCTCATTCAACAACTTATCGCACGATCCGATAAAGTAACAGTACTAAGTCGTTCCCCGCAAAAAGTCTACAGTCGCTTTTGTAAAGCTGTTGAGTGTTGGACCTCATTGCAGGATAAAACCAATTTAAATGACTTCGATGCTGTCATCAACCTTGCTGGAGAGCCCATTGCTGAAAAGCGTTGGACTGACGATCAAAAGAAAATTCTGTGCGATAGCCGCTGGAAAATTACTCAACGTTTAACCGAGCTTATTGCAGCAAGCGAAACACCTCCACATACCTTTTTATCGGGATCGGCTGTTGGCTATTATGGTGATCAAGGCCAAGTTGTTGTCACCGAATCAGAACAACCCCACGATGAATTCACACATCAATTATGCCAGCACTGGGAAGCACTCGCACAAAACGCTCAATCAGAGTCAACACGTGTATGTTTGTTACGTACCGGTGTTGTTATGTCGCTCGAAGGCGGTGCACTCGCTAAAGTACTCCCTATATTTAAAATGGGTGCGGGCGGACCTGTAGGTCATGGCAAGCAGTATATGCCATGGATCCACATTAACGACATGGTGAGTGCTATCTGTTATCTACTAGATAACCCTACGCTTTCAGGACCATTTAATATAACTGCGCCTTATCCTGTGCATAACGACCAATTTTCAGCAATCTTAGGCGAAGTAATTAACCGTCCAGCTTTTATTCGTACACCTGCTTTTGCGATTAAAGCTATTTTAGGTGAATCCGCAGCCTTAGTTCTCGGTGGCCAACAAGCTATCCCGCAACGTTTGGAAGAAGCTGGATTTCAATTTGAATATATTGAGTTGAGGATTGCTTTAGAGAATTTATTTGCGAGCAAAGATAGTGCTAGCTAATTAGATGAAATATAGTACTTAGTATCTTTCAGTTGATGTATTCAACTTATTCACCAGACTAAATGCGAAAGGCTTATTTAAAAAAATTTAAATAAGCCTTTTTAAATGTTCGTAATTTTTTATTTATTATATGCTCAATGTACCGATAAACATTAAAATATTACTATCATAAAGTTATATTTTTATCGGTATTTATCTTAAAAAATAAAGTTGCCTAAGATATTAGAATATGAGCATCCATCTATACTCTACATACGTCGGTTAAAACGGTGCCTACATCCATATCGTGGCCAATCAAGATAAAAAATAGAAAAAATTTTAACCTATTTCGCACCCTGCCAACGGCAGAACAAATCTTTTTCCAGTTCGATATCAAACTGATCAAGTATCCGATTCACTGTTTGGTCTACAATATCTTGAATTGTTTGTGGCTGATGGTAGAAAGCAGGCATAGGAGGCATAATTATTGCGCCCATTTCTGCCGCTTGCACCAGTAACCGTAAATGACCAAGGTGTAACGGTGTTTCACGAGCCCCTAAAACCAATTTTTTTCCTTCTTTAAGCACCACATCCGCAGCACGAGTCACTAAAGTATCTGTATAACTGTGCGCAATGCCAGAAAGCGTTTTCATGGTACAAGGCATTATTACCATACCCGCTGTGCGGAATGAGCCCGAAGAGATGGCTGCTGCAATATCTCGACTATCATAATTATAGTCAGCTAATTGCTGAACATCTTTAACACTGTAACTGGTTTCTAATGCCAGTGTTTGGCGAGCAGCAGCACTCATCACTAAATGCGTTTCCACATCCTTAACGGGTTTAAGCACCTCTAATAGTCTAACACCATAGATAGCACCACTAGCCCCTGTTAACCCAATGATTAGCTTCTTCATCCTGCTTTCCACGTTATTAAATAAAAACTGGGCTAATAGTAACAATTATCACAACTAAAAGCCCTTTAAACTATCAACCACAATCCCAGCTATAAGCAACTTTGCTAAAATCTTTATTTTTTAGGTCTTCAGGATGAATAAAGAAGTTACCAACACCAATATCTCCCCAACAAATACCTGTTTTGTAATCACTATCGATTTGTAACAATAAAACATAATCTTGAATTTCTTTGCGATATTCCCGTGGGTCGGTCTGAGTGAAAAACGGATAACCACCAACACGATGACCGTTCGACACAAAATGTTCATTGTAAGGCTCTAACCAATCATCATAAAAGTCATCACCTGTAAATTCATCTTCATAATCAAACAGATTTTCAACCCCTAATATTGTGCGGCCAAATTGAAAATCCTCTGAACTGATATATTGTTTAGCAGGCGTGAACTCGATACTAAATTGCCCATCAATCGGTGTGTAATACTCATCATCATAAGCTGCTTCAACCGCTGAAAAATCATGCTGAAGTTGTGAGGCATCTTCGATAATATTTTCCCAATAAATCACACGGAAATCTTTCTGCTGCTGTAAATTATCAAAATCGGCACCGTATAAATCATCGCCACCAATAAAAAACTGTAAAAGACCTGTTTGTGGATAGCCTTCGAGTGGAGGCATCTGTGCAAAATTGAGCTGAGCTAGTAGCTTTAGCGGAACGCCATTGTTATCGACTGGAAATTCAGTATTCAAGGGCAAATAAGGAATACCGCCAACTCGACTATCCCACAGTTGCGGATTTTCAACTGGCGTTAAGGTCATTTCAAGCGTGGGTTTCACTGTGTCAGTAATTTTAGTGAGAAAAGGCTTAAGTACTTCAGGCAAAGTCATCAAATCAACCATAATGCAACTCCTGCTGTGGGTAAATAATCTCATTAAGATACGTGATTATGCACCTCTATATATCAGATATAACTGGAAATGGTACAAATATGAATTCTGATATAGTGAGTTTATCGGCTACCTGCGACATCAATTATATTTAGATAATAGAGAGTGAGCTTACGTTATTTGTTGAAGTAATTAGATTAGTGTCTGGCCTCAATTTTCTTCAATTTAACCGCATCTTTCCAGTTATCCACCATAAACTGACTTTGTCGACCACCTAACTCAGCGGCTTTAAAATAATATTTTCTCGCTCTATTTAAACTCATATTCACACCCGAACCATGAAAATAATTAGTGCCAATCGCGACATAACCTCTCGGATCGCCTTCGGAACCTGTAATTTCGAATAAATCTCGCGATTTGCATAATCACCTTCATTTTGAAAAATAAAACCCAAATTGACAATAGAACTGGTTCTATAATTATCTTTTCTTTGAGTTGAAAGAAGATACCTTTCTTTGGCAATTATTTTATCTCCCCATCTATCTTCAATTCGGGCATACATCCAGTTTGCATCAGCATTACCTAATTTTGCTAATTGGATCAGTTCCTGGTATTCTTTTTCATTATTTGGCATCAAATTTGAACATTCAATAAAATATTCATTATGATATTCAAATACGATTAAAGTAATATTTTTCAATTTATTTGCTTGTGATAATAAAGGTAATAACATTATAAACAATAAACATATTTTATTTTTTATCATTACTTATAATTCCATATAAATAAATACTCAAACTAATGATGGCGCGATAAGTTTTTTCCGCTACTTCATATTATTTTCTAATCATTGAAATTCCTTTCCATTAGTTAATATTTACATCATAGAAAGTATCTTTAATATAACTAGTTATCAATAATAACAGATGTAAAATATCAATTTCAGACGAAATTCGTAATAAGATAATCTTCGCAATCTATCTAAAAACATAACTATTGATTTGTAAATTATAATAAATATTGTCATATATCAGATAAAAAAATACCCGCTTTATTCTAGCGAGTATCTTAATTTGTGTAATGGAAAATAAATTAACCTTCGTTATAGATTTCTATATTCTCTATTTCGGTTTGATCTTTTATTTTTAACTCGTCATCTTTACGTAGATTCTCAAGATAATCTAAATAGCTCTGGTCAATATCTTTGGTAACATAAATACCATCAAATACTGAGCATTCGAATTCATTGATATCCGGGTTTTCTGCACGGACAGCATCAATGAGATCGCTGAGATCTTGGAAAATTAAACCATCTGCACCAATCAGTTTGCGGATTTCATCAACTTCACGTCCATGAGCAATCAATTCATTCGCATTAGGCATGTCAATCCCATACACATTTGGGAAACGAACTTCGGGAGCTGCTGAAGCGAAGTAAACATTTTTAGCCCCTGCTTCACGCGCTAACTCAACAATTTGTTCAGAGGTAGTGCCACGAACGATTGAATCATCAACTAACAATACGTTTTTATCACGGAATTCGGCACGATTTGCATTAAGCTTGCGGCGTACTGATTTGCGGCGCTCTTGCTGACCCGGCATGATAAAGGTACGACCAACATAGCGATTTTTTACAAAACCTTGTCGATAGGGTTTATCAAGAATATGCGCAATTTCGAGTGCGATATCACAGGATGTTTCTGGTATTGGGATCACCACATCGATGTGTAAATCCTCCCACTCACGTGCAATTTTAGCACCTAACTTTTGACCCATACGCAATCTTGCGTTATACACCGATATTTTATCGATAAAGGAGTCTGGGCGAGCAAAATAGACATACTCAAATAGGCAAGGTGTTAATTGTGGATTAACTGCACATTGTCGAGTATAGAGTTGACCTTGTTCAGTAACATAAACCGCCTCACCCGGTGCAACATCGCGCAAAAATTCAAAACCTAAGGTATCCAGAGCAACACTTTCTGAGGCTACCATGTACTCTTCAGCGCCATTTTCCAGCACACGGCGGCCAAGTACTAATGGTCGAATGCCATTTGGATCACGGAACGCTACCATTCCGTGGCCAATAATCAGTGCAACACACGCATAAGCGCCACGCAATCTTTTATGCATAGCTGCAACCGCAGTGAACACATTATCGGGTTCTAATGGAAAATCGTCGAAACGGTCTAATTCATAAGCCAGTATGTTCAACAATATCTCAGAATCAGAAGATGTATTAACATGGCGGCGAGCTGTTTCAAATAAACTACGCTTTAATTCATGCGCATTTGTCAGATTACCATTATGAGCAAGGGTGATACCAAAAGGTGAGTTTACATAGAAGGGCTGTGCTTCTGATGCGCTCGAGCTCCCTGCGGTAGGATAACGAACATGACCGAGACCCATACAACCTTGCAGTCTAAGCATATGCCGCGCTTCAAAGACATCTTTTACGAGGCCATTCGCTTTACGTAAGCGAATATTATTGTTGCCATCAATGGTAGCAATCCCTGCTGCATCTTGCCCACGGTGCTGAAGCACTGTTAAAGCATCATAAATTGATTGGTTGACCGGTGTTACACCGGCGATACCGACAATACCGCACATTTAGTCTTTCCTCATCAGCCAGACGGAGAAATATTCTCCGGTAGGAAACTTGACGCATTTTGCAGGTAGTCAAAGAACCACCTAATTATATGACTGAACTGTGGAATAAGTTCTGAACGATGCCAATCCTCGCTTTGAGGCAAAGGCGTGAAAGTATCAAGAAAAAACAGTAGCGCTGATACAATTAACACGCCACGCAGCGCTCCGAAGCAGATCCCCAGAACACGATCTGTACCCGATAAGCCAGTTTTTTGTACAAGAGAACTAATCACATAGTTCACCACAGCACCCACGATCAATGTTGCGATAAATAATACTGCAATAGCGATACCATTTCTGACCAGTATGTCCTCAAAGCGTGTAAAATACTCCGCCAAATAAGGATAAAATGTACTAGCAACAAAAAATGCACAGCCCCAGGTAATAAGTGATAGAGCCTCTCGAACAAACCCACGGATCAGGCTTACCAGTGCCGAGAAGCCAATGATGGCAATAATTGCGTAATCTATCCAGACCATATCTTATTCCAAAATTCGCACCCACGGCAGTGGCTGGAGTGCATTCTAACAGAAAACGAAAACGTTTGCGTAACCAATTTACACAGAATTTAAAAAAACCAACAGTGAAAACAAAAGTTAAACTTATCAACTATAATTTATTAAAAATTCAATGAGTTAAACTAAACCAATCAAGACACTTATCGCAGTAAGCTAAACTATTTTCAACAAAGAAGCCCGAATCACAGACATAGGAATGTGATTCGGGTTACAAGCTTTATATGTAATTCTAACAGCAACTTGCAGCATGAGAGTGTAGTGATTGCTATCTCAATATCATGGCTTATAAGCCTTAACCTCACCGTTTAAATCAGTTAGTGACCGTAATTCAGGCAATGCAGCTTCTAATCGTTGTCGTGAAGCATCTGGTCCAACAAAAATAAGCGTTAGTTTACCTTTTGGAACCGTATAAACCTGATATCCCGATAACCTAAGATTTGCGACAATTTCCTCAACTTTTCTTGAGTTACCCAATGCACCGAGTTGAATAACAAACGCTTTACCCTGTGGAGGTTGAGCTTCAGGCTTAGGCTCTGGCTTGGGTTCAGGTTTTGGCTCTGGTTTAGGTTCGGGTTTTGGCTGAGGTTTCGGTTCTGGCTTTGGTTCAGGCTTTTTAGGTTGCTCTGTAGGGATATTCGGCGGTACTTCTTGAACAGCAGAATTTGCAGCAGCCTGTTGCTCATCTAGTTTTTGCTCTGAGATAGCTTCAGAAAGCATCGCTTCTGAAGCTGCTCCGGATGCAGCCGTTTGAGTTAACGGCGCCACGGCTTCGATATCCTGCTCGTCACCCGGTTTCGGAATAATAGGAATGGCTGCAAATTCATTTTCATTGTGTTTTTTATCGCCATCGAGTAACGCAGGCAATATAATAATCCCTGCGGCCACTAAGACTATGGCGCCGACAAGACGATTCTGGAATTTACTCGCCACCGACTCTATCCTTTTATTTGTTCTAACAACATCATCACATGTGCGACAGTATGGAACGAGCCGCAAACTATAATGACATCTTGGTCTGTTGCATCAAGGCAAGCCTGTTGCCATGCAGTGTCCACAGAGTCGAACACATGAGGTGAAACCAAATACTGACTCAATTGCGATGCAGTCGCGCCTCGAAACTCATTCAATGGCGCGACATACCAGTCAGTCACTAACTCAGACAAGCAAGTCAATGTACCTTGAATATCTTTATCACTCAGCATTCCCACAACAGCACGAATACGACGACCGTCAATGAAAGGCAATTGTGCTAAACGAGTGACAAGATAACCTGCAGCATGTGGGTTGTGTGCCACATCCAAAATCATTAATGGTTTCTCACCGATAATTTGAAAACGCCCGGGTAGCTGTGCTGATTTCAAACCATTGTATACTGCTTGGTCTGTAATTTTGCTGGCCAATTGAGCATCAATCGCTTTTAAACAGCAAATAACCCCCAACGCAGTCGCCGCATTTGCCAGAGGAACATTAGGCAGCGGCAAGTTATGCCATTGGTATTTGTCACTTTGCCAAGACCAGCTATCCTCTTGCAGCGTAAAGGACCAATTTTTATCACGACGAAACAGTAAAGTACCTATTTTCTCTGCATATTGCCCAATTGATTCAGGCATATCAGGCTCACCAACGACGCCATACCTGCCGCCACGGAATATCCCTGCCTTTTCATAACCAATATGTTCTCTATCTGATCCAAGCCAATCCGTGTGGTCGAGAGCAATGCTGGTAATTGCTGTTACATCAGCATCAACCACATTAGTTGCATCTAAACGACCACCTAATCCAACTTCAAGTATCACAACATCTAGCGCAGATTGCTTAAATAGCTTCAATGCAGCAAGAGTGCCATATTCAAAGTAGGTTAATGAGGCATCACCGCGCTCAGCTTCAATATCTGCAAATACTTTACAGAAATCCGATTCAGTCAGTTCTTGGCCTTGAATACGCACACGCTCAGTATAACGAATAAGGTGTGGAGAACTGTATACACCGACTTTTAGGCCCGCAGCCATCAAAATAGATTCAAGTGTATGACAAGTCGTCCCTTTACCGTTAGTCCCTGTTACTGTAATCACTTTAGGCGCAGGTTGCGTCAAACCCATTTGGCGAGCAACTAACCCGACTCGCTCAAGCCCCATATCAATATTTTGGCTATGTAAGTCTGTAAGATAAGAAAGCCAAGTCTCCAAAGGAGACTCAGCATTAGGGATTATCAATTGATTATTCATTATCTTTTTTATACTTAGCTGAATCCTTTTCTTGCTCAGGAGAACCGATTACGACATCGTTTTCAACGATATCGATTATCACTTCCTCATCCCCATCTACAGCCGTTAGTTCTGCCGTATTGAAACTTGGTTTGTTCATGAGCATTGCTAGTATATCAGCCAACTTATTACGCATATCTGGACGACGAATAATCATGTCGATAGCGCCTTTTTCTAGCAGAAATTCACTGCGCTGGAACCCGTGCGGCAGCTTCTCACGTACTGTTTGTTCAATAACGCGAGGGCCTGCAAAGCCGATTAATGCTTTTGGCTCGGCAACGTTGATATCACCCAGCATAGCTAGACTCGCAGAAACACCGCCCATGGTTGGATCAGTCAGGACCGAGATGTAAGGCAGGCCACGCTCTTGCAATTTAGCAAGGGCTGCACTGGTTTTCGCCATTTGCATCAATGATAAAAGTGCTTCTTGCATACGCGCACCACCACTTGATGAAAAACAAACTAGTGGGCAGTTATCTTCCAACGCCTGTTCAACAGCGCGAACAAAGCGTGCACCCACAACGGATGCCATAGAGCCGCCCATAAAAGCGAATTCAAATGAGGCAGCAACGATTGGCATACCTTTTAAAGTGCCTTTCATGACAACAATAGCGTCTTTTTCGCCAGTCTCTTTTTGAGCTGCGGAAATTCTATCCTTGTATTTTTTTGAATCTTTGAACTTGAGAATATCTTTTGGTTCAAGTTCACTACCTAATTCTGTAGTAGAGTTTTCATCAAGGAAGGTATCAAGACGTTGGCGTGCATGAATACGCATGTGATGATCACATTTAGGGCAAACTGATAAGTTGCGCTCTAATTCAGCTCCATACAGCACTTGTCCACAACTATCACATTTAGTCCAAACACCTTCTGGTACATTGGCTTTATGTGATTGGCTCAAGTTACCTTTCTTTAATATTTTTTCAATCCAGCTCATTAATGGACCTTTTCGTCTGATTGATTTCTGGTTAGCACCAGTATGTAATTTTGTGCCATTAAACCACAATGATATCCCACTGTGGATAAAAACTTTTAAATCCGTTATTGATTATCACTTTTTTGTACAGCAATTCTTTTTTCTTTGGCTGCTGCACGGCGATGACGAATAATTTCAATCACCCCCGGAAGAATTGAAACAAAGATAATTCCTACAATCAATAATTTCAAATTCTCTTGTACGACAGGTAAATCACCAAACAGATAACCCGCATAGGTAAATGATAGTACCCATAATAACGCCCCTGCGACATTATAAAAGGCGAAATGACGATAAGACATTTTACCCATTCCTGCAACGAATGGTGCAAACGTTCTGACAATCGGCACAAAACGCGCAAGAATAATCGCCTTACCACCATGTTTTTCATAAAAAACATGCGTTTTGTCTAAGTAAGAACGGCGAAAAATCTTCGAATCAGGGTTTTTAAACAGCTTTTCACCAAAAATACGGCCAATCGTGTAATTTACTGCATCACCAATAATGGCTGCCGTAATCATTAAAGCAACCATTAAATGGACATTTAGATTGTTAGTCTCTAATGCGGAAATTGCGCCCGCGACAAATAATAGTGAATCACCAGGTAAGAATGGTGTGACCACCAGCCCAGTTTCACAAAACAAGATCAGAAATAAAATGCCGTATACCCAATTACCATACTCAGCAACTAATTCAGCCAGATGGACATCGATATGCAAAATAAAATCGATAATAAAACTGATAAACTCCATAAAAATCCTCGTTATTAATGGCGTCCATTCCCATACCCGTTATTTTTCCAAGCTACATGGTATGTGTTGCACCTAAAATTGCCTACCAAGCGACTCAAATCACCCTATGACCATCGTTCTAGGGGAATTTTATCGTGATGCCTTCACATGCCACTTATATATTACTTGAATTATTTTGTGTCTATAAAATATGATTTAGAACAGTTCATCGGCTAAAAATACTGGTCCCATCACATTGGAAGGTAATGCAAATTTCTCAGGATAATCAACCCCTACCAAATACAACCCATCAGCTTTGGCCGTTGCTGCTGCTTTTGTTCTGTCTTTTAGCACCAGTAACTGCGCCATCCAATTGATGTCCTGATTACCACAACCAATTTCCAACAAGCTTCCAACAATATTTCTAACCATATGGTGAACAAATGCGTTCGCTTTAATATCCACGACAACGTAGTTCCCATGGCGTGTAACTTGTACATGCATTACATTACGCCATGGTGTCCGAGACTGGCATTGGACGGCTCTGAATGAGGTGAAATCATTTTCCCCCAGCAGAGCTTGAGCCGCTTCATGCATTCTTTTTTCATCAAGTGGATAGTGAAAATGCGTCACTCCATTTGACAATATTGCTGGACGGTAACGATGATTAAAAATCACATAGCGATAACGGCGCGCTGTTGCGCTGAACCTTGCGTGAAATTCATCGTCGACAGGCTGACACCAACGTACTGCAATATCCGCAGGTAGATGAGTGTTGACCCCCATTGTCCAAGCAGCTTCTTTACGTGTAACAGACGTTTCAAAATGTACGACTTGTCCTGTAGCATGCACACCCGCATCTGTACGACCTGCACAAAATACACTAACTGGATGATTGGCAACTTTCGATAAGGCTTCTTCAAGACAGCCTTGAACACTTTTAACTTCCAGTTGGCGCTGCCAACCGTAATAACGACTACCGTTATATTCGATGCCTAACGCAATGCGAGACAACTGTGTTGACTCAGACATCAGTAGAACAGCTCCTGAGCGAGTTTTTCAGCCGTTTCAACTGCCATCAATGCACCACCGAAGCGCACATTATCGGCGACTGACCAAAACTGTAAAATTTCAGGAATTCCATAATCATTGCGAATACAACCGATGCTCAAATAATCATTCCCCGATGCATCAGTGACCTGAGTCGGATAATCACCCTCTTCTGAGACCCGAATATCATCACTACGTTCAAGTTCATCGCGCGCTTCTTCTGCGCCAATTGGACGTAATGTTTCGAGGTAAACCACTTGTGCGTTACCATAAAATACTGGCGACTGAATAAAACTGACTGCAACAGGCAAGCCTTCATCTTGTAAAATTTTACGAACTTGCTCGACTAAACGGCGCTCTTGTTGCACTGCCCCTTCAATATTTGCCAACATAGGTAGCATATTAAACGCTAATTGCTTGCTAAAGCGCCCTTCCTCAGCGGGGATCCCATTAAGTAAACGTGCACTTTGCCCAGCCAATTCATCGACTGCGGCTTTACCATGAGCAGAAACAGATAACATATTGGTCAACGTGATACGACCTAATCCCGCCGCATCAACTAAGGGTTTAGTCGCACTGAGTAACTGGCTTACATAGCTGTCTGCTAACGCAATAATATTACGATTACGGTAATCCGCTAAAACATGTGCGTTAACAGCGGGCACGACCAACGGTACGTCAGGATCAAGGGCAAATACACCGCTACTATCAATCACAATACAGCCATCTTGTGCGGCTTGTTCAGCGTATTGTAGACTCGCTTCTTCACCGGCAGCAAAAAAAGCAATTTGCGCTTGTGACCAGTCAAAATCGACCGCATTTTGCACCTGATAACTTTTACCATCAAAACGAATGCTCTCCCCTGCAGTTCGCTCACTAGCTAATAGGTACAATTCACCAACAGGGAATTCGCGTTCATGCAATAGTGCTAAAATCGCTTCACCGACAGAACCGGTTGCGCCTAATAACGCAATATTCCAACCTTCAGTCATTGCTGTTTCTCCAAAAAATAAACGATTAAATGAGATTATTCGTTCGCCATAAAGACTAGATTGTCCGTTGGCGTCGCACGCAGGCAAAATCTTTAACTCCACTTACAGGATCCGCTGTACCTGCCAGTTTTTCCATCGAAACAGTATCGATTATCGCCTACATGTAACTCAGATTATTGTGGTTCTAAACCCATCTAAGATCATTTAACTAAATGTGCATTAAAACCCAGTGAATTCAGCTGAGCAGCCACTTGTTCGTCATCACAGTTCACTTCGAGGGACGACCATTCACGACGTTCTTGATAGTATTTGCGTAATTTGTCAAATTCACCGGGTATTGCGGCAACTTCACGTAGTGCCGCATCATCGCGACGCACATCATACACTAGATGAACCAGCCTTTTGAGCTGACTTTGTGTTAATTTTCCCTTAACAGTGATGGCGCTTATTTCGGGTGCTGGTAGCAAAGATGATAATGCCACGCTTTGTGGTTGACCTATAAACTGGCAATATGCTTCATAGACCTGCGTAGTTCCACGCGCTTTTCCTTCTAGGGTATAACCTGCAATGTGTGGCGTGCCAATATCAACATACTGCAATAATCCCGTATCTAAATCGGGTTCAGGCTCCCACACATCCAAAATAACACTCAGTTTTTTACCTTGTTTTAATATATTTAACAGCGCTTGGTTATCAACAATTTCACCGCGGCTTGCGTTGATTAAAATCGTCCCTTCGCGCAAGCTAGCAAGACGCGATGCATCCATCATATGAAATGTTTGATCAATACCTGCCATATTAAGGGGGGTATGGAATGTCAGTACATCCGCTTCAGCTAACAGCGTTTCTAATGGTAAGAAATTTCCTTCTTCACCTTTTGCTGCACGTGGTGGATCACATAATAATGTTTTAATCCCCCAAGCAGATAGTCGAGCAGCTAAGCGCCCACCGACATTTCCCACACCAACAATACCCACCGTTTTGTCTCGTAAGTCGAAACAGTCACGCTCAGCTAACATCAGTAAGGCAGAAAAAACATATTCAACTACCGCGATAGCATTGCAACCTGGCGCTGAAGAAAATCCGATATTTACTTCATCAAGCCATGCTGTATCAACATGATCAAAACCTGCCGTCGCAGTGCCCACAAATTTTACAGATGTATTACCCAATAATGCGCAGTTAACTTTTGTAATTGAACGCACCATTAATGCGTCCGCACCAATGAGTTCTGCTTCAGGTACAGGACGCCCTGGCACTGCCTTAACTTCACCTAACTTGCTGAACAATTGCTGAGCATATGGCATGTTTTCATCAACCAGAATTTTCACTTGAATCGCCTCGATATCATTATCAATCTTAAATAGATGAATAAATTGCTGTATATATAAACAAAATAATTCAAGATGCATGTAAGCGGCAAGTAAAGCGAGTCGCGAAACATAGAGCCTTAGGTGACTCGGCTAGGTGAGCATAGTCAACTGACAACTTGAAATATGACGAGTATTTTCGCTTATTTTGCCACGTTCCCACTCTATTGCCTATGCGCTATTAACGCTTAAATCTTCATTTATCTCTGTGATACTTCAAGGCATTTAGTTTGTTAACCTGACTTGGCGACACACTGATGAATTATTTGGACTACAGATCTTCCTTTAGACGAAAGCGATCTGGCGTTACCCCTGATATTTGTTGAAACATTGCGATAAACGCTGATGCCGAACTGTATCCGACATCGAATGCAACTTCATGGACGCTTTTACCCTTCTCAAGCGCTGCAACAGCATGCAAATAACGTAAGCGTTGTCGCCATTCACTAAAAGACATTCCAAGTTCATGCTGGCAACGGCGTGATAATGTACGCTCTGAGGTGTAACTACGTTTTGCCCATTCTGCCAATGTTGAGTTATCAGCGGGCTCTTTTTGCAGTGCTTCTAAAATAGGCGCTAAAAATTTATCCTTCGTTGTCGGAAGATAGGTGTCTTGGCAAGGTGAAACAGCAAATTGATCGATTAAAACATTAGCTAAACGCTTGTCTTCATCCGTCTGTGGCTCTGAAATCCCCCGTTGATAAAGATCGGTCATAATAGTTTGAAAAATAGGACTAAGCTTTATCACGCACGCTTGGGGTGCTAATTGTTCACTAAAGCTCCGCGCGAAATCGATAATACGAAATTTAACGCTTTGCTTATTAAAGCTTGCATGGTGAGTATTGGCAGGGATCCAAATACAAAACTCAGGTGGCGCAAGATAATGCTTCCCCTCCACTTCCATTTCCATAATTCCACACACCACGTACAACAATTGCCCAAATGGATGGGCATGAGACTTATATTCTGTCTGTGTATCAATCTGTTCATGGCGCAAAGCAATAAAGGCAGGTTCAACTACATTGCATTCACTAATTCGCCACCCTGATGCTTTTTGCTCTTTCATCATAAAGTTGTCTGAAAACCGTTATCTAATGTCTGATTATCAGTATATCTAAAAAACCTGACAACTGTATACTAGTGCGACTCATTAGGGAGAAGGCTTTTAATGAAAAATCTATTATTCCCGCTTATTGCGGTTTTGCTTTGGTCAATAAATGCCATTGTTAACAAAGCGGCTTCAACCGCGATTGACCCAGCAGCTATTTCATTTTATCGCTGGGCACTGGCACTTATCGTTATGACACCTTTTGTACTGCGTTCTGTCTTAAGGCACTGGGATATCGTGAAACGACATTGGTGGCAACTTGCCATCCTGGGTGCACTTGGCATGATGATCTATCAAAGTTTAGCCTACTATGCTGCTCACACGGTTAGTGCCACTTTTATGGGTATAATGAACTCACTAATTCCATTACTTACCGTTGTGATTAGTATCTTCGTTTTAAGGGTGATCCCAACCGTCGGTATTGTGATAGGTACACTATTATCGCTAACAGGTCTTATTTGGCTGGTGAGCCAAGGCAATCCTGGAAGCTTATTATCTCAGGGATTGGGAACTGGTGAGCTATTAATGTTAATCGCCTCAGCAGCTTATGCATTGTACGGTGTATTAACAAAACGTTGGGGTATTCAACTGTCGAGCTGGGACTCACTGTATGTACAAATTTTCTTTGGTGTGATTTTATTAATACCGAACTTTGTACTGGCAGATGATGTCAGCCTAAACAGCCATAATATTGGCCTTGTTGTATTCGCAGGTATCGCAGCCTCTATCATAGCACCTGCGCTGTGGATCCAAGGTGTGATGCGTTTAGGTGCCAATACGACCTCTATCTTTATGAATTTAGCGCCCGTATTTACCGCAATTATCGCTATTTTCGCGCTAGGAGAAGAATTAAAAAGTTATCATCTGATTGGTGGTGGCATCGTTTTACTTGGTGTTATGTTGGCTCAGCAGCTGCGTATCCCACTAACCGAATTATTTAAAAGCAAAAAAAAAATTAAGCAGGAAAAAGATTACTTAAACGATAACTGTCCGTAAAATTAGTTTTCAAGCAATGCAATGTCGTAAGCCATATGCCCCATTTTTGTGGGGCTATGTTTATCTAGTCCGGTTGATCCTTGCTGCTTATTTTTACCTTAAGTATAGAAAGTACAGACTTTTAATTCGAATAAAAATTGACCTTCAAAGATCAATGGTACCTAGTAAATATTCCCTTCAGAGGTCTTATCAATATAGAATAATGTTACTTATTCAGAGCCCTTGTTGCTCCACTAATTTGAAACCTTATCCTCACTAATAACCCTCCCAGTTCTTCACCTTTTAATAGCTGCAATTCAGTACCATGATACAAGGCAATATCGTTCACGAGTGTCAGCCCTAGCCCCGAACCGTCTAAACTTAATGCATTATTTAGACGAGTAAATGCTTCCATAGAACGATTAATTTTTTTATTTGGTATGCCGGGGCCTGAATCTTCGACCTCTAATATTGCGTATTGTTTATCGGCACTGATAGCAACCCTTACTGTCACCATACCATTTTCTGGTGTATATTTGATTGCGTTGTCTATCAAGTTGGCGCACATTTCCGACAGTAAAATAGGCTCGCCGTTTATCCATGATTGCTCTTGTCCTTCATATCCCAAATCAATACATTTACTTTCAGCTTGCCCAAGTCGACTGAAACAAGCCTGTTGTGCTAATTCAACCAAATTCACCGCTCGATAGTGGCGTATTGCTTCTTTTTCGTGATCTTTTAAGCGTGAAAGTTGCAATAAACGGCCAGTCAATACAATAGTACTGTCGAGCGTTTTATTGATGGCATACAAACTTTGCTTACGTTGCTCTTCATCTTGACTATTTAGCGCAACAGAAACCTGCGTTTTCAATACCGTTAATGGTGTTTTTAATTGATGAGAAGCATCTGCACTAAACCTTTCTTGGCGTTTCACCATTCGTTTTAATCTTTCAATATAACGATTTAAAGCATCAACTAAGGGAGATAACTCTGACCATGGCAAAACATTAGGAATAGGTGTCAAATCATTGGCAGAACGCCTCATCATTAAATAGGATAGTTTTTTTAATGGTTTTAAAAGGTTACTTAATAGTAAATAGGCTAATACTAGCGTTAAAAAGACCACTGTACCTTGGCTCATTAATGACGCAATTAATAGCTGTCGAGCAAACTCTTGCCGTGATGAAGCGGTTTCAGCGACACGAATTTGTACCATTCCCATCATCCCACCCTCGTTAACCGGTTGGTAAAAAGCGGCAACACGAATAGGCATCTCTTTATATTCAGCATCATAAAAATAGACGAGCGCGGTGTAGTTTTGAGAACGCATCCAGTGGGTTGGAATGGTAGGCAAGTCATCATAACCAGAAATCGTTTCACCATTCGATGCAATAACTTGATAAAATAATCGGTCATGGACATTGCGCTCAAAGCTATCGAGTACCACATAAGGGACATCCACAGTCAGGTGCTTATCTACCACTTGCAATCTCTGGGCAACTATACGAGCGGAGGCGAGTAATGTTCGATCATATGCCTGATCCGCGGCATTTTTTGCGCTGTAATAGTGGGTATAAACTGAAAATCCCCCTAACATAATGAGGGGGATACCGAAAAAGAACAGCAACTGATGAAAGAGAGAGCGTGGATGAGAGACTAATTTCATACACTACACTGCTCTAATCGGTATCCTAATCCACGAAGAGTACTAATATTAACATCGGTATCAGTTAGTTTTTTTCTCACTCGATGCACATATAATTCAATACTCTGTAAATTGGCTTCATCGGATAATGAAAAAACCTGTTCAAATAACTGCATTTTTGAAACAGGGCGTCCTCGACGATGATATAACGTACTTAGTACTGCAAATTCCCTAGGTGTTAAACCTAATGGCTGTTGATTTAAGAGAAAATATCCCTCTTCATGATAACAAAGAGAACCAAAATGTTGTGGTTCATTAACCTGACTTTGACTACGTCGGAGTAACGCTCGAATACGTGCTTCCAGCTCAGCTAAATCAAACGGTTTAGTAAGATAGTCATCTGCGCCAGCGTTAAGCCCTTTCACCCTATCTGATACATCTGAATTCGCTGTCAGCAATAATACTGGGATTTCTTGGCCCCGCTTTCGCATCTTTGCAAGCACGACCAGCCCACTGACTCGTGGTAAAGAAACATCTAACACCACTAACGAATAGCTTTCTGTTTGTAACAGCTGATCGGCTACTGCACCGTCACGAGCAATATCGACTGCAAAACCTGTCGTACTCAGTGCTTTTTGCAGCCACAATGATAATTCGTCATGGTCTTCCACTAACAAAATTCTCATTATCTACATTCTCATTTCATTTAGTTATACGTATAAGTTCGCACTTACCTTCGATTAATAAAAGAATTAAGCTCAATTTCCTCAATCTAGCTCACAAGAATATAGAACGGAAGAAACCCAACATTAAATTAACAATTAAACATGATCAGTAATAAACAATATGATATACATCACAAAAAAATAACTCAAATTGTTAATGAAAGGTAAATGAAAGCTTTACAAGGCAATGATGGCGGCGACAAAACAATAATGAAATCTCTTTATCTGATTTTATGAGGAAATAAAATGAAAAGAACATCATTAACAACTTTAGCTGCAGCCCTTGTTTTAGCGAGTATTAGTCAAGCTACTACGCTACCAGAACGCACCGAATGTATCGCCCCCGCTAAACCAGGAGGTGGATTTGACCTAACCTGTAAGCTTGTACAAATTTCAATGCTCGAAACGAAAGAAATTGAAAAACCAATGCGAGTAACCTATATGCCGGGGGGGATTGGTGCAGTTGCCTACAATGCTATTGTGGCTCAACGTCCTGCAGAACCCGGCACCATCGTCGCATTCTCAGGCGGTTCATTATTAAATCTTGCACAAGGAAAATTTGGTCGCTACAACGAAAACGATGTTCGCTGGCTTGCGAGCATTGGCAGTGATTATGGCATGATTGCAGTACGGGAAGACTCGCCGTATAAGAATTTAAAAGACTTAATGGATGTATTTAAAAAAGACCCTAATAGTATTGTGTTTGGTGCTGGTGGCTCAATTGGTAGCCAGGACTGGATGAAGACGGCGCTACTGGCCAAAGAGATTGAAGTCGACCCACGTAAAATGCGTTATGTCGCATTCGAAGGGGGTGGTGAAACTTTAACAGCCTTATTAGGCAATCATATCCAAGTGATGTCAGGTGATATGAGTGAAATGGCCCCTTATCTCAACGAAGGCAAAATTCGTGTACTTGCCATTTATGCTGATAAACGTCTAGGTGAAGGTCTGGAAAATATTCCAACAGCTAAAGAGCAAGGCTATGACATTGTATGGCCTATCATTCGTGGTTTCTATATGGGGCCAAAAGTGTCTGATGAAGACTACAACCAGTGGATTGAAACCTTCAAAAAATTACAGCAAACCGACGAGTTCAAGAAACAGCGTGAGTTACGTGGCTTATTTGAATATAACATCAGCGGCCCAGAGCTAGACCGTTATGTCAAAAAAGAAATCGAACAGTATCGTGAACAAGCCCGTTCATTTGGCTTGGCAAAATAACGGAGGTCGATGATGAGCCAACGGATATTTGCCACTGTCTGGTTGATTTTGTGTGGTATCGGTTTATATATCGGCTGGGGGATCCAAAGTGAATTCTCTTATGAACCACTAGGTCCGCGCCCTTTTCCTATAGTTATCCTCTTGCTCATGAGCTTATGTGCCTTCATCCTATTAGTCGGTCAACAAGACGCTATTGAGTGGCCAAAACTTTATGTTCTTCGACGTTTAGCATTACTTATTCTTTCATTGGTTATCTACGCGTGGGCATTTGAATGGGTAGGCTTTCCTTTATCTACCTGCCTACTGACCATCAGTATTGCACTGCTATTTGGCGCGACTCCGCTTGCTGCCATTATTTCAGGTCCAATACTCGGTATCGTTCTATTTTATGCCTTCGATCAATTACTTGATGTCACTTTGCCATTAGGTAGCTTATATACAAATTAATTCGCGTTGTCTGTGGTTAACAACCAA
This sequence comes from Providencia alcalifaciens, assembly GCA_025961275.1. Classification (GTDB taxonomy): domain Bacteria; phylum Pseudomonadota; class Gammaproteobacteria; order Enterobacterales; family Enterobacteriaceae; genus Providencia. Next base: position 213,412 of record JAOQNJ010000001.1, on the reverse strand, counting down.
GCCACTTGAATAATGACATGTATATTTAATTAAGGAGATAACCATGGAAACTTGGATGTACCTCTCTCAAGGTTTTGAGGTTGCATTAGTGCCACAAAACCTGCTAATTGAACTTATCGGCTGTTTCATTGGCACGATTGTCGGCATGTTACCGGGTCTAGGCCCGATTAATGGCGTTGCAATTCTTTTGCCACTCGCCTTTGCATTAAAACTCCCACCAGAATCTGCATTAATATTATTAGCAACCGTATACTTAGGTTGTGAGTATGGTGGCCGTATTTCCTCTATTTTATTGAATGTGCCCGGTGATGCCGCGGCGATTATGACAACGCTTGATGGTTATCCAATGGCAAAGCAGGGTAAAGGTGGTGTTGCTTTATCCATATCGGCTGTAAGCTCATTCTGCGGTTCAACTATTGCCATTGTTGGGATCATCTTATTTGCCCCATTACTTGCAGAATGGTCTCTTGCATTCGGTCCTGCCGAATACTTTGCCTTGATGGTTTTTGCAATAGCCTGTCTTGGCAGCATGATGAGTCAAAATCCCATTAAATCATTACTTGCCGCTTTAATTGGGTTAGCACTCGCGACTGTTGGTGTAGATTCTAACTCTGGTGAATATCGTTTTACCTTTGATAATGTTCATTTATCTGATGGTGTACAGTTTATTGTCGTCGTGATTGGGCTATTTTCTGTCAGTGAAATTTTATTGATGCTTGAAGGAACGGCAACAGGACAAGGATTGATCCGTAAAACAGGACGAATGTTGTTTAATCGAAAAGAAGCTAAAGCCTGTATTGGTCCAACAATACGTTCCTCCTTTATTGGTTTCTTTGTCGGCGTGCTTCCAGGTGCAGGAGCCACTATTGCCAGTGCCATCACCTATATGACCGAGAAAAAAATCAGCGGTGCAAATAGTCAATTCGGTAATGGGGATGTTCGGGGTGTGGCTGCCCCTGAAGCCGCTAATAATGCATCGGCATGTGGATCATTTATTCCTATGTTAACACTCGGTGTTCCGGGTTCAGGTACCACCGCAGTCATGATGGGTGCATTAACACTGTACAATATCACCCCAGGCCCAGGAATGTTCACTGAGCAACCCGATATTGTATGGGGATTAATTGCTGCACTATTGATTGCCAACGTTGTACTACTGATTATGAACATTCCATTAATAGGCCTGTTCACTCGTATGTTAACCGTTCCATTGTGGTTTTTAGTTCCTGCCATTGCTGCGGTGTCTGCGGTTGGGGTTTATGCGGTACATAGCACAACATTTGACTTACTTCTAATGATGGGCCTTGGCGTATTTGGCTATATTCTGCGTAAGATGAACTTTCCATTATCACCGCTGATTTTAGGTTTTGTTCTCGGTGAAATGCTTGAGCAAAGTTTACGCCGTTCACTCTCAATCAGTAATGGTGATTTCAATATTCTCTGGGGAAGTACCATTTCTCAAACTCTACTTGTGTTTGCAGTATTCGTGCTAGTTTTACCACCAATAATTAAATTAGTTCGTAAAAGACGCAAACATCAAGCTGCAGAAAGAAAGCCGTCTTAATGATTAACTTTGGCAATAAATAATCTCAATCAACCTTCTCACTCCAACTTTGCCCCTGACGATATTTAGGGACATTTTTTTATTTTCTATTTCTTTCTATACGCATGTCTATGTGTTGAACTAAATAATCCCGAAACCCTACTCAGGGACTCGGGATATAAACTTCGCATACACATTCGTTAATTTAATATTATTAATTAACGTGAGTAAATCCACACAAAATGCATTGTAGAAAATGATTTACTCAACTCGATTAATCGATTTTTCCTTCAGTATCTCAACAAAACATTGGCTGTCTTCAGTTGAAGCAAAACAGCGTGCTGGAATGATAATTGCGTATACCCGATCGATAAAGAGATACAGTAAGTCACCATCCGTTTTTATAAATTTGAATGACGCCCATTTTATCAATGAGGAACCATATTGACTCGTTTCATGGAGTCCGGACTCATCAAAATGGTATTCTTTTTCACACAGAAGGTAACTACCCTCATCAGGTATTGCTCGGCTAAAAGTTTGTAATATCCGAGCTGCGATAAGCAAAAATAAAAATAATGCGATGATAAATGCAACAATGATTTGCGAAAGCGTGATATTGAGAAGATTAAATGCAATAACAAAAGCAACCACAAAAACAGCAACCATGACAATTAACGGAGTGCTCCAAAATTTATTATCACAAAAGTAATTATTTTTATAACAATAATTATTAAAACGTATGTATTCCTTACGATCCAGTGTGACGCTAATCGGCTCTATCATGTTAAGACATCCTAATCCTAGTGTCGGTTATATAAATGATCCTAAAAGATAAGAAGAGTATCGTTTATTCCCTTCCGACTTCAAGTGATGAACGATATATATGTAAATAAGACGAGAGGTCGTTCTGATATGAAGATGCCTTGGGCTGGCTGGAAAGGAATTTTAAAAATAGATGAAGAAAAAGCTGCTAAATATTTTGGGGATTATCGGTGAGGTAACTTACTATTTTCACTTCTGACGACAACAAAAGGTATCATGAAAATAACTTGAAAAACAAAATAGCCCCCAATAGCTGAATAAGCCATTATTGGAGGCCTTACAACGTTATGCTTTGTATTTACTCATCACTAAGGTTGCATTCGTACCACCAAAACCGAAGCTATTAGACATAACCGTCTCCAATGCTTGTTCCGTTGGTTTAGTGATAATATTCAACCCAGCCGCTTTTTCGTCTAAGTTTTCAACGTTAATGCTTGGTGCAATAAAACCGTGTTCTAACATCAGTAAGCTATAAATTGCTTCATGAACACCTGCCGCACCTAATGAGTGACCACTCATGGCTTTCGTTGCAGAGATAGCAGGTGAATGACCACCAAAGACTTCTTGGATAGCTTCCAGTTCTTTAGTATCGCCCACTGGCGTAGAAGTACCATGCGTATTGATGTAATCAATATTGCCTTCAATACCGTGCATTGCCATTTGCATACAACGCACTGCACCTTCACCAGAAGGAGCAACCATGTCAGCACCATCAGAGGTTGCACCATAGCCAACGATTTCAGCATAGATATGTGCACCACGCGCTAATGCATGCTCTAATTCTTCAACGACGACGATCCCACCGCCGCCAGCAATAACGAAACCATCACGCTCAGTGTCATAGGTTCTTGATGCTTTGGTTGGTGTGTCGTTATATTTAGTTGACAATGCGCCCATTGCGTCGAATTCGCACGTCATTTCCCAGCTCAACTCCTCACCGCCACCAGCAAAGACGACATCTTGTTTACCAAGTTGGATCAATTCAACTGCATGGCCGATACAGTGTGCAGATGTTGAACATGCAGAGCTGATTGAGTAGTTAACCCCTTTGATTTTAAATGGTGTTGCTAAACAAGCCGATATTCCAGAACCCATTGCACGGGTAACCATATAAGGGCCAACGCCGCGTAAGCCTTTAGCACGCATACCATCAGAACCAGCAACTTGGTTACGTGGTGAACCGCCACCAGAACCAACAACTAAACCAGTACGTATATTAGAAACTTGGTTATCTGTTAAGCCCGCATCACTAATTGCCTGCTCCATTGACAGGTAGGCGTAAACAGAGCAATCACTCATGAAACGGCGGATCTTACGGTCAATCAGACCATCAGTATCCAGTTTTACGTTGCCCCAAACGTGGCTACGTAGCCCCGCCTCTTTAAATTCTTCTGAGAAAGTGATCCCGGAACGACCTTCCTTCAGAGAAGCCAGTACTTCTTCCTGGTTATTACCAATACTGGAAACGATACCCAGGCCAGTGATGACTGCACGCTTCATTCATTACCTCATGTTTTTAATAATTTGATTACGGGATTATAGGTGCCACTTTAGCTTACACTTGTACGCTGAACAAGTCCGATCAGGGTAAATATTTGTATTTTTTTTATCTCAAACGAAATAACATTTTTGCTCAAAGGTAGCCTTAGTGCCCGTTCAGCGCTAAAATTCAGTCATTATTTGGACAATAGTAGGCATAAGCGTGAAAAAATCAGCAGTGCAAACAGCCCGTCTTAGCTGGAATGAGGAAGGTACGCCAATTTCTGAAGAGTTTGGTGATATCTATTTTTCAAATCAAGATGGGCTTGAAGAAACCCGTTACGTTTTTTTACAAGGAAATCAATTTCCAGCACGCTTTGAAAATCATCCATTTGAAACCTGTGTTATTGCTGAAACCGGATTTGGCACAGGCTTAAATTTCCTTACCTTAAGCCAATGCTTTGAACAGTTTAGACTCAATCATCCGCAAGCAAGACTGCAACGCTTACACTTTATCAGTTTTGAAAAATATCCACTAAGCCAATACGACCTCAAAACGGCGCACAGCCATTGGCCTGAGCTAGCTTCTCTATCAAACCTTTTATGTGAACAGTGGCCTCAAGCCTTACAGGGCAATCAACGTATTGTTTTAAAAAATGGTCAAATTACCCTTGATTTATGGTTTGGTGACGTAAATGAACAATTACCCCAACTTAATTGCAATTTAAACAATAAGATAGACGCTTGGTTTTTAGATGGCTTTGCTCCATCAAAAAATCCACAGATGTGGAGTGAACAGCTGTTCACTGCAATGGCAAAATTTTCACGTAAAGGAGGAACTTTTTCCACCTTTACTGCCGCAGGTTTTGTTAAACGTGGATTACGAGAAGCAGGCTTTACCATCAAAAAAATAAAAGGCTTTGGCTGTAAACGAGAAATGCTTACAGGTACCTTAGTAGATAAAAATGACGAAAAAGTGACACCTTGGTTTTCTCGCCAAGCCTCTGTTGCTCCTAGCGATGTCGCAATTATTGGCGGTGGCCTTGCAAGTTTAACCACCGCTTATTCCTTAGTACAACGTGGTGCTCAAGTTACTATTTATTGTCAAGATCAACAAATTGCTCAAAATGCCTCTGGTAATCGTCAAGGCGCAATCTATCCGTTAATTAACGGACGTGACGATTCGTTAGAACGTTTCTTTGTCAGTGCCTTCCCTTATGCAAATCGCTTTTATCACCAACTCGTTGATTTAGGTATTCAATTTGATGGTCAATGGTGCGGTGTATCAGAGTTAGCGTATCATGAAAGAAGCCGCCACAAAATCGCCTCTATGCTGCAAACACAGTGGCCAGAAGAGTTTGCAGCTGAAAAAAGCCGTGAACAACTCAGCGAATTGGCAGGAATTGATATTAATCATTCAGGAATTCATTATGCCAAGGGTGGCTGGTTATGCCCTGCACAATTATGCGAAAGCCTAATGTCTTTCCTGAGTAAAAAAGGCGTTAAATTTTACTTTGAGCATGATATTGCTGCGATTAAACATTCGATTGATGGCTGGCAACTTTATACAAATATCATAGGAATCGAAAAACAGTTTACGCATCAAACCGTTGTGATTGCCAATGGGCATCTACTCTCCCAGTTTGAGCAGACGCAAATGTTGCCAGTAACTCCCGTAAAAGGGCAAGTCAGTCATATTCCAACTAATTCATCATTAAGCCAGCTGAAAAATGTTTTGTGTTATGAGGGCTATCTGACCCCAGTTAATCTAACGAATCAGCAGCATTGTATTGGCGCGAGCTACCAACGCAATCAGCTTGATTTTAATTACAGTGAAACTGATCAACAAGAAAACCGGCAGAAACTGATTAACAGCCTACCTGATGTCAATTGGCCTAACGAGGTGGATGTTTCTGGTAAGCACTCTCGCCAAGGGATCCGCGCCGTGATCCGTGACCACATGCCGCTGGTCGGTAATGTTCCCGACTTCGCACGTTTAATGGAAAGCTATCAAGACTTGCCAGAGCAAATACAGCAACAAGCAGATATTGAACTTGCCCCCATCTACCCTAATTTGTTTGTATTGGGCGCTCTGGGATCACGCGGCCTTTCAACTGCGCCTTTGTGCGGTGAATTGCTGGCGGCACAAATTTTTGCAGAACCGCTTCCATTAGATGATGAAACCTTAGCGGCTTTACATCCAAATCGTTTTTGGGTCAGAAAGTTACTAAAAGGCCGTGAAGTGAAAACCGAAAAACATAAATAACCACGGTGGATATGACATTCACGCATGCCCTAAAATATCGATATATATCCTAAATAATTCACGTTGTAGCTTGGCAGCAATCAACAAATCTATAGCGTGAAGTATGACGAATATATCATGGCGCAGCGATCTTCTATGGCAAATCCCGTATCCACCTCTTGCTGCAAAATCGATTTGAGAGTGCAGGATAACTCAGAAGCTTCAATGATTGAAAAACCTAAGCGCTGGTAATAGGGTGCGTTCCAAGGGATATCACGAAATGTGGTCAAAGTGACGTTATTGACTTTTTGCTGTAACGCGTAGCCTAACACATGCTGTATAAGCTCTCGACCAACGCCTTTTCCTTGCCAAGGCTGGGCAACTGATACTTCCCTAATATGTAAGCTATTTTCTAATTTTTGGGTATTGATAAATCCAATCGGCTGGTCATCGTTTGCAACCGCAATCCATGCCATCTGCTGTTGAATATAGCCTAAGTGTTCCTGTTCAGTTTGCACATCACCATCAGCTATCCAACCAAATTTAGCGTGTCCGCGAAAGATCTGCGCCGCTGAATACTCAATCACTGGCAGATTTTTTGCGTCAGAACTCTTAGCTTGGCGAATTAGAAACATAATTTCCCCTACAAAAAAAGAGGGTTTCCCCTCTTCTTCGAAACAAACATAATCAGCGATTAGCGTACGTTATCGAGCAATAATTTCCACATATCAAGCACCAATACTTGGTCTGCTGGTGCTAATTCACCCGCTTTAATTGCTTGCTGGATGCTTTCTTCAACACGCTGATACAATGCATCAGCACTGCTTTCGTTCTCTTCTTCAAGCTCTGCAACAGCAAGCGTTAAATGCCCACGCAAATAACCGCCCGCAAATAATTCATCGTCACTGGCGTGTTCGACCATATCATCAATTTTTGTCAGTATGCGTGTTTCAAAATCCGCAAGCATGCTTAATCCTTACTGTTGTTAATGTATTATTCGGCGAAAATATCTTCCGGATAAGGGAAGTCGCCCGCGCAAAATGGGGGGGTATTGTAAAACGATTGTAACGCGTTAACAAAGCGTAATGGTCTTTCAGGTATCCCATTTGCTAAATATTCCATCACTTGAGCATGTACTTTGCGTTGGAACGCAACGCGATCGGGGTCGAAATCCCCTTCCAAGTTATCGCAGCTCACATTAAATGGAATACCGGAGGCAACGCAAAAGAACCAATCAAAAGCTTGGGGTTTAATTTCAACAGATTCAAATTCACACTGCGTCTTTTCATCACGGCCATCTGGGCAATACCAATACCCATAATCTGCTTGGAGGCGGCGAGCTTCTCCCGCAATACACCAATGTGAAATTTCATGCAATGCACTGGTGAAAAAACCGTGTGCGAAGACAATGCGGTGATAAGGCGTTTGTTCATCTGCGGGGAGATAAACCGGCTCATCATCACCTTTAACCAATTTGGTGTTGTACTCTTCGCCAAAGCAATCTTCAAAAATATCAATTAACTGCTGATAATGATGTTTAGTCATGGAAATTCAAATCATCTTAAAATAATGAAATAAGCCAAGCTTTGATGGCATCGCCGTGGGTGTCATGGAGCAATTTAATACTCATTAACAAGGAGATCACCACAATCATTGGCCGGATCAGTTTTTGCCCTTTAGTTAAGACTAAGCGAGCACCCAGTCTAGCACCAACCATTTGGCCGATAAGCATAACAAAACCCAGCACCCAGAGAACATGACCTCCGATAATAAAAAACACTAAGGAGCCAAAGTTCGACGAAAAATTAAGCAGTTTTGCATGTGCAGTCGCTTTTGCGAGGTTATAACCCAATAGCAGTACATAACCTAGCGCTAAAAATGAGCCAGTTCCAGGACCAAACGCACCATCATAGAAACCCATCGACATCCCAAAAACCACACCAAATACTGGCATGCTAATACGCTGTCTACGATCTAATGCCCCAATCGATGGGGTTAACAAGAAATAAAGACCCACGCAGATAACCATAATCGGTAATAACTGCTTAAGGAAATCTGTATTAATCATTTGGATCAGGATAGCGCCTAGCATGGCACCAATCATCGTCATGATGAAAGGGAATATCTGCACTCGTAAATCGATAGCCTTGCGCCGCACAAAATAGAGCGTTGATGAAAAGGAACCACCAACAGCTTGCAGTTTGTTGGTCGCAAGTGCTTCTATAGGCGTAATGCCAACGGAAAGCAGCGCAGGTATCGTTAACAAACCACCACCACCCGCAATTGAATCAATAAAACCCGCGAAAAGCGCAACACAGAAAAGCAGTAAATAAACTTCAGGTGCAACAGCGGTTAGCCAATCCATTTTTAATCCAGATACAGAATGGTGATGCTATAGAGATGTAATATACCTTTCGGTCCAATAAAATGAGTCCAATAAGGTATCACTGCCTAGATGAAATGTTTTTAAGGAGGCGTCATCCAAGCCTTCATAGTGAATCAAATAACTAAATTAGAGAGGAGGGATCGCTATCCCACCTCTCTATGGGCTATTATGCAAAAGGCTTCATTGTCGGTACGACATCAGCGCACTGCCCACGCTGACGCAAGTAGTGATCCATTAGCACAATCGCCATCATCGCTTCAGCAATAGGTACCGCGCGAATGCCGACACAAGGGTCATGACGACCTTTAGTGATCATCTCAACTTCTTCACCTTCACGGTTCAGTGTTTTTCCTGAAACAGTGATGCTTGACGTTGGTTTCATGGCAATATGGGCAACAATAGGTTGGCTGCTACTGATACCACCAAGAATTCCGCCAGCATGATTAGACGTGAAGCCTTCGCGGGTAATTTCATCGCGATTTTCACTGCCTTTTAGCCCAATAACACCGAAACCATCACCGATTTCAACACCTTTAACCGCGTTAATGCTCATCAATGCATGCGCAATGTCAGCATCTAAGCGATCAAAAACGGGCTCACCGAGACCTGCGGGCACATTTTCAGCAACCACAGTCACTTTAGCGCCAATTGAATCGCCTTCTTTTTTCAGTCCACGTAATAATTCATCTAACGCATCTAGCTTAGTCGGATCAGGGCAGAAAAACGGATTTTCTTCGACAATCGACCAATCTTTTATTTCACATTTCACTGGGCCCATTTGTGTCATACAACCACGGATGGTAATGCCTAACTTTTCTTTTAAGTATTTTTTGGCAATCGCACCTGCTGCAACACGCATTGCGGTTTCACGCGCTGATGAACGTCCACCACCACGATAATCACGCTGACCATATTTTTGCTCATAGGTATAGTCTGCATGACCAGGTCGGAAAACATCTTTGATAGCACCATAATCTTGAGAGCGCTGATCAGTGTTTTCAATCAATAAACCAATACTGGTTCCTGTTGTCACGCCATTAAACACACCCGATAAGATTTTCACTTGGTCTGGCTCACGACGAGCTGTGGTATAACGAGAAGTTCCCGGACGACGACGGTCGAGATCTCCTTGTAAATCCGCTTCGGTCAGCGGTATTCCCGGTGGAACACCATCGACGATGCAGCCTAAAGCTATACCGTGAGATTCCCCAAATGTTGTCACGCGAAACAGTTGCCCTATTGAATTTCCAGCCATGGCGAATTCCTATTTAATCGTTGTTATTGCGGTATCGTTATTTGATTACAATATTATTAAACGCTATGCAACTATTGATTAATCAATATAGAGTTGAAAATGTGCCTGATGCTCAACCAATTGCTCATGAGTTAACATAAATACACCATCACCACCGTATTCAAAGTCTAACCAAATAAAGGGAACTTCTGGATACTGCTCGATAAGGTGAACCATGCTGTTACCGACTTCACAAACCAACACACCTTCTTCGCTCAGAAAACGAGGCGCATTCGCTAAAATACGGCGTGCAAGTTTGAGTCCATCACTGCCAGCTGCGAGTGCCAATTCAGGCTCAACACGGAATTCTTCCGGTAAATCATCCATATCCTCCGCATCAACATAAGGAGGATTGGTAACGATCAAATCGTATTTAACGTCTGGCATGTCTCTGAATAAATCAGAACGAATTGGAATTACACGATGGTCTAAACCATGATTAGCAATATTTTGCTCAGTGACCGTCAAAACATCGGTTGAGATATCAACGGCATCAACTTCAGCTTCAGGGAATTCATACGCACACGCAATTGCAATACAGCCACTGCCGGTACACATATCCAAAATAGTGCGAGGCTCATCTGACAGCAAACCCACAAAGTGGTTGTTGATCAGCTCACCGATTGGCGAACGAGGAATTAAAACGCGCTCATCCACATAAAATTCATGACCACAGAACCAAGAACGGTTCGTTAGGTAAGCAACTGGAATACGATCATTGATGCGGCGTAATACACGCTCAATAATACGATGACGCTCCGTTGGAGTCAGGCGCGATGTCAATAGTTCATCAGGGATATCGAGTGGTAAATAAAGCGTTGGCAGTACTAATTGTAGCGCCTCATCCCATGCATTATCGGTACCGTGACCATAATAAACATTGGCTGCATTAAAGCGGCTCATTGTCCAACGCAAAATATCCTGAATGGTATGAAGCTCAGCAACTGCTTCATCAACGAAGATCTTTTCCAAGAAGGGTTTCTCCAGACTGTATAACGAAAGGCTTCAAGTTTGCCACGAAGTGCGACACAAATCAGCAGTTAATGTTAGAAATCCACTCTGTGAAGAGAAGTTAAAGGCGGGTTTTTATTGCTAATGTGGCATTTTGAGGGAAAGTGGCGATATCAAAGGCGGTATATGCTTAAGATAATTTGGGTTACAAATAGTTTGTTTAAAACAGTATTATTGTATTAAAAGAATTAAGATTAGGTATAAAAGATTAATCTCGTTACTTTATCTGTTATTAACTCAAAGAAATGACATTTTTATATTAGTTCACTTTGACAACTCGCATAATTTGATTTAACTTAAGTTTTAATTATAAGGAAATAAAAATGCAATGTAATGATTTAGAATGGTTTTACTGCAATAAAGGTGAAATCATGGATGCAAACAAAGCAGTGGAAAAGCGATTTGAAGTTTTTCGAAAAATAGGCCAAGAACTTAAAAACGCTCATAATCGCTCAAAAGAATGTTTACCGCCAAGTGGATTAGACGAATCTATTTATTATCGATGTGATGGCGATGCCCCTTCGATTGAAACGGCATTAAATAATCCTTGGGTCAAGAGAGTTGAAGATATTGGCATCACCTCTACAAAGGGAGTTAAACGTGTAGTAGATACGGCAGCATATGTTGGTGTTTTACCACCACCTTTGCAAGGTATGAATTTTCTTCTTAAATCTCGAATTTCCAGAAATCCACGTATCATGCAAGAAAATATCGAAGCGGTTTATTTGCTACGATTTGCCGTTAATCCTTATGATAATTTTGCAGAAGTAATTAATATTATTATTGCGACTATTACTAATAATATGCCCCCCTCAAGAAAGAAAAAATTATCTGATTATGTATATGGCGTAAATCATTTATCAAACCAATTTTCTCAATTTAATGAAATACCCGATATTCGAGGAACAATAGATAAGTCGATTAAAAATTTCGCAATAGAAACCTCCGCCAATGTTGCAAGTGAATCGACAATTCGTAAGTTTATTATTAATGGTATTTTGACGGGTGTTATCTCTTCCATCGCCTTACGGTACCCTGAACTATTTACACCTATTTCAACAAATACAGTGATCAAGCGAAGTGTTGTTGTCGCAACTATTCTCTACAGTTATGGAACCATAGAGAAAATGTCTGAAGCGGCAATTAGGCTTAAAAATACAAATCGAGCTGTCTATAATGCAATGGATAAGAGCAAAATCACCATGGCGTATTATTTTGTAGAAGAAGAACTCGGCCCTTTAATTACATTAGCCACAAGCCCTAGCAATTCAGTGAGTGATGATGCTTTTATCGCAGAGATTCGTCATTTGATTAGAAAATATAAAAATTAAAACACACTATTATTTGAGATACTATACCCTGATGTTCCCGCCATAATGTGAGATGCAGTGATATCGCGATACCTCACACACGCGTTCTTCTGGTTCTATATCGTTACGTAATATGTTATTTGGACACTGTGTTGTAAAATTAATAATCGAGGCTTCATTCAATTTCACAGAGTAATATTTTTCAATCCCACCATTTTGAGCAATTCGATAATAATCAAACACTAGATTGATTATTTCATTATTTGATATTGCAACCAACAACAATGGGGATGACTTGTCAATTAATTTAGTAAATTCAATTGGTTGATGAGTTAAATTTTGCTCCCTAGATAAGGAAAAATTTAATTCCGTGATAAAAATAGCGTCTTCTTTGCCCGATTGATAGCGATTGCCGATTGAGTCTAATGTTCCACAACCACGAGAAATCAGACCTTGCCGCTTCCCTTCCAGAGTTAGATAGATTAAATTGGCCATTAATAAGTCCATATTTAAGGAAATTTGAGTTATGATAAGCAATAAAACCACATTTATCACGTTATTCTTATTTCTATTTCAACCTATTCCTTCCTATTCTGAATCATCTAATAAGTGCTTAGCTGACACGAAAAGTTTTACTGTTTGTGAATCTTTAGCAAAGCAAGGCGATGATGAAGCATTACTGACACTTGGATACCTTTATGAGGCTGGATTAGGTGTTGAGAAAAACACAGTAGCAGCAGAAAAAATATATCAAAATCTGGCAGATAAAAATAATAAAGAAGGTTTTAACCTTTTAGCCAGATTAAAAGCAAATCAAGGAAAAAAAGAAGAGGCGATACGTCTTTATCAGAAAGCCATCGATCTTGGTTCATCTGCGGCTCTCTATAATCTAGGCATACTATACAAATATAATCATGATTATAGTAAAGCTAAAGATGCATTTGAACTCGCTATTAAAAAATATAATTCAACTAACTCGATGATGAGCCTTGGTGATTTATATTTAGATGGCCTCGGTGTTAATAAAAATATCACGTTAGCTGAAGGGTTGTATAAAAACGCAATGCAGGAAGGTAATGATATCGCTATTACCCGATTAGCAATGTTATATGCTGAAATTGATAATTATGACGATGCCATAAGGCTATATAATATAGCAATATCTAAAAACGATCCCGAAGCAATGAATTCCATGGGATTATTATATAAATATGGTATAGGTGTTAATCTTAATATTAAAAAATCCGTCATGTTATTTGAACAAGCATCTAATAATAATAGTGCAACGGGTTCTATTAATCTTGGCCTTATGTATGAAGAAGGTTTAGGTGTTCCTCAGAGCTATGAAAAAGCCATCGAATTATATGAAAAATCCTATCAGCTCGGCTATACCGACGCTAAACTTAGGATTGATTTTTTAAAAAATAATATTCTAAAAAAAAGTAATAATTAGTGATTTATTTAAAATATAGATTAATTTGGTTATTATCGATCTTATATGGAAAAGGAACTTATCTATGGCAAACAATAGAATAGCATTTATCTCGTTATTCTTATTTCTGTTTCAACCCATTCCTTCCTATTCTGAATCATCTAATAAATGCTTAGCTGACACAAAAAGCTTTACTGTTTGTGATTCTTTAGCAAAGCAAGGCGATGATGGAGCATTACTGACACTTGGATACCTTTATGAGGCTGGATTAGGTGTTGAGAAAAACACAATAGCAGCAGAAAAAATATATCAAAATTTGGCAGATAAAAATAATAAAGAAGGTTTTAACCTTCTAGCCAGACTAAAAGCAAATCAAGGAAAAAAAGAAGAGGCGATACACCTTTATCAAAAAGCGATCGATCTTGGTTCATCTGCGGCACCCTATAATCTAGGCATACTATACAAATATAATCATGATTATAGTAAAGCTAAAGATGCATTTGAACTAGCTTTCAAAAAACATAATTCAACTAACGCCATGATGAGCCTTGGTGATTTATATTTAGATGGCCTCGGTGTTAATAAAAATATCACGTTAGCTTAAGGATTATATAAAAATGCAATGCAGGAAGGTAATGATATCGCTATTACCAGATTAGCAATGCTATATGTTGAAATTGATAATTATGACGATGCCATAAGACTATATAATATAGCCATAGAAAAAGGTGAGCCTGTTGCTATGAATTCAATGGGATTATTATATCAACACGGATTGGGTGTTGAACCTGATGTAAAAAAATCCATTGAACTATATCAACAAGCAGCAAATCATAATAGTATCGGTGGCTTAATAAATCTTGGCCTTATGTATGAAAAAGGTTTAGGTGTTCCTCAGAGCTATGAAAAAGCCATCGAATTATATGAAAAGTCCTATCAGCTCGGCTATACCGACGCTAAACTTAGGATTGATTTTTTAAAAAATAACGTCCTCAAAAATGCTAGCAATTAGTCAATTATTTAATACTTAGTCGATTAATCATAGGTATAGAAAAATACCGGTTTAGTCACGTCACTGTTTAAATCGAAGCTGCTGGGCCAAGGATTATTTAAACCGTTAATTGATGCAATCGTTTTTATAAGGAGTGGTAATCCATGATAAAAATTAGTTACTCTACTATTTGCTATTTGCTATTTGCTATTTGCTATTTAAAATAATGGTTTAAAGGTTTTACTATCCCATTATCCATCTAAGGTATTTTCATTCCTCTATTTATAAAAACATCTATTTGTCTCTGTTCTTTATACAGATTACAGATTAGTCACGATTAGATTTAAATTATAAAATGAAAAAATTGAACGTGCCCCTATGTTTAATATGAGTGTTGAATCCTTACACAATACAAAAGACGGCTCTCATACTGCTGACTACAATCCAATGATTAGACATCGCCCATAATTACTCAAAATATAGTCGAACCTTTAACAATAACCATCCCACCCTGACAAAAAATCATAATGATCAGTTTACGTTATCAGTGCTAAAAGCCATCAATGGAATAATGCTAGATATATTAACCACTATTACAACTAAAAATGATCAAAATTATTATATTAACTTGTGTTTACATACAAAAAGCCTAATGCCAAGAAGATAAATATTAAGCCAAGAAAAAAGGAGACTATATTGTCTGAATATCAACCAAAAAAATCACACGCAACATAGGCGAAATAAGCTCGTCAGTGGAAATTGATGCCGCGTTACCCGAAGTAGAAGTGAAACCGGCAAGAACCTATTCTGAGGTTGTTTACCGAGGAACAGGGATCCACGTCGAAATCGAAAATAAGCACTGGCCTTCCTCACAAATAATCCAATATAGACAAAATACAGATCCACAGACTCCAGAAGGAGCCGCATGGTTACGCGCTGAATATGAAAAAATATATCGCCAAGTAAAAGATCCAAACAGTAAACCACCTCGAGATATCTTGGACAGAATTATCAATCGAAATCTAAAGTTAAAAACAGGTCGTACGGGTCTAGAGGTATATTGGGAACATATTCTCCTACGTTATTGTGGTGATTGCACTCCAACTAAGGGAGAGAACTATCTAGAATTAGACATGGTCAGGAATTATGCCAGTACACTAAACTTCGCCATAACAGGTGATCTACGCTTTAGTGCAAAAGGCCTTAATGCAGTTAGGATTTCAGCAGCTTGGTTAAATTACTGGTTAGCGACAACAACATATAACGTGTACGATACTTTGATTAGGGACATGGGCAATGGGATAACACATGCAACCGAAAATTGGACCTATAGGGATCCAGTCATCAATAAAAATCAGGTCAAAGATGGTCTTGATTGGTTTGAGATAAAACATGGCGAGATTACCGATATGATGATCCGTTATACTGTTGAGCCAATCACAAATTAAATCACCTCGACAAAGTATCGTGGTTGGCTGTTGTGACGTCGTTTAGAATAATCAATGCCACGGGGAAAAGCCCAACCGCACTAAAAATAGACGTAAAGTGTATTTTTAGAATGAGAAGCTTACTATTCAGATAAACTAAGCAACAAACCTCTCATCTTCATTACATTAGGTTTAACTCGAATCAAATTTAGCCCTAACAGCTTAACTAATCCGAGTTAATTTACTTTTATTCTGCAGGTTCAACTTCGTAGCGCTGTTCAGTTGTTGCTTCTGGTTTTTTCACCCACAGAGCATAAGCCCCAGTGAGCAAGACCAACCAACCAATGCCAACATACAGAGCAATTCGTGTATCTTCAAAATATCCCAATACACCAAAGATAAATAGCATAAAAATAATCGCGAGCACTGGCCCCACAGGCCACAGCGGAACTGGGAACTTCAATTTACTCACTTCCTCTGCTGTCATTTTTCTGCGCATCGCAAATTGTGCCAGTAAGATCATCAACCAAACCCAGATGGTGGCAAACGTCGCGATGGATGCAATGATTAAGAACACTTTTTCTGGAATAAGATAATTCAATACCACACCAACAAGCAGCACAATCGACATCACCAAAACAGTCATCCATGGCACGCCATTTTTAGTTAACTTGGTGAATACTTTCGGTGCTTGCCCTTCATTTGCCATACCGTACATCATGCGACCAGCACCAAAAATATCACTGTTGATAGCCGAGATGGCAGCGGTGATCACCACCACGTTCAAGATATTAGCAGCAGATGAAATACCTAAACTATCGAAAATCTGTACAAATGGGCTTCCTTGCTGGCCGATTTGGTTCCATGGATAGATACACATCAGTACAAACAAGGTTAAAACATAGAATAATAGAATACGGATTGGAACGGCGTTAATTGCGCGAGGAATGGTGACGCCTGGATTTTTTGCTTCGCTAGCCGTGATACCGATGACTTCAATTCCACCAAAGGCAAACATCACCACCGCAAATGACGCGATAACCCCCCCTATCCCATTCGGCATAAAACCGTCATATGCAAATAAGTTGGAAATTCCTATTGGATGGTCCGATGCTTGCCCAAAACCAAACACCATGATGGCACCACCACCGACAATCATTGCAATAATCGCGACAATTTTGATGATAGAGAGCCAGAACTCCATTTCACCGAACACTTTGACATGGCAAAGATTTATCGCACCAATGAAACAGATAATACTTAGTACCCAGATCCACTGTTCAACATCAGGGAACCAGAGTTTCATGTAAAATCCAAATGCTGTGACATCAGCTAAACAAACAATTAGCATTTCAAAGACGTAGGTCCAACCTGCAAAAAAACCCGCTCGAGGCCCTAGATACTGACTTGCATACTTAGCGAAAGATCCCGCAATTGGATTATGTACCGCCATTTCACCCAGTGCACGCATCACCATAAAGACCGCTGCACCACCAATAATATACGCAATCAATACTGCGGGACCCGCAGTTTGAATCGCTTTCGCCGAACCGTAAAATAGACCTGTACCAATCGCTGCCCCGAGGGCCATAAATCGAATATGTCGCGCAGAAAGTCCACGCTCAAGTTTTGATGTGCTTTGCATGATTTATCCTTCGTATTTTTGTAATAAATTTTTTAATCGTCGTGCAGATAAATACCACAGACAGCCGATACGTTGCCGGCCGTCTATTATTTGCGTGATGTATTATTTAGGGAAGACCACTCCTGAAGTGAATAGCGTTGAGAGCTTATGTTGATTAATCAGATTAATTGCCGCTTCAATATCGGGTGCAAAATAACGATCCTTGTCGTAGTAAGAAACTTTGTCACGCAGTGTTTTACGTGCTTTCTCTAATACTTCACTTGATTTGAGCCCATCTCGGAAATCCATTCCCTGACATGCAGACAACCACTCAATCGCTAAAATACCGGTGACGTTTTTCGCCATTTCCCATAAACGCCGACCGGCTGCTGGTGCCATCGATACGTGATCTTCTTGGTTTGCTGACGTTGGCAGACTATCAACACTGGAAGGATGAGCTAAGGCTTTATTTTCACTCGCCAGTGCCGCTGCGGTAACCTGAGCAATCATAAAACCTGAATTTACACCACCATTGTTAACCAAGAACGGTGGCAACTGAGACATGTGTGTATCCATTAATAAAGCAGTGCGTCGTTCAGACAATGCACCAATTTCTGCCAGCGCTAATGCCAGATTATCAGCAGCCATCGCCACAGGTTCAGCATGGAAGTTACCGCCTGAAATAATGTCACCATTATCCGTGAACACTAATGGGTTGTCGGAGACTGCATTTGACTCAATTAAAATCACTTCGGCAGCTTGACGCATTTGCGTCAAGCACGCGCCCATCACTTGAGGTTGGCAACGTAATGAGTACGGATCCTGTACTTTTACACAATTTTCATGTGATTGCGCGAGTTCACTGGTTGGCGTCAGAATTGTGCGGAACAATTCGGCAACATCGATTTGCCCTTTCTGTCCACGAACCTCATGTACCCGAGCATCAAATGGTTTGCGCGAACCCAGAGTGGCTTCCACGCTGAGCGAACCACAAACTATCCCACTCAGCAGCAAATTTTCTGCCTCAAATAACCCTTTTAATGCAAATGCTGTCGAAACTTGTGTACCATTTAATAGTGCTAGACCTTCTTTTGCTTCGAGTGTTAATGGTTTCAATCCTGCTTTTTCAAGCGCCAATTCCGCATTAAGCCATTGACCTTGGAAACGCGCTTTTCCTTCACCAAGCAGTATCAAACTCATGTGTGCAAGCGGTGCTAAGTCACCTGATGCACCAACTGAGCCTTTGGCAGGAATAAACGGATACACTTCACTGTTGACTAAAGCAATTAATGCATCAATAACCTCAAGTCGAATTCCCGAGAAACCGCGAGCTAAGCTATTAATTTTTAGCACCATAATCAAGCGAACTAACTCATCATCCAGAGGTTCACCCACACCAGCCGCATGTGACATCACGATGGAACGTTGTAGCGATTGCAAATCTTCGGTGGCAATTCGGGTATTGGCTAACAACCCAAAGCCCGTGTTAATGCCATACGCAGTTTTATCTTCTGCGATAATTTTATTAACTGTTGCCACACTTTTTTCGATAGCAGAATGTGAGCGCTTGTCGAGAGCAACTGTAACTGGCTTTGAAATCACAATGCGCAAGTCATCCAGTGTCATTTTTCCCGGATGGATAGTTAACTTAGTCATCAATGTCACCCCTTAACGTGTTTTTAGCATTGGTAAATTAAGATTTTTTTCTTGCGCACATTTAATCGCAATGTCATAGCCCGCATCGGCATGACGCATAACCCCTGTCGCAGGGTCATTGTGTAGAACACGTGCAATTCGCGCCGCAGCTTCATCAGTTCCATCACATACAATGACAACGCCAGAATGTTGTGAGAACCCCATACCTACACCACCGCCATGGTGCAATGAAACCCATGTTGCACCACTTGCTGTATTCAGCAATGCGTTAAGTAATGGCCAATCAGACACCGCATCAGAACCATCTTGCATGGATTCAGTTTCACGGTTAGGACTTGCGACAGACCCCGAATCAAGGTGATCACGACCAATAACAATAGGCGCTGACACTTCACCACTTCTGACCATTTCATTGAAAGCTAAACCTAATTTTGCTCTATCACCCAATCCTACCCAACAAATACGCGCTGGTAAGCCTTGGAAACTAATACGCTCACGAGCCATATCTAGCCAGCGATGAAGGTGTTTATCATCAGATAGTAACTCTTTAACTTTAGCGTCCGTTTTATAGATATCTTCTGGGTCACCAGACAGTGCGACCCAACGGAACGGCCCTATGCCACGACAAAACAGAGGGCGAATATAAGCAGGCACAAACCCTGGGAAATCGAAGGCATTCTCCACCCCCATTTCTAACGCCATCTGACGAATATTGTTGCCGTAATCAAAAGTGGGGATGCCTTGTTTTTGGAACGCTAACATCGCTTTGACATGTTCTGCCATTGAGGCTTTTGCTGCTTTTGCAGTACCTTCTGGGTCTTTGACACTACGCTCGCGGTAGTCGTCCCAACTCATGCCAATTGGTAAATAACCATTGAGTGGGTCATGCGCACTAGTTTGGTCAGTAACCATGTCCGGATGAATACCACGTTTCACCATTTCAGGAAGCACTTCAGCGGCGTTGGCACATAATGCGATTGAGACAGCTTTTCCTTCTGAAGTATATTTTTTGATCCGTGCTAACGCATCATCAAGATCAGTGGCTTGCTCATCGACATAATGTGTACGCAGACGAAAATCAATGCGACTTTGTTGGCATTCAATATTTAAAGAACAAGCACCCGCTAAAGTTGCCGCTAGTGGCTGTGCGCCGCCCATACCGCCAAGTCCAGCAGTCACCACCCAACGTCCGGTTAAGTCACCATTAAAATGTTGGCGTCCTGCCTCAACAAACGTTTCGTAAGTTCCTTGAACAATGCCTTGGCTACCAATATAGATCCAGCTACCTGCAGTCATTTGGCCGTACATTGCTAGCCCTTTCGCATCTAGCTCGTTAAAGTGTTCCCAGTTAGCCCAATGCGGAACCAAATTTGAGTTGGCAATCAATACACGAGGAGCGTTTTCATGGGTTTTAAACACGCCAACAGGTTTACCCGATTGAACAAGTAATGTTTCGTCACTTTCTAAATTTTTGAGGGTTTCGATGATTTTGTCATAGCATTGCCAATTACGCGCCGCACGACCAATACCACCATAAACGACGAGTTCATGTGGATTTTCAGCAACATCCGGATCTAAATTGTTCATTAGCATACGCAAAGGGGCTTCAGTCAACCAACTTTTCGCATTTAATGTGTTACCGCGCGGAGCCCTAATATCACCATTTCTGTATTTATTATTTATCGTTGTCACATTTATACCCTCTTCTATAAATTTGGCTTGTACTAATAAAGTCTTGTTATAGATATAGTTGTATATACATGTACAATCAATCCTATTTTTAACATCAATCTTGGATTTTAAACCACAATAAATTAATAATTATCATTAAATATCAATTAACTACTGAGTATAACCCCCTTATTTTGATGGCAAACTTATATTCTAAATCTGCCACTAAGATCACATTATTTTTACATTTAATTCACATTGATTAATTTTATTGAATATATATTTTTTTTGTACGAATAAAGTCTAATTGTAATAAATATATCTATAATTCAATTGGTTAATTATTTTTTTATGGGTGGATTAGTTTAACGAATAAAAGACGTGAACTCATCGACAATATGCTAATGGCCAAATTAGCGTTAATGTCGAACAGTCAACAATATAGTGGATTGACTTAGAAAAATGACACTACGTAATAAATTGATATTATTTAATAAAAAATAGATAACCTAGAAAATTAATAAATAAAGGGCTTATAAATAGCCTATCCCTTTTATTAGGTAATGCATTATATTTACTTGCCTCATTAATGTATCTGTAAGTATGAGTCATTTTGCTATTTTATTTATTAATTCAAAACGATAACAAATAGGTGAGATAAAAAAGCAACCCCATTGATCAGTGTTGCTTTTTTGTGCTATGAAGTAAAATGCCCTTTAAGTTTATAGCGATGCCCTGGGAACAGCAGTTTTGTGCTAGTCACCACAAAGGATTGTGACCATGTTCGCCGCGAAATCAATAAACAAGAAGAACCAACTGTGATATTAAGCAGTTTTGCAGATCGTTCATCAGCTTCGACTGCTTCTACCACATGTTCTCCTTCAGTCAGCGGGGCTACCACCGAAAGGTAATCATGCGGTGTGATTGTAGAAAAATTCTGCTGTAAGTAATCAGGTGCAGCCAATGCATTCACATATCTATCTTCAATCTGTACTGCTACCTCATTTTCATAATGTACTATGATAGAGTGAAACACTATGGTTTCTGGTGCAATATTCAGTTCCGCAGCAAGCGAAATCGATGCAGCAACCTGTTCTAGTTTCATTATCTTGCAGCTGTAATGATGATTCCTCGCCAAAATTTCAGCTTCAATACTGTGTATTTCAAATAATGCTGATTGACCTTTTGGTTCAGCAACAAATGTTCCCACGCCTTGTACTCGCACGAGTAGCCCTTCAGCATTAAGTTCCCTAAGCGCCCGATTTGCTGTCATACGACTACATTCAAATTGTTTTACAAGTTCAGATTCAGAGGGAACACGATCATTTGATTTCCATTCACCTGTATGAATTTTTTCTATAATCAGCTGCTTTACTTGCAAGTAAAGCGGGATGGGGGTATCCCTATTATTCTTTTTATTGGCTATCACAATTATTTCCATTTTAAAATGTAAAATGCTAATTCAAGGTGCATATTGGTGCCAAGCAAAGCTAGTCGAAGTGCATAGATAACTATATGACTCAGATAAATGGGTGTAATTAACTAACAACTTGAAATATGGCGGGTATAATCCCTTAAATTGCATGTGGTTGGTCAATACACGAAAAATAAAGGCTAGCTTTATACTATCGAATCGCACTAATTAATCACCATCATTCTGACGGTTGCCGATAACCATCTTACTTCACATTACGTCATCTATATATCAATCGATAATTACTCTTAACCAACTGAATTAATTGATTGTT
Organism: Providencia alcalifaciens; assembly: GCA_025961275.1. Lineage (GTDB taxonomy): Bacteria > Pseudomonadota > Gammaproteobacteria > Enterobacterales > Enterobacteriaceae > Providencia. The sequence continues at coordinate 190,773 of JAOQNJ010000001.1, read as the reverse complement.
CGGTTTATCAAAAGCAGCTGTCGTGTGGCTTAATTGCTGCTTATTGATTTATTTTATCTATAACACAACCCATTGATAAAACGAATAATATTAGGTAATAAGAACTTTATGATTTAATCATTGAAGTCCGTTGACATTCTAAACTTATTTTTATCGCCATTTGTAAGAAATATTTAAATTGGCTAAGACTATTAGCCAAGCATCACATTTGGTAAAACACGAGGAGATCCGGTTTAGTTTAATAATATTTCACTTTATTTATCTCTATAAAATCATGCCTAAATAGCTTTAAATTTTATAAACTTACATATCAAATGATTAAAGATACATATTTGTACTAAGCAATATTATTCCGGAAAATAAAGATAACCCTGTGATTCGAATAGCCGAATAAAAAAACTAAACAAATTGAAATATAAATATTTTTATAACAATTCTCTATTTTTAGGATACCAGTTGACTAATTTATCCTGATATCCCTTATAAAATTACTATTTTTCATAGCAATCTATGTAGCGTGACATGTCACGTTTTTTGATTATTAATGGCTATCTATTTATACATTATGGTGGCTGATACTACCTTGATATACACGCATATATAGCGGCTGACTACCTTGCTCGTAAATCATTTCAACTGGGTCTACTGCGTTCCAAACCACAAAATCCGCCTGATAACCCACTTTCAGTTGCCCATGACTTTCCTCACGACCCAATGCGCGTGCAGCGTGACATGTCACACCAGCCCATATTTCCGCGGGCGTTAATCTAAAGAGTACTGCCGCCATATTCATCACCATGCGAAGTGATGCAAAAGGACTCGTTCCAGGGTTAAAATCTGTGGATACCGCCATAGGAACTTGATGCTCACGTAACAACTCTATTGGTGGCAATTTAGTTTCTCTCAGGAAATAAAATGCGCCAGGCAACAGTACAGCCACAGTACCGCTTTGTTTCAATGCTTGGATACCTTTAAGATCAAGATACTCAATATGATCAACTGATAACCCTTTAAAGCTAGCAACTAACTCACTCCCGCCAAGGTTCGAGAGCTGCTCAACATGACCTTTCACTGGAATACCTAATTTTTGTGCCGCAAGAAATAGCTTTTGACTTTGTTCAAGGGAAAAACCGACACTTTCACAGAATACATCCACCGCTTCAAACAATCCTTGTTGCCATTGTGTTGGCATAATTTCAGTACAAATCAGATCAATATACTCATCAGCTTTGTCTTTATATTCACTAGGAACTGTATGGGCCGATAATAAAGTTGAGCTCACCGTTACAGGGTATGACTGCGCTAACCTTTTTGCGACAAGCAATTGTTTTTGCTCGCTATCAAAGTCCAGTCCATAACCTGATTTCATTTCAATTGTTGTCACACCTTCACGGATCAACGCTTCTAATCTCGGTTGTGAGACCTGATATAAATTGTCTTCATTTAGCGCTCGAGTTGCACGGACGGTCGAATTAATTCCCCCACCTTGCTGGCTAATGGATTCATAAGAGACACCATTCATGCGCTGTTCCCACTCTGCCGCTCTATTACCACCAAAAACTAAATGTGTATGGCAATCAATTAACCCTGGAGTGACCAAACGCCCTTCTAAATCGACCACCTTACATTTAGTCGTATCGAGTTCATCTTTCGGAACAATCGCTACAATCAGGTTATCTCGTGTGACCATAGCGTAATCTTCTAATAGTCCATATTCTGAGTTTAAATCCTGATCCATTGTAGCAATCCGAGCATTTAGCCAAATGATATCATTAGCAAGTGTTTTAAATGACATAACCAGTCCTATTGAGGTTAGAAATACATTATCGATACTCGTACATGCTTCAAATTGCCGTATTGTTGACTACGGGTATATAGCAATAATGTAACAGGTATATATATGTATATACAATTAGACTAATAAAGCACCTCTTGTCAATGTAAACTCGACTATTTCGTTAAAATTTTGTTATTTAAATCTTATCATTCACCGTTATCCTCTAAATAATTTAATATTCATGTATACATTTAGGTAATCAAGAAAGCTTTTCATTGATGATGTCGCCAGATGAATCTAGATAAGGCTGAAATTAGAACATACTTTTGTACAGGATGTTGAGCTAGCGACAGCTTGAAAAATGACGCGTATATAGCGGTAATACCAAAAAATAGGTTACACTAAATCAAACAAGGTTAATCAAAAAAAGATCATTAATAGAAAATGAAAAATAAATTCGGATTACAAGATGATGATATTCATCTTTTTAATGAGGCAATTCGCGGGGCGAAGAAGATTCAGCAAGATCAAATATTGCACACACCAATACGCGCTAAAGTCACGCAACCTTCAAGTAAAAAAATGCAGCAAGAACAGGTTGATGCTTCATTTTATTTTTCAGATGAATTTCAACCACAGCTGGAAGCCGAGGGGCCAACACGTTATTTAAAGCCTGACTCAAATCCTTATGAGCTCAAAAAGCTACGTCGTGGTGATTATGTTCCTGAATTATTTCTTGATTTGCATGGCTTGACTCAGATGGAAGCTAAACAAGAAATTGGTGCACTTATTGCGGCATGTAAACGGGAAAACGTGTTTTGTGCCTGCATTATGCATGGTCATGGCAAACATATATTAAAACAACAGACCCCTCTTTGGCTGGCCCAACACCCTGATATTATCGCCTTTCATCAAGCCCCTAAGGAATGGGGAGGCAATGCATCATTGTTGTTACTCATTGAAACCCAAGAGAGTGTGCGCCGTTAGAAAAGAGTGATTTGTTGAGAGAAATCGTTTTTTTTTGTGGTCAATGATAGTTGATATCTTGAGTTAGGTCAGTTTTCATGACTGTAGATAAATAGATGCCCACCCTATTTTGCATTGCTAACCTTCTGAATAGCCCTATCATCCAGATAGTTTTTAACGTCCATCTAAATAGTTGTTTCGACGAATCAGTTTAAAAGTCCCTAAGCAAATAGCACCCCAAAAGTTGGATATTTTAGTCTAACTTGAAGGGGGCTTACTTATTTCATTCGCTATTATTGATTAACAGATATGAGCTGAGATGGACTAAGCATCCAATCAAGATAGCCTTTTTGATGCTTAACATCGACTTCAATGCATGCAATTGACGATGTCGTAAACATTGGTGGTGGCTCATTTGGGCATAACTCTGAGACTAAATACCCGACTAACGGTAAGTGTGAAACAACCAGAATTGCATTCGTTCCCATTACTGCTAAATCACGAATATGATCTGCAATAAACGCGGCATTGCCACCAGGAGTCAACATATCCATAACTTCAAATTGAGCTGGAATGATGAGATTATCGCGGATTACTTGCAGTGTCTGTTCTGCACGACGATAAGGGCTAACAAGGACTTTATCAATTGTTGGGTTACGTTGGCTCAACCATTGTGCCATTAATGCCGAATCGTCTATTCCCTTTTGGGTTAGTGCTCTTTCCGCATCACTAGCGGCTTGTAATGCTGCGTCACCATGACGCATGATATAAATTTGCATAATCCACCCTACATACTCGTCATACTTCAAGTTGTGTTGACAATAGATGTCAGCAAAGCCTACAACTCAAATTATTTTGTTTATAGCCTGACGATAATGACAGACTCATTTTTGATTAACTCGGCTGCCACATACCCTGAAAATTCTCAATCTCCACAGTGTTCAGAATGTAATCTGATTCACTTCAATATGTTATGCGCTGCATTATTAATGCCTTTAAATTTAAAGTCTGGTATTCAATGCAATACACTTTATCAATAATATGTTACCAACACTGAAAGTGAGCCATTCTTTAAATGTAGCAGAATTAGTTTGCTTTATACCCCTGTAAAAAATCAGAGTTTTACAGCATATTGGTGAATTACTGTAAAAGTCACCATCATTTATGGAGAAACGTGATTCTGCATCAAACTAGCGATAAATAAAATGATTTAGTTAGCTTTTTTGTCTTTTATTTATTTGATTAATATTAATAAATACAGTGTTTGTATTCAAAATAACTTAAAAAGAATATAAGCAATTACACTCATTTTAAGTATCTATAGAAAGACATTTGAATGGGAAGTATTTGATAAGGATGAAATAACAATAAGACTTGATTATTGTTGAAATCGACATTACAGGAACTACCTGCAAGGTAGCTCCCAGACTATTGGTAATGTCGTAAATTTATCAGCCGATGATACACGACCGCCTTAACTACTGCTTACTGAAAAGAATGTCTCATTATGCTGAGCCATTTCGCATAAACGCTCACAGGGACGAAATTTATCGCCATAGAGCTCGGCCAAGCGATTCATTGCATCTACTGTTTTTTGAATGCCTAAACTATCCATATAATGGAACGGACCACCAAAGAACGGAGGGAAACCTATACCAAATACGGCGCCAATATCGCCATCACGTGCATTTTGAATGATTTTTTCATCTAAGCAGCGCACAGACTCATTAAGCATCAGCATTACACAACGTTCCGCAATATCAATTTTACTCAGGTGATTTTGCGGGTGGATGCCAATCAAAGTATAGATGCTTTTATCAACTTGACGCTTTTTGGCTTTTTTCCAAAACAGCAATTTATATATTGGTTGATGCGCATAAAGATAAAAACCTTTACCATTTTTCTTACCTTTACGATCGTCTTTATTTACTTTATCCAAGACATCTGGTGCTTTGAATCTATCACCCAAACGGTTAACAAGAATAGGTAATATTTTGGTGCCGACATCAATCCCCACTTCATCTAACAAATTAAATGGTCCCACAGGGAAACCGAAATCAACTAATGCGCCATCAATGTGTTCAATTGATTCACCAGCTACCAAACACTCCGCAGCCTCGCATAAATAAGGCGCTAATATCCGATTGACGTAAAAGCCCGCATTATCACCGACAACAATTGGCGTTTTGCCTTGACGTTTAGCAAAAGCCACAACAGTTGCTATCGTTTCAGCATCTGTTTGCTGATGAGGAATAACCTCAACTAATGGCATTTTATCAACTGGGCTAAAATAATGTAGACCAATTACTTTTTCAGGATAAATCGCTTTTTCGGCAATTCGGTTAATAGGTAAAGATGATGTATTTGATGCAAAAATAGTTTTCCCTTCTGAGAGTTGCTGTACTTCAGCTACCATCTTTTGTTTCAAAGAAAGATCTTCGAATACGGCTTCAATCACAATATCTGCATGTTCAAGACCTTGATAGCTTAACGTACCCGATATTCTCGCCATAATGGCATCGCGTTCACGTGCAAGCATGCGTCTTTTATTAACTCGTTGTGTTAGCAAATCCCAGCTATAGCGCAAAGCTTGAGTAATACCTTTATCACTAATGTCTTTAATGCGAACGGGAATATTGGCTCGCATAGCTGTAACAAAGGCAATTCCGCCACCCATCAACCCACCACCTAATACACCTATTTGTTTTATTTTTAATGGATTAGCTGATGCGCCGGTTTCATTTTTTAATGATGTTGTAGCAAAAAACAAACTGCGCAATGCAGCAGATTCAGGAGTCATGACTAACTCACCAAACGCTTTAGCTTCTGCTTTAAATCCAGCTTTAGTACCCTTTTCTATCCCAATTTTAACAACCTGAATAATTTTTTCAGGTGCTGGATAATGCCCTTTAGTTTTGTTTAGTGCGGTTTGCTTCGCACTCGAAAAAACTTTATTGCGGAGTAGCTTGCTACTTAATAACCTTGATTGCCAATGAATTGGGGCACGCTGAATTTTATCTTTTTTAGCCATTTTTATAGCGACGTCTAACAAAATAGCTTCAGGTACGACATCATCAACAAGCCTGATCCTTTGGGCTTGCTTCGCTTTCAGTTGCCTTCCAGTTAACATTAACTCTAATGCATTGGGAATACCGATTAACTTAGGTAGACGTTGCGTTCCACCTGAACCTGGCAATAAACCGAGTTGTACTTCAGGTAACCCTAAACGCGTTTTATCGTCATCAGAGCAAACCCTTGCATGACAAGCCAGTGCTAGCTCCAAACCACCACCAAGACATACACCATGAATCGCAGCAATAATAGGTAACGGATAATTTTCTAATTTATCGAAAAGTTTATGCCCTTCTCTTGATAGTTCACTGGCTTCATCTTTGCTTTTACAATTCGCAATCATGCTAATATCAGCACCAGCAATAAAGCTATCCTTTTTTCCTGACGTAATCACTAATCCCTTTAAGCCAGATGTTGACTGTGCCTGCTGTAAAATAGCTAAGAATTGTTGTACAAAATCAGCTTTTAATGTGTTGACCTTCTCATTAGGAACATCAATGAAAATCACACCAACCGACTGAGAATGAACTTCAAAACGAAAGGCATCTTTTGATACTTCAAACTGAATTTCTGTCGCAGAATGATGTGACATTATTCCACCTCCAAAATCATTGCAGCACCTAAGCCACCTGCAGCACAAGCCGTCGTTAAGCCAAATCCTCCACCACGTCGACGCAATTCATGTAAGGTTTGCGTCACCATACGCGCACCCGTTGCTGCAAATGGGTGTCCATACGCAATAGAGCCACCAAGTACATTAAATTTGTCCATATCAATTTCACCAATTTCCTTTGATAACCCCAATTTTTCTTGCGCAAATTGACGGCTCGAAAATAGCTTAATATTCGCCAATGTTTGCGCTGCAAAGGCCTCATGCATATCAATTAAGGTGAGATCCTGCAAGGTTAATCCTGCCCGTTTGAGTGCAATTGGTGTCGCATACGATGGGCCTAACAACATATCTTGCCATACATCAATGGCCGAAAAAGCAAAGCTACGGATATAGCCTAATGGCTTGTAGCCTAAAGCGCGTGCTCGCGACTCAGTCATCATTAATACAGCAGCTGCTCCATCCGTTAACGGTGTACTATTTGCCGCAGTGACAGTACCAAATTTACGATCAAAAGCAGGTCTTAATTTAGCGTATGACGATAAAACTGAATTTGTCCGAATATTATTGTCTTGAGCAAACGCCTGCTTAAAGGGGGGCATGTAGGCGGTCATAACTTCTTGTTCAAGAACTCCACTTTCCCACGCTTTGGCGGCAAACAGATGCGAGCGATGCGCTAGCTCATCTTGCTGCTCGCGACTAATATGATAACTTTTCGCCATTTGTTCAGCGGTATCCCCCATCCGTAAACCTGTGGAATACTCAGCAACCGCGGGAGCGACAGGTAATAAATCTTTCAATCGTAATGACGAGATTAATAATAATTTTTGTCCTATCGATTTAGCTTTACTTAAAGACAATAGCGTCGTAGCCATTTTTTTTGTGACACCAATCGGCAATACAGATGAAGAGTCTGCACCACCAGCTATCCCAACAGAGATATGCCCTGCCATCATACTTTCAGCAACATTCGCTATAGCCTGAAAGCTAGTGGCGCATGCACGTGAAACACTATAAGCATCTGTAGAGACACTCATTCCAGTTCCCAGTACGATTTCACGTGCAATATTGGGTGCAGCTGGCATTTGTACCACTTGTCCAAATACCAACTGCTCTACTAATGATTTCTCAATACCACTTCGACTTAGCAGTTCTGCAACAACGGCTTTTCCTAAATCAACCGCTGCAATACCTTGATATTCAGTGGATTGCTTGGCAAAAGGTAAGCGAAGGCCGCTAATAATTGCGATCCTTTCCTTTGCTGCATAGGTGCTTTCGCCATGATGGGAAAGTTGATTCATGGTCACTCCTGCTAAAAAGAAATAGAAAATTATGAGAGTCAACAACCTTTTAAGCACTTTTTTGTAGCAATTTATTAAGTAACAATTATAAAAAAAGTAGTCGATATTTATATTTGCTCAAGATGTTAATCGCGATTAAAGACGTAACAATCGCTGCCAAAATCTCAAGAAAGAGGTCTGACCTGCTTATTACTGTTAACATATTCGTCACATTAGGCAAATAGCGACATTGAGAAAATGCGAGCTTGCACACAACTTAATGAGTCTGAATGAAAAGATTGCGCAAATAGAGGGAAAATAAATGTGAACTACGGCAGGAAGCCTTCACTATAATCTTATTAATCATAGTGAAGGCAAGATATTCGTTACACCTCAGGATGTAAGCATTTCGAACTAGTTTAGTATAAATAGTCAATCACTTGATTGATTAACGCAAACCTAATTGAAAAATCAAGCTTTCTGCTTCACAGCTGAATGTAAAGTCAACAGACAACTCTGCACCACCATCAACTGCGGTGATTGAATGATTGATAACACAAGGATCTGATTCAACGGATCTTGCCTTTTCAGTCAACTGTTTCAACATAGATTCCGCTTCTTCTTGGTTCGCGAAAACATGCTGATACGATGCAGTACAATCTTTATTATCTAAGATTGTTCCCACATCTACACAACAGCAAGCTGCTGTCTCTTCTGCGCTACAGCGCTTAATCGCATCAGTCATTTTACTCTCCAAAATCAACAAACTGTTAAGTCACTATCATAACGCTGAAAAATAGCTAAAAACCAGCATGTATCAGACGTTATTGCTGACTATCTTCTATAAGTTTGATCTAACCCCTTAAATAACCTCAATTAGACTAATAGCACTCCCATAATGTTGTATTTATGTTAAACACTTCGCAATTTTGAAAACGAATTAGCGATAATTAAGAAACATACTTGCAACATGCTAGGTGGTCAGACCTATACTCTAACAACTGGTCTGATTTGTCATAACGGCAAGCGACCCTACAATTCAGCGCTTCTTGCGATAGAAGTCGCCTAATTTAAATAATATACAAGAGGGTTTTGGTCATGAGCCAGAAAAACCTGTTTACTCGATCAACTTTAGCAATAGCTCTGGCACTTATTTCATCTAATGCCAGCGCTGCTGGCTTTTTGCTTAATGAATATTCTACATCGGCGCTAGGACGCGCATTTTCAGGGGCTGGTGCAGTTGGCGATAACGCAAGTGAAGGTAGTCGTAACCCTGCCGCGATGATGCTATTTGATCGTCCCGCGGTTTCAGTGGGTGGTGTATATATTGTCCCAAGCGTTGATATTAAAGGTAAAAATAACGATAGTCTCACCGCTAACAATATCGCACCAAGCGCTTTAGTTCCGAATGCCCACTTTATTTTCCCCATTAATGAAAAATGGGCTGTGGGTACATCAATGACAACTAACTTTGGCCTTGCGACTGATTTTAAAAAAAATTATGCAGCAGGTCCTATTGGTGGCAAAACCGACCTCAAAACCGTGAATTTAAATTTGAGTGGTGCTTATCGTTTAAATGACAACTTTAGCTTTGGTTTAGGTGCTAATGCCGTTTATGCGGATGCAGAGATTACTCGACATGCGGGTAATTATGCTGCCATGGTACCGCCAAGTGTAGGTCTGAAGCCAAACTCCGAAGTTTCTAAACTCAAAGGCGATGATTGGGGATATGGCTGGAATGCGGGGATCCTCTATGAATTTAATCAAGATAATCGTTATAGCTTCACTTATCGTTCAAAAGTAAAAGTCAAATTTGAAAATGGCAAATATTCTAATGATATTCCAACCTATATCCCAGATGCAGGCGGCACTGGTGGTAATACAGTAAAAGGTAAACTGGATCTGAATCTACCTGATGTATGGGAATTCTCAGGTTACAATAAAGTTGCACCACAGTGGGCCGTACACTATAGCGTCGCTTACACTGGTTGGAGTACCTTTAAAGACCTAACTGCTAATCGCAGTAGTGACGGTAAAGAACTTTTTCATAAGCCGGAAAACTTTAAAGATGCATGGCGTGTTGCAATTGGTACCAGTTATTTTTATGACGATAACTGGACATTCCGTACAGGTATTGCCTATGACGAAAGCCCAGTGCCTGCTAAATATCGTTCAATTTCAATCCCTGACCAAGATCGTTATTGGTTAAGCGCGGGTACAACTTACGCATTTACTCAAAATGCTTCCGTCGACGTAGGTATTTCTTATATGTACGGCAAAAAAGTTAATATCAATGAAAAATTGATCGAAAATAACCCTAAGTCGCCAGTATATAGCTTCAAATCCGAAGGCTCGGCTTGGCTATATGGTGTAAACTTCAACTATACATTCTAATTACAACATATATTGATGTAGATAACGGGGGAGCATTCCCCCTGTTATCATCTAATCTCGCATACCAATAAGAAACGATAAAGCAGATTATTCGCTAACCTTCAAATTAATATTATTAGGTTTCCCATCATTTTTATCAAATTAAATCTATTTAAATCTAATGTGTCATCAATACAAAAAATTGCATTTTTTTCTAATAAAACGCGAAAGAAATCCAGTCTAAACAATTAGGTCATTTTAATACAACAGACACCAAATCAAATACTGTAAAAAATTTCAATTTCATTGTTTACTCACCAACCTGATGTAAATAGTGCTGTCATTCATTTTCATAACATCACATTCCCTGCATGTTCTTGTCATCCAGACTAGTAAAATAAAATCATTGTTGAGCTGGCAAAGTAAACAGGGGTGGGTAAACAAAGTCACATTAGCAATCTTGTGAGTAGATGAAAAGATCTTGCTAATCGTTAATTCAAAAGAGGTTTAAATGGCTAGATAGGAGCGTAGTATGGGAACATTATTCACGGTTGGTTTTATGAGTATTTTAGGTGCGATTGCACTCATTGATGTTATAACTTTTAGAGGTAAATAAGGTAATGAGCAATAACGTTATCACTCTCTAATGTTTAATGACAAAAGAGAGTGATATACCCGTTATTCTTCACATTCCAGTTGTTGTTGTATTCGCTTAGCTATCAGTATCTATATTGCCGATACTGATTCGACTACCCTCGCTAGTGCCTAGAGATATATTAAATTACTTAAAGCGTAGATTCACTGAACGACTACAATGATTCATTTCTAATCGATGGAATCTAAATCACCTTCAATGGCCGATGCATTCGGATTCACCGTCGCTTTTAATTCACCATTGCTTGATAAAAAATCGTTGCGTTGAAAATAAGCTTCACGCAATAGCAAATAAGGGTCAGACGAGTTTTTCAGTAGGCCATCAGAATCAAGTAACTGGGAACGTGTTTCGATACCTTCAAGTGCCCATTTACCTGCTGACATCCAAAACGTCAGGTAGCTCAGCATTGGATAGAGGTCATCGACTACATCTCCCCCCTCTTCACGGATGGTAAAACTACCATAACCTGGTAAAACCACATATGGTCCATAGCCAACATCATAGTAGCCCAGCGTACTACCAAACCGTTTCGGTTCTTCTTTGGCAAGTTGAGGATTAGCCATAGAGGCAACATCAATAAGTCCTCCCATACCAAAGACAGTATTGAGAAAGAAACGGTTAAAATGTTTAAAGCCTTGGGTAACTTCACCACGAGCAAAACTATTCAGCATGCTGGCAGGTTCTTCAAGGTTAATAAAGAAATTAGTTAACCCATTTCGCGCAGGCATTGGAACATAATCACGCCAAGCAACTGCGACTGGTCTTAAGACATACGGGTCTAATACATTGTAGTTGAAATTGAACATCGCTCGGTTAAACCCTTCAAGTGGATCAGAGCGCTCCTGAGTTTCAGGATTAATTGAGCTCGAACACCCAACAAGTAAAACCCCCGCAAGAAGGACGCCACTCATGTGAAACTTCATAATCCTCTCCATTCCCTGTGCCACCCAGCCATGGCAATTTTTAAATTATAAACACGCGCTTATATTAAAACTAGAACTATATAATTGTTAGCAATTTTAGTGCTCAAAAGAGTTGAGCCGCAAAGATAGTAACTATACCTTATTTATACGGATTTTTTTTTATCGGAAAAGTGATTAAATTTGCGATTAGCCTTTTTTGTAATGTAAAAACTGAGAAATATCGCGGCACCTATCGCCCTGTATAGGCTACGCTTTTAAAAGATAAATTTGATTTATTGTGCTATGAACGTTTTAGACTGACTTTTAGTGCCAATCGAAGATAACAAAGACACTCCGTTCATTTAGCAATAAGTTGTTGAGAAAATTTAGATAATAACCTTGAATCTATTGGTATCGCTGATATCAAGTTTATCTTTTTGACTTGAGAAACACAGATAGGACAATATATAACCTGAAATCGTCACTTATTGCACTTTTACTAAAGAAATTCTACGTAACAGCTTGATTCAGCTAAGCGTCAGAAGTAGAATGCGAAGCGCTGTGATCTAGAGCGTTCGATGTCCCCTTAGTTAAATGGATATAGTTAATAAAAGATACAACTTAATGAATTATATACATTTTTAACAAAACCAACCCTCACTAAAGTACACCATTATGTACACAACACAAAAAGCAACTCCAATATCCCCTTATTTTTCACCCTCCACACAGCATTAGATCACGAATCAAGAGAGCGATATAAATCGACAGCGATAAATACACGACAAAGCCGCTTGCTGAGCCAGCCGACAAAACAAGCTTTGTATATTCGCGTGGATTTACATCTCCTTCGTCACAGTTGCGGCACAGTGATTTTTCAACCATGCTATACCCTCACTCGATCACCATCAGAAAATAACAATGCACACTATCTCAACAACTCCCAATGAATAGTAATCTATTTAAGTTATTTCCGCTAAGCGTTACATGGCTACCACTGTTGTTCTTTATTGAAACCGATACTCGACTACCTGAAGGTACATACCCAATAAAAAATTCACCTCTGGCTTGTGTATTTAGGAAACTAAACGTGTTTACTACTGCACCGTCAATCTTGAGTATCACATCCAGGTTGTAGCTTCCTGTATGATTTAATTGAAATATAACTTTTAAATTCTTTAACGTCGTTTTTGCAATAAATTCACCTGAGTTATTATCATACCAATTAATATCAACCATAGAGGGTGCTACATCACCATCACCAAATTGATTACACCTGAGTACTGACTCTGAGAAACCCTCAACCGTTTGATTGGAATTTGTTCTGTGTAGAAATAAAAAATCGCGTTTATTTTTAGGTATCACATATCGAAATAAGCCGGATGCATTACCCACGTTAGTGAAGCATGAGTAATCAATATCACAGGGGCTATAAAGAGAATAAATGATAGGCTTTGTTCTGGCTTCTCCATAAAAACCACAGTTTTTAATGCTCACCATCTGCCTAGAGTCACCTGTGATAATAAAAGCGTCGCTCGTATTAGCCATGTAACCATGGCATCCAGAAACTTGTAGCATCACAGTGTTACGGTCTATTTTTGTTGTATCTGTGAATACATGTTCCTTACAATAGAGTAAATAGGAGGTTTCAATATGAGTACCATTCAGAAATGTCTTTCCATAACAATCGTAGTATCCTTTTTCATTAGATATCTGTACCTTTGAATGAATACATGGCTGATTCGCCGTGAAGTTTCCTAGCATTGAGCCTGTAAAATAAATTAATGCACCAACATTAGTAACTGTAAAGCTAGGTGAATTAATCCAAGCAGGATATCTTGGGTCATTAGGATCAATATCACCCTTACCACCGTAAGCCCTGCAAGCATTCGTGATTTGTATGATGGTATTTTGTCCGTAGGCTTTAATAAATTGCCGAGATATTTCCGAGCCGCCACCCGATATGACAATCTCCGAATCACCTAAATAGCCTTTTGTTTCACTCTCTTCCCATGCGGGATCACCAACCGTATACATTAGTAAGCATCGCCACGCTATCGCCTCTATCATCGCTATTCTTCTTCCGCGTAGCCAATAAACAGTTTTATAGTTAAGATTATAATCCATATCAACAGTCAAATACTGTACTGAATTAGACCCTGAAAACTTAATCATATAGTCATAAGTAGTTTCCTTATCAAAAGGGACTAAAACGCCACCTTGATTACATATCCCTATAGATGCACCAACATCCTATTGTGTTATAGGGTATGTCCCCATAGGAATAATAACCGCGGGAACCCCCCTTTTTTTTTGGGGATAAGCAAACAGAGGGTGAGGATTCTCGGCAGAAAGAACTCTACTAGCTTCTGCAAATGCAGGAGTCCAATTCCACGTTGTTTGGTCGCTCAAATCGGGCTTTTCTGTGATTAGATGTTTAAATTGCAGTATGCTTACTGACGCCCCAAAGTCAAAAACACTTACTTTGATTGATTGTATTATAGGATTGTGGATTGTATTTAAATCAGAACGCAAACTCGCATCACCAACACTAACCCAAGCGCCCTTGGCTATACCTCCCGTTGATTCGGGGGTTGAGTCTATAGGAACCTCTTTTGGAAATTTACCCATCCAGCAATAAGCTTGTACCCCATATTCATTCTCAATAGTTACTTGCTGCTTGCTATTTGTTAAATATGGTAGATAAGTTAACCCCTCTTCAAAGCTGCCGACAATTCCAAAACCTAATTCTGTTACTATTTTTTGACTCACAACATCCGATTCAGATAACCCAAGCTCATTTTTTACTGCCGATTTATCCAACTTTTGTTCAAGCGCGATTTTCGCATCACCAATACCCAGCCACTTACCTATACCAATCCCGCCTGCTAACTCTATCGATGATTTGATAGGGACTGATTTTGGGAGCACACCATCCCAACGATAATGCTCTCCCGTTGTTTTATCATAAATAACATCACTGACGACTGTTAAGGTTGCCCCCTCATCAAATGACCCTTTTACGTTGTAATTTATCGAGATATTGTCTGTCATGGCTAATTTCCTTGTGGGTAAATAAATACTTAACTGTATTTATATACAGTACATTAATGTAATTTAACCCTACTGTCCACAAGGATAATGACATCTTTCTTTGAAAAGATAATGCGTTTAGCCCCTCTTTGATATGCCGAAGAAGGGGCTAACAATGCTAATCTTCAAGTAAGTTTTCTTGCGATAATCGCTCAGCCTCTTCTTTTGCATGTGCCTCAGCTTCAGCTTGCTTTTGATTGTAAATAGAGCTACTTGGCATGTTTACACGTACGTCAATCCAATGACCGCACGGGATATCTACAGGTTCGCCGTTTTCTAGCTCGACTTGCTCATCATTCACTACCTTAGTAAATTCTGGGTACGTTTTTAAATGAGCGTATTGAACGTTTTGCGGTAAATCGAAGTGCTTGCGATATGATGTATAGATAACAATGTCACCGTGTTCGTTTTGCGTCACTAATTCGCCGTTGAATGGATGCCGCTCACCCGCAACCAGTACATCATAATCGGCATAGACGAGCGGTAACTGATTAATGCCAGACGGAATTGTGATACCGCCGTTAATGCCGCCCCAGCTTGCATCCGAGTGCATGCCCAGTACATTTTTGAGCTGATAGATGCCTGTGTGTAGTTTTTTGAGTTCGACGCCCTCTGACTCTTCATTTGATTCGATGTGGTCAGCAAAGACTTTAACAATTGGTGATGCGGCTTTTAAGTTGCCGTTTGAGTCCTTAGTCGTATTCGCTGTCGAGTAAATTTCTTTCCATTTTGTCGTCAGATCCACACCTTCAATGTCGGAAAACCTATAATGCAATCTCTCAGGAGATCGTGACATAAAAATTTGAGCTCGACGGCTTGCAGTATAACTAATCTGAATACCACCACCCGCCCCCGGGTACCCCTGACTTGCTGCTACTGGTGTACTACCGTACTGAATAAAGCGGCTTTCGTTTCGATCTCCCGCCCCCTTTTCTTCGTAAGAGGCTACGCCGATACCGCTTTCACCGACTAACATCGTTATACCCGACTTTTTCGGTATACCCACAATTGAGACGTTTTTACCTGCAGCATCTCTATAAACAATATTTAGCGCTGTTGTTGCTGAATCAACTAACGTTTCTAACTTCACGCGCTCATCAGACCCTTTTGTTAGTGTGAGTCCTGCGTAATCATCTACCGCCTTTATTGTTAACGCTCCTTTTGCTTCAGGTTTATTTGTGTCCAACTTTCCATCTAACAGCTTATCTTGCTCTTTCGCTGTGCGTAGTTGCTGAGTAGTTCCATCCGGTAATGTAACCGTAATTGTGCCCGTTTCTGTTGCCCAGCGATTCAGTATGTCGCTGAACTGCACGTTAGCATTATTCATTGCGACGATTTTATTTGCGGCGTCTGATACGGAATGGACCATGGTTGTTAAGATGTTATATGTCGCATCTTTAACAGCAGCAGGAACTGGAAAGCTTAATGTCATTTCAGTATTGCTTTGAATTGATGCAATACTGTTAATGTAAATAGTTGCGCCGTTCTGAATTAAAATAACCTGCTCTGGTGAGACGAGTGAATTGTTATCTTTCCACTTTGTGTTAGTACCAATGACTTTTGTGTTGTTTGCTGTTGTTGTGATTTTACCCGTGCTATACATAGTATTTCCTTAAAATTTGGACGTAAAAAAACCGCAATTAAGCGGCGTCTTGTGTATGACTCTTGAATTATTTAAATGAGGATGAATTATGCTTACATGCGATTATCATTGCGGGATGAATTTTTGTGTCACATCCTCCACTATGATATGTAATATACTTAATTGTAATCTTCACATCTTTCTTGCTGGCTGGAATTGTCACATATAATGAACATATTAAACTCCAATCCTTGCCCCCTTTTACTGTCGTCGTTTGCGGTGTGTATGTAACACCATCAATAATGACGCTAACATACGCATTTGCTATTGCATCTGTATATGAGCCCGTAGACTCAAACTGCATGGTTGGCATTAATAAATCAACATCATAAGGCATGCCACCTACGTAAATAACCGAGGTTTCAATAGCTTGGTCATATGTATTTCCGTGGGTTTCTCTTTTTGTGACTTGCTTGTATACCGTCGCTGTTGCATTATCACCGATGAGCTTATGAACATAGACAGTGCCATTAAATTCCCCATCCTTAGCGTAGATAGTTCCCGTAATTTCAGCGTCATTTGCGATTAACTTTCCTTTTTCAAAATCCAACATAAGACCCTTTTTGGCAGCAGGCTCCCAGTTTTTAGATTTAATCGTCGAGCCAATTAATAGCTTTTCGATTGTCGCTTGATTAATGAATGCGTCATTGATAAATACTTGTCCGTTTTCGACAAAGAAAACAGGTTCTAACTTGCCACTTTTGGGATTGAAAATACCGAAGGTATCCGCACTAAAACCAATCTGTGTAACGACTTTGCCATTTTTAACTTCAGCGCCCATCATAAATTTGGCGTCATAATATTGACCATTCCACCAAATGCCCGTCTTGATTGTATAAACTGCCGAACCATTTCCTTGGTGATCGAATACAGTCTGGCCACGAAGTTCTATAGCCGACTTGTTATCCCCAATTTCCGATTTAATGAGCTCATTTGTTTCCGCTTGAGCCTTTTCATTATCAGAAACTGATTTCTTAAGCGTCGTAATACTAGAATTAACATCGTTGAATTGAGTCGAAATTTGCTCAAATGTCTGAGCGTAAGCGCGATCATTATCAGCAACAGCTTTATCAATACGAATGATAGATGCTCTTGCACGTAGCAGTTGAGTACTCTGGTCAAACTGCTGAGCAGATAGCTGCATAGCCGTTTCAGCTTGAGACATCTCAGTATCACTTTGCGTACGCTGGATGCTGTTGATTGATGCTTCGTTATCATCAAAGCGTGATGCTGATTGCTGCGTAACCTCTGTTAGCGTTTTATCGAGCTCTGCAATAACGAGTTTTTGCTCGTCTATACTGCTGCTGACTTTCGATAATTCACGGACCTGCTCGTCGATACCTTCTTGTAACTTATCGTCACCAATTTTGATTTCTGCGCGGAGTTGCTCAGTTGTTTTAGCGAGTGATTTATCTTGCTCGGCTTGAGCTTCATCGAGTCTGACAATTGCACCCTCAGCATCATTAAAGCGAGCGTCAATCTGCACGCCCATTTCTGCACGCGCTTCAGTTTCTGTCGCAATGGCTTTCTCATTCTTCGTGATTTTCGCTTCGGATTTAAGCTGTTTATCACTCAGGGAAGTAAATTGTGCGGCTGTTTGCATCAGTGCTTCTGATACTGACATTTCGACGTTTGATACTGACGTTTCGATGTGAGTAATATAGCTTTGATGCTCTTCAAATTGAGCAATAGTGCTGCGCTCAAACTTAGCTTGTGCTTCTGTTAGCGTTGCCGTTGCTGTTTCAACTTCTGTGACACGCCCTGTAACACCTTCAACATCCGCTTTCACTTGATTGATTTGCTTAGCACTTGCTTCCTCATAAGTCGCTTGCGCTTCTTTGACTTCGAGGATTGATGACGTGTTTGATGCGACACTGACACTAATTTGCTCTTGCCAGCGTGCAGCAGCTTCTCTATCCGTAACCTGCACTTGCTCAAGCCTAAATATTTCAGCTTTGCGATCAGCTTTCTCTTCACTGATTTTAAAGCTCAATTGAGTCGTAAAAATCGTATTCTGCAACACAGCTTCGCTGACAATCCCGACATCCGTGTTGATTTGCACGACTCTGTTATCAAGCGCAACAGTCTTATCGTTGATATCAATAATGTCGTGTTTGATTTCTAGCTGTTCGAGTGCGATATCACCGATTTGGTCTTGCATGATTTTGCCAGCTTCGGTGCTGAGGAACTTATCACCAACTTCGGCTAAGATATCACTTACAACATTATCGGGCTTTCCTGTCGCTTCAACGAATTCAGACACACCGAATGGATTTATAGAGCGAATGTAAAACCAGTATTGCTGCCCCTCTTTTAATCCGTCTTTGATCCAAAATGAACCACGTCCTAAGCGTTTCGCTTTTGTTTCTATCTCGCTAATATTGGTAACTTTTTGCTCGCTTCCCCAAAACTCAAACATAGTGTTGATTGAGTTGTCCATTGATATGTACGGAGTTGCTTTAACACCAAATAGTACAGAGTCAATTTGAATATGGGTTGGTTTTGGTGGTGCACCTATATTCATCTCGATTTGAGACTCAGCACCTTTCATGCCATTGATTATTTTAGCTTTCACACCTACAAAATAATTACCAGAAGAAAGCCCAAAAAAGTCATATTTAAACAGCTCCGTATCATCCTCAAATACAACTTTTCCAGTGTTATCATATACACGCACTTCAAATGACAGGCCTTTAGTTACTGTTGATGACTCCCAAGAGACTGTTGCTTGTACCGTTGCGCTGTTGACGTTAATTATACACAAACGCTCAATAGATGGTGCTCGATAGCCATTGATGGTGTTTGTTGGCTGCTCAAACACTGCGCCCTCATCAACAATTGCCTGTTTGTTTGGGTTGTGTTCTGTTGCTGTAATTTTGTATCTACTATTATTCTCCTCTTCTTTAACGCTGGTGATGCGATAAAGTTTTGGCTTGAGGTTTTTTGCAGCAACAATAAACGGTGAATGCTTTTTGAAATAACTAGGCTCTGAAAGTAAGTGAATTTTATCGCCGTCGATATAATCAATATCAAACTGCACGGGCTTTCCGTTACCTCCCATCATTGATAGAGTCAATGCATCTTCTTGTAGTCCGATTGCAGAATCAACAGTGATTACGCGCTTATTCATCGAAACAACACGACCACCAACTCTGGTTCCGATGTGTTGATTGTCTGCGATTTCTACAATGTCACATGGCATAAATGAAATCGCATCACGCGCCATGCAGAACGATATTTTACCCGTTTCTCTTAATGACGTTTCAAGTAGCCATTTCCCAACTCGATAAGCTTGACCGCGACTTGTGCAGCCAAATGCTTCAATTGTTGTCTCTTTGTAGCCGTCATTAGCAATGGATACATCATCAGAGACATATTCTTTTGATGTTTCCCATCCGTTGTCTGGGTCAACCCACGTCACGATGACAGCATTATATCGCTCGTCGCTAGGTGTAGAGTTACGAGTAAACTTGCCATCAATGACATTTGAATTTGTAATGAGAGCGACTGGGTCAGATGGCATATCAATAAGCATCGAAAAGTAGGAGCCATCCCATACGGATGAACCGCGAAGAGAAGATGCGATTTTATCAAGTACAGATTTTGCTTTTTCTTGGCTTGTTAAGTATGCATTGAGCGTAAATCTAGGTTCTTTACCACCATAACCGTCATTCACTAATTGATCGCTAAACTGAGATAAAGAATATAAACGCCCATCATCGATATCAACATATCCAACACGCTTTGCTAATCCGTATAGATTGTTTTTTATTAGCGCTCGATAAAGCCACGCAGGGTTGTTTGTCCACGCTTGTTTAAAACCGCCAAGCCAGACTCCGTTATATGTTCGATTAATCGGGTCATAATTATCAGGTACATCAACAATGACCCCGCGATAGTGATAGTTACGTGTCGGAGTGTCTTTAAATTGGTCTCTATCTATCACAACACCAACGATAGCTGAGAATGGATATGATAGCCGATCATCCGTTATCTCTGTGTAGCTGTTCCAGATAGTGCCATTTTGTAGCGTATCTGATTTACTATCTTCTGTGATTCGACGAATGCGTAAATCAAATGGTTTCTTCTCTGGTGCTTCAATGATATGAGCTTCTAAATACTCACCTGAGATCTTATTGGGTCCTATCGTGACTATTTTTTGTGTGACATAACCACCGCTGCCTGATTTGATTTCAATCGCCATCTGCACAGAACTGTTTTCTTGATTACCGCTTGAATCGGTCTTTACTAAGCTGCTGACCCCGATATTTAGGCGAACTCTAGTTACCTCTTGATTTGTAATGGTTCTAACAAGTGGCGTTTCTTTTGTCACTTCATTACTGACCATTACTGTTGATTCTAAGTAATCAAAACCGTTGATGGGCTCTTGATACTCAGAGCCATTTCGCCAAGCGGCGGCCACTCCGTTAATGCTGACATCACCACTCTTGTTGGTAACAGGTGTTTTATTGAGCATGATTGATGACATATGTTCAGTATCGACAGGGCCATATATTGGCCCCTCAGATATCAAATCGAGCACACGTAAAAACTGCTTTGACTTTAAATTGTCATTGAGAAGTACGGGTGTTTTTGCTTTACCTCCACCTGATGACATATTGACCTCAACTTATTGAAATATCCCAATCTTTATTATTTGATGTGTCGATACCAAGCGATATCACATTACTACCCACAACCATTTCACCGAGTAAAATAGGTACTGGCCTACCCTGACCAACAAGGTTTTCAGCACTAGAAAATGAGTTGTTTGTTATCTTGTCTGACTGAGCATCAGTTGATGACGGCTTGTTAGGTGTTCGAAATAACGTATACAGTGACAAAGCGACTGATGCTGCGACTAACCCAACAACAACCCAAGTTGCAATACCTCCGGCAATCGCACCTTCAACAATTGGAGTGAATTTAACTGTGGTGTTATCTGGAAGTTCTCTTTCAAAATGAAAGGAAAGCTCATCTGAATGGACATTTTGATTGTTGATGCTGATGTGCATTTGTGATTGCGTGAACGCTTTTCTAAACTCAATATTCTGACCAAACAGTATTCTTAAGCCCCTGCTAATGCTGTCTGCGCTCATATCGAGGTCGCCAAAATATCTTCGAAGATGCCCTCCGAATTCAAATTTAACCAATTTTCATGTCTCCAAATTGAATGTGTCGTGCGCCAGTGTCCTTGCCTAATGGCCTCTCTCCTACTTAAGTGACCAGCACAGTCATGATGAATAACGATATTGTCACCGAGGTAGACCATGGCATGACTAGGATTAGCCCCATAAAACGGCAACCTAATGATGATATCGAGTGGTTGAATGTCAGCGATATCGACTTGATAGAACCCATTGTTTGGTAAGTTGTTCAGATAGAGATTTTCATCTCGCAGCCACCAACCATCCGACCTTTTGAACTCAGGCAAATCTACGCCACACAGGTGATAAGCATCTCTAAATAGCGTGTAGCAATCATTAGTTCCGTGTTTAAAGTGACGACCGAGTAGGTGAGGAATAGGTTTAAATATTCGCAATCTGTTATCACTAACAATCCACCAATCAAGCCCTGTCATCAGTTGTTGCTTTCTATCTGCCGCTGATAGTGCAAGTCTACTTTGTGGGTGTGAATGAAAGACCGCTGTTATCTCGCCAAGTTTTTCAGCTTCTGACCAATCCTCACCACAGATACGAAAATGCTTTTCAGGCTCGCTGTGAGTGTTTTTACATCTGAATAGATATGAATTATCAATAATCAATCCACACTGCTCTAAATGGCTCTCAGCGGCATATTTAATGCATTCTTTCTCAAGCATCACCCCACCTTGTTACTATTCGGGAATAGCCCAATCGGCAGAACTTCTGGCTTAGGATAACGGAGACGACAGCCTTTTTTGGAGTGAGAGCACCTATCTTTTAGTGGATCTGATGTTGGTTTATCAAATTCATTAGCCACGGGTTTCCCATCATATCTACAGCCCTCTCCGCGATACACCCACGTACAAATATCTGCGAGTATTGTTCTTGCTGGGATGATTGCTATATCGCTCTCAGAGGGTGACGCTAGAACATAAGTAACCTGTTCAAATGTTTCCTCCGTCATTTCATCAATGATGTACCATGATATAGCTTCAAGAGTCGGGTTCGCGTCAGGATTTCCACTCTTAAAATTAACAGCATCAAGCGCTGTTGCTGGCACTTGTCTACGCTTTAACTTAGCGCCAACAATGTCGTTAAAGTCATTATTTAAGCCAGTAACGAACCCAAACAAGTTACTTACTGTTAACGTTGGCTTTGCTGATGTTCCTGCTGTTTTAAGTTCAAATCCCTCTGCTTTAATTGGATATGCTTGATACTCTTTATTCTGCCAAATTAGGTTTTCGTAGTTCTCATTCACGCCGCCATAAAATCGAATGATATCCCCACCAAGGTTTTGAAGATCTAACTCAAACAGGTCTAGAATCGCTGTAACTCCGGCGTCTACTGTGGGAATTATCATTTCCTTTGGAATGTCTCTCATCGGGCAACCTCTTCAAAATCCGCTGTTAGCTTGTGAATCGTTCCGTTTTTCGAATAGGACCAACTACGACACACATAGCGGCTTTGTATCTCTGTATCTGACGGTGTCCAAAGAAAAGATTCCACAGCCCCACGCACCTTTAAAAAAGCCCTTACCTCTTTTGCTATATTGGATTTACCGCATAGCCCATCCACACCAATAAAAACCAGTGATGAGTATTTAGATAGTATGGGATTAATACCTTTTTGCTGGCGCTGTTCGTAGCCATCACCGAATGTGACAACGGATACATTAGGGGTTTCTGTGACAGTGAAATCTTTCTGAGGCACCCAATTGAATATTGGGGTCAAGATTGGCTCCTTGTTGTGCTAATATATAAACTTAATTTAATGTTAATGTTTATTGTAGAGAGGTTGTAATGTCTTTTAGTCTTAGTGATATACGCATATATGCACCTGTTGATGGAATTGAATTTTCTGATGAGTTCCCTAATGTTGAAGTTCTTATTTATAGTGGCAATGTTAGCCATAAACTTCATTTGTTTATTAATGACATTGAAAATAAAACAGTCAAAGAAATAACTGAAATTTCAGCCGCAAAATTAAAGATGAATATTAAGGACTATCTATAAGGTAAAAGCATGTGCGGTGTCAAAGGCCGCATTTTCTAACTTAATAGCCCGCCTGACCTCTGCTGGTCTTTAATCTCAAAATGCACAGTTGATTTAACCATTTCTTTTAACCTTTTCATTTCATCCTCTTGAATGCCATTTGTCGTATGTATTGTGAAATAATTCTCTTGCTGAATTGTCACCCCTCCGCTACCACCACCAGACAAATCCTTATTCGATATAACTCGACCATTATCACCGGGGATCATGTATTGCTTTCCGGTGCTGGCTTTGAATATTTCAGGCTTACCGCCCTCACCGACTTGGTACATCTGACCAGCTCCGACTGGCCCACCGTTATATCTAGCACCTGCAACCGCCAACGCCTTGGTCATTCCCATCGTTCCAGCTATCGCAGCATTAGCAGCAGTGGCATTTGCCCCCATTGTTGCCAGTGATGATAAAGCAGCGGCGGGTGCCCAAGCGGCGGCAACTAGTGTTGCTTGACCAGCTGATGCAGCGGCTGCGGCATTGCCCATGGTTTGCCCAATGATGAAGTTTTTCAGCATCTCAACGCCAACTTGCACGATTGAGTTAACAACACTATTTAGCATTGTGTTACCCAATGAGCGCGCTGCATCTGCTGCTGACATTGTGCCTGTTACCAGACCAGTAATCACATTCGATGCATTACCACCAAAAGAATCTACCGCCGATGTAAGCATGTTGTAGCCTAAACTAGCGTTGCTTAACTCCTGCCACTGTGCGTCCATCCTCTTCTGTCGATACTGCTCCTCGATTTGAGATCTTAACGCCTCAGCTTCAGCGATGCTTTGTGGGTAAAGTTGCTTGTATTGGTTGATTTGTTCCATCTGTTTAGCAAATTGATTATCAATTGCTGTCACTGGTGAAACGCTTTCTTGTAGAGAGGTGAAGTTGGCCTGACTATTCTTTCTATCTTCCTCGGCTTTAGCTGCTGCCTTTGTGGCCGCCTGAACTTCCCAAATAGATTTGGCACGTTCTTTTGCTAATGCTATTTGCTCTGGTGAGGCTTTAGCACCCAATGCCTGTGCCGCATCATACTGCGCCAATTCGAGTGAGCCTTCAGCATAACCCTGATTGAGTCGGGTTAGCTCGGTCTGTAAGCGTTTAAGTGCTTCTCCTGCCTCATCTGTGGTTTTGGTTGATACTTTGGTTTGCTTTACGCTTTCCTTTTTGGCTTCATTGTTATTAAAAGTGGCGATTGCGTTCTCTTGCAGCCTCTCAATTGCTTTTTCATCAGTTACCCCTGCATCAGATGCAGCAAATCTAACTTGCAATTTAACTTTTGCTTCCCCGTCAACCTTAGATAAAGCCAAGTCACGTTCTATTTTCTTTTTAAGCGCCTCGCCTTGCTCTCCTCCAAAATCCAGCATTAGGCTTTGTGCGTTGAATTTTTGCTTGCTCTTGGTTGCATTGTCTAAATCTAATCCATAACTTCTTAGGGCTGCGCCTGCGTTTGGTAAGATACTATTTGCTTGCTTTGTTAATAACTCTGCACCAGTCAGTAACTCGCCATTAAATTTAGCAGTTCCAAGAGTGACAAAGCTTTCAGTTTGCGAGAGTCTTTGTTTCGCTTTTTCAAGCTCACCCGCCGCAATTGCTTGATCATTTAAAGTTAATTTCAGTGCTTCTGATGCTTCCCTGCCTCTACGAGTTTTTTCCCCAAAGTTATATATTTCATTGTTGTAGGCTGCTATTTTTGATGTTAAGTCATCGAATTTTTTCTGAGCCTCTTTAACTGAATCTTGGAGGGCTGGGATTTCTTTGTTGGCCTTACCTATCTCTTCGCCAATTTGAACCTTGGTCATTTCTTTGAACTTAGAAATTAAATTGTTCACACCATCTGCTAGGTTGTTCGCATTGCTTTTGGCTTCTTCTGCTTTCTGACTAAAATAAAATAATCCTGACGCCGCAAGAACCGCAAAACCAACAGGCCCGCCAACTAATCCTAGCGCGCCACGCAATGCACCCCCGATTGTAATGCTGGCCCTTGCCGCCGCTGCTGCTGATGCTGATTGTGCTGCTGTATGAGCGGTTAAAGATCTATTATAATTTGACACGGCCACGGATACATTCTGTCTTGCTGCTGATAACCTAGCCTCTGCTGCTGTGACCTGATCTGCACCAATTGCAGATGTTTTCATCATTTGAGCTAGTCTTACTTCATCTAATGCTCTCTGTTTTGCTGCATTTGATGACCTTAAACTTGCTAACGCCAATTGTTCTTCTGCTTTTGCTGCCTGTGCGTCAGCAATAACTAGTTTTCTGGCGCTAACCACTGAGCCTAGCTTGCTTTGAATACTAACAGCCATCGCACCAGCCAATCTTCCAGTCATCACCGCTGCTAAAGCCAACGCAGCAACAGCAACACTATCGAAGTTATTAGAAAGTACGGCGAAGCCAGCCGATACAGATCTTGTAACGCCCAAACTCTGATTAAGCTCGCCAAAGTATGCCTTTGCTGAGTTGGTTAGTTTTGTGAATCCATCGGCAACAGTATTGTCCATCGAGTCGGCAAGAGCGTTGTTTTCTTCTCGCGCATGGATCATTGCATCTGAAAAAAGCTGCATGGAAATACCTGTTTCCATCGCCATTTTTTTAACTTCATTTTCAGTTACAGTAATTCCACCACGCAATCTAGATAATTCTTTTGCTATATCACCAACAACTGAAGGCGTAGCATTTAAAACGGAATGCCAGTCATTGCCTCGCAAAGTTCCTACGACCATCGCCCTATTAAGGGAATTCATTGCTGATTCAGTCTGTTGTGTTCCTGTAGCGTTTGCAGTAAAGGCAGATGATAATGATTCAATGTAATCAACTGTTTGCTCGGTGTTATATCCCAGTTCTTTCATTGACGACGCTGAGCCAGCATAAAGAGATTGCACCGTCTCTATTGCTTTACCATTCCTGTTGCTTATCTCAAGGAATCGCTCTTGTATTGCGCCATACTTTTCAATGTCACCCTCCGTTGACTTTAGCGCCATTTTTATACGCGCCGCCATTTGCCCCCACTCATCAACCGCATGGACAATAGCACCAACAGACAATGCAGACGTTACCGCCACTGCTGCCTTTGAAAATGAGAACATTGATTTTTCGGCTGAGTCTATGGATTTAGATGCTTTATTAAAGCTTCCTTCCATGCGGTCTAGGCTTGTGTAAACCTGCTTTTCTCCTGATAACAGCGGCTTAACATCCATAGCTACATCGTAATGAATACCGCCAACACTTTGACTTTCTGCCATAACTGACCTCTTTAAAAAAAGAAAGCCCACACAAATGTGTGAGCCTTTAGCTAAAATAAAAAACCCCGCCGATTGGCAGGGCTGAGCTCATGTATTTTCTTTATTTACTTAGAGCAAGCTTCTATATTTCCATCCGTCAAATTAGGATCTATTCCATCGCTAAGAACCGTCCATTCCATGGTGTGCTCTGTGTATTCTAGGTTGTTCAGCCTGCCATTTTCATACAGTGATTTAAGGTTTTCTAAATCTTTTTTATCTCTTTCGCTTGCGTACGGACTATCAGCTTCTATGAATGACTTTGCATCATCTATAGCTTTAGGGTACGTCCATTTAATATTTACAATATATGAGTCGCCATCTTTCTTTTCTGACACAATGCTATAATCTGACTTCCCATATAGATAATCACTTAATTTGTAATAGTCATTTGTTGTTGGTAGTACATTTTTATCTATAAATGTTATTTTTTTAATCCCTTCAGGGGTGCATGCTGCTATCTTTGACTTTGACAGCAATTCTGTATTTTCTGTGGTTACAAATTCCATAACTTTATCTGAAGCTGATTTTTCACCACCACACCCAGCCAGTAAAGCAACCACCGCAGCCACTGCTAATATTCTTTTCATCCCACCCTCACCTCAGTTTTTATTAATTTAATTTATGATAGCCCGAGGTGGGTGCAAAACAAAGCAAAAGACCTCAGTTAAGAGGCGTAATGTGTGATCTGGATTACAAGCCCATCCGTGGGCTATGTGTGGGCTAGGCTGAGATTAGTACCAACTATTTACCTTACTGCTTAAAGCACTGAGATTTTGCCTTATCGTACACTTCTGCCCACTCTTTTCTATCTAAAGTCGGCGTGTTTAGTACAATCGCGGTTACCTGCCATCCTGCATAGCCATCCTCGTATGCGAGTAAACCAGTTACGTAAGGACTATCATAGGTGAATGACATTTCATCTGATGTATTGTTTTCGTTGGTTTTTTCTTTATAGCGGCTTGTGAGCTCAGCCCGTACATTTTTAAAATCCTCATCAATAGCTTTTTTATCTTTTGATGATTTGCTATAGCTAACCTCGTTCAATCCAATGAACTTATCGCCTGACCTTGGAGTAAAGAACCCTAATTCATACACCCAACTGCCTGCATATTCTTCATTAGCCTTAATTAGTTTTAACTTGCTTATTGGGCAACTAATTTCCTCGCTAACAATGATGTAATTGCCAGAAATACTTTCTTTGACTTTATCTACCGATTCTTGCCATTTAAACCCGAATGGAGCGGTATTTTTATTACTTTCAGCAACAGAATCAAAGCACATCATTATTAGCAAGCTAGTTACTACACATCCTTTCATCTCACCATCCCATCAATTAGTTTAAGTCATCTTTCCTTAGGATGCTTGCCACACCAAGCAAGAGCTGGATATTCACCATACAGTCACTATAACCATGACTCTGTTAGGCTCTATATATGTCGTTGAAATCCCATATTTTTCAGACATCCATTCAAGGCTAGCCGTTCTCTTGCTCTGAAATGATAAGAATTTGTTTTTTTTCGGTATTAATATAATTTCAGGCGATAATTTATCTGAAAGCTCTTCCATAGAACCTTCAAAATCAAACGTTAACATTTGATGATCTTCAATAAAATTAATGTTATATGCTGAAAGCTTTTTATCAATGAAAGCTTTTATTTTTTCAAAGTTATTAGTAACCAATTAGCCCCCAAGAACACATTACAATTCCCATACATGATGACAGTACTAACAAATTAATTTAGTACATATTAAATGATGCTAATGATTTAATATTAACAAATAGTTGTAACAATTTAATGCAAAAATCCCCAATCAAGGAGCATGTTGAGATAACAAGCACAGCCCAAGGACGGGCTAGATTTGGCTATCATTCTAGACTAGTTACTATGCAGTCAACTTAAAGCTGTCATCAATCAATGCCTTAAGCTCATTTTCAGGAAAGCCACTATCCAACTTTATAGTAATCCAGTGTTCTTTATTCATATGATATGCAGGATAAATGTTTTCTTTTAACCGCAAAGACCCTACTAATTCAGGTGGAACTTTCAAGTCTATAATATCAATTACATCCTCAGTCCCGCCTTCATATAATTTTTTAGCTGGGACATCCATGATTAGTGCAAACCACTTTGAATTATTTTTATGCCTATAAATGATGTAACTTGGGAACTTAGCCCACGGAAACTCAGCTTCAACACCATAATTACTCTGAATATATTCCATAAGTTCATTCTTGTTCATATCACCATCCCATCAATTAGTTTCAGTAATGGTAGCTTAGCGGGAGTGTAAATTGAAGTGAACAAAAAGGCCGCATAAGCGACCTAACCAATGTTTTTGCTATCTGTTCACTACTTATTCACATACTTCGCATACATTATAAGTAACACTGGCGTCGCAATAATATCAGCAGCAATAGTAAATGGTGTAATCATGACATTACCAGCTAATTTGCCAGCACTAAGCGATTCGTATTTCTCTGTAGTATAAAACTCAACCTTATATGGTTGGTTTAACTTAGCATTAGGTGCTGATGGAAGAGCTATTCCATTTCTATCGAATAGATAGCCACTTATCGGGATTGTTTTAACCCATGACTTATCATTATCAAATCGCCTTTCACTAAAACCAAAATCCTTAAGCTTTTCCTCTTGCTCCGGGCTTAACGTGTACTTTTTATCTATATAAACAAAGTAGTCGTCATTAAATTTTACTAATCCTTCTCTGCGCTCATCTGGCTTTATCTCTATTCTGATAACTCCCTCAGGGTTATTAAATGCTGACAATGGAATTACTTTAACCAACTCATTTAATTCTATTAATTCAGCGGAGCCATTAGTCAGTATATAAATATATTTATCACCTAAAAAACCATAGCCTGAGGTAGGAAGCTCAATATCTTTTAATTTTTGATTGGTTAGTTTATTTTTGACGCTAATATCTTTATATTCAAACGCCGATGCAATATTATCTTTTAAATCAACACTCACCCTTGTTTTGGTCTCTTTTGCAGCGTTAGAATCCCAAACCGCCGCAGTTACGCACCCAGTAGAACTTAAAATAGATATACTAAAAAAACACGCTAGTAATTTATTCATTCCATTGCCTTAATAAGTTTAGCTTAAGCTCAATGGATAATATGGTAGATGCAGAGTTCAGGCAATAAAAAACCCACCGGAGTGGGTTGGTTTGTGGGGGTGCCAAGGTTAATCCTTGGCGTCATGCTCAATAACGGGAAATGCTGGATGAACTATATCTAACTTTTCTTTAAAATCATCGTAATCCTTGCTCAGCTTCATAATTGTCACTATGGATTCAAGTCTTTTTTCTAGTTTTGGGTGACCAATTTCTCTAGTTAAGTGCTGGTGAAGCTTGGATTTTTTCCCTGTTTTTTTTGCCTCTGCCTTTAATTCCTCTCTTAGATTAGGAGCTAGCCTATCGTATATGATCTGCCCCGTTATTTCTCCGATATATAATGGGAATTTATTTTTTCCTTTTGGTGGCGGGTAAGGGATCCCTCGTATTCTACATAGCTCTTCATAGTACTCTGCTGGGAACGTCCTTACCCATGGCTGCAGCTCCTTTGAGACAAACTCTTCAAGTATTTTAGCAAGGGCATCTCTTTCTCTATCCCTCTGATACCCAGTCGCCTCATCAACAAGAGCAATCGCACCAACTCTGGCTAAAGCCTTGTACAGTGCATTCGCCTTTCTGGCAGTGTTGATATGGTTTCTTTGCTTAAGAACCCCCGCTTTATCCGCCTCTATCCAAACCTCACATATGGCTGGAAGAAGGGTTACATCTATGCCGTATGCCGAGCCTCCTCCCGTTCTATATACAATAGGCTGAGATAGCTCATCACGGAGATCTTCGGGTATAAACTCGGACAATTCATTTGCCTGCAAAACATACGGCAACTGCCCATCCTCGCCACCTGGGACCCATCTTGGCATTTTTGAACCAACTGATACACCGAAGGTCTCCGCCAATCCCCCTGCGCCCTGCATTGAAACCACTCGCTTTCCATCAGGCAATACAGCGCACTGCACTCCGTTAGCTGCCATCATGCCAGTATGAGTTGCCTTTGGGGCAGACCTAACGATTGCTGATATTGCTGACGCCTTCTTAGCTCTTTTTTTATTATCCATAATCACCTCTCAATTGGGAAGCTTGATTCTAGCTAATAAGGAAATTAGCGTCAACAGATAGCTAATTACAACATTAGCTAACAATAGTAATCATTATTACTAATTTTTTTATTTTCAATAACTTAAAGTTTTAATTATTTTTGCTATGTTGATTTTTTGCTAAAAATTTAAGCACAATAATAAATTAGCTAATTAAAATATCTTTTACTCTCGCTTGCTTCCCGCTTCCGTCCTTCAAGGCTGGCTTCACATAGCCTTATGAATGATATAGGTCACAACTCCGAATATCTGCAAGTCTTGCATGTCGCCTATGCGTATAGGCTTAAAGTCAGGATTCATTGGCATTAACATAGGCGGGTTTAGCTTCAACCGCTTAACAGTAAACTCCCCATCCACACTAGCTATTACTATGTCATTGTCTTTCGCAGTGATTGAGCTATCAACAATAACAACATCACCATCGTTTATATTTGCATCAATCATCGACTCACCTTCAACTCGTAATAGATACGTGCTAACTGGGTCGTTAATGAGCGCGCGGTTTAGGTCGATTCTATCTTCCATGTAATCAGCCGCTGGTGAAGGGAAGCCAGCAGGAACTCGATTTAGGAACAATGGAATACTGATCGATAACTCGGAGTCGATAAGTTTTAGATTCATATGCCACCAAATGTAACTGTATTTATATACAGTATATTCCAGCTATTTCGGTTGTAAAGGTTATTTTTGGATATCAAACCACTGTATACATATACAATTATACCTATTAGGTACGCACTGATACCTAAAAAACACCTATCTAGAATGAGAGTTTTTGAGGATAGGTGGCATGGAAAGAAAATATAAGCATCCGCAGGTGAACCTCAGATTACCGACTGATTTAAAAGATAGAATTCAAGAGTTAGCGGAATTTAATAATCGGTCAGCTAATCAAGAGATGGTCGCAGCTATCGAATATTGGATAATGCGAAACTCTCATATTGAAGTTTTAACGATATCCGATGCTGCTGAACGCATATTCCAGCTTGAACGAGAGATGGAAGTCGTTAAAGAAAAATTAGGGATTAAGAGGTAGCCACAAAGCTACTTCCGGCTAACCAGTCTACGCTTACCAGTCGCCAACTCATCATTGCGCTGGTCATCGGCTTTCATGATTTCGTCGTACTCTTTACGAGTGAAACCTTTCTCGTCTGGATATTTGGCTTTTAGCATCATGACGAACTCAGTCATAGTTAGCTGCTCTGCTTCTTCACGACTCATACCGAAGTGAGCGCGGGCAGCGGTGATATATTCAATCGCGTGGAAAGTATCAGTAAACTCATTATTACCCTCGTTACGCTGAAGCTTCCTAACTTTAGCTTTACCGATAATGCCGTGGGTCATTAGCTCACGAGCCAGTACGATGATATCTGTAATTGGCACCCTACCCAGCTTATAAATAACGCCTTTTTTACTGGGTTTCCATTCGCCTATCAGCTCATCGCAATCATCATTACAGCAAGCTTGCATTATCATCATTGATGTAGATAAAACACTGCGTCCGTATGTTGGCTTTTTTAGCGCTTTAAATAACCACTCAGGAACCGTGCCATAAGCCTGTATAGCACGAGCAATTAACGTTTGAACTTCTGCACCGCTCAGCAAAGTAAATGCGTTAACAATCTGCTCTGGCGCTCCCACTCTCGTCATTGCATCAAATGACGGTCTAAACAAATAATCTTTATCGGGCGTTGATATCGTAAACTCGCCGTATTCCTTTCTTGCTGTCATATTTCCCCCTGATATTATCAAGGGCGCTCATAAGCACCCTTTGTAATATTAAGCTGTGACAGTGACCGCGCACTTAGCGGTTTTTGCACCATCTTCTGATGTGACAGTGATATTTGCTGTTCCTGCTGCAACACCAGTGACAGTGACAACATTCACCAATTTACTTACCGTTGCAAAGTTGGTCTTATCACTGACAACCGTATAGTTTTTATTGGTTGCATCTGTTGGTTGGAAGTTAACTGCAAAAGTTACTGTTTCACCTACTTTTACGTTTAGTGTTGCTGGAGTGACGGATACCCCTGTTACCGCTACCTCCTCAACCAGCCAATCAACCGAGTCAGCGTCAGATACTTTTAGCTCGCCGGAGTATGTTGCAATTTCAGACGCGGGGAACTCAGAAGACCAAGACGTAAACACGAAGTAACCCTGTAACACGATGCTATCTTCGCCAGTGAAGTCCATCTGAACCCAGTAAGCCGGTTGGCGCCCGAGTTGCACTTCTTTCGGGATTTCTTGGAGTAACTTTAATGGACCAAAGTCGCTATCTTTGTCGCGCTTACGGTACTCACCATCGAATGAGATGGTCAGATCCATATTAGTCACGATATTTTCGATTAAGCCCTTAGTATCATCAGCTTCAGAAGTGATGGCGTTAGGGGATAAGTCGAAAGACTTGGTTGTGATAGCACCGATGCGTTTAAAATCAATTTGGTCAGGAACTTGGTCGGGGCACCCTCTCGCAATACGAATAATCGCATTACGCCCGACAAGCTTGTTCGTTTGTACTGGGCAATCTGCCATGTGTTTACCTCTTTCTATAGAAAATAAAAAAGGCCGCACATTGGCGACCTAGTTTGAGATTTGTTTGTTTATGATAAGCAGCGGAATGAGAGCCTAAATACGACTCTGTTATCTGATGTTGGTATAGGGTTAGGTAATCCACCCATGTTAAATACTGAGTTTAAATTGCAATCGCTTGGGTTATTGGTGACGTATTGAAGTATTGATTCCGCTTTATTTGCAGCCCAAGGTATATCGTCCTGTGCTGATATAACTAACACATCGATATAATCATCAGCGGATAATTCACCTAATCGACCACTGCCATCTGACGTTTGTACAACTAAGTATCGCCCCGCCTTTGAATTGGGCTTCTCGTTCCATAGGTATTTCTGTGTAAAGTCAAAATCACCAGTTAATCCGCCTCGCTCTAAGTAGTCAAAGAAATCGTCAATAATCACAATCTCATTTCCTCCATTATCGCAGCGTCGATCATTTCTCTTGTTTCTTCAAAACCTGAATCAAGGAAAAGCTTCTTGGCTGTTGGACGCTTAAACTTTTGCACAACTCTAGGGTCATGAACATAAACAGCATAACTAGCGCTATAGCCAACACGCCCAGTCAATATCGTTCCATTCGCTCTAACCGACCTATAGCTTGAGTTGATTAACGTCTTTGTGTCGATTGGCGTATAAACAGCCGCCTGTCTGCCGCCTATATCTAACGCCCTATGCATAGCCCTTGTCGCTTTATTTGCTGTGATATCACCAACAATCCTAGATAAGGCAGTTCGAGCCTCGTTAATACCTCTAACTCTCGTTGTCATATCAAGTCCTTATTTTGTAATCAGGGTCTTGCCTAAACATTCGAGTATCAAAGCCATCAACGGCTTTAATTTTTGAGCTGTTACCTTCAACTTTTCTCGGGTCTAGAATTGAGCGAGTGTCACCCTGAGCAATGTAATCTCCTACCTTTGGCAATCTTACTGGCTTACCTTTGTAGAATGATTCCGTGTTAAATACTAAGCGAGAAATGAACTCACCACCGTTCGCATCCATCGCCTTTTCGTTGGTTGCCACCCAGTTACAATCAATGAGGTAAGGCTCACCAAAGACGATTTCATCTTTAAACTTGCCTACAAAATCAACCTCATAAACAGTAGCAACACTCTTGTATGACCAGCGTGACATTTTAGCCATATCACCCCCTGAACACGTCGAACTGCACTATTGATAGCGGTTTACTTATGGGGAGGGCATCAGTGCAACCAGCCGTATCTAAGTTTGATAACAGGTTAGCAAGTTGCTTTCTTCCATCATCAAAGTACTGATAAGAGCGAGAAGCGCCCGATGGTGCGTGTTCGGATGTTGTTTTTCTCACATCAGCGGATGACAGCATCAAAACAACAGCATAAAGCTTAATGAGCCTTGCTGTGCTTTCTGTATAATTTGAAGCATCCAGACAATCATCTATCCTATTTGCAATAGCAATAAATGATTCAATAATAAAATCAGGAGCCTCAAAGCCCATTGAATCAAGCAACTCCTGAATCTGTTCGAGTGTAATTTCTACAGCCATGAGACCGCCTGAATATTAAAGGGGCAAAAGCCCCTATTGTTTACTAGTCTTATTTGCCGTCTGAAGCTTCAGCTTTTTGCTTCACTGAGCGAGTACCTGCACCATCAGGATTACCGCTTAATACTGCTGCGAATGGCACATTTTTACGCTCAAACTTACGAGCCCAGTTAGTCGGCTTGGCAATCTCAATGTTTGTTGGTGTTTTGCTTGGGTCTTCCTCTCCAAGCCAGCTAAAGCCTGCTGGCTGAAGAATGAAGGTCTTACGCTCCCACAACACCTCAGCACCACCACCATTACCACCAGATGCTTTACGGTCAAGCTCTACTGGTGTATGTGGCGAACCGCTGCCATAACCAAATGCCCCGCTACCAAAGAACACTGTCAGGTAACGCCCATCGTCATTCTTCAGGCTGTCATCCATGAAGATTGGCTTACCGAGGTAAGTTTGCAAAATGATGCGTCCTTCAGAATCCCTGATAGTTTCGATTAGGTTTTGTGTGGCCATTTGTTTCATGATGACGGAATGCACGCCAATGGCACTAAACGTATCAGCGGCATCACCAGCAGTGAATGCTGCGTCAATCAAGTTGTTAGCTGAGATAATCTCTCCACCCTCAATGACCATGTCGCTGTCATTATTTGCGATATTGCTACCAATGACGCCGCGAGCTGTGCCAATTAGATAACGCTGCCATTGGCGAGTCCAATAAGTACCAAACCGATTGCGAATATGAGACATAGGCTCGCTGTTCGCCAACTCAGCCGCTAAATCTGCAACCCCATAGCCTTTATTGAGATACAAAACGCGAGATTTCAGGCTTGATTGACTTGCCTTGCCAACCAGTCCGATTTGGTCTGGATCATCGGAGGTTGCATTTGGCGCTTCATTTGCGTCCAAATCATTCCAGTAGTTAATTGTTGCAGTGCCTTGGCTTCCAGAAGCGATAGCATCAAGCTGTGGTAATCGGGTAATAATCCCAGATTCGAATACTGCTGTTTTTTCGGGACTATTCTGTGGCTCAATTGCTTGATAGTAGTCACCACGGAAAATGTCCGATAAACGTGTTGTTGCCATTATTTACTCTCCTAATTATTGCGTTTTTGCGAGGCGTTTGAATTCCTCTGGGTTTTCTTCAAACAAACGGATTCGCTCGGCCTCTGTGTAGTCTTTCCACGTTTTGCCAGTGCTTTTCCCTGTTGAGTGGTGATGCGTATCTCCTCCCGTTCCAGTGGCTTTACTGCCAATGATTACTGGTGCGAATAACGGGTTACTACGAAACTCTTTTTCTAAGTCATCAATAGATGATGCTGAGGGATGACCAGCAGCATCAACGACTCGCGTTTTCCCTTCTTCTACTGATAAACGAGATTTAATGTGAGGCATGATTAACGGGGCCGCATCGCCAGCTAATTTTGCAGCTAGAGTTTGTGCCACGTTATCAACCAATAGCGTGTGTAAATTGGTGTCTTTTTCCTGCAATTGCGCCAGCAGCTCACTTTCACGAGTTTTAAGCTTTTCTGCCCAGCTCTTTTCTAGTGACTCAATGTCGCCACTTTTACGCGCCTGATCTTCTGCCGATTTCTTTGCAAGCTCCTCGGCTTGACGGCGTTTTTCTTGCTCAGCTTTCTTTTCCGAAAGAAGCTCTTCCATTTTCTTTTGAAGACCTGACACATCAGGGATTTCTGGCATTCCTTCAATTTGGAGCTGGTAATTACCGCCAGACTCTTTGTAAGAGGTCTTTTGCTCATCGGTTAATGCATCGAATTCTTCTTTCGTTAATAAGTATTTAAACATCGTAAAACCTCTGGTTTAGATGGTGCAGCCTCTAGCCGCGGACAATAAAAAACCCACTCATTTGGTGGGTTTGTGTTATTTCAATTTAATTCCAGCCCTTTCGAAGGCATCAGGAGCCAGCAGCCTCATATCTTTGAGGGTCATTGGCCTGAAGTTTTTGTGTAGCTGTAACTGTGCAAATCGCTCTGGAGATAAGCCACCATCACGAAATAGCATTCCTCTAGTTGGTCCCAGTATTAAATCTTGGCGCTTTGTAGACTGACGGGTCAGCCACTCATAATAATTTTCTTCTCCCCACTCAGACCTACCTACTGGGCTAGTGACAATCAAATCCGCGAACCTGTCATTAAGAATTGGCAATCGTTGACTGCGACAATTGGGATGCAGCGGAGGCATTGGGCCAACACCGACAGGATATCGATTTCCAGATAAGGCTCTGCATGTAGAGGATGTTTTATTGTCCAGTATGGCGCTGAACTCTTCCTCTTTAATTAAATCGTCATTTTCCTTATAAAACTCCTGAGCCGCGCAAGTATGTGCATGTTGAATGGCCGTATTTGCAATTGTTCGGTAGTTGTAAGTGATGCGTGATATTGCTGATGTTGTAACCTGCGATCTGTCAATTGCAGCCCCATTAATAGTGGCCTGAAGAGTTTGAATGTTGCTCTGGGCAGCCATTGCCAAGACAGCTTGATTCTCCACCTGCTGGACAGAACTATTTACCCATGAGGATATGAATTTATTGAGAAATAAAGAGCCGCCCCAAGCCGTTAATACCAGTGGCGCATTTAAGATAGATTTCTCAACTTTATCGACGCTAGGCTTGCTTACTTCATTTGTCACTATCTGCGATAAGCTATCAACTTCAAGCTGACTTGACTCAACCCCAATATCGATAACCGATTGCAGTAAATACTCAGAATAACTGGTAAGAACTGGTGATAACTCTCGTTTTAACTCAGCAATGATAGCGTTTAGTTTTGACCTCGATGTTATCTGACCTGAGAAATTAGCTAAAGCCTTAGCGACTGCCGCCCTTAACTCTCTTTGCATTGCCTCACTATCAACAATGCCAGCTTTTAATCGCTCTAGGAGAATTTGGATCATCATTGAGTTATCTAACATCAATTGTGATTGCATATTCACCTCTACATCATTGAATTAGCGCGTGTTAGTTCTATTTCTTCAATAATATCCTCGGCTTTTTCATCTTGTGGGATGATATTGATACTTTGCAGATACTTAACGAAGTCAATCAATCGCATAGCGCCAGATTGTAAAGCAGCAAGTAATGCTGTAATTGCTTGAGAGTCTAATTGAGCGATATCGTAAACTTTGTTCAGCTCGATAGTCGCTTCGCCGTTACCTGCGAACTGAATGCAGAAGTTAAGCGCTCGGTTAAATGCCTGTTCGACGTTGCCAGCAGACAATGAAAGCACTGAGTTATCTGTCTGCGCCTCATCCTGCGCCTGTGTCGCTGTTCTAGCGGATGTTCCGCGCTCAACCAACTTAGCACCTAGCATTGCCATTTGCTTCTCTCTGCGCTCTGCTAGCGTGATTTGAATATTCCTATCTTCTGGCTGAGCGAACTTCATATCGCCACCAACAGGAAGTAGCACACCTTTACGAGATCCAACAGTGAAGCCATCAGCTAAATGATTTTTTACCCAGTCATCAGTAAGTCCGGTTAATGCAATCATCGGTTGACCAACTGTGTGGGCTGATTCGGCGATATCGGCCTCGGCTTGATAGTGCTTGATATTTACATATGCAATGTCTGCCAGCGGCGGAGCGTCGGGCGTATGGTCGTTATTCATTGACCCAATCCATGACCACGGCAGCTCATTAAGTAGCTTTCCTTTTGCGTCACTTAGCGCTGTCCATTCTGTAATTTTTACATCTCCATCCTCATACCAGAGGCGAGAATGGGCAATGCCATCAATAAGCCGCAATTCTTTCCAGTTACTTTGCATTCGCAACTCAAAATCATCCGAATCAATAGGTTCTTGATATTTGAGAACTACCAGCGTAGTTTTCCCATCAGTCACTCGCCAGTTGATGATTTCTTTTGCTGTAAATAACCGAATATATGGACGGCCTTTATTAGCCTCAGACTGAACACCAGAACCGCTAAAATCACTCAATAGACCTGCTCGGCCTCGCTGTAAGGTTTGCGATAGCGCATCCCTTATCATTTGGGTCAATGGCTGGCCTTGCCCGTCGATATCTGACTCTAAATACTCAACCCCGCCGTTAATGCTGGCTTTTACAGGCTTACCAAACGCAATGCCGAGTAGTCCGCTAAGCGTTCGCCCTGTAGCATTCAGAAACGAGGCTCTTGCTAAATAACGCTTATATCGCTCATTATCCTTGTCATCGGCTTCTTTTTTATCGGCAGGGTGAGGTAAATATTTTTCTTTCTTGCTCTTAACAACTCGCTCGCCATCAACACAATCGCCGATCATGTCCCACTCAGGCAAAAACTCGCTGTACGCTGGATGTTTATAATCAACGTTTGTATTCATATTAGTTCCAGTTGAATTCTAGTTTCTCGGTTAGTCGCTTAACGTTTTGTCTACTCACAGCAAAATATCTAAATCCATCAGCATCGTGTGATGTGTAATCATGAAGAGGTTTATCTTTCCAGCACCCTTTCTTGTCATCCCACTCTTTGCGATACGCTTCAAGGTGAGCAATGCCTTCACTACATTTATGCTCATCGAAAGCACAATGGGGGAGAATTTCACGCACAGCCTCAATGCCCTCGTCGATCGATACTCTTGGCACGACATTAAAACGAATTGAGTAAACCTGTCCGTCAATTTCATACCCCTCACGCGCTAATTCTTTCCGTGATTTAGCATCGGAGCCAAACTCCCTATTCTCAATATCATGAGGTCCATTGTGACTCTCGTAGTTGTAGCCTTTATCTTTCAGCACTTTCATGTAGTGCCGCAGACCTTCACCACTGTTTGAGTAATGGTCTATGACATGGAACTCCTCACCCACTTCACGGATGAACCAGATTGATGTAGAGTCGCCCACGCCGATATCCCAGTACGTATGAATCGGTAAATGTGAGTTATCAGGGAGTGTTCCAATGCGTTTATTTTCGTATAGGAAGCGGAATTGCTTAGCGTAGTAAGCACCTTCAACAGATTGCTGAAATGCTTCAGACGGTATTGACGGGTATTCCCGCTTCATATCGTCGCCGAGCGTTTTCTCTTTGGCGTAATACCATGCTTTCTGGCGCTCGTTTAATTCAACGCCGTGTTTACCAGATATTTCATCGAAGTAATCAACTAATCGTTTAGGTAGCGGCTCAACAGGGTCAATAGCGTACTCAAGATTCTTCCACCACGAGAAGAAAAAGAATTTCCAGTCTAGGTTAGAGAGAGTCTTACTCTGAATTTGCGCTTTCTCAGCAGACTGGCAGTAATCATAAAAATAACCTGCTCGGCCTTCCGCTGTGCTTTCAATCGTCGTGAAACAATCGCTTGATACTGCCTCAAACGCACCAGTAACAATCTCGCGAGCCTTTTCTGGGTACTTGGCGCATATCTTACCGAACTCAGACACATGTAAATATCTGAGCGTTCCGCCACGAAATGACGTGCTGATATAAAGCGACCC
This sequence comes from Providencia alcalifaciens, assembly GCA_025961275.1. Lineage (GTDB taxonomy): Bacteria > Pseudomonadota > Gammaproteobacteria > Enterobacterales > Enterobacteriaceae > Providencia. Next base: position 150,235 of record JAOQNJ010000001.1, on the reverse strand, counting down.
ACCTTTGCTAAAAACCAATTCGCCAGCCGCATCGTTACTCGCTGGATTTGCCGCTTTAATTTCATCAGGTAATTTTTCGTAGGCATACTTTATCTTTTCCCTGAATAGTCGCTTAGCATCGTTTAGCGTATGGGCTATCAATGCACATTTAGCCGCCTCAAATAGCGCTGCGTCTAATTGGATGATACAAACCTCAGTAGTAAATCCAAGCTGGCGAGCCTTTAAGATAATGTTTCGCGTGTGCATCCCTTCAAAGTATTCAAGCTGCTCAGGCGTCATTTTAAATCGTACTGGCTTACCCTCTTTGTTGGTGATCCAGTAGAGATGATTCAATCGCCAGAGTTTATCTCTCAATAGTGCAAGATGTTCTGGCTTCATGATTATTCCTTAGATAAGTTGTCCATTAAATCTGATAGTTGGCTAGCTGTTTTATTCGGCTGAACGTCATCAAGGCCGTATGCTTGACGCTCAAGACTAATTAAGTTTTTAAGTGTTTCACTGAGTGCTTTTGCTGATTTTACCCTCTCAGGTAATGAGATAATTGCGTGGTATATTTCATTTAGCTTATCGCGACCATTATCGTCAGGATTAAACATTAGCTCACCCAGCTTACTCAGAGCAGCCACATCAGCACATTCAGAAGATAGCTCATCAAACAAAACGTTAGCCAGCTCTCGCGCACGCCGTATATCGCCCCTGTGTTCCATGCGAACATTAGCAATAACCTCAGCCGTAGCCTCAATAAGTACGCGCTCAGATAGTGTTGTTTCTGTGCGTACCTGCTTGCGTACCTCTTCTTTGCGTACCAAATCATCTGCACGAGATTTTATCTTTGCATTGAGGTCTCGCGTCCAATCATCCTTCTTTGCCCTCTTTCGTATAGCCCCTTCAGATATGCCATGCTGTGAAGCTATTTCTCTGAGTGACATCACGCCAGCTCGGTAAGCCGACTCGATGGCCTCCCAATCTGGTCTTTTAGCCATAATCATATCCTCATAGTCAATTAAAAAGCCGGCTCTTAGAACTGGCTTTGTGATTAGCTACTCTGCTACTTCATCGCTAAATAACGTTTTCTTTGTTTCCTGCACTCGTTGATAGACAGCGTCAACTTTAGTTAGCGTGTCTACGCTGCCGTTATCAAAGTTGCCGTTGTTGCTATTCCACAGTTGCACAAATAGCTCATATTCAAGCTGGTCGTCATTGATGAGCTTGATAGCCTTTGCAGTTGCCGCGGTGTTATTGCCTGTTAGCTTAAGTAAACCTAAGCGGATTTTTTGGTGTGATTCTAGTTCAGTCATAATTTACCTGCATTTGGAGTTTTACCATTTAGAAACAATTAGCTGCTTGATTAATACCTTTTTAATTAGTATGGTTAATATATCAGCGAATAACATTCGCTGCCTCATACGCTACCTCATAAAATGTATTTTTCATTACTACCCTTGCCGCCACCTACACAGGCGGCTTTTTTGTTACTGTTATATCTTTTCTTTTAACTTGATTCTATCACCCATAATTAAGCCTTGCTTACCGATGAATTCTCCTACCTTGTCATAGTTAGGTTCAATACCAAGCGTTAGGCAAAATAATTTCAGGGTGGATATGTATGGATTGACCCACCACTTAAATTTCACTGAAATCTGTAATTCCAATGTTCCTGTTTTCATATTCCACCCAATAAAAAACCCGCACTAGGCGGGTCATTGCGAATTTTTGTTATTTACTTAATATCTAGCGGTATGTCGCGCATCGTCTTAGGAATCTCTCTTTTGCCATATTCGTGAGCTATTGAAAGTATTTCGCTGTATGAGCGAATAAATGGCCCACACCTGACCGTAATATTTCGGCTTTCTGCATAATCAATGGTAACCTTCATGCTTTCAACCGTCATGATTAAAACAAGCTCTAATTCTGTTCCTGTCCAAGGAATAAATCTAATATCATTATTTTGATCTCTCTCCATGATACCCCCGCCCAGTTATGCGTCATTGTAATACTGGCAGATGGCGACGATGCCACCTTTCGAGAGCGACTCTAGCCAGTAATTATACTTTCGCATAAAAAAGGCCGCTGAGCGACCTATCATTTCTTCGATTTGCTGAGCAGATTACCCAACTCACGTTCAACTAGTACAGCTACCAATCTACCCTCATGGATTCTACCTGATTCGATGTACTCAAGTGATTGCTGTATTTGGCGCTGGAGAATAGATACAGTTTCTTTCTCTTGCTTGGTCAATGAGCTCCTCCTGCATGTCCGTAACGATGATTGTCAGGTGGCACTAGGGTTCCGTAGTCATCCTTGACGCCGATATCAGTAAGCATGTCACCGTATTCATGTACAAGAGCATTCATATATTTGATTCCGCGCTTACTTAACTCTGGTATTTTGCCACCACAAATAACGACGCCTTTCGATGGTTTCTCATCAAACTCTTTAAGTAATTTTGAATAGAACCTAGCTCGGTATCCATCGTTCATTCTGTCTTTTGGATAGCCATCTAGCAGACCGTGAAGAAAGGGCTTACTGACTTCAATATCGCCTGTCTCATATTTATAAATAGGTCTGCGCCATATCGAAACTAAATAAAGCAAATAGGCTTCAGCCACTTGACCACAAAAAAAATCACAGGCATATAATGGGCCATTCATTATTTGCTCTCCAATAGCTCAGGTATAGTCATTTGAATTTCATTCGCCAGTAGCTTACGTTGAGATTCAAGGTGATTTTTCTCAACTCCAACACCCCACCTATTCATGATCCTTGCTGCGGTGCTAACTCTTTTCTTTTTGCTTTGATACTCAAGTTCTAATTTATTGGCTTGAGCAAACTTACTCAGGTGCCCGAGAATGAAGTCACGAAAAGTTTGATACACTTTTACTTCGAAAGCAGCGGAAAGCCATGACGCATATCGCAGCGCTATAATCTCATGCGCCCATGTCCCTCTGTTATTTCCACCATTTACCACTTTAAGTATTTGATTTTGTTCCAGAGTGACTTTTAACACTCTGGTTGCTTCTTCTACAAATTCGCGTACACCGTCAGCTTTTAAAAACTGACTTGGTCGCTGCCACTCTTTAGCTATACCGCCAGATATCGCAGCTCTATGGAGATCATTTAAATTGTACGTTCCGTATTCGTTGCTTCTAACGCGAGTATTCTCAATAACAATGGTTGCATATTGCATAATGTCTACCTTGATTTAGTAATGAATCCTTGCCGAAACAGGAAATCAGTCCATCGAAGCGACATCAGCTATAACTGATTACCTCAAAGACTCATTACCTAAATTTTGGCTCGATGATTTACATGTGAATGTGCTTTCGGTGCACAGGGTGAAATGCGATTTGGTTCGCAGCCTAGCGATATACTGCTAAGCCGCTTCTAGTCTTTCCTAGCAGTCAAGATAGCGATAACCCCCTTAAATGGTGGGATAATTACACCTATTAAAAAGCCCCGCTATTGCGAGGCTCGTTGTTGTTCAATTTCACGTATTGCTTTCTTGTCCAAGTTGCACTTTGCTATTGAGTTCATGGAGTCAGCTAATAGCTGAGGGAAGTCACCCCAATCTACTTTTTCAGGAATATCTGGCTGAGGGCAATCATCGGTTAGCTGCACTGGTATCGGCACTGGCTGAACGGGAATCAATATCTCTTTTGTATTTCCGCAACTCACTAACAACATCATCGGGCACAGCAGTATTAGCGCACTCATTGTCTTTGAGCACTGTTTTGATAACAGTCTTAACTTTGACATGTTCTGAGTCCTCTAATTGCTTTGCTTTGATGTTATCGAGTGATACTTGATAGTGAATAGTTATTGCGGATTGGGTTACTTTGTTTAGTAGCTGGCTTACCGATAATTCGCTATTCAGTGACTTAATTTCACGTTCTAACTTTGAGTTTTGGTAAACGAAAAAGAGCGCGACAAATATTGGAATAAAAGCAATAAAATACTTCACCAACATTTTTAACAACTCTTTAGCTATCTCATTCACAACAAGCTCCACGCTTTTTCAAATGCAGCCTCGCTATAGGGCTGATAACCCAACTCAACGCTAACTATCGCAGTAGCTAATGCAATACCTGTTTTCTTATCGAGGGTATTGATGTGGTCATTAATGCCGACACCAATTGAAGCTGCAGCGCGATTAATATAACCCGAAGTATTATTTTCAATCGGTGGCGCATACTTATTGATAATTGCCGCAACAGAATTCAGGCCATATTTGCGCTGGTATGTCTGAAGTAATTTGTAGATTGCACGTATGCCGTATTCTGCTGATTGAAAACGACAGAAACGCGATTCAATGCTTGGGTCATGTGGTAATTGACCTTGCCATTTATTCGCTGGATTAAAATCGATATTGCCGGGATTATTATTACGCTCACCGCGTGCTATTTTTCGTTGCTGGCTGGTCATTATTTTACCTTTGAAATAAAAGGCCGCTTAATTAGCAACCAAATTGATTTGAGTCGAGCTATTAATTTACTGAAAACGACAACTGACATGATATTTCCGCCGACGGCGAATATGACGACAAAAAATACACCATCAAATAAAACATCTGAGGCCGCTGATATCCGTTCTCCGTATATCGTTTCCCCTATCTGGCAAACCCAGCAAATAATTAGAATATTACCAATGACAGAATCTCTCGTTTTCTTGTAGGGGCAGAGAAATACCGTTACCGCTGAAGCAAGCATAAAAAAAACATCAGCAGCATCTAGCGGGTGAGTGTCCACCCAGTAGGCTATGCCTGAGAGTGTTGTTAGGAAGGTCTCCATCAGCCCCCCCCTTTATTGCGCCAATCTTTAATGGCTTGAACGATATTGCTGAAATTCCTGTCTATTGATGCCGCAATACGACTAAACAACTTCAACAGGTTGTCTCGATTCGCCACGACAATGAGAATTGGAATTAACAAAGCTGAAACTACGACCGCGGTTATTTTGGGGCTTACATTCCATGCCCATATTTGAGCAATTAGCTCTGAGGCAGGATAAGCAATCAGCACCCCAGCACCTAACGCGAGGAAAAAGTGCAATATCTTTCGTTTGTTATTGTCTTTTGACGCTATCACGGATACAGAAGCACCAATAATAGCGCCAAGGACTACGCCATAATCCGCACCAAACAGCGTACCGCCGATAGAGCCACCAATAGCACCACCTACCGCGATACTGGCTGTTACTGTGTGTGGCATATATAACACCTGTGTTTTAGTTAATAGATAGCCGCGCACAATCTCTATGCGTCAATTAGGTGTGTGATTAGAATTCTGTGGCGGCGTATGAGTGACCATTTCGAAGATGTGCTCGATATGGTAAAAACAAAAAAGGCCACCGTTAGGTGGCCTTTAAAATCAGCTAGCGGTGAAAATTAAACACCTCTGCGGTCATAAACAACATAACTCAACAGGATCGTTTTAAGATACGTATTATCAGTCGAGTTATCTGTGATTACCCCTGTAGTTAAATTAACTCGATGCGTAGGCTCTTCAGCACATAAGATCATGATACGCATCACATCACCAATGCCTTCAATAGTGTCCGCTGAAAAAAAATGCGAAATCATTAAAATATTACCTTCAGCATCACAAGGTAGCTCAGTAAATTTAGCGGACCAACAAGCGTCGATTTCATTTTTATAATCAATCGCGCCATCCTTACCTTCAATAAATACCGAACCATAAAACAAGAAAGTCCCATTTTTGTTTTTAACTTTGCCTGAACTCTTGCCGCCGTAGCCCGAACCAATGTTTCGAGGAATGTTGTTCAAACTTTTGTGGAAACCACCTAATACTGGGTAAATAAATGTAGCCATTTTTGTATCTCCTTTTGTTTAATTTACTGTATAAATATACAGTAAATTAGTGCTTTTGTCTAACTTAAGAAAGCAAAAGGAAAACAACGCAAGTCAATGAATTAAATGCCTTAAAGTAAGCTTAAAGAATAATTGTCCATTATATATAAAAATTAAACCTTTATGACTTATTACGTAAATTTGTTTTATGAACTGCAACACTTTTAATTTATTGTAATTTATGAAAATTATTTACAAAAAAGGCCGCACTAAGCGACCTCTTGAAATATTATCCTGATGAAGTTCAGGATGTGCGATATTTTGAACTACTGCATATTTTGCAGCGGTTGGAATCAATGCCCGTTTCGTGGGCTAACGGCATGGAGCGCTACTCATGCACCAATATTGGACTTACAGGCGATACACTTTGCCAACTTCAGTTAAATAAAAAGCCCCACCGAAGTGAGGCTCTATTTTCTTCGACCTTTCAGCCGATGCGGTTGGAATTCCAGTCCAAATAGACGAAGTGACCAACTAGGCGGGATCGATAACAAGTGCCGCCTCTTTTACCTTGTTACCTGCTCTTTGCTTTCACGACCGAGCATGACATAAACAGTATACTATTTAGGCGCTAAATGCAATATATTTCTCCAAATAATATTTATTATAGAAAATAGTTCTACTTTGAGTCAGTAACCATAGGGTGAATTGCATCTTCTATCATCGAGCACGCCCACCTAACCCGCCGTTTTGCAGAATCTAAATCTATACCTGTCTTTTTTGATAGCTCCTCTAAAATGTTTTGCGAGCTTTTGCATTGCTTGTATCGTTTAATAACTACATCACGAAGTGGATTGCTAGTTGGTAAAATTTCGTTGATGCACTTTTCAACAAATTCGGCGTCATCTTTTTCTTTGGCGAGGCGAAATGCGCCGAGTGTTGATTTGTTTGGTGCGATAATTTCTTTTACCTTTTCGATTAGCTCATTACCTGTGTAGCCCATTTTTCTACAGTTATCGAAAGTAGCCCGAATCAAAGTGGCTGACCCGTCGTCCCATTCATCCCTTGTCATAAGTCGGCCAATGATATTTATGTTTAGGCTATCTGGTGATTCATCCCCTTGATGATTTCTTCCCCAAATTGTTAGCATGTATCTAGTCCATGGTCTTTCTGATGGACTAAGCTTTGGGAGCGACCCAAAAAGCTTTTTTCTCATTTCCTTTTCGGTTCTGAAATAAGCTATTTGCTCAAATGAAGCCTTTCTCATATTACCTCCGGCAATACTGTGTGATACCTATCGCAACCGACAGAGTAAGCAATCGATTTATTCCTACGCCTTGCATCATTCGTCACTAAAACAGATAAAATACCCATAGGTAGCTGCACGACACAAAAACGAACACCACTTAATGACTCCCTTGATTTTCTTCTGGCTGCTGCTATTGCCACAGGAAGACTTTTGTATTTATCACTCGCCATTCTTCAGCTCCTTCAATTTCTTCCGGTAGTGGTCGCGTATTCGCTCGTAGTCCTCACGCTTCCACTTGGGTAGCTCATGAAATCCCATCAGAATATCGAATCGCTCTTGTCCGATTTTCGCTATCAGATTAGGTGTGTATTTTTCGATGTTGCCTGACAGATGGTTATTGCATGGAGCGCACTGCTTATGGCAGTTGTCCTCATTAAATCTAAGCTCAGGGTTTGCTCCGGTGGTTCGATAATGACCTGCGTGATATTGACCGTCGTGAAATCGCCCGCAGGAGATGCAAGGATCGCTTCGGTCTCTATATCGGATGTATGCGTTAAATGCGTTCTGAGCTTGCTGCGTGAAGTATTTGAGGGGTTGTACTGCTAACTTTCTAATTTTGAGTTTATCGCGGGATTTTGCTTCTTTCTCTCTCTGTTCTTTTTTTAGTTTTCCTGCTTTTTTCTGGTTATCCTTTTGCCGTCGTTGTATTGCTAATTCCGCTCCATGCTCAGGACAGCACCACCAGATATTATCGTAAGACGGATGGAATATTGATTTGCATATTTTGCATTTCCGCCTTACCGATTTTCTCGGCTTTATCATCTACACCCCCATAAACCCCATAGCTAAAGTAACAATCGAAAAGAATAGAATTACGTGTCGGGTTCTAATCATCGTTTTATCTCCCATTCCGCAAGTGTGATAACTAACATCGGATTGCTACTAATCTCAATTGTCCGCATAGATTCATATGCTAATTGCTGCACAAACTTACGCTTTAACATCCCTGCACAGGCGCTCACTGCGTCATTAGACTTATGAATAGTCCAACATAGCTTTAATGTGACAAGTGCGCTCATAAACGCTTCTGCTTCGTTTTTCATACTCTGACTCCTGATAGCAAAGAATCTATACGTTTTAAGTGAGGGCAGCCCATGCCTTGAACATTAGCTTTTTTGACAACTCGCATCTCACACTTAAAATCTTTATTGCAATTCTCATTGACTGGAATATCCGGCTCTTTCGGGAACTTCTTATCAATAATTTCTAGCGCGTTTTTAGCCGCTTTGTACTCACATACTCCGCTTCTCTTACCAACAACAGATATTACTCCGTATTTATTCATCATCTTAACAAGGGGTGTGATTATTGACGGATTTACATTTGATAGTGCAGTCGCACGCTTAGCGGTGAAAAAAGGTAGGTGAGATATAGCGTTGATGATTTCAGTGGCTTTGATTGCTTCGAAAGTTTTATGACTCATGACTTATCCTTGTTTAAATCGTGACGATTGATTAACTCCCTGCGACACTCGTTTAAATAAATAACTAGCTTGTGTGCTTCGTCTAAACGCTCATCGAGTTGCTTTAATTTTTCCTGTGGTGTCATCGCTCTTGCTGCTCCTTGAGTTTCTGTTTATCACCGATACGCTTTGCCCACTCTAACTCTCGCCTAGCATCATCACTGAATCTGACGCCATTTTGCGAACCGAACCAATGAGCGCACTCAATAACATCCGCTATTTGTCTAACTCTCATTTTGCTAGTACGCTCACCGAAGTAGACAATTCCGCCGCCTAACCCCACAGCAGACCGTTGAGCCTCGCCCTTGACTTGCTTATTCAGTACAGTGATTAAGTCCTTCCAGTCCTCTTTGTCGTACCGTTGACCTTGCCACATGACCTGTTTTGACAAATCAGTTAGAGTTGCCCATATGCGATCATTTTGCGCTTTGGTTCGTTTAGGTTCGGAGAGTTTGATTTCGTAGGGCTTGGCTGAATCTATTGGTAGGTTTTGTATTGCTTCGATGGCGTTCTGTCTGATGTTTTTACTGCTGAGATAGTATGTCTTTAGTGACATTTAACCTCCAAATTGTTGTTGCAACATGTTGGTTATGAGCGTATTTTATTTTTTACGGGTCGTTAGCTCAGCTGGTAGAGCAGTTGACTCTTAATCAATTGGTCGGGAGTTCGAACCTCCCACGACCCACCAACGCGGTTATCGTATAATGGCTATTACCTCAGCCTTCCAAGCTGATGATGTGGGTTCGATTCCCACTAACCGCTCCAACCATTTCATCACTCACTGTTAGCTCTCCTGTTCCATGCTGCTATGGCCTCATCCCTTGATCTTGGTGCTGATTGAATTCGACACTTACGACACTTAATCGTGATGTAGATATGACCGTCAATTTTCGGCTCTCCACCACAAAGCGGGCATTTCTTGAGTTCGTTCATCATTCACCCTCTGGCATTGCCCAGTGCGTTGTCTCATCAATGTGCATCCATGGTATTTCCGTCCCTGCTTTTGGGTGCCAAAAATGAATACCGTTGAAGTTTGTCGATGCTAGATAAAATTCACCATCAATTACTCCATCCTCATCTTTCAATTTCACCGTGTCGCCAATGTTCGGCAGTGAATCTCTACACTTAATCCAATTAGTTCCCTGCATTAGATACCTCCATGTCCTTTAGTTTTTCGTGTAACTCGCATACTTCTTCATCACCAAACCCAATGCTAAATTGATACTCCAGCACCCCAATCAATATTTGAAGCTCTTCAGATGTTAATCTGATTAACGTTGTTCCTTTCATCACTCATCCCAATCGTAAATAGGTCTGTATTCACTGCAGTATCCATCTAAGCAGCCGTCATAATCGTACGGGTTGTGTTGCCAGCTAATTTTCCCGCAACATGGACAATTCCATCGTGTTTTACCACTGTCACCCTTGCGCCTACGTTGTTTTTTAAGCCATTCAGGAGCGCGCAAGCCTTTACTTTGCACCATTGAACGGGCATTGAAGTTAGCTAATCGGAATGTGCGCCTTTTCTGTGCGTCAGCAATATCGAACGGTAGCCAGACAATGTTATCCATCGTTAAATCTGGAGCGGTGAATCGCTTGGCTATTGAAAAGTTTGTTGATGGATATCCACGGTCATTCAGCCAGTAAACATCGTTACCGTCCCAATCATCTTTCACATATCCAACGTAGTAATTGCATTTACTTTCAATTACGGTTTCGTTTGGTATGTACTGGCAATCAACGTGATATTCAGCAAGTGATAGAACACTTTCAGCGCATACAGGCTGGTCAATACTTCTTCCGCGCTCCCACGCCTTTTGCGCTTCTTCTAGCGTGTATATGTGAGCCTTATCGATATCAGTGGCATAACCGTTGCCGTCCTTGCAATGAAATGATGCGTTGCTCCCCACCGTGTCGCGGGTGCATATCATGTAAAATGATTTCATCTAGAAGTCCTTATGATTTGGTGTGTTAACACTCGATGTCTGTGTCACTGTAGCGATCCATGAATGCCCGGCTTAAATCTGCCGTATCTAAACCGCCGTGAGTGTTAGTAAAGTAATATGTTTTCTCTGCTCCAGGTGCATGACGGGATTTCGTACAAATAACCTCTGTAATACCTTTTAATTCAGTAGCAGGGTTATATTTTTCATCCCTGTAAATCATAAAAATGACATCTGCTTCTTGTTCGATGACACCTGATTCTCTCAGGTCAGAGTTACCAGGACGCTTATTTGTTCTCTGCTCCAGGTTACGGTTTAATTGCGCCAAAGCGATTACCGGGCATTTAAGCTCTTTAGCCAGGTTCTTTAGTCCAGTAGCAATTTCGCCTACCGATTGATTCATATTCTCCGGGTTAGTCATTTTCATCTTTTGAAGGTAGTCAACGATGATCACCCCTAGACCGCCCGTCTTTTTGTGCATTCTCCTGGCGTCAGCCCTGATTTCATGAATACTCAAGGATGGTTTGTCATTGATGTAGATTGGCGAGTCCTTAATCTCTGCTAGCGATCCAGATAATCTTGCCCAGGCTTCATCCATGTGCATTTTTGATTTTTCCTTCCCCAAAAGGGATTCCTTATCAACTCCTGCATGATGAAAAGCAACCCTCTCCGATATCTGCCAGGCTGGCATTTCGAGGCTGTAGAACATAACCGGCTTATGATTTTTAAGTGCTACAGACTTCGTTATAGCTGTGCTCATCATGGTTTTACCCATGCCAGGGCGCCCACCAATAACAATGAGATCCGTGTTATTGAACCCCCAAAAAGCCTTATCGATGTTTTCCATTCCGAATTCAGTTTTATACTTCCAGATATCCCCGTTAATCATTGACTCAATGATCTCCAGTGACTCTTCAACTCCCGACATGATGTGCTGAGTTTCCGTAGCCTGGTCATTGCTAACGTTTGATATCTCCTCCTGGATTTGCCCGGCAATATCGTGTACGTGGGTTACTCCGGCTTCGTTTATCCTGGATATGCCACTTTGAAGAATGGATATAGTTCCCCTGGCTAGCGATAGTTGCTTAACTTTTTCAACATACCCTGGCAGCATTTGAATGCTTGGTAAGTCCTTAGCGCATTCTGCTAAGTATGAAAATCCGCCGCTATTTTTGCTGTCACCAACTTGCTCAAGCTCACTGTTAACCATTATCAGGTCTATCTTTGCCCCTGCCTGGTTCATTCGCTTCATAGCTCGAAGTATTAATTTATTGCTAACCGATGTGAAGTCATCTTCTGACAGGGTTTCAATCGCACTGACAGCCATATCCCCATATTCACCTGAAGCATTTAAAATGCCGCCAATGACCGACTTTTCCGCGTACAAATCACAAAACTTGTTGCTCATGTTAAATTCCTTTTTTACGCGCTGCGTATTCCCGTTTAGCCTGTTCGTAGGTTTGAGACCATCTAGCCGGAGTTAAGATCCAATCCAGGGTTAAGTACCCCTTTTCTCCCAGATTGGTGAAATGGCTTGATTGAGCAATGAGCCTAAAACAAGTATCCATGTGCTGAATCTCTCGCCATTGGCCTTTGTTAGTCTTTCCATTCCAAACAGCTTCCAGATCTTTGTAAGCTGGTCGTCTTGGCGTCCATTCGTGCAATTCAATAGCTCTCTCAGGGATGTAGCTATTCCAGATTTTAATCAGCTCCTCGTGAGGACATTCAACTGGGTTAATCCCATCCCGGTTTTTCCATTTCAAGGCGTCAGCCAGGTATCCATCAAATCGCTTCATTCTAAAAATGTTTTCAAGTGTAGGTCTAAATGACCAAGTATTAATCACCCACTCCATAACAAGTTTTATTTCATCAGGTGAGTAATATTCACCTTTCGACTTAACAGTGTTGAGAGCTTTCAGGATTGGTGCTGTTGATTGAAATTTGGAATTGGTCAGCTGGTTGTAATAATCAAGAATTTCGAGAGCGATATTTTCCCCCACGGGGGTAAGGGGGATCTTATCTTTCTTATCTATTGAATAAGTATCTATTGTGTTTAGCTGATTCGGCTTATCTTCTTTAGCTGGTTTAGCTAAACTTTTATTAGCTGATTTAGCTAACGTTTTGCTATTTTGGCTAAACTCTAAAATCCATTCATTGATATTCTTGTTTATGCCAACCTTATTTCCTTGTTTGATAAGAACTTTTCTTTCAACCAGTTCAGATATTTCCGAACTAACATGAGTATGATGTAGCTTTATCATCTCAGCTATTTGAGTATTGGTAATACGGTCAAAATCTTTATGCCAGCCGCATGTTTTTTCGATAAGCGCATCAATGATACGATACTGTCGGTAAGTCAGATGTTGATTGCTAATACTCATCATATATTTTTTCACCTGACGAGGTGTTTTAATGAAGTCATCACTGTCATTCACTTTTACCTCTATTGGTCGTCGTTGTTTGCTAAAATCAGCGTATGCAACGTTACTCATGCTGCTTACCTCCTGCCTTCTCTTCCTTGTTCTCATCCCTTGAAAAAGCCTTATCAAAGGCTTCTCTCAGTTTTTTAGCTCCTAGCTGTGTAACAGAGCGATTAACTGCATCTCGCGTGTTGTTTTTGTGTACGCCGCTGTAATTAAATCTTTGTTTCATGTATAATTACTCCATCGGTTGTTTTTAAAGTAGATCCATTTGAGCCTCGTCGGTTGCAGCCTTCGAGGTTCTTCTTTTTAGAACATTGAAACTTGCTTGCTGGCCTGTTTCGATCTTCGTTTGCTTGCTGTTGCTGGTTTCTCACCATATTTATCTATCCATGTTTTAGCTACGTGATAACAATCATCAAACATTGCCCCACGACGACTAGCTTGTGAGCTTCTTCTAAAGTGAGATAAGCCTTCATCAGCAGCTAACTCCAAAGCCCCTCCTTGATATCCTGAATCAGTGAGCTTTTTAATGATGTTGGTACGAATGAATTCATCAGGACTCATTTATATGAACCTCCTGTAATGACCCCGTTTTCCACAAAGAGAATTCGCCCACTTGCTTCCACAAAAAGCGATATTCCTCTTCTGATATTTTTCTCTCACCTTCCAGAACGAAATCTTTAATCCCCGATGCTGCTAGCGTTTCGCATAGCTCAGGGAATTTGTCAGTTCGCCGCAGAATTGTTGAGTCATGGACACCTAATGTTTTAGCTACTACTGATTGAGATTTAGCTCTCAATGCTTGTAATGCTGTAGCGATTAGATGATTTGATACGAATTGATTGAAGTTTTTGCGTGATGTTGCGTAGTCCATAATTTAATATTCCGTTAAATAGTTACAGTTAGTCCGTTGCTCACGATCCTGTGAGTTGAGTGTGCTCCAACACATATTCAGAGCGGTTTAGCGATGTTAAAGAGCGATTGTGTTACCAGTATTGATTGCCTAAGTCCCATACATGCGGTAAATCTGGGCGAATATCTTTCCCTTTTACCTGACCGCTTGTAGCCTTAACAATCAATGGGATGTACTCAGGTGATACTTTTGCCTTGTTATGTAGCCACTTAAAAACTGCTTGCTGTGTTAATCCACATGCTTCGCCTAGTTTTTTTTGTGTCCCTACAATATCAATGGCGGTTTTAATTGCTTCATTCATAAAAACCTCGGTTGTTTTATTTCTATATAATAAAACCATAGTTGTTTTTAATCAACAACTATATTCGTTTGAATAACAACAACTGAAGTTGTATCTTGCTAACTATGAAAACGACACTTGCACAACGATTGAAACAGGCTAGAACAAATAAAGGGTTCACTCAGAGTGAGCTCGCAGAACTTGTTGGTCTATCTCAAGCCGCAATACAAAAAATTGAAACTGGAAAAGCGGCAACATCGACAAAATTAATTGAAATAGCGAAAGAGCTTAACGTTGAACCAGAGTGGCTTTCTTCTGGCGCTGGTGATAATCCAACTCCACATATTAGTTCATCAGTAAAAATTGAGCTTGCTGATGATGTAAGCAATATTGAGAGATACCGAGTGGATATTCTTGACATTGAAGCGAGTGCAGGGAAAGGAGTTATGGTTCTTGATGATTTCATTGAAACCATAACATCAATAGAGTATTCAGTAGAGGAAGCAAAGCGATTATTCGGTGGAAGGCCAGCGGAAACGGTTAAGATGATCACTGTCAAAGGCGATTCCATGTCAGAGACCTTTGAGCCAAGGGATCAAATTTTTGTTGATACAACTATTGACCATTTCGACGGTGACGGAATATATGTTTTTGTTCTAGACAATCAACTCTATATCAAGCGCCTGCAAATGCAGTATAAGAAACTGGCCATTATCTCAGACAACCCAAGATATGAAACTTGGTATCTAGAAGAAAACAGTATGGATGGCATGTTTATTCAAGCCAAGGTTTTAGTTAGCCAGTCTATAAAATATAAATTCCACGGCTAACAACAAAGAAAGACAACCACAACCCTCCGCTCGTGAGGGTTTTTTATTACCCAAAAAACACCAAGCTTCAAATTTATTAAAAATAATTAAAAATTAATAATCAATAAAAACAACCAAATAAAACCACATTCGTATTTACACATCAATTAATACAACTTTGGTTGTTGACAATAAAACAACTATAGTTTTAAATATAACTTATCGAAGGCAAGCAACATGAAATATACGCCTCATGCTCTTTAATAATTAGGAACCAGATCTGACTAAGTGTTAGATCACCACTGAGTGGTTTTTGGGATTGGTCATCGCTCCGCTAAGCGTGAATGGTAGATAAGCGCGCTACCACCAATCACCAAAAATCACTTGGGAGGGAATTATGGCAACAATTACTGTTATTCCGAGAAATAACAACGCTAAAAAACGCCGATTAGCTAAGCAAATGGCATTTTGGGATAGAAAGAGATCGGAGTATTCAGCAATACCTAAAACCCGCTCAGTGGAAGAAATATGGGACTCAGTATTCAAGCCAGTTGATGAGACTGATGTGCTAGCAAACTTGGTACTGACTCTCAAATCAGCACCGGTAGCACAACGCAAGCAATTAAAACTAAACCGTCGTCCTGTTATGGGTGATGGGTCGATTACAGCGAGAGGGTGATATATGGAGCTGGTAATTAACGTTACTCAGGAAGAGTTGCTAGAAATGGATATGAACGAAAACGAGTTAATAGTTTCGGTCATCATGGCGCTAGATAATCATCACGACTATGTAGGATACGGCGTTAGCGTGGTTATTGATGATAACGGGGTTGTTTACTAGTTAACTAATTACAGTCCATTGCGGTGGGCTGTGGTGAGTTGATTAATAGATAGGAGATAACTACTTGGATTTAAGCAAATCAACGCAACTTATTAGTGCGTTTGCAGCGTTAAGCTGAGTATCATCGTTAACATACGTAGACATACTATCAGAAACGTTACTCTCGACTCTTATCTCTCCATATTTTTGATTAAGGACGTAGAGCGAACCAACGCTAAACCCAGCTATCGATGATTCGCTTTTTACATCAACAGGCTTAAGAATTTGAAACGATAGCACATTCATATCATATTGATTGGTCGACATATCAGGGTGAGATATGTCTTTACATTTAATCTCAAAACTTTTCTCTTCAGTATCAAATGGTTCGAATGACACACAGACATCATCAGACTTGCACAGATTAGCAGCCATTACCGATGTAGAGAACAGGAGCGCAGCAATAGTAATTAATTTCATAATCATAAATCCATTTATTTAAGTTAAATGGAGTATATCAGTATTTTAGTTAATAACGGAGGGAGTATGGCAGATAAAACAGGCGGGTTTCGTGATGACCTTGCAGTAAAAATATTACTAGCGTGGTGTGGATGTTCTGCGCAACTAAATCAGGACACTTTTCTTAAGGAATTTTGTTCATACTCAATTGGGGACAGATCACCGTTGGCAGTATGAAACCTTTCTAGGTTGTAATAGCGCATATACGCGATAACATCTTCTTTCATCTGTTTCCGAGTCGGCTGAGGGATTTTCAGTACCCAATCGTGTTTTAAACTGCCAAAAAATCGTTCTACAACGGCGTTATCCCAACAGGCTCCAACATCACCCATGCTTGCCCTAATACCATAGCTTGTTAGCAAGCGGCGATATCGCTTACTCGTATATTGAGAGCCTCTATCACTATGAAAGACTAAGCCTTTTTCGGGCTGGCGTAAGTTATACGCTTTCATCAAGGCTTTACTGACTAAATCTGCCGTCATTCGTTTATCGATATGCCAACCCACAATACGGCGTGAGTATAAGTCCATCACGATGGCTAAATACATCCAGCCTTCCCCTGTTTTTAAATAGGTCACATCACCCGCCCACACTTCGTTAGGTGCGTGAGGATTAAAATTTTGATTGAGCAAATTATCGGCTACGGCATCACTGTGTTTGCGTTTTGTGGTGACTTTGTAAGCAACGCGCTGAGTGACGACTAGGCCAAGCTGAGCCATTAGCTTTTGAACGCCATAAGCACTCACGCTAAAGCCCTCTTTGCATAACCGTTTACGTAACGTTCTATAACCTAAGCTATTTCGACTCTGTTCAAAGATAGCTTTGGCTCTGCGGTACAGGCTAAGTTGTTCTGCGGTGATCAATTTTGCTGGGCGTTTAAGCCAAGCATAGTAGGCAGAACGACTTATTTTCATTAACTTGCAGAGCTTCAGCACGGGAAACTGTGAAGATAATTGCTTAATCGTTTTAAACGCTACTTGGTTTCCTTTAGCAGGAGGGCGCTGGCTTTTTTTAGGATCTCTTTCTCCATCCTAAGTTCTTTATTTTCTTTTCGAAGCCTTAATAGCTCAGTTCTCTCATCGGCATTCAAGCTGCTACCGGATTGTTCAGCATCGAATTTTGCTTTCCAGTTATAAAGTAATTTATCGGTGATCCCTAATGAAGCTGCCGCTTTTGGGACGCTATAACCTTGTTCGGTGACTAATGCGACCGCTTCTTGCTTAAACTCAGTAGTATAAAACCTGTTTGTTCGTTTTTTCATTTAACACCTCAATAATTGGATTATATTCCATTATTAAAGTGTCCTGTTTGATTAAAGCAGATCATGGTGATAATCGCCGTGGACGTGTAACTATCAGTGAGTTTGGAAAGTCATGGTCATGCTTCTGGGGTGGTATGGGAATGTCACTTACCGAGTTTTTATTATGGATAACAAACCAGTATTGGATTGGCTACTTAGACTCAAACCTAGACAGGGAAATTGACGCTGATAATGAAGATAATATTGCATTCATTAGAAAGCAAATAATTGAATCACGAAAGAATAAAGACATTAGCGAGTTTGAAGCCCGTGACATGTTTGACGATGCGGAATATAGCGACGATATAAAACAGGATGTGTGTAGCTCGGGGGTATTTAATAAATATGATGATCTTCTTGGCGATGAGCCGTGGCTGGCTCCATGGCCTAAACAAGAAAACCCCGACTATTGGCGAATGGAATCGCGCCTTAATGTCATACGTGAAGCTCTTAAGCAATTAAAGGTGGAGTGATGAAATTAACAGAGCGTCAAATTAACACATTAAAAAATGTAGGTAATGGATATGGCCAGTTAAGTAATCAGCTATCAATTTTCTCATTGGAGAATAAAGGACTTATTAAACTTTCCCCTAAAGATGGATGGAAATTAACAAAGTCAGGCATTGAAGAGCTAAATAAGGTGGAGTGATGGATAAATTAGATGAAGCGTTTGAGGTATGGTTTAAGAAATCTCACGGTTATAATCCGTCAGTATCACCGCCTGATAGTCACTTAGTTGGCGTTAGACGTATGGCGTTTGAGGCTGGATATAAATCTGCTTTAATTGAATTACAAAAAGAACGCGACCAAGCAATTAAATATCTAATTTTAGTTTTCCAGCAATACGCAAATAACGACCATTTATTTATGTCGGCTGGCGAGAATGCTTGCGAGTTTTTAGATGATTTAGGCTACGGAATTGATACTGGTCAAACGCTTGAATTAACCGATAAAGGTAAGCAATTAATTAAAGAAGATTGGGAGTGAAAATAAAAAATGGATAATGAGTTTAACAGAGAACAAATGAAGTTAGGAGTTCTTTATGCTCGGAATCATTTAATTAGCGCATACAGAGCTAACTTTATTGAATGTGACGAATCTCAGTTCGCAATGTTTATGAACACACTAACTCATATTTCAAATGAATCTATCGATATTGAATTAATGATGGATGATGTATTAGCTTGCAGTAATGAAGCTGAAAACTGGATTAAAGAAACTTTGATTAGACATTCGAATTAAATAACCATGCAAATTATCGGATATGTATTACTCATGCTAATACATAGCACTCCTGTGCCTGTATCTGAGCAAATATACACACAGCAAGAATGCGAGAGCCGTGCTAGTAAGTTAATGTCGGTGCGGGATGTTGAAATTAAGTGTGGGGGGGGGGGTGATTCGTGGAAAATGAATTCAAAGTTGGAGATAAAGTCACTCCAATAGTCGATGATTCAAACTGGATTGCGCCAGATGAGCCATGCGTAATTATAGGAATCGATACAGTATCTATTTGCATAGGAAACGATGAGGGATTTGTAGATTATTATCAACCTGATGAACTGGAGTTAATCAATGAATAAACTAAAAAGACAGATACTCGTTGTGTTAAAACTCAATGCGCTTACTAAGAATGAAATAAATAAACTTATCAGGCCAGGCGATTGTAGTAGTGAATTTCAACTGGCATTGAAATACCTTACAGGGAAAGGATTGATTGCAAAACTAGGTGATAAATACATGGTGGATGTCATATGAATAAATACACCGACCTCTCTGACTTCGAGATTAATAAAAAGGTTGCTGTTAATATAGTCGGATTAAATTTAGTTGTAGAGAAAAATAATAAAATATATATCAGCGAAGGAGATAGTGGCGTAATAGCAAGGTTCGACCCATGCACCAATCCTATTCAAGCAATGCCGATTATTATTGAGAATGATATCGACCTGTTAAATGGTGAAAATATGATGCCCGAATTATTTGGTCATCATAGTGCATATACACTACATAACTTTAATACACCAATTGCAGCTGACTCAATAAAAGAAGATAAGACTATTTATAGATTGGGTATGGAAGTTTTCTTGATGAAAAAGGATGCGGAGAATGAGAATAACAACAACAGTTAAAGAAGAAGATGATATTGAGTTAATTGATTTCTGCAATGCACGCTTAATTGAATTTATTTCATCTCCATACATAGATTGCTCATATGCACATAAAGATATGCAAGCGTGGATAGTCAGAAAGAAGAACGGGAATATCTCAGTTAAAGGTTATCGAACTTAATTAAATAGCATAGGTGGCCTATGACATTTACTCAATTCGCGGGGCTAATAGCTCTATGCATACTGATTTACTTAATTGATACAGGACAGGCTTAATTATGGATATCGCAGACTCAGCAAACGAACTCAACGAATTAAATATTAATATCTCATTGTTAAATAGACAACCGGTAATTAAATCAATAAACGGAATGTGCATTTGGTGCGAGGAATTACCAACAGCAAAGAATAGCGCATATTGCAGCAAAGATTGCGGAGATGATGATGCTCAATATAAAAGAAAGAATGGATGATGTGGTAAGAGAAAATGGAATGAGAAACGCGGCAAGGAAATGCCACACAGAACTAAAAAAATACGACAAGCTCACCGATGACATTACAAAGAAAATACTAAGCAAGCACCTGCCTGAATTTGAACGAGCACTAACCCCTGAAAAGAAATTAAAGTACACGCCTAACATGTGGCTCAATCACTACGTTAGGACGATAGACAAGGAGATGAATAATGACTAATACAGATTTGATTATAGAGAAAGATGTCTATGAATGGATAGGAATTAAGAGGACGGCATTGTGGAGACTACGCAAGCAATGTGGATTCCCTCAGCCAGTTTTAGCCCGTCCAGCAAAATATAAAAAGTCAGAAATTCAGAAATGGATAGACAATGGCGGCATTAATCAGAAGATAGTTTCTTAACGTGCCAGAATACTTTATCTGCATACAGTTCGTAAGCGTTCTTCTGATCTTCCATCCAATCATGCTTATTATATACCGCCATCACCCCGCCAAGCTCATGCCCCAGCATCTTCTCTGTAACAGTGATCTGCTTTAATCAAACAGGACACTTTAATAATGGAATATAATCCAATTATTGAGGTGTTAAATGAAAAAACGAACAAACAGGTTTTACACTACTGAGTTTAAGCAAGAAGCGGTCGCATTAGTCACCGAACAAGGTTATAGCGTCCCAAAAGCGGCAGCTTCATTAGGGATCACCGATAAATTACTTTATAACTGGAAAGCAAAATTCGATGCTGAACAATCCGGTAGCAGCTTGAATGCCGATGAGAGAACTGAGCTATTAAGGCTTCGAAAAGAAAATAAAGAACTTAGGATGGAGAAAGAGATCCTAAAAAAAGCCAGCGCCCTCCTGCTAAAGGAAACCAAGTAGCGTTTAAAACGATTAAGCAATTATCTTCACAGTTTCCCGTGCTGAAGCTCTGCAAGTTAATGAAAATAAGTCGTTCTGCCTACTATGCTTGGCTTAAACGCCCAGCAAAATTGATCACCGCAGAACAACTTAGCCTGTACCGCAGAGCCAAAGCTATCTTTGAACAGAGTCGAAATAGCTTAGGTTATAGAACGTTACGTAAACGGTTATGCAAAGAGGGCTTTAGCGTGAGTGCTTATGGCGTTCAAAAGCTAATGGCTCAGCTTGGCCTAGTCGTCACTCAGCGCGTTGCTTACAAAGTCACCACAAAACGCAAACACAGTGATGCCGTAGCCGATAATTTGCTCAATCAAAATTTTAATCCTCACGCACCTAACGAAGTGTGGGCGGGTGATGTGACCTATTTAAAAACAGGGGAAGGCTGGATGTATTTAGCCATCGTGATGGACTTATACTCACGCCGTATTGTGGGTTGGCATATCGATAAACGAATGACGGCAGATTTAGTCAGTAAAGCCTTGATGAAAGCGTATAACTTACGCCAGCCCGAAAAAGGCTTAGTCTTTCATAGTGATAGAGGCTCTCAATATACGAGTAAGCGATATCGCCGCTTGCTAACAAGCTATGGTATTAGGGCAAGCATGGGTGATGTTGGAGCCTGTTGGGATAACGCCGTTGTAGAACGATTTTTTGGCAGTTTAAAACACGATTGGGTACTGAAAATCCCTCAGCCGACTCGGAAACAGATGAAAGAAGATGTTATCGCGTATATGCGCTATTACAACCTAGAAAGGTTTCATACTGCCAACGGTGATCTGTCCCCAATTGAGTATGAACAAAATTCCTTAAGAAAAGTGTCCTGATTTAGTTGCGCAGAACAAACGTTAGGATAGCTACCAATCACGACAATGCGCGATTTTTTATTAAAGTTGTATCTAAAACGCCATTTCGGGCTTTTGTCATTCTTTGAATATCTCAGATAAAGCCCATTACCATCTGCTTTACCCTCAAAACGTTCATTAGAATTTATCCAAGCCTTAATCTGTTTGTCGTTTAAGTTTGGCATATTGTGCAATTTCCAATCAAAGAAAAAATTTAGCTTAATTTTAGTTATTCACACTATTTGAATTTTAATTTAATCCTGTGAATAATTTTAGGTACAAGCTTAGGTACAAGCAAAATGAGACATTAAATGAGTGCCAATGAATGCGCGTGATTTGCATAATTAATTAAAATCAACCACTTAACCTAGATACTGATACGTTCTGAATCACTAAGAAACGCCATTCTATACTTTCGGAATAAATATAGAAAATAGAGTACCATGTGGTTGATTATCTTCAATAATAATCACGCCATCACACCGTTTAACATAAGAAGAAACAAGATATAAGCCAATCCCGTGATTATCCACTGACTCATTTTTCGTTGTCATTCCTCTTTCAAACCATTTGTTTTTCATTTCAGATGGGAATCCACAACCTTGATCGGCCACCTCTATAACAAATTCTGCCCCTTCATCAGAAAGATACAACTCGACTCGCTTATTACCTTCTGCATTTTTCAAACTAGCTTCAAACGCATTATCAAGAAGGTTACCTAATATTGCGCAAAATTCAGTACTGGTGAGCAACTCAGGTAAGGCGTTTAATTGACTGCCTAGTGTAAATTCTAATTGCAGCCCTAACTCCCTAGCCCGGTGGTATTTGCCAAACAATAACCCTGCAACTTGTTTATCAGCAAATTGGTTACGCAAAGCATCAATCAATTGTTGTTGTGATTCAGACTCACCTTTAATCATTGCCAGTGCTTGGTCATACTCTTTCATTTGTAAAAGCCCACTTAACGTCGACATCCAATTTAAATGTTCGTGACGTAACGCTCGCAAATTGTCAACGTATTGACGTACTTGTGTCAATTGAGAATTTAAGGATTCAATATCATTTTGGCTGCGGAAGCTCACGACTACCCCCACAAGATGATTTTCATCTAACAGCGCAATACGGTTGGCAATGACATTGAGCCCATTAAATGAACAAATAACATCATGTTGAGTTGTTAAAATTTCCGTCGTAAAAAAGGTTGTTGGTGTCACTAGTTCTGTAATTGAGCGGCCAATTAATTGGTTAGAGGGTTCAACAAGTGAAAGCATTTGGCGCGCATTATGATTGATATTAATAATATTTCCCTTGCAATCAACCGCAATAATACCTTCAAAAACGGCTTCGAAAATCCCTTTTTGTACAACGACCATTTGAGTGATTTGTTCAGGCTCCATACCTAACATCTGCCGACGAATCAAAAGTGCAAAAGCCCAAGATAAGAATAATAAAATAACCAATACACCAAAAAATGTAGCGCCTGTTTGAACAAATAGCTCGCTACGTGACGTTTCTATTTTATTGGTCAAATAACCGATAGAAACCACACCAATCACTTTGCCCTGTTCATCAAAAATAGGGGTTTTAGCTCGAACTGCATTTCCAATCGACCCTTCCCCGCCAATAAAATAACTTTCGCCACGCTCTATGGCTCCAGATTTATTCCACTGCATTTTAAAACCGACTTGATTCTCATTGGGGTGATATAAGCGTACTGAATTTTCGTCGCCAATGACCACATAGTCATAATCAGAATCTTGATTGAGCTTATCAGCAATCACTTTAAGTTTTTGAATATTTTTAGTTTTAACTGATTGAACAATATTTTCCATGGAGGCAATCAATTTTGCCTGGCTCATCGCGAGCGAACGAATATTGGCCATCAAGCGATTCTCTGCGGTATCGGTAAAGTACTTACCCAAACTTAGCGTTAGTACCACGGAGACAAGTAATAAAAGAAGAAAAACACGCACTGAAAATGAAATTGACTTGCTTCTTCTAAGTGGATATCGCAAATGCTGTTTTTTCATTTGATGCCCTATTACCTACTGAAAAGTAAAATAAATGTTACAACAATAAACATAAGATTATCCATCATTGAGGGCACCTACCCAACTAATAAAACACATATTGATAATTAAATACATTAAAACCAAAGAATAAACAACATATCAAGCAATTAAAAACATTAAAACCATTAAAAAAATACAAACTCATCGTAGAAACATGAAATAGGTCAACAATAATAATTAGATTAGCTTTAATATAAATATCGAACAGGGTAATTAAATAAAAAGCTAATATGTTATTCGTTAAATTAACGCCAAATTTTTTATTTAATTAACTTTAACATTAGTAACAACTTAAAAACATCTCTATATGAGATGCAGGATACTAATATGTTCGAGAACATAACGTTTAATCAAGTAAAACGTCATGAGAACAGGAAACTCGCTGAAATTTCTCAATTTTTAAAAGAGAACGACTTAGATATTGACTCTAGTATTGACGTATTCATTACGATCACACGCAATGATAAATTAATTGCGTGTGGTGGTCTTGCTAAAAACGTTATTAAATGTGTTGCGATAAGTGATAATGTTCGAGGAGAGGGACTTGCATTAAAACTTGCAACTGAATTAGTTAATCTCGCCTATGAAAATAACACCACACATTTATTTATTTATACCAAAACACAAAATGAAAGTTTATTTCATCAGTGTGGATTTCATACTCTCGCTACTGTTCCCAATATTATGGTATTGATGGAAAATAGTTGCTGCTACTTAAATCGTTATATTAAGAGCTTAAAAAAACAGCGTAAAGATGGCAAAAAAATTGGCTCAATAGTGATGAATGCGAATCCGTTCACACTTGGACATCGCTATCTAATTGAAAAAGCAGCGAAAGCTTGCGATTGGTTGCACTTATTTGTTGTCAAAGAAGACACCTCCCGCTTCCCTTATAACGCCAGACTGGAATTAATTGAAGCGGGTACACAAGGAATTGAGAACCTGACTATCCACAAAGGTTCCGAATATATTATCTCACGAGCTACATTTCCCTGTTATTTCATTAAAGACAAAGCGGTTGTCGATAATTGCTATACCGAAATTGACATTAAAATTTTCCGCCAACATATCGCTCCAGCACTCGGCATCACACACCGTTTTGTTGGTACAGAGCCTTTTTGCAAAGTCACTAATAAATATAATGAAGACATGCGCTTTTGGCTTGAAACGGACACGCTTCGTGACCCAGCGATTGAGTTAGTTGAATATCCTCGAATGGTCTATAACGGCACGGCGGTTTCCGCCTCACAAGTTCGTAGACTGCTCGCTAAAAAAGATCTTGCGGCGATCAAACCGATTGTGCCTGAGGCAACCTATCAGTACTTAGAGAATATGTTGGCTTCTGGTTCTACAACGACTTCCACTGCCGTCGAAAATTCTGAATTAGTAATAGGTGAACTATGAAAATACTCCACGCAGCAGTTGCCGGCACACTTGAGTCAAGTGATGCCATGGTACGAATAGAACCTTTAGAAGACACTCAAGAAGTTTCGATACAAATTAGTAGTAGTGTTGAAAAACAGTTTGGTGATGCTATCGAGCAAGTAGTACTTGAGCTTGTTAAGCAATATGACATCCAAGGCGCTCAAATTATTGTTGATGATAAAGGTGCGCTCGAATGCGTGCTAAGAGCACGACTAGAAGCCTTAGTTGCACGAGCTTGTGACATCACAGCACTGCCTTGGGAGGAAAAGTAATGACCCCTGAAAGAAAAACACGTACTCGCAGAAGCATGCTATTTGTACCGGGCTCTAATGCCGCGATGCTCAGTAACTCTTTTATTTATAAAGCTGATGCGTTGATGTTTGACCTCGAAGATTCAGTAACTTTACGTGAAAAAGATACTGCTCGGCGATTGGTCTATCATGCATTGCAGCATCCGCTGTATCACGATATTGAAACTATTGTTCGCGTTAATGCGCTTGACTCTGTCTTCGGTGTCGCGGACTTAGAGGCTGTAGTACGAGGTGGTGCAGATATTGTCCGCCTTCCAAAAACAGATACAGCACAAGATGTTATTGATATCGAAAATGAAATATTACGCATTGAGAAAAGCTGTGGGCGTGAAGCAGGTAGCACAGGTTTACTTGCTGCGATTGAATCTCCAATGGGCATCACACAAGCGGTTAACATCGCGCACTCATCATCCCGACTTATTGGCATCGCATTAGGTGCCGAGGACTATGTCCGCAATTTGCGCACCGAGCGGTCTCCAGAAGGCATTGAACTCCTCTATGCTCGGTGCGCCATTTTACAAGCTGCCCGCTCAGCTGGTATCCAAGCATTTGATACCGTTTATTCTGATGCAAATAATGAGGAGGGTTTCTTAAAAGAAGCGGCTCAC
Source organism: Providencia alcalifaciens (assembly GCA_025961275.1). GTDB lineage: Bacteria > Pseudomonadota > Gammaproteobacteria > Enterobacterales > Enterobacteriaceae > Providencia. The sequence goes on along the minus strand of JAOQNJ010000001.1, from coordinate 123,892 downwards.
ATTAAGCAACTTGGTTTTGATGGCAAATCTCTGATTAACCCTCGTCAAATCGAGCTACTTCATAACTTATATGCTCCAACCCAAAAAGAAGTGGATCACGCTCAACGTGTTGTTGATGCTGCTAATGCGGCAGAACAAGAAGGTCGTGGTGTGGTTTCACTAAACGGAAAAATGGTTGATGGTCCGGTAATTGATAGAGCACGCTTAGTGCTATCTCGCGCGGCATTATCAGGTATTCGGGAAGAGTGAGGCATTGACGATGACAAATATGGCACAGCGCCAGGCTCGCTTATCAGCCTATATAGACCCAATGACTGACGGAACACTTCGTCAATTTAAAGATATCGGCAAAGTACAGCAACAAGTTCAAAAACCGAGAAATCGCAAGCTGTGTGATGACCTACAAATTGCGATTCGCCGTTCTGGTTTAAAAGATGGTATGACCATCTCATTTCACCACGCTTTTCGTGGCGGTGACTTAACCGTTAATCTGGTGATGCAAGTTATTGCTGAAATGGGCTTTCGTAATCTTACTCTTGCCTCCAGTTCATTAAGCGGCTGCCATTCACCACTGGTTGAACATATTCGCCACGGTGTGGTTAACAAAATTTATACTTCCGGTATTCGTGGGCCACTAGCCGAAGCTATTTCACGTGGTGAACTTGCAGAACCAGTACAAATTCACTCACATGGTGGACGCGCTAATCTGATCCACAGTGGCGAGCTTAAAATTGATGTAGCCTTTATCGGTGTACCTTCCTGTGATGAGTATGGCAATGCGAATGGTTACACCGGTGAAGCCTCTTGTGGCTCATTAGGTTATGCCAAAATTGACGCAGAAACGGCAAATAAAGTCGTCATGCTAACGGAAAATTTACTTGCATATCCACACAATCCAGCAAGTATCAAACAAGACGAAGTTGATTATATTGTAAAAGTTCAACGTGTTGGTGATGCCGATAAAATTGGTGCAGATGCAACCCGTATGACGTCTAATCCGCGTGAGCTATTAATTGCGAGAACTGCCGCAGACGTTATCGAAAAATCAGGTTACTTCAAAGATGGCTTTTCATTACAAACGGGCACGGGCGGTGCATCACTGGCTGTTACGCGTTTTCTTGAAGATAAAATGCGTCGTCACAATATTTGTGCTGGATTCGCGCTAGGTGGTATCACATCAACCATCGTTGATTTACATGAAAAAGGCTTTATTCGTAAATTACTTGATGTACAAAGTTTTGACCGTGCAGCTGCAATGTCACTGGTCAGAAATCCAAACCACATCGAAATTAGCGCCAATCAATATGCTTGCTTTGATTCCAAAGGCGCATCCGTTGACATGCTAGATGTTGTTGTATTAAGTGCACTCGAAATTGATACATGCTTCAATGTTAACGTGTTGACAGGATCTGATGGCGTGATCCGTGGAGCATCGGGTGGTCACAGTGATACAGCTGTCGCCTCAAAGCTCTCTATCATTGTTGCACCTTTAGTTCGTGGTCGCATTCCGACTCTGGTCGATGAAGTGATCACTTGTGTTACGCCGGGCTCCAGTGTTGATATTTTAGTCACTGACCACGGTACTGCGGTTAACCCTACTCGCCCTGAATTGAAACAGCAGCTTGAAAGTCAGGGGATCAAAACCGTGTCAATTGACTGGTTACGTGAACGTTCAGAGTTATTAACCGGTAAACCTAATCCGATTGAATTTACAGATAAAGTCGTGGCGGTTGTGCGTTATCGAGATGGTTCTGTCATTGATGTCGTGCATCAGGTTAAGGAGTAGCACCATGTTTTACCCACTGCCTGATACGATAGAGCAATCTGAAATTTCTTTACCTGACCTACTGAAAAGCCGTGATACCCGTCAGGCTAGACAGCAGGAATGGATTGGTCTCCATCAGGTAACCCTGATTTCTTTTACTGTCGTTTTTCCAGGGCCTGTCAAAGACAATCATCTTGTCAGACACGTCTTTAATCAGGGATTAAATGCGCTTAAGCAGGTCGCTCAATGCAGGCAGTGGGTACTTTTAGCACAACAATCTTTTGCATTATCAACGGGTCCTGAATGTTTCGTTGCCGTTGATGCTAATGCAATAACAGTCAAAAAAGCCTTAGTTGAGGCGGAAGAATTATCCCCTGTAGGTCGTTTATGGGACTTCGATGTCTTTGACGCCAAAGGGCAACAATATTCCCGTAGCGATCTGAAACTTCACGCTAGACGCTGCTTAATCTGTGATAAAGAAGCAAAAATTTGTGCTCGCCAGCGCTCTCATCAATTGAGTGAAATCATCAACCAAATCGAGGTGTTAGCAAATGCGTCCAATCATGATTGAGCACTCAAGGTTATTAACACAAGATATCGTGGATTATTACAGCCAACTTGGTTGGCAAGCCATGATGGCTGAAGTGAATTTAACCCCAAAACCTGGGTTAGTTGATAGATTAAATACTGGTGCACACAAAGATATGGCACTGACTGATTTTCATTTAAGTGCTAATGCCATCGCACAACATTTCCCCTCCTTTTTATTCGCGGGAGCTGAATATAAAGATTTACCCATTCAGCGGGTTTTAGCAAAAATACGTCCTATTGGCATCACCTGCGAAACATCAATGTTTCAGGCCACTAAAGGTGTCAACACACATAAAGGATCGATATTTTCATTAGGATTAGTGCTTACCGTGATTGGTAGACTATTAGCCTTAAATGAATCACTCAGTACTGAATCAATCAGTCTAGCAGTATCACAAATGTGTCAAGGTATCACGGCTGAATTAACGCAAAAAACCAACACTCCAACCGCGGGGCAACGCCTTTATCAATCTTTTGGCTTAACAGGCGCTCGTGGTGAAGCGGAATGCGGTTATCGTTTAGTCGTAGATTTATCTCTTCCTTACTATTTAAAACAACTTATTGAAGGGAAATCTCAAGATATCGCTTTACTTGAAACATTAATTCTCTTGATGGCAAACAATGATGATACCAATGTAGCTAATCGAGGTGGTATCCAAGAATTGTCATGGCTAAAAAATCAAGCTCAAGAATTGTTAAATCAAGGTGGGATCATGTGTTCTACCGATTTAAATAAAATCAAAGAGTTCGATAACGAATGCATTACTAAAAATCTCAGTCCCGGAGGAAGTGCAGATCTGCTAATCCTGACGTGGTTTTTAGCACGCTTACCTTATTCAAAAACAGGATTAATTTTACCAATTAATAACAATTAAATATTTATCATCACGGGGAACAACTGAACATATTAATTAAAAAAAATTTAAATTAACTTCCGATTATTGCTTTAACGAATTTATAACGTATTTGCTACCAATATATAATTAGCCTTATTTAAATAACGCATTATTTATTCAAGATAAAGCTATATCGCAAATTCGAGATTTAACAAATTCATAATATTAAAGTTAATACAATTTAATATTAATAAGATTTAGTATTAATTAAGGAAATTGGCCTATGCAAAAAGATAAAATATGGAAGCTATTACTGCTAATAGCTATTCCCATAATAATATCGCTAATCCCCACGCCTGAGGGGCTACCACATATTGCTTGGTTGTTATTTGGTCTTTACTTAGCTGCTATTGTTGGGCTGGTATTAAAACCTTATTCAGAACCTGTAATATTGTTAGCCACAATCGCAGCAAGTGCGGTGGTTATTGGTATTACTGGGACTAATGATGTCAAGGCGGGTGAAGTATTAAATGGTTATGCCTCTGGTACAACGTGGCTAGTCTTTGCTGCTTTCACTCTAAGCGCTGCATTTGTGATTACAGGACTTGGAAAACGAATCTCTTATGTCTTGATTGATAAGCTTGGCGGTACAACGTTAGGGCTTGGCTATGTGACTGCAATCCTTGACCTTGTCATTGCGCCTGCAACTCCATCAAATACAGCTCGTGCTGGTGGGATTGTCTTTCCTATCATTAACAGTGTTGCGGTGGCTTTGGGCTCTGATCCCGAAAAAAGCCCACGCAAAGCAGGTCATTATCTGTTAATTAATGTCTACATGGTGACCAAGACCACCAGCTATATGTTTTTAACGGCAATGGCACCAAATGCTTTAGCACTCGCGATGATGAGCGACATTATGGGCATCCATTTAAGTTGGGGTGGATGGGCGCTTGCGGCCTCTGTTCCGGGTCTCATCATGTTGATTTTAACTCCGTTAATTATCTACAAACTATATCCGCCAGAGCTTAAAAAGGTTAATAACAAAGAAATTGCAGCCAAAGGTTTAGAAGCCCTAGGTCCAATGACAGTTAGAGAGAAATTACTTGGTATTATCTTTATATTAGCTTTAGCTGGATGGATATTTGCAGGTCAAATTGGCGTCAGTGCATCTACCGTTGCTATTTGTGTGATGGCCTTAACCTTAATTTTAGGCGTAGTCACTTGGGATGACGTCTTAAAAAATAAAGGTGGCTGGAATACCTTAATTTGGTATGGCGGTATCATCGGGATGTCAGGCGTGCTGACAAAAGCAGGCTTTTTCAAATGGTTAGCTGATGTAATGGGGCAATACCTCTCCTTTGGTGACCAGGCCATGCTCGCATTCTTCGTGATTATGTTTATCAGTGTTGTAATACGTTACTTGTTTGCCTCAGGTGGTGCTTACGTTGCGGCGATGGTACCTGTGTTTGCAACTGTGGGTATGGTGGCTGGTGCACCTCCAATGTTGCTCGGCCTTGGTTTGTTATTTTCTAATGCTTACGGCGGCAGCTTAACTCACTACGGAGGCGCGGCAGCTCCAATTATTTTCGGTGCTGGTTACAACGATATTCGTTCATGGTGGATTATTGGTGCAATCATTGGATTCTTAAGCTTACTGGTACATATGACAATTGGTTTAGGTTGGTGGGAAATATTAATCAGCTCTGGATTAATTTAATTAATACGACGTTAGTCATAAGAATTAAAGAACAAGATTAAATAATCACATGGGATCCAATCATTATTTGGATCCCACTTAACAATTAACATTTTCTTCCTTTTATTTTGCTAAATTCTTGGCAGCCATACTTTAAATAATTCAATTTCATGTAGGTAAGTTGAATGTAGTCAACAATCTTACAACTTGAAATATGACGAGTATATATAGCTTATTTAATGCCATTTACAGCATAAATAATGAGTGAGCAATATTCTTAAATAGGAATACAGATGAAAAAGATACCTTGTATGTTGATGCGGGGCGGCACATCAAAAGGCGTATTTTTATTGGCTGATGATTTACCTGATAATATCCAAGAACGTGATGAGCTTATTCTCGCTATTATGGGGTCCGGACATGCTTTACAAATCGATGGCATAGGTGGTGGTAATCCACAAACCAGTAAAGTCGCTATTATTAGCCGTTCTACTCATCCAAATGCAGATGTCGATTATCTCTTCGCGCAAGTTTCTATTACCGATCGTATTGTGGATACTGCGCCAAACTGTGGCAATATTCTGTGTGCGGTTGGCTCTTATGCCATTGAAAAAGGCCTAATGCCAATCACTGGCGATGAAACAACGATCCGTATCCGCAATATCAATACCAATACTTTCGTTAATTCAACCGTTAAAACGCCAAACGATCAAGTTCTGTATGATGGCGATACGACAATCGCCAGTGTTCCTGGCCATGCTGCTCCTATCGCTCTTACCTTCCTAAATGCCTGTGGTACCAAAACAGGCAAATTACTCCCGACAGGCCATGCTATCGATACCTTTGATGGTGTTGAAGTGAGTTGCATCGATATGGCAATGCCTGTCGTATTGATAGATGCACCACAATTGAATAAAACGGGTTATGAAACTGCTGAGCAATTAGAAAATGACAAGGAATTCATGCAGCAACTTGAAAGTATTCGTTGTCAAGCTGGTTTAGCGATGGGGCTTGGCGATGTCAGCAAAAAAGTGATCCCAAAACCTATTTTAGTCTCCCCCGCCATTCATGGTGGCACTGTAAATGTGCGTTATTTTATGCCGCATAAATGCCACGGTGCTCTTGCCGTAACTGGTGCTATTGCAATCGCAACTGGCTCAATTTTAAAAGACAGTATCATCAAACGTTATCTGACAAAAAATGTTGATATGGAGCATATTTCCATTGAACATCTCAGTGGTAACTTCGATGTCTCACTTAACCAGCAAGGTGATTTCCCAGAAGGATTACAAGCCTCAATCATCAGAACGGCCAGAAAGCTGTTTTCTGGGGATGTGTATGTGCCTTGAATAAATATAATGTCATTTAAGAGCAGTAAAGTAGATTCAAATAGAATTTTGTCTACAAAATGAAATGGCGCCTGTTATTTGGGCGCCATTTCATTTTCGAATTAATGGCCCCTATTACAAACTTTGAAATTGACCATTAATAAAGTAAGACACATGAAGAGCTTCATCTGGTGTCGGTAACTCAAGTTTACTCGCCATGCGCGCCAATACTTTTTCTGGTACAGCATACTGACGCTGCCTGTTTTGTTGCTGCCATTGCTGGTATGGCACTTCTAGATAAATGAGATGTACTTTTGCTTGGTAACGGGCAAATAGGCTTATCATACTGGCTCGCAAAGAAACACTTAATGAGGTCGCATTCCAGATAAAATCCGTTTTGGCTCTCAGTCGCACCTTCGCTTGCTCTTTTGCCTGTTGAGCAACCCAACCCTGCGCTTGCTTATCCGCAGGATTGATTTTATGTTCACGACGAATATCATCGAGGCAAACTATGGCATGCTGCGGATAAAACTGTGAAATAAAGTGATCTTTACACATTCCCGGTAAACCACATAACATAATCACTTCACTTCCTTCGCCTTCAAATGGCTCATAATCAGGTGTACCACGTTGGTAGTGAAAATAATCAAACCGCCCTGCCATCGAGGCAAATAATTTGGGTTTATCCCAGCACTCCTGCTCACGACAAAAGAGCTCAAACAACTCTATACGAGATAGTAGTTCAGCTTGGTCTTCGCATTTTCGGCCTAATGCGTCGGCTTTTGCTAATAAAGATAGTAGCCGCATTTCAACTTGTAATGAGGCTGTAAACAAGGCTTGTTGCGGATCAGATTTCTCCATAATCCATAAAGGCAAACCATGGAGCCTGACTAATGCAGCAATCTGTTCTCGAATCGTAAAAGGGGTTTCTTGTTGCCGAAATAGGATATGACGAACCGATAATTCACCTTTTTTAGCATGCCCAGGGGAAATAATTCGGCCATTTTCATCTTCTCGCGTCGTGCTACGTTTTTCGACATCATGCAGTAAGGCAGCAGTCCAGAGAATATTTTGCTGCAATGATGAAAGTTGTTGATATTCAGGTAACTTTTCGAGTTCAGCAAGTACCATCTGAGTATGTATTGCGACATTACCTTCAGCGTGATGGCGAGCATCTTGAGGAACAGCTCGCATATCACGAATAAAATCAAACTGCGTTTCAAGTTGTGACCATTCGCGTTTATCGGTCAATTGCCAACTCATCGCTCACCTCCTTGGCGCTCAAAAGGCTAAATTGGCGCGCTGCCAATTTCGTTTCCAGTGAATATCAGTTTTTACATGGTTTTTGCGGACATATTTAAAAACATGCGCCATAAAATCATCAACCAAAAAACGTTTGCTATCACGTGTAACAATCCCTTCCATACTGCAAGGTTGGTGAGTTTGGGTATCGCATCCGATAAATTGGCTATCTAATGATGCGGCAGCTATCAATTGTTGGCTATAAGTGAGCGAGCCGAGTTGTCTATCTATGACAAAAGGCAATTCGGGTACGGTTGGAAAATCAAATAAAGCAGCATAGAACTTTACTTCTTCCCAGCTCAACCAATAGTCACCTTGCCGAACGGCAAAAATATAAAAGTAATCTTCTATATGTTGATATTCAATAGAATGCACGGCGTAAAGGTTTTCACCGAAGAGATCGATATCGCCTAAATCATTTTTGATTAACTGCCAGCGCTGGCGAATTTGCTGGCTCCATGCTGATTGTGTTGGCGTCGCGTGCGAGCGGGCAAAAACACCTTGTTGGCTTAAGCAGTTATTTTCACCATCGAGTTTTTCAGTATGTACCAGTTGCTCAATATTTTGTACGTGTGACCACCAATCACTATTAATACGGTCATCGCTGGTGGTTCCGGGTGAGAACGGATAGTGATACGTTCTACCATACTTTCTTGATTGCATATTCATGATGCTTTCTCTACAGAAATAGAAAAATCGACAGAACTTTTACAGGTTCTGCCTCTGTGTTATTTGAGAAATCAAGTGTTGGTATTACATATTGTTTCCGCGAGACGGCCTCATAATCGGGATTGGGTAAAGATAAAATGTGTTAATGATATTAATCACTGCCGATTCTAGAACAAGAGTCAAGCAAAAGGCCATCAATTTATTCCGAATCTGGCATCCCACTCTAAACATTGCTATTCAAGTTTAGGAATAGAGGAAAAATGTGGGCATTTAAGCATTTAAGCATTTTCAACACTTCATCATTGCTCTAAGTATTTTGTACTGTAGCAAGGCGGCCAATGAGCGAGGCCTTAGGAAGCATACACAAGTATGTGACTAGAATGAATGACCGCAGCCAACAACGCTGCGGTTTGAAAGACGACAAGCAATTTTTAGTAAAGGCCGAGAACCGCACCAACACCTAAGGTAAAGAAGCTGAACAACCAAATCCAACCGAACGAATAGCGTAAATGACGGCCCATATCAATACCAGCCAGTCCCATTGCTAACCATGCTGCTGGAGAGAATGGACTCACAAATGTACCTGCGTTATTACCGATAGCCATTGAATACACGACTGCTGATGGGTCAACACCTGCTGTTGCGGCTATTTGTTGAATAATCGGCAGCAATGCGAAGTAATAAGCATCAGTACTGGTGAAGATATCCATTGGTACACCAAGGATACCGACAAAGATATGAATTTTTGAAATCCACTCGGTTGGCAGTATTGCAGTTAAATCTTCCGCAATAGATTGAAGCATACCACCATCAGACATAATGCCTAAGAAAGCACCTGCCGCGAGTATAATTGCCACCATGCCCAATGCTTGTGGCGCATGGTCAGATAATACTTTCATCTGGTCTTTTGGATTAGGATAGTTAACCAATAAAGCTAATGACAACGCGATCATAAATACATAAGGCGCTGATAGCAGACCAAATGCAAGACAGATGATAGAAACAATGATTAAGCCACCGTTTATCCATGGCTTTTTGGGTTTGTGACCTGATCCATTAATATCAGTCAATTGCTCATTTGCGGGTAATAATGAGTCCATGTCATAAGGTGTTGTGCCATTAAGTTTGGCAGCCGCTATACGACGATTTTCACGAATCCCCATTAAGGCTGCAAAAACAGCGGCACCTGCCATCCCAATTATTTGTACTGGGATCAGACTTTGCCATAAAGTCGAAGCATCAATACCTGTTACCGCAGATGCTCGGCCTAATGGGCCTCCCCACGGCACCATATTCATGATCCCCATACTGGTACACATCAACAACAACATCAAATATGGACTCATACCAAGTTGACGATACAACGGTAGAAGTGCTGGGATAATAATCAAAAATGTCGCAGCGCCAGAACCATCAAGGTGTACGATACCCGCAATTAATGTTGTCATTACACAAACAATGATCACATTCCCACGAGTCAATTTGACCATAGCGCGGATTAGGGGATCAAAAATATGCAAATCTTTCATCAGGCTGAAAAATAAAATGGCAAACAAGAACATCGCTGCCACTTTGGCAACTTTATTAATACCACTTTCAAAGAAAACCGATATTTCAGGGATTGAATACCCAGCGATTAATGCGCCAATAAAGGGTATACAAGACATTGCTATGATTGGGCTAACTTTCCCCATCATCAGTAGAGTCACTATCGAAAGAATGATTAAAATACCAATAATCGTCAACACATCGAATTCCTTATTAGAATTATATTTTTCAGGTGAATAATGAAAATTAAATACACTTAATTTGACATTTTTTTAATTCATCTCCTACTTTTAATCCATACCCAAAATAACTTGAATTTAAATTAAATGACCATTGAGTTTATTTCGATAAAAGCGTGATTAGCATAGAAAATACTGTGAACATCCTCGCTAAGTGCGCTCAAGACATAATTTGAATTAGGGTGGATACGGTCATAAATAACACATTATTTGAGTAATAAAGAGCTACGCTCTATTCAAAACATACGTCATGCATCTTTAAATAGGGTTGGTATAATGACTGAGTATCACCCTATTCATTTGCAATAATTTCTTTGCTTAAACTTAATAAAGAGCATCAGCTTTATAAAACAGCGACCCTGTTCTTATATAAATCAATGCTCATTTTCGCAAGAGTTAATTTATTTTTTTGCGAGGTAAATGTCAGTAAATCAATATGTAAAATTATTGTTTAATTTTAAATTTCAGAATAACGCCCTATTAGAACCATTAAAACCATTACATACAGTTAACACTAATTCATTTTGTTGTTTATTTGCTTAATTGCTAAGCTTGCGATTCTAAGTGACTAATTTCTTTAGGTTACTAAACTATTTTATCTTTTCTATTTTTTTTTAATGTTTTATCGCTAATTTAAAGGTTTATATACAGAAAATTATACTTTTTTATTTATTTATCAAATTTATACTTATCCACTTGCAATCTGCCGCTATTATTAATGTTCCACTGCAGAATAAAAATCACATTAAGCGCACAGTACACTCTGGAATTTATTTGTATGATATGCCTACCGTGATACTTCAAGTTGCATGGAGTCTATTGGGAATATCGTTCTTGGCTAGGAGGTTGATCTTTGTTGCTTACCTTCACCGCATCAATTGATTAAAATAACATCAGTTCCATTATATTATGTGCTCTGGTACTTAAAAAAACATCACGACCGTCCCAAATAGCAAATGAAAGGAGCCCTTCGGGTTGGATTAAAAGCGGTTTTCGCAGTATTTAGCAGGCCTTGCCGAGTTCCACTACACGGTGACCTTGCTCTCCTTGCATCTTTTTCTTTACGTAAGGGCTTTTAATTCGAATAAAAATTGACCTGAAAAGTTCAACAGCCCCTAGGTTTCCCAGCTTCAAATGACTTATTGATTTTTTCCGACTGTTTGTTATACCAATAGCTTTACTTGATACTGACATGCAACTCGAAATATTTAGTCTATAAAATGATCATGACCATCATGACTACAAAGGAATAAGACAAATGAGCTTCCTATTTTCACCCACTTCGATAGGGCAAGTATCTCTAGAAAATAGAATTATTGTCCCACCGATGTGCCAATATTCAGCTATCAATGGTATGCCATCAGCTTGGCATAATGCGCATTACATGAATCTTGCTCTCTCAGGCGCCGCTTTGGTGATTGTAGAAGCTAGCGCGATTGCACCTACTGGCCGAATTACCTATCAAGATCTCGGTTTATGGAATGATGAGCAAGCCAATGCATTAAAAAAAATGGTGGGAGATATTAGGCAATTTGCAAATGCTCGTCTAGGTATTCAAATCGCACATGCAGGCAGAAAGGCCTCTACGGATCTACCTTGGCTTGGTGGTAAAAGTTTATCCCAACAAGATGAACACGGATGGGAAACCGTTTCGTCATCCAATTTACCCTTTGCAGATAGTTATCCACCTCGTGAACTTAGTAAAGATGAAATAGACAATACACTACAGCAATTTGTTGATACCGCTAAACGTGCAGAATATGCGGGATTTGATGTGATTGAAATTCATGCAGCTCATGGCTATTTATTGCATCAATTCCTATCACCTTTATCGAATAAGCGACAAGATGAGTATGGTGGCAATTTTGAAAATCGCAGCCGTTTCTTAATTGAGGTATTTCGTGCCATAAGAGCAGCAATCAATCCAAATATCGCAGTAGGTGTAAGAATTTCAGCTACAGATTGGGTTGATGGTGGTTGGAATTTACCTGAATCGATTGAATTGACAGAGTTACTTGAAGAACTCGGATGTGATTATATTCATGTGTCTTCTGGCGGATTGTCTGACCAACAACAGATCCCGATTAGTCCAAATTACCAGGTTCCCCTCGCACAGGCAATTCATGAACATACGGACATGCCAGTTATTGCAGTTGGGCTTATTACTGAACCTGAGCAAGCAGAAGCGATTATTGCAACAGGACAAGCCGATTTTATTGCAATTGGTAGAGGAATGCTTTTCGAACCTCGCTGGCCATGGCGTGCGGCCGCACAATTGAGCCACACGATTAAAGTTGCACCACAATACTTAAGAAGTGCACCACATCAACTCAAAAAGTTATTTAAATAAAAAAATGCACCTTAAAAAGTTAAAATCTTACTTTTAAGGTGCAGTTCATTAATGACTACTAACGCTTATTTCAACATTAACGGTCAGTTTTGATGCATTGATTCACAAACTCAACGATAGTTTTTTGGAATTCAGGCTCAGCAGTAGGCGATTTTTCTAATTCGCTGCTGATACGTTTAAATTCTTTTAAACCATATTTTTCGAGTGTCTTGTCATATGCACAGCCACAAATTGCTGTAACAGCAGCCGCTGTTTCGCCCGCTGGGTCACCAGATGCTTTTACACACGTTGTCACAAAGTTAGTTTTGTATTCTGCAATCTCAGATTTTTCATCCGAGCACGCTGCTAATAAAGCGATGACACTTGCCATACCTAATGCTAATGCGATTTTTTTCATTTTAAACCCATTCAAAATTCTGTTTGCCAACAATTAATCTTACCATACCCTTCATACTTCAAATTGCAGGTATACTTTCTGCCTGTAACTCAAAATATTTATAATTGAGTATAGTTCAAATAAAATACATTTATTTAGATTAATACCCATACCTTTTTCATGTGAATAATAATAACCGCTTTAATATAAAAAATCTCTATTACACGGCTTATTTTTAGTAAAGTCTTATTTCGATAATGAATTTACGGCGCGCCATCGATAATAGAACAAAGCACTTAAAATAAGGATACATCCAATTATTTGAATCAATGGCATTCGTTCGTGATACCAAATTGCCGCGACAAACACGGTCATAACAGGTTCGAGGATCATAATAATAGCGGCATTTGCAGTCGTTGTGTTTTTCTGCCCAATTAATTGCAAAATAAACCGCAAGCTCGTCGCAATCACTACACTAGCAATAAACCACATCAATGTTGTTGTGCTAAGTGTTGTCGGCCACTCTTCTAAAAAGAAGGAGAGTATTAATCCCGCAGAGCCAGTACACGCTAGTTGGATAGTGGTTAACGGCAATAATGGGACACTGCGAGTATACAGGCTGGTATAGCAAAAATAAATTGCCTGCACAATTGCAGCAGCTAAAAACCAAAGCTGACTACTTTTAAGTTGAACTTGCCCCGTAAACAGAGTCAAGCAAGCAAGACCTAGTATAGCGATAGGTAAAGCTTCCCAAAAGTATCGGCTAGGTCTGATTTTTAAAACCACCCATCCGACTAAAGGCACAAATAGCATCGCTAAGCTCATGATAAAGGCGCCTTCACCAATAGAATCCGTAGTAGCGACTGCGTAAATCCATAAGACTAGATTTAATGCCATCCACCCCCCCGTCATTAAAATACTTGGGAGCTGTCGTAAGCGGATTTGATTGCGCTTACCTCGACAGAAAGGCAATAAAATAATGGCTGCAAGCAAAAAACGACTACCTAGGAAAGCAAATATTGGCATTCCTTGTACGGCTTCACGAGAAAAAACCCATCCCCATGCAGCAATAAATGTTGTCAGCACTAAGAATAATTCGGCTTTTCTTTGTGGCTGCATCTTGTCTTCTACCTATCAATGATAATGTTGTTGCTATTATCATACTGTGTATACGCTTTATACCAATCAATATTTAATATCAAATTTCTCAATAACCTCACTTTGAACACGATATAAGACCTTTAAAACCATTATGCTTCCTCTTAATTGCTCTTTAGTTTGGCCGCCCGTCTTTATTTGATAGATTTAATCCTATAAATGAGGATATTCCATCGTAGATTGGCCAATTTTTCTATTTTTTGCACGTGATATATTACTGTTAGATCACTATTCACTAACGCTATCCACAAAATAATTCAAGGTGTATGTAAGTAATAAGGAAAGATCGTAGGGAAGTATAGATGAATTCAGTAGCTCGAGTTACTAAACGCACTCAATATCCAAGCAATTTGGAATATGACGTGCATGTATTATGAGAAAGTCAAAATAACGATTTATAAAGGTGGGTCAATAAATGATTATTCGTCAAAATATTCTCACAGATTTAGAAATGATCAATAAAACTAAAAGTGCAATTAAGGCACGCAAATATGCCCACTCTGCTGAAATCAGTTTATTGTGGCAAAATGCGATGGGCTCCCAATCAATAACAAGCTGGCCTAAATTAATGTTTGCCGCCTGTATCGCCAGCGCTTTAGCTATACTCTTCTTTGCCTCTGTGCTTTAACGTTATTTATTCATAAAAAATTAGAATATAAAGTGACCCCTTTCATTGCTTGTCCACTATTGGGATCACTTTATCATTCATGTTTTATTAGCCTTACTGACTAACTATAATTAATCACCAATAGCCTAGGAATTTCCACCATACACTTCCTAGTCCAATCCAAACAATCAGGTTCACTACGCTCATGACAAAGCCAACTGTCCACCATTCACTTAATGTGGTGTAGCCAGAACCAAAAATAATTGGTGCAGTCCCTGTACCGTAATGAGTCAGAGACATCATTAAAGATGATGAAAAGGCTAAAGTTAAACCTAATAACATTGGTGGAGCACCAAGCGCTAAGCCTGCGGCAAAGAAAGCGGCAAACATTGCAGTAATATGTGCGGTAGTACTAGCAAAGAAATAATGTGAATAAACATAGATCAGTACCAGTATTAATGCGCCCCAAACCCAACTGACACCCATATTATCAATCGAGGTACCAACAGAGATTGACATCCATTTGATCAACCCCAGTTTTCCTAAAAAGCTGGCCATCATGACAAGTGCAGCAAACCACACAACAGTATCCCAAGCCCCTTTGTTTTTCAGTACGTCATCCCAGCTGATGACGCCTGTCGCTAATAAGATACCTAAACCAATGAACGCCGCTGTAGTTGGGTTAATACTATAATTTGGGCCAAATAACATTGCAGGTACACCTGCCCACATTAAAAGTAATAGTAAGAATACGCAGAGAGTAATGATTTCAGGTAATGAGATTGATCCTAACTGTTTTAAACGCTCTTTCGCAAAATGTGGTGCATTTGGTGTCGACGTTATTTCAGGTTTATACATGAAATAAATGACTAACGGCATCAGGATTAACGATACTAATGCAGGTGCAAATGCTGCAACGGCCCACATTGCCCACGTTAGTTCATGTGCTCCTCCTGCTTCACTTACAATCAAACTAACAATTAATGGATTTGGTGCTGTTGCCGTAATAAACATCGCAGATGTAATTGGGTTAATGTTGTAATTGACTAATGAGAGATAGCGGCCAATTTTCCCTGTGGTGCCGTCGTCAGGTTTGGAGCCAAAGCTGTCAGCAATTGAGCGCATAATTGGATGCATAATACCACCACCACGTGCAGTATTGCTCGGAGTAACGGGTGCAAGTACAGTCTCTGCAATCGCAAGTGAATAGGCAATTCCTAATGTCTTTTTACCAAATAAAGAAATCACATAATAGCCGATACGTGCACCTAATCCGGTTTTATTTAAGCTCATGGAGACCATGATAGAAATACCAATTAGCCAAATAAGATCATTGGAAAAGCCACTCAATGCATCTGCAATGGCAGCTTTTGTTGAGTTAGGATTAGTGACCCCAGTAACTGCAACGAGAGCAATCGCGATAATAGCAACTCCCCCAATAGGTAATGCTTTACCAATAATAGCAACAATAGTGCCAACAAATAGCGCTAACAAATGCCAAGCATCGGGATTAACCCCTTTAGGGACGGGGATGATAAACCAAATAATCAATGTAATTGTAACTGCAATTAATGTAGGTAGAGGCTTTAACGGTGTTAGTTTATTCATATCAGGTATCCATACACGTTTTTTAAGCTGAAAATTAATAACTATTATTGATATATTTTTATCTTTACAAACATGTTAGCTAAATATCGACAATAAACCTTGATCGTTATCATTAAGTTACGGAAATTTACATATAAAAAATGGCTTTAATTTAGTAACAAAAGGTAATTATTTATTTCAGAAAACGAATTATGAAAATTAACACAGAAATACTATTTAAATAATCAAGTTATTTGTTTAAATAATTACCAATTTGAATATTGCGTTCAAAACACATTTTATATAGAGAAATCAATTGATATTTAATATTTAATATTTATCTAACACGCTGAGAATATCAGTACAGACCTAATATACAAAGAAATAACGTTTTTTTATATTTCAGTTAGCAAAAATGAAGACTGAATCGCATTATTCACATAAATAACATTTATTATCTAATATCGCACTAAATAACAAATATAGATTTTTATTCAATTGATTTTTAATTTGTTAATTATTTACCACAAATCCCCAGCAATCGTACTGACAATCATCTTAAATAAGTTAGGCATGAAATTATACTCTACATAATTAGATTTGCATGTAGGCGAGTCAGGAAGATAGGTGAAAAACAAAAATAAATGATAAGACTCGCCTCACTGAGCCTAGTCAGCATCCTTGCAACTGAAGTATGACGAATCTATTTCATTCTACACTACAATTATCATTAGATTGGATTTCATACATATCATGATTATTTAATCTAATCTTAACCATGGATGAGCTCTATACCTAAAACATTTTTCTGAGGAGATATAGATGTCAAAAAATGCTATTAGTAATGATAAAACCCTGCAACCTTGTATCATTTTATGTACAACAAACAATCAAGGTAATGCAGTGAAGATCGCACAAATGTTGTTGAATAGACACCTTGCAGCCTGTATTTCTTTGTTGCCTGAGCTAAATTCTATTTACCGATGGAAGAGTGATATTACTCAAGATAAAGAAATCTTATTATTAATTAAATCTATCCATAAAAATAAAATTGAGGTGTTTAAGGCTATTAAAGAAATTCACCCTTATGAAACGCCTGAACTCATCAGCCTTGATTTGGAGCATGTTGATGGGGGCTATTTGGATTGGCTAATAAAATCGATGAAATGAACAAAATAATTGATGGTATATGTAGTTGGTAAACAAAGCCATTGCTATCAAAAATAGGAGAACGAAAACATAATAGCTTAAGAAACTGAGCAATGTCGTTTATTTTCATAACATACTTATATGCATTAAAATATAACGGATACAAAGAGTAAATAATCGTTGATGTACATTTACCTTAATTATACTAAATAACTTTAAGATCCTGTAAGCAGTCAGCGAAGCTATCCAGATGAACAACGATAACGTCGTGAATCGGATAGCGGAGCCCTGTACTTATATTGCAATATACATTGTGGTTTATGAATCAATGCGTATTTTTATTAATTTGTGAGATGTGACAATTTTTATAGGTGAAAAATAAAATCCTTTTAAAAATCATCGACATTGCAATAAACTTAATCCCTTATAAATTAAATGATTCTAATAATATGAATATTTTAAGCAATAGTATTCTCATATGATTAATAACGATACTTTTATGTTTCGGTTTACAGAGGAGAATTCAACAGCTCCTAGATATTGAGCCATCAATATGTCTGTATTCCCGAAATAATTTAACCCTCACTATCATTAGCGGAGGGCTAAATTATTGAGTCACTTACCTAGCTAACGCTTTACGCACTGGCGTTTCATCCGCCGTATAATAGCTTGCTTGGCTTGTCGCTAACGGCTCTCGCCCGCGAATTTTATCCGCCATTTTTTCCGCTATCATAATTGTCGTGGCATTCAGGTTCCCCGTAATAATCAAAGGCATGATTGACGCATCAATCACTCGGAGATTTTCAACACCGTGTACTCGTCCTGCACCATCAACAACCGCTAGCTCATCATTACCCATCTTACATGTACCACAAGGGTGGAAAGCTGTTTCAGCCCGTTCACGTACAAAGGCATCAAGCTCTTCATCTGTCTGAATATGCTTACCTGGGCTGATTTCTTCACCGCGATAAGGGTCAAGGGCTGGCTGAGCCATAATTTCGCGCGTAATACGAATTCCAGCGCGAAACTCCTCCCAATCCTGTGGACTAGACATGTAATTAAACAGAATACTCGGATGCTGACGCGGATCAGTTGATTTTAATCTCACCCTACCTCGGCTTGGTGAACGCATTGACCCAACATGAGCTTGAAAACCATGGAAGTTCACCGCATTACTGCCGTTGTAGTTAATCGCAACGGGTAAAAAGTGAAATTGAATATTAGGCCATGCAAATTTCTCACTAGTACGAATAAACCCACCCGCTTCAAATTGGTTACTGGCTCCGATGCCCGTGCCTTTAAATAACCATTGTGCACCAATCATTGGCTGGTTAACCCATTTTAGCGCCGGATAAAGTGAGACGGGCTGCTTACATTCATATTGTAAATACATCTCAAGATGATCTTGTAAGTTCTCTCCAACACCCGGCAGCACGTGCACAGCGGGGATATTAAATTGCTTAAGAACATCTTCAGGTCCAACGCCTGAACGTTGCAATATTTGAGGGGATGCTATCGCACCAGCACACAGCAGCACTTCTTTCCTCGCTGTTGCTTGCGTTGCATTTTGGCTATTCCCTTTAAAAAACTTAACACCAATGGCCTTTTTAGCTTCAAACTCAATCACATCTGTGGTCGCATGCGTCACAATAGTTAAGTTTTTACGCAATTTAGCCTGATCCAAATAACCGCGAGCCGTGCTAGCACGACGACCCGTTGGTGTGACCGTTCTGTCCATTGGACCAAAGCCTTCTTGCTGGTAACCATTAAGATCGTCTGTTTGTGGATATCCCGCTTGAACACCAGCCTCAACCATGGCATGAAATAAAATATTATTGCCATTTTTAGGTGTTGTGACACTGACGGGGCCATCACCACCATGATAGTCATTTTCACCGATATCACGAGTTTCCGCTTTACGGAAATAAGGCAAGCAATTGAGATAATTCCAATCTTCTAAACCCGCAGCCTCTGCCCATCCATCAAAATCCATTGCATTACCACGGATGTAGCACATACCGTTGATCAACGATGAACCACCAAGACCTTTTCCTCGGCCACATTCCATACGGCGATTGTTCATATGTGGTTCAGGTTCAGTTTCATAAGCCCAATTATAGCGTTTACCCTGTAGCGGGTATGCTAATGCCGCTGGCATTTGTGTGCGGAAATCGAACCTGTAGTCAGGTCCTCCAGCTTCAAGGAGCAGCACAGTAACATCAGAATCTTCTGTCAGGCGAGTAGCAAGAACGTTACCGGCTGAACCAGCACCGATAATAATGTAGTCATAGACCATTGTTATCTCCTCTGTTTCAGTCAAATAAAAAAAATGGAATTAAAAAACGGATGTAAACTCTCCTAATTCAACTTGAATTGATTTTATCTGAGTATAATTTTGCAGCGTCACAAGGCCATTTTCACGGCCAACTCCCGAGTGTTTATAACCACCGACAGGCATTTGTGCTGGCGATTCACCCCATGAATTGATCCAGCAAATACCAGCTTCTAATTGGTGAATAACGCGATGTGCGCGTGAAATATCACATGTCACAATTCCCGCTGCCAATCCGTATACAGTATTGTTTGCACGTTCGATAACTTCATCTTCAGATTGATAGCTTAAAATGCTCATCACTGGACCAAAGATTTCTTCTTGTGTTATCTGCATATCATCTGTGCAATCGGTAAACACCGTCGGTGATACATAAGCACCTTGAGCCAATTCACCTTCGGTTAAGCGTGCGCCACCACATAGCAATCTAGCGCCTTGCTGCTTACCTATATCGATATAACGGAGTACATTATCCATATGAGCAAAGCTGACCAATGGGCCAAAATTAGTTTCATCATCGACAGGCGAACCAATTTTAATACGGGCCACACGTTGCGCTATTTTCTCTTCGAATTTTGCTTTTAGGGTTTCGGGAATAAAGACTCGTGTCCCATTAGTACAGACTTGCCCTGAACTATAGAAATTCGCCATCATGGCAATATCAGCAGCTTTATCGAGGTCGGCGTCATCAAAAATAATCAGCGGAGACTTACCGCCTAATTCCATGGTGACATCTTTCAACGTTGAACTCGATGCATTCGCCATAACTTTTTTACCAGTTGCAATTCCACCAGTAAATGACACCTTGGCGATCCCAGGATGTTCAGTTAACCACTGGCCGACTTCACTACCGCTACCCGTTACAACGTTAAACACGCCCGCTGGGAGGCCTGCTTCACGATAGATTTCTGCTAATTTAAGTGCAGTCAGTGATGTCACTTCGCTTGGTTTAAACAGCATAGCATTACCCGCAGCTAATGCGGGGGCTGACTTCCAAAGGGCAATTTGAATGGGATAATTCCAAGCACCAATGCCTGCAACAACCCCCAATGGTTCACGACGTGTATAGACAAATGAACTCTCTCGCAATGGAATTTGCTCTCCTTCGAGAGCTGGGATCAGTCCTGCATAATATTCCAATACATCCGCACCCGTCACAATATCGACATAACGTGTCTCAGATAGGGGTTTACCTGTATCAAGCGTTTCAAGATGAGCCAATTCATCATTACGTTCACGCAGTATATCGACCGCTCGTCGCAAAATACGTGAGCGCTCCATCGCAGTCATTGCAGCCCAAACTTTTTGCCCCTGCTTAGCGCTTTCTACTGCCCAATCAATATCCTCGCGACTTGCAGATTGCAGGCGAGCAATTACGTCACCATTAGATGGATTAATTGCATCAAATTGCCCGCTTTCAGGTTCCGAGCTGTCAACATAGCCACCATGGATATAAAGTTTATGTAATTGTGAGTTGTGCATAATTTCTCCTTCCAATTATTACAGTTGGTCTAAAGCTCCCCATGCCTATGTAGTTGCATATCGATATATTCATTCGTAATAGTAAGTGCATCACTTAATGGAAAAGCTTGGTTACTCAATGCACTGCGAAGCCATAAACCGTCAATTAATGCTGCAAGCCCTTTCGCTGCCATACGCGCTGATTGTTTATCTAGCACACGGGAAAATTCATGGCTAAGATTCGAATACAGCCGTCTATCATTGACTTGTTGTAAGCGATTTAAACTAGGTTGATGCATACTACTTGCCCAAAATGCTAACCATGTTTTCATAGCGGCTTCGCTAATTTGTGATGAATCAAAGTTACCCTCAACAATCGCCTGAATGCGAAGCTTGGGTTCTGCATCACTTAACATTCTTAAACGGATCGCCACCGCAAATCCTAATTGGTATTGAATATGGCGCATCGTTGCTTCTAGCAATCCATTTTTATCACGGAAATAATGACTAATAATCCCCGTTGATAATCCTGCTTTTCGGGCAATTAACGCGATGCTTGCTTCTTGCATACCCACTTCATTAATGACCTCAAGCGTTGCTTGAATTAATTGCAGCTTACGTATCGATTGCATTCCTATCTTTGGCATGATCTCTAAACCTAAAAAATACAGTGAACACCTTCATTAGACTTTTTTTTAATTGAACATTCAATCAATATTAACTATATTTTATCACAATTAGTTTACAATTATAAGGGGGAGATAGGCTTAACAACTTGAATACTTCCTAATAAATCAAAAAGTTAGTAAGTAATAGAACTTTTAACTGTTAAATAAATAAAATTGTGGAACTGCCGATGACAATTCAAGATAGTCCAAAAAATCAGCAGAAAGACAAATTAAATTCTGTGGTTTTTTTCACCTCCGCTGGTCTTATTCTGGCGTTTTCTTTTTTCACCATACTCATGACCGAAACGGCAAATCAATGGATCGTTGCTGCACTTGGATGGGTATCCAAGACTTTTGGTTGGTATTATTTATTAGCCGCAACTCTGTATATCGTATTTGTGATATTTGTGGCGACATCTCGGTTTGGAAATATAAAATTAGGCCCTGAGCAGTCGAAACCTGAATTTAGTATGCTGAGCTGGTCAGCAATGCTGTTCGCCGCGGGGATCGGTATTGATTTAATGTTTTTTTCTGTTGCCGAACCTGTCACGCAATATATGCTGCCTCCTACAGGCGAAGGAGAAACACTAGAAGCAGCCCGTCAGGCGATGGTGTGGACACTCTTCCACTATGGCCTGACGGGCTGGTCTATGTATGCATTGCTGGGGATTGCACTGGGGTATTTTAGTTACCGATATAATCTTCCGTTAACCATCCGCTCAGCCCTTTATCCCATTTTTGGTAAACGTATTTATGGGCCAATCGGCCACACTGTCGATATTGCGGCGGTATTAGGCACTATTTTTGGTATTGCAACTACACTCGGCATTGGTGTTGTTCAGCTGAATTATGGCTTAAAAGTCTTATTCGATCTTCCCCAAGGGCTGGAAGTTCAAAGTGGATTAATCTTTCTTTCCGTTATTATGGCCGTGATCTCTGCTACTTCAGGTGTTAATAAAGGGATACGTATTTTATCCGAACTCAACGTATTACTTGCCTTGGGTCTGATCTTGTTTATTTTATTTGTCGGAGATACCGAGTTTCTGCTCAATGCCTTAGTGCTAAACGTAGGTGATTACGTCAATCGCTTTATGGGAATGACTCTTAACAGTTTTGCTTTTGATCGCCCAACCGATTGGATGAATAGCTGGACATTGTTTTTTTGGGCATGGTGGGTTGCATGGTCGCCATTTGTTGGCTTATTTCTTGCGAGAATTTCTCGAGGACGGACTATTCGCCAATTTGTCATTGGCACCTTGATTATTCCTTTCGTATTTACCCTACTTTGGCTCTCTATTTTTGGAAATAGTGCCCTGTATGAAATCATTCATGGCAACAAAGAATTAGCTGAGACAATACTTGCAGCCCCTGAAAAAGGTTTCTATTCCTTACTTGAGCTCTATCCTGGATTTGGCTTAACTGCTTCAGTTGCCACTATTACTGGACTACTGTTTTATGTCACTTCAGCTGATTCAGGCTCTTTAGTTCTAGGTAATTTCACCTCAAATCTGAGTGATATCAATAATGATGCACCGAATTGGTTGCGCGTATTCTGGTCAGTTGCCATTGGCTTACTGACGCTGGGAATGTTGATGACTGATGGTGTTTCCGCATTGCAAAATACCACAGTGATCATGGGTTTACCTTTTAGCTTTGTTATTTTCTTTGTTATGGCGGGGCTATATAAATCATTAAAATTTGAAGATTTCAGACGTGTAAGCTCGTTAAATACCAATGCGCCAGCACCTTTATACGGCAATGGGAAATTAAATTGGAAGCAGCGATTAGGCCGTGTGATGAATTTTCCTGGTACTACCTATACCCAACGCATGTTGGATTTAGTTTGTGCACCAGCCATGCAAGAAGTTGCTAAAGAGTTATCTTTACGCGGTGCAAGTGTGGCGTTTCATAGTTTTCCGCCTGAAGATGAAGAGCGTTTAAACCACTTAGAATTAGTGGTTGATTTGGCTGAAGAGCAGAATTTTATCTATCAAATTTGGCCACAACGATACTCAGTACCGGGTTTTACTTATCGCGCACGTTCAGGGAAGTCACACTATTACCGTTTGGAGACGTTTCTTTGGGAAGGGACTCAAAGTAATGACTTAATGGATTTCACAAAAGAACAAGTGATTAGCGATATATTAGATCAGTATGAAAAGCACCTTAACTTTATTCACTTAAGTCGTGAAGCGCCGGGAGCGACATTAACATTTCCTGAATCAAGTTAACGTATAGATAAAAAGGCGGCACAACTTGCTTGTGCCGCCTTTTTTTGGAAAAGTCATTAATTAACTATTTTCTTACTTGTTCTAACATTTTTTGCATTTTATTCATATCATCTAAAAAACTGGTGTGACCCGGACAACCAAAGTCTATAATGCCTTCGTCACACTTCGCTTTCTTCCACTTATTTAGTTCTTGTTGTTTTTTTCGTCTTGCCGTTTTTCCGCTAATAATGCTTCATATCGGCGTTCCTCTTCGGGAATTTTCTTATTTGGATCGAAAATAAAACGTTGGCCTTCTTTGGTTTTATCAACCCCTTGATAATTTTCATTATAGTGGCGATCGACTGGTGATTTTTCGTTGAATCCAAAGTCTACTGCCCATGAATGAGTCGCGATAAAAATCAAAAAAAATGGAATAGCCTTTCTCATGTCAACATCCTTATTTTATATAACGGCGGAATTATAGAGAAAGACGTATTTACTCTCTACGTAATAAAGAGACAAAAAATAAAATTATTATTTTTCAATGCATTAAAATTAAAACGTTAGATTAAATTTTTAACTCATCTATTATTTAATCAGCCTTATTTGTACAGCATGAATATATAAATTTGGTAGATAGGATTAATAAATTTATCGCTATATGATAAGAAATAATGTCATTAAAAGATAAAGTGTAGTTTTATATTATATATCAATTATTTCTTGAATTTATTCATTTGCAATGAATTAACTCAAAATATCCGTCTTTCCGCACCATACGAATACGATACCCTTTTATCTATTACGGATAATGGTGATATCCCATTTTTTCGGATATATTGCGAGCTGCAGATTTTAACAAGGTGACATAACTATCGAGTTGCTGCTCATCAAAACGAATTGTTGGAAATGAAATAGATAGTCCTGCAATCACATAGCCTAATCGATCATAGACAGGTACAGCAATACAACGCAAGCCCAATTCTTGTTCTTCCCTATCCTGCGCAAAATATTGCTTACGCACGGTGGCTAATTCCGCCATCAATTGATCAATACTCACTAAGGTAGTCTCGGTCTTTTTGATAAACTCAACCTGCTTTAAGGTTTCTCTGACAGCTGTTTCATCTTGCCAAGCTAATAAAATTTTACCAATCGCAGTACAATACAGAGGGTTACGTCGACCCACACGTGAATACATGCGTAAATTATAGCTAGAATCAATTTTATGGATGTAAATAATCGCGTTTTCATCAAGTGCGCCGAGGTGCAAAGCTTCATGAGTTAGCTGCCCTACATGACGCATCTCTTTATCGGCTATTTCTATCAAATCCACGTATTCGAGAGATTTTGCGCCTAGTTCAAACAGTTTCAGTGTCAGGGCGTACTTATCCGCTTCCCCCTCTTGAGCGACATAGCCAAGCTGTTTCATGGTCTGTAAAAAACGGTAAGTTGTCGCTTTTGACATTAATAATCGTTGCGATAATTCAGAAACGCCTATCTCTTTTTGTTCACCAAGCGCACTAAGAATACTAAATACTTTTACCACCGAAGAAACCGCATCCGTTTGTGTCATTTTATCCATTATTCATCTTCCTGTTCACAAGAGCCGATATGCATTTAATCTAGGCGGCTTCTCTCATTTCTATTTTTTCTGATGAACAGCATAAAGCTGACTATCATGAAAAACAAGAACATCGATTCAATATTTTTAAAACACCGTTTCATTTTTAATTGAAATTGCGCAAAAAATAGGTTTTAATAAAAACCATCTAGTGAAAACTTCACGCAGTCGCAATAAAAAATAAAATAGTAGGTGGTAGAAATGGCTACAGCTTTGCAAGTTGCCGTCATTGGCGAATGTATGGTCGAATTACAAAAATCAGGTGGATTGTTTAAACAAACTTTTGGTGGTGACACACTCAATACAGCTCTGTATCTTGCGCGTTTAACCCGTGATCATAGTGTCACAACCCATTACTTGACTGGTCTTGGGCAAGATCCTTTTAGCCAACAAATGCTAGAGAGTTGGCAAAAAGAAGGAATAAACACACATCATGTGTATATCTCTGAAAAACATCTACCCGGTATGTATCTGATTGAAACCTCCGACGATGGTGAGCGCCGTTTCTTTTATTGGCGTGATAATGCTGCAGCAAAATTTTGGTTAGATGAACACAGCGCAGAGCGCACACAGCAATTACTCAACCAACAACAATATATTTACTTAAGTGGTATTAGCCTCGCTATTTTGTCTGAAGCATCCCGTAACATACTGTTTGAATTATTGAAAAATGCTCGTCAAGCTGGTGCAAAAGTTATTTTTGACAACAATTATCGCCCCACTTTGTGGCCTTCTGCTGACGTCACTCAAAACGTCTATAAAAAAATGTTGTCACTAACGGATATAGCATTTTTGACCTTTGAAGACGAGCAGCTACTCTATGGCGATCAGCAAGAAACGCAATCTATCACTCGCGCTCAACTACATGGCGTCAAAGAAATCGTCATTAAACGTGGTGCAGCTCCTTGTTTTGTTGTGATAGATAAGCAACAAATTGAAGTGCCAGCAAATAAGGTCACCAACGTCATTGACACTACAGCAGCTGGAGATTCATTTAGCGCAGGCTACCTTGCTTGCCGTATTCTCGGTGGAACGCCAACAGAGGCTGCTCAAACAGGACATTTACTCGCTGGAACCGTGATCCAACACCGGGGAGCCATTATTCCATCCGATACAATGCCTGATAATGCGATACATAATATAAAAGGGTTTAAACATGAATCAGTTAATTGAAAAACTAAAAAAAATCAATGTTGTTCCTGTCATTACCATTAATAACGCAGAGCACGGTGCACCACTGGCAAAAGCATTGATGGAAAATGGCCTACCTTGTGCAGAAGTGACATTTCGTACGCCAGCCGCTTTGCAAGCCATCAAAAATATGCGTGCTGCCTACCCTGAGATTTTAATTGGTGCAGGAACAGTCCTGACCATTCAGCAAGTTGATCAAGCAATTGATGCAGGTGTTGATTTTATTGTTAGCCCCGGCTTCAACCCTAAAATTGTTGCTTACTGCCAACAAAAAAATGCCATTATCATTCCGGGAATTAATAACCCAAGCCTCGTCGAGCAGGCATTAGAATTTAATTTAACTACCGTTAAATTTTTCCCAGCCGAAGCATCTGGTGGCATCGCCATGCTTAAATCATTAAGCGCCGTTTATCCCGTCACATTTATGCCTACAGGAGGGATTAATCCGAAAAATATTAAAGAGTATACCGCACTACCTTCCGTGCTAGTTTGTGGCGGTTCATGGATGGTGCCAAACGATTTGATTGATGCGGAGAAATGGGATGAGCTAGGTAAGCTGATCGCCGAAGCCGCAAGTCTTTAGCCTTAGATAATTAAAATCACTGCTGCTCAAACTTTTGGTTTACAGCTAGGCAAATCATTCCGTTATCCCGATGAGCATGTATCAACATGTGATTCGGGTAGTTCGAGATCAACGTTTATTGATAAAGTACTGTTATCATTATTCACTCGTAGTCTTTAAACGACCTCGTAGTCGCTTAATAGCTTGACTGTGTAACTGACTAACTCTTGATTCACCAACATCTAATACAGTACCAATCTCTTTGAGATTTAATTCCTCTTGATAATAAAGTGTCAACACCAACTTTTCACGTTCTGGTAGTTGATCTATCGCATTCACTATTTGATCACGTAAGCTTGATTCCATCAATAAACTCAGTGGATTACCACCATCTCTTTCATTTATCGAAGGTTCACAGCTTTCACCATAAATTTCGTGCCATTCATCATAGGAATAGAGTTGGCTATTATTCGTATCAAGCAATGCTTGACGATATTCAGCAATATCAATTTCCAGTGCCTGAGAAATTTCAGTTTCTGTTGCGCTACGGCCTAACGATTGTTCAAGTCCTCCAATCGCTTTAGACATTTCACGTGCTTGGCGGCGTACACTACGGGGTGCCCAATCGCGGCTACGCAATTCATCGAGCATTGAACCACGGATACGCTGTACAGCATAAGTAGCAAATGATGCACCATGACTCGCATCGTAACGTTCCAATGCATGTAATAAACCAATACCACCCGCTTGAATAAGGTCGTCAATATCTACACTCGCAGGTAATCGCACTTGCAGTTTTAGGGCCTCATGTCGTATTAAGGGATAATAACGCTCCCACAGGCTATTCTTATTAATCACACCTTCGGCAGTATATAAATCACTCACAACCGGAATCACCCTTTAAGCTTCATTTAAAGGGATTCATTATCCTCACTGATACATAATTCAATCCGAAGAGTAATGGGGTAAATCGCGGCTATTTATCTTGGTCTGAAGATATTCAGGCTATCTAACTGGTTTGTTTATGATTTTTTAATGTATAAATAAACTCAATCATCAGCGCTGAGGATTGAAGTATGATGGACACAAAAAGGCCAGAACAATTCTGGACTAATAAAGAGGATGACTAATTAACGTAACAGGCTTAGAACACCTTGTGGTACTTGGTTTGCTTGTGCAAGAACGGCAGTACCCGCTTGTTGCAGAATTTGACCACGGCTCATATTTGAAACCTCTGTAGCAAAATCAGCATCTTGAATACGGCTACGTGCTGAGGTTAAGTTATTAACAGAGTTATTCAAGTTATTAATCGTAGATTGAAGACGGTTTTGAATAGCACCCAAATCTGAACGGAAGCTATCAACTTGCGCTAGTGCTTTATCTAAAGCATCTAATGGTAAGTCATTAATCCCCATTTCAACTTTACCACCTTCAGTGACTTTACCCGTATCAGCAATTTTAGCTTCAGAATAAGTTGCTTTACCATCAATAACTGTTTTCAGGATAAATTCACCTTCAACGGCTTTACCATTGACCATTTTTTGATGAACAGTTTGGCCAGCTTCTAAATCAAGTGCAGTTTCTTTTCCTTTAACTTCTGGTACTGCTGGCACTGCCGGTTGATAGCCTGCGTCACCTGGGTTACCAACCACAGGTTTCTCTGGTACAGCAGCTTGGTCTTTAGTGGTGATTTTTGTGGTTTTTGCGCCTAAAACAGAACCTGTTTCTAAATTGAATTTGCCTAATTGCAGCGTTCCGCTGTCGATTTGTTGAAGTTTAATATCAATTTTTTCACCATCGTTAGCACCAACCTGCACAGACATCGACGTATCTTTGCTCAGAACTTTAACACCATTAAATTGAGTTTCTTCAGAGATACGGTTGATCTCATCCATACGCTGTTTAACCTCAGCTTGGATAGATTTGGTATCCGTTTCTGAGTTAGAGCCATTTTGAGCTTGAACAGTCAGTTCACGAATACGTTGTAAGTTATCATTAATTTCGTTAACTGCACCTTCAGCAGTTTGCGCGATAGATATACCGTCATTAGCGTTACGAGCAGCTTGAGTCAAACCACGAACGTTAGCTGTAAAACGGTTAGCAATTGCTTGACCCGCAGCATCATCTTTTGCGCTGTTGATACGTGAACCTGAGGAAAGACGCTCAATCGCTGTCCCTAATACACCTTGTGAACGGTTTAAATTGTTCTGCGTTGTTAGAGATAGAATATTTGTATTAATAACCTGTGCCATGATATATGTCCTTGTTATTCCATAATAAAATTAGCCAATCTGTTAGGCTTTACGATTGTTGCCAGCATTATCATTATCGGCGCTATAAAATGGGGCTTTAGGACTTTCAGCAAAAAATTTCAATCCATTACCCGAAAACCTGCTGATATCCCATTTGTACAGTCAGTTATTTTGTAAAAAAGACATACGTAAACACTAATTTCTCAATTATTGTGTATCAATAGAGATAAATACCCCACTTTGCATCGCTAACTCTTGCCATCATTTTTTGCAACCTAGTCTAATATTTCCGCGTTTCTCGCCGATAACCCAGACAATCGAGAATATATTTTTAGGAGAAGCTAATGGCAGGTATAGCGACACTTGGTATCGGGTCAAATTTAGACTTGAATAAACAAATGGATCAGTTAGAGGCAATGGAAAAACGCCGTTTAGAGCCACTAACCATTCAAAAAGCCAGCTATGACGCACAAATTAGCGCTTTTGGTAAGATGCAATCCGCTTTGGAAAAACTGAAGATAGCATCAGAAGATCTAAAAAAATATGGCGATATCAGTACGACAAAGGTTAGCGGTGAATATAAAAGCTTTGATGTCAAAACGGACGGTAAAGCTGTAGCAGGTGTTCATGATGTTTTAGTCACCCATCTTGCTAAGGCGCAAACCCTTGCGACAAAAGGCCATGATGATAATAAAAAATTATTAGGTAATAATAATGCTGAACGCACCATCAAAATTACTCAGCCTGCCGAACAAGAGCCGATTGTTATCAAGCTAGATAATGAGCACACATCGCTGATTGAAATTGCTGATGCTATTAATAAAACAGACAAGAGTGTGACCGCTGCCATTATCAAAGATAAAACCAATAATTATCACTTAGTCGTCACATCAAAAAAAGAAGGTGCTGACCGCCGTATCAGCATCAATGTTGAAGGCGATGACGCTCTCGCAAGAGTACTGAATGTCGCATCAGAGTTAGATAGTCATGGTAATGTGGTTCTAAAAAATGAAGATAATATTGGTATGGAGCAAAAGGTTGCCCCTCAAAATGCTCATCTCACCATTGACGGTTTTGAACTTGAATCTCAAACCAATGAAGCAAAAGATCTCTTTCCAGGCCTAACATTGACACTCAAAAAAGAGAGTGAAAATAATAAATCCGATCACTTAATTATTTCCGAAGATATTGAACCCGCTAAAACGAAAATTAAAGCTTGGGTCGATGCTTATAATGAATTCCAAAACTTAGCACGCGAACTGACTAAATATACACCTACTAATAAAGGAACTGTGCCAGATAAAAGCAATGGCCCATTAATTGGTGATTCAACTTTGCGCGGTATTCAAAGTCAATTACGTGCTCAAGTTAGAAGCCCTCAAAATAGCGGTGAAATTAATTTACTCAATAAAATGGGGATCAAGCAAAAGCTCGATGGAACCTTAGAGATTGATAATAAAAAACTAGAGAAGGCCCTGAAAGAAAATACGTCTAGTGTCAAAGTATTTTTTGCGGGTGATGGCGATAAAACAGGTTTTGGGACAGAGAATTTTAATTTCTTAAAAGAAACACTTGATAGCCGAGAAGGGACATTACATAACGCCACTGACGGTGTACAGAAAAAAAAGAAAAGCGTTGATAAACGTATCGAACAAACCAATAAACAAATTGAAAACACCATGGAGTTGCATCGTCGTCAATTCCAAAATCTCGATAAAATGATGAACTCACTCAATAGCACCAGTAACTCATTAGGCAGACTATTAGGTTAAATACTATGTATCAACACAAGGCAAATCAAACCTACCAACAGGTCAATTTGGAAAGTGAAATTACCAATGCAACACCGTACCAGCTCATCGAGATCCTATTTAAAGGAGCACTCAGCGCCTTAAAACGAGGAGAAATATTTATACAGCAAAATAACATCAGTGAGAAAGGCAAGGAGATATCGAAAGCTATCGATATCATCGACAGTGGTCTAAAGCAAGCTCTCAATTAAGATGAAGGAGGAGAGCTCGCCATTAATTTAGCAAGCCTCTATGACTATATGGTGATCCGCCTATTAAGTGCAAATCTTGAAAATAATGTGGCTTATATCCAAGAAGTTTACCAATTACTCTCCAATATTGCATCAGCTTGGCAGCAGATTGGGGCAACCATGGATGAAAGATAAACAGGTGAATAATCATAAATCTATTGATTTACATAATATTTATTGCAATGTTTTAGTATTAAGCGAAAATTTAGTTGCACTGGCACAAGCCGGTGAGTGGGAACAACTTGTTTCTTACGAAACAGAATATGTCTACGCAGTCGAAAACCTAACGCGATTGTCCTATGAACTTGAAATACAACAGACAATAACAAGTAAATTCGTGAATTTGCTCCATCAAATCATTGAAAATGAACGCATCACTAAAATCTATTTACAGCAGCATTTAGATTTTTTAAGTAAAGAAATAAAGCAACTAGACCAAAAACGGGGAATTAATAACAGTTACGGTCAATTTAATGAACCTGATTCGCCAATGATAATAAAATCGTTCGAATAGCAATGTGTGTCAGGCTTCCTACCTGACACTTATTCAATAATCACTGCTTTAATCGCTGCTGTTTCTTTAGTTTTTTCAATAACATATTGCGCTTTAATGTTGAAAGATGGTCGAGAAAAATTCTACCATGCAAATGGTCAATTTCATGTTGCATCACAATAGCTAAAAAATCATCAGAATCAGTAATAAACTCGTTACCTTCTCTATCTAAAGCTTTGACTTCAACTCGCTGAAAACGCGCAACATCTGCATAAATTTCAGGAACAGACAGGCAGCCTTCTTGGTAACTTGTCTCACCTTCACTATCAATAATTTCTGGATTAATAAACACTAAAGGTTCATTGCGATTTTCAGAAATATCAATAACCATCACTGATTGCGTTACACCAACTTGGGGTGCCGCTAAACCAATACCACTATCAGTGCTATACATGGTATCTAATAAGTCATCAATTAATGTCTGAATTGCCGCGATATCAGTCACTGGCGTACATTTAACGCGCAATCTTTCATCAGGTATTTCAATAATATCTCTTACAGCCATATCTAAAATCCTATAAAGTTACTCTTTTTACTTAAGCAGATATCCCTTCATTCTTCGAATAACGGGTCTGTTGCATTCGCTCTGCCCCCGAATCATACAGTTTGCCGATATTCATCGGACTATCTTCACTCGGCGCCTACAAACAGCTCTAATTATTTAAGGCATGATGCATTATCGTACTTTTAAATTAACGATAAGATGCAAAAAATGGTATGTCTGCTTGATGCTAAAATTAAACATTTAATTTATTGCGTTATACACTGCCAATAACTTCACTACAGGTAGGGAGCTAAGCCATTCCAGTACTTCAGATTGCTCCCCCCCCAATCTCTATCAATGCATACCATGTAGTTGCCGTAATTTTGGATGTAACCCAAAAACAACATGAAAGTAAGGTGCAATAAAATTTCACAGAAAAATAACATGTAATTTAAAAAAACACACCTTAAACAGACACAAATAGTACTTGATTATGGTTTAAAACCCTTTAGTCTCTTCGTTTGATGTATTTTCGTCCGTTTTGCCTTAATTTTGTCGGTGAATTGTGGCATATCGAATAATCGGTAACTCAAGATGAGACCAGATAATCAACCAATACAGACTTGTTATTATAAATCTAAATTGCAGAACGGTTGACTACATCTGCAAGTCACAGGATTTATCTATGCCCTCGCCTATCCTCTTTTTCATCTACATTCAAATCGGCTCATATAGAACATATACCTAATGAGCAGCCCGCCACTTAAATTTTTTAAATCATATTCAAACAAGGAAGTTACTAGGGTACAAGGGAATGAGATAGCGAGATTTTACGGAAATTTTTTAGTTTATTGACAGATAAAGCGCCATATAAAGAAACAGTAATTTAATCGTTAACTACGATTAATAAGAGAAAAGTAACTCAAAATAAAAGCTACTTTTCCTTTTTATTACTTCATATTTTTATAATGAGTGACTATTTTTGAATGAATACTTAACAATGTATCCACGTTTTTATGAGAAGTTGCTCCCGACATTTCACCGACACTCTTCGCTCGAATTAATTCGATGATAATTTGCTGTGCCGCTAATTCAGGATTAGCTTTTGGATCAATAACCTCATTCATTTAAGGTACCTTGATCTGCTTTAATCAAACAGGACACTTTAATAATGGAATATAATCCAATTATTGAGGTGTTAAATGAAAAAACGAACAAACAGGTTTTATACTACTGAGTTTAAGCAAGAAGCGGTCGCATTAGTCACCGAACAAGGTTATAGCGTCCCAAAAGCGGCAGCTTCATTAGGGATCACCGATAAATTACTTTATAACTGGAAAGCAAAATTCGATGCTGAACAATCCGGTAGCAGCTTGAATGCCGATGAGAGAACTGAGCTATTAAGGCTTCGAAAAGAAAATAAAGAACTTAGGATGGAGAAAGAGATCCTAAAAAAAGCCAGCGCCCTCCTGCTAAAGGAAACCAAGTAGCGTTTAAAACGATTAAGCAATTATCTTCACAGTTTCCCGTGCTGAAGCTCTGCAAGTTAATGAAAATAAGTCGTTCTGCCTACTATGCTTGGCTTAAACGCCCAGCAAAATTGATCACCGCAGAACAACTTAGCCTGTACCGCAGAGCCAAAGCTATCTTTGAACAGAGTCGAAATAGCTTAGGTTATAGAACGTTACGTAAACGGTTATGCAAAGAGGGCTTTAGCGTGAGTGCTTATGGCGTTCAAAAGCTAATGGCTCAGCTTGGCCTAGTCGTCACTCAGCGCGTTGCTTACAAAGTCACCACAAAACGCAAACACAGTGATGCCGTAGCCGATAATTTGCTCAATCAAAATTTTAATCCTCACGCACCTAACGAAGTGTGGGCGGGTGATGTGACCTATTTAAAAACAGGGGAAGGCTGGATGTATTTAGCCATCGTGATGGACTTATACTCACGCCGTATTGTGGGTTGGCATATCGATAAACGAATGACGGCAGATTTAGTCAGTAAAGCCTTGATGAAAGCGTATAACTTACGCCAGCCCGAAAAAGGCTTAGTCTTTCATAGTGATAGAGGCTCTCAATATACGAGTAAGCGATATCGCCGCTTGCTAACAAGCTATGGTATTAGGGCAAGCATGGGTGATGTTGGAGCCTGTTGGGATAACGCCGTTGTAGAACGATTTTTTGGCAGTTTAAAACACGATTGGGTACTGAAAATCCCTCAGCCGACTCGGAAACAGATGAAAGAAGATGTTATCGCGTATATGCGCTATTACAACCTAGAAAGGTTTCATACTGCCAACGGTGATCTGTCCCCAATTGAGTATGAACAAAATTCCTTAAGAAAAGTGTCCTGATTTAGTTGCGCAGAACAGGCGGACATGCTCGTAATTCTTTATACAAACGGATTAGCCTACCGCGGCTGATTTGAGTCTCGCTTTCTAGCATTTGGAGACGCGCCCCTAAAGAAATTAACTCCATCGCAAGACGAATATCGCTAGCTTCTTTAACAATACTTTTTTCAGCAATCGTACTCATTATTTTCTCGCTGTTTCATTGTCGTTCATTTTGTGCATTTGCAATAAATGTGTCGACAGTAATATACCAGTATGAATTTGTTGTAATTCATCCACTCTTGAGTCTCGCGTTAATGTTTCTATCGTTTGGCAATTTTCAAATCTAAACTGGCAGATAAGCTGGTTTGTTTCCGCTAATTTGACTAACTGAGTAAGAGAAAGATTCGCTAGTGCGGTTGCCATTGCTTCAGAAATACCGAGACGGAACATAGCCGAGGCCATTTCTTGAGATATTAGTTTTTGTGCGAGTAGTAAATATGAGAGATTAATATCGTATATATGCTTCAGAAAATCAGTCGTTGAGCTCATTTTTTTTCCTTTTTGAGTATTATCTACATCTGTTAGCAAATAGGACAAACATGACGTTTAAATGCCTTGCGATAACCTAATTTTTAATAATAAAAAATACACTAGATAGCAGTCTAAATTGCTTTTTCATGTTACTCATTAAGCAAATACCTAGTAAGGAGTATAAAATATACAAAGATGAAAACTTAAATTAAATATATTTCCTGAATACCTAAAAATAATAATGGTATAACTAAAAAAAGATTAGAGAAAGTGTCATGTTTTATCTGATGTCAATTTTAGTCTTCATTTATTATGCACCACAAAATTAACTATTCAAGACTCTTATGTTTCTTTTTATTGCAATGGATGATAATCCATCTATTCATTAACCATTCTACATTATAACTATATCTTGTATTTACATACCCCAAATAACCAAAGTAGATAAGATCAACTTAAGTGATATGTATGTATTTTAACGAGCCAAGATAATCTAATTTATTTAATAAGCAACTTAAATAACCAATCACAACGATAAAAACAGAATATTGATCCAGATCAAGAAATGTTATTGGGAAACACAACTTGAAATAAGCCAAATTACAAATTAACCCATCATAATGCTTGAATTTTATCCATTAATGTTCAATTAGTTCTATAACTAATAGCCTCCTTGTTCAAAATTTCTCAACCCTATAAGATAGTTTGTCATGTAAGAAATGGCTTACCTCACCATAAATCAACACTACAATTTGATTAATTTATTTAATGATTAATTGAGGGTTGCAGATAATTACCCCTTATTTTTTTGATTAATTATCGAATAAAAAAGGCTTCATTTTATTAAAATCTAATCATCTTAGATCGTGAAAAATTATTATTTAATATAATATAAAATCATTATTTTATTATTAATTAATAGAAAAGGTTATTTGTTATTGATAATAAGTTTATTATTATTCCCTACAAATAAATGGGTATGTTTTTTTAATGAAATGATCGACCTATCAGCCTGCGGCAACACTCAAAACGACTCACTTAAAAAGATAATCGCAATAGGAATGATATTTTTTACCTTTATTATCCTTCTATTATTTATTTCTAAGAATTAAATTTGAATTGAAAATTTCAAACTATCTATGAGAGTGAATATGACCTTAAAAAGGTCATTGCTAAAAATTTTATACACACAATATAATAAGCTATGATATTATAATCTAATGGTACTGTATATTTTTATTTTAACAAATCGATAGAAATCACCAATGGCAATAAGTAAAATTTCGTACCAATAAGTAAAAACCCCCAGTAAAGATTAATTTTTATTTAAAATAATTCATTTTAAGAGTAAGCATTGAATTATTGGCTTTTTATCGTCAAACTCAATGTTTGAAAACGAGACATCCATCACAATTAACCTTTAACTTTCTGAAAGTTTTCCAATTATTTTTGATGAATAGGAGGTCATAATATCGTCGCATATGAAATGGCAATTTGTCGTCGATTTCGATAAATCTGATTCAATCTCGGTTTATCACTAAAATAATTCGAGATACAGTTAGGTCAACGATGACTCTTTTTTGATAAGAAAAAAATGCCACAATGATGCTAAGATTCAGATAATAAAGTGATATTCCTTAGTTTTACGGCATACCCAGCGGGTATGTTGATACAATCCCTATCAATGCTATACATTAATATTCTACTTAATCGAGATCTTTGCTGTTAAGCTGCTCCTTCTAGGTAAGTTATTAGGCGAGCCTTTACCACTTAGATTCAAGATGTAGGTTGTATGCGAAGGTATCTCTCAGATCTACGAAAACACTATATTCAGAGTAGCTTCCCCCATACAACTTGAACCATCACGCGTAAATTCATCATATTTATAGGGCGATACATGTTCAACTATTTAGCTACCGTTGATTTTGACGAAGAAACCAACAGTTATGAAATCTCTTTTGTAGATTTCCCCGATATACAAGGTGTTGCTTACTGTGAAGAAGATATTGAACTAGAAGCCTCTGATACGTTGACAACAGGACTTGCTGACTTTATTTCTTCAAGAACATTAATTCCGGCGCCAACAAAATGTGACAATGAGGCAATTGAAATCCATTTGCCTATCTTAAGCTGCTTAAAAATTGCATTGCATAATGCCATTATCCAAACCGATACTCGTAAAGCTGATTTAGCACGCAAATTAAACCTAAATTCACAGCAGATTGATCGGTTACTTGATATTGAGCATGCTTCTAAAATTGATGCACTCGAACAAGCACTTTACTTATTAGGTCACGAAGTCAAAGTCACTGTTAGCAAACAGTAAAAAACACAAAATCACCAACTACATATCGCAGCCAGTGATTTAATATATACACCATACTTCAAGTTGCATGAATATTGACTACATGCAACTCGAAATATTTGGAGCATCTCTTTATCTTAATTCACTTACATATCTAAAATTATTTCTTTACTGCATCAACATTGGTTGGTTTGATTTCACCTGTTTCTACGTTGATGTAAAAATCACGACTAGGATTTCCTTGTAAATATTTATCTATTACCGTGAAAATACTGCCGAAGCGTAATTTAAAGATATTATCAAATGCACTATCTGCAGTAATTTTATTAGTTGAGTTTGGTAATGCTTCATATAATGTACTTGTCAGAACTTGGTACTGATTTAATCGCTCAGCTGGGATGTCTTGAAATGCTAATTCATCCGCATTGCGTAAACGATAGAAATCAACAGCAAGGTCAAATCCATTCCACTTAGCAAAATCGTCTAACTTAAATCCTGCCTTTTTAGCCACAAGAGCGGCTTTCTTGCTAGCATCTTTCCATGACTTTGAATTTTTTTGCAGATAAATATCGGTCACATCGACAGCTTTAGGATCGACACCTTTAGCACAGATATCATGATTTTCACTTAATGGCGCGGTCAATACTTCGCTATACGCTGTTTGACTATTTAGTTGGCTAAGTGTCAGCATTTCCTCACCATTTAGACTAAATAGCATTTGGCGTATTTCACATGGCCACTCTTCAGGAATAAAGCGTAAGCGAGTTAATTCAGTTATATGCCAGTTGGTAAAATCATAATAATTATCAGCTTTAAGAATGTCATTATTCCAAAGATGGGGAGAGTTTGTACGTTTTAAATGATCCCACTCTTGTTGATAGTGTTCAAATAGTTCATCGAAACGAGGTACATCTTCAATCACAATCGTCTGTACATCAATTTCATTAGCATTTTTAAAATTAAGAATTTTATATGCAGGTACATAAGCAGCCATTGATGGAGCTTGGATATTAAATAATAAGCTACCATCATCATATTTACGTACGCCAGTATCATTAAAATGCATATGACCGCCAACATGTAGACCAATACCTGTTTTTGCCATTGCATGGCTAGTGTCTTCTTTAGGTG
Source organism: Providencia alcalifaciens (assembly GCA_025961275.1). Taxonomy (GTDB): domain Bacteria; phylum Pseudomonadota; class Gammaproteobacteria; order Enterobacterales; family Enterobacteriaceae; genus Providencia. Next base: position 85,017 of record JAOQNJ010000001.1, on the reverse strand, counting down.
CTCTTTCTAGCTGAAATTTGCCTTTACCAAAAATTGTTTCGAGGTCATCAGCTGCACCATTATCAAATTCGACCATTGGAAAATGGCTAAATGTGATGAGTATTTTATTCTGCTCTTTTGCTCGTTTTGCTACGGATGTCATCCACTCAACGGTTTGCTGTTTGTGAGTCAGCATTTTGTTATAACCCGCGTTACCTGAGCCTGCAAAATTCTTTGGCGCTTTCGGATTGTTTATATCCGCTTTTTCAGAAGGAACATAGACATTCGCATCAACGGCCATTAACCAAAGTCCGGGGACAGGTTCAACAAGATAACTACTGTCGGCAACATTAAAGCATGGGCCATAGCCTTCTTGTTTGCACTCACCACCTGTTCCTTGAGTACAAATTTCATACTGACGTTGATTAAAATCGCTAGCTTTTATTGCTTTGTCATAACTATAGCCTTTTGACCCATAATCAGAATACGGCGTTTCCCAATAGATATCTTCGGGTAATGGATTGATACCAAAAGATTTCATTGCATCCATCACACGTCCATAGCCACTATAAACCATTTCTTCACTACAAATGGTTGGCAGCTCTGCACCTGTTTCGATAACCGCTGTATTGCCTTGATACTCCGTACATTCACTCGCACCTAAACTGAAAATACGCTGAGTTTTGCCATCAGTACCGAGAAAATCTTCTTTTCCTGCAGGCATATCGAATGGTCTGTTAGGATCATGATTCCCTGGAGTAGCAAAGAAACGCATACCATATTTTTGCTCATATTCTTGTAAGACTTTGACCAAGCCACGCAAATGAATAGGCTGGCCGTCATCAGTAAAGTCACCAGGTAACGCGATGAGTTTAATACCTTTGCTACCTGCATCTTCAAGCGCTGCTCGTAATGCAAAATAATTTTCATTAAACAGGCGCGTTGAAGTCAATTGTGCATACATAGATCGAATAACGGCATTCTGACCACTTTTGCTATTTTTTAATCCTTCGAATGACCCATCGGAAAATTGCCCATAAACATCATGAAAGTGAATGTCAGGCATAAATGCAACGCTATAGTTATATGTTTTACTATCGGCATTTGCTGCTATCGCCATATTTCCTACCGACATTAATGCAAAAGCAAGACCGTATTTAATTTTATTATTCATGTTTATTCTCTTTAAATGGTTCGCTATTTCTATTAGAAATTATATGAGATACCTACACGATAACGCATTTGCCATGCATCGCGATAAGTTTGTCCATTCTTCACATAAGATCCATCATCATAGGATACATATCCTAACTCAAAATAAGGTACCCATGTTTTATTACCAACCCAAGAGAAATTCACGTTATGAGCGTAATCTTTTTCTTTACCTTTATATGCAGGGTAATCTGTATCGAATTTATATTCAAAATCATAGCTAATTGAGATATCTTGTATTTTATAACCTAAATAAAAATTACTTTGCCAATAATGTTGGTTATCTCGCTTAGGCTTATATGAATTATCAAAATGCCTTTCACCGTAACGTAAACGTGTACCAATATTGAAATCATCCGTTAAGTTGTATGCCGCCTTAACACTGAATTTATACGCTGTATCTTTTTCACCTGAATCTAATGCAAATGACGGCGTTAATACAAAATCCTTTGTCATTTTATACTTATAGCCAACCTCGACTTCATTACCTTTTGAGGATAAATTTTCTATGAAGCCACCATCTTTGCTTCTCCACTTACCTTCAAGGCTAAAATAGGTGCCATTTTGCATGCTATGACCAATTTTAATGCGGTCTTCATGACGATGCTCATCACCTAACCATTCGTGACGATAATCAATATAAGTTGCGTTAGCAGCAGAGCAAATCAGCAGTGTAGAGATACCAAGAGTTAAATGTTTCATCAATTTGTTCCTATACTAAAATTATATTTTGTAGTTTTTAATAATGATATTTATTTCTGTATACTTGAACTGTGGTTAGCTAATTAAATTAAACCTCCTCCTGTATTTTTATTTATTGATAGATGGCTAAACCTATTTTTTGGCAAAGCCATCCCTATTCTTTTAACTGTAAAATTAAAAAGAATTATGAGTTATCTCAACATTATTGATTGTTATTTCGTTTTTAAATTAAAAACTTTTTTAACAATACTTAATATTTATTTTAAATGAATGTTACTTTAATTTGTTATAATGCCAATTCCTTCTCTAATAAAGCAACGACCTCACTTGGGTGTTTAGCAGTCATTATTTGATCACGGAACGATTCATGCATTAATTTTCGTGCGAGTACAGAAAAAATTCGCATATGTTGATTTTCTTCATTTTCATTAATCGTCAACATAATGATTAATTTAACATCAACATTATCTCCCCAAGCTAATTCTTCAGACAATCTCAATACGGAAATACTGCTGTGCTTAACAGCCAACGATTTACAATGTGGAATAGCAATTGAAAATCCTAAAGCAGTACTGAAAATTTGTTCGCGCTGCCAAATAGCAAATTCAACCTGAGAGCCTGAATCAGTACGACCCTTGATCTCTAAGTTATCAGTCAGTATCTTGATCACTTCATCTTTGCTAGTTATCACCTTATCAAGCAAGACTAAGTGTGGTGTTAACACAGGCATGTCAGAGTCAGTTTGCTCATTGAATAACGATAAGCGAGATAATTTGTCGTTTTCAAACGTAAACCAATCCTCTGCACGAATATCTGGCTCAACAACTAACGCGTCATAGCGTGAATCCAGTAGTAAAGAGTGTGCATTTTTTAATGCTTCAATTGCATCATTACTCACACACATAAGTGGAATAGAATTAGCGCGAGCTATAATAACAGTATGTGATGTTTCCGCACCTTGAGCCATTACCACACCTTGCAAATAAGGACTTTGTAATGTCAGTAACTGTCCCGGTGTTAACAACCCATGGCATACAATAATAGAATCTTGTTTTAATTCAGGTAATTGAATCTTGGACTTAATATTAAGATTGATGGCAATCCGCAATCCTAAATCTTTAATATCCAACTCACGTTGGCGTAAATATTCGCTGCTACTTTCACGGAATGGCAGGCTTAATTCTTCAATTGCCATTGCCAATGCGTCTATCTCATTGCGTGCCTGATTTTGCTCAAGTAAACACGCTTCAACATCTTCATCATCAAGTAACTGACTTTGTGCCTCTAATATATTGGCAATTTCGCCCTCAGCATGTTGAATATCAAAGCGAAGTTTTTCACGTGCAATTTGCAATGCATTTTTGAGTGCTTCGGATTGCTGAGCTAATGAACTATCAGATTCTTCTTGGGCCAAATTTTGCAAATCTGGCGAATGAATAAAAACAATTTTACCCTTTGCTAGCCCTTTGCTAACACCATTTCCACGCAAAATAGAGGATGTTGTGCGACTGATAAAAACAGGCAGTGCTTGTTGCTCTGTAGACTCTTCATGAACAATTGGAGCATCACAATGCATAAACTCTTGTTCAATAAATGATTTGAGCTTTTCATAAGCAATATTTTCATCAATTCCTTGAATTTGAAAATAGCATTCATCACCCATGGTGACATCTGCTCCGACTAATGCCAAAACACTTTTAGCATTTGCCTGACGAGATTTACTCTTATTGAATAGCGTTATCTCTGATTGAAAATTCGCTGTTTGTTGCTCCAATGCATTGGCAGGCCTAGCATGGATACCATTCGAAAGTTCGCAACGAAAAAAAAATGTTTGCATAAATGATACCTTTAATAATTAACTAATTAACCAAGACACTGGCGCACAAGGCGCTGCACTATCCGTATTGGTACACGCAGATTCAGCTAAAGTAACTTGTTGGATCTTGGTATTTGACTTAGGCGACTCGTACGTTATTGGTTCGAAACTAGGATTCCAGCTACGTAACACTAATGCATCCTCGTTTTGCGCTTTTTTTAGCGTACTGAAATGCAAGTTACAATCCCAAGTCAAAAGACTATAATTTTCAGGAAAAACAATATAATGTGGATTCATTTTAAATTGTGACCAACCTGAATCTAAATAACCGAACGCGGGTAAGCGCCAATGTTCCACATTTCGCCAGAAATCGGTATCTTGGCCTTGATGCATTGGTAACACAGCAAAATGAAAATGATGAATACCCTGAATTTGTGAATCCGGTGAAGGTAAAACCATGCCAGAGGCCCGCCCTGGACGCCAAGTTAGGTTTGCTTGACCTAACCAACCAACACTTCGGAATAAGGTCAATCCAATCACATCAGTACGAGATGCTGGAATTTCATATTCACGTAAACCTTCTGTAACGACACATATTCCTTGATGATCATTATGTTGCATAACGAGACTTTGCATTGGGTACAAAGCCGTTGGAGCCTCGGACCAGTTTTCATTTTGCCAAAGCTCAAGTGCTGCTGGCTGATTTTCTCTCTGAATTAAACCAAATGGTTGATCAGCAAAATGGAATTCTTGTAGAATTTCGGTTGGTATCTCAACCTGTAAACGGTGATCTTGAATCGTATTATTGACCGTAACTTCAATATCTAACCATGCGTTATCATGAGGTAAAGAAACCTTCATGGTCGTTTCTAAAACAGCGTTTAATTGATGTGCTTGGCGAGCTTGTGCATTTTGTGGAACTGGCATTTTCCAATTCAAAATAAAACTATCCATTAATGGCGCTCTCACACATTCAAATTGCTGTAAGTGTCCATCACTACTAATCAACCAATCTTCTTCTGGTGGGGAATAGTTGTAATTATCTCCAAAATCTCCACCATCGACTAAACGTAAAACATGCGGATAACGTTGCTGACTACGTTTATCAATTAATGTTAATTCGCCTTGATTGATTTCAAGCCGTAGCCATTCATTTTCTAATGCATTTTGTTCTTGCATTTGAGGTTCAAATTCAAAGCCCGCAGCTTGTCCTTCTTGAAGGTAAAGCGTGCGATAACCACAAGAAGGTAAATCCGTTACTTCAAGTAATACTTCACATTTGCGATACCACGTTGTTGTTGTACTATTCGCTAGTTCTTGAACAATCAATGACATATCTTGAGGTTGTTCTTGGATTAACTGCCAACGACAGGCTTTACCATTGTGATCCTTGATACAAAAATCAGTCTCTGGCGTATATAAGGTAATACGAACCTGTGCGTCACGTTTATGAGGGAGTGAGTTGAATACAATTATTTTCTTACCTTCCTGCGTTGCTTCAACCCCTCTCGCTAACATTTTCATATTGAGATCATACAATTGGTTTGCACTTTCTAATCCATCTTTTAATCGCGCTTTAACCATACTGTTGACTCTATCTGAATTACATCCACCAATACTGTCATGTGCATGGGATTGCATCGCTTCACGCCAGATATTTTCCACTGCAGTGTGTGGATAAGGCAGTCCTAATCGCCAATTGATCGATAATAATGGTTCGAGTTGCTGGCTCACAAATTGTTCAAGCTGAGCATTGAGTAATTTTATATCCATGCGAGTGGAGAAAATTCCACGATGGACACGCATATATTTAGGGCTAAGTAGTTCACCACTAAATTCAGTAAGTTGTTGGCTTTTCGCTTGTAAAGCCTCGAAAAAGGTACTGAAGCTACTTTTTACAAAATAATACTCTTTTTGCTCGGTATTCAAGCGCTCTAACATTGCAGGAACCGTGTATTCAAATGGCGATTGGTCATTACCGTTCGGCAATAAAACTTGGTCTGAATGCGCAAAACGAGCTTGTTTTTCAAGGATCGTCGGGAGTACGGTTAGTGCTTTCTCTGTATTATCTGGCAACCATTTGGCGCAACCATATCCCCAAGGCAACACTGCTGCCGTGACATGATGTCCTGAGTGGGATTTCCAGATAAATTCACTATTTGCTACATCATGTTCGCACCACCCACGCCACACCACGGCATGCTTAATACCAAATTCATTTAAAAATAGAGGAAGCTGAGCACTTTGCCCGAATGAGTCAGGCACATAACCAACAGGCATATAGCTACCCCAAGCTTCACAATCTGCTCGTCCTAAAAGTAAATTACGAACAATAGACTCGGCACCGACAACTAAAAAATCTGTTTGGGTATACCAAGGCCCAATAAGAATTCGGCCTTGTTTAATTAATTGTTGTAAACGTTCACGCTGCTCTGGTGCAATTTGTAAATAATCTTCCAACACCACCGTTTGTCCATCAAGAATAAAAGGACCTAGAGACGGGTCTTCTTCCAAATGATTCATTAAATCATTCATAAAATAATAAAGAATAACTTTAGAATCATTTTCAGTGAAATACCATTCCCGATCCCAGTGAGTGTGTTGAATTAAATGTACGGTTTTCATTTATGTAACCTTTAAATAATCTTTTTTAGGGTGAACGGATCCATAACGTTATAAACGCTAATTAATATATTATTGTTTTAATAATATAACGATGCGATTAACGACCTACTTTAAATTTAGGAGCAGCTTCTGTTTTTTTATTTTCTACTGGTTCAGCCCCACGAAAAATTAATAATGACCCAACTGTAATAATTGCGGAGCCCACCGCTACCGATAATACATATATCGGCCATTTATCCACAGCTAACCATCCATAAAATCCAGAAATAGGTGCATGGTTTAACGTACCAAGGCCGACAGCCATTGCCGCGCCCGTTGCAGAGCCAATAATATTAATAATGATGATTTTTGGATTCGCTAAAGCAAATGGAATTGCACCTTCTGAAACCCCAATTAATCCCATTAATGTGGAGGCTTTTCCTGCTTCACGCAAAGATTCTGGAAAACGTTTTGCCCATATTAAGGTTGCTACACCAATACCAATCGGTGGAATAATGATAGCAACTTGTGCCGCAGTATTTGGTTCATAAATTCCCGATGCCAACAATGCCATTGCGGTGGTGACAGCGGCTTTATTTATCGGTCCACCAAGGTCAAAGCCCACCATCGCACCAATAACCATCGCTAAAATAATCTTGTTAGAACCAGACATGGATAATAACCAATTTTCCATTCCATGGTTAAGCGCAGCTAAAGGAGCGCCAATCACAAATGCCATGATGCAACAGGTTAGTAATATTCCACCTACTGGCAAGATAAAGATTGGCCCTGCTGAAGCAAGTGACTTTGGTAGTTTGATATATTTAGCCAATAATCGAACCATACATCCAGCAATAAACCCAGCTGCAAGCGCGCCAAGAAAGCCAGTTCCGAGATTGCTCGCCAGTAATCCACCCACCATACCGGGTGCTAAACCTGGCTTATTAGCTATCGCAAAACTGATATAGCCCGCGACAATAGGCAGCATTAATGACAGCGCTAATCCACCAAAACCATCAAATTTATGTAGCATCTGAATGATGACATTGGTCGCTTCTGCATGGCTTGAATCCCAAATATTATCAATGCCATACATCGATGCACCGATACGAGAAATACCCATAATCACTGCACCTGCAATCACGAATGGCAGCATCCATGATACACCGGTCATAATGGCATTTTTAATCTCAGTACCAATACCTGGTGTTGAGCCCCCTTTAAACTTCACCATTATTTATCTCCTGCTCTATCGCATCAAAAATGGCATCTCCGTGCTTAATGGGATCTGCAACGCTGCATTCAAGTTTAATCATCCCATCAAAGCGCTCTCTATTGATAATGGCAACATCTGCTGCAAGCACGACCGCATCTGCACGCGCTAAATCTTCATCTGTAATTTCATTTTCAATCCCCATACTTCCCTGGGTTTCAACTTTTATTTCATGTCCTCTTTTTTTCCCAATAATATCGAGCGATTCCGCAGCCATATAAGTATGAGCAACTCCTGTAGGGCACGCCGCGACACAAACTATAAACATAACAACTCCTTGAAAAATTTAATTTAGATAATAAAAAAAGCACAATGGCAAAAATGCGCATTGTGCTTTTAAAAGCTTTAATGATGAACCGTTAATATTTCCAGGCGCACCACTTGAGTGACGGCAAACCATCAATTGGCGTAAGCTTGAAACAAGGGATAAGAACAGTAGTTCATAACGCTTACGCGCTTTAAGCGACGTTAATTGTTTCGAAGAAACTTTATTTTCAATAATTTCAGCCGTATTTGAGCATAAAGAAACACAAAGTTTCTGAGCACTCAGCCATAACTGAGACCAATTAGTCGAAATATCACTTTCTGACTGCTGATTATAAATTGACTCATCTTTTTCTAAAGAAGAGATAGGAATAAACCAACAAATTTTGCTCAAAACAGCCCTAGATTTGCAATCAAAAGAGAGCAAAAATAGAAAGCTTATTTTTATAAATGAAGCAAAACTTGAGATCATAGAATTCCTCCTGAAGATTAAATAGATTCTAATCTTAAAGGAGAATTAATTACTGTGATTCCACGCTCATTTATTACATTAAATTGTTATAACTAACTTTCTCAACATCAGATTACGTTTTTTTAATAATAAAGAGGCTTAAAATTAGAAGCTTAGATTAATCCCCAAACATAATATTAAATTTTAATCTTTATTTTAAATACTTATATTTTATTTTAATTTGGCTTTATTCCAACTCAAAAATATAAGTATAATATATTGCTAATTTAGCAATTAAACATGATATTTGTTTAGCCTTAATAGCTCGCATTTAAAAAATTTAATTTTAAGCACTAGGCGCTGTTTATCTTTGAAGGTCAATTTTGATTCTAATTGCACGTATTTCAAGCAAGGCGAGAGTCGCTCAATACAGCGAAAAATCGCGTTTAATCGAACCCGAAGGGCGCTTTTCATTTAGGGTTTAGGGTGATGTTTTTTTAGACACTCAATTACGTGATATGAGTTTATTGCTGTTATTTAAACCGATTAGTCAGTAAAAATCAGCGGCAAAGATAAATAGCCACAAGGCTCTATCAATGAACTAAAAGCACTATATTGGCGTTATTTATTTCCATTATCTCGCTATTGAATATTTAATTAGTCTAAAAACTCGCGGGACAGTCACGTTATGTTGAAACCAGATAATATGCTACATTTTTAATTATTACTTGCGGAATTTACTTATCAGAAATCCTCAATCAATCGGACAACCCTACTGATGTGATGATTTCGTATTATTCTTTGATCTGCTTTATTCAGTGAATTTACAGTTTAGATGTACTTAGGCTGAGTGAAGAAATAGGCTATAGATTTCATCTAATAAGACAGAGTATTTGGGTTCACATCTTTTATCCAACGCAATTTTTTATTTCTTTAGAAGTTATAAAAAAAATTAATAACCACATTTTAATTCATATCCAGCCTGCCGATAACGCTGTTGGATTTCACTCGATAAACCGCTATCAGTTACAATGGTCTTAATACATGACAAGGTTGCAACTGCATGTGGCTCAAACATATCGAACTTAGTATGGTCTGCAAGTAAAATGGCCTCCTGAGAACGTGTAATCAATTTTCGCTTTACCCCAACTTCAAACATCGTGGCATTAGTGATTCCCATTTCGATAGAAAGTGCATCGCAAGACATAAATACGCGATCAACCGCAAATGAATTTAACATTTCTAGTGCTAAACTTTCCCCAACCGTGAAGTAGCCCGGTCTTATTAGACCTCCAATAATGTAGCTTTCCACATTTGGAAACGCACCTAATTGATTGGCTATTTTTATGTCATTACAAATCACTTTCACTTTAATATCATTTAGGCATTTTGCTAATTCAAGGCATGTAGAGCCTGAATCAAGAAAAAAACAATCTCCTTCATGAATTAATTCACGAGCAATTAAGGCAATTTCACGTTTAAATTTACAATTTAAGGAACGCCTAACATCAAATTGGGACTCTTTATCTGTGGTGCTATCATCAAAATCAAGACGCCCATGCGTTCGCTTCATTCCTGGATAATGCTCGGCAATATATTGAAAATCGCGCCGGATAGTAGCTTCTGCACATCCAAATAGTTCAATAGCTTGCTGCGTTGAAAGCTCTCGACATTTCCAAAGATAATGTAACATCTGCTGGATCCGATCAGATTTATACAAACTCATCGCTGTCTCCTTCCGAATTTAATGTCTTAATTTTTCAAGCGTTATAGCGTAATTATCGTTTGAAAAAAGCGATCTACCCACTACACAGTGCGTTGCACCGGCTTTTTTTAATATTGTGATGTTATCCAGATTGACATCACCATCGACCCAACACGCTAATTTTGGTGACATTTGTGTAATTTTTTGAATCTTATCTTTCATATTAGAAATAAATTGTTGATGGTGCCCATCAGGCTCACTCGTCATCACCATTACAGCATCAAACTGTTCAATTAAATACTGGTAAGGCTCAAACTGTGTTGCGGGGTTCAATGCTAAACCGGCTTTGACGCCTATCTTTTTTATCTCGGCAATAATTTCTGAAGGATTTTGAACAACTTCAGGATGAAAGAAAATCCATTTAGGACTAAAAGGAGCGAGTTCTCGTATCCAAAAAGCAGGCTGTACAACCATTAAATGGATTGATAATGCGTGCTTTGTCACTTGTGAAACAGCCTTCACCACTTTGAGCCCAAAAGTAATATTACTGATAAAATTACCATCTTCGATATCTAAATGGAGTGAACCAATCTCTTCATTAGCAAAATTATCCATAATGTCCCCCAGACGCAGAGGGTCAGCTGAAGCCAAAGATGGATGTATGATCATCGCAATTCCCCTCATATCTATATCACTGTGCATTTATTAATGTAAAAACGTCACTTGCTGTATGAGCAACACGAATTTCATCAAGTAATACTGAATTATCAATAAACTGGGTAATGTGCTGGATTAATCGAATATGGTCATCACTCTGTGTGGCGCAAACACCAATTAATAACCACACAGGATCACAATCTTCATGACCAAAAACAACGGGATGTTTGAGTATAGTTACCGCGACTTGATTATGAATCGCACCTTGCTCGGGTCTTGCATGAGGCATTGCAATACCTGGAGCAATTAAGTAATACGGCCCCCAATTTTTGGTGTTTTCAATGATACCTTGTAAATAACGTGGCTCAGCTGCACCATGGGTAATTAAAGGTGTACAGGCAATAGCGATAGCATCTTTCCAATCCTTAGCCACTTGGTTTATTTGGATCCATTTTACATCATCAATCATTGTATATTGACTCCTTTGGAGTTCTGTATATGCTTGTTTATAGAGCCCCGCCTACCTTTTGGCGAAGATTGCGGGGTCTCTATTGATTCATTATTCCAAGAGATAAGTTTTTGACTTATCTCTTTTTATTGTCTTATGCCCTGCACTTTCTCCATAAATCTTTCAACTCGTGACTGATCAACAAAATTGGCGAAAACACCGTCTTTTTTGAACGTGGTAGCCGTCACACATCCATCAGCAATACTGAGTTGTTCTTCAACGTTTTCAAGACAAACTCCCGTATTCGCGAAAACGACAGTATCCGGCACCGTATCTTTCACTTGCTTTAAAATAGCACTATCTGTTTTTGCTCCTGCAGTTAACCCAGAAACACATAAAGCATCAGGTTTATTATTAAAAACGGTCGATTTCGCTATGGAACAAATATCACGTCCACCTAAATAAATAGCGGCTTCAGGTACAATATTAAACAGTGTTTTTACATCACTAGCCCCAATTCGGTGTTGATGGCGAATTGTTTCACCTACATTGGTATCCCATACACCAAAATCACTTGCATAAGCACCCGTAAATATTTCTCGGATAAATTTAGCACCCGTTGCCATGGCTAAATCAAAGGAGGCAACGGGATCCCAAAGTACGTTCACACCAAAAGGTACACGTATTTCTCCCATTAATTGGCCAATAACCCGCGCCATTGCAGCAGTGGTTTCAGGTTTGACTTTAGTGAGATAAGGTAAACTGAACTCATTGGAAAACATAACCGCATCCACCCCCCCATTTTGTAACGCCATTAGGTCGTCATATGCTCTATCAAGTACCCATTGCATGTTATGATGCCGATTAAAATCAGGATCCCCCGGCAGCGCTCTCAAATGACACATGGCAATGACTGCTTTTTCTGTTCCAATAACTTCCTTTAACCAACTCATTTCCATACTCCTATTCTGATAGTTCACAATTGCGTAAGAAGATAACAACACAAGCGACAATTCCCACTGTCACTATTACGCCAATAAAACCAAATGACATTAATTCGTAGATAGACCAACCAAACATATTACCTACGGACAATGCACTAATTTGTGCCCCATCTTCGGCAAAATTGAATCCTCCACTGCGAGCCATTTCGGTGAAGAAAGGCGCGAACTCACTTGCGATAAGCAAAACCGTACTCAGCACAATCACACCGCTAAGCAATGTGCGCAGTAAATCACCTCGATGGATTACAGTAGCCATACAAATAAAGAAAGGTGCAACTGGCAAGTCCGCCAGCGGTAACACATTATTTAATGGAAGAATACTCGCAAGTACTAGCATGATTGGAATGAGGATTAAACCAACGGCTATCGTAGTTGGATGTCCCAATGTCACCGCTGTATCTAAGCCTATGTATACTTCGCGATCACGAAAATGTTTCTGGAAAAATTTTCGTGCACCTTCAGAGATAGGCAATAACCCTTCAACAATCAAACGGATCATTCGAGGAAACAACACCATAATCGCCGCAACCGTGATCACGAGTGTCGAACAGCCTTTAAAATCTTCTCCTGCGGCTAACCCAAATAATAAACCAAGTACAACCCCAATAATGACCGGATCGCCAATCATGCCATAGCGTTTTTGGATAGCTTGAGCATCAACATTTTTTCCTTTCATGAATGGAATTTTTTCATAGATTGAATCGAGCAATACAAAAAGGGGGACAGAGCTAGAACCATACCCTTGTGGAATTGAGATGCCTTCCAAACCGACGATAGCTTGTACACGCTTTGCTGTCCAATCAGCCATTTTAAACGAAAGTATGGCATGACACATTGCGGCTGCTATACCATAGCTTATGCTACCTGTAGCAAGTTGCACTACGGTTCCAGTGATCGCGTAATGCCAATAGTTATAAATATCGACATTCATCGTTTTCGTTAAACGCGTAAACAATAGTGCAATATTGAGTAGAAATATGGTTGGAATAATCATCGCACCAATTGCTGTTGCATATCCCACCCCAGATGCTGGCCCCGCACCTACGTCAAGTACATGTAGAGATAAACCGAAACGTTCAATCATAATTTTGATTGGGGAACTCAGACTGTCAATCGCCATGACGATAACCAAACCCATACCGACAAAACCAATACCGACCGTAACACCTGCTTTGATAGCTTGTAATAAAGGAATGCGGAATATCAACCCAATGATGATCATGACTATTGGAACAAAAACAGTACCGCCTAAAGAAAGTATATAGTCAAACATAACGCCACCTTTTAGTTAGGTTTATTGGGATAACAGCGTTTTAATTTTTTCTTTTAATACATCGTCATTAATTCCTGTGAGTAAAGCCGCTCCATTTAATACAGGTATGCCATAGTCGGTATCTGTTTTCATAGCCGTTATAATCAAATCAACGCCTCGGCAGTTTAAAGGGATCTCACTTAAGCAACATTGTGAGGTGGACACGCTAAATCCTTCATCGGATAAATAATTTTGTAATTTTTGAGCAATCATTGTTGATGTCGACATTCCTGTGCCACAAGCGACGAGGATTTTTTTCATTTTGATGTTACCTCTTGATAGTTATCTGAATTAAACTCGATAGGGAACTGACTAGCAGGCATTGTTGCTAATGCAGAAAGCAACCGAATGCAGTCGTTGAGATCACGTAAACTCGCAACTTCAGCAGGTGAATGCGTGTAACGGCAAGGAATAGATAAGCTAGCGCAAGGAATGCCATCCAGCTCAACTTGTATATAACCAGTTTCAGTGATTACCCCCGGTGCAACCTCTCGTTGCACAGGGATATGATTTTTAGATGCGGTTTTTTCTAACAGATTAATCAGACGAACAGGTGTGACTAGCCCAGCAAGCGTTCCCCTACCATGATAGTTTAGACAGGTAATTCCGACGCCTTTATTAATCACTAGGTCTGAATAATCTTTTAAATCAGGTGTATCACATGAGGGAGTGATGTCGATTCCCACAGCGAGATCGGGCTTAACACGGCGTAATACAGGGAGGATACCTCGGATATTAAATTCTTCTTGTACCGAAGCAACAATAAACAAGGCAATATCTAAGGTTTTATCTTTTACAGCATCAGCTAAACCTAGTAATGCTGTGCAACCAAGCCGATCATCCAACGCTTTACTACAAATCATGTCATTGCCTAGCTCTTGTGGTGGATTATAAAGCGTGATTGGTGTACCAACCTGAACCCCCATTCTTTCAGCATCCGCTTTATCTTTTGCGCCAATATCAATCCAAAGTTGGTCAACTGAAGGGGCTTGAGTTCTCTCTTCTCCTTTAGCAAAATGATAGGATTTAATACCAATACATCCAGATATTGATCCATGCTCGCCCGCAAGCCGAACGACAGAACCAGGCATTGTTATTTGTGCGGGGCCTCCCACTCGTTCGAAACGGATAAAGCCTGACGGTTCAATTTTACGAACCATAAATCCCACTTCATCCATATGAGCAAATACCATCAAACGTAGTGCATCTGGAGCATCACTTCCGTAACAAGCAACCACATTACCTAACCTGTCTTGCCAAATATCCTTCGCACTATGTTTAAGATGCGACTGCATTACATTTGCGATAGGTAATTCATGGCCAGAAATGCCATCTAAGGTCAATAAAGAAAAAAGCGTATCTCGAAGAGAAAAAACCATAAGGAGAAGCTCCTTTTGATAAAACGACATAAAGGTGAGCGATTTATAAGCAAAAAAAGGTGGGGTAATCGTGATCAAACTCACATCAAGCTATATAAGCCAATTGAAGCTAACAATTTTGTGACATTCACATAACAAATTCGCTCAATACTCTTGCATTATCCTGAGTATCTCATAAAAATATTATTACTGAATGACTAGCAGCCGGTAATAACCAATACTTTATCTTGATGAATATTTGCACTTAGTTTATCGATAATTAAATGATAGAAGTCTATTGATAGGCCGTTCAAACACAAAGCAGTTGTTCTTTTAAGGTAAAGAATTAAGATAGACCATGATTTTTAGCTGTTTTATCAAAAAATTATGATATAGCGTCCTATTTTTATTCAATCTACAGCCTTATTTATCCTTAACCACTCAAATTAATGTATAAAAAAATTATATTTAGTCACCAGAATGATGATTACCTATCATCGAATGGATTTAAATCAGTCACATTGATGTCTAATAATACAATTAGAATAACTCTGCAGATTTTCATTATCTTATTAGTTTATTTAATAGGATTAAAATGAATTGAGATCTGTTCTGAAAACAATACTCGTTATGATTTTGATTAAGGTGCAATCCATTGATTATAAATGAATTTAAGGCCTCATAGAAAGCTAAATTCTATTGAGGTCATACCTAAATAAGAATCAATATACTTGCTGTTCTTTTCGATATTTTCTGATTTTAAGTATTATGAAAAAACGTGATCTAGTGAGAATTACGTATGCTATTTGATTATCACATCGATTGCCGATGTTTTTTTACTCAAAATCGATTAAAAATACCTGTTGTAGACTTGGAGTACCAAATGGCGGAAAGCCATTTTGAAAAAATCAGCATGATTGAATTCGCTACTTACCTAAGGTACTTGGATTATTTCTAAGTGACTAAAATTATTTAATATAAGCCATAGTTACGCTATGTTAATTAGATTTTTAAGTCATCGCCTCTATCAATTAGGTTAATAACCTAATGAATTTATTTAACGCCTAAGATTTAGCGCAATCAATATTATTCTGCTATTTTTACTAAGATAATTAAAATTTAGTTACCAATGTTAACGGAATGTCACTAATAGATTAAGTAATCGCCACTTCGATGATAGTAAGTTAAGTTTTACTTACTCTGATTGATATTTATGTCACAATATTTCACGCAAACACTGTCACACAATTAAAAATACACTGTGACTGCACATTACCAACCTCCTTGGATAGATATGATATGGAAGAAAACCAACCCTCAGCGCAGATTAATTCTTCTGCTGACAAAAATCAGCTAAAACGTAGCCTTAGCAACCGCCATATTCAACTTATTGCTATTGGTGGTGCTATCGGTACAGGCCTATTTATGGGCTCAGGTAAAACTATCTCCCTTGCGGGTCCCTCTATCATCTTTGTTTATATGATCATTGGGTTCATGCTGTTCTTTGTCATGCGCGCAATGGGAGAACTGCTACTTTCTAACCTTAATTATAAATCGTTCAGTGATTTTTCTGCTGACCTTATTGGTCCATGGGCAGGTTTTTTTGTCGGCTGGACTTATTGGTTTTGTTGGGTTATTACAGGGATTGCCGATATAGTCGCGATCACTTCCTATGTTAGTTTTTGGGCGCCAGGTTACCCTGAATGGATAACCTCATTCATCTGTGTTGTGACTCTATTAGCACTAAACTTAGTCTCGGTGAAACTTTTTGGTGAAATGGAATTTTGGTTTGCCATGATAAAAATTGTTGCCATTATTGCATTAATTGCAGTCGGTGGCACACTCATCGCGATGAATTTCCAATCACCAGCAGGCCATACTGCATCTTTGAGCAATATTTGGAATGATGGCGGTATGTTCCCGATGGGAATTAGTGGTTTCTTTGCTGGCTTTCAAATCGCTATCTTTGCTTTTGTCGGTATTGAACTTGTGGGAACAGCTGCGGCTGAAACACGTGATCCAGAGAAATCACTCCCGAAAGCGATTAATGCCATTCCTTTTCGGATCATCACCTTTTATGTATTGTCATTGATCGTGATTATGGCGGTCACACCATGGCGAACTATTTTGGCAGATAAAAGCCCATTCGTAGAGATGTTTGTCTTAATCAGCCTTCCTGCAGCAGCCAGTATTGTTAACTTCGTGGTGTTAACGTCCGCTGCCTCTTCTGCTAATAGTGGCGTATTTTCAACAAGCCGTATGTTGTTCGGTTTATCAAAAGAAGGCGATGCACCAAAACAGTTTAGTCGTTTATCAAAGAAAGCTGTACCTGCGACTGGGTTGATATTTACCTGTATCTGTCTCAGTTTTGGTATCGTTCTTATCTACTTTATCCCAGATATCATGCATGCATTTACGCTTGTCACTACAGTATCGGCAATCCTGTTCATGTTCATCTGGAGCATGATCTTATGTAGTTATCTGAAATTCAGGAAAAATCGACCCCAACTGCATAAGGCATCTCACTATAAAATGCCAGCAGGTATTGTGATGTCATGGATTTGCCTCGCATTCTTTGCCTTTATGATTGTTATATTGGCATTCCAACATGACACTAGGCAAGCACTGATCGCCACACCTATCTGGTTTATTATCTTATTAATTGGATATAACGTCGTGAAACGTCGTAAACAACAGCAATAAACGTATAAATTTTACATATAATAAAGGCCGAATACGTATCACTATTCGGCCTTTATCATTTTTACTGCGAGTCATTATTTCGTTTTATATTCAGCTTCTGCTTCTTCAAAACGAGTCTGTGCCGCCACACTTGGTGCTTTGGTTATTAAGCTCACGATGAAGATAGCCAAAGCAGCCAAAATAAAGCCTGGGATGATTTCATACAGACCAAACCACTTGAATTTCATCCAAATAAGTACAGTCACCGCACCAACCAGCATGCCGGCGAGCGCCCCAGTTCTTGTCATTCGCTTCCACATGACTGACATCAAGACAACAGGACCGAATGCGGCACCAAAACCAGCCCAAGCATTACTGACCAAAGCCAAAACTTTGCTATTCGGGTCGCGTGCAATATAGATAGCGATTGCCGCAACTAATAGAACCATGAAACGACCAACCCAAACTAACTCTTTTTGGCTAGCAGTTTTACGAATAAAAGGTTTATATAAGTCTTCAGTTAAGGCACTTGCACACACTAATAATTGGCAACTCAGTGTACTCATCACCGCAGCTAAAATGGCTGACAGAAGAATACCTGCGATCCATGGATTAAACAGTATTCCCGCCAATTCCATAAAAATACGCTCGTTATTCGCCATGACTGAAGCCGATAATGCAGGATTTAATTCAAAGTAAGCGATACCGAAGAAACCAACTGCGGTGGTTCCGCCAAGGCAAAGGATCATCCATGTCATACTAATGCGTCGAGCTGAACGAATAGTATGATGTGAATCAGCAGCCATAAAACGCGCTAAGATATGCGGTTGGCCAAAATATCCAAGTCCCCAGCCGAGCAATGAAATAATTGCTACAAAATTCAATCCCTTAAACATGTCGAGATATTCAGGATTTTTGGCCTTGATCACATCAACTGCAGTGTCAAAACCACCGAGTGAAAGAATAATCACAACAGGTGTTAATATCAGTGCAAATATCATCAATGATGCTTGCACAGTATCCGTCCAGCTGACTGCAAGAAAGCCCCCAAGGAAAGTATATGCAATCGTTGCAAGGGCACCTAACCACATTGCTTTTTCATAGCTGATATTAAAGGTGCTTTCAAATAGTAAGCCTCCAGCAACAACCCCTGAAGCACAATAAATAGTAAAGAACACAAGAATAACAACAGCAGAGATAATGCGTAATATTTTACTATTATCTTCAAAGCGACTAGTAAAATAATCAGGCAATGTTAACGCATTATTATTTTTTTCTGTCTGTACTCGTAGACGTCCTGCGACGAAGAGCCAATTCAGGTAGGCTCCTAACGTTAATCCTATCGCGATCCAGCTCTCTGAAATTCCCGCGATAAAAATCGCCCCCGGTAGTCCCATTAATAACCAACCACTCATATCGGAAGCTCCTGCAGATAATGCAGTCACGACACTACCTAAACTTCGTCCTCCAAGAATGTAGTCATCAAAGTTTTTTGTTGAGCGATATGCTAAATAGCCAATAAGTAACATACCCGTAATATAAATGACGAACGTAATGATCATTGGTGTGCTTGCAGTCATACACCTTCTCCATAAAATAGTTATATTTATTGAATAGTTATTTTTAATTCATTAAAAATTTGCACACTCAGATTTGTTGCAATTAATTGCACACTCGCAAATTAAATAATAAATACTTTGTGTATTTTAATTATGTTGTGTTGCACTTATTTAAAGATAGCGGTTTGTATGCTAGCTAACCCTATTTGAATTTAACAAGAAATTAACTCTATTTAATTTCATAAACGATACCCCTATCACAAATATTGAACTATTGATATATAGATTCAATAATTTGATTAAGTTACTAATACGCAAAAAAAACCAGTTAAGAAATTGAATAATAAAGATAAAAAATCAATTTCCTTTCTAATTATACTAATTAACAAATAAAAGTAAGATATCATTCACAATTCATATAGAATTGTCTTAACTATGTTGCACAAAGTTGCAACATCATGCTATTGATGTGTCACTTTTTTGTTTTTGGTCCTAATTATTTAGAGGAAATGGGATGAGTAGTACTACAACTATGGGTGTGAGACTTGATGAAGCGACTCGTGAACGCATTAAAGCTGCTGCTCAACGTCTCGACCGCACGTCGCATTGGTTAATTAAGCAAGCCATATTTAATTATCTTGAGCAGCTTGATAATGAGCAGTTCATCCCTGAATTTTCCGCAGGACAAGATAGCAAAGATGGCCAAATATCAGAAGAAGAATCATTAACTGAATCGAATTATCAACCATTCTTGGATTTCGCAGAGCATATTTTACCTCAATCAGTTAAACGTTCCGCGATTACTTCTGCTTACCGTATCCCTGAAACACAAGCACTACCAATGCTATTACAGCAAGCTCTACTTCCTACCGAGCAAGCGGATGCTGCGCACAAGTTAGCCTATTCAATTGCTGAAAAATTACGCAATCAAAAAAATGGAATTGGCCGTGCAGGTCTAGTTCAAGGTTTACTACAAGAGTTCTCCCTTTCTTCTCAAGAGGGCGTCGCGCTAATGTGCCTTGCCGAAGCGCTATTACGTATTCCTGACAAAGCGACCCGAGATGCCCTTATTCGTGACAAAATCAGCAGTGGTAACTGGCAATCTCATTTGGGTCAAAGTAGCTCAATGTTTGTCAATGCAGCAACATGGGGATTACTTTTCACCGGAAAACTGGTTTCTACTCATAACGAAGCGAAGCTATCCAGCTCATTAAACCGCATTTTAAGTAAAAGTGGGGAGCCTTTGGTTCGTAAAGGCGTCGATATGGCAATGCGCTTGATGGGTGAGCAGTTCGTCACCGGTGAAACTATCGCACAAGCGTTAGCCAACGCACGTAAACTCGAAGAAAAAGGCTTCCGTTACTCTTACGATATGCTGGGTGAAGCAGCACTAACTGAAAAAGATGCTCAAGATTATATGATCTCTTATCAACAGGCTATTCATGCTATTGGTAAAGCATCCAATGGTAGAGGTATCTATGAAGGTCCGGGTATTTCTATCAAGCTATCTGCTTTGCATCCACGTTATAGTCGAGCACAATATTCCCGAGTAATGGATGAGCTGTATCCACGTCTATTATCGTTAGTTTTACAAGCTCACCAGTATGATGTGGGTATAAATATTGATGCTGAAGAAGCTGATCGTTTAGAAATTTCACTCGACTTGCTCGAAAGACTTTGCTTTGAACCAAAACTTGCAGGCTGGAATGGTATTGGCTTTGTTATCCAAGCCTATCAAAAACGCTGCCCGTTTGTGATCGATTCTATTATTGAACTTGCCGAACGCAGCAAGCGTCGACTGATGATCCGCCTAGTAAAAGGTGCTTATTGGGATAGTGAGATAAAACGTGCGCAAATGGACGGACTCGAAGGTTACCCGGTCTATACTCGTAAGGTATATACCGACGTTTCATACATCGCCTGTGCTCGCAAATTATTGTCAGTACCAAATCTTATTTACCCTCAATTTGCGACTCATAATGCACATACATTAGCTGCTATTTACCAAATTGCAGGTAAAAATTACTACCCTGGTCAATATGAGTTCCAATGTTTACATGGTATGGGTGAACCTCTGTATGAACAGGTTGTTGGAAAAGTGGCTGATGGCAAACTCAACCGTCCTTGTCGTATCTATGCACCTGTTGGTACTCATGAAACGTTACTCGCATACTTAGTTCGACGTTTATTAGAGAATGGTGCGAATACTTCATTTGTTAACCGAATTGGCGATGCGACTATTCCACTCGATGAACTTGTTGCTGATCCCGTTAAAGATGTACTAGAGCTATCTAAAACTGAAGGTCAAATCGGATTACCTCATCCTAAAATTGGATTACCTCGCGACCTTTACGGGAAGCGTCGAGTGAATTCAATAGGACTTGATATGTCAAACGAGCATCGTTTAGCTTCACTTTCTAGTGCTCTTCTGACTGCGTCTATGCAAGAAAAATTAGCTCAGCCACTACTCGGTGGCCATTACCAAGCAACAGAGGTTGCCCCCAATACCATAACACCTGTTTTCAATCCAGCTTGTCATAAAGATATTGTCGGACATCTTCGTGAAGCTACATTAGATGAAGCTGACCACGCATTAAATGTCGCTAATGACGCAGGTGCTATTTGGTTTGCTACCCCGCCATCAGAACGTGCCTCTATATTATTACGCGCAGCCGATATTATGGAACAACAATTACAACCTTTGCTTGATGTATTGGTACGCGAAGCTGGAAAAACATATGCAAATGCGATTGCAGAAGTTCGTGAGGCAGTGGATTTCCTTAATTACTATGCGACCCAAGTTCGTGATGATTTTGATAACAATACTCATCGCCCATTAGGTCCCGTGGTTTGTATTAGTCCATGGAACTTCCCACTAGCAATTTTTACTGGGCAAATTGCCGCTGCACTTGCAGCAGGTAACACAGTTCTTGCTAAACCTGCGGAGCAAACCCCATTAATAGCGGCGGTTGCAGTATCAATGCTACATCAGGCCGGTATTCCTCGTGAAGCTTTACAGCTACTTCCGGGTAAAGGTGAAACTATTGGCGCGAAGTTAGTCGGAGATCCAATAGTTCGTGGTGTGATGTTCACGGGCTCTACTGAAGTTGCGGGATTACTGCAGCGTAATATCGCAGGAAGATTAGATGCTCAGGGTCGGCCGACACCATTAATCGCTGAAACAGGTGGATTGAATGCCATGATAGTGGATTCCTCCGCGTTGACAGAACAAGTTGTAACTGATGTCGTCGCCTCCGCATTCGATAGCGCGGGTCAACGTTGCTCTGCTTTACGTATTCTTTGTATTCAGGATGATGTTGCTGATCGAACTATTCGCATGTTAAAAGGTGCAATGGAAGAATGTCGAATGGCGAATCCAGAACACCTATCAACTGATATTGGTCCTGTTATCGATAACGAAGCTAAAGAGAATATTGAACAGCATATTCAGCAAATGCGCAGCAAGGGTAAAGACGTGTTTCAAGCGGTCTTCAATAATATTGAAGACCTAAGTGAACAATCCGAAGGCACATACGTTAAACCAACACTGATAGAATTGAGCAATATTAATGAACTAAAAAAAGAAATCTTTGGGCCTGTACTGCACGTTGTACGTTATAAACGCGAGGAGTTGGCTGGACTTGTCGATCAAATTAACGCAGCAGGATATGGGCTTACTCTTGGTGTTCATACCCGCATTGATGAAACCATTAATCAAGTTATTGCTAAAGCAAAAGTGGGTAACTTGTATGTGAATCGGAATATGGTTGGTGCTGTTGTGGGTGTTCAACCATTTGGTGGAGAAGGCCTTTCTGGTACTGGTCCTAAAGCGGGTGGGCCACTTTATTTATACCGACTGCTGAGTGAACGTCCTGATAATGCAGTATGCCGCACTCTTGAAAGACAAGACAATGAATTGCCAATGGATGCTAGCGCTCGCCCAGCCTTACTTGAACCTTTTGATGCCTTTACTTCATGGTTGGAAAAGCAAAATGAACAAGTGGAACCGATGATACTAGAAAAATTTGCTCACCATGCTCAGGCAGGGACTTCTCGCTTATTACCGGGACCTACGGGTGAGAAAAATACTTATACACTCTATCCTCGTGGCACTATTTTATGTATTAGTGACAATGAAAAAGATTGTTTAGTACAACTCGCTGGTGTTCTTTCAAGTGGATGCCATGCATTGTGGCCTGAAAGTGACATGCATCAAAGACTATACAAAGCATTACCGGAGAAAGTACGTAATGTAATCTCCGTGACAAAAAATTGGCAAGAACATACTGGACATATTGAAGCGGTGATCCATCATGGAGACAGTGACCAATTAAAATCGGTTTGTGAAATAGTGGCTAACCGCAAGGGCCCTATTATTTCGGTTCAAGGGTTCGAGCGTAGTGAAACTAACTTACTACTAGAAAGATTAGTACATGAAAGATCATTAAGTATTAACACTGCTGCTGCAGGTGGAAATGCTAGTCTTATGACGATTGGTTAATTAAACATATCTGGGCCCAATCCTATCTTGGGCTCAGGTAATTTATATCCTTCCTTATAAAAATAACCGTTATGATCTAAGAACAATGCAAGCTGCAAGCAAAGCTATTCCCAAAATAATTTGAATTGTATAGAGACAAGCTGCAAAACTAGCTGAGCAATATAGATAATTGTATAGAACAGGTGGTAGGCTTTACTGTGAACAGTAATTTAAAATATGGCAGGATATAAAAACAAATAGGTGCCCCAAAAGGACACCTGATATAAGTTCAATCGTTCTACTTTGAATAAGTCACGTTTGTATTCGAAGCTAACGATGATTAATTTTGTTCTAATTCCCAAGACAAATATTGCTCATATTTACGCAGGGCAATATTATAATTACTGAATGCAGATTCAGTCATTTTGTCACTTAACTGTTCTTGAATTTTAGCTGGCGTAAACTCTTTCATTGAGAAATTAGATGAAGATAAAAGCTCATCAAGGCGACGCAAGCGGACAACATATTCACGAACTGTGCTATGGCTCATTTCAGTCTGTAAAAATAGGTACTGTTTGAATGACATGATGTCAAAATAGTCAGTATTACTATTGCAGTAAATTTCGCTACAAAAACGACAAAGTGCAGTAAATTTATCTTGTAACTCTAGCCATTCACTTTCATCAACAAGTTGAGTCATCTCAGCAATGGCTTCTTTATTTAAGATAGCATCGTTAAAGACAAGCGATATGCGATCCAGTGTTTTATGGCAATGCGCGCAATGCGTTTGGCTGTGTTTAAAATCTTTAATATAACGACTCAACGGCCGTTTCTTAACAATAGAAGCAGACATGATGATAAGCCCTGTGTGTAAGTCTAAAATTAAAATTATAACGCAACATGTCACGTTACATACTGGGTTTGCCCATAGCATTATTATTAGTAGCTATGTTGCATAACGATACAGGAACATCTGTATCAAGCGCTTTTGCTTTCGCTTAAGGGGTTAGTTAATACTAATAATACATTGTAAGAACTACTTTCCCTCTGTAGACAGCATTCTATCGCGTCTATCACTCTTTGGCGAATTTCTGCGAAGACTAGAGTTTGTTACTAATTTCATTTAGCGTCAACCTAATAAACCATTCATTTATTGACTTCTATTCGATTTAAAACAGCGTAAAATATAATGTGACACCAACTATACCAACCGCTAGGACACAGACTTTACCTGATAAACATAACTTCATTCAATAAAAATTTGATTTAAAAATCAGCCTCATAGCTTAATATGAGTTAAAATAGTAAAAATGTGATGCAACTCACTTAACATAACCAAAATTTAACTATTTGTTACATAGTAAATAATTTTCAAAATAGGCGATAAACCGCCACTTAGCCAAAATCGTAAACAATTATTTACACTTATTGCTAAATTTAAGCTATGAATTTATTTTTTATTATATGCAAACTAGTTATATTTTATAGCAAAAATTATATTTATATTGGCTTTTATGACATCTCCTTTTTTTATTTACAATAATTAGTTATATATATTTAATAGCTTAGAGTGATAATCCTTCTATGTTGTAATTTTAACAAATTAGCCATCACCTATTTTATTCACGCAACCGATAGAAACATCTATTACATAAAAATAGAACGTTTATTATCTTTAACTAAAATAATTTGAAATAAAATGTGCAACCTACGAAAAACTTCCTCCAACAAAAAGTAATCATGACTTGAACAACGGGTTTTACTTGCACGTACTATTACAGATGTCTTGATGAATGAAGGACGCATATCATATTAATACTCACACCATCCACATTTTCTGTGGGTAATTCCCCCATCAATCTGTGGATAACTTTCTCTGATATGGATGTAGCGCTAGATTGATTGTTTTGTATAAAAAACAATCTAAATTTACGTTTAATGAATCAACAAAATATATACGTTATAAGGACCAATAAGCTGAACTATTTAGAGGAACATTGATAAACAGCCTGACTTGAATAGCTGGACTCGATTATATGCATAATCAACGGTAGCTCCGTAGATGGCTAATTCAAATTATCGATAATTTAAACGCTCGGGGTAAGCCGCCATAAACCATTTGAATCATTATGTAAGTGTTTAATATAACATCGTACAAATATTCAACTTTTTCATAATTCCGACTCACTTTATCTACCGTATAAATCAATCTTACCTGTTAAAAAGCATGAACTTATTGCCGATTAAATGCATTTTTTAGGAATTGTCACGTTTGATATTAAAAAGATCTCTTATATACTCGATTTGCTACTTCGATAACTAATAATTTTAAGGTTAATTATGAAAAAGTTAATTTTAGCTTGCGGTATGGGTTTAATGGCCTTAGCAATCACTGCTTGTTCAGAAGAAGAAAAAAAATCACAAGTTGCAGGTGCAACTGAGACATGTAATGCATATTTTGCAGAAGTTGACGGGTTGATTAAAAAAGCATCAGAAAATCCACAAGCTAAAGCACAGTTAGATGCAATGAAGGGTCAGCTGGAAGAAGGTAAAAAGCAAGTTGCCGCATTACCTAAAGATGAGCAAGATAAAGCTTGCCAACAAGGTATTGATGCAATGAAACAAATGAAAACAGCATTAGGCCTACAATAATCGCCTAGCATTTTTCATTAAAGATATAAATGTAATACTTCATATATGGCATTTATATCAAAATGAGTTATCATTCAGAATAAATAACAATTGTTAATAGATATCCCTCTTGAAGTCCAACTTATTTTAATATCTAAATTTTTATTATTCTAAATAATATTATTATATAAATTGTATAGTTATTTGAATCAATCCTAGAAAACCCATCATTGATTACTAACCAAGCGTAAAAATTATATTACATTAAGAAATATAACTATTCAACTTGGTCATCCAGACACACCTAAATAACGAGAAAAACCTATATAGCAGTGATTTGTTTTATAAAAAACTCAACCTATATACAGCAAAAAATAAAGTATTGTATAAAGAAGGAAGCAGGCTTAACCTACTTCCTTATTCTAAGGATAAATTAACTCATTTTACAACCACGTTCCAAAACGTTTGATATAGAATCTTTTCATTAGCTGTGCTACTACACAATAACTAAACAATGTTAAAACTAACCATGGAAAATACTCTAGTGGTAATGGCTGTAGGCCAATCATTTCTCCAAATGGCGAAAATGGAATATATAGACCTAGAGCCATTATTAATCCTGTTGTTAATAATACTGGCAATGCAGCAGTACTTTGTATAAATGGAATTTTTTGAGTTCGTAGCATATGAACAACTAATGTTTGTGATAATAACCCTTCAACAAACCAACCTGATTGAAATAATGCTTCATGCTCTATACTATTTGCTTGGAATACATACCACATCAACGCAAACGTCGTGATATCAAATATCGATGATGTTGGACCAATCCATACCATAAAGCGGCCAATATTTTTAGCATCCCACTTACGTGGGCGTTTTAAAAACTCTTTATCCATTTTATCCCAAGGTAACGCAAGTTGGGACATATCGTATAGCAAGTTCTGTACTAATAGATGAATAG
Source organism: Providencia alcalifaciens (assembly GCA_025961275.1). GTDB lineage: Bacteria > Pseudomonadota > Gammaproteobacteria > Enterobacterales > Enterobacteriaceae > Providencia. Next base: position 57,916 of record JAOQNJ010000001.1, on the reverse strand, counting down.
CCAGCATAGGTAAAAAAGGAATAAATACACTTGCAATCAAAACTGAAAATACATTACCAAAATTAGAACTGGCAGTCATGTTTAAGTACTTAATGATATTACCAAAGGTTTCTCTTCCTTTAATAACACCCTGCTCTAAAACCATTAAATCCTTTTCTAGCAAAATAATATCTGCAGATTCCTTCGCAATATCAGTTCCTGTATCGACCGAGATCCCAACATCTGCATCCCGCAATGCAGGCGCATCGTTAATGCCATCACCTAAAAAGCCGACTGTATGACCATTGTCTTGTAATAGCTTTAGTATTCTTGATTTTTGTAATGGCGTTAATTTACAAAAAACAGAAACTTGCTCTACTTTGTGCTTCAATTCATCATCTGGCATCGCCTCAATCTCAAGGCCCGTCATGATTTCACTCACATTCAGTCCAACATCATGGCAAATTTTCTCGGTAATAATAGCATTATCACCGGTAAGCACTTTTACAGTCACGCCATTCTCACGCAATGCTGCAATAGCTAAAATTGCACTTTCCTTAGCAGGATCGAGGAAAGTTAAAATTCCTTTTAATTCGAGATGCTGCTCCGATAATGCAGAAAGTTGTAAACATGCTTCATCATTGTTCAGCGAACGGGTTGCAGGCAGTAATACTCGGAAACCTTGACGGTTATAATCGCTTACTAATTCAGTGATCCTCTCCCGTGCTTGCGCATCTAGAGCTTGTGATTCGCCACCTTGCTGGTAAGTTGTACATATTTCTAACATTTATTCAGCAGCACCTTTGCAAATCAGCAATGCACTCCCTTGGGGTGTTCTCACCGTAATCGATAATTTTCGGCGTATAAAATCAAACGGTAGCTCATCAATTTTTTGATAAGCCTGTAAATGTTTAATTTCATCCTTTCCTCTTCCACGACGAATAATAGCTTGATCCATCATGTTTTTTGTACCGCTTTGGTGGAAGCTATTTAACCAGGATAACTGTAAGATTGTATTATCTACTTGGCCATGGCTATCAAGATAATGTTCCAAGATGATCCGATCTTGCGTTAACGTGCCTGTTTTATCAGTACATAAGACATCCATCGCCCCAAGATTTTGAATCGCATTGAGCCTTTTAACAATCACCTTGTGTTTCGACATAGCGATTGCACCTTTGGCTAAATTAGAACTCACTATCATAGGTAGCATTTCAGGCGTCAAACCTACAGCAACAGCAAGAGAAAATAACGTTGCTTCAAACCAATCCCCTTTTGTAAAACCATTAATCAATAATACAATCGGTACCATTACCAACATAAAACGAATAAGCAACCAACTTACGCTGTTAACACCACGATCAAATGCAGTTTTTGCACGGCTCCCTACAATGGATTTAGCAAGTGATCCCAAATAAGTTTTTGAACCCGTTGCAACCACAATACCTCTTGCGGTTCCACTGGTAACGTTAGTCCCCATTAGACAAATATTAGACATTTCTAATAATTCATTTTCAGTCGGTGAAACAGGTTCTATTCCTTTAGCGCTAACGTCACCTAATGTGTCATATTTTTCAACAGGAATAGATTCTCCTGTTAATATGGCTTGGCTGATAAATAAATCACGCGATTCAATAATCTTGAGATCCGCAGGTACCATATCGCCAGCAGATAACAACACAATATCACCAGGGACTAGACATTTTATCGGAACTTCTTTACGCACTGAACGCCCAGTTTTATTATCCCGACGATAAGCTGTAGCGGTTGTACGAACTAATGATTTTAATGCTTCAGCCGCTTTATTAGTTCGAAACTCTTGCCAGAATCGTAACAATCCACTGAGCAAAACCATCGTAATAATAATAATGACAGCTTTTAAATCAGTTTCTTCACCTTGTTCCTTAGGAATAACATAATCAGTGACGAAACTAACTATAGCTAAGGTCATTAAGACAAAAATAAAGGGATTTTTGAATGATGAAAGGAGTTGCTTCCAAGCAGGAGGCGCTTTTTCGTGAGCGACTTCATTTTCGCCCTGATCTATTAATCGGTCTAATGCTTCGTTATCCGTTAAACCTAATAGATTAGTTTGATATTCATTGAGCACTTGCTCTATTGTTTTACTCGCTTGTACACCAACAATGAATTTTTGACGAGCTGGCGTGTTTGCGCGTTTGCGCTGATGCCTTATTTCAGTCATGACGTTTATCTCTATACGGCACTTAATGTGCTTGTTTAAACGCTACCTAACTGAAAATAAAATCATTTACTCATCGTTAGATAGCTCCTGTTTTTGACTCCATGACGGAGGGTGATCGTTCATTTCAACTCCTATAGTTAATTATTCTTCAGCATTCAGGCGGGTAGCTCTGATGCAACTTTCCAATTAATCGCACTGACGCTTTGTTCAAGGCTAATTCGGCAAACCAAAGCTTCAATTTCTTTTTGTTCCGCTGGCGTCGCTAAGAACTCGGCGAAAACCTCTAACTGTTCTGGTTTAAGCGTATCCGCACTACTTAACGATTGCAGGCGGATATGTAAGCCGTTTATAGCTTGCAAAATCAGTGTTCTGACTAAAATTTCATCGCCCTGATGGCACATCACGCTAATTTTATAACGTTGTTCAATATCAAGCGCCTGTTGTTGAGGCTGTTTGTTAATACGTTGTGCCGCTTCACGCAGTAAAATATTGGCGCAAAGAATAAGGAGTGCAGCCATAGTGGCTAAAGAATATTGACCAAGACCACATAACACACCAATGCCTGCCGAGCACCACAGGGTAGCTGCAGTATTTAACCCTCGAATATTCATGCCTTCTCGCATGATCACACCAGCACCTAAAAACCCAATCCCCGAGACAACTTGCGCAGCAATACGCCCGGGACTATCTGGTGAAGTAGCCACAGAACTGAGAATAAAAACAGCTGCTCCGGTTGCTACTAATGCATTAGTGCGTAACCCTGCCATTCGTTGGCGCCATTGACGTTCCGCACCAATCAATGCGCCTAAACACATCGCGGAAACAAGATTCAAAATATCAGGAGTAAATAACATGATTGACCCTCCAATTAATAAACTGGATAACAAAAAATGTGCTATATAAAATGCACATAGCCTTAAATCTGAATAAATAAATATTCAGAAACTATAGGCTGTGGCCGGGAGGGAATAATGAATAGATATAAAACAGCATAATACTCACCCACAAAAACAACAGTAAACCATTGATAAAAATAGTTATATAATTTCTATATTTGGGAGTATCACGAAAAAAATACTAGATACTGCCCACCATGGCGGCAAGCAGTTAATAGAATAGATGATTAATTACTTGCCAATACAATTTGATTTTTATTGCAACTCAGACTGTCCAAGTAATTATCCCCTAAGAAAATTTGTGTCGAGTATAGATTGGGCAATTCTTGATGTAAAGCTTAAACTATTTTTAAATAATTTTTATTTAAAAACTTAGTTTTCTGCTGGGATCACAAAAATTCCATTTCCACCTTCTTTTTCATTAAAAAACCAGATCCCACCGGGGTAATCAGATAGAGAAACTAAATACATCGTCCCCTCATTAAAGGGTTCAATAAGTAAAATCTTTCCTTCACGACGTTCTTGGCCATCGGTTTTCACATAAACACGATCATGGATTTTCATCAGATGGATCTCCAGCAAAAAAATAGAATACTGAATGTAGTTTAGCGGAAACGAAAAAGCCCGTCATATTAATGACGGGCTTTAGAAAATTAGTTAAGCAATTAAGCTTAGATTGCAGTTACGTTAGCAGCTGCTGGGCCTTTTGCACCATTTTCAATGGAGAATTCAACTTGCTGGCCTTCTGCCAGAGTTTTGAAACCAGCGCCCTGAATGGCAGAGAAGTGAACGAAAACGTCTTTGCTACCATCAGCAGGAGTGATGAAACCGAAGCCTTTAGACTCGTTGAACCACTTAACTTGACCTTTCATTTTGTCGGACATTTGACTTTTCCTATATAACATCAAAAAAAACTGCCTTTTCGGCATATATGGGCCGGAGTCAACTATTCAATCAGAAAAAAACCAAGAGAAGTACTAAGATTAAAGACTATCTAGGATAACTTTCTTCTTATAACTCACTAACTTAGTAATCGTACATCAAATAGGACTACTACACAGGCCGATAGTCATTAACTCACGAGTTACGGATAATAGCAACTATTTTATATGGATTAACTCTAAAAAAATGTCGTTTTTTCGGGTACGTCACTTTTCAGTTTACAGGGTTAACAAAAATTTCGCATTCTGTTGATAATTTGAAGAATTTATTGATAAATATACATATAATTATCAGTATGAAAATTCGGGCATAGTGACAATTACACTCATTTTTTTTCATAACTGATATATAACAATTCGACTTACGCATGATACTCTTCAGGGTATAGATGCCTTACAGAGAGCTATCACATCATGGATATTATCAAACAAATAATTATCGAAGATTTGGACACCATCAATAAAAGTGAAAAGCGTGATGGTAAGCCATATTTTAATAGCCAGTTCATCGCTAACCACCCTTACTTATGTATCGGTATGATTGCCGCTTATATTCCGTTAGCCGTCCTTGTCTTATATGCTCCATATTTTGGCTTATACTGGATGATTGGTTTTACTGCATTATTTGTCATCTTAGCAGGGGTTTTACTCTTTGATATTAAACCTATTTACCGCTTTGAGGATATTGGCGTACTTGATTTACGCGTTTGCTATAACGGTGAGTGGTTTGTTACTGAACTGCTTTCTGATTCCTCAATCCAGAAAATACTTGATTCTAAAGATGTTAATAGTGCAATAAAACAAGAAATTACCCGTTTGATAGCGCTTAAAGGTGTGCTTTCATTTTACGATATTTATCACATCGCATTTCCCGAAGTACCGGCACAAACAAAAGCACACTTAGTCACGCAGAATAAAGCGCAATATCAATAAGGTAGAGCAAAAATCAATCACAATGTGCAGTGAGTGAGCAAACGAATTATTTTTATGTTTTTATCGTTGACAGCCTGAGGCGATATCGTTAATATTCGCCTCGTTCTCAGGAACAACCAATTCCTCCATAGTTCAGTCGGTAGAACGGCGGACTGTTAATCCGTATGTCGCTGGTTCAAGTCCAGCTGGAGGAGCCAAATTTAAAAAGCCCGCTATATAAATAAGCGGGCTTTTTACTATCTACAGTTCCATATTGCTCAATCTAGATGCATCACTCACCCTATAATCCTCTAACCTAGTAATAGAAAACGGTTCTTCCGACAAAGTGCTGAATGAGTCATTGATTTCGTTATTAACTATTCAATATATATCAAATAATGATTAACTTAAGATGTAGATAAAACAGATAACCCGATGAGCTTGATTAACTATGCTCATCAGGCTTTAGATATGGATAGATACGCTCGTTGCCAACAAGTCCTTTTGATTATTAGAGGACTAATAGATCAAAAACACTCTCACTCTGTATACATGCTAGTTTTGTATATATACAAGTCATCACCCTGCCAATATCAGAAGAAAATAATATTTAATCTCGATTGATTAAAACATACTAATTGAGCCGATTATTACCTAAACGCTATAATGTTATCAATGTATATCTGTTATTTAAAAATAATACGAGGCACCAACAAAAAGTGTATGCAACTGAGGCTTTGTATTAGTGTTAAATTGGTTTGCATTAATTCCATTCTGGCCAGTTAGACTATTTTTAATACTCCCGACATTAGTATAGGTATAACCTGTTTCAACTGACATATTTTCATTCATTTTCCAAGTAACACCCGTTCCTAGCGCCCATGCAAGATTAGTTTTGTTACTGGTAGAATGACTTTGAATATCTTGCCCTGCGACATTACTTTGTACATCAGCTGAGTTTTTAAGAAAAGCCGCGCCAACTCCCGCCATAATATACGGGCTCATGTATTCATTAACGGGCATATCATAATATGTATTGACCATTAAAGTATTAACTGTCGTTTTTTTAGAAAATGAAGTTTTTGCTGGTAAAGGAAAAGAGTCATTTTGCTGTGGCGACCAATGCCCTACCGCCGATGGTTCTAAATTAGCACTTGATTTATCACTACCAAAGTATTGATAAGCCAACTCAACTCTAACCGGCTGTTGAAACTCGTTCGCGAATTTATATCCGATAGCAATATTAGGCGAAAAGTTAGTCGTTGATGAGTTTTTTAGATTTTCTTTTTCTACATCATATGACAAAGCATTTGCAATATTACCTGAGCCATATAAGTGATTACTTGTTGTTTTAAATAATGTAATACCTGTTTTAGCTGAAAGATAAACTCCCGAGCCTTCTGCTGAAAAAGCATTAATAGAAATAACTAAAGGGATTAGCCCTATTGATAATTTTACTTTCATTAAAATATTCCTTATAGTTTATTTTATTTAATAATAATTAAAGATATTCAAGTACAAAAGTAGCTTGAGAGTTTGCAGTTCCTGCTGTCACATTCTTATTCGTTGCCACATATTGTGCATAAAATTCTAGTGGAATATTTGTTGAATTTGCACGTACTGGGTAAATTATCGTTTCCACTCCTCGTTTTATCATATTTTTATTTCTGTCTAAGATAGATATACCCAAATTAGTGGCTGTGCTTGCAGCATCTAACTTTAAGAGCATATTATTATTCGAATCGACAACACCAGAAAATGTCACCTTCACACCTTTTGCTGCGGGGCCACAATCAAGTAAATTAATAATAAACTTTTTAGGTGGCACACCTTTATATGTTTCTTTAAATTGCTTCGTCGCCCATGCCCCTAAATTAACAGTTTGGTTTATTGTTGCAGGGCTAACAGTGCAGGCATTTGAGACTAAATTAGCTTTCATTATTAGATTTATTTCTCCTAATTCTGCTTTAGAAGGTAAGAAATATATAAATGTTAGGAATCCAAACAATATCTTAGCACTCAATAATTTGATATTTTTTAATCTGTTCATTATGCAAACCTATATAGTGACTAAGGAAAGTCGACTCGTAAAAAAGCCTGTGATGTAACCGGGCCTTCATCAGGCCTTACCCCAGTAACACTTGCTGGATAAACTTTTATTGTTGCATTCGCTCGTGTATTACTATCTAAATAAAATGGAATTGTACTATTTAAATTATTTGGAATTAATATTTTGTCACTAGTATCTGTAACAATAAACCCTACATTATTATTATTAGAAACAATAATATTCCCTGATACTGTATTTCTTTGCAAACGCAAACTTAAATTAGTCCCTGCTGCAATATTGTCACATGTTACTGCGACTGTACTTGTTTTAGGGTTAATATTTTCTGCTTTAGCGCCAGCAGTTTTAAATGCGCCTGTTGAAATATTGCCAAAATCGATTGTTAATGTTTGCCCTGCATTTATTGAACATGTTTGAGGTACGGTTATATTCAATGATAAATAAATATTCTGTTGGACTTGAGCTGAAGAACAATCAAATGGTTGGCAAAAACCAAACTGACCAATAATAATATTCTTGGTAAATGTACCACTCACAATCCGCTTATCTATTTTTATCGTCGTCTGCCAATCTCTTGGGTTAATTGAATTTTGTTGACCCACTGTGTATGTATAAAGTGAACAACCTGGACCATATACCCTCTCATTAAAGGGAACATATATTGTTCCTGTATTTCCAATACATGGGCTATCTCTTGCTATAGCAACAGAAATATAATCATCAACTTTATGAAACCTAGGTATAGCACCATAGCTATGAGCATTAGGTATTGGATCACCTAAAAACTTTGCCCATTGATTAACACCGCCATTTTGCGTCGAGATCATTTCTAATGCTGGTGTGGTTATAGTGTTACTCTCTATTTGTCTTCCTACTGTATTTTGACTACTTGCTAAATTTTGACTAATTGTCGTTCTCACATCATTACATCCAGATACACAACGGACTGCATGAGAATTAAAACTGTCGACAAGGCACACTAGTATTATAAGACTTCGTATAATCATTGATAAATTGCTCCAATCTATTAGATATCCAGTTTATAAACAACTTGCATTAACCTGCTTAATGCTTTGTTCATTATTAACAAGATTGTAATTAACGGTACATTGTGCGCTGGCATTATTACCCCACATTATATTAAGCTTTCCTTTAGGAGTTAATCCTGACATAAATACCACGCCATCATCACCAACGATACCAACTGAGCCTGAAGATTCTTCTTTAGCAATTGCACCAAAAGGCACGACGCTTCCATCACCTTGTAATAACGTGACCATTGCTTTCATCCCTAGACGTGTTTTAAAACTCGCCTTGACTAAAGCTCCTTCAGTCGGAACTACATTCGTAACTGCATTATCTAATTCGACATTATCAGGCAGCTTTGTAATATCTAAGGCCACACGATTATTTCGGTAAGCTGTTGCATTAGGAACAACGGCATATCCTCGCCAATCTGTTAAAACACCCGTTTCATTCTCAATTCCAACATCGTCAGCACCTGGTGCTTCAATTAATATATTTGTTCGACCAAGAGGTTGGCTTAATGTGATACCGCTTGCGTGAGCAACAACGCCACCACTAATATTATAATTAACTTGTTGCCAATTTTTACCGTAACTATAACCCGCACCTAATTCGCCATATCCTCCTCGATAATTAGCCGAGGCGCTACCTGCGGCACCTTCGCCTTGATTAGCATAACCCTGCATAACATTATAATTTAAATTATTACTATCCAACAAAGTACCAGAGACACCTAACTGTTGAGACAATTTATTATTATTATCACGTGTCATTGTATAAGTGGAATAAATACTATTATTTGAATTGGTTATATCCAAGCCTTTACCACCACCAAACCATCGGGTTAAAGGAACCTATATATTGAACGCTATTCTTTTATCAGTTTCATTTAATCCTACTGATTTATTTTGCGACCAATTATACCATAAGTAATATCCTCCCAATTACCGTTAAAACCTAATTGCAAAGATTGATCCGTTTCATCCGTTCCCCAATAAGTTTGATGGTTTGCACTTATATATATCGAGCCATAACCTTCAATTTGTTGGCTGATATTGGCTTGAAAACGACCTTTTTTGGTATAATAGAGATTATGATAATCAAATATCTCAGGTTTTGTTTCTATCGGTCCATCTTGTGTTTTCAGAACATAACCGCTCATTTCACGGTAACTCGTTTCACTTAATGTATAGTATCCAGCAGTGGAATAGCGATACCCCATCAGCTGAAAGTTTGTACCTAATTGGTTAAGTGATTTTGCATATAAAAAACGTATTGATTGACCGTCTTTATGCTCACCATTTGGTAATCTACTATTTGCATGGGTGATATCGGTCGAAATAGCACCCCATACCCCCAGATTCTTCCCTACCCCAATGGCAAAGGAACGATAGTTATCAGATAACTGTGAACCACCATAAACAGTAACACTTTCTGGCAATCCACAACTTAATGTACCTTGCCAAAAATCAGGCTCAGTTTGTAATGAAGAACCTGAGCGGTATTTCGCCGCTGTTACTTCATATTTTATTCGGCCTTCACGCTGCAATATTGGCACTGCTGAATATGGCACCGTAAATTGATTTACCGTTCCGTTATTTTCGCTAACCGTAACGTCTAAGTTACCGCTCAGATTCTTCCCTACCCCAATGGCAAAGGAACGATAGTTATCAGATAACTGTGAACCACCATAAACAGTAACACTTTCTGGCAATCCACAACTTAATGTACCTTGCCAAAAATCAGGCTCAGTTTGTAATGAAGAACCTGAGCGGTATTTCGCCGCTGTTACTTCATATTTTATTCGGCCTTCACGCTGCAATATTGGCACTGCTGAATATGGCACCGTAAATTGATTTACCGTTCCGTTATTTTCGCTAACCGTAACGTCTAAGTTACCGCTACTGGAAGTGGAATATAAATCTTTAATTTCAAATGCCCCCGGTGCGACATAGGTTTGATAAATCACATAACCGTTTTGGCGAATTGTAACTTGTGCATTGCTATTTGCCACACCTCTTACAGTTGGAGCAAACCCTCTCATACTGTCTGGTAGCATGTTATCATCAGAGGCAAGCATAACCCCTCTAAATCCAACACTATCAAAAATATCACCTTCAGTGAAACTATCGCCAATCGTTAATTGACTTTTTAATAGAATTATCGCTTTTTGCGCGTATGTTCTTATATTATTCCAATTACTATTAGTCGTCCGTTTACTGGATGTATAATTCCATGTGCTGTCATTTTTAAAGCGCCATGAACCAAGGTTTAGCCCTGTTTGTAAATTTAAAAAATAATTATTATACTTTTCATTACTGCTGGTATTTTTACTACTACTGCCTGTTAAACTGTAATTAAGTAAAAGCGCATTAATACCTGATTGCCATTCCGAAGGTGAAATATATCCACGCACATTATTTAAAAATGCGACTTGCGGAATATTCAAATACAACTTTTGACTTTCGAAATCAAATTTTGATAATGATTTGTCAAATGTCGAGTAAAAATTAACGCACTCACTATTATCAAAAAAAACCACATCATTGACATTAATACTTTGGTTTTTAAACCACTCCACAGATAAGCATGGAATTAATCCCGTGTCATCACTTACATTTTTTATCTTGCTTTCTGTTGGTACATTGATAAATGTGACATCCTGAGTTCCGATATATTCATCATTAAGATAAACTTCAACACGATACTGCCCTGCAGATTGTCCTAATCCTTTATCAAACCGACTTAAATCTGCAACCTCATTTGTATTATCTGATAAAAATTCCCGATTAAAAAATTCATTAGAATATGCTATTTTAATATCCACAAAATAACCAGCTGCTATTATGCATGAAAGCATTATTATCTTTTGGCTTAGTATCGTTTTTTTTAAAACGCTTAGGCAGACTTATATTCTGCATAATATCAACTCCAGGATAAAAGAAATGTAAACTGACCAGTTTAATTTAGATTAACTTCAGTTAATGGTGTATTCGCCCCATAGTCATTAATGGTCTGATAGGATAATTGACCCACAATACCGTTAGGTAACTTGATGATTTTATTATTAAATGGAGAGACCATTGTACTTTGAAGATCATTATTACCAATTTTCATATTAATAATTGTCAAATAATATGGAGTTGGGTTATCTATATTCAATTCATTATTGGCCCGGTTGAATTTCAGCATTTTATAGGCTTCACCAGATTTCATTGCTAACCCTTCTGGTCTAACGAAAATTTTCACTCGCGCTAGCACAGCTATCTGTAATACGTTTTTATCTTCAATATCATTACGGTCAACTGATGGTATTGCTTTACTATTCAACCAAAATAAACTCTCCCTATCTTTTGGTAAATTATGAGCTGCATTAATAATTCTAATAGTATTTTCGCTTTTTGGCTTACTGACAAATAACGGAGGTGTAATAATAAAATCTTTTGTTTTTTTATCTGAAGAATCATCTACCCAAGACTGAATTAAAAACCTATTCTTTTCATCTGTATTATTTATAGCTAATGAAACTTGTTTAGCTTCAAGAGGATAAATAACTCTTGTAGCACCTAATGCTATTCCTCCTGCTAATGAGAACGTTGGTACAAATAATGCAACAACCGGAATTAAAAAACAGATTTTTTTATAAATGAAAGAAGTTTTAACATGTTTATTTAATCCATAAAGTTAAAGATATTACATTTTATTCATATGTTAAATTAAACCATAATGATGCATTTGCTTTCCCGCCAATGACTTGCATATCTGTCGCTCTGTATCTGGCATTAAAACTCAAAACACTTTCACCTTCGTGAAAAGCAATCCATTTTGTTGGCAAGGTATTAGGTATAATGATTTCACTATTATTAAATAAGGCGATTCCAACTCCTTTTGCTGCATCTTCACTTTGCTCTAATTTAAATATTTGGGGGGCCCTATCATTAATACTACCGAATACAGAAATACCGACTTTATCACTAATAGCGGTACTACAATCTGTGAGTCTAATTTTAAAAGTGACTGGTTCAGTATAACTTCCGGCACCTTTAAATTGATTTGTTCTGAGTTTCCCCATATTGACGATACTTTTCTCATCTTCCGTTGAAACAGAACATCCCGCCTCAACTAAACCACCTCGTAAATGGACCATTCCACCATCAATAATCACATGATGCTTATCTCCAGACCAAGCATGAAACGATGCACTACATAATACAAATATTATGCTTATTAATTTATACATTATACTAGTACTCCAACTGGCAAATAGTGGCCGAGAAACCTCAGCCACTAATAAAGCGCATAAGGATCGCGTATTAATAATAAATTTTATTCATACTGCATCATGAAAGTAGCATCTGCATCCGCTGCACCTGGCGTTACAGCTGCCCGCGTTGATATATAATTAGCAGAAAAATTAAGTACATTAACACCATCCACTAAATTCTGAGCCGTAGAAAATACTGATCCATCTGGCTTCAAAACTTGGCCAAGATGATCAGCTATTTGAATACCAACACCGGTAGCTGCTCCAGCAGAGCCACCACCAATGTTACTGGTAGCAAGCGCAGTGACATTATCTGATGTTGTTAGGCCAGAAAATGATACCGAAGCTTTCTTAGAAATGGTCGTGTCGCAATCTTCTAATTTGATCGAAAAAGGCACACTACCTGATTTTTTACCCACAGCATTAAAAAATGCAGATCTATACTGCCCCATATTCACTGTTTGGTTAGTCGAATTAGCACTTACTGCACATGCTGCATTGACGATTGTGCCCTTAAAATGTACTGATCCGCCAGTCACTATTGTCGCTGCAGCAAAACCACTTACTGAAAACATTGTTAATGCGATCACAGATTTAATTAAACGTTGTTTGTTCAACATTCTTGTTATTCCTCATATTAATATTTTAATTACGGTTAAAAATAGCGAAACTAACATTAGTTCGCTACGATATAAGCATCCTTGTTATTTTATTCTGAAAATACACCAATAGTTTTACATTCCTTAAAAACATCCAAATGATGAATCTGAATAAAATCCTTTTAATTCATTAAAAACCTCCCCCACTTACTTAGAGTTCATATTTAATGCAGAGAAAAATTTAAACAATATGATAATATTGAAATTTGTAATTCAATTTTCGTAACGAGACACTTGTTGCTGGCTTATTCCTAAAAGCTTTGATAGTTCTAATTCACTAATTTTTTGCTCTTTTCTTCTTAGCCTAAAAAGTTTACCTAAATATTTATTAGCATCGTACGAGGTGAAAAATTTTACACTTTCTATCATTTGCATAAAACTACCTTTTATTTTGACACTAAATTTATTGTAAATAGTTTCACTCAATAAAATAAAACATTGCTAACTCTCACTTGTGCTTAATCATACTTACAGTTCATTACTTAAATCCAATCGTTATTTACCTTAATTTCATGACCCCATAATAGAAGTCATCTATTGATGAGTGAAAAAAATTAATTATCATTATTAAAAAATAGAAAATTAACTATAAAAATCATTAGATTACAATCATTACCAACTATAAATAAAACCACAAAGAAACACTTTATAACATTTGAAAATCACTATTTCAATCTAATATTTGCAATTAACTTACCGCTTTTATATTATTTAATTAAAAATAAAAATAAAAATAAAAATAAAAATAAAAATAATTCCAATCTTAATTTGACTACTAAGTCAAAAAATAAAAAGCACTAATTTCAATTATTACACTAAAGATAGATAATAATTTTAATATGATACCACCTATTGATTGCAGATTAAATTTGTATTATTTAGCGTCAATTGTCAAATGCAAATCAATTAAAAATAAAAATACCTTAAAAACCCTATTAAAATCCAAAATAACAAATCATAATTTAATTAATAATATATTTATCAATATTAAAGTATAATATCCAACCTATATAGTGTACCCCCCCTCCTTAACTAGAGAGATCTCCACATCAATAGAAACCGTCACTCATACAAACTTTATTTTAATCATCTTTATGATGACCGATATCTTAATCAGCATTCGATATTTTTAAATTAACATTAATTACCTTATGAGAATTATTCAAAATTTCACATTTAAAAATCACACTATCCAACAGGAATTTAAATTTAATTTCATTTTCATCTTAATTAAAAATTAAAATCAATTGATGACCAGCCTTATTTGACTGTCACATACAGATATCCGCAGCCACTCTCCGGATAGTGGGTACAGGATTTATGATTAGACTTACATACATAAACACTATTCGAAATCACTTGGACGAATAAATTCTATAATTCTTACAGTCGAAACCAGCCACTTATTTGCTGTTAAGCCATGTATCTTGTAGCTTGATACCTATACCGCTTCAATCCCTAAGTTAGGCTTTAGACGTATGATGCTTATTAGTCAGTAGTAATTTTAGCTGACATAAGCATCACTTTGATTACTTAGCAATCACTTGAGCTCTTTTTTCATATTTGTGCTTTACAAGCATGGTCAGGATAGGTAATATTCGCCTCGTTCTCAGGAACAACCAATTCCTCCATAGTTCAGTCGGTAGAACGGCGGACTGTTAATCCGTATGTCGCTGGTTCAAGTCCAGCTGGAGGAGCCAAATTTAAAAAGCCCGCTTATTTCTATAGCGGGCTTTTTGCTATTCTGCACTAACTCACTTCTATCATTAACATTCTTACTAAACATTTAGCTAATCAAAAATACACCTTTAATGTCTGTATTCGTTGAAACTTACAGCAATTCGATCACGGAACAGCCAAACGATTTTTTTTTTGTGTTTCTTCTTTGACATTTAGAATCGGTGGCGCTACTATTCACCCCGCTTTAAGGAGTTCCTCCATAGTTCAGTCGGTAGAACGGCGGACTGTTAATCCGTATGTCGCTGGTTCGAGTCCAGCTGGAGGAGCCAACTTAAAGTCTTATCTTTATATACTCCAATTAATTCCTGATTACCTTCTAATACACATTTATACACCCACTGACCTAAAAGATAATCGTTAATTAACATAGCTATTTTTTGGCTTTCGTTTTATCATTCTATCCCGGCTTGAGCATGTAGCTCATCACACTTCCTACCCTTTACGGAGCCGGTTTCATGACTACTGTAACAACTTTAAAAATCCGCCGCCCAGACGATTGGCATGTTCATTTTCGCGATGATGATATGCTAAAAACTGTCGTCCCTTATACGAGTCAATTTTTCGGTCGTGCCATTGTCATGCCAAACCTAGTCCCTCCAGTCACAACGATTGAGATGGCTAAATCCTATCGTGAACGAATTATGCAAGCCATCCCTGCCGGTCACCAATTTTCCCCATTAATGACCTGCTATTTAACTGACACCACAAATCCTGATGAGCTAATTCGTGGCTTTAATGAAGGCGTATTTACTGCTTGTAAGCTTTATCCTGCGAATGCAACCACCAATTCAAGCCATGGCGTCTCTGATATTAAAAATATTTACTCTACCCTTGCTGCTATGGAACAAGCAGGTATGCCATTACTCATTCATGGTGAAGTCACTGCAAGCGATATTGATATTTTTGATCGTGAAGCACGCTTTATTGAATTAGTCATGCAACCTCTAAGAAAGGATTTTCCTAAATTAAAAATCGTCTTTGAGCACATCACGACAAAAGAAGCTGCTCAATACGTTCAGGATGCAGATGACTATTTAGCTGCCACATTAACACCACAACATTTAATGTTTAACCGAAATCATATGCTCGTAGGTGGTGTTCGCCCTCACCTATACTGTTTGCCAATTCTTAAGCGTAACGTACATCAAGAAGCTTTACGTGCCGCAGTTGCCACTGGTAATAACAGGTTCTTTTTAGGTACAGATACGGCCCCTCATGGTCAGCACCGTAAAGAATCATCCTGTGGCTGTGCCGGTGTTTTCAATGCACCGACAGCACTTGCTGCCTATGCGACTGTTTTTGAAGAACTCGGCGCTTTAGCGCATTTTGAAGCATTCTGTTCGTTAAATGGTCCTAAATTCTATAATTTACCCGTGAATGATGGCTATATTCAACTAACAAAAGAAGCAAACATCACTACCCAGTCAATTGATTGTGGTAATGATAAATTAATACCTTTCCTTGCAGGTGAAGATTCTCACTGGACTGTACGCATTGTCGATTAATCTATTTAAACGGAAAGGACATCACTTTCCGTTAATTTATTTAGGATAGCTCTTCCTTTTTTGCATATTCTGTCATTTATATGTAAAAATTTTTATTTTCTTTCTTATTAGGAAAATACCCTTATACTGATTGATACTCGACATGAGTATTTCGCCCTTAGTCAGTTATCGATATATATTTATCACGCAGTATGATTAGGAGGTGTCTATGAATAGAAATGATGACGTAATTCAGACCCACCCTGTTGTTGGCTGGGACATCAGTACCGTTGATGCGTATGATGCAATGATGTTGCGTTTGCATTACCTCCCAGAAAAAAGTGAAAATATTGAGAATGCCATTGTTGATAAAACAATGTGGTTAACAACCGATGTAGCCAGACAACTTATCGATATTCTACAAGCGGGCATTGATAAAATTGAATCCGGCGATTATGTAGAGCCTGACTTTAAAACGCACTAGTGAAAATAATGGGTATTTGGGATTATCCAAATATCCATTAACTGCATGACTCCATTCCATTTATGACACCAGTAAATCTATTATTAATAAAAATTAAAAACAATTTAATATAATAACATTTAAGTCAATAATTATTACCGTATTAATTTTAAAAACAAATTTAATTAATTATTTTTTATAATTAGTTTATTGACTTACATATCAACTTCAATCTATTGTAATACTCTTTTTGAACAAGGATGTTCCCTATGAGAATATTAGTTATTGACGAATGTTATTATACCCGCCTTGGCATTACCGAATATTTATCATCTAACAATACATTAGAATTCATTAGCGTGGCGTGTATTGAAGATGCTATTAATTGTATTAATGATAGCAAGCCAACCATTATCCTTGTGAATCTAACCTATTACTGCAATCATTCAAATTATTGTTTAACCTTAAAGAAGCTCCTCAATATATCGAATCATGTAAAGTTTTATATTTATATCAATGCATCATACCCAATATCAGACAAGCCATTGTTATTAAAGGATAATTATTACATCATGTCTAAGAGGATAATTATCCCAACCTTAAATAAAGTGATAAAAGATTCTGAACAGATTGAAAAAATGATTAAGATAACAAATAATTTAAATTCATCAATATTTACCCTAAAAGAACAATGCATTATTAACAGCTGGATGAATGAAACGCCCAATCATATTATTTCAAAAAAAATGGGCATAAGTAACAGTACTGTTTATTCACAAAAACGGCATATCGCAGCAAAAGTTTTCGTTAAAAATAGAATTGAGCTCTTCTTTATATATAATATTTTTAAATATCTTTATTGAAAGAAAACTAAAATATAACAATTTTAGTTTTCTTTTTTGTTATAATTACTATTTACTCTATCTTAATAAAATTCAATAAGTTATGTAATTTAATCTACTTGATGTGAGTTTATCATATGATTAATTTTATTTCGCCCGCATGATACTGTTTTCTAAAATAGTTTTCTCAAGACAGTCTAACAAACTAAATACAGACATAGAGTCAAAAAAAATTGAGGTATAAAATGAAAGGAGCCCGATGAGCATAATATACACTGTGATTCGGGTGACTTAATGCGCCTACAATGTGGCAGTGAGAAGTTTACCGGATATAGTACCGAGTATTGTGCTTGTAACAATACCCAGTACTATGTATTAAAATACTTTGCCTGTTACTGATCGCTATTTAATAAACCATCCGCTAAACGATGACGTGATTTATTAAATATTTTATTACTAATTTCACGTCCTGCACGGCGGGCGCGTTGCTCTTCTTCAGGCAATTTCATCTCTTCATTGCAAGCTACACTACAACAGCCTTCGTATTTTTCTGCGCAAGATTGGCATTGGATAAACAGTAAATGGCAACCATCATTATGGCAGTTTGTATGAGAATCACAGGGTTCACCACACTGGTGACAATGAGCTAACATATCGTCTGTTATGCGCTCACCCATTCGATTGTCAAAAACAAAGTTTTTTCCTTTAAAACGCAAGGGTAAACCTTGCTCTTTTGCTTTACGGGCGTATTCAATGATGCCACCTTCAACATGGTAGACATTCTTAAAACCGTTATGCAGCATATATGCACTCGCCTTTTCACAACGGATCCCACCAGTACAATACATGACAATGTTTTTATCTTTTTGCTCTTGCAACATTTCAACTGCCATAGGGAGCTGCTCTCTGAATGTATCAGATGGCACTTCAATAGCATTCTCAAAATGCCCTACTTCATATTCATAATGATTACGCATGTCGACGAATACAGTATCGGGGCTATCAATCATCTCATTCACTTCATGCGCTTTGAGGTACTGCCCTGTATTTGATGCGTCAAATGTATCATCCGTAATTCCGTCAGCAACCACGCGATCACGTACTTTCATGCGAAGAACCCAGAATGACTTACCATCATCGTCAATCGCGATGTTAAGACGTAAATTATTCAATTCAGGGCTGGTGCTATAAATAAGTTCACGTAGTGCTTCAACATTTGACTCAGGTACGCTGATTTGTGCATTAATGCCTTCTTTAGCAATATACACACGGCCAAATACATTTAGTGCTTTAAACTTCAGGTACCATTCATTCCTAAATGCATCAGCGTCTTGAATATTGATGTATTTATAAAATGAAATCGTCGTGCGTGGCTCAATTTCAGCCAACATACGTTCTTTAAGAATTTTGTTTGATATTTGGTTGTGTAACACTGGCATGGTGTTCTCAATTCCTTTATAACTTGCTAATATTTAAATGTTTAATATCAATAGTGTCTACAAAGCGCTCACACTACATCATTGCTGAATATTATCGCTGTTATTGCACTAATAAAAAACCCCACATTTTTAAAGGTTTTATTAGGCATTTATTAAGATATTTGCCATTAAACATCCCTTCCCAATTTAATCGGCAGTTCTAATAGAACCGTATTAGCTCTAACTTACTTTCAATACATTCTAGTTCTAACAATGTCACGACTTGTGACTTCTACTTCAGTTTTCTATTCACTGATCCCCATACAGCAGATAAATGTTAGATTTATTTCATATCGAAACTAAGTTATATTATAACATCAACATCATAAAATATCGCCTTGCCTGCTACTAATTAAAGTATAAGAAATGATTAAATTCAAAGCGTTGATTATTATTTTTTGTTTATTTATCACATCGAAGGGTTATGCTCACCCTCATAGTTTTATTGATATGCAGGTAGTGCCTGATATTAAGCAAGAGCAATTTATCGGCCTAACGTTTACGTGGAAGATGGATCCAATGACATCAGTTGATATTGCCTATGACCTTAAAAAGAGTAAAGAAGGTGACATTCAGTGGAAGAAGCAGGCTGCAACCTTAATGGCAAATATCCTTGCACAAGATTATTTCACTGACTTTTACGTTCAGGGTAAGAAAATGGCATTACAGCACTTGCCCGCTCACTACCGTTTACAACGTGAAGGACTACAAGTCGTCTTCACATTTACAGTTCTTTTTGTGCACCCTTTCGCTGTTAAAAATGCCAATATTGAATTTTTAACTTATGACCCAACCTTTTTTGTCAATATGACTTACCCAAATAATAACGCCATCATTCTTCCCAAAGGATTGGATTCAGAATGTAAAATCACATTGCAAGAGCCCAATGTCGCGGATGAGCTTCGCTTATATGCCTATTCACTGGATATGAATCAATCCGCTGAAGATGACGACACGTTAGGATTGCAATTTGCACAAAGGGTCAAAATACAATGCCAATAAATAGACAACGATCCTTTTCGCAATCTAAAATTATCAGTTGCCTAATCTTGATGTTACTTATCACGGTTATCTATCAAGTCCACCAGCACTGGCCGATGTTATTACAAATCAGCGTCTCATGGCAAAAACAGCTTAACCATAGTCTTACAGAGATCCTACAAGCAACTAGCCGAGATCCTTTACAGTCAGGAATTATATTAATTGCTATTAGCTTTTTATATGGTGTTCTACATGCTGTTGGTCCCGGTCATGGCAAACTGATTATTACCACTTATATTGCGACCAATCCAACTCGTCTCAAACAAAGCATTATACTGAGCTTGCTTGCCTCGTTATTACAGGGTTTAGTCGCAATCGTGTTAGTTTCGACTATCTTAATCATTTTTCAGTTATCAACTCACCACTTAAATTTAGTTAGCCAATACAGTGAAAAACTCAGCTATGGTTTTGTGATCTTACTAGGTGTTCTTTGCTGTATAAAAGCTCTTCGACAACTCGGCAGAATAAGTAAAAAACGCCAAGCTCAGCTACCACAAATTCGTGCGATTTCACCACTCAATACCACACAAGCTTTCGTGATGAGCCCCCCAACCCAATCAGATGATATTTGCAGTTGTGGTCATCAACATGTCGTTTCACCTCAACAGTTAGCTATCAGCCTTAAAGCACAGGCTATCGTGGTATTTTCTATGGGATTGCGCCCTTGCTCAGGTGCATTATTAGTGCTGATTTTCTCGTATGTAATCGGCGTTTATCAATGGGGGGTTATGGCTGCCATGGCTATGGCGTTAGGTACCGCATTAACGATTTGTACCATTGCCTTTTTTGTCTATTCCCTACGAGATATCGCAGTGCGTTTAGCACAGAAGCAAGGTTTATCTTTTTCTCCTTACTGGGGAGTTGTAGTGGGATTATGTGCAGGTTTAATTTTCATTCTGCTGGGTATTTTGATGTATCAAAGCTTAGCTATCGGTGAAATGGGCTCGCCTTTACTCTCACCACGCCGAATCTAATTAGAATATAGGGCTCAGCCAACAAAACTATAGCTCAATGTATGATGCGTATTGGCGCAGATCCCGAGCAACATACATCATTATGTGACTCGGGTCGCAAATTAACCAACAACGCTGCGGCATACAGTATGATAACTAAATTAATTCAATACGCGCCGGCAACCCCTGCCTCACAGAAGCACCTGATACCCAATCCAACCAAGTATTCGAGACTTCGCGAGTTGGGTCAGCAAAGCCAAGGTCATTTAAGTTGATACCAGAGCCATTCGCTGCATTCATTGGCATTGGGTTACCATCGAGATAATGCTGCTTAGCACCCATTTCTTTATGGCCATAACCATGCTCAATTGCAAGCACTCCCGGCATTACCCCTTCTAATAAACTGATTTGAGCCTCTGCATTACCACCTGGAGTGGTGATCTTGACCCAGTCACCATGTTTAACCCCCATTTTTTTGGCATCATCTGGGTTAATGGCTACCAAATTAGTTGGTTTCACATGCCGTAGGCGTTCAATCACTGTCGTCGAGCTACTCATGACATGTGATTTAAACGACATCAGTTTCAATGGCCACTCTTTTGGTGGGAAAACATTATCCACATCTTCACCATTTGCCATGCGAGGTGGATAATAGGTTGGACAGCCACTATAGCGTTCACCAGTAATTGCATGACGATTCATAGCAACTGTTGGGTTCCAAATCTGTAATCCTTTATTCCATTGAGGTCCGGTTGCATCGCCATCCCACGCTTTTTCATAAGGTGCGAAACGACCACCTCGTGTATAGATGTAAGCAACTCGCCGGATTTCTTCTGGCTTTAATGACTTAGTCATCTCAGGTAAAATTCGTTCAACACCACTAATTTGAATATCTTCGTTAGCGGCTTCTGGGACTGGTTTTTCGCCAAGCCATGCCATATTGGCTGCTACGCGTAGATAGTAATCTTCTGCACTATTCAGCGAATATTTATTACTATCCATATCTTCAATGACGTTATCACCAAACCCCGGTAAATTAAGTTCTTTCGCAACAGCAATACAGAAGCTTTCCATTGATACGGGTTGTCCACCCGCTGTTTTTACTGTGCGTGGTTCAACAATCGGCCAACGTGCCGTACTCGCTTTAACCTGAACGCCTGACCAAGGGGCACTGAATCCCCAACTTTCAAAGTTATGGGTATCTGGTACAATATAGTCTGCCAGTGCTGTCGTTTCATTCATAAAAGCATCAATACCAATAATGAGAGGAAGATGCTGTGGGTCTTTTAATTTTGCTTCCATAACCTGCCGAATACCAGCAATGCCGTAGACTGGGTTTGTCATATTGGTGATCCATGCTTTTAAGGCATACGGATAACCCATTAAGGCTGAAGCGAGTTGTTCTGTTAACTGGCCTTTAGCAAACGGATACCACGGTGCTTTAGCTGGATATGGTTTCTCTCCAGCTGCTATCCTCGCTTTAAATTCATCAGATTTTTCATAAATTTCATTACTGCGTGATAACACAACACCTTTTGGTTTCACTTTGCCTGCGTAACTGGCCATTTTGTAACGAGGACCGTCATTTTCTCCATTAAATTTACCTCCTCCAACAGATACCCCACCTTTTAGATTCAGGTTACCAATCAAAGCATTCAACATAATGACTGACCATGCCGTATAGAAACCATTTCCTCCCATCATGCCACCATGTGAAATAACAGCGGCTTTACGATCATAAGAGGTCAATGCGCGTCCTAATGATTCAATGGTTTTCACTGGCACTTGGCAACGCTCGCTATACTCTTCTAAAGTCATACGGTCAGCAGCTTCTTTCAAACACTGAAAGCTTGATTTTACGGTAACTTCGCTACCGTCGTGTAATGTCACTTTGCGTGTCACAAACAATTCAGCAGTCGGCGCATCATTCGCCAGTTTCAATTCACCTGACGCATCTTGAACTAGGTAAGCTCTTTGACTTTCTTCATCATCAGTAGCTTCACCATTAAGATGTGATGCTAACAATAATTGTCCTGCTAATGGGTGAGCATCATCGGTAATGACAAGGTGAGTTGAGTTAGTCCAACTTTTCTCTCCCACTGCCTTCATCGATTTTTCGCTTGGCACTTTCAGATATTCAACATTGTAGCGCTCATTTTCGATGATCCAGCGGATCATCCCCATGACCAGTGCAGCATCCGTTCCTGGTTGCACGGGGACCCAATGTCCATGGTCATTCGCAAGCGTCGTCGTAAGTGGCAATGCAGGGGAAACCACTACATAATTGAAGGAATAACGTAACCGCGCCGATGCTAATTGGCGACCTTGTCGTTTAAACGGATTTCCTGACTGTGCCGGCGATGTTCCAATAAATAGTGCAAAGTGAACGTTATCCCAGTCAGGTTTAACGTGAGCATTTTTATCAAGATCATCCATTAATGCACCAGAACCGGCACGATAAGCCAGACCATAGTAAGAACCATGAGCACCAAAGTTCTTACTACCAAAACTATTTTGGGCAAAACGGCGAATAAAACCATCACGGCCATCATCACCGGCATTAGTAACTAACAGTTGATTAGCCTTGGGCCCCAATTTAGGTTGGGAAGGATCAAGTGGGGTTTCAAGATCGCGGATTGCACGCAGGCCATCAACATGCCCTTCGCCAAATAAATCGCCACCTTCAACGACCTCTTTGACCAACTGTTCAAAGCTAATACGTTCCCACTTGCCTTCGCCACGCTTACCCACGCGTTTCATAGACTCAAGAATGCGCAATGGGCTGGTTAAACCTTCCATCAGTGTAGCTCCACGATCACAGGCAGTTGAACGATGTTCAAGTCCACTTTCTCCGCTCATTTTGTTGAAGGCGGTTTTCAGTGGCATACCATACGGAAAGTGTTCTTCATGTGATAGTGGATGATATGGATTGCCTGCAATACGTAAAACTTCATTTTTAGCTATATCGACACGGGCACGGATACCACATTGAGTCCAGCAACCAAAACATTGCGTCATCGCGATAACTTGCTCAGGATTTTCTTGCCAGCCACGAGTTGCTTGACCTTCAGGTTGTAAAGAGTTGCCATTGATGCGGTCTAAAGTCACTTTACCGGAAGTTCCCTTGACAAGGCCATCAACTGCGCGTTTAGCAACGTCACGGTAACTTGCACCAAACAGTGCCAACCCGCCGACAACTAAACCACCTTTAAGCCATTGACGTCTTGAGAATTTAGCCATGTTGCACTCTCCTTGCAAACCAACGAACACCTTCACGAACCATAATTGTCAACGCAATCCATAAGCCAAAGGTTCCAATGACGGCCATCAATCCATCAGTTCCAAGTGGATAATCATACGGGTTAGCGATTATGTTGTATTTTGGTACAGTTTGAATTTCCATTAAAAACACCCAGCGCAAGCTCCATGTCAATCCCATAGCGATGACTGCCAATACTGTAATATACGTAATTGAGCGAGTGGCTTTCAGATTAGTCAGAGACATTATTAGCGTCACAGCCCACAGCGCACATATTCCCATTAACATCCACCAATCTGGACTTGCAACATCGATTTGATGACGAACTGCAACACCTGAAACGGTGTCACCAGATAGCCACAATCCAAAGCACACGGCTAATAGAAGTAAAGTGACCATCTGAAAGCGCGCTAAACGTTGTTGATATTGAGGCTCTCGTCGCGTACCTAGGTTTATCAGCGCAGGTAGTGCTTGCATCGCACTTAAAAACATCAGTACAGGGATCCACCAACTAAACCAAATTGGTCTTGCTATTAATACTGAAGCTTCACGCCCTGTATATAGCAATAAGCCAGCCGCAGATACTGCTGATAGCAAAGCAATCCATCGCGTCGCTTTAAACGCTTTTTTCCAAATTAATTTGACCAATAGTGCAATAAAATAGAGGCCACTAAAGGTTGTAAACAATGGAAGTAATACTGATCCCCACCACATCCATGACCACAGGGTTGGATATGCATAAAAATGCCAAACTCGCGCGGTTTGGTGTAAGTCAGCCGTCAATGCCAGTGGTCCCGTGATCCCCATCGTGATGGAAATAAACATGGCTATCATCTCTAAACGGTCATTACTAGTTTTAGCTTGCCAATTTAGCCAACATGCATACAGCACGGCACAAGAAGCGATCCCAATAAAAAAGAAATATTGAACGGCCCATGGCAACCAGAAAAATTCTTGTGGTTGCGCCATTATCTCTGAGATATATGTTGATTGTTCATTCATCAGAACACCTCCTGCCATAATGCGGGCTGCCCTTTACCAACCATGGGCTGAACAAAAGCGTCATCTAAACCTAAATAAAACACTTGTGGCAATGTGCCACTTTCAGGTTTAAGCACTTTAATTTCTGCTTCATGCTCTGTGAGCATTTTACGGATGGTACTGTTCGGGTCTTTTAAATCACCGATAATGCGAGCACCACCAACACAAGATTCAACACAAGCAGGTAATAAACCCACATCAAGGCGATGAGCACAGAAGGTACATTTATCAGCGGTTTGTGTGCTGTGATTAATAAAACGCGCATCGTAGGGGCAAGCTTGCACACAATAAGCACAACCCACACAGCGCTCATTGTCGATAACCACAATGCCATCCTCTCTTTGGAAGGTCGCTTGAACGGGACAAACAGGAACGCAAGGTGGGCTATCACAGTGGTTGCATAGACGAGGAAGCAATACGTTAGTCAAGCCCTGTTCGCCTTTCAACGACACTTGATATTGGTTGACCGTAGTACGAAATTGCCCTTGGGGCATTTGGTTTTCGACGGCACATGACTGACATCCAACACAACGTCGTAAGTCAATCAACATCCCATAACGTTTTTCAGGATTACCTTCACGGCGAGTTGGGGAGAGGTTTAGTCCAGCTTCTGCTATCGGGATTAACGATGCGCCGGCGGTTACCACCCCTAATTGTTGTAGAAATTTTCGTTTACTCAGATCCATAGCTGGCTCCAGTATGACATTGCTAATGCAAAAATAGACGATAAGTATCAATCTGCTTTTGGTTTTATTGGCTTTATTAGCCATTAGCTCAACCTATTCTCGATAACCACAGTAATTCTTATTTCTCTTTAAAGTCGGTGTGTTATCTTTATTACTCATCACCCTAAATAATTCGTATTACATCCCATAACGTAATTGTTCGAAATAGGGAGGAGATGGCTGTATTGTAAGAAGAGAGGCATGGTGGCCCTATTGTGGTTTACCACATACCCAGAGCTAAATTGATCTAACGCAACGAATAACCCAAATATGCCAAAGAAATTATCTATGTCTTTGTATCGCTTACTGATAGCCGCTCTAATAATGTGGTCATTTCCTGCAATAGCAGTTGAATGGACAATCGGTGTACTTGCATTACGGGGCGCCAACTCAACCCAGTCTCATTGGCAAGCGCTAACTGACACACTAAACGAATCTATCCCCGATGA
This sequence comes from Providencia alcalifaciens, assembly GCA_025961275.1. Classification (GTDB taxonomy): domain Bacteria; phylum Pseudomonadota; class Gammaproteobacteria; order Enterobacterales; family Enterobacteriaceae; genus Providencia. The sequence continues at coordinate 31,493 of JAOQNJ010000001.1, read as the reverse complement.
ACATTTCACCTTACAGCCCCTTAATCTTGATGAAATGCGTGATGCAATATCAACGCGTAAAATAGATTTCTTACTCACTAATCCTGCGCAATTTGTTCAATTAGATAGTCGCTATCACTTACGCTGGCTACTCTCATTGCGTTCCTCTGTGGAACCAGATAGCACCACTCGCAATGTCATCGGTAGCCTTATCTTAGTTCGCGCAGACAGTGACATCAGTGAGGTGAAAAATCTGATTGGTAAAAAGGTAGGGGCAATCTCCCCAGATGCATTTGGCGGTTATTTATTAGGTTATAAAGTATTAAACGATATGGGCTATGATGCACAGAAAGACTTCCGTATGCAGTTTCTTGGTTTTCCTGCGGATGCCTTGCTGTATGCTTTGCGAGATAATTCACTTTCTGCGGCCATCATTCCAGTTTGCTTGCTAGAAAATATGGATAGTGAAGGGTTAATCGATAAAAAGCTGTTTCGACCTTTAATAGAACATGATAGCACTCTTCCCTGTAAAACAAGTACCGAGCTCTACCCTAACTGGTCATTTGCGGCGCTTAATGATGTACCCGATAATTTAGTTGATAAAGTCACTAAAACACTGCTTTCGTCAGATAAATTAGGAATGCGCTGGGGTGCACCCGCATCCGCAAATCAAGTCGAAACCTTGTTGCGTGATGTGAATCAACATCCACAGCAGCGCCAAATATGGCAAGATATTGTTAGCTGGATAATTCAACATCAAATTACTATCGGTATTATTGGCTTATTTTTTACCCTACTCGGCATCAACCATATATGGATCGCTTTTTTAGTACGTCGCCGAAGCCGACAATTAGAAGAAGCCCATAACCGCTTACGTCAGCAAGAAGCTAATTTAGAGAAAGCCCAGCGGCTCAATATTTTGGGGGAAATGGCCTCAGGTTTTGCTCATGAGCTAAATCAGCCTCTCTCCGCTATTCGCCACTATGCTCAAGGCTGTATTTTACGCCTCAAAAAAGAGTCTGATGAACATCCGTTGATTGGTGCATTAACCAAAATAGATAATCAAGCACAGCGTGGTGCCGATATTATTCGTAACTTGAGGTTATGGGCGGGGAAACCTCATAATGAGGTATCACTGCAATTAAATCAGCAATCAGTCATATCGACGATACAACATATTTTCCAATTACTGCGAGTTTCACAATACTATCCGCAGGTAAAGTTAATGTTACCCGATAGCCCAGATGTAACATTGAAACTTCCTGAAACACTGCTTGATCAGCTGCTATCGAATTTGATCAGTAACAGCCTCCAAGCAGATGCTAAAACATTATGCTTTGGTTTCCACTTCGCACCAGATCGCTTTTTACTTATCCTTCAAGATGACGCAGGAGGTATAAAGCAAACTCAGCTAACCCGTGGTATTACACCGTTTGCGACCACTAAAAAGGAAGGATTAGGACTTGGTTTAGTCATCTGTCAGCGCCTCATTCAAAGTCAAGGTGGTGATATTCGTATTGAAAACAATATCAGTGAAGAGGGCTTAAACGGGTTAAGAGTGACGTTGATCTTTCCATACGACAAATCGCTAACATGATTTGTCGCAAATTTTGCAGCACACTATTGATAACATTCATAATAGTAATATGAGAGAATGGACCAATTAGATTTTCATTTATTCTCTACATTATAAAATGACAACTGGGTGGCAAAAAGAGGCTAGCCACGAAAATCGTCAATACGGATCGCTAACTAAAGTTAACACCCAAGTAACTTGAAGTATGGTGGATATATTCATACTTGATTAAGTGAGGCGCACATTCATGTCAATTATCCATCTGGTGGATGACGACTCTGATGTTACCGATACCTGTCAGTTTTTACTGGAAACGCTCGGTTATACCGTTGTGGTATGGAATGACAGCGAACAATTTACTCAACGAGCTGCTCTTCACCAAGCAGGTGTCGTGCTACTTGATATGCGTATGTCAAAGCTGGATGGTCGTCAGGTACATCAACAACTCAAAGCTCAACAAAGTACACTCGCCGTTATTTTCCTTTCTGGTCATGGTGATATCCCGATGGCCGTAGAGCAAGTCAAGCTAGGTGCTGTGGATTTTTTACAAAAGCCAATTGATAGCCAACGACTTACCGAAACACTGGAACAAGCATTCATCAAAACAACGAAAGCCACTGCGAGTTATCTTGTACAGCAACGCTACAAAACATTAACGCCACGAGAAAAAGAAATATGTACGTATGTCCTACAAGGGTTGATGAATCGTGAAATTGCCGATGTAGCTTGTGTATCTGTTCGCACCGTTGAGGTGCATCGTTCACGCATGATGGAGAAAATGGAAGTGAGAAACCTAGCTGGGCTTATTAGTACCTTGCAAGCAGCTCATCTTTTAAATAAATAAATTATTATGCTGTTTGTTGTCGCGACGAAGCCTACGATTTGCATCACCGAAGTTTCCATGACGGATAATGCCGCCTACATGCAACTCGAATTATTTTGGGTATAATACAAATATGATTGTTCATTCATGTATTTTTATGGTCAAAAACGAGTGAGCTCAACGCTAATACTGTTACAAGCCGTTGCAATAACAAAATTTAATAACCAACGACTCCTAATAACTAACCTAATTCTTGGAAAACAATGATACAAGCGCCAAAGTTTAACAAAAGTTTACTACACCCTCGCTACTGGCTCACTTGGCTTGGTATCGGGCTACTCTATATTCTGGTTCTGCTACCCTATCCGATGATTTACTGGATGGGGACTCGTTTGGGCCTACTGTCAAAACGCTTTTTAAAAAGGCGTGCTTTTATTGCTGATCGTAACTTGGAGTTATGTTTTCCTGAAATGAGTTTACAAGAGCGCCAGCGTTATATTGATAAGAACTTTGAGTCTGTTGGCATGGGGCTTTTTGAAACGGGGATGGCATGGTTCTGGCCTGAATGGCGGGTTCGCCGCTGGTATAAATGTGAAGGCCGCGAAAATATGTTTGCTGCTCAAGCGACAGGAAGAGGTATCATTGTCCTTGGTATTCATTTTCTTACATTAGAATTGGGTGGGCGTGCCTTCGGTATTCTGAATCAAGGGATTGGTGTTTATCGTCCAAATGATAACAAGCTACTCGATTATATTCAGACTCGTGGACGACTTCGTTCAAATAAATATATGATTGATCGCCGAGATGTTAAAGGGATGATACGCGTTTTAAAGCAAGGTGAAATTCTGTGGTATGCACCCGACCATGATTATGGCCCCCGTAATAGCTCTTTTGTCCCGTTTTTTGCAGTCCCCAATGCCGCAACGACCAATGGCTCAGCGCTATTATTGCGTTTAGGTAATCCATTAGTCGTACCTTTTACTCTGCGTAGATTACCCGCAGGTAAAGGATATGAATTACTTATTCAGCCAGCTGTCGATAATTTTCCAACCGATGATGAGGTCGCTGTCGCCGCAAAAATGAATAAAATTATCGAATCTGAAATTTTAAGGGCACCAGAGCAATACATGTGGCTGCATCGCCGTTTCAAAACGCGCCCCAAAGGGGAACCCTCTTTGTACAATAACTTAGATAAAATTAATCATTAGATAGAACAGCGGCTGTTAGTAACTTAACAGCCGCTGTTCTATCTAAGCTATGGGTAAGGAGTCTATGTTTAGCAGAAGTAATGATTGGAAACGTAATCTCTATGTCGTCTGGTTTGGCTGCTTTTTAACAGGTGCAGCATTTAGCCTGATAATGCCCTTTCTTCCGTTATATATTGAAGAACTAGGTGTAACCGACCATGATTCATTGAGTCTATGGACGGGTGTGGTTTTCAGTATTACATTCTTATTCTCCGCAATTGCAGCTCCTTTTTGGGGGCGATTATCTGATCGTAAAGGCAGAAAATTAATGCTCCTTCGCTCTGCACTTGGCATGGCGATAGTGATGGTGTTAATTGGTTTCGCACAAAATATTTGGCAACTCCTTGTACTTAGAGCCATTCTTGGGCTTCTTGGCGGCTTTGTTCCTAATGCTAATGCGTTGATTGCCACCCAAGTTCCCGTCAAGAAGACAGGTTGGGCGATGGGGATGCTGGCGACAGGTTCCGTCAGTGGAGCCTTGATTGGCCCCCTGATTGGCGGGCTACTCGCTGACCAATATGGTCTTCGCCCCGTCTTTTTTATTACTGCAATTGTTCTCTTTATCTGTTTTTTTGTGACGCTATTTTATGTGAATGAACGATTTACACCAATATCACGCAAAGATGCACTAACCAATAAACAAGTATTTGCCTCACTGAAAAATAAAAATTTAGTCATTAGCCTGTTCTTTACCACGATGATTATTCAAGCTGCAATGGGTTCTATCAATCCCGTTATTACGCTCTATATCCGTGAGTTATCCAATAACATAGAGAACTTGGCCTTTATCAGTGGTGTGATTGCCTCAATACCGGGTGTAGCTGCACTAATAAGTGCGCCTCGGCTTGGTAAATTAAGCGATCGAATAGGCCCTGAAAAGGTTTTACTTGCTGTCTTAGGCGCCTCAATCTTTGTTATTTTCCCGATGGGATTAGTGGGTAGTTATTGGGAACTAGGGGTATTGCGTTTTTTACAGGGTGCCTTAAACGCTGCTCTGCTTCCTGCGGTACAAACTCTGATTATCTATAATATCTCTCATCAAGTTACCGGGCGGATCTTTAGTTATAACCAAGCTTTACGTGATGTCGGTAATGTAACAGGGCCACTGATGGGCGCATTTGTTGCAGCAAGTTACGGTTTCAACTCGGTATTTTTCTTTACTGCCGCATTAGTTTTATTCAATTTAATCTACTCATGGTACATGATTAAACGGCAGTCTCAGGATATAAAACCTTCCAGTGTATAGTTGTTTTTTTAACTATCAACCAGAATACTTCCGAATGCATCTTAATGAACTTGATCTGCTTTAATCAAACAGGACACTTTAATAATGGAATATAATCCAATTATTGAGGTGTTAAATGAAAAAACGAACAAACAGGTTTTATACTACTGAGTTTAAGCAAGAAGCGGTCGCATTAGTCACCGAACAAGGTTATAGCGTCCCAAAAGCGGCAGCTTCATTAGGGATCACCGATAAATTACTTTATAACTGGAAAGCAAAATTCGATGCTGAACAATCCGGTAGCAGCTTGAATGCCGATGAGAGAACTGAGCTATTAAGGCTTCGAAAAGAAAATAAAGAACTTAGGATGGAGAAAGAGATCCTAAAAAAAGCCAGCGCCCTCCTGCTAAAGGAAACCAAGTAGCGTTTAAAACGATTAAGCAATTATCTTCACAGTTTCCCGTGCTGAAGCTCTGCAAGTTAATGAAAATAAGTCGTTCTGCCTACTATGCTTGGCTTAAACGCCCAGCAAAATTGATCACCGCAGAACAACTTAGCCTGTACCGCAGAGCCAAAGCTATCTTTGAACAGAGTCGAAATAGCTTAGGTTATAGAACGTTACGTAAACGGTTATGCAAAGAGGGCTTTAGCGTGAGTGCTTATGGCGTTCAAAAGCTAATGGCTCAGCTTGGCCTAGTCGTCACTCAGCGCGTTGCTTACAAAGTCACCACAAAACGCAAACACAGTGATGCCGTAGCCGATAATTTGCTCAATCAAAATTTTAATCCTCACGCACCTAACGAAGTGTGGGCGGGTGATGTGACCTATTTAAAAACAGGGGAAGGCTGGATGTATTTAGCCATCGTGATGGACTTATACTCACGCCGTATTGTGGGTTGGCATATCGATAAACGAATGACGGCAGATTTAGTCAGTAAAGCCTTGATGAAAGCGTATAACTTACGCCAGCCCGAAAAAGGCTTAGTCTTTCATAGTGATAGAGGCTCTCAATATACGAGTAAGCGATATCGCCGCTTGCTAACAAGCTATGGTATTAGGGCAAGCATGGGTGATGTTGGAGCCTGTTGGGATAACGCCGTTGTAGAACGATTTTTTGGCAGTTTAAAACACGATTGGGTACTGAAAATCCCTCAGCCGACTCGGAAACAGATGAAAGAAGATGTTATCGCGTATATGCGCTATTACAACCTAGAAAGGTTTCATACTGCCAACGGTGATCTGTCCCCAATTGAGTATGAACAAAATTCCTTAAGAAAAGTGTCCTGATTTAGTTGCGCAGAACAACTATAAGTTATTCATATAGATGTACCGCTCTCTTTTTCCTACATCTCTCGCCCACAATTTGAATCACGGCAGATATAATACTTTGTTATTAATTTACCCTGCTTATAGTAGGTATTGCTTATATTTGCGCTTAAAAAAACAAAAAATATTAGATAAGTAATTGTTTTTAATGATGATGATTGTTTTGTAATCATCTCTTTTCTTGTCAAGAAAATTCCTGTATTGTCCGTTACCTTATAGTGGAATATGCGAGTGACATCGATTTTTCACCTTAAAAACACGTGTTTTACAATAAATACATTCTGCTTTTAAGTATTTTTATAATAATGTATGTTAATAATATGTTTATAGAATAGAATTAACATATCTATAACTTTTGACACCTCCAGCTTTGCTAGGTGTTTTATCAAGCACAACATCTCAAGAGATAATTTATCGGAGTTCACAGATGAATCCTTCTGCGACTAAAACAAAAACGTTTTTTGGGCATCCATACCCATTGAGTTCACTTTTCCTCACTGAAATGTGGGAACGGTTCTCCTTCTACGGTGTGCGTCCACTCCTCATACTTTTTATGAGCGCAGCATTACTACAAGGTGGTATGGGACTACCTATTGAACAAGCATCCGCCATCGTTGGTATTTTTGCTGGTGGTGTTTATATCACCTCACTTCCTGGTGGTTGGCTTGCAGATAACTGGCTAGGACAACGCCGGGCTGTTTGGTACGGTTCACTGATTATTGCACTTGGCCATTTATCTATCGCGATGTCCGCGATTTGGACCAATACCTTCTTTTTTGTTGGCTTGTTACTGATCGTATTAGGGACTGGATTATTTAAAACCTGTATCACCGTTATGGTTGGTACCTTGTATAAGAAAGAAGATACTCGCCGTGATGGTGGTTTCTCCCTGTTCTATATGGGTATTAACATGGGTTCATTTATCGCCCCATTGATCATTGGCCCACTACACGAAAAATATGGTTGGCATATGGGATTTGGTCTTGGCGGAATTGGTATGTTAATCGCCTTGCTGATCTTCCGTTTCTACGCTATTCCACAAATGCGCCGTTATGATAAAGAAGTGGGTTTAGACTCCACATGGAATCGCCCAACAGTTGAGCGTAAAAATGTCGGTAAATGGGTCACTGTCGCGATGGCATTACTGGCCGTATTGGTCATTCTAATCGATAACGGCACAATTCCATTCAACGCAACAACGATTGCAAAAAGCTCTGCTTACATCATTTCAACGTGTGTCGGTATCTATTTTGTCTTCATGTTCTTCTTTGCTGGTCTTAATAGCAGTGAGCGCTCGCGTCTTCTCGCTTGCTTAATCTTGCTTGTTGCAGCGGCATTTTTCTGGTCTGCATTCGAACAAAAACCAACATCATTCAATATCTTTGCGCGTGACTACACTGACCGCCAAATGGGTTCGTTTGAAATTCCAACCATTTGGTTTCAGGCGATTAACGCCTTATTTATTATTTTGTTAGCTCCTATCTTTAGCTGGTTCTGGCCTTCTCTTGCTAAACGCGACTTGAATCCAAGCAGTATGACCAAGTTCGTTATTGGTATCTTATTTGCTGCAGGCGGTTTTGCGGTCATGATGATGGCTGCAAACCAAGTTCTCGCGACAGAAACGGGTGTATCACCTTTCTGGTTGGTTTCAAGTATCCTGCTTCTAACACTCGGTGAACTGTGCCTAAGCCCGATTGGTTTAGCCACAATGACCTTATTAGCACCGCAAAAAATGCGTGGTCAAGTAATGGGTCTGTGGTTCTGTGCTAGCGCATTAGGTAACCTTGCTGCGGGTATCATGGGTGGAAATATCAGTAAAGATCAATTGAACTCTATGCCTGAATTGTTCTCGCACGTTTCGATAGCGCTAGTTATCTGCGCAATCGTTCTAGCTGCACTGATTATCCCAGTTAGAAAAATGCTAAAGAATGCTGATAAAAATGAAGCGAAAGCAAATTAATCATTGATAGATCTTCACGCCCGATAAGTTATTATGGCCTATCGGGCGTTTTTATATTCATTTCCCCATAACGACTTACCCTATTTCAATTTGGTTAGTGTATGCAGCGAATACATATATTTTTAATTATTTTGAATGCCTTATAGAGTATTCTGATCTTGCTAGTCTGTTTTTATGCGTAATTTGCTACGGATAAATACCACTATTTATTGCTTATTAAGATCCCCTCTTAAATCTGTCTTTCGGAAAATAGTTATGAGCAAAATGACACTTCCTGTCTACTATATCGATGTGTTCACAGATAAACAGTTTCATGGTAATCCAGCTGCTGTCGTATTGTTGGAGACATGGCTTCCTGATCGTCAACTAATGGCAATTGCAGCCGAAATTAATCTCTCTGAAACCGCTTTTTTAGTAGGAAACCACATTCGCTGGTTCACTCCTACTTTAGAGGTCAAACTGTGTGGCCATGCCACACTCGCAACCGCCTATGTGCTTCATCAATTTAAGCAACTACCTATTACCCCTTTTATCTTTCACTCACTATCAGGGGAACTCACTGTTTTTAAAGAGCAGAATGGCTTTACGCTAGATTTCCCAATCCTGAGTACTCAGCAAGTTTCCGAGGTTGATTACCCGCAGCTTACTGAAATATTAGGCGTGGAAATCGAGTCTCTCTGGCTTGCCAAAGACCGCTATGTCTGTTTTTTAAGTGACGCGGACAAAGTGGCTAACTGTAAACCAAACATGTTGGCGCTGGCCAATCTGCCACTGCCTGGACTTTCTATTACTGCAAAAAGTAACAATCAAAGTGTCGACTTCGTTTCGCGTTATTTTGCTCCAACCAAAGGCATAAATGAAGATCCTGTAACAGGAACCTCACATTGTGCTATCGCGCCGTTATGGGCTAAGCGACTAAATAAAAATCAGTTGGTCGGTCATCAAATCTCTGCTCGTGGTGGGATGATACTTTGTCATGTAGGCAACGAGCGAATTAAACTAACAGGAAAAGCTGCACTATTCCTGACAGGAACACTACATATTGATTAGTAGCTGAATTTATTTTGAAAGCGTATTACACTCAAATGCTTAATCACTTAACTCATTGAAGTCGCCTATTAACACCCGTTCAGCGACGACTGAAAGCACAAATAAATACTGTAAATTCGGACAATACGCTTTATCCGATTACATCGGCTAATGGCATATTAAAGTAAGGTCGCTATAGCTCCAATATTAATTAATTGTAAGGCTACATTATGCATTCTGAAGTTGATGACATCGTCTCACAAAAAATCGAAAACGCTATCACCCGTGTTTCAAAAGTTATTTTTCCAACCACCACTAACCATCACGATACCTTATTCGGTGGCACAGCCCTTGCGTGGATGGATGAGGTTTCGTTTATCACTGCCACACGATTTTCCCGCAAACGCTTAGTGACTGTCTCAACTGAAAAAATTAATTTCACCCATCCTATCCCATCGGGAACAATTATAGAGTTGGTAGGTAAAGTCAGTCGTGTAGGAAGAACCAGCTTGACTGTCGATGTCTCTATATTTTTAGAAGATATGTATTGCGAAGGTCGTGAAGAAGTGATTCATGGGCAATTTAACTTTGTCGCTGTCGATGATAACGGCAAACCAACTCCTCTACTTGATTAATATATGATTTTAGGCACCAAAATAAGAATAAAACCCACCAATGGACACACTGATGGACACAATATTATTTTGTGTAATTATGGCAAGGGCTGGAGAGCCTAAGAAGTGAAGCCGCCTTTCTGCAGCGGCTTTTTCGTATCTAATGCACATTACAAAATATCATTATCACTAAGTCCATATTGCTCACGCCCCGCAACTTCCAGCTCAGATTTTTCCGCTTCCTCTCTCGCTACTCGCTCAGCCTCTTCTTTTGCATGTGCTTCAGCTTCAGCTTGCTTTTGATTGTAGATAGAGTTACTAGGCATGTTTACACGTACGTCAATCCAGTGACCATTCGGGATATCAACAGGTTCGCCGTTTTCTAGCTCAACCTGCTCATCATTCACTACCTTAGTAAATTCTGGGTACGTTTTTAAATGAGCGTATTGAACGTTTTGCGGTAAATCGAAGTGCTTGCGATATGATGTATAGATAACAATGTCACCGTGTTCGTTTTGCGTCACTAATTCGCCGTTGAATGGATGCCGCTCACCCGCAACCAGTACATCATAATCGGCATAGACGAGCGGTAACTGATTAATGCCAGACGGAATTGTGATACCGCCGTTAATGCCGCCCCAGCTTGCATCCGAGTGCATGCCCAGTACGTTTTTGAGCTGATAGATGCCTGTGTGTAGTTTTTTGAGTTCGACGCCCTCTGACTCTTCATTTGATTCGATGTGGTCAGCAAAGACTTTAACAATTGGTGATGCGGCTTTTAAGTTGCCGTTTGAGTCCTTAGTCGTATTCGCTGTCGAGTAAATTTCTTTCCATTTTGTCGTCAGATCCACACCTTCAATGTCGGAAAACCTATAATGCAATCTCTCAGGAGATCGTGACATAAAAATTTGAGCTCGACGGCTTGCAGTATAACTAATCTGAATACCACCACCCGCCCCCGGGTACCCCTGACTTGCTGCTACTGGTGTACTACCGTACTGAATAAAGCGGCTTTCGTTTCGATCTCCCGCCCCCTTTTCTTCGTAAGAGGCTACGCCGATACCGCTTTCACCGACTAACATCGCTATACCCGACTTTTTCGGTATACCCACAATTGAGACGTTTTTACCTGCAGCATCTCTATAAACAATATTTAGCGCTGTTGTTGCTGAATCAACTAACGTTTCTAACTTCACGCGCTCATCAGACCCTTTTGTTAGTGTGAGTCCTGCGTAATCATCTACCGCCTTTATTGTTAACGCTCCTTTTGCTTCAGGTTTATTTGTGTCCAACTTCCCATCTAACAGCTTATCTTGCTCTTTCGCTGTGCGTAGTTGCTGAGTAGTTCCATCCGGTAATGTAACCGTAATTGTGCCCGTTTCTGTTGCCCAGCGATTCAGTATGTCGCTGAACTGCACGTTTGCATTGTTCATGGCGACAATTTTATTTGCTGCGTCAGATACGGAATGAACCATCGTTGTTAAGATGTTATATGCCGCATCCTTGACTGCTGCTGGTACCGGAAAGCTCAGCGTCATTTCTGTGTTGCTTTGAATAGAGGCAATGCTGTTAATGTAAATCGTTGCGCCGTTCTGAATTAAAATAACCTGCTCGGGTGAGACGAGTGAATTGTTATCTTTCCACTTTGTGTTAGTACCAATGACTTTTGTGTTGTTTGCTGTTGTTGTGATTTTACCCGTGCTATACATAGTATTTCCTTAAAATTTGGACGTAAAAAAACCGCAATTAAGCGGCGTCTTGTGTATGACTCTTGAATTATTTAAATGATGATGAATTATGCTTACATGCGATTATCATTGCGGGATGAATTTTTGTGTCACATCCTCCACTATGATATGTAATATACTTAATTGTAATCTTCACATCTTTCTTGCTGGCTGGAATTGTCACATATAATGAACATATTAAACTCCAATCCTTGCCCCCTTTTACTGTCGTCGTTTGCGGTGTGTATGTAACACCATCAATAATGACGCTAACATACGCATTTGCTATTGCATCTGTATATGAGCCCGTAGACTCAAACTGCATGGTTGGCATTAATAAATCAACATCATAAGGCATGCCACCTACGTAAATAACCGAGGTTTCAATAGCTTGGTCATATGTATTTCCGTGGGTTTCTCTTTTTGTGACTTGCTTGTATACCGTCGCTGTTGCATTATCACCGATGAGCTTATGAACATAGACAGTGCCATTAAATTCCCCATCCTTAGCGTAGATAGTTCCCGTAATTTCAGCGTCATTTGCGATTAACTTTCCTTTTTCAAAATCCAACATAAGACCCTTTTTGGCAGCAGGCTCCCAGTTTTTAGATTTAATCGTCGAGCCAATTAATAGCTTTTCGATTGTCGCTTGATTAATGAATGCGTCATTGATAAATACTTGTCCGTTTTCGACAAAGAAAACAGGTTCTAACTTGCCACTTTTGGGATTGAAAATACCGAAGGTATCCGCACTAAAACCAATCTGTGTAACGACTTTGCCATTTTTAACTTCAGCGCCCATCATAAATTTGGCGTCATAATATTGACCATTCCACCAAATGCCCGTCTTGATTGTATAAACTGCCGAACCATTTCCTTGGTGATCGAATACAGTCTGGCCACGAAGTTCTATAGCCGACTTGTTATCCCCAATTTCCGATTTAATGAGCTCATTTGTTTCCGCTTGAGCCTTTTCATTATCAGAAACTGATTTCTTAAGCGTCGTAATACTAGAATTAACATCGTTGAATTGAGTCGAAATTTGCTCAAATGTCTGAGCGTAAGCGCGATCATTATCAGCAACAGCTTTATCAATACGAATGATAGATGCTCTTGCACGTAGCAGTTGAGTACTCTGGTCAAACTGCTGAGCAGACAGCTGCATAGCCGTTTCAGCTTGAGACATCTCAGTATCACTTTGCGTACGCTGGATGCTGTTGATTGATGCTTCGTTATCATCAAAGCGTGATGCTGATTGCTGCGTAACCTCTGTTAGCGTTTTATCGAGCTCTGCAATAACGAGTTTTTGCTCATCTATACTGCTGCTGACTTTCGATAATTCACGGACCTGCTCGTCGATACCTTCTTGTAACTTATCGTCACCAATTTTGATTTCTGCGCGGAGTTGCTCAGTTGTTTTAGCGAGTGATTTATCTTGCTCGGCTTGAGCTTCATCGAGTCTGACAATTGCACCCTCAGCATCATTAAAGCGAGCGTCAATCTGCACGCCCATTTCTGCACGCGCTTCAGTTTCTGTCGCAATGGCTTTCTCATTCTTCGTTATTTTCGCTTCGGATTTAAGCTGCTTATCACTCAGGGAAGTAAATTGTGCGGCTGTTTGCATCAGTGCTTCTGATACTGACATTTCGACGTTTGATACTGACGTTTCGATGTGAGTAATATAGCTTTGATGCTCCTCGAACTGAGCAATAGTGCTGCGCTCAAACTTAGCTTGTGCTTCTGTTAGCGTTGCCGTTACTGTTTCAACTTCGGTGACACGCCCTGTAACACCTTCAACATCCGCTTTCACTTGATTGATTTGCTTAGCACTTGCTTCCTCATAAGTCGCTTGCGCTTCTTTGACTTCAAGAATTGATGATGTGTTCGATGATACCTTGACGCTAATTTGCTCCTGCCAGCGCGCAGCGGCTTCTCTATCTGTGACTTGCACTTGCTCAAGCCTAAATATTTCAGCTTTGCGATCAGCTTTCTCTTCACTGATTTTAAAGCTCAATTGAGTCGTAAAAATCGTATTCTGCAACACAGCTTCGCTGACAATTCCGACATCCGTGTTGATTTGCACAACTCTGTTATCAAGCGCAACAGTCTTATCGCTGATATCAACAATGTCGTGTTTGATTTCTAGCTGTTCCAGTGCAATATCGCCGATTTGGTCTTGCATAATTTGACCAGCTTCAGTTGATAAAAACTTATCACCGACGGCTTCAAGTATCCCTTCCGCATCAGATGATGATTCACCAAAAACAATAGACGTCCACCCTGATTGATTCCCCGTCTTATCAACGAGTCGAGCACGAAAGTAAAAGCGGATCCCTGCTTTAAGCCCCGACATGCGGTAGGATTTTAACGGGTACGGCACATCGGCAAGCAGCTGCATGGAGTCAGCCGTATTTTCTGATGAGTATTGCAGCTCGGTTTTTAACGTATCACTCGTATTAGTGGCAAAACCCCAATCCAGCGTAATACCCCAAACCTCTGAGGTCGCACGTAGATTAAGCGGCTTCGGTGGATTGCCTTCTTTGCCGTTGAGTTGGGTTTCTTCTGCACTGGCCCATACGCTGGAAATTTCAGACGCATTAATCGCCCGTACGCGAACTTGATAACGCCCGGCATAAATACCATTGACCTCAAAACCCAGCGTCGATGTGCGTGGGGCATTTATCCAGTTACCATTGTCACGGCGCCACTCGGCTTCATACGCAATCGCACTCTCAGCGGCTTCCCAATCAACACGCAGTGTAGTGAATGCAATGCCTTGGTCTACTTGTGAATAGGAGGAAATACGCACGTTTTTCGGTGCTGGCTGCACATTTGGCGGAATAACTGTAATTGGCCGCTCATCAATACGCGCCCCTGAGTCAATATGGTCATAATTGTCAGGGTTATGAATGGTACCGTTAATGGTGTAGGTATTATCACCATTATCGCTGATGTTAATGACCCGGTACAACTGGATCGCTAAGTCGTCAGAGTCCACTACCCACACAGCTTCTTTTTGGGGTACTTGTGAATACTCAACAGAAACCGTCACCACCTTTTTATTTACGGCTGTAACTGTTCGCCCCTCTGAACCGCCATTGGGTAAGTTTACAATTAAGCGATCGCCGGCTTTAATTGAGGTGGTTCTATCGAGGGTAATTTTACGCCCCTCTACGGATGAAATACGACCACCCGTATTGCGACCCGCAAGTGATGAGTCAGCAACCGCAATAATATGACCAGGAGAAGGTATTGCGCCCTCTAACCCCGTTGCAAAGGAAATCATGCGGTCATTGGCATTGGTTAATAATGCCCAGCGTCCACGGCGATTGGCTTCGCTTCGACGGGTACACCCAATAGCGGATAACTCCACCTTACGCACAGTCTTGTAACGTCGCTGAAGCTTTAAATCGACTACGGGCTCAATATCATCATTGCTGTGGTTATTAATATCCGTAAAAGAAACCAGTGCTTGTGTATAGCGATTCTGAGTGCTGCCGCCTGAATAAGAGGGTTTACCGCCCACAATATTCGCATTGGTAAAAGTACGGAAAATACTGGCAGGCATATCAGCAACCGCTTTGACTTTATTGTCTGCCCAAAACGTCATACCACGAAAAATCGCCGCAATATCACGTAGGACGGTATAAGCCGACTCTTGCGATTGAATATACACATCACACAAGAAGCGAGGCTCTTTACCATCACCGCCATGCCCATCTGGGACTAATTCGTCACAATATTGTGCAATTTTATACAAATCCCATTTATCAATTTGTGACGCCTTGATACGGTCACCACAGCCGTAACGGTTATTTAATACTAAGTCATAAAATACCCAGGCTGGGTTATTCGTTGCGGCCAGTTTAAACGTTCCATCCCACACCCCCGAATAAGTCCGATTAATGGGGTCATAGTTTGTTGGTACCTTAACCAACAAGCCCCCTTTTGGGCGCACGCTGACTTTAGGAATGCGGTTATTAAATTGACGGGCATTAAAGGTAATAAATAACAGAGCTGTATTTGGGTACCGCAATTTGGCGTCTATCACTTCCGCAATCGCAGCAATATTAATCCGATCCGCAATGCGTGCATTATTCTGGTTTTTCGTTAAACGGCGAACACGAACTTGCCAACCTGTAGAAGCCTTGGGTAAATCAATGCGGTGCGTTCTTGGGTACTCGCTGGTGGTCTTACCGTCAAAGGCAGATTTAACCACTTCTTTATAGCCAGCACCATCCGTGGAAAGCTCAATGACATAATCGACATGATAACCTGTGGTATCACCGTTATCGTGTTGCTGGAGAAATTGAGGCACAGACAAGCGAATACGGATCGCCGATAACTGGGTATTATTGACCGTTCTTACATATGGCTGATCGTCTTTTAATTCCATCCCCACCGCAATCTCATTATCAACGGAAGGGATACCTTGAATATATTCCTGATGTTCACTACCGGCACGAAATTCCCACGTCACACCTTCAAAGTTTTTAGAACCATCAGCATTACCGATTGGGGTATCATCAAGAAAGATACACGTATCATCTAACCCACCAGCAATTTCCCCTTCAGAAATAGCAAGCAGTAACTTTGCCGTTGATTCTGCTAATAGGCTATCTTTTTGCTCTACGGGTGTCCGAGGTTTGGAACTCCCCCCTTTAGCGCCTTGAATTCTCATATTTCACCCATAAAAAAGCGGCAATTAAGCCGCTATTTAACATAGAAAGTTGATGTAGTTTATTGCTGATCTTCGGTGTATATCCCTGCAGAGATAATTGCGCCACCGATTTCGCGTCGGTCTAGCCCATAAAATAACGGTACTGGATTGCCTTGGGCTGTGGTATTGACTGCGCCACCAAAGGCATACGATGGTTTATTATCCGCGTCTTGGCGTATAGATAAACCACGCGGTTGTGGGGACAGCATCTGAACGACACCGCCAATTGCCATTGCAGCTCCACCTAGCATTAAAGCGCTATTGGTGGTAGCTGACATAGCTAAAAATGCAGGGTTCCAGACCGCAAGCCCAATCATAGCGATACCCAGTACTGTTTGGAAAAATCCCCCGCGCTTACTCCCTTTTATTACCGGTGCAATGCGAATTTCTTCGCTGGTATCTAAATTCAGCTCATCTTCGCTGATATTGCGCTTACCTTTAAATACCGCGAACACCAACCCTTTAAGGTGTGCATTAGCCAGAAACTGCTCAAAACCTTCATAGAGCACAGATAATGCTTTTATGGCTTCACGAGGGGAATCAATCGCTAATTTATGCTCTCGCCCAAACTGGGTACCGAGTTGGCCATAAAGGCGTATCGTTTTAAGTTCAGTCATGCTAGCTCTTTCCTCCGAACAATTTTAACCGTCCGATCACGCCAATAATCGCTGTAGGGAACAAGTCGACTCAGTTGGCCATATAGATGATGAAGTAACATGCCGTCAGCTATTACCCCCGCATGGTTGGGAACATCGGCTTGCACTTGCATAATCACCATGTCACCTTCTTTAGGCTCACCAGTAACGTCGACAAAACCCGCTTTATGGTAATTATCCATATACAGGTTTTCGCCTTCTTCCCACCAGTGCCTATCGACGCTGTAGTTATACAACTCAATACCGTGTTTTTGTTGGTAGTAGTCCATAATTAAGGACCAACAATCCGCATAACCCAGTACAAATGGCCGCCCTTCCAACTCGCGTTCTACTCGAGGCTGAATGAGTCGAATATCCCCTTCTGGCCATGATGCAATAATCCACGGTAACCCCGTGGCATCACACTGTAACTTATCGATTTCAGAGGGTTGAGTCGTCACACCATCACCACAATGACTGTGCACAATCGCAATAGGATCCCCCCAATCTTCAGCAATGGCATAGTCTTCGGGTGAAAGTTCAAAATGGTCATTGGGGTTATCGGAAAGGTTACTGCAGGGGAAGTATTTTTTGACTCGGCTTTTTTGGCAAATAATACCGCAGGCCTCTTTGGGATATTCCAACTTAACATGCTGAAATATCGCTTCGGTTAATTTCTTTGTGATCATCGTATTAATCCTGCTGCAGGGAACCCTCCAAAATCTAAAGGCTCATTTTCACCAAAGCGTTTTTTACAATCACTGATTAGCCCACCGCATTTATCTAGTGATGGATCATCGACAGGCTCACCCCGTTCATTGAAGTATTTATTACCCGAATAGGAACACCCATTACCACTACGGTAATCCCCCTTCATACACCAATAACACAGATTATGTATCTGGCGAACGGGTATCATAATTCCCTGTAAATCAAACGGGCTAGAAAGCTCAAACTCAATCGCTTCGCCAGCCACTTCGCTTGTCTTTTGGTCGATGTAATAAACTTGAGAGAAAAATTCACTCGGGTTAGCGGTTGGATTGCCTTCAGTGAAATTTTTTGCATCAAGATAATGGCTGAATGTCTCATAAACAGTGACTTTCGCTTTTGCCATATCATCAAACTGTAAGCACAATGACGAAATAACACTATCCACATTTGAGACCTGCAATTTAGGTCGTGACTGAGCCCCATCGCCACTTTTAGCCATACCTTCTATTTTGTATGGCCATGCGCCATATTCATTGCCCTGCCACCAAATCGACTTGGGTTTTAATTCATCCTCTGCCGATTCAATTTCAGTCGGGGTATGTCGTAGGTTATAGCCATGAAAGCGCAATACAGGCCCATCAAACTCGCTAGCATCAACTTCAATGAGTTGAATTTTATTACCCGCTTCGAGCTTTTGAACGTCAGATGTAATATTCATGAGCTGAAAGCCTCGATAAATGTTGCTGATACAGAATAGACGCCAGCGCCTAATGCCGCTGTCTTGTATGCTTCACAACGGAATAGCCCTTTTTCACGTAATGGCGGAGTGAAGATAAATGCCTTATGTCCCTCGTGGCGATCAAAAAAGGCAACAATCTGTTTGATCATTGCCTCTTTGCCGACAAATTCTAACTGCAAATTATCGGAGCGTGTATTGATCCCATCTCCTGCAACCTGCGTATACCCATCCCCGAACTGCGTTTTTTTTGTTCTAAATACGGTATCACTTTGGGCGTTAACGCGAGGGCACCATGCGAACGTTTCTATCACAATAATCACCTTCTTTGATTAATGAGTCGCCAGAGCTCCGTTCCCTCTCTTGACGCTTGCTCGTTGACTGTACTAACAATTTCGTTTTTGAGCTGCTGTCTAGCGGCTCTCGCATCACCGACAGGCTGTTGTTGTTCCTTGGTGCCATCGCTAATCAGGTTAATGTCACCAACATCGATATTGATAGCATTATTGGAAGTGATAGATGTAGATCCGTTTTGAACGTTCTCCAACCCAAGAACACGCACCCCCAGTGAACCATCTGAACCACGCGTTAGTGGCATAATGGCCTCGGGTCCTGCTTCCCCCATCAACCCCGCACCTTTTGCAAAGGCAAACATAGTCGGTGAGTTAACAATTTGCCCACTGTATGAGCTCAAACTTGGTGAATCATACACACCACCCTTGGCGTTAGGGACAATGGAACTCATAAGACTACCGAATCCACCACCAAAATAACTCCCCGCTGCTTTCATTGAGTTAACCATTGCCATGTTAAGCAGCACTTTATTGACGCTTTTTAGAACATCGAGTGACCAGCTTTTCCAATCAGCTTTATTGCCAATCAATAGGTCTGAGATATTATCCACCATGCCACTCATGGTTGACTGCGTAACGCTTGAGACTTGACTTGCATAATTTGAAGCTTCATCCAGCCAGTTAGAGAATCCACTTGTCAGTCCAGCACTCCAATCCATTTCGGCTTGTTTGGACTCACGGTATTTCTGATTCAGTGCATCAAGAGCTTGCTGTCTTGCGATAATGGCGTCTTTGCCTTTATCGGTTTTATCGAAAACACGCTCAATTTGTTGGCGTTCTTCAAACTGGTCTTTTTGGCGATCCCCCATGCCGTGAGAGCCTTTTGCTAAATCAGTATCGTCTTGAAATTTGCGCGTGGCATCACGAAGGTCTTTAAGAGCATCAGCCATTTCACGCTGTTTACGCACGGCTTCATCGGCTTTTTCTGTCCACTTCGCCAGCTCAACAGCTGAGGATTGGATGGATTTACGTTGCTCTGTCGTCCATTTAGATCCGACTTCATGAGCGGCAGCATACAGCGAGGCGGCTTTCTCCCCTTTCTCTGCGCGTTCTTGCTGAACAGCAATCGCAATGCTTAGATCTGCTATTTTGTCACGATAGCGTTCGGCGATACGCTCAGACTCTTTCATTTGACCGCTGCCTGATTGAAGCGATTTACTCATTCGTTCTCGCTCATCAAAGGCTTTTAGCTTGTCGGCAACATACTGGTTCTTGTCCTTCTCGTTTGAAAATGTACTGTCAGCCTCCCATAAAGCACGTTGCTCAACCTGATCGCGCTGCTTCATACTTGCAAGAATACGCTCCTGCTCAGCGCTCCATAGCATCTGCCTCTGCTGATCGTTTAATTCTGGGCGATTACCCGCTAACATTGGGGCTTGAGTAAGAAGCTGACGACTTGAGAGAATGGAATTACCAATGGATAAAATACGATTAAACTCAGACTCCTGGGCGATTTCTTTTCCCATCATCACTAACTTCTGGTTTTTTGCAGTATTTAATTCACTAGATGCTTTTACCGTTTGAACTGTTAATCCATTAAGAACATTGACTGTCTTTCCGCGCTCTTGCTCTTTTTCTATTAATTTCTGCTCTTCTACTTGTAATTGTTGAGTTAATTCGGCTATTACCTTTAGTTGTATTTGCCGCTGGTTACTAGTGAGGCTAGGATCTGTAGACCTTTTGGAAGCAAGGTTGATTCTATATTTATAGTTTTCAATTGTATTTAACTGCTTTTCAATCTCCTTTGTTTGAGCCTCTAGCGTAGAGCTTACTTTTTTTCCCTCGTCTGAAGCCTCAGTTAAAGACATTTTTTTCGTGCGACTCGCAATACCGTCTAGTGTTTTTGCATAATCAAGTGATGCTCTATGCGCCTCTTCTTGGTTTTGTTTATACATATACCAAGCGCCAGCAGATAGCATGAGAATTCCCGGCAACCCGCCAGCAAGAGATACAATCCCTTTAAGCCCGCGACCTGCCGCACCAATAACCGATGTTGTACGGTTTAAATTTCGTCTTGCATCTCGATTATTCGAGATATCATTTGCAAGTTTCGCTTTTTCAGCATTCAGGCGTTTTTCTGCTGCTGTCTCTGTGTCCGTTGCTTTTGCTGCCGCAAGTGACGCTTTCGCTTTATCTAATTTTGCTTTAGCGCTCAAAATAGCTCTGTTTGAGCCCGTTGCCATAGCTATATTGAGCTTATTCTGGGCGGCGGTGACTTTGGCTTCCGCTAAAGCCATTTTTTCTAATTGGGCACCTTGCACAACAGAACTTCTAGCATGAGCCAAAGCTGCAGCTGCTGACGCAACCTTCGCCTTCTGTTCAATTACTGTTGTTTTTGTAGTGTTGACCTGAGCGGCTGCAAGAGCCACCTCTGCTTTAGCGGAGTTAATCAGTGCGCCTGTTGCTGCAAAGGCGCTTGTTGTTAATCCGGATAAATACCGAGTAACACCAACACCAATCAATAAAAGCCCCGCATCCGCCACTTTATCAAAGTTATCACTGACCGTAGCTAACGCAGCAGACATAGAACGAGTAACACCGATCCCACTGTTGGCTTCACCAAAATATTTTTTAGCTGAGTTCGCCACTCGTGTGAACCCATCGGTGACCGTGTTATCCATTGAGTTAGCCAGCTCATTATTCGCATTTTTAGCGTTAATAATGGAGTCCGCCAATAGCTTAAATGAGATGGCACCATCCGCCCCCAGTTTTTTTACTGCGGTTTCCGTAACTTTTATTCCGCCATTGGTTCTTTGAAGCTCATCAGCAATATCCCCTAAAATGGTCGGAGTGGCGTTCATAATGGCGTTCCAATTATCCCCAGCGGCCTTTCCAGCAATCATTGACTTTCCGAGTGCGGCTATCGCAGATTGCGTTGCATTGACACTGGTCGCATTTGCTGTGAACGAGGATGACATGGATTCAACAAGGTCGATGGTTTGTGAGGTACTAAAACCTAACTCTTGCATTGACTTTGCTGCAGTGACATACATTAACTGTGTGTCTTCAATGTTCTTTCCGTTTCGATTGCTAATCTCTAAAAAACGATTTTGTAAGTTTTCATATTGATTTGTGCTACCTTCCACGGACTTTAGTGCCATCTTGATCCGCGCTGCCATTTGCCCCCACTCATCTACTGTGGAAACGAGTGCAGAGACAGAAAAGAAACCCGCCATCGCACCCGCCATACCTTTTGCGGTCATGGTGACAGTGCTTAGCTGCTTATTAATATCAGCGAGTGCATTCTGTTGTGCGCGAAGGCTCTGTTGATACCGACGCCCACTGGCTCCCATGTTTTTGTAATAATCGTTGCTGAGACGAGACATTCTCGCCAATTCGGATTGATAACTGCTCGAATTAGCCGATATCTTTATAATTAATTCACGTAACTTTGCCACTTTGCGGTCTCCATAAACAAAAAGACCGCCGAAGCGGTCATGTTACCTTTTACAATCCAGCCGCCAAAACTCTAGTTCTTGTTGGTCGTATGGATGTATGAGCATTATTGGTTTAATTTCATTCGAGCGTTCAAAGTCAGGCTCAATAGTATATTCAAACTTAAAATGTTCATTACTACCTATAACCTGTTCAATATCTTCACTCATATTGGAAAAAAATATTTTCGGCAGCTTATCTGCCTTTATGTTGGATTTGTGAGATAGCCTAATTTCCCCGCATAGCGTTGCCTTGCCGTCTTTTTCTGCAATATAGTTTAAGTCTTTGAATTCTAATTTATATGGAAACATGTCCTGACGTGATTCTATGTGCTTTGTGACCTTATCAATAGTTTCTTGGTTTGGATCCCCACACCCAAAAAGCAAAAATGAAGATGCCAAAACAGCAGTAACAATCAGTTTTTTCATAATGACGCCCTGTAATAGATATAGGGCTACTATACAAAATCACTGACCTCACGGCTACTTAGATCATTGCGCTAGATTACTTAAAAACGACTCAAAACCACTTGCGTCATCATTTGAAGCCTCCACTTGCTCATCTGAATTCCAAATGGGCAGCATGTCAGCAACGGTGGCTTTGACACCTTGTGAGTTGAAAACAGCCGAAGAGATTAGTGCGGCATGAATATCACTCCGCTGATCTCCTATCGGGCTAATGGCATCATATTCAAGCCACATCTTAAGCTCACTCATACTCATGCTTGACGCTAGCTCATCAAGCGTTTTTCCAAGCCTGAGTGCTAACGTCATCATGAAATTAATTAAGGGGTTTCTAACTTTTTTTTCGCAACTTCTGCCGTCATCGTTAGCTCAAAAGCCGCATTTAATATGCGAGAGTGGACAGGACCATAAGTTTCAAATACCGCGTTACTATCACTGATTTTAAACACTGGCTCTTTATCTTTATCAAGAAGCACATCAATGAGCAAAATAACATCAGCCTTGATATTGAGCTCCGTTTGCTCAATCGCCGAAAGCTCTTTATCTCCCGCGCTATCAAGCAGCGCCTGATGATCCATGCGAGCTTTGATAGAGGGCTCACGAACAATAACGTCTGCATCATCCCATTCGGGAATAATGATTTCTTTTGTCCGAAATGAACGTTCTGCACTGAGCGCTAAATCACGCAAATTAGACTTTTTAACTTTAGCCATTACTTACCGCCCCCTGTTGTTTGTGATTGTGCTGCTGGAGCCACCACTTTCCCTTTCACTAATGGCGTAGGCTTACCTTTTAGACGAAGGGTGAACGATGCACTCACAACACCGTTTGTTGCTGCTGACCAGCTGTTTTGGCGAACTTCAGCGAGGAACGCGAAACCCGCACCTGATGGGAATACAACCTTAAAGGCGTGAACAGCATCGCTGTCATAAGCCTGACGCAATACATCTTGCCCTTCATCAACTGCAAAGTTGCCCCCAATAGTCACCTCCGCTGGAGCCGCGAGGCCGTTTATGTTTTCCTGCTCATTTGAGCAGAATGTTGTGACATCAATATCCGCTTTTTGACCACCTGTGAAGCTAATTTCTTTCGTTGTGCAATCAATCGGCAACGAATCCGTTTCGACAGCAGCAATATCTGTTGCCGCCAATTTTGAAACGCTAATTTTGGTACCTTGCGTTTTTTCATGTTTAGCCATTATTCAGTTTCCTATAGACATAAAAAAACCACCCGTAGGTGGTTGATGGTGTGATTTGGTGTTAATTCCAGACTTGAAATTCTAGGGTTGCGCGAAAAAGCTTTGTATCCTCTTCATATGACTGTTTTTCAGTTATCGAGGATGGGCCTAAATCGGCTATCGCTTGGCGCATGCCATCACGGATAATACGCGCCTTATCGATTGTGTTGGCATAAATATCAATCTGAATGTTAGTCAGAGTTTCAGCTTGACCGCTCACAACATCCTGGGGAATATCATACATTGACAATATACCCCATGGGGCAGGAACGGATTTATTTTGCGGCACCACGTAAGAAAACACTTTATTCGGCAATACGGATTTTAAAAATGGAAGTACATCAGCTTCTGTCATTTTTGTAATACCTTATCAATTGCCTCGCTTAACTTCGCTATCCCAGCACTCGCGGCTTCATCGGCTTTACTGTCAAACGCCGGGCGAATAAAGGGCACAGGTGGCATCTTAGATGTACCTTCTTCGAGGAACCGCCAATAATAAGAATTTCGCGGATCTTTCGCTTTCATTTTCGGGTCGCTATTGGTGCCTTCTTTATTACTACCCCGCACATAAACACCCGAAGAAACCTCACCCTGTTTTCGGATCCGCTGATTACCGCTAACAATATTTTTCTTGAGCTTACCCGTTCGTACTGGCGCTCCTGCTCTTGCCGCATCACGAAGTACACCTGCAGCTTCATTCGTTGCTTGACGCAATACGTTATTGCTTTCAGCTTTACTGAGTAACTCCAAATCTTTGGAAATATCCAGCAAGCCACTAAAATCAATGTTCATATCAACCATTGGCCGAGACTCCTTGTTTGCACAGTAATTCAAGCCGCGTACACTTCACGTCTGGAATAACTGATTGAATGTCATAGTTAAGTCCACGATAAACCATGCGACACGCTGGATTAACATCCGGTCGATAACGCATCCAGACACGCACCGTAATCTCTGACATTTCCGCATCGGCTGCGAGTAACTCACGTCCGCTAATCGCCTTAACTTCTGCACGGACGGTTGCAACATCAACCCAATGATCATCATAGGTACCCGAGGGTAATTCGATAGGCTTGTTTTGCTGAAAAGTGACTGAGTGTCGCAATCGCCCCGCTTGCATGATACCTCCTAGAGTCCGTAAATCCGGTAAGGCTGAAGTAGCGCCTCAGTCGCGAACGGCAATGTGGAGGTAATATTACCGATGTTGGTCGCTTCACGGTTTTCATACCATTGACCTATCAGTAATAGCATGGCGTTTTTGATATCATCCGTCAGTAGCAACGGTTCGGGGTTATCCTGATAACCTTCTGATGATTCATTTTCATACAACTTTCGGCGCGTGTAATTTTCTACATACTTGACCGCAGAGCCAGTATAGATACCCAGCAATTTATCATCGTCCGTAAATTCAAGATCAATGTTGCAGTGCTGTTTAACTAATTCCAGAGAAAGCATTATTTCTCCTTATTTTTTGCCGCTTGCTTTTTAGGATCTTGCTGCACTTCTGGCACTTCTGGCACTTCTGGCACTTCTGGCACTTCTGGCACTTCTGGCACTTCTGGCACTTCTGGCACTTCTGGCACTTCTGGCACTTCTGGCACTTCAGTCTGATCACTTTCTATTTCAATTGCATAGCCTTTTTGAATTAATTCACGTCCATGCTGCTCACCCGTCTCGATGATCTCACCTTCAATAGCGACTTTGTTACCAAAATAGATAGCGCGTAATACCGTTAGTTTCATTTCGATACTCCAAAAAGAAAGGCGACCGCAAAGGCCGCCTGAGTGGATTATTCGCCCGCTGTTGGCGCCGTGAAATTACCGTACACAAACGCTTCAGGACGTTTCAATGCTAAAGCAAGGCGTTCTTCGCAACGAATTGAAATCATGTTCTTTTCAAAGTCGTCGGTGTTCTCAGTCGAAATGACCACGTTGGTTTCTTCACGATCAAACAATTGAGCACCGGCATTAAATGCCCCTGTCAGGAACTTACCTT
Source organism: Providencia alcalifaciens (assembly GCA_025961275.1). Classification (GTDB taxonomy): domain Bacteria; phylum Pseudomonadota; class Gammaproteobacteria; order Enterobacterales; family Enterobacteriaceae; genus Providencia. Next base: position 5,701 of record JAOQNJ010000001.1, on the reverse strand, counting down.
GGAATGCTGCCGTTTCCGTAACGACAATCGGCAGCCCCCACAAGGTCGGCCCCGTTAATGCGGACGGATTTGCCAGAATATAACGCCCCAGTGAATCTTTGATCAGCTCAATCTTCGCCCAGTCAATGAAGTGCAGAACGTGGCCGGTTGCTGGGAAACGTGCCAGCTGTGCTTGCAGCATCGCAAGACGCAAATCATCAATGCCATTTTGCTTATCGACAGCAAACTCCGCTTTATACTTCGACGCTTGCGGGATGATGCCGTGCAGGTGAGCGCCTGAACCATCACCGAACAAGATTTCTTGCTCTTCGACAAACTTCAATCCATAGCGCATTTCTGCATCAACCAAAGACTGCAGCTGCGCGAAGTCATCCAAAATCTGTTTAGAGGCTTTGAACATGTGCGCAATGGTTGTTACTGGCGTGATCTTAGTTGCAAACTCAATATTGCTGTACGGCTTGGCGGTATTCTCAGGTACCACTTTTGCCGCATTCGTGAACCCCGTTTGCTGCACCCAGAAAATAGCCGGTGACGTCGTTTTGCCTGGTGCAATCAAATCGCGGATAAATAGACGCTGTTTTGGTGCAACATCAATCCCCGGCAAGCGCTGAGGCTCAACAACGCCCTGCGCAACATCAACCGAAGTTAGTGCAGCCTGTACCGCAACAGAAATTCGCTTGCTTGCCTGAATGCTGGAGTTGATATCTTTCAGTACATCAGCAGAGATCACTTGCTGACCGATAGACTTCGCGGCATGTATAGCATTCTGTAGCGGCATTTGTGCAACGTGTTGCTCTAAATCACCTAACGATGCTTTCAGGGTCTTTTCAGACTCACGCAACGCATTCAATTCTGTTGCCATTTGGTCAACAGCGGCTTTCGTTTCGGTGCTCAGACTGCCTACTTTTTGTGCTTCTTTTAACGCTTCTTCAGCCTTGGCATTGAACTTACTGTTCCCCTCTTCGATTTTAGCGGACAGGTTTTTTAGTAATTCATTTGTATCAGACATAATGTCTCCAATAATTATTTTGACAGGTTAGCGTAGGCATCAATAGCCTTCTCTAGTTCTGAAAGGGATTTAAAATCAATGTTACTGGTAGCGCTTGGCATACCATTCGGAGCAGAAGTAGCGCCCGGCGTACTTCCAGTTAAAGCACTAATCAGTTTTCGACGCTCGGCGCGGGGAGTATTTGATTTAGCCAATAACGCATCGAGCTTACGTATTGCGGCTTGTGGGCTCTCGTCACCGTCATTAATCACATCCGCTGACAGTAAGTTATCCGCAAAGCCTTTTTCAATCGCGTCACTGGCACCAATATAGGTTTCGTTGTCCATCATCTGACTGATAGCATCACTAGCTTGACCGCTGCGCGCCATGTAGATATCGCACATCGATTTATCAAAGGGCTCCATATCTTGAGCGAGTTTCGCAAGGTCATGACGATTCCCAACGCAAACGCCCCAGCAGTTATGGATCATCAAAAAGGCACCACGGCCCATTTGAATTTCATCCCCTGCCATCGCGATAATAGAGGCAGCAGAAGCCGCAATGCCTAGCACATTCACGGTCACTTTACCGCTGTGGGCTCGAAGTTGGTTATAAATCGCCAGCCCCTCAAACATATTCCCACCAGGGCTGTTGATATTCACGACAACGTCGTTATTGCCAATCGCTCGTAATGCCGCAGCAATACGTTTTGTGGTCACGCCTTCACCCCAGTAATCTTCACCAATCACATCGAGGATAGAAATCGTATTGTCGGTGCTCGCGGCTTTAATGCTACCGTCCCACTTATCGAGGGCATTTGGTGTTAATTCATAGCTGATTGACGCGCAGGGGTTTCCCTCCAGTGCAACCGGCAGATGACTTTTTTTCATTTAATTTACTCCTCGGACTGAGGTTTGATTTGGGGTGTCGGATTACCTTCGGGGAATAACCAGTTAGCCAATTGCGCTTTGAGTTTTTCTGATTCGTTTCCTGAGCCTTCACTGCCTAATAATTCAAGCGGCGTGAGGTTCAATTGCACCGTGTGAATATCACCCCCTTCAATCGGTGGGTAATTTTCCAGCTTTCTCACATCATTGCGACTCATCCAACCGTTTTGTAATGCGGTGGTATAATAAGCAGCACGACCGGCGCTATCAGCACGAAGCAGACCTTCAACCGAAAACTCGGCATAATGATCATCGTCACCATCCAGCAAGCAGCGATTAATTTCCTGCTCAATGTTCACCAAAAGGGGACGTAAAGTGTTGGTGAGAAATTGCATATTCATCCCTTCCACGCTAGACGCCCAACTGCTTTGTTTATCCGCGTGACCGACCATAAACGGCGGCACCCGAAACCAGCGGCAAATCTCTTCAATGCTCCATGCGCGGCTTTGTAACAATTGTGCGTCTTCGGGATTCATCGAAATACCGTTGTACGTCAGATCATTTTCCAAGATCATCAACTTACCGGCATTCTCGGAACTGATGAATGCATTTAAATAGCCACGCAGCTTTTCCCGTTGCTCTCCCGTGAGTGCCGTTTTCGCGGACAAAAACCCCGAGGCTAACAGCCCATTACGAAACAGCTTTGCGGCAGTTTCATCGGTCGCGATTGCCGAGCCTAAAATATCTTTACCCACTTGGATCGGAGTCAATCCACTTATCCCATCCGTTCCAAAGCCGCGAATATGCATCATATTTTTAACGTGGATCGGCCGGTTAGTGCGTCCTTGTTCGGTGTATTTATATTCAAGAAGTCCACTCTCCAGTCGCTTCACTGTCATTGATTGAGGGTATAACGGTTGCAAAGAGACCAATTTAGATCCGATGTAGCGCTTTTCAATATAGGCATTGCCCTGCAAACAGAGACTCGACACCACCATTAACATAAACCGCGAAGGAGTCATTTCTGCATTGGGCTTTCGGCACAACACCCGATAAGCTGGATGTTCTTTCGCAATGATTCGCGAACCGTCATCTTGATATTGATAAATACGTAAAGGCAGCGTTGAAATTGACTCACTCAACAATCGAATGCAGGACCATACCGCCGAGAGCTGCAATGCCTTATCAGCTGAAACCGACTTGCCGCTACTGCTGAGTCCGCCGAGTGCCTTAAGCAAATCTTGACTGTCCAATCCTGCCGGTGTCGTTGGCTGACTGGCATTAAAACGCTGCACTTTGCGTGCTGATTTTCGTCTGGCCATTAGAAACCTACCATGATCGGATTATCAAAAAAGCCATCAATATCGCCATGTTCAACTTCAACCCCGTTTGATGCGCCAACTGCCATCGCAAAGGCAACCATGCCATCCATACGACCTGTCGACTTCTCTTTGGTTAGCTTTCGGTTTGAGGCGGCATCTTTGACCGTAATGGCATTCGCCGCGCACATATTCATGACGGGATGATTGCCATGTCGAATTTGGCCGTTCAGTAACATCTGCTCCATCTTATCCAGTGCAGGGGCCATATCTTTAAACCCTTGCCCGAACTCAACCAACGGGAGCGTTAACCCGATGCTTTCAGCTGCTTTTTTAAACATCTCGATACGCCAGCGGTCAAAGGCGATCACCTCAACATCAAGGTCAGCCAAGATGATGGCAATATCATTCACGACATAATCATAATCGACCATTGAGCCCGGCGTGGTACGCAGCAACTCTTGTTTTTCCCACACGTCATACGGCACTCGGTCCGTTTTTGCGCGGTCTAACAGTGTTTGCTTAGGTGTCCAAAAGTACGGAAACAAGTTCCATTTACCATCGGCAGACTGACCGATCACAACGAGCGCGGTTAAATCTTTTGACTCTGATAAATCTAACCCTGCATAACATTTACCGACTATCGGTTGTATTGGTGCCGCGCACGATTCCCATACCGAACGCGAAATAAACGGGGATACGATGGATACACGCTGATTTAAGTTTAAATTGCGGAACATGTTTTCTTGGCTGGGCATACGTGACGCCATTTCGGCTAATCGCTTCATGTCATCCAATGAGCGGAAATTACCTAAAGCCGGATTAGATGCTCGCCACGCCTCGGGATCTAAAATATCCGCATCTTTTTCTGCCTCATACACATGAGAAACAATGTGTGGATCTTTCGAATTCTTTGCATCATCAAGCCAAATACTCAGTAAGTCGGCGTCATTCGCCGCTTGCGTACTGATAGCAATCAACAGGGGGTCTTTGTGTGCGCCTTGAGAGGTCACTATCGCATCAACGAACTCACTGCGAGGACCGACAATTTGCCCCACCTCATCAAGAATGGCTAAGACGGGGGAAAGGCCGTGTGCGGTTTTGCCCTCTGCTGATAACGCCCGATACTCCACGTTACAAGGCTTACCTACCAAACGCTTACCGCTAGGGATAATATGAACAATACCCTGCAGTCGAGGATTCAAGTTGATCATCTTCACTGCCAGATTGAACACGATAGCCGCTTGCTCTCGGCTCATGGCTCCGCTGATAATCTGTGAGTTCTGCACCGCTTCGGGACCAACTAGATGCGCCAACAAGATGCCAGCAATCAAGCCTGTCTTACCATTTTTACGCGCAATACTCAGATAGGCTTTATCGGTGCGGTACGGGTTATCGTAGACCGCCAGAATAAAATGCTTTTGAAATTCATCTAATCGCATGGGCTTTCCGATCAGCTCCCCTTCGGGAACAATGCAGAAACGTTCAATAAACGCGATAACACGTTCACCTCGTGTCATGGTTCCTCCTTAGTGCATGGGAGCCGCCAATAGATCATCATCCTGAATATCACTCAGGGTGCTTCTTGCTTCGGCGTCATTTTTATTTCGGTTGCGTTGATCTCGGCTTTCGCCGTTCGTCGCATGAGAATGGATTTGTAAATCACGTCGTTGCGCCAAGATAGTGCGCTGTAATTCTACTATTTGTTTCCGTAAATCCTTGATGAGTGCTTCGTTGCGCTCTTCGCCCCTAATTCGCTCTTCTTTGCGTAAATCACGCCGTAAAACGGTGATATACAGCTGATTATTTGCTAATTCTACCGCTGCCAACAGGTCAGAAGGTGTCCAGCTATCAAGGGCTTTTGAGCGGATATTGTCATGCCAAAAAGGCTCCGCTTTTTTCTCCAAACCTGCATGGCGTGGCGGTTCGATGGTATCAGCGGCAGCATTTTGCATGGCTTGAATTTCGGCACTCACACTATCAGAGCGCTTTCGTTTTCCGGCCATTTGTGCCTCGTAAAAAAGGAAAAAAATCGGGTTAGCGTTATTTCGAAGGTTAGGGGTCGGTAATTTAAGGCAAAGTTTTTGAAGTTTTACCCTACCCCTACCCCTGCGTTATGATTTCATATTGAAACTATTTAACGTGGATATCAGGTGCATCTTTTGCCATCTTTTCATTACACAAGAACGTCACTGTAACGGTTGGTCGTACTATTCCGTCCGATGACGATATGGAAACCAACTGGAGATTACTGAGCATCTGCCCATCAACGGACAGGGTGTGGCCAACAAATGTACTACCACGAAACAACTTAGATAACTTCACTTGCTTTGTTTCAGTCATGTTATTTATTCCAATGTGAATTAGGGTCAAGTGGTATGCCATCCCGACTGCAGCCGACAACGACACCACTCTTCTCCATGCGTTGCTTGGTAGAGTTATGATGAGGGTCACATAAGCTTTGGAAGTTCCTCTTATCCCAAAATAGCTTTTGTGCTTTTGCTATC